>NZ_JAMTCR010000003.1:424210-1257332 GCF_024171945.1 Actinokineospora globicatena
CGACACCATCCCCGCCGACAGCGACACCATCCCCGCCGACAGCGACACCATCCCCGCCGACAGCGACACCCTCGTGGACGCGCGATGACCGGCGGCCGCGACGTGCACACCGTGCACTTCCCCACCACCACCCCACCGGACCGGGTGCAGGTCCTCGTCGTCGGCGCCGGACCCGTCGGGCTCGCCGCCGCGCTGGAACTGAGCGGCCGGGGCGTCGACGTCGCCGTGGTCGACCGAGCCACCAGCGCCACCCTGGTCCGCGCCGGGGCCATGGGCCACACCCCGCGCGTCGTCGAGCACTTCCGCCGCTGGGGCGTGCTGCAGTCGGTGCGCGACGAGTGGACGTTCCCGCCCGAGTGGAACCAGGGCATCCGGCTGGTCACCTCCCTGGTCGGGCACGAACTGGTCCCCAACCGGCGCCCCGAGTTCACCGGCGCCGCCCGCCACTCCACCGAGGAAGCGCTGCGCCGCCCGCAGAGCGCGCTGCAGCAGGTGTTCCTGCGTCACCTCGCCCACCGCGGCGTCCCCGTCACCGGCGGGTGGCCGCTGGCCGAGCTGCGCCAGGACACCGACGGGATCGACGCCGTCAGCGAGGACGGGCAGGTCATCCGCGCCCAGTACGTCATCGGCGCCGACGGCGGCAGCAGCACCGTGCGCGCCCTGGCGGGCATCACCCGCGAAGGCGAGCACGCCCAAGAGAAGCGGCTGCGGCTGATCGTGCGCACCGGCGACATCTCCGCCACCGTCGGCCCCGCGCCCAGCGGCACCAACATCGTGTTCAACCAGCACGCCGACGGGTTCCTCGCCGCCGTCAGCGCCCGCGACTGGCGCGTCTACGCCGGGCCGTTCCCGCTCGAGCACGAGCCCACCGAGGCCGAGTTGCTGGCCACCGCGCGGGCCGCGTTCGGGTTCGACCTGGACCTGGAACTGGTGTCCGCCACGACCTTCTACCACGCCACCCGCATCGCCACGACCTTCCGCTCGGGCCGCGTCCTGCTCGCCGGGGACGCCGCGCACGTGCGGACCCCGGGCGGCAACCTCGGCGAGGGCTTCGGCGACGTGGTCAACCTGGGGTGGAAACTCGCCGCCGTCCTCGCCGGGCACGCCGCGGCGGACCTGCTCGACTCCTACGACCAGGAACGCCGCAAGCACAACTGGCGCGTCGCCGACCACGCCCTCGAACGGTCCCGCCGATCCCAGGTCACCCTCGCGGCCATCCGCCAGATCGGTGTCCCCGCCGACGACGACCTCAGCGCCGAGGCCCAGGCGCGGCGCGCCGCGATCGGTGCGCGCATCGCCGAGGGCCGCACCGGCGCCGACGGGGTCACCTTCGACGAGCGCTACGACGAGTCCACCGCGATCTGGTACGAGGACGGGCAACTCGACGCCGAATGGCCCTGGCAAGCCGACGTCTACACCGACGACCCCCGACCCGGGCACCGCGCGCCCAACGGCCTGGTCGACCCCTACGGCGGCACCCTCTACGACCGCGTCGGCGCCGACCTGGCACTGCTCGTGCTCACCGAGGACCGCGACGTCGAACACGCCTTCGTCGCCGAGGCCACCGCGCGGGCACTGCCGCTGACGGTCATCCACCTCACCGACCCCGCCGCCCGCGAGCTCTACGGCACCGGGACCGTGCTGGTGCGGCCAGACCAGCACATCGCCTGGCGCGGCACCGAACTCCCGCTCGGCGGGGCGGGTGCGGTGCTCGACCGGACCCTGGGCGTGCCGCGCCGGGCACTGGTGGGTGCGCGATGAGCCTGCGTCTGGGGTTCCTCACCCACGTCCAAGGCCGGGGCGCCGACCTCGCCCAGACCTACCGCGACGCCCAGGAACTGTTCGTCGTCGCCGACGAACTGGGCTTCGACGTCGGCTGGGTCGCCCAGCACCACGTCCCGCTCGGCGGCGGCGGACTGCCCTCGCCGTGGACGTTCCTCGCGCACGCCGCCGCCCGCACCAAGCGGATCCGGCTCGGCACGGCGATCACGATTCTGCCGCTGGAGGACCCGGTGCGGTTGGCCGAGGACATCTCGGTGGTCGACACCCTCAGCGGCGGCCGCGTCGAGGTCGGTGTCGGCAGCGGCGGCAGCGACGTGGAGTACGCCGCGTTCGGCCGCGATGTCGCCCGCCGACGCGAACTCACCACCGAGGGACTCGCGGTGCTGCGCACGGCACTGGCGGGCGGCGAGGTCGGCACACCCGGCTTCACCATCCAGCCACCACCCGGCGAGTTCACCGACCGGATCTGGCAGGGCGTGTTCAGCGGCGCCGGAGCCGCCCACGCCGCCGCCGCGGGCTCCAACCTGCTGATCAACCGCGCCGCCTACGGCTACGAGGAACCCACCGACGAGGTCCAACGCCCCTGGGTCGACGCGTACCTGGCGGCGTGGGACACCTCGCGCGCACCCCGCGTCGGGCTCTCGCGGTTCGTCTACCCCGCCAAGGACCGGCGCACCGCCCTCGCCCAGATCGGCGACGACGTGCACCGCGCCGCCCTGCGCTTCCCCGGCTTCCCCCCGAACCTCGACGTCGACGAGGCGCTGCGGCGGTTCCACTCGTTCTACGGCCACCCCGACGAGATCGTCACCGCGCTGCGCCAGGAGCTGGTGCTGCCGGTGGCGACCGACCTGATCACCCAGTTCAACCCCGCCGTCCCGGACCAGGACAACGCCATCCGGGCACTGGAACTCATCGCGACCGAGGTCGCCCCCGCGCTGGGCTGGAAGCCCCGACAGGAAGGAGTGTGAGGTGAGTCGGTACACCGACTTCCACGAACCCGAGGGGCTGCGCGTCCGGGGGACCGTGCTCGTCGTCCCCGGCCGCGGCGAGACCCAGGCCACCTACACCCGCCTCGGCACCCGCCTGGCCGCCGACGCCTACCGCGTCCGGGTTCTCGACGCTCCCCGCGTCGCCCCCGGTGACGTCGCCGGGTCGCTGGAGCACCTGGCCGCCGACCTGACCGCCGCGCTCGACACCGTCGTGCTCGCCCGGCCGCTGGTGTTGATCGGCGCCGACTCCGGTGCCGCGCTCGTCTCGGCGCTGCTGCAGCGCGGCGACACCACAGCGCCCTGGTGGCCGGAGGCCGTCGTCCTCGCCGGGCTGCCCTCGCCGGTGGGCGCGGACGCGGCGGACTGGGCGGCCGAACTCGACATCCGCACCACCTGCCCCGCCCACCGCGCCGTCCTCACCGACGACACCGCCTTCGAACGCGGCAGCCTGCGCACCCCGCTCCCGCCCGAACTGACCACCCCGACCCCCACCGACCTGCCCAGGCTCATCCTCATCGGCGACCAAGACCCACTCGCCGACCGCCCCGGCCTCACCGCCGCCGTCCACGCCTCCCCCAGATCGCGCCTGTCCACCGTCCGCGACGCCCACCACGACGTGCTCAACGACCGCCAGCACCGCTCCGTGGCCGCCGAGATCATCAGCTTCCTCGAAACCCTCGGCAACGGCCTCGTCCCGATCATCACCGTCGAGTCCAGCGCCTGGTAGCCCGCCGCCGTGGTGCCGGAGAACGTTGTCCGGCACCACGACGACCGGGGGTCCCTGGTCGGACGGTGCTTTGGTCCCTGGACCGCGGCCATGAACGGGGTTCACAGTCGTGGGACCACGCACGGCGACGAAGGGCGGGCCGATGAGCGCCGGTGTCATCCCCCGACAGCACAACGGACGCGTCCACGCCCAAGTGCGACCCCGGGCCACCCCGCTGCTGGTCCGCGACGTCATGGACCAGCGGGTGGCCACCGTGCGACCCGACACGCCCCTGGCCGAGGTCCACGCCGCCGTCCTGGCGACCACCCACCGCCTCGTCCCGGTCATCACCGACGACCGCCTCGTCGGCGTGGTCTCCGCCACCGACCTGCTGCGCGAACGGATCAGATCCGCCCCCGTCGCCGAGACCGCCGCCGACGTCATGAACCCCGCCGACCCCATCTCCACCCACACCACCTGCGCCGACGCCGCCCGACACCTGGTCACCACCACCGACGCGGCCCTCCCGGTCATCCACGACAGCGGCGCCCTCGCCGGAATGATCACCATCGACGCCCTGATCAACGCCCTGTCCCGCACCCACCACCCCGCCTGACCAGCCCGCTCACCGCGGCGCGCTGATACCGTCGCCGCCGTGATCATCGTGTGGACCACCGGCCGCCACCCCGAAGCTGCCCTCCACGGGACACCCCAGGACTTCCACCACCTCGCCGCCCTCCTGCGCAGCGGCACTGGAACCCTGCCCCTCGACCCGACCTACGAGGCTCCCCACCACGACATCACCGGCGCCACAGCCACGATCCACACCGCCGACACCCCGCTGGCTCGCGTCACCGTCCACGACCGCACCGTGACCTTCACCGGCCCACAACACCACCTCGACACCCTCGCCGAGATCGTCGAGGCCTCCGCGGAGCCGGTCGACACGGACTCGGGCATCCCTTATCACCACCACGTCGAACACTCGACCAATGCCGACCTGCTCACCGAGGACACCATCCCGCTGAGCCTCTTCGGCGCCACCCCCGATGGCCGCCCACACCCGGCCTGAGCCTCGGCGGTCTTGACGGGAACGTTGTGGTGCCTCGAGGTCAGCCGGTGAGGACGCGGCGTAGTGGGGGTTCGAAGGTGTCTCGGGTGACGCGGGTCGGGGATACCAGGGCCTGGTGGAGTAGCCCGTCGAACATCGCGGTCAGGGCCGCTGGGTCGGGGACGTGTGGGGCGAAGACCTCGGTGAGCATCGCGTCCCACGTCGTGCTGGCCGCGCGCAAACCCGGACGCCGCAACGCCGCGCTGTAGAGCTCGTAGGCGACGACGCTGGACTGCCGGTGCCGGGTCGAGAGCAGCACCAGGAGGTCCGCGAGTTCCACCGCCAGATCGGCATCTGGCGCCAACGACGACGCCCACCGCCGCAACCGGGCCACGTTGCGCTCCGCCACCGCGAGCAGCGCCGCCCCCAGCAACTCCTCCAAGTCCGCGAAGTGGTACGTCGTCGACCCCAACGGCACCCCCGCCCGCGCCGCCGCCGCGCGGTGAGTCAACGCGTGTGGACCGGACTCGGTGATCACCTCCACCGCCGCCGCCACGATCCGGTCCCGGCGATCGGGATCGCGCCTGCGCGGTGCCATGAAATCTCCTCCCGCGCAAGGGCTCCACCCGCCACCGTCCACCCAGCGGAACGCGGCCGAACCCCGAGTGTACGTCTGTACATTCCTCGCCGAGATCACTTGTCCCCACTCTCGCACGGAGTTCCCAGCATGGCCGAATCCCGCACCAGGGCACGTCCGCTGTCCGGGACGCACGCCGTCCTGGTGCGCGTCGCGGCCGTCGCCGTGCTGCTCGCGATCTGGGAGCTGTTGGTACTGGCCGAGTTCTGGCCACCCGCCGTGCTCCCCGGCCCCGCCGCCGTGTGGGACCAACTGCTCGCCACCGCCGACGCGGGCAACGGCCAGGGCGGCTACGCCGGGTCCACTGTGGTCGAACGGCTCGGCGTGAGCCTGCGCCGCGTCGGCTACGGCTCCGCCTACGGGGTGCTGCTCGGCGTCGGTCTCGGCCTGCTCATGGGCTTGGTCCCGCTGATCAGGGCGATCACCGAGCCGTTCGTCACGTTCCTGCGCGCGCTGCCGCCACTGGCCTACCTGAGCCTGCTGGTCATCTGGTTCGGCATCGACGAGGAACCCAAGGTGTACCTGCTGATGGTGGCCGCGTTCCCGCCCGTCGCGGTGGCCACCGCCGCCGCTGTCACCGGCGTCAACAAGCAGTACGTGGAGGCCGCCGCCGCCCTCGGCGCCAGCCGCCTGCGGGTCGTCACCACCGTGGTGCTGCCCGCGTCCGCGCCGGAGATCCTCACCGGCATCCGGCTCGCCGTGGGCATCGCCTACAGCTCGGTGGTCGCCGCCGAGACCGTCAACGGCGCCGACGGCATCGGCGGCATGGTCCTCAACGCCCAGCGCTACAACCAGACCGCGGTGGTGCTGCTCGGCCTCATCGTCATCGGGGTCACCGGTCTGATCATCGATTCCGCCATCCTCGCGGTCCAGCGCGCGCTCTCGCCGTGGCGGGGACTGGCATGAACACCCAGGAGAACCGCATGTCCGTCAGCCGCAGATCCGTGCTGTCCCTGTTCGCCGCCGCGCCACTGCTGGCCGCGTGCGGGGTGGGCGGGAGCTCCTCGTCCGGGTCGGGTGAGCGCACCAAGGTGCGTATCGCCTACCAGAGCTTCGCCGACAGCACCCTGCTGCTCAAGGACCAGCGCACCCTGGAGAACGCGCTGCCCGACCACGACATCGCCTGGACCGCGTTCGATTCCGGCGCCAGCATCAACACCGCGTTCCTCGGCGGCGCCATCGACATCGCCGTCATCGGCAGCAGCCCCGCCGCCGCCGCGCTCTGCCCGCCGCTGAGCATCCCCTACCAGGTCATCGAGCTGCTCAACGTCATCGGCGACAGCGAGGCGCTGGTGGTGCGCAAGGCCAGCGGCGTCACCGACATCAAGGGACTCGCCGGGCGCAAGGTCGCCGCCCCGTTCAGCTCCACCGCGCACTACAGCCTGCTGGCCGCCCTCGAGCAGGGCGGCGTCGACCCGGCGTCGGTGACCCTGGTCGACCTGGAACCGCAGAACATCCAGGCCGCCTGGCAGCGCGGCGACATCGACGGCGCCTACGTGTGGACCCCGGTGCTCAGCGTCCTGCAGAAGGACGGCCTGACCCTCACCGACAGCGCCAAGCTGGCCAAGGCGGGCAAGCCGACCCTGACGTTCACCGTGGCGCGCAAGGAGTTCATCGACCGCAACGGCGTCGTCATCGACAAGTGGCTGGCCGCGACCGACGCCGCGCTCAAGCAGATCAACACCGACCCCAAGCCGGTCGCCGAGGCCGTCGCCCGCCAACTCGGCGCCTCCGTCGAGGACGCGCTCTCGCAGCTGACCCAGAACATCTACCTCGACCACGCCCAGCAGCGCACCCCCGAGTACTTCGGCACCCCCGAGGCACCCGGCAAGCTCGCCGAGCAGCTGCGCTCGGCCGCGGAGTTCCTCAAGGCCCAGAAGAAGGTCGAGGCCGTCCCCGACCTCGCCACCTTCCAAGCGGCGCTGCGGGTGCCGCGTGGCTGAGGCCCTCGTCGAGCTCGTCGGCGTCGAACACAGCTACAAGTCCAAGGGCGGCCCCGTTCCGGCGCTCGGGCCGCTGGACCTGCGGGTCGACCCGGGCGAGTTCGTCGTGGTCGTCGGGCCCTCCGGATCGGGCAAGAGCACGTTCCTGCGGGTCGTGTCCGGGTTCGAACACCCCTCCGGTGGCGCGGTCCGGCTGCTGGGCCGCACCCCGGTCCCCGGCCGCGACGTCGGCGTCGTCTTCCAGCAACCCCGGCTGTTCCCGTGGCAGAGCGTCGGCGCCAACATCGGCACCTCGCTGCGCTGGGCCGGTGTCCCCCGCGCCGACCGTCCACAGCGGATAGTGGAGCTGCTCGAGCAGGTCGGCCTCGGCGCCCTCGGACCCCGCCGCACCTGGGAGATCTCCGGCGGCCAGCAACAACGCGTCGCGATCGCCCGCGCGCTGGCCGCCCAGCCCCGGCTGCTGCTCATGGACGAGCCCTTCGCCGCGCTCGACGCGATGACCAGGGAACGGCTGCAGGAGGACGTCCGCACCCTCACCGACGACGGCACCCGCGGCGTCGTGTTCGTCACCCACAGCGTCGACGAGGCCGTGTTCCTGGCCAGCCGCATCGTCGTGCTCACCGACCGGCCCGGCCGGATCGCGCTCGACCTGCCCGTCCCGCTGCCGCGCGGCGCCGGGCTCTCGGCCGACGAGCTGCGCGGGTCCGCGCAGTACGCGGCGTTGCGCGGCGAGGTGGCCTCGGCCGTGCGCGCCGTCGCGGCCTAGGACAGCAGGAGGCGAGCATGACGACACTGGACCGACTCACCCCGACCATCGGCGCCACGGTCACCGGCGTCGACCTCAACGACGTGCGCACCAGGGCCGACGGGGCGCCGTTGCGGGCCGCGTTGGCTGAGCACAAGCTGCTGGTGTTCCCCGGCCAGTCGCTGACCCCGACCGCGCACCGCGATTTCGCCGCCGCCCTCGGTGAGACCACCCGCGCGCATCCCGTCGTGCCCGGTCTCGACGCCGAGCACCCCGAGATCTACGTGCTCGACAGCGGCGACGGCGGCAAGGCCCCGGTGTGGCACACCGACGTCACGTTCATGGCGCACCCGCCGCTGGGGTCGGTGTTGCGCGCGGTGACGCTACCTCCGACCGGTGGCGATACCTGCTGGACGGACCTGGAGGCCGCGTACCTGTTCCTCTCGCCGGTGCTGCGGGACCTGGCCGACAGGCTCACCGCGCTGCACGACGGCCGCGAGGACTTCGACGAGTACCTCCGCGACCGGCTCGGCGGCGAGGGCAACACCTGGGAAGGCCAGCAGGTGCGGTCACTGGAACCGGTGCCGCACCCGGTCGTGCGCGTGCACCCGGAGACCGGTCGGCGGAGCCTGTTCGTCAACCCCGGGTTCACCACCCGGCTGGTGGAGGTCACCGAGCCCGAGAGCCGCGCGCTGCTGGCGGTGTTCTTCGCCGCCATCGGCCGCCCGGAGTTCACCGTCCGGCACCGCTGGAGCCCCGGCGACGTCGTCGTGTGGGACAACCGCAGCACCGCGCACTACGCCGTCGACGACTACGGCGACCAGCAGCGCGTCATGCACCGGATCACCCTGCGCGGGGACCGTCCGGTCGGGGTCTGATCCCGCGCGTCGCTTGTGCCTCCCCCTGGGGGAGCGGGGATGCTTCAGCCCATGCCCGGCACGATCCCCATCGGCGAGTTCGCCAAGATGACGCACCTGACGGTCAAGGCACTGCGCCACTACCACCGCCTCGGGCTGCTCGCCCCCGGCCACGTCGACCCGCGCACCGGGCTGCGCGGCTACGACCCCGGCCAGGTGCGGGCCGCCCGGACCATCCGGCGACTGCGCGAGCTGGACATGCCGCTCGCCGACATCAAGGCGCTGCTCGGTGCCCCCGGCGCCCTCGACCGCGACCGGGTCCTGCTGACACACCTCACGCGGCTCGAGGACGAACTCGACCGGACCCGCGTCGCGATCGCCGGGCTGCGCAGGCTCCTCGAGGACCCCGCGGGCGAGACGCCCGTGCGCTACCGCGACGTCCCCGACACCCCGGCCGTCGCGATCACCCGGCACATCGAGCGCACCAGCGTCGGCGAGTTCTGCGCGGAGGCGTTCGCCGCGCTGCCCGACGACGGCACCGGCCCGCTGGCCGCGCTGTTCCCGGAGGAGTTGTTCACCGAGGGGGAGGGCGAGGTGACGGTGTTCCGGCCGGTCACCCGGCTGGCGCCGACGCTGCTCGTCCCCGGCGGTGAGTTCGCCGTCGCCATGCACCACGGCCGCTACGAGGACCTCGACGAGACCTACGGTCCACTCGGCACCCACATCACCGCGCTCGGCCTCAGCACGCCCGGACCACTGCGCGAGATCTACCTCGACCCCCACCTCGACGTCGCCGACCGGCGCACCGAGGTCTGTTGGCCCATCACCCGCTAGGAGAACCCCCGTGCTCAACGCCGCCCGCGCCGAGTTCCAGCGCCGCCTCGTCCACCTCACTCCCGACAACTCCGGGGCCGCCACACCCTGTCCGGAGTGGACCGCGCTCGACCTGGTCAACCACGTCGTCGCCGGAGACCGGATGGCCGCCGACCTGCTCGACGGCGCCACCGCCGAAGCCGCCGTCGCCACGTTGCGCGCCCAGTGGCTGGGCGACGACCCGCTCGCCGCGTTCACCAGTGCGGGCACCGAACTCGACCGGGCCATCGCGGTCCCCGGAGCGCTCGACGCCGTCGTGCCGCACCCCGTCGGACCCGTGCCCGGGCACCAGGCGGTGACCTTCCGCGTCACCGAGCACCTCGTGCACGCCTGGGACCTCGCCCGCGCGCTCGACCTCGACGACACCCTCGACCCGGCACTGGTCGAACACACCTGGCAGACCCTGCACGGCATGGCGGCGGTGATCGGCACGCTCGGCATCTTCGGCACCGGACCCAGCGGCACCCTGGACGAGACCAGCCCGCTGCAGGACCGGCTACTCGACCTGCTGGGGCGCCGACCGGGGGCATGAGGAAGGGCAAGGGGAACGCACTATTTCCCTCCCCCTTCAACTTATAACGCACAGGGGGGCTTGCGGCAAGACCCCGGTGGTGCCCCAGAATCTGGCGGCCGACGCGAGAACCTGCGGAAACGACGCGGGTGTGTTCTCGTCGGACATCGCACAACACGGGGGTTAGCCTTGATAGACGTGATCATCGCCGGCGCCGGACCGACCGGTCTGATGCTGGCCGCGGAACTGCGGCTGCACGGCGTGCGGGTCGTGGTGCTCGACCGCGAGCCCGCGCCCACCGAGCACGTCCGCGCGCTCGGCCTGCACGTGCGCAGCATCGAACTGATGGACCAGCGCGGCCTGCTCGACCGGTTCCTCGCCGAGGGCACCCAGTACCCGCTGCGGGGGTTCTTCGCCGGGATCGCCAAGCCCGCGCCGGAACGGCTCGACACCGCCCACAACTACATCCTGGGCATCCCACAACCGACCGTCGAACGGCTGCTCACCGAACACGCCACCGGCTTGGGCGCCGAGATCCAGCGCGGCCGCGAACTCGTCGGGCTGAGCCAGGACGACACCGGGGTTGACGTCGACCTCGCCGACGGAGCCCGACTGCGCGCCCGGTGGCTGGTCGGGTGCGACGGCGGGCGCAGCACGGTCCGCAAGCTGCTCGGGGTCGACTTCCCCGGTCAGGCCGCGACGGTGGAGTGGTTGCTGGGGGAGGTGGAGGTCAGCCTGAGCACGGAGGAGATGACCGCCGCGGCCGCGCTGGCGCCCGAGAGCTACATCCGGTTCGGGCCCTCACCCAACACCGACGGGCTCTACCGGTTCGTCGTGCGCACCGACCGGGCCATCGAGGACCGCGCCACCACCCCGACCTTCGACGACCTCACCCAGCGCCTACGCGACCTCACCGGCACCGACCTCGGCATCCACAGCCCCCGCTGGGTCACCCGTTTCGGCGACGCCACCCGCCAAGCCGAGCGCTACCGCGTCAACCGGGTGTTCCTCGCGGGCGACGCCGCCCACGTCCACCCCCCGATGGGCGGCCAGGGCCTCAACCTCGGCATCCAGGACGCCGCCAACCTCGGCTGGAAACTCGCCGCCACGGTCAACGGCTGGGCCCCGGCGGACCTGCTCGACACCTACGAGTCCGAACGCCACCCCGTCGCCGCCGACGTCCTCACCAACACCCGCGCCCAAGCCCACCTGCTGTCCACCGAACCCGGCGCCCAGGCCGTCCGCGCCCTGATCACCGAACTCATGGACATCGAGGAGGTCAACCGCCACCTCATCGCCAAGATCGTCGCCATCGACATCCGCTACCCCCTCGGCGACGGCCACCCCCTCCAGGGCCGCCGCCTACGCGACATCGCCCTCAAGCAAGGCCGCCTCTACTCCCTCACCCACACCGCCCGAGGCCTCCTCCTCGACCAAACCGGCACCCTCTCCCCCACAGGCTGGTCCGACCGCGTCGACCACGTCGTCGACATCAGCGAAGAACTAGACACCCCCGCAGTCCTCCTCCGCCCCGACGGCCACGTGGCCTGGACCGGCGACTCCCAAGAAGACCTCACCACCCACCTCTCCCGCTGGTTCGGCCCCGCCACCTAACCCCTTTCCCCGCGCGGTGGCCCACCCCCACCGCGCGGGGGCCCGCGTGCGCCCAGAGCCCGTCTCGTATCACGCCATGGCGCCCCGACTCACCTCGACGACCTCAACCACTGGCGGTACGTCACCCGTTGGAGGGGGCGGGGGCATCGCGTGCGCCTATGCCACGATGGGGTGCGTGTCCGACTACGACGGCTTCGCCGAGGCATACGCGGCAGGCAACGAGACCAGCCTCGAGAACGCCTACTACGAACGTCCCGCGACCCTGGCCCTCGCCGGGGATGTAGCGGGCAGGCGAATCCTCGACGCCGGGTGCGGCGCTGGCCCACTGTCTGCGGAACTGCTCTCCCGAGGCGCCGATGTGTCCGGGTTCGACCAAAGCGCCGAGATGCTGGCACTCGCCCGCCGCCGCCTCGGATCCGATGTGGACCTACGCGTCGCCGACCTCGCCTCACCGTTGCCTTACGCCGACGACACCTTCGACGACGTCATCGCCTCCCTAGTGCTGCACTACCTCCAAGACTGGGCCCCACCCCTGGCCGAACTCCACCGCATCCTCAAACCCGGCGGCCGCCTCATCGCCTCGGTAAACCACCCCACCGCCGACTACTGCCTGGAACGCCTCTCCGGCCGCAGACCCAACTACTTCACCACCTACTCCTCCCCCGCCGAATGGACCACCGGCGGCCAGACCATCAAAGTCACCTTCTGGAACCGCCCCCTCCACGCCATGACCGACGCCTTCACCACCGCAGGCTTCCGCCTCACCACCCTCAGCGAACCCCAACCCCTCCTCACCGCCGCCCCCCTCTACCCCGACGGCTACCCGTTGCTCACCACCGCCCCCAGCTTCCTCTTCTTCGTCCTCCACGCCGCCTCGCCCACCGGCTGACCTCGTTGGCCCACAAACGATCCTGGCCGACCTCCGCCGACAAGGGTGTTCTGGTCGTGGAACTCGGCTCGACGGCCCACGGGACACCGTGGGGCTGAAGATCGCCTCGAACGGCCAGTTCGGCGCCATCGTCGCGATAGACACGCTGCACACCCTCGCCCAGCGGTTCGCCACCTTCACGATCAGGCTGGTACCCCCACCTGCGCTCAGCTTTGCGTGACGTCCGGTGACACGGCGCGGGTGAGCCAGTCGAAGTAGACCGCGGACCCTTCCGTGACCGGGGTGGCAGTGACCTCGGGGTTGTCCCACTCGTGCTCGGAGACGAGGTGGTCCCGCAGGTCGGCGAAGCGCCCGCTGGTCGTCTTGAGCAGGATCTGCCACTCCTCGCCTTCTAGTCGTGATCATCAGCCCTACACCGCCTGGCGCGGACGCTCCTGCGTCCTCACCCCGGCATGGATCCCCCCGACCCCCTCTTCCCCGCCCTCCCGGAGTTCCGCGGCGAGTTATCGAGACCGGCCTCGACCGGTATGTGCTCGGCGACCGCAAAAGCAGTCCTGGCTTATTTGGGGTCTATGAAATAGAGCATAATCGTCGCGGGCGCCCTGAACGTTACGGTGGCGGGCCGAATATTTCGATGACCCGGCTTCGGCACGGGAGGTCGACCTCAAATCCGATTCAAGGGCCGAATGGCGCGACGTCGGATCGGGCCATCCCCGACCGGTTGGTCGCCTCCACTGATCCGGTCAGCCCCACTCTGGCGTCAAGGCTGCCAAAGGCTTGTCGGGTCGTTGTACGTTCTCGCCCGTCCGGTCCCGATCATCGAAAGGTCCCACCATGCGCCGTCTGCTCTTGGCCGTCTGCCTCGCCACCGCGGGTGTCGCGGGGGCCCTCACCCCCGCCGCCGCGGCACCACCGCCGGTCATCCACCACGGCCCCTACCCCACCGTCACCGAGTGCGAGACCCAGGCCCAGGCCTGGCGCGACTCGGAGACCGGCCGCGCGGCCTGGGCCAGCGAGTGCCAGCACCGGAGCACCTCCCAGCTCCCGACGGGTTGGTACTTCCGCACCCTCTACGCCCCGGAGCTCCCCATCCCCAACCTGCCCTAGTACCGCGCCCCACCGTTCCCAACGCCCCCACGCCCCAACGCGTGGGGGCGTTGGGTTTTGACATGGGGCATGGCGCCACCGGGGGTCGCGACCGGCGATCGTCAGTAGCGGGTTCCGGTGCCGTGGGGAGACGGCGCCACGACGGCCCGGTGCTCGGCCTATGGCGCCGCTGCCTGGCGCCAGCCCCGGTACAAGGCATCGAGGTAGCCGAGATGAGCAAGCTGTTCGTAGCGGTGGCCGCCCGCCAACCGCGCCCCCGCCCAGTCCGACGACCCCGACACCTTCCGACTCGATCGCCACGACGCGTCAACCCACCTGACCTCCGGCGCGGGTATCCACCTGTGCGTCAGCATGAACCTCGCCCACGGAACGTCGTAGAACGCCGCGACACTCAGCGGCAACAACTGCGCCGATCGTGTTGCGGCCAATTGTTTCATTTCTAGTTCAGTCCGACGCCGCTCGGACGTCACGGCAGGGACCGGCTGGGAATTCCGGCATTCTTGAGGTAAATCCAGCTGATGGGGAATACGAATAGGCCGCCTTTCGGTTGGATTACGCCATGTCGACGAATGCTCACTTCTGCCCTGTCGCGCCTGTCACTCCTTTGCCAAGTCGGGTCACTCTCTTGCTGTCGGGTGCTGTCTTGACGCTCGTCTTCACCGTTGTCCACAATGAAGCGTGCGGTGGGCGGCGACATGGCCTGCCTGCCGCGGGACCGGGTCTTCGGAGTATTGCGTATTAGTCGCCCACCATTTCCCCACTGTGGCGATAGGAGTCGTCGCGTTGACTTCAAGCGTGGGTGTCTTGTGTGGTCGCCGTCGATCCGGTCGCCGATCGCTCGTGGTCTCGGGCGTTTCGGTGGTGCGGTCGTGTTCGCGCGTCCTGTCGCGCCGCGCAGGGTAGTTCGGGGATGTCGCGGGCTGTCTGAAAGGGATGGACCTCGGATGGGTATCGGACTGTCGCGGGTGCCGCGACGACGAGGTGGTTGGCGGCGCGGGGTGGCGTTGGCGGTGAGCGCGTCGCTGGCGTCAGTGGGGTTGCTGGCGGTGGGGGCACAGCCCGCCGCCGCGGCGGTGGTGACGCATCCGTTCGCCTACGTGGCCAACAGCGGCGGCAACACGGTGACCGCGTACGACTCGGTGACCTCCGCTGTCGTGTCGACGATCGTGGTGGGTACGACCCCGCTGGACCTGGTCGCCACACCGGACGGCGCCCGCGTCTACGTCACGAAGAACAGCGGTGGGGTGTCGGTCATCGACACCGCCACCGCGGCCGTCGTGGCCTCCATCGGAGTGGGTTCGCAGCCGAACGGGATCGCGATCACCCCCGATGGCGCGCGGGTCGTGGTCGCGAACTCCGGCTCGAACACGGTGTCGCTGATCGCCACGGCCACGAACACGGTGACCGCGACCGTCCCGGTCGGTTCACACCCGACCGGGGTGGCCATCAGTCCCAGCGGGGCCACCGCGTACGTGACCAACGACGCCTCGGGCACGGTCTCGGTCGTCGACCTCGCCGCCGCCGCGGTGATCGCCACGATCAACCTGGGCCTGCACCAGCCCATCGGCGTGGCCGCCACCCCCGACGGGTCCACGGTGTACGTCGCGCAGTACGGCAACGGCACGGTCGCGGTCATCGACACCGCCACCAACACGGTGACCGGCACGATCGCCGTGGGCGCCATCCCCTCGGGTGTGGCCGTCACCCCCGACGGTGCGCGTGCCTATGTCAGCAACATCGGCCCCGACACCGTCTCGGTCATCGACACCGCCACCAACACCGTCACCGCGACCGTCTCGGTCGGGAGCAACCCGAGCCGGGTCGCCGTCAGCGGGGACGGCTCGACGGTCTACGCCACCAACAACGGGGCGAGTTCGGTGTCGCGGATCGACGCCGCGACCAACACCGTCACCACGACCTTCGGCGTCGGCTCCGGCCCCTACGGCGTGACCACCGCACTCGTGAGCCAGCCTCGCGTCACCGCGCTGAGTCCCACGAGCGGTCCGCTCACCGGCGGCACCTCGGTTACCGTCACCGGCACCGACCTCGCCGCCGCCACGTCGGTCCGCTTCGGCGCGACGTCGGCGTCGTTCACCGTCGTCAACAACACCACCGTCATCGCCACCGCCCCGGCCCACGCCGCGGGCACGGTCGATGTCACCGTCGCCACCCCGACGGGTACCAGCACCATCACGGCCGCCGACCAGTACACCTACCTCGACCCCACCCCCACCATCACCGCGATCAACCCGGCCACCGGCCCCGCCGCGGGTGGCACCCTGGTGACCATCACCGGCACCTACTTCACCGGTGCCACCGCGGTCACCTTCGGCAGCACTGCGGCGGTCTCGTTCACCGTCAACAGTGACACCAGCATCACCGCCACCGCCCCCACCGGCACCGCGGGCACGGTCGACGTCACGGTCACCACCCCGGCCGGTGTCAGTGCCACCACCACGGCCGACGACTACACCTACGTCGCCGCACCCACGGTCACCGCCGTGAGCCCGAACGCGGGCCCGCTCGGCGGCGGGGGCACGGTCACCATCAGCGGCACCGCGCTGACCGGGGCCACCGCCGTCCACTTCGGCGCGACCACGGCGTCCTTCACCGTCACCAGCGACACCAGCATCACCGCCACCGCACCCCCGGGCTCGGCGGGTACGGTCGACGTCACCGTCACCACCATCGGCGGCACCAGCACCACCAGCTCCGCCGACCAGTACACCTACCTGGCCGCACCGGTCGTCACCGGCGTCAGCCCGACCAGCGGCCCCATCGCGGGCGGCACCAACGTCACGATCACCGGCACCGGCTTCACCGGCGCGACCGCCGTTCGGTTCGGCACCACCGCCGCGACATCGTTCACGGTCACCAACTCCACCTCCATCGCCGCGATCGCGCCCGCGCACGTCGCGGGCACGGTGGACGTCACCGTCACCACCGTCGGCGGCACGAGCGCGTCCACCACCGCGGACCGGTACACATATCTGGACGCCGACCTGTCGGTCACGGTGGCCGACTCCACCGACCCGGTGGCCTTGGGCGGTGACCCGTACACCTACACGGTCACCGCGGCCAACGCCGGACCCACCAACGCCACCGGCGTGACGCTATCCACCACGCTGACCGGAGCCGTGACGATCAACTTGGTCACGGCGTCGCAGGGGACGTGCTCGATCAGCTCGCTCACCGTCTCGTGCTCGGTCGGTTCGGTCGCCGCCGCCGGGTCCGCGAACGTGGCTATCTCGGTGACACCGTCGGCGACGGGCACGGTCACCGCCTCCTCCTCGGTCTCGGCCACCGAGCCCGACTCCGTGCCGGGCAACAACACCGACACCGAGTCCACCACCGTCAACAACGCTCTCGGCTGCACGATCGTGGGCACCAGCGGCAACGACGTCCTCAACGGGGGCAACGGCAATGACGTGATCTGCGGCCTCGGCGGTGACGACGTCATCAACGGCGGCAACAACGACGACACCATCTACGCGGGTGCGGGCGATGACGTGACCGATGGCGGCAACGGGAACGACATCGTCCACGGGGGCGATGGCGACGACGTGGTCGGCGGTGGCAACGGCGCGGACACCATCTACGGTGACGCGGGCAACGACACGAACTACGGCGAAACCTTCTGGGGCTCGCTGCTGTACCTGTTCGACAACGGCAACGACGTCATCTACGGCGGCCCCGGCAACGACGACCTCGATGGCCAGAACGGCAACGACACCATCGTCGACCACGACGGCACCGACATCATGAGCGGCTCCAACGGCAACGACACCATCGACGTCCTGGACGGCACCGGCGGCGACACTGCCAACGGTGGCCTGGGCAGCGACACCTGCTCCGCCGACACCGGCGACACCAAGACCAGCTGCTGACACCCGGTCCGCCGCGCGGTGCCGACACCGCGCGGCGGACCCGGGCACCATCACTCGCCAGGCAGGAGAGCCTCACCCCAGACCAAGCGTCGGCGCGCGCCGACGGACGCACCGAAGAAGACGTTGCGGCCGCGACCCCGGATGGTCGCGTGCTTTCCCTTCATTCGGTCTGGCACTCCACACCACGGCAGCACGCCACCCAAGGTCCTAAGAGGAATGACGTGACGTCGTCCACCCCGGGATCAGCCGCGCCGTCCCCGCGCCGCGACATCCGCACCCGATGGCCGGTGGCGCCTGCTGCCCTCGTCCAAGCCGTGCTGGCGATCTTCGTCCTGGTCACGCCCGCGAGCGCGGCCAGTGTCGACGTCGAGAGCTTGGGTACCTTCTCGCGGAGCTTCTCCCCTCCGGTCACGCTCACCCCGCAGACCGTCACCGTGGCCAGCACATTCGACTACGCCACGTGTCCCGTGGGATCTCCCTCGACCGGCACCGGGTCGTTGTCGCTGGGCTGTGTCCCGGTGACGGTAGGCCCCGCCGCCGCGGAGACAATCACTTGGCAGGACACCACGGGCGGCACCAGCACGATCGACTGGGCGTCCCCGGTCATCACCGGACAGACCGTGGTCTACACCGGGACAGTGAGCGCTGGCCGCCACGCGGGAGACACCGCCACCAAGGTCACCTCGGGCACCAGCTACCTCGGCAGCGTGATCGGGTGCTCGTTCGGCACACCCATCTCCAGCACCACCGGACTGGTTGACAGTTTCCTGCTGACCCACTGATTCCCTGCCCCCTGCGAAACCGTGCATTCGTCGTGGCGGGGGCGGTTCGGGCGCCGTAGCCAGGTGGAGACTCACAACTCCACCCCGACCACCTCTCCATGGTTCTTCTCGGCCAAGTACCGCTGCCATCACCTGCGGCCAAGCCCGAGGAGAACGATCACGTGGCAGCGCGACTAGCAGCCATCGAACGACGGATGATCGAGATGGCCGACGCCCTCGACAGGTTCCGAGTCGACCTAGCCATGATCCTCCACAACACACGTCGCGACTGACAGACTTCACAGGCCGTGGTGCGGAACTTGCTGCGTGCAGGCGAGTCGTCAAAGCGCCCTGCGGCTTTGGCCTCTAGGGCTCGTGCGATGGCCAGCAAGCGGGTGGACGAACACCCGGTCCCCATTGACGTTGATGTTCTCGATCGACTCGTGCGGCTGACGACCACCCATCCCCACCAAGTCGTCCACCACCGCGGCCGTGACACGGGCCTCGACCTCCGGAGACAGCAGTGTGTCGCCGCGCCCCAGCTCGCCGTTGGCGTAGGTGTCCGCGGCCTCCTGCACTGGCACCGCAGCAAGCGCGCGGCGCTCGGACTGGGTTATCGCCGGTCGACCGACCGCGTCATCTGCGATGACCCGGTCGTTGAGCTGCGCGGTCACAGCTTGACGCAGCGCCTCCCAGTAGGCCCCGCCCTGGCGGCCTACTCCGCTCTGGCCGCACTCCTCGCCCCCTTGGTCGTCATTGACGCCCGCGACCAGCGACTGCCCACCAAGCCCATGATCGTGGCCGCTGCTACCACCACGATCATGTTCATCGCCTTCGCCGCAGTTGACCACGAGCCAGGACCTCTTCTCCGCGCCCTCGCCAGCTCAGGTACATGCGTGCTCCTGTTGGTCATCACCTACCTGATCACTTCAGGGTTCATCGGAGGCGGAGACATCCGACTTGCGGCGCTGCTCGTACTAGCTCTCGGCTGGACAGGCTGGAGCGCGGCAGCCCGCAGCATCATGATTGGCCTGATCATCGGCGCGATGTACAGCCAGTACCTCCGGCTCCGCCTAAGACTCGGCCCACTTGCCCATATCCCGCTCGGACCAGCGCTCGCTCTCGGAGCGCTGAGTTCCATCCTCATCGACTAGTTCTCACCTCCTCTCCTGGTCGTGAGTTCCGAACACGGCCTCTCGTGCTGCGGCGGCGAGGCGACTCTGGGTCTCGTAGGAGAGCCCAAGCCGGTTCCAGTGAAAGATCACGTGGTGGGCCAGCGTGGCTCGAAGACCTCGGGTGAGCTGGCCTCGTCGAGCAAAGACGATCAAGCTCTCGCCAGCGACGCGGAACGATTCAACCCACCCAGCAAGGTGGGCTAGCTGACCACCAGGGCGGACAAGTGCGCTGTCTCGGCCCATATCAACTGCCATGAGGCGTTGGAGGTCGGTGGCCAACGTCCGTTGTTCATCTGGCGCTGGGGATTGTCCAGGTCGGTTGCTGGCGACCCGCGCCCACACGTCGCCTTGTTCGTACCAGTCTTGTCCTGCTGCTCTGAGGAGTTCGCTGCATAGCAGGATGCTGTGTTCGCGACGGTGGTTGAGTTCGTTGGGGCGGCTGAGGATCTGTTGGCTGTCGTGGTGGAAGAGTCGGTGCGCTGCGGCCATGGCGTTGGTGCCGCCGAAGGCGTGAATCTCAGGTTCGTAGATCGTCTCGACCCAGTCGGTGATCTCTCCGGCGGAGTGGAGGCTGTTGAGAGATTCGCTGACGGTCTTGCGGAGTTCGTTGGCTTGAGTGGGATCGGTCGGGAGGTAGCGCAGACGCCAGCAAGGTGCCTTGCGGATGAACCACCATGACGCGGCCCGTTCCATGACCGGCAGCAGCCGGTCGGCTGTGATCAGCTCGGCTTTTGAGTAGTCGGTGAACTCGACACTGATTTGCAGCCACTCTGGATCCATCGACTGGCTTCTTCCGTTCGTGGTCGGGGTGTCACGAGAGGAGAAGGCAAGCGTCCCATTGCGAACTGGGGCGCGTGTCGGTGACAACAGCGTGGATGGCCAGCGCAGCCCCGGTGCTGCCTTCGAGTAGTTCGCCGTTTCGTTGCGAGGTCACCAGTTGATCTGTCAGCAACGTGGCAAGCATAGGCAGGTGGTTGTTGAGTTCGTCGGTGGCGGCGTCGCGCGCGACTCGCCATGTGGTGTACAGCAGCCCTGCCGCACCGTGGCACAGGCTCGGGTCGATGATACGGGCGAGCTGGTCGGGGTCGTTCAAGCAATTCAACAGCGCGGCCTCGGCCGTGTGTTGTCGTGTGGTGTCGTGAGTGGCCAATGCGGCGACTTGCAGGGCCCGGACGATGCCGGGTGTGCCATAGCACCACGATGGTTGGGCAGGGCCTGGTTGATCACAGCACCCGGTTCGCGCTTCGGCCAGTGTGATCGTGCGAGGCCACCAAGATCCCGCGTCATGTGGCTGTTGCCAGGCATCCAACCAGGCGCAGATCCGAGCGATCGCCTCGGCGTGACCGGGGACTGCGACTCCTTGGCGTAACGCGAGAGCGAGCAGGGTCAAGGGGCCGGTGATGCCGTGCGCCATCCCGAAGTTGCCGTGTCCGCCAGGGTAGTCAGTTGGTGCCTGCCCAGTCGGGCCGTGTTCGGTCCACCACCCTGGCAGGTCGTCGCCGGGCAGCGATTCCGTGAGCCGGACAAGGTAGATCAGCACGTCCCGGGTGATGCGGTGATCGGGCGAGCGAAGCAGGAGGTAGGCGCCTAGACCAGTCAGGCCGCGGATGAGGTCGAACTCGGCCAGTGCGGGGCGTTCGCCGCGGTCGATGCGGGCGTGTGCGGCGGTGAGACGGGCGCGAGTGACCTGTCGGGTGGCGGTCGCCAGGTCGGCTTGAGCGTGCTGGTAGCCGCCGGTGGCCTCGGCGGCGGCGTGAGTAAGGAAGGCGAGGGCGGGCACTCCATAGAACAAGCAGGAACTCGGGCTTCCGTCAAGGTCGTCGCAGGCGGCTGTCGACAGCCAGGTGTGCGCCACTGCGCGGTGTTCAGGCTGGGTGAATGCGCGTTCGATGTGCAGAAGGGCGATACCGGCGCTTCCTCCGGCGAGTGACTGCGGTCGTGGAGTGTGGTTGCCGACGTGGGTGGCTGGACTGCCGGGTTCACCCAGTTCGACCGCGATTTCCTCGGCCAAGCTGGCTAGTGCGTGGAGGTTTCGCATCGGCGGCCCTTCCGGTAACTGGTCTGACTCAATGCGGCGGCGCGGGCCAAGCGGTGGCTGGTTCGCTCGGCGTCTGGTGAGATGCCCAGGGTGCGGACGCTGTGCAGGTGCAGCAGCGAGCCCAGCACCGCGTTCGGCGGGGGGCCTCCTGCTTGGGTGAGCGCCGCACGGTAGTTCGCTACCGCGGTCCGCCGTGCTGTCCACGCGGTGGCAATCTGCTCACCGCCGGGCAAGTTCCGGATTGCCGCCTGCTCAGCTCGCGGATCTGACAGGTGAAGCGCTTGGTCGTAGACCCGGCGGTCGTGTGCGGAAGCTGAGCCGGTGGTGATGTGTTCGATCAACCACGTCGCAGCCGCAGCCTGGTCGCCGGTGAAGCCGGTTGCGAGGTCGACCAAGCTCGCGGTGACAAGCGCGCGGTCGTCAACGGCGCCGGGGCTTGTCAGGTGTGTTCGTTGGGCGAGCGCGACGACTGAGTCCGCAGCGAACACATCTTCCGCTGCGGCCATGGTCGGGCCGTGCCCGAAGCGGCCGGTCTCCGGGAGGTAGGTGTCCATCTGCATGGTCGCGATCAGCCCACGTTGGCGCAGTCGCATTGCCCACGCGCCGAGTTCAGCGGCGACCGGGCCGAATTGTGCGGGGTCGGTGAGCCGGATGCGCAGGCGCAGGTGGTTGTCGGGATCGCGGTAGGGCAGGAACCACCACTGCACCGTTTCGTCCAGTGTGGGCAGTAGTTCGGTGAGGTAGCTGGCGAGCACGGCGGAGTGTCGGTCTGGGTGGCCGTAGAGCTTGCAATACAACCACTCGCCGGCGCCGGGTAGATGCCCGTCGTGCGCCGTGGTCGCGTGGAGGGGAGTCGCACGAGGCGGCAAAGCTGGCCAAGCTCGGGGTTTCGTGGAGGCGAGCGGCACGATGATCTCGTGGGCGTGCTCACCGATCCAGCCGAATGCGTCGTCACGGGGAGCTTCCTGCATGGTGGCGTGCCCGTGTCGATCAAGCTGGGCGCGCAACAGGTACAGGTGAGCAGCTTCATCGAGGTTCAGGCGCAAGCGCTGGTCGTTTCCGCCGAGGTAGATCATGGCGGGCGCCATCGCCGATTCCCGCCACGCGTCGATCGCCGCGTTCCATTCCGCCCACGGAGCGGACTTGGCGGGCAGGTCTGCGGCATTAAGGGTCCAGCGGGCCGGAGCCAAGACGGTGCGTCGGTAGGTCAAGCGAGGCAGGAACGGTAGCTGTGTGGCGATACCCCAGGAGAACGGTCCCCAAGTTGCGGCTCTGCCGGTGGTGAGCTCGCAGACCAGACGCAGTAGCGGGTGGGAGAAGTTGGTGAACTCGACAGCGCTGAACACTTCCGGTTCCAACGGTCGTGCTGTCGAGCGTGACCAGAGAGTGAATCGGTGCGCGTCCCCGATGACCACCAAGTCCTCTGGCGCAAACTCCCTCTCGAAGGCAGGCCGGTACTCCCCGATCGGAATCAGGTTGGGCAGAACCTGCGGATGACGGGAGACGTTCTCCGTCTCGGTGTAGAGCGGTGGGCAAGACACTTGAACGCGCTGCCCATCGGCGTTGACGGACGGCAAGTCGGTGTAGGCGCGGACCATGCGGTCCCGATCGGACTCGTCGAGCATGTCGAGGAAACGGCCCGCCGTGGTGCCCGCCGCCCGGAACGCTCCGGTCACGACCAGGCTGAAGTCACCGCGGCCAAGCGCGGCAGGGCTGGGCGCGTGCAGCCGAACGGCGAGTTCAGCATGGGCGAATAGTTGGGCTTGACCGAAGTTGGGAGCCTCCAGCTCGGTGATCGCGGACTCGTCGAGGATGACCTCGACTCTCCGGTTCATGGCCGCTGTCTGGGCCAATCTCAGCAGGGCCACGTCCCGATCGTTGGTTGCCGGTGCGGGAACGTCGAGGAGGGAGTCCCGGTATCCGGCTGGATAGCCAAGGCCTAGATCGGGGTCGGCCAGTTCCAGCAGCGGTACGGCGGCGCCGATGCCGTACCGCTCCAGGAATCGTGCGTGGAAGTCCAACCACCGTGGCGCGCCGAAGGGATGGGGCGTCAAGCGCGCCAGCACGTTCGCGGCGTGCTCGACTTCTCTGGCGACCGTCTCGGGAAGAACTACCTGTGCGTCGACTCGCATGTCCGTTCCGCCGTCCGCAACAACTGCGGGGCGCTCGTGGAGCCGGGCCACGATGCCGGACGTGGCCGGGACCTGATCGGCGTCCACTTGGGCCAAAGCAGTCAGGACGTGTCGGACTGGGTCGACGGAGGTCATGGGTGGGCGTAGGCCGGTGAGCAGCACTCGCTGTTCGACGAGCGTGGCCACCATCGAGGCGATCGTCGTTGGCGGCACATCGGGGAACTCGTTGGAGAGTCGATCAACCAGGTCGGACATGAGGATCGGTGTGCGCGCGTTGCGCACGACGAGGGCAATGGCGCGGGTGTAGCGGACGGTGACCTCGGCGGGGTCGGTCCGGGCGGCATCGGGGTTCGGGTGCTGGCGCAGGTTGATGATCAGCCTGCCGTCTCGCTCGACAGCCGTGTTGTTCAGGACTACCGGCAGCCGCGTGATCAGTTCGTCGCATCGCTCCAGTTCGCTGACCAGACTGGACAACCACACTGCGTCAACCCGCTCGGTCAAGTGGTGCTGATCACCGACGTGAACGAGCGTGGTCGGACCGAACCTGACGGGTGCCACCCCCGCGAACAGCCCGAACGGGGTAGCCCGGCTGGAGGCCCGTAGCCGGTAGCGCAGTAGCGACAGCACCGCGCCACGGACTTGCCGAGGTCGTACTTCCTTCCCGGCGCACACCGCGGCGACGCGGCGAGCCAGATCCGGGCTTGCTGCGCCCACGGCGTTGGCGAACTGTTCGTCGGCCCAGGCTCGCGCAAGCCATCCTCGCCATTGCGGCACATCGCCTGCCACGTCTGGCCACTCCCCTGCTGTCACCGGCTGGGTCGCCATTCGGAGCATGGCCGCGTCCACGACGGTGAACACCTTGAACACCCCCTCAACATGGATGGTGGCCTGGCGGGAGGTCCGCTGCCCCTTGCCGCCAGGCCACCACCGGTCGACGCCTTGGATCAGCAGGTGCTGTTGGAGCAGGCGCTCTGACAGGTCGCGCCGCAGTTGTCGTCGGTGCTGCGCATCAGGTCGGGCACCACGGGCCCGGAGGACACGATGGTCAGGTCGAGGTCGAACTCACCACCTGACGCGACCGCCTGGACGGGCGCCGACTGCGTGGAGTTGAGCATGGTGGAGCTCCTTCGGGAACTGGTGAATCCTTCGATGGGGACTACCTGGCCAGACCGTCAAGACGAGGTCGGCCAGGAGATCAGGACGCGCGTGTGCTTCTTGTCGATCAAGCGCCCCTCACCGATCTCGGTGTCGGGGGTGCCGGTCGGGTGGACCTCGATGCGGGCGCCAGGTCCGCCGCGGTGGGTGCGGTCCCATTCGCGGATCAGCTCGACGTACCGGAAGGCCACGGCGTCGGCATCAGGTCCGTGGCCGTAGACGACAAACTCGAAGGCGGTGCGCTCCTTGGTGGTGGCCTGTGAGGCGCGGTAGGCGAAGCTGACACCGTCGAGCGCGGTCTTGGCGCCCATGCGCGCCGAGCGTTCGGCTAGCCCGGCCTCGATCGCCGCTGGTGTGGCCACCAGCAGCCCGAATCCATCCAGCTCGGTGGCCAGGTACAGGTCCAGCTCATCGAACGGCTCGAACCCGCCCACCTCGACCCCAGACGGCCGCACGACGCGCTCGGAGGTCAGGGCAGCGCTCAACGCGTCGGCGTCGGCGGCCTGGTCGCCGTCCAGCCGCAGGGCGACGTCCTCCCCGTGTAGCAGCACCAGCCGTTCGGCGTTGGCGCCAGAGCCCTGGATAGGAACGAACCCGCACAGCTCGTAGCCCCGGCTGACCAGGCGTCCCTGCTCGCGGACGAATGCCACTGACCGGGTGAGCCCGCGCATCCGTAGCGGAACCACCAGCACCCCGTCGGGAGCGAGCTGGTCGATCCAGGCGGGCGGGATGTCCCAGGCCCCGGCGGTGACGATGATCCGGTCGAACGGGGCGTGCTCAGGCACGCCCCCCTCAGCGTCGACCAGCAGAACACGAACGCGGTCGTAGCCGGCCTCAGCGAGGCAGGCCCGCGCGCGGTCGACCACGAACTGGTCGATGTCCACCGTGGTGACCTCGCCGTCCGGCCCGACCAGCTCGGCGATGAGCGCCGCGTTGTAGCCACCGGACCCGATCTCCAGCACCCGCATCCCGGGCCGGACCTCGGCCTGCTCCAGCATCGACGCCTGAATCCGCGGAGCGGACACCGAGCTGACCGCGAGCCCGTTCTCGTCCCGCTTGGTGATCACCACATCATCGCGGTCATACACCTGCTCCAGCGGCGCCTCCGGCGCGAACAACTCACGCGGCACTGTGGCGAAGGCTCGGATAACGGGATCTGTGCGCAGTTCCCCCTCGCTCCGCAACTGCTCCACCATCGCCGTCCTGAGCGCGGCGGCGTCCGGGGTGGTGGTGTCGTTGTCTCGTAGTGTGTTCACTCGGTCACTCTTCCAGTCGACTTTCGATGCCTCGGCAGTACGCGCCGATGGGTCAGAGATCATCACCGGTCCGGCTGACGCGATGATCGTGATTTCCGGCCAGACCGCGGCTACAGGCCGTGCAGCCCTGCCAGCACCCGCTCCAACACCGCTCGACCTGCCCATCGCTACCCTGACGTTCCAGACTCACAGTGTCCACCCTCATAGTGAGCACTGTATAACTGAGCACGCTCAGTTTGCGGTACGCCATTCGAGTGAAGTAGACAACTGCACACGTCAACAACCAGGAGGAACCCGGTGGTTGCCTCGGCAAGCAGCAGCCCCACGGCACTCAAGTGGTGGTTCGCGGTGGAGATGCGCCGTCTCCGCGAGAAGGCAGACTTGACGCGCGAAGAGGCGGCCGCCGCCATCAAGGGCAGCGTTCAAGGTGTCGGGCACATCGAGACCATGAAGTCCCTGCCCAAGCCGCTGGAGCTGGACAAGCTGCTGGAGATCTACGGCGTGCCGGAACGCGCCGAGTTCTTCCAAGACCTGCGTGTCCGCGCGAAGCGAGGCAAGGACTGGTGGATCGGCTTCAGCGGTTCGGTCCCCTCCCACCTGAACCTCTTCCTTGGCCTGGAGTCCAGCGCGATCCAGATCGAGAGCTGGGACGCCAACCTGGTGCCCGGCCTCTTCCAGACACCGGAGTACGCCCACGCGACCATCAAGGCCGGGCGCCCCGAGCTGCCCGCGGCCGAGGTCGACCGGCTCGTCGAACTCCGGATGGCTCGCCAGCGCCAAGTCCTTGATCGAGACAATCCGCCCCTGGTGTGGTCGGTCATCGCCGAGTCGGCGCTGTCCTGGCAGGTAGGCGGCTCCGACGTCGTGCGCGGGCAGCTCGAACACCTGGCCGACCTCACCACCAGATCCTACGTCGAGGTGCAGGTTCTGCCGTTGGCGGCAGGCGCGCACACTGGAACCGAAGGCACGTTCACACTGCTCTCGGCCCCGCCCGAGCTGGAGAACTACGCTGGGTGTGCGTACGTCGAAGACCGCATCAAGGGCCACTACTACGAGGAGGTGGAGCAGATCACCACCTACCGCAACGCCCTGACCCGGCTCCGGGTCCTGGCGATCAACCCGACAGAGTCACCGGAGTACATCCACCGACTGATAAAGGATCTGTGATCACCATGAGGTACGAGGACGCAGTAACCGCCCTCGCCGCCGCGGCCAACTGGCACAAGTCCACCTACAGCGGAGGCCAGAACGGAGGCTGCGTCGAAGTCGGCTCCGTACCCGGCCTCGTGGGAGTCCGAGACACCAAGCTCGGCGCGAACAGCCCCACCTTGGCCTTTTCTTCGGTGAGGTGGGCGGCGTTCACCGACAGCGTGAGGTGCCATCAGTCCGACCTCTGATCACCAGGCAGTGGACGCCTTCCTCTGCCAGGCTTCGGCTGCCGGGCCAGCCCCGTTCCTCTCCCCAGCGGTAGCTGGTGCCACGGTAGGAGCGCCAGTGTGCTGTCGCGCTTGGTGATGACATGCCCGGCGGGCAGGGGGACCGTCTGGATGTTGGCGGGACGGGCGTGGATTTGGGATGGAGGGTGCGGTCGTTGTCCCAACTGCGGATCTGGGACACAGCCGTGCGGCGAGCTGGTCTCCGGTGGGGCCGTGGGCGTCCAGCTCGAAGCGGGCCGAGGCGGCGGTAAGTGAAGTAGGCCAGGCTGCCGTCCTCGGCTAGCGCGGGGCTGCGGGAGCCGATGGCCGGGTTGCACAGGCTGCTGTCGATCGCGGTCTGCTTGGCGGCGATGCGGCAGGTCGAAGTCGGCAGTCGTGTAGCGCCACCCACCTTGTACGAGCAGGGGACGAGCGAACCGAACCCTGCCAGGGCCTCTCGGAGAAGACGATGACTGGCAACGACGTGGGCGCATCCTCACCCCAGGCGGACGAGGAGTTCACTGCGGACTGGCAGAGCTGCTCGGCAACCCCTGATTGTCGTGGGGTCGCTATCGGGGACAGCGATCGGTGTCTTCGCCATGTCGACAACGAAGGCCGCGCCCGCGCGCTTCAGGCCGCCAATGCAAGTAACCGTTGGGACTGTCTTCGTGGCGTTCAGATCGACAACGAACTGCTCCAGCAGATCCGGGGCGTCGCTGGCACGGACAGACGCGGGCGAGAAGAATTTCAGAGCCTCGACGCTACTGGTGCGGTATTTACCGACTATGCCGACTGGTCCGGTGTTGCGTTCACCGGCTCAATGGTCAGTTTTGCCGATGCCACCTTCGCGGCTGGCGCATCGTTTCAAGGGAGTTCGTTCCCGAACGATGCGCTGTTTGGTGCGACCACCTTTACGCGTGGTGCGGACTTCAGTCGCGCTGAGTTCGCCGGTAGGGCCTTCTTCAAGAGTGCTGACTTTGACGATGATGCCCGCTTCGATGCCGCGACCTTCAGTGGGCCGCTAGTGCTCAACGGAACCAAGGTGCAAAAGGATGCGAGGTTCGCATACGGCAAGTTTGAGGCCAGCGTCTACTTGCAGCTTGTGGAAGTTGGAGGAAATCTCGACTTTTCCTCAGGGCGCTTTGAGGATGGACTGACGATAGAGCACTGTGCTGTTAAGGGCAGGTTTGATCTCACGAAGGGGCACGTGGCTGGGCCATCTGCGTGGGCAGACCTCACCGCTATCCAGATGGTCAACCTCAGCAGTGCTGTCTTCAACGACCCCCTTGAAGCAGAGATCACTACCCGACACTTGGCAGCGGTAGCGACGAACTGGCGTGCTGACGTCCGGCTGCGGCTGGCGGGCGCGAACGCCGTCCTCAGTCATGCCACCTTCGGCGAGCCCAGCACCATCTCACGGCGACGCAACGCCATTGACTTCCAGCCACACTGGGCTGACAAGCCTGACTTGATGACGTGCGAGCCACGCATCGTCTCGTTGATCGGTGCGAACGTCGACAAGTTGACCATCGCCGACGTCTCGATCGCTGCCTGCTGCCTGACCGAGGCACACAACCTGGACAAGCTCCGGCTTGAAGGTGCCGACCTGCTTGCTCGCACTCCAGCGAACAGACTGTGGACGAGTCGGCTGACCATCTCGGAAGAGCATGAGTGGCGGGCAAAGCACCACCACGGTCGTCGGCAACGCGACTGGTTTGGCGCACCGACGCAACCACACCCATGGGAGAACACGGACTTCAGCAACCCCCACCCACCGACCTCGCCAGAGCGCATCGCCGAGACCTACCGCAGTCTGCGGAAGTCACGTGAAGACGCCAAGGACGAGCCTGGCGCCGCCGACTTCTACTACGGCGAGATGGAGATGCGGCGCGCTGCGCTCAAGGTGCGTCTTGACGCGAAGGAACGTGTAGCGACACAGCGCCAGACACGTCGCTCAGCCCGCGTTGAGTACGGGCTGCTGACCCTGTACTGGCTTGTCTCCGGCTACGGCCTGCGCGCCTGGCGGGCACTGGCGATCTTCGGCGTCCTCGTGCTGCTGGCATCGTTCTACTTCGCCTGGTGCGGTATCCCCGCAGGTCTGCCCGCGGCTGGTGCTGCTTACATCTCCCGGTGGGGGCAAGGACTGCTGATCGCGCTTGAGTCGGCCACGTCGCTCATCCGGGCGCCGAGCAAGCCGGTTACAACGGCGGGGGAGTGGGCTGTCCTGGTGCTTCGCTACCTTGGCCCGCTGCTACTCGCACTCGCAGCTCTTGCCGTGCGCGCACGGGTCAAGCGGTAGCGTCCATAGCAGTTCTCGCACCACCCGTCACAACCAGGTGCTGACCAGGGAAAACCGAGTCTTCCCTGGTCAGCACCTGGTTTGGCAACTTTGACACGGTAGTGGTCAACGCGCGAGCAAGGTGCTGGCGATGGCGGCTTGGATTGGGTCGAGGGTGGTTTCGCCGTCGTGGAGGGACCAGAGGGTGTTTTGGAGAGTGCGGGCGAGGGTCCAGGCCACCGCAGTAGGGCGGTCTAGGGAGAGGGATTCAGTGAGGAGGTCGAAGCGGTGGAGTAGGGCGGTGGGGGTGAGGTAGGCGTTGTCTAGGGCGGGCATTAGGTCGAAGGCGGGGTGGCCGGAGATGGGTTTGGGGTCTATGGCTAGCCAGGGGGTGCGGGAGCTGGCGAGGACGTTGTCGTAGTGGAGGTCCCAGTGGAGTAGGCGGTTGCCGGGTTCGCTGAGGGCTGCGGCGGTTGCGTCGGCGCAGGTGATGGCCAGGGTGCGTTCGGTGGGGTTGATTAGGCGGTTCAACAGAGGGCGCTCGGCGAGCATTGCGGTGGCGATGTCGGTTAGGGTGCGGATCCCTGGTGGGGCGGGGACGTGTAGGTGGGATAGAAGGTCTGCGATGACGGCGATGCCCTCTGACGCTGGGAGGGCGCTCAGGGGGCGCGAGGCGTCGAGGCGCTCTAGGAGCATGGCGCCGGTTGGTTCGTCGTGGTCGAGTAGGTGGACCGCCGCGTTGCCTGCCCAGTGGCGCAATGCAAGTGGCTCGCCGTCGTTTTCCTCGTCGCGGGGCTGGAGCTTCAGGACGGCGGGTGTCCTGTCAGGACGGACAACGGGGATTACCAAAGCGACCATGCCGTGGCGCGCGGGGCCGTCTACCTTCAGGGACCACCGCTCGAGCATTGTGTCGGCCAGCGTGGGCAGGGCGCGCAGCCACGGCAGGTGTTCAGGGCTCTGCTTCGCGTAGTACGCGGCAAGGGCGTCAGGCACAGGGATGGGCACGGCTGGATCCTCCTTCGCGTGAGTGGACAAGGCGAAGGAGGCGGCGGCGGTGCGCGAGGTCAATGGCCCATGGAACCCACCTTAGCCACCGAGTCCGGGATGCGGAGGGACTCGACCAGGTCGCGGTACAGGGAGTCGGTGGCCAGGAGTTCGGCGTGGGTGCCGCGGGCTCGGATCCGGCCCTCGGCCATGACGATGATCGTGTCGGCGTCGACGACCGTGGAGAGCCGGTGCGCGATGGTGACCACGGCGGCGTGGAAGGCGTGGGCACGGATGACGTCGTGCAGGGCGGCCTCGGTCAGGCCGTCGACCTGGGCGGTGGCCTCGTCCAGCAGCAGGACGTCCGGGTCGGTCAGCACTGCGCGGGCAAGGGCGATGCGTTGGCGTTGACCGCCCGAGACAGACGTGCCTGACAGCGGGGTGTCCAGGCCCTCGGGCAGCGTGTCGGCGAGGGTGTCGAGCCGGACGGCGGCCAGCGCGCTCTGGAGTTGGTCGTCGGTGGCGTCGGGGTGGGAGAACAGCAGGTTGTCGCGGATCGTGCCGGGGACAACCGGTGTCTCTTGCTCTACGTAGGCGAGGTGGGCTCGGATGTCGGCGTGGGTGAGGTCCCGATAAGGAACACCGTTGACGAGCAGCGAGCCTTCCTGGGGCTCTAGGAACCGCAGGATCAGGGAGAACAAGGTGGTCTTACCCGCGCCGGAGGGCCCCACGATGGCGGTATGCCCCACGCGCGGCACGTCCAAGTCGATGCCGCGCACTGCTGGCGGGGAGTCGGGCCCGTAGGCGGCGGTGATGCCCCGAAGTTCCAACACCGGCCCGGTAGTGCGAACGGTGGCGTTGGTGCTGACGCCCGAGGTCTCGACCGGTAGGTCGTCGACCTCCCGGATGCGCCCCGCGGCGGCGATGCCGTTCTGCAGCGCGGTGACGTTCTGGCTCAGCGTGGTCACCGGCCCCATCAGGCCGAACGAGTAGAGCAGGAACGCGATCAGCGTCGACACCGCCATGTCCCCGTCGGACACCCGCCACGCGCCGATCCCGAGGATCAGGATGATCGCGAGCTGGATGCCGCTCCACGAGATGGCCCAGGCGATCGCCTCCCGCCGGATCGCGCGGATACCCTGCTCGGCCGCGCCGCGTGCGTCGGTGATGATCGTGGCGGTCTGCCGCTGCTCGGCGCGGCTGGCCTTGACTGTGCGCACTGCTCGCAGCGCGCCTTCGAGGGTCCCACCGAGCGCGCCGACGTGGGCCTGCGCCTTCTCCTTGGCGACGGCGATCGCGGGCATGAGCAGTCCGAACAGGATGGCGATGGCGATCACGGAGGCGACCGTGGTCAGGAATAGGACCAGGTCCAGTGCCGCCATCAGCACGAGCGTGCCGACCAGCATGACCACGCCGTTGATCAGGCCGATGACGCTGGCGGCGGCCGCGTCGCGCAGCAGGAGGGTGTCGGAGGTGACCCGGGTGACGAGCTCGCCGGGCGCGCGGGTGCTGATGGCGGGGACGGTGGCGCGGAAGAACCGGTCGACCATGCCCTGGCGGGCGGCGAGGACGATGCGTTCGCCGAGGGTGCCCAGCACGACCGACTGCCAGGTCCACATCACGGCGCCGACCACGAGCAGCACGGCCATCAGCACGATGGGGCCGCGCAGGCCGCCGTCGGCGCCCAGGGAGTCGAGGACCCACTTGGTGGCCAGCGGGGTGGCCAGGCCGACGCCGGACCCGGCGAGGGCGAGCACCAGCCCGAGAGCGAGTCGGGCGCGGTGGGGACGGGCGAAGGACCAGAGGACGCGAAGCCGCCCACTTTTCGGAACGCTCATGCTCGATAGTGGAACATCGATGTTCCACAGCGGTCAAGTGGAATACCGCTGTGGGCCGCGGCGACCTAGGCTGGGCCGGTGGATCTCCGCACCGCAGCCGACACCGGGACCAAGGCCCGCACCCGCCGCGCGATCCTCGACGCCGCGGTCACCGTGCTCACCGCCGATCCGGCCGCGAGCCTGGGCGACATCGCCGCCGCGGCCGGGGTCGGGCGCACCACCGTGCACCGGTACTTCCCAGAGCGCGCCGACCTGACCACCGCGCTGCAGCAGATGGGCTGGGAGCACGTGGTCCAGGCGACCCGGCGGGCGCGGCTCACCGAGGGGACCGGCGCGGACGGGCTGGACCGGCTCTGCCAGGAGTACTTCGAACTCGGCAACGTGCTGATGCTGGTGTTCAACTACTCCGCCCCCGACGGCGACGTCACCTGGGACTGCGACCCCGACAGCCAGTCCGTCCTCGACCTCATCACCCGGGGCCACCGCGACGGCAGCATCGACTCCACCCTGACCGGCCCCTGGATCCGCGACATCCTCTGGGCCCTGCTCTACGCCGCCTGGCAGCAGTCCCGGACCGGGGTCGCGTCCCGCCACCAGGCCCTCGACTCGTGCCTGCGCGCACTGCACAAGGTCGTGGCCCCCTGACGCCCGACTCGGTCTTCGCCGACCCGCGCCTGGTGGCCGTCTACGACACCTTCGACGCCCCGCGCGACGACCTCGACGCGTACGTGGCCCTCGTCGCCGAACTCGACGCGCGGCGGGTGCTCGACCTGGGCTGCGGCACCGGCAACCTGGGCGTTCGGCTCGCGGAACGCGGGATCGACGTGATCGGGGTCGACCCTGCGGAGGCGTCGCTGGCGGTGGCGCGCGGCAGGGAAGAACGGGTGCGGTGGGTGCACGGGGACGTCGGCTCGGCGGCGGGCTTGGACGTTGACCTGGTCGTGATGACGGGCAACGTCGCGCAGGTGTTCCTGACAGACGCGGAGTGGACTGAGGTGCTTGCGGGCTGTCGGGCGGCGACGCGGCCGGGCGGGTACCTGGTGTTCGAGACCCGGCGGCCGCAGCGGCGGGCGTGGGAGGAGTGGGACGGCCAGGTGGTGCTGGACGTGCCGGGGATCGGGGCGGTCTCGCAGCGGCGGGAGGTCACCGAGGTGCGGCTGCCGCTGGTGTCCTTCCGCTCGACCTATCGGTTCCCGGACGGCGCGGTGATCTCCTCGAGCACAACCCTGCGCTTCCGTGACCTGGACGAGATCTCGCGGGATCTCGCCGCGCACGGGTACCGCGTGCTCGACGTCCGTGAGGCGCCGGACCGGCCGGGCAAGGAGTTCGTGTTCGTCGCTCAGGCCAGCGCTTTGGTCATGAACACGCTGTTGGGGTCTTCCACGTAGGGCGGGAAAGGGCCGCAGAAGGTGAACCCGTACTTCGCGTAGAGGGCCCGCGCCGGGGCGAAGAACTCGAACGACCCCGTCTCCAGGCTCAGCCGCTCGTACCCGCGCTCGGTCGCGACCCCGACGATGTGCCGCAACACCAACGACGCCACCCCGCGCTTGCGGTACTCCCCCGCCGTCCGCATCGACTTGACCTCCCCATGCCCCGGCGCCAACTCCTTGAGCGCACCGCACCCGGCGAGCACGTCCCCGTCGCGGACCGCCCAGAACGTCACCTCGGGCTTCCGCAACCCCTCAAGATCCAACGCGTGCGAACTCCCCGGCGGTGTCACGGCCCGCAGTTGCTCGACGTGCTCCTCCAGGAACCGCGCCACCTCCGCACCTGACAGGTCGTCCACCACCACACGCAACTCGCCCATGCGGGAAGCATCGCACCTACGGCTCCGCTGCTGGTCAGGTGAGAGGAGTGCCCTGCCAGTGCCAGGCGGTTTGGCGGGGCTTGCCTGGTAGGTCTATCCGGTTGGTCGCCCACAACAGGGCTGTCCATGGGTCGATGCCTCTTACGTCTACGTGCGGGAACAGTCGCAAGAGGATGCGGGTGCACAGGTCGCTGGGTGGGGTTATCGAGGTTCCCAGGCCGCGGGCGATGTCTGTGCCGTGGATCAGGATCTCGACGCTGGCCATGGCGGTGAAGCCTTCGGGGTCGGAGAGGCCGGAGGGGTGGTAGGCGCGGGTGGTTGGGGAGGTGGTGTGGAGGGTGGCGGAGAGGATGCCCGCGCCTGCGGTGGCGAACTCCAGCAGATCGGCGGGTGTGGCGTCCTCGTCGGCCTTGGCGAGGAAGCGGACGTAGTGGGTGGTGGGTTGGGCGACCACCTGGGCGGCGTAGGACAGGAGGCAGTCGCCGATGTGTTCGGCGGTGTGCCAGGCGGTCCACTCCCCTGTGCCGGGTGCTTCGGACCAGTTCCGGCTGGTCATGGGGGTTAGCGCGGTCGTGACGCAGGTGATGGCGGTGTCGAGGTCGTCGGGGGTCACGGGGTCTGCTCCAGGTGGCGGGTGATGGTGTCGCCGACGTGGGTGGCGGCGGTGCGGGAGGGGTCGCGGGTGGCGTGGTTGTAGACGCGCTGGGTGGTGTCGACGCGGGCGTGGCCGACGTCGGATTGGACGTCGGTGATGTGGGCGCCCTGTTCCATCGCGGTGGTGACGTAGAAGTGGCGCAGGGCGTGGGGGTGCATGGCGCCCGCGAGTTCGTGCAGGTCGGCGGCGGTGGCGAGGCGGCGCAGGAGGCTCCAGATGTCGCGGCGGTCGCAGCGGGTGCCGGTTCGGGTGATCAGGAGCGGGGCGCGGCCGGACGCGGTTGCCCTGGTGACCGTGGTGGTCGGGCCGGTGGGTAGGGCGTCGAAGTAGTCGGTGAGGGCGGACTCGGCCAGGTCGGTGAGGTAGACGGTGCGGATCTTGCCGCCCTTGCCGGTGACACGCAGGGCGCGGCGGCCGCGGGTGGTGTGCAGGTCGGGGTGGTCGAGGTCGCACAGCTCGGACACGCGCAGGCCGAGGGTGAACAGGGCGACGACGGCGCGGGCGCGGAGGCGGTCTCGGGGTGATGCGCCGGGGCGGGGCCTGGCGGCGGCGTTGAGCAGGGCCGCGACCTCCGCGGGGGTGAGGGTGAGGATCGTCTTGGCCGGTTGAGGGTCGCGCAGGCCGAGGCGGCGGCGGTCGAGGTCGGCGGGGTTGGCGGTGACGAGGCCCGCGGCGGCGAGGTGTTGGTAGAGGGTACGGACGGTGGCGAGCATGCGGGTGCGGGTCGCGGGGGCGGCACCGGCGGCGCGGAGGGCGTCTTGCCAGTTCAGGACGTCGATAGAGGCTGCCGTGACGGGGTCGAGGCCGTTTGAGACGCACCAGCGGAGCCAGTGCAGGGGGCGGAAACGACCGGGGCGGGTCGGGGGGCGGTTTCGGTCGGGGTCGGTGATGTCGGCGTGGAGCGCGGCGGTGAGGTCGAGGGTGTCGGCGTAGGCGCGGAGCGCGTGGACCCAGGTGTGGTCGGCGCGGCTGAGCCAGTCGCGCAGGTCTGCGACGCTCGTGGGCAGGCCCAAGCCCTCGGCGTAGGTGCGGCGGGTGGACGTCGCGCCGTACGACCGGAGCCAGGCGGTGATCTCGGTGAGCAGCCGGATCGGGTCCCCCACCCCAGGCCAGAGGGTGCCTTCGGCGAGGTCCGTGGTGCGAGCGGGAAGGGTCCTCGGGTCCATGCCGTTAGGTTACCGACAAAAGGAGTGTTCTGTCGGTAACCTCTAATATTCAACCTTAGAAGTGGCGTGCTAACCTGAATATGTTCGGTTAGGCGTCAAGTTTAAGGGGGCTGGGGATGGGTTCGGAGATCCGGGAGTGCGCTCTGACCGGGTGCGGCAGCCGGTTCACGCCGCGGAGCAACCGGCAGCGGTACTGCACGCCCGAGCACGCGGCCGAGGGTCGGGCGCTGCGGCGGACCGCGGAGGATCTGGGCGTCGAGGACTACCTGGGGGCGCTGCGGCAACTGGGGCACGACACCCTGACCGCACTCCAACCGCGAGCCGCGGAGATCACGGCAGCGGCGACCGAACTGACCACCGCGCTCGCCACCGTGGTCGCGGGCTTCACCGAACTCGACACCGCCGCCACCGCGCGGGTAGCCGACGCCGAGGCCCGCGCCCAACGAGCCGAGGCCGAGACCGCGGAGGCCAAGGACCTCGCCGCCCGGATGGTCGTCGAACGCGACGCCGCCCTCGCGAAGGCGATCGAGGCCGAGCGGGTGACCGGCGAGGCCATCGGGGACCGGCACGCCGCCGAGAGCGAGTCCGTCGCCGCCCGCCGGGACCTCGCCGCCGCCGTGGAGGCCCGTCGGCTGGAGTCCGCCCGCGCGGACCGGGCAGACGCGGCCGCCGCCCAGGACCGAGCCCGCGCCGAGTCAGCTGACGACCGCGCGACCCGGCTCGCCGCCCGCGTCCGTTCCCTCACCACCGAACGCCGCGACCTCTGGCACCGCCTCTCCACCGAGACCACCCGGGCCGACACCGCCGAACGCGACACCACCCGCGCCCGCGACCAGGCCCGCCACGACCTGGACCAGTCCCACGCCCAAGCCGACGCCCTCCGAGCCCAACTAACGACCGCTCAAGCCACCGCGGCCCGCGTCGAGTCCCTCCAGGCCGAGCTCGCCACCGCCCGCGCCGCCCATGACCAAGCCCAGGCCGCCCTCACCGAAGCCCAGCGTCACGCCGACACCCAACTCCAGTCCCTGCACCGGGAACACGCCCAAGCCCTGGAACGCCACATCACCACGGCGATCACCGCCACCACCAGCCACGACGCCCTCCGGCAGCACCTCCGGTCCGAACTGATCCACCTCCTCGCCCACCCCGACCCCACGACCCTCCCCGCCCGCATCCAGCGCCTCCAGGAAGCCCTCACCCCACCACCCACTACTACGTCACCGTGACGAAATTGATCTAGGTCTCTCCGTCAAAATCAGACTGCTGCGCGCGAACAGAATCGATCCGATGGTCAAGTTCCGCTGGCCCACGGGATCAGGTCAACAGCAGGGAGCACAGGGCGACAGCTGCACGTCAACGGAGCCGCCCAGCTTCAAGCAGGAGCCGGGTCACCAGTACTGGTGGCGGACACCGTCAGTGTCGGCGATGAAGATGACCGCGTCGGCGCCGGTGAGGTCGGCTGGGTTCAAGGGCAGGTGGCCGGGCACGATCGGCTCCCCCGCGACCACCGGACCGAGGGCGGCGAGCAGGGCGGGCACCGGGAACAGCGCGCGGCGAGTGGTTGCCTCAGCCAGAACGGCCTGGAGGGTGCCGGGCGTGCTCGCGGGGTTGGCGTCGGATGTGATCACCGCGTAGCGATCCCCCAAGGCGAGCGCGACAAGGGCACCCGCGCTGGTGTCCTCGGTCCGATGCAGGTGGACGTTGTGAGCGAAGACCAGGCTGGGGCCGCGGTGTTGTTCCCGGGCGACGATGGCCAGCAGGTTGTCGGCCATCATCTCGGAGCGGACGCCGAGCAGGAGCGCCATGCGGTCGGGGGTCGGAGTGGCCATCGCCGCGTGGAACCGCAAGAGGCCGAGGGCAGTGCGCGCGTGGGCGGCCGCGGTGGCGTAACCGGCGGGCTGGAGACGGGGAGCCGCGCGGCGCAAGGTGCTGGCTACATCGTCGGCGACGACGCGTAGTGATCGGGCGCGGTCGGACAAGCCGATGGACGCCGACGGGTCGTACATGGCGGCCGGGTTCGTCCAGGCAGCGTCATCACCAAGCAGTGGCTCAAGATCGAGGTCTGGCCGCAGAGCCGCGGGCAGGTACTCGATGGCCGTCGACAGCGAGTGGCGTGGGCTCGGCGCACCCGAATACTCCACTGGGGCGTCGAAGCCATAGAAGTGGACCCGATCCTGGGGCGCCCGCCCAGCGTTGTGCGCGCGGAGCCAGTCGACGAGCTCGCGGTTGCCCGGTATGGCGCCGAAGCCGTGCGAGAACCCCGAAGCGAGCACGACGTCGAGGTCGGCCTCGGCTCCGTTGACGTAGTCGTCCACCAGGGACGCGGCGAAGAAGTCGATCTCCAGCACGATCGATCGGTACCCGCGGTCGACGAGGTGGCCGAGGAGTTCGTTGCGCAGCAGGGGGAACGCGGCGATCCCGTGGGTGGGTTCGCCGAGGGCGAGCAAGGTCGGCGGGTCGACGAGCAGGTCGTCGACCGCCTGCCCCAACGCTGCCGCGTCCTCGAGTTGGCGGCCGAGCAGTGCCATGAACTCCCCTTCCAGAAGCAACCGCCCACAACGCTATCGTTGAAGAATCGGTTGAGACTTGGAAGAGGCTCACCAGGCAACCACGAGTCAAACCTTCAAACAGGAGGTGAGAGCACTGCGCCCCGTCGACCTCGCCAGGGAGCACGGACTGTCCGTCCAGGCGATCCGCAACTACGAGGACGCGGGCGCCCTTCCACCCGCCGAACGCAGCGAGACCGGCTACCGCCACTACACACCCCTGCACGCCCAAGCCCTACGCGCGTTCCTCGCACTGCGCACCGGTCACGGCCATCAGCACGCGGTCGAGATCATGCGCGCGATCCACCACGGCGACACCGAATCCGCCTACCGGCTCATCGACGCCTCGCACGTCGCCCTGCTCGCCGAGCGCGACACTCGAGCCGAGGTCGCCGCCGCTCTCTCCGCCACAACCCCGACTCGCGTCACCGGCCAGCCGCTGACCGTCGGCGAACTCGCCCGCAGGCTCGGCGTGCACCCGGCGACCCTGCGCACCTGGGAAACGGAGGGCATCCTGCGCCCCGACCGCCCGACGGGCCACCGCGAGTACGGGCCCGCTGCCGTACGCGACGCAGAGGTCGCCCGTCAGCTTCGCCGGGGCGGGTATCCCCTGCGCCAGGTCGCGAAGTTCGTCGAGTCGCTACGGGAAGCAGGCGGCGCGGACGAGTTGAGCGCCTTCCTCGACGCCTGGCAGGACCGCATCACCGCCCGCAGCCGAGCCCTCCTCGCGGGCGCGGCCCAGCTCGACGCCTACCTCACTCGCCGAGCGTGAACCACACCGTGGTGCCCTCCCCCGGAGTCGACTCCAGCCACAGGTGACCGCCGTGGCGCTCGACGATCCGGTCGACGATCGCCAGGCCCGCGCCGTGTCCGCCGCCGTGGGAGTCGCGCGGGTGCAGACGGCGGAAGAGCCGGAACACGTCCTCCTGGTGCGCCTCCGGGATCCCGATGCCGTTGTCGCGCACGAACACCGTCGGCGGCGTGCCCGGGACGACACCGACGACAACCGTGCGAGGCAGCGACGGTTTGGCGTACTTGGCGGCGTTGACCAGCAGGTTCACCAGGATCTCCTGCAACCGCTCGGCGTCGGCCGACACGGTCAGTCCCGGCTCCGGCAGCGTCACCGCCACGTCGTGCTCGGCGAGCCGGATGCCCGCGACCTCCAGCGCCTGTTCGGTGGCCTCCCGCAGGTCCACCTCGGTGCGGTGCAGCGCGCCCTGGCCGAGTTGGGCGAAGTGCAGCAGGCTGTTGATCAGCTCGTCCATCCGGTGGGCGAGCTTCTGGATGGTGCCGAGCCTGCGCGCGGTGGTGGCGTCGAGGTCGGGCGCGTCCTCGGTGATGAACGCGGCGGTGGTCGAGATCCCGCGCAGCGGTTCCTTCATCTCGTGCGCGGCGACGTGGGTGAACGTGTCGAGGTCGTCGTTGGCGCGGCGCAGTTCGTCGTTGAGGGTGGTTAGCTGGGTAGCGCGGCGCAGCGCAGCAGTGCGTACGGCGTGTCCGAACTCTTCGGCTACCGTCGCGTCCCCGGTCATCCACGGCAGGCAGCGCCCACGGACGACCGCCTGGTACACCGCCGACGACCCGCGCGGGGTAAGACGCTGGCCGTGCGGCCCTAGGCGTACCGGCAGGTCAGGGTCAGTCGCCCACGTGCGAGCGGCGCGGCGCTCCCGGCGGACCCACGCCACCTGATTGCCCGTGCCGTCCAGTGCCAACACCAGCACGCCGCTGAACTCGGTCGCGTGCGCCGCGAAGGCCGGGTCCAGCTCGGCGAGGCTTTCGCAGCTCCACACCTGACCGCTGTCCAACGCGGGCACGTGCTGCCACAGCTCGGCCAGCGCGACCTCGTCGAGCGGCGCGCCGGTGACGGTGGACTGCCCGTCGAGCCTGACCACGACCGCGTCGCAGGCGACCAGGGCGGCCAGCTCGCCGGTGCTGGCCAGCAGCGTCTCGGGCGCCGCCGTGTGCGGGCCGATGAGCAGGCTGAACAGTGCTGTGCGGGCGTGCTGCCGGGCGGTGGTGGCCTCGCTCTCCTGCAACGCGGCCAGCTGCAGGGACAGGGTGACGCCGAAGAACTCGCAGGCCGCCCGGACCTCGGCGCTGAGCTTGCGCGGGGCAAGGCCGTGGCAGGCGATGAGGCCCCACAACCGGCCGCCGTTGAGCAGCGACACCGACATCGACGAGCGGACGCCGATGTTGCGCAGGTACTCCAGGTGGAACCCGGACACGGTGCGCAGGGTCGAGTCCGACAGGTCCAGCGGGTCGGTCGAGCCCGCGAGCAGCGCCGTGTCGTCGTCGACGTCGTGGATGACCCGGATCCAGTTGCGCTCGTAGAGCCTGCGCGCCTGCGGCGGGATGTCGGTGGCCGGGAACCACAGGCCCAGCCACGGCTCCAGCTCGTCGGCGACGGACTCGGCGATCACCTCGCCCGGCCCGGTCGATCCCTCGAAGCGGTAGGCGACCACCCGGTCGTAGCCGGTCAGCGCGCGGATCTCGGCGACGGCGGCGGCGCACACGTCGACCACGGTGCGGCCGTGCTGGAGCTTGACCAGCGCGGCGCGGACGGCGGGGTAGAAGTGCGAGAAGACGAAGGGGCGCTCGGCGGTGGCCGGTTCCAGCTCGACGACGACGTGCCCGTCGGCCCGGTAGACGGTGGCGTCGAACTCGCGGTCGGCCAGGGTGAGGGCGAGGACGCCGCGATCACCGGTCGGCGCGTCGAGGGTGGCGTGCACGGCGGCCAGCCCGGCCGACCCGAGCAGCACCTCGGCGGACATCCCGATCACCGAGGCGGTCGGGACGCCCAGCAGCGGCTCGCAGTTGGAGCTGGCGACGGCGACGCGACCGTCGGCGTCGATGGCCACCAAGGCGCCGTAGGACTGGATGCCGCCCAGCCGGTGGATCGGCTCGTTGAGGCAGAGCGACAGGTCGAACGGGGTGCCGGACTCCACCTCGGCGGCCCGCGACCGGTCGTCGGGCTGCCACAGGTCGTCCTCGCCGGTGCCCACAGACCCACCCCGTTCGCCCAGTCGACCCGCGCGGTGGGGCCATGCGTCGCAGCAGACCCTACAGTTGGGGCGGCGTCCCCGATCGAGCGAAGTGGAAGCGTGCACCCGAACCGACACGGTCACTGGCCGGACCGACTGCACCGGTTGTGGCAGTCGGCGTTCGCGTCGGTGAGCACCAGGCAGTTCGCCGACGAGCTGTACTCCGGCCTGCTCGACCTGCCCGGCGTCCAGGCGGTGTTCGGCGCCCGGCTCTCGCCCGAGGACGAGGTCATGGTCACCCGGTGGGCCGACGCGGCCGGGCTGCGCACCGGTCCCGACGGGTTGGCCGCCGACATCGCCGCGCTCGTCACCGACCTCCCCCACGACGGGGCCGTGCTGCCGCTACCGGTGTTGGCCCGCTGCTCCCCCGGTCTCGCGGCGCGGACGGTGGCGTCCGGGGGCGACGGGATGCTGGTGATCGCCTTCGGCGTCGCCGAGCGCGGCCGGGGCGTGCTCGGACTGGCGACGGTCGCGGACGCGAGTGACACCGAGCGGCTCACCACGGCGTTGACGCAGGTCATCGAGGTCGTCGTGGCGGCGGACCACCGGATCAGCGAGCAGCGCGCCCTCGAGGACCACCAGGCCGTCGACGCGCTGCTGGCCGAGGCGTCGCTGCGGATGGACGCCTCGCTCGACATCACCGACACGCTGCGCGCGGTGCTGCGGATGGTCGTGCCCGCGTTGGCCGACGGCGCCGCGGTGCACATCCGGCGCGACGAGCGCATGGTGCAGGTCGCCGCCGCGCACGTCGACGCCCGGCGGGAGCAGGTGCTCGCCGACCACCTGCGGGCTGGGCGGTGGGCTGGTGAGCCGGTCGTCACGGACACGTCCACGGCGGTCGACGGGCCGTTGCCGGCGGGGCTGCCCGACGAGGTCGGCCTGGACACGATGACGATGGGTGTCCTGCGGGCGCGGGGGCGTGACGTCGGGCTGCTGACGTTCTTCCACCGGGGCGAGCCGGGCAAGCGGGTCACCATGCGGGTCCTGCACGACCTGGCCAGCCGCGCGGCACTGGCGATCGACAACGCGACGCTCTACGAGCAGCGCCGCCACGACGTCGCGTCGCTGCAGCAGCACCTGTTGCCCGCGGTGCTGCCGACGGTGCCGGGACTGGAGTTCGCGGCCGGGTACAACGCCGCCGACCACGCGCTGGAGGTCGGGGGCGACTTCTACGGCGTGGTCGACCAGCCCGACGGTGCCGTGGTGGCGCTGGTGGGTGACGTGTGCGGTCGAGGTGCCCCGGCGACGGCGTTGACCGGGTTGGCGCGGCACACGCTGGAGACCGTGCTCGCCGAGGGCGGTCCCGCGCCGCACGCCCTGGGGATCCTCAACCGCAAGATGCTGCGCGACCGGATCTCGCGGTTCCTGACGATCGCGACCGCGACGCTCACACCGGGCGCGGGCGGGGAGTGGTGGGTGGAGACGCAGTCAGCCGGGCACCCGCCGCCGCTGTTCGTCCGCCGGGACGGGTCGGTGGTGGAGTCGGGGTGCCGGGGGCGTCTCGTGGGTGTGCTGCGGGACCTGGGCCTGCGTCCCGCGACCGACCGGCTGCTCCCCGGTGAGCTGCTGGTGATGTTCTCCGACGGCCTGATCGAGGCCCGCGACGCCGACGGCGGCTTCTACGGCGACGTCGAGCTGGCGCGGACGTTGACCCGGTCGCGGGAGCTGCCGCTGGCGGAGCTGGTCGGGGCGCTGCTGGGCGGGTCCGACCGGTACCACGTCAACGACGACGTCGCGGTGCTCGTCGTCCGCAACCACGGCACCACGGTCCTCGACCGCGTGCTGCCGCCGCACGAGGTGTCCCCCGCCGTCGACCTCGCCCTCCGGGAGCTCTCGCACGGCAGCGCCCTGCTCGACCGCGCGGCCCTGCCCGACCACCTGGCCCGGTTCGCCACGGGCCCGACCGACATCCGGGCGAAGGTGGCAGGCGACGCGACGTGGGCGCGGATCGAGCTGACCGCCGTGGACCCCAACGGAGGAACCGCGTGGACCGAACTGACAGCGTGACCGACGCCAACCTCGTCCTGGTCGTCGAGGACAGCGAGGTCGACCGCGAGGCCATCGACCGCGCCCTGTCCCGCTCGCACCCGGAACTCCAACTCGAGTTCCTCCCCAACGGCAACGCCGTCCTCGACCGCCTCCGCGACCCGACCCGACCCCGCCCGGCCCTCATGTTCCTGGACTTGTCGATGCCCGGGGTGGACGGCTACGGCGTCCTGTCGTCTGTTCGCGCGGACCCCGCCTTCGCCGCGCTGACCATCATCGTGCTGACCTCGTCGACGACTTCCGCAGACATCGAACGCTGCTACGCGGCTGGTGCGGACAGCTACATCTACAAGCCGGTGAACTTCGCTCTATTTAGGACAGTTCTGCAGGGGGCCGTGGACTACTGGCACTCGCTGCCTTCTCCGGACTGACTTTGGCTGCACTCGTCGAAATTCCGTCTTCTGGGTGACAGAAGTTATCCACATGTGGATCTCCGCAGGGGTCGGTTCAAGATCGACTGTCGGGGGGTCCTTGTAGACTGGACCAGGGCCGCCCCCCGGAGAGGGTGGGGGCTGGGCAGGGGTGGGACCGCGCGCGGGCGCGAAGCGGGGTTGTGGGGGTAAGAGCGCGGTCCTGGGTCTGCGTGACGGAGGCGCGATCCGGGGTCTGGTGGGCGGGAGTGGGATTCCGGGCTTCGGCCGAGACCTGGGCACGGGGTGTGGTTCTTGGTTGGGGGCCGCGAAGTGTTCCGGGGCCTGGGTGCTGGGCCTCGTCCGAGACCTGAGGTTCGGGTGTAGAGCTGGTCAGGCTGCTGCGAAGCGTTCGAGCGGCGTACCTGGGGTCTTCGTAGGGCTCGGGAAATGCCCCGGGCGCGCTCGTGACCAGGTCTGGCGGGAAGTAGCAGGCCGGGCGGTGGTCGCGTCTGCGGTTGGCTGCCGCTTTGACCGCGAGGTAGTCGAGTGGGGTCTCCCTGTGGGAGGTGGTCACATCGGGGTCGGGTCGGGGCTCATGGGTGTGTGCGAGCGACGCACAGGTCTATGAGGAGGACTGGATGCAGTTTGTGTTGGTGATCTACCACGGCACGACCCTGTTGCCGGGTACGCCGGAAGCGGGACGGGTGTCCGAGGCGGACAAGAAGGCCGCCTACGCCGACTACGTCGCGCTGAACGAGATGGAGAACTGGACTGGTGCGCCGCCGTTGGGTTTGCCGAAGGACGCGACGACGGTCACGGTGACCGACGGTGCGGCCGTGCGCACTGAGGGCCCGTGGCTCGGCCTCAGGCACGCGGTCGGCGGGTTCGCGGTGGTCGAGGCCGAGGACCTGGATGCCGCGATCGCGATCGCCGCCCGCGTCCCGCAGGCGCGGATGGGTGGCGCGGTCGAGGTGCGGCCGTCGGTCAAGTACTACTGAGGGGATGGGGCCCGGTGCGTCCGCGCCGGGCCCCGGACCACCGGTAGATCAGTTCGGCTGGCCGACGACAGCGGCAGCGACCTGGTGGACGCGGTCGGTGTCGCGGAGGACGTCGATCCTCGCGATCCGGTCGTCGGCGACGGTGAAGACCAGCACCGAGTAGGGCTGCTCGTCGCGGGTGATCAGCGCGCCGATCGCCCCGTTGACCAGGATGGGACGCAGCCTGCCGCCGCCGGGGACCCGCACCTGGTCCGCCACAGCCGCCGCACCGCGGACGACGCTCGCCGGTCGGTCTGCGCCGTGCTCGGTGCGCAGCGTGATGTCGGGATCGAGGACCTGGAGCAGGCCGTCGAAATCGGCCTGTCGAGCGGCCGCGTAGAAGGCGTCGACGACCTTCCGCTGCCGCGCTAGATCCGAATCGGGTCGCGGGACCTCGGCTCCGTTCACGCGGCGCCGCGCACGGCTGGCGAGCTGCCGTGCGGCGGCCGGAGTGCGACCGACGACGTCGGCGATGTCGGCGAAGGGCAGGTCGAACATGTCGTGCAGCACGAACGCCACCCGCTCAGCAGGCGCGAGCCGCTCCAGCACCACCAGCAGCGCCACCCCGAGCGCCTCGGCGAGCAGCACTTCCTGTTCGGGATCCAGATCGGCGTCGGAGACGATCAGCTCCGGCAGGTGTGCGTCGAACGGGACCTCGCGGCGACGCCGACGGGACCTCAACTGGTGCAGGCACTCCCGCGCGACGACGGTGGTCAACCACCCGCCGAGGTTGTCGATCCCCGACGATCCGGTCCGGCTCAACCGCACCCAGGCGTCCTGCACCGCGTCATCGGCCTCGGTCACCGACCCCAGCATTCGATACGCCACGGCACGCAACCGGGGCCGCTCCCGCTCGAAGCGCTCGGCCAGCCACTCGTTCTCGTCCACCGGTCACACCGTCCCATCGTCACGACTCACCGACTTGAGCCACCGCCACCCTCGGATGTGACAGCTGGAGCGCGCGCACGCCGGGGATTCCGCTAACCGGGGAAATCAAGGCAGGGCTACGACGAGCTCGTCGCGTGCCGCTCGGGCGGTCCCGGACCGGCGGTCAGCAGGTGCCGCAGCAGGTGGGGGTGATGGCAGGGAGTGGGGTGGTTCGGGCGGCGCGGATGGCGTTGAGGATGACCAGGACTTCGGCCAGTTCGTGGATGAGGACGACTGAGGCCAGGCCGAGGGTGCCCAGGGCGGCGATGGGGATGAGGACGGTGATGATCGCCAGGGAGAGGGTGATGTTCTGCAGCATGATGCGCCGGGCCTGGCGGGCGTGGGTGACCACTTGGGGTAGGTGGCGCAGGTCGGTGCCCATGAGGGCGATGTCGGCGGTCTCGATGGCGACGTCGGTGCCCATGGCGCCCATGGCGATGCCGACGTCGGCGGTGGCCAGGGCGGGGGCGTCGTTGACGCCGTCGCCGACCATGGCCACGGGGCGGAGGTCGGTGATCAGGGCTGCCTTGGCCTCGGGCAGCAGATCGGCGTGCACCGTGGAGATCCCGGCGGATCTGGCCAGTGCTGTCGCCGTGCGGGTGTTGTCGCCGGTGAGCATCGTGGTGGTGAGGCCGAGGTCGTGGAGTCGGGTGATGACCTCGGGTGCCTCGGGGCGCAGTTCGTCGCGGATGGCGATGGCGCCGAGCAGGGTGTCGTCGCGTTCGACGAGGACGACGGTCGCACCTGCCGCCTGGAGTCGATCGACCTCTCCACTCAACGCGCCCGGCGCGATCCAACCGGGCTTCCCCAGCCGCACGGCGTGACCATCGCGCGTGCCGCGCAGACCGTGGCCGGGGATCGCGGTGACGTCGGTGGCAGGCCGTGCCCCATCGGCGGCGGCCAGGATGGCCCGCGCCAACGGGTGTTCGCTGCGGGCCTCGAGGGCGGCGGCCGTGGCCAGCACGTCGGCGCCGTCCACGGCGATGATCTCGATGACCCGCGGCTCGTTGCGGGTCAACGTGCCGGTCTTGTCCAAGGCGATCGCGCCGATCCGGCCCAGTTCCCCCAGCGCGGCACCGCCCTTGACCAACGCGCCGTGCCTGCTCGCCGCACCCACGGCCGCGACGACGGTCAGCGGCACCGAGATGGCCAACGCACACGGAGACGCGGCGACCAGCACCACCAACGCCCGCTCCACCCACACCGCCGGATCGCCGAGCAGCGACCCGATACCCGCGACAACGGCGGCCAGCACCATGATCGCGGGGACGAGCGGCCGGGCGATCCGGTCGGCCAGGCGCTGACCGACGCCCTTGCGCTCCTGCGCCTGCTCGACGACGTGCACGATCCGCGCCAGCGACGACTCCGCGGCCCGCGCGGTCACCTCCACCTCGACCGCGCCGCCCCCGTTGATGGCGCCCGCGTGCACGACCGCGCCGACGCCTGCCTCGACCGGCACGGACTCGCCGGTGATCGCGGACAGGTCCAGGCTGGTGCGCCCGGCCCGGATCACCCCGTCGGTGGCCACGCGCTCCCCCGGGCGCAGCACCAGCCGGTCCCCCACGACCAGGTCAGCCGGGGCGATCTCCACCTCGGCGCCGCCACGCAACACCGACGCGGTCGACGGGACGAGATCCAGCAAGGCACGCAGACCGCGCCGGGTTCTGGCGACCGCGTGGTGCTCCAAGCCCTCGGCGACGGAGAACAGCACGCCCAACATGGCGGCCTCGGTGTACTGCCCGAGTGCGACGGCACCGATGGCCGCGATGGTCATCAGGGTGCCCACGCCGATCCGCCCCCGGGCGAGACCGCGCAACACCCCCGGTACGAACGTGGCCGCGCCGACGGCCGCGGAGGCGAGCCCCAACCCGTCGCCGACCAGACCATCCCCTACGAGCAGGGCGACCCCGAGCAGCACCGCCGCCACCGCCGCGAACTGGAGGTCGCGGACGTGCCACCACCGACTCGGCTCCGGTACCGGCTCCTCGCCTCGGTCCCGCTCCGGACCGCAGCACTCGTCAGCCACGTCACCCCTCCGCGGGCACGGAATCGCCGAGCACAACGGCGACCAACGCACTGCCCCTGCTGGTCAGCGCGTACATCACCATCCGGCCGTCCCGGCGCGACGCCACCAGACCGGCGACCTTGAGCTGCCGCAGGTGGTGCGACACGAGGTTCTGCGCGTGCCCCACCACCCACGCGATGTCGCACACGCACAGCTCGTGCCCGGACGCGAGAGCGGCGGCGATGGTCAACCGGGTCGGGTCGCCCAGCGCCCGCGCACCCACCGCGGCCGTCTCCACGGCGGGCAGGGGCAGCAGGCCAGCGCGGATCTCCTCGGCTTGCGGGAGGTCCAGGCACAGCAGGTCGCAGGAGTCGCCAGTCATGTCAACATCCTAACTGGCGTTGATATGTCCGCGCGGGTTCAGCGCGGGCTCACCCGAGTTCGGCCAGGTACGCCGCCCGCAGTGCCGAGCGCTGGCGTTTCCCGCTCGACGTCCTCGGCAGCCGCCGCCGGATGACCACGTCGGCGAGCGAGAGCCCGAACGCCTGCCGGACAGCGGTGGCGACCTCGGTCCGCAACCCCGGCCACTGCTCATCCCGGGCGCGGGTCTCGACCACCGCCACCACCGACTCCGTGACGCCGTCGTCGGTGGCGTAGGAGAAGACGGCGCTGGAGCCGGGACCGACGAGCGGGTGCTGCTCGACGACCTCCTCCACGTCGTAGGGCGGCAGGTTGCGGCCCCGCACGATCAGCAGTTCCTTGACCCGGCCGACCACGAACAGGTCCCCGTCGTCGAGCAGGCCGAGGTCGCCCGTGTCGTGCCACCCGTCCACCGGCGCCCGTGGTCCCTCGACGGTCAGGTACCCGGCCATCACCGAGTCCCCGCGCACGTGGATGGTCCCGACCGCGCCCGGCGCGACAGGTGCGCCTCCCGCGTCGAGCAGCCGGAGTTCCGTCCCCGGCACCGGGCGCCCGCACGAGACGAGCCGCCTGCCCTCGAACGGGGTCGTCCGCACCCGGCCGAAGTCGTTGCGCTCGGACGACCGCAGCGCCACGGTGGTGGCCAGCACGGTCTCGGCCATGCCGTAGCACGGGACCAGCACGTCGTCGGCCAACCCGGCGCCGGTGAACGCGTCGCGGAACGAGCGCAGCGCCGACACCGGGATCGGTTCCGCACCCACGTAGGCCTGGCGCAGCGCGGAGAGGTCCAGCCCCGGATCAGGCCGCGCGATGTGCCGGTCGGCCGCGGTCCGGTAGGCGAACGGCGGGGCGGCGGTGAGGGTGGCCCGCCGGGCGGCCATGTGGCGCGGCCACGACGTCGGATCGCGCAGGAACGCCGTCGGCGCCATCAAGTCCAGGTCGAGATCGGTGCTGAGCGCGAGCAGCACCTGGACCAGGCCCATGTCGTGGTACAGCGGGAGCCAGCTCAGGACCCGGTCGCGCCCCGCCTCAGCGCCGGAGGTCGTGCGCAGCGCCCCCAGGTTGGCGGCGACGTTGGCGTGGGTGAGGACCACGGCCTTGGGCGCGGAGGTCGATCCCGAGGTGAGCTGGATGTGGTGGGTCTGCTCGGGAGCCGGCTCGGGGAAGTCGTCCCACCGCGGCGTCGGTCCACGTCGCAGATCGGCGACCGTGACCGCGTTGTCGATGTGCGCGGACGTGGCCACCACAAGCCCCGGGCGGATCACCTCGATCGCCGCGCGGACGTGGCGGGTCCCGGCCGAGTTCGGGTCCGCCGGGTTGGTCGGCGCGGCCACCGTGCACGGCGCGACCCCGGCCAGCAGGCAGCCCACCAGCACGACGAGGTGGTCGAGACCGGTCGGGACGACCAGCACCGCCCGGTCCCCCGGCCCCAACCCCCGCTCCGCCAGGGCACCGGCGACCGCGCGGGCGTCGTCGAACAGGTCCTGCCCGGTCGTGGCGGCCAGTGGGCTGACCGAGTCGAGCAGGCCGACCCGGGACCGGGTCGTGCGGCCGATCGCGCGGTAGTCGACGATCACCCCGCGGCCCGCTTCCGCTCCTGCTTGGCCAGCGCCTTGGCGCGCACGTGGTCGACGACCTCGCCGACGGTGGTGAACGCGAAGGCCTGCTCGTCGGAGATGAACACGCGGAACCGGTCCTCGATCCGGGTCATCAGCTCCAGCAGTGCGGCCGAGTCGATCGGCAGGCTCAGCAGCGGCGTGGTCAGGTCCACCGCGGCCAGGTCGACCTTGGCCAGGTCCGCCGGGGCGAGCACCCGCGGCAGCACCGCGCGCAGTTCGTCGACGACGGCCTCGGCGGTCGGGATCGTGCTGGTCATGTCCGTGGTCCTCCGGTGTCAGGTCGAGCGGATGTCCATGCCGAGCGCGGCCTTGCCGATCAGGTCACGCAGCGCGCCGAGGTTGGCGCCCATGACCGCCCCGGCCCTGGCGTCGCGGTAGTGGCGCTCCATCGGGTTCGAGCGCAGGAACCCCTGCCCGCCGGTCACCTGCATCGCGGTGTCGGCGACGGCGATGGCGGCGGTGTTGCACAGGTACTTGGCCATGTTCATCGCGGGCAGCGCCTCCATCGGGTCCGCCTCCGCCGTGGCCGCCGCGTGCAGCAGGGCCAGGTGGGCCGCGTGGACGGTCGTGGTCATCTCCGCGACCTGGAAGCGGACCCCTTGGTAGGCGGCGAGGTTGGCTCCGGTGTCGGCGTGCACCCGAGCGCCGACGTGCGTGGTCGCGAAGCCGTAGGCGGCGCGGGCGACACCGAGGGACGCGGCGGCGAGACCGAGCACCAGCGCGGGCAGGGCGTGGCCGAGCAGCGGCATGCCCCCGCCCGGACCGCCGACGCACAGCCGGTCGGGCACCGAGCAGTCCAGCAGGACGGTGTTGGCGCTGTTGGCCCGCATCCCCATGGCGTCCCAGGTCTCTTTCACCGTGAGACCCGGGGTGTCGGCGGGCAGCAGGAACATCGACTGGGCGCGGCGGAAGTCCGGCTCGCCGGAGTTGGTGTTGACCAGGTAGTGGTCGACGTGGCCCGCGCCGGTGCAGAACGCCTTGGTGCCGATCAGGCCGAACCCGCCCTCGTGCGGGACGGCGCGCAGCCGGGGGTTGAGGATGTTGCCGCCGGTGCCGGGCTCGGAGAACCCCCACGAGATCAGCTCGCCCCGGGTGAGCACACCGGTGAGCACCTCGCGAGAGGTCTCGTCGCCCGCCGCAGCCAGCAGCCGGGTGGCGCCGCAGTGCATGGCGAGGATCAACGCGGTCGACCCGCAGGCCTCGGCCAACTCGGCGATGGCCAGCGCGTACCCGACCATGTCCGCGCCGACTCCGCCGTGCTCGCTCGGGATGAGCAACCCGAGCAGCCCGGTGTCCGCGAGGTCGGTGAAGTTCGCCGCGGGGAACTCGCCGGTGCGGTCGTGCTCGGCCGCGCGGGGGGCGAGGATCCGCTTGGCGGCGGCGCGGGCCTGGTCGACGATGTCTTGCTGGTGGGGGTCGAGGGTGAAGTCGACCACGGGTCCCTCCTAGGGTCGCGCGGCGCGCAGGGCGGTGACCCGCTCGGCGAGCGCCGCGCCGGGGTGCCAACGGGCGTCGATGATCTGGTAGTCGGTGACCGGTGAGCCGGTCGTGCGCTGGTATACGCCGTTGCCCCAGACGGTCAGCTCGAGTGCGCGCGTTCCGGTGGGCAGCGGTTCGCGGTGCCCGTGCACGAGCTTCCAGCGAGACGCGGCGGTGATGGTGCGCGGCGCGTCGCACAGCGGTCGGCAGTCCGGTGGACCGGTGCGCGCGTGCCGGGCGGTCGGGCAGGACCGTCCAAACGCGACCGGGACCGCGTCGAGCACCTGACGCACGCGGTGGGCCGCGATGCCCGCCAACTGCATGTCCAGGTCCACTTCGACCTGGTCGATGCCGAGGGTGTCGACCAGCGCGACGTCGATCACCGGGGCGACCGGGCCGGTGGCGGCCACGGCACCGTTGTGCGCGCGCTGCCGGGTCAGGCCCAGTCCCGCGACGAGCGTGCACCCGCTGCCGGACAGGGCGATCGCGGTGCCGAGGTCGTTCACGGTGACCGTCGTCGGGCCGTCGCCTAGCACCGCCATCGCCCGTTCGACGACGGTGTCGGCGGTGCGCGGCCAGGCGATCGGCGACACGACGACGACCTGCTTGCCCGCGTCCCGCACGGCGTCGGCGGCTCGGCGCAGCACGTCGAGGTCGGGTGCCTTGGTCAGGCACCCCTCCTGGCCGAGACCGACGGCGTCGACGGGCAACCGGAGCACCTCGGCCAGGTCGTCCACTGTGGAGAGCCGGATCTCGGTGGTCATGCCCTCACCTCACACATAGGCGCGCAGTTGCGGTGTGTCGCGGAACCGGCAGCGCTGCTGGTCGCACAGCCGGGGCAACCAGCCCATCTGCCACATCAGCTCGACCCGGTCGATCTCGGCGATGACCTCGGTGATCGGTACCCGCGCGGCGTGCCCGGCCAGGGCCCGCCGGTACATCTGGGTGACCTTGGCGTTCTGCCGGACGTTCGGGCTCTCCCGACCGGGCAGCCGGAGCGCGGCGACCCCGATCTCGACCAGGGCGGGCACGTCGCACAGGGCGCAGTCGGAGGCCCCGTCGAGGAACGCGCCCAGGTCGACGCCGTCGGTGTCGCGGTACCCGGCCCGGCAGCCCAACCCGATCCCCGCGGTGTCGGCGAGCCTGCACCGGCCGCAGTCGAGGCCCGCGCCGGTCTGCACCGGAGTCTCGACCTCCAGTTGAGGTTCAGTGCAGAACAGCGCGATCTCGGCCAGGGCGAGGGTGTGCGGCAGCACGACGCGGCGCACCCCGTACTGGTCGCGCAGGTGGCGGGCCAGACTGACGGAGCTGACGCCCACCGCGTCACCCGCGACGAGCGCCGGGACCGATCCCGCCAGCCACGCGCACGCGGCGAGCGACCCGACGACGACCGTGTCGGCTCCCGCCGTGACGCCCAGGTCGACGTGGCGGCGGTACTCGTCGGACATGTCGGGGGGAACGACCGGTGCGTCGGCGCAGAAGTGCACCAGCACACCCGCGTCGTGGGCAGCGGAGACCAGCGCGGTGAGCGTGGCCCGACTGGCCACCTGGGTAGGTTCACCGTCTCGGTTGGCGGGTAGCGCGTCCCAGCTCACCGGCGCGCCGGAGGCCAAGGCCAGGTACACCTCGGTGGCGCCCGCGGCGAGCTGGAGCTCCAGCATCTTCATCGACCGCACGGGGGTGTTGAGCGCGACCCTGTGCTCTGCTCCGGTCTTGTGCTGGGCTCGGGTTCCTGGTTCCGCCGGGGGCACGCACGGCTGCCCGGCGCGGGGCTCAGCCCGCACCGACGGCCACCGCGGCCGGGGTGGCGCCCCACGACCGGCGCAGGCCCCGCACCGAGTCGACCGTCACCTCGGCGGCCGCGACGACGGCCTGCTCGGTGGTGGTCGAGCCGAAGGAGAACCGGGCCGTCGAGCGGGCCAGGTCCGCGGGCACCCCCATCGCGGTGAGCACGTGCGAGGGCGACTCGGACCCCGCGTGGCAGGCCGACCCGGTGGACACGTGCACGCCCCGCAGGTCGAGCAGGTCGGCGAGGGTGTCCCCGCGGACGCCGGGGAACGCGACGCTCACCGTCTCGGCCATCACGCGGCTGTCCACGTGCACCCGGATCCCGTCCAGCTCCGCCAATCCCGCGAGCAACCGGGCGCGCAGGTGCTCGCGGTGCGCGCGCACCACCGGGTCGGCGCTGGCGGTGACCGCGACCTCGGCCGCTGCCGCCATCGCCAGGATGCCGGGGACGTTCTCGGTGCCCGCCCGGTAGCCGGATTCCTGGCCGCCGCCGTGGATCAGCGCGGTGAGCTCGTGCCCGGCCGGGACGCGCAGGGCGCCGACGCCCTTGACGCCGCCGAACTTGTGCGCCGACACCGAGACGAGGTCCGCGCGCAGCGGCGCGATCGGGAGCTTGCCCGCCGTCTGCACCGCGTCGACGTGGACCAGGGCCCCCGCGGCGTGGGCGATCTCGGTGATCCGCTCGACCGGCTGGATGGCGCCGGTTTCGTTGTTGGCGTGCATCACCGACACCAGCAGCGTGTCCGGTCGGATGGCCTCGGCGATCCGCTCGGGGTCGACGTGGCCGCTCGGGTCTGGCGGCACCACGGTGACCGCGACCCCGTGGGTGGCGGCCGCGCCCGCCGCGCCGAGCACGGCCGCGTGCTCGATCCGGGTGGTCACCAGGTGCCCGCGCCACTCGGCGGCGGCGAAGGTGCCCAGCAGGGCCAGGTTGATCGCCTCGGAACCGCCGCCGGTGAACACGACCCCGTCGTGGGCGCACCCGAGCAACCGGGCGACGGCGGCACGCGCCCCGTCCACCGCCTCGCGGGCGGCCTGCCCGGCGCTGTGCCTGCTCGACGGGTTGCCGTGCAGGGCGACCCCGCGCCCCAGGGCCGCGACGGCCTCCGGTGCGACCGGTGTGGTCGCGGCGTGGTCGAGGTAGATCTCGGCGGGATCAGGCCCCGCAGCTGATCGGGTCATCATCGTTCACCCCCTGGTGGAAGTTGTCGACGAGCCGGTGCGCGACATCGGCTGCCAGTCCCGCCACGTGCCGCTGGTCGGGCGTGAGGCCACCGGCCAACTCGACGACGCGGTCGGCGTCGAGCGCGGCCACCTCGTCGAGTCCCTTGCCCTTGACCACCTCGGTCAGCAGGCTCGCCACGGCCAGCGACGCCGAGCAGCCGAACGCCTGGAAGCGGATGTCGGTGACGACGCCGTCGGCCACCGCGGCGGTGAGCAGGATCTGGTCACCGCAGACGGGGTTGCCGACGAACGCGCGCACCGACGCGTCGGCCACCTGCCCGCTGTTGCGGGGGTTGGTGAAGTGGTCGACCACGGTGGGGCTGAACCGGCCCATCACCGCACCGCCTCGGGCACCGCGCACTCGGCGACCAGCTCGTTGGACTCGATGAACTTCTCGATGCTGACCGCGCAGCAGCCCAGCTCGGCGCCCTGCCTGCGGCGGCGGAAGGTGACGGTCTGGCCGGTGCGGCCGCACGGGCACCCGGACTCGTCGACCTCGCCGATGTCGTCGGACATCAGGAACCCGGGGTAGCCGCTGTTGGTGGCGTCGAGGATGGCGATGCCGCCGGTCTGCCCGGGCGCCAGCTCGACGGCGGAGTCGGTGACGTCGCGGATGGAGATGTAGCACCACGGCGGGACGTGCTTGCGGTGGTGCTCGCACTCGACGGCGAGCATGTTCGACTCGATCATCCCGTACATGTCGCGCACCCGGTCCGGGGCGACCCCGAGCCAGGTGCCGACCTTCGCGTCGAACTCGTCGCGGCCGATCGACTCGCCGGTGTAGCGCTTCCAGCCGCCCAGGGTGATCACCAGCGACTCCGGGTCGAGCTGGAGCGGCGTCTCCTCCAGCTCCAGGAACCGCAGCAGCCGGTTGACCAGGAACGGCGGCCCCACCACGTGCCTGGTCGTCTCCCCGGCCCAGCGGTTGAGGTAGGCCACCGCCTCCTCCGGGTCGAACGCGTAGTCGCGCACCAGGTAGGTGTGGTCGTCGAACAGGCCGTTGAGCAGGTTGAAGACCTTGACCATGCCCATCTCGGGCGCCTCGGCGGTCGACGGGCACAGGAACAGGCCCGCGCCGCGCGACACCGCGAACAGGTCCCGGTAGGTGCCCATGATCCCGGTGACCGCGCGGGTCAGCGTGGCGGTGTCGCGGCGGGCGACGCTGGGGACCCCGCCGGTGCCGGTGGAGCGGATGTCGAGCTCGATGTCGTTGAGCGAGGCGGTGAGCAGGACGTGCGCGTCCGGGCTCTTGAACATGCTCACCGGGATCAGCGGGATCTTGGCCAGGTCCGCCCGCGAGCGGATGTCGCCCGGGCTCACCCCGACCGCGTCGCACTGGGCCCGGAAGAAGCGGTTGCCCACATGGTGGACGGTGAACGAGTCGACCAGCGCGGCGGTCACCGCGCTGTCCCACTCCTGCTGCGGCAGGCGCATCGCCGTCCCCGGCGCGCCAAGCATCGTCGCCAACTGCATGGATCTCCCCCTCGTGCGGGCACTGGTTGTGAGCACCGGTCGTGGGAACCCCCCGAAACGGCCCACGACAACTACCGCAGTAGTACTATCACGGTAGTCAAGATCGTCGTGGTGTTTTACGATGACCGGGTGGTTCGACTGGGCGATCTTGAACGAGCGGTGATGACCTGCCTGTGGGACGCGGGGCGCCCACTGACGGTCCGCGAGGTCCACGAGGCGCTGGAGACCGCGAGAACGATCGCGTACACCACCGCGCTCACCACCCTGCAACGACTGGCCCGCAAGGGGCTGGTCACGCAGGAACGGGCTGAACGGGCGCACCGGTTCCGCGCGGTCGCCACCAGGGACGAACTGTTCGCCGAGCTCCTGTCCGACGCCCTCGGGGTGGCGGCGGGCGACACGGGAGTGCTGGTCCGCTTCGTCGACCAGCTCGGGGCGGACGACAGGGCGGCGCTGCGGGAGGCGCTGGACGACTGAGCGCGCACGGCGGAGCGGGGGCCCGCCTCAACGAAGAGGGGTCCGAGGGGGATATGGGAGCGCTGCTTCTGGTTGCCGCGACGATGGTCGTGGCGTGCCTGGCGACAACGGTCATCACCACGCGGTTGCACTGGGTGCGCCGGGAACCGTGCGGCGCGCTGGCCCTGTGGGTCGGCGCCGTGCTCGCGGTCCCGCTGGCCGCCGTCGGCGCGCTGGTGATGCTCGCGGCCGACCCGCACTCGTCGACGGCGGAACTGCTGCCGGTCACCGCGGCCGCGGTGCTGGGCGCGGCGCTGGCGCTGTGGGCGAGCGCGCGGGTCGGGCGCGAGCTCTGGGCGATCAACCGGGTCGCGCGGCGGCGGCGGCGACGGCACGAGATGCTGATCGACCTGTTCGCCACCGAGCACGCCGGGCAACCAGGGGTGGCGGTCATCCCGGACCAGCGCCTGTTCGCCTACAGCGTCCCGTGCGTCTTCTCCGGGCGGATCGTGATGTCGCAGGGCGCCATCGACGCCCTCGACGAGCACTCGTTGCGCGCGGTGATCGCCCACGAGCAGGCGCACCTGCGCGAACGGCACCACCTGGTCGCCCAGCTCGGGACCGCCATGGCCCGCTCGTTCCCGACCACCTGCGCGGCGGTGCTGTCCACCCGCGTCAGCGAGTTCCTCGAGCTGTGCGCGGACTGCTCCGCCCGGCGCAGGGCCGGGGCGCCCGCCACGCTGATGGCGCTGACCGAGTTCGGCGACATCCCCACACCGGTGACCGGCATGCCCGCGGGCGGTACCGCGCTCGCGGTGCGGTTGGCCGCCCTGCGCGGCCCATCCCGATGTTGCAACAAGCTCTGCTCGCGCGCGATCCAGCTCGGCGGCGCCGCCCTCCCGGTCATCCCGGCGCTCGCCCTGACCCTCAACTGGATGATCGACCTCTGCCCGTGGTGGTGGTGATGAGATCCACCCACGCCGCCCCGGCCCCCGCCTTCCGCGCGGCCATCGGCTCGCTGCCCACCGGCGTCAGCATCGTCTCCGCCGGTTCGGGCGCACAGCGCTGGGCCACCACGATCGGCACCCTCACCTCCCTCTCGCTCGAGCCGCCCCTGGTGCTGTTCTGCCTGCGCCTGGGCTCCCCCATGCTGCGCCACCTCACCGCGCCCTCCATGATCACCGCGCCTGCCATGATCAGCGGGCCCTTCGCCATCAGCGTGCTCGGCGCGGACCAGCACCACCTCGCCGACCTGTTCGCGGGCCCCCGCACCGAACGGTCCCTCGAGGCGTTGACCGCCGAGGTCGACGGCGTGCCCGTCGTCGCGGGCGCGTCCGCCTGGATCACCTGCACCCCGCACCGCCGACACGACGAGGGCGACCACGCCATCGTGATCGGCGCCGTGCGGCACACCGAGGTCGGCACCGCGCCGCCACTCGTGCGCCACACCGGCCGCTACCGGACGCTGCTCTGAGTCAGGAGAAGGACATGCCACGCGAGGTCCACGTCGAGGAGACGGTCGAGATCGCCGCACCACCACCGGTCGTGTTCGCCACCATCATCGATGTGGCCGCGTGGGGCCGGTTCAGCCCGGAGTGCACCGGGGCGACGGTGCTGCGCGACGGCTCGCTGGCGCCGGGCAGCCGGTTCTCCGGGCACAACCGGCGCGGCGTGCGGCGGTGGACGACGCACTGCGTGGTCACCGAACTGGTGCCCGACACCGCGTTCGCCTTCGACAGCGGCGCCATCGGCCTGCCCATCGCCTCGTGGAGCTACCGGCTCGAGCCGGTCCGGGACGGGCGCGGCACGGTGGTCACCGAGGTGTGGCACGACAACCGGGGCGCCCTCATGCGCGGCATCGCCGTGGTCGTGTCCGGGATCGCCGACCGCGCGACGCACAACCGGGCGGCCATGCGGGTGACGCTCGACCGGCTCAAGGCGCACCTCGAGACCGGCTGACCCGACCGGGTCATATGCATGTTTCGACATATCGATTAGCGTGGATATGACTGTGCGGCGTCCGGCGCGCACCAAGGGGAAGGGGTTCGACCATGGCCAGATCGGCCAGCGGCGCGCGGTGGTGGGCGTTGGGGGCGCTGACCCTCGCGGTGCTCACCATCGGGTTCGACATCACGATCATGAACGTCGCGCTGCCGACGCTGAGCACCGCGCTGGCCACCGGCACCGACGGGCTGCAGTGGATCGTCAACGCCTACATCCTGATGTTCGCCAGCCTGATGCTGCCCATCGGCGCGGTGGCCGACCGCTACGGGCGCAAGGCGGTGCTGCTGGCGGGCCTGGTGGTCTTCGCCTGCGCCTCGCTGCTCGCCGCCTGGGCCGACGACGTCACCTGGGTGGTGATCGCCAGGGCCGCGCTCGGCGTGGGCGCCGCGATGATCATGCCGACCACGCTCGCCGCCATCGCCGTGCTGTTCGACCCGGCCGAGCGCGGCAAGGCGCTGTCCATCGTGGTGATGGGCATGGGCGCGGGCATCCCGCTCGGCCCGATCATCGGCGGTTACCTGCTCAACCACTTCTGGTGGGGCTCGATCTTCCTGGTCAACGTCCCGATCATCGTCGCCGCGCTCGCCGCGGTCGCGGTCCTGCTGCCCGAGTCGCGCGACCCCGAACCGCGCCGCGCCGACCTGGTCGGCGGCCTGCTGTCCATCGTCGGCCTGCTGGCGTTCGTCTGGGGCGCGATCGAGGCACCGGACCGGGGGTGGACCGACCCGCTCGTGCTGACCGCGCTGCTGGGCGCCGTGGTCGTGCTGGTCGGGTTCCTGTGGTGGGAGAACCGGGTCGAGCACCCGATGATCGACCTGGCGCTGTTCCGCGACCGGCAGTTCAGCTGGGGCAACGCCAACGCCACGCTGGTCAGCTTCGCGCTGTTCGGTCTGCTGTTCGTGGTCCCGCTGTACCTGCAGTTCGTCCTCGGGCACGACGCGTTCAACACCGGCCTGCGCCTGCTGCCGCTCATCGGCGGCTTCGTGGTGGGGGTCGGCGTCGGCACCCGGGTGGCGAACAAGATCGGCCACCGGATCCCCATCACCGTCGGCCTCGCGCTGACCGCCGTCGGCCTCGGCCTCGGCGCCACCACGGACATCGGCAGCGGCTTCGGCCACGCGGCCACCTGGTTCGTCATCGCGGGCCTGGGGATCGGCTCGGCGCTCACCCCGTCTATGGACGCCGTCCTGGCGGTACTCCCGCCGGAACGCGCGGGCTCGGGAACGGCCATCACCATGACCCTGCGCCAGGCGGGCGGCGCCCTGGGGGTGGCCCTCCTCGGCAGCCTCCTGTCCGGCATCTACATCGACAAGGTCAACACCACCGGCCTCCCCCCGGCCGCCGCCACCGCTGCCCACGACTCCCTCGGTGGCGCCTTGGCCGTCGCCCAACGCCTCGGTCTCCCGAACCTGGCCGAGAGCGCCAACACCGCCTACATCGACGGCATGAACATCGTCCTCATCACCTGCGCCGCCATCTCGCTCCTCGGCGCGGTGCTCACGTTCCTGTTCATGCCCCGCAGCACGGCCCAAGCCGCGACCGCGCACTCCCCCGTCCACCTGTAGACCGCGAGGCCGCAGGTCCACTCAGGACCTGCGGCTCCCACAGGGCCGTCGTGCTGCGGTCGGTAGGGCTACCTGGCGGGTGTGGGCCAGCGGTGGTGGGTGCGATCGATGACGAAGCGGTGGGTGTGGCGCCAGCCGGTGGAGCACGGGGTGGCGTTGGTGAGGTGGGGGTGATGAACGGGGAGATCGGCGTGGGTGTGTTCGACGGTGTCGGGGCCATGCCAGGTTCGGGTGGCTTGGAGGAGACCTGCGGCGGCTAGGGCTGTGAGGGTGGCCAGGGTGAGGGCGGGGCCGAGCAGGGTGCCGAGTAGGCCCGCGAGCAGGTAGGTGCCGAGCCATTGCGCGTGGGACAGGGCGTACTGGGCGGCGAAGAGGGCTGGTAGGTCGCCGGGGTGCGCGGATATCCGGATCAGCCTGCCGACCGGGGTGAGCACGGCCGAGTACGCGACACCGAGCAGTGCCCACAGGCCGAGTAGTGGCACCCAGCGCACGCCGACCAGCCAGAACGTCGCGGCGCCGACCGCCATCAGAGCCACGAGGGCCGCGCAGGCACGGATCATGACTGCGCGTTCCGGACGGCGGTCGAGTACCCGGGGTAGGGCGAGTGCGGCGGTCATCGAGCCCGTGGCGAAGACCGCGAGGGCGACCGCGACGGCGGACGGCCCCAGGTGCAGTTCGGCGCGGACGAGGACGACTGTGTTCACCAGCACCATCGCGCCACCAGCGGCCGCGGCCAGGTTGAGGCCGAGTTGGGCACGCAGGCGCGGGGTGCGCAGGTAGACGCGGACGCCCTTGAGCGCGCGCTCGGCGAACGAGGTCGAGTCAGCATCGCGAGCGGGCAGCGTGAGAGACAGGACAAGCGCGGCCGAGATCAGGAACCCCGCGGCGGTCCCGACGAACAGCCACGAGAAGCTAATCATCGTCAGCAAGGCGGCCGCGAGGACCGGGCTGACCACGCCCTCGACGTCGTAAGCCATCCGCGAGAAGGACAGCGCGCGGGTGTAGTCGCGTTCGTCGGTCAGTACCGTGGGGATGACGGCCTGGAACGCCGGGGTGAACGTCGCCGCGGCCACCTGCAGCACCGCGACCAGCACGACCACCTGCCACACCGCGTCCACCCACGGCAGCGCGACCGCGACCGCGCACCGCACCAGGTCCATCGACACGAGCAACGTCCGTCGCCCCACCCGGTCGGCCACCGCCGCCGCCAAGGGAGCCACCAGGACGTTGGCGATCATCTTCACCGCCAGGACCACGCCCAGCACGACGCCCGCGCCCACCCCGGCGAGCTCATAGGCCAGCAGCCCCAGCGCGACGGTCGCCAGGCCGGTCCCCACCAGCGCGATCACCTGGGCGCCGAGCAACCGCCGGTAGGTGCGGTTCGACAGCACGGACACGGCCGCTCCCTCCCCTGGCTTCCCGGCGAATATAGGTGCTCATGTGCGCACGCGACAACGGCGCAACAGCCAAGGATGTGCAGGTGGGGACCGGCTTCAGCAGCGCCACGGCCACAGGCGGGGCAGGTGGGGGTGGCGGGGGAACCGGGTGACGTCGTCCCAGGTGCACCGGATCCGATTGGCTACCGCGACCACCCCGGGCACGCCCGCGACCACGTGGCCGACCAGGGGTGCCTGGCTGTCCCAATCGAGCCTGCCGACGAGCAGGACCCTGCCGTTGTCCACAGCGGCCCGGACGAGGCTGGTGTCCACGCCCGCGATCGAGGGGAGGGCGACGTCTTCGATCTCGTCCAGGATGTCCTGGTCGCTGCGGTGGCCGGTGTCCTCGCAGTGCGATGTGGTGGTCATGTCGGCTCCTCTCCTGCCTACCACCACAGTGACCCTCGCCCGCGCACGCCCACAGAGCCCGAGGGCTACGGGGACCAGGGCCTTCGGTCCCGGGGTTCAGCGGTGCACGTGCGCGCGTACTCCGTGCTGTCCGAACAGGATGAGGAGTTCGACGGCTCCACCATCGGCGCTGCCGAGCCAGTGCGGGAGGGACGTGTCGAACTCGGCGGCCTCACCGGGCGGCAACCGCAGGTCGCGTTCGCCGTGCACCAGCCGCAGCTGTCCGTTGAGGACGTAGAGCCACTCGAAGCCGTCGTGGGTCTGCGGGGTCGGCTCCAGCGGTTCCGGGTGGGCCGGGATGAGCATCTTGAACGCCTGCACGCCGCCGGGTCGCCGCGACAGGGGGATGAACGTGAGGCCGAAGCGGTGGATCGGTTTGAGGTGGATGCGGGGGTCACCGGTGCGCGGGGCGCCGACGAGGTCGTCGAGCGGGACGTCGTAGGTGAGCGACAACGGCAGCAGCAACTCCAGGGTCGCGCGGCGCTGCCCACTCTCCAGGCGCGACAGGGTGCTCTCGGAGACACCGGTCCGCGCCGCGAGGTCGACCAGGGTGATCCCGCGATCCCGCCGCAACGCGCGCAGCCGGGGCCCGACCGCGCCGAGCACGTCGTCCGTTGTGCGGTCCACCCCGGCCATCTTGCCAGAACCGCAAGATCCCGTGCCGGTTCAGCGCGGGGACGGCGACACTGACCGTCCACAAGTGATCGGAGAGCCGAGATGCCCCGCCGCGACACCAGACCACCCCGGACCGCGGGCTTGCGCGATTTCCTCGACTACCTGCGGACCTCGGTCGCCGCGAAGGTCGTGGGAGCGCCCGAGCCGCACGTGCGGACAGCGCTGGTGCCCTCGGGGACGAACCTGCTCGGCCTGCTCAACCACCTGACCCACGTCGAGCGTTCGCTGTTCCTCGGCGAGGAGGTCACCGACTGGCAGGCGACGTTCCAGGCCGCGCCGACCGACACCGTGGCCGACGTCGTGGCCCGCTACCGGTCGTCGATCGAGGAGGCCAACGCCGTGCTCGACCGCTGCGACGACCTCGACGCACCGGTCCCCCGGCCGCGGTCGAGCCGTGCTGCCCCCAGCGTGCGGTGGGCCCTGACGCACATGGTCGAGGAAACGGCCCGGCACGCGGGGCACGCGGATATCCTCCGTGAACTGATTGACGGCAGCACGGGCCGCTGACTCGCGGCCGAGGGGGGCATGGTGGTCGCTGAGTTGCGGGCCGAGGAGCTGGGCGTCCTCGCGGCGGGACCCGCGCGGGCGGTACAGGTAGCGGTCGTGTCACTGCTCGGGTCCGGCGCGCTACGGGATTCGCGGGACGGAGTGCTGAGCCCGGTGTCGGGTATGCGGCGCCCGGCGACGGCACTGGAGGACGTCGTGCTGGGGGCCGCGCCGATGCCCTTGCGCGGCTTGATCACGGTGGCAGCGGACAGCTCGGCGGCGCGGGACCTGCGGGACGGGTTGATCGCCCGCGGCTACCTGCGTTCACCGGCGGCACGCTCGGCGGCTCGGTGGTCCCGGCTGCTGGCGCTGGCGGGGGTGGTCGCCGTGTTCGTCGCGGCCGTGGCCGGATGGCTGCCGTTCTGGCTGGGCGCGGTCGGGGTCGTGGCCGGGATCGGGCTGGCGGTCTGGTTGGGACGCCGGGCCCGGCCGTTGACGAGCACCGGTCGGCTGGCGCTGCGCGAGCTGGACGCGATGGCGACGAAGTCGAACCGGATCGAACTGGTGGCGCGGCACGGCCTCCTGGGGACCCTGAGCGGCCGTCGCGTGTGGAAGGTCCTGGGTCTGCCGGGGACGGTGATCTCGACGTTGAAGCAGCGTCCGCGCCGATCCCGCACCCGCTCGGGGTCAAGTTGTGGTGGCGGCTGCGGCGCGGGCCTGTCCTGCGGTGGCTCGTCCTGCGGCAGCGGCTCGTCGTGCGGGAGCGGTTCCTCGTGCGGCGGTGGCAGTTCGTGCAGCAGCGGCGGCGGGTCCTCGTGCAGCAGCGGCTCGTCCTGCGGCGGTGGTGGCGGCGGCGACTGATCGCCCGCCCTGCTGGCCGGGTCCCTCCCCGCGTGGCAGGGAGGGACCCGCGGCCCGGGTCAGTCCTCGGCGAGCAGGGTGTCGATCTGGGCCATGGCCGAGCGCATGCCCTCCTCCATGCCCATCTCGGAGAGCTTCTGCAGGTCGGCCAGGGTGGCGAAGGTGGTCACCGAGGTCATCCGGGTGCCGGAGTCGATGGCCTCCAGGGTGATGGCCGAGGTGGTGGACGGCATGGCGGAGACCGGGTTGCCGTCGTCGTCAGCGAAGCCGTCCTCGAACTCCAGGCGGTTCGGCGCGTCCAGGGTGGTGATGCGCCACCAGCCCGCGGCCTTCTCACCTTCGGGGCCGGTCATGAAGTACGCCGAGCGGCCGCCCTCGGTGAACTCGTGCTCGGTGAACGTCGCGGGCCACGTCGGCGGCCCCCACCAGCGCTCCAGCTGACGCGGGTCCGCCCACACCTGCCAAACCCGCTTCACCGGCGCGCCGAACTCCGCGACGAAGGTCATCGTCAACGCCTCGGTGTCCTTGTTGGTGCTGATCACAGCCATTGTCAGGTCCTCTCGGGATCGTCGTCTTCGGCCAGGATGTCGTCGATGGCCCGGGCACGGTGCCGCCAGATCTGCTCGTAGGACTCCAGCAGCCTGGCCACCGTGCGCAGGATGTCCGGGTTACCCCGCACGAGTTGCTCCCTCCCACGCCGCGTCTTGCTCACCAGCCCGGCCCGCTCAAGCACGGCGACGTGCTTCTGCACCGCCGCGAAGCTCATCGCGTACCGACGAGCCAACGCCGACACCGACTGCTCCTCCCGGAGCACCCGCTCGACGATGTCCCGCCGCGTGGCATCGGCCAAACCGTGAAACACCCGATCCGCCGCATCCCCACCGAACTGATCTACAACCACACGGTTGTACGTTAGCCACGACCCACCCGAAGCGCAACCCCCACCCCCGCGAGGTGTGGCCATCGGAGCCTCACCCAGAGATGCCCAAACGGCCGGTGTCGGCCGCATCGAACGACTCGGCACCACGATCCTGCGGCATCCCGCAGTCCACACTGGACAGATCACCCCAACGGCACCTACGTGCCTCGCAGGGTCGGTGATCGGTGGCACCTGATGCTGGTCAGGCGGGCCGTGGGGGATCGACGAGCTCGATGCCGATCGCGACGACGCCGAGTGCTTCGCGTTCGGGCGGGTAGATCTGGCGGATGTTGGCGAGCTGGTCCTCACGGGTAGCGGTGGGGTTGACCGCGGTGACCGGCTCGTAGTCGAACATCTCCTCGAACGAGGTGTAGCGGGCGACCTTGGTGACACGGGTCAACACGTTGTCGCCCTGGCAGTTGAAGCGGATCAACGAGCCGGGTTTGATGTTGCGGCGACTGGAGTCGTTGACGCGGATCTCGGTGGTCTTGCGGCCGGTGGCGATGAGGTCGAAGTACCGCTTGTAGATGCCCATCTCGTGGGCGCGGACGAGGGGTTCGGCGGGGCGCTGGGTCATGAGTCGGCCGAGTTCCTTGACGGTGAACGAGCGGAAGAAGTGCTTGGGGTCCTTGAGAAGTTCACCGACCAGCCACACCAGCGTGTCGGCGTAGTCGTCCACGCTGCCGGGCCAGGCGGTGGTGTCGAGCATCCACGGTTCGACGTCGGGCGGCAGCGCCGCTCGCCCCTGCTCGCGCAGCAGCGATTTTGACAGCTTCGCGCCGGTCGGAGCGAGCACCTGCGGGGTGAACACCCGGATCGGCATCTGCGCGGCTGGCGTCCCAAGCGCGCCAAGGGCTCCGTCGACGAGCTGGCAGCCAAACGCCCAGTCACCGCCCTTGAGCATCACGTGCAGCACATCGGTATCCCGGCCGAACGCGCGTTCCTTGACCAGATTCCGGTACAGCGTGGCCAGGTCGAGGTAGGGCGCGTCGTCCTCGGGGTCGATGTGCACCTCGTAGCCGCCGTGGTCCATGCACACCGCGGTGAAGGTGGCGCCATCCTCGTCGAGGTGGGCGAGCTTGGTGCGGTCGGCGCGTTTCTCGGCCCATCCGCAGTCCGGGCACGGCACCCGGATGTGCACCACCCCGTGCGACGGTGCCATCCACCAGCGGATGTCCTCCAGCCGTTCCAGCGTGCGCAGGAACTCCGCCCGGAAGCCGGGCCTGGCCTGCTGGTCGGTGTAGGTCTCCACCGCGTACTCGGTGTCGGTGGCGTCTGACAGCGAGCGGAAGAACGCCTGGTAGTAGCCCTCGATCAGCTCGCCGATCTGGTCTTCGCCCAGGGCATGGAAGTAGGTCTTCTGATAGGCGTGGTGGGTTTCCGGGTCCAGGTCGACGGTGTGCGGGGCGTTGTCCAGCGCGCCGAACCGCACCACGGTGTCGATGGAGAACTCCCGGCGGGCAATCTTGGCGAGCAGGAACGCGGCGGTCTGGACGAGGTTCGTCCCGAGGTGCGGGGCGCCGTTGATCTGCGTGCCCACTACGAACTCGATCCGCTTCGGCCGGGCGGCGAGCACACGCGGCCGGAGCAAGTCGATCGAGCGCAGCAGCGCGTTCGCCAGGATGCTGTTCGGAGAGACGAGCAGCGCGGGATTTCCGTTGCGCGACAGAGGGTTCACACCCCTCGGCCGGGTTTGGGCAAACGCAGGTTGGCGCAGATGAAGTCCAGCCGCGCCGCCGCCGCGTCAGCGGCGACGAACACCGGCTCGTACCCTGCGTCGTAGTAGCCCTGCACGACCAATTCGTGCACCCGGCGGATTTCCCGGTCCTTGGCCCACACAATGTCGTCCGGGTCCTCAAAGGTGTCCAACGGGTCCAGCACGAAGATCGCGTTGTAGCGGAAGCGCGCCGTGGCCTCCTCCAGCTCCGGGGTGGGCTTGAGGCCGAAAAAACCCTCCCAGCCGTAGCCGTCCGGGATACCCCGGTTGTAGAAGCGGATCCCGTGGACGTGCGCGGTGTACTCGGCGACGAACGCCTCCAGTACCTCCAGCGAGTACTCGTGCCGGTCCTCGCGGAGCAAGTGGCGGCCGAGGCGCTCGCGGTGCTTGCGGTAGATCTCGCGGCCCGGCTCGTCGACCATGCACGGGATTCCAGCGGCGTGCACCGCGGTGATCAGGTCGTCCTTGCCCGAGGACGGGCCGCCGGTGATGACGTAGCGGCGCGGTGGCCCGGCCGCCGCGGCGGCGAGCGCGTGGGACAGGTCGGGAATGATGCTGGTCACGGTCATCCGTTCTGGTCGGGTTCAGTCGGAACAGGAGGTGCGTGCGACAGTCCTGGCCTGCCCGGGGGATGGGAGTTCGGCCAGGAAGCCTTCGGTCCAGGTGTTGCCCAGGCCGGTCTCGCCGTGCAGGTGCGCGACGAACTCCTCGCGACTCATGCCACCGGCGGCGGCCTCGGTCAGCCGCGAGGCCTGCGCGGGGGTCAGCACCGGGGTCCACCCGGCCAGCGCCACCAGCTCGTCGACGGCGAGGTCCGGGGCGAACGCCGTGGTGTAGCTGATCGCCTCCGCGCGGGCGCCTGCCCAGCGCCAGGCGGCGGTCACTGCCGCGCGGATGACGTCAACGTGTTCCGCGCGCAGGCTGATCAGCCGTTCCACCGCGAGCAGTTCGGCGCGGGCAGCGTAGACCGCCGACCACAACAGGCTGAGCTGTTCCTCCTGCTCGGCGACTTCCCAAGCGAACGGGTCGGCGAGCACCGGCTGTCGGGCCAAGACGGGCGCGAGCCGGGGCGCGATCAGTGGCGAGCGGGTGAACCGGTCCGCATCGGCCAGCAGTTCCGCGGCCAGCGTCGTGAGCAGCTTGGGCTCGACCCGCTTGCGGAAGTGGTGCACCTCGTGCCCGGCCTGCTTTGCCGCCAGCGCGCGCCGCACCGTCAGGTTCATCCCCGCGATGGCAGGCGGCAGGCCGAACAACGCCCGCGCCGCTGCCGCGTACCGGGCATCCGGGAACCGGGCCAGCAGACCCCGCAGCGTGCCGTCCAGCGCCGCGATCCGGCTGGCCTCGTCACCGGGATCCGCCGCTCGCGCGAGCACGCCGCGCAGCTCCAGCAGCACCGGATCCACCACCGCCAGGGTTACCGGCAACCCGCGTCGCAGCAGCCGCGCGACTGCGTCCACAACCTCGTCCTCAAGTGGGCTTTTTGTGGGCATGGGTCGAGTGAAGCACGATGCCCACAAAAAGCCCAGCCTGTCACCCGTCCGCGCCGAGTACTCGGCGTGCACCGCCGCCCGGCCGCAGGTCACGATCGACACGAGAGTCAGCCGCGCGCAAGGAGGGACCAGTGGCCGGAGTCGTACGAGTCATCGGAGGCGGCGGACGGTGCTGGATCTGCGGCATGACCGCCGTCAGCGGCGAGAAGCTCCCCGGCCGCCGCCACAAGATCCGCCTTCTGTGCGGACGCCACGACGAACTCGTCTTCGGCACACCATCCCAGCCGGATCCGGCAGACGGCGAGCACCAGCCCGGTCACGGCTGACACGGAACCCGCAGGTCAGGGATATCTGCCCGATTTTCGGGTACTGCGGCGACCCCTGGGCCGTGAGCGCGCGGGTGCGGGGTGGGTGGGGAGTCAGATGACTACCACGACCTTTCCGCGGGCTCGGCCGTCTTGGAGGTGCTGGATGGCGTCGGCGGTGCGGTCCAGGGGGAAGGTTTGGTCGATGGTGGGGGTGATGGTGCCCGCGGACAGCAGGGTGGCTAGTTCCTGGAGGTCGGCGGTGTTCTCGGAGCTGATGAGGCCGGTGAAGCGCTGGGAGGTGATCAGGGACATGAAGGGGGTCCACAGGGCGCGTTGGAAGCCGCCGAGGAGGCGGCCGCCGGTTTCGCTGCCGACGATGACGGCGCAGCCTCGGGGGGTGAGGGCGCGGCGGAGGTGGCGGAGGGTGCGGTGGCCGCCGGTGTCGATGATGGCGTCGTAGTGGCGGCCGCCGTCGGTGATGTCCTGTTTGGTGTGGTCGAGGACGTCGTCGGCGCCCAGGTCGCGGACGAGGTCGACCTTGCCGGTGGTGCACATGCCGGTGACGTGCGCGCCCCAGGCCTTGGCGATCTGCACCGCGAAGCTGCCCACCCCACCCGAGGCGCCGATGACCAGGACGTGCTGACCCGACTCGAGCTTCGCGCTGTCACGCAAGCCCTGCAGGGCGGTCAGGGCCGAGATCGTCGTCGCGGCGGCCCGCACCGGGGTCACGTTGTCCGGGCGCAGCACCACCTTGGCCGCCTTGGCCGGGGCGAACTCGGCGAAGGCGCCCTCGCAGATGCCGAACACCTCGTCGCCTGGCTTTAACGTCTCCACCCGAGCCCCGACCGACTCGACCCGGCCCGCGACCTCGCGACCGCGCACCGGCGTCTTGGGCGCGCGCAGACCAGTCGCGGCGCGCACCGGGTACGGCAACCCCGCCATCAGGTGCCAGGTGCCACGCTCCACCCCCGCCGCGTGCACCCGCAGCAGCACCTCGTCATCGCCGATGGCGGGTGGCTCGATCTCGGCGACGCGCAGGACGTCGTGGGCCTCGCCGTACTCGTCCTGGACGACCGCTCGCATGACTCTCTCCTCACCGCGGAACCGCACCTCACAGCACACCGCCGCGAACCCTTACGTTGTAAACTTACGATGTAAGAGTGCGCCTTACGGTGTAAGAATGTCAAGCGTGACCAGCGGTGACACCCGGAAGTGAGTGCGACGGTGGCAGACAAACGGACAAGGCTCACCCGTGAGCAGGTACTGGCCGCGGGTGTCGAGCTCGCGGACGCGGTCGGCATCGACGGCGTGACCATGCGCAAGCTCGGCCAGGCGCTCTGCGTGGAGGCCATGTCGCTCTACCACCACGTGGCCAACAAAGAGCAACTCCTCGACGGCATGACCGACCTCGTCTACACCGAGATCCAGCTCCCCCAGGACACCGACTGGCGCACCGCGATGCAGGTCCGCGCCCACTCGCTGCGCGACACCCTCAACCGCCACCCCTGGGCGCTGCGCCTGGTCGGCTCGCGCACCTCCCCCGGCGACGCCACCGTGCGCCACCACGACGCCGTCCTCGGAACCCTGCGTCGCGCAGGCTTCCCGCTGGCCCTGGCCGCGCACGCGTTCTCGGTGCTCGACGCCTACATCTACGGCTTCGCGGTGCAGGAGCAGGCACTGCCCTTCGACAGCGAGGAAGCACCCACCGAGCTGGCCACCGCGATCCTCGCCCAGTTCCCCACCAACCAGTACCCGTACCTGGCCGAGCTGACCGCCCGCTACGCCGAGGACACCGGTTACGCCTACGTCCAGGAGTTCACCTTCGGCCTCGACCTCATCCTCGACGGGCTCGAGCGGGCCTTGGCTGTCGGTGCGCCTCCCTATACTCCCGCCCGCGAGTGAGGGAGTGGTCCATGGCGGCACGCGGTACGTCAGCACAGCAAGGTACGTCGGCACAGCGCGGTACATCGGCACAGCGCAAGACATCGGCACAAGGCGGTACATCGCCGCAGCGCGGCAGGAAGACCCGCCGCACGGGCGTCACCGGGGAGGAGTTCTTCGCGATCGTCGGTGCCCTGCCCGAGGTGACCAGGTCGGAGGGGTCGACCTACAGCTCGTTCGGCGTGGTGGGTCGCAAGTTCGGCTACCACTGGCCGCGCACCCAGACCGTCGGCCTCAAGCAGACCCTGTCCGAGCAGTTGGCCCTGGTCGCCGAACGCCCGGAGGTGTTCGAGGTCCAGTTCACCGCCGGGGGCTTCGGCTGGGTCGTGGTCGACCTCGCCGGGATCGACCACGACGAGCTGGCCGAGCTGGTCTTCGAGGCGTGGCGCCTCACCGCCCCCGAGGAACTGGTGGCGGCAGCGCCTGATCCGGCGTCCGGGCGCGGCTGAAGGTCATCGCCCGGGTGATCGGCGTGCGGCGCAGCGTGATGGTGTCGAGCACGTAGTTCATCGTCGGCCGCCACGGCAGCCGCGATCCCTGCCTGGGCAGCTCGGCGGCCCCGCGCTGGACGTACCCGGCGGTCAGGTTCACGAACGGCTCCTCGGTGACCTCCGGCGGCGGCGCGGCGGGCGTGGCGACGTCGAACCCCTTGTCGGACATGTGCCGCAGCAGCCGGACCAGGTAGTTGGCGACCAGGTCGAGCTTCAGCGTCCAGGTGGCGTTGGTGTACCCCAGCACGTAGACCATGTTCGGCACCCCGGCCAGCATCATGCCCAGGTAGGTCATCGTCTCCGTGGTGCGCACCGGCCTGCCGTCCACCGACAGTTCCGCCCCGCCGAACAGGCCCAGGTTGAACCCGGTCGCGGTCACCAGGATGTCGGCGGGCACCGACTCGCCGGAGGTCAGCCGGACCGCGTCGGCGGTGAACCCGGCGATCGTGTCGGTCACCACGCTGGCCCGGCCGGAGCTCACGGCCGTGAAGAAGTCGCCGTCGGGGACCATGCACATCCGCTGGTCCCACGGCCCGTAGCGCGGGTTGAAGTGCACGTCCACCGGATAGCCCGGCGGCAGCGCGGCCGCGGTCGCCTTGCGCAGGACCCGCCGCACGAGCCGGGGATACCGCTGGCTGAGCTGGTAGAACGCCATGGCGGTGGCGATGTTGCGCCACCGGGTGAGCCGGTGGCCGATCCCGCCGGGTAGCCGGGCGAGCTTCGGGGCCAGCGCGTCGGCCGAGGGCAGGGACAGGACGTAGCTGGGTGAGCGCTGCACCATCGTCACGTGCGCGGCGTCGCGGGCCAGCGCGGGCACCAGGGTCACCGCGGTCGCGCCGCTGCCCAGCACCACGACGCGCTTACCCGTGTAGTCGAGGTCCTGGGGCCAGTCCTGCGGGTGCACGACCGGTCCGTCGAACGACTCGACGCCGGGCAGCTCAGGCCGGAACCCACCGTCGTTGCGGTAGTAGCCGCCGCACATCAGCAGGAACGAGCAGGTCAGCTCTACCTCGTCGCCGCCGCGCGACACCCGTAGTTCCCAGCGGGACCGCGCGGAGTCCCAGTTCGCCGCGATCACCCGGTGCCGCAGCCGGACGTGGTCGAGCACCCCGTACTCGCGCGCGGTGTCACGCAGGTAGTCCAGGATCTCCGCTCCCCCGGGCATCGTCTCCGCCCGCGCCCACGGCCGGAACCGGTAGCCCAGGGTGTGCATGTCCGAGTCCGACCGCACGCCCGGGTAGCGGAACAGGCTCCACGTGCCGCCCGTCTCCGCCCGCGCCTCCAGCAGCGCGTAGGTCGTCCCCGGCCGCCGGACCCGCAGGTGGCAGGCCATCCCGATCCCTGACAGCCCGGCGCCGACGATCACCACATCCAGGTGCTCCACGGCGCAGAAGCATGCCCGCGACGGGCGCGCGGGGCCAATCAAGTCCAGTGTGGACCGGGTGGGCAGGCAGTTGGCCCTCAGCGCACCCTTGTTGTCCGGTGCGGCACGACCACGCACGCAGGCGTTCTGCCCGGGTCCGGCCACCCGAACACTGGCGGGACCCGTGGAACCGCTGACCAGGAGTGCACACCTTGGCCGCTGACCTGATCCTGACGAACGCGACCGTCCACACGGTGGACGCGACGCGGCCGCTGGCGACCGCCCTGGCCATCACCGGCGGGCGGGTCACCGGCTTCGACGACGCCGAGCGGGGACCGGACACCGAGGTCAGGGACCTCGGCGGCGCGTTCGTCATGCCGGGCCTGGTCGACGTGCACAACCACCACGCGCTGGCCGGTCGCGCCGAGCTGTTCGAGCTGACCTTCGGCGGCGAGCTGGACTTCGCGGGCATCCTCGACGCCGTCCGCCGCTGGGCGCGCGGGCTCGGAGCGGACGAGTGGGTCGTCGGCGGCGCGTGGGCGTCCACGCTGGTCGACGCGCTGTCCCGGGAGTCGGCCCGGCAGGCGCTGGACGAGGCAGCAGGTGGGCGGCCGGTGTCGCTGTCGGACGACAGCAGGCACAACAAGTGGGTCAACACCCGCGCGCTGGAGCTGGCCGGGATCACCGAGAACACACCGGACCCCGACGGTGGCGTCATCGTGCGTGACCCAGCCACCGGCGCTCTTACCGGAGTGCTCCTAGAGGCCGCGGGCGTGCTGGTGGAGCGCGCGACGCAGGACAGCCGCAAGCTCACCGGCGAGCAGCACGCGCGCGCGTCGCGGCACGGGATCGAGATCCTGCACTCCTACGGGATCACCGCGTTCCAGGACGCCGGGGTGTCGGTCGACATCCTGACCGCGCTCAAGACCCTGGACGACGCCGGGCAGCTCGACGCCTGGGTGGTGTCGTCGCTGCTGATCAACGACCCGATCTTCGGGTTCGACCCGATCGGCCTGCCGCTGATCGAGCTGGCCCAGCGCTACCGCAGCGAGCACCACCGGCCGGACTTCGTCAAGATCTTCCTCGACGGGGTGCCGCCCACCCGCACCGCCGCGTTCCTCGAGCCCTACCTGCCCGACGAGGCCCACGGCGCGTGCTTCCACGGCACGACCACGATGCCGCCCGCCGAACTCGCGGGCTGGCTGCGCACGGCGGCCGAGGCAGGCCTGTCCGCGAAGATCCACTGCACCGGGGACGCGGCCGTGCGGGCCACCCTGGACGCGGTGGCCGAGGTGCGCGCCGCCGGGTTCGCCGACACGAAGTTCCAGGTCGCGCACGGGCAGTTCGTGCACGCCGACGACCTGGCCCGCTTCGGCGCGCTCGGGGTGTCGGCCGACATCTCGCCGTTCCTGTGGGTGCCCGGGGTCATCCCGACCGCGATCGCCAACGTGCTGCCCGCCGAGCGCGCCGCCCGGATGCAGCCCAACCGGTCCCTGCTGGACACGGGGGCGCTGGTCGCGGGCGGGTCGGACTGGCCGGTCAGCGAGTCGCCCAACGCCTGGGAGGGCATCCAGGGCCTGGTGACCCGGCAGGACCCGAACGGGGTGTTCGGCGGCTCGCTGTGGGCCGAGCAGGCCATCTCCCTCGGCGAGGCCATCGAGGCGTTCACCCTCTCCGGCGCCCGCGCGATGGGCGTCGACGACGTCACCGGGTCTCTTACCCCGGGCAAGTCCGCTGACTTCATCGTGCTGGACCGCGACCCGTTCAAGTCCCCGATCTCCGAGGTCGCCAACACCGGCGTCGTCGAGACCTGGTTCGCGGGCCGCAAGGTGTTCCAACGCGGCTAGATCACCGGGGCGGCGGGCCCCCTGGCGTCCAGGTGGTCCCACCGCGCTCGTTTGTCACCCGCTCAGTTACCGCTGTCGTCCTGGCGCGTCCGCTCGCCCTGACCGCGACCCGGGCGGCCATGTTCGCCATCGGTCATGCCCGGCGGCGTCCCACGGCCCTGGTCACCGGCAGAGCCCCGCTCACCGGTGTCGGGCCGCTGGCCGTCGTTCGGGAGTTCACGGCTGATGGCGGTGTTCGGGCCACGGTCGGCGGTGCCGTGACCGAGGGCGAACCCGGCGGCGCCACCCACCACGAGGAGACCTGCGGCGACAGCGGCGACCACCGCACGACCGAACCGGCGCGGCGCCCGCTCCTGTGGCACGACGGGCGTCCACCCGCTGGTGGCCTGCTCCGCCACTGGGGCGACGGCCTCAGGAGCGACAGTCTCAGGGGTGGCGGCGTCGGAGGCGACGGTCTCGGGGGTCGACTCGGGCTGCTGCTCGGGGGTCTGCGACATGGTGTGGTCCTTCCGGCTCGGCTGACGTCCGGTGCATCGGCGTCGGCGCGGGTCGGACCAGATGAGACAGCTGTGCGGTCGCTGTGGCGTTCCTGTGCCGCCTAGCGGCAACGCACGTAGTCGGGCACCACCCTGGCCACCACGCGGTTGCCCTCCTCGGGGTTGTGCTCGTAGGACTCGCGGCCCAGGTACTTCAGGGCGAGCGCGTCGACCACCTCGTGGTCGGTGTCGGGGGTGAACTCGACGCGGCCGCGGATCTCGATGTAGCGGTACTGGTCGTCCGGCGGGATGAGGCAGGCCGCGACGTGCGGTTCGCGAACCAGGTTGCGGTACTTCTGCCTGCGGTCGGTGAGGCTGATCAGCAGGTGGCCCTGTTCGGCGTCCCACAGGTACCAGGTGGGGCTCACGTTGGGCCGTTGGTCGCGGACCGTCGCCAGGAACGCCAGGCCCTTGGCGGCGAGGATGTCGTGGTGGGACTCGGGTACCGGCGTGCTCATGTGTCCTCCGGTCGGTCGGGGATGCGTGGTAGTCGCTCCAGGGTGATGCCGAAGTGCTCGGCGTACGCGGCCGTGATCTCCGCGTCGGAGCCGAGGGTCACCGAGTCGCGGTGTTCGCCGTCGGTCCACGACAGGCGGTCGCCGCGCAGGGTGACCCGGCCGTGTTCGGTCAGCCGGGTGCAGAACAGGCTCGTGCGGAACGGCGATTGCGGCGCGGTCTCGAACCACCGCAGCACCGGCAGGAACTCGGCCAACGCGCGCGGACGTGGGTCGACGCGCAGCATGGGCGCGGAGTCGCGCAGCAGGTCCACCTGGCCGTCGGGGCCGTCGACGAACTCGTACACGCCGTTCGGGTCGGTCCGCGGGCCGCGCACGTTCAGCCGCAGCGGGAAACGCGGGGCGTCGCGGCCGAAACCCACGTCCACCAGCCACGGGTCGGGGCAGTCGACGCGGATCACGGTGTGCGCCAACGGGAAGTTGGGGGTGCCGTCGACGAACACCTGGCTGCCCAGCAGGACCGGCCGGTAGCCCAGGGCGGTGAGCAGCGCGGGGAACGCCGAGCCGTTGAGTTCGCGGCAGGTGCCACCCCGCCCGCCTGCGACCTTCGCGACCGCCGCCGGGCCGACCCGGATCGGCACGCCCAGGTGCACGTCGATGTTCTCGAACGGGATCACGAGCAGGTGCCGTTCCTGCAGCTCACGCAGGAACTCGGCGTCCGGCGCGCGCGAACCGGTGATCCCGAGGCGATCGAGGTAGGCACCGATCACCGTCGAGTCCACAGTGGAATCACATGCGGTCGAATCCAAGGCAGCGGAATCCGAGGTGTTGGAATCCAAGGCGTCCCCCCAGGGCGTGGTCCTCCGCGATCGAGGCTACACGCACCTGGGGTCCGGCCAGGAAAGGGAGCGGACTACGACCAGTGGAGAAGGAAGTCCGCTCATGGCCTGCCGGGCACGAGGAGGGGGAACGCGCTGGTTCGTCCTGAGCGAGTGAGGAGGAAGCGCCTTCATGGCCTCGCGGTCAGCATCTTAGTCAGTTCGGAACCAGGTCCGACAACCGGTCCAGCGTGATGGCGGTCGAGCCCTCGGGCAATCCGTCCGGGCGGTGCAGGCCGATGAAGGTCACCGGACCGTCGAGGCGCAGGCCCGGCACCCAGGTGGTGACCGATCCCGCCTTGCCAGCCAGCATGTCCACCACGTGCTCCACGGTCAGGTAGTGGCGCTGGCCGATCGTCGCCGCCACCGTGCCGACCGTGGACGTGGTGGCCGCCACCTGGTTGAACTTGGGCGACCCGGACAGGTACACGTGCAGCCAGATCGCGGTCCACTTCCCCGTGTGGTCACGTTCGAACATCACCGGTAGCGCCACCCGGCCGGTACCGCGCAACTCGGAGCGCATGCGGACCGTGCGCGGCTCGAACGGCGCGCCCTGCTGCTCCCCGTCACGCACCATCCAGCCGAACATCGACTCCACGACCTCCGTGAAGCCCTCCCCCGAGTAGATGTCGACCTGGGGGACGACATAGCGGGCGGAGACAGCGCGCAGCGGGAGGTCGATGAACTCGGTGGCGCCGTCAGGCGCACCGGTGAGGTCACCGGAGTAGACAGCGCCGTCAGCGTGGTAGTTCGTCCACGACACCTGGTCTTGCAGGTCGAAGTTCTCGTCCAGCAGCGAAACGGACAGGTCGTAGTCGGTGCGCTGCTTGCTCTGCCGCCAATAGGTGAAGAACCTCAGCAGGTCACCGTCGACCGGTGTGCGAGTACCACGCGGGAGGACATCGAGACCATCTGCGGTTGCCTTACCCGACAACGGCAGCGCTACCGGGAGCACTTCCGGGTCGACCACCAGTCGGTCGTAGGCGGGCAGGCGCCTGAGCAGTTCCTCGTCCAGCATCGTGGTGGCCGAGTACACGACCTCCGGGGCCAGCCTGCGCCGCGTGTCCGCCGTGATCCACGGACGGCCGGAACGGTTGACGAACAAGCGCGCGAAGTCGTGCTGCGTCCGGTTGCCGAGGTGTTCGCGAACCGAGCACAGCACTCGGCCCGACACCGACTCCACCACGGAACCCGCGGTGGCCAACACCTTGTCAGCCTCCTCGGGACCGCTCGCCGACCGCAGCAGCCGGTCCAACGACCGGAACAGCAGACCCGGCGCGGCCGCGAGCACCCGTGCCGCCTGCGCGACCTCGCCCGCGGCCAGCGCGACCTCCGCGCGACCAGCCATGGTCCGAGCGACCCGCTCACCACGCGCGACAGCGAACACGTCCTGGGCGTGCGGGAACGCCGGGTACTCGTGCGGGTGCAGCCGCTCCCCCAGGCGCTTGAAGCGGCCGGAGTAGCGGTTGACGTCGCCGAGCTTGCCCTCGTTGCCCGCGATGACCTGGTCGAGCGCGCCCATCAGCACGCGTCGCTCGGCACGGCGGAACCCGCGGAACCGGGTGGGCTCTAGCAGGGTCACGTCACCGCCGCTGGCCTGGCACGCCACCCGCAGCACGTCGACAACGGTGTCGACCGCCACCAGCGGCAGGCCCGCCGCCAGTCGGGCCGCGTTCAGCACCCCGCGGCTCTCCCGCACCGGGATGGACTCGGGCACCAGGTCGACCCGCAGCGCGGCGAGCGTAGCGAACAGCCGCAGGTCCGAGGACTCCAGCGGCGTGGTCGACCCGGCCAGCGCGAGGAAGGTCGTGGTGATCTCCTCGTCCAAGTCGCCGCCCAGGTGCACGACGGTGACGCGGTCCTTGAGGGACGGCAGCAACTCGTCGTGCTCGGCCAGCATCTCCTCGTAGGTGTGCTGGACGCGGCCGTAGCGGGGCAGCGAGAGCAGGTTGATCACGCCGAACCGGACCTCTGGCTGCTCGCCGGAGCCCGCGGCCGAGCGCAGCTCGCGCAGCCAGAACTCCACGGTGTCGGGGACCCCGCGCGGGAACCGGCGGAAGTACGGGTTGTGCGCGACCTGGTCACCGACCAACGCGCGCACGGCGACGACGACCCCCGTCGACAGGGACACGGCCTGCTCTTTCGCCAACGACGAGACGTGCTCGACGAGCTCCCGCGACGCCTTGAACCCGGCGCTCATCAGGGCGATGTCGAGCTGGCGGGCGACCGGGGAGCTGTCGCCGCCGGGTCCGCCCGCCCGCGCGACGCGCAGGGTCCGCTGGATGAGGCGGGTTCGCAGGGTGGTCTCGCTGGTCATCGGTGTCCTCTTGCCGTTTTCTGGAGTGCTCCCACCAGGACTTGAACCTGGGACCTCCGCGTTCGTAGCGCGGCGCTCTCTCCACTGAGCTATGGGAGCCGGGGTGAACCGTTAAGTGAACCACTAGGGGTATCGGGGCGGGGGAAAAACAAAAGCCACCCGGGTCGGCGCGCCGACGGGTGGCTCCAGGTGTGCGACCGCTCAGGTCAGCACAGGAGGCCCCGTCCGTCGAATCGCCGCGACCGGCGTTCGCCGCGCCCGCGGCGGTGGGTGACGGCCGACATGGCGGCTCCTCTCGGCTCGGTCGTGCGATGGCGCCATCGTCACCCACCGCGACCGGCGGCGTCAACGGATATCCGGCGTGCGCCCGGCCACCTCCGCTCCGGCGCAGGTCGTCGACCACGACCGCGGGTGTCCCCCTAACGGCCGTCACGGTGGGTGCGATCTCCTACCCGGGTGGGGTGCGCGCGACGGGCGGGCGAACGGAAAGGGAATGGGCGTGGACAAGACCGGACTTTCCCCAGGAAATCGGTTTCGGGTACCGGCCGGAAATCCCCGGTGCGGGTGAGTCGGCTTGGGCCGTTCAGCCGCATATCCGGTCGCGTTCGGCGGAATTGACACCCGGTGATGGCCCACCTAACATGGCCAATCGCCACCCGGGGCCCGGTTGTCGGGCGCCGGTGGCCGGGGTGCGCATTTCGGCGGGGACCGGTGTTCGACGGTATTCTCCGATCCGGGTATTTCCGTCGGCGATCACATTCCACGGGCTCATTCAGACCGACAGGAGCATTGTGTCAGTGCCCGCTAAATCCGGGTTCGGGGCGTATCCGCGACTGCTGAGGGAGCCGGGGGCGCTCACCCTGGGCCTCTACGGGGTGGTCGGTCGGTTCCCGATCGCGATGCGCTCGCTGGGCTGCCTGCTGCTGGTCGCCGCGATCAGCGGGTCGCTGGCCGGTGCCGGGGTCGTCGCCGCGGCGATGCTGATCTCGCAGGGACTGGCCAGCCCGGTCCTGGGCAGGCTCGCCGACCGGGTCGGGCAGCGCAAGGTGCTGCTGACCACCTGCGCCGTGCACGCCGTCGCGCTGAGCACGCTGGTCACCGCGATCATGCTGGGCGCCCCGCTGCCGCTGCTCGTGCTGGCCGCCGTGGCCACCGGCTGCGCGTCGGTGTCGTTCACCTCGTTCATGCGCGCCCGCTGGGCCGCGCTGGTCGAGCAGGGCACGCTGCGCACCGCGTACGCGCTGGAGTCGGTGCTCGACGAGACGATCTTCTTGCTGGGCCCGCTGCTGGTCACCGTGCTCGCGACCGCCGTGCACCCGGCCGCCGGGCTGGTCGCGTGCGTCGCGTTCACCACGGTCGGCTCGATCGCGGTCGCCCTGCACACCCGCTCCGAGCCGGTCGTCGAACCGCTGGACGAGGGTGGCGGTCAGCGGGCGATCTCGGTGACCGGGGTCCAGGTGCTGATGGTGGCGTACGCGGGCATGGGGTTCCTGCTCGGCGCCATCGACGTGACCATGGTGGCGTTCGCCCGCGAGCAGGGGACGCCCGGCATGGGCGGGGTGTTCCTGTCGCTGACGGCGGTGGGCAGCCTCGCGGCGGGCGCGGTGTTCGGCGCGGTGGACTGGAAGCTGCCCCAGGAGAAGTTGCTGGTGGCCACGACCACCGTGCTGGTGCTCGGCGCGGTCCCGCTGGCGTTCGCCGGGTCGTCGCTGGTGATGGCCGGGCTCGCGGTGGTCGCCGGGATCGCCATCGCGCCGGGGCTGATCGCGGGCAGCACGCTGCTGGAGGCGTTGGCGCCCAAGGGGTCGCTGTCGGAGGGGTTCTCCTGGCTCTCCAGCGCGGGCGCGTTGGGCATCGCGCTGGGCACCGGCGCGGGCGGCTGGCTCGCGGAGTCCGGTGGGTTCGACGCGGCGGCGTGGGCCGCGGTGGGTGGCGGGGCGGTCGCGGTGGCGCTGAGCGCCGCCGGGCAGCCCGCGCTGCGCAGGAGGCGGCCGGTGCGGGAACCGGGAATGGCGGCACGAGAACAGTGAGGGAACCAGTGAGCACACAACCGGTCGAGCTCGGGGGCCTGCCGGTCCCCCGGATGGACTTCGACGAGTTCCTCGCCTTCGGGCGGGAGGCGCTGATCCGCGCCGACGTCCCGGTCATCATCAACCTCCCGGACAGCGTGCGCGGCCTCGGCCGCGAGGGGGTCGCCGAGCGGCTCGGCGGGATGCGGGTGACGCTGTTCACCGAGCCGAGCAACAAGCAGAACTCCGAGCGCTGGACCACCACGGAGATCCAGCTCAGCGAGTTCTTCGCCGACGAGAGGTACCTGACCGACCCGGGCGCCTGGAACCGGATCGTGTCCAACATCCGCGACAGCCCGGCCGACGTCAACGCCATCCTCGGCTTCGACGCCGAGGACCTGTTCGACTACCGGCGCTCGCTCAACGCGGCCAACCTGTGGATCAGCCACAAGGGCGTGTTCACCCAGAGCCACTTCGACGAGCTGGAGAACTTCAACATCGCGCTGCAGGGCCGCAAGCGGTTCGTGCTGGCCCCGCCCGGGTTCTGGGAGTACTACCCGCGCTCGGTCCGCCAGGGCTTCGGCGACAAGTCGCAGGCCTTCGACTTCGACAACGTCGACGCCAAGAAGTTCCCGCGGCTGGTCGCCAAGCTCGCCGAGCGCCGCGAGCTGATCCTGGAGCCGGGCCAGATGCTGTACCTGCCGCTGGGCTGGTGGCACCAGGCGGAGTCGCTGGAGGACATGAACATCAACATGAACTTCTGGCTCAAGGACCCCAAGATCCTGCGCCGCCCGTACGTGCTCGGCGTCGCGCTGTACACGATGCTGTTCCGCAAGCTCAAGGGCGTCTACAACTACCAGCCCGCCGCCGGGAGCGCGTCATGACCGACATCGCGGACGTGCCCGCGCGCCAGGCCATCACCCCGACGCACCGGTACCGCAACAACGACAAGGCCGTCGGGGTCGGCAACGCGTTCTGGGACCGCTCCGAGCAGGAGGGGGTCGCCGGGATCGTCGCCGAGCTCGACAACGGGGTGCTGCGCACCGCCGAGGGCCACGAGTTCATCAACTTCACCTGCTGCTCCTATCTCGACCTCGACTCCCACGCCGAGGTCATCGAGGGCGCGGTGACCGCGCTGCGCCGCTTCGGGGTGCTCGACCACTGCATCCCGCGCAGCCGGGTGCAGATCCCGGCGCTGCTGGAGCTGGAGGCCTCGCTGGGCGAGCTGTGGGGCGGCGACGTGGTCACCGCGATCTCCGCCGGGGTGGCCAGCGCCGGGCTGCTGCCGCTGATCGCCTCCGGCCACCTGGGCAACGGGACCCGGCCGGTGATGGCGTTCGACAAGAACTGCCACGTGTCGATGGCGGGCGCCAAGCCGTCCTGCGCGGACGAGACCGAGGTGCTCACCGCCCCGCACCACGACGTGGACTACCTGGAAGACCTGTGCCGCAGGTACGAGCGGGTCTGCTACGTCGTCGACGGCGCGGACAGCCTCGGCGGGTACGCGCCGGTGCAGGAGCTGGCGGTGCTGCAGGACAAGTACGGGATGCTCGTCTACTACGACGACTCGCACTCGGTGTCGGCCTACGGCGAGCGCGGCATGGGCTACATCCGCGCGCACAACCCGATCCGCGACGAGCGCACCATCACCGTGGCGACGTTGAACAAGGCGTTCGGCACCAGCGGCGCGGCGATCGTGCTCGACGGCTACGGCAAGCACGCGCACCGCGTCATCGAGCGGTTCGCGGGCGCGCTGTGCTACTCGCAGCCGATGAACACCGCCGCCGTCGGCGCGTCGCTGGCCTCGGCCGAGATCCACCGCGGCCCGGAGCTGGTGGAGCTGCAGGGGCGGCTCAACACCAACATCGAGCTGTTCGACTCGCTCATCGCCACCGAGCAGGCCGGGACGAGCTACCCGATCCGGGTGGTGCCGATGACCGACGACACCGTGATCGACTCCGGGCGACAGGTGTACGAGGCCGGGTTCTACGTCTCGCCGGTGTTCTTCCCGATCGTCGCCAGGGGCACCGCGGGATTGCGGGTCATGCTGCGCGCGGGCCAGACCGAGGCGCAGATCCGGCGGCTCGGCGAGGTGCTGGTCGAGGTGGGAGCCCCAGCCGCTAAGGCGTTACCGTGAGAGCCATCCCGCGCAGCATCCTCTACACGCCCGCGTTGTCGCTGGAGCGCGTGGTCAAGGCGTGGTCCTACGACGCCGACGTGCACCTGATCGACCTCGAGGACGCCGTCCCGCCGCCGGAGAAGGCGGCGGCGCGGCTGGTGTGCCGGGCGGCGCTGGAGCAGGCGCCGCGACCGGACAACGCGGCGGTGCGGGTCAACCAGCTCGGCACCCTCGCCGCCGTCCTCGACCTGGTCATGCTGGCCGAGGCTCCGGTCAAGCCCGGGTTCGTGGTGATGACGATGGTCGAGTCGCCGGTGGAGGTGGCCCTGCTGCGCGCCACCCTCGCCGAGGCGGACGCGCACCCGCAGATCTACGTCACCGTGGAGACGGTCGCGGCGCTGCGGGAGCTGGACGCGATCGCGGCCGCCGCCGACGGGCTGGTGCTCGGCTCCGCCGACCTGGCCGCGACGCTGGGGGTGCCGATCACCTGGGCCGGGATGCTCGCCGCCCGCCAGGAGATGGCGCTGGCCTGCGCGCGCCACGAGCGCGGCTGCGTGGACACCGCGAACTTCCGCCTCGGCGAGCCCGACGTGCTCGCCGAGGAGATCGAGCGGGTCCGCGAACTGGGCTTCCACGGCAAGGCCACCGTGCACCCCAGCGAACTCGACACCATCAACGGCGCCCTGCGGCCCGACCCGGAGCAGGTGCGGGCCGCGCGCCGGGTCACCGACGCGGTCAGCGCCGCCGACGGCGGGATCGCCGTGCTCGACGGGAACATGGTCGGCCCGCCGTTCGCGCGCCTGGCCCGCGCCACCGTCGCGCTCGGCGACGCCTGGTCCGAGCGGTTCGGCCAGAACGGGGGAACACGATGAGCATCTCCGAAATGGCGACCGAGACCGGTCGCGGCGGGCGGATCCGGGTCGCGGTGATCGGCACCGGGGCGATCGGGCAGGACCTGGTCAGCAAGGTGCACCGCTCCCCCGTGCTCGACCTCGCGCTCGCCGTCGGCCGCAACGCCGCGTCGGCCGGTCTGGCGCACGCCGCGCGGTTGGGCTACCCGACCAGCGACGGCGGGATCGACGCGGTCCTGGCCGCCGAGCGCCCGTTCGACGTGCTGTTCGACGCCACCAGCGCCGCCGCGCACCTGGAGCACTGGCGGCTGCTGGCCGACGAGCCCACGCTGCTGGTCGACCTGACCCCGAGCAAGATCGGGCAGATGGTGGTGCCGACGGTGACCGGCACCCACGGCACCACCGGCCGCGACGTGAGCTTGATCAGCTGCGGGGGTCAGGCGTCCATCCCGGTCGCGCACGCGCTGGCCGAGCGGTTCGCGGTCGACTACCTCGAGGTCGTCTCCACCGTGGCGAGCACCATCGCCGGTCGGGCGACCCGGCTCAACCTCGACGAGTACGTGGCGACCACCCAGCACGCGGTCACCACGTTCACCGACGTCGCCGACACCAAGGCGATCCTCAACATCAGCCCGGCGGTGCCGCCCGCGACCTTCCGCACCGCCGTGCACGCGGTGATCCCGGGCGCGGACGCGGGCGCGGTGCGCGCCGTGGTCGACGAGGTCGCCGCGCGGGTGCGGGCGTTCGCCCCCGGCTACCAGGTCATCGCCTGCGCGGTCAACGGCGACCGGGTCGTGGTGTCGGTGGAGGTCACCGCGACCAGCGACGTCCTACCGCCCTACGCGGGCAACCTCGACATCATCAACTCGGCCGCCATCCTGGTCGCCGAGCAGCACGCGGCCCGGCTCAGCCCGGCTGGCGGAACGGGGGCACGGGCATGACAGCGGTGGTGGTCCACGACCCGACCTTGCGCGACGGCCAGCACGCGGTGCGCCACCAGCTCGGGGTCGCCGCGCTGCGCGGGTACGCCGAGGCCGCCGACGCCGCCGGGGTGCCGGTGGTGGAGGTCGGCCACGGCAACGGGCTCGGCGCGTCGTCGCTGCAGGTCGGGCGGGCGGCGGTCAGCGACGACCTCATGCTGGCGACCGTGCGGGAGGCGTTGCGGCGCAGCAAGATGGGCGTGTTCATGCTGCCCGGCTGGGGCACGTCGAGCGATCTGCGCAAGGCCATCGCGCACGGCGCGGACGTCATCCGCATCGGGGTGCACTGCACCGAGCCGTCGCTGGCCGAGCGGCACCTCGGTTGGCTGGCCGAACAGGGCGCCGACGGGCACTGCGTGCTGATGATGAGCCACATGGCCACGGCGGCCCAGCTCGCCGAGCACGCCGCCGCCGCTGTCGGCTACGGCGCGAAGGCCGTCGGGCTGATGGACTCCGCCGGGTACTTCCTGCCGCAGGACGTCAGCGAGCGCATCGGTGCGATCACCGCGGCCGTCGACGTGCCGGTGATCTTCCACGGGCACAACAACCTGGGCATGGCGGTGGCGAACTCGGTGGCCGCCGCGCAGGCCGGTGCCACGATCATCGACGGCTGCGCGCGCGGGTTCGGCGCCGGAGCGGGCAACACGCAGCTGGAGGTGCTGGTCCCGGTCCTCGAGCGCACCGGGTTCAGCACCGGGATCGACCTGTACGGGCTGCTCGACGCGGCGGAGTTCGCGGAGCGGGAGCTGATGCCCGCGCCGCCGACCACCGGGACGCTGAGCATCGTCAGCGGTCTGGCCGGGGTGTTCTCCGGGTTCAAGCACCAGGTGCTCGACGCGTCCAGCCGCGCCGGGGTGGACCCCCGGGACGTCTTCTTCGAGCTGGGGCGGCGGCAGGCGATCGCGGGTCAAGAGGACCTGATCGTCGATGTCGTGGCGGAGTTGGGGCAGCGGGAGGTGGCGGTCTGATGCGGTTCGTCAGCGCCGCCGAGATGGCCGGGACCGAGGTCGTGGTGCGGGTGGTCGACGCGCTGGCCGAGGTGTTCGCCGACCTGGCGGCCGGTGAGGTCAAGTCGCCGTCGCGGACCATCGTCGAGCACGGGCCCGCGCGGCAGCTGCTGGCCGGGACCGCGATCTGGGAGCGGCGCGGGGTGGGCAGCGTCAAGATCACCACGTTGACGCCGGACAACCCGGGGCGCGGGCTGCCGCTGATCCACGGCGTCGTCGTGGTGACCGACCTGGCGACCGGGCAGGTGACGGCGCTGCTCGACGGCGCCGAGCTGACCGCGGTCCGCACGGGCGCGGTGGCGGCGCTGGCGACCCGGTTGTGCGCGGCGCCGGACGCCTCGGAGTTGGCGATCGTGGGCGCGGGCGTGCAGGGCAGGGCGTTGGTGCGGGCCGTGTCAGCGGTGCGGCCGATCCGAGCGGTGCGGGTGTTCTCGCGGACCCGGGCGCGGTCGGAGGAGTTCGCCGAGTGGGTGCGGGCCGAGTTCGGGCACGAGGTGTCGGTGCACGACACGGCTCGGTCCGCGGTGGCCGACGCCGCGGTGATCTGCACGGCGACGTCGACCAGTGGCCCGGACCCGGTGGTCGCGGCTGACTGGGTGGCGCGGGGCGCGCACGTCAACATCATCGGCGGGACCGACGAGGAGGCCATCGAGGTCGAGCCCGCGTTGCTCGGGTCGGCTCTGGTCGTCGTCGAGGAGCGCGACGCGGCGGTGGAGGACGCCGGTGAGGTCCGGGTCGCGATCGACGCCGGGCTGGTGGCGCCGTGCGACCTGATCGAGTTGGGCGCGCTGGTGAACAGCGGGTACGTCCCGGACGGCCGGACGACGGTGTTCCGTGGCGTGGGGATGGCCATCGAGGACACCGCCGCCGCGGCCGCCGTGGTCGGGTAGACCGGTGTCAGCCCTCGCGGCAGCGGACCAGGAACGCCCGCTCGAAGGTGATCACCGCCTCGCCGGTGGACTTGGTGCCGGTGGTCTCGACGGTGATGATCCCGTTGCCCGGGCGGGACTTCGACAGCCGCTTGTCCAGGATCCGGCTGGTGGCGTAGAGGGTGTCGCCGACGAACACCGGGTCCTTGAGCCGCACCTTGTCCCAGCCCAGGTTGGCCACCGCGCGCGCCGAGAGCGCCTGCACGGTCATCCCGCCGACCAGGCACAGGGTGATGCCGCTGTTGACCAGCACCTGGCCGTACTCGGCCCGCGCGCCGTAGGCGGTGTCGAAGTGCAGCGGGTGCTGGTTCATGGTGAGCAGCGTCAGCCAGGTGTTGTCGGTCTCGGAGATCGTGCGGCCCGGCCAGTGCCGGATCACCATGCCGGGGGTGAAGTCCTCGTAGTCACCCCCGTGCTCCTCCACGAACTCGTTGTCCCCCACCTGGCGCAGCGTCATCGGTCTCCCTCTCGTGGTGTTCCCGCCTGGAACCGTACCCTGTCCACAGTAGACTCGAAGGAATTCTGATGTCCGGCAACCACCCGTGGTTCGGTACGCACCGGATCGCCCCCGCGGCCGCCAGCGCGACGATCCGCGACATGCTGCGGCACGAGATCCGCGACACCGGCTGGCCGCACCAGCCGCTGCTGCCCGCCGCGCCGATCGCCTTACCGCGCGCGTCCTACGCCGAGCTGTACCGGGCGACGGTGGCGCTGCTGGACCTGGTGCGCCGGGTCGCGCTGGAGACCGCGGGCACGACGGCGGGTCGGCTGGCCGCGTACGGGATGCCTGCGAGCGAGAACCAGCTGTTCGTCGCCGACCAGTTCACCGAGGAGCGCTACGCCGACTGCGTGGTGCGACCGGACGTGGTGATCGGGCCGGACGGGCCGCAGTTCCTGGAGTTCAACGTCAGCGGCGCGCTCGGCGGCCCGGTGGAGACGCACTGCCGGATGCTGGTGTGGCGGGCGCTGCACGGCGACGCCGACGGTCGTGTGCCGTTCGGGTTCCACTCGCCGTTCGCGGTGCGGGAACGCATGTTCCGGGACTTGGCGGCGGAGTTGGGCGTGGCGCCCCGGGTGGCGTTGGTGGGCAGCGCGCGGGACCAGGGCATCGCGTCGACCAGGTACTTCGACATCGAGGCCGACTACTACGCCGCCCACGGCCTGCGCGCGCGGTTCTTCGAACCCGAGGACCTGCACGAGGCGTGGTCCGGTCCGGAGCGGTACCCGTTGGGGCTGCGGAACTTCACGATCCCGGACTGGGACGAGTTGGGCATCGACACCGCGCCGGTGCAGGAGGCGCTGGACAACGGCGTGCTGCTGGTGGGCACCCAGACCTCGACGTTCCTGGCCAGCAAGCTGACCATGGGTCTGCTGTCGGAGGGGCGGCCGTGGATGAGCGCGGCCGAGCGCGCCCTGGTGGCCAAGTACCTGCCGTGGACCCGCGTGTTGTCGGACCGCAAGACGACCCACGCCGATGAGCCGGTCGACCTGCTCCGGTTCACTGTGGACAACCGGGAGCGGTTGGTGCTCAAGGAAGGCCTCGGGATGAGCGGCAAGCAGGTCCTCATCGGCGAGGAGACCTCCCCGGCCGAGTGGGAGACCGCCGTAGTCGCCGCAGCCACCACGGGCACCAGCATCGTCCAGCGGTTCATCACCCCCGCCACCTGCCGAGTCACCATGGTCTCCGACGACTCCGACGACCCCCACGAGGTCGACGTAGCCCCCGTCCTCGGCCCCCTCCTCTTCGGCGGCCGCCCCGCGGGCATCTTCACCCGCTTCTTCGCCGACGGCCGCGCGGGCATCGTCAGCGTCATGGGCAACAAAGCCGCCGACAACACCGTCGTCTGGGTCTGACCCCAGTCGACCGACCTCCCTTGGAGACCGCGATCCTGGCTGTCGGTGCGGTTCTGCTCGCCGAGGTCGCTACCCGACGGCGAACAGGACGCGGGGGCGGCTAGGCGTGGTGGCGCAGGGCCAAGTGGCCGACGACGACGGCGTGGCCTGTCTCTCCGATCAGTGCGGCGACGACGCCGTCCTTCCCGTCGGGGTGGTGGCTGGCGAACGCCTCTTCCAGGAGGGAGAACGCCGAAACGCCCGCCAGGGTGCCGACTTCCGCGCTGACGCTGTGGACCAGTCCGGCCGGGACGTCGAGTTCCTGGGCAGCGGCGGCGACCAGGTTGGGGTTCGACTCGTGCACGCACAGGCGGTGCAGCTCGTCGAACTCGGTGAGGCCCAGGGCGCGCAATCCCCGGCGGGCCGCGTCCGGCACGTTCTCGCGGAAGGTGGACCCGACGCCGCGGGCGCGGATGACCATGCGCGGGGTGTCGGCGTGGTCGAAGGTGACCCGCCAGTCGTCGGCGGCGGTCTGCCAGGCCATGTCCACCACGGCCCACCCGGCGCGGTCGGTGGCGTGCCCGACCACCAGGGCGCCGACCGCCTCACCGAAGATCGTCGGGAACAGCCAGTCGTCGAGCTCCTCGCGCCGCTCGTCGGGTGCCTTGGCCCGGCCGTGGGCGAGCGGCAGCATGTCGTTGGCGGCGGTGATCAGCACGTAGGCGTCCGGGTCGTGCCGCGCGTCGGTGTGCTGGAGCAGGAAACCGGCGTGCCGCAGCGCGTAGAACAGGCCCGCGCAGCCGGAGACCATGAACTCCATCGGGAGGCCCGGTTTGTGGCACCCCACCGCTCTGCGGCACACCGGCAACCCGTACGCCGCGGCGTTGTCGGCCCCGGAGGCCACGTGCAGGTGGCCTGCGATCGCCCCAGCGCGGTCGACCGGTCCCCCGACGACCTCCTCGTGCCGGACCAGGGCGATCTCCATCGCCCTGGTCAGCATGGTCAGCACGTCGGGGTTGGTCGCCGGTCTCGGCAACTCGTCGGCTTTCGCCCAGTCCAGCCCCCGGTCGATCGCCGTCCTGGCGAACCGCGCGGTCGCGTGTGTCGTCGCCACCGACGCGATCCCCAGCTTGTCCCTCAGGAACGTGGCAGGCAGGTCCCCTCCCCGCGCAGGCCGCACCCCCGCCACGATCTCCTCGGAAGGTACGAGCTCCCCGAATTCAGCCCCCACCGCCCCGTACCCCGGCACAACCGCACTGACCCCCGTGATCGCCACCTTGGGCGAAGTCGCATCCACCCCTCGATGACAACACGCCCTCAGAAGCTTTCTCCGCTTACGCCTACGAAGCTGCCGCTCCGTCACTCCGACAGCCACCACCACCCGACCCAGACCATCTCGCCTACCGTGATCACGGGATATGCCCCGGCCGTCCACGCGCACGGGTGTCAGACTGGGGGTGTGATTGGACGGTTGCGGAGCATTGTGTTCGACACCAGGGAGCCCCAGCGCCTGGCGGCCTTCTACGCGGGGTTGCTCGGCGGGGAGATCACCACGGAGGAGCACGACTGGTACGTCGTGACCGATCCGGACGGCAGGCGGATCGCGTGCCAGTTGTCCGCCGAGCACGAGGCGCCCCGGTTCCCGGACTCGACGGGCTCGCAGCAGGTGCACCTGGACGTGCTGGTCGATGACATCGACGACGCGGAACGCCAGGTCCTGGCGCTCGGGGCCGTCAGGGTCACCACCCCGCACCCGGAGGGTGGCTTCCGCGTCTTCCTCGACCCCGCCGGGCACCCGTTCTGCCTGATCCCGAGCGACGACATCGCGAGCTAGGCGCGGGCGCCGCCGAAGAGCCGGACCAGGTTCTTCTCGGTGTCGTTGCCCAGCTTCTCGAGCGCGATCTTGGCCACGGGTGTCGCGAGCTTCGCCGCGCCGTGGAACTCGATGTGCGCGTGGTAGACCAGCTGGGTCTCCCCGGGTCGTTCCCCCGGCCCGACCCGGATGTCGTCGGTGGAGGTCGCCGTGTCGTTCTTGCCGACGAACTGGAGTCTTCTCGGCTCCGAGACCGTCAGCTGGTAGGTCAGCTCCGTCTCCGACCCGAGGAACTTCGACACGTTGTGCCACGTCGAGCCCACCCGGATCGGCCCCTCGTCCACCCGGCGGCAGGACACGGTGCCCGGGTCCCACTCCTCGGTGCGCGCGAAGTCCTTGAGGTAGTCGACGACCGCCTCAGGCTCGGCATGGACAGTGAAGCTGCGCTCGACGTCCACCATGGACTTCTCCTCCGCCGGGGATCGGTGTCACCCGCAGGATGCCTCGCTCACCCGTCCGGCAAACGCGACCTGGCACTCAGTGCGGCTGCGGGTGCCGGGCGGTGGGCGTGGGGGACGTCGTGGCCTGGGCCGGGATGTCGCGTTCCAGGGCGGCGCCTTCGACGTCGAGTTCGGGGAGCCAGCGCAGCCAGGACGGGAGGGACCACGCCGTGTGGCCGAGCAGGGTCAGGGCGGCGGGGACGGCGACCATCCGGACGATGATGGCGTCGAAGAGGATGCCCATGGCCAGGGCGAAGCCGATGGGTTTGATCGTGGCGTCGCCCTCGGGGACGAAGCCCGCGAACACGGCGAACATGATGGTGGCCGCCGCGACCACGACCGGGGCGGACTGGCCGAACCCTGTGGTGATGGCCCGGCGCGGATCAGCGCCGTGCGCGTAGGCCTCATGCATGCGCGACACCAGGAAGACCTGGTAGTCCATGGCAAGCCCGAACAGGATGCCGACGATGATGATCGGCGACAAGCTCATCAACGGCCCGGTGGAGTTGCTGTTGACCACCGCCGACAGCCAGCCCCACTGGAAGACCGCCGTGGTGGCGCCCAGCACCGCGCCGATGGTCAGCAGGAACCCGAGCACCCCGACCACCGGCACCAGGATCGAGCGGAACACCAGGATCAGCAGGATGAACGCGAGGCCGACCACCAGCGCCAGGTAGAGCGGGAGCGCCTGGTCGAGTTTGTGCGAGATGTCGATGCTGATCGCCGTGGTGCCCGTGACGTAGACGGTGGCGCCCGGGGTGTCGGCGATGTTGTCCCGCAGCGCGTGGACCAGGTCGTTCGTCTCCGTCGAGTCCGGCCCGGACGCGGGGATGACAGTGATCAGCGCGGCGGTGCCGGCCTGGTTCGGGCGGGGCTCGGCCACCACGGCGATGTCGGCCTGGGCGGCGACCTCGTCCCGGATCACCGGCGCCCGGGTGACGGCGTCGGGACCATCGACCAGCACCAGCAGCGGCGCGCTGAACCCGGGGCCGAACCCGGCCTCCACAAGCTTCTCCGCCCGCGCCTGGGTGCTGTCGCGGTCCGGGTGCTGCACCAGCGACGTGCGCAGCGACAGCACGGGGATCGCGATCACCAGCAGCGCCACGACGGCCGCGACCAGCGTCAGCCACGGGTGCCGGGTGACCCCGTGCGCCCACCGCCGGTAGAAGCCGTGGTCGACGTGGACCGGCGAACCCTCCTCCCGGGACTTGCGCGGCAGCGCCCTGCGGCCGACGAACCCGAGCATCGCGGGTACGAGGGTGACCGCGATCAGCACCGCCACCACGATCGTGCCCGCCGCCGCCAGGCCCATCTCGGTCAGGAACGGGATACCGGCGACCGACAGCCCGGCCAGCGCGATCACCACGGTCAACCCGGCGGTGACCACTGCCGACCCAGCGGTGCCGACCGCCATCGCGGCGGCCTCCTCCACTGGTCGACCGGCCAACAACTCGTGCCGGAACCGGGTGACGATGAACAACGCGTAGTCGATGCCGACCGCCAGGCCCAGCATCACCGCCAGCACCGGGGTGGTCGCCTGCAGGTCCATGAACCCGGTCAGCGTCACGATCCCCAGCGCGCCGATACCGACCCCGACGACGGCGGTCAGCAGGTTCATCCCGGCGCTGACCAGCGACCCGTAGGTGATGGCCAGCACGACCATCGCGATCACCACGCCGATCGCCTCGGCCGGACCGCCCACCTGGCCGGTGGGTTGCAACACGTCACCGCGGACCTCGACGGTCAGCCCGTCCGGCCGGGACTTCTCGACCACGGCGCGCAAGGCTTCCTTCTGCGCCTCGGTGATCTCCGGCGCGGGCACCAGGTAGGACACCGTGCTGTAACCGATGCGCCGGTCAGCCGACACGACCGGGGTGGACGGGTCCACCGGATTGGTGGCGGCCGCGACGCCCGGTAGTGCCCGCAGGTCGCCGACCACGGCACTGACGTCCTCGGCGACCTCGGTCTCCACCAGCGTCCGCCCCGGCGGCGCCTCGACGACCACCTGCGCGGACGCACCACTGGACGCGGCGCCGAACCGCTCCCCCATCAGTTCCAGCGCCGTCGTGGACTCCTGGCCCGGGATGCGGAACGTGGACACGGTCGCCCCGGACAGGGTGAACGCGCCGACGCCGGTGGCCACGAACACCAGCAGCCAGACCAGCGCCACCAGCACGCGCCGCCGCACCGAGGACAAGCCGAGCCGATAGAGCAGTACCGCCATGACAGCCACCCGCGCCTTCGCCCGCGGTGGCGCCAGCCAGGGGGTCACCGCGCTTGGATCCGCCCGGCCACACCGGGTCCACAGTGGTCTGTTCCCAGCGTTACCCGAGTTGGCGGGGTGCGCGCAGCGAGTCCCTCGTTCGGGTGGCGGCTACTGGCAGCCCGCCGAGCCCGGCCGGAACTCCACCCAGATCTCCGACGTCGACTCGCGCGGGTTGCCCTCGACGGTGACCCGCAGCGGCGTGGTGGTGTTGTTGGCGAAGCACAACTCGGAGGTCACCAGGCTCGAGATCGAGGTGGTCGGCCCCTCGGTGTCCGTCACCAACCGCCAGCCGGACGCGACGACCTCGGTGCGGTAGAAGTCGAGCACCGCGGGGCGGTCCGCGGTGGGCAGCGCGCCGTGCCAGCCCACGGTGCCGATCGCGTCCTCGTCGTCGCAGGGCCGCTGGTCGTAGTAGCTCTGTCGGGTGACGCCGGGCGGGGCCTTGGTGAGCACCTGATCGGCGCGGAGGTCATCCACGACCGCCTGCTGCCCGTCGCACTCGGGCCGATGCCCCTGACCGCACGCGACAAGGGTGGCCAGCAGGCACACAACCAGCCACGTGGCGCGCCGCCTCATGTCGCCGCCCATGCTCGGCCGAGGGCGGCGTCCTCCGCGCGGACCTGCGCCAGCGGTACGTCGCCCAGGCCGAGCACCTTCTGCTGCCGCGCGGTCTCGACGTCGCCGAGTTCCTCGCTGCCCGCCAGCCACATCGCGGTGCGGACCGCGTGGGCGCAGGCGAGGGCAGCGGTCGGATCACCGGTGGCGCGGTACTCGGTCGCGTGCAGGGTCGCCACGACCGCCTCGAACGCGCCGAGGTCTTTGATGTCCTCGTCGCCGCGGAGTTCCCGAAAGCCCCTCAGCACTGTCACCATCCCGGCGAAGGACTCAGCGGGCGCGTCCAGATCCCACAGCCGGTCTACCGCCTCGACGAGAACCCCCACATCCCTCGCCCGATCCCCGCGCGACATGGTGAACCGCCGGTACACGCGCTCCGCGCACCCAGCCACGAACACCGCCACCATCCGCGGTTCAGCCGCCAGCACGGCCTCGCTGATCTCCTCGCTCACGCCCCACCCACCGCCGCCAGGAGCGATCCGTGTGGGATGAACCCGTTCGATGTTGGTCGCACTCCCCCAGTCACACTGTCTCCCTCAGTCGATGTCGGCGAAGAACCGCCGGACGTCGTAGTTCGCGATCAGGCGGGCCAGGCCGAGTGGGGTCTGGCCCGCGTTGTTCACTTTCGCCGGGTCGGCGCCGTGGGCGCGCAACAGTGCGATCGCCTCACCGTGACCGCGCGAGTTGAACACCGCGACGAACAACGGGGTGTTCCCGTACTCGTTCACCGCGTCCACCGGCGCCCCAGCCGCCAACAGCACCTCGGCCACCGCAACATTGCGCACCTGCGCCGCGAGGTGCAACGGCGTGAACCCGTGCGAGTCGGCCAGCCCGGCGTCGCCCCCGGCCGCGACCACCGCCGCCGCCTGCTCCGCCGTCCCCTTCAGCGCGATCTGGTGCAACTCGCCCTTGCCGCTCATGCCGGACCTCCCGAAACCGTGACAACGCCACGATCCTCGCTCAGCCACTCCCCAGCCTCGTGCTCGGCCACCAGATCGCGCACCCGCTCCCGCACATCAGCCGCGAGTGCCGCGTCGAACGCACTCACCGCACCCTCGCCCGTCTTGGCCAGGAGCATCAGGACGATGCCCGCGTTGTCACTCGGAATCGTCAGCAGCTGTTGCGCCGCACCGGCGATTCCCTCGCCTAGGACCTGCGGGGGAAACTGCTGCAGGGCGGCGTAAGTGGCTTGATAGGCGCCGTAGTCCTGGGCGGCCCGCAGTGACGCAACCAAGGCAGCGGCACCTGCCGGTCCTTCGGCCCCGGTCACCGCGTCCACCAACTCGACATAGCGATTCCAGCGCCGCTCAGCCTCTTCCTGCGAACCCGACTCGTCGGCGTCCTGCACCAGGTCACCACATTCGACGAGCTCCACCGCCCACTCCACCCCGCACGCCCCCACATGTTCTCCCCGACCCACTCGCGGTCCAGGATGCCACGGGGTCAGGGACGGAGGACGCAGAACTCGTTGCCTTCCGGGTCGCGGAGGACCTGCCAGTCGTCACCGTCGTAGAGATCGGGGGCGCGTGTGGCACCAAGGGCGATGGCCTGGGCTACCGCCCCGTCGAAATCGGTGCTGCGCAGGTCAAGATGCAGCCGGTTCTTGACCGTCCGCGACTCAGGCACCGGCGCGAAATCCAGATTCGGCCCCCCAGCGACAGCGACGGTGATGACGCCGTCCTCGTCCGGGCCGGAGATCTCGCCGCCGAGGAGGCCGCGCCAGAAGTGGGCCAGGGACACCGGGTCCGCGCAGTCCACCGTGATCGCGGCGATGCCGCTCAGGTAGCCGGTCATGCCCGCGACCCTACCCAGCGGGACGACGCCCGTGGCCGGTGCCGCCACCCCCCAGTGGACGGCACCGGCCGCGGGGTCAGCGGGGTAGCCGGGGCAGGTCGACTGAGGACCAGACCTGGTCTATGGCCTTGCCGAAGGCCACCACGTCGTCCTCGGTGTGCCGTGAGGTCGGCGTGACCCGCAGTCGTTCCGTGCCTGCCGGGACGGTGGGCGCGTTGACCGGCTGCACGTAGATCTGGTGGTCGCGCCGGAGGCGGGCGCTGACCTCCTTGTTCTTGTGCGGGTCGCCGACCAGCACCGGGAGGATGTGGCTGTCCTGCGACAGCACCGGGATCCGCAGCTCCGCCAGGGCCTCGCGCAGTTGGCGGCAGCGGGCGTGCAGGACCTCGCGCTGGTCGGCGTTGTCGCGCAGGTAGCGCACGCTGGCCAGCGCACCGGCGACGACCGGGGCGGGCGAGGAGGTGCTGAAGACGAACGGCACCGCGAACGAGCGGACCGTGTCGACGATCTCCACTGGACCCGCCAGGTAGCCGCCCGCACCGCCGTAGCCCTTGCCGAAGCCGCCGTGGAAGACGGTGATCTGGTCGGCCAGCCCCAGCTCCTCCGCGTACCCGGACCCGGTGGCGCCGTAGCTGCCCGCCGCGTGCACCTCGTCCACATAGGTCAGCGCGCCGAACTCCGCCGCCAGCGCGATGATCTCCTCGATCGGCGCGAAGTCGCCCTCCATCGAGTACAGCGACTCGAACACGATGATCTTCGGCGCGGCCGGGTCGGCGGCGGCCAGCAGTTCCCGCAGGTGCCCGGTGTCGTTGTGCCGGAAGATCCGCTTGACCGCGCCGGAGGTCCGCACACCGCGGATGATCGAGGCGTGGTTGAGCTCGTCGGAGAAGTAGATCAACCCGGGCAGCCGGGCCCCGAGCGCGCTCAGCGCCGAGTCGTTCGCGGTGAACCCGGTGCTGAACAGCAGCGCCTTGGGTTTGCCGTACAGGTCGGCGAGTTCGGTCTCCAACTGCTGGTGGTAGATGCTGTTACCGGAGATGCTGCGCGCGCCACCGGTGCCGAGCCCAACGCGCTCGACAGCCTCTACCACCGCGGATAAGACCACCGGGTGGTGGCTCATCGACAGGTAGTCGTTAGAGCACCACACAACCAGGTCGCTCGGACCGTCCTCCCCGTGCGCGATAGCGCCTGGAGCGAGGTCCACACGCCGCTCCAGGTTCAGGTACTCCCGGTAGCGCCCCTGTGCCCGCACCAGCTCCAGGTCGTTCGCGAGCTTGCCCAAGATGTCCATGACCGTCCTCCCCGCCCTACACCGTCTCCGACAACGCACTCCCGGCCGCCGAGGCCAACCGCAACGACGGCGTGACCCGGTACCGGGTCGGGTGGATGACCGCGGCGATGTTGTCCAGCACGCGGCACAACCAGTCCGGCCCGACGCTGTCCCCCCACTCCAGCAGGCCGCGCGGGTAGTTCACCCCGGTCCGCACGGCGACCTCGACGTCAGCGGCCGCGCACACCCCCTCGGCGACGACCTCCACCGCCTGGTTGACCAGCATGCTCACCGTCCGCGCCACGACCAGGCCCGGCGAGTCGGCGAACACGCTGACCCGCGAGCTGAACGCGGCCACCAGCGACAGCGCCTCATCGAGGCCAGCCGCCCGAGCCCTGGGGCCTGCGGCGACCACGGTGTGCGCGACGCGGGCGAAGTCCAGCGCGAGGTCGAACAGCACCACCGGCGCGTCTAGTTCCCGTTCCTGCACCGCCGCGGTGCGGCCATCGGTCAGCGCGAGCACTACACCGCTGGGTAGCGCTAGATGGCCAGGACCCTCAGCGCGCGTGACAGTCCAACCAGCCGCCTCCAGCAACCCGACAACGGGCTCGGCCGGTCCTAGATCGCCGTACGCGGTCACCTGCCCAGGAGTCGTCTCAACCGCGGTGCCGACCTCGGGCTTGTCGTCCGGGTAGCTATAGAACCCCTGCCCGGTCTTACGTCCCAGCAGCCCGGAGTCGACCAGCGCCTGTTGCGCGGCGGACGGGCTGTAGCGCGGGTCGAACCCCATAGCGCTCCAGATCTGGCGGGTGACCTCGATGTTGACGTCCTGCCCGATCAGGTCGGTGAGCTCCAGCGGCCCCATCCGGAACCCGCCGCTGCCGGTGATCGCGGCGTCGACCACCCTCGGGTCGGCCCCGATCTCGTCGACGATCCGCAGCCCCTCGGTGTAGAACGGCCGCGCCACGCGGTTGACGATGAACCCGGGCGTCGGCCGGGACACCACGGGACGCCGCCCCCAGGCCCGCATCAGGGCGAACGCGGCGTCGGTGGTCTCCCTCGCCGTCCGCGCACCCGGGACGACCTCGACGAGCGGCAGCAGCGGGGCGGGGTTGAAGAAGTGCAGCCCCAGGAAGCGCCCGGGGTGGGTCAGCCGGGCCGAGAGCGCGTTGACCGACAGCGACGAGGTGTTGGTCGCCAGGACCGCGTCGGCGCGCAGCACCCGCTCCAGCTCGGCGAACACCTCGGACTTGAGGTCGAAGTCCTCGGCGATCGACTCGATCACCAGGTCGGCGTCGGCGAGCGCGCCGAGGTCGGTGGTCAGCTCCAGCGCGGTGACGGCGTCCTGGTAGACCGCCTCGGTCAGCTTCCCCTTGTGCACCAGGCGCTCCAGCCGCCCGCGCACGACATCGCCCGAGCGGTCGAGCCGGTCGGCGGTGCGGTTGTGCCACAGCACCCGGTGCCCGGCGGCGAGCGCGAGCTGGGCGATCCCCTGCCCCATCGCACCGGCGCCGAGCACCGCGACGGTGCCGGTCGGCAGGCCGGTGGCCCGCGCGGACAGGTCGACGAACTCGCCGATGGTCGTCATGGTTCTCCGTGTTAGCTGAAACAACGAAAAGAAGGGCACCGCGTCCATCTGAGCTAACGCGATCGTAGGGAGACCGCGAGTTGACCGTCAACTAGACTGGGCCCGGATCTCACGAACGTTCATCCCAGCGAACGTCCACGACAGCGAACGGAGGTGCGTCGATGCCCCCGTCGTCGACCCTCGCGGCGAAGATCGACCACCTGTTCAAGACCATCCGCCCCGGGGGCCGCGAGTACAGCTACGACGAGGTCGCCAGGGGGTGCGCCGAGGTCGCTGGCGGGACGTTCTCCAAGACCTACGTCTGGCAGCTGCGCACCGGCCAGCGGGACAACCCGACCAAGCGGCACCTGGAAGCCATCGCGGCGTTCTTCCAGGTCCCGGTCAGCTACTTCTTCGAAGAGGAGACGACCGAGCGGGTCGACTCCCAGCTCGCGCTGGCCGCCGCCATGCGCGACGCCGACGTGCGCGACATCGCCCTGCGCGCCAGCCACCTCGACCCGGACGCGCGGCGCTCGATCGTGCGGATCATGCAAGAGGTCAGCAGGCTGCAGCGGGCGCGCTCGAGCGACAGCGAGCCGGACACCGGCGAACCGGGCGCTGACAGCAGCGGGTGAGAGTTCCACCACGCACCGCGTGGGGCCCACATGGTGGGCCGGGTTGCGCCAACCCCTGCCGTCAGCCGAGATGGACGAGGCACCCGGCGGCAGGTGGGTCAAGGGGATCGGGGAGGGGACTGTCATGCCCGTTGTGCTCTATCTGCTCGCCGTGGGGACGTTCGCCATCGGCACGGACGCGTTCATCTTCGCGGGGCTGTTGCCCGAGGTCAGCTCGGATCTGGGGATCGAGGTCGAGACCGCGGGCCAACTGGTGACCGTGTTCTCCTTCGCCTACGCGGTGCTGGCGCCGATCAGCGCGAGCATCACCTCGTCGTGGCCGCGCAAGCGGATCATCACCCTCGCGCTGCTCACCTTCATCGCGGGCAACGTGGTGTCGGCGCTGTCGGGGTCGTTCGAGGTCATGGTGCTCGGGCGGATCATCGCGGCGGCCGGGGCGTCGTCGTTCACCCCGCACGCCATCGCGATCGCCTCGGAGAACGCGCCGGAGGGCCGCCGCGGCACGGCGTTGTCCATCGTCGTCGGCGGGTTGACCGTCGCGACCGCGCTGGGTGTGCCGATCGGGACCTTCGTCGGCTCGACGCTGGGGTGGCGCGCGACGCTGTGGCTGGTCGTGGTGCTGGGCGTGTTCGCGCTGCTGGCACCGTTGCTGCTCGGAGAGGTCAAGGCGCCCGCACGGCACACCTTGCGCGAACGGCTTGCCCCGTTGCGCAGTGGGATTGTCGCTCTAGTGCTGGCCACGACGTTCTTGGCGTTGGTGTCAGAGCACCTGGTTTACACCTACATCAGCGCGGTGTTCGACGAGGCCACTGGCGGCAACGGGAAGACGTTGTCGGTGCTGCTGCTCATCTTCGGTATCGGCGCCGTGATCGGTAACGCCATCGCCGGCCCTGCCGTCGACCGGTGGGGGAACAAGTCCGTGCTGTTCATAGCCCTCGCGGTGATGGCGGCTGATCTGTTGCTGCTACCGCTCACCACACACACGCTCCCTGCCGCCGTGGTCGCGGTCCTGGTGTGGGGTATCGCCTCGTGGATGTACCTGGTGCCGCAGCAGCATCGCCTGTTGGAGCTGTCTACCGCGTCCGGGCCGTTCACAGTGTCGCTCAACTCTTCCGCGCTGTACCTGGGTATCGCGGTGGGTGGCGCGCTGGGTGGGGCGACCCTCTCTCTCGTTGGCCCTGTCTGGCTGGGTGTGGTCGGCGGGCTGGTAGGGGTTCTAGCGGTGGCATCCGGGTGGTTGTCTTACCGCGTGGAGCGAACGCCGAACACAGTCACGGCGTGAACATGTTCGTCGTCAAGACGGTGGTCTACTCGTCGTGCGCGGTGCTGTGCTTCACCGCGCTCGGCTACCGGATCACCGCCTCTTGGCGCAACCGCCGTGACCCAGCCGTCGTAGCGCTCATCGTGGCGTTGCTGGCCGAGGGCCTGGGCTGGGTCTTGGCGGTGCCCAATGTCGCCGCCGCGTTCGACGACGCCACCGGGGTCCCCAACCTCGCGGTGCTGTTGATGCACGTCCTCGCGGTGGGTCTGTTCACGCCGAGCATGCTGGTGTTGCTCGTGTACTGGTCGCACCCACCGGAGCAGGCATGGCCACGCGCGCGCCGACGCATCGCTTACGCGGTAGCGGTGTCTGCGGCTCTTGTCGCCCTGTGGGTCTATGCGGCGGTCGAGCAGCACGCGGAAACGTACCTGCCACAGAACTACACCCGGCCGCCGGTCGCCCTCTACACGCTGGTCTACGTTGTCACGTTCGGCGCGGGACTCATCGAGATCTTCCGGATGTGCGTGTCCTGCGCCCGCCGCACCGAGGAACCGTGGCTACGGCGGGGATTGCGTCTTACGGCGCTGGGGGCGTTGTGCTACCTGAGCATGTGCGTCAACCGGATCAGTGGGATTGTCCTGGCGCACCTCGGGCTCGATCCACTGCGGTGGGAATGGCTCACTCCCGCCGGGTGCGGCAGCGCGATCCTGTTCATCGCGGTGGGTCTTACGCTGCCTTCGTGGGGACCTCGGTTGGCGGTATGGGTGCGCTCTTATCGGACCTACCGGACGCTCTACCCGTTGTGGGTAGCCATCTATCGCGCGGTCCCGCACATCGCTCTAGAGCCACCGCCGCGGTCCGCAGCACATGACCTCGTGCAGACCACCGAGTTGAGCCACCGCCTCTACCGCCGGGTCATCGAGATCCGCGACGGCCTGCTGGTGCTGCGGTCCCGGTTGACCAGCGTGGCGCTCACCCAGGCCACGCGGACGGGAGACGAGGTGCGGGCATTGGGCGGGGACGCGGAGGGGGTCGTCGCCGCGAGCCAGATCCGGGCCGCGCTGCGCGCCCCGGTCGGCACCGAGGACCTGTCCTTCTACAGCCCCAGCATCGACAGTCTGCACAGTGAGATCGCCTGGTTGGTCCGCGTCAGCGAGTGCTTCGTCGGTTACCCTTGGCCAGGTGGTCCGGCCGCCACGCCCTGGTCGACCGAACTCGCGGGAGAGACGACGTGGGAATCCCGGTCCCGGACTGGCTCCGCCTGAGACGCCTCGGCCCGGTTCCGCTCAAGCGGCTGCGCCGGGACTGCGCCCGGCTGCTCGCCGACTTCGACATCCCCGCCGACGGCGACATCCACCACTTCTGCGCCCAGGTCGGCGCCCGCCTCGGCCGCGACATCGACCTGATCCCGATGGCCCTGCGCAGCACCGACCCCACCGGCGTCTGGCTCTCCACCCGCGGCGGTGATTACATCGTATACGAATCGGAAACCAGTACACCGCACCAGGAGCACATCATCGCCCACGAACTCGGGCACCTGCTGTGCGGCCACATCGGCGACAACCTCGACGGCACGGCGCTGGAACTGCTCTTCCCCGACATCGACCCCACCGCTCTGCTCGCCCGCCAGAGCTACACCGCCACCGAGGAACGCGAGGCCGAGGTGATGGCCGGGGTCATCCTCGCCCACCTCACCCGGGGCCGCCGCTCCCGCCCCACCCAGAACAACCCCAGCCACGCCGACATCGCCCGCGTCCACCGCTCCCTCGGCCGAACCGACCCGACCGCGGACTAGCCCTTTGTGGAACGAGGTCGACGGACCGTACGGTGGTCGGCGTGCTAGATCAGCGGCCAGCTGTCCACCTGCTCGTCGGGCTTCCCGGCGCGGGCAAGACCACCTTCGCCAAGGCCCTCGAAGCCCGTGGTGTCGTCCGGTTGTCGGTGGACGAGGTCATGACCGCTCGGCACGGCAGGCTCGGCAAGGACTACCCCGAGTCGGACCACCTCGCCCTCTTGGGCCCGGTCACCGACGAGGTCCGGGCCCGGTTGGTCGAGCTCGTCCGCGACGGGGTGTCGGTGGTCCTGGACCACGGCCTCGGCACCAAGGCCGAACGGGACGCGTACAAGCGCCTGGTCGTCGAGCACGGCGGCCACTGGCGGTTGGTGCACTTCCAGGTCGAGCGGTCCGAGCTGTCGCGCAGGCTGGCCACGCGCAACGCGGACGCCGAGCACGGCGTGATCTCGCCGGAGACGCTGGACTGGATCGCCCAGCGCTCCGAGGACCCGGTCGGCGAGGGCGAGCAATCGCCTGGGAGCGAGTTCGCGTCGGGGCAGGCCGCCGCCAAGTGAGCTGCCCGGTCCACTGAGGACCACGCGGCGCACTCGCGGACGCTGGTGCTGAGCGATCGCCCGCGGACGGTACTCCGCACATGCGAACGTCGCGAGCGCCCTGACACGCGAGAGGATCTCGCAACCCCACTGGTCCGACCGCGCGCCTGCGAAGCGGGAGCAGTGCGCCCACCCGCCGCCCAGGTGCCTTGAGCCACCGGAGCACCGGGCTGGACGCGTCGTGGTAGTCCGATCGCCACACTGCGGACCATCCACGGGGGACGGTCGTGGGGTGTCAATACCTCCCGGCCGATGAGAACGGAATCGGGTCTACACCACGCGGCGGCGTGCGTATAGCCGCGAAGCGCACCAATGCGTTAACACCCTGCCCCTAATTCCACAGTGAACAGAACACTGTTGCCAAACGGGGTTGCGCGGTGCGGGTGGTTGCGTTGGCACGTATGGAGCAGTGGCCACTAGCCCGAGGTAGTTCAATCTGGGATCGGATACACGAGCCCGTCACCCGTTCGGCGGTTTGCGTGGTCCGACCGGTCGTCGCTAGCGTCTCGGAAAGGCAGAATGCTTATCAATCGGGGGCCTTTATGGGAGACCATTTATCCGGTCTCATCGACAGCCACGCTAAAGGCACCGCGGTGTCGTTCAATGGGGCCGATGTGTCCTATCGCGAGCTGCGCGCGCTGGTGGCGGACGCGCTGCGGGTGCTCGACGGGCTGCCCGCGGGCCGTCCGGTCGCGCTGCACGTGCGCAAGTCCCCCGAGTCGGTCGCGCTGGTGCTCGCCTGCTGGGCGCAGCGGCGGCCGTTCCTGCTGCCCCCGGCGGACCTGGGCACCGACGCCAGGGCGGCGCTGTACCGGCAAGCTGGCTGCGGGCACGTCCTGCACGCCGACCTGACCACGGTGGACACCGGGGAGCCTGCCGACGAGGTGCCCGAGCTCGACGGCGTCGGCCCCATGCTCACCACCTCGGGGTCCACCGGGCTGCCCAAGGTCGTGCCGCTCCCCCACGACGGCATCGACCGGTTCACCGACTGGGCGGCCGGGGCGTTCGGCATCACCGGGGGCAGCGTGGTGTTCAACTACGCGCCGCTGAACTTCGACCTGTGCCTGCTCGACATCTGGACCACGCTGCGCCGCGGTGGCCACGTGGTGCTCGCCGACCAGGAGCGCGCCGTGGACGCCCGCTACCTGCTGCGCGCCTTCACCCACGCCCGGGTGGAGGTCGTGCAGGCGGTGCCGCTGTTCTACCGGCGGTTGCTGGAGGTCGCCGACGGCCCGTTCCCCGACGTGCGCGAGCTCGTGCACACCGGCGACGCCATGCCGCCCGCGTTGCTGGCCAGGCTGCCCGAGTTCTTCCCGAACGCCCGGCTGCGCAACGTGTACGGCTGCACCGAGACCAACGACAGCCTCATCCACGACTCGGACCCCACCAGCGCCGACCCGGTGCCCATCGGCCGCCCCATCGACGGCGTCCAGGTGCGGCTGGACGGCGGTGAACTCCTGGTGCGGACCCCGTTCCAGGCGGGCCGCTACCTCGACACCGCGATCGCCGACAAGTGGGTCGAGGTCGACGGCGAGACGTGGCTGCGCACCGGCGACCTGGTCCGCCAGGACGCCGACGGCGTCTTCCACCTGGACGGCCGCGCGGACTACCAGGTCAAGGTCCGCGGCGTTCGGACCAACGTGCAGCAAGTGGAGCAAGCGCTGCAATCGCACGCCGAGGTCGCCGACGTCGTGGTGCTCGCGGTGCCCGACGACGAGGCCGGGTACCGGCTGCACGCGGTGGTCCGGGCGGTCGACGGCACCCGGCCCAACAGCCTCACCCTGCGTTCGCACTGCGCGCGGTTGCTGCCGCGCACCGCCGTCCCGTCCTCGCTCGAGCTCACCGCCGACGAGTTCCCCCGCACCACCACCGGCAAGGTCGACCGCAAGAAGCTGCTGGCCGAACGGGTCTAGCACGGAAGGGATCTGGAGCGGATGTCCCGCATCGATGAGATCACCCGCTACATCGTCGCCGAGTTCGCGCCGGACATCCGGGCCGACGAGCTCGACGCCGACTACGACCTGCTGGACAACGGCGTCGTCGACAGCCTCGGCCTGTTGCGGCTGATCGGCTGGCTCGGCGAGCGCTACGACCTGCCCGTCGACGACATCGACCTGGCCCCGGAGCAGTTCCGGTCGGTGCGGGCCGTCGACGCCTTCGTTGAGTCCGCTCTCGTGAAAGGGCCCGCGTTATGATCGTCCGCAGCCGCTCCGAGGTCGCCTGCGTCGACTGGGGCAACGGGTTGAGCTACCGCTTCCTGTTGAGACCGGACAACATGGGGTTCTCCGTCGCGCACACCACCGTGCGCGCGGGGACCAAGTCCCGTTTGCAGTACCGCCAGCACCTGGAGGCGTGCTACTGCATCGCCGGGTCCGGTGAGGTCCAGACCCCGGACGGGGCGGTGCACCGGCTCGAACCGGGGGTGCTCTACGCGCTCGACCAGAACGACGCGCACTTCCTGATCGCCGGTCCCGACCAGGACCTGGAGCTGGTCTCCATCTTCTCCCCGGCGCTGCGCGGCGACGAGCGGCACAACCTCGACGTCGACGGCTTCTCCCACTACGAGTCCGCACCGTGATCAAGTGGACCGACGAGCAGCGCACCCTGCGCGCCGCGGCGGCCGAACTCGGCGCCGTGGTGGGCAAGGACCACCTGGAGCGCGATGCCACCGGCACGTTCTCCGAGCAGGGGTGGGCGCTGGTGCGCGAGTCCGGTCTGCTCGGGTTGCCCTTCGGGGCCGAGTACGGCGGGCTCGACGCGGACCTGTTGACCACGATGTACGTGCTGGAGGGGTTGGGCGAGTCCTGCCGGGACGGTGGTTTCCCGTTCTCGGTGACCACGCACGTGGTCAGCACCGGGGTCCCGCTGCAGCGCTTCGGGTCTGACGAGCTCAAGCAGCGGTACCTGCCGGGGGTCTGCTCGGGTTCGGCCATCGGGGCGCACGCGATCAGCGAGCCGGACGCGGGCTCGGACATGATGGCGATGCGCACGACGGCGGTGCTCGACGGCGACGACTACGTCCTGAGCGGGTCGAAGTCGTTCGTCAGCAACGGGCCGATCGCCGACACGTTCATGGTGTACGCCCGCACCGGCAAGTCGGGCGCGCCGGACGCCATCACCACGTTCCTGGTGGAGCGGGACTCCCCCGGCCTGCACGTCGGGCAGCCGATGGGCAAGATGGGCCTCAAGACCTCCCCGCTCAGCGAGTTGTTCCTCGACGGGGTCCGGGTGCCCACCTCCCGCGTGGTCGGCAAGGTCGGCGCCGGGTTCCTGGTGCTCGACCACGTGATGAAGTGGGAGATCCTGCTCTCCTTCGTGGTCAACCTCGGCGAGATGGAGCACCGGCTGGCCGAGTGCGTGCGGCACGCGCGCTCGCGCAAGCAGTTCGGCCGGCCGATCGGCTCCTACCAGTCGGTGTCGAACAAGCTCGTGGACATGCGGATCGGGGTGGAGACCTCGCGCAAGTGGCTCTACGACACCGCCGAGAAGCTGGTGGCGCGCAAGGCCGTCACCACGGACATCGCCATCACCAAGCTCGTGGTCAGCGAGGCCAACGTGGCCTCGGCGCTGGCCGCGGTCCAGGTGTTCGGCGGGTACGGGTACATGACCGAGTACGGAGTCGAGAAGGACGTGCGCAACGCGGTGGCCGGGACGATCTACTCAGGCACCACGGAGATCCAACGGCAACGGGTTGCCGCCATGATGGGACTGGGATGAGTTCAGAGCAGGCCGTTGAGCCAGCCGACCTGAAGGCACTGACCGCGGAGACCGAGTTCTTGGACTACAACTCGGACACTGTGCGGGAGTTCGTCGCCAAGGCGCTGCCCGGCGAGGGGCAAGCAGGCGAGGGGCTGACCGACACCGAGAAGGCCGTGCGGCTCTACTACGCCGTGCGCGACGGCATCAACTACGAGGTCTACGGCAGCCGGATGACGCGCGGGGAGTTCACCGCGAGCGCGATCATCAAGCACAAGCGCGGGTTCTGCGTGCACAAGTCCATTGTGTACGCGGCGGCCGTGCGCGCCGTCGGCGTGCCGAGCCGGATCGTCTACGGCGACGTGCGCAACCACCTGTCCTCCGAGCGGCTGCGCGAGCTGGTCGGCGGGGACGTGTTCTGCTTCCACAGCCTCACCTCCGTGCACCTGGACGGCAAGTGGGTGAAAGCGACCCCGGTGTTCAACAAGCTGCTGTGCAAGCTGTACAAGATCGCGCCGCTCGAGTTCGACGGCAGCGCCGACAGCCTGTACCACCCCTACGACGAGAACGGCCGCAGGCACATGGAGTTCCTGCGGATGCGCGGCGAGTTCGACGACTTCCCGTACGAGACCGTGGTGGACGGCATCCGCGCCGCGCACCCGAAGCTGTTCCGATCCGACGACGAGCTGGCCGAGGGTTCCCTCACCGGCGAGGCCAGCTAGGAGCGCCAGAGCATGGACAACATCAAGTACGAGCTGACCGAGTCCGACATCCCGCACACCTGGTACAACCCGGCCTACGACGTCGGCGGCATCGCGCCGATCCTGGACGCGGCGACCCGCGAGCCGGTCAGCCGCGAGGCGCTGGCGCGCTCGATGCCGCCCGCGCTGGTCGAGCAGGAGCTGAGCCAGGAGCCGGAGTTCGAGATCCCCGAACCGGTCCGCCAGCTCTACGCGCAGTGGCGGTCCACCCCGCTGTTCCGGGCGCGGCGGCTGGAGAAGGCGCTCGACACCCCGGCGCGCATCTACTACAAGTTCGAGGGCGTCGCCCCGACGGGCAGCTTCAAGCCCAACACCGCACTCGCGCAGGCGTACTACAACAAGCTGGCGGGCAAGACCGGGCTGGTCGGGGAGACCGGCGCGGGCCAGTGGGGCAGCGCGGTCGCGTTGGCAGGCGCGCTGTTCGACATGAAGACCAAGGTGTTCATGGTGCGGGTCAGCTTCGAGCAGAAGCCCTACCGCCGCACGCTGATGGAGACCTACGGGTCGGTCTGCACCGCGTCGCCGAGCACCGAGACCGAGTCCGGGCTTGCCGTGCTGGCCGAGCGGCCGGACCACCCGGGCAGCCTGGGCGTGGCCAAGTCCGAGGCGCTGCAGTTCGCCTTCGCCAACCCGGAGTACGGCTACACCCGGGGCAGCGGTCTCAACCACGTGTGCGCGCACCAGAGCGTCATCGGGCAGGAGGCGGTCAAGCAGTTCGAACTGGCCGACGACTACCCCGACATCGTGGTCGGTGCCGCGGGCGGTGGGTCCAACCTGGCCGGGTTGGCGTTCCCGTTCCTGCGCAAGAAGCTGGCCGGTGGGCGGGATGTCCGGTTGATCGCGGTCGAACCCGCCGCGTGCCCGACGCTGACCAGGGGCCGGATCGCCTACGACCACGCCGACTCCGCCGGGCTGACCCCGCTGTTCCGGATGCACACCCTCGGGCACAAGTTCATCCCGCCCGCCGTGCACGCCGGTGGCCTGCGCGCGCACAACATCGCCCAGGTGGTCAGCCGCGCGGTGGAGGACGGTCTTATGGAAGCGGTCGCGGTCCGACAGAATGACTGCTTCGAGGCGGGCGTGCTGTTCGCGCGGGCCGAGGGCATCGTGCCCGCCCCGGAGTCGACCCACGCCATCCGGGGCGCGGTCAACGAGGCACTGCGCTGCCGGGAGGAGGGGGTCGGCAAGACGATCCTGCTCGGCCTGTCCGGGCACGGCGACTTCGACCTGGTGGCCTACCAGAAGTACCTGGCGGGCACCCTGTCGGACGACGCGCTCTCCGACGAGGCACTGCAAGATGGCCTCGACAGCATCCCCTCCCCCGTTCTCGTCTGACACCCGTTAGGGAAACCGCACGCTCATGAGTCGAGTCAACGTCGCCCTGTTCATCCTGTTGGCCTTCATCTGGGGCAGCAGCTACACGTTCATCAAGATCGCCGTCGACGGCCTCACCCCGGCGCAACTGGTGCTGGGGCGGGTCGTGCTGGGCGCGATCGTGCTGTTCGCGGTGCTGACCGCCACCAAGGGCAAGCTGCCACGGAACGCGGCGGTGTGGGGCCACACCGTCGTGACGGCGTTGCTCGGCATGGTCGTGCCGTTCCTGCTGCTGGCCTGGGGTGAGCAGCGGACCAGCGCGGCGATGGCCGGTGTGCTGATCGCCGCGACCCCGCTGCTCACCCTGGCCGCGGTGACCACCGCGCTGCCCGCCGAACGCGCGACCTGGCGCAAGGGCGTCGGCTTCGCGGTCGGCTTCGTCGGCGTGGTGCTGGTGATCGGCCCGTGGTCGGCCTCGTCGGGCTCGCTGGCCGGTCAGCTCGCGGTGCTCGGCGCGGCGCTGTGCTACGCCCTGCAGACGGTGTACGTGAAGAAGATGCTGGCGTCCAAGGGCGTGCCGCCGCTGGTGTCGGCGACGACGCAGGTCATCACCGCGACGGTGCTGCAGGCGATCGTCACCCCGTTCTTCACCTGGAAGACCCCGCACTTCGGCGTCGGCGTGGTGGTCAGCATGCTGCTGCTGGGCATCGTCGGCACCGGCCTGGCGTACCTCATCTACTTCCGGCTGATCGGCGACATGGGCGCGGCGAACGCGTCCGCGGTGAACTACCTGGTGCCGATCACCGCGGTGCTGGTCAGCCTGATCACCCTGGGCGAGTCGATCACCTGGAACATGATCGTCGGCACCCTGGTGGTGCTGGCGGCGCTCGCCTTCGCGGAGAACCGGGTGCCCGCCCTCGCCCCGGCCAGGACCTGACATGCGGTCGGACCGGTGGGGGTGGCGCGCGGCGATCGGCGTCCTGGTGATCGACAAGGACCCGGTGGCGGAGTCGGAGTTCTGGTCCATGGCCCCACCAGGGGTGTCCATCGTGGCTGCCCGGTTCGAGAGCCCGCGCAAGCCGGGCACCTCGGACTACGGCGACGACCCGGCCGAACTGGTCGCGTCGTCCCCGGATGTGGCCCGTGGCCTTGAGTTCTTCGGCGGCATGCAGCTGGACGCGATCTGCGTGTGCTTCACGACGTCGAGCCTGTTCGGCGGGCCCGATTTCGACGTGTCGTTCGCCGCCAGGGCGAGTGCGGCGGCGGGTGGCATCCCGGTGGTGACGGCCGCGCAGTCCTCGGCCGCCGCTTTGTCCGCTGTGGGCGTTTCGCGGCCCTATGTGGTGGTGCCGCCGTGGTTCAAGGACGAGATCGTCGCCGTGGGCCAGTCGTACTTCACCGCGGCGGGCCACCCCCCGGTGGACATCCAGCGGTTCCGCCTCGGTCGGGGGTGGGACGCGCTCAAGCCCTGGGAGACCTGGGACGCGGGCGCGCAGTGGGAGGTCCGCCCCGCTGACGTGTACCGCCAGGTGCGCGCCGACTTCCCCTCGTCCGCCGATGGTGTCCTGTTGGCGGGCAACGGTTTCCGCTGCGCCGACGCGGTGGAGTCGCTGGAGGCGGACCTGGGCGTGCCGGTGGTGACGTCCAACCAGGCCTGCCTGTGGCACAGCCTCCGCACCGCGGGTACGTCTCCGCGCGATGTCGCAGGCTACGGTCGGCTGTTCTCGGCATGAGTCCTCGTGGAGGTGGCTTTCGCGGGCTGCCTCCACAAGGGCGTTTCCCGACGAGGCTCACGCTATCCGGTGACACTCCATTCTGGACTGCTGGTTCGTCGGCACGGCCGTAGCATCGGCTGGGTCGACTGCCAGGAGGGTGGCAATGGGTTCCCAGGCGCTGGATCACGAAGAGGGCAAGCGGGTCAGCAGGCGGACGCTGGTGTTCGGGAGCCTGACGCTGGCCGGGGTGGTCGCGGCGTGCGGGGGCGAGGAGTCGTCGACGAGCGGCGCGTCGACCACGGCGGCCGCGGGCGCTGATCCGGCCGTGCTGCTGACGGAGGCGACGACGTGCACGCTGTCGCCGACCACGACGCAGGGGCCGTACTACTTCGACGCCGACAAGGTGCGCGGCGACATCCGTGAAAACCGGCAGGGCATGCGGCTGGACCTCGCGCTGAAGGTGGTCGACAGCGAGGGGTGCGGGCCGCTCAAGGACGTCGTGGTCGAGATCTGGCACTGCGACGCGGCGGGTCTGTACTCCGGCGCGGAGTCGCAGTCGACCGGTGGTGGCGGTGAGGGCATGCCCAGCGGGGCGCCTCCGGCCGGTCTCGCCCCGCCCAGCGGTGGTAGGCCTGGTGGGGGTGGCCCGCCGGGTGGTGGCGGGGCGGGCAACGTGGCCGACCTCGTGCCGACCGACGACAAGCGCTACCTGCGCGGCGCCCAGGTCACCGACGCGCAGGGCCTCGTCCGCTTCACGACCGTCTGGCCCGGCTGGTACCGGGGCCGCACCGTCCACGTCCACGCGATGGTGCACCTCGCCAACACCAAGGCCCTCACCACCCAGCTCATGTTCGACGAGGCCCTCAACGACGAGGTCTTCACCACCGCGCCCTACGCGACGCACACCGGCCGCGACACCACCAACGGCGACGACACCATCTACAACGACTCGATGCTCCTCACCGTCCAGCAGGCGGGCGACTCCTACCTGGCCGCGAAGGTCCTCGCCGTCGACGCCGACAAGGACGGTGCCTGACCCGCCCAGTACCGTCTCGCCCCATGTCCTCCGATGACACCGCCTGCCTGTGCTTCGTGTGCCGGGACTACGGCGACCGCGACCAGCTCGACAGCATCGACACCGGCTTGATCGGCCACGTGGCCGACCCGGGCTGGGGCGTCCTGGCGATCCCGGAGGACGAGATCAGCGCGGGCTGGGCGTTCACCGTCGGCCTGTGGCACAGCTACCGCTCCCCCGAACTCGCCCTCTTCGGCCTCGACGTCGAGGACTCGATCACCTTCCTCAACTCCGTCGGCGCCCTGGTGGCCGCGGGCCAGCAGCTCAAGCCCGGCGACGAACTCGACCAGGTCATCGACGACCACGTCGTGGCGGTCCACCCCACCGACCCGATCTGGCACGGCGACTTCTTCGGCACCGCCCTCGGCTTCTACCGAGCCACCCCCGACGTCCCCTTCCTCCAACTGACCTGGCCCGACCCCGACGGCCACCACCCCGGGCACGCCGAGTTCGCCGAGCACCTGGCCCACCTCCAGCCCCAACTCTGGCTCCCCCGCGACCAACACCCCGACGGCCCCTGGATCCTCGAAGACGAAGACTGACCCAGCGCCTCGTCGCAACGAAGGCCTGGGCCGTCAGGCGAGGCTGTCCAACGGGTGGTCGGGGTCGGCCAGGACTGCGGGGTCGATCGGCCCGGTGGAGCGGATGAGGGACTTGATGGGGTCGCCGACGTCCCAGGTGTTGACGTTGATGGCGGCGTTGACCTTGCCGTCGGCCAGCCAGAAGGCGATGAACTCGCGGGCGGCTACGTCGCCTCGGAAGACGACCTCGTGTGGGCGGCCGGGGTCGACGTAGCCGTGGTACTCCATGCCGAGGTCGTACTGGTCGGTGAAGAAGTACGGCAACTCGTCGTACTCGGTCTGGTTGCCGAGCATGTTCGCGGCGGCGACGGTGGGCTGGTTGAGGGCGTTGGCCCAGTGTTCGACCCGGATGTGCTTGCCCAGCAACGGGTGGAAGGCGCTGGCGACGTCCCCCGCGGCGAACACGTTCGGGTCGTCGGTGCGCAAACCGGCGTCGACCACGATGCCGTTGTCCACCCGCAGCCCCGCTTGCTCGGCGAGCCGCGTGTTGGGTTCGGCCCCGACGGCCACGAGGACGGCCTCGGCGGCGATCTCCGTGCCGTCGGCCAAGCGGACGCCGGTGACCTTCCCGTCGGCGGTGGTGATCTCGCTGACGGACACGCCACCCCGCAGGTCGACGTCGTGCGAGCGGTGCAGGTCGGCGAAGATCGCGCCGAGTTCGGGGCCGAGCGCACGCAGCAAGGGGAGTTCGGACGTGCCCAGCACGGTGACGGCCACATCCGCCTGCCTCGCCGCCGCGGCGACCTCCAGGCCGATCCAGCCCGAGCCGATCACCACCAGCCGGGACACGCGGTCAAGCGTCTCCTTGACGCGCTCGGAGTCGGCGAGCTGCCGCAGGTAGAGCACTCCGTCCGCCGTGGCGCCGGGGATGTGGAGTGTCCGGGGGCGCGCGCCGGTGGTCAGCAGCAGCTTGTCGTACCGGACCCCGCCGCCCGCGATCTCGACCAGCCTGCCGCCACGGTCGATGGCGGTGACCTCGGTCCCCAGCTGCAGGTCGACATCGTGCTCGCGATACCACTCCTCGGCGTGCACGAAGATGTCGTCGCGTTCCCCCTTGCCCAGCAGGAGGTCCTTGGACAACGGCGGTCGCTCGTACGGCCGGTGCGCCTCGTCCCCGAGCACCGTGATCGTCCCGTCGAAGCCACTCCCCCGCAGCCCCTCGGCGGCTTTCGCGCCCGCCATCCCCGCGCCGACGATGACGAACCCCTGCTGGCTCACGGTCACGCCCTCCACTCCGTCGAGTCAGCCCAAGCTACCGCGATCTCGTCCACCGGGCCCAGCTCGCACTCACCTGCCGAGGGCCTTCTCCAGCTCCTTCTTGGTCATGGTCGAGCGCCCCTTGACGCCGCGCTGCCTCGCCTCGTTGTACAGCTGGTCCTTGGTCGGCCCCTTGGGTCCCTTGCGGCCGGACCGCAATCCGCCACGGCGCTGCGGGGACATGTCGTTCACGGAGGACCGGCTGGCCTGCTTCGCCTCACCCGCCTGGGCGCGGTTCTTGTTGACCGTCCGTGCGGCGATCTCCTTGGCCTCCTTCTCGGAGGCGCCTTGGTCCTCGGCGGAGTCCTTGATGTGCTCGTACTGCCGTTCCCGCTTGTTGCTCCACGCCTGCGGCATCGCCGTCCTCCGCTCTGCTCGGTCCACTCGCCCGGAGGGATACCCCGGGCCCGCGCCGGTCATGCGCCGCCGCGCGAGCGATCGCACTGTCAGTGGCTGCGGGTAACGTCCGCGTCGTGAACGTGGAGGAACGCATCCGGGAGCTCGCCGACCAGGTCGTGGCGTTGCGCGACGCCTACTACCGGGGCTCACCGAGGGTGGCCGACGCCGAGTACGACGCCGTCGAGGACGAGCTGCGGGAGCTGGTCGCGACCAACCCGGAGCTGGCGCCGGACCCGAACCCGCTGGACCAGGTGGGCGCGCCCACAGTGCTGCACGCCCCGGTCCGGCACTCGCGGCCGATGCTGTCGCTGGAGAAGGCGACCACGGCGGAGCAGGTCGCGGCGTTCTTCGGGCGGTTCCCCGGCCAGTCGGTCGTGGTGATGCCGAAGCTGGACGGGCTGTCGCTGGCGCTGGTCTACGAGGACGGGCGGCTGGTCCGCGCGGTCACCCGCGGTGACGGCACGACGGGTGACGACGTGACCCCCCTGGTCCGGGCGCTGACCGACGGGCTGCCCGAGCGGATCGACGCGCCGGGCCGGGTGGAGGTGCGCGGCGAGGCGGTCATGTTGCGGTCCACCTTCGCCGCCTACAACCAGGCACACGCGGACAAGCCGTTGATCAACCCGCGCAACGCCGCCGCGGGCACCCTGCGCGCCAAGGACCCGGCCACGGTCGCCGAGCGGCGCCTGTTCTTCTTCGCCTTCGACCTCGACACCTCCACCCCCGACAGCGCGGACGCCGACCTCGAGCGCGCGCTGCGGACGCTGGGCTTCAGCGGCGCCGACATGCGGCACTGCCAGGACGCCGACGCCGCCGCGCAGGTCATCGCCGGGATCGAGCAGCGGCGCGACGAGCTGGACTACGACCTCGACGGCGCCGTGCTGCGGCTGGCCGACCGCGTCGCCTACGCCGCCGCCGGGACCAGGTCGAACTCCCCGCGCGGAGCGCTGGCGTACAAGTTCGCCGCCGAGGAGCGCACCACGATCCTGGAGGACGTGGTCTGGGACGTGGGCAAGACCGGCAAGATCGCCCCGGTCGCGCACTTGGCGCCGGTGTTCGTCGGCGGCACCACGGTCACCCGCGCCACCCTGGCCAACCAGGAGGTCATCCGGGCCCGCGGCATCAAGATCGGCGACACGGTGCTGGTCCGCCGCGCCGGTGACGTCATCCCGTTCGTCGCGGGCGTGCTCGACGAGTCCCAGCGCACCGGCGCCGAGCGCGACATCGTGCCGCCGTCGACGTGCCCGTCGTGCGAGCAGGAGCTGGTCGAGCAGGGCAACAGCCGGGAGTTGTTCTGCACCAACACCGCCTGCCCCGCGCAGACCGTGCGCCGGTTGATCCACTGGGCCTCCCGCGCGGCGGCCGACATCGACGCCATCGGCGGCGTGTGGATCGAACGGCTCGCCGAGGCCGGCCTGCTGGAGAACCCGTCGGACTTCTACACCCTGACCAAGGAGCAACTCCTGGAGTTCGACCGGGTCGGCGAGGTGTCGGCCACCCGCATGATCGACTCGATCGTGGCGAGCCGCGCGGTGGGTCTGCGCCGGGCCCTGATCGGCCTGGCGATCCCGATGGCCTCCGAGGGCACCGCGACCCGGTTGTGCCGTGCGGGTTTCGCGTCCCTCGAGGACGTCGCCGACGCGGACGAGGAACGCCTCGTCGCCGTTGAGGACATCGGCCCCAAGGTCGCCGCCTCGCTGTCCGAGCACCTCGGCAGACTCCGCCCGGAACTCCAGCGCCTACGGGACTGCGGCGTCTCCCTGGACGTCCGCGACGAGGACCTCCCACCGGTCGTCGCCACGGACGCGCCGCTGGCGGGCAAGACCGTCGTCGTCACCGGCTCGCTCAACGACCCCCGCTCCGGCGAGAAGGTCCCCCGCCCCACCTTCCAACGCCTGTGCGAGAAGGCAGGCGCGACCACCGCCACATCCGTCTCGGCCAACACCGACCTCCTGATCACCGGCACGGACGTCGGCGCCAGCAAGCTCACCAAGGCCGAGAAACTCGGTGTCGAGGTCGTTGACCAATCCCTAGTGTGGGCCCAACTGATCGAGGCCAAGATCGTGTAGGCACTTGCCCGCCGATGGTGCGGATCCGTCGTTGGGGCAACGACGGCGGCCAGGCGACTCCGCCGCGGTGGATGCGACCCAATCAAGTCACCACGTGGTGTCTGACCAAGTGGTCTTGGCGTTGACGGTCCGCGGAAAGTCCCAAAGGGAGCGATGGCTGCCCATCCCGGCCTGAAGGTGCGTTTCGCCCGGTTTCGCGGTTTGGGGGGTGTGGTCGGGGGCATCCCTGGGGCGATCCGTGACCCCAGCACAGGAGGCGCCCGATGGCTGACCAGAGCACGCGCCGCGATCCGCGCACCCAGTACCCGGGCCCGGTGGCCGACGGGGACGACATCGAGCACCCGGGGCGGACCAGCCAGATGGACAGCGAGCCCGACCACGGGGAGCGCACGTACCGGGGGTCCGGACGGCTCACCGACACCGCAGCCGTCATCACCGGGGGTGACTCCGGCATCGGCCGCGCGGTGGCGATCGCGTTCGCCCGCGAGGGGGCTGACGTGCTGATCACGTGCCTGCCGGACGAGGAGGAGGACGCCAAGGCCACGGCGGCGTTGGTCACCGACGCGGGGCGGCGGGCCGAGGTCGTGCTCGCGGACCTGACCGTGGAGTCCGAGAACGCGCGGGTCGTGGACCAGGCCGTCGCCGCGTTCGGTCGGATCGACGTGCTGGTGTGCAACGCCGCCTACCAGATGTCGCGCGACGGCGGCTTGGCCGAGATCGACACCGCCCAGTTCGACCGAGTCCTCAAGACCAACGTCTACGCCCTGTTCTGGCTCTGCAAGGCTGCCCTACCGCACCTGGGGCCGGGCGCGTCGATCATCACGACGTCCTCCGTCCAGGCGTTCCAGCCGTCCCCGCACCTGCTCGACTACGCCGCGTCCAAGGGCGCGATCGTGAACTTCACCAAGGGCCTGGCGCTGGACCTCGTCGACCGGGGCATCCGGGTCAACTCGGTGGCGCCCGGGCCGGTGTGGACACCGCTGATCCCGGCGACCATGCCGCCCGACAAGGTCAAGTCCTTCGGCGCCCAAGCTCCCCTCGGCCGCCCCGCGCAGCCCGCCGAACTCGCCCCCACCTACGTCTACCTGGCCTCCCAGGAGTCCGGCTACGTCACCGGCGAGACCATCGCCGTCACCGGCGGCTCCCCCATCACCTGATCCCGCGCACGTCCAGACGCGACAGTTGCTCCCCCTGGGACCCAGCCGGGAGGGGAGAGCTTAGGGTGCACCGTGCGGTTCAACCTCCTGCCTACGGACACGGCCTTCTACGACCTCTTCGGGAAGTCGGCCAACCACCTCGTCGACGGCGCGCGGCTGCTGGCCGGGCTGCTCGGCCCCGGTAGCGACCACGCCGAGGTGGCCGAGCGGGTGAGAGAGGTCGAGCACCGCTGCGACGAGGTCACGCACGAGACGATCCGCCGGTTGAACTCGACGTTCATCACCCCGTTCGACCGGGAGGACATCTACCGGCTGGCTGGCGGGCTCGACGACGTCATGGACGACATGGAGGCCGCCGCCGACTACGTCCACCTCTACGCGATCGCGGACCTCCCGCCGGGCGCGGCCGAGCAGATCGACCTGCTCGGGAAGGCGGCCGACCTCACCGCGGCCGCGATGCCCCGGCTGCGCGACATGCGCGGTCTCGACGAGTACTGGATCGAGGTCAACCGGCTGGAGAACCTCGGCGACGGCATCTACCGCAAGAGCCTGGCGACGCTGTTCTCCGGCGCCTACGACGCGCTGACCGTCATGCGGCTGCGCGACGTGGTGGAGCAGCTGGAGGCGGCGCTCGACTCGTTCGAGAAGGTCGCCAACATCGTCGAGCAAATCGCCGTCAAGGAATCCTGACGTGGAGTTCGCGCTCGTCATCGCGGTCGTCGTCATCGCGCTGGCCTTCGACTACACCAACGGCTTCCACGACGCCGCCAACGCCATCGCCACCTCCATCTCCACCAGGGCGCTCACCCCGAAGACGGCGCTGCTGCTCGCCGCGGTGATGAACCTGGTCGGCGCCCTGGTGTCCGAGGGCGTCGCGAGCACCATCGGCAGCGGCATCATCTCGCCGCCGGGGGACTCCAAGGGCCTGGTGGTGGTGCTGGCCGGGCTGATCGGGGCCATCACCTGGAACCTGATCACCTGGTGGCGCGGCCTGCCCTCGTCCTCGTCGCACGCGCTGATCGGCGGGCTCATCGGCGCCGGGCTGGTCGCGTCGGTGACGGTGCACTGGTCGGTCATCGTCGGCAAGGTCCTGGTCCCGATGGTGGTGTCCCCGCTGATCGGCTTCTGCCTGGCCTACGCCGTCATGGTCGCCATCGCCTGGCTGTTCCGCCGCGGCTCGCCGAGCCGGGTCAACCGCGGCTTCCGCACTGCCCAGTCGGTCTCGGCGGCGGCCCTCGCGTTCGGCCACGGCCTGCAGGACGCGCAGAAGACGATGGGCGTCATCGTCCTGGCCCTGGCGACCGCCGGTCTGCACACGGGCAGCGACGTACCGCTGTGGGTCAAGCTCGCCGCCGCCACCGCCATTGCCCTCGGCACCTACGCGGGCGGCTGGCGCATCATGCGCACCCTGGGCCGCCGAGTGATCAAACTCGACCCGGCCAGGGGCGTCGCCGCCGACCTCACAGCCTCCAGCGTCCTCTACGTCATGGCCATCGGCCTGCACGCCCCGGTCTCCACCACCCACACCATCAGCTCCGCCATCATGGGCGTAGGCGCCACCCGCCGACTCTCAGCCGTCCGCTGGGGCGTAGCAGGCACCATCGTCTCCGCCTGGATCCTCACCATCCCGATGTCCGCCCTCTTCGCCGGCACCACCTACGCCGTGCTCGCCCTGGTCATCCCCTGACTCCGGCGTGACACCAACCCCGAGAGGGACTGTGGACAACTACGACGTCAAGAAGGAGGGGGTGGGGTATTCGGCGCGGCGGGGGCGGGTCGAGGTGGTTGAGGTGCCGGTGATGCGGTTCTTGATGGCTGATGGGCACGGCGATCCCAACACGTCCGAGCGGTACCGTGAGGTGGTGTCGGCGTTGTATGCGACCTCCTACGCGGTGCGGGCGGTGGCGAAGGCGGAGCTGGGGCGGGTGCACACCGTTGGGCCGTTGGAGGGGTTGTGGTCGGCGGCGGATCTGGGGGTGTTCCACACTCGGGACAAGGATGCCTGGCAGTGGACGTTGATGATCGTGCAGCCGGAGTGGGTGACGCCGGAGGTCGTGGCGGTCGCGAAGGAGCGGAAGCCGCAGGAGACCGACGTGCGGTTCGAGGAGTTCCACGAGGGTACATGCATCCAGACACTCCACATCGGACCCTACGACGCAGAAGGTCCGACCATCGCCCGGATGCATGACGAGTTCATGCCCGCCGAGAACCTCACCCCGCGCGGACGCCACCACGAGATCTACCTCTCCGACGCCCGCCGCACGGATCCGGCCAAGCTGCGGACGATCCTCCGCCAGCCGGTGCGGTCGATCAGCTGACCGCGATGGTGGCCCCGAAGCGCCCGGCGACGGTGCTCCACTTGTGCGCGAACATCGTCGCGCCGCTGTGTCCGATGTGGAGTCCTCGGATCAGGATGCCGGTGCCGTCCGGGTGGTAGGCGTAGAACGGCGCGCCCGAGTCGCCCTTGATGGACGGGGTGCCGCCGGAGTAGGCGATCAGGTTCTTGGTGCAGGTGTTGGCCGGGTCGCACAGGGTGGCGGTCAGGCTGGTGACCTTGTTGCCGCACCGCTCGCCGGTCATGATGCCGCTGCGGCAGTACCCGGTGTAGTTGAGGCCCGGATCGGCAGCACCCTTGACCTTGGTCTGCGTGCCGACGGTGTCACCCTTGTAGACGTTGTTCGTGTACGTGCTGCCGCCGAGGAGTTCCATGTCGAAGGTGGGGAGCGGCTCGCGGAACTTGACCGTGCCCCACGAGTGCGCGTTGACCGGCGACGTGATCGCCTTGCCGACGGCGAAGCAGTGCCCCGCGGTCACCATGAACCGCACGTTCGCCGCGTTGAGCACGGTGAACCCGGCGGAGCACGCGTTGACGCCGTCGGTGATCGCGGCGCCACCCCAGTGCGGCGCTGCGTCGTTCTGCCGGGAGTCGCGGCCGGTGTCAGCCTGCCGGTAGGTGATCACGCCGGGGTGCGCCCGCAGGACCGGGGCGATCACCTCCAGCGGCGCGTCCGTGCCCACCGCGACGGTGGCGGCCTCGGCGTCGAAGTAGAACCCGTAGGAGTACCGGCCTGCCTCGGCGTGCCACGCTCGTCGTTCCACATCGGCTAGGGCCGCGTCGACCTGGTCGTGGGTGAGAGCACTGCGGGTGAGCCGAATCCGTGCTCCGGGGACCCGGAAGTCCTCCTCGGTGGCGGCACTTCCCGGGCCACTCGCGGGCAACACCACGACAAACACCTGCCCGTCGGCGTACACCCCGAGCGCCGAGCTGGCCTCGACACGCGCCGAGACGGCGGCGTGGACAGCGTCCGGATCACTGGCTTCAGCACCCGCTTCGCCTGTGGACACCATCACCGCCGAAGCGACTAGGACAACGCTGGCGACAATCCTCCGTGCGAACGACATCGTGGGTCCCCGATCATTGCGTGGTTGACCGGTAGTCGCCGCGCGGTGTCCATTCGATAGGGGGCGTACCGGTGAATCACCCGTTAGGGGCAAGGACGCGGGCCACGACCCGAGCTGTGTCGGCGATCAAGGCATCCGCCCGTTCGGCCCCTTCCTCGTCCCGACTCGTCATCACGACCACCACGATCGGCGCCCGCCCCGGCGGCCACACCACAGCGATGTCGTGACGCCCACCGTAGGATGCGCTGCCGGTCTTGTCGCCGACCACCCAGTCCGCTGGCACCCCGGCCCGGATGACGTCCTCGCCGGTGGTGTTGCCGCGCAGCCAGTCGACGAGCAACGGGCGGTCCTCATCGGACAGTGCGTTGCCGACAACGAACTGTCGCAGGTCCGCCGCCATCGCCCTGGGCGTGCTGGTGTCCCTGGTGTCTCCCGGCACGGCGGAGTTCAGGTCGGGCTCTTCGCGATCCACCGAGGTGACCTGGTCGCCGATACCCCTGAGCTTCGCCTGCAACCCAGACGGCCCGCCGACGCGCCGGAGCAGCAGGTTGCCCGCGGTGTTGTCGCTGTACCGCACGGCGGCGTCGCACAGTTCACGCCAGGTCATCGTGCCGCCGACCGCCCGCTCGGTGATCGGCGAGTACTCCAGCAGGTCGGCCGCCAAGATCGGCACCGGCTCGTCCAACTGCTGCGGGGTGGTCGCGTCCAACACCAGTGCCGCCGCGAACGCCTTGAACGTTGACGCATAAGCGAACCGGTCATCCGCTCGATACGCGACCGCTCGCTCACTACCAGTGTCCACTGCGTACACCCCGAGCCGGGCATCGTACTTGCCCGCCAACTGCTCGAACTCACGCGCGGGATCGTCGACCTCCGCCAGCTGACTGGACGACGGAGCCGTCGATGTCCCACCTGGAATCGGTCCCGCCGAGGACGAACACCCCGCCACGACCACTGCCGCCACCACGACCCACAATCGCTGGCTCACGCCCGCGAACACCCCTCCACCACGGTCAGTCGAGGCAGAACTCGTTGCCCTCAACGTCCTGCATCACGATGCAGGACTCGTTCTCCTCGTCCGCCTCCAGCAACTGCACCCGCATGGCACCGAGCGCGATCAACCTCGCGCACTCGGTCTCAAGCGCGGCGAGCCGCTCCTCCCCCACCAACCCGGTACCGACTCGAACGTCGAGGTGCACCCGGTTCTTGACCACCTTGCCCTCAGGAACCCGCTGGAAGTACAGCCGAGGCCCCGCTCCCGACGGATCGCCGCAGGCGAACGACGCCCCCTGCCTCTCCACGGGCAGCGAACGATAGAACTCCGTCCAATTCGCGAACCCCTCAGGCGGCGGCGGTACGACGTACCCCAACACCTCGCACCAGAACCGAGCCACCCGCTCCGGCTCCGCGCAGTCAAAGGTGACCTGAACCTGCCTCACCAACCCCATGCCCCCACCATAGCCGTCCACCTGGCACGAGGCGCGATGGCTATGGGACGGCCCCGGGCGAGCCGAACCACGTCGGAGCGTCCTAGGGGCCGCAGGCGCGGTTAGCGGTTGTGCACTTCCTGCGGGCAGTCGCGCCATAGGGTGGGTTCGTGATTGATCAGAAGACGGTGGATGCGGCTGTTGTTGATGCGGGGCTTGCGCTGGCGGAGTTCGAGGGTGCGCGGGCGTGGTTGAGGGATAGGCCGAGGCTGGTGGATCCGGTGGCGGCTGAGGTTTGGGTTGTTGATCCGGGGTTTGGGCACGTCGTGCTGGTGCGGCACCACACGCGGGGGTGGGTACCGCCGGGTGGGACTGTTGAGGCTGGTGAGGTGCCGCGGGTGGCGGCTAAGCGGGAGTTGGCGGAAGAGGCGGGGGTTGTGGCTGAGTTGCTGCCGGTGCCCGCAGCCGTCTCGGTCAGGTCGTTCCGGGCTGACTACGCGCCCACCTTGAGCCTGTCGTACGGCGCGATCGTGCCGCTGGACACGCCGCTGGGTGGTGAGACCGGTCAACCAGCGCGGTGGCACGACCTGGATGAGGTGTGGGACAGCATGTTCCCCCAGGACCGGGACCGCATCCGTGCCTACGTCCGGTGGCTGGCAGAACAGGCGGTCTGACCCCGGGCGGACAACGGTGGTCCACCCGGGGTCGGACTGTCACTCGATGGCGAAGAGGTGGTGGTGCCACGGGGGAAGAGAGACGAACAGGCCCTCTGCGGCGAGTTCGTCGCCCTCGCGGTGGTAGGTCTGCTTGTTGAGGAGTTCGGTCAACTGATGGCTGCGCCCACGTAGATCCGACCACGGCAGCGGGACGCGCGCCTGGGACGGAGTCGCTGACAGGTTCACCACAATCAGGTACCGGCGGCCCCTCGCCGGCGTCCACGACCAGGCCAGGAGGTTGCGGTGGCTGTGGTTGTCCGGCCAGCCATAGGGTTCGGCCAGGGTCCAGGTTCCCGTGCGCACCTGTTCGGCGGCGATGGTGAAGACGAGTTCGTCGTACCAGGCGGCCAGTTCGTGGTCGATCGGTTCGTCCGGGGCCCGGCGCAGGAACACAGGCGGGCGGGTGCGGCGGCCCTCGAACTGGCCCTCCTGCCACAGCGTCGCGCCGGGCAGGGTCGCGAGCACCACGGCGGCGGCGCGTTCAGCGTCGTTCGGGAGCTCGTTGGCGACCCGGGGTTCGTCGTGGTTCTCCAGGAAGCGCATGAGGTGGTTCTGGTAGTCGACGGCCGCGCTCAGGTGGTCGCGGACGGCGGAGGGGTCGAGTCCGATCACGCGGTCGTAGAGCCGCTTGTCGTAGCAGTAGTCGAAGCCCTGTTGCTGCAGCTCCCACTCCAAATCCCAGTAGGCCTCCGCGATCAGGACCGTCCCGGGATGCAGAGCGCGCAACGCGGGCAGGACCGTGGGCCAGAAGTCCTCAGCCGGAGCGGGACCGACGCGGTCACCCCAGGTCTTGGCGAACACGTCGTTGGTGGGCAGCATGGCCATGTCGCAGCGGATGCCGTCGCACTGGTCGGCGATGTCGGACAACGTGCGCACCGCAGCGGCGCGGGCGGCGGTCGAGAAAGCGTTCAACTGCAACACATCCGGCCACGGCGGGAAGTACGGGTCGCGGCCGCGGGCGATGATCTGGTCTCCCACCGCGAGCCAGGCCTTCGGGTCCGCCGCGAGATCCTCCAGATCCCCCCGCACGAACGCCTCCGGGGTCTCCAGCACCCACGGGTGGTCGGGCGCGACGTGGTTGGGCACGTAGTCCAGCACCAGCAGCACGCCACGGTCAGCGAGCGCCGAACGGGCCGCCGCCAGGCCTTCCGGACCGCCGAGAGCCTCTTCCACCACATAGCGGCGGACGCAGTAGGGCGAGCCCACCACATCGTCGTCGTGCAGGTCCGGCAGGGCTTGCTCGAACGACTCGCGGATGCTCTCGTCGACCAGGGTGAGCCCCACCTTGCTCCGCTCCCACACCCCCATCAGCCACACCGCGTCGATCCCCGGCCGGGTTATCGCGTCCCAGGCGGCGGCCGGGACGTCGCCCAGGGTCACGGTCCGACCCGCGGCGCGGGAAAGGCCGTTGAGCCAGGTCGTCGTGTTCACCTCGTAGATCACCGGTCGGGCGAGCAACTCGGTCATCGCCGCACCTCCGTCCGTCGTGCGCCGCGGAACAGCAACGGCAGGAGCGCCACCGTCCCGGTCCACCCGGTCTGGTGGCTGGCGCCGAGCCCCGTGCCGTCGTCGCCGTGGAAGTACTCGTGGAACAGCACCAGGTCCCGCCAGTGCGGGTCGTCGCGCAGCAGTGCTCGCCGACCGTGGGCGGGGCGTCCGCCGTCGGGGCCGGGGAGGAACAGCCGGGTGAGCCGCTCGCTGATCTCCTTGGCCACCTCGCGCAGCGTCATCAGCTGCCCGGAGCCGGTCGGACACTCCACTGTGAACTCGTCACCGAAGTAGGCGTACAGGTTGAGCAATCCCCGGATCAGCATCACGTTGATCGGGAACCACACCGGCCCGCGCCAGTTGGAGTTGCCGCCGAACATGCCGCTGTCGGACTCGGCGGGCAGGTACCCGACGCCGTGCTCCTGACCATCCACACTGAACACGTATGGATTCGCCAGGTGCCACCGCGACACCGAGCGGATGCCGTGCGGGCTGAGGAACTCCTCTTCGTCGAGCATCCGAGATAGGATGCGCCGCAACCGCTGCTCGTCGAACAAGGCGAACAACGCCGGGCCGGACTCTTTCGCCTGTTTGCCGTGTGCCCACAGCGCCGCCGTGACGGCCGGGTGCTGGTCGAGGAACTCGGTGGTCTCCTCCACGATCCCGGGGAAGCGGGTGCGCGCCCCACCGTCCACAACGGTCGCAGCGGCAAGCGGGATCAACCCGACAACGGATCGGACCTTCAGCGGCACCGAACTGCCGTCGGGTCGCCGCAGGACGTCGTAGAAGAAGCCGTCCTCCTCGTCCCACAGGCCGACCCCATCGGGACCGACGTGACTGGTAGCCGCAGCGATCCAGGCGTAGTTCTCCAGCAGCGTCTGCGCCTGCTCCACGTAAGCCGGGTCGTCTTCGGCCAGTTCGAGCGCGATGCGGGCGAGGCTCTGGGCATAGAGCGCCATCCACGCCGTGCCGTCGGCTTGGTCGATCCGGCCGCCGGTGGGCAGCGGCGCGTTGCGGTCGAACACCCCGATGTTGTCCAGGCCGAGGAAGCCGCCCTGGAAGATGTTGCGCCCGTCGGCGTCCTTGCGGTTGAGCCACCAGCCGAAGTCGCGGGTCAGCTTGGCGAACGCGTCGACCAGGAACCTCCGGTCGCCCTTGCCCTGCAACGCCTTTTCTTGCTCGTAGACGAACAGCACCGCCCAGGCGTGCACGGGTGGGTTGGCGTCGCCGAAGTTCCACTCGTAGGCGGGCAGTTGACCGTTCGGGTGCTGGTAGCGCCGGTCGAGCAGCAGTTCCAGTTGGTGCTTGGCGAACACCGGGTCGACCACGGCCAGTGCCACCGCGTGGAAGGCGAGGTCCCACGCCGCGAACCACGGGTACTCCCACTTGTCCGGCATGGAGATGATGTCCTCGGCCACCAGGTGCCGCCAGTCGTGGTTGCGCAACGACGACGTGCCGAGCGGGTCCGCGCCCTGTTCGGTGAGCCAGCGCTCGACGTCGAGCGAGTAGTACTGTTTGGACCACAGCATCCCGGCCAACGCTTGGCGCGTCACCGCTCGCTCGTCATCGGTGAGTTCGCCCGCGGTCACCTCGGCGTAGAACTCGTCGGCTTCCGCGCGCCGCGCCGTGAACACGTCGTCGAAGTCGAGAAACGCCTCACCCGAGCTAGCGTAGTGGTTGTCGCTCAACCGAACCCGCACTGTCGCGCTCCCGCCGGCGGGGACGCGGAACTGGCAGTGCGCGGCGGCCTTGGTCCCGGTCCCACTCGGGTCGACCGCTGAGGAGTCCCCTCGTACGACCGCGCGATCGATGCCGTCCTTGACGTACGGCGTGGCGCTGGCCGAGCCGAACACACGCTTGTCGTCGGTCTCGTTGCCGGTCACCAGCACTGGCGCGGCCTGGTCGACGTAGAGCCAGCGGCTGCCTAACTCATCGCTCTCAGCGTGCACCACCGCGTGGTCCTGCGCCCCGGCGACCGCCGTGAGAGTCGGCCGCTCCTCGCCCCCGGCCCACGACCACGTGTGCCGGAACCACAGTGTCGGCAGCACGTGCAGGTCAGCGGCGTCCGGGCCACGGTTGTGCACCGTCACGAGCATCAGGACGTCGTCGGGCCCGTCTTTGGCGTACTCCACGACGACGTCGAAGTACCGGTTGTCGTCGAAGATCCCCGTGTCGAGCAGGTCGTACTCGGGATCGGACCGGCCACGTCTGCGGTTCTCCGCGACCAGGTCCGCGTAGGGGAACTCGGCCTGCGGGTACTTGTAGAGCATCTTCAGGTACGACGAGGTGGGTGTGGCGTCGAGGTAGAAGTAGCACTCCTTGACGTCCTCGCCGTGGTTGCCCTCGCTGTTGGACAGGCCGAACAGCCGCTCCTTGAGGATCGGGTCGGCGCCGTTCCACAACGCGGGCGACAGGCACAGCAGCTGCCGCTCGTCGCAGATCCCGGCCAGTCCGTCCTCGCCCCACCGGTACGCCCGGTACCTGGCCTGGTCGTGGGTGAACGACGCCCAGGCGTCGCCCCCGCTCCGGTCCTCGCGCACCGTGCCCCACTGCCGTTCGCCCAGGTACGGGCCCCAGCGGCGCCAGGGCACCCCCATGTCCGCCTCGCCCAACCGCTGGTGTTCCGCTCGCATGCCGTCCCTCCCGTTCCGAGCTTCCCTCCCGTTGCGCATGTCCTTCCCGTTCGGGGCGGTGCCGGTCACGGCCGCTCGATTTCCGAGCCGTGCACGACGATGGCCCACACGACCACGACGCACAGGCCGATCATGATCGTCGACCACACCGGTTGCACCGACAGGAAGCCGATCTGGGCGATGGCGTTGACGACCACGAACAGCACCGCGACGATCCGGGCCCACACCGCGCCGGTCCACAATGCCGCCCCCGCGACGGCGATCAGGGCGCCCAGCACGAGGTGCGTCCAGCCCCACCCGGTCAGGTCGAACAGCAGGATCTGGGACGGACCCGCGACGTAGAAGTCGTCCTGCACCAGCGCCACCAGGCCCTCGATGAACCCGAAGATGCCGATGACGATCATCATGATGCCCGCGAAGCCGATCCAGCCCGCCCACGGGCCGTTGCGGGTCGGCCCGCCGTGCCACGAGTAGTCGCTGTACTCGGCCGTGCGACGCGCTTGCTCGGTCATGTCGGTTCCTTCCGTCCGGTTGTGGTCTCCCGTGGATCACGCTGGTCGCTGGGCCGCTCGGTCGCTTCCTCCGGAGCAGACGATCCTGTGCGCGACCGCGCCCACAGCAGCGCCCCGACCCACCCGGCCCTCGGGTCGATGTCCACCAGCAGGGCCCCTGCCAGCAGCGTCACCGGGACCGCGAGCAGCATCCCCAGCGGCCCCAGCACCCACCCCCAGAAGATGAGTGCCACGAACGCCGTCGTCGCGGACAGGCCGACGGCGTCGCCGGTCACGCGCGGCTGGATCAGCGACTGGACGATGAAGTTGACGATCACGTACACCGCGCACACCACCAGTGCCTGCTTCGGCCCCTCCCCGAGGAGAGCCAGCAGCACCGGTGGGGCGAGTCCCAAGAGGAAGCCGATGTTGGGGATGTAGTTGGTGACGAAGGACAACAGGCCCCACAGCAAGGCCAGCGGGACGCCGATGATCGCCAGGGCGACGGTGTCGACCACGGCGATCAGCAGGCCGAACAACGTCGTGACCGCCAGGTACCGGCGCGTCCTGGCGGCCACGTCGCGCAGTGCGTCCACCAGTTCGGGCCGGTCGGAGGCGATGGCCGCCAACCGGTCCCCCGCGCCACTGGTCTCGGCGGCGAGGAAGAACAGCAGGGCCAACAGGAACACCAGGTTCGTGGTCAGCCCCGCTACCCCGCCGAGCAGCGATCCCAGCGACGACAGCATCCGCACCGGGTCGACCGAGTCCACGGCCTCGCGCAGCGCGTTGGGATCGCCCACGACGCGCCCCACCAGGTCAGCGCCGCTCACCACGAGTTGTCGCCCGCGATCGGCGTACCCGGGCAGCAGCGTGCTCAGCTGCGCGACGGACGCGACCACGACCAGCCCGACGGCGATCAGCACCCCGTACACCACAACGACAGTCGCCGTCGTGGCCACCCAGGGCTTGACTCCTCGCCTGCGCAAGCGGTGGTGCACGGGGGCGATGGCGACCACGATCATCAGGGCCAGCAGCGCGGGCGCGACCAACCACGCCGCCGTCCGCAGACCCGCGACCACCACGACCACCGACGCGCAGCCCAGCAGGATCACCAAACCCCGCGGCAGCAACCCTGTCGCGTCAACCCGTTCCGCCATGGCGCCTCCTGTGTCCGGGAACGACACCGTGGCACGGCGGTGGACCACCGATCTTCACCCTTCGTGGAGGAGGGTCGCGGGTGGGTCACCTCGTGCGTGCGGGGCTGCGGGAGTGTCGGCGGCGCAAGGCTGTCACCATGGGCACCTCTGAGTACGCGCGGATCGCTGACCACGGCCTGATCGGCGACCTGCGGACGACCGCGCTAGTGGCCACCGACGGCACGATCGACTGGTGGTGCGTACCGCGTTTCGACTCGCCGAGCGTGTTCGCGTCCCTTGTGGACCAACGAACCGGTGGGCACTGCCGGATCCGGCCTGCTCGGTCCGACGCCCCGGGGCGTCAGCTGTACTTCCCCGACACCGCGGTGCTGATCACCCGGTTCAGCACCGACGAGGGCATCGGCGAGGTGGTCGACTTCATGCCGCCGTCGCCGGATCCGGCGGACGCGACCCCGAGGTGGCTGGTCAGGATGGTGCGGTGCGTGCGCGGGCGGATGGACTTCCGGCTCGACATCGCTCCCCGGTTCGACTACGGGCGTGCGCTGCACCAGACCGTCGTGACAGATGAGGGTGCGTTGTTCGAGAGCGCCGACACTTCCGTTGTGCTGCACACGATCCGCGAGCCAGGTGACACGGGAATGCGCCTCGTCGGAGAGCTGGACCTGCACGCGGAGATCACGCTGGAGACCGGTCAGGTGCGCGGGATCGTGCTGGAGCAAAATCCGTTGGGCCCGCCGCGCGCTTTGCCGGTCGCCGAGGTAGAACGCGCCTTCCAGGACACCGTTCGGTTCTGGCACACCTGGTTGTCCCGTTCCACTTACCAGGGCCGGTGGCGTGAGGCGGTCGACCGGTCCGCGATCACCCTGAAGCTCCTGACGCACGCACCCAGCGGCGCCCTCGTCGCGGCACCGACAGCTGGGCTGCCTGAGCAGCTCGGCGGTGAGCGGAACTGGGACTACCGCTACACCTGGGTCAGGGACGCGTCGTTCGCGGTGTCGTCGCTGCTCGACCTCGGGTTCACCGACGAGGCCACGGCGTTCGCCCGGTGGTTGGCCGACCGCTACGAGGAGGGCGGGATCGGCCCGAGCGGTCCGCTGCGCGTCCTCTACCGGGTCGACGGGTCGCCGGACGTGCCCGAGCAGGTCCTCGACCACTGGGAGGGCCACCGGGGATCGGCCCCGGTCCGCGTCGGCAACGCGGCGGGCGACCAGCTGCAGCTCGACATCTACGGCGAGCTGTTCGACGCGCTCTACCGCGCCCACCAGCACGGGCTGCGGGTCGGGCGCCCCGGGTGGCGGGCGCTGTGCGGTCTGCTCGACTGGCTGGCGGACAACTGGGACCGGACCGACGAGGGGATCTGGGAGACCCGGGGCGGCAGGCGCGATTTCACCTACGGCCGGGTGATGAGCTGGGTGGCGTTCGACCGCGGTCTGCGGCTCGCGGCGGAGCTGGGCCTGCCCGCGCCGGTCGAGCGGTGGCGCGCGGCCAGGGACCTCGTCCACGACCAGGTGTGGCAACACGGCTGGAACCCGGAGCGCCGCGCGTTCACCCAGCAGTACGGCGGCGAGGTGCTGGACGCGTCCCTGCTGCGGATGGCCAGGGCGGGGTTCGTCGCACCGCAGGAACCGGCCTGGCTGGACACGCTCGCGGCGATGGAGCGGGACCTGGTCGTGGACGGCCAGGTGCTGCGTTACGACCCGGCCGCGTCGCCGGACGGCCTGGTCGGGTCGGAGGGGACGTTCTCGTTGTGCACCTTCGACTACGTCGGGGCGTTGGCGCGTAGTGGGCGCAGCGCCGAGGCCCGCTTGCTGTTCGAGCGGGCGTTGACCCACGCCAACCACCTCGGGCTGCACGCGGAGGAGATCGGCCCGACTGGGGAGCAGCTGGGGAACTTCCCGCAGGCCTTCACCCACCTCGCGCTGATCGACGCCGCGGTCACGCTTGACCGGTTGTGCGGCACTGAGCCGGGGCCTGGGCTGTGGGTCGGGTGAGGCATCGTCGAAGGGCGGCGATCGGGCAGTTGGTGGCCACCTGCTCGGTCCTGGTGGCCGGGTACGCCTGGCTGCCTGATGCCGCGCCCACCGCAGGCGGGATCGTCGTGCGGTGGGCGGTCGGGCTCGGGGTGGTGGCGGCTGTGCTGATCTGGCAGGTGCGGGCCATCGCGCGGTCCCACCACCCCGTGCGGCGTGGGGTCCAGGCGTTGGTGCTGGTGGTCACGCTGTTCTTGCTGGTCTTCGCCAAGACCTACCACCTGCTGGCGGCGGACGGCGGGGCGTTCGACGGACCTCTGGGCAAGGGCGACGCCCTGTACTTCACCGTCACGGTCTTCGCCACCGTCGGCTTCGGCGACATCGTCGCCGTCTCCCCCACCGCCCGCCTCCTGGTCACCCTCCAAATGCTCGGCGACCTACTCCTCCTCGGCGGCGCCGCCCGACTCCTCGTGACGGTCGCCCGCAACCGCCGCCGCGAGGTCGACGACTCCGGGCACCCGAGCTAGGTCCGTAACCGGCCCACCAGGTACACAGCCCGCGGTCACCTCACGCGGGCTGACCGGCTCGGGGCCGGAGTAGTGCTACCCGAAGGCCCGCGATCGCCATCCCGGCAACCACGGTCGAGGCCGTGTCCGAGGGACGGTCACCTCGCTATCGCGGCAGGCCACGGCCAAGTTCCGACACGTCGCGACCTCACTGGCGGTGTGGCTGTCCGTCAGCCCTCTAGAACTCGAAGCCATCGACAGCGTCGATCACGAAAGCCAGCCGCTTGGCGCCTGCCGGGATGCGGTTCGGACACGCCGCGGTAGCCCTGGTGAATGCAGCGGCTGACAGCAGTGCGACGGCGCTGGTCATGCGGGTTGACCGGCTCGGGGCAGCAATAGTGCTACCCCAAGGCCCGCGATCGCCACGCCGGCGAGTACGCCCAGGGCCGTGGCGAAGGGAGGCCCGCCCGCTGTCGTGGCCACGATGGAGCCGGCTAGCGCGGTGCCCAGGGAGGAGCCGAGGTTCGAGGCGCTGCGGGAGACGCCGGAGATGGCGCCTTGGGCGGGGTCGGGCCAGGCGGATTGGACGAGGGTCACCGAGGCGGTGAGCATGATGCCGATGCCGGTGCCGAGCAGCAGGAGGCCGGGGGCGAACGCCAGCAGGCTGGTTTCCGCGTCCACGAGGATCCACACCAGTGCGACGCCGGTGGCGGTGATGGCGAAGCCGGTGCGGACCAGGCCGCGGAGGGAGTGCCTGCGGGCCATTCGTTCCGCTACCGCCGCCGAGGCCAGCATGCCGATGGTGGCGGGGATCAGCACGAGGCCGGTGCGGATCGCGTCCAGGCCCCTCGCCTCCTGGAGGTACACCGAGATCACGAAGAACGCGCCCTGGAGCACCAGCCACTGCAGCAGCTGCGTCACCAGGCCGAGGTTCGACACGAGGGAGCGGAAGAGCCAAGGAGGGCACAACGGATCGGCGGCCGTGCGGATGTGCCGGGAGAAGGCCCACAGGACAACGGCTCCCAGTCCGACCGGCACCCACACCTGCCACGCCGCCCAGCCGTACGCGCCAGTGCACAGGATGCCGACCACGACGAGGAACAGCCCGGCCGCTGACAGCACGGCGCCTTGGACGTCGAACGAGCGTCGTGGTCCGCGCGGCACCGGGTCGACCACCCGGCGCGACCACACCAGGACCAGGGCCACGACCGCCACCTGGAGCAGGAACGACGCCCGCCACCCGACGCCGGTGGTGACGAGCCCGCCGATCAGCGGTCCCGCCGCCGCGCCGAGGCCACCCGCGGCGCTGACCAGGCCGAAGTTGCGGGCCCGGGTCGCGACGTCATCGAACAGGACGGTCACCAGGATGTAGATGGGCGGGATCATCAGCGCCGAGCCGATCCCCTCGAGCAACGAGTACCCGAGGGTGAGCAACAGCGGTCCCGGCGCGAGAGCGGCGAGCAACGCGCCGACCCCGTAGACAACGAGGCCGCCGACGAAGCACGCCTTGCGGCCGAGGATGTCGGTCAGCCTGCTCCCGGTGACCATCAGGGCGGCCATCGTGAGGGTGAACAGCGTGATGGTGGTCTGCACGCCGGTCACCGTCGTGCCGAGGTCGTCGGCGATCGCGCTGATCGACACCGTCATGGTGGTCGCCGCGTAGCTCGCGATGAACTGCGCGAGCGCCAACGGTGCCACCGCGGCACCCCGTCGCGCGGTCACCCGCGACCCCGATCCGTTCCACTGGCAACCACGGAGACCTCCTGTTGTCGGGTTCGGTCTCACCGTGGCACCGCGCGAGGCCCGGCTCGTCACCCGAGGCGGACGACCCCTGCCCCGGGTTCACCCGCCTCGGGTGTCGTCCCCCACCGGTGCCGCCCACGACCCTCGTCGTCGGGGTGGTCCGCCCGGCCCGCCACCGAGCAGCGGAGGAAGTCCTGTGCGCACACCAATCCTCGTCGGCGAGCGCGACGTGGTCGACGTGGTCCGCCCCGTCCACCCGGTCGCGTCCGTCTACACCAGACCGTCGCGCGACGTGCCGTGGGGCACCCGGTTGAGCGATCTGGTGGACCGCCTGCACGAGAACGGGGCGGACGAGGCGACGATCGACGATGTCGTGTCCGCGTTGCAGTACGAACCGGCCACCGCGGTGGCGGTGTTCGCAGACGGCGGTAACGTGCCCGCGATGTACGCCACTCCGGGGCGCAATGGTCCAGACCTCGTCCAGGTCGGCGCGGCGCATATGTTGCCACTGCTCGAATGGTCCCAGGAAATGCCGACCTGCGTGCTGGTCGTGGAGGAGCGCGCGACGGTGTGGGTGACGGTGTCGCCCGGTCGCTTGGTCGCGACCGTTGTCGAACCGGTGCGGTGCGCTGCTGAGACCGCGGTGGCCGCCTGCGGTGTCGCTCTAGGACGGTCTTGCGCACGGCTGGTCGCGGTGCGCGGCAGTGATCGGCTCGTCGAGCGGCTGCGCGACGCGTTCGGACCTGACGTCACGGTTCGGCCGGTGCGCACGCCAACAGCCGCACGCCTCACCGGGCTCGCACGGACAACCGCGGCGTTGTGGACGGCCGGGAAGGTGGCGGACCTGGCTGAGCGGTCGCACCAGCCGGGCCACACGGTCCAAGGGGTCGACGAGACGCTCGACGCGCTCGCCCGTGGGACCGTTCAGGACCTGCTGGTGACGACCGGGTCCAGCGGAGGACCTTCGGCGTGGTTCGGCGCCAAGGCCCGGCAGGTGCGGCCATTCGACGACAGCGTGCCGCCCGCCTGGGTGCGGCGGCGGGGAGCGGCGGCCGATGTCGCCGTCCGCGCTGCCCTGCTCAGCGGTGCGTCCGTCCGCGTGCTGCGGCCCGGCCTTCCCGGCTCACCTGAGGGCGGGTTGGGCGGGCTGTGCCGGTTCCCACTCAGCGTGGTGCGGTCATGACCGGCGAGATCCTGCACCTGCGGACGGGTTTCGACTCGACCTGGCGCGGATTCCGCCGCGGTCAGGTGCGGCGGTACGTGCAGGACATCGAGACCGAACTCGAACTGGTCGTCGCGGACCGGGATGCCATGGTCGAGTCACTCGACCGCGTGGTCGCAGAACTTGAGTCGGCCAGGGGCGAGAACCGCGAGCTGCGCCAACGACTCGACCGGGTCTGCCGCACGCCGATCGACCTCGCTGGAACCTCCGAACGCCTGCGGCACATGGTGGAGCTGGCCAGTGACGAGGCGGCGGAGATCACCGGTCGGGCACGGGCGGCCGCTGAACGGTCGTGGTCGGTGATCCGCGATGCCGAGGCCGCGCACCGCCGTCGTCACGAGTGGCTCATCGCGGACCTGAAGGCGCAGCGCGAGCAGGCCGAGACCGCGCACCGGGCGTCGCTGCGCCGCACCCACGAGGTGCTCGCCGTCCTCACCGCGCAGGCCGAGAAACGGCGGCACGAGCTGGATGTCCGGGCCGAGCGGTTGCGGGAGCAGATCAAGCTCGACTTCGACCTGGCGATGTCCGTGCGCCGATCCGAGGCCGTGCGGGCACACGCCGAGGAAGAGCGTGCCGCACGGGAGCACGCTGAGCGGATCGTTCGTGTCGCGGAGCAACGGGTGTCCGTCCTCATGGGACACCACGATCGGGTCGCGGCGAGTCTGCGATCGGTCGGGCAGGTGCTCGCCGGTGCCCACACGGCCCTGGGGACGATCACCCCGGCCGGACGAAGCGCGGACGGTCGTCCCCCGGCTGGACTGGTACCTGATCGCACCCAACGACACGCAGGAGGTGGTGGCATGGCTACCCTGACCATCTGGCGGTTCGACTCGGCCGTCGGCGCGGACGACGCGGCCAAGCAGCTCGCGGACCTGGCCAAGCGCGAGGTCATCGAGATCCACGACGCGGCCGTCGTCAGCTGGCCGCTCGACCGCAAGAAGCCGAAGATCCGCCAGGTGAAGGACCTGCGCGGTCGGGCGGCGCTCACCGGCGCGTTCTGGGGGACGCTGCTGGGACTGCTGTTCCTGGTGCCGGTGCTCGGCGCCGCCGTCGGTGCCGCGACCGGCGCGCTGACCGCGAACCTGGGGGACTTCGGCATCGACGACGACCTGGTCAAGGAGACCAGGGACAAGGTCACCCCCGGCACGTCGGCGCTGTTCCTGCTCAGCTCCGGCGCGGTGATCGACAAGGTCCGCCACGCGTTCGCCGGGGGCACGCCGCCCGAGCTGCTCTACACCAACCTGTCCACCGAGCAGGAGAAGGTCCTGCGCGAGGTCTTCGCCGACGACTGACCAGACTCGCGCGCCGCCCCGTTCGTCGGGGTGCGGGGCGGCGCGCTTCCTCTCAGCGGCCGGTCGTCACACAGACGACCGGCCGCTGAGTCGTCCCACACCGTCCAGAGGTAGCCAAAAGCCCGGGGCACATTACGTGTCCCGGGCTTTCCGCGTCGATCAAGACCACTGTGGACTCAAGGCGCGTGCCGCGTGCCCAACGCCTCCACCACGAACCGCACCACCGGGGCGTCCAACACATCGATGACGGCGCCAGTGACCGCGTCCGGCGGATCATCCGGATTGGCCGTGCGCTTGGCCGAGGCCAGCAACGCCACGACGAACACCACCGAGACCAACCCCTTGCGCCGTGCTGAACCCATGATCTCCTCCTCCACAACGGAACCCAGGACCAGCCTCGCGCTCCCCACCGCCCCCGACTTCCTCCGCCAGAGGTGATCAGCGACCCGCTCGCCACGCTCAAGACGCCGCACCGCTTTGGTCAGGCTCGAGGACACAGGCATGCGGAAGCCCGGCGCTGCAGGGCTTGGAAGAGGTGTGGACGCGCGGGCAGGCCGAAGGAGATGATCAGTGGCCCGCCGATCGGGCGGCGAACACCTCGGGTGTGGCGCCGGAGGCGGTCCTCGGGTTGGCCGGGATCACGAGGGCGGGGACTGGTCCGGCCAGCGCGGGTCGTCCCACGGGTCGGTTGTCCGCCACCGGGGCGGCGGTGGGGGTGCGCGGGTCGCAGCGCGCACACCGCACACCCGGCGCCCCGGGCAGATCAGCGTCGATCCCGCCCGGGACGAACCGCATCAGGCCGTCGAGCCGGGCGTCCCCGGTCCGCACCCCCGCCCGCCGCGCTCAGAGCAGGCCCTGCCTGCGGGCCGCCACGACCGCGTCCCGGCGCTGGCGGACCCCGAGCTTGCGGTAGATGCCGCGCAGGTGCGTCTTGACCGTGTTGGCCGAGACGAACATCGACTCCGCGATCTCGTCGACGGTCCGCATCGACGGCAGTTCAAGCAGCAACTCCTGCTCCCGCACCGTGAGGGGATCGGCGGCCGCCGCCGTGGCGGGCAGCGCGGACAGCGCGGCCTCGGCGAACCGCTCGAGCCGCCCGAACCGGCCCGCGCCCTCCGCCAGCAGATCCCGCACCGAGCGCCGAGCGGCCAGGAACGGCCGGATGGCACCGATCGGCTCGGCGGCGCGCAACGCACCCCCCACCGCCTCGTGTGCACGCTTGCGGTCCACGCGTTCGAGCAGGGTCGCCTCAAGCAACCAGGCGTCGACGAGCGTCATCGCAGCCAGCGGTCGGGTCCGGCCGGTCAGCACCGCCGCCAGCAGCCTGCGAGCTTGGGTCGCGCGGCCGTGGTGGGTGTGCAGGATCGCGTGCAGCAGGGGCAGCTCCGCGTGGCCCTCCAGCACCGGCTGGCAGCGGTCCACCAGCTCCAGCGCGCGGCCCTGCTCACCGACCCGCAGCGTCATCCGCACCAGGGTCGGCAGGAGCAGCGCGATCATCTGCGGCGACACCCGGACCGCGGTGTGCCGCTGCCACAGGCGGTGCGTGGCGCGCACGACGGTGTGCGGGTCGTCGGCCTCCTCGAACTCGATGAACGCGCTCAAGCACGCCTGGGCCAACGCCAGGGTCGGTTCTTGCCGCACGGGCCCCAGTTCAGCGGACGTCTTGGCGTACCGCCGGGCCGCCGCGGTGTCCCCCTGCTGGTGGGCCTGCCACGCGAGCAGCAGGTACGCGGGCGCGCAGGCCCACGACCGTTCCCAGCCGTGCTGCTCGGCCACGTGCAGCGCCCGCCGGGCCCGTCGCTCCATCTCCGACAGGTCCCCGCGCAGGGCGGCCGTCACCGCCAGGTGGACCTTGGCGTGCAGCGCCGCCCACGGCAGGTCGGCGCGCAGGCAGGCCTGCAGGAGCAGGCTCAGCTCCGACTCGGCCGGTCCCGGCTTGCCCGACCACAGGGCCGCGCTGCCGCGGGCGAACCGGATCAGCACGTCGACCTCGGGTTCGGCGCTGACTGTGGTCTGGGCGCGTGGTGGCACGACACCGCCGCCGTCGAGATGGGCGCGGCGCAGCAGAGCGACCTCGTGCAGCACCCGGGTCCGTGCTGGCCACGTGGTGGGATCGGCGCCTGCGAGGCGTGCCAGGAACCCGTCCGCGGCGGGCACATCCGCGACCTCCAGTGCCGCGAGGGCGGCGATCAACGCGATCGCGGGGGCGTGCAGCCGGTCCTCAGGCAACGCGGCGACGGCGGCGTAGAGCCGGTCGCTGTTGCCGCGCAGGACTTCCCGCAGTCCCTCGGCCTCGACCAGCTCGGCGGTGAGGTCGGCGTCCTGGGCGAGTTCCGCGTGGCCGAACGCGGCGGGCACGTCGCCCTCCTCGCGCAGCCAGTGGGCGGCCTCCCGGTGTAGACGCTGCGGCGCGCCTGGTCTGGTGCGGGCGAGCTCGGCGCGCAGGTGGTCGCGGAGCAGCGGGTGGTAGCGGTACCACTCCCCCGCCGAGTCCTCGCACCGCGTGACGAGGGAGTTGGTCCTGGCCAAGCGGTGCAGCAGCGTCCCCGTGTGCCGCTGCCCGGAGAGCGCGGTCGCCAGGTCCCCGCTCACCCGGTCGCAGACGCTGGTGACGAGCAGGACCTGCCGCACGTGGGGAGGGTGTTCGGCGAGCACCTCCTCGGCGAAGTAGTCCGCGGCGAGCGGGTCGCCGATCGGGAACGCCCGGGGGTCGCGCTCGGCCTCGGGTTGCCCGGCCAGCCACGACGCCGCCAGCAGGGTGCCCGCGACCCAGCCCCTGGTGCGCTCCAGCAGCGCGGCGAGGTCGGCCGGGTCCGGGTCGATGCCGTGCTCGGCCAGCAGCGCGGCGGTCTCGGCCGGGGTGAGCGCGAGGGCGTGTCCGTCCACCTCGCGCAGCCGTCCTTCCAGCGACAGTCGCGACAGGTGCACCGGCGGCGTCCGGCCCGCGAGGACCAACCGCAGCCGGTCCGGAGGGCGCCGCACCAGGGTGGCCAGCACCTGCAGCACGGCGGGCTCGCGCAGTTCGTGGACGTCGTCGAGCACCAGGCAGGTGTTGTCCGGCGCGCTGTCCACCGCGCGCACCAGGTCGGCGAACGGATCGGTGGAGTCGCACGGCGCCGGGTTGTCGCTGGGCACCAGCGCGGAGTGGATCGTGGCCCACAGTCGGGCCGGGACGTTGTCCTCGGGGTCCAGGCTCGCCCAGCGGACCCGGGGCGCCGCGGGCCTGGCGGAGGCGTTCGCCCACGCGGCCAGCGCCGCCGTCTTGCCCGACCCAGCCGGACCGTGCACGACCGTGACCGGCGGGGGGCTGCCCGCCGCCGCGACGCACTCATCCAGCACGCCGGTGAGCCGCGCGGCCCACGCCGAGACCGCACTGGTGTTCGGTATCCGCACCTTCCCCTCTGGCAACGCACGGAGGCCCTCGCCCACCGTGGATTCGCCCTCATTCCGCCGTGGTGCTCGACCCTGCTCAAGCATGTGCTCGCTGCTCCTGTTCACCCGAAGTGCCGGACCCGGTGCCGCATTTCTCCTCGGCGCCGATGGCGGACAGCATGTCGCGCCGGACATAGTGCGTGGTCAGCAGTACATCGGCGGGCACAAACCGCGGACGTCACCTTCAGCGGGCGAAAGACGCGGGATCCACCATCGCCTTGCTCACCACCGCCGGAATTGCCGGGCGATCGCCGTATTCACCTAATTCCCAGACACCTGGATTTCACCTCGGGCAGGTGATGATCTTGGATCGCGGCGCAGGCACCCTCGGTGCCGGAGCGGTCGGCCGCGTACGACGTACCGGTGCGGTGCGGCCTTGCTGGGCATCAGCTGAGCAGGGCCAGCACGCCGGTGGCGGCGGGCAGCGCGGCCACCGCCAGGCCGAGCCCGATCACGAGGCAGATAAGCAGCAGCCGCAGCGCGGCGGGCAGCCGTCGTTTTCGAATGGCGGGACGCGCCCCGGATGAATATCCCATGTGGACCCCATCTCGTCGTCAGTCCGTTCCGCACAATCATCGGCGACGCGACAGGCCCTGTTCCTCATCCGCCCGGGACGAACCGCGCCGCCCGGTTCCGGCCTATGGTCGAGGGGACCCGCGCATTTCCCGTCGAGCGAGGAGAAGCCATGGCAATCCGCCCGCCCAGGCGCGATCTCATCGAGGTCGGCCTGCACCGCGACAATGCACAGTGGACTATCTCGGTCCTCGGCGACGTCGACGCGACCTCGGCCGGGGTGCTGGTCGAACCACTGACCGCCGCCACCGGTGGTCCCGCCGAACGGGTCGTGCTCGACCTCAGCGAGGTCACCTTCTTCGGCTCGCACGGCCTGTGCGCGGTCGTGGACGCGCACCAGCGGGCGGTCAGCCGCGGCATCACCCTGGTCGTGGTGTGCAGCCGGGGCGTGTCCCGCCTGCTGGAGGTCACCGGCGTCGCCGACACGCTGCGCCAGGACGCGGTGCTGACCGACCGGGCGCCGACGTGCTGATCGCCGAGATCATGGACACCGGGGTCCCCAGCGCTCAGCCGGACACCCCGCTCGACGCCGTGCTAGCCCTCGCCCGCTCGACCCACCACGGCGTCGTCCCGGTGCTCGCCGACAACCACCTGGTCGGCATCATCACCACCGCCGACCTCCTGCGCGAACAGGTCCGCCCCATCCCCCGCGCCACCACCGCCGCCGACGCGATGCACCCGTCCCCCACCATCCGCACAACCACCACCTGCGGCGACGCGGCCAGGCAGCTGCTGGGCACCGGCCACGGCACCCTCCCGGTGGTCACCGACCGCGGCTCCCTTGCCGGGACCATCGACGTCCGCGACGTCCTACTCGCCCTGGAACCACCGGACGCCCTCCTCGCCGCCCGCGTCGGCAAACTGGTCGCCGACCACACCCACACCTCCACCGTCGACTGCACCGTCACCAACGGCCTAGCCATCCTGACGGGCGACTTCACCGACCCGGGACAGGAACGCGTCACCGCCGCCCTCGCCACCTCGATCCCGGGCATCCGCGCCGCCCGCACCAAGCCTGTCGGCAACCGTCAGGGCGAGCCGACCCGGCTGTTTGGTCGACGTCGGTAGGCGATCGGGTTTGGTTTGGGGGCAGGGCATCACTCGGTCAGCTGATCCCGGAGGTGATGGCAGGCGCTTAGGCTCGGGGAAATCACGTCGGGGAGGACGAGAGATGCTGGCTGGTAGGAGAACCGCGATGACCCTTGCCGCAAGCGCCGCGCTGCTGTGCGTGAGCGCGCCGACGGCCGCCGCGGACAACGCGGTGCTGGGTAGTACGTGCTATCAGGGGTGGTACGCCTTCACCGTGACCGCGACAGGTGGGGACATCCCCGCAGGCAGCCAGTGGACATCGTCGTGGACCGCCGCGTCCCAGATCCCGGCGGAGTACCACGTCCTGTCGTTCCCCCGGGTCATCGACTACACCCCGGTCAACACCCACCTGGTCACCCTCACAAACCCCGCCCCGATCGCCGCGGGGACGCGTGTCGTGCTGGAACCGAGCGGATACTCGTTGACCAACAAGAGCAGGCTCACCCTCAAGCTCTCCGGCTACGGCGGCTCAACGGGCCGCACATTCCCAGTCGGCGAATGGCCGACCTGCTAGATCGCCCCCCAAAGACCCCTCGTCGAGCTCACCGCGAACCGCCGGAACCGGGCAGCCAGGGTCAGGCAGTGGGGGTGTCGGTGCCTGCTTCCCGGACGCGGCGGGCGATGGCGTTCTCGGCGTCGGTGGCGATGCGGATGTCCGTGGCCGTTCGGCTGGCCTCGCGGCCGTGTTCGAGGAGCGGGCCGAGGGTGCGTTCCAGAGTGGCGATCAATCGGTCGACCTCCTCACCCGCCGTGTGGTGCTCAGCCCAGGAGTTGAAGGTTCGCAGTGCCGCCGTGAGCTCGGATTGTTGCTGCGGGGTGAGGAGTTCGGCCGCGCGGCGGAGTTCATCCGGCGCGGCGGAATCCCTTGTGGACAAGTAGGCGGCGGCCTCGGTACGGGCTTGGCGGCCGATCTCGGTGTCGGTCGTGGTCAGGGTCGTCAGGGTGCGCAGGATCACGGTGACCTCCAGCTTGCGCACCTCATGGAGGAGGGCCGTGCGCGAACACGTGAAGTGGTCGCTCACCAGGGAAATCTCCACCTCCTCACCGAAGACGTCGACGCCGTACTCCTCCGCCGCCACGCCACCGCCACCGGATTCCAGGATGGAGATGAGAGTGTCCAAAGAGGTCAGCCACCCCTTACCGATGGCCTCGACCAGGACGTGCCAGCAGGTGAAGACGGCTGGGTCCTCGATCGCGGCGTACTGCTCGGCCGCCAGGGCCCGTAGGCGCTCGTTCACCGCGTTCTCCCGTCAGTCGCCCGAGTCGTAGTCCGGTGGGGTGAACACGCCGCCCGGTACGGATACCTGCGAACCCGGCACCGGCACCACCTTGCCCGCGGGCAGGTCGGTAGCCGGGTACACCGTGGTGATCTCCCAACCGCCGCCCGCCGCGGGGCGGTAGTAGCCTTCGACGCGGATGGGGTGGCCGTCCGCTGTGGTGACGATAGCGCTGAACTTGCCGTTCGACGGGCTGCCGTTCGGGTGGGTGCCCGGCGGGGTGTGCGTGGTCTGCGGGGTTCCCGCGATCGCCAGTTCCAACGCCTTGGTGGCCGCCGCGGCTATCTCGGGGCGGTCCATGGTGTCGGGGAACAGCGACTTGTCCGTGTCCTTGATCTTGATCCCACCGGGCTGGTTGGCGTCGGGGATCGTGTTGCCCGCGTTGTCCAGTGCGGGGCGGGTGAACTTGTCGATCGCGACTCCGGTGACCGGGTCGACGTCGACCGGGGCGCTGGTGATGCCCTCGCTCGCGGCACGCGGTCGGATCTCGTTCGCGTTGTGGCCGCCGCCCTTCATGTCCCACGTTCCCCCGTACGGGCTGTTCGGGCCCGCGGTGTCGCCCGCGTTGACGTGTGCGGCGTCGACCGTGATCGGGCCCGCGGATCCCGGGCCACCGCTCTTCGTCGCGAAGGTGCGCGCGCTCGTGGCCGTCCCGAAACCGGCGCCGTACCCCCGGCTGGTCATGCCGTGCTGGACCGCCTGCACCCGGGGGTGCGCGGTGACACCGTTGACCAGCGCGGACATCAACAGCCCGGTGCCGAAGTTCTCCCAGCTCAGGTTGCCCGTCGCAGCATTGATCCCGGTGTCGACGACCATGTCCACGCCTACCTGCGCCGCGTACCTGGCCAGCTGGGACATGCCCTGCATCGGTCCGGCGAGCAGGCCGGACGCGGCGCCGCCGAGCGCGCCGCCCAGGGCGCCGACGGCGATGGCCGTGCCCAGGCCGGTGGTCAGGTCACGGCCGGAGAACGCGTTGTCGACCACCGTCGTGGCCGCGCTCGTCGCCGCGCCGACCAGCGCGCCGCCCACGACCATGCCGATCAGCCCGGCCGCTCCCGCGCTCGCGCCGAGCGCCGCCGCGGCGCCGGTGACCGCGCCGATCACCAGCGGGCCCAGCACGATCGCGACGACCAGGACGATCGCGATGATCACGACCCACTTGAGGACCGATTTCCAACGCGGCTGGACCTCGGCGCGGGCCTTGGCCGCCTCGGTGCTGATCGCGGCGGGCATGTCCTGGTGCACGGCGTTGGTCAGACCTTCGCGCACCGCGTCGACCTGCCGGGTCGCGCCGTCGGTGAACGCGGTGTCGAGCTTGTCGAAGCCGGTCGACAGACCGCCGAGCACGGTCGTCACGGCGCTGTCGTGACCGGTGCGGACGCCGTCGACGGCCTGCCGGTGCCCCTTGGCGAGGTCGGCGAGGCCCTCGGCGCCCCGCGACTTCGCGGTGGCGAGCGAGTCGGCGGAACCCGCCCCTGTGTGTTGTGCGGCGGTGACGGCGGCGGTCGCGGTCTGCCGGAGCGTGTCGGCGGTGGCCTGGGCGTTCGTGTGGAGCGCTTGACCCGCTTGGTTCGCCTGGGCCCGCAGCTCGTCGGCGAGCTGGGCCAGCCGGGTGTCGAGCTGGACGCCGGTGTCCAGGAGGGTCTGGTCGAGCGTGACCGGATCGGGGACGCCAGCGGCGCCCAGCTCGGTGACCAGGGTGGTGAGACCGGTGTCGGTGTCGTCGACCGCGGTCTGAACGGCCTGGTCGAGCGCGTGCAGTGCGGTGCCAGCGGCTTGGGTGACAGCCTGTTTGTGCTGCTCCGCTCGCGCCTGGATCGCCGCGACCTGACTGGATTCGTGCCGGGTGAGGGCGACCTCGGCGGTGCGCAGCGTTTCCGCGATCGTGTCGAGCACAGCCGCTCTCGCGGTGCGCGCGTTGTCGAGCGACTGGGTCTCCGCACCGGTCAGGCCTTCGAACGCGTGACCCAACACGCCTTGGAGGCTGCCCCGGGCGTCGTCGGCGAGGTGGTGCACGGCCGCCTCGTCGGTCGGCCGCCTGCCCCGCAGCGCGTCGACCTGTTTGTCGGCCTCCTTGCCCAGGCCGTCCCGGTACGCGGCGCCGACCTTCTCGGCGGCCTCGGCCTCGGCGTCGCAGCGGTTGTCGGTGAGGTGGCCGTCGAGGAAGCTGTCCTCGCGGTTGATCTTGTGCGCCCGGTAGGCCGTCGCGCGGGTGGTGGCTTCCCGCACCGCGAGCGAGCCCGCGTTCTGCGCCACCGTGCGGAACTGGCCCTCGACCTGGACATAGCGGCCACCGAGTCGGGTGATCTGCCCCGATTCGAGCACACCCGCCCGGCCGCTCGCCGCGGTCGAGGTGCCCTGCACTTGGCCGCGGCCCTCCACGGTGGCGGCCCTGATCGCGGCGAGGCTCGCGGAGAAGTCGGACTCGACCTGGGCACGGGCCTGCTGGGCCTGTGCGCGCAGGCCTGTGCGGACATCGCGGACGGCCGCGCGCACATCGCCGACCTGCGCGCGCACGGCTTGATCAATGCTGGTGAGCGCGGCCGCGTTCGCGGCGGTGACGGTGGCGGTGAGCCCGGGCTTGAGCGCGGACAGCTCGGCGGTCCGAGCCCTCCGATCCGTGACGAACGCGGTGACGGAAGCCTGTGCGGTGACGCGGTCGGCGGCCAGTTCCTCGGTGATCGCGTCCACCATCGGTTGGCGCCGCTTGGGGTGGATGTCCGGCGGGAGCAGGGCGTCGACGTCGGTGTCAGCGAACATCACCGCAGGCGCGGCGGGCACACCGCCACCAGCGGGCGGGTGCTTGAGTTCGGCGGCCTTGGCGGCGGGGGGCGGCGCATGGGATTCCCGGTGCGCGGTGCGGAGCGACTTCAGCGGGTGGTCGCCCGCGGGCGGACGCACCCTGCGCGGCTTCGGGTCCTGGGCGGCCGGTGTCGCGATGGCGGCCCGGGAAGCCGCAGGGGTGGGCTGCGGCGTGTCTGCCACGGCGGGCTCTGATGTCGAGTCGGCGGGATGTGGCGACGGGTCTGCCGGTCGGGGTTGTGAGGCGGCCGGATCCCTCGCTGTCTCGGACTCGGTCTGTGGTGCGGCCTGCTGGGTCGACGCACCCGGCACCGCGTTCGGGACGTCGGCTGGGGTCTCGGTGGCTGTCCCAGGCGGAACGGCTCCGGTCGCGTGCATCGACGTGGCAGTGGCGGGTTCGGCGAGCCCGTCCGGTCGAGAGTCGGCCGTGGGCGTGGGTCCGGCCGATGCCGGGGCAGACCTCGAGGCCAGAAGGCGGGAGACGGCGGCGTTACCTGCGGAGCCCTGGAGCGACCGCAGGCCGCGCACGTCCAACGCCGTGCCGGACGTGTCCGGTTGCCCGGCGCGTTCGGGCGAACGAGCAGACTCCTCGCTGTCGAGCGCACGCTCAGGGGTTCGCATCGTCGGTGGCGGCTCACTTCTCGGCGACTGCGGCTGGAGACAGTGTGCGGCAGCGCCCACCGCGGATGATTGCCCGAGCGACCATCCGTGCGGGCGACCCCCGAGGTACCTGGCAACGGCGGACCCGGTGGCTCGATTGTCGCGTTCAGCGGGCGAGAACTCGGATCGGGGTGCGATCGGAATGGTCGACCAAGATTGTTCGGATCGTTGCCGAGTGATTTCGCCACAGGGCCCCGGGGATGGGCGCGTGTGTTATTCCCGCAGGTGGCGGGCGGTTGGGAGGCCGCGTACGTGGACCTCGGGCACGTGCCGAAGGTAGAGTGGGGGTATGCGGAAAGAATGCGCTTCGCGCGATAGTGTGGCTGGGCTCAGTGCCCAGCTGGCGCAGCTGCTGGACGCGCATTCACGCGCCGTGGCCGAGCGGCTGGGTATCACGGCCGCGCAGGTGGTGGCGTTGCGGGAGTTGGATGAGCCGATGACGCTGCGCGAGCTCGCCGGGCGGATGGCGTGCGAGCCGTCGAACGCCACCTACGTCGCCGATCGGATGGAGGCGCAGTCGCTGATCCGGCGGGAGCCGCACCCCAGCGACCGCAGGTCCAAGCGGGTGGTGCTGACCGAGGCGGGTCAGCGGTGCCGGGCCAACGTGCTCGCCGCGCTGCAGGAGCGGTCGCCGCTGGATGTGCTGGACGGCGACGAGCAGGAGCAGTTGGCCCGGCTGCTGGGCAAGGCGGTCAGCACGGAGCCGCACGCGAACACCGTGCGCTGAGCGGGTCACACCGTCAGCACGACCTTGCCCGCGACGTGGCCGGTCTCGCCCGCGCGGTGCCCCTCAGCGGCCCGCTCCAGCGGGAACTCGGCCTCGATCCGGGGCGCCAGCAGGGAATCGGCCACCAACTCCTCGATCCGGCTGATGCTGTCGTGGCTGGACTCGACGAGCATCAGCCGGTGCCGCACACCCGCCAGGTCGGTGATCCGCTCGGTGTTGTCGAGCACCAACGACACGATGGTGCCCACCCCGTCGCGCAGCGTCCGCGCCGACCGGCGCGGGTAGTCGCCGCCGACGGTGTCGAGCACGATGTCGATGTCACGGACCACGTCCTCGAACGGGGTCGTCGGGTAGTCGACCACCTGGCAGGCGCCGCAGGCCGCGACGAAGTCGTGGTGCGCGGCACCGGCCGTGGCGACGACGTGCGCGCCGAGCCCCGCCGCGATCTGCACGGCGGCGTGCCCGACGCCGCCCGCGGCCGCGTGCACCAGCACCCGGTGCCCCGGTCGCAGGTGTGCGGTCTCCACGAGTGCCTGCCACGCGGTGACCCCCACCAGGGAGATCGCCGCGGCTTGGGCGTGCGAGACGGTGACCGGTTTGCGGGCGAGCGCCCGTGCCGGGGCGACGGCGTACTCCGCGGCGGCCCCGTGCCCGCACGGGTACGGCAGCAAACCGAACACCGGGTCGCCCACGTCGTGGTAGGTGGCGCCGAACCCGACCTCGGCCACCACCCCGGAGAGGTCCCAGCCCAGCACCCGGGGCGGGTCGTCGCGGCGGATCGGGCCGAGGAACCCCTCGACCCGCCGGTGCACCCAGTCGGTCGGGTTCAGGCTCGTGGCCAGGACCCGGACCAAGACCTCGCCCGGCCCCGGCCGCGGGCGGGGCCGGGTGTGCGACCGCAGCACGTCGGGTCCGCCGAGCACCCGCTGCCCGACGGCGGTCATCGTCCCCGCCGCGGCGGTCGCCCGCCCGTCACGGTCGTCCATCGATGGGCTCCCAGCGGTAGGTGTCCCCGGTGGCGACGACGCGGCCGACGGGCCGCCGCAGGTGCGCGGTCACGGCGGGCACGCCGAGGCGCGCGAGGTCGGTGATCAACCGGCCGCGCGTCCGCACGGCCGCGTCCGGGTCGGCGTCCACGGTCACCCGGGTGCGGTGGTGGGCCACCTGGGTGTGCCAGTGCAGCGCGTCACCGGTGACGACCGCCGACGGCGGGTCCCCGACGAGGTAGACGCAGTGGCCGGGGGTGTGCCCGACGGCGGCCCTGGAGAACACCGGTGGCGCGGCGAAGCCGCCCGCGGGCACCAGCCGGACCGGGTTGCGCGCGGCCAGTTCCGCGCGCTTGTGCGGCGGGGCCCAGTCCCATTCCTCGCCTGCCACCACCAGCGGGATCGAGGCGAGGGCCGCGGAGTGCCGCACCCACCCGATGTGATCGTCGTCGAGGTGGGTGAAGCAGATCAGGTCGATGTCGGCGGGCCGCACGCCGATGGTGGCGAGGTTGTCGAGCAGCGCGCCGCCGGACACCGCGCCGATGACGCTGTCCCCACGTGGCGGCCGGGGTGCCCGGACCGGGCCGAGGCCCGCGTCGATCAGCACGGTCGGGCCCGCTCCGTGCGGGCGGACGAGGGTGGCCCCGATGGTGGCGGGCAGGTAGGGACCGGCGGGCACCAGGTCCGATCGGTGGTCGGGGTGGGCGTCGAGGTCGCTGAACCACCGGGCCGAGGCCAGTTCGACGTTCCCGTCCGGCACGAACCAGATGGTGGCGTCGGGGGTGTTCAGCGCGACGGGGGTGGCGGGTAGCACGGCGTTCTCGTCAGTAGCGCATGGCGTACTGGATCTGGCGCAGCAGGCTCTTCTTGCGCTGCGCCTCGTGGTAGCGGGCGTCCGCCTTGAGGTCGTCGAGGTCCGTGGCGACCCGCTGCTCGGCGATCTCGATGGCCTCGGGCACCGGCACCGCCAGCGGCAGGCCGAACAGGTCGATGATCGTGGTGACCCGCTGCTCGACGGTGCCGCCGACGACCCGGTAGGGGATCTCCAGTTCCTCCAGCGCCGCGATGAGCAGGTCGTCGGAGAGGCGGCGGAACGGTTCGGACACCGGGCGGTGGCCGTCGGGCTCCATGTCGAACTCGACCGGCAGGTGCACGTAGGCGTCGTAGATCCGTTTCGCGCGCGCCCGGGTGACGTGCCCGAGGGTGTCGGTGTAGCGCTGGTAGAAGTGCTTCACCGGCAGGCCCATCAGCTTCTTGATGCCCTGGAACCACCAGGCGGCACCCGGGTTGATGCCGACACGCATGCGGGCCTCGAAGTACACCCACTCGTGGAACACGCCGCCGTCGGAGATGAACGGGCCCGCGCCGGACTCGTTGTGCACGCGTTCCTCGAAGCGGCGCAGGCCCAGCTTCACCAGTTCCATCGCGCTCAGTTCCATGACCGTCTTGCCAGGCACCAGGTCGACGAGCAGTTGGCGGGAGGTCTTCGCGTGGGTGCGGGGGATGCCGGTCGCGACCGACAGCGCCTCGCTGGTAGTGGACTTGCCCGAGGAGAAGGTGCCGGAGACGGCGAGCTTGAGGGTGGGGTGGTCGTGGAAGTTCGGCAGCGGCATGGTGGGCCGGACGCGGTCGCGCAGGGGCCGGTCCGCGGCAGAACCGCGGGACCGGGCGGTGGAGATCGCGGTCATGTCGTTGCGCCTCTCTGTGGTGTGGTCTCGACGAGTCGGGCGATGTGGTCGAGCCGCTGCTCGACGGTCCCGGTGACCACGTGCACCGGCCGACCGAGGTCGGCGCACAGGTCGGTGAGCACGGCGTCCGTGCGCGCGCGGAAGTCGTCGTCGATGGGTGGGTCGGCGGCGAGCGGGACCTCGGCGGGCAGGTGGACCAGCAGCGTGTACGCCTGGTCGGCGTACCGCCGCACCGCCGGGAACGGGGCCCAGAGCAGCGGCAGCACGGCGGGGAGGTCGGCGGGGGCGAGCTGTGCCCGGTCGGGTCGCCGCGCGGTGCCCGGGTAGGACCCGTCGCGCAGGCGAAGCGCGGCGTAGACGAACTCGTGCAGCACGCTGCCGTCGGATACGAAGGTCTCCCGGTTCTCGGCGACGCGGCGATCGGCGTACCGGGCGACGGTGAGCCCGATCAGCTGGGTGGGGCTCCACTCGTGGACCTGTTCGCCTTCGTCGTCGAGGTCGACGCGCATCGGACCCGCGGCCTGCACGGCGGGGATGCCCAGTTCGCGCTCGATCGCTGCGGCCAACGTGGTCTTGCCCGAGCCGTAGGCGCCGAGCAGGGCGATGCGCACGGCCATCACCGGACCGTGGCCGGTACCGCGTCGGTCGCGCGCGCGTCGGCTTCCTTGGCAGCGCGCCACCGCTGGCTCCAGGCGATCGAGTCGAGGCCGCGCGCGGTCGACCCGGTGAAGACCGGGGCGACCTCGGTGGCCAGCAGCTCGTAGCAGAGCTTGGTCGCCGACCTGGGCGCCCAGTTCATCACGTAGGCGAGGAAGGTACCGAAGCCGCCGGTCCGCTCGTGCAGGTCGGCGATCGCTTCGATGGCGTCCTCGACCGAGCCGATGATGGCGCGCTTCTCGGCGACGGCGGTGAGCATGTCCGCGCGCGCGGAGGGCCCCGGGGTGACCGGGGCGCCGACGGCGTCGCCCCAGTAGTTGTGCATCCAGCGCCCGAAGCCCGCTTCGGCTTCAGCGAAGGCTTTCTCCCGCGTCTCGGCGATGTGGATGGGGACCGCGACGCGCCACCGCGCCCGGTCGACCGTCGTTCCGCGGGCGGCCGCGGCCTCCTCGGCGACGCGCCACTGGCCTGCCAGGTCGACCCCGGGCCACCCCGGCGGCGGTGCCCCGAAGGACAGCAGGTCCATGCCGAACTCGGCGGCGACCGTGGGCCCGAACGGGGATCCGACGCTGGACACGGCGAACCGGATGCCCCCCGGCGAGTGCGGCGGCAGCTGCATCCGGGCGTCGACGAGGTCGTACCAGTCGGTGCGGTCGGTGACCCGGCGGGTGCCGTTGACCAGTTCGATGATCGTCGGGATCGCGGCGAGGGTGCGCGGCTTGAGCTGGTCCACGGGGACGCCCAGCATGTGCGCGTCGTTGGGCGTCGCACCGGGGCCGAGGCCGAGGATGTAGCGGCCCTTCGTGAGGTGGTCGAGCATCAGCGCGCGGGTGGCGATGTGGAACGGGTGGTGGAACGGCACCGTCACCACACCGTTGGCCAGCACGATCCGCTCGGTGCGCGTGGCGGCCGCGGCGATCATCGTCTCCGGCGCGCCCACCAGCGGCCACCCCAGGGAGTGGTGCTCGCCGAACCAGCACTCGTCGAGGTTCAGCCGGTCGGCCAGCTCGACGAGTTCGAGGTCGTGGTGGATGTTGAGGTGGGGATCGGTCCTCGGGTCGTGCAGGGGCGAGAGGAAGATCCCGAATCCTGTGCGCATGGCTCCTCCGTGGGACGCACCGCGGGGGTGGTACCGGGAACGCGCGGGCGCGGTGGCCGCCGTTCCAGGTTCACCGGTCGCGGGGTCGGTGTCTTGTGCGTGCTCACACCGGGTTTGGCACCAACAGGCTCATGCCTGGGTGGCGATCCACGCCCCGGCCGCGTCGGTCGCGGCGCCGGGCGACTGCAACGGGTGGTAGGCGACGAGTTTCATGCCCAGCCGTTCGGTGAAGCACAGGGTGGTCCAGTGCATCAACGTCGGGCCGTGCTCTGTTTCGAGGAAGGTGTCGCCGCAGGAGTCCTCGGCGATGTTGTGCTGCTGCCAGAGCGCCCGGAACCGCGGGATGCCGTCGGACAGCTCGCGCACCAGCGACTGCACCCGCTCGTCGCACGGGTAGTACGAGGTGTGCGTGCGGAAGCGGGCGACCAGTTCCTCTTGGGCGCGCCGGACATCGGTGAAGGCGGCGGCCACGGTGGCGTCTTCGAACACGGCGCGCACCAGGTTGGTCCCGGGGCGCAGGCCCAGGACCAACCTGGCCGCCGGGTTGACCACCAGGACCTTCCAGGTGTGGTCGATGACGTAGGCGGGCCCCGCGCACCAGTAGTCCACATAGGGGCGCAGGAGGCTGGTGGGTACGGCGCCGTCCGGCTCGGGGACTTTCGAGTCGAGTCCGGCCAGCCTGCGGATGTAGAGCCGCTCGTTGAGGGTCATCCGCAGCACCTGCGCCAGCCGGTCGAGCACCGACGCGGACGCGTTCTCCGCGCGCCCCTGCTCGATCCAGGTGTACCAGGACAACCCGACCCCGGCCAGCAGCGCCACCTCCTCCCGCCGCAGGCCCGGCGTGCGCCGTTTCCCGCCGGGGGTCAGCGGGATCCCCACCTCCTCCGGGCGGATGGCCGCCCGTTTGCGGGCCAGGAAGTTCCCCAGCTCCCGCAAGGGGGCGTTGTCGCCGACCATCCACGGGTTCGCGACCGCGGGCACTCTCATGTTTCCTCCCCAGTTGCCGCCCGCTCGCGCTCGCCGGGGGCGGCCGCCGCCGCGGCTGCGGGCCACCAGCGCGGCCGGTCCCGTGCGGACGGCGCCGATGTGGACTTCGCACCCGCCGCGGGCCACTCCCCTGGCCCGCTCGGGTTCTCACACGGATCAGCGTGCTCAGCCGCTCCCTTCGCCACGGCGGAGGATCTCGTCGATCAGTTCGTGGTGGGTCGCCGCGTGCTGGAACCCCACCGTCGCCGGGTGCGGGCTCACCGCACCGGTCAGCACGTCGTGCCAGGCGGCGTACTGGTCGGCCACGACGGAGGCGGGGGCGGCTCCCCCGCCCTCACCCCGCAGGTCCAGTCCCGCGACCGGGACCAGTTCCGCGAGTTCGCCGCCGTGGCGCGCACCGCGCAGGGTGACCGCCCCGAACTGCAGGTGGCCGGTGGCACCGGTGAGACGCAGGACACCCTCGGTGCCGCGCACCTCCCAGAGGAACGTCGTGCCCGCGCTCAGCCCGCCTTGGTAGTGGACGGTCAGGACGGCACCGGTGGCGGTGCGGGCCACGAACGCGATCTGGTCCGGTGTGGACTTCCGGATCACCGCGCCGGTGTCGGACACCCGCACCTCGGGGTGGTCGATGGTCGTGATCACCTCGCCGAGGTCGAGCCGCCCCAGGGTGTCCACGACGGCGTCGAGCGTGTGCCCGAGCGGGATGGCGGCCATGGTCGCACCGGACGAACCGTCCACTGTGTACGCGGTCGCCGATCCCGTCGTGGTGCCCCACCCGCCCGCGTCCCCGATGAGCCTGGCCGAGAGCACGCGGCCGATGTGGCCGGTGCCGATGAGCCGCTTCATCATGCGGACCTGGGGGACGTGGCGGGCCTGCAGGCCGACCGCGGTCGGTGTGCCGTGCTCGTCGGCGAGCCGCGCGAGGGTCGCGGCGATCCCGGCGTCGGGGGCGAGCGGCCACTCGCAGAAGGTGGGCTTGCCGACCGGCAACACCTCCAGCAGCACCTGCTCGTGCAGCGGGACCCGCACGGCGACCACGACCGCGTCGACCCGGTCGTCAGCGGCGAGCGCGGCGGGTGAGGAGGTCGCGACCGGCAACCCGTACTCGGCGGCCGCCTTCGCGGCTGATTCCGCTGTGCTGGCACAGGTTCCCACCAGGGTGAAGCGGTCGCTGCCCGCGAGTGCCTGGACGTGCGAGCGCGAGGCCCAGCCACCGGTCGCGCTCAACCCGACGATGCCGATCCGCAGCGGGGCAGCGGTGGTCCCGGTCATGGGCGTGTCCCCGCCCGTCCGCTGCCGGGCCGCCCCGGCACGGGCACCGGCGCGGTCACGACGGAGTCGTCTCGGTGCTGCGCTCAGCGGCGTCGACCGGTGCCGCCGGGACGACATCGGGAACCCGCTTGATCCGCAGCGCCGCGCCGAGCAGCGCCGCGGCAGCGATGATGACCGCGGCGACGTAGGAGGCGGCCCGCGCGCCGTCGACCACGTCCACGTCCGGGTTCTGGCCCGCCGCGGCGGCCCCGGACACGGCCACCAGCACGGCGAGGCCGACCGCGCCGCCGATCTGCTGACCGCTGGAGGCCACGCCGGAGGCGAGGCCCTGCTGCTCGTCGGGCAGGCCGGAGGTCGCCGCGGCGTACATGGCGGTGAAGATGATGCCCTGCGTCAGGCTGAACACCACGATGCCGGGTACCAGGCTGAGGAAGGAACCGTCGACGCTCAGGAGCGCGGCGAACAGCACGATGCCCGCGCCCGCGACGACCGTGGAGGCGGTGAGCGTGACCCGCAGGCCGATCGTCGAGGCCAGCTTGCCGCCGAGCACGGTGCCCACCAGGACGCAGGCGCACGGGAGGATGAACGCCAGCCCTGTCTCGAACGCGGTGTAGTCGTAGACGTCCTGCAGGATCGTGGTCAGGAAGTACGGGAGCGCGCCGACGGTGGCCATGAACGCGAAGGCGATCCCGGCCCCGAGCCCCAGGTTCCGGAAGCGCAGCACGGTCAGCGGGATCAGCGGCTCGCGGGTGCGCGACTCGATCACTGCGAACACCGCGACGAGTACGGCCGCCGCGACCAGGCTGATGACCGTCACCGGCGCCTGCCAGCCCACCGCGGGGCCCTGCACCAGGCCGAGCACCAGCAGCGTGGACGCGGCCGTGATGGTCACCGCGCCCGGGATGTCGAAGGAGCGCAGCGAGAGCGAGGCGCCGGTGTCGCGGGGGATGGACGCCGCGGCGAGCAGCGCCACCACCACGACGATCGGCAGGTTCACGAAGAACACCGCGCGCCAGCCCAGCCACTCGGTGAGGACGCCGCCGAGCAGCGACCCCAGCACCATGCCGCTGGACCCGGCCGCACCCCAGATGCCCAGCGCGCGGTTGCGCTGCGGGCCCTCGGCGAAGGCGGTGGTGATCAGCGACAGCGTGGCGGGGGCGAGCACGGCACCGCCGAGGCCCTGGACAGCCCGGGCGGCCAGCAGGATGGCCGGGCTCTGCGCGAGCCCGCCCAGCAGCGACCCGACCGCGTAGAGGGTCAGGCCGGTGTAGAACACCCTGCGCCTGCCGAGCAGGTCCGCGCAGCGACCGCCGAGCAACAGGAATCCGCCGAAGGCGACGGTGTACGCGCTGATCGTCCACTGCAACTGGTGCGGGTCGAACCCGATCGTGGAGATGTCGGGCAGCGCGACGAAGACGATGTTGTAGTCCAGGCCGATCGTCAACTGGGCGATCGCCAGGGCGGCCAAGGCGAGCGCCGGGTTCGACACTCGGGCCGCGTTTGTCGGTAGAGCCACCGGGATCCTCCGCGGAGAGGTGAGGGGTGACGGGCGATCGCCGTCGTCGACGTCGTCGGCCCGATCGTTCAAGTTCGTATAGTACAAGTTCGAACGACTTCGTCAACCGGTCACCGCTCGACGGGAACGACCCGCCACCCGCGGGCCGCGGCCTCGGCGGCGAGCGGACCGCCCGCACCCTCGGCCACCACCACCGCCTCGTCGACCGCGGCGAGCATCTCCAGGTCGCTGATGTGGTCGCCGTAAGCGGTGCTGCACCGCGAAGGCGCGCGGGCCAGGTAGTCGCGCACCGCGCGCGCCTTGCGCTCGCCCAACATCGGGGTGCCTGTCTCGCCGGTGTAGCGGCCTCCGACAACCACCATCGGGGTGCACAGGACTCCGGTGGCGTCGAAGAACCGGGCCAGCGCGGCGAGCGGGGCGTCGAACGACGCGGACACCAGCACCAGCGCGTCCCCCGCGCCGCGGCGGGCCGCGACCTCGTCGACCACTGCGCTGTGCACGAACCCGGCCCGGTCCGCTCGCATACCCGCGCGCACCCACTGCTCCGCCACGTCGGCCACCTCCGCCACCGGCAGGCCCGCCCACCAGGAATACAGCAAGGGGGCCGTCCTGGTGCGCGGAACGCCCGATGCCGCCGCTCGGCGCACGGACTCGACCAGCGCCTCGGCCGCGTCGACCGCGCCGCGCGCCCCCGCGTCGTAGCGCAGGAGATCGATGAGGCTGGAGCCGCGGATCAGCGTGCCGTCCACGTCGGCGAAGACGGCCCCCGGCCCGCCCCCCGCCCTCACCCGGCCGCGCGGGTCGGCCGGGAGCGCCTGCGTTCGTTCACCAGCGCCGCGAGCGTGCGGAAGTCGCGCGCGTCCACCATGTCGTCCTCGGCGAGCCGCACCCCGTACTGCTTGAGCAACACGACGGACAACTCGACCAGCACGAGCGAGTCCAGGTCGAGGTCGTCGAAGGAGGTGCTCTCGTCGACCTCGGCGGCGAAGTCCGGGAAGTGCCGGTTGAAGGTGTCCGCGATGTCGCGGTAGGTCAGGTCCTCGGTGTCAGTCATCGTTGTCTCCCAACACAGTCGTAGCGGGCAACCGGGAGGGCCACACCAGTGTCGCCGCGCCCCAGGTGGTGCCACCGCCGAACGCGGTGAACAGGATCTTGTCGCCGGGCCGCAACCGCGCGCTGGCGGCGGTCAGGGCCAGCGGGATGGACGCGGCGGAGGTGTTGCCCACCCGGTCCAGGTGCACCACCACCCGCGATTCGGGCACCTCGAGCACGTGCGCCACCGACCGCAGGATCCGGATGTTGGCCTGGTGGCCGACCACGTGGTCCACCTCGTGGGCGTACCAGCCCGCGCTGTGCATGGCCGATCGGCAGGACGAGGCCATCGCGTCGACCGCGGCCTGGAACACCGTGCCGCCCGCCATCCGCAGGTGCGCGCCGAACTCCTGGCCGGGCAGCGACCGCGCCCGGGAGCCGCCGCCGGGCACGGTGATCAAGTCCGCCGCGTCGCCGTCGCTGCCCAGGTGGAAGGCACCCCAGCCGGGCCCGTCGGCCGCCGTGCCCCGGCCGATGACCGCGGCGCCCGCGCCGTCGCCGAAGATCACCGCTGTCGTCCGGTCGGTCGGGTCCAGCACGGAGCTGAACGCGTCGGCACCGATCACCAGGACCGCCGTGGCCGAGCCGGACTCGACGAAGGACGTGGCGACCGCGGCGGCGTAGAGGAAACCGCTGCACACCGCCTGCACGTCGAACGCCGCCACGGTGCCGAGGCCCAGTCGCTTGGCCACCGCGGGCGCGGTCCCCGGGATGGGGTGGTCGGGTGTGGTCGTCGCGACCACCACGACGTCGACGGCGGTGCGACCCGCGTGCCGCAGCGCGCGCCGACCGGCCTCGACGGCCAGGTCGCTGGTCGCCTCGCCGGGCGCGCAGCGGTACCGGACGCGGACGCCGGTGCGCTGCGTGATCCACTCGTCGGTGGTGTCGAGGTGCCGCTCCAGGTCCGCGTTGGTGACCCGGACGCCCGGCACGTAGCCGCCGATCCCGAGCACCGTCACCGGGTCACCCACGGGGCCCCTCCGGGAGGGCGTGCGCGACCGAGCAGCTCAACGCCATCGAGGCCCGCCGCGACCGCAGCGTCGCGACCCGCCACCGCCGTCCCCGCATCGACACCACCCGCGGCGAGCGGATCTCGGTGGTGACGCGTTCACCCGGCACCCGCGGCCGCACCGGCGACGTCGCCTCGTACAGCGTGTTGCGCATCCACAGCGTGTCGCTGTCAGCACGGGTGAAGCCGTCCAGCGCGTAGAGGCCCACCTGGCCGAGTTGGAGCATGTCGGCGAACGCCTCGGCGAATGTCACGCTGTGCGGATAACGCGACTCGATCTCCGGAAACGATTCCCGGCCCGGGCCGGAGTCGTAGGAGACCGTCCCCGAAACCTCGGTGGAATCCGGCGACGTCTCCACGTCGAGCAAGTCCGAGATCGTTGTCCGGTAGGTGCGGGGTAGGTCTACCGCACTCGCAGCCCCCACGGCGGAACCGGAATCTATCTCCGCCGTCACGAGCATGTTCCCCACGGTGATCGAAATGTGGTGGATCCGTTCCGCCGAATCGCCCGCCGCGTTGACCCGGGTGGCCGCGACCGGGATCCGGTCGAGCCCGTCCTCGATCGGCGCGCTGCCCGCCTTGATCACGCACCGGCGCACCCACGCGGCGCCGAGCGGCCGCTCCGCGCGACCCGCCGCTGTCGGCGCGGCGCCCAGCAGCGCGGACGCCGCCGAGATGGCGAGTAGGTACGCGTCGATCGTGCTGAGGTGCACGGCTTGCGGCCCGGTCGCCTTCACCGACCACGGTGCCGGGTACTCGACCGAGCCCGACCAACTCGCCCGGGGCGGGCCACCGTGCTCACGTGGCCGGTCCGCACCGCCCAACCGCACCACCCCCTGCCTGAACCCGTTCCCGAAGTACCGCCGGGCCCGGTCACCGAGAAGCGCGTCGATCGGCTTCCCCAAGCCGATCTGCGAGCGCGAGGTTGTCATCGTCGTACTTCTCCCCATCAAAGTCCGCTCCCACACGGAATGGCGAACCACATTCTATGAGCGGCATCGGATCGCGTCGTGGTTCCGCTGATCGTATTTGTGCCGCCAACAGGGAACAATCCACGACTCCGCGGGAACCGAAACGACGCACCGCGTAACCACTCGGTCACCAGCGGAAACTTGTCATCGCCCTGAACAAAAGTCGGAATCCCCGGCCCCGAGCCCCGCTCGACCGGACCGGAGCAGACCGGGAGCCACGTCACGAGCCCTTCCGGGCGGAGTCGATCCGCGCGGCCGCGCGGGTTCCCACGACGCACGTGGGGCCGGACTCGTGGCACCCGAGTGTCCAGTCGACACCGCGGCCGCCGAGGAGTCCGGCCCCACTTCGTGCGAGAGCGTGCCTCACCGCTCCACTATTCGTCCACTGTGGACATCACGGCTAGACGCGCTCGCCCCGGTAGCCGATCGGGCCCTCGTTGGGGAACTGGGCCGTGCCCTGGAAGGTGGCCCCGTTGTCGAAGAAGGTGACCGTCGCGTTGCCCTTGGGGCCGCTCCACGTCACCGTCGTCCCGGTCCCGGGCGCCGACGCCCCGATCACCTCGCTGCGGCTGGTGATGCTGATCTCCAGCGTGCCGTCCGGGCTCCACCCACCGTTGAAGCCACCGACCTGGTAGAACGTCTTGTACTTGGCCACAGGCTTGTTCTCCTCACATCACCGGGGAACGCCGATCACGATCTTGCTCAGCCATCATGGCGCGGCCACCGGACCGCCCGCCAAGCCCGAACACCGCCTGCCACCCCATTGCCCCACCGATGCACCGACCTCGCCCAACCACACGGGCGAACACCCACCGAGAGCAGCCCAACACCCCCCGATCGACTGATGAGCACATCACCCGGTCACTCATTTCACGCGGCCTTATTCCGCCGGAAACGCGTTCAATTCTCGCCACTTTTCAGCGAGACACCGATCAGTCGGCGAGGGCCAGCGGTTCGGGGCCAAGCCGGTTGGTGAGGAGGTCGTGCAGCAGGGTGGGCAGTGCGGGCGGGAGTAGCTTGTCGTTGCAGCGGCGGAGGTCGTGAAGTGCCCACCAGCGGTGTTCGATGAGTCCAGCCTTCTCGTTCACCGTGGGTCTCGGTGTCGCCTCAGGTGTTGTGGTGGGTGTTCGGCCGAGGAAAACGTGTTCGATGCGGTGGTGGTCGCGCCCTTTGTAGTGGAATCGGGTCTCGCGCACCCAGAGTTCGCGGCCCAGATCCGCAAGCAGGATCCCGGTTTCCTGTGCCAGCAGGGCCGGACCGTGAGCGGATCTCCGATTCAGAACAAGGTCGGCTCCGACTCGGCGAGTGTGGCCGCCGTGGCGGGACCCGACGTTAGCAGGCGTGTGGGAGGCGCACTGAGAACGCGGAATGACCGGCGAGTCGAGTCCCGTCCGCCGCGGGTGTCCTGGTCTCGTGGAGGTATTCGCACCCGAGCAGGACGTTGGCCAGATCAGGCGACGTCAAACTCGCAGGTCTGCTGAGTCTCGCCCTTGGCTGGATCAGGTTGAGGCTTTGGCGGCGAACCAGCACCCTCGTCAGGTCGCTCGCCCTTGGTGCTCGCAGTACTCCGCGGCTGAGGAGCTCAGTGCCGCATTGGCGCGTATCAGTCGGTCAGCGAGCACTGATCCGAGCATGGTCACCGCCTCGGCGATGCCTACAAAGGTGAACTCACTGATCTCCGGATCGTTGATCTGGAGTTCGAGCACATCCGCTGCTGACAGTTGTCCGCCATCGAAGACGAAGGCCAGAAGGTCGTCCCACGGACCGTCCGGCGGGACCCAGTCGAGCGCCAGCATCCGACCTGCGGTCACCTCGAGGCCGAGTTCCTCGCGCAGCTCACGCTCCGCCGCGCTGCGAGGTGCCTCATTGCTCTCGACCATGCCACCCGGTAGATCCCACCCGTCCTTGTAGGTCGGGTTGACCAACAGGACCCTCCCAGCCTCATCCCGGATGATCAGGTCAGCGGCCACCCGCTTGCGTGCTTGGCGCGCGTTGCCCTCCGCGTAGTAGGCGAACCGAGCCTCGTCCTCACCTAGATCGGCCACACCTCTCGTCCTACCAGAAACATGGACGCCACCACGCCAGTGGCAACTCGGGCAACGACCCCCGGTCATCATGCGATCCAAGTCGGATCAAGCGAGGCAGGCGACTTCGTGGATGCGCGAGTCCAGCCGTGCGGAGTGCACCCCGGCAGCGGCGTGGCGGGCGCGGCGCAGGGTGGCGCGGGCAGCGTCGAGATTGCCGGTACGGGCGTAGGACTCGGCCAGCCAGGACAGATAAAGGGCGATCTCGCGAGCGTGTCCGGTGGGGTAGGCGGCGATCGCGGCCGCCAGCAGCGGTTCAGCCCGCTCGGGTTCGCCCAATTCGATCAGGCACCGACCGGCCATGACATCGATCTCGTGGCGGTTGAGCCAGTAGACCCACTCCCGTTCCGCGATGCCCAGAACACGCCGCTCATAGAGTTCGTCGACGGTGTCGAGCGCGCGCCGGGTGCCATCCCGGTCCTGGCACCGAGCGGCGGCCCAGGCGACTCGTTCATACAGCAGCGCCCGCACCACAGGCGTCGCCTGTTTGGCTCCCTTGGCCGCCGATCGGGCGAGCAACACCGCGTCACCGGGGTCGCCCACAGTGGCCATCTGGTAGGCCAGCGAAGACAGCAGCTGGCTGGTGAGAGCGGCGTCCGTCGCCGCTCGCGCCGCCGCGACCCCGGACAGGTACACCCGCTGTGCCTCGTGGTGGCGCCCAGCGTCGCTGGACACCCACCCCGCCAGTTGCGCCAGCTCACCGAGCACGATCAACAATCGCCTACCGATGTCCTCCGTGTAGGCGGCTTGGTCGACGACGTCACCCACCTGCCGGAACTCGGTGTGCACTACCGGGTACAGCGCACCACCGCTGAGCACGTCATCCAGGTGCCGAAGCTGCACCACCCGCGCCTCCAGCTCCGTGGCGAGTGTGGCGCCGACGCGCCGACCGGACCGGGTGTGAATCACCGCCGGGGTGTCCTCGACCAACCACTCGTGCGCTAACCGCAGCGGATCCTCGGCGGGGACGTAGAAGGCTTCAACGGGCAGGCCCACTACCCGCGCGTGAGCCTCGACAGGTTCCAGATCGAGATTGGGCTGGACAGGACCGACCTCAAGCAGCCCCACCAGTTGATGAAGTGACAGCGTCAGCACGTCCGCCAGTCGACGCCGAATCCCAGGCATGGGTACTTGGGTCCCCAGCTCCCACCGCGCTACTGTGGAGCGCTCCACGCCCAACGCCTCGGCCAAGGACTCCTGTGTAAATCCCATCGCAACTCTGCGTCGGGCCAGTGCACGCCGTCGCGTTCCCATTGCATCCCCATCCGCCCACGCTCGATGCCCCGATCGTGCCACATTTCACGACGACGTCACCAGGGGCATCGACGCGCTGACCTGGGCCGACAGCCCTTCGGCATCAACGAAGCCCGGCAACGTCAGTCCGATTCACCCGAATGAACTATCCGATCACAGCCAGCACCTGCGGATCCGATGTCCGGCGGCGCCTATCGTCAGGGAATCTCAGTCTGACAAGGCAATTCTCGGGAGGAGTGCGTCCCTGCGATGGCGACGCCACAAGGGCGCCACAACGTAGGAACATTGCCGCTCTGTCGCGGCCGCGAGCGTCGCCCTAATGTGATGGATACAGCACGGGACGCCGCCAGAGTCCCGAGTTGACATCCGCTCAATATCGACGTCGCGTGGATTGGCTACGTGGCAGAAGTGTGAGGCTCCACAAATGTATGCCCCGACTCTCGATGTCTACGCGAAGCTCGCCACCGGCTGCCCGATGTCGTACGAGACCAACACGTTGGGAGAGACCGAGTTCACCCTCGGCGGCCGCATGAACGGAGCCGTGGTGCTTACCTTCACCGGCGACACCCTCCGCGACTTCCTCGCCGTGGCCACTGAAGCGACGGCAGCGTCCGAGCGGCCCGCGACCGCCGAGTCCTTGTCGGACGGGGACTCGAGCGCTCGCCACCCCCGGTAGGACGCAGAGGCGGTCCTCGCCCAGCCCGCTCGCCAAGCCGGGCGAGGACGCGTCCTCGGCTAGGCACGGCTCCTCATCGACCCGCCCGCCCCGCACGAACCCCTCGCCCCCGGCTCGTCGTCGGCCGACTCCCCACCCCCTGGACACTCTGACATGCCAAATCCAGCACACACCGGGAACTGGAGTCAGGTAGCCGCCACCATCCAACGCCGCATGATCGAACTCGGCCTCAAGGAACCCCACCTGGCCGCCCGATCCCGGGTCTCGCTCACGATCGTGCGGGAGCTCGCCCACAACACCCACCAACGCGACCGCCACCCCCTCACCCTGTCCCGCCTCTCCCAAGCACTCGAACTCGAACGCGACCACCTTCAAGAACAGGCCAACCGCACTACCATCGAACCCGACGACGAACTCCTGGCCGAACTGGCACAGGTCGACCTCCCACCAGCCGCACGTGATCTGGTCGTCGGCGTCTTCGCCGGACTCACCGCCGCACTGCACGACCTCCGCGCCGAATACACCACGCTCAAGCGCGACGTGGAAGCAGCGCTCGAGTCCGCGCCGGCAGCCCGACAACAACCGAACCCCGTCGACGCACCCACCCGATGAAGCAGCCGCCCACGGGGTGGGTCGCCGTCGCCCGCGCCCTCGACGACCGACTCCGTGAACTGGGCTGGCGCCAATGGGAACTCGCCCAACGCTCCCAGGTGTCCCAGGCCGTCATCCGCGAACTGCAGTACCACACCGTCGAACGCAGCCGCGGCTCCCGAACTCTCGAAGCCCTCTCCACCGCTCTCGGCTGGCATCAAGACCACCTCCACGCCGTGCTCCACGGCATCGAGCCACGGCTCCCTGACGCACCCGCCGACGGCGGCGATCCCGTCGCGACACGACTTGACGTCATCGAGCGACGGATGGCCGCCATGTCCGCGACGCTCAACGAGCTACGCGTTGACCTCACGACGCTCCTGCAGCGCACCCGCGAGAGATAGACGCATCAGATAGTCGCGCGTGCCGGAGGCGGCGTAGCAGTATGAGGTCGCGACCGCGGGGTCACCTCCCTCGGTCGCCCTCCCCAACCCAGTGGTGGGCCTGTCAGTCATGCTTTATGTCGCCGGTGCGCCACAGGTTGATCGTGTACCTCTCACGGGATACCTCATCGTTGGCCGAACCAGCGTTGGAGCGGTGCTGTTCAGCCAAGGTCCGGCCGCTGTGTTCGACCACGGCGGCATAGGTTCCGGCTCCAGTGGCCAGTCGGACATCGACTGCTTCCGCTGTGGGTGAAGAAAGCACGACCAGGCCGGTGGCGAACTCCACGTCGAGCGGCGCCGTGAGCTCCGCTTCGTCGCGTTGCGCGGTGAGGGCTGGATCCTCTTGCCACAAACGAAGCGTCACGACGACGGGCACTTGGGCCTGTGCACATACCAGGTGGAGCTCCGTACCTGTGCTCGCAACCACTGCGGTGTACGCCTGACCAAGGGCATTGCCCGGGTCATACCCGGCATCGGCATCGGCGTCGGCATCGCGCAAGCTGAGAATGCGGTACGCGGGAACGAGGGCGAAGGTTCGCTCGTCGAGCACGTCGGGCATGGGGCGCGGCCATTTCGTTGCGGTGCAGGGGCGACACGGGCAGTCTAGGGTTCCGTGCTCAACTGGCGACCCGGCGTTGTGAACGTCCGGCCGTCACGAACGGCCAGTGCGCCACGGTTGTTCGGCAGTGCGGGGATCCGCTCAAGCGGGATGACGAGGTTGTCCCCGACGAGGGGAACGAGTCGGTCGAGGTTGTTCAACACCGAGTGCTGTCCGCTGCAGGGGGTTGTTTGAGGTCTGCGCGATCGTTGTCGGTCCACTCGGGTGAGCGGCCGAGTTGGGTGCAGTGGGCAGCCCAGGTGAGTCGGTCGGTGGTGGGGGTGCGGGCCCAGTAGGTGACCTGGCCGTTGTGGCGCCAGGCGCCGGTGGCGGGTCCGTACTCGCTGACCAGTTCGCCCATGCGTTCCAGGCGGCCGAGGGCGACGCCGAAGCGGACGCTGGAGGCGGTGTAGGGCCGGGGACCGAACATCGAGTGACCCTGTTCGGCGACGTGGGCGGCGAACAGGTCGGGGTAGCGAGCGCGCAGGCGGTGCTCGACGACCCCGTACTCGAGGAACGGGTCGCCCGGTTCAACGCACTTGCTCAGCGGGTCCAGCAGTTCGTCGGTGACGCCCTCCTCGACCGTGCCGAGGGGTTGGACGGCCTGGCGGGTGGTGAACCACTCGTGGTCACCGTGCACACGGTTGAGGCACTGGTACTGCAGCACCTGGTCGGGCAGCCTGCGCGGCGGCCGCACGTCCTCGGCGCTGAAGCACTTCGGGCAGGTGATGATCACGGGTGTCCCTTCGAGGTGAACAACGCGTACTCGATCTCGTCGGCCGCACGGTCCCGTTCCTGTGCCCACCGGGCCAGCAGATCGGAGTAACGCTCGTAGGTGGACGCGGGCCACCCGCCGACCGGGTGCAACGAATCCCACCCGCACTGCCCAGGCAAGGCGGTGGCCACGACCCGGTCGAGGATCACGCAGCGGTGCTCCGGCACGCCCTGGCCCGCGAAATAGAGGAACTTCGTGAAGAACGATGGCCCCAACCACGGTAGTTCGTTCCGACCAGCTGGCCGGAACACCGCGAACGCCTCTGCCGGACTCCCGGTCACGGCCAACTCGGCGGCCCTCCGGAGGAGGTCCTCCGAGCGGTCGACATCGGCTGCGATGCCCGCCAACCGCCTGCCGTTCTGTCGTAGGCGCGAACCTGATCCCCAGGCCAGAACGCGCCACAACAACGTGAACACGTCGTCGGCGGGGGTCCACACACTCGCCCGGGTCAACGAGCTGGCAGGAGGATCTCCCGGCAGGTTCCACCGGCTGATCGCGTCCCGCCACCACCGCTCCGGAACACACACACGATGCCCAGCGACAACGTCCTCCCGACGCCCGGCCGGAGCCAGCCAGTCCGGAAGCGTCAACACTGCGAGGACCGTCATCACCACATCGGACCTATCGCGACCCACAGGACACCGCGTTACCCATGCACCAACGTCGCGACCCTCAGGAGCACGACAATGGTCGGGCAGTCTTCCTGGGTTGCACTCAAACGACGGGGATCAGCGCGAAAATAACGGAGCGCTGGCACCGGCCGCGGATTTGGTCGCGCACGCTCAGGACTGGGGCGGTTTTCGTGGTGCGGCGCCGGTGTGGGCGGGTGCGTTGGCGGGGCGTTCCAGCAGTCTGCGCAGCAGTGCGTTGAGTTGTACCCGCTCGGCTGGGGCCAGATCGCGTAGCAGTTCGCCTTGTGCGGCGTCGACCAGGACGTCGAACTCGAGGAGTGTTTCCCGGCCTGTCGGGGTGATGTGCACGAGGTTGCGCCGGGAGTCGGCGGGATCGGGCACCCGCTTGGCCAGGCCGTCGCGTTCGAGGTCGTTGAGGCCTGCGACCGCGTCGCCGCGGTCGATGCCGAGGCGGCGGCTCAGGTCGGCCTGGCTCAGCGACCCGAACTGGTCGAGCCCGGCCAGGATGGCGTAGCGCATCCGCCCGCCCGGCCTGCCGAAGTGCCCCACCACCAGCCGGTTGGCCCTGGCGGTGGCCTGGTGCAGCAGCCACGAGGTCAGCCGCCAGAGGCGTACCGGGGGGTCGACGTCCGGTTGGAGCAGCGGTTCGTCCATGCCGCCGAGGGTAGCGGGGCTTGCGTTGGACATCCAACACATAGACAGTACCGTTGGATACCCAACGATAGGGGGAAGACCATGGCGAAGGGCAAGACCGCCCGGGACCACGACGGCGGGGGCGCCGTGCCCGCGTCGGTGTGGCGCACCGCGTTCCTGCTCGCGTTCGGCTCACTGATGGCGGGCCTGGACACCTCGCTGGTCAACGTCGGGCTCGACACCATCGGCACCCGGCTCGACGCGCCGCTGTCGACCGCGCAGTGGGTCAACAGCGGCTACCTGCTCGCGCTGGCAGCGGCGCTGCCCGCGTGCGGCTGGCTGAGCAAGCGGATCGGCGCGGGCAGGCTGTGGTTGTGGGCGCTGGCCGGGTTCACCGCCGCCTCCGGGCTCTGCGCGGTCGCGCCGGACATCATCTGGCTGGTCGCGGGCCGGGTGGTCCAGGGTGCGGCGGGCGGGCTGCTGGTCCCGGCCGGGATGACCATCCTGGGCCAGGCCGCGGGCAAGGGCCGGATGGGACGGGTCATCGCCATCTCCAGCGTGCCCTCGATCCTGGCGCCCGCCTTCGGGCCGGTGCTCGGCGCGGTGCTCATCGCGAACCTGTCCTGGCACTGGCTGTTCCTGATCAACCTGCCGATCGGCCTGCTGGGGCTGCTGCTGGCGCTGCGCCACCTGCCCCGCGGCGAGCGCGACGAGGCCGGGCGGCTCGACCTGGTCGCGCTCGGCATGGTGGTCATCGGCTTGCCGCTGACCGTCTACGCCCTCACCGAGATCTCCGGCTCGTCGAGCGGGCCGCGGGCGTGGATCCCGCTGGTCATCGGCCTGGTGGCGCTGGGGTCGTTCGGGTGGCGGTCGCTGCGCAGCGAGGAGCCGCTGATGGACCTGCGGCTGGTCGCCAACCGCCGGTTCGCCGCGGCCTCGGCGGAGGTGTTCTTCGCGGGTGCGTCGCTCTTCGGCGGCCTGGTCGTGATGCCGCTGTACTTCCAGCTCCAGCTCGGTGCGGACATCGTGGACGTGGGCCTGCTGCTGATGGCCTTCAGCATCGGCGCGGCGGCCACCTTCCCGGCGGCGGGCTGGCTCAACGACCGCTTCGGTGGCGGCGTGGTCGCCGTGGCGGGCCTCGTGCTCACGGTGGCGACCACCGTGGCGATGGCGCTGCTGCCCGCCCGGCCCGACCTCGTGCTGGTCGAGGTGCTGCAGGTGCTGCGCGGGATCGGGATGGCCCTGGCGGGCTCGCCGGGGGTGTCCTCGGCGCTGGCCAGCGTCGACCAGCGGCAACTGCCCGACGCCAGCGCCCAGGTCCACATCCTGTCCCGGGTCGGCGGCGCGGTGGGCAGCGCCCTGTTCGTGGTGATCCTGTCCGACGGCGCCACGGACCCGGCCGCCTTCCGCGAGACCTTCTGGTGGCTGACCGGCGCCTCCCTGGTGGCCCTGGCCGCGGCGGTCTGGCTGACCCACGAGCAGCGCGCCGCGGCGCGGTGATCGCGTTATCGTTGGACTCCCAACGAACTGCTCAGTATCGTTGGTCCATCCCACACACTCGGGCGGCCGCAGGGCGCCTGGAAGGAAAGGCGACATGACGCGCATCGGCATCATCATCGGCAGCACCCGGCCCGGCCGGAAGGGCGAGGCGGTGGCGCAGTGGGTGCACAAGCTGGCGACCCAGCGCGGGGACGCCACCTACGAGGTCGTCGACCTCGCCGACTTCGCTCTACCGCACCTGGACGAGCCGGTCCCGGCCGCGATGGGATCGGATTACGCCAACGACCACACGAAGCGCTGGGCCGAAGCGGTGGCCTCTTACGACGGCTTCGTCTTCGTCACCCCGGAGTACAACCACGGCACTACGGGCGTGCTGAAGAACGCGATCGACTTCCTCTACCACGAGTGGAAGAACAAGTCGGCGGGCTTCGTCGGCTACGGCCTGGTCGGCGCGACGCGCGCGGTGGAGCACCTGCGGCTGGTGGTCGCGGAACTGCACATCGCCGACGTGCGCGACCAGGTGGCCCTCTCGATGTTCACCGATTTCGACGCCAACGGGAACCTCACCCCTGGCGACCACCACGCGCCGACCCTGACCAAGCTGCTCGACCAGGTCGTCACCTGGGGCCAAGCCCTGGCGCCTCTGCGCGCCAAGTAGCGCACCGGTGACATGGCTTCGCGGTCATGTCGCGCGCTATTCGGCCGAGTCTCCGGGACGCGCGCTCGCGGTCATCGTGTGCGGCGCTCGGCTCGGACGAGCATGGCGACGCCCCAGGCCCAGGCGAGGACCACGGGGACCAGGAACCAGGGCTCTTGGGTGAGGACCGCGACGGCGCCGAGGAGGGCGCCGACGCCCAGCGGGACCGTGACGATGGGACCCGAGTGGTTGATGAGCGCGCCGACGAGGACCACCCAGACGGCCGCGGTCGGTAGGAAGAGGATCAGCCAGCCCACGTGTCCCTCTCCTGGTTGCCTTGCCCGTTGAGGATGGTAGACGACCCGAGATGGAGCGGCGTGCCGCGACGGGGGTGGCGACCTTGGTCAAGAACTTGCCTGCCCCGGATACCCCTCACGCCAACTCCCCCACGTCCGGCGGCGGTCAGACCAGGCCTCGGCGGGAGGCTTGGATTCCGGCTTGGAAGCGGGTGGTGGCGTCGAGTTCGGCCAGGAGGGCGGACATCCGGCGGGTCATGGTGCGTTGGGTGATGTTGAGTGAGCGCATGATCGCGGCGTCCTTGCGGCCCGCGGCGAGCAGGGCCAGCATCTCCTTGTCGCGGTGGGTGCCGCGTAGGGCGGTGCCGATGGGAGTGGCCCGTTCCCACAGCAGGTCGAAGCAGGCGACCAGGGCGACCAGCAACGGGGACCGGTGCACGACGATGCGGGCGCCGGTCTCGGATTCCTCGAAGCTGAGCGGGAGCAGGGCGACGCGGCGGTCGGCGATCATCATCTTCAGCCGGACGTCCGGCAGCGCCCTGGCCTGCTCGCCCGCCTCGGTGTAGGTGGTGACCTCGGCGAGGCGGGCGGGGTCGTCGAGGACGGGCAGGTGGTAGATCGTGCGGTAAGCCACGCCGCGGCGTAGGCCCTGGAGTTCGGTGATGTTGAGCTCGGGGGCGCCGCCGAGATAGGGCGGGCAGTCGACGATCAGGACTTCTTCCTGGGCGGCGAGCTGCAGCTGGGCGATGTGGTGGCGGACGGCGGGGCCGCCTTCGATCAGTTCGACGAGATCTCCCGGCGCGCCTCGGGGCGCCTGTTCGTAGGTGCTGGCCAGCACGCGGGCCGTCGCGCGGAGCCGGTCGAGCTCCTCGGCGCGGCGCAGGGCCAAGGCGTCGAGAGCGACCTGCGGGGGTGCGGGCACGTACCGGGCGGGGCGGCAGGCGAGGCGGGCGACAAGACCGCCGTCGACCAGGTTCGCCAGTGCGCGGGCCAGGCCACTGCTGGACATGTCCAGTTCGGCGGCGAGGTGGCGGGCGTCGGACCGGGGTTGGCGCAACAGCTCCAGGTAGACGGCGCCCTCCGCTGGGCCGAGGCCGATCGGCTCCAGGAAGTCGACGTCGAGTGGCTCCACCGGGTCAGTCTAGGTCGGGTGGCCACATCTGGCCCATGGCCGGCGGTGCCCTTCTCGCGGGGTCACCGGGCGTCTACCTTGGTGGCCTTCCCGTGCCGGAGCAGGCCGAGTGGGAGTGGGCGATGAACAACGACGTACGACGGGTGCTGCGGACCGGACCGTTCGACGTGGCGCTCGACGCCGCCATCGAGGCGTCCGGGCTGACCCTGCAACGGTTGTGCGGCAGGCTGTCCGACCGCGGCATCACGGTGAGCCGCACCGCGATCTCGTACTGGCGCAGCGGCCGCAGCAGACCGGAGCGGGCCGAGTCGCTGGTGGCGCTCGGCGCGCTGGAGGAGGTCCTCGGCTTGCCGTCGGCCTCCCTGGTCGCCCTGCTCGGCGGCCGCAAACCCCGGGGCCGCGGTGTCCGGGCGCCCGGCACGCTGTCGCGGCGCGAGCTGTGGCCGTCGTGCGGGGGGTTGCTGACCGGCCTGGAGTCCGCGCCCGACGGGCAGGTCGACTACCTGGGCGTGAGCGACGCGCTGGTGGTCGACGAGCGGACCGGGGAACGCAGGCAGCGGACCAGGCTGGTCATCCGGGCCGCCGCCGACCGGGTGGACCGCTGCGTGGTCTGCCACGAGACCGACGACCCCGTCTTCGAGGCCCCTGAGGTGCTCGGCGTCGCCTTCGCGCGCCTGGGTCGCGTGCGCCGGGCCCCCGAGACCCGGTCGATGGTGGCCGAGTTCCTCTTCGACCGCCCGCTCAACCGCGGCGAGGACACGGTGATCGAGTACGACCTCCGGTTACCCGCTGGGCAACCGCTGGACCACGTCTACCGCCGCTTCCCCCGCCCGGTCGGCCTCTACACGGTGCAGCTGCGCTTCGTCGGCACCCCGCCGGGGCGGGTCCGCCGCTACGACCGGGCGGGTCTGCGCGGCCCGGAGCAGCACGTCGAGGACCTGTGGTTGGGCGCGGCGGGCACCACCTCGCTGGTCGCCCCTTCGGTGCGCCCGGGGACGGTGGGCGTGCGCTGGGAACGGTGAAACGGGCGGGCACCTGAGGTCTTCAGGTGCCCGCCCGCCATTCCCGGAGCGCGAACCGGTGGCTGTCCGCAGTCCCTGCCACTGCCGCGACACCCGTCACCGCACGGCGCGACGCGGTGGGGCCGGTCCGCGGCCGGAAGCCGCGTGGTCGGGGTGTGGCCGGGATCGTCCGACCACACCCCGGATCCGCTAGTAGGGGAAGATGAACCAGTAGAACGTGGCGCTCGCCTTGGCCCCGGAGCTGTCGGTCACCGTCACCGTGGGGTGGTAGTTCGCCCAGGTGGTCGGGGTCCCGGAGATCAACCCGGTGGTGGCGTTGACGCTCAGCCCGGCGGGCAGGCCGGTGGCGGTGAAGCGGTTGCCGCCCTTGCCACCACTGGCGTTGATCTGCAGGCTGACCGCCTTGCCCTTCACGGTGGTCTGCGTGTTCGGGTTGGCCACGGTGAGCGGGGTGTTGCCGCCACCGGTGACGGTCAGGGTGTACACCGTCGTGCGGGTCACCCCGGACCGCGTGCCGCTGACCGTGATCCGGTACTCACCGGCGGCCGTGGACGCGGACGTGCTGACCGAGAGGGTGGCGTTGCCGCCCACGCCGATCGTGGTCGGGTTGAACGAGGCCGTGGCCCCCGAGGGCAGCCCGCTGGCCGAGAGCGCGATGTCCCCGGTCGGCGGGTTCGGGGTGTCACCGATCTGCTGGTTCGCCCAGTCGCCCATGACGCCCCACAACTTGCCGTGGGCGTTGTAGGACGCGCAGTCGGTGCGCAGCCAGGAGAACACGCCCCAGATCTTGCCGTTGAGGAAGTACGGGCCACCGGAGTCGCCCTGGCACAGGCCGGTGCTGCCGTTGCCGAACCCGTCGCAGAACATGTAGCGGGCGTCGAACTGCGAGTTGATGTTCGCGCAGTTCTGGTCGGCCACCGTCGGCAGCACGGTCTCGCGCAGCAGCGCGTTCTTGTTGGCGTCGTTGGCGTCGGTCTTGCCGTAGCCGATCGCGGTGCCCTTGCTGCCCAGCGGCAGGCTGTCACCGGACTTGGCGATCGCCGGGAACTGGTAGCCCGCGGGGACCGGGATGTCGGACTTGGTGAAGATGACCGCGACGTCGAAGCCGGTGCGCCACCCGTCGTTGGCGTCGTAGTTCGGGTGGGTGCGGTACTCCTCGATCTCGACGCGGGTACCGGTGTTGGTGGCGTTGAGGTCGTCGCGCCCGTAGATCAGGTACTTCGGGTCGCCCTGGGAGAACTTGCAGTGCGCGGCGATCAGCACGGCCCGCTTGGCCACGACCGACCCGGTGCAGGACTGCTCCTGCGGCCGGACTCCGCCGGTGCGGTGCTGGGAGATGATGAACGGGTACTTGGCGACCGTGGTCGGGCTCCCGTTCACCACCCCGGGTCCGGCCGCCGTGCCGGAGGTGCCGTCGGTGAGACCGTCGTTGCGGTTGCCGCCGACCGCGGTGGCGCTGATGGTGGTGGACGCCGTCGACCCGGCCGCGACCGACCCGCTGCTCGGGCCGGCCGAGAGGCTGAAGTCGTTCGGGACAGTTCCGTTCACCGTCAAGGAGACGTCGGCGGTGTGCGTGGCGTCGGCGCTCTTGCCGGTCACGGTGACCTTGTAGGTGCCGGGGGTGGCACTGGAGGACACCGAGAGCGTCAGCTTCGACGAGTTGCCCGCGGTCACCGAGGTCGGGTCGAGCGCCGCGGTGACGCCCGAGGGCAGACCGCTGGCCGAGAGCGCCACGGTCTGGGCGGAACCGCGCACGACCGAGGTGGAGATCGTGCTGGTCGCGGCCGCGCCCGGGTCGGCGTTGACCGAGGCCGGGCTCGCCGCGATGGCGAAGTCGTTGGCCGACGGCGGCGCGCTCGGGACGTGGAGCAACCGGTTGGGCGTGCCCGCCCGGATGTTGGTCATCTTGCCGGTGGTGGCGTTGTCGACGATCCACTTCTTCAGGTCGGCGGGCGTCGAGGACGGCGCCTCGGCCAACCGCAGCGCCAGCGCACCGGTCACGTGCGGGGCGGCCATCGAGGTGCCGGACTTCTGCCCGTAGGAGGTGTCCGAGGTGTTGACCGACGAGTCGATGTTGCTGCCCGGCGCGAAGACGTCCATGCAGGCGCCGTCGTTGGAGTCACCGGCGCGCTGGTCCGAGGAGGTCGAGTTGCCGGTGCGCACCCCGGTCTCGACCCGGCTGCCCGGGCCGTAGTCGCAGGAGTTGCCGCCGTTGTTGCCGGTGATCAGTCCCCATTGGACACCCGAGGCGATCGACCCCTTGATGGCGTCGACACCGATGGTGGGGTCGTCGGCGTAGACGCTCATGTTGGCCACCGCAGGCTTGACCGCGTTCTTGGCCAGCCACTCGGCCGCGACGACGATGTCGGTGTCCTTGCCCGACGACTGGCAGCCCAGGATGCGGACCGCCCACAGGTTCGCCTTCTTCGCCACACCGCGGGTCTTGCCGCCGACGATGCCCGCCACGTGCGTGCCGTGGCCCGCCTTGGCCGAGTCGCAGTCGTTGCCGTTGGTGGGCGGCTGGACGAAGTCCGCTGCGAACTTGGCGCGGCCCTCGAACTCGGTGTGGGTGTAGCGGATGCCGGTGTCGACGATGTAGACGTTGACACCCGCGCCCGCGGTGTCGGAGTAGGTGTACTTCTTGTCCAGCGGCAGGTCCCGCTGGTCGACGCGGTCGAGGCCCCAGTTGGCCGGGTTGGTCTGGGTCTCGGCGGCGTGGGAGGTGCCGGACTGGGTGACCGACTCGACCTCCGGGCTGGCAGCCAGGCGGCGGGCCGCGGCGCTGTCGAGGTTCTCCGCGACGTAACCGCGCATGACCCGGTCGAGCACGTGGGTCGCGGTACCGCCGAAGCGCTCCGTCAGCGCTTGCGCACGGCTACCCGACGACGCGGCACCGGCGTAGTCCTTCAGCTTGACCAAGTACACCCCCGGGACGGGGTTCTTGGCCGCCACCCGAACCGCACCCTCCGGTTCAGCGGCGAAGGCCACCGGCGTGATCACCACCGCCGCGGCCACCGCGACCAGCGCCGTGGCGGCCGCCAGTAACGACTTCGGTTTGCAGGGCATTGCGTACTCCTCTTCGTGTGGAGCTGGGAATCCGGAAATTAGCCGGAAACCCCAACCCGCTTGAAGAGTTCTGTTCCCCGTCCCTACCCCCTCGTTTTCCCTGTGACGATCACCAGGTCAGGACCACATTCCCGAAACAGATTTCCACTGTCGCCGCACGCGCGGCTGCCGTTCAGACCCTGGGGCTGGATGGTGATCCAGGCACCGCCGACACCTGGTCTCCGACCTCCGAAGCGCGCAGGACGGACTCTCGGAGAACGCGTCTGAGACTGCCGCAGCCTGCTTGCCAGCTGGGATCTCAGATGCGTCAGGTCCGCAGCGGGGTCGATGCGCCGTGCTATCCGCCGCCCCCTCGACGACGCCTGAAGCCGCTCGACTCTCGGGTCGAGGTTATTCCTCGTCGGACGGAATCCCCGGCATCCGTTCGCCCAATTCCCATTCGATGGAGTTCGGTCGCTGCCCGGATGACAAGAACTCCGCCAGAACCGAGTACACGACCTCGATCGGTACAACAGCCCGAGGAGGAACAGCTACATCGTGCATACCCGCCAAGCGGCCGTCCTCCCACTCCGCGTTGAGTCCGCTACTCGGCGCCCAGAGGCGAAATCCCGCCCGCCAGGTCAGGAGTCCTCGGTCGTTGAACACCCCGAATGTCAGACTCTCCTGGCGTTCCTCGCCGTCGGGGTCGTCCTCCCCCGCCCAGTGTTGTGCCAGGTTCCAGACCCACATGACTTCCACGCCCGCGTCGTTGAGCCGCTTGACCTCGGCCAACAGGTCCACCCCACGCGGGAGGTCGTCCACCGCGATCCATCCGCGGTCGAGTACCGGAACCTCGTCGGTCATCGAGTGGCCTTCCCGTGATAGATGTGTTTGAACGGATTCCCGTCCACGTCAGTACCCAACACGGTCAGCGTATACCCCTCCGGCAGAATCCTCGGAAGAGCTCGATGACACCCCGGAAGATATGACCCGGTCTCGGATCCACACGGAGCATGATTGATCACCACCTGGCCCTGCGTGCGCCGCATCTCGATCTGCATCACCACCACTTTGACTTCGACGTGGTTGTTCAGTTGATCCGCGTTGGGCACACGAAGCGCAGAGATACGGTGCGCCGCCTTCTCCGCCCACGGATCATTCCTCGTCGCACCGATCTCCCCGACATCGTGCCCGTCGAGCCGCACCCAGCCAGTCATGGGCGGCGAGTTCCGTTGCCCTTTGCGCACCCGCGGCGGCATGAAGTCGTGGTACGGCACGGCCTCATCCGGGTAGCGGTCCCCGTGCATGTTCGGCTCCCCTTGGGGCTCACCCCGCGAGTTCTCAGAAGCACGCAGCACATCCTGTGACGGGGGAACGACTCGAGGAAGTCGGGTAGACGCGGCAGCCCGACCTCGAGGACCACCATGATGATCAGCCGCTACCACAAGCTCGGTGCTCGCCTGGTCAAGCGCCTGGCGCAGCTCGACGACACGACGTTCGACAACAACCAGGATGTCCAAGATCGAGCCGGACCTGGCGGAGCGTCCAAGGACGACCTGGACAACCAGCGCTGTCGCGCCCAGCCACTCGGTGAGCTGACCGATCACCGTTTCGGACGAAGCTGCGACACTGTCCCGCAGCGCGCGTAGGCGCTGTGCCTCACTCTCGATCGACACGCGAGTAAACCCTACCCGCCACTACCGACATCGCCCAACGATTCCGAACATGCGGACGTGCCCACAGGTATGGGCAGAGCCTCGGGTGAGCACCGTTATACCGCCCAGATGGCCCGACGACGGAAGAAGATGGTGACATGGTGCCCCCTATCGTAAAGAGCGACTGCCCGCTGTCGATGATGCACAGTCGCACTCTTCTTTGTGCGTCATTCGCCGCTTGCGGACGTTGTCATGCCCGATATGCACGAGATGCACCTCGCCAGATCGGCGTGCGCGGTACCGCCCAAGCCCAGGGCCAAGTCGGGATCCGTTCAGAGCTCCAGCCCGCCCAGGGCAGGCCCGCCCAATCCGGGGCAGTGAGAAACCGGATCGAGTCGAGGACGTGAGCGTGGTCAGTTGACCGGATTGCACCCGGACTTCGGTGTGCACACATGGGGCTGCCGTCGTCGTCTCTCAAGCGTCGTACTGCACACCGACCTTCGATCCAGCACCTGGCTGCGGCAGACCATTGCGCGCGACGAGGGGCCAAATCAACCCATATGGACCTGATGCCACCCGGTTCCTACCTCGCCGCTTCCCACTCGAGCATCGGTGCGGTCCGCCAAGTGGATCCGGACGGTTCGTTGTGTGGTTGTCCGGATCCACATGGCGGAATCGGGGGTCACTGGGGGTTTGAGACGGTGTGACAACTGCTCGCTGCCGATGGCCGAGCAGACCTCTTGCCACCTGCTTCCGTTCGCCCCTGCTCCGGCGGCGGGCGGAAGCAGATTCAGTTGCAGCCGGTGTACTGCAGCGCGGCGTCGGCCATGTTCCTCGTGTAGCCGTTCCAGAACACCCTGGTGTTCCCACCCGAGGTGCCCCCGGTGGGGCCATCGATGGTGTTCCCGTAGTGGAGCGCGGCCACCAGGTTGCCGAAGTCGTCGTAGATGCCCGCTTCGCTCCAGACGACCCTGAAGTGGCTCACGGAGCACGGGATGGGCACGGCCTGAGCCGTTCCGGCGCCGACGACCCCGGTCAGAGCGAACGCGCACGCGGCGACGATCGCAGCGATCTTTCGCATGGATCCCCCTACTCGGTCGCGCAGCACCACAGCGATGTTGCGCATTTACTCAATCGGCCAACATGTTGACAATCTTTGGCTGACTTCAAGTTACGTACGTCGTACCGAGTGGGCTATCCCCCGTCCGGGTGCTCTCCCCAGGAGCGCGAGCGCGCATCACGGCGGCTCCGACAACCGCCTCCGAACACCGACGGCTTCGGTCGGACGAGACAATTCGGGAGAAACGGATAACCGAGCCGACGTGCTGTCGCTCTGGTGGCGTAAGGCCATGGTCGCCGCGGTGGTGTTCGATGTGGGCGAGACGTTGCTGGATGACTCGCGGGAGTGGGGCGCGTGGGCCGACTGGGTTGGCGTCTCCCGCCACACGTTCTCGACCGTGTTGGGCGCGGTCACTGCTACGGGCCGGGACAACGCCGAGACGTTCCAGCACTTCCGCCCTGACTTCGACCTGACCCACGAACGACAGTTGCGCGAGTCAGCACGACGAGGCGAAGTGATCGACGAAATCGACCTGCGCCAGGACGTCCGGCCCGCCCTTGCCCAGCTCCGCGCACGGGCTCTTTGGATGGGTGTGACCGAGAACCAGGCCGCTGGCGCTGGCACCCTGCTGCGGGAGTTGAACCTGCCGGTTGATCGTGTCGCGACCTCGGGTGAGTGGGGTGCGACCAAGCCGGCCCCCGAGTTCTTCGAGCGAGTGGTCGCCATGACGCCGGGCGGTGTGGACGAGGTCGTCTACGTCGGGGATCACCCGGACAACGACGTCGTGGCCGCCAAAGCGGCGGGCTCCCGGACCGGCCTGATCCGGCGCGGCCCTTGGGTTACCTGTGGGCTGATGACCCGCTGGTGCGTCGTGACGCAAATTGGGTCATCGACTTCCTGCTCGAACTGCCCGATCTGCTGCGGCCCGCCACGTCAGGCAACATCGCCGCGCCTCGTCGCATTGCGATCAACCGCGGGCGCCCGAACGCCTGCTCATGGTCGGTGTGCGGCATGTGGTGGCCGAAGTCGATCCCGTCGCCGCGGACGTCGTCGGCCCACGCCCGCCAGATGGCCACGGGTCGCCGTAGAGGTCTTCGAGGTCGTCGCGGGGGGACCAGAGGACACGGACCGCGACAGCGGATTCGCCACCGTGATCCAGATTTGTTGTCGCGCAACGAATTTCTCCGACCATCGCCAGTTCGAACTATCTTCGCACCGACCAGTCCGGACAGTCGCGGGAGACCAATGGTCTTGTTGTACGACTCCACTGTGTGTCACGTCAAAGCCACCGGCCGGGACCTCACGAACAGGTGGCCGCCTGCCGATACCTGACGACGTCAGTGTCGACTCGTTCGAGTGGTAATCGCGGGTCGAGTTGGCACGTGAACCGAACTCAGGTCGAATGGCGGTGACGGTGACAAATCGCCCTGTTCTGTGGTGTGGATCGCCGCGGCGATGGAGGGTGCCCGGTGGATTCCATAGACGAGCGCGGGCTGCGCGAGTTGCTGGTCGAATCAGATGATCTGCAGTCCGATGCGATGCGCACGGCCAGGCGCGACCTCGACGACTACGTCGAGGCGGTGCTGGACACCCGCGCGCAGCGGGTCGGTTCGCGCGACCCGGGTGGACAGTGGCCCGGCTGGAGCAAGGCAGGGCTGGCCGCCGGGTTGGTGGGGGCGGGCACGCTGCTCGCGGTCTCCCCGGCGACGGCGGACACCGCCCAGGACGTCCAGGCGTTGCAGACCGCGGCGAGCCTGGAGAACCTGGCGGTCGCCACCTACAAGACGGCGTTGACGCTGCCGTTCATCGGGGGCGCGGACGCCAACGGTGTGGTGAAGGCGTTCGCCGAGAAGACGATGGCGCAGCACACCGAGCATGGGCAGGCGTTCAACGGCGCGGTGGCCAAGCTCGGCGGCAAGGCGCAGAACGACCCGAACGCCAAGTACGCCGCCGTCGTGAAGGAGACGGTGCCGACGATCAAGGGCGCGGCCGATGTCGTCGCCCTGGCGATCGCGCTGGAGGACGTGGCCGCGCAGACCTACACCAAGAACGTCAGCCAGGTCTCCACCCCGGAACTGCGACAGCTGTTCGCCAGCGTCGCCGGGGTCGAGTCGCAGCACAAGGCCATCCTGCTCGCGGTCAAGGCGCTGCTCGACGGCGGCGCCCCGCAGCTGATCGCCCTGCCGCCGGACGCGGCGAAGCTTCCCGACGCCGCAGGCGGTGTCGGGTTCCCGGACGCGTTCTTCCCCACCGAGAAGGCCTCGCCGGTCGAGGAAGGAGCGGTCAAGTGAGCACCGACAAGCGCCCCGAGATGCAGATCAGCGAACGCGAGCTGACCGCGATGACCCGCGACCTCGACGAGTTGCACGAGTCCACCTTCCCGGGTGTGCGGACGCTGCTCGACGAGTTCTCCGCCAACCTCGCCCACATCACCCGCGGCCTCCCGACCGGCCGCCGCGGCTTCCTGCTCGGTGTCGGCGGCGTCACCACGCTGGGCATGGCCGCGGCCTGCTCCAGCAACGACACCAGTTCATCGACCACTACCTCGGCCCCCGCGAGCACCACCGCGGCGGCGACCTACGAGGGCGACCTCAAGGTGGTCGCACTGGCCGCGGCCCTGGAGAACCTCGCCGTCACGGCCTACACCGGCGCGCTCGACGCCGCGGGCAAGGGCACCCTCGGCACCGTCCCACCCGCCATCGGCGTCTTCGTGCAGACCGCGATGAAGCAGCACAAGGACCACTCTGCGGCCTGGAACGCGGTGCTGTCCAAGGCGGGCAAGCCCACCATCAGCGACGCACCGCTGTCGATCACCGCCGACCAGGTCAAGGCCCTCGGCGCGGTCAAGTCGGTGCCGGACGTGGCCAAGCTGGCACTGGAGTTGGAGAACGCCGCCGCGCAGACCTACACCTTCGCCGCGGCCAACGTGGCCGACACCGGCGGCATCATGACCGCCGCCACCATCCAACCGGTGGAAGCCATGCACGCCGCGATCCTCAACTTCGTCCTCGGGCAGTACCCGGTCCCGGACGCCTTCATCGGCATCGACAAGGCCGTGAAGCCCGACGCCCTCCTACCGAAGTAGATGCGAGTTCGGCTCATCGCCGCGGCTCTCGTGCTGGCGCTGACGGGGTGTGGCACGGACTCCGCGTCCACCCCGTCGGCGCCCGCCTCGACCGCCATCGGCGACGCGACCGTCGAGATCAAGAACTTCACCTTCACCCCGCAGCTACTCACCGTCGCCGTCGGTACCACGGTCACCTGGAAGTTCACCGACACCGCCAAGCACAACGTCAAGGCATCCGACAAGTCGTTCGCCTCCACCGACCTCAGCGACGGCGCGACCTTCACCCACACCTTCGACAAGCCGGGCGAGTTCCCCTACCTCTGCTCCATCCACCAGTACATGACCGGAACCATCACCGTGCGATAGGCCGTTGTCTGCACACCGACGGGGTTCACTCGGCGGTAAACACCGTTGGGGCATGGAGATCGGTCGCTGCTCTTCCCGTCGCACCGTGCGCACCGGCACGGTCGTGGCGCTGCCCGGGAGTCCAGTCCGTTGATCTTCTACGGGGGGTGAAGACGCTCTGTTCGTATACAGGCCCGCTCTCACTTCGCAAGCACCCGAGGGTTCGAACGCTCGGGGTGGACGTTGGCCGTTGGGTGAGCTAGCTACCCCGCAGCCCACATGTGGCCAGGCTGCACCACGTCGCCGGTGACGGTTCAGTGGCTGCGCAGGGCCTCGGTCAGGAGCCGGAACTGTGCGCGGTTGCCTGGGTTGAGCAGGATGTCGACGCCCTGGGGTACGGCCTCGGGGAGATCGTTGCCGAGTATCGGTAGCCAGTGCGTGTCATCGAGCAGTCGTTTGTGCAGTTCGGCCGTCACGACCACCACGCAGTCGGCACCGTCCGGTGCCGGTCCGATCAGGACGCCGTTGTGGTCGTCGCATGCGATTTCGACAACGGTGTCGCGCAGGGTCGCGAGTAGCCGGGAGCCGAGGTGGCTGCCCCGGCCGGAGGCGATCACCAACAGCAGGTCGTGCAGCGGGTCGGTCGGGGTCGCCTTGCGGTCAGGCACGTAGTGCGGGTTCGGTTGGAACGGGCCGGGCTTGCCGTGGGGATCGAGGGCCCAGCCGCCGACGATCGCTTCGGTGGGCACCGGTGCGCCGGTCGTCCAGCCGGGTGCTGGGAGGACGAGCCAGTCGTCCTGCCGGACCGCGCAGGAGATCGGGTCCGCATCGGCCCATCCGCGGATGTCGCCCGGTGTTTCGTCGAGTTCGTATCGCGCGCCGCGGTGCCCGGCCTGTGCCGCCAGTGCCAGCCAGTCCTCGCCTTCGGAATCGCCGCGCTTGAGGAGGTTCATCCCGAGGGCGTAGGCGGCGAGTGCTTGGCCGGAGTCCGCCGGTCCGCTGATCGCGAGACGGCGGCCTCGTAGCTCGTCGCCCGCGGTTGCCGCTCTCCACCACCGCTCCGCTTCGTCCCGGTCGCCTTGGTCGTGGCGGAGCTTGCCGAGCCAGTAGGCGGCGTGCGCGCTTCCTTTCCCGGCGGCTTCTTCCCAGAGCACGGCGGCTTCGTCGGTCTGGCCCCGCTCGTGCAGCAGCGAGGCCAGGTTCTCGGTCGCGGTGACCGCTGCGGTCTGGTCCGAGCGGGCCAGGTTGTCGCCGATGACGTCCACGGCCGCGGAAGCGGGGGTGCCCGCGACCATCCGCAGCACGGTTTCGGCTTCCGGGTCGCCGCGTTGGAGCAGTAGGGCAGCCAGCCCCGACGCCGCGGTCCAGTCCCCTGCGTCCACACCGCGGCGGTACCAGTGCTCGGCCTCGTCGAGGTTGCCCAAGCGCGAGTGCGCGGTGGCCAGGTCGTTCAACGCCGGGAAGTGGTTGAGTTCGGCAGCCACCGTGTACCAGTGCACCGCGCCCTTGAGATCCCCGTCCCTCTCGACCAGGAAACCGAGCCAGTACGCGGCCACCGCGCTGCCCGCATCGGCGGCCAACGCATAGTCGGTGCGCGCGCTGACCATGTTCCCGTGGACGGCGTGCTGATCGCCGCGGTGCCGCAGCGCCGCGGCTTCATCGGGCTCGCGCGCGGTGTCGGACGCGGGCACGCGCAGGAACGCGGAGCCATCGGCGCTGGTGTGCGCGGCAGGCGTCAGGACGGCACTGCGCTTGGCGGCGTCCCCGGACGCGATGTCCTGCCGAGATGCTCCGCGGTGCCAGTGGTCGGGAAAGAGGTGATGCACCTCGGACTCCCGGTTCCCCTTCGTCCCGGCGATGACCGTCAACCCCACCTGCGCCGTTACCACCATGTCCCAGCTGAAGCGTCTTGCGCGACGCGCGCAGGTCAGATCCGCGTGCAGGGTCCAACTCACCAGATCGCGGGCTTCGGTCATCGGCGCGACGACGATGGTGGCGGTCGAACCCGCGGCGATCCGCAGCGGCAGCGTCGACTCGGCCCCGTCAAGGACGGTGACCGCTCGTCGATCCAGGTCGATCTCGCAGTCGGGTGCGGCGAGAGGCGAGTAGGCGGCCATGGAACGCATCACCGGCTCGAGGAAGTCAGCGCTGAACGGCGGCATGAAATGCGGGTGGATGACGCTGACCCCGTCCACCACGAACGCCGACCGGCTGACCTGCCCGATACCGATGTGCTCCAGAACGACATCGTCGTCAGCGTCGACGGTCAGCAGGAGGTTGTGCCCGGAGAGCGGAACGTGCACCGCCGTCGGTCCGACCGCACTGCCGGGCGCGATGACCACCGCGAGGTGAGTGCGGGTGCTGACCTTCAGAGCGGCCGGGAACGACGCATCGCCAACGGTCGCCGGGACGGCCCGGACAGGCTGCACCATCGGATAGACCGAGAAGCTGTCGGTCACCGGGGCCACCGGCCTGCAGTTCGGAAAGGATGCCCGCCCAGGTCGACGCGCACCGATCCGGTGTCGCGACCACGGCGCCAGTCAAGCCAGAGTATCCACGCGACATCGCCCCGGTGGGTGCTGACCTTGAGGTCGAAGCACTCGGACTCGTGCGGACCGACCACGTAGGGAAAGTCGCTCCCGCCCAGGGCGGCCAACCGAGGAGGCTCGACGTCGAGCTGGACCTCGAACCGGCGCCGGGGCACCTCGCCGGCGTGGCGAACCAAGGTACCCGACCGGTCACTGCGAGTGATCACTTCGACCCGCAGGTCCGCCAGTAGTACCGGCGTCCCGGACAGGCCGGTAACGGTCAGTTGAACCGTGTGCCCGCTGGCCGGGACCTCCTCCACCACACCGTCGTCGACGAACGCCACGTAATCGATGTTCCTGAGCCGTACGTCCGTGACGAGCGGGGCGGAAACCCGGGCAACGGGCGTGGCCAGGATGACGTGCCCGGACTCCGGAACTCGGAGCGTTCCTCGGCGGCCCCCGCAGATCCAGTCGATCTCCAGGTGCCAACCGACGTCCTGGTTCAGCAACTCCGGCATCGCGGTCAGCCGCACCGGGGCGCCCGCAGAAACGGTTATCGGCACATCCCATCGTTCGTCGACCACACAGACCTCGTCCTGCACGACCGTGCGCAGAGCCGAGACGATCACCGCCTGCTGTCCCCGCGCCTCGATCCAGAGAGTGGAGTCGCTCCCGATGGTGACGATCAGCGGCACGGCAGGCACCCCGAATGCCTGGCACACCGTCAGGTCGCCCCCGACATCGCCTACCTGCACCACCAGGCCGTCGACACTCCCCACCTGGTTGTGCACCTGGTCACCGCCCATGGCCCGACGTTACCCGGCGAACCGGACCACCGACGGCCAATCGACTGATCCGGAAACGCAGCACGGGAACCGAGTTCCCTGCCGCAGCACCGCTCCTCGGCACGGTGTGGTGCGAGCGAGGCTGGGCTTGGGATCTCGGTGGGTGATGGCCGGGTGGTGATCATTCGGTTGTGGCGCGGGTGAGGGCGGCGCGGCCTGCTGGTTCCCAGGTTGGTTTGCCGCCGGGGAGGGCGAGTCTGCCGTTGCGGCCGATTCTGATCAGGTGCAGGGCGCGGAGGACGGCCCAGCCGCGGGCGCGGGTGGTGGTGGGGCTGTCGGCGGCGTAGGCGTTGAAGAATTGGGGGGTGGTGCCTGCGGGTAGGAGGATCCAGGCGGCGGAGAGGTCGGTGGCGGGGTCGCCTGCGCACAGGTCGCCGAAGTCGATGATGCCGGTGAGGGTGCCGTCGCGTACGACTGCGTTGGCGGGGTGGAGGTCGGCGTGCAGCCAGGTCGGCGGGCCGTGCCATGGGGGTGCTGCGACGGCCTTCTCCCAGACTTCCCGGGCCCGGTCGGCCGCGGCCTCGCCCGCGATGACGGTCAACGCGCTGGTGAACCTGTCTTGCATCCCGTCCAGAGCAACGCCCCGGTCTGGGTTGACTGGGGCGTGCTCGGGGGCTGGTTTGTGGAGGGCGCGCAGGAAGCCTGCGAGGGTTTCGGCGGCGTCGGGGCGGGTGATGGGTGTGCGGTCGGCGGGTTCTCCGTCGACCCAGCGTGTGATTGTCCAAGGGTGGTCGAACAACGCCGAGGGTTCGCCGATGCGGATCGGGATGGGTGTCGGTAGCGGGAGGCGTTCGGCGAGGGCGGGGAGCCACCGGTGCTCGTTGCGCGTCAGGACCGGGCCGCCCGCGCTGCGCGGCAATCGCACGGCCAGGTCCGGTCCCAGGCGCCACATCTGGTTGTCCCAGCCACCCTGGACGTCGCGGAGTTCGAGGTGGGCGAGGTCCGGGTGCTGTTCGCGCAGCAAAGCGCGGACCAAGTCCTGCTCGAACCGGACCTCGGTCACGGGTGAACCTCCACTCGTCGACGTACGCGGCAAGCTAGCACCGGCCTCAGCCCAAAGAGTTCCGCCTCCTGAGCACGTAGACGCCTGTGACCAGGAACCAGATCTGGACCGTTCCGCTGCTCACGCTGATCAACGCGCCCGCGTCCACGCCGAGGAGTTCGACCAGCGGCAGAGCGAGAGCAGCGGCAGTCAGCACAGTGAACCCCTTGAGCCACAGAGGGATCTCCGCGATCTTGGCCAGGCACAGCAGCCAACCCGCCGCGAACAGGGACACGCCGAGGAGTTCGCCGACGCCGCCCGCATAGGAGTTGAACGCGTCGTACTGCAGCTCGATCGCCTCCTTGTTCCCGCCCGACTGCCAGGCCTGTGCGAGGTCGGGCATGGTGGTGAGCCACCGGATGATCCCGAGGCACCGCGCCAGCGTGGACAGGGCGGCGAACGCCATGCCGAGCCGCGCCACCCGCGAATCCAGCCGGTCGGGCGCGAGGGTCGCCATGGCCCACAGGGCCACCGGGAGGAACAGCGCCGAGTAGGCGAGGTACACGAGGTACCCGAGCCGCAGCGCCGACTCGTTCTCGGCGACCTGCGGTAAGACGACGCCCGCAGGCTCCCCCAGGCTGGCGGGCCAGTCGACGGCGGCGCCGAGCACCAGCAGCGGGACGAACAACAACAGCCCCTCTACCAGCAACAACACCGCCGTCGCGGCGGCAGGGACCGGCTTGCGATCAGTATTTGGACTGCGATCAATGGTTGCAGTGCGATCAGTGTTCACACATTCACCGTAGCGCACTGCGAACACCGATCGCAACGCGCTACCCTCACGCACATGGCGACCAGGCGGGAACGGCTCAGGGAACAGACGTCGGCCGAGATCAAGGCGGCGGCGTTGGCGCAGCTGCGGGAGGGCGGGGCCGGAGCGCTGTCGTTGCGCGCGGTCGCGGTGTCGATCGGCATGAGCCCGGCGGGCCTGTACCGCTACTACCCGAACCGGGACGCGCTGCTGACCGACCTGATCACCGACGGGTTCGCGGCCCTGGCGCAGGAGGTGGCCCGGGCGAGGGACGCAGCGAAGGGCGACGCGTTCGTGGCGGCAGCATTGGCGTACCGGGGGTGGGCGCTGGATCACCCGCACGAGTTCGCATTGCTCTACGGGACCCCTGTCCCGGACTACGAGGCCCCGGAATCCGGCCCGACGTCCACCGCGAGCCGCCAGGTGGGCGCCGCCTTCGTCCCGCCGATCACCGAGGCGTGGCACCGCGGCACCCTGAAGCACCGAGAGTCCACACCGGCCCTCACCACGTTCGCCGCCGCCATGGGACTCCCACCGGAGGCGGCTGCGGTCGCGTTCAGCGCCTGGACCACCATCCACGGCCTCGTCGTCCTGGAGACCTTCGGCCACCTCGCGTGGCTGGGCGAAAATCCCACACCCCTCGCCACATCACGGTTCCGGGCGCTGTCCGAAGACCTCGGGATCGCCCCACCGGAGAACTGATCACCAGCGGGGTTCGGTGACGGGTTTTCGGCTGTCATCCGAAGAGATGTCATCCGCCTACTCGGGCGTGCGCGGTTCACTGGTCGCGGCGTCGAGGAAGGGTGCGGCCAATGGACCTCTCAGACAGACGGTTGCTCACCCGGGGCCTGCTGTTGGCCCTGCTGTGGCTGGGAGTCGCGGTATGGGCCGCCGCCGCGGCCTCGTCGTTCACCCTCACAGTGCACCCAGTACTGGGGTCCCAGTACTTCACCCCCAACGGCGACGGGCACGACGACGCCGTGACCATCCCGTACTGCTTGTCCGGATCGGCGCACGTGGACATCACGGTCGTCGACGCGGCGGGATCGCCGGTGCGGATGCTGGAGACCGCGGCGTCACGCCCAGCGGACCCCGGCTGCGGGTACGCCACGACCCTGACGTGGGACGGGAAATCCGACGCTGGCACCGTTGTGCCCGACGGCATCTACACGGTGCGCATCCACGCGGTCAGCGCGTCCGGTGAGACAGCCGACGCCGCAGCACAGGTCGGGGTCGAGTCGCGGACGCCAGGGGCGATTACGGCGCCTGCGCCGGGTGACAGCGTCAGCGGGGTGCTGGAGTGGCGGTTCACGCCCACCCCGGGCATCAACTCGACCTACGTGTCCTTGGCCTGCGGCACCGTCCAACTCGGTGGCGCAGGACCCCAGGGCGGCGTGTTCCGGGGCTCCGCTGACACGACCCGGTGCGCGCCGGGCGCGAACTCGGTGACCGCGACGGCGTTCTGGACCGACCCGCTCGGCGCTACCCACACCTGGGTGTCGCCGCCGACGCCGATCTCGGTCGACAACCCCCCGCAGGTGACTGTCTGGTCGGAGTCCCGCCGCTACTTCAGCCCCAACGGCGACGGGCAGGCCGACACCGTCGAGGTCTACTACTGCCTCACCAAGGACGCCCAGGTGGCCGCGACGGTCACCGACTCCACCGGCGCCGTCGTCCGCGCCATCGCCCCAGCGGCCGCCATCGGCGGAACCTGCTTCAGCTTCAACAACTCCCTGACCTGGGACGGCCACACCGACCTCGGCCAGCAGGCGCCCAATGGCGTCTACCGGGTGACCGTGACCGCCACCGACACCCTCGGTCAGAGCTCGACCGACGCCGTCGACGTCGGTGTCGACAGCCGAGTGCCCGGGGTGTTGACCTCCCCGGCGGCGGGCGCCGAGGTGCCCGCCGACCTCGAGTGGTCATTCGCGCCGACACCGCTGTTCGCGCTCGGCCGGGTGAACCTGGTCTGCGGTGACAGCCAGATGGGCACCCTGGACCTGGTCACCTTCACCGGCACCGCTTCCTCACGCGAGTGCGACCCGGCGTCCGGGGAGGTCAACGCCGAGGTCTTCTGGACGGATCCGTTCGGCGCCAGCCAGTGGTGGGTCTCCCCCGCCGTGCCGGTCACGTTCACGGCTCCGCCGTCGGTGCGGATCGAGGAGTCCGCGCACCGCTACTTCAGCCCCAACGGCGACGGCCAAGACGACACCGCCGAGATCTCCTACTGCCTCGGTCGCAGCGCGGCGGTCGGGTTGGTGGTGACCGACGAGTCCGCGTCGGTTGTGCGCACCATCGCGCCGACACAGGTGGACAACCAGCGCTGCGGTGACGGTGGTCCTTCCGTCACGTGGGACGGCAAGAACGACGCTGGCGCGGTCGTGGCCGACGGGGTGTACACGGTGCGCGTGCAGGCCACCGATGCCGCGGGCCGCACCGGTTTCGACACGGTGCAGGTGGGTGTCGACACACGTAACCCGGGCACGCTGACCGAGCCCGCGGCAGGGTCCACTGTCGCAGGGGAGGTGGCGTGGCGGTTCGTCCCGACTCCGGGCTTCACCGCAGACGTCGTGTCGTTGCAGTGCGGTGACATCAACCTCGTCCGCGTCGAGGCGCCTGCCGCGTTCGCCGGAACCGTCGACACCGCCCCATGTGCCAGCGGCGCGAACACCTTCGTCGCGCATGTCGAGTGGACGGACCCGTTCGGCACGTGGCGGTACTGGGAGACGCCGCCGACGCCGGTGACCGTCGACAACACGCCTGTCGTGGAACTGCGGTCGGCTCCCGTCTACTTCAGCCCCAACGGCGACGGGCAGGAAGACACTGTCGTCGTCCGCCACTGCTTGAGCCTGCCCGCCGCGGTGTCGGCCACGGTCACCAACCAGGCTGGCGTGGTGGTGCGGAGCCTGCCCGCCGTCGACACCGTCCCCGCGCCGCGCTGCCGCACTTTGGACTCCGTGTCCTGGGACGGCAAGAACGACACCGGCCAAGTGGTACCGGACGGCGAGTACACGGTGCGTGTCCGGGCGACCGGTGGCACCGGGCGCTACACCGAGGGCGACGTGCGGGTCGGTGTCGACAGCCGGATCCCCGGCAGGGTGATCTCGCCGCAGGCAGGCGACACCCTCACCGGTGCGGCCTCCGCCGTGTTTGCGCCCACCAGCGGATTCCCCGTGGGCGTCGTCGACATCACCTTCGACACCGGCGGCGCGACGGCGATCCACGGCCCGTCGGAGGACGGTCTCTGGCGCACCACCTTCCACACCGGCACGCTCACCCCGGGCCCGGCGACCATGCACACCACCGTGTCCTGGACCGACGCGTTTGGCATGTACCACGCGTGGTTCGCCCCACAGATCGCTGTCGCCATCGACTCGGTAGCGCTACCGCTGAGCGTCAGCGCTAACCCCGCCTCCGGGCCCGCGCCGCTCGCCACGACCTTGCGCATAGACACCTCCGAGCCGCGCGCGGGAACCGTGCACTACACCGTCAGCTTCGGCGACGGGACTCCCGACGCTCACGGCGACATCTCCAGCCCTTACGCCACCACGCAGGTCCCGCACACCTATGCCACGCCGGGCGTGCGCCGCGCGGTGGTCACCGTCACCAACGACGCAGGCGCCTCTACCTCTAAGACCGTGGACATCACCGCCACCGGCGCGGCCAACACCGCCCCCACCGCGTCTCTCACGCTCGACACCACAAGAGGCGTCGCACCCCTGCTCGTCACGGCAACACCCACTGGCGAGGACCCGCAAGGGGATCCGCTCACCTACACCCTCGACTTCGGCGACGGCACCGCCCCAGCCAGCGGAGCCCTGCCCCGAGGCGCCCTCGGCCACACCTACTCCACCGCAGGCACGTACCTGGTCCGGCTCACCGTCAGCGACGGCCGCCTCAGCGCCACCCGCACCGCAACTGTGACCGTCGGCCTGGCCGAGCCGCTCGTGGCCAACGCCGGTGACGACGTCGTCGCCAACGAGGGCACAGCCGTGCGGTTCAACGGCTCCGCCGCCAGACCCACCACCGGCATCGAGTCCTACCGCTGGGACTTCGGCGACGGCGCCACCGGCACGGGAGTCACCACCACGCACGTCTACCCCACGGCTGGGACCTACACCGCCGCTCTTACCGTCACCGCCGCAGGAGAGACCCGCCAAGACACGGTGTTCGTCAAGGTCATCCCACGACCGCCGTCCAGTGGCCTGGCCATCACCGTTACCGACAACCAGGATCACCTCCTCGGTAGCGCTGACGTCCTCGTGGAACGAGACGGCGTCACTTACCCCGCCGTCACCGACCCTGCGGGCATGGCATTCCTGCACGGCCTACCGGACGGCACCTACACCGTCTACGCGGGTAGGACCGGCTACCTGCCGAACAAGACCACCGCGACCATCACCGACAACGCGGGCAGCGCGCGCGTCGCCCTCTCCCCGGGCGAGGTGGCCGCGACGAACCTGACGTCAGAGCCGATGACCCGCGAAGAGGTCGTCGCCGCCGGTATCGACCCCGACGACCCGGCCAACGCCAACACATACTCGTTCAGCGTCAATGTCGCCCTGGACCCCGGACCCGAGGTCACTGTCACCGGCTACGGGGGCGACGGCGGGTTCTCGCAGTGCCCGAAGGTCGCGGGCACGCAGGTGACGTGCGACCGCCGCGGCGCTACCTGGCGCGACGGCGACAACGAGGTAAGCCTGTCCACCAGCACTGTTGAGGAGAAGCCGCAGTTGACCTGGCTGGTCATGCCCGCGCGCGCCAGTTGGCTCAAGGAGTTCTTCTCCGTGCGCATGACCGTCATGAACCTCGCCGACGAGCCGTTCACCCTCGCTGACGGCGTCGCGACCTTGCCGCTACCCGCGGGTCTGTCACTGGCGCCCATGGCCATATCGCAGACCGAGAGCGTGCCGATGGGCACGATCAGCGCGCACGGTAGCGCTACCGCTGTCTGGGTGCTGCGCGGCGACGCTGAGGGCAACTACCCACTCACGGCCTCCTACACGGGCAGTCTCGAACCCCTGGGTAAGACCGTGAAGGTAACCGCCGCGACGGCCCGCCCGTTGCATGTGTGGGGCTCTAGCGCGCTGACGATGACCGTGGACGTGGACGCGAAGTCCGACAAGACGATCCCGTTCGAGGTGCGTGTCTCCCTCAACAACGTCGCCGATGTGCCGGTCTATAACCCTGCTGTGGAAGCACTACCGGAGCGGGCCGAGGGGTTCATCTACCAGCCGCGCGAGCGGCTCAAGCAAGGCACGGACGTCATCAACCCCGGACAGAGCCTCACCGCGACCTACTTCGTGATCCCCAACCGCGAGGGCGAACACGACTTCACCCGCAGCTTTGTCGGTAGTACTGCCGCAGGCCGGTCCATCCCCACGAAGCTGGTCCAGCACGCGCGGGGCGACCGCGGAGACCTCGCGGTCGACACCAAGGGGCGATTCCTCGCGAAGCTGCGGTGGTCACCGATCCCGGGTGCCACCGAGTACCAGATCTTCGCCACCAGATCCGACCAGACACCGTTCCCCGACGAGCCCGAACTTGTCACTACCGGCACCAGCGCGGCGCTAGTGCTACCTGCGGGCAACCAGGTGTTCTACGCCGTCAGCGCCACCGTCAACGGCATCCCGGTGATGCGCCACAACCTCGTCGGAGCCGAGGGGACCTACGGCCAACCGCCCAAGCTCAAGGTCACCTACGACGACGACCAGGCGGTCGACAGCGTCGTGGACGTCTCCCGCGCCGCTCGCAAGCTCAAGGTCCGCGCGACCGACTCCGACGGCCAGATCCCGGTGCTGACCTGGGCGCCCGCCGCGGGTGCGACCGCTGATCACGTGCACTGCGCACCCGTGGCAGGCACGGCGGGCTTGGACTGCGTGCTCGACCAAGGCGGCTACCGGACCGAGATCGTCTTCAGCGCCACCGACGGCGAGCACGACCCGACCGCCCGGTCGGTGCTCATCGGCGGGCAGTACGTCGCCCTGGGTGACAGCTACTCCTCCGGTGAGGGCGCGGTCCCCACCCCGTCCGACCTCTACGACCCGCGCGGCGGCCGGCCGTGGTTCATCGACCGGGATGGGACCAACACCGACACCGACCTGAACAGCTGCCACCGATCCCACCACGCGTACCCGTACCTGCTCGCCGGGGACAGCCCCACGCTGAGCTTCCACGCGTGCAGCGGCGCGGTCATCGAGAACATGACCGTCGCCAAGCCCGGGACCAGGGGCGGGGAGGCGAGACCGCAGATCGACCACCTCGACAAGCACACCTCCCTGGTGACCATGTCGATCGGCGGCAACGACGTCGGGTTCAGCGACATCGTCAGCTACTGCGTCAAGCACGGCGTGCTCACCAAGGTGCCCAACCCGTGCGAACGCGAGAACGGGTCGAAACTCCTCAACGAGGTGAGCAACCTGCGGGCCACGCTGGTCAAGGTCTACGACAAGGTTCTCGAGGCCGCCCCCAACGCGCAGGTGTACGTCATGGGCTACCCGCGGTTCTTCGCGCGGCCGAAACCGGGTGAGACCGCCGACCACTGCCCGAACTGGCCCGCGATCGGCGTCTCGCCTGCTGACCAGCTGTGGATCAACAGCGAGATCACGCACCTCAACGCGACCATCGAGCAGGCGATCAGCGAGGTCCGCGGCGACCTGCGGGCCCGCGTCCGGTACGTGCCGGTCTACGACGCGTTCACCGGCCACGAGGCCTGCCGCCCCGGCCCGATGCTCAACGACGTCGTGCCATGGCCGTTCAAGGTGCCGTACAGCTTCCACCCCAGCCGCGCCGGGCACGAGGCCTTGGCGGCCGCCATGCGCGAGACCATCTCCGGTGCCACGCCCCGCGCCATCCAGTTCGGCGAGACCCAGACCAGGACCGCCGCGGTCACCGCGCCCGGCACGACCTTGACCGTGAGCACCGCCTGGCCTGGGAGCGACGTGGAGACCTCACTGGTGTCACCGTCTGGGCGGGTGATCGACCGCTCTACCGTCGCCGCCGACGTGACACACGACTTGTCACCCACCGGCGAGCGGTACGTGGTCACCAACGCCGAACCCGGGCAGTGGACTATCCGCTCTTATGGCGCCGACATCGCGGACGGCGGCGAGCCTCTAACAGTGCTGGCCGAGGCGAGGGCGCCTGTCCCGCCCGCGCCTACCGTGTCCGCTATCTCGTCCACCACCTCTACCGTCGCCGGTGCGACCGTGGCCTTCACCGCTAACGCGACCGCTGACGTGGTGTGGGACTTCGGGGACGGTACCACCAGTACCGCCGTCAACCCGACCCACGTCTACACCTCCACCGGGGTGTTCACGCCGACGGCGATCGCGGTTGCCAGCAGCGGTGCGAGGACTGTGGCTGCCCTGCCGCCGATCACCGTGGCCGCGCCGCCCACACCGGTGGCATCGGACCAGGTCGTCGTCACCACTACCGGGATCCCGGTGTCGGTTAGCTTGAGTGGCACTGTCGCCACCGGCGCGCTCGAGTTCCGTGTGGCTACCCAGCCCTCTAACGGCACCCTCACTGGCACCGGCGCGGACCTTCGCTACCGGCCCGCGCCCGGCTACACCGGTGTCGACCGCTTCACGTTCACCGCGTCGTCTGGTGGGCACACGTCCGCTCCCGCGACGGTCACGATCCTTGTGCAGCCGGGGACCGGAGCCTCGACGACGACAACGGTCTCCGCCACGCCTGCCCGCTATGGCGACGCGGTGACTCTGTCTGCGGCTGTTAGCGGTGGCGTTGGCGGGACGCTGACCTTCACCGTTGATGGCACCGTGGTCTGCAGCGAAGTCCCACTGGCCGGTGCTACCTGCCGCGTACCCGGACTCGGTGCCGGGAGCCACACGGTCACTGCTGTCTACAGTGGAGCACCTGGTTACGCTGCCTCGGAAGGCAGTGGTACCGCGGTGGTGGAGCGGGCACCGTTGGTCGTAACGGCCAACGGCAAGGCTATCGTCGCCGGTGACCCGATCCCTGCTCTAGACGCGACCATCACCGGGTTCGTCGGGGGCCCTGGTGGCATCACGGGTGCCGCGGCCTGCACGAGTACTGCCGCGCCGAAGCCGCCCGCTGGTGCCTATGCGATCACGTGCACCGTCGGATCACTGGCCGCCGCGAACTACACCTTCGCGGAGTTCCGGCCCGCGACCCTCACGGTCACCAAACGAGCCGCCACCGTCGCCTACTCCGGTCCGCTGTCCGCGCCCGCCGGGCAAGTCACCCTGCGCGGCACCGTCACCGCACCGGCCGGGACCGACCGCGCCACGGTCGAGTTTCTGCTCTACAGCAGCACCAACACGGCGATGACCACACCGGACCTGCGCTGCACGACGCCCGTCGGGACGCCCACGTGCGCCCTGAATCTGCCCGCCGACAACTGGACCGTGGTCACCACCATCCCGGCGACCAACGGCTACCTCACTGCCCCACCGGCCGACCCGGTCGTGCTGAGCATCTACCCGCCCAGCACCGACCGCGCCGCTATCGGAGCCGGCTGGACCGACTCGGGCACCTTCGGCTTCGTCGTCGGCGCCAAGAACGGCAAACCCGCCGGGCAGTCCGTCTACGCGTACCGCGCCGCCAACGGCAACCACCACCTCGTCCGGTCGACGGGCTGGCAGGGCGGCGCGTTGACCTTCGGCACGGACACCGTCACCTTCACCACCGCGTGCCAGGTCACCGTGCTCGACCCCGCGGGCCGCCCCATCCCCCGCCTCACCGAACGCGACCTCACCTGCCGCATCGACGCCGCCGACAAGACAACCGACACTTACACCATCATCATCCGCCGCCCCAACGGAAGCACCTACTACCAAGCACCCCCATCCCCACTCCGCGCCGGAGCCATCGCCATCACCCGCCGATAGAACTCGCCCCGGTCGGGCCGCCCGTCACCCCCACGGCGGCCCGACCGGCGCGAATCATCCGAACAGATGGGAGCTGCGGCAGTACTTGGCCGCTACGTGGATGGCCTCCATCGCCCGGCAGTGAGGCTTCTGCGCTTCACACCACGGCGGCGCGAGCGGCGCGGCTGGCGAGGGTGACGGTGGCGCCTCGGCCTCGGTAGTGGAGGCTGCCGCCGTTGCACGCCAGGCTTACCTCGTACCCACCTGAGACGGCCGAACTGGTGGAGCTGGTGCAGTACTTGCCCGCGGCGTACATGGCTCGCACCGCACGAACCTCGCCGCTGGCTTCGGTGAGGGTGGTACCCACACCGGTGAACACCGCGCTGCCGCCATCGCACGCCAGACTGACGCTGTAACCACCAACCACGGCGGAACTGGTCGAGCTGGAGCAGTGCTGACCAGTCGCCTGAATCGCCTGCACCGCGCGGACCTCACGACTCGCGTCCGTCAGCGTGGTGCCCACGCCGGTGAACACCGCGCTGCCGCTGTTGCATGCCAGACGGACGGAATATCCACCCACCGTGGCGGAACTCGTCGAGCTGGTGCAGTACTGACCTGCCAAGTACATCGCCCGTGTCGCTTGAACCTCACTCTCGGCGTCGGCGAGGGTGGTGCCCACACCGCTGAAGGTGAGACTTCCGCCGTTGCAGGACAAATAGGCCACATAGCCGCCAACCACGAGTCCGTTCCCGCCTGACCAACAGGTATCGGTCTGCGTCGCACCCGCTGCCGGGGCTAACACACCCGCCATCACCAACACCGCGGCCACGACCGCGCCCACCCGACCAAAACCGACAAACCGCATTCCATCCCCCTCAACCCCGCCGCGTGACCAACCAACGCGAAACGACGCCAGTCTGTCAGCGACGCCCACCGCTCGCACACCTGCCAACAGGTGACGCGACCGCGGGCGAACGCGTCCCGCGATGCGGTTCGACACCTGTTTCGATCGTCGAGCCTGTTCAGGAGTGCGGCAGGTGGGCGGTGATGGCGGATCGGGAGGTGGAGCCGAGCTTGGTGAGGATCGTGGCCACGTGGGACTGGATCGTGCGGCGGGGCAGCGAAAGGGCCGCGCCGATGTCCGGATTGGACATACCGTGGGCGACGAGGTCAGCGATGTGCCGTTCAAACGGGGACAGGGCTTGGGGACCGGTGGCAAGCGGGGTGGTCCTGGGGTGACCCAGGGCGTGCATGCGGGTGTCCAGGCGGTGGAGGTCCCAGTGGGATGAGGTCGCGGTGAACAGGGCGGTGGCTTCGGCGCGGGTGGCCTTGGCCGAAGGAGAGCCGATCTGGGCCAACGCGATCGTGGCGTCGGCGAGAGCGGCGGCCTGTTCTACCGGGCGGCCAACGGTGCGGTAGTGGGTAGCGGCGGACAAGGCTGGGCCCGGGTCGCCGGTGTAGAGGGTCTGGCAATGGGAAAGGGCCGCTGCGGCGCGAGCCGGCGTGACCTCGTTGGCGGCTTCCTCGGTGCACACCCGCATCGCGGCTTCGGCGATTGTCGGGGCGCCCGCGTCCATGGCAAGCCGGACAACGTGGGGCAGCCATTGGTGGCGCAGCATCAGCCGGGCGTAGTCGGGGCGCAGCACCGGTTCCAACAAGCGCAGAGCCTCAGCGAGGTCTCCGCGTTGTTCGGCAGCCAACGCGGTGGCAGCGAGGTAGAAATCGCAGCTTTCCCGTTCGGAGTCAGTGCTCGGGAGGTGGGCCTTGGCAGCGTCAAGGTGAGCCGCGGCCTGGGACTGATCGTCACGGCGAGCAGCGATAAGGGCAGCGACGCCATGCAGGAGCAGCGCCGCGGAACCAGGTTCGCGCATCCCGTAGAACGTGATCGCCGGGCCGTCCTCGGTGACGGTCTCGAGTTCCGCGAGCGCCTCGTCCCAGCGGCCCGTCCAGTAGTGGTGTACCGCGGCCGACACCTGCATCCCGGCGGGGAGGCTGTGTCGGGCGGCGACGGACCGCGCGGTGCGCAACGACTCCTCGGCCTCGCCGAGCCGGTCCAGGTTCTGCAGGGTGAACATCCGGTTGTCCAGCAGGTCGAACCGCAGTTCCGCGTGCGCCCCCACCTCGGCGATCGCCCGGTCGACCCACGCCAGAGCCCGCTGGTGGTCGCGGCGGATGGAGTGCACCAGCCAGAGGGTCTGCGCGGCGTGCGCCCTCGGGTACGCCGCCACCGCCTCGTCGTGGGCCGCCAGCGCCGATCGCTCTGTGGCAGCGAGATCAGCGAGGTCACCGCGGCGGAAGTTGGCCAGCAGCGACTGGTGCCGCACCCGCCACAGCTCCGGGACGTCCGCGACCGCCAACGCAGCGCCCAGCCGGGTGATCGCCTCCGCGCTCGACCCCGCCCGGTGGCAGGCCGCAGCGAGCAAGTGGCGCATCTCAGCGGCCTGCGCCGGGTCACGACCGGCAACCAGGGCAGCGGTAGCGGCGCGGGACGGGTCCCGACCGAGCCGGAACTGGGCACGGGCAAGGGCAGCGTCCAACTCCGGGGCGACCGCGCCGGTGTTCACAACCTGCTCCAACACGGCGACAGCGACCAGCGGCGCGCGGTTGGCGATGGTGGCGTGGTGTTCGACGAGCCAGCCCGTCACCCATGGATCCGCCGGAACCTGTCCCGCCGCCAATTGCTCGGCGACCCGCTCGTCCGAAGCCCCGACCCTGGTCAACGCCTCGGCGGCGGATCGGTGCGCGCCGGTCCGCTCCCCCACAGACATGCTCTCGTACACCGCCTGCCGCAGCAGCGAATGCCGGAACGCGAGCCGGTCCCCCGCCTCCACGACGACCGATGCCGCCACCGCCTCGGACAGCCGCCCAACGAGGTCAGCGGCCGTCAGCCCAGCCACCTCGGCCAGGTCGTCGACGCCGAACTCGGCCCCCAGCACCGCGGCCGACCGCAACACCGCGCGGGTGTCCGGGGACAGCAACTCCACTGTCTGGTGCACCGCCGACAGCAACGACCGGGGAGCGAGCGCAACGGTGCTCGGCTCGACCTCGGCGACCCCGCTCGTCACCTCCACCGCGCCGGTTCGGGTCAGCGCGTGCGCCATTTCCCGCAGGTAGAGCGGATTGCCCGCGGCGCGCTCGGCCATCGTGCGCAGCCGGGGTCCGAGTCCCGCGCCGACCAACCCGCCGAGCAGCGACTCCGCGTCGACCGTCGGCAGCGGGCCCAGGGTGAGCACGTGTCCGCCCCTGCCCAGGACGCCACGCTTGGCCCGGCCGACCTCGGCGTTGCCCGGCGCGGGTCGGGTCGCGGCGACGAGCAGCAGTGGGAGCTGGCGGGTCGCGGCGGTGAGTCGGTGCCAGACCAGCACGCTGGCCGGGTCAGCGCGGTGCAGGTCATCGACCACCAGCACCAGGGGCGCCGCCGCACAGATCCGGTCGACGAGGTCGAGCAGCCGGTCGACCGCCGCCGGGGTCGGGTCGGCGGGCCCCCAACCGTGGTGGTCGGGCTCGCGGGTGAGCTGGGCGGCGAGGTCGGCGCGGCGCGGGTCCGGGGAGTCACCGTCCACGGCGAGGCACCGCATGATCACCTGCAACGGCGCGTGCTGGTCAGCGGGCGCGGCCCAGGCGAGCTGGCACCCCCGCTCGGCGGCATCGGACAAGGCTGCGGCCAGCAAGGCGGACTTCCCCAGCCCTGGCTCGCCTTCCACCCACACCGTGTTGCCGCGCCCGGCCGCCGCCTCGGCGACCAAGTCCCGCAGCGTGGCCACCTCGGTGGAGCGCCCCAGGAGTTCGGACCGCGTCACCGTCGCGGGCAGGACCACCAGCCGGTCAGGCGCGCGGTCGGCTGGGTGGTGCAGCGTCGGGTCTCGCAGGACGATCCGCTCACGCAGGTCGCGCAGTGCGGGCCCGGGTTCGATGCCAAGTTCCTCGGCGAGCACCCGACTGGCCTCGTCGTAGACGGCCAAAGCCTCGGTGCGCCTACCCGCCCGGTGCAGGGCGAGCATCAGGTGCTCGCGCAGCCACTCGTGCCGGGGATCGCGGGCGACCAGCTCGGTCAGCTCGGCGACGGCCTCGGCGTGCGCGCCGAGTTCCATGACCGCGCGGACCCGGAGGTGCAGCGCGCGGGCCCGGGACTCGGTCAGCCGGTGCCGTTCCAGCGAAGCGGACGGTCCGGGGACTCCGGCGTAGGCGTCACCGTGCCAGAGGGTAAGTGCGTCGTCGAGGCGCAGTCGGGCCCCGCGCCAGTCGCCGTCCTCGCTTTGCCGGGCGGCAGCGGACCGGGCCAGGTCGAAGGCGGTCGCGTCCACCGCGGTCGGGTCCAAGCGCAGCCGGTACCCGGCGGTGGTCGACTCCAACAGGGTTCGCGCCGGACCCAGAGCGCGGCGCAGACCTGACACGTAGGTGTGCAGGCTGCCGCGAGCGCTGGCCGGTGGGTGCTCGCCCCACACCCCGTCGACCAGGTCGGCGGCAGGCACAGCGACCCCGGCCCTCGCGGCGAGCATGCCGAGCACCGCGCGTTGTCTGGCCGGGCCGAGCGCGATCTCCGTGTCGCCGCGCCAGGCCCGCATCGGCCCGAGGACGCGCACCCGGACCGGTTCCGCCGCTGTCGGGACATCTCGCACCTGATCCACCCTCCCCTCACGGCTGGGGGCGGCACGAGGTTCACCACCGATTCGTCCCCGGTTCACCTGTGGCTGGTTGGCCAGACCAAGCTACTCGGTTTCCGCGTCAGTTCGGCGGTGGTGGATCACCCACCAGGAGTAGTCCGACGAGCGCGGCGGTGAACGCGGTCCGGGCGGGGGCGGACAGGCTGTCTTGATCGACGGCGTGCCGCAGGAGCCGTACGGCGAGATCGGGGGTGAGCGCGTCGACGTTGTCCGCCAACCAGTCCGACGCCCAGCCGTGCATGGGGGCGGCCCCGTCGAGCAGGTGGGTGGCGACCAGGTCGGCGGGTGCCGCGGCAGCAGCGAGATCCTTCGCCAGCTCGCGGTGCAGCACGACCCGAACGGCGCGCGGCAGGCCTTCCACCAGGACTCGCTGGACCGAGCGCTGGGCGAAGCGCACGTGATCACCCGACGCGCGCAGCACATCAGCGGCCAAAGCGTCGGCGAGCCACTCCACACCAGGCGCGGTCGCCAGGACCTCGGCGCGCGTGGGACCGACGCCCAACAGCGCCACCCGCCGCAGTCGCTCGACCAAGGCCCCGGGCAGCGACCCGATCTTGGCCTTCGCGACCTGCTCTACGTTCCCAGCTGCTGCCACGAGCGCGGCCGCGAAACCGGGGCTGCCACCGGATTCCCGCGCCACGGCCTCGCTCATCGTCGCGATGTCAGCGTCCGCGAGCGGTCCCAAGGTGATCACCCTGGTGGCATGCTCCCGCAGTACGGCCAGGTCAGCCCGAGGCCGGGTCGCCACAACCAGCGGAACCCCCTCCGCCAGCCACCTCAGGCAACGACGGATGGCGTTCTCCCCAGCCCATTGCGCGTCGTCGACCACGACGAGGTCCGCGGGCGGCGCCTCGGCCACCTCACCCGTGCTCTCCGATACCGCGCACCAAGCGACAGAGGCGCCCTTGAGCACCTCCCTCAGCAGCGCGGACTTTCCCATGCCCGCGGCCCCTTCGACCCAGACCAGCCCAGCGGGCCTGGCCGTCGCCGCTCGCAACGCCGCCACTTCAGCCGTGCGGCCCACGTACCCGCTGTGGACGCGGGCGGGTTGGGTGCCGACGAGGAGCCGCTCATGCAGTGCCCGCAGGTCGTCCCCGGTTCGGCCGCCCTCGTGGAACACCTCGATGGCCCGCGCCGGACGCCCGCTGGCGGCTAACGCGGTCATCAGCACCAACCGCAGGCTTTCCCGCTCGGGGTACCGCGTGGTGAGCACAGTCAGTTCCGCTGCCGCATCCCCAGCCCGGTCCGCGTCGACGAGCAGCCGTGCGCGCTGCTCCGCCAGGGCCAGCCTGGTCTCGGTGAGCCGGGTCCGCTGCCCTTCGGCGAACGGGCCGGGTACGCCCGACAGCGGCTCACCGCGCCACAGGGCCAGAGCCTCGTCCACGACGGCAAGGTCGGCGCTCGCCGTGCGGGCCCTCGCGCAGAGGCGGTCGAGCACGCGCACGTCGACGTCGTCGTCAGTCAGGTCCAGGACGTACCCGGACTCCGTGGTGCGCAGCAGGTGCCCCGACGTCCACCGGACACGATCGGGTTCGAAGACCCGCCGCAGGTCACCGATGTAGGTCTGGATGATCCGTGCGGCGCTGGCCGGTGGCCGCTCCCACAGCCCGTCGACCAGCCGCGTCCGGGTGACCACCTGACCCGCGCCCATGGCCAGGATGGCGAACACCGCCTGCCTGCCCGCCGAGCCCAGCGGGAGCGCGACACCGCCGCGGCGCGCCTCGACCGGTCCGAGCAGCCCGGCCCACAGCGTCCCGACCCCGCGCACACCCTCCGCCCTCAGCACCCGGTCTCCCAGCACTCCCACCACCGGCCACCGCGACCGGTCCCGTCACTCCTGTGGGCGTCATCACCCTGGGCGACGACCCTGTCACCACGACGGTAGGGCGGTGTCCCGCGCGCTCGCAACCTGGTCTCGGCGGGCACACCAGCCGGTGTGACCGGGCAGAGGCGGGGGCACATGCTTCCGCCGACGCCCCGGGCCGTGGTGCGCTGGGCCGGTCAGCGGAGGTGAGATGGACATCTGGTCCGGGGACGAGAGCGGGCTCGACGGCGGCGACACCGGCGCCGAGGGGTTCGCCGGTGAGCTGTTCCTCAAGCTCGCCGACGCGGGCTGGCTGGTGGTGGAACCCGAGGTGGGGCTGCGGGTGATCACCCAGCTGCAGCAGACGCTCGACGCCGTGCGCGACCGGGTGCGGCTGGCCGAGGTGTCGCGGCGGTTGCGCGACACCGCCGGTGACGACCTGGCGCCCGAGGTCGACCAGGCGGTGGTCGACTCGGTGTTCGCCGAGCAGATCACCGCGGGCCGGTGGGAGCAGGCGCTGGTCGAGCTGCCGAAGTACATCGAGGCGTTCCGCCGCGCGGCCGGGCTGCCGGAGCCGTAGCCGCGGGTCGGCGGGACGTGAAGGATTCGTTGAGTCAGGCCCGACAGGCTGGTGGCACAGGAGTTGTCGGGGAGGGGAAACGCGATGGCGCGAGTCCACGTCGTGGCCAGGTCGGCGGACCCGCTGACCTTGGCGGGGTTGACCAGTCAGTTGGCGGCGCAGCCGAGGGTGCAGGTGAGCACGGGCCACCACACGGCCGAGACCGAGGTGCTCGTCGTCGGCGCGGACCGGCTGACACCGGAGCTGGTGGCCGAGCTGCGCGCGGCGGCCGCCGAGTTCGACACCCCCGTGGTGCTCGTCGCCGACGGGGTCACCGAGGCGGACCTGCTGGCGGCGGTCGAGTGCCGGGTGGTCGCGGTGCTGCCGCGGGCGTCGGCGACCGGGAGCAGGCTGGCGCACGCGGTGCTCGCCGCGGCCGACGGCGGCGGGGTGCTGGGGCCGGACCTGGTCGGGGGCCTGCTCAAGCACCTCGACCGGGTGCAGCGGGAGCTGCTGGCCCCGCGCGGGCTGACCGCGTCCGGGCTCACCACCCGGGAGATCGACGTGCTGCGGCTGATGGCCGACGGGCACGACACCGCCGAGATCGGGATCCGGCTCAGCTACTCGGAGCGGATGATCAAGAACGTCATCCACGGCCTCACCCGGCGGCTGAACCTGCGCAACCGGTCGCACGCGGTGGCCTTCGCCCTGCGCGCCGGGGTGATCTGAGCGCTCGCGGCGCTGCCCGATCGGGCAGTCCCGACCGGTGGGAACGGGCAACGGAGCCGTCGCGGCGCTGCGCCGGTCGGTCCGCCCCGCGCACCGTGGGTGCCGACAGCGCGAGGTCATCGCGCGGTCGGTGAGGAGGAACGGATGCGACGGGGACGGGTGCCGTGGTCGCTGCTGGCGGTCCTGCTGGTGGTGCTGGGCGGGTGTTCGGCGACCGCGCACGAGCGGGTGCGGATCACCGTGGCCACCTTCGGCGAGTTCGGCTACGAGCCGCTGTTCGCCGAGTACGAGCGGCTGAACCCGGGGGTCGACCTGGTCGGCCGGGTCACCGACTTCGACTCCCACCACAAGGGGCTGATCACCGCGCTCGCCGCCGGTCGGGGCGCCGCCGACGTGGTCGCAGTGGAGGAGCAGTACCTGCCCGCGCTGCGCCGCTCGCGCGACAAGCTGGTCGACCTGTCCCGCTTCGGTGCTCGGGACCTGCGCGACCAGTGGACGCCGTGGAAGTGGGAGCAGGGCGTGGTCGGCGACACCGTCCTCGGGCTCGGCACGGACATGGGCGGCCTGGCGATGTGCTACCGCACGGACCTCATGGCGCGCGCGGGGCTGCCGATCGACCGCGACGCCCTCGCCGCGCTGTGGCCGACCTGGCAGGCGTACGCGGAGGTCGCCGACCGGTTCAGCCAACGGGTGCCCGACGCCAGGTTCACCGACTCGGCGGGCACGGTCTACACCGCGATGCTCAACCAGGCCGAGGAGAACTACTTCCGCACCGCCGACGACGCGTTCATCGGCGACAGCAACCCGGCCGTGTCGCGGGCGTTCACCCTGGCCGGGGCGATCGGCGCCAAGCACCAGACCGCCACGCTCACCACCTTCACGCAGCCCTGGAACATCGGGATCAACCAGGGCGCGTTCGCCACGATGACCTGCCCGGCCTGGATGCTGGCGCAGATCAAGCAGGCCGGTGGACCCGGCGGGGCGGGCACCTGGGACGTGACGACCGTGCCGGGCGGCGCGGGCAACTGGGGCGGGTCGTACCTGGTGGTGCCCGCGCAGGGCGAGCACGTCGAAGCCGCCTACCAGGCCGCCAAGTGGCTGACCGCGCCCGCGCAGCAGAAACGGCTGTTCGAGACCGACAACATCCTGCCCAGCCAGCCCGGGGTGTACCGCGATCCGTCGGTGTTGGCGCGAACCGACCCGTACTTCCGCGACGCGCCGATCGGCCGGATCTACGCGGCGTCGTCGGACGCGGTGCGGCCCAACCACCGCGGGGTGCGCGACGCGGACGTCCGGCCGATCTTCGGGCGGGCGTTGGGCCGGGTGGAGGACGGCAAGCAGACGGTCGACCAGGCGTGGCGGCAGGCGGTCGACGAGGCGCACACGGTGTTGCGGTGAGGCGAGCGGTCACCCCGTACCTGCTCGTCGCACCGTTCTTCCTGGTGTTCGGCATGTTCGGGGTGTTCCCGCTGCTGCGCACGGCGTGGGTGTCGGTGCACCGGTGGCACCTGGTCGCCGGTCCCGAGGGGTTCGCCGGGCTCGCCAATTTCCGGGACCTGCTGCTGGACCCGTTGTTCTACAACGCGGTGGGCAACACGCTGAGCATCTTCCTGCTGGCGACCATCCCGCAACTGGGGCTGGCGCTGGGGATCGCGGCGCTGCTGGCGCGCCGCGGCGCCGGGTGGCAGGTGTTGGTGCTGGTACCCAACGTGGTGCCGGTGGTGGCCGTCGCGCTGGTGTTCGGCCAGCTCCTCGGCCGCGACTACGGCATGGTCAACTTCCTGCTCGGCCGGGTGGGGGTCGGCCCGGTCGCCTGGCAGGCCGACACCTGGGCGGCGCACCTGGGGGTCGCGACCATGGTGATGTGGCGGTGGACCGGCTACACCGCGCTGCTGTACCTGGCCGCGATGCGGGCCGTGCCGCGCGAGCTGCACGAGGCGGCCGAACTGGACGGAGCGGGCCGCTGGCAGCGGTTCCGCACGGTCACGCTGCCGGGGATCCGCCCGACGCTGCTGTTCACCGTCGTGGCTTCGGCGATCGGTGGCGTGCAGATGTTCACCGAACCCCAACTGTTCGACGGCTCGGGGCTGGCGGGCGCGGGTGGCAGCGACCGCCAGTTCCAGACCGTCGCGATGTACCTGTACGAGGTCGGGTTCGGCCGGTTCGACGCGGGGTACGCGGCGGCCATGACGTGGGTGCTGTTCCTGCTGTGCGCCGCGCTCACCGCGGCGGCGGTCGGTCTCGTGCGGCGCGTGGTGCGGCGATGACCGGCCGTTTCGGGCAGGTGCTCGCGTTGGCCGCGCTCGTGGTGTTCTCCCTGTTCCCGCTGTACTCGACGCTGGTCGTGGCCTCGCACGACAACGCGGACCTGGCCGCGGCGATCCCGCCGCTGCTGCCCGGTGGGCGGTTGCTCGACCACGTCGGCGAGGTGATCGAGCGGGTGGACCTCGGGCAGGCCATGGTGAACTCGGCGGTCATCGCGGGCACGGTCGCCGTCGCCAACGCGCTGGCGTGCACGGTGGCGGGGTTCGCGTTCGCCCGGCTGCGGTTCCGCGGCAGGGAAGCGCTGTTCGCCGTGGTGATCGCGTCGGCGATGGTGCCGACCCAGCTGGGGATCGTGCCGCTGTTCCTCGTGGTGGACGCGATGGGCTGGTACGACACCCTCGCGGCGGTGATCGTGCCGGGACTGGTCAGCGCGTTCGGCGTGTTCTGGATGCGCCAGGCCTGTCTGGAGGCGGTGTCGACCGAACTGGTGGACGCGTCGCGGGTCGACGGCTGTTCGCTGGCCCGGGTCTACTGGCACGTGGCGCTACCTGCCTTGCGCGGACCGGCCGCCGTGCTGGCGATGTTGTCCTTCGCGACCTCGTGGAACGACTTCAGTTGGCCGCTGGTCGCGCTCGACCCGAACGACACCCCCACCACGCAGGTCGTCCTGTCGGGGTTGGCGGGCGGCTACTACACGGACTACCCGCTGGTGCTGACCGGTGTGCTGGTCAGCATCGTGCCGGTGCTGCTGCTGTTCGTCCTGTTCGCCAGGAAGGTCGTCGCCGTCCTCGCGGGCGGCGCGGCCCAGACCGGGAGGTGATGTGCTGTGGTCGGGGATCAGGTCTTCCCGCCGGGGTTCCTGTGGGGTGCCGCGACAGCGGCGTACCAGATCGAGGGGGCGGTGGCCGACGACGGGCGTAGACCGTCCATCTGGGACGCTTTTGCCGCCGTGCCCGGTGCGGTTGAAGGTGGCGCGAGCGGGGCGACGGCGTGCGACCACTACCACCGGTACAGCGAGGACGTCGCGCTGCTCGGTGAACTCGGGCTCGGCGCGTACCGCTTCTCCACGGCTTGGCCGAGGGTCATGCCCGACGGACGAACCCCGAACGCCGCGGGGTTGGCCTTCTACGACCGGCTCGTCGATTCTCTGTTGGAGTACAGCATCACCCCCGTGCTCACCCTCTACCACTGGGATCTACCGCAAGCGCTGCAGGACCGTGGCGGGTGGCTGGAGCGGGACATCGCGTCCTGGTTCGCCGAGTACGCCACAACAGTCCACAACAGACTGGGTGACCGGGTCCAGCACTGGACGACGCTCAACGAACCGTTCTGCTCCGCGTTCCTCGGCTACGGCAATGGCGTGCACGCACCAGGTCTGCGTGACCCGCGCGGTGCCTTGCGCGCCGCCCACCACCACCTGCTCGCCCACGGCCACGCGGCCCGAGCCCTGCGTGCGAACGGCGCGACCAGCGTGTCGATCGCGTTGAACTTCTCCCCCGCCCTGCCCGACGGACCCGACGACCACGACGCGGTGCGCCGGTTCGACGCCGTGCACAACCGGTTCTTCCTCGATCCGGTGTTAGGCCACGGGTACCCGACCGACCTGCTCGACGACCTGGCACACCTCGACGGGCTCGAACCGGCGGTCCATGACGGCGACCTAGCTGTCATCGCCGAGCCGGTGGACTGGCTCGGCGTCAACTACTACGCGCCGACCAGGGTCACGTCGCTGGCGGACCCGACCGAGCCAAGCAATTGCCCACTCCCCGGTCTTCGCGGCATGTCCGTCCTTCCGCCGCGCGCGCCGTTGACGGTGACCGGCTGGGAGCAGCACCCTGACTCGCTGACCGACCTGTTGGTGCACCTCAGCAAACGGTGCGGGATCCCGCTGGTGGTCGCCGAGAACGGCGCGGCGTTCCCCGATGTCGTCGACCCGGACGGCCGCGTGCGGGACACGGACCGGGTCCGCTACTTCGCCGAGCACCTGCGGGCCGTGCACGCCGCGATCGAGGCGGGTGCCGATGTCCGGGGCTACCTGGCGTGGTCGCTGCTGGACAACTTCGAGTGGGCCTCCGGCTACGGCCCCCGGTTCGGGGTGGTGCACGTGGACTTCGCCAGCCAGCGGCGGACCATCAAGGACAGCGGCCGATTCCTGGCGCAGGTGGCCGCCCGCAACGCCGTGCCGGGCGGCCACCTGGGCTGAGGCTGCTACTGGAGGTCGGCGAGCTCGCCGCTGACGTTGAGCAGCTCGAAGCAGTTGCGGGCTTGCCGACCGGTCGCCGGGGTGCCGGGCTTGGCGCAGGTCACGTTGACCGTGACAGCGGCGCCCGCGGGGATGTCGATCGGGGTCACCCAGTGGTAGTCCTGGTTGCGGAAGGTCTCCAGGGCGATGGTGGTGACGGTGCGCTCACCGAAGACGATGGTCAGCACGCCCTCGTCGCCCTGGTGGTTGCCGACCAGGATGTCGGTGATCCGGAACACCTTGCCCTCTGGCACCACGTACGTGCCGGTGCCCAGGTCGCCGGTGTTGGTGCGGACCTCGATAGTGCTGGAACTCTGCGTACCGCCGCCCGCCGCGCCTTGGCCGTCACCGCCGGGTTCGCCGACCTCGTCACCGCTGCCCGGTTTCGGCGCGGTAGTGGTCGGCGGCGGGGGCGGGGGAACCGGTGTCTGGGCCTCGGTCTGCCCGGCTTTGGCGATCTCCTGCGCCCGGTCGTCGGCGGCCTCCCGCGCCGCGCTGCGCACCGCGGGCCGCACCAGCAGCAGCCAGGCCAGGATCAGCGCGAGCAGCAGGCCGAGCAGGGCCAGCAGCCACCGGGGGAACACCGGGAGCTGGATGAACTCGCCCCCGAGTTCGTGCTCGCGCGGTTCGGGTTCCTCGGCGGCACCGCTCAACCGGACCGGCCAGGTGACCGGTTTGCCGAACCACTGGATCTTGCCGACCCGTACCCGCACCGGGATCTCGGTCTGCTCCCCGGGCTCGACGACGGTCGGCGCGTCGGCGGTGGTGTAGCGGATCCGGTCGTCGACCTCGGCGGTGGCCAGCGCCAACGCGACCGGGGTGTTGCCGTCGTTGTGGGCGACCACCCGGTACCGCGCTGAACGCCACGCCCTACGCCGCTCCGGCACCAGTTCCAGGCGCTGCTCTGCGAACGGGGCGATGTCCACCACCGTCTCTGACACCGCTGCCGATTCGGGCCGTTCAACGGGCAGCACCCGCACGCCCAGCGGCGTCTCGCCCGCGCGGACCGAGGGCGAGCGCGGTGGTCGCATCCGGACCAGGACCGTCTCCGAGGTGCCCGGGTAGAGCGACAACCGGGCCGGTTCGACCTCGGTCCACGGCGCGCACTCACCCACCACCTGGAACCCGTAGGCCTCGACGATGTCGCTGTCGTTGCGCACCGTCAGCGCCGTGGTGGTCTCCTCGCCGGGGACGACCCGCACCGTGCGCCGCTCGAAGTCGGTCGATGTGCTCACCCCCGTGACGCTAACCAGGCCGCTTCGCCGGGCGTCAGGGGGAAAAGGGCACACGCCGGGCACCGCAAGTGCACAGCGCGGCCGCCGCGGCTGCCCGTTCCCGTTGTGGCGGCGCAGGATCGGGGCAGGCACCTGGCGTCAGGAGGAGAGCGTGAACAGAATCCCGGTAGCGGTGTACGCCGACGACCCATTCTTGCGCGGCGGCACCACCCACCTGCTGCGGTCGCGGCCCGAGGTCGAGCTGCTCGGTCCCGAGGACGAGGCCAAGGCCGCCGTGTCGTTGGTGGTCGTCGACGCCGTGGACGACGAGACGGCCCGGCTGCTGCGCGGCCTGCGCCGCGGTGGCGCGACCAGGACCGGTCTGGTGGTCGGCCGGTTCGACCAGAACTCGTTGCGCACCACCATCGACTGCGGTGTGGCCGCGGTGCTCCGGCGCGCCGAGGCCACGCAGGACCGGCTTGTCGGGGCGATCACGGCGATCGCCAGCGGTGAGGCGGTGCTGCCAGGGGACCTGCTGGAGACGCTGCTCGCGCACGTGGGCAGGCTGCAGCGCGGGGTGCTCGACCCGAACGCGCCCACACTGTCCACTTTGACCTCCCGGGAGTCCGACATCCTGCGGCTGGTCGCCGACGGGCTGGACACGGCCGAGATCGCGCTGAAGATGTCGTACTCGGAGCGGACGGTGAAGAACGTCCTGCACGAGGTCTCGACCCGGCTGAACCTGCGCAACCGCGCCCACGCGGTCGGTTACGTCATGCGCCACGGGCTGATCTGACTGGGCACCTGGGTCGGTCCCCGCGGGCACCGGGTGCGCCGTGATCCTGCCCCGGGAGACCTCGGCTTCTCCGCCGCGCCGGGTGACGATCACCGCGTGGCCCAACACCGCGAGAGGACCGCTGTGTCCAGAACGCTCGTCGTGCTCACCGTGCTGGCGTCGATGGGTGCGGCGGTGACCGCCGCCGCGCCCACGGTGGCGCAGGCCCAGCGCGACCCGGTGCCGACCAGGATCGCCTTCGCGGGCACCGGTCACCGCAGCGTCGGCGCCGTCGACAACCCGGTGCCCGACCGGCTGGACCCGACCCGTCCGCTGTTCGGCGCGGGCGCGGCGCACTACGACGACGACGTGTCGGCGCGCGGGGAACTGGTCGTGTTCACCAGCAGGCGCGATAGTCCCCGGCCGCAGGTCTACCTGGCCGAACCGGACGGAACGGTGCGCAGGCTGACGACCGAGCGGGACGCTGCCCGGCCGGTGTTGTCGCCCGACCTGCGCACCGTGGTGTTCGACTCGGTCGAGGGCGGGCAGCGCGATCTGTGGGCGGTCGGGGTGGATGGCACCGGCGAACGCAGGCTCACCCGGACACCACAGGACGAGACCTCGCCGACGTTCTCGCCGGACGGGGACGACATCGCGTTCGCCCGGTCAGGCCGGATCCTGGCGCTTCCGCTCGCTGGCGGTCCGACCCGCGTGCTGGTCAATGAGCCGAACGGGCAGGCCAGTCAGCCCTCGTGGAACCCGCGCGACGGGCGTCTCGCCTACACAGTCGACCTCGGCGCGGCGGGGACGCGGGTCAACATCCTCAGCGGCGGGGCCACGACTGGGACACCGTTGTTGAGCGGTGGTCAGGCCGGGTGGAGCGTCCAGTCCCCGGAGTGGAAACCGGACGGCGTCAACCTGTTGTTCCTGACCAAGGACCAGGACTGCACCTGCACGGCGGATCCGGCGGTGCTGAAGGTGTACTGCGTCGACACGAGCACGCTGCCCGCTCCGCAGCTGCCGGATCTCCTGCTGGCCGAGGACCGTGCGGTGTCCTCGCCGACGTGGCAGGTGATCGGCGGCGCCCAGCGGCTGCTGGTGGCCAGGACGAGCGCGCCCTCGGCGAACACCGCGACGCTGCAGGACATCCAGCCGGACGGGACTGATCCCCGTGACCTGGGCGTGCCGGTGCTGCGGGAAGACCCGGAGGCCGTCAACGACCCGAACCTGCTGTTCCACCCGCGCCCGCCGTATGACCCGTGGACGCAGCGGCAGTCCTACTCCCCCGACGGGCGGCGGATCGTGCTGAGCCGGTTCGAGGACGAGGCGGGCAGGCGGGTGCAGCGGCTGTGGCTGGTGGACGCCGACGGCGCGAACCCCCGCCGGGTGCCGGTGGCCGACCGGCAGCCCACCGACTGGGAGTTCGACCCCGCGTGGTCACCCGACGGCGAGTCGATCGTGTTCGCCCGACGCTCCCCCGGTGACGTGCGGCCCAACGGTGGGCCCAGCCGGGTCGTGGTCATCGACGCGGATTCCGGAGCTGTGCGCGGGCAGCTGCGGCCGCCGCCGGAGGTCGCCGACCAGGAGGACACGCAGCCCGCGTGGTCCCCGGACGGCCGGACGCTGTCGTTCACCCGGGGTCTGGTGACCGACGGACCGACCGGCGAGGTCCGCGACAACCACATCTGGACTGCCCGCGCGGACACCCTGGGTGGGCAACGCGACCTGAGCGCGGCGGTGTGCGGGTTCGACTGCGCGGTCACCGACGACAGCCCGGCGTTCAGCCCGGACAGCCGCGTGCTCGCGTTCAACCGGGAGAACGACGGCGTGCTGCTGGTGTCGCTGGCCGATGCCGACTGCCGCGTGGTCCTCCCGGCTGGCTCTCCGTCCTGCGCCACGCCGGTGAACAGCGCGACCGGTCCGTTCCAGCCGCGTGACGTCGCGTTCTCGGCTGAGGGCGATCGGCTGGTGCTGACCACTCGGCGTGAGGGTGACGCGCGCTCGCCTGAGGCGCTGGCGGTGCTCGACCTGGACACCGGTGAGCTGGCTCGGCTCGACTGGGACCTACCGGGGCGGCAGAAGGAGCCGACTTGGCAGCTGCCGGTCGACCTGGCTGTGCTGGCGCCGCCACGGATCACCGGCACCGTGGGTGAACCGGTGGAGGTGCCGGTCGATGTGGTGAACCACGGCCCGGCGGACACACCTTCGGCGACCGTCACGGGTTCGGTGCCGGAGGGGCTGCGGCTCGACGACCTGCGCGTACCCCGGGAGCGGTGCGACGTGGTTGAGCGCCGGTGCGAGTTCGGGGCGTTGCCTGCGGACACGACGGTCCGGGTCACGGCTGTGTTCACGCCGGTCGTGGTGGGTCGGTGGACGGTGCAGTGGTCGGTGACCGGGCCGATCTTGGACTCGACACCGGGCGACAACGCGTCGTCGACCGTGGTCGAGGTGGGGTCTCCTGAGCCACCGGCGCCACCCCCGCCGCCACCGCCTGCTGGGCCTGCGTTGAGTGTGACCGTCAACCCGAATCCTTCCTATGTGGACGGCCGGGCGACGGTGACCTACACCGCGCGCAATGGTGGGCCGAGTCTCGCGACCGGGCTGCGCTTGGACATCGTGTTGCCTGCGGGGATCCCGGTGTCGTCGCTCCCGTCCGGCTGCACCGCGACCGGGTGTGCGTTGCCTGACTTGTGGCCCGGTATGGCGGCGGTGGTGCAGGTGGTGCTGGCTCCGAAGGCGCCGGTGACGACTGAGGTGCGCGGGCTGCTGCGTACCACTGGCACAGACAACGACTTGGCCGACAACACCGCTGTCGCTCCGATGCGGGTGCTGTTGCCGAAGATCGTGGCGTTGCCTGACATCGGGGAGCCTCGTTTCGTCACCTCGGTGCGCGGGGTCGACTTCCCGCCTGGCGTGCCAGTGGCGCTGACTTGGACATCTGGCATCACCGCGGCGGCGGCGCCCACGCTGCCGGGTGCCGATGGTCGGTTCATCTCGCAGCTGCTGATCCTCGCCAAGGACCAGACGGGGCCGCGCACGATCACGGCGACCGGTGCCGGGTTCCGGCCCGCGACCACGCCGTTCCTGGTGGTGCCTGGGTCGATCAGCCCGCCGGACATGGTGGGGCGACGATGATGTGGGGGCGGCGATGATCCACGAGGTGGACGAGGCCTTGCGCGGGCTGCTCACCGAGGGCGGCGTGCCCGGCAGCGGCGGGGAGCTGGCGTTCGAGGCACCGACGACGGACTGGACCGCGCGGCGCACGGTGCCGACGGTCAACGTGTTCCTCTACGACATCCGCGAGGACCGGGCCCGGCGCAGCACCGGCACGACGGAGGAGCTCGACGCGGACGGCAAGGTCACCGGGTGGCGTGACCCGCCGCGCTGGTTCCGACTGTCGTACCTGGTGACGGCGTGGACGAACCGGCCCCAGGACGAACACCGGCTGCTGTCGCGGGCCTTGAGCTGCTTGGTGCGGCGGGAACGGGTCGAGGACCGGTGGCTCACCGGGACGCTTGCCGAACTCGGTCTGTCGGTGACCATGGAGGCCGCGGGCCCGGTGTCCCAGGGCAGCGCCGCCACCGACATCTGGTCCGCCCTCGGCGGCGAACTCAAACCCGCCATCGACGTCCTCATCATCGCCCCCCTCATCGGCGCCCACACCCCCGCAGGCCCCCCGGTAACCGAAGGCCTAGTCCTCCGCGGCGACCTAGCCCCCGACCCAGGCCACCACCTCCGCTACGAAACCCCCACCACCGCCGAAGGCGACGGCTTCGCCCCCACCCGCCCCCGCCCCACCCGCCGCAAACGCAGCAACCCCATCCGATGACCCCCGACGATCTGTTCGACGGGTTGGCGGAGTTGGAGGCTCGGGTTCGCAAGGCGATCGAGGAGCGGGCCGCCGATGATCCGGGGTTTGCTGATCCGCGGCGGGCGCTCTACGTGACGCAGGCGGATGCGCTCCGGGTGCTGGATGTGCCGGTTGAGCTGGAGCCCAGGGCGCAGGTGGGGCGTGGGCGGATGGCGGCCATGGCGGCTGGGTTCGGGCTCTCCGATGTCGACCTGGACCTGCTGCTGGTGGCGGTCGCGCCGGATATTGATGCGAGGTTTGAGCGGCTCTACGGGTATCTCAATGACGACATCACCCGGCGTAGGCCCACGGTGGGGTTGACGTTGCGGCTCTGCGGGTTGCCGCACGCTGGGCTGGGCCGGTTCCGGTTGGCACCGACGGCGCCGTTGGTTGCCGGCGGGCTGGTGGAGATCGGCGAAGCGAGTGCGCCCGCGCTGTCACGCACCCTGAGGGTGCCGGACCGGGTCGTCGCGCACCTCCTCGGAGCCGAAGACTCCACTTGGGCGCCCGAAATCTGCCCAGCTGACCCCGGCCCATTCGCCAAACGAGTCCGTGCGGCGACAGCGGCAGGACCGGTACACCTGCACGACACCACAGGAGAGGCCCACCAGCTCGCCATCGAAGCCCTGGGCACCGCGATAGCGGTCGACCCCGCCACGCTGACCGACGTCGTCCCGCTAGTGCGCGAGGCCCGACTCCGCAACGCAGGAATCGTCGTCGGACCACTCCACGAAGCGCCCGACGGCCTTGAGCACCTCCTCGCCACAGCCCACGAAGTCCCCCTGATCCTCCACAGCGCCCTGACCTGGGACGCGAGCTGGTCCCCCCGCACCGTCCTATCCATCCCCGTCCCCCACTCCCCCGGCAACCACCCCGACACCTGGTCGAACGCGATCACGAAGGCGACCGGAGCACCCGCCAATCCGGATATCATGGCCGCTGTCGGGGTCTACCGGGTCGGCGCCGCGCAGGTCGAACGGATCGTGTCGGTCGCCGCCAGGCACGCGGCGCTGGACGGTCTGCCGCTCAACGTCGAGCATGTCCGAGCCGGAGTGCGCGCGACCAACGGCTCCGGCCTGCGCAGACTGGCCCGCCGGATCATCCCGTCGGTCACCTGGGACGACCTGGTGCTCCCGGACACCACCCTGGCGCAGCTCACCGAACTGGCCCAGCGGGCACGGCTGCGCGACCGCGTCCTCGGCGAGTGGCGGATGCGCCCCGGCGGCGGCCGAGGGCACGGCGTCGTGGCCCTGTTCGCGGGCGAGTCCGGGACCGGCAAGACGATGTCGGCCGAGGTCGTCGCCGCGGCCATCGGGATGGACCTGTACGTGGTCAACCTGGCTACCGTGGTCGACAAGTACCTCGGGGAGACCGAGAAGAACCTGGAGCGGATCTTCACCGAGGCCGAACGGGTCCAGGGCGTGCTGCTGTTCGACGAGGCCGACGCGGTGTTCGGCAAGCGGTCGAAGATCTCCGACGCCCGCGACCGGTACGCCAACCTGGAGTCGGCCTACCTGCTGTCCCGCCTGGAGTCCTTCGGCGGCGTCGCCGTGCTCACCACCAACCTTCGGTCCAATGTGGACGACGCGTTCACCAGGCGGCTCGACGTGATCGCCGAGTTCGCGCTCCCCGACGCCATGCAACGCGCCGCACTGTGGGACCGCTGCCTCGGCACCGCGATGCCCAGATCCGACGACCTGGACATCGCGAGGTGCGCACAGAGTTTCGAACTGGCGGGCGGCTCGATCCGGGCCTGCGCGATCAGCGCCGCATACGCCGCGGCCGCCGAGGACCGCCCGGTGGCGATGGCCGATCTCGTCGCGGCGGTGCGCCAGGAGTACCGCAAGCTCGGCAGGCTCGTCGACGACGCCGAGCTCACCCCGTCCGCGCTATCCGCCTGACCGGCAGAGGAGGCACCCATGCACGAACACGAGCAGGACCGGCCCGAGCGGCGGACGGCACCGCACCGCGCGGCTCAACCCGAAGATCAGGGACCCGCGACGAGGACCGTGCACGACCTGCAGCGGTCCCTGGGCAACGCGGCCGTGGCGCGACTGCTCTCCGGCGAGGAGCAGGATGAGACGACCGAACCGTCCGGGGTGCACGACGTGTTGACCGGCGCGGGCCGCCCTCTCGACGCCGGGAAGCGCGCGGACATGGAATCGCGGCTGGGCGCGGACTTCTCCACCGTACGCGTGCACAACGACACCGCGGCAGCTCGTTCGGCTGACGAGATCGGGGCCCGCGCCTACACCTCCGGCGAACACGTCGTCCTGGGGCGAGGTGGCTCGGACGACCACACCCTCGCGCACGAACTCTGGCACGTGGTGCAGCAGCGCGAAGGTCCGGTCTCGGCGACCGACCACGGCAACGGCGTTGCCCTCAGCGACCCCGGCGACCGGTTCGAACGGGCAGCCGAGGACGTCGCCACCCGCGCGATGAGCGGCCCCGCGCCCGAAACCGACCACAGTGGACACAGTCACGAGCACACCACGCCCGCAAGCGGACAGCCCGCCGTGCAGCGAAGTCCGCGCGACTGGCGCAACTCCGACGACGTCCGCGCCGCGCTCGCCGCCGAACCCGGCAGCATGGGCCTGCGGCGCTCGTTCTGGCCCGCGATCGGCGAGGCCGTCCGGGCCTACATCTCCATCCAGGACAACGACCAGCTCGACCAGCGCCGCGACACCCTCAACACCCTGGAGGAGGCGATCCAGGCCTGGGAGGAGAACCAGCGCGGCACCGTCACCCTCAACATCGTCCAAGCCCGCGCCAAACGTGCCACCGTCGCCGCGCTAGTCCAGCTGATCGCCACCGAACGCCGCGAGATCCGCACCGCGACCGCGCCGCCACAAGCATCAGCGTCGACCCCGATGGCCATGCCGGGCGCCAGCGCGGCGCGGCCGATGGCGATGGGCGGCCCGTCACGCGGCCGGGCACGCGAGGAGTCCGACGACAGCAGCCCCGAGGGCCGCATCGACATGGCCGGACTGCGGGACCGGTTCGCCTCCACCGCGAACCTACCTCCGGGCATCGACATCCACGCGCACCTGACCAGGGGCCGCAACATCCCCGCCATCCACGACCAAGGTCTGATGCCCGGGGCGTCGCGCGGCATCGGCCTGCCCGACACCGACCGGGAACCCGACACCAGCTACACCTACCTGCTCTCCGGTTCCCCGCCCGCCGCGCGGTTCGTGTCGCAGGAGGCCGGTGGCCGCACGGTCGGCGTGGTCAGCTCGAATGTCGACTTCGGACCCGACACCAACTACTCGGGCGGCTCCTACATGCACCACGGCGGCGTCCCACCGGTGCGCGACAACAGCAACCAGCCGGGCGACGGGCCGTTCTCGTTCACCCTGCCCGCGACGCCGCGAACCCGGCAGGGACTGCGGGACTTCGTCAACGGCCACCTGCCCGCCGGGCAACACCAGCTGACCGAGGCGGAGGCGATGGAGCGGGTCCTGGCCGCCCTGTGGCGCACGTTCGGCATCCGCGCCGCGGGCGACCTCTCGCGCGGCTGACCGGTAGGGCAACGGGGGTGCCCCCGCCGAGAGTCGAGCGGACCTGCCACCGCACCGCCCACCCGCGACACCCTGTTACCAGGCACCGGATTCGAGACGAGGAGCGACCATGCCGCAGTACCTCTCCCCAGGTGTGTACGTGGAGGAGGTCCAGACCGGGGCGCGACCGATCGAGGGGGTCGGCACGGCGGTCGCCGCCTTCGTCGGGTTCGCCGAGCGCGGCCCGTTCCACCGACCCACCCTGGTGACCAGCTGGAACCAGTACGCGCAGCTGTTCGGCGGGTTCGTCGACGGCACCTACCTGCCGCACGCGGTGTACGGCTACTTCACCAACGGCGGCGGCTCGGCCTACGTGGTCCGCGTCGGCGGCGACGCACCCGACGCCGAACCGCCCGCGCCGGTGCCGGTGACCCTCGGCGGGCTGCTCGTCGCGCCCCGCCCCGAGGCCGGACCGGACATCTCGGTCGAGATCGCCGACGCCGACGGGGAGACCCCGCCGGAGGACCGGTTCAAGCTGCTGGTGCGGCAGGGCACCAAGGTCGTGGAGACCTTCGACGTCTCGACCCGCAAGAACGTCAAGAACTACGTGGTGACCCAGGTCGGCGAGCGGTCCAAGCTGATCACCGTCACCGAGCGGCCCGGCACCTCGCTGTCGCGACCGGACCGGCAGTCGATCACCCTCGCCGCGCCGGACAAGCCCGCGGAGTCGACCGGGACCGCCGACGCCTCCGAGTACATCGGCGACGCCGAGGCGCGCACCGGGTTCGGCGGCCTGGAGTCGATCGACGAGGTGACCATGGTCGCCGTGCCCGATCTGATGGGTGCGTACCAGCGCGGCAGCATCGACCTCGAGGGCGTCAAGACGGTCCAGTTGGCGGTGATCTCGCATTGCGAGCAGATGGGCGACCGGGTCGCCGTGCTCGACACCCCGCCCGGGCTCTCCGCGCAGCAGGTCCGCACTTGGCGGCAGGACACGGCGGGTTACGACTCCAAGCACGCGTCGCTGTACTACCCGTGGATCAAGGTGTTCGACCCGGCCGCCGGGCGCAACGTCATCGTCCCGCCGTCCGGCCACGTCTCGGGTGTGTGGGCGCGCAACGACGTCGAGCGCGGTGTCCACAAAGCACCGGCCAACGAGGTCATCCGCGGCGCGGTCGACCTGGAGCTGACGCTGAGCAAGGGCGAGCAGGACCTGCTCAACCCCATCGGCGTCAACTGCGTGCGCGCCTTCCCCGGCCGGGGCATCCGGATCTGGGGCGCCCGCACGCTCTCGTCGGACCCGGCGTGGCGCTACCTCAACGTGCGCAGGCTGTTCAACTACCTGGAGGAGTCGATCCTGCTCGGCACCCAGTGGGTGGTGTTCGAGCCCAACGACGACCGGCTCTGGTCGAGCATCCGGCGCAACATCACCGCGTTCCTCACCGAGCAGTGGCGCCGGGGCGCGCTGTTCGGGCGCAACGCGGAAGAGGCGTTCTACGTCAAGTGCGACCGGGACAACAACCCGCGCGAGTCGATCGACCTCGGGCAGGTCGTGTGCGAGATCGGTGTCGCGCCGGTGAAGCCCGCGGAGTTCGTGGTGTTCCGGCTGGCGCAGTTCTCGGACAGCACCAGCCTCGTCAGCGAGTAAGAGCCGCTAGGGATCAACGGAGGTAGACCATGGCAGAGGGCGACGCGCTGTCCACCCACGTCTTCGGGGTGCAGCTCGGCGGGTACGAGGTCGAGTCGCTGCAGGAGGTGAGCGGCCTGGTCGTGGAGGAGGACGTCGTCGAGGTGTCCCAGGTGACCCCGCAGGGCAAGCCGCTGCTGCGCAAGCAGCCCGGTGCGCGCAAGGGCGGGGAGATCACCCTGACCCGCGGGCTCGACCAGAGCAGCGAGTTCACCAAGTGGCTCAAGGAGACCCTGAACAAGGGCGCGGTGGCCTCGGCGCGGCAGAACATCACCATCGAGATCAAGGACAGCGAGGGCACCACCGTGCGCCGGATGCAGCTGATGAACGGGTGGGCCAGCAAGTGGGAGGGCCCCTCGCTCAAGGCGGGCGAGTCCACCGCGGCGGTGGAGAAGGTCACCATCACCTTCGAGGACATCGAGGTCGAATGAGGCGCCGGACGGTCAGCATCGGCGATCTCGACGAGCTGGTCGAGGTCGGCCGCAAGAGCACGGGTCGGGGCACGGAGTCCTCGGCGTCATCGAACTCGTCGGACTCGCACACGGAGTTCGCCTTCGAACTGCCGCGCGGCTACGTCGACCAGAACGGCGCCAGGCACCGCGCGGGCCGGATGCGGCTGGCCACCGCGCGCGACGAGCTGCGGCCGCTGATCGACCTGCGGGTCAAGGAGAACCCGGCGTACCTCAGCGTCGTGCTGCTCAGCCAGGTGATCACCGAGCTCGGCGGCATCTCCGACGTGCACGCGGGTGTGGTGGAGCAGATGTACGCCACCGACATCGCGTTCCTGCAGGACTTCTACCGGCGGATCAACAGTGAGGGCCACACCCGCGCCGGGGTCGCCTGCCCGTCCTGCGGCAGCACGTTCGACGTCGACCTCGCGGGTGGGCGCCTGGGGGAATAGCGACGTACGCGCCTGACCGACTGCTCGAAGAGGTCGCGTACGTGGCCTACCACTTCCACTGGCCGCGCGAGGAGGTCCTCGGCCTCACCCACGACGAACGGGGCCGGTGGGTCCGCGAGATCAGCCGCATCAACACGAGGATCAACGAAGGGGGGTGAGCGCGGTGTCCATCTGGGACCGCTTCCGCACACCGAAGCGCACCACCACCCAGCCGCCCTGGGACGGCGGCTGGCGGTCCGTGCCGCCCCTCACCCCCGTCTCGGTGCGCGACGGAGTGTCCGTTTCGGACGGACTCGCGTTCCGCTCGACCTTGTCATCGTGGGGCGATCCGTCTGTGGTTGGCGAGATGGCGCACTCGGTGTCCCACTCGGCACCGTCGGGGGTGGCACACGGGGTCGTGCGGGCGCCGGGAACGGAGTCGGCGCCGCGCGGTCCGCTGCTGGTGGCGACTGGAGGGGCCGCACCGGAGGCGATTGTTTCACCGGCCACCCGCAGCAGCCCGGTCGAGATACCTGGTCCGGCGGTGCAGCGGGCACTGGCTCCGTCACCCAGGAAGACACCGGCGGCAGGAACGGACCCCCACTCCCCACCCCAAGCGGCTCCCGCCCGCCACACGCTTGCCCATTCCCCAGCACAAGCTCCAGCGAGCGGCCACAACACACCCCGGACTCACCGTGCGCTAACCCAGCCTGCCCCACTCGCTGACGCGGCAACCTCCTCTCCGGTTGCTCCCGCCATCAAGGCCAGCGCAGTGATCCAACGCCCCTCCGCCAACCCAGCGCAGGACAACAGCGACTCGCCCGCGCCGCCCAACGCGGCAACCCAGCGGCACACTCCCGCTCTGCACACTCCGCCCAGTACCCACGGCACGCAGGCACCCACGCTCGCCACCACGGGCATCCAACGCGTGCGCAAAGGCCCAGCACCTCAGACATCCCGCAGCACCGCACCCGCCATCCCTAGCGCAACACCCCCGCAAGCCCAGACAGTCGCGCACGCCGGTCCCAGCGCTAACCAGTCATCTGCGCTCCCCGGACCCATAATCCAGCGCACACCCCAAGGCCAGGCACCAACAGCCCGCAGCAGCTCACCCAGCGCCGCGTCCCCTCGGACACCAGTGCTTCCTGCGGCCACAATCCAGCGCAAGCCCGGCGGCCCAGCACCGACAGTCCACGGTGGCTCACCCGCCCCCAGCGCCGCGACCCCGCAAGCTGTCGCGCACGCCGCCCTCCGCACACCCCGGACACCGGTGCTTCCTGCGGCCGCTATCCAGCGCACGCCAAGCGACCCGACACCGACAGTCCACGATGACTCACCCACCACCGCGAACTCGCGGCCCCAAGCCGTCGCCGAATCCAGCAGGCCGGTGCTTCCGGGGGCCACGGTCCAACGGACGACTAAAGAACCGGTCCGCGACACCCCGCTCACCGCCTCCAGCCCAGCGACCCCGCAGGCCCACGTAGTCGCGCACGCATCCCCCAGCGCGCCGCAGGAGCCCACGACACAGCGCACGCCCAGCACCCCGACATCGACGGTCCACGGCGGCTCACCCACCGTCGCCCCGCAGGCCTCCCCCAGCACGAACCAGACATCCGTGCTGCCCGGAGCCGCGATCCAGCGCACGTCCAACGCCCCGGCACCACAGTCGGTCCACGATGGCTCATCCGCCGCAGCGATCCCGCAGGCACCAGCAATCGCGCCTCGCGCGACACCGGTTCTTCCCGGCGCCACGATCCACAGCGGCTCCACCTTCCCCGGCACCGCGCCGCCTCAGACCAGAGCCGTCGCGCACGTCTCCCCCGTCGAGCCCCGTACACCGGTGGTGCCCCACACCACGGTCCAGCGCACGCCCAACGGCCCAACACCGCAGTCGGTCCACGGAGGCTCGTCCGCCCCCAGCGCAGCGATCCGGCGGCCCCAGGCAGGCGCGCCCCGCACGAACGAGGCACCGGTTCTTCCCGGGGCCACGATCCAGCGCAACCCCAACGGCCCGACACCACAGACAGCCCACGGCGGCTCCACCACCGTGACCCCGCAGGCACAGGCCGTCGCACACGTCACCCCCCGCGCCAACGAGGCACCAGGCCTCCCCGGAGCCGCGATCCAACGCAGCCCCACCGGCCCGACACCACAGCCAGTCCGCAGCGCTCCCAGCGCCGTGCCCCCTCCGCACTCCTCCCCGAGCGCGCGCCAGACACCGGTCCTTCCCGGAGCCGCGCTGCCTCACGCCACAACCGTCGCGCGCCCGTCCCGTACACCGGTGCTTCCCGGGCCCACGATCCAGCGCACTCCCAACGGCCCGGCGCCACAGGCAGTCCGCGGAGGCTCCACCGTCTCCCCGCAAGCCGAAGTCGCGCCGGTGCTCCCCCACGCCACGATCCAGCGCGCGGCCGAGCCAGCAACTGCCCATGCGCCCACCACCCCGCACACCTCAGCGCCCCCCGGCACCACGGCCCGCCGCACGCTGCTCGCCAGGCCATCCCCAGCACGGGTCACCCCCACGGCCCACCACAGCCCCACGCTCACCAGCGCGGCAGTCCCCCTGATCCGGGTACAACCCCCCGTCCAACGGGCAGGCAAACCCACCCTGGGCCGCGACACCGCCGTTGTCCGACCAGTCATCTCCACGCCGCAGGCCACCGAGGGGCCTGTTGACCGCCCTGTTGTCCGGCCGACCCAGGTACCGGCCCCCGGCGCCCAGCCGTCCGCGATCCAGCAGGCCAGGTCCCAGCCGACCAAGGCCGGGCCGCCCGCCGTGCGGCGCAATCCGGTCGCCCCGGCGAAACCACCACCGCCCCCACCCGCGAGGAACCCGCCACGCGCCAAGGCCACACCGGTCCAGCGCCGCGCGACCCAGGCCAAACCACCGGAGAAGCCTCCGGGCAACGACCTGGAGGAGCTGGCCCGCGGGCTCCTCGACCCCCTCCTGCGCCTGCTGCGCGCCGAGTTGCGCCACGGCAGGGAGCGGGCCGGGCACCGCAACGACCACCGCCGCTGAGAGGACCCCATGACCAGCACCGTCTTCGCCACCACCGTGTTCTTCCAGTTGACCATCGGCGGCAACGACCTCGGCGCGTTCCACACCTGCCAGGGCCTCGGCGCGCAGATGGAGGTCGAGCAGTTCACCGAGGGCGGCAACAACGGGTTCACCTGGCAGCTGCCGTCGCGGATCACCTGGTCGAACATCACCATGACCCGCCCGGTCACCGCGGACTCGGCGAAGGTCGTGCGGTGGCTCAACGAGGTGGTGCGCCGGGTGGAGCGCAAGAGCGGCGAGATCGTGGCGCTGGCGCCGGACCTGACGCCGATCACCCGGTGGCAGGTGCAGGGCATCGTGCCGGTGCGCTGGGAGGGGCCGTCGTTCGACCCGGCCGACTCGCGGGCCGCGGTGGAGACGTTGGAGTTCGCGCACGAGGGGCTGCTCGCCTCCTGAGGCGGGCCGGGACGAGGAGGGGTCGAGATGGCGGCACAGGGTCTGGCCCGCGCGCGGCTGGTGATCATGGAACCGCCCGCCAAGGTCGGCGCGAAGCCGGGGGCGCGGCTGGCGACCGTGCCGTTCCAGTTCAACCCGAACACCTTGGCGCTGGCCAAGAGCATCGAGTGGCGGCGCAAGCCGTCGCGGATGGCGGGTCAGTCGGCGCTGCCGGAGTTCGTGGGCAGCGGGCCAAGGACGTTGTCGGTGGAGATCTTCCTCGACGCCACCGCCACCCACGACAACTCCGTGGAGGACCGGGTCGAGAAGCTGATGGTGGCCTGCGTGCCGACCCGGCAGAGCCTGGCGCGCAAGAAGCCCGCCAGCCCGTGGGTGCGGTTCGAGTGGGGCACGGCGAAGACCACGTCGTTCGACGGGGTGCTGGTGAACCTGTCGGTCGACTACGCCCTGTTCGACGTCGACGGCAAGCCGCTTCGGGCGACGTGCGCGCTCTCGATCGAGGAGGCCGGGGTCGACACGCCCGGCCAGAACCCGACCTCGGGGTCGCCGGGCGCGCGCCGCACGCACCGGGTGGTCGCCGGGGACAGCCTGCCGCAGTTGGCGTGGCAGGAGTACGGGAACGCGACGCTGTGGCGGCCGATCGCCGAGGCCAACGACATCGATGACCCGATGGTGCTGCCGGCCGGCCGGGAGCTGCTGCTGCCCGGCGCGGCCGAGGTGACCGGGACCTTGGAGGGAGCAGCGTGAGCAGTCGATCCTTCGCCGCCGACCCGATCGTGGCCGCGCCGGGGCCGTTGCCGCCGGTGTGGGACCGGCAGCTGGTGAGCTGCGTGGTCGACGAGAGCGTCGGCCTGCCCGACGCGGCGGTCCTGACCTACCGCGACGGCGACCACGAGTTCCTCGCTGCGACCGGCATCACCATCGGCACGCCGCTGCGCGTGTCGGTGTCCACCGCGCGCGGGACGGCGCAGGAGTTGCTGTTCATCGGCGAGGTGACGGCGCTGGAGCTGGACGCGGACTCGACCGGCTCGTTCACCGTGGTGCACGCGATGAGCAAGGCGCACCGGCTGTTCCGGGGCCGCAAGGTCGAGGCGTTCCGCAACATGACCGCCGCCGACATCGTGCGCAAGGTGGCCAAGGGCGCGGGGCTGACCGTCGGCAAGGTCGAGCTGTCCCCGGTGACCTACACGCAACTGAGCCAGGCGGGGGTGTCCGATTGGGACTTCCTGTCGCAGCTGGCCTACGACCACGGCGTGGTGCTGCAGGTCGACGACAAGGGTGTGCTGCAGCTGACGAAGCCGGAGCCCGCGAGCAAGGCCCCGTCACCGAGCACGTCCGCGTCGCGCGATCCGCTGGTGTTGGAGCACGGCGAGAACGTGATGGCGCTGCACGCGACGTTGACCAGTGCGCAGCAGGTGAGCGCTGTGGAGGTCCGCGCGTGGGACGTGAAGACGAAGAAGGCTTTGGTGGCAATCGAACCCGCGCTGAAGAGCCGGACTGTGACCCCCGGGCTGACGCCGTCACCGACCTTTGGACCCAGGGCTCGCCTGTTGGTCACCGACACCCCGTACGGCACGCAAGCGGAGGCAGCGGCGGTGGCGCGTGGTGTAGCCGCTTCGGCGGCAGCAGGGTTCGGCGAGATCGAGGCGGTTGCCGAGGGCAACCCCAAGCTGCGAGCTGGGGTGCCAGTGGCGTTGGCTCGCGTGGGTGCCGCGTTCACCGGCCGCTACACGGCGACTGCGGTGCGCCACGTGCTCGAACCGGGCTCGGGCTACCGCACCACGGTCACCGTCAGCTCCTCCGCTGACCGGTCTCTGTCGGGTCTGGTGGCCGGGGCCAACGCACCCGCGCGCTCACCGCGGCTGCCGGGGCTGGCGATCGGCGTGGTCACCGACATCAAGGACCCGACCGAACGTGGTGGTGTGCGGCTGCGGTTCCCTTGGCTGGACGACAACTACGTCACCGACTGGGTGCGCACCGTGCAATGGGGCGGCGTGCGGGGCGGCGGGGTGTTCAGCCCGGAGGTCAACGACGAGGTGCTCGTCGGGTTCGAGCAGGGCAGCCTTGACCGGCCGTACGTGTTGGGCGGGCTCTACAACGGCGTGGACAAGCCGTCCCCGCACGACGTGCCGCTCGTCGACCGCAAGACCGGCAAGCTGAACCGGCGCTCGTTGGTCTCGCGCACCGGGAACCGGCTGGAACTGCTCGACGGCACCGCCAAGTCCGGGGTGCGCGTGCTCAGCGGGGACAAGCGCCTGGAGGTCGTGCTCGACGAGAAGAACGGCCGGATCGACGTGCGGGTGCGCGGCCGGGGCGGCGGCCGGATCCTGAGCTCGCTGCGCCTGGACGACCGCGGCATCACCGTCGACGCCAAGCGCGGCGCGCTGGTCCTCAAAGGACAGACAGTCTCGGTAGAGGCCGCCACCACCGCCTCGGTCAAGGGCGGCACCTCGGCATCGGTCACCGGCGGCACTGAGGCCGTGCTCAAGGGCCTCACGGTCCGGATCAACTGAAAGGAGCGCGCGGGATGCTGTTCGCCGCACGTCTCGGGGACAAGACCAGCCACGGAGGCACGATCGGTCCCCCGCCGCCGATGGCGGCGGCCAGGATCGCCACCGTGCTCATCGAGGGCAAGCCAGCCGCGGTCATCGGCAGCACACACGTGTGCGTCATCCCACCGCACATCGCGCTCGGCCCGGCGAACGTGATCCAGCCGCGCATCGGCCGCGTGCTGATCGGCGGCTTGGTCGCGGCCAGGGTCGGCGACAAGACCGGGTGCGGGGCCAACGTCGTGACCGGCGCGCTGACCGTCCGAATCGGAGGATGAGGGTGCGCGCGGACTTCATCGGCAGGGGTTGGGGTTTCCCGATGCGGGTCGGCCCGACCGGCGGCATCGGCATGGTCGAGCGGGACCAGGAGATCGAGGAGGCCATCTGGCTGATCCTGGGCACCGCGCCGGGGGAACGGCCGATGCGGCCGGAGTTCGGCTGCGGCATCCACGACCACGTGTTCGCCTCGACCGACGGGGCGACGGCGGGCCACATCGCGCGCGAGGTGCGGGTGGCGCTCGACCGGTGGGAACCCAGGGTGGACGTCGTCGCGGTGGGGGTGGACTTCGACCCGATCGAGGCGGGCACCCTGCACATCTCCATCGAGTACACCATCCGCGCGACCAACGACCAGCGCAACCTGGTGTTCCCCTTCTACACCATCCCGTCCGAAGGCGGGGCGGACTGATGGCCCTGCCAGCGCCCAACCTCGACGACCGCCGGTTCCAGCAGCTGGTCGACGAGGCCAAGCGGTACGTGCGCAACAGGTGTCCGGAGTGGACCGACCACAACGTCTCCGACCCCGGGGTCACGTTGATCGAAACCTTCGCGCAGATGGTCGACCAGCTCGTCTACCGGCTCAACCGGGTTCCCGAGCGCAACTATTTGGCGTTCCTGGACCTGCTCGGCGTCCGGCTGTTCCCACCGACGGCGGCCAGGGCGGACGTGACCTTCTGGCTGTCGGCACCGCAAGCTGAAGTGGTGTTGCTGCCCGCGGGGACCGAGGTGGCGACGGCACGTGCGGAGACCGCGGAGGCCGTGGTGTTCGCGACGATCGAACCACTGCCGATCGTGCCGACCGAACTCACCGCGCTGGTGACGAAGTCGGCGGCGGGCGAGCACACCGACCGCACCAAGGATCTCGTCGCGGGTCAGGACGTCCGATGCTTCCAGACCACCCCGGCGCCGGGTGACGCGACGCTTTTCGGCCTCTCGGTAGCGGCGCCGCGGTGCGTCGTGGTGCTGCGGCTGGACAGCCAGGTGGAGGGCATCGGCGTCGACCCGCGCCAACCGCCGCTGGTGTGGGAGGCGTGGGACGGTCATGGATGGACCGACTGTGAGACCGATGAGGACAGTACCGGCGGGCTCAACCGACCTGGCGAGGTCGTGGTACACCTGCCTGCGTCGCACACGGAGTCGGCGATCTCCGGTACGCGGGCCGGGTGGGTGCGCTGCCGGGTCACCGAACCTGAGGCAGGCCAACCGTTCTACGCCGAGTCTCCGACAATCCGCGTCGCGGAGGCGTTCACCCTGGGTGGTACCACGACCGTCGAGCATGCCGAGACGGTGCCGGACGTGCCGCTCGGGCAGTCGCAGGGTGTGCCAGGCCAGAAGTTCACGTTGCCCAGGACGCCTGTGCTGACCGATGGCGAGCCCGTCACCGTGCTGGTCTCCGATGGCGAGGGCTGGCAGCAGTGGATCGCCGTGGAGCACTTCGGCGAGTCGGGCCCGCACGACCGGCACATCGTCTTGGACGCCACGCTCGGTGAGGTGCGTTTCCCGCCCGCAGTGCGCGAGCCGAACGGGGAACCACGCCACTACGGCGCTGTTCCGCCTAAGGGGGCCACGATCCTGGTGGAGCGCTACCGCACCGGCGGGGGGCGCGTGGGGAATGTGGCCCGCGGCTCGATCTCGGTGCTGCGGAGTTCCGTGCCTTACGTCTCGGCGGTGGTCAACCGGGAGGCGGCTCGGGGTGGGGTCGACGGCGAGACCGTTGCCGAGGCCAGGGAACGTGCGCCACAGCAACTGCGTGTCCAGGACCGGGCGGTGACGGCGTCGGACCACGAGCGGATCGCGCACGAGGCCGCGCCTTCCCTGGCCCGGGTGCGGTGCCTGCCGTCGTCCGATGAGCCTGGCGCGGCCCGGATCTTGGTCGTCCCGTCGGCCACCACCGGGGTTGGCGAGTACCTGCGGATCGAGCAGCTCATCCCGTCGGACGAGGTGCTGGCGGCGGTGGCGGAGCGGCTGGACGCTCGGCGGCTGCTGGGCACCCGTGCGATCGTCACTCCGCCGCGGTACCAGGGGATCACCGTCGTCGCCCGGCTGCGTGCCGCCGATGCCGATGTTGATCACGTGCGGACCTCGGCGCAGGACGCGCTGCACGGCTACCTCAACCCGCTGACAGGCGGTGCGGGCGGCACAGGGTGGGAGTTCGGCCGCGCGGTGCAGTACGGCGAGATTTTCGCGGTGCTCCAACAGGTCGCGGGCGTCGGTGTGGTGGAGGAGATCCTGTTGTTCCCGGCCAACCCGTTGACCGGCGTGCGCGGCGGGCGGGTGGACCGGGTCGACCTCACCCCGGACGCGCTGGTGTTCTCCCATCAGCACCAGGTGACTGTGGTGGGTGCGTCGTGAGCCGGGCTGCGCTCCCGGGGTTGCCGAGTACCCATCCCATCGGCGCACTACTGCCCGCGCTTTACGCCACGGATGACTTCGCGCTCCGGTTCACCTCGGGCCTTGACGACGTGCTGTCGGTGGTCCTGTCCACACTGGACAACCTGACGGCGTACTTCGACCCGGCGCTGACCCCGGAGGACTTCCTGGTGTGGCTGTCGTCCTGGGTCGCGGAACGGACCGACCCCCGCTGGCCGGAACCAGTCCGCCGAGAACTCGTCCGCCGCGCCGTCGACCTCCACCGCGACCGTGGCACCGCCGCAGGCCTCGCCGCACGCCTGCGCCTAGCGCTGGGGGTCGGGGTACGGATCACGGACGGCCCCGGTGTGGCGTGGTCCGACTCTGCGGACGCAGATCTGCCAGGGTCGGTGCCGGACCTGGTGGTGCAGGTCTGGCCGGACCGCGCCGCCGCGGACCACGACCAGGTCATCGCCGTAGTCGCCGCCCACTGCCCCGTCCACCTGGCCCCCCAGGTCGAGATCCTCCCCACCGCCCCGGACACCCCATGACCATCCACACCTGCCCCGTCTGCGGCAGCCCAGTCACCAACACCGACGACTTCTGCGGCACCTGCGGCACCTACCTCGGCTGGTCCACCGCACCACCCACCACAGCACCAAGCGACACCCCAGGCCCGGCACCGGTCGACCCGCCGACCGTGTCCTCGGCACCCACTGACGACGTGGCTTCCGGTGATGGGATGCCCGGCCACGCCGCACCGGTGCCCGCTGCCACCGAGCCTGCTGTCCTTGAGCCTCCCGAACCAGAGCACTCCGAATCCGCGCGCGCAGGCACCGGGCCTGTCGATTCGTCGAATGCAGGCGGTCCCGCACGGTCGACCGACACCGCACCGGTGCTACCGGCGCGGCCGGTCGCGGTCCGCCCGAAAGCGAGTGCCGTCCGGACCGACACCGTGGAGGGTCCGCCTTGCCCCGCGTGCGGGACGCCGAATCCACCGGACCGCCGCTTCTGCCGTCGTTGTGCCACCCCCCTCTCACCCGGCTCGGCGGCCCAAGCAGGCAAAACCCGGCGCCGGTGGTCCTGGCACGGGGATCGCTCCCGCTGGCTGCGCGCCTTGGTGGCCCTCCTGGTCGTCATCGCCATCGTGGTGCTCGGCGTCGTCCTGTACCCCCAGCTCGACAATGCCGTCCAGGACATCCGCGACCGCCTGGCCACCCCGGCCGCCATCGCCCCGCGAACCGTCACCGCCACCGCGGCACTCCCCGACCACCCCGCCCAAGCCGCCGCCGACGGTCTCTCCAACCGCTACTGGGGCACCCCCTCCCCCGGCGCCACCGCCACCTTCACCTTCGCCGACCCCTTCCGCCTCCTGTCGATCGTCATCCACACCGGTCCCACAGCCGAGCGCGACCACTTCACCGACCAAGCCCGCCCCACCGCCGTCGACCTCATCACCACCAGTTCCGACGGCACGACCCGCACCACCCCCATCGCCCTGTCCGACGAACCCGGCCCCCAACGCACCGACCTGGGCATCTCCGACGTGGTCGAGGTGCGCCTACACATCCGCTCCACCACCGCCCAGGCCCCCAATACCCACATAGCCCTGGGCGAGGTCGAGTTCTTCCGCAGGCCATAATTTCGTCCACTCGGGACCACGCGAACCAGGTCGTAGGGCCTCGTCGATCCGAGCACGGTTGCGGGCATACGCGCGGACCACGTGGTTGAAGTGGTAGTGCCCGGGGATGGTGTGGTGGAGCAGGTTCTCGTCGACCAAGGAATCCAACAGGGGCTCGACAGCGGCCGGGGTCAGCTCGCACAACATGGCGACGGAATCCGGTCCGAAGTCCGGGTACGGGTGTAGGCCCAGGCGGCGGAACAACTGCTGTTGGTCAGGTCGCAGGGCACGGTAAGACAGGTCGAAGAGCGCGTGCAGGTCACGGGTGCCGGTCGATAGCCTGGCCAGCAGGCGATCGGAGTCCTCCAGGTGGTCGGCCAGGTCACGCACTGTCCACTGTGGTCGCACCAGGAGGCGGCGGGCGGCCAGCGTGAGGGCAACGGGCAGGTGACCGCACAGCTCGGCAATCCGGGCCGCGCCGCGCGGGTCAGCCATGATCCGCTCACGGCCCGCCACCGAGACCAGGAGTTCCACCGCGGCCGCCCGGGGTAAGACGTCCAGCGCCAGCACCCGCGCGCCGTCGAGCGCGGCCAAGTTGCGCCTGGTGGTAACCAGCACCAGCGACCCAGGAGTACCGGGCAACAGCGGCCGCACCTGCTCGGCGCTACCCGCGTTGTCCAGCACGATCAGCGCGCGCTCACCCACCAAGCGATGCCGGAAGAGCGCGGCGCGGGCCGGGAGATCAGGTGGGACCTGAGCGACACCCAGCCCCCGCAGCAGTGACTCCAGCGCGGCGGACGGGTCGACCGGGTCATGTTCAGGGTCGAAACCCCGGAGGTCCACCCACAACGCGACATCGGGATACACGTCGGCCAACTGGTGAGCGGCATGCAACGCGAGCCGCGTCTTGCCGATACCTGCCATACCCTCGATCGAGCAGACCACGGCGTCGGACTTCCCATCCTCCGCGATGCCGCGCAAGACACGCAGCCGATCTCTCAACCCGACTACACCGACGAGGTCTACCGGCAAGTGCCTGCGCACAGCGGGTTCCAGGTCCGGCGACTCGGTCAGCACGCGCTGGTGGGCTTGGCGCAGCAGCGGGCCGGGCTCGATGCCGAGTTCACCGGTCAGTGTCTCGCGTGCCCGTGAGAAAGCGGCCAGCGCCTCGGCCGTCCGCCCGCACTGGTGCAGCGCTTCCACAAAGCGTGCCCACAGCGATTCGCGCAGCGGGTGCTCGGCGAGCACGGGGCCGAGGCCGTCGACGACCAAGTCCGCCCGGCCGAGCCCGATCGCCGCCGCGGCGTGCTGTTCGACGACGGTGAGCCGCAGGTCGACCAACCTGGTCGCCTCAGCCACCAAGACCTCGCCCGGGCAGGCGAGTCCGTCGAGCGGTTCCCCGCGCCACAGCTCCAGCGCCCGGCCCAGATCCGTCATGGCCGCACCGAGTTCACCCGCGCGTAACGACGCGTCTCCCCTGGCGGCGAACTCGTGGAACCGCAACAGGTCCAGCTCCGAGGGCTCGACTTCCAGTCGATACGCACCCTGAGCGGTGACCAGCCGGGCGTCACCGTCACCGGACTCCCGCAGGGTGCGGCGCAAGCCCGCCACGTGGGTTCGGATGTTGGACTCCGGGGCGGCCAGTGGCCGATCCCAGGCCGCGCTGGCCAGATATCCGATACTCGCCAACGAGTTCGCCCGCAGCAGCAACGCGGCGAGCACCGCGCGCCTGCGTTGCCCGCCGAGGTCGATGCTGGTGTCCGCGTGCCGTACCTCCAGCGGACCCAAGAACAGGAACTCCACTCCAGCCCCCTGGGTGAGGATGGCGGCCCGTACCGCGTTCCCCTGGGGCCGCACGCTGTCCCACGCCTGGTGTCGGCGAACCGGGACGGCACAATCGTGGCGCATCCGGCCGCGACGGGCATATCCGCCGGACGGGTCACCGTGTGCCACGTCCGTGCGACATCTGTGCGCCGCCTGTGCGACTGGGCTGAGACCGTTGTGCCGCAGGGAGTTCCCGGCTCGACGAGGAAGGAAATGGTCACATGGGCAAAAGGTTGACAGTGATCGCCGGTGCCGCGCTGGCACTGGGCGCCCTGGCCCCGGCCACCGCGACGGCCACCCCGGCGCACGCCTACGCGTGCACGGTGGTCGCCAAGCAGACGGTGATCGTCCGCGCGTCAGCGAACACGGGCAGCACGGCCAAGGGCCAGCTCAACACCGGCGACAGCTCGTCCGCGTCCTGCTCGGCCACCAGCGGCGGCTCCTACACCGCGTGCGGCGGTTCGAGCACCTGGTGGATCCACGTCAGCGCTCGAGGTGGCGGCTACGTCGCCCAGCGCTGCGTCGACTGGTACACCTGAGCCAGACGCGTGAGGTGACTGTGGGGCGATGTCGACGACATCGCCCCACAGTCCATTATGGATGTTTGTGAGACCGGTTCGCAACGACAGTCACACGCTCTCCACGACGAATACGGTCCTCTCCAGACAGTCCAAATACGCTCGACAAGGTCGGCCAGACGATCGAACATCCCCCTTGTGCCGCGCCAATGCACGTTCGGCGGTAGCGGCTCCGGCATGTCGTCTACCACCGAACATCTACCGGTGTTCCGCGCTCGGCGGTTGGGCGCAGGCCGTTTGGGCTGGGTGGACCACCCCGGTCGTTGGCGGCTGAGTAGCGCTGTCGCCGGGAGGGCCCGGGTGTCGATACTTGGGTGGTTGTTCACCTGCGGGGCGGTGGGCGGCGATCCCTTCTTGTCGCTTGGAGAATTCTGGGAGAGGAATCCTCTGTGAGACTGCGAAGAATCATGCCGGTGCTGGTTGTCGCGATCACGGTCGGCACGGGTGCGCCCGCCGTGGCCGCCGCGCAACGGCCGGTGGTGTCCGACCCCGTGGTCGCGGCCATGGGGCGGGACCTGGGCCTCACGCCCGAACAGGTGTCGCCACGTCTGGCCAAGGAGGCCGCTGGGAGCAGGCTGGAACAGCGCGTGCGGGTGGAGACGGGCGCGGCCTTCGCCGGTGCCTGGCTCGACACCGACGCGGAGCTGGTGGTCGCCGTGACCGACGAGGCCGCCGCGAGGGCCGCGCGAGCAGCCGGAGCGAAGGCGTCGGTCGTGCGGTGGAGCGGTGAACGGCTGGCGGAGGTCAAACGCGCCCTCGACGCCAAGCGGACCGCGCCCAAGACCGTCACCGGGTGGTACGTGGACGAGCCGGGCAACAGCGTCGTCGTGACCGCGACCGAACCCGGTGCCGCCGACGTGCGGGCCTTCGCCGGGGCAGCGCCGCAGGTCCGGATCGTGCGGGCGGCGGCGGTCCCCCAGCTCCTGCACGACGTGCGCGGCGGGGACGCCTACTACTTCAACGGCGGGTCGCGCTGCTCCATCGGGTTCTCGGTGCAGGGCGGGTACGTCACGGCCGGGCACTGCGGCGTGGCCGGGACCGCGACCAACGGGTTCAACCAGGTCGCGCAGGGCACCGTGCAGCAGTCGGCGTTCCCCGGCGACGACATGGCCTGGGTGCGCACGAACGCGAACTGGACGCCCCAGCCGCTGGTGAACAACTACTCGGGCGGTTCGGTCACCGTCCGCGGGTCCGCCGAGGCCGCGATCGGCGCGTCGGTGTGCCGCTCCGGTTCCACCACCGGTTGGCGGTGCGGCACCATCCTGGCCAAGAACGAGACCGTCAACTACCCCAACGGTTCCGTCCAGGGCCTCACCAGGACCAACGCCTGCGCCGAGCCGGGTGACTCGGGCGGCTCGTGGCTGACGGGCGACCAGGCCCAGGGCGTCACCTCCGGCGGGTCGGGCAACTGCTCGTCCGGCGGGGTCACGTACTTCCAGCCGGTCAACGAGATCCTCCAGCGCTATGGCCTGACCCTCACCGTCGAGGCCCCGCCCCAGCCGCCCACCACGCCGGACAGCGGCAGCGTGACGGGCGACTTCAACGGTGACGGCAAGGCGGATGTGCTGTCCCTGTACGACTACGGCAACTCGACTGCGGGCCTGTGGGTGTTCCCCGGCACCGCGGCAGGTGGCGACTCGGCCTCGCAGCCTTACCGCGTGTGGCTCAGCGGGGCCGGCGCCTTCACGGCAGCCAACTCCAAGATCACCGCGGGTGACTTCAACGGCGACGGCAAGACCGACGTGCTCGTGCTGTACGACTACGGCAACTCGACGACGGGCCTCTGGGTCCTCCCCGGCACGACCGCACGGGGCGACTCGGCATCGGTCCCCTACCGGGCGTGGCTCAGCGGCGCGGGCGGCTTCACCTGGGCGAACAGCAAGATCTCGGCGGGCGACTTCACGGGTGACGGCAAGGCCGACGTGACGGCGTTCTACGACTACGGCGCGTCGACGACCGGCTTGTGGATCTTCCCCGGGACCAGCGCCACGGGCGACTCGGCGAGCGTGCCGCGCCGCACCTGGCTCAGCGGCGCAGGCGGCTTCACCTGGGCGAACACCAAGATCGCGACCGGCGACTTCACCGGCGACGGCAAGGCGGACGTGGCCGCGCTGTACGACTACGGTGCCTCGACGTCGGGGATCTGGATCTTCCCCGGAACGCCCGGGTCCGGCGACTCGGCGTCCGCCCCTTACCGCGTGTGGCTCAGCGGCGCGGGCGGGTTCACCTGGTCGAACACGAAGATCGCGGCCGGTGACTTCACCGGCGACGGCAGGTCGGACGTCGCGGCGTTCTACGACTACGGCGCGTCGACCTCGGGCTTGTGGATCTTCCCGGGCACAGGTGCCGCGGGTGACTCAGCGAGCGTGCCGCGCATGACCTGGCTCAGCGGCACGGGCGGCTTCACCTGGGCCAACTCCAAGATCACGGCGGGCGACTTCACCGGCGACCGGAAGGCGGACGTCCTGGCCCTGTACGACTACGGGAACGCCACGACCGGGCTCTGGACGTTCCCCGGCACGGCGGCTTCGGGCAACTCGGCCAGCGTCCCGCAACGCGTCTGGCTCAGCGGCGCAGGCGGCTGGGACTGGAAACGAGGTGCGGTGACCTAACAGGCCATCAGGTGGGGGCTGGGGACCTTTGTGGACCCCAGCCCCTCCTCGCTTGACCTTGCCACTGGCGGCAGGCTTCGACGATGGCCGCATGAGGAACAAGGTTGTCCTGATCACGGGCGCTGGCACCGGCATCGGCAAGTCCACCGCACAGATGTTCCTGGCGTTGGGTGCCCAGGTGGTGATCGTCGGCAGGCGCGCACACGTGCTCGATTCGGTGACCGGCGCGCACGCGTTGCCCGCCGACATCACCGCCGATGGTGAACCGCAACGGATCGTGGACGCCGTTGTCGAGATGCACGGACGGCTGGATGTGTTGGTCAACAACGCCGGAATCGTCCAGGGGGGCGCGCTGGGCGACATCCAGCCCGGGTCGGTTGATGCCCAGTTCGCCACCAACGTCACCGCGCCGATCTTGCTGACCCAGGCCGCCGCGCCGGTCATGGTCGACGGCGGGGTGATCGTGAACGTGAGCACTGCCATCGGTCAACGGGCGTGGCCGAACAACTCCGTCTACGCCGCAACCAAAGCCGCGTTGGACTCGTTGACCCGGAGCTGGGCGGCGGAACTAGCGCCGCGCGGCATCCGCGTGATGGCGGTCGTCCCGGGCGCAGTCGAGACTCCGATCGGGGAACACCAGGGACTTTCGCCCACCCAGTTGCGTGAGGTGCGCGCGTGGCAGATCGCCCACACGCCACTGGGAAGGATCGCCACCCCAGACGAGGTCGCCTGGGTCATCGTCCAACTCTCCAGCGCTACCGCCTCCTTCATCACCGGCGTCATCCTCCCGGTGGACGGCGGCGCTGTGATATGACTGGCCAATGCGCATCGGGGACCTTGCCGAGGCAACGGGCGCGACCCCACGCGCCCTACGCCACTACGAAGCCGCCGGCCTGTCACCTCAACCCGAAAACCCAACGGCTACCGCGACTACACCACCGCGACCGTCACCCGGGTCCACAACATCCGCCACCTCCTAGCAGCAGGCCTAACCCTGGACGACATCCAAGCCTTCACCCCCTGCCTAGACGGCGACGTAACCGCCCACCCCTCACCCGCCGGAATCCAAATAGCCCAAGACAGACTCGCCATCCTCAACCACCGCATCGCCACCCAGACCGCTGCCCGCGACCGACTGGCCGCGGCCCTGGAAAGCCTCGGGGCGAACTCCCGATAGCGCCCGACTCTCGGCTCCGCACACGGCGACTCGCAAGCGCGAGATTTCACTGAGACTTCGGCGCGAAGAAGGCTCGCAGCGTGGCGTTGGCATGACGGCCAGCGGGGGTGGTTGAGCCGAAGTACCGGTGGCGAAGAGAGAGCGTGCGGCCATTGGTGAGGGTGAGGGTCACGTAGCGACGGGGGTTGCAGCGGACTTGCTGATAGCGGGTCCACTTCCAGGACTCGATGTCGTCGCGGTGCAGGGAGCGGCGCCGAAGCTTCTCACGGAACTCGAGTTTGCCGCCGCGGATGTACACCGGTCCGACGTCGACGATCAGGATGGCGGTCCAGATGGCGAAGACCAGGAAGATGACGGCCATGGCGGCAGCCCAAACGCTTGCCCCGTCAGACCGGTATCCCCACCCGTAGTAATAGTACATCGCGGCCAAGAGCAGCCACATGACGGTGATCCCGCTCCAGTACGCCGTGGCGAACCGGAGCCTGGGAATCACCTTGTCAGGACTGGGTTTCGGCATGGTGTTGGGCGAACTCGGCCGGGGTGTACGCGCGGCGTCCACAGTGGACCTCGACGGTGTCGGCCACGGGGATGACGAAGCTGCCGTCAGCGACCTTGCCGAGGGCGTCGGCCAGGAAGTCGCCGTAGGAGTAGGTGAAGCCGCGCGATTCGAGGAGGGCGATGAACTCGGCCGGTTCGACTGGGATGTAACGGAACGGGCGTCCCAGGGCGGCTTCGAAGGCCTCGGCGACAGCGTGGTGGGTGACGGATTCAGGACCAGTGACCGGAAGTGGGCCAGTGGGACCGTTCGGGGCGAGCGCGGCCACGGCCACGGCGGCGATGTCACGGGTGTCGACGAACGGGAACGGCGCCTCGCCCGCGGGGAGCCGGAGTTCGCCGGTCTCAAGCATGCCGCGGAAGGAGCCGACGGTGAAGTTGTCCAGGAACCAGGTCGGGCGGATGAGCGCGGCCTCGACCGGCAGCGACAGGAGGGTCTGCTCGGCGACCTTGGTGGGGTCGTCGTCGGGGGCGTGGTCGACGTCGATCGTGGACAGCAACGCGATCCGGGGGACCCCTGCGGCGACGGCGGCGCGGATGACGTCCGGCGCCTTCTCGGGGGCACCGGCGTGGTTGAACGGGATCACGACGTACGCGGCGTCGGCACCGGCGAACGCGGGGTGCCAGGTGGACTCGTCATCCCAATCGAACGGGACGAACTCCCCCGCGACGGCCGGTCGCCTGCCCGCGGCCCGGACCGCCCAACCCTGGTCAACGGCCTGCGCCACCACGTGTCGGCCGGTCTTGCCGGTCGCCCCCAGCACGGTCACCACATGATCACTCACGGGGCGAAGCTATCAGCATGAGAGGCTGGTGCGCATGACCGCCGCCGAACCCGACGACATCCGCTGGATCCTCGCCCACTGCCACACCTGGGCGATCATCGGCCTCGCCGACAACCCGGCCCGCCCGGCCCACGGCGTCGCCCGCTTCCTCCAGCGCCACGGCAAGCGCATCGTGCCCGTCCACCCCAACGCCGAGACCGTCTGGGGCGAACCCGGATACGCCTCCCTCGCCGACATCCCCTTCCCCGTCGACTGCGTCGACGTCTTCCGCCGCTCCGCCGACGCGGGCCCCTTCGCCGACCAGGCCATCACCATCGGCGCCCGCGCGGTCTGGTTCCAATTGGACGTCCTCGACCCAGCCGCAGGCCAACGCGCAACCTCCGCAGGCCTCCGCTTCGTCCAGGACCGCTGCCCCGCCATCGAGTGGCCCCAGTTCGGCCCCGCCGCCTAATTTCCCTCTTCTGGGTGACAGAAGTTATCCACATGTGGATCTTCGCGGGGGTCGATTCAAGATCGACTGTCGGGGGGTCCTTGTAGACTGGACCAGGGCCGCCCCCCGGAGAGGGTGGGGGCTGGGCGGGGGAGGACCGCGCGCGGGCGCGATCCGCAGGGGGTAGGGCTGAGGGGGTTCGGCGGGGTCGCACGAGGGGCGGCGGGGTGCCGTTCATGGCGATCTTGTGCTGGCCAAGGGGCAGTGCGCCACGCACTGGCGGGACCCTTGCGCAACCGGGTCCGGTATGGCGCATGACGCGGAGTGCGGGGTGGCCGGAGGCGCTGAGTAAGTCATGTCTGCGCGGGATGGAACCCGGGCGGGAGTCGACGACTCGAGTTCGGGCGGTGGCGCGGCGGCGGGTGTGGCTCGCTGCGCGATCGGGCCGAGACTTAGCGCGGAGTGGTGCCTAGAGCGGCGGTGCGAGGTCTGTGCGCGACCTACGGGGCTGTGGAGCGGTAGCGCCGCGAGCCCCGGGTCCGGTCTAGGCGGCTACGGCGAGGGCCAGGACCGGGAAGCGGCACAGTCCGGGAGCAACGGGAAGGGATCCAGGACTGGCGTATGCGGAGAGGGCCAGGCGCGGGTCAGGCGGCCATGGGGAGGTCGATGTGGTTGGCGCCGGTCGGGGTGAGGATGACCTTGGCGAGGCGGCCGCCGCCGGGGGCGGGGTCGATCTGGGCGAAGCCGCGGCGGATGAGGATGTCGAGGGACTCGGACTGCCACTGGGGGACGGTGCCCGCGGCGCCGCCGTCGGTGTCGGACCAGCGGAAGCCCATCGGGCCGCCCCACAGGCCGTTGTGGAAGAGGATGGACTGGTCGGCCACGTCGCGGAGGGTCGACATCTCGTTCTCGGTCATCGGGGGCTCCTTCGGGTCGGTGCTGCCGGTCACAGCAATCGTCGACCCCGGAACCCCCGCTTGTCCCCGCCCGCACCGACCTCGCCCTTGATCCGCACCCGTCCCGCAACCGCCGCCTAGAGGGCCGCACGCACGGCGTTGACGATCTCCACGTCGTCGGCGATGGTGCCGCCCGCGGTGGGGATCCGCTGGTCACCGGCCACGATCGGCGCCAACTCCGCCCGGAGGTGTTCCCGGAGCTCCGGCTGGTCGGCGGTGAGCTTGACGAGAGCACGGCCCACGACGGGAGCGACCCGGCCCGCGCTGTAGTCGGCGATCGCGTCCATGAGGGCGCTGACCAGGTGGTTCCCGGCGTCAGCCGCATCGATCTCGCCCAGGTCGATCAGGGCGTCGACGGCTGCCGCGGTGGAGAAGTGGTCGGTCCCGGACCAGGTCTGACGGCCGTTGGCGACGATGTCCCGGAGCACCGCGACCACCTCCGCGCGCCGCCCGGGCACGGTCAGAGCGAGCTCGACGGCCTGCGGGAGCGGATTCTCCCCCTCGTTGAGGACCGCCAGCACGGTCGGCCAGGTGATCTCGGGGTCCCCGACCACCCTCGCCGCCGCGAGCTGGGCGAAGCGTCCCGGGAACGACGTATCAGCGGTGCCGGTGAGCTGTCCGAGACAAGCCTCGCGCAGGGCGGGCGTCGGGCGGGTGGCCCACGCCTCGATCAGGTCCTCGTCGGCGCCGACGGCCTCCCAAGCCTCGCGGAACGCCGCGTCCAGGTCGGCGTCCGGATCGGACAGCGCGTCGACCGTGACGACCCAGGCGTTGCGCTCGGCGACGGCCCGCAGCGGCGGGATGTCCAACGCCGGGTTGCTCGCCTTGGCCAGAGCCAACAATTTACCCACTTGGTGCGGCAACTCCGGTGCGAGCGGCACTACCGCGCGCACCATGTCCTGGGTGGCGGGCAGCGCGGACAGGACCTCGATCCACGCCGCCGACCGCCACGTGTTCAACGCCGCGACGACCACCTCGAACACGTCATCCGCTGCCCAGTTCACGTCGTCTGGAGCTGCCCGGAAGCCCACCAATGCATAGGCGAAGGCGGTCCGGTTGGACCGGCGGTTCACGGTCGGTTCGATCGGGCTCAGGGTCGCGGCCCTCGCAGGTGCGGCCCAGCGCGGGTCACGGCACCCGAAGAGCGTGGTGGCGACGGACGCCAGCACCACCGGGTCGCCACTATCAGCCAACTCGGCGACCACATCGCAGATCTCCGCTGCCCGGTGCGGCACGGCGGGCAACACCTGGTCCAGCGCAGACACCACACTGGCGTCCCGGGGCGTGAGCTGGAGCAGCCCGTCGACGACCTCGTCCCCCGCCCCCCGGGACCTCAACGCGACCTCCACCCACGCTTCGGCGAGGGCTTCGACGTCCACCGACCCCACCAACCCGTGCAGCACCGGGATCGCCCCCGCACCGGCGTGACTGGCGAGGATGACGAGCGACTCCTCCGGCCCGCTCCCCGCGTACTTGCCCGCCTGCGTCAACCACAGCCGCACCACGTGATCAAGCGCCCCGGGCAGTTCCAGGCCCTCCGCGATCGAACTCCACGCCGCCACGAAGACGACGGCCTCATCCCCACGGGCGATCACGGCCTTGAAGTCCGCCCGCCTGAACTTGCCATGCCTGATGAGCGACGCCACCAACGCGGCCGAGCCCGCGGTCGTGTCCTCCACGCCGAACCGCGCGCGCAACACCGGCACCACCTCCGCGGCGACCGGCTCCCCCGCCAGGAACATGGTGAACCGGTAAGTCGCCGCGCGCACATCACCGTCCTCGTCGGCAAGCAGCGGTACCAGTCGCCGCGCGGCATCCGCCAACGCCGCCCTGGCGCTCTCGTCGAAGTCATCCATGTCAGTGTCATCAGGCAGGTAGTGCGACGACTCGCTGGCCCCCTCCCAGATGGATTCGCCATAGGACTCCAGGAACCCGATCGCCCCCAGCCGACCGGGAGCCGAGGCATCCAACGCGACATCAACCAACAACGGAACCGCAGGCACCGTCGCGTTGTAGACAGTCCCCTGATGCAAGATCGACGCATAGAGGTTGTCCAGCGCCGCCTGCCACCCCTCACCCCGCAACGCCCCGATCAACCCCGGCGTGTCCTCAGCAGCGCCATAGGCATGCTCCAACACGGACCAGTCAACTTCGGGGTGCACAGTCACGCACAGAGACTAGCCAGTCGCCCATTCAGGTGACGACCGGGCAATCTAAGCCAACGCAGGACTACGGCGAGTGGTCAAGGAAAGCCTCGACGCAACGTCCAAGACCAGCGGCGTCGGCACGTCTCCGGCGATCAACCCGCGCTCGAGGAGGCCGAGGTCCCTCAGCCTCTGGGTCTGTCGATCGGCCATGTGATGGTGGCCGACGCCCAGCCGGCAGGTGAGTCGAACCCTCTCAAGCGGGGGACCAGCGGTATGTCGTCCGCGAGGCTCTCGATCATGGCGGCCGCGTCTGCCGTGCCTTCCCTCGACACGGCGACCACCGAACTCCGGGTGTCGGCGGCGAGTTCGGACAAGGTCACCGGGAGGGACACCGGGCTGAAGTCGTCCACCCGGGGCCAGAACCCCGCGCCCACGCACTGGGTTACCCCGTCCCGCGAACCGTACTGGTTCCACCCGGCAATGATCCCGTGGAACGCGAACCCGTCGAAGTGCCGCGTCGCATAGGGACGGTGCCTGAGGCTTGGGTGCAGGAAGAGTCCTCGTTCGGGCGCGACCACAGCCAACCGGTCCGCGGACGGCTCCGGCTCAGCCACCACCGCACGACGGAACTCAGGCGCGAACGGACTCCCGGCGCCGGTGCGCTCCCCCATCAACTCGAGGCAGGAACCCACCAGGCGACGAAGCTCCGCGACAACGACCGCTAGGTCCGTCTCCGCGCGCAGTTCCTCGGGCACCACGAGCACCTGGTGCACGACACGATCATCGATCCCGGCACGGCGCCGCAGACCCGGCCGATCGGGGAAGAACGCGACGATCGCGTCGTCGACGTCCTCCCCCGCCGCCAGCCAGCGGACCACATCGAACCGCGCCGCGAACTCACGCTCCAACAGCCGCCCCACCGGCGCCCACACCAACGTCACCGGCCTGCGCTTATGCCGAACCTGCGCCCCTACCCACCAGGGGATCTCCGCAGGATCGGTCAGGTCAGCCCACTGGATCAACAGCGTGTTGTCGCGCACCACGGCCTCTCTCCGGGATCAGTCGCGGTTGGTGATCAGTTGGAGGGTGCGCCGGATGTTCGGTTCCTGTTCGGTCGCGCCGACGACGGCCAGCACCGACTGCTTTCGCGCGCGGTCGGGATCGACCGCATCGATGATGAGCAGGGCACACTCCCGAACAGACGGGTCCTCGTCCAAGAGCCACCCATAGAACTGGGTGAGCCCCTCCCGGGCTTGACGCCTGCAACGATCACCGAGCTCGGTGTTGCCGGACCTGTCCTCGAGGTCAGCGGGCACACCGCACACGATCTGCTGCACCAACTCGACCAACGCCCGCAAGCGGGGCCCGTCCTTGAACTCCCCGCTGAGCGACAGGAGCACCGCGAGCGCGGGCTCCGCGGCCTCGAACAGCGACCCCTGGACGACCACCTCGTTATCGATCATCCAGTACGCGGCATCAGCCGACTCGGGTGTCGCCGCCGCGTGGAGCGCGTCAAACGCCGTGGGCAGACCCTCGCCGGATCCCGAACAGGTCCGCAGCCCGGACCAGTCAACGGCGGCGACCATCATGCGCGAAATCGGATTCACGGGACCTCGCTCATATTCCACTCCCCGCCCGGCTTGCCCAAGGGTAGTCGTGGGAGTTCCTCGTGACAGGACAGTCCGGTCCGGTTGGGTGGACGAGCTAGGGTGGGTCGCGATGAGATCACCGCGCTCGTGTTCGCCCGTGGCCTGTGTTTCGGTGGGCCATCGCCGAGCGGGCGCGGGATCAGTTCCCTCGCCCGGTCGGGTGCGCTGAGGTGGGCTATCGCGCGATGTCGCCCGCTGGGGTTTGGGAGGTCGTCGACTTCTGGGCCGGTGTCTCGTGGCCAGCATCTCGCGTCGACGCGCAGCGGATGGCGGTCGACCGCCTCGGGTGGGCTGTCGAGGTCGAGGACGGGTTGGGATATCTAGTGAACCCGGCTTTCACGCCGCCGGAGGTGTCGATGTCCGGCATCGACACCGTGGCGTTCGTGCGTTTCCGGATCGTGGACACGGTCGCGGAGGAGACACCGGCGACGAGGGCCTTGCTCGGCGATCTCTTCACGCTGGTGGTGCGTGCGGGGGTGGCTCGGTTGGGGCGTCCGTCGATCAGGCGCGATCGCGGGCAGACCGACGCGACCTGGGAGATGGGGCCCGCCCAGGTCACCGTCACGCTGTGGTCGAGGTCCGTGATGGTCCGGTTCCGCACCCCGGAAGGCCGGTGAGCGAGGTGCCGGGCTGGGAGGCGTTCGGCGGTGGCCTCACCGAAGCGCTGCGGGACGTGTCGGACCGGGTACTCCTGGTCGTCTTCTCAAGGGCCGACCCGCAGGTGTTCGTGCAGTTCGCAGGCAGCGACCACGAGTTGCATGCCGAGGCGGGGGCGCCTGCGGATCCCAGCCCGATGGCCGCGGCCGGGTGGGTGCCGCCGACAGGGATCGACCCACCGAACTGGACCTCCTCCCTGCCGCTGCCCGCGCTGACGGTGGAGTACACCGCGATGGCGGCGCGCTGTGTAGTGGCGTTGCGCGATGTCCACGGGCTCCCCACTCCCGACGAACTGGTGTACAAGGCATGGCGCGACGCGGAATGGCCGTCCGACACCACGTCGTCCGCCAAACGAGACCCCGGCGAGAACCCACTGGCGCTGTCCTGGCTTGACATCCCCTCCGCACCCGGGTGATGTCTGTCCACGAGTTGTCAGACCGAGGTTCGTTGATCACCATGGGCGGACCCCTCATGATTTGTCGGTGGCCGACCAGTACCGATTCTCCATATCGGGCAACCAGGGCGTCGCGGTGCAGGCACGGGACATCAGCGGCGGTGTGCACATCACCGCTCCATCCGCTGATCCGCTTGACGTGGCGGTACGGGAGCTCGCCGCGCACGCCGACGCGCTGAGCAGGCAACGAGCCATCGTCGAAGGCTGGGCGGGTTCCACCCTCGAGGTCCGCTGGGACGTGGACAGCGCGCACCACACCGGTACCACAGACATCAGCACGTCGATGGGCGAGCTCGCACGCACCGTGCTCGCAGGCCCGTACCGCGGCCTTGTCCTGCTGGGGCAGGCGGGGACAGGCAAGACCACCATGGCCGCGCTGCTCATGCCGCACCTGCGAGAGGAGAGCGCCGACCACGTCGCGCCCGTCCTGCTCCCGCTGGCCGACTGGGACCCCGACCGCGACCACGCGCACACCTGGATCGTCCAGGGGGTTCGCGCTCTCCTGCCCGGCGCCGCGGCCAGCGCGTCCGAGCACGAGGTGGCCGCCCTTCTCGCCAAGGGGCGGATCATCCCGGTCCTCGACGGTCTCGACGAGATGCCCGCCGCCCGGCAAGCCGTCGCCATCACGCGTCTCAACGTGGCCTTCGACCAAGGGGCCCCGATCGTCTTGACCTCCCGTCCCCCCGCTTACGACTCCACACCAGGGCTCCGCGGGGCGATGGTGCTGCGCGCCAGACCGCTCACGGCGGCCGCCATCAACACCTACTTGCGTAACAGCGTCGAACCCTCACGAACCCGGCTGTGGGACGACGTGCTCGACTCCGTCACACCAGGGTCCCCGTTGGCGTTGGCCCTGTCGACTCCCCTGATGGTCTGGGCGGTCCACACCGGCTATGTCCGAACCATGACCGACCCCACGCCGCTTCTCGACCTCGCCGACCGGGACACCGCGGAACGCCACTTGCTGGACAAGGCGGTTACCGAGATGGTCGCCGACCGGCCACCGATCCTGGCACTCCCACCGGGCCGGGACCGGGCACGCCCCCCTGTTCGCTGGCCCGCTCACAAATCGCGTCGGTGGCTGTGTTTCCTGACCGACCACCTGCGCGGCACAGGACATCCCGCGATCGAGTGGTGGCGGCTCAAGGATGCCCGGGCGTCGGTTTCGACGACGTTGGTGCTGTTGCTCATCATGCCGATCGGCACAATCTGGACCTCACAGGTCCTGCTGCACCCAGCACGGGCGGGCGACACGGCCTCAGCAGGCGAGGGTCTGGCTTTCGGCGCGGCCATAGGGTTGATCGTCGAGTTGATCGCGGTCATCCTGCGACCGCATCCGATTGAGAGACCATCGGGTCGTCCGGGGATCCGCGGGTTGGCGGCGAGGCTGGAACAGCTCAAAACGAGCACGGCGGCAAGGCCTGGCTGGACCGCGGTGGCCATCGTCGCTCTACTGGCCGCAGCGACCTACTTCGCGGTCAGCAGACAAGGCGGTGCAGCGGCGATGGCCACCGCCGCCGCTATCCTGGTGGCACTCGGTGTCGGAAGAGCCGCGCTGGGCCCGCCCAACGAGGCCGCCGCTTCTGACCCTCCTCGCCGGACCTTGGCGGCCGACCGCGACGCCACAGCTCTGGCCTGCACTGCTGCCACCTCGGTGGTCGCCGCCGTCACAGCACTGGCCGGACAGTGGAACCTGCTGTGGGCCGCGGCCGCGTGGTCAGCCGTCATCCTGTCGTCGAGTCCGTGGGGGCGGTGGGGGATGGCGAAGCTGATCTTGGCGGTCACGGGCAGGCTCCCGCTGCGGACGATGGCTTTCCTCGATCAGATGGCGGACAGGGGGATGCTCCGCCGCATCGGCGGCGCACACGAGTTCCGGCACGATCGGCTGCGCGAGCACCTGACCGCCCCCGGCTCCGCCACCAACTACGTCGTGTTCGCCGTCCGCAGCAACGCAGGGACTCTGCTCCAGGCGGAGGAGTTGCGTTACAACCGCCGCCGCCCGTGGTATCTGCTCGCGATGGCCGTGTTCCTGACTGGCTTCATCTGGCTGGATGCCGCGACCTTCGGCGGTTGGCAGTCTACCCAGGTCTGGATGTTCACCATTGTCGGTCCCGCAGCCTTCCTGGGCCTTGCGGTCAAGGCTTACCGCCCTATGCAGATCGGTTTTCTTGACGATCCCCCTCGCCTGGTGCTGTCGATCCGCGGAAAGACAGAAGGCGCGGCCGCCTCGGATCTTTCCGGATTCAAAGTCGACAAAGCCAAACCCGGAGCGGTCGCGCTCTACCTGAGGTGGAAGGGCGATCCCACACAGGAGTGGATACGAATCTTCCCGCTGGGGGCACCCGAGCATCTCCCGAAGGAGATAGTCGAAACAGTGAGGACCTTCCAAGACAAGGTCGAGGCTCAGTGACGCTGCGGCGTCACGACAGTCCGTGATCAACCAGCGACGCCGCGATGGACTGGCTCGAGAGTTCGATGAAGGCCGCCTCCGCCGGTGCTGATCAAGGCAGTTGAGCCTTTGGGGCTAGTAGGGAAATCCCGCCGTGCGGGAGGGCACGGCGGGATTGGGTGGGCCGAAGGGTTACTGGGTGGTCATGGCGCCGAAGCCGGTGGTGGTTATGGGGAGGATCAGGTCGTCCAGGGGGGAGCGTTCGCCTTGGCCTGCGTGGGAGGGGGTGATGAGGTGGCCGATGCCGGGAGAGGGGTCGGTGGTGCCGGTGTCGAGGGCGTTGTGGATCAGGTCGCCGGGGGTGGGGGTCAGGGAGAGTGAGGTGAAGCCGAGGCCTGCGGGGTGGGGGGTGTGGGGCTCGGCGGCGGCTTCGATCAGGTGGCCGGTGTCGGCCTCGGTGACGGCGAAGGGTTCGATGCCGGTGAGGGTGATGTCGAAGTCGACGAGGCGGAGGCCGCCCGCGCTCCATTCTTGCCACTTCTCCAGGAAGCTGGTCCAGTCCGTGTTGACCCACAACCCGTAACCGCCCACGCCCGTGCGGAAGACGCCCGAGTAGCGGCGCTGGCCGTTGACCTCGGTGATGTCCAGGTCGACCAGCCGCAGGCCCTGGGCGCTCCACTCCTGCCACTTCGCGACGAAGCTGTCCCAGTCGGCGAGGGCCCACAACCCGTAGCCGCCGGTGCCCGCGCTGAAGACGCCGGAGTAGCGGAGTTGGCCGTTGATCGTGGTGACCGTCAAGTCGTCCAAGCGCAGCCCGGCCGCGCTCCACTCCTGCCACTTGGCAACGAAGTTGGACCACTCGGCGTTGACCCACAGGCCATAACCACCGGCGCCCGCGCGGAACACCCCGGAGTAGCGCGGTTTCCCGTCGATCTCGGTGATGTCCAGGTCCACCAACCGCAGGCCCTGCGCGCTCCACTCCTGCCACTTCGCCACGAAGCTGTCCCAGTCGACCAGGGCCCACAACCCGTGGCCGCCCGCGCCCGCGGTGAACACGCCGGAGTAGCGGAGGTTGCCGCCGGGCTTGCTGATCTCCAGTTCGTCCAGGCGCAGCCCCGCCGCGCTCCACTCCTGCCACTTGGCGACGAAGTGCGACCAGTCCGCGTTGACCCACAACCCGTGCCCGCCGGTGCCCGCGGTGAACACGCCCGAGTAGCGCTGGCCCTGCGGGAACCCGAGGTGCCACGGGGTGTGCGCGCACATGGTCCAGCTGTTGGACTTCATGATGCACGGCTCGCCGCCGCTCGGGGCGCAGGTCTCGCAGTTGGCGTTGGGCTTGCCCCACGGGCCCCAGGAACCCCCGCAGTCACACCCGCTGGAGGCGTACTCGTCCGGGGCGCCGAAGATGTGGCCGGTCTCGTGGGCGAACACCCGGTCGATGTTGTCGACGCCCCAGCCGTCGTTGCTGTACTGCATCACGAGCCGGGGCCCGCCGATGGAGGCGTAGGCGAAGTGGCGCACCGGGTACTTGGTGAAGAACGCGACGTAGGCCCAGGTGGAGTTCTTGGTGTCCCGCAACTTCTCCGCGTACTGGGCGGCGGTGTCGAACCCGATCGCCTTGAGCGCCGGGTCGCGCCAGAGGGGTTCCTTGGCGGCGTCGGTGGCGCTGGGGTCGGGCTGGGCGGTGATCGACGGCGTGCGCACGTCGTAGACCCACGTGACGCCACCGGGGCTGCTCTGCGCGCCCAGCCAGCCCAACCCGTTCTGGACCTCGGCGACGACCTTCGTGCGTTCGGCCGCGCTGAACTGGAGGTCGGCCGTCGGCCCGTCCACGATCACGATGCCGACCGCGACCCGACCGGTCAGCCGGGCCGAGAGCGGCGCGCCACTGTCCACTGCGGACGCGTCGGCGTCGTCATCGGCGTCGGGCGCGTCGCCGTCATCCCAGCTGGCGCCGTCGAGCGGCCGCTGCGACTTGGCCTCGGCGTACTCCGTCGACTCGCGCAACCGCAGCGCCGCCAGGCCGATCGCCGCGAGCTCGTCCAGGCTCTCCTCGTCCACCGCCGCCAGGGTCGCCGTACCCTCCGGCACCGCGGCGACCACCAGCTCTCCGTACTCGTGTGCGACCGCGTGGTGACCATCCGCGGTCGTGACTAACTGCTCGTTGAGGTTGATGTCTCCAGCCATGCACTTGGCTCCTTGTTCCTCGCACCATCCGCGCGTCCGCCAGGATCGCCCCGGACCACTGCCCCGGTCCTGCCCGTTCGGACAGCGGAAGAGGCGGTTTCGGCGGCAAGAGGGACAGGTTCGCCGCCGCTCGAAATGGGGCTGTGGTTAGAATCCGCCGACCGGGGTGGCCGTGCGAGGCCGGAGACGTACCGGTACGAACTACTGGGGGTAGGCGACATGTGGTACTTCGGCGGCGTCTTCGGGTTGGCGACCCTGGCGTTGTGGATCTTCTGCCTGGTGGACGTGATCACCACGCCCGACGGCGCACCGCGCAACCTGCCGAAGTTCGGCTGGCTGGTGCTGGTGCTGGTCCTGCCCCTCATCGGGTCGCTGCTCTGGCTCATCGCGGGCCGTCCCCAGTCGACGACGGCCTACCGCCCGACGGCGTACGAACGCAGCGCTCCGCGCTTCCCCGAGTACGACCGGCCAGGCCGCTTCGCCGCCACGGACACCGCGGCTGACGAGGAGTTCCTGCGCCGTTGCCGCGAACGCGCCGAGCAGCAGCGCCGCCAGGCCCGCGGCGAGACCACGGAGTCCTGACCGCTCCCGCGGGTCCATCCAGTGGGACACCGGACGATCAGTGGGTACCGCGCGCTCCGTGAAGCCGGCTGACTGGGCGGATGCGAAGTATCACGCAGCGCAGTTCGAAGGTTGTCGCGGGCACGGCCGTCGTGGGTCTTCTGACCTCCCTGGCCACGGTTCCCGCTGCCGCGCAGGACGGATCCCTGCTCGGGTTCACCGCCGCCCACTCCGCCGCACAACGGCGGGTGGAGAAGGACTTCCTGGCCGCCATCGACCCAGCGCAGGCGCTCGAGCTGAACACAACGTTGTCGGCGCGCCCGCAACTCATCGGCACAGAGGGCAACCGGGCCTCCGGCGAGTACTCGGTGAGCAAGCTCAGGCAGTGGGGGCTCCCCACCCGTCACGCCCGCTACTCGGTGTACACGTCCGTACCCAGAGACATCAAAGTTGAGATCACCGCGCCGACCAAGCGCGTGCTGAGCGTCAAGGAGAAGCCGTACCCCGGCCAGCAGCACCTCGATGAGGCAGTGGTCGGCTACAACGCGTACTCGCCCGCGGGCGATGTCACCGGTCTGGTGGTCTACGCCAACTACGGGCTGCCCGAGGACTACCAGCGGCTCGCCGAGTTGGGCGTCGACGTCCGGGGCAAGATCGTGCTGGCGCGCTACGGCGGCAGCTTCCGGGGTGTGAAGTCCAAGGTCGCCCAGGAGCACGGCGCCAAGGGGCTGATCATCTACTCCGACCCCAAGGACGACGGGTTCGGCCGCGGCCCGGTGTACCCCGACGGCCCGTGGCGGCCCGCCGACTCGATCCAGCGCGGCAGCGTCCAGTACATCTTCCAGTACCCCGGCGACCCGCTGACCCCGGGCGAGCCGTCCGTGCCGGGCACCGACCGGATCGACCCGGCGGACGCGGACAACCTGCCGCGCATCCCGACGACCCCGATCTCCTACGGCGACGCCCAGCACCTGCTGCGCGCGTTGGACGGCCCGGCGGTGCCCGCGACCTGGCAGGGCGGCCTGGACTTCCCGTACCGCGTCGGCCCCGGCCCGACCGAGGCGCACCTCGACCTCGACATCGACTACAAACAGGTGCCGGTGGACAACGTGATCACCGAGATCAAGGGCCGCACGCACCCGGAGGAGAAGGTCATCATCGGCGCCCACCGGGACGCCTGGGTGTACGGCAGCACCGACAACACCAGCGGCTGGACCTCGGCACTGCAGATCGCCTACGGGATCTCCCGGCTGCTCAAGACGGGCTGGCGGCCGGAGCGGACCATCGTGATCGCGGGCTGGGACGGCGAGGAGTACGGCCTGCTCGGGTCGACCGAGTGGGTGGAGCAGCTGGCGCCCGAACTGCGGCGGGGCGCGGTCGCCTATCTGAACATGGACGGCACCGCGGGGCGTTCCTTCGGCACCGCGTCGGTTCCCGCGCTCGACGACGTGATCACCGCGGTCACCAAGTCCGTCCCCGATCCCGCTGGGGGCACGGTTTACGACAACTGGGCCGCCCAGGGCGCCACCACCCCGACCCGCCTCGGCAGCGGCTCCGACTACACCGCCTTCCTCGACCGCCTGGGCATCGCGTCCGCCGACATCGGCTTCGACTCCCCCAACGGCAACTACCACAGCACCATCGACGACCCCCAGTTCACCCACCGCTTCCTCGACCCCGGCGCGCGCTACCAGTCCACCGCCGCCAAGACCACCGGCCTGGTCGGCCTCCGCCTGGCCCAAGCCGACGTGATCCCGCTCAACTACTCCGACTACGCCCGCGAGACCCTCGTCTACCTCGAGGCAGCGGGCAAACGCGGCGTGGACGTGCGCGCGGCGACCAAGGCCGCCCAGGACTGGCTCCGCGCCACCGAGCGTCTGGAGTCCACTCGGGACAGGCTGCTACGAGACCACGACTTCGGCGGTGACAGGCTTTCCCGGCTCAACAAGTCGGTACTGGCACAGGAACGCGCCCTCACCCGAACCGAGGGCCTACCGAACCGCCCGTGGTACCGCCACCAGATCTACGCCCCCGGCACCTACACCGGCTATGCGGTGAAGGTCCTCCCCGGCGTCAACGAACCGCTGGACCAGAACGATCCCACCACCGCCAACCGCTGGCTCCGCCACCTGACCAAGTCCCTGGAAACCGCCGCCCGCACCGCCAACAGCTAAACACCCGTCGGGTGCGACGCCCGCGGGTGTCGCACCCGACGACAGGCCTGAGTCTGACCGACCGGCCCGGCAGGGACTCCATGGTCATGGTGCACGCCATCTCCAGGAGAGGGCGGCTAGCCGGCGCTCTGGCGGCTGACCACCTCGGTGATCCAGATGGGGGCGTACGGGGAGGTGCAGCCCGCTGGGGTCGGGTAGTTCTTGAGGACCTCGAGGCGTTCGCCGATGGCCAGCGCTCGGGGGCGGTGAGCGGGGTGGGTGATGCCGATCTGGGCCAGGCAGTGGTTCATGGCCCACTGGAGGCGGTCGGGTGCGGTCTTCATGTCGGCTTCGATGGTGTCGAGCAGTGCGGGCAGGTCCAGGCCGTCGGGGGACTTGGCGACGCGGTCGGTCGTCAGGGCCCAGCCCGCGCTCGCGACGACCGGATCCGGGTCGGTGGACCAGGTGAGGCGCGACCGTTCCGCGTGGGTGGATTTCTTGACGACGTAGTTGACCAGCCAGTCGTGGACCTTGGGAGCGCGGGACTCGCGGAGCATCGTGTCCAGTTCGGCGAGCTCGAACAGCTTCGGGCGGCAGACGAGCAGCGCCAGCAGTCGCGCGGCGGTGTCGTCGGTCGCCCACAGGTCCCGGGCGAGGTCGTGGTCGGTCTTGAGGCGTTTGGCCACGGCGCGGAGCTTGCTCAGGTTCACGCCGTGGTCATCACCGTGGCGTTCGTTCACGGCGCGGACCTTGGGGTCCGCGAGCGCCGCGAGTTCGACCAGCACTTCGGCGGCTGTGGTTCCGGTCATCCCGCGATCCTACGAGCGTTCCGATGTGGAGGGTTCTCGTAGTTCGGCGTTGATCCGGGCTAAGTCGGCTGGGGTGTTGATCGCCCACCAAGGGCTGTTGATGGGGTAGCCCATGATGTCGCCGGTGGTGGCTAAGTGGGTCAGGGTTTGGTTGTGGTCGCCGAGGGTGGGCAGCATTTTGGCTAGGCGGGGGGCGAAGATGTAGACGCCTGCGTTGGCCCAGTGGCCTGTGCCGAGTCTGGTTACCTGGCCGGTCGAACCGTACTCGACCGCGTGGCGGGAGTACGGGGAGCGGGTCACGGCCATGGTGACGGTTCGGCCGTGGAGCCGGTGGTGCACGGCCATCTCGGGGAGCGGGAACCAGGTCCAGATGTCGCCGTATGTCGCGATCCAGGGTTCGGCGGGGCGTGGTAGGCAGCGGGCGGCGTGACTGAGTGCGCCCCCACGGCCTAGGGGGCGTGGTTCCACCAGAACGTCGACCCGGGCCCGCAGCCGCAGGGATGCCACGTACCGCGCCACGTCGGTGCCCCGGTGTCCGGCGGCCACCACCACGTGATCCACCCCGGACGAGGTCAGCCACTCCACCTGGTGCCGGACGATCGGAACGCCCCGGACCTCCACCAGGCACTTCGGTCGCGCGTCGGTGCAGGGCCGCAGTCGACTGCCCTGCCCGCCCGCCAGGATCACCGCCTGCAGCGCCACCACCTCCGCCACGAAGATGCCACGCCAAGGCGGCACCGCGACCCGACAGCCACCGAACGAGTGAACGGACTTCCGTACAGGGTACGGATGGCGCGAGGATGCAGCCCGTCCCCGCCACCACCGGAAGGCCAAGTCGTGACTGGATTCGACGCGGACCTCGGCAAGCTCACCGAGGGCGCGGCCGCGATCGACGCGCTGTCCAAGCGGACCGAGGAACTGGCCGTCCAGCTCCAAGGCGCGTGTGCGGCCCCACCGCGGGTCGGTGATGTGCAGGCGACGGCGGTCTACCAGCAGGCGCACTTCGACTGGGCGCAGACGCGGTTCGAGGACCTGGCGGCCTCCGAGACCGAGCTGGCCGGGTTCGCCGCGAAGCTGCGCGAGACCGCCGCGACCTACCGCGGGGACGACACAGCCACGGCGCGGGCGCTCGGGCGGATCATCGGCGGGCTGCGCTGAGGTGAACGTCTTCAAGTACTTCGGCATCGACGACATCCGCGACCTCGCCGACCGCGTGCTCAGCGGCCACCCTGAGGACCTCGACGTCCGCGCCCGCCTGTGCGAGGCCGCGCAGGCCTCCACCAGCGCGACCGGCGACGAACTGGCCAAACTCGCCGCCGCGCTCACCCACGGGTGGACCGGGGAAGCCGCCGACGCCGCCGTGGCCACGTTGCGGGACGCGAGCCACAAGCGAAACGAGCAGGCGGCCCAGTTCGCGGCGTCGGCGGTGTCGTTCCACGCGGTCGCCCAGGCGCTGCGCACGGTGCAAGAGCAGGCCAACAGCCTGGTGGACACGGCGAACCGGCTCGGGAACGCGCTGGACAAGGCGTTGTCGGTCGCCGATCTCGCCATCTCGGCGCTGTCCGGCGCGGGCGTCGCGAACTGGGCCATCAAGAAGGTCACCGGGGTCGACCTCAAGAAGAAGGCCAAGGAGATCGTGCTCGACGCGACCCGGCCGATCCTGCACGAGGCGCTCGGGCTCAACTCCATCCTGGAGGCGCGGATCCGGGCGTACGAGCTGGTGCTGCGCGCCGAGGCCGAGACCATCCGGATCATGCCCGGCATCGTCCGCCCGGACGCGGGTCCGGTCGACCAGCCCGGTGACGCGGACCTGCGCCGGGACGCCCTGTTCCGGTCCGTCTACGGCCGGGACCCGGTGTCGGCCAACGACAAGCTGATGGCCGAGGCGCTGGACCTGCAGGGCGGCGACGCGGCCAACCGCGACCCGAACGCGCGCGTGGTGGTCATCCGGATCACCCCCGTGCCCGGGGCGGGCGTGGTGCACGGCTCGGCGTTCATCGGCGGCGACGAGGTGCTCAACCCCAAGCTGGACGGCACGTTCTTCGACAAGGGCGACAACCGGGGGTTCGACGCGTCCGCCCGACCGGACCAGAGTCGGGTGTCGTTCTACGTCGACTACGAGAACGGGCTGGTTGTCGTGCGGCAGAACGCTTCGCACGCGAGCAACGGCACCGTCGAGGTGGGCGACCCGTCGGTGGGCGTCGAGCAGGACGGCGCGGGTCGGGTACGGCTGCGGGTGGACGCGGCCAACCCGTTGGCGCCCCAGATCGCGCAGGACGCCAACATCTCGGTACGCGGCGACGTGGTGATCGACCCGCACGGCGGTCACAGTCCGGCGGACGTCAACGGCAAGGTGACCCGTTTCCCGTCGTGGGAGGTCTACCAGAGCAACAACGACGGCTCCCACGCCACGTTGCTCAACCGACCGGAGGAGGCGCACCCCGGCGGCACCGGTCCGCTCGTCGGCCTCCCCCAACCCACGGTCCCGGTCGGCGAGCACCCCAACACCCTCACCGAGTGGCGCGACCACCACCACCCCGGCCAGGACCGCGACACCTTCCTCGACGACATCCTCGAGTTCCCCACCACCCGCGGCGACGACTTCTACGACTACCCGGTCGACCGCGCCCCGTACCCGACCATCGACGGCAACGGCCGCCTCGTCGTCCCGGGGGCCCATCCCGTCGGCTGATGTGGCCGTTTCCCGGGCGGCGCGGGCGGTTGGTGTGGGATCGTCGAGCGGGAACTCGTCTGTGGGGGTCGAGATGTCGCGAGTCAATCGGTGGACAGTGAGCGCCGCCGGGCTGTACGTGGTGTGGGGCTTGTTGCACATGGGGCTGGGCATCTCCATGGTGCTGGGAAACGGGGCACCTGAGGGTGAGGTCGCCGCCGAGAGCCTCATGTTCTTCATCTGCGCGGCCGTCTTGGGCGCACAGGCCATCTTCGTCGCACTGACCATGAACCGCGTCAACAGCACGCTCGGTTTCTGGCTCAACGGCGCGGTATTGGGCGTGGTCGACGTGGCCTTCCTGGTGGTCTTGGTGTTCCCGGGCTACGTGGACCCAGTTGGCGGTACGTCGGGTCCGGTGATCTGGTTGCTAGCGACCGTGTGCGCCGCCATCGCGCTTCGACGGGCCCCTCGGGATCAGTAGGGCGATCACGGTCGCGGCGGCTACGAATGCTGCGGCGACAAGGAAGGCGAGGTGGTAGCCGGTCAGGAGAGCGTGTGCCTCGCCTGAGTGGGACGCGGCGAGGGTGGACAGGACGGCGAGGCCGATCGCGCCGCCGACCTGTTGGGTGGTGTTCAGCAGGCCGGAGGCAAGGCCCGCGCCTTGCGGCGGAATGTCGGCCATGGCGAGCCCCATCACGGCGGGCATGGTCAAGCCCGCGCCGACGCCCATCAAGACCATCACCGGCAGGACGTCCACCAGGTACCGCCCATCGACCGGCGCCCGGGCCAGCAGGAGCAACGCAGCCGTGACCAGCAGTAGTCCGACGGTGAGTGCGGCCCGTGGGTTGACCCGGGGCGCCAGGATCAGCGACACCACGCCGATGAGCACCGGTCCTGGGAGGAACGCCAGGCTCGTCTCCACGGCGCTGTAGTCCAGTACCCGACGGAGGTAGAGGGCGCCGAGGAACTGGAAGCCGAACAGGCCCGCGACCAGCAGCAGCATCACCACGTTCGCGCCGGTCAACCAGCGGGAGCGGAAGATCTCCAGCCGTAGCAACGGATGCGCGGCCTTGGCCTGGCGAAGTACGAACAGCCCGAGTAGCGCAACGGACGCCGTGCCGAGCAACCAGCCCCCGCTGTGGCTGATTGTGAACACCAGCAAGGACAACCCCGCCGTCACCAGCGCCGCGCCGAGGACGTCGAGACCCTGGCCGTGGCCGTGGCCCGGATCGTCCGCTACCCACCGGATCGCGAGCACCACCGTGACCACCCCGATCGGGACGTTCACCAGGAAGATCCACGGCCACCCGACACCCTGGGTGAGCGCCCCGCCCGCGATCACCCCGATGGACGCCCCCGCCGCCTGGACGAAGCTGTAGACGCCGATGGCCCTGGTCCGCTCGGCGGGCTCGGGGAACATCGTGACGACCATCCCCAGCACCACCGCCGACGCCGCGGCACCCCCGACCCCCTGCACGAACCGCGCGGCGACGAGCAGTCCGGGGCTGGTCGCGAGTCCGCACGCCAGCGACGCGACGGTGAAGACCACGAGCCCGGCCAGGAAGACCCGCTTGCGCCCGAGCAGATCACCCAGCCGCCCCGACAACAGCAGCAGACCGCCGAACGCGATCAGGTACGAGTTCACGACCCACGCCAGGCCCGCGGCCGTGAACCCGAGGTCGTCCTGGATCGTCGGCAGCGCCACGGCCACCACGCTCGCGTCGAGCACGACCATCAACGCGCCGGCGCACAGCACGCCCAACGCGAGCCACCTGGACCCAGGCAGCACGGAAGTCACCATCACCGATCCCCCTTGGAGCACCATTTGTTACTGGGGAGATGATGTGTGACCATGGGCGCGCGCGGAAGGAGGCACTTTCATGTCCCAGAGGAACACCGATGTGTCCCACCAGGCGACGTGCACCGTGCTGCAGGTGCTGGAGCGGATCAGCGGCAAGTGGAGCATCGGTGTCCTGCTCCCCGCCATGGACGGCCCGGTGCGCTTCACCGAGCTCGAGCGCTCCATCGCGGGCATCAGCAGGCGCATGCTCACCCTGACGCTGCGCAACCTCGAACGCGACGGCCTGCTCACCCGGACCGTGTACCCGACCGTCCCGCCGAAGGTCGAGTACACCGCCACCGAGATGGCCCGCGAGCTCTACGACGCCCTCCAATCGCTGACCTCCTGGGCCGAGCGCAACCTCGACGCCATCGCCACCGCCCGCGAGACCTACGACGCCGCGACGGCCTGACGGTTTTTGTCGGTGGGTCCTGATGTACTTCCCCGGAAGGCACGACCGGCGCAGGAGCAGTACTCGATCGACATCGACCTGTCCCAGACCGAGCGACCTCACTCTCGCGCGCTGATCGCCGGAATGGTGGTGGGTTCCATCGAGGACCAGCCGCGAGGGCGGTCGCCGCAGGTCCTCGGACCTGGCTAGTTCCAGGTTGTGCCCGCGGGGTAGCGACTTGCCGATGAGCGCGAGCGGGGTGAGGGAAGCCGACCTAGCCGATCACCACCGCAAGCGTGGCGAGGGCCTTCTCGTCGTACTGGGCGGCTGCCCGCGCGTACTGGTCGTCGGAGACCCGTTCGCCGTGGGGGTTGGGGGCGAGGACGGCCTCCACGAGAGCGAGCGCGACCCTTTCCGCCTCGGTGAAGTCGGCCGAGTCCTACCAGGACGCCACGGCGGTGATGCGCCGCTCCGCTACCTCGGCCTTACGGGCTGACGATGGTCATCTCCCTCAAGACCCAGCCATAGCCGCGATCGGGCCCAGCGGTGGACCCGATCGCGGCAGGCACGGCTAGTGCCAGGTCATGTCGATCTGGCGTTGGAAGGTGACATAGCCCGCCTTCGCGAAGGCGGCGGCCATCGGCGTGTTGTCCACATCGGTGGAAGCACGGATGCGGGGCACGTCCTCGGCCGCGAGCACGCTCGTACCCATCGCCAGCAGGTCGTGGATGTAGCCGTGCCCGCGATGCGCGGGCACCACGCCGATGTAGCTGATGACCGGGTTGTACCCGTTGTGCGCGGGGAGGACGAAGCCGACCGGTTCGCCGTCGGGCAAGGTCGCGATCTTCCACCACTCGCGCGGACTGTTGTAGCGCTCGAACTCGCCGCTGTACTCGTCCCGGGCGATCTCGCGCGCGGACTTCACGGCCAGGTCCTGGCGGCTGTGGGCGTCCAGGGTGCCGTCCAGGACGAGCGTCATCAGGTCGATGAGCTCTTCCGGGTCGGCCACGGTCCGGAAGGTGAGGCGACCGCTGAGCTCCGGGATCGGCGTGCCGGGGCGCCATTCCAGCCGCAGCCGTTCGACGAGCAGGTGCGCGCCGAGGCTCTCGAGCGCGCGGACCCGCCGCTCGACCGAGACCCGGACGTCGTCCTGCTCACGCCAGTCCGGTGGCAGGAACCGCCCGTACTCCGGCGGTGTCGCGTCAGCCGGGACCACCCGGGCCAACGCGGTCTCCACCAGGCGGATGGCGTCGTCGGTGTCGCCGAGGATGTCGAAGACGTCCATCAGCAGGGGGTGTTCGTCCCCCGGCCGCGACCACCACCCGGCGCGGGCGACCAGCTGGTCGCCGCGCAGGGCGACCCACAGCCACTCCGGCTTGCGCCGCCCTTCGGTGAAGTCGCGCGGGATCTCGGCGTTGAGGCCGTAGGGCACGCTGGTGAACAGGTCCAACTCGTCGAGCCCGGTGATCGGGCGCAGGATCAGGTCGTGCTGGTGCGAAGACAAGGCAACTCCATGAAGAGGCGCCCTGCCCACCCGGGATCAGCTCACAGGCCGTCCTGGGTGGACGTGAGCGCGATGTGCGTGGCGTACATGGCTCAGCCCTCCCTTCTCGTCGGTCGAAGCAGTAGATGTAACGAAGACGCCCGCCGCACGCAACTCGATTAACCGGGGACGAGCCCGATCAGGTCGACCACGCCGTAGACCGTGAACGCGACCGAGGACGCGGCCACGAGCGCCGGTGCCACAGCGGGCCATCGAGCGGTGCGGGGATTCGCGAGCAGGGCGGCGCAGCGGCGGGACACGTCCCGCTCGGACGTCGGGCGCGGGAGGAGCTGGCCGATGTTCGCCATGGCGTCGATGACCTTGCGGATGGAGGCGGCGACAAGTGGGCGGTTCCTCACCTCCGCGGCCCCGACCTCGTCCGCGGCGCGTTCGACCAGGTAGAGGACCTGGTGGACCACCCTGGTCAGGAACGGCAGCACGCGGGCCGCGCAGGACACGAGTGCGATGACCCGCTCGTGGTGGCCGCGTACGTGGTGGTCCTCGTGGGCCGCGAGCGCCCGGAACTCGGTGTCGTCGATGAGTTCCCGCAGGCCGGTCGTCGTCGCTACCTTCGGGTGCGACCGGGCCGCGAAGATCACGTCCACCCTGGGGTCCACGACGAGCGCCAGCACCACCGTCGCCCCGTCCGAGAGCGGCACGTGCTCCTCACCTCCCCAGGGCAGAGTCGCGAGGAGCGCGTGCAGCGACTGCGCGACTTGGGCCACCTCTTGGCGGTAGTTCGACACCTGGACGGCGGAGATGACCACCCATGCCAACAGGAGCATCGCCACGGCCAGCAGCCCCTTGTCACCCTGGGGCCACCCGGTCGGCCATCCCAACCAGTCCGCGACCTCCGGTATGGCAACCACCGCCCGCGTGATGGCGACGAGCAACGTGACCACCGCCGCGGCCGCGCAGACCACCGCGCTCCACGCCAATGCCCACGCGGCCGTCGAGGGGCGGAACCGGTCGTGGACCAGCGCGGAGACCACTGCCAGGACCGCAGGCGCGATCACCAGCACCCATGCGCAATGGACAAGGACTGCCATCGGACTCCCCCAGAACACGGAGGCGCAAAGCCCCCAAACCACCCAGCGACAAGGGAGTCTAACCGGCCACGGTCAGGCGGTTCGGATCAGTCGAAAGGGAACTCGAAACAGACGTCGCCCGCGAAATGGCGCGCCGAGTGCTCGGACATTCTCCGACCGTAGACGCGATCTCCGGACAGCGCCGTGTACTCGTCGAAGTCGATCTGGATGACGCCCGCGGTGTCCGCCAGGTAGACGTCGATACCGGGGTACATCAGGCCGAGGAAGGGCAGGTCGTCGAGGTCGAGCGCCAGCACCGGGTACTCCCCCGTGCTGTCCGGCTCGCCGACCGCCAGCAGCCTGCGGGAGTCCGAGCCGCCGGGCAGCAGGAAGCACTCCGGGAACCTGGTGTCGAACACGGCGAAGTCCTCGGCCCACGGTTCGCTCAGTTCCTCGCCCACCAACCGGCTCAGCGGCCTGGGGGCCAACTCGCCCGCCTCGGTGAACCAGCCGTGGCGCCGCAGCAACGAGGTGTCGAACTCCAGCCACGCGCGCAGGCTCGGGGACAGCGGACGACCTGAGGGGAAAGCCAGGCCCGCCAGGCGGTCCGCAGGCATCGGGGTGGGCGTGCCGTTGGTCACCCACGGCACCGCAACGTAGTCGTACAGCGACCGTCCGGGGTCCAACCGCACCGACTCGACCACGCGTTCCACCAGTTCCACGCCGTGTTGTCCGTTCGCCACGGCCGGGAAGTTAACAGGTGACGCCACATGCGCTGATCCGGGGGGAAACACCCTGGTTATCCGCCTTGGAACGGGGTGTTCGGATGCGCCAGGATGTGCCTCGCGATACTGAACTGAGGGGAAACATGACATCCAACATCACGTTGGGGCGTTTGGCGCGCCTCGGCGTAGTAGTGGTCACGGCCGTGGCCGGGACCTTGGTGGCGGTGGGCCCGGCGCAGGCAGCGCCGACGTTGCCGTCCACCGGCATCAAACCCATTGCCTGGGTGGGAACTGACTCGCGCGACCCGAACCGCGCCATCACCTCTGGTGACGTCCGGATCGGGTCCTGGAAGGACGACCAGGGCCGCAAGCACACCGGCAAGGCGTACCTGACCTACGACGTCGCGGCGTTCCGCGACGCCACGCTGTACTCGGTCAAGGCGTTCGTCCCGGAGGTGGCCGCCGCCGACTGCTCGAAGCGGCGGATGACCGAGGTGTGGGAGACGACGCCGGAGGACCACAGCCCGACCTGGGCCGACCAGCCCATCGAGCGCAACATCCTCCCTGGTCCCAAGAGCACCGAATGCGTGGGCCGGTACCTGTCGTGGGACGCCACGGACGCGGTGCAGCACGCACTGACCCGCGGTGACAACACAGTCACCCTGGCGATCCGCATCGCGGGCGACCAGGAGGGCAACGTCGCGTTCGGACGGACCGTCAGTCCGCAGTGGGCGACGTTGGGGTTGCAGTACAACCACACGCCTGACGTGCCCTTCGAGGTCACCTACGCCGGGCAGACCTGCCCCGCGTACGTGTCCGGTTCGACAGTCGAGGCCCGCGCTCGGGTGGTCGACAAGGACGGCCACGCGGGCCTGCAGACGCGGTGGGCGTTCTGGCCCGCCGCCAAGCCGGGGCAGCGCACCGAGGTCGTGCAGCAGGGCTCCTGGGCCTCCCAGGTCTCGGTCCCGCAGGCGTTGCTGGTCAACAATTCGAAGATCGCGGCCGCGGTGCGCACCGAAGACGGTTTCGCCGTCTCCGCGTGGACCCCGACGTGCGAGTTCACCTACGACAACGCGGCACCGGCGGTCGCGCCAACGGTGTCCTCCGACGTGTATCCGGAGGGTTGGAACTCGTCGGGGGGCACGAACGTCCCCGGTGAGTTCGTCTTCACCGCCAACGGAGTCGACGACGTCGTGGCCTTCCACTACGAGGGGACCGGTGGCCTGTGGGGTGACATCGCCGCGGACCGCCCCGGTGGTCAGGCGAAGATCACTGTCACCCCGCAGTCGTGGGGGTACCACTCCGTTTCCGTCTCCAGCACCGACAGGGCGGGACAGCGGTCCCCGGTCCGCACCTACCAGTTCATGGTGCGCGAGACCGGACCGCGCCTGGACCGCCAAGCCAGGGTCGACGCGGGCGCGGCTACGACATTCACCCTCACGGCCAACCAGCCGGGCGCGGTGGCGGCGAGCTACCAGCTCGACAACGGCCCGGTGACGACCGTCCCGTTGGACGCTGACGGGACCGCGCCGGTGACCATCACCGTCGCCACGGTGCAGCCGGTGTTCCACGACCTCACGTTGTGGACCACCGATGGCGCCGGGCGCAAGTCCGGCACCGTCAAGGCCACCGTGTTCGTCAACCAGGCCGAGCCCGAGATCGACGTCACCCCGGTCGAGGGCATCCCCGGCGCCGAGCGCACGATCACCTTCACCGCGGCGCGCTCGGACATCGCGTCGTTCACCTACCAGTACAACACGCCGTCGTCGTACGGCCAGGAGATCACGCTGCCCGCGGTCAACGGCACCGCGACCGCCACTGTCGCCCCTGGTGTGGCGGGCTGGTACGAGGTCACCGCGTTCAGCACGACGACCTCGGGTCAGCGCACGGGTACCGCCTATGAGCAGTTCTACGTGACATCGTCAGCACCCGAGGTGACCAGTGCCGAGTACCCGGAGAACGCGGTGTCCGGCGCTCCGGGCAAGCCGGGCACATTCCGGCTGTCGGTCGACGGCGCCACGGACTTCATCGTGAACTTCGAGGACCGGTACTACTACCCCAGTGCCGGGCCGGACGGGAGCGCGACCATCGAACTCACGCCGACCAGCGCGGGCGAGAAGACGCTCATCGTCTCGGCGATCCTGACCACCTGGGAGAGCACCCCGCTCCGTGAGTACAAGTTCACCGTCGCCGCAGGCGACTAGTTCCTCGTCGCGGAAGGCCGGGCAGTCCGTTGTGGACTACCCGGCCTTCCGCTGTTCGGCTCACGCGACGGGCTGCGTGCGGGGTTTGCAGTCGGTGAGCGGGATGGGGTGGCCCATGCTGACGACGATCTTGCGGTCGCCGGTGAACGCCTCGCGGCCGTGGGCGTTGAGGATGTTGTCGACCAGCATGATGTCGCCCACCTGCCAGGTCTCGCGGCGGGTCACCTCGTCGTAGACGGCGTTGATCGTGTCGGCCTCGGCGCGGGTGAGGTCCGTACCGTCACCGACCGAGGTGGCGAACGGCATGCCGTCGGCGCCGAAGGCCTCCAGCAGGACGTCGCGGACCTCGTCGTCGAGCGTCCACTTGTTCCAGAACGCCAGGTGGTTGAACCAGACGTCCTCGGCGGTGTCCGGGTGGGTGATGACCGCGGCGCGCACTTGGCGGGTGCGCAGGACGTCGTCCTCGGTCCACTCGTAGCCGATGGTGTTGTCCTGGCAGTAGCGCTCGACCTCGGCGCGCTGGTCGGTGGCGAAGCTCGTGCGCCACGGCAGACCCGCCATCTCCGAGTAGCTGCGCTCCAGCAGCCACCCCTTGTCCGCGAACCGGGCCACCAGATCTTCGGGCAGCAGCCGGAGCGCGGCGCGCATGTCGCCGACGGTGGTCGCACCACCGGTGTCGGGGGCGACCAGACAGCCGAACAGCAGATATCCGGGGAACTCGAGGGTGTAGCTGTTCTCGTTGTGCAGCCGGATCGGTTGGGACGCGGGCAGGTCGGTGGAGGAGAAGACGCCGTGGCCGTAGTCGGAGCGAGGGGTGGCCTTCTCCTTGTAGCCCGCCGGGCTGGGCAGCAGGATGTCCCGCGCGACGGCGAAGTCGCCGGTGGTGCCGATCGGCAAGCCACGCAGCAGCACGCATCCGTTGGTCCGCACGGCGTCCATGACGGCGGGCCGGTTCGACCGCAGCCAGTCCGCCGCGGTGGCCATGTCCGGCAGGCCGGTGACGGCCGCGACCGGGGTGCGACCGGGCTCCAACTGGACCTCAAGGCTCATCAGATCTCCTCCTTGCTGGGGACGGGCAGGTCGCGGCCGGTACGCATCGGTCCGATGTAGAGGGTGAAGCCCGCGAGGATGGTCGCCACGACGAGCACCCAGATCGCGGTGCGGACGTCGAGCACGGTGCCGAGCACACCGCCGAGCAAGGCCCCGATCGGGTTGACCCCGAAGATGACGAAGCGGATGCTCATCGCGACCCGGCCGAGCATCTCCCGGGGGCAGTAGGCCTGCCGGAAGCTGATCGCGATCACGCTGTTGGCGGCGATGCCCGCGCTGGAGATGAACACGCCGACCAGCGCGAGCACGATGCCGATGCCCGGGTTGGCGAGCGGGAACAGCAGGCCGAACAACGCGGTGACCGGGCTCCCCAGGCGCAGGGCGCGCGCGGACCCGAGAGTGCGGCTGTACCAGGGCGCCAACGTCGCACCGAGAACTCCGCCCACCGCGATCGCGGCCGTCAGCGCACCGACGACCCAGCCGCCCAGACCGGCGGTGCGCACCAGGAACAACACCCAGAGGGCCTGGAGTCCGGCCATGCAGAGGTTGACCGCGCCCGAATGTAGTGCCAGCACGCGCAAGTAGGGGTCGACCAGGACGAATCGCAGCGCTTCCACGACGTCCGCCCGGATCCGTCGCTGGGGACGCGGCTCAGCCTCAGGTTCGACGGCGCGGATGGACCGCAGGCAGATCGCGGAGACCACGAAGCTCATCGCGTCCACGAACAGGCCAGCAACCGCGCCCGTGACCTGGGCTATCACGCCGCCGATCCCGGGACCGGCGACGTTGGCGCCCTGTTCGCTGATCTGCAGCCGGGAGTTGGCGCCGAGCAGCTGGTCGCGGCCGACGAGGAACGGGACGTAGGCGCTGTAGGCGGCGGTGAACAGCACCGCCGCGCAGCCGGTGAGGAACGCGACGAGCAGCACGTGCGCCATCGTCAGCACGCCGAACCACGCGGCCACCGGGACGCTGATGAACAGCAGCGCGCCCGCCACATCGCAGCCGATCATCAACGGCCGTTTGCGCACCCGGTCAGCCACCGCGCCTGCTTGCAGGCCGAGCAGCAGCCACGGCAGCCAGATCGCCACCCCGAGCAACCCCATGGTGAACGCGTCCGCGTCCAAGGCCTGGATCACCACCAGCGGCAGCGCGACCGTCGTGACCGCGCTCCCGGCCTTGCTGACCGTCTGCCCGGCCCAGAACAACAGGAAATCCCGCCCGTTGAGCACCTGCCGCTCCGGCGCCGCAACCTGTGCCATCACTCCCCCACCCGTTCCATGGCCAGCCGCCCGCTCGCGGCACTCGGTTCAGCTCGCGTCATCTGTCATCGTTCCTCCAGTCGCGCCGTGACCAGCCGGCCGATTCGGGCGATGGGTTCTGGGCGCATCATGTCGAAGTGGCCGCAGTCCACCGGGTGTTCGGTGACCTGGCGGGTGAACGGGTCCCAGAGGTGGGCGCCGCTGCCTCTGGTTGTGGCGCTTCGGGTGGCGGTGACGTAGAGGACGTCGCCGTCGAACACCGTGGTCGGGGCGTTGAGCAGGACGCGGCCTAGGTTCTCGGTTGAAGCGGCGAGTTGGGTCAACGTCTCCTCCGGTAGGCCGAAACCGGTGGCGACCGCGGCTCGGAGGTTGTCTGCGTTCTCGTCAAGGCCTAGATCGCGGGCCATCGTGATCAGCAGTGCCCGTTCGACATCCGGCATCGCCGCACCCTCCGCCGGGAAGGAATCGAGCAGCGCCAACAGTTCCACCTCGGCGCCGTCGGATCGCAGTCCGGCGGCGACGGCGTGGGCGATGGTGCCGCCCAAGGACCAGCCGAGCAGGCGATATGGGCCCTCCGGTTGGACGCGGCGGATGTGCCGCAGGTAGCCGCTGGTGAGCTCGTCGAGGGTCGTCGGGTGGCTGGCCAAGTCGACCTGGAGGCCGTGGATGGGGACGTCGGCGGGCAGGTGGCGTTGCAGGGCGGAGTAGCACCAGGCGACGCCGGAGATCGGGTGGAAGCAGAACAGGGGGTGTTGGTCGCCGTCGGCTCGGATCGTGACGAGCGGGTCGATGGTCGCGGAGGTTTCCGCGCTGACCAGACCGAGGACCGTCGGTGCCTGGAACAGCGCCCGCATCGGGACGTCGATGCCCAGGGTCTCCCGGATCCGGCCGATGAGCTTGGCCGCCAACAGGGAGTGCCCGCCGAGTGCGAAGAAGTTGTCGTCGATGCCGACCGACTCGATGCCGAGCACCTCAGCGAAGAGTCCGCACAGGACATCTTCTCGCGGGTTACGTGGGGCCTGGCCCGACGCAACCCGCTCTGGCTCCGGGAGAGCCCGCTGGTCGAGCTTTCCGTTGGTGGTCAACGGGAGCGCCGGGATCGAGACGAAGACGGGCACCATGTGATCGGGCAACAGACCCGAGACGTGCTGCTGGAGGGCAGCGGCGTCGGTGTCGGCCACCACGTAGGCGACCAGTCGGTCGTCTCGGTGGATCACGGCCACCTGCCGCACGTCCGGGTGGGTCGCGATGGCCGCTTCGACCTCGCCGAGTTCGATCCGGAACCCGCGGATCTTGACCTGCTGGTCGAGCCGCCCGATGTAGCGGAGGCCGCCGTCCCAGGTGCGCACCGCCGCGTCGCCGGTGCGGTACATGCGTTCCCCCGGCTCGAACGGGCACGCCACAAACCGTTGCGCCGTCAGCTTTGGCTGGTTCAGGTACCCGCGCGCCAGCCCGCCGCCGGTGACGTACAACTCGCCGATGACACCGGTGGGAGTGGGCCGCAACGAGGAGTCCAGCACGTACACGCCCAGGTCCGGGATGGGCAGGCCGATGGGGCTGCCGACATGCCCGCCGTCGAGCCGCAGGTGCGTGACGTGGACGGTCGTCTCGGTGATGCCGTACATGTTCACCAGCGCCGGCCCGTCCGGGCGACGTTCTCGCCACCGCGACAGCAACGCGGGTTCGAGTGCCTCGCCGCCGAAGACGACGTAACGAAGGTCCAATTCGGACCCGGTGTCTGCGGCGATGAGCTGGTAGAACGCGGATGGGGTCTGGTTGAGCACGGTCACCCGCTCGTCGGTGAGCAACCGCAGGAAGGCAGCGGGATCGCGGCTCACGTCGAACGGGACGACGACGAGCGTGCCGCCGTACCGCAGCGCGCCCCACAGCTCCCACACGGAGAAGTCGAAGGCGTAGGAGTGGAATAGCGTCCACACGTCGTCGGGGGTGAAGCCGAACCAGTGGTCGGTGGCGTCGAGCAGGCGCACCACGTTCCGATGGGTGACCACCACGCCCTTGGGGTTGCCGGTCGAGCCGGAGGTGTAGATGACGTATGCGGGGTGGTCTGGGCTGAGCTGCGGCCTCACCCTGCGCTCGGTGGACGTCGGCAGGTCGTTGAGGACGATTGTCGTTACCGGCCAGGGCTGTGGGTGGTCGGTGATGAGCAGGGCGGGCTGGGAGTCGTTCAGGACGTAGCGGATTCGCTCGTCGGGGTAGGTCGGGTCGATCGGCACATAAGCCGCGCCCGCCATCACGACACCCAGCAACGCGGCGACCTGGTCGATGGACCGGGGCAGCAGCAACGCCACCAGGTCTTCCGGTCCGGTACCGGCCGCGATCACCGCTTGGGCGATCTGGTCCACCCGGGTGCCCAGTTCGCCATAGGTGACCCGGTCGGCCCCACACACCAGGGCGATCGAGTCGGGCCGCGCGGCAACCCGGGCAGCGAACAAGTCGGCCAAGGTCTCCGAGACCAGGATCGGCTGGGGTGAAAAGACTGTGCCCTCGCCCGGTTCGGCAACATCTACTTCGGACAGCTTTGTCGCGGGCGCGGCGGTGACCTGGTCCAGGACCCGGATGAGGCGGCGGGTCAACGCATCCGCTGTTTGGGGGTCGAACAGGTCGAGCGCGTACTGCAGGTCGAGCCGGATCCCGGCGGGCGCGCCGTCGGTGCCGTAGGTCTCGGCCAGGGCGAAGGTGAGGTCGACCTTGGCGGTGGCCACCCCGACCGGCTCCACCACGGCTTCCAGACCTGGCAGGGTGCCGGTCGTCGCCGGGGTGTTCTGCAGGACCAAGAGCACCTGGAACAGCGGATTATAGGCTGGCGACCTCTCTGGGTTGAGCTGCTCCACGACGCGCTCGAAGGGAAGGTCTTGGTTGGCGTAGGCGGCGAGGTCGGTGTCGCGGACTCGGACCAGGGCATCGCTGAAGGCCGGGTCTCCGGACAGGTCGGTGCGCAGGACCAGGGTGTTGACGAAGAACCCGACCAGGTCGTCCAGGGCCGAGTCGACCCGCCCGGCGACCGGTGAGCCGATCGGCAGGTCGGTCCCGGCGCCCATCTTGGTCAGCAACGTTGCCAGGGCGGCGTGCAGCACCATGAACACGGTCGCGCCGGATGCTCTGGCGAGGCTGACGACGCGGGCGTGCAGGTCGGCGTCGATAGTGGTCGCAACGTTGCCGCCGCGGTAGCTCGACACGGCCGGTCGTTGGCGGTCGACCGGCAGCACCAGGCAGTCCGGCGCCCCAGCCAGCGTCTCCGACCAGAACCCCGTCTGCTTGGCCTCGTCCAGGTTCTGCCGCTGCCAGAGGGTGTAGTCGACGTACTGGACCGGCAGCGGGGCCCAGTCCGGCGAGCCACCGCCGAGCCGCGCGCGGTACGCCGTGGTCAGGTCGGTGAGCAACGGTGCGATGGACCACCCGTCGGCGGCGATGTGGTGCACGACGACGAGCAACACGTGCTCGTCCGGCCCGATCGCGAGCACCACGACCCGCAGCGGCGACACGGCGAGGTCGAACACCTCCGCCGCGTGCGCTCGGATCTGCTCGGCCGCGGCGTCGGGCGCGCAGTCGACCACACGGAAGTCGGGGGCTGGGTCGTCGAGAACCACCTGGCTGGGCACACCGGCGTCCGCCACGAACACCGTCCGCAGCGTCTCGTGCCGGGTGACGACATCGGATACTGCGGCGCGGAGTGCGGCGAGGTCCAGGTGGCCGTGGAGTCGTACGGCGCCGGGGATGTTGTAGGTGGCGCTGGGGCCTTCGAGCCGGGTCAGGAACCACAGACGTTGCTGGGCGAAGGAGAGCGGGATGACCGCTGGGCGGTCCTGCGGCTCCAGCGGTGGGCGGGCCGCGCTTTCACGGTCGAGTGCGAGCGCCAGTTCGGCGGGGGTGGGTGCCTGGAAAAGGGTCCGGACGGGCAGTTCGGTGCCCAGGGTGGTGCGGACGCGGCTGATGAGGCGGGTGGCCAGCAACGAGTGGCCGCCGAGGTCGAAGAAGTTGTCGTCCACGCCAACGGACGCCACGCCGAGCACCGTTGCGAACAGCCCGCACAGGATCTCTTCCCGTTCGGTGCGCGGCGCACGACCCGTCGCGGAGTGTTCCGGTGCGGGGAGGGCCCTGTGGTCGAGCTTGCCGTTGGGGGTCAGTGGCAACTGTGCGAGCTCGACCAGCGCGGAGGGCACCATGTGGCTCGGCAGCGCATCGGCGACGCTGGATCGCAACGCTGGGAGGTCGACCGAGCCATGTGCCGGGACGACGTAGCCGATGAGCTTGCCGTCCTTCACGGTGACGGCGGCTCGGTCGACGGCGGGATCCCTGGTGAGAGCGGCGGCGACCTCGCCGGGCTCGATGCGGAAGCCGCGGACTTTCACCTGGTCATCAGTGCGGCCGAGGTACTCCAGCAGGCCATCGCGTCGCCAGCGGGCGCGGTCGCCGGTCCGGTACATCCGGGTCCCGTGCGCGAAGGGATCAGCCACGAAGCGCTCGGCGGTCAGGCCAGGCTTGCCGTGGTACCCGCGAGCCACTGGCGTGCCTGCCAGGTACAGCTCGCCCGCGACACCGGGGGGAACCGGCTGGAGCCAGGAGTCCAGGACGTGGGCCTGGGTCCTGCGTACCGGGGTGCCGATCACCGGTCGCGAATTGTCGGCGATCCGCGCGGTCGCGGTGTTCACGGTGCACTCGGTCGGGCCGTAGAAGTTCATCCCGCCGACCTGAGCCAGCCGGTCCCACAGGGCGGGGCTGACCGGCTCACCGCCGACGATCACGCGCGTGGGGCGGACGTCACCGTCGAGCAGGCCCGCGACCAGGAGTTCCTCGGCGTAGCTGGGTGTGGTGCCGAGCAGGTCGACCTGGTTCGCGCGGAGGTAGGTGACCAGGGCCTGGGCGTCGCGACGGACGTCGTCGGTGAGCAGGTGCAGTTCGACGCCGCTGGTGAGCAGGAGCAGGCCGTCCAGGGAGGCGTCGAACGAGAGGGAGGCGGTGAACGCGGCGCGCTGTGCTCCGGGGATCGTGTCGGTGAGGTGGTGGGCGCGGAGGTTGGCCAGGTTGTCGTGGCAGACCACGACTCCCTTTGGCTGGCCGGTCGATCCGGAGGTGTGGATGACGTAGGCGGCGTCCTGCTGGCGCAGGGGGGCGCGGCGGTCGGCGTCGGTGATGGGGTGAGGGTCGTGGAGGGTGAGGTCCACTGTGTCCAGTGTGATCGCCGGGGTGGACGTGGCGAGGATGAGGCGGGTTGTGGTCAGCAGGAGCTTGGGGGCCGTGTCGGTGAGGAGGTAGGCGATTCGGTCGGCCGGGTACTCGGGGTCGATGGGGACGTAGGCGGCGCCCGCTGTCATGACCGCGAACAGCGCGGTGACCAGGTCAAGTGAGCGGGGCAGGAGCAGCGCGACGCGGTCCTCTTGGACGATTCCTTGGCTGATCAGCAGTCGGGCCAGGCGGTTGACTCGGTCCGCCAGGGCGCCGTAGGTCAGGGTCGCGTTGCCGCATACCAGGGCGCGGGCGTCGGGCGTTTGGGCGGCCTGGCACTGGAGCCAGTGCGGCATGGTGCCGGTCGCCTGCGTTGTCATGGCAAGCGGTTGGCGTTCTCCCGGCAAGATCATGTCTATTGTGGACAGTTTGCGGCTGGGGTTGGCGGTTACCGCGTCGAGCAGTCGGACTAGGCGTTGGCCGATCAGGTCGACGGTGTCCCGGTCGAACAGGTCGGTGGCGTACTGGATCTCGCACTGGATGCCCGCGGGGCGTCCGGCGGTGAACGACTCGGCGAGGGCGAAGGTGAGGTCGACTTTCGCGGTGGCCACGCCGACTGGCTCGACCTCGACGTCCAGGCCGGGGAGCAGGGCGGCGGCGCGCTGGGTGTTCTGCAGTGCCAGCATCACTTGGAATAGCGGGTTGTAGGCTGGCGATCGTCGCGGGTTGAGCTGCTCGACGATCCGCTCGAACGGGACGTCCTGGTTGGCGAACGCGGTGAGGTCGGTGTCGCGGACCTGGGTGAGCAGGTCGGCGAAGGTGGGGTCGCCGGAGAGGTCGGCCCGCAGGACCAGGGTGTTGACGAAGAAGCCGACCAGGTCGTCGAGCGCCTCGTCCGTGCGGCCCGCGATGGGCGATCCGATGGGAATGTCTGGTCCGGCGCCTAGTTTGCTGAGCAGCATGGCGATGGCGGCGTGCAGGACCATGAACGTTGTCGCGCCTTGTGCTGCCGCCAGGTTCGCGATCCGGGTGTGGAGTTCTGGTTCGATGTGGCCGGTCAGGTCCGCGCCGACGTAGGTCGCGACGGATGGCCGTGGCCGGTCGGTCGGGAGTTCGAGACACTCGGGTAAGCCTGTTAGTTCCTTGGTCCAGTAGGCTAATTGCTCTGCCAGCAGGCTGCCTGGGTCGTCGGCGTCGCCGAGCAGTTCGCGCTGCCACAGGGTGTAGTCCACGTACTGCACCGGCAGCGGTTCCCAGTCCGGCTCGGCACCCGCGCACCGGGCCGCGAACGCAACCCCCAGATCTCGCAGCAACGGTGCGATCGACCACCCATCAGCCGCGATGTGGTGCACCGTCAACAGCAACACGTGCTCCTCGGGCCCCACCACGAACACCACAACCCGAATCGGCGGCGTCGATGCACCCAGATCGAACTCATGCGCCGCCGCCCGCGACAACGCCGCGGCCAACTCCCCCGGCGCCGCCACCACCTCAAACCCCGGCGTCACATCGTCCAAAGCCAACACATCCTGGAACGGCTCCCCATCCACCTCCCCGAACACCGTCCGCAACGCCTCATGCCGCCCCAGCACATCCCCGAACGCCGCCTCCAGCGCCCCCACATCCAGCCGCCCCCACAACCGCAACGCCCCCGAAATGTTGTACGTCGCGCTAGCCCCCTCCATCCGCTGCTGAAACCACAACCGCCGCTGCGCGAACGACAACGGAATCACCGCACACCCCCACAAACCCCAACCAGCCCGCGAAGGCCGCGCCCAAAGTCGAGCGGTCGACCGCCCGCGGGGGTGCTGAATGTAGGGCTGGGCAAGAAGCTGGAGGAACGGCCGATGGACTCTGGGCTGATGAGCATGGCTGGGAGGGTCACCGGGGGGCTCCGGGGCGGGGGCGGAGGGTGGGGCGGGCTGGTTTGGCTGTGGCCAGGTGTTCGTCCAGGGCGGCGACGGTCGGGGATTGGAAGAGGGTGCGGAGGGAGAGTTCCAGGCCGAGGGTGGTGCGGACTCGGCTGATGAAGCGGGTGGCGAGGAGGGAGTGGCCGCCGAGGGTGAAGAAGTTGTCGTCCAGGCCCACGGTGGGGAGGTTGAGGACTTCGGCTACCAGGGCGCAGAGGGTGGTTTGGCGTGGGGTCGCGGGGGCGCGGGTGGGGGTGATGTCGGGGGCGGGCAGGGCACGGCGGTCGAGTTTGCCGTTGGGGGTTAGGGGGAGTTCGGAAATGGGGATGTAGGCGGCGGGGACCAGGTAGTCGGGGAGGGTGGCGGTGGCGTACGCGAGCAGGTCGGCGGGGGAAGCGGTGCCGACGGTGTACGCGATGAGCCGGGAGAAGTGTTCGACGACCACGGCCCGTGAGACCAGCGGATGCTCGGTCAGCACGGCGGCGACCTCAGCGGGCTCGACTCGGAAGCCGCGGATCTTGACCTGGTCGTCGACCCGGCCCAGGAACTCCAGCGCGCCCGCTCGGGTCCACCGAGCCAAGTCGCCGGTGCGGTACATCCGAGTGCCCGCAGCAAACGGGTCGGCCACGAACCGCTCGGCAGTCAGCGCGGGACGTCCGTGATACCCGCGCCCCAGAGGTGTGCCAGCGAGGTACAACTCCCCCGGCACACCAGGCGGCACAGGGCGCAACCGTCCGTCGAGCACGTAGGCCCGAGTGTTCCACAGTGGACTACCGATCACCGGCCGCGAGTGGTCGGCCAACGCGCCGACCGCCGTCACCACCGTGCACTCAGTTGGCCCATAGAGGTTGTACGCCGAAACCCCGGACGCACGAACGTCGTCCCACAGCTTCTGCGGCGACGCCTCCCCGCCCAAGAACAACAACGAGGGCCGAACATCCCCGTCCAGCAACCCATCCGCGAGCACCTGCGCGGCATGCGTCGGAGTCAGTTCCAGCACGTCAATCGCGCGGGACCGCACATACCCCACCAGAGCAAGGGAGTCCCGCCGGACCTCATCGTTGAGGATGTGCAGTTCGTGTCCTGCCAACAACCACAGCACCAGGTTCCACGACGCGTCGAACGACAGCGAGGCGATCAACGCGACCCGCTGCCGCTCCGCGGGCATGAACTCAGCGCAGTGGTGGTCGAACAGGTTGGCCAGGCTCGCGTGCGTGACCACGACCCCCTTCGGCCGACCGGTGGACCCAGACGTGTGGATCACATAGGCCGGAGCGTCGAGGTCGACGAGAGCCACCGGGGAATCGTCGTAGCCAGCCAGTTCGGCCAAGGTCGACGGGTGATCCAGGCCGATCGACGCCACGCCATCGAGCGCAGTCCCCGCAGTCAGCACAACAACCGGCCGCGAATCGTCGAGCAAGTACCGCACACGCTCGGCCGGGTAAGACGGGTCGATCGGCACATACCCGCCGCCCACCTTCCACACCGCCAGCAAGGCGATCACCGCGTCGACCGACCGAGGCACCGCCAGCCCGACCAACGTCTCAGGCCCGACCCCACGCGCGATCAGCAGCCGCGCCAACCGGTTCGCCCGCGCGTCGACCTCAGCGAACGTCGCCGACTCGTCCCCGAACACCACGGCCACAGCATCCGGAGTAGCAGCCACCCGCTCGCCAAAGACGTCCAGCGGCGCAACCCCAGACGCCTCCACCACCCGCCACGGCGCGACATCACGCTCGACAGGCAACACCACGTCGATGTCCCCGAGAACCGTCCCAGGCTCAGCGGCCACAGTGGACAGAACCTGCACCAGCCGTTGGGCCAGTGCGGAAGCGGTTTCCCGGTCGAACAAGTCGAGCGCGAACTCCAGGTCCCAGTCGAGCCCGCCCGCCGACCCGTCCTCCGCGAAGGACTCGTTGACCCGCAACGTGATGTCGAACTTCGCCGTCCCGGTGTCGACCGGCTCGACCTCGACAGCCAGCCCGTGCAGCAACCCAGCGGCGGGCGGCGTGTTCGACAGCATCAGCAACACCTGGAACAGCGGGTTCCGCGACAACGACCGGGCCGGGTTGACGTGCTCGACAACCCGCTCGAACGACACGTCCTGGTTGGCGTACGCGGCCAAGTCGGTCTCCCGCACCCGCGCCAGCAGCTCGGTGAACGTCGGGTCGCCGGACAGGTCGGTCCGCAGCACCAATGTGTTCACGAAGAATCCGACCAGGTCGTCCAGTGCCTCGTCTGTGCGGCCCGCGACCGGCGAGCCGATGGCGATATCGGTGCCCGCCCCCATCCGGTGCAGCAAGGCGACAACGGCGGCGTGCAGCACCATGTAGAGGGTGACCCCACTGGCCCGCGCGACCTCCGCCAGCCTGGCGTGCAAGTCCGCGTTAACGTGGAACCGGACCGTGTCGCCGCTATAGGTCGCCACCGCAGGCCGCGGCCGGTCGACAGGCAGCTCGATCACGTCCGGAAGCCCAGCGAGCCGCTGCCCCCAGTACGCGAGCTGACGGGCGAGCAGGCTGTCCGGGTCGTCGGCGGACCCGAACAGGTCGGTCTGCCACAGCGCGTAGTCCACGTACCCGACCGGCAGCGGCGCCCAGTCCGGCCCGCGCCCAGTGGCCCGAGCGCTGTACGCCGCGCCCAGGTCGGCCAGCAGCGGCGCCAGCGACCACCCGTCGGACGCGATGTGGTGCACCACGACCAGCAGCACGTGCTCACGCGTCCCGGTCTCGAACAGCTCGACCCGGATCGGCACCTCCTCCGCACCCAGGTCGAACGGCGTAGCCGCGGCGGCCCGTAACACTTCCGAGACCCGAGCCGCCGGACAACGGACCACCGGCAAGTCGAGGGTCACCTCGTCAAGAACCCGCTGGTGGGGCTCCCCATCGACCTCAGCGAAGACAGTGCGCAGGACCTCGTGCCGGTCGACGAGGTCGCGGAACGCCGCCCGCAGCGCGTCGATGTCGAGCAGTCCACGCAACCGCAGCGCGCCGGAGACGTTGTAGGTGGCACTCGGGCCTTCGAGCCGGTTGAGGAACCACAGCCTGCTCTGCGCGAACGACAGCGGCGCCCGCTCCGGCCGCACCGCCGGGACCAGCGGCGCGCGGGCTCCCCCAGCCTGGTCCAGGCACCCGTCGAGCGCCCGGACCGTCGGCGCGCTGAACAGCGTGCGCAGCGACAGCTCGACCCCGAACACCGCGCGCGTCCGGCTGACCAGCCGGGTGGCCAGCAGCGAGTGCCCGCCGATGGCGAAGAAGTCGTCGTCCACGCCGACCGAGTCACGGCCGAGGACGTCGGCGAACAGGCCGCACAGGATCTCCTGGCGCGCGGACCGTGGCGTCGAACTCGCCGTGCCGCCCGGCTCCGGGAGCGCGGCCCGGTCGACCTTGCCGTTGGCGTTGAGCGGGAACGAGTCCAGCACCACGAACGCCTGGGGCACGAGATAGTCCGGCAACCGGCGTTCGAGGAACGCGCGCAAGGAGTCAGCGTCACCGGTCACGTACGCGACCAGCCGGTCCTCGCGCAGGACGACCAGGGCCCGCTCGACAGCAGGGTGGTCGAGCAGCGCGGCCTCGACCTCACCGGGCTCGACCCGGAACCCGCGGACCTTCACCTGGTGGTCGACGCGCCCCAGGTACTCCAGCTGCCCGTCGGCGGTCCAGCGCACCCGGTCGCCGGTTCGGTACATCCGCGTCCCGGCACCGAACGGGTCGGCGACGAACCGCTCGGCCGTCAACGCCGATGCCCGGTGGTATCCGCGAGCCAGCAGCGGACCAGCGACATACAGCTCCCCCGGCATCCCCGGCGGCACCAGTCTGAGGGTCGAGTCGAGCACGTACACGCGGGCGTTGCGGACCGGCCTGCCGATCACGGGTGTCGCGCTGTCCACGGGTCGGCCGACGGTGGAGATGTCGGTGCACTCGGTCGGGCCATACATGTTGTGGACCGCGATGTCCTGGCCGCGCATCCGCTCCCACAGCGCGGGCGGGAACGCCTCGCCGCCGACGTAGAGGACGCTGGGGCGGGTGACGCCGTCGAGCAGGCCCTGGTTGAGCAGTTCGTCGGTGTAGCCGGGGGTCGCTTCCAGCACGTCGATGGCGTGCTCGCGGGCGTAGGCGACCAGGCCGACCACGTCGCGGCGCAGGTCGTCGTCGAAGACGTGCAGCTCGTGCCCGGCGAACAGCCAGGCGAGGGTGTCCCACGACCCGTCGAACGACAGCGACTGGATCAGCCCCACTCGCCTGCCGTGGCCGGTCACCGTCTCGGCGTGGTGGTGGGCGAGGAGGTTGGCGAGGCTGCCTTGGGAGACCGCCACGCCCTTCGGCCTGCCGGTCGAACCCGAGGTGTAGAGCACGTACGCGAGGTCATCGGCGGATGGCGGCTGCGGCAACGGGACATCAGCGGTGGCGTCCGAGTCGACCGCGATCGCGTCGGGCACTCTGTCCTCAGAGGACAACGTGAGCACCGCCGCGGGCTCGGCCGCCTCGATCATCGCCGCCACGCGCCCAGCCGGGTAAGTCGGGTCGACCGGCAAGTACGCGGCACCGGCTTTCCACGCGGCCAACACACCGGCCAGCAGGTCGACCGAGCGCGGGAGCAGCAGCGCCACCAGGTCATCCCGCCCGACACCACGTTCCACCAGCAGCCGCGCCAGCCGGTCCGCTCGCGCGTCCAGCTCCGCGAACCCCACCCGCTCAGCCCCGAACACGACCGCCGTGGCGTCCGGGGTCGCCGTCACGTGCTGGGCGAACAGCTCCAGCGGCAGCGTCTCCGAGGAGGCCACCGGACCGTGCCACGAGTCGAGCCGCTCCCGCTCCCCCGGCAACAGCGTGTCGACCAGCCGCACCGGCTGGTCCGGGGCCTCCACCAGCGCGGCCACCACCCGCACCACGCGTCGGGCGAGCGACTCGGCGTATCCCGCGTCCAGCAGGTCCGGCCGGTACTCGACCTCCAGGTCCATCGCCGCACCCACGGTCCGCACGGTGAGGCTCAGCGCGTAGTTCGTGCCGCCGCGCACCGCGACGTCCGACATCGGCAGCCCGCTGACCTCGGCGGTCGGCACGTTCTGGAACACCAGGTGGGTGTCGAACAGGTCGGACAGCCCCGCGACGCGCTGGATGTCGACCAGCCCCAGGTGCTGGTGCGCGACCAGCGACGCCTGCTCGGCCTGCACCCGCGCCAGCAGCTCGGCGACCGTCTCACCGAGGCCCGGCGCGACGCGGACCGGGACCGTGTTGATGAACAGCCCCACCATGGACTCGATCCCCGGCAACCGCGCCGGTCGGCCGGAGACGGTCGCGCCGAACACCGCGCCCGTGCGGCCGGTGGCGCCCGCGAGCACCATCCCCACGGCGCACTGGAACACGGTGTTGACGGTCAGGCCGCGGCTGCCCGCGAACGCGCGGAGCCGATCGCGCAGCTCACCGGGCACGTCGATGACGATCTCGTCGGCCACCAGCGGCTTGCGCGTCGAATCCGGGGGCGCCAACAGGGTCGGGCCGGGGAGGTCGCGCAACGCCGACGCCCAGGCCTGTTCGGCGGCGGCCTTGTCCTGGCTCGCCAGCCACCCGTAGAACTCGCGGTACGGGGTCGGCGTGGGCAGGGCCGAGCCGTCGCCGCCGTGCGAGTAGAGGTGGAACAGCTCCCGCAGCAGGACCGAGGTCGACCAACCGTCGACGACCAGGTGGTGGTTGGTCACGACGAACCGGTGCGACTCGGGCGCCAGGCGCACCACCAGGAACCGCAGCAGCGGCGCCTTGGCCAGGTCGAACCGCTCCCCCTGCGCCGCGTCCGCCAACTCCGCGAGCCTGCGCCGCTGGTCGTCCTCGGTGAGGTCCGACAGGTCCACCTGGCGCCACGGCAGCGCGACCTGGCGGCGCACGACCTGCACCGTGCGGCCCTCGCGGTCCTGCCGGAAGCACGCCCGCAGGCTCTGGTGCCTGGCCAGCAACGCCGCGCAGGACGCGCGCAGCACCGCCACGTCGAGTGGGCCGTCGAGCCGCGCGGAGAGCTGCATCGTGTAGACGTCCGGCCCGGTCTCGTCGAACCGCGCGTGGAACAGCAGGCCCTCCTGCACCGGTGTGAGCGGCAGGACGTCCTCGGTGGTCGTGGTGCTGGTCATCTCGCGGTCCTCCCCGGGTGCGCGGATCAGGTGAGGCTGGTCGGCCGCAGGTCGGTCCAGTTCGCCTCGACGTGGTCGAGGCAGGCCGCGCGTGGACCGGGCCCGAAGGTGGTGTCCCAGCCACCGGGCACCGCGATCGCGGCGGGCCACAGCGAGTGCTGACCAGCGGCGTTGACCAGGACCAGGTAGTCGGCGTCCGGCCGCTCGAACGGATTGTCCGACCCGCTGTCGGTGAATGCGGTGCTCACGAATACGCTCCGGAATGTCGGCGCTGGAAGTCGAGCGAGATCGTCGCAGGGCGGGCTGACCCAGCGCTGACGCGAATCTGATCGTGGAAATGCGCGTCGCGCGCGGGCCGAATGCGCGGCAATTCTGACAACGGTAGGTTCCACCCAGTTTCCCCGGCCGGTGTCGCGGCGGCGCACCCGGCCGCGAGCGGGCAGGTGGACCGTTCCCGCTGGTGGCAACGGCCATTCCACGGGCAGTGAGCGGACTGTGGACCGCTCGTCGCAGGTCCGGTGGACCTACCCAGCGGTGGGGTATCCGCAGCGAAGTCGGGTGTGTGGCACGCATACGCCACCCAATAGCCGCGACTACACCTAGGAGAGCACGGACACAGTCGCTGACAAGGAAGAAGCCATGACGAGATTCGCCGTACTCGGGCCGCTGGAATGCTGGTCGGGGCCGCAGCAGGTGGAGATCCGCGGCTCGTTGCAGCGCAGTCTGCTCGGCGCGCTGCTGGCCGCGGAGGCCAAGCCGGTCTCCGTGCGGGCCCTGGTGACCGAGTTGTGGGGGGACGCGCCACCGGCGCAGTGGGAGAACGCCCTGCACGCGCACGTGAGCCGGTTGCGCAGGCGGATCACCGGGTGCTCGGACCGGGCCACCGCCGAGCCGGGGGGTTCCCCGCGGCTCATTGGCCTGGCCACCGGGTATCGGTTGGTGGTCACCGAGACCGACCTGGACTCGCTGTCGTTCACCCGGCAGGTGGCCAGGGCGCGCGCGATCGCCGCGATAGCCCCGTCGGAGGCGGCGGAGTTGCTGCGCTCGGCGCTGTCGCTGTGGCGCGGGACCGCGTTCGGGATGATCACCGGTGGTCCGATGGCCCGGGCCGCGGCGCACCACTTGGAGGCGGCCAGGACCGTCGCGCTCGAGGTGCTCTTCGACGTGGAACTGCGCATCGGCAGGCACGCCGACATCATCCCCGCGCTGCGCGAGCTGGTGGAGTCCCCGCAGCTCAACGAGCGGTTCTGCGAGCAGCTGATGGTGGCGCTGTACCGGTCGGGCAGGCAGGCCGAGGCGCTGGCCACCTACCGGGCGATGCGCCACCGGCTCGACGAGGAGCTGGGCGTGCTCCCCACCCAGACGCTGCGCGACCACGAGCGCGCGATCCTCAACCACCACCCCGCGCTGCACACCCGGGCCAACCACATGGCGCTACGCGAGTGATCAGGTGAGCCGGGCGAGGTGGGCGGTGAAGTCCGACATCACCGCCGCCTTGTGGGCGTCGAGGTAGAAGTGGCCGCCGCCGTAGTCGCGGTGGCCGAGGTAGTGCGCGGCGCGGTCGGCCCAGCAGCGCATCGCGTCCGGGTCGAGCATCAGCGTGTCCTGCCTGCCGACGTAGGTGACCAGGGGGACGTCCACCACCGCGCCGTCGTCGACGTGGTCGGCGGCGAGCCGGAAGTCGGCGATCACCGGCGGCAGCACCAGGTCGAGCAGGTCCGGGTCGGCGGCGACGGCGTCCGGGATGGCCCCGAGGTCGCGGATCCAGGCGACCATGTCGGCCTTGGGGATCTCGGCGTGGTTGGCGGGGGCGCGGAAGAAGCCGGTCGGCGCCCACCCGGACACCCCTAGCAGCACCGGTTCCTCGTCGCCCGCCTCAGCGAGGCGCACCGCGAGCCGGTAGGCCAGCTGTGCGCCGAGGCAGTGCCCGAACAGCGCGTACGGCCGCCCGTCGAGCTCGGCCACCACCGCCTCGTGCAGCTCATCCACAGTGGCCGCCCAGTCCGTGGGCAGTGCCTCCGCGCGCCTGCCCTGCCGCCCCGGGAGGGTGACCGCCTGCGCGGCGACCCCGGCGGGCACCAGGTCCTCGTACCCGCGGAAGGCCGCGGCGCCGCTTCCCGCGTGCGCGAACAGGAACAACCGCGTCTCGGCGTCCTCGCGGCCGGGGGTGAACCAGCGCGGGCGGACCAGCGGCTCAGACACCGGCCACCGCCCGCATCAAGGCGTCCAACTCGCGCAGCGCGCCGTTGGCCTGCTCGGCGACGGCCACGTCGTCCGGCGCGCCCGCGATCGCCATGAACCCGCCCATCACGTTCTGGCAGGCGGCGCCGATCCGGGCGACGACTTCCTCTTCGGTCATCTGCGTGGCTCCTCTAGAACGCGCCCGCGGCGCGGAAGACGTGGGCGAAGGCGGCGAGGTCGGCCTCGCCGTCAAAGGCGAGGTACTCGGGGGTGACCAGGTGCGGGTACCACTTCTGCTTGTAGGCCAGCTGGGTGCGCGCCGGGTAGAGCGCCTCGCCGTGCTCGAAGAGCACCTTGACGATCTGCGCGAATCCGAAGTGGACTGTGGGCAGCTCGAGCGCGTCGGCCAGTCCGGTGAACGGGGTGAAGCCGAAGTGCAGCCAGCCCGCGCCCTCGCCGCGGAAGGTGTCGATGGCGGCGGCGTTGATCGACTCCATGATGCCGGGCAGCTCGCCGGGGACGCGGCGGCTCAGGTCGTGCAGCCAGCCGGAGCGGGTGCCGTAGACCGGGGAGTAGGAGATGTAGCCCGCGAGTTCACCGTCGAGCACTCCGGCGAACAGGCGGCGGTGGGGCTGGAGGTGGCCGCCGCGTTGGCCGACGAGGAACCCGAGTTCCCTGGTGTCCTCGCCCTTGCCGCGCAGCCAGGTGCGGTCCAACTCGGCGACGCGGTCAGCCCACTGGTCGAAGTCGACCTCTTGGACGGTGAGCCCGGCGCGCGCGGACCGGGCGATCTTGTTGCGCAGCCGCATGAACCGGGTGCCCGCCATGGTGAACTCGGCGAGGTCGACCGAGTAGGAGGCGCCGACCTGGTTGACGGTGTACCCGTCGGCGGCGTAGCGCTCGGCGTCGTGGCGCTGGAGTTGGACGGCCACGACCTTGGCACCCGCGGCGTGGGTGTACTCGCTGAACGCCCGCAGCAGCGGCAGGTAGTCCGCGTCGGCGGCGAACGGGCCACCGAACTGGACGTGGTAGCGGCCGACCGGGCGGTACGCGATGACGCCGTCGAGCCCGGGCGCGGTGAAGTAGGCGGTCCCGTCGTTGAGCGCGAGGAACGCGGCCGGGTTCTCGGCCTGGGTGTGGGTCTGGATGGCGGCGAGCGCGGGGACGTCGGTGCTCGTGGTCATGATCGCTCCGGGGTGAGGGCCGTGCGCAGGGACCGCCGCAGGACCTTGCCCATGGGGTTGCGCGGGAGGCTGTCGACGAACTCGTAGCCGGTGGGGACCTTGAAGTCGGCGAGGCTGCCGCGCACGAACAGCAGCAGGTCCCGCGCGGTCACCCGCTCCCCCGGTCGCACCACCACGAAGGCCTGGACCGACTCGCCCCACCGGGGGTGCGGGACACCGACCACGGCCACGTCGGCGACGGCGGGGTGCGCGGCGAGGACGTTCTCGACCTCCACCGGGTACACGTTCTGGCCAGCCACGATGATCGTGTCGTCGACCCGGTCGAGCAGGTAGAGGTAGCCTCGGTCGAGGTAGCCGACGTCGCCCATGCGCAGCCAGCCGTCGCGCAGCACCTTGGTGGTGGCCTCGGGTTGGTTGAAGTAGCCGAGCATCAGCGCGGGCGAGCGCACGCAGACCTGGCCCTGTTCGCCGTCGGGCAGCGGGTTCCCGTCGGCGTCGACCACGCGCACCTCGACGTCCGGTGACGGCTTGCCCGCCGACGCGAGCAACCGGCTGCCGACGACGTGGTCCACGGCGGGCAGGACAGTGACGACGTTGCCCGCCTCGGTGGACGAGTAGGCCTGCAGCAGCTCGCCGGGGATCATGTCCAGGCACTGCAGCAGCAGGGTCTCGGAGATCGGGGAGCCGCCGTAGACGACGCGGCGCAGCGACCCGAACGCGGCCCGGGAGGCGTTGGGCTCGGCGAACATCATCGCGAGCATGGTGGGCGCGACGAAGGTGGTGGTCACGCCGAGCCGGTGCACCAGGTCGACGGCCTCCTGGCTGACGAACATCCGCATCGCGACGTTGGTGACCCCGGCGGTGAAGCCCTGCATCGACCACGACAGGCCCGCGGTGTTGAGGCCGGGCAGCCCGATGAGGCTGACGTCGTCGGGGCGCAGGTCGAACCAGTCGACGGCGTGGGTCTCCAGCACGTCGCGCAGGGTGAAGAAGCTGCGGTGCGGCAGGACGACGCCCTTGGGCAGGCCGGTGGTGCCGCTCGTGTAGACCTGCGCGAACGGGGTGTCCGGGGTGATGTCGGGCAGTGCGCACACCGTGGACTGGCCGCCGCGCCACCGCTCGAACCCGGCGCCGCGCTCGGTCGCGGTGTCGAGTTCGACGATCGTGGCGAGCTTGGGCAGCCCGGCGCGCAGCCGCTCGACGATCTCGACGAGTTCGCGTTCGGCGAAGACGAGTTCGACCTGGGCGTCGCGCAGGATGTGCTCGACCTCGGCCGGGGTGAGCCGCCAGTTGACCGGAACGAGGACGGCCTCGCTCTTGGCGGTGCCGAACGCGATGTCGTAGTAGTGCACGGACTCCTTGCCCAGGTAGGCCACTCTGGCCCCGGGGGCGAGGTTCGCGGCGCGCAGCGCGTTGGCGGTGCGGTTGCTGCCCAGGTGCAGGTCCCGGTAGGTGACGTCGGTGCCCGCGCAGGTGATCGCCACCTGGTCGGGTCGGGTCGCCGCCTGGTACCCGGTGATCTCGGTGATCAGGTCCGGCCGCTGCATGGCGCTATCCGTTCTGCTCGGGCGGGGTGAACTGGTCGGCGAGGAACCTGGCCAGCCCGCGGGCGGTGGGGTGGTCGAACACGGCGGCCGCCGGGCACGGGACCGGGAGGGCGGCGGTGAGCGCGGCGCGCAGTTCGGCGGCGACCAGCGAGTCGATGCCCAGGTCGGTGAACTCGGCGTCCGGGCTGATCTCGTCGGGGTGGGTGAAGTCCATGGCGCTCGCGAGGACGCGGCGGATCAGGCCCTCGATGGCGGGTTGCCGGGTGTCCGGGTCGGCCAGCGGGGTGGGGTCGAACGGGGCTTCGACCTTGGCGGCGCGAGCGGCGGCGGGGGCCTGCTCGACGGGGTGGCGGGTGCCGGTGGGGAGCCAGTGGGACTTGCGTTCGAACGGGTAGGTGGGCAGGTCGACCAGCGCGCGGCGGGTGCCCGCGTGGACCTGCGCCCAGGCCGGGGTGAGACCCGCGGTGTAGGCCTTGGCCAGGGCGGCGGTGACGGCTGTGGGGTCGGTGCGGCGCAGGGTGGTGAGCCAGGCGTGGTCCTTGGGCTCGACGCAGCGCTTGCCCAGCGAGGTGAGGGTCGACCCGGGGCCGACCTCGATGAACACGTGCTTGCCGCGCTTGTGGACCGCGCGCATGGCGGCGAGGTAGTCGACGGGGGCACCGATCTGGCGCACCCAGTAGTCGACCTGCGCCAGATCCCGCCACTTCGCGACCTGGCCGGTGACGGTGGAGACCAGGGTGAGTTCGGGGCGCTGGAAGGTGATGTCGGCGATCGCGGCGCGGAACTCGTCGACCACCTCGGTCATGAGCGGTGAGTGGAACGCGTGGGAGACGGTGAGCCTCTTGGCATCCACGCCACGTTCGACCAGGGCGGCGGTGACGGCGGTAAGAGCAGCTTCACCACCGGATAGCACTGACTGGCCAGGTGCGTTGATCGCGGCCACGGCGAGGTCGGGGTAACCGGCGATGAGTTCGGCGAGTTCGTCGGCGGGTAGAGGCACAGACACCATGCCGCCGGGGGTACTGACCGCGCCCATGAGCCGTCCCCTGGCCGCGACGAGTTTGGCGGCGTCGGCCAAGTCGAACAGGCCCGCGATGGCGGCCGCGACGACCTCGCCCACGCTGTGGCCGACAAGGATGGTCGGCCGCACGCCCCACGACAGCCACAGCCGGGCCATGGCGTACTCGACGGCGAACAGCGCGGGCTGGGTGAAGCGGGTCTCGTCCAGTCCCGTGGCGGTCTCGTCGAGGACCAGGTCCTTGATGGAGCGGCCGACCAGCGGGGTGAGCGCGGCGTCGCACTCGTCCAGCGCGGCGGCGAACGCAGGGTGGTCGCGGTAGGGCGCGGCGGCCATGCCGGGGTACTGAGCGCCTTGACCGGTGAACAGAAACCCGACCTTGCGGTTGGTGACGGCGACCGACTCGGTGGTGGCGGCCCGGTCCAACAGGGCGGCGAGGTCAGCGTGGTCGCGCACGACGCCCGAGACGCGGTGCCGGAAGTGGGCGCGGCCGACGTTGGTGGTGTAGCAGAGGTCGGCGAGATCGGGTCGTTGGTCGAGCAGGGCCCGGTAGCGGGTGATCTGGTCGGCCAGGGCGGTCGCCGACTTCGCGGAGAGGGTGAACACGCCGCCGGTGCCGGGGTCGCGCTGTTCAGGCTCGTGAACTGGTGCCTGCTCAAGCACGACGGAGGCGATGGTGCCCGCGAAGCCGAAGGAGTTGACCACCGCGCGTCGGACCGGCGCCTCCCACGGGCCCGACTTCGCCGGGATCTCGATCGGGTAGCTGTCCCACGGGATCCGGCCCGACGGGCGGTCCAGGTTGAGGTGCGGGTAGATCGTGGCCCGCTGCAACTGGAGGACGGTCTTGATCACGCCGCCGACGCCCGCCGCCGTCTCCATGTGGCCGAGGTTGGTCTTCACCGAGGCGACCCGCAGCGGGTTCTCCCGCGTGTGGTCGCTGAAGACCTCCGCGAGGGCGGCCAGCTCGATCGGGTCGCCCAAGGGTGTACCGGTGCCGTGAGCCTCCACGTAAGAGATGTCGGCGGGGGTGAGGGTCGCGTTGGCGAGCGCGGCGCGGATCAGGGCTACCTGCGCGGTGCCGTTGGGAGCGGTAAGACCGGCGCTCTCGCCGTCTTGCCGGACGGCACTCCCCCGTACTAGAGCCAGGATCTTGTCGCCGTCACGCTCGGCGTCGGAGAGTCTCTTGAGGACCAGGACACCGCAGCCCTCGCTGCGCGCGTAGCCGTCGGCGGACTCGTCGAACGTCTTGCACCGGCCGTCGGCAGCTAGAGCCTGCATGTCCGAGAGCAGCGCTGTGCTGAGGGGGTGGTGAATGGCGTTGACTCCGCCAGCCAGGGCTATCTCGCACTCGCCGCCGCGCAGCGCTTGTACCGCGAGGTGCAACGCGACCAGGGACGCGGAGCACGCGGTGTCGAGCGTGATGGACGGACCGCGCAGGCCCAGGGTGTAGGAAAGCCTGCCGGACACGCTGGCGTGCAGGACACCAGCGGCGAGGTAGCCGTCCATGTCCTCGTCCGCGACCGAGGACAGCTCCAACGCGTAGTCCAGCGAGCTGACGCCGAAGTAGACGCCGCCCGTGCCGTGGCGCAGCCGGGTCGGGTCGATGTTGGCGTGCTCCAGCGCGGTCCACGCGGTCTCCAGCACGAGCCGCTGCTGGGGGTCGAGACACCGCGCCTCTTTCGGCGAGATCGCGAAGAAGGTGGCGTCGAATTCGTCGATGCCGGTCAGGAAACCGCCACCGGCCGAATGGATCTTCCCTTTCTCGGTGCCGTCGACGCCGAAAGCGGAAGCGTTCCAGCGGTCGGTCGGGAATGGCCCGGTGCCGACTCCGCCGACGTCCAGGAAGTCCGCGAGCGCGGCCGGGGTGTCGTTGTCGCCGGGGAACCGGAGTCCCATTCCCACGATGGCGATCGGCTCGTGCCGCTCCCGCCGCAACCGCTCGATCAGCGCCTGTTGGCGGCGCACCACGTCGGCCAGGTCCTGGGTCGTCACTGGGCCGCCACCCGCTCGGCGAGGTCGGCGAGGTAGCCGATGAGGCTCTCCAGCGTCGGGCTGTTGAACAGGACGGTCGCGTCGATCTCGCAGCCCAGCAGGCCTTCGATGTCCTGCTTGAGGTCCGTCAGGCCCAGGGAGGTCAGCCCGAGGTCGAAGAAGCTGCGGTCCGGCGGGAGGTCGTCGTCCTCGGTCATCAGCAGCGCGGCGCGGAACCGGGGCGCGAGCACCTCCTCCAGCGCCTCCCCGCGTTCCACGGCCGGGAGGTCGGTCAGGTCGGCGATGGTGATCGCGGACGTCATGGGCCGCTCCCCTCGCGGAAAGGATTCGGTGGCGGAATCGCCGTCGACCCTGGCGGGCCGCGACCCATGCTAGGCACGGCGGCGATCCGGCGAAAAGCAGCGAAAGGGCTAGTGTCAGCCGCCGGTCAGCAATCAGGGTCACGTCAGCGACTTATCGGTGAGCGCTGTTATTTTTCGTCCCGATTCACTCGATTCGCCGAGTTTGACCCAAGGGGGAATGGTGCGACCGGTGACGACGTACGACTCGTATGTCGCGGGCACGGCGGTGCCGTCGGACCGCTACGTCCACACGGTGTCGACGTCGGCGGTGCTGGCCGACGTGTTCTCGGCACTGACCCTCAAGCGCCGACTCGACCAGGGCGCGGTGGACCCGACGGAGGCGACCGACGTGGTCGTCGGTCGGGTCGCGGGCGCCGACGAGGCGACCGTCCACGCCGCGACAGCAGCCGCCGCGGCCGCCGCCCCGATCTGGGCCGCGACACCACTGTCGACCCGGTTGGCGCTGGCGGCGGGCATCCGCGCGCGGCTGGAGGACCGGCACGAGGAGTTCGTCGACGTCCTCATCGCCGAGGGCACGCCCCGGGCGCTGGCCGAGTGGCAGGTCGCGGGCCTGTTCGACGCGTTCGGCGAGATCACCGTCAACTTCTGCGCCAGCCAACTGGAACACACCACCCAGCTCGGTCCGCGCACCCTCACCCTGCGCCGCGTCCCGGACGGCGTCGTCGCGGTCAATCCGCCCCAGAACGCCCCGGCCGCCAGTGCACTGTTCGGTGTCACCGCCCTGCTCTCCGGCAACGCCGTCATCGTCCGGGCACCGCGCAGCGCCCCGCTCGGGGTGATGTACGCACTGCGGGAGCTGGTCGTGCCGGTACTCGACGAGCTCGGCGCGCCCCCCGGCACGCTGAACGTGCTGTGCGCGCGGCCGAGTCCGGTGATCAAGCACTGGCTGGCCAGCCCGGACGTCGACACCATCTTCTACACCGGGAGCGTCGAGACCGGGTTCCAGCTCGAACAGGACGCCGCCCGGCACGGCACCAAGGTCATCCTGGAGCTGGCGGGCAACGACTGCGTGGTGGTCTGGCGCGACGCCGACCTGGCCCTGGCGACCGAGGCGCTCGCCGAGTGCTTCTTCGGGTCCGGGCAGATCTGCATGGTGCCCAACCAGGTCCTCGTCCACCCCGACGTGGCCGACGAGCTGTTCGACCGGCTGCGGGTCGCCGCCGCCGAGATCCGCCCCGGCGCGCCGGAGGACGAGGGCGTGCTGCTCTCCCCGGTGCTGCGCGGGGAGCGGTTCTTCACCTTCGTCCGCGACGCTCTAGCCAAGGGCGCGACCGTGGTGCACGGCGCGCGCAGGTTGGAGACCGACGGGACACCGTCCGACACCGGCCTGTTCCTTGAACCCACCGTGCTGCGGATCGACGGGCTCGACCGGGCGGACGAGATCGACGCCGTCCGGCACGAGACGTTCTTCCCGCTGCTGCCGGTGGTGGTGTGCGAGCCGGGCACCGACGCCGAGGTGCTGGCGGCGATGCTGGCGCACGTCACCGCGAACCCCTACGGGCTGCGCAACTCGCTGTGGGCGCGCGACCCCGACGTCATCGAGCGGTTCCTCACCAGCGTCACCCGGTGCGGCCTGCTCAAGGTCAACGACTCGCACATCGGCTTCCTGCCGTTCCTGCCCACCCACGGCGGCCCCGGTCGCACCGGCGGCGCGTTCGGCGAGGCCAACTACCCGATGCTGCGCACCACCCGGCTCCAAGGGGTGAGCGTGGCCGTCGGTGTCCACCCCCGCGCGGCGGTCTTCGACGCGTACACCCGATTCCGCACAGGAAGGCAAACCCATGCGGTTCATGGAGGCTGACCGGCTCACCTGCGAGGAGCTGCTGCCCGGACTGCTCGACGCCCTCGCCGAGATCCCGCTGGCCGAGCTGGAGAGCGAGAAGAACCCCGCGATCGAGCTGTTCCGCGAGCACGGCGGCACCAACCTGGTCGTCCCCGCGGCCTACGGTGGCCTGGACGCCACCGCGTTGCAGGCGGCGAGGGTCGTGCGCGCGCTGGCCGCGGTGGCGCCGTCGATGGCGGTGGCGACCGCGATGCACCACTTCTCCGTCGGCACCCTGTTCGGCGTCGCCGAGACGTTCGGGGCGGGCACCGACCTCGACGACGCGTTGCTGCGCCAGATCGCCCGCAACCGCTGGCTGGTGGCGTCCGGGTTCGCCGAAGGGCGCACCGAGCAGGGCATCCTGTCGCCGACCATGGAGGCGCGGCCCACGGCGGGCGGCTACCTGGTGTCGGGGTCGAAGAAGCCGTGCAGCCTGTCGCGGTCGATGGACCTGTTCACCGGCAGCGTCGGCATGCGCCGGGAGGACGGCTCGGTGGAGATGGGCTTCCTGATGCTGCCCGCCACCACCCCCGGCATCGAGGTCGTTCCGTTCTGGGGCAGCTTCGCGCTGGCCGGGGCGCAGAGCGACGAGGTGCGGCTGACCGACGTCGAGGTCACCGACGCGCAGATCCTGCAACCCCCGGCCGACCTGCTCGCCGAGCTGAGCGAGCTGCAGCAGGTGGGGCTGATCTGGTTCGAGATGACCGTGTGCGCGACGTACACGGGGATCGCCAGCGCGCTGGTGCAGCGGGTGCTCGACGCCAAGCGCGGTGCGGCGGCGGACCGGGCGGCGTTGGCGGTGCGGATCGAGTCGGCGGCGGCGCTGGTCGAGGGCTTGGCGCGGCGGGTGATGGACGGCGAGGTCGACAACGACACCCTGGCCACCTCGCTCGCGACCCGGTTCACCGTGCAGGAGCTGGTGCGCACGACCGTCGGCGAGGCGGTGGAGCTGCTGGGCGGCATGGCTTTCGTGGGGTCCTCGGACGTGGCCTACCTGTCCGCGGCCGCCCAGGCCGTCGCGTTCCACCCGCCGTCACGCACCAGCATGATCGACGGCCTGCTCGGCTACTACGCCGGTGAGCCGCTGGTGGTCCAGTGACCGTCCTCAACGGACCGACCGCGCCGCCGGACCTGGCGGACAAGTACCGGCGCTACCTGAGCAAGGGCCGGGCCGCGCTCGGTGAGATGTTCGGCGGCGACGTGGAGGTCTCCGCCGAGGGCGCGTGGCTGCGGACCGCGTCCGGCCGGTCGCTGCTCAACTGCGGCGGCTACGGCGTGTTCCTGATGGGCGCCCGGCACCCGCGCGTGGTCGCCGAGGTCACCCGCCAGCTCAACACCAACCCCATCGCGTCGCGGCTGTTGCTCGAACCGGAGCAGGCCAAGGCCGCCGAGGCGCTGGTCGGGATCGCCCCGGCCGGGCTGGAGCGGGTGTTCTTCGCCGGATCGGGCGCGGAGGTCGTGGAAGCCGCCATCAAGCTGGCCAGGGCGCAGGGCAAACGGCACCTGATCTCGATGGTCAACGGCTACCACGGCAAGACCACCGGCGCGCTCAGCCTCACCGCCCGCGACCTGTTCCAGGCGCCGTTCCGCCCGCTGCTGCCCGACGTCACGCACGTGCCGTTCGGCGACACCGACGCCCTGGAGATCGCGTTGCGGGCGCGACCGGGCGAGGCGTGCGTCGTGGTGGAGCCGGTGCAGGGCGAGGCCGGGGTGGTCGTGCCGCCCGCGAGTTACCTGCCCGAGGTGCGGCGGTTGTGCGACGAGCACGGCGCGTTGTTCGTGCTCGACGAGATCCAGACCGGGATGGGCAGGCTGGGCCGCTGGTGGGGCGCCGACCTGGTCGGGGTGACCCCGGACGTGCTGCTGGTCGGCAAGGGGCTCTCCGGTGGCGTGGTCCCGGTGTCGGCGCTGGTGGCGACCCCGGCGGCGTTCGCGCCGTTCGACAAGGACCCGTTCATCCACACGTCCACCTTCTCCGGCAACCCGCTGGCGATGGCCGCCGCTCAGGGCGCGATCACGGCGATCACCGAGGACGGCCTGATCGCTCGCGCGGCTGAACTCGGTGAGCTGATCACCTCGCGGCTGACCGAGATCAACGCGTCCGTGTTCGGCGGCCGGGTGTTGCCGGTGCGCGGGCCCGGCCTGCTCATCGGTGTGGAGTTCACCGTGCCGGGTATGGCGGGTGACCTGCTCATCGAACTGCTGTCCGCGGGCGTGATCGCCAACCACTCGCTCAACTCCCCCAGCGTGCTGCGGCTGACCCCACCGGCGGTGCTCACCGACACCGACCTGCTCGTCCTGTTCGACGCCTACGAGACGGCCGCCCGCGCGGCCGCCCGCTGAACCGAAAGGCCGCGATGCGCAGCATCCACCTGCTGGTCCGGGTGCCGACCGACCCCGCGACCGCCTACTCCGGCATCGCCGCGTTCGAGCGCTACGCCGAGTTCGCCGACGACGTCCGCCAGGTCGCCGTCGGCCCGACCGGGACGTCCTGGGAGGTCAACTTCCGGCGCGGGCTGATGCGCTGGCACGAGACCGAGGTGTTCGACGCCGACGCGCTGCGCATCGAGTTCACCCAGACCGACGGCGACTTCGACGACTTCCGCGGCTCCTGGTCGGTCGGCGCGACCGACGACGGGCGGGCCGAGGTCCGCTTCGAGGTGACCTACGACTTCGGCATCGAGAGCCTGTCCGGGCTGATGGACCCCATCGCCGAGCGGGTGATCAAGCGCGCCATCGTCCAGGTGCTCGGCGGGCTCTTCGGTGCCGCCGAGGTGCTCGAAGGCGGTGCGGCGCTCGCCGACCTCGACCCCGTCGCCGCCGGTGCCCAGCCCGACCTGACCCGCTGAGGAGAGACCGTGGACGCGGCCAACCTGTTCGACTCCAAGACCACCTACCGGCTGATCCGGCTGGAGTACCTCGCCGCACTCGGGCTGAGCCTGTACCTGCTGGTGGACAACATCGGCGCCATCAACTGGTGGGTGTTCGCCGGGCTGTTCCTCTACATCGACCTCATCGGCTACATCCCGGGCGCGATCGCGTTCCACCGCAGCCGGACCAAGCAGATCTCCAAGGTGTTCTACGTCCTCTACAACTCGATGCACAGCCTGGTCACCCAGGCCGCCGTCGCTCTGCTGTGGACACTGGAGTTCGGCGCCGAGTGGGCGCTGCTGGCGCTGCCGATCCACCTGTGCGGGGACCGGGCGCTGTTCGGCAACTTCCTCAAGCCGTTCTCGGTGACCTTCGAACCCGTCACGCACCCGGCGTTCGCGCAGCTCGAGGAGCGGGTGCAGACCCCGACCACGCCGACGGCACCCGCGCCGTCCGCGGTCGCGCTGCCCAGTTGACCGGGCTGCTCACCGACGCGGTGTGGACGGTCGCGCGCCGCTTCCCCACCGGGGTGTCGGTGGTGACAGCGGGCTCCGGCCCCACCGCGCGCGGGACGACCGTCAGCGCGTTCTGCTTCCTGTCCCACGAACCAGCACTGGTGTCGGTGTGCTTGCGGCGCGGCAGCAAGGTGTTGGAGCTGTTGCGTGCGGGCTTCACCGTCAACGTGCTGGCCGGGAACCAGGGGTCGCTCGCGCGCCGATTCGCCAGCCGGGAGCGGGGCACCGACCAGTTCGACGGTATCGACTGGACTCCCGGGGCAGCGGGGGTTCCCCGGCTTGCCGACACCGTGTGCTGGCTGGATTGCCTGTCAAGCCAAGTGATCCGAGTCGGTGATCACGACTTGGTCGTCGCCCGTGTGACCGGGATCGGCGCCGATCCCGAGCGCCGTCCGCTGCTGTACTACGCCGGTGCGCTGCACCCTCTCCAGAGCGAGGAGCCATGACGATCCCGACAGAAGCCGACTGGGACACCGCGCCCACGTTGATCGACGGCGCGATGGAGTTGGAACTCACCGCGCGGGACTGCACCCTGCGGTACTGGTTGGCGGCGGTGCCGGAGGGAACGCTGCGCGGCAGGCTCGACGGGCACGCCCCGGACCTGGTCGTGCCGGACTACATGCGCTCCGGGCCGCTGTGGCAGGCGATCACCCAGGAGTACGCGTTCCGGTCGGTGGCCGAGGAGAAGGCGACCAGGGGGCTGGCGTACCTGGTGCCGATCGCGCCCGACACCGACACCATGGAGTTCTACACGACCCAGGTGTTCGACGAATGCCGCCACGCCATGGTTTTCCGCCAGCACCTCATCGCGCTGGGGACACCAGAGGCGGAGATCGCCGAGGCCATCCCCCGGTTCGCCGGGTCCTACCTGGGCAGTGTACTGGCGCCGTTGGAGGACATGGCGCTGCGGATCATGCGCGACGACCGGGACTTCATCGGCGGCGTGGTGATGATGGCCATCATCCTGGAGGGCGCGCTAGCCCCCGCCGCGGAGTTGAGCGAGCGCAAGTGGCGACCGCTGGACCCGGCCGCCGCCGACATCGACAAGGGCGCGGGGATCGACGAGATCCGCCACCTCACCGTCGGCGCCGCGATCGCCCGGCAGTACCTGCTGGACAACCCGCACGAGCGCCCGAGGGTGCTGGACCTGATCCAGCGGGGCATGCGGCTGTGGTCGCAACTGCCGACCCACGAGATGGTGCTGCGGCGCGAGCAACTGTTCCAGGAAGGCATGCTGGAGCAGGCGGCAGTGGTCGGCGACTACGAGATCTGGCCGGGTCGGCGGCTGATCGACACGACGCCCGACGAGCGCTTGGACGCGGCCGAGCGGTGGGCGGACGACATGAAGCACAAGCGGTTGGTCTACATGGGACTGGATGTCGGATGACCGCCGCGGTGGTGACCGGGGTCGGCGGCTGGGTGCCGCCCCGGGTCGTGACCAACGCCGAGGTGGCCGCGCGGCTGGACACGACCGAGGAGTGGATCGCCACCCGCACCGGGGTGCGCACCAGGCACTGGGTCGAGCCGGGGACCTCGACCGTCGACTTGGCGGTGTTGGCGGGCGAGCGGGCGTTGAAGTCCGCCGGGGTCACCGAGGTCGGGGCTGTGGTGTTGGCGACGACCACACCGGACCGGTTGTGCCCGGCGTCGGCGCCTGAGGTCGCCGCTCGGCTGGGGCTTGGCCCCGTCGCGGCGTTCGATGTCGGGGCCGTGTGCGCGGGGTTCGTCTACGCCCTGGCTGTGTCGGCCGGGCTCATCGGGGCCCGGGTGGCCGAGTCGGTGTTGGTGATCGGGGCGGACACGTTCTCCAGCATCCTCGACCCCGCTGATCGCGGCACGGCCATGATCTTCGGCGATGGCGCGGGAGCATTCGTCCTGCGGGCAGGCGATTCCGCTGAACTCGGGGCGCTGGGTCCGTTCGACCTGGGCAGCGACGGAGAGTTGGCAGACCTGATCATGATCCCCGGAGGCGGGTCGCGCGACCCCGCACCGGAGCCGGGCGACCGGTACTTCGCCATGCAGGGCAAGGCGACGTTCCAGCACGCGGTGCGCCGGATGGCCACCTCGTCGCAGGCCGTGCTCGAGGCGCGCGGGTGGCGGGCCGACGACGTGGACTGGCTCGTCGGGCACCAGGCCAACCGCCGCATCCTCGACGCGCTCGCCGACGCCGTCGACCTGCCCCGGCAGCGGCTGGTCAGCAACATCGACCGGGTCGGCAACACCTCCGCCGCGTCCATCCCGCTGGCCATCGCCGACGCCCTGGCCCCTGATCCCACTTCGTCCGGCGGCCCGTTGGCGCCGGGTGACAACGTCCTGCTCACCGCGTTCGGCGGCGGTCTGGCCTGGGGCTCCACCGCCCTGCGCTGGCCCGCCGTCGGCCAAGCCTGAAGGAGACACCCATGACCATCACCCTGGAGAAGGTCCGCGCCGTGCTGGTGGCGAGCTTCGGCGTCGCCGCGGAGGAGGTCGGCCCCGGGGTCACCCTGGCCGAGCTGGACGTGGACTCGTTGGCCCTGGTCGAGTTCGCGCTGATCGCCGAGAAGGAGTTCGGCGTCGCCATCGACGAGGAGGAGATCACCAAGGACTTCACCCTGGAGGACGTCGTCTCGCTCATCGCGGGCAAGAGAGCACACGTCTGATGACCGAGGTGGCGATCACCGGGATGGGGTTGATCACCCCCGCCGGTCTGGACGTGGCGAGCACGTGGGCGGGCGTGCTCGCGGGGCGGTCGGTGGCGGCACCAGACCCGGCGCTGGCCGGGCTGCCGGTGGACGTCGACTGCCGGGTGCCGGGGTTCGATGTGGACACTGAGATCGGCAGGCGGTTGGCGTGGCGGCTCGACCGGTACGAGCAACTCGCCATGGCGGCGGCGCGGGCGGCGGTCGCGGACTCGGGGCTGGACCCGAAGACGTGGGACGGGGCCCGGGTCGGCGTGGTGCTGGGGACGGCGATCGGGGGTATCGGGACGTTCGAGCGCGAGCACCGCAACCTGTTCGACGGTGGGGCGAACGAGGTGTCGTCGCTGCTGATCCCCATGCTCGGGGTGAACATGGCGGCCGGGTACGTCGCCATCGACCACAACGCGCGCGGCCCCAACTTCGCCACCGCCACCGCCTGCGCCTCCGGAGCCACCGCCATCGGTGTCGCGATGTCGTTGCTCCGCTCTGGTGCCTGCGATGTCGTCATCACCGGGGGCGCTGAGGCCAGCTTGACGCCTACGATCGTTTCGTCGTTCGCCAAGATGAAGGCCCTGTCCCGCAGCGGAACCTCTCGTCCGTTTGACGTGTCTCGCGATGGCTTCGTGATCGCGGAGGGCGCTGGAGTCCTTGTGCTGGAACGGTTGGCCGACGCCACCGCCCGTGGCGCCCGGGTCTGGTCCCGCTTGCGCGGCCACGGCGCCACCGCTGACGCTCACCATGCCACCACACCCCATCCCGACGGCATCGGTGCTGCTGCCGCCATCCACACTGCTTTGGCTGACGCGGGAGTCCTTCCGGACGAGGTGGACCACGTCAATGCGCACGCGACGTCTACACCTGTAGGCGACGTCACCGAGGCCACGACCCTCCGCAAGATCTTCGGAACCCGGCCGGTGGTCACCTCCACCAAGGGCGTCACCGGTCACACCCTTGGCGCCTCGGGGGCCATCGAGGCTTGCCTCACCGCGCTTACCCTCCACCACGGCGTCATCCCCCCGACCGCGGGCCTCACAGCACTCGACCCGGCCATCGACATCGACGTCGCCCGTTCCGCTCGCTCGGCGAACCCCGAGGTGGCCGTCAGCAACTCCTTCGGCTTCGGCGGCCAGAACGCGGTCCTGGTCCTCAGCAAGCCGTGAGCCCGATCAGCTCGTCGATCGCCCGTTCCGGACCGCCATGGGTGAGGTACGAGATGACCAACATCGGCGCGACCACCCGACTCCAGGCGTACAACCTGTCCCCATCAAGCCCACACGCGCTCGCCACCCGCTCACAGCGAGCCGCGACGCCGTCGTGCCCGGCACCGTCCACCACGTAGTCGACGGCATCGAAGCACGGATCACCCACGCACGCCTTCGGATCGATCGCGACGAGCCCCCGTGTCCCGCCGTCCAACGCGTTGCCGAGGTGCAGATCGCCGTGCAGCAGCACCGTGCGGGTCTGGGTGTCCAGCAACTCCCCACAACGCCGTGCCGCCCGCTCCCACGCGGCCAGGCCGACCCGCGCCCCGATCTCCGGTTCCGCCAGCCGCTTGCCGATCCGGACGAAAGCCTCATCGAGCCGCCCACGCAGGTCCCACGGCCACCGCGTGGGCGGCTTGACGGCGTGCAGCGCGGCAAGCAGGTCCCCCCACAGCCCCGGCAGCAACGGCGTGTCCACGGCCTCGGCACCGGGGACGACCTCCTCCAGCACCATCGCCCCCACCTCCGCGTCGACCGCCAACACCGCAGGCACCCGCCCCGACGCCCCGAACACCCGCAGCATCTCCGCCTGCCTGCCCAACAACGCCCGATCCGGACTCACCTTGAGCACCGCCCGCCGCCCGTCACCCCACCGGCACCGCAACACAACAGACGACCCCCCACTGGCGAAGACCTCCCCCACCTCAAGCCCCCACCTCGCCCCCAGCCCCGCGAGCCACACGCCCGCGCCCACCCCGAACCGCCTGCTGACCTCTTCCACGTCCACCCACCCAGCTTGCCCGGATCCCACCCGACCGGTCGGATGATCCACACCCGTCGTGCGGCGCAACCGGTGCACGTGAGCGTGCCCACCGACGCCAGCGGTGAGTTCTGGCGGCTACTCGGCAGCACGGTCCCCGCGCCGTCGCCGGTCCTAGTGGTGGTGACTGGGGTGGGTGGCGCTGCGGGTCGCGGTGTCGGCGGTCGATGCCCGCGACACCCGGTGAAGCCGGGTCGTGGCCAGGGCGGTGGGAGGATGACCGCGCCTGCCCGACCAGGTTCGGGTCAGTCCCCCACGCGGCCGGTGTCGTAGGCCCACATCGCGATCTCGACCCTGTTCCGGGCGCCGATCTTGGTCAGCAGGCTGGCGACGTGGGTCTTGGCGGTGGTGAGGCCGATGAACAGGTCGGCGGCGATTTCGGCGTTGGTGCGGCCGCGGGCAACCAGGGACAGCACCTCTTCCTCGCGTTCGGTGAGTGGCTCGATCGGTTGGGGCCGTCGGCTTGACGGTTCTCTGGCGGCGAGGGTGGCCAGTAGCCGTCGGGTGACGTTCGGGGCGATCAGGGCGTCGCCGATGGCTGCGGCGTGGACGGCTTGGACGAGCAGCGCTGGCCCGGCGTCCTTGAGCAGGAAGCCGCGGGCGCCTGCTCGGAGCGCGCCGTGGATGTACTCGTCGAGGTCGAAGGTCGTGATCACCACTACCGCGATCGGGTCCGGGACGGCGCGGCCCGCGAGGAGCTTGGTCACCTCGATGCCGTCGAGCCCGGGCATCTGGATGTCGACCAGGCACACGTCGGGGCGGAGCCGGTGCGCCAGCTCGACGGCGGTGTGGCCGTCGGCGGCCTGGGCGACGACCTCGATGTCGGGCTGCGCGTCGAGGATCATCGACAAGCCGGTGCGCACCAGGTCCTGGTCGTCGGCCACCAGCACGCGCACTGTCATCGGGGTACCTCCGTCGGTAGTTCGGCGTCGACCGCCCACCCGCCCTCGGGCGCGGGCCCGGCACGCAGCGTGCCGCCGAGCAGGTGCGCGCGCTCGGTCATCCCCAGCAGCCCGAAGCCGTGTTTCACCGTCCGTGCCGGGTCGATCCGTCCGTCGTCGGTCACGCGCAGTCGCAGCCTTCCCGCACCCGCTACCACCCGGATCTCCACGCGCGAGGCGTCGCGGGCGTGCCGCAGGGCGTTGGTCAGCGCCTCTTGCGCCAGCCGGTAGACCGCCGCGTCGACCTGGGGCGGGAGTTCGGCCAGGTCATCCGGCAACTCTACGTCGATGACCGGGACCGGGGCGCGTCGGGCGAGGGACACCAGGTCGGCGACGCCGGGCTGCGGGGCGTACCCCGCGGGCGCCCCGTCGCGCAGCACCCGGACCATCGCCCGCATCTCCGCGAGCGTCCGCGACGCCTCCCCCTCGATGGCCGCCAGCGCGTCGAGCGCCGCCTCGGGTCGCTGCCCGGCCATCGCCCGGCCCGCCTGCGCCTGCACGGCGATCGCGGAGACGTGGTGGGCCACGATGTCGTGCAGCTCGCGCGCGAGGCCGACCCGCTCCTCGCTGCGGCTCTGGTCCAGCGCCCGGCGCCAGCTCTCGGCGCGGTAGCGGTACGCCGCTCCGCCCGCCGCGGCCGCCACGACGGCGAACCCGCCGATGACGTCGGCAGGCCCGGTGTAGTCGGCGACCGTACCGATCACCGCGGCGACCGCCACCACCGCCAGCCCGATCACGATCTCGCGCCCCGAGCCCCAGCGGACCAGCGCGTAGACGAGCACGAGGACGTAGACCATCGTGTCGAGCCCCAGCCTCGGGACCACGCCGAGCAGGTTCGCCAGTCCCAACGCCATCGCGGTGCCGAAGGCCACCAGGACGCACGCCAACGGGTGGGTACGCCGCCACAGCAGCACCGGCGCGAGTCCTACCGCGACGATCGTCGCCACCGGCCGCCAGGCGACGTCGTCCCGGAGGACTCCCTCAAGTAGCGCCGCCACCACCGCCACCCCGACCAGCACCCAGTCACGCGACACCCGTTTGGGAGCGGCCGTGGCGCGGGGCTCGGTCCACAGAGAGGTCAGGGCGTTGGTGGTCACCCACCCAGCCTAGGGACCGCCGAGGCGCCGGGTACCGACCGAAAGAACGAGACGCCGCCCCTCCCAAAGGCGGAGATGGGTCCGGCCTCGACAACGATGTGCCCGCCGCCAGGCTCGGAGATCGTTGGCCTACCGATTTTCACCACGACAACGGAGCCCACGATGAGAACACCACAATCCACACTGGATGACCCTCGGATCCCGGTGAAGGCCAAGATCGCCGCGGCGTGGACGAGCATCATGTTCCTGTACGCCTATGTGGACATCATCGCCTTCTTCAAGCCCGGCGTCGTCGACAACATCCTGGCGGGCCGCGTCTGGGAGTTCGAGGTCAGCCAGGCGCTGTTGACCACGTTCCTGGTGCTCATGGCGATCCCAATCCTCATGGTCGTCCTGTCGATGACGCTGCCCGCCCGGGCCAACCGGGTCACGAACCTCGTCGTGGCCTCGGTGCAGATCCCCTACGCGGGGTTCAACGTGGTGGGCGAGCCCTGGACCCTCTTCTACGGCCTCGGCGTCGCGCTGGAAGTGATCCTTCTCGTCATCATCCTGCGCTGGGCCTGGACCTGGCCCCGCACCGCACCGTCGGCGCCCCTGGGCGCGACCAGCCGGTCGGCGAGCGAGGACAGGGTCGTGGCGAGAGAGAGGTAGCGGAGCCTGCTGCCGCGACCCTTGCACTCTTGGACCGCGCCGCGGGTGGTCTGGGAGGGTGGGGAATGCGCACGATTGAGCAGCGGGCGGCGGAGTTCGGGCGGGTCCACGGCACCAAGGAGTTGGCCGGGCTGCGGTACTACACGGGCGGCGCGGGCGAGTCCGTGTTTATGTTGCCCGGAGGGGCGGGGGTCGGGGTCAGCTGGGTGGATCTCGCGCTCGCCCTGCGCGGCGAGTACCGGACGATCACGCTCGACTACCCGCCCACCGCCATGACCTTGGCCTCGCTGGCCGACGACCTGGTCGCGCTCTTGGACGCCGAGGGGGTCGACCGGGCGCACGTGGTGGGGCAGTCGGCGGGCGGCATGCTCGCCGAGGTGCTCACCCAGCGGGCGCCGGATCGGGTCGCGTCCCTGGTGTTCAGCGGGACGCCATGCTGCTCGACCTTGCCCGGCACTCAGACCAGTTCAAGCCGGGGCGGCGCGGCCCCACGCAAGAGCGGGACATCACCCGATCGGTGAGACCACTCCCGATCGGCTGAACCTCGCCTGTCGCTACGACGCGATCCTGTCGTCCACCGGTAGACCGTTCGCGGGAGGTCGTCCGGAGGTCGGAGGGCCAGCTACTCTCAGTGACAACAGATGAACTCAGAGGAGTCTCGTGTCCGCACGCACGACTTTCGCCGCCGCCGCTGTTTTCGCCGCGGGCCTGTCCGCGCTGATCACCACCCCAGCCATGGCGTCCGGCCCCACAGTCGGCGTCGACCTCGACACCAACTTCGGCGGCGGCGTCAACGCGGCCAACAACTGGAACTTCACAGCCGCCGCGGTCTGCCTCCAGGAGGTCGCCGTCGTCCCCGTCCTGGGCGACTACGTCAGCGACCACGTCAACAACTGCTCCAACGGCAACGTGATCGACCACTCCGGCAAGTGATCCCCGCTCCCACAACGAGGTTTCACCAAGACCTACTGGCTCAGCCGGGAGCATAGGTTCTCCGCGGTCCCCAACGGCGCCGACTGGGTGCCGTGGCAGTGGAAGTACTATCCCGACTCCCAGCTGACCTACCCCCTGCTGGCGACCGTCGGCAGCGGCAACACCACCACCGACGTCAGCCAACCGAGGCCTTGGCGCGGGTCAGTGTGCGCGCGGGCGCAGGATGAGTTCGGTGGGATGCGCGTCGTCGGTGGTGGTGATGGCGTTGTGCACTGCTGTCGCGACGGATTCGGGTCGTAGGTACTTGTCCGGCTCGAACTCGCGGCCCTCGGCGGCGCGCATCCCCCGCTGCATGTCGGTGGCGGTCTGGCCCGGGTAAACGGTCGTGACCCGCAGTTCCGGTTCCTCGGCCCGCAAGACGTCCGCGAACGCGCGCACCGCGAACTTGCTCGCCGCGTAGGGTCCTCGCCCCGGGTTCGCGGAGCGCCCGGAGCCCGAGTTGATCACCACGACGTGCCCCCTCGCGGCACGCAGTGCGGGCAGCACCAACCGGGTCAACTCGGCCACCGCGATGACGTTGACCTCGAAGTGCCGCCGCCACACCTCCGCCCCGGCATCCGCGATCGCCCCCAGTTCGACGATCCCAGCCGAGTGCACGAGTACGTCCAACGTCTCGATGTCCCGCGTCGCCGCGGCAACCGCGGCCCCATCAGCGAGATCCACCGCCCACGGCGTGGCCGCAGGCAACTCCTCCGCCAGCTCCCGCAACGCGTCGCCATCCCGGCCGCCAAGCAGCAACTCGTGACTGTGCCCGAGCGCGCGTGCGACAGCAGCGCCAATGCCACGCGACGCACCAGTGATCAACGCAAGAGGTCGCCTGCTCATGGCGTTCACCGTAACCACGGACCAGCCCGCTGGCGTACCGCGAAGATCACACGGGCTGGCTCAAGGCGGCCAGTTGGTCCGCGTACTCGATGCGGTTGACCCAGGTGGTGGGCCAGGCGGCCAGGCCGTGGGTGGCGCCGAGGAAGGCGCCTGCCAGGGCGGCGATCGAGTCGGAGTCGCCGCTGGTTCGGGCGGCTCGGGTGATGGCGGCGACGGGGTTGTCGTGGTGGCGGATGGCGCAGTAGAGGGCCGTGGCCAGGGCTTCCTCGGCGATCCAGCCCTCGCCGGTGGCCAGGCAGGCGTCGGTGTTGTCGTCGGGGTGGGTGAGGGCTTCCTGGAGGCGGTGCAGCGCGGCGGCGCACTCGTCCCAGCCTTGGGTGATGAACGCGGACGGCGTGGGGGCGGTCTGCCAGAGGGAGCCGAGCCAGTCGTGCAGGTAGACCTCGCGGCGGAGGGCGCAGCGGTGCAGGAGGGTGGTGGGGATGTCGGACAACTGCATCCCGTCGATGAGGAGCCTGGTCGCCAGCGCGGTCAGCTCGGACGCGGCGAGCGCGGTGGGGTGGCCGTGGGTCATGGCGGCCTGGAGTTGGGACATAGCAGCCAACTGCTCGTACGGCAGGTCCGGGATGAGGCCAATGGGCGTGACGCGCATGTTGGCGCCGCACCCCTTGGAGCTCACGACGGTGGCCTCGCCCCAGGGAAGCCCGGCTCGCAACCCCGCACACGCTCGCATACAAGTGTTGCCCGGCGCCCGGTTGTTGTCCGGGCTGTAGGCCCACTCCACGAACCGTTCGCGCAGCCGGGGTTCCAACGCCGCCGCGGTGTAGTTCGGGGCGATGTCGCGCAGAGACCACGCCACGGCCAGCGCCATCTGGGTGTCGTCGGTGACCAGGGCAGGATCGCCCTCTAAGTCGCTGGGACCGGTGGGCCCGTACCACTCCTCGATCTTGGCGACCGTGAGGAACTCCGTGGGCCGCGCCAAAGCGTCCCCAAAAGCCAACCCGTACAACGACCCCGCGACACGATCCATGGCCAGCACCCTAGTCGGACCACTGCGAGCCCGTGGGGGCGCGGTGACAAGACATCCACTACAGGGACGACACCACGGTCACGGCGTCCGGGAGCTCGTCGCTGTTTTCCCTCAGCCAGGCCATGATCGCCGCGCCGTTCAGCTCCCCCGCATTCCCCAATGCCGCCACCACCGGCCGGGGATCCGCGGCGTACGAGGGGCGGATGGCCTGGACCGCGAACCGGCCCGCACCTGTCAAGATCTCCGACTCCGACACTGTGACGTCAAACCCGTGCTCCTCCAACAAGGTTCGCACCACACCGACGCGGCCCGCGGTAGGTAAGCCGTCCTCGTCGTGGACCTCCATCACCACCTGTTGGACCAGGTCCCACTGCGTGGAGTCGATGCCCCGCAGGACGTCCAGCTCCGCGCGCTGCACGTCGATCTTCAGCAGGTCGATCACCGGCACCCCGCTCTCCGTGATGAGCGACGAGGTGCGGCGGAGCTGGCAGGTGCGGTAGTCGTACTCGAACTCCTTGGCCAGGATGGCCTCCACCGCCGCCAGGTGGTCCTCGCGGCCCTGGGGGCCGGAGACGCGCTGGTGGTCGATGTAGTTCTTGATCAGGTGCTTCTCGTTGTCGAAGGCCGCGTAGTCCGTGCGGCAGGACATGATGGAGATCTCGGGGTAGTAGTTGAAGCGGATGCGTTCGTCGCGGGCTGACAGGCCGATCTCGTGCAGGTGGGCCGTGACCCCGTACCTGTCGACGTTGGCGCGGAGCTTGGCGAAGACCTCGGGGACCGGTTCGAACGCGTGCACCGTGGCCGAGGGGCAGCGGGCGGCGACGAACAGGGCGAACATGCCGATGTTGGCGCCGACGTCGAAGACCACGGCGTTCGCGCGCAGGACGATGCCGCCCTGCAGGTAGGTCTCGCCGAGGAAGATCTCGTCGTGCAGGAAGCGGGTCTCGGTGGGTGAGACCTCCGCGAGGCCGTGCACGCTGTCCTGGACCGACCACGGCAGCACCCGCGCGGTCAGCCGCCCGTCGGGCGCGCGGTCCACCCGGGCGCGGGCGACGCCCGGGTAGCGCGACAGGGTGGATTCCAGTCGGTCAGTCGTCATCGGACCCCGGTCTTTCCGTTCGCTGCTGCTCCAGCGGAGAGGGCAGGATTCGAACCTGCGTGGGTGTCACCCCGCTCGCGCACAGCGAGCCCCGATAAGCCACTCCGGGACACCTCTCCCAGTACATTCCTCGCGGAGAAGGCAGGATTCGAACCTGCGTGGGCTCGCGCCCGCCGGTCGAGACCGGCCCCGATAATCCGCTCCGGGCACCTCTCCTCGGGCCTTCGAGTTCCGGCCCGCTGAGGACAACCCTGCCCGACCGCGCTGACAAAGCACCCGCATTCCGCTGACACCGAAAGGGGATCACCGGCGCGTCAGCGGGTGATCAGGAATATCTGGGACTGTCGCGGGCAGACGAAAGGGGAACCGATGACCGAGGACCGGGAGCGCGTGTTCACCGGTGTCTTCGCGGCCGTGCTCGGCAAACCGGGGGTCGGCGCGCACGAGGGGTTCTTCGACGCCGGCGGGGACAGTGTGTTGGCGCTGCAGGTCGTCGCCCGCGCGCACGAGGCGGGTCTGGCGATCACCGTGCGAGATGTCTTCGAGCACCAGACCATCGCGCTGCTGGCGGCGCGGGCGGTCCCGGTGGACCTCACCCCCACGGCCGCCGCGTTACCCGAGGTGACCGACGACCAGCTCGCCGAGTTCGCCGACGAGGACGAGGGGGACGTCCCCGTGCCCACCGGCTGGGAGCGAGAAATTAGGTAGGTTCTACCTATATCGGCTCCCCTTGACCGTGTCAGGGTGCACGGGTGATGAGACAGGCGGCCGAACCGGGCACCCGCCAGTCGGCGCAGGAGTACACGCCGAACTGGTGGCTCCCGGCCGCGCCTGGCGAGTCGGAGCGACCACCGTGGGTGTCCGCCATCGAGGTCGTGACCCGCGCCGCGGCACCCCGCGCGACGGTCGATCCCGACTGGCGCGCCGCGATCGCCGGGGCGTTGCACCCCCTGGTCAACGCCGCCACCCCGTCGCTGACCAACCAGTACGTCGACGCTGGTGCGGTGGGTTCCGCGTACGCCGACTGGCTCGGTCGACGCCTCGTCACGCTGTCCAGCCGCGCGGTGGTCGACACAATGCACGCCAAGCGGCTCATCGGCACTGACGGCCGTGAGCGGTTCGTCCAGTTCGTCCGGGAGCTGTCTACGCCGACCGGACTAGCCGAATTGTTCACCGCCTACCCCGTCCTCGCCCGGCTGCTCGCCCAGACCTGCGCGGCGGCACGGGAGGCGACCACCGAGCTGCTCGTCAGGTTCGCCCGCGACCGCGACGACATCGTCGAGCACCTGCTCGGCGGCGCCGATCCCGGCCAGTTGGTCCGGCTGCGCCCCGGCCTCGGCGACCCGCACCGCGGCGGCCGGACGGTCGCCGAACTCGTCTTCGCCGATGGCCGCGCCGTGATCTACCGGCCGCGCGAGGTCGGCACGCACGTCACGTTCAAGCGGTTCGTCGACCAGCTCAACGCGCACCTGCCCGACCTCGGCCTACGCGCCCTGAACACGGTCGTGCGCGCCGACTACGGCTGGGTCGAGCACGTCAGCCCAGCCCCGCTGCCGGACCCCGACGCCGCCACGGTGTTCTACCGCCGACAAGGCGCGCTGCTGGCCCTGCTGCACCTGTTGCACGCCACCGACCTGCACTACGGCAACGTCGTGGCCTGCGGCGACCAGCCGGTCATGGTCGACGTCGAGACGCTGCTGCACCCCGTCATCGGCCAGCAGGACACCGGCTGCCCGGCGGCCGCGACGCTGACCGACTCGGTGCACCGCACCGCGCTGCTGCCCGTCCCGACCGTCGGCGACCAGGGCACGATCGACATCTCCGGCATCGGCGCCGCCCGGGGCGGGTTCTGGCCGGGCACCGGACTCGACTGGGCCGACCCGGGCACCGACGCCATGCGCCCCGTCCGCCGCCCCCTCGTCTTCGCCGGTGGCGACAACCGGCCGACCCACGCGGGCCGCCAGCTCGACCCGCTGCCGCACGAACCGGCCATCGTCGCCGGGTTCCGGCTGGCCTACGACGCCGTCCTGCGCCACCGCGCCGACTACGTGCGGCTGATCACCGCGTGCGCCGACCTGCCGATCCGCGTCGTGGCCCGCCCGACCCGGTCCTACGCGGCGCTGCTGGCCGAGACCACGGACCCGGCGCTGCTGCGCGACGCGGCGAGCTGGGAGCAGGCGTTCGCCGCCCCCGGGCTCCTGCCGTCCGAGCGCGCCGACCTGCTCGCGGGTGACATCCCGCTGTTCACCTGCCGCGCGGGCGACCGGGAGATCACCGCGACCGACGGCTCGGTGATCACGGGGGCCATCACCAGGACCGGCCTGGACTGCGCGCTGGACAAGGTCGCCGCGATGAGCGAGACCGACCGGCGCGACCAGGCGTGGGTCATCGCCGCGACCATGGCGACCACGCACCCCGGGACCGACCACCACTGCCCCGCGCCGTCGATCGGTCCGCTGGTCGGCACGGCCGCGGACCCGGAACGGCTGCTCGCGGCCGCGTGCGGGCTCGGCGACCAGCTCATCGCCGCCAGCCACGCCCGCCAGGGCCGGGTCAACTGGCTCGGGCTCGACCTGGTCGACGAGCGGCAGTGGCTGGTGCTGCCGATGGGCGCCGCGCTGGGCAGCGGCTACCTCGGGGTCGCGCTGTTCCTGGCGCAGCTGGCCGAGACCAGCGGCATCGCCCGGTACCGGGAGGTCGCGGCGGAGGCGATCACCGCGGTGCCCGGGCTCCTCGACACCCTGGCTGGGGCGCCGCACCTCGTCGCGGCGATCGGTGGCGGCGCACAGCAGGGGCTGGGTGGCATCGCCTACGCCCTGGCGCGGCTGGCGCGGCTGCTCGACGACGACGAGGTACGCGGCTGGGCGGCGCACGCGGTCGGGTTGACCGCGCACGCCACCACGCCGGGTGACCCGCACGGCTGGGACGCCGGCACCGCGGGTTGCCTGGCCGCCATGCTCGCCGTGCACACCGAACTGGGACTGCCGGAGGCGGCGCGGGTTGGGGCAGCCCGCGCCGCGACGCTCCAGCGGTACCTGGCGGTGGTCGACGAACCCCAACGCGTGGGGTTCGCCGACGGCGCGGCGGGCATGGCGCTGGCCCTGTCCAGGTACGCGGCGTGGGAGCCCGACCAGGCGGCCTCAGCTGCGGCGATGGCGGCGGCGAGGCAGGTCGTGGCGACCGCGGCGGCACCCACCGACGACGTCGGGTGGTGCCAGGGGGCCGCGGGGATGGCCGTGGGGGCAGCGGCGGCCGGGATCGGGTGTGATGTGCTGTCGCTGCTCGGCGGGACCGAGCGGGCGGTACCGGCCGACCTGAGCCTGTGCCACGGCGAGTCGGGGATCACCGAAGCGCTGCTGGTGCTCGCCTCGGCCGACCGGTGCCCGCGCTCGACCCTGCGGGGGCGCGCCGCGCTGCTGCTCGACGCGCTCGAACGGCACGGCCCGGTGTGCGGCACACCGGGCGGGGTCAGCACACCCGGCCTGCTGCGTGGGGTCGCCGGTGTGGGCTACGGGCTGCTGCGGTTGGCTTTCGCCGACCGGGTGCCCTCGGTGGTGACGCTGGAACCAGGGGTTCCGGTGGTTGGCAATGGCACGTGACGAAGGGGAGTGGACGGATATGGGTGACGGCGATTTCCTCGACCAGGTCCGCGGCGGGTCGTGGCGGGCACTGCCCGCGGTGACCTTCGGTGTCCGGGCGGCCGCGCTGGCCGGTCTGGTGATCACCGCGGGAGCGGCGTCGGCGGTGGCGTTCGGGGCGTTCGACGACCCCGCCGCCGTGGCGGCCAACTGGCCGGGTAGCACTACCTGCTGCCCGGAGCTCCCCAACTAGAGAAACGGGTGCCGATCACTCGCGTGGCGCGACCGGCGGAACTCTCGGTGGTCGCTACCGATCCGCCGGTGACCGCGCCACGCGATTATCGGGGGCCGTGATGAGCATTCGCACTGCCGTTTGGTGGATAGACCGGAAATCGGCTCGCCGCTACTGTCACGGCTCGTGGTGAATCGGTCGTCGCTGGTCGTGGGTCGCGACGATGAGCTCAGGACGATCGAGAACGCGGTGGCCGCCGCCCGCGACGGGCGTGGTGGCGCGGTGTTCCTGGTCGGCGAGAGCGGCATCGGCAAGACCCGGCTCGCCGCCGCCGCCGCGGACATCGGCTACAGCGCCGGGATGCGGTTGCTGCGCGGCCGCGGCAGCGTGCTCGGACCCACCGTGCCCTACCGGTCGCTGACCGAGGCGCTGCTGTCGTTGGTGCGCACCGGCGGCCCGATCGACCTCGACGCGCTCGGCCCGTACCGGCCCATCCTGGCCGCGCTCGTGCCGGACCTCGGTCCGGCTCCGGCCGACCAAGAACCGGGCTCGCTGGTGATCCTGGCCGAGGCGGTGCTGCGGCTGACCGCGCTGGCCGGTGAGGGCCGCGGCGCCCTGCTGATCCTCGACGACCTGCAGGACGCCGACCTGGAGACGCTGGCGGTCGTGGACTACCTGACCGACAACCTCGCCGGGCAGGGCACGCTGCTCGTCGGCACGATCCGCGCCGACCAAGGGCAGGCGCTCAGCTTCGCCAGGGCCGCTGGGGTGCGCGGCGCATGCGCGCTGCTGGAACTCGGGCGGCTGGACCGGACCGACGTCCGGCGGTTGGCCGCGGCGCGGTTGTCGGTCGAACCGACCCAGGTGCCCGACGCGGTGGCCGACCTGCTGTGGGCGGGCAGCGGCGGGAACCCGTTCCGCGTGGAGGAAATGCTCGACGGCATGGTCGACAGCGGGCTCTTGGCGCGCACCGAGGCGGGCTGGCGGGTCACCGACTCGAACCGGCCCACTCCCCCGGCGACCCTGCTGCGCACCGTCGGCGCCCGGCTCGAGTCCGTGGAACCGACCGCCCGCGAGGTCCTGTTCACCTGCGCGGTGCTGGGCAAGCGGTTCCCGCTCACGGTGCTGCAAGAGGCGACGGGACTGACGTACCGCGACCTGCTCAGCCACCTGCACGGCGACAACGCGGCGCACCTGGTCGCCCCGGACGAGCAAACCCCGGACTGGTACGCCTTCCAGCACGCGCTGATCGTCGACGCGCTGTTGACGCTCGTGCCCGCCGCGGAACGCGCCGCGCTCAGCGGGAAGGTCGCCGACGCGGTCGAGTCGGTGTACCCGGGGCTGCCCGGCGAGTGGTGCCAAGTCACCGCCGCGCTGCGGTTGGACTCCGGTCAGGCGGTCGCGGCAGGCCGATTGTGGGCCATGGCAGGCAAACGCGCGCTCGGGCAGGGCGCCGCGCAGTCCGCGGTGGCGTTGTTGGCGCGTGCGTGCGACTTGTTGGCGCCGGACACCGGTGAGCGGGCGGCGGCGTTGGAGTCGCAGCTGCACGCGTTGGCCGAGGCAGGCGAGGTCGACCGCGCGTTGGCGATGGTGTACCTGCTCGACGAGGTCACCGGGCTCCCGCCGGACCGCCGCGCCCGACTGCACACGCGGTTGGCGTGGGTGGCGGTGCACGCCGGCCGCCCGGAAGTGGGGTTGCAGTCCGTGGCGGCCGCGCGGGCGTTGCTGGGGTCGGGCGCGCCGGACGCGGACACGGCTGCCATCGATGTGGTCGCCGCGCACCTGGAGATCGACGTGCCCGGGCCCAACCAACTCGACAAGGCGGAGGAGATGGCGCGCCGGGCGGCGGTCGTGGCGGAGTCCGCCGGGTTGCCCGCCGTCGCGTGTCAGGCGTGGCAGTTGGTCGGGGCGTTGACCCGGCAGCGGGACCCGGCCGAGGCGACGGCGTTGCTGGAGCGCAGCCGGGTGATCGCGGTGGAGCACAACCTGCCGATCTGGGAGGTGCACGCGCTTGTTCGCCTCGGCCACGACGACGCGCTGCGCGACGGCGGCATCGAGCGGCTGGAGGTGGCCCGCGACTCGGCGTCCCGCATCGGCGCGGTGACCGCCCGGTACCAGGCCGAGGTCAACATCGCGCTGCAACTGATCCTGCGCGGTGACTTCGACGAGGCGGACCGGCTGACGGCGCAGGTGTTGACGGCGACCACGCGGCTCAAGCTGGTCGAGACGACGCAGTACATGTTGTTGCACCGCACGGTTCTCTCCGCGCACCGGGGCCGACGCGCGGACATGGACGAGGCGCTGGCACAGGTGCGGCACTGGGGCGGCGACCAGGCCCACCACGCGCCGCGCATCCACGGCCTGGCGGGTGCTTTTTGCGCGTTGATGGAGGAAAACCACGACCTGGCCCGGTCGGAGTGTGCGGCCGCGATCCACGCTGAGAACCGGAACCCGACCACGTTCCACCTCTCGGGCCGCTATGGCCTGGACCTGTTGCTACGCGCGGTTTCCGGCGATCTGACCGCCGAGGAGTTCGCCACCAAGACGTCGGCTCCGGCTAGTCGGTTACGGTGGGACCGGGTGTTTTCTGACTTCGCGGCGGCTGTGCTGGCTTCGCGCGCGGGTCGTCCGGAGGACGCTAGCGCCGCCGCGGCCCGGGCGATCGCTACTGGTGCTCCGTATGCGATGGCACGGCATCTCGGGTTGCGTCTGGTCGCCCCGATCGCGTTGACCGGGAACTGGGGTCAGCCCATCGACTGGCTGCGGGCGGCGGAGGAACACTTCCACCGCACCGGTGTTCCAGCGGTCGCGGGCGCCTGCCGAACGTTGCTGCGCAAGGGCGGCGCGACGGTGAGCCAGCGCCGGGAGGGCACGGACGAGATCCCGGCCGCACTGCGGTCCGCTGGGGTGACCGTGCGGGAGTACGAGGTCCTCCGATTACTCGTGGACCGCCTGTGCAACCGCGAAATCGCCGACGCACTTCACCTTTCCCCGCGCACCGTGGAGAAGCACGTCTCGAGCCTCATCGCGAAGACCGGGGAGCCGAACCGCATCGCCCTGAGCAAGTACGCGTCTACAACCGTTCCGTCCTGAGTGGAGCACTGACGCTCGGCGCTAACGCTTCGGCGATGAGGGCGTACCCGGCGGGCGAGGGGTGGAAGCGGTCGGCGGAGAAGAGGCTGGGGTCCGCGCGGAACCGGTCGAACAGCGCCGGATCGATGTCGGCGACAATCCCACCTGCGGCCCGGACGGCATCGGCTTGGGCCTGGGCGTAGAGCGCGCTGGCTTGCCGGACGAAGTCGCGATAGGCGGGCGGCACCCCGGAGACGATGCTCAGATCCGGGGCGGTGGCGACCACCACCCGCGCTCCCTTGTGGACCAGACTCGCCACGATTTGTCCGAGCAACCTGGCCCCCACCTGCGGCGGGGTGAAGGAGGTCAGGTCATTGGCGCCGACGACAATCAGGGCGAGATCTACCGGCCCCGCAGGCACCTGAGCAGCGAGGTCAGCCGAACGCGCCCGGGACACCGCACGGACGTTGAGCGCGACCTGGCGCCCCGTGCCCCGCACCACCGCAGCCAGGCGGTGCCCCAACGTCTGACTGGGATGACTGCACCCAACCCCAGCGGCCAGCGAGTCCCCAAGAACGGCAAAGTGGAATGTGCTCATCACCGACTACAACGCCGAAACCCCCGCCCCTGCTCCCACCCGTGTCCCGCCTCACCCCGATCACCCCTCGATGCCTCGCGGCTCGCCCTCCGCCGCCGCCCAAGCCAGGTAGGCCCGCAGCATGGGTGTCAGCGGCGGGGGCCGAAGCGGCGGCGGTAGGCGGAGGGGGTGAGGCCGGTGTGGCGGCGGAGTTGGGTGCGGAGGTTGGTGGCCGTGCCCAGGCCCGCAGCGGCGGCTACGTGGTCGAGGGAGAGGGAGTCGTTCTCGAGGAGGCGGCAGGCGAGGGTGATGCGTTCGGTGGTGAGCCAGGCCAGGGGGGTGGTGCCGAGTTCGGCCTGGAAGCGGCGGTGCAGGGTGGCTTGGCTGGTGGCGGCCGTGGCGGCGAGGGCGGCGACGGTGATGGGGTCGCCGAGGCGGGCGCGGGCCCAGGTCAGGACCGGGGCGAGGGAGGTGTCCAGGCGGGGCGGGAGGGGGCGGTCGACGAACTGGCGTTGGCCGCCGTCACGGTGGCCCGCGAAGATGAGCCTGCGGCTGACGATGTTGGCGATCTCGGCGCCGTGGTCGCGGCGGATGACGTGCAGCCCCAGGTCCAGCGCGGCGGCGCTCCCGGCGGCGGTGAGCACGTCCCCGTCGTCGACGAACAGCACGTCCGGCTCCAGCAGCACCCCCGGGTGGCGGCGCGCGAACTCCTCCACCCACCGCCAGTGCGTGGTCACCCGCCGCCCCTCGATCACCCCCGCCTCGGCAAGGGTGAACGCGCCGGTGCAGAAGCTCAGCAGCCGGGCACCCCGGTCGGCGGCCCGGCGGATCGCGGCGTGCACCTCGGGTCGCACGGGCACCACCGGGTCCGGCCGGTTCGGCACGATCACCGTGTCCGCCCGGTCCACCGCGTCGAGCCCCGCGACCCCCGACAGGGTGAACATACCCAGGTGCATCCGGACGGTCGGCTCGGCCGCGCACAGCTCGAACTCGTACCACGGCCGCTCCAGCTCCGGCCTGCGCAGACCGAACAACTCCGTGGCCACGCCCAGCTCGAACGGGTTGGAGCCCGCGTCGACGATGGCCACCACCCGGTGCGAGGATCCTTTCGACATGTGCGATTACTAGCACTCGCCGACCCCCGCGCGCACCACCACCATGGGCGGGGTGAACACACCGATCGACCTCGCCACGGCCTTCGCGGCGTTCGACCAGGCCTGGAGCCCCCGACTGGCGGCGAAGGTCAACGACTACGACATCCGGCTGGCCCGGTTCGCCGGTGAGCACGTCTGGCACGTGCACAACGACACCGACGAGTTCTTCCTGGTGATCGCGGGCGAGATCGAGATCGCCCTGCGCGACCCGGACGAGCGGACCGTGGTGCTGCCGCAGGGCTCGCTGTTCGTCGTCCCGCGCGGCACCTTCCACAAGCCGTCGTCCGCTGGTGGCGCCCAGGTCCTGCTGGTCGAGCCCACCGGCACCCTCTCGGTCGGCGACGACCACGACGAGGTCCCCGACCACGTCGACGCCACCACCGGCCACGCCCTGGAGCTGACGTGAGCGACCTCGCCGACCGGTTCGCGCAACTGACCACGGCCCACTTCACCGACGCGTGCGTGCGCGCGGGCGTCGAGGTGCGGACGGTCTCACTGGTGGGGGTGCACCCGGCCGACCGCGTCTTCGGGCGGGTCCTGCCTGCTCGACACGCGGGCAGCGTGGACATCTTCCTGGAGGCCTTCGAGTCCGCCCAGCCCGGTGACGTCCTCGTGGTCGACAACGGCGGCCGACGGGACCACGCCTGCGTGGGTGACCTGGTCGTGCTGGAGGGGAAGGGCGCCGGGATCGCCGGGGTGGTCATCTGGGGCCTGCACCGCGACACCGCCGACATCCGCGTCATCGGCCTCCCCGTGTTCAGCCTCGGCTCCATCCCGACCGGCCCCTTGGTGCCCGAGGTCCGCCGCCCTGACGCCCTCGAGTCGGCGGATGTCGGCCCGTGGACCGTGACGCGTGACGACCTGGTCCTCGGCGACGACGACGGCATCCTCTTCATCCCCGCCACCCACGCCGAGGACCTGTTCGACCTGGCCGAGTCCATCCGCGACACCGAACGCGCCCAAGCCGACCGCATCCGCGCGGGCACAAGCCTCCGCTCCCAGGTCGACTTCAGCCGCTACCTAGCCACCGACCCACCAGTCTCCTTCCGCGAACACCTCCGCACCGTGGGCGGGGCGATCGAGGAATGAGCACACAGGCCTTCCTGGACGCCGCCCAGGTATCCCTCGCCCTGCTCCGCGACCCGGCAGTGGCAGCGGCGTGGGACAAACCGAGCGCCCTGCCCAAGTTCGGCGTCGCCGGTCTGGCGGGCCACCTGGCCTACGAGGTGCTGGTGGTCGCCGAGGTGCTGGCAGACCCGCCGCCGGAGGAGCCGCGGATCTCCCTGCTCGACCACTACAGCCGCGCCGCCTGGGTCGACTCCGGCGTCGACAGCCCCATCAACACCAACATCCGCGCAGGCGGCGACCAACTAGCCGCCGACGGCCTCGCGGCCCTGGCGGACCGGTTCGAGACCACCCTGGACTCGCTCGCGGAAACCCTCCCCGCCCTCCCCGACCGCACTGTCCGAATGCGACTGTGGGGCCCCTGGTCACTCGCCCTGTCCGACCTGCTCATCACCCGCACCATGGAACTCGTCGTCCACGCCGACGACCTAGCGGTGAGCGTCGGCACCCCAACCCCACCCTTCCCCGACCACACCAACACCGTCGTCATCGACCTCCTCACCGCCCTGTCCACCCGCAAACACGGCCCAGTAGCCCTAATCCGAGCCCTCACCCGCGCCGAACGAGCCCCAACCACGATCACAGCCTTCTAGGCCACCCACTCCCCCGCCCCCAACCGAATACCCGAGTCCACGACTGGACCAAGCTCCATCACCCCACCGGCACGGCTGAGCCGATTCTGCCGGAACCGCCGCACGCAGGAACGCGTCGTCATGACCACGACGTGTAGTCGTTCAGCTCTCCTAGGTGGTCACGACCGGGTCGCCGGAGGAGACGTGGGTCGCAGCGCCGTCAACATCGCGTAAAGGACCCGGTCGCGCGCGTCAAGGAGTCGTCAGGCATCGCTGAACGGGGCGTTTTCTCGTGCACTCTTCCGGCGTCGCGGTCCATCCGGTGGACCGCTTGAGGTCGGAGAGGAGCGCGCCGTGGCGGATCTCGGTTACGCGTTGCTGCTGGTTGGTGTGTTCCTGGTGTTGGCGTTGACGGTGCGCGGTCTGGAGAAGTTGTGAGCGGCACGGGTGTCGTGGCGAACGTCGTCGGTGGCGTCCTCGCCCTGGTGTTGATCGGGTATCTGTTCGTCGCGCTGATCAGGCCGGAGAAGTTCTGATGCCCTCGACTGTGGCAGGCCTGCTCCAGGTCGGCGTGTTGGTGGTCGCCTTGGCCGTGGTGTACCGGCCGTTCGGCGACTACATGGCGCGGGTGTACACCAGCACCAAGCACTCCCGGGTGGAGCACGCCGTCTACCGCGCCGCGCGGGTCGACCCGGACTCCGAGCAGCGGTGGGGCACCTACGCCCAAGCCGTGATCGGGTTCTCGTTCGTCAGCGTGGTCCTGCTGATCATCCTGCAACGGGTCCAGTCGATCCTGCCGTTCGACTACGGTCGTGGCACCGTGTCGCCGGGGATGGCGTTCAACACCGCGATCAGCTTCGTGACCAACACGAACTGGCAGTCCTACGTCCCCGAGTCCGTCCTGGGCCACACCGTGCAGATGGTGGGGCTCACGGTGCAGAACTTCGTCTCCGGCGCCGTGGGCATGGCGGTTGCCGTCGCGTTGGTGCGCGGGTTCACCCGCGACCAGAGCGACCGGTTGGGCAACTTCTGGGTCGACCTCACCAGGGGAACCATCCGGATCCTGTTGCCGGTGGCCGGTGTCTTCGCCGTCGTGCTGGTGGCCACGGGTGTCGTGATGAGCCTGAGGTCCGGGGTCACTGTGGACGGTCAGACGGTCGCGACCGCGCCGGTCGCGTCGCAAGAGGCGATCAAGGAGCTGGGCACCAACGGCGGCGGCGTCCTGAACGCGAACTCGGCGCACCCGTTCGAGAACCCGAACGGCTGGTCGAACCTGATCGAGATCTTCTTGATCCTGCTCATCCCGGTCTGCCTGACCCGCACGTTCGGCACGATGGTCGGCAACCGCAAGCAGGGCTACGTCCTGCTCGGCGTCATGGGTGTGCTGTGGTCGGCGATGCTCGCGGTGATCTGGACCGCCGAGGCGAACGGCCTGCGCCCCTTGGAGGGCAAGGAAACCCGCTTCGGCATCCCGTCGAGCGCGCTGTTCGCCGACACGACCACCGCGACCTCCACCGGTGCGGTGAACGCGATGCACGACAGCTTCACCGGCCTGGGCGGCGGTGGGACGTTGCTGAACATGCTCTTCGGCGAGATGACACCGGGCGGTGTCGGTACCGGCCTCTACAGCATCCTGGTCATGGCGATCATCGCGATGTTCCTGGCGGGGCTCATGGTCGGGCGCACCCCGGAGTACCTGGGCAAGAAACTCGGCAAGCGCGAGGTGACCGCGGCGGCGATCTCGATCCTGGCGATGCCGACGGTGGTGCTCATCGGTGCCGGTATCGCGGCCGTCGTTCCCGCCACGCAAGGCGCGTTGAACAACCACGGCTCGCACGGGCTCTCGGAGATCCTCTACGCCTACGCCTCGGCCTCGAACAACAACGGCAGCGCGTTCGCGGGCATCACCGTCACCAACGACTGGTTCCAGGCCTCGCTCGGCGTCTGCATGGCGCTGGGCCGGTTCATCCCCATCATCGCGGTGCTGTGCCTGGCCGGGTCGCTGGCCAAGCAGAAGAAGGTGCCCGCGACGGCGGGCACGCTGCCCACGACGGGTCCGCTGTTCGCGACCCTGTTGACCGGGGCGATCGTGCTGGTCGCCGCGTTGACCTTCGTTCCCGCTCTCGCTCTCGGTCCCATCGCGGAGGCCCTGCTGTGACCACTCCGACAACAACCCGGCGGACTCCCGAACAGATCCGCGACCGCCACGCCGCCAACCTGGGCCACCAGGTGTCCGCGGGCATCTTCAACCCCCGGCAGTTGCTCGTGTCCTTCCCGGACGCGCTGCGCAAGTTCCACCCCCGCCACCAGCTCCGCAACCCGGTCATGTTCGTGGTCTGGGTCGGGTCGATCCTGGTCACGGTGTTCGCTGTCGGTGACCCGAGCGTCTTCACCACCGCGGTCGCGGTGTGGCTGTGGGCGACCGTCCTGTTCGCCAACCTGGCCGAGGCCGTCGCCGAGGGGCGCGGCAAGGCGCAGGCGGAGTCGCTGCGCAAGACCAAGAAGGACGCTGTCGCGCGGCGCACGACCGGCGAGACGGTGCCCGGCACCGAGTTGAAGATCGGTGACCTGGTCGTGGTCGAGGCGGGCGAGGTGATCCCCGGCGACGGCGACGTGGTCGAGGGCATCGCCACTGTCGACGAGTCGGCGATCACCGGCGAGTCGGCCCCGGTCATCCGGGAGTCCGGCGGTGACCGCTCAGCGGTGACCGGCGGCACGACCGTGCTGTCCGACCGGATCATCGTGCGGATCACCACCACACCCGGCGAGTCCTTCGTGGACCGGATGATCGCGTTGGTCGAAGGCGCCGAACGGCAGAAGACGCCCAACGAGATCGCCCTGACCATCCTGCTGTCGACCCTCACGATCATCTTCCTGCTCGCCGTGGTCGCGTTGCAGCCGTTCGCGATCTTCTCCGGCGGCGAGCAGTCGGTGATCGTGCTGACCGCGCTGCTGGTCTGCCTGATCCCCACCACCATCGGCGCCCTGCTCTCGGCGATCGGCATCGCGGGCATGGACCGGCTCGTGCAGCGCAACGTCCTCGCGACCTCGGGCAAGGCGGTGGAAGCCGCGGGCGACATCGACACCCTCCTGTTGGACAAGACCGGCACCATCACCTGGGGCAACCGCCGGGCCACCGGGTTCATCCCGGTCGGCGGGACGTCGGTGGACACCCTGGTCGACGCGGTCCGGCTCGCCAGTCTGGCCGACGGCACCCCGGAGGGGCGCAGCATCGTCGACCTGTGCGTGACCGAGTACGGCCGCGCCGCCGAGCCCACCGACCGGGAGAAGACGGGCGAGTTCGTCCCGTTCACCGCGCAGACCAGGATGAGCGGCATCGACCTCGGCGACCGCCGGATCCGCAAGGGCGCGGCCAGCGGGTTCGTCACCTCCGACGAGACCCGCCGGGTGGTCGACGAGATCAGCGCCCAGGGCGGCACGCCGCTGGTGGTCGCGGAGAACGACGCGGTGCTCGGCGTCATCCGCCTGTCCGACGTGGTCAAGCCCGGCATGAAGGACCGGTTCGCCGAGCTGCGCGCCATGGGCATCCGCACGGTGATGGTCACCGGCGACAACCCGCTGACCGCGAAGGCGATCGCGGCCGAGGCCGGAGTGGACGACTTCCTCGCCGAGGCCAAGCCCGAGGACAAGATGGCCCTGATCCGCGCCGAGCAAGAGGGCGGCAAGCTGGTCGCGATGACCGGCGACGGCACCAACGACGCCCCCGCCCTGGCCCAGTCCGACGTCGGCGTCGCGATGAACACCGGCACCTCGGCGGCCAAAGAGGCCGGGAACATGGTCGACCTCGACTCCGACCCGACCAAGCTCATCGAGATCGTGGAGATCGGCAAGCAGCTGCTGATCACCCGCGGCGCGCTGACCACCTTCAGCGTCGCCAACGACCTCGCGAAGTACTTCGCGATCCTCCCGGCCATGTTCGCCGCCATCTACCCGCAGCTCGGCGGGCTCAACGTCATGGGGCTGCACTCGCCCAACTCGGCGATCCTGTCCGCGGTCATCTTCAACGCGCTGATCATCGTGGTGCTCATCCCGCTCGCCCTGCGCGGCGTCCGCTACAAGCCCTCCAGCGCCTCGGCGCTGCTGCGGCGCAACCTGCTCGTCTACGGTCTCGGCGGCATCGTCACCCCGTTCGCCGGGATCTGGCTCATCGACCTGCTCGTACGACTCATCCCCGGGATCGGCTGACATGACCAACTTCGGCAAGCAGGCACTCGCGGGGCTGCGCGTGTTGCTGGTCCTCACTCTCATCACCGGCATCCTCTACCCGGCCGCGGTGTGGGCGGTCTCCCGGCTACCGGGGCTGCAGGCCAACGCCGAGGCGGTGGACACCACGCTGGTCGCAGTCACCCGGGAAGGTGACGGGTGGTTCTTCCCCCGGCCGTCGGCGGCAACCCTCCCGGCGTCCGGGGGCTCCAACAAGGGCGAGCTGAACGAGGACTACACCGCGGTCATCGCCGAGCGCCGCGCGGAGGTCGCCCAGCGGGAAGGGGTCGCGGAGGACCTCGTGCCCCAAGACGCGGTCACCGCGTCCGCCTCGGGGCTGGACCCGCACATCAGCGACGCCTACGCGCAGCTGCAGGTGTCCCGGGTGGCACGCGCGAACGGATTGTCCGACGATGCGGTCCGCGCGCTCGTCGCCGAGCACACCGACGGCCGCGGCCTCGGCATCCTCGGTGAACCGGGTGTCAACGTCACCGCGCTCAACCGCGCGCTCGACGAGACCGCGAAGTGACAAACGCGGGCGGGTCGCCCACCGGCGACCCGCCCGCTTCGGGAGATGGACACGATGGACGAGCGCAAACGCGGCGAACTGCGGATCTACCTCGGCGCCGCCCCCGGCGTCGGCAAGACGTTCGCGATGCTCGGCGAGGCCCACCGCCGCCGGGAACGCGGCACCGACGTGGTCGTCGGCCTGGTCGAGACCCACGGCAGGGAGAAGACCGCTCAGCTCGTGGCCGGGCTGGACGTGCTGCCCCTGGCGCGAGTGCACCACCGCGGCCTCGACCTCACCGAGATGGACATCGACGCCCTGCTCGCCCGCGCCCCCGAGGTCGCCGTGGTCGACGAGCTCGCGCACACCAACGTCCCCGGCTCCCGCAACGCCAAACGCTGGGAGGACGTCGAGGAGCTGCTGGCCGCCGGGATCGACGTGCTGTCCACGGTGAACGTGCAGCACCTGGAGTCGCTCAACGACGTCGTCGCGCGCATCACCGGCGTCGAGCAGCACGAGACCGTGCCCGACGAGGTGGTGCGCCGCGCCGAACAGGTCGAACTCGTGGACCTCACCCCGGAAGCACTGCGCAGACGCCTCGCGCACGGCAACGTCTACGCCGCCCACAAGATCGACGCCGCCCTGGGCAACTACTTCCGCGTCGGGAACCTCACCGCGCTGCGCGAGCTGGCGCTGCTGTGGGTCGCCGACCAGGTCGACGTCGCCCTGCAGCGCTACCGGGCCGAGCAGCGCATCACCGACACCTGGGAAGCCCGCGAACGCGTCGTCGCCGCCATCACCGGCGGCCCCGAGAGCGAGACCCTCATCCGCCGCGCCCGGCGGATCGCCCTCCGAGCCGGGGCGGAGCTGATGGTCGTCCACATCATGCGGGGCGACGGACTCACCGGACCGCCCGCCGAATCAGTCGCCAGGTTCCGCAAGACCACCGAGGACGTCGGCGCGACCTTCCACAGCGTCGTCGGCGACGACGTCCCCAGCGCGCTGCTCGACTTCGCCCGCGGTGTGAACGCCACCCAGCTCGTCCTCGGCACCTCTCGCCGGTCCCGGCTGGCCCGTGTCTTCGACGAAGGCATCGGTTCTGCCGTCGTGCGGGAGTCCGGCCCGATCGACGTGCACATGGTCACCCACGACGAGGCCCGCGGGGCCCGCCGCAGGGAGGTCGGCCACAACGCGCTGACCCCGCGGCGGAAGGTCTCAGGCTGGGCGTCGGCGGTGATCCTCCCCCTCGTGGTCACCGGCATCGGGCTGATCACCCGCAGCGAGGTGGCCTTCTCCACCGACCTCATCGGATTCTTCCTCGCCACCGTCATCGTCGCCCTCGTCGGCGGCCTCGGCCCCGCGGTCGGAGCCGCGCTGCTCGGGGCGGGACTGTTGAACTACTTCTTCACGGAGCCCTACTACAGCCTCGCGGTCAACACCCCGGAGAACCTGGTCACCCTCGTAGCGATGCTCATCGTCGCCGTCCTGGTCGCGCTCGTCGTCGACCGGGCCGCACGACTGGCCGAGCAGGGCGCCCGGACCCGCACCGAGGCGGAACTGCTCGCCTCCTACGCCCGCACGGTGCTGACCCACCCGCACCCGTTGGACCGGCTGCTGGACAAGGTCCGGGAGAACTTCGCCCTGGAGTCCGTCGCCCTGCTCGAACGCGGCGACGGCGAATGGCATCGAGTCGCGTGCGTCGGGCCGCGACCGTGCGGCGAACCCGACGACGCCGATGTCACCGTGCCGGTCACCGCCGACGTCCAACTCGCGCTGCGCGGACGCGCGCTGCCCGCCAGCGACCAACGCGCCCTGGAGGCCGCCGCCGGGCAGGCACTGCTGGCTTTGCGACAGCAACGCATGGCCGCCGAGACCAGACAAGCGCGGCAACGGGCCGAGACCACCGAACTGCGGACCGCGCTGCTCTCCGCCGTCGGGCACGACCTGCGCACCCCGCTGACCTCGATCAAGGCCGCGGTCGGCAGCCTGCGCACGCCCGACCTGGTGCTGTCCGAGCAGGACACCGCGGATCTGCTGGAGACAGTCGAGATCTCCGTCGACCGGCTGACCGGACTGGTCGACAACCTGCTCGACTCCTCTCGGCTGGCCACCGGCGCTGTCTCACCGCGGCTGCGGCCGGTCACCTACGACGAAGCCGTCGCGCGCGCGTTGGCAGGCATCGACGAGCGCGACGTCTTGGCCGTGGACGTCCCCGAACACCTGCCCCCGGTCATCGCCGACATCGGCCTGCTCGAACGCGTCGTGGCCAACGTCATCGACAACGCCCTGCGCCACGGCCGCCTGAGCCCGCGCCGCGAGGTCGACGTGGACGGCGACGGGATCGTCACCGCCGACGAACCCGAGATCGCCATCCGCGCCAGCACCTACCTCGACCGCGTCGAACTCCGTGTCGTCGACCACGGCCACGGCCTACCGAAGAACGCCGCGAGCGCGGTGTTCGCCCCGTTCCAACGCCTCGGCGACCGCGACAACATCCCCGGTGTCGGCCTGGGCCTCAGCGTCGCCAAGGGCTTCACCGACGCCATGGGCGGCACGATCACCGCCGAGGACACCCCCGGCGGTGGCCTCACCATCGTCATCTCGCTGCCAGTGGCAGCCCCGAACGACCAGGCGGCACAGTGACAACCGTGCTCATCGTCGACGACGAGCCCCAGATCGTCCGCGCCCTGCGCATCAACCTCACGGCCCGCGGCTACGACATCCTCACCGCCCACGACGGCGCCACCGCCCTGCACCAGGCGGCCGAGGGCAAACCGGACCTCGTCGTACTCGACCTCGGCCTGCCCGACATGGACGGCACCGACGTCATCGCCGGGCTGCGCGGCTGGACCAGAGTGCCCATCGTCGTGCTCTCCGCGCGCTCCGGTTCAGAGGGCAAGGTCCGCGCGCTGGACGCCGGAGCCGACGACTACATCACCAAACCGTTCGGAATGGACGAACTCCTCGCCCGGCTCCGGGCCGCGCTCCGCCGCTCCGCGCAGCACGAGATCGACCAGCCGGTCGTGCGCACGGCGTCGTTCAGCATCGACCTGACCGCCAAACGCGTCCACCGCGACGGGGTCGAGGTCCACCTGACGCCCACGGAGTGGGGGATGCTGGAAGTCCTGGCTCGCAGCAACGGCAAACTGGTGACCCAGAAGCAACTGCTGCACCAGGTCTGGGGCGAGGACTACACCACCGAAACCCACTACCTGCGCGTGTACCTGGCCCAGCTTCGACGCAAGCTGGAGCCCGTTCCGTCGAAGCCGCGGCACCTGATCACCGAGCCCGGCATGGGCTACCGGTTCGAGCTCTGATCTCAAGACAGCGCACTGGATCGGGCCGCGCCTGTTGAGGTTCCGTCAAGGACGGACCGGCTCCGACGGTGGTGAGGTGCGAGAGGGGCGTGCACAATTCCGCGCAGCGCCAGCCGACCCCTGCTGGGACCTGACGCTGACCCCGCGCACAGCTGAGGCGTTCCCCACACGCGGGAACGCCTCAGCTGTGCGGGTTCGGCTACATGTCGCGGCGCAGCAGGTCTTCCTCGGTTTCGCGGCGGACGAGCAGTCGCGTCTCGCCGTTCAGGACGCCGACGATCGGTGGCCTGCCGACGAGGTTGTAGTTCGAGGCCAGCGCGTGGTGGTAGGCGCCGGTGACCGGCACGGCGAGCAGGTCGCCCGCGTGGATGTCGGCAGGCAGCGACACGTCCTCCGCCAGCACGTCCCCGGCTTCGCAGTGCCGCCCGACGACGGTGGCCGGGGCTCGTCGAAGCGGCGTGGGCCTGCCGACCACGCGCACCGCGTAGCGGGCCCCGTAGAGCGCGGGGCGCGGGTTGTCGCTCATCCCGCCGTCGACGGCGACGAACGTGCGCGAGACCCCTCGTTTGACGGTGATGACGCGGTAGAGCGTCACGCCCGCGTTGGCCACGAGGGACCGACCGGGCTCGACGAGGACCCGCGGCACCGGGACGCGGTGGGCGGCGCACTCATAGTTCAGCGCCACACGCAGCCGGTGCGCGAAGCCGACCAGGTCGAACGTGTCCTCCCCCGGCAGGTAGGGCACCGCGAAGCCGCCGCCGAGGTCGAGTTCGGCGACCTCGACACCGTGCGAGGACCGGACCGCGGCGATGAGACCCACCATCCGGCGGACCGCCTCCTCGTACGCGGCGACCCGGCGGACCTGCGAGCCGATGTGGCAGTGCAGGCCCGCCAACCGCAGGCCGGGCTGCTCCAGCACGCACCGCACGGCCTCCAGCGCGGCACCGGAGGCCAGGGAGAACCCGAACTTCTGGTCCTCCACACCGGTCGCGATCGCGCGGTGGGTGTGCGCGTCGACGCCGGGGGTCACCCGGACCATCACGCGCTGCCCAGGGCCTGCCAACGCACCCAACTGGGCGATCTCGTCGAACGAGTCCACGACGATCCTGCCCACCCCGTACGCCAAGGCGGCCTTCAGGTCCTCGGCGATCTTGACGTTGTCATGCAGCACGACCCGCTCAGCCGGGAAACCCACCGACCGCGCCACCGCCAACTCACCCGCCGAGCACACGTCCAGCGACAAGCCTTCCGACGCCATCCACCCGTACACCGCGCGACACGGCAGGGACTTGCCCGCGAACACGACCTCGGCCTCCGGCAGCACTTCCCGGAACGCGCGAACCCGGCGCCGGACCTCGGCCTCGTCCACGACCTGGCACGGCGTGCCGAACCGCGCCGCCAGCCGGGTGGCGGGCACCCCACCGATCACCAAGTCACCGTCGACCAACCGGGCGCTCGACCGCGGTGGCACCGTGCCGCTGGTGGCGCTCCTGCTGGTACTCGCCGCGGCCGGGAGCTGGGCGATCGGCAACGTCTGCACCCGGATCGCCCAACCCGACGACGGATTCCGCCTCACCATCTGGTCGTGCCTCATCCCGCCCGTCCCGCTGTTCCTGCTCTCGATCGCGGCCGAGGGCGCCGACCGCGGCCTCACGGCGATCGCCGACGCCGACATCACCACCTGGCTCGCCCTCGGATACGTCGTCGTGTTCGCCACCATCCTCGCCCTCGGCGTCTGGTCGATGCTGCTCGGCCGCTACCCCGCACACAAGGTCGTGCCGTTCGCCCTGCTGATCCCCGTCGTCGGCATCCCCACCGGCTGGCTGGTCGAAGGCGACGTCATCACCCTGCCCATGCTGGCAGGCGCACTGGTCGTGCTCGCGGGCCTGTACTTCGTGACCATCCGAGCCCGGGTCGACCAGACCGCCAAGCGCGAACCGGCGGAGGCCACGCCGTCGCGGTGACACCCCGACGAGTCAGCAGCGCCTGCCCACACTGGCCCGCGAGTGTCTTCGTAGCGCCGCAGACTGACCTAGTGCAGTGTGTCGCCTACAGAAATAGCGCAGGCGGCGCGGTGGTATTCGATATGGGATTCGTCGAGCGAATGGTTCGTGTTCCGGCGCAGCGTCCCGAGAACGTGCCCATCCCAGATGAACCGGACCGTTTCTTCTTCGTCGATGTAGATGGTGAATGTGTCGAACAGGATGTGGCAACGCGGACACAGGCACAACAGGTTGGACAGCTCGTCGGGTCCGTGGTGCGGAGCGCCGAGCCCTCGGATGTGAGCCGCTTCGCTGTAGTACCCGACGGCTGTGCGCAGTCGGTCGCCGCACAGCTGGCACCTGTCGTCGTGCAACGCCTTCACTTCGCGGACGAGCACCGAGTTGCGAATGATGACCGACCGGGTGGTCGACCGCCTCCCCGCGGGCTCACTCGTCCCGTTGTCGGAAACACTTCCGGCAGCGGTCTCCTGATCGGCGAGCCCGACGGCCACCAGCAGCGGCGAGCGGTCCACGATGTCGTCGAGGTACTCGGCAAGCAGGATGTTGACGGCCCTCGTACGCAGGGCGGTGTCAGCGCGCAGCAGCTGGAAGGTCTCCTCGGTGAATCCGGCACTGGGCCGCAACTCGTCGAACCTGGTCGCCCGCGGCTTGTATCCCGGCGTCGCCTCGACGCCGTCCACTTCCCAGAACCCGGTTTTGTGCAGGTGCCAGAACGGGTACTCCGGTGTCGCGGCGTGCTCGCCGCCGAAGGCACGGAGAAGTGCGCCCACCTCGCGACGGAAGTCCACCCAGGCATGCATCCGAGGCGCACCCGCGGCCAGCCTGCCGATCGCCCAGAGCAGGCTCAGCGGCTGGTGCCTGCTCGCCCGTCCGCCAAGATGGTGACGGTTGAGTTTTCTCAGCTGTCCGGTGAACTTCGCCCGCGATCTCTCACGCTGCTCCGGGGTACGCCTACCGCCGTCACCTTCGGGAGCAGCGTGCGGCTCCTTGCTCCGCACCAGGAAGCCCAGACTCTCCAGGTGCCGCCCCACGGTCGCACGCCCCCCGCTGAACTGGTCGGATGCCAGCACCTTCCCGTCCAAGAACTCGTGAGCGACCCCGACAATCGCCTTCGAGTCGTACTCCCCGCTGCCGTGGACCAGCACGTACTCGCGAGCGGGATGAAACCCGTAGTGGGCAAGGAAGGCAGTACGTCCCATGTTGTCACATCGCGCGATGGCGTTGAGCACGTCCTGCCGTCGAACATCGGAGTACCCCATGGTCCGAGCCTATCGAGACCGCTGCGATGAAGGCGCTGCTTCATCACGTGAACGTCAAGCCGGGTGGATGAGGCCGGTTTCGTAGGCGAAGATGACGGCCTGGATGCGGTCGCGGAGTTCTAGTTTGGGGAGGATGCGGCCCAGGTGGGATTTCACGGTTGCTTCGGCGAGGTTCAGGGTGGTGGCGATCTCGGCGTTGGATAGGCCGGAGGCGACCTGGATGAGCACCTCGCGTTCGCGGGTGCTGAGTCGGTTCAGGCGCGCGTCGCGGGCGGTGGTGGTGGGGTCGGGGATGTGGGGTCGGAACTTCTCCAGTAGGCGGTGGGTGATGCGCGGGGAGACCACCGAGTTGCCCGCGGCCACGGTGCGGATCGCGGTGAGGAGTTCCTGGGGGCGGGTGTTCTTCAGCAGGAAGCCCGAGGCCCCGGCCTTGAGCCCGGCGAAGGCGTACTCGTCCAGGTCGAAGGTGGTGAGGATCAGCACCTTGGTCTGCGGACAGGTCCGGGTGATCTCCCGGGTCGCCTCGATCCCGTCGGTTCCCGGCATGCGGACGTCCATGAGGACGACGTCGGGGCGCAGGTCGGCGGCCAGGCGGATGGCGGTGGCGCCGTCCACTGCCTCGCCGACCGGCACCAGGTCCGGTTCGGCCTCCAAGATCATGCTGAACGCCATGCGCAGCAGTGCCTCGTCGTCGGCGATCAGGACGCGGATCGTCATGCGGACACCGCTAGATCGCCGCCGAGCACGAGGCGGGTGTGCACGCCCCAGCCGCCACCGGGAAGCGGTCCGGCAAGCACCGTCCCCCCATAGCCCGCCGAACGCTCGCGCATGCCGGTGATGCCGTGGCCAGCAGGGGTCGCGAGGGAAGCCGGGCCCGTGTCCGTGACGTCGACTGTCACGGTCTCGGCACCGCACTCGATCCGGACCTTCGCCTGCGTGCCGGTCGGTGTGTGCTTGAGGGTGTTGGTCAACGCTTCCTGCACCAGGCGGTAGACGGTCAGTTGCGCGGTCGCGGGTATGTGCGCGTGGCCGCCGTCGATGTCGAGGCTGGTCGGGAGTCCGGCGGCGCACATCTGGCCCGCGAGGGTCTCCAGTTGCGCGATGCCGGGCAACGGGTGGCGCGCCGCGTCCGGTTCGTCGGTGCGCAGGACGCCGAGTGAGCGCCGCATGTCGGTCAGTGCCTGCCTGCCGGTCTCGGAGACCTGGAGCATCGCGGTGGTGGCCTTGTCCGGCGACCGGTGTTGCGCGTGGACGGCGGCGTCGGTGAGCGCGACCATGACGGACAGGTTGTGGGTGACGATGTCGTGCATCTCCCGGGTGATCCTGGCTCTCTCCTCGGCAACGGCCCGGTCCCGCACGGCTTCCAGGTAGGCGCGGGTGGTTCGGGCGTTCACACCGAGGACGGCCGCGGCGACGACCACGGCGGTGAGCGCGGCGAACGGGGTCAGGAACGCGCCATCCGTCGCCCAGCGCAGGCAGGCGAAGGCGGCCCCGATCTCCACGACGGTGACGGCGACGAGCGTGACGCGCCTGCTCGAGGTCGCGGCCACTGTGTACAGAGCGACCAGCAGTGCGATGGCCGCTGGCAACTGGATGTCCACCAGCAACTGGACGAAGGCAGCGGTCGCCACCGCGCCGAACACCGCGAGCGGGGCCCGGCGCCGCCAGACCAACGGGAGCGCGAGTGCGACGGTGAGTGCGGCGGCCAACGGCAACTCGGCGGGTGTCCACATGGTCAGGACGTTCAGCAGGAGAAGCGCAGGCAGCAGCGAGTCCCACACCGCCTGCGGCAGCCGGGACGCCCAGCGCCGCTCGGTCATCACAGGGCGATGGTAGGTCGACGGTCGCGCCGCGCACATGAGCCTGGCGTCTGACTGCGGCGGGCCGGATTACGACCACGGGAGGAGTCCCGATACCTCCTGCGGTCGTAGTCCGGCCGCTGATCCGGGGTGCGCGATTGCCACTGGAGGCGGCACGAGGTCGCGTCTGGGGAGCGATGTGGGCGCGCGGGGCCGGAACCGAATATTGCCTGGTGACTGACATCATCACGGGACTGAACCTGTCCCCGCTGGAAATCCTGACTTTGCTGAGTGCCCTCGCGCTGGTTGTGGCGCGTTGGCTGCCTGCCGACGCCCGCCCGCGCGTCACCATCGCGGCCGGGGCGGTGTTCTTGCTGTCCGTGGTGGTGCTCTGCGTGACGGGGCTCCGCTGGCAGCTGCTGCCGGTGCTGGCGGGGGCGATCGTCGCGGCGCCGTTCGCAGTCTCTCCGCTGGTGCGAGGCCATGCTCGACGGGTCCGCTGGTGGCTGGCGTTGCCGGGTACGGTGGCCTGCGCCTGCCTGATCATCACGGGCCCGCTGGCGGCTTGGGCGTTCCCCATTCCCGTCCTCCCGGAACCCTCCGGCAGGTATGCGGTCGGCACCCGCGTGCTGCAGTGGACCGACCAGGACCGCCCCGAGACCTTCACCCCTGACCCGCAGGACCGGCGCACGGTCGTGGTCCAGCTCTGGTACCCCGCTCAGAACAGCCCGGCCGACGTGCCGCGTGCCCAGTACCTCGGACGGACCGAGGACGAGGCGCGCACCGTCTCCGAAGCACTCGCCAGCGGAGTCGGCCTGCCGGGCTTCCTGTTCGACGGTGTTCCGCGCGCCCGGACCCACTCGGTTGCCGACGCCCCGGTGGCCGACGGGCGGTTCCCGGTGGTGCTGTTCTCGCCGGGGTCCAGCGGAGTGCGCACCCAGAACACCGCGTGGGCGGAGGACCTCGCCAGCCACGGCTACGTCGTCGCCGCGCTCGACCACCCGTACGACTCCGCCGCGGTGGTCCTCGACGACGGCCGCACGATCACCAGCGCGACCGTCTCCACCGGCGACCGGGACGAGGACGACCGACTGGCCGAGGACTGGACGGCGATCCGGGCCGCCGACCTCGGCTTCGTGCTGACCCGGCTGGAGGCTCTCGACCAGGGCCCCGACCCCTTGGCCGGACGCCTGGACACCACCCGCGTCGCCGCGACCGGCCACTCCATGGGCGGCGCCGCCGCACTGCAGGCCGCCAGGCAGGACCGCCGCGTCGACGCCGTCATCGACCTGGACGGCTACCCCCGCGGCCCCCTGTCCCCCACCCTCACCCAGCCGACGCTCGCACTCACCCAGGCCATCACCCCGGACACCGACCCGCGCTACCTACCCCAACTCACCGACGTGCTCACCCACGGCACAGCAACCAACTACCGCCTCACCATCCCCGACACCGCCCACCTCACCTTCATGGACGGCCCGCTGTTCCTGCCCCCGGTCCCCTCAATCGTCGGCTCACTGGGCCGCAGTGAGGGACCGCACGTCGTCGCCACCACCAGTCTCGCGTTCCTGGACACCGTCCTGCGCAACGGATCCGGTGACCTGGCAGGCACTCTCTCAACCTACGGCGAACTCAGCGTGTACGACCACTGACCTGCCCAGGCCAGAAATGCCCGGTCAGGGGATGCGGCCGTCGCAGCGGGGGTCGGTGGTGCCTTGGGGGGATTTGGCGGGGAGGAGCCAGTCGAGGGCGGCGTCTTCGAGGAGCCAGCCGTGGGCGGTTGTGAGGGTGTGGGGGATCTGGGCGGGGCCGGGGCAGAGGACTTTGTCGAGGAGGCGGTCGTTGGGGACGAAGCGGACGTCGCGGTGGCTGTCGAGGAGGGTGGTCATGGTGTCGTCGACGGTGACGACGTTGCCCAGGGCTACCTCGGTCGGTTTCCGGTCGGCGTCGCCGAGGACGAGGGCTACGGAGGGGAGGACCGGGACGTTGAGGAACATGGCCAGCAGGGCGAACGGGGTGACCAGGGCGCCCAGGGTGGCTACACCATGCGTGCCCGCCCAGGCGACGCGTTCAGGCAGAGGGCCGGTGAGGAACGGGGCGAGCAGCGGCGGCGCGATCAGCAGCAAGGCGGACGCGACGTCACCCGTGCCGATGGCGTCGAGGATGGCCGGGAAGAACCACAGGTACTCGAGCACGCCCACGGCCACCGGGAGTACAACGCACACCGGGAACACCAGGTCGGCCCGGCCGCGCTTGCGGACCGTCAGACCGGCGATAGCGCACCCCAACAGCAACAACGTGGGCACGAACCGCAGCTCCCAGACCAGCAGCGACCACAGCACCGAGGCCGCGACCAGCCAGTTCGGGGTCCGCTCAGCCGCCCGCTCCAGCCGGGACGTGCGGCCCCGGTCGCCGCTGACCAGCGACATCAGGCCGAGCAGGTGCGCGGTGAGCAGGATGGCGGGCGGGACCTCCAGCAGGCTGATCACCAGCGAGCTGGCCAGCTCCAGCGCGTGCACGTGCTGGACCAGCAGCAGCATGGTGTTGAGGTCCTGACCGCTGAGCTGCCAGAGCCGCAGGACGAGCAGGACGATCGGGAAGGCGGGCAGCAGCGTCAGGGTCCACTGGAACCCGGGGGCGTCATCAGACCCGCCAGCCTTTCCCACGGCCATCGGCGCACCTCCACCTCTGTCACGTCGGGCTGCCGGTCCGGCGGGATCAGCTGCGGCAGGCTGTGCTTGGCCATCGGCAGCAGGTGCTTCGCGAACGCGTCCTCCCAGCGCTTGTCCTCGGGGTCGTTGGCGGAGCGGTAGAGCGACAGGTCGACCAGCTTGCGCAGCGCGTCGTTGCCGCCGGTGTTGACCGCCCACATCTCCTTGGCTTCCAGGGCGATGTCGTGGTGCAGCAGCTCGGTCGGGTACTTCTGCACGAACCCGGCCAGGATCGCGGCGTCGGTGGTGACCGCGTCTGCCTCGTTCGCGCGCATCGCCTCGACGCAGGCGGCAATGGTCTGCCGGTAGACGATCTGCGCGCCCGCCCGTTCGGCAGCCGACACCGAGGTGGACGTGGTCAGCGTGCAGACCCGCTCGCCCTTGAGCTCGGTCAGGTCGAGCACCGGGCGGTGACCCACCCGGGTGGCGACGGACTGCTCGGTCTCCAGGTAGGGCTGGGAGAAGGTGACGCCCGCGACCGCCGCGCGCTCGGGGGTGGCGCTGTAGGTGGCGATGACCAGGTCGACGCGCTCGCCGTTGACGCCGCGCATCTTGGAGCGGTCCTCGTTCTCGATCTCCACCAGCCGCACCTTGCGCGGCTCGAACCCCAGGTCGGCGCCGATCAGGTAGGCCATCTCGACGTCGAAGCCGGTGATCTCCCCCGACTCGTCGCGGTAGCCGATGCCCGGCATGTCGGTCTTGATGCCGACCAGCAGCTCGGCCCGGCCGCGCAGCCCCGCGGCCTCCTTGAGTTCGTCCTCGGTGGGCACCTGCTCCCACCACACCGCGACACCCACCGTCACCACCACGGCGATGGCCGCGATCAGGGCGGCGAAGCGCAGCCACTTGGGTCGGTCCGACATTCCGTGATCGTTCCACACCGGAACGCGGCCCCGGGGCGGAACCGACGAGCTCCACCTGGGCGAGCCGCTTGACTCACCGAGTTACCTCAATAGATACTGACTCAATGGAAGCTGAGTGGCCTGCCGACCTGGTGTCGCGGGCTCGGGTGCACGCGGCGCTGGGCGAGCCCGCGCGGTTGGCGATCGTGGACCGGTTGGTGCTGGGTGACGCCTCGCCGGGTGAGCTGGGGCGGGAGTTGGGGATGCCGAGCAACCTGTTGAGCCACCACGTGAAGCTGCTGGGTCAGGCGGGGCTGGTCGAGCGGTCCAGGTCGGAGGGTGACGCGCGGCGGACGTACCTGCGGCTGCGGGTCGCGGCGTTGACCGGGCTGGTGCCGTCGGAGGCGCGACTGGCGAACCGGGTGGTGTTCGTGTGCTCCCGGAACTCGGCGCGATCGCAACTCGCGGCGGCGTTGTGGACCAAGCGCAGCGGCGTGCCGTCGGCGTCGGCAGGGACCCGGCCCGCAGCGGCGGTGCACCCGTTGGCGGTGGCCACGGCCGAGGCGCACGGACTGTCACTGACCCGCGCCCGCACCCACCACATTGACGACGTCGCGCGACCTGACGACCTGGTGGTTGCGGTGTGCGACAACGCTCACGAGGAACTTCCGCCTGCGGATCGGTTGCATTGGTCTGTTTCCGACCCTGCTGCCGTCGATACCCTTGACGCGTTTGACCTGGCTTATCGGGACCTTGCTGACCGTGTCGAACGGCTGGCGCCTGCCGTGCGGATTCCGGGATGACGCGGTCGCTGCCGCGGGCGGTGGTCGCGGAGTTCCTGGGCAGCTTGCTGTTGGCGGCGCTGGTGATCGGCTCCGGCATCGCGGCTCAACGGCTTTCGCCTACCGATACCGGCTTGCAGTTGCTGGAGAACGCCGGGGCGACCGGGGTTGGGCTCTACGCGCTGATCCTGGTGTTCGGGCCGGTCAGTGGTGCGCACTTCAACCCCGTGGTGTCCTTTGTGGATGCGGTGTTGGGTGGCCTTTCCTGGCGGCACTTCTTGGTGTATGTGCCGGTGCAGGTCGTTGGCTGCGTGTCGGGGGCGGTCGTGGCCAATGTCTTGTTCGATGCCGCGCCTGTCAGCATTGCCACGACGTCTCGTGCCACGTGGGCCCATGGGATCTCCGAGGTTGTCGCGACTCTCGGGTTGCTGCTGGTGATTTTCTCCTTGAGTCGGACCGGCCGCGCGGAGAAGGCCGCTGCGGCGGTGGGCGCCTACATCGCTGCCGCGTACTGGTTCACGAGTTCCACGAGCTTCGCCAACCCTGCGATCACCGTTGGACGCGCTTTCAGTGACAGCTTCGCCGGGATCGCGCCCTCGTCGGTCCCAAGCTTCGTTCTCGCCCAAGTCGTGGCGGCTGTCATTGCGTTGCCGTTGTTGAGCTTCCTCTATCCACATCGGAGTAATCCATGAGCGCTCGCCCTTCGGTGCTGTTCGTCTGCGTGCACAACGCGGGCCGCTCCCAGATGGCCGCCGCGTGGCTGTCACACCTGGCAGGCGACCGCATCGAGGTCCGCTCCGCCGGTTCCGCCCCGGCCGACACGGTGAACCCCGCGGTGGTCGCCGCGATGCGCGAGGTTGGCATCGACATCTCCGCCAACACCCCGGTACTGCTGACCTACGACGCCGTCGCAACCACCGACATCTGCATCACCATGGGCTGCGGCGACGCCTGCCCGGTCTTCCCGGGCAAGCGGTACCTAGACTGGCAACTCCCCGATCCCGCGGGCCAGGACGTCGCCAGCGTCCGCACCATCCGCGACGAGATCAAAGCCCTGGTCGAGGCCCTGATTGCCGACCTCATCGACGGTCCTCAGCTCAGGTAAGGGCTGGCGCGGCTCGGATCCAAGGCGTGGTCGAGGGGTGGATCCAAGGCCCGTCGAGGTCGGCCGGATCGACCCACTTCACGACTCGAGTCTCTGCCATTCTCGCGGCTCCCTTGCTGGGCCACGCGATCAAGGACTCATGCGGGCGTACCGGTTGACGTGCAGCAGCCCCAACAAGCTCGCCAGCGGCTTTCTGGGGCGCAGCAACGGTCGTTGCCGACCGACGGACCCGCCGAGGCCGGTGACGAGCACCCCGGCTTCGCGGCGATGAGAGCACCTGCGGCAGTGTTCCAGGGGTTGCGGAAAGGATCACTGTGGCCTTGGCGCGCCACTCGGCAACCCAGGCAGGTCAACCGCCACCCATCGGCCCACCGCGCCCCCACCAAACCCTGCCCGTCACACCTTCGGGCGAAGCGCCTTGACGTCACCGGGGGCCCTCCCCAAGCCTGGGCCCGGCCCCCACCCTCTCCGGGGGGCGTCCCTGGGCCAGTCTACCGGGACCCACCCACGGGCGATCTTGAAACAGGCCCCGCAGAGATCCACATGTGGATAACTTTTGTCGCCCAGAAGAGGGAACTTTGAGGGTGGGGCGGGGAAGGATCCGCAGGTCAGGGCCTAGAGGGTGGTCGTGGGGGTGCAGCAGCCGGCGGGTTGGGGGGTTGTGGGGTCGTCGAACAGGCCTGAGCCGCCGCAGGTGCCGGAGGTGGGGAGGGTTAGGGCTATTTGGGCGGCGGCGGTGTGGTCGCCTGCCAGGTGGGCGGCGATGCTGCGGGTTTGCTCGTAGCCGGTCAGGGCCAGGAAGGTGGGGGCGCGGCCGTAGGACTTCATGCCGACCAGGTAGACGTTCGGTTCTGGGTGGCTCAGTTCGGCGGCGCCGTGGGGGTAGACGGTGCCGCAGGAGTGGGTGTTGGGGTCGATCAGGGGGGCGAGGCGCGTGGGCGCCTGCAGGACGGGGTCCAGGTCCAGGCGGAGTTCGGACAGCCAGGTGAGGTCCGGGCGGAAACCGGTCAGCACCACCACCTCGTCCACCGCGTCCAGCCGCCGACCGTCCTGGGCGACCAGCACCACCCGCTCCCCCGCGCGCTCGACCGACTCCGTGCGGAACCCGGTGACCACCTCCACCCGCCCAGCCCGGACCGCCTCCTGCGCCCGCAGCCCGAGAGCGCCCCGCGCCGGAAGCTGGTCGGCCTCACCGCCGCCGAAAGCCGCAGCGCCGCGTCGGAGTAGCCAAGTGACGTGCGCGCCCCGATCGACCAAGCCGGACAGTGCGGTCAACGCCGAGTGGCCGCTACCCGCGACAGCGACGCGCTTGCCCGCATACCGTTCACCCTCTACCGCCAAGTCCGGCACGCGGTAGACGATCCGGTCGCCAACCTCACGTTCACCGATCGCCGGAAGTCCTTCGCTACCAAGGGGATTCGGCGTCCCCCAGGTGCCAGACGCGTCGATGACCGCGCGGGCAGTGATCCGCTCCTCACCCGCGGTGGTACGCACGTGCACGGTCAACGGCTCGGTGTCGCGCCCCGAGTCCACCAGCCGGTCCCGTCCGCGCCTGGCCACACCGACCACCCGAGAGCCGAAGCGGACCGTCGAGCCGAGCGCCGAAGCCAGCGGCCGCAAGTACTCCGCCGCCCACTCCGCTCCCGTCGGGTACAGGTCGGCCTCGGGGGCGACCCAGCCATCAGCCTCCAAGAGCCGACGGGCCGCCGAGTCCACCAGCTCCGACCAGGGCGAGAACAACCGCACGTGGTTCCACTGCGCCACCGCCGACCCCGCGGACTCCCCCGCCTCCAGCACCACCGTCGGCACCCCGCGCTCCACCAAGTGCGCGGCAGCGGCCAACCCGATCGGACCCGCACCGACCACGACCACCGGCAACCCGTCCATCGCGGACCTCATTTCATCGAGAGTCGTCTATCAACAAGGCTGGACTGTATCGACCAGCTTCTATTGATGCAACCATCGACGGGGATCTATACACTGCGTTGGTGACGTCAACCGGACTGCTGGACCAGGACGCCGAGGCCTACGCCGCGTGGTTCGCGTGCTTGGCCGACCCGACGCGGGTGCGGCTGCTGCACGCCGTGGCCACCGCGCCAGGGGAGATCGCCGTCGGCGCCTTGGCCGAGGTCATCGGGGTCACCCAGCCGACCTGCTCGCACCACCTGCGCAAGCTTGCCGACGTCGGATTCGTCCGTCTGCGCAAGGAGGGCACCGCCACGCTGGTGTCGGTCAACGCCGCGTGCTGCACGGGCCTGCCCCACGCCGCCGACGCGGTGATGGGCACCGTCGTCACCCGTCCCTGCTGCCCCAGCGACCTGCCCGTCGATGTCACCGTGCGCGCCATGACCGACGACGACTGGTCCGACGTCCGCCGGATCTACACCGAGGGCATCGCCACCGGCAACGCCACCTTCGAGACCGAGACCCCCAGCCGCCGCTCCCTCGACGCCAAGTGGCTGCACGACCACCGCTGGGTCGCCGAGATCGACGGCGAGGTCGTCGGCTGGGCGTCAGCCACCCCAACGTCCACCCGCGACTGCTACGCGGGCGTCGCCGAGACCTCGGTCTACGTGGGCGACGGCCACCGGGGCCGCGGCGTCGGCAAAGCCCTACTGCACAAGCAGGTCACCGCGGCGGATGCGAGTCGCCTGTGGACACTGCAGACGTCGATCTTCCCGGAGAACCGCGCCAGCATCGCCCTGCACCACTCAGCGGGCTTCCGCACTGTAGGGGTCCGCGAACGCATCGCCCAACACCACGGCACCTGGCGCGACACCGTCCTCCTCGAGCGCCGCGGCCCAGCAGGCTCCACCCCTGTTGACGTAGCCAGTCCCGAGCGGCGATCAGTTGCCGCATCGCAACGCTGATATGCGTATCGAGGTTGTCCCAGTTCAGCACGACCGGACCGCCGAGTTGCCGGTGGGCGGCCGTTCGCGTTTCCATCCATGGTGGACGGTCATGCGGTGGATGCGCCGGGATCGCTGCCCGGGCTTGACGCACACCAGACCGGCGATCGAGATCCGCCCGGATCCCCAGCCATTCAAGATCTGCAGCCGACGTCAGATCACGCTCTTCGGGTCTCCCATCGTGTCGAGGTCGCGGACGGCGAAGCTGTGGTGTGCCCACTCCTCGTTGAGGATGACCCGCAGGCACGCGGAGGCGGCACGAGGGGCAGGCGAGGGCCAGCCGGACGGCACCTCCGGCTCACGGACCCGGTCCAGGTCCTCCTGGGTGGCGGTGGCGAGAAACTCCCGCACCTCGGCCACACGGGCGGCCCGGACCGCCGCCACCTCGGCGAGGCTCGGCTCGGCAGCCAGGTCCATGCCGAGGTCCGCGCCGTTGGTGATGTACGCCGCGGGCAGCCCGAGCGGATGGTACGGCCGGTCCCGCCCCAGCACCGCCTGGCCGAACCACAGGTCGGTGACCATCACCAGGTGCCGCAGCGTCTGCACGAACGACCACTCCCCGTCCACCGACCGGTGAACGTCGTGCTCCGGCATCGATCCCGCCCGCGCCATCGTCGGCGCCCAGAACGCCTCGACCGTCTCCCACGCGATCCGCGTACCGTCCGGTGTGGACGGACGCAGTCGCGTGCGCTCCGGGTGCAGACGGTCCAGCTCGGCCTCGACCAGCGGTGCGACCTCGACGCCGTTGACCCGCAACCCGTCGATCACCCCGTCGAGGCTGGCGCCGTTGAGCAGGGCACCGCGGATCCGGACACCGCTCAGATCCACCTCGCGAAACACGCTGCCCGCGAAGTTCGTCTCGATGAACTCGGTGCCGCTCAGGTCATCCGGTCCGCTATAGGTTGCCATCGCTGGATCCTAGGGCACGCCCTACAGATCTTGTAGCGCGTCACTGGTAGCCGCGGATCTTGCAGAACGCCTCGGACAGGCCCGACCGACCGTCGATGAACGTGCCCCCGGTGGCGTCAGCGACCTGCTTCATCTCCTGGTCGGCGGAATCGGCGAACAGGACGGGGAACACCTGGGCCGTGGTTCCCTTGGCGCGCTCGGCCACGAACTTCAGGTAGTCCGGCACCTCGGCGCCGTCAGTGCGCACCCCGTCGGTCATCAGGACGATGCTGGTGAAGCGGTCGGGGGTCGGCTTGGCCAGTTCGTGCGCGACCATCAGGCTGTCGTAGATGGCCGTGTTCCCCGCCGGCGTCAGGGCGTCGATCGCGCGCCGCACCCGCGCCAAGGACCGCTCCGGGTCGCTCTCGTCGATGGTGAAGGTCTCCGGCTTGCCAGGGCGCGAGCTGAACGGCAGGAACACGATCTCTTCCCGCTTGTGGAAGCCGCAGAACTCGCCGGACAGCGTCGTGCTGGTCCCGGTGAGGTCGTGCAGCGCCTTCTTCAGACCGGCGATCCGGGTCGGGTCCTCCCCCATCGACCCCGACACGTCCAGCACGTACACCACGCGGGACGGGCGGCGCAGGTGGTCGTTGTACGCGTGCAGCAGTGCCTCGACCACCGCCCAGCTGTCCGGGAACGGGATCTGCGCCAGGTCCGCGGGCATGGCGTCGGCGCGCGGCACGTCGGGCAGCACGGAGCGGTGCAGCGTCTCGGCGACGATCTCCTGTTGCACCTGCGGCAGGCGCAGGTACTCAACCAGGCGCTTGTACGCGTCCCTGGCGGTCGGCGACGCGGAGTCCAACAGGGTCAACGGGTAGTCGCCCATGACGACGCCGTCTGTCGGGTACACCAGGGTGAGCGGCTCACCCAGCCGCTTGTCGCGGTTGAGCGCCAGCAGGGACGCCTCGTAGTTGACCAGCCCGTCGACCTTCGTCCCCGCGGGCTCCTTGTCCCGCGCCACGAACGCGTCGGTCAGCCACTCCGAGGACGTCGCGGTGAGCCGTTCCACGGAGAAGAACGTCGACACCTGCGGGGCGACCCCGGCGATGGCGTCCTTGGTCAGCGCGCGCTTCGCACCGTCCACAGCGGAGGTGATGGCCAGCAGCGCGGAGAAGCCTGAGTTCGACTTGTTGGGGTCGGTCATCGCGAAGGTGAACCGGTTCTGCCTGGCCGCCTCGGTGATGTCCTGCCAGCTCACCGGCCGGGAGTCCCAGCCGAGTTCCTTGGCCTTGGCGGCACGCAGACCGAGCACGACCGGCGAGGTCATGATCTGCTCCGATGTGGACAGCCGGTCGCGGGTCCCCGGGTAGGTCCGCAGGTAGTTGCTGGAGGAGAACCACGCCGCGTCGTAGGCCGCGCCCGCCGCGACCTGCTGGACGCCGTCCAGGCTGCCGGTGAACGTCGGCTCCACGGTCACGCCGGTGGCCGCCCTGGCCCGGTCGAGCACGCCGGTCATACCCTGCAGTTCGCTGCCCGCGAGCACCTTGAGCGTGGTCGCCGGACCGGGGGTCACGGTGACGGGCTGCCTGCTCGGCGTGGGCTGCGTGGGCTGCGTCGTGCAGGCGGCCAACGACAGCAGCAGTGCGATGGTCAACGCCCGGTGCTTCACTTCGGACACCCGTTCCCCTTGTCGAGCAACGTCGTGATCTGGTTGTTGAGTTCGCGCAGGACCTCGAACGTGGGCGCGGTCACCTGGGTGACGGCCGTGTCGACCGCGCCGGACGGTCGGGCCGGGTTGCCCATCGGCCGGAAGCCGTGCTTGATCATCAGGTCGGCCAGGCCCTTGTCGGAGCGCAGCGCGCCGCCGAAGCGCTTGCCCGCGTCGGTGAAGGCGATGACGCGGTGCACCGACGAGATGCCGGGGTTCGGGTAGAGCCGCGCGTTGTCCTGCGGGAGGTTGCGCTCGGCCAGGTACTGCGCCTCGTAGACGAAGGCGAGCCTGATCCTGCTGTTCTGGCCGACCCACTCGCGGAACAGCTCGTCGCTCTTGATCTGCTTGCCGCCCTGCTCCCAGAACAGCGGGCACACCTTCTTGGCGATGTCGGGCACCTGGGCCGGGGTGACCTGACCGGCGTCGCCGCTGACCACGACGGCCGCGAGGGCCAACAGTTGTAGACCGGAGTTGGACGCGGCCGGATTGGTCGACCTGAGCACGAGCCTGGTGCGGTCGGTTCCGTTCGCATCACCGACCAGGTCCGCCCAGGTCTTGTTCGCCGCCACCAGGTCGATGATCTTCTCGAGCCGGACGACGGCCACACCGCCCACCACCTCGGCCGACTTGTCGGCGCGCAGCGCGGCCACCGTCGCGTTGTCGCTGACGATCACCATGGGCGAGGAGAACACCGCGAAGTCGTCGGCGGTGCGCAGCTCGGACTTGATGTTGTCGGCGGCGGCGTCGCTGCCGGGGAAGGCGACGTCGACCTTCCCGCTCTGCTCCTTGGCGCGCTTGGCCATCTCCAGCGAACCGGCGTCCTCGGTGTCCACTGTGAACCCGAGGCACCTGAGCCGATCCCGTACGGCGCTGTCCTCGAAGTAGACGCGCTTCTCGGAGCCGATGATGGCGTGCACCGGGACGACGTCGTCGACGCAGTCGCTCGCCCCGGACACCCCGGTGGTGGTGCTGCTGAGGCCGTAGACCACCACGGCGACGATCAGCAGCACGCCGATGACCAGCGCGGCCACCTGCGGGCCGCGACCGGCGCGGCGGCGTGGACGGGGGTGGGTGCTCATCTGTGCCTCATTCTCCGATCCCGGTGTCGAGCAGCCGCAGGTCCGGCGGGGTGATGGTGGCCGACTCGGTCAGCACCCGCAGCAGGTTGTGCTTGATGGCCTCGGGGTGCGCCGAGTCCGCGGTGATGCCGCCGACCCCGCCGGCGACCAAGCGGCGGCGCACGGTGTCCACCACGTGCTCGGCCTTGCGGTCGGTCCACCCCCGTTGGCCGGGGACCTCGTTGAGCCACCGGCTGGTCTCCCTCCAGGACAACGGGTGCGCCTCGTCGGCGCGCAGCAGGTACGACTGGAACAGGGCGACGAGCACGAGCCGCTCGCGCGGGTTGAGCGGCCAGCTCAGGTCCCGGGTCCCGGCGTCCGGACGCGCCTCGTCGGCCGCCTGGTGGCCGGTGCTGATCAGCAGTTCGACCACGTGCAGCCGGGTTCCCTGGATGTAGAGGGGCGTGTAGCCGCCGGGCAGCGGGGCCTCGTGCTCGCGCAGCAGCGCCGGGGCGTCCGGGATGCGGATCGGGAGCCTGCCGCCGTTGCGCAGCACCCAACTGCCGTCCGACTGGCAGCGCAGCACGGCGTGTTCCCTGCTGACGTGCCAGTCCCGGGCGCCGATGGAGACGTGCACGTCGGGGGTGTTGCGGCCGAGGACGAGGCGGGTGTCGGGGCGCGGAGCCGCCGCGTAGCCGCCTTCCTCGCCGAGCACGAACAGCGTGCGCGCGGGGGCGGGCCGTCCGTCGAGCAGTGGTTCGTGGTGGGACAGGCTGGGGGTGTGGGCGTCCAGCACGTGCATCCCCGGTGATCTCCCCATGGCTGGTTCCCTCCTGGTGTGGCCCTTGGACCTACGTTAGGGGCGGTGGTCCGGGACCCCTCCCGTCCAGGTCCCGTCGTCCGGCCGGGGTGGTGCGTCCGGTGGAGTGTCGTGCTCGTCCGACGCGGTCAGACCGCGCGACCCGAACGCGATCAGCGCGCCACCGACGGCCAACACGGGGAGCACCAAGGCGAGTTGGGCCGTCGGGATCACGCCTGCCAGACCGAGCACGACCCCGGCGAGCAGACCCGCGAGCGCGGCCGCGATCTCCGTCCACGTGATCGCCCGCCGCGAGCGCGCCCGGTCGGACCTGTCGTGGCCCTGGAACTCGCGCTCGCGCTCGGCCTCCAGCGCGGCGTGCGCGGCGGCGGCGAAGTCACCGGCGGACTGGAACCGGTCGTCGGGGTCCTTGGCCAACCCCTTGAACACGACCGCCCGCAGCTCCGGCCCGATGTGCGGGGGCAGGGGCGGTGGTTGTTGGCCGAGGTGGGCCATCAGGACGGCGACGTCCCGGCCCACGAACGGGCGACGGCCCGCGAGGCACTCGTAGAGCACGACGGCGAGCGCGTAGATGTCCGCGCGGTGGTCCGAAGCGCCGTCCCGCAACCGTTCGGGGGCGACGTAGTGCACGGTCCCGACGATCACGTCCGCCCTGGTCAGCGGCTGCGCCTCGATGGTCTGGGCGATCCCCCAGTCGAAGAGCCAGGCGTGGTCGCTGCCCCGCCGCGCCCCGGCCTCGAGCAGGATGTTGGACGGCTTGACGTCGCGGTGGCGCAACTCCCGCCGGTGCGCGGCGTCCAACCCGGCGGCCACCTGTTCGACGATGTCCACCGCCCGCCGCGGGGGCAGCGACCCGACCCGCTCGAGCTCCGCGTGCAGGTTCACGCCCTCGACGTAGCGCATGGCGATGTAGGGGTGGTCGCCCACGGAGTAGTCGTGCACGGGCAGCACGTTGGGGTGGTCGATGTTCGCGGCGACCTCGCACTCCCGCACGAACCGCTCCCTGAGGTCCGGGTTGGCCAACGCCGCGGGCGACAACACCTTCAGCGCGACCGGCCGGTCGTTGAGCAGCGTGTCCCTGGCCAGGTACACCACACCCATGCCGCCCTCGCCGAGCTTGCGCTCGATCCGGTACCGGCCCGTTTCGTCCCGCACCCGTCCACTCCCGAAGGTCCGCAAGCCCGAGGCGCACTCGACGGTCCGATGGTATGGACGACGCCTCCGTCCCGTTCCCGCGTGAACCCTCGCCGGAGGACCGTGGCCTCCGCCCCCGGTACTACCGCACCCACACCGGGCCGCGGACCAAGATCACCTCAAGATCCCCCCGGCGTCGTCCACCGTTCATGATCCATCCCCCGGGGCGACGCTTTCCACTCCCCCGGTGGGAACGCCACAATCGGCCGGACATGTGGGGAACTTGCTTACGGGGCCAGGGTGTTTGTGGAATCGAGGTGGCGGAACTCTGCGCGCCAGGTGTCGAACCACTCGTGGAACCAGGCGTGGCGCGTGGCGAACGGAAGGATCGCGCGGATGGTCTCGTTGTAGTAGGAGCCGCGTTTCTCGGGTTTGGGGTGGGTGTCGAGGCGCTGGACGTTGCTGAGGCGGTCGGCGAGTTTGATCAGGATGGCGTCGGCGGGGGCGTCCTGGAGGCGGGTGAGGTAGGCGACTCGGGATTGTTCGCGGGTCCAGCCTTCGGGGCGCGGGGGTTTGGTGACCCAGTCGACCAGGGTTGCGACGCGGGCACCGAAACGGTCGCGGACCTCGTCCAGGGTGCAGGCGGTGTCCTCGACGACGTCGTGCAGCACGGCGGCGCGCAGGACGTCCACGTCGGTGATGCCGATGGCCTCGACGAGCACACGCGTCGCTTCGAGCAGGTGCTCCAGGTACGGCTCGCCCGCGGGCCGGGTCTGGCCACCGTGCCACTCGACCGCGAACGCCGTCGCCTCGTCCAGCGCCGCGAGATCGGCTTCCGACAGGCGATCCGCCCACTGGCCACGCAGGGCGGGCCAGCCCTCCTTGGCCGTGAAGGTCTGAACACCCGCGCTTTCCGCCATGGGATGAACCTACCGGGGACCCTCGACGCGCGACGGCGGGTTGTGCGAACGAGTCGAATTCGATGGTCGGTGCCGCGAATGGCACCGACACGAAACCTGTGCGATTACCCGAATGTACCAACGCCTTTCGCGGCGCGCCTTGATGAAACCGTTGTCGTTCCTCGTGCGCGTTCCGGGCTCGCGGGGAGCCGGGCGGGCGTAGCGTGTACGACTGGATGGTCGGTGCGGGGACCGCCTCGGGATGGGTCTGGAGGGGTGGATGACCACGTCGACCGGGTTGGCTGAGGCCGCGCGGCAGTTCTTGCGGCGGGTGGTGTGGCGCGAGCGGGACTCGGTCGCGCCGGAGCCGATTGTGGTTGTGCTCGGTCCGCGCGGGGCAGGCAAGAGCACGGCACTCACCGCAGTGTCGCGGGAGTGCGGCGGCACGGTCGTGCACGCGCAACTGGACTTCGGCGACGAGCAGCTCGACGACCCGATCGCGGCGGTCGCCTCCGTGGCGTTCCTGCTGATGCGGGACTGGACGAACCTGCGGGTCAAGCCGACCTTCCACCGACTAGGCCTGGCCCTGCTCGCGCTCAACGAGCCGCTCGACCACGACCGCCGCACCGCCGAGGAGCAGATCCAGCAGCGGATCACCGAGTACGCCAGCCGGACCCGGACCGGGAAAGCAGGCCGGGGCGGGGCGAACCTGCTGTTCTCGGTCGCCGACGTGGCCACTGCCGTCAACGGCATCAGCAACGAGGTCAGCCAGATCACCCAGCAGGCCAAGCCGGTCATCGGCGCCCTCGTGCGGGGCCTGGCCGGGCTCTCGCTGCGCAAGGCGAAACGCTGGCACAGCGCGGTTCCCGAGGCCGAGGCGGCGACGGCGGTCGACTGGTTGATCCGGTTGAGCACGCACGACCGGGGCCAGGCCCTGGTCCACGTGATCAAGGCACTGCTGGCCGACATCGACGCCTTCGACCGCCAGCACCGGGCGGCGCGCGGCCGCTGCGGGTGCCTGGTCCCCGCCGACCGAGCGGCTGCGCACGACCACGCGTGGGTGCTGCTGCTCGACCACGCGCACACCGATGTGGCGCGGCGGTTCCTGGCCGGACTGGTCACCGCCCGGCGGGAGCGGGTGGACGAGGCCCCGGACAGCAGGTCCGGCCGTGACCCGCTGCTCGTGGTCTCCGCCGCGTCCGAGTGGAGCTCCGACTGGGCGGCGTGGTGCGAGCCCTGGTACAGCGGGACGCAGGCAGCGGGGAGGCCGACCATCCCGGTGTGGTCCAAGGCAAGCCGGGACGGCTGGCTCGCGCACGTGGCAGGCGCCGAGAATCCCTATTGGTACCCGGTGTGGCTCGACACGCCAGTCGACCGCCGCCTGCTCGGGTCTCCTGGGCTGACCGGGACCGGCGCCCGGGAACTGGTGTCCCGGTTGGCCGCTGGGCATCCGCTGGCCGAGATCCACCTGCGCGCCCAGATCGCCGAGTTGTCCGCCGAGCGGGAAGACGCCCCCAGTCGGGTCCTCATCGACACTGTCGACGGTGAAGCTCCTTTGTGGGAGCGGACTCTGCGAGCAACTCCGCCGGACGACCTGATCCCGCCGAGCCGCCCGTGGGCGGAAATCCCGGTCGCCGTGGCGTTCGCCGCGCACCTCGACGGTCGGGCACGAGCGGGCGACGACCTCTCCCCCGCGGTGTTCAAGGACGCGGCGCGAACTCTGCGTGGTCTGCGCAGGCACCTGTGGATCAGCACCTTCTCGGCTCCGCAGTCCCTGTTGTGGGGCATCGGCCAGGACCCCACCCAGCCGCACCCCGCCGCGCTGCACCCGTGGTTGGCGCGCTGCCTCATGACCGGTCTGGCCCAGGAGAGCGGCTCGTCCGGCCTGTGGGACGAGCTGTTCACCACCGCGCACACGGCGAGGACGAAGCCCGGTGTCGGGGACGACCTGTACCGCGACCTCGCGCTCGGCAAGTTCGACGACGTCGTCCAGAACCTGGTCACCCAGTTCGACCAGATCGACCACGGGGCCTGGGTGCGCCTGCTCGACGCCGCGACCAGCGCTCCCCGCAGGCGGCCCGAGCCCATCGACGAGGCCTACCGGCGGCTCATCCCCGAGCACCAACCCGGGCGCGGACCGATCGAGGTCGCCGTGTCCAACCTGACCGCCCTGCTGTGGCTGCTGCGCGACCCGTACACCGCCGCCGAGGCCCGCTGGCACGCCCGTGTCCGCGGTGATTTCGGCAGGCTCATCAGCAACTCCGGCCGAGCCGACATCAGCGCGCTGGAAGCCGCGGCCCGCCGGTTCTGAGCCCCTACCACCGATCGAGGAGCATCGTGCCCGTAGTGGAGACAGCGCCCTGGTGGCGGAGGCATCCGGTCCTGACCGGCACAGCGGCGGTGCTCGTCGTCGCCCTCGTCGCGGCGGGCGTGTTCGTCGTCGTCAGCTGGCTCAGCTGCGGCGAGGGGATGGAACGCAGCCAGAACGACGAGGCCTGCGTGGGCATCAACCTGGCGGGCGAGAAGTTCAGCCCGGACCAGCCGCAGGAGCTGACCGACCTGGTCGACCAGGTGGCCGAGTACAACGACGCGATCACCGGCGACAACTACGTCACCATCGTGCTGCTGCTCAACATGACCCCGGTCCCCAACGTCGACACCGCGTCCTTCGCGGACGTCACCCGCAGCATCCAGGGCGCGATCACCGCCGTGTGGCGCGCGAACCACACCTCCGCCTTCGGCAAGGGCGCGGACCCCGTGCCCAGGGTGAAGCTCTTGCTCGCCAACACCGGGAGCCGCAACCTGGACTGGGAACCCGCAGTGGACCAGATCAACGCGGCCAAGGAAGAGCACCACATCACCGCCGTTGCCGGGCTCAGCCAGAGCAACAAGGAGACCCGAAACGCGGTGACTCGGCTGACCACCACGTACCACCTGCCCGTCATCGGCGGATCGGTCACCGGTGACAACATGGACAACAACGTGTTCGACGAGAAACAGCTCGACGGCTTCTACCGAATAGCCCCGACGAACAGGGGCCTCGTCACGGCCGCCGCGGAGTACATCAAGAAGCTCCCGGAGTTCAACCCGAACCAGGGGTCGTTCGGCGACGTGGCGATCGTCTGGGACCAGTCGGCCACAGACGATTACGTCAAGACCCTCCACGAAGCCGCCCTGGTCCACTTGCCAGGGGCCAAAGACCTGCCCTACCGATCCTCGGACCCGACAGTGCCGATCACGAACCGGGACAGCACGATCCTCGGCCAGCTCGCAGGTGTGCGGGACGCGTTGTGCCCGGCACCACCCAAGGTGGTCTTCTTCGCGGGCCGAGGCGCAGACCTGGCGGCGTTCGTCCAGACCTGGACGGACTCGGGGAACTGCTCGACGAAACCGCTGTTCCTGATCACCGGGGATGACGGGGTCAAGGCGAGTACCGACACGAGGGTGACCACGGCCGTGAAGAAGGGGACCGTCAAGGTCAGGTACACCGCTCTGGCCAGTCCGGACAAGTGGGGGTCGTGCGGTGGCGTGGTCCCCAAGCCGCCCGTCGCGCATGCCGCCGAGATCCTCGCCGAGTACCGGATGTTCGAGGCGGCGTTCACCGGGGACACCAGCTGCGGCGTCGACCCGGCCACGCTCGCGCCCGACACCAAGCCGAAGCCGTTGGACTTCCCGCAGGGGGCCTTGGCGACCGGGCAGGCGATGATCGCGCACGACGCGGTCGGCCTGGCGATCCACGCCGCCCGCCGCATCGGGACGGCGGGTGTCCTGCAGGACCGGCTCGGGCAGCTGGGCACCCTGAGCCAGGTCAAGTGCGGTCTCGGGGCGGGGAGTTCGGCGAACACGATGTTCGGGGCGTCCGGGTGGATCCGGTACGAGGACCCGGTCAACGAGGAGCACAGTCCGACCGGGTCGATCGTCCCCTTGATCGAGATCGGGCCCGAGGGCCAACTCACCACTGTGCAAACCGGCCTCCCCACGACCCTGCCCGCCCCGCTGAAGCCGGGCGAGGCGCCGCCTGCCGACCCGCCTTGTTGATGGTGTGTGACCGGCCGGTGACCCCGTGCAGCGGGTGGTGTGGCTGTGCGAGGTCGCCGGGGTTGGGCCGGGGGGTTGGTTGCTACCGTGTGCGCGGTGTCGGAGCGAGGGCAGACCGGGCGCGTGGTGGGTGGCCGGTTCGAGCTGGTGGAGCCGCTGGGTAGCGGTGGGATGGGGACCGTGTGGCGGGCCCGGGATGTCGGGCTGCAGCGCGAGGTCGCCATCAAGGAGGTGCGCCCGGCGGACGCGGCGTTGTTCGAGCACAACCCGGCGTTGGCGGCGCAGCAGCGGGAGCGGGTGCTGCGCGAGTCGCGGGCGCTGGCCCGGTTGCAGCACCCGAACGTCGTGTCGATCTACCAGATCATCGAGTCCGAGGACTCGCCGTACCCGTGGATCGTGATGGAGCTGGTCCAGGGCACCTCCCTGGACGCGCGGCTCAACGCCGGTGTGCTCTCCCCGGCCGAGGCCGCCCGCCTGGGTCGTGACGTGCTGCGGGCGCTGCGGGCGGCGCACGCGGCGGGCATCCTGCACCGGGACGTGAAGCCGGGCAACGTCCTGTTGCGAGCGGACGGCAGCGCCGTGCTCACCGACTTCGGCATCGCCGCGCTGCACGACTCCGGGCAGCTCACCGCGACCGGCGAGGTCATCGGGTCGCCCGAGTACATCGCCCCGGAGCGGCTGCTGGGCGACGAGACGAAGACCGCGTCGGACTTCTGGTCGTTGGCGATGCTGCTGTACGTGGCGGTCGAGGGCTACCACCCGCTGCGCCGCGCGACCACAATGGCCACTCTCGCCGCGGTGATGACCGAGCCGGTCCCGCCGCCGCGTCGCGCGGGCGCGCTCGGGCCGGTGCTCAGCGCGGTGCTCATCCCGGACCCGCTCGCCCGCCCCACCGGCGACGCGCTCGACCGGATGCTCGGTGCCGCCGAGCACGGCGCGCACGTCCCACTTGGACCGCCCACCCCGGCCGGACCCGCGTTCCCGGTGCAGCCGCAGCAGCACCACACCGGTCCCCGACCGCAGCCCACCGCGTCCTGGCAGCAGCCGCAGCACCAGCCGCACTACCCGGCGTACCAGCAGGCCAACCCCATCTCCGGCCCGGTCAAGGTGCCTGCGGGCAAGCGCACCGGCGTCGTGGTGTCGGCGTGGGTCGGTGCGGCCCTGGTCCTCGTGCTCACGCTGGTCCTCGTCCGAGTCTTGACGTCCTCCGAGACCCCGACCGACCTGGGCGCGGGCTCGTCCGGCCCGACCACGACCCAGGGCGTCGACGGACCGGCCACCTCGACGGTCAACCCCCCGAAGACCGCGAACTCGCCGACCGCCAACACCCCCACCAAGGCGCCCCCGAAGACGACCACCGCCGCGGCGACGGACGACCTGCACACCCCGGCGGGCGCGCGGAAGGTGGTCGCCGCGCTCAGCGAGGTGATGGGCACCTCCAAGGTGTCCGACCTGACCATCTACCCCGACTACGCGAACGCGACCGCGCCGACCACGGCGGTCAAGAACGGGTTCGACAACTTCCAGTACCGCAAGGGCGTCGCCACCAAGTCCGGCGCCGACGGGGTGGACGCCGACCGCGCGGTGATCGACCTCAACAAGGTCAACTGGGACGCGCTGCCCGGGCTGTGGGAGCGGGCGAACAAGGAACTCGGCATCGAGAAGCCCGACCTGCGCTACATCATCGTCGACACCAGCATCATCGACGGCACCCCGGCGCTGAAGCTCTACCTGACCGACGAGTACGGCGCCGGCTACCTGATCGCCAACCCGGACGGCAAGGTGATCAAGCTCTACCCCCGGTAGCCCTGGCGGTCTGGGCGGCGAGTCGGTCGCGGCGGTCGGTGAGGCGTTCGATCTCGGCGTCCATGGCCGCGAGTCGTTGGCGGATGACCGGGCTCGTGCTGGCGCAGACGCCGGTGCCGTAGTCGGGCAGGGTGTCGCCCTCGATGAGGTGCAGGCGGTCAGCGCTAGAGCGCACGTCGTCGATGGTGAGACCTAGGGCTAAGAGTTGGCGGATGATGCGAACCCTGGCGACGTCGCGGTGGGTGTACCGGCGTTGGCCGGTTCGGGTGCGCTCGGGCGGCGGCAACAGGCCCCGCTCCTCATAGAGGCGCAGCGCCCGGGGAGTTGTGCCTGCGGCCGCCGCCGCGTCGCCGATCCTCATCCGACCTCCTAGAGCTCCACGACCACCGTGCCCAGGTGGTGGCCCGCGATCACCTCCTGCAACGCGCGGGGCGCCGAGTCGATGCCCGACACGCGGACATGCGGGAAGGTGAGCGCGCCCGAGCGCAGCCAGCCGCCGAGCCTGCCCAGCCAATCGTCGCGTTCGTCCTGGTCAGGGCGGTTGTTGACGCCGTGCAGGCTGATACCGCGCAGGATGAGCCCGAACGTGTCGAGCTCGACCGGCGCCGTGGTACCCGACCCGGTGAGCTGGCCCTCCAGCGCGCCGACCAACGCCACCCGGGCGCCGGGCTTGGCGACGTCGAGCAGGGCGCGCAGGGTCGCCCCGCCCACGTTGTCGACGATGACGTCCGCGGCCTCGACCCGCTCCTCGCCGACCACGAACGCGGCGTCGTAGCCCAGCTCGTGCACCAACCGCTGTGCCTTCTCCCGTGTCCGCGCCGTGGCGATGACCCGACCCGCGCCCAGCAGCCGCGCGAGTGGACCGACGATCGACCCGACCCCGCCCGCACCCGCGGTGACCAGGACGGTTTCACCGGACCGCAGCCGCGCGTGCCGGGTCAGCGCCGCGTACGAGGTCCACCACGAACCCAGGTGCGCCACCGGGTCCGGCAGCCAGTCCCCCAGCGGCGTGCAGCCGTCGACCGGAACGACGGACTCCTCCCGCCACCCGTCCCAGTGCGACACCCACTCCCCCACTCGCGGTCCGTCGCCACCACCGACGGCCACGACCTCACCCAGGGTGATCGACGGCGGCACCTCCCCCACCCGCACCGGCGGCAACGGCGCGCCCTCGACACCGCCGACGAGCAGCGTCCGCAGCCGCGCGGACACCGGGAAGTACCGGTTGCGCACCAGCACCTCACCGGGCCCCGGCTCCCGCACCGGCACGTCGACCACCTCGAAGTGCTCCGGCCCGGGCAACCCCTCCGGCACCGCCACCAATCGAACTTCCCGAGACACGACCACCCCTTCCCCCGCGCGACTCTCACACGGGCGCCGGGACGCTAACCCCTCACCCACGGGTCAGGGTCAAGCCTCGATTCCGCTCGAGAAAGTGGACAGGTGGTGAGGGAAGCCGGTGGGGATCGCCAGGTTCTCGACGGCCATTGCGTGCGGAGTCGTGAGTCTCACCCTCGCTGTACCTGGCCGGGCCCGATGAGCGATGCGACGACCACGAGTCCATAGCCTGCGATCGGTACCCCGATCGACGGCGCCATCGTCACGAGGTTCTCGAGTTCCATCATGGCGGCCAGCAGCGCGCCGATCGCGCCGAGAGCCGCTAGGAAGGCGACGCCTCTGGTGGTGGGGCGGGCACCGCGACCGGTCGGCCAGGTCGCGGCGAGGCCGAGGACGGACACCAGCACGACGGACAGCACTCCGCCGTAGGAGAAGTAAGCGGACAAGTACGGCGCGGTGCCTGCCATTCCCTCCAACCCGCTCGCGTCCATCCCCGCCATGAGCGTTCCCAGATCGGAGTACGTGATGTTCGGCCGGAAGAAGCCGCCCGTGGCCCACGGCGCCGCGAACGTGCCCGCGACGATGAGGACGGCGCCCAGTGCCGCCACCGCCACCCCGGCCGGGCTTCGCCTGCTGCGAGGCTGGTTGAGGTGCACTGAGCCACTGATGTGGCCTGCCTGGACCATGGTTGTCGGTGCGTGGATGCTGGCGGTGTTGTGCGTCGGGGGCAATGCCTTCGCCGGATCGGGGTTCGTCATCGTGTGCCCACCTCCGTGCCGAGGGTGAGCGGCCAGCATATCGACGTGATCAAGACTTCCGGGCGGTTTCCGGTAGATCGGCGACCGGGGTCCCCTCTAGGTCCGATCCGCTTTCACCGGCACGCATCGAGTCCACAGTGGAGTCAGCAGGTGCTGGGCTCGCCCGCCCCCGGTGGCACGGAGACGGCGGTCCAGGCGTTGCGGACGGTGGTGAACTTGGCGCAGTCGCCGGGGAAGGCTTGTTTGACGGCGTTGAGGGTGGCTGCGCGGGCGTCGGTGTAGGTCCAGGACGGCTTCTTCAGCAGGAGGGCCTGCATCCACACCTTGCCCGCGTCGCGGATTCCCAGGCCGGTCACCGAGGCGGGACCGCCGGGGCAGATGGGACTGGCGGGCTTGCCGACCGGGGACGAGCCTTCCGCCATGAGGTAGAAGAAGTGGTTGGCGGGGCCCGCGCCGTCGTGGACCTCGACGTTGTTCATGTTGGGGCCGTAGCAGTCCGGTTCGTCGCGGGGGCCGAGGGAGGGCTGGTACATGACGCGCTCGGGACCGCGGCCCAGGGGGTTGGTCTCGTTGGCGACGAGGTAGTCCGGCGGGTCGTTGGGGTTGTTGGCGTAGTGCTCGGTCAAGGCGCCCATGATGTCGCTGCTGGCCTCGTTGAGCTGGTAGGTCTGCACGCCGCCGTCGAAGCCGCCCGGGGTGTGCTGGAAGACGCCGTGGCCGAACTCGTGGGCGATGATCTCCAGGTTCACCAGCTGCCGGGCGCCGTCCTTGGTGCGGCCGAAGTTCGCGGTGTGCCCGTTCCAGTAGGCGTTGACGGCGGACATGCCGACGAACATCGGCGCCCACTTGCCCTTGCCGTCCAACCCGTCGCGCCCGAGCCAGTCGCGCAGCATCCCGCCGAACTGCTGCGCGGCGTAGTACCCGTCGGCGCAGGCGGTGGTCAGGTCGGTGCCGGAGCGGTTGCCGAACACGCCGGTGGTGTTGGTGACCGCGCCGTTGCCCTGGATGCCGCAGAACAGGACGCTGTTGGGGTCGCTCAGCGAGTACTTGCCTGCGGCGAACCGCACGGAGATAGGCGCGTTCGGGTAGTAGTAGCCGTTCGCGGTACCCGGCGCGCGGGCTCCCGGCGCGGGCGCGGCGACGGCGGACCACCCCGTCGGCGAAGCGCCGCCGAGCCACCCGACGGGTTCGGCGGCAGCGGGTACAGGAATCAACGGAAGTAGACAAAAAGCACCGAGCAGGGAAAGTGCGCGTCGCACGGTGGACTCCTCACACAAGATCAGCAGGGGTCACCGATAATCACCGTTTACCGGAGAACTCCACCAGCCACCATTCGGCGTCATAAAGCGCACAACCGAAATAGGAGCATCAACTGAAAAGGGCGGGACCGACCCCGGTCGCGCGGTGTTCGCGCAGGTCAGGGATGCTGGTGAGGTCGAACCACGAGGAGGATGGATGAGCCCGGTCATCGCGATCACAGGAGCAACGGGAAATATCGGTGGGCGGGTGGCCCGGCTGCTCAGCGCCAAGGGCGCCACCCAGCGGCTGCTGTCCAGGGACCCGGGCGCGCTGCCCGACCTGGCAGGCGCGACCGCCGTCCGGGGCGCCGAGTACGCCGACGGGCCCGCGCTGCGGGAGGCGTTCACCGGCGCCGACACCCTGCTCCTGGTGTCCGCGCGCGAGTCGGCCAACCGGGTCCACGAGCACAAGACGGCCATCGACGCCGCGGTCGCCGCCGGGGTCGGCCGGATCGTCTACACGTCGTTCCTCGGGGCCGCGCCCGACTGCACCTTCACCTTCGGCCAGGACCACTGGCACACCGAGCAGCACCTCAAGGCCACCGGCGTGCCGTTCGTCGTCCTGCGCGACAGCATGTACGCCTCGGGCATCCCCGCGATGGCGGGCACCGAGGGCGTCCTCCGGGGCCCGGCGGGCCAGGGCCGGGTCAGCGTCGTGGCGCTCGACGACGTCGCTGCGGTGGCCGCCGAGCTGCTGCTCGACCCCGCGCACGACGGCCAGGTGCTCGACGTCACCGGCCCGGAGGCCATCACCTTCGCCGAGGGCGCGCGGATCCTGTCCGAGGTCGCGGGCCGCGAGGTCCGGTACGAGGAGGAGACCGAGGACGAGGCGTACGCCTCCCGCGCGCACTACGACGCGCCGGAATTCGAGGTGGCCGGGTGGGTGACCTCGTACACGGCCATCGCGGCGGGCGAACTGGCCACTGTTTCCGACACCGTCGAGCGCGTCACCGGCCGTCCCGCGCAGACCTTCCAGGAATACCTGCGCGCGAATCCGGACAGCTACGCGAACCTGCTGAAGTGAGCACGACGGAATAAGTCCCGGCCACCCCACCGCCGCTATCGTCGACCGGTACCGACCTGGTGAGCGGATGGGGTGGGCATGAGCGTCACGTCGACTGAGGTCCCGGCCAGGGTGGCCGACCGTCCACACCGGATCGCCCTGATGGCGTTCATGGTGGTGGTGCTCGCGCACTGGGCCGAGCACCTGGCCCAGGCCGCGCAGATCTACGTGCTGGGCTGGCCGACGGCGCAGGCACGTGGGGTGCTGGGCATCCCGTTCCCGGCGCTGATCTCCTCGGAGTGGCTGCACTACGGGTACGCGCTGGTCATGCTGGTGGGCTTGTTCGTGCTGCGCAAGGGGTTCGCCGGTCGCTCGCGGCAGTGGTGGGACCTCGCGCTGGCGCTGCAGTTCTGGCACCACATCGAGCACCTGCTGCTGTTCGTCCAGGCGCAGACCGGGTGGCGCCTGGGCGGGGCGGCGGTGCCGACGAGCATCGTGCAGCTCATCGTGCCCCGGGTGGAGCTGCACCTGTTCTACAACACCATCGTCACCATCCCGATGGTGATCGCGGTCGTCCTGCACCAGCGCGCCCGCGCGGCGTGAGGCTCGCGGGACTGCTGGCCGTCCTGTTCTGCTGGGCGGTGCTGGCCGCTCCCCCGGCCTCGGCGCACGTCGAGGTGCTCGGCTCCACCCCGGCCGACGGCGCCCGGCTCACCGAGGTGCCGACCGAGGTGCGCATCCAGCTCTCGGAGAACGTCGGGGTGCAGAAGGACGCGCTGCGGGTCGTGGACGTGCACGGCGAGCCGGTCAGCGAGGGGCGGGTCACCCAGGGCGCGACCGCCGAGGAGCTGACGATCAAGCTCAAGCCCGGTCTGCCTGACGGGACGTACCTGGTGCACTACGCGTTCGTGTCCGCCGATTCGCACCCCGTGCGGGGCGGGTTCGCGTTCGTGGTCGGCGATGGGCCGCTGATGAACGCCGGTGGCGCTGTCTCCGACGCGGACGGCACCGATACCGGAGTGGATGTCCTGACCAGGGTCGTGCGCTGGGTCGGATACACCGGTGTCGCGCTGGCGGGCGGACTGGTGTTCCTGCTGTATTGCAGGAACACCCGGGACCAGGTGGGCCGCAAGGTCGTCCAAGCCGGGTGCGTGATCGTGGCCGGGGCCGGGATCCTGGCACTGGGAGTCGAGGGCGCCTACGTCACCGGCGCGGGGCTGTCGCGGGTGTTCGCCCCGGACCTGCTGGCCAACACCCTGGAGACCGCGTACGGGAAGCTGCTCGTCCTGCGGGTCATCGCCGCGGTGGTGCTGTTGTTGGCCGCGCGGCGGCTGCTGACCTCCGAGCGCGAGACGTCCGCCGCCGCCAACACGGCGATCATCGCCGGTTTCGTGGTGCTGCTCAGCTCCGCGGCGGCGGGTCACGCGATCACGACGAAGGTCATGTTCCTGTCCTTGATCGCCGACCTCGCGCACTACGGGTCGATGGCGTTGTGGCTGGGCGGCGTCGTGCAACTGGCACTGTTGGCCAACCACGATGACCTTGCGGCCGCGTTGACCCGGTTCTCCCCCATCGCCAAGGTGTCGGTGGCGGTCATCGTGCTCAGCGGTGTGCTCATGTCGGCCGCCTACCTCGGTTCGGTGTCGGCGGTGTGGAGCAGTACGTACGGTGTGCTGTTGCTGGGCAAGACCGTCGGGTTCGTCGTCCTGTTGGCGCTCGCGGACCGTTGTCGCGTCGCGGCCCGCCAGGGCATCGCCGGCGGCACCACGCTGGTCGGCGTGCGCACGACCACGCTGCGGCGGGTCCTGGTCACCGAGGTCACCATCGCCGCCGCCGTGCTGGCGATCGCCGCGGTCGTCGCGACCACCGGAACACCCGGCTAGATTCACCTTTCAGGGCGAAGGCACCCACCCGCTCGCGGTGCTACCGTCGATGTCGGTCGGCTGCACACCCGCCGACGATCAGTCCACTGTGGAACCCCTCCGACCCCGGTGCCGGGGCGGTTCCCGGGCATTCTCAGCGAGGGGCGGACGTGGACGAACCGGCGGTGCGCGCCGTCGAACGGGTCATCGCGGACATGCGCGGCAGGCTCGCGCAGTCGCTCACCGTCGACGACATGGCCAGGGTGGCGCTGTTCAGCAAGTTCCACTTCAGCCGGGTGTTCCACCGGCACACCGGGGTCTCGCCCGCCCGGTTCCTGTCCACGTTGCGGTTGGCGGAGGCCAAGCGGTTGCTGGCGACCACGACGCTGAAGGTGACCGACATCAGCGCCAGGGTCGGGTACCGCAGCCCGGGCACGTTCAGCGCCCGGTTCAAGACCTGCGTCGGGGCGTCCCCGACGCAGTACCGCGAGTCCACGAGAGGACAGCGTTGACCGAGCAGAAGCCGATGACCGAGCGGGTGCCGATGGTGCCCGAGGCGGCGGCGACCGGCCGCGTCGCCGAGCTCTACGAGCAGGCGCGGGTGGCGACCGGGTTGCCGTTCGTGCCGGACGTGTTCCGGTTGGCCTCCAGCACCCCGAACCTGTTGGAGGTGGTGGTCGGCGGGTACACCGGGGTGTTCGCGGACAGCGCGTTGTCGCGCGGCACCAAGGAACTCATCGCCGCGTGGACCTCCCGGCTCAACGACTGCGGGTACTGCACCGTGGCGCACGGCTGGTTCCTGCAGCAGTTCGGCGGGTCGGCCGAACTCGCGGCGGCGATCACCTCCAGCGGCGGGCTGGCGGACTTGCCGGTGGACGAGCGAACCCTGACGCTGTTGCGGTTGACGGCGAAGGTGACCGTCGGTGCGTCCGATGTGGACGCGGAGTGGGCGGACGCCGCGCGTGAGTGGACCCAGGAGCAGTTGCTGGAGGCCGTGTTCTGCGCGGCCCTGTTCGCGTTCATCAACCGCCTGGTCACCACGCTGGGCCTGACCGCGCCCACACCGCAACCCACGCCGTAGCCCGGAGTCGGGACCGGCGGTACTAGCGCCGGTCCCGACTCACTGGCTCTACAGACCCAGTTCCTGCGCGGCGAGCGCGGTGCCCTGGACCCGGGCGGCGACCTTGGCGAAGGCGACCTCCCGCGAGGTGGACACGTCGTCGGCGAACGGCGAGAACCCGCAGTCGTCGCAGGTGCCCAGCCGGTCGACCGGGATGTGCCTGGCGGCGGCGAGCACCCGGTCGCGGACCTCCTCCGGGGTCTCCACCCTGGGGTCGATCGGGTCGATCACGCCGACGAACACCCTCTGGTCGTCGCGGGAGTGCTGGGCCACCACCGACAGCACCCGCTCCGGGTCGGGCTCGCTGGCCAACTGCAGGTAGAAGCGGCCCGCGTTGAGCTGGAACAGGTGCGGCAGCAGGTCCGCGTAGTCGACGTCGAGGCTGTGCACGGAGTCCTGGTCGCCGCCGGGGCAGGTGTGCACGCCGATGCGGGTGCGCTCCTGGGCGGTGAACCGGTCGAGCACCTGGTTGTTGAGCGCCACGAACGACGCCAGCAGCCCACCCGACGGGTCGAGCTTGAGCGAGAGCCTGCCCTCGGTGAAGTCGAGCTGCACCGAGTCCGCCCCGGCGTCGAGGCTGGTGCGGATGTCGGCCTCGGCGGCGTCGACCAGGTCGGCGATGAACGCCTCCCTGGGGTAGCCGTCGATGCCGTCGGCCGGGTAGATCAGGCTCAGCGCCGAGGGGGCGATGACGGCCTGCTTCACCGGCACGGTGGCGTGCTTGCGCGCGGCGGTGAGGTAGTCGGCGGCGTTGGCGCCGTAGCGGAACGGACCCGCGGTGAGCCGGGGCAGGGTCCGGGTGTGGCCGTCGGCGAACGGGATGACCGCGCCGTCGGGGGCGAGCGCGGTGATGCCCTGCAGCGGGTAGCTGACGAAGCTGGGCTTGCCCTGCTCGCCGTCGGTGACCACGGGTGATCCGGCCGCCTGCAACGCCTGGATGGTGTCGGCGACCGCGTCATCGACCGCCGCGGCCAAGCCCGCGTCGTCCAGGTTCCCCGCGGCGTGGTCGGTGACCGCGTCCAGCAGGGTCTTGGGTCGCGGGATGCTGCCGATCGGCTCGGTCGGGATGGCCATGGGCTTCCTTTCGGGTGGTGCTGGGGGATGTGCGGGGTCACCAGTCGGGGAACGGGAGGTTCAGGTGGGGCAAGGCCGGCTAGAGGCCGTTGGCCAGGGCGGTGCTGAGGTCGTCGGCGAGGTCGGTGGCGTCCTCGATGCCGACGGAGAGCCGGATGAGGTCGTCGGTGATCCCGGCGGCGGCGCGCACGTCGACCGGGACGGGTCGGTGGGTCATCAGGGCGGGGCACTCGATGAGCGAGCGGACGCCGCCGAGGCTGACCGCGCAGGCGAACAGCTCGGTGCCGGCGAGCAGCTTCTCCACCTGGCCCGCGTACCGGAAGCTGATGATCGACCCGGGTGCGCTGAGCTGCCGGGCCGCGATCTCGTGGCCCGGGTGGTCCGGCAGCCCCGGGTAGAGCACCCGGGTGACGCCGGGCGCTTCCAGCAGCAGGTCGACCAGCGCCTGGGCGGTGCGGACCTGCCGTTCGACCCGGACGGACAGGGTCTTGACGCCGCGGTGCACCAGGAAGCAGTCCAGGCCGCTGGGGACGTTGCCCGCGACGGTGCGGTGGCCGGTGAACGCCCGGTGCAGCGCGGGGTCGTCGCACACCAGGGCGCCGCCCAGCACGTCGGAGTGCCCGGCGACGAACTTGGTGGTGCTGTGCAGGCTCACGTCCGCGCCCCAGCGCAGCGGGCGTTGCAGCGCGGGGCTGGCGAAGGTGTTGTCCACCACCACGAGCGCGCCCCTGGCGTGGGCGAGCCCGGCGACCTCGGCGATGTCGATGACCTTGAGCAGCGGGTTGGTCGGGGTCTCCAGCCAGACCATGGCGACGTCCTCGGCGAGGGCGGCGCGGGCCTGCTCCCGGTCGGACAGGTCCACCTGGTCGACGCGGACCCCGAACCGGCGCAGGCCGGTGATCAGCGCGTGGGTGCCGCCGTAGACGTCGTCGCAGCACACCAGCCGTTGCCCAGGGGACAGCAGCGACAGCGCGGTCGTCGCGGCGGCCTGACCGGAGGAGAACACGGCGCAGTGCGCGGCGCCCTCGACCGCGGCCAGGCACTGCTCCAGCGCCGCCATGGTCGGGTTCTCGCCGCGGGAGTAGAAGTGCGTCGGCGGGTCCTGGGCGTACCGGTCGTAGGTGGTGGCGACGTGGATGGGCGGCACGACCGAGCCGTGCGGCCCGCCCACCTCGTGTCCACTGTGGACCACCCGGGTGGCGAACCGCATCAGAGGAACCGCTCGGTGGGGTGCTCGGCGGTCCAGAACCCGGGTTGGACGGTGCGCAGCGCGTCGCGCACGAGGTCGACCTCGGCCTCGGTGTTGTAGATCCCGAAGGACAACCGCACGGTGCCGACGACGCCGAAGGTGTCGACGAAGGTGTTGGCGCAGTGCACGCCGCTGCGCACCGCGATCCCGTGCGCGTCGAGGTGCCCGCCGACGTCGTAGGGGTGGATGCCGTCGACCACGATGGACACGATGCCGCTCGGGTCGGCGGCGGGGTCGCCGACGACGCGGACCCGGGGCAGGTCGGACACTGCGGCCACGGCGGCGCGGACGAGGGTGTCGTCGTGCGCGCGGATGGCGTCCCAGCCGATGTCGGCCAGGTAGTCGAAGGCGGCGGCGAGCCCGACCGCGCCCGCGATGTGCGGGGTGCCCGCCTCCAGCCGCGCGGGGACCGGGACGTACCGGACGCGCTCGGTGGTGCTGATGCCCTTCACGGTGCCGCCGCCGACCTGGTACGGCTCCAGTGTGCCCAGCAGTTCGCGGCGGCCGTAGAGGACTCCGATCCCCATCGGACCGTACATCTTGTGCCCGGAGAAGACGTAGCAGTCGGCGCCCAGCTCGCGGACGTCGACCTGGCGGTGCGGCACGGCCTGCGCGCCGTCCACGACCACCGGGACGCCGTGGTGGTGGGCTTGAGCGACCATCTCCCGCACCGGGTTGACGGTGCCGAGCACGTTGGACACGTGCGTCACCGCCGCCAGCCGCGTCCGGGGACCGAGCGCGGCGGCGAACACCTCGACGGGGACGGTGCCGTGCTCGTCGGCGGGCACGACGACGAGTTCGGCGCCGACGGACTCGCACAACCGGCGCCAGGGCAGCAGGTTCGAGTTGTGCTCCATGCCGGTGACCACGACCTGGTCCCCGGCGCCGACGAGGTCGCGGCCGAGGGTGTCGGCGAGCAGGTTGACCGCGGCGGTGGTGCCGGGCACGAACACCACCTCGTCGGGGTACTCGGCGCCGATCGCGTGCTGGACGGTGGCCCTGGCCTGTTCGTAGACGTCGGTGGCCAGGTGGCTGAGCTGGTAGTAGCCGCGGCCGACGTTGGCGTTGGCGCCGGTGTAGTGCGCGGTGATCGCGTCGAGCACCCGGCGCGGTTTCTGCGCGGTGGCCGCGTTGTCCAGGTACACCAGCGCCCTGCCGCCCAGTCTGGTGGCCAGGATGGGGAAATCGGCGCGGGCCGATTCCCCCGGGGTCACCTGATTTCGCGGCGTGGTGTCCAGCAGCTCGACCATGCGCACTCCTGATTCGCCTCGGATCGGCATTGCCCGGCCGGTGCGGGCGCGCCTGTACCACCGGACCGGTCCCGTGCCCACCAGCCCGCCGTGCACCAAAGGAGGAAGCGACCACGCTGGTCGCCGTCGCGGAGCTTACCACCGAAGGCAGGAGCGAGATACCCGCGCACCGGCACCCCCGGTCCCACAAAGGACACCAGCGAAAACATGCTACAAACGGGGGAAAGGCCCGCTGTTCGCTTGACAGGGGACAGCGCGAGCGGGGCAAGATCGAGCGCGGCTCACTATCTATTTCGCAAGTAATGTTCTCCCCGCCGTTGTGGCGAGCCAGAGATGAGAACAGCATGGGCACTCAGCACGGTTCTCCCGACCGACCCGGTGTGGTCGACGCGCCGAGCCGGGGTCGGGGGGTGGCGCCCCGACTGCCGTTGGCCATGGCCGACTTCGCCCGCCGCGGGTTCCGGGTGGACCGGCCGCAGCCGCGCGAGCACCTGGAGCGGCACGCGCGCTCGTTCCTCACCGGCTACAACCTCGCCGCGGCGCACTGGCGCTCGGTGCGGGCCGCGGTGGACACACTGCCCGCCGAGGAGCGCGGTTTCGCGCACGAGGGGGCCGCGATGTACGCCGGGCAGCGCGACGTGTTCACCCGGGGCCGCTCGGTGGCGGCGCTGTTGGCCGAGTCCGGCGCGGACTACCCGCACATGATCCACGTGGGCGCGGGATGGGCGCTGGCGGTCAGCAGGTTGCCATTCCCGGTCCGGCTCACCGACACCCCGTTGTTGCGGTGGCTGGCGCTCGACGGCGCCGGGTTCGCCGAGGTCTTCTTCGGCGGTCGCCGCGCGCTGCGCCGCCGCACCGAGCGGGCGGGCGCCGACCCGCTGCGGCTGATCAGGCTGGCCGGGTCCGGCCGGGCGCTGTGGTTCATGACCGCGGGCGACCCGGAGGACATCCGGGAGTTCGTCGCCGAGGCCCCGGCCCCGACGAGACCGGCGCTGTGGAGCGGGGTCGGCCTCGCCAGCGCCTACGCGGGCGGCGTGCCCCCGCGGGAGTTGGACGCGCTGCGCGAGTACGCGGGCGCGCACGCCGGTCACCTCGCGCAGGGCGTGGTGTTCGCCGCGACCGCGCGCACCCGCTCCGGGATCGTCCCCGAGCACACGGCGCTGGCCTGCGAGCGGATCGCGGGCACCACCCCCGAGATCGCCACCGGGTGGTCCGAGGAGGCCGCCGCCGACCTGGGCGAGCGGGCCGACGTCACCGCGTTCCTGCGGTGGCGCGAGGGCATCCGGACGCTGAGCGCCCGGGGCTGACCGGGCCGCACCCCATTTCCTTCCCCTTCCGGCCACGCGGCCTCGACCGCGCGGCCGATCCCGAGAGGTCTGCCATGCCCGGAAGCATCCGGCGCTCGACGAGCGCCGTCGTCGCGGTCGCGCTGTGCGTGGCCGCGGGGCTGGTCACCGCGTTGCCGGAGACCAGCCAGGCCGAGCAGGACGCGGTGGCCGCCCGGTTCGGGTTCCGCCAGGTGCCGGTCAACACCACCCCGGTGGGGGCGCGGTACGTGCGGCCGGTGCAACCCGGCCTGGTCGGCATCCAGTCGTGGATCTCCGCGGTGGGCGCCGCCGTCGCGCTGACCGACCTGCGCGGTCTCGGGCGCCCGGCGGACCTGTGCCTGGTCGACCCGCGCGACGACTCGGTCCGGATCAGCCCGCTGCCCGAGGTCGACGGCCCCCGGTACCCGGCGTTCGAACTGCGGCCCGACCGCTACGACGCGACGATGGCGCCGATGGGCTGCGTGCCCGCCGACATCAACGCCGACGGCACCTCCGACATCATCGTCTACTACTGGGGCCGCTCCCCCGTGCTGTTCCTCAACCAGGCGGCCCCCGGCCAACCCCCGTCGGCGGAGTCGTTCCGGGCGGCGGAACTGGTCGAACCGATGCAGGTGTGGAACACCACCGCGCTCAACGTCGGTGACATCGACGGGTCCGGTGACCTGGACATCGTGGTGGGCAACTACTTCCCCGACGGCGCGAAGGTGCTCGACCCGGACGCGGCCGGGGACGAGCGGATGGCGATGCAGGACGGCATGGGCGACGCGGCCAACGCGGGGCCGAGCCGGGTGCTGCTGACCAAGCCCACCGGGGTGCCCGGCGCCAAACCGACGATCACCGACGTCAGCGCCGACGTGCCAGCCGACGCGTTGGGCGGCTGGGTGCTGGCGGTCGGCATGCAGGACCTGACCGGCGACGGCCTGCCGTCGCTGTACCTGGCCAACGACTTCGGCCCGGACACCCTGCTGCTCAACAACTCCACGCCCGGCCGGGTGTCGTTCACCCCGGTCTCCGGTTCGCGGGACATGCTCACCCCGAAGTCGGAGGTCCTGGGCCACGACTCGTTCAAGGGCATGGGCGTCGCGTTCACCTATTCCTCCGGCACCGGCCTACCCGACATCGCGGTCAGCAACATCACCGAGAACTACGCCTTGCACGAGAGCAACCTGCTGTTCGTCCCCGACGGAACAGTGGCCGACCTGCGCGCCGGAACCGCCCCGTACACCGAGCACAGCCAACGCCGCGGTATCGCCCGCAGCGGGTGGTCGTGGGACATCAAAGCGGGCGATTTCGACAACGACGGCACCGACGAACTCGCCCAGGCGACCGGATTCGTACTCGGTGAACGCGGCCGGGACCGGTGGGCTTTGTTGCAGGAGTTGGCGATGGGCAACGCGGAATTGTTGAAGTACCCCGGATCGTGGCCCAACTTCGGCCCGGGCGACGACCTGTCCGGTGTCCGCGACGCCAACAAGTTCTGGGTCGACGGTCCCGATGACCGCTATCTCGACCTGGCGGGCCAACTCGGCATGACCCAGCGGGCACCCTCTCGCGGGTTCGCACTGGGCGACGTCAACGGCGACGGGCTGCTGGACATGGTCGTGGCCAACCAGTGGGACGACTCGGCCCTGTTGCTCAACACCGCGACCGGCGCGCCGCCCTCGGCGCAAGTCGAACTCCTCGCCCCCGGCGGCACCGGCACCCGACCGGCGATCGGCGCCCAACTCGAGGTACCCGCCACTGCCGGGGTCCCCGCGCAGAAGTCGCAGCTCTACCCGGCCAACGGCCACGCCGGTGCCTCCGGCGCCCAACTGCACGTCGCACTGCCGCGCGGTTCGGCCACCACCGCGACCGTCACCTGGCGGGACGCGGCGGGCCGGCACCACGCGCCGGTGCGGCTGACCCCCGGGCACCACCGGTTCGTGCTTCAGCCCAACGGAGAGGTGGCGGCCCGATGACCACGGAGACGACCAATCCCGCCCTCGTCCACCCCAACGGCGTGACCGCCATCAACACCCAGCCGGAGACCCAGCCCGAGGCCGTCCCGGTCAAGCCCAAGCGGGACCCGAGGGTGCTGGCGCTGCAGCGCTTCGCCATGTCGATCTCGGCGTTCACCATCCTCGGGCACATCTTCTTCGGCTTCGAACAGGCACCGATCACCCCGATCGTCGGCCTGCTGGTCGGGTACGCGAGCGCCATCGGGTTCGAGGCGCTCGACGCGTGGGCCTACAACCGCCAACCGGACTTCGCGGGCGGCGCGCGCGCCCTGGGCGTGTTCCTCCTGCCCGCCCACATCGGCGCCTTGGCGTGCTCGATGCTCCTCTATGGAAACTCCTCCCTCTGGCCCTACCTGTTCGCGATCATCGTCGGCAACGCCAGCAAGTACGTGGTGCGGCTGCGGATCAAGGGGAAGCTGCGGCACGTCCTCAACCCGTCCAACACCGGCATCGCCGTCACGCTCGTGCTGTTCGACTGGGTCGGCATCGCGCCGCCCTACCACTTCACCAACTGGCTGCACGGCGCGCTGTCCTGGCTGATCCCGGTGGGGATCCTGATGCTGGGCACGATGCTCAACGCCAAGCTGACCAAGAAGACCCCGCTGATCGCGGCCTGGGTCGGCGGGTTCGTGCTGCAGGCCCTGGTGCGGTGGCTGGTGCTCGACCACGCGCTGGTCGGCGCGCTGCTGCCGATGACCGGGGTGGCGTTCATCCTCTACACCAACTACATGATCACCGACCCTGGGTCGACGCCGTCCGCGCCGCGCGGGCAGGTGGTCTTCGGGTTCACCGCGGCCGTGGTCTACGGGGTGCTGGTGTCCTTCGGCATCGTGTTCGGCCTGTTCTTCGCGCTGGTGATCACCTGCCTGCTGCGGGGCGGGGTGCTGCTGGTGGCCAGGGCGCGGGGTCGGGTGCCCGCGTGAGCGCACCCGGGGTCGCCGTGGTCGGCATGGCCTGCCACTACCCCGACGCCCACGACCCGGACCAACTGTGGCAGGCGGTGCTCACCGGCCGCCGGGCGTTCCGCCGGATCCCGCCCACCCGGCTCTCGCCCGCCTACCTGGGTGAGCGCGACGACCCGGACCGCACCTACGTCACCCACGCCGGGGTGCTGCGGGACTGGGAGTTCGACCGGTCCGCGTTCCGGGTACCGGTCGGGGTGCACCGGGCGGTCGACCACACGCACTGGCTGGCGCTGCAGACCGCCGCCGAGGCGCTGGCCGACGCCGGGGTCCCGGACGGGGACGGCCTGCCGCGCGACGAGGTCGGGGTGGTGCTGGGCAACTCGCTGGGCGGGGAGTTCAGCCGGGCGGCGCAGATCCGCACCCGGTGGCCGTTCGTGGCCAGGGCGGCCGGGGCGGCGCTGCGCGGGAGCGCGGTGCCCGACGAGGTGGCCGCGGCGGTGCTGGCCGAACTGGAGGCGCAGGTCAAGGGCCGGTTCCCGGAGCCGACCGACGAGACCCTGGCGGGCGCGCTGGCGAACACGATCGCTGGCCGGATCGGCAACCACTTCGACCTGCGCGGCGGCGGCTACACCGTGGACGGGGCGTGCTCGTCGAGCCTGCTCGCGGTGACCCACGCGGCGCGCGCGGTGGCGGCCGGGGAGTGGCGGTTCGCGCTCGCGGGCGGGGTGGACCTGAGCATCGACCCGCTGGAGTTGGTCGGGTTCGCCCGCGTCGGGGTGCTCGGCGTGGACGAGATGCGCGTGTACGACGCCGATCCGACCGGGTTCCTGCCCGGTGAGGGGTGCGGTGTGCTGCTGCTGACCACTGTGGACGAGGCCCGCCGCCGTGGGATGCCGGTGTACGCCGAGCTGCTCGGGTGGGGCATCTCCGCCGACGGCGCCGGCGGGTTGACCCGGCCCTCGGTGTCCGGGCAGCGGCGGGCGATGGACAGCGCGTACCGGATGGCGGGCGTCGAGCCGTCCGCTGTGGACCTGGTGGAGGGGCACGGCACCGGGACGGCGGTGGGTGACGAGGCGGAGCTGCTGGCGTTGTCCGGGCTGCGCGGCCCGAGTGGACCGAAGGCCGCGCTGGGGTCGGTGAAGGCGAACATCGGGCACACCAAGGCGGCGGCGGGCGTCGCCGGGTTGATCAAGGCGGTGCTGTCGGTGCGGGCGGGCGTGCTGCCCCCGACCACCGGCTGCGAGGACCCGCACCCGGTGCTGCGCTCCCCCGGCACCCCGTTGCGCGCGCTGGCCGAGGCCGAGGGGTGGGACCGGTCGACCCGCGTGGCGTCGGTGTCGGCGCTGGGGTTCGGCGGCATCAACTCCCACGTCGTCGTCGGCGCTACCCGCCCACCCGCTGACCTGGTCGCCCCTGTCGTCGCCCCGGCGCGCCACGACATCGTGCTGCTCGCCGCCGACACCGCCGCGGAGTTGGCGACCGTCCTGACAGAGCGCGCGGACTGGTTCGCCGGGCTGAGCGACGCCGAGGTGCATGACGTCGCCGCGAGCAGCCGCGCGGACGGGCCGGTGCGGTGCGCGCTGGTCGCGTCCCGCCCTGCCGAGCTCGGGGCCGCCGCGGTGGCGGCCGCCGCCCGGCTGGCCGCCTGGGACGGGACGCTCACGGTCGCCGCCACGGCGGGGTTCGTCCTCGCCCAAGGCGCGGCGCCCTCGGTGGGTCTGCTGTTCCCCGGTCAGGCCGCGCCGGTTCGGCCCGAGCTGTCGACCTGGGCGAACGGGCTCGATGTCCCCGCGCTGCCCACTCCGGTGCGCGCCCATGACACCGACACCGCGGCGGCCCAACCGGCGATCCTGCGTCAGAGCCTGGCGGGCCTGGCATGGCTGACGCGACTGGGCTGCACGGCGGACGGCGCGGTCGGGCACAGCCTCGGCGAGATCGCCGCGCTGGTCTGGGCGGACGCGCTCGACCCGGCTGCCGCGTTGCGCCTCTCCGCCGCCAGGGGCCGGGTGATGGCCGACCACGGCCGGACCGGCACCACGATGGCCGCCCTGGACTCCCCCGCCGACCGGCTCGATGCCTTGATCGCGGGCACCTCGGTCGTGCTGGCCTGCGACAACGGCCCCCGCCGGACGACGGTCGCCGGTCCGGTCGAGGAGATCGCGACCGTGCTGGACCGCGCCGCCGCCGCTGGGATCGGGGCAACCGCGCTGACCGTGTCGCACGCGTTCCACAGCGACGCGATGGTTCCCGCGCAGGAGCCGCTGCGCGCGGTGCTGGCCGAGGTCGAGTTCCGTCAGCCGCGCCGCGCGGTGCTCTCGACCGTCACCGGCGGCCCGCTCGAGGACGCGGACTTGGCGGCGGTCCTGCTCGAGCAGCTCACCGCGCCAGTCCGGTTCCGGGAAGCCGTCACCGAGCTGGCCGGTCGGGTCGGGCTGCTGGTCGAGGTCGGCCCCGGTCGCACGCTCAGCGGTCTGGCCGCCGACTGCGCCCCGCACGTCCCGGTCGTCGCACTCGACTGCGGCGGTCCGACCCGCTCACACGCCATCGTCACCGCGACCCTCATCGCCGCGGGTGTCGCCGACCCGGCCGTCTGGTTCGCGGGCCGCTCCGACCGGTACCTCCCGCCGGGCACGCCCATGTCGTTCCTGCGCAACCCGTGCGAGACCGACGGCGACACCACGCCCGCACCTGTACGACAGCGGCCAGTGGTGGCTGCCGTGGCCGACACCGGTGCTGACGCGTCGCTTGTGCTGCGCACCCGGCTGGCGGACGAGTGCGAGCTGGACCTGGCCGGGATCACCGACGACACCTCGTTGTCGCGGGACCTGCACCTCAGCTCGCTGCGGATCGTCACGCTCATCACGCAGGTGGCCGCTGACCTGGGCCGCAAGACCCCGCAGGCGTTCCCGGCGTTCGCCGACGCGACCGTCGGCGAGGCGGCCGAGGTGCTCGCCGAACTCGACTTGGTCGACGCGCGCACCGAGACCGGGGTCCGGGGAGTCGACGCCTGGGTCCGACCGTTCGCTCACCACTGGGTGCCGGGAGTCTCGCGCCGCGCCGCCGCCGAGGTCGAGTGGACGTTCCACGCGCCCGACGGGCATTGGCTGCGGTCGTCGCTGGTCAGTTCGAGCGGCCGGGCAGGGCTCGCCGCGTACCTGCCTGACGAGGCCGGCGTCGCTGAGGTCGCCGGGCTGCTCAGGGCCATCGGGGAACAGCGGCCCGCCGTGGTCGTGCTGGCCCACCACGGTCACCCGGCCGCGGCTGCGGTGGCTCGGAGCGCGCAGACCGAGCTGACCGATGTCGCGACAACGGTCGTGCGGGTGCCTCACGAGGCGACCGATCTGGACCCGGTGTTGATCGCGGGTAGCGGGCACCAGGAGCTGCGGGTGCGGGCGGACGGTGTCGTCGAGCACTTGGCGACGGCGTTGTCCACCTCCGACGAGCGCGGCGAGCTGCCGATCGGGCCCGGCGAGGTCTGCGTGGTCACCGGTGGCGTCACTGGCATCACCGCGCACACGGCCATCGCGCTGGCCCAGCGCACGGGCTGCGTCCTGCTGTTCACCGGGCGCCGTCCGACTACCGATCCCGGCGTTGTCGACGGTCTCGCCGCCGCGCGCAGACAGGTCACCGCGCACTACCACCCCGGTGACATCACTGACCCGGTCGCCACCGAGGCGGTTCTGACAGAAGGCCGCCTACTGGGGCCCATACGAGGAGTGCTGCACGGCGCTGCGGTCAATGAGCCGCGCCTGATGTCCACAGTGGACCCCGAGACGCTGAGACGGGCGGTGTCACCCAAGGTCGACGGTCTCCGCACCTTGCTCAACGCGGCTGGCGACGAACTGCGGCTGGTGGTGGCGTACGGGTCGATCATCGGCCGAGTGGGACTGGCCGGGCAGTCGGAGTACTGCGTGGCCAACGAGTGGCTACGGCACACGGTCACCGAGTGGGCGGCTACGCGGCCGGGGTGCCGCGCGCACTGTGTCGAGTGGTCGCTGTGGTCCGGCGTCGGGATGGGCGCCCGCATGGGTGTCGTCGACGGGCTCGCCGCACGCGGGGTCGTACCCATCACTCCGTCGACGGGCACCGAGGCCCTGCTCGAACTCTTGGCCCGCCCGAACGCTCCTACCACTGTCATGCTCAGCGGCCGGTTCCCCGATTCCGCGACGTTGACCCTGTCAAACCCGGACATCCCACTGCTGCGGTTCCTGGAGGAGACGCGGACGGTCACCCCGGGCGTGGAGGTCGTGGCGGACGCGGTCCTCACCTCCCGCGATGACCCGTATCTCGCCGAGCACACCATCGACGGCGTCGCGGTCCTGCCCGCGGTGCTGGGACTGGAAGCGGTCGCCCAAGCCGTGCACGCGACCACCGGTGACCGCACCAGGTGGGCATTCCACGACATGGAGCTTCCCGCGCCCATCACCGGTGATACCACCAGGAAGGTGCGGATCGCGGCCCTCGCCGACGGCGACCAGGTTCGCGCGCGGATCACCGACGACAGCGACCGGTTCGACCTCGCGCGGCTAAGCGTGACCGTCAGACCCGCCTCAACGCCGCCCGCTGCCGAACCTCCCGGCTCACCACCGCCCAGGAGCGCGCAGCACCCGTACTACGGGCCACTGTTCTTCCACACTGGACGATTCGCCCGACTGCTGGGATACGACTACCTGTCGGCGTTCGAGGTCGGGGCGTGGATCGACACAGCGGACACGAACTGGTTCGCCGGTGTCCACTCCCAACAGTTGCTCCTGGGTGACCCCGGCCTGCTCGACGCCAGCATCCACGTCCTACTCGCCTGCCTACCGCATCGAGCCGTGCTGCCGATCGGCGCCGACACAATCACGTTGTGGCGCAAACACACCGGCCCCGCCTATGTCCGCGCTCGGGAACTGCGCCACACCGCCGACGAGTTCACCTACACCGTCGACGTCATCGCACCCGACGGGAACTACATCGCCCGCTGGGACGGCCTGCACCTGCGAGCGGTCGGTACCCGCACGTGGTCGACCCCGTTGCCCGCCGCACTGGTGGGTCCGCTGCTCAGCCGCAGGCTCATCGAGTGCGGCATCGCCGACCGGCTGGAGATCCGGTCCGCGCTCGTGCAGGGGCAACTCCACCTGGACTCACCGGATCCTGTATGGACGGCGGTCTCAAACGCCACAGGGCGACCGGACCCGTTGTCCGTCACCCTCCAGGACAAGACCGGGGAGAGCACCGCCGACTCCACGGCCCGCTCCTGCGCCATCCACCACGCCCTGGTCCGTGCGGGCCTGGCGGGCGAGCCGACCATCCTGTCCGTGGACGGCACCTGCGTCACCCTCGGCGCGGGCGAGGCGTTCCGCGTCGCCAGCCTCGCGGTCGACGGGTACGCCCTCGCGGCGGTGGTGCCGCGGTGACCCGGGCCTACACCTACCGGCACCGGGTGACCTTCGACGAGACCAACCTGGTCGGCAACGTCTACTTCACCAACTACCTGCACTGGCAGGGCCACTGCCGCGAGCACTTCCTCGCCGACCACGCACCCGGCGTGCTCGACGCGCTGCGCTCGGGCGAGCTGGCGCTGGTGACGGTGTCGTGCGGGATGAACTTCTACACCGAGTGCTTCGCGTTCGACGTCATCGAGGTGGCGATGCGGTTGGGCGCGCGCGGCGGCAACCGGATCACCATGGACTTCGACTTCGCCCGCGATGGCACGGTCATCGCCACCGGCACCCAGACCGTGGCGTGCATGCGCAGGCGGGACGGGGGGATGGAACCGGTCCATCCCCCCGACGACCTGCGGGCCGCGTTGGCCGAGTACGCCTAGGGCGCGAGGTTTCCGCGCAGCCGCCCGGCGTAGGAGTTCTCCGCGTACCACTCGCCGCGCCCGCTCGGCAGCAGGTCCAGGATGTGCCAGACCGGGTTGAGCTGGTCGAAGCCGCCCTCGGCGTCGTCCATGAAGTTCGCCCGCTGGGTGTAGAAGTGCCGCACCCGGTCGCCCTCGCGGCGGAACACACTCGCCATCGGCAGTTGGTCGCCGTCCTCAGTCTCGGCACCGACGTCGAGGTTGAAGGAGTTGCCGTGGCTGGAGAGGAACCGGATGCCGTCCCAGCCGCGCCGGTTGGCCCACCGCCGGATCTCCGGCACCGGGGCCTTGGCGATCACCGCGAACGCCGCGTGCTGCAGGATGTGCCGGGACACGCCGTGGAACCCGTCGACCCACAGCGAGCACATCGGGCAGACCTGCTCCTCGCCCGGGTGGAACATCATGTGGTAGACGAACAGGGTGTCGTGCTCGCCGAACAGGTCGACCAGCCGCGTCCTCGACAGCGGCTCGGTCAGGCCCAGGTCCAGCGGTCCCTCGTCGAACTCGTAGTCGTCGAGCAGCGGCCCCTGCGGCATGTCGCGGCGCAGCGCGGCCAGCCGGTGGACCTCCTTGTGCAGCGCGTGCTCGGCGCGGTCCAGCTCGACCCGCGCGGCCGTGTACTCCGCGCTGGCCCCCTTGGGCCACATCGCGACCGAGTGCTCGGTCTCGGCGCCAGTGCTCACCGTGGTTCTCCCTGTGCTCATCGCCGGTTCCCCTCGTGATCGCCAGCGAGTGTATCGGCACCCGGGGTCACCGCGCGGGGTGGAACTGGCGGCGGAACTCGTCGAGAAAGGGTTGCGGGTAAAGGAAGACTTTCTGCTCGGGGTAGCGCGGCCCGCCGGTGGCCAGGTGGTCGCCGTAGAAGTACCAGCAGATCTGACCGACCTGCTCGGTGAACACGGCGGGCCACGCGGCATCGGGGTAGAGCCGCAGGTGGGCGCCGGTCGCGGTGAACTCGCCACGCGGTCCGAACCCGGCGCGCGCGGCGACGTGGCCGAACAGGTCGTGCACCACGCGGAGGATGTCGTTGTGGCACAGGGGCTCGCCGTCGACCTCCACGCCGCTGGGTTCGAGGAGGGGGTGATTGGCCACGGTCCCGGTGCCATGACCGCATCGGGTGAGGTAGAGCCAGAGCACCCCGGTGCGGGTCACCTGGTCGATCAACGCCCGTGAGTCGGGGTAGGGCTGGCCATCCCCGCGCCAGGGTCGGACGACGATTCCCGCGGCTTGGATGGCGGCGTACTGGGCCAGGTCTTCCTGGCACAGCACCAGGTACGCGTCGCCGACGTCGGCACGGGTGGGAGCCTGGTCGTGGTGGCGGGCGACGCGGCGGCAGAAGTCGGTGTCCAGGCGGACCAGGGGCCGCCGGTAGTCGGGGTCCCGGCCGGGGAAGCGCCGGGCCAGGTAGTCCGAGGCCACCGCGCGCAGGTCAACCGGCACCGGATCAGGCTATCAGTTCCAGTAGCGATCACGCGCCGCTCGCCGCGATCAACGGCGCAACTGCCACAGGTCGAGCGGCGACCACCCGAGCCGGGGACGTTGCCGGGTGGGGACGTGGGGGTGGGTGGCGGGAGAGAGTGTCACAGCCCCAGCAGGCGGGTGCAGCGGCGGATCGCGTCGGCGGGGCCCTCGAGCTTGATCTGGCCCGCGGCGAGGGCGTCGAACGGGCTGACCATGCCCGCGCCGATCTGGATGAAGGTGTCCGGGTCGCTGGAGACCACGACCCGCGCGGCGTCGGCGGGGCCGGGGATGAACGCGACCTCGCCCGCGGTGACCGTGACGCCGAAGGTCTCCTCGCCGACGCGGAACTCGTAGGTCTCGTCGACCTCGGGGACGCGGCCGGTGTCCACCATGGCCTGAACGGCGATGATGCCCCACTCGGCGCGGATCTCGCCGCCGTCGCGGTCGTCGGCGGAGAGGAACTGCATGCCCCAGCGGGCCAACCCGAGCACCGGACCGCGCAGCTGCTGGCCGCGCTCGGTGAGCCGGTACTGCTTGGCGCGGCCGTCCCCGGCCACCGCGAGCTGCTCGACCAGACCGTGCTCGGCGAGGGTGCGCAGCCGCTCGGCGAGCAGGTTGGGGCCGATACCGGGCAGGTTCTCCAGCAGTTCGGTGAAGCGCAGCGCGTTCACCAGCAGCTCGCGGACCAGCAACAGGGTCCACCGCTCGCCGATGATGTTCAGCCCGGCGGCCAACCCGCAGAACTGCCCGTAGTCGCGCTTGCCCGCCATCACCGTGTCCCCGCCTGGCTCGCCCGAGCCGCCCGCCCACTCCGATCCAAATAGTAACACCGAGAACCACCCGATGGTATTAACAGCTGCCCCATTGGGAGGACGTGCGGCAGCGGAATGCCTGGTCCCGCCGCTGATCGGGGTTGACCGTGGCGCTATACATTATAGAAGCTAACTCCCCATCCCCGGAGGTCTCTCGGTGACCGTGACGGATGTGCTGACCCCCGCCATCGCCCCCGGCGCGGTCCCGGTCCTCGGCCACGCGCTGGCGATGAAGCGCGCCCCGCGCGAGTTCCTGCTCGCCCTGCAGGACACCGACCCGGTGATCGGGATCCGGCTCGGCCGCCAGACGGTGTACGTCATCAACGACCCGGCGCTGATCCGCGCGGCGCTGCGCGACCCGGAGACCTTCGGCAAGGGCGGCCCGATCACCGAGCGGTTCCGGGCGATGTTCGGCAACGGCCTGGGCATCTCCGACGGCGAGGTGCACCGCAGGCAGCGGGCGCTGATGCAGCCCGCGTTCAGCCACTCCCGGATCGTCGGCTACGCCGCGCGGATCACCGAGCAGGCCCGCACCCGGTTCGGCGGGTGGCAGGACGGCGTCGAGGTCGCGGTGCACCAGGAGATGGCCGACCTGGCGCTGACGAACCTGACCAGGGCCATGTTCGCCACCGATGGCGGTGTCCACGTCGACGCCGACCGGTTCCGCGAGGCGACCGCGACGGTGCTCAACGGCCTGTACCGGCGGGTGATGGACCCGACGGGCCTGCTCGCGCGGCTGCCGACCCAGGCCAACCGCCGCTTCCGCGACGCCGAGGCGCACCTGCGCGGGGTGATCGACGGTGTGGTGGCGGCGTACCGGGCGGCGCCGGAGGACCGCGGCGACCTGCTGTCGATCCTGGTGCTGGCCCGCGACGGCGCGGCGACGATGTCGGACCAGCAGGTGCACGACGAGGTGATGACGATCTTCATCGCGGGCGCGGAGAGCATCGCGAACACGCTGGCCTGGGCGTGCCACGAGGTGGCCACCCACCCGGAGGTGGAGGCCAGGCTGTGCGCGGAGGCCGACCGGGTGCTGGCCGGGCGGGCCGCGGAGTACATCGACCTGGCGAGCCTGACCTACACCAAGCAGGTCATCAGCGAGACGCTGCGGCTGCGCACGCAGGGTTGGGCGTTGAGCCGCACCACCACCCGGGAGACCACGATCGGCGGCTACCTGATCCCGGCCAACGCGGCGATCATGTACAGCCCGCACGCGCTCAACCACAACCCGGCGCTGCACCGCGACCCAGGGGTGTTCAACCCGGACCGGTGGGAGGTGGGCGTGGCCCGTGCGGTGCCGCGCGGTGCCTACATCCCGTTCGGCACGGGGAACCACACCTGCATCGGGGAACCGTTCGCGTTGACGGAGATGACGTTGACGCTGGCCTCGATCGCGGCCCGGTGGCGGTTGGAGCCGGTGCCCGGCCACACCCCGCGCCCGAAGGTGGCGCTGACGATGCCGGTGGACTCACTGCCCATGGTGCCCCGCCGTCGTTTCCCGGCCGGGTAGGGAGTTTTCTGTTGCCGCCCAGTCGATCCGCCGGACGCGGTGACGTCCGGCGGATCGGCGCGGGTCAGGCGGGCTTCTCGCAGGCGATGGCGTGGTAGCCGATCTTGGCGCGGCACAGGGAGAACATGGTGGTGATGCCCTCGGTGAACATCGCCACCCGCTCGGCGCCGTACTCCTCGGCCAGGGCGGGGGTCTGTTCGGCCAGCGCGGTGAAGAACTCGTCGTAGGTGCGGTGGACGCGCTCACTCCAGTCGTGGGCGCCGGTGACGCGGAAGCCCGCGGCCTCGGCCAGCGCGATCGACTCGTCGAGGGTGGCGGGTGGGTGGTGGATGGTGTTGGCGGTGAGGATGTCGCGCTCGGCGGCGGTCAGTTCGGCGGTGCGGGGGTACTCGGTGAACACGAACCGGCCGCCGGGGCGCAGGACGCGGTGGACCTCGCGCAGCCACCGGGCCTTGTCCTGGGCGCTGGGCAGGGAGTCGAAGGCGAGGGCGGCGTCGAACACGGCGTCGGGGAAGGGTTGCGCGCCCGCGTCGGCGTAGCGGGTGGCGACCCGGCCGCGCAGCCCGGCGGCGATGACGCGGCGGGCGGACTCGGCGACCTGCCAGTGGCTGACGGTGATGCCGGTGATGGTGATGGCGTAGCGCTGGGCGAGCCGGACGGCGGGTTCGCCGACGCCGCAGCCGATGTCGAGGACCCGCTCGCCCTTGCGCGGGGCCAGCAGCGCGCCGACCTCGGTGGTGAGGCGCTGCATGGCGGCGAGGAAGGGGGTGTCGTCCTCATCGGACTCCCAGTAGCCGACGTGCAGGTTGCCGCCGACCAGCTCGACGAGTTCGCCGATGTCGTCGTAGTACTCGCCGACCTGGTCGATGACCTGTTCCGACACCGCGACCACCCCTCTTTCACTTGTCACTGCTGGCTTGTATAGCAGCTCCGGTTGATCTGACCAAGGTTGTGCGTACCGTGCTATGTTCCTGAAGTAATCGTGCCCGGTGACGCGGGAGGTCGGCAGTGACGAGCGCGGCCATCCGCCGTACCCTCCCGATCCCCGGGGACTACCCGTGCGGGCTCACCTGGGACGGCACGCACCTGTGGCACTCGGACCAACCGGCGGGCGAGGTGTACGCGCTGGACCCGGTGGACGGGTCCGTGGTGCGGACGCTGCGGTGCCCGTCGGTGCGCGCGGACCTCGCGTTCGACGGGAACCTGTTGGGCCAGGTAGGTTTCCGGCCCAAGCGGCTGGTGCTGATCGACCGCGAGACCGGTGCCCAGGTGGAGCGGCGGGAGGTCCCCCCGGCCAGCGGCCGGTTGACCGGCGTCGAGCACGGTCCGGACGGGATCTGGATGGTGCTGCGCAATCCCACCGTGCTGCAGTTGCGCGACTACGCCACCATGGCCGTGCTCGTGGAGCACCCCGTGGGCGGCGGGGAACCGTCGGGGTTGACCTACGCCGACGGTGTCGTCGTGCACGGCGACTACGTCGAGCGCCGCCTGCGCGCGACCGACCCGGTGACCGGCGCCGAGCTGGGTTCCCTTGTGGTGGACGGGAACCCGACCGGGATGACCTGGGACGGGTCCCTGGTGTGGTACTGCGATTTCCCCGGCAAGCGGATCTGCGCGCTGGACCTCAACGACATCGTCGGGTGACCGAGCAGGAAGGGGACACGGCCGAAGTGGATGTGATGGAGGCGGGTCTGCGGACCCGGTCGTGGTCGGAGATCAGGTCGTTGTTCGCGCTCGACCCGGACGCGACGCACCTCAACACCGGGACGGTGGGGGCGGTGCCGCACGAGGTGCTCGACGTGGTCGACCGGGTGACCAGGGAGTGGACCGGTGGGCTGCTCGACGTGTACCCGCCGGGGCTCTACCCGGAGCACCGGGCGACGATCGCGAAGGCCTACGGGGTCGACCAGGACGAGCTGGTGATCACGCACAACGCCACCGAGGGCATGGCCAGGGTGATCCACGGCCTCGACCTGCGCGCGGGCGACGAGGTGATCACCACCAGCCACGAGTGCTACTCGGTGCTGTCGAACCTGAACCTGCTGCGGCACCGGCACGGCGTGGTGGTCTCCACGATCACCCTGCCCACCGGGTTCGACGTGCGCGCCGAGGACATCGTGGCCCGCTTCGCCGAGGCGATCACCCCGCGCACGAAGGTGTTGGCGTTCGCCGGGATCACCCTGTTCACCGGCACGATGCTGCCGATCCGGGCGCTGTGCGAGCTGGCGCACCGGCACGGGCTGACCACGGTCATCGACGGCGCGCTGATGGCCGGGATGCTCGACTGCGACTTCCGGGCGCTCGGCGCGGACTTCATCTCGTGCTCGGGGTCGAAGTTCCAGTGCGGGCCGCTGGGCACCGGGTTGCTGTACGTGCGCAACAAGGTCCACCCGGAGCACAACCCGGTGCCGCTGCCGACGTTCTGGCCGATCATCTCGACCTGGTACCCGATGCAGGGCATGCCGCCGCCGCGCACGACGACGTCGGTGGAGAGCTGCAACATCGGTGACTTCCTGCAGAGCGCGGGCAGCGCGAGCATCGCCAGGGGCGCGGCGCTGGCGCGGGCGTGCGAGCTGTGGGACGAGATCGGGCGCGACCGCATCGAGCGGCGGGTGTTCGAGTTGGCCGAGCACGCGCGGGCGGCGATCGCCGAGCGGTTCGGCACCGGGGCGATGTACTCCCCCGGCACCGACCAGCGGTTGCGGTCGCCGTTGATCGCGTTCCACCCGTTCCGGGACGCGGCGGACGCGTGGAACGTGAAGAAGGTCGCGGAGTTCGTGTCGCGGTTGGAGTCCGAGCACCGGATCTGGACCCGCTGGACGGAGTTCGACGTCGAGGGGTCGCCGCACCAGCACTACGCGGCGCGGTTGTGCACGCACCTGTTCAACGACCACGCCGAGATCGACCGGGCGGTGGCGGTCATGGGTCAGCTCGCCGAGCGGATGTCGTGAGGAGTCCTGTGCAGGAGTTTCGCGTGCGGGCGGGTGTCGACCTGCCCGAGCCGGTCGCCGCCCACCGCCATCCCCTGGCCGCGCTGACCAGGCTGCACGCCCGGCAGCTGTTCACCTACCGCGGTGACGCCGTCGCGGGCAGTTGGCAGTCGGCGGCGCCGGTGCCGGACCTGGCGACGGCGATCCCCTCGATCTACAACGCGGGCCTGGGCGCGCGCGGCACCTCGTACGTGGTGCACGTGCGGCCGGACGCGTACTGGGACACCAGCCCGCCCCGGCGGGTGACGGCGGCGGACGTGGTGCGGGGCCTCAAGCGGCTGTGCACGCCGTTCCACCGGTCGACGGCGCTGCCGTACTTCCTCAGCACGATCCGGGGCATGGCCGAGTACCGCGACGGGCACCCGGCGTCGCTGCGGACCGCGGCGGAGTTGGCCGAGCACGCGGGCACCCACGACATCGCCGGGGTGTTCGCGCTGGACGAGCAGACGCTGGTGGTGGAGGTGAGCAGCCCGGCGGTGGACGTCATCGACGTGCTGGCGCTGCCGTGCGCCTCGCCCGCGCCGGTGGAGTACGACGCGTTCCTCCCCGACAGCCCCGACGCGCGGCGCGCGCTGCGGTCGACGGGGCCCTACCGGCCGGTGGCGGGTTCGGAGGGGCTGCTGCGGTTCGAGGCCAACCCGGCGTGGCGGCCGGAGTCCGATCTCGTGCGCGGTAGGCCTGCCTCGGTGTTCACCGTCGGCCCTGACGAGCACGCCCCGCACCTAGACCTGACTGTCGAGGGTGAGCCCACGTCGAGTCTGCTCGGATTGGACTACCTGGTGCTCGACCCGAGTGGGCCGCTGGGTGAGCACACGGCACGGCTCGCGATCGCGGGGGCACTGACGCGCACGGCGCACTCGATCATCCCGCCGGGCAACGTCGGCCATCAGCCGATCGCGCCGACCGAGACGCACGGGGCGCTCCCGGCGGCGTTGACGCTGACCCTCGCGCACGCCGACACCCCGCACGCGCGCACCACGGCGTTGGCGGTGGCGGCGGACCTGATCACCGTCGGCCTGACGATCCAGTTGCGGCCGCTGGCGCCCGCGCAGGTCCACACCGCGGTGACCGGGGCGGTGCGGGACTGGGACATCCTGCTCGACAGCTGGTTCCCCGACTGGGGCCGCGACAACGCCAGGGCGTTCCTGCTGCCGCTGTGCCACTCCCGGCACTCGGCGACCGGCGCGGGCGACTCGTGGGTGGACGAGCTGATCGACGTCGCGTTGGCGTCGTTGGACGACCCGACCGGCTCGATCTCGGCGCTGCGGTCGGCGGAGCTGCACGCCCTCGCCGAGGCGATCGTGGTCCCGTTGTCGTTCCGCGCGCCCCCCGGTCCGGCCGCCGACCTGCCGGTGCTCGACGCACTCGGCGGGCTGGTCGACCTCACCGCGACCGCCGCCGAGGTCCCGGACCGCCTCCCGTCCCCCCGGCACGTCAGCGAGGTCAGCCGATGAGCGAGTCCCCCCGCCGTGGCGGTGTGCTGCGGCTCTACGGCCCCGGCAGCATGGACCACGTCGACCCGGCCAGCTCGTTCTTCATGCTCTCCGGGCAGATCATCCGGTTGTTCACCCGGCAGCTGTTCGCGTACCCGCCGATCAAGGGGCTGCGGGACTGGCGCGACCTCAACCCGGTCGCGGACGTTGCCACCGAGATCCCCACGGTCGACAACGGCGGCATCAGCGCCGACCGGCTCACCTACACCGTCACCTTGCGCGAGGGGGTCCGCTGGGACACCACGCCGGAACGGGCGGTGACGGCCCCGGATTTCGTGCGCGGCTTCAAGCGGATGTGCAACCCGGTGTTGCGCAGCGGCGCGATCCACTATTTCACCAGCACCATCGTCGGAATGCAGGAATACTGCGCCGCGTACACCGCCGCGGTGCCCGCCGACAATCCCACCCCGGTCGATCTCGCCGATTTCCAGAACGCGCACGAGATCGCCGGGTTGCGCGCGCTCGACGACCGCACGCTGCGTTTCCGGTTGCTGCGCCCGGCCACCGACTTCATCCACATCCTGGCGACGGCGTTCACCTCCCCGGCGCCGGTTGAGTACGACCAGTACCTGCCCGACAGCGACGAGTTCCGACGCGGGGTGCGCTCGTGCGGGCCCTACCGGCTCACCGAGTACGTGCACGGCGAGATGCTGCACCTGGAGCCCAACCGCAGTTGGACCAAGGCCGCGGACCCGGTGCGCTGCCAGCACCTGGACGGGGTGCACGTGACCATGGACCGGGCCGCGACCCCGGCCGACGTGGGCCGCAAGATCCGCTCCGGCGAGGCCGACCTGTCGTGGGCGTCGCCGGTGACCGAGCCCTACGACCTCAACCCCGACGACCCGGCCGACAACCTCGGCTACGCGGTCAACCCGTACCTGGCGTTCAACATGGTCAGCCCGAACGCAGGCGGCGCGGTCACCAAGCTCGGGGTGCGCCAGGCGATCGCGTTCGCGGTCAACAAGACCGCCATGATCAAGATCTTCGACGAGCTCGCCGCGGGCACCGTCATGTGGACCGCGCACACCGCCATCCCACCGGGCAACTACGGCTACCGCGACTACGACCTCTACCCCACCCCCAACGACGAGGGCGATCCCGAACGGGCCAGGCGGCTGCTGGTCGAGGCGGGCTACGGGGACGGCCTGGAGCTGACCGTGGTGCACCGCGACATGGACGCCAACCCCGAGGTCGCCCAACAGCTCGAGCAGGACCTCGCCCGGATCGGCATCACGCTGCGGCTGGTCGGCTTCGGCCACGCCGAGCACTACCCGCACCTGCAGAACCCGGCCAACGCCCGCGCCGGGACCTGGGACATCGCCGTCGCGGCGTGGACACCGGACTGGTTCGGCGACAACGGCCGCGCGTTCCTGCAACCGATGTTCCAGACCAACGCCGTGCACGGCACCGGGAACTACGGCTGCTACAGCAACCCCGACGTGGACCGGATGATCGACCACGCGCTCTCGCTCACCGACCCCGACGAGGCGGGCGCCGCGTGGCACGAGGTGGACCACGCGATCATGCGCGACGCGGCGATCGTGCCGGTCCTGGTCCACGCGCCGACGATCCCGCACCTGCGCGGCGCCCGGGTCCGCGACGCCGTCGCGATGCCCACGGTGGACCGCTGGTTCGACCTGTCGAACCTGTGGTTGGCCGAACCCGACCCGCCCGCGCCCACCGTGGGTAGCAGCGCTGTGCGCTGATCGGGTAAATAGCGCGCTGGATCTGGTGACTTGCGGGCTTTCGCCGCCGGAGTAACATCATTTCCGGCAGGTCGGGGACCAGCGGCGAACCACCGTGACGGGGGCAGTTCACCATTTCCACGGCGCGGACGACGGATTTCCCCGAGACCGAGTGCCCGATTCCCGATCAGCGTCGACACAGGAGCGGAGCGAACTGGTGACCACCACCGGGTTCGAACCGGCCAGGTTCAAGGCCACCCAACGGGCCAACTGGAACGCCATGAGCGGCGGTTGGCTGTCCTGGCGGGACAAGTTCGAGCGCGGCGCGGCCCCGGTCAGCAGACACCTCATCGCGCTCGCCGGGCTGGGCCCCGGGCAGCGGGTGCTCGACATCGGCACCGGCACCGGCGAACCCGCGCTGACGGCGGCCGCCGTGGTCGGCCCCACCGGGCACGTCACCGCGATCGACCTCGCCGAGGACATGGTCGCCATCGCCGCCGACCGCGCTGCCAAGCTCGACGACACCGCCGCGCCGGTCGAGGTCCGCCAAGGCGACGTGGAGACCCTGGACCTGCCCGAGGCCGGGTACGACGCGGTGCTGAGCCGGTGGGGGTTGATGTTCGCCGTCGACCACATCGCCGCGTTCCGCGCCGTGGCCTCGGTCCTGCGGCCGGGCGGCACCCTGGCCGCGTCCGTGTGGGGCGAGCCCGCCGACGCGCCGATGGTCTCGCGCGGGTTCCGGGTGCTGGCCCAACGGCTCGACCTGCCCACCCCGCCACCGGACGAGCCGAACCCGTACAGCATGGCCGACCAGGAGCAGACCGAGCTGGAGCTGCGCGCCGCCGGGTTCACCGACATCGCCATCACCGACTTCACCGCCCCGTTCTGGCTGACCGACACCAGCGAGTACGTCGAGTTCTACCGGGTCTGCTCGCCGCCGGGGCTGCTCACCATGATCGAGAAGCGCTACGGCAGCGCCGACGACCCCGGGACCTGGGCCGCGATCGCCGACTCGGTCGCCGACCTGCGCGCCCCCGACGGCACCATCCAGCTGCCCAGCCGCACCCGGATCATCCGGGCCCGGCGCTGACGTGAGCGCACCCGGCACCCGAGCGGACCCCGTCCTGCTGGACGGGGCGGTCGCCACCGAGCTGCAACGGGCCGGGATCGCGGTGTGCGCGCCGTGGTGGACGACCAAGGCGCTGCTCGCCCCGGCGGAGCAGCGGGTGCTGCGCGGCATCCACGCCGCGCACCTGCGCGCCGGTGCCGACGTCATCACCGCCAACACCTTCCGCTGCCACGACCGGACGCTACGCGGACTGGGCACCGACCAGGCCACGGTGGTCGACACCGCCGTCGGCCTGGCCAGGGCCGCGCGCGCCGACACCGCCAGCACCGCGCTGATCGCCGGGTCGCTGGCCCCGGTTGCCGACTGCTACCGCCCCGACCTGATCCCACCGGACGAGGTGCTGCACGCCGAACACGGCAGGCTCGCCGCCGCCCTGGTCCGCGCCGGGGTCGACTTGGTGCTGGTGGAGACCATGAACACGCTGCGCGAGGCCAGGATAGCGTTGGCCGCCGCGCTCGCCGCCGGGGTCCGCGCCTGGGTGTCGTTCGCCTGCCGCGACGGCGCCCGGCTGCTGTCCGGGGAACCGCTGGCCGACGCCGCGCACGAGGTCGAGCGCGCGGGCGCCACCGCGGTGCTGGTCAACTGCAGCACCCCCGCCGACACCGAGACCTGCCTGCCGGTGCTGCGCCGCGCGTGCGCGGGCCCGGTCGGCGCGTACCCCAACATCGAGGACCGCACCGGCACCGACGGCCCCGTGGACCGGCACCTGCCCGCCGCGCTGCCCGCGGGCGAGTTCGGCGCGCTGCTGGCCCGCTGGCACACCGAGCACGGCGCCGACGTGCTCGGCGGCTGCTGCGGCACCACCCCGGCCCACCTGTCGCAGGCCAGGCCACTCATCCCCGCGGAGGCGCGCACGTGACCAGCCAGAAGCAGCGCAACATCGAGGCGATGCTGGAGATCTTCGACGTCGGCGGCGACGGCTACCTGACCGCCGCCGACTTCGCCGCGCACGCGGAGAGCACCTGCGGCGCGCTGCGGCTGCCCGCCGGGTCGCCGCACTGGACGACGATCCACACCGCGCTCGACGCCTGGTGGGACCACCTGGTCGCGCACGGCGGCACCCAGGCGCACGCCGACGGGTCCGCGATCCCCACCGACGAGTGCGCCACGATCATGCGCGACCGGCTGGTCGACGACGACGCGTTCTTCGCCGCGACCGTCGGCCCGATCGCCGACACGGTGTTCCGGGTGCTCGACGCCGACGGCGACGACGCGATCAGCACCGACGAGTACGTCGCGGTCTACCTGGCCTCCGGGCTGACCAGGGAGATCGCGGTCGAGGCGTTCACCAAGATCGACGTCGATGGGGACGGGCGGATCGACCGGGGGGAGTTCGTCGCGGTCGTGCGCGACGCCTTCACCTCCGCAGACCCGGACTCCCCCGGCGCGTGGTTCTTCGGCGTGCGCCCGGACTAGCGGCAAACCCCCGCCCCCGGCCGGGAACCGGGTCGGGGGCGGATCAGGCGGGGACCCCGGGCGAGGTCCGGGGTGGCACTGGCAGGACGAAACAGGGAGAGGGACACCGATGGCGACCCAACTGCAGCAGCGCAAGTACGAGAAGGCGTTCGAGCGCTTCGACGTCGACCGCGACGGGGTGCTCCAGCGCAACGACATCACCGCGATGGCCAAGATCTGGCGGGAGACCTTCGCGGTCGCCGAGGCCACCGAGGAGGCGATCCGGATCGACCGGCTGGCCGAGCAGCTCTGGCAGGACATCACCTCGGCCACCGACGCCGACGCCGACGGCACCGTCAGCAAGACCGAGTGGAACCAGGCGATGGAGCGCCCGGAGTTCGTGGACAAGGTGGCGCTGCCGTTCGCGCTGGCCGTGTTCGACCTGGCCGACAAGGACGGCAGCGGCAGGCTCAGCGTGCAGGAGATGATCGCCGCGCAGAGCCGCTCGGGGATCAGCGAGCAGGAGACCCGCCGGATGTTCGACGCGCTCGACGCCGACCACGACGGCGAGGTGCACCGCGACGAGTACGCCTCGGCGATCCGCGAGTTCTACCTCAGCGACGACCCGAACGCGGTCGGGAACCTGATGGTCGGGGACCTGGACTGAGCGCCGCACTCCCCGGTGGACCCACCGCGCGGCGAGTCCACCGGGGACCGCTCAGCTCGTCCCGACGGTGATCAGCGTTTCCCCGGTCATCACGACCGGTCCGCCGTCGAACTCCGCGCGCAGCGTGGCGATGGCGTCAGCGCGGATGGCGGCGCGCAGGTCGGCGCCGATGGAGCGCAGCAGCAGGATGAACGGTCCGGCGCTCTGCTCGCAGACGTCCCAGTACTCCTCGGCGGACTCCGCTCCCACGATCGGGTGGTCGGCGATCTCGGTGCGCACGTCGGTGAACCCGGCGTCGCGGTAGAGCGCCTCCAGGTCCGCCGGGTCCGACAGCGCCACGGTGCCGGGCACGCCCTTGTCCGGTTCGGGGATCAGCGTCGGCATGGTGATGTGCCGGGCCACCACCTCTTCCAGGATCCGCAACGAGGTGCACCGCTGCGGGGACCCGACGGTCATCGCGACCATTCGGCCCCCCGGGCGCAACGCGGCCTTCATCGCACGCAGCGCGGCACCCGGCTCGACCATGTACTGCAATCCCGCCCGGCACGTGCCGATATCGAAACTGCGCGGCTCAACGCCCAGTTCGTGCTCACTCGGGACGGTCCTGAAGTCCACTGTGTCCAGTCCGGCGGCCGCTGCCCACGCGCGCGCACCGGCGACCATGTCCTCGGCGATGTCCACCCCGAGCACGTACCCGGTCGGACCGACCGCCTGGGCCAGTTGGTGCGCCGGAACCCCGACGCCGCAAGCCAGATCCAGCGCGCGCTGCCCCGGTCGCGCCCCGGACAGCTCCACCATCCGGCGGGCACTGGGCACCGCGGCGTCGGCGAAGTTCGCCCGGTACCGCACCCAGCCCACCGCCGAGAGCCGCCATTCCTCGTGTTTTTCCGCGCGCAGCGCCGCGACGGTCATCCGCGTCCTCCATCAGGGTGGTCATCGGCGAGGGTTGTCGGTGTATACCGGTCGAATCGGCGCGCACCGCCTCGACGCGGGTGCCGAACGCCTTATAAGCTCTGGGAAAACTACACCCTGGCGGCGACATCCGCGTTCCTCCGCGCGGGCGACCAGCGATCCGGACGAGGGGCTCATGGCCATCAGGCAGGACACCCGGCGCGACTGCGGTCTGGCGGTGGGGTTGGGCGTGGTCGGCGAGCGCTGGACGCTGCTGGTGATCCGCGAGCTGCTGATCGGCCCGGCCCGGTTCACCGCGCTGCTGGAGAACATGCCCGGCATCGGCCCGAACCTGCTCTCCGACCGGCTGCGCACCCTGGGCGCGCACGGGGTGGTCGAGCAGATCGCGATCCCCGGTGAGGGCCGCGCGCTGCGCTACCAGCTGACCGAGCTGGGCGAGCAGTTGCGGCAACCGCTGCTGGGGTTGGCCAAGTGGGGCCTGGGGTTCCTCAGCGAGGACGACCGGGGCGGCACGACCAGGGCCGAGTGGGGGTTCCTCGCGGTGCAGTCGATGGTGCGGCGCGACGCGGTGCCCGAGGTCGACGACACCTACCAGTTCCGGGTCGACGACCAGGACTTCACCATCGCCGTGCGGGAGGGGCGGGTGCGCTTCACCAGGGGCGCGGCCACCGAGCCGGACCTGACCGTGGCGTGCGACGCCGAGACGTTCATCCGGGTGGGGGCCAGGATGACCAGCCCGGCCGAGGTGATCGCCAGCGGCGCGGTGCGCGTGTCCGGCGACCCCGGCGCGGCGCTGCGCTGCATCCGGATGCTCGGCCTCGACTGAGCTTCCCAACCTCACTTCGGGTTTATATAGTCGACGGGGCTGGCGGTCACCCGGGAGGAGTTGTCTGGTGTTCGACGAGGGCGCTGGGGCGCGGCGTGGGTGAGCGGCCGCTGATGATCCTGGTGGGCATCGGCTACGAGCCGCACCGGGGCTACCTGCTGCGGTCGATCGCGGCCACCACCGACGTGTGGCTGCTCGACCACGAACCGGTCAGCTGGGAGGCCCCGTACGTGGTGGGCGGCACGGCGGTCGACATCCGCGACGGGGCCGAGCTGATGGCGGCGGCCACGCGGGTCGCCGACGGCCGCACCGTCGACGGGATCCTGTGCTGGGACGAGCTGAAGATGGCCAACACCGCCGCGGTCGCCCAGTACCTGGGGCTGCCGGGGGTCGCGCCGGACGTCATCGACCGCTGCCGCGACAAGCACCGCACCCGCGCCGCCCTGGCCGCCGCCGGGGTCCCGCAACCCCGCTCGGTCGCGGTGTCCTCCCTCGCCGACGCCACCGCGGCCGCCGCCGACATCGGCTACCCGGTCGTCCTCAAACCCCGGGCGCTGGGGGCGAGCATGGGGGTCACCAAGGTCGACCGCGCCGAGGACCTGCCCGCCGCCTACGAGCACACCCGCGCGCAGCACGTCGACCAGGCCCGGTACTACGAACTCGGTGTCCTGGTGGAGGAGTACGCGTCCGGCCCGGAGTTCAGCGTGGACTCCGCGGTGGTCGACGGCGCGACGACACCGCTGTTCCTGGCCCGCAAGACCAGCGGGTTCGCCCCGTACTTCGAGGAGACCGGCCACCTCGTCGACGGCGCCGACCCGCTGTTCACCGACCCGGAACTACGCGCGGTCCTCTCGGCCGCCCACGACGCGCTCGGCTTCGACTCCGGCATGACCCACACGGAACTGCGGCTGACCCCGCGCGGCTGGTCGGTCATCGAGGTCAATTGCCGCCTCGGCGGCGACCTGGTCCCCTACCTGGGCATGGAATCCACCGGCATCGACGCGGGCCGCATCGCCGCAGCCATCGCCTGCGGCCGCCCCCCGACCCTCACCCCCACCCACAACACGGTCACCGCCATCCGCTTCCTCTACCCCCCAGCCCCCACCACGGTCGGCGAGATCCGCATCAACCCCACAGCCCTCCCCCGCGGCGCCCTCCTGGCCCGCCCCCTCGCCGACCCCGGCACCACCCTCGCCCCACCCCCCGAAGGCCACGTCTGGGGCCGCTACGCCATGGTCGCCGTCACCGCCCCCACCCCCGCCGCCTGCACCCCGCTCCTGGACGCCGCCGAAGCCGCCGTCTCCCTGGTGCCCGCCTAACTCGCGGTCCCACGCCAGTACCTCGACGGGTTGCCGGGCCCTCGCCGGGCCACTGGCGGATGCCCAACCGCGAACTTCCGGCTGCGCCCAGACACGGGCGGCGTGCCGGTCAACCGAGGCTCGTTGTGCACGCCGAGGCGTGCCTGCCGTTGATCGTCCGCAACGCGAACCGCAGCCACGCGACGCCAAACCCGGGCGGGCCCCCACCACCTCCACCGCGCTCGCCGCGTCCACCCCGGCCGACGGCAGACCCCCACCCACCCGGGGGCCACCCACACTCAGCCTACCGCTTTCCGGCCGCTGTCAAGAGGGTTCGCCGTGGCTTGTGGACAGCTCGGACCCTTGTGGACAACTCCCGCGCCCGGCGCCGGCCCACCCATGCCGTCCGCAAGCGAACGGCGCCGCTCAGCAAAGCCCTGACGCCGCGCCGCTCACCAACAGCCGTCGCAGCCGCGCCCCGGCACCGCCAAGCAAGCGGGCGCCTGTCCCACACCGCCACCAAGGCGCAGTCCGCGGACCTCCAAGCGCCCCGGGAGGCAAGCACCCATTGGGGGCGTTGACTCTTACTTCGGAAATATATAGCGTCTTGGACTGGAGCCAGTCTCGAGCGGATCGACCGCTCCCCGGCTCACCCAGGCGCAGCCAGCTCACCGGTACTCACCCAAGTCCTGCCCCGCACTGGAGGCCAACCGTGGCACGGGAAACCTACGAGTCGCTCAACCTCGCACCGAAGCCGATCCGGCCGCACATCCTGGCCGCCGCCACCATCGTCTACGGCGACGACTACTACAACGGCAAGCGGGAGACGATCAACCTCTCCGGCTTCGTGCAGATGAACAAGTGGCCGATGCCCGGGTTCGAGCACCGGGTGGACGAGCGCGGGCGGGCGGTGTTCGACACCGAGCTGATCAGCGCGCCGGAGGTCGGCATCAAGGGCTTCAGCTACGAGCTCAACGACCGCATCCAGATCCTGTCGAACCCGCTGCTGCCCAACACCGGGCACGTGCGGCAGATCTCGCCGGGCAAGAACTTCCCGGCGGAGTTCCACATCCAGCGCTTCGGCATCCTGGAGACCAGCACGCTGCGGTTGGTGCACCGCAACGTCATCGACATCTACGGCGTGGTGGACGCGATCCCGCCGTTCAAGAAGCCGTTGACCGGCGGGTACCTGGGTGTGCCGCGCGGCGACCAGCCGATCGAGCTGGTGCAGGCACCGAACGTGGTGCGCGGGACGACGCTGCCGGAGGCGTGGTACCCCTCGACCGACGACAACGAGTCGATCGGGATCACCCCGACGGTGTTCTTCGCCGACAGCCCGGCGGCGTGCATGTCGATGCTGGTGGACCCGTCGATGATCATCCAGACCTCCACCGAGGCGACGCTCACCCTGGAGGTGGGGGGCCGCACGGTGCGGGTGGACCTGTCGGGCAACCACGGGTTGGCGGCGGGCCTGGAGATCCTGCTGTTCGGCCCGGAGAAGCACGACGAGGGTGTCGGGGTGCTGGCGCAGCTGGCCAGGGTGGCGCTGGTCGGCGAGTGCCCGGAGCTCGGTGGTCGGATCATGCTGCGGGCGAGTTGGCCCAAGCCCTCGGGCGGCAGCCTGGGCGAGGGCACCGAGGACGCGTTGTCGCGGGTGCGGTTCCCGGCGGAGTTGCACTTCGACGCCGAGTTCGACCTGGTGACGCCGTCGGAGGTGCTGTACTCGACCAACCCGGTGCACCTGTCGGGCAGCCTGCGCGACCTGGACCCGCAAGGCACGAACCTGGCGCTGTCCGGGCAGGGCGCGCCGCTGGTCACCACCGGTGACGTGGAGAAGGCCCGGATCACCGGGTTGTCGCTGGTCATGCGGGAGTCCATCGTCGGTGAGCACGCCGCGGTGAACGTCTGAGCCACCGCTCACCCCCGACCTCGCCCCGGCCGCCGCGCCGGGGCGAGGTCCTGGCGCGTCTGGAGCTGGGATGGACACACGGTCGCTGGTGATGCACCAGGCGATGCTCGCCGACCGCACCCGGGTGCGCGCCTACGACGACGCGTTGGCGTGGGCGGTGCGCCCGGGTGACGTGGTGGTCGACGTGGGCGCCGGGTTGCTGGTGCTGGGGATGATGGCGTTGCGCCACGGCGCCGCGCACGTCTACGCCATCGAGGGTGATCCGGTGACGGCCGCGGTGGCGGCGCGGATCGCCGACGACAACGGCCTGTCCGGCAAGCTCACCGTGATCCAGGGTGACGCGCGCACGGTGGACCTGCCGCGCAAGGCCGACGTGCTGGTGGCGGAGCTGATGGGCAACATCGGCCCGGAGGAGGAGATGCCGGAGATCGTCGCGGCGGTGGCCAAGCGAGTGCTGGTGCCGGGTGGGCGGGTGGTGCCGCAGCGGCTGACCACGACGTTGACCGCCATCGAGTTCGACGACGAGGGCTGGGGCATCTGGGGGTCCGACGCGTTGGGCTACCGGCTCGACGTGGTGCAGCAGTACGCCGAACCGGCCGCGCACCTGCACTTCTTCCAGCGGCCGCCGGTGCGGTTGAGCGCGGCGGTGCCGATCGGCGACAGCGTGTTGGGCGCGACGGAGCAGGGTGTGTCGACGGCGCCGCGGACGTTGCGGATCACCCGGCCGGGGACGTTGCACGCGGTGATGGGGTCGTTCACGGCGAACCTGGCGCCGGGGGTGTCGCTGTCGAACTTCCCGTCGTACCCGGGCTGCAACTGGGGGGTGTGGATCTGGCCGGTGCGCCACACCCCGGTGGCCGAGGGCGACGCGGTGCGGGCGCGGGTGGTGCTGCCCGAGGGTGTGCGGGTGGCGACGGACTGGCGGCTGGAGTGCGGGATCAGCAGGCGGGAGCCGTCGTGACCATCCTGGCCGGGATCGTGCGGGACCTGCCGGTGCAGGCGTTGGAGCTGTGCGGGGTGACCTGGTCCGGGGAGTTCCTGTGGTACTCGGAGTCGTTCACCGGGCAGATCACCGCGGTCGACGCGGTGACCGGGGCGCGGTCGCGGGAGATCGCCTGCGACGACATCCGCGCGGACCTGACCACGATGGACGGCTACCTGGTCCAGGTGGTGGGTGAGCGGCGCGACCTGCGGATGCTGTCGCCGGAGACCGGGGCGGTGGTCGCCGAGTTCGCCAACCCGCGCCCCGGGCACACGCTGACCGGCCTGGAGGCGTGCCGCGACGGGCTGTGGCTGGGGTACGCGGACCTCAAGGTGCTGGACCTGCGGGACTCCTCGGACTTCCACCTGATCGACTGCGTCGCGGTGCGGCGCCCACCGGCGGGGGTGACGGTGTCCGACGGGTACCTCGTGTACTCCGACCACGGCGGCTCGATGCTCACGGTGGTCGACACCGCGACCCGCCGCGAGCAGGTGTCGGTTCGGGTGTGGGGCAAGCCGTCCGGGTTGACCTGGGACGGCAGCCTCATCTGGTACTGCGACCAGGCCACGCTGCAACTGCGCGCGGTGGAACTACCGGGTTTCCAGCGGTCCTAGCGTGGGGAGTGGCGCTGATGCGTGAGGTCCTGCGTGCGGTGAGAGTCATGGTCACCACTGTCGTGATGCTCGCCCCGGCTGGCATAAGAGTGGCGGTCCAGGGTCGAGAGAGGGGGTTGGCCCACCTGTATCGACAGGTCGGTCGGCTGCTGGTGGCGCTAGGGCCCGCGTTCGTCAAGGCGGGACAGGTGCTGGGGACGCGCCGCGACATCCTCACGCCCGCGTTGTGCGCGGAGCTGGAGGTGCTGCAGGACTCCGTGCCGCCGTTGGACTCCGCGCGCAGCCGTGAGGTCTTGCGCGACATCTATGGGCCACGACTGACCGAGCTGTTTCCCGTCATCGACTACGAGCCCATCGCGGGCGGTAGCGTCGCCTGCGTCTACCGCGCTACCGACGCCGATGGCCGCGGGGTGGCACTGAAGGTGCTGCGCCCGGAGATCTCGTCGATCCTGGCGGCGGACCTGCGGATCATGCGGTGGGGCGCCGGTCTGGCCGCGCGGCTGCCGGTGCTGCGCGGGGTCCCGGTGACCGACGTGGTCGACGCGATGTGCGCCGCCGTGCTGGCCCAGCTCGACTTCCCCCGTGAGGCCGCGAACCTGACCCGGCTGCGCCGCGACCTCAGCGCCGTGCCCCGGATCTGGGTCCCCCAGGTGTACCCGGAGCTGACGCGGCCCGACTGCGTGGCGATGGAGTTCATCCCGAACCTGGACCTGCGCACCGCCCAGCGCTGCCCGGTCGCGTTGCGGCGCCGCTTCGCCCAGTCCGCGCTGACCGCGATCTACCACATGCTCTTCGTCGACGGGTTCGTCCACTGCGACCTGCACCCGGGCAACCTGTACTTCACCCGGGGCGGCGAGGTCGTGGTCCTCGACGCCGGGTTCAGCGTGCAGCTCACCGAGCGGCTGCGGGTGCTGTTCGCCGAGTTCTTCCTCAACATGGCCGTCGGGCGCGGCGACCGGTGCGCCGAGATCGTCGTGGACAGCTCCGCCGGGCAGCGCCCCGACGCCGACCTGCCCGGGTTCCTGACCAGGATGGCGGAGCTGGTGGTGCGGGTGCACGGGCTCCCGGCGCGGGAGTTCAGCCTCATCGGGTTCGCCACCGAGATGTTCGACCTGCAGCGCCGCCACGGGGTGCACGCCGCCCCGGAGCTGATCTTCCCGCTGCTGTCGCTGCTGGTCATCGAGGGCACCATCCGCGACCTGGACCCGGACGTCGACTTCCAGGAGACCGCCAAACCCGTGCTCAACCGGGGCCTGTTCGGCACCCGGCGCTGATCGCCCCGAGAGGACTCCCCCGCATGCGCCCTGGCGGCACGCTCACCCTGGTCGGCGCCGGTGACGCCGACAACCTCGACCCGGCGTTGTCCGTGCACACCGCGACGCGCGGCGTCCTGCGCGCCTACACCCGCCAACTGGTCACCTACCGCGCCGGGCGTGACCAGCGCGCGGCGGGCGAGGTGGTGGCCGACATGGCGACCGAGCTGCCGACCAGGTCCAACGGCCGCCTGGACGCGACGGGCCAGGAGTACGTGTTCACGATCCGGCCGGGGGTGCGGTGGGACGACCACCGCCCGGTGACCGCCGCCGACCTCGCGCGCGGCATCAAGCGGCTGGCCCACCCGGACGCGCCGAGCCCGTCGTTGACCTACTTCGCCCGCACGATCCGGGGCCTGGCGCGGCTGCGCGACGAGCTGGCCGCGCTGGACCCGACGGAGGTCAGCACGGCGATCGAGTGCCGCACCCTCGACGGCATCGAGGTGATGGGCACCGACACGCTGGTGCTGCGGACCCTGGGGCACTCGGTGGACTTCCTCAACATCCTCGCGCTGCCCGCCGCGAGCCCGGCGCCGATCGAGTACTCGGGGTTCCTGCCCGGCAGCGACGACATCATCCGCCGGTTGCGCTCCACCGGGCCGTACGCGGTCCGCGAGTACGTGCCGGGCAAGCAGTTGGTGCTGGGCCGCAACCCGGCGTGGGACCCTGCGACCGACCCGGTGCGGGCCGCGCACCTCGACGAGGTGTCGGTGCGGATGGGCGTCGACGAGGCCGAGGCGTTCCGGTTGGTCGACACCGGCGAGGTCGACATGCTGTGGGACATCCAGCCGATGACCGCCGAGCTGCCGCGGCTGTTCGGCGACCCGCGCCTGGAGGTCCACCCGGCGGGGCTGCTGAGCCCGTACCTGGCGGTGAACATGGTGAGCCCCAACGAGGACCTGGCCACGAGCAAGGTCGAGGTGCGGCGCGCGGTGTCGGTGGCGTTGGACCGCGAGGCGGTGTCGCGGGTGTGGGGCGGGCCCCGGTTGAGCGAGCTGGCGTGGCGGGTGCTGCCCCCGTTGTGCTCGGCGCACACCCCGGTCGAGCCGGTTCCACCCGGGTCACCGACCGGCGACCCTGACTCGGCGCGGGCGCTGCTGGCGGAGGCCGGGTACCCCGACGGGCTGACGCTGCGGCTGCTGCACCGCGACCGCGACATCCACCCGGAGTCGGTGCACGAGATCGGTATCTCGTTGGCGCGTGCGGGGATCCGGGTGGAGCCGGTGCCGGTGTCGATCACCGACCTGTTCGCCACGTACTTCGCCTCGCCCGAACCGGCGGTGCGCGGGGACTGGGACCTGGCGTTCACGGGGTGGGAACCGGACTGGCACGGCGACAACGCGCGCACGTACCTGCAGCCGTTGTTCGAGAGCAGACCGGAGGGCAGTTGGAACCTCGGGTTCTACGCCAGTCCTCGGGTCGACCGGCTGCTCGCCGAGGGGCGCGACGCGCTCGACCGCGACACGGCCAACGCGGCGTACCGGGCGGTGGAGGCGGAGGTGCTGCGGGACATGGCGGTGGTGCCGGTGCTGTTCGCGCACCAGTACTGGTTCCACTCCCCCAGGGTGCGCGGCTGGGAGCCCTACCCGGTGCTCAACGGGGACCTCACGAACGTGTGGCTGGAGCCCTGAGGTCGGCGGTGGTGGTGCCGCAGCAGCCACCGACCACGGCGAGGTCGTAGTCCATGCGCCACCGGGCGAGGAGATCGGTCAACCCCTCCCCGGTGGCGTCGGGGTAGGCACCCAGGGGGCCTTCGTAGTGGCGGCGCACGGCTTGGAGGGCGTCCTCGATCCGCTCCGGTGGCGCGCAGTTGAGCAACGCCATCGCCGCGCCGCGCTCCCAGGCGGACACGACACCGTCCACAACGGACTCACCGGAGGGCAGTGCCGCGTTCGGTCCGCACTGGAAGCTCACCCAGGCCGTCGCCCCGGCCGCGACAGCGTGGTCGAGCACCGCCTCCGCCTCGGACACCGACGGCATCGACTCGGCGAGGACGACGTCCACTCCACATCGGACCAGCTCGGTCACCAACCACCCGTGCCCCGCCGGATCCCCGGGCCCCACCGACCCGGCCACCGTCACCGCGTTCCCCGCCGCCGCCTTGGCCACCCCCACAGCCGCGTGCACCATCCACGCCGTCCCCGACCCCGGTGCGAGCCCCAACTCCAGCAGATCGGCTTCCGCACAACGAAAAGTAGCCGCCGTCACCACATCCACCCCAGCGGCGATGTTCTCCTCGTGCACCGCCCGCACCGCCGCCCGCCCCACCCCCGTCAACAACGCCCGATTGGTCCACCACGGCGCCTCCACCACAACCCCCGCGAGCCCCAACTGCGCGGGCAGACTGGCATCCAGCAACACGGCGCACCTCCTCAGGTCACGCCAAGTTACCACAGGAAACTGAAGCTTCTCGGTGCTCAGAGTTCCCAGAGCGCGAGAACCTGACCCAGCAGATCTCGCGCCTCGTCGGACCGCGTGTAGCGACGGGGTTGCCTGGCACCGATGGCGGCGCCCGGCGTGATGAGCACAGTCGTGTCGGCCCGGTAGCAGGCGAACTTCACGAACAGCGTCACCACCGGCGCGCCGATCGGGATCACCCGGTGCAGCACCCGCCCGCTGGTCGCGTAAGCCCCACCTCGGTGCACCCGAAGCGCGGTGGCCTTGCGGACGTGGGCCTGGTCGACGCGGTCGAGCAGGTACGGCTCCTCCGCGGAGCCGGGCAGGCGATCGGTATAGCGGTCGAACAGCTCACCGTCAGCGGCCAGTTCGTACTGTTCGGCGACCAAGGCGCCGTGCACGACGGTGGAGACGAAGTCGAACCGGTGGTCGTGCACGTCCTCCCGTTCACCGACCGGGCTCGGCCAGTAGTTCATCCGGATCTGGAACGCGGCGTTCGACATCACCAGCACCTTGACGAACCCCAGGGGGTGCCACTGCGACCGGTCCGCGCACACCGCCAGCAGCCGTTCGTCGGCCACCGTGCCCGCGACGACATCGCGCACCGCGTCCGTGAACACCACGCCACCGACCAGACCGGTCAGCTCGACCGCGCACTCCAGCGTCGACCGGCCCAAGTACGGCCGCAGAGCGCTGTGCACCCGTCCGTGCGCCTCGGTCCACAACGGGTCGTCCGGGAAGGCCAGCAGATCGCTCATCGCTCCCCCTCACTCGTACCGGTGCTCCGGGCGGCGGATGTACTGCCCGATGGTCGCGAAACCCTCCTCGGTGATCCCCGAGTGGTCGAGCCCGAGCGCGGTCAACGTCGCCTTGACCGACTCGGTGTCCAGGTCCTCCGGCTTGGGCGCGCGCACAGCCGGGTCGAGCACGCGGCACCCGGCCATGCCCGCGTCGAACTCGTCCCGGTGGGCGTTGTAGAAGGCCGTCCCGTCGCGGTGCCCCAGCGCCGGGTGCCCCTTGTACTGGCCGGTCACCACCGCCACCCGCTGCGACATGTCCAGGCTCATGATCCAGAACGTCGGGCTCAGCCCGATCTCGATGTCGAGCCGGGGGAACGCCTCCCGCCACGCGTACACCGACAGCACAGTGGCCAGGATCTCGTGCCGGACCCGATCGACGTCCCACTTGCGGGCGGCGCCCTCGCGGGTGTTGAGGTAGCGGATGTAGGTGTGCAGCAGCCGCTCGTCGTTGGGGTCCATCAACTGCGCGCGCACGGTGATCGACACGTTGCGCGCCACCGTCGCCTCGGCCAGCCACGGCAAGGTGCGCGACCGGAAGTAGGACGCGGTCCGGGCCCGGACCCGCCACTCCCTGGCCGCCGCCGCCTCGGCCCGGATCAGCGGCTCGATCTCGCGGGCCTGCACGACATCGGACTCAGGCACCCGGTCGTCGGCGGGCAACAACCACACCAGCAGCACCGCGATGAACGCCCCCGCCACCGTCGCGGCGATCAACGACTCCAGCACCTGCGCCGAGACGCTGCGCAGCGGCGACCCCGTTCCGGGGGTGACCTCGCCGACCACGAAGAACCGGACCACCAGCAACAACGCCAGCGCCCCGAGCAGCGCCGCGAAGTACCACCGCCGCAGGTACCTCAGCTTCGCCGGATGCATCGCCACCCCTGTCCCGCTCCTCGATCGCCGTACGGGCAATCGTAGAACGTTGTTGACCTTGGTGGACCCGCTGCCAGGGACGAAGGTCCCGGGTGGTCCCGGTCCTCCGGCGCGCGCGGGGGCAGGTGGGCGGCCCTACAGTGGGGGTGGCTGAGGAGGGGTGGATATGCGGGTGTTCCTGGTCGACGACCACGAGATCGTGCGGCGTGGGGTGGCTGACCTGCTCGACGAGCCGGGGATCGAGGTCGTCGGGGAAGCGGCCTCGGTCGCCGAGGCGCTGGTGCGGGTGCCCGCGGCGAACCCGGACGTGGCGGTGCTCGACGTGCGGCTGCCCGACGGCACCGGCGTCGAGCTCTGCCGCGACCTGCGCTCCGCGCTGCCCGACCTGCGCTGCCTGATGCTGACCTCCTTCGCCGACGACGAGGCCCTCTTCGACGCGATCATGGCCGGGGCGTCCGGGTTCGTCCTCAAGCAGGTCCTGGGCACCGACCTCGTCGCCGCCGTCCGCACCGTCGCCGACGGCGGCTCCCTGCTCGACCCCAGGACCACCGCCGCCCTCCTCGACCGCATCCGCCGCGAACGCACCGAGACCGACCCCCTGGCCCACCTCACCGACCAGGAACGCACCGTCTTCGACCTCATCGGCGAAGGCCTCACCAACCGCGAAATCGGCGAACGCATGTTCCTGGCCGAGAAAACCGTCAAGAACTACGTCTCCCACCTCCTGGCCAAACTCAAAATGCAACGCCGCACCCAAGCCGCCGTCCTCGCCGCCGAACTCCGCCGCCGCTAGCCAGACCCCGGGGCGTGTGCTGTCGGTCGTGACAGGCTTCTCATGGCGGCTTGATCACCTCGCGCACCACTCCACCGGCGGACTGAAGCGACCACGCGGCCACGCCACTCCGCCCCTCGGGTGCGTGAGCCGACGATCGGGCGTCGCCCCGTTACGCGGCTCTCTGCCACACGATGACGCTCAGGTCCACCTCGGTCTTCGAGGGCTCGACCCGGACGTCGGCGATACCCAGCCGCGCCCACCGGCCTTCGGTCGTCTCGACGCAGAAGGTAGATCCCACTTTCAGCTCACCCGCGGGGATGGCTTTGCGCGTCGGCGCGCCAACACAGTCCGCATAGCTCGAAACGGCTTCCGCGCCGGTCATCCTTTGTGTCGCGGCCAGGTCGGTGATCAATCGTATGTCGGCTTTCGAGTTCACCACCTGGACGCGACCGCTGTCCGGTGTCGCCGCGTCCAGGTCGTACCCGTCGTTGGTGCCAATCGTGATGGCCGCCTCCGGCCAGAATGTCGCCGGATCGGGGCCCACGTACGCGACGGAGGAGGTCATCGTAGGGCTCACGCCAGGAGCAACTGTTGTCGAAGGGGGAGCTCCGGCAGAGGCAGAGGTTCCGCCCGGCGGGGTTTGACCACCTCTCGCCGCTTCAGGAACAAGCGATGCGGCTGCCCATCCGGTCGCCGCGAGGCCGAGTAAAACGATCACCATGAGAGTGGCGAAGCGTGTGCCGACATACTGTTCGCCTGTCCTTTTGGCGCGCCACAAGAAGATCCCGGAAACGATCCCGGATGCCAAGCCGACGAAGCCCGCGCTGAGCGAGAGCGGAACACGACTCGTCCACCAACCGAGGAACGATCCAGCTGCCGACAGCGTGCCACTGACGCCACCCAACACTTGCCAAAGGGCCACATTCTTGGTGCCGAGCAAGCCATCATCCGAGGGCTTCTCACCTCGAGGGTCCATAGTCGACATGGTAGGCAGGAGTCAGCCGCGAGTGATCCGCCAAACGTGCGGCGGGTTTCGGCCAACCTCACGCCGATAGCGACCGACCAGTCGCACGCTCGACCAATTGTCGAACTTCGGACAATTTCCTTAAGGCGGTCTACACGACCCTTCATTGGGCCAGCAGGGCCACCGCTCGGGCCGTTAGCCGAGGGGGACTTCCCAGCGCACCCAGGTTCCGCCGGTTTCTGGGGAGTTGACGTCCAGGCGGCCGTGGCACTGTTCGGCGCGGCGGCGCATGTTCTCCAGGCCGCTGCGGCGCAAGGGGGAACCGACGCCGACGCCGTTGTCGCGGACGTTGACCGCGAGTGCGTCACCCGCCGAGACCTCCACGACGATCTCCCCCGCGCCCGAGTGCCGCACCGCGTTGCTCAGGGCCTCCCGCAGCACCGCCACCGCGTGCTCGCCGACGTCCAACGGCACCAGCGTGTCGATCGCCCCGGCCATCGACACCGCAGGCGACACCGGCGCACCCGCACCCACCTCAGCCACCACGTCCAGCATCCGCCGACGCAAGCTGGCCGAGTCGTCGACCGCCTGCAGGTCGAAGATCGACGTCCGGATCTCGCGCACCGTCTGGTCCAGCTGCTCCACCGACCGGTGCACCCGCGCCCGCGCCTCCGGGTCCTCGATGCGCCGCAACGTGCCCTGCAAGCTCATGCCCGTCGCGTACAACCGCTGGATCACGTGGTCGTGCAGGTCCTGGGCGATGCGGTCGCGGTCGGCCAGCACGTCCAGCATCCGCTGCGCCCGCTGCTTCTCCGCCAACTCCAACGCCACCGCCGCCTGACCCGCGAACGACGCCAGCATCGGCGCCGTGTCCGCCCCGAACGTCCGCGCCCCCTTCTCCCGCGCCGCCAGCAACACCCCGCCCGCGGTCCGCAGCGGCACCACCACCGCGGGCCCCAACCCGCCGCACTCGACCTCCACCGACAGGTCCGCCACCGAACGCGGCTCCTCCGCCCGCAGCACCGACTCGATCAACGGCCCGAACGCCGCCACGTCGCGCTCCGCCGAGACGTCCCCCGACGCCGCCCCCACCCGCAGCAGGTCCCGCGTCGTCTCGTCCACCAGCAGGATCAACGCGCAATCCGCCTCGGTCAGCTCCAACACCCGCCGCGCGATCAGGTCCAGCGTCTCCCCCTGCGACGCCCCCGCCAACAACTGCGTGTTGACCTCACCGGCCGCCGTCAGCCACCGCTCCCGGTCCCGCGACCGCTCGAACAACCGCGCGTTCTCGATCGCCACCCCGGCCGCCGCCGCCAACGCCTGCACCACCGCCTCGTCATCGGCGGTGAACGGCCCACCCCGCTTCTCCGTCAGGTACAGGTTCCCGAACACCTCCCCGCGCACCCGCACCGGAACACCCAGGAAACTGCCCATCGGCGGGTGGTTGCGCGGGAACCCCACCGACGCGGGGTGCTTGGCCAGGTCCGTCAACCGGATCGGCTCCGGGTGCTCGATCAGCAACCCCAACAACCCCCGCCCCTCCGGCAGGTGCCCCATCGTCGACCGGGTCTGCGCATCGATGCCCTCGTGCACGAACCGCGACAACCCACCGTCACCGAGAACACCCAGCGCCCCGTACCGGGCGTCCACCAGATCGGTGGCGGCCCGCACGATCCGCTGCAACGTCGAATCCAACTCCAACCCCGCGCCGACCGCCATCACCGCGTCCAACAACCCCTGCAGGCTGTCGCGCGTGTGCATGAGGTCGCCCAGCCGCTCGTGCAACTCCCGCAGCAGTTCGTCGAGCCGCAGCCCGGAGATCAGGTCGGTTGCCCTGCCGGGCTGCCCCATGGCGACCCTCCCGAGGTAGTGGCTGTGGCCGAACGCAGGTTGTCACGGACCGCCGAAACCCGATAGTGGCACCCCCAAAGATCACCTCGTCCGGGGAGGCCACCCGCTGGATCCCGGCACCCTCCGTCACCCGTCCCCCGGTGAACACCCGCCGGATGCGGTACACCGGAGGACAACCGAACCGACACCGCGAGAGAGGCGCACCGTGGACCACCACCGACGCGTCGACACCGAGATCACCACCCGCGTGGACGGGGTCACCCGGACGGTGCTCGTCGACACCCGCACCACCCTGCTCGACGCCCTGCGCGAACGACTCGGCACCACCAGCCCCAAGAAGGGCTGCGACCACGGCCAGTGCGGCGCCTGCACCGTCCTGCTCGACGGCCGCCGCGTCCTGGCCTGCCTCACCCTCGCCGTCACCACCACCGGCAAGGACGTCACCACCGCCGACGGCCTCGCCCCCGACGGCCACCTCCACCCCGTCCAGCAGGCCTTCCTCGACAACGACGCCCTCCAGTGCGGCTACTGCACCCCCGGCCAGGTCTGCTCCGCCGTCGGCGCCCTCGACGAACTCGCCAACGGCCACCCCAGCCACGCGGGCGACGTCACCACCGACCCCCAGCTCACCCGTGCCGAGATCGCCGAACGGATGAGCGGCAACCTCTGCCGCTGCGGCACCTACACCAACATCATCACCGCCGTCGAACAGGCGGCCCGCGCATGAGGCCCTTCGACTACCTCGCCCCCACCGACGCCGCCACCGCCGTGCGCACCGTCGCCACCAACCCCACGGCCACCTACCTCGCGGGCGGCACCAACCTCGTCGACCACCTCAAACTCGGCATCACCCACCCCGACCTGCTCGTCGACACCGCCGCCATCACCACCGCGGGCATCACCGACCACCACGGCGGCCTGCTCATCGGCGCCGCCACCCGCAACAGCGACATCGCCGCCGACCACCGCGTCCGCACCCGCTACCCCGCCCTCGCCGAGGCACTGCTCTCCGGCGCCTCCGGCCAACTCCGCAACATGGCCACCGCAGCGGGCAACCCACTGCAACGCACCCGCTGCCCGTACTTCCAGGACGCCACCACGCCCTGCAACAAACGCCGCCCCGGCTCCGGCTGCGCCGCCATCGGCGGCCACACCCGAGGCCACGCCATCCTCGGCGCCTCCGACCACTGCGTCGCCACCCACCCCTCGGACATGGCCGTCGCCCTCACCGCGCTCGACGCCACCCTCCACATCCTCGGCCCCGACGGACCCCGCACCCTCCCGTGCACCGACCTGCACCGACTCCCCGGCACCGACCCCACCCGCGACACCGTCCTCGAACACGGCGACCTCATCACCGCCATCGAACTCCCCCACAACCCCCTCGCGCGCCGATCCCGCTACCGCAAGGTCCGAGACCGAGCCTCTTACGCCTTCGCGCTCGTCTCCGTCGCCGCCGCACTCGAGACCACCGACGGCATCATCACCGACGCCCGACTCGCCTTCGGCGGAGTAGCCCACAAACCCTGGCGGGCCTACCGCGCCGAACAAGCCCTCCTAGGCCAACCCGCCAACGACACCACCTACCGCACCGCCGCCGAGGCAGAACTAACCGACGCCCAACCACTCAACGGACTCGACGGCGGCAACAGCTTCAAAGTCCCCCTTCTCACCCGCACCGTCATCGCCACCCTGCGCAACCTGGACCAACGATGAACGCCATCGGCCAAGACATCCCCCGACGCGACGGCCACGCCAAAGTCACCGGTAACGCCACCTACGCCTACGAGACAGACGTCGACAACGCCGCTTACTGCGCCCTGCTCCAAGCCACCATCGCCAAGGGCCACATCACCGAAATCGACATCACCGACGCGTTGGCCCTACCGGGCGTCCTCACCATCCTCACCCCCGGCGACGTCCAGAAGCTCGCCCACGTCGACAACCCCGAACTCGCCGTCCTCCAGGACAACCACATCGCCTACCGCGGCCAGATCATCGGCGCCGTCATCGCCGACACCTCCGAGATCGCCCGCCACGCCACCGAACTCATCCACCTCAGCTACCACGTCGACGACCACGACAGCGCCTTCACCGCAGACCGCGACGACCTCCACACCCCCAAGGCCCTCGTCACGGGCGCCCCAGCCGACACCACCACCGGCGACGTCGACACCGCCATGCGCACCGCACCCCACACCATCGACCACACCTACTCCACCGCCACCAACCACAACAACCCCCTCGAACCCCACGCCACCACCGCCCTCTGGCAAGACGACACCCTCGTCCTCTGGGACTCCACCCAGGGCGTCCACGCCGTCCGCACCGACCTCGCCGAGGTCCTGCGCCTGCGCCCCGACCAGGTCCGCGTCATCTGCCCCTACGTCGGCGGCGGCTTCGGCGCCAAGGGCGAACCCCACGCCCACGTCGTCATCGCCGCACTCGCCGCCCGCGCCCTGCCCTGCCGACCCGTCCGCCTCGCCCTCACCCGCGCCCAGATGTTCACCCTCGTCGGCTACCGCCCACCCACCGTCCAACACACCCGCCTCGCCGCCGACGACACCGGCGCGCTCACCGCCATCGCCATCACCTCCACCAGCCCCACCTCGGCCATGCGCGAGTACGTCGAACACGCCGCCGCCCCCACCCGCATGATGTACGCGGCGCCCAACCGCGCCACCCGCCACCGCCTCGCCGCCCTCGACATCGCCGTCCCCACCTGGATGCGCGCCCCCGGCGAGTGCCCGGGCATGTTCGGCCCCGAGGTCGCCATCGACGAGCTCGCCACAGCCCTGGGCATCGACCCGATCGACCTGCGCGTCGCCAACGAACCCGAGGTCGACCCTGAGACCGGCAAGCCGTTCTCCAGCCGCAACCTCGTCGCTTGCCTGCGCCAAGGCGCCGACCGGTTTGGTTGGGCCGACCGCGCGCCCCGCCGCGAGGGTGACTGGCTCGTCGGCACTGGTGTCGCCGCCGCCGTCTTCCCGGCCTTCACCAACCGCGCCACGGCTTCCATCCGCTACGAACGGGGCCACTACGTCGTCGAGATCGGCGCCGCGGACCTGGGCACCGGCGCGTGGACAGTCCTCCCGCAGATCGCCGCCGACGCTCTTGGCGTCCCCTTGCATCTAGTGGACATCGGCATAGGTGACACCACCTACCCGTACGCGTCCGTGGCCGGTGGATCGACAGGTACCGCTACCTGGGGCTCGGCGGTTCTAGTAGCTGCCGAGACGTTCCGCGACAAGTTCGGCACCGACCCCACCGAAGGCGATGAGGCCGAGGGCTCCCACGACACTGGACCGTTCAACGAGCACTACTCGACCTACGCGTTCGGCGCCCAGTTCGCCGAGGTCAGGGTGCACGCCGACACCGCCGAGATCCGCGTGCCCCGGCTGCTCGGGGTCTTCGCCGCCGGGCGCATCATCAACCCCCGCACCGCCCGCTCCCAGTTCACCGGCGGCATGACCATGGGCCTGTCCATGGCGCTGCACGAGACCAGCTCGCTCGACCCGCGCTTCGGCCACGTCATCAACCACGACCTCGCCGAGTACCACATCGCCAGCTGCGCCGACGCCACCGACGTCCAGGCGTACTGGATCGACGAGGAGGACCCGCACGTCAACCCGCTCGGCGCCAAGGGCATCGGCGAGATCGGCATCGTCGGCACGGCGGCCGCCATCGTCAACGCCGCCCACCACGCGACCGGCGTCCGCGTCCGTGACCTGCCGCTCACCCTGGACAAGCTCCTTCCTGGCCTCCCCTGATCGGGCTACCAGCGGTTTCGCCGGATCCAGGGGTGGGAACGCACCGCTGGCAGGAAGGAGACCGGCATGTCGGTGATCGAACTGCCCGCCCGGCTCGAAGGCGACCTGGTCGCCCCGCCCGGCGCGCCGGGGATCGTCCTGTTCGCGCACGGCCACGGCAGCTCGCGGCACAGCCCCCGCAACCAGGCCGTGGCCAAGGCCCTCAACGACCACGACCTCGCGACGCTGCTGATGGACCTGCACACCGAGGACGAGGACCACGCCGAACTCGACACCGTCGTGCTCACCAGCCGCCTGCTGGCCGCCATCGACTGGGTGGAGGCGCACGAACCGGTCCGCCGGATGAAGGTCGGCGTGTTCGGCGCCAGCACCGGAGCCGCTGCCGCGCTGCACGCCGCCGCTGCTCGTCCGTGGACTGTCGCCGCGGTGGTGACGCGCGGAGGTAGCCCTTACACGGCTACCGCGCTCGAGATGGTCGCGGCGCCGACCTTGCTCATCGCTGGGGAACACGATCCGGACGTCGTTAGCGCTAACCAGCACGCGCTACGCCAGCTCGGCGGACCGGCCGACCTCCGTGTCGTCCTCGGAGCCACCCACCTGTTCCCCGAACTCGGCGCGATGGCCCGAGTCACCGAGCTGGCCACCGACTGGTTCACCACCCACCTCACCCACCACTAGCAGCCCTCCCCCAGCCACGCCGCGAACGGGGGCGTCCTGATCCGCAAAGCCGCGCTGATGCGGCTGGCCGTCGTGGCGTCTTTTGTTCTTGTTCCGACTGAGCCCCGCGCCTGGTGAAACGCGCCATCCATAATCTTGATAGGATATAGTGTATTTTCAAAAATAGGGTAACGGGGTCGGTGTTGGAGCAGGTCAGAGCCGAATTAGGGGGTCAGCGCCTGCGCCGGTCGAGTGGAAATCCGTAGACTCGGGCCATGGCTGCCCACCACTCGCCTGGCCTGCCGTCGCTGCGCGTCCGGCCGACGCTGACCTGGACCGCCACCGGGGACCCCCTCCCCCGCACCACGAGCCTCGACGCGGTGGTCGACGTCGTCGGCAAGGGCCGAGTCGCGATCCTCAGCGGCGCCGGGCTGTCCACCGAGTCCGGCATCCCCGACTACCGGGGCGCCGCCGGGAGCCTGCGCAAGCACATCCCGATGACCTACGGCGAGTTCACCGGCAGCGCGCACGCCCGGCAGCGGTACTGGGCCCGCAGCCACATCGGCTGGCGCACCATCGCGGCGGCCGCGCCGAACGCGGGGCACCACGCGGTCACCGCGCTGCACGGCACCGGTCTGATCAGCGGGGTCATCACCCAGAACGTCGACGGCCTGCACCAGGCCGCCGGGACACCCGGCGTGATCGACCTGCACGGCAACCTCGACCGCGTCATCTGCCTCAACTGCCAGGCGTCGACGCCGCGGGTCGAACTCGACGAACGGATGCGGGACGCGAACCCCGACTTCCACGCGATCGCACCAGACACGGTCAACCCCGACGGTGACGTCTACCTGCCCGAAGAGGAGACGCTTAAGTTCACCGTCGTCGGTTGCGCTACCTGTGACGGCGTGCTGAAGCCGGACGTGGTGTTCTTCGGCGAGAACGTGCCGCCCGGGCGGGTGCGGCAGTGCAACGACGTGGTCGACGACGCGGCGGCGATGCTGGTCTTGGGTTCATCGCTGACGGTCATGTCCGGCTTGCGTTTCGTCCGCCGCGCGGCCACGAACGGCACACCCGTCGTCATCATCACGCTTGGTCCGACCCGGGGTGACGCGCACGCGACGGTGCGGGTCGACCGGCCGTTGGGCGAGGCGCTCACGGAACTGGTGGGTCGGCTGAACTAGCGGACCGCGGCGCTCACCGGTTGGTCGTATGGGGCAGGCGGTCCGACGGAGCGCGCTCCACGGTCGGTGACCGGAATTCCCGTTGGGGTGGTTGGCGAGCTTCTCGCATCACCAAACCGCACCTGAACCATCCCCCAAGGGCAACCGACTTCCGCTAGCACGCCCCGAGAGGACGCGTCATGGCTCGCGCACTCACCTCCGTCGTCACCGTCGCCACCACCTTGCTCGCCCTGCTGACCACCACCGCCGTCACCACCTCGTCCACCGCCACCGCCGCCACCGAGTCCCTCCGCCCGTCCGTCGTCCGCCAGCTCCTGCTCCGCAACACCAAGCTGATCCTGCGGCTCAAGCTCCTCGGTCGCACCAACCAGGCGGATGAGGGACAGCTCGGCGAGGGGGACGCGCAGATGGCCGAGGACGGCGTCGAGTACCCCCGATCATGAGCTGGATTCCGGATCCGCTGGTCCTCGACCGCACACCGACGGCGGGAAACGGCCGTCCGGGTGGGCCTGTGGACAAATCCGCGCACGCCGTGACCGCCCCCTGGTACCACTTGTGGCGCCAATCCAGGGGAACGGAGATCCGTCATGCGTCACAAGAGCCGGTACAGGGTGCTGGCCTGCCTCGTAGCGGGAACGCTGCTGGGAACAGCGGTCCAGGCGACAGCGGCGTCGGCCGCCGCGGCACCACAGTTGGGCGGGTCGCTCACGCTCATCACGGGTGACCGGCTGCGAGTCCTCACGGGACCGCGCGGGGAGCTGGTCATCCACGTCCTGCCAACACCGGGGCGCGAGCACGTGGGGTTCTTGCGCGAAGGCACGACGTTGGTGCCTTCGGACGCACAACCTTTGGTCGACACCGGTCGACTTGATCCGCGGTTGTTCGACCTGTCAACGCTACCGAGGGACAGACCGGCGCCGGTGATCGTGACGGACACTGGGCCGATTGCCAGGACTCCGCTACCGGGAACAGGACTACGAGCGTTGCCTAGTGTCGATGGCGCCGCTCTTACACCGGAACCAGGGTTCTGGAACTGGTTCACCGCTTCTGGCGCGTCAGTGTGGCTGGACGGGGTGTCGAAGCCCGCGTTGGACGTGAGCGTGCCTCAAATCGGGGCTCCTACCGCGTGGGAGAACGGTTACACCGGGCGGGGAGTGACTGTCGGTGTGCTGGACACCGGCATCGATGGCGCGCACCCGGACCTGGTCGGGAAGGTCGTGGAGACCAACGATTTCACCGGCACGGGCACCGCCGACCTGGTGGGGCATGGCACGCATGTCGCGGGGATCATCGCGGGGACCGGGGCGGCCTCTAGTGGCCGTTACCGTGGTGTGGCGCCGGACGCGGACCTGATCAGCGGCAAGGTGTGCACGGCCATCGGCTGCCAGGACTCGGCGGTGATCGCGGGCCTGGAGTGGATCGCGCCGAAGGTGCGGGTGGCGAACCTGAGCCTGGGCGGCGGCTACAGCGACGGTACCGACCCGGTGTCCCGCGCGGTCAACACGCTGACAGCCCGGTACGGCACGCTGTTCGTGGCCTCGGCGGGCAACGACCGGTCGCTGGGCAATCCCGATCCGCTCGCGTCCGTGACCACGCCTGCGGCCGCTGACTCGGCGCTCGCGGTCGGGAGTGTGACCAAAGAGGACACGACGAGCCCGTTCTCCCCTCGGCAGCCCCGGAAACGGGACTACGCGGTGAAACCGGACATCGCCGCGCCTGGGAGTGACATCGTGTCGGCCAGGGTGCCCGGGACTCCAGCGGGTGATACCGCACCGGTGGATGAGCACTACGCGGCGCTGTCGGGGACGTCTTTCGCGGCCCCGCACGTGTCGGGGGCCGCGGCGTTGCTAGCGCAGCGCAGGCCGGGATGGACGGCGGACCGGTTGAAGTCGGTGCTGGTGAGCAGCGCGGAGCCGACGGCGGAGGTGTTCGAGCAGGGCGCGGGCCGGGTGGACGCGGCGCGGGCGGTCGAGCAGCAGGTCAGCGCGGTCGGCGGCGGGGTTGGGTACGGGTTCGTGCCGTGGCCGCGCGCGGGTCGGTTGAGCAAGGTGGTGACCTACCGCAACGACGGCGACGCGGCCGCTGATCTGGTGCTGAGCAGCGACAACCCGATGTTCGTCCCGGCTGTGGATCGAGTCTCGGTTCCCGCGCACGGCACTGTGGAGGTAACCGTCTACGCGGACACGGCCGGGAAGGCGCCTGAGCGTCAGAGTGGCCGGTTGACCGCTAGAGGCGACGGGGTCGTGGTCCGGACCGGGTTGACGGCGGTGCTGGAGGCGGAGAGCTACAACGTGACCGTGACACTCAAGGGGCGGACCGGGGCGACAGCGTCAACTGTCACGAAAGCGGTCAATGTGGACACGGGCGCCGCTGTCGGTGTCCGGTTGGTCAACGGGACCGGGTTGGCCCGAGTGCCGAAGGGGCGGTACGACTTCCAGGCGATCGAGGTCGCTGCGAGTGGTGAGGTCAGCCTGGTTGCGCGGCCTGGGGTGGCGGTGGACCGGGACTCGGCGGTCGCGTTGGACGCGAGCGGTGGGCGGCTGGTGTCGACGAGCGTCGACGGTGCGCGCGCGACCCAGGTAAGTGGCGAGTTGTCCCTGGTGTCGGGGCAGGCCAGTGGTGAGCGGACATCGGCGCTGGCGTGGTTCTCGCAGTCCGGGCAGAAGGTGTACCTGGTGCCGACCCAGGGCGAGGTCACCGACCACACGTTCCTGCTGGCGCACCGCGCGATCCTGGAGGCACCCGGTTCGGTCTACCACCTGGTGTTCGTGTCCAAGGGCAACATCCCGGACGGGCGGTTCACGGTTCGTCCACGGGACCTCGCTCGTGTCGATGCCCGGTACTACGCGCAGGGAGCGGCCAGCAAGTCACTGCGAGCCGACTACGCGTTGCTCGACGCACCTGGGGTGAACACGGGCGCGCTGCAGGTCCGCGACACCCCGATTCCCGGGCGGCGGACGGAGTACTTCACGACCGGGCCGACGTGGCAGCACGTGGTGGCGGTGTTCCCGGAGGACACCTCGGACAGCGAGTCGACCGTGGCGTACCGGAGTTACCGGCCGGGGCAGTACACGACGCACTGGAACCGGGCGCCGCTGAGCCCGTCCCTGGGTGCTCCCGAGATCGGCTTCGGCGTCGCTCGCGTGGGCGATCAGCTCTCCGTCGCGGTGTCCCCGCTCTCCAGCGGTGACCCTGACCAGTCCACCGTGCTTCCCGTGGCCGCGACCGGCACCACAGACCTGTCCCGCGACGGCGTCTCCCTCGGCCACAGCGACCTACCCGGCTTCGGATCGTTCACCATCCCCGACGCCCCTGGCCAGTACACCCTGCGCACCACGGTCGACCGGGTCGTGCCCTGGTCGGTGCTGGGTACCCATGCCGACATCACCTGGACCTTCCACGAGGCAGGCGCGGGTACCACCACTCCCCCGCCGCTCCTGGCCGTCCGCACCTCCGCCGAGGTGGACGACCAAGGCACTGCCCGTCCCGGCACCTACCTCCCCCTCCGCCTCACCACCCAACGCCAAGCAGGCGCCCCCACTCCCCGGATCACCACCCTCCGCACCGACTACTCCACCAACGACGGCCGCACCTGGCGCCCCGCCCCCACCCTCCACATCCCCACCGGCGACGGCTTAGCCCTGCTCACCAACCCCAACTCCCCCGCCTTCGTCTCCCTCCGCATCACCGCCCGCGACACCGAAGGCAACACCGTCACCCAAACCATCCTCCGCGCCTACCAGGTCCGCTGACCCCTCTCGGGGGTGCCCGCCCGCACCCGGCTGGCACCCCCGAGCCCCCCGCCACCCCTCAATCCCAGGAGGTGATCACCCAAGCACCGTCGCGACGCCAACCCAGCCGAACGACAACACCGGGCACTCACACCGTCTGCCTGCGTGACACCAGCGGCGGTCACACCATCCGCCACGCGGCACCAGGGGCTGCGGTGCCGGGTGCGGCGACCCAACGTCCGCCGTAGCCCACGCGACAGGCGAGCAGAACCGGTGCATCGTTGTCGAGTACCGGCGATGGCCGCTTAGGCAAGAGCGGCTGCGATTACCAAGTGGTCGGCACGGCACAACCTCCGGGCTGATCGCTTCAGCAAGTGCGGCGGAGGATTGTTGCGGCAGGTTCAATGCCTGGGCTCGCATTGGCGCGGAAGTCGGGTCGGTGATGAAGATCCGGGCCTGGTGCTCCCGCGTCTTCGGTCGCCGTCGTCGCACGGAGACGGTGACACCTCGGGTCGCGGCGGGCTTGGGCTGAGCAGGTCACGACGTTACGGGGAGGCACTCGGCGAGTAGGGCGACGATGTCGTGCCAGGCTCGTTGGGCGTGCAGTGGGTGGTATCCGACGCCGGGGAGGATGGTGTGGTTGACCGGCGGGTGGTGGAAGGCGTGGACCGCGCCGCCGTAGGTCATGAGGCGCCAGTCGACGCCCGCGGTCTGCATCTCGGTGGTGAAGGCTTCCCGTTGGGCGGGCGGCATGATCGGGTCTTCCGAGCCGACCCCGGCCCACACCGGGCAGCGGATGCGGGCGGCTTCGCCTGGTCGGCCCGTGGTCAGGCCGTTGACTGTCCCGATCACGCGCAGGTCGACGCCATCGCGCCCGAGTTCCAGGCCGATGGCGCCCCCGGTGCCGTAGCCGATGGCGGCGATCCGGTCGGGGTCGCTGCGTGGTTCGGCGCGCAGCACGTCGAGCGCCGCGTGGCCGATGCCCCGCATCCGGTCGGGGTCGGCGAGCAGCGGCAGGCACCGGGCCAGCATCTCCTCGGGGTCGCTCAGGTAGCGCCCGCCGTGCAGGTCGAAGGCCAGCGCGACGTAGCCCAGCTCGGCGAGCGCGTCGGCCCGGCGGCGCTCGACGTCGCTGAGCCCCGGGCCCTCTGGTCCCAGCAGCACCGCGGGCCCGCGGTCGACACCGGCGGGGAGTGCGAGGTGCCCGGTCATCACCAGGCCGTCGGCTGGGTACTGGACCGTGCGCGTGGTGATCGTCGTCATGGGACTCGACGGTAGTGACCGTCGAGCCCGGTCGGGCCGGGGTTCACCGCAGGCAGAACAGCGCGATCGCCCACAAGATCACAAACCGGTACCCGCGGCAGCATTGTCAGCGCGAAGGCACTAGGAGTTCCTCGGGCCGCTGGGGTTGATGATCGGCAGTGTCCACTCTGTCCGGAGGTCGGTGATCAACGCCAGGGCTGTCGCGGGCTTGGTTCCCGCGTAGCGCTTGGCGCGAGCCAGGATGTCGAAGTCGTAGTCCGGCATGCGGGCCCTCGTGAGGTCCTCGGTGAACACGTCGATCACCGTGGCCGTGAAGTACACCCGCGCCCGATCCGGTCCAGCTCGTCGATCCCGATGATCACCCGCCTCCGGGTACGTCAACGCCCGCCCCGCCAAGCTCAACGCCGTCTTACCGCTGACCTCGAATCCCTTGAACCCCGCCTTCGCCCCGCGCTCACTGCCGTAGGTGCGCACATACCTGATCTCCGACAAACACCGCCGCGCCGCCGCCTCCAGTTCGCTGAACCGGGTAGGCCGCACGAGCGAGTCATCGTGGATCGAGGGGATGACGACGAACGGCAGGAGCTTGGGCAGGACCCGCCGGACGCGGGTCTTGACCGTCCGCCATGCTCCCTCCTCGCGCCGCCCGACCGCGAACACCGCCTCGGCGGCGCCGCGCGCGTGTAGCCGCAACGCCTCCTCTGTGATCCGCTGCCTGCCGAGAACCTCACGGACCTCGGGGTGTGTCAGCGCCTCGTCGAGGAGGCTGTCGAAGAAGGCGTCTCGGTCGAGTCGATCCGGGTGCCACGGCTGCGGGTAGTCGGCCACAACCGTATGTGCGTGGACCTGGCCGTCGCGTTACGGGTGGCGGCCAGGTCCGGGGTGGGTCAGCGGAACTCGTGGACCAGTTCGATGGGGCCGACGAGGTGGGTGTTGAACTCGGCGAGGTCGGCGGCGGGGACCCACAGCTCGAGGATCGTCCGGCCACCGGCCTGTTGGACGGGGTAGCGCTGGAGGTAGTCGGTGTCGACGTGGAAGCGGGTCACGTAGCCGACGCCGTGGTGGGGGACGTTCCAGTCGCGGGCGATCTTGATGGCGTAGTCCTCGTTGAGGACCGGGTAGAAGATCGGCTGGTCCGGGCGCCGCGGCGGCCAGGCGCGCCAGTCGGCCTGGCGGACGAGGTCGAGTTCCTCGGGGCCGGTGGGACGCCACAGCACGGTGGTGGGGTTCTGGGCCACGGTGCACCTCTCCTCGGTTCGCGGAAGGCAACCTATCGAGCGCTCACGGGCCGTGGCCAAGGGTTTTAGGTCGCGTGGACGGCACCGAGCAGGGAGACGAGGAACGCGCCCGCCAGCAGTGGGGTGAGGAGGGCGGCGTGGCGGGTCCACGCGAGGTGCCAGTCGTCGGGGTGGTTGAGGTTGGCGGTAGTCATAAGAGCGCGGCCGAGTCCGAAGCCCGCGCCGACGAGCAGTGCCTGCGGGAGCGACGCGGTGAGCAGGACGGCGGTGGCGGCGATGTAGGGCAGGCCACTGGGCAGGTAGGTGCGGGCGCCGGTGCCCATCTCGATGCCGAACTGGAGCGGGCCCAGGTGTCGGCCGAGGCGGAAGACGCCCTCGGGCACCAGCCGCCGGTTCTCGGGGAAGCGCATGGCCACCACGCCGAACTCCTTGAGCGCGACGAGCACCAGCACCGCGCCGACCAACGCCCACCGTGCCCACCAGGGCAGCGGGGCGCGCACAAGCGACCCGAACAGGACCAGCACCATCGCGGTGATAGCGCCACCGAGGAGGAGTCCGACGCGGAACGCGACAGCGGGAGAACCTCGCCAGACCGGCGAGCTCAGCACGTGTGCTGAGTTCCGACTTCAAGTGGAGCCCGAGGTCGCGAACCCGGCTGTTGCACCGAGGAACACCCATGGCACCCACAGCGCCCCACCGACGGCCGCGAGAGTTAGCCCTACCGCGAGGATGATGGGGTGCCACCAGCTACGGGGTTGGCGCATGGTCAAAGCCGGGAGCGGCAGATGGTCAGGTAGGTGTATCCGGCCTGGTCGGGGCCCCAGTAGGTGCTGAAGCCGTCGGAGCAGCGGTAGGTCTTGCCGTCGGGGGTGGTCCAGCGCCAGGCGTTCTTCATGGTCGTGGTGCCGCAGGTGGTGGAGACGGCCGTGTGGTCGACCTGGACGTCGCCCTCGGTGTAGGTGCCGTACTTGTGCCAGCCGGACTCGCAGAAGTCGCTGCTGCGCCAGGCGCCGCCGACGCACGCGCCGTAGGCGTTGACGTGGTCGCCGCTGGTGTCTTGGTCCTCGTCGTAGCCGACGGGGTAGGCGTCGCGGCAGTCGGTCCGGTCCCAGCCGCTCAGGGCGTTCGGGCCGACCTCCGCCTTGGCGCGACGGGGGAAGGTCAGGGCGACGGTGCCGAGTGTGAGGGCGCCCAGGGTGATCGCGCGCAGGACAGTGCGGCGCTTGCCGGTGGTCTTGAGCGCGCTGAGCGCGACCGACCTGCCGGGGCCGGACTCGTGGTCAGGAATCTGTTCCAGCGTGAGCGCCACCGCGCACCCCCCAGTCGTCGAGCACCTCGTCCACCTGCCCGGCCCGGACCGGTAGCGCTACCCGTCGCACCACTCCGTTAGTGCCGACCAGCATCAACACCGGCGGCGCCAAGTGCGATACCGCCCGCCACGCCTCGCGGTCGCTGACGACCTCCAGCTCGGTGTCCCACGCTTCCGCCGGTTCGTGAGTCAGTACTACCGCGCCGGTCAATTGCCCGACGACCTCGCGGCACAGCGGGCATCCCGTGTCCGCCGCGACCACGACCCGCCCCGCGAACCGCGCCCCCAAGTCGATCTCGGCCCCAGCGGAGGCGAACCCACCCGGGTCCCTGGCGACGGTCGCCCGCAGTAGCCGCACCTCGCGCAGCACTGCCGCCAACCCCAGGAACAACACCACGATCGCGACCCACGTGATCACCAGGAACGCGGTCATCGGGGTCATGGGGTGGCCCAGGAGACGTTGATGGCGTTGAGCCAGTCGAGGTGGGGTTGGGTGTGGCCCGCGAGTTGGACCTCGGCGACGCCCGCGGGGAAGCCGAGGACGAACATGTGGCCGGACCCGGCCAGCGGCACCTTCCACACCTCGCCGTGGTCGGTGCGGGCGCCCGCGTGGGTGGGGATGTGGGTGTGGGCCTGGGCGGGGCCGGGGATGGCGATCTGGCCGTAGCCGCGGACCGCCAGGACCAGGTGCTCGCTCATGGTGTCGAGCAGGGTGGAGCGCCGGGGGGTGACGATCATGCCGCGGGGGCTGTCGGTCACGCGCAGGGAGTTGAACAGGGCGAACACGCGGTCGTGACGGGGCGCGGGGCCTGCGTAGACGGTGAGGAGTTCGTGGTGGTCACCGATCAGCGCGGCTGTGGAGGAGTGACCGTCGTGGGCTTCGGCGACGATCACTTCGCGGCCGTGGACCAGGAAGCGGTCGGTGGTTGTGGCGGGCGCGACGTGGGTGCCCGCGAAGGCGTGGTAGCCGCGGGGGCCGATCTGGAAGCCGGTGCCGTACGAGCCGCCCGCGAAGCGGATGGCGGCGGCCACGCTGGACACCGGTTCGGGGCCGGGGAGCGTGATGGCGACCCGGGCACCGCTGGGCGCCACCAGGTCTAGCCGCTGTGCCGTGGTCACGCGGCATGACGCTAGAGCAGCGGGAACACGCGATCAACTAGTTCCACCGAATGTCGGATTCCCTTTCCCAGTAGGGCGTCTAGCGTGATGTCGTGCTGGGAACCGTCGCCGCTGGTGGGGCGATCCTGTTGTTGCTGGCGGCGTTCGACCACGCTACCGACCGTCGGTGGCTGGCGGGTCTAGAGGTAGCGGTTGCCGCGTCAGTGTTCGGAACCCGTTATGCCGTAGTGGTTCTCTATGCGGCTTTCACGTTCTATCTCGTTGACCGTAAGAGACGCAGACCTGGTGCTCCATGTGGTTGCTTCCGAGCCGAGGGCCCGATCACGTGGCTGACCGTGGCTAGAGCGGTGTTCTTCGCCGTAGGGGCCGCTGTGGAGCCAGAACTGCCGGTCGCGGTAGCGCTAGCGGGTGGGTTCGTGCTGGCGATGGTGTGGTGGCTACTGCCTCAGCTGACGGGTGTCGTCAGGCAGCCGCTTGGTCACGCCCGTGCGGTCGAGAAACGCCAATAGCGGCAACACGACGCGGCGAGTCGTACCGAGTGCTTGGCGTGCCTGGCTCGTGGTGAACGGCTGCGCAAGACCAGACAGGACCTTCGCCGCCCGATCCGGCGCGCCTGGCAACACGACGATGCCGTCGGCGAGCTTCAGCAGCCGCCCGGCCCGCACGGCTGCCGCGATCTCGCGGCCTCCTAGACCCAACTGCCGCAACCGAGTCGCGTCCGGAGCGCCGAACGGGTTGGTCGCGAAGTCCACACTCAACGCGGCCATTGCGACCACGACGGACTGCGGTAGCTCTACCTCGTCGTGACCGGCCAACAGTGGCGCCACGAGTTCGACGCTGGGCAGCCTTAGCTTCTGGCGCAACGTCTCCGTCGGTAGCCCTACCTCGAGCGGATGGCCAGCACGCCAAGCAGCCAGCTCTGTCCGGGCCCGTGCCGCCAACGAGTCCCAGTCGTCGGTGTACCACTCCCCCGCGACCAACCGTCCCGTGCGCCCCAACGGCTTGCGTTGACTGGCCATGAACAGCGGTGACCGGCCTAAGCGGTCCAGGTCGACAACCGTGGCGCCGACGATGTCATGGCTACCGGGATTGCGCAGCAGCACACGATCCCCCACACGCAGCGGTAAGGGCCGCGAGAGGAACAGCCTGCTCCCGGTAGGCAGCACGTGCGCGCGGGCAGGAACAGCGGCAGCCCCGATATGGAGCACGACCTGTCGGGGTAAACCGGCGGCGGTGACGTCAACGACGCGGGCATCCCACCACGCGCCTCTAGTCAGCAACGCGTCGCCGCGTTCGACGTCGGACCGGTCCACACCGCGCAGGTTGATCCCCACACGCGCGACCGCCGACACCGCCGAACGCGCCTCCCCCAGCGCTTGCACCCCGCGCACCCGCACCGGGGTCCCCCGCAGCAGAAGCTCGTCGCCCGGGCGGATCGTGCCCGCCTGCAGGGTCCCCGTCACGACGGTGCCCGCCCCCGCGACGGTGAACGACCGGTCCACCCACAACCGGACATCACCGTCGACATCGGGCACCGGTAGCCGTCCGACCAGGTCCGCCACCGCCGAGCGCAGCCCGTCAACCCCGTCGTTGGCCACGACCGAGGGCACCGTCCCCAGCGAGGTCCGCGCGATCCTGGCCAGCGCGTCCCGGCGGATCGGCGCGGGATCGGCCAGGTCGGCGCGGGTGATCACCAGCAGCCCGTGCGCCACCCCGAGCGCGTCGATGGCGGCCAGGTGTTCCTCGGCCTGCGGCATCCACGGCGAGTCGGCGGACACGACGAACAGCACGGCGGGCGCGGGGCCGACCCCGGCGAGCATCGTCGGGACGAACCGCTCGTGCCCGGGGACGTCGACGAACGCGACATCGCCCACGCCCGGCAACGAGGTCCAGGCGAACCCCAGGTCGAGTGTCAGCCCCCGGCGGCGCTCCTGCTCCCAGCGGTCGGGTTCCATGCCGGTGAGCAGCCGGACGAGGGTCGACTTGCCGTGGTCGACGTGCCCGGCCGTCGCGATCACCCGCACTCGACCACCCCCGGGGCTAGTACTCGTCGCGCAGGCGCAGCCACTGCATGGTGGGGGTCTGCGGCCAGCCCTCGGGCGAGTCCTCCCACGCCTCCTGCCGCCCGTACGGGGTCAGGTCGAGGAGGTTGAAGTCGGTCCGAAGCCGGTCGACGCCGCGCGAGGTGGTGGCGTAGGTGCGGAAGATGTCGTCGCCGTCGCGCAGGAACACCGACAGGGCGAAGCCGCCGCCGAGACCGATCTCTTCATAGAGGCCGTTGCCGTGACTGGAGTACCAGGGCGTGGTCCAGCCGAAGCGGGCGCGCACAGGCTCGATCTCGTCCTGGGGCGCGGGTGCCATGAGGATCAGTCGGGTATCGCGGGCGGCGAGGTGCGGGAGGTCGGGGATGTTGTCGGTGAACGTGGCGCAGCCGCCACAGATCGAGTCGGCGCCCGCGGGCAGCATGAAGTGGTAGACGACCAGTTGACGTTTACCGTCGAACAGCGCCGCGAAGTCCACTGTGCCGCCGTCGGGCGCGGTGAACCGGTGGTCGGCGCGCACCTGGAACATGGGCAGGCGCCTGCGTTCGGCGGCCAAGGCGTCCAGCGCGTGGGTCAGCACCTTCTCCTTCACCAGCAGCTCGTCGCGCGCGGCCTGCCATTCCTGCTGGGACACGACCGGGGGTCGGTTCACGGGTCCTCCTTCGTCGGGAGCGTTCATCGCACCACGACGGTATGACAGTCGCTGGGCAACAGTTCGCCGATGACGGTCGCACCGGGGATCTCGCCGACGATCAGCAGTCCGCCGGAAGTCTGGGCGTCGGCGAGGAGAAGTGAGTCCGGTCCAAGTGAGACGTGTGGCGCTACCCAGTCCAGGTTGCGTCGAGTGCCGCCGCTGACGAAACCGTCGCGTAGAGCCTCGCGCGCGCCCTCGACGTAAGGGACGGCGGTGGAGTCGATGACCGCGGTGACGCCGCTAGCACGTGCCAGCTTGTGGAGGTGTCCGAGCAGACCGAACCCGGTTACGTCTGTCGCGCAGTTGACCCCGGCGGCTACCGCTGCTGCTGCGGCATCCCGGTTGAGCGTTGTCATCACCTCGACTGCTTGCGGGAACACCTCCCCGGTCGCCTTGTGGCGGTTGTTGAGCACGCCGAGCCCTAGAGGCTTGGTTAGCGATAGGGGCAAACCCGCGCGACCAGTCGAGTTCCGCATGACGTGCTTGACGTCGACGACACCAGTAACAGCCAGCCCGTACTTGGGCTCCGGGTCGTCAACGCTGTGCCCGCCCCCTAGATGACAACCCGCGGAGGCCACGACGTCCGCACCCCCGCGCAGAACCTCGCCCGCCAGCTCTACCGGCAGCACGTCGCGGGGCCAGCCCAGCAGGTTCAACGCCACCACCGGCCGTCCACCCATGGCGTACACATCGGACAGGGCGTTCGCGGCGGCGATGCGGCCCCAGTCGTAGGCGTCATCGACCACGGGGGTGAAGAAGTCCGTGGTGGCCACCAGCGCGAGATCACCACCGAGCCCCACCACCGCGGCGTCGTCCCCGTTCTCCAAGCCGACGATCAGCTCACCGTGCGGGTCGGTCGGGGTGCGGTGCAGCCCGGCGACGACCCGCTCCAACTCCCCAGGCGGGATCTTGCACGCGCAGCCGCCACCGTGGGCGTACTGGGTCAGCCGATCGGTCACACCCGGCAGTGTGTCATGATCACTGAGTGTTCAGGGGAGGCGTCTCCGGCCTGGTGGCCGGCTCGGTCTTCAACACCGGTGAGCGACAGGTCCTGCCGCTGGCGGGTTCGATTCCCGTCCGCCTCCGCCGCCCGGTCCCGGTCGACCGGTGACCGATCCACGCAGGCAGGTGCCGCGCACCGACGCCGTCCTCAGCGCGATGACCACCGAGGTCGACGCCCACGGCCGAGACGCCGTGAAGGCCGCGATCCACTCTGCCCAGGACCAGGTCCGCGCCGGGATCATCGATCCCAACCAGGTGATCAGCCACGCCAGAGCGGCCCTGCGCACCGGGCCGCGTCCGGTCATCAACGCCACCGGGGTCTTGGTGCACACCAACCTCGGCCGCGCTCCCCTGTCGACCGCCGCGCGTACCGCGATCCAGGCAGCGGCGGGGACGACAGACGTCGAGTTCGACCTCGCGACCGGGGCACGACGCCAACGCGGCCGCAGCACGATGGACGCGCTAAGAGCGGCCGTGCCCGCAGCCGACGACGCGCACGTCGTCAACAACAACGCCGCCGCTTTGCTCTTATGCGCGATCGTCCTCGCGGGCAGCAGGGACATCGTGGTCAGCAGAGGCGAGTTAGTGGAGATCGGCGACGGGTTCCGCATCCCCGACCTCTTACGCTCGACCGGCGCGCGCCTGCGTGGGGTCGGCACCACGAACCGCACCACCGTGCGCGACTACACCGACGCGATCAGCAGTGACACCGGGTTCGTGCTCAAGGTCCACCCGTCCAACTTCGTCGTCTCCGGGTTCACCAGCACGCCCGAGGTCGCGGACCTGGCCGGGCTGGGGGTGCCGCTGGTGGTCGACATCGGCTCCGGCCTCCTCGCCCCGCACCCGACGCTGCCGGACGAGCCCGACGTGGCCACGATGTTGCGGGCGGGTGCCTCACTGGTCACAGCGAGCGCGGACAAGCTGCTCGGCGGCCCGCAGGCCGGTCTGCTGCTGGGCGCGGCAGCGCTCATCGAGCGGCTGCGCAGGCACCCGGCGGCCCGCGCGATGCGCGTCGACAAGCTGACCCTGGCAGCCCTCGAGGCAACACTGCGCGGACCGCGCCCACCCGTCGTCTCCGCGCTAGAAGCCGACCTCACCGAACTCGGCAGCCGAGCCGACCGGCTTGCGGCGGCACTGTCCGAGCGCGGTATCGACGCGGTCGCCGTGTCGTCTCTGGCGGTGGTCGGCGGCGGAGGCGCCCCGGGCGTAGAGCTCCCCAGCGCTGCGGTGAGCTTGCCTGAGTCTTACGCGCAACCTCTCCGAGTCGGCGTGACGCCCGTGGTCGGACGGATCGAACAGGGCCGTTGCCTCTTGGACCTCCGCAGCGTCATGGAGTCCGACGACGACGCGATCCTCAACGCCGTCCTCAGCGTCGACTGACCTCGAGTATCGGCAGCCCTACCTCGTCCGACGTCAGGATCGCCCGGTGCACGCGTTCGACCCAACCTGTCGGCGATAGCCCCAACTCGTCTGCCAGGGCCTGTCGGAGCTGCCGGAACACCTCCAGCGCCTGGTAGCGGCGACCGGCTTGATAGAGGGCGACCATGTACTGGGCGTGCAGGTTCTCGTGCAACGGCAGCTCCCTGGTGAGCCCAGCCAACTCCCCCAGCACGCCCAGGTGCCGCCCGAGCCGCAGATCCGCATCGATCCGCTGCTCGAGCACGCTGAGCCGCTCCTGTTCCATCGTCGTCACATGCGCCTCCAGCAACCGTCCCACTCGGACATCCGACAGCGCCGGACCACGCCACAGGGCCAACGCACCGTGCAGCAGCAACGCGGCTCTGGCGAAGTCCCCGCAGGCGAGCGCGTCGACGCCGAGGGCCGAGCGCTGCCGGAACCGCCCGTAGTCGAGCTGGGAATCGTCCAGGCACAACGAGTACCCGCCGGTCGCGGTGGTGAGGACCGAGCGGATGGGAACGTCCGACAGCGGTGTCAACAACCGACGTAGACGCAAAACATAGGTCTGCACAGTCACAACGGCGCTCTGCGGCGGCCGGGCGCCCCACAGCTCGTCGATGAGCCGAGCGGTCGACACGACGGTGTTGGCGCGCAACGCGAGCAGGGCGAGGACCTGTTTGGGCTTGGTGGCGCTGGGCGCGGCACTGGCGGTGGCACCGGCGGCGGTGAGCGGACCGAGCACGCTGACCTGCATGAGTAACCCCTGGATGGTGGCGGGACACGACCTGGCGGGGACGGGGCAGCAGGACACCGGACCGCCGTCGTTGCCGGGTACCGTGACGGCGGTCCAGTCAGTGGAACCTTCCCGATCCCGGCAGTCAATCGGCTACGCGTGGAGACGGCAACCGCCATTGGCCCCTGACTTCACCCCGGCCGGTCGGCGTAGGCTCCGCCGATCACAGGTCGAACCGCGCGCCGTCCTCGGCGATCGCGGCCCCAGCCGCCTCGATCCGCCCCCGCGCGGCGCAGTCCCGCGCGACGACCGGGTTGGTGTTGTTCAGGTGCGTGTAGTGCCAGCGGGTCGATCCCAGCAGCGGCAACGACTCGGCGATCGGCAGGTGCCCCATCCCGACCTGGTCGTCGCGGCCGGTCGTCCGCGACATCTCGTCCGGACCGAGGAAGGTGCCGTCGAGCAGCCCGAGGGTCGCGCCGGAGACGAACTCGTCGAAGCCCTCGGGCCACCTGGCCAGGCACGGCGCGTACACCAACGACCCGCCGGTGGTGACGTCGGTGAGCCGGTAGGCGACCACCCAGTCCGGCGCGTCGGCGGCGTCCCGCGCGTACCGCGGTCGCTTGCCGGACAACGGGAACACCGCGCACTCCAGCCGACCCTCGTCCAGCCGGAACACGCCCTCGGCCGGGTACCAGTCCCAGTGCTGGTAGTGCGCGACGACCGGCCGGACCGCGACAGCGTCGAGCACCGGCGGCGGCGCCCACACCGTCAGCGGACCCTCGCGCAGCAGGGCCAAGCCCAGGGTGTGGTCAAGTTCGGCGTCGGTCAGCAAGGCCCCGCGCACCGGGGTCTGGCGCCTACCGGGGCCGGGCGTCAACTCGGGTGTGGCGATGATCTGGGCGCGCAGGTCGGGGGAAGCGTTGAGCAGGTACCAGTTTCGGCCGGTAGCGCTAACGGCCACGCAGTCCTGCAAGCGTGGGAGCACGGCAGGGTCACCTTCGCGGGAACGCTCGCAGAGCTCACACGCGCAGTTCCACTGCGGCAAACCGCCCCCAGCCGCCGTACCGAGGACCACGACCCTCATCGGCGCATCACGAACGGCACGTCCGCCGCGGGTACGACCGCCTGCTCGACCACGTCGTGGTGCGGGGACAGCACGCACACCGGGTCGGTGTTCTCCGCCGCCCCGGTCAGCAGGAACGCCTGGCAGCGGCATCCACCCAGGTCGACTCCCCGTCGATCGCACGTGCGGCACGGGTCGCGCATCCAGTCCTCGCCCCGGTAGGCGTTGAACGACGATGACTCGTACCAGATCTCGGCCAGCGGGCGCTCGGTCACGTTGTCGAAGCGCAGCCCGGTGATCACGTGCGCCGACGGGCAGGGCAACACGGTGCCGTCAGGCGCAACGGTGAGCTGACGGGCGCCCCACCCGTGCATGCACGGCTTCGGGTGCCGGTCCTGGTAGTCGGCGAGCACGTAGACCACCTCCACCCGGCCCGCGAGCCGCTGCCTGGCCGCCCGCACCACCGGTTCGGCGGCGTCGAGCTGGGCGCGGGTCGGCATCAACGCGGCCCGGTTGCGCATCGCCCACCCGTAGAACTGGGTGTTGGCCAACTCCAAGCGGTCTGCGCCCCACTCCTCCGCCAGGTCGATGATCGCGCCGAGCTGGTCGTGGTTGCGGCGGTGCAGGACAACGTTGATGGTCAGCGGCAGCCCAGCGGCCCGGATTGCGGCCGCGGCGGCCTTCTTGTGCTTGGCCGCCCGCGCTCCCGCGATGATGTCGGCCCGGTCCTCGTCCGCGGCCTGCACCGAGAGCTGCACGTGCTCGACACCGCGCCGGGCCAGGTCGACCATGCGCGCCTCGGACAGACCGAGTCCGCTGGTGACCAGGTTGACGTAGCAACCGAGGCCGTGCGCGTGGCTGACCAAGCTGGGCAGATCACGCCGGGCCAGCGGCTCGCCGCCGGAGAGGTGCACCTGCAGCACGCCGAGCTCCCGGGCCTGGGTCAACGCCGAGCGCCACTGGTCGGTGGTCAACTCCCGCTCGCGGCGGACCAGGTCGAGCGGGTTGGAGCAGTACGAGCAGTGCAGCGGGCAGCGGTGGGTCAGCTCGGCGAGCATGCCGAGCGGGGGCTGCGGGGTCATCCGGCCTCCTCGGGGTGCAGCACGCCGCGCGCGACCAACCCGCGCAGCAGGGACAGCACGTCATCGGGGCGCACACCGCGGTAGCGCGCGGTCATCGCCGCGACGATGTCGGGCACCGTCGCCACGCCGTCGCACGCGCCGAGCACGGCCCGGGCGGTGCCGTTGAGGACCACGACGCCCTCGGGGTAGAGCACGACCGGGGTTCGCCGCACCGGGTCGAACCCCAGCCGCGCTCCGCGCCGCAACCGGGGCGCCCACTCGCTCACCGGTTTCCCGCCGTCCCGCCTGCGATGGCGCTGAGCATGGACCAGAGCACATCGCACTTGAACGCGAGCGCGGCCACGGCGGCGTCTTGCTCTGCCCTCGTCCGGCAGTGCTCTAGGACGAGTTCGACAGTTTGGACCCCTTCGCCGGACACAGCCTCTACGCGCGTGGTGAAGTACGCGAGGTCTTGCGGCGCGATCCAGGGGTAGTGCGCGAGGACATCGACCACCCGACGGCGCATCAGGTGACCGGCGAACATCTCGGTGAGCCCGGAGGCCACCGCGATCACCCAGGGCTGCGTTCGCGCGAAGGTGACGTAAGCGTCGACCGCGAACCGCACCGGTGGGAGGACGTGCCGCTCGTCGAGCACCTCGGCGCGGTCGAGACCTAGCGCCTCACAGAGCCGCAGCCAGTCCTCGCGGCCGCCTTCGCCCTCCTTGGCGCCATCGTGATAGACGATCCGGTCCAGCCAGAGCCTGCGGACATCCGGGAGCGGGCAGTTGCTGATGATCGCGGCGTCCTTGCGGGGCAACGCGGCCTGGTAGTACCACCGGTTCGCCGCCCAGGTCCGCAGCTCGGCAGGGGTAAGAGCTCCCGCGTGCATGCGCTCGTGGAATGGATGAGTCCCCCAGTACCGGCCCTCTAGCGCCCGCAACGCCCCGAGGAACTCGTCCCGACCCAACACCTAGTCCTGCCGCGCCACGTACGCGGTCACCTCCATCGGCGTGTCGTAGTCCTCGAACTCCGGCACCACCCACAACTCCCGCTCGTCACCCATGCCCGCTCCTCTCGGTTAGCGCCAACTCCCCCAGCTTGACCCGGTCCCTTGGAGCCCTCTTGGACCCCTGCTGGACCGGCCCCTCTCGACCCGAGCATCCACGCCGAACCGGCTTCCATGTCGTCCTGGCGCTTTTGTCTTGTTCTTGTTTTGTGGCTCTGACCTCGTGAGCAAGAGCTAGTAAATATCTCGATAGTACATAATGGATACCGAGACCGAGACTGTAAACCCGGGTTGGACCGGGGGCGATCGACCTTCGGACAGGCGGAAACGCTGTGGCCCGCGGGGGTGGAGATCCCCGCGGGCCACAGCGTCACCACATCCGGCGTGGCCGGACGCGTGCTTTCTGCGGTTATGCCTTCTTGCGCCTGTCCCTGCTGCTGAACAGGACCAGCACGCCCGCCGCGAGGAACACCAGGGACCACCCGAACAGGGCGATGGTCGCGGTGGTGCCGGTGGCGGCGAGACCACCCTGGGCAGCGGGTTCGGCTTCCTCGGCGTCGCCGCCACCCGGGATGGAGTCGTCCACGGGGACGTCGACCGCCGAGGGCTGGGAGGTCACCGTGTCGCCGCCGCCGGTGTCACCGGAGGAGGTGGCGACGTTGTGGACGGTGCCCGCGGCGATGTCGGCCGCGGTGACCACGTAGCCCAGCTTGGCGCAGGTGACCGACTCGCCCGGGTCGAGCGTGGTGTCCGGGCAGACGACGCCGGTGATCTTCGGGTCGTCGACCCGGATGTTCGCCAGCGCCACGTCACCGGTGTTGGTGACCAGGAAGGTGTAGTCGATCAGCTCGCCCTCGTCGGCGAGGTCGTCGCCGTCGGTGTCGCGCAGCGCGGCCGACTTGACCAGGGTGATCGCCGGGGCGTCCGCGGCCTCGTTCGGGTCCTCACCGGAGACGATCTCGGTGGTGGGCACGTCCTCGGTGTCGGGCGGCGTCACGTACGGCGGGTCGGTGCCCGGCGGCTGGCCGGACGCGGTCGCCTCGTTGTGCACGACCCCGATCGCGACGTCGGCCTCGGTGACCTCGTAGGGCTCCGAGGAGCACGTCGTGGTCTCCCCCGGCTGCAGGGTCGTCACCGGGCAGGTGACCACACCGGCCTTCGGGTCGTCGACCTTGATGTCGGTCATCGGCACGTTGCCGATGTTGACCAGCACGAAGGTGTAGACGATGGTCTCACCGACGCTGGCGAAGCCGTCCTCGTCCACGTCGTCGAGGGTGGCGATCTTGTCCAGGGTCAGACCCGGGTACGCGATCGGGACCTCGGCGATGGCGGGCGGGGTCTGCACCTCGGGGCCGACCGGCGGGGTGCCGTAGCCGACCGCGACGTTGCGCACGATCCCGGCGGCGATGTCGTCACCGGTGACCAGGTACGGCGCCGCGGTGCAGGTGGTGCTGGCGCCGGGGGCCAGGATCGCCACCGGGCAGGTCACCACCCCGGCCTTGGGGTCGTCCACCCGCAACTGGCTCAGCGTCAGGTTGCCGGTGTTGGTGAGCACGAACGAGTACAGGATGATCTCGCCCTTGTCGGCGAGGTCGTTCTCGTTGGTGTCGACCAGGTCCGCCCGCTTGGTCAGGGTCAACCCGGGGTTCGGGCCCGCGGTGGGCGTGGTGGTCGAGTCGGGCGGTGAGACGACCTGTGTCTGCACGGCGTCACCGAGGTCGGCGACGGCGATGGCGGTGTTGGTGACCTCACCGAGCAGGATGTCGCTCTCGGTGACCTGGTGCGGCGCGGTGGCCACGCAGGTGGTGACGGCGAGGACCGCCAGGTCGGTGCTCGGGCAGGTGACCACCCCGGCCACCGGGTCCACGATGTGCAGCCGGAACAGCGGCGTGGTGCCGTTGTTGACCACCAGGAACGACCACTGGATGTTCTCGCCCAGGTCGGCGAGGCCGTTGCCGTTGGTGTCGCCGAGCACCGCGATCTTGTCGAGCGCGAGGCCCGGGACCGCGACGAAGGTCGGCGTGTTGGTCCGCGACTCCAACGAGATGACGGTGGAGCTGTCCGGCGCGGTGCCCCGGGCCGTCGCGACGTTGACGACCTCGGCTGCGGCCACGTCGGCGGCGGTCGTGATGTGCGGGGCGTTGGACGTGCAGGTGGTGCTCTCCTGCGGGATCAGCGTCGTCTTCGGGCAGGTCGTGCCGGTGAGCAGCGGGTCGACGATGTTCAGGCCCGTGACCGTCACGTTGCCGACGTTGGTCACCGCGAAGGTGTAGTTGATGGCCTCGCCCGCGTCGGCGAGCCCGTTGGCGTTGGCGTCGACGAGGATGTCGTCCTTGACCAGGCCCAGCACCGGCGCCGGGTCGAACACCGGGATGTTGACGGTGATCGGGACCGAGCGGACCCGGGTGCCGTTGGGGGCCGTGCCGACCGCGGTGCCGATGCCCAGCACCGCGCCGACGTCGACGTCGTGCTGGTTGATCGTGTAGAGCCCGCGCGGGCAGGAGGCACTGGCCTCCGGGAGCATGGCCGCCTGCGGGCACAGCGTCTCCGCGTTGCCGCTGAGCACGCCCTCGACGATGACGTCGGTCAGCACCACGTTGCCGGTGTTGTTGATGGTGACGCTGAACTGGATCTGCTCACCGAGGTCGCCGAGGCCGTTGCCGTTGGCGTCGATGAGGGTCGCGGTGTGCGTGAGGCCGATCGACGGGCTCGGCACGAACACCGGGATGCTGGAGGTGACCGGCTCGGACAGCGCCACGACGCCGCCCGCCGAGGTGCCCCTGGCCCGGACCGTGCGGGTGACCACACCGGCCGCGGCGTCCTGGGGTGTCACGACGTACGGGATGGACTGGGTGCAGACCACGGTGGCACCGGCCTGGACCGTGAGGCCCGGCGCGCAGCCGGACGGGGACTGCGACCCGGTGACGATGACGACGTCGACGTTGCTGAGCGCCACGTTGCCGTTGTTGGTGATGGTCGACTGGAACCGGACGGTCTCACCGGCCTCGATGTGGCCGTCGCTGTTCTCGTCGCCGGGGGTGTAGGTCTGCGAGATGGTGAGCGCCGGGGCGGGCACGAAGGTCGGTGTGCTCGAGGTCGACGGCGCGGAGGTGACGGTGGTACCGCTCGGCGCGACGCCGCTGGCCGTCGCGGTGTGGGCGACCGAGCCGTTCACCGCGTCCTGCGCGGTGATGACGTAGCGGGTCGGGCGGACGCACTCGACGGTCTGGTTGGGCTGCAGCGTGGTGATGACACCCGCGCAGGGGTTGGCCACCAGGTCGTCGCCGGTGACGACGACGCCGGTGAGCGGCACGTTGCCCGAGTTCGACACCAAGAACCGGTAGTCGATCTCCTCGCCGACCTCGCCCACGGTGTCGCCGTTGGTGTCGATCAGGTTCGCGGTGCGGACCAGCTCGATCGCGGGGGCGGCGGCGAAGGTCGGGATGTTGGTGACGGTGGGCGCGGAGGCGACCAGTTCACCGTCGGGGGCGGTCGCGCTCGCGGTGCTGGTCGTGACGACCTGACCCGCGGTGACGTCGGCGGCGTTGACCACGTGCGCGGGCGCGGAGCAGGTAGTGCTCTGCCCCAGCGACAGCGTGGTGGACGCGCAGGTGACGGTACCGGCGCCGTTGTGCTGCACGGAGAGGTTGAACAGGGTCACGTTGCCCTGGTTGTGCGCCTCTAGCGCGTAGGTGATGTTCTCGCCGACGTCGCCGACACCGTTGCCGTTGGTGTCGTTGAGGCTGGCGGAGGCCAGCAGCGCCACGGAGGGCGCGGGGGCGGCGGTAGTGGTGACGGTCGTGGCCACGTTGTTGCCGGTGTTGGCATCGCTGTCGGTCGGGCCTGTCGCCACGGAGGCGCTATTCACCAGGGGGAAGGTGAACGGCGTCGGGGTGTTCGCGTTGATTCGGAACGTCGCGGAGGAACCCGCCGCGAGTGCGCCGCCACCGCAAGAGACAACATTGCCTGAAACCGCGCAGCCCGCGGTAGGGCTAGAGACGCCGGTAACCGAATCGGGCACGGTGTCAGTAACAGTGAAAGACGATGCAGAACCGGGACCGTTATTTCGAACGGTGAGGGTCCAGGAGATCGGGGCACCCGCGTTAGCGGCCTCGGGGGCGTAAACGCTCAAAGCGAGGTCGACGGTCGCGCGGGGATCAGCCTCTTGGCCGCTGGGCGCGTCCTCCACGATCGGTGCTTCCTCGATCGTGGGTTCCTCCTGCGGCTCACCCGAGGGCGCCTCGTCGACCGGGGCGGTCTCGCTCGGGGATTGCTCCGCGGGAGGGGTTTGCGCCGGGGGGTCCACTGGGGACTCCTCGGTCGCGGGGGTGGGGGACGCGGGATCGGAGACCTCGGTCGCGGTGGCCGCCTCGCCCGCGACCTCCACTTGGGCCGGGTCGACCGGGTCCGGGTCGGCGAGCACGGGACCACCCGTGGACACCAGGGTCGCCAGCACCAGCAGCACGACCGCGACTTTCGCGCCCGATCTGCGGGTCAATGGGGGTAGGAAAGACCTGCCCCCCGCTTCTGGGGACGACTTGCGTTTGAGCATCCCGCACCTCACCACATGGTCGGACCAACCAGGAAGTTCCCTGGGTGGATTCAAAGACTAGGGCCGGTGGGGCGGCGAACAACGCGGGTGACCACTGTCCACCCGGAAGAGTGGCCAGTAGTGATGAGAGTGCGGCTACTTGTCACCGATCTATTCTAAATTCGGCCGGGCGAGCTAACCCGATTTCCCGTCCTTGCACCGGATCGAGCGAGATCGCCACTGTAACGCTTCCATGATCAGCGCGATTGGATCACTCGTCCCGCTCGGGCGGGGACCCGTGCTACCGGCCGGTATCGGTCGGCGGGACCGCGAAGTAGGCGGTCAGCGTGCCCTGCTCGTCGTCGACGTCGAGGTCGACCCGCTCGGCGATCCTGGCGATGGCCCGCAGCCTGCGCTCGCCGGGCTGGTCGCCGTGCTGGGCGCGCGCGGTCCAGGTGAAGTGGTCGACGGCGGTGAGCACGACGACCTCGCGGTCCCAGAGCAGGCTGACGGTGGTGTCGCGGCCCTCCCTCGGCTGGTCGATGGCGTCGCTGAGCGCCTCGTGGGCGGCCAGCACGACGTCCTGGCGCACCGGGGTGGGCACGCGCAGGCCGTCGAGCCAGCCCCAGACGCGGCGGCGCAGCGGCGCCAGGTGTTCGGCCCGCGCGGGCACGGTCGTGCTGAACACGGCCAAGTCCTGGTGGGTCGTCATGCCAGAGGACTGCCCACCGTCGCCCTGCGCCACACCCGATGGTTCAACCAATCACATCGGGGCTGCACTGATCGGGTGAGTGGACAGGGCGCGCTGTCACCGCGTGAGCGGGCGAGACGGTGTACGCACGCTCTAGTCGCAGACGACCGTGGGTTCTCCTACCTGGGCTGGGACGTTGACGGCGTTCCACGCGGCCTTCACTGCGTTGTAGTCAGTGCAGTTGCCTGGAGTAAGAAGCTGCGCGGCCTTAAGCGTCGCGATGCGGTACTTCTGGTAGGTCATGCCGGACACCTTGAACTGCATCGCGGTGTAGAGGATCCGGATAGCCCTATCGACGCCGATGCCGGTGACAGTCGTACCCTCGCAGGTGGGGCTTGGCGGGAGGCCGTTGGTAGGGCGGGATCCTGCCGCTAGAAGCGCGAACCAGTGGTTGCCGACGCCCGCTGCGGAGTACACCTCGGCGGTGGGGACGGCGCTGGTGTAGCAGTTGATACCACCGGTGGCGGCTGGGTTCGACATGTCGCGCGGGGTGCTCGGTCGTTCGCCGACCAAGAGGTCTGGCACGTCCCCAGCTGTTTGACCGGCGAACCACTCGTTGGCCGTGCCGAACGCGTCCGCGATGAACTCGCCGGTGCCGTTGCGCGACAGGCCGCCCGGAGTGGTCTGGTCGATCAACCGGCCGTACTCACGGCCGATGAGGTCCAGCGAGCCGACCCACTGGCCCGCGGAGTTGCGGCCGACCGAGATCCGCCCGGCGACAACACCCAGTCCCAGGCGCGAATCCCCCACGCGGAGGCCGAAGCCGGGGCGGCCGTTGCCCTCGGCGCCGTTGCGGCCCAACCAGCGCACGGTCATCCGCTGGAAGTTCTGCGCCGCGTAGTAGGCGTCGACGCACCCGGTCTCGCGGTCAGTCGGGTCGCCGTTGCCCCAGACGTCGTCCGGACCGCTGAAGACCACGCCGGTGACGGCGTCCACGCAGTCCAAGCCGATCCACCGCGGGTCGCGCATCACGTAGGTGGAGCCGGACAACGTCGTCACCACCGGCACCGGGTTCTGGTTCCACGCGCCGGTCCCCGTGCCCGAGGGTTGCGCTGCTGACGGTGTGGCCGCGAGCAGGCTCACCACTGCACCAATGACCAGTCCACGCGTGTGGATTGTCCGTTTCCCCACGATGTCCCCCAGGTTCGCCGCCTCGGCTCCAGGGTCGACCGGAATGGCTTGCGGCACAAGAGATCCCGGCCATGAACAGATAACCACCCGGAACGCTCACGCGGGTTGGCGAATTCCCAACAGTGGACTCGAGGTGGGTCGGCGGGTCATGATGGTCTAGACCTTTGTTCCCTGCCGCAGAGGAGACCACCGATGGGGATCCGTCGCGCCGCCACCGCCGTGGTGGCCATGACCGGGGCGCTGCTCGCCTCGACCGTGCTCGTCGCCGCGCCAGCCATGGCCCACGGGTCGATGGGCAACCCGGTCAGCCGCATCTACCAGTGCTTCACCGAGGGACCGGAGAACCCGAGGTCGGCCGCGTGCAAGGCGGCCGTGCAGGTCGGCCAGAGCTGGCCGATCTACGACTGGGACGAGGTGAACCAGCCCAACGCCAACGGCAACAGCCGCCAGATCATCCCCGACGGCAAGCTCTGCAGCGCGGGCCGCGACAAGTACAAGGGCCTGGACCTCCCCCGCGCCGACTGGCCCGCCACCACCCTCCCCACGGGCGCGTACACGTTCACCTACAAGGCCACGGCGCCGCACCCGGGCACCTTCGAGCTCTACGTCACCAAGCAGGGCTACGACCCCACCAAGCCCCTCAAGTGGTCCGACCTCGAGGCCACCCCGTTCTACAAGCAACTCAACCCCCCGCGCGCCAGCGGCTCCTACCAGCTCAAGGCCACCATCCCGTCCGGCCGCACCGGCCGCCACCTCATCTTCTCCATCTGGCAACGCCACAAGCCCGACAGCGGCGAAGCCTTCTACAGCTGCTCCGACGTCCTCTTCAACTAACCCACCCAGGCCGCGGGACACCGTCCCACCCGCGGTCAGGTCAGTCGAATATCGAGATCCCGCCGCGCCACTCGATGCCGGCGGGTCGGTCGCCCGTGGTGATGAACTCCATGATGGCGGCGTATACCGCGTCGATGGGTACTCCTGTGTGCGGTCGGACCGCGTAGGGGTGAAGACCCGCGGCCGCATAGTCGGTCCAGTCCGGATTAGCGCCGGACGCAGGTACCCACACGTCCTGACCCTGCCGCCATTCCAGGACGCCGACAGAGTTGTTCACACCCGCGGTCAAGATGGGCTGCTCGTCATTGGGCGAGCTCTGCCGGGTCCGCGTGAACTCCCACAGCCACGGCACGTCAACCCCCGCGGAGTTCAGCGCACACACCTCGGCCACGACGTCCACACCGGCGGGAATCTCGTCGATCGCGATCGCGCCGCGGTGGGTGATCGGTTCATCGGGCTTGGTCACCTCGTCGCCTCTCCGTGGTAGGTCCGCTTGAAGGGGGGCCCGCGGGCGTCGGTCCCCAGGACCGTGAGCTCGCCCGCGAATCGTTTCGAAGTCTCCATCTCCGGCGGCGACATCTAACACAAGGCGCTGATGTAAGCATCTGGCGCGCCTCTCCCACGTGCGGAACCATCAGGCTCGTGCGGTGGTTGACCGAGTGCTCAGTGGACACAGTGCGGGACGCGCTGCGGGTTGTCGCGCCCGGGTTGGCTGAGCTCCCGATCACGCTGCCCGATCTGGTGGGGCGGGACGAGCCGCTGTGGATGGCGTCGAGTGCTGCTGTGGGCGAGGAGTTCGTGGCGAAGGTGGCGTGGTCGGCTCCGGCGGCGCGGCGATTGGCTCATGAGATCGGTGTGTTGACGGCGTTGTCGGTGCCGTTCATGCCCGAGGTCGTCGCGAGTAGCACCGAGCCGGTGTTGCTGGTCACCAGGCGGATGCCGGGAAAGTCGCTGTTCGCTGTGGTGGACTCCATCGACCGTGATCACGCCGGCAGGCAGCTGGCGCAGTTCCTGGTGGCACTGCACGACCCGAGTACGCGCGCGGCCGTCGAGCGAGCACTCGGCCCGCTACCCGCCCCACGAGCGGAGGCCTCGACCGACGAGATCCGTGCCCGTCTCGGCCGATGGGTCCGCCCCGACCAACACGCCGCCGTCACCACCTGGTGTGCCTGGGCCGACGAGGTTCTGGCCGAACCGCGCCCATCCGTACTGGTGCACGGCGACCTCCACGGCGACAACCAGGTCTGGAACGGCGACCGACTGTCCCTCGTGGTCGACTTCGAAACCACGTCCGCCGCCGAACCGGAATACGACCTGCGCGCCTTCCCCAGCACCGGCCCCGACTGCGAGCTGCTGACCGCCACAACCCAGCACTACGAACACCTCAGCGGCCGGTCCCTCTCCCTCGACCGCATCATGGCCTGGCACCTCCGCACCACCCTGGACGACCTCCTTTGGCGCAGCGAAGCCAGAGTTCCCCTCCCCGGCCACCACTCCCCCACCACCTGGATCAACGACCTCACCACCCGGTTCGCCAAGCTCCAGATCGGCCCTTGAGCAAGCGACGAGTAGGTGCAGGTCCGCGCGTTACTCGACGTTGGCGATCACCCGGGTCGCGTACAGGTCGATCGACATCATCGTCGTGTCGACCGTGCAGCCGCGTCTCCCACCCGGAGCGGTCCAAGCCCAGAGGCCGATCAGGAGCGCGTGTCCGTAGGTCGGGTCGACGATGATCGGCAGGTCTGGTTCGACCTGGATCACCTCGGCCTCGACGAACTCCAGCGACACGGCCCGACCCTCGATGGAGAAGTCGACCACCACCGACAGCGCTTTGGCACCGGCGACGAACCGGATACCGACCACCGCGCCATCGTTGCGGAGGTCGATCTCCCCCAGTTCGTCGAGCACGACGTCGATCTGGCTCGTCTCGCCGAAGGGCTGGATACCGATGAAGTCCACGTGGACAGTCTCTAGTTCCTCAGGTGCCGCCGATAGCCGCAGTGCGGATCGCGCCACCCAACCATTGGCACCGCGACCGGGGGATCGCGCAGGTTCTTCCCCTCGGTGAACTTGTGCGCGATCTCTATTGGGGGCGGTGGCTACCTGGTGTTTGAAGCGCAGGGCACCTCAGCTGACGCACAGTGCTGTGGCCTTGGCCGTGTGGTAGTACTTCGGCGGGACCCACCCGGACGCCACCTCGGTCACCACCCAGTCGACGCAGTCGACACCAGCCTCCAGCACCTCGGCCCGAGCCCGCCGCTGGGCATTCGCCTTGGCGATGGCAGGCGCCTGACCGACCGCGACCACCGTCGCGGACCGGGGCACCGTGTAGTCCGCGGCCGATGCCGGAGTCTGGACCATCCCGGTCAGCAGAACAGCGAGCACGAGCACCTTCGCGAGTGTGGCCATCACACCATGCTCGCAGGACATGATCGACCAGGCAATCGACCGATCGGACCGCGATGCACGTTCCTTGGTCATGCCCCTCGGTTCGGGTCAGGCCGTAGCTCGGGTGTACTGGTCGGCGAAGGCGCACAGCTTGTCCATGAGTTGGTGGTGCGCTCCGATGTAGACCTCACGCGGGGCGTTCTTGTCCGACCAGCGCTGCCACGATCCGCTGACCAGGAACTGCCCCGCATACCGGGTCACCAGGCGCGAGTCCAGGTGCAGCAACGCGCCCATCGCCCAGGTCTGGTCGTAGTACCTGTCGACCGCCAGGTACTTGTCGAGGTACGCGGCTAGCAGTAGGCAGTCCTCTTGGCCGCCGAACCGCGCCAACGCGAAGCAGTAGCCCTGGCCCGCGTGGGCCACCTCACTCGCGAGCAGCAACTCACCGATGCGACCCCGGAGCCGCACACGGCGGTCCATGCCCACCAGCCACGCAGCGGTCAGCCGCTCCCGCCAGGTGCCGTTCAACAGTAGCTCGAGGTCACCGTCGGAGATGGCCGCCGCGTCTCTCGCGAGCCCGGGTCCGTACTGCGCGGCCATCTCCTCGCCCCGCACCACGACGTTGGCGTGAAGCAACACCATGTGCCTACGCTCAGTCGTCACATACCGCTCGACCGCGTCGTTGTGTTCCACACTCGCCATTCTGTCGGACCTGGCATCGGCCCCACGGCCGTGTTTGTGCCCTGGCGGGGTCAAGCCCCGGCACGCCAACACATCCAGCACCGGCACCTCGTCGCTCCCCCGTCCTCAGCCGTGAGATCGTCAACCACGAGGTGCGGGCCGCCAGGTTCTCAGTCACCATCGAGCCCGGTCGAGATCGCCCACACGACAAACACGAGCATCACCACCACCAAGACCGCCACAACCACGGTCACGATCACCGCACCGGTCCGCGATGGCATCGGCTGCGGGTGCGACAAACCGGACGTTTGTGCTGACGCGGGCGGCGTGTCCCCCGGAGCGACTCCCCCGCCGGGCTCCAATCCCGGCGTCCGATCGGGATCCGGGTCCGGCGGGGTGTCACGCGGGCCTCCGTCGGGAGGCAATCTCAAGGTGCCTTCTTGGTCTGCGCGCTTATCAGTCATCCTCGCGACTACCCGGCACCGGTCAGTTCTACCCGCTCCTGCTGCGCGGCCACTCTATGGAACCGTGGAACTGCCTACTCTGACAGTCTCCGTGCGGCGTCGACGCGTGTAGTGCGAACTTGCTCGCGTTGTGCGGGGCCCGCAGCGTGCGAGTTCACGTCGAACCTGCCGGTGCTAGCCCGCCCAACCGTCCTGCTGGTCGGCGCGTTCAGCGTCGGTCTGAGCGGCCGCACCCTGGGTCAGTGCGGCCACCGCCTCGGCCAACTCGCGTTCGACGTTCCCGTCGTCGTGGGGAGTACTCAGCTGGACGACCACCCGACTGCTGTCCACGGCGACCTCGTGCACCACGAACTCGCCGTGGTACTCGTCGTGGCCAGGGCTCCCCCAGCGGATGGTTCGGGTGGCCTCATCCGTGCTGAACCGAGCCTCGACCTCGCTGTGGTGTCCGTCGACATCGGCCGTGACCTGGACGCGATCCGGGGCTGTCGCACGAGCTTCGGAAACGACGGTCAGGAACCGCGGCAAGTTCGCGGGGTCCGCGACGTACCGGAACAGCTGCTCTGCTGGTAGGTCTACCGGAGCTTCGTACTGATGACTGGTCATCTTGGCCTCCTGTCGCCCTGCACCACTACCCGGTGCGCACGGGTCCCAACCACCAACAGCAACTCGATCTGCCATGCGGTCGTTACCGGTGTGCCCGGGTGTGGTCAAACGGCCCTTCGGCTGCTCGCCGCGCCCCTATGGTGATCTTCGTTAACACGTCCGGGCGGAGGAGGATCCCGATGACCGACCCCGATCTCGTCGAGGCGAGACTGCGGTCCCTGCAGATCCAGGTGCAGCGCATGGACGCCGAGCGGGCCGATTCCGCCAAGCACCTTCGCGGCGCGCTCCTGGTGACCGTTCTGTCCGGCGCGCTGCTCGCGCTGACCTGCGGCACATGGCGTGAGAACGTCTACGAAGTGCGCTTCACGCTGTGGGGCATGGTGGACAGCGTCGGGTTCGAGGCGTTGCTGGTCTTGGCGCTTGTGGTCGGGACCGCGCTTGGCTCAGTCCTGCTCGCGGCGAGTTCGGCCAAGGCCACTGTTCTGCGCCGGTCCGTCGGTGTGGTCGCCCTGGTGACCGCGGGCACGATCGTGTACCTCAACTCAGTCCTCCGCGAAGGCACCCTCGACACCGCCGCCTGGGTGAGCTTGGCGTTCGTCATCCTTTTGGGCTGCCTCACCATCGTCCGCACGCTGGAACCCTTCGACTGGCGGTGACCAAGGCAAGGACGCTGGGCCGTCAGAGTCGAACGCGGACGACTTGGGTCGCGCCTCTCGTGGCGGCGAGGTCGGTGAAGTCCACGCGCAGGGAGGTGCCGACGTGGGTCGCAGCGACTGTTGTGGGTTTGGACAACACCGCGGCGATGGGGCGGTGCCAGGTCACGGTCAGGGAGTTGACCTTCCGAGTCGGGGCTGCCACGCAGAAGGTGGCCGTGCCGTCGGGGTGGACTCGGGCCAGCACTGAGCACGCGACGGTGGCCGAGAGCCGCGAAGTGGTTCCCGCTGCCCAGAAGTTCACGGCGGTCACCCCGATCTCGGGCAGTTCGATGCCCTGCGCGGCAGGCGTGTTGACCACGAACGGGAGCCAACTGGTCAGGGTCGTCGCGCGCGCGGCGGTGCGGGCGGCGGTGGCACCGGGGAGGACGACGTAGCGATAGGTGCCGTCGGTGGGGTTGACGCCGTGGTCGAGCCACAGTGTTTGGTAGCGGCGGGTGATCGGAAGCGTGGCTCCGCCGATGTTGATGTCGCGCCACCGGCCGGTGCGTTGCTCCCGAAGCGTGGTCAAGGTAGCGCCGTCAGGGACGGGGAAGAGGTACCCGGCGTGACCGTCCAGGTGCGCCCAGCGGGTCTTGGGAGTGACCGTCACGCCCTCTGGCACGGCGACCCCGTTGACGGTGAGCGCCGCCGTGGCAGAGCCTCGCAGGTTGCGGTTGTCCACCACCGTTTCCACAGCGACGTCATCGCCTGCCTTGATGGCGGAGCCCAGGCAGATCACGGCGTCGTCGACGAAGAACCACGACTTGCGCGCGGACATGCTGCTCGCCAGGCCGCGCAGGTCCTGCCCCAGGGCGGCGTAGGTCCCGTCGGTGGCACCACCGGCCCAGTCGGCGTCGGGTACGGGCAGCCTCCCGTCGCCTTCCTGGCCGTCGACCAGCCGCTTGGTGGAGACGGTGGTACCCGGCAGCCGGTACGGGTCGACGGTCGGCCAGAACCCGTCGGAGTACTGGCCGCGATCACCCCACCAGGTCACCATCCCGGCCCCGGTGTGCCAGCCGCGGGAGTTCTCGCCGTTGAGGAACTCGTAGTGCGCGATCCGCCGGGACGCCATGCTCACCACCGCGGCCCACCCCGGGCGCCGGTGGACGGCGCGGTCGGTCTCGGGGAACAGCCGGTGGTCAGTGGGTTCCGGGGCCGCCACGACCGCGGGGTCGGCGGCGATCGCGTTGAGCCGGACCAGGCTCGCGAAGTCGACAGCGGGGTCGTTCAGGACCGGCTTGTACCCGTCGCGCTCGATCCAGCCCTTCACCAGGCCCTGCCACCGGGCGCGGGTCGTGGGCTCGGCGCCCTTGGCCAGCAGGGCGATCCCGGCGATGAGCACGTGACCGCGGGCGTGGTCGTCCTCGGGAATCGACGTCGTGGTCGCGCCCGTCCGCAGTCCGCGGCTGATCGCCCGGCCGGACACGGCGTCGAACACCAGGCCGTCGAGGATCAGCGGCGCCCAGGTCTTCTCGACCGAGCCGAGCACGATCTCCCGGTTGAGGTGGACGATCCGCCATGACGACTCCGCCAGCCAGGTGAACAACGTGCCGAGGTTGTGCACGTAGGTGACGCCGTAGGCGCCTGCGTAGGGCAACCGCTGGTGCTGGATGAACGAGCCGTCGGGATACAGCCCGTCGCCGCTGGTCACGTGCGCCATCGCGGGGGTCAGGGCGTCTCGGGCCACCGCCAGTTTCCCGGCGTTGTCACCCACGGCGCCGCGCAGCGCCAGCACCCGGCAGAGGTCGACGCGGTTGGAGCCGAGACTGACACCCGGCCGGTCGGCGACCGCCCCGTCCGGCACGAAGTGGTCCACCGCGGCCAGGTAGTCGGCGCGATCGGTGGCGGGGATGCGGTCGTAGAGCAGCACGTAGATGTCCAACAACGCCTGCGGGGCACCGATCTGCCAGTGCCACCAGTTGCCGAACTCGGCTTGGTCCTTGTTGTAGACCTGGTCGTGGAGGCGCCGCAGCCCGAGGAGCACGTCGGTGAGCAGCGTGCTGTCGTGGGTCAGGCCGGTGCCGGGCTGGCTGTACGCGGTGGCCATCACCAGCAGCCGTTCGTAGCTGTCGCGGATCTTGCCCGAGTAGGCGATCGACTCCGGGTCCTCGTCGGGCTCCGGATCAGCGAACACCGCGTCCGGCCACAGGGACCCGGTCGCGCGATTCATGGCACCCCACCAGTTCCGCGCGTTGGTGCCCAACCCGACCAACCGCCCGCGAAACGGCTCCACCGTCGGGTTGAACCCGCTGCCCAGCACGAGATCCCGCCACCGCACCCGCAGCGCCGCGAACTCAGTGGCCGCGGCGGGAACCGCCCCGGTCACCAGCCCCAGCGCCACGCCGCCCGCGACCAAGAAGCCCCGCCTGGACATCCTCGTCCAGGCACTCGAAGCCATCCACTCACCCCGGCCGCCCATCGAATCCCCCGATTCCCCGCTGGCAACGACTCCACCCTGCCAGCCTCCTTCAACACGGGGGCAGCGCCATCCGGGGGACGCGCGTCTACCGTGCTGACGCAACGCCCAGCCCAGCCGTGACCAGCGCTAGCTGCTCAGCAGGTCCAATCCGAATCCGGTGACGAACAGCAGGGACTCGAGCCAGCGCAGCTGGTGGCCGGGCGCGGCGCGGTCGAGCACCTTCGTTGTCGCGGTCGTGATGCTGGCGACGACCGTGCCACGCAGGACCAGGCCCAGTGGCAGCGCACGCTCTCGCATGACCACCAGCACCGCGGCCAGGAACAGGGCGATCGCCCCGAGCGGGCCGACTACCGCGAACCACTCGGGCAGCGCCCCGGTGATCGCGCCGTGCACGATGAAGGTCGCCCAACCCGCGAACAGCGCCAGGAACGTCACCACGATGGCCGTGCAGCCGTGCCTCTCCACCCGGAACACGGCCTCGCGCTGGTCGATGAGCTCCCGCTCACGAGGCGGCAGGCCGTCGCGCACGAACGCCGTGACCTGGGCGAACACGTATTCGACCTGTGTCGTGCAGAGCTCGTGCGGGTGGACGTGGGCGCAGGTGTGCGCCTGTGGCAGGCGGCTCAGCACTGTGGCGCGCAGGTCGTCGATCATGGCCGCGGTGAACCACGGCTGTTCCGGCAGGTGCCAATTGCCGTGGCCGACTGGCTGCCACCGACGGGTGTCTCCGTTGACCTTGCTGATGGAACCGACCCTGGTGATGAGCCACCCCGAGATTGCCCTCTGAACCCCGCCAAGAACTGGAGGAGCTTGCCGACGCGGCCCCACCACACCAGGGACAGGCCCCACAGCGACGTGCCCGAGGTCTGCTTGCCGTAGAACCAGGTGGCCAGAACGCTCCCGAGGTCCCTGTGCGTGACGGCCACCAAGGTGGCGACAGCGACGAGTCCCAGCACTCCGAGCCAGGTTGAGGGTCGGCTCGAGGCCCAGGTGGCCACCGGCAAGATCAACCCCACCGGCCACCCCGGGCGCCAGGACCCACCAGAATGATCATCAGCCACCCCGCGACAGAGGAAAGAGCACCATGTCGAACACCCCCTTGAAGCTGGCCGTCATCATCGGCAGCGTCCGGACCGGCCGCTTCGGCCCGACCGTGGCCTCCTGGTTCACCGAGCAGGCCCGCGCCCACGGCGGCACCGAGGTCGACGTCATCGACCTCGCCGACTACCCGCTGCCGGTGCAACTGCCCGCCTACGGCCAGCCCGCCGAGCCCGAGGTCGAGGCGATCCGCACCGCCCTCGGCAAGCGGATCAACGACGCCGAGGCCTACGCCGTGGTCACCCCGGAGTACAACCACACCTTCCCGGCGTCGCTGAAGAACGCCATCGACTGGTTCCTCGCCGAGTGGAAGGCCAAGCCGGTCGGCCTGATCTCCTACGGCGGCATGGGCGGTGGCCTGCGCGCGGCCGGGCACCTGCGCCAGGTGTTCGCCGAGGTGCACGCCACCACCGTGCGCAACATGATCAGCTTCCACAACGCCTGGGCCGACTTCGACGCGGACGGCACCGCGGTCAGCCCCGCGGGCAGCGACCAGGCCGCCAAGGACCTCCTCGACCAGCTCGTCTGGTGGGGCGAGGCGCTGCGAGAGGCGCGAGCGAAGAGCCCGTACGCGTTCTGATCCGAGGACGTCCACAGTGGAGCAGTGCGCTGTTGCCGGGCATGGATAAGCGCGACTAGCTCCCGCTCACCGTCGTTCGGCACCGCCACTCCCCCGCTACGACCGCCTGGTCCCCCTCACCGCACCACTTGGTCACCCCGCGATCAGCACGCCGTGGGGTCACCTCGGGAAGTTGGCCAACAGGAAGTCCCGCAGCACCGCCACTCGCGACGGCAGGTGGCGGTCTGAGGGCACCACCAGGTGCAGCGGTTGTCCCTCGGCGTGGTGGTCCGGTAGCACCGAGGTGAGCAAGCCCGCGCGCACCGACGGTGCCACCGCGGGGTCCGGCAGCAGCGCGATCCCGACCCCGGCCACCGCTGCACGGCGCACGAAGGACAGGTCGTCGGCCGCTAGTGGGCCGGTCACCGGTACCTGCACCTCTCCACGTGGGCCGTGCAGCAGCCACTGGTCCGCGTCGCCGAAGCGCAGGCATGAGTGGTCCGCCAGATCGGTGGGTCGCTGCGGGATTCCCTTGCGCGCCAGGTAGACCGGTGAGGCGTAGAGCCGGAAACGGGTGTCCTGCAACCGGGTTGAGCCGCGGCCACCTGGGCCCGCGCGCAGTGCCAGGTCGAAACCGCCCTCGACCAGGTCCGCCGAGACCGACAGCTCCACCTCCACCCGCACCTCCGGGTACCGGGTCAGGAACGCCGCCACCAACTCCGGTAGCACCTCCACACCCACGTCCGGCCGCGCGGCCAACCGCACAACACCGCGCGGTGCCTCCCGGCTGTCGGCCGCCGCTCCCGCCGCCGAGTCCAGTTCTGCCAACGCCACCGACACCCGTGCGTGGTAGGCGCGTCCGGCGTCGGTCAACGCGAGTGACCGCGTGGTGCGGTGCAGGAGCCGCACACCCAGCCGGTTCTCCAGCCGCGCCACCCGGCGGCTCACCGACGACTTCGGCATCCACATCGCCCGTGCGGCCGCGGAGAAGCTGCCCGCCTCCACCACCCGGACGAAGACCGCCACGTCACCCAGTTCCTCCATGCGGCCATTGTCCCACGAGTGGAACAGTCCGTTCAGATCTCACCCACTAGTGCACGTCAGGCAACGCTCCTACCTTGGGAGGTGTCACCACGACCAACCTCCAGGAGCGCTCCCGTGCCCCGAACTGCCCAACGATCACCTCTCACGGCGGTCGCGGCGAACGTCATCCCGGCCTACGCCATGCCCGCCCTCATGAGCTACGCGAGCGCGCTGGCCATCTCCGACCCACGGCTGGCGGCGGCCTCGGTCACCACGATCGCCATCCCGTCCGCTCTCGCCGCGCTCGCCGTCACCTTCGGACCGCGCGGTGGACGCCGGACGGTCCGCGCGATCGTCGGCGCCGGGGTGTGTGCGGCCCTGGCGTTCGCGGCAAGCATCGTCCTTGTCCACTTCGGACTATTCGACTCCACCCTGTTCCTCGACGCTGTGCCGTCCGCCGCGCTCGGCGGTGCCATCACGGCCGCGCGTTTCCCCAACCGGAAGAAGGACTCATGATCCTCGTCATCGGCGGCACCGGAACCACCGGACGCGCTGTCCTGCAGAGTCTCCACGGCGTGCCGACCCGCGCCCTCGTCCGCACGCCCGGCAGCCTCCCGCCGGGCGTCGAACAGGTCGTGGGCGACGCGGCCGACCCCGGATCGCTGCGGGCCGCGCTGACGGGCGTGTCGGGGGTGTTCCTGGCTATGGGCAACGGTCCGCGCCAGGAGGAGATCGAACTCGGTGTGGTCGCTGAGGCCGCTCGGGCGGGTGTCGACCACCTGGTCAAGCTGTCCGCGCCAGGACCGGCCGACTCGCCGGTCGCTATCGCCCGCATGCACCACCGAGTCGAGGACGCGGTGCGCGCGTCCGGGATCAACCACACCTTCCTGCGGCCGTACGCCTTCTTCCAGAACCTGCTCTTCCACGCCGACCGCATCCGCGCCACCGGCTCGTTCCCGACCACGACCGGCGACACCCCGCTGAACATGGTCGACGCGCGGGACGTGGCGGACGTGGCCGTCGCCGCCCTGCGCCGCAAGAGCACCGGCACCCACCTGCTCACCGGCCCGGAGGCGCTCTCCTACCCCGAGGTCGCGGCTCTACTCACAGCAATGGGCAAACCCGCCCGGTGCGTCACCCTCACCGCGGCCGAACTCCGAGCCGACCTGACCGGCGCACCCCCCTGGCTCGTGGACCACATTCTGGAGATCCAAAGCCTGGCCACCACCCACCCGGAACACCCGAACGCCACCGTGGCACAGCTGTTGGGCCGCCCCCCACGCTCGCTGGACGACTTCCTGCGCGAACACGCGAGGGCATTCGGCGCCTGATCGAAGCCGCGCATCCCGGCCACGGTGCCCCCCCCAGCACCGGGCACGACGTCCCGAGTAGCTCAGTGGACGCCGATTCGGACCGAGACCGGCTTGAGGGTGGTGAGCGACATCGGGACGCCGGGGAGGATGCGGGTCCAGGAGCCCGTGCAGTTCGCTCCTGACCACGCTTCGACGATGCGGTTGGTGTCGTTGATGCCGGTCCAGACCGGGTTGGTCAGCGGGGGTGGTTGGTTCACGGCCAGGCACGCCCCCTCGGCGGGGCTGCTGAACGACGTGGTGCTGGTCTGCAGACCGGTGTCGCTGCTGTAGGACTTCAACGACAGCGGACCGGTGGCCGCGGCGGCGGTTGTCGACGTCTGGGAGATCAGCAGGCCGGTCGCCCCTGCCAGGGCGAGCGCGGCCGCCAGGTACTTCCAGCGAGGGCTCCTGGGGAGAAGGGGCATCGCGTCTCCTTGTCGATCAACGAGTGGCACACCAGTTCACTCGCCTCCCGGGCTCCCCTCGTTATCCAGTCGCGCGACCGGATCTTGTGGGCGTCGACCAGGCTGCCACGGATAGGTCGATCACCGGCGGCTCCGGGTGGTGGTGCGTACTGGAACCAGCCTTGGAGCGCCTTGGCGAACATCAACCCTGTAGGGCATCCCGCCCTCGATACAAGGTTGTCCCAAGGTTTGCTCCAGTTCGATCGGACACCTTGGCATCAAGCGACACGAGCTACCGCCTGAGGAACAGCCACCTAGAGTCCAAGATCCGGAGGAACACCTGATGCCTCGAATTCGCACCGTCCTGATGTCCCTGGCCATGACGGCCGCCGCTGGCACCCTCGCCGTGACCGGGGCCTCGCCCGCGGCGGCCACCACCGTGGCGGACGGCTCCACCCATCTCGGGGTGTTCCAGGGCTGCGCGTCCCTGTACAGCAACAAGCCCGGCAGGGCACAGATCAAGAACATCTGCAGCAAGCGGATCAACGCCACCGTCTCGGTCGACTGGGCCTGGGACCCCGACTGCATCGCGATCAACCCGGGTCGCATCCTCTCCGTCACCTGGGACTCGACCGCAGGCAAGGCGGACTACGCGTACGAGTGCTGACCCGCAGGTCGCCGTGAGTCCGGTGCTCCAGGAGCAGCGGTTGTCGACGATCCGCGCGTGCGGACGGGCGGCCGCGGTAATGCCGCCGCGATCGCCCGTCCGCACGCATCCCGCTTAGCAACGCAACGGTGACCTTCGTCCGTGGTCGCCCTCCCGGCATCAGCTGATCACCTCTTGCCAGCTACTCCGCGGCGACTGCGGCGGTCACTTCTCCAACTGGAGCAGAGTGCGTTGACGTACCTCGCGTTTCACCACCAAGGGGGCACCGCGCCCACTACCGACGCAAATATCCTTGGAACAGGCTCGAGTACTAGTCGTGCCTTCCGGCGGGTGTGGACGAGATCGGCCGGATGGTGGACCGAGAGCAGTCCTTGCCCGCCACCCACCACGGTAGTCGCGTCGGAGCCCGCACCGGAGTCGAGCCCGGGATCAAGGCCGCGGACCGCCTAGTCGATCAGCCGTATAGCGTCCCCGGCAAAGGCGTTGCCAGCACAGATACCAGACATGGTCTTGATGTACGGCGACCAAGGGGGCGGCAGATGTGCCTGCCGCCCCCTTGGCGTCCGGACGGAACTCAGTTCATGGGTGTCACGTTCAAGGCGCTGTTGATCGCGTTGACGTCGACGTGGTCGACGAACAGACCGCAGAGTCGGTCCTGGACCCCGTGGCAGACGTCGGAGATGGCCTCGGTCCAGATCGCGATGATCTCGCCGAGGATGAGAGCACGGTCCTCACCACCGGCCTGGGTGAAAGTGATGGCCGCGCCGCCGCTGTCGCCTTCACCCGCGCTGCCGAACCTCGGGCCGGTGGTGGTGGTGAACACCGAGTGCACCACGTTCCCGCCGCCGAGATCGATGATCTGGTCGACGTCCCAGACCAGCACGTTCTCGCAAACCATCCCGGAGAACGCACCGTTGTCGCAGATGTACTCACCGAGGATGGGGCTGCGCCAACCCTGCACGTCCACCCCGTAGGGCGAGTCCCACGCGTCGATGTAGGTCGAGTCGTCATAGGCTTGGCCGGTCAGCAGCATCGAGTCGGTGGATTGGCTGATCCGGACCTCGGCGCCGTAGGTGGTCGAGTTCAGGCCCGCTTCCCAGACGCTGTTGCCGTCCTTGTGGCAGTGCGCGGCGGTCACCGCCCCCTTGCGTCCGTCGGCGAGGTTGACCGTGTATCCGGCCGTACACCAAGTGGAGCTGTCCGGGGTGCTGATCATCGCGCCGCCCCAGTACGGGGAGACGTCACCGAAGCGGGCCGCCGCTTTTTTTGGCGGAGCCGCCGGGCGGAATGTCAACGGCATCGCGCTGCGGATCACCGTCTCCGCCGCGGCGACGCCGGTCGAGATGCCGACATCAAGACCGGTGAAGTCGTCGTTCCTACCCACCCGCAGCACAGTGCCGCGGTACTCGGCGATCAGCCGTTCCGCCTCTCGGTCGAGCTGGGTCGCCGAGAACGGAACGGAGTCGACCGAGACACGAGCACCCTCCGGCGCCCTGTCGACCAGGTCCCCCAGGGCGGCGGGCTGCTGGCCGTGCCAGTAGACCGTGACGGAGAACCCGTCCACATCGATACGCGTCCCCACCAGGCCATCGAGCTTCTCGGCTACCACGAGATCACGCACCCGCTGGACGAAATCGACCAGCGGCTGCTGCTTGACCATCTTGTCGTTCCTTGGCCGCTGAATGGGAGAGCCCTCCTTCCGACTCGTCGATCGGTTCGGCGAAGAGGCCGCGGCGGCCTCCACCTTCTCGCCGAGCGTAGCGTCCGCGGACCCGGCGGCAGGCGTGGCCATCCCGGCCAGGCCCATACCGGCGACCACAACCAACGCGGCGCACAACGACCTTCGCTTTCTCATCATCAATCCCCCAAGATTGATCTGGCACGACACCGCCTGTCCGGCGTCGCGAACCCCGAATGGCAATAGTCCGTAAGGGCGACGGGTGAAGATCGTGTCAACAAGCGACCATTGTTCGGCCATCATTGTCGACTCAACCGCGAGACAGCGGTTGAGCCCACCGGCCGTTGTGGAGATTCGAGGAGTTATCCGCAAAGCGCACAAGTGCAGTGATACAAGGAGCACTTTTCGCTTTTTGTTGGCTTCCGCTCCACTTGAAATCGGCCGCTGTCCCACTTCTGGAGCACCGTGCTTCCGCCTTACCTCCGCAACTGTGGTACTCGGGTCCAAGAAGTAGACGACGAAGCGCACCCTCCACTGCCGCGCACGGGAGCGTTCGACTCGCTGGGGAGGTCGAAGTCGGCCCCATGCGCGGCCGTCTCGTTGCCCATGTAAGCGTGCCCTCGGGCGCGGCCAAACCGGCTGGCGCGCCGCCACCGCACCAAGCGGTGGGTGGTCTCAGCGTGACACCGTGACGCTCAGGGACCAGGTGAGTGACGGCGGGCCTTGTGGGTCTCCGGGGTGGCCGCTGTGGGTGGTGATGGTCGAGGTGCCCGGCCGCAGGGCCACGAGTTGGGCGGTCAGCGTGCCGTCCTGGCTCGTTGAGGAGGACTTGACAGCGACCGTTGACGGGTCCGAGGGGATTGGCGTCTCCCAAAGACCGATGGTGGGGTCCAGGCGCAGCGTGATGCGGGTTGCGGTGGTGACACACGCCTCGTATGCCTGGGGGGTCGTGGCGGTGTCGGTGAAATCGGCGTCGCCCGAGAGGCAGGCAGAGGTGAGGTTGGTGGCCTGGACCTGGACTGTGCCGGTGGCGGGTGGGGCGACTTGCCAGACGGTGGGTGTGGCGGAGGAGGTCGTGGCGGCGATCGAGGCCACCGCGCCTTGTCCGGGCTCGTTCGCTTGACATCCCGCTGCCAGCAGGATCGTGGTCGTGCCACCCAGAACGGTGAGCAGCCGTGTGCTCGCACCTCGGCGAACGCCCATGCGGCATCCCTTCCTCGTGTTGTCGGCCCTCGGGTTGGCCTGTCGCCCCGACGCCGTGAACGGGGAGCCGATCCGAGGACGGAACACCCACGCCCAGTGGTTGCTCCTACTTGCCGAGGATCTGGACGCCCGAGATGTGCGTACCCCACTGGTTGTCCGGCAACGCGGTCTCACTGGCAGACCAGAACGTCTTGCCGGGATTTTGCCCGATGGGGTCCAGGAAGATGGAGGTGTAGTCGCCCCAGCGCGATGGATCTCCCCGGTTATAGACGTTGACCCCGTAGTTCTGGAAGTAGTTGTCGGTGAACCCCTGCAGCACGCGGATGCCGATGGTCCCGGCCGAGGGGTGGAAGTTCGTCCCGGAGAACGCGTAGTTGAAGATCATGTTGCCGTCGACGTCCATCGCCGTGGACGGGAAGGTCGCCCAGGTGTCGGCGCCAAAGCCGAAGATGGCCTGGTCGGAGATGCTGTGGCCGCAACCCGCGCAGCCAATGGCCACGCGGAACCACTCGATGCAGCCGAAGGTGTTCGGGTTGCCGTCGAAGGTGCAGGCGCTCGCCAGGGCGAACACGATCGACCCGGTTCCACTGCCGTTGGCGTAGAGGATGTCGGTGGCTTGGAAGATCCGACTGTCACCTGCGTCGATCCGACTCGTCGAGTTCCGCTGTGCCGCGTCCGGTGGTGTGGCGTAGTTCTGCGATGGCATCCGGTAGCTGGCCAATCCACCTGCGGTGTCATACCGGAACATCGTGATGTCCGAGCCGCCGCCCGCGTGTGAGGCGACCCACTGGTCGATCCCGCCGGTGACGTTCGTCGTCGACGTGCTGGTGACCGGCGCGATGGCCCCCACCCGGTCGGTCGTCCCGGGATAGGTGAGGTTGGCGAAGAACCCGACCCTTACCCCCCGACAGGCCAGCAGGTCCTCACGGTTGATGATGATCATCCGGTTGCCGGTGAACTGCCGCGCGCTGTTGAACTCGGTGACGCTGATGTAGAACGCGTCGTTGAACGCGATCAGCGGGTAATCCGCCAAGCCGCCCGGGTTGTCGGCGTTGAGGCCACCGAAGTGGTAGACGCACCACGACCCCATGGCGTCCTGTGTGCTGCTGACAGCGAGGTGGACACTGGTCCCATCCGTGGCGGCCACGGCATAGCGTCGCGTCGTGTAGTCCAGGGTGGCGTGCGGGTCGAACACGGGCGAGGGGGCTCCGAGGAAGGTTTGCAGGTTGCTCGTCCGCAACCGCGTGAGGTCCGACTTGCGGTAGACAGCCATCGTGGACCGGTTGACCACCTGCACGTAGTGGTTATCGCCCGCGATCCCGCTCGGGTCCGGCGGCTGGCCACCCGGGAAGGTGCTGTTGTCCAACCCCGCCGCGTCGTTCTGGAAGAACAACCCGCCCGCCCCGGCGTTCCTTTTCCGGTCGGGATCGACCACGTTCTTGGCCGGAACCCTGGGAACCGGTACCTGAGCGGCACCGGCGAACGGGCGCAGCCGCGGAAACGAGGCCACTTCATCGGCTGAAGAGGTCACCGCGCCAGAAGCCTCCCCAGGGCTGGTGATCGTCGGATACGCCAAGGGAGCGGGCTGTGGGCGCCCGTGCTGCTCGACCGCCGTAGGAGCCAGTAGCCCAGCGACCACCTGGTCCACCCGCGGGCTTTGACCAGAGTCGGCAACCGCGTTGGCAGACCCCAGAACCGCTGCCACCGCGGCCGCACACACGACCGATCCGACGACTCGCAATCGACCCGTATTCATCTCCATCTTGTAGACCACCTCAAGGTCGTAGGTGCACAAACGCCCAGGTGCGCACCGCCGACAGAAAGCCTGACCGCGCACACGCGAAAAACCACGCCACAAGACCCCAGCCGACAGCAACCCCCAGGCACGTCGATCGACTACAGCCAAGCAGTCCACCTCACCCAGACACAAGGGACGTTTGCCGCGAATGCCGGTTCGCCGGGGTGACCAACCACCTAGGATGCTCCGCCCACGGGATTGCTGGTCTGTCATGGGTTTCTCGGGTAGTGGCCCCCAGGAGAGCGCACAGGATGATGTCGTCGAAGTCCACGGCGACAACGCGGGCCTCGGTCTAGGTCACCGACTGGCGCAGTCCGGCGATATCACTGGGCTGATCCAGCGATGGATACCGGTTGCGCCAGCAGTGCCGCTCACATCACCCGGCACCCGACACCACCCCCAAAGAATTGAGTCTCCATCACAACCGGAGCCCTTCAAGCTGCATGCGCGCAGCGCGGACAGCTCACGCACCATCTGTTCCATCTCGACAACCCCGTCGAGTAGGTATGCGGAGTCGACGTGAACGCCTGGCTGGAGCCATCGGTGCAGTCTGCTGATCATTGACCGTCGCCGGGCGCGCGTGCAGCACCCGGTTACGGATCTCCACCGCCCGGCGCAAACATCGAGCGGCTTGGACCGGCCATGCGTTGACCAGGGTCATACTGGTCAACGGCCACTTCCGCGTCGTCCTCACCGAGAGAGGCCACACCATGACCCGCCCCGGGCGACGACATCATGTGGGATCCTGGAATCGACCACTCCTGGGAGGCTTTGGCCGCGTCCGTGGTCATGACTGTGCGCCGACCATCCGCCGCCTAACCCACCCGCCGCTCGATCGGCGGCACGCTCACCCGCTCGCCGCCGATCTCCCGCAACCTGCGCAGCCCCTGCACCATCGCGAACACCCCCATTGCTCCACGAGTCATCCACGATCAACTTTTCGAACGATCCCCCGTCGCGAGATGAATACTGCTGGAGTCCGTCAGCATAGGTGGGCTCCACCGCAACACCCGGTCATCGCGCCGTTTCCTGGTGATCGCGGGTGCCAAGATCCAGAGCGTTCGGGCGCGCACGGCCTCCGGGCGCTGATGGGAGAGCGGCTCCCGGCAACCATGTCGTCCAAGCGCCGCGTATCCGCCTGCACGGCACTGAGAAGCCGTTGACTCTCATGCGACCACTCGTGCGGATCGCACCCCATGGCGGGCTGGTGCAGGGCCCGTTCGCCGGGTCGACGGTTCGCCGGGATCGAGATGGTGCCGCACTACCACGCCGTCATGGGCCGCCTCCTGACCATCACCGCCGCCGCCCTGGCAGCCGGGGTCGATCCCGCCGACCCGCGCACCCACGACGAGCTCGACGCCGTGCAAGCCACCCTCGATGCAGGCACCACGGCCTGATCCCAACGCCCGCCTGGCCGCTAGAGCTTGTTTGCGCTGGTCGCAGCGAGGCCGGGATCTGGCATGGCATCCTGGGACATAGGCGCGGCCCTGTCCCTCCCCAGTAGGCGGTACTGACGTCGACCCCAGTACCGCGAATACGAGCGGTCTGGTCGACGGCGTGGCTGACCCATGGGGGATGCCTTGAGTACGCCCAAGACGGCCGTCGCCGTCGAGCACCAAGCCCACGAGCCCGAACCGCCCGCACTCAGTCCCCCCCACCACCCGATGCCGCGCCGTTGCCGGTCGTTGGTGTCGACCCCGGCCAGACCTGGACCGCCGCCGTCCTGCGCGTCGGGGACACCGCGGTGCACGGCTGGACCATGGGCCCGATCGACGCCCGCGGCGAACTCGACCGCACGGCGTTCAACGATGAGGACGACTGGGTCGCCTTCGCCCGCTACGTCGCCAAGTTGGCCGAGGGTCTTGACGCCTTGGTCGACTACGCGGCCGAGCGATGGGGCCGGGTCCGCGTCGGGGTCGAGGTGCCCCGGGTGCCCGTCGGGCTGCTCCCCGGCGCACCGGCCAAGTACCACCGCATCCCACTGCGCGATTGGGTGATGCCCCGGCAGGTGGCCGCGGCCGTCCTGGGCCGCTACCCCACGGCCGTGCCGGTCTACCCCGGCGGGCACGGCCGCCACCCCACCGCCGGATACCCCGCCGAACTACGCGGCACCCGGCCCCCGTCATGGGGAATCAACGAAGCGCGGCGCGGAGAACGGGACCACGAGCGGGCGGCCTACGACGTCGCGGGCGAGGCCGCTCGGATGCCGCTGTGACCACCACCGAACAATCGCTCGGGCCCGACCGACCCGCAACGCCTCCCCCAACGCCAGCGGAGTCGCCGCCGAGCGCGGGCGGACCAAGCGGTGGTGACATCGCCGGGCCTGTCCTCCGTCGGCGGCCGCGCCGTCGGCGTCGGTGGGTGCCAAGGTGGCTGCACTCGCGCACCGTCGCGCGCCAGGCCGTGGCCATGTGGTGGACCTCGATCGGCGCGGACGAGACCCGGCTGGCCTGGCACGACAGCCGCCGCGCGCCCGGCTGGCTCACCGTCGGCGCCATCACGGTGTTCTGGCCGGTCAGTGGGTTCTCGCTGCTGCCGGCCGGGGTGGCGGTCGGGGTGTGGGTGGTGCTGATGATGGCCACCCGGAGTATCCGGCGGTGGCGGATACGGCGCGCTGTCCGGCGGCTGGGCCGCCGGGCGATCGGTGTCTTGGTCCTGGCCGTGCTGGCCTGGGAGGCCGGTCTGTGGGGCTGGTTGCTCGCGATCGGGCTGTGGCTGATCGGCGCGGGACTCACCGACCAGTGGCGGGCCCGCGGACGGCTGCTGGCCTGGTTGGTCGACCGGGTGGCGACAACCATGCGGGAGGACCCCGCGAGGTTCGACTTCGTGGCCGCGGACTGGGTGGGCACCAGGCTGGTCGCGGCCGAGTTGGCCGTGCGTGGGCTCGGCCTTCTTGCGCGGTGGCCTGGATCGCGGCCGAGCTTCCCGTGGGGGCGTGGTGTTGGGCGGCGCGGCACAGCTCGATCGCCCGGGGGTAGTCGCCGTCGGTCAGGACGCGCCATGCCTGGGTTTCGTAGCACCAGGCACGGATCTCGGCGTGCCCGGCGTGTCGGGCGAGGCTGGCGGCCGTGCGCAGGTATTCGGTCGCGGAACGCTGATGTTGCAGGTCGATATGGCAGGTGGCCGCCAGGAGTGATAGCCACCCACCAGCCACTACCAAGCGTTGTTTCTCGGCGATCGTGGATCGTTTGTCCAGCAGCGAGTTCACGTAGCCCAGGTACGTGCGCAGTTGCGGCAGCAAGGCAGCAGGCGGGGTGGTCGAGTAGGCGATAGCGAGGTAGTCGAAAGACTGTTCGATGCGAGTGACGGTTTCGTTGGAGACGTCGCTGGCCTCGACCCTTCGCGCCAGTTCCCACGCCAACTCGAGGTCGACCGTGTCGACGGTCGATGTCAAGGGCGGTTGGGAAGAGATGACGGTCGATGCGGTGATCGGTTGGTCTTCAACGCAGTCGACAAGCTGGTCAACGTCCGCGCCTCCCGACCCCATCACCGACCTTACGGCATCACCGCCGGGCAGCCCGTCACCGACGTGTCCGCCGGGACGAGCGTGCCATCCCCTGGTACCGATCGGCAGTTCCGATCCGACAGGAAGGCCACAAGACACGTTGCCGAAAGATCATCTGTGGTGTGGGAGGTCGTCTGTTCGGTGGGCGTCGACGTCTCGTCCAACAATTCGACCAGGCGAGCCACCGAGATCTTGAGCAAGTCGGCCAGCTCGGGACGTTGGTAGAACTGCGGACTCCGGGTGCCGGACTCCCAGCGCCCGACCGTCGAGCGATCCACACCCACGGCCTCGGCGAACTTCTCCTGGGTGAAACCGGCCCGCTTCCGCGCCGCCACCAATCCCCGACGCCGAGTTCGAATACCACCTGCACGCCGAGCGTGTGGCTGAGGGATCGTTCGTGGTCGTGCCGGTAAGGGTGATCTCGCTACCGGCATGGATGTTCGCTCGACGGAACCCCGCCGCTCACGGTGGCGGTGCTTGTTACCTCGACAGTGGCCCGCGGCAGCGATGGATCCAACGACGACCGCCACAGATCCGGTGACCCGCTTGACGGTCAGGTCGCCGCGCAATGTGTCGGTGGTGCGGGTCGAGGCGGGCGCCGGTGAAGGTGATGTCCAAGCCAGGCCGCGTCGAGGTAGGTCGATGAGCAGGACCTGGGCGCCACGGCATGTGTCGCCGCCGGTGAACCTCGACGACGCGGATCGCCGGGGCGGTGGGGTCGGCGATGGCCGCCCGGACTGTGACACTCCGGTCGGCGAGCGGCAAGGAACCGGAGACCAGGCCGAGAACGTGCATGGCGTGAATCGGACCGTGGACCGATTCGGGTCGACGGTGCAGGTCCCCGGCATGAACTCGTGGTCAGTCAGGCTGCCCACGGTGTATGGCGTGGATCGGTACCGCGACAGCGAAAGCGGCGTCGGACTGCCAGCCGCGCGGGCGTTTCGCATGCGTGAGCCAGGCCTGGCCGGACGCGGGAATCACTCCGTTGGCGGCGGTCAGCCCCAGGGCGAAACTGGCACGCTGAGCGCACGCGGGCAGGGGAGTGCCCGGAAGCGTTGACGAGCAGGGGGTTCACGATGAAAACGGCAATCCTGTCGAAGGCAGCCGCGGCACTCTTGTCCGTGGCGGCGCTCTGGTTATCGGTGACAACGGCGCCACCGGCGACGGCCGCACCCAGCTGCTCGGTGAACGACAGCCGCTCTGTGCCGGGTGGATACCTCGTCGACCTCCGATGCGGCAGCAACACCCACACCGCCGTCGGAACGACGCTCAACGAGGCCTACAACGAAGCAGCCGCCCTCGGGCAACTCGCCGCCGCCACGGGCAACGCTTGCAGCTACACCCGGCACAACGCCATCCCGGGCGGATACATCGTCGACATCTCCTGCACCGGCGGCTACTACCACACCGCGGCAGGCACCACACTCACCGACGCCACCACCGAGACCCGAGCACTCGCACAACTGGCCGCAGGCACAGGCAAGCACTGCGCCCAGTCCAGGCACAACCCCATCCCGGGCGGGTACGTCCTCGAGCTCCAATGCACCGGCGGCTACTACTACCCTGCGGCAGGCACCACACTCACCGACGCCACCACCGAATCCCGAGCACTCGCACAGCTCGCGGCGAACACCGGCAAGCACTGCGGCTACACCCGGCACAACCCCATCCCGGGCGGGTACAGCGCCGAGATCTCCTGCACCGGCGGCTACTACCACACCGGAGTCGGCGGCACCCTGACCGAAGCCTTCCGCAGAGCCCGCTCAATGGCATGACCACTCGTCACCGCACCCATCGCGGTCCGACACGATCCAGGCTTCTCACCGCTCCCGCCGGGGACCGGGTTCGCACTGACTCGGTCTCCCGGCGACGGCCAGTGTGCGCGGTAGATGGCGTCGGGAAGCAGGCCGATGGCCTCTTCGACGGTGAGTACCGCGCGGCGGGTACCGTCGGTGAGCCGAACCTGGCCCAGCCTTTGAACCGGGCCAGGTGAGGACGGCGTTGCCGAAGCACTCCTAGCGACTCGACACCATCGAAGCATGGCAAGTCGCAAGAATTAAGCACCCTCAAAGTGCGCCGTCAAGCAAGCCGCGTAGGTGCACTGCGCCATCACGCAAAGTGGGCGGCACCTTCGCGGCATCGACAGCCCCCAATGCTCCCGCGAGAATCGTGGCCGTTCGCCCGGATCCGACTTCGCGGATGTATGGTTCGAGATGCGATACGAGCGTTTCCGCTTGTCGCCAGGCACCGACCGCGACCAAGCTCTCGAACAAGTATGTTGTGCGACTGTACAATCCCCTTACCCGATACTTCGGGCTATGCGCGAGTGCATCAGCAAAGATATCAGCGGAACGACCATGGTTGCCTTGCGCGGTCCGCACCTTCGCTTCAAACCAGGCGAACTGGATACCGTCTACCCAGTAGGCCCACGTCGGGCCATCCGCACCGAGGCCGTCCAGGAACAGATTGTGCGCCTTGGAGAACGCCCTGTCGGCGTCGGCATGTCGTCCTTGCAGCGCCAACGCGTGGGCGCTGCGCGCCTGAAACAGCGCCTCAACCCGCGGGGGGACGATCGTTCTCCAGCACTGACTCCGCGATACTCAGAGCTTCGACAGGACGATCAAGATATTCGGCTTGCATGGACATGTTCTGGAGCGTCAAGATTTCCAGACTGCGATCTCCTGCCAATCGCAAATAGTGCAGCGCTTCGTGATTGAGACGCCGCGCCTCGCGCTGCCTACCCGCGTCGCAGAGCAGCCAGCCAGCAATTTCGGCAAGTTCCCCTGCGGTCGAGTAAAGATCACGCCGCAACGAGCGCGGCCACCGACTGGCGCCAACTCGCCGATGTGTCGAGTGGAACAAGCGCAGAGCCTGCGCCGACGCCTCATTACCGCCGAACTGGGCATCCATCATCAGGAGATGACACATTTTCAGACGGACCGACTCGATGTACTCGGCGGTGATCGGTTCACTCCGCGAACCCGCCGGCATGGATTCGTCGCCGAGACGGTCCCCGCCCGCGACGAGGGCTCGGCCATCCGAGGTGATGGCCCGACTCGGAGGGGCCGAATCCGTTCGTCGTGTGGACGATGGCGCGTCGAGCGGCGTGGGTGTCGTATCCGGGTGCGTTGACCCGCTCTGCATCGGGAGGGTCGCCATGTGCCCCTCGCCTGGTGGCTCGCTCAGTAATTCGCCCAGCCGCTCCACCGGGATCTTGAGCAATCGGCCAGCAACGGATGCTTGTAGATCAACGGACTCCGACTACCGGATTCCCAGCGCCCGACCGTCGAGCGATCCACACCCGCGGCCTCGGCGAACCTTTCCTGGGTGAAACCTGCCCACTTTCGAGCCGCGACCAAGCCGACCCGCCGGGGCTGGATTCGTCCCATCGGTGACCTCCGCGCACCGATCCTGTCGACGATCAAGCAAGTATTCCCGCAGGCCAAGGCTGCAGGTGCACCACAAGTGCCCCATCTTGGCCGCATGGCTGGCGCTGTTATGTCACATCCGACGCCACAACCATGCACCACACACCGATGCGAACACCTCCCCGGAGGACACAACGGTGGAGTCGATCCGCGATGTCGATTCATTGTGAGCGTGCGAGATGAGATTCGAGAGTCCGGAAACGTCGGGAACCGCGACACCAGCACGTCGGGAACCGCCCCGCTCCACGCTCGCGTGGCGGGACTAGCGCTCCCCACTGAGGCCACGCCGATGAACAGCCTGTACGTGGCCTTCCAGTGGACGGCCGCTGCCAGGGAACCGGTGCGAGCGCGCCGATCATCGCGGGACACCGATCGGCCACGTGCGCTCCTTCGGAAACAGGTCACCGGACGGCCGGTGGCGGCATGACCGGAGTGTCGGCATCGACGGCCGTAAAGGGCGCTCAGTCAGAGTTCGATGTGGTGCCCGGTGCGCACATCCACTGTCGTCACGCGAGGTCCGGCGCCCGTGATGGCGCGCCCGCGACGGTGACGGCGACCTGTTTCCGGGCGGCGTCGTGGGCGATGAGCGCCTGCTGGCACAAGGGGGCGGCCAAGCAGGTCGTGCTGCATGTCGGCGGGGAGCACTCGACGTGGCCGCGCCCGGAGCGGGTCTCGCACCCGCGGGGCGCGTTGCGAACCCGGGTCGAGAACGGCTCGCGCGCCGGGCGGCGCGTGGTGCTCGACGTCCTGGTCGACGACCAGGTCGTGGCGTCGGTGCATCTGGTGCCCGACCGCTACGGATCGTGCGGTCTGTGCCCACCGGTCGACACCTCGGACTCGCCCACCGATACGTCCGGCATTCCGTCTCCGCGCGCCGGTCACCGCCTCACGGGCAGGGGCTCGCCGGTCTGCGCCGGTTCGTCCACCTCCGGCACCCGCATCCGGCGTGCCGTGTCCTCGGGGAGTTGCTCATGACGACCTCTCGCCGTTCGACCCCCTGCCGCTGATCCGCAGGCCCGTGGGGGCGGTGGCCCGGGACGTGGAGCTGGCGCGCGGGTGGGTGGTGCGGGAATGGCCACGGCTGACCGCCTTGTCGCGCGGCGTCACGCACGCCGACGAGGTGATCGCGGTGAACACAGCGCTGGCCGTCGTCGCGGGCTGGATCGGCGAGGAGCAGGAGGCGCTGCGCGGCGCGACTGGCGGCGACCGTGGCGGCGGAAAGGCGTCGGGACGACAGCGCGGTCATGGTGGCGGCGACTCGGTGGTGCGAGGTGGCCGTCCGCGCGGGAGACTATGTCAGTGCGGTGGAGGCCGGGTTCCTCGCCGCTGGATGCGCGGATGACGGACTGTTCGTCGGGACGCGGTTGCGGGCGCTGGTGGCCTGGGCGGCCGCGCAGTGCGCGGCCGGGAACACCGCTCGGGCCACGGAAATCCTGTCTTGCCCTGAGGTCACCGCACTGGTCGAGGACCATACCGGCGCGCGATGGCGGCTGATGGACGGCCAGGCGAGGGTCGCCGCCAGGAGTCCGCTGTCAGTGTGGGCGTCAACCCGGCCTGCGGCTCGATGCCCGCTCCCGCCGGGTCGGTGGCGCGGTGGTGCGCGCGGTGCGCTGGTCCACGACGACGCGGTGCTGGCCGCGGGCGTGGTGGGCCACCGGCGACAGCAGGGACCAGCCCCCGCCCGGTGCGCCGCTGACCGCGGTGTTGCCGATGGGGCGTTGATCGGTCTGCGTGGTGAGGCCAAGGCTGAACAGCGGACTCGTCGCGCGAAGGTGGCCGAGGCTCACCTCGCAAAGCTGGCGACCTAGGGTTCGCCGGCGGCCGACCTGTGCAACTTGTTGATGGACCGCTCGTGCCAGCCGGAGTGTCTCCTGATGCCCTGCTGTCGCCAGCCAATCTGCGGCGCGACCTGGAGCGCTGTTGGTCAGGCACCCGTGCTTCCAGGCGCACGTGACACCGGGCCACGCCGATCTCGGCGGCTTCGGATGGTGGGTGACTTACGCGTGCGGGCGCTGACCCGGTCCCGCGCGGCGCCACAGCGGGCGCGGGCGTGGGTCGTCGATATCTCCCCCGACGGCGACCTCGTCTGGACCCGCGACGGCGGCCTGATCGAGGTCATCACCCACCTCGCCGCCCTCCCCCACCCGGACGACCCCCTCGCACCACAACTGATCATCGGCCGCACACCCACGCTCTGGACACCATGACCCCACCACAACCCCGCACCGGTCCTACCGGCAACTGGGACGACGTCGCCGCCACCATCCGCGAACGCATGGCCGAGCTGGGCATCACCGAACAACAGCTCGCCGCTCGATCACGCGTCTCGCGCGCCACCCTGAACGAACTCGCCCACAACACCCTCCAGCGCAGCCGCAACCCCCTCACACTCTCGCGCTTGTCTCGGGCACTCAATCTCGACCCCGGCCACATCCACCGCATCGCGTACCGCCCCGCCGTGAGATCACTGGCGGGGCTCGAGGCCGCACTCGCGCGCGGTGCTCCCACCGGTGATCTATAGATAGTTCTGTTCGACGGCCTTGGCGTACTGGCTTATCAATGTTTGAGTACGGATACGGTTGTCAGCGTGGGAAGACCGCGACGAGGGTGCTGACCCGGGTGTCGGGGTCGGTGGTGAGGGTCACCCTGTCGGTCACTTCGCCTATGACGCGTAGTCCGTCCACCGCCGCCGGGCCGGGGTCGGTCCAGGCGAAGTGGTCGGTGGCGGTGAGGACGACGACGTCGGGGTCGACGTGCAGGGTGAGCGTGGCTTCGGAGCCGGTGCTGCCCGGGCGGCCGCGGAGGTGGTCGATGGCGCTGCTGAGGGCTTCGCTGGCCGCCCAGACCACGTCGTGGCGGGCGTGGTGGGTGATGGCGCAGTCCGCCATCCAGCCCCGGACCCGGGCACGGATCGAGGCCAGCTGCTCGACTCGCACTGGCACCCTCGCGGTGAACACCGCCCACTCAATCACGCTCATATGGTTCGGATGCCCCGCCCCCGCGAATTTCACGCCTGGTGCGGCCGCCTATGACCGACCGCACAGCGTCGTCGCACGGTACGGGCAAGCACGAGGGGGATGGAGTGCTTCGTGGACGGTGGTGGTGACGGTGAGCAGGTCGAGCGGGCCGGGGTCTTCAGGACGCGGTGCGGTGAGCCGATCGCGTCGGCACCACGATCACCGAGGTTCCCGCGCTGCGTTAGCGGGTCGCCAACGTGCGGCGACATGAATAGCATCGGGAAGCACCGGCGAACCTGGCTCCGCGCGCACAAAGTGCAGGTCATGGCGTGGGTGCGGCCGCCTACTCCTTGTCTCTGAGCTCCGAGCGGACCGATTCGGTGAGCTCGTCCCAGGAGTCGACGAACTTCTGGATGCCCTCGTCCTCGAGGACTGCGAAGACGTCGTCGAGGTCGACACCGGCATCAGCCACGGCTTTCATGACCTGCATCGCCTCGTCGTAGGTCTTCGGGATGGGATCGCCGGGGTTGCCGTGGTCGGCGTAGGCCTTCAGGGTGCTTTCCGGCATGGTGTTCACGGAGTTGGGCGCGATCAGGTCGCTGACGTAGGAGGTGTCGGGGTAGTCCTGGTTCTTCACGCCGGTCGAGGCCCACAGCGGGCGTTGCGTCGCCGCACCCTGCCGCTCCAGCACTCGCCACCGGTCGGAAGAGAACACCTGCTCGTAGGCCTGGTAGGCCAGCCGGGCGTTCGCCAGCGCGGCCTTTCCCTTGAGGGAGGGGTCCACTCCGGTCTCGTCCAGGCGCCTGTCGATCTCGGTGTCCACGCGCGAGATGAAGAACGACGCCACCGACTCGATCCCGTCGAGGGATCCTCCGTCCCGCAAGCGCTGCTCCAGACCGGACAGGTAGGCGTCCATGACTGCCCGGTACCGCTCGAGGCTGAAGATGAGCGTGACGTTGACGCTGATACCCCGCGCGATGGATGTGGTGATCGCGGCCAGGCCTTCCCGTGTCGCCGGGATCTTGATGAACAGGTTGGGCCGGTCGACCAGCCACCAGAGGTGAGCCGCTTCCGCGGCGGTGGCATCGGCGTCGTGCGCCACCCCGGGCGAGACCTCCAACGACACCCGGCCGTCACGGCCGGTGCGCTGCGCCACCGGAGCGAGCACGTCACAGGCGTCGCGGACATCGGCGGCGGTGATCGTGCGCAATGCCTCCCCGACGCTGATCGTGCGGATTGCCATCGCGTGCACCTGGTCGTCGTAGGAGTCCGAAGCGCTGATCGCGGCGGCGAAGATGGTCGGGTTCGTGGTGACACCCACGACGGAGTGGTCCTCGACCAACGAGCGCAGCTTGCCGCTGTGGATGAGATCGCGGGACAGGTCGTCGAGCCAGACCGCGACTCCTGATGCCGACAGTTCGGCCAGGTTGTCGTTCTGTGCCATGGCAGTGCCTTCCGAGTTCGCGGGGTGGGGAAGCAGTGGGTCAGCGGTCACCGGTGGGGGTGTGCAGCACGCCGGCGTTGTCCGGGCCGAGGGGGGCGATCGGCGGCGCCGCGGCCGCGATGAGGCTGTCCCGCGCCGCGGCGACGACCGCGTCGGCGGTGAGCCCGAACTGCTCGTAAAGCACGGTGTAAGCCGCGCTGGCGCCGTAGTGGTCCAGGCTGACGATCCTGCCCGCGTCGCCGACGAACTCCCGCCACCCCAGGGATATGCCTGCCTCGACGCTCACCCGGGCGCGCACCGTGGGTGGCAGCACCTGCTCCCGGTAGGCCCGGTCCTGGGCGGCGAACCATTCCCAGCACGGCAGCGACACCACTCTCGTCGCGACGCCGTCGGCCTCCAGCACCTCTCGGGCGGTGATGGCGATCTGCACTTCGGAACCGGTGCCCATCAGGATGACTTCGGGCGTGCCGCTGGAGGCCTCGGCCAGCACGTACCCGCCTCTGGCCACTCCCTCGGCGGAGGCGAACTTCGCGCGGTCGAGAACGGGCAGGTTCTGCCGGGACAGCGCGAGCCCGGCCGGGCGGTCGTCGTGCTCGAGAATGGTGCGCCAGGCGACCGCGGTCTCATTGGCGTCGGCTGGGCGGACGAAGTCCAGGCCGGGGATGGCCCGCAGTGCCGCATAGTGCTCGATCGGCTGATGGGTGGGGCCGTCCTCGCCAAGTCCGATGGAGTCGTGTGTCCACACGTAGACGACCGGGAGCTGCATGAGTGCGGCCAAGCGGACCGCGCCGCGCATGTAGTCGGAGAAGGTGAGGAACGTGCCGCCGTACACGCGGGTTCCGCCGTGCACCGCGATGCCGTTCATGATCGCGCCCATGGCGTGCTCGCGGACGCCGAAGTGCAGCGTGCGCCCGTACGGGCCGCCCGACCACATCTTGGTCTGCCGGGACGCCGGAAGGAACGAGGCCGTTCCCTTGACGGCGGTGTTGTTGCTCTCCGCGAGGTCGGCCGAACCGCCCCACAGCTCCGGCAGGACCGGGTACAGGGCGGCAAGGACCTCACCGGAGGCCTTCCTGGTGGCCACGCCCTTGGGGTCGGCGTCCCACGTCGGGAGGTCGTCCGCCCAGTCTCGCGGCAGCGTCCGGGTGGACAGCCGCTCCAGCAGCGCGGCGCCCTCGGGATTGCCCGCCCGCCACAGGTCGAAGCGTTGCTGCCACTGGGTGTGCGCCTGCTTGCCGCGCTCCGCGACTCGTCGGGCGTGCTCGAGCACCTCCGGGGCGACCTCGAAGGTCTTGTCGGGGTCGAAACCGAGGATCTGCTTGGTCGCCCGGACCTCGTCCTCGCCCAGCGCCGATCCGTGCGCGGCGCCGGTGTTCTGCTTGGTCGGCGCGGGCCAGCCGATGATCGTCCGCAGCACGACCAGCGACGGGCGGCCCGCCTCCGCCTTGGCGGCGGCCAGCGCGCGGTCGACCGCTGCCAGGTCCTCGCCGTCATCGACGTGCTGCACGTGCCAGCCGTACGCCTGGTACCGCGCGCCGACGTCCTCGGTGAACGCGATGTCGGTGTCATCTTCGATCGAGATCCGGTTGGCGTCGTAGATCAGGACCAGGTTCCCCAACTCCTGGGTGCCTGCCAGCGACGACGCCTCGCCACTGACCCCCTCCTGGAGGTCGCCGTCGGAGGCGAACACCCAGATCGTGTGGTCGAACACGCTCTCACCCCCGCCGGCATCGGGATCGAGCAAGCCGCGCTCGCGACGAGCGGCCATCGCCATGCCGACGGCGTTGCCGACGCCTTGGCCGAGCGGGCCGGTCGTCGTCTCCACACCGGGCGTGTGGTTGACCTCGGGGTGGCCCGGTGTGCGGGAGCCCCAGGTGCGCAACGCCTGCAGATCTGGGAGTTCCAGGCCGTAACCGGAGAGGAACAGCTGGATGTAGAGGGTGAGGCTGGAATGTCCCATTGACAGGACGAAGCGGTCGCGACCGGCCCAGTTCGGGTCGCCTGGGTCGTGCCGCAGCCACTTCTGAAACAGCAGGTACGCGGTGGGGCTCATGCTCATCGCGGTGCCGGGGTGGCCATTGCCTGCCTTCTGCACGGCGTCCATAGCCAGTACACGCCCGGTGTGGATCGCGCGGCGGTCGAGATCCCCCATCCCCTCAGGGAGGCCGGGGCGCGGCTGGGAGGGGTTGCCGGTGGGCGCGTCACTCGCGGCCTCGGCGGGTGCCTCAGCCCGAGTGCTCTTCGTCCCCGCAGCGGGATCAGTCTCGTCGGCAGTCATCAGATGCGGTTCTCCCTGGGGTGCGGCTGTGGACATTCCGGCGGCGAGCGGGTCAGGCGAGTGGGGTGTGGTTCAACGCCTTGGCGAGGTCGCCAGAGGTGTCGTAGGTGGTGGCGCAGTCCTGCTGGAGCTCGTCCCCGAAGCCGCCGGACCGCACGACGATCGCGGGCGTCCCAGTCCACCCCAGGCCGAGCGCGCCATGGGGTTGGCGGCGGTGGTCGGTCGGGGGCCGGGGTTGAAGACGCGTGTTCCGGCGCCGGTGATGTCCATCGGGATGTGGGAGTGACCGAACACCACGAGGTTCGCGTCGGGAACCGGCGGGACGGGACGACGACCGGGTCATCGCGTTGTTCTGCCTTCGCGACTGCCGACGTAGGACCGTCGGCGGAGTGTGGCGAGCCAGCGCGGACCGGAGGACGGCGGGACGAAGGCGATTTCGGTATCCGTCGCGGTGGTGAGGACCAGGTGTCCGACCACGGCGTCCGCCACGGTGAGCGTGAACCGCAGGGGCGCGAACGGTTCCAGGGAGTCGAGTCTCGCGTCAGCGGGCGCGTGCGTGGCGCGAGCGGTCACGACCTCGGCGATGAACGTCGTGATCGTGCTGAAGTGCGCTGAGGTCCAGGCCCGGGCGGGGAACGGGAAACGCGCGGCGCTGCTGGAGAGCAAGAGGTCCCAGGGCTCTTCCGCGGCGACGCGGATGGCCAGTCCCAGGATGTCCGGCACGTTCCCGGGTAGGCCGATCCCTCTGGACAGACGGACGACCGCTTGACCGCCTTCCCTCGGCAGGCGCAACCACTCGGGGCAGTGAGCGGTGGCACTGAGGGTGGCGATGAAAGTCCTCCCTCGCGGATGGAAAGCACGAGCCCGCCTGAGGCGGGCCAACATTCGAAAGCCGGCCTCGATCACAGATGACGGCTACCACAGCCCGCCGTGCGCAAACCTCACCACGGCGAAGGCGGTCACGACGCGTCGAGCTCGGCCTGGCGGCTTCGGGTCAGGTGCCGCACAAGGGGCGGACCAGGTCACGCATGGCGGCCGAAGGCCTGAGTCCGAGCTCCGCGCGCAGTTGCGCGCTAAACCGGCGGTTCAGTCGTGACGCCTTGGCCAGATTGCCCACGGCTAGGTGTACTTCGACGAGCGTCCTCTGTGCACTTTCCGCAGCGGGTCTGCGTGCACTGCGGCCATCGCGGTCCGGTACGCGAGGTAGTGGCCCTCGGACGTCACCGCTGCGGCCGTGGCCGATCACCCAGTGGTCGCTACGATCGCGGGCGGGATGGACCCGCAGCAGGCCAGGTTGCAGACCGCCCGGCTCGACAAAGTGACCGACGATCCCGGTGTGCGCGACATGCTCGGCCCGCGACACCGCCCACTGGAACATGTGGCTCGCCGCGATCGAGGAACTCCAGGGCCAGTTGCGTCGAGCGGTGGGCGAAGGGTTGGCTTCGAGTGCACGACCGGCTCCTGACCTTCCGACCGCCGACCATGGCTAGCGAAGGTTGAAGGGATCGCCGTCAGCGCGGGATCTGGGCACGTCCCGACGAAGTGGTCCCATCGTAACTCGGACGACAACCCCGGCGCACGATGGAGCCCAACGAGCCGTCCCCACGACGGCCTGCAGCCAATGTCCCCCAAGACAACCGCGAACTGCTGGGCGTGCGCCCCTGCGTCGGCACCAAGAACATGCCGCCATAGGGTTAGTGATCGAGGGAGTGGACATGGGGACTCGTGGTGAACCAGGTTTGGCGGTTACCTCGCTTGCTTGCCAAAGACCACCTGTAATTGGACCGCGTCGTTGCCTGCGGTGTCGGCTGGCGAATCACGGCGATAGGCGTCGAGTAGCGACGATCTGCGCCTGCGAGAGGCGCCGGAGGGTGCTGGGTATGCTCACACCCTCCGGCGACCGCGCGGACGACCGCGTTCGGTTGGTTACGACTTCGCGGTACTCTTGACATCCTGTGACGCCGACTTGGCCTCGTCGGTCACCGCTTGGGCGGCATCCGCGGCGCTGGATCGCACCGACTCGACGGCCTCCTGTGCCGGTTCGCGTAAGGCCTCACCCGCCTGTTGGGCCGCCGCGCCGAGGTGTTCACCCATCGGGCCCGCGACCTGGTCCTTGACCTTCTCGGCAGCCTTCTGTTCGGGCTCGCTCGCCGGGGCGAGGGAGGCCACCAACCACCCGGCACCGAAAGCGATCAAACCCACTGCCAGCGGGTTGCCCGCTGTGTTCCGGCGGATCGCGTCGGGAGCCTCCTGCACGGCCTGCACCGCGGCCGACGCTCCAGCGGACACGGCGTCGGTGACCCCGCTCGCCGCCTGGTGCGCCTGCCCTCGGCTCGGACCGGGCTTCGGCGAGGGCGCGCCCATCACGGTGTCCCGGACGCCTGACACGGACCTGCGCAGACGACTCACCTTGCGGTGCACCACCCTGCTCGGGGTGACCTTCTCCGCCAACGCGTCGACGTCGGCGCTGAGCACACGCTGCGTGCCCTCGATCTCTTTGCGCAACTGCTCGGGATCTGTGCTCACGTTGTGTTCCTCACTGGGGCTTGAGCGTGTCGGGGACCTGCTTGAGGGTGTCCACGGTGCGTTCCGGGACGGGGTCGACGCTGCCGAGCGCACTGCGGCCGGACGCGTACAGCGCGGCGCCCACGACCGCCCAGAGTGCGGCGACGACGAGTGCGGACCAGCCCTCGTCGATCACGTTGGCCAGCCCCCACCACAGGGCGAAAGACAGGAACAGCACAACCATGTAGCCCGCGAAACCCGCACCGCCGAGCATCCCGGCACCGCGAGCCGCCTTCTTCGCCTCGGACGTCAGTTCAGCCTTGGCGAGCGCGAGTTCCTGGCGCACCAACGTGGACAGGTCCCGCGAGATGTCGCCCATGAGGGCACCGACCGAGACCCCTTCGACGTCGCGCGGCGGGATGGCCGGTGTCGGCGGCGTCATGCGAGACCGGGCCTCTGCACCGATGTGGCGGGTGCGCCCGCGGGGACCGGGACGGGTGGGACGAACGGCGTTTCCGCCACCGCGTGCCGCGCCGAAGCCGTGTCCGCGACAGCGGGCCGGATGGGGTCGCGGTGCTCCGCGGCGCTGTCCCGGTCACCGTCGGACCGGCTGGCAGCGGTGAGACCGCGGGTCAACCGACCGGCGAGCACACCCGCGGCCAATGCGCCCGCGAGGAAGGCGCCCGGTTTGCGCCTGGCGAACTCGCGCACCTCTTCCACCAGGTCACCCGGCTCGCGGTCCGATAGCCAGGACGCCGCGGTCCGGGTCCGCCGGGCCGTCTCCCGGACGACGTTGTCGACCAGACCAGGCTGTTCGGAGTGCTCCGACAGACCATCGAGGTGATCGGCGATGGTGTGCAGCCCGTCCGCGGCTTTGCGCTGGGTGTCCTTGGCCTGCTCGCGCACCTGGTCGAGTCCCTTGTCGACCATGCCGCCAACCTGGTCGCGGGCCTGTGCGGTAACCTGCTTGACCCCCTCCGCCGCGGTGTCGGCGACCTGCGACCCGCCCGAGGCGACAGCGGCGCGGACACCCGGCTCGGCGGTGCCGCTGCGGGTGGGGGGCGACGGCGCGTAGCCGCCGGGTTGCTGCGTCATTCGGTCCTCCTGGGGACTGGGACGGCTTCGTGGCAACGGCCTACCCGTGAGATCTGCGGCAAAACACCGTGCTGGCAAGGTTTTCACAGGACGGACAACGGGCAGCCTTCAGTGGTTCGTCGAATCGACCAACCAATCGGTTGCGAGTGCCGCTACCGCACTAGCTGACGATGACTGCCATAGCGGCGCACATCGATTACCGCGGCCACCGTGGGGGTGGTTTCGGCACCAGTACCTCCTCGGCCACCAGCCCTTCGGCGCAACCCAAGATATTTGGTCCCAAATGGACCGTAGGTGCGGTGGGCACGAGCGAAACTCGGACGCACGACGGCGACGTGACCTATCAACGCTGCGGACCCGCCCCTGCTGACTGGACGCGCGCTGCCACGTTCACCAGCCTCTGCGTGCGCATCAGCGGTCTGTTGGACCGCACCCACTCCAACAGACGAGACACCACAACTACGTCGCCTGCACCGCGCGGATCGCCTCGGCACTGGGCTTCACCGACCCATCACGCGACCAGGCGGAACTGGTCGCACGCCTGGGAGGCGTTCCGGCCCGAACAGCGCGCTCCGCATTGCGGGCCCGCGACGCCCGGTTCCCGCTGCTCGACCCACCACTCCCCTGGCTCGCGCGGATGCCCTACGCCGCCATGGCAACAACCGCGTTCGCCGCGCTTCCATCCTGGGACACGGTCACAACTGGGTTGCCCGGCCTTGACGGCACGTCGCTGCCAGTCTCCGAGCACTTTCTGCTCCGCTCGACCCGATGGGCCATGACAGGCTGACGCTCCTGCTCTGGGTGATCAGGTTCAACCCAGGTGCCGGTTCATAGTCCTTCTGTTTCCTACATCCCGAGGAGCCGCACGCGCGCGGTCACGCCGCCTGCGGCAGCGTGGGACTGCTTGCGATGACCTGAGGCGAACAACGTCCGTCCCCCGCGAGGGACGGACGTTGTTCGCCTTCTGTGGTGGTGCGCGCCGAGGTCAGGGGCGCAGTGTGTGCAGGGTCGGGGTGTCGTTCGGCTCCTCGTGGGTGATGGCGAACAGCCGCTGGCGGTCGGGTGACCAGGCCAGGCCGCGCGGGGACGCGGTGCCGGGTAGGGAGTAGGTTGTTCGGTCGGGACGGTGCCGCCGAGGCGGTACAGGGCGATGTCGTCCCCGGTGGTGTGGGTGCTGGTGGCCAGGTACTGACCGTCTGGGGAGACAGCGACGGCGTTGGGATAGGGGCCGGTGGCGTAGGCGCCTCGACGGGAGAGGTCGGTGGTGGCGAACCCGTCGACCTGGGTGCGCGACCCCGCGGCGGTGAACAGGGTCGCGCCGTCCGGGGTGAGGGAGACGTCGGTGAGGTTGCTGCCGACCGCACCGCCGCTCGCACCAGGCACCAAGGCGCCCGCGGCGACGGAGAAGACATGCACGTTGGACAGGCTCAACTCGAGTTGGCCCACCACCACCGGGCCGTCCTCGTCCGGGGTCGCGGTGACCACCGGGGCCTTCTGGAAGGTGGCCCCGCCCTATTGGTCGAGTGCGACCGCGGGCGGGGTGGTCGCGGTGTCGAGCTTGCCGACCCGTCCGTTCCAGACGTCGTCGCAGCCGTAGTCGAACCACACCGCGGTGCCGGTGCGGGTCAGGTGGGTCGGGCAGGTCTGCGGCCCGGTCGCGTGCCGGGCGGTCTCCACCAGCCGCTCGGTGCCGATCACGGAGATGGCGTCGCCCGAGGCCAGCGCCACGTAGAGGCTGCGGCCGTCCGCGCTGAGCACCAGGCCGGTCGCCCCGTACTGGCCGGGCAGCGTCTTGACCACGCGGCCGCTGAAATCGGTGACCACAACCGTGTTGTTGGCCGACCCGCCGGTGACGAACAGCCGCCGGTTCGCCTGGTCGACCACCAGGTCACCGAAGTCGGTCAGTGGCAGTGCGGTGCCGGTGGCGTGTGCGGCGGGCGCCGCGAGCCCGGACCAGGCCGCCGGCACAGCCACTACCGCGGCAACGGTTCGCTTGCCCCGTCCCATGATTCCTCCCCCGTTCGTCGTGTCATCAGTTGCCGGACCCCGCGCGGGCGCGCCGCGAGCTGAACCACGCCCACGCCACGGCAACGGCGGCGGCCGCGGTGATCCAGAACAGCAGCCATCCCCAGGCGTAGAGCAGCCCGTCCTGGCCGGACCGGCGCTCGGTGGGGCCGAAGATCAGCATCAGCACCGGGACGCCGAGGGAGGCGCCCAACGCGGTCCACCCGGGCAGCACGCACGCCAGCAGCACGGGCACCGCGTACAGCGCGGCCACCACCAGTGCGGGGCCGACCTCGGCGCCCTTGACCAGGACAACCACGGCGGCCAGCACGAACCCGATGGCCACGCACACGAGCTTCTTCATCTCCGACACCCTTCTGCCGCCCGCCGGGGCGGCAACCGCGCAGGCGGCCGCCCCGGCGGCGGTCCCTAGTTGAACCCGAGCTTGTCGCCCAGCCAGTCCTGGGCCTTGCTCGTCCCTTCCTCGATCTGCCCCTCGAACTTCTCGGTGACCCACTCGCCGCCCTTGCCGCCGAGCCAGCCACCCGCCGCGCCGCCGATGGCCGCGCCGACCGGAGCGCCGATGGCGCCACCGATCGCGCGCCCGCGCCGGACTCGATGGCGGTCTTGGTGCCCGCGGTGAGCGCCTTGCCACCTTCGCCGTAGTGCTCGGCGAAGTTCAACCCGACACCCGCGACCTGCAGGAACCTTCCACCGGACTGAGCAACAGGGCTGGCAGCGACCTAGTTGAACGCCTCGGTGCATGGCCAGCCAGCCGACCCACCGCCACCGCTCAACACAATTCCAGCCAGCGATCCACGACAAGAACCGAACGTAGTGGTTTGCGGCTCCGAGCCGAGGGGTATTTGTGGCAATCACGAGTTCGCGGTCCGATGGCTGACGAGGGGGACGATGCCGATGCATGCCTCGAAACCGCTCTCCGTGGTGACCGGTGCGCCCAGTGACATCGGTCCGGAATTGGTCAAGCTCTTCGAACACAGCGTTTTCGACCTCGTCCTGGCGGCGGAGGACGACGCGATCAGCAGCGCTGCGGAGCCCATTCGAGAGCCCGGGGAAGACGTCGACGGGGTACGGGTCGACGGGTCAGCGGCAACGGCGTCGAGGAGTTCGCCGAATGGGTCGCCGAAGCCGCACGGCCGGTGGCGGCCGTCGCGTTCAACGCGGGGGTCGGGGTGAACGGAGCTTTCGTGGGCGGGACAGACCTAGAAAACCACCTCGGCATCGTCGACCTGAACATCCGCTCGACGGTCACCTGGCCTACCGCCTGCTGTCCGAAATGGTGGCGCGGGAGGCGGGGCGGGTGTTGTTCGCCGCATCGATCGCAGCCACGTCGCCGGGTCCATCGATCTCCGGGTACAACGCTTCAGAAGCGCTTGTATCCACTTTCGCCCAGGCGCTTCGCGAGGAACCGAAGGGCAGTGGCGTGACACTGACGGCGCCGATGCCGGGGCCGAACGACACGGAGTTCGTCGACCGGGCGCACACGGGCGACACCAGACTCGGCACGGGCCCGAAGGGCAGCGCGGCGGGAATCGCCCACGAAGCGTTCGACGCGGTGATCGCGGGCAAGGACCGCGTTGTCGCGGGTTCGGTCAAGAACACCGTAAAGGCCGTCGCCGGACATGTGGTGCCGGACCCTGCTCTCGCCGCGCAACACCGAAAGATGTCGGAGACGGGCACCGATGCGGACTGACACGCGAACCATCCGGGTGGCGTCCGTGCCGTCGAGGCACGTGTACGTCCGCCACCTCGGTGACCCGTCGGGGTCGGACGCGGTCGTCCGTCTCGACGACCCACGGCCGTGCCGGGCACCGAGTGGTTCGCAGCAGTGGTGGCCGCCGGTCATGCTGGACCCGCGGTGGGTACGCGAGCACCACGGCGAGTTCGACGTCTTCCACATCCACTTCGGATTCGACGCCCAGGAACCGAAGGCGCTGCGCGAGTTGGTCACTGCCCTGCGCGAGCACGGGAAGCCCTTGGTGTACACCGTGCACGACCTGCGCAACCCGCATCACCGCGATACGCGCGCCCACCAGGAGCAGCTCGACGTGCTGGTGCCCGCGGCCGACGCGGTCATCACCCTCACGCCAGGAGCGGCGAGGGTCATCGAATCCACATGGGATCGCACCGCGACCGTCCTGCCCCACCCGCACGTACTGGTCACCCCACCACCCGTGCGCACGCGCAGCGGTGACGACGGTTTTCTGGTGGGCTTGCACGCCAAGAGCCTGCGCCCGAACATGGCCGTCGTGCCCGTCCTCGAGGTGCTTGCCAGGACGATCCGGGAACTACCAGGGGCGCGGCTGCGGGTGGATGTGCACAACGACGTCATCGATCCGTCCGGCTACTGGCACTGCCCGGAAACGGTGAGCTACCTGCGGGCCGCCCACGACGACGGTCGGCTGGACTTGCGCGTGCACGACTGCTTCACCGACGACGAGCTGTGGGCGTACCTGTCCGAGCTGGATCTTTCCGTTCTGCCGTACCGGTTCGGTACCCACTCGGGGTGGCTGGAGGCCTGCTACGACCTCGGCACCACGGTGGCCACCTCCACCTGCGGGTTCTACCCCGAGCAACGGCCATGCCTGACCTACCGGCACGATGAATCCGGATTGGACGAAGCGGCCCTCGCCGCCGCGGTCGAGTACTGCTATCGGGAAAGGCCGCTCTGGCAAGCCGATCCCGGTGTGCGCAGCCGCGAAAGGCGGGAACTGGCCAAGGTTCACCGCGCGTTGTACGAAGACGTGCTGTCACGGTGCAACCGCTGCGCATCGCGCTGATCGCGTCGGCACGACACCCGATCGAGCAGCCGTTCGCCGGTGGTCTCGAGGCGCGCACTTGGGCGTTGAGCACGGCGTTGGCGTCGCCGAGGGCACCATGTCGAGGAGTACGCCGGTCCTGGCTCGGATCCTGGCCTGAACATCAGGGAACTGGGCGCTGTGCCCGTGCGCGTCAGCGCCGCGGCGGCGGCGAGCACGCGCCCGTACGAGTGGGTCGCTGAGCACCACGCGTACCCGAGCCTGATGCTGGACTTGGCCAGCCGAGTTCGACGTGATCAACAACAGCTTGCACCACCTGCCGATCGCGATGTCCCCGGCGTCGTCGAGACCCATGGTCACGACACCGCACACGCCGCCGACGGCCTCGCCCACGGTCCGCCCGCCCCACCGACCATAGGAGCGGCCCGGTCGACCGATTCCGGGACCGCGGACGAGCTCCTCCACCAAACCCCAGCGCTCGCGGTTCCCGCCAGGGTGATCGCCGCACACGTCACCGAGGTGCCTCTCGACCAGGTCGTTGCCGACGCCAGGGCCGCCGCCTGCGACCGGTCGGCAGCGAGTACCTTGTCCGGTGTCGCCGGTAGGCCGATCAGCAGATCCGGTCGAGGAAGTGCGCGATCACCGCCACGGACTGCTCCGGGTTGAGCCTCGGGTCGCAGGTGGACCGGTAGTCCGAGAAGAGCGGCTCGGCAGCCTGGGGCCAGACGCACTCGGTCACCGGGTCCGGGGTGAGTTCCAGGTGCAGACCCGAGGGACGCAGCCGGAGTTGGGTGAGGACGTGCACGAAGGAGGACACCTCGGTCAGCACGTCCTGGACCGAACGCGTCTTCACGCCAGCGACCTTGATGCCGTTGCCGTGCATGGGGTCGCACACCCATACAGCGGGTGCTCCGCGTCTGGCCACGGCCCTGGCCACCTCGGGCAGCATCCGGTCGACACCAGCGGCGCCGTAGCGGGTGATCAGACACAGCCTGCCGGGCACGCCGTCGGGGTTGAGCGCCAGGGTGAGCGCCACGACGTCATCGGGCGCGGCAGCCGGACCGATCTTGACGCCGATGGGGTTGTGCACCGCGGCGGCCAGTGCCACGTGTGCGCCCGTCAGGTCTCGGGTTCGTTCCCCGATCCAGCCGAAGTGCGTCGAGGTGCTGAAGGGACCGCGCACGCCGGCACGCACCAGTGGCCGCTCGTAGGGCATCAGCAGCAGCTCGTGGGCGACGTGGACGCGTTCCATGAAGGCCTTGCCCCTCGATGCCCGGCGAACCTCCCGCAACACCGCTCGAGCGCAGTCGTAGGCCGTGCGGAGCCTGCGCGGGTCCGGCACGCGGAGGGCCGGGTCGAGTTCTGGAGCGTTGACCGCGTCGCCGCAGTAGGTGACCATCCGGCACCCGGTCTCCGTCGGCACCGGCTCGTACGGCGAGGAGCGCGGCTTGCCGTACTGCCCGGCGAGTCTGCCCACGGCCACGCTGGGCAGCCCGGTGGCCGCACGCATCATCGCGGCCAGACCCTGCAGGTAGTCCACCTTCCGCCGGACCAGGTCGGGCACCGCTTCGTGGAACCGCTCGGCGCAGTCCCCTCCCTGCAGCACCAGCGCGTCACCGCGGGCTACCGAGGCCATCGCGCGGGCCAAGTCGTCCACCTCGTCCTCGGTGGTCAATCCGGGCAGTTCGGCCAACTCGGCCTCCACCGCGTCGACTTCGAACGGGTGCGGCCAAGGCGGCTGCTGTGCGGCCGGGCGCGCGGTGACCTCGGTCAGCACCGCGGTCACCTCGGCGTCGCGACACACCGTGGACTCGGGGACTTCCGGTGGATCACAGCAACACAGGACCTCGTCGAGGGTCGCGCTGTCGTCATGGGTCATCGTCGTGCTCCTTCCGTGGTCTGGGCGGTCCGCCAGTTCCCCCCGTCGAGTCGGTCGCGCCGCCCGCCGAGTTCTCGGTGTGCGCACGTCGGGCCTCCTCGGGTCGAATCGGTCAGGCAGGCGGCGGACCGGCCTGGTCTCGTTGTCGTGGGCGCGGTAGCCGGGTGGCTGCCACCGCGGCTAGGACCGCCAAGGCGAGCACCAACCAGAAGGTGTCGGCGAACGCCGCGGCGGCGTCGGGTCCGCGAACGGTGAACCGGGCGTGCAGGACGACGGCAATGACCGCGGTGCCCACAGAGCCGCCGAGGGTGTTGAGCAGGCTCAGGGCCCCCGCCGCACGCGGGAGCCCGCTGGGTGCGACGGCGCGGTAGGCCAGGGTCATGACAGGAGCGCCGATCATCGCCGCGCCCAGCCCTCGAACCAGCAGCGACCCGGCGATGAGCGCGTCGGGCACGTCACGGGCCAGTTGGGTGAACACGACCGTGCCCAGGGCCACCAGGACGATGCCGCTCAGCACGAGTGTGCGGGGCGCGAGGCGGTGCACGACCCCGCTGACCCAGAGGGAACCGGCGGCGGCGCCGATGCCCTGGGGTGCGAGCAGGAGACCGGTCTCCCACGCCGTCTGCCCGGCTGCTCGCTGCAGGTACAGCGGGAGCAGGAACATGGTGCCGAACACCGAGGCGCCCAGGGTTACCAGCGCCATCGCCGCCGCACCGAACGGCGGGCGGGTGAACAGGCGCGGGTCGATCAGGGGCACGCCCCGGGTGCGCAGGCCGTGCACGACGAAGGCCACGAGCATCGCCGCGCCCAGTGCGATCGCGGCCACGCTGAGCGGAGCCGACGCGGTGTGGCCCAACCCGGTCAGCCCGTAGACGAGCACGGCCAGTCCGGGCGAGAGCAGGGCGGCGCCGCGCAGGTCGAACGGCGTGCCGCGCTCTGCCCGCGCCCCGGCGGGGACACATCGGTGCCCGAGCAGCAGGGCGACCGCACCGACGGGGATGTTGACGCAGAAAAGCCAGGGCCACGAGGTCGCGCCGAGGATGGCGCCGCCCGCGAGCGGGCCCAGGACCGGGGACAGCAGGGGGACCACGGCGACCACGCTGATCACCCGGCCGATGCGGTCCGGTCCCGCGGCGCGGGCCAGCAGGGCTTGGCCCAGCGGCGGAAGCAGCCCGCCCGCCACGCCCTGCAGCACGCGGAAGGCGATGAGGCTGGGCAGCGACCAGGCCAGGGCGCAGAGCAGGGAGGCCAGCAGGAACACCGCGATCGAGGCCGTCCAGGCGCGCCTGCCCCCGAACCGGTCGGCCAGCCAGCCCGATGCCGGGACCGCCGCGACGACAGCCAGCAGGTACGCGGTGCTGACCCAGTGGATGTCGGTGACCGCGACGGCGAACCGGTCGACCAGCACGTCCATGGCCACCGAGACGATGGTGGTGTCGATGGTCGCCATGAAGGTGCCCAGCACCAGGACGAACGCGGTCCGCCACAGGGCCAGGTCGACGGCGGGGCGCGCCGCGCCGGTGCTCATGCGAGCTCCCCCAGCAACCGGTCGACATCCTGGTCGAGCAGGGTCGGTAGCGCGCGCAGCACGCGCACGAGGTCGGCTGCGACGGCTTCGACCTCGCCGGGGTCGAAGATCCCGGCCTGGGGCGAGAGCACACCCGCCCAACCCGCGCCGGTGGGGACGACGGTGAGGGTGAGCGGGTGGTGGGTGCGTTCGCGGAACCGGGTGCCGGTGACGACCAGCCCGGGAGCGGGCTCGCGCAGCCTGCTGGGGTCGACCGGGTAGTTCTCGAACACGAGGAGGGTGTCGAACAACCGCTCACGACCGGTGATCGCGCTGAGTTCGGGGACACCGATGTGCTGGTGCTCCACCAGGGTGTGCTGGCGCGACTGCGCGTCGGCCAGCGCCTCGGCGAGGGTCGCGGTGAGCCGGACGCGGACCGGGACGGTGTTGGCCAGCAGCCCGATGATGTCCTCCACCCCAGCCACCTCGGGTGTCCGGCAGGCCACCATGGTGCCGAACACGACGTCGCGACGGCCCGAGCGCGCGGCGAGGACCGCCGCCCAACCGCCTTGCAGCACGGTGTTGGGGGTGAGCCCCCGTTCCGCGCCCGCAGCGGAGAGGGCCGCGACGACCGGGGCAGGCACGGTGAACAGGACCGGATCGGCCGCGGCGACCAGGGCGGGCCTGCCGCGCAGCACGTGGTCGCCCTCGGGCAGGTCGACCAGTTCGCGCCGCCAAGCGCGCAGGTCCGCGGCGTGGTCACGGGCGGCGAGCCATCGGGTGTGGTGGGAGAACGGGGTGGGCTCGGGCAGTTCGGTCCCGCTGTAGATGGCGAACAGCTCGGTCAGGATCCGCGGCGCCGACCAACCGTCGGACAGCAGGTGGTGGCTGGTCAGCACGAGGTCGTGGCGACCAGGTCCGCGGCGCAGCGCGGTGAGCCGGAAGGGCGGCCCCGAGGCCAGGTCGAACGGTTCGGCCAGGTCCTCCGCCAGCACGCGGTCCCGGTCGGCGTCGTCGACCTCCCGGGTGCCGAAGCGGGGCGCGGGCCGGGTGGGGATGACCTGGACGGCGTGGCCGTGCGGGAACACCGCGCCCAGGTTGGGGTTGCGGGCCAGCAAGCCCGCGCCCGCGGCGCGCAGGGCAACAAGGTCGAGGTCGCCGTCGAGGGTGAAGACGGCCTGGACGGCGTAGGGGTCCGCGCCCGCACGCGCTTGGTCGAGCATGAGCTCCTGCAGCGGCGTCAGCGGGAGCAGGTCGCCGCCGGGCAGGTCGGCGGTGAGTTCGGCGAGTTCGTGGGTGAAGCACTGCCCGAGCTCGGCGATATCCCCGGGGGTGAACAAGGCGGCGGGCCAGGTGAAGCGGACACCCAGGCACTCGCCGTGACCGTCGTCGCGGAGCAGGGCGTTCACCATGAGCGGGTGCGGCAACGGCAAGTCCTCGCCGCCGGAGCCGAGTGGGTCCGCCTCCGGCGGGGACTGCCAGGCGATCTCCTCCCTGGGCGCGGCGGGGAAGCGCCCGAGGTAGTTCCAGCCGACCTCGGGCGGGCGCGCCACATCGCCACCCAGGATCCCGTGGCCGAGGCCGTCACCGGCGGCGCGCAGGTGTTCGCGAACAGCGCGCAGGGCGGATGCGGTGCAGGCGGGCGGGGTGATCCGGGCCGGGTGCACGGCGGTGAACCAGCCCACCGCCTGGGACAGGTCCACCGGTCCGGAGAAGTCCGGCAGGTGCGCGGGGCGGCCGTGGCCCTCGAGCGCGACGAGCAGGTCGGGCGCGGTGCCGCGCCAGGCGGCGACCGCGCGGGCGAGAGCGGTGAGCAGCACGGTGTCCGGGGTGGTGCGGTACGCGGCGGGCAGGGTGCTGATCGCCGCGCGGGTGGTGGTCGGGTCGACGCGGATGTGGTGGTGGCGGGCGGTCGCGGCGGTGTCGCGGGCCGGGTCGATGGCGGGCAGCGGGGCGGGCGGGGCGGCGGCGACGCGGTGCCAGTGCGGGCGTTCGTCCTGTCGCGCGGGCGCGGCGTCGCGCAGTGCCCGCGCCCAGCCCAGCAGGGACATGCCGTGGCGGGGGAGGGCGGCGCCCGCGTGGGCCTGCGCGATGTCGTCGAGCAGGACGCGCCACGACACGGCGTCGACCACGAGGTGGTGGGCGATGAGGACGAGCCTGCCCAGGCGGGTCGGTCCCGCGTCGAGCCACACCGCGCGCAGCAGCGGCCCGGTGCGCGGGTCCATCGCGGCGCGGACCCGGTCGACGTGCTCTTGGGCGAGCGCACCCGGATCACCGGCGGCGGCCACCGAGGTGAGGACGTCCGACCCGGTCACGGAACCCACCTCGGGGATGCGCAGCACCGGCCCGTCCGGGGTATCGGCCAGGCGGGCGCGCAGCGCGTCGTGCCGGGCGAGGACGGCATCGAGGACCCGGCACCACCCCGCGGTGTCGCCGGGTGGCACGCACACCTGCACCCACTGGCAGAACGAGTCCGCGGGTCCGCGCCGCAGCAGGTCGCGCATGATCGGGGTGAGCGGGGCGTCGCCGACCGCCGGGCTGTCCTGTGTGGACTCCGGAGCGCCGCAGCGGGCGGCGATGCCCGCGATCGTGCCGCCGTCGAACACGTCGCGGGCGGTGAGCACGAGCCCGGCGCGGCGTGCCCGCGACACCAGCCGCAGGGAGACGATGCTGTCGCCGCCGACGTCGAGGAAGGAGTCGTCGAGGCGCACGTCGCCGAGCACCTCGCGCACCACCGCCAGCAGGGTGGCCTCGGCCTGGGTGGCCGGTTCCCGGTCCTCGGCCGAGGTGTGCGGGGCGGGGTCGGGCAGGGCGTCGCGGTCGAGTTTGCCGGTGGGTCCCAGGGGCAGGTGGTCGACGACGACGAAGGCCGCGGGCACCATGTGGTCGGGCAGGTCGGCGCCGAGGTGCGCGCGCAGCGACGCCGGGTCGGGGCGGGTGCCGTCGGCGGGCAGGACGTAGCCGACCAGCCTCCCCGCCCGAACGACCACCGCGCAGGCGCGCACCTCGGCGTGCTTGCTGAGCACGTTCTCGATCTCGGCGAGTTCGATGCGGAACCCGCGCACCTTCACCTGGTGGTCGGTCCGCCCCAGGAACACCAGTTGCCCGTCCGGGCGCCAGCGCACCAGGTCGCCGGTGCGGTACATGCGCTCGCCCGCGGGCCCGAAGGGGTCGGCGACGAACCGCTCGGCGGTCAGCCCGGCGCGGTTGACGTAGCCCCGGGCGAGTTTGGGTCCGGCCAGGTACAGCTCGCCCGCCACCCCGATGCCCACCGGCAGCAGTCCGGCGTCGAGGACGTAGGCGCGCACCTGCGGGTCGGGCCTGCCGATCGGCAGCGGCCCCGGGTCGTCGGGCCGGTAGCGCCACGTGACGGAGTTGATGGTGACCTCGGTGGGGCCGTAGGCGTTGAACAGCGCGCGGCGGTCACCCCAGCGGTGGGCCAGCTCGGGGTCGAGCCGCTCGGCGCCGATCATGACGAACACCTCGCGGTCGACGGCACCGCCGCCGGGCATCGCCGCGACGAACGACGGCAGCAGGTTCACCCCGGTCACCCGGTGCTCGACGATGTAGTCGAGCAACTCGTCGCCGGGCACCCGCGCTTCCTCGGGCGCGATGACCGAGGTGCCGCCGGAGAGCAGCGGCAGCATGAACTGCCAGAACGCGACGTCGAAGCTGGTCGAGGCGAAGTGCAGGTAGCGCTCGCGCTCGCCGATCCCGACGATGTCCTCCTGCAGGGTGACGAGGCTGGGCAGGCCGCGGTGCGGGATGGCGACACCCTTGGGCCTGCCCGTGGTACCGGAGGTGTAGATGACGTAGGCGATCGAGTCGTCGGTGATGTCGCGGCGGGCCTCGACCGGGTCGGCGTCCCAAGTGGACGGTCCGAAGAGGGCGGTTGGGTCGACCACCGGGGCGGCGACCGGGATGGCCCGCGAGCCGGGGGTGGCGATCACCGCGGTGGGGGCGATGTCCTCGACCATGAACCGCAGGCGCTCGACCGGGTAGGTCGGATCCATCGGCACGTGCACCGCGCCCGCCTTGAACACGCCGAACAGCGCCACCACCATCTCCACGTCCCGGTCGAGCAGCACCGCCACCGGGTCCTGCGGGCGCACGCCCCGCGCGCGCAGGGCGTGGGCTAGGCGGTTGGCGCGGCGGTCGAGTTCGGCGTAGGACAGGACGCGGTCACGGCACACGACGGCCTCGGCATCGGGCCTCTGGCGCACCCACCGGCCGAACTCCGCCAGGCAACCGCCCACCTGCCTGCTCGGCTCCGGCCCCTCCCCCAGCTCCAGCATCGCGCGGTGCTCGGCGGCGTCGAGGACGCGCAACCGGGCGACAGGGCGGTCCGGGTCGGTGATGATCTCGTCGAGCAGGGTGCGCAGCCAACGGCCGTAGCGCCGCGCGGTGTCCTCGTCGAAGACCCGCGGCTGGTAGCCGAGACCGACGACGATGTCGTCCCCGGGGATCACGATCACGGTCAGCGGGTAGTGCGTCGCGTCGGTGATGTCGACGCCCACCAGGTCGAGGCCGGGGGCGAGCGCCGTGCGGTGCCTGCTGGAGAGGGGGAAGTTCTCCATCACCAGCATGGTGTCGAACAGCTCGCCCACTCCGGCCGCGCGCTGCACCTGCGGCAGCCCGACGTGGTGGTGCTCAGCCATGGCGATGCTCTCGGACTGCACCCGCGCGAGGACGGCCGCGGCGGTCTCGGCCGCTCCGGCGCGCACGCGTACCGCGATGGTGTTGCCGAGCTGGCCGATGACGCGTTCGACCCCGTCGAGTTCGGCGGGCCTGCCGGAGACCGGGCAGCCGAACAGCACGTCGTCGCGCCCGGTGAGCCTGCCGAGCAGCACTCCCCACGCGGTCTGGAACAGCGTGGTGGTGGTGACGCCGTGCTCGCGGGCGAAGGCCCGCACCCGCTCGCTGAACTCCACGCCCAGTTCGACGGTCACCCGCCCCGGACGGGCCACGGTGGACACCGCGGTGGCCGGGGCCAGCCGCGTGCCCGCGTCGATACCGGCCAGCGCCGCCTGCCAGGCCACCAGACCGGCGGCGTGGTCGCGACCGGCCATCAGGCGGTGGTACTCGCTCGGAGACGGACTCGTCGGCGCCGCGGGCCCGCCGCCGAACTCGGCGTAGGTCGCCAGCAGGGTGCGCCCCACCAGCGGCATCGACCAGCCGTCGAGCAGCGCGTGGTGGTTGGTGATGACCAGGCGGTGCTCCTCGGGGCCGAGCGCGCACAGCAGGAAGCGCACCAGCGGCGCCACCGCGGGGTCGAAGGGCCGCTCCAGGTCCACGCGGCAGTGCTCGGCCAAGAGTCGAGCGCGCTCGGCAGGTGCGTGTCCGGACAGATCGATCCGCCGCCAGTCGAGGGTGACCTCGGCGGGGACGACCTGCACGACCTCTCCGCCCGCGGTGGTGTGCAGGTGGACGCGCAGCGCGGGGTGCCTGCGCAGCAGCTCAGCGGTCGCCGAGCGCATCCGGTCGGGGTCGAGGGCACCGCGCAACAGGGTAACCGCCTGCACGACGTAGACGTCGGTGTCCTGCTCGCCACGCACCTGGGTGTGGAAGGCCAGGCCGACCTGCAGCGGCGTGGCGGGCAGGACGTCGAGCACCCGGCCGCCCCGCTCCAACTCGTCGACGGCGTCCTGGTCGAGGTCGACAAGCGGCAGGTCGGACGGGGTGAGTCCGCCGCCTTCGGGGCCGAGGCGCTCGGCGTGCGCGGCGAGGGCGCCGAGCGCCCGCTCCCAGGCGGCGCACACCCCGGCGAGCACGTGCGGGGTGAGGACCAGCCCGGCCGCGGTCCACTCCACGGCGATGCGCGGCCGGACACCCTCCCGGACGAAGCAGTTGAGCGCGAGCACCTGCTCCAGCGCCTTGGCCGGAGGCTCGATCACGGCGAACGGGTCGTCGTCGGGCAACCGCCACCCACCCCCGGTCACCGGGGCGAACCGGCCGAGGTAGTTGAGCACCACGTCCGGCGGCGGGGTCGCGGCGAACTCCGCCCTGGTCACGGGGTCGAGGTGGCGCAGCACGCCGTAGCCGACGCCGTTGTCGGGGACCGCGCGCTTGGCCTCCTTGACCGCGCGCACCAACCGCCCCGCGACCGCACCGCCGGCGAGCGCGTCCGCCAGGTCCGCCGAGGAGCGCACGGCGTCTGCGGGCAGACACAACGGGTGTTCGGCGGTGAACCAGCCAACCGTGCGCGCGAGGTCGAGCCCCGCCTGGTCGCGGCCGTGACCCTCCACGGTGACGGTCACCGCGTCGCGCTCGTCGCCGCTCCACAGCCGCAGCGCGAGGACGAGCGCGGCCAGCAGCACCTCGTCGGAACCCGCGCGGTAGGCGGTGGTCAGTCCGGTGAGGACGGCGGCGCTCGCCTCGGGCGAGGCGACGGTGGTGACGCGGTGGGCGGTGGCCGTGGTGTCGAGGGACTGGTCCAGCGGGCGGGCACCGAGGCGGAAGTCGTCGCGAGCGGCGCGCCAGTGGTCGACCTCCGCCCGGCGGGCGCCTGTGGCGCCCTGCTCGGCGAGCCGCAGCGCGTGCGCGCGCCACGAGGTGCCGACGGGCGGGAGGGGCTCGCCCGCGCAGGCCGCGCGCAGGTCCGGGAGCAGCACCCGCCAGGACACGCCGTCGACGGCGAGGTGGTGGATCACGATCACCACCTCGTCCGGGGCGCCCGGCGGTGTGCGCAGCAGCGCCACCCGCACCGGCTCGCCCGCGGCCGGGTCCAGCGCGGTGGCCAGTTCACCCGCCACGGCCGCCGGGTCGTCCCCCGCGGACTCGACGACCGGGTGCCCCTCGGTCCCCGGCGGGGCCACGACCAGCTCACCGGATGGCGAGACCCGCAGGCGCAGGGCGTCGTGGTGGTCGACCAGCGCGCGGACACCGCGGGTGAGGGCCCGCGGGGTCAGGAGGCCGTCGACGCGCACCGATGTCCACTGGGCGTATCCCGCGATCGACGCGTGGTCGGGGTGCGGGTCGAGCAGGGCGCGCACGATGGGCGGCGCGGGCACCGGCCCGGTCGGCTCGTCGACCTCGGCCACCCGCACCTGGTCGAGCTCGCGCCCGGCGGCGGCCAGGGCGGCGAAGCTGCCGCGGCCGAGCAGGTCGCGGGGACGCAGGTCCAGGCCGTGCGCGCGCAACCGGCTGCTGACGCTGATCGCGGTGATGCTGTCGCCGCCGACGGCGAAGAAGTCGTCGTCCGGGCTGACCCGCTCCAGCCCGACCACCCCGGCGACGGCGGCGCAGAGCAGCCGCTCCCGTTCCGTGACCGGGGCGCGGCCGCCGCCGGTGGCACGGGGGGCGGGCAGGGCGGCGCGGTCGAGCTTGCCGTTGGTGGTCAAGGGCAATTCGTCCAGCACGACCACGGCCGTGGGCACCAGGTGGTCCGGCACCCGCCGCGCCAACGCCGCGCGGATCTCGTCCGGGCTGAGCTCGTCCCCCGGGTCGGGGGTGGTCCGCGCGGCGGGGACGACGTAGCCCACGAGGCGCGGCGTGCCGGTGTCGGTGCGCACGGCGGCAGCCGCGGCGCCCACCCCCGGCAGCGCACCCAGCGCGGCCTCGACCTCGCCGAGTTCGACGCGGTGCCCCCGGACCTTGACCTGCCCGTCGCGGCGGCCGAGGTACGCCAGCCCCCGGCCGGGGACCCAGCGGGCCAGGTCCCCGGTGCGGTACATCCGGTCGCCGGGGGCTCCGAACGGGTCGGCCAGGAACCGCTCGGCGGTGGCCCCGGGTCGGTCGAGGTAGCCGCGCGCCAAGTGCGGGCCAGCCAGGTACAGCTCCCCGGCACTGCCCGGCGGCACCACGCGCAACGCGTTGTCCAGCAGGTAGACGCGAGTCCCGGGGACCGGGAACCCGATCACCGGCTCCCCGTCGTCGACCCGGGCCCCCACACTGTCCACAGTGGCCTCGGTCGGGCCGTAGAGGTTGCGCGCGGCGACCCCGGACCCGGCGACCCGCCGCCACAGCGCGGGCGGCGCGGCCTCGCCGCCGAGGATGAGCAGCGACGGTCGACCGGGGCCGTCGAGCAGGCCCGCGTCCACCAGTGGAGCGGCCATCGACGGCGTGGTGTCGACCACGTCGATGCCGTCGCGCGCCAGCGCGGCGAGCAGCGCGGTCGCGTCGCGCGCCGTCTCGGCGTCGTAGACGTGCAGTTCGTGCCCGCACAACAACCACATCAGTTGATCGAGCGCGGAGTCGAAGGCGAACGAGTAGGTGTGCGCGGCGCGCAACCGCCGCCCCGCCGCACCGACGGCCTCGGCCACCGTGGTGGCCCGGTGGTGGTGCACGAGCGAGGCCAGGCCACCGACGCGCCCCAGCACACCCTTGGGGGTTCCGGTGGAGCCGGAGGTGAAGATGACGTAGGCGAGGTGATCGGGGTGTCGCGGCGCCGATAGTTCCTCGGTGGACAGTGGGAGATCGTTGAGCCCGGCCAGTTCCGCGCGGATCTCCGGTGCGTCGAGCACCAGCCGCGGCACCTCCGGCGGCACCGCGTCGACGGTGGCCGCCTCGGCGAGCGCGAGCACCGCGCCCGCCTCGACGATTGTCGCGCGCAGCCGCGGCGGCGGGTGCGCGACGTCGAGCGGGAGGAAGGCGGCACCCGACTCGAGCACCGCCAGCAGGGCGACGACCAGGTCGGCCGAACGGGTCATCGGTAGCGCGACCACGTCGTCCGCGCCGACACCGCGCGCCCGAAGGGCGCGCGCCAGCCTGCGCACCCCGGACACCAACTCCTCGACGGTCAGGCGCCGCGCCCCGCACACCAGCACCGTCTGCCCGCAGTGGTCAGTCAGCAGTCCGGCCAGCAGGCCGGGCACGTCGCGCGGCACACCCGGGGCGGCCTCGGTGCGCCAAGCGTCGAGCAGGGCCGCGCGGGCATCGGGCCCGACCAGGTCGACCCGGCCGATCGCGGGCGCGTCCGGCCCGGTGAGGCCGTGGATGAGCGCGCGCAACGAGTCGAGCCTGCGGTCGACGCCCTGCTGGTCGTGGGTGCGGGCGTCGACCTCGAAGCCCAGCAGCAGACCGCCGTCAGCGGTGGGTAGCACGCTCAGCCCCATGTCCTCCGGCGGCCCACCAGCGACGTTGCGCATGGTCCCGGTCGACCCGGCGAAGTCGATCGCGAGGTCGAACGCCTTGAGGTTGATCCCCCGCCCGTGCAGCAGTGCACCCGCGCCTGGCACGGCCAGGTCGCGGGGCAGGTCCTCGCCGCGGTAGCGCTGGTGCGCGCGCATCTCCCGCATCGCCGCGGCCACCCGCTCGGTCAACTCGGACAACCCGTCGCCGCCGGACACCGCGACCCGCAGGGGCAGCACGTTCACCGCCATGGCCGGGGTGCGCAACGCCGGACCGAACCGGCACATCAACGGCAGCGCGAACACCACGTCGTCGCGGCCGAGCACCCTGTGCAGGAACGCGGCGTAGCAGGCGATGAGCGCCTCGCCCCACGTCGCGCCCACGCTCCCGGCGACCTCACGCAGCCGCTCGAGGTCGCTCGCGGGCACCACGGCACGAGCGGTGACCGTGCGTTCGGGGAGCCCGGTTCCCCCGGTCTCGTCGTCGAGGTCGGGCAGCGGCGTGAACCGCGCGCGCCAATATGCCCGGTCTTGTTCGGCCCGCTCGCCTGCGAGGTAGGCGCGGTCGGCGGCGACCACGTCGGCGAACCGGCCGAACGGTGAGGGGGCGGGCAGGCTCGTGCGCACCAGGGCCGAGTAGTGGGCGGCGGTGCGGCGGGCCAGCATGGCCGCGGTGTAGCCGTCGAACACCAAGTGGTGGCCCAACTGCGTGAACCACACTTCCCGTTCGGTCAGGCGCAGCACCGTGTGGGAGAACAGCGGGCGGTCCACCATCTCCCGGCACGCCTCGGCGACCCGGCGGCGTTCGCGGTCGACCAGCGCGTGCGCGGCGGCCACCGGGTCCGGAGCGCTCCGCAGGTCGACCACCTCGGGGAGCGGCACGGGCTCGGCGGACAGCACTTGGCGCGGCCCATCCGGGGTGGTGAACACGCGCAACCGCAGGCTGTCCGCCTCCTCGGTGGTCGCGCGGATCGCCGCGCGCAACGCCTCGACCTCCACCGGTTCGCCGCCGCTGATCTCCAGCACGTCGCCGACCACGTAGTACGGCGAGTCCGGCTCCAAGCGCTGCGCGTCCCAGATACCGCGCTGGGCACGGGTCAACTCCCAGGTCGTCTCGGGAGCGCCCGGCGCGTCGGACTCGAACTGGGCACCGGCGCGGGCGTGGGCTGTGCTCAACGCGTTCTCCTGGAGGTCGGGTGTCGGGGTGCGGGAAGCGGCCGCGCGAACGCGCCGAGCGACATCGACTCGCCGCAGGCGTTCGGGCCGACGACGCGGGTGAAGGCGCCGTCGGGCACCTCCGGGGACAACCGGGTGCGGACCGCCCGGTCACCGTGGCGCGGGTGAGGCCGCGCCACGGTCAAGCGGGCGGTCACCTGCTCCCGACCTTCCTGGCGAGCAACCAGATCAGGTAGGAGCCGCCGACGGCGGTGCTGACCACACCCGCGGGCAGCGGAACCGGGGCGAGCAGCACCTGGGCGAGCAGGTCGGTGACCAGCAGCAGCACCGCGCCGGTCAACGCGGCAGGCAGCATCGGCACCCCGGGCGCGCCCGCCAACCGCCTGCCGATCTGCGGGGCGGACAGCGCGATGAACGCGATCGGCCCGGCCACCGCGGTGACAGTGGCGGTGCAGCCCACGCCGATGAGCACCAGCTGCAACCGCAGCCGCTCCAGCCCTACCCCCGTGGTGACCGCGACCTCCCGGCCGAGACCCGCCTGCCGCGCAGCCCGCGAGCGCGACGCCAGCACCACCAGCAGGACGCCGAGGACGGCGAAGGGGATGCGCACGTCGTCCCACCCGAGCCCGTTGAGCGAACCCGCGCTCCAGCCGACGGCGGCGATGGCGATCTCCAGCTCGGCGCGCAGCACGATCCAGGAGTTGACCGCGGTCAGCATGGCGTTGACCGAGATGCCGATCACCACCAGCCGCAGCCCGGACAGCCCGCCGGAGCGCGAGAGCAGGTAGACCGCGGTCGCGGCCCCCAGGCCACCCAGCACGGACCCTGTGACGAGCTGCGTCGAAGTCCCGTTGAGCACGGTGAGCGCGACCAGCGCCCCGGTGTAGGCGCCCGCGTCGAGGCCGATGACCTCCGGACTGCCCAGCGGGTTGCCGGTGATGCCCTGGAAGATCGCGCCCGCCGCGCCGAGGGCGGCGCCGAAGAGCGCACCGGCGAGCACCCTGGGCAGGCGCCACTGGCGGATCACCACGCCGGAGTCGCCGCTCAGCGCGGCGAAAACCTTGGCCGGGCTCGCCCACACCGCGCCGTAGCACAGGCCGAGCAGCGCAAGACCGACGACGACGAGCCCCGCGACGGCGGCGAAGACCAGGGTGCGGCGCTCGACGCGGACCGAGAAGCGACCGCGGCGCAGGACGACGGCGCTCACAACGGCGCCGCCCCGTAGCGGCGGACGGCCCAGATCAGCACCGGCCCGCCGAGGAACGCGGTCACGACAGCCACCGGCACCTCACCGGTCGGCAGCAGCACCCGCGACCCGACGTCGGAGGTCAGCAGCAGGATCGGGCCGAGCACCGCGGCGTGGGCGACCAGCCACGGCACCGAGCCGCCCGCCACACGCCGGGCCAGGTGCGGCACGATCAACCCCACGAACAGGATCGGCCCGGCGATCGCGGTCGCCGACCCGGCCAGCACGGTGATCAGCACCAGCGCGCCAAGCCGGACCCCGGCCACGTTCGATCCGAGGCTGCGCGCCATGGTCTCGCCCAGCGCCACGGCGTTGAGCTGCCTGCTCAGCAGCACGGACCCCACCAGCGCGGCGCCGATGACCAGCAGCGGCACCAGCAGCGGCGCCTGCTCGCGCCCGGCCAGCGAACCCACCGACCAGAACCGGTACTCGTCGAAGACGTCGGGCAGCAGCAGCCGCATCCCCAGCGACACCCCGGACAGCACTGAGCTCAGCGCGACCCCGGTGAGCACCAGCCGCAGCGGCGAGCCCCGGCCCACCGCGTAGACGACCGCCGTCGCCAGCACCGCCCCGACCACCGCCAGCGCGAGCTCCCCGGCGGCGGGGGCGGTGAACCCCGCCGCGGACCCGACGGTGATGGCGAACCCGGCGCCGGTGGTGACCCCGAGGACCCCCGGCTCGGCCAGCGCGTTTCGCGAGATCACCTGAACCAGCACGCCCGCCACCCCCAGGGCGGCGCCCACACCGACGGCGAGCAGCGCCCGCGGCGCGCGGATGTGCCGCACAACGATGTCGTCGCTGGTGCCCGTCGGGGTGAACAACGCCCGCAGCACGTCCGCGGGGGCGATGGCGTGTGCGCCGACGCCGACGCTGGCCACCGCCACCGCGGCCAGCGCCCCGATCGCTACGACGAACCACGCCGTGCGCGCGCCCGACCGGCTGCGCGCGGGCGCGGTGTGGACGGTGGTCACGAGTTCAGCAGCGGTTCGAGCGCTTTGTCGACCGCGTCGGCGGTGGCCATCGCCGAGCCGTACGTCGTGGCCTCGGTGTAGCGCAGCGGGTAGACCCTGCCCGCCTTGACCGCGGACAGCCCCTTCCACAGTGGCGAGTCGAGCACGTACCGCACACCCCCGGGCGTGGAGCCGTCGGCGGCGATCGTGTAGGTGATCACCTCGGCCTCGCCGAAAGCGGAGGGCAACTCCTCGATCGAGGGGTACTCGCTGACCTCCTTGGAGCCGCCGCCCTTCACCTTGACCTGGCCGTAGTAGTCAGCGCCCAGGTCCTGGGCGACGTTGGTGCCCCAGGAGCCGTTGAACTCGCGTTGGAAGTTGCCGTTGGCGATCTCGCCGTAAGCGCCCAGGTGCGCGCACCTCAGCCGGGGCAGGACCCCGGCGTACTTGGCGGCTATCCCCCTGGTCTTGTTCCGGTAGGCGTCGCGCACGGTGTCGAAGGTGGCCAGCGCGCCCGCCGCGTCGGCCTGCCTGCGCGAGAGTTCCCGCCACCCCGATGGCAGCGAGGGTCCCAGCGCGACGACGGGCGCGATCGCCCGCAGCCGTTCGAGTTCGATGTCGGCCAGCACCGGCTTGGGCACGCCGATCACGATCAGGTCGGGCTCGGCCTGGGCGATCGCCTCGTAGTTGGTCTCCGCGGCGGACTCACCCGCCACCTTGGCCAGTGTGTCGTACGCGGCGCGGGTCTGCGGGGTCATCATCGGCAGCCCCCGCCGCCAGGTGGAGATGCCGACGAGCGGTGCGCCCGCCTCCAGCAGGGCCGGGACGGCGTACCCGGTGGCGATGACCCGCTTCGGCGCGGCCGGGATGGTGATGTCGCCGTTGTCGGCGGTGAAGACCCGGGTGGCGCCCGTGGGTGCGGAGGGTTCGTCGGAGCCGGAGCCACACCCGGCGGTCAGGCCCGCGGCGAGCACGAGCGCACCGACGGCGCGGGCGAGTCTGGGCACGGGCATGGGTGATTCCCTCAACAGGTTGATCTTGAGTGGACAGGCGGTTGGTCGTGCGGATCACTCGTGGTCGTGCTCGTCGTCGAAATCGGCGACGCCTCGCTTCCAGTAGCCGGTGATGTCGTGGGCGGTCCTGTCCAGGCCCAGCTCGTCGCGGACCCAGCGGCGCAGCGGCTTGATCGAGCCCGCCTCGCCCGCGATCCAGACGTAGACCCGCTCGCCGTCGGGGACGCGGACCTCCCGCACGGCGCGGTCGAGCGGGCCGGGGCCGCCAGGCTCGGCGCCGTCGCGGTGCAGCCAGCGCACCTCCACACCCCCGGGGTTGCGCAGGTCGATGTGCTCGCTCGTGTCCGCGACCTCGATGAACGCCCAGCCGCGCGCGGTGCGGGGCAGTTCCTCGAGCCAGCGGGCGATGGCGGGCAGCGCGGTCAGGTCGCCCGCGAGCAGGTAGCGGTCGTAGCGGTGCGGGACGATCAACCCACCGGGCGGGCCCGCCACGTGCACCACCGCGCCGGGTTCGACCGCGCGCGCCCAATCGCTGCCCAGCCCGCCCTCGTGCAGGGCGATGTCGAGGTCGAGCTCGCCGGTGGCCGGGTCGTAGCGGCGCACCGTGTACTCGCGGGAGGTCAGCGACGGCTTGGGCCACCGCAGCACGTCGCCGTTGGGCTCCGGCAGCCGCAGCGTGCCGTCCGGGTCCGGGAACAGCACCTTGACGTGCTCGTCGGGCGCGTGCGCTTCGAACCCGGCGGTCCCGACGCCGCCGAGGGTGACCCGCAGCAGGCCGGACCCGACCATGGCCGTGCGCACCACCGTCGCGGCGCGCACGCGAATCGGGTAGCCGACCTTCTCCGCCGTGGTGCCCGCGCGGACCTCGGCGATCCGCTCGCGGTGGCGGTGCCGGTGGTCGACCCGGGTCACGAGTCCGCCCCGGTGACGAGTCGGGTCCAGTGGTCCAGTCGAGGCTCCTCGGCGAGGTCGGCGAACTCCACCGCGGGCGCACCCGCCGCCCGCCAGCGCTCGACCAGGGCCATGGTGCGCATGGAGTCCAGGCCCAGGTCGAGCAGGTCGGCGTCCGGGGTCACCTCCTCCGGTGCGCAGCCGAGGACCTCGGCGATGTCGGCCCGCAGGCGGTCCGCGGTCAGGGCGTGGCCCGGCGCGGGGGCGTTCACCGGCGGGCCCCCGCCGAGACCGGCGCGGCCAGCGCGGCCAGCGCGTCGGCGGTGGTGATCACGGCGCCGCAGCACTGCGCGACGTAGGCGCAGGCCCGGTCGTGGTGCTCGCGGGAGAAGTCGGCGACGGCGTCGCAGACCAGGATCGGCCGCAGGTCGGACATGAACGCCTCCACGGCGGTGGCCTGGCAGCCGATGTGGGCGTAGACCCCGGTGATCAGCAGTTGGTCGCGGCGGGCGGCGGCGAGCAACTCGGTCAGCCGGGTGCGCTGGAACGCGCTGTAGCGCCACTTGTCCAGCACCGTGTCGCCTGCCCTCGGGGCGAGTTCGGCGACGACGTCCGCGGCGCGCGGGTCGTCGTCGATGACCGCGCCGATGCCCGCGCCCCAGAACTCGGTGAGCAGGCCGCGGTCCTCGGTGCTCTGGCGGCCCGGCTGGGCGGTGTAGAACACCGGGATCCCCGCGTCCCGCGCCGTGTCGAGCAGGGCCGCGATGTTGGCGACGACCCGCGGGATGGGCGCGCCCGCGAAAGGAGCGAGGAAGTAGCGCTGCGCGTCGTGCACCAACAGCGCCGCCCGGGTCGGGTCGGGCCGCCAGTCGACCCGACCCGCGGGCAGTTCGGCCGCCGTGGGCAGCCGGTAGGTGGCGATCTTGGGCAGGGACACGGTCACGCCTTCCTCACGAGGGCGGCCAGGGCCGCCCGCAGGTCACGTTTGCTGGTCTTGCCGACACCGGTCACCGGGAACTCCGCGACGACCTGCACGAGGTCGGGAACCTTGAACGCGGCGACGCCGCGCGCGCGGATGAACCGGCGCAGACCGGGCCCGGTGGGAGCCGCACCCGCCACGGGCACGACGAAGGCGCAGGTCCGCTCGCCGAGGTACTCGTCGGGCACCGCGACCACCGCGGCGTCGAGCACGTCGGGGTGGGCCATGAGGTGGTCCTCGACCTCTTCCGCGGCGACCTTCTCCCCGCCCCGGTTGATCTGCTCCTTGGCCCGGCCGACGACCTCCAGGTGCCCGGTCGGGCCGCGCCGCACCAGGTCCCCGGTGCGGTAGAAGCCGTCCGGGGTGAACGCTCGGGAGTTGTGCTCGGGCGCGCGGTAGTAGCCGCGGATCGTGTACGGGCCGCGGGTCAGCAGCGCCCCGGTCTCCCCCGGCGGCACGAGGTCGTCGGAGCCCGCCGACGGGTTCTCCGGGTCGACCACGCGCACCTCGTCGTCCGGGGAGATCGGGCGTCCCTGGGTGCCCAGCACGAGGTCGTCCGGGTCGTCGAGGCGGGTGTAGCAGACCAGTCCCTCGGCCATGCCGAACACCTGCTGCAACCGCACACCCAGCGCAGGCCCGATCCGTTCGGCCAGCTCGCGGCCGCACTTGGCCCCGCCGACGAGCAGGACCTCCAGGGTGGACAGGTCGTGCTCGGTGCGGGCGGCCGCCTGCACCCACGAGGCGGCCAGCGGCGGCACGACCCCGGTGATCGTCACGCCCTCGCGGTCGATGAGCCGGAACGCGGTGTCGGCGTCCGGGCGCGGGCAGAGCACGACCTTGGCCCCCACGTGCAGCGCACCCAGGACACCGGGCGAGCTCAACGGGAAGTTGTGCGCGGCGGGCAGGGCGGCCAGGTACACGCTGTCCGGGCGCAGCGCGCAGATGCGGGCGCTCTCGCGGGCGCTGTAGAGGTAGTCGTCATGGGTGCGCGGGATCAGCTTCGGCAGCCCGGTGCTGCCGCCGGAGAGCTGCAGGAACGCCACGCCCGATGGGTCGGGTTCGGGCAGCTCGCGCGGTGTGGTCGCGGACAGCTCGTCGAACTCGGTCGACCCGACCACGTGCACCTGGCGCACCGAGGGCACCTCGGCCGCCACGGCGTGCGCGAGGGCCGCGTGGTCGTACCGCTCGTGCGCGTCAACGGTGAGGATCGCGGCGGCCTCGCTCTGCTCGGCGAAGTGGCGCAGCTCGGTGTACCGGTGGGCGGGCAGAGCGAACACCGGCCAGGCGCCGACGCGCCACAGCCCGAACAGCACCGGGACGAACTCGGGCACGTTCGGCACCTGCACGACCACCCGCTGGCCCGCGCGGATCCCGGCCTCGGCCAGGCCTGCCGCGATCCGGTGGGCGCGTCGGTCGAGTTCGGCGTAGTCCCAGCGGCTGGTGACACCGTGCCGCTCCCCCACCACGGCCGTGCGGGGCGCGTGCGCCTCGGCCAGCTCGGTGAGCAGTGCGCCGAAGGTCTGCCCGCGCCAGTGGCCCGCGGCGCGGTAGCGGGCGGCGACGTCCTGGGGCCACGGGCTGTGGTCGAGGGTCATCACCGCTCCCGCGTGCCGAGTGCCCGCAGCAGGGTGCGGAACTTCGCGCCGGTCTCGGCCAGCTCCGCGTCGGGGTTCGAGCCAGCGACGATCCCGGCGCCCGCGAACAAGCGCACCGTCGCGTCGCAGACCTCCGCGCAGCGGATGGTGACCACCCACTCGCCGTCGCCGTGCAGGTCGGTCCAACCGACCAGCCCGGTGAAGTAGCCGCGGTCGAGCGGCTCCAGGGCGGCGATCGCGTCGCGCGCGCGGTCGACGGGCACCCCGCACACCGCGGGCGTCGGGTGCAGCGCCTGTGCCAGCGCCAGCGCCGAGGTGCCGGGGTCGGCTGGATCGGCGATCCGGCCGGTGATCCGGGTCGAGAGGTGCCACATGGTCGGCGTGCCGATCACGGCGGGTTCGGCGGGCACGTCCAGCTCGCGGCAGAACCGGCCGAGCACCCGCGCGACCTGGGCCGCGACGTGCGCGTGCTCGGCCCGGTCCTTGGTCGAGGCCAGCAGGGCGGCCCGGCGCCTGCGGTTCTCCGCTTCTTCGGACACCCTTGGCGCCGACCCGGCCAGCGGGTTGGCGACCACCTCGGTGCCGCGCCGTGACACCAGCAGCTCTGGGCTGGCCCCGACCAGCGTCCGCAGCGCGGGATCGCCGGGCGCGCTGACGTCGACGGCGAAGGCGTGCGCCGCGGGGTCGGCGCGCACCAGCCGGGCGAGCAGCGCGGGCACCGCGACCGGGGTGTCGGCGAGCAGGTCGAGGCACCGCCCCAGCACGACTTTGTCCAACTCGCCACCGTCGATCAGCTCCAGCGCGCGGCGCACGGCGTCGGTGTAGCGCGCCGGTTCCGGTCGGGGGGTGACCGTCCAAGCGGGTACCGCCGCCGTTGCGGTGGGACCGTCGCCAGCAGGTGCGCGGGCCCGGCGGACGAGGGCGGGCACGACCAGGCTGGCCGGATCATCCGGGCGGAAGCCGATGGCGCCCACCACCACGGGGTCGTCGAAACCTGCCCGGACCGCTGATGCCAGCGCCGCGGCCGCGGCTCGGGCGTGATCACCACCATCAGCTTCGACGGAGGCGTGCACGCCATCGGCGAGCAGCGAGCCGTGCGCCGAGGAGTAGTAGAACGACCCGGGCAGGTAAGCGGCCAGAAGATCCGCCCCCTGGTGGACGGGACGGGGACGCACCAGGACAGCAGGAGACACGCCGAAGTTCCCTTCATGCGAGCGGATCGAGCCACGCCGAGCACATCCGAGGAGCGCTCCGCGTCGCGCCCATTCGCTCGTCTTGTCCAGCTGACAACCGGACGGCCGATCGCGCCGCGGCCCGGTCAGGCGATCAAGCGCACAGGGTGGCGCCACCGTCCACGTAGAGGTTCTGCATCGTGATATGCCGTGCGCGGTCGGAGACCAGGAAAACCACGGCGTCAGCCACATCGGCGGGGGCGGCGATGCGCTTGAGCGGGATACCGACGCGGAACTGCGCCGGGTCGCCCGCGATGACCCGCTCCGGTCCGTTGCCCTCGGTCCAGAGCGCGCGCTGCATCTCGGTGTCGGTCGAGCCAGGCGAAACAATGTTGCAGCGAACACCCGATCCGGCGAGTTCGAGACCGAGGCACCGGGTGAGCATCGTGGCCGCCGCCTTGGACGCCGCGTAGGCGGCCATTCCTGTGCGCGGCACACCTGCCGCGTTCGAGCCGATGGTGATCAGTACACCACGCCCGCGCGGCACCATGCGGTGGGAAATTTCCCGCAGCACGAAGAACACCCCGGTCGAATTGACCTCGAATGTCCGCACCCAGTCCCCGGTCCTGGTCGAACCGACGGAAGCCGGGAGCAGCACTCCCGCCGCGGACACGCCGATGTCGAGGGGCCCGAGGTCTCTCTCGACCTCTTCCACCACTCGCGCGAACGACTCCTGGTCGGTGACGTCGACCGGGAACGGCACCACCGACCCACCGGTGCGGTCCGCGACCGCCTTGAGCCCGTCGACATCGATGTCAACCCCGGCAACGGATACGCCTTCGTGGACCAGTGCTTCCGCGATGGCGGCACCGATCCCGCGCGCCGCACCGGTGACCAACGCGATCCGGCCGGACAACCCGGTCACCCCGACCACCGGCATCTCCCTCCGACGTATTAGCGAAGCTCTCCCAAGCTAGCTATTCACACCCCGATCCCGCGATAGCCGCACCGGAACTGTCATCCACGTTTTTGCCGGTTGCACATCATCACCCACAAGGCCGACCGATTCTCGTTTGTCGAAACGCCCGACGATCGAGGTAAACCCGCAAGCACGACGAAATCCGAACAGCTTTCGCATTGTGCACAATAGGACGACTCGATGACAATACAACAGTCCTCTATAGACAAAAGATCCAAGGTGAATTCCCACCCGTATCAGGACACGCCGAAGGGTGGTTTTTCCGCCGAACAGTCGTCTACACCCCGCGCCCTGCGGGCCGGCTTGCGACTCGGGCAGGCGCCGGGGCGACCGCGGAGATCACGAGTGGCTCGGTGCCGTTTGTGTGCACGGGAACAGCACCCCATCGTAGATGCCCGAGGCACTGCTGGCGCACCGCGCTCCCCGTTGTCGAGGTGCTCAACGCGGGCGGCCGTACATCCTCGCTACCGGTGCCCCACCACGCCGAAATCACCCTCGCCGTCATCTTCTCCGTACTCCTGATCACGGCCGGTCCGCAGTCGGTGGTCTGGTTCTCATCATTCGGCGTGCTGCGCTACTACCTGATCACGATCCTGGCGGCAGCGAGCAGCCACCCGGGCAACGCCGCTGCCCCTGCCCGCTCACCCTGCGCTACGCCGACGAACGCGCTCCGCGGCGTGAGCGGGCCAGCGCCTGCCCGCCGACGATCGCGCCGACCAAGCCCAGCAACGCGGCCGAGGCGGCCGGTCTCGAGGCGCGAGAGCGTGGAGTCGGAGTAGCCGCACAGGTGACCCAGATCCCGCAGGGTCGGGCCGCGGGCGCGGCGCGGTCGACGGACCAGGGTGCCGAGGTGGTCGCCCTGCAGGGCATCGTGAGCGTGGACGTGGTCGACCACCAGCTACCGCCCCACCCGATCAATCGGCAGCCCCAACTCCTCCACCAACTCCCGACCGGCTCACTCCTAGGTGACTCCCGGCCTCCACCGCCCCGCCCGGAACCGCCCAGTTCGGCTGTAGGTCGGCTCCACCCGCAACACCCGGTCATCGCGATCACGAAACCCCGCGTCCGCAGCCATCCGCTTGCGCGACAACGATTTCACATAGTCGGCCACGGGCATCACCGACTCGGACGAGGAACCAGCAGTCATCCCCGCAACCTAGCCCCACACGACCGGCTGCAGAAACGGCCTGCCCGGACTACTTCGTGGCGGCACGTACCGGAGGACGCACTGGACGGGCCTGTGGCGAATACCAATGCCGGGCTGACCCGCACACCCGCCTGCCTGCTGACGCGCATTGTTCGAGTGCGGAGTGCGTTGCAGGGCCTCGGACTCGCTCCAGGCGAGTCCGAGGCCGGTGGTCTAGCAGGTCTTTCCGGTGTACCAGGCGTACTTGATGATGTTGAGTGGGCCGAGGTACCACCGGCCAGGGGGGATGCAGCGGTTGGTCCCCGGCTTGCCGTGCTTCTCGATGCGGATCACCACGCTGCCTGAGGTCGCGCAGTGGTTGTACCAGGCCTGGTTCTTCGGCGCGTCCGGGTCCCACCCGCACGCGAGCGACCCCACCGGTTCCGCTGTCGCCGCAGGGGCGACCACGGTTGCTAGAGCGAGAGCGGCGACCGTGCTCATAGTCGCCGCGGCGACGCGGAAGTTCTTGCTGGATCTCACTGTTTCCTCCCTTGGTCCCCAGATACCGGAGAGCCTGATCCCACAGCGAAACGCCCCCCCAGCGTGGATCTCACGAGCGGCCGGCGATCAGCGGCTCGCAGGCCCTAGACAGTAGCCCCGTAGGTCCCATCGAACTAGACGAACTCGAAATGCCGCCATCGCGCGGAAACCCTCGTCCTGTCATCAGGGTGGGGCGATCGTGCCCGTCGGGGCGGCGACCAGGTAGATCACCGCACGCGCGGCTGGACCGCGAGGTGGTGGGACCTACTCTTCGGGTTCACCGTGAGGGGACCTCGATGCCACAAGACACCGTGTTCGACCTGCCCTTTCCGCTGCGGGTCAACCCGCACTGGGATGCCGCCCGCTTACGCAACCTCGACTGGGTGCGCGAGCACGGGTTGGTGGGCGGTGAGCGGTCGGTGCGGTGGTATTCGTCGTGGGACATGCCCTTGCTGGCCGCCTACGGTTTCCCCGACGCCACCGGTCCGGGGTTGGACCTGTGCACCGACGCGATGGCGTTCTTCTTCGTCTTCGACGACCAGTTCGACGGCCCGCTGGGACGTGCGCCCGACCAGGTGGCGCGAGTGTGCCAGCGCCTGATCGACATCGTCCACGGCGCCCAGGCAGGCCACGACCCGTGCTCGTCCGCGTTCGCCGACCTGTGGCGCCGCAGCACCGACAGCGCGGCTGCGGGGTGGTCGACGCGGGTGGCCCACGAGTGGGAGTACTACTTCGCCGCACACGCCCACGAGGCGATCAACCGGCTGCGCGGCACACCAGGTGACGTCGAGCAGTACCTCCAGGTCCGCCGGGGCATCGCCGGCACCGCGTTGCCGGTGTCGCTGGGTGAACGCGCCGCGGGCATCACCGTGGCACCAGCGGCGTTCCACAGCCCGCAACTGCGGATCATGCGCGAGATCCATGCCTTGATCCCGGAAAAGTGCGGTATGACCGGGTCGACCTCGAAACCCGGTCACTACGACGACAGGTGATCGTCCCTGCCCGAACCGTGTCGATCTGGACGATCGGTTCTGCGGAGACCACCTCTTCCGTCTACGGCGGGTGACGAGCCAGCGGAAATCGGTCGAGCCGTGACCATCGGCCCGCGGGCCCGGACGGGATGTCACCCGTCTGGGCGCGTTCGGCCTGGCATGTGCTCCGATAGCTTGTCGCCCAACGGTTTCGACTGTGGGTAGCTGGAGGGCGAGTGCTCCGCAGGAACGTGTAGGCGCTGGTAGCACTCGTCCTGCCCGCCGCGTTGACCGCCGTTGCGGCGAAGCAGCCAGCCGAGAGACCTTCCAGGGGACCAACTACCGGGTTCCCAGTCTTCGAGCCATGAGACCCATCTGGAGGACATGATGTCCCGCAGGTTGCGCACACTCGCCGCGGTCGCGGTGACCGCAGCCCTTCTCCCATTCGTCCCGGCGTCGGCCGCCGCCGCCAACCCGGCCCCGTTCCTGTGGATCACCAGCCCCAGCCGCGAGACCGTGGTCCCGGTCGGTCAGCCGATCACCATCGTGGGCGGCTCCTTCGAGAGCGAGGGCACCAGAACCACCCGATCCGACGTCTCCCTCGACGGTGGCGCCACCTGGGCCCATTTCGACCACGGCGGCCAGTGGAGCCTCACGCACACGCCGACCGAGGTGGGTCCGCTCAAGGTCGTCACCCGGGCGGCGTGGTTGGACCAGTGGGGCGACCCGCGCACTTACCACGTCCGCGTCGGTCCGACGACCCCGCCCGGCCCGGTCACCTGCCCCTGCACGTTCACCAGTCCGCCCAAGGAAGGCAGCCCGGTCTTCGACGTGCAGGAGCCCTACAGCCCCGACCTGGGCTTCCGCTTCTTCGTCGACCGCCCTGGCACGCTGACCGGGTTCACTGCCCGACTCGGCCCGGAGGTCACCTGGGCCAGAGGCTACCTGTGGGACGACAACGAACGGTTGGCCTACGCGGACATGGACCTGACCACCGGCCAGGTGACGTTCTCCCCCGGCGTGCGACTGGCGCCATACCGGCCGTACACGGTCTCCTACCACTTCAGCGGCCCGTACTACCCGGTCGCGGAGAACTACTTCACCGAGCGGATCACCCAGGGCCCCATCACCGCGATCCACGACGACCTCGGCGGCGCGGGAGTCTTCGGCTACAGCATGTCGGGCTTCACCGACCCGCCGACCCAGGTCTACCTCGACAGCAACTACCTGATCTCCCCCACCTTCGAACCCACCCCTTGACCAGCGGCTCCTGGCAGTGCGGATCGCCGTACTGCCAGGAGACGTCACCCGCGCCCACATAAGCGACAACGCGGTCGCGGGTGCCCGGCGGAAGTGATGTTCGCCGGGCACCCGCGGCTGGGTCAGAGGCAGCCGACGAGGATGACGGAGACGGCGGTGCAGGCCGATGCGGTTCGGTTGCCGGTGACGATGATGTGGCCCAACGACAGCAGGTGCAGGGGACGCGGAAGGTCTTTTTCACAACCGATCCGTTGTCCTCAAAGGACTAAAGAGGTGAGCGCCACAAGTACCTCGGGCTCGCCACGAGCCGCAAAGCGCTACATCGTGGCCGTGGAGTTCCTCGGTGGGTGCAGCCCTGGTGCGTCGGTGAGGTCTGGGGCGATCGGCGTCGGGCTCAGTGATGTGTCGTCCTCGCCTTCCTCCAGCAACGTGTTCGCGGCACCGACGACGCGCCCATCCGGTTCTCCGACGATGTCAAGATCGCGGTCGGCGTAGTCGACGCGGGCCAGCACGCTGCGCATCGCTTCCAGGCGGGCTCGGCGCTTGTCGTTGCTCTTGACGACCGTCCAGGGAGCGTCGGAGGTGTCGGTCGCCCGGAACATCGCGACCTTCGCCTGGGTGTAGTCGTCCCAGCGGTCCAGCGAGGCCAGGTCGTTCTCGCTGAGCTTCCACCGCCGGACCGGGTCGACCTGCCGGATGATGAAGCGGGTGCGCTGCTCGGCGCGCGACACCGAGAACCACAGCTTGACCAGGATGGTCCCGTCCTCGACCAACATCCGCTCGAACACCGGTGCCTGCACCAGGAATCGCTCGTACTGCTCGTAGTCGCAGTACCCCATCACCCGTTCCACGCCCGCGCGGTTGTACCAAGACCGGTCGAACAGCACCATCTCCCCCGCCGTCGGCAGGTGGGCGACGTAGCGCTGGAAGTACCACTGGCCGCGCTCGCGTTCAGTGGGCGTCCCCAGCGCCACCACACGCGCCCCGCGCGGATCCAGGTTCTCGGTGAACCGCCGGATCGTCCCGCCCTTGCCCGCCGCGTCGCGACCCTCGAACACGATCACCACCCGCTGCCCGGTGTCCTGGACCCAGTGCTGCAGCTTGAGCATCTCGATGTGCAGCAACCTCTTGGCGGGCCCGTACTCCTGCCGCCCGAGGCGCTCGGTGAACGGGTAGTTCTCCCGCCACGTGTCCACCTCGGCCCCGTCGGCGCGCAGCAACACCGGCTCCTCGCCATCGAGGAACCGGACGTCGACCTCACCGGACAACTCGGGGAACATCTCGGCCGCGGTGCGGAGATCGTTGTCGCTCATGCGTCCCACATACCCGCACACCGCGATCACAACCAGACATTCCTCATCTTCCCGACAACATCACTTGTTGACGGTCAGGTAGATGCCGTAGCCGATCAAGGCGACGCAGGCCACCGCGCACAGTGCGGACGTGGCGGTGGCGACGACGGTCGACGTGCCGCGGTCGAGTGCTCGTGTTCGGTAGTCGAAGGCGTTGATGCCGAGCGCGGCCAGCACTACCAGGCCGACACCTGCGGTGAGGGCGACGACTAGGACCTCGCCGAGTCCGTTCCAGTTGATGTGCATGTCGGCTCCTGGGTCACACGGTCGCGGCGTCGTTGACGTTGTGGGCGCTGATCGGGTTGCGGCGTGAGAGCCAGTAGATGCCGCCGCAGATGGCCGCCGCCGCGATCGCCACGATGACGGTGCCTGCGGCGCCCGTGCCTGCGACCCAGCCCGCACCAGCGCCGACCAGGGCCGCGGCGGGCAACGTCAGCGCCCAGGCCACCACCATCCGTCCCGCGGTGGACCACCGGACCTCGGCCAGGCGCCTGCCCACGCCGGAGCCGATCACGCCGCCGGAGACCACGTGCGTGGTGGACAGCGCGAAGCCCACGTGCGACGAGGTCAGGATCACCGCGGCGGCGCTCGCCTCGGCCGCGAAACCCTGCGGTGGCCCGATGTCGGTGATGCCCCGGCCCATGGTGCGGATGATCCGCCAGCCGCCGAGGTAGGTGCCCAGCGCGATCGCCGACCCGGCGGAGATGATCACCCACAGCGGCGGACCCGCGGCGGCGGGCAGCGATCCCGCGGTGATCAGGGTCAGCGTGATCACCCCCATCGTCTTCTGCGCGTCGTTGGTCCCGTGCGCCAGCGCCACCAGTGACGCGGTCACCACCTGACCGACCCGGAACCCGCGGCGGCGGGTGTCCTCGCCGGTCCGGTGGGTGATCCGGTAGGCCAGGAACGTCGCGATCATGGCCACCAGGCCCGCGATCAACGGCGACGCGACGGCCGGGACCACGACCTTCTCCAGCACGGTGGTGAACCGGACCGCGTCCGACCCGGACGCCACCCACACCGCGCCGATCAGCCCGCCGAACAGGGCGTGCGAGGAACTCGACGGGAGCCCGACCAGCCAGGTCAGCAGGTTCCACACGATCGCCCCGACCAGCCCACCGAAGATCACCGCGGGCCCGATCCTGGTCTCGTCCACGATCCCGCTGCTGATCGTCTTGGCCACCTCGATCGACAGGAACGCCCCCACCAGGTTCAGCACCGCCGCGATTCCGACCGCCTCCTTGGGCTTCAGCGCCCCGGTCGCGATCGACGTCGCCATCGCGTTCGCCGTGTCGTGGAACCCGTTGGTGAAGTCGAACGCCAACGCGGTGATCACCACCACCACGACGATCAGTGACACGTCCATCCCAAACACCCTCCACGTCGACCCACTGGCCTCCGCCGAGTACCCGGCCACACCAACCACGGGAGAACCCGCGATGAACACTGCCCGGGCGCCCGCAGTCACCGCGACCAATCCACACGGGACGGCGCATCGACCGCTCCATCCCTGCGGCGCGGCAATTGCCCCGTCAGCGGACTCATCCCTCGCTGCCCTGGGACGCCGTCGACTCAGGACTCCACGACTTGGCGCATCGTCGCCAACGCCGGATCAGGGGATCGGTCTGACCGCCCTCTACTTCCCGATGAGCACTTCGCCTTCCAGGCCATCGGGGTCGCGGAAGAACACGCTGAGGACGGCGCCGAAGTCGTTGACGGTGCCGTCACTGGCGCCGCGGTCGACCAAGCGCCGGCGGATGATCTCGAAGCTCTCGGCGGAGGCCGCTTGGAGCCCGAAGTGGTCGAGCCTGCCGCGGCCCCACATCGGGGTTTGCCGGTCGGGCTCGGGGTTGCCCTCGATGGTGACCACGTTGAGTTCGGTGTGCGGCCCGATGCGGATCATCGTCATCGTCTCGCCGTCCTTGACGCCGTGCGGCTCGGTCGGGCCGACCTCCGCCTCGAAGACCTCCCGGTAGAAGTCACGCAGCCGTTCGATATCCCTGGAAACCAGCGCGATGTGGTTGATCCCGTCCAGCAGCACTGCCCCTCACCCCTCATCCAGTCGGACCCACACCCCTCGCTATACCCGCGATGCGCCGTCTCATGCTCACCCGTTCGACCCAACACGGGCGAGGCTCTCAAGGGCGGAGCGCGGTTGGGGCGTCGAACCAGGTTGGTTTGGTCTTCAGGCTTTGGATGGTCAGGTTCTCCAGGATCTTCTGGAGTTCGGCCTTCCCGTACCGGTCCTTGTGGGTGGGTTTGACGTCGATGGTCAGGATGTAGTCGGTGCAGTCGAGGGCGGCTGAGGTGTCCTCGACGTGGGCGCGGTGGCCGTTGACCTGGGTGGTCCAATTGGGCTCTTGGTTCGTGCGGTCCTGGTAGAAGCTGATGTTGACGGCGGGGCCGTCCTCGAAGAAGACTTGGTCCCGCTTGCCGTAGCGGTCGTCGCACAGGTCGATCGCTGCTTGCCAGGGTTCTTGGTTGACCCGGGCCGGGTCGAGGCCGTCCGCGCCGCCGCAGGGGTGCAGGGTCGGGGGCAGGTAGCCGAAGCGAGTCGGGAACCGCATGGGTCTGGTGATGCCGAGGCGGACAGCCGCGCCCACCTTCAGGACTGTGTCGCGGGCAACGGGAATCTGGTCGTCGGTCTGCACGACGTACCAGGAATCCGGGGCGTACTCGACGATGACAGCGGGTTTGTGCAACGCGCCGCCCGGGATCTGCTCGGTCCCCTCATCGGTCAGCGCGGGTGAGTAGTACCCCGACTTCCCCGCGACGGTGACGGCCTCGCCGGTCTTGCCCTCGGTCGCGTCGTAGCCGCCCTTGGGGTAGACCGCCACCCACGCCGCCGACCTGCTGGCCATCTCGCCGGTCGTGATCTCGCGGATCGAGATGTTCTGGACCCCGCCGTCGATCCGGCTGTCACCGATCCGATAGCCGGTGATCGGCTCCACCGCGGCGGTGAAGACCAGGTCGGTGGCCTTGGGTATCCGGTTGTCCGTGGTCGTGGTGCTGGTGGACGGCGATGCGGGGGCGGTGGTGCCGCGATCAGCGGATTGGCCTCCCGCCGCGTTCTCGCGGTTGAGGATGATCACGACGGCGGTGACGAGCGAGAGGGCGAGAACAGCGGCCGCCACCGGTATCGCGAACCGCCGCCGACCCTTCCGCGGCGGGTCGACGGCGGACTGGACGTCTTCGTGGACCGGCTCGTCCAAGGACTGCGGCGCGGCGGGCTCCTCGACCGGCGGCGGGGCGAACAAGCGGCGCACCTCGGTGGCGGCGGCTTCGGCGACCGTCGCGTCGTCGTCGACGAGCAGGCCGTCGAGCAGCGCGCGCACCTGGTCCTGTCCCACGGGAGAACCGGACTCGAACTGGACGACCGTGTGCCGGAGAGCGGCCAACCGCACCTCGGGCAACGGGCTGTCCAGCGCCTGCGCGACCCCGGCGGGGAGACCGTCCGGGACCCGCGGGCCGCGCGCGCTCGTGGCGATGACCAGCTTGCCCTGGAGCTGGCTGTCCAGCCGCGGGGTCTGCTGGAACGGGCTCGCCTCCACCTCGTCGAAGACGTACCGGTACAGCTCGTCGGAGTCGACCACACCGTCGCCGTCGAGGTCCGCGTCACCGCTGCGCAGGCCCCGGACCAGCGCCTGGGTGAACACCCCGCGGCTGTTGTCGTACCCGCCTGTGCTGACCAGGTCCGGGTGGTCGGTGGTCTCGTAGGCGTATTCCATGGCCGAGGACGCCGTCATGACCACGCGACCACGCCCGCTCAGCCGGTGCACCACGTCCACGTCCTGGGCGACCGCGCGGTGCAGCGCGCCCGGTGGGAACGCCCCGGCATAGCAGCAGTCGAGCCAGACCACGATGTGCGTGGCGCGGCTGCGGGTCATCTGGTCCCGGATGAACCGGGCGGACACCGCGGTCGCCTCGAGCCGGTCGTAGCGGGAGTTGGTCATCGCCAGGTGCAGTTGCCCGGCGTCGTCCTTGACGCCGTGACCGGAGATGTAGAGCAGCACGACGTCGCCACGACGCGCGTCCGCGAACAGGTCGTTGATCGCGAGCGCCACGTCGTGGGCCTGCTCGTTGTGGGAGGTCCGCACCGCGTAGCCGCCGATGGTCTCGTCCTGGAGCACCCCGGCCAACGCCTCGGCGTCCCCCGCGGTGCCGCGCAGACCCCGGAACAAGGCGTCGGCGTGCACGTCTGTCGCTATCAGCAGCGCCTTGCGGCTACCGACCACGAGCCACTCCTCCGAACTCGGGCGACGGGCTCGACCGAGGGTCAACCGTACGCCGGACGGCCTGAGGGTATCGAGCCGTGTCGAGCCCCCGCGGAGGGAGGTACCGCCGTCAACGGCCAGGTCTCCCCCGCGACAGCCTGTCGTCCTCGGGGCGTAGTCCTATCAGGACAGTCGACAACGGTGATGGGGTGCGGTTGGCTGCTGCCATGGCCGATGTGGTGAGGGTGGGTGCGGTGCAGTTCGAGCACCGGGACGGCGACAAGGCGTACAACCTGGGGCAGGTTCGTCGGTTCGCGGGTGCGGCGGCTGACGCGGGTGCGCGTGTGGTGGTGTGCCCGGAGATGTGCCTGGTGGGCTACTGGCACCTGCGCCGACGTACGCGGCAGGAGCTGTGGGACCTGGCGGAGCCGTCGGACGGTCCCCTGGTGGCCGCGCTACGGGATCTTGCCGGTGAACTGGGGATCGGGGTCGGCGCGGGTTTCCTGGAGAGCGCGGGCGAGCGGCTGTTCAACTCCTACGCCGTGTGCCTGCCCGACGGTGTGGTCCACGTGCACCGCAAGCTGCACGCGTTCGAGCACGAGGCCATCTCCAGCGGGTCCGGCTACACCGTGTTCGACACGCCGTGGGCGCGGATGGCGGTCCTGATCTGCTACGACAACAACCTGGTGGAGAACGTGCGGGCCTGCGCGCTGGCCGGGGCGACCGTGCTGCTCGCTCCGCACCAGACCGGGGGCACGCACTCGCGCAGCCCGCACGGCATGAAGCCCATCCCGCTGTCGGTGTGGGAGAACCGCCACAACGACCCCCGGGCCGTCGAGGACGCCTTCCGCGGCGCCAACGGCCGGGAGTGGCTGATGCGGTGGCTGCCCTCCCGCGCGCACGACAACGGGCTGTTCGTGGTGTTCGCCAACGGCGTCGGCCGGGACGACGACGAGGTCCGCACCGGCAACGCGATGGTCATCGACCCGTACGGCCGCGTCGTGGCCGAGACCTGGGCCGCGGGCGACGAACTCGTCCTGGCCGACCTCGACTTGAACCTGGTCCCCTTGTCGACCGGCCGCCGGTGGCTGGCAGCGCGCCGACCTGAGCTGTACGGACCGCTGGTGGAGCGGTTGGGGACCGAGCGCGACCCGAGGACGGCTCGGTTCAGCCCGGACCCCGTCGACTGGTGACGGCGCGGGGTGGCGTGGAGGTGCGGTCGAGGCGCAGGAGGTCGGGGCGGGAGTAGTGACCGGAGACATCCAGGTCGAGGTAGGCGCCGTCGAGGAGACCGGGGTCGACGTCGGTGATCAGCAGGTCGGGGTGGCCGAACACGGGGCCCGCGAGGAGTTCGCCGAAGGGGTCGACGACGCAGCTGCCGCCGTTGATCATCGGTTGGTCCGGCGGGACCGGGTAGTCGGCGGGGTAGTCGCCGCGAGTGGCGTACTGGTTGGCCGACAACACAAAACAGCGGCCCTCGACGGCGATGTGCCGCATGGTCGCCGTCCAGACGTCACGGGCATCGACGGTCGGCGCGCAGTAGAACTCGACGCCCTGCTGGTAGAGGGCCGCGCGGTAGAGCGGCATGTAGCTCTCCCAGCAGATCGCCATGCCGATGCGGCCAATGTCGGTGGGGATGACTGCGATGTCGGAGCCGTCGCCTTGGCCCCAGATCAGGCGCTCGACGCCGGTGGGCATGAGCTTGCGGTGGTGGCCGAGTAGGGCGCCCGTGTGGTCGAACAGCAGCGATGAGCAGTAGAGGGTGTGGCCCGATCGCTCGACCACGCCCACCACGACTAGGCATCCCGCGGCGGCTACCTCGGCACGCACGCGGTCGAACGTCTCGCCTGGTACCTCGATGGCTGATTTCCGGTAGCGCGCGAACAACGAGCGGCCCTCAGGTGTGCGGTCGCCGACGGTCGCGCCGAATGACGCGCCTTTGGGGTAGCCGCCGAGGAACGCCTCTGGGAAGACGACTAGCTCCGCTCCGGACTCCCTTGCCCGGCGCAGGAGGACCTCGAACAGGTCAAGCCCGCTCGACAACTCGAACAGCGGCGCCGCCGCTTGGACCACCGCAACGCGCACGACCCGCTCCTCTCGGTCCAAGTCTGACCCATTGTCACGGGTGTTCGGTTCGTGCGCGGTATTCGTCAACCTGATCGGGGGTGGGGTCGATGCCCACCGACTCGGCGAAGTCCTCGGGGTCGGCCGACTCGCGCGTGGGGTGCGAGAGGGCGGACTCGACCGCCACCACCACGTCGGGGTGTCCCAAGGGAAGTGGGGCGGTGACGCGGTCTTCGGAGCCGCCCGTGCTCACCGCGACCAGCCGGACGTCGATGTCCTCCGCCGCGAGGTCGGCGCGTCGCCGGGTCATGCGGTGCATCCACTCCTCGTTGGCCGCCAGCGCCGGGGCTCCGGGGACGGTGCCCGCGGCGCCCGGGTCGACCAGCAGGACCAACACGAGGTTCTCCGGGCGGCGTTGCGCCACGGCCAGCGCGGTGTCCGCGGCTGTGCCCGCCGCCACCAGGGCCACGGCGCCGTCCACACCGGCCAGCTCGTGCTCCACCCGGGCAGGCGCGTCCTCGTCCTGCCCGATCCACCGGACGTCGCGGGTTCGGGCGAACTCGCGCCACGTGCCGGGCAGGGCGCCGTGGGTGGCTGTGTCAGCCGGGTCCAGCACCACGACGGTGCCGATCACCCGATCGCTCGCACGGGTCATTGGTGGCTCCTCTCCCGAGTTCCCTGGGTGGCCCGGGTGCCCGCGCCAGGAGCGGGCAAACATCGCGCCGCACCGCCCGGGTGACGTCAGTCAGGAACCCGCGTCATGTCGGGCGCGGTCGAGTTGGTCGGCGACGGCTGTGATGCGGTCGGCCAGGTCGGGGTGGGCGTCACGCAGGTGCGGGCCCGCGTCGGTGAGCGGGCTGAGCAGGTCGGCGGTGTCGGCGCCGCCGAGTGCGGTGGTGACGTCGTCGACGCTGCGTTGGCCGTCGTGGTCGAGGTCGTCGACGACGCTGACCGCGGCGGCGAGCCTGCGGAGCAGGACAGCGTTGTCACGCGCCCAGCGCACCACCGCCTTGTCCCCCGCGCGGCGGTCGCGTTCGGCGCGGACCCGCTGCTCACCGGTGCTCGTCGTCGTGCCGTCCGGCCGGACCCTCAGGTAGCGGCGCTCGGCGGCCTGCCTGCTGGCGACACCGAGCGCGGGCGCGATCCGGGCCCAGCTGACCCCGGCGTCCCGCGCGGCCTCGATGAGCCTGGGTTCCCACCCGGCCAGTTCGTCGCGGATGTGGCGCAGCAGCGTGAGCGCGGCCAGCACGTCCTCGGCCTCGCCTGTTCCCTGCTCGGCGACCGCGTGCACCAGCGCGAGATCGCCGATCGCGTCGTCCTGGCCCGCGGGTCCGGTACTCAGGTGGGATCGCGCGTCGTCTCGGTCGTCGCCCATCGGACCTCATCCGTCATCGTGGGGACGACATCGTAGCTCAAGCCAGACGACACACAGATCGTCATCGCTAATGCGACACCACACTTGTCATCCATCTGACGACGTGTTAGAACTGTGGTGCGCGTTGACGACACGACAACCAGGAGGTGGAACGATGTTGATGCGCACCGACCCGTTCCGGGAGTTCGACCGCATCGCCCAGCAGGTCTTCGCGGGCGCGCAGGGGACGTGGTCCCGACCGAGCTCGATGCCGATGGACGCCTACCGCGCCGGTGACGAGTTCGTGGTCAGCTTCGACCTGCCCGGCGTGGACCCGGACGCGATCGACCTCGACGTCGAGCGCAACGTGCTGACCGTGCGGGCCGAGCGCAGGCCCCAGGACAGCGCCGACGGCGTCGAGTTCCAGGTGGCCGAACGCCCCAGCGGCGTGTTCAGCAGGCAGCTGTTCCTCGGCGACACCCTGGACACCGATCGCATCAGCGCCGCCTACGACCGCGGTGTGCTGACCCTGCGCATCCCGGTCGCCGAGCGCGCCAAGCCGCGCAAGATCGCCATCGCCGCCGCGGGCGACGACCAGAAGGTCATCAACGCCTGACCCGGGCCGGAGGGGTCGGGCTTGCTCCCGACCCCTCCGGCGACCAAGCCGAGCCGGTAGGTCAGTCGGTCAGGCGGTGGTTGCCCAGTTGGACGGTCATACCGGGGTCGCGGTGGTCGAAGAACTGCGAGGCGCCGGTGTCCAGGGCGGCGATGCGGGCCATCTGGTCGTCGGTGAGCGCGAAGTCGAAGACGTCGAGGTTCTCGGCCATCCGATCGGCGCGGACGGACTTGGGGATGACGACGACGTCGCGCTGGATCAGCCAGCGTAGGACGACCTGGGCCACCGATTTGTCGTGTGCGTCGCCGATCTCGCTGAGGACCGGGTGGGTGAACAGGTCGTTCTTGCCCTCGGCGAACGGGCCCCAGGACTCGATCTGGACGCCGCGGTCGCGCATGAGGTCCTGGTCGGCGGTGCGCTGGTAGAAGGGGTGGGTCTCGATCTGGTTCACGGCCGGGACGATGTCGTAGTGCTCGATCAGATCGACGAGACGGTCGGGGTGGAAGTTGGACACGCCGATCGCCCTGGCCAGGCCCTGGCGGTGGATGTCCTGCATGGCACGCCACTGGCCGTGGACGTCGCGGTAGGGCTGGTGGATCAGGTACAGGTCGACGTGGTCGAGGCCCAGTTTGCGCAGCGAGGTGTCGAAGGCGCGCCGGGTGTTCTCCTCGGCGGGGTTGTCCTGGACCCACAGCTTCGTGGTGATGAACAGCTCGTCGCGCGGGATGCCCCTGATCGCACGCCCCACCGCTTCCTCGTTGCCATATGCGGCGGCCGTGTCGATCGACCGGAAGCCCGCGGCGAGCGCGTCGGTGACGACCTTCTCCGTCTCCTCCGGCGGGACCTGGTAGACGCCGAACCCCAGGATCGGCATTTCGACGCCGTTGTTCAGGGTGACGTTGTGCACGGCGGTTCCCTTCCCCGTCATCGGTCGAGCATCCGCATCTGCTGCTCGTTGTGGTGCTCACCGGACGCCGGGGCCAGGCCCTCCAGCGTGGCGACCTGCTCGGCGGTGAGGTCGACGCCGTCGGCCGCGACGTTCTCCTCGACGCGGGCGACGCGCTTGGTGCCGGGGATGGGCGCGATGTTGTCCCCCTTGGTCAGCAGCCACGCGAGGGCGACCTGGGCGGGGGTCGCGCCGATGTCGGCCGCGATGCCCTTGACCTCGTCGGCGAGAGCCAGGTTGCGGGAGAAGTTCTCGCCGGTGAAGCGCGGGTTGGTGGCCCGGAAGTCGCCCGCGTCGAGCTGTTCGAGCGATCGGATCGTGCCGGTGAGGAAGCCCCGGCCCAGCGGCGAGTAGGGCACGAAGCCGATGCCCAGTTCGCGCAGCAACGCCAGAACCCCGTCCTCGGGGTCGCGGGTCCACAGCGAGTACTCCGACTGCACCGCCGTGATCGGGTGCACGGCGTGCGCCCGCCGGATCGTGTTCACCCCGGCCTCGGACAGTCCGATGTGGCGGACCTTGCCCTCGGCCACCAGCTCGGCCACCGCGCCGACGGTGTCCTCGATCGGGGTGTTCGGATCGACCCGGTGTTGGTAGTAGAGGTCGATGTGGTCGGTGTCCAGACGTCGCAGCGAGCCCTCGACGGCGGTCCGGATGCCGGCCGGGCTGCCGTCCGGGACGTCGCGACCGGTGTGCGAGATCAGGCCGAACTTGGTGGCCAGCACGACGTCGTCGCGGCGGCCCTTCAGCGCCCGGCCGACGAGTTCCTCGTTGGTGTAGGGCCCGTAGACCTCGGCGGTGTCGATGAGCGTGACGCCCAACTCCAGCGCGCGGTGGAGGGTGCGGGTGGACTCGGCGTCGTCGCTGCCCGCCCCGGTGTAGCCGTGGGACATCCCCATCGCGCCGAGACCGATCCGGCCCACCACCAGGTCACCCAGCTTGGCGTGCTTCACGTTCGCTCCGTTCGTGGTCGTGACCCCGCAAGCATGTCCCAGAAGGCGGCGAGATACACCTTCCGGAAACGGGGGTGCCATCCGCGTGCCCGGGCCGGTGCGAGCGCGGGAGACCCAGCTTGACGTGCGGGATCGGGTTTCGCGGGGTTGGGGCGGGGAAGACCTCGCGGGACTACGCGGAGGGGTGCGATGCCAGTTCCCGAGGGGCCGACGGATCTGCCGAAGAGGTCGTGGCGGGCTGTTCTGGGCAACACGGTCAAGGAGTTCCAGCGGGACAACCTGCTGGACTGGGCCGCTGCCCTGACCTACTACGCGGTGCTGTCGCTGTTCCCGGCGATCATCGTGCTGACCTCGCTGCTGGCGCTGCTCGGCCCGTCCGCGACGAGCACGTTGATCGACAACGTCCGGCTGCTGGCGCCCGGTGAGGCCTCGGACATCATCGTGGACGCGATCACCGGGCTGCAGAAGAGCAACAGCGCAGCCGGGGTGTTGGCCGTGGTCGGCATCGCGGGGGCGTTGTGGACGGCCAGCGGCTACATCGGGGCGTTCATGCGGGCGTCGAACTCGATCTACGAGATGCCCGAGGGCAGGCCGGTGTGGAAGACCATCCCGCTGCGGGTGGGGTTGACCGCGGCCATGGTCGTGCTGCTGGCGGTGTGCGCGTTCGGGATCGTCGCAACCGGTGCCATCGCCGACCGGGCAGGGGCGCTGCTGGGCATCGGGGACACCGGGGTGCGGATCTGGGAGATCGCGAAGTGGCCGGTGATCGCCCTGCTGATCGGCCTGGCGTTCGCGATCCTGTACTGGGCCGCGCCCAACGTCCACCAACCCCGGTTCCGCTGGCTGAGCCCCGGCGGTCTGCTCGCTGTCCTGTTGTGGGTGGTGGCGTCGGCCGCGTTCGGGCTCTATGTGGCCAACTTCAGCTCCTACAACAAGACGTACGGGTCTCTTGGCGGCGTCATCGGCTTCCTGGTCTGGCTGTGGATCTCCAACATCGCGGTCCTGCTCGGCGCCGAACTCGACGCGGAACTCGCCCGCGCGAAGCAGGTCAGGCAGGGGATGCCCGCGGAGCAAGAGCCGTTCCTCCCGCCCCGCGACACCCGCGCACTCGACGACGACCAACGCGCCGAAGCCGAGTCGGCAGTCGAACCCGACCGAGCTCTCGCGGCCGATGCCGAACGGTCGCCTCAGGCTCCGGCCACCGACAAGAAGACGCTGCCACGACCGTTCGTGGGTCTCACCGCGCTGGCCACCCTCACCGCCGTGGTTCTCCTGGTACGCCGCCATCGACCTTGATGGCGTAACCATTCTGGCTGACTGCGCCGAAGCCGGGTGGCAATCGCCCGCCGATCCATGCGCGACACCCGTGCCGGACAACCGGGTGGACACAGTGGACCACCCCATCGACGAACCCGGTTGCGGCCGATGGTCCGGCCGAAGTGGCTGCCGTGAACGCGACCGGGCGTGAGCAGGTCGCCCGGTGAGTGCGTGGTCGAGCCGCCTTGGTGCCGCGGTTCACAGGCGGAGCACCAAGAAGGGCGGCAGAACGGTTCCTCGCGAGCTTGGCGATACCCCTATCAGCGAGGGAGGTGCGCGTCGATGAGGAAGCGGTGCGCGAGGGTGCTGAACGAGCCCTCGGCGCGGATGTGCTTGTCCAGCAAGGCCAAGCGTTCGCGGTAGGGGTCGACGGCGAAGTCGGGGACGAACCAGACGATCTTGCGCAGCAGGTAGACCACCGCGCCGATGTCGCCGAACTCCGCCCGCAGGCCTGCTTTCCGCAGGTCTCGCACCCGCAGCCCCGCTGCTCGCGCCGCGTCGGCCTCCCGCTCGGCCAGGCCGTCCTCGACTTCTTGGGCGCCGAGCATGGCCTCGACCAACTCCCGACCTGAGCCGGACCCGACGTGCTGCCCCAGGTACGCGCCACCCGGTGCCAGCACCCGAGCGACCTCCGACCAGTTCGTGGATCCGATCCGGGGATGCCTGCTCACCACCAAGTCGAACGCCCCGTCTCGGAACGGCAGCACCCCGTCTTCCGCCGCGACGACCGCAGCCCTCCACGGTGCCAGCGCACGGCGGGCGGAGTCGAGCAGGTCCGGCCGGTTGTCGGTCGCCGCCACCACCTCGGGTCGGATCCTTAAGGCCTCGGCCAGGATCTGCCCGTCACCGGTCTGGGCGTCCAACACGCGACGGACTCGCGATGCCCGCTCCCCCACCATGCGGGCGTATCCCCACGGTGGGCGCTCCTCGCAGGCTCGTCCCTCCAGCCAGGAGTAGTCCGATCCGGACACCGGCACCGCCGCGGCTTCTTGGACCATTTCGTCGAACGAGCGCACCAGTGCAGTATTCCAGGACGGCGTACGGAACGCTGGTCAGGGCGGGAACCGGAGTTCACTCCGTGCGCACGTCCACCAGGTGGTCCCCGGCCGATCGGCAACAAAGGCGTTCACGAACTCGCGGTAAGCGCTTTCTCCCGCCTGGGCATCGGCGAAGGCTCGTAGCCGCGAGTTGGAGCCGCAGGCGAGGTCTACCCATGGCTTCGCGGGCGGGGTATGTCCTCGGTGCGGGCGAAGAAGGCGTCCCTGGGCAGCATCACGGTGTCCGGTTCTAGCTCGCCCAGTGACGGCAGGTCGACCTGGGGTGGTCGTGGCAGCGACCTGGCGGCCTCGGTGAGCGCCGCCCGCACCCGAGGATCAGCGCCGCGCCCGTCCTTGTGCCCGGGTCGGGTGAACGGCGTGTTGAACCTGGTGGTCAGGCGCGGAAGAACGCGGTCAGGGCGGTGGCGAGTTCGGTGGGGGCTTCCTCGGCCATGCGGTGGCCGGAGTCGACGCCGTGCCCGTGCACGTCGTCCGCCCAGTCACGCCAGATGGCTCGGGGGTCGCCGTAGAGGTCCTCGAGGTCGTCGCGAGTGGACCACAGGACCAGCACCGGGCACCGCAGGCGCCGTCCCGCTTCGCGGTCGGCCTCCTCGTGGGCACGGTCGATGGTCAGGCCCGCTCGGTAGTCCTCCAGCATGGCCCGGACCACGGCGGGGTCGCGGGTGGCGGCTCGCCACTCGGCGTGGTTCTCGACGCCCATCGACTCGGGGTCGCCGTGGTACCAGCGGTCCGGGTCGGCGGTGATGACCCGTTCCGGGATCTCAGGCTGGGCGAAGAAGAACCAGTGCCACCACTGGGTCGCGAACCGCGCCGTGATCCGGGACAGGTGCTCGCTGATCGGTAGACCGTCGAGGAACGCGACCCGGGTGACGGTGTCGGGGTGGTCAAGGGCCAGACGCAGCGCGACAGCACTCCCCCGGTCATGCCCCGCGACGGCGAACCGGTCATGGCCGAGAGCACGCATCACCGACACCATGTCGTCCGCCACCGCGCGCTTGGCGTGCGCCGAGTGATCCGCGGTCGGCGCGGGTCCCCGCGACCTGCCATAGCCGCGCAGGTCAGGACACACCACCGTGTGTCCCTTCTCGACCAGCACCGGCGCCACGTCGCGGACGTCCGGGGATGGCCGTGCAACGACAGCACCGGTGGCCCGCTCCCACCGTGACGCAGGAACACGCGCGCCGCACCCACGTCGACCGTCGACTCGGAGAACCCTTCGAACATCGCTGCCACACCCCTGGACACCCGTTCGACGGGGCGTGCCAACCTCGCCCGGCTGCGGCACGGCCCGGCTCGACGTGAGATGGCTCGCGTGCGGAGGTGGCCGGTCAATCATGCGTCATGAAACATGAATGGATAGGCTCGGGTCACCTATCCGGGCGGTTGGGGAGCCAACTGCCCCCACTGCGCGGACTGGAGGCACCGGCATGTCCACCCTGTTCACGGTGTCCATCGAGCGGACCCACGACCACACCGTCCTGCACGCGCGGGGTGAGATCGACATGGGCACCGCACCGACCCTGACCGACGCCCTCCGGACCGCCCAGGAACCCGCTCCCCCGGTGGTGGTCGTCGACCTCACCGACGTGACCTTCCTGGCCTCGGCAGGGCTCGCCGTCCTGGTCAAGGCCACCCAACGGGCGCAGGCCACCGGCAGCCGCTTACTCGTGATCACCCCGCAGGGCAGCGTGGTGCGGCGCGCCATCGCCGTCAGCAGCCTGGAGCACGTGCTCACCCTGGCCGAGGACCGTGACGCGACGGGATCCGTCCAAGGCTGACCGCGTACCCAGGACTCCGATGACCGCCAGTCACGGCAGGGCCGGATCACGGTGGCAACAACGGGTTACCGCGGGGTCAGGGTCATGACAAGGCCCTTGGGGTGGACCACGCCGGTGGCGACTGGGCGGACCGGGACGCCTGGTACTGGGCGTAGGCGCCAGCGTTGGCAGGTCATGGTGGCGAGCATGGTGGTTTCCAGGAAGGCGAAGCTCTCGCCGATGCACTTGTGGATGCCCGCGCTGAAGGCCAGGTAGGCGCCGTTGGGGATGACGCTCGCGCGGTCGGGGTTCCAGCGGTCGGGGTCGAAGGCCTCGGGGTTGGGGAACCAGCGCGGGTCGTGGTGCAGCAGGTAGGGGCTGTAGATGACCTCGGTGCCCGCGGGGAGTTCGACGCCGTCGAGCACCACGGGGCGGATGGCGCGGCGCATCTGGATCCAGGACGCGTAGAGGCGGGTGCTCTCCAGCAGGGCGTGGGTGGTCTCGGTGAGGGCGGGCAGGTCGTCCAAGGTCGGTTCGCGGGTGCCGAGGACGGTGTCGATCTCGGCGAGGACGCGGCGTTCGATGTCGGGGTGGTGGGCGAGTTCGTGGAAGAACCAGGCCAGGGCGGCGCTGGTGGTCTCGACCCCGGCCAGGGTGAAGGTGATCATCTGGTCCCGGATCTGGGTGTCGCCGAGACCGCTCCCGTCCTCGTCGCGGGCGGCGATGAGCAGGGAGAGCAGATCGCCCTCGTCCCGGTCGGCGGCCCGGTAGGCGGTGATCGCGGCGTATGCGGCGGCGTCGACCCGGGCCAGGGCCTGCGCGGCCCGGCGGTTGCCGGGCGTCGGCAAACCCGCCCACCACTCGGGCAGGATCGTGCGGTTGACCATGTCCCGCAACAAACCGGGCAGGGACTGGCGGAACTCGGCCGCCGCCGGGGCAGCGACATCGGAGCCGAACAGGCTGCGCGCCACCACATCCGAGGAGTAGGCGTCCATGGCCTGGTTGACGTCGATGACCTGCCCGGCGGTCCAGCCCGACAGCACCGACTCGGCCGCCGCGCGCATCGGCTCCGCACAAGCGGCCACAGCGGTCCGGCTGAACGCCGGTTGCAGCATCCGGCGCTGGGTGCGGTGTTCCTGGCCGGTGGAGGTCGCCAGCCCGGACCCCAGCGTCCTGGTCAGCTTGCGGGAGAACCGCCCCCGCTCGAAGTCCTGCGACCCGGTCACCAGCACCTGCCTGGCCAACTCCGGCGTGGTCACGACGTAGGCGGGCAACGGCCCCAACCGGACCTCCACCAACGGCCCCCGGTCAGGCAGCGACGACAGGAACGCCAACGGCCGCCGCATCAACGCCGGGGCGTGCCCCAGAACCGGCCAGGCCCCCGGCGCCCGAACCGCTGCCCGCTCGCCCATAACCGTTCCCCTCTCGGCCGGATGCGCTCCCCCACCCTCTATCCGGAGCACCGCGCAAGCCAAGATCCACAGACCCTGGTTCACCCGAACGAAACCACCCTCGACCCTGATGGACGCCGATACCCGAGGCGCGGCGGAATCCCGCGGGCACCGCGGCGCCCACCTTCGCCGCGAGGCGGCTTTCGCTTCCCGCGTTCGCCGGTGAAATGTCCGCTCTGAGATTTCCGCTCTGGCGCTCGCGAGCGGTCGGGCCGTTGACACCGACACCGATCGCCGGAAAGTGTCACACCATGAGACCCATTGTCCTGGTGCACGGCGGTTGGGGTGGCGCGTGGTGTTGGCAGGCTGTGATCCCGCTCCTGGGCACGGCGCGGGTCTTCGCCCCCACCCTGGCGGGCCTGGGTGAGCGCGCCCACGAGCCGCCCGCCGGTATCACCATGCGGACCCACGTCGAGGACGTGGTCCACGTCCTCGACCACCACGACCTCCACGACGTGGTGCTGGTGGGCCACTCCTACGGCGGCATCCCCATCACCGGCGCCGCCCACCACCGCCCCGGCCGGGTCAGCGACCTCGTCTACCTGGACGCCCTGGTCCCCCATGACGGTCAGAGCTGCGCGGACGTGCTGGGGCAGGGATTCGTGCAGGCGGCGGAGGCGGCCATGGCGGAGGCGGGCACGCCGGACCGGATCCCCTGGCTGTTCGCCCCGGAGGACCTCTTGGGCCCGGACAGCCCGCACGCCGACGAGGTGGCCGCCCGCATGACACCGCACCCGACGGGCACGCTCTTCGACCCGGTGGCCACGGCCGGGGTCACGGCCCGCAGGCACTACGTCTTCTGCACCGGCAGCACCGGTCTCGGCCTGACCGAGGGGTTCGCCGCGAATGCCCGGAAACGCGCAGAATGGCGGTATTCGGAAATCGACGGTCCGCACGACGCGCCGCACGCGTGCCCGGGAGCGGTCGCGGCGGCCCTGGTGGCGATTTCGTCGCTCTAGGTGACCGGAATCCCGACCAGACCGGCAGGTTGGGACACGAACAGACGCGACAAATCACCCAAACAGTTGCCCGAGGGGTCGGAAAATACCCAAACGGCGGACGCGGAACGACCCGGACCGAGTATCGTTCGAAGGGCCGAGGGGGCTCGGGAAAAACCACGGAACCACTTTCTGGTTCGTCAACCATCGATTTTGCACGGGTTCGCCACGGCCATTTTTCCGGTGTGATCGAGGGGGACTCCAGCGGATGACGTTGACCGATGAACCGCGCCTGCTGACCGCTCAGACGGAGGTCTGGACCGCGCACGAGGTCGACCCGGGGAACCCGCAGTTCACCTGCGCGGGCTACCTGGACCTGGCCGGACCGCTGCACCGCGACCTCTTCGAGCGGGCGGTGCGGCAGGTCGGCGCCGAGTGCCAGGCGTTGATGCTGCGGCCGGATCCGGTGCCGGACAGCGGTTCCGGCGTCCTCCGTGCCACGGTGGACCCGGCGCGGGCCGCCGCGTTGGAGGTCGTCGACTTCAGCGGACCGGCGGCGGTGGCGGACGGACCCGCCCTCGCTCGGGCGTGGATGGCCCAGGACCTGGCGCGCCCGCTGCGGCTCGGTGTGGACCGCTTGGTGCGGGTCGCCCTGATCCGGCTGGAGGACGAGCGGCACCTGTTCTACCTGCGCTACCACCACTTCCTGCTCGACGGGTACGGGCAGGTCCTGTACTGGCGCAGGTTGTCGCGGGTGTACTCGGCGTTGGCCGCGGGCACCGAGCCACCCCCGAGTCCGTTCGGCGCGTTGGCAGAGTTGGCCGAAGAGGAACGCGAGTACACCGCCTCCGCTGACCACGACACCGACCGGTCGTACTGGCTGGACCGGATGGCGGCCGCCCCGGATCAGCCGGACTTGTCCGGTGGGGCCGAGCCGGCCTCGGAGATCCTGCGCACGCTGGCCGACGCGCCGACCGCGATGCGGGAGGTGCACCTGGCGGCGGCCGCGCACGCGACGCACTGGTCGGCCCTGGTGGTCGCCGCGCTCGCCGCGTACCTGCGCGGGGTGACAGACCGCGGCGATGTGGTGATCGGTTTCCCGGTGCGGGCCCGCACGACCCGGCTCGCGCTGACCACGCCCGCGATGTTGTCCAACGAGGTGCCGCTGCGGCTGTCGGTGTCACCGACCGGGTCGGTGGCCGAGTTGGTCGCGCAGGTGGCCGACACGATCGCCGACGCGTTGCGGCACCAGCGCTTCCGGGGTGAGGAGCTGCACCGGTTGACGCGTGCGGGCGGTGGTCCCGCCCGGTTGCCCGCGGTGGTGGCCAACGTGATCGCGTTCGACGGGCAGCTGCGGTTCGGCGACTGCGCCGCGCACGTGCGCCAGCTGTCGTCCGGCCCGGTGCGCGAGCTGTCGGTGGACTTCTACGGTGGCGCCTCGGACGGTCCGCTCGGGTTGGGGATGGGCACCGCGGCGGGGGCGCTCGGCGCGGGTGAGGTCGAGGCACACCGCGTGCGCTTCGGCGAGTTCCTCGCCAGGTTCGTCGCCGCCACCCCGGACACACCGCTGGGATCGCTGTCGTTGCTCGGCGCGGCGGAGCGGGTCGCGATCGAGACCAGCTTCAACGACACCGCCCGCGACCTCGACCTGTCCGGCACGTTGCCCGATCTGATCACGGCGCAGGTGGCGAGGACTCCGGACGCCGTCGCGGTGGTGGCGGGGACCCGGGAGCTGACCTACGCCGAACTGCTCGACCAGGCCGGTCGCCTCGCGGCGCACCTGGTCGAGCGGGGTGTACGACCAGGTGACGTGGTCGGTGTGCACGCGCGGCGGTCCACGGACCTGGTGGTGTCACTGGTGGGCGTCATGCTCGCGGGCGCGGCGTACCTGCCGCTGGACCCGGAGTCGCCGCCCGCGCGGTTGGCGTTCCAGATCTCCGACGCCCAAGTCGCTTTGGTGCTGACGCAGTCGGGGCTGCCCGCGCTGGAGGCAGCGGAGACCATCGCCGTCGACGAGGTGCTGCCGACCCTGCCCGACACCGGCACACCCGAGGTCGCGATCGGCCCGGAAGACACCGCGTACGTCATCCACACCTCCGGGTCGACCGGCAGGCCCAAGGCTGTCGTGGTGCCGCACCGCGGGATCGTGAACCGGCTCGCCTGGATGCGCGACGACTACGGTGTCGACGCCGCGGACCGGGTGCTGCAGAAGACCAGCGTCGGGTTCGACGTGTCGGTGTGGGAGTTCTTCCTGCCGTTGGTCACCGGTGCCCGGCTGGTGCTGCTGGAGCCCGGCGCGCAGCGCGATCCGCGGTTGGTGGCCGCCGCCGTGGCGCGGCACGGGGTCACGCTGCTGCACTTCGTCCCGTCCATGCTCGACCTGTTCCTGGTCGACAGCGGCGACGCGGACCTCAGCGGCCTGCGGCACGTGTTCTGCAGCGGCGAGGCTTTACGCCCCGCCACCGTGGCGGCGTTCTTCGAGCGGTTACCCGGCGGGGTCCGGCTGCACAACCTCTACGGGCCAACGGAAGCAGCGATCGACGTCACCGCGTGGGAGTGCCTGCCCGGCCGTGACACCAAGTCGGTGCCGATCGGCAGGCCGGTGGCCAACACGACCGTCCACATCCTCGACGGCGACGGCGCCCAGGTACCCATCGGTGTCGTGGGTGAGCTCTACCTCGGCGGTGTCCAAGTGGCCGCCGGGTACCTGAACCGACCGGAGTTGACCGCGCAGCGGTTCGTCCCGGATCCGACCCGCGGAACGCTGTACCGCACCGGTGACCTCGCCCGGTGGCGCGCCGATGGTGTCGTGGAGTTCCTGGGCCGCAACGACCACCAGGTCAAGGTGCGCGGCCACCGGATCGAACCGGGCGAGGTGGAGGCCGCGCTGCTCGAGCACCCTTCGGTGCGCCAAGCCGTCGTCGTGGCCGCGGGCGCGGAGGGGGCGCACAGGCTCGTCGGGTACGTGGTTGTCGACGGCATCCTCGACCACGACGTCCTGCGCGGGCACCTGGGCGAGCGCTTGCCCGTATACATGGTGCCCGCCGCCTTGGTCCCGCTCGACGCGCTCCCGTTGCTGTCCAACGGGAAACTCGACCGTGCTGCCCTGCCCGAAGTGGACGCACCCGCGTCGACCTCGGCCGTTGAACCGTCTACTTCAGACGAGAGTCTGCTGCTCGAGGTGTGGGCGGGAGTGCTGGGCTCCGACGGTTTCGGCGTCACGGACTCGTTCTTCGGCCTCGGCGGCGACTCGATGCTGGCCATCCGGGTCCGCGTGGCCCTCGAACGCGACCACGGCCGCACCTTCACCGTGGCGCAGTTGTTCGCCTCCCCGACGATCCGCGAGCTGGCGCCGCTGTTGCGGACGGTCGCCCACGAGAGCACCGCCAGCGAGCCGTTCAGCCTGCTCGACCCCGCGGATCTCGATCTCCTGCCCGATGGGCTCGACGACGCCTACCCGTTGACGTCGATGCAGGCAGCCATGCTCTACCACACCTCCTACCAGGAGAACTCCTCAGTCTACCGGGTGGTCACCAGCCTGGCCGTGTCCGCCGCGCTCGACATGGACGCGTTGCGCGCCGCGTGCGAGCAGACCGTGGCACGGCACCCGCAACTGCGGATCTCCGTCGACCTGGCGCGGTTCTCCGAACCGCTGCAACTGGTGCACTCCGAGGTCGCGGTCCCGGTCGAGCTCGGCGCGGACCTCGGGGACCTCGACGACGAGGCCCGGGCCCGGGCGGTCGACGAGTTCGTGGATCTGGCCAAGCACACCGTGTTCGACCTGGCCGCGGCGCCGCTGCTGAGGTTCGTGGCGCACCCGTGCGGCGCGGCGGGGTTCCAACTGACCGTGGTCGAGCACCACGTGGTGCTCGACGGCTGGTCGGACGTGGTGATGCTCGAAGAGGTCCTCGACCGCTACCACGGCGTCCGGCCCGCTGAGGCGCCCCGCTCGACCTACCGGGACTTCGTGGCGGCCGAGCAGGTGGCGCTCGCCGACCCGGCGGCCCGGGCGTTCTGGTCGGCGGCGCTGCGCGAGGCGACCCCGACGGTGCTGTTCGGTGTGGACACCGACCGCGGGTTCACCGCGTCGCGGATCCGCCGGTTCGACATGGACCTGCCCGCCGAGCTGGTGCGGCGGGTGCGCGCGGTGGCCCAGGCGCGCGGACTGCCGCTGAAGTCGGTGCTGGTCGCCGCGCACGCGATGGCACTGGCCACCGCGTCCGGGCAGGACGAGGTGCTGACCGGGTTGGTCGGCAACTCCCGGCTGGAGGAAGCGGGCGGCGACGGGGTGATCGGTGTCTTCCTCAACACCCTGCCGCTGCCGTTGGACCTCGCCGGGGCGAGCCCGGTCGACCTGGCCCGCCGGGTGTTGTCGTGGGAGAGCGCGTGCGCGCCGCACCGCCGGTACCCGTTCGGGCAGATCCAACGCGACCTCGGCGACGCCGCACCGCTGGCGGGCCTGGCCAGCTACGTGAACTTCATGGACTTCCACCGCGGCCGCTACCGCGACGGGAGCTCGGCCATCGGCATGAGCACCGGTGTCGCGGACACGAACTACCCGGTGGCGGTCGACTTCCTCATCGAGCCGGGTGGGGGCGCCCTGCGGGGTTGGCTCGACTGCGACGTCAACGCCCTGCCGGAGCAGCTGTGCGAGCGGCTGGCGGGCTACCACCGGCGGGCGCTGGAAGCCATCGCCGCCGACCCCGACGCGCCGGTGTCGGCGACCGACCTGCTCGACACCGACGAGCACCGGCTGCTGGCGAGCTGGGACGGCCCGGTGACCGCCTACGACGCGAACACCACGCTGCACGCCCTGTTCGAGGCCCAGGTGGCGCGCACACCGCACGCCCGCGCGGCGACGCACCGCTGGGACGGGGTGACCTACGCCGAACTCGACGCCGACGCCAACCGGGTCGCGCACCGGCTGCTGGGCGCCGGGGTGCGGCCGGGCGACTTGGTCGGGGTCAGCGTGCACCGCGGTACCCGGCTGCTCGCCGCGCTGCTGGGCGTGCTCAAAGCGGGCGCGGCGTACGTGCCGCTGGACCCGACCTTCCCGCTGCCCCGGCTGCGGGGGATCGCCGCGGACGCGGGCATCACCTGCCTGCTCACCGCGGCGGGCACCCCGGCGGAGCTGGCCGAGCCGCTGAGCTGCCCGGTCGTCGACCTCGACGCCGAGGCGGCCGCGGTCGCCGGACTGCCCGGCACCGCGCCCGGGGTGCCCACGGGTGGCGACGACCTGGTGTACGTCATGTACACCTCTGGCTCGACCGGCGCGCCCAAGGGCGCCAGGGTGGCCCACCGCAACGTGGTCAACTTCTTCGCCGGGATGGACGAGCGGGTCGGGTGCAGCACCGAGGACGTGGTGCTGGCGGTCACCAGCGCCTCGTTCGACATCTCGGTGCTGGAACTGCTGTGGCCCTTGACCACGGGCGCGCACGTCGTCGTCGCCGATGACGGCGCCGCGCACAACCTCGTGCGGGCCGACCGGGTCGGCGGGTCCGAGCGGGCGCTGGGGTTCAGCCTGTTCTTCTTCGCCGCCGCGGCGGGGGCCGACGGTGCCCGCGAGGGCTACCGGCTGGTGCTGGACGCGGCGCGGTTCGCCGACGCGCACGGGTTCCGGGCGATCTGGACCCCGGAGCGGCACGGGCACGAGTTCGGCGGGCTGTACCCGAACCCCTCGGTGATGGCCGCCGCGCTGGCCGCGGTGACCGAGCGGATCGGGTTGCGCAGCGGCAGCGCCGTGGCGCCGCTGCACGACCCGGTGCGGCTGGCCGAGGAGTGGTCGCTGGTGGACAACCTGTCCGGCGGCCGGGTGGGGCTGGCATTCGCGTCCGGCTGGAACTCCAACGACTTCGTGCTCGCCCCCGACAACTTCGCCGACCGCAAGCGGGTGATGACCGAGCACATCGAGCAGTTCCGCGCGCTGTGGCGCGGTGACCCGGTGACCCGCACGGGCGGCAGCGGCGAACAGGTGCCGGTGCGGGTGTTCCCGCGCCCGGTACAGGCGGAACCGCCGATCTGGCTGACCTCGGTCGGCACGGTGAGCACCTTCGAGAAAGCCGGTGCCAGCGGCGCGAACCTGTTGACGCACCTGCTCGGGCAACGGCCGGAGGCGCTGGCGGACAAGATCGCCGCGTACCGGGCCGCGCGCGCCGAGGCCGGGCACGATGGCCCCGGCGAGGTGACGCTGATGGTGCACACCTTCATGTCCGACGACCCGGCGCGGGCCCGCGCCCTGGCCCGTGAGCCGTTCCGCGCGTACCTGCGCAGCTCCACCGAGCTGTGGCGCACCATGTTCGCCAGCACCGGACAGGACTTCCCCGACCAGGACGCCGAGTCCTATGTGGACGCGGTGATCGAGCAGGCGATCGACCGCTACTTCGAGACCTCCGGGCTCTTCGGCTCACCGCGCACGTGCGCGCCGCTGCTGCGCGAGCTGGCCGCGGCCGGGGTCGACGAGATCGCCTGCCTGATCGACTTCGGCGTGCCGACCGACGCGGCACTGCACAGCCTCACCTGGGTTGACCACCTGCGCCGCGACCACGAGGACGAGGTGGCCCGCGCCCCGCACTCGGTGCGGGAGCTGTGCCTGCGCCACGGGGTGACCCTGCTGCAGGGGACGCCGTCGCTGCTCTCGGCGGTGGCCGCCGAGCCGTCGGCGCTGGCGGCGCTGAGATCGGCGCGGGCGCTGCTGGTCGGCGGCGAGGCGTTCCCGGCCGGGCTGGCGCGCAAGCTGCTCGACGAGCTGCCCGGGGTCCGGGTGCTCAACATGTACGGACCGACCGAGACGACGATCTGGTCCACGGTGCACGAGCTCGACCCGGCCCACGACGGCGCCGTGCCGATCGGCACGCCCATCGCCAACACCGCGGTGCGGGTGGTCGACGCGCACGACCGGGACGTGCCGGTCGGGGTCGCCGGTGAGCTGCTGATCGGCGGCGACGGGGTGGCGGCGGGGTACCTGGACCGCCCGGAGCTGACCGGGGCGCGGTTCGTGCCGCTCGCGGGCGGCCGGTTCTACCGCACCGGCGACCGGGTGCGCCGCGGCCCGACCGGGGTGCTGGAGTTCCTCGGCCGCGTCGACCGGCAGGTCAAGATCCACGGTCACCGGGTGGAGCCCGACGAGGTGGAGAGCGTGCTGTCGCGGCACCCGGACGTCGAGTCGGTCGCGGTGGTGGCGGTCGCGGGCGCGGCGGGCACGGAGCTGGTCGCCTACCTCACCCCGACCGTGGTCAGCGGCGACCCGGGTGCCGAGCAGGCCCACGTGCGCCGCTGGGCCGAGGTGTGGCAGGAGACCTACCGGCCCGACGGCGACGAGTTCGCCGGGTGGACCAGCAGCCTCACCGGCGAGCCGATCCCGGCGGCGCAGATGCGCGAGTGGCTCGGGCACACCGTCGAGCGGATCGCCGCGCACGCCCCGGCCGCGGTCGCCGACATCGGCGTCGGGGTCGGCCTGGTGCTGCGCGGTCTCGCCGAGCGCACCAGCGAGTACCACGGGGTCGACATCTCCCCCGCCGCGCTCGCCGCAGCGGCGGCCTGCCTGGGTGACCGGCCGCTGCCCGAGCACGTGCGGCTGGTGCGCGGCGGGCCCGAGTACCTCGAGGGGTTGCCCACCGACAGCCTGGACGCGGTCGTGGTCAACTCGGTGGCGCAGTACTTCCCCGGGCCCGCCTACCTGACGCGGGTCCTCACCGAGGCCGCCCGCGTGGTGCGGCCCGGCGGGGTCATCCACATCGGTGACGTGCGCAGCGTGCGGACTCTGCCGGAGTTCCACACCGCGGTGGCGCTGCACCGGGCACCGGTGCTGCAACCGGTGCGGGAGGTGCGGGCGGCCACGGCGCGGCAAGTGCGCGACGAACCAGAGCTGTGCCTCTCACCCGGGTTCTTCCACCGGTTCGCCGAGGGCAGCGCGGAGGTCGGCGCGGTCAGCGCGGAACTCAAGCGCGGCCGGGCGGACAACGAGCTGACCGCGTTCCGCTTCGACGCGACCCTCCACATCGGACCAGCGCGGACCGCGGCGCCCACGGGGGTGGTGGCGTGGGCCGATGTCGAGGACCTCGCCGCGACCCTGGCCGCCGATCCGGGCGCGCTGGTGGTCACCGGTGTCCCGAACCGGCGACTGGTGCGCCACGCGGCCGCGGTGCGACTGCTGGCGGAGCTACCGGACGAGGCGACGGTGTGGGACCTGGAACGGGAGCTCTGGGCGGTCGACGACTCGGCCGCCCCGCACCCGGAGGACCTGGTGGACGCCGCGGCCCTGACCGGTCGCACGGTGCGCCTGGTCGTGCCACCGGACGGGTCGCTGCACACGGTCAACGCCCACTTCACCGACGCCGAGTCCACCGCCGCTCGACACGAGGAGGCGCACGCGTGAGCGGCACCGACACCCCCCTTGACATCGAAAGAGCCGGTAGCACCGACGCGGCCCTAGGCAACGATCCACTGGCCACGTCGTGGGAGACGACGCTGCGCGGTGACCTGCGCGGGTTCGCCCGGGCCTCGCTGCCGGACGCGATGGTGCCCACCCACTTCGTGGTGCTGCCGCGGTTGCCCACACTGCCCAACGGCAAGGTCGACCGCGCGAGCCTGCCCCCGCTGCGACCGGAGGAACCAGCGGCTGACGACTACCTGGCGCCGAGGACCACCGTCGAGTCCCGGGTCGCCCGGGTCTGGGCGGACGTGCTCGGGGTGAGCCGGGTGGGGGTGCGCACCGAGTTCTTCGCCCTGGGCGGCAACTCGCTGTCGGTCATGCGCATGGCCGCGGCGGTGCGGGAGGCGTTCGACGTGCGGGTGGACCTGCGCCGCTTCCTGGAGGACCCCACGGTCGAACGGCTCGCCGGGATGGTCGGGGCCACCGGTGACCCCGCGCTGACCAGCGGCGGTCCCCGCGGCGTCCAGCCGGACGAGTTGCGCCGGGAGGCGGTGCTGCCCGAGGACGTGCGGCCCGACCCGGACGCCGTCCCCGCCACATCCGGTCCTTTTCGGACGGTCCTGGTCACCGGCGCCACCGGCTACACCGGCGCGTACCTGGTGCGGGAACTGCTCGACCGCGGCGACGCCGACCTGCTGGTGCTGGCCCGCGGCAGCGACGCCGAGGACGTCGTGGTGCGGGTGCGGGCGAACCTGGAGCACTACGGCATCTGGCACCCCGGTGACGACTCCCGGCTGCGCGGGGTGGCCGGTGACATCGGCAGGCCGTACCTGGGGCTGGACCGCGCGACCTACCACGCGGTGGCCACCGACGCGGAGCTGATCGTGCACAACGCCGCCGACTCGCGGTGGACGATCCCCTACCAGCAGGCGAAACCGGTCAACGTGCTCGGCACGGTCGAGGTGCTGCGGCTGGCGTGCCGGAGCCGGATCAAGCCGGTGCACTACGTGTGCTCGACCGGCGCGTTCCCCGGTGTCGACGGCGCGGTCACCTGGACCGAGGACCCGCTGCCCGACCCCGAGGGCGTGGTCGGCGGCTACCGCCAGACCAAGTGGGTGGCCGACACCCTCGTGCACGCCGCCCGCGACCGGGGCGTGCCCGCGTCGGTGTACCGGCCGGGCGCGTTGACCGGCGCGCAGGACACCGGGGCGTGCGCGACCGACACCTTCATCAACCACCTGATCCGCGGCTGGGTGCAGCTCGGCGCCGCGATGCGCTACGACTTCCGGCTGGAACTGGTCCCGGTCGACTACTGCGCCAAGGCGATCGCCCACATCGCGCTCTCCGGAGCGGCACCGGCGACCTACCACCTGCCGGGGGCGCGCACCGTCGACATGGACGAGATAGTCGACCACCTCATCGCGCTGGGCCACCCGCTGCGGACGCTGCCGTACCGGCGGTGGCGCGAGGAACTCGTGGCGGCGGTGGAGGGCGGCGCGGACAACGAACTCGCCCCCTACCTCCCGCTGCTCGACGCCGACCGGCCCGCCGAGGAGATCGGCCTGGCGGGCAGCCGCCCGGAGTTCGACACCACCCGGCTCACCGCCGCGCTGGCCGGGACCGGGATCGCCCCCCGCCGGGTCGACCGCGACCTGATGGACCTGTACCTGCGCTACTTCGAGGCGATCGGCTACCTGCCCGCCCCGCCGCGCCCCCTGCCCCAGAACGGGAGTGACCGATGACCGCCGTGGTGCCCGAGTTCCCGATGGCCCGCAGCCACCCGCTCGACCCGCCGCCGCAGTACCGGTCGCTGAGCCGCGACCAGCCCGTCGTCCGGGTCGCCACGCCGCGCGGGCCCGCGTGGCTGGTGACCCGGCACGAGGACTGCACCGCGGTGCTGACCGACCCCACGTTCAGCTCCGACCCGCGCACCCCCGGCTTCCCCAGCTACATGGCCGGGGACGTGCCCCCGCCGCCGGGGTTCTTCCTGCAGCTCGACCCGCCGGACCAGCCCCGGCTGCGCCGCCTGGTGACCCGGGAGTTCCTGGTGGGCCGGATGGAGGCGCTGCGGCCCAGGATGCGCGAGGTGCTCGACGAGCTCGTCGACGGGTTGCTCGCCCGCGGCACCCGCGCCGAGCTGGTCGCCGACCTGGCCTACCCGATGGCGGCCACGATGATCTGCGAGCTGCTCGACGTGCCCACCGCGGACCAGGAGATCTTCGTCGGCCTCACCGACACCATCTTGGACCGGGCCTCGACCCCTGAGCAGACCACCCGGGCGGCCGCGGAGCTGATGGCCTACTTCGACGGTCTGGTCACGGCGAAGAAGCAGGCCCCCAAGGACGACCTGTTCGGCAGGTTGATCCGCCAGGAGCGCGACGAGCAGCTGACCCACGAGGAGCTGGTGGGGCTGGCGGCGCTGCTGCTGCTCTCCGGCTACGACACCATGGCGCAGATGATCGGCCTGGGTGTGCTGACCCTGCTCGAGCACCCCGACCAGCTCGCCGAACTGCGCGCCGACCCGTCGCTGATGCCCGCCGCGGTCGAGGAGATGATGCGCTACCTGTCGATCAACCACGCCGGGCTGCCCAGGGCCGCCACCGCGGACGTGGTCGTCGGCGGACAGCTGATCAAGGCGGGCGACGGGGTGCTGGTGATGCTCAACGCCGCCAACCGCGACGCGGCGGTCTTCGCCGACCCCGACGTGTTCGACATCCACCGCGCCGCGGTGAACCGGCACATCGGCTTCGGCCACGGGTTCCACAAGTGCATCGGGCTCACCCTGGCCCGCGTCGAGCTGACCACGGTGTTCACCGGCCTGTTCGACCGGATCCCCGGCCTGCGGGTGCCCACCGCCATCGACGAGCTGCCGTTCCGCCACGACATGGTGCTCTACGGCGTGCGCGAACTGCCGGTCGAGTGGTGACCCACCCACCGGTCCGGCTCGTCCTGCTCCACCACGCGGGCGGGTCCAGGCTGGCCTACCGCGGCTGGGAACGGCACCTGCCCGTCGAGTGGGAGGTGCGCGCGCTCGACGCCCCCGGTCGCGGCCTGGCGCACGGGCTGCCCCTGGCGCCGCGCGTCGACGACATGGCGCTGTCGCTGCTCGACCGGGCGCTCGATGGGCTCGACCGGCCGCTGGCGCTGTTCGGGCACAGCATGGGCGCCGCCGTCGCGGCCAGGATGGCCGGGCTGCTGCGCGCCGGTGCCGGGCCCGCGCCGGTGTGGCTCGGCCTGTCCGGGTGGACGGCGCGCCCGGGCCGGGGTCGCGCCGTGGCCGAGGCGATGACCGACGACGAGGTCGTCGACCTGGTCGCGGGACTCGGCGGGACCCCGAGCGAGGGGCTCGGCGACCCGCTGTGGCGGCGGATGGTGCTCCCCGCCCTGCGCGCCGACCTCGCCGCCATGGCCGGGTTCGACCCGCTCGTCGACACCGACTGGTTGCACGTGCCGGTGTCGGTCTTCGGCGGCCGCGACGACCCCGCCGTCAGCCAGGCCAGGCTGGCCGCCCTCGGCGCCGCAGCGCACCGGTTGGTCGGGGTGCACGTGCACCCCGGCGGCCACTTCTACCTCACCGAGCGGGCCGGGGTGCTGGCCGGGCAGATCACCGACGACATCCGGGAAGCGCTGCGTGCGACGACCCGCGATCCGCGACTCACCACGAGGGGTACCTGACGTGTCCAAGACGGCGTTCTTACTCGCGGGCCAGGGGGCCTTCCGACCGGGGATGTTCGCCGCCGAGCCCGGCGCGGCCGATCTGGCGGACCTGTTCGACGCTGCCGACGCGGTCGCGGCCGAGTTCGGCGCGGCGCCGGTGCGCGGGCACCTGCTCGACCCGACCGGCCCGACGAGCGCGGAGCTGGCGGGTGCTGACCCGTTCACGTCGCAGCTGGTCGTGTTCGTCGCCGCGCTCGGCGAGTACCGGCGGGCGGCCCGCGCGGCCGTGCCCGACGTGCTCGTGGGGCACAGCCTGGGCGAGTTGGCCGCGGTGACCGCGGCGGGGGCCTTCGACGTGGCCGACGCGCTGCGCCTGGTGTGCCACCGGTCGTCCGCGTTGGCCGAGTCGGTGACCGTACCGGGCGGGATGCTGTCAGTGGAGCTGTCGGCGGAGCGGGCCGCGCACGTGGTGGGAGCCGTGGGTGACCACAGGGCCGTGGTGGCCGTGCGCAACGCGCCGACGCGCACCGTCGTCGCGGGCCCGGACACGGCACTGGAGTCGGTGCGGGCCGTCGCGGCCGCGCTGGGTGCGACGACCGTGCGGCTTCCCGCGCCCTACGCCTACCACTCCCCCGGGCTGGCGGTGGCGGCCGAGCGGTTCGCCGGGCACGCCGCGGCTGTGCGGCAGCGGCCGCTGCGGGCGCGGGTGTACTCGCCGGTGCTGGGCAGGTACGTCGTGGACACCGACGACCTCGGTGCCCTGCTCGTGCGGCACCTGACGACACCGGTCGACTTCCTCGCCGCGGTGCGCCACCTGCACGCCGACGGGCTGGCCGCGGTGGTCGAGTGCGGACGCGGCGGGCTGGGCAAGCTGGTCACCGCCACCGTTCCCGGGGTCAGTGTCCTCGACGCGACCGCAGTCGACGGTGGCACGGTGGTCGACGGCGGCACCGCACCGGAAGCCGCGGCCGTGCCGGTGGTCGTGGCCGAACCGGCGCCGATCGCCCGCCAGGATGTGGGTGCGGTGACCGAGCGGCTGCGGGTGCTCTACGCGACCGCGCTGCAGTACCCGTTGGAGGCCGTGGACCCGGAGGCCGACCTGGAAGCCGAGCTCGGCGTCGACTCGCTCAAGCGGGCCGAGATGCTGGGCCGGGTCGGCAGCGAGTTCGGGCTGCCCCCCTCGGTCAACGACGGCCGGTTCCTGGCCCACGCCACGCTGGCCGAGCTCGCGGACATGGTCGCGGTGACCCTCGCCGCCCAGGGCGCCGCCCGATGACCGCGCGCGCCGTGGTCGTGATCGGGTCCGACGCGCTCGCGGCCGCACTCGCCGCGACAGGCAGGTCGGTGTCCACTGTGGAGCCAGGTGGTGTCGTCCCGGACGGCGCCGCGGCGGTGCACGTCGCCGACGAGAGCACCTACCCGATGGGCCAGGTGATGCGTGTCGTGCGCGCGGGCGGCTTGTCGGTGGTGGTCGCGGACACCCGGGTCGACTCCACAGAGGACTGGCCCGCGCACGGTGGTCCGGCTGCCGTTCGCGCGGCGGTGGAGCGGCTCGGTGCCGAGGTCATGGTGAACGCGGTGACCGTGGTCGGCCCACGCGACCGCGAGGTCGGTGCCGCGGTCGCCGCGGCAGTCGCGTTCCTCGCCGACGCCGAACTCCTGCGCGGCCAATGCCTGAGCATCGACGCCACCTCGGCACCGAAGACCACAGTGGACAGACCGGCGGTCGTGCGCACGGCGGAGCGGGCCGACCCGGCGGCGGTCGTCGTGGTCGGCATGGGCCTGGTCCTGCCGGGCGCCGACTCACCGGAGCGGTTCTGGGACCTGCTGCACAGCGAGCGGACCGTGTTCGGCGAACCGGGCGACCGAATCGACCTCGACCACGTCTACTCCAGTGACCCCACCGCGGCCGACCGGACCTACTCCCGCGTGTCCGGGTTCATGGCGCCGGATCCCGGCACCGCACCGGGCGTCGACTTCACCGAGGGCTGGCTGCGCCGGAGCATCGCCCAGGCCGTGGCGACCGTGACCACGACGCCCGCCGACCGGCACCTGTTCGCCGTCGGCCTCACCGCGGACGGCAGCCACCACCTCGAGCAGAGCATGGTCGTGCGCCGGGTGCGCGACCTGCTCGGCGAGCGGCTCGACCCGGACACCGACCGGCGCCTGCGCGAGCTCTACCCGCTCGCCGCCGACTCCCCCGAACACCTGCTGCCCTACCGCATCGCGCGCCGCGCCGCCGCGGACCTCCCCGCGGACTCCGAGATCGTCGTCGTCGACACCGCGTGCTCGTCGTCGCTCTACAGCATCGACATCGGCGCGCGTGCCCTGCGCGCGGGCGAGACCGACATCGCGGTGTGCGGCGGCGCGTTCGCCGTCGGCGTGCAGAACCTGGTGCTGTTCGCCAAACTGCGCGGCCTCTCCCGCTCCGGCGCGGTCCGGCCGCTCGACGCCCGCGCCGACGGTGTCCTGTTCACCGACGGCGCCGCGGTGCTCGCCCTCAAGACCCTCGCCAGGGCCCGCGCCGACGGCGACACCGTGCTCGGGCACGTCGCGGGGTTCGGCGGGTCCTCCGACGGCAAGGGCAAGGCGATCTACGCGCCGAACCCGGCCGGGCAGCGGATCGCGCTGCGCCGCGCCTGGGCCGCGGCGGACGTGGACCCCACCGGCATCGACTGGGTCATCGCGCACGCCACCGGCACCCCCGCGGGCGACCGCGCCGAACTGGCCGTGCTCAGCGAACTCGGCGGATCCGGGGGCTGGACGGTGTCGTCGAACAAGTCCGTGGTCGGGCACACCGGGTGGGCCGCGGGCGCGGTCTCGGCCGTGCACGCCCTGCTCGCCTTGCGCCACAGCAGGATCCCGGCGCAACGGCACTTCACGGGCCTGCCCGCCGGTGTCGACCCGGCCGCGCCGATCACCGTGCCGACCAGCGACCGCGCCTGGCCCGCCGGTGACCGCGCGCGGACCGTGGCGATCTCGGCCATGGGCTTCGGCGGCACCAACGGGCACCTGCTGCTCACCGACACCATCCCGGCCGCCCCGGAGGCGCAGGCACCCGACGCGCTCGACGACGTCGTGGTCGCCGGGTGGTCCGCGCACCTGCCAGGGGCCCCGGACCGCGACCGGATCGGCGCGTGGCTGCGCGGTGGACCCGCCGACTGGCCGACCCGGTTCCCCGACGACTACCCGCTGCCGACCCCGGTGCAGATGCGGCTGACGCCCTCGGCCATCGCCGCGATGGACCGCAGCCAGGTGATCGCCGTGCGGTGCGCCGACGACCTCGCCGGGGACTGGTTCGCGGGCACCGGCCTGGCCGAGCGGACCGGGGTCTTCGTCGGGCACAGCGGGCCGACGACGGCCGCCGTGCACCACGACACCCGCGCCTACCTCGCCGACCTGGCCGCCCGCGGCGGCATCGACGGGTTCACCGACCTGGTGGCGGGCCCGGCGCTGGCCGCGGTGCCCGCCGCGACCGAGGACTCCTACCCCGGGCTGATGCCCAACATCATCCCGGCGCGGATCGCGCAGCGGCTCGACCTGCACGGCCCGAACATGGCGCTCGACGCCGGACTGGACTCCTTCACCTCGGCGCTGGTCACCGCTGCCCGCTCGGTGCGCGACGGCGAGATCGACCTGGCGTTCGTCGTCGGTGTCGCGGCCGCCGCGGAGCAGGTCACCCCGCGCGACGGCCGCGAACCCGCGGAGGCCGCCGTCGGTGTCGTCCTGACCCGGGGCGCTGTCGCCGACGAGCACGGACTGCCCCGGCTGGCCGTGGTCGAGGTCGGCGGGGAACCGGCACCAGCGCTGGACGCCAACCGCGACCGCGTGCACCACGGCGCGGAAGGCGCCGTGGAACTGTTGCGGGTACTGCACTCCGCCACCGGCCGAACAGCTCTCGCCGCGCAGGAGGACACCCGCACGCCCCCAGTGGCGGTAACAGCGGCGAAGCGGGAACCCGGGCTCCGCGACGTCCTCACCCGCCACGCCCTCGATCTGCGGCCGACACCCGCGCGAGCACACCGGCCCCCGATGCCCGCCATCCCACTGGACTGCGTCGTGGTCACGGACAAACCCGACGCCTTCCACCGGCGGGCCACGGTCGTGCTCGGTCTGGACACCGACCCGACCACCGTCTCCGCGCTGGTGGGCGGGGCACGGCACGTGCGGACCGTGCTCACCTCGGGCGGGTCGTTCGAGGACGCCCTGACCGCCAACGACCTCACCTTCGCCGTCATCCGGGCACTGGTCGAGCCGCTCGCGGCGGGCGGCAGCGTCGGCGCGCTGCTGCTCGACGGCTTCGACGGCGAGGTCCCCCGCGCCGACACCGGCCTGACCACGGGCCTGCTGCGCAGCGTCGAGTCGGAACTGCCCGGCTGCCTGGTGTTCGCGGTGATCACCGACGCCGCGGACCTGCCGACCGGTCTCGCCGCCCTGGCCGCCGAGAGCGGCAACCACCGCCACCTCCCGGTCACCTACCTGCGCGCGGGGCAGCGCTGGGAACTCGTCCCCCGCCCGGTGCAGGCGCCTCCCACCGGCGCGCCGCTGGATGTGGTCGCCGACCCGGTCGTGCTGGCCACCGGAGGCGCCAGGGGTATCACCGCGCGGTTGGTGGGGGAACTGCTCGCGGGCACGACACCCCGGTCGGTCTGGTTGGTCGGCACCGCACCGGAACCCGACCCGGGCACACCCCAGCGACCACCGGACAAGGCGGTCGCGCTGCGCGACCTGATGAGCCGGTTCCCCGGCGAGAACCTGGCCGCCCTCAACCGCCGCCACACCGACGCGGTGCGCGACGTCGAACGGGCCGCGACGATCCGGGGACTGCGCGAGCGCCTCGGCGCCGACCGCGTGCACTACCGCCGCTGCGACGTGCGTGACGCTGCCCAGGTCGCCGCGCTCGTCGACGAGATCACCGGCACCGACGGCGGGGTCGACGTCGTCGTGCACGGCGCGGGCCTGGTGCGCAGCACCGCGCTGGCCCGCAAGGACCTCGCCGACTACCGGCTCGTGCGGGACGTGAAGGTCCGCGGCGACCGCAACCTGCGCGCCGCCCTGGCCACCCGGCCGCCCGCGCTGTGGTGCGCGCTGAGTTCGGTCGGCTCGTTCATCGGGATGCGCGGCGAGGCCGACTACCAGGCGGGCAACGAGTACCTCGTGCTGGCCGCCGCCACGGGCCGCGCGGCGGGCCGCGACGAACTCGCCATCGTGTCCGGGCTGTGGGTCGAGTCGGGCATGGCGTCCGGTTACGCCACCACGACCCCGTTCACCTCGGGGCTCGCCGACTTCACCCAACTGTCCGACGGCCAAGGCGTGGAGTTCTTCCGCGCCGAGCTAGCTGGACGCGGTGACCCGGCAGGCGCGCTCGCCACCACCTGGCTGGGCACCGCCGAATGGGCGACGCTGCACCGAAACGCCCCCGGCCTGCGCGAGCACGGCGCCGTGAGACCACCGGTTTTCCTCACCGCACCGGGAAAACAGGACGAAGTGGGAACAACCTGGCGGTGCTCCATCGAACTGGTCGAGCACCCGTGGCTGCTCGACCACACCGTGGACGGGCGGCCAACCGTGCCCGCCACCGTCATCGTGCAGATCGCCGCCGAGGCCGCGGCGGCGCTCGGCGGCGGACTGGTCGCGGTGCGGTTCACCGACATCGTGTTGTCGAGCTTCATCCGCGCGCCCGAGTCGAACTGGCCCCGTCACCTGCTGGTCACCGCGAGCCGCGAGGACGACCGGGTGCTGGTGCGCGTGTCCAGCGCGCCATCGGGCCCGGTGCCCGCCCGCGAACACGCGCGACTGACCGCGCACTTGGCCGCCGAGCACACCGCGGCACCGCCTGTTGTGCACAGCGGGCCGCCGGGGACGCCGGTCCCCGACGTCTACCAACTCGGCGGTTCGGTCCGGCTGCGCGGGATCTTCGGTGGCCTCACCGACGCCCGCCTGCACGGCGGTGGCGGCTCGGCCCGGTTCGCGATGCCGGTGCGCGGCACCCCGCTCGACCGGTTCACCGTGCCCAGCGCGGCACTCGACGCCCTGCTGCGCACCTCGGTCCTGCGCGGCGGCGATTCGCGCGCGATCGCGGTGATGGTGCCGACCGCCATTGCCGCCATCGACATCCACGCCCCGGGAAACGACGTCGACTGGGACATCCGGTGCTCCGGGGAAATCACGCTGCGGTACCGTACGAACACGCTCACGGGTTCCGACGAATGCGTCGCCACAACACCCGATGGCGCGGTCCTGGCGAAGGTGCGGGGAATTTCGTCCGTTTCCCGGGAGGAACACGAAATGCCTGCCGTGAATGGCCGGACCGGCGCGGCGGCGCCGCGGTGAGCACCCGGGCGGACCAAGACGCGCGCGGGACCACACAGCGAGACAGGTGCGGCACCGCGCAGCGGGACACGCGCGGCGACAGGTGCGGGACCGCGCGCCGAGACAGCCGAGACAGCCGAGACAGCCGAGACAGCCGAGACAGCACCGTGCCCGGGCCGCGGTGCCCGGTACCACCGCCAGCAGAAGGAGAACCACATGTCGGCCCAGGCCCCACCCCCGGCGGACTCGGCGGAGGTCCCGGCGGTGTCGACCGCGCGGTGGTGGACGCTCGGCGTCGCCTGCGTGGCGACGTTCATGCTGATGCTCGACGTCACCGTGGTCAACGTGGCGCTGCCCGACATCCGGGTCGACCTGCGCGCGGACCTCGCCGCCCAGCAGTGGGTGATCGACGCCTACACCCTGGCGCTCGCCGCGTTCCTGCTCACCAGCGGCTCGCTGGCTGACCGGCTCGGCCGCAGGCGGGTGTTCGCCACCGGCCTGGTCGTGTTCACCCTCGCCTCGCTCGCCGCGGGCCTGTCGCAGGGGATGGTGCTGCTCAACGTCGCCCGCGGCGTGCAGGGCGTCGGCGCGGCCGTGCTGTTCGCCGTCGGGCCCGCGCTGATCGCGCAGGAGTTCACCGGCGCCGAGCGCGGCAAGGCGTTCGGCCTGTTCGGCGCGGTCGCCGGGCTGGCGCTGGCGTTCGGGCCCGCGCTGGGCGGCCTGCTCGCCGAGGCCGACTGGCGGTGGATCTTCCTGGTGAACCTGCCGGTCGGCGCGGCGCTGCTGGTGCTGACGCTGCTCAAGCTGCGCGAGCAGCGGCCCGGTGGCGCGCCCGGGGTCGACTGGCCGGGACTCGTGGTGTTCAGCGCCGCGCTGGTGCTGCTGGTGCTCGGGTTCCTGCGCGGTGAGGCGCTGGGCTGGACCAGCGCCGCGGTGCTGGGCATGTTCGCGGCCGGGGTGGTGCTGCTGGTGGTGTTCGCGGTGGTGGAGCGCCGCCGCGGGGACGCGGCGATGCTCGACCTCGGCCTGTTCGGCAACCGCACCTTCCTCGGGTTGTCGCTGGCGACGTTGCTGTCGAACGCGACCAGCCTGGCCGCGATCTTCCTCGAGGTGTCCTACCTGCAGAACGTGCTCGGCTACACGGCGCTGGAAGCCGGTCTGCGCCTGCTGCCGCTGACGCTGGTGCTGTTCGTGGTCGCCGCGGTGACTGGCGGGGTGGTCACCAAAATCGCCCCCGGCGTGCTGATCGGCACCTCGATCCTGCTCATCGCGGTCGGCATGGGCCTGATCGCGCTGGTCGACCCGGGTGACTCGTGGTTGTCGCTGCTGCCGAGCATGGTGGTGATGGGCGTCGGGATGGGCATGTTCAACCCGCCGCGGTCGGTGGTGTCGGTCGGTGTGGTCGCGCCGGAGAAGGCGGGCATGGCCACCGGGATCGGTGAGACGTTCCAGCAGGTCGGGGTCGCGGTCGGGGTCGCGGCGTTCGGCGCGCTGTTCCAGGCGAAGGTGATCGGCGCGGTCGCCGGGTCCGGCTTGGCGACCGGGTCGGCGGCGACCGACCGCGAGGTCGGGCGCGCGGTGGCGGCGGGCGCGGGTGGTGATCTCGGCGCGGGCGCCGAGGGGGCGCGGGCGTTGTTCGTCGACTCGTTCGGGTCTGTCATGGTGGTGTGCGCGGTCATCTGCGCCGTGGGGGCCGCCATCGCCTATACGTTCATCCGGGGCAGTGATCTGCACGAATCGGCCACCGCCGGGACGGAGTGAGAAATGAGCGACATTTCCGACATCCTGCTGATCTCCGGCAGCCTTCGGGACCGGTCGAGCAATTCGGCGTTGTTGCGCACCGCGGCGACCCTGGTCCCGGCCGGTTTCCGCGCGGTCACGTACACCGGGATGGCCGACCTACCGCACTTCAACCCCGACGACGACCACGACCCGTTGCCCGCGTCGGTCGTCGAGATGCGGACCCGGATCGAGCAGGCGGCGGCGCTGCTGCTGTGCACCCCGGAGTACGCCGGAGCGCTGCCGGGCTCGTTCAAGAACCTGCTGGACTGGACGGTCGGCGGCATCGAGATCGGCGACAAGCCGACGGCGTGGATCAACGTGTCGAGCAACTCCACCAAGGCGGCGAACGCGCACGCGTCCCTGCGCCTGGTCCTGCGCTACACGGGCGCGGCGATCGTCGAGGACGCGTGCGCGCACCTGCCGGTGCAGCCGTCGATGATCGAGGACGGCCTGGTGACCGACCCGGACGTGCGGGCCGGGCTCACCGCGTCACTGGGCCTGCTCACCGCGGCCACCGCCGCTGTGTGAGCTGTTCTGGTCTGAGCTGTTCTGGTCGGGCGGGACCGGTGCCTCGGCGAGCACCAGGTCCCGCAACCGGGACCGCGACACCTTCCCCGAGCCGGTCGTGGGGATGTGGTCGACGAACCGCCACAGCCGCGGGACCTTCTGCCGCGCCAGGTGCGCGCGCCCGTAGGCGACCAGCTCGTCCTCGGTGAGCGTGGTCCCGGGGCGCGCACGCACGACAGCGGCGGGTTGCTCGCCCCAGTGCTCGTCGGGCACCCCGAAGACGACCACCTCGGCCACCCCGGGGTGGCGCGCCAGCACGTCCTCGATCTCGCGGGGGAACAGGTTCTCCCCACCGCGGATGATCATCTCCTTGAGCCTGCCCGCGATCCGGCAGTACCCGCGCCCGTCCATCGCGGCGAGGTCCCCGGTGTGCAGCCACCCGTCCGCGTCGACGGCCAGCGCGGTCTGCTCCGGCTGGTCGAGGTACCCGGTCATCACGTGGTGGCCGCGGGTGCACAGCTCGCCCGGTTCACCGACCGGCACCACCCGCCCACCCGACACCACCGCCACCTCGACCCCCGCGACCGGTCGACCGATCGTGCCCGCCCGGTCGGCGGCGGAGTCGGTGAACGGGTCGGTCATCGTGATCGCGGGCGAGGCCTCGGTCTGGGCGTAGATCACCGCCAGCGGCACGCCGAACGCCTCCTCGACCCGGGCGACCAACTCCGGGGGCACCACCGCGCCCCCGGACAACGCGCACCGCAACGAGGACAGGTCGGTGCCGGGGAGCGCGGGGTGGTCGAGGAGCGCCCGCAGCATGGTGGGCACACCGGCTACCAACACCGAGCGCTCCTGCTCGACCAGGCGCAGGAACAGGCCCGGGTCGAAGTACGGCATCAGGACATGGGTGCTCCCGGCGGCGATGGCCGACAACGTGGCGAGAACCGACCCCGCGGTGTGGAACAAGGGCATCGCGTTGAGCACCGGATCCGCCCGCCGCAGCCGAAGTGTCCGCGTGTAGGACAGGCGGGCGCTGTTGACCAGACCGCTGTGGTGCAGCACGACCCCTTTGGGCACACCGGTTGTCCCCGAGGTGAACTGGATCTGCGCGGTGTCACCAGGCCGCACCTCGGGCAACGGCGTCGGTGTACCAGCGAAGTCCCGCCACTGGTCGAAGTACACGACCTCCCTGAGCGCGGGAAGGTCGCCGCGCAACTGGTCCACGGTCTCGGCCATCGGGTTGTCCCGATACCGCCGAACGAGGAAGACGCCCACCGCTCCCGACGTCCGTAAGACGTGGCGCACCTCGTCGCGCCGGAGCGCCGGATCGACCGTCACCAAGGGCATCCCGGCGACCGCCGCGGCCAACTGCAGGATCGTCCACTCAGGAATGTTGTTCGCCCAGACCGCGACCCGCTCCCCCACCTCGAACCGACCCAACAACCCCCACGCGACTCGCCGCACCTCCCCCGACAGCTCCCCGTAGGTCCACCGCCGCCTCGCCGCCGGATCAGCGACCCCCTCAACCAACGCGCACACCTCGGGCGCGGCCTCGACAGCTCCCCGCAGCAGATCCCCGATGGTCTCCGCTCGCACCAACTCGGCACCCACTACCCGCCACTGCGAGACCCCCGCGTCACCCATCACCCCAGTGAACGCCGCACCCACGACCACCAAAAGGTCCGATCCGGGGTGAGATCGCTTCGAGTCGGTCAGGCGTCGGGCGTCAGGCGGAGGACGAGGAGGGCCACGTCGTCGCGGGGTGGGGTGTCGCCCAGGAGGGATTCGGTGACGTGGGTGCAGATGGTGTTGGGGTCGGCTTGGGTGATGGTGGACAGGAGTTGGTCGAGGTACGGGTCGAGGGCGTGGCCGGGGCGTTCGATGAGGCCATCGGTGTAGAAGGCCAGGACGGCGCCCGGGGGTAGGTCGATCACCGTGTCGCGGCGGGGGCGTTTGGGGGTGATGCCGAGGCCGATGGGGATGTCGGCGGGGGCGGTGAGGAGGGTGGCGGGGTGGCCGGGGAGGGCCAAGACGGGCGGTAGGTGCCCGGCGACGGAGAGGGTGAGTTGGCGGGTGGTCAGGTCGATGACGCCGTAGGCGGCGGTGGCCATGCTGCGGTGTTCGAAGTGGGAGACCTTGGCGTGGAGGTTGGTGAGGACCTTCGCCGGGCTGGTGTAGATGAGGGCGTAGGCGCGCAGGGCGCTGCGCAGGCGGCCCATGACGACGGCGGCGGCCAGACCGTGGCCCGCGACGTCGCCGATGACCAGGCCGAGGCGGTCGCCGGGGAGGGTGAACACGTCGTACCAGTCGCCGCCGACGGTCATGGACGTGCCGGGGATGTAGCGGGCGGCGAAGCTGAAGCCGTCGACGGCCGGGAAGCGGGCGGGCAGCAGACTGCGCTGCAGTGCGGTGGCGGCGGCGCGTTCGGCGCTGTTGACGTCGGCCTGGATGGTGAGCGCGACCCGATCGGCGACCAGGTTGAGCAGCTGGGTGTCCTCGGCGGTGAAGCGCCTGGGTGTCACTGATCCGATGTGCAGGACACCGACGAGCTCACCGCCCGCGAGCATGGGGACACCGAGCAGAGCGTGCAGACCGCGCCGCCACAGCAACGGGCTGACGACGGTGGTGTGGTCGACCCGGTCCAGGACCACCGGTGCGCGGGTGGCGGCGACCCGACCGGTGAACCCGGCACCCACCGGCACGGTCACGCCGTGGCCCGCCTCGTCCATGCCGACCGAGGCCGCGACGGTCAGCACGTCCGCGGCGGAGTCGTGGAGCAGGACGGACGCGGTGTCGACCTCGAAGAGCCGCTGGATCCGGTCCAGGACCGCGCGCAGGAACTCGTCGAGCTTGAGGTGGCGCAGAGCCACGTCGGTGACGGCTTCGAGCACGCTCACCCGGTCCACGGGCTCCGACCTTTCCAGCACGGCAGGCAGCTTACGACCCCCCGCACCCCGTCCCAGCGGACGAACACGGTCGACGCGGGGTTTGAGGTCACGATTCGAGCCGTTCGGGTGTGCCGAGCGCCGAGCCGGGTACCCCAGGCACGATGAGCACCGTGTCGTTACGGATCGAGTCCACCGCGTGTGCCAAGGCCGTCGCCGAGATCCGATCCGCGATACGCACCTGGCTCGCCTCCCGACGCATCGCAGGCGAGGCCGCTGAGGAGATCCTCCTCGCGGTCAGCGAGGCGGTCACCAACAGCGTCGAACACGCCTACCCCGCCGCCCCTCCCGGGCTGGTCATCGTCAGCGCCGAGATCGTCGGCGCCGACGTCCTCGTGGTCGTCGCCGATCACGGCCAGTGGCGCGAACCCGTCGCACCCGAGGCCGAGGCCGTCGGCATCCGGGGCCGAGGGCTCACCATCCTGCGCGCGCTGACCACCCGCCTGCGCATCGACCACGGAACCCAGGACTCCCCCGGCACCACCGTCGAGGCGCACTTCGCCATCCCCGCGTAGATCGACCCGGCACCGGGAATTCCGCGCGTGACGTGCTGCCGATAGTGGTTTGTCCGCAGGTGGACGGGGTACAGCGCCCGGCATGAGCAGGTCTGTCCAGACGCGCCGCCGCCGTCACGCACCCGATGGGGTCCTCGGTACTACGGTGGCAGCCAGCAGACGAGGAACGGACCACACCATGACGGCGTCACCAGGCCAGCACCCCCGCGCCGTCGAACAGGCGCCCGAGGAGGACATGCGGGCCCTGTTCGGGCAGTCGATCGCCCTGTTCGCCTCGTTGGTGGGACCGGAGCACGTGGTGGAGACCGCGAACCCGGCGTTCCTGGCCGCCATCGGCGAGCAGCGGGCGCGGACCGGTGTCCCGCTCGTCGAGCTGGTGCCCGAGCTGGGTGGTCAGGGCTTCATCGCGCTGCTCGACCAGGCCTACCGCTCGGGTGAGTCCTACACCGGGCGCGATGTCCGGGTCGTGCTCGACGCCGGGCCGCACGAGCGCGAGGCGTTCTTCGACTTCACCTACGAGCCGCGCCGCGACGCCGAGGGCACCGTGGTCGGGATCCAGGTGATCGGCGTGGAGATCACCCAGGTCAAGCACGCCCAGCAGCTGATGACCGAGCACCGCGCGCTGCTCGAGCAGATCGCCCGGCAGGCGCCGTTGCGCGAGGTCCTCGACGGGATGGCCCGCTGCATCGAGGACCTGACGCCGCAGGAGGTGCTCGTCTCCGTCCTGCTCGCCGACCCCGACGGCCTGCACCTGCGGCACGGGGCCGCGCCCAGCCTCCCCGACTTCTACAACGAGGCCATCGACGGGATCGCCACCGGGGAGGGCGTCGGGTCGTGCGGCACGGCCGCCCACCGCCGGGAGTCGGTGATCGTCACCGACATCGGCACCGACCCGTTCTGGGCCGACTTCCGGGACCTGGCCGACCGCGCCGGACTGGCCGCGTGCTGGTCGACACCGATCCTGGCCCGCGACGGGAGCCTGCTGGGCACTTTCGCCATGTACCACCGGGTTCCGCGCGTCCCGCAGGACTTCGACCTCGCCCTCGCCCGGGTCTTCGCCGGTACCGCTGCCTTGGCCATCGAGCGGCACCACAGCGAGCACGCCCGCCGGGACGCCGAGGCCCGCGCCGAGGCGGCTCGCGAAGAACTGGCCGCGGCGATCCACACCGAGCGGGAACTACGGGCCGAGGCCGAGCAGCGCGCTACCGCCGCCGCCGAACTCGCCGCCCGGATGCACGCCGCCGCGGCCGAGCAAGCCACCGTCCCCCACCCCGAGACCTGCCAACTCGGCGGCACGGACGGGTGCACCGCACCCGCTGAGCTCAAGGTCGCCGACTCCTGGGGCGACGCGGCGTGGGGGTGCCCGGCGCACGTGGAGGAAGTGATCGTCCACGTCCGGTCGGCGTTCATCGCCAGCGAGGAACTCGGCGGCCTGGGCGCCTACATCAACCGCCGACCCGCCTGACCGCTCGAATCCCGCTGCTGTACCGCTGCTGTACCGCTGCTGGACAAGCGAAAGCCCCGGGTGAGTTGGTCGTCACCCGGGGCTTCGAGCTTCGGTCTCGCGCGATCAGCGCCTGCGGAACTTCCGCGCGGCTTGACGCGCCCGCTCGCGGTTGCGCGGGTCCCTGGCGAGGTCACGCGCCTTCGTCGACAACTGCCGGCCACGCGGGCTGCGCAGGAACGACTTGATGCGGTTCAACAGGCCTGCCATCGGCATTCTCCCTCGTATCGCTTCCCCTCAGGACATACCCGGCTGCGTCCTACCCCAACCAAATGCGTCATTCGCGCTCCACCGCGGGGTGCCGAATCCAGAGTGAGCCGTAGGGAGCGACGGTGAGTGTGCCGTCGCGGAAAGGGATAGGGGCTTGGGTGAGGAGGTCGTGGTGCGGGCCATCCGGAAGGGCAAGGGTCGTAGTGGCTTCGTGGTCGGTGAGGTTGTGGATGGCGGTGATCGAGGTGCCGTCAGCGGTGCAGGTGTGAGCGAAGAGCCCATCGTCGTCGGTCGGCAGCGCGGTGTGGTCGCCCCAGGCCAGTTCGGGGTACTCGCGGTAGCGCTCGATCAGGAGGCGGATCCAGGACAGCAGCGAGTCAGGATCGTGGCGCTGGTCGGCGACATTGACCTCGGAAGGGCCGTACGTGCCCGCGGGCGGTGGGGCGGGGAAGGTCGACGGGTCGCCGGTGGAGAAGCCCGCGCCGACACCGGGTTCCCACTGCATCGGGGTGCGGACAGCGGAGCGGCCCTCCACGGCGAGGTTCTCGCCCATCCCGATTTCCTCGCCGTAGAACAGGACTGGCGTGCCGGGTAGGGAGAACAGCAGGCTGTAGACCATCTTGATCCGCCGTTGGTCGCCGTCGAGCATCGGGGGCAGGCGACGGCGGAGCCCACGGTCGTAGAGCTGCATGTCCGGTGACGGGCCGAATGCCGCGAACACCTCGGCTCGTTCGGCGTCGGTGAGCTTGTCCAGGGTCAACTCGTCGTGGTTGCGCACGAACGTCGCCCAATGCGCGTCGCGGGGCGGCTCCGGGCGCTCGTCCAGAGCCTGGACCAGCGGGGTCGCCGAGCCGCGCGCCAGGCTCAGGTATATCTTCTGCATGCCGACGAAGTCGAAGCACATCGTCAGCTGGTCGCCGACACCCGCGCCGAAGAACTCCATGGTGTCCTCGTACGGCAGGTTCACCTCGCCCAGCAGCACCGCGTCACTGGCGCGTCGGGAGATGAACGCGCGCAGGTCCACCAGGTAGTCGTGCGGGTCGGGCAGGGTGGCGGCGTCGGGGCTGCCCTCGGTCTCGAGGAGGAACGGCACCGCGTCCACCCGGAAGCCGGACAGGCCCAGTTCCAGCCAGAACCCCATGATCCGCGCCATCTCGTCGCGGACCGCCGGGTGGGCGACGTCGAGGTCGGGCTGGTGCTTGTAGAACCGGTGCAGGTAGTACTGCTCGGTCTTCTCGTCGTACTCCCAGAGGCTGGTTTCCTTGTCCGGGAAGACAACGCCCTTCGGCCCGTCCTCCGGTGGCTCGTCGCGCCACACGTACCAGTCGCGGTAGGGCGAGTCGCGGCTCTCCCGCGCCGATTGGAACCACGGGTGTTGGTCGGAGGTGTGGTTGACGACCAGGTCGGCGATGACCCGCATGCCCCGGTCCCGTGCCGTGCGCACGAACTCCACGAAGTCGCCGAGGGTGCCCAGGCGCGGGTCGACCGAGTAGTAGTCGGTGATGTCGTAGCCGTCGTCACGGTCGGGGGACGGCAGGAACGGCATGAGCCAGAGGCAGGTCACGCCGAGGCGCTCGAAGTGGTCCATCCGTTGCGTCAGGCCGAGGAAGTCGCCGCACCCGTCGCCGTCGCCGTCCTGGAAGGTCTCCACGTCCAGGCAGTAGACGACCGCGTTCTTCCACCACAGGTCCGATGTCTTGGTCAGTCGCACAGTTCCCCCAGCACCCTCGCGCCGAACGCGTCGATGAACGCGTCCTGCTCGGTGCCGACGTGGTGCAGCTGGATCAGGTCGAACCCGAGGTCGGCGTACTCGCGCAGCCAGGCGGTGTGCTGCCCGAGGTCCGCGGAGACGTTGACCGAGGCGCGCACCTGCTCGGGGGTCACGAACCGGGAGATCTCGTCGAAGTGGGCCGGGAGGAGGTCCCAGCAGACCGGCGGCGGGAACACGTTGCCGCGCCACTGCTCGTGCGCGACCGCCAACGCCTCGTCCTCCGATGGCGCCCAGCTCAGGTGCACCTGCAGCGCGAGCTGACCACGCCCGCCCGCGTCGCGGTAAGCGTCCACCATGGACCGCAGGTGCTCGACGGGCGCGTTGATGGTGATCAGGCCGTCCGCCCACTCCGCGCACCACCGCGCCGTCTCGACGCTGACCGCCGCGCCGAAGAGCTTCGGGGACGTGTCCGGCAGGGTCCACAGGCGGGCGCGGTCGACCTTCACCAGCCCGTCGTGCGAGACCTCCTCACCGGCGAACAACGCCCGGATGATGTCGACGCACTCGCGCAGCCGCGCCGTCCGCACGTCCTTGCGCGGCCACACGTCACCGGTGATGTGCTCGTTGGACGCCTCACCGGTGCCCAGCGCCGCCCACAGCCTGCCCGGGTACATGGCACTGAGCGTGGCCATGGCCTGAGCGGTGATCGCCGGGTGGTAGCGCTGACCGGGGGCCGTCACCACCCCGAACCCGAGCGACGTCGCCTGCAGCGCCGCACCCAACCAGGACCAGGCGAAACCCGACTCCCCCTGCGCCGAGGTCCACGGCGCGAAGTGGTCGGAGGACATCGCCGCGCCGAACCCAGCCTCCTCCGCCCGCCGCACAGCGTCCAGCAGCCGCGCCGGGTGTATCTGCTCGTGGGACGCGTGTAATCCGTAGACCGCCATGCACGGTACCTACCCACCCCGGGCAAATCCGACACCAGGGACTACAGCGCCATCCGACCACGACGTCCACCGGGAACGCGTGCAGGGCACCGTCCTAGAGCCCGCGCTCGTGAACCAGATCAACGCGTCCCGTCCATCTAACAGCCCGTGGAAGCGACCACCACGTCGTCGCCTCCGACGTCCCGATCCTGTGTCGGCTCAAGCCTCGAGCACGCCACCCGTCTGGACCGCGTCGACCTCCACCTGCTTGAGCCGCGCGACATCTTGTTCCGTGGTTGGTTGGCACCGGGTCGTCGACCTGTCGTCACCACCAGGAGCCCGGCCACCGCGATGAGGAAGAACGGAGATGGTCCCAATAGGACTCCGGCGACCAGGCCCCACCCGATCAACACCCACCCGATCACTGCGGGTACCCGTACCCCGAGGCGCCCCAAGTGCCAGATCAGCCCGCCCAGCAACACCAGCGGTGCCGAGAACCCGCCCGGCCCGGACCAGAACGTCGCCGTCTCCGCCGACGGCTCCGCCCCGTCCAAGAAGGGCACCACCGACCACAGTCCGTCCCGCACCCACCCGCTGACGCTGGGCCACGCCACAACCGGCACCAGTGCGGCGTGCCCGATGCCGAGCACCACCAAGATCCCACTGGCGACCAAGAGGCCTCGGGCGGGCGAGGTCCGATCGGCTGTCACCGGCTCAGCCATGCTCGCTCCCACTGCCGGGTCATCGCCGGGTAGACCACCAGGTATCGGAACGGGGCGATGGCGGCCATGTAGGCGCGACCCCACCACCCGTTGGGCTTGACCAGCACCGCCATCCGCAACTCGTACTCGCCATCCGGCCGCCGGGCCCAGCCCAGGTGCATCACCGTGTGCACGGTCTTGTTCGCGAGCTCACGCGCGCACTCGCAGTCGAGTTCGTAGACCGCTTTCAGTGGCATCGACGCGCTGTCCGGCCCGCGCGGCGCCTCCCGCAGATCGCCGGGCAACCGGTCCCTCAGCGAGGTGACCCGGCCACCGACGCTGTGGACCTCCCGGTCCCAGCCGAACAGCTCACCGAGTCTCCATCGCGCCTTGAACAGCATCCGCGCCAAGAACGGCTGGTCGTCGCCCAGGGAGCGCAACGCCGCCAGCATCGGCTGGAAGTCGTCGGGACCGGCTCCGGGCGTGCGGAACGCCCAGACGTCCTCGACCCGGAAATCAGCGGTCATCTCGTGGATCCGCCACGGCAGCGCCGCGTGGTCGGCTGTGTCGAGTCGCGTCATCGCCCCCACTTTCTATGTTGACCAACATAGAAGATGCTAGCTAGCAGTCAACAGGTAGACTGGCCGCTTGTGACACGAGCCACGCGCCGCGCCGAGATGACCCAGGAGAGCCGCAGGCTGCTGGTCGAGGCCGCCACCGCCCTGTTCGCCGAGCGCGGCTACCGGCGGACCACCTTCGAGGACATCGCCACCCGCTCCGGTGTCAGCCGGGGCTCCATCCCGTGGCACTTCGGCAGCAAGGAAGGCCTGCTCGCGGCCGTGGTGGACGACCTCGTCGTCCGGCTCACCGCCGCGGCGGGCGCCCTCGACCCCGGCACGGTCGACCAGGTCCTCGACACCCTCATCGCGTTCACCCGGGCCCCGTCGACCGGCCTGTTCGCCAAGCTCATGGTCGAGGCGGACGACCCGGGATCAGCTCTGCGCGAGGTGTACGCCAGCCTGCACGACGCGCTCCGCGCCCAGACCCGCGCGTGGGTCGCCCGGCTCCCACTGCCCGACGGCGTCAGCGCCGAGGAGTTGGGCACCGTGCTGTTGGGCACCGTGATCGGCATCCACCAGCAGTGGCGCGTCGCGCCCGGGGCCGTAGACCTCGACCGCACGTACTCGACGCTCGCAGCCTTGCTGCGTTCGGCGGGCATCACAGCCCCCGTGGACCGGTAACCCAGTCGGGTGGCCAGGAGGCGTCGGGCCGCTAGCCGCTGTCCCTCCTCAGCGCTGCCATCGACGTTCGCACTCGGCTCATCTCACCCTCGTTCACCCACGTCGTTACGGATGATAACTTGCAGACGAGCCAGACCATCGCGAATGCGAGTTTTCACTGTGCCGATCGGAGTGGACAAGAAAGAGGCAACCTCGCTATAGGACATGGTAGTGAAATAGGCCAAGACAATCGATTCGCGCTGGATCCAGGTAATTTCACCTAACGCTCGCAGCAATACACGCTGGTCCGCTCGACTGGTGACGTAGTCAATTACGGGATCGTCTGATGCAGAACTCCGGTCGCGGAGACACAAGCTCTCATATTGACACTCTCTCTGCAACCCGGCTTGAGCACGACGAATCCGATCCACCGCGCGGTGACGAGCGATCGCGACGATCCAGGACAGCGCACGCCCTCTTCGAGGATCGAAACGGCCCGCGTCCCGCCAAATTTCAAGGAAGACCTCTTGAACGACATCCTCGGCGTGCGTGGCGTCTTTCAGAACCGCGCCGACTACGGCACCTACGCGAGGTGCGGTCGCTCGGTAGAGGTGATTGAAAGCGGTAACGTCACCAGCGGCCGTTTGGTGCAGCCAATCGACGAGACATGCAGACTCAGCAGTGTCCTGCGATAACCTCCCCATCCCCGCAACTCCTTCTCATTTGCGCAATGGATCTGCAGATGCCTCGTGCGCTGGGTCGCACCAGCAGCGATCGTGACGATTGACAGGCGCCGGTCTTCCTTGCAGCAGTCGTCACGGACCGCCGGGGCCTACGGCAGAGCCGCTTCGATGGCGTTGGCGGTGTTGTTGTGGCCGTTGGTGTCGGGGCGGACCATGGCCCAGCGGCCCGCATGGTCCACGACGCCCTCGACCCAGTTGCCGTTGTCGGATTGGCAGACGTCGTGGTCGGCACTGGTCGGGTAGAGGTCGATGAACCGGATGCCTTGTCGGGCCGCGCTGTCGGCGATGACCTGGTTCATCTGCTCGACGACCTGGGTGCGTAGCCAGGCGAGGTCGGGATAGCTCACGGTGCCGAAGTGGCGCAGGCCCGCCGGGGTGAAGCCGTGGTCGCAGGTGGTGGGGTCGGTGGGGAAGATCGTCGGGTAGCCCACGGCCAGGATGGTGGCGCGGGGAGCGGCCGCGCGGATCATGGCGAGCATGCCGTCGTACTCGGCCGCCGGCAACGACAGCCGGTCGGTGATGGTGGGGATGCCGTCCCAGCCGAAGCTGAAGTAGTCCGTGCAGGGGTGGTCGGTGGCCGGGTCGGCCCACTCGCCCAACTGCAGGCAGGCGAACACCAACTCGACGAAGCCGAGGGTGTTCCCGCCGACCCCCACCGTCACCAGGTCCGTGTCGGCGGTGACGGCGTCGAGTTGACGCGGCACGGGCGGGAACGGGAAGACGGGGTCAAACACCTCGAAGAACGGGATGAGGTGACCGGGCGGGAACCGCGGCAGGTAGGTGACGTTCGCGACCGACGCCCCCGCGCAACTGACGTTGGTCAACTCGTAGCGGCCGGAAAGGCGTGTCCGCAACACCTCCGGATACGACCCCGACGTCCGACCACACCCATCACGCGCACCACCGATCAGAAGCTCGGTACCCGCCGCGTCGATGCCACCTGCGGTGTAGGCGTCACCCAACGCCACCCAACGCAACGGTTCCGCTTGCTGTGCTTGCGCAGCAGGCGCCCAGGCTCCCATCACCGCGACCGCCGCCAGCACCGCCCCGAAACGAAGACCTCTCATCGCCACTCCATTCGCCGTGGACTGTCATTTCCTTTGAATCTGCGTCGTCGAGTGGTACCTGACCCGATACACCCCAGGCGTTCAGCGCCGTTGTCCACACTTATCGGCGAATACCGCGCAGTAGCGACGCGCTGAGCGACCGACCCCAGGGTCGGGTTACCCGTATGCGTGTCCGCCACCTCACGCCGAATCGTGCTCACGCAGGCCGCGGAAGATCCTCATGGGAACCGCAGCCCGTGTTCCACCAGTGATCGACTGGCGGGCCCGGTATCGGGGACTCTGCGGCACTCGGCCTCGCACCGCAGAGTCCCCACCGGTCACGGGTCGCCATCCAGACCCGTGACCCGCCGAGAGAGCGACCCGCACCGGCGATCCGGCGTCATATCGGATCTACACCGTCCCGCCTAGCTCCTCCGACATAGACCTTTCTAGTCCGTCGTGACGAGGATCGCGAGCCGCGACACCCTTTTGGGTGGCACCAGAGGGTGAAGACAGTCAGAAGCGTTGCGTTTACGTTGCGGGGCGTAGCGATGGCGTTGACACCAGGCAGTCCTCGTCGGACACGTCCTTGTGGGCGCGCGATCCCGGGAAGCCGCAGAGCTCGGCGGTCGCACCGCGGCTCACGGGAACCGTCCCGCACACGGGCCCCAGCACCTTCTCGGCGTTCCGCCATCCCAGGACAAGGACCTCGACGACAGGGCGCTCGTGGTCGTACCGGCGACGCAGCAGGAGCAGGCCATGAGAAGATCTCGCGCACGGTGTCGATCGGTCCTTTGTGGACATCTAGCTCGCCTTGCACGAGGCCGTCGAACTCGCCGGGACGAGTGGCGACTCACCCGAAGGGCCACCCGACTCACCCGCGACGACGGCCCGGCCTCTCACCGCACCTGACCAGCGTGGCAACCACCCGGTATGCACAGTGGACAATTCGAGGCAGCCGCCGTCGATTCGCGGGAAGAGTCCTGTTAGGACAGTGGGGTGTGCGCGGGGTCCACGGGCTCGCGGGGCGGGCCGGGTGGGGTGCCGTCACCGAAGGGCCTACCGCCGAGGGTGTCGCGGCCGTGGGGGGTCAGCCAGGTGGACAGGTCCGGGCCCTTGGGGATGATGCCGGTCGGGTTGATGTCCTTGTGCACGAAGTAGTAGTGCTCCTTGATCTGCGCGAAGTCGACGGTGTCGCCGAAGCCGGGGGTCTGGAACAGGTCTCTGGCGTACGCCCAGATCGCGGGCAGCTCGGTCAGGCGGGAGCGGTTGCACTTGAAGTGGCCGTGGTACACCGGGTCCCAGCGGACCAGGGTGGTGAACAGCCGGATGTCGGACTCGGTGATCGTGTCGCCGACCAGGTAGCGGCGGGTCGTCAGCCGCTCCTCCAGCCAGTCGATGGCCGCCCACAGCCGGTCGTACGCGGCGTCGTAGGCCTCCTGGGTGCCCGCGAAGCCGCACTCGTAGACGCCGTTGTTCACGTCGGTGAACACCCGCTGGTTGACCTCGTCCATCTCCGCGCGGTGCGCCTCGGGCCACAGGTCCGGCGCTCCCTGGCGGTGGTACTCACGCCACTGGGTCGACAGGTCCTGGGTGATCTGCGCGAAGTCGTTGGTGGCCACCGCGCCGGTGGTCGTGTCGACGATCGCGGGGACGGTGATGCCGCGCGGGTACTCGGGGTCGCGCTTGAAGTACGCCTCCTGCAGGCGCTCGATGCCCAGCACCGGGTCGCGGCCGCCCGGGTCGAGGTCGAAGGTCCACGAGCGCGGGTCGTGCGTGGGGCCGGGCAGGCCGAGGGACAACACGTCCTCCAGCCCCAACAGCCGCCGGACGATGATGGCGCGGTTGGCCCAGGGGCAGGCCCGCGCGGCGACCAGGCGGTAGCGGCCCGGCTCGACCGGGAAGCCGTCCGCGCCGTCCCGCGTGACCCGGGTGGTGATGTATTTCGAGTCGCGGGTGAACGCCTCGCCCTCGACGGAGTACTTGCCGCCCTGGCTGTGCTCGGGGTTCGTCACGCCGCAGAGCCTACGCGGGACCGGTTCGGCAGGCAGGTCCCCGCGGCGGGCGAGGCGAGGTCCGGATGGTGATCCGCCGGTGGCGCGCGGCGGGGAAACGCGTATCTTCGCGGATCGGCGCGTAGTGCTCCAGCGCTCGAACCCCACCGAAGGGACAGCCGGGATGGCCACCGCCGAGGACCTGGACCACGCCGTCGACTCGCAGTGGGACTGGGTCGCCAAGCACACCCGCACCTACATCACCTCGGGCGGCACCAAGGGCCACCTGAGCCAGGGTGTCCACACCCTCGTCCTCGCCACCACCGGCCGCCGGACCGGCACCGCCCGCCGCAACTGCCTCATCTACGGCACCTCCGGTGACGACTACGTCGTGGTGGCCTCCAAGGGCGGCGCCGACAAGGACCCGGCCTGGCTGCTCAACCTCACCGCCGACCCCAGCGTCGGCGTCCAGGTGGGCACCCAGCGCTTCACCGCCCATGCCCGCGTCGCCACCCCCGCCGAGCGCGAGACGCTCTGGCCCCAGATGGCCGCCATCTTCCCCCTCTACAACACCTACGCCAAGAAGACGACCCGCAAGATCCCCGTCGTCATCCTGACCCCCGTGGACGACTCCCACTGACGGCAGTGGGTCACGTGCGTGGTCACGAGGATCGGCGGGCGAGGAGCACTCGGGCCGCGTAGAGGGCGGCGCTGGTGGTGAGGAAGAGGGCGGTGAGGAGGAGCCAGCGGTGGAGGAACGCGTCCTGGGTGAGGCCGGTGGCGGTGTGGAAGGTGTCGGCGCCCCGGCGGAGGATGCCGGGGAGGAACATCAGTAACAGCAACCCGGAGGCCAGTAGGGGTATCCGGATGTGGTTGACCAGGGGGATTCGGGTGTCGACCCGGGTGATCGCGCGGTCGGCGGCCGCGTAGGCGGGGAACAGGACGAGGTCGTGGGCCACGGCGGCGGCGAGGAACCAGGTGAGCATGCCGGGCAGGCTGGGGTCGTCCAGGACGTGCAGGACCGCGTAGGTGGTCACGGCGAAGCCCGCCAAGAGCACGCCGGCGTGCCAGGGGCCGTGCGCGTGCGGCTCGGGGTGTTGGGTCGAGTCGGGGTGCCGGGTCACGGTGTCCGCCGGAACTCGATCGAGTGGACCCACTTGGTGTTGTGCACGCCAGGGAGCGCGGGGACGATCACGCGCGCCGGGTAGCCGTGGTCCGGGGACAGGTCAGCGCCGTTGACGCGGAGGGCGAGCAGCGCGTCGGGGTTGGTGACCTGGTTGCCCTGCAGGGTGGCCTGGCCGAACGGGCCGCCGCGTTCGAGGGAGCGCACGTGCGCCGATGCCGGGATGTCGACGCCGGTGAGGCGGGCCAGGTCGGCGAGGCGGACACCGGTCCAGTCCTGCGTGGTGGACCAGCCCTCGACGCAGGCGATCGGCAGGGTCGCGGTGTGCTGGGGCAGTGCGGCGAGGCGGGCGCGGTCGAGGGTGACCGGGTCGCGGCCGCCGAGCAGCACCAGGGTCCACTCCGGACCGGTGTCGGCCGCGGTGATCCCCGCGGCGGTGGCGGTCCGGTTGACCGGGAAGCCGTTCGGGCCGTCGCCGGGGACGAGCCCGCGCGGCACGAGCAGGGCCAGGGGCCGCAGCCACTCGACGGTCTGGCCCACGGTGAGCGCGCCGACGAGCAGTGAGCCGCCCGCGACCACGCCGAGGGCGCCGCGCCTGCTGATCGTGGCCGGGGTGGGCGCGGTCGCCACGAGGCCGCTCTCCACGGGCTCGGGGCGGGTGTCGGCCCGCGTGGTCCGCAGTTCGGCGCGCACCGACCGGGACCGCAGCGCGCGCACCATCGCGGGCGCCTTGATGACGATGTGGGTGGCGAACGCGGCGATGAACACCCACGCGCCCCAGTAGTGGGCGGTGTAGAAGCTGAAGCCGAAGGCGTAGTCGTACTGGATGTTGAGCAGTCCGGTGACGATCTCGAACAGCACCGACCCGACCAGCAGCAGCACCGAGACCCGCTCCAGCAGGTGGGTCGCCGACCGGACCGGCGGCCAGGCGAACAACCTGGGCAGCACCGACCACAGCTTGGCCAGCACCACCGGCACGAGCACGAGGCCCAACCCGACGTGCAGCCCCTGGGTGAGCTGGTAGAGCCAGGACGGCCGACTCGGCCACTCGAACCAGGGCAGGCTCAGCCACCCGATATCGCCCGGAATGGCCTGCCCGAACTGCGGCCCATAGGCGATGTAGGACAACAGCCCCGTCACGACCACGACCGGCAACGCGACCAGCAGGACGAGGCCGAGGACCGAGGTCAGCCACGGACCACGCAACGGACTGCGCCACGCTTCGGGGCGGAACGGGCCACCCGGTCGATGCGCGCGCAGCCACCGGGTCAACCGCGAGTCAACCGCCACGAACCACTCCCAACCGGGCGAAGCCGCGGCCGGAGAGCGCTCCCTGCTCGGCCACCCGCAACCCGGCCTGGACCGCGACGGTCACGATGGCGTCCACGCCGACCTCGGCCCAGGCGAACCACTGGCCCAGGACACCGCCGCGATCCCCACCACGCGGTCGAGCCGAGCCTCTCCAGAGCCCCCGCCGCCGCGGCGCGGTCTCCACCAGCACGCTGCCGCCGGTCCGGACCAGGGTGGCGGCCCGGCGCAGCAGCGTGACCGGGTCGCCGCCGATGCCGATGTTGCCGTCGGCGAGCAGCACGTGGTCCCACTCGCCCTCGTCGGGCAGGCTGGTGAAGATGTCGGCCCGGCGCGCGGGTACGCCGCGGTCGTCGCACTGGGCGATGGCGTGGTCGGACTTGTCGACCCCGAGCGCGGGCAGTCCGCGCAGGCGCAGCGCCTGGACCAGCCTGCCCGGCCCGCAGCCCAGGTCCAGGGTCGGTCCGTGGCACCGGTCGAGCAGCCAGTGGTCGCCGCCCGCGGCCGGGTCGCGCCAGCGATCGGGCTCGAGCGTGCAGCAGCCCCCGTCGGAGAGCTCCAGTGCCGTCGCCTGCCCGGTGAGCGCGGTGGCGAACTCGTCGGACACCCGGGCGAGGGCGGTCACGTCAGGTCCTCGACGGCGGCGTGGAAGCGGCTCCCGGGGACGGTGGCGGCGACGAGCCGCGCGTCGTCCATGGTGTCCACATCGGTCAACAGCGGGGCGCCGACGACCCGCAGACCGCGGGCGCGCAACGCGTCGGCCGTCCGGTCGCCGGTGTCGGCGCGCGAGGTGGGGACGTCGGTGATCGCCGACGCCGAGGTCGGGTCGCGCAGGCCCAGCACCCACCAGCCCCCGTCGGCGGCCGCGCCGAGCAGGGCGTCGGTGCCCGGTTCGCGCAGCGCCCGGCGGCAGTCGGCGATCAGCTCGGCGCTGATCTGCGGGGTGTCCATGCCGACCTGGATGCTGGCCGCGCCCGGCAGCAGCTCGGCCACGTCGCGGTGGGCGGCGCTGATGCGCTCGCCCAGGGTGTCGCCGCGCTGGGCGATGACTGGGAAGTCGCGCACGGCGCGGCGCAGTTCGTCGCGGTCGACGGCGTCGTCGAGGTCACCGGAGAGCACGACGACTGGCTGGGCATCGGGGACCGCGCGCAGGGCGGACAGGGTGTCCAGCAGGGCGGCGGCGGCGATCCTGGCCGCCTGCTCGGGTGTCGCGGGTGGACAGAGCCGGGTCTTGACCATGCCCGGCCTGGGGGACTTGGCCAGCACGAGCAAGGCCGTCTTGGGGGTGGTCATGCGCGTAGTACCGCCGTTCCGAGGTCGCGTACCGCCCGGGCGGTGCCGAGCACCGAACCGGACACTTTGGACTTGCCGCCCGCGCGGGGGAGGTAGGCCACGTCGACCTCCTCGATCCGCCACCCCGCCGCGGCGGCGCGCACCAGCAGTTCCACCGGGTACCCGAAAGCGCGGTCCGCGACCCCCAGTGCCAGCAGGGGTTCCCGGCGGCCGACCCGGACCGAGGCGATGTCGTGCACCGGGACACCGCGGCGGCGCAGCATCGCCGACAGCACGGCGTTGCCCGCCCGGGCGTGCCACGGCTGCACGGACCGCGCGGTGGCGACCCGCCGCCCGACGGCCAGGTCGGCGCCGTCGTGCACCAGCCGCACCAGGGCGAGCAGTTCCGACGGGTGGATGGAGCCGTCGGCGTCGAGTACGGCGACCAGGTCGGCGCGAGCGTTGGCCAGTCCTGAGTGGACAGCGGCGCCGTACCCGCGCCGCGGCTCGACGACGACCCGGGCGCCGAGACCGCGGGCGATCTCGGCCGTGCCGTCGGTGGAGCCGTTGTCGACGACCAGAGCGGAGTACCCCTCGGGCAGTGCGTGGAGCACAGCGGGCAACGCCTCAGCCTCGTTGAGGCACGGCAGGACCACCTCGACTGTTTCGGTCACAGAGCTGATTCGTGGTGCCATCCAACTCGGATTGCCCCGTCGAAGGGGATTTCCGGCGATCTGCGGAAAAGTCGCGTCGGCCCTAGACTCGCGTCGGTGCCCTCTCCCGGCTCCCCCACTCCCAACAAGCGAACCTCCCCCACCCGCGACGTGGTCTTCGACCTGCTCGCGGTCATGGCGGTGGCAGGGGTGGTCCTCGCCGCAGCACTGGTCGGACGAGCGCTCAAACGCGCCGGGGTCGACATTTTCTTGCCATTCCCGCCGCTTTTGGCCGAATGGCTGCCGCACCTCGGTCCGGGAACGGTTTTCGCGGTTCTCCTCGCTGTCGGCGTAGTGGCGTGGGGACCGGCATTGGCCGGGCGGATGGGCTGGCGACGCCTGCTCCTCGTCGGGTGGGCGGCCTCGTTCGCCTGGACGCTCGCCCTCGCCCTGTCCGACGGTTACGGCAAGGGGTTCGCCACCCGGCTCACCAGCCGCGATGAGTACCTGCACGACGTGCCCCTGGTGACCGACATCCCCGCGATGCTGCGGGATTTCACCTCCCACATCCTCACCGACCAGCCAGGCGCCTGGACCACCCACGTCGGCGCCCACCCACCGGGGATCTTCCTGCTTTTCGTCTGGCTCGACCGGATCGGTCTGGGAGGTGGTCCGGCGGCGTCGGCGTTCTGCGTGGTGGTCGGGTCCTCGGCGTGCTTGGCCGTGGCGGTGGCCGTGCGCGCGCTCGCGGGCGAGGACTTGGCGCGCACCGTGCTGCCGTTCTCGGTGCTGTTCCCCGGCGCGGTGTGGGTGGGCGTGTCGGCGGACGGGGTGTTCGCGGCGGTGCTGGCGTGGGGTGTCGCGGGGATCGCGGTGGCGAGCACACGCGGCGGCCGGGTGTCCGCTTTGGCCGCTACCAGCTCGGGTGTCCTTTTGGGATTCTGCCTGTACCTGTCTTACGGCCTCACGCTGGGCGCCGTCCTGGTGCTCGCGGTGATCGCGGTGACCAGGTCGTGGCGCGCGGCGCTGTTCGCGGTGTTGGGCGTCGCCGCCGTGGTCGCGGTCTTCACCGCGGCGGGCTTCTGGTGGATCACCGGCTACGAACTCACCAAGGTCCTGTACGCGGGCAGCATCGCCCAGTCGCGGCCCTACTCGTACTTCATCTGGGCCAACCTCGCCGCGCTGGTCCTCGCGTTGGGCCCCGCTGTCATCGCGGGGCTGCGCCGCGTCGCGGGTTCGCCGCGCCGGTGGGGATACGCACCGGTGGCGCTGGTCGCGGCGGCGCTCACGGCGGTGCTCGTCGCGGACATCTCCGGCTTGAGCAAGGCGGAGGTGGAACGGATCTGGCTGCCGTTCGGCACCTGGCTGGTGGTCGCGTGCGCGTGGCTGCCGCGAGCGCACTGGCGGGGGTGGTTGGCAGCGCAGGCGGTGCTCGCCCTGCTGGTCAACCACCTCCTGCTCACCGTCTGGTAGCCGCTCGCTACCCGCGCAGAGGGGCCTTGGCGAACTCCACCATGCCGTCCTCGAACGACACTCCCGCCGCGAACCCGAGTTCGGCGCGGGCCCGCGCCGGATCGGCCACCACGTGCCGCACGTCGCCGGGACGGGCCCCACCGACGACCTCGGGGGTAGGTCCGCCCATGGCCCCGGCCAACGCGGCCGCCATCTCACCGACGGTGTGCGGGGTACCGGAGCAGATGTTGACCGGTCGGCACGTCCCGGCGGTGCCGGGAGTGGTGAGGGCGGCCAAGTTCGCCCGCGCGACGTCGGTGACGTGGACGAAGTCGCGCCGCTGCTCGCCGTCCTCCATGACCCGGGGCGCCTCGCCGCGTTCCAGGGCGGACCGGAAGATCGAGGCCACCCCGGCGTAGGGCGTGTCCTTCGGCATCCGCGGTCCGTAGACGTTGTGGTAGCGCAGCGCCCACACCGTCGCACCGGTCTGCCGCGCCCAGGCCGAACTCAGGTGCTCTTGGGCCAGTTTCGTCGCCGCGTAGGTGCTGCGCGGGTCCAGCGGGGCGTCCTCCGGCACCAGCCCTGGCTCCAGCGCCTCGCCGCACCGCGGGCACCCGGGCTCGAACCGCCCGGCGTCGAGGTCCTCGACGCGGCGCTGCCCGGGGGTGACGGTGCCGTGCGCCCCGCAGTGGTAGCGCCCTTCCCCGTAGACGACCATCGAACTGGCCAGCACCAGCCGCGTGATGCCGTGTTCGTACATGGCGGCCAGGACGACCGCCGTCCCCAGGTCGTTGATCCCGGCGTAGTCCGGGGCGTCGGACGGGTCGACCCCGTGCCCCACCATCGCCGCTTGGTGGCACACCACGTCGACGCCGCGCAGAACGCGACCGAGGACGTCCGGGTCACGGACATCACCGCGCACGAACTCGACACCATCCCGCCCCGCGGGAGCTTCCCCGCTGGGGTGCGCCTGCGGCAACAAGGAGTCGAGCAGGACGGCGGAGTGGCCCGCGTCCCGGACGACCTCGGCGACGTGTGATCCGATGAACCCGGCACCGCCGGTGATAAGAACCCGCATCATCCGACCCTAGTGCGCACCCGGCGTCCGCGCCGCGCGTGCCGTATCGGTCCATTGTGGATTGATGGGTCGCGTTCCGTCAGGGGGTGAAGACGACCTTGATGGCGCCGTTCTCCTTGCGCTGGAACATCCCGTAGGCCTCGGGGGCGTCGGCGAGGGCGATCTTGTGCGTGGCGAAGGTGTCGACACCCAGCGGGTCGTCGTCGGTGAGCAGCGGGAGCAGGTCCGGCACCCAGCGGTGGACGTTGGCCTGGCCCATGCGCACCTGGATCTGCTTGTCGAACAGGGTCAGCATGGGCAGCGGGTCGGCCATCCCGCCGTACACGCCGACCAGCGAGATGGTGCCGCCGCGGCGGACGATGTCGATGGCGAGGCGCAGCGCCTCGAGGCGGTCGACCCCGGCCCGGCGCATGATCTTCTCCGCCGCGCTGTCCGGGAGCAGGCCGACGGCGCGCTGGGCCAGGGACGCGACGGGAGCGCCGTGCGCCTCCATGCCGACCGCGTCGATGACGGAGTCGGCACCGCGCCCGTTGGTGACCTCCCGGACCGCGTCGGCCAGATCGCCGTGGTGGTCACGCAGGTCCAGGGTGTGCACGCCCCGAGCCGCGGCTCTGGCCAGCCGTTCGTCGACCAGGTCGATGCCGATGACGCGCTCGACCCCGCGGTGCTGGGCGATCCGGGCGCACATGTCCCCGATCGGGCCGAGGCCGATGACCGCCAGGGTGCCGCCGGGCGGGACCGCGGCGTACTCGACGCCCTGCCACGCGGTGGGCAGCACGTCGGAGAGGAACAGGAAGCGGTCGTCGGCCGGACCCTTGGGGACCTTGATCGGCAGCTTGTCGGCGAAGGGTACCCGCAGGTACTCGGCTTGGCCGCCGGGCACACCGCCGTAGAGCTTGGTGTAGCCGAACAGCGCGGCGCCCATGCCCTGCTCCCGCACCTGGGTCGTCTCGCACTGGGAGTGCAGGCCTTGCCCGCACATGAAGCAGTCGCCGCAGGAGACGTTGAACGGGATGACCACGCGGTCGCCGACCGCGAGGTCGGTCACCGCACTCCCGATCTCCTCGACGATGCCCATCGGTTCGTGGCCGAGGATGTCGCCCTCGGTGAGGAAGGGGCCGAGGACCTCGTAGAGGTGCAGGTCTGATCCGCACAGCCCGGTCGAGGTCACCTTGATGATGGTGTCGGTCGGGTCCTTGATGATCGGATCGGGATGCGTGTCCACGCGGACGTCGCGTTTGCCGTGCCAGGTGAGGGCTCTCACTCGATCTCCTTGTCAGGGGTGCAGAACTGGGCTTGACGGCACGCCCGCGCGGTCGGCGAAACCGGCCACGAGGTCGCGCAGGGCGTCGTGGGCGGTGGTGGTCGGCTCCCAACCGAGCGCGGACCTCGCCAGGTCCGTGCGCAACACCGGCACGGACAGCGCGAGGTCGAGCCAGCCGGGCGAGGTGGGCAGCAGTCGGGTGTGCCATCCGGCCGCGACCGCTGCCCGGACCACCGGTACGGGCAACTCGACGGCTCGGCCACCGAGGACGGCCGTGAGGTCTTGGGCGTCCACCACCGGCTCAGCGGCCAGGTTCAGCGCACCCCGGTAGCCCTGTTCCGCCGCGGCCACCACCGCGCTCGCCACGTCCGCCGAGTGCACGAACTGGAGCACGAGACCCCGGGGTAGCGGCAGCACGGGCAGCTTCCCCTTGCTCGCGAGCGTCCATAGTGGACGTGGGACCAGGGCGCCGAGGAAGTAGCGGCGGACCTCGCTCGCCGCGTCGCGTTGCAGGATCAGGCCGGGCCGCAACCTGGTGACCGCGACATCCGGGTGGTCGGCCTCGAAGACGTCGAGTGACGTCTCCACCTCTGCCTTGTGCCTGCTGTAGGAAGAAGTCGGGACGCCGGTCCGGGCGTAGGACTCGTCGACCGGAGTCAACGACTCGCGCGGCGCGTACGTGCCGACTGACGAGAGGTAGACCAGATGGGGAACCCCGGCTTGGGCGACCGCTTGGAACACAGCTCGGCTCCCGTCGACGTTCACCGCCCGCAGGTGGTCTTGGTCGTGGCTGGGCTGGATCGCCCACGCCGCGTGGACGACCGCGTCCGCTCCTTGGAAGGCGTCGCGCAGCCGCGCGGTCGAACCGGCAGCGGACACATCGATCGACTCCCAGCGCACACCGTCGTAGGGGTCCGCCCACCGGGGAGCCCGCCGGGAGACACCGACCGCCGTGTGCCCCGCGGCTCGAACGGCTCGCAAGACGGCGGTCCCCACATTGCCGCTTGCCCCGACAATCACGATGCGCATACCCGGGCATACCCCCGTGAGCGTCCGCTAAGCGTGGTGGCCGAGAACGCCTGCCAGCGCGCCCGGTTCGGCGACGGTCACGGTCACTTCGGGGTGGCGCAGCAGACCGGTGGGCTCCAGTCCGGGCACGGGTTCGTGGAAGCGGACGCACAGCCCCGCGGCGGGGGTGGTACCCAGGGTCAGCCCTCTGTCCGAAAGGGACAGCCGGGCACCGATGGCCCGCCACGGCGAGAACGGGCCGGTGACCAGGGTCCCGGAGATGTTGGACACCGGGGTCACCACGACCCAAGGCCCGAACCGGGCCCGGAACTCGCCGTCGGCGACCCGGACCCACGCCGTCTCCGGCACCACTGCGACCGCGCGCAGCGGCAAGCGGAAGCGAGCGTCGAAGGCGAAGCGGTGAACCTGGTCGGTGGTGCGCCAACTGGCGAAGCCGTGGTCGCGTCCCGAACTCATGGGCGTGCTCCGTCCTGATCCGGTTGGGCCTTGCGCGTTGGGCCTCGGCGCCTGGTCGTCGTCAAGGGCGATCGAGGCGCCGGGGACGCGACCGGCGGACCTGGCGCCCCGTAAGGCATCCAGTCCCGCGTGGCGCGTCCCCGGCGACACGTGGTCCGGTCTAGGTCGTCGGCACCGGGAACCTCTCCCACACGCGGTGGTTGGCGAGCAGGTCCCGCACCTGGGTGAACACCTCCGCCGGGTCCGTGCCGACCACCACGCCGAGCTCGTCGAGGCCGATGCCCGCCTCGGTCAGCGCCGTGGCGGCGGTGCCCCAGGCGCCGATGGCCTTGGCGTGCCGGTAGGCCTCCTGGAGCATGACCACGACCCGCGGGTCGACGGCCGCGCGCCTGACGACCGCGTCCGGAGCCGGGGGCGGGGCAGCGGCGAGCAGCAGGGCGTCGTACTCGACGGAGCGGGCGGTGAGGAAGGTCCGCTGCGCGGTCACCTCGGACGGCAGCGTCCCACCGCGCGCGGCGATGACCAGCGGGGTCATGCCCGCCTCGGTGATCGCCTGCTGGAGCGCGGGCACACCGTCGAGACCGGCGGGGTCCATGGCGTCGACGACGATGCCGATCACCCGGCCGTCGGTGGGCCACCGCTTCCCCAGCTGCGACAGCGCGGCGCTCGGCGTCACCTCGGGCAGCGCCCGCGTCGGTTCCGGCGCGGGCAGCCCGAGACCCTCGGCGACCGCGGCGCACAGCTCGGTGTCCACATTGGCCAGTACCTGGAGCTGGCGTTCCTTGATGGCCTGCTCGTAGCACTTGCCCAGTTCGAAGGTGAACGCCCGGATGATGTGCTCGCGCTCGACCGGCTCCAGGCTGCGGTAGAACAGACGCGGCTGGCTGAAGTGGTCGTCGAACGACGCGGGGGACTTGCGTTCCTTGACCGCGGCAGCGACCGGGGCCGCGACCTCGACATAGGCACCCATGTCGGCACCCGCGTGGAAGGGGCAGCCGCCGTCGAGACTGTTGGGCTTGTAGGGCGCGATGCCGCTGTGGACGGCGTGCTGGTGCGCGCCGTCGCGCAGCATGTCGTTGACCGGGGCGTGCGGGCGGTTGACCGGGATCTGGTTGAAGTTCGGCCCGCCCAGGCGGCTGAGCTGCGTGTCGATGTAGGAGAACAGCCGGGCGTGCAGCAGCGGGTCGTCGGTGACGTCGATGCCCGGAACCAGGTGCCCGACGTGGAAGGCGACCTGCTCGGTCTCGGCGAAGTAGTTGGTGGTGTTGCGGTTCAGCGTCAGCACGCCGACCGGCTGAACCGGGGCGAGCTCCTCCGGCACGATCTTGGTCGGGTCGAGCAGATCGATGCCCTCGAAGGTCTGCTCCGGGGTGTCCGGGAACACCTGGATGCCCAGCTCCCACTGCGGGAAGGCGCCCGACTCGATCGCGTCGAACAGGTCCCGCCGGTGGAAGTCCGGGTCGAACCCGCTGAGCAGCTGCGCCTCCTCCCAGGCCAGCGAGTGCACCCCGAGCCTGGGCTTCCAGTGGAACTTCACCAGCGAGGTCGCGCCCTCGGCGTTGACCAACCGGAAGGTGTGGACGCCGAAGCCCTCCATGGTCCGGTACGAGCGGGGAACCGCCCGGTCGGACATGCTCCACAGGACGTGGTGGGTGGCCTCGGTGTGCAGGGACACGAAGTCCCAGAACGTGTCGTGCGCGCTCTGCGCCTGCGGGATCTCCCGATCGGGGTGCGGTTTGGCGGCGTGGATGATGTCGGGGAACTTGATCCCGTCCTGGATGAAGAACACCGGGATGTTGTTGCCCACCAGGTCGAAGTTGCCCTCGCTGGTGTAGAACTTCGTGGCGAACCCGCGGGTGTCGCGCACCGTGTCCGCCGACCCCCGCGACCCGACGACGGTGGAGAACCGCACGAACACCGGGGTCGACTCACCCTCGCGCAGGAACGCCGACTTGCACACCTGCTCGGCGTTGCCGTAGCCCACGAACACCCCGTGCACACCGGCGCCCCGGGCGTGCACCACCCGTTCGGGGATGCGCTCGTGGTCGAAGTGCGTGATCTTCTCGCGCAGGTGGTGGTCCTGCAGCAGGGTCGGTCCGCGCGCGCCCGCCTTCAGCGAGTGGTCGGTGTCGCGCAGCCGGGTACCGGTGGAGGTGGTCAGGAACGCGCCCTGCTGCTCACGACCCGGCGCACCGGTCTCGGCACCCGTCGCCGTGCGGGTCTCGGGTGCGCCCTGGTCGGGTTTGGGCGGCAACGGCTCCCTGGGCTCGGTCGGTTCGTCCAGCGCGGGCGGAGCACCGGCGGGCGCGCCGGGTATCGCGGGAGCGCTGTCGGCGACCTTGCCCACCGCCCTCTCCAGGGCTTCTCGCACAACACGGGTGGGCTTGGTGGAATCCACTGGGTCCTCCTAGGAATGGCTTCCCGGCCGGGCTACCCACCTCGGCCAGGACTAGACGTCGACGGCGCAACGTGAGCGCCGTTCGGGTTGTTCCTGGTTGTGCGGCGGCCGTCAGGTGACGGGCACGATCCGGGCGCCGACCACCACGCCGTCGCGCAGGTCGAGCAGGCCGAGCGTGCCGTGGGGCTGGCGGCGGCGGTCGGTCGGCGAACCGGGGTTGAACACGCGGGTGCCCACAGCGGTCATGTCCATCGGGATGTGGGAGTGGCCGAACACCACGAGGTCGGCGTCGGGGAACCGGCGCGACATCCGGGCACAGCGGCCCGCGGCGGGTCCGGAGTCGTGGAGCATCGCGATGGCGACACCGTCCACGGTGAGCCGCAGTGTCTCCGCGGCGCCCCACGCGGCGACGTCCGGCTCGTCGTTGTTGCCGAGTACCGCGTGGACGGGGGCGTAGTCGGCGAGTTCGTCGAGCACAGCGGCGGTGCACACGTCACCGGCGTGCAGGATCACGTCGGCGGTCCGCAGGTGCGCTGCCACCTCCGCCGGGCAGGTCTTCCACCGGCGCGGCGCGTGGGTGTCGGACAGGACGACGACCCTGGTCACCGCGCTCCCCCGCCCGCGGCCACGGCGGTGTGGACGATCGGTGTGGTCTCCCGCAGGCGGGTCGACACCGGGGAAGCAGGCTTGAGCACAGGTGGTGGCTAACCAAGGCCGCCCTGGCGCAAACCTACCCGGCCGAGGGCGGCGGTGATCGACATCAAGGTCCAGACCAACTGTTTGTTCCCGCCGCACGGTGGTATCCGGGCCGGGTAGTGGACGACGACACCGCTCGAGCACCCCGGCCCCCGGTGCTCGTTCTCGCACCTCAGCGAAAGCGCCCCCGTTCCACAGGCGCTCACCACCGTCCACCACGACACGAGGAGCCACACCATGACCGCCTCGCACACCACCAAGACCACCCGGCAGCCGGTCCAACTGGCCGCGGCCGCCGTGGGCGCGGTGTTCCTGCTCGTCGGCGTCCTGGGCTTCGTCCCCGGCGTCACCACCCACTACGACCAGCTCACATTCGCGGGCCACCACTCCGAGGCGGCCCTGCTCGGGATCTTCAACGTCTCCGTGCTGCACAACCTGGTCCACCTCGCGTTCGGCGTCGCGGGGCTCGCGCTGGCCCGCGCCGTGGGCAGCGCCCGGACCTACCTCATCGGCGGCGGGGTCGTCTACCTGGTGCTCTGGCTCTACGGGATCGTCATCGACCACGACAGCGCGGCCAACTTCGTCCCGGTCAACACCGCCGACAACTGGCTGCACCTCGGCCTCGCCATCGGCATGATCGGCCTCGGCGTGGCGCTCACCGCGCACCGCCGCTCGACCACCTCCCGCTGACCAAACCCGATCGTGGTCACGCGATCGGGTTTGGGTGCGAGGGGACTGGGCACCCGGTGACCACAGCAGCCGCCCCGGACCCAGGCGACGCCGGTTCCGACGAGTGCGGCTGTTCTCGTCCGCAGCGCACCCAGACCTCCCCGCCGCCCCATCGGGCGCGGCCCACCCGTGTCACCACGGGGCTTCCGGTGCGCCTTCCAGCGGCACCACCCCAACGCAAGACCGAGGAGCACTCCTTGACGAACCCCGCCACCACCGCGACCTCCGCGGCGAAGCCCACCACCCAGAACTCGAACGCCGAGGTCGTCTCCCAGCGCAAGAGCAGGCAGGCGCCGGACCGGGGGACGACCACCGTCGCCGACGCCGTCGTCCAGAAGATCGCCGGTCTGGCCACCCGCGAGGTCGCCGGGGTGTACGCGCTCGGCGGCGGCGCGGCCCGGGCGCTGAGCGCGCTGCGCGAGCGCATCCCCGGCGCGACCGCCTCGGCGGGGCAGGGCGTCTCGGTCGAGGTCGGCGAGCGGCAGGCCGCCGTCGACCTGAACATCCTCGTCGAGTACGGGGTGTCCATCGAGGACCTGGCCAGGTCGGTGCGCCGCAACGTCATCGGCGCGGTCGAGCAGATGACCGGCCTGGAGGTCGTGGAGGTCAACGTCTCTGTCACCGACGTGCACATCCCGGACGAGGACGAGGGCGGCGGCACGACCACTGTCGGCCGCGTCCAGTGACCCCCGAGCGGGCGTTGAGCACCGACCTGGACGCGGCTGCCATCGCCGCGGCGGTGAGCGTCCTGCCGCAGGTGGCGGGTCCGCACAGCGGGCGGTACGGCGAGATCGCCACCTACCTGCCGGGGCGCAGGATCGAGGGGGTCCGGGTCCGGCCCGAGGAGATCGCCGTCGGGGTGGTCGCGCGGTACCCGGCCACCGTCGACGAGGTCGACAGCGCCGTTCGCGCGGCCGTCCTGCTGGTTGTCGGACCGGACAGGCCCCCGCCGTGGGTGTGGATCGGTGACGTGGCACTCCCCCGCACCACCGTCTGGCTCGCCGCGGCACCACGCCCCCCAGAGCGACCCCTGCCTGGCGCGGGCGCGCCGGGGACCGCGGCGAGGACGACAGCGTGAACCCCACCACCACCGGCGTGCTCGTCGGCGTCGCACTCGGGTTCGCCGCCGCCTTCGGCGGGTTCGGCGCCTTCATCCTCGTCCTGCTCCTCGGCGCGGCCGGGCTCGTCGTCGGCATGGTGCTCGACGGCACGCTCGACGTCTCCGCGCTGGCGGGCCGCGGTCGGCGGTGAGCACCCTGACCACCACCGCGGGTGCCCCGTGGACGACGCCGGTGGAGCCCGGTGAGCGCGGACGGCTCACCATCTCCGATGGCGTGGTGGCGCGGATCGCCGCGCGCCTGGCCGCCGAGGTCCACGGCGTCGGCGGGTCGGCGCACCGCCTGCTCGGCGTCACCGTCGGTTCGGAGCGCGCCGTCCAGGTCGACGCGACCGTCACCGGCTCGTCGGTCGCGCTCGTCGTCCGGTTGTCGATCACCTACCCGATGTCGGTGCGCCGAGCGGCCGAGGACGTGCGCGGGCACCTGGCGCGCAGGATCCGCGTCCTGACAGGCCTGACCGTGTCGAGGGTCGAGGTCACCGTCACCGCCCTGCACTCGGCGGCGCGTGCGGTGGGGAGGGTCCGGTGAAGCGGTTCCCCCGCCGCAGCGCCCCCGCCGTCCTCGTGGCCTTGGTCGTCCTCGCCGCCTGCGCGCTGGTCACCACAGTGGCCGTGCGGCAGGTCCTCGGGCAGCCACCGTGGGTGGACCCACGCGCCGTGTTCGACGCGCGGTGGTCCGATCCCACCGTCGTCCTCGCTGCCGCCGTGTGCGTTCTGACAGGCGTGTGCCTGCTGCTGTGCGCGCTGCTGCCGGGCGCCCCCGTGGTCCTGCCGTTGCGCGACGACGACCCGGAGACCGAGCGCGCGGTGGGTTCCGGCGCGACCCGCCGGAGCCTGCGCGACACCCTCCGGACGGCGGCGGCGTCGGTGGATGGTGTGGCCGCCGCTCGGCTGGTGCTCACCGACCGCGCGGTCACCGCGACCGTGACCACCCACCGCGCGAGCACCGACGGGCTGGCCGATGCCGTGATCGCGGCCGTCGAGCACCGACTCGACCGGGTCGGACCGGCCACCCGCCCAGGTGTCCGGGTCCGGGTCCGATCGGGGAGGACGCGATGAGCGACCACGAGCGACCGTCGAGGCTCAACCGGGTCCTGCTGGCGACCACCGGTGTGGTGTTGCTCGCCGGTGGCGGGTTCGCCCTGGCCACCCGGTTCGGTGTGCTCGAGGTGCTCGAACCGGACAACCACCTGGTCGTGGGTTACACCCCACCGCCGATGTGGGTCTGGTACGCCACGGCGGCCTGCGCGATCGTCCTCGGCCTGCTCGCCGTCCGGTGGCTCGTCGCCCAGGTGATCCGCAAGCCGAAGACCCACCCGTGGCGGTTCGACACCGACGGAGGGCGCACCGAACTGGCAGCGAGCGCCGCGACCACCCCGCTGCTCGCGGAGACCGAGACCTACCCCGGTGTGCTGGCGGCGCGCGGGACCCTGGCCGGAACGCGCGACAACCCGGCTCTGGCACTGGTGATCAGCACCGAGCACGACGCCGAGCCGCACGCGATCCGACACGCCTTGGCCACGCGGGGTGTCCCCCGACTGCGGCAGGCACTCGACCTCGACACGCTTCCCACCACCGTCGAGTTCCACTTCACCGACACGGCGGGCACACGAACCGCCACGCCAGACCCCGACGCGCCCCCGCACGGGCGGGCCGAGCCTCCAGGACGTTGCGACGACGAGGTGGCGCATCGGGACGGACGCCGTTCGCGGACAACTCCAGGGGAAGGGTGACCGTGCGATCTCAGAACTCGTGGCACCCCACCGGCAGGACAGCCGGGGTGGCACCGAACCGATCCAATCCCACCGACCCGACGACGGATACCGGGTGCCGGTGGGCGCTGAAGCCCTCCGAGGGCGCGCCGGGCCCGGTCGACGGGGGTTGGTGGCCGCGGTCGACCGACCCTTCCACCGAGTTCCCCCCGCTGATCGCCGACATGGCCGCGTCGGGGATGGCGGTGCTGCGGGTCACCTACAACCTCAACGCCTGGGACCGGAGCGATCCCGAGATCGTCGTGGGCGACGCGGCGGTGCGGATGGAGGGCGTCCACGCCACGCACCCCCAGTCGGTCACCCTGATCGGACCCGATGGCACCGGGACCCGGTTGCTGGTGATCCCGCCCGCGACTCCGGGCGGTGCCGCGCGGGCGGCGCTGCGCGCGGCCACCGACGTCGATTCGACCGCCTCGGTCGCGGACATCCTGGAGTGGAACAACGTCTCCGTCCCCGACAGGGGTGTCGGGGACGCCTCGCCCGGTGCACCGACAGAGGCGTCATCTCCGGTGCACCGTTCGCGCACGCCGACCAGAGCGCACAAGACCGGTGACGACGAGCGGTGGGAGTCCGAGGGCGGCCGGTCCGACCTGCGCTGACGGGCCAGCTCATGGCCTGTACCACGCCCCGGGCCGCGGGCGCTTCGACGTCACAGAGTCCAGAACACGGTCCCACCGCGCTTGGGGTCAGGTAGCGCGAAGGAGTCCACCGGTGCTCGCCAGACCAGATCCGATGTAGCCCAAGCCCCGAGCAGAACCCAGGCGGTTGGCAGCAGGATGTCCTCGCCCATGCCCGCCGTGGGCACGCGGCGAGTCCCAACCCGGCGATCGCCCACCTCGCGGTGGTGGACGGATCACGACTGGCGGCGTGGCGGCACGGGGCCGCCCCGGTGCTCGTCGCACGAGGCGGCGAGCCCTCATCCCGCCGTGCCGAACAGTCCTACCAGGACGGCGTCAGCACATGGACTCGGGCGGCCACTCGCGGTCGCCAGTGCCGTCGCGATGACGTGGACCTCGGCGGCGGTCACCCCGGACCCCCACTGTTCCATCCACTGTGGACATTTGACGGGGGCGCTCGCCGGTCTCCTCGGCCGACGGTTTCACCTGGTCGCACCACCGGGTTCGCCCCGACGCGACGCGACCACGTGCGAGCTCGGGGCGCCCGCGGTCTCTGGGGATGGCACGCGGCTCAAGCCGAGGATCTCGTCCAAGCCGGTGAGCGCCAGGGGTCTGGTCACCGCGGGCTGGTCGGCGATCAGCCGCAGTCCGAACCCGGCGGCGGTGAAGGTGTGGTGGGCGTGGACCATGACGCGCATGCCCGCCGCGCCGAGGAACGACACGGTGCGCAGGTCCAGCACGATCCCGATCGCACCCGGCATGGCCCGCACGTCGATGCGGGCGCGGCTCAGCGCCTCGGCCAGGGTCGGCGCGGTGACCATGTCCAGGTCGCCGGTGACCTGGACCCGCAACTCCGGGCCGCTCCAGGTGATCGCGAGGCGCAGCAACGGGCTACCGCGGAAAGACGCTTCTGGCGGACCGGGTTTCGGTCCACCGCGGCGCGGGGCGCGGGGCCGACGGATCCCGGGTTGGTCGCCCGGCGCAAAGGGGATGAGGTTCGACTCCACGATCAACTCCTGACCTCCCGCCGCCTCCGGGCGCGCGGGGGTGTGAAGAGATCGTCGTCAGCGCGGGATCTGGGCACATGCCGACGAAGGAGACCCCAGACTAACCCGATCTTGGCGATCGCGCACGGCTGGTTCTCGGGGGCGGGGGGCGGGCGCGCGCAGGCGCGTCTGCTCGCGTGCGACCCCAGCCGGGTGACGCGCAGCGAGCGGGGCGCACCCCGTAGGGTGACGTGGAGCTCGAGCGGAGGACTCAATGGTGGAAGACCGGGTCCGGCGGTTGCGGGCCCTGGTGAGCGCGGGCCGGGTGGACCGGGACGCGTCCGTGGTCGGCCTGGTGTGCGAGTTGTGCGTGGCGGAGCTGTCGATCTCAGGGGCGGGGGCGACCGTGTTGAGCCACTTGCCCGACGACGTCGGTACGGCCCTGGGGCGCGGTCTGGTCTACGCGACGGACCCGGTCAGCGCGGGCTTGGAGGACCTGCAGCTGACCGTCAACGAGGGCCCCTGCCTGGACGCCTTCGCCTCCGGCGGACCGGTGCTGGTCGCGGACCTGGCGGCCGAGGCGGCGCGGTGGCCCGGGTTCACCCCGGCGGCGTGCGAGCTGGGCGTTGCCGCGGTGTTCTCCTTCCCGCTGCAGGTCGGGGTGGTGCGGTTGGGCTCACTGGACCTGCACCGCGACTCGGTCGGCCCGCTGAGCCGGGTGGAGATGGCCAACGCGCTGGTGCTGGCCGGCCTCGCGACCCAGGAGGTGGTGGCCGACCTCGACGGCCACGACGTGGCGGATCTGAGCTGGCTGGCGGACCCGCACGTGGAGATCCACCAGGCCGCGGGGATGGTGCAGGCGCAGCTGGGGGCGAGCACCGAGGTGGCCCTGCTGCGGTTGCGGGCGCACGCGTTCACCAGCGGCCTGCCGCTGGCGGAGGTGGCGCGCCAGGTCGTGGCCCGCGCGTTGCGGTTCACCGACGACGGGGACAGGCGATAATGGGTGTCAACGAAAGGTCGACTGGATGAGCACAGCCCGGGATCAGCAGCTCGCGAGCACCTTCGTGGCACTGGCCGACACCCTGGTCGCGGACTTCGACGTGCTGGACTTCCTCGGACTGCTCACCGAGCGGGCGGTGGACCTGCTCGCGGTGGACGCCGCCGGGGTGATCCTGTCCGACCAGCGCGGCGGGTGGCGCCCGGCGGCGGGGTCCTCGGAGCACGCGCACTTGGTCGAGGTGTTCGCCGCCCAGACCAGGCAAGGCCCGTGCCTGGACTGCGTGCGCGGCGGGGTCGTGGTGGCGAGTTGGGACTTGGCCGAGGAGGCCGCGCGCTGGCCCGCCTTCGGTCCGGTCGCGGTCGCGGCGGGGTTCCGGGCGGTGTGCGCGGTGCCGATGCGGCTGCGCGACGACGTCATCGGGGCGCTCACGCTGCTCAGCGCCGCGCCGGGGCCCATCGACGACGCCAGCGTCGCCCTGGGGCAGGCCCTCGCCGACGTCGCGACGATCGGGATCCTGCAGCAGCGGGCGATCCGGCACGACGCGATCGTGTACGAGCAGCTGCAGGCGGCACTGCACCACCGCACGGTCGTCGAGCAGGCGAAGGGCGTGGTCGCGGAGGTGACCGGCCTGGGCATGCACGAGTCCTACACCGCCCTGCGCGAGTACTCACACGCGCACCGGCGCAGGCTGTCCGAGGTCGCGGCTGAGATCGCCACCGGCGCCCTGTCGCCCGCGGTGTTGCGCGACGCCGCGTCGGCCACGTCGGGCACCAACCGCGACGCCAAGTAGGAGGCACCCCATGCCGGACCATTCCCCCAGGGCAGACGCACCCACGCGGGAGCAGCGGGTGTCGCGGACCTTCGTCGCGCTCGCCGACTCGCTGGTGGACGAGTTCGACATCGCCGAGTTCCTCGACCTGCTCACCACCGGGGCCGTCGACCTGCTGTCGGTGGCGGCGGCCGGGGTCATCCTCCGCGCGCCGGGCGGTGGCCTGGAGGTGCTGTCCAGCACCTCCAGGCAGGCGGACCTGCTCGAGCAGTTCGCCGTCCAGGTCGACGACGGCCCGTGCATCGACTGCGTCCGCAGCGGCGTGGCGGTGACCTGTGCCGACCTGGACACCGACGGGTGGCGCTGGCCCCGGTACACCGCGGGAGCCCAGGAATGCGGGTTCCGCTGCGCGCACGCGATACCGATGCGGCTGCGCGGGGAGACGATCGGTGTGCTGAGCCTGCTGGGCACCGAGCCGGGCGCGCTCGACGACGAGCGCCTCGGACTGGGGCAGGCACTGGCCGATGTCACCACCATCGCGATCCTGCAGCACCGCGCCATCGAGCTCGGCGACCGGCTCTCCACCCAACTGCGCACCGCGCTCGACAGCCGCGTCGTCATCGAGCAGGCCAAGGGCATCCTCGCCCAGCGCGGCGCCTTGAGCATGGACGAGTCGTTCGCCGCGCTGCGCGGCTACGCCCGTTCCCACAGCCAGCGCCTGGCTGCCGTGGCGGGCGCGGTGGTCGCGGGCACCGCGGACCTCGACGCGATCCTCATCCCCGGTCCCCGCAGGTCCATGCCTCAGGCGTGAGCCCGCCCACGGGTTCGTGGTGCCCGTTTGCGCAACTGCCCCAGCGGGAACCACTGAGCGGACACCCCAGTTGCCCGAGACCCCGGCAGCGCCGGACTCGGGAAGGCTCGACATGACAGCACCGCCGCCCATCGCGCCACCGCGCGCGACCACAGCCACCCGGCAGGCGCCACGCAGTGACTTCGCCGCCCTCACCGGCGTGATCCGGGAGGCGGGCTTGCTCGACCGCCGCCACGGCTACTACGCGGTGACGATCAGTGTGACCCTGTTGGTCTTCGCGGCCGGGTGCGTGGGTTTCGTCCTCTTGGGCGACTCGTGGTGGCAACTGGGCACCGCGGTGTTCTTCGCGGTCATGTCCACCCAACTCGCCTTCCTCGGCCACGACGCCGGGCACCGGCAGATCCTGCGCTCCGGAAGGGCCAACGACCGCGTCGGCCGGGTCTTCGGCGGTCTCGTCGGGATCAGCTACGGCTGGTGGATGGGCAAGCACACCCGCCACCACGCCAACCCCAACCACGAGGACGAGGACCCGGACCTCGACATCCCGATCCTCGCCTTCACCCGCGGCCAGGCCCGCGACCGCGCCGGGTTCGTGCGCTGGACGGCCAAGCACCAGGCGGCCCTGTTCTTCCCGTTGTTGCTGCTGGAGGGGCTGAGCCTGCACTGGACCAGCGTCCAGGCGGTCTGGCGCGGGGACATGAAGGCCAGGCGGCTGGAGGCGGTGCTGCTGGCGGCGCACATCGTGGGGTACCTGGTGGCGGTGTTCCTCGTGCTGTCCCCGCCGGTGGCGATCGCGTTCGTCGCCGTGCACCAGGGCCTGTTCGGTGTCTACATGGGATGTTCGTTCGCGCCAGGGCACAAGGGGATGCCCACCTACACCGACGGGACCGCGCCGGACTTCCTGCGCAAGCAGGTCCTCAGCAGCCGCAACACCGGCGGCGGGGTCTGGGTGGACCACGCCCTCGGCGGGTTGAACCACCAGATCGAACACCACCTGTTCCCCAGCATGCCGCGCGCCAACCTGCGACGCGCGCGCCCGCTGGTGCGCCGGTTCTGCGAGCAGCGCGGGATCGAGTACGCCGAGTGCGGCCTGGTGAGCACCTACCGCCACGTCCTCCGCCACCTGCACGAGGTGGGCGCGCCACTGCGCGCGCAAGACGCGGGCAAGTAGCCCTGGGACCTTCGCCACCGTTTGCGTGGTGGCCCCCCGGGTACCCCGTCACCGGGCCCGGCATCCGGGTACCGCTTGGGATCGACCCTCTCAGAAGTCGGGAACACATGGGCAACAACAGGAACACCGTCATCCGCTCGATGCACGACGTGGGGCTCAGCGCCTGGTTCGGCGGCGCCCTCATGGGGGCGGTCGGGGTGAACGGCGCCGCGGCGGACGTCGACAAGCCCACCGAGCGCTCCTCGGTCGCCTCGGCGGGCTGGGGCAAGTGGTCGCCGGTGTCCACGGCCGCGATCGCCGCCCACCTCATCGGAGGCACCGGTCTGCTGATCGCCCAACGGAAACGCGTCCGCGACCAGCCAGGGGCGATGGCGAACACGATCGCCAAGACCGCCATCACCGGGGCGGCACTGGCCGCGACCGCCTACAGCGGCGTGCTGGGCACGAAGATCGCGGCGGCGGGCCCCGTCCCCGTCGAGGGCGCCACCGAGCCGAGCCCGGACACCACCACCGAGGTCGCCACCGCGCAACGCCAACTGCGCGTGCTGCAGTGGGCGATCCCGCTGCTGACCGGCGTCCTCGTCATCCTCGGCGCCCAGCAGGGCGAGCAGCAACGACCGCCCCGGGGCCTGCGCCTGATCACCCGCGCCACGAAGAACGACCCCCTCCGCCTCGCCCGCCGACTGGGGTGACAGCCCCGCATTGAGGCTATAGTGGACAGTCGATCCGGGATTGTCGCTATAGCGCGAGAACGCCCGTTCCCCTCGATTCCTGGGGAGCGGGCGTTTGTCTTCCCTGCGTTAGAACGGTTTCGCGGCCACGAGGCGCAGGAGGTCGCGGCCCGGGTCGAACTCCACCACTCCCCCACGGGCGAGGTCCCGGAGCCAGTCCCGCATGGGCCAGTGGCCGTGCCTGCGGCGGAACGTGGTGGCGTTGCGGACGATCTCGGGTGCGCGAGCGGGATCCAGGCGGGTCGGCGGGTGGTACTGGTGGTAGGCCTCGGCACCCCCGACCCAGTACAGGCCCGCACCCGCCGCGCGGCTGGTCAGGGCGAAGTCGGTGTCCTCCGCGCCGTACCCGGCGTAGTCCTCGCAGAACCCGTCCAAGCTCGTCCACGTCGCCGCCGTCACCGCGAACGACAGCGACCAGAACAGCTCGAACCGGTTCTCGGCAAGGAGTTCGCCCGGCTGGGGCGCTGGGCGCGCGGGGTGCACCGGGGCGTCGAGGCGGTCGAGCGCGTAGCCACCCGCGGGTGGCGGTGGGAGGTAGGCGACCGGTCCGCAGAGCAGTGCGGGTGACCGGACCCGCGCTGCCGCGTCGGCGTAACTGGCAATCAGTCGCGGCCCCGGGACGCAGTCCACGTCGAGGAACACGAGCAGATCGGCGCCCGCGTCCAGGGCTCTGGCGGCACCCAGGTTGCGAGCGCGGGCCAGCGGCAGCCCACCGCCGTGGCCGGAGAGCCCCTCGGTCAGCACGGGTGCCGCGCCGGTGACGTCCCGCAGTTCGGGTGTGTCATCCATGCCGACGACGACGTGCAGATCGGGCGGGCACGCGACGAGGCCAAGCCGCTGCCCGTGCAGGTGGTCGTCGCGGCGATGGGTGATGGTGACCACGGCGGTGCGCGGCGGGTTCATCGGGCCAACGCGTCGAGCTCGGCGGCGGCCCGAGCGGCGCCGTCCCCCGGTGACCACCGCGCCCAGTCCGCGCCGGTTCGGAGGCGGGCCCTGCGGAGCAGGCCGGGCCAGCGGGACGGTTCGGGCCACCGCGCGGACACCACCGCCAAGCGGGCTCGGAGCAGTGCGGCCGCCGTGGCCCGCTGTTCGCCGAAAGGACGTGCTTGGGCGACCACCACGGCAGGCCGCCTGGCCGCCGCGACCTCGGCCACGGCGTTCTGCCCGCCGTGGGTGACCACCACCTCCGCGCCGCACAGCGCCTCCCACGGGTCTGCGAGCCACCCGGCCCACCGCAGGCCGCCCTTGGCGCCCGCGGGCTCCGGCCCGATCACGGTCCACGCCCAGTCCGGGGTGGCGGCGGCCGCGGCCCGCAGGTCGGCGGTGGTGGTGTCGAGCCCGCCGGAGCCCCACATCGCCACTACCCGTCCGGTCCTGCTCGCCGGGACCGGGACCCGGTCGTCGAAGCGCGACAGGGCGCCCAGGTGCACGGTCTTGGCCAGCCACTCCGGCGGCCACCCCGGTTGGGGGCGCGCGGGCCACGGCGCGAGCAACCTGGCCGCGAGGTCGTAGGCGAGGCGGTGCGGCCGGTCGGTGCGGTCTCCCGGCTGCGCCATGACCACCACGGGGACGCCGTGCAGCCGGGCGAGCAACGCGACCTCGACGGACACGTCACTGACGAGCACCCGCGCGCCCGTGGCCGCGAGCACCTCGCTGATCGCGTTCATCCGCTCGGACAGACCCGGGTGGTGGCGGGGAACCCAGTGCAAGGTCCCCCGCGCGGTGACGTCGTCGGCAACCGCGTCGGCACCCGCGTCGTCGACGAGGCGGATCCAGCGGCCCGGCCAGTCCGCCGGACGTGGGGCGCTGGACAGGCCGATCACGGGTGTGCGCAGCCGCGCGGCGATGGCGCGAGCGCGGTGCACGTGGCCGGAGCCGTGGTGGTGGACGTAGTAGGCGATCACGACGCGAGCTCCCGGTAGAGGCGTTCGTAGCCGTCGACCATCGTGGTGAGCGAGCACGTGCGTTCGGCGTGGGCCCGCACGCGACCGCGGTCCAGGGTGGCCGCCTCGGTGATGGCGGCGGCGAGTCCGTCGACGTCTCCCGCATCGGCCAGCACCCCCGAGTGCTCGTCGAGCAACTCCGGCAGCGCGCCGCGGGCGTAACCCGCGACCGGTGTCCCGCAGGCGAGCGCCTCGGCCACGACCAGCCCGTAGGGCTCGTCCCAGCACGGTGAGATGACCGCGACCGCCGCGGACCCGACCAGCGCGGCCAACTCGGCGTGATCGAGGTGACCGACGTACTCGACGCCCCCACCGAGCAACGGCTCCACCCGCTCGCGGAAGTAGCGGATGTCGGGCAGCGGTCCGGCCAATCGGAGCCCGGTACCCGCGCGGCGCGCGGCTCGGATGGCGTCCACGGGGCCCTTCTCCGGCACGACCCGACCGGACCAGACCGGCACTCCCCCGCCCGGGCCCGCTGACCACAGGTCCAGGTCGACCCCGTTGTGGATCACGGTGGCCACGGGGACGCGCGGACGCCACCGGCTCGCGGTGTGCGCGCTCACCGCGGCGAAGTGGCTCGTCGACCCGAGGGAGATGGCCGACTCCAACCACGGGGTCGGTGGGGTGTGGAGGGTGGTCACCACCGGCGCGCGCAGGTTCGGCGCCATGGCGACGGGCAGGTAGTGCAGGGAGTTGTTGTGGACGACGTCGTAGCCGGGGTCGCGGGCCAGTTCGAGCATCAACCCGAGGTAGGCGTGGTGCTCGGCCATGAAGTGACCGGCGGGCATGCTGGTGTCCGCACGCGCGTGCCCGGAGAGCGCCGGGTGGGTGTCGAGGATTCGGACCCCGAGGGCGGGATCCGAACCCGGGCCGCCGAACACCTCCACGGCGTGGCCGCGCGAGCGCAGGTGGCGGGTGAGCTGCCAGGTGTGCGCCTCGAGCCCGCCGGGGAAGGGCTGGCGGATCGGGTACCTGGCCGAGGCGATGAGCGCGATCCGCAACGGGGCCGCCCGGCAGGCGCGCGGGAGCGTGGGTGTGGCCATGAGGTCCCCCAGGGGCTGGAGCGAGATGTCCCGGTCGCGGGTGGGCTCTGCCCACTTGAGACGGAGGCCACCACCCGGATACCCGCCCTACCAGTGGTCAACCCGTGAGATATGCCCGCTGCCCGTGCGCGATCGTTACGGCGGAGCGGGTTTGCCGCGCTCCCCGGCGGGCACTCGCGACTGTGCCCAACGCCCGCCCGTTGCGCGTCGCATCCGTTCCCGGGCAACACGTCTACGTCCGACACCTGTCACCTCCGGCCGGAGACGCACGCGTGCGGCGGTTGCCGGACGTACCGGTCCTGGGCGCTCCTGCCGGGCAGTGGTGGCCTCCGCCCATGTTGGACCCCGGTTGGATCCACCGGAACCGCGAGGATTTCGACGTCTTCCACGTGCACTTCGGGTTCGACGACCGCACGCAGGAGCAGCTGCGGGCGTTGGTGCGCGCACTGCGAGCGGTGCGCCGCCCCTTGGTCGTCACGGTGCACGACCTGCGCAACCCGCACCACGCCGACCCGGCCCAGCACACCGCGGCACTGGACATCCTGGTCCCGGCGGCGGCCGAGGTCGTGACGTTGACCGGGGGCGCGGCCGCGGAGATCGCTCGCCGGTGGGGCAGGGTGGCGGTCGTCGTGCCGCACCCGCACGTCGTCGACCCGATCCGCGCGCGAGCGGCGCGCCCGGAGCACGAGGGGTTCGTGATCGGGTTGCACGCCAAGAGCAAGCGGGCCAACAGCGACCCGGTCCCGGTCGCCCACGCGGTGGCCGATGCGGTGGCGCGGCTTCCTGGTGCCCGGCTGCGCATCGACGCGCACGACGACGCGGCCGGACGAGCGGTGGCCGCCCGACTCGCCGACCTCGACGTCCGGGTGCACCGACCGTTCTCCGACGACGAACTGTGGGACTACCTCACCGACCTGGACGCCTCGGTCCTGCCCTACCGGTTCGGCACCCACTCGGGCTGGTTGGAGGCCTGCCACGACCTGGGCACCACCGTGATCGCCCCCTCGTGCGGCTACTACGCGGACCAAGGCCCGTGCCTGGTCTACGACCACGACGAGTCTGGATTGGACAGTGCATCGCTAGCGCACGCGGTGAGCACGGCCTACCGGGAACGCCCGTCCTGGCGCGCCGATCCCGATGTCCGGGCCCGCCAACGCCAGGAGATCGCCGACCACCACGCACGCCTCTACCAGGCCGCGGTGAACCAGACGTGAGGCCTCTGGCGCCACTGACGACGGCGGGACCGCGGAGCCCTGCCGCACGCCAGTACTGTGGCCGACCATGACAAGGGTCATGATCCAACCCTCGTACGGGAAACCAGAGACGCGCAGGCACTGGGCTGACACGCTGGACGTCCTCGTGCGGTTCGGCGAATCGCCGTACCGTGAGACGCTCATGCCGGACCAGCGCGAGGAGTTGGCGTCGGCTCATCCCGGCGGTGCGGCCAGGTTCTGGGGCACGACGGCCAAGCACGACAAGCGCGTGGACGTGCTCGAACCGGGTGACGTGGTCCTGCTGACCGGCCAGCGGCACGTGCGGGCGATCGGGCGGGTGGGCAGGGTCGTGCGAAACCCGGCGTTCGCGCGGGCGTTGTGGAATCCCGACCCGCGCGACTGCCTGTGGAGCAACGTCTACAGCTTGGTTGACTACCGGGCGACCTGGATCCCCTATGAGGGCATCTGGGCGCTACCGGGTTTTACCGCTGGTGATTACTTCATGGGATTGCGGCTTCTGGACGCCACGAAGAGCGCGACCGTCCTCAATGGACTGGATATCGACCGCGCGCCCTGAAGCCGCGCTTGGTCATGACTGGATGGTGGCGTCCAACTCCTCGGCGGGGGCGGACGGCGACACGGACTCAACGGTCTCACCTGCCTGCTCGACGGCGGGTTCGGGGTGGAGGTCGATGAGACGGGTACGGCGGGGGTTTGCGACACCGGTGAAAGACATGTGCGACTTATACCAACATTGACACCCTTGACAAACTTGACATAGGTCACCGTAACGGCGGTTCGGGAGCGGCGGGTGCCCGTCGTCCCAAGTCACAGGGCCAAGACCGTCCACCACGCCTAGCCTGGTGGTGGAGGTGGCGTCATGGAATCGGTATTGAGCCCGCATCGGCTGCGGCGGTTCGCGGGCGAGCAGTTGTTCGCGCGGGTCGCCGGTCCCGACGGCCCGGCGGTGCGCGCGCGGATCCACGACTCCCCCGGCCCGCGGTGGTTCGGCCCGGATCGGCCGATCAGGGTGGTGCACGGCGACGCGTCGATGTTCGTCGGCGGGTTGCGGGCGCTGCTGCTGCAGTCGTTGCACCCGCTGGCGATGGCCGCCGTCGCGGCGCACTCCGGGTACCGCGGCGATCCGTGGGGGCGGCTCCAGCGCACCAGCACCTTCCTGGCCACGACCACCTTCGGCACGGCCGACGACGCCCAGTCCGCCGTGGACCACGTCCGCGGCATCCACGAGCGGGTGCGCGGGACGACCGACCGCGGCGAGGCCTACCACGCAGCCGATCCACACCTGCTGACCTGGGTGCACGTCGCCGAGGTGGACAGCTTCCTGCGGGCCCACAAGCAGTTCGGCGCCCACCCGCTCGACGAGGCGGGCTACGACGGCTACGTCGCCGACACCGCCCGGATCGCCGCCGCCCTCGGCGTCACCGACCCGCCCCGAGACCAGGCCGAACTGGCAGGCACCCTCGAGGCCTTCCGCCCCGAACTGCGCCCCACCCCGCAGGCAGGCGCCGCCGCCCGGTTCCTGCTCCTCACCCCGCCGATCCCCTGGCCCGCTCGCCTCCCCTACGCCGCCCTGGCCGCGAACGCGGTCGCCACCCTCCCGCCCTGGGCCCGCTCACACCTGCGTCTTCCCCACCTCGGCGGCCCCCTGGTGCGGATCTCCGGCCACTGCCTGGTCCGCTCGATCCGCTGGGCCATGGCCCGATGACGACTCGCGTGTGACCAGGCCTCGGTCCACGCAGAGCGACCGTGCGACCCGACAGGGTGAAGGAGCTCAGGGCCGGTACGCCCCCGCCGATACGAGGGCAACGGTGGAGCCGCCGCCAGTACCTGTCTCCAGGGGGATCATCCGCATGTCGAGTTTCCGGGGCCGTCTGCTGGCCGTGCTCGTTCCGGTCCTGGTCGTCGGCTTGGCCGTCCTGTCGGTCTTCGTCGTGGTCAGCGCGACGGGGCTGGAAGAGGACGCGCAGCGGCGGCACGGCAGCGACGTCGCCGCGAGCCTCGCCGAGCAGGTCGAGACCCAGATCGCCGCCGCCCGCACCGCCGAGCGCGCCATCGTCGCCACGGGCGCCGCCCTGCCGACGGAAAACCGCCCGCTGCTCGACGAGGTGGTCCGCGGGGCGCTGGCCGCCACGCCCGAGATCTACGACATGTACCTGTGCTTCGACGCCCCCGGCGACCCGCGCTACCCGCTGTCCAGCGTCTACCAGTACCTCTGGGTCAAGGACGGGAGTGGCACGCCCGTGCGGCAGGACCTAGACGACGCCGCGAACGCCGAGGCCATCACCTACGCCTGGTACACCGAGCCGAAGACCACCGGCGCGGAGAGCGTCGTCGAGCCCTACTACGACGAGAACCTCAAGGCGCTGATGACCTCGGTGACCGCGCCGATGGTCCGGGACGGCCGCACCGTCGGGGTCGCGGGCGTCGACGTCACCCTCGACCAGCTCTCCAAGCAGGTGAGCGCCGCGAAGGTGTCCGAGCACGGCTACGCGATCCTGCTCTCCCGCGCGGGCACCCTGCTCGCCGCCCCCGACGCCTCGGTCGTCGGGTCCAAGACCCTGCAGCAGGCCGCGTCCGAGCCCGCGCGCGACACCGCCGCCACCCTCACGCGCCTGGCGGCCAACGGCGGCAGCGGCACCCTGGACGGCAAGAACCCGCTGGCCCAGGCAGCGGACGACGCGGTGCTGAGCTGGGCGCCGGTCGAGGGGACGGGCTGGACGCTGGTCACGGTCACCCCGATGAGCGACGTCCTGGCCCCGGTCGGCGCGCTGCGGACCAAGCTGATCGGCTTCGCGCTCGTCATCGCCCTGGTCCTGCTCGCGGCCGTCTGGTTCACCACCCGCCGCCTGACCAGCCGGATGCCCGTGCTGCGCACCGCCGCGCTCGACATCGCCCGCGGTCGCCTCGACGTCACCCTGCCGCCGTCCGGGCGCGACGAGCTGGGCGAGCTGGCGGGGGCCTTCGGCGAGATGGTGGCCACCCTGCGCCGCACCGCCGACCACCTCCGGCGGATCGCCGCCGGTGACCTGACCGCCCCGGTGGAGCCCGCCGGTGCCGACGACGAACTGGGCACCGCGCTCGTGGAGATGCAGCGCGGCCTGACCGCCTCGGTCCGGGCCGTGGTGGACACCGCCGACGCCCTGACCGGGTCGGCCGAGGCGCTGCGGGACCAGGCCGACGAACTGCGCGACAGCGCGACGGTGACCCACACCGAGTCGGCCGCGGCCAGCATCGGCGCGACCGAGTTCAGCGACAGCGTCGCGGAGATCGCCTCGTCCATCTCGCGCGGCTCGACGCTCGCCGCCGACGCCGAGCAGGCGACGGCCACCATGACCGCGCAGCTGCACAGCCTCGCCGGGTCGTCGGCGGCCATCGCGGGGGTGGTCGACGTGATCACCAGGATCGCCGCCCAGACCCACCTGCTCGCGCTCAACGCGACCATCGAGGCGTCCAGGGCGGGCGAGGCCGGACGCGGTTTCGCGGTCGTCGCCACCGAGGTCAAGAGCCTCGCCGAGTCGACGACGACCGCGACGGTGAGCGTCACCGAGCGCATCGCCGCCATCCAGTCCGATGTGGACGGCACGGTCCAGGTGATCGAGCGGATCGGCTCGTCCATCCGGGACATGGCCCAGCTGCAGACCACCATCGTCGCGGCGGTCGAGGAGCAGTCGGCGGCCTCGCACTCGGTGCGCGAGAGCATCGGGCACGTCACGGACGTGGCCGCCCGCACGGAGACCAACGTCCAGGCCAGCCTCGGCCTCGCCGACGACCTCGCGGGCGCGGTCGAGCGGCTGGAACAGGTCAGCAAGAGCTTCCGGCTGCCCGGCTGACCAGCGGCCGCCGGGCGCTCCGCTTGTGCGGGAACCGTTGCCGCCGCACGCTCGCCCTGACGACGACTCCGTGCTCGACCGCGCGGTCGTCCGGCTGAGCAGTGTGGTGGCCGCGGGGTCAGGGTGTGGGCAGGCAGCGCCGCGGTGGCGGCCGGTGGTGATCAAACCAGCCTCGCGCCGGATCGCGGTGTGCCTGCTGATGGCGGCGGCGCTGGCTCGCTTCGCCAGTGCGGGTGGCGGGCGACGTCCTGCGGCGACCGGGTCCCCGCTCGAACCCGGTCCACGTTCTGGCACGCCCGGGCCTCTGGCACGCCTCGTTCGGTGGGCGACCTTGTCACTTCCCTGGTGCCGGGAGCAATCGCCGGTCCACCTGGTCGGTTCGCGGTGTCGCGGTTCAGCGGCTCTCCAGGTCCGGACCGGCGGTGTCCATTCACCGCGCCTGCCCGGTCTCGCGCGGGGCACGATCAGGGCGCCGCGCGGTCGCCCGGGTGAGCAGGGTGGTGGCCGTGGGGGTCAGGGTGTGGCAGGCGGTGCCGCGGTGGCGGCCGGTGGTGATCAGGCCCGCTCCGCGCAGGATCGCGGTGTGCTGGCTGACGGCCGAGGCGGAGGTGCCGACGTGGTGGGCGAGGGCTGTGGTGGTGGCGATGCCCTCGGCGATGGCGGCGAGGACGGTGGCCCGGGTGCGGCCCAGCAGCTTCGCCAGTCCGGCGGGCGGTTGGGGGCGTTCGGTGCGGGCGGCGGGGTAGGTCAGCAGCATGCGGTCGTTGTGCTTGAGCAGGGTGGGAGAGCGCTGGAAGTAGGACGGGACGATGTCGAGGCCCCGGCCGTCCAGGGCGGTCTCGGCCTCGAAGGGGCTGTCGACCTCGAGGGCCGTGCCGTCCCAGCGGATCAGCGGGTGCAGGCCGGTCAGCAGTCGCCCGACGCCGTCGTCGGCGAGGTCGCGGGTGCGGGTGGCGCGGTCGAGGGCGCAGGAGTGTTCGACCGCGGCCCACTCTGGGCGGATGGCCAAGTCGTGGTAGGCGCGCAGGGAGGCCAGCAGGTCCCGGCGGACGGCGAGGTCCTTGTCCAGGCCGCGCAGTACCGACGGCATGCGACCCGACCAGCGGGCGAGCCAGTCGAGTTCGACCCGCACGCGCGCCCGGGGTGCGGCGAGCAGGGCGTCGTCGTCGACACCGGCGCCCATGAGCGCCACCAGGTCCAAGAAGTGCGGGCCGCGCGGGGAGATCGCCGCGAGCATCCGCGACCACGGGCCCAGCCCCGCGCGGACCCGGTCGCGCCACGGCTCCAGGTGCGCCCCGTCCGCGCCGCCGCGCAGGGCGTTGAGGCTGAACAGCGTCTCCGAGACCGGTGTCGGGGACGGGAGCAGGCGGACCCTGGCGACGTCGGCGGAGCTGAGGATGAGCCGGTGCACGGCAAGCGATCTTTCCCCGTGCTGAACCGATCCACCAGGGGGTTTAAGCGGCAGCTTCAGCGCGTCGCGGCGTGGGTGGCGGCGCGGCCAGGCTGAGGCCCAGCAGATTCCCGCAAGCAGGAGGAACCCTTGAGATCGGTGATCATGAAGGTGGCCTTGGTGGTGGCCATGGCCCTGGGCGTGTCGCTCAGCGCCCTGCCGACCGCCTCGGCCAAGGCCGTCGCCGCGTGCCCGGACGGCGTGTGCTCCAGCAAGTACCTCAACTACAGCGGCCAGAAGCAGATCAACGGCTACTACTGCGGCCCGGCCGCCACCCGGGTCGCGCTCTCGGTCCGGCTGATCAACGTCCCCACCCAGGACTCGCTCGCCTACAGCCTGGGCACCACGGTCAACGGGACCGACCACATCGGCCTGGTCACCACGGTGCTGCGCAACTACGTGGGCGGCTGGTACGAGTCGAAGTGGATCGGCGGCAGCTACGCCGCGCAGTGGCAGATCGACCTGCTGGTGGCCGACGTCCGGCTCAACATCAACAACGCCTTCCCGATCGTGGCCAACGTGGTGGGCACCGCCACCGACACCAACGGCGGCAGCCACTCCTACAGCGGCGGCCACTACCTGACCGTCGTGGGCTACGAGCAGGGCGGGAACATCTCGGTGATCTACGACCCGGCCCAGGGCGTCCAGTACCGGATGGAGACCCGGAGCCTGGCCCACTGGATCGCGGGCCGCGGCTACAGCGCCTGACCCACTGACCCCCGTGTGACCGGAAGCGCCACCGGTCACACGGGGTTCTGCCGTGGTGCGGCGGCCGCCGAGCGCTTTATGCGAGAAGGCGTGGGTTCGCGTCGGGCCCGGGCGGGACGCGAAGGGCGAGCAGCGCGGTGTCGTCGCTGGCCCAGCCCTGGGTGTGCTGGGAGAGGCGGCGGTTGAGGTGGTCGACGGTGGCCGCGGCGGTGAGGTCGTGGCAGTCGGCGAGGGCCTGGGTGAGGCCGGTGTCGCCGAGCATGGGGGCGCCGGGGTGGTCGGCGCGGGCTTCGGTGGCGCCGTCGGTGTAGAGCAGCAGGGTGTCGCCGGGGTCGAGGTGGAAGGCGACGTCGGTGAGGTCGACGGTGGGCAGGATGCCGAGGAGGGTGCCGGGAGTGCCGAGGGGTTCGACGCGGCCGTCGGCGTGGCGCAGCAGGGGTTGGGGATGGCCTGCCAGGCACAGCGTGCCGGTGAGGCCGTCGGAGGTGGCGCGGAAGGTGAGGTGCGCGGCGGTGAGGAAGCGGCCGTCGTCGCGTTGGGCGAGCAGGGCGGCGTTCAGGCGGGCCAGGACCGTGGCTGGGGCCGGGTGGTGGCTGGCCTCGGCGCGCACGGTGTAGCGGGCCAGGGCGGTGACCTCGGCGGCGGCGACACCCTTGCCGCACACGTCACCCAGCACGGCGTGCCACTGGTCGTCCTCGCCGCGGAACAGGTCGTAGAAGTCGCCGACCACCGCGATGCCGCCGCCCGCGGGGACGTACGATGCCGCCGCCTCGACGCCCGGGACCTGCGGTAACACCGGTGGGAGCAGGCTGTCCTGCAGGCTCCGGGCCAGCCCCGCGCTCAGCTCGTGTGCGGCCACGGCGGCGGCGAGGGTCTGGCGCATGCCAATCTCGGTGCTGACCGCGCGCGCCAGGGTCGCCAGCGAGGCCAGCACCGTCGGTTCCCAGGGGTGCGGCTGGTCGTCGATGACGCACAGGCTGCCCAGGACCCGGCCGTCGCGGTCGAGGATGGGGTGCCCGGCCCACGCCCCGATGTTCATCGGCCGCACCGACGGGTGATCCCGGGTGCGCGGGTCGTTGGGCGCGTCCGCCACGGCGAAGGTGTCGCCCAAGCCGACGAGGAAGTAGCAGAAGCTCTCCCGCACCGGGTTCTGCCGGTCGGGGATCTCGTGCAGGTCGACCCCGACGCAGGCCTTCCAGAACGAGCGCTGCTCGTCGACCAGCGTCACGAACGCCCGGTCACACCCGGTCAACCCCGCCGCCAACGCCGCGAGGTCGTCGAACGCCGCCTCCGGACCGGTGTCGAGCAGACCCGTCGCCCGCACCGCCGCCAGCCGCGCCGGATCCGACAGGGCCGCGGGCAAGCCGTCCGGGCGGGTACCACCGGGGAACCGCACTACGCCAACTCCCACGGGTCACCCAGTCCCTTTCCCGCAGCGAGCCTGTCCAGTGCGTTGCCCGGCGCCGTGGTGCTCAGGTGGCCATGCCGAGTCGGGCGGTGAGGACCGTCTTGCCCAGCGTACGGGTCAGGTCGACGGTCCGGCAGATCGCCTCGATCAGGGGGAGGCCCCAACCGTGGCTGACGCCGATCCCGTCTTGGGTGGGCAGCCAGTCGCCCTCGTCGACGACGGTCAGGACGACACCTTCGTCAGCCAGGTGGACCGACACCAGGACCGTGCCTTCGGCGCCGCGGTAGCCGTGTTGGATCGCGTTGGTCACCGCCTCGCTCGCGCACAGCACCACGTCGTCGATCAGACCGCAGGCGATACCGCTCTTCGTCAGCCACGACCGCAGGGTGCGCCGTGTGACCGCCACGCTCGCCGGGACACCCGGCACCGACAGCGACCACGAACCAGCCGACTCGCCCACTACTGCTCCACCACGGCGTACCCCGGGTGCGCGTCCCAACGGGCAGGGCGTAACCCCAGATTGATGCTCATGCCTGCGGTGTCCTCCTCGAGAAGTTGCGCACCTGGACACGACATCGCCACCGGGCCGGTACAGAGCGTCAAAATGGAGGTACCCACCAGGCGCGCCCACCACACTGACCAGCGGCACTGGTTTCCTCGCGATGATCCACTAGGCCCGCCTGTGATCATTCATTCGGAGAACTGGCCGATTTCCTTGCGCGGATTCACTTCGCTGCCATTCGCGCCGAACATGATCTGCCGTGGGGCCTCCGACCTCTCCTCCAAGGCCGGAGGCCCGCTCACATCGCCGAGTTGAACATATGTTCGATAGCGGGGTATGCTTGTCACCGTCCCGCCCGCTCGGCCGATGGGGAAGATCGACCGAGCGGGCGGGCGCCAACACCGCGGCGCGATCCGGCTCTGGGGCGAGGACAACGTCACTGGTCAGCCCGGCTGGCTGGCGGTAACCCGCAGGTAGGGTGCCGCTCCATGGTGGATGTCGCTGGGGCGCTGGGGGCCGTGCTGGGGAGTCGGGTGACCGGGCCTGGGCCCGGTGGTGCGGTCGTGGCGCGGTGGCGCAGCGGGGCGCGGACGGACGCGTGGGGCAGCTTGCGGACGGCTCAGATCACCCTGGACGACCTGCCGCGGGAGGTGCTCGACCTCGCCGAGGTCGGCCGGTACGAGGTGCTCGTGGACGGGCTCGGCGGCTTCACGCTCACCGCGGCGTTGGGGACGCCCGTGCCGGGCAAGATCGTGCTCGACCCGGATTTCCGGCTGCCAGGTCGGCAGATGTCCGCCGCCGCGGCGCCCGGGCGCCCGATCGGTGTGCCGACCGACCCGGCGGTGCTGGCCGAGGTGCGGGCCTTGGTCGAGGAGTTCGGCCGGTTCCACACCGACCTCGTCGGCAGCGCGCCCGGATGGGCCCAGCCCGCCACCGAGGCGGAGCTGACCGCTGTCGAGACCCGGCTGGGCGTGCGGCTGCCCGAGGACCTGCGCGCCTTATACCTGATGCTGGCCAACGACTTCGCCGAGTCCGGTCTGCTCGGTCGCTACAGCCACACCAAGCTGGACTGGGTCGAACCGTGGGAGAGCTGGCCGGAGACGGTGTTCGAGCAGGACCCGGTCTACACGGTCCGGCCCGCGGGTCGGGTCAAGCGCCTGAGCCACAGCCCGTGGTGGATCCGGTTCGGCGGCGACCGCGCGTGCAACAACCTCTTCGTCGACCTCGACCCCGACGTGGACGGCACGCGCGGCCAGGTGATCGAGCACGGCCGCGACTTCCACGGCGCGCCCCGGCTGGTCGCCGCGTCGGTGCGGGACATGCTGGTCGACGTCGTCACCGCGCTGCGGGAGGGTCGGCACGAGGTTCGGCGTGGCACGCTCGACGTCGCCGCGACGTTCGACACGGGGTCCATCGAGCCGCACAGCACGACGTTCATCGGCGTGCCCACCGAGGTCGACGACCCGTGGCGGGCCCAGCGGGTCTCCCTCGTCGACGCGGGCGTGGCCGACCTCGCCGGCCTGGCGAACCTCAGCCTGCTGACACACCTGAACATCGTCCGGGCGGGCCGGGTCGTCGGCGATGCCCGGCGGCTCCCCCGGTTGGAGTCGTTGTCGATCGACGCGGCCGCGGTGGACACCGAGGGGACCGGCGGGCACCCGGAGCTGTGGGACCTGTCCTTGTCGGGGGTGCGGCAGGCCGTGCGAGCCCACGACCTGGGCGGGGTGATCCGGCTCTCGATCGCGGACATCGATGTACCGGACCTGGAGTCGTTAGACGTGCCCAAGGTCTTGGTCGCCGACGCCGCCCAGGTCGAGCGGCTGCTGCGCGCGGACAAGCTGCGCACCCTGGCCGCCCTCTCGATCGAGTCCCGCGCCCCGCTCGCCGACGTGGTGCGGCTGCGTGACCAGGTGAGCGGCGAGCGGACCGAGGTGTTCCACGTCAGCGGGCAGGGACTTCCCGTCGTCGCGGGGCGGTGACCGGACGATCAGACACCGGCACCGAACCAGGTGTTCAGTGCGGCGTCGGGTAACTGGGGAGGTCGATCGCGTCCGAAGGCGGGTTGGTGACGCGGGAAACGACGCGGCTGAACCTGGGGTTGGTGGCGATGCCCGCGGCGGTGTGGAGGGCTCGAATGCCGGTGCGGGTCTTCGGGGACGCGATGCGTGGGGCGAACCAGGAGACCTTCTGGGCCTGGGTGACGTACGGGCGCAGGATGGTTTCGTAGGCCTGGAAGGCGTCGCGGTGGTCAGCGTGGCGGCCGAGTTCGCCTGCGAGGACGTAGGCGCCGACCAGGGCGAGGCTGGTGCCCATTCCGCTGAGCGGGGAGGCGCAGTAGCCCGCGTCGCCGACGACCGCGATCCGGCCGCGTGACCACTGCTGGAGGTGCATCTGGCCGACGGACTCGAAGTAGAAGTCCGGTGACCCGTCCATACCGTCCAGCACGCGCGGCGTCTCCCAACCCGCCCCAGCGTAGTGACGGCGCAAGAACTCCTTCTGCGCCGGGGTTTGCAGTCGGTCGATTCCTTTGTGGGCACTGAGGAAGTTCAGCGACGCACGGGTCGTGCCTTGGTTGTCCGGGCGCAGGAGGACGACGCGGCGGCCAGGGGCGTTGTACCAGCGGGCCCAGCTGCCATCGGATTCCGCGCGGGGAATGGTGAAGTACGCGGTGTAGAGGCCGAACGACCGGGTGCGGGCGATGTCGGCGAAGACGAGGTCGCGGGTGCGGGAGCGGAACCCGTCGGCCAGGACGACGAGGTCGAACCGGCGGTCGGGTCCGGTGCGGAAGGTGACGTCCACGCCGTCGCCGGTCTCGGTCAAGCCGGTGATCTCGTCACCGAAGACGTACTCGGCATCGTCGCGGGTTCGTTGGTAGAGCAGGTCGGCCAGTTCGCCGCGCAGCAGTTCCAGCTCGGTCACGAACCCGTCCCCGTCAAGGGATTCGCTGCCGAACGAGGCCCGGACGCGGTCGCGGTCGTCGACGAAGTGCACACCCTCCTCGTGGGTGATGCGTTCCCGTGCGGCCTGCTCCAGGCCCATGCGCTCGATGACAGTGCGGCCCGCGCCGCGCAGGTCGACCGTCTGGCCGCCGAGCCGCATCTCGGTGGCGCGTTCGACTACGGTTGGAGACATCCCGTACCGGTGCAGCCAATACGCGAGCGCGGGTCCCGCGATGCTGGCACCGGAGATCAAGACGCGGCGTGACATGGGGTGTCCTCCTTGACATGGGTCAGCTGACTGTGGCGCTGGCGGCCAACTCCTGCGCCGGGGCGGCGATGTCGTCGGGACGGGCTCGGCGCGGGAACAGCGGTGAGATGAGCAGGAACAGCCCGATGATGATGGCCTGGACCACGAGCGCGTCGCGGAAGCTGCTGGTCGCTTCGCCGGTAAGGACTCCAGCGAAGAATACGGTGCTGAACACCGCGACGCCGACTGAGCCGCCGATGGACTGGACCGCCGACAGGACTCCGGACGCGGAGCCGACCTCATCGTCGGCCACGGCACCCAGGACGGTGTTGAACACAGCCGCGATCACGATCCCGGCGCCGATCCCGGCCACCACGCTGCCGGGCACGATCCGCCAGATCGTGAACTCGGTCGTGTCGGCCAAGGCGAACCACAGCCACGCGACCCCGGCGAACTGGACCACAGCGCCCGCCTGCAGCACCGTGCGACCGAGCTTCGCGGCGAGCAATCCACCGCTGATGCCGCCGCCAACGGCTGTGCCCAGCGCGACCGGGAGGTTGCCCAGCCCGGCCTGCCCGGCGGTGAAGCCCTCCCCGATCTGCAGGAAGAACGTCAGCACCAACTGGGTCCCGATCAGACCGCCGAAGAACAGCGCGACCGCGACCAACCCGACGGTGAACGCGGACTTGCCGAACAGGCTCGGCGTGACCAGCGGGGTGCGGTCGCGGCGCACCATTCGACGCTGCCACAACGCGAACACCACGTAGCCGATCGCGGCGGCGGTGAGCGACAACCAAGTCCACAGTGGCCAGCCAGCGGATTGCCCTTCGTTCAACGGAAGGACAAGCAGCGCGGAGGCACCAGCGACGAGAACGGCACCGACGATGTCCACCCGCAGCGTCCGGGTCTTCTCGCCGCGGGGCACGAGCCGCCACGACAACGCGAGCGCGGCGAGGCCGATGGGAACGTTGACCAGGAACACCATCCGCCAGCCGAGCCCGAACAGGTCCCAGTCCACGAGCGCGCCGCCCAGGACCGGACCCAGCACGCCGCCGAGGCCGAGCACGGGACCGAACACAGCGAGGGCCTTTGTCAGGTCACGTGGGCTGAGGTTGTCGCGCAGGATGCCCAGGCCCTGGGGCAGCATCATGGCCCCGGCCACGCCTTGGACCAGCCGGAAGGTGATCAGCAGACCGGTGCTCGGCGCCAGCGCGCACAACAGCGACGCGGCGATGAACCCGACGAGCCCGACGAGAAACATCGGGCGGCGCCCATAGCGGTCACCCAGGCGCCCGCCGAGCACCAGACCCGCGCCGAGGGTCAGCGCGTAGCCGCCGATCACCCATTGCAGGCCCACCGGGCTGGCGCCCAGGGACCGTTCCAGCGCGGGACCGGCGACGTTGACGATCGTCGAGTCCAGCAGGTCCATCAGTTCGACGACGAGCACCGTGGCCAGCAGCCACCACATCGACCGGGTCTTTCCTGGCACAGCCATGTCTTCTCCGAACTGGGGTTGATCAACGCAGTCTTGCTCGGCGATCAGTCCTGGGGCAGGGAATCCGCAGTGTCGGTGTAGATCCACACGACCCCGGCCAGAAAGTTCTCCACGGCGGCCCGGTCCTCGGGACTCAACGCCTCGACCAGTCCCTCCACGCCGTGCAGCAGCGGCCCGAGGTGACCGAAGAGCCGGGCCATCGACTCCTGGACCGGCTCAACCAACACCTTCCGACGATCGGTGGCGTGCGGGCGGCGGACCACGTGCCCAGCGTTCTCCAACCGATCCACGATGTGCGTACTCGCAGCCGTCGACACCCGTAGCCGATCAGCCAGGTCCTTGGCGGTCAACGGCCCCTCACTGGCAAGGTGCTCCATCGCCGACAACCCCGTGGTGTTGACCCCCAGAGCCCCACTGAGCCGCTTCTCGATAACCCGCGTCAGCGCCCCCACCTCCTGCAGGCGCTCCATCACCGGATTCCCCACCCCCGGCGACTCAACCCGCCACCTACCCGCGACCTGCTCCTCGGCGGATGCGGTACCCAAAGGGCTACGTGGCGGCGTCATGCTCGATAGTCTACTAGCTAAGTCACTAACTAGCTTAGCTATATTTCGTGACCGCAGACACACCGCCCTCAGCCCGCGCGGGTCACGGGCTCCCCCACCGTCCTGGTCAGCAACAACCCCTAGCCCACATCGAGCGCACCTTGAAGGGCCGACACGCAATCCCCGCACCTGACCAGATCCGCCAGAAGCTGTCGCCCGCCGTGCCCCGTGCAGAACGACACATCGCACGCCACGCACCGCCCGAGCGCCACATCGTCGCAACCGCCCAGTTCACATCTCGCGGCCCGCGCTTTCACCAGGCGGTACGCCATCTGCGCACACCCCCACAAGCTGACCGCACAGCCGTATTCCTGATGCACCAAGTAGACCGAGTCGCGCCCCGCTGACCGCGGCCGACCGCGGGACAACACCGTTGTCGCGTCGAGTGCCGCTCGGCCATCCGGAAGCACGTAGAGCGGGTACGTCCGCCACGACGACAGAGCGGAGTCACCGTTCCTCGTTGCCCCGTCAGAGAAGTGCCACGCGTCCGTGTGGTCGACCACCGTCTCCTCCTTGAAGAGACGACGGCGTGTCGAGTAGACGGGCATCCGGTCCAAGGCGACCCGAGCGGCACCGGCACGGCTCGCGAACCACGCGGCCAGCGCGGTCGAGTCCCACGGCGGTGACGAGGAGGTCCACCTCTCCGGGTCGCTCCCCATCTCGGGCAGGATCTCCGCCAGTGCCTCGAAGTGCACCGGCGAACTCAACGCGCTCGACTTGCTGTCCCTGATCGCGCCGGGGATGTGGCCCGCGTAAGGGAGCAGATAGGCGACCGTGCGCGTCAACCGCTGGTACGGATCCGCCACCTCCGCCAGTGCCCGGACCTTCCGCCCGTGCGCCTCACGGCGCTCCTGCCGCGCGTCTTTCGCCTCGCGGTGCACGCAGTTCCCACAAATCGACTCCTCGGCGACCATCGAGTGGACGTCGCACACCCACGTCCCGCAGCGGGTGCACGGACCTTCCGACAGGAAGCCGCAGTGGCACTCCGGCACGTTCTCGTTGCTCATGTCGATGTACTGGTGTCCGCAGGGCGTACCGACCGGAATGATCTGCACCGAACCGCCGGGCCCGAGGACCGGACCCGGCCCGAGCACCAACCCCGTGCAGACGTAGACACCCCGACTTACCTGCCGTCGGGTTCGCGCCCCACAGTGCGGACACCCCATCCATCCTCCTGCGGCGTCGAGACGAGTTGTACGTCGCGAAGAACCTCCGCCCGTTACTAGGCGACCAAGGTCCACCCGCAAGCGCGCCGGTCTCAGCGCGAAGGCGTCCGGACGGTTGGCCACCATGAGTCTCGATCACCCGTTCCGCCCCTGACGCGCTGAACTCCACTCGGTCACGGGCGGGGATTTTCCACCGCCACCCACATGGTGTAAATCGACTACGTAGCGGTCTTGCGACAGTCGGGTGACCGATCATCGGACTGGGCCGATTGGTTGGGGCGAAGCCACTGTTGGCGGAGCGCGTGGTCGCTAGAGTGCAGCATCGGGCGCGGGTGGGTTTTCGACTTGCCGGGGCGAGGGGGAGGGCGGGGGGACGGATGGACTCGGGATCGGGGCGGCGGGTGTCGGCATTCCGCGTGCTGGGTCCGTTGGAGGTGCACGGCGGGGAGCCGTTCCGGCTTTCGCCGGGGCGGCAGGAGATCGTGTTGGCGATGCTGTTGCTGGAGGCCAACCGGGTGGTGGGGACCAATCGGTTGATCGAGGCGATCTGGGACGGGGCGCCGCCCGCCACGGCCAGGGTGCAGGTGCAGATCTGCGTGTCGGCGCTGCGCAACGTCCTGCGCGAGTCGGGGTGGGCCGACGCGCTGGTCACGCGGGCGCCGGGGTATGTGTTACAGGTCCCCGACGACGAGGTCGACGCGCGGCTTTTCGCCCAGCTGACCGCGGATGCCGACGTCCTGGCCGCGCAGGGCAACCTGAAAGAGGCCACCAAGGTCCTGCGCCAGGCCATCGGACTCTGGCGCGGTCCCGCGCTGGACGGTATTCACAGCAGGCTGGTGCGGGCGCGCGCCGCGCAGCTCGACGAGAGCCTGTTGCTGGCCAAGGAAACCTCGTTCGACCTGGCCTTCCGGGTCGGCGAGCACCACACCACGATCGGCGACATCGCGGCCCTGCTGCAGGAACACCCGCTGCGGGAACGGTTGCGCGGGCAGTACATGCTCGCCCTGTACCGCTCCGGGCGCCGCGCGGAAGCGCTGGAGGCCTACCGGGTCGGCCGGGAGTTGATGGTCGAGGAGCTGGGCATCGAGCCTGGTGCGGAGCTGCGCGAGCTGGAATCGGCGATGCTGTCGGACGCCCACCAACTGCTCGCGCCGCAGCCGACCGCGGTGGTCCGCACCGCGCCCGAACCCGTCAACGTGCCGCGACAACTGCCCGCCGACATCGCCGACTTCACCGGGCACGCCGACCTGATCGCCCGCGCGCGGTACCTGCTGGTCGGCCGGGACACGCGGCGCGCGGCGAAAGTGGTGGTGCTGGCCGGGAAACCGGGGGTCGGCAAGAGCGCGCTCGGGGTGCACGTGGCGCACGCCCTTGGCGAGAACCACTTCCCCGACGGTCAGCTCTACTGCGAGCTGGGCGGCACCGGCCCGACCCCGGCCGATCCCGCTGACGTGCTCGGCAGGTTCCTTCGCGCGCTCGGGGTCTTGGCGGAAGCGATCCCGGAGAGCCTAGGCGAGCGGGCGACCCTGTTCCGGCACCTGCTGGCGGACTCCCGGCTGCTGATCATGCTCGACGACGCCGCGTCGGAGTCGCAGGTCTGCCACCTGCTGCCGGGCAACAGCAACTGCGCGGTGGTGGTGACCAGCCGGGTCCGGCTCACCGGTCTGGCGGGCGCCAAGGTGCTCGAGGTCGACGTGCTCGAACCCGCGCAGGCCGTGCAGATGCTGGTGCAGGTGGTCGGGCAGGAGCGGGTCGCCGCCGAGCCCGCGGCGGCGGACGCGCTGGTGCTGCTGGTGGACCGATTACCCCTGGCGCTGCGCGTCATCTCGGCCCGGCTCGCGGCGCGGCCCACGTTGACGCTGTCGTGGATGCTGGAGCGGCTCTCCGACGAACAGCGCAGGCTCGACGAGCTCTCGCACGGGGAGATGGTGGTGCGCGCCAGCGTCGCGCTCACCTACGACGGCCTCGGCTCCCAAGCGCGCGAACTCCTTCGCCTGCTGGGCGCCCTGACCAGCTCGACCTTCCCGGCCTGGGTGGCGGCCGCGCTGCTCGGGGTCGACCTCGACCGGGGCACCGACCTGCTCGAGCACCTGGTCGACATGCAGATGATCGAGATCGCCGCCGGTGAGGTGGCCGCCATGCCGCGCTACCGGTTCCACGGTCTGCTGCGGCTGTTCGCCCGCGAGCGGCTCGAACAGGAGGGCGACGACGCCAACGCCGCGATCACCCGGGTCGTCGGCGGGTGGCTGGGGTTGGCCCGCGACGCGCACATCGCGCTCTACGGACGCGACAACAGCACCGTGCTGCACGGCGAGGGCGAACGCCTGCCGCTGCCGCGAGATCTGGTCGACCGGCTGCTGGCGCGGCCGCTGGCGTGGCTGGAGGCCGAGCGCGACTGCCTGTGCGGCGCGGTGGACCTGGCCGTGGCCGCTGGGCTCGACGAACACGCCTGGGACCTCGCGGTGACCCTCGTCGCGCTGTTCGAGGCGCGGCTCTACCACGAGCACTGGGAACGGACCCACACCCGAGCCCTGGAAGCGGTTCGCGCCACGGGCAACCGGCGCGGCGAGGCGGCACTGCTGTGCTCGCTGGGATCGATGCACCTGAGTGGGCGCAGGCTCTCCCAAGCCCGACAGGTACTGCGGCCCGCGCTGGCGACGTTCACCGACCTGGACGACGTGCACGGAATGGCCATCGCGCGGCGGAACCTGGCGTTGGTGGACCAGATGCGCGGCGAGGACGAGGCCGCGCGGCACGGCTACCAGACGGCCTCCGCGGAGTTCGCCGCCGTGGGCGACGTCGTGGGCCAGGCGCACGTGTGGGTGCAGATCGCCGCGCTGGAGCTGAAGTCCGGTGACATCGGCCGCGCGGAGCAGCACCTGTTGCGCGCCTTGGCGTTGTGCCCGCCGGAGGGAAGCAGGCGGGTGGAGAACCAGCTGCGGTTCCGGCTCAGCGAGCTGCTGGTGCGCCAGGCGCGGTACCAGCACGCGGCGGAGCTGCTCACCGGGCTGCTCGAGACCGTGCGGGTCAGCCGCGACCTCATGGGGCAGGTGCGGGTGCTGGAGCGGCTGGGCACGGTGAACGCGGTGCTGGGCAACCCGGGGGTCGCGGCGGAGATGCTGCGCGAGGCGCTGGAGCTGGCCGGGCAGGCGGTGAACACCGTGCCGGTCGACGGGATCCGCCGGGAGCTGGCGGCGCAGCTGCGCGAACTCGGCGACCACGAGGGCGCCGCGCGGGTGGAGAGCGAGGCCGGGACCGCGGCCACCCAGCCGTTGCGGCTGGTCGTGCACCGCGTCTCCGCCTGCTGAGACGACCGCGCGCGGCGATTGGGCCGAAAGGGCGATGCGCCGAGAGCTACACCGTGAAAGCGATCCGGAAATGGCGGACCTCGCGCTGAAGCGCCACCGGCTGTACCACTGTCAAGCGCCGCGCGTGTGGCTATCCAACAACTAGGACGCGGCTACTAGCGAACATCGGTCACGCAAATGCCGCAGGCCCGTTGATCCTGCCTTTCCCGGGCGGGTCACGGCAGCCACCAATTCACCGCGGCGGCGAACCGGGCGGGCGGCGCGACGCTCGCGCCACCCGCGTCAGACAGGGCCTGAACTGCTACTTCTCAGGTACCCCAAGGTGTGTCGGCCACCGCGGTTACCGCCACGGCTTGCCACATCGCGAGTGCCACGGCCAAGGTCGTCACGATCCTGCGCCCCCACATGGTCAGTGCCTGTTCCTCTCAGTGGACTTCCCCGGCGACGCGGTGCCCCGCGCCGCCACTGGTGATAACGGTACGAGCGGGTGGTATCCCGCCACTATTCCCCAAGACGCGTTCGGCGATGCCTCCGCGATAACCGCGGAATAGCCCTACCGGGTTGACTCGATAGCACCGGCCCACCAACCACGCCCTCGTCGCGCGGCGGGGTCGGGAACGTGACTATCACACAAATGGGGGGTTTGGGTGATTCCTGCCAAGAGGTCCGAGCCGACCGCGCTCGACCTGCTGCGCGGCGCGCAGCAGGCGGTGCTGGCGGGCGGGTACCCCGAGGAGCGGTTGACCGCGACGGCGGTGCACCTCATCAAGTGCGCCATCGAGGTGGTCTCGCTGCTGCCGCAACCGGATGTCGACGCCGCCAGGGCCGCGCTGAGCAGCGCCAGGGCCGCCGTCGTCACCGCCACCTACGCCGTGCAGGGCATCGACGGCGACACGCGCCACGCCCTGGCCGCCACCCCCGGCTGACGGCCCCCGCGAGACCCGCCCGGCGGTCGCACCAGACCGACCGGCGCAGCCAAGGCCTGGTCGGCGCGCGGCGCCGCACCAGGTGCGATGTCCACAACCAGAATGGATCACCAGTCGTGACCAGCCAGCTCGTCCGTCCCGAGAACCTCGCCGACGACGCCACGACCCCAGAGATCGAACTCCGCAGCGAGATCACCGTGCAACTGGTCGACCACCAGGCCAGCGACCTCGGCGTGGTCCGCGCGGCCCGGGTGTCCACCGTCGGCGAGATCGCCCACACCGAGAACAACACCGACGGCTACGTGCAGGGCCTGATCAAGTACCTGATGAAGGCCAGGCACGGCAGCCCGTTCGAGCACAACTACCTGACGTTCCTGGTGTCGGCGCCGATCTTCACCGTGCGGCACATGATGCGCCACCGCACCTGGTCGTTCAACGAGGAGAGCGCCCGCTACCGCGAGGTGCGCCCGGTGTTCTACGTGCCAGACGCCCAGCGGTTGCTGCGCCAGAAGGGCAAGCCCGGCCACTACCAGTACGTCCCCGGCGCCGACGGCGACCACGAGCGCCTGGTCGACATCGCCAGGTCCACCTACGGCGCCGCGTACGCCGGCTACCACGAGCTGATCGAGCGCGGCGTCGCCCGCGAGGTCGCCCGCATGGTGCTGCCCAACGCCACCTACTCCTCGCTGTACGCGACCTGCAACGCGCGCTCGCTCATGCACTTCCTGAGCCTGCGCACGCACCGCGAGGACGCGACCTACCCGTCGCACCCGCAGCACGAGATCGCCGTCGTCGCCGAGGCGATGGAGGCCCAGTGGCGGCAGCTCATGCCGATCACGCACGCCGCGTTCGAGTCCTACGGGCGCGTGAGCCCCTGATGCGGGTCACGGTCTACGCGGGTTCGGCGCCCGGGGACTCCCCCGTGTTCGCCGACGAGGTCGGGCGCTTCGTCGCCGAGCTCGCCGGGCGCGGCACCGAGTTCGTCTACGGCGGTGGCAGCACCGGGCTGATGGGCGTGGTGGCCGACCGCGCGCTCGCCGAGGGCGGCAAGGTCATCGGCGTCATCCCGCGCGAGCTGGTGGACGCCGAGATCGCCCACCCCGGGCTCACCGAGCTGCACGTGGTGCCCACCATGCACGAGCGCAAGCAGCTGCTGGCGGAGCTGGGCGACGCGATCGTCGCGGTCCCCGGCGGGGTCGGCACGCTCGAGGAGCTCTTCGAGGTGTGGGCCGCCCTCATCCTCGGGCACCACCGCAAACCGTTGGTGCTGCTCAACATCGACGGGTACTGGGACCCGCTGGTCGACGTGGTCGTCCGGATGGCGGGACGGGGTTTCCTGCGGGAGGCCGAGCGCGGTTCGCTGGTGTCGGTCACCGACGCCGCCGGGTTCGAGGAGGCGGTGCGCGCCTGGGCGCCGCCGCCGCCGCGCTGGCCCGCCCCCGACGCAACGCAGGCTCCACAAGCACAGCAGTCACGAGGTGAGGATCTCGGATGACCATTTCCGAAGCAGGCACCCGGAAGGCGCCGGTCACGCTGATCGACGGCTACGTGCCGGTCATCGACCTGTCCAGCGCCCGCGAGGGCGACGAGCGGGCGCGCGCCCTGGTCGCCAAGACCCTGGGCCGGGTCTGCGAGACCAGCGGCTTCCTGGCGATCGTCGGCCACGGCGTCCCGCAGGAGCGCATCGATGAGATGTACCGCGCGACCCGCGAGTTCTTCGCGCTGGCGGACGAGCGGAAGCTGGCGCTGGTCAGCACCCCCGACGACCCGCTGATGCGCGGGTTCGGCCGCCAGGGCAGCCTCGCCGCGTCCAACTCCGACGCCTCGGTCGAGCAGGAGCGCGACCTGCCGGACCTGTCGCAGACCTACACCTACAACCGGCTCGGCGAGCCGAACGGACCGACCCTGCCCGAGGGCTCGAACCCGCTGCTCACCACGCCGAACCTGTGGCCGGAGCTGCCCGGGTTCGCGGAGGCCTACCGGGCCTACTACGCGAGCATGGAGGACCTGGCCACCGAGCTGATGCGGCTGTTCGCGCTGGCACTGGACCTGCCGGAGAACTGGTTCGACGACAAGGTCGACGACCACATGACGAACCTGACCGCGAACTACTACCCGGCGCAGCTGGTGCCGCCCAAGCCCGGTCAGCTGCGCAAGGGCCAGCACAGCGACTGGGGCAGCCTCACCATCCTGTACCAGGACGACGCCCCCGGCGGCCTGCAGGTGCTCGACAAGGTCGGCGAGTGGGTCGACGTGCCCGCGATCGAGGGGTCGTTCGTCGTCAACATCGGTGACCTGATGGCGATCTGGACCAACGACCGCTGGGTGAGCACCGTGCACCGGGTGGTCAACCCGGCGCCGGAACTCGCGGCCAAGGAGCGGTTCTCGGTGCCGTTCTTCCACCAGCCGAACTACGGGGCGCTGATCGAGTGCATCCCGACCTGCACCGCCCCGGGCAACCCCCCGCGCTACGCCCCGGTCTACTCCGGGGAGTACATCATGGAGAAGTTCCGGCGCGCCTACGGCGAATAAGGTCCGGAAGACCCGCACCCACTCCCCTGCAAGGACTCCCATGCCTGACACCACCACCGCCGGCGCCGAGCGACCCCGTTCGCGCTGGGGCTTACCCGAGGTCAGGGGCCACACCCGGTTTCTCACCGCGGGCGCCATCGACAGCCTCGGCAGCGGCTTGCTCTTCGCCTTCCAGGTCGTGTACTTCGCCAGGACGACGTCGATGTCGCTGCTGGAGGTCGGCCTCGCGCTGACGGTGGCCCAACTGCTGGCGATCCCGGCACCGACGCTGTTCGGCCCGCTGGTGGACAGGTTCGGTCCCCGAGCGGTCGCCGCGGCGGGCAACCTGGTGGCAGGCGCGGGCTTCGCGGCGTACCTGGTGGCCGAGGACTTCTGGCACGTGGCGGTGCTCGGGCTGATCGTGCAGGTGGGCGTGAGCGCCTACTGGACCTCCTACGGCGCCCTGGTCGCCCTGGCGTCCACAGAGGACAACCGGACCCGCTGGTTCGGCCTGATGCAGGCGCTGCGCAACGCCGGTGTCGGCCTCGGCGGCGCGATCGCCGCCGCCGTGGTCGGCATCGGTGGCGTGAACTGGATGCACTGGCTGCTGGTGGCCAACGCGGTGTCGTACCTCTTCGCCGCGTGGCTGCTGGTCAGCTGGAACCCGGCGGGCGCGGACCCCGTGGTCGAGAAGGCGAGTGAGCCCGCCGAGGACGAGGATTCCGAGCCGGAACCGGAGAAGGCGGGCGGCTACCGGGTGGTGCTGCGCGACCGGGCGTTCATGCGGTTGGTGGCGGTGAACTTCGTGTTCGTGCTCTCGGCCATGGTGCTCAGCGTGCTGCTCGCGATCTACATCATCGAGACGCTGGAGGGCATCGTCTGGCTGGCCGGTGTGCTGCTCACGGTCAACACGGTGCTGGTGGCGACCACGCAGACGGTCATCAGCGGCTGGGTCGAGAAGCACCGGTCATCGCGGATGATCGCCCTCGCCGCGGTGCTCAACGCGGGCGCCTTCGGGCTCTTCGCCGCGGCGGGCCTGGTGCCCGCGTGGGCGATGATCCCCACGCTCGGCCTGGCGATCCTGGTCTACACCCTCGCCGAGATCATCCAGTCCCCCGCGGTGAGCACGCTGTCGATCGAACTGGCCCCGCCCGCACTGCGCGGGCGCTACCTGGCGGTGTTCCAGATGCTGTCGTGGAACGTCGGCGGCGCGCTGGCCCCGGCGCTGTTCACCACGCTGCTGTCGTGGGGCCGGATCTGGCCGTGGGTGGTGCTGATCGCGCTGAGCCTGCTGTCCACGCTGCTGGTGCGGGCGCCGCGCCAGCCCGCCGCCACCGCGTGAGTCCTCCGAGACCCGCTCCACCCCTCCCCCGCTGATACCCACACACAAGAGGCAACAATGACGAAGCTGCTGTTGATCGAAGCGAACGGCAACGCCGGGGAGGACCTGCTCAGGGCCGCCGAGGCACTGGGCGTGCGGACCTACGTCGCCACCCACGCCGACCTCTACGAGAAGTACCCGCAGAGCAGCAGGGACCTGATCGCGGGCACCGTGTTCACCGACTTCAGCGACCTGGAGCAGGCCCGCAAGGAACTGGTGGCCTACGGCCGCGAGACCGGTGTCGACGGCGTCATCACCGGCTGGGAGTTCTTCTCCGGCCTGTCCACCCTGGTCGCCGCCGACCTGGGTCTGCCGTCGCACGACCCGGCGCTCGCCGACGCCGTCCGCAACAAGCGGGCCATGGCCGAGGCGTTCGACCAGGCGGGTGCCCCGGCGCCGCGCACGGTCACCGGTCCCGACGCCGAGGTCCTCGCCGCGCGGATCGCCGAGGCCGGTCTGGACTACCCGCTGGTGGTCAAGCCTGCCGAGAACGCCGGGTCGATCGGGGTGTCCATCGTGCGCGAGGCGGCGGGCCTGGCGCGCGCGGTGGAGTTCGCCCAGGGCTGGCCCTTCGAGTTCCCGCACGGCACCCCGCTGGACAACTCGGTGCTGGCCCAGGAGTACGTGGGCGGCGTGGAGTTCAGCGTCGAGTCGGCCGTGGTCGACGGCGCGGTGCGGCACATCGCGGTGACCCAGAAGTTCACCACCGACGACGACAGCCGCGCGGAGCTGGGCCACACCGTGCCCGCGGAGCTGTCCTCCGGCGACCGCGCCACCCTGCTCGCGGGCGTCGAGGCGGGCCTGTCCGCGCTCGGCTTCCGGCACGGCATCGCCCACACCGAGATCAAGCTGGTCTCCCCGGGTGTCGCGAAGATCATCGAGATCGGCGCCCGGCCGCCTGGTGACCACATCATGAAGCTGGTGCGCCTGGCGACCGGGATCAGCGAGGCCGCCGCGTACATCGACATCGCGGTGGGCAAGGCGCCTTCGCTCGACCCGACCGAGGAGCGCGCGGCGGCGATCCGGTTCCTCACCCCGCCCAGCGCCGGGGTGTTCCGCGGCGTCAGCGGCGTGCCCGAGAGCGAACACGTCGTGGAGGCCGAGGTGTACGCCGAGCCGGGCAAGGAGATCGGCGACCCGACCGACAACGTGGCCCGTGTCGGCTACGTCATCGTCACCGCCGGGTCGACGACCGAGGTCAACGAGTTGGCCAACGACGTCGTGGGCGCGATCACCGTCGAGGTGGACCGCCCATGAGAAAGATAGCCTTCTTACGCTCCATCGAGATCCAGCAGACCGTCCCCTACCTCGAAGAGCTCGGTGTCGCCCTGCGCGAGCGGGGCCTGGTCGGGAAGCTGTTCTACACCGACGGCGAGTGCGCGCCCGGGGAGTTCCCCGGCGAGGTCGAGAAGATGCCCGCAGGAGTGTCGGTCGCCGAGACCCTGCGCCGCATCCGGGAGTGGGGCACCGACGGCGTCATCTCACTGTCCATTCCGGACGAGAACGCGCTGCGCGACGCACTGGTCTGCGAGCGGCTCGCGGCCGAGGGGATCCCGACGGTCATGCACAGCGCGGCGGCGACCGGGCTGATGGCCAACAAGTGGGAGACCAAGCTGCTGGTCGGCGCGCACGGGCTCGACACCCCCGAGGGGGTCCTGGTCGACGGCGACCTGCTCAACTCCCGGACCCTGCCGGTACCCGCGTACCGCGACTACCTCGTCGAGCGGGCAGGCGAACTCGGCTACCCGCTGCTGAGCAAGCCGCTGTGGGACTGCCTGGGCAACGGGATCCGCTTCCTGGCCGACCAGGGCGACCTCGACGGCTACCTCGACGAGCCCTACGACGGCAACGTCGTGCTGGAGCGGTGCGTGGCGGGCGAGCTGTGCTCGGTGGAGGTCGTCGGCGCGGCGGGCGACTACGTCGTGCAACCCTTGCTGTGGAAGGGTCCCACCGGCGGGGCCCCGACGTTCGCCTTCACCACGGTCCGCTACACCGCCCCGCGCGCGGAGGCCGACGAGCGCTTCGCACCGGTCGCCGAGCGGCTCAAGCGGCTGTGCGCGGCGCTCGAGGTGACCGGCTCGGTCGAGGTCGAGATGATCTACGTCGACGGCCGGTACGAGGTCATCGAGATCAACCCCCGGGTGTCCGGCTCGACCTCGCTGTCGATCGCGGCCTCGGGGCTCAACACCTACGTGGCGATGCTGGACATCCTGTTCGGCGAGTGGGGGCAGCGCCACGACGCGACCTCGGGGTCCGCCAAGCGGATCGCCCTGCAGTTCCCCACCACCCCGCTGGACGACGCGGCCGACGCCGACATCAGGGCCACCCTGGCGGTGGTGCGGTCGAGCAGCTTCACCATCGACGGCACCCGCTACGCCAACACGGTGATCACCTGCGAGTACTCCGATGTGGACACTCTCGGTGCCCACCTGGACGAGCTCTCCCGGCGGCACGGGTTCCTCATCCCGGAGGTCCGCGCCGCGGTCGACGACGTGCTCGCGGGTGTGCGGGCCGCTATCGACCCGGCGCTGGCCCAGGGCTGAGCGAGCCCCTCTCCCGTTTCCCACACATCTGCGAAAGGTCTACAACGGTGTCACTCGACAACCCACTCCCACCCACCGTGGCCAAGGTCCCGCCCGCCGTCCGACTCAAGCGCGACTACGACGCCGACCAGCTGCAGGACGACCTGCGCACGCTGAGCGAGCACCGGTGGAGCCTGCAGCGCAGCTACGCCGACGACGGCACCATCACCGAGGCCGAGATCGACTGGCGCTGCCTTTCGCTGCGCAGCGCCGCGGGCAACCTCGAGCGCACCGACCCCGGCGGCCCCGGCCTGGTCGAGCACGAGGACACCATCTGGCGGGACAAGGCGCCGTACCTGTCCCAGTTGCTCGCCGACATCCCCGCCGAGCTGCGCGCGGTGCGGCTGCTCTCGCTCGGGCCCGGCGCCAAGAGCTGGCTGCACAACGACACCAAGTACGGGCCTGCCTGGGGCAACGCCCGGCTGCACGTGCCGGTCACCACCTGCGAGGGCGCCAAGCTGTTCATGGAGGGCACCCTGCACCAGTGGCAGCCGGGCGAGTTCTGGTTCGGTGACTTCTCCCGCATGCACCAGGTGGAGAACACCGACACCGTGCCCCGGGTGCACATGGTGATCGACGCGCTGGTGTCCGAGGAGCTGCTGGAGCTGTTCCCCGACCACTACCTCGCCGACCTCGACCGCGACGACGTGCTCATCAACAAGAAGCGCGTGCCGCTGGCCGAGGACCAGTTGGGCGCGCACGCGGTGTCGTTCCCGATCCCGGTGTCGTTCCCCAGCTGGGAAGAGGAGGACGGAGAGTTCCTGCGGCCGCAGGAGCAGGCGGACGCCACGATCACCGTCGTCGACGGCGCGCTCGTGCTCACGGTGGCGGGCAAGCCGACCGCGAAGCTCATCCACATCGGCGACGGCGAGTTCCGCTTCGCCGGGTGGACCGACGAGCGCACCATCGCCGTGGCGCGCTCGGGTGACTCGGCCACGGTGACGCTGCGGACCCGCGTCGGCACAACGGTCCGCGAGCTCGACATCGCGGCCACCCCGCTCTGATCGGTAGACCATGAGGCGGGCCTCCTCGTGGGGCCCGCCTCCCTGTGCCGGAACGTATTGTGCACACTACTGTTGACGGCCACCGAGGAGGACCACGATGCCCCGCATGTCCGACGAGACCTGGCGCGCCTTCGCACTCACCGGCACCCGCACCGGGAAGCTGGCGGTCGTCCGTCGAGATGGGACACCGCACGTCACACCGATCTGGTTCCTTCTCGATGGTGACGACATTGTCTTCACCACCTGGTCGGATTCGGTGAAGTATCGGGCACTGCGCCGCACCGGGCGCTTCAGCGTGTGCGTGGACGACCAGGAGCCGCCGTACTCCTATGTCACTGTCACTGGGACGCCGACCTTCATCGACGATCTGACTGTCGTCCGCGAGTGGGCTACCCGCATCGGTGCGCGCTACATGGGCGAGCATCGCGCGGCGGAGTACGGCATCCGCAACTCCGTCCCTGGCGAGTACCTGGTGCGCGGCCGGATCGAGTCAGTCGTCGGTTTCACCGCGATCGCTGACTGAGCCGTACCGTTTGACGAGTGTGGTGCCGATTGAGGCTAGGTGGTCTCGCACGCCTTGGGGACTGGTGACTTCGACATAGTCGATGAGTCCGGAGAGTTCGCCCGCGAGCATGTACTCGCTGTGACCGCGGATCACGATCTCGACGCGGCCATCGGGCCTCGTTCCGCCCACTTCGAGTCGGCTGCCGAATGCCATCCGGAGCACGCCTACGCCGTCGGGCACGCAGAGGGCTTGGATCTCCAGGGGTGTGCGTTTGCGGTCGACCTCGTCGGCGATCTCGCGCCAACTCTCGGCTAGGTCGAAGTCGTCGGGTCGGTGCACGGGATCGTCGGTCGGGTTGACAGAGGACACGCGATCGATCCGGAAGGTCCGTCTCCCTGCGTCGGTGTTGGCGACCAGGTACCACGACGGTCCTTTCGCGACGATGCCCAGCGGGTGGACGGTTCGCTCGGATTCGGCACCTTTGCGGTCGAGGTAGCCAAGTCGCACTTGGACGCCGCGGATCACCGCGTCTTGGAGTGCGTCGAGGAACTGAGGTGGCCTGGGCTCGACGCGGTTCGTGCCCCATTGTTGCGGGTCCCTGACCAGCGATGACGCCGCGGCCTCGGCCTGCACCCGGAAGGGCTCTGGGAGGGCCTGGACGAGCTTGCGCAACGCCGCTTTCACGGCTGGTGTGGCCGCCGAGGCAGGGCCTGCGACGAGGAACAGGGCGCGGACCTCACTGGCGGTCAAGCCGGACAGGTCGGTGCGGGCGCCGCCCACGAGCCGCCAGCCGCCGCCCCGGCCCTGCGTGGAGTAGATGGGCACCCCGGCCATGGCCAGGGCATCCAGGTCACGGCGCGCGGTGCGCTCGGAGACCTCCAGCTCACGGGCGACTTCTGCCGCTGTCGTCTGCTCGCGCCGCTGCAGCATGAGGAGGATGGCCACCAGCCGGTCGGTTCGCACGAGAGCAACACTCGCACACAAACCGGTCATGGGCTGACCGGTTTAGGTCGGCACCATGGCGCCATGACCTACCCCACCGAGTTTCCCGAGCCCACCCTCGTGCCCGTCAACGGCGTGGAGCTCGAAGTCTTCGAGGCGGGCGCGGGACGCCCCATCGTCCTGTGCCACGGCTGGCCGGAACACGCCTACTCCTGGCGCCACCAAGTACCCGCCCTCGTCGCGGCGGGCTACCACGTCATCGTCCCCAACCAGCGGGGTTACGGGAACTCGTCCTGCCCGACCGAGGTGACCGACTACGACATCGAACACCTGACCGGCGACCTCGTGGCCCTGCTCGACCACTACGGCTACGAGGACGCCACCTTCGTCGGCCACGACTGGGGCGCGATGGTCGTCTGGGGCCTGGCCCTCCTGCACCCACAGCGCGTCAACAAAATCATCAACCTGAGCCTCCCCTACATCGAACGCGGCGAAAAGCCCTGGATCGAGTCCATGGAACAGTTCCTAGGTGGGGACTACTACTTCGTCCACTTCAACCGCCAACCAGGCGTCGCCGACGCCGTGTTCGACGCCAACACCCCCCAATTCCTCCGCAATCTCTTCCGCAAGAACGAGCCCCCCAGCACCCCCCAACCAGGCATGACCTTCGTCAACCTAGCCCACTCCCCCACCCCCCTCGGCGACCCACTAATGCCCGAAGCCGACCTAGCCATCTTCATCTCCGCCTTCACCACGACCGGCTTCACCCCCAGCGTGAACTGGTACAGAAACCTGGACCGCAACTGGCACCACCTAGCCGCTGCCAACCCTGTCCTCCCCCACCCCACCCTCATGCTCCACGGCACCCGCGACGCCATCCCACCATCCGAAACCCTCACCGACTCCGTCCCCAACGCCACCGTCATCACCCTCGACTCCGGCCACTGGATCCAACAAGAACAACCAGCACAGACCACCCAGGCAATCCTGGGATGGCTAGCACAGCAGGACTGAGGCTCGAACCAGACCACCACGTCCATCGACTCGCTCAGCTCCGGGGCTAGCAATGCTCGACGGCCCCGGAGCCCTCATCTTGCTCGGTGGAGCGCTCGGATCAGATCGGGCTGCGTTGGGCGAGCAGGTCGCGGAGGTGTGCGGCCGGTTCCCCCGCGACCGAGCCCAGCCGCACTGCGATGTCAGCGGCACTGCGATCGATCCGCGTCGAGTGAACGCCTTCGGCGAGACCCGCGAACTCGGTCCACGCCGCCACAGCGCCGTCGGCGTCCTCGCGGCGGAATCGAATACCGCCCAGATCGGCCAGGACCATGGCGCGGGTGCGGCGGCGGTCAAGGCCGAGCGAGAGCGCGTGGTCGATGTGTTCCTCGGCGGCGAGCATGTCTCCCATGCGGGCATGGACCAGTGCCGCTTCGTGGGCCCATCGGCCTGGACTGTAGTGACCGGCCCAACTGAGGCCAGGCGTGTCCACCGCGCGGTCCATGGCACTCCCGGCCACTGACAGTCGAGCGCGGGCGGTCGCGAAGTCGCTGTCGGCCGCTGCCGCGCGCGCGTGAGTCGTGGCGTAGTAAGCCCGCGCTTTCGGCTCGCCGAGATGGCGTCCAGTCTGGTCGGCGGCACCGGCGAAACGGAGCGCCATACCCGTGTAACCGAGGTCAAGAGCTTGGTCGGCGAGCCCCCGAAGTGACGTGGCGGCAACCTCGGGGGCGCCTGCCTCATTCGCCAAGCGATAGCTGTGGAGGTAGTACCGCTGAGCAACGCCGTTCTCGCCCGCGTCACGCGCCATCCACCCCGCAAGATGCACCAACTCGGCGGTCGCGGTGACCAACTCACGCCCGACGGCCTCGGTATAGGCCCCGTCCAACCACCGCCCGACGTCATCGACCAGGTAGCGCACCACCAGATGACGCGCATGCGCACCCCCCAGTTCCGACGCGGTGTCCCCCAGAGCCGTGGTCATCGTCCGGATCGCCGCGACCTCCCCAGCACCAACCCGAACACCCCCCATCCGAGCCACAAGGCGCATGATCGCGTCCGGGTCGCCGGGAGCGAACGCCGCAGCCGCGACGGTCACCGCAGCCGACGCCAGGAACTCACGACGGTCCACGTCCGCGCCTCCCAACCTCAACACCGACTCCACGGTATCCCTGCCGGGCAGTCCATCACCGACGTCTCCACCTGGACCAGCGTGCCATCCCAGGGCCCCAACGTGCGTCTCCCGATCCTGCGGCACCTGGTCTTGGGATCGCTCTGCCACCCCTTGAGTCAGCAGGTGCGCATCGATAACGCCAACCGGCTCTAGATCGAGATTAGCCTGGACAGGACCGACTTCGAGTAGCGCCACCAGTTCGTGAAGTGGCACCGTCAGAGCGTCCGCCAGCCGACGTCGGATCCCCGGCATGGGTGCCTGGTTTCCCGATTCCCACCGCGCTACCGTCGAGCGCTCTACCCTTAGTGCCTCCGCCAGGGTCTCCTGGGTGAATCCCATCGCAGTTCTGCGTTGGGCCAGTGCACGTCGTCGCGTTGCCATGACATCCCCATCCGCCCACGCTCGATGCGCCGATCGTGCCACATTTCACGACGTCGACACCACTCGCCGCGGAGCGCTGAACTGGGGAAACAGCCCATCGGCACCACCGTCTCCTGGCGGCACAACCCGATTCACCCGAATGAACTATCGGATCAGGCCGACGATGGCCACACGTGCTGCCGCAAATCTCGGTCTGGCACAGCAATTCTCGTAGCCGTGCTAGGGGCGTTGCCCCAAGTCTTCCGTGAAGAACGCGTTGCGGCGATGGTGACGCCACAAGGACGCCACAAGGTAGCCGCATTGCCGCTCTGTCGCTGCCGCGGCCGTCGCCCTAATTTGGTGGACACAGCACGGGACGCCGTCAGGTGGCAACCGTTCAATATCAACGTCGCGTGGATTGGCTACGCGCAGAAGTGAGGCTCCACAAATGTATGCCCCGACTCTCGATGTCTACGCGAAGGTCACCACCGGCTGTCCGATGTCGTTCGAGACCAACACGGTGGGAGAGACCGAGTTCACCCGCGGAGGCCGCATGAACGGAGTCGTGGTGCTCACCTTCACCGGCGACACCCTCCGCGATTTCCTCGCCGTGGCCACCGAGGCGACGGCAGCGTCCGAGCGGCCCGCGGGGTTGGGCCGCTGACCGCTCTCCTTGCTTACCCACACACAGTGCTTGCCCCGCAGGCACTTGATCCACCCGCTGCATGGACACCATGGGTCGTGCCGAGACTCGATCGGGCACTCATGCAGCCTCATGCCGAGTTCGAGCTAGCTTTCCGGCTGCGCGACGAGATACACGACCTCAAACACGAACTACTCCGTTCGTGTCCTCCCTGTCACGACCACTCCCGGCGAACCGATGTAGATCACGGGACATGGTCTGCAGGGTGGAGGCGGGTCTGCTGGACGAGGTCGATCTGCTGGTCGCACATGTTCGCGCCGGACGCGGTGATGCGGTCGGTGCACTGGCCCCCACTACCGCGTTCGTGGGCGCGCTGATCCTGTCCGCGCTGGGTGATGACCCTGCCGTTCTGCGGCTTGTCCAAGAGGTGCGCGAGCAGGGCCGCGCCTCGGAGCGGACCCGGTGGCGAGCACAGCTCGCGGTGGACGACCGAGCGGAACACGATGCTGACTTCGCCACCACGTTGAACCGATCCATGTCGGAGGCAGGGGCGAGCCCGATGACCGCGAGCGTCCAGGGCACGCACTCGGCCGCGCTCGACCGGCAGCGAGCCGAACGCGTGCTCGGACTGAGTGCTGTGAACTCCGCCGGAATGGGCCTGGTCGAGCAGGTGGACATAGTCACCCCGCTGTACTTCGGCAGGGACGACGCCGAGCACGACATCGCCGACGGGCTGCTGCGCCAGGGTTTTCTGCACACGACCGCGTTCGCAGAAGCGTTTTCCGGTCGCAAGAGCCTGATCATCGGGCGCAAGGGTTCGGGTAAGAGCGCTATCTGCATGCGCCTGGCAATGGGCGACCTGACCGACGGCCACACCCGCCTGATCACCCCGGACAACGCTGCAGGCGACGAGCTCCGCCGTTTTGAGCTGGCCGGTCTCACAAGCGCCGCAGCGAAGTCGCTGCTGTGGCGCTACGTGTTCGCCACCCACGCGGCGCGGTTCCTGATCGTGCACGCCAGGAGGCATCGGGGTCGCCGTTCGCCGTCGATCAAGGCGCTTCGCCGGTTTCTCCAGGACAACGGCGAGACCTCAGAAGACCAGTTCCTCGATCGGGTCGTGCGGGCGAGCCGAGGGCTCAAGGCGTCCTTGTCGTTCGAGGCGCTCGGCGCCAAAGTCGCCGTTGACACCGGCGACACCACGGCCGGGGTGCGGGTATCGAGGCAGTTGGAGGTGTTGGAAGCCGCAGTCAGGCGGGCCAGTGACGACCTGGGGTGCGTGGGTTCACATGGACCGCTCATGCTGCTGGTCGACCAGTTGGAGCAGACGTGGTCCGATGACGCCGTCAGCATCGACCTCGTCACCGGGCTGCTCATGGCGAGCAAGCACTGCTCGCTGGTCTTCGGCTCCGCGGTGCGCTGCGTCGTGTTCCTGCGCTCAGACGTCTACGACTCGCTGACCTTCAGCGACGCGGACAAGTTCCACAGCGACGAGCTGCGCATCGACTGGACGGGGGAACAGTTGGGGGACCTCGCCCTGGCGCGCGCGTCCGCGTCGCTGGGCCGCAGGTTGACCCGTGCGGAGCTGTGGGGCGAGGTCTTCCCGGTTCAAGTCGCAGGCCAGCCGACTGAGGAGTACCTGGTCGCACGGATGCTGCCCCGCCCGCGCGACGCGATCCAGTTCCTCAACCTCTGCCGGGACACAGCCCACGCGCGGGGGCACCGACGCGTCGAGGAGGCCGACGTCCTGGACGCCACCCTGGGCTTCTCCAAGTGGAAGCGCTTGGACCTGGCCAAGGAGTACGGGATCAGCTTCCCGTTCCTCGACCGCCTGCTGATCCTGTTCCACAACATGGGGTATGTGGTGACCCGCGCGGCGTTCGCTGTGAGGTTCGAATTGGTGAAGAACCTGCTGCCCAAGGAGTACCCGGCGCACACGGCATTGTTCGATCCGGACATAGCCATCGAATTGCTGTACCGGGTCGGGTTCCTCGGTGTCCGCCGAGGCGGCGGGGTGGAGTACGCGAGCCGATCGACGGCGCCCATCCAGCCGCATGAGTCAGAGTTCCACATCCACCTGTGCTTCCGCCCCGCGCTCAACGCGCACGAACAGGAGGTGGCACCGGTGCACAACGTGATGACCGGGCGCCACACAGGGACCGCCATCCAGGTGGGCCACCTTCACGGTGGACTCCACGCTCGCGAATAGTCAATCGCCAGCAGCTCGACGACCATGACCCCTTGCGATCACACGGGGGCTAATCTGGGCTACCCGCCACGCAGGTCAGACGCATCGCGCGGAGTTCTGGAACCCCACAGGCCAACGCGCCAGCCACGCTGCGTTTGGATCGGGCGTGGGTCCGGTCCACGACCAGCTTGACGGGGGACGACCACCGAGGAACCTGCTGATCACGGATGTGATCGTCTCGTTCGCTGCGGGACGGGTTCAGGGTGAGGGTCGGGTCCGGTCGCCTGAGTGGTCCGTGCACGGTCGAGGTGCGACCCCACGGCCAAGCGTTCCCTGGTGCTCAAACACTCCGCCAGGTGGTGCTCGTCGCCACACGCGCGCACGAACACAGCGAGCAACTCCGACCGTGGTCGGGTGTCACGGCGCAGCATGTTCGCGGCTGCGCTGCGCGGCAGTGAGTTTGAGCAACCTCAGCGGAGTGGAGAACTCTGCGGCGTTCCGAGCGGAACCGGGTCGAAGAGGGTCTTGATTCACCACTCCATCGGGGTGGATCAGCAGCAAGCCAGGGAATCGCCCGTCCGGGCACTGTCCGGACGGCCGGACAAAGGCCGCTGACCAGCCACGGTGCTCCGCCTCCGTCCGGGACGCCCCAAACACCTGGCAATACGCGCTCCGCCTTGTCAAGCTGGAACAGCCCACCCGGTGCGACACCCGAGCAGAGGCTTCTACCTCGCCGGAAGAATATCCCTGAGCAACCGCGCGCAGGTCTCAATCATGTAGGCGGAACCCGACGATGGGGTGTTCTGTCGGCACCGATTCAACGGACAGCAATGGGGTGAAAGGACGGATGAGATGAAAATCAAGGCAGTCCTGATCAGCGCCATGGTCGCCGGTGCGGCCTTCCTAGGGGTGTCGGGAACGGCGGTCGCCGCACCGACGACGGCAGGCACGTCGGTCACGACCGCGTCGACCGACGGGTTCGGCCCCTCGTGCACCAAGGGCAAGAACCTGACGAACGGCTGGGGCCAGTGCACGACCAAGGGCAGCTACAAGTGGAGGGTGCGTGTCTGGTGCACCCTCGGCGGGAGCGGCGAGAGCAGCGTCGTCCAGGGTGCTACCAGGACGAACGCCTACTGCAGCTGGGGCAACGTCGAGCAGGTGGAGCTGGTGTTCCTGTGACGGTGCCGGTGACCCGGTGACGAAGTGCTGCGGGCGTTCGGGGCCGTCTCGAGCGCCCGCAGCACCGTGCGGGTCGTGGGGCCGGTTCGGCGCAACACGATCGACCTCCGACCGACATCCGTGCAGGAGGAGAAGCCGGTGACCGACTCCATCCACTGCTAGGCAGCGCTCAACGACCTAACCGGGTCGTCGCACTGGTGGTGTGCCGGGTCCGGCGGGCACGCGGGTGAACCGGAGACGCATGGCGAGGACCAAGGCCAGCGCGGCGCACAGCAGCACCCAGATGGGCGGGACCTCGGTCGGTGTGTGCGAGGCGGTGGCTGGAGATCCCTGTCGGGCAGACAGTTCCACGATCCGGTGGCGCGCGGAGAGCCACCGGCCCACCTCGTCGTCGCACCCGCACGCCCGGACGAACGCGCACAGCAGGTCCGGGCGCGGCAGGCGGTCGTTCGCGATGACGGAGGCCAGGGTGCTGCGCGCGAGGTAGTCACCCCGGCGCGCGGCCTCCCTCTCCAGGTCCCGGTAGGTCAAGCCGGAACGCAGTTTCAGTCGTCGCATCATCTCCGCGAACTCGGCCGTGTTCCTCGCCGAGCCGGGATCGGACATCGTCGGACCCATGAGTGCCCCTTCCACCCGCGGATCGGCGGCCCACCACTGCGGGGACGCGCCGATGACACGAGGCCACGCCCTCGGTCCGCTCCGGTGTACTGCGATCGGGTTGTTCGGTGTCGGGACGTGGCGCCGAACAAACGGACGCAGAACAATGTCGGCGAGACCGGGTTGCAGGGGGCGAACACCATGCCGCGACACGAACGTCCGCTCGACGCGGGCGACGACGCGGTGGTGCGGTTCGCGGCGGACCTGCGTCTGCTCCGCTTGGCGGCGGGCAGTCCGACCTACCGCGAACTGGCCGCACGTGTGCACTTCTCCGTCACCACGTTGTCGAGTGCGGCCAACGGGCGACGGCTGCCGAGCTTGGCGGTGACGCTGGCCTACGTGCGCGGATGCGCGGGCGACACCGCCGAGTGGGAACGGCGCTGGCACCGGGTGGCCCTCGAGCAGGCCATGACCGCCAGACCCGTCGATCCGCCGCTCGACGGTCCCACACCGTATGTGGGGCTGGCCGCCTACCAGCCTGAGGACGCCGAGCGGTTCCACGGCCGGGAGCGGGTCGTCGAACAGTTGCTCGACCGAGTGGGAAGACAGCGCTTCGTCGCGTTGTTCGGCGCGTCCGGCGCGGGCAAGTCGTCGTTGCTGCGCGCGGGCCTGGTGCCGCGCTGGCAGGCAGCCGAACCGGACCGGCACGTCGTGCTGTTCACCCCGGGACCGCACCCGCTGGACGAGGCGGCGGCCCGTCTGGCGAGCCCGACCGGCCTGGCCCGCCACGACCTGGTGCGGGTCGCGTCGACCCATCTGCCGGGCAACGCCGAGCTGCTCCTGGTGGTCGACCAGTTCGAGGAGGTCTTCACCCTCTGCCTCGACGACACCGAGCGCGCCCGCTTCGTCGAACTCCTGCTCACCGCCGCACGCACGCCCGATGGCCGGTGCCGCGTAGTGCTGGGTGTCCGCGCCGACTTCTACGCCCACTGCACCCGGTACCCCGACCTCGTCGACGCGCTCGAGGACGCCCAGGTGGCCGTCGGACCGATGACCAACGACGAGCTGCGCCAGGCGATCGTCCGTCCCGCGGTCGACGCCGGGTTCGTCCTCGAAGGCGCGCTGGTCGCTGAACTGCTCGCCCAGTCAGCGGGCAACGCCGGTGCGTTGCCGCTGTTGTCGCACGCGCTGCTGGAGACCTGGCACCGACGACGTGGGAACACACTGACCCTGGCGGGCTTCCACGCGGCGGGCGGCATCGACGGCGCGCTCGCCCGCTCCGCGGAATCGGCGTTCGCCTGCTTGTCACCCGGCGCGCGGCAGTCGGCGCGCGCGTTGTTCCTGCGGCTCACCGCGCTGGGCGACGGCACCGCGGACACCAAACGCCGCGTCGTCCGGTCGGAACTGACCGACGACACCGCCGAGGTGCTCGCCGCGCTCGCCGAACGCAGGTTGATCACAGTCTCCGCCGAGGCGGTCGAGATCGCCCACGAGGCCCTCATCCACGCGTGGCCCCGGCTGCGCGACTGGCTCGCCGCGGACCGCGAAGGGCAGCGCACGCACCGCGCGACGACCCGCGCCGCCCAGGAGTGGGAGGTGCTGGACCGCGATCCCGGCGCGCTGTACCGAGGGGTGCGGCTGTCGGCCGCCCTCGAGTGGGCGCGCCGGGCAGAGGGACAGCTCAACCCCGTCGAACGGGCATTCCTGGCGGCGAGTTCGGACCAGCAGGCGGGGGAACGGGCGGCAGCGGCGCGGCGGACCCGGCAGTCCCGGTACGTGATGGCGGCGCTGGCCGTGCTGGTGACCATCACCACCGTCATCGGCGTGGTGGCCGCCGTCCAGCGTGCGGACGCGGTGCGCGCGCGTCAGGCCGCGGTCTCCCGCCAACTCGCGACCCGTGCGCTGGCGCTGGCCCACTCCGACCCCATCACGGCGAAACTCCTCAGCGTCGAAGCGAACCGGGCCGCGTCGACGATCGAGGCACGGAGCGCGCTGATCAGCTTGTCGGCGTACCGGCACCTGCGCACGGACGTCGAGCGCCACGCCCAGGCCGTGTCCGGGGTCGCCTTCACCCCGGACGGCACGGTGGTCAGCGCGAGCCAGGACCAGACCCTGTCCCTGTGGCGCGGGGACGACCGGGGTCGAACCGCCACCCTGAGAGGTCACCACACGTGGATCCGCGCCCTCGCGGTGAACTCCGCGGGCACGCTGGCGGCCACCGGTGGTGACGACCGGCGCGTCGTCCTGTGGGACCTGAGGGCACGGACCGTGCTGCGGGAGTTCACCGGCAGCGGCGACATCGTCCGCGTGCTGAAGTTCAGCCCCGACGGCGGTCTCCTGGCAGGCGCGGGGAACGATCTCCAGGTGCGGCTGTGGGACGTGCCGAGCGGACGACTTGTCGCCACCCTGACCGGCCACACCGCGTCGGTCGCCGGTCTCGCGTTCAGCCCGGACGGCGCGACCCTCGCCAGCTCGGCCGACGACCGCACGATCCGGTTGTGGGACGTCACCCGGCAGACCCCGGTGGCAACACTGACCGGACACACAGACGGTGTGCGGGCGGTGGAGTTCAGCCCGGACGGGCACACCCTCGCGTCCACCGGTGACGACACCACGGTCGCGCTGTGGGACGTGCCGACCCGTACCCGCACCGCCGTGCTGGCCGACCACACCCTCGGGGTGTACACCCTCGCGTTCAGCGCGGACGGCCGCACCCTCGTCTCGGCGGGCAGCGACGCCGTCATCAGGTTGTGGGACACCACCCTCCGCACCCCGCGCGGCCGCCTTGCCGGACACCGGCTCAACCTGTACTCCGTCGCCTTCAGCCCGACCGAGTCGAACCTCCTCGCGGTGGGCGGCGAGAACGGGCGGATCAGCCTGTGGGACACGGCGGTGGCACCGATCGCGAACGGGTCCACGGTCAACGACGTCGCGTTCACGCCGGACGGGCGGCGGCTGGCGACCGCGGGGGTGGGCGGGACCACGCTGTGGGACATGGCGTCACGCACGCCCGCGCGACGTCTCGCCGAGCCGGACAGAGTGGTCAACTCGGTGGTGCCGGGCGGGGACGGCACGGTGGTGACCGGTGTCGAGTCCGCCCACGACCCCTACGACCCGGCTGCCAACGGCGTTGTGGTGTGGCAGCCGCGCGAGCCACTCGCCGGACACGGGGCCGCGGTCGTCGACGTGGCGACGAGTCCTGACGGGCGTACCGCGGCGTCGGCGAGCATCGACCACACGGCCATCCTCTGGGACGTTCCCACGCGTACCCGCCTGGCGACATTCGACGTCGAAGCGGTCGTCACCGGCGTCGCGTTCAGCCCGAACGGCCAGACCCTGGCCACCGCCGACCACGACAACCACCTCGTGACGCTGTGGGACGTCGGTTCGCACAGCCGCCGCACCACGTTCACCGGCCACACCGGGTGGGTGCGGTCACTGGCGTTCAGCCCGGACGGCACGCTGCTCGCGTCGGCGAGCACCGACCAGACGGTGATCGTGTGGGACGTCGCGACCGGCACGCGGGTGGCCACCCTCCCCGGTCACGCCGATGCCCCGTTCACCGGTGTCGCTTTCAGCCCCGATGGGAGCACTCTCGCCTACACGGGCAACGACAACACCATCAGGCTGTGGAACGTGCGCGAACGCGCGATCGCGGCCCGTCTCAGCGGCCGCACGTCCACCGTGCGGTCGTTGGCGTTCAGCCCGGACGGCACGACGCTGGCCGCCGCCGCCGACGACACGACGACTCTGTGGGACCTGGACCCCGACCGGACCGCGCGGGAGATCTGCGCCAACCTGTCGCACGGCCTGACCGCGGCCCAGTGGGCCGAACACCTACCGGAGACCACGCCCCACGAGACCTGCCCGAGGTGACCCCGAGTACGCGGCAGCTCGAATCAGGTCACGTGTCACACAAGGGGAGGAAGCAGTGAGCAGGGAGAAAAGAAGGCTTCGAGCCTTGGTGCTGGGACTCACGATCGGGGCGCTCATGCTCGTTGCGCCGATGACGGCCCAGGCGGACGTACCTCGGGTGGGCATCGGCGTGCTCGGCGGATGTGCACCGGACGAGTGGTACGCGTGCGGCAAGCTCGGCAACTCGTCAGCTATCCGGGTGAAGTACACCCTTGATTGGGGCGACAAGGAGGGCGCCGCCGGCTGGGTCTACCCAGGCCAGATGAGAGGCGGATACGGCGTCGACGTGGACGGCTTCTACGTCGGGTCCTGCGGCCTCTACACCGACTACGGGTACCTCCCCGCGAACTCCGGCTGGCACAAGATCTTCGACTACACCTACATCGACGTCTACGGCTCGTGGTGTTGACCGGTCAACGCCGTGGTGGACCGCCCTCTGAGCTGCTTCCACCAGAGTACGTAATTCGCACAGGCGCACCGCGCCTGCGTACTGGAGCAGAAATGCTCCAACGGCCATGAACTGCGTTCAATTGCCCGGGACATACGCGTGCTGACCTGCCGAAATCGGATTCCGACAGGTCAACACGATATGCCATACATAGAGGGCTATTCAGAGCGGGCGTAGAAGGAGAGTCCGATGACCGCTGTGATGGTGGTGGCGAAGGTGTTGCAGGGGCGTCGGTAGTCGGTGTGGAGTATTCGCCAGGTTGTGAGGTGGGCGATGGCTCGTTCGACGGCGACGCGGATCTTGTTGTGCCGGAAGTTGTAGTCTTTCTGCCATCGTGGTTATTCACGTTTGCGGGGTTTGTGGAACGGGATGAGCATGTCGCTGCCGATGTAGCCTTTGTCGGCGAGCCAGGAGGTGGTGTCCCGGCCTTCCAGGATTCCTGATTGCTTGAGGCAGTGGAAGTCGTGGTGGCGGCCTTCGAAGGGGCTCGATACCCACGCGAGTGATCCGTCGAGTGTGCAGGCGACCTGGACGTTGACCCCGGTTCTCCGGTGTCGCTTCGAGTGCAGACCGGGTTGCGATGCCCATGACCAGCAGGGCAACAGGGTTCCATCGATGATGTGGCGCCGTTGGTCGTCCACGTCGTCGACCGCGGGGATGTGGTCGGCGAGAACGCTGCCCAACAGGGGTGTGACCGCGGCGATCGCTCGGCTGATCGTGGATTGCGAGACCCCGAAGGTCTCCGCCAACTCCGCCTGCACACGATGTCGTCGTAAATAAGTCAGCGTGACGACCAGCGAGGTGAACAAGCCTAACACCGGCGGCCACGGCCGCCGACCACCACCGACCTGCTGGTGAATCGCGGCACTGAGGTTCTCGAGGGAATCGCGTGCAAGGTCGGTGGTATGATACATGCAGGCGGTCCGTCTGGTGAGGTTCTTTGGTGTGGTAACCAGATTCTCTCAAACGGACCGCCGCCTATTTCACCTCCCCCCACCCTGGCGATCATCCAACCGCTGGCGGACGGCGTCCTGAATAAGCCTCATAGTTCACCCCGAAGCGGTCACTGGTTAGATCCGCCCATCGCGGTGCTCAGGGAGGCTTGCTCGAACGCGGCGATGAACGACTACCTCGTCACGCTCCACGGGCAGCGCGCCGAGCGGCAGTGCGTCGCAGCTGGAGCGGACCGCGAGGTGGTGGGGAGTCGGGGGTGGTTCGCTAGCAGCGTTCGGTTGAGCCGCCGACCTTCTGGTTCGGCTTCGGCTTCAGGTTGCCGCTGTAGATCCAGCCTGCGACGGGTTGGCCGACCACGCGGACCCACGTCCAGCTGTTGCCCTCGCTGTTGATGACGTAGCAGTGGTAGTGCAGCCGGACGCCCGAGCTGACGGTTCCGTCGATGGCGCAGCCCGCGTAGGGCCCGGCAGCGCGCACCGGCGCGCTCGATCCCTTCACCCCGCCGTTGTTGTACGTGTCGCGGGCCTTGTGGGAGTGCTGCTTGCACGCCAGGGGGCTGCCCGCCGTCTGCCCGGCTGCGGGCAGCTGGCCGACCCCGGCCAGAACGGACCCCACCGCCACCACGGCCGGGATGATCGCACGTGCTCTCACGGAGAACCTCCTCTTCCGCGCACCTCGCCTCGATCCGGCGGGTGCTGATGACCTCCACTGTCGCGAGCCGGTCTTGGACCGAACTAGGACAAACCTCGGACCGGCACCGCAGACCGGTCAGCGCGGTCGAAGCCCCGGAGGAGTGTCTGGAACGCGTGGTGGACGGCCTCGCCCGGGTTGGTGCCGAGGTGGTCGACGAGGCGGCGGCAGAGGTCGCGGTGGATGGTGAACGCGTCGGCGGTGCGGCCGACGCTGTGCAGGGCGAGCATCAGGTGCGCGGCGACCTGCTCGTCGAAGGGGTGCGCGCGGACGCGGGCGAACAGGTCAGCGACGACCTCGCCGCCGCGGCCGAGCCTCAGGACGGCGTCGGTGCGGGCCGTCTCCACGAGGTACCGCCGTTGGTGCACCAGTTCCCGCGCCGCCTCGAACCACGGGGTGTCCAGCCCCTCGAACGCGCGGGAGCCGTGCCAGGTGCCCAGTGCCTCGTCGCTCAGCTCGACCAGCCGGGGATCCCCGGTCTCCCGGCGCACCGCCGTCGCCAGGTGCTCGAACCGGCGCAGGTCGACGATGTCCGGCGCCGCGACGAGGGTGTAGCAGCCCGGGGCGCGTTCGAGCCGCACCTCGCGGACATCGGCCAGGACGCGGCGCAGTCGGTGGACGTAGCCGTACAGGGCTCCGCGCGGCTCACGGGGTAAGGCGTCGCCCCAGACGCGGGTGGCCAACTGTTCGTAGCTCACGGGTCTGTTCGCGTCGACGGCCAAGGCGGCGAGGACACACCGCTGGCGGGTGTGGCCCACGGCGCGGCGACGACCGTCGACGAGCAGTTCGACGGCGCCGAGCAAACGGATCTGGACGTGCATCGGTGTTCCCCCTGGTGTCGGCGAGTTCGAGGCAGGCCACCGGGTTCTCCCGCCACAAGGCGGTTTCGCGCCACTGGCCGCTGTCAGCTCGTGTGTAGCGTGCGCGGCGTTGTTCAGGATCCGGCGCACTCCGCTGGACAACGCGACGTGAACAGGGGGAACGGGGCGTGCCGCGACAGGAACGTCCCGTGGAAGCGGGCGACCCGGTGCTCGTCGACTTCGCCGAGGCCCTGCGCGAGCTGCGCCGACAGGCCGGTTCCCCGACGTACCGCCAACTCAGCACACGGGCGCACTACTCGATCGCCGCGCTGTCCGATGCGGCTGCCGGGCGGCGGTTGCCCACTCTGACCGTCACCCTCGCCTACGTCCGCGCCTGCGGCGGCGACGCGCGGGCATGGGAACAGCGGTGGCGGCAGGCGGACGCGGAACTCGGGCGACCGGTGGCTCAGGAGGACACGACCGTCCCGTACCGGGGGCTGTTCGCCTTCCACGAGGGCGACGCCGAGGTGTTCTTCGGACGGGACCGGGCCGTCGGGGAAATCCGCACGCGCCTGAGCGAACGGCACTTCGTCGGGGTGTTCGGCGCGTCCGGCGCGGGCAAGACGTCGGTGCTGCGGGCGGGTGTCGCGGCTCGCTGGCCTGGTCCGGTCGCGGTGCTCGCCCCCGGCGCCAACCCGGTCGAGGAGTGCGCGATCCACGTCGCCGAGCTCGTCGGGCGATCAACGGTGGAGGTGCACGAGCAGCTGCGCGCGGACCCGGCGAACCTGGCCCTGCTGCTCGCGCCGACGACAGGCCTGCTGCTGCTCGTCGACCAGTTCGAGGAGCTGTTCACCCTCTGCGACAACGCCGAGGAGCGCACCTGGTTCATCGAGGCGCTGGTCGCGGTCGCGGGCCGGGCGCACGTGCTGCTCGGGGTGCGCGCCGACTTCTACGGGCACTGCGCGGAGCACGAGCCGCTCGTGGAAGCCCTGCGGGACGGCCAGGTACTGCTCGGCAGGCTGACCACCGAGGAGCTGCACCAGGCCATCGTCGGACCCGCCACGGCACGGGGCCACCGCCTGGAGTCCGAGCTGGTGACCCGCCTCGTCGCCGACGCCGCCGGTCGCGCCGGGGTGCTGCCGATGCTGTCGCACGCCCTGTTCGAGACCTGGCAGCGCAGGCGCGGCATCACCCTGGGCCTCGAGGGCTACACCGCCGCCGGAGGCATCGACCACGCCATCGCCCGCACCGCCGAGGCGGTCTACTCCGAACTGGACGAGCACGGGCAGAACATCGCCAAGGCCACGTGCACCCGGCTCGTGGCCCTCGGCGACGGCGACGACACCAAACGCCGCGTCCCGCACGACGAGTGGGATCACGACCCGACGACCACCGCCGTCCTGCACACCCTCGCCGCCGCTCGCCTCATCACCATCGACCACGACGGCGTCGAGCCCGCGCACGAGGCCCTGATCACCCACTGGCCGCGCCTGCGCGCCTGGCTCGCCGAGGACCGCGACACCCTCCGCGTCCACCGCCACCTCGTCGACGCGACCCGGGTCTGGCAGGACCTCGACCACGATCCCACCGCGCTCTACCGGGGCACCCTGCTCACCCGGGCCCGGGAGCTGGTCACGACCCACCCCACCCTCGTCACCTCCACCCAGCGCGACTTCCTGGGGGCGGCGCACACCGCGAGCAAGAGCACCCGCCGCCGACGAGGTCTGAGCGCCTTCGCCCTGGTCGCGTTGGTCGCGGTCCTCGCCGCGGTCGGCCTCTACGCCGTGCGCACCTCTCGCGACAACGAGCGCCGCGTGACCGAGGCCGTGATCGGTCAGGCCATGGCCCAGGCGCGTTTGCTGCGGTCCACCAACCCCTCCCTCGCGGGTCAGGTGGCACTTGCCGCGTATCGCCTATTGCCCAACCCGGACTTGCGCGGCGGCCTGTTCGACGTGGTCTCCTCGTTCAACCGGGCCAACGAGTCCGGCAGCCTCAACGACACGAACCAGGCGTTGTTCCACCCGGGCGGCCGCTACCTCTACACCGCGTCCCGCGGCGCGCTCAAGGTCCACGACTCCAACGGAACCCCCACACCCAGGTTCTCCCACGTCGTGCCGAACCTCGCCCCGATCAGCCGCATGGCCATCGACCGGACAGGACAGACGCTGGCGGTCAAAGCGGTCCAGGGGCCGGTGCACCTGCTGGATGTGACGGATCCCAGCAGGCCGCAGGTGGTCGCGACCGTACCGTCGACAGACTCGGCCGCGCCCTACTTCAGCCCCGTGGAGCCGATCCTGGTGCTCGCCCAGAGCTCGACCACGACCATCACCTTCCAGCCGGTCTTCAACCGCACGATCCGCGTTCTGGACGTGCGAGATCCCGCTCACCCGGTCGAACGGGCCCGAGTCGCCACAGAGGAAGACGTGGTCGGGTTCGACCACGACGGCGACTTGGTCACGCTCAGCCCAGAATCAGGCGTCCACTTGTGGGACTTCACCGATCCGGCTCGTCCGTACCGGCAATCGTCGTCTCCGGACACCCGGCATGTGCCGTACGCCATGTTCTCCCCGACCGCGCCGATTGCCGTCTCGATCGACACCGGCGCCGCGGTTGTCTCTGGCGGCACGGACGGTTCCACCCGCCTGTGGGACACCACGGATCCCCTACGCCCCCGCGCGGCCGGTGACATCCCCGGCCTGGTCGCGATGGCGCTGTCCCCCGACAACCGGTTCATCGCCGTGGCCAACCGGGACACGGTGCAGGTCTGGGACATCGGCGACCGCGACAACCCGGTGGAGTACGCGGTCCACAATGCTTCGAACTTCACCTTCGGAACGGTGAGCTTCACCGCCGACAGCAAGGCCCTCGCGATCCTGACCAACAACAACTCTGGTCTCCTGTGGCCCGCCGACATCTCCACCGCGGCCAGTTGGGTCTGCCAGCGCGCACTCCACCCCATCACCCTGGCGGACTGGTCGCGCTACTTCCCCAACATCGACTTCGCCGACCCGTGCGCACAGCAGGGACACCCATAGCCGCGCCGAGCCGGTGGTGTTCGCTGCTGGCGACCCCCAGCACGCCGGCAGCGAACACCTCGTCAGCGCTTCGGCGTCTCACCGGTCCCACAGGCAGGTGTGGCGGTGGGTGACTCCTGGTAAGGGTCCATCTGGCTTCTCCCCTGGTGACCGTGCCGCCCTGTGCGGGCACGAGGTCAACTGTGGGGGTCGGCGCTGATCTGGATCTTGACCGAATCTGTCGCGCCGACTTGATCCTGCCGCGCCGCGTCGGCACCGCTGGAGGACGTGGCCGAGGTCGCCCACCTCCACGCGCACCAGGGAAGCGCCGCCCACACGCCGATCACGCCCCGGCACACGCGGTGCCGGGACGTGATCGTTCGAGGCGCGGGTTGGGTCAGGCGACGGGGGCGGTGTAGCCCGAGACGGTGCCACTGGGCTTGCCGAGCGGGAGCTCGTGGACCCGGTCGGTCTTCGGGCCGCTGTTGCCGGATATCACGGTGATCTTGCCGCCGCTCACCTTGGTGACGATCCCGACGTGCGATGCCCAGGTGCCGTTGGCGTTGAGGTTGTAGACGACGGCGTCACCCGGCTTGACGCCGGTGGTGCTGGAGCCGCTGTTCCAGGTGCGGTGCGCCTTGCCGTAGGAGTAGAGGCTGGCGGCCGCGGGGGTGATGCCCGAGACGTTCACCCCCGCCTCCTTCCACACGAACTCCAGGAAGTCCGCGCACCACGCCTCGGCGCGCCACCCGTTGGCGCACTTGGTGCCGCTGCCGATCTTGCCGCTGTAGTAGTTGCAGTTGGTGCCCACCTCCTTGTTGTGGCTGGTGGCCGCCAGTTCCCGCTGGGCGATCTTGACGATCTTCTCGCGCAGCGCCGCCGCCTGGAGCTGCTCGGCGGAGGCCACCTCGGTGGTGGTGTGCACCCCGATCCGGGTGCCCGGGTTCGGTGACGCCTCGGCGGCACCGATCACGCCGACGCCGATCGAGGCCACGGTGGCCGCGACAACCAGCACACGTGTGACTAGGGACATGACTCGCTCTCCTTCGCTCGAGTGAGCGGTTGTTCCCAACCGCACGAACAGCTTCTCCGAGCGTTCTTGGACAAACCTTGGGAGCGTCGTGGATCCCCGCCAACGTCCACAGTGGATATCGCAGGGCCTACCCGTCGAGTGAGCGCGCCTCGCGGAACGCGGCCTGGGCCGCCCGCGGGTCCACCGCGAGATAGGCCTGCCCCAGGCTGGTCAACGCGGCCACCTGGAAAGATCGCCACCCCCGCGTACGCCACAGCGCCACGGACTCTTCCAGGTACGGCACGGCCGCCACCGGATTGCCCCCAGCCAGCTCGATATCACCGAGCAGGGTCAACGCCTCGGCCACGTGGTGGGTCATCCGGTGCGCGCGGCTGAGCGCGACCGCCGACTCCGCCGCGTCCCTCGCCCCCGGATCCGACCGCCGCAGGCGCAACCGGGCGACCGCGAGCAGCGTGAGCACCTCGGTGTAGTCATCACCGTGCCGCCGGGAGATCGCCAGGGACTCGGACAGCAACCGGGCGCTGGCGTCGAGTTCGCCGAGTTCGCGGTAGCCGATGCCGCAGAACTGCAGCGCGGTGGCCTCGGCACGGGGGTTGCCCAGCTCGCGCGCAGCGGTCAGGGCGGCCTCGGCATGGGTGATCGCCTCGGGCAGGGCTCGCCGGTCGAAGCAGGCCACCGCCAACGCCAGCAGGGCACGCACCTGGCCACCCCGGTGCCCGGTCCCCCGCGCCAGCTCCAACGCCCGGTGTGCGAGCTCCTCGGCCTCGGCGTGCGACCCAGTCGCGGCGAGCGCCCACGTGCACATCACCGCGGCATCGGCCATGCCCGGCTCGTGACCGAGAGCGGTGAACAACTCGAGCAGCCCGAACGCCTCATCGCGCGCCCTGGTCATGGCGTCCACGTCCCGCCCGTCGGTGATCCAGGTGGTGACGTCGGCGAGGCCCCGGCGCATCACCGCCTCCCCGAGCCGGTTGCCGGTGCGGACGCACAGGTCCAGCACCTGGGTCTCCAGGTCCGCCCAGTCGGTGTACATACCGCGCAGGTCGAAGTACTTCTCCAGGGCACCGGCCAGGTCGAACGCGAGTTCGTCGAGGTCGAGCGCGCACGCCTGCCGCACGGCGGCCACCAGCGCACCCCGCTCGGCGTCGAACCACGCGGTGGGCTCGCCGGAGGTCTGGGCAGGCAACTGGTCGTCCACCGGGCGCGTGGCGGTACCGGAGATCGGCGCGTAGCAGGGGCCGGGCACGTGCGGGGCCATCCGCTCGGCCAGTGCCAGCCACCCGCCCAGGCCACGGGCCAGGGTCGCCGTCCGGTCCGCCGCGCTGTCCTCGGCCAGTGACCGCTCGACCGCGAACAACCGCACCAGGTCGTGGAACCGGTACCGGTACTGGCCAGCCGGGTCGACCCGTGAGAGGCCCAGCAGTTGGGCGTCGACCAGGGCCTCAGCGCACTCGGTCGCCTCGGCCAGCGAGCACTCGAGCGCCGTGGCGGCCAGCCAGGCCGGGAAGTCCGGGGCGTGGAAGAGGCCGAGCAGCCGGAACAGGCGCCTGCGGCGGCCGTCGAGCTCGCGGTAGCTGAGCTCCAACGACGCCCGGACCGCGAGGTCGCCGGTGGCCAGTTGGTCGAGCCGTCGCCGCTCGTCGGCGAGCAGGTCCGCCAGGTGCGCCAGCCGCCACGTCGGTCGAGCGGCCAGCCGAGCGCCCGCGACCCGCACCGCCAAGGGCAGCGAGCCGCAGCGCCGCACGATCCGAGTAGCGGCCTCGGCTTCCTCGTCGACCCTCGCCTCCCCGACGATGCCCGCCAGCAGCCGCACCGCGTCGGTCCGGTCGAACGCGCCCAGCTCGACCCGGCGCGCCCCCGCGATCCCGCTGAGCGGATCTCGGCTGGTCACCAGGGCGGGACTGCCCGATCCCGGCAACAGCGGGCGCACTTGCTCGGCGCTGACCGCGTTGTCCAGCAGCACCAACACCTTCCGATCGCGCAGCAACGCCCGATAGGCCTCGGCCCGCTCGACCTCCTCGACCGGGACCGCCCGCGCGGGCATGCCAAGGGCACGCAAGAACCGGGCAAGCACGTCGGTGGCGGGCACGGGCTGCTCGTCGGCGCCGCGCAAGGTCGCGGAGAGGCACCCTTCCGGGAAGCTGTCCGCCATCAGGTGCGCGACGTGCAGTGCGAGCGCGGTCTTGCCCACCCCGCCCATGCCGACGACGACGGTGACCGGGGTGGCGCCTGCCAGCAACGCGCGCAAGTCCGCTACCTGCGTGGCGCGTCCGGTGAAGTCGGGTACGTCCGGTGGCAGCATCGCCGGTGGACGCGCGGACGCGGGCGGCGGACTCGTGCGCTCGCCTGGTCGACGTGGGGCGAGGTCCGGGTCGCCGCGCAGGACGCGCGCGTGCAGGTGGACCAACTCCGGTCCTGGGTCCACCCCCAGCTCGTCGGCCAACCGGGCCCTGGTGCGGGTGAAGCAGGCGAGCGCGGCGGCTGTCTGGCCCTGGAGGTAGAGGGCGAGCATCAGCTGCCCGGCCACCCGCTCGTCGAGGGGCTCGGCGGCAGCGCGGTCGGCGAGTTCGGGCACCAGCTCGGCATGCCTGCCCTGCGCCAGCCGGGCGTCGACCAGGTCGGCCGCGGCGGCGTGCCGTTCGCGCAGCAGCGACTCGCGCAGCGCGTTGAACCACGGGCTGTCGATCGTGCCGAACGGTTCGCCGTGCCACAGCTCCAGCGCCTCGGCGAGCAGGTCGGCCTTGGCGTCACTACGGGCCAGGGCGATCAGGTGCCGGAACCGGTGCAGGTCCACGGAGTCCGGTTCGACCTCGGCGGTGTACCCGCTGGAGCCGCGCTCGATCCGGGCACCGGTGTCGGCGAGGCTCTGCCGCAGCCGCGAGACGTAGCTGTACAGCGTGGTGGTCGCGCTGTGCGGTGCCTGCTCCCCCCACACCCGGCACACCAGGTGCTCCACCGGGACAGGTTTGCCCGCGTCCACGAGCAGCGCGGCGAGCACCCGCACCTGGCGCGCGTGCCCCAGTCGCACCGGACCCCGCGGCCCCCATGCCCGAACCGGTCCCAGGAGGCCGAAGGTGACCGGCGCCCACCTGGGGTTTCCAGGTTTGTTCAAGGTTCCCCCACACCGCGGCGCGCAGTCTCGTCCCCGACGGGCACCGGCCCGGGGGGAGGATCACCTTGCTGCCGCACGAGAAAGTGACACTGCTGGACACACCGAGCCGCTCCGGCCCACCCGCGCCGTGCCTGCCCAGGACCTGGATCGGCGTGCTGGTTCTTGTGCTGCTCGGCGCGCTGGTCTTCGCACTGCCCGCCGACGAACGGGTAGCGCACGCGGCGGACCAGTTCCGCGCCGAGTTGCCGTTGCTGGACGACACCGACGTCAACAGCTCGTTCGACGGCGCCGACCCGGGTGGCCCGTACCTCAAGGCCGGGACCGAGACCGACGGTGAACGCGCCCGCACGTACTTGCGGTTCGACACCCGCGGGCTGCGCGCACCGCTCAAAGCGGAACTGCGGATCACCAACGTCGACGCCCCCGGCTGCGGACCTGCCGTCGGCGCGGGCATCCAGGTGCGCCGGGTCACCGGTTTCTGGACCGCCGCGAGCCAGACCTGGACGCCGCAGCCGGACGGCACGACCGAGGACGCCGCGTCGAGCACCGAGGGGTCGCAGCAGGGTACGTGCGGCAGCGGCGTGATGACGTGGGACGTCACCGCGATCGTGGCGAGGTGGGCGACCGGGACTCCGAACCACGGCCTCGTCCTGCGCTCCCCCACCGAGACCGCGACCGCGAACCACCGGGTGTTCACCTCGTCGGAACACGAGGACGGCACGCGCCCGACCCTGACGATCACCACAGACACCCCGGTGGTCCCCGGCGAGGGCGACGACCCCGCGGACCCGGGTCCGTCGCCGAGCGACGCGTGGCCGGGGCACGCCGAGCCGGACACCGGGGTGTGGATCACCGGCGGTACCGACACCACCGAGGCGGGCCTGATCACCACCCGCAGCCACGCGGCGGGACAGCGGATCGACCAGACCCGGCGCAACGAGGCCGTGCTCGGTCCGCGATGGCGCCTCGAGCCCCTCGGTGGCTCGCTCGGCGACCGGCTCAAGGACTTCAGCGCCAACGGGTACCTGCAACTGGCCCGCAGCACGGGGACGGCGTCCACACGTTTCGTCGCCGACCCGGCCAGCCCTGGCACCTTCAAGGCCGAGGACGGCTCCATGGTGGTCCGTGGGCCTAGCGGAACCTTTCGGGAGAAGACCGCGACCGACCCGCCGACCGAACGGGTGTGGGCGCTGGTCAACGGTGAACTCCTGGTCACCGCTACCGGAACGGCTCAGGTGGGGATGAGCGCGGTCGGGTACGACGCCCAGGGCCGGTACGCGGTGCTCACCGCGCCCTGCGGGTGTGAGTCGCTGACCTTCGGCTACGCGACGACGACCACCGCGACAGCGAGCCGGTTCGGTGACGTGGCGGGCCAACTCGCCAGGATCACCCACGACCCAGCGGGCGACGCGCCACCGGTCGTCGTCAGCGAGTACGCCTACGACCAGGCCAAACGGCTGCGCGAGGTGCGCGACCTGCGTCAGGTGGACGGCAACGGGATCCTCACCAGTACCTACGGCTACGACAGCACGGGCAACCTCACGACGTTGTCCACACCCGTAGACGGCACGTGGGCCCTTACCTACGCGGCAGCGGGCAAGCTCGCCTCCGCCGCGCGCCCACCGGCCGTCTCGGCACTCCCGAGCCAGTGCAAGTACGCCTCGCAGTACCTGTGGGGCACCGACGGGTGTTGGGTGGGCCCGGTCCCGATGGCGTACGGCGGCAAGAAACTCCAACCGTCGTGGAAGCGGACACCCGGTCGCAAGGCGGTCGTGGGAGTCAACGACGACCACTGCACGACGTCGCCGGACCAGCCCCGCGGTTTCGACTTCCGCGCCGCCTGCGACATGCACGATTACGGCTACGGGATCATCTACCTGAAGACCCGCCAGTGGGACCGGTCCAGGAAGGGCGCGGTCGACGCCGTCTTCTTCACCACGCTGCGCGACTACACGTGCAACGCCTACCCCGTGCTCGCCCGCAACCCGAGCGCGCCGTACGGGATGTGGACGCCGCGCGCGACGTGCCGGGAGTTCGCGTTGTCCTACTACGCGGCGGTCTCGGCAACCGGAGGCCTGTCGATGAAGTACTGGTACCAGTACTGACCAGACCACCATGTCCCCTACGCCCCATCGGTACACGCCCCTCGTCCGTCACGACCAGGATCACCGCTGTGGCTGCGGTACATCTCGGGGAAACCTTGAATCGCCAGCGTGCGGCCTGTTCACCCCTCGTCGGTGGTCGCCAGCAGGACGGAGATCCGGTTGACGCCGTCCACGCGTCCCTGGGTGTCGTACATCCGGCGGGCCTCGCGCCACAACGACCGCGCACGGCGCAGATCGCCACCGGCGACGTGGTTGTCGGCCAGGCGTTCCAGGGTGTCGGCGTAGTCGTACATCGACCGCGTGCGGCCGAACAACGCCAAGGCGCGGCGGTAGTAGTCCCCGGCTCGGATGTGGTCACCTTCCAGGTGCGCGAGGTAGCCGAGACTGTCGAGGACACGGGCCTCCGCGTCGGCGTCTGCGTGGCGGCTGGCGAGCTCCAAGGCCGCCGCGCAGTGTTCCCGGGCGCGACCGAGGTCACCGACCTTGGCCGCGTACCAGCCCGCTTGGTTGAGGGCATGGGCTTGACGCATCTCGTTGCCCATCTCGCGCAGGATCGCAAGGGCGCTTTCGGCGTGCGAGAGAGCTCGCGCGTTGTCGCCCATGTCCTCGTGCACCGGCGCCAAGGCCTGGTGCGCGTTCGCCTGGGCCCGGCCGTTGCCCGACTCCAGGCTCACCTCCAACGCGTGGTCGAGCAACCGCAGGGCTTGCGCGCGGTTGCCGGTCCGGTTGTGCGCCGCACCGAGGCGCCAGGCCGACAACGCGCGGGCGTCGGCGTCACCGGCCAGCTCGGCCGCCCGCAGGGCCGCGCTCCAGACCCGCACCTGGTCCTCGCTGTGCACCTGGCGGCGTTGGAAGGTGTCCAGCCCCCACGCCACCCGCCAGACCGGCGCATGGCGGCCGAGGTCCACAGCCACGGCCTGGATCGCCATCAGGCCTGGGTACTCGGCGCTGAGCCAGGCCAGCGCTTCGTCCTCGTCGGCGAACCGCGTTGTCGAGTGGTTGGCGCCGAAGGGCAGTTCGTAGGGGTAGAGCACCGCCTCGGCCGCCAGGGCGGTGTCGACGTAGTAGTCCACGAGCCTGTTCAACGGCGCCCGCACGTCGCCGTGGTCCGCCTGCTCCGCGGCGAATCTGCGGACCAGGTCGTGCATCCGGTAGCGGCCCGGGGCGGGTTGACGAACCAGGTGCGCGGCTTCCGCGGGGCGCATGACCGCCCGGACACGCGACGCGGACGCCGCCAGCAGCGCGGCGATCGCGTCCACCCCGATGTCCGGCCCTGGCACCAGACCCAGCAGCGAGCAGGCTTCGACTGTGGCGACCGGCAGCGCACGCCACGAGGTCGAGAACACCGCGTGCAGACCGGAACTGGACTCGTCGGCGTCCCAGTCGCCGATGCCGTCGGCTTGGTGCAGTTCCTCGGCCAGCACGCGCAGCGGGAACGCGGGGTGGCTGGTCGCCCGCGCTGCCAGCAGCGCCAACGCGAGCGGAAGACCAGCGCACCAGTCGAGCAGGTCGGCGACAGCGTCGGGCTCGCCCCGGACCCGGCCGTCGGACATGTGACCCGCGAGCAGGTCGCGCGCTGTGCCGCGGTCGAGCACTTCGAGGGTCAGCACGGGGACGCCGTGCGAGGCGCTGAGGCCGGTGAGCCGGTTCCTGCTGGTGACCACCACCGAACTCGCGGAACCCCCGGGCAACAGCGGGCGCACGTGGTCGCTGTCGCGGGCGTTGTCCAACAGCACCAACACCCGCTTCTCGGCCACCACGCTGCGGAACAGGGCGAGCATGCTGTCGGTGTCGGCGGGCAACGCGGTGGACGGCACACCCATCGCGGCCAGGAAGCGCGACGCCACGGCCGCGGGCGGCACCGGTGTCCCTGTCGGGTCGAAACCCCGGAGGTCCGCGTACAGCTGGCCGTCGGGGAACGCGCTTGTGTTGCGGTGCGCCCAATGCAGGGCGAGCGTGGTCTTGCCGATGCCGCCGACCCCGACGATCGCCAGTGCGGATGCGCCGGGCGTCCCGATCAACGCTTTGTCGAGCTGCGCGAGTTCGTTGTGGCGGCCGACGAACAACCGCACCTCGGCCGGGAGTTGCCGGGGAAGCGGCCGCACGTCTGCGCTGGGTGACCCGGTGAGTTCTCCAGTGAGGATCTGGCGGTGCAGCTCGCGCAACTCGTGGCCGGGGTCGGCACCGAGTTCCTCGGCGAGCACCCGCCGGACGAACTCGAAGCGCTCCAACGCCTCGGCCTGCCGTCCGGCGCGGTAGAGCGCGAGGATCAGCTGGCAGGCGAGCTGCTCGTCGAGCGGGTGCGCGTCGGCGAGGTCCAGCAGCTCCGCGAGCAGGGTGTCGTGGTGCCCCTCGCGCAGGGCTATGTCATTGCGCCGCAGCAGGGCCGTCCACCGGTCCTGCTCCGCCACCCGGCGCACCGAGTCCGCCCACGGACCGTCGACGTCGTCGAGCGGGCGGCCGCGCCACAGACCGAGCGCCCGGTGCAACAGGTCCAGCGCTTCACGGTCGCCTGCCTGCCGCGAGCGGGCGACCAGGCGCCGGAACAGATACAGGTCAACGGACTCTTCGTCCACCTCCAAGACGTAGCCGCCACCACCGCGCCGAATCTCCGCACCTACCCCGGCGAGGGCCTGCCGCAGCCGGTGCAGATAGCCGTACAGGGTCCCCCGCGCCCGCGTCGGCGGACGCTCACCCCACACCCGCTCAATCAGCAGATCGACCGACACCGGCCGGTTCGGCTCCACCAGCAACGCCGCCAGCACACACCGCTGCCGCGCATGACCGACGTCGATCAACGCCGCACCGACCTGGACCCGGATGACCCCCAGGACCCCGAAGTTCGGCACCTCGCCCACAACCCACACGATCCAGCACCACCGCCAGTGGATCAAGGCCGATTCCAGCGTTACCTGGCCAAGGTTTCCCCAAGCAACCGATCAAACTACACCCGCGATAGTTCTCCCCTGTACCGCCGAGAGGGCGATACCACCACAAGGGGGACCGCAATGCACATCGTTGACCAACAGCAAGAAAGACGCACCACGCCACCCACCGACACCGGCGAGACACCCAAGCCCTGACCCAAACTCCCGGACTCGGCCCTTGTGGGCCGGATGCCACGAGGCCTCGATGATGAGTCGAGCGGTGGTCGGTCGGGCGGCGAACTCAGACAGGACGCTGGACGTGGTCTGCCGCTGGTGGCCGCGTGGGGGCGGTCCGGGTCCGGACCGCCCCCACGGGCTCAGCGAAGGAGCGGGTGGCCGCTCGTCGGGCTCAGACGATCAACTGCCGGTCCTCGACGCGAACCCGCGGGAAGATCTGGATGATCAACTCGCCCCGGTAGCCCGCGAGCGCCGACGTGGCGACGAGCCGGGTCGCGCCGTCCTCATCCACGATGGCCACCTGCTCGACCGCCTCGCGGAACAGGTCGAGCAGGACGACGTCGTCACGCCGCCACACGAGGCGCACCGACGCACCCGGCAGGTCAGCGACGAGCGTCACCACGTCCCGACCCGACTCGAGCACGATCTGGCGAACGGCGTCCTCTCCGTCGACAGACCTGGAAGCGACACCGAACGTCGTGGCGAACTCGTCGTCCGAGGGAATGGCGATGTGCGCCATTGATCTCTCACCCACCCACCGGGATCACAGTCGTGAGCCGCAGGGAGTCATCGAGGACCTCCCACGTGGTCTTGAGCACAAGAAATCCATTGGGGCCCGCCAACAAGGACTCGCGGACCTGGAAGGAACCGTGCTCGTTCACATAGCTCTCCAGAATGTTGTCCGGTGAGCCTACCGTCCCCCGCAAGTGCTGTTCGATCAAGGCCCGCCCCTCGGGAGAGTCGTGAATCCCGATCCTGGCGAACTGCCTCTTGTTCTGCAGCGCCCGCGGGGTGTTGTGGTCGTCCTCCTTGACCTTGCCGAACAGGTAGTTGAACTTGTTGGGATCGATCTTGGCGAGCGCGCCCGCACGTCCGCCGCCGCGACCTCCGACGACGAGCTCGACCCGCACCAGTCTGCCGTCGGCGTCCCGGACGACGCGGTACACGTTGCCGTCCTCGTAGATGTGCGTGGTGTCAGCACTATCCAGTTCGGACAGTGGTCCCTCGACGATGTCCTTGATGATGTCCAGCGCGCCGTCAAGGAGGGTGTCGCGGATTCGGCGGTTGACCTCGTCCTCGTCCTGCACCCCGTACTCGCCCGCACCGACCCTGTTCGAGGGTGAGTCCGAGCCCGACGACGTCCTGCCATCGGCGTAACGAGGATCGGCGGCCCCAGGGACCAACGGGACACGCTCGTTGAACACGCTGCCTTCAGCGGCGATGCGGGCAGCGATGCCCGGTGGGACGGGTGGGGGCAGGCCGATGCCCTCGTCTCCGACCTCTTCATCGCCTTTTTCCCCTACCTCCGGCTTTTCCTCGGTGGGGGCCACGACTCTGGGTTTCGGCACGACGACGGCGCCGCGGTGGCCGCTGGTTTCGGGGCCGGTCCTCAAGTCGGTGTAGAGGTCGTAGGCGGTCAGCGGCCAGCCGATGACGGGCAGCTTCCTGGTGGCGAACTTCGTCGCGCTGGTGACGGCCGTGCTGGTGGCGACCGTGCAGATGCCCTGCAGGCCCACCTCGAGCCACGTCCCGCCGCCGGTGCCGCAGTTGAGGTGGCCGGTGGGGTCGTCGTTGCCGACGGGGTCGGCCGCGCCGTAGGTGTAGCGGTTGGCGCGGGTGGATGGTGTGGTCGGCAGGTCGATGCTGTCCCTGGCGGTGAACCTGCCCTGGGTTGGGTCGTACCAGCGGGCACCCATGTCGACGTGGCCGGTTGCCGGGTCGGTCCAGTCGCTCTGGAAGCCGAGGGAGGGACGGGTGCCGGTGCTGGTCCGGACCTGGCCGAACGGGTCGTACGACGTGGTCTCGTTGAGGCCGCTGATCTGCGTGGCCGGGTCGAAGCCGCCGACGACGTCGCCGTGTTGGTCGGTCAGGAGCGTGCGCCGGTCCGGTCCCCTGGCCAGTGAGAGCAGGTTCCCGTCCGGGCCGCGACTGTAGGTGGTAGTGCTGTCGGCTGCCAGGTCGCGGCTCGTGCCGATGTAGGAGAACCCGGGTGCCACCGCGCGGTCGAGGCCGTCGTAGGCGTAGGTCGTGCTGCCCTGGCGCACTCCGCGGTCGAACGCGTCGAAGCCGTACGGACGGGTGGTTCCCGCAGCGGTGCGGCCGGTCATGGTGCCGCGGGCGGACCAGGTGTAGGTGGCGTCACCGTCGGAGAGGAGCCTGCCGCGCTGGTCGTAGGTCGAGACCTTGGCGCCCGCCTTCGTCCGGTTGCCCGCGTCATCCCACTCGTAGGCGGTGGCGGTGCCGTTGACCGTCCACTTGACCAGGCGCCCGGATTGGTCGTAGTCGTAGGCATCGGCCGTTGTCGTAGGCCCCGTGGTGACGCCCCGGGTCTTGACCCGGTCGACGAGGTCGTAGCCGTACGCGGTGGCGGTCACCGCGGTCGTGCCGCCGCGCACGGTGTCGGTCTTGAGCCTGCCGAAGTCGTCGTAGACGTAGTCCCGGGCATTGCCCGCGCCGAGGTTGACCGAGCTGACCTGGCCCGCCCCGTCGTAGGACAGGGTCCGGGTCGTGCCGGTCGCTCCGTCGCGGACCGCGGCCAGCCTGCCGAGACCGTAGGTGGCGGTGGTGGTGCCGCTCGCGTCGGTGCGGGCGGTGAGCCTGCCGGCGGCGTCGTAGACGAACGAGCTGTTCCCCGACGGTCCGGTCGCGGCCACGAGCGCACCGCGATCGTTGCGGGACAGCACGTTCGTGCCGCCTGGGGCGCTGACGCCGGTGAGCCTGCCCGCGGTGTCGAAGTCGAACACGCGGGTGGTGGTGGCCTCCTCGGCGCCAGAACCGGTCTCGGTGCGCGGTTGTCCGAGCGCGTCGAAGGTGGTGGTCCTGGTGATGCCGCCGGGCGCGCGTACCTGGATGGCGTTGCCCGCGAGGTCGTAGCTGGTGGTCCAGGTGCGGTCGGTCGCGGCTGGGTGCGCCGCGGTGGCGGGCTCGACCACGGATTCGGCGAGGCCGAGACTGTTGACGGTCTGGATGGTCGCGTTGCCGCGGCCGTCGGTGTACCGGGTGCGGTTGCCCACCGCGTCGTAGCCGAACGACGTGGTGATCGCGCGGCCGTCGGCGACCGGCTCGACCTGGCGGGTCAACCGGTTGCCCGCGTCGTACTCCCACTTGGTCACCGCGCCCAGCGCGTCGCGCGACTCGACCTGGTTGCCCGCGTCGTCGTACTTGGCGGTGGACTGGCGCAGGATGCGGCCCGCCGGGTCGAGGTCGTAGATCCCGGTCACGCCGCCCGCGGCATCGATCTTGGTGAACCGGGTGCGGCCCAGTCCGTCGGAGACCCGGACCTGGTTGCCTGCGAGGTCGTAGCCGAACTGGGTGACGACGCCCGCCGGGTCGGTGCTGGAGGTCCGCCGGCCGAGCACGTCGTAGCCGTGCTGGGTCACGTCGCCGGTCGGCGAGGTCACGCGCACGAGGTTGTCGGCGTCGTCGTGGCCGAACCTGGTGGTGAACGCCGCCGGGGTGGGTGTGCGCTCGAGCTGGGTGGCGGTGACCTGGCGGCCGAGGTCGTCGTAGGTCGCCTCCACCCGGGACCCGGTCGGGTCGGTGGCGGAGAGCTGCTCGCCGACCCGGGTGTAGGAGTAGGACCAAGTGCCGCCGGGGGCGGGCAGGTGCCGCTCCCGCAGTCTGCCGAGCTGGTCGTAGCGCAGCCGGGTGACCGCGCCGAGCGGGTCGGTCACCTCTGTCGGGCGGTCGAGCGCGTCGTACTTGGTGGTGACGACGGCCCGTCCCGGCGTGGTCTCCCCCGGCCGGGTGTAGTCGGGGCTCTCCGTCCGCACGGTCCGGCCGAGCCGGTCGACGGCGGTCGTGGTGATCCGGCCGTTGGCGTCCTTGGCCGCGGTCGGCTCACCGAAGGTGTTGCGGCCGACCAGGGTCACCGGTCGGGTGCTGGAGGGTGCGCCACCACCGGACTCGACCTGCACCGCGGGCGCGGTCACCGACACGGCGTTGCCGTGCTCGTCGTAGCCGTAGTCGGTGGTGTAGCCGGCACCGCGCGGATCGGTCGCGGTGCGGAGCAAGCCGCGTTGGTCGTAGCCGAACACGCTGACCAGCACCTTGGGCCCGTTGCTGACCCGCCGCTGGGTGAGCTTGCCCGAGCTGTCGTAGACGAGGTCTGTCAGCTCGACCCGGCTGGTGTCGACGCGAGCGCTGTTGGAGCTGGCGCCGGTGCGCTTCTCCTGGGTGCGGTTCCCCTCGGTGTCGTAGCGGAACTCGGTGCGCCGGTTGAGCCCTGCCGGGTCGAGCGCGGTGGCCGAGACCCGACCGACCGCGTCGAACTCGTTGGTGACGACGCGGTTGCCCGGGGTGACCTGTTTGATCGCGTTGCCCGCGCCGTCGTAGGTGTTGTCCTCCAGGACGATGTCGCGAGCGGGGGCGTTCTGGTCGAGCGGGTCCCGTACGCCGCGGGCCACGACCCGGCGGACCAGGCCATCGGCGTAGTACTCGTAGCGGGTGGTGCGGCCCATCGCGTCGGTCTCGCGCAGGAGGCGGCCCGCGAGGTCGTAGGTGTGGGCGCGCAGGACCAACGTCGTGCCGGGCGCCTTGGGCCCATCGCCGTCGCCGCCGGTACCGCCGCCCGCGGGCACCGGGTCGCCGTGCCACGACCGCAGCCGCACCTCGGAGACCTTGTTGCGCGCGGTGTAGGCGAACTCGTACTTGTCGCCGCCCGCGTCGACCGTCCAGACGCGGTTGCCGAACACGTCGTAGCCGTGGGAGGTCTGGCCGCCCTCGGCGTCGGTGACGGCACTGAGCCTGCCGTGGTCGTCGTAGCCGTTGGTGGTGGTGCGGGTGGCGTCGCCGCCGGTCAGGTCGGCTACGTCGACTCGGGTCGTACGACCGTCCGCGTCGTGGACCGCCGTGGTGCGCAGGGTGTGCTTGGTGCCGGTGATCGCGTCGGTGGTGGCGGGCTCGGTCGTGCTCGTGCGCCGGGAGAGCTCGTCGTGGGCGAAGGTGGTGCGCAGGCCCAGCGGGTAGGTGTCGGAGATCTGTGTCTGACTGGCCAACCTGCCCAGCGCGTCGTAGGTGTAGCGCGTCGTCAAGCCGGTGGCGGTGGACTTCTCCTCGGCGAGGTCGCCGTTGCGGAAGTACCGGTAGGTGACGACCGCGCCCCTGCTGTCCTTGGTGGACGCGACGAGCCCGGCGGGCGCGCTGCCGGTGTCGAACGCCGGTGTGCCACCGCTGGCGTCGGTGTAGGCGCGGGAGGTGACGCCGCCATCGGCTGCGGTGCGCTTCTCAAGCAGGCCGCGCTTGCCGGTGCCGGTGTAGGCGTAGGTGGTCAGGTATCGGTTGTCGGTGGGCCCGGACGAGCGCGCGTCGCGGGATTCGGTCAGCTTGTCGTTGCGCGGATCGGTGAGGTCGGCGGGGTTGAGGTAGTAGTTCGAGTACGCGGTCTGGCAGTCGTTCGGCGCGACGCGGCAGCTCTTGCGGGACAGCAGGTTGCCGCGGGCGTCGTTGACCAGGACGACGGCGCTGCCGTTCTCATCGGTGATCGTGCTCTGGAAGCCCTGTGCGTCGTAGTCGAAGGTGCGCACTCCTTGGCCGTTGACGGGGCCACCGATCCAGCCGCCGTTGGGCGTGCCCGCGCCTCCGCAGTAGCTCGGCGGGGTGTCGCTCGGCCCGGTGGGGCAGGTCGGTGCGGGCGGAGTGGTCGGCGCCCCAGCCGGATCTCGGGCGTCCTCGTCCCTTGTGGACAGTCCAAGTGGTGCGACGTAGCGCAGGATCCGGCCGCGTTGCGGGTCGAAGTCGTAGAAGTGGTGCCTGTTGCCCGGGTCGGTGACCCTGGTGGTGCGGACGAGGTTCTCCGGGGTGCCGGTCACGACCGGGGTGGCCAACCGCCAGAGGCCACCGTTGTCGTCGGTGTAGTCGGTGAGCCGATCAGCACCGGCGTCGTAAGACATCCGGGCCTGGACGCGCCCGCTCGGGGTGGTGACTGAGGTGAGTTGGGCAGCGGGCGCGCGGGCTTGGAAGTGCGCACGGACGGCGGTCGCGCCGAGCGGGTGCTCGTAGTAGGCGACCTCATCGATCTGACCGCGGAAGAAGCGCCGCGCGTCGGTGCCCCAGCTCTCCCAGGCACCCGGTGGGACCGTGTAGGCGGCGCCGATCTGGCTGTGCAGGGCGTCCGGGTGGGCGATCTCGCCGAGCTGGGTGCCCACGGCGACGCCGTCGAGGAAGAGCGTCTGGGTGGCCAGTGATCCGGACAGCACGGCGTGGTGCCACTGACCGTCGTTGACCGTGCCCGCGGAGGTGATCGGATGGGCGCCGCCGTTCCAGAACTGGCCGCGGAGCTTGCCGTCCTGGCCGATGTAGAGCGCTGGGACCGCACCCGCCGAGGTCGTGCTGATGTCCTGCTGCTGGTAGCCGAACAGCGGACCACCGGTGGTGGTGCGGAACCACAGCTCGATCGAGAGGTCGCGGTTCTTGCGCACCAACCCGTCCGCGAGCTTGACCACCGAGGAGGTGCCGTTGAAGTCGCCCGCGCCATCGGTCGTGCCCGAGATGGCACCGCCGGTCGGGGTGACGTCGGTGGCGATGCCGTCGTCCTTGCCCAGGTTCGTGCGGACCTGGCTCTCGGCCTTGGTCCCCTGCGGGTCGCCGAGGCGCCAGTAGGAAGCGGGCCGCGAGTCGGCGACCGCGCTGCGGTAGTGCGAGCCGGTCCCGTACTCGTAGGTCGTGCAGCCACCGCGCGGGTCGCAGACCTTGGTCAGCTCGTCGCCGCTGTAGGTGTAGGTCCAGGTGAGCCTGCGGCCGTCGATGACGTCGGTGGCGACCGAGGTGACGTGGCCACCGGTGTACGCGAAGGTGAGCGCGCGCTCGCTGGTGCGGTTGGTGGCGGTGCTGATCCGGCCAGAGGTGTCGTAGGCGATCTCGACGCGGTTGCCCGCCTCGTCGACGACCTGGACCAGCTTGCCGTCCGCGCGGAACCGGTAGGCCGTGAACGCCTTGTCCACGAGCGCCCAGCCGCCGCTCTCCACGACCTCGGCGCGGAAGTTGGCGTAGCGGCCCTGCGGTGGGGAGAACGACCCGTCGGCGTTGCGGCCGAAGCGGACCTGCTGGCCGTCGGGGTAGGTCACCACCACGTTGCCGGAGCCGTCGTCGTCGGGGACCGCGCGCATGTCGTAGCGGGTCGACCAGCCCGCCCCGAACGCCAGGTCACGGCGCGGGTCGAGGCTGTTGTAGCTGCGGGTGACGTCAAGCGGGGGCCCGGTGACGGTGACGACGGCGTCCGCCGCGGCCGTGTGGTAGTTGCCGGTCTGGGCGTCGAAGTCCTGGTCGGTGCCGCCGTAGGGCGCGTTGGCCAGGTGCGAGGTGATCTCCGGCTGCGGAACCGCGGTGAGCAGGTGGCTCGGCGGCAGCGCGACGCTCTCCGCCGTGCCGTCGTAGCCGAAGGCGCGCCACTGGTAGTCCTTGCTCCAGCGCAACGCGCCGACCGGGACGCTCCAGGTGCGGTCGTTGACGTAACCGGAGCCCGTGCAGTTCGTGCCCACGTCGTTGACGTAGTCCTCGCAGACCTCGAACCGGTATTGCGGCTTGCGGTCCGGTGGCGAGTCGACGTCGACCGCGTCCACCCACAGCTGCGGGGTCAGCGTCTGCGCCGAGTAGCCGTTGGGCGGGTACTGGGCCTTGACGATCGGCCGGATGTTGACCACGCGGAAGGTCAACCGGGCGGGCGGGATCTGCTCGTCGGTGAACCAGGGGCCGCCCTTGCGCAGCACCGAGAAGTCGAGCACGTACTCGCCGACGGGCATGGCGGGGATGAACGCGTCCAGCGTCACCGACGCGCCGCGCGGGACGTCACCGGGCAACTGCGCGGACTCGACCGTCGCGAACGGGGTCCCCTGCGCGGTGAAGGCGCGGTGGCCGAGGGCGAAGGTCGAGGGCGTCCAGGTCTGCGCGCCGCGGTTGGTGACGGTGATCTTGACGTAGCCACCCTGCAGCGCGTGCACCGGCGGTTCCGGCACACCCCGGTCGATGCGGTACTCCGCGTCGTACTCGGTGTGGGTGACGAACAGCCGGGGCGGGTTGGCGGTGCCCTGGCCCGCGAACTTCTTCCAGGCGTACGGTTCGGTCTCCGAGGCGCGCACCGACAGGCCGTGGTTGGGCTGCTCGCCGTTGACCCAGCGCTGCACCAGGTCGCGACCCGCGACACCGAGGTCCACCACCTCGGCGGCGGTGGGGCAACTCGACCCGGTCTGCTCCAGCCCGATGTAGCCGTGCGCGAAGGACGCGCCGGTCAGCGCGGGGCCGACGGACGGTCCGGGGTATCCCCCGGAGCTGCCCCAGGGTTGGGTGACCCCGTGCACCGTGACCGACCGCGGCGCGCACGACCAAGACCAGTAGTTGGTCAGGTAGAGCTGCGCGCCGAACACGCGGTGGTTGCGCAGCCGGTTCTCGATGTCGGGGAAGGCGAGGTAGGTGGCGGCATTCTCGGTGCCGTTGAAGCCGACCCGCAGGTCAGCGGGGCCGGTGGTGCGGCCGCCACCCTGGACGACGAGGGTGCTGGTGGCGGTGGCCTGCTCGACGCTGGGGTCGACCAGCACCGGGTAGCGGCGGGCCGGGTCGCGCAGCCACGCGCTGTCGAGGTCGACCTTGAGCGCCGGGCCCGCCGCGGTGTCGTCCACGATGGAGTAGCGGACCCCGGTCGAGGTGGCCGGGTCACCGGTGCGCGGGTTCACGGCGGAGTCGGTCATGTAGCCCGCGGGAACCACACCGCGCTCGACACCACGCTCGTCGGTGAGCACGACCCGGTTGTCGACAACGGCGGCGGTCAAGCCTCTGAGCCGCAACGGGAAGAGCCAGCTGTGCGGCGCATCGGGGCTCGCCAGGACCATGGTCTCCTTGACCCCGCCCGCCTGCGAGTCCAGGCGCAGGTCAGCGCCGGGCAGCACCCCGGGGTAGGTGATCGTCGAGCCCGCGACGACGCCCGCCGACGCTGTGGCGCCCCGCAGGCCGTAGGCGAACTCGTGCCCGTCGTCGAACCGCACCCGGACCAACCGCTCGGCGTCGGCCGTGCGGCTGAACCCGAGACCGACGCCGTCGGCGCCGTTGCGCCAGCCCTCACGGCCCGCGTCGGCGATGGCGGTGTCGACCGGCCGCCAAGTCCCGTCCGGCGCCTGGTAGTTGATCGGGTCGCGGGAGAACTCGGTGGTCAGCGTGCCGTCGGCGTTGCGGAAGGTCCGCTCCCGCCTGCCCCGTTGCTGCGGCACCTCACGGCTGGAGGCCTTGTCGTAGCCGCGCACCGTCGACTCGGCCTGCTCGACCCGCACCGTGTTGGCGGCGGGTTCGGCCGACTGCCCCGCGATCGGCGGGTACTTGCTCTGCAACGAGACAGACGCGGCCTGGTTGGGGTTGCCGATCTCCGCCGGGGTCGGCGCGGCGGACCCACCGGCCTCGGCGCTCGCCTCGCCCCAGGCCTGGCGCGGTGCGAGCCCCATCGCCTCCGCCAGTGCCCGCTCGCCATCGGACAGGTCGGGAACCGGCGACGGGAATGAGGGTCCGACAAGACCGATGGTCACCGCGACGATGACGAGAGTGGTGGCCAAACGTCCGAGGACGCCACGTTTTCGGACAGTGCTCGAATTCACCGGAGTCATCCCCCCAAGATTCAGGACACACCATTACCGGGCAGAGCATGCATCACGCCAGTCGGTTCGCACAAGCAGTCCTACCAGCACTTTCAGTCCATCAACGTGGTGATACCGAGATGATGGCGAGATGATGGAAGCGCTCGTTAGGGTAGCTCGATCCAGCTTTCCGTTCTTCTATCCCATTCAGGGGAAATGTGATGAGACGACGAGCAATTCGGTGGTCGACGCCGTTCTTGGCGGCAGTCACCGCCGTCCCGCTGGTACTGCTCGGCGGAGGGCAGTCGGCGGCCGCCGACCCGACGCTGACCTGCCGCACCGGCGTGCCGGTGTTCACCACCAGGACCAACGGCGACCTCGCGATCTACCAGCACGAGGAGCCGGAGAACGGGCAGGTGGTGTGGTCGCAGGGCCAGGTGCGCGGCACCCAGTGGTTCGGCAAGACCCTCGCGGGTCCCGACGGCGTGGTGTACAGCATCCCGACCGACGGCTCGCTCAAGCGGTTCCGCTGGAACGGCACCGGCTGGGACGGTGCGGGCGTGCCGATCGGCCAGGGCTGGCAGCGCTTCACCCAGGCCCAGTACCGCAACCTGGTCACCGTCGACGAGACCGGGCGCATCTACGCCGTCGACGCCGCGGGCGCGCTGCGCGCCTACCTGTGGGACAACACCAGCCAGACGTGGGCGAACGCCGCCGGTGACGTGGTCGCCACCGGCTGGGGCCAGTACGACCTGATCACCGCGGCGGGCGCGGGCGTGATCTACGCCCGCAAGCCGACCGGGCAACTGATCCGCTTCCGCTACCACGCCGAGTCCCAGCGGTTCGTGCAGCGCGACAAGCAGGTCGACACCGGGTGGGACGGCTTCATCCGGGTCTTCTCCCCCGGTGCCGACATCCTCTACGGCGTCACCGAGGACGGCGACCTGCTCTGGTACCGCTACCTGGAGGCGAGCGACGAGTGGGTCGGCGGCGACAACCAGGGCGTGCAGGTCGGCTCGGCGTGGGGCAACGAGGTCGACACCACCGCGATGAGCGACGCCTGCAAGCTCAGCCCCAACCCGTTCCCGAGCAGGGTCACCGTGCCGCTGGACAACCTGGCGCCGACCAGGGCGCTGCTGGGCAAGAACGGTGTGCCGCAGTACTTCTACGTCGACGGCTACGGCCGGGTCGTCCACGGCAAGCAGGTCGGCACGGATCCCAGGACCGTGCAGCTGGCGCCGTTCGCGGAGACGAACAACACCAAGACACCCGCGGCGGTACTCGGCTCCGGCGACCGCCTGCAGACCTTCGTGCTCGGCCAGGACGGCGAGACCCGCACGGGCACCGAGTCCGCGGACTGGCTCAGCTGGTCGGCACCGTCGTCACTGGGCGGTTGGACCCCTGGTCCGGCCACCTTCGTGCGCGGCAGTGACAACCTGGTTCGCGGCTTCGCTGTCGACTCGGCGGGCGCGCTGTGGTCGCGTTGGCAGGCCGCTGTGGACGGCCCGCTGCTGCCGTGGGTGAAGCTGGGCGGCACCAACCTCACCCAGGACTTCACCGTCGTGCGGTCCGGGACGGCGTTCGAGATCCTGGTGCGCAACAGCTCCGGGACCCTGGTGGTGGCCAAGAACACCGGCACCACCCTGGGCACCTGGCGCACGGTCGGCGGCGGAACCATCACCGACCGGCCCGCCGCGGTGGTCAACCCCGATGGCAAGCTCCAGGTGTACGCTCGCCGCGCCGACGGGCTGCTCCACACCCAGCGCGAGACCACCTCCGGTTTCCCCGGCACCTGGTCCGCGATCGCCGGTGTGTCGGTCGTCGGCTCGCCAGCCGCGACGGTGCACGGAAACGGCGGCATCCGCCTCGCGGTCCGCTCAACGGACTCCTACGTGTACGTGACAGCGCAATCGGCCCCCGGCAGCACCACCTACGACGCGTGGACCGCCTTGGCGGACGGTGTCTCGGGAAGCCGCTCCCCCTCGGACACCGAGCCAACGCTGATCACCGTCGGCGGCGGGCAGGTTCTCATCACCTTCCGCGACGCCAACGAGATCTCGTACTACTACCAGTCCACCCCGACGTCATTCGCCCGTTCCGGCAACGGCGGCTACACCGGCGGTTCCCGCCGCTGAGATCCAGGCACCGCGTAGGGTCCACCTGCACGCGGGTGATCTGATCGCGGGGAGCTCATCGCTGTCATGGCGGGGGGCGGTCGACCGCCCCCCGCCGTGGCGGGGAGACCGATGGTCCCGTGGCGGCGCCACATGCCGCGCTGCCCAGCCGCAACGCAGAGGCGGGCACCCTACGCCGTCGGTCAACGGGTGATCCCGCTGTTCCGCCGCGGAAAGGCGATCGGCACGTTGGGCACGGACCTGGCGGTAGCGGGTATCCGGCCGACGCGCCCGGTACGGTCGCTGGCGACGACCTGGATGAGGTGTTCACGCGGCTGCTCACGTCGCACCGTGTGCGGGAGCGTTTCACCGCGGTCTGATCGGTCGGGTCCCGGGACGGGCTCGCCGTGCGCGTGGCGATCCGTCCGTTTGTCATACCGGGGTGGCCTCCGGGGCGTGTCCCGGGTCGGCCTCTCGGCGGCGCAGGCGGTCCAGCAGGCGCATCACCGGGGTCGCGCTCGCGCCGTGGAGCAGGATGGACCCGATCACCACCAGGCCCACCACACGCCACAGCCGCGCCGGGTCCGCGAAGTCGCCCGTGCCGATCGCGTACGCGATGTAGAACAGCGACCCGACGCCGCGGACGCCGAAGAACGAGATGGCCACCCGCTCGCGCGGTCCCGTCCTGCCCCACGCCAGCCCAGCCAAGCCCGCCGCCGGACGTACCAGCACCAGGACCGCGCCAGCGAACAGCGCCTCCGACCAGCGCAGGCCGTCGAAGAGCCCGGTCACCGCGGCACCGCCGAGCAGGAACACGACGACGACGGTCAGCATCCGCTCGGTCTGCTCGACGTACTGGTGCAGGATGCGGTGGTAACCGTGGGACCGCTCCGCGGCACGGATCGTGCACGCGCAGACGAAGACGGCCACGAAACCGTAGCCACTCACCAGCTCCGTGACCCCGTAGGTGAGGAAGGTCGCCGCCAGGGCCACGAACCCTTCGGCCTGCTCGGCCAAGCGCAGCTTCGGAGAGCGGGAGCCGAAGAACAGCTTGCGCAGCAGCCATCCGGTGGCCAGGCCCAGCACCACACCGGCCGCCAGGCGCCACAGGACGTCGACCGCGATCCAGTGCCCCAGCCAGGCCGAGGGCAGGACACCGACCACGCTGATGGCGACGGCGACGTGGGTGAACGGGAAGGCCAAGCCGTCGTTGAGCCCGGCCTCCGCGGTGAGGGCGAACCGCACCTCGTCCTCGTCGTCATCGGGGTTCTCGGCGGGCTCCCCCACTTGGACCTCGGTCGCCAACACCGGGTCAGTCGGCGCCAGCGCCGCCGCCACCAGCACCGATGCCGCCACCCCCAGTCCGAGCACACCCCACCCGAGCACACCGACGGCCACCACCGACAGCGGCATGGAGATCCCCAACAGCCGCCACACCGTCCCCCACCGCCGCACCCCGACCGGCCGGTTCAGCGCCAGCCCGGCCCCCATCAACGACGTCACCACGCACAACTCCGTCAGGTGCCGCGCCACCGACCCGTGCGCCACCGGATCCGGCGCGGGCAGCCCCCCGAACACGGCGAACACCGCCGCCCCCAACCCCAGGAACACCATCGGCACCGACACCGGAACACGACTCACCACCCGCGGCAACACCGCGGCCAACAGCGTCGCCACCCCGGCCGCCGCGTACACCACCGCCCCTACCTCAACCACCGCGCCTCCATTCCGGCACGGTCTACCCCGACCGCGGTACGCCCAACCGGAGGACGAACACTGATCAAGTCACCGCACGGCGATCGGCTGTGCGAGCCACGCGGCGGCGTCGGTTGGCGGGACACGGATCAGCTCGACTGCTCCGGCGGCGCGAACGCACGATCCGCCGCCGGTGCTGCACCTTGTCGAGGCGGGCGGTGACCTCACCGGTGGACGGGGGTGGACCGTCCACAACGGATCCACTGCTGGACGTCTTCGTGATCAGATCCGGTCGACCGGGTTCTCCTGGGGCAGCAGGTTGTCACTGGCGGTGGGTGACCACTCCACGAGCACCAGGGTGGCGTCGTCCTGGAGGGTGCCGTTCTGGTGTTCCAGCACAGCGCGGGTGATGCGCCGCAACGTCTCCGGGGCGGGTAGGCCCGCGGCCTCGTGGTGCTCGGTGAGCGCGACAAGCCGATCGAGCCCGAAGAACGCCCCGCCGGGGGCGCGGGCCTCGGTGATCCCGTCGGTGTGCAGCAGGAGGCGGTCGCCCGGGCGCAGGTGCTCGACACCCACGCCGTCCACACCCGTGCGGTTGAGCCCCAGGGGCAGCCGGGGGCTTGTGCCCAGTGGACCGGTGGCGCGCCCGCCGCGCAGGATCACCGGGGGCGGGTGGCCCGCGAGCAGGTAGCGCAATTCGCCGGTGGTGAGGTCCAGGTCAGCCAGGACGGCCGTGCACATGTCTGCCGTGGGGTGGTCGCCGAGCACCTCGTCGGCCGCGGCCGCCATCGCCGCCAGGTCACCGCCCTGCCTGCGGGCGTTGCGGGTGGCGGCCAACACCATGGCGGTGATCAACCCGGCCGCAAGGTCGTGGCCGGTGGCGTCGAACACGGCGAAGTAGGCGCGGTCCTCGTCCACCGCGTAGTCGTAGCCGTCGCCGCCGACCCGGTCGAAGGGCTCCATGGTCGCCGAGACCACCAGGTCCCGACTGGCGAAGGTCTGCGGCGGGAGCAACTGCCACAGCAGCTCACTGGCCACGGACAGGGGCTGGGAGCGACGCAGGGTGTGCAGCCGGTCGCTGTAAGACCGCTTGGAGACCACAAGATGTCCGATGAGTCCCGCCAGCGTCCAGCAGCGTTCCCGCACCACGCGGTCATCGGGGTCGGTGCCGACCGGCAGGCGCAGTTCGACCACCCCGAGCCGCTCGGTCCCGTTGACCACGGGAACCCACAGCACCGGCCGGTGCCCCGCGACCTCGTCGACCACGATCTCGGCGAGCTGGAAAGCGCGTCCCGCCTGCGTGCCGTCCACGGCCAGCCGCCCGCCGGAGCCTCCCCGGGGCGAGAACAGGTTCAACTCGCGCTGCGCCATGTCGACGACGTGCAGTCCCACTTGGACGTCGACCCGGGCGCAGGCCTCGGTGACCACACCCACGAAGTCCGTCGCGGTCGCCTGGTGCGCGCGGTCGATGATGTGGCTCAACAGACCGTGCCACGTCTCTCTTCGCGCATCCACCACCGCAGCCTAGACGCCCACCCAGGCCCGGCGGCCGACCAAACCCGGCGATCCCCGGAGCGGGTAGGCTGGGTGGGACGATCAGACGCGGCCGAAGGGGCCAGGCCCACTTGCCCGGTTCACGTGGCGAACTCCGTCACGAACTGCTGGTGGCCCGCTGACCCGTGTACGCCCAGCCACGGGTTGGACTCGAAAACCAGGTCGACGGGATCGGTCTTGCCCCAGCCGGGCCTCCGGCGCCCGCGGCTCCAGGAAGTGGCTGTGACCGTCCGCAGCGCGGCGCTCCCGAACCGCGTGGAGGAGGTGGGGCAGGGAACGCCTAGTCGTCCTCGATGTCGCCGGTGCGCCACAGGTTGATTGTGTACCTCTCGGGGAGGAGTTCGCTGCTGGCAGGACGGTGCTGCGCGGCCAGGGTTCGGCCGCTGTGCTCGACCACAGCGGCATAGGTCCCGGGGCCGGTGAGCAGTCGGAAATCGACCGCTTCCGCAGTGGGTGAGGACAGCACGACCAAGCCGGTGGCGAACTCCACTTCGAGCGGCGCCGTGAGGCCAGCTCCGTCGCCCTGCGCGGTTATGGCCGGATCCGTGTCCCACAACCGAAGAGCCACCGCGACGGGCAGTTCAGCCTGTGCGCACACCAGGTAGAGCTCCGTACCGGTGCTCGCCGCCACCGTGGCGTAGGCCTGGCCGAGGGCGTTGTCCGGATCGTGCCCGGCGTCCGCGTCGGCGTCGCGCAAGGTCAGGATTCGGTACGCCGGGGTGAGGACGACGTTGCGTTCGTCGAGGACGTTCGGCATGGGGTGTGGCCGTTTCGGTGTGGTGCTGGGGCGACCCGAGCAGTCTAGGGCCGCCCCAGCACCCGCGCTCAGCCGGTGAGGGCGATGAAGAACGCGTCGTTGTCCAGCACCCGGTTGGCTCCGTAGAAGTTCGCCAGCAAGGTGCCACCCCGACCGTTGTCCGCGGCCGGGATGGGGCGGGCCGATCCGTTCCACAAACCGGGTTGGTTGCCGGTGGACTCCGCTGCCCCCTCGTAGGTGGACTGGAACGGGTACTCGTCGCACTCCATCCCGCCCGCGGCGTAGTTGGTACCCCAGACGTTGGTGCACACGCGCACGGCGGCGTCGTGGTTGGCCCGGCGTTTGGTCGGATCCATCAGCCGATGCAGCGGCGCGTTCTCGCCTGGGGCGTTCTTGCCGATGACCGCCGGGAACGTGCGCTCCGGGTGGTGGAGCGTGTCGTCGACGTGCCGAGCCTCCTCGTCGGCGCCTTCACCCGTGCGAGCGAGGGCGAAGCGGGGCACGTGGTCGGTGAAGACCGTGCCCTTGTACTTGCCGTTGCCCAGCGCCGAGTCCGCACTGTCGAACCGCACGTGGTTGATCGCTTCGGTGTCCTTGTAGAACGGGGTCGTGCGGCCATCGCGGTATTCCCCGGTGAAGCCCACGGTCTCGGTCAGGGCGACCGTCTTGTACGGGCCGGAGCCAGCGGTGTCGGGAGAGGTGATGGTGACGGTGTCCATCGTCGAGCGCGCGTACCACCCGGCGATGGTGTCTGCCCGCGACAACCCCGCCGGGCACACCAGGTCAGTGCCGCGGCAGTCGAACCTGATGGTCAACCAGGTGAGCTCGTCGCTCATGGTGGTCGACTGGTGGACGTTCTCGACGCTGGTCACGTAGTCCACGCGGCGGCTGCCGTCGTAGGCGAACGCCAGGATCCACAGCTCGAAGTCGAAGTACCCCAGGTACGAGCCGTTCGTCTTGTACAGCGACACCTTCTCGGTGTAGTGGTGGCACTGCTCGAACCGGCTTCGGGCCCACCCCTGCACGCGGCCCGCCTCTGCCTGGTGGGCGGCGCACTCGCTGCGCAGGTCGGTGACCGCTCGCGCCGACACCCGCGAGGCAGTGACCGCCGCCGCGGACGTGGTGGCGGGGATGACCGAGACCAGCAGCGCACCAACGGCGGCTAGAAGGGTGACAGCACGGCGCATCATCGCTTGCCTCCCAGGTGTGCGTCGACCAGCCGCTGGGCCCGCTGTTCGAGGCTGGCGGTGTCGTCGAGGCCCGCGCCGCCACTGGTCGGGGCCGGGTGCGCGACGAGACCAGGGCTGACCATCGGCTTGGTGACGTCCCAGGAGACGACGAAGTTCTCGCCGGTGCCAGGGGATGTGGTGATCGCGGTGTCGAACCGGAAGCAGTACTTGGGGTTCGCGCCCGGCGAGCAGTTGCCCGCGGGGGCCCGGCTGGTCACCGCCGACCGGCCGAACCGCTGGAACTGGTAGTTGCCGTTGAGGTACATGACCCGGTTGCTGGTGGCGCTCAGGCCCATCTGCCCGGACATACCCGACAGCAGCCACCCGGTCATCAGGTGGTGCGACGATGGCCCTGGTTGGCCACCGGTCGTGCCGACCTTCGCGAAGTCGTAGAACACGTCCCACGTCGAGCAGTTGTCGCAACTCGGGATCGCCATGAACGTGTGCAGACGCCCGTCCGGGGCGGACAAAGCGGTGCCGACGTTGTGGTAGACGTAATCGTTGCTGTAGTCGACCCAGTACGGCTGGAACACCGTGCCCGTGCTCGAGTAGCGCATGTCAAGACCGAACGCGAACGACTTGGTCATGGCGTCATCGGTGAAGAACTCCGTCTCGTTGTAGAAGTCCGCCGAGCCGAACGGCGCGGGCGCGGAATAGGTCGGAGTGGGGAACGCGAACGTGACGAAGACCCCGTACATGTACTCCGACTGGTCCCCGCACATCTGGGCCACGGCATCGCGTGGTTCCCGTTGGCAGGCACTGGCTTCAGCGGCGCGCGCGCCCGCTGACGCGACCGGTCCGACGCCGAGCAAGGAAACAATGGCAGCACAAATAAAGCCCCGCAGGGCTAGACGTCGCATGGACGTTCAGTTCCTTTCCCCAGTGGACGCGGCCCCCAATCGCCGCACCCAGCCGGGCAAAGATTACCCACAAACATCGCTATCAGGTAGGAAGGTCCCGTCCTCTACCCGGATGGCCCAGTCCTGATTACCGGGCTGTTGTGACGGCAGGCACTCCGGCCGCCGAACTCGGCGACACCGTCGCGGCACTCACCGTTCCGGACGGGCCGTATGGCCGCGCCACGACAGCAGGCCCGCTCCGATTGCCAGCACCAGCAACCCGGCACACCACCACCGCCGCGATGCCAGACCGTCCGAGCAGTCAGCGAGCACCGCGCCCACCTCGCCGGACACCAGCCTCTGCGGCAGCCCAGATGAGCCACCACCCAGCAACGCCGCGACTTCGTCCGACCGACCCCACGCCGTCCCGCACGACGTCACCGGCCCCACCCGCGACGGCTCCACCGACGTCAACGACAACCACACGACACCGGCGACGATCACCACAGCCACCGCGGCCCACCCCGCCCGACCCTTCACGCGAACCACCCTCCCACACGCCTCGGCAGCACTTCGCTCCGGAGAAGACCAAGGACGCGCTTGATCGCACTGCGCTGAAGAAATCACGACCTGGCAAGCTCGGGCACGTACCAGCGCAAAGCAGAATTACTTTCCCCCAACTGGCGAGCAGCGCGGGGACAGGCACACAGTGCGGCACTGACACGACCGCTTGCCACAGTTGTTCCTTGGTGTCATGCCAGGAGTTGTGAGCCTTCGGCGGTCAGGACGCGGGTGGCGACGGCCAGGAACTCATCGCGGGCTTGGAGCTGGTTGGCGCCGCGACCTCCGAGCAGTCGTGCCGCGAACTCGTCGGCGGGCCAGGTGAGCACAAGACCGTGGCGTGCCAAGTACAGGCCCACAGCGCGAATGCGCCACCGATCGTGGACATCGAGCCAGGCGTACCCGAGCAGTTGCCACAGCCAGCGGCTAGCGCGTTCGACGTCGTCGGTGCGGATGACGGTCTTGACATCGAGCAGGGTGTCACCGACCACCAGATCACCGTCGGCCCAGTGGTGCGCGAACACCGGCCCTGCCCACCCGAGCCCCGGGCCCGAGTCGCCCGCCAGGGCACGCAACCGGTCCAGGCTGCCGCTCTCGCGCAGCAACTGGGCGAGTTCGACCAATTCCGCCACCGCGGCCGCAGGAGCGACTCCGTGCAGAGTGTCCACCGACGAAGACACACCGAACAACTCAACAACAGGACCCGGATCACCGCTGCGGTACGCGTCCTCGAATGCCGAGACCAGCCAGAACACACGCGCCAGCCCGGCCTCGGCCCCGGACGTGCCGAGTTGGCCCGGCGGGGCGTGCTCGGCGAGATAGCGCCGAGCACGGGCGAACCACTCTCCCAGCACGGGTTCGGCGGGGCCACGAGCAACCCGGGTGCCAGTAGGTCCGCCAAGGTCCCGCCACCCAGTCGGACTCGGACGCAGCTCAAGGGCCCGCCGCAACTCCCGCGGTCGCAAACCGCTGTGCGTCGGCCACTCCCCAGCCTGCGCGTCGGCCCACGCCCGCGACACCACACCAGCGCTCGCCAGCCCATAAAGGGCGTAATACGGCGGGGACGGTTCAACCACAGCGGCCAAGCGCGCACCGAACGCGCCCCCGATCTCAGCCCACCACCGAGGCGCAACGCGGCCACTGGCCGGGCGCACCGGTTTCCGTTGTCGAGCAGCGGCACTGATTTCCGCGGCCAGAACCGCAGTCCCGGGCAACCGGGACGCACACCACGCTGCCAACTCACCACCGCGCAACTGGGCGGTCAAGGACACAGTCGTCACCTCTCCTCCGTTGCGTGAGCCGATGTACTTGTAACGCCTCCTCGCCCAAGCCAACGTGATCTCCACGCACCTCGGCGCGTACTCGCCAGCGGCGACATCGTTGCTCCACTGCTTGGAACTCCTGTGATAGCAACCAGACCGCGAAGGGGCAACGCCGAGGTTGCGTCTGGCGAACTCGTCGGTGGGAGAACCGCTCACGTCCGGTCACCGTCACCGGAGCATGATCTCCTACCGCTGCGGCTGCGGGCTTCGCCTTGGCCGGACATAGTGGAGGTTCCTGGGGAGGCACAAGAGCGAGGAGTCCCATGTCGGCGGATGACCAGGTTGTGGCTCGGGTACAGGCGAGCTTCGAGCGACAAGGGCTGATGCGGCTGATCGGGGCGCGACTGGTGGAGGTGGGGGCGGGGAGGGTGCGGATCGCGTTGCCGAGTACACCGGAGGTCTCCCAGCAGCACGGGTACGTCCATGCCGGGGCCACCAGTGCGATCGCTGACAGCGCGGGTGGTTATGCGGCGCTCACCTTGATGGCCGACAACGCCGAGGTGCTCACCGTCGAGTACAAGCTCAACCTGCTGGCCCCTGCCACCGGTGTGCGGTTGGAGGCGGTCGGCACGGTGGTCAAGTCCGGCCGCACCCTGTCGGTCTGCACGCTGGAGGTGCACGCCATCGATAGCGACGAGCGGCCCACCTTGGTCGCGGTCGGCCAGCAGACCCTCATCGCCGTGCGGGCTTGAACAAGTCGATCAACCTAGCCCGAGGCCTGATAACCTCCGCTGCCACGGACCGCCGACGTCCCACCCCACACTGTGTCGCGGAGAACCCAGCATGGACGACCTCGTCGCATACCGAGCGGGCTTCGACCCGGCGGCGTTCGTCGGTAGCCCGCGGCAGCCGTGATGGGGTGCGTTCGAGGCCGGGCCGAGCCCGACGGGTCGACCCGGTACCGCTTGTTCGCCGAGTCGGCGGGGCGCTGTCAGAACCCCGGCTGCCTGCGGGAACTGTTCGTGGAGTTGCCGAGCCGGACGGTGCACGTGGCGGAGGTGGCTCACATCATCGCGGCTGGGGACGGCGGTCCTCGCGGGGAGCCGCACCTCCCGCTGGAGCTGCGCGCGGCCGTCGACAACCTGATCCTGCTGTGCCCGACGTGCCACACGGTGATCGACAAGGCCGAGCACGACCACCCCGTCGCCCTGCTGCGGGGCTGGAAGGCCGGGCACCAGCGGCGGATCGACGAGGCGTTCAGCGCGCGCAGGATGGACACGCGAGCCGAGGCCAGGGCGGCGCTGCTCGTCCACCGGCGCCGCGCGAAGACCGTGTTCGACCTGTACGGGCCGCTGACCGAGCACCGGTTCGACCCGGACAGCGAGGTCCCGGCGCTGTGGCGCGAGCACGTGCACCGGACGGTCCTGCCGACCAACCGGGCCGTCCTGCGGTTGCTGGACCACAACCAGCACCTGCTCCGCGTGGGCGAGTGGGAGGTGGTCGAGCTGTTCCGGGTCCACGTCGAGGACTTCGAGCGCCGCCACCGCCAGGACCCCCCGAGGGGCGCTGGCTTGCGGTACCCGGACAAGGTTGATCACCTGTTCGCGGAGGAGGGCGATGGCTGAGTCCTCCGCGCGACGGGTGGTCCGCAGGATCGAGGCCTACTGGTCGGACACCAACCGGCCCGAGTTGGTCGACGACACGCTCGTCCTGGTGCACCGCCGCGACCACCCGGCGGTCCGGATCGCCTGCGTCATGGAACCGGTGGTGACCGGCGAGATCGTCACCGAGCTCATGGCCCGCTACCCGCGCTTGGCCTACATCGCCAACATCCACCAGCGCCCGCGCGTCCTCGGCGTGGTGTTCGGGCTGTGCGCCGCGGCGGGCGTGGGAATCGGGACGACCCAGCGGCTGGGCACGGTGCTCAGCGAGGAGGTCATGGCGGACTACGTCCACCGGGAGACGCGGTACCAGGAGCGGGCCATCAGGCAGCACCGCCAGGTGGAGGCGCTGGAGCGGGTCGACGATTCCTGCTACCGGATCCTGCGGTACGACCTGAACCCGGTTGTGGTGTTCCTCGACTACGTGTACGAGCTGTCCGCCGACGAGATCCGCCGGGCCATCGACAAGTACCCGTACTTCGACGCGTACGTCACCTCCAACCAGTACGCCCTCGCGATATCGCCGCAAGCCCGGGACGTCGGCGTGCGGGCGGGTCGCCACATCCTGCACTGGGGCGAGTTCATGGACCACCTCACCGTGCCGTGGGAATAGCCGTCGAGCGCGATCTGCGCGTGGTGGCCGAGATCGCGCGCACGTGCGACCCCGGCCTGGAGCTGTACGTCTTCGGCTCCGCACTGACCGCGACCGAACACCCGGACGACCTCGACATCCTCGTCATCTACCGCGACGCGCGACACGTCGACCACCTGCGGCAACTCCTCTACACCGCGGACCTGGATCTCCCGCTCGACCTCGTCGCCCTGACGCCTGAGGAGGAGACCCACTACCGCTTCATCGCCCGGACGGGAGCGGTGCGGCTCCGGCTCGCCAGCGCGTGAACACGCACCACAACTGGGCGAAGACATCCGAGCACCGTCGGTGCTACGGGCAAGGGCTGCCTCGTTCACCCGGACGTCGCTGATGGCTTGAAGTCGCGCGGGAAACGGCAGGGTTCTACGTCGGCGGGGCGCCCGTCGGTGCCGTGAGCCTACGGCCGCTTCGTCACGCTCGGTGGCGGCCGGACTGTGGTCGAGGTCGCGTGTGGTCCGGCATGGATGTCGGGGCGGTGGGGTATGCCTGGGCGGTCTCGCCGTGAGGGCGGGTCGTGGTGTTGGGAGGCGCGTTGTCCACTGGTCTGGGCGTGGGGGTGCTGGGTGAGGGACGGCCTGCCCGGCTGAGTGGAGCGCGGACCGCCGAGGGGATTGTTGCCGCGGTAAGGGATCGATTGCGGCGTGGGGAGTTGGAGTTGCCGCTGGCTGGTGTGGACACGGTGGCGCGGTGGTCGGGGTTGGCGGCGTTGGGGCGGACGGATCTGGCGCTTGCTCGGTTGGCTGAGGGGCACACGGACGCGGTCGCCGTACTTGCCGAGGCGGGGCGGTCGGTGGTGCCGGGCGCGCTGTATGGGGTGTGGGCGTCGCGGTCGGGTGGGGTTGGGGCGCGGTTGGTGAACGGGCGGGTGGACGGGACGGTGCGGTTCTGTTCTGGGGCGCGTGGACTGGATCGAGCGCTTGTGGTCGCTCTGGACGACGCGGGGGTGGCGAGGCTGGTGGAGGTCGACCTCACTGGTCCCGGCATCACCTCGGACCCGGCCAGTTGGCAGGCCATCGGGATGGACGCTTCCGATAGCGCCGACGTGCGGTTTGATCGCGTCGTCCCTGTGGCGACGGTGGGTCCACCCGGTTGGTACACCGATCGCAAGGGGTTTCTCCTGGGCGGTGGCGGGGTGGCTGCGGTATGGCTGGGTGGCGCGGCTGGGGTGCTGGATGACGTAGTCGATCTGTTGCGGGACAAGGCGGACGAGCACCAACTGGCTCACCTGGGTGCCCTGCACGCGGCGGTGACGAGCGCGGCCACGCACCTCGAGCACACCGCCCGCCTGGTCGACGCTGGCACCGCTACCGAGACGCACCTGGCCACCTGCCGAGCCGTGGTCGAGCGCGCGGCATGGGAGGCGGTGGACCGGGTTCCACGCGCCGTCGGACCGACGCCCCTGAGCCGCGACCGAGCATTCGCCCAACGCCTGGCCGACCTGCAGGTCTACGTCCGCCAACACCACGCCGAACGCGACCTCGCCGCCCTGGGCAGAGCCGTACTGGCGGCCCGATGAACCCGCGAGACCACCTGGACACCTCGGTAAGTAAGCGGCGGGTCACTGATGAGGCCGCGTGGACGCCCTGGTTGGCCGGGCTGCGCGAGTTCCCGGACCAGCAGTACGAGCGCGTCGTGGTGGTCGCGGCGCACCCGGACGACGAGACGTTGGGTGTGAGTGGGCTGATGCAGGTTCTGCATGAACGCGGGACTGACGTTCGGCTCGTGGTCGCCACTGATGGGGAGGCCGCGTTTCCCACTCTGTCAACGGCCGACCGCGCCGAGCTTGGGCGGGTGCGACGCCGAGAACTCACGGATTCGCTGCACATCCAAGGAATGTCCTCAGTGGATATACATTGGCTAGGGTTGCCGGACTCCGACCTGACCCGGCATCGCACGGAACTTGCCGAGTTGCTGACGGGAGCGCTCGCGGACGCCGACTTGGTGCTGGCGCCATGGCCGGGAGACCCGCACCCCGATCACCAGTGCGCCGGGGAGATCGCGCTGCGAGTGGCTCCGGTGACCGCGCATCGCTGGTCGTATCCGATCTGGATGTGGCACTGGTTGCGTCCCGACGACCCCGCTGTCCCACGGTCGCGGGCCGCTGGCGTGCCTCTCGACCCGGCGCGGCGGGAGCGCAAGTCCGCTGGGATCGCAGCGTTCGCCTCGCAGCTGCGGCCAGGGCCGGAGGGGACGCCGATCCTCGACTCGGCCACGTTGAGCCACTTCGACCGCGATCTGGAGGTCGTGTTCCGGGAACCCCCACGTGACAGCGCTCCCCCGGCCCGGTTCGCCGACCTCTACGCCGAGCAGGACGACCCGTGGTCGGTGCTGGACAGCTGGTACGAGCGACGCAAGCGCGCGATCAGCCTCGCCTGTCTGCCCGATGAGCGGTACGGAACCATTGTGGAGCCCGCCTGCGGCATCGGACAGTTGAGCGTCGACGTCGCCAATCGGTGCGACCAGTTGATCGCGTTCGACCCGGTCGCGTCGGCTGTCGAGCGTGCCAGAGCCCGTGTCGCGCACCTGCCGCATGTCCGCGTCGATGTGGGCGCGTTGCCGGAGTTCCCTGCTGGCCCCGTGGACTTGGTGGTGTTCAGCGAGATCCTCTACTACCTCAGCGATGCCGACCTGGACTCCACTATGGACGCCGCCGTGGCAGCCCTGCGCCCAGGCGGCCACCTGCTGGCAGCGCACTGGCTCCCCTGGGCGCCGGAGGCTCCACGCGACGGGATGGACGCTCATCGCCGCCTGCTCGCTCACCCCGACCTCGATGCACTGGTCGAACATGTGGACCAGGAGTTCGTCGTGCATGTGCTGCGCCGCCGGTGAAAGTGGCCATCGCTGTCCCGGCCCGCGATGAGAGCGAGCGGGTACAGGCCTGTCTGCGTGCCATCGTCGCCGCCGCTCAAGCCCTGCCCCATGACACAGCTTGGGCGGTGTGCGTGGTCGCCGACCGCTGCATGGACTCCACCGCTCGCATCGCCAGGTCCGAGCTAGCCGAACTGCCCGCCGTAGTGGTCGAGAACGAGGCTGATCGTCCACTGGGGACGCTGCGCGACCTCGGACTGCGGCACGCCACCGCATTGCTCGGGCCGCATGATCCGGCCCACACGTGGCTGCTGTCCACCGACGCCGACACCATCGTGCCCGCCCACTGGCTCACCGGATATCTCGCGCTCGCGGCCACCGGCGCCCACGCCATCGCGGGAACCGCCCTGCTCGACCACCCCGCGGGCCTGACCAGCGAAGCGGCCCTCAGCTACGCCCGCGTGCTCGACCTGGCGCGCATCCCCGAGGGCCACGGCAACGTCTACGGCGCCAACCTCGCCATCCGCGCCGACGCCTACCACGCCGTCGGCGGCTTCGCCCCGATCCGCACCGGCGAGGACCACGACCTCTGGCGTCGTCTCGGCCGACGGGGCTACCACCGCACCTACACCGAGGACGTCCCCGTCACCACCAGCGCCCGCACCCAGGGCCGCGCTTCCGGTGGCCTCGCCGACCTCTTGGCCGCACTCCCCCACCACGATCACGACGCGGCCCTATGGTGTCCTCGGCAGGCAGCGAAAGGGGATGGGGATGCGGCCAGAAGTGAGGGACCTAGTCGACGCGGGTTCGTTCCCGGATGAGGACGCCGACGAGGAGAGCATCGAGCGCACCCAGCATCTCCTGGAACGCGTCGCCGCGCCGGTGACCGACGAGGAGGCCCGAGCACTGGCCATGATCTTCGGTCCGGACAACTGCTACGGCATGTCCTGGACCCTGCTGCACCTCATCGAGACCGCCCCTGGCGCGCACACGGCGCACTACCCCACGCACCCCAAGAACCTCTGGCGCGACCTACTCAACAACCGCGTCGCCACCGAAAAGTGAGCCCCGCAGGCCAAGGGAGACAGCCGTCCCATGTAGACGCGTCGTCCCGGTTTTGAGCCCGAGGCCCCCGGCCGTGGTGCGGCGCGGGGGCCAACTCATGGTCAGGCGACCGCGGTGCCTTCCAGTTCGACCAGTTGGCCGGGGATCGCCAGGCGGGTGACACCGAGCATGGTGGTGGTTGGGGCCACTTGGGCGGCGCCCAGGCGGGCGGCTAGGACGCCGTAGTGCTGGAAGAGCAGGTCGACGTCGGTGGTGTAGACGTTCAGGCGGACGAGGTTGGCGAGGGTCATGTCGGCCCCGGCGAGGACGGCCTCGAGGTTGTCGATGGTCAGGGCCAATTGCTTGGCCATGTCGCCGTCGTGTTCGGGGCGGCCGTCCGGGCTCATGGCGGTCTGACCGGAGCAGTAGAGCGTCCTGGTCTGCCCCGTCACGACCTCCCCCTGGTTGAAGCCCATGTCGATCGACCAGGTGACCGGGTTGACGGCGGTTCTCTCAAGTGCCACAGCTGCTCCATCGGATCTTCGCGGGCCCACGTCGGGCCGCTGCCGATGAGCCTCCCAGCGAATCACGACATCCTCTGTCATGTATTCCGCTAGAATCCCGCCATGCGCGCGGACCGGCTCGTCTCGCTGGTGCTGCTCCTGCGGCAGCACGGCAGGCTGTCGGCCACGGCTCTGGCGCGTGAGCTGGAGGTCTCCACCCGCACCGTGCTGCGCGACATCGAGGCCCTCTCCGCGGCGGGCGTCCCCGTGTACGCCGAGCGCGGCCGCAACGGCGGGTTCGCGCTGCTCCCCGGCTTCCAGACCGAGTTGACCGGCCTCAACCACGACGAGGCCCTGGCCCTGCTGGTCGCCGGGTCCCGACGCCGGGCGCAGGCGTTCGGCCTCGGTCCCGCGCTCGCGTCCGGCATGCGCAAGGTGGTCGACGCGCTGCCGGAAGACCACCGGACGACGGCGGCGGGCGCGGTCCAACGGCTGTTGATCGACCCGGAGACCGACCTGCTCGCCCGCAAGGTCACCGCCGAGGAGGTCCCCGACGCCGTGGTGCGGGAGGTGCGCCGGGCGGTGTTCGCGGGCCGCAAGCTGCGCATCCACTACCAGGCAACAGATCGAGACCCGGACTGGCGCACCATCGACCCGATCGGCCTGGTCACGGTCGGCACGCAGAGCTACCTGCTGGCCACCCGGGCGGGCGCGGACCGCACCTACCGCCTCTCCCGTGTCCTGGCCGCCGAGGCACTCGACGAGCCCGCGCAACGCCCGGAACAGGTCGACCTGGACCAGGCCTGGCAGGAGCGGAGCAGCCGGTTCCGTTCCGGCGGGGACACGGTCACCGTGCTGGCAAGGGTCGACCCGGCGCGGCGGGACAGTCTGGTGGACACGGCACTGTCCGTGGGCACCGAGCAGGCCGACGGGGACGGCTGGCTGCGCTTGGACGTGACGTTCCAGGACCGGCGTCACGCGGAGTGGGCGCTGTGGCAGGTATCGCCGCGCGCGGAAGTGCTTACCCCGGAATGGCTGCGGGGTGCCCTGCGGGATCGGGCCGCCGAGATCATGGACAGCTATGTCGCGGAACCCCAGCGACGCGTGCCTCCCCGCTCGTGAGCGAGGAGGCACGCGCGGGGTCAGCGCCGGTGCAAGCCGGTCGAGAGGGCGCGGATGAGTTCACCCTGCGGCGTATCGCCGTCCAGGGACCAGATCATGGCGCCGCCGAGCTTGCGGTCCTTGATGTAGCGGCCCTTGCGGGTGAGTTCGGTGGGGTCGTCGTAGGTCCAGAACGTGGTGCCGTCGAACAACCAGGCGTGACCGGCCTTGTTGTCGCGGTACAGCTTGGACTTCCCGCTCGTCAGCAACGCCTTGAGGATGCGGTAGTCGTCGTAGCCCGCCTCGTAAGTGCCCGGGGCGGGGCCGGTGGATTGCTGGAACAGACCGTTGTTGGCGTTGGGCAGGCCGGTCCAGCCGCGGCCGTAATACGGGACGCCGAGGGTGATCTTGTCCCGGGGTGCGCCGCGGTCCAGGTAGGCGTCGACGACGATCTCGCCGCTGTCCTTGGGCGTGGTCGGATCGCCGTCGGGCACGCGCAGGGCCGACTGCTGGTTGGCGGTCTTCTCCCAAGCACCGTGGTAGTCGTAGCCCTGGACAGTGGCGAAGGTCAGCAGCCGGAACACCTCGGCGACCTCGAAGCCGCGGTCCAACGCCTCACGGTTGGCGGGCAGGAACGCGGTGAGGTCGTACCTCTTGTGGTCCTTGTGCCCCTGCCGGTCGAGCTGGACCCGGTACTCCCGCAGCAGCGCGGTGAAGTTGACCTTGTCCTCGGGGCGGACGACGTTGCCCACGTTGCCCTCGGTCGCGGGCCACTCCCAGTCGAGGTCGATGCCGTCGAACACACCCTTGGCCGCACCGGCGGGCGCACCGGGGAGATTTCCCTCGAGCCACAGGTCGATGCAGGACTTCACATGCGCGGCGCGGGACTGCTGGGTCAGCGCGGCGTTGGAGAAGTAGGTCGAGCCGATCCAGCCGCCGAGGGAGATGTAGAGGCGCAGCTTCGGGTACTTCTGCTTGAGTTGCTTGAGCTGGTTGAGGTTGCCCGCGAGCGGCTGGCCGGGCTTGTCGGCCTTGCCGTTGACGGACTCGTGGGCCGGGATCAGCCGCTGGTAGTCGGCGACCGGGTCGGAACTGACGCACCCGCCCCGTTCGTCGAGCAGACCGAAGGCGTAGTTGACGTGGGTCAGCCGCGCCGCCGTGCCGTTGTCGACGATGTAGCGGACCGGGATGCCTCGATCCTTGTGGCTCCACTGCGTGTAGTACCCGACCGTGCGCGTCTCCCCGCCGCCACCGCCGTGCGCCTGAGCGGGCGATCCGACAACCGCCAACCCGACCGCCACGGCACCGGCCGCGACGACGGCACCCCACCTCTTCCCGGACATGATCCTCCTCGTACCGGAGCAATGGTCTAGACCAAACTAGAGGAAGATGCCTGCCACCGATACGCCCAGACGGGGCGATCCGGACGCGATCACGAGTCCCGGTCCAACCACCCCTTGCGCACCACGACCACCGCCGCGAACCCGCCGAGCACGGCCACGATCGCGTAATCCCAACCCGGAGCGGCGCCTGCGAGGGCGGCCGCCACACCCGCGACGGCGCTGATCAGGACCACCGTGCCGAGGACAACCACACGCGTCTTCATGATGATCAAGTTCCCCGGGGCGTCGTCGGCGTAGCGAGGGGGCGCACCGCAGCGGGCGGGCGGGCAGGCTAGTTTGCCCTGGTGAGTCTTCTGGATGACGTGGCCGAGCGTGATGGTTGGCGCTGCTGGGTGTGCGATGAGCCGGTCGACGCCGACATGTCGGTGAACGACGCGCGCGGGCCGAGCGTGGACAGCCGGACCGCGGACCGGAAGGCGAAGGTCGCGGAGCGGCTGGCGCACCGCGGGTGCAACACGCGCAAGGGCGCGGTCAAGGTGGTCATCCCGTGGCCGGACCGGTTGCACGTGGTGGAGCCCGCGCCGTTGATCACCGTGGCCGGGCGGTTGGAGCGCAAGGGCGGCCGGGAGATGGTCGGGCGGTGCCCGACGAAGCAGGACGCGCAGGAGACGGCGGAGTGGCTGGTGGACCGGTTCTCGCGCCTGGTCCCGGGGCTGCCGGTCACCGCGAACGTCGAGGCGGGCGGCGGGCAGTTCCTGGTCATCCTGGCCACCGGCCGACGCTGACGGCGCTCAGCCCTCGAGGTCGGCCGCGGTGGACGCGCGACCCCGGTCAGCGCTCCCAGAATCCACTCCCTGCGTCGCTGAACTGCGACAACAGGCTAACCGACCCTGGGTTCCGGCACCGCGCGATGCCGGGCCAGGGCGCGCACCAGCGGCACGGCGACGAACCCGAGCCCGGTGAACAGCGCCCCCAGCGCCCACCACCCCGGCCTGCCGAGCCCGATCACGAGCGAGCCCACGACCACCGGTCCCAGGAACTGCCGCAGCGCGACACCGAGTGCCATCACACCCTGGTACTCCGCGATCCGGTCCGGTACCGCGAGCTCGAACGCGGCGGTGAACGCTCCGGAGGCCTGGGAGATCTCCCCGATCGTCTGCACGGTGACGCCCGCCAAGAGGATCAGCACGACTACCCAGGCGACGGGCCCCTGGCTGGTCGAGTAGATCAGGCACGCCACCGCGACCAGCACTCCTGCCCGCCGCAGGGCGCGAGCGGCGGTGTCCACCGTGGTCACCCTCCGGCTGAATAGCACCTGCAGCGCGACGACCAGCACGCTGTTGGCGATCAGCACCACTGCCGTCACGCTCGGCGCGGCGGAGGTGCTCGCCACGAGCCACAGCGGAACACCGAGGGTGAGGATCACCTCGTTCATCTGGATCAGGCCGTTGACCACCGCGACCGCCACGAACCGGACGTCCTTCAGTGCGGCTTGCGACACCGCGGCGGGACCGCGCCGGGTGGTCGGTGTCCCCGCGCGGCCGAGTCCGATCGCCAACAACGCGCACACAACGTGGACGGCGGCGGTCGCGATCACCACAACGGTGAACGCGGTTCGTGTCCCGACGCCGATCGCCACGCCAGCGGCCGCCGCGCCGATCGGGAAACCGACGTTGATCGCGCTTCGGACCTGCGCGCGCACTTCGATCGCTCTCGCGTTGTCCCGGTAGTGCGAGTACACCAGCGCGGCGGCCAGTGATCCGCAGGACGACTCGAACACCGCGACCGCGCAGGCGACGACCACGAACCACAGGAATGACGTGACGAGTCCGTACAGCGCGAACAACCCCGCCAGGGCTGTGAACGCGACGACCAGCACCCGGCGCGTCCCGAAACGGTCTCCCGCGATTCCCATCGGCACGCACGCGAGCAGTCCGCACAACCCCGCGATGGTGAGACCAACGCCGACCCGACTGGGCGGGATACCGACAACGCTGGTGAAGAAGAACGGGCTGGACGTCAGGAAGACGCCATTGCCCGCGGACTGCACCAGCGACAACAGCGTGAACCTGATCGCCGCCGGCTCCCTGGGCACAACGGCGCCGAACCACGCGCGCATCGCCACTGCGACTCCCATCCACCGACACTAACCCGCGGCCGCGCGAAAGCGAATCCAATAATCGTCGAGCCGAGACGCTGTCGACCGATATCCCGGTCCCGGAAGCGCAATTTCCGGTACGGCCGTTCGGGTGTCATTCGACCGGTGCCCGAGTGAGTCTGTTCAATCGCCGGACGGTGCTGGTCCGGCGCGCCACACTGGGCCCGTGATCGACACCGAGCGGTTCTCAGGCCACCCCGGCCTGGTCCACGGCTTGACCGTGTCCCCGGACGGCCGCATGGTGGCCACCGGCGGCGAGGACGGCACCGTGCGGGTGTGGGATCTGGACACAAAACGACAATCGCGGTGCCTGCGACCCGGCGTCGGTGGGGTCAACGCCCTGAACTGGGACACCGGACGGCTGGGCTTGGCGGTCGCGGGCAACGAGGGTCTCGTCGCCTGCGCCATGGACACCCCGGTTCGGTTGCGCAGTGGCGCGCCCGCCGTCGCGCTCGCGGGCTGGGAGGGCTCGCTGTTCTTCTCCGACGACGTGGGCACGGTTCTCCAACACGACCAGGACGAACCGCTCTTCACCACCGCCTCCCCCGTGCTGTGCCTGGTCGTGGTGCAGGGTTACGTCATCGCGGGCTGTGCTGACGGGCTGGTCACCGCCTGGAACCGCCGCACGCGCTCGCATGAGGTGTCGGTGCGCAGGTCCGACGCTACGGCCGGGTTGAGCGTCGACGGGGACAACATCGTGATCGTCACCCACGCCGGGACGCGGTGCACGTGGGACTTCCAGAACGAGTCGGTGACCGAGCTTCCCGCCGAGGAACGGGTGTGCGCCGCGGTGGTGCACGGGAACCTGCGGATCCGCTCTTGGCGGTCGGTGTGGGTCGGTCCGGTGCTGGGGGACGGCGCCGAGGTCGAGCTGCGCGGGCACCAAGGCGGGGTGCGGACCCTTGCCGTCGCGGGCGACATCCTGGTGAGCGGCGGTGACGACTGTGCCGTGCGCACTTGGTCGCTGACCGAGGGCAGCGGGCGTGAACTCCCGCGGTTGACCGAGTCCGAGGTGCGCGCGGTCGCCTTGGTCGGCGACACCGTGCTGGCCAGGGCCGCCGACGGCGCGATGCTCAGCTGGGGACCTGGAGGCGCCGTCGCCGCCCCGGGGAACCGCCAGACGGCCGCCAACGTGGTCGCGGCGGTGATCACCGGGGACGGGCGGACGCTGACCGGGCGGGCCGACGGGTCGTTGACCGGCAGGCAGTCGTCCCAGGCGTTCCACGACGCGACCACCACCACGATGTTCTTCGCAGGCGACCACTCGCAGGTCGGCTTGACGGGGGTCGCGCTGGGACCGGGGTCTTCAGCGGTGACGTGCGGCGCGCACGGCGAGCTGGTGTTCTGGAACTACCCCGAGGTGGATCCCCGGTTCGTCGTCCCCGCGGGAACCGCGAACCTCACCGCGGTCGCTGTGGCATCGGACCACTACCCGGTCGCCGTGGGTGACGCGGGCGGAAGCGTGTGGGTCGTGGCAGGCCCTGCGGGGGCTCAACGAGTGCACGCCAGCCCGGGGGCCGTCACAGCGGTGGCCGTCAGCGAGAAGGGGGTCGTCGCGGCGGGTTTCACGACCGGGCAGGTCTGGACCTCGTCCGGCGGACTCATGACCGGGCACGACGGGACCGTGCAGGCCATGGTGTTCGCCCCGGACGGCAGGCTGATCACCGGGGGCAAGGACGGCACGATCCGCTTCTGGGACACCGGAAGCGGCGAGCAGGTGGACGGGACCGGGATGGCCGCCCCGCAGGTCCACCGCACGCGGACGGGTGTCGTCAACGACGAGCCGCCCACAGTGGACAGACTGGCCTTCGGTCCCGACGTCGACTCCCTCGCCGCGCTCATCGCCGATCGGGCCACCGTGCCGCCGCTGTCGATCGCGCTGCTGGGTCTGTGGGGCTCAGGCAAGTCCAGCTTCATCCGACAGCTCGAGGCCAGGGTGTCCACATTGGCCGGAGAAGCCGGCGTGTCGGGTGACGTCTATGTGTCGCAGGTCCGGCAGGTGCGCTTCAACGCTTGGGCTTTCAGCGACGACCGGCTGTGGGTCGGTTTGGTGGAGAGTCTCTTCGAGGGCTTGGCCGACCCCGCGCCGCCTGTCGATCTCTCGCGCGTCGTTGAGGTGCGGGAGAAGTCCGAGGAGCTCAAGAAGCGCAGTACGCGGATCAACGCGGAGTTGGACAGGTGGGGCGGGCCCCGGACGCTCCACCTTCTCCCCCTGTTGTGGCGCGAAAGGGCAGTGCTGCCCAACCGCCCGTGGCTGCTGATCCTGTTGTTCCTCATGGCCTTGCTGGTGGGCGCGGCCGCTGTGGTCGTTGCCATCGTCGTCCCTGGAAGCGTGACCTTCGCGGGCGCGGCGATCGCCTCGGGGGTCGCGGCGGTCGGAGCGGTGGTGGCCGGGCAGTCGGCGCTGTCGAAGGTCCGCGGCATGGGACCCGATCTGTCTAAACGAATGCGCGAGGCTCGGGAGAAGGTCGACAAGGACCTCGCCGAGGCCGAGCAGGTGCTCGGAGAGGTCGGCCCGCAGGAGCGGCTGGCCAAGCTCATCGACGAGGTGCGCGCGGGTGGGTACGCGGCCGACCGGGGTGTGCTCGGACGGGCCCGCAGGCACCTGGAATCGCTGTCCGCCACCATGAGTGGGCAGGGCGGGGACGCGCCGATCGAGCGGATCGTGCTCTACGTGGACGACCTGGACCGGTGCACGCCCGAGCGGGTGGTCGACGTCCTGGCCGCGGTGCACCTGCTGCTCGCGATGCCGCTGTTCGTGATCGTGGTGGCCGTCGACCCCCGGTGGCTGCGCGCGGCGATGGCCGAACAGGTCGTCCACTCCGGGGCCCTGGAGTACCTGGACAAGATCTTCCAGATCACCTTCGCCCTGAACCCCCTCGGCCGCCGCGCGGACGCCCTCATCGACGAACTGGTCCCCCTGCACGAAACCCGCTCCTCCGAGCAGGCTCCTGCCGCGCCCACGCCCGACTCCCCCGCACCGCGACCGTCCACAGCCGTGAAGGCGTCCTCGGATCCCGTGGACATCAGGCCACCGACCTCGCCGACGAGGAGGCGCCCGGACCAACTGCGGTTGCTGGCGGCCGAACGGGACGAGATCAAGGCACTGGCACCGTTGCTGACGACCCCGCGCGCGGTGAAGAAACTCATCAACCTCTACCGCATCGTCCGCTCCGGCATCCCCGCGAGCGACCTGGACGCGTTCCTGGTCGCCGAATACCGGGTGGTACTGCTCTTGCTAGCGGCCTCCGTCAAGGACCCCGACCAGGCCCGCCGCTGGTTCCTCCGCCTGCGATCCGGCAACCCCGCGGAAGAGGGTGAGGACACCAGCATCGAAGACCTCGCACCAGATCTCCCGAACGAGATCTACCTGCGCTGGTCAAACGTAGTGTCTCGATTCAGCCTGGCGACTTTCGACCTACCCGAAACAAGGTAACCCAGCAAGGGTTTCGCGGGGGTGGCCTCGTCGGGATCGCGGACTCAGTGCATCCGAAGGCGATGTCGTGAGGCTGGTGCCTCACAGCCGACGAATGGCGGAGTTTGGTTGACAACCTGGCTCCATAGGCGCAGTGGTGCTCGACGTCCCGCGACGAAACACTGCGAGCCGGTGACAGTTGGTGAAGGAGGTCACTCCTGGTCGGCGGGTGTGCTGCGTGGGTCAACCTGGTCAGATCGAGAGCGGCGTGAGTTGGTCACGCCACTGGGGTTGGACTCGTCGCATCGGGTGGTTCGCCATCGGGCGGTCGCTGGTCCGGTGCTCGCCGGGTCGTTCTGGGGAAGGGTTCTTCGATGTCACGGAGATCGTCGCGTGGTTTTGGGCTGCGCGTGTTCGGTATTGGGGTGGTCTCGGCGCTCGCTCTCGCGGTGCCGGTGATCCAGGCGCCGTTGGTATCGGCCGCCGAGTCGGTGCGGCCCACGCCAGGGTCGGTATGGGTGGCACCGAAGGAGGTGAAGCGGGTGCCCGTGGGCGGGCCACCGCCCGAGCGCGATCCGCGAGAGTCGGCGGTGGCGATGACGGGGTGGTGCGGTTCCCCGAACAAGGGGGTGTTGCCGGACTACCCGATGGAGAGGTTCAAGGTCAGCGATCGGCTGCAGTTCGGGGTGAACCTGGCCGACGGCAACCTGTGGTGGCAGCACCGGGGACTGACCATCCGCGGCACCGGGTTGAACCTGAACCTCGGCTACTCCTTCAACGGTCAGGCCGCCTTCGGCCCGGATTGGCGTTTCACCGCCGGGCGAGACATGGCGTTGCACCTGGGCAGCAGCGTCGTCGCGATGCCGGTGGACACTGGAGCGTGCGTGAACTTCTGGCCCCGGGCGGATGGCACGTACGACCCAGGCGACCACGGGTCCAGGGTGAATCTCGTCAAGAACCCGGCGGTTCCTTCACCGCGCGATTCTTCGACACCGGTGAGACGTGGGCGTTCAACGGGCGCCGCTGGCCCCTGAACCGCACCGACCGCAACGGCAACTCCGTCACCTACCTCTACAACTCCGACGGCAGCCTGGCCTCGGTCGTCGACACCCAGGGCCGGGTGACCACGTTCGCCAACGACGCGAACGGGGATGTCCAGAAGATCATCGACCCGACCGGCACCGTCGCCGCGAATTACCAGCGCGCTGGACTCTCCCCCCACCATCACCGACCGCGACGGCAAGGTCGTCACCATCACGTTCGAACCGGACTACGCCAAGCTCGTGGCGTTCACCGACCCAGTGGGCCGTTCGTGGGCGATCGGCTACCCGAGCGGGTTCGACTACCAGGTTTCCAAGGTCACCGCACCACGGCAGGCGGGAGCGGCGGACACGCTGTTCAGCTACGACTTCGCCAACGACCGGACGACCGTGACCGACGCCAACGGCAACCAGGTCGTCCACACGCTGGACACCAAGGGCAGGCAGATCTCGGCAACAGACGCCTTGGGGCACATCCAGTCCAAGACGTGGACCGCGGGCAGCGACGTGCAGTCGGTGACCGACGGGCTGAGCAACTCCACGACCGCCGCCTACGACACGGCGGGCAACCTCCTGTCGACCACGCTCCCCACCGGCGCGCAGAGCACAGCCTCCTACACCAACACCGCGCTGCCGAACCTCCCGACCTCGGTGAAGGACCCCGCGGGCAACGAGACCACCCGCCAGTACGACGCCCTGGGAAACCTGACGAAGGTCCGTTCCACACCGCTGGCCGCCGACCTGGAGCAACGCACGTACACCGGCCCCAAGGGCCTCTTGGCGACCGTCACCGACGCGAACGGCAACATCACCCGTTACGCCTACGACGGTCCGGGGAACTTGATCACCGTGACCCCGCCCGCCCCGCTCGGCGTGACCCGCTACAGCTACGACTCGCTGTCGCGGATCACGAGCATCACCGACGGCGCCACCTTCGCCTACGACAACGCCGACCGCCGCACGGTGACCACCTGGCCCGGGGCAGGCACGCAGACCAACGCCTTCGACAACTCGGGCCGTCTGACCAGTCTCAGCGTCAAGAACACCGGTGGTACCGAGACCCTTCGGGCCACCTACAGCTACACCACGAGCGCCGCCGCGGACAGTGATCTGCTCCAGTCCAAGACAATCGCGGGAGTGTCCACCGCGTACACCTACGACACCCAGCGCCACTTGACTGGCGCGGGCTCGGCGACCTACTCGGTCGACAAGGCCGACAACATCACCAACTTCGCGGGTACCGCCTACACCAACAACGCCGCGAACCAGGTCACCGCGATCGGATCGCTGAACCTGTCCTACGACAACGCGGGCAACGTCAGCGGGACCACCACGCCTACCACTGCTAACGAGTTCTCCGCCTCCAACCAGTTCACCCGTGCGACCCGAGGCGGCGTCCAGGACTTCACCGCCGCCTACGACACCGCTGACCAGACCCAACCCCGCACCATCACTGAGACGGTGTCCGGGACAACGACCGGCCACGTCTTCACCCAGACCGCCTTGGGCATCAGCAGCGTCCTGGACAACGGCACCACTCGAACCAGCGTCTCCCGCGACCCCGACGGCAAGCTGATCACCGAGAAGATCGGCAGCACCCGCTACAACCTCGTCACCGACCACCAGGGCAGCGTCCTCGGCCTGGTCGACACCACAGGCGCATTCGCCGCCACTTACACCTACCTGCCCTACGGTGGCGGGACCGGCACCGGCGCCGCGGCAGGCAGCAACCCATTCCGCTACCTCGGCGGATACACCCTCCGGGGCGGCCTGGCACTGCTCGGCTACCGCTACTACAACCCCAACTGGGGTCGCTTCTTCGGCCCCGACCCCACTGGTCAAGAACGCAACACCTACGCCTACGCCCAGTCCGACCCCATCAATCGCTCTGATCCGCGCGGCGACTACAGTCAAGACGACTTCGAGGACGACTTGGGATTCGTCGCCAGTTCGATCGAGGTCGGCGCTATCGGCGGCGCGGGAATAGGTTGCGTGGTCACCAGTGCCGGATGTCCTGCCGGTGCTGCCGCGGGCGGCCTCGTGGGCGGGTTGTCAGGACTCAGTTTCGGCATTTCCTACTCGATCACCAAGCGCATTCTCGGCGACTAGCGCAAGATCTCAGCGAATGGAGCAGGCATGGCCAAGGCGTCCCGAACCACGCGGGCAGCGATCCTCGGCGTCGTGGTGCTGTCCGCGGCAATCGCAGGCGTTCTTGCCGCTCTGGCAGGTGCGACGCCTGGGTGGGCCTACGTGGTCATCGCCATCCTGGCCGTGCTTGCCGGAGCGATCGTCGCGCGAAAAGGGTGGCTGAACCGGAACACCTGACCTTCCCGCCTCGACCATCCAGAATCACCGAGTCGTCCTCGCAGACCGCGCCGTTCTGACGCGAGAACGGATCTTGGGTGACACACGTTCGCGTTGTGAACAAGATGCGCTGCCCCGCGGAGAGATGACCTCCGCGGGGCAGCGCATCCGCACTCCGGGACTGACAGCCGATCGTCCTGGGAACGCCCTGCTGCCTTTGACAACTTTCGCGAAGACAAGGAGTTCCTCCATCGTGACACCCGCTAACCGCACGCGGCGCGTGGTCGTTCTCGCCGTCGTGATCGCCGTCTTGTACGCGGCTGTCTTCGTTCTGCTGGCCGCGTATCCAGAGGCAGGTACGCCGGTGAGGATCGTCGCCTACGTCCTGATGGGCCTGGGGGTGGTCGTCACGATCGTCGCCTGGCGGAGGGTGGCCCGGAACCGAACGCGGTAGAGCGGGCATTGCGGTCAACGCCGGTGGTGGGTTGTGCGATGCTGCTCGCCGTCGGTGGTGAGGGGAGCAGGGGTGAAGGCGCCGGACGAGTGGATGCGGGAGTTCGAGGGGCGGATCGCCGAGGCGCAGCGTAAGGCGGCGGCGGTTCGGGAGGGTTTGGCTGGGGCGCAAGGGATGTCGGCGTCCAAGGACGGGTCGGTCGCGGTGACGGTCGCGCCGAACGGGGCGTTGACGGGGGTCACGCTGACCCCGGAGGCGATGCGGTTGACGCACACCCAACTCGCCGCCGAGATCATGACGGTCGCACGGGCCGCTCAGCGGTCGGCGGCGGTTCAGGTCGCGGAGACGTTCGGGGCGATCGAGGGCACGGATTCCGAGACCTACCGGGTGATCACCGAGTACCTGCCCGAGCCGGAACCCGAAGGGCCGCAACGGGAGCAGCCCCGGTTCGCGCCAGAGGTCGACGAGGCGCCGGTCCGGCGTGATCCGCCCCGGCGACCCGTCACACCGCGCCCGGGTGACGACGATGACGACTACAGCGGCGAGTCCATCTACGGCGACAAGTGATCAACGCCGCACCCCGCGGAGTTCGCCGTTCCCGCTCTGCGCCCGGGTTCGATGTGAAATCTTGGGCGGACAAGCGCAGGCGGAGCCGGTGGGGGGACTGTGACCGAGTGGTACGAGGGCGCGGGCGTCGTGGAGAGCGTCGCCGGGTTCGTTGACACCCTGACCACGGAGTCCGAGGGCGAGGGTGTGGACGTCATCGACGCCGCCCTCGGCGGTGCCGGGATGGTCGTCGACCTGGTCGGCTCGGCGGCGAACCCGCTGGGCGCGGTGTTCTCCGCCGGGGTCGGGTGGCTGCTGGAGCACGTCAGCTTCCTGCGGGAGCCGCTGGACGCGCTGCTGGGCGACCCCGACGAGATCAACGCCAACACCGACCAGCTCAAGACCGCCGCGCTGGAGATGCGGATGATCGCCCAGGAGCACCGCCAGGACGTCGAGGCGATGGGGATGTCCTGGTCCGGCGAGTCGAACGAGGCGTTCCGCTCCGCGCAGGACCAGGCCGCGGACCACTACGAGGCGCTGGGCAAGACCATGGACGGCACGGCGGCGGTCTACGCCCTGTCCGGCGCCCTGGTCTGCGAGCTGCGCGCGTTGGTCTTCGACTGGATCGCCGACCTGATCGGCGAACTGATCACCGGCGCGCTCATCGCCCTGGCCTCGGCCGCGGTGACCCTCGGTGGCTCGATCGCGGCGTACTGCGGGTACGCGGGCGGCCGGGCGGCGATGCTGGCGACCAAGATGGCGACCCGGCTGGGCAAGCTGATGTCGGCGATGGAGCGCTTCGGCGGCCGGATGGCGCGGCTGTCGGAGAAGATGTCCGGGCTGATGAAGGGCCTGGAGCGGTTCTCGGAGTACGGCGACTACGCGAAGACCGCCTACGACGCGGTCAAGCCGTACGAGATGCCGCAGGCCCCCGGCGTGGCCGGCTGACAGGACCATGGCGCGCAGGCACGACGGTTCGTCCCACCACGGGGGAACCGGGCAGCACGGTGGACCGAGCGGTCCCGGCCCTGGCTCTGGTCCCGGCCCTGGCCCCGGTCCGGCCGCGGGCAAGGGCACCGGCATGGACCCGGACGCCGTCGACGAGATGGGCCGCCGGTTCACCAGCCGCGGCAGCCAGATCCGCGACGGCGTGGGCGGCAAGCTCAACATCGGCGCGTCGTCGCAGAGCGCGGGCGTGTTCGGCCAGGTCGCGATGGTCCGGGCGGACGAGGCCATCCGCACGGCCCGCGAAGGCGCCGAACGCGCGGCGATCTCGGCGGAGTCCACGGGTCAGAAGGTCAAGGACACCGCCCAGTCGGTTCGCGGGACCGACCGGTCGAACGCGTCGAGCCTGGGGCAGTCGGGCAACGACCTGGGCAAGTCGGCACCCAAGGCCGCGACAAGCAGCCCGGCCCCGGCCAAGGCCTCGAGCGCTCCCCCACGCGCACCGAGCACGTCGGCGCCGGTCTCGTCGAGCACACCGGGCCAGCGGTCACCGTCCGCACCCGTGCGTGCCACGCCCGGATCCCCCGGCCCGATCCCCGGCGGCCGCCCGGGGTCGACTCCCCAGGGCGCGCGACCAACCGTCGGCGGACCACTCGGCCCGTCGTCCGGGCGCCCCAGCGCGAGCACACCTGGCCGCGGAGTCGGGCACCCGACCACCGGCGGACCACCTGTCCAGCAGAGCGGCCGACCCGGGACCAGCCCACCTCCTCCTAAACGCCCCGGCGCGCCGCAACCAGCAGCCCGCCCGGGAACCACAGCACCTCCGCCAAGCGGCGCCAACCACGGCGGATCGCCTGCCACCAGCAGCGGACGCCTGACCAGCGGCAACCAACCAGCGAGCCACGCGGGATCGGCTTCCCCAAGCGGCGGACGCCAGACCGGCGCTCCAAGCGGCAACCCTCCGAGTGGCCACACGGGAACGGGTGGCGGACGCCCGACCAGCGGCGCTCCCGGTGCGGGCAACCAGCCGATGGGTCATGCGGGATCGCCAGCCACTCCAGGCGGCGGCCGCCCACGCGGCGGAGCCCCAGGAAGCCACGCGGGACCGGTACCCGCAGGTGGTGGGCGCCCGGGCAGTGGTGTGCCCGGCGGTGGCAGTCACCCTGCGGGCCCACCAGCGCAAGCGCCTCCAGGCGGGCGGCCGATCAGTGGCGTTCCCGCTTCCGGCAACCACCCAGCGGGCCGTGCAGGTGCCTCATCCCCTCCGGCTGGCGGACGCCCAAGCGGCGGTAGTCATCCAGGAGGCCATCCGGCGTCTGCGCCGGGCGGAGTTCCCCGCGGTGGCGGACCGGTGCCCCAGCATCCGGGGAACTGGCCTGCTCAAGCTGGTGGTCGCCCGGGTGCCGGGGCGCCTGGTGGGCAGTATGGGAGTCCTGGGCAGCAGTGGGGTCGTCCTGGTGGTGCACCCGCGCCGCAGGGGGTTCCCGGTGGGGCGCCGCAGGGGCAGCGGGGTTATCCCCCGCCGCAGGGGTACGGCCAGCCGCAGAACTACGGGCAGCCGCAGGGATTTGGTCGACCGCCGGGACCTCCGGGATACGGCCAACCGCCGGGCCCGGGCGCGCCGCTAGCTCACGGCCAACCGCCAAGGCCCAGTTCGCCTCCGGCACAGGGACCTGGCAGGCCACCAGCGCACGACCAGCCCCCGGGACCTGGCACGGTGCCCGCACACGGTCGACCGCCAGGCCACGGCATGCCGCCGGTACGCGACCAGGGCAGGCCTCCGACACGCGACCAGGCGCAAGGACCTGGCAGGCCCCCGGTACACGGCCAACCACAGGCGTGGGGTCACGGTCAGCCGCAGAGGCCGGTCCCCCAGGGTGGCTACGCGCCAGCGCCCCTGCCGCGGGGTGGCCATGCGACTCCGCCCCAGCCGCAGGGTGGCCATGCGAGCACCCCGCCGTCGTATCCGGGTCAGCGGCAGGACGGCGGGTTGCCCCCGGTCGCGATCGTGGCCACCGACCCGTCGCAGTACGGCGTGCGGCGGGTCGTGTCCCGTGACGTCCCGGACTGGCGGAGCGAGGACGAGACGCTCTACCGGGGTGACGCGCGGTCCCCGGCGGAGATCAAGGCCGAGGGCGGGTTCCGGCCGCCGTACATGAGCCGGGAGGGCTGGGAGAACAACCCGGACTGGGCCACGCCGGACATCGCCAAGCACGTCGGCGGCGAGACGAACGCGTTCGTGTCCACCTCGACCGACCGCGGCGTCGGCGAGGACTTCGCGGTCAGCCGGTACCTCTACGAGATCAACGCCCCCGGCGGCATCTACACCGACCCGACCCTGCACCCGGAGACCGGCAAGGAATCCCACGGCGAGGGCGAGGTCCTGTTCCCGGGCGGCATCAACTGGGCGTACGTCCGCGGCTGGCGCGAGATGCGCTACGAGCCCGGCACCGGCTTCGTGGCGGGCCCCTTCGTCCCCAACCCGGACTACGTCGGCGACCGCCCCGCCGCCAGCACGTCCCCGAGCCATCACGGCTCCCCGACAGCCCCGCCGCCTGGCCGCCCGTTCGAGCCCGGGCCGCACCCGCAGGCCAACGCCTTCCACCAACCGACGGCCCCGCTGCCCACCGGCACTTCCCACCACGCACCGACCGGCCCAGGGGACCGACCGCGCCAGACAGGTGACACCACCCGGTCGACCAACCCGCCGCCTGCCGGATACCCCGATCAGTCGCGCCGGGCCGGTGATCAGCCGCAGCCGGCTGGTCGAGCCGGGGGCGCGTCCACTCACCACCACAGTGCCGCAGGCCAGCCTCAGCGGTATCCCGTCGACTCCGATCCACCGGTGTCGCCGGGTCAGCGGACCATTGACGTCCAGGGCGTGCCCGAGCCGCGCTGGGACTTCGGCCCGGGCAGCAACCAGTCCGATCCACTCGGCACCACCAGCCACGCGGACACCAGCCCACTCCCGCTGGCTGGCCCCGCCGACCCGACCGGCACGCCCGCACCTGACCGTCCTGCCCACTCGAACACCGACCCGGACCAGTCGCCTGCCACAGGCCCTCGGCCGAGCCTGGGCGACCGGATGGCAGCGTTCGACGATCCTCGGCTGGACCGGCTGCGGCCGCACCTGCGGTCCACCGAGGGCGGCATGTCGGCGTTCGCCCCGGCCGACGAGCCGAACGCCTTCCAACGGCGCGAACACCACAACGATCTGAGCACGGCCGAACGGGTGCCGAAGATCCCCGGCCAGTTCGTCGTTGACCTGCACGGGTCGGCGGACTCGGTGCGGGTCGGGGACGCGGCGCTGTCGCCGCGAGACCTCGCCACGATCATCCGCGCCAACCCGGACTACGACGGCGGTCCGGTCACCCTGCTCGGCTGCGACACCGGCAAGCGGCCCGACGGGTTCGCCGCGCGGCTGGCCAGGGAGCTGGGCGCCCCGGTCACCGCCCCCACCCGGGACGCCTGGGTGGACAACAACGGCAACGTGTTCGCCTCGTCCACGACCCGCACCGAGCGCGGGAACCACGCGCCGACGTGGCCACCGAACGGCGAGTGGCAGACATTCTCCCCGGACGGCGACCAAACAGTCCACAGAGGACCCTACCCACCCGGCCTCCGCCCCACGTGGGGCGACGACATCCCGACCCGCTCCCCCACCGCAACCCGCCGCGGCTCCGACCCCACCGACGCCACCCGCCAGAAACTGGCCGACCTCCGCCACTCCTGGCCCGAACTCGACCGAGTCCTCACCGACAACGCCGTGACCCGCAACAACCTCCTCTCCCACCCCAACTCCATAACCCTCCTCGACGCCGCCCTCCAGGACCTCCACACCCGCCTCGAGACCGCAGGCATCACCGAAGCCATCCGCGACGACGCCCCCACCCCCGAAGTCCTCTCCAAGGCCAACTCGATCACCAACGACCTGGCGTCGCAGTACGGCAACGAGAAACTCACCCGAGCACAACAACTCGCGATCAGCAAGGAGATCGAGGCAGGCACAACGAAGAACGGCTACCTCCAGTCGGGCTTCGACCTGAGCAGGCGCAATGATCTAACCTACCAGCAAGAATGTGTCGACCGGCTGCGGGCTGAAGCTCCGCGGGTCCAGCAGCAGCTCAATCAGATCGCCATCGGGATCGCGGCCGAGAACGACGGCACGGCGTCATGGCGCAAGCAGGTCAAGGACGAAGCCCGCTGCCTGAAGAAGGTAAGAGAGTACGTTGACGAGAAAAAAGACGGCGACGCGTCGATGCTCGTCGACGTTGTGGGCGCGGAGATCAGCTTTCAGAGTGTTGATGATCTCTACCGAGCACTGGAAAAGCTGAAGAATGATCCGCGAGTGGACATCGTGCGGATCAAGGACAAGGTCGCCGATGCCGCGGAGAGCGGGAACCGCAGCATCCGGATGAACGTCCGGGTCGACGGGCACGTGGGTGAGCTCAAGTACACATTGCGGTCGTTCCAAGCGGTCGACTCGGCGGAGCACCCGGTGTACGAGGTGCGTCGCGACCTGGATTCGACCGCCTCGGCCGAGCAGAGGCCGTTGACCTGCGTCGAGTCACTGATCAAGGCTGCGGCCGAAACCCACGCCCGTCGGGAGTACGGCGCGGCGTGGAACCGGGAGATGGCCTGCAGCAGGTTGTTCGAGCTCCTCGTCGACCACCCTGATGTCGCATCGATGGCACGACAGGTAGTGGTGGACTCGGTAACGAACCCCACTGGCCTCGCAAAGGCTCTCACCGACCCGATGACGCGGGACGCCACGATCGGCACCATAAGAGAACTGGCAGAGGGGCAGTTGCTCAATGGCCGAACGCTCGACGAGTACCGCGTGGCGAACCCAGGTCGGGGGCCGTTGTTCGACCAGGTCGATCCGTCGACCAACAGCGATGCGACAGGCCGGGAACGCAAGGTCGTGTTGAGCGATGAGGCCAAGCGACTCGATCCAGCCCGTGCTGCTCGGGAGGCACCATCCGCGCAACTGACCGACTATGTCCGGCGGCTGCACGAGGGCGTACGACCTGCGGTCGAAGCCGAAGTGCGCGGATTCGTGGAGAAGATCACGCCTGACTCATCTGTGAGCGTTTGGACGAAACCTGCGGGCGACATCGTGAATGCAGTGGAAGAACAGGGCGTCGACCATGCGTCACGCACGGGAAAGTCCACCTATCGAGCGGGCGATGTCGTCGACGCGGTGACCGCACGGATCACGACGTCCACGACGCACGACCTGGCACGGATCCTGGCGGCCGCGAAGAACCATTTCGGCGTTGGCGACCACGGCCGCATTCTGGAGATCAACAATAGCTACGCTCAGCCCAGCGCGGTCGATCCGGGTGGTCGGCACATCTCGGTCGCCACGCGGGTGGATGTCGACGGGCTTCCGTACACGTTCGAGCTACAGTTGTACACACGACGGTCAGCGACTGCCGTCGATCTATACCAGTGCATCGTCGTCGATGAAGGGCTATCGAAGGTAGAACGGGAGAGGGTGAGACAGATGCTCGCCGAGGCCGCTGCGCTCGACCAGGAGGAGGCCCGGTGATACCGCTGAACCTGGAAGGCATCGACTTCCACGAGCGCCTGGTGTTCGTGTGGATCGCGACCGGACCCCACGGGGAGCACGAGGGTGCCTTCGTCATCGACGGTCGCGACTACGCGGACAATGATCTAGCGCGAGCCGCGATCCGCGAAGCAGTCGAACGAACTGATGAACGAGTACCCGTAGCCAGAGTCGCGCCAGCCATTATTCGATCGAAGGAGGCCGAACTATCCCGTTGGCGAAGCTGGGCCAAATTCAAGGAGTTTCTCGATATATACGGTCCGATCTATCCTTGGGTCAAAAATGCACCACCAAGGACACAGCCTCCGGTCGGGCCTGAATCGGGCGTTGTGCTGCCGCCGCTGCACGACGGAGTGCACTTCGAGGCCTGGGGGCAGCTGATCAAGATCTATCCGCGCGGCGAGGGGCCGATGGATCCCGTTCTCGGTGTTCAAGCAGAGGCTTGCGGCCTCAACAGCTACACCGGGGAGTTCGAGGCCAACACGCCCAAGTCCCTGAAAGTCGCACGGTACGGCCGAGACGAAGATGACGTCTGGCCGATGCACGACGAGGACGACTTCATCCAAGCGGTTGAGGATCAACGCGAGTACCTTCTGCGAAACTCGGCCTACCACCGACGGGACAAGCCGAAGATCTTCGCCGCCTACGAGCAAGCCGCCCGCGACGGAACCACCAAGCAGACCCGCCGCACGACCTACGAGATGTGGCAACAACACCAACGACGCCGGGCGTTCTTCGTCATCGACGCCGAACCAGTGCGGGTGGACTTGACTGACGGTGGTGCCCCAGCGATGGCCTGGCGACTGGCCCCAACGACTGGGGGGATCGTCTCTACCAACCAAGCCGACGCGGAGGCCGTGTTTATCGGCGCGAGTAATCGAGTGACCGAGGACGCTTGGGTCTTTGCGGTGGAAAAGATCCGTTCTACGCTCAAGGTGGACGGTGAAATTGCCAAGATGTATGCAATAGTCGCCGTAGAACCTGGCCGTTCTTACCCAAGAGCATATCTGAGCGCTAGCTTCGATCTCTGGGCGGAGAAGTTCGCGAAAGCCGAGGTCGACGAGGAGACCCGGTGATCCCGCTGAACCTGGACAGGATCAACTTCCACGAGCGCCTGGTGTTCGTGCGGATCGTCGTCGGGCAGTACGGTCTACCGAAGGCTGCTTACGTCATCGACGGGCGCGATTACGCGGATGCCGAACAAGCCCGTGCCGCGGTTCTCGCGGCGCTCCAGCAAACCAGCGAGCGGATGCAGCTCGCGGACTTCACCCCCTCGTCAATCCGGTCGAGCGAAACCGAGCTCGCCCTGTGGCCGAGCTGGACCGAGTTCCGCCAGTACCTCGACGTCTACGGACCGGTCTACCCCTGGCCCAAGCCGGTACCGGTAAAGGTGCACCCCTCTGCCGGGCCGATGTCGGACGTCCCGCTCCCGCCGATGTACGACGGGGTCCACTTCGAGACCTGGGGTCAGCTCGTCAAGATCTTCCCACGGGGAGGTGGGCCGATCGATCCCGTGTTCGGCGTCCGCGTGGAGGCGTATGCCCTCAACGGCTTCACGGGGGAGATCGAGGCCAACACCCGCAACGCCGTGCTGGTTGCGAGGAACGTGGACAACGAAGGCGAGACCTGGCCACTGACCAACGAGGACGAGTTCATCGCCCGAGTGGAAAGCCGACGCGAGCGCCTCCTGCACGAATCGGGCTATCACCGGCGGGACGCGCCGGAGATCTTCGCCGCCTACGAACAGGCCGCACGCGATGGGACAACCGAGCAGACCCGCCACGCCACCTACGAGATGTGGCGACAACACCAACTGCGCCGGGCGTACTTCATCATCGACTCCGATCCCGTACGGGTGGACCTCAGCGACGACGGCATCCCGACCATGGCATGGCGGCTCGACACCACCACCGGCAGGATCATCGCCACCGACCAAGCCGACGCCGAGACAGTAGTCACCGGACCGGGCACACGGGTCACCCAGGAGGACTGGATCGTCCGCATCGAGGAAATTCGACGCACCTTGGACCCGGATCGTGAGATCGCCGAAGTGTACGCGGCAATCGACGCGGACGGCGATGACTGGTCCCGGAAGCCAAGACTGCACGACAGTTTCCGGCTCTGGGCCGAGAAGTTCGTTGAGCGGTGACGGAGCGGTGATGAAGGACTCGGTCCGGTGAAACCACGGCGCCACCTGGGGTGGGGGTACTAGCGTGGGGTGGGACGTGGACGGGGTACCGAAGGATGACGGGTGAGCAGGTACATCGGGGTTGATGGGGACGTCGCGGGTGTAGTTGGGGATGAGGGGTGGGACGAGTTCGAGTCGGTGTTCACGCTGCGGACGCTGCGGGACGGGGTGGAGGTTCCCGAGGCGCATCCGCTGAGTGGGTATCTGGCGGTTGAGCCGGTGCGGCAGGTTCGCGAGGCCCCGAGGGACGAGCGTGTCGCCGTCTGGTTCCCCTCCCTGCCAACCGATGCCGCCCCAGAGAGCGCGCCGGAGAGCGATGTCCTCGAGGCCCTGGGCAAGGCGCTGACCGAAGCCGCGCCGCAGGGGTGGGCCCAGCTGCGGGTCGAGTGCGAGGCGGTGGGTTCGTGGATGGCCGTCACCGCCTCCGTCACCGCGCAAGACGGGTCCGTGAAGTACTGGTCACCGCCCGCGATGGTCGGGCAGTGGTTGCACCGGTTGCGCCTCCACGACTTCCACCCGGGTCGGGGCACCTGGTTCCGCGCCACGTTCGACCTCGCCCCCGGCACCCCGCTGACCCACAACCTCGACTTCACCACTGCCCCAAGCGAACTGTCCGATGAGGACGCCGCCGACGAGCTGCGCCTGTTGCCGCGCAACGCGAACGCCATCCCGGACTGGCTGATCGCGGCCGCTCTCCGCAGTTCGCAGGCCGCGCGGGCCGGGTACGCCGAGACGCCGGACGCCGGGCCTGCCGAGTTCGTCCGGGTGTTCGACGGCGTGGGCAGCGACGGGCGGCCGATCTGGTACCGGCCGGTGCTCGGCGCGCGGGAGCGCGAGGCGATCGTGGAGTACCTGTCGGACGCGCCGATCGTGCTGTCCGCGCGCGGTCGGACCCCTGATGAGCTGGGCACCGACGAGTCCGCCGTGCCGATGGCCTTCCACACCGACGGCCGGTTCGTCTGGCCAACGGCCGTCGCGTACTACCTGCACAACCACGGGGTGCCGCCCGCACAGCGGCTCGTCGAGCACATCAGGGCCGTGCGGCACCGGCTGCCGGACCGCGTCCCCGCGATCGCCCTGGACCGGGCGTCGGCGCTGGCCATGGGCAGGCCGTGGGACGAGTCCGAGGCGGAGACCGCGGCGCACGCGGCGATGGGCGCGGTCGAGTCGGTGATCATCGAACGGCAGATCAGCCCGCGGTACTACAGCGTGCTCGAGGACCGGGAGCACGCCTGGTCCCTGTTCCGCGACGGCGACCGGTACCAGGTGCGGTCCGACCCGGACGACGCGGTCCTGTTCGACGACGTCCGGCAGGCCGCGGCCTACCTCGCCGGCCAACTGCTCACCAACGCCAGCCAGCTCAAGCTGCAGGAGGGCGAGCCGATCCCGCCCTGGCAGTCGCCGCTGAGGGTGCTCGGTGACGACCCGCCGGTGGAGTCGTTCGCGTCCATCACCAAGGTCAGGATCGGCCCCATCGAGGTCGACCGGTACGGCGAGCCCGACGGCAACCTGGTGTTCGTCGCGGACACCCCCTTCGAACTGCGCGGCCTGCCCCCGGAGCACGCCGAACGGCCGTACCACCGGTACCGGCTCAGCGACGAGTCGTGGGGCCTGCTCGCCGTCACCACCGCGGCGGGTGGTGTCGGCTACGTGCTGCCGCAGACCGTCGAGTACTACCTGGGGTCTGGGCACTTCACGGAGATCCCGATGGCGGGCCACCCGGGTCTCCCCCCGGTGACCGACGGGATGCGCGCCGAGGCCGCCCGCAACCCCGGCGGCTGGCTGTACTGCGCCGACCCGGACGCCGACCCGCGGTTCATCGAGGGCATGCCGCTGCCGGTCCTGCTCGGCGGCTACAAGGTCGGCCCGGACGGCGTCCTCACCGGTGAGACCTACATCAACGAGGACTACCGCCCCAGCCCGCGCCGCCGCGGCTACCCCGAGCCGCACACGCACTTCGAGCAGGTCCTGGGCTACGTGGCCGCCGGGTGGCTGCCGCACGAGCGGATCCTCGCCGCGGTCCTGGAGTCCCCGTTCATCCTGGAGTCCGACGGCCAAGGCGGCCTCCGCGTCGGGGTCGACGCCAACGGCCAGTTCCTCGCCGTCTACTCCTCCCCGCGCTTCGTGCCGCCGACCGCCCAGAACGTCCAACAGGCCAACGGCCGCGACCTGGCCAGGGCCCTGACCGGCATCACCCTCATCATCAACCCCGGCGGCGACTTCGGCATCACCCTCCCGGGCGACGACCTGGTCCGCGTCGCCAACCAGCCCCCCGCCGGTCCGCCCGCTCAGTAGAACCCTCCCACCCCAGCATCACCCGCGCCGGGGCCGCGCCCGGGGCGGAACGCACCCGAGAAGCACCTGAGGGGCACCTGGAAAGGCACCTGCGAGCTGGCTGAATACCGGGACGGACCAGTGGGGGCGGGGGTGAATCCTCAGCTCACGCGGGGTGCTGCCGACTCCACCGGGGCAGGCAAGGATGCCGGCGGATGACACAGGAGCGTGAGGGTAGGGCGATGGGCGCGAACGCAACCGAGATCGAGAAGACGCGGGGACTGGCCGGGCTCGTGGCCAACTGGGGTATCCGGGCGAAGATCTTGGCCGCGTTGAGCGCGGTGGTCGCCGTCGCGGTGCTCATCGGGGTGCTGGCGATGATCCAGATGTCGAACCTGGACAACCAGCTCAACCGGGTCGCCACCGGGAACGCGGCGGCGCTGAGCGACCTCGGGGACATCCGGGGCGCGCAGGGGGACATCAACCACTGGGCCGCCATGTGGTACGTCGACAACAGCACCGAGGGCCAGAAGCGCGCCCGCGACGGCCAGCACGCGGCCGACGGCAAGATCGACACCTCGGTCGAGGCGTACCTGTCGCACACCACCGAGGAGTCGGGCCGGGTCCGCGCCGCGCAGCTTCTGGCCGACCAGAAGAAGTTCCGCGTCGAGCGCGACATCAGCTACGGCGACCCGGTGCCCGCGGGCTACACCCCGATCACCGACATGAACGAGTTCACCACGCTGATCGCCAACATCGACAAGGGCATCGACGAGCTGGCCGTGATCGAGCGGACCAGTGCCGAGCGGGCCGCCGCCGAGGGGCGCGACGCCTACAACAGCGCGTGGACCGTGGTGCTGATCTCGATGATCGTCGGCCTCGCCGCGGCCATCCTGCTCGCGCTGCTGGTCGCCGGTCGGATCGTGCGTCCGCTGCGCCAGATCACCGTCGTCGCCCAGCAGATGGCCGACGGCGACCTGAGCAAGCCCGCCGTGGTCCAGGGCCGCGACGAGGTCGGGCAGCTGGGCACCGCGTTCAACCGGGCGCGGGAGAACTTCGGCGCCGCGGTGGCCGCGCTGGCCACCACCGCGCAGACCCTGCAGTCCGACTCGACCCGCCTGGTGCAGGTCAGCGACCGGCTGCTGGACTCCACCACCGGGGCCAACACCCAGGCCACCCAGGTCGCCGCGGCGGCCGACAACGTGTCGCTGAACCTGCAGACCGTGGCCACCGGCGCCGAGGAGCTCGGGTCGTCGATCAAGGAGATCGCGCACAGCGCGAACGAGGGCGCGAACGTGGCCTCGCACGCGGTCGAGGTCGCGGCCTCCACCACCGACGTGGTCGCCAAGCTGGGTGACTCGTCGGCGCAGATCGGCAACGTCGTCAAGGTCATCACCTCGATCGCCGAGCAGACCAACCTGCTCGCGCTCAACGCCACCATCGAGGCGGCGCGGGCTGGCGACGCGGGCCGCGGCTTCGCGGTCGTGGCCAGCGAGGTCAAGGAGCTGGCGCAGGAGACCGCGAAGGCCACCGAGGACATCGCCCGCAAGGTCGAGGCCATCCAGTCCGACACCGCGCAGGCGGTCGGCACGATCGGCGAGATCTCGGAGATCATCGCCAAGATCAACGACTACCAGCTGGTGATCGCCTCCGCGGTGGAGGAGCAGACCGCGACCACCAACGAGATGAGCCGCAGCATCGCCGAGGCGGCCTCGGGCAGCTCGCAGATCGCGGGCAGCATCGGGCACGTGGCCAGCGCCACGGCGACCGCCACCCAGGAGATCGACAGCAGCAAGCAGGCCGCGGTCGACCTCGAGCAGCTCTCGGCGCACCTGCGCGCGCTGGTGGCCAAGTTCCAGTACTGATCTCTCCCCACCCCCTAGCCGATGGCGGACCGGTCTCACCGGTCCGCCATCGGCCGTTTCCGCAGGTAGGCGGGCTGGGCGCCACCCGGATGGGCCAATCGGGGGCGGCTGGACCTAGGCTGCCGGTGGCCCGCTGGAAAAAAGTTCCGCCCGGCTGTCGATCCGCGTCCGCGCCGCTCGACGCAGGGGTGAGCGGGGCCGAGAACGGACCAGCCGGAGCGTCAGGGAGACCGACGATGAAGTACATGCTGATCATGCGCGCGACCGACGAGGCCTTCGCCGCGATGGGCGACATCGACTTCGGCGAGATGCTGGAGACGATCGGCAAGTACAACGACGAGCTGATCCGCGCCGGGGTGCTGGTGGCGGCGGAGGGGCTGGCCGACGCGGCCGAGGGCGTGGTCGTGGACTACTCCACCGAGCCGCCGGTGGTGACCGACGGGCCGTACGGGGAGACCAAGGAGCTGTTCAACGGCTTCTACATCCTCAACGTGGCGTCGTTGGAGGAGGCCGTGGAGTGGGCACGGCGCTCGCCGATCAGCGGGGCCGGCTTCAAGACCGAGATCCGGCGGGTCACCACGATCGACGAGTTCCCGCAGGACAACGAGTGGATCCAGAAGGAGCGGGCGTGGCGGGAGTCGACCGGGCAGCTCTGAGCGGCGGCTCCGGGCCTGGTGGTGCCGGGCCTGGCGGCGGTGCTGGGTTGAGCGGTGGTGCCGGACCGGGCGGCGATGCGGGCCTGAGCGACGGCGCTGGGCCGGGTGGCGGTGCGGGTCAACGCGGTGACGCACGGCCCGACAGCGGAGCGGGTCCAGGCGGCGACACACGGCCCGGCGGCAGTGCGGGTCCGGGCGGCGGCGGGCGAAGCGGCGGTGCGGGTCTGGGGAGCGCGGGTCGTGACGCTGTCGCGGCCGTGTGGCGGATCGAGTCGGCGCGCATCGTCGGCGCGCTGGCCCGCTACACCGGGGACTTCGGGATGGCCGAGGACCTCGCGCAGGAGGCCCTGGCCGAGGCGTTGGTGACGTGGCCACGTGAGGGTGTGCCGGGTAACCCGGGTGCGTGGTTGCTCACCGTCGGCAAGCGGCGGGCGATCGACGGGTACCGCAGGCGCTCCGCGCTCGACGACCGGTACGCCGCCCTCGCGCACGACCTGGGCGAGGGCACCGTCGAACCGGTCGGCTGGGACCCGGACCAGATCGACGACGACGTGCTGGCGTTGATCTTCACCGCGTGTCACCCGGTGTTGGCGCGCGAGGCCAGGGTGGCGCTCACGCTGCGTGTCGTCGGCGGACTGACCAGCGACGAGATCGCCAAGGCGTTCCTGGTGCCGACCGCGACGGTGCAGGCGCGCATCACCCGGGCCAAGAAGGCGCTCGGCGCGGCGGGGGTGCCCTTCGAGGTGCCGCCCGCCGCCGAGCGCGCCGCCCGGCTCGGGTCGGTGCTCAACGTGCTGTACGTGATCTTCACCGAGGGCTCGTCCGCCAGCTCCGGCACCGAGTGGATCCGGTCCGACCTGGCGGGCGAGGCCCAGCGGTTGGCCCGCGTGCTGGCGCGGTTGGTGCCGGGCGAGCCGGAGGTGCACGGGCTGCTGGCGCTGTTGGAGCTGACCGCCGCGCGGTTCCCGGCCCGGACGGGTCCCGATGGGCAACCGGTGCTGCTGGAGGACCAGGACCGGCGGCGATGGGACCGCTCGGCGATCCAGCGCGGCCGCGCGGCCTTGGCGCAGGCGTCGCAGGGGCGGGGGCTGGGCGCGTACGGCTTGCAGGCGTCGATCGCAGAGTGCCACGCCGTCGCGCCCTCGGTGGCCGAGACCGACTGGCACCGGATCGTGGCCCTGTACGAGGCGCTCGGGACGCTCGCACCGTCTCCAGTGGTAGACCTCAACCGCGCGGTCGCCGTGTCCATGGCCTCCGGCCCCGCCGTCGCACTGTCCATCGTGGACACCCTGACCGACGCCCTCCCCCACTCCCACCTGGTCCCCAGCATCCGCGGCGAACTCCTCTCCCGCCTGGGCCGCACAACCGAAGCCCGCACCGAGTTCGCCCGCGCCATCCCGCTGTGCACCAACACCCGCGAACAAGCCGTCCTCCAAGCCAAACACGACCGCCTCAACACGTAACCGCAGGCAACCGCGATGATCTGCCCTTCGACAGCGTCGCGCACACGCGAGACAAGCGAATTCAGCAGCATAGCGACGATGGCTCTTGTCCAAGCGCTAGAACAGGAGCACCCGGGCGCCATCCGCCTAGCCCGTCGACCGGGCAGTGAGCCCATCGAGCAGTAGCGCGCTCACGGTCTCAGCGATCTCCTCAGGCGACCTGCTCGCGGCCGTGGAGACTTGCAGGAGCGTGAGATTGGTGATCGTCACCGCGATCTCTCCCGCGTCGAGGCCCGGGACGAACTCCCCCAACGCTTGACCGGTTCGAATGATCGGGGCGATGAGCGTCGGGAAGTTGATCTCGTTCTTGATGTGCCGCGGCGACGCGAGGTCCATCGTCGCACTGTCCGCGATGGCGACCAGCAGTGCTTCGAACATCACCCGTTCGGTCACCGCGTGCTCTGCCAGCCGACGGATGAAGCGCTTCACCGTTGCGGTGTTCCCAACGCCGATCTTGATGTCATCGCCCGTGTGCGATCTCAGGTCGTCGAAGACCGGCCGAAGCGCGCCAAGCACGACATGAGCTTTCGAAGGGAACAGGCGCTTGAGAAGTTCCATCTTCACGCCTGCGACGGTCGCGATGTGCGCCATACTGGTGGCGTGGAAGCCGCGCTGACCGAACTCTTGCCGAGCCGCGTCGACGCAAGCTGTTCGTGGATTTTCCGGCATCGCCTCGAGCTGACCGAGCCTGAAATCGTGCATGACCTGCTCGGCGAGTGGTTCCATCACGTCGTCGATGTGCTCGTGCTGCTGGTCGATGTCGATGACGGATGCCGCGATCGCGAGAGCGGCGTCGCTGAACAAGTTGTCCGACACCGCATCCGGGTCGAGTAATTTCCGCAGAACCAGACCTTCCACAAGGGCTGTCATAATCGTCGCAAAAGAATCGAGCGTGAACGGCTTGCGAAGTGCTACCCCCCAGTGGGCTAGCGTCGCTTCATAAGCCTGGCGACCCAGCCGGTTGATGTCGGAGTACTCGTCGCGAATCGCCTTCATCGCCCCGAGGTGGTTACGCCCCGTTCCAGCCAAGAAGAACCGAATCGCCGTCGAATCGTCGAGCAGGACCTGCCGGAAATCCCAATCGCAGACCTCGCGGATCGCCCGCCTCGGATCTCCCTTGCTCTCAATGAATGCTTCCGTGATCTTTTGCCCGAGGATCGTGTGCGTAGTCCGAGGCGCGTCGCAGACGAGGTAGCTCATCAAATCCTCAAGATACCTCCGCTTACCCCCCTTCCTCGCCGGGTAGTGGTTGTTGAAGGTAGTGGCCGTGAACCCGGCTTTGGCAGCGATGGCTTCGTGACCCATGCCTCGGTCGAGGAGGTCATACCCCCGCTCAAGCAGGAGTTGGCGACCAGCTTCGAGCAGCGCCTTGGGAGTAGCTGATGAGTTCGACACCGAGGCTCCTCGCCGAGTTCGACCGGTTGGGCTCGAGTTCAACGCGAGCTTGGGTCTTTACCCAAGCCGTTGCCCCATCTCTCTAGTGCACGTCTCTGGATTGGTCAAGCACTCCGCTGGTGTACTAACCGAAGTGAGTCGACATCGCTCAACTGGAGTAGCGCCAGCAAATGATCACCAAGGCGGCCGGTCACCGGTTGCCGTCATGCCAGCTCACCACGTGACTACCCGGAGGTGTGGCGTGATCGCCCTCCTGATTCTGTTGGGCCCGAGCTTCGGTATCGGTGTGCTAGTCGGAAGCGGACTGGTCACTCGAAGCCAGTACCGACGCGACCGCAGACAAGCCCGCCGACAACTCCAGCTCAACCGACACCGCCAGGCTCTCGACCGGCGTCAACTCGTTTTGAGGTCGATCTCCGCAGACGACGTGCAGCGTTCATAGCGCGTACTCGAGGCTTTATCGACCAGCGATTTCGAACGGCACCTACCACCAACACCATCGTTGCCAGTCCTACTACTCGCTATGGAGACCGGGTGTTCGTGACGACCTACAAGTAGGTTTTGCCCGCCTCTGTGCGGCTCACTAGCCTGGGCCGCCCATAGGGACGCGAGGAGGGGCCGGTGGGTGTGGGCGGTCGCGGAGCCGGGTGGAGCCGGGGCGCGTCCTGGGCGGGTTGCCCGCGCACGGAGACGGGATCACGGTGAGTGGCCGGGGCGGGGCGGTGTCTTTCGCGTTGGGGACATGGCGCCGGTCGGGGTGGAGTTGAGGTGCGGGACGGGGAGGTGTCAAGGCCATCAAGGCGATGAAGGCCTGCCGCCGGTCGATCCACACGCGACATTCCACTGAGGATGAATGTGCCGCGCGAGCGGTCCCCGATATCGCCGTCGTTGGCGGGCCACGCCGCCCGTGCTAGCGTGGGAGCGGGCCAGGGTGAAGATCGGGATTCGCGGTGCCGGAATCCAGTCGAGCAGAGGGGAATTCGGTGACGACGACGATCCCGAGCGCGCAGGGTGAGGTCACGGTCGGCGATGTGCTGCGCACGTCGCGGACCTATACCGTCGACGAGGTCCGGGAATTCCAGCGGCTTTCCGGATATCCGGACAATCCGCAACCGCGATTCCTGCCTTATCTGCTCGTGGTGGCGCCGTTGACGAAACTCGGTGGCGACATCGACTACCTCTCCGGTCGGATGACGTGGTCGGTGCGCAGGCCGGTCGCGGTCGGCGAGGAGATCACCGCGGAACTGGAGATCACCCGGCTCGAGCCGGTCGAGGGCGCGACGAAGATCGGGTTCGACGCGCGGATCCGGTGCGGCGACGAGGTCGTGGTGACCGGCACCAGCAAGGGCCTCGTGCTCGGGGAGAACGCCTGATGACCAGCGCACCGCGGGTCGGGAGCACGACCAGCGCCACCCGGACCATCAGCGACGACGACATCGCCGCCTGCGCGCGGCTGACCGGTGACTTCGGCGCCCACCACATCGCCGGGATGGCGGGCAAGAAGGTCGCCCAGGGCCTGCTCACGCTGTCCGGGACCCCGCTGCTGGCCGACGACAGCGTGCACGTGACCGGCCTGGACCTGCGGTTCCTCGCCCCGGTCTTCGTCGGCGACGAGATCACCACCTCGGTCACCGTCAACGCCGCCGACGGGCAGGACCTGGCCTTCACCGTCGTGGTCACCGGCGCGACCGAGGTCCTGCGGGGCACCGGCACCGCCCGCCTGCTCGACCTCGGCTGAACCGCGCCCGACCAGCCCGCCGACCCGAGCATCGCACCCGTCGTCCTGACAAGTCGCTGACTTGATGGTCCGGCGACCCTGACCCAGCGGACCGCTGACCGGTCACCGGCGTCCGGATAGCTAATCCGGGTATACTCCTTACCGGCGCAATGCCGATACCCCTACTCCGAACAGAGTGCGCAATTCCCGCGCGCGCATACCCCATGGCCTCGGCGCGTGTCCACTGTCCACAGCCGGGTTGGTGCGTTCCGGTTTTCCCAGCCGGCAATTCCTTGCGGATCGGACTGGGCGTCGTGTTCACTGGGTGGGGAAACGGCGAATGGGGGCCGATCGGGAGAGCGCGCCGGTGTTTCGGCGTGCGCGCCTGAAGGCCCCCGCGAACAAGGCCAGTCGAGCGCCCGCCACCACGGGGCGATTTCGGGGGAAAGGGCGCGACATGACCGATCAGATCGGCCACACAACCTTACTCACCCGCGCTGTGATGAGCGACCCCTATCCCACCTATGCCCGGTTGCGCACCGAAAGCCCGGTGTATTACGACACTCAGCTGAACGGGTGGGTCATCACCCGGTACGACGATGTCACGACCGCGTTGCGCGACCACGAGACGTACTCCTCGCGCCGGATGGGGCTGCTGGTGGCCCAGCGCGGCGGCGCGGACCCCTCCCCCGCGGTCGCCCGCCTGCTGGAGCTGGCCGGGCACTGGATGTGGATGCTGGACCCGCCGACGCACACCCGGATGCGCAAGCTGATGAACCAGGGGTTCACCCCCCGCGCGGTGCGGCTGCTCGAGCCGATGGTGCAGAAGATCGTGGACGACCTGGTCGACGCCGCGATCGAGCGCGAGGAGGTCGACCTGATGGCCGACTTCTGCTTCCCGGTGCCCGCGCTGGTGATCTGCGGGCTCTACGGGTTGCCCCCCGCCGACGCCCGGCTGGTGACCGAGTGGTGCGACGCGCTCAAGGTGTTCCTCGGCGCCTCGGCCGACCTCGGCGGCGTGCAGACCGCGGCCGAGGCGGTGCGGGAGATGATCGACTACCTCACCGAGATCATGGACCAGCGGCGGGTCGAGCCGCGCGACGACCTGGTGTCGCGACTGGTCGCCGCCGACGACGCGGGCGACCAGCTGGGCACCGACGAGCTGGTGTCGAACCTGCTGCTGCTGATCGCGGCCTCGTTCGAGACCACCATCGACATGCTGGGCAACGGCCTGGCGGGCCTGCTGACCCAGCGCGACCAGTGGGACCTGCTCAAGCGCGACCCGTCGACCATCACCGGCGCGGTCGACGAGGTCATCCGCTGGGACGGCCCGGTCCAGCTCACCCACCGGCTGTTGACCAGGGATGTGGAGCTGCGGGGTGAGCAGCTGCGCGAGGGCCAGCTGGTCTACCTCATGCGCGGATCGGCGAACCGCGACCCGGAGCGGTTCGCCGACCCCGACCGGATCGACGTGACCAGGGGCGACACCGGGCACGTCGGTCTCGGGCTGGGTGTCCACTTCTGCATCGGCGCTGGCCTGTCGCGGATGGAGGGCCGGATCGCGCTGACCGAGCTGACCACCCGGATCCCGGACCTGGCGCTCGTCGAGCCCGACCGGTTGACCTGGCGCGCCGACAACCTCCAGTTCCGCGGCCTGTCCGAACTGCGGGCGAGCACGTCATGACCTCGGTCGCGCTGCACCTGGTGTCGCTGCGCGCCCTGGACCGGGTGCGCGGTACCGCCGAACCGGCCCTGCCCGCCGCCGAACGCGCCGCCATCGCCCGCCGCGCCCATGGCCGCCGCCGCACCCAGGCGCAGGCGGTGCGCGTGCTCGCCACGGCTGTCGCGAAGGCCGACGTGGTGGTGAACGCGAGCCACGACCAGGACTTCCTCGTCCTCGCCGAGAGCGCGGTCACCTGCGGCGTCGACGTCGAGGACGCCGCGGAGGACGAGTTACTCGAGGTCGCCGACCGGTTCTGCGCGGCGGACGAGCTGGACGAGGCGATCCCGGCGCGGGCGTTGTGGACAGCGAAGGAGAGCGCGGCCAAGGCGTGCGGTCGGGGGTTGCGCGCGGGGCTGCGGTCCATCCGGTTCCGGGAGGACCCGACGCACACGTGGTCCACTGTGGACTGGCCATTCGGGTCGGGCTTCCTCACCCGGACGGTGGACCTCGGCGACCGCCACTGCGCCCTCACCGTCCGCGCGGCCACCCCACCCCGGATCTGGACGCAGGTGTGGACCCCCATGGCAGCGGACGGCCAGTGGACGCTGGTCCCCGCCACCCACCGGGACCCCGCCCACGAGATCGCGGCAGCCCTGACCGCCTTCGGTGGCGACCATGGCTGAGCCGATGAATGAGCCCACTACGTTGCACGGGGCATTGGCGGCGGCGGCGAGGCGGGCGCCTGCTACGCCCGTCACCTTCCACACCGGTCGTGAGCAGGTGACTCTGGCCGAATTGGTCGCCCAGTCGCACGCTGTGGCGGGGGCATTGGCGGCGGCGGGGGTGCGGCGTGGTGATCGCGTCGGGGTGTTGTGCCAGAACGAGGCTGACTTCTTTCGCGTGTTGATCGGACTCGGCGTGCTCGGGGCCTGCGCGTGCCCGTTTGCCCTGCCCACGATGGCGCGCGATGGGTACGCGGAGCGGATCTCCGGGATCATCGCGGCTGCGGAGATCCGGACGGTAGTGCTGTCGGAGCGGCTGGCTCGGTTGCGCGGTGTGCTGGGTACGGCGCTAGACGGCATCACGGCGTTGTCGACGTCGGATCTGCGTGGGGAGCACCCCGCGCCACCTGACAGCGAGGTGACCGGGGACGACGACCTGATCGTCCAGTTCACCTCCGGCAGCACCTCGGCTCCCAAGGGCGTGCGCCTGACCCATGCGAACGTGCTCGCGTGCCTAGACGCGATCGGTAGTGCTATCGAGCTCACCGGTGAGGACAGCGCAGGCAACTGGCTGCCGCTGTTCCACGACATGGGCCTCTTCGGTTCACTGGCCGCGTTGCACTACCCGATCCCGCTTACGGTGTGGCAGCCGTCGGTGTTCGTGAAGGATCCGGCGCACTGGCTCAAGATGATGTCTGACAGTGGCATCACCGCGTGCCCTATGCCGAACTTCGCCTACGAGGCTCTAGCCAGGGCCGTCCCAGAGGACGAGGTCGCCGACTACGACCTCAGCAAGTGGCGGGTGGCGTTCAACGGCGCCGAGCCGATCGCGGTGGACACGCTAGAGGGGTTTCTCGAGCACTTTTCCCCCGCCGGTTTCCGTCCAGAGTCGATGCTGCCTGTCTATGGGCTAGCGGAGGCCACGCTGCCGGTGACGTTCTCCGTGCTGAAGGAGCCACCGCACGCGGACTGGGTAGACCGCGCACGGTTAGCGGCAACGGGCGAAGCCATCGCGGTGCCAAGAGACGCGCCCGGTGCACGCGGGATCGTGTCGGTAGGACCACCGGTGCAAAGGATGGCGGTCCGCGTGACCGATCCGGACACCGGTGTCACGCTGGACGAACGGATCGTCGGGGAGATCGAGATCCGCGGCGCCTCCGTGACGCCGGGATACCTGCACGGGGAGCAGCCGTTCACCGAGGACGGCTGGCTGCGCACCGGCGACCTCGGCTACCTGGCGGACGGCGAGCTGCACATCACCGGCCGCCGCAAGGAAATGATCATCGTGCGCGGGGACAACTACTACCCCGAGGACGTGGAGGCCGCCGTCCGCACCGACCCGGCCGTCCACCGCAGGCGTTGCGTCGCCTACCTGGACGAGACCGCCGAGCGGATGGTGCTGGTGGTCGAGTCGACCGCCCCGGACACCGACGACCTGCGGGCCCACCTGCGCGCGAAGGTCAGCGCCGCCACCGGGCTCGACGACATCCGCGTGGTCGTCGCCGGACCGCACGCGATCCCGCGCACGAGCAGCGGCAAGCTCCAGCGGCTCGCATCACGTACCAGATTCGGTTAGCACCACCAGAGGGCTCGCGGACAACCGGCACGGAGGAGAAGGGGCCATGCACAGCTTCGACGTCTTCACCCACTACGAGCGCGTCCACTGGCAACTCAAGGACATCGACTTCGGCAGTGTCAACAAGGACCTGGTCAAGCCAGAGCACGTGCTGATGGCTAAGAGCGGCGTGATGGGCGAGTCCAACGTTATCGCTGCCGTGCACGGGTTCCTCAACGAGTTCGTTGACGACTACGACTTCTCTACCTTCGCAGTGGTGTGGGGCTACCAGGAGGTCCAGCACCACTATGCGTTCAAGTCGTGGCTAGAGGCGATCGGTGAGGCTGTCGACGACGCCCCCGTGCAGGCCATGCGCGAGCCTTATGCGCCCGGCAGCACCCCGGCCGCGACGCTGGCGACGAACATCATCTCCGAGCTGACGGTCAACCACATCTACCGCCGGGTCGCGGCGGCCGTGGAGGAGCCGGTGCTCGCGGACATCCTGCTGCGCGCGAGCCGCGACGAGGCCGGGCACGCGCGGGAGTTCATCCACTACTGCCGCCAGCGGTTGGCGCGCAAGCCGGAGGAGATCCCGTCGGTGCTGGAGACGCTCTACGTCTACACCTCCGACCAGAAGATCAAGCACCCGGTGAGCATGTTCAAGAGCAACCTCGTCGAGCTCGAGGACCACGAGACCATCGACACCGGGTTCGACCTGTTCCTCGAGCAGGTCGCCGACCAGGGCGAGCTCGACGAACTGCAGGGCAAGATCCGGCAGGTGTTCGGCTCGCTGGTCGACCGCGACCTCGGCACCAACGGCAAGGTCCGCCGGGCGCTGGCCGAGGTGCTCGGGTGAGCACCGGGACGCCGATCGACGTGCCCTGGCGGGTGCTGCCGGACTACCGCTGCTTCGGCTGCTCCCCCAGCAACGAGCACGGGCTGCGGCTGAACTTCACGCACTCCGGCGACGGCATCGAGTGCGTGCTGCGCGTGGACCGCACGTTCGAGTCTTACCCGGGCGTGGTGCACGGCGGGATCGCGACCACGGTGTGCGACGAGATCATGGGCAACCTGCTGGTGCTCAAGGTCGGCACATCGGTGTTCACGACCACCTTGCGTACGCGCTACCTGTCTCCGTTAGCCGTAGGCGTCGAGTACCGGTGCGTGGCGACCGCCGACGCCGTCGACAGCCCGCCCTACCGCGCGTACGCGGAGATCACCGACCCCGACGGCGCTACCTGCGTTACCGCCGTCGGCACCTACCAGCCCGCGACCCCGGCCCAGGCGCGGGAGCGGATGGACCTGACCGACACCGAGGCCGACCTGATCGAGAGCGCCCTGGCCGACCTGCGCCGCGGCCAGTGACAACCGGAGGAGAGACCGCAATGTCCGACGACGTGATCAGCACCGTCACCGGGATCGTGGCCGGGGAGTTCGGCCTACCTGCCGCCGACATCGGGCCCGACGTGGACCTGGGCTCGCTGGAGGGCGCCGACTCGGTGAAGGTGCTGCGCGCGGTCGCCAAGATCGAGCGGACCTACGACATCGAGCTGGAGGACGACCAGGTGTTCGGCCTCAAGACCGTGCGTGACGCGGCGACCCTGGTCGTGGCCACCCTCGCGGAGAAGGAGCCCAGCGGTGGCGGTCGCTGACACCAACGTCCACTACGACCTGGACCCGGAGATCTTCGGGCTCTACCTGGACCCGATGCGCAAGTACTCCTCCGGGCTCTACACCTCGCCCGAGGACACCCTGGAGCAGGCGCAGCGCACGAAGCTGCGGTTCGTCGCGGACCGGGTGAACCTGGCACCGGGCAAGCGGCTGCTCGACATCGGCTGCGGGTGGGGGTCGCTGATCCTGTTCATGGCGCAGGAGTTCGGCGCGCGGGTGGTCGGGATCAGCCCCGCGCCCAACCAGCACTCTTACATCCACGACCTGGTGCGCGAACGCGGGCTAGAGGACCTGGTGACTACCCGGGTCGGTCACGTGGAAGAGATGGAGATCGAGCCGCGCTCGTTCGACGCGGTGACGATGCTCGGCTCTATCGTGCACATGCCCGACCTCGGTGCCGCCTTCGCCCGCGCGCACGCCGCGCTGCGCACCAAGGGCATGCTCTATGTGTCGGAGAGCTGCTATCGCAACGCGGCTAAGCACGCGGAGTTCAGCGAGCTCGACTCGTCCGCGTTCGTGCGTGACGCCATCTTCGGGTGGGGCGACATGCGGCCGCTCTCGGAGCTAGTGCGGGGCGCGGAGGACGCCGGGTTCAGCGTGGTGGCGGTGGACGACCTGACCGAGCACTACCACCGCACCATCGAGGACTGGCTGGCCAACGTGGCCCGGTCCGCCGACCGGCTCGACGAGATCGAGGCCGGGCTGGCCGACAAGCTGACCCGCTACCTGCGCACGGCGAACGCGGGGTGGGGGTTCACCACCAAGCACTACGCGCTGACCTGCGCGAAGCGCCGCTGACCGGGAGGGGGAACGCATGGTTGTGCCCAAGCAGGTCGGCGGGCCGCTGCTGCCCGCCGCCGAGGTGGACGCCGCGGTCAGCTCGTTCCTGCGCGCGGGTCCATCGCGGCAGCGGTGGGACGAGTTCGACTTCGACTGGTCGTTGGCCGACGCGTCCCGGTTGAGCGACGGCCAACGCTCGGCGGTCGAGTTCATCACCATCATCGAGGACCACCTACCGGGCTACTTCGCCCTCTATGACGAGAACTTCCCCTTGAACGACACGGTCGAACGGGAAGTGTTCGTACACAACAGGGAGCTGTACCACTTCTCTATCCGGTGGGCGCAAGAGGAGGACACGCACGCGCGTGTGCTCTATCGGTACCAGGTGGAGTCAGGACTAGCGGAAGCCTCCGCGTTGCGATTGTCTCTAGCGGCTGAGGGACAGAAGAAGTTCGACGTGGGCTACGCCGACGCGGTGCAGTTTTTCACGTACCCGTTGGTGCAAGAGAAGGCGACGCAGCTCTACTACCAGAACCTGCGCCAAGTCATCGACGAACCGGTCCTCGGCCAGATCCTCAACCGCCTCAGCCGCGACGAGGCCCGCCACTTCACCTTCTTCGCCGACATGCTCCACCGCTACCTCGTCCACTACGGCGACGCGGTCGTCGAACCCATCCGCTCGGTCATCGCCGACTTCCGCATGCCACTGGCCGACACGATCCGCGGCTACTGGCGCTGGGCCCTCAAGATCGCCGACACCGCCCGCTACGACCACACCGACGCCTACGACCACCTGATCCGGGTCCTCAACCGCGCCGTGGACAGCCGATCGGACAAGGTGGACGAGCTGATCACCTTCATCTCGGCCTGCCGCACCATCAACGCCTGACAGCAGTGGGGGGCGGCCACTCGGCCGCCCCCCACTGTGTCGTGCCTATCCGTCCATCAAGGACTGGTCGGTACCGCGGACGACCCCTCGCTCAACGGTGGTGATGTCGTCGGCTGCTCGCTCGACGACGGCGCCGGGGAGGTGCTCGACGACGGCGGGATCGATGACGACTCCGTCGGGTTGGGGGTGGTGGTTGTGGTCGCGCCCGTTGTGCCGGTCGGTGAGGACGGGGGGACGGGTGTGGTGGTGACCGGGTCGTGGTTTTGCAGGACGGTGAGGATGTCGCGCTTGACGCTGTCGAACTCGGCCTGGATCTGGGTGGTGGTCATGCCTTGGACGCGGTCGGCGAGACCGGTCATGCGGCCCCAGATGGCGGCGATCTCGGCCTTGGCCGCCTCGTCCGGCTCACCGGAGAGGGTGACCACGAGCTGGGAGGCCAGGGCGTAGGTGAGGCAGTCGACGCAGGTGTGGTTGACCGCGACGGCGACGTTCTCCGGGATCACCACGTTCGCCTTGCCGACGACGAGGACGATCTGGAAGGCGATCGCGACCGTGGCGCAGTTCTGGCAGCTGGCCAGGGCCCACGCCTCGTTGCGGTTGTCCACCTTGTCCTCGGTCGCCCACACCAGCCCGAACGACACCTCGTACTGCACCGAGCCGTCGGTGGTGTTGATGACGACGGCCTGGTTGTCGCCGGGGCCGGGCGGTTCCGGGCGTTGGAACGGGTAGACCAAGCGCGGGGCGGTGGGGTTACCGACCGGAGTCAGCACCATCGCCGGGATCGGCTTGCCCTTGGTGGGCAAAGCCGCGCCCTGAGGTAGCACTACCTTCCGCTTCGCCGCGACCGCGACAGGCGCGGCCTCGGTGTCAGCGGGCAGTGCGCGCGGTGCGCTAGCGCCCATGGGGAGGGCGTCTTGCACCGTGCCCCGCTCCCCCGGCTGGATCGGCCGGTAGCGGTCGCCCTCCGGCCACCACGCGTACGCCAGCCCGGCCAGGACCGCGAGCAGCGCCACCACGGCGACCGCCCGTCGACCCGGCTTGCCCGACGACCACGTGACGACCTTCAGCACGGCCCGCTTCACCATCCGCGCCAGCAGGTACAGGATGCCCGCCATCGGCACCGCGATCGCGACGATGCCCAGCACCCGCACCGCGGACAACGCCAGGTCGCCCTCGTCGAACGCGGCGCCGAGACCGGCCCACTGCTGCTCCACCCCGCGCACCGCCGTACCGATGATGCGCGGCAGGGTCAGGACCATCAGGACGAAGCTGAGCAGCAGCACCGGGACGACGACCACGACCCACAGCGTCACGACCACCCGCGCCCACGGCTTGAGCACCGTGGTCTCCGGCGAGCGCCACCGGTTGGGCAGCAGCCCGAGCAGCGTCGGCTTGATCCGCTGGAACAGGTCGGGCACCCCGGTCAGGTCGGCGAGCACGTGGTACCCGTCGAACCGGACCAGCGGGGTCAGCTGCCGCACCATCTGCAGCAGCTGCGTGGCGATGACCAGCAGCAGCGCGTCCCAGCCGGACACCAGCCAGACGCCGAACACCACGACCGAGACGATCGCGTTGAAGTACAGCCCGCCCAGGTCCGTGCGCAGCCGACCGGCCTTGCCGAGCCGGTAGCTGTCGGTCACGTCGGTGTAGAAGGCGGGCCACATCAGGTACATGCCGAAGCCCATCGCGCCCGGGGTCGCACCGCCGTAGCGCGCGGCCGCGGCGTGCCCGAACTCGTGGAACCCGGCGGACAGGATCGTCACCGCGAACACCAGCAGCAGCAACGAGGGCTGCTCGAAGGCCTCGTACGCGGCCCCGGCCAGGCCCTTCTCGAACAGCACCCAGAACGACACGCCCACGAACGCGAGCACCAGCGCCACCACCACCAGCGGGTGGAACAGCCAGGTGAACGGCGCGGTGACCCGCCTGGTGGTGTCCTCGTCGGAGATCACGCAGCGCATCCGCAGGCCGAGCAGCGGGTTCGCCTTGCGCGGCGCGGGATCGGTCCCGTCCGCCAGCCGCAGCACGCCGAGCGGCCGCAGCTTGTCCAGCAGCACCTCCACGTCCCGGGCGCCGACCCGCCGGTTCACCGCGCGGCCGACCCGCTCGGCGATGACGGCGTGGTCGGCGTCACCGTCGACGGCCTCGAGCACCCGGTAGAGCAGCGGGGTCAGTTGCAACACCTGGCCGTCGGCGCGGCGGACCAGGGCGGGCGGGCGGCGGTAGCCGGACCCGCTCATCTCCCCGATCAGCCGCACCCCGTCGGCCCTCGAGGGCACCGCGCCGGGGCGGGGCGCCTGGACGTCCCGGTCCGGCGCGGTGCCTGAGGTGACGCTCATGCGGACCTCTCCTACTGGTCGACGTCGCTGATCTGGTCCGCGGTGGCCGTCGCGTTGCCGGTGATGTCCTGGGTGATGATCGCCTGCTGCTGGGCGACCGCGGTGGCCTCCGAGCCGGTCGAGCCGATGTTGGCCGAGACCGCGGCGTCGATCGGCGCGGCGACGTTGGCCTGGGCGGCGATCGCGCCGTTGATCGGGGCGGTCAGGTCGAGGTCGGCGTTGACGTTCACGTCCAGGTTGAGCAGCCCGCCGTCGAGGGCGCCGGTGATGTCGTCGGGGATGTCCACGGCCTGGATGCCGCCGGTCTGGGCGGCGGGCGGGGTGGTGGGCACCGGCTCGGACTGGTCGATCGCGCTGTCCTGCGTGCTGTGCGCGGTCGAGTCGCCGGTGATGCCCTGGGTGATGGCGACGCCCTGGTCCGAGAGCGCCTGCGCGGTGGAGTCGGTGGACAGCACGTTCGCGCCGACGGCGGCGTCGATCGGTGCGGCCACGTTGGCGTTGGCGGCCACCGCGAGGTCGATCGGGGCGGCGAGGTCGAGCGCCAGGTCGAGGTCGACGTTGAGGTCGAGCAGGGAGTAGACCTCCTTGGTCGGCAGCGCGGAGCCCACCTCGGCGGCGAGGTCGTCGGCCGAGAGCGGGAGCGGGGTCACCTCAGTGGTTCGGTCCATGCCGGGTCGATACCCCTGGCCCCGCGTGCCGAAACGGATTACCCAGTCATTGAGACGTCGTCGGCTCGACGTTTCTCGACCGCCGAGACAATCATTTCCGGGACACCACCGCAGATCACGGCGGTGCGATCCGGGCGGCCGGGTTTGTCACGCGGGTCGACGAGGAATGCGTCCCACTATTGATGAACGTCGTTCACCTTTTCCATTCCGGCCGGTGTGGACACCCGCGCCGCGACACCTGGTGTCCACTCCGCGTTCCACTGAGGATCACCCGGCGGCCGGGCTCCGACCACCCGAACGTCTCAGCGGCATCACACGGTTGGGAGCGCTGCCATCCCACACCGTGGTCCGGTGCGGGCACCCGTTCGGCCGTGGTGTACGGGATTGGGCCGATCGGGTGGTCACCCCGACGGGGGTATCCCGCGCTGTCGGTATCGCCTTTATCCTGCGGCGCGCACACCACGAAGAAGTGAGGAACGTGAGTCGAGAAGTCCAGTGGCGAGGGCGGACCCGCTCGGACCACCGCGGCACCGACAACGGCACCGAATGCGACCGGTGCCCGAGGTGACCGCTCCGCACTACCGGAAAGCGCCGCCCGGGCTGCTCGCCGACGAGTTCTTCCTGGCCGGGATCGACGACATGACCGGCGAGCAGCGGCTGGAACCGCAGGCGCTCGCCGTCGGCCTCGCCGCCGCGCTGATCGGCGAACTCCTGCTCACCAGGCACATGGTGATCGAGGACGGCAAACTGCGGGTCGCCGACGTCGCGGTGCCCGACGCGCTGCAGGAGCGGGTCCGGCTCTGGGTGCGCAAGGACCACAGCGTGGTGCTGGCCAAGGACTGGCTCCTGGTCCTGGTCGGGCGCGACATCACCACCCTGGTGCGGCACCGGATGCTGGCCGCGGGCAAGGTCGTGCGGACCACCCGCAAGCGACTGCTGCGCAAACCGCTCGAACTCTACGTCCCGCCGTCGCTGAGCACCGCGGCCGCGGCCGGGGTGCGCATCGCGGGCACCCTCAACGTGCCCCGCGCACTGTCCACATCAGACTTGTTACTGGCCGGTCTGCTGCGCGCGACCGGCCGCGACCGCGAGGTCCTGAGCCACTGCGGGCCAGAGGTGCACGACGAACTCGACCGCCAACTGCGGGAGAACCTCTGCCCCAGCGCGGTCCAACTGGTCGACACCACCACCGAGGTACTCGTGACAGCAGCGGTCACCCCGCTGTTCTAACCACGACCGGCGACCGACCGCACCACCGGTACGGCTGCCCACTCCGTCCCAGTTCCCCAACCCAGATCCACAAAGGAGTGAGCGTGTCCACTACCGCAGCCCAGACCTTGGCCGGGCAGCGCGTGTCGACCGCGGGCGTGGTGTTCTTCACCGCCTCGGCCGCCACACCGCTGACGGTCTGCGCGGCCATCGTGACCACCGGGCTCGCCGCCACCGGCAAGCTCGGCCTCCCGCTGGCGTTCGTGATCATCGCCGCGGTGCTCGCGGTGTTCAGCGTCGGCTACGTCGCGATGGCCAGGCAGGTGCCCAACGCGGGCGCCTTCTACACCTACGTCAGCCTCGGCCTCGGGCGGCCCGCGGGCGTCGGCGCGTCCTGGGTGGCGCTGCTGGCCTACAACGCGCTGCAGATCGGCCTGTACGGGGCGATCGGCCCGACCATGGCCGACCTGCTCAGGGACTGGTTCGCGGTCGACGTGCCGTGGTGGGTGATCGCGATCGTCGCTTGGGCCGTGGTCGCGTTCCTCGGGTTGCGCCGGATCAAGCACTCCGCCCGGGTGCTGCTGGTGCTGCTGGCCGCCGAGGTCGCGCTCGTGCTGCTCTACAGCGTCGCCAACCTGGCCAACCCGGCCGACGGCGGCCCGACCCTCGACGGCCTCGCCCTCGGTGACCTGCTCGGCTCGGCGCTCGGCCCGCTGCTGGGCCTGGCCGTGCTCGGCTTCGTCGGCTTCGAGCAGAGCGCGGTGTTCTCCGAGCAGGCCAGCCCGAGCTCGGTGCGGCGCGCGACGATCATCTGCATCGGCGGGCTGTGTGCGCTCTACGCCATCTCGTCCTGGTCGACCATCCAGGCCGCCGGTCCGGACACCGTCGTCGCCGACGCGCAGAGCTCCCCCACCGCGGTGCTGTTCGCCCTCGCCGAGCAGAACCTGGGCTCGTGGGCCGCAGGCGCGGGCCGGGTCCTGCTGGTCACCAGCGTGCTCGCGGCGCTGATCAGCTTCCACGCCACCTGCGCCCGCTACACCTTCGCCCTCGGCCGCGACCACGTGCTGCCCGCCGCGTTCGGCCGCACCGCGCCGCGCACCGGCCAGCCGGGACCGGCCTCGATCTCGCAGAGCGCGCTCGCCCTGGTCGTCATCATCGCCTTCGCCATCGGCGGCTGGGACCCGGTGACCAAGCTGTTCTTCATCGGCGGCACCGCGGGTGCGCTCGGCGTGCTGCTGCTGCTCTCGGCCACCGCCTTCGCCACCGTCCGCTACCTGCGCGAACACGAGGTCGAGAACTCGTTCCTGCGCAAGCTCGCGCCCCCGGTGGCGGCCATCGCGGTCACCGCGATCCTGGTGCTGGTCGTGGCCAACTACGCGCTGCTGCTGGGCGTGCCGGAGGACTCCCCGCTGCGCTGGGGCATCCCGATCGCGTTCGCCCTGGTCGCCCTCGGCGGTGTCGTCTACGGCATCGTGCTGCGCCGCAACCGCCCGCAGGTCTACGACACGATCGGCAAGAGCCAGGCCCGGACCCCGGTCAACGCCCGATGACGGCGATCACCCGGGCCACCACGGCCGACACCGCGCTGTGCGCCGCCATCGTCGCCCAGTCGTTCGCGGAGCTGCCCCAGACGGCGTGGCTGATCGCCGACCCCGCCGACCGGTTGCCCGCGTTGACCGCGGACTTCGCGATCCTGGTCGAGCACGCGCTGGCACACGGGCACGTCGACCTGATCGGCGACCACGCGGTGGCGGTGTGGTTCGACCGCACCGGCGCGGCGATCCCAGCACCGGCGAATTACGACGCCCGGGTGCTGGCCGCGACCGGGCGGTACGCCGAGCGGTTCCACGCGCTGGACTCGGCTTTCGAGGCGAACCACCCGGCTGAGCCGCACCACCACCTGGCACTGCTGGCCGTCGCCCCCGCGAAGCAGCGCCAGGGCCTGGGTGAGGCGTTGCTGCGCCACCACCACGCCCACCTGGATTCCCGGGGTGTGGCGGCGTTCCTGGAGGCCAGCACACCGGAGAGCACCCGTCTCTACCTGCGGGAGGGCTACGCGCCGCTGGGCGAGCCCTACCCGTTGCCGGACGACGGTCCGACCATGTGGCCGCTGTGGCGGCAGCCTGCCTGATCGGCCGATGAGGGGCGGTTCCCGGCCGGGGACCGCCCCTTGCCGTCCACACAGGACTGAGCGGCCGAAACGGGACGAAACGCCGACGTCCACAGGGGACGGGGCGCTGACCGGGATCGTTGCCACCCGAAAGGAGGTGGTGAGTGAACGTGATCGCGTCGACGCTGACCGGTGGTAACCCTGCTACCGGAAGGATCCTCCATGATCAAGCGAGTGGTGGGCGTGGTCGCCGCCGCGCTGGCCGGGGCGGTGCTGGCCACCGCACCCGCCGACGCGCGCGAGACCGCCGACTTCACCGCCATCGTGGCGCTCAACAACTGCTCCGGCTCCGTGGTGCGCCCGCCGACGGCCACCGACAACGACCCGGCGCTGGTGCTGACCAACGGGCACTGCGTGAAGCTGATGGGCGCCAACGAGGTCATCGTCAACCAGGCGGCGTCGCGCACGTTCACGCTCCTCGGGCCGTCCGGCAACAACCTGGGCACCCTGCGCTCCACCAAGCTGTCCTACGCCACGATGAAGAACACCGACGCGGCGTTCTACCAGCTCAGCAGCACCTACGCGCAGATCCAGCAGCAGTACGGCACCCGCGCCCTCGACCTGTCGGCGACCCGCCCCGCGCAGGGCACCGGCATCCAGGTCGTGTCCGGGTACTGGAAGCGGACCTACACCTGCGCCGTCGACGGGTTCGCCTACCAGCTCAAGGAGGGCAGCTGGACCTGGAAGGACTCGATCCGCTACACCCGCCCGTGCAACGTCATCGGCGGCACCTCCGGCTCCCCCATCATCGACGGCGCGGGCAAGGTCGTCGGCGTCAACAACACCATCAACGAGAGCGGCGGCCGCTGCACCACCAACAACCCCTGCGAGGTCTCCCAGACCGGCCAGGTCACCGTCCGCTCCGGCATCGGCTACGCCCAGCAGACCTACGACATCACCCGCTGCATCACCACGGGTAACCAGTTCAACCTGACCCTGCCCGGCTGCACCCTGCCCCGCTAACGGCTCCGGGTGGGTCCCCAGTCCCGGGGGCCCACCCGGAGATCAGTCCTGGGTCAGGATTCGCCGGTGATCCGGGCGGTGCCGATGGAGGCGGCGGTGATCGCCCGGGCAGCGGTTTGGGTGGAGGAGCTGGAGTTCAGGGCGGTGAGCGAGGTTTGGTTGAGCGCGTGGACGACGAACTCGTAGGTGTTCACCGTCGACGGTGAGCACGGACCCTGGTAGCCGTAGAGACTCGCGCTGCCGCGGTAGTAGATCTGCCTGGAACCACTGGGGGTTGTGGGCCGGTACGTGTGATCGACGTTCTGCGGCAACGAAGTCGCGCTTGCCGGGATGTCGTAGATGACCCAGTGGATGAGGTTGGCGTTGTCGAGGTCGCGCATGACGATGGCGTAGCTCTTGGCTGCTGCGGGGCCACCGGTCCACGCCAACGGCGGCGACTGGTTCTTCTTGGCGGGGTCGCTCCCGCCACCGCTGGTGCACTCGTGAACCTTGGGGATGGTGCCACCATTGCCGAACGCGGCACTGGACAACGCGAACGCATTCGACGCGACGGCTGGTGTCACGCTAACAGCACAGACAGCGGTGACCGCGCACAACAGTATCCGTGTGATTCGCAAGGCTTGCTCCCGGGAGACGTAGTCCATCCGTGGTGTTCGTGGCCGGGGCCTTCAGCCTAGGCCCCTCAAGCCCCGCGCACCACACCCTTCATCGAGGCGATCGCAGCCACCTCTCGACTCTCGCCGCACCCGTCTGCCACGGTGTGAACGCGGCAACGCTCGACAGCGCCGCGAACGGACGCCGCCACGCCACCGGGTTCGGTCTCAGCTCAACGTCGCGACCGCGTGCTTGTTGTCCACGCAGTCCGGGCCGTCGCGCCGACAAGGCCCGTTCGGGTGCCGCGCCGATCGCGAACATCACCTACCCACCGCAACCGTCAGCTACCCCGGCCTCATCGCCGAAACACTCTCACAACAGCTCGGTCTTGCCTTGCTCGGTCGTCCACACAGGACATACGAGTCCGTCAAGGAAGGCCGAGACCGCTGCGGCCAATGCCGCTGGTTCGTCGTCGTGGATCCAGTGGGTGGCGTTGGGAAAGGTGATGAGGGTGGTGTCGGGGCGCAGGGTGGCCATGCGGTCAGCCTCTGCCGCGGACAGCAGTGGGCTGCGGCCGCCGCGGAATAGCAGGGCTGGGCATCGCGATGTCAGCCAGTCTGGCCACCAGTCTCCGAGGGCTTGGTGTTGGACGGTCATCATGTCGGTCCAGGAGAACAGGAAACGCCAGGTCCCGGTTGGATCTGGGGCGGCACTCTGGAGGAAGTAGGTGGGGTCAGGGATGCCCTTGGCGATGAGAGCGGCGGCGAGCGCGGCCCGGGTCGGGGCCTCGGTGGGGAAGTCGGTCACGTCCAGAACCGCAGTGATGGTCGTGCCAACGTCCTCGATGATGAGGGCACGCACCAGTTCGGGGTGTCGTGCCGCCAACTGGTAGGCGTTGATGCCGCCGAGCGAGTGGCCGAGCAAGATGACCGGACCCTCGTCGAGCCCGCGGATGAAGTCGACGGCGTCGGCAATGAAATCGGCGCGGGTGTAGGTCGGGGTTCGAGCGGCGCGGCCGTGACCGCGCTGGTCGGGTGCCAACACTCGAGCCCGACCTCTCAGGTCGACCGCCAACCGGTCGAACACGGCGCCGCGACCGAAGGTTCCGTGCAGCGCGACGACCAGTGGCAGGATCGGTTCTGGAGTGCGATTCACCCTGATCACCAGTCCTGCCGTAGCGTGCGTTTCTCTCAGGCGGCCCAGCCCAGCGGGCTTTGTGGTCCACGCGCCCAACTATGCCAAGAACAGCCCGTCCCGTCGCCCAAGTTTCGCGCCACAGTGACGCCGATACGTACTTGTGTGGCTTGTCCCCAGCGCGACTACAGCCTTGGCCACTCGCTCTGGGGATAGGACAGGCCATGGCGGCCGTGCCTCGCGCCCGATGTAGTTCGCGCCTTGGTAGTAGACGGGGGTGTTGATGCCGCCCAGGCTGACGATGCAGACGTTCACCCCGTGCCGCAGGCCATCACGGTGGCGGTATGTACGACGATGTCCAGGCGTCCGCTGCGTTCAAGCGTGTCGGCCGGCGTGGGGTGGGGACCGCTCGCCCAGGCAGTCGGTGATGGGACACGGACAGTAGAGCGACGACTCGACCGGGTCAGACCTGGGCACCGGTCGAGTGATCGACTCGTGTCGGTTCCCGGTGACGCGCCGTCACGTTGTTCTGATGGGGCGGTCGGGGTGGGTCGTCGGGAGGGACGGGGTTGGGCATGCGGGGGCGGTACGAGGCGTTCTGTCTCGCTGACCGGTTGTTCTTCGACCGGCCGGTCGACGGTCCGGGGAGGTCGTGGTCGCTCCGGCCGCTGGGTGCGGGGTGGCGGTCGCGGCCCATGGGCGAGTGGCTCGTGCTCACCCACGAGGCCTCCGTGCTCCCCCAGCAGGGCTGGAAGGTCCACATCTCGGCGACCCCGGCCAACGCGGAGCTGGTGCTCGGCAAGACCTACGAGTACTGCCGCACGCGGTCCCTGCCCTTCAAGCACCTGCGGTCGCCGTCTCTGCTGTTGGCCCGCAACGCCAAGTACGCGCCCAGGGCGGCCAGCGGCAAGCTGATCACCCTCTACCCGCCGGACGACGACCGGCTCGCGGAGGTGCTCGAAGAGCTGTCCGAGGTCCTGCACGGCGAGCCCGGACCGTACATCCTCAGCGACCTCCGCTACGGCAGCGGCCCGCTCTACGTCCGCTACGGCGCGTTCGTCCAGCGCTGGACCGATGACGGCCTGCCCGCGATCGCCACCCCGGACGGCACACTCGTGCCCGACGTCCGCAAGCCTGCGTTCACGGTGCCGGACTGGGTGGACGTGCCCCCTTGTCTGCGACCCCACTTGGCGGCGCGCGCGAGCGACACCGTCTTCCCGTACCGGATCGACCGCGCCCTGCACTATTCCAACGGCGGCGGCGTGTACCTGAGCACACCGTTCGTCATCAAGGAAGCCCGACCGCACGCAGGCCTGGACCACGACCTGACCGACGCCGTCACGCGGCTGGACCGGGAGCACGACATGCTCACCCGGCTGGCAGGCGTAACGGGAATCCCGGCCGTGCACGAGCGGTTCAGCGTGTGGGAACACCAGTACCTGGCCGTAGAGCACCGGTCCGGCATCCCGCTCGGGTCCTGGATGGGCATCAACTACCCCCTCGGCCACCGCGCGTCCCAGGTTGAGCGTGACGCCTACACGGCTCGCGCGGTGGCCATCGGTGACCAGGTCGAAGCCGCGATCACCGCGATGCACGACCGCGGTGTGGTGTGGGGTGATCTGCACGGTAACAACATCCTCGTCGATGACAGCGACACCGTCAGCCTGCTCGACTTCGAACTTGCCTTCACGACCACCGAAGCGTCGCGTCCTGCCCTTGGCGCATCTGGGTTCCGCGCGCCGAATGACCGCCACGGCACGGAGATCGACCTATACGCGCTAGCGGCTCTACGCCTGTGGTTGTTCTTCCCGCTCACCGCTGTCTTGGAACTGGAGCCGGGCAAGCTGCACCAATACCTGACGACGATCGAGCGCGAGTTCCCCTTGCCTGCGGGCTACGTCGACCGCGTCCGCTCAGTTCTCCGCCCGCGCGTTCCGGTAGCCGACGCCCACACCGAACTCGACGGAGCCGCGCCGGACTGGGACCTGGTCGGCAAGTCCATCGCCGAGGCGATCTTGGCCTCCGCTACCCCGGAACGCACCGACCGGCTGTTCCCGGGTGACATCGAGCAGTTCACCACCGCGGCCGCGACGTTCGCTCACGGTGCCGCCGGGGTCATCTACGCTCTCGACGTCACCGGTCACGGGCGCCACCACGAGGCCTGGCTGCTCGAGGCGATCCGCCGTGATCGACCTGTCCGCCCCGGATTCGCCACCGGCGCGCACGGCATCGCCCACGTCCTGGCCCACCTCGGTCACCACGACACGGCCCGGGGCCTCATCGACCAAGCGCGATCACCCGTGAACGGCTGCGGTCTGGCCGACGGGCTGGCGGGTATCGCTCTCACTCTCCTTGACGCCGCGGGAAAGTGGGCGCCGCCGCAGTGGCTGGACGAGGCCGTGACCCTTGCCGAACGCCTGGGGTCGGCGTCCTGCACGCGGGCGGGTTTGATGCACGGCTGGACCGGGCCCGCACTGCTGTACCTGCGCCTGTACGGCCGCACCGGCGAGCGGCGGTGGCTCACTCTGGCCGACCAGGCCATCGCGCGTGATCTTGAGGCATGCGTCACCGCCGCCGATGGCTCGACGCAGGTCCGCGAGGGCAACCGGTTGCTGCCCTACCTCGAGTCCGGGAGCGCGGGCATCGCTGTCGTGCTGTCCCAACTCGCCCGGCTCATGCCCGACGCGGGCTCGGTCGTCCACCTGCCCGGACTGCTGCGAGCATGCCGCCCGGAGTTCGTCGTCCACCCCGGCCTGCACCAGGGTCGCGCGGGCTTGCTCGCCGCCCTCACCCTCGCAGGTCAACCCGCACTCGCCACCGACCACCGAGCTCGACTCGCCTGGCACGCCCTCCCCTTCCCCCACGGCGGCACCGCGTTTCCCGGCAACCAACTCCTCCGCTTGTCCATGGACCTCGCCACCGGCGGCGCGGGCGTCCTCCTCGCCCTCGCCCCCACCCCCGCTCTCCCCTTCTTCACCGAACACCCCAACACCAAGGAGTAGCCCGATGGAGAACATCCTCGCCCTGCAAGACCTCGACACCCCCGCCATCTCCGACGACGAGTCCTACAGCAACCTCAGCGCCGTGACCTGCAGCGAGAGTGCCCTGTCGCTCCTGCTCTGCCACTGACGACCCACGATCGCACTGCGGGCAGCACGACCCGCAGCGCGATCCGTGGCGCGTGTGGACAGCCCTGCCGACCCACAACCCCCAGTGGTTCCAAGCAGATCTAGCGCAAGCCTCTACAGCTAGCAGGGTCCGTGTTCACCGTCGACGGTGAACACGGGCGAATTCGTCGTCCACGCGCCCAATCAAACCTCGCTCACCACCTTGAATTCCAGCTCCTCCACCCAAACTGCCGCACCGGCGATCACCGGCGAATCGTGATCGGACACTGACCCCGGGAGGTACTCGCGGCTATAGTGCCGCGCTCCAGAACCAAAGCGCGACAACGTATCCAATGGTCATTTATTGGTTTAGACCATTCGGCCGGACACTTGCCCGTTCGACGGCGCAAGTCCGGCCGGTTGGCGGCTGTCGGTGGCCAGTCGGCCGCCGGCAGCCTTGTCGCGGGTCAACGCCAACGGGCGTAGACCAAATCTGGGAGGAACCCGAATGCGCACTACCCGCGTGTTACGCAGAGCCGCGACCGTGCTCGCGGCCATCACCGCCGCCGTGCTCCTGTCCCCCGGCCAGGCGTCCGCCGCACCCCCCACCCCCCTCGCCACTCCCGGCCAGGTGTCCGCCGCACCCGCGATCGTCTACTTCCTGAGGACCGGCCTCGGGCCAGGCCGCTACCTCGACGCCAAGCCGAGCACCCTGCACAACAACGGCGGCACCGTCTACCAGTGGGACTACAACGGCAACACCAACCAGCAGTGGGGCTTCGGCACCGACGGGCACGATCCGCCCCGCCGCCGACCTCTCGATGTGCCTGGACGCCAACCCCAACACGAACTACAACGGCGGCACGGTGTACCTCTGGAAGTGCAACGGGGGCAACCAGCAGAAGTGGATCTACCCCAACAACGGCTCCAGCATCCAGAACGTGCACTCCGGTCGCTGCCTGGACGTCAACCCGAACACCAACTACAACGGCGGCACCGTCTACCAGTGGTCCTGCAACGGTTCACCCCAGCAGGCCTGGTACTTCTAGCCACCCAACGGGCCCGCGCCGCACGGCGCGGGCCCACGCCGTGCGAGTGCCGGCCTGTCTCACCTAGTCAGGCGACGGACTCCAGCGCTTCACGGCGGGCCTCAAGTGATCTGGCGCGACTGGTCGCAAGACGCCGTGGCGGAAACCCACCGGCTAGTTGTCGAGATCGCCCTGCCAGGGCTCCAAGGGCCGGTAGTCGGTGCCCGCGAGGAACTCCGGACGCGGGCTGGCCACGGCGTCGGGGAGGTTGTCCGTGCGGTTGTAGGTCACCAGGATCATCCGTCGGTCGTGCGGCGACATGTTCGCCCCAGACGCGTGGACCAGCTGCGGGTCGAACAGCACCACCGCGCCCGAATGGCCGGTGACCTGGACGATCTCCCTGCCCCGGGCCAGTTCGGCCAGGAGCGGACCATCGATCCTGTAGTCCAAGTCGGCTGCCAGGTTCGAGCGCCAGCCGAGCCCGGCGTCTCGCTCGCGCAGGTCCAGCGTGCCGACACGGTGCGACCCGGGTACGACGAGCAACGGGCCGTTGACCGGGGTGGCGGCGTCGAGCAGGACCGCGACGTTGACCGCGCGCGGCTCGCGCATCCCGTCCCTGCGGTTCCAGAAGATGTAGTCCTGGTGCCACGGCCAGACGTCGCCGTGGACGGCCCGCTTGGCGTTGATCTTGAACTGGTGGACGTAGACGGGCCCGCCAAGGACCTCGACGGCGGGGCCGAGCAGCTTGGGGTGGCGCACCACCCGGGCGAACAAGTCGTTGACCAAGTGGCACCCGTGGACCGCGCGTACCGTCTCGCCATCCTTCTCCACGGTCCTGGCGGGCGAGTCCCTGCCGAACTCTGTGTCTGTCGCCGCGCTCAGCAGCGCCACCTCGGCCGCGGTCAGCGCGTCGCCGGAATAGGCGAACCCGTTTTCGGAATAGGTGTCCAGCGGTCGGTGGGTCAGCAACCGGACCTCCATGTCGTAGTGGACGGCGGTACGCGGCACGCACCGGTGGGGGACGCGCTCACCCGGCCCCCTCGGCGGCGCGCGTCCGACGCAACACGGGCCGGGGCACGGCCGGCTCCACCAAGCTTCGCGCCACGCCGAGCACCGTCGGGTGGTCGAAGAGGTCACGGATACCCAATTCGCACCGGGTCTCGGCTCGTACGAGGCTGATCAGCCTCGTCGCCAGCAAGGAGTGACCGCCGAGCTCGAAGAAGTCGTCGTCGACTCCGACCCGTTCGACGCCGAGGACCTCCGCGAACAGGCGGCACAGGTGCCGCTCACGCGCGGTTCGAGGAGCGGTGCCCTTGGTCGACGCCCCGTAGTCCGGGGCGGGCAGCACCGCGCGGTCGACCTTCCCGTTGGGGTTGAGAGGGAACTCCGCCAGCACGACGACTGCCGCGGGCACCATGTAGTCGGGCAGGGCACGTTGGGCGGACCGCCGCAGCGCCAGCGGATCCGACCTCGCACCGTCGGCCAAGACCACGTAGGCGACGAGGCGCTTGTCGCCCGGCAAGTCTTCTCTCGCGACCACCACCACACCTTCGACACCGGGCAGGGCGGCCACCGCCGACTCGACCTCACCCAGCTCGACCCGGAACCCGCGAACCTTCACCTGGAAGTCGTTGCGGCCCAGGAACTGGATGCTGCCGTCCGACAGCCATCGGGCAAGGTCGCCGGTGCGGTACATCCGATCACCGCGGGCACTGAACGGGTCAGCGATGAACCGGGACGCGGTGAGTCCCGGGCGGTTCAGGTAGCCGCGCGCGACCTGGGTACCCGCCAGGTAGAGCTCGCCGCGCACACCCTCGGGCACCGGACGCAGAGTCTCGTCGAGGATGTAGGCGCGGGTGTTCCAGATCGGTGGGCCGATGGGCGGTGATCCGCCGCCGAGCACCACCTCCCGCGGCACCGCGCAGCCGGTTACCACGTGCGTCTCGGTCGGGCCGTAGTAGTTGAGGATCCGCAGATCCGGCAGGCGCGCCGACAACTGCTGGATCGGCCGGTGCAGGGTGAGCGCCTCACCCGCCTGCGCGATGGTGGTCAACTCGGAGAGCGCGGTACCCAACCGCTGCGCGGCCACCGCGATGCCGTTGACCGCGGGCGTCGGGGCGAACAGCTCGTTGACGCGGTCGTGGTCGAGCCAGCGGACCACCTCGTCCATGTCCTTGCGGATCTCGTCACGCGGAACGGCCACCGTCTTCCCGGAGGTCAACGCCGAGAAGATCTCCTGCGCCGCGGCGTCGAAGCTCAGCGACGCGAACTGCCCGGTGACGGTACCTGGGCCACCCGGCACGACCTCGGCGTGCCAGGCGAGCAAGTTCACCAACGCGCGGACGGTGAACACCACCCCCTTGGGCCGTCCAGTCGACCCGGACGTGTAGATCACGTAGACAGGGTGGTCCTGCGACAGCGGACTCAAGCGCTCGGCGTCGGCAACCGCGGCGCCGGACTCGAGTGCGCACAGTGCGCGCGACTCCGGCGCGTCCAGGAGGTGGACGGGAGCACCCTCGGGTGCCCTCGGGGTCATGGCGGCGGTGGTGAGGAGGCAGACAGGGCGGCTGTCCTCGACCATGTAGGCCGTGCGCTCGGCCGGGTAGTCGGGGTCGAGCGGCAGATAGGCGGCACCTGCCTTGACGACCGCGACCATGGCGATGATCAGGTCGATCGAGCGGGGCACGAGCAGCGCCACCGTGGCCTCCGGGCCCACGCCGCGGCCGATCAACACCCTCGCCAGTTGGTTGGACCGCGTCTCCAGCGCCGCGTAGTCCAGTTCTGCGCCCTCGTGCACGACGGCGACCGCCCCAGGGGACCTCCTCGCCTGTGCGGCGAGCAGTTCTGGCAAGCCGCGCTGGTCGACGGGGTGCTCGGTGGCGTTCAGGTCGACCAACAGCCGGTGTCGTTCCTCAGGCGCCACCAACTCGACGCGGCTGAGCGGTTCTCCCGGGTCGCTCGCAGCGAAGTCGAGCACACGCTGGAAGTATCGGCACACGCGGCGCACGGTCTCGTGGTCGAACAGGTCAGCCGCGAACTCCACGGTGACATCGACTCCGGCGGGTGTGCCGCTGTCGGACCACCGCTCCACCAGGCTCATGGACAGGTCGAACTTCGCCGTGGCGGGACCGCTGTCATCCACCACGACGTCCACCCCACCCACGCTGCGGGGCGCGGGCACGGTGCTCTGGTTGACCAGAAGCACTTGGAACAGCGGGTGCCTGGCCAGTGACCTCGGCGGGTTGATGGCCTCCACCAACGACTCGAACGGCAGGTCGCGGTGCTCGAGCGCGTCGAGACCGGCTCGGCGGACGCGACCGAGCAGCGTGCGGAAATCCGGGTCGCCCGCGGTGTCGACCCGCACGACCACGGTGTTGACGAAGAACCCGACCAGGTCATCGAGCGCCGGGTGGTCTCGGCCCGCCACCGGGGTGCCCACCGGGATGTCCGTTCCGGCACCGAGCATCGTGAGCATGGCGGCCAGTGCCGCGTGGCACACCATGAAGACGCTCGCGGCCTCGGCGCGTGCGAGGTGGACCAAGCTCTGGTGGGTCTCGGCGCTGATCCGGAAGAGCTCCGCACCACCGCGGTACGATGGGCGCGCCGACCGGGGCCGGTCATAGGGCAGGTCGAGCTGGTCGGGCAACCCCGCCAACGCGGTCCGCCAGTACGCCAACTGACGGGCGTGGACGCTACCCGCCTCGTCTGCTCCGCCGAGCAAGCGCCGCTGCCACAAGGCGTAGTCCGCGTACTGCACCGGGAGATCGGACCACGGCGGCGGCTGATCCGAGCGCCGTGCGGCGTATGCGGTGAGCAGGTCGTCCACCAGGGGTGTCATCGACCACCCGTCGACCACGATGTGGTGCACGGCCAGGACGAACTGGTGGAGATCCGCGCCGATCGTGATCAACAGTGCCCGCACTGGCGGCCGCGACGCCAGGTCGAACCCGAGGCCAAGGAACTCGTCGCGGGCAGCGGCGGCTTCAGCGGGATCGGCGGCAGATCGGAGCCGGAACTCCGGCACGGACTGTTCCGGCGCGAGCACACGCTGCCACGGCTCGCCGTCCTCGGTGACCGCGAAGGCGGTGCGCAGGCTCTCGTGCCGTCCGACGAGGTCCGCCAAGGCGGCGCGCAACGCCTCGGCGTCGACGACGCCCGCGAGGTGGAGGGTGAGCGGCAGGGTGTAAGTCCCGCCCAGGTCCTCCACCTGGTCGAGGAACCACAGCCCGCGCTGCGCCGGGGAGAGCGGGATCCGACGAGGGCGCGGGCCCGCGCCGAGCAGCGGTCGGGGCACCGCGACAACGGCCAGCTTGCGGGCAGCCGCGCGGGCGGTCGGGGCTTCGAACAGGTCGCGCAGCGAGATCTCCACGCCGAAGTCGGCGCGCAGGCGGACGACCAACCGGGTCGCCAGCAGGGAGTGGCCGCCGAGGTCGAAGAAGTCGTCGTCGACACCCACCGCGGGAAGGCCGAGCACCTGCGCGAACAGTGAGCAGAGTCGCCGTTCGCCCTCGGTGCGCGGCACGCCGCGGCCGGTGGCACCCGAGAAGTCAGGCGCGGGCAACGCCGCCTTGTCGACCTTGCCGTTGGACGATCGGGGGAACTCGTCCAACACCACCACGGCCGACGGCACCATGTGCGCGGGCAGGACGTCGGCCAAGGCGGCCCGCAGCGCGCGCTGCCCTACCGAAGCACCTCCGCCCGCGACCACGTAGGCGACCAACCGGCTCGCCCCCGTGTGGTCCGCGCGCGCTTGGGCCACCGCGCCGACGACGCCAGGCAACGCGGCCAGGGCTGACTCGACCTCGCCCAACTCGACCCGGAACCCCCGGATCTTCACCTGGTCGTCAGCCCTGCCGACGAACACCAGGTCGCCATCGGGTCGGACCCGAACCAGGTCGCCGGTGCGGTACATGCGGGCCCCAGCGGGCCCGTCCGGCTCCGCGACGAACCGCTTCGCGGTCAAGCCGGCGCTGCCGACGTAGCCCCGCGCGACCCCTGCCCCGGCGAGGTAGAGCTCTCCCATCTCCCCCGCCGCGACGGGACGCATCAGCGGGTCGAGAACGTAGGCCCGCGTGCCCTTGATCGGCGTGCCGATGGTGACCTCGCCGTCCGCGTGACCCAGCGATTTGGCCGTGGACCACACGGTCGTCTCGGTGGGGCCGTAGGCGTTGGTCACCTCCGCCCCGGTCGCGCGCAACCGCCGGGCGAGCGACTCCGACAGCGGTTCGCCGCCCACGAGCAACCGCACGCCGCTGAGGTCCAGCGGTGCTGGCGCGGCCTCCAAAACGGCCTGCCACAAGGTGGGCGTGCCCTGGACGACCGTCGGGGCGGCGCGGCCGAGCAGCGCGGCCACCCGCGCCGGGTCGCGGTGCTCGTGCTCGTCAGCCAGCACGACGCACGCCCCGGTGACCAGCGGCGCCCACACCTCCAGCTCCGCGATGTCGAACGACGTCGTGGTGACGGCCAGCAACCGATCGCCCACGCCCAACCGCAACCGGGCCGTGAACTCGGCGAGCAAGGCGGACAGGTTCCCGTGGGTGACCGCGACCCCCTTGGGCGCACCGGTGGACCCCGAGGTGAACCGGATGTAGGCCAGGTGCTCAGCGGCGAGGTCAACGGCGAGGTCCGCACCACCTCCGGTGGGGCCGTCCGCGACCTGGGTCAGCACGAGCACCGGGTCGGCCACCGCCACGACCGCGGCTCTCCTGGCCTCGGGGTGGTGCGGGTCCAGGGGCAGACAAGCGGATCCGGCTTTCGCCACGGCGACCAGCGCGACCACCAAGCGGACCGACCTGCGCACCACCACCGCCACCGACCGCTCCGACCGAGCACCGCAGGCGATCAGATCGCGCGCCAACCAGGTGGCCCAGTGGTCGAGTTCGGCGTAGGTCAGGGTCTCGCCCGCGCACTCGACCGCGACCGCGTGCGGTGTGCGGCGCGCCTGGTCCTCGAACCGCCGCACCGGGATCGGGCGGTTCGGGTCGCGGCCATCGGTTCCGGAGCTCATGGGCACTCCTGGGTGGTCGTCGCGGCGAGAACCTCGTGCAGGACCGCACCGGTCGCCGCGGCCGCCGAGGTGAACATCTCGTGGTGCTCGCAGTCGACGACGCGCACGTCGACCCGTCCGGTGGCGTGCTCCCGCCACGCCGAGGCCTGCCCGCCCTGGCTCACTCGCTCGCTCGCGGCGGCCACGAGCGTCAGGTCACCGTCGAAGACGGGGTGCGTCGCGCTGTAGTGGATGCGCAAGTTGTTGACGCCGACCGAGACCACGGTCCGCACGACCTCGTCCGAGGCGCCCGCCAGCACCGGCGCGTGCGCGCGCGGGTCGTCAACCGCGTGGCGGCGCCCACCCGCGAGGTTCACCAGCGCCTCTGCCAACAGCCGCTCCCGCGCGGGCGGCTCGTCGACGGCGTTGGGGAAGCTGTCGAAAACCAGCAGCACCGGGACCTCCTCACCCGAGTCCCGCAGGCGGGCTGCCACGGCGTGGGCGACGATCCCCCCGAAGGACCACCCCAGCAACCGGTACGGTCCACGCGGCGAGATGGCCCGCACCCTCGCCACGTAGTCGTCGACGATCTCCGCGAGCGATGCGGGCAGTGCCGAGTCCGGCTCAAGCCCGCGCGACTGCAGTGCGTACACCGGGTACTGCCGCGGGACCGAGTCGAGCACCCGGTAGTAGCACCAGCTCAGCCCGGTGCCCGGGTGGACGAAGAACACGGGATCGGCCTCGCCCGTCGCTCGCAGCACCAGCACCGGTTCGCCGAGCCCGGGCCCTGGCCGGTCGAACTCGCCCGCGAGTGCCGCGACCGTCGGGGAGCGGAACACCGCCTCGACCGGCAGGTCCGCACCAGTGGCCGCGCGCACCGCGCGGACGAGGCGGATGGCGAGCATCGAGTGCCCGCCAAGGGCGAAGAAGTCATCGTCCACGCGGACCTGCGGCAGATCGAGCAGGTCGCAGAAGACCCGGGCGAGCGCCACCTCGGTCGGTGTGCCCGGTGGGCGTCCGGTGGTCCCGGCCGAGGCAGGGCTGGGGGCAGGCAGCGCGGACCGGTCAACCTTGCCGTTCGTGCCGAGTGGAAGGCTGTCGAGGACCGTGATGGTGTCCGGCAGCACTCCTGCGGGCAGTCGGGCGGCCAACCTCAAGCGCAAGGCGGCAGGGTCGAGCACCCGGTCGGCGGCGCCGACGGCGTAGACGGCCAGCCGTTGGTCATCGCGCAGCACGGCACACGCTGCGGCCACCCCACTCGCGGCCAGCAGCACGGCCTCGACCTCGTCGAGCTCAAGCCGCTGCCCCCGCAGTTTCACCTGCCGGTCGTCGCGCCCGGCGTAGACCAACGCGCCGTCAGCGCGCCAGCGCGCCAAGTCGCCGGTCCAGTACATCCGCTCGCCTGGTCCACCATGCGGGTCCGCGCAGAACCGGCTCGCGGTGAGCGGCGTGTTGCCCACGTAGCCGTCCGCCAGTTGCACCCCGGTCAGGTAGAGCTGACCGACGACACCGACCGGGCACGGGCGCAACCGCTCGTCGAGCACGCGGACGCCGGTGTTGGCTATCGGTTCGCCGATGGGCACCGCGCCTACCTCGCCGACAGCGCAACGGTGTGCGGTCACGTCGACCGCGGCCTCCGTCGGGCCGTACAGGTTGTCGACGACCACGCCCGGGAGGACGTCGCTACAGCGGTCGACCAGGTCCCTGGTGAGCTCCTCGCCGCTGCACACGACCCACCGCAGCCCGGTGCAGTCCGCCGCCACGGGCTCGGCGAGGAACTCGCGCAGCACCGAGGGGACGAAGTGCGCCACCGCGACCCGCTGGGCGACGATCAGGCGGGCCAGCCGGGCCGGGTCACGGTGCTCCCCAGGGGCGGCGAGCACCAGGGTCGCGCCGGTGCGCAGCGGCCAGAACAGCTCCCAGATCGACACGTCGAACCCGACCGGGGTCTTGTGCAGGACCCGGTCCCCCGCGACCAAGCCGTAGTTCTCCTGCATCCACCGCAGTCGGTTGTCGATGGCGCGGTGGGCGACCACGACGCCCTTCGGAGCGCCGGTGGTCCCCGAGGTGTAGAGGACGTACGCGGGCAAGAGTGGGTCTGTCGTCGCGGGCAGCGGCCCCAGCGACCACCTCGCGTGCTGGGTGATGTCCAGGACAGGAACCCCGGGGGCGAGCGGAACGGGCACGCCGTCGCTGCCCGCCACCACGCAGGCCGGACTGGCGTCGCGCAGTTGGTGCGCCACCCGCGCCGGGGGCACGTCCGGATCGAGGGGCAGGTACGCCGCGCCTGCTCGTAGCACCGCCATCAGCGCGACCACCAACGACGTCGATCGTGGAAGGGCGATCGCGACGACGGAGCCAGGCCGCACCCCCAGGCCCGCCAGCGCGCCCGCCAGTCGGTCGGCTCGGGCGACGAGATCGGCATAGGTCGTCTCACGGGCCCCGTCAACGACGGCGACGGCCCCCGGGCAGCGGCGCGCCTGGGTCCACACTGGACCGTGCAGGGTGTCGACGGGGTAAGGGCGAGCCGTCGACACCCACTCGGACAGCACCCGGGTGCGCTCACCGGGCAGCAGCACGTCGATGTCGCCGAGTCGCGTGCCCGGTTCGGCGGTGACGATGTCGACGAGCAGGGCCAAGCGGTCCACCAGTGCGACCACCGTGTCCTCGTCGAACAGGTCGACCGCGTACTCCACATACCCGCTCAGGCCCCGCGGCGCGCGCGCGTCGTCGTAGTGGTCGACGAGCTGGAACGTGAGGTCCACCTTGGCCGCGGGCAGGACGACCTCGTGCGGGCGCGCCGACACCGAGCCGAAGTCCACATCGGCGCGCTCGACGTTCTCCAGCACCAGCATCACCTGGAACAACGGGTGGTGGGCCAGCCCACGCGGGGGGTTGAGCGCCTCCACGACGCGGTCGAACGGCAGGTCCTGGTTCTCCTGGGCGTCGAGGTCGACCTCCCGCACCCGGTGCAGCAGGTCGAGGAACGCGGGGTCACCAGAGGTGTCCACGCGCACCACGACGGTGTTGGCGAAGAGCCCGACGAGATCGGCGAGCCCGTCCTCCGTCCGTCCCGCGAGGACGGTGCCGATCGGGATGTCGGTGCCCGCGCCGAGCCTGGTCACCAGCGCGGCCAACGCCGCGTGGACGACCATGAACACCGAGCACCCAGCCGCCCTGGCCAGTTCGGCCACGGCGCGGTGCCTGCGGGCGGGCCACTGGATCGGCACGTGGGCGCCGGTGCGGCGCCGAGTCCCCAGCCGCGGCCGGTCCACCGGCAACCTCAGCACCTCGCCGAGCCCGGCGAGGGTATCGCGCCAGAACGATACTTGGCGCTCACCGAGGCTCTCGGGGTCGTCACGTGAACCGAGCAACTCCCGTTGCCACAGCGCGTAATCCGCGTATCGGATGGGAGGATCAGCCAGGTTCGGGCAGACCTGGCCCCCGGCGTGCGAGCGGTAGGCGGCGGACAGGTCCGCCAAGAGCGGACGCATCGACCACCCATCCGCGGCGATGTGGTGCAGGGTGAGCAGCAAGACCGCGCGATCCGGTGCGAGAGTGAACAAGGTGGCGCGCAACGGCGGCACACGCTCGATGTCGAAGGGGGTGCTCGCGGCGTCGCGCAACGACTCGTCCAGCTCCGCCTCCGGCACGACGACAACAGCCAAACCCGGTCGCGCAGCTTCCGGCGCCAAGACCACCTGTACGGGTTCACCGTCGACTTCCGGGAAGACGGTCCGCAGCGGCTCGTGCCGCCGAACCAGGTCAGCCAACGCCGCACGCAGTGCGGCCACGTCCAGGTCGCCGTCGAGCGCCACCGCCACGGGCAGGTGGTAGGCGGTGTCGGGGCCGTGCAAGCGGTGGAGGAACCACAGTCCGCGTTGCGCGTGGGAAGGTGGGTAGGGCTGTTCCTCACTCATCCGGCGTCCGTCCGGCTGTGTACGCGCGGCTCTGGGTGCGGTATAGGTCGGCGTAGTGCCCGCCCGCCGCCATCAGCTGCTCGTGGCTGCCCTCCTGGACCACCGACCCGGCCGCGAGCACCACGATGTGGTCGGCCATTCGAACGGTCGAGAAGCGGTGCGACACCAGCAGGGTGATGCTCCCCGCCGCGGTGCGGTCCGCGCGGCCCGCACCGACGAACCGCTCGTACAGGTCGTGCTCGGACTGCGGGTCGAGCGCGGCGGTCGGCTCGTCGAGGATGGCCAGCAGCGGCGTCGCTCGCATCAGCGCCCGGCCGGTGGCCAGGCGCTGCCACTGGCCGTGGGAGAGGTCCGCGCCGCCGAACACCCGGCCGAGTCGGGTGTCGAACCCCGCCGGGAGACCGGCGACGACGGTGTCCGCGTTGGCCGCGGCCGCGGCGCGGGCGACGGCGGGCCGGTCGTCGACGTGCGGCAGGTCGCCGAGCCCGATCGCCTGGCCCGCGCTCACCTGCGGTTGCCAGAAGTCCTGGAAGGCCGCGCTGGTCCTGGACCGCCACGCGTCCAGGTCGATCGCGCGCAATGCCGTCCCGTCCACCTCGATGTCGCCGCTGGTCGGCTCGTACATGCCGGTCAGGAGCTTCACCAGGGAGGTCTTGCCCGCGCCGTTGAACCCGACCACCGCGACCGTGGTCCCGGCGCGCAGGAACAGGTTCACGTCCTGGAGCACCGGGGTGTCCGTGCCGGGGTACGCGAAGCTGACCCCCCGCAGGTGGATGCCGTCGGCGAGCCGTGCCGGGACGAGGTCGATCCCGGTGTGCCGCCGGTCGGCGGCGTGCCGCTCCAGCCAGGTGAACTGGGCCATGACGTGGCGGCCCTCAGCGAGCTGGGTGGAGCCCTCCACGGTGTTGTTCAGCTGCGTCCTGAGGTAGGTCGACAGGCCCGCCACCATCAGCAGGTCGCCGGGTGTGCGCTCGCCCCGCGCCACGAGCAGCGCGACGAAGGCCAGTGCTCCGATGTAGCCGAGGGCGAACAGCGCCCAGCCCGCGGCCCGCCACAACGCGGCCCGCCTGCCCGCGCGGACGAGCACCTCGGTCGCCTCGTCCCAGAAGGCGGTGGCCGCCGAGCTGACCGCCGCCGAGCTGCCGCTGATCCGCAACTCCTTGGCCGCGCCCGCGTCGGTGGCCATGCGGTGCAACCGCGCCTCTCGGCGCTCGGCCCCGGCCACGGCAGTCCTGGCCCGCCCGATGACACCGCTGGCGCGCCGCGCGCAGACCAGCGGGGGGATCGCGAACAGCACCAGCAGCACCAGCGCCGGGTGGACCAGGGCGAGCAGCCAGGCGCTGAGCAGCAGGCTCAACACCGACGACGCGGCGCCGACCGCGCCCCAGCAGGCACCGGCCAGGGTCTCGGTGCCGCGGCGGATCTGGCTCAACCGGTCGAGGTACTCGGCGCGTTCGAGGTGCTCCACGGTGGGCACCCCGCCGGTGAGCCGGAACAACCGCTGCGACAGCACGAGGTCCACGCGTTCGGTCAGGTCGACCTCGACGTTGTGCTGCACCCGCTCGACGGCGGCCATCGCGGCGTAGGCCAGTGCCCCGAGCAGCGCCGCCCAGAGCACCATGGCGGGGGCGGCGCGCGCCGAGTCGGCCAACCAGCGGACGCTGAGCCCGCTGGCGGCGACGGAAACGGAGTTCACGCAAGCCAGCACCACCACGAGCACGGTGGCCTTCGCGTCGGCGGCGTAGGCGAGGCGCAGGATGCTGCCCACCACGGTGGGCCTGCCGCTCATCGCTGTGCTCCGTCCACTCGGGCCGCCTCGTCGGCGGTGAAGCGATCAGCCTGCAGCCGGTAGAGGTAGGCGTAGCGCTTGTCCAACGCCATCAACTGGTCGTGGGAGCCCTCTTCGACGACTCGACCACCGGAGAGCAGCACCACGCGGTCCGCGCGCCGGACCGTCGAGAGCCGGTGGGAGATGAGGACGACGGTCATCCCGGACACCGCGGAGATCACCTCGTCGTAGAACTCGGTCTCGGCGCGCACGTCCAGGTGCGCGGTCGGCTCGTCGAGCACGAGCACGCGCCTGCCCGCGGCGACGGCGAACATGGCCCTGGCGATGGCGATCTTCTGCCACTGCCCGCCGGACAGGTCGACCCCTCCGGTGTGCTCACGGGTGAGCAGCGTGTCCAGGCCGAGCGGCAGCCGCTCGATCAGCTCCCGCGCACCGCCCGCCTCGGCGGCGCGCAGGACGGACTCGTCGTCGGCGGGCGCTTCCGGGGCGCCCAGCGCGATGTTCTGCCGGGCCGTCAACGGGTAGCGCAGGAAGTCCTGGAAGACCGTCGAGATCCGCCTGCGCCACCCGTCCACGTCCAGCTCGGCCAGGTCCTGACCGTCCACTGTGATCCGTCCACCGGTCGGCTCCCGCAGGGCCGCGAGCAGTTTGAGCATTGTCGTCTTCCCCGCGCCGTTCTCGCCGACCACGGCGAGCACCTCACCCGGGCGGATGTCGAGGTCGAGCCCGGTCAATACCGGCCGGTCGCGCCCGGGGTAGGCGAACCGCACGCCTTCGAACCGGATGTGCGGCGTGCCACCAGGAGCCGCCTGCCCGCCGGGGTGCGCGCCGTCCGCGGCCGCCCGGGCGCGCAGCCCGGCCAGCGAGGCCATCGCGCCAGTGGCGTACTCGATGTCGAACGCCTCGTGCCCCATCGCGCCCGCCTCGAACACACCCCACGCCGCTAGCACCATCGTGATCAGGTCACCGTGGTCGATGGCCGCGTCCGAGAGCAGCAGCCCCGGCACGTACAGCGCCGCGAATCCCGCGGCGCCCGCGAGCAGGAAGGTCCACCACTGGCGGCGGAGGATGCCCCTGCGGTGCGCCCAGATCTCGTCGAGCCAGCCGCGTGCCTGCTCGGCGTGCCGATCGGCGAGCCAGTGCCGCACGCCGTAGAGCCGGACCTCCTTGGCTGTCGCGACCTCGCTGAGGGTGTCGGCCCAGTAGTCCATGCGGCGCCTGCTGCCCGCGTGGGCGTCCCAGACCCGCCCGAGGCGCAACCACTGGCGCCTGATGGTCGCGCGCATCACCAGGGTGACCGCGAGGAGCCCCGCCGCGAGCACCGGGGAGTACGTGGCGAGAACGGCCGCGCACAACGCCGCCCCGGTCAACCTCGCCGCCAGCGCGAGTTGCCCGACGACCCCGGTCCCGGGGGTGCGCCGCCGCCAACCGCCGAGCTCGGAGACCCGCGCGACCGCGGTGGCGTACTCCTCCTCGTCCAGGTGGGACAAGCCGCGGGGCACGCCGACCTGGCGGCGCAACTCCGCCCGCAACCGCCCGTCCACCCGGCGGGCGGCCAGTTCGTCGAGCGGCTCGCGCCCGAGCAGCAGGCACCGGCCCGCCAACACGAGCGCGGCCACCGCGGCCAACGGCAACACCATGTCCGCGCCCGTCCCCTCCCGCAGGGTTCGGGTGAGCAGCCAGCCAGTGGCCACAGCCGTCGCCGCCGGAGTCAGCACGGCGAGCACGTGCACGGCGAGCAAGCCCGCGAGCACCCTGCCACCCATCAGCGGTAGCAGGCCCAGCAGCCGCAGCCGTCCATGGCCCTCAGCAGTCGCGTTCACGCCCGCGCCCCCCGCCCCAGCGCTCGCGCGCAGTCGTTCACGAGTTCCCCGACGGTGACCCGTCCGGTGGCGACGCGGTGCACCTGATCGTCGTACCAGCCAAGCAGGGCACGCAGGGCGGGCCGCGGCAGCAGCCGGGGATCGGTCCGCACGACGACCGGGAGATCAGGGCCGGAACGGACCTTCACGTCCAGGCGCGGGCCGATCTGCCGGTTGGGCTCGGTGTCGGTCACCACACCCCGAGCGGGCACGGCGGTGACCTCATGGCGCTTGTCGACGTCGTGGGCCATGAAGTTGAAGAAGTTGTCGAAACCGAGGTCGATCCCGCGTTCGCGGCGGACGAGGTCGGTGACGGCGTCCACGTCGTAGGAGCCCGCGCGGTAGGCCTTGAGGGTGGCCGAGTGCAGCGCCTCGGCGAAGTCAGCGAAGCCCACGTGCCCCGGCCCGAGGTCCACCAGCAGCGGCGCGTACTGGTTCATCGAACTCACGATCGAGTGCCACCGACCGCCGAACCTGTTGCCCGACTGCAGGGTCAGCACGACCCGGTCGCTGCCGACAACGACGGCCGTGGCCACGGCGGTCAGCGCGAGCAGCACGTCCTGGGGGGAGACCCCGGTCGCCGCCGCAGCCGCGGCGAGGTTGTGGCGTCCCGACGACGAGGTGAGGATCGCCTCGACCCGGCCGGGCTCATCCGTTCGCGGGCGCGGGAGCGGGAACACCTCGGGTGGTACGTCGCGCAGCAGAGCCCGCCAGTGGTCGAGCGCCGCCTCGGCACGGCGAAGACCAGAACCCCCTCGCTGTTCGGCCGCCAGGTCGACCGGTTGCGGCGGTCGCTGCGCCAGCCAGCGCCCGCCCTCGGGGTCATCCCCACCCAGCGCGGCGACCACCTCGGCGCAGACGCGGCGCAGGCCCGTCCCGTCCGCGACGAGGTGGTCGACCACCACCGCGAGCAGCACCGGCGCCGCCCCCTCGGTGAGGACGGCGAAGCGCACCCCGAACTCCTCGGCCGGATCGATGCGGTCGGCGGCCAGCTCGTCGGCCACGGCGTCGGCGACCGCGGGGGTGACCGGCGACCGCTCCACGACCTCGACCCGGACCTCGCGACCCGCGGGCCGCACGAGCTGGCACAGTCCTGCCGCCCCCACCACGAAGTGCGTCCGCAGTGCCTCGTGACGAGCGCACACCGTCGCCACCGCGGCCAAGACCTGGTCGACGGTGCACCCGCCCGGGAGGCGAGCGGTCCGCCGCAGGTAGGTCTCGGACCATCGGGAAACGGGATAGGTCTCGTTGATCCGCCACACAGACAACTGCCCGAAGGTCAGCGGCGCGGTTCGCGAGATCACCGCGAGGCTCCCCGCAGGCGGTCGACCACGGCCCACAGGGCCGCGGGACTGGCGAAGGTCTGGTCGGTGAGGTCGTCGTCGGCCAGCGCGATGCCGAACTCCTCCTCGACGTCGACCAGCAGGCCGACCGTCGCCATCGAGTCGAGCCCCAGGTCGGCCAGGCTGTCGTCTGGGCGCAGCCGCGCGTCGGGGCCGTGCAGGGGCAGGTAGCCGCGCAGCACCCGCTCGAACTCGGCTGACCAGGGCGAGCCAGTCATCGCTTCACTTCTTCCCATCTGTGTGGTCGGGGTGGTCTAGAGCAGGCGCACAGCGCGGTCCATGAGGGTGAGCGCGCCCGTCGACACGAGGAGCCGGTCGTCGGCGTAGTTCAGGCTCGCCGAGCGCAGGTCGCGGAAGCGGCGTTCCAACCGCAGCGGCGAGTCCTTGCGGTAGCCCGCTGTCAGCCCCGCGATCCGCACCATCCGGTCCACCGCGCGGAAGGTGGACTCCGCGGCGACGACCTTGAGGGTGTTGAGGTGGATCTGGGCGTCGACGCCGGACAGGCTCGCGCCGCCCGCGCGCGAGGCGACCACCTCGTCGGTGACCCGGCTGAGGTAAGCGCTGACCACCTCGAGGTCCATCCGCACCCGCGCGACGCGTTCGGCGGTGAGCTCGGACCGCACGTCGACGCCCTTGCCCCGCTCGCTCGACCGCAGCCAGCCGACCAGGTCCGCCAGTGCCGCCCGCGCGGCACCGAGCCAGCACGCCGACCAGACCAGGTGCCCGACCGGGGCCATGCTGCGCAGGGCGATCTCGCGGAAGCCGCCGGGCTGCCCGACCACTTGGCCCGCGGGGACCCGGCCTGCGATCCGCAGGCCGACGCTCTCGGTGCCGCGCATCCCCACCGTGTCCCACCCACCGGACCGCTCCACCGCGAGCTGGTCGCGGTCGGCGTAGACCAGGGTCACCCGTTGCGAGCCCGCGTCCTCGGCTTCCCGCATGGTGATCAGGAAGCCGTCGGCGTGCAGCCCCCCGGTGACCACCGGGGCGTCCCGGTCCACCAGCAGTGCGTCGCCGTCGTCGCGCAGCGCGGCGACAGCGGTCAACAGGTGGCCGCCCTTTCCCGGCTCGGTGGTGACGGACGCCAGGTACAGCTCGCCGCGGGCGATCCGGGGCAGCACGTCGTCCCGCAGCGAACCCGTGGCGTGCTGCACGAGTGTGTCGACCTGCTGGCAGTGCATCCCCCACACCATCGCGGTGGACAGGCAGGCACCGGCCAGGTCCTGGGCCGTGCCGACCAGGTCGTGCAGACCACCGCCGAGCCCGCCGAACTCCGCTGGCACCAGCAGGCCGTGCAGCCCGCTGGCCGCGAGCTCGGCCATACCCTGAGCTGGGAACGCCGCCTCGGTGTCCACGACGGCCGCGTGCTCGGCCACGACGGGCAGGACACGGTCGACGAGCGCCGCCCGCCACGGCACCGCGCTCACGCGCCACCCCCAGTGGTCGCGAGCGGCACCCGTCGGAGTTCGAGCCTGCTGGCCTCGACCGCGATTCCGCCGCGCAAGACGACCTCGGCGGCAACCGGCCTGCCGAGGAAGCCGAGCAGGCTCGCGGTCAGGCCGTACGCGCCGGTGTTCGGAACGACCAGCAGGTCCCCTTCGGACAACGCAGGCATCTCGGCCTCCCTGGCGAGCTGGTCGGCTGGGGTGCACAGCGGACCGACGAGCGTCGTCCGGCCGTGCGGCTCCCCGCCTGCCCCGGTGATCGCCCGCGCGGAGACGGGCAGGAGCCTGCCCAACCCCGCCAGTCCGCCGAGGTGGTTGATGCCGGTGTCAAGGACCGCGAACACGCGGTCCCGGCTGCGCTTGACGTCCACCACCGTCGTCACGAGCGAGCCGCACCCACCGGCGAGATACCGCCCGGACTCGAAGGCGACCCGAGGTGCGCCCAGACGCCAGTCCGGCAGGTGGTCGTCGAGTGCCGCGGCGAGCCGTGAACGCAGCCCGGTGTAGTCCACGCGGTGACCAGGCTCGGCGTAGGGCGCGGCGAACCCGCCGCCGAGGTCGAGTACCCGCAGGTCCACATCGGCCTCGACGCGCAGACGCGCGGCGAGTTCGATGTTGGCCACCGCCTCGGCGGCGATGGCGTCGGCGTCCTTGGCGTTGCTGAGCGAGAAGAAGTGCAGGCCGATGATCCGGGCGCCGGGTAGCGGTGCGAACCGCCCGGAATCCGCGACGAGCTGCTCGGCGTCAAGCCCGAACTGCGAGGCGACCCCGCTCATCCGCAACCCGCCGCGGCCGCGTGCCGTGGGCGGGTTGACGCGGAGCAGGCACTGGGCCGTCACCCCGGCCCGCTGGGCGGTGGCGGCAACCCTGCGGTAGTCGACAGCCGACTCCACGGAGAACTGCCGGACGCCCGCGGCCACTGCCCCCGCGACCTCCTCCGAGGATTTTCCGGGGCCGCTGTAGAGGCACTCCGCCGGGGCGAAGCCAGCCGCGAGGGCCGCTTGCAGCTCCCCGGCCGAGCTGATCTCCGCGCGGCAACCGGACGCGTGCAGGGCCCGAGCCACGAGGACGTGCGGGTTGGCCTTGAGCGAGTAGTAGAGGAGGGCGGACTCGGGGAGGGCACCGCGCAGCGCCACCGCGGCGGCGTCCACCTCGTCCAAGTCGTAGACGTAGAGCGGGCTGCCGTAGCGCGAGACGAGCTCGCGGAAGCCGTTCACGACCGCACCTCCGGCAGTTCAGCCAACTTCCGCCGGTCGACCTTGCCGTTGGCGGTGAGCGGGAGAGCGGGAACGACCCGGCACTGCGACGGGGTGCGCGCCGTCCCGAGGAGCTCCCGCAGTCCACGCAGCACTTCCTGGCCGGTCCCACTCGCCGCCACGCACAGCACGGGTCCCGCCGTGCCGACCGGCGGCAGCACCGCCGCGGCACGCACGCCCGGCAGGCTCATCGCCGCGGATTCGATTTCCACGGTCGAGACTCGGACCCCGCGGTGCTTGAACACGTGGTCGCGACGTCCGGTGAAGTACAGGTGGCCATCGTCGTCGAGGTGCCCGTAGTCACCGGTGAGCAGGAACCGCTCGCCGGTGACCGCATCCACGCGGAAGCGTTGGTCGGTCAGTTCCGGCGCGCGCCAGTAGCCCGCCATCACGTGCGGCCCGTAGACACTGATCTCCCCGACCACACCGGCGGGTACCTCGGCGCCCGATTCGTCGACGACGCGGACGCGGGTGCCGGGCAGCGCGAGTCCCACAGACCCGGGTCGGGCGAGGTCGCCGTCGACTTCCAGGACCGTCACCCGCTTGCACTCGGTGATGCCGAACATGAGCTGCACCCCGGCGGCGGGGAAGGCATGGCGCAGTGCGGCGGCGGTGGCCGCGGGTAGGTGCTCACCGGTGTTGGTGAACAAGCGGACCCTGCTGCCCTCGAGCACCCGGCCGCGGGCGAGCGCGACGAGCATCGCGGCCATCGACGGCACGACGGGCACCACCGTGGCCCCGGCCGCGCACACTTCCGAGAGCAGGTGGACATCGCGCCCCGGTGGGACAAGTACCAGCGCCGCGGATGCCATGGCGCACAGGAAAACCTGGTAGAGCCCGTAGTCGAAGGACAGCGGAAGACGGCAGAACACGACGTCTTCGGCGCGGTAGCCAACTCGGGACGCGACCGCTCGCGCGGCGAACAGGACCTGGGCGTGCGTGCAGACCACCGCCTTGGGCGCCGCCGTGCTGCCGGAGGTGTAGAGCAGCACAGCCGCGTCGTCCTCGCTCACCGCGCCGACCACGTCGCCATCGACGTCGGCGGGCAACGCGGAGACGAGGTCGCCGAGCAGGACACCCGCGGCTCGGGGCACCAAGGACAGGTGTTCCTGGCTCGCGGCCAGCAGGACCGCGGGCCGCGCGTCCGCGACCACCTGCCCCAACTGGTGAACGGTGACACCTGGGCCGAACGGCACGAACACCGCGCCGATCCGCAGGCAGCCGAACAGCACGGCGACGGTCACCCGCTCCGACGACGCGCAGACGAGGACCCGATCACCGCGCCGGATCCCCCTGCCCCTCAGCCAGACCGCGACTCGCCGCGCGGTGCGGGTGAGTTCGCGATAGCTCGTCTCGCCCGTGCTGTCGCGCACGGCGGGCCGGTCCCCGGCGGTGGCCGCGGTCTCCGCGAGGAGGGTCCACAGGCCCGAGGCGGCACCGGGCACCGAGTCGATCACCGATCACCCGCGTGGACCCGACCGGACACCGCGCGGGCTCCCGAGCCGAACCTCGGCTCGGGAGCGGGGAGGAACTCGGGCGGGCCGAGCGCCCGGACCCGGGCGCGCATGTCACCGGACCACGACAGGTACTGCCCACCTGTGCCCGAGGCGCTGCGCAGCCACCCCTCGTCGCAGAACTCGGCGAGACCGAGCGCGCCGACGATGTCACTGCCGTGCAACTGGTCCACGTAGTGGCACCCCCACGCGACCGGCGGGCCGATCTCGTGGCGATGGACCAACTCGCGCAACTCGACCACGGTCGCCGGGGACAACCGCGACCACTGCCGCCAGAGGTCCGCGAACTGGTTGAGCCGGGGGTTGGCCACGGCCGCCGTCCGCTCGAACCATGCCTCCCGGAACAGGTGCGTCACCGTGAACAGGAAGTCGTAGGGCTGGGTCAGCGCGGGGAGCTCGACCGTCCCGTCGCCGAGGTCCACCGTCACCAGCCTGGTCTCGGCCAGCACCTCGGCCATGGGGATCCGCCACGCGGCGCCGTACCAGACGATGTCGAAGCAGAAGTCGACCATGAAGTACGGCAGCGCCTCACCCAGCAGCGGGCGCAGGAAGTGCGGCAGGTGGTCCGGGTAGAGCTTGTACATGGCGAGGTCGCGCTTCTCGAGCGGGACCAGGGTGTCGGCAACGAGGTCGTGGCGCAGACCGGGCAGGTAGCCGAGCGCGGGCATGACCTGCGCGCACGCCGCCGCGCCCGCCTGGTCGATCATCAGGTCCACGTCGCCGAAGACGCGGCCACCGGAACCGTCGTAGAGCGCCGCCTGGTGCACGACCCCCTTGGTGCACACGACGTTGACGCCCGCGGCAGTCAGCGCCTCAACCACCCTGGCGGCCTCACGCGCGGCCAAGCGGCCCTTGTGCCGGTTCTCGTGCCGCGCTTGGACGAGGATCTTCCGCAGTTCCTTTCCCAACACGGACATCCCACCGGAGCGGATGACGAAATCGGCGAGCTTCGGCAGGAGTCGCTGGCGAAGTGCCCCTGCCACCAGCAGGTCCCAGTCGACGCCGTCGACAAGTGACTCGAAAGCGACTCCGGCGGAATCGGCGTCGTCATGCACACTGACTCGTTCCAGTAGTCGCCAGGTCAGCTCATAGCGGTCGCTAGACACAGCACTGCCCCCTCGCGTGCTCGACCTTCCCCAGTAAATACGTCCGGCACAGCGAACTGACGGGAGTATGCCAGCACCGAAAGAGGGTGTCAATCAGGTGGAAACGAATCAGATCCGACCTTCACCATTCACCCGTTCCGCCCTTACCGCACCCGACCGCCCAACGGGGCCTACAGCAGTGAGCAGGATTACAACACAACAGCCGGACGAACCCCGTAGTAAATCGATTCACCTCCCGCGCATACCAAACAGAGCGGCACCAACACCACCCGCGACATCCTTGACCGCCGCCAAACACCCGATTGGCGTATTGCCATCGGCCGCGACCCTCAAATATTTCGGGCTTTTGCAACGTTAGGCACTGCCAACGGTTCACATACCCACAGGCAGCGAAGTGGCCGCGCCACGTGAAATATCGCACCAGCGCGACCAGTCACCAAAAACACGACCAGACGCTTTGCGCACACGCCGAGGAAGCGCATGATGGGACTATGGACCGGTTCACCTGGCTCGCACCGATGGCATTGTGGCCCCACGTCGAACCACTGCTGCCGAGACCGGTTTCCCGCCCCCAGGGCGGCGGGACTCCCCGCGCGCAGAACGAGGCGAGTTTCGCCGCCATCGCCTATGTCCTCACAAGCGGTTGCGCGTGGCGCGAGGTCCCCAAGGTCTTCGGGGTGTCGTGGCAGACGGCGCACCGCCGGTTCGCGCAGTGGGCGGGCGAGGGCGTCTGGACCGCGATCGGCCTGCTGGTGGCGGACACCGCGCTCGACGAGGGGGTTCGGTGTTGGGCGAACGCGATCACCGCCGCCGCCAACACGCGACTGGGCGCGAGCGAGAGCGCCAGCCAACCGCCCGGGGACGCCGCGGCGCGGCGCCCCCGCCCGAGGATAATCCGCGAGTTCAGCGGGACGTTCGTCGAACGCCTCTTCGGACCACGCAAGGTGGTACAACAAGAAATATCCCAAGAATCACCTGAGACAAGCTCGCGGGATTGCGCGACCACCTGATACGGCAGGTTTATCGAATCGCGCGAAGATCCTTGTCGACGACGGCCCTGGAGAAAGTACATTAATACCAGAGCGAGACAACAGTCTGGCCGGACCGAAGGAGCAGTTGTCATGCGTGAGGCGACTTCCACCCCGACGCAGAGCACGAACTTCGACCTGAAGACCGAGCTCGTCGAGCTCATCCCGTCCGCCGGTGTCACGACCACCGTCGTGATGAGCGTCGGCGAGCTCGAGGCGCTGCGCGTCGGCGGCGCGGCGGTGCCCGCCTCCAAGCACGGCCTGGAGGCCATCACCGGCGCCAGCTGCGAGACCGGCGCGCAGTAGTCGGCAACACCTGGAAGGGCCGCCCCGGAACACGGGGCGGCCCTTCCCCTGTCCTGCCCGCCCTTGACCGCGCGCCCGCGCCGATGGTGCAATGGCAGAATAACGTGGTCAGCGGTTTTGCCGACACGATGGCGAAACCGTGAGGACGCGACAGCCTGGGGGCTTATTTGTCAGCGCGACTTCAGATCGCTCAGCACACGCGCGCAATCACCGGTGTTCCCGATGTGGGAACGCTGGCCGAGCACGGCGCGCTGCCGGCCGAGCACATCGCTGTGTGCGCGGTCGGCTCATTGGCCAGGGGCTGGGCGAACAGCAGCAGCGATTACGACTTCAACGTGGTGGCGGACCGCGTGCCGCAGGCGACCGGATCGCGCACGATCCGGGTTCCCCTGCGCACACCGAGCGTGCCGACCAGGGTCGTGCAGGTCGACGGGCGCAGGTGGGAGTTCAAGTACTGGACGAACACACAGGTGAGCGAGATGCTGGCCAAGGTGAGCTGGGACCGCTTCGAGAGCGGCCGGTCCCCCACCGACGTTTTGGCGGAGGACGAGGAACTGTTCCTGGAGCGGCTCACCACGTGCGTCGCCCTCGACGGCGCGGAGTGGGTGGCCAGGCGTTCCGCGCAACTCGCCGACAGCGCGTTCCGCGCGTTCGTCACGACGCGTTCGCTCGCCGCCGCGGACAATCGCGTGGCCGACGCCCTGGGCCAACTCGCCGCGGGCGACCACCTCAGCGCGGCGCTGTCCGCCCGCCAGGCGTGGGGCCACGTCGTCGACGCGCTGTTGGAGAGCCGGGGCAACTACGGTTCACGCATCCCCAAGTGGCGCGCTCGCCGGTTCCAGGAGACCTCGCCGGACGAACTCCGGCTGTCCGAGTACTGGGCGATCGAGACCATGAGCGGGTACGAGCAGGACGAACCGGTGCCGTGGATCCAGGACACGATCTCGGCGTGCCGCGGCTTGGCCTTGGACATCGAGGTCAGGTGAACCCCGTGGAGCACACGATTCCCCTGCGCCGAGCGGATGTGCGCACCCGCCGCTACCGCGGAGTCCTCGTGATCGCCACCTCCGAGCGCGCTTTCGAGTTGAACGAGGAAGCCGAGTTCGTCTTCCGGGCAATCGACGGTGCCGCGACCGTCCACGACATCGCGGCACGCCTCGCCGACCGGTACCGCTACGCACTGCTCGACGCCATCGCCGACACCTGGGCACTGGTCGAGGCACTCGCCGAGCGCAATGTGGTGGTGACAGCCCCGGGTCAGGCCGGGGCCACCTCGTCGTACGGGTGGACCTCGCCGTCAGCGCTGTAGAGCTCCGGCGCCCCCGCCTGGGTGATCGTCCGCTCGGTGACCACCACCCTGGCCACTCCGGCCAGCGAGGGCACGTCGTACATCACCGAGATCAGCACGTTGTCCAAGATGGATCGCAGGCCGCGCGCGCCGGTCCCCCGCTCGATCGCCTGGTCGGCCACCGCTTCCAGCGCGCCGGGACCGAACTCCAGCTCGATCCCATCGATCTCGAAGAGCCGTCGGTACTGGCGCACCAGGGCGTTCCTCGGCTCGGTGAGCACCCGCAGCAACGCGGCCCGCCCGAGGTGGTCGACCGAGGTGATCATCGGCAGCCTGCCGACGAACTCCGGGATCATGCCGAACTCGACCAGGTCCTCCGGTCCCACCTCCGCGACCAACTCGGACGCGGTGCGGCGCACCCGCTGCCGCCGGTCGCCCGCGAACCCGATACCCCCAGCCCCCAAGCGCTTCTCCACGATGTCCTCGATGCCCGCGAAGGCCCCAGCGACGATGAACAGGATGTCGCTGGTGTCGAGCTGGATCCCTTCCTGCGCTGTGCGGCTGCGGCTGCCGCGGGAGAGGTTCCCACCGCGCTCGCGCGGCACCACCGTGGTCACGGCACCCTCGATGATCTTCAGCAGCGACTGCTGGACGCCCTCACCCGAGACGTCCCTGCTGCCGTGCGCGGCGCCGCCGCCCCGCCGCGCGATCTTGTCGATCTCGTCGATGTAGACGATGCCCATCTGCGCCCGGCGGATGTCGCCCCCCGCCGCCTGCAGCAGCTTGAGCAGCACGCTGTCGACGTCGTCGCCGACATAGCCCGCCTCGGTGAGCCCGGTCGCGTCGACGATGGTGAACGGAACCCGCAGGATCCGGGCCAGGGTCTGCGCCAACAGCGTCTTCCCGGACCCGGTGGGTCCGAGCAGCAGGATGTTCGACTTGACCAGTTCCACGTCATCGCCGCCCGGGGCCGCCCGCCCCGGCAGGTTCCGTTTGTAGTGGTTGTACACCGAGACCGCCAGCGAGCGCTTGGCCCGGTGCTGGTCGACGACGTACCGGTCGAGCAGAGCACCGATCTCACGCGGTCTCGGCAGTGACACGTCCTCGCCGTCGGCACCGCGCGCCGCCCTGCGCTCGACTATCTCGGCGACGCACTCGTCGACACACCCGTCGCAGATGTGCGCGTCGCGCGCCGAGACGAGGTGCCGCTGCTCGGTCCGCGGCTCGCCGCAGAACGAGCAACTCGGCGGACTAGTGCCCACTGCGACGGTCATCGCCAGCCCCCAAATCCCGATTGAGCGGTGTCTGTGTCCGTGCCCATCCCGAGTCGACGTAGGCATCGAGCAGCACCCGCGCCACCTCGGGGTCCACCGGGCGCAGCCGGTCAAACGAGATCTCATCGACCAGCCGCGCCCGGCTCAACCCACCGTCCATCGTGATCCCCAAGGTCAACGCCAACGACAGCGTGGCCTTGTCCTCGGCGACCAGCCGAGCAACGGCGTCCCTGGCCGCGGCGGGTGCCGCGGCCAGCATCGCCCGGACGTTGAGCGGGCCGTCCCAGGTGCGCACGAGGCCACCGGACCGCCCGCCTCGCTCGACCCGGGGCGCTCGGCCGGTGGCGACGCGGGCACGCACGGCGGCGTGGTGCCGCTGGGCGTGCCCGACCAGCCGGTCGCTCCAGCCACCGCCCTCGACGTGGCGGTGGTGGTGCGCCGCGGCGCCCACCAGCCTGGCATCCTCATCGCACCACCGGGACACGACGGACGCGAGGTCCACACCAGCGCCTCTGTCGGCGACCAGGTGCGCCAACGCCGCCGCGGCGGCGGTCGAGCGCAGCATCTCGACCGCGGACACCTTGTCCAGGGAGTCGCCCGCGCTGTGGTTGAAGCGGTCCGCCGGGTGGCAGAACTGCACGGCGGGTGTGCCGATGAAGGGATCGGCGAACAGGGCGTGGTCGGAGAAGCCCGCGAACCGGGCGGGCAACCACGTGCCGGGGTCGGCCGCGGTCTGCGCGAAGGCCTCCGCGACCACCACCTCGGCGAGCGCGGCCATCGGTGATGCCAGTGCCCGCGGTGGGTGCTCGACGACGAAGGGCGAGGCGCACGACGCTTGGTCCTCGCCGACCATGTCCAGGTTCACCACGGCGACGGGCAACCCCGGCCTACCGTCCGCGGTGAGCACACCGTGCAGGGCAGCCGCCGTGCCGGTGAACTCCGGTCCCCAGATGAACCGCACACCCCTCTCCGAGACCGGGAGCCTGCCCGCGCCGCGGCCCGCGGCCAACGCCCGCGCCGCGCCGAGCAACGCGGCCACCCCGGAGGCGTTGTCGTTGGCGCCGGGGCGCGGGTGGCACAGGTGCCCCATCAGCCAGACCTCACCGGACCCCGACCCGGGGAGCAGACCGGTCACCACCGGCATCCGCGCGACCGGTCCCAGGCGGACCTCGACGTCCACCAGGTTGTGCCTGCCCGCGGCCGCGAACTCCACAGGGGTCAGGCTGAAGCCGAACAGCCCGCTGCCCGCGGGGAGCTCGATCCGGCCGCGCTCGCCGCCTGCCTTGGCCGCGCCGTCGGTGAGAAACCCGATCGCTCCCCCGCGCTCGAGCACACCGATCGAGTGCCCGGTCGCGAACTCGGCGGCCGGGAGGAGCACGACCGCGCCGCGGGTGACCGCCCCGGTGCCCACCAGTGGCGCCCCGCGCACCGACGCCGCCGCCGAGTGAGTCGCCAGGGCGAAGGGGTGCCGTTCGTGGTCCACCTCGACCGCGCCAGGAACCGACATCCTGCCCGCGGTAGGGGTCCACGACGTGGGGGCGTCGAACGTCCACCACTGGGCGCCGCCGTCGGCCGGGTACTGCCGGACCTCGACCTGGGTCAGCCCCGCTGCCACAGCGCGCGCGGCTACCACGTCAGCCGCGCTCTGGATGCCTGCGGACGCCTGGAACCGGTCGAAAGCCGCGACCTCGGCGAGCGCGCTGAGCATGTCGTCGATGTCCGCGGTCGCCAGGAGCGTGCGCACCAGCCCGGCGACCGCGGACCGCGCACCAGTGGTGTTCACCGAACACCCCAGACCGCGAACGGGACCTCGATCTCCTCCCGCGTACGGGAACCGTGGTCAAAGCGGTAGCCGTCGACCGTCAAGAACCGCGTCCCCTCCGCGACCAGGAGCAGGTCGCCGACCCGGTCGCGCGCGGCGGTGCCGGGTGGGAACTCCGAATCGGATCGCTCCACCCGGATCGATCCGGGTAGCTCGGCGCGCAGCCGGGCGGCCAGCGCCTCAGACGTCCCCGGCGCCGGGTAGAGCCATCGGGTGCGCCCCGCTCCGCCCATGGTGAACCCGAACTCCGCGGCGAGGCCGTCGAGCAGCTCTGCCAGCCAGGTGTCGTGGGTGGTCGGGGTGTGCCCGTGGTCGGAGTGCGCGGCCACCACGTGACCATCGGCGACCAGGTCGAGTGCGAGCCGCTCGACCACGCGCAGCGCCTCGACCGCGTGGGCGTCGTCACCGTGGTGGTGGATGTGCGTGTCGACCTCGACGAAGCACCAGAGTAGGCAGCGGTCGCCGCCCGCCAGGCCCGCCGCGACAGCGGCCCGCAGCCCGGTGTCGAGTTCGTCCGCGGACGGTGCGCGGTACGGACCCGGTCTGGTGTACAGCGGCGTCCCCACGACCACCTCCGCTCCCCGCAACAACAGGTCCCGCCACGAGCACGGGTAGTTGACCAGGTCGCACAGCGCGGCGACGGCTCGGTAGCCGTGCGCGACCGCGTCACCGAACACATTGCCCTGGCCGCCGTCGACCAACGGCCGGTGGTGTTCGTAGACGTTGACGAGGTCGTCGTCGATGGTGAAGACGACGCCCGGGATGCCGTGCCGCGCGACCGGGACCCCGGTGAGGCTGCTCAACCACGCGGCCGCCGAGGTCGACGGGAACACCGACCGCATCGTGCACACCTCGGCCGCGCGCCAGGCCCGGTCGGCCAGACCCCGGCCGACCCCGTCGAGGGCGAACACGACAACTGCCCCGCCCGCGCCCGCCGCCTGCCGCTCGACCAAACCCGCCAGCCGGGACCGCACAGCGGTCACCGACTGCGGGTGTCCGACCGCGTTCACCGTCCCGTGGGCGCCAGCCCCAGCATCCGCTGGAAACGCCTGCGCAACGGGAAGGGCACGGCCCGCTCGGTGTAGAACCCGAGCTGCTCGTCGAAGGTGTAGCTGATCGGGTCGGCCATGCTCGTTGCCGACAGGCCGCGGGTCAACTGCTCGAGGAAACCGGGGAACTGCGACTGCATCGCGTAGACCACGCTGTAGTACATGTTGCGCCCCAGGGAGAAGCACGGGTAGCGCGCGTCGTAGTTGTCCAAGGAGTACTTCGGGAAACACCCGTCGATGATGCGCTTGGGGCACATCCACAGCGGGAACAGCAGTGTGGTGTCGCCGATCTCGCGAGCGGGGAAGGGAGCGGGCTTCATCCCCGAGGACACCCGGAACATGGCCTCGCAGACCACGTCCTCCAGGTTGAGCCCGGTACAGATGTAGGACGTGCCCATGTCCTTGGCCCGCTTGGTCAGCGCGAGCCGGATCAGCAGTGTGCCGAGGAACTCGAAGTCGTCACCCGCGAACTCGCGCTCGAACCGGTCGATGAGCGGTGTCGGGTCGTCGACCGGGATGCCCAGCAGGTCCTTCACCTCGTCCTCGTCGATCACGGTGAGGTCGAGCCCGTAGGACTCGCAGAGCGCTCGGGCACGCGGCACGCCCGCGTCCCAGTCCGGGATGCCCTTGAGGATGACCGGATCGATGGTGATGCCGTGGTCGACCAGGCTGCTCAGGCCCCACAGCATCGCGTTGCTGTCACCGCCGCCGCTGACGCCCACGACCAGGGTCGACCCCGGCGGCACCGACGCCCGCACGGTCTCGGCCACCCGCTCGGCGATGATCTGCTTGCACTCGTCCGGGCTGAGCTTCTTGAGGAACGCCTCCGCCACCCCGGCCTCGTTGTCGAGCCGCTGGTAGAAGTACTCGGTGCCCAGCGACGGGTCAGCGCTCTCGATCGTCTTGAAGTCGTCGAGGGCGAACAGGAACGGGTTGACGTTGCGGTTGAAGTAGAGCAGCACCTCAGCCGCGTCCTCGAAGTCGGCCAGCCGGGTGTCCAGCGACGGCGACAGCTTCGGCTCGCCGCCTCCGTGCGGCACCACGTAGGCCGCGACCGCCGACCACGGCACGCGGTACCGGTTGAGCAGGTCGACCAGCCGCTCGTCGCCGTCACCGGCCAGCACCTGCCTGCCGTGCGCGGTGACGATGGAAATCGTGGGCGACACGGTGTCCTCCGAAATCATGCGGCCAGCCGATCCTCTCCGGTCCTGGCACGGATACCGCTTGGCATCCGGCCCTGCCATCAGATGTGCCGATCGAATCGAACAGCCGGGTACGGCGGAAAGAATGCGCGGCCCCAGAAAAGACATCACCAGACAACCCCAGAAATGTCCGCGATGCCCCCACGCCGACTACCCAGACTTCTCCGAAGACTACCCCAGCCACCGCACCTGTTCAAGGGACAGGCAGTTTGCCGCTGAATCCAGCACTGCCACCCGTTCTGCTCCAGGAACGGGAACCGGACGAAATCGGTGATTGCTAGCATCGGGTGTCCACCGCGAAACGATTCAGGGGGTCACGATCAACACAGTCGACCGCGCCGCGCTGTCGCGCACGCCGGGCAAGTTGGACCACTACCGCCGGGAGACCTACTACCGAGAAGCCCTGCGCGACGTCGAGCGGGTGCTCGGCGACCGCGCGACCGAGGTGCTCCACGCGACCGCACTGCTCATGGTCAAACCCGATGGCATCGCCGCGGGCAAGGTCGAGGCGGTCCTGGACTTCCTCGCCGACCGGGGGTTCGCGGTGGTGGTGGCACGCCGACCGGGGTTCACCCCGCTGCTGTGGCGGGAGATGTGGCGCTACCAGCTCACCTCGGCCACCATCGATCGTTTGGCCCTCAACGACTCGGTGTACGTCGGGGCCGGACTCCTGCTCCTACTGCGCGACGAGCGGCCGGACACCCTGCCTGCGACTCTGCGCCTCGCCTCCCTGAAGGGGTCGGCCGACCTGGCCAAGCAGCGGCCGGGCACCCTGCGCGACCTGCTGCGCCAGCACAATCGCAACTTCAGCTACATCCACGTCGCCGACGAGCCCGCCGACCTGGTGCGCGAACTGGGCCTGCTGCTCGACACCGCGCAGCGGCGCGGCGCGTTGCGGGCGCTGGCGGCGGGCGCTGGCCCCACTGACGAGGAGGCCGCGGAACTGAGCAGACTCGTCACCGCCGAGCGCGCGGCGGGCACTCACCGGAGCTTCGCGCCGGACGAGGCGGGCACCGCGGTGGCAGCGGCCCTCAGGCGCGCCGAGGGCGGGGAACACGCGATGAAGTTGCTCGAGCAGCTCCGGGCCGGTGCACCGGTCGGCTGGGTGGAGGTGGTGGAGGCGGTACGCGCCTGTGGCGCTGAGGTGCACCACTGGGACCTGGCGGCCCTCGGCGCGGGGCTGATCGTGTGCGACGAGCCCGGCGAGCGCAAGGTGATCACCAATCCCGCCCCCGGGTCCTGGCGCTGAACGCGTCGGGTGCGCGACGGACGTTCGCCCGCCGCGCACCCGACCGGGTGGTCAACGCCGAGCGCTCAGCGCGGATCGACCCGCGTACACCGCCTCGGAGCCGAGCTCCTCCTCGATGCGGATGAGCTGGTTGTACTTGGCGGTGCGGTCCGAACGCGACAGTGAGCCGGTCTTGATCTGGCCGCAGTTGGTGGCGACAGCCAGGTCGGCGATGGTGGTGTCCTCGGTCTCGCCGGAGCGGTGCGACATCACCACCGAGTAGCCCGCCTTGAACGCGGTGTTCGCGGTCAGCAGCATCTCGGTGAGCGTGCCGATCTGGTTGACCTTCACCAGGATCGAGTTCGCGATACCCAGGTCGATACCCTGACGGAGCAACTGGGCATTGGTGCAGAACACGTCGTCGCCGACCAGTTGGCAGTGGCCACCGATGGCCTCGGTGACCAGCTTCCACCCATCCAGGTCGTCCTGCGCCATGGCGTCCTCAATGGACACGATGGGGAACCTCCGCACCAGTTCGGCCAGGTAGGCGACGTGCTCCTCGACCGAGCGCTTGCGGCCCTCGCCCCGGTAGTCGTACACGCCGTCGGCGTAGAACTCCGAGGCAGCCGGGTCGAGGAGCAGCGCGACGTCCTCGCCGGGGGTGTAGCCCGACTTCTCGATCGCGCCGACGATGAACTCCAGGGCCTCGTCCGCGGTGTTGAGGTTGGGGGCGAACCCGCCCTCGTCGCCGACGTTGGTGTTGTGGCCCGCGTCGTGCAGGCCCTTGCGCAGGGTGTGGAAGATCTCCGACCCCACACGCACCGCCTCGGCGAAGTTCTCCGCGCCGACGGGGGCGATCATGAACTCCTGGAAGTCGATCGCGTTGTCGGCGTGCGCGCCGCCGTTGATGATGTTCATCATCGGCATCGGCAGCAGGTGCGCGTACACACCACCCGCGTAGCGGTAGAGCGGCTGCCGGTGCGCGGCCGCGGCGGCCTTGGCCACCGCGAGCGAGACCCCCAGTGTCGCGTTGGCGCCCAGCCGCGCCTTGTTCGGCGTGCCGTCCAGCTCGACCATGACGCGGTCGACATCGGCCTGCGCCTCGGCCTCAAGACCGCGCACGGCGTCGGCGATCTCGCCGTTGACCGCGTCCACGGCCGTGCGCACGCCCTTGCCGTGGTACTTGGACTTGTCCCCATCGCGCAGCTCGACGGCCTCCCTGGTTCCGGTCGAGGCGCCGGAGGGCACCGCCGCCCGACCGAGGGAGCCGTCCTCGAGCAGCACGTCGACCTCGACGGTCGGGTTGCCGCGGCTGTCCAGGACCTGCCGTCCCACGACGCGCGCAATCGCGGTCATGTCACTCCTCATCTGAAGTGGTGTCGTCACTGCGAAGTCGAGTCCCCATCCTGTCAGAAACCCCGCTCCCGACCGCGAGCAGGCGCGCCGCTCGCCGGTGCTACCCGGCGTCGGTCTCGATGATCGGGAACCGCGGGTGTTCGAGCGGCCGGTCGATGGGCAATCCGAGCCCGTCGGTGCGGTGGTTGGGGGCACCGGTGTAGCGGGTGCGGTGCGGCAGCCACTGGGTGGAGTAGACCCACCTGGCGGTGTCGGTCGCGTTCGGCGGGGCGTAGTGGGTGATGGCGAGGTTGTGCACCGTGGCGTCACCGGCACGCAGGTGCAGCGGCGGGGACATCTCGTACTCGTCGAGGATCCACGGGTGCTCGTCCACCAGTTGCACGTCGTCGCGGCGGTTGAGGTAGCGGCCGAGCAGACCTGCCCGGTGCGAGCCGGACAGGAACCGGAGTGAGCCCTTCTCCGGGGGGCAGTCGACCAGGGGCACCCAGATGGTCAACACGCCCTGCCGGTCGAGCGGGTGGTGCGGCAGGTCCTGGTGCCATGGCGTCTCCGTCCCACTGGTCGCGGCGGGCACCTTCACGAAGAAGTGGTCGAAGTAGAACCGGATCTTGTCGCCCATGAGCGTGCTCGCCGCCGTCGCGAGCGCCCGGGACTGCCCGACGCCGCGGATCCACGGGTCCTCGTGCGAGCAGCCGTCCCACCTGGCGTACCAGTCGTACTCGTTGGGCTCCAACTCCTGCGGCGACTGCCTGCTGACCGTCAGCGGCTCGGCGACTCCCATCCTGGACTGGGCCCTGGCCAGCAGACCCGCGACGACCTCGGGGGAGAACAACGCGGGCAACCGCACCCACCCCTTCTCCCGGTAGTGGTCGACCTCCTGCTCGGTGACCGCGCGGATCCCGGGCGCGTGCTCGACCGTCACATCGCCTCCTTGACGTCGGGTCTCCGGAGTGGAGACCGGTTGACACCGCGAATGGGGATTTCCCGGACCGACGACTCGACACAGCCGACCGGCAATGGCCATCACGACTATTCCGCTTCCCCCAAGCGGACTGGCCGCTCCCGACCCTACGGGAGCCACCAAACACGAGCAAGGAACTTCCGGTACGTCGACGCAATAGCGAAATGACTGTCTCAGGTGGTTTTCCTCGACCACCTGAGACAAAGAACGAGGACGCACATCTCATTCACTCAGGCTTGTTGTCCGGTACTGTCGGATACAACCGCGGCCATGGGGCCGCGGCATTGTTCCGCCTTGGGGGAGGTCCAGCGATGGTGCCCGCGGAAGACCCATTCGACCACGCGATGCGCAAAGCCGGGATCGATGTGCCGCCGGACCTGCGCCGGGGCACGGTGGCCGTCCACCGGGAACTGGCGGCGATGGCCGCGCTGCTGCGCGTCCCCCGCCACGCGGACAGCGAGCCCGCGGGGCAGTACCGGATCGATGCGATCCTGCCAGGGCACCGGCGATGAACGGCGGGCACGAGGTCCACGAGCTCCCCATCACCGAGCTCGGCACCCTGCTGCGCGCCGGTGCGGTGACGGCGATCGACCTGGCCGAGCACACGCTCAACCGGATCCACGCCATCGACGGGCGGATCGACTCGTTCATCCTCGTCACCGCCGAACGCGCGATGGCCGACGCCAGCCGGGCGGACGCCGAGCTGGCCGCAGGAGTCGACCGCGGACCGCTGCACGGCATCCCCTACGCGCTCAAGGACATCTACGCCACGGCGGGGATCCGCACCACGTGCAACTCCCGGTTGCTCCTGGACAACATCCCCGCCGAGGACAGCGAGGTGCAGACCCGGCTGGCTCGGGGCGGCGGTGTGCTGGTCGGCAAGCTCAACACCGCCGAGTTCGCACTGGGCGGTGGCACCGACCTGCCGTTCCCGCAGGCACGCAACCCCTGGAACACCGAGCACTTCACCGGTACCTCCTCCACGGGCAGCGGCGCGGCGGTCGGCGCGGGCCTGGTCCGGCTGGCGATGGGGTCCGACACCGGCGGGTCGATCCGCTCGCCTGCCTGCCACTGCGGCGTCGTGGGGCTCAAACCCACCTACGGCCTGGTGTCGCGGCGCGGTGTCTACCCGCTGTCGTTCTCGCTCGACCACTGCGGGCCGATCACGCGCAGCGTCGCCGACGCCGCGGTGGCGATGGACGTCGTGGCGGGCCACGACCCGGGTGATCCGAGCAGCGCGGCCCACTCGGTCGTGGACCACACCGCGGACCTGGCCCTCGGGGTCGAGGGGGTGCGCATCGGCTACGCCCGGGACCTGTTCGCCGACACACCCGGCGTCTCTCCCGAGGTGGTCGCCTCCGTCGACGCCGCCGCGCACCTGCTGGCTGGACTCGGCGCCGTGGTGGAGGAGGTGCGGTTGCCGGACTTCGACCTGTTCAAGGCCTGCGGCCGGATCATCATGCTCGCCGAGGCGTTCGCGATCCACGAGGACACCTTGCGATCCCGCCCGCTCGACTACGGCAGGTACACCTACCAGCGGATCGCCGCGGGCGCCACGCTGAGTGCCGCGGACCTGGTGCAGGCGCAGCGGCTCCGGCGTGAACTCACCGTCGAGCTCAACAACGGCCCGCTCGCGAAGTACGACGTGTTGCTGACCACGACGGGACTCGCCCCCGCCGCGCGACTCGACGAGTTCCCCCGTGACTGGCCGCCACCCGGTGTGTCCGTGGCGGTGCAGACCGCGCCGTTCAACGTCACCGGCAACCCGGCGCTGTCGGTGCCCAGCGGCTTCAGCGCGTCCGGGATGCCCATGGGCATCCAACTCGTCGGCAGGCCGTTCGACGAACGCACGGTGCTGCGCGTCGGCGCGGCCTTCGAGAGCGCGGTGGGCGTCAGCCACCTGTACCCGCGTCTCGACCCCGCGGAGCACGTCACGTGATCCCGCACCGAGTGGTGGTCGTGGGCGGGGGGCCGTGGGGGACCTATGCGGTGGAGCGGCTCGCGGCGCTGCTGTCGACGAGTCCACCGGAACACCCGGTCCACATCTCGGTCTTCGAGCTCACCGGTCGGTTCGGGGCGGGCGCGACGCACAGCGACAACCAGGCGTGGACAAGCTACCTGAACCGGGTGGCCAGCCAGATCGCCTTCGCCGCCGACGAGTCCAACCGCGCCGCGACGGCACTGCTGCCCCGGCGATTGCGGCCCACGCTCGTGGAGTGGTCCCGCGAGCGCTTCCTGGCCACCGGGGACCCGAGGTACGACCTCGCGCCCCAGGACGTGCCGCGCAGGCACCTGCACGGCCAGGCCCTCAGGGACATGTTCGACCACTACGTCGACGTCTTGCGCGCGGTACCGGGTGTCGTGGTCGACCTGCACGCGGACGAGGTCGTCGACATCGAGCCACGACCGGGTGCGGATCACCCGTACCTGGTCCACGGCACCAGTACGCCAGGCGTGGCCGCCGACCGGATCCTGCTCGTCACGGGGCACTCGACCAACACACCCGCGCCGGGCACCCGCGCGGCCCGACTGGCGGCGCACGCCGAGCGTGAGCCGGGCGCGAACTACATCCCGCAGGCGTACCCGCTCGAGCACCGGCTGGACGAACGGGCGGTGCCGCCCGGCGCGCCGCTGGGTGTGCTCGGACTGGGCCTGACGGCCATCGATCTCCTGCTCCACCTGACCGAGGGCCGGGGTGGTCGTTTCGTCGAGGAGCCCGTGGCGGGCCAGTCCGGGGCGCTGCGCTACGTGCCCAGCGGGCGCGAGCCCTCCCCCATCGTCGCGATCAGCCCGAGCGGGATGTTCACCAGCAGCCGCGCGGAGAACTTCAAGGCGGTGGACAGCACCGGGCTCGGGCACGCGGCGTTGGAGCACAGGCCGGTGTTCCTGACGATCGAGGCGGTGCACGAGTTGCGCGCCAGGCACGGGGTGCCCGCGGTGCTGCCGAGCGGGCCGGTGCGGCAACTCGACTTCGCCAGGCACGTGTTCCCGCTCGTCGTGCTCGAACTGGCCGAGGTCTACCACCGAACGCTGCTCGGCAACGGGTTCGGCGGCCGCGTGCGCGCCGCGGTGGCGCCACGCTACGCGGAGTTCCTGGCGCACGGCGGCGCGGGGTGGACCGAGGACCCGATCGACTACCTGCTGGCTCCCGTGACCGCCTGCTACGACGACGTGCTCGCGGTAGGCCTCGACGCTGAGCAATCAGCGGCGTTCCTGCGGGTCGTCGACAGCGGTTTCCCGCACCCGAGCGCGCCCGAGGACCACCGGTTCGCGTGGCGGCGCTTCTTCGACCCGGTGGATCGCGACAGGGACTTGACGGGTGAGCGGTGGCGGGACGGGGTCATCGCGGCGATGCGGCGAGACCAAATCGCCGCGGCACAGGGCAACCTGCGCAACCCGGTGAAGGCGGCGTGCGACGGGGTGTGGCGCGACCTGCGGTCGGTGTTCTCCGCCGTGGTCGACTTCGGCGGCCTCACCGCCGAGTCGCAGCGGGAGTTCACCCGGGTCCACCTGCGCCACTACACCAGGATGTCCAACGGCACCGGCCTGCAGCCGATGCGCCGGATCCTCGCCCTCGTCGAGGCGGACATCGTCGACCTGCGAATCGGGCCAGGGGCCGAGGTGACGCCCGGGGCTGCCGGTTTCCGGATCACCGGGCCGACAACCGGTGAACGCAGGCACGTCGGCACCGTCGTGGAGGGTCGGTCGCACCCGTTCGACGCCGAGCACGACGTGCGCCCGCTGTACCCGGCCATGGTGCGCCGTGGCCTTGTCCGCCGGTGGCGCAACCCCGCCGCGCGACCAGGCCACGACTTCCACCCGGGTGGGCTCGACGTCACCACCGACTTCCACCCCGTGCGCCGGGACGGCACTGTGGACACCCGGATCACGGTGCTGGGCGCCCCGGTGGAGGGGGTGGCCTACTTCCAGCTCAGCGCCGCGCGACCGCAGTCCAACAGCGCGGTGCTCAACACCATCGCGACGTGGGCGGAGGCGGCGCTGCGGCGGACGCACGACACGTCGCAGCGCGGTTGAGGAGACAACGATGCACACAGGGACACCGAACCACCACGACCTGGCAGGCGACGAACAGGTGCTGCGGTTGGCTGAGCCCACCGGGGTCGCGCTGGCGCGCGAGGTCCGCGGCCCGAAGGCGTGGACGCGCGACAGCGTGGCACCCGGCGAGTGGGTGGTCCACCTCACCGGCGCGGCGGTGGCCGAGCTGAACGCCGTGGTCGCCCGGCTGCGCCGCGCCCCACTGCCGATGTTGCTGCTCCGGCCGGAGCGGTTCGACCTGACCGAGTCGGCACGGTGCATGGCTGCGGTCAAGGCCCGTCTCACCACCGGCATGGGGTTGGCGGTGGTGGACGGTCTGCCGATCGAGGAGTGGACCGAGGAGGAGGCGATCTCGGTCTACTGGCTGCTCGGGCAGTTCCTGGCCGCGCCGGTGGCGACCAAGTGGGACGGCACGATGGCCTTCCACGTCCGCGACTCCGGCAAACGGTTCGGCTACGGCGTTCGCGGGTCGACCACCAACATCGAACTGTCCTTCCACACCGACAACGGCTTCGGCGCGACGTTGCCGGACTACGTGGGCCTGCTGTGCCTGCGCCCAGCCGAGACCGGGGGCGTCAGCCGGTTCTGCAGCCTGTACTCGGTGCACAACCGGATGTTGGCCGAACACCCCCGGTTGCTGCGACGGCTCTACGAACCCGCGTACTTCGACCGCCAAGCCGAGCACGCCCCGGGCGCACCCAAGGTCATGTCCGCTCGCGTGTTGCGGTACGACGGCGAACGGCTGCGAGCGCGTCTGGTACCCGGGTTGATCCGCCGGGGCTACGACATGGTCGGTGAGCCGATGGACGACCTGCTGGCGGCGGCTCTGCAGCGGTTGCACGAGATCACCACCGACCCCAGGCTGTGGGTCGACTTCACCATCCGGAGAGGCCAACTGCAGTACCTGAACAACCTCGAGTGCGCGCACTTCCGGAGTGCCTTCACCGACAGCACGGACCCCCGGCGCACACGGCACCTGGTCCGGGTGTGGCACCGCGAGAGCGGGGACCAGACCTACGACGGTTGACCCGCGGCGCGGGTGACCCAGTCCGCGGCGGTCACCGAGGGGAGCAGCGCGTGCGGAACCGGGCGTTCGTTGCGCACGACGTAGGACGCGAGCACGATCACGTCCCAGCGATCGACCCGCGCCACGGGTACGGCCTCGGTCAACTCGTCCCATCCGATCTTCTCCGCACCGTTGACGACCTCGCGCAGGTGGCGCAGCGCCTGCTGTGCCACGAACGGCGCCAGCCGCACCAGGACGGCCTCGATGTCGAGGTCGTGCGCGGGGTACCGCGACTCGATGTCGGTGATCGCCGCGCGCGCCTGGTCGGTGCGGTCGGATCGGATGTCGGCACGCAACTGCCGCAGGAACCGCCCGCGCTCCGCGGCGTCGAGGAAGATCGCCAGTTCTCGGACGACGTCGGCAGGCTCATCGCCGACGTGGACGAAGTTGAGGATGCGGTTGGGCGGGCGGAGCGCGGTGCGCAGGTGGTGCGGTCCCCGCTTCGCCGGGTCGCCCAAGCCCTTGAGCTCGCTGAGCCGGACGGTCGCGGGGAGGCCTGCGACCGGCCGGGTGTCGCGGGCGAGGAACAGCAGCACGTCGTTGGTGACGTACCAGAACGAGCACAACCGCAGGCGGTCGATCGTGTAGACGTGCCAGTCGTAGCGCCAGACCTCGCGCATGGAGTGCCTGGTGAACGCGAGACTGGTCGTCGCGACCGGGGTGAACCCGTGCTGGAGAAGGTAGTCCAGGATCACACCCAGCCGCCTGCCGACAACCGCGTCCGGTTTCACGACCAACATCGCCAGGCCGTGCAGCGCGTCCATCGCGTCCGCGCCGAACACCTCGACGACGTCGGCCCACCCCTCGCGGAAGTACAGATCGGCACCGAGCAGCTCCCGCTTCACGGGAACGACGGACAACTGCTCCCACTCGGCGGCCGCGGGCATACCGCCGATGTCGACCTGCTCGCCTGGCGTCCATGGCACTCGATCATCCTGCCACAACAGGATTCCCCCGTCCCGACCATCCGGAGGTTCACCCGTGGCCCTGGCCAACTCGTCCTACCGCTCGCTGCCGCTGCTCGGCGACGACGAGCACACCCTGAATCTCGCGTGGACACTGGACGAACGCGAACTGCTCGATGTCGACATCCCGGCGCTGCTGCGCGCGGAGCTGACCGCGGAGGCGACCACCCTCGCCGCAACGGACACCTACCTGGTCAAGGACCCGCACGGCTCAGCGGCGCTTGGCCCAGTGGTCAGCGCGCTGTTCGACCGGCACGACTGGGCATGCGGGGTGGTCTGCGCCGCAGGGGTCAACTCACTGCTGCAGGCAGTCGCCGCCCTCGCGCCGGGTGGCAACACCTATGTGGTCGGCGAGGTGTACCCGGACCTGCCGCATTGGGTGCGGCGACTCGGCGGCGAACTGGTCACCGCCGACGACCACCTGCGGGGAGTGCGGGAGTCGCGACCGCGGTTGGTGTCGCTCGACCGGCCGTCCGCGACCGGCACGGCCTTCGACGACCTCCACGACCTGCGTGAGCTCTGCGCGGAGGCGGCACGCCACGGCGCGGTCGTCGTTGTCGACGAGTCTTACGCGAACTACCGACCGCTTGGCTTCAGCGCGGTGACGATCGCCGACCAGGTCGACAACCTCGTCGTGTTCCGCGGACTGTCCAAGGGGTACTGGCTCGGTGGCATCCGGTTGGCCTACTGCGTCAGTTCGCCAGCGCTCACCGGCGTGGTCACCGGGTTCGTGCCACCCATGCTCGCCTCCTCGATATCGTTGCGACTGGGTGCCGCGGTCCTGCGACTGGGTGACGTGACCACGCGCCTGCGCGCTCGGATCGCCGAGGTGGCGCCGCAGGTAGTCGCCCTCGCCGAGCGGGCGGGACTGCCCGCTCCACTGCGTGGCGGCAGCGGCATGCCGCACCTGCACTTCGCAGAGGACCTCGGCAAGGACCTCGGCACCGTGGGCATCTTGGGGAAATCGCAGCCGTTCTGGTCGGCTCGTGACGGTGGGCCCGTGGACCGCTACCGCCTCAGCCTTCCCTTGCGCCCGGCTCGGCTCGCGGAACTGGAGCGGCGACTCGTCGGACGACCGGCTGACACGGTAGCCAGCACGTGATCTGGTTGCTACACCGTGCAGGTCCCTATGGACAACCTTCACGCGACCCGCCTCCCAGGCGTAGAAGTTGTCGTCCATGCAGGGCCCACGTTGTGACAGGCGGAGCTTTCACCCAGTCCTCGGGTACCGCCCGGTGAGGGGCGGTACCCGAAGGGGGCTACGAGCAGGCCAGGGTGGGGGCGCCGGTGGTGGAGCCGGCGGAGGTGAGGGTGGCGAAGGGGGCGCCGTGGAGGCCGAGGATTGCTTGGGTGGTGGCGCGGGTGACGGTGGTGGGGTCGTAGCCCGTGGCGTCGTAGGCGATGGCGCCGCGTTGGGCGGTGGGGGCGGTGCAGGTCTGGCGGAGGGAGAGGATGTACTGGCGGGCCTTCAGGGCGGCGGCGGGGCGGTTGCCTGCGCGGAAGGCCTGGCCTGCTAGGCCGGTGGTGTTGGCGTTGGGGGTGCCGGAGCCGTTGCCGTAGGCGATGCCGCCGCCCGCTTGCTGCTTGGACTTGAGCCAGGTGAGGCCTTGCTGGGCCTTGGCGGTGCGGCCGGTGGCGAGCAGGGCCTGGGTGACCAGGGCGGTGGCGTCGGTGTCGCTGGAGCAGGTGGGGGCGCCGAGGACGATGGGGAAACCGCCGTCGGGGCACTGGGTGGCGGCGGCGTAATCCACCGCGGACACCGGGGCGCCCGCGGGGGTGCGGTCCAGGGTGATGATGGCGAGGGACTGGCTGAACGCGTTGGTGTAGTCGCCGTAGATGGACTGGTCGGAGAAGCGGCCCGACGGGGTGAGCAGGGAGTTGAGCCTGGTCACCAGGTTGACCCCGCCGAAGGAGGTCGGGTTGCCGCCGCGGACCTGGACGGCGAGGGCGGTCTTGGCGGTGGCACCGGCGTAGGCCTCGGTGCCGTCGCCGATGTAGCCGGTGAGGTTGGCGGGCTGGGCCAGCCAGGTCAGCGCGGCGGCGCCGTAGTCGTTGGCGTTGCCGGAGGAGGCGAAGGCGAACACCGCGTCGAGGGTGAGTCCCGCGTCGGGGTAGCTGGTGCCGCCGAAGTCGGTCTCCAGGTGGTCGCCGCCGACGAACTGGCGGGCGAGCCAGCCCGAGGCCGCGTCCGCCGGGCGGTGCGTGGTGGCGGCCGAAGCGGCGGGTGCGGCGACGATGGTGGCGGCACAGGTGATGGCGACCGCGAGTGCGGACCGGAGTCTCATGTGGACCTTTCCGGGCACCGCGAACCGGAGCGGGCGCCGAGGCACCGCCTCCCGGCCCGCGGACCACGACGGGGTGGGGGATCGACGCTCGGCACGGGTAATCGGGCTCGCCACCGCTGGGGTGGCACACCGTTGCGGGTCAGCGCCGGGTTCGCACCGGACTTCCCCCGTCGCCGGGCGTGGTGTTGCCGGGTCAGTCTTTCAGGCCGAGCGGGCCCGTCAATCGACCATCCGGACGAGGCAGGCCGAAAGTGGGGAGCACACCGAAGGACGCCTTGCGGGAAGCGCGACGCAGGGTGGCGAGGACGGCGGGACCGAGCACCAGGATCGCGACGGTGTTGGTTATCGCACGACCGGTGTCCCAACCCGCTGTCGACGTGAGCAAGGTGAAGACCAGGAACCGGTGCAGGTTCTCCCACACGGAATCGCCTGGGACGTAGGAGATGTGGCCGCTGTGGTACGGGACCTCGACACCGGTGATGAACGGCCAGAACCAGAGATTCATCAAGAGCCCGAACAAGTACGCGACCACGATGCCGTACCCGACGAGCATCGCGATCTCGGCCTTGCCGGTGATCCGGCGCGGCAACAGGCCCGCGCCCATGCCGATCCACGCCGAGCACAGCATCTGGAACGGCAACCACGGCCCCACCCCCGCGGTGAGCAACGCGGAGGCGAACAACGAGGTGCACCCGAGCACGAACCCGAACCCAGCGCCGAACACCCGGCCCGCCAGCACGAGCATGAAGAACACCGTCTCGATGCCCGCCGTCCCGGCACCCAGCGGTCGCAGCGCCGCGTTGATCGCCGACAGCACGCCCAGCATCGCCAGCGCCTTGGTGTCCATGCCGCCCTCGGACAGCTCGGCGAGGACGATCACGATGAGCAGCGGCAACACCCCCATGAACACGAACGGCGCGTCCGGCCCGTGCTGCATGCTCTGCGGCTCGACCCGGACCAGCAGCGGCCAGATGAACATCATCAGCCCCGCCACCGACACCAGCGCCAGCACCGCCGCCGACCTCGGCCCCACCCGCACCGCTTGGTCCGCCCGGCCCCAGTCCCGTTTCACCGCACCACCTCCTCAGATCCCGTCGACCAGCGAAGATCCCGGCAACGCACTCCCCCGCGCTGATCCGCTGTCATCGCGCCGCCTGGGGTAAGGCCGCGGCGACATCGGCGAGAGTGAGCCAGTCGGGCCCAAGGATCTTGGCGATCTGGGTGGCGAAGGCCGGTGACCCACCGAGAACCTCGGTGGTCGGCCCATCGGACACGATCTCGCCCTCCGCCATGACCACGGTCCGAGCCGCCGTGGTGGCGACGAACTCCACGTCGTGCGTGGCGACGACCACGGTGCGGCCATCAGATGCGATGTCGGCGATCATGCGGGTCAGCGCGGACTTGGCCGGGTAGTCCAACCCCCGGGTGGGTTCGTCGAGCAGCACCACAGCAGGCGCGGCGGACAACTGCACGGCCAGCACCAGCGCCAGTCGCTGACCTTCGGAGAGGTCGCGGGGATGCCGGTCCGCGGCGACATCGGGAGCCAAGCGGTCCAGGAGCGCACGACAGGTGCCAGCACTAGCACCGGACTCACGATCGGCCGCTTCGCACTCGGCGTCGACGGTCTGGAGGTAGAGCAGGTCACTGGCGGTCTGCGGCACCAAGCCGACGACCTTGCGGGCCTCCGCGCTCGACAACGTCTTCGGGTCCTTCTCCCCCACAGTCACCGAGCCGCCTTGCCGAGGACCAGAGCCTTGCAATGCCCAGAGCAGCGACGACTTGCCGGACCCGTTGCGCCCCATCACCGCCAGCACCTCCCCGGCCCGCAGCGTCAGGTCCACGCCCCGCACAGCGACGGTCGCGCCATACCGCACCACCACATCGGAAGCCGATAACAGCACCACCCCGGAGTTCGGTTCATGCCGCACCGGCGGAGCAGGAAGGTCCAGGTCACGGGCCCGGCGACGGGCGTCGCGCACCGACAACGGAAGCGGGTCCCACCGGAGCAACCGGCCCAGCTCCACGATCGGCGGCGCCACCGGAGTCGACCGCAGCACGTCAGCGGGCTCCCCGTCGACCACCGACCCGTCCCCCGGGACGTAGATCATCCGGTCGGCGAACGGCACCACGCGCTCCATCCGGTGCTCGGCCACCACCACCGTGGTCCCCAGGTCAAGCACCAGCCGCGCCAGGGTGGCCAGCACGTCCTCCGCCGCCGTCGGGTCCAGCGCGGAGGTCGGCTCGTCGAGCACCAGGACCTTCGGGTGCATGGTCAGCACCGAGCCGATCGCCACCCGCTGCTGCTGCCCGCCGGACAACGTCCGCAGCGCGCGTCTACGCAGGTCGGCGATACCGAGCAGGTCGAGCGTCTCCTCGACCCGGCGGCGCATCACCTGCGGCGCGACACCCAACTGCTCCATCCCGTAGGCGAGTTCCTCCTCCACCGTGTCGGTCACGAACCCGGCCAACGGGTCCTGCCCCACCACCCCGACCAGGTGCGCCAACTCGCGCGGCGGGTGGGCGTGCGTGGCGACGCCGTCGACCGAGACGGTCCCGTCCAGGTGGCCGCCGGTGAAGTGCGGCACCAGCCCGTTGATCGTCCCCAGCAGCGTCGACTTCCCGGACCCCGTGCGCCCGGCCATCAGCACGAACTCGCCCTCCCCGACGGAGAGCGTGACCTCGGACAGCACCGGGTCGGCCTGCCCGTGGTACCAGAAGCTGACACGGTCGAGTTCGATCACGCGGGTACCTTCTCGGTGTCGGGCACCGGCGTCAAGAAGGCGGGCAGCACGCCAACCAGCACCCCGCACAGCGGCGCCCACGACAGCATCGGCCAAGACAGGATGATCAGCGAGGGGTTCAGGTTCGTCGGGTCCACACTGGACGTCGTGAACAGGACCACGGCCACCGCGATCCCGCACAGCGCGACCACGACCTCGGCCAGGTTCCACTGCCCGGGTCGGTACCGGCTCCGCTGCACCCGCGCACCCGCCGTCCGGAACCCCAGCAGGCCGACGACCAGCCCACCGGCGAGGAACGGCCCAGCGAGGTAGCGGGGCGTCGAACCGTCCAAAGTGGCGTAGACGCCGACGCACACCCCGAGCAGTCCGATGATCATCAAGGCTCCGGTGACCAACCGCTTCCGGGCATCGACCATCCCCGCCCGGCCGTACCCCCGCGAGTCCATCGACGCCGCCAGCCGCAACGACCGGTCCAGCGCGTCGGCCAGTACCGGGATCATGATCGCCCGCAAGACGTGGAACCGCTTTCCCCCACCACCACGCAGCTTGCGCGCCCGTCGGACCCGCACCACGCTCTCGGCCAGCTGCGGGAACACCGACAACGCCACGATCACCGCCGTGCCGACCTCGTAGAGCGCGGGCGGCATCGCCTTGAGCAGCCGCTTCGGGTTGGCCAGCGCGTTGGCCGCGCCGAGGCACACCACCATCGTCGCCAGGCGTAGACCGTCGTAGAACCCGCCGAGCAGCGACTCCGCCGACACCGCGCCAAGCAACCGGATACCCGCCGCCCACTCCGGCAGCGGGATCTCCGGCAACCGCACCAGGATCGTCTCCCCCTCGGCACCACCGAAGACGAACCTGAAGAAGACGCGGAAGAAGACGATGGCCGCGCCCAGGTAGAGGTACATGCGGAACGCCATCGCCCACGGCGCGTCGGTGCGCCTGGCGACCACGACATACCCCGCGACCGCCAGGATCGTGCCCAGCAGCCACGGGTTCGTGGTCCGGCTCGCGGCCACGGCCAGCCCGAGCGCCCACAGCCACCACGCCGCCGGGTGCAGCTCGCGGGGCAGGAAGTAGGTCGCCGTCCGCACCTATGACTCCCGCGCGCGGGCGCGGCGAGTTGCGGTGTACCCGGTGGCGGCGGCCAAGAGCAGCACCACGCCACCCGCGACCCACGGTGCCAACGGGCTCGACCCCGACTGGTCCGCCAGGACCTCGTTGACGTCAGGTGCGCCCTCGCCGCCGGTGAACGCGACGTTGTTCGCCGGATCCGGCTTGGCTGACACAGTGCGCGGCATGGGCGGCGGGAGCGCGGCTCCGCTCGACGGCGTGACCTGGCCGCCGGGCACGGGTTGCGCCGTCTCCCTGGCCGCGGTCGTGGTCGTGGTCGGATCGGGTTTCCGCTGGGTCAACGGGGTCTGGGCCGCTGGGACCTGCCGCTCGTTCGGGTCGTCGGTGTCGGGCTTCGGCTCTTCCTTCGCCACACACGATTGCCCGGCGGTCCCCGGTCGCACCGGTGCGACGCGCGGCACCGGGTTGGAGTCCGCGGTGGCGTTGAGCGAGAACGTCCAGCCCTCGAAGCCGCCTTGGACGAAGTCGCGGTTCTTGACGCCCCACTGGCTGTAGGTCCACGCGCAGTTGTTGCCCGCGTGCCAGTACGACCAGTACCCGGCCGCCGGTGGCGTGTCGACGCACAGCTCGCGGTAGCCCTCGCGGCCCTGGATCGGCAGCACCTCGACGGCGGACGGCCGGTTCTCGACGCGGCAGATGAACGCCTCACCCCAGCGCGCGACCCCGGCGACCTGGAACCCGGCGCCCTTGAGCGCGTCGAGCCCGGTCCCCCGGGTGCCCTGCGGGTAGCACCGCACGATGGTCGTGCCACCGAGGTCCTGGAAGTCCACCACGACGGTGACCCCTGTGGGACTCGTGCAGAACCCGGGCTGTCCCTTGCCGTGGTCGATCGCCCGGGCGGACGGCGCGAAACCCACGACAGCCACCAGTGCGGCGACCGCCGCGAGCGCGTGCAGCCTCCTGCCAGAACCGAAACGATGCCGAGAGGGTCCCTGCCATACCGGGGACGATGCCGGGCGGGGACGAGGGGGTGGGTGGCGGGAGGGAGTGATACGGAGCCTCAACCTCATTGCACCGTCAGGGTCGCGGTGGAGTAGACCGATCCGCCGGTGCCGGTGGCCTTGACCGTGTACAAGTACGTGCCCTTCGCGGTCGGCGTGATGGACGCCGTGCCGCCGGGGTTGGTCAGGGTGCCCGTCCAGGTGCCGCCGCCCGATGCCGGGGACACCGCGTGCGCGGTGACGGTGGTGGCGTTGGTGGAGGTCCAGGTCAGGCTGGTGGTCTGGCCCAGGTTGATCTTGCGGTCCAGGTCGTTGACCGACAGGCCCACCGTCGGGTTGCTCGGGCCGACCGCCGGGTTGGTCGGGGTGACACCGGGCGCCGGGTTGGTGGTGGAGGTCTTGTTCAGCGAGAACGACCAGCCCTCGAACCCGCCGGGGGTGACGTTGCGGTTGGCCGCGCCGTAGCTGCTGTAGGTCCAGGTGCTGCCCGCGCCGTCGGCGTGCCAGTAACCCCAGTACGCCTCGGCGGGCGGGGTGAACACGCACGCCTCCTTGTAGGTGGGGTTGGACGTGCGCGGGATGGTCTCGGTGGACGACGGCCGGTTCTCCAACCGGCACACGAAGCCCAGGCCCCACTGGCTGGTGCCCGCGACGGCGATCCCCGCGTCCTGCAGCGCCTTGATGCCGGTGCGCTGGGTGCCGGGGCTGGCGTTGGGCGAGCAGCGGGTGATGGTCGGCGCCGCGGTGCCGCCGTTGCCGTCGAGCTCGTTGAAGTCGACGACGACCGTGACGCCGCTCAGGGCGTCGGCGCCGGTGCAGATCCCGGCGTACCCCTTGGTGGGGTCGATGGCCGGGGCGGCGGTCGGCACCGCCACCGCCAGGCCCGCGGCCAGGGCCAGACCGGCGGCCAGGGTCGAGATCCGTCTCATGGGGATACCACCTCGCGGGTCGGGTTCTTGCGGTTGGCGTTCCGGGTGATCAGCAGGCGTGCGGCGACGGCGGCGGTGACCGCGAGCAGGAAGCCGAGACCGACGAGTCCGGCGCCCATCCACGCGGGGACCCGCTGGGTGGCGGCGGCCGCGGTGGCGGTCGCGCGGTCGGCGGGGCGCAGCGGCAGGCGCAGCACGGCGACAACCGGGGAGTGCTCGGCCGAGAGCCATGACCGGGCGGCGAGCCCGGGTGCGACGGAGACGCTCATCGGGAGGTTGCTGTCGGTGCCCTCCCGGGTCACGACACCGCCGTCAGGCCCGAGGGCCGCGGCGAGCGCGCGGGCGGAGGGGGTGCTGTCGAGTCCGGCGACGGTGCGCGCGGTCGCGACGGCCGAGGTGAGGACGACGTCGACCTGATCATCACCGCCCCGCACCGTTCCGTCCGGTGTGGACTTCTCGTTGAGCGCGGCGGCGGCCGCTTCCAGGGCGGTGGACCGCTTGGGGGACCAGCCTTCCCGGTTCGCAGGCGAGTTGGACTTCGCCGCTGACCGGCCCGCGTTGAGAGCGGTGATCGCGACGGCGGTGGCGGTGAGGTCGCCGGTGCCGCACCCGGTGACCGACAGGTCGACCGGGAAGGTGCCGTCGCGGCACTGCCGGTCGAGCAGGGTCTGGACGGCCTTCCCGGCGTCGCTGTCCGAAGCCGCGATGGTCGCCGTGGTGGCCCAGACGTGCCGTTCGATGGCTTCGGAGGCGTCCGCGAACTTGCCGGTGTCGACGAACGTGCCGTCGCCGGTGCGCAGTTCCGTCAGTGCCAGGTCGAGGTCGGCGATGTCCTTGCCGAACTCGTCGGGCAGGAACCCGGCGGCGAGGCGGAGTTTGGCCAGCGGTTCCGCGTAGGCGGCGGGGCTCGGCTCGTACGGGGCGCCGTGGGCGTAGGCGGCGACGGAGGCGGGGTCGAGCAGGAACCTGGTGGTGCTGTCGGCGGCCTCCTGCTCCTCACCGAGCGCGCGCAGGGCGAACACGACATCGGCGGTGCCGTCGTAGTCGACGAAGGTCCGGCCGTCCTGGGTGACCTCGATGTGGTCGCCGTCGACGAGCCTGGCCGCCAGGTACCCGGCGAGCCGGGCGGTCGGGGTGCTCGGGGTCGCCGTCGGGGGTTCGGCCGGTGTGGGCACGGGGAGGACGACCTGGCCGGGCGGGGTGTTCGGCGGCGGCGCCTGGGTGCCCGCCTTGGGGCTGACCGGCTTGCGTTGGACGACCTTGGTCACGGTGGTCGTGCGCGTCGCCGTCGCGGTCTCCGTGACCGGGGCGCTCGTCGTGGGGGCCGTCGTCGGTGTAGCTGTCGGGGTGGTCGTGACCGGGGGTTGCTCGCCGTCGTCCGGGACGTTGCCGGTGACGAGGTCGTAGAAGCTGACCTGCGCGAGCCCCAGTGCGGCCTGCGCGCCCGCCCGGATCCAGGTGTCCACACCGGACACACCGGTCGCCTTCGCGGCCTGGTACTCCTGCGGGTTGTAGGCGATCGCACCGATGTCGCCCGCCAAGGCGTTCTCCGCGTCAGCGCTGCCCACCTGGGCGGACTTGAGGTAGGCCATCCCGGCGTCGACCTGGGCGTCGTGCCCGCCGACCTGGGTGAGGACCTGGACCACCAAGCCGGTGCTGTTGGTGTTGGGCGCCTCGGTCAGGACACCGCCGCCCCAGCCACCGCCGGCGGTCTGCGCACCGGAGAGGTAGGCCACGGCGCGGTCGATGGGCGCGTCGAGCCCCGTCGCACCGGCCTCGCGGGCGGCCAGCAGCGCGGACAGGCCCATCGCGGTGGCGTCGTTGTCCGGAGCGGACTGGTCGAACGGCTTGCCCTCGTCGCAAGTGGACAACTTGTACCCGTTGGGCAGCACGTGGTCGCCGACCTCGGTGGTCGGCACGACGCCGAAGAAGATCCGGAAGTAGCCCTCGGCGCACTGCTGGCTCACCAGCTTGTCGATCGCGAGCTGGTCGTTGTCGGCCACGCCCGCGAGTCCGATGACGGCCAGCGCTTGGCCGAAGATGTTGGTGTCGTTGCTGACGAAGTCGGCGAAGTCGGGGTTCTTGGAGTAGCTGCTGACCCGGCCCTTGTGCGGACCGGAGCGCATGATCGCGGCCTTGGTCTCGGCGACCATGTCCCAACCGCCGAAGGAGCGCGGGTCCCGGCCCGCCACCTCGGCGGCCACAAGGACCTTGGCGGCGTAACCACCGACGATGATCGCGTCGAAGCCCTGGCCGGGGAGCAGGCCGTCCCAGGTGAAGTAGTCGCTGGCGTGCCGCTGGTCGTCCAGGTAGTCCACCACCGGCTCGGCCGCCGCGCCCGCGCCTGAGGCGTGGGCGGCGTAGAGCAGGTCGATCATGAGGCCGTGGTCGGGCAGCGCGTCGTTGAGCGGGTTGCGCAGGGTGCCATCGTCGCCGAGTTGGCTGGTCAGCCACTGGGTGGCGGCCCTGGCGGCCACGCGATCGGGCTCGGCGGCCGCGGTGGTCCCGGTGGATGCCATGGACAGGGCGACCACGGCCACCACGGTCGACATGACGATCGAGGGTTGGACGACCCTGCGAAGCGCCTGACTCACGGCCACATCCTCATCCCCGCGAACGCGGAGGGGCAAGACCGGCGCACGACGCCAGACCGACACCTCTGCTCTCGCGACAGCGGTACGACACCTACCTCCGCCCGGACGGTGATCCGACTCGCCACTGGTGTGGCCCACGGTTGCGCGACAGTGCTGGATTCCGACCAGCTTCCCCGTCACGGGCGGCACTTGTTCAGTTGTGTGGATCACACAGCGGAACCGCTCCAGGCTAACAGCGCGCGCCACACCCCTGGCTCCGCCAAACGGAGTCCACCCCCGGCGATCCTGCTCACAGCGCCTACCCTGGGTGGGTGCGCATCGTCTCGCTGTTGCCCGCCGCCACCGACATCGTCGCGGCGCTGGGCCGGGTAGACGCCCTGGTCGGCCGGACTCACGAGTGCGATTGGCCCACCGAGGTGGAGTCGGTCCCAGTCGTCACCGCCACCGGTATCGACGCCTCGCTCACCAGCCGCGAGATCTCCAGCGCGGTGGGCGGTCACCAGGGGTCGTCGCTGTACTCACTGGACGCCGAACTGCTGGCGCGTTTAGCGCCGGACCTCGTGCTGACGCAGGACCTGTGTGACGTGTGCGCGGTGTCCTACGAGCGGGTCGCGGAGGCGGTGCGGGTGATGGACGTCGGCCCGCGGGTGGTGAGCCTGGAGCCGCACACGATCGCGGGCATCTTCGACTGCCTGCACCGGGTGGGCGGGATGTTGGGCGTCGACGACGTGGAGTCCCGGATCGCCGCGTTGGAAGCCCGACTGGACACGGTATCCGACGCTGTTTCAGGTTTGTCGCGCCCCCGGGTCGCCGCGATCGAGTGGCTGGACCCGGTGTGGCCCGCTGGTCACTGGGTTCCAGAGCAGATCGCGACCGCAGGCGGCACTCCCTTGCTAGCCGCGGCGGGCGAACACACCTCCGCGATCGACTGGGAGGCCGTTGTCGATGCCAGCCCAGAGGTGGTGCTCCTGCTCCCCTGCGGGCTCACCCCTGAGCGGACCTTCGCGGAACTCGACACGCTGACCGCCCGTCCCGGCTGGTCGTCGCTGCCCGCTGTCCAGTCGGGCAACGTGTGGGTCCTGGACGGGCCCGCGTACTACAACCGCCCCGGCCCGCGCGTGGTGCGCGGGGCCGAGGTCTTGGCCCACGTCCTGCACGATGTCACCGTCGGCGCCCCGGTTTCCCTTGCCGAGGCGCGACGGGTGCATGGCTAGTCGTGGACGTAGAGCGGTCTTGCGCGACGGCCGTGGATGCCTAGTTCCCGCTGTCTGCGGATGATCCAGTAGCCCGGGGCGATTCCGGTACCACCGTGTTCGGGGTGGATGAGGTAGGCCGGTTCGGTGTTGCGCACGAGGGCGACCGCGAGGGCCAGGGTGTCGCGTACGCCGGTGGTCCAGTGGCACGCCGCACCGACCAGGGTGTGGGGATTGGCACCGTTGGTGGCACGCAACAGGTCCACTCCCTGCGGGGAAACGGGCACCCAGCGCGCAGGAGCGCTGTCGATGGCGGCGCCGACGATCGCGGCCGGGATGACGATGAGGTCACCCTGGGCTTGGATGCCGTCGAGGACCGGGATGGTGACCTCGCGTTCCAGGTGGTCCAGAACAGACAGTCCGGTGTGGTCGAGGAGTTGGTCGAGTCGCAAGTGGCATCACCTATGTGCGTCGCAGGAGGGTGGCGTACTGGGCGCCCGCCAGGCCGTAGGTCCACGCGGCGGCGTCCACCGGGTCGGTGAACCACTTGGGCACGCGCAGCCCGTACTGGCGGCGGGTGCCGTCGCGTTCGACGGAACCGTTGACCGCCAGGAGCAGCCGGGACGGCGCGTCCCACGCGGGCAGGTCGTAGAGGCGCAGTTCGAATCCCGGGTTGCCGGGGTCGGGCGCGGTCGCGACCAGGCGGGTGCCCGCTCGGGCGAGGTAGTCGGGCCAGCCGAGGCGTTCGAGGGCGCAGCGGCGGACCTCGATGTTGCGCTCGGCGTCGATCCTGGCCGGGGTCGGGTCGTCCAGCACCCAGGCGGGAACGGCGGTGCCGTGCCAGAAGTGGACCGCCCAGCCGTCGGGGTAGACCGCGGCGGGCCCGTCGTCCCGGTGGAGGCGTTGGGCGTCGGGGACGTCGTCGAGCGCGAACACGGTGGGGCGATCGGCGATGACGCACTCGTCGTCTCCTGGCCACCACCATCCGCACGAGCGGGCCAGGGCGGTCCAAGCATCGAGTGCGGGGTCCGCGCGACCGGGGGCGAACACCCGCCGGTGCGCGTCGAGCCTCGCCACCCAGAACGCGTCGTGCTGGCCGTACCAGGTGAAACCCTTGTGCCCTGCGGCGTCCCGGAGAGCGGGGAGCAGGGTGTCGCGGATATCGCGTTCCAGCGGGACACCAACCAGTTTGTCCACTTCGGACATGTGCTCGTGCCGGAATATGGGCTCGTCGCCGGGGGCCCGGTACCGGCGCCAGTGGTAGAGCGGTTCCCGGACCTTGCTGACGCGCGCCAGGAGTCGGTTGGCCACTGTGGACTCAGCACTCCGCTCCGCCACGGCCGCCGGTGACCCGACCCAGCGGAATTCCGGGCGTGCGCTACCGATCAGTGAGTACAGAGCGCTGATGGCCTTCTCGGCACTGTCCCGATCGGCCGGTTCGCACGACAGCGCGTGCGCCATCCACTCCCGACGGATGCCATCAGGGTCAGCAGGGAACGGTCGAACCTCGCGCGGTCGACGCCGCGCGCGCAGGCTCATCGGGCGAGGGCGTCACAGCCCTTTCGCGTAGACATGCGGCCATCGTGTCAGCCCCCACGACCGCCGCGCAAGCACATTTTCGACCACCAACATTCCAGACCCGCTCACCGGGTCATGAGACATCCCTTAGAGCCGCACACCGGCTACCCGTCGCGTGTGACGGTCCAAGACGCCCGTCCGCGGTGATAGCTTCGTGGGTATGAGACTGGACAGGAGGCGCCGGGGGGCGTGGGGGTTCGGGTAGGTGCGCCAGGAGGTACCTGGTGGGCCACCGAGGAGGAGTGTGTCTCGCTCTGCGAGGAAGGTCCTGTATCGCCCCGTGGAGCCGTATCGGCGGCGTCCGTGGGGAAGCGAGACGGCGCGGGGGTTGCGGTACAGCGCCGCGTGTGTGCGGGTGGCTGAGCGGGGTGGGCATCGGCCTCGGCCCGCGGTTGTCCGGCGGGAGACGGTCCTGCGCACGGCCGTGCGGGCGTTGGGGGACGATCCGATGGTGCGCGTGTGGGTCCGGCACAGGGAGCGCCAGGCCAGGCAGGTGACTCGGCGTGCGTTGCGGGCAGCACGGTGGGTGCCTGACGAGGTGGATGTCCTGCCGACTCGGCATCGCCGTGGTGTGGTGACGATGCTCTGAGGGCTAGCCGGTGACGGCGAGGACGTAGCGGTCGTGGTCCAGCTCGTCGAGGTTGAGGGGGACCTGGTGGTCCTCGGTGGGGGTGATGAGGCGCCAGTACTCGTCGGAGGGGGCGTTGAGGGAGAGCAGGGCGCGCAGGCCGAAGCGGTGGGCCAGAGCCGAGGCGGTGGCGGGCTCCGAGGGGCCGGTGACGGTGTCGTCGGCGCCGATGTCGAGGCGCCAGGGGAAGTCGCCACCGGGGAGCGGGGCGTAGGTGCAGCTGACCGTGGCCGGGGGGCCGCCGTCGTCCTCGTAGAGGCGGCCGACGTGGACGCGGGCGGGGTCGACCCCGTACAGGTCCGCGATGGCGCGGTGCAGGTCGGCCGCCGGGGGGAGGCGGTCCAGCAGGAAGCTGTAGCTGAGCATGGCGGTCTACTTCCCTCTGTGCTTGAAGACCTCGGTGGCCTTCTCGAACGCCCCCGCGGACATGGCCGGGTCCCGTTCGACGCTGCGCTTGGCGGCGTCGACGTCGCCATTGTGCTTGATGATGGCCTGCAGCGCCTTGTACTCCTGCCGATCCAGGTGGACGAGCCCGGGGCCGTCGACCGGGTACACGGTGCCGTTGCCCTCGACCCGGTAGTGGCGCCCGCTGTCGGTGATGTACTCGCCGCCGACCCAGCGGGCCTTCCCGGCGCGGATGTCGGCGATGTCCGCCCGGACCCCGTCCCGCGCCTCCGGCAGGATGACGGTGTTGCGGTCCTTGGGCGGCCCGTTCGGCGTGATCTTGTCGAGGTGGTGGCGGTCCACCGGGGCCTTGATCGGCCGGTTGCCCGCCGGACCGGGGATCGGGTTCGGGTTCGGCGTGCTCGACGCGCTGGGGCGACCGGCCTGGATCTCGGTCTCGATGGCCGTGTGCGCCTTCGCCACGCTGGTGCCCGCGTCGAGCCCACCGGATCCGTGGTGCGGTCTGCGGTTGCCAGGCCCACCGCCGTGCGGCGCCTTGGGTTTGGGCGTCATCGACCTATCCCTCGAGGAGGAGCTGGAGGTTGCGCAGGCTGGTGTAGAGGGCGGTCCCGAAGTCCACGACGCGCGCGGTCCACTTGGCCACCATCGTCGCGACGCCACGGGCGATCTGGAAGAACGCCAGGCCGAGGGCGGCGGAGATGACGAACTCGACCACCTGGGTGACCAGGTCGGAGATCACGGTGCGGACCAGGTCGCGGGTCATCTGCACCAGACCGCCCGCCCCGGTGGTCGCCTCCGCCATCGCCGCCGCGGTGGCGCCGAGCCCACCGATCGCGTTCACGTTGTGCGCCATCATGTCCTGGTAGCCGTCCGCGGCCGATCCCGACCAGCCGGGCAGGTCCTCGGCCAACGCCGAACGCAGGTCTGACGCGATCGACCTCAGCTCACCGGCCATCCGGTTCCAGGTGGCGGCGTGCGCGGCGACGACGTCGGGCATGCCGGTCAGCGCGTCGAGCATCTCGCGCAGCGGCCGGAAGTACTCCATCGCCCAGCCGATGCCGTTGGACAGCAGGGCGCCGAAGGGGTCGAGCGCGCTGGAGAGCAGGTCCCCGCCCAGCACGGCGCCCGCGAGCAGGTCGTCGACCCACCCCTCGGTGCGGATCGCGTCGACGAGGCCCTCGACGCTCTCGGCGAGGCTGATGCCGGTCCACGGTTTGCGGCTGGAGACGACCGGCGCGATCAGGTCGTTGGTCATCGCGCGACCCCGCTCCGCCTGCCGATGTCCTCCAGCGCCCGGTTGATCTTGCCGAGCTCCTCGCCGATCTTGGCCAGCGTGTCGGCGGCAGCGGTGTCGTTGGTGGCGTAGGCGTCGGCGCTCTCCCGCAGCGACGACGCGGCCATCGACAGGTTCTCGGCCACCTCGCCGACGAGGTCGTTCTGCTTCTGGTGCCTGCCCGCGAGGACCTGCGAGATCCACCCGCACAGCTTGCCGTAGGCCCTGGCGTCACCGGAGATGTGCGCGCTGGCGGAGCGGACGGCGGCGAAGCGGCCCCGGATCGCGTCCAGCCGCGCGGCGTGCCGACGGATCTGCTCCACGTCGACCGCGTACCCGTCAGTCATCGACCCGCCCGAACACGCGCATCTCGTTGTCCTCGTCCTCGTCGGTGCGGCGGCGGGGCCGGTCCTGCTGCTCGTCGGCCGACCGCACGACCCCCATGCGCTCGCTGACCTGCGCGGCGACCGCCCTGGCCACCGGCGACTCGGTGCCCAGGGTCTCGGCCAGGATCCCCTGCGCCCGCTCCGCCAGCTCGGCCTTCGCGGCCTGGATGGTGCTCATGATCGTCGAGGCCACCACCGACGGCGCCGCGCGCTCGATCTCCCTGGTCAGGGTCAACCCGACCAGGGCACCACCGGAGTCGACGACGACCTCCGCCATCCCGGCCGGGTCGGTCTTGGTGACCCGCAGCTGCTCGAACTGGCTGCTCATCGCCTCGGTGTCGGCGGCGAGCTGGTCCGCCCTCGCCTGCCACGCGGCGAGGCGCTGCCGGACCGAGTCCTGGCCCACGTCATCGGGTTCTGTGACGCGCTCATCCATGCTGTTCCTCGTGCTCGGCGGTCGCAGGCAAGCCGGGACTATAGCCACACCGGAACGCCACGGTGGCGAGAACCGGGTATCCGCCACCCGATCGCGGTCCCGAACCCGGGAGTTTGGGCCAAACGGGTTGCCCGGCAACAGACTCGCCTGTTGTCCACAGTGGACCTTCCGATCGGACCTAGGCCGTTCGGGTGATCCGTAGACGAACCCGGAACCGGTGCGCGGGTCATGGGGTAGTACCGGGTACGCGCCTTCCGGCCCTTGACGGGCCGGAAGGCGCGTGCTCAGACGGCCAGCACGTAGGCGGAGCCCTGTCCGCGGGTCGTGCAGACACCCCAGCCGCTCACGACGGAGGAGGCGTAGTAGCCCTTGGGGATGGTGCAGGCCAGGAGACCCGCGCGCGGGCGGGCCAGGCTGTAGGTGGGCGCGGTGCCAGTGGAGTCGCACACGCCCCACTCGCTGCGGACGCCGGTGAAGGTGAACTCGACCGGGTAGGTGGGGATGGAACAGGCGGCCGCACCGTCGGTGGGCTCCACCAGGTAGAAGGACGGCGCGGTTCCCCTGGCGCACACACCGAACTGGTTGACCGAACCCAGGGTGCTGAACTCGATGGGCCGGGTGGGCACGCTGCAGGCCAGCAGCCCGGTGACCGGCCGCGCGATGAACAGCGTCGTCCCCGTCCGCCACGGGACGCACACGTTGAACTGCTCCCTGACCCCCACGACGACGTACCCCTCGGGCACGTTGCACGACTGGATGACGTCATCTTGCTGCTCCGCGCTCGCGGCAGGCGCGGCCACGACCAACACCACCCCGCAGGCGACACTGGCCACCAAGCTCAACAACTTCCGCATGCTCTCCCCTTCGCGGTTCCATCACGACAGGCGGGAGTCTTGCAAATCGCACACCGGAAGCACGCCGGTTCCGCGAAGATCACACCAATGGCCCACTTGGCTCGTCGGAGGCTGAACGCTGGTCCTCTGTGGACTCGCTCACGGGGCGGTGGGTGTAGAGGATGAGACCTTCGTTGAAGGTGCCGACCTTGTCGTAGAGGGCGCGGGCGGGAGCGTCGACAAGCGTGTTCCAATAGAGGCGGGGGAAACCGTGGCGGTCGGCGTCTTGGGCTAGCCAGTCGATTATCGCCGTGGCGACGCCTTGTCGTCGGGCCGCGGGGTCGACGAACAGGTCCGCGAGGTAGCAGCGGTCGGAGCCCCAGATGCCCGCGTGGAACACGTAGTGGGCGACGCCGACGATGGTGCCGTCCAACCGAGCGGCGACCCCGCGCGGTTGCCCGTCGTCGAGCAGGCGGTGCCAGGTTCGCTCGTAGTCGTCGTCTGGGCGCGTGGTGCCGAAGTGGGTGTCACCGGCGCGGGCCAGGACTTCCCAGCGGGCGCGGTCGGCTCCGGTCAGCGGGCTGATCTCCACCATGGTGCCGTGACCCTAGCCTGCCTTGAGGCGGTCGATCATGGTCGAGGCCGCGGACTTGGTGAGGCGGGCGATCAGGGAGTTGGTGGTGTCATCGGGTTGTCGCGGCGCGATGCCGGCGCTGACCTGGTCGAAGACGGCGTTGAACCGGTCGGGGCCGCGCTTGCGGGCGAGGATCCGGAGGAAATCGGCCTGGTTGGCGGTGATGGCGTCAGACCTGGCCTGCTTGAGCGGCGGCTGGCCGATCAAGGGGGTGGACGGTTTGCGCTTGAGACTCGGGGCGGGGGTCTGCGTGGTTGTGGCTCTTGGGAACGACACCGCGGCAGGGACCAGCGATGGGGTGGTGATCGTGGCGCCTGGGAATGGTGGAGTGACAGGGGATTGCGCGGGCATGGTCAGGCGCGGCGCGGCGAAGGTGGTTGTGGGGTCGAGGCGGATAGGTGGCGTGTTTGAGGGCCGTGGATAGGGGATGGTGGGCGGGGCGTGGACCGGGGTGGGTCTCGCGCGGCTCGCCTGTTCGCGGATCTTGGTGAGGGTCGCGCGGTACTTGTCGAAGTGTCTGGTGTCTCTCGCGTGCGCCAACAGGGTCCTGGCCTGGCTGGCGGGGAGTTCCGGGTGCCGGTTGATCTCGGCGGTGAGCAACTGTTGGTACAGCGCGGCGGCACCCACGGCGAACGCTTGGCGGGCGGCGGTGGCGGACTCGCGGGAGTAGGGGGTGTCCTTCTTGTCGAGTGCGGTCGACTTGAGCCGCAGCGATTCGGCCTGGAGGTCCGGTGTGGACAGACCGACGGTGGTGGCGTGCTCGAGCAGGAAGTCGATCTCCGCGATGCTCGTGGCCCGGGACTTCAGCGAGTTCTGGGCGTTGCTCCACTGGCTCTCGAACCACGCGGTGTACTCCACCACCGCGTCGTCCTCCAGCAGGTTCCCCAGGTCGACCTTGCACCTCGGGCACGGCTCCAACTCGGTGTAGACCCGCCCCACCCAGTCACCGACCCGGCGCCCCCGCGCCTTGGCGATCCCCGTCTTCTTGATGGCGGCTACCTCGGCGTGGTCGCCGCCGTGGAAGCTCCAGGAGGTGACGGGCTCCTTCTCCGCCCCGTCAGGCTTCGTCGGGTACGCCACCGCCACGTTCGCCTCGGAACCCAACTGGCCCGCGCGGACCCTGTGCGCGTCATCGTTGTGCGAAACCGGCCGCAGGACATACCGCTGCACAGGCGCCGGGACCACCCCCGCCACAGCCCGCGCGGCCGCCCGGTTCCCCACCAGCCGCTGCAAGGCGATCAACCCACCGCCGCGCACCACCCCAGGTGACCGGTGCGAGGGACGCTGGACCTGCTCCATTTCCCCGCCACACCGATGGGCCATACAGCCGAGTATCGGCGCACCCCTCCCCCACGCCAAGCCCCACCCGCCACAGGGACCGTTCGGGCAAGACCACCTGCCCTCGTGGCCGCCCAGGTCAGCCGGTGAGGCGGGTGTGGAGAGCGGCGAGTTCGGCTTCGGTGAGGCCGTTGTCGAGGAGGTAGGTGGGCATGGGGAGGGCGGTGATGGTGGCGGTGAGCAGGGTTTCGGCGGTGGTGTTGTGGCGAGTGAGGACCTCGGTGAGGTAGGCGAGTTCGTCGTAGGAGTCGGGGGCGGTGTAGAGGTGGCGGCGGCGTGTGAAGGTGAGGTGGTAGTCCGTGATGATCTCGTCGGGGGTGGCGGCGGCGAGGGTGAGCAGGACGAGGGCGAGCAGGCCGGTGCGGTCCTTGCCCGCCGCGCAGTGGAAGACCACGCCACCCGGGGCGGCGTTGGCGACCGCGCGGACGGCGCCGATGACGACCTCCGGGTGCTCGGCCAGCAGCGGCGCGTAGTACAGCGGCGAGGCCAGGTAGTCGATCTTGTGCCAGTGCTCGTAGAACGGGGTGCCGACCGGGTCGAGCGGCGCCCGGACGGTGGTGATCCCGGCGGGCCGCTCGGCGCCGTCGGTGCCGTACTCGTCGCTGTTGCGCAGGTCGACGACAGTGCGCACCCCGTAGTCCCACGCCGCGGCCCACCCGGCGGCGGTCAACCCGTTCGGCGCCTCCATCCGCACCACGGCCCCGCGCTTGACCTTGCCCAGTCCGCCCAGGTCACGGGCGTTGCAGCTGCCGTCCCAGTCCAGGTGCCGCTCGCCGACCAACTCCACACCGACCCGCCCCCTCAGTTCGTCGTCCGCCCGACAACCGTACCCAAACCCGCCGTCCCGGTGGCGGGCCCAACGGCACTCTGCTACATGATCCCCATGGCCCAGTTCGATCCCACGCGTTCGAAAGCCGTGCTCGTGGGTATCAGCGCGTACGACCACCTCCCGGACCTGCCCGCGGTGGCCAACAACCTCGTCGGCCTCCGCGAGGTGCTCACCGATCCGACCCTGGGCGGCATGGACCCGGCGGACTGCGCGGTGCTGCCCGCCGACGCGGACCCGGTGGCGATCGGGCGGGCCATCGCGGCGGCCGAGCAGGCGCGGGACATGCTGCTGGTGTACTTCAGCGGCCACGGGATGCCGGGCGCGCAGGCGGGCCAGTTGTTGTTGGCGCTCAAGGGAACCGACCCGGACCTGCCCGAGTACTCCAGCCTCCCGTACGACGCGGTGCGCGGCCAGGTGGTGCGCAGCGGCGCCCGGGTCCGGGTGCTGATCATGGACTGCTGCTTCTCCGGGCGCGCGGTCGGGCCGTACATGAGCGCGGCGCGGGACCTGGTGGCCGAGTTGGAGATCAACGGGACGTTCGTGCTCACCGCCTCGCCCGCCAACCAGGTGGCCATCAGCGGCGCCGCCTACAGCGAGTTCACCGGGGAACTGCTGGCGATCCTGCGCGACGGCATCCCCGGCACCCAGCGGCTGCTCACCGTGGAGGCGATCTACCGGCGCCTGCGGCAGGTCATGCTGATCCGCAACCTGCCGGAACCGCAACTGCTCAACACCGGCACCGCCGAGGACCTCGCGCTGGCCCCCAACCGCGCCTACCTGGCCCCCAACACCCCCGCCGAGTCCGAGGAACCCACGGGTCGCGTCCTCGCGCTGGGCTCCCTGGGCACGAATCCCGATGCGTGGCGCAAGCCGTCGGTCCCGGAGCTGGCCACAGTGGACCAACCGTTCCGGGCGCGAGCGGTCACCGCCGCCGACTTCGCACCGAGGCTGTTCAAGGCCGAGGAGACGACCGACCCGGCCGAGCAGCTCGCCGACTACCTGGACCGCGTGGCCGAGTACTGCCTCGGGGTCGCCGATCCGACCAGGTTGCCCGGGCAGCACCCCGAGTGGGCCGGGCTGTTGGACCGCGCCCGGACCGGCGGGGGTGTCGCGGAGATCGACCACCTGCTCGACCGCGCCTACCGCGCCCTCCCCCGGTTCACCGGCTTCGCGCCGGTCGGCGGCGGCTTCTCCTTGGTGTTGCTGCGCAACCGGCTCGCCCAGCGGTGGGCGGGGTTCTCGGCCGAGTACCTGGCGGGTATCGCCCGGTTCTGCGAGCCGCCGCTCCCGGTCGGCGGCGACCTCTCAGCCGACCTCGTCCAGCGGCTACCCGACCTCGCCGACCCGCTGCACCGGGCCACCGAGCTGTACCGGAGCACCACCTCCAGCGTGCCGCCCGACCAGGACCGAGTGCCGCCGTGGTTCACCAAGGCCATCCGGTGGACCGGCGCCGTGGGCTTGGCCGCGTCCATCGCCAGCAACCGCACGGTCTACCAGCAGTTCGCCGACAACCTCGACCGCGAACTGGAGGCGCTGGTCCCCATCACCGACGAGATCGAGACGATTCTGCGCGCACTCATCGCCGCGGGCCGAATCTGACTCGCGCCACTCCGGAAATGACCATTTCTCATTCCTCGGCAGGCGTGCTCGTGGTGCGGAGGATCGTCAAAGCCAATAGCACGCACAATGCCATTGCGGCGGTGGCGGTGACAGCGGCCCAGGACAAGCCGGAAACAAAGGCGTCGGCGGCCACGTCGAGGATGGTGTCGCGTTGCGGCGGGGAATTCTCGGCGAGAGTACGAGCGGAAGCGATGGAATCCGCGACGGTCGTGCGGGTGGTGTCGTCCAGGGGCGCGGCGGAGCCCTCGACGGTCGCGCGGTAGGCGAAGACCGAGACGGATCCGAGGATGGCGACGCCCAACGCCACGCCCAGTTCTCCCGCGGTCTCCGAGAGACCAGCGGCGGCACCCGCGTGCCGGGGAGGGGCGAGGCCGACGACGAGGTCGGTCATGACGACGCCCATGGCGCTGATGCCCGCGACGACCGCGCAGCCCAACAGGGTCAGCGTGAGAGTCGACAAAGGACCGGAGTGCAGCGACAACGCCAGGAAACCGGCACCGGCCAGAATCGCACCGGAAGCGACGAGGAACGGCGGCCGGATCTTGCCGAGCAGCGGCGGGGTCGCGAGGGACGCCACGACGGCGGCACCGGCGAGGGGCAGCATCAGCAGGCCGGTGCTCGTCGCGGAGCGGCCTTGGACGTGTTGGAAGTACTGCGGCACCAGGAAGTAGAAACCGTTCATGGCGGTGACGCTCATCAGCAGCAGCGCGAGTCCGGCCAGCAGTCGGCGGTTGGTCAACAGCGCCGGTTCGATGAGCGGGTGCCGGGTGTGGAACTGGCGGCGCACGGCCACAACGCCCGCGACGACGGCGGCGGCGAACACCGCGATCGTCAGCACGCCCAGATCCCCCACAGCGGCCGACTTGATCGCGTAGGCCACGCCCAGCATCGTCCCCGCGATCAACCCCACGCTGAGCAGGTCCAGCGGCGCCGGGTCCTCGACGCGCTCCTCGGGCAGCGTCCGGTGCGCCAGCACGGCGAACACGACCAGCAACGGCACGGGGAACAGGAACACCGCGCCCCACCACAGCTGGTCGATGACGACGCCGCCGAGGACCGGGCCGAGGGCGACGGAGGCGGAGAACGCGGTCATCCAGATCGCGATGGCCTTCTGCCGCTCGCCCTCGTCGGGGAACAACACCCGGATCAGGGCGAGCGTGGACGGCATCAGGGTCGCACCCGCGAGACCGAGCAGCGCCCTGGCGGCGATCAGCCACCCGGCGGTCGGCGCGAACGCGGCCAACGTGGACGCACCCGCGAAGGCCAGACATCCGATGACCAGCAACCGCCTGCGGCCCACGCGGTCGCCGAGCACGCCCATGACGATGAGGAACCCGGCGATGCAGAAGCCGTAGATGTCGGTGATCCACAGCAGTTGCGCGGGGCTCGCGCCGAGATCGCGGCTGAGCGCGGGCGCGGCCAGGAACAGCACGCTGACGTCGAGGGCCAGCACGATCAGCGGGAAGGTCAGCAGGGCGAGGCCGCGCCACGGCCGGGCCGGTGCCCCGGTGCCGACCTCGGGGCCTGGTGCGCTGCTCATCGCTCGTCCTTTCGGCTACACGGGTCGGTTCTCCCGGCCCCGCGATTCTTGGTGCGCGTGCGCTATCGGTGGATCCGCCATTTGCGACTCTATCGGTGGCGCACACCAGAGGTATTTCACTCGGACAGGTACTTCACGCACGTTCTGCACCATCTGCCCGAAGGCTTTAGGGTTGTCCCCATTCGACCGAAGGGGGAAGGATCGTGCTGGGTGGTGGGCCGCGGGTATTAGTTGTCGCTGACTGTGACGGCGTGGCGGACACGGTGACCGATCTGCGCAGACACGGGTTCGACCCGGTCGCGGTGACCACCGGTGCCGACGCGATGACCGCGCACCAGTCGGTCGACGTGGTGCTCGTGGACTTGGACCTGGCCGACTTCGACGGTCTCACGCTGTGCCGGGAACTGCGCGCCACCAGCGACGTCCCGATGATCGGCTTCGCCTCCTTCTCCGAGCTGGAGCGGATCCTGGCGCTGGAGGCGGGCTGCGACGACTGCGTGGAGAAGCCCTACCGCAGCCGCGAACTCGTCGCCCGGCTCGGTGCGCTGCTGCGCCGCGCGAAGGTCCTGTCGCCGCCCACGATCACCGCGGGTGAGCTGCGGATCCACCCCACCCTGCGCGAGGTGCGGGTCGGCGACCGGGTGGTCGAGACCACTCGCAAGGAGTTCGAGCTGCTGCACCTGCTGGCCAGCGAGTCCGAGCGGCTGTTCAGCCGGGCCGAGCTGCTGCGCCGGGTGTGGGAGTACGACAGCGTCGACGCGGAGATCACGTCGCTGGCCAGCCGCACCATCGACACGCACGTGAGCAGCCTGCGCAAGAAGCTGGGCTCGCCGCACTGGATCGTCACCGTGCGCGGGGTCGGCTTCCGGTTCACCGACGACGCGCGCGCCGACCCGGACGCCCCTGCCGACGAGGACGCTGAGGACACCGAGCCGGTCGACGAGCCCGCCGCGGTCACCCAGGCCTAGCTCAGCAGGCACAGTTCCCCCGGCCACCGCCGTGGCGCCGCACGAACTCGGCGATGATCGCGTCGCGCTCCACCCGCAGGTCCCGCCCCCGGCACACCTCGTCCAACGCCGCGCTGAACTCCTGGTGCACGCGCTGCGCCGTGTCGTAGGACATCGTGCTGAACGCGACCATCTGGTAGAGCGGCGTGAACAGGTGCGGGTGCAGTTCGTGCAACCGGCGCTCCAGCGCGCGGCGCGCCAGGAACGCGGAACTGTCCACTCGCTCCGAGAGCTCCTCCAGGTTGCGCAGCGACAGGTCGGCCAGCGCGTGCCCGGCCCGGACCCGGACATCGCTGTACTCGGCCACGATGGACTCGACCGGGTCACCGGAACCGCTGCCGAAGCGGGCCTTCTCCAGCAGCGCGGCCAACGCGGCGGTGTCCTCGAAGCTGCAGTTGACGCCCTGGCCGAAGAACGGCACCACGGCGTGCGCGGCGTCACCGACCAGAACGGTCCGCCGGTGGTGGTACGGCGCACAGCTGATGATGCGCAACCGGCCCGGTCGCCGGTCCATCAGGTCGTGCTCCACTTCGGCCATCCGGTCCACGACGTCCGGGAACTCGGTGGCGCAGTAGTCGCTCACCGCGTCCGGCGAGGGCAGCTCGGCGAAGTGCCGGTCCCGCTCGTGTCCCTCCAGCGGTTTGAACAGACTGGTGGTGAACGTCCGATCGCGATTGGGTTGCGCCTGCAGGAAGTGGTCGCCGCGCGGCCACAGGTGCATGCCCGTGGGGTCCGCGTCGGCGTAGTCCATGGTGATCTCGGCGTGGCCGTGCGCGATGCAGTCCCGGGTGACCCAGAACTCCGTGGGGTGCGCGGCGGCGATGGCCTCGCGGACCGCGCTGTTGGCACCGTCGCAGCCCACGACGAGATCGGCCTCGACCCACCCGGTGGCTCCGTTGCGGTCTCGCAACAGGACAGCCGGGCGCTCGGTGTCCACATCGAGGCAGGTGTGTTCGAAGTGGATCCGCGCGCCCGCCCGCAAAGCCTGGTCGCGCAGGGTGTCCTGGAGAACGCCACGCGGGATGGACACCAGGTGGTGGGCGTCGTCGGTGCCGTACGGCTGGGTGGAGATGGCGCCGTCGCGGTGGTGGATGATCCGTTTGGTCAGGACAGCGCCTTGTAAGTAGAGGCGGCGTTTGACCGAACGCGGTAGGCAATCCAGCCCACGCGAGGTGAGGGTCAGGTTGAACGAGTGCCCCGAGCCACCGGAGTCCTCGACGCCACGCTCGTAGACGTCCACCGCCACACCCTGGCGGCGCAGCAGGGTGGCCAGCGCGCAGCCCACCGGCCCGGCACCGATGATCACCACTGATCGGCTCGTGCGGTCAGGCATCGCGACCTCCCCGGTTGACGTCCCCCACCGTGTCCTCTCCTGCCGTGCCATCTCCTGGCGTGTCCGCTCCCGGGTGGGGCGCGGCGCCCCTGGCCAGGAAGTAGTCGAACATCCGGTGGACCCACGCCGGGTCCTGCCGCGGTTGCGGGTACCCCACTTCGACCAGCGCGCGCCTGGTGCGCGCGTTGTCGAAGGTGTGGGTGCCCAGGCGCATCACGCCTTCGCGCATCAGCGGCACCAGCGAGCCGAGGCCCTCGCCCCGGTCGTCGTCCTCCGCTTGCCGTTCCAGCGCGGTCAACCACTCCGACCGCGTGGTCGGCACCATGTCGTACCCCATGGCGCGGAGGCTGTCGATGATCTCCGGCCAGCCGAGCCCGACGTGGTGGTGCACGTGCCAGTTCTCGTTGTCCGCCCGCTGCTCCGACAGCCGGATGACGGCCGAGGCCACGGTGTCCACCGGCAGCAGGTCCACCGGCGCCGCCTCCACCATATCGTCCGGGTAGCGACCCAGCAGCGCGAAACCCTTGAGCTGCAACCAGAAGAAGTCGTCGTGCCTGCACGCGCCGGTACGGCTGTGCCCGCCGATGCGGCCAACGCGGTGGATCGTCACCGGAAGACCGGCCTCGCGGGCCCGCAGCGCCAGGTGCTCGGCGACCCACTTGCTCTGCGAGTACCCGATGCCCAGCGACGCCGGGTCACCCGGGATCTCCGGCTCCGCGACGGTGTCCGGACTGGAGTCCGGGGGGAACACGCCCAGGGTGGAGATCAGCCGCAGCGGGGTGCGGTTGCGCGCGCAGAGGTCGAGCAGGTGGCGCAGTCCGTCGACGTTCGTGCGCTTGACGGTGTGGTACGGCACGACGAAGTTGATGTGCGCGGCACAGTGGTAGACCTCCCGCACCGACAGGGCGACCGACTCGAACCCCTCCCCCAGCCCGAGTCCAGGCTGGCTGAGGTCGCCGAGGAGAACCTCCACGTCGTCGATCCGCGCCGAGTCGAGGGCGAACGTTTCGAACGCCGCCCGCAGCCGGTCCCGTGCCTGGTCGACGGTGTCCGCGCGGACCAGGCAGCTGACCCGGCGGTCCAGACGCAGCAGTTCGTCGAGCAGGTGGCTGCCGAGGAACCCGGTGGCGCCGGTGAGCAGCACGACGCCGTCGACCGGCTCGGTCCGCTCGCCCACGGTGAGGTCGAGTTCGGTTTCCGCGCGCAGGTCGGGCGCCTCGGGAGCGCCTTGGTCGCCCAGGCTCGCGGTCATCCCGCGCACGGTCGGCGTGTTCAGCAGCGCGGACAGCGCCACGTCGGCGCCGAGGCGTTCGCGGACCAAGCGGTGCAGCCGCGCGGCGAGGAGGGAATGGCCGCCCAGGAGGAAGAAGTCGACGTCCGGTGTGGTGGGCGCGTCGCCGAGCACCTCGGTCCACAGTTCGGCCATGGCCCGCTCGGCGTCGCTCCAGTCGACCTCGACCGGCGTCTCCGGGGTGTCCTCGTGGTCGTCGAGCCAGGTGCGCAGTGCGCGGTAGTCGGTCTTCCCGTTGGGCGTGACCGGGATGGCGTCGAGCCGGGTGACCTGGCGCGGGATCATGTACCCGGGCAGTTCCGCGCCGACTCGCGTGCGCCAGTCGGCCGGTTCGGCGCCTTGGACGAACGCGTGCAGCGCTCGATCGGCACCGGAGGGCACGACCACGACGACCGCGGCGTCCACGTCCAGCACGCGTTCCAGGACCGCTTCGACCTCGCCGGGCTCTACGCGGTAGCCGCGGATCTTGACCTGGTCGTCGGCCCGGCCCCGGTAGTGCAGACGGCCATCCGGGGTCAGCACGACCACGTCACCGGTGCGGTACATCAACTGCCCGGGCGCGAACGGGTCGTCGACCATGGCCTGGGCGGTCTTCTCGGGCAGACCGAGGTATCCGGGCGACACGACCGGCCCGGCGACGCACAGTTCCCCTTCGACGCCGAACGGCACCTGCTGGTCCCCGTTGATCAGCACCCGCGCGTCGATCCCGGCGACCACGCGCCCGATGGACGGCAGTGTCGGCCAGGTGTCGGGATCGGCGGGCAACTCCTCCCCCGTGCACAGGTGCGCCTCCGACGGGCCGTAGATGTTGCTCAGCCGCGCGTTCGGGAGGCGGCGGAACATCGCCCGCAGGTCGTCGGTGATCGTCAGCCGCTCGCCGGTGACGTACACCTCGCGCAGCGCACTCAGGTCCACTGTGGACGAGCGGAGCACGGCGGCGAGTTCGCGCAGCGCGACGTAGGGGAAGAAGGCCCGCTCGATGCGCTGCTCGGCCAGGAACTCGGCCAGCGCGACGAAGTCGGTGCGGATGTCGGCGGGCGGGATCACCAGGGTGCCGCCGGTGCACAGGGTGCCGAACATCTCCTCGGCGATCACGTCGAAAGCGGGCGACATGTACTGCAGCGTCCGCATCCGCCGACCGGCCGACATCGTGTCCTGGTTGTGCACCAGGTTGGTGAGCGTGGCCTCCGGCAACACAACGCCCTTGGGTCGGCCGGTGGAGCCCGACGTGTACACGGTGTAGACGGGATCGGTAGGCGACTTCGACACGCCACCAGCGAACTTCTCGCCGCTGTCCACATCGGACGGCTCGACGACAGCGAGGCCGTTCGGGAGTTCGACACCGGCCAGGTCGATGTCCGGCGCCTTGACCAGGATCTGCGCCCCGCAGTCCCCCAGGGCGAAGCTCAACCGCTCACTCGGGTGCCCGACGTCGAAGGTGACGTAACTGCCGCCCGCGCGCAGGATCCCGAGGATCGTCGTCACCAGGTCCAGTCCAGGACGCAGCAGCACGCCCACCGGCCGCGCCTCGCCGACGCCCCTGGCCGCGAGACCAGCGGCGACCGCGTCGACCCTGCGGTCCAGTTCGGCATAGGTGAGCGAGACCCCGTCCGCGACCAGCGCGGTGTCCGAACCGGCTCGTGTGAACGCCGCCGAGACCAGGTCGGATGTGACCTCGGTGCCCAGCGTCGGCGCGTCGGCCTGGCGCTCGCACAGGTCCGCGATCGCCCGCTCCTCCGCGGCACTGACCCACGGCAGGTCCCTGACCAGCGTGTCCGGCCCGGCGACCACACCGCGCAGCATCGTCTCCAGGCGCCCGACCAGGTGCGCCGCGAAGGCACCGCCCTCGGCTGAGCGGGAGTTGTGCTCGACGATCACCGTGTAGTTCTCGGGCGACTCGTCGACCACGAGCGCCAAGTCGTACTTCGCGCCGCCGGGCGTGTAGTCCCAGGTCCGCACACCCCAGTCCGGCAGGTCGAGCCGCCGCGCCTCAGCGGGCATGACGGTGACCATGGCGGTGAACAGATCAACCGAACCGCTCAGCCCATTCACCCCACCCTGCCCGCGCAGGTCACCGACCACAGCCTCCAACGGCGCGTGCCGGTGTCGCAGCACCTCCAGCACTTCGCGCTTCACCGCCCGCAGCACGTCGCGCACGGAGGCGTCGTCGGCCAGCCGGTGGCGCAGCACGGTGGTGTTGGTGAGGTGCCCGACGACCCCCGCGTCGGCGCCTTCCCGGACGGTGATCGGCATGCCCACCAGCACGTCGTCCTGGCGGGTGTGCCGGTGCAGCAGCAGGAGGTACAGCGCGACGAACACCATGCTCGTGGTGACGCCCTCGGCCGTGCAGAACTCGCGCAGCCGAGCGGTCACCTCCTCGTCCAGCACCCGGTGCCGGGTGACGTTGCGCGCCCACCCCTCCCCCGGCAACCCGATGGGCGTGGCGACGGGGGCGTCGGCGAGCTTCTCGCGCCAGTACGCCGTCGTCGCCGGGCTGGCCTGGCGCTGCGACCACCGCGCGTACGCCTCCACCGCTTGCCGCCTGGGCTCACGCTCGGGTTCGCGGCCGTTGGCGATAGCGGTGTACGCGGCCTCGACCTGGCTCAGGTACGGCTTCCACGACATCCCGTCGAAGACCGTGTGGTGCACGTTGAACACCAGCACGCTCTTGCGCTCATCGGCCAGCCGCAGGTGCCGGACCCGCACGAGCGGCCCGTCCCGCAGGTCGAACACGGTGCCCGCGACCTCGGCGACCTGCTCGGTCACCCAGCCCTCGTGCCCGTGCGGCTGGTCGCGCACGTCGACGATCGGCACCAGGTCCGCGTGCACGACCTGCTCGACGTCCCCGTCGGCCGCCATGTCGAAGGTCGTGCGCAGCGCGGAGTGGTCCTGGTGGACGACCCGCAGCGCCGCGACGAGGTGGTCGTGGTGCAGCCGGACCCGGGGGCGCAGGACCAGCGGCTGGTTGTAGGCGGTCGGGTCGTCGCCGTAGGTGCTGGCGAACCACAGGCCCGCCTGGGCCGGGGACGTGGGGAACCGCTCGGTCCGCTGGTCCAGCTTGGCTCGGGGATAGTGCTCGGTGGCGGTCATCTCAGGCCTGGCTCCGCTTGGTCCGGACCAGGTCGGCCACGCCCCGGGCGGTGCCCGCGTCGACGATCTCGTCGGGCCCCAGCACGACGCCGAGGACCTCCTCCAGCCGCGCCCCGAGGTCGATCAGGTGCAGCGAGGTGACCCCGGCCTCGATCAGGCCGTCGTCCAGGCCGATGCGGTCGTCGCCGGTGACCTCGACGAGGGTGGCGCGCACGGTCTCGGCGAGCCGGTCACCGGAGTCCTCGCTGGTCGGGTTGGTCGGGTTGGTAGCGCGGGTGTTCAGACGAGAGGCGAGTTCCTTGCGGTCGACCTTGCCGTTGGCGTTGAGCGGGAAGGTGTCCAGGAACTCCGCGATGGCGGGGACCATGTAGTCGGGCAGGTTCTGGCGCAGGTGGTCGAGCAGGTCGCGCTCGGACAGCTCCTGGTCGGGCGCGCGTAAGCACCACAGGGCGAGCTGGTCGGCCGCGCCGTCGGACGGCACCGCCTGGGCCACGGCGCGCTGCACCCCGGGTAACTCCTCCGCCGTCACCTCGACCTGCCGGGGCTCGACCCGGAACCCGCGCACCTTGAGCATCTGGTCGGTGCGACCGGCGAGCACGATCTCGCCGTCGTCGGTGCGCTTGGCCAGGTCGCCGGTGCGCAGCAGCCGCCGCCCATCGTGCTCGGCGAACTTGCGGGCGGTCAGCTCCGGGTCGCCGAGGTACTCGATGGCGACGCCGTCACCGGAGATGCAGAGTTCCCCGATCTGGCCGGGCGCGCACTCGGCCAGGTCCTCGTCGCGCACGGTCAGCTCGACGGCGGGCATGGGCGAGCCGACCGGGACCTCCGCGCTGACCAGGTCGGCCGCGGTGATCTTGTGGACGGCGGTGAGCGCGGAGTTCTCGGTGCACCCGAAGGCGTTGAACAGGTCGCCGCCGATCACGCCGAGCGCGCGCTCCAGGTGCGACACCGACGGGAAGTCGCCGCTGACGATCACCGACCGGGCCTGGGCGATGGTCTCCGGGTGGTGCTCGACGAGCAGGTTGAACAGGCCGACGGGCAGGTTGAGCACCGTGGTGCCCTCGGCGGTGATCAGGCGCGCCAGGTCGCTGAGCGGCGGGACCTGCTGCGGCGCCACGGTGAGCCTGCCGCCGCGCAGCAGGCACGTCCAGATGTCGGTGGTGGACGCGGCGAACGACGGCTGGGCGAGCTGGAGGAACCGGTCGCCGGGGCCGGGGGTGAACCCGGTGAGGTGCCGCGAGACCCGCGCGATCCCCCGGTGCGCGAGCACGACGCCCTTGGGCTCGCCGGTCGAGCCGGAGGTGAACAGCACGAACGCGGGCGCGCCCGGGTCGACCTCGACCCGCACGGGTTCGGTGGCGGACCGCCGGGCGGCGTCGAGCAGGTCGGTCACCGGGACGCAGGTGTCCGCCGGGATGCCCTCGGCGGCCGCGTCGGTCACGGTGATGACAGGCTCGGCGACCCGGTGCATCCGGGCCTTGTGCTCAGCCGGGTGGCCCGGGTTGAACGGCACCACGACCAAGCCGGCCTTGAGCACGCCGAGGAACAGCTGGTAGGTCGCCAGCGAGCGGTCCAGGTGCACGCCGACCCGCTGCCCCGGGGTGAGTCCCCGGTCGCGCAGCGCGTGGGCGATCTGGGTGGTGAGCGCGTCCAGGTCGCCGTAGGTCAGCGTGGTGGCGCCGTCCGAGATGGCCTCACGCGTCGCGTGCTCGCGGGCCGTGCGCGTGAACGCCCCGTGGATGGTGTCCGTGGTGACGGCTCCAGGCTGGGTGTCCCTGGCCCGGGTGGTGGCTGTCATGGGCAGTCAGCTCCTCTCCTTGGCGAGGTGTCGTCCGGTGAGGCTGTCCTTGTGCTTGACGAGGTCGGCGGGGACGCCCTCGAAGACGATCCGGCCGCCCTCGGTGCCCGCGCCGGGTCCGAGGTCGATCACCCAGTCGGCGACCTTGACCACGTCCAGGTCGTGCTCGATGACGATGACGGTGTTGCCGGAGTCGATGATCCGGTCGAACAGGTCGACCAGGTGCCGCACATCGGCCATGTGCAGGCCGGAGGTGGGCTCGTCGAAGATCACCACCGAGCCCTTGGCGGTGAGCCTGCTGGCCAGCTTGACCCGCTGCCGCTCGCCGCCGGAGAGCTCCGAGAGCGACCGGCCCAGGGTGAGGTACCCGAGGCCGACGTCGAGGAACGCCTTGAGCCGCTCGGTGACCGTCTCGTCTTCGAACTGGTCGACGGCCTCCTCGATGGTCGTCTCCAGCACGTCGGCGATGGAGCGCCCACCCACCTTGTACTCCAGCACGGCCGGGTCGAACCGGCGGCCGCCGCAGGTCTCGCAGACCACGGTCACCGGGTCCAGGTAGGCCATGTCGCTGGTGATGGTGCCCCGGCCCTTGCAGGTGGGGCAGCCGCCCTCGGCGTTGAAGCTGAACAGGCCGGGCTTCACGTCGTGCTCGCGGGCGAACAGGTTCCGGATGTGGTCCCAGATCTTGGCGTAGGTCGCCGGGGTCGAGCGCGGGTTGATGCCGACGGCGCTCTGGTCGATCACCACGACGTCCGGGTGCTGCTGCGGCAACACCTTGGTGGCCAGCGTGCTCTTGCCCGACCCCGCGACGCCGGTGACGACGGTCAGCACGCCGAGCGGGAAGTCCACGTCGACGTTGTGCAGGTTGTGCAGGTCGGCCTTGCGCACCTTGAGGTGCTCGGTGAACTCGCGCGGCTCGCGTTCGGGGATCGGCTTGCGCAGTTCCTGGCCGGTGATCGTGTCGCTCTTGGCGAGCGCGGCGGGCGTGCCCTCGAAGGTGACCGAGCCGCCGCGCGCACCGGCGCCGGGGCCGATGTCGATGACGTGGTCAGCGGCCTCGATGACGGCCCGGTTGTGCTCGACGACCAGGACGATGTTCCCCTTGTCCCGCAACTGGTGCAGCAGCGCGATGAGCCGCTCCACGTCGCGCGGGTGCAGCCCGACGCTGGGCTCGTCGAACACGTAGGTCATGCCGGTGAGGCTGGAACCCAGGTGCCGCACGGTCTTGAGCCTCTGGCCCTCACCGCCGGACAGGCTCAGCGACGACCGGTCCAGCGACAGGTACCCCAGCCCGACCTCGTCCATGCGGGTGAGCGCGGCCAGCGGCGGCCGCAGCACCGAGCCGTCGCCGATGGTCTTCTCCATCTTCGCCAGGACGTCGATCAGCTCGGTGACCTGCATCGCCGATACGTCCGCGATGTTGTAGCCGTCGATCTTCGACTTCAGCACCGCCGCGGCGAGCCTGGTGCCCTTGCAGGCGCGGCAGGCCTTCTTGTCCACCAGCGGCTCGACGTGCTTGCGGTCGTTGGCCTTGAGCGAGTCCAGGCCCGGCTTGACGAAGCGGCGGGTGAACCGGTCGACCAAGCCCTCGTAGTCGTTGACCGCGACGTTGCCCAGGTCGTCGAGCCGGTCGGTCTGGAACCCGCTGCCGTACAACAGCAGTTCCAGCTCGTCCTTGGTGTAGTCCTTGACCGGCTTGTCCGCGTCGAACAGTTCCTTGCCGAGCTTCTTCGCGGGCTGGTCGACGTGGTAGTGCGCGGTGGCGTAGCGCTTCCAGTAGTTCGTGCCCACGGCGAAGTTCGGGTGCGCGATGGCGCCCTCGTTGAGCGACTTGGTCTTGTCCAGCAACAGGTCCACCTCGACGCTGAGCACCTCGCCGAGACCCTCGCACTCCGGGCACATGCCGTCGGGGGCGTTGAACGAGTACGCGGTGGACTCCCCCGCGCTCGGCTTGCCGTGGCGGGAGAACAACACCCGCAGCATCGCGTGCACCTCGGTCAGCGTGCCGACCGTGGAGCGGGCGCTGCGCCCCAGGTTGCGCTGGTCGACCACGATCGCGGGCGCCAGGTTCTCCATCCGCTCGAAGTCCGGGCGCTCGAACTTGGGCAGCCGGTTGCGGATGAACAGCGGGAAGACCTCGTTGAGCTGGCGCTGCGACTCCTTGGCGATGGTCTCGAACACCAGCGAGGACTTGCCGGACCCGGACACGCCGGTCACCACGGTGAGCGCGGGCGAGGGGATGCGCACGCTGACACCGGTCAGGTTGTTGGTGCGGGCGTCGTGGACGACCAGTGGCGGCCGGGCGCTCTTCACGGTGCGGAAGTCCTTTCCCAGTCGGGGATTCGGCGCGCTCGGGGTTCGGCACCCGCGAGCCTCGTGCGGCTGGGCGGCTACGGCTCGTGGTCACGCAGCAGTCGACCGCCCCGCGTCAGCAGGCTAGCGGCGAACCGGCTCAGGGGTCGGTCGAGCTCGTCCACCGCCTGGGTGAACCACGCGGCGCTGGCCCGGCCGAGGTCTTGGGCCGATTCCACCGCGGGCCGCCGGGTGTCCTCGTAAACGCGCAGCGCCGCGGCCAGCGTGTTCGCGCCCGCTGTGTTCGCCCCAACTGTGTTCGCCCCCGCCAAGGCGTCCACCAACGCCTCCGCGTCGGCGAAGGCGAGATAGGTGCCGTGGCCGATCGAGTAGTGCGTGGTGTGCGCGGCATCACCGACCAGGACGATGTTGCCCAACGACCACGGCCGCACGACCCGCTCGCGGAACGTGCGCCACTGGTAGGTGTCGTCCCCGGTCCCAGTGCTGACCCGCAGACCGAACAGCGCCCGGATGTCCTCCGGGTCGATCGCGCGCGGCCCCTCCAGCAGGAACGTGCTGGCGGAACTGGCGAACGGGTAGGCGTGGGCCATGAACACCCCGCCCGCCACCGGCCGGGTCAGGAACGTCAACCCGTCGACGGCGCGGTCGAGTCCGAGCCACGCGTACCGCGGTCCGACCTGGCTCAGCGACACGTCGAACCCGGCCTGGTCGGCCAGCGATCCCGCGCCGTCCGCGCACACCACCAGGTCGTAGGAGGTGGCCAGGGCGTGCAGCCGGGGCGCCACGCGCTCGCGCACGATCACCCCGGCCGACACGCATTCCTGCCACAGCAACCGGTTCAGCGTCGCGCGCGCGATGGCGGCGAGGTCCGGGGTGGCGGAGGTGGTCCACGAGTCACCGTCACGTTCGACGGTTGTGGTCTCCCAGCGCACCACGTGCTCGGCGAACTCGTCGGCCAAGTGCGGCGCGGCACGGCGCAGCAACGCGTCGGCCTCGGGAGGCAGGATCACGCCGAACCCGGCGTTCTCCTCGCGGTCGCGTTCCCACACCACCACCTCCCGCGCCACACCGCGCCGGATGAGCAGCAGCGCGGTCATCAGCCCGGCGGGACCGCCACCGACGACCGCGGCTCTCATCGCCGCCCCCCGACGGGCTCGACCCCGTTCACTGCCTGCCTGCTTGCCGAGTGCTCGGCGACGATCGCACTCACCCGGGTCGCGACCTCCCGCACCGACGGCATGTCGTGGATCTCGCGCCGCACCGCCAACGCCGCCGCGCGCTGCTCCGGTGAGGTGAGCGCGGCGACCACGGCCTTGGCGAGTTCGTCGGTGTCGAGCGCGCCGAGGTCGAGCATGGTGCCCGCGCCGGAGGCCGGGAGCCACCGCGCGTTGCCGACGCTGACCGTGCCGGGCATCGGGATGCCCACCTGGGTCAGGCCGGAGTCGAACGCGGTCAGCACCGTCCCGGAGCCCGCGTGGTGCACGATCGTGTCGGAGTGGTCCAGGGTGAACTTCAGCGGCAGCCACCTCTCCAGCCGCACCCACGACGGCAGCGGGTCGGGCAGCAGGTCGAGCTGGGCGCTCCCGGCCAGGATCACCGCCTCGCACGGGGTGCCGTCGAGTGCCTCGAGGATCTGCCGGTAGGTCGCGCCCCGGCGGGACTGGGCCTCGGCGGACCCGCAGGTCAGCACGATCCTGGGCACCTCGCGCTCGCCGAGCAGCCAGCGCGGCACGTCGGCGGCGCCGTTGAACGACCCGTACCGCATGGTCAGCCGGTGCGCCGGGACGCCGTTGGTCCACGGCAGCTCGGCGAAGTTCGGCAGCGACGGCGGCAGCACGTCGATCTCGATCCCGGCCTCGGGCACCCGGTCGGGCAGGTCCGGGCGCGAGGCCAGGATGTGCGCGAGCGCGGGCTCGAAGGTCGGCAGCGGCGAGCCGTAGCCGTGCAGGATCCCGACGGCGCCGAGCTGGTGGGCGGCGACGAGCGCGGCGGAGTGGATGCCGGGGTAGACGACGGCGTCGGCGCCCCAGGCCCGGCCGATCTCGAGCAGGTCGTCGAGCATGCGCAGGCCGACCTCGCCGAAGTACTCGCCGTGCAGCGTCAGCGAGTCCTCGTCGACCGGGCCGTGACCCGCGTTGCCGGACTCGATGATGTCGAGCAGCCGGTCATACGGCGCCCGCGCGTCGCGGGACCCACCGGCGTCGACCGTGGTCAACCCGGCGCGCCTGGCCGCGTCCGCCGCGGCGCCGCTGGTCGCGACCAGCACGTCGTGGCCGTCGAGCACCAGTTGCTGGGCCAGCGGCACCAGCGGCAGCAGGTGCGACAGGACCGGCATGGACGTGATCAGGTACCTCATGGTGCGGTGCTCACCGTTCCTTCCCGTGTCTGAGTACCCCGGTGGCGGGCGGTCACCCGGCCGAACGGGGTCGCCGGGTCGGCCAGGTCCAGCGGGAGGTCGAAGTGGTCGCGGTCGGGCACGATCCGCGCGGTCACCGCGACGCCGAGCGCCCCGAGGTGCGCCGCGTAGGCCGCGTGCTGGCGCAGGTAGCTGCCGGTCTCGTGCTGGCCGACGGCGAGCAGGACGGCGTCGCAGCGCGGCGCGGGCATCAGCACCGGGCTGTGCGCCTCGGCCTGCTCGGCGGTGAGGCCGACGGCGTCGTTGACGTACGTGCGCGGGATCTCGGCCAGGTCGTAGAGGCCGCTGACCAGGCACGCCGTGCGCACCCGGGGGGTGGCCGGGCGGGTGAGCGCGGCGGCGAGCAGGTGCGCGCCCGCGCTGCTGCCCGCCACGTGCACCTCGTCCGGGTCGATGCCGTACTCCGGACCGGTCTCGACCAGCCAGGCCAGGGCCCGCGCGACGGAGTCGACCATCTCGGGCACCGTGCGCGCCGGGGCCAGCCCGTAGCCGATCGCGACGTAGGCCAGCCCCTGCGCCACGGCGTCCTCGGCGGCGAAGCAGGCGTCGTCGATGCCGGACTCCTGCCAGTGCCCGCCGTGCACGAACGCCAACACGGGGGCACCCGCGCCGGCGGCGGGGAACACGTGGCACCTCTCCCCCGCTTCGGCGCCGTAAGGCACCGACTCGTGCACAGCGAGCCGTGCCCGCGCCGCGTCCCCCCGGGACCGGTAGCGCCGCAACGTCCCTGCGGCGTCACGGGCCACCGAGCTCGGGGAGTACTCGCGGTCGAGCAGGCTCTGCTCAGGCATCGCGCTTGCGCCCCTCCAGGACCCCGTGCGGCGTCCAGCCGTTGTTGGTCACCCGGGTGATGTCGACGAACCCGGCACCGGCGAACCACTCCTCGTGCTCGCGCCACTCGTAGATGGTCGAGTCCTCCGACGGCAGCGTCGCGAAGTAGACGTTGTCCAGCGCGGTGTAGAGCGGGCCGCGCCCGTCGTCGTCGGCGAAGGCGTTGAACACCGCGACCCGGCCACCCGGCGGCAGCGCGTCGTGCGCCCGCTTGAGCAGCGCCTGGTTCTGCTCCGGCGACCAGATGACGAACTGGTGGGCGAAGAGCACCATGTCGTACCCGTCGGGCATCGGGCCGCCGAACATGTCGCCCACCACCACGTCGACCCGGTCGGCGAGCCCGGCGGCGGCGATGTTGTCCCTGGCCACCTCCACGGCGCCCTCCAGGTCGAACACGGTGATCCGCAGGTGCGGGTGGGCGTTGGCCAGCGCGATCGCGTTGACCGCGTCACCGCCGCCCACGTCGAGCAGCCGCCCGACGCCGCTGTAGTCGACCTGGCGCAGCAGCACCGGGTTGGACAGCTCCGACCACGAGTTCATGCCGCGGAAGAACAGGTTCTCCAGCTCCGGGGTCTGCTCCAGCCGGGTGTACATGTCCGCGCCGGTGCCCGGCAGGTGCCGGATGCCCTCGTTCTTGCCGGTGCGCAACGACTCCGCGTACTCCTTGGCAGGCAGGTAGGACAGCCGCTGCTGGAAGTCGATGATGTTGCGGATCAGCGGCCAGGTGCCGTCCTCCAGCGCCTCCCGCAGCGGCCCGGCCGGGGCGTACCCGTCGGGGCCGCGGTCGGTGAGCCCGAGCGCGGTGGTGCCCAGCAGCAGCTTGCGCGCCGACTTCACCGGCAGCCGCAGCCCGTCGGCGACCTGCTCGCAGCTCGAGGGCCCGTTGAGGGTCAGGTACTCGAACAGCTGCAGCTCGGCGGCCGCGCGCAGCTGCTGGAAGGCGGAGAAGCCGAACAGCACCGGCACGAGCGGGCCTAAGTCGGTCTGCTGGGTGTCGCGCTGACCGGGTTGCTGGATGGTCTGCTGGGTCACGAGCGCGCCCCCGTCGACACGGTGCGACCGGCCGCCGCCGCGAGCTCTTCGGCCCCCACCAGCCGCGGTTCCGGGATGGGGACGAAGAACCGGCCACCGCGCTCGAGGAAGTCGGCCTCCTTGGCCAGGATCTCGTCGCGGTAGTTCCAGGCGAGCAGCACGTACACGTCGGGCTCGCGCTCGGCGGCTTCCTCCGGCGAGACGACCGGGATGCCGAGGCCGGGGATGAGCGTGCCCTGCTTCTCCGGGGTGGTGTCGCTGCAGAAGTCCAGCGAGCCCGGCGGGACCTGGCTGGTGGTCAGCAGCGTGACCCCCTTGGCGGAGGCGCCGTACCCGGCCAGGCGCAGGCCCTCGCCGCGCAGGTCGAGCAGGCTGGCGCGCAGCGACGCCCGCAGGGTGTCGACGATGTCGGCGAAGCCGTCGTAGGCGTCGTCGCGGTAGAGGCCCGCGTCGGCCTCGGCCTTGATCCGGGCGTCGACGGTGTCGGGGTTGGTGCGGTGCCGCGAGTCGTCGTGCGCCACGGTGACCACGATGGACCCGCCGTGCACGTCGAACCCGGCCACGTCGACCACCCGCATGCCGAACTCCTGGAACAGCCGCTGCAGCGTGCCGACCAGGAAGTACGACAGGTGCTCGTGGTAGACGGTGTCGAAGGCGCGGCGGTTGATCAGCTCGACCAGGTACGGGACCTCCAGCGCGAAGAACCCGTCCGGCGCCAGCAGTTCCCGCACGCCTGCGACCAGGTCGTGCAGGTCGTCGATGTGCGCGATGACGTGCCTGGCCATGATCAGGTCGGCCTGGCCGCGGTCGGCGCGCACGCTCTTGGCGACCTCCTCGGTGAAGAAGTCGGTGCGGGTGTCGACGCCCCGGTCGCGGGCCTGCGCGGTGATGTTCTGCGCCGGGTCGATGCCCAGCACCTGGCAGCCGTGCGGCTGGAACTTCGCCAGCTGGTCGCCGTTGTTGCTGCCGATCTCCACGACCAGCGAGTCGGCGCCGAGGTCGAGCGCGCCGCGGTAGTGCTTGGCCAGGCCCTCCATGTGCCGGTGGATCAACCGGGACGGGGAGCTGACGTAGAAGTAGTGGTCGTAGAGGTCGTGCTCGTCGACCACGTGGGTCAGCGACATCAGCCTGCACTCGCGGCAGGACATCAGGGCCAGCGGGAAGATCTCCTCCGGGACCGACTCGTCGGTGACGAACGAGTTCGCCAGCGGGACCCGGCCCAGCTCGAGGAACGTGTGCCAGTCATCGGCACCGCAGACCCGGCAGGATCGGACCGGCGTCACACGGGTGTGCTGCATCGTCTCTCCATTCCGTTCAGCGGTCAGTTCGGTGGTGCGGGCGCGCTCAGGGCCGGAAGTCGGTGATCGCCTCGATCACCCGCCGCTGGTAGTCAGCGGCCATGCCCACGTGCATCGGCAGGCGGATCAGCCTGCGCGGCAACGCTTCCGCGACAGCGCACCCACCCGGCCCCCGGCGGCCGAAACGGCGACCGGCAGGCGTGTCGTGCAGGGCGAGGTAGTGGATGGTCGCGGTCAAACCCCGTCGCGCCAAGTGGTCCAGCAGCGCGTCCTTCGCGTCCTCTGTGGGCAGGACCAGGTAGTACAGGTGCGCGGAGTGGTTGGTGTGCGCCGGGATGTACGGGGTCGCCACGCCGTTGTCGCGCGCCCACCCCGGCAGCGTTGCGTCGTAGGTGTTCCACCAGTGGCCCCGGCGGGCCTGGACCTCGTCGAAGGTCTCCAGCTGGGCGGCCAGCAGCGCGGCCAGCAACTCGTTGAGCATGGAGCTCGACCCGAGGCCGACCCACTGGTACTCCTTGACCAACCCCTGGAAGTAGTGGTGCCGGTCGGTGCCGCGGTCCTGGATGATCCTCGCCCGGTCGACGTCGGCCGGGTCGTTGACCAGCAGCGCGCCGCCCTTGGCGCAGTGCACGTTCTTGGTGGCGTGGAAGCTCAGCGCGGCGAACCGGCCGAAGCTCCCGGTCGGTCGGCCCCGGTAGGTGCTGCCGAAGGCCTGCGCCGAGTCCTCCACCACGGCCAGCCCGTGCTCGCGGGCCACGGTCATGATCGGGTCCATCTCGCACGGCACGCCCGCGTAGTGCAGCACCACGATCGCCTTGGTGCGGTCGGTGACCGCGGCGGCGATGTGGTCGGCGCGGACGTTGAGCGTGTCCGGGTGGCTGTCGACGAACACCAACTTGGCGCCCCGCAAGGCGAACGCGCACGCGGTCGGGGCGTAGGAGAACGCCGGGACGATCACCTCGTCGCCGGGCTCGATGTCCAGCGCGATCGCCGCCATCTCCAGGGCGTGCGTGCACGACGGCGTCAGCAGCGCCTCCGTCGCCCCGGTCACCCGGCGCACGACCGCGGCCGCCTGCTTGGTGTACGGGCCGTTGCCGTCGAGCTTGCCGTTCTCCAGGGCGTCGCGGACGTACTCCCACTGGCGCGGGGCCACGTGCGGCTCGGTGAACGGCGGCCGCTCGGTCAGCAGCTCGCTCATCGGACCAGCTCCACGAGGGAGAGGTCGATGACGATCTCACCCCGCTCGTCGGCGGCGCGCTGGAACACCTCGGCGGTGCCCATCTCGTGCTGCGGCACCGAGAAGCTCTCCGAGCGGAACGGCCGCATCTCCAAACCGTTGCGCTTGGCGATCGCTGCGACCTCGTCCGCGTCGCCCATCGCGGAGCTGAACCCCAGGAACGCGCGGCCGCCCTCGGTCAGGCGCTGGGGCAGTTCGGTGAGGAACCGCTCGTGCAGCCGGTAGCCGGGGTCGAAGAAGTGGTCGGCGAAGTAGTCGCCGTCGGCGCGCTCGGTGTCGCCGTCGATGAACGGCGAGTTCCAGAAGACGAGGTCGAACCGCGCGTCCGGGCCCAGGTTGGCGAACAGGTCGCTCTCCACGCACTCCACCCGGTCGCCGACCCCGTGGCGCTCGGCGTTGAGCTTGGTGCTGGCCACGGCGTGCGGGTTGATGTCGACGGCCACCACTTCCCGGCAGCCCGCCAGGGCACCGGTCACGGCGGCGACCCCGCAGCCGCAGCCCATCTCCAGCATGCTGGCCGCGCCCGCGTAGGGCAGCCAGTCGGCGAACAGCCCGGTCGAGGTGTTGTACTCACTGCCCACCACGCCCGCCAGCTGGTGCCATTCCCTGCCCTGCAACGTGAACACCTGGTCCTGGTCGCACAGGCGCCGCGCGTCCTGGAGGGCTCCTGTCGCCATTTCCCTGCCGAGTTCCCTCATTCGTCCCTCCCGTTCGGTCGGTGTCTGACTGGGTCCGCGTCCCGCTCGGTGTCTGGCTCGAGTGTTCTGTTCAGAGCCGGGTGCGGAACGTCCACAGCTCCGGGAAGAACCGGTGCTCGTTGATCGCCCGCAGCCACGGCGCCCCGTCACTGCCCCCGGTCCCGCCCTTGCCGCCGAGCATCCGCTCGACCACCAGCAGGTGCGTGGACCGCCAGTGGGAGAACTGGTAGGCGACCTCCAGCAGTGCCTCGGCGAGGCGGTGCGCCTCGTGGTGCTTGCCGGTGTCGCGGTACACCTCCAACCAGACACTTTCCACGCCCGCGCTCAGTTCATGCTGCTGCGCCGGACTTTTCTCGAGGCAATCCTGGGGAATCGCGTAGCCCTGCCGTGCCAGGTGCGCCAGGACGGCGTCGTAGAGCGAGGGCTTGGCCAGTTCCGCGCGCAGCAGCGGGTGACCGTCCTCATAGGTCGCCTCCACCTTGTCGCGGGGGCGGTTGCCCATCACGAACTCCAGGGTTCGGTAGGCGAAGGACTGCACACCGGAGGCGTCGTTGAGCACGTGCCGGAACGCCACGAACTCGTCGGCCGACATCCCGTTCATCGACTCCCAGCACGCGACCAGGACCCGCTGGGTGCGCACGGCGCGGGAGAGCGCGAGGCAGGTGTCGGCGACGTCGTCGCGGTCGAGGGCGGCGCGGGCGGTGTCCAGGTCGTCGGTGACGGCGCGGAACAGCAGTTCCTTGACGTGGCTGATCAGGATGAAGTTCAGCTCGCCGCGCGCGTCGCTGCGCGGGTTCTGCAGCTCGTGCAGCTCGTCCATGCGGGCGTAGGCGACGTATTCCGGCGCCTGGGTCATCGTGGTACCTCCACGGCGTCAGTTCGGCGGGGCGAGCACGCTGTGGATCGCCTCGGTGGCGGTTCGCACGTGCTCGGGGGTGACGTAGAGCGGCGCGAACGCCACGCGGATCAGGTCGGGGGGCCGGGCGTCGACGAGCACGTCCCGTTCCGCCAGGCCGTGTTCCACCGCGTCGGCGTCGGATACGCGCAGCGCCAAGTGGCCACCGCGCTGGTCGGGATCGCGCGGCGAGACGACTTCGATGTCCGGGCGCAGGCCCGCGAGGAACGCCTCGCCCAGCTCCTTGGTCCGCCGGTGCAGCTCGTCGATTCCCACCGCCACAAGGGGTTCCAGGGCGTGGTCGAGCGCGACGAGGCTCAGCAGCGGCGGCGTGCCGTTGCGCCCCCGGTCGATCCCGGCGGCGGGGACGAAGTCCGGGGTCATGGCGAACGGGTCGGCGTGCCCGTGCCACCCGGCGAGCGGGAAGTCCACTTCGGACTGCCAGCGCGCGGCGACGTAGAGGAACGCGGGCGCGCCGGGGCCGCCGCCGAGGTACTTGTAGCCGCAGCCGATCGCCAGGTCGACGTCGTTGGTGTCCAGGTTGGTGGGCAGGACACCCGCGGCGTGGCACAGGTCCCACACCGCCAGCGCGCCGACGGCGTGGCACAGCGCGGTGGTCGTGCCGATGTCGCGGCGGCGCCCTGTGCGGAAGTCGACCGGCGCGGCCAGCGCGACCCCGACCCGGTCGCCGTGCTCGCCCAGGTACGTGTCGAAACCGTCCCTGGACTCGACGACCAGCTCACGGCCGAGCAGCCGCGCCACGGAGGCCGCGATGTAGAGGTCGGTCGGGAACGCCTCGGCCTCGATGAGCAGCACCGGGCGCTCACGCAGCCTGCACGCGGCCACCAAGGCGTTGAACAACGTGGTGGAGGTCGTGTCGCCCGCGATGACCACCTGGCCCTCGGCGGCGCCCAGCAGCGGTGCCAGCTTGTCGCCGACGGTGCGGGGCAGGTCGAGCCAGCCGTCGCGGAACCACGCCCGCACCTGGCCCGGTGTCCACTGGTCGGTCACGACGGCGGCGAGCCGGTCGGTGAGGTCCACCCGCGGCGGCCCCAGGGAATTGCCGTTGAGGTGGACGAGACCACCGGTGGCGAATCCACCGGCCCATTCCGAAATCGGATCCCCGAGCGCGGACATGGCAACCTCCTTCCGATATCTCGGCTTACGTCGACGGTATCCGGAAAACGTTCTCCGACACCATCAGGCGACTGTCAGATCGTCGTCAAGAACGCGTGGTCAGCGTACGATCGCGTAAGCCTGGCCACCATTCGGACTGGCGGCCGCGCGGCACGACTCATCCGCGCCGACAGCGGCGAAGCACACCTTGCCCAGCGTTTGGTCCGGCACGACCTTGACCGTGTGCCCGCGCGTCTCCAGCGCCGAGATGACATCGCGGCCGATGCCGGATTCGACGGTGACGACCCCGGGGGCGACCCGCCTCGGCGCGAACGAGGTCGGCACGTGGTCGCTGTGGAACGCGGCCGCCTCCACGGCTTCCTGCAGTCCCAGGCCGAACGTGGTGTGCGCGAGGAACGCCTGGAGCGTCCACTGGTCCTGCTGGTCACCGCCGGGGGTGCCGAAGGCGAGTTCGCCCCGGCCGCCGCGCTCGACGATCGTCGGGCTCAACGTGGTGCGCGGTCGCTTGCCGCCCACCAGCGCGTTCGGGTGACCGGCGTCCAACCAGGCCATCTGACCGCGCGTGCCCAGCGGGAAACCGAGGCCGGGCAGCACGGGTGAACTCTTGAGCCAGCCACCACTCGGGGTGGCGGCGACCAGGTTGCCCTTGTCGTCGGACGCTGTGGCGCAGCAGGTGTCGCCGCTGGTCTGGGTCGCGAGGAGGGCCACCGGCACGGTCACCGGGATGCCCTCGCGCAGCTGGACGAGCCACGGCGGGTCGGTCGGCTCCAGCTCCCCCAGCGGCAGGTCCGGCAGGCGCGGCTGACGGCCCGCGACCGTTCCGGGACGCAGCTCCAGGGACGCCTTGTCGCTGATCAGCGCGGCGCGGGCGCGGTTGTAGTCGGGGTCGAGCAGCCACGGGGTGAGGTCGTCGGTGAAGCGGGGGTCCCCGTACCAGGCCTCGCGGTCGGCGAAGGCCAGCTTGGTCACCTCGGTCATCCGGTGCACGTAGTCCGCGCTGAGGAACTCGGTGCCGCCGATGTCGCGCAGCAGCGCGAGTTGCTGGAGGAACACCGGGCCCTGGGTCCACGGGCCCGCCTTGTGCACCACGCGGTCGCCGTAGGTCAGCGAGAGCGTGGCCTCCTCCTCGGCGGTCCAGGTGGCGAGGTCGTTGCCGGTCAGCAGGCCCGCGTGGGCGTCACCGGTGGCGTCGAGGACGGCGTTGTCGGTGACGTAGTCGTCGATGATCTCGGCGACGAACCCCTGGTAGAAGGCGTCGGAGGCAGCCTGGATGACGCCTTCCCTGGTCTGCCCCTTGGCCTCGCCTTCGGCCAGCAGGCGCCGGTAGGTGCCCGCGAGGTACGGGTTGCGCCAGCGCTGCCCCGCGCGTGGGGCTTGGCCGTTGGCGAGGAACACCCGCCCGGACTCCGGCCAGTGCTCGGCGAACACCGGCTGGACGGCGGCGATCATCTCGGCCGCCTTGGGCAGCAGCGGCACCCCGGTCTCGGCGTAGTGGATGGCCGGTTCGAGGACCGTGCGCAGCGGGAGCGTGCCGTGCTCGGCCAGCAGGCGCATCCAGGCACCGAAGGCGCCGGGGACGGTGGCCGCGAGCAGGCCGCTGCCGGGGATCGTCTCGAGGCCCAGCTTGTGGAAGGCGTCGATGGAGGCGGTGACGGGCATGGGTCCCTGGCCGCAGATGGCCTTGGTGGCACCGGACGCGCCGTCGTGGAACACGATGCTCACGTCACCGCCGAGGCCGTTGAGGTGCGGCTCGACGACCTGCAGCACCAGCCCGGTGGCGACGGCGGCGTCGAACGCGGTGCCGCCGTGGTCGTACATCGAGGCGCCCGCCGCGCTCGCCAGCCAGTGCGTCGACGAGGCCGCGCCCCGACTCCCCCACAGCTCCGGTCGCGTCGTAGTGCCTGGTCGCGCGGTCATGCCTGCTCCTCTCCGGCCACCCAGACCCTGCCGATCACGTTCACGTTCGCCGTGCCGTCGTCGACCGCGGACACGCAGGTGAACACGGACTCGGTGCCGTTCTTGGTCACCTGGCGGACCGTCACCGGATGCCCCCGCTTCTCGGGGTCCAGGGTGATCGCCACGACCCCGAGCGCGGCGGCGACGGGCAGGCACCCGGCGTCCTCGGGGATGCCGAACCCGGGCGCGAACACCCTCGCCAGCACTTCGCCACGCTCGTGGTCCCAGTGGAACAGCGTCAGGTCGGTCAGGTCGGTCAACTCGGGGACGGGCAGCATCCGTGGATCTTGGTCGGCCTGGACGAACGTGAACGCTCGCCCCACTCCCGCCGCGATTGCCTTGCCCTGGTGGGGTACGTCGATCTCCTCGTACAGCGCGGGGCCGTCGAAGGGGACGCGGACTTGGCGGCCGTCGGTCCACAGCCACTGGCAGCCGGACTCGGTGATCCGCCCTACGGCGCCGGGGTCGAGTCGCCCCTCGCTGACCAGGCACGCGGCAACTCCGGCCAGGGAGTGCGTGGCGAACGGGGTCTCGCCTTGGGCGTTGAACACGCGGGAGGCGAAGGTCCGCTCAGCGCGCGTGCACAGACTGACCAGCGCGATCTCGTCGGCGCTCGACTCCTTCGCGCGCACGGCGGCGGCTTGGTCGTCCGTGGAGAACATCACCTCCAGCCCGCTGCCCTTGCCCGCCTCGACCCCGAACATGTCCACGGCGGTCGCCAGAGCCGGACTCTCAGTCGCTCGCATGGCCACCTCCCAAGTGCTTCTCGGCGAAGTCGATGACGACCTGTTCGTCGCCTTGGTAGGGCTGGTCCGGGCGTGGCCAGTGGACGACGAGGTCGGTGAACCCGGCGGCTGACAGTTCCGCGACGGCGTCCTCGTAGGCGGTCAGCGAGGTCGTCACGCCGCCCACTGCCGCGTCGGCCAGGAGGAGTCGGCGCAGGGTCGCTGGGTCTCGGCCCGCGCGTTCGCAGGCGGCGTTGACGGCGGCCTGCTGGCGTTTGAGTACCGGCAGGACCTCGCGCAGGGGCTTGGGGGTGAAGTCGTTCGGGGGGCCCGAGGTGACCCAGTAGCGGCCGAATCGCGCGGCCAGGTCCATGCCTCGCGGGCCTGCGGCGGCGACGGCGAACGGCAGGCGCTCGCCCTGACCGGCGCGGGGGTGGAGGGTGGCCTTGGCGGCCGTGTACCACCGCGAGGCTTCGTCCACGTCGCCGACCACGAGCAGCCGGTCCAGCAGGTCGACGAACGAGGTGAACCGGTCGGCGCGTTCGCGTGGGTCCAACTCGGGCTGCCCGAGCAAGGTCGCGTCGTGGCCGGGGGCGCCCGCGCCGAGGCCGCAGATCAGCCGTCCGCGGGCGATGTCGTCGACGGTGGCCAGGTCCTTGGCGAGGGCCACCGGGTGGCGGAAGTTCGGGGTGGCCACGAGCAGGCCGAGGCCGATCGTGTCGGTGGCCGCGGCGGCGGCGGTGAGCGTCGGGATGGAGCCGTACCAGCGGCGGTCGGCGAACCAGCGCCACATCAGGTGGTCGTAGGTCCAGGCGTGGTGGAAGCCGAGGTGGTCGGCGGCGCGCCAGCGGTGCTCGGCGACCGTCCACTCGTGCTCCGGCAACACCACCACCCCGAAGCGCATGCCGTCGCGCCCGGTCACGACCGCGCTCCCGCGTAGCGCGTCCCCTGCACGAGACGGGCGGCCCGGCGCAACGTCGCGGGGACCTCGGCGACCAGCGGCCGCAACCCGGGGTCCGGCCGACCGGTCAGCACCGGGTGGTGGCGGCCGTCGACCTCCGGGTACAGGCCGTGGTGGGCGAGGTCGGCGGCCAGTTCCACGACCCGCTCGTCGAGCTGGGCGGCCAGCTCGGCGTGGCTGACCGGGCGCCGGATGGTCAGGAAGAAGTTGTCGTACAGGTCTTCCTTGTCCCGCGACACGCCCTGCTTCACGGTCCCGGCGGACTTCTGCAGCAGCGACCGGCCGTCGGGCACGAGGTGGTCGGCGATGTGGTCGTGGGTGTGCCGGTTGCGCGCGACGGCCGCGTCGAGCTCCCGGCACGACGGGTCGTCCTGCCAGGCGAACCGGCCGCGGAACAGCAGCCGGATCGGCTTGTAGTCCGGGGCCCACGCGCCGCTGAACGACGGGTGCTGCAATGCCATCCGGGTCCGGATGTGCGCGTGGTAGTGGTCGCGCGGGACGGTCGCGGAGTACAGGAGCATCGCGCTGTAGCCGTCGACGCACGCGGCGAGCAGGTCGAGTTCGCGCTCGGAGGGCAGGTCGTCGCCGCGGTGGACCACGACGTCGGCCATCGCCCGCCACAGCGCGAAGGAGATCTGGTGCCCGGCGAGCCAGCGGTACCAGAACAGCCTGCGGGCCTCCACCGGCCGGGTGCCGAACAGCGTGTAGTCGGGTAAGTCGTCCAGGTCCGCGCCCGGGCCGGTGTCCGCGTGCTCCGCGTAGTCCCCGCCGATCGCCGGGAGGAACAGCAGCCTGGGCTGCAGCGCGGGGTCGGTGGAGACCGGGGGACGCGGCCTGCCGTGCGTCACGAGTCCGCCTCGGCGAAGTGGATGAACTCGAACTCCAGGCCGTTGGGGTCCAGCACGTAGAGGCTGCTCATGCCCGAGGAGTCGACGACGATGTCGGACGGCGGTTCCTCGCGCTGCCACTTGAGCGTGGTCACGTCCTTGGCCCGCAGCCACCGCTCCCGCAGCACGACCAGGTCCTGCTTGTCGTCGACGACGATGCCGACGTGCTGGAACTGGTAGTCGCGCGGCCCGGGGCCCTGCCCGCTGTGGTCGGCGCGGTCGAACACGTGCAGCCGGACGTCGCCCGCGCGCAGCTCGACCAGTTTCCGGATACCGGGCAACCGGTCGTGGGTGAGCCCGGAGAACGCGTCGAGCTCCCATTCCACGGTGGTGCCGAGGAATTCCCGGTACCAGGCCGTGGTGGCCTCGACGTCATCGGTCTGGATGGCGATGTGGTTGACTGTGAGCGCGATGTCGGGTCGGTTCACCGTTTCCCCTTCGGTCGCGAACGCCTCGTTCTCCCGAGAAGAGCCCTGCTCTCTCGAGGAAGGCCCTGTTCTCTCGAGAAAGGCCCAGTTCTCAAGAAGGACCATGGTCGGCCGGAATCGCCGGGTGCGGCAATCACAGGAGCATCAAAAGGCGGGCAAATCCCTATCCACAGCCGGGCGGTCCCTATCCGAAGATGGCGGGCCCGGGGGTGAGGATGCCGCTCGGGTCGTAGCGCCGCTTCGCCGCGTGGAACGCCTGCCACCGGTCGCCGTACTGGGTCCGCCAGTCCTGGGCGGTGAACGGCACCGAGCCGATCGGGTACAGCGTGGCGCCGTGGGCGTCGCGGGCGCGGGCGAACAGGCGCGCGTTGCGGGCCAGCATCTCCTCGACGAACGCCGGGTCCGGGCCCGCCTGCTCGGCGACGGTGTTGATGTCGAGCACGAACGCCCACCGGGTGCCGTCCGGCTTGGGCAGGCGCGGGAACGGCCTGGTGGTGAGGGCGCGGCGCTGCGGGTAGATCAAGCTCGCGCCGTAGGGGCCGATGTCGCGCTTGGTCAGTGTGGGGACGACCTCGGCGAGGTAGTTCTCGATGGTCGAGCCGGGCAACCAGATGTCGTACCAGGGCTTGATGAACCGGTCCCAGCCGATCGTCTCGCGCAGCTCGTCGATCGCGTTGTCGATGGTGAAGACGTAGTCGAGGTAGCCCGCGTCGGTGATCTGCGGGGCGGCGGACAGGCCCTGGGTGATGGCGGCGTTGTCGGGCTGGGCGCCGTCGAAGAACGCGGTGGCGTAGAGCTTGTAGGTGGCGTTGGTGCCGGGCGGGAACAGCTCGGCGTAGACGTGGTCGACGCCCGGGCGGTCGATGAGGGTGCGCAGGTCCCGGCAGAACGCGGCGGTGTCGCCGTACTCGAGGGCGTAGGTGCGCGCGTTCTCCTTGGCGGGGACGAGGTCCAGCGTGGCCTTGGTGATGACCCCGCACTGGCCGAGCCCGCCCAGCACCGCGTCGAACAGGTCGCGCTGGTGGGTGCGGGAGCAGCGCTCGATGTCGCCGGTGCCGGTGACGACCTCCAGCTCGCGCACGTGGTCGACCTGGAGACCGGAGTTGAGGCCACCCACGAGGCCACCGATCCCGCCCACGGAAAGGGTTCCACCGATGGACAGTCCTGTGTAGGCGGTCAGCGTGGGCGGGGTGGTCTTGTGCGCGAAGGCGGCTTTGGTGAGGTCCATCCACTTGAGACCGGAGTCGACGACCGCCGTGCGCGGGGTCAGCGAGTGCACCGTGTTGAGGTGCTTGTTCTCGATCAGCAACCCTGCCGACAGGCCTTGTCCGTGCGTGGTGTGTCCCTGTCCCCGGGTGGAGACGCTCAGCTTGCGCTCCCGGCAGAACCGGACCATGGTCGCGATGTCCTTCGCCGACCCGGGCCGCAACACCGCGTGCGGCTTGTGCCGCACGATGTTCCCCAGATCCGTGGCCACCGCCTCCCGCGCGGCGTCGTCGACGACGAGTTCACCGTCCAGCGGCGGGACGCGGTCCAGCACACCAGCGGGTTCCCCGGTGGCCCACGCGCGACGTGACGGGTCGAACCCCACCACCACCGCCGAGGCCGCCGTCCCCAAGAACCCGCGCCTGCCTAACATCCTGCCTCCCTCACTCGCCACCATCCCCGGTGGCGCTCGGACCCGCTGCTCTCTCCTTGGTGACCTACCCGACCCCGCCGCGACCGAACCCGGACGAAACTCAGGTCTGTGTGAAGTTCTCTTCAAAGACTCCTCAACCACCGCTTCATCCGGACGTGGCTACCCTCGGCGGGGTGGACTTCCCGGACTCCCCCACGGTGCTCGACGGCGGACTGGCCAGCGAGCTGCGGGCGTGGGGCCACGACATGTCGGACCACCTGTGGTCGGCCCGGTTGCTGCTCGACGAGCCCGCGGCGCTGACCGCGGCCCACACGGCGTTCTTCGAGGCCGGGGCGACGATCGTGACCACAGCGACCTACCAGGCGTCGTTCGAAGGGTTCGCCGCGCGGGGTCTCGCCCGCGATGACGCGGAACGGTTGCTGCGCCTGGGGGTCGAGGTGGCGGTGACCGCGCGCGCCGGGTTCACCGACGGCGTGGACCGGTGGGTGGCGGCGTCGGTCGGCCCGTACGGCGCGGCGTTGGCGGACGGCTCGGAGTACCGGGGGCGGTACGGGCTCAGCGTGGCGGACCTGGTCGACTGGCACCTGCCCCGGCTGCGGGTGCTGGCGGGCGCGCGCCCGGACATCCTGGCGTGCGAGACGGTCCCGGACGCGGTGGAGGCCGAGGCCCTCGGGGTGGCACTGGCGGAGGTGGACGTCCCCGCGTGGATCACCTACACCGTGGAGGGCGACCGGACCCGCGCAGGCCAGCCGCTGGACGAGGCCTTCGCCGTGGCCGCGGCAAGCCCGTCGGTGACGGCGGTGGGGGTCAACTGCAGCGCCCCCGACGACATCGGCCCGGCCATCGCGACAGCCCGATCGGTGACGGACAAGCCGATCGTGGTGTACCCGAACAGCGGCGAGTCGTGGACGGGCACGTGGAGCGGACCGTCCCGCTTCTCGGTCGACCTGGCCGCGGAGTGGGTGGCAGCGGGCGCACGGGTCGTGGGCGGCTGCTGCCGGGTAACGCGCTCCGACATCGCCGCCCTCGCCCGAGCGCTATCCCCGGAGGGTCCCCCCCATCACCGGCGGGCTACGTAGGTCCACGTCACGCCTTCCCGACCCAGCCGCGGTTCGCTGACGATCTCGCGCTCCGCCACGACCTCGACACATCCAGGTAGTTCCCCACGGCGGGATCCCCGCCATGTCATCCGGACTCGGCACGGGCATCCGCCCTCATCTCGATCGAACGGTCATGGCGTCAAGGGCGCGTGTCGACCTTTTAGACCCCAACCGGGTGAGAAAGCGTGACTTTCGGATGTCGTTTGGCAGGCGGGGAGGTTGATGTGCGGGGACGGTGGGAGGTTCGGCGGCGGTGGTGTGTGCGGAGTCGGGGAGGTTCGCTTTGGGACGCAGGGTTCTTGCGGTCGTGGCGGCTGTCGTGGTGACGGTGGGCGGGGTGGGGCCCGCGGGGGCGGTGGGGGTTACGGATTACTCGTTCGCGTCGTGGAATATGCAGGGGGCCAACAACTTGGGGGTGAGCAAGTGGGACGATCGGCCTGAGTTGATGTTGGGGGTGGTGCAGTTGGCGAAGTCGTACAGCGTTGTGGCGTTGCAGGAGGCCGGGTCGGTCACCGACATCGACCGGGGGGCGGTGGCGTTCCCGCCGAGGTGGGCGTGTCAGCACCACGTGAAAGCGTTGCGGCGGGCCAGGAAGTGCATCTGGTTGATCGACGATGGTGGCGCCACCTACCCGCGCACGGTCTACTTCGTGGAGTCCGAGGACCGCCAGGTCGACACCGGCAACCAGAACCGCAAGGACAACCTGGCGTTAGTGGTGAAGCACTCGGCGGTGGACGTGGTGAGCTGGGACTACCTGCCGCCGGTGCGGTCGGACGAGTTCCACGACGGTGATCGCGGGTTGCTGCAGTTGACGTTGGCGGACGGCACGACCATCCACACTGGACACGCGGATGCGAGCCCGCCCGGTGCCAACGCGGCCGCGCTGGTGGCCAAGGTCAGGGCGGCGAACCCGGGCGGACCCTGGGTGCTGCTCGGCGACTTCAACGTCGAGCCCAAGTACCTGCGGCCGGTGCTCGGCGCGACCGAGCGGGTGGCGGCGACAACGACGAGCACCATGGCGGGCGGGGGCCCTGTCTACGACTACCTGGTCTGGTCGGACCAGCGCACGGCGAACCGGTTCACGGCGAAGATCATCCCGAACCGGGTCGTCGGCGGCACCACCATCCGCTACCGGTCCGACCACCGCCCCGTCCAGTTCACCCACGAGAACTGAGGTACCTGTGCGACACCGGATCGCCGCCCTGCTCGCCCTGGTCCTGGCAACGACGGCCACCCCAGCGCACGCCGACGCCACCCTCTACCGCTACGGCCCATACAGCACTCGGTGGACCCCGCAGGTCGGCGCCGCGCTGTGCCTGACGTTCGCGGTGGACCAGACCGAAGGGCTGGCCGTGACCGAGGTGTGCGCCGACGACAAGACCCGGCAGGAGTGGCTGTTCACGCAGGACAACGACGGCCGGGGCTTCGTCGTGCAGAACGTGCGGACCGAGCAGTGCCTGCGGACCAGAGCCGACACCGAACGCGTCGTGCAGGCCAGGTGCGACCGCGCGGCGCGGGACCAGTACTGGACGGTCGCGACCCGGGACGCCGGGAAGACCACCAGCCTCTGCGCCGCGGACGGCCGGTGCCTGACCGCGCTGGACGTGGTGACACCGCAGGGTTACCGGCAGGTCGCCCTGCGGGCCACCACTCCCGCGCTCCAGAGCCGCCAGGCCTGGACACTGGCCGCCACGAGCCTCGGCTGACAGCCCGCCGCCCAGGTCCCGACGGTGGCTGAGGACTAGTTGCCGACCTTGACCGCGCGGTAGGTCACCGGGGCGAAGGTCTCGGGCACGACGACCACGCGCGGGTCGTAGTCACCGGTGACGATGACCGGCCAGCCGTTGAGAGCGGAGTTGATCGAGACGTCGATGGCGTCGTTCTTGGTGCCGGTGGCGTCGTTCTTGGTGCGGTTGGTGTGGATGGTCCACCGCTGGGTGCGGGCGTCGCCGATGGTCGCGAGGAACGGGGCGACCCGGACCGGGGCACCCGGCACGGCCTGGGGCAGCACCCAGCCACGGCCGTCGCCGCGCTGGATCAGGTACGCGGGCCCGCCCTCGCTGACGCCGGTGTACACGAGCCGCCATCTGGTGGCGTCCCGCCGGGAACCGAGACCGATACCGCCGCGCCGCTCCACCAGCGCCGAGTCACCGCTGAGCAGCACCCAGGTGCCGGTGAGCCGGTCCCGCCCTGGCCTGGCCTCCGCGGCGGCCGGACTGGCCACCCCCGTCACCAGCACCACCGCGAGCACGGCCGTCATCCACTTGCGCATCACAGGACCTCCAGATCGGGCGCCGCCCCCAACGGCCGCGCTTCGACCCGGCATTCACCACTTCACCACCGCGCACGCCTCCCCGGCCCGGCCATCACCCGAACGAGACCGCCGCAATCACCCCTGAGCGCGACGCGCCGCCTGGATCGCGGGTCCGTGCACGGCGGACCAGTCGGCGAGCGCCGACAGCGGCACGAGCAGCGACTGCCCCAGCTCGGTCAGCGCGTACTCCACGGTGGCGGGCACGGTCGGGAACACCGTGCGGCTGACCAGGCCGTCGTGTTCGAGCGCGCGCAGCGTCCGGGTCAGCATGCGCTGGCTGATGTCCTCGACGGCCCGCTGCAGCTCCGAGAAGCGGCGCGGGGCGCGGCCGAGCAGGACCAGCACCAAGACGCTCCACTTGTCGCCGACGCGGCGGAGCACGTCGGTCGTCGGGCAGGCGGCGCGGTCGGCCCCGGTCACCGGGAGCGCGAGGTCGGCGGCGAGCACGGTGGGCACAGCGGCGGGCGCGGGCACAGCGGTGTGCGGAACGGACATGAATGTGCCTCCTTCCCCCGCCACGGTATCGGTGATGACCTTGCCGGGTCTTTCTCAGCGAGCACGGGAGCGGACCATGGGCAAGGTCATCGTGATCTCCGGGGGCACCGACGGGATCGGGCGGGCGATCGCCGTCGCCAGGGTCAGGGCGGGTGACAGCGTCGTGGTGATCGGCAGCAGTGTGGCGAAGGGCGAGGCGGTGGCCAGGGCGGTCGGGGCGCCGGATCGGGTTCGGTTCATCGCCGCCGATCTGCGGTCCGTCTCCGAGAACGAACGCGTGGTCGCCGACATCGAGCGGCACCACGACCGGGTGGACGCGCTCGTGCTGTGCGCCAACCGGCAGTTCCCGGACCGGGTGCTGACCGCCGACGGGCTGGAGTCGACCTTCGCCCTGTACTACCTCAGCCGGTACCTGCTCGGCCACGGCCTCCGGGCGCGGTTGGCGGCCGCGCCAGCGCCGGTGATCATCAACGTCGCCGCGCCGGGGATCTCGGCGGGCTCGGTGCGCTTCGATGACCTGCGGCTGGAGCGCCGCTACGGCCCCCTGCGGGCGCAGCTGCAGGGCGGGCGGGCCAACGACCTGCTCGGGGTCGCGTTCGCCGAGGAGCGCAGCAGCCCCGCGCGGTACGTTCTGTACCACCCGGGGTTCACCGCCACCCCTGGCGGCACGGCGAGCATGCGGCAGCCGCTGCGGGGGATCGTCAGCGTGCTCCGCGCGATCGCCGCGAAACCGGTCGTCGACGTGCTCCCGCCCATCAACGACGCGATCGACCACCCGCCCGCCGCGGCGCTCACGGCGAACGACCGGGGCAGGCTCGTCGACCTGTCCCGTCCGGCGTTCGACCTGGTCAACGCGAGCAGACTATCTGCGGTCACCCGTGAGCTGGTCGGGAGCAGCCCGCTGTTGCCTTGACCGGTTCGGTTGGTGGGACGACTTGTCCGCCCGGGCTGGTCGGCGAGAATGCGGGGAGAGTGATCAACGCTGGGGGTCGGGGATGGCCGGGAACGGCGAAGTGCGCGTTTTGGGACCTGTCGAGGTCCTGGTCGACGGGGCCGTGGTCGCGGTCGGGTCGGCGAAGCTGCGGACACTGCTGGCGGCGTTGGCGGTCAGGGCGCACGAATCGGTGTCGACGGACGAGCTGGTCGGGTGGCTGTGGGGTGATGACGCGCCCGAGAACCCGCGGCACACCGTCCAGATCTACGTGATGCGCCTGCGGCGGCTGCTGGGCAAGGCGGTGATCCAGACCACCGGTGACGGGTACCGGCTGGTGGCCGCGGTCGACATAGTCACCTTCGAGCGGGTGCTCGACCAGGCGAGAGCAGCGCGGCCCGAGGACGAGGCGGACCTGCTGCGCGACGCGGAGGCGTTGTGGCGCGGCGAGCCGCTGGCGGACGTCGACATCGCGGACCTGCGGGACCGCGTCGTGCCGAGGCTGTGGGAGTTGCGACTCGCGGCGGCGGAGCGGCGGGTCGAGTTGGACCTGGTGGCGGGGCGGCACGAGGTCATCGGGGAGCTCCGGGCGTTGACCGCCGCGCATCCGCTCAGGGAGCGGCTGTGGGCGCTGCTGGTGCGCGCGTTGCTGGCGGCGGGCCGGGAAAGCGAGGCGATGGCGGCCTACCACCAGGTGCGGGACGTCCTCGCGGACCAGTTGGGGGTCGACCCGGGCGCCGAGCTGCGGCACCTGTTCCAGGGCATGCTGGCCGATCCGGACGAGCCCGCACCGGCGCCGGTGTCACGGGTGCGATTGCCGCCGGATTTGCCCGACTTCGTGGGACGCGACGACCTCGTCGAGCGGGTCGAGCGGTTGCTGACGCCCCGGGGCACCGCGATGCCGATCGTGACCGTCGTCGGTCCGCCGGGGGTGGGCAAGACGGCGTTGGCGGTGCACGTGGCGCACCGGTTGCACGACCGGTTCCCCGACGGGCGGCTGCTGCTCAACCTGCACGGCTACTCCACCCGACCGTCCACAACAGCCGAACAGGCGCTGGCACACCTGCTCAGAACCCTCGGCGTGGCACCGGAACGGGTCCCGCTGGAGGTCGACGCACAGTCGGACCTGCTGCGAGCCCTGCTGGCGGACAAGCGAACCCTGCTCGTGCTGGACAACGCCTCGGGTGCCGACCAGGTCCGGGCGCTGCTGCCGTCCGGATCCGGGTGCGCGGTGCTGATCACCAGTCGCGACGAGATGCGCGGACTGGCGGTGACGCACGGCGCGCGCAAGGTGTCGGTCGGCGTGCTCGACGACACCGGGGCCCGGCAGTTGCTGACCGAGATGCTCGGCGCGGCGGTGGAAGCCGAACCGGACGCGGTGACGGAGCTGATCGAGGCGTGCGGCGCTCTCCCGCTCGCCCTGCGGATCGCGGCCGCCAACGTCGAGGACAGCATCGATCGCTATGTGCGGGAACTGTTGCGGCAGGACCGATTGCGGGCGCTCACCGTCACAGGGGACATCGCGGTGAGCGCCGCGTTCGACCTCTCCTACGCCGCGCTCTCCCCCGACGCGCGGCGGCTATTCCGCCGCTGCGGTGTGGCGCGGGCACCGGAGATCACCGCCGAGACCGCGGCCGTCATCGCCGGGATCGACGAGCAGGACGCGATGGCCCTGCTCCGCGTCCTGGCGACCAGCCACCTCATCGAGCAGACCCATCCCGGCCGGTTCCAGCTCCACGACCTGCTGCGCCTCTACGCCGTGCAGCGCGCCGGGACCGAGGACTCCGACGCCGACCGCGAGGACGTGATGTCCCGGCTGCTCGCCTGGTACGTCGGTGTGGCCAACCACGCCGCGGACGTGCTCTACCCCGAGATGAACCGGTTGGCCGCTCCCCGCGTGCGGCGGCCGTTCGCCGACAACGGGTCCGTGCTGTCCTGGTTGGACAGTGAGCGGATCAACCTCGCCTCGGTCGTCTGCCACGCGGCCGACAACGGCCCGTACCAGCCGGCGTGGCTGCTTGCCGACGCGCTGCGCGGCTACTTCTGGATCCAGTCGGACAACACCGCGTGGCGCTCGTCGGCCCTGGCCGGGCTGCGCGCGGCGACGGTGTCCGGTGACGACGAGGCGATGGCCGCGATGCGGCTGAGCCTGGGCACCATGTACTCCAGCTTCGGCGACTACCGCGGCGCCATCGAGCACTACGACCAGGCGCTGCTGATCGCCAAGCGCACCGGGTCGGCCCTGCTGGAATCCGCCGTGCTCAACAACTTCGCCTGTACCTGGCAGGACCAGGGCGCGCTCGACCGGGCCGTCGACTGCTACGAGCGCGCGCTGGCGTTGCAGCGGGAGGCGGGTACCGAGGCGCGGGTGGTGACGATGATGGTCAACCTCGGGTCGGCGTACTGGGAGCTGGGTCGGATCAGCGCGGCGCGGGATCTGTTCGAGCAGGCGCGGGAAGCACTGCGCGGCACCCGGTCGCGGCAGGCGGAGGTGGAGGTCCTCGACAGCCTGGCGCGGGTCTACCTGGACCAGGGCGACACGGGGCTGGCGATCGAACGCGCGACCGAGGCGCTGCGGCTGTCAGAGTCGACCGGGCAACCCAGGCAGATCGCGGAGGCGCACAACACCTTGGGCGCGGCGACGTTGCGGACAGGGTCACCGGATCGCGCGGTCGAGCACCACACCCACGCGTTGCGCACGGCCCGCGATGTGGGGTTCCAGCGGGCGCAGGTAAGCGCCTTGGTCGGGCTGGTCGACGCCCACCGCGTGGCCGGGCAACTGAAAGGGGCACTGGCTTACGGCCGAGAAGCGTTGGCGCTCACCGACCGGGTGGGGTTCCGGGGGCGCGAGGGACGGGTCCTGCTCGCCCTGGCCCGTACGTTCCGCGACCTCGGCGACAACGCCGTGGCCACCGACCACGTCCGTCGCGCGCTCGAGGTCCACCGCGACACCGGCCACCGCCTCGGCGAGGCCCGCGCGCTGCGGCTGCTCGGCGACGTGCTGGCGGTGGACGACCCGGGCGCGGCCGAGAAGCACTGGCGGGAGGCGCTGGAACTGTTCACGGACATGGGGGTGGCGGAGGCGGTCGAGTTGGCGCGGGCACTGGGCTGAGCCGGTACCGGGTGCGTGCTAGCGCGGCGATGTCGAGCCGATGGCGGCCCCGGCTACCTTCGGAGTCGCGTGGAAGGCACGCGCGGTTCTGGGGGATGTACCGGGGTTCACGACGGCGGCTGCCCCAGCCGACTCTGTCGTCCACCGCCCCTGTCGTGCCGTCGGGTGGACAACACAAGGGAGACACCGTGAGATTGCGCATGGCGCTCGTCGCCCTGCTCACCATGCTCGCGACGCTGAGCTTCGTCGGCTCCGCGACCGCGACACCGGCACCTCGGCCGGAGTCGTTCTCGCCCGCGACCACCGGCACCGGCAGCTTCTTCGCCATCAACGGGGCGAACCAGCTGGTCAAGTGGACCAGGAACGCCACCACCTACACCTCGCAGCTGATCGGACCGGGCTGGGGCGACAGCAGGCTGATCGCAGGCTTGGGCACCTCGCAGTTGATCCAGATCCGCTACGACGGCACGCTGTGGGACTGGAAGTACAACGTCACCGCGGGCCAGTGGTACGGCTACTACGTCAGCGCCGACTGGGACAACATCGCCCAGCTCGGCGGGCTCGGCTACAACCGGTTCCTGGTCAAGACCACGGCCGGTGTGCTCAGGGAGTACGTCTCGGCGCAGGACGACCACGTCTACTCGCTCGCCGTGTGGACCGGGGCGTCGTACGGCAACCAGACCCTGGTCACCGGTCTGAGCGCGTCGAGCTTCTTCGGGATCGACAAGGACACCGGCATCGCGAACCACTACGCCTGGAGCGGCGGTGTGGCGACCGGCACCTACGTCGGGACCGGGTGGGGCAACGTGTCCAAGATCGCGGGTATCGACGCGACCCGCTTCGTGACGGTGCGCAGCACCGACAACAAGCTCGTCGAGTGGAACAACTCGGCGGGCACCTGGACCAGTGTCGTGTTCGGCCCCGGCTGGGACGACGCCAAGCTGATCGGCTGATGTCACGCGACTGGTGACCGTCCTGTGTGGAGTGCCCCGGCAGCCCTGTGCTGCCGGGGCGCTCGCGAGAACCCTTGGAGGAGAACCTGTGAGATTACTGACCGCACTGCTGACCTTGGTCGCCGCGCTGGGCCTGCTCGGCCCGGGAACGGCGGCGTCGGCGCACCCCGCGCCCACGTACTCCGTCGGTAACAGCGCGACCAGCTTCTACGTGGTCCGCACGAACGGCGAACTGGTGCGGTGGGACAAGTTCACCGGCAGCTACCAACCGCACCTGATCGGCCCGGGGTGGGGCGACACCCGGCTGATCGCGGGCCTGAGCACCTCGCAACTGGTCCAGGTCCGCACCGACGGCACCCTGTGGGACTGGAAGATCGACCCGGCCGACGGCGTGTGGAAGGGCTACCTGGTCGGCGGCGGCTGGGGCACCGTCCGGCAGATCACCGGCCTCGCCCCCAACCTGTTCCAGGCCCTCACCGACGGTGGCCAACGCCAGGAGTGGTACTCCCCGTCGGGCAACCACAACTACTACAACAGCGCGCAGACCTCCGGCTGGGACAAGTACAGCCTGGTCGCGGGCTTGAGCACGGTGTACTTCATCGAGATCAACTCCGGCGGCACCGCCAAGCAGCACGGCTACACCGGCCCGGGCTGGACCGCCACCACCATCGGCGGCGGCTGGGGCAACGTCCGCCTGATCACCGGCGCCAACAACGACCGCTTCCTCGTCGTCCGCACCGACGGCGTCCTGGTCGAGTGGAACCGCTCCGGCACCTCCTGGGCCGCCACCCCCATCGGCGGCGGCTGGACCGACGCCGCCCTCCTGGGCTGATCCTGTCCCTTGGCGGCGGGTGCCCCGGTAGGGCACCCGCCGCCATCCCCACGATTTGACCATCCACGCCACTCGACCGAGCACCCGCACTGCCACCCAGGACTGGCCGAATCCCCCGGGACTCCCCCGACCAGCTCCCAGCGCCGCACTGCTGCCCAATCCCCGCCGAAGTCCCCGCAAGCCCTGCGCCACGACTTCGCGGCCCCACCGAACGACCGCCCGAGCCCCTCGACAGGACCTCACAAACGCCTGTGAAACGGCCCCGAGAGCCCCTGCGAACACGGCCTCGCGCGCGCGAAAAGCGAGTGCCCGGCCCCCACCCTCTCCGGGGGGCGGCCCTGGTCCAGTCTACCGGCACCCCCCGACAGTCGATCTTGAACCGACCTCCGCGGAGATCCACATGTGGATAACTTCTGTCACCCAGAAGAGGGGAAAATGCGGCTAGGTCCACGGGGAATCCGCAGGTCGCGAGCGGGGTGACCCCCAGCAGGAGGGCGGGCAGCAGGAAATGGCAGCGGAAGGCCTGGACGAGTCGGTCAGGTTCGGCGGGGGCGGTAGGCGGCGAGGACGAGCGCTAGGCCTGTTAGGAGGAGGACCACGCCTGCCCAGAGGCCGTGTTCCGCGTCAACGCCCGTAGACGCGAGGCCTGGGGTTGGGCGGAAGCGGGCGATGGGGATGAGGTTTTCGGTGGTGGCGGCAACTGGGGGTACCACCGGGTTCGCTGTGGGTGGGGCTGTGGGGACTGTCGCGCAGTCGGCGGCGAGGGTCATGGTGAGGGGGTCGAGGGTGGCGCCTGCCTGGTAGAAGCCGCCGAAGGCTTCGGCGGTGGTGAGCGTGGCGGGGACGTCGGGCCAGGCCAGGAGGCCGTTGGTGGGGGCCGCGGCGGGTGGGGTCAGTCGGGCCAGGGCTACGTCGGGTTGGTTGCTGGGCTGGGTGGGGGCGCCGGGGGTGGCCTTGAGTTCGATGTCCGCGTGCAGGGTGGCGGTGCCGCTGGCGGTGGTCACCCACGGGTCGGACAGCACCAGCGTGAAGAAGTGCGTGGGGTAGGAGAAGGCCACGGTGCCGCGGTAGCGCGCGGTGAACTGGGTCGGCGACGTGTAGTCGGCTGAGTCGAAGGTGAAGCGGTACGCGCCGGTGGGGGTGCCCGCGGGGTTGGGGACGCCGTCGCGGAGGACCTCGTCCAGGGCGGTGATGGTGGCGCCGTTGGTGGCGGTGATGGAGTTGCCGGTAGCGCCCGGCAGGCCGACGCCGACGTACTGACGGAAGCTCTTCTTGAAGCCCCACACCAGGTCGCCCTTGCGCGCGTTCGCGGAGGTGAGGTCACAGCCGGGGGCCGCCTCCTGCACGACCCTGGCCGACGGCACAGCGGCCGTAGTAGTCGGCTCAGTCGCGGCAGCCGTAGTAGTCGCAGTGGATGTGGTCGTGGTGACCGGTGTGGTCGTGGGGGTCAGCACCGCCAGCAGCATCGCGCCGGTGACCAGGGAAACGCTCACGCCTCGACCTTCTTTCGCTTGCGCAGCAACACGATCAGCACGATGACAACGAGGACCACACTCGCGCCGACCGGCCACCACCCAAGCGAGGACTCCGAACTCGCAGGCCGCACGGCTGGAGCGGCCGACGGCGGAGTGGCCGGGGACACAGTCAGGGGGACCGATCCGACCGCCCCGGACTTCGCGCCGGTGAACTCCAGGGTGTGGGCGCCCGCGGGGACGTCACCGGGTATGGCGGCGGAGTAGGAGAGCGCGCCCGCCGCGTCTGCCTTGGCGGGGGCCAGGAACAGCGGGTCCGAGCGCAGCACCACTGTCACCTGCTCGTCGGCCGCGAACCCGGACCCGGTGACCGCGACCGTCCCCCCGGCGGCGACAACCCCGGCGTCAGTGGACAACGTGGCAGCCCGCGCGGGCAACGGTGCGGCAGTGCCGGGGACCGCGTTGGTGCTCGGCGCGGCAGTAGGGGCGGGCTGGGTCTGACCGCCGGCGGGGGCGGCGAAGCGGACCGGGGTGAACGTCTCGTTGGTCGGGTTGACCACGCCGTGCGCGCCGATGGTGATGATGCCGCAGATCACCTTGGTGCAGTCGACCTCGGTGGTGCTACCGGTGCGGTCGACGGCGCGGAACCGGGCGCCGGGGATGACCATCCGCGCGCTCCACGTGCCGTCCGCGGTGACGACGCCACCGTTGGCGCTGCTCGCGGTGTCGCTGCCGGGGAAGGACACGAACCGCTGGTAGCCGTTGTTGTCCTTGGCCTCGCTGTCCTGCACGTACCGGTACGTCGACCCGGCGGCGCCGCCCTTGCTCGGTTGCCACGCACCGCCGTCGACCCAGCCGAACAGGACGTAGATCCCGCCGTGCGCCTTGGGAACGGACTGGAAGCCGGTGCCGCGCACCTCGACCGCGGTGGCGTAGTCGGGGTCCGCTGTGGACACTGACAGGCTCACCCGCGCGGCCGCTGTCGCCGTCCCCGGCAGCAGTGTCGAGACGACGAGGGCGGCGGCCGCCACCCCGAGGGTCCTGGCTACGACAGACACTCTTGCTCCTCTCGGGACCGCACGGGCAGCACGACGGGAACGCCCGTGCGCGGGTGCGGGAAGACCTCAACGGGATGCCGGTAGACGGCGCTGAGCAGGTCGGCGGTGCACACCTCGGCGGGCGGCCCGACGGCGACGAGCTTGCCGGCGTCGAGCACCGCGACCCGGTCGGCGTGCGCGGCGGCCAGGCCAAGGTCGTGCAGGACGACCAGCACGCCGCCACCGGACCTGGCGTGCCGGTGGGCCAGCGAGAGCACCAACTCCTGGTGCCGGACGTCGAGCGCGGCGGTCGGTTCGTCGAGCAGGACGGCGGGGGCGCGCTGGGCGAGGACGCGGGCGAGCGCGACCCTGGCTTGCTCACCACCGGAGAGTGTGGGGTAGGCGCGGTCGACGAGGTGCTCGACCCCGGTGTCCCGCAACGCTTCCGCCACGGCGGTGTCGTCGTCGTCCTCTTGCTCGGTACCCCGCCACGGCGCGCGCCCCATCTCGACCACGGACCGCACGTCGAACGGGAACGACACAGGATTGTGCTGCGGCAACACCGCCCGCCGCCGCGCCGCCTCCACCGGCCGCCACCCCTGCACCGGCTCGCCATCCAGCAACGCCCGCCCACCGGCCACCGGCAGATCCCCCGCCAACGCCGCCAACAACGTCGACTTCCCGGCGCCATTCGGCCCGACGAGCACCAACACCTCCCCCACCCGCAACTCCACCGAGACGCCGTCAACCAACAACGCCCCGCCCAACCGCACACTCACCCCCTCCGCCGCGATCACACCGCACCCCCCAACACCGTCGCCGTGGCAAGCAAACCCACTCCCCCAGGACCGAAACCCATCACGCCCACCCACCGGCCTTGGTCCGGTTCTTGCGGAGGAGCCAGAAGAAGAACGGGCCGCCGATGAGGGCGGTGACCATGCCGATGGGGAGGTCCGCGTACTGGACCGCGGTGCGGGCCAGGAGGTCGGCTGCGGCGAGGAGGACGGCGCCGCCGAGGAGGCTGGCGGGGATGAGGACTTGGTGGCCGGGGCCGACGATCATGCGGATCAGGTGGGGGACGACGAGGCCGACGAAGGAGATGATGCCCGCGTAGGAGACGGCGGCGGAGACTCCGATGGCGACGGCGCAGATGACGAGCAGGCGCAGGCGTTCCACGTCGACGCCGAGGTGACGCGCTTGGCGGTCGCCCAGGGCCAGCAGGTCGAGGCGGCGGGCGACGAGCAGCGACGCCAGGGCGGTGACGGCCACCAGCGGGAACGCCACCCACACGTACGACCACCGCGCGCCCGCCACGGAACCCAGTTGCCAGAACACGATCTGCTCCCGCGCCGCCTGGTCGCCGATGAACATCAGCAGCGCGACCACCGCCCCCGCCACCGCGTTCACCGCCACCCCGGTCAGGATCATCGACACCGTCCCGGTCCGGCCGCTCGACCGCGACAGCGCGTACACCGCGAAAGTCGTGACCAGCCCCGCCGCGAACGCCGTACCCGGCACCGTGAACGCCCCAAAGAACGTCCACCCGAACACGATCGACAGGCACGCCCCGACCGCCGCCCCCGACGACACGCCCACGACGCCCGGCTCGGCCAGCGGGTTGCCGAAGCTGCCCTGCATCAACGCCCCGCACACCCCCAACACCGCCCCGACCAGGAGCGACATCACCACGCGCGGGAAGCGGACCGCCCACAGCGCGCCCTCGGCGAACGGGTCGGCCAGCGGCTTGCCGGTCAACGCGCGCAGCACGTCCGACACCGGCAGCCCGTACTGCCCCGCCCCCGCCGACACCACCGACACCACCACCAGCGCCACGGCCAGGACCGCGAACAGCACGACGACCCGGGTTCGCCCGCGCACCGCCGAGGCCGTCACGGCGCGTACAGCGCTCTGGCCAAGCCGTCGAGCACGGCGGAGGTCTGCGGGCCGAACCCGAGGACCACGGAGTCGGCCATGTCGACGAACCGGCGGCGTTGCGCGGCGGGTGTCTGGGCGACCCCGGGCACGGTCATCGCGCCGTCGACGCCGCCGACCGAGGCCAGGCCGTTGGTCATCATCAGGATCACGTCGGGTTTGGCCTTGGCCAGCGCCTCGGGGTTGATCGGGCGCATGCCGTCGATCCCGGCCTCGGTGGCGACGTCGACCGCGCCCAGCGCCTGGATGAGCGAGTCAGCGCCGGACCCCTTGCCGAACAGGTAGTACACGCCCGCCTGTCCACGCAAGTAGAGGAACACCACGCGGGGCTTGCGCGCCGGGTCGGTCGGGGCGAGCCGCGTGATCTGGGCGACGGTGTCGGCGATCTCGGCCTCCATCCGCCGCGCCAGCAGCTCACCGGCCTCCGGCACGCCCAGCGCCTCGGCGACCGCGCGCACGATCGGCGCGTTGGTCTCCATGGCGCGCTTGGGGTCGAGCACGACGACCGGCACGCCCGCGTCGCGCAGCTGCAGCACCGCGTCCCACGGCCCGAGCGTAGTGTCGGTGAGCACGACGGAGGGCCGCAGCTTGAGGATCGCCTCGGCGTTGAGCTGGTGGCCGTTGACCGTGACCAGCGGCAGGTCCTTCGCGGCGGGGAACCCGGTCGAGATGTCGCGGCCGACCACGCGGGAGCCGAGCCCGAGGCCGAACACGGTCGCGGCCAGGGTGCCGGACACGTCGAGCGCCAGGATCCGGCTCGCGTCGGTGACGGTGACCTCGGTGTCCTGAAAGTCCTTGACTGTCACCGGCATGCGCGGCGTCGGGGTGTCGACAGGCACGATGTCGTTGTGCGCGACCAGGGCCGTGGTCGGACCGCTGTAGGAGCGCGGGTCAGCCAACGGGGTCAGCGCGGACAGCGGCGGGCGTTCCCCGGCCTGGGCGGGCGCGTGCCCCGCGCGACCGGGCGGGGTGGAGCAACCGGTGAGCACCAGCAGCGCGACGAGCAGCAAGACTCGCATCAGGCCTCACGCTCCTGCAACGCGGCGGCGACGGCGGCCTTGATGCGCTTCTGCTCCCCCGCCGCACGCGCCTTGGCCCTGGCGCGCAACGCGAGCAGCAGGCAGACCACGAGCAGCAGCACGACGGCCACCGCCCACGGGATGGCCACCGCCCCAGCGGCGGCCGTGACCTGCGGGAGTTCCGCACCACCCGGCACGGTGGGCGTCACGGCGACGGTGGCCGAGACTCGACCGGCGGGCAACGTTGCGACGTTCAGCTTGCGGGTGACGCTCTCCCCCGGCAGCAACTCAGGGATCGGCTCGACGGACGCATCGGTGCCGAACCACCCGAAGAGGCCCTCAACGTGCACGGTGTGCGTCGCACCGATGCGCGTGTTGCCGGTGTTGGTGATCGTGTAGCCGATGGTCACGGTGCCCTTGCCGACCGGGTTCGGGGTGCCGTCGTACTCGACCTCGAGCCCCCGGACCTCGACCGAGGGCGTCAACGTCCCCGCGACGCGCAGGTGCATGCGCGCGCCGAGACGGCGGTCGACGGTGATCCCGGAGCCGGACTCGACCCGCAACGAGGTGACGACGCCGCCGCTGTGGTCGCCGGGGGTGACGTCGGCGGGAACGGTGACGGTGAACGGGAGGGCGACCGTCTGTCCAGCTGGGACAGTCACGGTCGGCGCGTCGAAGCGCACCCAGGAACCCGCATCGGTGGAGGTCTCGTTGGTGGGCTTGAGGTCGAGCTGCCCCGACGAGGTCGTGAAGGCGTCGGCGGCGTAGACGGCGAAGGTCAGCGCGCGCTGCTCGTGGTTGCTCACCAGCAGCGCGTCCGACAGCACGGCGCCGGGCGCGACGGTGTAGGCGAAGTTGGGCCGGTTCGCGCCGAGCGCGGAGTCGGCGGGACGCACACCCCAGGTGACGTTCTGCGCGGCGGCGGCCACGCCGGGCAGTCCCAGGGCGAGCAGGACCGCGGCGGCGACCGCGGCGAGGAAGCGGGTCATGGTGGTGATCCAGTCCGGGGAGGGCGGTCGTGGGCGCCGCCCGTTCGGACGACGCCCACCACCTGGGGAGCAGCCATCGGGAGATCAGCTCAACGCGGTGAGGGTCAGGGTGGCGTCGTAGGTCCCCGCGCCCACGCTCGCCGGGACCTTCAGGGTGAGGTCGGCACCGAGCAGCACCGAGCCCTTGGCGTGGTCGAGCGCCGCGCTGCCGAGGGTCGCGGGCCGCTTGAGGCCGTTGCCGCCGTCGAAGCCCGAGGCCACGGTCGCACCGGCCACGGCGCCGCCGGTGTTCTCGGTGGCCTTCGGGGCCCAGCCGAGGTACTTGCCGTCGAACGAGGTGCCGTTCGCGGCGAAGTCGCTGACCTGCGCGGAGACCGACCAGGCAGGCGCACCCGCGCGGGTGTCGGTCACCCGGACCGGGTTGATCGAGCCGGTGGCCCGGTAGTGGTCACCGGCGGCCACGGCGGTGCCGAGGTCGACCAGGCCGTTGGTGCCGTCGATCGTCCACACGAACTCGCCGGGCTGCTCGGCCTGCGGCACGGTCACCCGCACGTCCTGCTCGGTCGCGCTGGGCTGCGGGTCCGGGGTGGAGGCCACGGTGTAGCCGATGTCGAAGGGCAGCGCGGGCTTGTAGTCCTGGGTGCCGCCGCAGCCGGTGGAGTAGAAGTGCGGGCGGACCGCGACGGGCACGGTGGTGACGAACTCCGGTGCCCACGAACCCCACTGGTTGTTGGCGCAGGTGCGGTTCTGCGCGGAGCCGTCCGGCACGGTGACCTCGACGCCCTGGTAGTCCGGGGTGACGCGGTAACCGGTGGCGGTCAGGCCGCTGAGCGAGCCCGCGTCGAAGGTGACCAGCTTGAGGCGGCCGAAGTCCTGCGCCGGGGTCGGGTTGCCGGACACGTCGGTGCCCGCGCCGAGGCTGAACTCCGCGGTCAGCGACCCGGAGCCGTCAGCGGCCACGGTCACCACCGGGTTCTTGTAGATCTCGTTGGGGGCGTTGAACTGCGCCGGGTAGGCGTTGACGGTGTAGCTGCCGGTGAACGACAGCGTGCCCGCGCCGGTGGCCGGGTCGACGGTGCCGGTGCCCGCGGTGAACTTGACCGCGTTGGGCGTCTTCTGCGGCGAGGAGACCGGCATCGAGGTGGCCGGGGCGGGGGCGACGACGTACTGGGTCTGCGACCCGCCGGAGACCGAACCGGTGAGCAGCGCGGCGTTGCCGGTGAGGTCCTTGACGTTCCACGGGCCGAAGATGCCGACCTGCGCGTAGCCGCTCAGGCCCCAGACGAACGTCGCGTCGGTGACGGTCGCGGTGGCGGCGGACGCGGGCGTGGCGCCGAGAACGGTGGCGGCGAGCAGTGCCGCCGCGCCCACGGCGACCGCCTTGGCCGCGTGTGGTCTTGCCATGTGCGTTTCCTCCTGCGTGGGACCGCGCGACCCCGAGCCCGGTCGTAGTTAGGTAAACCTACCCTAACTAGATGGTTCACCGCGTGACAAGAGCGACGGCCGACACACTGTCCACAGTGGTCTTCAAGGCACGCCGACAAGGGGTTCCTACGCGGAACCCCTTGTCGCGCAACGGTTATCACCAGGGCCGACGGGTTGCTCCGCCCGGCAGCGGACTTGCTTGGCACTACGGGGTTTGCTAGCAGTACACGGTGTTTGCTAGCAGTACTCGGTGGCGAGGTCGTCGAAAACGGCCCGGTTGAGCCGGAACGCGACGTTGGCCTCGTCCACCAGCGACTCGCGCTCACCCTCGCGCCACGGCGCGCCGTCGAGCAGCGCCCGGTAGTGGTCGCGGAACGGCTTGGGCTTGGCGACCTGGTCGAAGACGTAGAACCGCACGCCGTCGTCGGTCAGCCCGTAGATCTCCTGCATGCGACGGCGGATGACCTGACCGCCGGAGAGGTCGCCGAGGTAGCGGGTGTAGTGGTGCGCGACGAAGGCACCGCGCTCGGTGAACCCGACCTCGTTGAGACGGTCCACATAGGACTGGGTGGCGGGCAGCGGCTGTAACGCGTCGCGCCACCGGGGGCCAGCGAGGAAGTCCAGGTCCTGGGCCAGCACGTCGCGGCGCAGCAGGCCGTCGATGACGAAGTCCCCGATCACCGGGTCACCGCGCCACGCCTCGCCCGCCTTCTCCAGCACGTCGTAGAAGAGGTAGCTCTGCGCCAACAACCCGGCGTACGCCTCGCGGGCCAACCCACCGCCCAACAACGCCTCGACGAACACCGACCGCTCGGCCCGCTCGTGCTCGTCCCGCGTACCCGCCCGCAGCCGAGCCGCGAACCCCTCGTCCACCGCCGTCATAGCCCACCATTCCACTAAGGGTTGCCTTACCAAACTAGGCCACCCAGCGGAGTGATACCAGCTCGATTTTCCCGACGATTGACCACTCACCGTGACAGATGCTGGCTACATTGGGTGGCCAATCGGCAGCGGATCGAGGTCGCGGCGGGTCGGGTCACGGTGCGCGGAGTTGGACGCCGATGATGCAGGTGTCGTCGTCGGTGTCGGAGTTGCTGTGGGTGAGGAGGCGGTCGAGGCGTTGGTCCAGTGTGGACGTGGTGCGGGCGGCGGTGGTGAGGAGGCGGGCGAGGGATTCCTCGACGGTGCGGTCTTTGCGTTCGATGAGGCCGTCGGTGTAGAGGAGGAGGGTGTCGGTGGGGGTGAGGTGGAGGTGGGCCTCGTCGTAGGTGGGGTTGGCGAGGCCGCCGAGCAGGGGGCCGGTGATGAGGGGCAGCGAGGTGGCGGTGCTGCCCTGGACCAGGACCGGGGGCAGGTGACCCGCGCGGGCCCACCGCAGGGTGTTGTCGGACGGGTCGAACAGCGCGCACACAGCAGTGGCGGTGACGTGGTCGGTGAGGTGGCGGGTGACCAGGTTCAGCCAGGTCAGCAGCTGCGACGGACCGGCGCCGGTCGCCGCGAGGCCGCGCAGGGCGTTGCGCAGGACCACCATGCTCGTCGCCGCCTCGATGCCGTGGCCCGCGATGTCGCCCACGCACAGCAGGATCTGGGACGAGGGCAGGACGACCGCGTCGTACCAGTCGCCGCCGATGAGGTGGTCCTTCTCGGCGGGGCGGTAGCGGACGGCGACGTCGAGGCTCGGGGTGCTCAACGTGTTCTGCGCGGGCGGCATGATCGCGTGCTGCAGCTGCAGGGTCAGCTTGGTGCTCTCCACCGCCTGCTGCTCGCTGTGCGCCAACTGCTCCCGGGTCGCCGCCAGCGCGACCTCGGTCCAGTGCTGCGCCGAGATGTCCTGGTACGCCCCGCGCACCGCCGGGGACGGGCCGGGCACCGGTTCGGCGATGACCCGGATGTGCCTGGCCACCCCGTCGGACCTGCGCAGCCGGAACGCCGTCGACGCGGGCCGGTTGTGGTGCAACAGGGTGCGCAGGAACCGGCCGATCAGCACCGCGTCATCGGGGTGCGCGTGCCGGGCCAACTGCTCGACCGGCACCGGTTTCGCCGACGCCGGTAGCCCGTAGAGCGCGAACAGCTCGTTGTTCCACGCGATCTCCCCGGTCGCCAGGTTCTCCTCGAACCCGCCGATGCGACCGAGCCGTTGGGCGTGCTGCAACAGGTTCGCCAGCCGCGTCGCCTCGTCCTCGGTGTGCCACACCAACAACACCGCGGCGCCGACCCGGCTGATCCCGACACCGAGCGCGGCCGTCAGCGGCACCTGGCCCACCAGCGCGGTCAGGTCGACCCGGTCGGCCCGGAACGCCTCCCCCGTGGCGAAAACGTGCTCCACCCGCTCGAACAACCCACCGTCGACCGCCGCCAACGGGTACGCCTCCAACAACAGGGCACCCACGACCTCGCCCCGCGGTCGGCCACCGAGGTCGCTGTAGCGGGGGTTCACGTGCGCGATCCGGAAGTCGACCACCCGGCCCGCGCCGTCGTGGTGCGGCCGCAACACCAACGCCGGATCCCGCAGGCTGTCCGCGAGATCGCACAGCTGCACGTCCTCCCCCGGCGCTAGCTCCGCGACCGGGTAATCCAGGCTGTGCGCGCACAACTGGGCCAACGCCGCCAACTGCCGCCACGCCCGCGGGGCCAGCTCCGCCACCGGGTGCGGCCAGCACACCTCAAGCACGCCGAGGACCCGGCCACCCGTGCTCGCCGGAAGCGCCGCTCTCGCCCCGGTCGGCACGTCGCGCTCACCGATCGACGGCACCCCCGCCGCCGCCAACGACGACACCCACTCCACGTCCCGCTTCACCAACGCCGCCCGCGCCGGAACAGCCACCCCAGGCGGCACATACCGCCACCGGCCACCCTCGTCAGCCGCGAAACCCGCGCACCCGGCCAACGTCAGCGACGAGTCACCCCCGGCCGACCACACCGCCACCCCGACAGCGCCCAACGGCGCGAGCGCGTGCCGCAGCAACGACTCCGCCACCGCCTGCACGTCATGCGCCGCCAGCGCGCCACTCTCCGCCGTGCGGAGCCGAAGCGAGACACCGTCATCGACGGTCGCGCTCCACCGCGCGGCCTCCGCCAACTCGTCGCGCGCCGCCTCGTCGACGATCTCCGCCGCCAACTCCACCCGCGTCCGACCCGCCTGCTCGGCCAACTCCGCCAGCTGCGCGGCCGCCGCCGACGGCCCGCACCGCAGCCGCTCCACCAGCACCCCCGTGGCCAGCTCGACCAACCCCCGCGCGGCCGTGGCGTCGTGCCCGTGCCGCACCTGGGCGCGCAGCCGGTCCACCGTCGCCGCCAACCGCCCGACGACGTCCGCGCGTCGGCTCTCCGGCAGCGGGATCTCGCGGGTGGTGTCCTGGGACATGCTCAGCGGCCCAACCACCGGTGCACGCGGGCCATCAACTCGTCGGCGTCGAGCGGCTTGGTGACGTAGTCGTTGGCGCCCGAGGCCAGGCTCTTCTCCCGGTCACCCGGCATGGCCTTCGCGGTCACGGCGATGATCGGCAGGTCCGCGTGCTCGGTCATCGCCCGGATCGACGCGGTGGCCGCGTACCCGTCGAGCTCGGGCATCATCACGTCCATCAGGATCAGGTCGACGTCCGGGTGCTCACCGAGCACCTCGATGCCCCGGCGGCCGTTCTCGGCCTGCAGCACCCGCATCCCGTGCAGCTCCAGGATGCTGGTCAACGCGAACACGTTGCGCGCGTCGTCGTCGACCACCAGCACCTTGCGGCCCGCGAGCCTGCCGTCCACGTCCGGCGCCTCGTCGGCCCGCTCGTCCTGGCGCACCAGCGGCAACACCCCGCCCGGGTCCGCCGCGCTCAGGTGCAACGCGATCCGCTCCCGCAGCTCGTCCAAACTGGACAGCAACTCCAGCCGCCGCGTGCCGCCCCGCTCGCGCAGCACCGCCTCCTGCTCCGGCGCCAACCGCCGGTTGTTGTAGGCCAGCACCGGCACCGACCGCGACGCCGAGTCCGCGTTCATGTCGCGCAGCAACCGGGCCGCCGCGTCGTCGGGCATGTCCAGCTCCAGCGCCAGGCAGTGGAACGACCCACCGGCCAACGCGGCCGCGGCCTCCTGCACGCCCACCGCGGTCACCAGCTCGATCGGCCGGTGCTCGCTGAGCTCCCCGGTCACATCGATCACCGCGCTCTCGGCCACCAGCGACAGCAACCCGCGCGCCCGCTGCTCCACCACCAGCAACCGGCGCGGCGCCACATCGGTCGGCTCGGCCGGACCGATCTCCGCGGGCCGGGCCGCCTCGTAGTCCGGCCTGCTCACCGGCAGGAACAGGGTGAAGGTGGACCCGCGCCCCGGCACGCTGTGCGCGGTGACCGCGCCACCGAGCAGGTGCGCGATCTCCCGGCTGATCGACAGGCCCAGCCCGGTGCCGCCGTACTTGCGGCTGGTGGTGCCGTCGGCCTGCTGGAACGCGCCGAAGATCGACTCCAGCTGGTCCTCGGCGATGCCGATACCGGTGTCGCGCACCCGGAACGCCACCACCGGACCCGGCTGCGCGGCCGCCGGGGGCAGCTCGGCCGGGTCGGCCAGCTCGATGACCAGCTCCACCTCGCCGGTCTCGGTGAACTTCACCGCGTTGGACAGCAGGTTGCCCAGCACCTGCCGCAACCGCGAGTCGTCGGTGAACACGTGCGAGGGCACCTCGGGCGCGGTCGCCACCCGGAACCCCAGGTCGCGCTGGGTGGTCAGCGGCCGGAACGTCGCCTCGGTGTAGTCGAGCAGCTGCCGCAGCGCGACCCGCTCCGGCGAGACGTCCATCTTGCCCGCCTCGACCTTCGACAGGTCGAGGATGTCGTTGATCAGCTGCAGCAGGTCCGACCCGGCCGAGTGGATGATCCCGGCGTACTCCACCTGCTTGGCGGAGAGGTTGCGGGTCGGGTTCTGCGCCAGCAACTGGGCCAGGATCAGCAGGCTGTTGAGCGGCGTGCGCAGCTCGTGGCTCATGTTCGCCAGGAACTCCGACTTGTACTTCGACGCCAGCGCCAACTGCTGGGCGCGCGCCTCCAGCTCCTGGCGGGCCTGCTCGATCTCCAGGTTCTTGGTCTCGATGTCGCGGTTGCGCACCGCGAGCAGCACCGCCTTCTCCTCCAGCTCCGCGTTGGACGACTGCAACTCGTCCTGGCGGACCTGCAGCTCCTGCGAACGGGCCCGCAGCTCCTCGGTGAGCCGCTGCGACTGCTGCAGCAACGCGTCGGTGCGGGCGTTGGCGACGATGGTGTTGACGTTGACGCCGATGGTCTCCATGAGCGGCTCGAGGAACGCCACGTGCACCGGGGTGAACCGGTGCACCGAGGCCAGCTCGATCACGCCGAGCACCTGGTCCTCCACCATGATCGGCAGCACCAGCACCGAGGTCGGGTCGGTCTGCCCGAGACCGGAGGTGATCCGCACGTACCCCGGCGGCAGGTCGTCGACGGCGATGGTCCGCCTGCTGCGCGCGGCCTGCCCGACCAGCGACTGGCCCTGCGCGAAGCGGTGCTCACCCGGCGCGTCCGGGTGCCCGTAGGACCCGATCAGCCGCAGGCCCGCGCCGCTGGCCTCCTCGGCCAGCTCCTCGGCCAGGTAGAACCCGCCGAACTGGGCACCGACCAGCGGCACCAGCTCGTCCATCACCAGCGCGGCGACCACGGTCAGGTCCCGGTGGCCCTGCATCAACCCCGAGATGCGGGCCAGGTTCGACTTGAGCCAGTCCTGCTCCTGGTTGGCCTGCGTCGACTGGCGCAGCGACTCCACCATGGAGTTGATGTTGTCCTTGAGCTCCGAGACCTCACCGGAGGCGTCGACGCTGATCGAGCGGGTCAGGTCGCCCTCGGCGACCGCGCTGGTCACCTCGGCGATCGCGCGGACCTGCCTGGTGAGGTTCCCGGCCAGCTCGTTGACGTTCTCGGTCAACCGCTTCCAGGTCCCGGAGACACCCTCCACCTCGGCCTGACCACCCAGCCTGCCCTCGGTGCCCACCTCGCGGGCCACCCGGGTGACCTCCGAGGCGAACGACGAGAGCCGGTCCACCATGGTGTTGATCGTGGTCTTGAGCTCCAGGATCTCGCCCGCCGCGTCCACGTCGATCTTGCGGGTCAGGTCGCCCTGGGCCACCGCGGTCGTCACCTGGGCGATGTTGCGGACCTGGCTGGTCAGGTTGTTGGCCATCGAGTTGACGTTGTCGGTCAGGTCCTTCCAGGTGCCCGCCACGTTCGGCACCCGCGCCTGCCCACCGAGCCTGCCGTCGGTGCCCACCTCGCGCGCCACCCGGGTCACCTCGTCGGCGAACGCGGACAGCGTGTCGACCATGACGTTGATGACCCCGGCGAGCGCGGCCACCTCACCCTTGGCCTCCACGGTGATCTTCTGCGACAGGTCACCCCTCGCCACCGCCGTCGCCACCTGCGCGATGGACCGCACCTGGCCGGTCAGGTTCGACGCCATGACGTTGACGTTGTCGGTCAGGCCCTTCCAGGTGCCCGACACACCCCGCACCGTCGCCTGCCCACCCAAGTTGCCCTCGGTGCCGACCTCACGGGCGACACGGGTCACCTCGTCGGCGAACGCGGAAAGCTGGTCGACCATCGTGTTGATGGTGTCCTTGAGCTCCAGGATCTCGCCCCGCGCGTCGACCCGGATCTTCTGCGACAGATCGCCCTTCGCCACCGCCGTGGTCACCTGCGCGATGGACCGCACCTGCGCGGTCAGGTTGTCCGCCATGACGTTCACCGACTCGGTGAGCGCCTTCCACGTCCCGGACACACCCTTCACGTCCGCCTGACCGCCCAGCCGTCCCTCGGTACCCACCTCGCGGGCGACTCGGGTGACCTCGTCGGCGAACGCGGAAAGCTGGTCGACCATCGTGTTGATGGTGTTCTTCAGCTCCAGGATCTCGCCACGCGCGTCGACGGTGATGTTCTGCGACAGGTCACCGCGCGCGACCGCGGTGGCGACCTGGGCGATCGACCGCACCTGCGCGGTCAGGTTGCCCGCCATGAAGTTCACCGAGTCGGTCAGGTCGCGCCACGTCCCGGACACGCCCTTCACATCGGCCTGCCCGCCCAGGATCCCCTCAGTACCGACCTCCCGGGCGACCCGCGTGACCTCGTCGGCGAACGCGGAAAGCTGGTCGACCATCGTGTTGATGGTGTTCTTCAACGCGAGGATCTCGCCACGCGCGTCAACGGTGATCTTCTGCGACAGGTCGCCCTTGGCCACCGCCGTGGTCACCTGCGCGATGTTGCGGACCTGGTTGGTCAGGTTGCCCGCCATGAAGTTCACGGAGTCGGTCAGGTCCCGCCAGGTCCCACCGACACCGGGCACCTGCGCCTGGCCGCCGAGACGGCCCTCACTGCCCACCTCACGGGCGACACGGGTCACTTCGTCGGCGAACGCGGAGAGCTGGTCGACCATCGTGTTGACGGTCTCCTTCAACTCCAAGATCTCACCGCGCGCGTCGACGTCGATCTTCTGCGACAGGTCGCCCTTCGCCACCGCCGTCGCCACCTGCGCGATGTCGCGCACCTGGGTCGTCAGGTTGCCCGCCATCGCGTTCACCGAGTCCGTCAGGTCCCGCCACGTCCCCGACACACCCTTGACGTCCGCCTGACCACCAAGACGACCCTCCGTGCCCACCTCGCGGGCCACCCGGGTCACCTCGGAGGTGAACAGCGACAACTGGTCGACCATGCCGTTGAACACCGTGGCGATCTCACCGAGCAACCCGTCGGCACCGTCGGGCAACCGGGTCCCGAAGTCACCGTCGCGCACCGCCGTCAACCCCGCCAGCAACCCGCGCAGCTCCAGCTCACCGACGTCGTGGCCGGACCCCTGGTCGTGGCCCGCCCCGCCCGGTCTGCCCCCGGCCGCTCCGGCGTGGGCGCCGTCCACTCGCGTGTCGCTCATCGCCCGTCCCTCGTGCGCAGGCACCCGCGCGGTCGCGCGGAGTGTCCTGGGTAACCGTACTCAGCGGGGCCAGCGCGTCGAGTGCGCGCCACCACCCCCGACCACGGTTGTGTGCGCCCGCACCCGAAAGGCCGACCACCACGCACACCCGGTCACCGCGCGCCCCCCGAACAGGTTGTCCCGCAACGGCATCAGCGTCGCGCAAGCCCGCCGCAACCACCGGGCAAACACCGCTCACCAGCATCGGGTGGCGAACGCTCCCCGGGAGTCGACGGGCAGGTCATGCCCCCTCGGGGAACGGGCAGGAGGAACGAGATGCGCGCGTTGCTGCGTCGGGCGCTGATCGCCGCGGTCACCACCGCCACGGTCGCCGTGGGGCTGGCCGGGACCGCCGAGGCGGGCCAGAACAAACCGCTCACCGCCGACTACGGACCCGTCGCCACCCTCACCCCAGCCGTCGGCCGCGACGTCGACGGCAGGCTCGTCGCCCTGACCAGAGGCTCCGACCGATCCCTGTGGTACAACACCCAGGCCGTCGCGGGCGTCGGCTGGAACGGGTGGCGCAACATCGGAACCCGGCAGCTGGCGGGCAAACCGGTCGTCGACCGCGACACCAGCGGCCACCTCGTGGTGTTCGCCAGGGGCACCGACGACGCCCTGTGGTGGCGCACCCAGACCGACGCCGGGACGTTCGCCCCGTGGGTCCGCATCGGCGGCGGCATCACCGACGACCCCGCCGTCGGCCGCAACGCCGACGGGTCGCTCTCGGCCCTGGTGCGCGGCACCGCCGGGGAGCTGTGGGTGTGGAAGCAGGACGGCCCGGACACCACCACCGGCGCGTGGACCAACCTGGGCGGCGGCATCATCGGCTCCCCCGCCGTGGCCGCCCAGTCCGACGGCAGGCTCGTCGCGGTCGTGCGCGGCGGCAGTGACGCGGTCTACGTCAAGACGCAGGCCGTGGCGTCCGGTGCGTGGGAACCCGATTACGTCTACCTCGGTGGAGCCATCAACACCCCGCCCACCGTCCAGCGCGGCGTGGACGGGCTGCTGCACCTGTTCGTCCGAGGTCTGGACAACGCGCTCTACGAGCTGCCGCAGAACGAACCGAGCGGCGCGTTCGGCACCTACACCCGGATCGGCGGGTCGTGGACCGCGGACCAGTTCGCCACCAGCAGGCAGGCCGACGGCCGGATCAGCGCCTTCGGCCGCGGCTCGGACAACGCGTTCTGGACCGTCGTGGAGACCGAGGCGGGCTCCGGCCGGTTCGGGGCACCCAGCAGCCTCGGCGGCCGGTTCACCAGCGGCGCCGCGGTCGGGGTGAACGTCGACGGTCGGCTGCAGGTGTTCGGCACCGGCGTCGACCGCCAGGTGTGGTCGGCCGCCCAGCTCGACCCGGACGGCGCGTACGCAGGGTTCACCATCACGGACTGACCCCCTGCTCAGTCGGCTGACCGCCTGCTCCATCCGGGGCGGTCAGCCGACCGGCGTCCCTTGGACCCCGTGGCGGGGACTCACCCCACGGTGGCTGTGGACAGTGGCAGACTCGGTGGTGGCTCGGTTGTCGCCGACATCGGGAGGTCGTCAGGTGCCCGACCAGACAGGCGGGTTCGACGTGCTCGGCCCGCTGCGCGCGCACCGCCTCGGCGTCGCCACCCCCGTCCCGGTCGGTGTCCAGCGGGTCGTGCTGATGGCGCTGCTGGTCGCCCGCCGCGCGGTCACCGGGCGGCACCTGCTCGACCTCGCCTGGCCGGACTCGGTCCCGCCCTCGGGCATGAAGGCGGTGCACGTGGCCATCTCCCGGCTGCGCGGCTGGCTCCGCTCGGCGTTCCCCGGCACCCACATCACCCGCGACCACGACAGCTACCGGCTCGACCTCGGCCCGTGGACCCTCGACGCGGACCGCTTCGACGCCCTGGCCGCCCGCGGGATGGACCGCACGGCGACCGCCGTCGTCCGGGTCCGCCACCTCGCCACCGCCCTCGCCCTCTGGCGCGGCCCAGTCCTCGACGCCCACCCGGTCGCCGCCGATTTCCCCACCACAGCGGGATGGGAACTCACCCGAACAGCCGCAGCCTGCGCCTTGGCCGACGCGGCCATCAGCTCCGGCAGCCACCTCGTGGCCGTACCCGCCCTTGCCGCACTGGCCATCGAACGACCGACGGACGAGGCGATCTACGCGAGCTGGGCACAGTTGCTGACCACGTGCGGACGACAGGCCGAGGCCGTTGCAGTCCTCAACACCATCCGGGGACGGCTGGTGGACCACCTCGGGCTGGAGCCTGGACCCGTCCTGCGAGCCGCCCTCCAGCAAGCCCTGGCCCGCCCCCTACCGGACGCCCCGTACACCCCGACCCCCGCCACAGTCCAGGGATAACGCCATCCACAATGGACCTTTGGCCTGACCGGCGGCCAACTTCCCCTTCACAGCCCCGGTCCTCATCAGCGTTGTGCCGTAAGCCGGCCTAGCCCTCGTACCGGCTAGCCCCAACCCTGCCACCCAAAGCCCATTATCTAGATAATACATAGCGGCCAGGAAGACATGGATAGTGACCACTGAAAGAAGGGAGCCCGGTCGTGGTGACCGGGCTCCCGGAAGTGATCAGCAGGCGCCGAGGTTGGTCCAGGTCCAGGGGGAGGTTGCGGGGCGTTCGGAGCGGGTCCACCAGTTGGCCTGGTAGAGCTTGCCGTCCTGGGAGACGCGGGTGCCGCCGACGTAGGTGCCGTTGCGCTGCCAGGTGGGGGCGGTGCAGGCGGGCGGGTACGGGCCGCCGGTGAGGGCTGGGAGGTCGAAGGTGTAGCCCTCGGACTTCCAGCGGGGGACGAGTTCCCGGTACGCGGCGAGGGTCGGGGTGCGGTCGCCGCCGCCGTCGTGGGAGAGGATCACGGCGCGGGGGAAGGCGTCGGCGGTGAGGCGGTCGACGAGGACCGGGGCCGGGGAGCCGTCCCAGTCGCGGGGGTCGACGGACCAGCCGAGGTTGGAGTGCCCCAGGGAGGCGGCGATGTCGGGCAAGCCGCCGCCCCAGCTGCCGAACGGGGCGCGGAAGTACGGGATCGGCAGCGCGGGGTCGCCCGCCGCCTGGCGGATGGCCGCGTCGGTCGCGGTCAGGTTGGCCCGGATGTCCGCGGGGGACAGCACCGAGAGGTCCTCGTGGGCGTACGAGTGGTTGCACAGCGGGTGGCCGTCGGCGACGATCCGCTTGACCAGGGCGGGGGCGGCGGTCGCGGTGGTGCCGGTCAGGCAGAACACCGCGCGGATCCGGTGCTCCCGCAACAGGTCCAGCAGTCCGGGGGTCACCGCCGCGGTAGGACCGTCGTCGAAGGTGAGGGCGAGGACCTTCCCCGTACCCCTAGTGGTGTAGACGACCTCCCCGGTCGGCGCCGCGGACGCCGGGACGGCGGTGGCAGTGGTGGCGGCGAGCAGGGCGAGGGTGACGAGAGCGAGTCGCTTCAGCATGGAACTCCCTTCCAGGGACCGAACCCTAGGGCCGCCGGGAGGGCCGGGCGACCATTAGATGATCTTGCTAATCGACCGCCGAGCGACCTCCACTGTGGACGCGGCGGGCGCACAGCCTCCTCTGGCGGACCACACAGGTCAGGCATAGCGGCGGTCGCGAACCTTGCCGGGTACCGACCGAGCAGAGGAGCACCGCATGAACACCGAGTCCCCCACCCCCGACCAGTCCACCTGGGGCGCTCCGGCCAGCACCGACACCGACCCGACGGGCACCCGCCGCTGGTCGCCGAAGAAGGCCGCGCTGGCGATGGTCGTCGCGGTCGGGATCGCCGGCGCGGGCGGGTACGCGGCCTACGCCGCCACCGGCAGCGATACCAGCCAGACCACGGACCAGGGTCCGGGCGGCACGGGCCCCGGCGGAGGCGGCATGGGCGGCCTGACCGACGCGCTGCACGGCGAGTTCCAGGTGTCCGACGGCTCTAGTGGCACGACGACCCAGGTGTTGCAGACTGGTGAGGTCACCGCCATCAGCGCCACCGAGCTGACGGCGGTGAGCGAGGACGGGTACACGAAGACCTACACGATCGACGCCGACACCGTCCTCGGTGCGACCACCACCAGCGGCAGCACAACGAACGGCACAGCCACCAGCGACAGCGCCACCAGCGACAGCGCGGCGGGTGACATCGCCACCGGTGACACGGTCACCGTCGTGGCGACCGTCGCCGGCGACACCGCCACCGCGACGTCCATCCGGGAGCAGGGCACCGGAGGCGACCAGCCACCGGCCCAGCCCACTGCGGGCAACTAGCGGGAACGAGCCCGCCACCGGCGTGACGGGGGTCATCCAGCGTCGCTTGTGGTCGTCTAGGGTCTAGCGCCGACCACGTACGGAGAGCCGATGCCACCGACGCCCGAGGACCCCGCCCCAGCCGACGCCCCGGTCGACGCCGTCGCGCCGCTGGCCAGGGGCCTGCTGCTGACCCGGCTGCTCACCGACGCGGGCGGCACCCTCAGCCCCAGCGAGCTGCAGCGGGCCAGCGGCCTGGCGCGCTCGACGGTGGACCGGGTCGTGGCGACGCTGGAGCGGATGGGCTACCTGCGGGTCGATCGGCGCGAGGTCACCCTGGCGCCCCGGCTGCTCGAGCTGGGCAACGCCTACCTGGCCGCGCTGGGCGTCCCGGACCGGCTCGGCCCCCGGGCCCGGCGGCTGGCCCTGGAGCTCGACGAGTCGGTGTCGCTGGCGGTCGGCGACGGCGACGGGGTCCGGTTCGTCCAGCACGCCACCCGCCGCCGGGCCGTGTCGCTGACCTTCGGCATCGGCGACCTGCTGCCCGCCGAGCGGACCGCCGCCGGGCAGCTGGTGGCCACCGGCTGGACCGAGGCGGACTGGGCGCGCTGGCGGGAGCGGCGCGCGGCCGACCCCGACGACAACGGCTTCCCCGCCGTCGGCCCCCGGCAGGGACCCGCCCCCGACTTCCCCGCCCTGGTGGCGTTGGCGGCGGAGCGGGGGTGGGCGGTCGACGACCAACTGGTCGAGCGCGGGCTGGTGGCGTTGGCCGTACCGGTGCGGTCGCCGGACGGGCGGGTGGCGTGCGTGGCGAGCGTGTCGAGCCACACCAGCCGCCACACCGCCGAGTCGCTGCGCGAGCAACTGCTGCCGTGCCTGCGCGACGCCATCGCCGCCATGGAGCACGACCTGCGCGCCGAGGGGCCCACCGGCGCCGACCGGGCCGGGAGCGGCGTGGGCCTGGCGGCGTGGACCGGGGCGTCGAAGCAGGAGCTGGGCCGGGAGTTCATCGAGTCGCTGGCCAGGGGGCTGACGGTGCTCACCGCGTTCGACGCGGGCCGGGCCGAGCTGGGCCTGAGCGCGGTCGCCACCGCCACCGGCCTGGCCAGGGCGACCGCGCGGCGGGCGCTGATCACGCTGGTGCACCTGGGCTACGTCAGCACCGACGGCCGCCTGTTCCGCCCGACGCCGCGGGTGCTCGGCCTGGGCTTCCCGGTGCTGGCGGCGACGACCCTGGCCAGGATCGCGACCCCGCACCTGGAGGAGCTGGCGGTCCAGGTGCGGGACTCGTCGTCGCTGGCGGTGGCCGCCGAGGACGACGGCGACATCCAGTACGTGGCCAGGGCGGCGACCCGGCGGATCATGGACATCGACATCACGCTGGGCACCCGGTTCCCGGCGTACGCGACCGGGATGGGCCGGGTGCTGCTGGCCAGCCTGCCGCCCGCGGAGCTGCGGCGGCGCCTGGAGCGCACCGAGCAGCGGCCGCTGACCCCGCACACCATCACCAGCCGCGCGGGCCTGGTCGACGCGCTCGACCGGGTTCGGGCGGACGGGTACGCGATGGTCGACGAGGAGCTGGAGATCGGCGTGCGGTCGGTCGCGGTGCCGGTGCGCGACCGGGCCGGAGCGGTGGTCGCGGCCGTGAACGTGGCGATGCACAGCGAGCGCCGGACGCCGCGGGAGTGCGTGGACGAGGTGCTGCCCCTGCTGCGCGCCGCGGCCACCGCCATCGAGGCCGACCTGCACGTCACCGAGCGCTTCGCGACCGTGCCGAAGGTCTGAGCGGCGCACCCGGCCGCGGTGTCCACCTGCCGCGCCGCGGGCCGCTGAACAGCCCCGCTCCCCTGCCCCGACCAGCCCACGCGGGGCGTAGCGAACTTCCGGTCCGGTTGACACGGCCGTGACCCTGGCCCGACACTCGTGCGCGGGAACTACGGTGAAGACAAGTTCACCAGGCGAACACGACCGGGTGGGGGCGCATGGACAAGGTCATCGGCAGCGCCAAGGAGGCGGTGGCCGACATCGGCGACGGCGCCGCGCTCGCGGTCGGCGGGTTCGGCCTCAGCGGCGTGCCCACCACCCTGATCGAGGCGCTGCACGAGGCGGGCGTCGGCGGGCTGCACGTGGTGTCCAACAACTGCGGCGCGCTCGAGTCCGGGCTGGCGGTGCTGCTCGCGGCCGGGCGGATCGCGCGGGTCACCGGGTCCTACATCGGCGCCAACGCCGAGTTCGCCCGCCAGTACCTGGCCGGTGAGCTGGAGGTCGAGCTGATCCCGCAGGGCACCCTCGCCGAGCGGCTGCGCTCCGGCGGGCACGGCATCCCGGCGTTCTTCACCCCGGCCGGGGTCGGCACGCAGGTCGCCGAGGGCGGCATGCCGTGGCGCTACCACCCCGACGGCTCGGTCGCGATCAGCTCCCCGGCCAAGGAGATCCGCGAGTTCGACGGCGTCTCCTACGTCCTGGAGCGCGGCATCACCACCGACTTCGCGCTGGTGCGGGCCGCGATCGGCGACCGGCACGGCAACCTGGTCTTCACCAAGTCCGCGCGCAACTTCAACCCGCTGGCCGCGATGGCCGGGCGGGTGACCGTCGCGGAGGTCGAGCGGCTGGTCGAGCCGGGCGAGATCGACCCGGACCACGTGCACCTGCCCGGCGTGTTCGTGCAGCGGGTGGTCGAGCTGACCCCGGCGCAGGCGGCGGACAAGAAGATCGAGTTCCGCACCACCCGGCGGGCCGACTGATGGCCTGGACCAGGGAGCAGATGGCGGCGCGGGCGGCGGCGGAACTGCGCGACGGCGAGTACGTGAACCTGGGCATCGGGTTGCCCACGCTGATCCCCGAGCACCTGCCGCCGGGGGTGAGCGTCACCCTGGAGTCGGAGAACGGGATCCTGGGCACCGGGCCGTTCCCCACCGCGGACGCGGTCGACCCGGACCTGATCAACGCGGGCAAGCAGACCGTGACGGTGCTGCCCGGGGCGTCCTACTTCGACTCGGCGCTGTCGTTCGGGATGATCCGCGGCGGCCACATCGACACCGCGGTGCTCGGCGCCATGCAGGTCTCGGCCACCGGCGACCTGGCCAACTGGGCGGTGCCCGGCAAGCTGGTCACCGGCATCGGCGGCGCGATGGACCTGGTGCACGGCGCCCGCCGGGTCGTGGTGATCATGACGCACACCACCAAGGACGGCGCGCCCAAGCTGGTGCGCGAGTGCACCCTGCCGCTGACCGGGCGCCGCTGCGTGCACCGGGTGATCACCGACCTCGCCGTCCTCGACATCGGCCCCACCGGGGTGGTGCTGGTCGAGACGGCGCCGGGGGTCAGCGCGGCCGAGGTGGCCGCGAAGACCGACGCCGAGTTGCACGCGTGCTGAGGGGAGCAACGCCGTTGTCGACGCGACCGCTGACACCGCTGACCGGGGACCCGACCCAACGCGACATCGACGCGGCGATGGCCGAGGCCGACCAGGTGCCGCCGCCGGACCCGCACCACCCCAACCGCGACTACCCGCCCTACCGCAGCAGCGCGTTGCGCCACCCCAAGCAGGCGCCGCTGCCGGTGGTGGACCCGGAGGCGGTCGAGCTGACCGGGCCGGTGTTCGGGGTGACCGACGTGTCCACGTTGGACAACGACCTCACCCTCGGCCAGACCGGGGAACCGGCGGGGCAGCGGATCACCATCACCGGGCGGGTGCTCGACCGGACCGGGCGGCCGCTGGCGGGGCAACTGGTGGAGGTCTGGCAGGCCAACGCCGCGGGCCGCTACGCCCACGACCTCGACCAGCACCCGGCGCCGCTGGACCCGAACTTCACCGGCTTCGGCCGCTGCCTGACCGACGCCGACGGCGAGTTCAACTTCACCACCATCCGGCCCGGCGCCTACCCGTGGCGCAACCACCTCAACGCGTGGCGGCCGGCGCACATCCACTTCTCGTTGTTCGGCACCGCGTTCACCCAGCGCATGGTCACCCAGATGTACTTCCCGGGCGACCCGCTGTTCCCGTACGACCCGGTGCTGCGGTCGGTCACCGACCAGTCCGCGCGCGAGCGGCTGGTGGCCCGCTACGACCACGACCTGTCGCTGCCCGAGTGGACATTGGGCTACCGCTGGGACATCGTCTTGGGTGGACCGTCCCGCACCCTGTTCGAGGACCGATGACGCCGTTCGAGGATCGATGACCCCAGAGCTCACCACCAGTCCAGGCTCCCCCGCCTGGCTCCCACCCACCCCGGCGCAGACCGTCGGCCCGTTCTTCGGCTACGCCCTGCCCTTCCCCGGCGGCGCCTGCATGGCCTCCGACGGCGACCCGCACCAGATCACCCTGCACGGCCAGGTCCTCGACGGCGCGGGCAGCCCGGTCCCCGACGCCCTGGTCGAGATCTGGCAAGCCGACCACGACGGCTCCCTCGTCGGCGCCCCCGGCACCCTGCGCCACGACCAGGTGACCAGCCGAGTCCTCGGCCGCGACGGCATCCGCTTCACCGGCTTCGGCCGAGTCCCCACCGACGCTGACGGCCACTGGGCGGTGCGCACGGTGGCCCCGGGCCCCCATCGACCGGGCGCTACGCCGTACTTGGCGGTGGCGGTGTTCGCTCGTGGGCTGCTGCACCACTTGCACACTCGGATCTACTTGCCGGACCAGGTGGACCAGGTGCGCGCGGACTTCCCTGCCTTGGCGGAGGAACGGCTGTCCACGCTCCTGGCGGAACGGGAACGCGGGGAGCTGTACCGGTTCGACATCCGGCTCCAGGGCCCACGGGAGACGGTGTTCTTTGACTTCCCGTGAGCTGACCTACCGGGTGGATGGCGCTTCGGGTGCGCCGCCATTGGTTCTTGGGCCTTCCGTGGGGACTAGTAGTGCCGTGTGGGATCACCAGGTTCCCGCACTGGCTCGGCGGTTCCGCGTGGTGCGGTTCGAGTTGCCTGGTCACGCGGGGACTCCGGCGTTGGGTGCTGGGGCGGTGATCGAGGACCTGGCGCGGATGGTGTTGGGGTTGGCTGATTCGCTGGGGTGGCGGCGGTTTCACTACGCGGGGATCTCGATCAGTGGGGCGATCGGGGCGACGGTGGCGTTGGTTGCGCCGGAGCGGGTGTTGAGTTTGGCGATGGTGTGTTCGGCGGCGCGGTTCGGGGAGCCGAGGCAGTGGCGGGAGCGGGCGGAGTTGGTGCGCGCTCGAGGTACGGCGTCGTTGTTGGAGCCGACGGTGGCGCGGTGGTTCGCCGATCCGGTGGCGGCGGCGTCGCCGTTGGGGCGGCGGCTGGTCGAGGATCTGGCCACTGTGGACACAGCGGGGTACGCGGCGTGCTGTGACGCCCTGTCCACATACGACATCCGCGACCGGCTGGCGGAGATCCAGGCGCCGACGTTCGTCATCGCGGGGCGATCCGATCCGGCGACGCCACCCGCGCAAGCCAGGGAACTGGTCGACGGCATCCCCGGCGCGAGCCTCACCGAGATCAACGGGGCCGCGCACCTGGCCGTGGTGGACCGTCCGGACGCGGTGACCGCTGCCCTGCTGACGTTCCTGGACCAAGGCGGCCCGGGGATGCGCGTGCGGCGCGAGGTCCTCGGTGACGCCCACGTCGACGCCGCGATCGCCAAGACCACGCCGTTCACCGAGGCGTTCCAGGACCTGATCACCCGGTACGCGTGGGGCGAGATCTGGACCCGCCCCGGCCTGGACCGCCGCACCCGCAGCGCGATCACGTTGATGGCGCTGGTGGCACGCGGGCACCACGACGAGCTGGCGATGCACGTGCGGGCCGCGCTGGGCAACGGCCTGACCCGCGACGAGATCGGTGAGGTGCTGCTGCAGTCCGCGATCTACTGCGGGGTGCCCGCCGCCAACTCCGCGTTCGCCGTCGCACAACGGGTTCTGGAGTGAGCTTGCTGGTCGGGATCGTCGGCGCCGGACCAGCGGGGTTGCTGCTGGCCCGGTTGCTGCACCGGGCGGGGATCGACAGCGTCGTGTTCGAGAGCCGCGACCGCGAGTACGTCGAACGGCGGCAGCGGGCGGGCATCCTCGAACAGGCCACAGTGGACACACTGCGCGCGGCGGGCGCGGCCGACCGGCTGGAGCGCGAGGGCATCCCGCACGACGGCATCGACCTCGTGTTCGACGGCGCCGCGCACCGGGTCGACTTCCTCGGCACGACCGGCGCCCGGGTGTGGATCTACGCGCAGACCGAGGTGGTCAAGGACCTGATCGCGCTGCGGGTGGCCGACGACCTGCCGCTGCTGTTCGACACCCCGGTGCTCGCGCTGACCGACCTCGACGGCCGACCGACCGTGCACCACGCCGGTGGTCAGGTCGTGTGCGACTACGTGGTCGGCGCCGACGGCTTCCACGGGGTCACGCGCGGGTTGGTGCCGGGCGTGGTGCACGAGCGCACGTTCCCGTACTCCTGGCTGGGCATCCTGGCCGACGCGCCGCCGGTGCACCACGAACTCGTGTACGCCCACTCCCGCCGCGGTTTCGCGCTGGCCAGCATGCGCTCCCCCACCGTGAGCAGGCTCTACCTCCAGGTCCCCAACGGCACCGAGCCCTGGCCGGACGACGAGATCTGGACCGAACTCGACCACCGCCTCGGCGACCACCACCCCCAGCGCGGCCCGATCACCGCCAAGTCGGTCCTGCCCATGCGCGCCTGCGTCGCCGAGACCCTGCGCCACGGCACCCTGTTCCTCGCGGGCGACGCCGCCCACATCGTGCCGCCCACCGGCGCCAAGGGCCTCAACCTCGCGGCCGCCGACGTCACCCTGCTGGCAGCCGCCTTCGACCACCTGCACCGCACCGGCTCACCGGACCTGCTGGACGCCTACGAACACACCGCGCTGCGCGGGATCTGGCGAGCGGAGCACTTCTCGCACTTCATGACCACGACGCTGCACCTGGCCCCGGGCCAGTCGGAGTTCGACACCCAACTCCAACTGGCCCACCTCCGCCACATCGTCTCGTCCCGCGCCGCCGCCACCAGCCTCGCCGAGAACTACACCGGCACCGCACGCACCTAGGCCGGATGTCGCTGGCTCATCGCCAGATCGGCTCGGGTGTCTCACCCCTGAGACCAGCCCGAGGCCCGGGCAGGCCATGGCGCGGGACTAGTTCAGGTGGCCCAGGAGGACCGGGTTCGGGACGGTGTCGACCTTCGTCGCGGTGGGGTACCAGAGGAACTGGGTGGTGGGGGCGCCGGTCTTGTCGGTGATGAGGAGGATCTCGGCGGTGCCGATGCCCTCGCCGTCGACGTTGCGGGGGTTGTTCTTGCGGCTGTCGGTGGGGCCGTGCTGGAAGGCGGTGGAGTCGGCGATGGGGACGACCCAGCGGGTGGGGTCGGCGGTGGGGGTGGGTTTGGCGGCGACGAACATGACGTGGCCGGTGTCGGTGGCGCCGGGGCCCAGGGCGTAGGTGACGATGTCGCCGGGGACGAGTTCGGCGACGGTGGTGCGGCGGGTCCAGTGGCCGTTGGTGGTGCCGGGTTCGATCTGGGCCAGCATGCTCGCCCAGTCCGCGGCGTACGGGCCGTGTTCGATGGCGCCGATGCCCAGGTCGCAGCCCGCGAGGAACCCGGCGCCCCTGGTCTCGTTGGTGATGCGGACCAGGTCGGCGTAGGCGGGGCAGGCGGCGGCGCGGAGCAGGACGTTGCCCCAGCCCGAGCAGTCGACGATGTAGGTGCCCGCCGAGCGGTTGACCGTGGTCGTGTGCTGGTAGTCCGACTTCTGGTAGGTGTCGAGCTGGTGGCGCAGCTCGGCGTAGACCGCGTCGGAGCCCTTCTCCTCGTCCTCCTGGCGGACCCGGGGCGCGGCGCGGAAGGGCTGCGTCGTGGTGGTCGTCGGCACGGCGGCGGCCGCCGAGGACCCGGTCTGGCCGGTCTTGAGGCAGCCGATCTCGTCGGCGGCCGACGCGGTCGCCGGGGTCTGCGGGGCCGGGGTGGCCGAGGAGCACGCGGTCAGCGCCAGCGCGATGACCACCGGTGCGGCGAGGCGGATCAACATGCCCTGATCATCGACCGTCGCACCGGCCCGCCTTGAGGCGGGTCAGCACACCGGGTGACCCGCTCGCCGCGCGCGGCTCACTCGTCGTCGCCGTCGTGGCGCCACTGGGTGCCCGCCTCACCGGTGTCCCTGGTCCAGTGCACGACCAGCTCGTCCTTCGCGCCGAAGCGCACCAGGTGCTTGCCGACCACGGCCTCGAGCCGCTCCAGGTCCTCGGCGGCGCCGTCGACGGTCAGCAGCAGGGCGTCGGGCTCGGCGCGCAGGCTGGAGGTGCCGAACGGGAAACGCAGCTCGCCGACGCCGGAGTCGGCGTCCCAGTCGGTGTCGATCTTGCGGGCCATGTGCGCCGCCAATTGCTTGGCGTAGCGCCCAGGGCGATCGGTCACCACACGCGCGCTCGAAGTCGCCATGCCGCGTCTCCCGTTCAGTTCGGTCACACCGGTTCACCCGATGTTACGTCGCCAGGTGTCGAACTTCCCGGCCTACATGACGTGCGTCGCACCGATCACGCGGCCCAGCTCGACGACGTGGCCAGCTGCGACTGCTGCGCGTAGAGGCTCTGCAGCAGCTGCTTGCTCACCGCGGTGGAGTCATAAGAGGTCTGGGACAGGTCGAACTCCTGGCGCGCGCTCGCGGTGTCCTGCTGCGGCTTCGGCGGGCCTTCGATGATCTTGTCGGCCAGCTCGGACACCGCGTCGGCCGACAGCGTCGAGTCAGCGGCGCTGATGGCGGTGGTGAGGGTGGTCTTGAGGGTCTCGGCGTCCATCCCGTTGGCGGCGGCGACGTCGGTCAGCGACTCGCCGGAGGCCAGCTCCTCGTCGAGGTCGTCGATGCCGAGCGCGTCCTGCACGGCGCTGAGGGCGGAGTCGACGCGGGAGTCGCGGGGCGGCGGCGGGGGGCCACCGGGACCGCCAGGGCCACCACCCGGTCCGCCGTGGCCGCCGGGACCGGAGAGCAGATTCTGGGCGATGTCGGCGGCGTTGGCCGACGGGACGGCGCTGGTGATGGCGTCGGTGAGGGTGGACTCGCTGACGCCCTTGGCCTTGGCCAGGTCGGACAGGCTCTGCCCGTCCTTGAGGGCACTGCGCAGGTCGTCGGTGGACATGTCCAGTGCCTTGGCGGCGGCTTGGAAGGCCTTGCGCGTGGACGCGCTGTCGGGTCGCTGGGTCAACGCGGTGGTCTGCGCGCTGGAGACGCTGCTTACGTTCATCGTTCCTGCCTCGCGGTGGGGTTCGCTTGCCCCGGGGAGGTCGGCCGCCCGCCTGCCCCATCCGAGCGAAGCGCCCGCACGCACAGCCAACTCATGGGTCGCACAGCTCCCGCCCAGGTTCGCGCAGGCCACCCGATCGGGGTGCCCGGACGGTGGAACAGAGGGGTAGCCCAGGTCAGCGCTGGGTAGCCAGAGGCGATACCCGGCGAGGAGGGGGCACAGCCATGACATTCCCACCGAGGGCCCCGAGCACGGCCGGCGCGGTGCCCGGCCCGCGCGGTCCGGTCCGGACCAGGTTCGAGACCGACGACCCCGACCTGGCGCACCAGTACCTGGTCGAGACCCTGGACCACGACCTGCGGGTCGACACCCTCGACGGCGGCTCGCTGTGCCACCAGCGCGCCACCGGCGGCCGGTTCGTGGTCGACGACCTGCGGTTGCCGTTCGAGCTGAGCTTCAGCGCCGAGTCACCGGGACCGCTGATCGTGCAGCTGTGGGCCGGGCACGCCGAGCGGACGCTGGGCTCCGACCACGCCCAGCTGGCCCCCGGTGACGTGCTGGTGCACGCGGGCGCGGGCCAGCGCTTCGCCGCGCGGTCGTCGATGGCGCTGCTGCGGTCGGTCACCTTCGACCCCGCCCTGCTCGCCGAGGTGGCCGGTGGGGATCCCCGGTTCACCGGGTACCGACCGGTCAGCGCGGTGGCGGCGGGCCGGTGGCAGCGGATGGTGGCCTACCTGGTCGACGACGTGCTCGGCGAGGACGCGCAGGGCGACGACCGGGTGGACGAACCCGCGTCCCCGCTGGTGCTGTCCAACGCCGCCAGGCTGCTGGCGGCCACCGCGCTGAGCACCTTCCCCAGCACGACGGCGCACGGCACGACCGGGGCCGACCGGCACGACGCGTACCCGCCGACCCTGCGCCGGGCGATCGCCTACCTGGAGGACAACGCCGCCCGCGACATCAGCCTGGCCGACGTCGCCAACGCTTCCCGGGTCACGGTGCGGGCCGTGCAGCTGGCCTTCCGCCGCCACCTCGACACCACGCCGCTGGCCTACCTGCGCCGGGTCCGGCTCGACCACGCCCACCGGGAACTGCGGTCGGCGGCGCCCGGCGAGGACACGGTGACCGCGGTGGCGGCCAGGTGGGGGTTCTTCAACGCGGGCCGCTTCACCGGGTACTACCGGGAGGCGTTCGGCGTGCTGCCCAGCCAGACGCTCCAGAACCAGGACTGAACCCGTCCGCAATGCCGCCTAGGGTGACCGGCATGAGTCCACATGTCTTCCAGGTCGTCGTCGACAGCGCGACCCCGCACGACCTCGCCGAGTGGTGGGCGGAGACCCTCGGCTGGGTGGTCGAGCCGTCCAACGAGGAGTTCATCCGCGAGATGGTCGCCAAGGGGTACGCCACCGACGACGACACCACCACGCACAACGGGGTGCTGGTCTGGCGCATCGGGTCGGCCATCCAGCACCCGGACGACCCCACGACCGGGACCCGGCGACGGGTGCTGTTCCAGTCGGTGCCCGAGGCCAAGACGGTGAAGAACCGGGTGCACCTCGACGTCTGGGTCGGGCAGGAGAACGTCGCCGCCGCCGTCGACGCGCTGGTGGCCAGGGGCGCGACCAAGCTGCACGAGGGCACGCAGGGCCCGCACGGCTGGGTCACGCTGACCGACCCTGAGGGCAACGAGTTCTGCGTGAGCTGATCCGCTGGGGCGCCCGGTAGAGCACGTCCCACACGGTCTCCACCGGGCCCCGCGGGAACCTCCTCAGCCACAGCCACGCACCGGCGGTCACCAGCGCGGACACGATCAGGAAGCACGTGACCGTCCACAACGGACCGCCGGTGACGCCCAACCCCCACCGGTAGCACAAGACCGACGCCAGGACGTTCTGCGCGATGTAGCAGGACAGCGCACTGCGCCCGACCGCGGTGATCCCTCGCCGCAGTGGCCCCTCCGCCGTCCGGTGCACGAGGGTGGTGATGGCACCCAGGAGCCCGAACGCGACCAGCGGAGCGCACAGGTAGCGGTCGACCAGCGCCCAGTCTGTGCCCGCGAACGCGGTGAGTGCGTTAAGAGGCACTCCAAGGCCTAGACCCCAGGTCGTCAACCGCCGCCGGATAGCGTCACCGCGCACCGATTGCTCCAACGCGCCCGCGCGCAGCAGTCGCGCACCCGCCAGGAACAACACCATGCCCAGCGGCAGGACGAACACCGCCTCGGCCCGGAGCGCGAGGGCGTTGTCCAGCCGGAACGCGACCTGGTCGAGCCACCGCGAGGTGTCCGCGGCGTCGTCACCGACCACGTCCTCGCCGTAGAGCGCCGCGGTGAGCAGGCCGACGACCGCGACGTGCAGCACCCCGGCGGCGATCATCCAGCCCCGGATCACCCGGGTGCTCCGGCCGACGATGAACGCGCACTGCACGGCGACGACGGCGTAGAACATCAGCACGTCGAACTCGAAGACCAGCACGAAGTGCAGCACGCCCTCGACCAGCAACAACGCCGACCGCCACAGGTACCACCCGGGCCAGCGGGCACCCCGGCGCAGGGCCGACGAGTGCTGGATGGCCAGCCCGACACCGAACAGGATCGAGAGCAGCGCCAGGAACTTGCCGTTGCTCAACGCCCGCAGGCCGGACTCGACCACCCCGCCCCCACCCAGCACGGCGGCCAGCCCGCCCGGGCTGCTGAAGATCCACACATTGGTCCCGAACGTGCCCAGGATGGCCACCCCGCGCAGCACGTCCAGGCTCTCGACCCGTCGCATCCGACTCCCCCTCGTCACCTCGCGGCACTGACGGTAACCACGGGGTCTCCCCCAGCGCGTCCGTCGTGTGATCGATGGCGGGTCCACCGTTAGTCGGACAGCGGCCGCACGCAGGTAATACACCGAATAGATGGCCATTCACTGTTGTCGTGAACAACTGTGAACATTCCGTTCTTGCCAGACCTTCACGCCGTTCAGCTGCGGTTTCACAGCGGAACGGTCACAGGCAAGAATCGGGTCTTGAATCCCAATTGGGGGAATTGCACTGTTCCGGGGTCCGGTCCGCCGTGAGGGCATCGTGGGCCGTTCGGGTTCATCCCCTGCAAAAGAAGGAACCGACAGAATGAAGATTCGCCTCTCGCGGAGATCCGCGGTGGTGGCCGTCTCCGTCGCCGCGGTCGCCGGTGCCGCCGCGCTCATCGCGCCACCTGCCTTCTCCGCCCAGGAATCCTCCGTCTCCATCCTCAACGCGGGCTCCGCCAACGCGGTCGCCGACCGCTACATCGTCGCCTTCAAGTCCCAGGGCCAGGGCATCGCCTCGGTCAGCGCCTCGGCGACCTCGCTGACGCAGCGCTACGGCGGCCAGATCCGGCACACCTACGACGCGGGCATCAACGGCTACTCGGCGCGGATGTCGGCCGCCGAGGCCGCGAAGGTCGCCAAGGACCCGAGCGTCGCCTACGTGCAGCAGGTCACCACCATGGTGCTGACCGACACCCAGACCAACCCGCCGAACTGGGGCGACGACCGCATCGACCAGGCGAACCTGCCGCTGGACCGGTCCTTCACCTACCCCAGCAACCCCGGCCAGGGCGTGCGGGTGTACATCATGGACTCCGGCATCAACGCCAACCACCAGGAGTTCTCCGGCCGGATGGCCGCGGGCTACGACTTCGTGGACGGCGACAGCACCCCCTCGGACTGCCACGGGCACGGCACGCACGTCGCGGGCACCGCGGCGGGCACCACCTACGGCGTGGCCAAGAAGGCCACCATCTCCGCGGTCCGGGTGCTCAACTGCCAGGGCTCCGGCGCCAACGACGACATCATCGCGGGCATCAACTGGATCCGGAACAACGCCGTGAAGCCCGCGGTCGTCAACTACAGCATCGGCTGCCAGCAGCGCTGCACCGACAACTCGCTCGACAACGCGGTGAAGTCCCTCGTGGCCAGCGGCGTGCAGTGGGTCCAGGCGGCGGGCAACTCCAGCGACGACGCCTGCTACTACAGCCCGCAGCGGGTCCCCGAGGCCATCAACGTCGGCAACACGAACTCCAGCGACGCGCGCAACTCCACCAGCAACTACGGTTCCTGCTTGGACATCTTCGCGCCGGGCACCAGCATCATCTCGGCCTCGTACTCCAGCAACACCGGTACCGCCACGATGACCGGCACCTCGATGGCCTCCCCGCACACCGCGGGCGCGGCGGCGGTCTACCTGGGCAAGAACCCCTCCGCCACCTCGGCGCAGGTGCAGACGGCCCTGGTGAACAACGCGGGCACCAACAAGCTCTCGAGCATCGGCACCGGCTCGCCCAACCGCCTGCTCAACATTAGCTTCCTCAACGGCGGCACCACCCCCGGTGACGTCTCGGTGGCCAACCCCGGCAACCAGACCGCGACCGTGGGCCAGCCGTTCAGCGTGAACAACTCGGCCTCCGGCGGCACCTCCCCGTACACCTGGTCGGCCACCGGCCTGCCCGCGGGCCTGTCGATCAGCTCCTCCACCGGCACCATCTCGGGCACCCCGACCGCCGCGGCCACCGCGAACGTCACCGTCACCGCCCGCGACAGCGCCGGTAAGACCGGCAACGCGTCGTTCACCATCACCGTCGGCACCACCGGCGGCAGCTGCGGCCCGGTGACCAACTCGGCCGACTACACCATCCGCGACAACGCGACCGTCTCCAGCCCGGTGACCGTCGCGAACTGCACCGGCCGCGCGTCGGCCACCGCCACCGTCGCGGTGAACATCGTCCACACCTACATCGGTGACCTGGTCGTCACCCTGGTCGCGCCGGACGGCAGCACCTACGTCCTGCACAACCGCGCGGGCGGCTCGGCGGACAACATCAACCGGTCGTACACGGTGAACCTGTCCTCGGAGAACAAGAACGGCACCTGGAACCTGCGGGTGTCCGACCAGTACGTCAACGACACCGGCTACATCAACTCGTGGACGCTCACCCCCTGAGGTAGCCCCACCCGGTTGAGATAGCGCAAGAGACGACAGTGCCCCGGTGGCTTCGGCCACCGGGGCACTGTCCTGTCAGGGGCACCGTCCTGTCAGGGGCACCGCTGTGTCCGGGGGTTCAGTCCTCGATGTCCGCTACGTCGTCGATGGCGAGGTCGAACAGGTTGGCCTCGAAGACGCGTTCCAGGTAGGCCCGCGCGTCGTCGTCGGTGAGCAGATCCCGTCCGGTGCACGAGAAGGCCAAGCGCTGGAGGTCGCCCTCGGGCAACTCGGCATCGATGACCCGGCGGAAGGCGAGGGCCATCCGCGCGGTGCGCGGCGGGTTCTCGTTGAACCGGTCCAGGGCGCGTGTGGCGGCGCGGTCGTCGGAGGGTTCGTCCCGGTAGTGCTCGACGAGGAAGTCCCGGACGAGGCCGAGATCGGTGTCCAGGTCGTCGGCGGCGCTCATTCGAAGTAGCCCGTCTCGATGAGGAAGTGCCGGTTGGCGGCGTCGGACACTATCAACCGGAACACGACCTTGCTCAGCACCCTGGTGATCTCGACCGGGGTGTTGGTCGCGTCCATCTCGAAGCCCGCGCCGAGGCCGGGCGGTGCCGGGTGGGTGATGGCCTTCTGCGTGCCGTTGGGCTTGGGATCGCCGTTGGCCTCGGTGAACGCGGCGTCGATGGCGGCCTGGTTGGCCGCGATCGCGGCCCGCGCCAGCGGCTCGATCTTGTTGTCGTCGGTGAACCGGGTGACCATCTTGCTCGCCATGCCCGAGAGCGACTTGGACCACTTGTCGAGCATGTCGAACACCGCGTCGCGGTCGGTGTCGGAGATGGCGTTGTAGTCGGTGATGAGCTTGTTCGCGGCGTTGATGGCGTCCTGGGTGCTCTGGATCCGCGCGGCGTTGCCGACCGGGTCGCCCTGGAGCCTGGCCAGCCGGGTGGTCGCGGCGGCGACCACGTTCCGCTGGTAGGCCACCTTGTCGGCGCGCAAGCGGCGGAACTCGGCGACGAAGGAGTTGAGCCGGTCCTTCATCATCACGTCGGTGAACTTCTCGCCGTGCTTGCCGATGAGGTGGATGTCCTTCGGCTTGGCCGCGGTGAGGATGACGTGGCCCTCGTAGTTCGCCAGCGGGCCCGGGGGTAGCGAGAAGGACGAGCCACTGGTCGGGGGACCGCCCTTGGTGGTGGGTGGGCTGGCGACGTACCGGTACTCCCAGTGGTCGCCGCGCTTGGTCGCCGAGAGCTCCTTGAAGACCGGGTGGCCGCGCTTGACCGAGCGCAGCTCGCGGGTCATCTGCTCCTCGGTCGCGCCCGCCTGGTACTTGGTGCTGACCCGTTCGAGCGCGGCGATCCCGGCGGACAGGTGCTTGCGGCGTTCCTCCGGGGTGGCGGGCGCGGCCTTCTTGCCGACCTTGCCCTTGAGCTTGGCCCACAGCTTCTTCGCGACGCCCGCGATCTTGTCGACGATCCGGTCCACGACCTTCATGACCGGTTTCGCCAGCGACTGGATGATCTTCTTGACCTTGTCGGCGATGCCCGAGACGCCGAGGATCGCGGCGAGGGCGCCGATGAGGACGGGGATCGACGTGGCCAGGGCGAGTTCGATCAGCCCGGGCACGCCACCGGCGCCGCCGCTCGCGATGGTGACGACGGCGTCGAGCACGGCGTTGACGAACTGGATGATCTGCGCGCCCTGGGTGACGATGAACGTCACGATGTCGACGATCATCTTGACGGCCTTGATGAACGCCGACGCCGGGTTGAGCAGGCTGATGATCCAGGTGATGCCCGCGACGAGGACGGTGGGCACCAGGTACTGGGCGATCTTGCCGAACAGCCCGGCCTTGAGGTCGCCGACCTTGTCCTTGGCCGTCTCCCACAGGCCGCCGACGCCCTCGGACTTGAGCTTCTGGGCGGCCGGGACAGCGCCCTCCGCGGCGGCCATGGCGGGTTCGGGGACACCGCGCGCGACGATCCGGCCGCGGATGGCCGACCAGGTGAGGCCGAGCAGCGAGGCGATCATCATCAGGATGCCGCGCGGGTCGAACTTGGCCGGGAGCTGGAGCCCGGCGCCCGCCATGGCGCCCATGAGCCAGCCGACGAGGCCCTTCTTGAGGTGCTCGCCGATGTTGGCCATGAACGCGCGCAGCCCGGAACCCACGGCGGACACCAGGTTGCCGAGGAACCCGATGGGGTCGCGCAGGATGCCCATGACCGCGGCGGCGGCCTTGGCCAGGATGCCCAGCAGCAGGTCCTTCAACTGCATGATGGTGTCGATGACGCCCTTGATCGCGCCGATCGCCTTGGCCACCAGGCCCTTGTTCTTCTCCTTCTCCGCGTCGATCTCCGCGTCGACGGCCTTGAGCGCCTGGTTGTACTTGGTCGCCAGCGTCTGGACGAGCTCGGATCCCTTGGCGTCGACCGACTCGGTCAACTCGTCGAACCTGCCCGCGAACTCCCCCGCCGCCTGCTTGCCCATCGCTTGGAGATCAGCGGGAAGCTTGCGGACCTCGGCCTGCAACTGATCGCGACCGGTCGCGATGCGGGTCTTGGCCCGGGTCAGCTCCGCGCCGATGACGTCGGCGACCGTGGAGATCACGCCGCGCATCCGGGTCACATAGCCCTGGCGCGCGGCGACGAAGATCTGGTTCGCTTCCTCGGGCAGACCGGCGAACTTGTCCTTGACCCACTTGAGCTTCCCGGTGACGCCGGAGTACCGCTTGTCCTTGTAGGCGTCCATCCGCTGTTTGTGCTCGGCGGTGAACGCGTCCCTGGCCGCCTTCTCCCCCGCCGTGAATGCGTCGTCGACCTTCTTGTCCAGACCGGACAGGATCGCCTCGACGTCGGTCTTGGTCGCGTCGAACACCTTCTGCAAGGTCGCGGTCACCTGCGC
>NZ_JAMTCR010000004.1 GCF_024171945.1 Actinokineospora globicatena
TGTGGGGTGCCAATAGTTGGCCACGTGGCCTGACCTGCGCTTACGCAGCGATGGGTTCGTACTCGTTGATCAGGCCGCCGAGGACTGGTCGTCGACGTATCGACGTGCAGCCTGGCTCTGCGATCGGCTGGTCTGGTTGTGGTGGTGCGAGTTGTAGGGCTTGGTGTGGTCTGCGGTGGTTGTAGTGGTTCACGTAGTGGTCCAGCACCGCTCGCAGGTGGTGTTCGTTGATGATGAGCAGTCGGTCGGTGGCTTCGCGTCGGACGGTGCCGATGAACCGTTCGGCGTGGGCGTTGGCTTGTGGACACCGTGGTGGGGTTTTCACGACGTGGATGCCGGCGTCGGCGAGGACTGTGTCGAACGAAGTGGTGAACTGACCGGCCCGGTCGCGGATGAGGAATCGGAAGTCGTCTGCCCGGTCGCCCAGGTCCATGAGCAGATTGCGGGCTTGTTGGGTGGTCCATGCTCCGTTGGGGTTGGTGGTGGTGCCGAGGATGTGGACGTAGCGGGTGGCGACCTCGATCACGAAGAACACGTAGACCCGCTTGAGCGTCACGGCGCAGTCGACGTGGAAGAAGTCGCAGGCCAACAGGCTGACTGCCTGGGCGCGCAGGAACCGCCGCCATGAAGTGTCGCTGTCGCGCTCGGGTGCGGGCGGTATGCGTAGGCGCTTGAGCACGCGGCGCACGGTCGAGGCGGCGACCCGGTGGCCGAGTTTGAGCAGCTCGCCCTGGATCCTGCGGTAGCCCCAGCAGGTGTTCTCCCGGGCCATCCGCTCGATCAACGCCACCACGGCATCGTCGACCGGCGGTCGCCCGATCCGGTTCGGGTAGGTCCACTTCTTCGCGACCAGGCGCCGCTGCCATCGCAGGACGGTGCCCGGCGTTACCAACCGGCGTTGCCGTAGCCAGTCGGGCAGGCGTCGCACCAACACGGCGAGCACAGCGCGGTCGGCCCAGTTCCACCGCGGGCGAGGGTTGGCCCGGCGCAGCACGGCGACCTCATGTCGCAGCACCAGCAACTCCGCGTCCTTAGCCGCCGATGACCGGCCGAGCAGAACCAACCAGCCGACGACCTGGGCGAAGATCAGGTACAGCAGTCGTAGCGCCACGCCTCACGATCATGCTCCTGCAGCACATGGTGCGCGATCGCCCCAGCTCAGCGCCTCAGTGCAGAGTTCTGGAACCCCACAAGAGCCGCTGGGTGACATCTCCGGACGGCATGCGATGGCCGACCTCGTCGCCCGCGCGCGCGACGTCGCCCGCGCGGGCGACCGGGGCCTCGAGCGGATCGAGCGGCTCGCCATCCACCGCCCCCCGGACGACGTAGTCCGCGACGGGGCAGGCCGCCCGATCGAGGACCTCGAGGTCAGCGGCGGGGCGGGGCGGTTCGACCTCGTCTACGCCCGGTACGGCCGCAACGGCGAGGTTGTTGGGTACGTCCTAGTGGAGACGAAGGGCCCCGAGGCGGATCTCGGCGTCCGGTTGGGACTCGACGGAAAGCACTACTACCAGGGCCACCCCGAGTACGTCCGGTCGTTGCTACACGACATGAAACAGGACCGCTACTTCGGTAACCTCGCGAGGGAAATCAGCGCGAAGTTCGACCAGGGCCGCGTCGACTACATCCTCGTGCAGGCGAAGGTGGCCGCGCGAGTCAAGCCACCCGACGTCCCACTGACCGCCGCCCGTCTCCGGGAGGCCAACCGCCTAGCCCGGAACGAATTGCGGCCCGGCGAAACCTATCACGAGCGGTTGGCGCAGGAGGTCGACGGCGTGCACATCTACGCCGGCTACAAGGCCCGCCAGTTCGACCTGGGGTACGACCCGGTGTTCAACCTGTCCGAGCTCAAGTAGCCCAGCCCCCGGTCGTTCCGGCGAGCCACCGGTGATGACACGGCGACATCGGTGGGATGCGGATGCGGTGGAGCGTTGGGTGGCGGTGGGGTGAATGGAACCGATTGACCGTCTGCTCACCACGGCGGGGCCGACCCATGTGGTAGTGACCAGCCTGAGTGGGGCAAGACCGACCTGCCGACGCGCTGGCTCAACGCGCACCACAAGCGCCATCCCGACGGCGTGCTGAACGTCGACCTCAGCGGCTGGAGCAACCATCCGCCACCGACCACACCGTAGGTCCTCGCCGGGTGGCTGCGTGCGCTCGGTGTCACCGCCGACGACCCGCCAGGCGAGGCAGACGAACTGATCACTCTATACCGGACGGTCACCACCGATAGACAGTGAGCCTTTGTCATCTCGCTGTGGTCTCATGGTTCCAAGGCCCGTAGATGGCCTTGGCGAGTCGACAGACGCGGTGTGGGCTGGAGGCGGACTTGCCAGGACGCGCCAGGTCTTAAGTTGGGCGCTGGCGTGTTCGCCGGGGCTGCAAAGGCGGGCATGGGCGCGGTTGGCGACCCTCTACGACTCGGGCTTGTTCCGCTGGCGGCGGGCGTAGCGCCGCGATCAACCACTTCGCGTCGAGAGCTCGGTAGCGCGGTGACCGTTGACGTGGAAAGGGTGGGGCGTAGCCACTGACGACGCGGTGCGTTCGCAGTGGTGTGCGTGGACTCTGGCGCCGTCGGTCAGATGCCACAGCGGGTGAGTGGCCAGAGGCGCCGAACCGTCATGACGATGACTACCGCGGAGCCAGCCGCAACGTAAGTCCGCACCTCGAAGTCGAGCCCGATCGAGCGGATCACACCTGAGACTTCGACGAGCAGGGTGACTTCGACGAGCAAGTAGCCGATGTCCAGCAGTTTGATCCGCGCGCGATCTTGCCCACTGTGGTGTGGCGTATCGAGGGCTCGGCGATCCGGGTGACGACGCGGATCATCGCCCGATACACCAGTTGCATGCCGCGGAGCAGCACTGCGGCCAGTAGCAGGCTGATCGCGGCCCTGGGAGGCTCCAAAACTCGGCTTGATGCCTCTGACCTGCAGATAGGTTGCCGGGGCGGAACCTGTTCATCGGACGGGTCGTGACTGGGTTTGGTGGCTTCTGCGGCTTGTTCAGATGCTGGCCGCGGTAGTCGAGACTGTGGTGACAACTAAGTGCTCACCGACCTTGCGGGTCCCGAGTCAGCCTTACGATGCCGTTGACCTGCGGTTAGAGGCCGATGCAGCTCGTTGAGCGCTGCTCAGAGAGCACTTGTGTGTGAACTATGTACGGCATATCACGTTGACCTGCCGGAATGTGATTTCGGCAGGTCAACGCGTGTACGTTCCAAGTCATTGAATGCGGTTCAGTGCCGTTTAGAGTGCATTTCTGCTCCCCGTTTGCTCCCCGGCGTGCTCCCGCACGCGGGTGCGGTGATGCGCGCTCTGGTAGATGAATGCGCTGTGGCTGGCGCGGGTGGACGCTTGGAGCACGTGGTAACGCGCTGCATGTTGCTACGCTGCGTGACCTTGGTGGACGTGTGCCTGGCGCACGCCCGGTGTAGGCCAAGGATGTCCCGTCGTTCGTCTCTACAACCACTGACGTGCCCACCGAGGGCGGTCGCTCGGCTTACTCTGATCTGATTACCTGGTCTCAGCGCTTGCACGGTCTCAGTATGTCGCTGGCCAGTACTCGGTGGCTGGATCAAAAGTGCAGCTCGCTGCTCCAGGATGTTCAGGTCAGGGACTATGAGCACCCGGCGACGACCCGAACGTGATCCCCTGGCTCACCCCAAGCGACTGGATCGCGCGCACGCAACGCCTCGCCGGACTGCTCAACCGATACCAATCGCCGCATGAACCCACAGCTCACAGTCGGTGCCAGCATTTTCGATCAGCACAGGCAACAACGGCCGCACCAGCTCCCACAAACCCTCCGGAACGATTCACGACCACCGACCCTCAACCATGATCAACCCAACGACCCACCACCACGTTGGACACGGTCTAAACACCAGGTCGGAGCCATGTAGCCGGGGTTCTGGGACCCCGCAGGATGAAAAGGGTTCTAGGAAAGCCTCATTCCTCTTCTTCCTCTGATGCCTGCCGCAAACGGTTGGCGATGTCCACCAGGGAACCGCGTTGCGGAACGAACCAGCGTCGGGTGCCTTGGAGCGGTTTGCTTTGGTAACCGGCTTCCACCAGCATCTTTTGCACCAGGCCGGACGGTGAGTAGGCGACACCGTCAACCGCCCACACCAGGCAGTTGCGGCGCTGGCGGGTCCAAGTCGCGCGGGCCCGGCGGGCGTCTGCCGCGAGCCAGGGAGTGAGCTGCTGCTGTTCGCGACCCGGGACCGGACGGAATTCGACGAGGGTCCCCTCCTCGAGGGCATTATTCTCGAAGATCACGGTGACTGCGTTGGCCTGCCGTGCGTGCCGTTCACGCTCGGCTGCGCGGTATTCCGCTGAAAGGGCCGGCGGCTGACGCTCTCCCTGCAGAGCCGCCAGTGCTGAGCTGACGAGGTCCGCATATCGGTCGGCATTACGGAAGATGCTACTCACCTGGCTCTTGGGTCCGTAACCCGTATCGATCCCGTGGATCAATGTGGCCACGGCATCCTTTACGAGCTCGGCGACGTATGGCGGTACCTTCGGCCAATCCGATTCCGCAGTCTCTCGCCATCCTACGGGCAGGCGCTGATAAACTATGTGGGCGATGAGTAGACGACCGAGGTCGGCGAGGGTGCCAGCGCGCCCCTCCCACTGCGAGCGTTGGAGGTCGATCTGCCGCTCGATCTCTCGGAGTATCAGGACGGTGCGCCAGGTCTTCACCGCATCGGTACGGTTGAGCGGAAACAGGTGGTGGTGCTGCTTGGGATCCCAGAGAAGATTGATGTCCACATTGGCCTGGAAAGACGGTTCCGGAGACGCGTGAGCGCAGGCGAGCGCGGTCGCAGCCTCCCTGAGGGTGCAACCGTCTTCCTTCGACTGTGGTGGCTCTTCGCCCCGGCGCAGGACGTAGGTCTTTCGCAGCCGAAGCAAAAAGTCATCGCGGAGCTGCTGCTGCACCTTTTCCAGGGCGATGAAGTCCTGGGGTTCCACCCTGTTCTGGGTGTTAGTCGTCCGTGTGACGTCGTGGTCGAAGCCCTCTGGGCAGTCTGCCAAGGAGATGATGCGGATGCCGATCCGCGCGTGTGTGGCGATGTCCGGGGCTCTCTGATACGCCTCGTGAACGGAGGCAACGGTCTGGGCTCCGTTCACGATGCTTGCTCCTTCCATCTCCAAGTCCCCCCGCGGGCCCATGATCACCTTATCGCATAGCACTGTGATCCCATTATTGAAATACCAAAAGTATTTGGGCCTGTTGCGGAGTGTCTCCACGAGTGTGCGATTCACTGCAGTGACCCCAAGGGGGTTACGAATGTTTCGCTGGAAGAGGCGGTGGTGGTTGTCCTCGTACCAGCGTGCGATTTCTTCTCCTCCGATCGTGCCGTGGTACGCCAGGATGGGCTCCTTGATTGGGTTGACGTCGACGGCTGCGGCCGAGGCCTTTAGATTGATCTGTGGTTCGGCGATCCCTGAGCGCAGGATGCGGATAAAGTCGGGAAGCCGCAGGGTGCGCAGGCGCAGCGACTCCTCGTACTCCGCGCAGAACCGGTCCAACACATCCCTGGCTTCAGTCCCCATCGGCTGGGGTCCTGCCCAGACTGGCAGCAGGGTGATCTGGACTCGCGGATTGCTGAGTGCCCGCTCCAGATCGGCGACAAGCGGCGTCAACTTGGCGTTGAACGACTGGTACTCGCGGGCTATCAGCAGTTCCAGACCGTTCTTCAGGTCGAGGGCGGCACTCTTGGAAAAGGCGGCTGTGCCGTCGCTGCTCCACTTCGCTTGCGCGACCCAGACCTGCGGCTCTTCCGAGGTGAGGTCTACCGCCACGGCGTCGATGCCCTGGTCGCCGAACGAGTCGATGACGCACTCCGCGCACCGCTGGAGTGGGTAGCCGGTGAACTCACGGATCGCCAAGGCGGCCAGAGAACGTGAGAGGAAGGAGCTTCGCTGGATTCGCTGCTCAAACTTCGACAGATCGTCAACTTTAACGATCCCAGTGAACTGCTCGTCGAGGGCGTGCTCCAGTTGCTGGGCGTGCAGAGCGGTCACTGTGCTCCTGTCGGCGGGCGGAAGGGCGGCTGTGCTGGGACGGACGGCGCGGGTGTGCCCATCGTTTGACAGACATCTGAGATTGGGGGAGCGTGTCCCCGGAAGGATGTCTCATCATGGAACCCTGGGCAGGTAGAAGCGGCGGCTTCGGCGGTCGTTCACTCCGGAGTTTAAGGTCGAGATCGTGGAGCTGTGCTCGCGGGGTGACCGATCGGTTAGCCAGCTCGCGAAGGGCTTCGCCCTGAGCGAGACCGCAGTGCGGCAGAGGGTCGTGCAGGCCGAGCGCACCCGCACCGACGGATTGGCCACCGACGAACGCGAGGAGCTTATGAGGCCTCCGCCCGTTGCCGGAGGACGTGGAGATGCTCCGCGTGTTAGACCTAAACCGGCGCCTCGCAACTATCTGCTACTCGCGGACGCAGCAATGCAGGCCAGGTCCGACAGCCTTAAGCAGCGGGATCCGAAGCAGAGGTAATGGGCGATCTCGGTCGGATCCTGGAGTGTGCGGCGGGCGAGCAAACAGTGTTCACCGTCCAGACCGCCAGCCGATCCGGATGACCACCCGCGCCCAGCTGTACTCGCGCGGTGTGTGTACCGTTACTGGCTGACATCCGCCGCCAAACCCTGGCGGGCAGGCCTGCGACCAGCTCGCTGGCATGGGCCTCATGACCGCCGGTGGTGACCACAGTGTTTCGTGGACTCTGGTGGCCAGCACGCGCGCGGTGTCGTGCCTATCCGCTATACACGCAGGTAGTTGACCTGCCCATGGGCCTCATCGGGGGTGATCCACCGGGACGGCACCTCCCATGGCGAACACGCGCGCCAGCATCGCCATGGCTTGGCGCGGCTTCGTGGCGAACTCCGTCCCCGGGGGCCCGCCCGACGGCACCGGTCCGCGTCTGCGATCCAGGCACGAGCAGATCGAGCTCCCGGTGCATCAGCGCGTGCGTACGTTGCTCAGACTCCGAGACCGACCTCGTGAGCCTCCTCAGGTACACCTGCCAGCGCGGCCGACTATCTTGGGGCGGTCCACACGACGTAGGGGGACCGCGTGGTAAACGATCAAGCAGACATGGTACAGCAGCTCGCTGCAGCGTCGGTCAACTTCGGCTACCTGCTGTCGTTGGAGCCGCTTCTCGTTCGTTACGCTGCTGGCGCTGAACTGCACGTGTTCACCGATCCCAACGTCGCGCTGTACAAGATGCGGCAATTCGCGGAGGTCCTGGTCCAACGGCTCGCCGTTGAGGGCGGTCAGCAGGTCAACCCGCGGACTGATCTGGCGACTCTCATCGAGGCCCTATACCAAGGTCAGCTGCTGCCCGGCGACGTCTACCACCTGTTCGAGCGCATCCGCCGGTCCGGCAATCGGGCGGTCCACCGCCACCTGGATGATCAGCGTGAGGCACTGACGTGTCTGCACGCCTGCTTCCAACTAGGAGTGTGGTTTCACCAGACCCTGGACGAGCCGTCGTCTGCACGTCCCAATTCGTTCATCCCTCCAGCGCGGCCAGCAGACTTCGCGTCCGACGAAGTCGCCGAGCTCAGGTGCGACCTCGAACAACTCCGGGATGAACTCGTCCGTGCTCGATCTGCGTCGCGGGCTGCCGCTGACCAGGCGCACTCGGAGGCCGAAGCTCGTCAGCAGGCCGAGGTCATCGTCACTCAGACACGCGATGATCTTCAGGCCGCGTTCGACCTGGCGCTGGAGACCGAGCAGGCTCTCAACCGCGCCCAAGAGGAGTATAATGCCAGGCTTACCGATCTTGAGGCGGCTCGTGAGGGGCTGACCGCCGCCGAGCGGAACGATATCGTCCAGAGGGCTATCCGGGCGTCGCGTCGAGTGCGGCTAAGCGAGGCACAGACCAGGGCCGTGATCGACGAGCAGCTTCGCGCTGCGGGGTGGGAAGCCCACTCGGAGAGGCTGCGTCATGGCGTCGGTGCTCGACCGGTCGCCGGGAAGTACATGGCCATCGCGGAGTGGCCGACGTCCTCGGGACCTGCGGACTACATCCTGTTTTGCGGGCTCACCCCTGTAGGTGCGGTCGAGGCTAAAGCTGAGTCACAAGATGTGTCCGGCGACCTTGGGCAGGCCAGACGTTACAGCCGGGACTTCAACGACTTCGTGCCTCAGCCAGCGGTCGGGGGGCCGTGGGGCGAGTACAAGGTGCCATTCCTGTTCGCCACGAACGGGCGACCATACTTAGAGCAGCTGAGAACGGCGTCCGGTCTATGGTTCCAAGACGTTCGCCAGCCCACCAACCTCTCCCGGCCTCGCCGCGAGTGGCCCTCCCCCAGCACGCTCTGGCAGTTGCTGACCCACGACCGCAGCAACGCCGACGAGACAATCCGAAACGACTCCAACTTTGCCCCGCGGCTTCGCGAGTACCAACGCGACGCGATCGCGGAGGTGGAGAAGCGCATCGCCGACGGCATCAGGGCGATGTTGGTCGCGATGGCCACAGGTACTGGTAAGACGGTAACCTGCCTCGGCTTCATCGAGCGGATGCTGCGCAACGAGCGGTTCAACCGAATCCTGTTCTTGGTGGACCGTCTAGCCCTGGGCGAACAGGCGGAGGAGAAGTTCAAGAGCGAGATCGTCCACGGCGTCAACACGCTGGCCCAGATCTACGAAGTCGCGACCATCGACAAACCTCACGTCGACGCCACCACTCGACTGCACATCGCGACGGTGCAGTCGATGGTGCACCGACTCGCCGACCACGACTGCGGCCAAGCCCGGCTCGACCCCGACCTGTACGACTGCATCGTCGTCGATGAGTGCCACCGCGGATACTCCCTCGACCGTGCTATGACACCGGGCGAACTCGAGTTCCGCTCCGAAGCGGAGTACCAGAGCGAGTACCGCCGCGTGCTGGACCACTTCGACGCCGTCAAGATCGGCCTGACAGCGACGCCTGCCGCGCACACTGTGGCTATCTTTGGCGACCCGATCTACACCTACTCCTACCGACGGGCCGTCATCGACGGTTACCTCATCGACCACGAACCTCCCACCCAGATCGCGACGCAGCTCAATACCTACGGCATTCACCTCGACCGTGGGACCGAAGCGAGCATCCTCGACCTCGAAACCGGCCGGGTCGAGCTGCACCAACTCCAGGACGAGCTGAACTTCCAGGTCGACGACTTCAACCGCCGGGTGATCACGACCGGCTTCAACGACGCCGTGTGCCGGGAATTAGCCCAGGAGATCACGCCGGGTGAGGACGGCAAGACCATCATTTTCTGCGTCAACGACGCGCATGCCGATCTAGTCGTCGATTCTCTCAACCGCGCCCTGGAGGAGCTGTGGGGAGAGATCGATGGCGAGCTGGTCATGAAGATCACCAGCAGATCGGACCGGCCACAACGTCTGATCAGGCGGTTCCGTAACGAGCGGACTCCGCAGGTCGCCGTGACCGTGGACCTGCTCACCACGGGGGTCGACATCCCTAAGGTCGACAAGCTGGTGTTCATCCGCCGGGTGCGGAGTAGGATTCTTTTCGAGCAGATGCTGGGCCGGGCGACGCGGCCGTGTTCGGAGATTGGGAAAGAGACCTTCCGCATCCACGACGCTGTCGGGCTCTACGCGGCCCTGGAACCGCTGACGTCGATGCAGCCGGTCATCGCGAACGTTAGCGTTACGGCCGAGCAGTTGATCGCCGAGCTGATCGACGCTGACCGTCCCGAGCATGTCCAGGAGATCGCTGAACAGCTCGCGGCGCGGTTGCAGCGACGCCTCCCGAAGCTGACCGCCGCAGCGGCCGAGGCGTTCGAGCGGCTCACGGCACGTTCGCCCGCTGACTACATCGACAATGTCATCCGGGCCGGTGACTTCAACCAACTCGTTGCCACCTTCACCCGTCTTCCCGAACTGGCTGCACTCATCGAGCGCGGAGTGGTCCTCGATCCCCGCCAGGCGGTGATCGACGACCGGGAAGACGAGGTTATTGCCACCCGCCGCGCGTACGGGGACTCAGTGCAACCAGCCGCATACCTCCAGTCCTTCCAACGTCTGCTGCGGGGACCGAGCGACGTCCCGTGGCTCGACGTCGCTCTGCGGGCGCCGAGCGAGCTGTCCCGGGCCCAACTGGGCGAGTTCCTCACGTCGCTCGAGGCGCACGGGTTTACGGAGGCCAACCTCCGCACCGCCGTGCGCGAGGTCACGAACCGCGACTTCGGTGCGAAGATGATCGGCTACGTCCTCCACTTCGGCCGAGACCTTCCTCTGGTGCCATTCGAACACCGTGTCGATGCGGCAGTCGACGCGCTGCTGTCGCGCGACATCGTGCGTTGGACCACGGTACGACGAAATTTGCTAAGGAAGATATCTTCAGCTTTGAAGACTCACGGATACCTCGACCGATCACTTCTCGACGACGGGCAGTTCCGTCAGGAATTCGGCGGCTTTACGCGACTCGATCGTGCATTTGACGGCCGGCTTGATCAGGTGCTAAACCATTTGACCGAACAGGTTTGGACCAACTCCGGCGTGAGCGAAAGATGACAATGACCCGTACTGCAGACATCGTGGCGAAGCTCTGGGCCCTTTGCAATGATCTTCGTGACGATGGAGTCACCTACCAACAGTACGTGACCGAGCTGACCTACCTTCTTTTCCTCAAAATGGCGGCCGAGACCGGCGAGGAAGAAAAGCTTTTGCCGAAAGGCTATCGCTGGCATGACCTTGAGAAGCGGAAGGGTGTCGAGCAGTACGATTTTTACCGCGAATTGCTCATCCGATTGGGCGGCAAGGCCCCCAGTCGGCAGGTGCGAGTGGTCTACGGCAACGCGAGCACGTCGATCAGGCATCCGCGAGTTCTCACCAAGCTCGTCACCGATCTCGACGCCTTGGATTGGTTCGACGCACGCACCGAAGGTCTTGGCGACCTTTATGAGGGGTTGCTGGAGAAGAATTCCACCGAGTCGAAGCGAGGCGCTGGGCAGTACTTCACACCTCGCCCCCTCATTGACTCGATGATCGCGTTGGTCAAGCCGCAGGCTGGCGAAGTTGTCCAAGATCCCGCCCTTGGCACCGCTGGATTCCTCGTCGCAACGCACCGCTACATCTGCGAAACAACCAACGACCTGTATGACTTGAGCACCGAGCAGCAGAACACCCAACTGCGCCACGCCTACGTCGGCATGGAGTTGGTTCCTGACACGCACCGCCTCGCCGTGATGAACGCCCTCCTGCACGGTTTCACCGGTGATCTCAGGCTTGGCAATACCCTCACCTCCGACGGCGCGGCCCTTCCGTCCGCCGACGTGGTACTGACCAACCCGCCGTTCGGCACCAAGACCGGCGGGGGAACTGACCGCGAAGACTTCACCTATCGCACCTCGAACAAGCAGTTCGCCTACGTGCAGCACATCTACCGGACGCTCCGTCCCGGCGGCCGGGCCGCCGTCGTACTTCCCGACAATGTCCTGTACGATGCCCAAGCCCGTCCTATCAGGACGGACCTCCTGGACAAGTGCAACGTCCACACCATCCTGCGACTACCCGAGGGTCTCTTCTACGCCCAGAGTGTAAAGGCCAACGTGCTCTTCCTTTGCCGAGGCCAGGGCGACACCGGAAACACCCAGGAGACCTGGATATACGACCTTCGTTCCGGGGTCTCTTCCTTCGGTCGACGCAACGTGCTCACCCGTGCATTCTTCGCCGACTTCGAGCGCGAATTCGGCGACGACCCCTACGGGAAATCGCCTCGCACTGACCATGGTCCTCGGGGACGCTTCCGCCAATTCACCCGCGAGGACATTGCCAGACAGGACGACAGTCTCTACTTCCCTTGGTCCGTCTCGAATGGTAGCGATGAGGATGCAAAGGATACTGATCCAATTAGTGTCATCGAAGGGATGACCAAGAGTCTGCAGCAGGCGATGAACGACCTTGAAATGCTCCGCGTGATCGTCGATGGGGAGGTGCGTTAATGGCTATCGTGACCACCTGGGCCACTGTACCCTTGAAAGAGGTTGCAGACGTACGCCTAGGACGGCAACTATCGCCCAAGAACCGGATTGGCGACAACATGCGCCCGTATCTGAGGGCGGCGAACGTAACCTGGCGCGGCTTGAACCTTGACGACGTCAAGACCATGAACTTTACGGAGACCGAAGCCAAAACCTTCCTACTTCAACCTGGTGACATCCTCGTGGGAGAAGCCTCAGGTAGTGCCGCCGAAGTCGGCAAACCTGCCATGTGGACGGGCGAAATCGCCAACTGCTGCTTTCAGAACACCCTGATCCGCGTCCGCAGTCACGCCATTGACCCGCGGTATCTCCTACACTTTCTCCGGCACGAGGCACGGAGAGGAGCCTTCGTCGAGCACGCTAGGGGGGTGGGTATTCACCACATCGGCGCAGCGCGGTTGGCCCAGTGGCAGGTTCCGATTGCGCCGCCCGACGAGCAGCAGCGTATCGCGGACTTGATGGACCAAATCGACGAGTTGGCCAACTGCGTCGAGGACCGACTGCGAACCGAGTTGAACAACCTGCGTAATTTGCGAATCACTTCGGCCGCAAAGATGTACGCGGGCCTTGAGGCGGCCTCGGTCAATGACCACGCGCTGGTCGATTAGTCTCAGCTTGATGTGACCGTCGACGACGTAGGCGATTTCGTGGTCCACCACTCCGTCATTCGCGCGCTGGAACGACAGCGGAGCCGGTCCTGAATCTCACATGTGAGGTTCAGGACCGGCTCCGGTCACCTAGTGAAAAGGTGGTGGATCATAGGGAGACTGGACATTCAAGAGCGCGAGCAGGGCATGTTCGGGCTGCCGTTGCAGCGGGGGGTGCTCGGCACCAACGCACATCCCTCTGGAGTTCAAAACTCGGCTCGATGGCTCTGACCTGTAGGTTGGACTGCCGGATTATACCCAAGTGTGATCGTAAGAATTTATGACTGGGCATCGGTGCTTGCTGCGTCTGATGAGGACGCTGGTTGCGCCGGTCGAGATCGAGGTGGATTACCAAGTGCTCGCCGAGCGTTCGGCTCCTGCGCCTGCGAGGTATCGGATTTTCGCGCGGAGTTGCTGTGCTGCGGTGACCGCCTGGTGGCGATGGTCGGGCAGGGAGGTGGGGCGTGCACCGCTGTTTACCGGGGGGGCCGTCGTGTCGATGTGCGGCGGGACGGTGGAGCGATTACTCGGAGTTTGCCGAGGCGATCGACCCCGAGTTTGTCGATGACATGGCCCGCAGTCTTCAGGTAGGCACGGTACTTGAGGTATCCAAACGCCGGTACAGCGAAGCCCGTGAGCGTGGGCAGGCCGATGGTGGAGACGTTCGTGAGCATGGCGACAGAACCCTCCAGGGCCTTCGACGCTCTAGGCGCCGAAGGCCTGTTCCTCTTGCACGGGATACCGGCGCCGGTAAGACCACCTTGAGCAAGGCTCGTCGATTGCCAGGGGGTGGACGCACTCGCAGCGGAACGGGCTGCCGAGCAGGGCAATGCCTCGGTCGGGGTGTACGTGGACTTCGAGAACCTGGTCCGCGGCGCGGGTCGTGGCCTGCCAGGCCGCGCCAACCCCGTGCCTTACGCGGCGATCACCCGGCTGTGTCGCGACTACGGCAACGCGGTCATCCGCCGCGCGTACGCGGACTGGGCGAATCCGCAGTCCGGCCGCTATCAGCAGGACTCGGCCATGAACGGCGTCGACCTGATCCAGGTGGTCCGCTTCGGCGCCGCCCGTAAGAACGCCGCCGACATCCGCATGGCCGTCGACGCGATGGAAACGCTGATCACCCACCCCGAGGTCAGTGTGTTCGTGCTGGTCGCGGGCGACGGTGACTACACCCCGCTGGTGCAGCGGCTGCGCGAGTTCGGCAAGCACGTCGTCGGCGTGGGCACCGAGGCCAACGCCAGCCCGCGGCTGGTGTCGGTGTGCTCGGAGTACAAGTACTGGGGCACCCTGCTCGCCCAGGTCGAACCCGAGCCGGGAGACCACTTCGCCGACGAGTTCGACATCGCCACGGCCGAGAACCTGCTGGTCGCCGCGATGGAGCAGGCGGCCGTCGGCACTCCGACCGCCGGGTGGGTGAAGAACAAGATGACCTCCCTCGACCCGGCGTTCGACGAGCGCAACTACGGCTGCCGCAGCTTCCGGGACTTCCTGGGCCGCCTGACGCACCGGGTCCGCGTGGTAGGCACCTCAGGTGGCGACATCACCGTGTCACTCACCGACAACCGTTCGCTGGAGGGGGAGGTCGCTGCGCCCCTAGTCCCGCCGACGGAGGGCGGTGAAGGGCACGAGTTGGTCCTTGAGGTGTAGCTGGTCTCGTCGGCCGTCGGCGTAGTTGATCTCGTAGTCGATGACGCCGCACCAGTGGCCGTCCACGCTGGGGAAGCGGCCGTGCAGGCGTGCGGGGACCGCGCCGGTGAGGTCGAGGCCGGTCTCGATCACGTGCCGCGGGACTCCGTCCGGTCGGGGGAAGAGGTTGTCGAGTCGGATCCAGACCGGGGTGAGCACGTGGCTGCGGCCGTGGAGGGCGTCGCCGGTCCACGAGGTGTACGGGCTGATGATCACGACTCGCCCGGTTCCTGTCGCTTCGCCGCCCGGGGTCGGCGGGCTGGATGGCCGTCGTAGAACCGCTCGTCCAGCTCGACCCGGTCCGGGTAGCGGTGATCGCCGGTCCACCGCCACCTGGTGTCGGTGCCACCCGGCGTGGTGGCGCAGGCCGGGCAGTCGATCCGGAGTTCGCCGCCCGCGGCGCGCACGGTGCTGATGCCGGGAACGAGTGGGTGTCGCCCGCTCTTGCATCTGGTGGGCAGGATGGCGATCACCGCGCCCACGGGATCGAGCCGGTACCGCAGCACCCCGTCCGGCGGAGTGAGTGAGGAGGGCGGTTTCATGCCCGGCAACATACCATCCGTTCGCACATATGTTCGATGTGGACCTTGCCGGATGAACCGGTTGCCGACGGCGTGCGTGTAGTCACGCTGCCCCTCGGGGCAAATCTCCGCCCAAAGCTCTGTGTCGTCGCGTTGGTGATCTTGCTACACCTGTTCGTGTCCGTGTGATGACAGGTTGTCGCGTGAAGGAAACCGATGCCCCGCACCATGTCCGGCTTGCTCCTGTCCATCCTGGCCGTCGCCGGGATCGTGGCCTATTTCGGTCCGGAGGCGGTGATCGACACCGTGACCGGGGCCTTCGAGAACCAGGAGCCGGTGCTGATCGAGGACGAGGGCCACCAGCTCCTGGTGGGCGGTGACGGGGAAGCCAAGGCCCGGCAGTGCACCGTCACGGTCGCGTTGACCACGCGGCAGTGCGGTGACGTGAAGGTGGTGGTGATCGACGCGGCCAAGATGCCGTTTATCGCCCGCAACATCCACCTGGCCTGGGGCGAGGGTCAGCCGTCGGTCCTGACCCGCAACTCCGCCAAGCAGCCCGCGAATCGGGCCGCGGCGTGCGGGCGGTTCGTGCCGAAGAACGGGGGGAGTTGCGACGAATATAGCTTCGCGACCACGGACGAGGGCGGTTCCGGCGCGCGCACCGAGGAGGTCCCGTTGCGCGAGCAGCGGTGTCAGGGTGGGACGATCAGCTCCGGGTACGCCAAGGCCAAGATCGGCCAGGGGGACAGTTTCCTGGTGGTCATCTCCAACCCGGCCCAGGTCGCCACGACCGGGTTCACTGGGGCGGACGTTGCTGATGAGCAGGTGGAACAATGCGCGCTGTGACCCGCTACGCGTGGGCGGACACCGCCTTCGACCTGGCCTGGACCCTGGCCGTGACCATCGGGCGGAGCGAGCACGATGTGCTCGCCGCCTACGGGGCCCGTGACGACGTGCGGCGCGCGGAGATGACGTTCGAGGCCGCGCTGGAGGAACGCAACGAGCACGTCGACGACTACGGCCTCCTGCAGCTCGCGCGACGCGGCGAGCACCTGGTGGTGATCGAGCCCAACGGCTGGGTTGGCAACGCCCCGGCCGTCGCCCAGCAGCTCGCCAGCCCGACCGGGTTGTTCGTGTCGGTGTACTGGAGCGCCAACGGCGACCACCAGATCGTGCAGGCCAGGGACGGGCAGCTCGTCGCCCGGTTCGACCCCACCTTCATCGGTCTCCCGGCCGGGGCCAACGACATGCTGCCCGGCTGGGTCGAGCCCGAGGACTTCCCCCTTGATCACCTCAAGTCCGCCAGCCTCGCTGCGGTCGAGCGGGTGACCGAGGTGGTGGTCGAGGAGTCCTGGTTGACCACGCCGCTGCCGACCTACCGCCTCCCGGCCTAGGCCAGTCTCAGCAGCCCGTTCAACACCTGCTCGAGCACGTGCACGTCGTGCTGGATCCACGTCGGCTTGTTCGGGTCGGGTTTGGCGATGGGTGCGGTCCGTGGGCGGCGTGGAAGGCGGTCGGCTGGGCCATCGGCCACGCGGGGTATCACGCCGGTCGGCCTGTCATCCCGTCGTTCTGGAGCTACCAGGCCATTCGCCGCGAGATCGGAGGGGCGCCAGTTGAGCCACAGCGGCCAGCCATCCTCTGCCGTGCGTGCCACCAGCTCGGCGACCGACACCGACCCCGGCCGCCCGTCCCGATGACTACCCATGGGCGAGACGGTTCATCAGCTGCTCACCCACCGCCGTCACCTCCAGCGCGGAAAGGCGGCGACAACAGGTCCTTGGGCACGGCGTCGATGACCCGTCCGGTGAGGGCGTTGCCCACCTCGACCATGCAGGTGCCGAGACTGGCCACCACTCGGGCAGGCAGCGGTTCGGCGGTGCCGTGATGCACCTGCAGGATGTTCTCCAGATACGCGGCGAGCCCTCGGTGGATATCGGTCAGCCCGTGCAGTAGCACTTGGTCGTCACGCCACGGGTTCTCGGGAATGGCGTCATCACTGGACACCGGGACCGCCATGCGTCTCATGCCTGTGATCGGGCTCGGGCACAGCGCCGTGCACCACCGTGACGGCCGCGCCCGTCCGACAAATCCGAGCGGCCAGCTCGGCCTGCATGGCGGGTCGGGGTGAGAGGTGGGTGCTGTCCACCAGGACCACCGCCGTGGTGCGCGGCATCGCCGCCGCGTCCAGCAGGCCGCGGAACCCGGGGCGTCCCTCGGCGTCCAACGGTGACCCCACATCCTGGAAGACCGCGCCCAACTCCCACCCTTCGCGGGCGCACAACACCTCGATCGCCGCCCGGTACTCCAAGACGCCGGCGGGGTCCTCGGTCGCGGTGCGGATGTAGCCGTAGACCACCGGAGTTGCCATCACGGTGTCCACAGCGAACCGGAGGCAAGCACCAGCGACGGGGCGCCGGGTTCGCCGGGAGCTGGCAGGTCCCGGATGTCGTGGACGATCTCCTCGAGGTCGCTGCTTTCCTTCATCCAGACCACTCCACCGCCGTAGTCGTCGGCCAGCAAACGGTTCGCCAGAAAGTGGGTGCGGTCGAAGACGAAGATCGCGTCGGTGAACTGCGCGCGGCTGTAGCTCGCGGCCACGCCCACCAGTTCGTCGTTTTCGCCGAGCAGGTGGAAGTTCCACCCGGCCTCGCGGATGGACAACAGGTGGACAAGTTCGGGGAAACGACGCAGGGCGTCGTCCTGGGTGATGTTCTTGGTCACGACGCAGCTGCTCCGCGTTCGCCGGCTCCGGTGGGAGGCACCCCACACCGGAGACACGCGGCTGCTGGCACGGGTCGGGGCTCCTACCAGCAACGTCATCCGGCGCGGGGTGCCGTAAACCGAGCTTCGCTGCCGATCACCGGTGGCGGAACAGCGACGAACACGCAGACCACGACCATCCACGAACCCGGCCATCAACCCGCCGACCACCCGGAGCTTTACCCGGAGGATTCACCACGATCACCTGGTCACAGCCGTGCCGACCATTACGCTGGGCACGGCGGCGGACACGGATCGAGGACCGGTGACACCCACTCCCAACGACCACTTGCGCGCAGCCCGCTCAGCTGCCGGTCTGACCCAGGGCCAGCTGGCGGAACGCGCGCGAACGCGCAGGTCGAACGGGCGACCGGCAGCCCGGGGGCGATGGACGCCGACTACGTCGGCAAGCTCGAGCGCGGCGTCCACCGCTGGCCCAACAAGGGCTACCGGGATGCGCTCCGCGCCGCCCTGAACGCTGCCACGGACCGCGAGCTCGGCTTCTTCAGCACCCGCTCCCGCGCGGCTACCGTGGAGACGAGCCCTCGCTACCGTGAAGGAGGCGACGACGTGGAGCGGCAGGCGTTCCTCCGGGTGCTGGCCGGATCGGTGGCCAGCCTGACCTTCACCGACCCCCTGGCCGAGTTCGCGGCCCGAACCGCGGGCGGCAGCAGCCGCCAGGTCGGCCAGGCCGACGTCGAGCAGGTACGCCAACTCGCCCGCATGTTCGCCACCCAGGACCACCAATACGGCGGCCAGCTCTCCTCCCGCGCGGTCATCACCCAACTCGCCGCCACCGCCGAGCTCACCGACGGCCCGTTCGCCAACTCCGGCGTACGCACGCAGTGGTTCTCCGCCGTCGCCGAACTCGCCGACACCGCCGCCGGAGTGTGCTTCGACGCCGGACTGCACACCCACGCCGAACGCGCGTTCCGATTCGGCGTCGGCTGCGCGACCGAATCCGGCGACTGGGCCATGCGCGCCAAGACGCTCTCCGGTCTGGCGAACCTCTCGGTCCACCTCGACCGCACCGACGACGCGTTGAGCTTCGCCGAAGCCGCCCTGGTGCGCGCCGACCGACTCACCCCGAAAGTCGGGGCAATGATGCACACCCGCCACGCACGAGCCCTCGGGCTCGTCGGCGCATCCCGCAGCCAGGACTGCCGCACCGCCGTAGCCAAGGCCGAAGACCTGTTCACCACGGCGTCGGACGACGAGCCGGTCTGGCTCTCCCACTACAGCCAAGCCCACCTCGACCGCGACACCGGACGCGCGTTGCTGTACCTGGCGCTCAACGGCGGCGCGCACGAGGAAGCACAGCACCGGCTGCAGACAGCCGTCGCCGGCTTCCCCGAGGGCCACTCACGAGGCAAGGCGCTGGCCAAGGCCAACCTCGCCGCCCTGATGATGGCCCGCGACGACCCACACGAAGCCGTGACACTCGGCAACGACGCCCTGGCCTCCGTCGGGTCCGTACGCTCCGACCGGGTCAACGACGCACTCACACGACTCGCGGACGCGGCCCGCGGACACCGGGACGTGCCCGGCGTACGCGACCTGGCCACGCGAGTGCGACGCACAGTGCGCGCACAGACCTGACGGCAGCACACCAACCTGGCTGCACGTCCTCGCCAGGCGACCTACCGAACAACGGCGAGAGCGACTACTTCTGTCAGCGCGGTCGAGTCTCCCGGAAGTTGCGAGACAATGTCGCAGCTTTGTCCGAGACGATGATCGGTCCAGTCACCGAGTGGTTGAACGCGACAGCCCAGGTCGTCCAGGTGGTCCTCGGACACTCCGCCAGGTCTGGCTCGATCTTGGGCATTCTTGAAGCGGTCAGTGGTCGGCTTGATGAGCTGCGCGAGGCGCTCGACCGCGCGAGCGCCGAACTCGCGGACGCGGCTGATCACCACGGCGGACCACGAGGGTTGACTGGCGTACCCACCCTACCTCCTCCCGCCGCCCCTATGTCACGGGAAGCACGGCGTGCGCCCGCACCCGAGTCGCCGCAGGTGGGTCTGCGGGGAGAGCCGAACATGCACGGGGACCGCTACCCGCAGGAGTCCGTCCCGTACCACGACTTCATGCCGCCGCGGGTGCGGAAAGGGCAGCGCACTTCGCCGCCCATGATCGGCTGGGTGCGGCTCGACGGGCAGGACCTAGGTGAGATCAGCGCGACGAGAAATGACCAGTGGGCGGAAAAGGCAGCGCATCGCATTCACGCTCTTCGTGTGCCCAACGCGGATCAGCTGAACAACCACGTCGAAGTCAAAGTGGTGGTGATGCAGATCGAGATGCGCGAAAGCAAGGTCAGGTCGTGATCAATCATGCGCCGTGCGGGTCCGAGTCCGGTTCGTATCTGCCCGGGTGTCACCGCGCTCTGCCCAGGATTCTGCCAGAAGGGTATACGCTGACCGTGTTGGGCGCCGACGTGAACGGGAATCCGTTCAAACACATCTTGGTGTCATAGAGTGAGTGCACCAGCGAGTTGGTAGAATTGTTCCTTCCGGCCTGTCGGGTGTGTTCGGTTGAAGGGTTGTTGCTGTATGCGGGGTGTCGAGTTATGCGCCGATGAGCGGGAGGTTGTTTCTCGGGAAATTGCAAAGGGTGTGTCGTTCCGGGCTGTTGGTCGTTGCTGGGGCGGGATCATTCGGTGGTGTCGCGTGAGGTCAATCGGAACGGCGGGCGTGAGTCGTATCGGGCGATGGCGGCGCAGGAGCGGGCTGATGCTTGTCGAGTTCGCCCGAAGGCGCGTTTGTTGGAGTCGAATGTCGCGTTGCATGATGTGGTGAATGAGGGGTTGGCGAACGGGTGGTCTCCTCGGCAGATCAGCATCCGCTTGCCGTTGGATTTCCCGGAGGACGACACTATGCGGGTGTCAGACGAGACGATCTACCAGTCGTTGTACTTGCAAGCTCGGGGTGAGTTGCGGACCCGGTTGAGGATCGCCCTGCGCCAGGGCAGGGCGCGCCGTGTGCCTCGAACGCGACCGGTTGTGGCCAGAGGGACCATCAAAGACATGGTCAACATCAGCGACCGGCCAGCCGAGGTCGAGGACCGCGCGATCCCCGGGGCGTGGGAAGGCGATCTCATTCTCGGCAAAGGGAACAAATCTCAGATCGCCACGCTCGTCGAACGCAAGACCCGGTACGTCATTCTGGTGCGTATTCCCTACGATCGCACAGCCGAGCGTGTCGCGGCCTTGCTGGCGCGGAAGATGGAGACCCTCCCCGAGGCCCTTTGCACCAGTGTCACTTGGGATCAGGGCAAGGAGATGGCCGCACACGCCACGTTCACCATCAAGACCGGTGTCGACGTGTATTTCTGCGACCCTCACTCGCCCTGGCAACGGGGAACCAACGAGAACACGAACGGCCTGCTCCGCCAGTACTTCCCGAAAGGAACGGACCTGTCGGGACACACCCAAATCGAACTCGACGCCGTTGCCGACCGATTGAACGACCGTCCCAGAGAGACACTTGGGGGCTACAAACCCACTGAAATGTTCAACAAACTACTGATAGAGGCTGGTGGTGCACCCACAACTTGACACCACCCATCTATCACGGGAGGGCCACTCGATGACCGACGAGGTTCCGGTACTCGACCGCGGATGGATCGCGGTGGACGACCTCCCGCGTGGGGTGGACCTGTTGGCCGAGGTCAAGCGGCTCAACGACGCGGGTGTGGAAGTCATGTGGGTCTGGAACCTGGCGCGCCACTGGGCCGGTGATGACGACCCCGAGGGTGAGGAACGTCAGGAGAGTCTGACGTTCGGGGTGTTCAACGACCGAGGAGTCCTGACCTGGCGGGCAGGATTTCGGCTCTGGGCGCCGAGTAGCGGCCTCAACGCGGCGTGGGAGGATGGCCGTTTGGCGGGTATGCACGATGTAGCCGTTCCTCCTCGGGGTGTTGTTCCGATCGAGGTCGTGTACTCGGCTCTGGCGGAATTTTTGTCATCCGGGCAGCGACCGAACTCCATTGAATGGGAGTTGGGCGAACGGATGCCGGGCATTCCGTCCGATGAGGAATAAATTCGGTCCGAGAGTGAGCAGCTTCAGTGGCTGCCGGTGGACATCGCGTCAGCGGTGAAGGCGTCCTGACGGCGGTTCCTTGTGTAGAGCCGAGAACGGGACAAGCTGATCGACCAGATTAACGGTGTCGGACCGGCTTTTCGCGTAGCGGATTTCGTAGTTGACCACGCCCGGCCGGGTACCCGTGCACGCCGTAGAAGCGACCGTGGAGCTGACCAGGGACACGCCCGGTCAGGTCCAAGCTTGTTCCGACCAGGCCCCGTTCGGTAGAGAGGGCTGGGGGGGATAGATGATCAAGACTGATTCGAACTGGATTGGGTACCGGACTCTGTCTCTGTAGGCCGTTTGTGGTGTACGAGTAGCGCGAGGTGGTCCGTTAGGTCTCGCAGCGTTGTGGACATCTCGGTGATGTGTTGCTCGATGGCGTCTAGTCGGGGTGTGAGTACGTGCTGTGTGTTGTCGGGTTGGTCGGTTTGTGGTGGTGTGGTGCCGTGGAGGATGGCGTTGAGGTGGTGGGGGTGCCAGCCGAGGGCGGTGGAGAGGGCTTCGAGTGTTCGTGTGCTGCGGTTGCGTTGGATGGTGTTGTATTGCAGTTCGCGGATGATCGCTTGGGAGACTTTGGAGCGTTCGGCGAGTTCTCGTTGGGGCCAGTGGAGTTCGTGGAGTCGGTGGTCGAGGGCGTCCGCGACCGCCGCCCAGTTGGTGGTCGGCTGTGTCATTCCGCGTAGGTGTTGGCGGGCAGGGTTTCGACGCGGCGGAGTTGTGTCTGTGCGGTGCGTGTGAGTTTGTCGTGTTCGGTGCGGATCTGGTGGAGTTCGGCGCGGAATCCGGCGAGTGTGTGCAGGATGAGGTCGCGTAGGCCGGGTGGGAGGTCGGTGTGCTCGAGTTCGGCTTGCAGTTCGCGATCGGGTAGGGAAGCGGTGTGGCCGGCGAGGTTTCCGAGGTGGTCGGGGTCGAGGTCGAGGGCTTGGGATAGGCGCGGGAGCGTGGAGTGGTGGCGGTGTCGTTGGGTGGTGTTGCGGGTGAGTTCCTTGACGGTCGTGAGGGAGACCCGCGATCGCGTGGCGAGTTGCTGTTCGCTCAGTGCCAGTGTGGTCATGCGGTGGCGGATGGTGGCGGCGACGTCGTTCCAGTTGGGGGTTCGTGATGCGGTCGGCATGTCACTGTGTCCAGAGTGTCGGGACGCGGCCGATGACGAGCGTGGGGGCGAGGGGTTCGTGTGGGGCCGGTAGGTCGGCGAGGTGGTCGATGACCTCGATGAACCCGCCCTCGCGTGTCCAGACCAGGTGGCCGTCGTGCGTGGCGCGGGCCGCGGCTGTGTTGGTCAGGTGGTGGATGATGAGCAGGTCGATCCATCCGCCGGGCCAGTGTCGGAAGCCGTAGACTTGGTTGACGCCGTTGTCGTCGACGATGGGCTGGAATGTCCAGCCTATTGCCCGCAGGTCGATCAGGTGCCGCAGTTGCGGGTAGGTGGCGACCGCGGTGATGTCCGGCGAGGTCATCAGGTCTCCTCGAGGCTACGGGTCGGATGGACATACGAGCGGCTTGTCCTCGCCCGGCATGATCGGATTCCCCGGGCGAGGACCGTGGCGACGCTCTACTTGGTGGGTGGCTCGCTCGCGGAGGACGCGTCCACTGTGGACTTCGTGTTGCGGTCGAGGGCCTCGGTGGCCAGGGCGAGGAAATCGCGGAGTGCGGCGCCGGTGAACGTGAGTACCAGGGCACCGTTGATCGCGCCGCCGAGCGTGAACTCGGTCTCGCCCGCGCCGATGCTCTCATAAGACATCGAGCAGCCGTCGGTGAGCTTGGTGTAGACGTCGAGCATCGGGGTCTGCATAGGGGATTCCTCGCACTTGTATCGAACGGTGTGGTTGTGCTGCATGGGGATTCGGGCGGTGGTCGTATCGCTGGTGGCCGACACCAATGTGATGGTTCCACAAAATTACAATGGCCCCAGGGAAGAGGGCCAGACTGGCAACGCGGCGACAGTGCTGTCGCTCATCGAGCGAACGTGCACGCCGGATGCTCGTGGACGCGCGGTCCTGTCGAGCGATCTCAAGACGTCTTTACTAATTGGGGAATCACAGCATTCTCCATCTGATCGTCGACCACAGTGCAGTGCCGCCATCACGCGTCTGCGGGCTGGTCGTCCGGCATGGTGGGTGCTCGCGCGCTGATCGCGCGGAGCCACCGGGTGTTGTCAAGGTTGAAGTCGTTGAGCGCCAAGAGCTTGCCCATGCCTCGTAGGTGTCCCGCTCCCCAGAGGAGCAGCACCGGTGAGTCGTGGACGACACGAAAGACTTGGATGATGGCGTTGATGTTGCGCCAGTCGATGATGCCCAGTCGTGTGGAGCGGTTGGCGGTCAGGTGCGTCCACCGCGAGCCGTGAATCATCAGCCGCCGCAGCAGGCGCGCGGCCAGTCGTGCCTGACGCCCCTGCGGCCAGGTGAGGTCGTCGGGGTCGGGCAGGGTGATGTCCCGGAGATCGCCGGATACTCGGAGTAGGTCCACGGCGGTCACGTCGGCGTTGCGCCAATGTTCTCTACGGACCAGTCCGTGACTCTGGAGTTGCAGGCCCGTGGCCACGGCGGCCCACTCCAACGCGCGGCGCAGGCCCCAGCCATCGAGGTGCGCGAGCCGATCCCGCTCCCGCGCGGTCAACGCGGGTGGCGGCTGCTCGCGGACCACCCCTTCGTGGAGGACTTCCGCGTCGAGATTCGCATCCAGGATCCGCCCTACAGCGGTGTAATAGTCGGTCTCGCCGACGTGGCTCAGTCCGATGAGGACGATGGGGTGGGTGTCGGCGCGGGTCCAGGTCTGCACCGCGGTGTGAAGGTCACCGCCGATGACGCACATCCCGCGTCCGGGGCGCTTCACGCGGAGACCCTGTCGGCGAGGTGCGTGGCGAGGTTTCCGAGCACGGCCAGGGAATCGTCGACGCTAGCGGCCTTATGTTTGATTGTCTGGATTGCGGTCTGGAACCGCTCGATGTCGTCGAGGTAGAGGGCGGTGTCGAGGATGTCGAACTTGACGCTCTTGTGGCCGCTGCCGAGGACGAGTAGCTCGAACGGGTGGTTGTACTCGTTGGTCTCCGCCAATCGAATCGTGAGGTGGCCCGATCCGGCGAGTCGATAGAGGAGCTGGACCTGGTCAACAGTTGCCTGGTCATCTGGCTTGACACGGTCCAGTGCCGCCCGGCCGATGAAGTACTGCCCGGCAGTGGGCTTGGTGTTTCGGCGTTGGGGTGTCAGGTCGGCGGGGATGGTGTGCGGCGAGAAGGATGTGGTGGTCGCGGTGAGGCCGTGGATCACGGTGGTGATGGCGTCGGCCAGTGGTGTGGTGGTGTCGCTGACCCACCACTCGGTCTCGTCATGATCGCGGTTAATATCGACGAGGGCCCGCCGCACATCTCGAGATGTGTAGCCGACTGCCCAGGCCAGCACCGACAGGTCACCGTCGCCGAGTTTCCTGGTGCCGTTGAGGAAGCGAGACAAAGTGGCCGGGTCGAGCCCGCTCGCGTCGGAGACCTCACGTTGGCTGCGTCCGGTCTCGATGATGCGGTTCTGGATAAGCTTGCCCATGGCCAGGCCACGCAAGCTCTGAGTTCGCTGTGACATGAGAAGACCGGTTCAGGAGGCTCGGATGGCGGGCTTGTCGGGCCACAACACTTGTTGCAGATCGCGCGGCACCAGACCGGCCACGTCGACGCCGTGGTCGGTGATGTGTTGGGCGGCGTCGAGGAACGGGCGGCAGGGCCACCCCGCCGCGACGCAGAAGGGACACGCGCGCGGCTGGTGTACGGCAGGCAGGTGCGATGTGGCGATGTCCACGGCGCGAGCCACCTGACCCAGGGGGCTGTCGGCGGCGATGACGGTGGCCACGATGTCTCGTCCCAGGTTCATGACCCGACTCCCGCACCGGCCAGCCGAGCGTTGGCGAATGCCACTGTCCGATCCAGTGCCTGTTGGTGGCCGTCGGAGTTAAGCTGCTCGTGCGGGAGGTCCAAGTCGAGCAGGACTTGGTGGACGTGCTGGTCGGCGAGTGCGCGGAAGTCCAGGTTCGGGTCGCGGCGTTTGTTGCGGCCCAGCGGTAGGTCCGGGTCGAGGGTGGTGCGTAGGAGTAGGTCGTAGTGTTCGCTGTGGGAGCGCACCATCGACTCCAACGCCGCCACGGCAACGGGGTCGGGCTGTTCGTCGCGGTAGGCGAGGGCGGCCCGGTAGTAGCCCAGTGCGTCTGGTGCGGCGCGGTCGACGAGGACGATGTCGGCGTGCAGCCAGGCTTCGAGTTCGTTGCTGATGCCTCGGGTGATGAACCACAGGGTGGAGGCGTAGGTGTGGTTGAACAGGATCGGCAACCCGATCCGCTGCGCCTGCTCACCCAGATCGGCGACGGTGGCGACTTGGATGTCGTGGAGGCGTAGTTCGTGGGCGAGGCGGGCGAGGAAGGTGGACTTGCCGGTGGAGTGGGTTCCCAGGACTCCGATCATGATCGGACGCTCGAGCTTCACCACAAGCCTCCCTCGGATGCGTCGAATCCGGGCAACGCGGCGGCGCGTACGAGGGCGGGCCAGTCATGGCCGGACTGTTCGGCGAGGGTGAGTAGGAGTCGGGCGGTCATCCAGGTGTCGTAGCCCGCGCGATGTCGCTGCCCCGTGAACTCGTCGACGTCGAACCCGGCGTGGGTGATGAGCCTGTCCAGGCCGTAGCCGTCCAGACGGGGCCAGACGTGCTTGGCCAGCCGGAGGGTGTCGAGCACCAACGGCGGTGCCCACCCTGGCAGATGCGCAGCGAGGACACGGTGCTCGACTGAGGCGTTGTGGGCGACGATCACCCGGTCGGTGAGCGCGGCGGTGATCTGGTCGGCGATCTCGGGCCAGGTGGGGCTGTGGGCGACGTCGGCGTTGCTGATGCCGTGGACCTTGCGGGTCACCACCGAGCTGATTGGCATCTCCGGGCGCACCAACCACGTGCGCACCTGCTCGGGGTGCAGTGGCTGGTCGAGTGTGAGGATGCCGATCTCGACGATCAGCGGCGGCTGTCCGCCGTTGCCTTCGACATCCACGACGGCCAAGCGCTGCCCGGCCAGCACCTGGGGAATCGAGTAGGTCATGGCGCCTCCTGCGTTTCGGCGGTCCAGCCGATGTCGGCTCGGCCGTGCCTGCTCGGGTGATGGGGCTTGGCCAGGTCGTGGACCTGGTAGCCGAGCCCGTGCTGCATGCGATATCGGCGCTGCTCGTCCAACCCCTCAACCACGATCGCCCGATCGGTGACCTCCACCAGCCTCCCGCCCAAGTCCTCCGCCAACGCGGCCACCGGCCCTACTTCCGGGCGGGACCACGCGGTCGCGCAACGTCGCAGCTGCGCGCTGGGGCAGATGTCGCACAGTTCGCGGATGCCGAAGTGCCCGTTGTAGTCCGCCAGCCCGTGCGCGTAGGCGACCGCGCAGCTGGTCTTGCGGAACAACGGCGACCCGTGACCCCGCGCTCTGGCCGCCGCGAGGATCCGCTGCTCAAGGTCCTGCGGGAAGATCTTGCGACGCGCCTCCTCGTCGTAGGGTTCGGGCAGGTCGTGTGCTCGGTAGTAGTCGCGGATCTGGTCCTTGAAGAACAACCCCGTGAACACCGTCGCATGCGCGTACCGACTCAACTCGCCCAGCGCCGTGGACAGGTGCTCATCGGTGTCGTTGAGGCCAGGCACGATCGGCCGCCAGTACAACACCACCCGAAACCGGTCAGCGTGCTCGAACGCGACCTTCAACGACGACGCGGCGATGTCGGAGTCGACCGGCTCGATCTCTTTCCGCTCGATGCCCGACCAGGTGACCAATAACGTCACCTTCAAGTGCCGCAACGAGTTCAGCACCGCGCAGTCCTCAGGTGTCACCCGCCACCGAGTGATCACCAGAACGTGATTGGTCAACCCCCGCTCGTCGAGCAGCCGCAGCGTGGCGAAGGTGTGCGGCTTGACCACCGGCAACATCGGATCCGTGGCCCGGTTGAAGATCTGCACCGGGGTCACGTGTGCCTGGAAGTGCGGGTGCCCGACCAGTAGATCGACCGCGTCCTCATCCGACATCAACGCGCGAGGAACCTTCATGGTGAAGTTGTCGAACAGGTGGCGCACGCAGTATCCGCAATCCAGCGGGCACCCCACGACGTGGTTCAGGCTCAACCCGCTCTTGCGGTTCTCGATCACCTCCAACAACTCCGGCCTCATCCCAGCCCGCTCCTCCTTGCCAAGGATGGGCAGGAGCCTGGCCCCTGCCGTCTGTCGAGTGATCGTCACGATGGACCCGCCTCCTGTGCCCATAGACCTCCGGTCCGCTCATTCGAGCAAGACCGCGAGCACGGCGATAAGGAGGCAACAAGGACGCAACCAGCATGCGCGCCGATTTGCCTCCCAGGCGGAGACGCATCGTCAACAGCGCCCCCGCGCCGCTACCAGGCATGCCTATGCTGCAAGACGAGAGCCGACTCGACCGTGGAGATCAACGATGGAACACGTCATGCCGAATGCTGGGGAGGTATACCCCGCCGCTGGTCTCGCCGAGGAGATCCGGGCACGACGCAAGGCGGCCGGGCTCAGCCACGCCCAGCTCGCAGCGCAGGTCGGCTACTCCCGGCAGTACGTGTCCCTGGCCGAACGACCCACCGGTGGTCTCCCATCAGCGGGTCTGGTCAAGGCGATCGACCACGCTCTCGCCGCGGGTGGCGCGTTGATCGAGTTGCGGGAAGCGGCAGCGCAGATTCGTTCAGGTCAACGTGAATCCCGCACCGCCGTTGTGCCTGCTGCCCTGACGGCAACGATGCCGGTTGACACCGTTCGCGCGGCTGCGGGCGAGGCGGTGAAGTTCGCTCGTCGTCACGGTGGTCATGGGTTGCATGGGGCTGTGCTGGAGCAGTTGGAGGCGGAGGTGCTGCGCCTGGCCAACGAGTTTCTGGAGGATGCTCCGACGACCGTTGTCGCTCGGTGCCGGAGCACACGAGATGAGTTGTTCCGGCTGCTCGACCAACCGCGATGGCCGCAGCAGGCCCGCCAGTTGCACGCGCTCGCCGCGCGGACTTGCGGCTATCTGGCGATCGCCGACAGCGACTTCTTCGGCGAGTACGCGGCCGCCGATGACCATGCTCGCAGCGCGTGGCAGCTGGCTGAGCTCGCCGACCAGGATGAGCTTCGATCCTGGGTGCGCAGCGTGCAGTCGGCCATCGCGTTCTGGGCCGGCCACTGGCAGACAGCCGACGAGTTCGCGGCCGAGGCGCTGGAGCTGGCCATCACCCGATCCAGCGGATCGCGTGCGATCGCCATGCGAGCACGCGCCCTGGCTCGCCTCGGTGACGTCGCTACCCTGCGGCGCACGGCCGAGATCCAGGTGCCGGACTTGGCGCACACCGGGGAGACTGGGATTGTGCTGTTCACCGACATGAACCTCCAACGCTGCCTTGGTGGGGCCTACCTGTGGATCGGCGATCACGACAACGCCCGAGCCCACCTGGAGCAAGCCCTGGACGGCTACGAGCGAGACCGTGCGTTCGACTACGCGGTCATCGCCGTCACCCGACTCGACCTGGCGGCCACACACCTGGCCCGCGGCGAGCTGCGGGCCGCCATCGCCGTCACCGAACCCGTGCTCACCATGCCTGATACTCGCCGTCTGGAAGGTGCGCGGCGCAGGGTGCGTCACCTCCGAAGCGACTTGGCCACCGCGCCGTTCCATACTGACCCGAGCGCCCGCAGATGGGCAGACGAGCTGGACGCGTTCGCCACCCATACGGTCCTGGCGGGCTAACCCGTGGACCTGACGGTGCTTGGCTGCGCCACCCCTTACCCTCGCCCAGGACAGCCCTGTTCCGGATACCTGGTCAGCGAGAGCGACACCCACCTCGTCCTCGACTGCGGCTCGGGCACCTTCGCCGCCCTCCAGACCCACTTGGCCCCTGGCCAGGTCACCGCGTTGTGGATCTCGCACCTGCACCCCGACCACAGTGCCGATCTGCTCGCCTGGTCCAACTGGGCGCTCAACACCCAGAACGCGCCCCGCATCCCCGTTTATGGGCCGCCTGGCTGGGCGCGGCGGCTCGATCAGATGCTCACTGACGACTCCGCCTTGGTCGACGGCATCTTCGAGGTCCACGAACTCCGCGATCACCACACTGTCGCCCACGGCCCACTGACACTGACCGCGCGCGTGGTCGAGCACTCGGTGCCCGGCTTTGGGGTTCGTGTCGAGAGCCCTACCGCGCGGCTGGCGTACTCCGGTGACACGGAGCCCTGCCCGGCACTCGTCGACCTCGCCCGCGACGTCGATCTGTTCGTGTGCGAAGCAGGCACCGCCTCGCCCAGCCGATTCCACACCACCCGCGAGCAAGCGGTCCACACAGCGATAGCAGCAGGCGCGAAGCAGTTGCTGCTCACTCACCTCGCATCGGCACTGGATCCGGACGCACTAACCACCGCGCCAGGTCTGGCGACCACGGTTGCCGAACCGGGTTGGCAGTGGAGTTCGGGTCAGCGGGGCTGACCGTGTTCCAGGTACAGCGGTGCGGTGCCGCTGTAGGCCGCGAACGCTTGGGTGAGGCGACGTTCCAGGCGGGGGATGACGAACTCGCCAAGCCGAGTGACGGGTACCCAGTCGACCTTGTCGAGTTCGGTGCCGTCGAGTTGGATGCGGTGCTCGTCGTCGCCGAGGGGGCCGCAGTCGAAGACGTAGAGGATCTTGTCGCCTTCGGGGCCGTTGGGTGCCCAGTCGTGCACCAGCAGGCGCTGGACGGTGCGGGTGAGGCCCAGTTCTTCGCGGATCTCGCGTTCGCAGGCGTCGGCGGGGGACTCGCCGCGGTCGACGTAGCCGCCGGGGATGTCCCAGCGGTTGCCGTAGGTCTTCCGTACCAGCAGGACCTCGTCGCCGTTGACGAACAGGGCGCCCGCTGCGAGTCTGGGTGTCGCGAACAGGTCGGCGGGGTTGCTCATGGCCGTGCCCCTGCGACGTCGAGCCGTTGAGCGAGCCGGTCAAGGCCCACACCGGGCTTACCGCGCGTGGACTTCACCAAGCCTGCCACCACCGTCCTCGCCACGTGGTGCTGCCGCACGTGCTCCGGCGCGTCCCGCTCGGCCGCGAACAACGTGGACAACGCCTCGTCACGGCGGCCGGTGAGGCTCTGGGCGCGGGCGATGTCGATCAGGTACCGCGTGCGCCGCTCCAAGGGCACCGATGCGTTGCCCAAGGGCTGGGCGTTGAGGACCGTCTGGAAGTCGTCGAGTTCGGTCGCCGTGTTGACGCGGTGGATGGCGACGTTGGTCGGCCCGAACGCTGTCCACAACTCGTTGCCGTCGCGGCCCAGACGACGTGCGGTGTCGTCGGCCTCGCGCAAGTAGTCAGCGGTGCGGTCGCTGTCGCCGAATCGAGCGGCGGCCATCGAACCCGCGAGGAACAACATGCCGTACACCGACAGTGCACGGTCCCCGCCGTTCAGAGTGGGTTTCATGTCGTGCGCCGCCGACTCGATCTGACGCATCGCGGCCTCCAGACGACCGCACGACAACATCGCGAACGCCGCCGATCGCATCAACGACCCGCGAACGACCGGATCACCCGCAAGCTGAGCTGCGGCCAACCCACGTTCCGCCGCGATCCAGGCCAGATCGAGATCCCGCGTCTTGGTCAACACCGCTGCCGCTGCCTGATAAGCGAGAGCACGAACGACCTCGACGCCTTGTCGCTCGGCGGCAGGCACCTCGCGCGAGGCGACGGCCGTGTCCGAGAGCAGCGTGCAGACCCGGTTAGCGGCGACGGAGAATCGTGACTGCTGATACGCGTCGAAACAGCGCTCCAAGTCGCGTCGCAGATCGGCCAGAGACAGCGGGGCATCAGGCACCGTGTCCGGCTGGCACGAGTAGTCCATCAACAGATCGCAGAGGTCGTCCACCGGCGAGCCATGAGTGGTCGGCTTGGAGATCGGGGCATCGGCCAGCTTCGCGCGACGAGTCCGCTGCTCAGACTTGGCCTCTCCACGCAGGCCAATCAACGCCCCATCGGCGCCGAGCGCGGCGTCCAAGGCTCGGATCAACTCCGCCGAGGGCAGGTTCCGATGCGCCCGTTCCGCCAGGGAGATGTACTGCCTGGTGTACCCCACACGCTGCGCCAACTGCGGCTGACTCAGCCCTCGGTCCCGCCGCAACCGCCGCACCTCGGCAGCCAACACCACCGCGGCTGCGCCCGGCTCACCTACACCGTCTCCCGACACCACCCGAAACTAGCAGCAACCGTCATCGCTGCACCGGTCACCGACGGTGCGCGTTGACTACGGTATGAACGCCAGGCCAGCCAACCCTAGGACGCGCAGTGCCAGACACCCGGATGCCTCACGTAGTTGTCTTCGGCCTCGGCGGCACCATCGCCATGACCTCCACCGCGAACGGGGGAGTAGCCCCTGCGCTGTCGGCGGAGCAGCTCGTGGCGGCCGTCCCGGGTCTCGCCGAGACCAGGATCGATGTCGAGGTGGTCGACTTTCGTCGGGTGCCGGGGGCGTCGCTGTCGTTCGACGATCTCGACGAGTTGGCCGCCGCGATCGAGGGGCACTTGGCGGCTGGTGCGGATGGGGTGGTGGTCACTAAAGGCACCGACACCATTGAGGAGACCGCGTTCTTCCTCGACCTCGGCCAGACCCGTCCGGAGCCGGTTGTGGTCACCGGCGCGATGCGTAACCCCACCATGGCGGGCGCTGACGGGCCTGCGAACCTGCTCGCAGCGATCCAGACCGCCGCGCACCCAACTGCTCGGGATCTGGGTGGGCTGGTGGTGTTCGCCGACGAGATCCACGCCGCATCCCGCGTGCGCAAAACACACTCGACCAGCGGCCACACCTTCGTCTCCGCCAACGGCGGCCCGCTCGGCTACCTCGTCGAAGGCAAACCCCAGGTCCTCAACAAGCCGACCACCCGCATCACCGTGCCGGGCGCGAGCACACGCCAGGTCGAGGTCGGGCTGATCACCATGACCCTCGGCGACACCGGGACCCTGCTCCGCGCCACCGCCGACCATTTCGACGCCTTGGTGGTCGCCGGGTTCGGCGTCGGGCACGTACCCGCCAACGTCGTCGAGATCCTGACCGAGTTGGCCGCCGCCAAGCCTGTTGTGCTGGCTTCCCGCACCGGCGCCGGATCGGTGCTCACCCGCACCTACGCGTTCCCCGGCTCCGAGTCCGACCTCATCGCTCGCGGCCTCATCCCAGCGGGCTTCCTCGACCCGCTCAAGGCCCGGATCCTGCTGCACCGCCTCCTGGCCACCGGACACGACCACAACACCATCCGTGCTGTCTTCACCGGGAGCGGGAATGCGTAGCCACGAACTCACCCTCGGCCGCAGCTTCGCCGTCGCCTTCGACCACGGCGACGACTTCTTCGAAGCCCTCGACCAGTTCTGCCGCGACAACAACGTCCGCCAGGGCTACATCCCCGGCTTCATCGCGGGCTTCGCCGACGTCCAGATCGTCGGCACCTGCGACAAACTCGACGACCCTCAAGCTCCCGTGTGGAGCCAGGTCCACCTCACCAACGCCGAGGCGTTCGGTGGCGGCACCCTCGCCTGGGACCCAGTCGAGGGACGCGTCGCGCCGCATATCCACGTCACCGTCGGCCTCAAGGAACGCAGCGCTACCGCCCACACCAGCCACCTGCTCGGTGCTCGAGTCCAGTTCCTCACGGAAATGCTCGTTATCGAGGTCGCCGCCCCCACCATGCACCGAGTCCGCCAACCAGACCTCTACAACGTCCCTCTCCTGCACTTCACGGGTGAGGACAGCTAGACGGCGCCAAGTGGCTCGATGGTCTGGCTAGGCTGCTGACCCATGACAGGCTTTCTGCAGGTCTCGACCACTGCCGCCAGCAAGGACGCCGCTGCAAAGCTCGCGCGCTCCGCTGTCGGTGCACGGCTCGCCGCCAGTGCCCAGGTGATCGGACCCGTGGCGTCCGTGTTCTGGCACCTGGGTGAACTCGGTGAAGGCGAGGAGTGGCAGATCCTGCTCAAGACGACCAGCGGACGCTTCGCCGCCCTGCGGGACCACCTCGTCTCCGAGCACGAGTGGGACAACCCCGAGGTCACTGCCACCCCGCTCACGGAGGGGTCCGCGGCCTACTTCGACTGGCTCACCCGCACCGTGTCACCGGACGTCACGGAAGGCTGACCATCCGAAGCGCCATCGGCAGGATCTTCATGATCGAAATCGACCCTACTTGATCAGACCGCCAGAACGGCCGGCGACGAGAGGGCCACAGGGGTGCGACCAGATGAAAGGCGTTGCCGCTGTCGAGGCCTCAACCCGTGCCAGCAGAAATCACTGCGGTCATTGCACCCATGGCCAGATGTGGGCCGAGGGGGGTCGGAGTATCACGCTCGATTCGTCGCGATGCGCGGAGCGTCAGTCTGGTGGTCGCTGCCAGTAGCCAGCCGAGGACGGTGCCGGTCAGAACGGCCTGCCAACTGATCCAGCCAAGGGCGAGACCCAGGAGACCTGCGAGTTTGACGTCGCCTGCTCCCAAGCCTCCTGTTGCCAGCGCTAGCACGAGGTAGGCCGCAGCGAGTGCTGCCATGGTGATCAACGACCTTGCCAGACTCTCATACCGGGCATCGAGGACGGCGACAGTAGTCAGGCTGGCCCCGAGGATGGCGTAGCTGGGTAGGAGCACCGCGCTTGGTAGCCGTTGCTCCGCCAGGTCTACCGCTGCAAGAGGGACCAGCACCGCGGCGAGGTAGCTGAAGGGCAGTAGGGCGTGGTCTTGGCCCATCCGCGAGGTCAACGCGGCGAACAGGATCCCGGTCAGGACGGCCGATATTATCCAGGCTCGCCATCCAAAAGCTCGTGTTCTCAGCATTCTTCGTGTCACAGCGCCGAGCGCACCGCCGCTCGCGGTGCCGAGAGCCGCCCAGGAAGCAATCATTTCTGTGGAAGTCAATGCCTCTTACCGCCTATCACTCCTTGTAGCCGTCGTGGCTCCAGTTTGGCGAACCGGTCGCCGTGAGTAACACGCACAGAAGTTGTGGCCGCGAGCGACTTTAGTCCAAGCGGGTGAACTAGAGCGAGGGAGTGGCATACCGACTTCAAAGTCAGCACATTCCGACTTTCCCGTCTGCCGAGGGTCGGGGTGTAAACCTATGGTCGGTGAGTCAAAAGGGATCGTTCAGAAGGGATCGGTGCACCTGTGACACGACGGATGGTTCGATCTTGGCGCGACCGCGTGGCCGTCGGGTTGCTGACTGCCGCAGCCCTGGTGGCGTGTGGTCCTGGGGGCTCAACCGGCCCGTCGTCCAGGGTGCCTGGACCCACTGTGACGAGCTCATCGACCACGGAGGCCGACTCGATGGTGCCGCCGGCCGAGCAGGCCAAGGAGGCTGCTTTGGCCGCCTATCGGGGGATGTGGGCTGACTTCGTGGAGGCTGGGCACACCTCCGATTGGCAGTCGGTGAAGCTCGGGGTGCATGCGACGGGGGTCGCGTTGACGAACCTGTCGCGGGGCTTGTACGCGGATCATTACAACGGGCTGGTGACCAGGGGTGAGCCGGTGCTGAATCCGACCGTGTCCTCGGTCGAGCCCGCGACGGAACCGAAGAAGATCATTGTGTCCGACTGCGGGGATTCGACGAACTGGTTGAAGTACCGGGCCGATACCGGGGAGCTCGCGGACGAGGAGCCCGGGGGTCGGCGTGCGATCAATGCCATTGCCGAGAAGCAGTCGGACGGCTCGTGGAAGATCTCTGACTACGGCGTTCACGAACTGGGGACGTGTTGACCATGCGAGGTTTATCGATCATTGCCGGTTTCCTTGTTGTGAACCTCGTCGGCCTTGCGGTTCCGGCCGTGGCGGACGGGTGGGGGAACGCCAACTGCGGGCAGGTCCCGACCGCGGCGTGTGAGCTGGAGGCGGGCAGCAACGGCGGTGGTGGGTCGCCGGGTGGGTCGTCTGGGCACGGCGGCACCCCGCTTCGCCCGGGTGGCGGCGCTGGCGGTGGGCAGGGCGGGTCGGGCGATACCAGCGGCGGCAGCGGTAACAGCGTGGCCAACTGCAGGTACATGCGCAGCGACTTCCAGTCCCCGGCCGGTGGCGTGATCAGCGCGGCCTACCGCCCTCCCGCCACGCCCGGTGGAGTGGTCCGGGCTGCGATGCCGCGTCCCGCCGTGGCGCGGGCTGCGCAGCCGGGTCAGGGCGGGGGTGCGTGGTACGTGTGGACGTGCGACACCGAGGGTGTGGCGCACGGGATGTATCGGTCTCCGGTGTGGATGGCTGACGGCCAGGCGCCGGGGGAGGCGTTGTTGCCGTCCCCGGTGGAGCTGTCGCGGGTCGCGCGTCGGCAGTTGCGGCTGCCCTCGCCAGCGATCGCGGCGAGTCCCGCGACCGAGCAGTTGGTGAATCTGCCGACGTGGCTGTGGCTGACCGGCAGTTGGAGGCCGGTGTCGGCCAGGGCGTCGGTGCCGGGGGTGTCGGTGACTGCGGTCGCGACGCCGACCTCGGTGTCCTGGGTGATGGGCGACGGCTCCACGGTGACGTGCAACGGCCCCGGCACGCCCTACCAGGCTGACGGCGACCCGAGGGCCGCGTCGCCGACCTGCGGTCACGTCTACCGGCGCTCGTCGACCGGCTTGCCGGGGCGGGCGTACGCGGTGTCGGCGACGGTGCACTGGCGGGTTTCCTGGTCGGGGGCGGGCCAGGGTGGGGTCTTTCCGGACTTGACCACGACTGGGACTGCGGTGTTCCGGGTGGCCGAGTCGCAGGTCCTCAACAACGGCGGCGGCTGACCACCACGGTCTGACTCTCCGCACGTCATCGTTTGCTCTCTGTTCCGCGCGCCGGTGTGGGCGTCGCGGCGGGCTACCCCCATGCCTTCTGGAGGTTCGGCATGTCTGCTAACACCACATTCCGCTCCGATACGGGCAGGTCCGCGAACGCGGGCGATGGCCGGTGGGTGGAGAACGGGAAGAAGTCGGCGGCCTCGCGGCTGCGCACCCCGGGTCGCCGCCGTGGCGTCCCGTACCTGCTGCTCGGGGTGCTGCTCGTGCTTGTCTGCGTCGGTGCGTTCGTGTTGATCTCGCTGCGCTCCGGTGACCGTCAGCCCGTGCTCGCCTTGGCCCGCGCGGTGTCGGTCGGGCAGGTCCTTGCCGCGCAGGATCTGCGGCAGGTCAACGTCGCGGTGGACCCCGGCGTCGCGGTCGTGCCGGTGGACCAGGCGGGCACCATGCTCGGCCGTCCGATGGCCACGAGCCTGTCGGCGGGGGCGCTGCTCACCCCCGAGGCCGTCGGCGCCGCCGCCGTCCCCGCCGCGGGACAAGGCATCGCCGCGCTCGCGCTCAAACCCGGACAGTTCCCGGCCGAGGTCTCGCCCGGAGCGCGGGTGTCGGTGGTGTTCGTACCCGGCCCGTCCGGGACGGCGACTACGGCACCCAGCTCGGGCGGCGTCATGTGGCCTGCGGTGGTGACCAGCGTCAACACCCAACTCAACGGGCAGGACACGGTGGTGTCGGTGCAGCTGTCGGAGACGGCGGCCCGGCAGGTCGCGGCGGTGCCCGCCGGTCAGGTGTCGGTCGTGCTGCTCTCGGCGGGGGGCAGCTGATGTTGGTCTCGTTGCTGTCGTTGAAGGGTTCGCCCGGGGTGAGCACGTTGGCCACGGCCGTGGCCGCCCGGTGGCCCGCTGCGGCGAGGGCGGTGTTGGTCGAGGCCGATCCGTCCGGTGGGGATCTCACGTTGCGGTTCTCGCTGTCCTCGACCCCGGGGTTGGTGTCGTGGGCTGCTGCCGCGCGCCGGGCCGGTGACGACCCGGACCTGGTGTGGCGGCATACCCAGCAGCTGCCCGGTGGGTTGACGGTGGTCGCGGCCTCGCCGGACGCTGAGCAGGCCCGCGCGGCCCTCACGGCGTTGGCCCCCGACCCCGCGAGCGGGTTGGGTGGCTTGCGCGCCGCGGCCGGGCAGCCGGACACGGTGGTCGTCGTCGACTGCGGTCGCCTGGATCCGGGTTCACCGGCGCTGCCGATCGTGCGAGCCAGCGATGCGGTGGTGCTGCTGACCGGCGCGGGCGCCGACGACCTCGCGCACCTGCCCCGCAGGCTGCCCGTGATCAGCCGCTGGAGCCCTAGCCCGATGCTGCTGCTGGTCGGCGACGGCTACTCCACCACCGAGGTCGCCCGCGAACTCGGCGTTCCCCCGTGGGGCCGCGTGCCGCACGATCCGAAGGGCGCGGCCGTCCTCCGTGGACAGCGAGGCAGCTCCCGCTGGCGGCGCACCGGCCCAGGGCGGTCGGCATTGGGGCGCTTCGCGCTCCAACTCGCCACCGAACTCGCCGCACGCCACGAACCCTCGACGCCACCGCAGGAACACCAAGACCCGGCGGTATCCCCCGCAGCCGTCGTCGACGCGGCCCGCGTCGGCTCTGCTCGCGACGTCGATCTTGCACACCCTGGAGGGCAGCAGGCATGACCAATCCAACCGACAACCACCCGGTGGTGCGCCAACTCCGCCAACACGGTTCCTCCACATCGGATCTGCCCGACCAGCGTCCCGACCTCGGGTGGGACACCGAGGGGGAAGCCACTTCGGCCGCGATGCTGGTGCGGCTGCGGCGGGCCCTGCGGGAACGGCTGAGCACAGGACTCCCCCAGCGGGTGGCCGAGCAGTTGGAGCACACCGGAGCCGCCGCCACCCGCGAGGGGCGTCGTGAGCTGGCGCGGGTGATCCTCGATGAGGCGTTGCGCGCGCACACCGAGGACGAGCTGGCGGCGGGCAGGCAGCTGCCGCCGCGCGAGGCCGAGCAGAGGGTGGTGGATGAGGTCGTCGCCGAGTTGTTTGGCCTGGCCGGTCTGCAGCCGTTGTTGGATGACCCGGATGTGGAGACGATCAACGCTAACCGCTTCGACCTGGTGTTCGTCCAGTACAGCGACGGGCGCCGGGCCCAGGTCGGGCCGATCGCCTCCTCCAACGAGGAACTCACCGATCTGGTGCGGCTGCTGGCGGCGAGGGCGTCGAGCCAGGAGCGGAGGTTCGACCAGGGTTCCCCGGCGGTCAACCTGCAACTGCCCGGTGGGGAGCGGTTGTTCGCGGTGATGGCGTTGACCGCGGGCGGGGTGACCGCGCTGTCGATCCGACGTCACGGCTACCTCACCGCCACCCTCGCGCAGCTGCGCCGCGGCGGCACCATCGACGCGAGCCTGGAGGCGTTCCTGCGTGCGTTGGTCAAGTCCCGCAAGAACGTCCTGATCACCGGTGGCACCGGGGCGGGCAAGACCACGATGCTGCGCGCTCTCGCGGCCGAGATGGATCCGTTGGAGCGGATCGTCACCGTCGAGGACGCCTTCGAGCTGGGCCTGGACCACGACCCGGAGATCCACGCGGACGTGACCGCGTTCCAGTCGCGTGAGCCCAATGTGGAGGGTTCGGGCGAGGTGGCCCAGGCCGAACTCGTGCGGTGGGGGCTGCGGATGTCGCCGGACCGGGTGATCGTCGGGGAGATCCGCGGCCCCGAGGTCATCCCGATGTGCAACGCCATGTCGCAGGGCAACGACGGCAGCATGGCCACCCTGCACGCCTCCAGTTCACGGATCGCGTTCACCAGGCTGGCCTCCTACGCCGCCCAAGGCGCAGAACGGCTTCCCTTGGAGGCCACCAACCTCCTGGTTGCCTCCAGCGTGCACTTCGTCGTGCACCTCGCTCGCGCCGAGGACCGCCGCACCCGCGTGGTGTCCTCGGTGCGCGAGGTCGTGGGCGCCGACGGGGCCCAGGTGGTCTCGAACGAGGTCTACCGCCCCGGCCCCGACCGCAGGGCCCGTCCGGTGGCGGGCGCGCTGCGCAGCGACACCCTCGACGACCTGATCGAGACCGGCTTCGATCCTGAGCTGCTGGAGGACCCCGACGGGTGGTGGACGCTGTGAACCTCACTCTCGGGCCGAGCACCGCCGCCGCGGCCCTGCTCGGGATCGGAACCGGGCTCGGGGTCCTGCTGATCGTCCTGGGCTGGCGCGGCACCACCCCTCGCCCCCGCAGGATCCGCGTCCGCACGGCCGGCGATCAACGGCGCCTCATCCGTGTCGCGGTCGCCGCCGCGGCCGGGGTGATGACCGGTGTCCTCACCGGCTGGATTATCGGCGCCGTCTTGGCCGGACTCGCCGCGTGGTTCCTGCCGCGGGTGCTGGGCCGCGACCCCGAGCACGCCCGTCGGGTGGCGCGGATCGAAGCCATCGCCTCCTGGATGGAGATGCTGCGCGACACCCTCTCGGCCGCCGCGGGGCTGGAGCAGGCCGTGCTCGCGTCGGCGCCGTTGGCGCCCGCGGCGATCCAAGCGGAGGTCGGTGAGCTCGCCGCCGGGATCGAGGGCGGCGAGCGCCTCTCGACGGCGCTGCGGCGCCTGGGTGGACGGCTCGACGACCCGGTCGGTGACCTCGTCGTGGCCGCGCTGCTGCTGGCCGCCGAACGACCGACCCGCGCACTGGGCGAGCTGCTGGGCTCGCTGGCCGAGTCCGCCCGCGGGCACGCCGCGATGCGGATGCGGGTCGATGCCGGACGCGCCCGCACCCGCACATCGGTGCGGGTGATCGTGGGCACGACGATGGTGTTCGCCGCCGCGCTGGTCGTGCTCAACCGCGACTACATGGCCGCCTACGGCACCGCCACCGGCCAACTCGTCCTGCTCGGCATCGGCGGCTTGTTCGCCGCCGGGTTCACGTGGCTGACGCGAGTCGTGCGCGTCGAGCAACCCGATCGCTTCCTCGCCGCGGACGCCTCCGACCCGGCCCGACCGGTCGCCATCAGCCGCCAGGGAGGTCGATCGTGATCACCTACGTCGCCCTCGGAGTGGGCGCGGGAGCAGGGTTGTGGGCGTTGGCCGTGTACCTGTTCCCGCCGCGTCCCGCGCTCGGCGCGGTCCTGGCCGCCGCGACCACACCCCCGGCTCCGGCGCCGATCCTGGCCACCGACGACACCGGCTGGGCCGTGCGCCTGGGCCGACCCGCCATCCCCGCCCTGCGCGCGCTCGGACTTCCCGGGCGAAAAGTAGCGCGTGACCTCGCCGTCGCCGGCCACTCGGTGTCGGTCCACCTGGCCGAGAAAGCGGTCCTCGCCCTCGCCGGGCTCCTGCTCCCGGCCTTGGCCAGCACGGTCCTCGCACTCGCCGGGTTCGGCCTCGGGATCCAGTTCCCGCTCGCTGCCGGGCTCGTGCTGGGTACGGTCGGGTTCCTCGCCCCGGACCTCAACGCCCGCGCCGAAGCCGCGAAGCTGCGGGCCGGGTTCCGTCACGCGCTCTCGGCCTACCTGGACCTGGTGTGGATCACGCTGGCCGGGGGCATGGGCGTCGACTCCGCCCTGGGCGACTCGGTTCTCGTGGGCCGGGGGTGGGCGTTCGAGCAGCTCGGCCGTGCCCTCGACGCCGCCCGTCTCACCCGCGCCACTCCCTGGGCCGCGCTGCGGCAGCTCGGCGAGGAGTTGGGCGTCGGTGAGCTCGCCGAGCTGGCCGCGTCGGTCAGCCTGGCCGGGACCGAGGGCGCCAAGGTCCGCACCTCCCTCGCGGCCAAGGCCCAGTCGCTGCGCACCCACCAGATCACCGAGGCCGAGGGCGCCGCCCAAGCCGCGACCGAACGGCTGAGTCTGCCGGTGATGGTGCTGTTCCTCGGCTTCCTGGCGTTCATCACCTACCCCGCACTCACGCAGGTCCTCAATGGACTGTGACAACCGCCGCGAGCCGTTGTTCGCGGGCAATTGGGAAGGACATCGTCATGCGCCCACAACTCCGGATCGTGTGGACAGTGCTACACGCCCGCTGGGACCAGCTGCGCCGCAGGCCCGAGGCCGGGTACTCGACCGAGGCCGTCCTGGTGACCGCCTTGTTGGTGGTGGCCGCGATCGCCGTGATCGCGATCATCGTCGGCAAGGTCACGGAGAAGGCCACCGGGATCACCATGTGACTTCCGAGCAAGCAACCGGCAGCACGGCGACCGCGCGGAGGCGAGGTGGCTGGTCGGGCCGGGTGCGGCGTGCGTTGAGTGGGGATCGGGGGGCGGTCAGCGCGGAGTTGGTGATCGCCACACCGCTGTTGCTGCTGATGCTGCTGGCGATCGTGCAGTTCGCACTCTGGTCGCACGCCACCCACGTCGCGCAAGCCGCCGCCTCCCAGGGCTTGGCCGTCACGCGGGCCCAGAACGGCACTGCTGTGGCCGGGGCGGCGAGCGCGCGGCAGCTGCTCGACCAGCTCGCCGCCGGACCATTGGACAACGCCACGGTGGCCGCAGACCGCGGACCGACCTCGGCCTCGGTGCGCGTCACCGGGACCGCGGCCGCGGTGGTGCCGTTCCTGACCCTGCCGGTGCACGCCGAGGCCATCGGTCCCGTCGAACGCGTCGTCCCCGACCTGGAAGGCAGGTGATCCCGATGACCGCACCACCAACCACTACCCGGCCCGCGGCACAGCGGCTCCGACGCCAGCGGTGGGCGGCGTGGTGGCGGGCTGACGAGGGCTCGGTGTCCGCCGAGATCACCATCGTCGCACCGCTGCTGATCATGCTGCTGGTGTTCGTCGGGGTGGTCATCCACCGAGGCGTGGACGCGCGTCTGCGTGTCGATGACGCCGCCCACCAGGCCGCCCGCGCGGCGAGCCTCGAACGCACCCCCGCCGCCGCGGTCACCGCCGCGCGCACGACAGCGTCCACGGCGTTATCGGCGGCGGGGGTGGTGTGCCGGTCCCTAGTGGTCGACACGGTGACCGGGGGGATGCGTCCTGGTGGGACGGTCGCGGTGACCGTGTCCTGTCTGGTCGACTTCGGCGACGCGCTCCTGCTCGGCGTCCCAGATCGACAGGTCGCTGCCACCGCCGTCGAACCGGTCGACCTCTGGCGCGCCACCCTCACCACCGGGACCCGGACATGAAGCGCCCCAACACATCTCGGTGGCGGGGATGGTGGCGCGCGGACGAAGGGCAGGTGACCGCGTTCGTCGTCGTGCTCGTCACCGGAATCCTCATCCTGGCCGGACTCACCCTCGACGGCGGCCTCGCCCTGGCAGCCAAGGTCCGGGCCAGCGGACAGGCCGAGTCCGCAGCGAGGGCCGGGGCGCAGGCCATCGACCTCACCGCCTACCGCGGCACCGGCACCCTGCGCCTCGTGCCCGCCCAAGCGGTCGCCAACGCCCAAGCCCACCTGGCCGCCGAAGGCGCCACCGGCACCGTGACCGTCACCGACGACACCGTCACCGTCACGGTCACCGCCGTCCAGCACACGCAACTGCTCGGACTGGTCGGGATCGGCTCGTTCCAGGTCCACGGCCAAGCAAGCGCCCACCCCCAGCGCGGATGACCGCGCTGAACACTCCAACCCGCCCCCGGGTACGAACGGAAGGAAACACCGATGCCCACACCCGAGCAGATCAGGCAACGCGTCGCCGACGCCGACACCTCCCGCAGCACCCGACGAGCCGCCGCGGCCCAGCAGGTCTTCGAGCTCGCGCAACACCGGGCCACGATCGTCGAGCAGCTCGACGGCGTCGAGCGCGAACTCGGCCACGTCCTCGCCGAGACCGCGGAGATCATGGACCTCGACGAACTCGCCGGGTTCACCGGCCTCAAGTCCACCGAGCTCACCACCTGGCTCGCGAGCCACAAACCCGCCCGCGGCGGCAGACGCAAGAAGACCTCCGCCGAACCGCGAGCCGCCTCGACCGAACCCGCCACTGACCGGCACCTCGACCCGACGGAGCCGGTCGCGGCGCCATAGCCGCCCGGTCGAGCCAAAGCAAACCCCACTGCGTCGACCTTGTCCCGACGAATCGAGCACGCCTGTGAGCACACGAGCACACCTCTCCCGCCGCGGTGCGCCTCCACGGCGCAGGCACCGTGGTCTTGCCGCGATCGCGAGCCTGCTGCGCGGGCTACTCGCGGCGGCGGTGTTGGCCACGCTGGTGGGCGGGTTGCCGTGGGCACTGACCCACTTCATCGGCTGGCCCCTGCCCGACCACGTCCCGTCCTGGACGGAGATCGAGGGCGCGCTGCTCGGTCCGATGACCTCCGGGTTCCTGCTCGACGTACTTGCCTGCGCCGCGTGGCTGGTGTGGGGGCTGTTCGTCCTCGACGTGGCCCGCGCCGCGATCCTGATCGCCCGCGACACGCGAATACCGGACCTGTCCACTGCCGGGCCCGTGCACCGGATCGCGGCCGTGCTGGTCGGCGCGATCCTGATCTCCTTGCTGGGACAACGCACCGGCACGCTCTCCGCGAGCACACCTTCGGTCGGAGGGGGCCTTGCGGTAGAGGCGACCGTGTTCGCACAACAGCAGCCTCCCGCCTTCACAGCCGAAGGGGTTCGTCTGGCCTCCCACACCTCGGCTCGCCAGGCCCTGGCCACGCCGCCATCGCCCACCGCGGCCCGGTCGGCCGTGGTGCTGCCCTACAACCCCGCCACGGGGAAGCACGATTCGCTGTGGCGCATGGCCGAACGGGAGCTGGGCGACGGGAACCGGTGGCCGGAGATCTACGAACTCAACAAGGGCAAGTCCCAACCGGGCGGTGGTCGACTGACCTGTCCCAGCGTCGTGTTTCCCGGCGAGGAGATGCTTCTGCCGCCCTCCACCGCCGCGCCCGTCGCACAGCCCACCCCACCCGCTGCCACCCACACCCCGGAACCTGTCACCTCGCCGAGCCCGACCCCGAAGCCGAGCACCCCCACCACGCCACCGTCGCCCGCCCAGCAGACACCCCAGACCACCCCGGTCACGTCTGCTCCAGCGCCGCATGACCTCGCCTCGCCACCGACACCCGCGCTCGAGGATGCCGTGGGCGAGGCGGGAGTGCGGTGGGGCGCGGAGGTGTTCGTCGGCCTAGGGCTTGCCGCCGCGGTCAGCGCGGCCCTACTGGTCGTCCGCCGACGGCACCGACGCCGGTACCGATCTGGCAGCGGCGACCGCACCGACCTGCCCATCGCCCCGGTGGTCTACGGGCTGCGGCTCGCGCACCTGCGCGCCGACCCCGACGACCTCGTCACCGACTCCGACAATCCGCTCCTGCGACCACCGCACATCACAGCGCCCTCGGTCATCCCGGGCACCGACCACGGACACACCGCGACGACCGTGCTGCCAGTGGGCGTGCGCGACGGGCGGGAACTCGCGCTGGACCTGGCCGCCGCGCACGGCCTCGGACTCCTCGGCGCGGGCGCCGCCGCAGCGGCCCGCGCCCTGCTGGTCACCGCGGTGACCGGGGGCGAGGGGCGCGTGGTCATCCCGGCCGCCGACCTGGTCGCGCTGCTCGGCCGCAAGGCAGCCCACGGCCCGGTGCCCGCGGCGCTGTGTGTGGTGGCCGACCTCGCCGCCGCTCTTGACGAACTGGAAGCCCAGACTCTGGTCAGGCTGAACCAGGACCGGCACGGCACCGGCCGTCGGTTCTCGCCGAACATCCTGGTCGCCCACGTTCCCGCGCGGCACACGCCACGACTGCAGGCGGTGTTGGACAACGGATCCGCTGTCGGTGTGAGCGGGCTGCTGCTGGGCCAGTGGTCGCCCGGGGTCACCGCCTACGTCCGCGACGACGGCGTCATCTCGACTACCAACCCCGGCCTCGGTGAACCGCTACGCGGCACGACGGTGTTCCGTCTCGGCGACAACCACACCGGCGAGCTACTCGCCCTGCTGCACCACGCCGACCACGACAACCACTCCACGAGCGGGGACACCGACACAGCGGCGGCGATCCCGCGGCCGCGCACGGGACCGGCCACCTCAGAGACGCATGCGGACGACCTCGAGGACGCGGGCACCAGACCCGCAGGCATGGGACCGTCGGGCAACGAGGACCCATCGCCGATCGACACCGCGTTGGAGATCCTGGACACGACCGCGCAGCCCGCCTCGGACGAGCACCCAGCCTTCGACGACGACTCGCCAGAGGCTCTCACGGTGTCCACCGAGGCCGCGCACGGTCCAGAGGACACGGCGGACATCGGCGACGAGACCGCGATCCCTGCCCCGCTGCGGATCAGCGTCCTCGGGCCGCCCCGTGCCTGGTGGTGCCCCGACGCCAACGGGGACCGGGAGGTCACCTCGGCGTTCCCGCCGCGGACCCGTGAGCTGCTGGTATTCCTGGCCCTGCACCCGGTCGGGGTCAGCCGGGAAGCGCTCGTCGCCGCCCTGTGGCCCTCCAGTACGCCGGAGCGGGCCACGAACGTCCTCAACACCTCACTGAGCCGGGTTCGCCGCGCGGTCACCGCCGCGACCGATGGGGCCCTGTCCGACGTGGTCATCGTCGGCGACGGCCGCTATCAGCTGGACCCGGCACTGGTGGACGTCGACTACCACCGCTTCGCCGCCGCGGTCACCGCCCGCCGCCTCGCTGGAACCGACCAAGAGCGCGTGCGGGCGTACCGGGCGGTCGTCGACAACTACACCGGGCCGCTGGCCGACGGGACGAGCACCGAGTGGATCGAGACCGCCCGCGAGGCCATCCGCCGCGACGCCATCGACGCAGTCGCAGCCCTCGCCCGAGCCCTGGTCGATCACGATCCCCAACAGACGATGGACCTACTGGAGATGGCGCGCGCGTTCGACCCACACAACGAAGCCCTCTACCGCGACATCATGCGCCTGCAGGCCCACCTCGGGCAGCTCGATGCCATCGGCCGCACCCTGGGACTACTGACCACCCGGCTGGCCGAGATCGACGAGCGGCCCACCACCCACACCGTCGAGTTGGCCGCCCGCCTGCGCCACCGTCGCGACCGCGCCGACGACCCCCGCTCACCGTGGGACACCGGCCAGGGACACACGCTGCCAGGCTGACCACGTCGCGTTCGCCTTTCGGATCGGGAGACCCTATGCCGCGGCGCGACCAGGGTCAGCCGACGGACCCTTCCGCGCGAAAAGGGCGCCGCCTCTGCGCGGGGAACGTCTGGTGGCCGCCGATCTCGGTCACCTCGCCGAGCCCTGAGGTGTTCGCGTTCTGTCGGCCGAGAGCTTGAGCTCGCGCGAGCAGCGTCGAATTCTCTTCCGCCCAGCAGAGTAGAGGTTCGGTCAGAGTCAACATGCCTGTGACCTCGGGACTCAACGAGTAAGTCACTTCCGGCGGAAAAGTCGACGTTTGACTCTCGCGGATGATGACGCCCTGTTCGCGCATCTTTTTTAATGCGCGCGCGAGAATGCTATCCTGCAAAACAGCGCGTTTGTCTGACCAGTTCTCGTCGATGGAATACGAGTTGACCGTGGAAAGAATCTCTACCCGACGCAGCGGGCCACCCCGCAATGCCACCAGGATCGCGGCCGTCCACTTGTCGCCGAAGAGATTCTTCAGGTCATACAGCCCGCGCAGCAACCTCTCGTCCCGCTTGCTCATCACGCCTCCCCATGTGCACTGACCCGACCCCCAGGCCGCGCCCCTCGTGTCCTGCGGCAACGCCCCACTCGGACGCGCCGCCATTGCGGTCATGCCCGCCCCGCCACCTGGGCAAGCCACGACTCGCCTCCCCCGACCGGGGCGCGCCGATCCGCACACGCTACGCCAAACGGTCGACGACACCATCATGTTTCTGTTCGCGTCACACCACTCTGAGTAGCAAGTTTGAGATCGACTGCGCGCACAGTGACGTTCACTCGGTGGTCCTACCGGGGATCCCATGGGGGATCCGACCGGGGATCCCACTAGAACGTCACCCCACGGCCCCGATGAAGGCGCAGGTGGCCGGGCTGACAGGGGATCCGGCGGTGTCCCAGACTGGCTTGTCCGCAAGCCGGAGGACACATCGGGGCGGCTGCGCGGCAACTCCGCAATCAGCAGGTCCCACCGTCCAGGCTGCCCCTTGCAACCCCTCTCCCATCTTATTCACCATTCATTTCTCGTCTCACCTTCCATTTTGCATCGAGCTTCATAATCTATTTTGAGAAGAGAAAGGGGGAATGTTTTAATGCGCTACCCGGTGCGCTGTCGAGTTCGCATCGCTACTGCAACGCCTCTATCAGGGCGAACGTCGACGGCGGACGCAAGATGCGCACGACGTGTCCCCATTATTAATCCCAACTGCTGGCGCGCCTATTTTCGATCACGATTTGATCGCGCGACTGAAAAGAGTCTTGAAAATGGGCGTGCGAACCTATTGTGCGGGGCGCGGCATCGAGTAATAATTAACGCATCGCCAGGGAAACGGAAACCGCCGAATGTCACACCCGGCGCGCGCTACGTCCGAATGAATGTCATTCCCGGAAGTAGCATCCAGCGATCCCGATAGATGCGCGCCATTTCGTAGCGCGGCAGTGAAAGGACCACCGCGATGACAACGCCCACACCCCCCGCGCCTGCCGGCGTCACGACACCGCCCCGACTGCGAAACGGGGAGTTGCGGAAGATGGTCGCCAAGGTTCTCGCCGACGCGTCGGGTACGTCGATGACGCCGCGCGCGATTGCCGCCCAGCTGGGCGGCCGGTCGTCGGGCGCGGTCGGCAACGCGTTGCAGACGTTGGCCGATCAGGGTCACGCCACGGTCGCCGGGTCCACGCCGTTGGCCTATCAGGCGACCCCGACAACCGCCGGTGTGGCGGCGGCGGTCATCGTGCCCGCCCCGCCCGTCACCCGGCGCCCGCGTCCGAACGCGACACCCACCCCCACGCCGCCGCCCCCATCCGCGCCCGTGCCCGCACCGCCCACCACGACGGCGTCCGAACCGATCGCGCGCCCGAACGGCGCGATGTACCACCCGCGCACGTTGTCAGGGATGCCGGACGTGACGGCGTTGCAACGGTTGCGCGACGCGGGGGTGCCAGCGCTGATGTACGGACCGCCCGGGACCGGGAAGACGTCGGTGATCGAAGCGGCGTTCCCCGATCTTGAGACTGTGCCGGGGGACGGGGACACGGTGGTCGCCGATTTCGTGGGCGACTACACCAAAACCGACGACGGCCGCTACGTGTTCGTGTACGGGCCATTGATCCGCGCGATGCGGGCGGGGTCGGTGTTGTTCATCGACGACGCCACGATCATCTCGCCCACGGTGTTGGCGGTGGTCTACCCCGCGATGGACGGCCGACGGCAAATCGTGATCAAGGCCAACGGCGGGGAAATCGTGACCGCCGCCCCCGGGTTCTACGTGGTGGCCGGACACAACCCCGGTGTCCACGGCGCGATCCTGTCGGACGCGTTGGCGTCCCGGTTCTCCGCTCAAATCCGGGTGTCCACCGACTACGATCTTGCCGCCGAACTCGGGGTCGACCGCCGCGCGGTGAAAGCGGCGCGGAACCTGGCCACCCTACAGGCCAAAGGCGAAACCGGATGGGCGCCGCAACTTCGGGAACTGTTGGCATTTCAGAAGATCGCGGCGGCGTTGGGTGTGGAAGCGGCCGCCGGCAACCTGGTCGGGATCGCCCCGGATGACGACCGGGACACCGTGGCAACCGTGGTGCGCCAAACGTTCGGCGCCGCCGTGCATCCCCTTGCCCTGGGTGCCCGCATCTAGCAAACCCGTACCCCCATCACCCCTGTTTTGTCCTGAAAGGACCCTAGCGCGATGACTTCCCATCTGGCATTGGACCCGAACGCCACCGGTACCGCCGTGTTTCCCGCCCGCCCTGAGTGGTCGACGCTGTCGGTGGCGTTGACCGATGAAGTCGGTGTGATCGCTGGCCGTGAAGATCTGTTGGTCACGATCGCGCCCGGCGCTGGCGGTGGTGCCCCGGCGTGTTTCTACCCGACCCGCGCGTTGATCGAAGTCGACGGTGTCCACCTGGGAGTCGACCCCGCGACAGTCGACCCCACCGACCCGCACGACCGGGCCCGCTACGCGACCGCGTGGGGATTATTGACCCACGAGTGCGCCCACGCCGCCCACAGCCTGTGGGACCCACCCGACGGCACACCACCGGGCATCGCCGACGCCGCCATGGTGTTGGAAGAATCCCGCATGGAAGCGGCGCACATCCGCCGCCGCCCCGATGACCGGTTGTGGTTGCGCGCGTCAGCGGTGAACTTGATCCTCGACGACACCGATGCCACCGACCCCCCAAGCGCGCAGCACATGACCACGGCCGACGCCGCCCGCACGGCCGCGCTGATCCTGGCACGAGTCGACGGCGGCATCCTGACCGCCGCCGAAACCGCCCCGGTCGCCGACGCGGTCGAGAAGATCACCGGCGCGCCGCTGCTGGACGAGTTGCGCGGGTTGTGGCGGGAAGCGTTGGCCACGGCCGACGACGACGCCGACACCATGATCGACATCGCGCGGCGGTGGTGTCTTGCCGTCGGCACCGACCCCGACGACCCCACCCCCGCGCCCATGCCCGGTGGTTCGGGGGATCACGATCCGTCCGGTGCGGCGGCGTCGGCACTGGCCACCGCCATCGCTGCCACCGTCGCCGCCGTGTCGGCGGCCGTGGCAGCCCAGACACCACCCGACCCCGCCGCCATCGCGGCGGCGGCGCAAGCGGCCGAGAACGCCGCCCGCGAGGCTGCGCACAAGGCCGCGCGTACGGTGTTCTTGAGTCCGGTCCGCAGCAAGCGCACGGGGACCACCGCGACCACCGGAACCCGCCCACCCACCACCGGCGAACGCACAGCCGCGCGCGTGTTCGGCCGTGCCCTGTCCACGGCGGGCGCACGTGACCGGGTCGCGGTCAAGACCACGTCACCGTTTCCGCCCGGACGGCTACGGATGCGCGGCGTGCTGGCCGCCGACGCCCAACGCGCGGCCGGTGCGGACGTCACGGCCGAACCGTTCACCCGCACGACCCGACTCGTCGTGCCCGCCCCACCGCTGAAACTGGCCGTGGCCTGTGACGTGTCCGGTTCCATGGGACACCTACGCGAACCGGTCGCCTCGACCGCGTGGATACTCGCCCACGGCGGCCGTCACGCCACGGTGGACGTCACCACCGCCACCGTGATCTTCGGCTACTCGGTGCGTCCCATCACCCATCCCGGCGCCCACCCCGCCAACGTCACCGAGTTCGCCGCGAACGACGGCAGCCACGCCATCGCCACCGCCGCCGACGCACTCGACGGCGCGCTAGGACTGACCCGACCCGGCGCCGCCCGATTGTGTGTGGTGATCTCGGATGGACACTTCGACCCCGACGAACGCCGCGCCGGACAACAACGGATCGACCGGTTGCGCGCGTCCGGGTGCGCGGTGCTGTGGCTGACCACCCACACCACCGACGAACCATTCACCGGTGTGGCCGTGCACCAACTCACCGACCCCGCCACCACCGCCCGCGCGATCGGGCGCGCCGCCACCGCCGCACTACGCGCCGCCCACTAGCCACCCGGACATGCCCCGGGGCGGTACACCCTGGGACATGTCCGAGAAAACAACGCCATACCAACGGAATCCTTGAGGTGATCTTGGATGTCTGATTCGATCACGACCGTGGGTGAACTGATCGCCGCCCTGGTCGCCCACGACCCCGCAACCCCGGTTCGCATCGCCACCGCCGGTGCCGAGTTCATGGACTACACCATCGAACGCGTCACCTGTAGCCCCGGCGACACGGACAACGATTGCGATCTTCCCAACGACACGCCGGTGGTCCATATCGCCGCCAAAGACTCGGAATGTTGTTGCCTGCCAGACAGTGCGGCGACAGCACTGGGATGGATGTGACCCGCGATGAACGGCATCGCGACGGTGGGCGACTTGGTCGCCGCACTCGTCACCCACGACCCCGACACTCCCATTTGCGTCGCCACGCGTGAGCATCCAGCGGCACACATACTCGCGGGCGTCGCGTGCACACCCGACGACGCCGAACACGCCGCCCCCACCGACCCGCCCATTGTCTGGCTGGGAATCGGCGATCGACTCGGGGATCTTCCCGCCCACGCCGTCGACGCACTCGGGTGGACGTGACATCCATCGCCATTCGTCCCAGACCGCACTCGAACGGCGACGGCCGCAGCCCGCAACAAGCACCTTTTCAACCCCCCTTCGCCCGTTACTGGGCCCGGGGTTCCGCTGCCGCTCATGCGCGACCTCGGCACCGCGCTCACCCTCACTAGGAGAAACACAATGACCACGCCCGAGGCCCCCGACGGCCGGTACTTTGCCGCCCGTAGCTTTACCGAGGACGGTGGCTACAAGGTCACCGCGATCGTGTTCGACCCCGCAGGCGCCCAACAAACGTGGTACGGGTGCGTCACCCGCCACGGCGTGCTCATCGGCTCGTTCTTCTGCGCCGACCGCGTCCGGCAACGCGACTGGCACGTCGTCACCTCCGAGGGTGTCCACATCGTCCTCGACAGCCCCGACATCCACCCGATCGGCGAGAGCGTTGCCGTCATGGTGCTCACCGGCCTCCGCGACGGCTCCGACGCCGAGGTCGACCGCTGGGCGGACGAGATTACCCGCCGTCTCGCCGACGAGAACCACCCCAAACCCACCAACTGACCCCTCGCACCCCCCCGGGAGAACCCCGAACCATGAGCACCGAGCACGGCACGTGCCGCGATCAGCGCGCTGCTCGTCCCCGGCCGGGGGTTTTCCCTCCGACATCCACATCGAGGTCGCCACCCATCGACCGAGCACGCACCGACTGCGGCGCCCTGCACATGTTCCAGCACCCCCAACGGATCGGTGATCTTCACCAACTTCCCACCACGATGAGTGCCTCTTCATCACCAGCGGCGGAAACCACCGAATGCGACGACGAGTGCGACTACTGACCCGCCACGGCCTTGCCGGGGGCCTCCCACGCAGGAGGGCGTTGTCGCGTGCCCGCCCTTGAGGGTGTTCGTCGTGGACGGTGCGTGATCAGCCCTGGTCGGGTGCCGATCGCTGCTGCGCACGCGTGGCGACCCCCGGACGCACCGAACACGGCCTAGAAACCCCTACAGCAGAGGGAGACACGATGAACGACAACACCACCCCTACGTCCGGCCCCGGTCGCCGGTTGCGGCTGTACGAGTACCAGCCGCGCTGCCCCGACTGCGACGTCCCCGTCGGCCGGGAGCACGACTACGACGAGGACGACGGCGGCTGCGACAAGGCCACATGCCTGGTGACCGGGCTGCAGCGGCTGATGCGCGAGCGCGAGGACCATGGTGACTGCGGCCTGGACAAGTGGACCGGGTGGTCGGCGGGGTACCTCGACTGTCTGCAGCTGGGGTGGATGCTCGGCCCCGAGCTCCCGGACGTGTACCGCCTCCTGACCGAGGCGGTGTGGGACCCGACCAGGCGTGCCTGGGTCGATCCCTCGGTCTCGCCCGTGCCCTCGGCCTCGCCGCCCCTCGCGCGTCCGGACGCCGGAGGACCACCGGCCTGGTACACGGCGGGCGACCGCCACGCCCGGCGAGCGCACGCGGACTTCTACCTCGGTACCGGCCCGCAGGCGCGCTGGCTGGGATCGCTGGCCGAGTCCGGCCACCCGAGCGTCCTCACCACTGTGAGCGGAACCCCGGAGATACTCAGGGCCACGACCTCCGATGCCTACGAGGCCGCCGTCGAAACGCTCCTGGCCGACCAGATAGCCACGCCATCCGAGTTCGCCGTCCAGGCCGGACGGGACGAGAGCGCGAGCTGGCCGTGGCTGGCGACCGACAGCAGCGGCTGGTGGGCCTACACCCTCGTCGACGGACAAGTGCTGGCGTGCCTGCGCGACGGACCGTGGTTCCGCCCCGACCCGCACCAACCCGACGGCGGAGCCGTGACCGCCACCGGCCCGGACGCCGACCTGCCCACCCCCGGCGAACGCGCCCCCGGCCGCGTCACCTTCAGCTGGCGACCGGGGTTTCGCGGCACACCGACACCGATCACGGAGACCCTGACCCCGGTGACGGCCGACTACCTGACTCGCCGCGGCGAGGTCGCCCTCACCGTGCAGATCGTTCTCGACGAGGTCTGCGACCAGCAGCGGCCCCTGCCCGACATGGCCTCCCACGCCATCCGCGAGATCCTGCACAGCCTCCTGGAGCCGGGCCCCACCGCGAACCTGCGCCAGCTGCCCGACGGCGTCTCACCAGCGTACGAGGAGGTCGTGACCGCGCTGCGGTTCCTGCTCGACGCCGACCGCTACGCCGAGAGCGACAACCCCTCCCGCGCCGCCGAACTGCTCGACACTGCCGCCGCCAGCGCCGTGCGGGCGCTCATCGACCACCACAGCACCCCGTGACCCCGCTACCGAAGTCCACCCAGTGGGGGATGTGCTGGATTGATCTTCCTGGCCCAGGCTAGATCCTCACGAAGCGAAGGTGTGACAGGCCAACGAGATCATGATCGAGAACTCATCGCTTGAGCTCCATCCAGGCGGCCCATAGTGCGGCGGAGACTCGCTGCGGCCAGCGACGTGGTGCTGGTACTCCTCGTGGGGTCGATGCTCGGACGGCGGCGTCGTCTTCACGGACAGCGCCATCGGAAGTGAGCATGACGACTACCGCTGCGGCACGTAGGACGAGCGCGGCATTGACCGGGTCGATGTCGTGGAGGAAGCCGTGTGCGGTGAGGTTGCGGATGTTGGCGCCCTCACCGAGCAACAGGGTGCGCAGAAACCGCTCCCAGTCCGGGTCGAAGTCGATGCTGATCAGGCTGTCCAGGAGTGCGCCGAGCCCGGCGAACTGCCCCGGGGTATCGCCTGCCTGGGCTCGGTAGATGGGCTCGTTGAACTCCAGCAACAACGCGCGGACGGCGGCCTCCACTAGCGGAACTGCCAGGTGGGCGCTGGCCCTGTACCGGCCGATCCAGAACAGCTCGAACGCCTCCGCCAGGGTGCTGACGAGCATCGGGGCCCCAGAGCTGGCGAGGAACTCCTCGACGTCTGCGCGATCGGGAATGCCGAAGCGGACGCGGATCTGGTGGAGGGCGCGGCCGAGCACGAGGCCGTGGGCTCCCATGGACAGGGTCTCGATGCGCGACAGCTCGCGGCTGGATGCGGATCCGGGGTCCAGGGTCCGAGCGGGAAGGCCATCGTCACGAAAGACCACGGTCGTGGCCAGGCGTCGGAAGACTGAGCTCTCTTCGACCTGTTGCGCGGTAACCTGGTTGGTCTCCAGTCGCCCGCTGGGACAACTGGTGCGTAACCAGATGAATAAGGCTTGCCGCCAGTCCTGGGCTTGTGCGAACCCGGGCAGGTACTGATCGTGGTATCCGTCAGGGATGGGGACCTCGTGCCGAGTGGTCTGCCACGTCGGCGCGGGGGCGGCTTGGAGGCTTGTGATCGCGGCACGCTCAAGGTCGGCAAGACCGAAGCGTTTGGCCTGAGCGGCCGCATCCGCGAGCATGGTCCGCGTGACCATGGGCTCGTGATGCCGTTGAGCCTCGGCCATCATCGTGTTGATCAGGTGTCGACTGGCATGATTGACCCGGCCGGGGTCGTTGCTCGCGTGCTTGCGGACCAACGTCACGAGGTCATCGATGATGTGGATCTCTGGGTAGGTTGTAACCGCGCGGTCCAACAACTCAGCCACGTTCGCGACCGGCGGTGCTGGGGTCCTGCTGCGGCGAGGTGGGGCCGTCAAGGCGGCGAGCATCACTGTGACGGCGTGCGGGTCAGCTTGTCGATCCAGCGCGTCCTCGACCAGGCGTCGCATGGAGGCCGTGATCTCACCCTCGAGGGCGACCAGCCCGACCTGACGAGCCAGCGTCCATCCGCGTACCAAGTGTTCGGCCACCGAGTCCGGCGCCAACCTCGTCGTCGGGGCCTCCCCGTAGGCGCGCACGGCTTTCTCGGCCGCCTCACGCCCCTGGGACAGCTTGAGGGTGAACACGATGTCCCAACAACGGGCCTTCATCGCCGAATGTGAGACCTCGACCGCCAACGCCGACCACAGGCTGCGGACATCGGGTGGCGCATCCCTAAGCGCCACCGGCCACACGGACCCGTCCAGCGGGCTCAGCACCGCCCCCGCGTGATCGTCCACCGAGGCGGGCGTGATCCGGTACAGGAGGGTGTCGCGGAGAACTGCCACCGTAGCTGCGTCTACTTCGGGATGGCTCTGCGCGACCTCGTCGATGTGCACCGTCGCGTCCAGCGGACTGGCCGACACCTTCAACAGCGCGTCCGCGAACGCAGCCACAGCAGGAACCGCGGTCTCGACGAAACGGAAGTCCGCAACACCAGCCCTGTTGGGCCTACTCGACATCAGATCACCCCTAGAGCGCCCACGGAAACTCCTCCAGCAGCCCTTTCGCTACACGTGGTCAAATCGAGATCCGAATGCTACTAGCCAGGCCCGATGATATAGGCCGGAACATTACTCGGCCGGATAGGATATTCCAGGATGACTCCCACCCCTACGGTCACATAGCACACGATGTAGCTGCCGTCCGCCCAGGACCAGGCGATCCTACCGCCCGCCACCGGACCCGGCCCCTGGGGTTTGAAGGCGCCAATACGTCCAGCGGTGCTCGACAACCGGCTCTGTCACGCCAGGTGCGGACAAGGTTGTGCCCCGACGGGTGATCCTGTCGGGGCACAACGAGTCAAGTGAACATTTAGGGTGGGGGTGCCGCTCAACTCTCCAACGTGGCCGTGACAGGCTGCTCGACCGGGGCGAGGGCGAATCGTCTCGGCTTGTCCTGGACCCTCACCGCCACGCCGTCGGCGACCAGTTTGTCGAGGGCGTTGCTCACCGCTCCCCCTGATCGGCCTTCCAGTGCCCGGGCGATCTCGGTGGGACTGAACCGCTGGGCGGGGTGATCGCGCAGGTAGTCCTCGACCTGTCCACGCAGCGCGCCCGGCGCCAACCGCGCCGCTCTTCCCACACGAGCCTTGATGGCCTCTGCCAGCGTGGGGATAGGGCCGGACTCGGTGGAGTGCGGCGGTTCGGTGTTCGGGGTCTCGTCGGGCACGGCGACGTGGGCGGTGTCGGCCTCGCTCCGCGCGTCCTCTGGCGCGGAGTTCTCCTGCGGCACGTCGCTGGGCGTGTCGGTCTCCAGGTGCTCGTCGTCATTGCCTGCGGTCGGGACTGGGTGGACCTCTCCGTCGCCGACGGGGTCGACCGCGTCGGGACCGTCGCCCGCGTCGGAGTCGGTTGTGGTCGGTTCGGCGGTGCTGGTCTCGGTGATCGTCCAGAGGTCGGCGGCGCGCCCACTGCCGCCGGCAGCGCTCGCCGTGCGGGTGACGGAGCCCTCGTGTGCCCACCGGGCGAGGATTTTCTGCGCGGTGGACTTCCCGATCCCGGCTGATGTGGACAATTCGACAGCGGTGGTGCCGGGGTTGGTGTGCAACACCGCCCACAGCTTGTCCTCCGTCGCCGTGCGTGTCACCGTCGCGGCCGGATCGGGCACCACGCGCAGAGCGGGTTCCGGGCGAGTCGTGCTGGTTCGGGCGGTGCGGGCGCAGTTCTTGTTGGGCATGGCCAATCTTTCTTGTCCAGGTTTGCCGTGACGTTGTGGCGAGCAGGGGCTTCGGTTGCCCTCGGCCGGTGCGAGCGCAGCCCCCGATGCGATGAGGGCCTGCGAGCCACACGCATATGGACGCTTCATTCCCCTCGGGAAGTCAAGCCACGTCAAGAAACTGGCGTCGGGGCGCGTCTCGGACAACTCCGGCAGCCGGGGACCTTGACAGCACTGCGGCCACGAAGCGTCCATACATGTCCGGCCGGCCCTGGCCGCCGATCCATCGGAAACGAGAACCAAAGGGGCACTTGGACAATGTCGACCGACAACACCACACCCGAACTGGCCCCCACGGCCGTCGGCGTGGCCGTGGGGGCGCGTCATCGCGCCGCCGAACCTGAACCCGCCGGGGGGATTCGCCCGACCGCAACAGCCGCTCACCGAGGCATCGCTGCGCGCATAGGAAAGGGTTTCCCCCGGGCACGATCATCTTCATGCCCTCGGTCGAGGCACCGCCGATGCGTTGCCCGGAATGGGCGTGGTGGCTTCTGATGTCGGCGGTGGACATCATTGACGAGAGCGAACCCGGGCGCGCGGGGAAGGTCGCCCTGCTTCTCCGGGAACTGGATCACCCACCACCCGCCGACGGCCCCTACGACAGAGACCTCGTCCTGCGTCCGGTTTCCACCTCCTATGACCGTCGGACCGACATTGAGACGCTGCTGGGCGGTTCTTGTCAGGCATGATCTGTTCCCTTCCGAGTGGGGGAGATGCCGCTGGTCGACGGCGAGTGGGCTTCGACGCATTCGGCCCCGGTCGGAATCGGTGCGGGCCTCAGTGTGCCGCTGGCCAACGGCCGCAGGTTTATGAACGCTTCCCTCAACTGGCGAAGTCAAGCCATGTCGTTGAAACCCAGTTGATCTAACAACTGAGGAGGCTATACTTGAGGACTATGACTATGCTGGCCGCGTTCCGATGTAGTGACGGAGTCATTGCCATATCCGACGGACGAACTGCATTTCAGACCCGGAAGATTGACAATACGATCAAATCGTGCATGGTGGAGTCCGACGTTAAAGCTGTCATTCTGACCTGTGGCCGAGCTACCGTCCATGGCGAGCATACGATTGCGTTTATTCGTCGAACCGCTGGCGCCAAGTTGAGATCGTGCGTATCCCTGCAGGGGCTGTGCGAAACGGTGAGCGACAGGCTGCTGTCAATAGAAGACGAGGATCCGAGCGGCGTCAGCTCTATAGGAGTAATGGTGGTCGGATACAATCCTGGTGTAGTTCATCCCGAATATCAATTCTTCTACGTTCACCCCTCCGGTCAATCTGACCTAGGAAACTTGCTCGAATTGAAAACTCTTGCGGTGGAGCCGAACCTGCAAGTCGAGTCCTCTGCGGCCGAACTTGTTCGCGACTGCTTTGAAACGTCTGTCGACGCCTATCTGGCCAGCCTAGATTCCGCTACAGGCAACTATCTGCACGAGTATAGTTTGGCTAACGTACCAATGGAAAGCGCGGCCGAGACACTGGCTTCGCGATTGAGTAGCCTCATTTTGACAAATGTCGCGACCTTTAACCAAGATTGTATCGGGGGAACCTGGCGAATGTATCAGCTCGGTCCCGGGCGTGGGATACACTGCGGAACCTACGACTGGGGCCCTTATGACGTTGACAGCGAGAAAATGAAATAGTCGAACTCCTAAGTATTTTGCATTGGCTAAATAGATCTCACCTAGTCGGGCGGGTCGCTCCGGCGTAGTCGTCGCCGTTGTATCGGTAGGGTTCGATCTTGACGACTTGGCCGAATTCGGGTGCGTCGATCATGAGTCCGCCGCCGAGGTAGAGGCCGACGTGGTGGATTTTGGTGGGTGTGCCGTAGAAGACGAGGTCGCCGGGCAGGAGCGGTTGCCCGTCCGGGACGCGTGGTCCGGCGTGGAACTGGGTGTGCGCGGTGCGCGGCAAGACAATTCCGGCGGCAGCATAGGCGGCGGTGGTGAGGCCGGAGCAGTCAAAGCCCGCGTCGCCTTGTGAGGGGCCGTTGCCGCCCCATTGGTAGGGCAGTCCTCGTTGTCCGCAGGCGTAGTTGATCGCGGTGAGCGCGGCGGGGTTGGGGGTTTGGATGGCGTTGCAGTCCCCGCTGCCCGTACCTCCGATGACTGCTTGGAGGTAGGCGGCGGCTTGGGCGAGGACTTTGTCGACGTATTTGTCGTCGTGGTTGTAGGCGAAGATGGCCGCGCGGAGGTCGCCTCGGCGGACTCCGTTGTCGCAGAGCAGGAATGCCGCGGCGTGGATGGCGTCACTCGGGTTGTACCGGGACGGGGGCGAGGCCCCGCCCGGGGGGAGTTGGTGTGCGGCAACGACGCTGGCGAAGGTGGAGGCGAGGAACTGCATCGGGCCACCGGCTCCGGCCGAGTTCTCGCCGTCGCGGACACCGGGCAGTGGCGAGCGGCCGTGGTCGGTCTCGACTTTGCCGATGGCGGCCAGGACGGTCCAGGGCAGGCCGGGGCAGTCGGGGGCGGCGGTGACGTAGAGCAGGCAGTAGTCGGGTGGGATGTCGGCGATCGGTGTGGCGCAGTTGGCCAGGGTGAGGGTGTCCGAGGAGTCCCCGAACAGGGCCTCGACCACGGCCGCGACGGCGTTGCCGACCAGGACGGGGATGAGCAGCAGCCCCGCGGCGACACCGAGGACGAGTCTGGTGAGCACCAGATTTACCGCCGTCCCGAGTGGCCACCTGGTTCGGGCGGCATCGGGTGCGGTGCGGGCATCATCGTCGCCGATGGTTCGACCCCGAGTGCGGTGTCGCCGCCGGGAGGCACCGGTGGTGCGATGTGGGGCCACGCGCCGGTCAGCTCTGCTAGACCGCGCCGGGTACCGCCAGCCCTATTGTCGAGGGGGAGCCAGATCGGGTCGGCGGGGCCGGGGTGAGAGGCGTTGGGATCGAGGAGTTCGGCCGCGGCAGTGGCGACCGGAACCGAGGCGGGCTCGTCGAGCTCGCGCCAGGCTGCGGCCAGGGCCCGGCGGGCGCCGGCCTCGCGCCGTGAGGTCAACGTCCACACCAGCAGGGGGGTGGTGATGCCGGTGGAGTGGGCGAGCGCGGCGTAGCCGGTGAGTTTCGCGGCGAGCTTGCCCAAGGGTTCGGTGCCGGTGTCGTACTCGAGGAACCACTCGATCGCTCGCCCGGCTTGGTGCCAGCGGCCGTAGCCGTCGGGGCGGACCAGGTCGCCGAAGTGGCGGGCGCAGCGTCTCTCCGACCACCACGCCGTCAACGCCGTGTCGTGGTCCGCGCTGTGGCGGGCGTGGGCGATCAGGGCGGTGAACCAGCCGTTCACCCCGGCGGTGTGCGCCAGGCGCAGGCTGTGGGCGACACCGAACGCTCGATCATGCCGATACCCCAACTCTTTGATGTCCAGGCCGTCCTCGGCGGCGAGGACCGCGGCGCCCGCGGGGGCGAGGACGTAGTGCATGGGCGAGCTGCCGGTGGTGACGAACGGTTGGAAGCGGTCGACGACGCCGAGCAGGAACAGCTCGCGGAGCCGGACGCGTGTCTTGCGGGGGCCGGTGAAGGCGAGGTCGGTGAGGTGGTGGGTGGTGAGGACGCGGTGTTCCCACAGCATTCGACCGAGCCACTTGTCGCGTGGGGTCAGCCGCCAGGCGAGCATCGCGCGGTGTTCGGTGGTGTTGGCCGCGCGCGGGGTCGGGCGGGTCGGGTTGTGGCCGCGCAGCGAGCGCTGCTGGGTGGTGTTGGTGATCAACGGAGACCTCCGGGAGGGCGCGGTGAAGCCGGCACTGGCGCGGGGACGCCGGGCGAGGCGGGCAAGTGGGGATGGGGTGGTGGAACGAGGTGTCCGTCAGCGCACGCGGCGGGGGTCGGTACTGGCCGGACGCGTAATCTTCTCGGTCCGGTCGACCTGGCGAGACGGGTCGGTGGGCCTCTGTGGGGGCCGAGTAGCGCCCTGTCCGGCAGTGTCCGATGTGGTCCCGGCCGCTCGCCTGCGGGTGTTGTGGCGGGCCGCTGTGCGGATGTCGCGGGCGCGGCCGGGGATGGCGGGTGGGAGGGGTTGGGTGAGCAGGGTGAAGGGTTGGGTTTGTTCGCCGTGCAGGACCAGGCGGGCGGCGGCGTGGTAGGCGCCGAGGTGGGCGAGGTCGTGGTCGGTCAGCCGCGGGGCGGTGTGGCGGGCGAGTTCGCGGGCGTCCTCGGGGCCGGCATTGAGGATGATCTTGTTGCGGGCGTTGGTGGAGACGCCTTCGCGCAGTTCGCGATGGAGTTGAGCCAGGTGCTGATTGGCCAGGGTCATGGCCAACCGGAAGCCTCTGGCCTCGGCGAGCATGTCCTCGACGGGGTAGGGCAGGTTCAGGAAGTTGTGGAACTCGTCGATGACCAGGCTCGCGTCGCGGCGGAGTCGTTGGGGTGTGCGGGCGCGGGCGGTCGCGGCCTGCCAGGTGCGGGCCACTACGAGCGACCCGACCAGTCGGGTGGTCTCCTCGCCGAGTGAGCCTTTGGGGATGCGGACGAGGCAGATGCCGCCGTCGAGCACCTGCCCCATGTCCACTGTGGAGCGTCCACCGGCAATGGCGTCGCGCACGAACGGCCGGAGTAGGAACGCGCGGAGCTTGTTCATCAAGGGGCTGATGACCTGGGAGCGGGTCGAGTCGGTGAGTTCCTCGTACCAGGACCAGAAACCGCGCAGTACCGGGTCGGTGACGCCTGCGGTGATCCGGCTGCGGAAGGCGGTGTCGGCGAGCAGTTTGGGGAGGTCGGCGAGGGTGGCGACGCCTTCCTGCGCGCGGAGGGTGAGGCAGGCGGCACGCATCACGTCGTCGGTACGTGGTCCCCAGAAGGCGGAGTAGACGCGGCGTAACACGCTGACGAGGTTGTCGACGGTCAGGTCGGTCTCGCCGCCGTCGAGGGGGTTGAGGCAGGGCGGGCGGTATCGGCTGTCGGCGTCGAAGATCACCACCCGGTCGGCTGCCGAGCGCGGTAGCCGGGAGAGGACGTCGGTGACCAGGTCGCCTTTGGGGTCGATGAGCACGATCCCGCGGCCCGCTTCGGCGTCGGCGAGGATCATGTTTCCGAGCAGGGTGGACTTGCCGGAGCCGGTCGCGCCGAGGACGTGCAGGTGGTGGCGGGCGTCGGCCACGCGCAGCGCGACCGGTCGTGGATGCCCGGTATCGGTGATACCGAGGGGTTTGGCGTCCAGGCCGGGGGTGACGATGCCCGGTGGCGGCGCGACGGCGCGGGCTCCGGCGCGTTGGATGCCGGGGATGGCCTCGTCGATGGGCAGGTGGGCGATCGCGGCCAGCTCGGGCACTGACAGCAGGTCCCCGCGCCCGAGCTGCCGGTAGTCGATCGTCGCGCCGGGATGGCGCAGGCGGCGGCGGGTGAAGTGGTTGTGCTCGGTGTAGGAGGCGAACGAGGCGGCGAGGGCGTGGGCACGTCCGCGGGCGACCTCGCGCGCCTGGCGCAGCTGGTGCTCGTCGGTATCGGCGGGCAGCAGTGTCGCCACGGCGTAGCGCACCACCGTCTCGAACTGGCTTCCGCGTTGTTTGGCGACGATCGCCCTGTTCTGGGCGCTGTATTCCAGGGAGGTCTGTGGGTCGGAGTGCAGCGCCCCGGTGGCCGTGCGGGCCGAGGCCGTGCGGCGAGTTCGGCGTCCCGTGCCGGGGGTGATCAGGTCGAGCAGGCGCCCCACGATCCGGGTCGAGCCCCCGGTGTGGACGTGGCGGGCGGCGCGGCGGGCTTTCTGGACGCGGCGTCCGGTGACCGGGCGCGCCAGCACCTGCACACAGGCGTGTTCGCCGCGACCGAGTCCGACCGGGGCGCCGAGCAGGGCACGGATGGGGTCGGCGGCGAAGTCCGACCGGATCGGCAACGCCTCTGCCCTGGCGAGGCGAAGCTCTCCGCCGACCACCAACCGCCGCTGCTCCTCGCCTGGTGTGGGTAGTGGTGGTTCGGCGGGGCCGACGCGGGTGTGCGCGCCGGGCCACGCCGCTTCCACGGCGCGCTCGACCAGGCCGGGCGGGATGACACCGGGCACCCAGAGCCGAATCGCTACCCCGGCCTCGGAGAACACGTACTCGCAACCGACATGTGGCTGGCCGGTGAAAGCCCGCCTCCATCCCGGCCGCAGCAGCCCGACCAGGTTGGACCACAGCGCCGCACCGCCCGCGGGGTCCACCGTGGGTGGGGCGAGCACGGTGATCTGGCGGGCGTCGGCCAGCAGCAGCTCGTGACACCGCCGCAGCCACCGTTGCCATGCGACCACGACGACCGTTGCCACGACCGCGAGCACCGGCACCGCGACCGGACCCCAGGTCAGGGCGAGATCACGGAGCCGTCCCAGCAGCGCGGCGAACGCGCCGCCTGGGTCTCGCAGGTAGTCCTCCACCCACCCCGACGCCGACACGGTGCCCGGCAGCGGCGCGTGCGGGACGCCGGCGGGCATCGCGTGCTTGAGACTCGGGTGCGGGCTCATCCGACACCGAGATCGATCGGGTCACCCTCGTCGTCGAACTCGTCGGCGACGCCGAGGTCGACGAACGCGTCCTCGCCCGCCTGGCCGCCGGTGTAGGTGGCGAGTTCGGCAGGGTTGCTGGTGACCAGGTGGTGCTCGGTCGGGGAAGCGATGACCTGGAACGCGACCCGCTGCGTTCCCGACGACAACAAGCCCTGTCCGCGATCGGCCGAGAGCAGGAACGCGCGTTCGCCTGCGGAGAGGTTGAAGGCTCGGCCGACCTCGTCGATGGCCTGCGGCGCTTGGTGCAGCAGGATCTGGGTGGCGGCGTTGGACACAATCGCGAGGCCGAGGTCGCTGCTGAGGAGATCCGGGGTGTCCTGGGTGGAGACGGTAACCCCCGCCCAGTGCTTTCTGCTCGTCTTGGCCAGGCGGAACAGGAACTCGGCACCGGCTTTCTGTTGCATGAGCACCCACGCCTCGTCCACGATGGCCAGCCGCGGGCGGCGGATGGCCGGATTGGATATCCGGTGCCAGACCGAGTCCAGCACGAGCAGGGTGCCGACGCCTTTCAGTTCGTCGGGGAGGTCGCGCAGGCTGAACACGATGAGGTGTCCCTCGGGGCTGGTGCTGGTCGGGCCGTCGAATAGCTGCCGGAAAGCACCGTCCACAAAGGGGTGTAGTCGGGCGGCGAGTTCGGCCGCGGACCGCTCGCCCACCTGGCCGGCTTCAGCGAGTCGATCGCGCAGGTCACGCAGGATCGGAGAGGGGCGGGTCCATGTGCGGGGGTCGGCGGTGATGCCGACGGACTGGTAGGTCGCGGCGATCGCCCGATCCAACGCAGCCCGCTCACCCGCCCCCAGCTCCTCACCCACGAGCACGGCGATCACCGTGTGCAGGAACAGGCTGCGTCGCGTGAGAGCGTCCTTGGGCGCGGTGCGGCGACCGTCACTTCTGGTGTGGATGGGCAGGTCGAACGGGTTCAACCGGACGCCTTGGGCGCCGAGGTGGACGTAGGCGCCGCCGACAGCGGTGGCGAGGCGGGCGTATTCGTCCTCGGGGTCGATGACGGCGATCTCGATACCCCGGTACAGGCTGCGCAGCAGCTCCAGCTTGACCAGATAGGACTTGCCGGAGCCACTACGGCCGAGGATCACGCTGTTGTGGTTGTGCATCCCGTCGCCGAACCGATCCCAGTGCACCAGCCCTTGGGAGCCGATGTTGTAGCCGTAGAGCACCCCGGACGGGGCCGCGACGCTGGTGGGGTCGGGTGCGGGCAGGTCGGGGCTGGTGAACGGGAACGACGCGGCCAGCGCGGCGGTGTCGAAGGTACGGCGCATCCCGATCAGGTCCAGGCCCATCGGTAACGTCGAGACCCAGCCCTGCAGGCTGCGGTAGGTGGTGTGTTTGGCGTCCAGCAACAACGACGCGCACAGCGATCGCAGCGCCGCGACCTCGTCGGCCAGGGTCTTCTCGGTGGTGGCGTGGATGGTCAGGTACAGCCCGGTCCGGAACAACCTCCCCTCGCCGCGCGCCACCCTGGAACTGAGGTCGTAGGCGTCTTCGGTGGCGGCCTCGACGCGGGGGTCGAACAGGCGGCCGTGCTCGGCGGTGTGGCGGCGCCCGGCCTCCAGCTTCGCGAGTTGTTTCTTGAGCCGGTCGGCGGCGGTGGCGGGTTCGATAGGTTCGATGTGGACGGACACGTCGACGCGGCCGGGGTAGGTCAGCAAGGGGGCCAGCCATCCGGGGTGGACCTCGCGGGGGAAGCCGACGACCGCGAACGAGGAGACCCATTCGCCGCCCACCTCGAGGTGCCGGGCGGCGACGGACAGGGCGTCGGGGGTGAACGCGGCGGCCCCGGGCGCTACAGCTGCCGAGGTGTTGGTGCGGCGGGTGCGGGTGCCCATCAGGAGCGTCCCCTCTCGTCCTCGACGGTGTCGTAGTCCCAGTCGTCGTCCTCGTCGTGGGTGGGCATCCGGGGGTTGTGCTGGGAGACGGTGTCGTGGTCGTCCTCGACGAACCCCGCGGCGCTGGTGGTGATGACCTCGTCGGCGCCCGCCAGCTCGGCCGAGGGCGGCAGCAGGCTGTCCGGGTTGCACGCCGAGGCCAGCACGGCGGTGACCTGCCCGGCGTCGAGCGGGGTCACCACGATCCCGGCCGAGGACAGCAGCTCCGCCGCCTCGCCGAGGCGACGCACCAGACGCGACTCCGCCGCCCTCCGCGCACCCGCGTCGGCACGCTTGTCCGCGTTCTTGCGGCGCTTGCCGGTCATCGCGGCGAGCACCGCCAGAGGGCCGGGGCCGCCCAGCCCGTCGGTCGGCGCGGCGACACCGAGGGGCTCGCGCAGCACGAGCAGCACCTGGCGGCGCAGCAGGTCGGACTGCTGCCCGAGCTGCACGAGGTAGTCGGCGTGCTCGACCGCCGCGGCCTCCAACGCCGGGTGCGGCAGCCCACCGGCCCGCTCCCGCAGCTCGGCGATCTGCGCGGACAAGTCCAAGCGCTCGGTCCGCACGAGAACCTGCACCGGGGCGGTGAGGGAGTGCAGGTAGCGGCCGAAGGAGGCGACCAACGCCTCCTGCTCGTTCGGCGTCCGCAGCGCGAAGTTCACCGTGCTGGCCACCGCGACCACGGCCAGACCGTCGGCACCCAGGTCGACCACCCCGGCTTCGGTGACCGCCTCGGCGGGCAACCGCAACGCCGACGGCGACACCCCTCCGCCAGGAGGCGACACTTGGCCCATGCCCTTCCTCACTCCGGCGTCGGCGGGGTTGGTGTTGAGCCAGGGGGGTGCGGGCCGGACGCCCTCGGGAGCGGCGACGCGGTGACGCGGGGCCAGGCGCTGGCGGATCGCGGCGAGCAGCAACATGTCCATCGGCACGCCGTCGCGGCGGCCCAGCGCCAGCATTGCCGACGCGGCGCCGACGGGGACCGCCACAGCCAGGAACACCGCCAACGGAACGAGGGCGCGAGTGGCGGCCCACAGCAGGTAGAGCACCGCTCCGGCGGCGGAGAGGATCGCGAGCTGGCGGGCGGTCAGGGGGCCGAGGACACGGTCGTGCATGTCCACATCGGCCGGAATGCGCACGGGCGCGGTCATGACTTACCTCCGGACTGGGGAGCGGGCCGCGGGGTAAGCGGCGGGGGCGGTGGGGGAGGCGGAGCGAGGCGCGGCGGCTTCGGCAGATCCAGCGGCAACCGCAGCTGCTTCCCGGCACGCGGTGCCGGGCGCGAGGGCGCGGGAGAGGATGGCGCCGGTGTCGATGACGGCGGTGGTGTGGGAGTCCGCCGCACGCCCTCCAGCGGCAGCGGGTACTGACCTGTGCTGGTCGGGCGAATCGCCTTGTACGGGTCGAACGGCAACTCCGGCTGCACGACCCGGGGCCGTGCAGCCGTCGGCTTCGGCGGCACCGGGCTCTGGGTCGACGCGGGTGGCGGGACTGACACTCGCCGCACACCGTCCAACGGCAGCGGGTACTGCCCCGAGCTGGTCGGGCGGTTGCTCTTGTAGGGGTCGAACGGCAGCTCGGGTTGTGTCGCGCGGGGACGACGAGCGGTCGCGGTGGCCGGTGTCGGGGTGGGTGGACGCGGTACTCGTCGCACCCCGGCCAGCGGGAGCGGGTATTGCCCGGAGCTGGTGGGGCGGTTGCCCTTGTAGGGATCAAACGGCAGCTCGGGCTGCGTCGCACGTTTTCTACCCGTGCGGGAGACGCCGGGATCGGCCACCGAAGGTAATGGAGCGGTCGTAGAGGTGGGGTGCACCTTCAGGGGCAGTCGGTATTGGCCGTCGCGTCCGAAGAGCGGCTTGTTCTCCGGCCAGTCCTCGCCCAACGGCAACGCCAGCTGACGCCCCTGGCCCGCGCCCGGGGTGGCCGGTGTCACTGTCGGCCTTGGGGCCTTCTTTCCCGCGCCCGGGCGGGTGCGGCGAACACCGGGCAATGGCAGCATCAACTGACCGCTCGAAGTGGCGCGCGTGGACCTGTATGGGTCGAGCTGACCGTCGCCGCCCCCGTCGCCGCGGCCTCCGTTCTTCGCGGTGCCGGTCGAGTGGGTTCCCCGCCGCGCGCCGCCTCCGCCGCCGAGCAGGCCGAACGTCTTGTACGCGAGGAAGCCCTTGACGAGTCCGCCGATCAGGGACCGTCCACCGCCTCCGCCGCGGATGGATCCGAGTACCCAGAACGGGATCTTGAACAGGATGTACATCAACGACAGCGCCACGAGGAGGTTGACCAGCCCGGACATGGTCGGTCCGAAGATGGTGAACCCACCCGGCGCGAGGAAGATCTTCACGGCGGTGATGAGGGTGAGGCTTTGCCCGATCTGGATGGCCAGGCAGCCGCCGTAGGCTTTCCACCACCAGTAGCCGATGCCCTCGGTCTGGGGGAGGGCGTGGAATATCAACGCCAGTGGCGCGCCGCTGATGAGCAGCAGGGTCAGGGCGACGCGGACGGCGTAGGTGGTGAGCAGGGCGATGAGCATTCCGGCGATGACGATGCCGATGAAGACGATCCAGAGGCCGCCGTTGAGTGATCCGATGACGAGGTTGCGCAGTGTCTGCCCGGCGGTGGTGGCGTCGACGCCACCACCCATGATCGCGGCGACGAGTGCGTTGGCGATCTGGATGCCTTTGGTCGCCACCCACAACGACAGCGCTCCGGACAGGAACCCGACCACGAGCCGGGGGAGGAGTTCTTTGATCGAGTGTCGTGTTTGGAGGGTCTGGTAGCTCATGGCGATGACGCCCGCGATGAGGACGAGCAGCCCGTAGGCGATGACGAGGATCTGCCAGGAGTTGTTCCACAGCTCGCCGAGCCGGGGGAGTGAGTCGGGCATCGGAGTGGTCAACAACGTGCGCGACAGCAGGTCCAGCAGCGGGTTGAGGGCTTCGGTGACGATGCCGCGGAAGAAGCCGTTGATGGCCTCGGTGATGCACGCGCCGATGTCGGTGATCCCGCAGTCGTCCTCCTCGTCACCGCCTTGTCCCGGCTGCCCCGTCCCCGGCCCGGGTGCGGGTGTGGGTGTGGTGGTCGCGCCGGGTCGGGGGATGCAGCCCTCGCCGGTGCACGGCGGCTTCGACGAAGTGGGTGTCCCGGTCGTGGACGGGGGCCCGCAGACCGGCAACGGCAGCGAGCCGCACGGGTCGGGGTCGACCGTGGGAATCGGCAGCACAGGCGGCTGCACGGCGGCGGCCAGAGACACCTGTGGGCTGGTACGGGAGCCGGTGTCCGCAGCGGCTAGTGCGGCAACGAGGAGGACGAGCAGACTGATCGTCAACGCCACCAGGGCCCGCGCTCGCGCGAACCGTGTCTTTCGTCTGCCTGCTGTCGGTGGTGCGAGCATGGGTCGGTCCGTGACTCGGCCCGATCCGTCTCGCGTGGTCGCTGCCGCGGCATTTGGCGACGCGGTGCCGGTAGGAGTGGTCATCGGCTCAACCCCCGACGATGCCCTTGAGCACCGTCACGACCAGCGGGGCCAACGCGGCCAACGCGTACCCGATCCCGGCCGCCTTGAACGCCTCTTTCGACTTCTCCTGCTCGCCGGGGTCGCCGCCGCCGAACACCCGGCGGACGCCGCCGATGGTGAGGAACACCGTCGCCAGCAGCGCGAGGATGCCCATCAGCCAGTTGCGGATGTTGGTCAGGACCTCGTCGACGCTGCCCGCGATCGCCAGCACCATGGTGTCCGCGTGCGCCGACGAGGCGGTGGAGAGCACGGCCAGCGAAGCCAGCCCGGTGACCGCCAAGCCGCGGCGGCGCGATCGTCGACGCCTGACGCACGTGATTGGGTCCGGAGAGGGCGTGGCGTCGCATCCACGTCCGCGCGGGCCGGTGGTCGGTGTCGTGTCAGGACGGTCGCTTATGGTCTCTCGGTGGGACGAGGGGAACGAGTGGGGTCGGTTCAGGCGCATCGCGACGCTCCCGGAGTCGTGCCCGACAGCGACTGGGGCTGGGGCGGGGGATTCGCGGGGGTGTGAGTTCTCCCGCGCCTCTCAACTCCGGAAAATTGGCCTCGCGGGGACACGCGATCTTGAACTTTCTTCGCCCGTTGTTCCCCGGAGATGGTGGCGGTGCGTGACGGAGCGCCCGTCCCGCGACGGTGTCCGGCCGCGTGGGGACGTGAGGCTGTGTCGGTGTTCGGGGGCGTCGGTTCGCGGCGGGTGTCCGGTGTGGTCGGGGTGTCGCGGATGTCGGCGAGCAGGTAGTCGGCGAGGCGGAACTCGGCCCGCCTGCGCGCCTTCTTCACCGCCTGGCGCGACACGTCGCGCACCGCGGCGGCGTCGGCCAGCGACACGTCCTCGAAGCGGGTGGAACCGATGAGCTCGGCCTCGGCCACGGTGATGACACCCGCGGCGACCGCGTCCGCGAGGACGAAGTCGGGATGCCCCGACGGCGGCGTCGGCGCGGTCGAGGCATACCCGTGACCGGACGGCAGCGGCGCGTCCAACGCGTCCCGCACGCAGGCGTAGCCGGCGCGGTAGGCGACCCACCGCAACCGGTTGAGGATGCGCGGACGGCGCAGATCGACGGTGGCGAGTTCGGCGACGAACCCGGCCAGCACCGCCGCGCAGATGTCGCTGGGGTCACCGGCGAACCGCGCCGTCAACCTCGCGCAACTGGCGGTCAGGGTGGGCATCGCGACACCGACCGCGCCCACGGTCCACGTGCCGCCCTCGGTGCGCGAGAGCAACACCAGGTGCGCCCACACCGCGTCCCGCACCGTCTGCGGGCACCGGCGCCGCAACAGCCGGTCGCACACCTCGTCCAACGGCACCCGCCGCGCCGGGAAACCAGGGAAGAGGCGGCCATCGATCGACACCGGGTGCGGCCCGGTGACCAACCACTCGAACGCCGACCGCGCCGCGTCGAGGGCGTTCGAGACGGGCTCGAAACCCGGACGCGGAATGGAATGACGGGAAGTCATGGAATCGCCCCTTGAAGCGAGTCGGAACAACGACCCGCCCAGGACGCCACCCGGGGTGGTACGAACCTCTTACCGGACTGGTACGGAACTCTTACCGCAGAGGTACCGAACAAGTACCAAGATCGTCCACGCGCGACACAAGATCGTCCAGGTGAGCGCTTGTGGATCACGCGGGCGCGCCCGCAAGATCGACGATGGTCGCCGCAGGCGCGGGTCTTGCTGGGCTTCTGCGGCGCGGTAACAGTTTCGTACCACTCTCGTAGTGCCCGTGACGACGTGGACACGCTCGGCGACGGTCGTAGACGATCGCGCCCGGCGATTCTCGAGGAAAATTGTCAACCCGCGTCGACGAGGCGCTTGCCAGGGCGGGATACCTGCTCTCGCGTACGTGCGGACGCGAGCCTCATCCCCTGCGATTCGTTCTCGAAAGTCGACGAAAAAAGTTCGTCGATCGGTGTCCCCGGAGGGACTGTTTTCCGGAGTTAAGGGGTGTCCTCAAGCGCCACGCCTCGGCGGGCGCGACCCACCCTCCCGAAGGGACACCCGTGACCCCCTCCGACCGCCGCATCCCCCGGAGACGCGCCGACTCCACCCACCCCGCCGACAGCCGTCCCGGCGGGCGCCGGGGCGGGGACCGCCGCCCTTGGCCCACCGCCTCCGGCACCACCCGAGTCAGTCCCGCCAAGCCCACCGCCGACACCACCCGCACCCGTACCGCCGCCGCGCCCGCGACGCCTACCCCGGCGACCGTGTGGCCTGCCGGGGCCACCTCGATCCCGCTCGACGCGGCGTGGCCGGTCGCGCTCGTCGACCGGATCGTCACCTCGTTCAGCGCACCCGGCGCACGGGTCGTACTCCTGGCCGAGACCGCCCGAGACCAGGACCCGCTGCCCGCGTGGATCGGGTCCGGCGGGGTCATCGACCACGCCCCCGACACCGAGCCGGAGTCCGGGCTGGCTGAGGCTTACGCCACGGTCGAAGACCTCGACCGCACACCCCGCATCGAGCGACTCCCGCTCCCCGGCACAGCGTCCGCGGACGCGTCGCGCCCGTTCTGGGCCGACCTCGTCACCGACTCCACCCCGACCGTGTCCGGACCTGTCGCGCCGACGGCCGCGGCGGCATCACCGGAGGGTCTCGACGCGACCGTCGCCACCGCGGACCTGGTCATCGCCAGCCTCCCACCGGGACGTCGCGGCGTGCCGCTCGCCGACATCGCCGCGTTGATCGCGGCCCGACTGCTGCGGGTCGGCGGCGTCTTCGTCGTGCTCACCCACTGTGACTGGCGCAGTGGTCGGTTGACCGACCCGACCGGGGACGTGGTGGCCGCCGGACAGACCGCAGACCTGCTCTACCTGCAGCACATCGTCGCCCTGCACGCGCCCGTCCGACACGGCGGCTTCCTCCACCCCGACCCCGATCCCGACGGCCAGGACCGCACCGGCGGCGAGGTGGCCGAGGCGCACCGGGCCCGTGTCCGCGGCCTGCCGGCACCCCACCGGCGTATCCACTCCGACCTGTTGGTCTTCGCCCAGCCGCACGAGCACCGGGCACCGGCCCTGTCGCCCACCGCCGCTGTCTCGCGCGACGGGGATGCCGCCTGATGACCGCCGCGCCCAGCGCTGACGCCGCCCGCCCCGCACACCACCAGGAAGCCGCGCCCGTGACCCAGGCCCACGCCACCCCGCCCGCCCACGACACCGTCGTCGACCCCGCCGACGAGCCGACCGTCCCCATCCCGCGCGACCTCATCAACGCCCTCGACACCCGGCGCCCCACCACCGACGACCCGGCTGGCGACCGGCTCGACGAACGCCCGGAGGCGGTGTCGGTGTGGACGACCGCGCAGGCGTCCCCGGTCACGCAACGCAAGAACAAGTACGTGCCCGCCTCGACCGCGCACCCGGCCAAGATGCTGCCCGAGGTCGCCCGCCACGCCGTCACCCACTACACCCGGCCCGGCGATCTGGTGCTCGACCCGATGTGCGGCATCGGCACCACGCTGGTCGAAGCCGTCCGCCTCGGCCGCCGCGCCGTCGGCGTGGAGTACGAACCCCACTGGGTCGATGTTGCGAAAGCGAACCTCGAAGTCGCGCGCGACGACGGCTTCACCAGCGACGCGCGGGTCTTCCACGGTGACGCGCGGCAGCTGGTGACGCTGCTGCCGCCCGAGTATGTGGGTCAGGCGGCGTTGGTGGTGACCTCCCCGCCCTACGGCCCCTCCACCCACGGGCAGGTGTTGGTCGCACCGGGGGAGGGGGTGCAGAAGTACCACCACCGCTACGGCAACACCCTCGACCGCGGCAACCTCGCCAACATCGGCCACCACCGACTGCTCGCCGGGTTCACCCGCATCCTGTTCGGACTGCGCACCTTCCTGCGCCCCGGCGGGCACATCGCCATCACCATCCGCCCCTGGCGAGAGCACGCGGAGCTCATCGACCTACCCGCCCAGATCCTCGCTTGCGGAGTTGCGGCCGGGCTGATCCCCGTCGAGCGCAACGTGGCGCTGCTGGCTCGAGCGGCCGAGACCGACTTCGTCGCCCGGGGCTCGTTCTTCCAGCGCGACTTCATCCGCAAACAGCGCGAGGCCGGTCTGCCCCTGCACCTCATCGCCCATGAGGATGTACTCGTCTTCCGCACCGCCCTCACCACAACCGACACAGACGCGACCGACGACGGCCCGGCGCGCTCGGCACCGGCCGGTGAGGCGTCGACCGGCACCGAACCGCGGTGGGCATGACGACCAGCGCGGTTCGCACCCTCGCACCTGGGTCAACTCGGTCCAGCGCGTCGTCGACTCCACCCGCCGTCCCCCGGTCACGTACCCGGACGGCCGGTGAGCCGGGTCTGGTTCTCGGGTCGTTGTGCACCGGCGCCGGTGGACTGGACCTGGGCGTGCTGGCCGTGCTCGGCGGACGGCTCGCCTGGGTCGCCGACCCCGACCCACACGTCGCTCGGATCCTGGCCGCGCGGATGCCGGGAGTACCGAATCTCGGTGACGTGCGGTCCGTGGACTGGTCGGTCGTGGAGCCGGTGGACGTGCTCGTGGCGGGGTTCCCGTGCCAGGACATCTCCGCCGCCGGGAAACGCGCGGGCATCGAGAAAGGAGCACGCAGTGGTCTCTGGTCCCACATCATGGCGGCCGTTCGCCTACTACGACCCGCGCTCGTCGTGGTGGAGAACGTCGCCGCGCTTCGCTGGCGCAACGGAGGACTCCACCGTGTACTCGGCGACCTGGCCGAAGCGGGGTATGACGCGCTCTGGCGTAGCGTCCGCGCCTCCGACATCGGCGCAGCCCACCGCAGGGAGCGGGTGTTCGTCCTCGCCTGGCGCCGCGACTGCGGCGACGGTGCGGCTTCTGGCGACCCCGAGCGCTTCGGACACGACGAGTTGCACCCACCGCACCCAGACCGGCGGCCCCACGCTGTCCGACCAGGCGCGGCTGCTGCCGACGCCTCGAGCCACGGACGGAACCAAGGGCTGCCCGGCCCAACGCGGCTCCAAGGGCGACCTGATGCTGCCCTCGGCGATCATCCACCTCACCACCCCGACCGGCCCGGCCACCTGAACCCGCCATCCCGCACGACCACAGAGGCACGGGGTTCGGTGGACTGGGGCGTCTACGGCTCGGCGATCCGGCGATGGGAACAGGTACTCGGCCGCCCCACACCGCACCCCACCCAACCCGGCAACCACGGCCTCCCAGTCCTCGCACCCAGGCTCGTCGAGCACCTCATGGGCCTGCCCACGGGCTGGGTCACCGACCTCCCGCTGCCCCGCACCGCGCAGCTCCGCGCGCTGGGCAACGGCGTTGTGCCCCACCAGGCCGCCCACGCGGTCACTCTGTTGCTCGACGACCTCGCCACCCTGCTGCACGCCGATCCGGACCGTGGCACGCCTCGACACCGCCCGACCACACCCACCGGTCGACACCGGACCCGTCCAGGCGCCCGCGCGCACAATCGCCCTAAACCCGCCGGACCACAGCGACCACGACCCGCTCCAGGCGGCCCGGCGCGCGACACGGCGACCTAACGCATGGGATCAGGCTGGGACCGCCCGCGGAACGCCGCAGCGTCGGTGGCGGCGCGACGCGAGTCCCCGTCACCGCACACCGGTCCGACACCGCAATCTCGCCCATTCGCCACTCGAACCAACAACTTCCGCGCACACGCGCGCTCGCTCAGCGCCGCGAAGGGGGAGCATCATGTCCGAAACCGAGCACACCACCCACAGTCCGTACCCCGACAGGGTTCGACGATCCGAGACGGGTTCACCGCCTCCGAATCCGGACCCCACGGCGGAGTCCTCCGTGCACACCTGGGGTGAGGACGCGGGGCCGCTGCTGTTCACCCCGACACAGGCCGCCGACCTGTTGCAAGTGAAGGAGTCCTGGCTCCGCCGCCGCGCCGGGCAGCGCCGGGTGCCGTCCACCGCCTTGGGCAAACACCTGCGGTTCTCCCGCGCGGACCTGGAACGGATCGCCGCCGACGCCGCCCGACCGGCCACCGGGCCCGGAACATCGACTCGTCCGACCCGATCCCGTCCGGGCAGCCGTCGAGGCACTCGCCCCCGGGGTGAACACAGTTAGATTGCTCTTTTCCACCCATGGAGCGTGGATGTGGCCGTGCCCAATTCCGGGCACGGCCACATCCACCTCTCTCTTTGTTGAAGGCGGCCAATTCATGGCATGGGTAGAAGAACGTAAAGACGGTTTCAGGGTCCGCTACAGACTCGACGACGGCACCGTCTACTCCGAGAACGGATTCGTATCCCTGGACGCGGCCGAGGACCGGGCCGCGGACGTGGAGTCCGACCAACGCCGCCGGAAGTTCACCGACCCCAGGTTGGCGGAGACGGTGATCGACGAGTGGATCCGACAGTGGTCGCAGGCACATGACGTGTCGCCGGTGACGTGGTCGACCTACGACTCGCACATCCGCAACCACATCCTGCCTCGCTGGTCCGGCACCACACTCGGCGCCATCGCCCGGATCGAGGCCAAGGGATGGGTCAACAAGAAACTCAAGCCGAACATGGCGCACAAGTCCGCCAAGGACATCCTTGTCCTGTTCTCCATGATCCTCGGCGAGGCCGTCGACGAGGGGCTGATCGCGGCGAACCCGTGCCGGAAGCTGAAGATCACCTTCCAGGACCGGCCCGAACGCGGCACCGCGACCACCGACGAGGTCGATGCCCTGGCCTGCCGGATGCGGCCGGACGCCGGGTTGATGACCATCGTCGCCGCCTATACCGGGATGCGCTGGGGCGAGCTGGCCGGACTCCAGTGGATCCGGGTCTACCTCGACGACAACCCGCGTATCGAGATCGACCCCGACTTCGGCGCCCTGCACGAGATCAACGGCCGCCTGGAACTCGGACCGCCCAAAACCCCGGCCAGTGTCCGGGTCGTGCACCTGCCGCCATTCCTGGTTCAGCTGCTCCGAGACCACCGCGAACGCAACCCCGACGCGCGGTTCGTGTTCACCGGCGCCCACGACGGACTCTGGCGCCGATCCAACTTCCGGCGCCGCTTCTGGCTACCCGCACTCGCCGGGGACACCGAACAGGGCTGGGCGCCGATCCTGGAGGGGCTGCACTTTCATGACCTGCGCCACACCCACCAGACCTGGCTCATCGAGGACGACGTCCCCCGAGTCCTGCGACTAGCCCGGCTCGGACACCGCCGCCGCGACACCGACGACGGCTACAGCCACGTCACAGAACGCATGGTAGAACGCATGTTGATCACTTTGGATCACCGCTGGGAGCAGGGTGCGACCTGGGAATGGCCCGAAAACCACGCCATACCAACGGAAGCGGCCTGACCCCTTCGGTACGGGGCATAGGGGTCAGATCACGCTGCTCCCCACGTGCTCCCTGAAACGATCAACGCCCCACCAACGTGATCCGTTGGCAGGGCGCTGACCTGCAAATATAACCAGTGGGCGATACTGGGATCGAACCAGTGACCCCTTCGGTGTGAACGAAGTGCTCTCCCGCTGAGCTAATCGCCCGGTGCGGCTGGGGGCCGCATCGACAGGGGAAAGAGTACAGGATGGTCTTGGTCAGGTGAAAAGGGGGGACCCCAGCCAGGGCCAGTGGATGCCGAACCAGCCGCCGACCAGGGCGAATCCGTTGAGGAGCCAGATGGTGGTGACGACGATGAGGGCGGTGAGGGCCAGGACCAGGAGGCGGACGGCGAGGTGTTGGCGCTTGAGCCAGTCGGTCCAGGCGTCGTACTTGCCGCGGGCGTAGGTGAGGGTTCGGCGGGCCCAGGTGAACTCGACGGCGAGGATGGCCAGGCCCGCGAAGACGACGAGCCAGCCGGGGCCGGGGTAGGGGATCATGATGATCCCGGCGACCAGGACCAGTCCACCGGCCAGTCCAACCCCGACGCGCCACACGGTCCGGGTCGTGGCGTTGCGATCTGCCCAATCGGGCCGGAGCGCCCCCTTCTCACGCGCCTCGTCGGCCACGTCCGCACCACCCTCCCTCGGTTGTCCCACCATTGTGCCGTTGGGCCGTTCGAGCGGCATGATCAAGCGTCTTGACCCACCTGTGACCTGCGTGAAGGGGTGGTTCACACCACAACGGGAGCCAGTGCCGCAGGTCAGCGCGGCATTGCCGGAGGTGAGGAAAACAGGGAAGGAACATTCGTGCTCAGGGCGCTACCGGCGCGGCCGAAAACCAGCCAGTATGGAGAAGCCACCCGCAGATTCGTCACGCTGCGCAGTGGTACGACGGCCCTACGCGCAGGCCAGTGGACCGGACGGGTGATGCTCAGGCGATCCACGTCCCGGCTCCGGCGTGGTGTCGTCACATAGAAGGGACTCAGTCGTTTGGCTGGGAGGGGAGCAGAAGGGTAGCGACGATGCGAAACGATCACGTCACGCTGCGGTCAACCGCGGTGTTCGACCTCCTCGCGCCGAGGACCCCAGCGGTCCCGGTGAAGGTCGAGCTGCGCTATGACACGCGTGATCCGTACGCGGTGGTCGCGGCCTTCCGCACCGGCCGCGCCGGGTGGGTCGAGTGGGTGTTCGCCCGCGACCTGCTCGCCGACGGCCTCATCGCCGAGGCGGGCGACGGTGACGTGCGCATCCGACCCGCTGTCGACGACCCCGAGGTCGTGGTGATCGAGCTCAGCTCCCCGTCCGGCCACGCCGTCTTCGAGGCCTCCGCCCAGGAGCTCGCCGACTTCCTCGACCGCACCTACGACGTGGTCGTCCCCGGCAACGAGCACCTCTGGGTCGACGTCGACGAGGCCCTCACGCACTTGATCTCCACCGACCTGACCTGAGCGAACGCCGGGAACCGACCCCCGATTTGGAGCCGGGATCGGGCGTCCTATAGAGTTCTTCTCGTACCACGGTGAACCGACCGGGGCGAGATCCTCGGCTGGAAAACTGGTGGCGCGCGGACGTAGCGCAGCTGGTAGCGCATCACCTTGCCAAGGTGAGGGTCGCGGGTTCGAATCCCGTCGTCCGCTCGGAAAGCGGTTCGGCCTCTGCGCCGGCCCCCCGGGGGCCAACACCCTTCGGGATCCGGCGGAGTGGCCGAGTGGCTTAGGCAAGGGCCTGCAAAGCCCTGTACGCGGGTTCGATTCCCGCCTCCGCCTCGGGCGATTAGCTCAGTGGGAGAGCACTACCTTGACACGGTAGGGGTCACTGGTTCAATCCCAGTATCGCCCACCAGTTATATACACTGGTCATAAGCCCCGTCCTCCACCTCGGAGGGCGGGGCTTCAGTGATCAAATGGGGTGGAAATGGGGTCGGTCGGATTTTTACCGTCTTGGACCCCAGCCTCCAGCCGCGCGAACACCGGCTTCATATGCGGGAACCACGTCACTAGCTGTGACCTTTCCGCAGTCGTCAACGCGACCAGACTTCCCTCCCACCGAGCTTCCAACGCCTCGGTGATCTGCTTGCGCATGACCGCGGTCACATGGTCGTAGGTGCGGCCGATGCCCTTCATCTTCTGGCCCAACCGCGCCCGTCGGGCGACCTCGGGAACGCCGTCCTCGGTTAGCCAGGTGGCGTGGCTGTGGCGGCCTTCGTGGAAGGTGAACCACGGCAGGATCGCCGGTACGTGATCAGCGGCGGTCGGTGCTTCGGGGTTCTTGCCGTCCCAGGCAGGTCGCCAGAAGCGTTGTCGGAAGTTGGACCGCCGCCACAGTCGTCCCTCGGGGCTGGTGAAGGCGAACGCGTGGCGGTGGCTGCCGAGAAGCAGTTCGTAGAACACCGCGATACTCGGTGGCAGCTCCACTACCCGTGTACCGGCAGGCGTCTTGGTCCGCCCTTTCCGTGCCGAGAGCCCGCGGCGCCGTCGAGTGGTCGGTTGGGGCGCGGGTGCCGTGTCGAGCAGCGCCGCCCCGTACTTCTTCAACGTTCCGCCCACCTCCTTCAGCGGGGCTTGCACGCTGATCTCCTTGGTCTGGGTGTCGTACTCGTGCCGCTGTTGCCCGGCTAACTCGCCCCAGCGAGCACCCGTGTAGACGTCCAGTAGGCAGAGGGTGAACCCGCCGACACCCAGACCCGACTCGTACAACCGCATCGCCGCCCGGAGTGCCTGCACCGGAGAGGCGACGAGTCGATCAGGCTCGTAGTCGCCCGAGGTCACCCGCACGCCGCTGCACGGGTTGGCCGGGATGGTCCGTTCCTTGACCGCCGCCTTCATGAAGGTCGAGAACGTGGCGAAGATCGACGACACCGTCGACTCCGCGTACTCCTCGTGCAGCTCCGAGACCCACTTCTCGATCTCGACGTAGCTGTTGAAGATCCCGATCAACGGCCACTCGCCCCACTGCGGGATCAAGTGAGTGTCCAGGTGCGACCGGTACTTCGCCGCCGTGCCCTCCGCGATCCTAGGCTTGATCGCGGCCAGGTACTCCTCGGCGAAGACACCGAAAAGCGTTCCGGCCTCGCGCGGATCGACCCACAGGTGCCGCCGGATCAGCGCCTCCTGCTCATCCGCAAAGTCCTGAGCCGCCTTCTCGGACGAGAAGCCCGACTGACTTCCCCAGGACCCGTCCGGGCGCTTGAATCTAGCGCGCCAACCGCTGCCGGTTGGTTCAGCGTGCGCCATCGGACCACCTTCCTTTCCTGTTTTTCATTGATCAGTCACCCGCTTCGACGGGTGCGGCTGTTGTGGCTCTGGCCAGCTCGCCGGATGATTTCGACGATGTCGTCCCGGCTGAACCTGTAGTGCTTGCCGATCCGGCGATGCGGAACGCGGCCGGTTGCGGCTAGGTCGCGCAATGTGCGCGGGGAAATCCGGAACAGGTCTCCGACCTGCTCGGCCGTAAGAAGTTCTTCCGCTTGAACGGGCGACTTCGGCACGAGAGCGCGGATTGCCTTCACCAGTTCATCAACGCTGCCCGCGAGAGTGCGGTCCTGGATGGCCTCGTCGCTATCTACTTTGGCCGGTGGATTCACTGCGTGTTCGGTCATGCAGCGGCTCCGACCGCGTCCAGGTCTGTACGGCCGATGTGCAGGAAAGGCGCTTCCCGAACCGCTGTGTTTCCGAGGTGGTGATGACCCGCGCCAGCGACCGCGGACACGGTCGCCAGTGCGGGCCGGAAGACCAGGATGTGGCGGTGGGCGGTCAGTGCGATGGGCTTGCCGCTGGGGTGGTTGTGGGCTCGGCGTCGTTCGGTGATGCCAGCTCGTGTGCGGACGCCGTCGTGGTGGAGAGCTGCGGTGAGCGCGACGGCGTGGTGGACGAGGACGAGTCCGGCAGCGTGCCCTGCAGCGAGGACGGTGGTGGGGAGATCGAGAAGTTCGCCGTTCCGGTCGCGGGTGGGGGTAGCGACGATGGCGATGTGGCCGTCGGGGTGAAGTGCTTCCCGGGTGTGGGTGAGCGTGGTGGTGAGGTCGGTGGTTGCTGTCGAGCGAGTGGGGTTGCGGAGGGCGGTGATGGCGAGGGTGGCGGTTCCGCGGGTGCCCGCGGCGCGGATGTGGGTGAGGGCGGTGGCGGGGTGGTCGAGGACGCTGCCGTCGGACCAGGCGCCCGCGTGCTTGGCGGTGGTGATGTTGGTGCGGGCGAGTCGCCACCAGCGGGGGATCGTGGTGAGGCCGAGGGCGGGGCGTTGGTGGTGGAGGGCTTCGACGAGGGAGGTGCCTGCGCCGCAGTCGGGGTCGATGACGAGTTCGCCGGGCCAGGTGTAGCGGGTGATGATCTCCGCGGCGATGGCGGGTGGGATGAGGTCGGGGTCGGTGGCCGTGTTGGGGTGGTAGCCGCCGTCGGCGAGTTGGGTGGCCAGGTCGGTCTGTCCGGTGAGCCAGACCGAGCCCCCGCCGGGGGCCGGATGATCGAACAAGTCGGGGGTGTTCGTGTTCATCGGGCCTCACCAGTGTTGGGCGTGGGGGTGGTGAACACGACGAGGTCGGCGTGTTCGGTGGTGTCGGCGGGGCCCGCTGGGTCGAGGGTTCCGGGGCGGTGGCCGCGGCGCGCGGGCGCGCGTCGTGGGGCGGTCGTGAGGAGCACGACGCGGTCGAGCAGGAGCAGTCCGGCGCGGGTGGTCCGCGGGATGACCGTCGTGGCGGGGTCGATGAGTCGACCGTGCTGTCTGTGACTGTGGGTGATGACCGCGAGGGTGCCGGTCGGGGTCAGCACGGGCGCCCAGTCGGCGGGCCGGAGCCAGTCGGTGGCGCCGGGCGGGACCGTGATGATGATCAGGTCGTAGCGGTCGACGGACCCGCCGGTCTGATCTCCGGGGCGTTCGGTCCGGGGCTCGTCGGCGGTCCGGGCCGAGTTGCGCCCGCCGATGTGGAGGAGGTCCGCCACGCGCGGTCCGGGTCCGGACTCGGACTCCCTTGGGCCATCTCCGGCGGAGGGTCGACGTGAGCCAGCGGCGCTGTGTCGGGTCGACGTCTCCGGCGACGTGGTGAGATCGGTAGAGGTCGGTCCGGCGAGGTGGGTCCGGGTGCCGCGGCCGAGTCGGAGGACGGTCCAGGCGGCTTCGGTCAGGCCCGACAGCGGGCTCGGGCGGGCCGGGCGTGGGATGCCGAGGTGGGCCGAGCCGGTCGGGTCGAACAGGTCGACGGTGCCGACGAGCAGGACTCTTTGGCCGGGTGTGGTGTAGGTGGTGACGATCTTGGCGGTGGCGGTCAGCAGCCATGGCGCCAGCCGCCCGAGATCACCTGCGGCGGCGGGGTGGGTCGGGCTGGAGGCGCAGGGCCAGACGGTCGCCGGGCGGGGCGCACGGCCGCGGACGCGGCGTCGGTGTTCCGGTCGCCGCGACCCGGGAAGATCGGGAACGGTGCGGTTCCGGTGGTCGGCTCGGTGTCGGCCTTCGGTCGGTGTGCGGCGTCGGCGCCGGGGGTGTTCGTTGTCGGGCAAGGCGGTCATGAGGAGTCCTCTGTGGTGGGGTGTGTGAACGCCCCTGAACTCCGGAATCACGGCCGGTTTTGGACACGGTAACGACGAAAATCTTGAACTATTTCAACCATTGGGCACTTTGACCGCCCAAGCAGTGCTTAGCGGGCTCCCGGACCTGCCGATCACGCCCGGGATAATCTCAAGATTCTTTACGACACCGACGAACGATCTTGCCTGGCTTGGTCGACTGGCGCGCTGGTCGGCACGTCGATGGCGTACAGAACGACTAGCGAGCCACTAGCGCCGCTGGTCAGCCGCGCTAGTCAGCGCGGCCGGGAGGTCCTGCCCTCGTCGCCGAAGTGATCTTGCCCGGCCGTCTGCGATGGCGGGACTAGTCGTCTGCTAGTCGGGCGCTAAGCGTCTGCTATGCGATTGGTGATTGTCGGCTAGCTGTTTGCTAGTAGTGGTCGTGGCTTGCTGGCGTCGTTGATTTCGTCTTCGACGCAAGGAGCCTCTGGTGTCACACTCTCGACCACATCTTCGGCGGCGCTCGGGTGAGCGCAATTCACTGAATATCGCTCGTGAGACATTCGCCGCGTTGACCGCCGGGTCCAGCCCGGTGTCGGTGGACTGCCGTGGGTTCCGTGGGCTGCCGGGGCGGTTGGTGCCGGTGGATGAGCTGCGGGACCTGCTGCTGGCGCGGCACTGCCCGCAGTCCACTCGGGACGCGATGTGGATGTACCTGGCGGGCCGCGCGCGCCGCGAGGGCGGCACTTGGACGGTGGTCGCCACGGGTGTCGCCCTGCCCGCGTTGACCTCGGTCGCCGCGACTCTGTCCAGGCGGTTCGCGGGTGACCCGAGCGAGATCCACGCGGAGGTGCTGCGCGGGTTCCTGTCCGCGCTGGCGGGCGTGGACCTGACCCAGCCGCGGATCATGGTCCGGCTCCGGTGGGCCGCCTACCGCGCAGGGCACCGCGCTCTGCGGGAGGCGCTGGACCGCCCGACCCCGGTACCCGCCGGGCGCGGGTCACGCCCACCGACACCGCCGTGGGGACACCCGGATCTGGTGCTTGCCCGCGCGGTCGAGGCCGGGGTCCTGATCCGGCTCGAAGCCGAGGTGATCGGCGCGACCCGGCTCGACGAGATCCCGATCGCGGACTGGGCGCGCGAGCGCGGGGTCGGCGAGTGGGCCGCCTACAAGTTCCGCAGCCGCGCCGAACACCGCCTCGCCGAGTACCTGCGCGAGACCACCGTCGCCACCGACTCGACCGACCCGGTCGCCGACTTGGTCCTCACCCGGACCACCACCGAGCCGAGACAGGACCCCACCAACACGGCCGGAGACGAACCTCCGCACCCAGCCTCGTCGTCACGCGTGGTCACCAGCGGCGAGAGCAAGTCGGTCGAAAAAGTTGGACCCGGGCTGTCCAAAAACGACCCGAAATCCGGAGTTCAGGGCCGCGGCGAAAGTCCGCGCTCCATCGACTCCCCGGAGGTCCCCCGATGCGCCTGACCAACCCCACCAACACCCACCCCACCACCACAAGATCCATTCAGGACAGTGCACGCCCGACCGCGAAGCGCCGTCGCCTCGCCCGTGCCGCGGGGCTTGTCCAGGAACACCACCAGGTGCAGGGCGGAAGCGATGAGGATGTTGGTCTGGTGGATGTCCAGCCGCTCCGGGGACTGCACGGCGTAGGCGGCGAGCTTGGTGAACACGCCCTTGCTGCTACTGGCGTGGATAGTGCCCATCGAGCCGTCGTTGCCCTGCGACATCGCGTTGGTCAGCGGGATGACCTCGCGTCCGCGGACCTCGCCGACGATCACCCGGTCCGGCGACATGCGCAGCGCCTGCCACACCAGATCGGCCAGGCTCACCGCGCCTTGGCCCTCGATGTTGGCCTCGCGCTCCTGCAACGCGACCACGTCGGGGTGGGCCTGCTCGTCGTCGCCGAACCCGAGTTCGGCGACGTCCTCGATCGTGATCAGCCGCTCCTCGGGCGGGATCGCCGACGCCAGCCCGCGCAGCATCGTCGTCTTCCCGATCGCGGTACCCCCGGCGACCAGGATGTTGCGGCGCGCCCTGACCGCGGCGGCGAAGAACGACTCCAGCGCCACATCGAGAGTGCCCATCTCGCGCAGCTCGGCCAGGGTGACCGTGCTGTAGCGGTGCCGCCGAATCGACACCGACGGCCGCTCCGTGACGGCCATGACCGCGGAGACCCGGGCACCGTCAGGGAGCCGGAAGTTCACGATCGGCGAGCCGCGGTCGAACCGGCGTTCCTCCATCCCGGAGCGGGCGGCGAGATCCCGGATCAGGTCGATCAGGTCGCTGTCGGTCGGAACCACCGGTGCCAGGCGGGCGCGGCGGCCGTCGGCGTAGCGGACGAACACCCTATCCCCGTTGACGTTGATGTTCTCGATCGACTCGTCATCCAACAGCGGCTGAAGACCACCCATGCCGATGAGGTCGTCCACCACCGCGGCGGTGACCCGGGCCTCGACCTCCGGCGACAGCAGGGTGCCGCCGCGCTCCAGCTCGCCGTTGGCGTAGGCGTCCGCGGCCTCCTGAACCAGCACTGCGGCGAGCGCGCGGCGCTCGGGCTGGGTCATCGCCGGTCGACCGGCCGCGTCATCCGCGCTAACCCGGTCACCGAGCTGCACGGCCACGGCCACGCGCAGCGCCTCCCGCATCCGACCGATGGCCTCGACCTCGCTGCCCGACTCGACGCCGGTCTGCGCAGCGGCGACGCGGGTGAAGGTGGTGGTCTCGGTCATGGGCGGGTTCCGTTCAGGTGGACATCGGCAGCGAGTAGGTCGTCCTGCGGGGCGGGGGCTTGGGCGCGCAGGAGGTCGGCCAAGGACGCGGCGGCCTTGCCCAGAGCGGACCGCGACGGCGAGCGGCGCCCCGGTTGCCCGCCCAGCACAGCAGCACCGCGAGGGTCATGCGGCAGCCGGGCAAGCACGTCGACTCCCAGCTCACGCTCCACCTCACGTGTGGCGTAGCCCTCGCCCACCAGCACCAGGGCAGGGTGCGGTGTCCACTTCGCCAACGTGTCGAGCTTTTGCGCGACGTGCGCCAGCTCGTCGTCGCGCGCCCGTGCCAACAGCACCGTCACCTCGGCGGTGCGCAGAAGCGGCAACGCCGGGGACTGGGCGTCGATCCGCCCGACATCGCAGATCACCACCTGCCCTGCCACCTCCGCCGCAGCACGCACCACCGAGGACGACCCACCCGCCAACACCGCCAACGCCGACCGGGCCTGCTCCGCGCCGACCGGCCCCGCCACGACCCGCAACCCACCCGGCAACACCTGGGCGTGCTGGGCCAACAAGCCGGGATCGCTGTCGCGCCGCGCCGCCGCGGCCAGCGACTTGAGCCCCGGGTTCTCCTCCAGCCGCCACCGCGCCAACAGGTCCCCGCCACCCGGATCGGCCTCAACCACAACAGGCTCCTCCGGGCCGGTCCACCGCGCGCCCAACGCCACCGACAGGGTCGTCGCCCCCGGGGAACCCTTGACCGAACAGACCACGACCAACATCACCGACCACCCCCGACCGCGACCACCGACACCTGCGCCGAAGAAGCGCCCGCCAGCTCACGGGCACCGGCTTCCGGCAGCTCCAGCGACACCACCGTGGTCTGCTCGCTCTGCCGCGCCTGGACATCGGTGACCACCGCGCGAACCGTGCGCGGAACCGTCACCGATGCCGTCGAAGCCCCGGTCGAGGCTGGTGGGCTGATGAGCACCAGGACGTGCGTGCCAGAGGTCAGCGACGGCGGGAACTGACCGTCCTTCAATCCCACCGCGGTGATTGCCAACCCCGCGGAAGGAACCAGGGCAGCACCTAGAAGACCTCTGCTGAGCAGCGTTCCCGCGGGTGCGGGGTATGCCATCGTCGTCCCGACCACCGTCGCCGACTCAGACACGGTCACCACGTCCAGTCCACTGTCGACGGAAATGCTGACCTGCCGCAGATCCTGACCCACTAGCACCTGGCCGACCGTCACCGCCCGCGCTAACGCCAGCACCGTGACCCGGTTGCCCGCCTGCGTGGCCACATAGACCCCCGCACCCGCGCACACCACCACCAACAAGACCCCGAGCAACAGATACGGCGCACGCCGCCGCCGCACAGCCCCGTTGACCCGCGAACCCTGCAAGGCACGTCCCGGCCGTCCGGTACTCGACCAGCCACGCGGACCGGATCTCTTGTCCGCGGCCGACCGCGGTGTCATGGTTGCCACCCGATGCCTCCTTCAGGCACAGCTCCGCCCCGGCACGCATTCGGAGAACCAGCGCACCCAGCAAAAGAATGAGATTGAACGTCTACACAGGATTGATCAGCGCGCGCCGAGCGCCTGGATCTCCACCACACGGAACGCCGTTGTGGTCGACGTGGTCAACTCGGGGAACGTCCCGCCCGTTCCGGCACCCGCCCACGACACCGACCAATGAATCGTCGCGGTCACCGGATATCGCTCGCTTGCTCGAAGGTAGGTGTGCCCACAGGTCGGTGATGCTGCTCGCGGGTCACCACCAACCAACGGATCACCAGGCCCATTGCACGTCACCGTCGTCCCGTCACCCATCGACCACGTCAGGGAGATCGGTCGCGCGGTCGCGGTCACCGACACCCCCGGCACCGACGCGGACGCAGTCACCGGCGCCCACGCTGCGCGATCCACCCACAACCAGGTCGGCAGACGAACAAGCTGATTCTGCGCAGGACTCGCCGAAATCAGCGGCACCGGCAACGTCAACCGACTCCGTGCCGTCTCCGCCAACACCCGTGGTGACACCGGCACTGGGGCCGCATCCGCGACCCAGAACGGCCCGTCCTGGAAGTCCGGCAAGCATGTCAGCAGGTACCAGCCTCCTGCCGTGGTCGGCTGTCCCGGCTCGGAGTAGTCCTCCGCCTTGTCCCACCTGCACCCCGAGTAGTCCGGCCCGTCACCGGAACCACCACCTCCACCAGGCAGGTGGCCGCCTCCACCGCCGTGCTCGCCACCGTCTCCTACGCTCACGTCGCACCCAGCCACCGGGGCTTGATCACAGATGGCGTCGCCCCACCCATCGTCCGCGAGAGCCACAGGCGTCGCTACCACCGCCAGCGCGGTGGCCAATGCGACCGCAGCCCCCGCCAGCCTCAGCATGTCCCCACCGCCTGGATCGCAAAGCTGGTCACGCGCCACGATCCATCGTCTTGGCGCGTCACTTCCGCAGTGATCGACCGACGACCTCCGGGAACGTCGTCCTTCAACTCGCCCGTGATCTTGTACTTGAGCCAGTTCGTGCTGTCCCCGCAGTCAACGATGGCGACCGTGTTGCCCGAGGCGCTGGTGACACGCGGATCGTTCTTCGGCTCACCCTTGGTGACCACCTGGCTCGCATGATCTCGATAGAGGCTCCGGGTGATCGTGTTCAACGCCTCGCCCTTGGCGAACTTCGGCAACTCCACCGACTTCCAGTCCGAGGTAACCGCAGCCTGCGCCATCGCACGCCACATCCCCAGGTAGGCCGCAGACGCAGCACGGCCGTCCGCGTCAGCAGCACTCTCTGTCGTCATGGTCGGAGCCGCCGACGAGCCCTGAGCCGCAGATGCCGGAGCGATCGGCGATGGCGACTCAGCGGTAGAACAGCCCGCGACGAGAGCCAAGCCAGCAGCACCAGCGAGCACTGCCGCGACCGAACCTGAAGTACGAAACATGCACACCCCCATCGGAGAGTCGGTTGGCCCCCAAGTGGGCTCGGCTGCATCGTCCTACGACATCTACAGCGTTCAACCCAGGGGACAGCAACGTCTCCATGAAGAGTCTTTCGTGACGCAATGCTCACCAAGCAAACTACAACCCGAATGGCCTAGCGACTTTGCGGCCACAGGGAAATGCTACACGCAGCGTGACATTTTCCCAGGCTCTTGACGATTCTCCACCCATCCGGAGAATCTCTATCCCATCATTCGAGCGACACAACGGAGAGGTCTGGCGGTGACAGATTGGATCTTCGTCGCAGCATGGGCACTACTGGGAGCCATGTCGGCCTATCCAGCCGCTGGCCTCGTACGAACACTCGACCCAGCAGGGTCGAACAGCCCTGTCCGCCAGTGGCAGACCATCGCGTGCACGGCCGCGGTGTTCGCCGTGCTCGCAGCACGTCTGGGCTTGACCTCCACCCTCCTGGCCTACTCCACGTTGACCTCGATCATCATCCCGATTACGGCTACCGACCTGCGCGAACACCGACTACCAACCAGGCCCATCGCCTGGACAGCTGCCGCAATCACACTGATCTTCGGGATCGCGGCTATCACTACCCGCCGACCCGATCAACTCGTGCAGGCATTGATCAGCGCAGGCGTGTGCCTGGCAATGTTGACGTCTGCCTACCTGATCACACCTGGGTTCGTCGGTGGTGGAGACATCCGCCTCGCCGGACTACTCGTCCTGGCGCTCGGCTGGACCGGGTGGGTCACCGCCATCCGGGGGATCGTTATAGGAGTTGGTTTGGGCGCCGCATACGGCCTGTATCAACTTCTGCGGCGACGCATCACTCGGAGTGCTCATGTTCCCCTCGGACCAGCGCTCGCTCTGGGCTCGTTGCTATCTGTTCTGGCGGTCTGATCAAACCGGGCAGGTTGAGATCAGAGCGCAAAGCGACATCCAAGGGGTCACAGTGCATGACGAGGCGACTACAATCAGCTCCTCGGCAGGTGAACGGCCGCCATGGGGGCGATGAGATGTCTGATGTGGGTCCGAGAGACGCGGCCGACAGCACCGATGCGGCGACGCTGTTGGCCTCGGAGATCAAGCGGCGACGCCTTGCCGCCAACTTGAGCCAGCCCCAGTTGGCGTCAGCGATCGGGTACACCCGTCAGTACGTGTCCCTGGCCGAGCGTCAGCGCGCGAACCTGCCGTCCCATGAACTGATCAACGCGATTGACGCAGCCCTACAAGCCAACGGCGAGCTGGTTGATCTACGCGTTGCGGCTAGGGCGCAACGGATCGCTCTCCGAACGCGATCGCCAGAACCGAGTGGCTCCGGCGACGGCGTGGATCGCCGCGAGTTTCTTGGTGCGACGACCGCCGCGGTGATCGGGTTGTCGGCGTTCTTCGCGAACCGCGGTGGGCATCTGGGTGCGTCCAACATCGGGATGTTGACTGCCCGCACGGCGCAGTTGCGTCGCCTGGACAACTACCTCGGTGGGAGCGACACCTACCAGATCTATGCGGCCGAGTTGGAACGGACGGTGGCCTTCGCTCGTACCGCGCGGTGCACTGATGTGATCATGAGTCGGCTGCTGGGGGTGGTCGCTGAGCAGGCGCAGATGGCGGGCTGGGCCGCGTTCGATGCCGGGATGTTGGAGGAGGCGACGAGCCACTACGAGGAGAGCCTGGCCGCAGCGCGCGAGAGCGGTGACGCGGCGTTGGAGGGCAACGCTCTGGCGTTCCTTGCCTACGTGGATGTGTCCGCGAAACGTCCCAACATCCAAATGGCCGAGGACTCGTTCGCGACAGCGGCACGCGTGGCGACTCCCCGGGTGAAGGCGTTGCTGGCTGAGCGCAAGGCGTGGACATACGCGGTCGCCGGTGACGTCGCGAACACCGACCGGTCGTTGGCGGTCGCGCGTGAGGCTCTGTCACTGCCCGCTGACGACGTCGAGCCCGATTGGGTGTTCTGGGTCGACGAGGACGAACTCGACATCATGGCCGGGCGCTGCTGGACCGAACTCCAGCGGCCGCTGCGCGCGGTGCCGCTGCTGGACAAGGCGCTGTCCCGGTTCGATCCCCTGCACGCTCGGGACAAGTCCCTATACCAGACCTGGCTGGCCCACTCGCTGGTGGACGGCGGCGAGATCGAGCGAGCAGCATCCGTGCTCACAGACTCACATCGCCTAGCCAGCGGCGTCGGGTCAGTGCGTCCCCTCAACCGTGTCCGCGAAGTGTCACGCCGCCTGGAACCACACAGGCAGGTCCACGTGGTCGCGCAGGCGCTTCAGGAGATCAGCCTTGCGTGACGTCCGGTGACACGGTGCGGGTGAGCCAGTCGAAGTAGGCCGCGGACCCCTCCGTGAGAGGAATGGCGGTGACTTCGGGGTTGTCCCAGTCGTGCTCGGAGACGAGGTGGTCCCGCAAGTCGGCGAAGCGCTCATTGGTCGTCTTGAGGAGCACCTGCCACTCTTCGCCCTCGCCGAGTTCACCCAGGTGCCAGAACACCGACCCAACAGGACCGATCACCTGGGCACTCGCCGCGAGTCGAGAACCCACAGCGGAGCGCGCCAGCCGGGTGGCCGCGTCCTTGGTGGCCGCAGTGGTGGAGACCTGAAGGAAACCTGTCATAGGTCAACAGCGTAGCTCGGTCATCCAGCCGACAGTCGATACCAAGCGCTTCGCCTTGGTGCACGAGGCCATGAGCAAGTTCATCGCTCCTATGCCCCCGTGAACCAAGACTGGTTGATCAGGTGATGCTGTTCGCGGCTGTGTGGCTGGCTCGATCGGGTCTGTCTCGGTTCTGAGTTGATGGCCACCGTTGGCCCGGCGTGGCGATCGTGGTTGGGATGGCGGGTGATCGCGCGACGGCGGTGGCGTCGAGTGCGAGAGCGAGGTGGGTAAGGAGCAGGTGGTGGACACCCGCGGTGATCGCAGTTTGCTCGGCTTGGTACGGGGTGGTGTGGTGACGCCCGGGTACGGCCGCTCCGGCTTCGCAGAGGAAGAGGTCGGCGTCTCGTGCCAGGTCAGTGATGGCGTCGCAGGGTTCGGTGTCACCCGAGTAGGCCAGGCAAGTATTCGATCCCTCGACTCGCACACCGAATCCGGGCACCGAATGCTCGACCGCCCGGGTGGTCAGGGTCAGGCTGCCGTGGACGGCGGTGTGGTGGTCGCGCAGTTCGTAGGCGTCGAAGATGCTATCGACGAGGGTGGTGTCGAGGGTGCCGGTGAGCATGTGGTTGAGGCGTTGGGCCCATCCGGGCGGTCCGTAGACAGTGATGCGGGGCGCGTCGGGTGTGTTGAGCGCCCAGTTCGACCAGGCGAGCAGGTCGGCGCTGTGGTCGGGGTGCAAGTGCGAGATCCACAACGCGGTGACCTCAGCGGGCGGCAGATGGTCCTGCAGAGCGGCGAAGGTGCCCGAGCCGCAGTCGAGGACGATATGGGTGTCGCCGTCGCTGACCAGGTATCCGGAACATGGTTGGCCTGGTGCCGGGTATGGGGTGACGCAGCCCAGTACGACGAGTTGCACGGGTCAGCCCGCCAGAACCGTGTTGGAGGCGAAGTCGTCCAGTTGGTCGGCCCAGGCTTGTGCGGCCGGGTCAATGCGGTACGGGTCTGCGGCCAAGGTGGTGCGGAGATCGCGGAGCCTGCGCAGCGCGCCTTCAAGGCGGCGGGCGTTGGGCATGTCGAGCACGGGTTCCGCGACGGTGATCGCGGCATGCAGGTTCCCGCAGGCAAGGTGGGTGGCCGCGAGGTCGAGGCGGGTGACGGCGATGACGGCGTAGTCGAACGCCCGGTCCCGTTCGTAGCCGGCAAGGGCTTGTTCGAGATGGGTTCGGGCGTTGTCGTGATCGCCGATCCACAGGTAGGCACCGCCGAGGCAGCGTTGGCGGTTCATGTCGGTGAACAGCACAATCCCGGTTTCCTCGGCGTAGACCTGCTCCGGGATCTCGACGGTCGCGGTGTGGTGCAGGGTGGGGATCTCGCCGAGGCGGGCCAGAGCGCGGGCGCGCATGGCGATCGCGCGGGAGGCGCTGGATCGAGTGACGGCGAGCGTGAGTGCTTCGGCGGCCAGGGTGTCCGCGGTGCCCCACTGGCCTGCCCAGAACGCGATGGCGGACTGCACGCTGCGGACCCATGACCGCAACTCGGCTTGGTCGGCCAGTTCCGCCAACTGCCAGGCACTCCGAGCATGATCCTCGGCCGCCGCGTTCTGGCCGAAGAAGTCGCTGGCGGCTATAGCCAGATACCCACAGGTGCGGGCGGCCAACGCGTGCAACCTGCGGGCTTGCTGTGGCCACATCGGCTGATCGAGCAACCGGAACAGCTCATCTCGCACATCCCGACACCGCACTACGACAACGGCGGGTGCTTCTTCGAGGAACTCCTCGGCCAGGCGGAGCACCTCGGCCTCGAACTGTTCCAGGACCGCCTCGTGCAGCCCATACCCCCCGTGGCGGCGCGCGAAGGCCACGGAGTCTGCGGCATCCGCCCGGACCACGTCGTGCACGACGACGGTCGACAGCTCAACCGGGACCAACGCATTGCCCGGAGACGCCTGGAGGGCTTCCCGCTGACGGGAACGACTGAGAGCGGCCTCCCTGTGCAGCTCGACGAGCACGCCTGCCGCGTCTAGCGCAGTGTCCAATGCCCGGACCAGATCTGCGGAGGGCAGTCCTCGACTGGGGCGCTCGGCGAGGGACACGTACTGACGGGAGTAGCCGATCCGCGCGGCCAACTGAGCATGGCTAAGCCCGCTGGCACGACGCCGAGCCCGGATCTCCTCGGTCAAGCACACGATGGCCGGATCGACCTCTGGCGCAGCCGGTTCGGGTTCCGCGTTCTCGACGGTGTCCACCCCAGGCAGCATACGGACACTCGGTTGCTGAAACCGGACTCAGCGGATCTCGTCACCGAGGCGCATGAGCGGGACGTTGTAAAGGTCAGCTTGGCGGACGCGGTGCATGGCAGGTGCCGTGACCTCGATGATGAGCATCTCCGTGAGGAACTGGACCTGGGCGCCGAGCAGGTGGCTGGTGTGCGCGGTAGCGCTGTGTTCCTTGAGTCCGACGGTGACGTGGATGTGGGGTGCGACGCGCCCTTCGACCGGATCCCACGCGAGGGTGCCGCCACCGAAGGCTTCGGCGTTGGTGAGGTGGACTTGGCTCCACACGGGAGCTTGGGGGTCGTCGAGTTTGTCGCAGGTGCCAACGATCTGGACGTCGGCGAAGCCCGCGATGAAGCCGGGGATGTAGCCCTGGCGGAGGTTGTTGTCGCGGCAGAACTGGTCGAGGGCTTCGAAGAAGTCGTCGCCGTGGTCGAAGGTGACGGCGAAGCTGCGGCCGAGGGTGAGTTCGTGACTATGCATTCCCGCTCCCGGTGAAGACAGCACGGATGGTGTTGTGGTCGTTCCCGGTGGCCAGGAGGCGGTGCAGCAGGATCCGGGCCTTGAGTGGGTCGAGGAAGCCCGCGGGGATGAGGCCGCGAGCGATGAGGTCGGACTCGGAGCCGGGGAACGCGTAGGTGCGGGTGAGCACCGATCCGGCGCCGGTGCGGGAAGCCAGCACAACAGGCTTGGCGGCGGCCAACTCGGTCAGGATCCCGACGACGTTGGCGGGTACGTGCCCGACGCCGAACCCAGCGACCACCAAGGCGTCGAACTGGTCGGCGGTGGCGCGGAGCAGGGTCCCGGTGTCGCCGAGGACCATGGTGACCAGCCCGACCTCGACCTGCCGAGTGCCCGCGCCCGGCACGGTGACGCGAGTGGTCGGCTTGTTGAGGACCTGGGGTCGGCCTTCGACGAAATAGCCGAGCGGGCCGCCGTTGGCCGAGACGAAAGCGTGGCCGCTCGTCGAGTGTGTTTTGCGCACGCGGGATGCGGCGTGGATCTCGTCGGCGAACACCACCAGCCCACCCAGATCCCGAGCAGTTGGGTGCGCGGCGGTCTGGATCGCGGCGAGCAGGTTCGCAGGCCCGTCAGCGCCCGCCATGGTGGGGTTGCGCATCGCGCCGGTGACCACGACCGGCTCCGGGCGGGTGTGAGAGAGGTCGAGGAAGAACGCAGTCTCCTCGATGGTGTCGGTACCTTGTGTGACCACCACTCCGTCCGCGCCGGCCGCCAGCTGCTTCTCGATCGCGGCGGCCAACTTGTCGAGGTCGTCGAACGACAGCGAGGCCCCCGGCACGCGTCGGAAGTCGACGATCTCGACATCGATACCGGTCTCGGCGAGGCCCGGTACCGCTGCCACAAGCTGCTCCGCCGACAACGCGGGAACGACACCACCGCTCGGGGTGGAGGTCATGGCGATAGTGCCGCCGAGGCCGAAGACGACCACGCGTGGCACGGAGGCGATGTCAGGCACAGGTCACCTTCTGCTCGTCCGGCTGGGGATCGTCGGCAGCCTAGCTGGCGGCTTGCGCGACGGTCGCGACAAAGCGGCAGGCCTGATCAACGCCCTCGGTGGAGACCAGGCGGCTGCGTGGGGCGGCGAGTCCGCTGATGCCGTACTCGCCGATCTCGGCGCATCGGCGGGTCAGCCAGGTCCAGTCGAGGGTGAGGTAGTCGGCGAGGGCGCGTAGTCGTTGACCTGGGGTTTCGGCGGCCACGATGGAGTGGTCCTGGGCGTAGGCGGTGGCGTCGGCGAACTCGCGGATCAGGGGCACGGTGTCGGTGACGTCGACCTGCCAGACGCCGTCGGCGCCGACCCAGTTGGCGACGATGGCGTTGCGGTGGCCGTCGAAGACGAACCCGGGCAGCGCTGTGTACTCGGCGGCGGTGGTGACCGCGACGGTGATGCCGAAGGACTCCATCAGGGCGGCGGCGAGCAGGAGCAGGATGCGTTCGGCCGGGTCGGAGTCCTTGACCGTGTCGGGCGGGATGCAGAACACCCGGGTGGGGTGCTCGCCGCTGGTGGCGCGCGATTCGCGCAGGTAGGAGTACTTGTGCGCGAACAGCAGCCAGGTGCTGGCTTCTTCTCCGCGTTGTTCGCGGGTCCAGAATGCCGGGGTGCTGGTGAGCGAGTCGGTGTGGCGCAGGATGTGGCTGGCGCAGAACTGGGAGCCCAGCCACATGCGCGAGACCGGGGCTAGGTCGTGGACGAATTCCCGGCCGACCGCGGAGCGGGGCAAATCCGCGTAGGCGGCTATTTGCCCCCTGCTGTCCTCCAGGAGCGCGTCGTCGTCAAGGAGAGCTTCCTCGATGTTGGCGATCGCCCACAACACGCCGAGGGTGAGATCATCCAGGGCATAAGCCCTGGTCATGAGCAGGCGCACCTGGTCGGGCGCTCCCGCGAGACGGCGACGGACCTGGCGGGTGTCCAGGCCGTACAGGGCGGGTGCCTGGTCGTGCGGTCCGACGCCGATGACCAGACCGCGGCGGGGTCGGCGCACGAAGGAGTCCTCGGCGAATCCGCTCGGCACAGCGGCAAGGACCCGGCCATCGACGCTGGCCGGGAACGCCACGGCGGGAATCGTGGTTCCGGCGAAGAACCGCCCGGCGGGTGCTTGGACCGCGACCTCGTCATCCGGACCGCGACCGACCAACGCGACGGAGCTACCGCGATGCAGGGTTGCAGCCACGGGTGCCATCGCGCTCACCGAGCTACTGCGTCGAGTTTGCTTCGCGAGATCGGCGCGCTCACGCAACTCCATCAAAGACCCACTCGCAGCCAGAGCACCGTCGAGAGCGCGAACGAGGTCAGCGGAGGGAAGCCCTTTGCGTGGTCGTTCGGCCAGCGACACGTATTGGCGCGAGTACCCGACCATGGCGGCGAGCTGCGCATGGCTGAGGTCCGCTGCCTTGCGCAGGCGCCGGATCTCCCCAGCCAGCACGGCAACGGCAGGTTCCACGTCCTCGTCTTGCACCGCACCACTAGCGCGGTCATCGGTCATCGCGGACTCCAGAACAGACAGAAATGGGATGGGGGCAACAACCCCCGGCGACACACCGTTACGGGTTTGCCCCATTACGTGAGCATAGGGGTCCCTGGTCATATGGCAACCAGCCCACGGTTCTTGTGTCCATGTTCGGGAGGCCCTTGATGACGATCTCCACTGAAGCGATCGAACCGGTGACACCAACTCGTCGACGCCTGCCCATCCTCAACGACGAGCAGCGGACAGGTCTACGGCCGGAGTTGTTGGAGGTGGTCGAGAACCGCAAGAGTGGGTTGAGCCTGAACCACGTCGTGGGGTGCCCGCTGGATTGCGGGTATTGCGTGCGGCACCTGTTCGACAACTTCACCATGAAGGTTCCTCGGGCGTTGATGTCGGATGAGGACGCGGTTGATCTACTGGTCGGGCACCCGTACTTCCAGGCGCATGTGACACCGGTGCAGATCTTCAACCGGGCCACGGATCCGATGTTGCCGGTGGTCAAGCCGCACACTTTCGCCACGTTGCGGCTGTTGGATGAGCGGGGGTTGACCAACCACGTGCTAGTGATCACCCGCTGGCGGATCACTCCGGAGGACTGTGCCGTACTGAACTCGTTGCGGCACTTGAAGGTGACGTTATTGGTCACCTGGTCGGGCATCGAGCGGAAGGAGATCGAGCCGGTCGACTCGCGCATCGCCGCAGCGTCGTTGAAGGTCGCGTTCGAGCACGCTGACCGGTTTCGAGTGGTGCTGTACTGGCGGCCGATCGTGCCCGGCCTCAACGACACCGATGAGCACCTGTCAACCGCGCTGGGCGAGTTGAGTCGGCATGCGCACGCGACGGTGTTCACGGGGTTGTTCTTCAAGGACCAGATCCGCGACTACTACCGCGCGCATGACCTGCCCGAGCCTTACGAGGACGGAGCCCGTCGCAAGATCTTCCCGCAGGACGTGGAGCGGCGGATCCTGGCGGCGGCGCGGGCGCGGGGCCATGGGTCGCCGTTGTTCCGCAAGACCAGCTGCGCGGTCGCCTACGCCCACGGGCTGGCGGACTACAACGGGCACTTCGGCATCCGGGAACTATGCGACATCTGCCCCAGCACGCAGTTGCAGCGGTGCGCGACCGCGTGGTCTCGCCCCGAGCCGGGACCGGTCGCCGCGCTGGCGAAGGACCTGGGCGGGAGGCTGGTGGAGATCACCGATCGGGCGATCCTGGTTGAGGGGTTGGACGAGCAGCGCCGATATCGCATGCAACACGGCCTCGGCTACCAGGTCCACGACCTGGCCAAGCCCCACCACCCGAGCAGACACGGCCGAGCCGATATCGGCTGGACCACCAACACGCAGGAGGCGCCATGACCTACTCGATTCCCCCGGTGTTGACCGGGCAGCGTTTGGCGGTCGTGGATGTCGAGGGCAACGGCGGACAGCCCCCGCAGATCGTCGAGATCGGCATCCTCACCCTCGACCAGCCCCCGGACCCAGAGCACATGTCGACGTGGTTGGTGCGTCCGGAGATGCCGATCAGCTCGGTGGTGACCCACAAGGTCCACGGCATCAGCAACACCGACGTCGCCCACAGCCCCACCTGGCCCGAGATCGCCGACCAGATCACCACCGCGCTCACCGACCGGGTGATCGTCGCCCACAACGCCTCAGTCGAGCACCGCGTCCTCGCCGCGCATCTGCCAGGGTGGGCGCCGCCGCTGGTGCTCGACACCCTCCGTCTGGCCAAGCACGTCTGGCCACACCTGGACGGCCACGGGCTTGACCGGCTCATCGCCCACACGGGGTTCGACGCCGACGAGTTCGCGGGGCAGCGACATCGCGCGGGTTACGACGCGTGGATGACCGCCCGACTCCTGCTCACCCTCGCCGAGCAGTCCGGCCATGACTGGCCCGCCCTCGTGCGCGCCGCCGCGTTGCCCGGATTCGACACCGCAGAGGGGGGTCTGTGGTGAAGGTCGAGCGCCCGGTCATGATCGGCGTGCTGGGAACGCACTCCACCGGCAAATCCACGTTCCTCGCCCGCCTCGCCCACGAACTGCGCCGCGACGACATCCAGGTCGCCACGGTCGCTGATCTGGGTGAGCAGGCGCAGCGGATCGGGTTGCCGATCCTGTTCAACCACACCTACGCCTCCACCCTGTGGTTCATCACCCGCGGCATCAGCAACGAGTTGGAAGCCTGGCTGCACGCCGACGTCGTCTTGGTCGACCGCGCCGCACCAGACGCACTGGGCTACTACCGGGCCGCCCTCGCCTACCGCGAGGAGCAGCCCGACCCTGTTGCCGTGACGGCGTTGGAGTCGATGGTGCGCTCCCACAGCGAGCACTACGACCTCCTGCTGCGCACCACCCTCGACCCTGACCTGCCGCTGGGCCGAAACAAACGCCGCGACCCGAACTTGGACTTCCGCGCCCTCGCCGACCAGCACGTCCACCAGGTCATGCTCGACCTGGAAATCCCGCACGAGCAGCTGCACTCCGACGGCCACCAACAAGCACTGGATCGGACAGTGGCATTCGCCAACGCGCGGCTGGCCGGGGCGGAAGTCGGGTCATGAACCTGGGACGAGACATCGTGGCCACCGTCGCCGCCGCCGACAGTCCACTGGGCCAGGTGGCCCGTGCCGTGGATGTCCTGAGTTCTCACCTGCCCACACCACGTCAGCCCAGGGCATGTCCCTTCTGCCTGGCGTCGAGGTGGCCTTGCCGGCCGTTCCTCGACACCGCCCAACACATCACCGACCACGGCGTGGACGCCGCCAGCCTCGTGCCGCGCGATCTGCACCAGGTGTTGTGGCCCGACAACAAGCCCGCCACCCGAGCCTCCTGAACCGGCACCCCTTATGTCACAACGAACTCAGAGCCTGCGCGGCCTGGCCATCGGCAAACTCATCCACAACCGCATCGTAGAAACCGGACGTAGCCAACGAGAAGTGTCCGATGCGAGCGGGATCGACCCGGCCAGCCTGTCCCGCTTCCTCAACGGCACCAGGAAACTCCCCGATGGCGACCTGTCGGTGCTGGCCTGGGCTGTCGGCCTCACATCCCGGGAGGCGCGGCGCGCGCTCGTCGACATCAACCACGACCACGACGAACCCGAGTGGTGGGTCAGCAACACGACCACACCACTGGCCGACGCCATCACCACCGTGATCTGCAGCCTCACCGTGTCAACCACCTCGTTCTCCCCGCACACCATCCCCACCGACCTGACACCACACCGGCGTCCTGCCAAACCCGTCAGGGGGCAGTACCTCATCGGTCGCGCAGCACTCGATGGCCTTCGGCACAATGGTCAAGCAGCCCATGATCAGGCCCAGTGCCTCCACCGCCACGCGGCCTCCGACGACGTCACCATCCGTTTAGTGGACCAAGACGACCACATCCACCCGTTCCAGCTCCTGACCCTCGGCGGCGGGCACAAGACGGTCAAGGTCGACATCCTCGACACCACCCTCTACCTCGACAACATCAAGAGGTTCCAGGCTGTGATCGAGACAATCAAGCAGCGTGCCGTCAGTGTGGCCGACTCCCTCGCTGTGATCGGAAACCTGGCGACGTACTTCGCAGGCAAGGTGTCCGCATGACCCGGGTCTCGCGCGGTGTGCGCATCATCGGCGGCGACCTCCACACAGCGGTGCAGACCTGGACCCGTGCCGACACCCACCCCATCATCCTCATCGGACTGTGCCATGTTGGCGAAACCGACTACTACGCCGCGGTAGAGCGAATCCTGGATACCCATCTCGACGCGGAAGTCCTCTGCGAGGGTGCGGTCCGCGAGCAGCCACCACCCGCGTTGACCCCGCGGGAACGGGATCGGCTCGCGCACCTCGATGGCTGGGGCCTGCGCCGACCGCTGGAATGGGCTGCCGCAGCAACGGGTCTACAACTGCAGAGTCGCGGACTGACCCGCAGAGAACACTGGCGCACCGCCGACGTGATGGCGGTAGACCTCCTACGCGTGTCAGGACACCTGCGTCGGGTCGACCTGCCCGACGCCGACGACATGAGTTGGCCGGATGGGCTTCAGGCACGACTGGCGGCACGGGTGCTACGACGGTTGCTGATCCACGGTTGCCGCTGGTCGCATCTGACCGCTAGCCGCTCCACGCGACTGGGGATCGTTGACTGGCGCAACATCAACGCCATCACCCAAGCCCTGCGCATCGTCCACGACTCGCCGGTCCTGCTCCCCTGGGGTGCGGGTCACCTATCCGGGATGGGCAGACTCCTGGCACTCAACGACTTCACCCTCGCCCACACCCAATGGCTGCGCGCGATCAGCAAACGACAACTCACCGAACCAGACCATCCGACTGAGGACAAACCATGACCAGCACCGTGATCGACCGCCCCACCTCCACTGCGGCCCAACTGCTCTACAACTACGACAACGCCCCCGCCGCCAGGCTCGACCCCGCCACATACCGGGCGACCGTCCCGTTCCCGGCGATCCGGATCCATGGCATGCCCGACCTGATCCTGGACAGACCCGGGCCCGACGAAGTCATCCAGTGGGTATCCATCGCCCCCGACGGCGCCCTGACCCGCCACGCCACTCCCAGCCGCTACGCGTTCGACCCCACCGGCCTCGCCCACTACGCAACCCCGGACACGCACCTGCGGTGGATCCAGTGGCCCCTGATCATCGCCCTCTACAACGAAGCCCTCGACCCCACCGGCGCCTGCCGCGAAACCCACGGCTACCGGCGCCACGCACTCACCTTCCACAACCTCGGCGCCCTCCGCGGCGCCGTCGTCGAAGGCTGCCGCACCTGCCCCAGCGTCCCGCAACCACCCAACCCCGTGGCATCCGAACTCGTCCGAGCCATGGGCGGCCCCGACCTGAACCTGGCCGGAACCATCGCCTGGCTAGGGCAATGGAACGACTCCGAACCCGGCGGACCGCACGGTTACGACACCCTCGGCGACGAAGAGATCGGCGTCCTGTCCGGCATGGCCCACACACTCCGCCACCGGCACAGCCGTGACAACACCTGAATCTCAAGCCCTCGCCGCCTACCCCGAACTCCAACACCTCATCGACCTCCGCGACACCGGCTGGACATTCCACGTCGCAGCCAACGACGGCCACATCACCCAGATCTACGGCCACCACCACTGGCCCGACGGCTGGACAGACCTCCTCGTCATCCACCACCACACTGATGCCGCCGCAGCCCGCAGCACCCCCGACGGCGGCCTCGTCTGGACCCACGACGGCGACCTGGTCGAGGTCATCACCCACCTCACCGCCCTACCTGACCCAGACGAACCGCTGGCACCACAGCTGATCATCGGCCGCGCACCCACGCTCTGGACACCATGACTCAACCACCCGAGGACTGGGCAGCGATCGCACGCTGCATCGACCGACGCCTCACCGAACTCAGCCTGACCCAACGCGAACTCGCCACACGCTCACTCGTCTCCCAAGCCACCATCCGCGAACTCCAGTACAACACCATCCAACGCCACCGCAGCCCCCGAACCCTCGAAGCCCTCTCCACCGCCCTCCAACTCCACCCCGACCACCTCTCCATGGTTCTTCTCGGCCAGATACCGCTGCCATCACCCGCGGCTACCCCCGAAGAGGACGATCACGTGGCAGCGCGACTAGCAGCCATCGAACGACGGATGATCGAGATGGCCGACGCCCTCGACAGGTTCCGCGTCGACCTAGCCATGATCCTCCACAACACGCGTCGCGACTGACAGAGCGAGTCCACCTACTCGTCTTTCCCGCCCAGTTCCGCGATGATCCGCTCGATGTCACGCGCCGAGTAGTTCTCCGCCACCGCGATGCCGTCCTCGTCGATGCGGACGCGTCTGCCCTTGTGCCGGTTCAAGAACGCATCGACCCCGATGGCCGCGCAGGCCGCCGGGTTCTCCGCCACCGCGACGACCAGGGACAGCACACCGCCTATGCACCGGATCGCACGGCCACCACCGACACAGCGACCTCGACGCAGCAGGAGCAGGGTGCCGACGGCTAGGCCGAGGGCGACCGTGCCGACCCCGAGAGCGGCGGCCGACAACCACGTGTCGCCGGTCGCGGGGGTGGGTGCCGCCGTGGCCGGGATCGGTTCGGGGGTGGCGTCGGTAAGGGTGATCACCGGGGCCGGGCGGGTTGGCCCAGCGGACGACCTTGCCGTCGTCGTAGGTCTGGGTGGCCGGGATGACGAGCCGGTCGGCGGTGCGGGGCAGGTTGCCGAGCAGCACCTCGAACGTGGCGAACTGGCGTGGGCCGATGCGGGTGCCCGCCGCGGCGGTCCAGGTGATGGAGCCGATGGCCTGGTGACCTCGGCGCCGTTGACCGAAACCGGCTGCGGCAGGGGGACTTCGGTGACCTCGGCGGTCCACCCGGCCTTGGCCCCGGCCAGGGCGAAGGTGACCGGGGTGTCCAGCGGCAGGGTGAGTTCGAGCTTGACCGTGCCCGCGGTGCTCGACTCGGTGGGGACCTGGAAGGTGACCCGGGAGGTGCCGACGCGGGCGATGGTGTCCGGGCCGACGCTGACGTGCGCCCACGCGGGCAACGCCAGCGCCGGGACGGCCGCGCACGCGACCGTGAGGACCGCGGCGGCGCGGACCGCCACGCGCGGTCGGGTGAGTGAAGACGTCGGTCGGCGGAAAGCGCCGAGGCCCAACTCGCGATACTGACCGCCCAGCACGAAGCTGACACGGCTGCCCGCGACAAGAGCGAGGGGCCACAGTTCGAGTTCACGGAGCGCTGCAACGGCAGCCACCACTCGATCAAGATCCAGATGATCGCAGGGCCCGAAAGCGTTGTCGTCGAGGTCGCGAGAGTGACGGTGTCGGGATCGAATGAGCACCCCCGCTTGGTCAACGTGCCGGAACGGAGACCCCACCGAATGATCAGGGGAAAAGCGTTCGTCGTCCAAGTGGCTACTCCAGCCCCCGGCAGATCTGTCACTGTCGATATCCAACTCCGCTGTACCGAGGAGTACGGCCGCAGGCGCACGTGGACCCGATCACATGCGTTCCTCCTCCGCCGTCCACCATCGGTCACCTTCATGTAGGAACCAGAACCTTCGTCCCGGTCTACGACGTGCTGGCGTAGACCCGGTCGCACCGGGGCGCGGTGCACACCCGAGCCGGTCAGACTTGACCCCGGCCCCGATCGCCAATCCCGCCGGACAGGCCCCGCCCATTCCCAACGACACCGCCTGCGGTCCCCTGGTAGTGCGGATGCCAACCGGGGTCGTTGCCGTGTCTGACCATCACCGGCCATTCCCCGAACTCGGCTGATTGCCACCTGCGCAAACTACCGAGAGCTGCATAGGGTGCTGGCCCTCGGCAGCACCTTGCTCAGCGGTGACGATCTCACCGGCGCCGCACCCGCCCCCCGTCTTCTGCGCCTTCTCGCCGAGAACCCCGTCGAGTCCGAACCCCGCCGAGACGTGGGAGCAATTGGGTGGGGGCGATGCCCGAGGAACACCACCCACGACAGCACCTCGTACGCCCTGGCGTGCCGGAGCACACCCGAGTCGTGGGCATGTGGCAGCTTCATGCGACCCCTAACTTAGAGATGACTAAGAACGCGCCGCCAACTTAGTCGCGACTAAGCAAGCTGGCAAGGTCCTCTAGGATCACCCCGTGAGCGAACAAGCGAAGCGGACCAGGATGTCGGCCAAGGACCGCCGCGCGTCCATCCTGGACGCGGCCACCGAGGTGTTCACTGAGGTCGGCTACCGGGCGGGCAAGGCGTCCGCCGTGGCGCGCCGGGTCGGAGTCAGCGAGCCGATCGTGTTCCAGAACTTCGGCACGAAGTCGACCCTGTTCGCCGCCGTCGTCGACCGCGCCGCCGAACGGGTCTGCGCCATGCTCGACCAGATGACCGCCAGCGAGGTCCCCGTACCCGACCTGCTGCGCGACATGCTGACCCCCGACCACCTCGCCCGAGTTCACGGCGCCGGCCAGATCGGCGCCATCTTCGCCGACGCCGCCAGCATCACCGATGACCCAGCGATCGAGGCCGCCGCCCGAGCCTCCACCCGCCGCTTCGCTACCTCGCTCACCGCACTCCTGCGCCGCGGCCAAACCGACGGCCACCTCCGCCCCACCCTCGACACCGACGCCGCCACCTGGTGGCTGCTCTCCTTATTGGCCTCCCAACGCTTCCGCCGCACCACCGCGCCTGCATCGGGTGAGATCGAGGCCAAGGTCGCGGCGTCGATCCTGACCTTCCTGGTCGCCCCGTAGGGCCGCCGACACCCAATCCGCCCGGCGGACCGCCGCATTGCCGTTGGCTGTCGGTGCCAAGTGGGATGATGAGGGCTTCCTGTTCGACAGGCCCACGTCGACGGTTGCGGCCGGGTGCCCTCCCCGGCGTGTCCGGGCCGAGAGAGGAGCGAGGCTTGAGCGACGCCCGGAGATCTCCGCAGCTGGCGTTCAACTTCATGCCGGTTACGTTTTCGGCGGAGTCCTTCGCTGGAGGGCTGGTCGAGTACGAGTCGAACGACCAGCTCGATGCCCTCCGGGCGGAGCTGGTGGACACCCATGTCGTGTCCAGGACACGCGCGGGGATCGCCTGTGTCCCGCTGACGGCCGATGCGGACGTACGGGGTACACCCACGGTGTTCGCCACCCGTGAGCACCGATCGCTCACGATGCGACTCGTCCGGCACGCGCTGCTGCGCCAAGTCGTGGCCTGGGGCTACAAGTTGCGCAAGCCGGGGCGGGTGAGCTTCGTGTCCCGGAGACCACAAAAGGACCTCATGGTCACCGCGGTCGGAGTTCGTCGCCTACCCGCCTTGCCCGATCTCCATGTGTACCCGCTGTGGCACTTGGACAGCAGGACCATCGGTCCTACCGGCTACCCGGGTGTGATCATCGGGGTGAAGACGCGGCTGGAGATCGACCTCACGGTCGAGGAGTTGATCGGCCGCGGGATCGACGTCCACGGTCTGTACGTGATGGCCGATGATGGCGCGATCGAGCCGTTTCCCCACATGGACCACTTCGCGCGGCGGCACAACGTCGGAGCCGTCGACCACATCGATGGCGACGACCTGGTCCTGCGGGATGCGCCGGGTATCTTGCGCGTCGCGGCCCGGGAGGCGTGGTTGGAGGCGCGGCGCGAGACGTTCGGCAACGTGGTCATGTCGTTGGCGGGGGCGGACGGCCCGCAGATCGTCAAGGAGTTGGAGACCGCGAGGTTCGACCTGCTAGGGGCGTTCGGTCGGTTCGAGAAGACGGTCGACATCGCCGGTCGGCTCGCTGCCCGGGGCCCGCTGGCGATCGCCCACGGCCTGTTGGCGACGCTGGAGCCGCCCGTGGGCTCGTCCAACGCCGCTCGGAAGGTGCGGTCGAACCGCTATGAGTCGCCGACGTTCAAGTTCGACCAGAACGGGGACAAGACCCACCGCTCGGCCGATCACGGCCTGGACGAGTACGGGCCGTTCGACGTGGAGTTCTTCCGCAAGAAGAAACCGCGGATCGCCGTCGTCACGCCGCGGGCGCACAAGGGCATCGTGGAGAACTTCATGCGGAAGTTCCTCGACGGGGTCCAGGGCGAGCGCGTCTACGCCAAGGGCTTCATCCGCAAGTACCACCTCGGCGGGTGCGACGTGCGGATGCACCCCTTCGACGGCAGCGCCACCGACGCGGTCGCCTACCGCGAAGCCTGTCGGCAGGCTCTGCGCGAAGGACCGGTCGACCTGGCCATCGTGATCACCAGCGAGGCGCAGGTCCACCTCACCGGTGACGAGAGCCCTTACCTTGTGGCGAAATCGACGTTCATGGGGCAAGGCATACCCGTTCAGGAAGTCCGAATCGAGACCGCCCGGTTGAGCAAGCTCGCCTACCCGCTCAACAGCATGGCCCTGGCGTGCTACGCCAAGCTTCGCGGCGTGCCTTTCGTGATCGCCGCGCCCCGCGCCCTCGCGCACGAGCTGGTCATCGGTATCGGCAGCTCCCACATCAAGGCCAGCCGCAACGCGACCCCCGAGCGGGTTGTCGGGATCACGACGATCTTCAGCGCCGACGGCAACTACCTGCTGTCGAACACCTCCCGCGAAGCCGACTACGCCGACTACCCCCGCGAACTCCTGCGCTCGCTGACCGAGTGCATCGAGGACATCAAGGCGCGTAACGCCTGGCAGAGAGGCGACGAACTCCGGCTCGTCTTCCACGTCTTCAAGCCGCTCCAGGACGTCGAGGCCCAGGCCGTCAAGGAACTCGTGGAACGCCTGGCTAATCAGTACGCCAAGGTCGAGTTCGCCTTCGTGCACGTGAGCACCGACCACGAATGGATCATGTTCGACCGGGCCAGCCTGGGCGTGCCCAACCGGGGAACGCGTGGGCAGGCCAAGGGCTACTACGTGCCCGACCGCGGCCACGCCGTACCGATCGGCCATCGGGAGATGCTGCTGGCGGTCAACGGCCCCATGGACCTCAAGAGCCCACTGCACGGAGCCCCAGTGCCTCTGCTGCTCAAACTGCACCACGAGTCGACCTTCACCGACATCGAATACCTGGCCCGCCAGGTATACCGCTTCACCTCGATGTCCTGGCGCACAGTCTACCCGTCCAGCCAACCCGTCACGATCCTCTACTCCGACCTGATCGCCAACCTCCTGGGCAACCTGCGCCACGTCCGAAACTGGAACGCCGACTCGGTCAACACCACACTGCGCGACAGCAGGTGGTTCCTGTGACCCCGACTCAAGCGAACGACAACACCGACCCGATGGGCCAACTCTTGGCCACTCGAATCGCCAACCTCGACCAAGGCATCCTGCACGCGAACCAGCCCGGGAACCTCGGCGGCCTCTTGGCCCACCACATCCTGGGCAGCGCCCGCGTCAGCTTCACCTGGAACGTCAGCCCAATGACGTCCGCTTGGCTGGACGAGAACGAGCACCGCCTCCCGCAAGGGCCGGTCCTTGCCACCCTGGGATTCGGCCTCGTCGGATTCCCGTCCGCGGAATCCGACGCCGCCCGCCGCCACTTGGCCGACGGTCTACCAACCCTCATGCGCAGGGACCCCTTCCCCGCGGATGGCATCACCTTCCTCAACGACCCCGGTCAAGTTGTCGGCCTGGCCTTGGCCGTGAACGCCGTGCACGAGGAGATTCCCAAGGCGCGGGCGTGGCTGACGGACGTGCTCCACGACTCCCGACTGCGTCCTCCCTCGACGTTCCTCGGGACGTTCCACCAGTACGCCCGGCACCTCATCGGCGCTCCGGGCAGGTTCCGCCCGGATGTCCACGACCTCGACGACCCGACCGATCTCGCCGCGGTGCACTGGCTCATCTCCGTAGGCGCCGCTGACAACCTCAAAGAAGCAGGCGCGGACGACATCCGATTCCTGCGGTCCCGTCTGCTGAACGGCTTGGCCCTCGGACACGCCGACACCAACTCCGCACCACGGTCCGCGCTTCTGCTGAAAGCCGCCACCCACATCGTCACCCGCAGCGTCGACGACCTCATCCTGAGCCGAAGCCACGTCGGCATCCTGCTCAGCCGATTCGAGGACGCCATGCGACGATGGCGCTACGACAAGGACGACCTGCAACACCCCATCCGCTGGCCCATCCGATCCGAGCGCGAAGTACAAGACATCCTCTGGCTCATCCTGCGTCCCGTCTTCGACGACCTCGTAGACGAGGAAACACTCAGGAAACTCGGACACAGTACCTACCGGGCCGACTTCGGAATCCCATCCCTCGAACTCCTCATCGAAGTCAAATACGCCCGCTCGGCAGCCGACTTCAAAAAGTACGAGAAGGAAATCCTGGAGGACTACACTGCCTACCTCACGGGAAACGAAGCATACCGAAAGCTGGCGGTGTTCATCTACGACGAATCAGCCTCCAGTCAGGAGTACGGCACAACCCGCAACGCCTTGCTCAAGATGCCCAACATCACCGACGTGATCATCGTGTCCCGCCCCAGCCACGTCCCATCACCACAGGACGAACAACGGTAGGGCTCGGCACTCCCGCCTCCAGCTACCGATATCGGTGCCCACGCCCTGCGCCGCAACGTCGAACACGCAAGGTGACGACCTGCGGCCGGTACTGCTCACCCAACCTATCCGGCGCCCGAAGATCGAATGGGGTATTCATGGGGATCGCAACTGGCTACAACTCGTTCCAACGCGAACCAACTAGGCCCAACCGGTCGGACTGACCTGCGGAAACTCGCGTCTCTGCAGGTCAGTCCACGTTCGGTCAACCTTGACACGGTAGGGGTCACTGGTTCAATCCCAGTATCGCCCACCAGTTACCTACACTGGTGACAAGCCCCGTCCCTCTTCATGAGGGGCGGGGCTTCAGTGTTTTCATGAGGTGGAAATGGGGTTGGCCGGATTCTCGCCGCCCTAGCCCCGACCTTTCCAGCTGCGGAAACCATGTCCTTTGGTGTGACCTGCTGTGGTTGTCAACGCAAATGGACTCGCTTGCCGCCGAGCCTTCTGTGCGGGAGCAGGAGTAGCGAACCACCGCCGTTATGGCACGGGAGCAGCACCTCAGGGGGTGAGGCCGTCGAAGAGGAGGGTTGTGAGGCGTGGGGGTGTGGCGGGGGTGGTTTCGGTGATCCAGGCGATGGCGGTGGCTAGGTGGATGAGTTCGGCGGGGGTCAGGTCGGGGCGGACCATGCCTTGAGTGCGGGCTCGGGCGACCAGGTCGGCTGTGGCCTGTTCGACGGGGTGGCAGCGGGTGCTGAGGGGGCCGTCGGTGGGGGAGTGGGTGAGGCTGGCGGCTAGGCCGCGGTGTTGGGTGATGTGGGTGATCAGGGCGGTGAGCCACTCGCGGAGGAAGTCCGGGTGGTCGCGCAGGTCGGTGGCGAGTGCGGCGAGTGCGTCGAGGCTGGTGCCGACCACCTCGGCGATCAGGGCGTCCTTGTTGGGGAAGTGGCGCCACAGGGTGCCGGGGCCGACTCCGGCGCGGCGGGCGATGTCGTTCATCGAGGCGGCGTCCGCGCCCACCTCGGCGAAGACCTCGGCCGCGACCTCGATCAGGCGGGCCCGGTTGCGGCGCGCGTCCTCCCTGCTCACGAAGTGGACCTCCTGACTGAAGCGGAGTGACGCTCCGTATATTCGGAGTACCACTCCGGATCGTACGGGAGGTACGCCGTGCACATTGCTCTGCCCCGCATCGGGCTGTGGGTCGCCGGGATCGACCTGCTGCCCACCGCCGAGACCGCTGACCTCGCCGCGGAAGCCGAATCTCTCGGGTACGGCGCGCTCTGGCTCAGTGAAGGTCTTGTCCGGGACCCCTTCATGCAGGCCGCGACGCTGCTCAACGCGACCAAGTCCCTGGTCCTGGGCACCGGAATCGCGGTCATCTGGGGCCGCCACCCGCGCAACATCCGCATGCAGACCCGGGCCCTCCTCGACGCTCACCCCGGTCGGTTCGTCCTCGGCCTGGGTACCTCGCATGCCCGCGTGGTCGAAGACGTCTTGGGCCTGACCTACGAACGTCCTCTTGCCACCCTCCGCGCCCACCTGGACCGCCTCGACGAACCCGACCCCATCCTCGCCCTTGCCAATGTCACTTCCGACGCACCCGTCGCACCCCGCGTCCTGGCCGCGTTAGGTCCGAAGGCGCTCGCTTTGGCCCGGGACCGCGCGGCGGGCGCCTTCACCTACCTGACGACTCCCGAACACACCGCTCAAGCTCGGGCCATCCTCGGTCCCGATCGGGCCCTCATCGTCGAGCAGTCCGTAATCGCCGCCACGCTCCCTGACGAGGCCAAAACCCTTGCCCGCCAACACATCGCCTCGTACCTCGCCGCCGCGCCGTACCGCGCGACTTGGCAACGCCTCGGCTTCACCGACCACGACCTCGCCGACGGCGGCAGCGACCGCCTCGTCACCACCCTGGTCGCCATCGGCGAGGACGAGATCGCGCGACGGGTCCACGCACACCTGGAAGCGGGCGCGGACCACGTCTGCCTGCAAGCCCTTTCCCCCAACCTCGGCACCGCCCCTCTCAACCAGTGGCGCGCCTTGGCGCTCAGGACTTAGGCGTCGCGTGCCAGGCTTTTCCAGAGTTTCGGGCTCAACGGGTGTGCCGTCGAGCCAAATGTGGTTCAGGGTGTGGTTGAGATCGAGTAGGGGCGCCATTTGCGTCCACACCGGAGTCCGCTGGGCAGGTCCGGATCTCCGGCGGACAACCGGGTACGAGGTCGTGCGATTCAGTTGTGGGCGAGGGAATCCGACCTGCCCATGGCCTTTGAGGGGCATGTGCGTGTGCGCCTTGACGACGTGGTGAGGATGTACGCGATCGTGTGAGTGGGGTCGTGGGGGAGGGGGGTGGGTGGTAGCAACGGGGGATGAGAGCTTTGTGGGTTGGGAAAGTGGCGTTGGTGGCGGCCGTGTGGCTGGTGGCTTCTGGGGCGGGGGTGCAGGCGAGGGGGTTGGCCAGTACGCCGGTGGGTGGGGCGGGGTTGACGGTCGATTTCTACGGGGCGCTGGATCTTGGGGCGCAGGGGGTTGCGGAGAGCACGATCGGTGGGGCTGGGCACATCGATGGGGATGTCAACCTGAAGGTGGCCAAGGGGAGTTCGATCACCTACGGCAGTGTGTTCACCGGGGGGCGGGTGCTGTTGCTCGGCGGTGTCCGGCTGGCCAAGGGGGGTGACAGCGTTCTCATCTCCGGGATGTCGGTAAGCATGACGTCTGGGGTGATCACGGCGAAGGTCGGCGGACAGGCGGGTGTGCGGGTTGGGGAGATCAACTCGCTGGCGGCGGTGGGGGCCGTCAAACGGGCGGGGTCGACGGTCATCACGCTCAAGTTGGCGGACGACGGCATCAGCCTCGATGGGGACTTCGCCGCGGCGGTCAACGACGAGTTGGGGACGTCGCTGAGCACCGGGACGGCCAACGGGGCGACTCTGGACATCGATGTCGACCTGGTGCGTGGTCACGCGCCCGCCGCGGATCTGCTCGCGGTCCTGGGGCTTGACGCCGATCTCGGTCTCGCTGAGTTGCTGGCCCTGGACGTCAACACGGTGGTGGACTTGAGCTAGTGGCAAGTGCCGTGGCGGGCATCGTGGGGGCCCGCCACGGCGATAAAGCGACGAATGTAGAGCTGCGCGAGTCCGGCATCCTAGTCGATCCATGCCGTACCGCGAATAGCATGTTCGAACGACTCCGGATTGCCGCCACGGCCGTTCGTGAGATTTCTTCGACGCTGCCGGAATGTTACCAGTTGCCAGGTTGTGGCTGGTCGGACGCCGGGCAGGCGAAGTGTTCCGGGCCATTCAGGGCCATATCGGCGGCACGCCTGACATCAGACCTCGGGATAACAGATTTCAACTGTTGAAATCCGAGCCGCGTCCATACCCGCTGCCACCAGGTGATTCAGTGCGATCACCGCGAGTGCCGGGTTTGCCGGATGTTGACAAACACCCATTCCCACCGCTGATCGCGTTGACTGCGTCGCGCGGGCCTCTGGATGCTCGTTGCGTTCGGTGACGAACGAGCACCTCCGCGTCGCCAGCACCGCCGCCGGGAGACAGGCAACGGCCAAGCGGGTGCCGGGGACGCGACCCTGCCCACGAGGAGAGCTCATGAAGCGCACGACGATGACGGCCGGGGTAGCCCTCGCCGTTCTCGCCAGCGGTGTGGTCGCTTTCGCCGCACCCCCGGTGTTCGCAGGCCAGGACCAGGCCCCGGACCGCCAGGCGGTGGCCGTCTCGGCCGCCGACCGGGCGGCCGCGGGCGGCTTGGACGCCTTGGCCAAGGGCCCGGAGGAGGTCTACGCCAGGGACCTGGTCACCCCGTACCTCAACGACCTGTACTCGGTCAGCTACCAACGCACCTGGCGCGGCGTCCCGGTCGTCGGCGGCGACGCGACGGTGTTGGTCAACGGCCAGGGCCAGGTCAAGGCGACGGTGGCCGGGACGAGCGCGGCGGTGGCCGTCCCCACGACCACCGCCAAGATCACCAAGGCCGCCGCCGAGCGGACCGCGCGGTCGGCGCAGGCCAGCACCAGCAAGGTCCAGCCGAGCAGGCTGGTCGTCAAGGTGACCGAGGACAAGCCCGCGCTGGCGTGGGAGCAACTGCTGGTCGGCACCAAGACGGACGGCAGCCCCAGCCACCTGACCGTGTGGGTCGACGCGACCACTGGCGCCGTGCTGGACCAGGTGGAGGACGCCGCCGCCGGTTCGCTCAACAGCGAGCTCAACGGCCAGGTCACCATCACCACCTCGAAGTCGGGCAGCACCTACCGGCTGCTCGACACCACCCGTCCCGGCCTGCAGTGCGCGGACTACAGCACCAACCAGGTGTTCTCGAAGTCGACCGACTCCTGGGGCACCGGCAGCGGCACCAGCAAGGAGACCGGCTGCGGCGACGTGCTCTACGCCGCGCAGCAGGAGTGGAACATGCTCAAGGACTGGCTGGGCCGCAACGGGCACAACGGGTCCGGCCGCAGCTGGCCCGCGAAGGTCGGTCTGAACCAGCTCAACGCGTACTGGGACGGCTCGACGGTCACCATCGGCAAGAACTCCGCTGGCAAGTGGATCGCGTCGATGGACGTCGTCGGTCACGAGTACGGCCACGGGTTGGACCAGAACACCCCGGGTGGCACGTCCCGCGAGGCAGGCCTCGGCGAGGCGACCGGTGACATCTTCGGCGCGCTGACCGAGGCGTACGCCAACAACGCCAAGGACCGCCCGGACTACCTGGTCGGCGAGACCGTCGACCTGCAGGGCCGCGGGCCGATCCGCAACATGTACAACCCGTCGCTGGTCAACAACGACCCGAACTGCTACAGCTCCTCGATCCCCAACACCGAGGTGCACAAGGCTGCCGGTCCGCTCAACCACTGGTTCTACCTGCTCGCCGAGGGCTCCAACCCCGGTGGTGGCAAGCCGACCAGCCCGACCTGCAACAACACCGCGGTGACCGGTGTCGGCATCCAGACCGCTGGCAAGATCTTCTACGGCGGCATGCTGCTCAAGACCTCCGGCATGACCTACAAGAAGTACCGCGTCACCACCCTGACGGCCGCGAAGAACCTCGACGCGACCTGCGGTCTGTACAACAAGACCAAGGCGGCGTGGAACGCGATCTCGCTGCCCGCGCAGGCAGGCGAGCCCACCTGCACCGCGTAGTACTCGGCTGATCAGGTGGGGCGGGGCTTCGGCTCCGCCCCACCTGCCGTTTGGTCTCAAGTGGACGGTGGGGTCCACGCGCCGAACCACTGCTCGGCACCGAACTCCTGGAACCGCTCGACCTCGGTGAACCCCAACCTCGTCGCGAGGCGGATGGAGCGGTCGTTGGCGGTCTGGGTGCAGAGCACCACCGGTTCGCCCGGCAGCACCCCGGCGAACCACTCGAGCGCCGCCGCACATGCCTCGGTCGCGTACCCGAATCCCCATGCCTGCGGGAGGAGGAGGTAGCCGAGCTCGACTTCCTCGATGTCCGGCCGGAGGTGCCCTTGGCGGTCGGCGGCCCGCCGGTCGAGCGTGATCAGGCCGATCATCGCTCCGCCGCGTTCGACGGTGAAGACACCGGGGCGCTTGCTCGGTACTTCGGGGATATCACTCTCTAGTGCCTCGCGTGATCGGGGTCCGCCCAGGTAGGCGTAGACCACGGTCGAGGAGAGCATGTCGATGAACGTCGCGCGGTCCTGGGCCTAGGGTTCGCGGAGCACCAGCCGCTCGGTCCTGATCGGGGTGGGAGGCCAGGAAATGGGGCCGAGGTCTGTCATGGCGCGCAACCTATCGCGGTCGAGGGTCAAGACTCCGGCTGCTGTGGCAGGGATGGCGTGTGCGGTTGGCACTCGGCAGCTGCGGTATGGGGCCGTTGTCGCGCGCACTGCAACGCGGCCAAGTTTCGGCCCACCAACGCTACGATCGCAGCGCTCGACTGGGGACTTCTGCCGCGGGGTGGGACCACTGAATGCTGGTCGGCACATGCCGGCTATCCCGACCTCCGCCTCCTTGGGGCGTCAGGTGGCGCGTAGCCAGGTGCGGACGCTGGTGAGGGCCTCGCCGCCGCTGGTGGTGTTGATGTCGGTGGCCAGGTCGGCGATGGTGACGGCGGCCAGTGCGGCGCGCCAGGCTTGTTCGGCGTCGGCCATCGCCCTGGCCACTGAGCAGCTGGTGCGGCACCGGGACGGGTCGGCCGCGAGTGGGCCGCGTTGGCGGATCTCGGTGCAGCGGAAGAACGGCGCTGGTCCGTCGATGGCGGCCACCACGTCGAGCATGGTCACCTCCGCCGCGGGCCTGGTCAGCGTGTAGCCGCCGTCCTGGCCCTGGGTGGAGCGCACCACGCCCGCCCTGGCCAGGGCCTGCAGGTGCTTGGCGAGGTACGCGGGCGGGACGTCGTGCAGCTCGGCGAGGCGCTGAGTGGGCACCGGGTGCTCGGCCTGGCTGAGGCTGACGCAGCAGTGCAGCGCCCACTCCACGCCGTTGGACAGCTTCATCCGCCGATCCTAGAACTCGGACAGGAGATATCCAAGTCGATCTCCGGTGTGCTAGGTTCCCGGACATTACTTGTCCGAGTTGAGAGGTGGCGCCGTGACCGACGCCGAAAGCCCGTCCAGGACAACGGGAACACCCGGTGACCGGGCCGCACTCGGTCTGGCCGCGGTGGCGCTGTTCGTCGCGGCGGTGAACCTGCGACCAGCCATCGCCGCGGTCTCCCCGTTGGTCGACACCATCCGCGCGGACCTCGGGCTGTCCGCGACCGGCGCCTCCCTGCTCACCACCGTTCCGACGCTCGCCATGGGCCTGTGCGCCCCGCTGGCCGCCGTTGTCGCTCGCCGCTTCGGCTTGCACGGTGGTGTCACTGTTGGCCTGGTTGTCGTCGGCATCGGGACGCTCGCCAGGGTGCTGGGCAACGCGACCTGGTTGCAACTGTTGTGCGCCTTCGGTGTCGGCGCGGGAATCGCCATCACGCAGACCCTGCTGCCCGCCGTCGTGAAGTCCCGGTTCTCTGCGCGGCCTGGGCTGGTGACCGGTCTCTACACCGCTGGGCTTGGCCTCGGTGGGGCGGTCGCGGCTGGTGCCACCGCTCCGCTCAGTGAGGCCTTCGGGTCTTGGCCGGTGGCGCTGGGATCTTGGGCGGTGCTGGCGGTCGCCGGTATCGCGTTGTGGTCGGCGGCCAAGGGTTCGCTCAACCTCGGCGGTGATGTTGGGGTGCGCCGATTCACCGCCGTCGGACTGCCGTGGCGCAGTTCGACCGCGTGGCTGGTGACGGCGGTGTCGGCGGGCAATTCCGCGCTGTACTACTGCGAATTGGCGTGGATCGCGCCGCTGCTGACCAACGACGGCGGTCGCACTGAGGCGACCGCGGGCGTGTTGCTGACCGTGATGATCTCCATCCAGGTGGTCGCCATGATCGTCGTACCTGCCTTGCTCGGTGAGCGGCGGGACCAGCGCGCGGGCCTGGCCGTGACGGCTTTGCTGACTGCTGCTGGGTTCCTCGGGTTCGCCCTCGCGCCAGACTCTCCGGTTGTCTGGCTATCCATTGTGCTCATTGGCATCGGCCACGGTGGACTATTCCCGCTTGTGTTGACGCTGCCGGTCACCGCCGCGCGCGACGCTGCTGAGGCGGGTCGGATCAGCGGCATGGCGTTCTTCGTCGGGTACGGCTGTGCGGCCGCAGGGCCATTGGTGGTCGGCCTGCTGCGAGACGCGACGGGCGACTTCGAGCTGGCGTTCGTCCTGCTTGCCGTCGTCACCGCGGTGCTGGTGCTGCCGATCTTGGCTCTGTCACCGCACAAACTGCCGGACTAGTCGTGTGAGCCTTCCAGTGTCGGGGCTGGGTCGGCGAAGTGGGCTACCCCGGGAATTGCCAGGCACAGTGCGCTGGTTGCGGCGACTACCGCGGACGCGCCCAGCAGTGTTGGGGTCGTGCCGATGGCGGCGACAACGGGGCCGACGAGTAGGTAGCCGACGGGGAGCAGTGCGAAGGCGCCGAGTTGGTCAAGGGCAAGGACCTTGCCCAGGACGTCGCCGGGGATGTTGCGTTGGAGCGCGGAAAGCCAGTAGACGAAGAAGAACTCCACCGCGAAGCCGCCGACGGCGAAGCATGCCATCACCGCTGGCAGGGGTAGCGGCAGGGCGAGGCTCAACGGGACGAGGGCGTAGCCGGACAGCACGCACATCGACGCGGTGCCTTTGGCCTTGGGGCGCCAGCGGCCTGCAAGAACCAAGCCGGGGAGTGCGCCGATAGCCATTGCCGCCAGTACAGCACCGTAGGCGAGGTCGCCGCCGAGACGGTCGCGGGCGATCAATGGCAGCAACGTCAACGCCGCGGCCGCGCCGGTCATCAGGTGGACGCTTGCGGTGGACATGACCGCCAGCACCCACGGCCGTTCGCGCATCGCCCGGACACCAGCGGCGGCGTCGGCGAGCATCGAGCGCCCCAGCGAGGTCGGGGTATTGTCGTTGAGCCGCAACACAGTCAAGCCACTGATGGCGAAGACCGCACCCGCAGCGAACAGCGCCGCTCGCGGCCCGACGAAGGTGACCACCGCCGCGCCCGCCAGGGCACCGAGAACCGCCGCACTGCGCTGCGCCGCTGACACCAGGGCATTCCCGCGCTCGAGCATGTCGCCGGGCAGCAACGTGGGCACCATCGAGCGAAACGCCGGTCGGGACAAGGCTTCACCCGCCGCCACCAACGCAACCACCGCAGGCATGGCCAATAGCGGCAACACAGGCAGCGCCGCCGCTGTGGCCAGCAGCAGCCCACCACGAAACCAGTCCGCACCAAGCAAAACCCGACTACGCCGCACCTGATCAGCGAGCACCCCACCCGCCAACAGACACAACACCAACGCCACAGCACGAGCGCCGAGCACAAGGCTCACCTCAGCCACCCCGCCACCCTGGCTGAGCACGTACAGGCTGACCGTAACCGGCAACAACTGATCCCCGACCGCACCGCATGCTTGCCCAACCCATACCCGCAGAAAGCGCGGATGCGCGCGCAACCCCATCACCTTGGAATCAGCCCCTCAACCGCATGGGTAACAAGGTCCATCCGGGACTCCTAGGTGCACTCGTGAACAACCTTCGCAGCCGAGGCAGACAAGCCCAAACCCGACCGCAGGCCCTCGACTCCTCGAACCGAGTCCCGCCGCGTCCCCCCACGAGCACCTTATCGCGCACCTACGGCGACATGCTTTGGTCAGCAACTCCCGCGCCAGCCGATGGGCACGCCACTTCCGGTGCTCCTCGATCCACCTCCAAAGCGCTGTGAAGCGCAGGTCGACAGGCAGGAGGGCCGGGCGAGGAGACGATGGGTGTGAGAGTCCGGTCGGAGAGTTTGGGCTGCGTCTCACCGGGGTGAAGGACGAAGCACGGTGTGGATGTCGGGCCTCTACCGCTCTTGCTCGCAGCTCAGGTGGCGGTGGCCGGGTGCAGTGGACCGAGATCATCGGGTCGGTGATCGGCGGGTTGGTGGTGGCCCTGCTCAGTTGGTTCGCCGCTCGCGCTTGGGCGAGGCGCCGGACCGTCCCACTGGGCTTGAACCAGTACGTGCCGAGAAGGCGCTATCTCAGTGAGGTCAGGAGAGCCGCGCAGTGCGAGGACGTGCACAGACTCGATGCCATGCTGCCGAACCTGAGGCCTGCTCATGGTTCGGAGACGTTGCGGGACTTGCAGAACGGCTGGGCGGCGATCAACGAGCGTGGCCGGGTGCGTGTGGTGGTGCAGAGCAGCCAGGACAGCCTCGTTGCAGGCGCGGAGCTGCTCGCCAGGGGGATCGAGGTCCGGGGCGCCGATGCTGACCGGCCGGAGGACTGTCCTACCATTCCAGCACGTCGCGTTCCGGCACTCGGCCCCGGTTGTGTTCGTCACCGGCCTGCCTGGCGCGGGCAAGTCCGAGGCGCGCGCACTCGCGGTAGTTGACCATCACGCCGAACCGATCCGCCGGGCTGAAGATATCTCCTTGAGCCGGGCGCGGATGCCCGCGCGGTCTGCGGGAGCGCGCAGGCCGGTGAGAACCTTGGCGACCAGCACCGACTCCAACGGCTAGGCCGCTCTTGGCCCGCGAAATCGAGGCTCGCCGGTTCCAGGTGGACGAGCGGACCGACTACCTCTACGCCTTCTACGACTTCGTGCGCCACCTGATGCGCATGGACGGCGGACTCGCCGGGTTCCAGGTGCACGCCAACGGTTCCTTCCAGGTCGACGACGAACGCACGCTCGACTCCGCGCTGGACGCGTTGGCCCGGCAGGTGTGGGCGGGGCAGGGCGGCGTGCGGCTGATCCTGGTCGAGTTCGCCCGGTCGGACATGCGAGCGGCGTTCCAGCGGTTCGGGCCTGAGGTGCTCGCAGGCGCCCACGTCATCCACGTGACAGCGAGCGACCGGATCCGGGCGCAGCGGCTGGCTCGTCGGGCGGAGCCGCCGCAGCTCTACATCAACGGCGAGGACGTGGTGATCCGGCCCGCGGACAACCACGCCCTGCCGTCGAATGCCGCGCAGTCGTTGTACACGGTTGACGACCTGGCGGGCGTTCGCGCCATGCGGCAGTTCGATGGCAGGGTGCACCACATCGACAACGATGCCGATGAACTCGACCGCGCCCGACTGGACGCGAGGCTGGACGCCTTCCTCGATGACGTGCTGAGGCCCTATCACCTGTCCACGCTCCCCGGGCACTAGCCGAGACGGCGTTCGGCTCGGGGAGTCGCGTCGGTGGGTTAGGTGGGTGGGGTTATGTCGAGGGTGAAGAGCAGCCACGTTGGGGGGATCACGTCGGTCAGGGGGCCTTTTGTGCCTAGGTGGTGCCAGCCTTGGCGGCGGTAGAACTCGTGGGTGTGCAGGGCGGTGGGTTGGACGGAGAGGACCGCGCGGTGTTCGGGTCTTGTGGTGAGGAGGGCGGAGAGCAGGGCGCTGCCGGTGCCCTTGGCTCGTTCGCTCGGGGTGACCGCTAGGTCGATCAGGGCGAATGTGCGGGCTTCCCACTCGGTGGTGAAGGCGGTCGGGAGTGGGTTGGGGAACCCTGTCCACCACCCGTGGTTGGTGGGAAGGCGGTGGCCGTAGGCGAAGCCGATCAGGTCGTTGCCGCGCAGGGCGACGGTGATGCCGAAGGTCGGGTCGTCCCGGAGCGCGGACAGGAGGGCGTCGTGCTCGGTGGGGTGCCTGCTCGACCAGGTGAACGGCGGGGCTGAGAAGACCTCGTCGTACAAGGCGCGGATGGCCCGGTGGTGGCGCTCGGCCAGGTCGCGGCCGCCGACCTCGATCTCCACGCCGTCAGGGACCATCGGGATCGTCCAGTCGCCCGATCTTGGTGCGCACCGCGGTAGCGGTCGGGTCGCCGAGGTCCTCGTACAGCGCCGCTGCCCGGTGCCACGCCGTCGCGGCGCTCGACGGGTCGCGGCGCAGGAGGTGGACCTCGCCCAGCTCGACCAAGACCGCGGCTTCGCTCCGGTGGTCGGCGAACTCGGCGAAGCTGGCCACCGCGGTCCTGGCGAGTGCGACGCCCTCGTCGAAGCTGCCGAGGTCGCGGTAGACCTGGATCAGCGGCACCGCGCCCCACGCCTCGCTCCACTTGTCGCCGATGCCCGCGAACACCGCGATCGCCCGCTCGCAGTGGTCGACGGCATCGGTGAGGTTCCCCAGCCGGTACTGGACCTTTCCGATGCTCAGCAGCGCCATCCCCGAACCGCGGCGCAGCCCGGCGGCGTCGAACACCGAGAGCGCCTCGCGGTAGTACCCCATGGCAGCCTCGACGTCGCCGAGTTCCGCACTGGCCAACCCGAGGCCGCGCGTCGCGAACCCGATCAGCCACGAGTGGCCGATCCGCCGAGCGAGCCTGGCGCACTCTGTGTATGCGGCGACCGCGGCTTCGAGTTCGCCGAACCGCCAGTGGTAGTCGCCAAGTCCGAGCAGGTTGGCCGACATCCCCACTGCGTCGGGCAGGGCCTTCGCGGCGGCCAGACCAGCCTGGTGGATCCCCTGCCAATCGGTCCAATAGGCACTGAGCTCGAAGAACCCGTCAACCACCACGGGGAGCTTCCACGCGATGTCGTAGTGGCCCAAGTCGGTGGCCTGCTCGATCACCGCCAGCAGGGTGAACCTCTCGGTCTCGAACCACTCCCGGGCCGCGGCGGGGGAAGCGAACTCGGGAAGGGGGACCTCAGGCGCCGGGGGTAGTGCGACGTCGTTCGAGTACGGCAGGAAGGCGACACGGGCCGCGTCCGCCGCCCACAGGTACCAGCCGAGGACGCGCCGCACCGCTTCTGTCCGGCGGCGCTGCGGGTCTTCCCGTTCGCAGCGCTCGCGTGCGTAGGCCCGGAGGAGGTCGTGCATCTGGTAGCGACCGGGCGCGATCTCGTGGATGAGGTGCACGGCCACCAGTTCCTGGAGCCGCTCCACCAAGTGTCCTGGTTGGACAGCGACCAGGGCCGCGAGCGACGAGGTGGAGCACTCGGCACCGGGGTGCAGCCCGATCACGCGGAACACGGCCTGCTGGCTCGCGGTGAGCGAGTGGTACGACCACGAGAACGCCGCGCGGACATCGGTGAGTTCGTCCTCGGCCAACACGAGCGCGTCCAACCTGTCGCGCTCCCCGAGCAGTTCGGTCGCCAGGTCGGCCAAGCGGAGGTGCGGACGGCTCGACACCCGCTCCGCCACGATGCGCAGGGCCAGCGGGAGGTACCCGCATGACCGGGCCACGTCGTGGGCCGCCTTGAGATCCGCCCCGACCCGGTGGTCACCGATGATCTCGGCGAGCAGCCGGACCGAGTCGGCAGGGGAGAGCACGTCGACGGTCACGAGTTTCGCCCCTTCTCTGGCCACGAGGCCGGACACGGTGGTGCGGCTGGTGAGGACGGCGAGGCACCCGGCCGACCCGGGCAGCAGTCGGCGGACCTGCCGCGCGGACACCACGTTGTCGATCAGGACCAAGACCCGCCGGTCGGCGATCGCCGTGCGGTACCGCGCGGCCTTCTCCTCGACCGAACGCGGGACCGCTTCCGGTGGTACGCCCAGGGCCCGGAGGAACACGTCGAGCGCTTGGTCGTCGGATAACGGGGACTCCGGGCCGTACCCGCGCATATCGATGTACAGATCACCGTCGGGAAAGGACTTCCGGACCGCGTGCGCCCAGTGCAGGGCCAAAGCGGTCTTCCCGATGCCGGGAGCACCGACGATCACCGCCGCGCCATCGGATCCGCTCGCGAGCCGGGCGTGCGCGTCCAGCGTGCGCGAGGCCTCCTCGCGATCGGTGAACCCGGCAGGCGCGGGCGGGAGCTGCCGGGGCACGACAACGTCTGGCCTATCGCGGTTGTGGAGGTGGAAGTCGCCGTGCAGCGCGTCGAACTGGATGACGTTGTCCGCCGTGCCGGAGTAGGCGTTCTCGGTGCGGTGGTGCTCAGGTTCTGACATGGCTGACCGCCGTCACCTCGCCTGTTCGACGAAGAGCCCGTCGTAGCGCTCAGCGAACTCGCGGTAGGGGATCGACAGCTCCATCGCGGTGTCCCGCCACTGCCTCGCCAACGCGACCTCGGTCGCGTTCGTGACGACCTCGGCGAACCGGAACGTGCCGTCCTCGTCGTAATTCATGGCCACGAGCAGTTCGGAGTCGAACAGCCAGTACTCCGCACGCGGCAGGTTGTCGGGCCACTGCCCCCGCTCGACGGTGATCACGCGGACGTCCTCCCCGGCCGGGACGGTGTGCTCGTAGGCCCACGCGCACTCGAACCGGACGTAGTCCGACAGCGGCTCCTCGACGACGTGGACGCGGTGCATGGACTTGCGCGCCGCCCGCGCCGGTATCACCGTTCCGGAAATCCACCCCGAGATCCCCGGGAACTCGCCGCGGGACTCGCCGGTCAGGAATCTGGCGAACTCGTCCTTCTCGTAGCTGACCTGGTAGTGCTGCAGGGTCTCCAGGCGGAAGACCGACTGTCGGAACTCCCGGAACAGGAGGTTGAACTCGGCGTCGTCGAGTGAGGTGAAGACGGTCGACACCTAGGGCTCCTGGCGTTCCCGGTAGCGGTCCACCGCGCCGACGAGCACGTCCGCCGAGATCCTGATGGCGTTCTCCCCGGGCAGCACGTTCTCCAGCTCGGCGTGCGTGTCGTCGTCCAGTTCGATTCCCTGGACGACGAATTCGCCGGAGTCGGCGAGGTACACACTGGGGCAACCGTTGCCCCCGGAGTTCTGGTCTTTGAGCAGCATGGTCAATTTCATTGAATTACCCTCTTCGGCGCGTCTGCACTGGTATACCGAATTGCATCAAAGTAGCATGCGGGCGGCGGTGTGGGTGCCGCCGAACGGAGTCGCCACGCCTTCGTGTGATATTTTCCCAGGCCGCATCCGGGATCTTCGTCGAGTTGGCCGGTTTTTGTCACCTCTATCGCCGTGGGTTCGTGACTCCGTATCGGGAGTTGCGCCGAGGGTATGGGCTGAAAGGGTGACGCAGGTCGGTGGGATCGGTGTTTCCGCAACACCGGGGAAAGAACAGCGATGGACTAGGTGGAGAAAGGAGGGAGTCTTGTCTTTCGACCCCGATGGCATTCACGGAAACGGGCCCCAGCAGGGGTTCCGACAACCGGATGGCAGTCTGTGGCCAGGTCCGGAGAGTTCGGCGGGGTGGCCGAGCGCGCCAACTCCCCAGCCGGTGGACTCGCGGCGGGAATCCGACGCGCGGTTCGAGGAGTTCCGGAGGCAGCACCATTCCCCTAGAAGGCGCCAGTGGCGGTATCGCGACGGCGACGAGAACGGTTCTCTAATCGCTGGCGCGGTAGTCGGGTTGATCGGATACGGCATGTGCGTGTTCGCGCTGGGTATGAAGCAGGGGCCGTTCCTGGACGAGACCCGCGCCGTGCTGAAGGTGTTCCTGCCGGACGACTGGTTCGCGCCCGGCAACACCACCGGCGTCACCGGGTTGCGGGCGTTCCTGATCCCGTTCGCCATCGTCACGTTCGTCCTGCTGACCACGGGCCGGTGGTGGCTGACCAGGTCCGCCGCTCGTGGCGACGACGAGTACGCCTACTCGGGTCTGGTCTACGGGATCACCGTGCTGCGCACGTTCCTGCTCTTGGAATCCGCCATGCTCTACATCGGCGCGGCCGGGGTCACGAACCCCGATGTGGTGGGGGAAGGCGGGGGCATCGACGCGCCCGCGTGGTCGTGGCCGTGGTTCCTGACAAGTGTGCTGCCCTGGGTGATCCTGGCTGTCGGGCTCTTCGGGGCGTCCACCATGTCGGTCGACAGGGCGCGTGCCCGAGCGCACCGGATCGAGATCCGCCGTCGCCGACCACTGTGGACGTTCAGGGGGTGTAGGTGTGCTGCTCCCGCACGATGGCCGCGGGGAGGTACGGGGAATCGATGTCGAGCGTGATGCCGACCGAGTGCGCCGTGGTCGCCTGGGCCAGCAGCGGGTAGGCGATGAACCCGGACGGATCGGCGGCGAAGTCCTTGCCGGTCCAGTAGGCCCGGTGCTTCTCCAGGCCCTCCGCGATGGCGGCCTGCAGGTCCGCGGCCTGGTGCGTGGCCAGGTGGTACAACGACTTCATCTGCGGGAGGTACAGCCGCACCGCCGGGGACGCCTGCGGTGCGGCGAAGTCGGTGGGCACGGTCAGGTCGACGGTGGCCTGGAGCGCGTCGAGAGTCGCGGGATCGACCCTCCAGTACGACTTCAGCGTGTCGACGTAGGCGAGCAGGTACTCCGGCGAGGTCGGCAGGCGGAGCAGTTCCGTCGGGACGTCGAGCAGGATGTCGAGCAAACCCTTGCTGCGCACCGAGATCGCGAGGTCGTGCGCGCGCAGCCACTGGTGCGGCCCGGTGTCCGTGGTCGGGCCGGTGGCGGGCAGCGTGATGCGCTCACCGCGGATGAGCAGTTCGGTGGGCTCGCCCGGGTCGGGGACGACGAGGGCGAACACCGCGGCGGCGGATTGTGCGGCGAGGACGAGGTGGTCCCACGTCTGTTCGCGTTCCGCACGGGGGTCGGCGGCGGTGGCGTAGGCGAAGCTCGAGGTCGCCCAGTCGAGCAGGCTGGGCAGGGCCTTGGGCGTGGTCCGCGCGTGGCCGAGCATGCGGCGCAGCGCCTCCGGTCGCACCCCGCCCTGGTCCGCGGCGATCTCCTGGTCGATGGGGTGTCGGTCGATGGCGATGGTCATCGTGTCCCCTGCTGTGGCGAAGTGAGGTCGAACTCGTGGTTCTGGTAGCCGACGAAAGCGCGGTCATCGGTCGTGGCGCGGACCAGTTCGTAGCGGATATTACCAAGGACGCGGGCTTCTTCCAGTCGGAGCGCGAGGTCCTGGGTCGAGTCCCGGTGCGACATGTCGCGGATTGTCGCCTCCAGGTACTGGGGTGTTCCCTGTTCGGCGCGGTCATTGGTCCCGGGGATGAGCCGAGACCCGAGTTCGCCCTGTCCGCCCTTGCACTCGATGACGAGGATTTCCTTCGTCCCGTCCTGCTTGGTGATTTCGTAGATCTGGTCGAAATTGCCCTTGCCGTCGCGCGGTTCGGCGAAATTGGCCGGTTCGTCGAGGCGCACGGCCGTCTCGGTCCCGCCGGGCGGGTACCGGTCGGCGATCATCCGGTCCGCGGCGATGTGCCCGCGCTCCTCGCCCGCGTCGGTCCTCGCCCGGTGCGCCGCGCTCGCGTCGTCGCTGCCCCGTTCCGCGGCCGCCAGCGCGGTGTCGGCTTCGGCGGTCTTCGTGTCGATCCCGCTGATCACCGCGTCGTCCCCGGTGAACCGCACCTCGGTGGGCGCGCCGGTGAACTCGGCCCGGATCGCGGGTGCGTCGGCGGCTGGGATGAAGTTGCCGTCGGCGTCGCGTTCGGAACTCAGCTTCACCACCGGGCTGCCGTCGTCGTGCACCGCGTTCCGGTCGTGGCGGATAGGCTGGCCATCGCGCATGTAGTAGAAACGCGGGTCGTACCCGGGATTCGTGGTGTCCCCAGCGGCCTCGACTCGGCCACCCGCCTCCGCCCCGTCGGCCGCGGGCGCGGGAGGTCCCGCTTCGAACCTGGGGGCGGCAGGCGCCTCGGCGGCGGCGAACCTGGGCGCCGCGGGCCTCTCGCCCCCGGTGTCCCCCGGCGGCGCTCGGTCGTCTGCCACTTCCGCCGTGGTGTCGGGCACCGTCGCGGGTGGGTCATCCGACACTGCCCCGGGTACCACCTGATCACTCTCATCGGCGGCGCTTTCCGTTGGTGCGCCGTAGATGTCGGCCGCGCCGGCCCCGCCGGTCTGCGGTGCCCCGTAGATGTCAGCGGCGCTCGCCCCGTCCGACGGGGGAGCGCCGTAGATGTCGGCGTGCGTGGGCCCGTCGAACCTGGCCGGACCGTGGAAGTCGCCGCCGAGCGACTCCTGGGGGACGCCGTAGACCGACTCGTAGGTCTCCTGCGTCGCGATCTCCTGCTCGGTGGGGGGAATCTCGATCTGCTCGGCGACGGGGAAGCCCTGGTCCACCTTCTCCAGCGCCGCGATGCGGACGGCGTCCGAGGAATCGATGGTCCCTTGTTGCGGCGCCTCGGGCACCACCAGTTCGCGTTCGGCGCGCACGACGCGCACGGCGTCGGAGGTCTCCGGCGGTGGTGGCGGCGGTGGCGGTGGCGGAGGAGGGATCGCGTCGGCAGTGGTGATCCCCGCGTCGGCGCTCACCTGTCCGGACCGATCGACAGGACGTTCTCGGCCCAGGGCGAGGACAGCCCCAGGTACTCGGTGGCGGCCCGGAACCCCGAGGTGGTGTCCGGGCGCTGGCTCAACCCGGCCGCCGCCGACCGCCAGGCGTCCTCGCCGGTCACCGTCTCCGGGGCGGGCCGCCAGAGGTCGGGGTGCCGGTTCAGCGCGGCGAGCTGCTCCTCGGCGCCCGCGTCCGGCAGGTCGAGGCCACGTTCCGCGCAGGCGGTGAGGTCGGCGGCCTGACCGCTGTCCAGCGCGCGCACCACGTCGATCCAGCGGTACCGACCGGACTGCCACCGGTGCTCGGTGCCGTCGCAGGACACGCGGTGCCCGTCGACCACCATCAGCATCGTCGCGGCGACGTGCCCCACGAGGTGCTCCGGCTGGTAGTGCTCCGACAGCCCGGGGTAGCGGGCCGCGACGGACTCCTCGACGCGGTGGCCCACAGCGCATTCCAGGGTTCGGCGGTCGAGTGCGGCCAGCTCGTCGAGCCACCGCTTGTCCGGTCGCGGCGCGGGGTGCCCGGTGATGTGCGCGATCACCACCAGCTCCGCCCACAGGGTGAACCGGGGCGCGCTCGCGACCCGCTCGGCGGTGTTGATCTGCCGCAGCGTGCACGCTTGGGTCCGGCACGCGAGCCCGCATCCCGTCCCACGCGGCCGGGTCCTGGCCACCGGCGGTCCGTCGGCGGGTGCCTCGCGGTCCTCACCGAGCGGGATCCCCACCCGGACCGGGCGGTCCATGCCGTCGGAGAAGACCACGGCCCGCCCAGGGGGCAGCGACACGACGTGGCGCGACTGCGCGTCGGAGAGGTTCATCGTCGCCCCGAGGGCCTCCCGGTCGTCGGCGGCGGGCAACCGGTGCACGACCTTCAGCGCGGTGTTCTTGATGATGTCCGGCAGCACCTTCGCCGGGATCTGCTCGGCGACGACGATCCCCTCGCCGTACGCGCGGATCTCGGCCAGCAGCGAGCTGAACAGCTCGACCGCGTGCGCGGCGGGGGTACCCGGCTCGACCCGCTTGAGGAGCCGGTGCGCCTCCTCGATCACCGTGACGTGCCGCAGCTCGCCGGCGTCCGGCCGGTGCACGCGGAGGTGCTCGTGCAGCCGGATCAGCACGGCGCCGATGAGGAACGCCTTGTCCTGGTCGTTGCCGACGTCCTCGATCTCCAGCACCACGTTGCGGCGCAGCAGGTCCGCGATGTCGAGCGGGTGACCGCCCTCGAAGAACCGGCCGGGGGTGCCCAGCCGCAGGCCGCTGAGCCGCACGTCGATGAAGCCGCGGACGTTGTCGGTGATCTCCCTGCCGTAGCCGATGCCCTCCACGACCTGCATGGCCGTGCGGCGCAGGTCCGAGAGCACCGGGTACCTCGGGGTCCGGTCGGCCCGCACCGGCGCCGTGACGACGGTGTCCCAGCCCAGTTCGGTGTAGCAGCGGTTCAGCGCGTGGCTGAGCACCTGCGGGAACGGCTCGTCCGCCTCGAACGCGGCGAGGAACAGCGCGCGGACCAGGTCGATGTGGGTCTGCACCGGGAAACCGGGCTCGGGTTCGAGCGGGTTGAGGCCCAGCGGCGCGGCGTCCGGCGCGCCGGGGCGGAGCACCGAGACGTTCGCCGCCCCGATCCGGCCCGCCATCCTGGCGTACTCCGCCTTCGCGGGTTCGATGACCAGCCACGGCACACCCGCGATGGTCAGCTGTTCGAGCAGGTGCCGCACGGTCTGGGACTTGCCCGCGCCGGTCGCCCCCGCGACGAACGCGTGTCGGTTGAGGGTCTTGGGGGAGACGCTGAACTCCCCGACCGGGAGGTCCGCGTCGTCGAGGACGTGGCCGACCGGGATGCCGCCCTCGTGCTCGGGGGTCTGGTCGAACTCGACGCGCTCGGTGAGCCGGATGCCGGGCAGCTCCCGGCGCGGCGGCCTGGCCAGCGCGGCGACGAGTTCGGTGCCCGCCGAGAACGGCGTCGTCGGCCCGTCACCGGTGACCGTCGCGGCCCAGGCCGCGGCGAGACCGGCCACCGGCGTCCCGGGGTGCAGCGTGTACGGGAGGCTGTCCAGGTCGCTCGACCCGCAGAGCAGCGCCGCCGTGCGGCGACTGGCGGCCGGGGTCGGCCCACCGACGAGGACGTGCACCCGCCACATTCCGCTGACCCGGCTTCGGCTCAGTTCCCGGTAGCGGGTCTCCGCGCGTTCGAGCGCGACCCGGTCCGACTCGGAGTTCTCCCGCTGCCGCAGCCGGGGGATGGACAGGTCCAGGGCCAGCAGTTCCCGTTCGACGGCGTCGGCCGGGGCGGGTTCGGCGAGCACGACCCAGGCGAACGGGTCGCGGACGTGCGCGGCGTAGTCGTCGAAACCGCCGCGCGCGGGCTTGTCCTGGCTGGTCCACAGTGGATCGATCTCGGCCGGGCACCGCGACCAGACGAGGTCCGCCCACCTGGCACGCACCTGCGCCGCGTCGACGGGCTCACCGGTGGCCCCCGGCGGGTACAGCACCGGAGTCGGGTCGCCACTGCCCAGAGCGGGGAACGCGGGTGCGCCGCCGACCAGGATCCTCAGTGGACCGCCGGTGCGGTGCCGCTCCCACGCCACCAGGACGGCGCCGTCCTGCTCGGCCGCGTGGGCCGCGGTGAGCGCCGCGAACAGCTGGGCCGGGGTCGGGTCATCCTCGTCGGGTGGTGCGGGAGCGGCGATGACGCGGTGGAAGCCGAAGCCCGCGAAGGGGTCCACGGTCAGACCAGCGCGGGCTGGAGCGCGACCCGGTCGAGCAGGCACACACCCGGGTTGCAGTCGCCGAGCACCACCCGCCGACCCCCGGCCGGGGTCTCCACGAGGACGAACGCCGTCGGGGGCAGCGACTGGATCGTGGTGGGCTCGACGGCGAACTCGTAGGAGCGGGCCTCGGTGGTGCCGTCGGTGCTCGACGCGGCGCGGGAGACGTTCGCCGTGTCCTGCCACGTCTTGCTGCGCGACTCGGTGAAGGACTCCTGGCGGCTGGTCGAGTGGCCGCGCGTCGACGACCTGGACCACGTCGTCTTGAAGTCGGTGTCGCTGGAGCCCCTGGTGGTGCTGGAGCTGGTGGACACCGTGGTCCCCTCGGTGCTGCTGTAGCCCTCGTTGCCGCCCTCGGACCGGCTGCTCCCCTCGGTGAAGGTGGCGCCGACCTGGCGGGTGACCTGGCTCAGGACCATCTTGTGCCCCTTGCCGATGAACTCGGCCGCGGCGCTCGCGTCCTGGGCGTTGCCGAGCTGCATCAGCACCGCGGCGCTGTCGGAGCTGCCGAGCAGTTGCTGCGCGTCGCCGCGCAGGCGGTCCAGCAGCAGGATCAGCCGCACGTCGGCGCGCCTGCACTCCTGGGCGAGCTCCTCGAGCGACACCAGTCCGATGTGGTCGACTCCCGCGACCACCAGTGTGGTGTTCTGGCTCGCCTCACCGTCGCGGACGCCGTGCAGCAGGCGCTGGAACAGCACGCGGTCGAGGAAGTCCTTGCGCCTGCGCTGCCGGTGCGTGGTGGAGACGATGGACAGACCGCCCACCGCCCACAGGTCGAACCGACCCGACTGCGGCCCCTCGGGCTCCTCGGTGGCGAGCAGGGCCAGGGTGCTGGTCAGGAACCGCAGTTCCTGCTGGGCCCGGTCGCCCTGGCCGACGACGTCGACCGCCCGGGTGAGCGTCGTGACCTCGGCGGTGGTCAGCGGTGAGCCGTCGAGCTCGTGCACCCGGCGCAGCACCTCCAGCCCGGCGACCACCCGGCGGAACGTGGGCGGCCCGGACAGGCCGCGCAGCACGGTGTCGAGCAGTTCCGCGTCCAGTGCGCGCAAGTCGGCGTTGTCGCCCTGGGGGCGCATGGTGTGCACGGCTGCGGACAGCAGTTCCGCCAGCTCTTCGGAGGGCAGGTCGGGGAGCAGCCCGAGCCCCTGGTCGCCCGGCAGCGAGACGTGGCTGGTGCGCAGTCCGCGCCCAGCCGCCAACGCGGCCAGCCCACCCGCCACGTGCCGCTCGGTGAAGTCGACGACGGTCATGCCGCCACCGCCGAGCAACGAGGTGCCCAGGGTCGCCAGCAGGCTGGCCCACCCCGCGGCGGTGCCACCGAACACGTCGATGCGGCTGGGGCCTGAGCGGAGGCTGATCGGGTACCACAGGTTCGCCGTGGCGTGGCGGAGTTGCTCGGCTTGGCGGTGGGCGCCCATCCGCGCCTCCCACTGCGCGTGGACGGCGGCGTAGTTCGCGTATGCCGCCTCGCGTTCCAGGCGCGCGCCCTCCCAGATGTCCTTGATCTTCTTGTTGAGCAGCACGATCGGCTGGATGTAGCCGAAGAAGGCGCCCGCGCCCAGCAGGACGAGGCCGAGCGCGGGGTGGATCGCCAACCCGACCACCGACACCACGAGCGCGATCCCGAGGCGCTTGGGCACGACGGCCTTGTTCGCCTGCAACTGCTGCAGCCACCCGGACACGTCCGGCTGCGGCGGCTCGTACCAGACCGGCCGGTTGTTCGCGTCCGGCCCGGCGCTGATCGGCGCGGGCGCCACGTACTCCCACCCCCACCGCTCCCTCGGCACGAACAACTTGCTCGACAGTTCCAGGCTCGTGCTCGCCGACATCGCCCCACCTCGGATGAAGAATCCAACCCCGTGTTCTCCCGAACCGTCGCTCCATCGAACCACGATGTTTCACGGTTGTGTCAGGAAAATTCGCGAGCGGTCGAGCGGTTGCCGAAAGTCGACCAGGCTCTTGATGGGAGGCGAGCGTGAGGCTTGGTCGCATTCCACGGCTTCGTGGGCTGCTGAACTGGGGATATTACGGCGATCGAGGCGGGGAGGTCCGCGCCGAGGGCAATGTCGGTCGGGATGTTGAGTTGTGTTGTTGATGCGGAAGTTGTTACCGGCTCGGGTGGCTGCGTCTCGGTTTATGGGCACATTCTCCAGCGGTCCGTCAGTAAGTAGTGCGACGTGTGCGTGGAATAGGAGAGGCAGGCTTGGGATTATCCGAGTTGGTCGCGACGGCGGGTCAGGTAGGTGATCTCGGCGGGGTTGTCGGTCAACTCGATGGCCTTGTCGTAGGCCTCGCGGGATTGTTGGCTGCGGCCCAGTCGGCGGAGGAGGTCGGCGCGGGTGGCGTGGTAGGGGTGGTAGCCGGAGAGGGCGGGTTCCAGGCGGTCCACGGCGGCCAGGGCGACGTCCGGGCCGTCGAGTTCGGCGACGGCGATGGCCCGGTTCAGGGCCACGACCGGTGACGGGTCGAGGCGGACGAGGTGGTCGTAGAGGGCGACGACCTGGGACCAGTCGGTGTCGCGGATGTCGCGGGCGCTGGTGTGGACGGCGTTGATGGCGGCGAGGACCTGGTAGCGGCCCGGCGCCACCCCGGACGCCAAGCGTTCGCGCACCAGGCCGTGGCCCTCGGCGATCAGCTCCGCGTCCCAGGCGCCGCGGTCCTGCTGGTCGAGCGGGACGAGGTCGCCGGTGGCCGAGACCCGCGCGGTGCGGCGGGCCTCGGTGAGCAGCATCAGCGCCAGCAACCCGGCGACCTCGCCGTCCTCGGGGAGCAGGCCGCGGATCAGGCGGGTGAGCCGGATCGCCTCGGCGGTCAGGTCGTGGCGCAAGGGGTCGGTGTCGGGTCCGGACGCCAGGTAGCCCTCGTTGAACACCAGGAAGAGCACGGCCAGCACACCGGACACACGCGCGGGTAGATCCGCCGCATCTGGTACGCGGTAGGGGATGTGGGCCGTCTTGATCTTCGACTTGGCGCGCGTGATCCGCTGCCCCATCGCGCTCTCCTGCACCAGGAACGCGCGGGCGATCTCCGGCACGGTCAACCCACCGACCATGCGCAACGTCAACGCCACGCGGGTCTCCATGGCGAGCGCCGGGTGGCAGCAGGTGAAGATCAGCCGCAGCCGGTCGTCGTCGATGGCACCGAGCGGCTCGGGCGGGTCGTCGTCGTGCGCCACCAGAGCCTCCTTCTGCTTGTCGTCGCGCTTGCTCTCCCGCCGGATCCGGTCGATGGCCTTGCGGTTCGCGGTCGTCGTCAGCCACGCCCCGGGGTTCGGCGGCACCCCGTCGGTCCCCCACCGCTCGACCGCCGCCACGAAGGCCTCAGCCGCCGCCTCCTCAGCGACGTCGAGATCACCGAACCGCTTGGCCAGACTGGCGACCACCCGCGCCCACTCTCCCCGGTGCGCACGGGTGATCGCCGCTGCGATGTCCGCTGTGCTCACAGGAACGGCCGCACCTCGACCGTGCGCACACAGTGCCGCGCCCCCTCAGCGGCCAACTCCAGCGCGACACCCAGATCCGGCGCCTCGATGACCCAGAACCCCACGGTGGACTCCGAGTGCGCCCTGTCACCGATCACCGAAACCATGTACGGCATCTCGAACCCTCTCCGGCAGTGGATCGCGCCCTGGTCAGGCGGCCGCTCACCTCTACTACGAACACCGCCGCGCCGATCCGACATCGACCCAGGACGAACTTTCCCCCAGGTTGGCGGCCCGTGCCACGTGCGCCAGCGGCGAGGCGGTTCAAAGTGCCCATCCGGAAGCTCGCAAAGCCGACCGTAAACGCCGGTGTGCCCGGAGCCGTCGGGCTCCGGGCACACCTGGGTTGGCGGGGGTTAGACGCGGACCAGGCCGTCGTCGGTGCCGCCGGGGAGGGGGAACCACTCGTGCCAGCCGCCGTTGGTGGGGATCTGGGCGGACCAGAAGGTCGAGATGACCCGCCCGTCCGGCGCGGTGGTGAACAGCTGGACCGTTCCGTTGAGGACGGTCGTGGTCACGACCGAGTTCGGCGCGGCGACCCCGTCGGCGTACCCGGTGGGGATGGTGAACCAGTCGTGCCAGCCGCCGTTGGCGGTGACGTCCGGCGACCAGAACGTGGCTATCACGTGCCGGTCCGGCGCGGTGGCGAACAGGTGGGTCTGGCCGTTGAGCGTGGTGGCGGTGATGGTGGAGTTGGGCGCGGTCGTGCCGTCGCCGTAGCCGGTCGGGATGGCGAACCACTCGTGCCAGCCGCCGTTGGTGGTGATGTCGGCGGACCAGAAGGTCGACATGACGCGGCCGTCGGGGGCGGTGGTGTAGATCTGGTTGCCCAGCGCGGTCACCACGGCGTTCGGCGCGACGATGCCGTCGGAGAAACCGCCGGGGATCGGGAACCACTCGTGCCAGCCGCCGTTGGTCGTGGTGTTGGCCGACCAGAAGGTGGAGATGACCCGGCCGTCCGGCGCGGTGGTGAACAGCTGCGGCGCACCGTTGAGGGTGGATACGGTGACAGTCGCGTTAGGACTGACGACGCCGTCGCCGTAGCCGGTGGGGATGGTGAACCAACCGCTCCAGCCGCCGTTGGTGGAGTTGTTCGCCGACCAGGAGGTGGAAACCACGTGCCCGTCAGCGGCGATGCCGTAGGCCTGCGAGTTGCCCGCGTTCACCACCGACCGGACGTACTTGGGCGTCGTGTCCGGCTCCTCCGGTGCCGGGTCCTCGAGGATGTTCTTGTAGCGCTTGGGGGTGAAGGTCGCCGCGTACGACGCGCTCCACACCCGCTCCTCGGCGAAGTGGCCGTAGTCGCAATCCTCCCACACGATCGGCTTGGTGTGGGCGCCATCGGCCCACCCGACGAACAACGCGATGTGCCCCGAGTCGCCGTCCCGCTTCCACAGCGCGTCGCCGAACGTGAGGTCCGCCCTGGGGATCGTGTTCATCAGCGGCTGGATGAAGTAGGTCGTGTAGCTCGCGTTGAGCTTCCACGCCATGGACACGTAGCCGGAGCAGTCCCGGCGGTCGGAGCCGTACTGGTTCTTGTGGGGAGAGCCGTTGTCCTGGCTGTAGGGCACGCGTTGGTCGATCCACGACCGGGCGCGTACTCGGACCTCGGATCTGGTGATCGGCGCGTTGACAGCGGCCACGCTCGCCGTCGTGCTGTGCGTGCCTTCGGGCGAGGTGCCCGCCGTCGCGGCGGTGATCTCGATCGCGTGGGCCTTGGGCGCGGCGTGCGCCGTTCCGGACAGGAACGTGAGCGCGGCCAGTGCGGCGGCGGTCGACAGGGTGATGAGCCTCGTTTTCCGGGCGTGCGACATCCAGGTCTCCTCGTGTTCGGTGGTCGTGGACTCCGCGGCTCCCCGGGCCGTGTCGCCGGGGAACTCCCTTCCCGGTGTCCGGGCCGCTGCTGTTCTGGCCGGACAACGAAAGAGTCACAGCACCCGCTAGAGCGGCTCTATGCGGCGTCGATCGGTTCCTACAGGTCGGCTATAAGCCGCTGCAGGTAACCGAACGCGCAGGTCAAGCGGGGGACGAGGGCGCGCATACCAAGGCCGCACACCGAATGGAGTAGCGCGGTGGTGGCCGAGGTGGGCGTCGTGGGATGGCTCGGCGGCCAAGCGAGTGGTTGCGGGCGCGCGCGGTAATGCGGGGTCAGGCTCGTCCGACGGGTTTGAGGCAGGTCGCCCGGTGTCGGGTGGCCCGGCCGGACAGGAGTGTGCGCGGTGGCTCGTCGGCGTATCGGATCGCTTGTGGGTGTGCGGTTGCTGGCCTTGGTGCTCGTGGTCGGCGGGGTGACGCCACCCGTGGTGAGTTCGGCCGCGGCGCAGCCCGCGCGGCGGGGTACGGCGGCGGAGGTCGCGCCGCTGCGGTCCGCGGCGCCACAGCCCACGTCGACCTCCGGTGCTGATCGACTCGTCGGCGCGGCGGAATCAGGGCCCGGGCACGAGACCCCGCGCGCGGCAGGGCGTCCGGAGCCGGTGCGGGAGCTGACCGAGTTGCGGACCGCCACCAGTTCCACCCTGGTGAACCAGGACGGCAGCCGGACCGAGCGGCAACACCTGGTGCCCCAGCACTTCCAGGCAGGCGGCTCCTGGCAGCGGATCAACTCCTCGGTCGTGGTCGACGCCAACCCCGCCGACGCGGTCAAGGCGCCCGCCGCGGTGGGGGAGCGCACGCACTTCAAGATGGCCGCCAACTACTGGCAGGCCAGGTTCGCGCCGTCGGGTGACCGCCGGGGCATGGTGCGGATCCAGCAGGACGGGCAGACCGTCACGCTGCGGCCCGTGGGCGCCAGGGCGGTCACGCCGCGGATCACCTCCGACAGCTCGGGTCGGCAGACGGTCCACTACGACGGTCTGTGGCCCGGGATCGACGTCGCCTACGAGACGCACAACAGCATGCTCAAGGAGTTGGTCAGCCTGGCGGACTCCGCCGCGCCCACCAGCTACGCCTTCGCGGTCGGTGGCGCGGAACTCAAGCCAGACGGCAAGGGCGCGCTGCGGCTGACGGGTGCGCTGGAGGGCAAGTTCGAGGTCGCCCCGCTCAGCGTCACCCTGATGGACCGGGGTGTCATCAGCGAGACCATCGCCCGCCAGGAGTTCTCGGGCGGGCAGTTGCGGGTGGTCGTGGACGAGCGCTGGCTCCGGTCACTGCCCGAGCGGAGCTTCCCGGTGGTCGTCGACCCCACGTTCAACAGCTTCTTCGGCACCCGCGCCAGCGGCAACTACGTCGCCTACAAGTCCGACGGGTACGTCTGCGGCTCGACCGTCTGCTACCCGAACTCCGGCACCCTCAACGACAACGGGTGGAAGTCCTGGCGCAGCGCGTTCTTCGCGCCGTACAACCAACTCCAGGGCAAGGTGCTGCTCGGCGCGTGGTTCCACCTGCAGATGATGCCCCCGACCAGCGGGAAGTACTACGGGACCTACGAGAGCCTCTACACGGAGCTCTCCCACGCGGCCTGCCTCGGCTACCACTGCATCAACTACAACGCGCCCCGGACCAACTCCTGGTTCAGCTACGAGTCCTGGTTGGACGCCACCGCGATCTACCAGAACCGCGTCAACGCGGGTGACTGGGGAGCGTGGATGATGCTCAACGGCGAGGAACGCGCCCACCACACGATGAAGGCGTTCGACCCGGACAACAGCTACATGCAGTTCACCTACAACACGCCGCCGCCGACGCCCGCGGTCACCGCGCCCGCCGTCGACGGACAGGTGTTCGTCGACCCGCAGGTGAGCTTCAAGGTGAACCCGGTCGGTGACGCGGACGGCGACGGGGTCCAGTACTACTTCCGGGTCGCGACCGGGTCCGACGGCGAGACCGGCACCGTGGTGAACTCCGGCAACATCAGCGCGGCACAGTGGACAGTCCCGGATGGCGTTCTGCAGGACGGAACCACCTACTACCTGCACACCTACTCCTTCGACGGCTCCAACCACAGCCCACCCAGCGCGGTCCGGTCGTTCCGGATCGACGCGCGCACCGGCAAGGACGCCACCCAGACCTTCGACACCCTCGGCCCGGTCAGCGTCGACCTCGCCACCGGCAACGTCACCACGGACGAGACCAGCCACACCAGCACGGCCCTGGGCGGCAACCTCGGTGTCACACTCGACTACAACTCCCCGACGCGGTCCCGGCAAGGTCTGCTCGCCGAGTACTGGAACGTGCCCGCCAACCACGGGTTCGGCAGCGGGTCCCCGGCCGGTCCGGCCGCGCTGCAACGGCTCGACCAAGCCGTCGACTTCGACTGGGGCCAGGGTTCGCCGTCGAGCGGGACGATCGGCACCGACTGGTTCTACACGCGGTGGACCGGCTACTTCGTCCCACCCAAGACGGGGTCGTACACCTTCGGCGGCAACATGGACGACGCGTTGAGCATCACCGTCAACGGCCAGGCCGTGGGCGGCGGTTGCTACAACGCCATCTGCTACGGCACCCCGATCACGCTCACGGCGGGGCAACCCGTGCCGATCAAGGTCGACTACGAGGAAGCCACCAGCACCGCCTGGGTGAGGGTGTACGTGAAGGGCGCCGTCGCCGAGCAGGTCCTCCCGACCGCCTGGCTGCGCACGGAACCACGTTCGGTCGCGCAAACGCGCGGGTTGACCGGTCGCTACTACGCCGACAACGCGGGCCACAACCTCGACGACCCGACGAAGTCGCTGTTCCTCAGCCGCACCGAGCCGCTGCTCAGCCTCAACTGGGGCAACGGTTCGCCGGTGCCGGGCGGGCCCGCGGACTTCATGTCGCGGTGGACCGGCTACGTCACCGTTCCCGCCACCGGCACCTACTACTTCGGGACCGCGGCAGATGACGGCAGCCGGATACGGGTCAACGACACGCTGGTCCTGGACGCCTGGAGCGGCTGTTGCGCTTTGGTCTACGGGAACGGGATCTCGCTGACCGCCAACCAGACCGTCCCCATCGTGGTGGACCACTACGACTCCGGTGGCGCCGCGTCCATGGCCCTCTACGTCAAGGGCGCCGTCGGTGAGCAGGTCGTGCCGTCCACTTGGTTGAGCCCGCGCGCCCAGGTCGTGCCGGACGGGTGGAGCCTGGGTGTCGACCCGGACGGAGACCTCAGCTACGACCGGTTGGTGGCCAACCAGAACAGCGTCACGCTCACCGACGCCACCGGCGACCGGCACGAGTACTCCTGGACCGGGAGTGGCTACAAGCCGCCGGTCAACGAGAACGGGCACCTGATCCGCAACCCGGACGGTAGCTTCACCCTGCAGGACAGCGACGGGCGAACGTACACCTTCGACAGCCAGGGCCAGCTGACCACGGCCACCAATCCCGTCGACGACCGCAAACCCGCCGCGCTGCGCTACACCTACTCCGGAAGCCCATCCCGCATCAGCCGGATCTCGGACAGCGTGGACACCGAGCGGTGGGCCCAGGTGTTCTACAGCGGCGCGGCGGAATGCCCGTCCGCCGCCGGGTTCGACCCCGTGGCACCACCGAACATGCTCTGCGCGGTCCGCACCAACGACGGCCGCACGACCGCTTTCCGCTACCTGCAGGGCAAGCTCGCCAGAGTCGTGCTGCCGGGCGACGAGATCACCGACTTCCAGTACGACGCCAGCGGCAGGCTGGTCGGCCTGCGCGACAGCCTCGCCAACGACGCCGTCGCCGCCGGGGTGCGGGCCGACGACCAGAACGTGCTCACCTCGATCGACTACGACGTGCTCGGCAGGGCCATCAAGGTCACCCAACCCGCCGCGTCCGCTGGCGCGACCAGGATCCAGCACACGGTCGACTACGTGCCGGGCGACACGGGATACGCGGGCGCCAGCAGGCAGCACGTCGTCGGCGCGGCGGAACCCAACGGCCACACCCGCCGGGTCGAGTACGACGCGTTGTTGCGAACGGTCAAGGACATCGATGTCGCGGGCCTGACGACGACCTCGGAGTGGGACACCTCCAAGGACCTTCGACTGTTCACCACAGACCCGACCGGGCTGCGGTCGACGACGATCTTCGATGACGACGACCGTCCGGTCAGCGAGTACGGCCCGGCACCGGTGGCCTCGTTCGGGTCGGACCGCAGGCCGGTCCAGTCGGCGCTCGCCCAGGTCCCGGCGCGGCAGACGCGCTACGACGAGGGCATCACCGGCCCGGCGGTCAGCTGGTACGACTTCGCCTCGGCCAACGGCGGCGTCCTCCTCGGCGCACCCCGCCTGCACACCACCGGTGTGGACCCGACGGCCGACACCGGGTGGGTGCGCCGGGACTTCCGCGTCGGTCCCGTCCCGGTCGACCAGGAGAATAGGGCCCCCGGAGCGGACGGCTACGGGTTCAGCGCGACCGGCAAGATCCGCTTCCCGGCCACCGGCACGTACACGTTCCGGGTGTACGCCGATGACTCGCTCCGCCTGCACGTCGCGGACACCCAACTGCTCGGCAACTGGGGGACGCTGACCGAGGGCGTCAACCAGAACGTGCTGACCGGCACCTTCGCCGCGGAGGCGGGCAAGCCGTACCGGTTCAAGCTCGACTACGGCCACGCCGGGACACCAGGCGCGCTGGAGGCGTGGTTGGCCGGGCCCGGCATCCAGGACACCAACAACGGCCTCGGCACCAGCAGGCTCGGGGCGTACCTCACACCGGACTACAGCCTGGAGACGAGTTCCACCGTCGCGGACTCGACGCTCGGAGACGCGACCACGAACACCTCGTACGGGGCCAACCCGGAAACGGGACTGGTGCGGGCCAAGACCGTTGACCCGTCCGGGCTCAACCTGACCACGACCCTCGGTTACGAGGCGCCGGGCGCGGGCTACCTGCGGCAGACCGCGAGAACGTTGCCGGGCGGCACGAAGACGGCCTACGAGTTCTGGGACACCACCGCCGACAACCCCTGCACCCCGACCACTGAGGCGTTCCGGCAGGGTGGGCAGGTGCGGCGCAAGGTCGACCCGGATCCGGACGGCAGCGGGCCACGCCAGCCGCGCACCTCGGAGACCGTGCACGACGACGCCGGGCGCATCGTCGCCGCGAGGTTCAACCAAGACCCGTGGACCTGCACCACGTACGACGCACGAGGGCGCGTGCTGACCACGGTGATCCCGACGGTGGGTGGGCAGTCGGGTCGGACGATCACCAACAACTGGGCCGTGGCGGGCGATCCGCTGGTGACGAGCACCGCCGACGCCAAGGGCACGATCACCACCACCGTAGACCTGCTGGGCCGCGTCACGGTGTACTCCGACGTCTTCGGCGACTGGACCGGGTACGCCTACGACGACCTCGGGCGCTTGGTCCGCGTTTACGGGGATGTCGGAGAGCAGGGGTTCGGCTACGACCAGTACAACCGGTTGGTGGAACAGCGCTACGGCGGGCAGGTCGTGGCCAGGCCGCTCTACGACCAGTTCGGTCGGGTCGACCGGGTGGACTACCCGCTCGCGGGCGGCCTTGGCCTGGCGGGCACGAGCTGGGACGCGATGGGCCGGGTCAGCGGGTTCACCTGGCGCCTCGACGGTGGCTCGACCGTGACCGACGCGGTGACCAGGTCGCAATCCGGGCAGGTGCTCACCAACATCACCACGGCCGGGTCCGCGCAACTCTGGCGTGGCTACGGTTACGACAAGGCGGGCAGGCTCACCTCGGCCGACAGCGGCCCGCACACGTTCCGGTACGGCTTCGGTCCGGCCGTGGGTTGTGGCGCGGGCTCGAACCCGGACGCGGGGCGCAACGGCAACCGGACCAGTCAGGTGGTCGACGGCGTCACCACGACGTTCTGCCACGACCAGGCCGACCGCCTGATCGGCAGCAGTGACCCGCGCTACGACGGTGGTGATGTCGACGCCCACGGCAACATGACCTCGATCGGCAGCGGGCCCACCCCGCTGCGGCTGTGCTACGACGCCTCGGATCGCAACACCTGCCTGGTGCAGCGCACGGCCGAGGGCAACGGCGTCGCGATGTACTACGACCGGGACGTGCAGGGGCGGGTGATCGGGCGGTTCAAGAACGACATCGCCAACTGGGTGTGGTCGGCCGCCGGGGACTACTTCTACGGCTACAGCGGGAGTGGGGACACACCGGACCTGGTGCGGGACAACAGCTGGCGGATCGTGCAGCGCACCATCGCCTTGCCGGGCGGGGTGTCGCTGACGATGCGGCCGGACGCGCCGGTGGCCGCGGACCGGGCTGTGTACTCGCTGCCGAACGTGCATGGTGATGTTCTTTTGACTGCCAACGGGTCGGGCGCGAACACCAGCACCGGCAACGGTCCGGGCAACTCTTTCACCTACGACCCGTTCGGGGCGATCACGACGGGGAGTACCGCGCCCGCGAACTTCGATGCGGGGAGCCAGGGGTGGCTCGGGCAGCACCAGAAGGTGTCCGAGACGGTGTTCACCTTGGCCCCGGTGCAGATGGGAGCGCGGGTGTACCTCCCCGGGTTGGGGCGGTTCAGCTCGGTGGACCCGGTCGAGGGCGGTGTGGAGAACGACTACGTGTACCCGCCTGACCCGATCAACGACTTCGACCTGACCGGGCAGTGGAGTTGGAGTTCGGTCAAGTTCGGGCTCAGCGTCGCGACCATGGTCGTGGGTGCGGCGGCGTGCATCGTGGCGACAGCGGGGGTGTGCGCGGGCGTGGCGATCGGTGCCGCCGTGGTGAACGGCGTCGCCTCGGGGGTCGCGCACTACTCGGAGAACAAGAAGGTCGGGCCTGCGATTCTGGCCGGTGTGAAGGACACGGCCTGGGACCTGCTGAAGATGAAGAAGATCACGATGTTCGGCAAGGTCCTGAACAAGGGCACCCCGACGGCCGTCCGGTTCTTCGGGGCTGGGCGCAACTACACGAGCCTGGGCAAGGCATTGACGAAGGCGCCCGCGCGGGCCCGGTTGCGCGCGGTGGTCAAGGACTTCGCTGGCAAGCTGTCGTTCACCACCGCGATGCACATCGCGGCGCCGCGCAAGGTCCGGTAGGTGGGCCGCCGCCTCCCGGGGTGAGCCCGGGAGGCGGTGGTGGTTAGCCCAGCAGGTAGGACTTGTCGTAGACGAGCGAGCTGCCGGGGCAGCTGGCGGTGGAGACGGCGCTGACGGCGGTGACGGTGTTGCCGGTGACGGTGAAAGTGGAGCCGTTGGGGTTGCGGCAGTAGGCGAGGGCCTGCAGCTCGTCCAGGGCGCCGCCGCTGGCGTTGCAGGTGGCGTGGGCGTTCTTGCTGCCGTTGGTCCACGCGTAGCAGTTCTGCAGGGCCTGGGCGGGTGCCGCCCCGACGACCAGCCCGCCGACGACCACGACCGTCGCGGTGACCGCGCGCAACGTCTTCATCATGACAGAGTCCTTTCCCAGACGCCCCAGGGCGCGGCGCGACGACCGCGCTTGCTCGACCGCGTGACCGCACCCCAGAGCGGACCGAAACATGTCGAACTCGAGCTTAATGTCGTCACTCAGGCGGTACACCACCGATCGGTTGAATCGACCGGCACCATTGTTCCGGCCCGCTGGGTGTCCGGTGTGGATCAACCGGCAGACTGCGGACGCACGTCCCCGACCTGCCTTGACTGGGCGACGCGCGATGTGCAGGCGGGGTTCTGGTCACGCACCGGATTCGGCATGACTCCACACGGGTGAAATGGCTCGTTAATGTAATTCCCGGCATTTCCGGGCCGGATAGCGATACGGGGTGGGCGGACCGCGTCGTACGATTGTCGAAGGATCGGGTTTGGATCTGGACGTGCGGTCGGCGCGCTCCCTAGGGTCTGATCATGAGCTGGGTTCGCAAGCTGGTCGGTGTGGTGCTGGTGGCGCTGGTGTCCGCTGTGGTCATGCCGGTGGTGGCGGTGGCCGAGGGATCCGCCGTGGTGTGGGGGGATTGCCCGCCGGACCCGGGTCCGGCTGATCCGCGGCTGCGGTGCGCGACGGTGAAGGTGCCGCTGGACTACCGGGCGCCGGGGGGTCGGAAGATCGAGATCGCGGTGTCCCGGTTGGCCACCGCGAAGCCAGGACTGCGGCGCGGTGTGTTGCTGCACAACGGAGGCGGGCCCGGTGAGCGCAGTCTGCACCTGCCCAGCCGCTACGCGCAGGTGTACTCGCAGGACGTGCTCGACCGGTACGACCTGGTCGGCTTCGACCCGCGTGGGGTTGGCTACAGCACGCCGATCACCTGCGGTCGCACCGCGGCCCAGCTGCCCAACGAGTGGGTGTTGCCGTTCCCCGCGCCGGGTGGCTCGATCTCCGGCAACGTGGCGTTCGCGCGCGACCTGGCTCGGGACTGCCTGGCCAAGGGCGGCGACCTCGTCCGGCACGTGACCACGGCGAACACCGCGCGCGACATGGACCGGATCCGGATCGCGCTGGGGGAGCGGAAACTGTCCTACTCCAGCGGTTCCTACGGCAGCTACCTCGGCGCGGTGTACGCGTCGCTGTTCCCGGAGCGGACCGACCGGGTCGTGCTCGACGCCAACGTCGACCCGAACCGCGTGTGGCACCACCAGTGGGCGTTGTGGGACAGCGGGGCGGAGGCGCGGTTCCCGGACTTCGCGGCGTGGGCTGTCCAAGATGGACTCGGCTCCACTCAGGACGAGGTGCGCGCCGGATTCCTCGCGTTGGTCAAGAAACTCGACCGCGCACCGGTTGTGCACCCGAAGGCGGGACCGGTCAACGGCAACCTGCTGCGCGCGATCTTCCGGGCGTACTCGTACCACAGCCTCTACTTCCCGGAGATCGGCGCGTGGTGGCACTTCCTGGAGGGTGACGGCCCGCCCCCTGGCTGGGGCGACCCGTCCGGCGTACCGGGCATCCCGCAGGACAACTCCGTCGCCGTCCTCCTGGCCGTCACCTGCGGCGACACCCTGTGGTCGCACGACATCGACCACTACCGCCGTGAGGTCCGGGAAAACCGCGCCGAGTACCCGATCCTGGGCGGCATGGGCGCGAACATCTGGCCGTGCGCCTTCTGGCCGAACCCGGTGGAACCCGCGGTACGGGTGACCGACCGCGGCCCGGCCAACGTCCTCTTGCTACAGACGCTCCGCGACCCCGGGACCCCGTACGCGGGCGCCCTGGGAATGCGCTCCGCCCTCGGCAACCGAGCCCGCATGGTCACCGTGACCACCGGCAACCACGGCGCCTACGACCCCAACACCCCGTCCTGCGCGATCACCGCCGCCCACCGCTTCCTGGCCACCGGCACCCTGCCCCGCCACGACCTGGCCTGCGACCCCGACCCGACCACCGCCGCCAGCGCCCCATTGCTGAGGAACGCTTTGCCAACTCCCGCAGACGTGCAGTTCCCGCACGTAGCTATTCCGTGATCACGCCCGTACACCCAACCCGAAAGACGACCAGCGCGCCGGCTCGTGAGAGGTTCAGGAGGCTGGCGTACTGACCCTAGGATCGCTGGAAGGCGACGGTGCAACAGTCACGGAGGTGGGCGGGTGCGCGAGCACGCTCTGTCGTGGATCGCTCGGTGGGACGCGCAGCAGGAGTTCTACGTGCCGCACCGGGAGGCGTTGTTCGGGGTGATCGCCGATGCGGTGGTGGAGGTTGCGGGGCGGGCCGATCCCCTGGTGCTGGACCTCGGGTGTGGGCCGGGGGCGCTCGGGGTCAGGTTGCGGGCGCGGGTTCCTGGGGCGCGGGTGATCGGGATCGACTCGAACCCCTTGCTGTTGGCGCTCGCGCGGGCGGCGTATCCCGAGGAGGAGTTCGTCACGGCTGATCTGGGGGAGCCGGGGTGGGTGGATCGGCTGGGTCTTGAGCGGCCGGTTGACGCGGTGGTCAGCACGACGGCGTTGCACTGGTTGCCCGAGGCGCGGATGAAGGTCACCTACGCCGAGGCCGGTTCCGCGCTGGCACCGGGCGCGATCTTGCTCGACGGTGACCACCTCACCGCCGACGACACCGCGCCGACGCTCGCGCGGGTGCACCGGGCGTTGGGTCGGCCGACGGCCGGGAAGCCGCAGGACGACTGGGAGGAGTGGTGGGCGGCCATCGCGCGGGACAGCGTGTTCGGGGAGTTGGTCGCCCCGCGGACGCATGACCCGCATTCCGAGACCCAGTTCCTGTCCACGCACCTGCGGGCGCTGGAGTCGGCCGGGTTCGCCGAGGTCGACACGATCTGGCAGCACGGGGACAGCAGGGTGCTGGCCGCGATCCGCTGATCAGTCGTGGTTGGGCAGGCCCGCGGCGTGGTGGTGGGCGGCGTGCAGGGCCTCAGCGAGCATGTGCCGGACGTGGGTGCCGGTGGCGCGGTAGAGCGCTCGGCGGCCGTCACGGCGGAGGGTGACCAGGCCGGTGAGGCGGAGCTTGGCCAGGTGCTGGGACACAGCCGGGCGGGCGATGCCGACGGCGCCCGCGAGGGTCGTGACGTCGTACTCGTCGCCGCACAGGAGCCAGAGCAGGCGCAACCGGGTGGGGTCGGCGAGCATGCGCAGCGAGTCGACGGCGGCCGCCACGTGCTCGTCGGGTGGCAGCAGCCGCCAGTCGGGCTCGGCGCGGGAGGCGTGCATGGTGCGACAGTGTCGCAGTCCCGCGCCTAGTTCCAGCAGGCGCAGGCGGCGGGGCGCGCGGTGAACGCGTCGGCTCGACGACGTCCTCCAGCGCGACCAGGGTGAAGTCGGCGGTCAGGTCGATGTCGGCGAACGAGGCGAACACCGCGCTCTCCGGGAACCACGGGCCGAACGGCGCCGGTGAGCTGCCGATGCACTCGCTGCCTGTGGCCACCGCCGCGCCACGTCCCACAGCCCGTCACCGTCGGCGAACCGCTGGACCTCCGGGTCGCCCGGCAGCCGACCGGTATTGGCCCGGAAGACCTCGCGGAAGATCCACGAGTCGGTGTGGTGGGTGTACCCGCCCCGCGCGGCGTCGATCTCCGTGAGGCCGAGGTCGCGCAGCGCGGCGAGGAACGCGCTCTGGTGCGGTGCGACGCTGTGCAGCAGCGTGCCATCGACGTCGAGAACGACCAGGGTGCGCATGCGGTTCATCCGTTCTGGTGGTGTCGGTCAGCCGTGGGCGAGGAGTTCGAGTCCGACGACGGCCGCGCCGAGGACCAGCTCGGCGCCCAGCACGATGAGGCGCTGCCAGCCGGGCAACCGCACCCGGCGGACGGCCAGGTAGCTGATCGCGGCCAGCCCGGCGACGAGCGCGATGGTCGACGCGCGCAGGGCACCCTCGATCTTCCACACCCCGGCCACCGCCAGGCCCAGGAACACGAACGGCAGCGTGACCGCGCCCAGGGCACCGAAGCTGACCCGCAGCATCCGGCCGACCCGCTCGCGGTCAGGCAGGGCGGCGTGCACCGCGATGTGCGACACGACATCGGCCACCAGGACCGCCAGCAGGGTCCCGGTCACCGTGATCAGCAGCAGCACCGCGGCCTCGAGCGCCTCGCCACCGTGCGACCGCAGAGCCAGGACCACGGCCAACGCGGTGAACGTCAAGTACACGCGCTCCTTGAGCCGTGCCGCGCGTTCCTCAGCGGGTTCGGCACGTGAGTCCGTTTCAGCCATGGGCTCAGGCTAGTTCCGGTGCCTGGACCGCTAGAGCGGGGTTGCTGTCACCCACGCGCGTAGAGCCGCGAGTTCGGTACCTAGCGACTCCGGCGTGCTGTTCTCCCGGTGCTGGACCGTGGGATCGGTGTCGGTGTCGTGGTTGATGACCATCGCGTCTGCCTCGCCGCTGTCCCAGACCGAGAGCATGCCGCCGAGAGGTCCCGACTCCAGATACAGGTGCACGGAGTTCTTCGGGTACTGCCAACTGGGGCCGGTGATGTTCAGCGAGACCCCTGCCTCGGTCAGCGCGTCGTACTCGTCAGCGGCCCAGTCCAGGACGGCCCGGAACAGCTCTTGCCCGCGAAGCCATTCGGCGAGGACGGCGTAGTCGGCGTCGGTTAGGCCGTACCGGGGATCCACGCGATGCAGCAGCGCCCGACCCTCGTGGTGCGCGGCGACCCAGGCACGGTCAGCGTCGGTGATCTCGTCGTCGATCCACGCGAACGGCCGCCCGTCCGCCCACTCGACCAAGGCCCTGGTCTTCCAGTGCACCCCGGCGTCGTCGTTAGCGTCGTCGGGCCAGGTGACCACGGGCAACGGCGGTAGCCCTAACAGCGGCGCGACGCTCTCGTTGGCGTCGTTCTCCCACGTCGTGGCCCACACCAGTTCGCACGGCAACGCCGCCAACCGGGGACCGTGCGCCGGGTCGACCCGAACGAGCAGCGGGTTGCCGGGCGAATCTGCTCTATGCACCGCGTACTGCTCCGGTGCCAGGCCGAACGGGATAAGAGGTCCATCGATGTCGAGGAACAGCACGGCGGTCACGGCGCACACCCTAGTTCGGGTCACCCGCTCAGTGCGGCGGTGACCTGGGCGGGGTCGCGTAACCTGCGCACCTGCGGTAGCGCGCTCGTCCTGCGGGCCGGTGCGTGGGCTGCGATCGTGACGGCTGACGGAGGGTTTCGGTCGGGTGCGCGGGTTGAGGTGACAGTGAGTCGGGATGGTGTGACGGTGGGCCAGGTGGGTGGGTTGGTGTGACGGTGGGCCGGGTGGGTGGGTTGGTGTGACAGCGGGTCGGGCAGGCGAGGGCGTCAGCGATGTGTTCGCCGCCGATGTCGAGGTCGGCCGGGACTTGGCGGTCGTCGACTGGGCGCGCGGGCCGCTGGGTGATCCCGCCGGGTGGCCGCAGAGCCTGCGCACGGCGGTGAGCATCCTGCTGTCGTCGCGGTTCTCGATGTGGCTGGCGTGGGGCCCGGAGCTGACCTTCTTCTGCAACGCCGCGTACCGGCGCGACACCCTGGCCCGGAAGTACCCGTGGGCGCTGGGGCGGCCCGCGCGGGAGGTGTGGGCGGAGATCTGGACCGACATCGCGCCTCGGATCGACACCGTGATGACTACCGGCCAAGCGACCTGGGACGAGGCGCTGCTGCTGTTCGTGGAGCGCTCTGGGTTCCGGGAGGAGAGCTACCACACCTTCTCTTACAGCCCACTGCGCGATGACGACGGTGCCGTGGTCGGCATGTTGTGCGTGGTCAGCGAGGACACTGACAGGGTCATCGGCGAGCGGCGGATGGCCACTCTGCGGGATCTGGGGTCGGACCCGAGTGCGCTGCGCACTGAGCGGGAGACGCTCGCGTTCGCTTGCGGCCAGCTAGCGCGCAACCTGCGGGACCTGCCGTTCACCCTCACTTACGCCGTTAAGGACGACGGCGCCACGGAACTGACCGGCGCTACAGGCGTCGACACGGACATCTTCGACCGGCAGTGGCCAGTAACTGCAGAGTCGGTTCTGGTGGATCTAGGGCTATCCACTGCGGATTCGCCCGACGCGCCCACCCAGGCGTTGGTCGTACCGTTGCGGGACTACGGGTTCATGGTCGTCGGTCTTAACCGCCACCGACCGCTCGACGACGGCTATCGCGGGTTCGTCGACCTCGTCGCGGGCCACGTCGCTGCCGGTATCGCTAGCGCGCGCAGTTACCGGGCGCAGCAGCAGCGAGCGGAAGAACTGGCCGAACTCGACCGTGCTAAGACCACGTTCTTCTCCAACATCAGCCACGAGTTCCGCACCCCGCTGGCGCTGATCATGGGTCCGGTGGAGGAGCTGCTCGACCGGGTCGACCCGGCGGTGCGCGAGGAACTGGCGATCGTGCAGCGCAACGGGTTGCGGCTGGGCAAGCTGGTCAACACGCTGCTCGACTTCTCCCGGATCGAGGCCGGTCGGGCGCAGGCGCGGTTCGAGCCGGTCGACCTCGCGGCCACCACGGTCGAGCTGGCCAGCGTGTTCCGCTCGGCGATCGACCGCGCGGGCCTGGACTTCGTCGTCGACTGCCCGCCGCTGCCGGAGCCGGTGTACCTGGACCTGGGCATGTGGGAGAAGGTCGTCCTCAACCTGCTCAGCAACGCGGTCAAGTTCACCTTCGACGGCTCTATCGGAGTCGCCGTTCGCGCGGAGAGCCGGAACGCGGTCGTAGTCGTCACCGACACGGGTGTTGGTGTCCCGCAGATAGAGATACCTCGACTGTTCGAACGCTTCCACCGCATCGAGAACACGCGCTCGCGGTCCAATGAGGGCAGTGGCATCGGCCTCGCGTTGGTGCAAGAGCTAGTCGGTCTGCACGGTGGCACTATCACCGCCGACAGCACCGAGGGAGAGGGCACTCGGTTCACGATCCGCCTCCCGTTCGGTCACGCGCACTTGCCCGCTGACGCTGTATCGCCGGGGTGGACCTCTAGTGCTGTCACGACGACGGCTGATCCTTACGTGCAAGAGGCACTGCGCTGGCTACCCGGCGACCACGACCTGCCCGCGATCCCTAGCGTCGAGCAAGGCGCGACCGTGCTGGTCGTCGACGACAACGCGGACATGCGCGAGTACCTCGGCCGGTTGCTCGTCGGCGCCGGGTACGGGGTCCGCATGGCCGTCGACGGGCTCGACGCGCTGGAGTCGATCCGCGCCGCGCCGCCACACCTGGTGGTCAGCGACGTGATGATGCCGCGCCTGGACGGCCTTGCCCTGGTGGCGGCCCTGCGCGGTGACCCGCGCACGGCGGCCGTCCCCGTGTTGCTGCTGTCGGCGCGCGCGGGGCAGGAGGAGTCCATCGAGGGGCTGCGGGCGGGGGCCGACGACTACCTGGTCAAGCCGTTCGCCGCCGCCGAGCTGCTGGCCAGGGTCCGGGCCAACGTGGAACTCGCTCGGCTGCGCAACCACCACGCCCGGTGGCGCGCCGCGCTGGTCGACTCGCTGCAAGAGGCGTTCTTCGTCTGCGACGCGGACGGCACGATCATCGAGGTCAACAGCGCGTTCGCCGACATCCTCGGGTACGGCGCCGACGGGTTGCCCTACCTGCCGCCGCACCCCTGGTGGCCCGACCGCGACGCCGACCCCGAGGGCAACCAGCGGGCGGTGGACGCGTTCACCAGCCTGCTGGTCGGCGACAAGGGGGTCCGGCCGGTCGTCCCGGTCGAGCACCGCGACGGGCACCGGCTGTGGATCAGCGCGACGCACAACCGGGCGCAGGACCCCGACACCGGCCACACCGTCACCGTCGGCACCTTCCGTGATGTCACCGATGAGCACTACGCGATCCAGCGGGACGGCGCGCTCGCGGCGTTGAGCGTGCGGCTCTCCGGCGCTTCCGATTTGCCTGAGGCGTTGTCCGGCGCGCTGGAGGAGCTCAAGGAGCTGTGGCGGGCGCCGCGCGTGCTGGCCGTGGTCGGCGCGGACAACCCGGTGATCACCAGCACCGAGCCGGGCCTGGTCTGGTCGGACCTGCCCGACGCGTTGCGGTTGACCCTCGCCGGGCTGCTCGTGCACCCGACGCTCGCGCCGGTGACCGAGGGCGCGGGGGTCGGGATCAGCCTGGACCACCCGGAGGGGCCGATGGTCCTGTGGCTGGAACCCGGCGGGCAGCGGCCGTTCACGCACCAGGACGAGCTGCTGTTGTCGCTGCTGGCCGGGCACCTCGCGCAGGGGCTGTCGCGCGCGCACCAGATCGATCAGCAGCGGGAGACCGCGCTGGCGTTGCAGCGCGCGATCCTCGGTCCGGCCGACCTGCCGCCGGGGTTCGTCGTGCGGTACGAGCCAGCCGCCAGTCCACTGGAGATCGGCGGCGACTGGTACGACACGGTTCCCTTGCCCGACGGGCGGATCGGGGTCGTCGTCGGCGATTGCGTCGGCCGTGGGCTCAACGCGGCCGCGGTGATGGGCCAACTCCGCAGCGCGTGCCACGCCTTGCTGCTGCAGAACGCGGGACCGGCGCGGACTCTTATGGCGTTGGACGACTTCGCCGCCGATGTGCCGGGCGCGATCTGCACCACGGTGTTCTGCGGTGTGCTCGACCCGGTGACCGGCACTCTTACGTACTCCAGCGCGGGGCACCCACCGGCGATTCTTATCCAGCAGGTGGACGCGGTGTTCTTGGACCAGGCAGCCGCTACGCCGTTGGCCGTGCAGCCGCCGTTCCAGCGGCCGGAGACTGTGTGCGTGCTGCCGCCGGGGGCCACGCTGCTGGTGTACACGGACGGGTTGGTCGAGCGTCGGCGGCTGGCGATGTCGGTGGGGATCTCGCAGGTCGTGGCGACGATGGAACAGGGGCGCGCGGAGCTGCTGGACCTGCTCGCCGACCAGGTGATGACCCGCCTGGCCCCGGAGGACGGGTACGACGACGACGTCGCCATCCTGCTGTACCGGCACCCGGCGCCGCTGGTGCTGGAGTTCCCGGCGGACGCGTCCCGGCTCGCGCCCGCCCGCCGCACCCTGCGTGCCTGGCTGACCCAGTTCGGCGGTCCCACGACAGCGGTGGAGGACATCCTGGTCGCCGTCGGCGAGGCCTGGGCCAACGCGATCGAACACGGCTCCCGCGCCCGCCCGGCGGACCTCATCCATCTCCACGCGGAGACCATCGGCGCCGACCTGCGCCTCACCATCACCGACTCCGGCGCCTGGCTCCCACCCGACCCGGACCGCAACCCCCACCGGGGCCGCGGCATCACCCTCATGCGGACGCTGATGGACCAGGTCACCATCACCCCGAGCCCCGCTGGCACCACTGTCCACATGATCACCCGCCTGGCTCGATAGCTCCCCTGGCGCGGCGTTGTCCACAACCCGCTGAGCCATCCACAGGTTCTCGTTGCCCCTCTTGACAAGTCGCCGATTTTGGTAGGTTCGAACGTGGGACCTCAGACCCCGGGAGGGTGGGCCCCACCACGCGAGTCGATCTTGGCCGGGAGGCCGGGATCGGTGGGGCTCGTGGTCGGGTGGGCGGGGTTCGTGAGCCGGGGTGGCGGAGTTTCACCCGATCGGGCAGCCGGGGGCGACGGGCGTTGCCAGCCGAGGCGGCTTGGGGCGACGGCGTGTGGGGGCCTGCGCGTCGGGGCGAAGGTGGGCTGGGTGCCTGGGAAAGCGAGTGGGGCGCGTTGGGGTGGGTGTAGACGGCTGGGTGAGGCGTGCTGGGGCGAATGGTGGGCCGGGGCCTGTGGAAAGTGGAGTGGGCGTGCTGGGGCGATAGGTGGGCTGGGTGCTTGGCAAAGCGAGTGGGACGCGCTGGGTGGGGGTGGGTTGGGTGCCTGGGGAGGCGGAGTGGGGCGCGAAGGTGGGCTGGGTGCCTGGCAAAGCGAGCGGAGCCTGTTGGGGTGGAGGTGGGCTTGGGTGGCTGGGGAAGCGGAGTGGGGCGTGCCGGGGGGCTGGGAAAGCGGGAGTGAGGTGGCTGGGTGGGTGTAGATGGCGAGGAGAGGGGTAATCGGGGGGAAGGGCGCGCACGACACGTTCTGGGCCTTCGTCACCCTGCACACCGAGGCCACCCACCACCTGCTGTGGCACCTGTCCGACCGGGGCGTGCCGCGCTCCTACCGGATGGTGGAGGGCTTCGGCGTCCACACCTTCCGACTCATCGGCGACGACGGCGGCACCTCGCTGGCCAAGTTCCACTGGAAGCCGAGGCTCGGCGTGCACTCCCTGGACTGGGAGGAAGCGCAGCTGATCAACGGTGCGGACCCCGACTTCCACCGCAGGGACCTGGCCGACGCGATCGACGCGGGGGCGTTCCCGCAGTGGGAGCTGGGTGTCCAGGTGTTCCCGGACACCCCGGAGCAGACCTTCGACGGCATCGATCTGCTCGACCCGACCAAGCTCGTGCCGGAGGAGCTGGTGCCGGTCCAGCCGATCGGGCTGCTCACCCTCAACCGCAACCCCACCAACTACTTCGCCGAGACCGAGCAGGTCGCCTTCCACGTCGGGCACCTGCCGCCGGGCATCGACGTCACCGACGACCCGCTGATGCAGGCCAGGCTGTTCTCCTATGTGGACACCCAGCTCAGCCGCCTCGGCGAGCCCGACTTCAACCAGATCCCGGTCAACCGCCCGCACGCCCCGGTCGACGACATGCTGCGCGACGGCCAGCACCAGCACGAGGTCCACAGTGGAGTGACGGCGTACAAGCCCAACACCCTCGGCGGGGGCTGCCCGCTGCACGCCGGGCTCGACGCGGGCGCGTTCGAGGAGGTCGCGACGGCCATCGCGGCGACGACCAAGCAGCGGTCGGCACCGGCGTCGTTCGCCGACCACTTCAGCCAGCCGCGCCTGTTCTACCGCAGTCTCACCGAGGTCGAGCGGGAGCACGTCATCCGCCGAAGGCCTGCCCGCCCTGCGCGACGCGATCACCGCCGCCGGTCTGACCCCGCTGGTCATCGCGGCCAACGGCGGTGAACGCGCGGACGGCTTGGAGGTCTAGCGCATGTTCCTCGCCAGCCGCTCGGTCGAGTTCACGCCCTCTTGGTCGCCGCCGGACGCCCGCCCGGACCTGGCGCGGTCGACTCCAGGGTGATCGTGATGCTCCAAGAGGCCTACCGGCACGCCAAGGCCATCGGCGCGTGGGGTGACGGCGTCGCCGCCCTCACCGAGGCGGGTGTGGCGTCCGACGCGCCGGGCATCGTGCTGGGTGACACCCCGGAGGCCGTGTTCGCGCAGGTCGACGCGCACCGCCTCCCCTTGGCACGGTCCGGGGGGGAGGCGGTGCCGAACTGTGGACACTCCGGAGTCGAGCGGGCTGACTGTCACCGCTCCGGGACTGTCGGTGGCCCCCGATAGTGTGATTCCAGCTCACGCAGAGAGGAATCGACACATGTCCGCCACGACGTACCTGGAGCTGTCCGAGACGGGGGGCGGCGCGCACAAGTTCTACGAGGTGCGCGTCGTGGACACCGAGGTCACCATCACCTACGGGCGGATCGGGGAGCAGGGGCAGGTCAGGACGGCGACCTTCGCCGACAACGGCAAGGCGCTCAAGGCCGCCGAGAAGAAGATCGGCGAGAAGGTGCGCAAGGGGTACGCGCCCGCGGTCAAGGGCGAGCGGGCGCGCAGGCCGGTGAGCAGGCGGGAGATCGTCAGCACCCGCTCGACCGCGCGCCAGGCCCCGGTGCTGTGGCGCTTCGCCTCCGGCGCCCCGGCGTTCGGCATCTTCGTCGGCGACGAGCAGGCCTGGGTGGGCAACGAGAACGGCGACGTCTACACGCTGACCCACGACGGCAGGGTGACCGGCCGGTTCGGACTCCCGGACGCGGTCAAGTGCATCGTCGCCGACGACTTCTGGATCTACGCGGGCTGCGACGACGGCAACGTCTACGACCTGGGCGCGAAGGTCCCCCGGGTGGCCTACGAGATCGCCAACGACGTCGACATCTACTGGCTCGACATCCACGACGGCGTGCTCGGGGTGTCCGACCGGCAGGGTGGCGTCACCGTCGTCGACCACGAGGACGAGTTCCAGTGGTCGCGGCCGAGTTCCGGCGACAGCGGGTGGATGGTCCGCAACGCCGCCGACGGCGTGTACCACGGGCACTCCCGCGGCGTGACGCACTACTCCACGCGCGGCGAGCAGGTGTGGCACGCGGAGACCACCGGCAGTGTCCTGTTCGGCTGGCAGGAGCGCGCCGAGGTGTTCGCGGGCACCAGCCGCGGCTGGGTGCACCGGTTCGCGAAGTCCGACGGCCAGGTCACCGGCGACTACCGCTGCGACGCCGCGGTGTTCTCCTGCGCCACCTCACCCGACGGCGAGTTCGTCTTCGCGGGGGACAACCAGTCCTCTGTGTACTGCTTCGCCGCCGACGGCACCCGGCTGTGGAAGCTGGGCACCGGCTGCGGTTCCGCGTACTCCATGCAGTACCGCGACGAGCGCCTGTACCTGGTGACCACCGACGGCTCCCTCGCCTGCGTCGACGCCAGCCCGGCCGCCGTCCACGCCGCCGAGCAGGGCACCCTGCCCGACCGCCAGGACATCAAGGCGGGCAGCATCAACCGGGTCGAGGCCACCGCGGAGGTCGAGGTCGTCACGCACGTCGCCCCCGGCGACGGTGTCCTGGTGGAGTGCGTCCAGGTCGGCGGCCGGGTCCGCGTCCACGTCCTGTCCGACGGCTACGACCGCACCTGGGGCGTCCAGTTCCCCAAGCACATCCGCGTCCCCGGCGCCCGCTACGTCGTCTCCGAGGTCCTCACCTCGGCCAGCGGCTCCTTCTACCGCGCCCGCGGCGAGATCAAGCGCATCCACTAGTGGTCGGGTTCGGGCCTGGGGGCACCCCAGGCCCGAACCGGGCTCAGGTGACCTTGTGCTTGCGCACGGCCTGCCAGAACTGGGCGATCGGCGAGTTCGGGCCCTCGGCGACCCGGTCCCGCAGCTTCTCGATCGACAGGATCTTGACCCGCCGCACCGGCGGCCCGCCCGCGGAGAACGGGACCAGCCTGGCGCACCCGGTGTCGTCCAGGATCCGGATGAACGCCACCCACTGGTCCATCCCATACTCGTTCTGCCACCGGATGTTCTCCTCGGCGGGCCTGAGCGTGCGCTCGTAGACGACGACCGTGTCGACCCTGGCGCGGATGTTGTCCAGGAAGAACTCGACCGCGTCCGCGAACTCGCTGTCCGGCTCGGCCGCCTTGACCCTGGTGACCGGGGCGCCCAGTTCGTAGAGCGCCTGCCGCACCGCGTGCGTCTTCTCCAGGAACGCGGTGGGCCGCACCAGTTGCGCGACCGCCGTGTTCTCGAACGCCGTGACGCACTTGAGCGGTTTGCCGCCGGTCTCGACGAACAGCGTGCCGATGGCGCAGTCGATGAACTCGAGCCCGCGCACGCCCGTGGACGGCAGCCGCAGGGTCTCGAACTCGCAGCGCTCGAACCGCACACCGTCCACCGCGACACCGATGAGGTCGAGCGCGCCGAAGGTGGCCTGGACCACCGCGGTCTCGGTCACCTCGCCCGTGGACCGCGCGTGGCTCGCCAGCAGAGCGCCCAGGTTCGCGCTGAACGTGCGCCGCTGGGAGGTGTGCAGGTCGTCCGGGAGCTGGTGGGGCTCCACGGTGAACAGCAGCTCGACGTTCTCCCCGCCCTCGCGGGTCACCCGGGACACGGTCGCCGCGCGCCACTGGACCGTCGCCATCATGGTGAGCACGTGGACGAAGTCGTCGGCGTGCAGGTCCCGCAGGATCGCGTCGGCGAGGAAGATGTCGTAGAAGAGCTCGTGCTGGAACGAGAACCGCTTGTCGGCGTTGGCCGAGCTGGACACCTTGAGCGCGCACAGCGTCGAGAGCCGGTCGCGCAGACCGGGGATGAGCGTGATGTCGTGCAGCCCGGTCGCGGCCAGCGCGGCGTGCTCGAGGTCGTCGAGATCGGCCTCCCGCGCCCCCCGCTCCGCCATCGCCACGGCCAAGCGCTCGAAGGTGGCCCGCAGCTGCGTGACGTTGAGCAGCGGTCGGTGCTGGCCGTCGACCAGTTTCGGTGACTCACGGGCGATGTACTGGTTGAGCAGCAGGTCGGGCAGCGTCTCGGAGTTCTCGTTGAAGGTGTCCGCGAACTCGGCGTACACCCGCGCGAAGAACGGCAGACCGAGCAGCTTGCGGTCCTCGCGTGAGAGCCGCTCCGCTCGCGCCGGGTCGACCCCGTGCTGGCGCAGGAACCCCGCGAGCTGGTCGTCGTCCCACTCGGTGACGGTGGCCACCCGGTGCTCGACGACGATGTCGAGCTGCTCGCGGTCGCGCCGGATGCTCTCGCTGTACTGGTTGACGTAGTACGAGGAGCGCGCCGAGACCACGATGACGCCCCGGCCCGCCATCGCCTCGATCCACTGCCGCAGCGAGCCGAGGGCGTTGTCGTAGCCCACCCCGCCGAGCAGCTCGTCGAGACCGTCGACCACCAGCGCGATGAGCCCGTTGCGGCACAGCGCCTTGATGTTCTCCAGTTCCAGGTTCTTGGTCTTGGTCGCGGCGGCGTCGATGACGGTGTCCAGGCTGTTGGACGCCTGCCCGGTGGACCGGACGTAGTACAGCAGCGGCAACCGGTCCTGCGAGCGGGTCGAGCCCGGTTCCCGCTCGATCTCGCGCGCCCGCTCCAGCGCGGTGGCGACCAGGGTCCTGGTCTTGCCGATGCCCGCCTCGCCCTCCACGAAGTAGATCCGGGACTTCGAGCCGCGCAGCCGCAGCCTGCCGTCGATCTCGGCCCGCAGCTCGTCGATGCCCATGGGCTCGGCCTTGCGGCTCGAGTTCTGCAGGCCCGTGACGCGGAAGGTGGGCTTGATGTAGACACCGGCGCCCTTGGTCCAGGCCAGGCCCTCCCGCTCGCCCTCGAGCAGTTCCTCCTCGATCTTCTCCAGGTACTGGCGGAAGCGCGCGACGGCCACCGGCCAGTTCACGATGTCGCGCAGGAAGTCCGGGTAGGGGCACCACTCGCCGGTGCTCGGGTTCAGCCACTGGCGTTGTTCGCCGTCGCCGAGGCGGAACTGGTCGGTGCGCGCCTCGGTGCCCTCGCTGGTGGCGCGGAACCAGAGGATGGCGACCATGCCGTCGACCTCGTAGTGGTGGCAGGCGTGGTCGGCGTCGCGGAACCCGGCCAGGTCGAGCTGGATGTCGGCGACGAAGTGGCCGAAGCGGTCGTTGTCGAGCGGGCGCATCACCGCGGTCAGGTCGATGATCAGCTCGTCGCCGCCGCCCTTGACGGTGACGTCGGCCGAGCCCGCGCGCAGGTAGGTCGGCGCCGTGGAGTTGAACTGGGCGAACACGCACAGCCTGCCGCTGCGGTCCGCGCACAGGAACGGCCACATCGACAGCCGCCGGTCGGCCCACGCGAAGTCGACCGCGCCGAGGTCCGCGTCGCCGGGGCGCGTGACGATCTCCGCCCCGGTCAGGAACCCGCGGATGGCTGCGGAGATCTGCTTGGCCACCGCCAGCACGCTGTCCCGCAGCGCGGCGAGGTCCGCCCCGGTGGGCATCACCTGGGCGTGGGCGAGTTCGTTGCGCAGCTTGGTCAGCGAGCCGAACCGGGGGTCGCGCCCGTTGAAGCCGGTGATCGCGGCGAACACCTCGTCGACGAGCCTGATGACGGCGGCGAAGTCGGTGTACCCGGACTTGTGCAGGATCGAGCGCGCCTTGCTCAGGAAGGCCTGGTAGGTACCGAATCCGGGTGCGCGGCTCAGCTGCACCTGGTACGGGTCCTGCTCCCGCAGCGCGGCCGCCGCGCACAGCATGGTGAACCGGAGTTGGAAGTCGATCGCGGCGACGCTGAAGTGGATCGTCGAGCGCTCCGCGCAGCCGTCGTCGAGGTAGGCCTGTTCCAGTTCGTCGTACCGGTCGACGGCAAGGATCATGGACGCGGCTCCAGTTCCCGAAGGTCACCTCTGCCGCTGGGAGTCGCGGTGCGTGAAGGGGGCGTTACACCCGGGCGGACGGTGGGTGACCTTGGTCCTCACCGGGGACTGGACATTTCCTGGACAAGATCAGCGGAGCACGCGGTAGTGGGCGCTGGGGGTGGAGTGGTTGGTGTTGAGCCGTTCCAGGGGGATGGTGGTGCCGCCGTCGTGGGTGAACAGGCGGGTGCCGTCGCCGAGGAGGACGGGGGCGATGAAGACGAGGATCTCGTCGAGTTCGCCCAGGGCAAGGCATTGGGCGGCGGTGTTGGCGCCCAGCACGTTGACGTACTTGTCGCCCGCCGCCTCCCTGGCCGCGGTGATGGCGCCGGGTAGGTCGTCGGTGAAGGTGGTGCCCGGGACCGGGGTGGCGGGCGGGTTGTGGGTGAGCACGAACTGCGGTCCGGACCACGTGCCGCCGAAGGCGCCCTCGGCGTCGGTGCCGCGGTTCGGGTCGTCGCCGCCGTAGGTGCGGTTGCCGACGAGGATCGCGCCGATGGTGGCGGCCAGTGCCTCGGACTCGGGATCGGGGCCGTCCTGGGCCGCCAGCCACGACATGTCGCCGTCCGGGCCCGCGATGAACCCGTCCAGTGACATCGTCGCCGAGTACAGCAGCTTGCCCATCCCTACCTCCCGCGGTGGTGCCCGTCCCCGGCGACGGTACGCGACCGGTCAGCCCGACGCAGGGAGTCCACATCGGACGGTAGTACGCTGGTGGTGTGTCCGACCTGGTGGCTGACTTCGAAGCGCAGCGGTCGCGGTTGTTCGCGCTCGCGTACCGGTTGTTGGGGTCCGCCGCCGAGGCGGAGGACGCCGTGCAGGACGCGTTCCTGCGCTGGAACGGCGCCGACCGGGACGCGGTGGTCACCCCGGCGGCCTGGTTGGCCAAGGTGGTGACCAACCTGTGCCTCAACCGGCTCACCGCGGCGCGGGCCAGGCGGGAGAGCTACGTCGGGCCGTGGCTACCGGAGCCGGTGCTCACCGAGCGGGCCGCGCTGGGGCCGATGGAGTCCGCCGAGCAGCGGGAGTCGGTGTCGCTGGCGCTGCTCGTGCTGCTGGAGCGGCTGACCCCGGCCGAGCGCGCGGTCTTCGTGCTGCGCGAGGCGTTCGGCTACAGCCACCGCGAGATCGCCGACGTGCTCGACGTGACGGAGGCGAACTCGGCGCAGGTGTACCGGCGGGCCCGCGCGCACCTCGACGGGGCGCGCCGCCGGGTGCCGGTCGACCGGGAGCGGGCCGAGGTCATCGCCCACCGCTTCCTGGCCGCCGCGGCGACCGGGGACCTCGCCGGGTTGGAGAGCGTGCTGGCCGCCGACGTCGTGTCCTGGGCCGACGGCGGCGGCAAGGTCTCCGCCGCCCGGCGTCCGGTGCGCGGTGTCGAGCAGGTCGCGCGCTACCTCACCGGCTGGATGTCGCGGCAGGTCCCGGGGCTGGAGGTCTCGCTGCGGGAGGTCAACGGCGAGGTCGGGTTCGTCGCCGTGGTCGACGGGCGGCTGTGGGGCGTGGTGGTCCTCGAGGTGGTCGACGACCTGATCACCACCGTGCACGCGGTCGCCAACCCGGACAAGCTCCACCACCTCGCCGCCCAGCTCGGGACCGCGTGACCGGAGTCACCGCCCGGTCCTGTCAGCAATCGCGCCGCCGCTCGGTTCAACTCCCGAACCGAGAGGAGCAGGACCATGGCACAGCGGATCGTGGTGGTCGGAGCGGGGTACGCCGGGCTGTCGGCGGCCGGGCGGGTGGCGCGGGCGGTGGGGGACCGGGTCGAGGTGACCGTCGTCAACCCCAGCCCGTGGTTCGTGGAACGGGTGCGGCTGCACCAGGTCGCGGTCGGCACGGACGGCGCCCGGGTCGACCTGGCCGCGCTGCTGGGGAAGCGGGGCGTGTCGCTGGTCGTCGGTACCGCGACCGCGCTGGACCCCGACGCACGACGCCTGACCGTGGGCGCGCGTGAACTCGACTACGACTTTCTCGTCTATGCGGCGGGCAGCACCGGCGTCGTCGACCAGCACGCACTCACCATCTCCGGCGCGGACGACACGGCGCTGACCCGGGCGCGTCTCGCCCAACTCCCCGACGGCGCCAGGGTGACCGTCGTCGGTGGCGGCGCTACCGGGCTCGAGATGGCCACCGAACTCGCCGAGTCCCGTCCCGGCTTGGCGGTGCGGCTGGTCACCGGCGAGGAACTGGGTGCCTGGCTGTCGCCCCGCGCCCGCGACCACCTCCGCACCGTGCTGACCCGCATGGGCGTCGAGATCCACGAGACCAAGGTCGTCGAGACGCACCCGGACGGCGTCACCCTCGCCACCGGCGAGCACCTCCCCGGCGAGGCCACCCTCTGGTGCACCGGGTTCACCGTCCCCAGCCTCGCCCGTGACTCCGGGCTCGCGGTGGACAACCAGGGCCGGGTGCTGGTCGACCAGACGTTGCGCTCCCAGAGCCACGACACCGTCTACGCGGCGGGCGACGCGACCGCGCTGCCCGGCAACCTGCGGATGGCCTGCGCCACAGCGCTTCCCTCCGCCCAGCACGTCGCCGACGGCATCGCGGCCAGGATCACCGGCCGTGAACCCGAGCCGTTGCGGTTCAAGTTCGTCGCGCAGTGCATCAGCCTCGGACGCCGCGACGCGCTGCTCCAGTTCCTCAACCCCGACGACAGCCCTGGGGAGAAGATCCTCACCGGTCGGACCGCCGCGCTGGCCAAGGAGGCCATCGTCCGGGGCGCCGCGCTCTCCGCCCGCCGACCCGGCCCGCTGCGCGCGGTTCGTCCACTTCGGACAACGTAGCCGCGTGACCGGACGGGCGGGGGGTGGAGCATGATGTATCCCCTCGTCCGACGGTCGTGGGGTGTGGGTTGGTGCGTGGGGTCGAGGTCAGCTGGGCGCTGACCGGGTGGGCCGTGGTGGTGCGGGTGGCGGGGGAGGTCGGCGCGGTCGACGTGGCGGCGGTCGACGCCGAGCTGCGGGCGGTCTGCGCGGCGTGCGAGCCGGGTGCGGTCGTGGTGCTCGACCTGCTCGACGTCGCGCTGCCCTCGGCGCACGGCGCCCGGTTGATCAACCGGTTCGTCGCCGGGTGCGCGCGCGGCCGGGCGCGGGTGTGCCTGGTCGTCGACACCGGTGGGGCTGCCTACCGGGTGCTGCGGGTCGCCGGGGTCAGCGAGCGGGTGCCGGTGTTCGCCGGTGTGCGGGAGGCCAGGGCGGCGGTGGACCGGGTGGTCAGCGGTCGCTGACTCCGCTGTTGCCCTTGGTATCGCTGTTGCCCTTGGAATCACTGTCGCCCTGGGTGTCGCCGTCGCCCTTGGTGGCCGTGTCCTTGACGTAGGTGGGGTGCAGGTGCACCGGCTGCGCCGCCCGCTTGGCCTTGGCCCGCAGGTTGAGGAACTCCACGAACACCGAGAACGCGATCGGGCCGTACACGTAGCCCTTGGGGATGTGCTGGTCGAAGCCCTCGGCGATGAGGCTGCCGCCGATGAGCAGCAGGAACGACAGCGCGAGCATCTTCACCGTGGGGTGCCGGTTGACGAACTCGCTGATCGCCTTGGCCGACACCAGCATGATCACCATGGCCACCACGACGGCGGCGACCATGATGCCCAGCTCGTCGACCATGCCGACCGCGGTGATCACCGAGTCCAGCGAGAACACCACGTCCAGCACCAGGATCTGGGCGATCACCGAGCTGAACGACACCGCCTTGCGGGTGGTCGCGTGCTCGGTGCCCTCCAGTTGCTCGTGGATCTCGAAGGTCGCCTTGCCGAGCAGGAACAGGCCGCCGAGCAGCAGGATCAGGTCGCGGCCGGAGATCTCCTGGCCGAGCGCGGTGAACAGCGGGGCGGTCAGCCCGATCACCCACGACAGTGACGCCAGCAGCAGCAGCCGGGTGATCAGCGCGAGCGAGAGGCCGACGATCCTGGCCCGTTGCTGCTGCTCGGGTGGCAGCCTGCCCGCCAGGATGGAGATGAACACGATGTTGTCGATCCCGAGGACGACCTCCAGCAGCAGCAGGGTGCCGAAGGCGATCCACAACTCGGGGCTGAGCATCCAGTCCATGCGCTGATCGTCCTCCGCTGGGTCGTCCGGTGTACCCCGCTCATACCCGGGTCGGCACAGTTTCACCCATTCGGGATGAAACGGACCGGCGTGTGGTGATCGCCACGCCGATGGCGCAGGCGATCAGCGCGGCGCCGACCACGAACGTGGTGCGCAACGCGGTCGCGACGTCACCCGGCGTGGCACCGGTGATATCTGCGGTCCCGGCGGCGGCGGTGAACACCCAGCCCATCGCCGAGGTGCCCAGGATGAGCCCCACTTGCCGCGACAGCGCGAGCATGCCGGAGACCGCGCCCCGGCTGGTGGCGGGCGCGCCCGCGACGACCTCGGTGCTGTTGGCGGCCTGGAACTGGGCGAAGCTCCCGGTGATCACGACGACCGGGATGACGTAGCCGGGGATCCCGAGGCTCGCGGGCAGCGTCGCCAGTGCCAGGCATCCGGCGGCCATCCCGCCGAGGCCGAGCAGCGTGGTGCGGCGGGTGCCGAGCCAGTCCACCACCCGGCCCGCCGGGAGCCCGCCCAGCGCCGCGACCAGCGGACCCGCGGCCATGACCGCGCCGACGACGGCGGTGTCGAGGCCGAGCCCGCCGGTCAGGTAGAACGGGCCGACGACCAGGGTGGACATCAGGACCGTGGTGACGATCGCGCTGAGCAGCAGGTTCGCCGCCCGGGTGCGGTCGCGCAGGACAGCGGCGCTGAGCCGGGCGCGCGGGGCCTTGGGCGGGTCCGGGAGGTGGCGGACGGCGAGGGTGAACGCGACGGCGCTGAGCGGGACGGCGACCAGGAAGATCGCCTGCCAGCCGAACGCGGCGATCAACGCGCCCCCGAGCGGCGGTCCCATCGCGGTGCCGACGGCGGACACGGTGCCGAGCAGGCCCATCGCGGTGCCGATCCGCTCCCTGGGGACGGCCTCGCTCACGAATGCCGCGGTCAGCGCCATCATGATCGCCGCGCCGACGCCCTGACCCGCCCTGGCCGCGACGAGCGCCCCCAGCGAGGGCGCCGCCGCGCAGGCCGCGGACATGACGCCGAACAGGGCGATGCCGACCAGGAACAGGCGTCTTCGGCCGGTCGTGTCACCGAGGTGGCCCGCGAGGACGGTCAGCGCGGTGACGGCGACGAGGAACGCCAGCACCACCCACTGGACCTCGGCGAAGGTCGCGTCGAAGGCCACCGCCAGGGTGGGCGCCGCGACGCTGGCGATGCTGGTGCTCAACGACGGCAGCAGCATCGAGAGGGTGAGAGCGGCGAGCGCCGCGCGCTTGGTCATGGCCACAGCGTGTGCTTGACCAGCAAATTCCAGCAAGTACTCTTGCCGGTATGGCAAACGACGACGACGCGGTCCTGTCCGCCGTCGGCCCTCGGCTGCGGGCGCTGCGCAAGAGCAGGGGCACCACGCTGACCCAGCTCGCCGAGACCACCGGCATCTCGGTCAGCACCCTGTCGCGGCTGGAGTCCGGCGAGCGCAAACCCAACCTGGAACTGCTGCTCCCGCTGGCCCGCGCCTACCAGGTCCCGCTCGACGACCTCGTCGGCGCGCCCGCCGTCGGCGACCCGAGGGTCCGGCTCAAGCCGATCCGGCACGCCGACGCGACGATCCTCCCGCTGACCCAGCACCCCGGCGGTCCGCAGGCGTTCAAGATGGTCATCCCGGTCACCCGCTGCGACCCGGACCCGCGCACGCACTCGGGCTACGAGTGGCTCTACGTCCTCAACGGCAAGCTCCGCCTGGTCCTCGCCGAGCACGACGTGGTGCTCAAGGCGGGGGAGGCGGCCGAGTTCGACACCCGGTTGCCGCACTGGTTCGGCAGCACGGGGGAGGCGCCGGTGGAGATCCTGAGCCTGTTCGGCTCCCAGGGCGAGCGCATGCACGTCCGCGCCAAACCGCTGTGAGCTCTACAGTGGACACATGACTGACACCCCGTGGGAACCACCCCTGGCGGGTACCGAGGCCGAGCACCTCGTCGGGGCCTTGGACCGGCTGCGCACGACGTTCCGCTGGAAGGCCGACGACCTCGACGCCGAGGGGCTCGCCGCCCGCGTCGGCGCCTCGGAGCTGACCATCGGCAAGCTGCTGCGGCACCTCGCGGTCGTGGAGGACCACATCTTCACGGTCCGGCTGTCCGGCGCGCCCTGGGATGGCGACCCGCACTGGGGCTTCGGTCCCACGGACGCGAGCCCCGCGCAGCACTACGCGATCTGGGACGCGGCGGTGGAGCGCTCCCGTGCGCGCCTGACCACGGCGTTGGCCGATGGCGGGCTGGAGCAGTTGGTGCACCTCAGCGACGACCAGGGGAACCACGTCAGCCTGCGGAGGCTGGTGTGCGACCTGGTCGAGGAGTACGGGCGGCACACGGGGCACGCGGACTTGCTGCGCGAGTCCGTGGACGGGCGCGTGGGGGAGGACCCACCGCCGGGGTGGCGCCCGGTGTCCTGACGGTCTGTCCGGTGTGGACTGACGGCGTGGGTGTGTGCGGGGCCGGGTGACCGACCCCGCACACGGGGGTTGAGCCTCACTCGGTGGCCGCCTCGGTGATCATGGTGGTGGCCAGGAAACCGATGCTCGCGCCGATGGCGGCGCCGACCGGGCCGCCCGCGGCGAAGCCGATCGCCGCGCCGGTCTTGGCGCCGACCGCCTGGCCGATGCCCGCGCCGACGCCGGTGGCGACGGTCTCGATGATGATCTCCTCGTTGGTCTTCCTCGCCATTGCCTTGCTCCCCTGCTGGTGTGCGTTGGTCAGTGCCTATGTGGTGTGCGGTGCCTGGGTGGTGCTCTGTGCCTGGTGGTGCTCGGTGCTCGGGTGGTTCAGTCGTCGCCGAAGCAGCCGTCGACGATGAGGGTGCCGACGATGGTGCTCGTGAGCACGCACACCCCGGTCGCGATGGCCACCTGTTCGACGGTCCGCTCGTTGGCCTTCTTCTTGCTCATGTCCGCCTCCCGACTTCTCCCGGACCTTTCCCCGTCCGGTGACACCAACTATCCGGCGTCGTCGGGTCGGTCGGAATGGGAAACTTCGTACGGTGTGCGCAAGGTGGTGGACGTGCGTGGCCACGGCCGCGGTGACGGTCGCAAGCGGCGCCAGTCGTACGGCGGGTGTCCCAGGCGCGGGTGGGACCGGTCGTGGACGTTCATCAACACCCAGGCCGCGAGCGCGCCGCCGATCGCGACCTTCCCGAGCACTGACGCGACTCCCGTGATGGGGGCCGCGAGTCCGGCAAGTCCCGCGAAGCCAACGAGGGTCCCGAAAATCGGGTACACGACCAGCTGGTGCCACACCTTGGTCGGCGAAAACGCTTGCGCCGCCGTGTAGTAGCCGCGTCGCAGCTCGTCGACCCATTGCCAGAGGCCGAATCCCAGCCACACCGCGCAGGACACGACGACCGCCGCGGCCGTGCCGAGGAACGCGACCGCACGGGGGAGGCCGTCCGGTGTCAACGCGAAACCGATGCCGCACGCCACGCACAGCAGGGGATCGCCGTAGGCCAGCGCGGTGAACTCCGCGCGGGGGCGGATGATCCGGCGCTCCAGGAGCAGCGCCAGTGCCACGTGTCCGCCGGGGGTGATGGCGAACGCGATCACCACGCCGCTCACCCAGTCCAGGCCGAGCGGCCAGGGCGTCACGGGCGGTCTCGGTACTTGCGCGCGGCCCGGGACGCGGCGGTGGTCCTGCGGGCGGGTGGTTGCCGGTCGCGCACCAGCGCCTCCAGTTCGGTGTCGGCGAAGAACCTCGCGTGCTTGACGGCGAAGGCGTGCATCGGTGCCAGCAGGTGCTTCTTGGGCGTCTCCGGTTCGCGCGGGAGCGACCGCAACCGGGCCTCCACCTCGCGCATCACCGGGTAGTGGGTGGCCAGGAACTTGTCCACGGTCCGCGAGTGCACGTGCGCCGCGATGGCCACCTCGTTGCGGTCCGCGTACTGGGAGAGCAGGCGCCAGATCGTGAGTTCGGTCTGGTTGCGCACCAGCTGGTCCAGCACGGTAGGTGTCCCTTGTGGACGATAGCGCTGGGACAGCGGGTCGGTGGCGGGTCGCATCCCGGACCCCACCAGCTGCTTGACCAACGCCCGGATCTGGTCCTGGGTGGCGCTCTTGGACAGCAGGGCCAGCGGCGCGTAGTGCTGGAAGGCGGCCAGCAACAGCAGCGCGCGGTTCTCCTCGCTGTCGGCCGAGTACACGACGGCGGGCACGTCTGCGGCGGCCAGGTGGCGCAACGCGGTGAGACCCGTCTCGCTCGACTCGTAGGAGAAGTCCAGGTCGACGAACGCCAGGTCGAACCGGTGCCCGGCGAGCGCGGTGCCCACCGCGGCCGGGCTCAGCAGCACCCGCACCTCGTGCCCGCTGCCGTCGAGCGCCCTGGCCACGGTGTTGCCCACCTCCAGGATGTCGTCCACCACCACGATCCGCATCGGTCAGCGCCCCCCGCGCCGGTCGGTCCCCGGTGGGCTCAACCGGGTGCCCGCCTCGTGCGACTGGGTCCGCCACCGGGCGCGGACCAGGGTGCCCACCCCGGTCGCCGTCCACTCGATGTCGCCGCCGAAGAGCACCAGCCGCCCGCGGAGCAACGCCGCACTCCCGTGCGGCCGGTCTAAGTCATCCGGGGAGATGCCCGGTCCGTCATCGCGCACGGTTAGCACCACCTCATCCGCATCCGCCCAGCAAGTTAGCTCTACCGACTCGGCACCGGCGTTGAGCGCGTTGGTGAGTAGGTCCGGGAGCACCCGTCGGGCGATTTGCGCGTCCGCCGGACCTAGCACTACCTCCGCGCCGTCCCGCAGTACGCACGCGGGGCGCCAGTGCGACGGCAGTACTCGCTGCGTGGTCTCCCACAGGTCGCCGAAGTGCCTACGACGTTGGTCGCGGTGCACGTCCAGGACGTCGCGGCGCAGCTCTTCCACCCGCATCAGCACCTCGCGGGCGAGGCTGCGCACCTCGGCCAACACCGGCGCGGGCTCGTCGACGTAGCGCTGCAGCAACCCGGCCGAGTTCTTCACCTGGCTGTGCAGGTCGATCGCGATCTCCTGCCGGTTGAGCAGGTGGCTGGTGCGGGCGTGGCTGACCGACGCGCGCAGCAGCACGTCGAACGCCGCCCAGACCGGGTAGTAGAGGAACGGGGTCGCGCTCAGCACGAGCCAGGCCGCCGTGGACACCGCGTGCTCGGTGTAGGGGGCGGCGCCGACCAGGATGATCGAGCTGAGCACCGGCGCGAAGGTGTAGCGGAACACCCGCATCCCGCGCGGCGGCGGCTGCTCCACGCTGTACCAGCCGGGATCGATCACCGCCTGCAGCACGGCCTCCCACACGTACAGGATCGCCAGCACCAGGCCGACCACGCGCACCCCGGGCGGCAACGACGCCAACGGGAACGGCCCGGCGAACAGCCACGTCGCCAGCAGCGCACCAGCGCCTTCGGCGAGCCCCGAGGCGTCGACCGTCGCCCGGCCGGAGGTCGAGGTGAGGTGGCCGACCAACCGCCGCAGCCCCGGCACGCGGCCCAACGCCGCCAGCGTCTCCGGCCGCACGTGGGCGAAGGCCAGCAGCACCGCGCCGGTGCCCACCAGCAGGTGCGCCGCCCCGCGCACCCGATCGGCCGGGTCCGCCCACAGCAGGGTCAGCCAGACCCCGGCCAGCAGCCCGGCCCGGATCCAGCACCCCGCCGCCCACAACGGCGCCGCGGCCCGGACGGCGGTGCTGAACCTGACCTGGGCCTCGTCGAAACCCCGCACAACACTCCTGATCGTCGACCACCACCAGTGGGTTTCATGGTCGTCACAGATCAGTCGCGGCAGGAAGGGGAAACTTCGCACTCCTGCGGCGTAGAGGCGCGCGGTGGGCCATCAGGCCTAGTTGACGTAGTACATCAGGACGTAGCTGGCCCAGAGGGCGGTGGCCAGGCCCACGCCCCCGAGGATCGGGCGCGTCCGGCCGCGCTTGGCACCGAAGAAGGTCTCGCGGACGGCCAGGCCGAGGAACACCAGCAGGGCCGCGACCAGGACGGCGGTGGGCAGCGGGGCGGTGACCAGGCCCCAGCCGATCGCGGCCAGCAGACCGACGAACAGGCCGACGGCCAGCATGCCCAGCACGAACTCGCCCAGGAGTTCGGCCAGGAACTCGACCAGGAAGCGGACCGCCGCGGCGATCCCGTGCCACACCCCGATCAGCAACCGCAACCAGAGAGCAGGTCTGGCCGTGGCCCCACGCGCCGCCCTGACCTCGGCTATCGCGGCGGCCACTTCTTTGTCTCGATCCACAGCACCCAGTATCCCGATCCACGTGGCCGCCGTCGAAAAGCGTCCACAGTGGACCGGGAGGGTGCCGGGGTCAGTCGACCGGCAGCACGTGGTGCAGCTGCTGGCAGCCCTCGATCGGCACGCAGCCCTCGCCCTCGAACACCAGCCTGCTCGGGTCGCTGACCAGGTCGGCCTCCATCGCCAGCTTGAAGCCCGCGATGCTGCCCGCCGCGCGCATGGTCGGGTTCGCCTGGTCGACGGTGTACTGGAACAGCCGGACGCCGACCGCGTAGGCGGTGATCAGCGCGGACACCCCGTCGTCGGTGGAGATGGTCGCCTCGATCCGGAAGGCGCCCATGAAGGTGAAGGTGTGGTCCTGGGTGTTGCGGGCCGACGGGTGGATCCTGGTCTCGGGCAGCGCGCGCGCCGAGAGCAGTGCGGCGGCTTCGGCGGCGGTGATCTGAGTGGTCGACATGGTTCCTCCTGCGCTGGTGGCGGTCCCCCGACCGGACCGGATTCGTCACACCGAGTCTCATCACCCGGCCGCTTTCCCTCAACGGTGTTCCCCCGCTGGTGAGGACGTCCCACGCCTGTGGGTGAGCTGCCCACATGCCGTTGCTGGTCTCCGCTACCGGCGACGGTCCACAATGCACTCGGACGGGGTCCGCCGACGGCGCCGCCGCCGATCCCGGTGGGTGTACGGGCGCCGGTCACGGGGTGTGCGATCGTGGGAGTGACCGGAGTACCAGCTCAGCGGAGGTGTCGTGCACCTGGTGATCGTCGACGACGAGGCGGCCGTGCGGGACTCGCTGTCGCGGACCCTGCGGTTCGAGGGCTACACCGTCTCGACGGCGGGCGACGGGGCCGCCGCGCTCAGCCTGATCCGCTCCGCGCGACCGGACGGCGTGCTGCTCGACGTCACCATGCCGGTGCTCGACGGCCTCGACGCGTGCCGGGTGCTGCGCGCCGAGGGCAACTACGTGCCGATCCTCATGCTGACCGCGCGCACCGGCGTCGACGACCGGGTCGCCGGGCTGGAGGCGGGCGCCGACGACTACCTGGTCAAGCCGTTCGCGCTGCAGGAACTGCTGGCCAGGGTGCGCGCGCTGCTGCGCAGGACCGAGTACAACGCCACCGCCGACACCTCGCTGCGCTTCGCCGACGTGGTGCTCGACCCGGCCACGCGCGAGGTCACCCGGAGCGGCAGGCCGCTGCGGCTGACCAGGACCGAGTTCGCGATCCTGGAGGCCTTCCTGCGCCACCCGCGCATCGTGCTCACCCGCACCCTGATGTTCGAGCAGGTCTGGGGCTACGACTTCGGCGCGGCGTCCAACGGGCTCGACGTCTACGTCGGCTACCTGCGCCGCAAGCTGGAGGCCGACGGGGAGCCCCGGCTGCTGCACACGGTGCGCGGCGTCGGCTACGTCCTGCGGGAGGAGCCGTTGTGAGGCTGTCGCTGCGGTCACGGCTGACCGCGCTGGCCGTCGGGGCGGTCGCCGTCGCGGTGCTCGGGGTCGCGCTGACCTCGTGGTTGCTGGTGCGCGGCAAGCTGAACCGGGACTTCGACGACCGGCTCCAGTCCGCCGCCCGGATCGCTGTCGTCGCGGCTTCGCCCGCCGACGCCATCGTCCTGCTGCGCGACGACCGCACCCGGGGACCTCGGCGTGGGGACGACCTGGTCGTGCAGTTCGTCGACCGGACGGGGCAGGTCAGGGGCACCAGCGGTGGGCCGCTCATCCCGCTGAGCAGCCGTGCGGTCGCGGTCGCGGCGGGGATGGGCGCCCGGCTCATCGAGGAGGTGGACCTCGGCGGCGACCGCTACCGGGTGCTGACCGTGCAACGCCAGGGCGGCGCGGTGCAGGTGGCGATGGACGTGGAGGCCGTCGAGGACACCCTGGACGAGCTCCAGCTCTGGCACGGGCTCGTCGGCCTGGTCGGGGTAGCGCTCGCGGCCATCGCCGGGTGGCTGGTGGCCCGCACCGCGCTGCGCCCGGTCGACGACCTCACGGCCGCCGCTGAGCGGGTGGCCAGGACGCAGGACCTCTCGGCGGGGATCGCGGTGCGCGGCACCGACGAGATCGCCCGGCTCGGTGGCGCCATCAACGCCATGCTGACCGCCCTCGCCGACTCCCGTGACGCGCAACGCCGCCTCGCGCAAGACGCCGGGCACGAGCTTCGCACCCCGTTGACCAGTCTGCGCAACAACATCGAGCTGCTGATCCACGCCGATACCCGCACGAAGGACCTGCCTGCCGACGACCGGGCGCGGCTGCTGGCTGATCTGCGTGCCCAGACTGAGGAACTCACGACTCTTATCGGCGAGCTAGTCGATCTGTCTACCGGGGACCGGTCGCCGGAGGTGGAGGAGCCGCTAGACCTGGCTGACGTCGTTGGGCCTGCCGTGGAACGAGCCCGCGCCAGGACTACCCACGTGCGGTACGTGACCGAGTTCGAGCCCGCCGTGGTGCTCGCGCGTCCGGTGTCGTTGGAGCGCGCTGTGCTGAACCTCTTGGACAACGCGGCCAAGTGGAGTCCCGCTGGGAGCACGGTCACCACTCGCGTCACAACCGACCGCGGGTGGGCCCGGGTGGACGTCGACGACGAGGGGCCGGGGATCGCGGAGAAGGACATGCCGTACGTCTTCGAGCGCTTCTACCGGGCCGCCGCCGCGAAGTCGCTGCCGGGATCGGGGCTCGGGCTGGCCATCGTCGCCCAGGTCGCGGCGCAGCACGGCGGGCTCGGGGCTGTCGGGTCCGCGCCCGGTGGGGGTGCGCGGGTGTCGATCCTGCTGCCGCTGGTTTCTTAACGAAGCGCGACCTGTCTCTCATCGTCGTCTCATGAAGCTCGGCCATCGTCTGTGGTGTGCTGACCACCCACCTGTCCGATGTGGACCTCCGGTGCGGTGGTCGCCACGAACCCGTCACCGCCGCTGCCGCGCGGGGGGACCGCGTGACCGCACCGGAAAGGCACCGCTGATGACCACACCGCAGGACCCGAACACCCCCCGCGCCGAGGGGACCCAGCCGACCCAGCCGCTGGGGCAGCCGGAGACGCCTGCCCAGCCGACGGAGCGTCTCGCCCAGCCTGGTGCGGGCCAGTCGGGTACTGCAGGCGAGACTGGCGCCGCTGGCCAGTCGGGTTCCGCTGGGGAGGCAGGTCCGGCAGCGCACTCGGGCTCTGCCGGGCAGCCGGGTGGTGCTGAGCAGGCAAGCGGAGGCGTCCAGCCGGATCCCGCGGGGCAGTCGGGCCCCGCCGCGCAGTCGACCGAGCACCTGCCGCATCCGGAGCAGGCCCCCCAGGCGGACGGGCAGTCGACCGCGTACGTGCACGCCCCAGGTGCGGTGCCGCCGAGGTCGCGGTGGCGTCGGGCTGGGGCGACGACCGGTCGGGTGGCCCGGCACCGGGCGACCTTGGTGGTCGCGGCGCTGCTCATCGGCGGCGCGGTCGGTGCGGGCATCACCGCCCTCGCGCTGCACGACCACGACGACCGCCCACGGGTCGTCGACGCCCGTGATCGCGGCGGCGACCTGCGCGGGGGCCCCGACCGCCGGGGCGACGGCGACTTCCGCGGCCGCTGGGGCGGCAGCGACGACCGCAGCCGCGACGACCGCGGCGGTGACCGCCGAGGAGGCGACCGAGGCGACGGACCTGGGCGCGGCTGAGCCGACGCCCACCCGCGGGTCCCCAGGACGTGTCCCCCCGGCGTCCGGGGACCCGCCACACCTCGCCGTCACCCATCAGGGTGCTGAGCCTCGCCCTCACCCGTCGGGTAGTCGAGCGGACCGCTGGACCTCGCCCCACCGTGCCGGGCTTCGTCCGGCACGGTGGGGATTCGGGGGACTTCGTTCTCGGTCTCCTCAGAACGAAGCCCCGCCTGCCGAACCTGCTCGCGATGGTGCCCGTGACGGGGCCGGGGCGGGAAGAGGCTCGGGTGAGCGAGCAGGGGACGGGGCGGCCGAAGGGCTCCCCCGTGGGGCGCTGGCTGGCCAACCGCAAGGTCGGTACGAAGGTCCTGGGGACGGTGGGGCTGCTCGCGGTCGTCGCCGCCGGGGTCGGGGTGCTCTCGATCGTGCGCATGGGGTCCATGGACACCGCCGCCGAGCAGCTCTACACCAACGGCCTGCTGCCGGTCGAGCAGATCTACGAGGTCCGCGTCGACATGGAGAGCACCCGCCGCAACGTGCTCAACCACGCGCTGTCGACCACCCCGGCGACGCTCGCCAAGTACGAGCAGGCGCTGCGCGACGACGACGCCGCGTTCACCGAGGACCTCGACGCCTACGCGAAGTACACCACCGACCCGTCGCTGGTCGAGCAGGTCCGCGCGAAGTGGGCCGAGTACCAGCGCATCCGCGACGAGGAGGTGCTGCCCGCGGGCCGCGCCCACGACGTGGACGCCGTCGGGTTCCTGCGCGACACCAAGCTCGTACCCGCAGCCAAGGCCGCCGAGGACCTGGTGGCCGCCATGGTCCTGCGCGAGGCGAAGGCCGCCGAGCAGCGCCAGGAGTCGGTCACCGCCGACTACGTGTCCTCGCGCACCACGATCATCGTCGTGCTGGTCGCGGGCATCCTGCTCGCGCTCGCCGTCGGCTACTACGTGGTGCGGGGCATCCGGGGCAGCCTGCGCAAGGTCGGCACCGCCATCGCCGCGCTCGCCGCCAAGGACCTCACCGGGCACGCGGGCATCCACGGCCGCGACGAGCTCGCCGTGATGGGCCGCGACTTCGACACCGCCATGGACACCGTCCGCGAGACCGTGTCCGAGCTGGCGGGCACCGCCATCGCGCTGACCTCGGCGTCGGTCCGCTTGTCCGAGGTCAGCGGCGGGCTCAGCGCGGGCTCCGGCCAGGCCGCCGAGCACGCCGGGACCGCGGCCGACACCGCGGGCCGGGTCAGTGAGAGCGTCCGGTCGATGTCGGTCAGCGCCGAGGAGATGACCTCGTCGATCGCCGAGATCGCCAGCAGCGCCGGGCAGGCCGCCGACGTGGCCCAGCAGTCGCTGACGGCGGCCACCGAGACCGGCGCGCAGATCGCCGCGCTCGCCGAGGCCAGCTCCGAGATCGGCGAGGTGGTCAAGATGATCACCTCGATCGCCGAGCAGACCAACCTGCTCGCGCTCAACGCCACCATCGAGGCCGCTCGGGCGGGTGACGCCGGCAAGGGCTTCGCCGTGGTCGCCAGCGAGGTCAAGGACCTGGCCCAGGCCACCGCCAAGGCCACCGAGGGCATCTCCCAGCGGGTCGAGGCCATCCAGGCCGGTACCGCGGGCGCGGCCCGCTCGGTCCAGGAGATCCAGGACGTCGTCGGCCAGATCACCGACCACTCGACCACGGTGGCCTCCGCCGTGGAGCAGCAGTCGGCCACCACAGCCGAGATGAGCCGCGCCATCGCCGCGGCCGCCACCGGCAGCGGCGAGCTGTCGGCCACCTTCGGCGCCGTCGCCGAGGTCACCACCGCGACCACCGAGAGCGCCCGCGCCAGCCAGGCCGCCGCCGACGACCTGTCCACCCTGGCCACCAAGCTCGACGCCCTCGTCCGCGTCTTCCACTACTGAGGCCGCCATGACCGACCCCTACGGCTTCCGCCGCCCCACCGTCGCCGACGCCGAGAACGCCATCCGCCGCCTGCACCCGACCACCGCCGACCAGGTGTGGTCCACCCTGCGCGCCAAGGCCAACCTCACCGGCACCGAACCCGACGCCGACGCCCTGACCACCCTCATCACCGCCATGGAGGGCATCGACCCGGTCCTCTCCCTGTGCGCCCAGGCCTTCCGCATCCGCTCCGGCACCCACACCGCCCTCTCCGCCGCCCACGCCCTGGTCCGCAGCGCCGAATAACCAGGCTCACCGGGGGCCATCGTGGTCACAGTGGACGGTGGGCCTAACGGAGGTCGGTGCCCTTGGTCTCGGGGAGGGTGAGGATGACGAAGAAGGCGATCACGGCGGCGCCGGTGAGGTACCAGAAGAAGATGGTTGAGGCGCCCGCGTCGGCTAGGGCGGTTACGACTAGAGGGGCTGTGCCGCCGAATAGGGCTACCGTGAGGTTGTACCAGGCGCCGATGCCTAGGCCGCGGAGTTCGGTGGGGAAGAGTTCGCTCATGATGGCGGGGGCTATCGAGGTCATGGCGGTGTAGAAGCCGAGGCCTACGCAGAAGACCACGATCAGGTTGGCCGACCCGGGGCGTACCAGTGTGGACAGTGGGTAGCTCGTTACCGCTATCGCCGCTGCCCAGACCAAGAGCTGTGGTTTGCGGCCGAACCGGTCGGCGATGGCGCCCATCGGGTACTGCAAGACCACGAACAGCGCGGTGCCTATGGACAGCGCCAGGAACACGTCGCTGTCGTCGGCCTTCCTGGTGTTGATGGCGAACGGGGTCAGGGCGCTGAAGAACGTGTAGTAGCACAGGGTCGACAGCATCGTGAAGCCGATCAGCTGCCCGACCGCCTTGGGGTGTTGGCGCAGGGTGAGCATCAGCGGGTTGGTCAGGCGGCGGGCCTTGTCCTTGTTGTCCTCGAACTGCTCGGTCTCGTCCAACGCGCGGCGCAGGACCAAGCCGACGAGGCCGAGGACGCCACCGATGACGAACGGGATGCGCCACCCGTAGTCCTGCATGGCCGCCTTGCCGAGGGTGCTGTTGAGCGAGTACCCCAGCAGCGACGCGATCAGCACCGCCGACCCGGTCGAGATGTAGAAGAACGCCGAGTACCGCCCCCGCCGCGCCGACGGCGCGATCTCCGCGAGGTAGGCCGACGCGTTCGACACCTCGCCGCCCATCGACAGCCCCTGCACGATCCTGGCCACCAGCAGCAACACCGGCGCCAACCACCCCACCTGCCCGAACGTCGGCAACACCCCGATCGCCAACGACGCCCCCGCCATCGCCACGATCGTCAGGATCATCGCAGGCCGCCGCCCCCGCGTATCCGCGAACCGCCCCAGCAGGAACCCACCCAACGGTCGGAAGAAGAACGCCAACGCATAGGTCGCGAACGTCGCCAGCAACGCCTTGCTCCCCGGCTCGAACAACGCGTTCGCGATGTACGTGCTGAACGTGGCATAGACCGTCCAGTCGTACCACTCCACCGCATTGCCGACGCTGGCGGCGACAAGTTTGCGTACGGGTAAGCGGTGCTTCTCCGTGATGTCCTCGCCGACGACCTCGACCACGACCCACCTCCTGGCGCTGTCTGTTGTTGGACAGTGCCATAGCGCGGGGGAGATGTGTAGGGTTGTTTCCGCCTTGTTCTACCGGTATCCGGTTAGGCGGTGAGCTTGCGCTCCAGGATGTCGGTGTCTGGGTCGGCGAGTTTTTCGAGTAAGAGCAGGGCTGCTTCCCAGTGTTCTCTTGCGCTGTCTGGCCTACCGAGGAGCTGGAGGGCGTCTCCTAGGGCGTCGTGGGCGCGGGCTTCGGTGAGCCAGTCGTCGAGGGCTTCGGCCAGGGGGAGGGCCTGGGTCGCGTACTCGAGGGCGCGGGTGGGGTCGTTCTTGCTGTTGTGGATGGCGCCGATGGCCGCGTAGACGATCGCGATGTTGCGCTGGTCGCCCTGTTGCCTGCGGATCTCCAGCGAGCGCTCCAGGTTGGCCAGGGCGGCGTCGTACTCGCCGAGGCTGTGCTGGGCCTCGCCGAGCAGGCGCAGCGCGGTGGCCTCGCCGAACGCGTCGCCCTCGGCGACGTGCATCGCCAGTGCCTCGGTGAGCGTGGCCACGGCCGAGGCGACGTCACCCAAGCGGTGCTGGACGTCGCCGGTGTCGCGCAGCGCCCACGCTTCCGCCCACCGCTCACCCAGTTCCCGCCACCCGGCCCGCGCGAGCTCGAAGTGCTCTAGAGCTGTCGCGTAGTCACGCAGCCCTCTATAGGCGAGCGCGATGCTCGTGTGCAGCCAAGCCAACGCTGCTGGCTCGCCGCAGGTCCTAGCCGCGCGCAACGCCACTAGGTGCGTGTCCACCCAGTCGTTGAACGGGCGGCGAGCCAGGAAGGCGCCGAACATCGCGACCGGCAACTGCCACGCCAGCGCCAGCTCGCCCACGCGCTCGGCGTGCGTCACCGACGTCACCAGGTTCGCCCGTTCCTGGTCGCACCAGTGCAGCGCGTCAGCCCTGTCCGTGAAGGCCGGTAGCGGAGCAGGCGTCTCGGCGAGGTCCAGGGCGATGCGGGTGAAGCTTGGAGTGAACATCCGCGCCGCCGCGTCGGCCGCATGGGTGTACCAAATGAGCAGACGCCGCAACGCCTCTACGCGTTCGGGGTCCTCGCTAGCCCGTTCAGCCGCGTAGACCCTAAGGAGGTCGTGGAACCGGTAGCGCCTAGGTGAGTCCTCGCGCAGGAGATGGGCGTTGACCAACGTCTCTAGTAGCCGTCGGGTCGCCGCGGGCGATAGTCCTGCCAACGCGGGCACCGCGTCTAGGCCGATGTCGGCGCCGGGAACCACTCCGAGGAGACGGAACAACCTGGCCGCGTCAGAAGACAGCGTGCGGTAGGACAAAGAGAACACCACTCGAACGGCGGCGGCGGGGTCCTCGTCGTCAGCCAAGGCGTCCAGCCGCTCTTGGCGCAACTCCCGCGCGAACTCGGCCAGGCTCAACGACTCGCTCGCCGCGAGTCTGCCGCCCACGATGCGCAACGCCAGTGGGAGATAACCGCAATCCCTGGCCAACTCCGCGGCGGCGTCCGGCTCCGCCGCGATCCGCTCATCGCCCACGATCTTGGCCAACACCTCGACCGCGCGCGTCGGGGGTAGCACGTCCAACGCCATCCGCTGGGCCCCTTCCCTGGTCGCCAACCCGGTCAGTCTACTGCGGCTGGTGATCAGCACGCGGCACGACGACGAGCCGGGGAGCAGCGGCCGGACCTGGTGCGGGGTGGCGGCGTTGTCCAGCAGGATGAGGATCCGCTTGCCGTGCACCAAGGATCGGTACAACGCGGCGCGCGGCTCGGTCCCCACCGGGATGCGTTCGCCCGGTATGTCCAAAGATCGCAGGATCTGTTCCAGCGCGTCTTCGGCTGTCACCGCTTCGTCGACGTGGTAGCCGCGGAGGTCTATGTAGAGGTCGCCATCGGGGAAGTGGTCGCGAACCTGGTGTGCCCAATGCGTGGCGAGTGAGGTCTTACCGACGCCACCGATCCCCACAATCATCGTTGGCGCTACCGGGTCAGTGCTCTCCAACCAGTTCCCCAACGACTTGAGGTACTTCTCTCGATCGTTGAAGTGCGCTGTGTCCGCAGGCAGTTGACGGGGGACAGGTAGCGCTGACGGTGCGGTAGTGAAGTGAACGCCACCGACGATCGTGTGTGCTTGGACGGCGTTGGACGACGTCGCGGTCAACTGGTTTCGCGTCGTGTCGTCGGTCACGGGCACGTCCTCGCCGGGTGATCAACAGGATCGAAGTGCGGTCACTGTACTGGCGCGCACCGCCCACCGAGAGTGGTTTCGGTGACTGGGCCGGAATTCGCCAAGCCTCGGGCGGTTACCTGACAGGGCGACTCGAGCGGACCGCGCTCACCGGCGGTCACCCGCGGCACGCCGAACGATGGAATTCGTTGCATCCGAAGTGTTCCACCACTGTGAACCGCTTGTTTCGGGACTGTGAACGGAGTCTAGTGGCGGTTGGGCCCCGCTCGGGGTCGTCACCCTGGGGGATGGAACCGATGACGTACGAGGACGCCGATCTGCTCGCCGAGTGCGCCGCGGCGGTGCTCGACCGGCACGAGCCGCTGACCTGGCGGCACGCGCTCGACGAGCACTGGCACTACGTGCTGCCCGTCGACCACCGCTCCCGTGAGCAGGGCTGGAAGCTGCACGTCCCGGCCACCCCGCTCTCGGTCTGCCTGGTGCTCTCGCGCGCGGTGGACGTGCTCGCCGAGCACCGGTGCGCGTTCAAGTTCGCCGTCACCATGCGCCGGGTGCACGAACTCGTCGGCCCCAACGCCGACCGCAAGGCCGCGGGCAAGTTCCTCACCGCGTACCCCGACGACGACAGCCACGCGCGCATCGTTGCCGAAGCCTTGCACCACGCGACGTTGGGCCTACCGGGGCAGTGGATCCTGACCGATCGCCGGTACCGCCAACACTCGCAGGTTTTCTACCGATATGGCGGCTTCACCCCGCCGAAGGTGCTGACCGACGACGGTGAGTACCGCGCGATGTTGCGCACACCGGACGGATCGGTCGTACCGGACAAGAGGGCGGTGGGGCAGGTAGCGCCACCGTGGGCGGTAGACCCGTTCCAGGACGACGCCGCACCGTCCACAGTGGCCGGTTCGGTGCTCGTCGGCGGGCGGTTCACCGTCCGGTCCGCGATCCGGCAGAACAACCGGGGCGGCGTGTACCTCGCCGAGGACGCCGACGGCGCCCGCCTGGTGCTCAAGCGCTTTCGCGAGCACACCGGCGCTGCCGTCGACGGCAGCGATTCCCGCACCCGCGCGCGGGCCGAGGCTCGCCTGCTGTCGATCCTCGGGCCCAGCGGGTCCTCGCCCCGGTTCATCGACGTCTTCACCTCGGGCACGGACATCTTCGTCGCCCAGCAGTGGGTCGACGGGGTGCCGCTGCGCCGGTTCGTGGCCCGCGAACTGCGCCCCAGCGGCACCGCGCTCGCACTCGAGGTCGACCTGGCGCTGGACCTGACCCGCCAGTTGGTCGACCTGCTCGACAAGGTGCACGCCGCCGGGTACGTCCTCGGTGACCTGACCCCGAACAACGTGCTGGTCACCCCGCAGCGGCGGTTGGTCCTGATCGACCTCGAGTCCGCGCTGCGCCCCACCGACCTCGCCGCCCGGCTGCTCACCCCCGGCTACGCCGCCCCGGAGGACGAGGGCCGATCGCGGATGATCGCCGCCGACCCCAGCCCGAGCACCGACCTCTACAGCCTCGGCGCCACCCTCTTCTACCTCATCTCCGGCGCCCACCCGCCCGCCTCGCCCGGTACCCGCCTCCGTGACCTGCTGCGCCAGATGGCGAACCGCAACCCGGTCGCGGCCCGCCTCGCCCCCATCGTCACCCGCCTGCTGTCGCCGGAGCCCGCTGAACGCCCGGGGCTCGCGGAGATCCGTGCCTTCTTGGCGGATACCGATGCGGGCACGCTGGACCACTCCACGTCGGGCGCGAAGGTCACTGGTGTGGGCGCTGAATCGGCCGACGGGGACTCGGCGGTGGCGGGGCTGGTCGAGGGGATGGTCGCGGATCTCGTCAGCACCGCGAAGCCCGAGCAGGCCTGGTTGTGGCGGAACTCCGAGACCGCCATGCGGTACGACCCGTGTTCCGTGCACGTCGGTGCGCCCGGGGTGCTGTTGGTGCTGTGCCAGGCGGCGCGGGCGGGGTACAGCGATGTGCTCGACACAGTGGACGTCGCCGCGCGGTGGACGATGCGCCGGTTGCCGGACGAGCCGAGGGTGTTGCCCGGGTTGATGTTCGGGCGAGCCGGCACGGCGGTCAGCCTGTACGAGGCGGGTGTGCTGCTGGAGGCGGACGACGTCAGCGCGGCCGGGTTGGCGTTGGCGCGGAGCCTGCCGACGCGGTGGCACGTGCCCGACGTGTTCCACGGTGTCGCGGGAGCCGGGCTGGCGCTGGTGCGGTTGTGGCGGCAGACCGGGGACGACGACCTGCTCGACCGGGCCAGGCAGTGCGCGGACGGGTTGCTGGAGAGCGCGCTGGAAGGTCCACAGTGGACCGCGACCGGGGACTTCCTGCTCGCGGGCGCCACCCACTGGGGGTTCGCGCACGGTGTCGCGGGCATCGCCACCTACCTGCTCGACATCGCCGAGGCGACCGGCGACGATCGCTACCTCGCTGTGGCCTCGCGTGCCGCTGAGGCGTTGGCCGGGGTCGCGATCCACGACGGTGACGCGGCGTTCTGGCCCAGCGGTGAGGACGACGAGCAGGCCGACAACGTCCGGCTGACCGGCTTCTGCAGCGGCGCGACCGGCGTCGGCACGTTCCTGCTGCGGCTGCACCAGGTCACCGGTGACCCTGGCGCCCGCGCGCTGGCCGAGGCCGCCGCGACCGCCGTCCACCACGGCAACTGGACCTCGCCGCCGCTGTGGTGCCACGGCCTGGCCACCGACGGCGACTTCCTCCTCGACTGCGCCGAACTCGATCGCGCCGAACTCGACCAGGCGAGCGGGGGCACGGCGCACCGCAACGGCGCGCGCCGTGCCCCGGTAACCGGCCACACCACCCACATCCCCGGCGCACGTGATCCCCATGTCGCGGCGAGCTCCGCCGCGCGTACCCCCAGCGCCTACCCTCTGTCCACCGCCGACCCGTCCGCTTCTGATCCGGCCGCCCGCTACCGTTCCTGGGCCGAGGACACCGCCGCCGTCATGGCCACCCGCGCGGTCCCCCGCCGTGGCCGCCTCCTCACCCCCGACGACACCGGCGACGTCGTCGCCTCGTTCGCCAACGGCTACGCGGGCGCCCTCTCCTTCCTCCTACGCCTGCGCCACGGCGGTGCCCGCCCCCTCCTGCCCAGCTACGCCAGGGACTCCGTCCCGGCCTGACCCCGTGAGAGGAGGTGCCCCCGATGGAACTGACCGTGAACCAGCTCGACCTCCTGCCCGCCACCGAGCAGACCGGCGACGAGCCCCAGCTGCTGTCCAGCTGCTGCAGCCACTGCTTCTCGTCCCTGATGCTCGTCACCAACGGCTGTGAGTGGTGACCACTGACGGTGGCCGTGTCCCACCAGGACACGGCCACCACCCCGGCACGTCCCCGCCCACCCCCCCGTGACTGACCGGCTGGCCCCCGAGTGACTTCGCCGCCCGCGCACACACCACGGACGCCGTCGACAGCTCGGTGCTGGTGCGGCTGGAGCCGGACGCGGACCCGGCCGTGGTGACGGTCGCCCTAGACCCGCCGCGACCGTGGTCGCAGGTCGAGGTCCCCGCGCGACATCACCCCGCGGTCGATCGCAGTGCGCCGCGCTCAACGCCCGCACAGACGGGCCGTCCAGCGACCTTCGACCGAATCCCGCGACTTAGCTGTCGCCCGCCCGCTGCGCGACAAACCCGCAGCGCCTCCTCCGCGGACGCCCCTGATATGCGCTTTCTCGCGCCTCACAGGGCCCTCCGGGCACGCCTAGAAGCCGCTGTCACTCCATCGCCGCCGCGGCTTCCGCCTGTGCTGCCATCCCCAACGCGCCGCCTCGTGACCCCACCCCCACATCAGCCCCTCCGCGCGTGCCGAGCCGTCCTGGCCCGGCACTTTCAGCTTCCGCCTGAATGGGCCAATCCCTGAATCCGCCACTCCCCGCATGCCAAGTCGCCCCGGCCCTGCAACCTCGGCTTCCACCTCACGGGGTCCATCCCCGAATCCACGAAATCCGCGCCCGACGGGCGCCGCCGCCTCGCTCGGGCCGCCGTCGCGGGGGCCGCCTCCGGCACCCCAGCCCCCACCCTCTCCGGGGGGCGTCCCCAGTGCCAGTCTACCGGGGGTGGGGGTGGCGACCTAGGGGTGCGGCTGGGCTGTGGACAACTCAGGGCATTGTGGACAACTCGACCTGGGGAAACGGCCTTGACCAGCGCGGAGGTCGCCCCAGTCGAGCGAAGGCAGCGTGACCGGGGTCATCCTCCGAGCGGAAATAGTCAAGCTCTCAATCAAGTTGACCCGAGGGTGTCGACGATCGAACGGGAGCCAGTCATGACCGCAGTGCAGAGCCGGGTGCTCGAGCTCGCCGAGGACGCGCAGGACCTGTTGTTCCGCCGGGCCAGGACCGCGAACGCGTTCGCGGACGGGCCGGTGAGCGACGAGCAGGTGCGCGCCATCTACGAGCTGGTGAAGTGGGGACCCACCGCGATGAACGGGCAGCCGTTGCGGGTTGTGCTCGTGCGGACCGAGGAGGGACGGGAGCGACTGGTCCGACACCTGTCGGAGGGCAACCGGGCCAAGACGGCGGCCGCGCCGCTGACCGCGATCCTGGCCGCGGACACCGATTTCCACGAGCACCTGCCGACGGTGTTCCCACACGTTCCCGGCGCCAAGGACTTCTTCGCCGACGGTGAGCGGCGGGCGGAGAGCGCGCGGTTCAACGCCTTGCTCCAAGCGGGCTACTTCGTGCTCGGCGTGCGCGCGGCCGGGCTCGCCGCCGGGCCGATGACCGGGTTCGACGCCGCCGGGGTGGACCGCGAGTTCTTCCCCGACGGGCGGCTGCGGTCGCTGGTGGTGGTCAACATCGGCAACCCGGTCGTGGCCGAGTTCGCCCGCAGCCCCCGGCTGGGCTACGACGACGTCGTGCTGACCGTATGACGCGCGAAAGGGGCCCCGCCGAAGCCGGGGCCCCTTCGTCGTGCGCGCTTACCGGCCGTAGGTCGACTGGGTCTGCACGTTGAGCTCCGTCCACCGGTAGGACTTCGCCGGGTCCGTCGCCGGGTCGTTGATCTCCAGGACGTCGAAGCCCTTGCCCAGGTCCGAGGTGTAGATGAAGCCGTTGTAGTAGTACGCCGACCACACCCCGCCGCTCTCGGCCGAGTTGGCGGCCGGGCCGCGCTCGAAGAAGCCGATCTCCTTGGGCTGCTGGGAGTTCGTGTAGTCCACCAGCTGGACGCCGCCGGAGTACCAGGCCTGGACCATGATGTCGCGGCCGGGCACCGGCAGCAGCGACCCGTTGTGCGCCACGCAGTTCTCGGTCGGGGTCTGGTAGCGGTTGATCTTGTAGAAGCTGCGGAACTCCAGCGCCCGCTGGTCGCCGCGGCCGGTGATGTCGTAGATGCCGTTGGCGCCGCGGGTCGGGCCGATCTTGGCGGTGCAGGTCGCGCCGCCGCCACCGCCGAGCTCGTCGGTGAAGATGACCTTGGTGCCGTCGTTGTTGAACGTCGCCGAGTGCCAGAACGCGAAGTGCTCGTCGTCCTGCACCCGGTTGATCACCCGCGGCTTCTCCGGGTCGACGATGTTGAGCAGTACGCCGTCACCCATGCAGGCGCCCGCGGCCAGGTTCTTCGACGGGAACACCGTGATGTCGTGGCAGCCGGAGGTGGCGACCACGTACGGGTTCTCGATGTTGCTCGAGCTGCCCTTGCCGGGGTTGCCGCCGTCCGGGAACAGGTTCGGCGTGGCCACGACCTCGGCCGCCGCCGGGTTGCGCAGCGGCACCTTGATGATGGTGATGATGTCGTGCGGCGGCTGGCACTTGCTGATGTTGACCGCGGGGCTGTAGGAGGACACGTAGATGTAGACGTCCTTGCCGCGCTTGTCCGGCACCAGCGTGTGCGTGTGCGACCCGCAGGCCGTCTCGACCGAGCGGATGTAGCGCGGGTTGCGCTTGTCGCTGATGTCGAAGATCTTCATGCCCTCCCAGTACGCCTTCGTCCCGTCGGCCTGCGCGACCGAGGAGCACGAGTCGTCGCTGCGGCGGGAGTCGGTGGACAGGAACAGCAGGTTCCCGCTGACCGACACGTCGTTCTGCGAGCCGGGGCAGAGCACCTGGCTGGTGATCTTGGGCGCGCGCGGGTCCTTGATGTCGTAGATGGTGAAGCCCAGGTAGTTGCCCGCGATGGCGTAGTCGCCGGTGAAGGCCAGGTCGGTCCCGGTCGACCCGGTGCCCTTGAGCGGGGCGGTCGCCGGGATGTTGGCCACGTGCTTGACGTTCGAGCTGGTGACGATCTCGTCCGGGCCGGGGAACTGGCTCTGCGCGGACGCTGACGGCACCCCCAGCAAGGCGGAGATCGTCGCGGCGGCGGCTCCGACGACCGCGATGGTGGTCGCGCGTCTGCCGCGTCGGGAAGAAGGCACCCTGCGTACCCCTCTCGTGAAGATCTGAAATCGCAGTATGACCCGGGCGCAAGAGCGCAACCAGCCCCTTCTGTTGCTACTTTTCACCAGTTGGACACGGTCTGTTGCCAGTGCCGCCGGTCGGGTACGTTCGGCCCCCTGACGCGGGGCGAGGGGAGTCGGGCATGGGTTTGCGGCGGATTGCGTGCTGTGCGGTCGGGGCGGTTCTCGCGTTCGGCGGCACAGCCTGCACCAGCCAGGAGCCCGGGCCGAGCAACCCGGTCGTGCAGCCGGGCAAGCCGGGGGAGGCCAACCACACGCTCTCCCCCGAGGAGATCGAGTCCGGCGTCCCGGTGGTCCCGCCCAACGCCGCCGACTTCGGCTACGCCGAGATGATGATCGTCCACCACCACCAGGCCGTGGAGATGTCCGCGCTCGCCCCCGACCGCGCCGCCAACGCCTCGCTCAAGGGCCTGGCCAGCCGCATCGCCGACACCCAGGACCCCGAGATCGGGGCGATGAACGAGTGGCTGCGGCGCAACGGCAAGCCCACCGTCGACCCCAGCCACGCCGGGCACGGCGGCCACGCGGGCCACCAGATGCCGGGCATGGCGACCCCCGAGCAGTTGGCCGAGCTCAAGGCCGCCACCGGGCCCGCGTTCGACGAGCTGTTCGTGCGGCTGATGACCCGCCACCACGAGGGCGCCATCGAGATGGCCAACGTGGTGCGCAAGGACGGCTCCGACGTCAAGGTGCAGGAGATGGCCGACAACATCGTCGCCGAGCAGTCCGACGAGATCCGCCGGATGAGCACCATCCTCGCGGGGTGATCCCCAACCCCCCGAGTTGTCCACAGGCGGGGGAAACCGGGCGGCGGCGCCCCCGACCGGCTCGCTAGCATCCCGTGTGTCGAGGTCACGACCCCGCTGACCACCCGAGCACCGAGGAGCACCCGTGTCCCAGCCACAGTCCCCAGCCGTCGCACCCGCCCAGAGCGTGGTGGTGCGGGCGGGCACTACGGCTGGCGCGGCCGTCCGCGAGGCCGGGCTGCCCGGCAAGGGCGCGGACGCCGTCGTGGTGGTGCGCGACGCCGAGGGGCGCCTGCGCGACCTGTCCTGGGTGCCCTCGTCCGACGCGGAGGTCACCGCGGTCGCGGCCAACACCGACGACGGCCGCTCGGTCATCCGGCACTCCTGCGCGCACGTGCTGGCCCAGGCCGTGCAGCAGCAGTTCCCCGAGGCCAAGCTGGGCATCGGCCCGCCGGTGCGCGACGGCTTCTACTACGACTTCGCCGTCGAACGCCCGTTCACCCCGGAGGACCTGCAGGCGCTGGAGAAGCGCATGAAGCAGATCATCAAGGGCGCGCAGCGGTTCTCCCGCCGGGTGCTCGACTCGGTCGAGGCGGCCAAGGTCGAGTTGGCGGCGGAGCCGTTCAAGCTCGAGCTGGTCGACATCAAGAGCGATGTGGACGACCCCGAGGTGATGGAGGTCGGCGGCGGCGAACTGACCGTCTACGACAACCTCGACCCGCGCTCCGGCGAGCAGGTCTGGGGCGACCTGTGCCGCGGCCCGCACGTGCCGACCACCAAGCACATCCCGGCGTTCAAGCTCACCAGGGTGGCCGCGGCGTACTGGCGGGGCGACCAGAACAACCAGCAGCTCCAGCGGGTCTACGGCACGGCGTGGGAGTCGCAGGAGGCGCTCGACGCGCACCTGGAGCTCATCGCCGAGGCTGAGCGGCGCGACCACCGCAGGCTGGGCACCGAGCTGGACCTGTTCAGTTTCCCCGACGAGATCGGCTCCGGCCTCGCGGTGTTCCACCCCCGCGGTGGCATCGTGCGGCGCGCGATGGAGGACTACTCGCGCCGCCGCCACGAGGAGGAGGGCTACGAGTTCGTCTACAGCCCGCACATCACCAAGGGCACCCTGTTCGAGACCTCCGGCCACCTCGACTGGTACCGCGACGGCATGTACCCGGCGATGCACCTCGACGCCGAGTACAACGAGGACGGCACGGTCCGCAAGCCCGGCCAGGACTACTTCCTCAAGCCGATGAACTGCCCGTTCCACGACCTGATCTTCCGCTCCCGGGGCCGCTCCTACCGCGAGCTGCCGCTGCGGATGTTCGAGTTCGGCTCGGTGTACCGCTACGAGAAGTCCGGCGTCGTGCACGGCCTCACCCGGGTGCGCGGCATGACCCAGGACGACGCGCACATCTTCTGCACCCCCGAGCAGGTGCAGGACGAGCTCAAGTCGCTGCTCACCTTCGTGCTCGACCTGCTGCGCGACTACGGCCTCGACGACTTCTACCTGGAGCTCTCGACCCGCAACGACCAGAAGTACGTCGGCTCCGACGAGGTGTGGGAGAAGGCGACCGAGGCGCTGCGCGTCGCGGCCACCGACTCCGGCCTCGACCTGGTGCCCGACCCGGGCGGCGCGGCGTTCTACGGCCCCAAGATCTCCGTGCAGGCCCGCGACGCGCTCGGCCGCACCTGGCAGATGTCCACCATCCAGGTCGACTTCAACCTGCCCGAGCGCTTCGAGCTCGAGTACACCGCCGGTGACGGCAGCCGCCAGCGCCCGGTGATGATCCACCGCGCGCTGTTCGGGTCCATCGAGCGGTTCTTCGGCGTGCTCACCGAGCACTACGCGGGCGCGTTCCCGGCCTGGCTGGCCCCGGTCCAGGTCGTCGGCATCCCGATCGCCGACGAGCACACCGACCACCTGCTCCAGGTCGCCAAGTCCTTGCGCGCCAAGGCCATCCGCGTCGACGTCGACGCCTCCGACGACCGCATGCAGAAGAAGATCCGCAACCACACCCTGCAGAAGGTCCCGTTCCTGCTCGTCGCGGGCGGCAAGGACGTCGAGTCCGACTCGGTCTCCTTCCGCTTCCGCGACGGCTCCCAGGTCAACGGCATCCCGGTCGCCCGCGCGGTCGCCGCCATCGAGTCCTGGATCACCCGCCGCGACAACACCTCCCCGACGGCGGACACCTTCACCCTGGACTAGCGCTCACGGTCCGGTGGCCGGGGCACGTGCTCCGGCCACCGGACCAGGCTCGCCTCTGGTGGCCCGGTCCAGTGGACCGGGCCCGGCAGCGAAGTGGATCGGCGCCAGAATCGGCACCCCCATCCCCGACGCAGCCGGGAGCCTTCGTGCCGCGACAGCCAGCCCTGACCTTCGCCGGTGCGCTCGACGTGCTCGACAAGTACGAGCCGAAGACCGTGCGTGCCCTCGACAAGGCTCTTGGCGGCGTGATCCTCGCGGCGGGTGCTGGAGCTGGTCTCGCGGCCTTGGGTGGGGCGGCCCTCGCGCCATTGGTCCTGCTGTGGGGTTGGGTCGACCAGAAGAACGAGGCCTTCGGGCTGTTGCGCTCGGTTGTCGGGTGTCTCCGGGCCAAGACTTCGGTTGCCGCGGGCAATCAGCGCCGCGAACTGGTCGCCGCCGCGCACAGCATCATCGCCGCGGCGGCGTTCCTGGATGTGCTGCGGGAACGCCTCGCCAAGCACGACATCACCGCCGACTTCGAGTGGCCCGAGAGGGACGGAAGCAGCGCGGAGGACTACTTCGAGGCGCTCTACCTCCTTGAGGTCCCGTGCCCGTCCGGGGCATGGGGTTTCCGCGAGAACCTCGACCGCATCACCCGGTGGGCGGCGGGACTGCTCGCCCACACCAATGAGCAGTTGTCTGTGGCAGATGTGGAAGGCTTCACCCCGGTGGAGTTCGTGGACGCGGTGGCCCTGCGCTACGAGTCGCACTACCTGGATCTGGCCGCCACGGTCCCCGAGTTCCTGGTGTGGGCGAGCTTGGGCGAGCACGCCGCGACCCGTGAGCGGCTCGCCGAGCTTGACGTACTCCTGCGCAACGCGGCGGCCGAGCACGCCACCGCCCTGGAACACCTACACCGCTTGGTCTCGGCCAACGCGCAGGACACCAAACCGACCGACCTCCGCTCGCGCCTGCACGCGGCCAACAGCGGCGTTCTCGACGACCCCGTCGTGCCGGTGGATGCCGAGCGCTACGACACCGCAGTCGTCTTCCCGACGGTCGAGAAGATCTTCCTGACCCCGCGCTACCGAATCGCCGTCAGCCACAAGTCCACGGCACTGGCCGACGACACGTGGTGGGCACACCAGGAGGTCCACTCCGATCTTGACCACCGGCTCGTGGGCCACCTGTTCTCCCCGGAGGCCGTGCGCGTCCCCATGGTCCTCCTCGGCCACCCCGGCGCCGGGAAATCATTGCTGACCAAGGTGCTCGCCGCCCGGCTGCCCGTCAGCGACTACACAGTCGTGCGCGTCCCCCTGCGCTCGGTCGACTCGGGCGCGCCGATCATGAACCAGGTCCAGTCGGCTCTGGACCGGGCGACCAACGCACGGGTCTCGTGGACCGATCTCGCCGACAGTAGCGCTGACACCGTGCGGGTCCTGCTGCTCGACGGACTGGACGAGTTGTTGCAGGCGTCCCGGCACGACCGGGGCAATTACCTGCAGGAAGTCGCGGACTTCCAACGGATCGAAGCGCAGCAGGGGCGCCCGGTAGTGGTCATCGTGACCTGCCGGACCGTGGTGGTCGACCGCATCTCGCTGGTGGACGGGACCGTCGTGCTCAAGCTGGAGGAGTTCAGCCACGACCAGGTCGCCGACTGGCTGGGGCGCTGGCGGTCGGCCAACGCGGCCGGTATCGCCTCCGGCGCCGTGCGGGCGCTGTCCTTCGACGAAGCCATGCACCAAGCCGACCTTGCGGTCCAACCCCTGCTGTTGCTCATGCTCGCCCTCTACGCCGCCGACCCGGCATCGCCGCCGTTGGACGCCGGACTGTCCAGAGCAGCGCTGTACGACCGGATCTTCGACAACTTCGCGCGCCGCGAAGTGCTCAAGCGGGCTGAGCACCCCTTGCACGGGACGGCGCTCGACAAGGCTGTGGACACCCAGGTGACCAGGCTGGCCATCGCTGGCCTGGCCATGTTCAACCGGGGCAGGTTGAGCGCAAGCGAGTCGGAGATCCGGGCTGACTTGGGCGCGCTGGGTGTTGGGCCGGCGGTCACCGAGGACGTGGGAGCGCCGGTGGTGGGCGAGTTCTACTTCGTGCACGCCGCAGAGGCGAACTCCGCCAGTCGCATCGACCGCTCGTACGAGTTCCTGCACGCCACCTTCGGTGAGTACCTGGTCGCGCACTTCGTGGTGCTGGAACTGCGCAAGGTCGCCGAGGCGTCCTTTGGTAGCCGTTGGCCTTCCGGTGAGATCGCCGACGAACTGCTACACGCCGTGCTGTCCCACCACGCCTGGCCCCGCAGACGGTCCATCGTGGAGTTCGCGGTCAGCCTTTTCAGCGCACTCCCGGAGGGAGAACGCGCCAACATCCAACTGGTGCTGCGCGGTCTCATCAGAACCTACCGCTTGAAGGAGCGCTCGCCGAGGTTCACCACTTACGCACCGGTTCCCCGTGACGTGATCCGCACACACGCGGCCTACTCGGCGAACCTGATCACCATGGCGGTCTCGTTCGCCGCCCCCGACCCAGTGCGCCTGGTCGACCTGTTCGACGGCGAGCCCGAGGAAGCTCTCCAGGCATGGCGGTCCACCCTGTCGCTGTGGCGGTCGGGCCTCTACGGCAATTCATGGCAGCTCATGGTCCTCTGGTTCGCACTCGTCGACGGCGCAGTGGTGGTGTTAGTGAAGGGAGCGGACGAGCGGGCCAAGGTGCCTGCTCGGATGAGCGAGCTCTTCTTTGCCGATTTGGCAGGCAATCGAGAAGGTTATCGACTGCTGCGGCTTGGTGCCGGTGTCTCTAACATCGCATCTAGAACCAACCGATGGAGGGAATGGGTGCAATACATGGTCGGCTGGGCCGCTTGCGCTCTCAGTAGAGAGTGGACGGCCTCCGTCCGCCCGCTTTCGATTGCACACGTAGAGCCGGACGCAGTAAAACTCGGCGGCCGAGTCCTGGAATACACTGTTCGCGCATGTATTCCCGTTGCGCCCTATGGTTGGACCCGCCAGGCGGTCGAAACTCTGTTGGACTATCCAGATTATTACGAGATTGATGCGCGTACACTTGTCGCCATCGCATACTTCCGGCCGGATTACTGGGTCGACCATGGTTGGTTGCATGAGCCCGGACGATATCTAGGCTGGGAAGAGGAGCTCCGGTTCGCGCTGGACCACCCCCGGGAGAAGTTCGCAGATCGGCACACGGCATTACGGGAGGTGCGGCAGCGGCTGTTTGGTGATCTTCCCAAGGTCGAAGTCGCGGCGGTTGATAGGCTTCGCTTCATCGACTTGCTGGGCAGTGCCACGTTTCTGGGTGGGCCTGGAGAGCGTGTCAACTAGTCGGTCCAGGCGGTGGCGAGGAGGGTGCGGGTTTCGGCCAGGAGCTGGGGGAGGACCTTGGTATGGCCGATGACGGGCATGAAGTTGGCGTCGCCGCCCCAGCGGGGGACTAGGTGTTGGTGGAGGTGGGCGGCGATCCCTGCTCCCGCGACCACGCCCTGGTTCATGCCGATGTTGAAGCCGTGTGGCGAGGCGACCTTGCGGGCGACGCGCATGGCCTGCTGGGTGAAGCGGGCCAACTCGTCGGTCTCCGCGTCGGTGAGGTCGGTGTAGTCCGCGACGTGGCGGTAGGGGACGACCATCAGGTGGCCCGGGTTGTACGGGTAGAGGTTGAGCACCGCGTACACCGTCTCGCCGCGGGCCACGATGAGGGCCTCGGCGTCGTCGAGGTGGACCAGGCCGCAGAACGGGCAGCCCGCGCTGTCGTGGCCCTCCGGTTTGTTCTCCCCCCGGATGTAGGCCATCCGGTGCGGCGTCCACAGGCGCTGCAGGGCGTCGGGTTCGCCGACCCCGTCCTGGGGGACGAGTTCGGGGGGGACGGATCCAGCCATGCCCCGATCCTAGTGGCGTCCCCCGACACCGCACCGGGCCTGGCCGGTCGTGGGCAGGGGCGGTCTCCGCTGGTCCGGGCCGCCCCCACCCCGCTGGCGGGTCAGGCCTGGCGCAGGACGGCCTCGATCTCGATGTGCACGGTGATCTTGTCGCCGACCACGGCGATGCCGTTCTGCACGCCCTCGAAGTTCACCCCGAACTCGCGGCGGTTGATCTCGGTCTGGCCGGAGAAGCCGACCCGGGTGCCGCCGTAGGGGTCCGGGCCGAAGCCGTTGAGCTCGAAGGCCAGCGGCACGACCTTGGTCACACCCTTGAGGGTGAGCTCGCCGTCGAGCACGTAGCCGTCGCCGTCGGCGCGGATGCCGGTGGCGGTGTAGGTGAGCTCCGGGTAGGTCTCGACCTCGAAGAAGTCGGCCGAGCGCAGGTGGCCGTCGCGCTGCTCGTTGTAGGTGTTGATCGTCTTGAGGTCGATGGCGACCCGGACGGAGGTCTGCGCCGGGTCCTCAGCGGTGACGATCTCGCCGCTGACGCCGTCGAAGCGGCCCTTGACCTTGCTGACCACCATGTGCCGGACGCTGAAGCCGATGTCGGAGTGCGCGGCGTCGATGTCCCAGGTGCCCGCGACGAAGCCGGGCAGGGTGGCGAGAGTCATCAGATCTCCTCATATGGTTGAACACTCAATCGGAACCCTACGGCAAGCCGATTGAGAGTTCAACTAGTAGGCTGGGTGGTATGGACGACACCCGGTGGCTCTCGGCGGCTGACCAGGACGTGTGGCGAACTTTCGTCACCATGCTCGGCGCGCTCGGCGAGCACATGGACCGCCAGTTGCAGCGCGACTCGTCGATGCCCTACACGTACTACGAGATCCTCGTCGTGCTCTCCGCCGCCCCCGGCCGGGCGCTGCGGATGAGCGAGCTGGCCGGGTTGCGCGGGTCGAGCCGCAGCAGGCTCTCGCACGCCGTGGCCCGGCTGGAGGCCCAGGGCTGGGTCGAGCGCCGCGAGTGCCCGACCGACAAGCGCGGCTCGATCGCCGTGCTCACCGACGCCGGGTTCGCCGCGCTGGCCGCCGCCGCCCCCGGCCACGTGAACACCGTGCGCGAGGCGGTGTTCGACCGGCTGACCCCCGAGCAGGTCACCGCGCTCGGCGCCATCAGCGCCGCCATCCTCGACGGCATCGACCCGGACAAGACCCTGCCCGGGTGCCGCGAGCTGCGCTGACCAGCCCGGTCACACCACCGCTGACCGGCGGCGGTTAGGCTGCCCGGGCCAGGTCGTCCCGCGGTTAGGTGCGTCTCACACCCCCATGCTCAACATCTTCGCCCGTGCCTCCGTCTCCCGTGTCACCGATCCCATCGGGGCCGGGTTGGTGCGCCTCGGCCTCACCCCGAACGCGGTCACCGTGCTGGGCACCGCGGGTGCCATCGCGGGCGCGCTGTGGCTGTTCCCCACCGGGCAGCTGCTCGCCGGGACCTTCGTGGTCTGGGGCTTCGCCATGTTCGACCTGCTCGACGGGGCGATGGCGCGCGCGCTCGGCGGCGGTACCCGCTACGGCGCCGTCCTGGACGCCACCTGCGACCGCCTCGCCGACGGCGCGCTGCTGTGCGGCATCACCTGGTACCTGTTCGACACCGGCGACCGGGTCACCGCCGTGGCCGCGCTCATCTGCCTGGTCCTGGGCCAGGTCGTCTCCTACATCAAGGCGCGCGCGGAGGCCAGCGGCCTCGACGCCGACGGCGGCCTGGTGGAGCGCGCGGAACGGCTGATCATCACCCTGGTCGGCACCGGTCTGGCCGGTCTCGGCGTGCCGTACGCGGTGGCCGTCGGGCTCTGGGTCGTGGCCGCCGGGTCGGTCATCACCGTCGGCCAGCGGCTGCTCGCGGTCCGCCGCAGCGCCGCGCAACCCGCGGGGGAGAAGGCCCATGAGCTGGGGTGAGCGCCTGACCGCGGCCGGGTACGGGGCCGGGTGGCGGCTGGTCAGGACCCTGCCGGAGGGCACGGCGGCCGCGCTGTTCCAGGGCGGGGCCGACCTCGCCGCCCGCCGCGCGGGTCCGGGGGCCAGGCAACTGCGGGCCAACCTCGCCCGCGTCGTGCCCAAGGCGGGACCGTCCGAACTCGACGACCTCGTCCGGCAGGCGCTGCGCTCCTACGCGCGCTACTGGCGGGAGGCGTTCCGGCTGCCGAGCATGGACCTCGACGCCGTCCACGCCGAGATCGGCGCCACGATGACCGGCAACGAGTACATCACCGCCGCGCTCGCGGAGGGCAACGGCGCCGTCTTAGCCCTGACGCACTCAGGCAACTGGGACGCCGCCGGGGTGTGGATGGCGCGGGAGCACGGTCGGTTCACCACCGTCGCCGAGCGTCTTAAGCCCGAGTCCCTCTATGAGCGGTTCGTCGCTTACCGCGAGTCGCTCGGCTTCGAGATCATCCCCGCCACCGGCGGCGATAAGAACCCAGCGGTCGTGCTGGCCGAGCGGTTGCGGCAGAACAAACTGATCTGCCTAGTCGCCGACCGCGACCTCACCCCGGCAGGCCTACCGGTCAACTTCTTCGGAGCCAAGACCCGCATGCCGTCCGGCCCCGCCTACCTCGCCGCGCGCACCGGTGCCGCGTTGATCCCGGCGGGCTGCTGGTTCACCGACCACGGCTGGGGCCTGCGGCTGCACCCGCCGATCAAGGTCGACGGGGTGCGCGGGGTCCGGGTGGCCACCCAGGCGCTCGCCGACGTGTTCGCCGCCGACATCGCCGCGCACCCGGCCGACTGGCACATGCTGCAGAAGCTGTGGATCGACGACCTGACCGAGCAGCGGCAGCGGGAGCTGGCGACCGGGGAGGAACCCCGGGGGCGCCGGTGAGGATCGGGATCGTCTGCCCGTACTCCCTCGACGTCCCCGGCGGGGTGCAGGCGCACGTGCTGGACCTGGCCAGGGCGCTGCGCGGGCTCGGCCACGAGGTCGACGTGCTCGCCCCCGCCGACGAGGACACCCCGCTGCCGGACTTCGTGCGGCCCGCCGGTCGCGCCGTGGGCATCCCCTACAACGGGTCGGTGGCGCGGCTCTCGTTCGGGCCGGTGTCCTACGCCCGGGTCCGCCGCTGGGTCCGCGAGCACGACTTCGACGTGCTGCACCTGCACGAACCGACCGCGCCGAGCCTGTCGATGCTGGCCATGATGATCGCCACCGGGCCGATCGTGGCCACCTTCCACACCTCCACGCCGCGCTCGCGCACGCTCAGCGCGTTCCAGTCGGTGCTGCGGCCGTTCCTGGAGAAGATCACCGCCCGGATCGCGGTGTCCGCGCTGGCCAGGCGGGTGCAGGTGGAGCACCTCGGCGGCGACGCGGTCGAGATCCCCAACGGCGTCGACGTCGGCTTCTTCCGCGACGCCCAGCCGCTGCCCGACTACCCGCGCGCAGGCGGCACGGTCGGTTTCGTCGGCCGCTACGACGAGTCGCGCAAGGGCATGCCGGTGCTGCTCGACGCACTGAACCTGCTGGTCGACGAGCTGCCGGAGCTGCGGCTGGTGGTGGTCGGCCGGGGCGACGAGGCCGACCTGCGGCGCGCGGCCGGCCCCCGGCTGGCGGACCGGATCGACCTGCTCGGCCAGGTCGACGACGCCGACAAGGCCCGGATGCTCAGCAGCGTCGACGTCTACTGCGCGCCCAACCTGGGCGGCGAGAGCTTCGGCATCATCCTCACCGAGGCGATGGCGGCGGGCGCGGCCGTGGTGGCCAGCGATCTTGACGCGTTCCGCCGGGTCCTCGACGACGGCCGCGCGGGCGTGCTGACCCCGGTCGGCGAACCCGAGGGCTTGGCGGCCGGGCTGCGCTCGGTGCTGGCTGACCGGTCGTTGCGCGACACCCTCGTCCTGGAGGGCGAGCGCCGGGTCGCCTGCTACGACTGGTCGGTCGTCGCGGCCCAGGTGCTCCGCGTCTACGACCAGGCCATCGCGGCCGACCCGCGCGGGGTGGGGGAGGTGCCGTGAGCGCGTCTTGGTGGCTGGTGCTGGCGGGCTTGGCGCTGCTGGTGCTCATCGGCATCTGGCTGGTCGGCACCGCCAACCGACTCGACCGCCTGCACGTCCGAACCGACGCCGCCTGGGCCGCACTGGACGCCGCGCTGGCCCGCCGCGCCGTCGTCGCCCGCGCGGTCTCCGGCATCGACCCAGGCTCCGGCGACCACCTGCGCGCCCTGGCCGAACGCGCCGAACGCGCCGACCGGCCGGACCGTGAACCGGCCGAGAACGCACTGACCCGCGAACTCGCTTCCGTTGACCGGCGCGAACTCCCGCTGACTCTGGTGGCCGAGCTGGCTGATGCCGAGCAACGGGTGGTGATCGCGCGCCGCGTACATGGGGATGCTGTGCGGGACACGCTGTCCCTGCGTCGCCGCCGCGCCGTCCGCTGGCTGAAGCTCGCTGGGACCGCGCCGAGCCCGGAGTACCTGGAGATCGCGGAGCCGTCGCTGTCGGAAGACGTCCCGCGTCCTGCTGCTCGGGTCGTACTGCTGGACGCTGAGGACCGGGTGCTCCTGTTCCGCGGCCACGACCCCGCGCGCGCCGGGGTGTCGTACTGGTTCACCCCGGGGGGCGGGGTGGAGGCGGGGGAGGACTTGCGAACCGCTGCTTCGCGCGAACTCGTTGAGGAGACTGGGGTTGTGCTGCCTGCCTCGTCTCTGGTGGGACCGGTGTGGCGTCGGCGGGTGGCGTTCAGCTTTGGCGGTCGGAGCTTTGACGGGGAGGAGTGGTACTTCTTTGCCACCCTTCCTGAGGGGGCCACTGTGGACACCTCTGGGTTCACGGAGGTGGAGGTGGAGACCATCGCCGAGCACCGGTGGTGGAGCACGGACGAGCTGAGCGCGACCTCGGAGACGGTGTATCCGGTGCAGTTGGCTGAGTTGCTGCCTGCGGTGTCCAAGTGGGATGGGACGCTTCGGCCGGTTCGGTAAGGGTGGGGGCGGGTTGATCTTGGATGCCGTGGTTGGTAGGGCTTTGAGCTGGGGGAAGTCTGGCTCTCGGGCCTTCGCTGCGCTGCGGTGGACGGCTCGCCTTCGGCATTGCAGCTAGGCGCGAGTTTCGAGCTTTGCTCGATGGGGCGAACTTGTTTTGCGCGGGGCCCCTGAACCACCCGTGGCAGGACCGCAAAGCAGGGGCCGAAAAGCATGGCCCTGTCCGCGCAACGACGCTACGGGTGGTCCTCCCCCACGCAAAACAAGTCCACCTGGGGTGCCCCGAAGTCTCCGGACAGCGGCTAAACAGTGGTCTGGGCTGCGGATTGCCGAGCCCGGTGTTCATGGAGTGCTTGGTGTGGCGTGCGGTATCCGAGGGCGGAGTGCCGCCGTCGGGAATTGTAGCGGAGTTCGATGTAGCGGGCAATGTCGCGGCGGGCGTTTTCCCGTGTCGCGTATCGTGTCCGGTGGGTGAGTTCGTTTTTGAGGGTGGCGAAGAAGGATTCCGCGAGGGCGTTGTCGTAGCAGGTTCCCGTTCGTCCGACCGAGTGGCGAACACGGAGGGACGCGAGTGTCGCGGCGAAGGTCGCCGAGGTGTAGTTGCTGCCGCGGTCGGTGTGAAATATGGCGTTGTCGGCGAGGTGGCCGTTTCGGGCCGCGTGACGGATCGCCGTGTCGATCAACGAGGTTGTGTAGTGGTCGTCCATGGCCCACCCGGTGACGGCCTTGGTGTGACAGTCGATGACGGTGGCGAGATAGAGCCATCCCTCGCCGGTCGGGATGTAGGTGATGTCGCCCACCGTTTTCACTCCGGGTTCCTCGGCGGTGAAATCTCGTCTGAGCAGGTCGGGTATGTCGTGGACCTGGCCGTCGCCCGCTGTGAGGACGAACCGCCACGGGCGGGGGTGACAGGAGCGAAGTCCCAGCTCACGCATGATCTGACGCACCAACTCGGGGCCGCACGCCACGCCCTGGTCGGCGAGATCGGCGTGGATCCGCCGATATCCATAGGTCTTGTCGGACGCCTCGAAGAGCTCGGTGATCAACCGCGAGAGCTCGTCTCGGCGCGTGACGGTGGCCGATGCCGGGCGAGTCCTCCATTCATAGTAGCCCGATCGCGAAATATCGAGGAGCCCGCACATACGCGTGATCGGCAACGACACCGACGAGTCCGTATCCACTGCGGCGTGCTGTGCGTCGATGAACTCGAACCTGTCGCTCACCGATGATCCCTGGCAAAGTACGCGGCAGCTTTTTTCAGGAACTCGTTCTCCAATCGCAGATCCCGCGCTTCACGCTCAAGCTCCCGCAACCTCGCCCGCTCCGACAACTCCAAAGGCGCCTCATCACCACCTCGGGCCGCACGGTAGTCCTTGACCCACTTTCCCAGACTGACCTCGCCAACACCCAACTCTTTCGCCACCTGCACGATCGGACGCCCGGTCTCGATCACCAACCTTGCCGCCTCCTCCCGATACTCCCGAGAGAAACTCCTCCTCGCCTGCCCCACTATCGTCTCCTTCCAGAGAACCCAATTCTACTTGGATCACTGTCCGGAAACTTCGCAGCACATCAACCCCATCGAGCCGGCCTGGCACCAGCGCCTTCGTGGAGCGGGGGTGGGCCAAACGTTGTCGGCGGGTGGTTGAGGGCCAACGGTGTTGGGTTCTTACCAGTCGTGTGTGGTGGGTTGGGTGGGCGTGGGTTCGTGGTGGAGCGAGTGGGGGCTGGGTGGTTGACTTGGTGGGGCGCTGGGTTGGTGGGGTGGCGGGTTGATGGGTGTGGGGGTTAGGCGGGTTGGGGGGTGGGGAGGGGGTCGAAGTGGGAGAAGGTGCGGGTGAAGGTTCCTGCGCCGGAGGTTTGGGAGCGGAGGTCGATGGGGTAGCGGAGGAGGGAGGTTGCGGGGACTTCCGCTTGGATCGTGGTGTGGCCGGGGGAGTTGGTGGTGGTGCCCAAGACTCGGCCGCGGCGGGAGGAGAGGTCGCCGAGGACTGTGCCGAGGTGGTCGTCGGGGATGGTGATGTCGACCTTGTCGATGGGTTCCAGCAGGGAGATGCGGGACTTCTCGGCGGCGTCGCGCAGGGCTAGGGAGCCCGCGGTTTGGAAGGCGGCGTCGGAGGAGTCGACGCTGTGGGATTTGCCGTCGATGAGGGTTACCCGGATGTCGACGACGGGGTGGCCGTCGCGCAGGCCGCGGTCCAGTTGGGCTCGGACGCCCTTCTCGACGCTGCCGATGAACTGGTGCGGCACCGATCCGCCGACGACGCGGTCGACGAACTCGAAGCCGGACCCGGTTGGCAGCGGCTCGACCTCGATGTCGCACACCGCGTACTGGCCGTGCCCGCCGGACTGCTTGACGTGCCGACCGTGGCCGCGGGCCCGGGCCGCGAACGTCTCCCGCAGCGACACCCGCACCGGCTCGGTGTCGACCTCCGCCCCGCCCGTGCGCAGCCGGTCGAGCACGACGTCCGCGTGCGCCTCGCCCATGCACCACAGGACCAACTGGTGGGTCTCCGCGTTGCGCTCCATCCGCAGCGTCGGGTCGCCCGCCACGAGCCGGGACAGGTTGCGCGACATGGTGTCCTCGTCGCTGCGGGTCTTGGCGGTGACCGCGATGGGCAGCATCGGCTCCGGCATCGCCCACGGCGCCATCAGGATCGGGTCCTCCGGCGCCGACACCGTGTCCCCGGTCTCCGCCGAGCCGACCTTGGTCACCGCGCACAGGTCGCCCGCCACGCAGAACGGCACCTCGCGCAGTGTCGCGCCCAGCGGTGAGTACACGTGCGCGACCCGTTCGTCGGTGTCGTGGTCCTCGTGGCCGCGGTCGGCCAACCCGTGCCCGGACACGTGGACCGCGCGTTCCGGCCGCAGCGTCCCGGAGAACACCCGGACCAGTGACACCCGACCGACGTACGAGTCCACCGCGGTGCGCACGACCTCCGCGGCCAACGGGCCGTCCGGGTCGGCGGTGAGCCCGGCGTGCGCGTGGCCGTCCGGGTCGGTGACCATCGGCAGCGGGTGTTCCAACGGCGACGGGAACGCCCTGGCCAGCGCGTCGAGCAGCTGCGTCAGCCCCAGCCCGGTCACCGCGCACACCGGGAACACCGGGTGGAACGCGCCGCGCGCCACAGCCGTCTCCAGGTCCGCGATGACCGTCGCCGGGTCGATCTCCTCGCCCGCCAGGTAGCGGTCCATCAGGGACTCGTCCTCGCTCTCGGCGATGATCCCCTCCAGCAGCTCCGCCCGCGCCGCCGCCATCAGCGCCAGCTCCGCCGGGGTGGCGGGCGCGCCGGTGGGTCCCCGCTGGGTGATCAGCGCGAGCAGCCCGTCGGCCACCGGGAGGTACACCGGCAGCACTCCGGCCCCGAACGCGTCCTGGCAGGCGGCCAGTTCGGCGGCGAAGTCGGCGCGCGCGTGGTCGAGCCGGGCGATCACCAGCGCCCGGGGCATGCCCACCGCCGCGCACTCGGCCCACAGCGTGGTGGTGGCCGCGTCGACGCCCTCGGCGGCGCTGACCACGAACAGCGCTGCGTCGGCGGCGCGCAGCCCGGCCCGCAGCTCACCGACGAAATCGGCGTACCCGGGGGTGTCGATCAGGTTGACCTTCACCTCGTCATGCAGCAGCGGGGCCACAGATAGGCCTACCGACCGCTGTTGGCGTACCGCGGCCGGATCGTGGTCGCACACGGTGGTGCCCTCGGGGACCGAGCCGGCCCGGCCCAACACGCCCGCGGCGGCCAGCAGCGCCTCGGTCAACGTCGTCTTACCCGCCCCGGACGGGCCCACCAGCGCGATGTTGCGCACGCGCGCCGGGTCGCTCACCGCCACACCGCTCTCGGGTTGACCGTGCTCGGAGTGCTTGGACCCCATGTCGCCCCACCTCCCGTGGTCGGGAAGCCGCCGGGGCTCCCCATCGGCACTACTGTGTCCGATTTCACACCCGAGGGCGCCAGTGGACAACCCCGGGCCCGAAGTGGTCTTTCGAGATAGCCCGTGATTGGCCGCCTTGATCGGGCCACCTGGGACGTAACCTGTGGTCAGCGCCGTGTCCGGCGCCTCGACTCGACCCGAGAGGCCGCACCCGTGTCCGAAGCCAGCACCGCCGCCCAGTCCGCCGACACCGCCCCCGAGACCGGCACCACCCGGGTCAAGCGCGGGATGGCCGAGATGCTCAAGGGCGGCGTGATCATGGACGTGGTCGACGCCAAGCAGGCCAAGATCGCCGAGAACGCGGGCGCGGTCGCGGTGATGGCCCTCGAGCGCGTCCCGGCCGACATCCGCACCCAGGGCGGCGTGGCCAGGATGAGCGACCCGGACCTGATCGACGGGATCATCGACGCGGTCTCCATCCCGGTGATGGCCAAGGCCCGCATCGGCCACTTCGTCGAGGCCCAGGTGCTGCAGTCGCTCGGTGTGGACTACATCGACGAGTCCGAGGTGCTCACCCCGGCCGACTACGCCAACCACATCGACAAGTGGGCGTTCACCGTGCCCTTCGTCTGCGGCGCGACCAACCTGGGCGAGGCGCTGCGCCGGATCACCGAGGGCGCGGCGATGATCCGCTCCAAGGGCGAGGCGGGCACCGGCGACGTCTCCAACGCCACCACCCACATGCGCAAGATCCGCGGCGAGATCAAGCGGCTGACCTCGCTGCCCGCCGACGAGCTCTACGTCGCGGCCAAGGAGCTGCAGGCGCCCTACGAGCTGGTCGTCGAGATCGCCCGCACCGGCAAGCTGCCGGTCGTGCTGTTCACCGCGGGCGGCATCGCCACCCCGGCCGACGCGGCGATGATGATGCAGCTCGGCGCCGAGGGCGTGTTCGTCGGCTCCGGCATCTTCAAGTCCGGCAACCCCGAGCAGCGCGCCGAGGCCATCGTCAAGGCCACCACCTTCCACGACGACCCGGCCGTGATCGCCAAGGTCAGCCGGGGTCTCGGCGAGGCCATGGTCGGCATCAACGTCGAGGGCATCGCCGAGCCGCACCGGCTGTCCGAGCGCGGCTGGTGATGTGACGGGGGGTGCGCTGGACCGGGCCTCGTCCGGTCCAGCGCCCTCGGTCTCACACGTGCTCGGAGACCATGCAGGCCACCGTGCCGGGGGCCAGTGCCTCGAACACGTGCGGCAGGTCGCCCGGGTAGGAGACGTAGTCGCCCGGCTCGACGGTCACCGGACCGTCGGTGAGCCCGATCAGCGCCCGGCCCGAGCACAGCACCACGTGCTCGACCACGCCGGGGGAGTGCGGTTGGGACTGGCGCGCGGTGCCCGGCTCCGCGGTGATCAGGTAGATGTCGCGGCGGGCGTGCGGCGGGCAGGACGCCAGCAGCGTGGCCACGTAGTTCGCGCGCTCGGAGAACACCGCGGGGCCCTCGCCCGCGCGGATGACCTGGACGCGGGGCTGCGGTGGTTCGACGAGCCTGCTGAACGGCACGTCGAGGGCCACGCTCAGCGCCCACAGCGTCTCCACGCTCGGGTTGCCCGAGCCGGACTCCAGCTGCGACAGCGTCGACTTGGCCACCCCGGCCCGCTTGGCCAGCTCGCTGAGCGAGAGGCCGACCCGGTCCCGCTCGCGGCGCAGCGACCGGGCGATGACCTCCAGCGGGGCTCCGCGCTGCTCCACCAACACTCTCCGTTCGCTGTGACGAACAAAGCGTTCGCCTTGACGAACGCATCCGAGGTGTTCATGATACTGGACTATGCGTTCGATATGGCGAACCCTGGATCCGGGGCTCTGGCGCGGCGTGCTGGCCATCGCGGCCGCCGCCGCGGTCAACGGGGCGTCCTTCGGCGCGATCGCGGTCGCCGCGGGCAACCCGCTGTGGGTGCCGGTGGCGATGTCGGTGCTGGTCTTCGCCGGTGGGTCGCAGTACATGGCGGTCGGGGTGGTCGCCTCGGGTGGCAGCCCGATCGCGGCGGTCATCGGCGGCCTGGTGCTCAACGCCCGGCACCTGCCGTTCGGCCTGGCCATCGGCGACGTGGTGGGCAAGAGCCTGCCCGCGCGGCTGGTGGGCAGCCACCTGCTGGTGGACGAGTCGGTGGCCTTCGCCATGGCGCAGAAGGACCCGGAGCGCGCCAAGGCCGCCTACTGGGCCTGCGGCGGGTCGCTGTTCGTCGCCTGGAACCTCGGCGTGTTCGGCGGGGCGCTGGCGGGCTCGCTGGTCAGCGACCCGAACGCGCTCGGCCTGGACGCGGTCTTCCCCGCGGTCATGCTGGCGCTGGTCCTGCCCGCGCTCAAGGAGGCGGGCAAGCTGCGGCCCGCCCTGCTCGGCGCCGCCATCGCCCTGGCCACCACGCCGTTTCTGCCGCCGGGGGTCCCCGTGCTGCTCGCCCTGCTCGGACTGGTGGCCGTTCCCCGCCGCACCGGCACCCCCGAGACGACTGACGCGACAGGGGTGACGGCGTGACCATCGTGCCGATCCTGGTGCTCGCCCTGGGCACCTTCGCCTTCCGCTTCGGCGGGACCCTGCTGCGCGACCGGATCACCCTGTCGCCGCGGGTCAGGGACCTGCTCGCCACCGGGGCCATCGTGCTGCTGGTCGCGCTCGTGGCCACCAGCACGCTCACCAAGGGGCACGCGTTCGCCGGGTGGTCGCTCCCGGCGGGGGTCGCCGTCGGCGGCCTGCTCGCCTGGCGCAAGGCCCCGTTCGTCGTCGTGGTGGTCGCCGCCGCCGCGACCACCGCACTGCTTCGCCTGGCCGGGGTGGCCTGACCCGACCTCCGACCAGGCTCATTACCCTGGGTCGACGGAGAAGAGGGAGGACCACCGTGTCCGCGCAACGACCACTCATCGGCGTGCTCGCCCTGCAGGGCGACGTCCGGGAGCACAGCGCCGCGCTCGTCGCGGGCGGCGCCGAGGTGATCACCGTGCGCCGGGAGTCGGAGCTGGCGGCGGTGGACGGCCTGGTGCTGCCCGGCGGCGAGTCGACCACCATCTCCCGGCTGCTGGCCACCTTCGACCTGCTCGACCCGCTGCGCGCCCGCCTCGCCGCCGGGCTGCCCGCCTACGGCTCCTGCGCCGGGCTCATCCTGCTCGCCGAGAAGGTCATCGACGGCCGCCCCGACCAGCACCAGCTCGGCGCGCTCGACGTGATCGTGCGGCGCAACGCCTTCGGCAGGCAGGTCGACTCGTTCGAGGAAGACCTCCAGGTCACCGGGGTCGAGGGCGACCCGGTGCACGCCGTGTTCATCCGCGCGCCGTGGGTCGAGTCGGCCGGTCCGACCGTCGAGGTGCTGGCCAGGGTGCCCGACACCCGGGCGGCCGGAGCGGCCGCCGGTAGGATCGTCGCCGTTCGGCAGGGCAACGTGCTGGCCACCTCGTTCCACCCGGAGCTGACCGGTGACGCGCGCGTGCACCGCCTGTTCGTGGACATGGTCCGTGCGGCCGCTGTCCGCGGGCGCACAACCGAGAGCTGAGCCATTGACGGAGGACCGATGAGCGGCCATTCAAAGTGGGCGACGACCAAGCACAAGAAGGCCGCCCTGGACGCCAAGCGGGGCAAACTGTTCGCCAAGCTGATCAAGAACGTGGAGGTGGCGGCGCGCACCGGCGGCGGTGACCCCGACGGCAACCCCACGCTCTTCGACGCGATCCAGAAGGCGAAGAAGAACTCCGTCCCGCAGGACAACATCGAGCGCGCCCGCAAGCGCGGCGGCGGTGAGGAGGCGGGCGGCGCCGACTGGCAGACGATCATGTACGAGGGCTACGGCCCCAACGGCGTCGCGGTGCTCATCGAGTGCCTCACCGACAACCGCAACCGCGCCGCGGGCGAGGTCCGCACCGCGATGACCCGCAACGGCGGCAACATGGCCGACCCGGGCTCGGTGGCGTACATGTTCAACCGCAAGGGCGTCGTGGTCCTGCCCAAGAACGGCCTGTCCGAGGACGACGTGCTCGGCGCGGTCCTCGACGCGGGCGCCGAGGAGGTCAACGACCTCGGCGAGAACTACGAGATCGTCTCCGAGGCCACCGACCTGGTCGCAGTCCGCACCGCGCTCCAAGGCGCGGGCTACGACTACGAGTCGGCCGACGCCAGCTTCCTGCCGTCGGTCACCGTCGCACTGGACGCCGACGGCGCGCGCAAGATCTTCAAGCTGATCGACGCGCTCGAGGACTCCGACGACGTGCAGAACGTTTACGCGAACTTCGATCTCTCCGACGACGTGCTGGCTGAGATCGACTAGTTCCGCCCGGGGCCTGGGTGCTCGCCCAGGCCCCGTTTCGGTCCCCACCGAGGAGTCCGCCCGTGCCGCTGGACGACATCACCGAGGAACAGGCCGCGCTGCGCGAGTGGCTGCTGCGGACCGCCGACGAGGACGGCCACGCCGTCATCCAGGTCCCCGGTGACGAGCACGCCGCCCCGTACGCCTTCACCGTCGGTGCCTGGCGCCGGTTCGGCGCGCCCGAGGCCGTTGTCATCGGCCTCCCCGTCGACATGAACCAGCTCTTGCTCGACACCTACGTCCGGCGCGCGGCAGCGGGGGAGCGGTTCTTCCCCGGTCTGCCCTACCTGGACTTCTTCGACGGCACGCCGGTGGTCGTAGAGCGGGTCGACCAGGACTACTACCCCTTACTCGGTAGCGCCCTCTTGCTCTACCCGTCCGGTCAGTTCCCGGCCATCCAGATCATCGTCGCCACCCCCGACGGCCACTTCCCGTGGAGCAGGCAGGCGCCGGAGGGCTTCGCGGAGTGGCAGCCCGTCCTCACCGCCAGCGGTCTCCCCGAGAGCTGGCGCCCCGGTATCGACGGCCCGTGACCTTCCGACTCGCGCCGCTGCTGCCCGACCACGTCGGCGAGGCCCTCACCGTCCAGCGCGCCGCCTACGTCAGCGAGGCGCAGCGCTACACCCAGCCGCTCATCCCGCCGCTGGTGGAGACCGTCGCCGAGTTCCAGGCCGACCTGCGGGTCGCCATCGGTGCCTGGGTCGGCCACCGGCTGGTCGGCAGCGTGCGCGGCCGGGTCGACGGGACGCGGATGGAGGTCGCCCGGTTCTCCGTCGCCCCGGACCACCAGGGCACCGGCGTCGGCCGCGCGTTGCTGGCAGGCGTGGAGGCGGCAGCCCCGCCGGAGGTCACCGTGTTCTGGCTGATCACCGGCGCCGACAGCCACGACAACCAGCGCCTCTACGGCCGCGCGGGCTACGTCGCGGTCGGCGAGCGCACCGCGCTCGGCATCCGGCTGCTGGTCATGGAGAAGCCGCGCTGAGCAGCCGCCACAGGTCGGCGGGCACGTCGTCCCGGGTGGCGAACTCGACCGAGTCGTCGGTGTAGGGCGGGATCACGACCGTGCCGACCAGCGACCACGACTTGGTTTCCGTGGTGGTCTCCGACGCCTGCCAGGTGCCCGCCGGGACCAGCAGCTGGGGGCGTTGCCCGGCGGCCACGTCCGAACCGAGCCGGTGGGCGCGGTAGCCGTCCGGACCGACGAGGTGGGTCGTCACCGGCGCCCCCGCGTGGTGGACGTACAGCTCGGCGCGGTCGAGCCGGTGCCACGCGGAGAACTCGGGGTGCTCGAGCAGGTAGTAGATCGCCGAGAAGGACTCGTCCGCCCACGACCTGGCCCACCGGCCGCCCTCCACCGGGAGCGGGGACAGGCCGAGCGCGGCGGTGAACGCGGCAACCGGATCGGTCATGGCACCCAGCCTAGGAAGCCTGCCCGTTCGGTCCTCCCGGTCGCGCCGAACCGCCGGTTACGATCTTCTCCCCGGCAGGAAGAGGCAGGTCCCGTGGCTGAACCCGAGCGCCCGACCGAGCTGACCGAGGCGGAGCTGGGGTTCGCGCCGCGGTCGGCCGTGCGCTGGCTGGCGCCCAGGGTGCTGCTGACCACCGGGGTGCAGTCGATGCTGGCGACCATCTTCGGGTCCTACGCCGACAAGCGGGAACTCCAGGGCAGCCTGCGGGTCCGGGAGCACGAGCACGACGACGCCGAGTGGGTCGACTTCGTGGCCGACCTCGGGGACGGCTTCCACGCCACCTACTCCGTCGCCCAACTCCTCGCCGCGCCCGAGCTCACCGTCGACGGGCATCCGCTGCCGCGCGGCAAGGTGCTCGTCATGGGCGGCGACCAGGTCTATCCGTACGCGTCCACTACCGACTACGAGGACCGGACGAAGGGGCCGTACCGGGCCGCGTTGCCGCTGACTGAAGCCGATTCCCCTACCTTGTTCGCCTTGCCCGGTAACCATGACTGGTACGACGGGCTCACCGCGTTCCTCAGGGTCTTCGCGCAAGGGCGGTGGTTCGGTGGCTGGCAGACAGAGCAGACCCGCTCGTACTTCGCCATCAAGCTCCCGCACAACTGGTGGCTCCTGGCCATCGACACCCAGTTCGACGACTACGTGGACGCGCCGCAGTTGGAGTACTTCCGCGACGCCACCGTGGACATGGCCGAGGGCGACGGGGTCATCCTGTGCGCGTCGAAGCCCGCCTGGGTGGACGCGGGGTCCGGCGGCAGGACCAAGGGCTACGACACCATCGAGTTCTTCGACCGCGAGATCGTCCGGTCCAAGGGCGCCGAGACCCGGGTGATGCTGTCCGGCGACAAGCACCACTACGCCCGGTACGCGGAACGAGACGACAAGCCCCGGCAGCGCATCACCTGCGGTATCGGGGGTGCCTACCTCGCGGCCACCCACGAGCTGCCCAGCCCGTTGTGCCTACCGCCCGCGAACTCCCGTGTCCGCGCCCCCTCGCCGCCCGCCTTCTATGACCTGGAAGCCCGATATCCCGATAGCGCTACCTCGAAGCGCTTCGCGCGAGGCATCCTCCGGCTCCCATGGCGCAACCCGGGCTTCTGGGGTCTCACCGGCGGCTTCCAGACGGTCATGGCACTGGCCGTCCTCTACGGCATCGTGCAGACCGACATCGGCGCCAAGGGCTTCTTCGGCCTCGTCGCGAGTTGGGCACCCGCCATCGTCGTGGGACTCGTGCTCGTCTTGGGTGGCCTCGCCTTCGCCAGGTTGGGCAATCCGCACCGGGTAGGCCTGGCCAGACTCTTCGGCCTCTTGCACGCGACTGGACACATAGGACTAGCGGTCGGCTGGTCGTACGTCGTGATCTGGCTCTATACCGACGTTTTCCCCGACGGTGCTGCCCAAGACTGGGGCACGCTGGTCGTCGTCGCGCTCGGCACACCCGTGCTCATCGGGTTCATCGACGCCGAACTCGTCGCTTGCTACCTGATGCTCGCCAGCCGCGCGGGCATCAACCTCAACGAGGTCATGGCCGGTCAGAGCATCGAGGACCACAAGGGGTTCCTGCGCATCCGCATCGATGTCGAGGGCCTCACCATCTACCCCATCCGGCTCGACCGCGTCTGCCGCGCGTGGACGACCCAACCGGGCGCCGGTCCCACCGAGCCCTGGTTCACCCCGGCGGCACCGCTGGAACCCCACCTGATCGAGCAGCCGGTCCGCGTGTCGCGGTGATCGCCACCGGCCGCACCCCATAGGCTCTCGAACGAGTGTTCACGAGCTGAGGCGGGAGCGAACAACGGTGCGCGTGCTGGGCGTCGACCCTGGCCTGACCCGGCTCGGTGTCGCGGTCGTCGACGGCGGCGCCGGTCGCGCGGTCCGGGCGGTCGCGGTGGATGTCGTCCGCACCCCGGTCGACGACGACCTGGCGGTCCGGCTGCTCAAGGTCTCCGACGCGATCGAGCAGTGGCTGGGGCGCCACCGCCCCGACGTGGTCGCCATCGAGCGGGTGTTCAGCCAGCACAACGTGCGCACCGCGATGGCCACCGCGCAGGCCGCCGGGGTCGTCGCGCTCGCCGCCGCCCGCCGCGACCTGCCGGTCATGTTCCACACCCCCAGCGAGGTGAAGGCCGCCGTCACCGGATCGGGGCGCGCGGACAAGGCCCAGGTCACGCTGATGGTCACCAAGCTGCTCGGGCTCACCGAGGCCCCCAGGCCCGCCGACGCCGCCGACGCGCTCGCGCTGGCCATCTGCCACCTGTGGCGGGCGCCGGTGCGCAACCGGATGGCCGAGGCCGAGGCGAGGGCGGCTGAGCTGGCCCGCAACCACCGTGCGAGGCTGGCCGCCGCCCGCAGGCTCGACGCGGGCCGACGACAGGGCACGGGCGCGGGCAGGGCGGTGAACGAGTGATCTCCTCGGTGCGGGGCGTTGTCGCCTCGATCGGACTCGACCACGCGGTGGTGGAGGTGGGCGGCGTCGGGTTCGCCGTGCAGGCCACCCCGCACACGCTGGCCACGCTGCGCCGCGGCGACGAGGCCGCGCTGGCCACCGCGCTGGTGGTCCGCGAGGACTCGCTGACCCTGTTCGGCTTCGCCGACACCGAGGCCCGCGACCTGTTCTGGCTGCTGCAGACCGTGTCCGGCATCGGCCCCCGGCTCGCGCTGGCCACCCTCGCCGTGCTGGAGCCCGCGCAGCTGCGCGCGGCGCTGGCCGAGAGCAACATCACCGTGCTCACCCAGGTCCCCGGCATCGGCCGCAAGGGCGCCGAGCGGCTGAGCATCGAGCTGCGCGACAAGGTCGGCGCGCTCGCCGGGTCCGGGGACGCCCCGGTCGCCCCGGCCGCCGGTCAGGTCCGCGGCTCGGTGGTCGAGGCCCTGGTCGGCCTCGGCTTCCCGGTCAAGCAGGCCGAGCAGACCGTCGACACCGTGCTCGCCGCCGACGCGGGCGCCGACACCGCCGCCGTGCTGCGCCAGTCCCTGGCGACCCTCGGGCGCAAGCGCTGATGGACGGGCTCGACCACGAGGACGAGTGGAGCGACCTGTCGCCGCTGGTCGCGCCGGGGGAGCGCGACGACGAGACCTCGCTGCGCCCGCGCACGCTCGACGAGTTCGTCGGCCAGCCGCGGGTGCGCGAACAGCTGCAACTGGTGCTCCAGGGTGCCACCAGGCGCGGCGCCCCACCCGACCACGTGCTGCTCTCCGGCCCGCCCGGCCTGGGCAAGACCAGCCTCGCGATGATCATCGCCGCCGAGCTGGGCAGGCCGATCCGGATCACCTCCGGCCCCGCCCTCGAGCGCGCCGGTGACCTCGCCGCGATGCTGTCGAACCTGGTCGAGGGCGAGGTCATGTTCATCGACGAGATCCACCGCATCGCCCGCCCCGCCGAGGAGATGCTGTACCTGGCGATGGAGGACTTCCGGGTCGACGTGGTGGTCGGCAAGGGCCCCGGCGCCACCTCCATCCCGCTCGAGATCGCCCCGTTCACCCTGGTCGGCGCCACCACCAGGTCCGGCTCGCTGACCGGCCCGCTGCGCGACCGGTTCGGCTTCACCGCGCACATGGAGTTCTACGTCCCGGAGGACCTCGAGCAGGTGCTGCGCCGCTCGGCGGTGATCCTGGGCGTCGACCTGCGCCCCGACGGCGCCGAGGAGATCGCGGGTCGCTCCCGGGGCACACCACGCATCGCCAACCGGCTGCTGCGCCGGGTCCGCGACTACGCCGAGGTCCGGGCCGACGGCGCCGTCGACCGCGCGATCGCCCGCGCCGCGCTGAAGGTCTACGACGTCGACGAGCTCGGACTCGACCGGCTCGACAGGGCTGTCCTGTCCGCTCTTGTCCGCTCCTTCGGCGGTGGCCCTGTCGGCGTCGCCACGCTCGCCGTCGCCGTAGGTGAAGAGCAGACGACGGTGGAGGAAGTGTGTGAGCCCTACCTCGTCCGCGCCGGGATGCTCGCGAGGACCCCGCGCGGCCGGGTCGCGACCGCCCTCGCGTGGTCCCACCTGGGGCTCACCGCCCCACCGGACGCCCCCGGCTGGGCTGCGCCTACCCTGTTCGACGAGTGACCGCACGCACACGGGGCCGTCGGCCGAGCCGCGCAGGTCAGCCGTGACCTGGCAGACTCGATGCCGACAACCCGAACAATCGGACGTTTCGCACCGGGTGGCGCGCCGCCCCGTGGATGGAGTGACATGAACCAGGCCCTGCTCCCCCTGCTGCTCATCGCCGTCCTGGCGATCCCGCTGATCCTCGGCTCCCGACGCCAGAAGAAGATGGTGGCACAGCAGCAGGAGCTGCAGAACTCGCTGACCGTCGGCGACCGGGTGATGACCACCTCCGGCCTCTACGGCACCGTCTCCGACATCTCAGACGACGCCTCCATCGGCATCGAGATCGCCCCCGGCGTGGAGACCACCTGGCTGCGCCAGGCCATCCGCGAGAAGGTCGGCCCGGACGTCATCGACGAGGACGACGACGCCGCCGAGCTGACCGGCGAGCACGAGTCGATCCCGGCCGACGACGCCTCCGAGTCGGGCAAGCCGAAGAACTGATCCACCGGCCCGGCGGTTCGGCGGCCGAGGAACGGGGCACGACGTGAGGCATGCAACACTGAGTTGACCCCGCAGGCGCTACGCTGCGCCCTCACCCGCTAGAGCGAACGGGTGCGGGCGCAGTGTCATGACCACCTATCGCGGCGCGCACGTCTCACAACTCGTGCGCGGCCCGCGCGACTCGAGGAGACGGACCGACCGTGGCACCACCGGTTGGGCAGATCCGCCCAGGACGCTATCTGGCGTTCTTCGTAGCAATCGTCGCTGTCCTCTACACCTTGGTGTTCGCCACCGGCGACCACCGGGCGGTGCCCAAACTGGGCATCGACCTGCAGGGGGGCACCCGGGTCGCGCTGACCGCGCGCACGGAGACCGGCGAGCCGCCGTCGAAGGAGTCGCTGAACGTCTCCCGCGAGATCATCGACACGCGGGTCAACGGCACCGGCGTCCAGGGCGCCGAGGTGGTGCTCGACGGCACCACCATCGTCATCACCGTCCCGGGTGAGAACGGCGAGAAGGCCAAGGACCTCGGGCAGACCGCGCAGCTGCGCTTCCGCCCGGTGATCGGCTCGGTCGCCGCCCAGGCGCAGCCGCAGCCCTCCACCGAGCCGCAGCCCTCGGTCCAGCCGGACCCCTCGGCCACCGGGTCCGCCCCGCCGACCGCGACCTCCGGCGCGCCCGCCTCGGGTACCCCGAGCGCAGGCGCCCCCAGCTCCACGGCCGCCCCGCAGGGCCGCCCGGCTCCCGCGCTCGCGCAGCAGCCCAGCAGTGGCGCGCCCGCGGCGACCACCACAGCGGCACCCCCGGCGACGACCACGGCGGCCACCCCGCCGCCCGCCGACAACCCGTGCACGCAGTACTCCGCCCTGCTGGCCGACCCCAAGGCCGAGACGGCCGCCCTGATCAGCGCGGGCAAGAAGTGCCGCCAGGCACCCACCCTCGCCCCGAGCAAGGGCGCCGACGGCGCCGAGGTCCCCGCCGACCAGGCGCTGCAGCAGGCCGCGCTCGCCGCGATCGACTGCGCCCCCGGCAAGAAGGACCCGCTGGTGGGCAACGACGACAAGTCGCTGCCGCTGGCCGCCTGCGACCAGGACGGGGTGGAGAAGTTCATCCTCGGCCCGTCGTTCCTGGAGGGCACCGAGATCAACAACGCCACCTCGCAGCTCGACCCGCAGGGCGTCGGCTACGTGGTGAGCATCAGCTTCAAGGCCACCGGCTCGAAGGTCTGGTCGGAGTACACCGCCTCGCACGTGCAGGAGCGGGCCGCGTTCGTGCTCGACACCCAGGTCGTGTCGGCGCCCACCATCCAGGGCGCCATCAACGGTGACACCCAGATCACCGGCGGCCAGGGCGGCTTCAAGCAGGCCGAGGCGCAGAAGCTGGCCAACGTGCTCAAGTTCGGCTCGCTGCCGCTGTCGTTCGAGCCCTCCGAGGCCGAGACCGTGTCCGCGACGCTGGGCATCGCCTCGCTGGAGGCGGGCCTCATCGCGGGCGCCATCGGCCTCGGCCTGGTCTTCCTCTACTGCCTGGTCTACTACCGGCTGCTCGGCCTGCTCACGATCCTGTCGCTGGTGCTCTCCGGCGTGATCGTCTACGCGGTGCTCGTGCTGCTCGGCCGCTGGATCGGCTACAGCCTCGACCTGCCCGGCGTCGCCGGTCTGATCGTGGCGGTCGGCTTCACCGCCGACTCCTTCGTGATCTTCTTCGAACGGCTCAAGGACGAGATCCGCGAGGGCCGGTCGTTCCGCTCCGCGGTGCCCAGGGCCTGGGCGCGCGGTCGGCGCACGATCCTGTCCGCCGACGCGGTGCTCTTCCTCGCCGCCGCGGTGCTCTACGCGCTGGCCGTCGGCCAGGTCCGCGGGTTCGCGTTCACCCTGGGCATCTCCACCGTGCTCGACCTGATCGTGGTGTTCCTGGTGACCCACCCGCTGGTCGCGGTCGCCTCGAAGTCCAAGTTCCTGTCCAGCCCGAAGCTCTCCGGCCTCGGCTCAACGCAGCGCTCCGCGGTCGCCCAGCGCGCCGCGCGCGCCACCGCTGGCACCGCCGCGAAGGAAGTGTGACGACCGTGTCCACCAACGAGACCCCAGCAACGCCGCACCTGAGCGCGACCGGTGACCTCACCGGTGCTGGTAAGCGCAGCGTCTTCGACCGGCTCTACACCGGCACCGGCGCGTTCGACATCGTCGGCAAGCGCAAGCGCTGGTACCTCATCTTCGGGCTGCTGATGCTGGTCTGCCTCGGGTCGGTGATCTTCCGCGGCTTCAACCTCGGCATCGACTTCGAGGGCGGCACCAAGATCTCCATGCCCGCGGTCAGCGCGAGCGGCGAGATCTCCACCGAGCGGGTGACCGAGGTCTTCTCGAACACCCTCAACGCCGAGCCGTCCGCGGTGCAGAAGGTCGGCGCGGGCGCCAACTCCACCATCCAGATCAAGTCGGAGTCGCTCAGCGTCGCCCAGGTCACCTCGCTCAAGCAGGCGCTGTTCACCGAGCTCAAGCCGCAGTCGTCGACCGGGGAGTCCAGCCCGGCGCAGATCAGCGACAGCGCGGTGTCGGGCACCTGGGGCGGCGAGATCTCCCGCCAGGCGCTCATCGCGCTGATCGTGTTCCTGGTGCTGGTGACGATCTTCCTGGCGCTCTACTTCGAGAAGTGGATGGCCGTCGGCGCGCTCGCCGCCCTGGTCCACGACGTCATCTTCACCGCGGGCGTCTACTCGATCGTCGGCTTCGAGGTCACCCCGGCCACGGTGATCGGTTTCCTCACCATCCTCGGCTTCTCCCTCTACGACACCGTCGTGGTGTTCGACAAGGTCAAGGAGAACACCCGGGGCCTGCTGGGCCTGACCAGGCGCACCTACGCCGAGGCGGCCAACCTCGCGGTCAACCAGACCCTGATGCGCTCGATCAACACCTCGCTGATCGCGCTGCTGCCGGTCATCGGCCTGCTGGTGGTCGGCGTCTGGCTGCTCGGTGTCGGCACCCTGCAGGACCTGGCGCTGGTGCAGTTGGCAGGCATGCTCGCGGGTGTGCTCTCGTCGATCTACCTGGCCACCCCGATCCTGGTGGACCTGAAGATGACCGAGCCGAAGTTCAAGGAGCAGGCCAAGCGGGTCGAGCTGCGCCGGGCCAACGCCGCCCGCCGCCAGGAGGCCGTCGCCGACCTGGACCTCGACGACCCGGACGCGGTCGACGCCGAGGTGCGCCGGGAGCGGGCCTACGCGGTCGCCACCAGCGTCCCGGCCCGCACCCCGAAGGCCACCGACGCCCGCCGCGGCGCCAAGCCCGCGGGCAAGCCGACCGGCAAGAAGCGCCGTTGACGCTAGCTGGAGCACTGGACAGGGCGCTCGGTCTCGTCCGGGAAGTCACCGACTTCCCCGAGCCGGGCGTCCTGTTCCGTGATCTGACCCCGGTGCTCGCCGACCGCGACGCCTTCCGCGCCGTGGTCGACGCCCTGGCCGCCACCGTGCCGCCGGACGTGGACGCGGTGGTCGCCCTGGAGGCGCGCGGGTTCCTCTTCGGCGCCGCGCTGGCCGCCGTGCACGGGCACGGGGTCGTCCCGATCCGCAAGCCGGGCAAGCTGCCCGCCGTCGCTGACCGGGTCACCTACGACCTGGAGTACGGCACGGCCACCCTCGAACTGCCCGCCGACGCCGTCCGACCGGGCCAGCGGGTCGTCGTGGTCGACGACGTGCTCGCCACCGGTGGCACCCTCGCCGCCGCGGCGGGCCTGCTCACCCGGGCGGGCGCCGAGGTCGTCGGCGCCGCGGTGGTCCTGGAGATCGCCGCGCTCGGCGGTCGGGCCAGGGCCGGGCTGCCGGTCCGCGCGCTGCGCGTGGTGTGAGACGGGCGGTCGGTCTGATCTTCAGCCGCCCGGTCGCCATCCGGCGTTCACCGTCCCCAGGCGGCGCTTCGTCGCCCCGCTGCCCGGTCATCCGGTGTTTCGGGGCTATTCTCGGTACCCGGGCCACGGTGGTGACCCGGACGACGTGCGCCGCGGACGGCGGACCGAGCTGCCGGGAGCATGGGTGACCAACGACGTGAGGGCACAGGCGGAGGCGGCGGCCGCCCCCGCCGCCGAGGGCGAGCCAGCCAGGTCGGCGACCCGGCGGGTGCGCTCGCGGCTGGCGCGGCGGATCACCGCCCAGCGCGCCGCCCCGGTCAAGCAGGTGCTCGAGCCGCTGGCCGTGGTGCACCGCGAGCTGCACCCCAAGGCCGACCTGGGGCTGCTGCAGCACGCCTACGACGTGGCCGAGGAGATGCACCGCAGCCAGCGGCGCAAGTCCGGCGACCCCTACATCACCCACCCGCTCGCGGTGGCCACCATCCTGGCCGAGCTGGGCATGGACACCACGACGCTGGTCGCCGCGCTGCTGCACGACACCGTCGAGGACACCGAGTACTCCATCGAGCGGCTGCGCGCGGACTTCGGCGACGAGGTCGCGCACCTGGTCGACGGCGTCACCAAGCTGGACAAGGTGCAGCTGGGCACCGCGGCCGAGGCCGAGACCATCCGCAAGATGGTGATCGCGATGGCCCGCGACCCCCGGGTGCTGGTGATCAAGCTCGCCGACCGGTTGCACAACATGCGCACCATGCGGTTCCTCCCGCCGGAGAAGCAGGCCAAGAAGGCCCGCGAGACGCTCGAGGTGCTGGCCCCGCTGGCGCACCGGCTGGGCATGGCCACGGTCAAGTGGGAGCTGGAGGACCTGGCCTTCGCCATCCTGCAGCCCAAGAAGTACGACGAGATCGTGCGGCTGGTGGCCAACCGGGCGCCCTCGCGCGACACCTACCTCAAGACCGTGATCGGGCAGCTCGGCGCGGACCTGGAGGGCTCGCGGATCGCCGCCAAGGTCGAGGGCAGGCCCAAGCACTACTACTCGATCCACCAGAAGATGATCGTGCGCGGCCGCGACTTCGACGACATCCACGACCTGGTCGGGGTGCGGATCCTGGTCGACGACGTGCGCGACTGCTACGCGGCGATGGGCGTGGTGCACGCGCTGTGGCAGCCGATGCCCGGCCGGTTCAAGGACTACATCGCCCAGCCCCGCTTCGGCGTCTACCAGTCGCTGCACACCACGGTCATCGGACCGGACGGCAAGCCGCTGGAGGTGCAGATCCGCACCCACGAGATGCACCGCACCGCCGAGTACGGCATCGCGGCGCACTGGCGGTACAAGGAGACCAAGGGCACCCACGCCGGGGTCGACGTCGACGAGATGGCCTGGATGCGCCAGCTGCTGGACTGGCAGCGGGAGGCCGCCGACCCGGGCGAGTTCCTGGAGTCGCTGCGCTACGACCTGGCGACCCGCGAGATCTTCGTCTTCACCCCGAAGGGCGACGTGGAGACGCTGCCCGCCGGGTCCACCCCGGTCGACTTCGCCTACGCGGTGCACACCGAGGTCGGGCACCGGTGCATCGGCGCGCGGGTCAACGGCAGGCTGGTCGCGCTCGAGCGCAAGCTGGAGAACGGCGAGGTCGTCGAGATCTTCACCTCGAAGGCCGAGGGCGCCGGGCCGAGCCGGGACTGGCTGGCCTTCGCCGCCTCGCCGAGGGCCCGGGCGAAGATCAAGCAGTGGTTCGCCAAGGAGCGCAAGGAAGAGGCGATCGAGGCGGGCAAGGACGCCATCACCAAGGAGGTGCGCCGGGTCGGGCTGCCCATGCAGCGGCTGGTGTCGGCCGACTCGGTGACCGCGCTGGCCCGCGAGCTGCGCTACCCCGAGGTCAGCTCGCTCTACGCGGCCGTCGGCGAGGGCCACATCTCCGCGCGGCACGTGGTGCAGCGGCTGGTGGCGCTGCTCGGCGGGGTCGACCACGCGGAGGAGGAGCTGGCGGAGCGGGCCACCCCGTCCACCATCACCCGCAGGCGCAGCTCCGGGGACGCCGGGGTGATCGTCAAGGACGCCACCGACGTGTGGATCAAGCTGGCCCGCTGCTGCACCCCGGTGCCCGGCGACGACATCCTCGGGTTCGTCACCCGGGGCGGCGGGGTCAGCGTGCACCGCACCGACTGCACCAACGCCGACGAGCTGCTCAGCACCCCGGAGCGGCTGCTGCCGGTGGAGTGGGCGCCCTCGGAGTCCTCGGTGTTCCTGGTGGCCATCCAGGTCGAGGCGCTCGACCGGCACCGGCTGCTCTCCGACGTCACCAAGGTGCTGGCCGACGAGAAGGTCAACATCCTCTCGGCGTCGGTGACCACCTCGCGCGACCGGGTGGCGGTGAGCCGGTTCTCGTTCGAGATGGGCGACCCGAAGCACCTGGGGCACGTGCTCAAGGCGGTCCGCAGCGTGGAGGGCGTGTACGACGTCTACCGGGTGACCTCGGCGTCCTGACTCCGCCACCGCGGCACAAGTTCACCCCATCGAGCGGCCCGCCCGCGGTGTCTGTTTCGTACAAGACCGGGTGGCGGACAGGGCTTACGTTGGTCGGGTGAAGACTCTCACCGAGGAAGCCGTGGACCGGGCCGAGGACTTCGTGTGGCGCACCGCGCGGATCCTGGACCGGCGCCGGTACGACTTGCTGTTCCACGATGGACCCGCCGAGCCGGTGCTGGCCGCGTTGGCCGCTTATCGCAACCCGGACGGCGGCTACGGGAACGCCCTGGAGCCGGACGGCCGCGGGCCGGGTAGCCAGCCGGTGACGACGCTGACGGCCTTGCACGTGCTGCACGAGGCGTCAGCGGCACCGGACGGTGTGGTCGAGTACCTGGAGTCCATCACGGCGGAGGACGGGGGAGTGCCGTTCGTGCACCCCAACATCCGCGACTACCCGCGCGCGCCGTGGTGGCAGGTGTCGGACACCTACGAGGGCTCGCTGCTCCCTACGGCCAACCTCATTGGCGCGTTGTGGCAGGCAGGCGTGACGCACCCGTGGATCGACAGCGCTGCCGACTTCTGTTGGACCCGGATCGAGGCTCTTACGACAACGCACCCGTACGAGGCCTTGGGTTGCGTGGGGTTCCTCGACAACGCCCCGGACCGGTCCCGCGCCGAGGAGTCGGCCGCGCGCGTCGGCAGGCTCGTGCGGGACAACGGGCTGGTGCGCATCGGTGCGGATGGGACTGTCCCGGAGGGATACAACCCCGCCGAGCTGCACGCCCCGCACGAGTACGCGTCCACACCGGCCTCCCTCGCGCGGGCGTGGTTCACCGACGCGGAGCTGTCCGCCAGCCTCGATGACCTCGTCGACGCCCAGCACGACGACGGCGGGTGGCGGGTCCGCTGGGAGAGCTGGACGCCTGCGACCGAGTACGAGTGGGCGGGGTGGTTCACCATCGAATCCCTGCGGACCCTCAAGGCTTACGACCGCTGGTGAGTTCGCCGAGCGACTGCCCTGCCAGGGTTCGGACTTCCCGGGCCAGGTGGGGCTGGTCGGCGTATCCGGCCCGGTAGGCGACTTCGGCGAAGCCGAGTCCTTGCCTGGCCAGGGTAAGAGCCTGCTGGAAGCGGAGCACGCGGTGCAGGGTCTTGGGGCCATAGCCGAAGGCGGCGTGGCTGCGGCGGTTGAGCTGCCGTTCGCTAAGACCCAGCTCGTCGGCCATGCCTCGCACGGTCTCGCCGGTCGCGGCCAAGGCGCGGATGGCACCGATGGCTGGGTCCGGGTCGGTCGGTAGTGCTGCCAGCAGGATCCGCTGAGCCTCATCCACCCCGGTCGACGCCTCAAGTCTCGACAGCAGCTCCCCGGCTCGACTGCCCCAGAGGTCGCCGAGGTCCACTCGCGCGTCGAGCAGTTCGCTCACAGGTAGACCTAACGACGTGTCACCTGGGCGGAACCGCAGGCCCACTAGGGACACGTTCCTGGCGGGGTGGGCGCGAGTGTCCGGCCCGGCTACCCACAGCCGACCGCTCTCCCGTTCCCACATGACGTCAACGCAGCCGTCAGGGACAACGGTGACGGTAGTGCTGTCTTCAGCGTTGCTGCTCTCACGGCTCCAAACGCAAGCGACGCCCGCCCCAGTACCCCGGGGCGGGCGTCGTTCGCGGTAGGTCACGCGACCGTGACGGTCGAGATCTTCACCTCGTTCTTCGGCTTGCCGTCACCCGGGTTGCCCTGGGAGACGGTGCCCGCCTTGGCGATCTCGTCGATCTTCTTCATGCTCTCGGCGTCGATGGAGCCGAACACCGTGTAGTTCGGGGGCAGCTCGGCGGTGCCGTAGACGATGAAGAACTGGCTGCCGTTGGTGCCCTTGTTGGTGTCCGGGTTCTTGCCCGCGTTCGCCATCGCCAGCAGACCGCGGCCGTACTTGATCTCCGGGAAGACCTCGTCGTCGAAGCTGTAGCCGGGGCCGCCGCTGCCGGTGCCCGACGGGTCGCCGCACTGCAGCACCTGCAGGCCGTCGGTGGTGGTCAGCCGGTGGCACGGGGTGTCGTTGAAGTACCCCTGCTTGGCCAGGCTGGTGAAGCTGTTGACCGTGCACGGCGCCAGGGCGCGGTCCAGGGTCGCCTTGACCTCGCCGCCGTTGATGGCCAGCGTCGCGGTGGCGGTGCCCTGGCTGGAGATGTCCTTGGTCTCCGGCGCCTTGACCTGCTTGGCCGCGGGCTTGTCCGCCTCGGCCGGGTACTCGCAGCTCACCTTCGCGGGCAGCGCCGCGGTCCGCTTGGGCACCGCGGCCAGCTCGGTCGGGATCGAGGTGGGGGTGTCCGGCGGGGTGTCCGGCGCGCTGGTCTCCACGGTGTTGGAGGACGCGGTGTCGGTGGTGCTGTCGTCGCCACCGATGTTGGCCAGCCAGTAGATCACGCCGACGACCGCGACCACGCCGACGACGGTGCCGATGACCCCGACGATCCGCCGCTTGCGGGCGCGCTCTGCCCTGTTGACGAGCTGGCGCTCCAGCTTCCGCTTGGCCGCCTCTCGGCGCTGCTCGTTGCTCGGCACCTCGCACCCTCCTACCTGACCGCAAACTTGCTGGCGCGCAGTCTATGGGGACCCCCGGTAAGAACCGCGTGGAGGTAGGCCCCACTAGGCTGAGAAGAAGCCAAGAATCCGCGACCGGAGGTCCACCCGTGCTCGTCGTCGGCTTCCCGACAGGCGCCTTCCAGGCCAATTGCTTCCTGATCGCGCCCGAGGCGGGCGGCCCCTGCGTGGTCGTAGACCCAGGTCAGGACGCTGAAGAGGCGTTGGTGGCCGCGCTGGCCGAGCACCGGCTCGCGCCGGTGGCGGTCGTGCTGACCCACGGGCACCTCGACCACACCTTCTCCGTCACACCGGTCTGCGACGGCAACGACGTGCCCGCGTGGATCCACCCGGACGACCGCTACATGCTCAGCGACCCGCTGCGCGGCCTGAGCGACGAGGCCGCCCGGTTCTTCGGCCCGCTGACCATGCGCGAGCCCGCCGAGGTCCGCGAGCTCACCGACGGCGCCGAGCTCGACCTGGCCGGGCTGCGGCTGACCGTGCGGCACACCCCGGGGCACACCGAGGGCTCGGTCAGCTTCGGCCACACCACCGCCGAGGGCGGCGAGCTGCTGTTCTCCGGCGACACGCTGTTCGCGGGTTCGATCGGGCGCACCGACCTGCCCGGCGGGTCGATGGCCAGGATGACCGAGTCGCTGCGCGGGCTGCTCGACCTCGACGACGAGACCGTCGTGCTGCCCGGTCACGGCCCGACCACCACGATCGGGCGGGAGCGGGCGAGCAACCCGTTCCTCACCGGGATGGTGGACCTCACCGACCCCGCCGCCGCCCACCGCGGCCGCGGCAAGGGGATCTGACGTGGCCGAGACCGACCCGATCCCGCTCAACCTGACCCAGTCCGACCGCCGCCGCGGCGTGGTGTCCCTGGTCGTCGCGCTGGTCATCGGGGCAGCGCTCGGCGGGGTCGTCGGGCTCATCGCCGGGCAGACCGCCGGGTTGATCACCGCCGGGGTGGTGGCCGGGCTGCTGCTCCTGCTGGCCTGGGCCTCCGCGCGGCGCACGCTGTGGCTGCGCGACGGGACCACGGTCGTAGCCCGCACGATCGGCAGCAAGTCGGTGGACCTGCGCGCGGCCGAGCGGCTGGAGCTGATGGTCACCGACGTGCGCGGGATCCGCACGGTCGGTCTGCTGGTGGCCCGCAAGGGCACCTCGATCAACCTGGCGCTGGCCATGTACTCCGGCACCGGCGGCCGCGAGCTGGGCATCCTCGTGCTGCGCAAGCTCGCCGACGCGCTCGCGCGCAGCGAGAACCCGGCAGGCCTGGTGTTCTCCCAGCTGCTGGTCGCGCAGCTGCGCGCGGAGGCCAAGGGCGAGGCGCCGCCGGACCGCCCGCTCTACCGGCTCGGCTCGCTCGCGCCGACCGGCAGGCTGGCCCAGCGGCTCAAGCCGGAGGCGATCACCCGGTTCGTGGCGTCGCTGGACTGAGCGCGGGCTCCAGCGCCGGTTCGCGCACCGCGACCAGCGCCGCGACCGCGGTGGTGACCGGGACGGCGGCGACCAGCCCGATGCTGCCCACCAGGGTCCGCACGATCTCCTGGGCGATGGTCTGCGACCCCAGCACGGTGCCGAGGCCGACCCCGGACAGCGACGAGTAGAGCAGCACTGGCAGCGCGGCACCGGCGTAGGCCATGACCAGGGTGTTGACGGCGGAGGACACGTGGTCGCGGCCGATGCGCAGGCCCGCGGCGTACAACTCGCGCCACCCCAGCGCCGGGTTGGCCGCCCGCAGCTCCCACACCGCGCTGGTCTGGGTGACCGTGACGTCGTCGAGCACGCCGAGGGCGCCGATCACGATCCCGGCCAGCAGCAGGCCCCTGGTGTCGATGCCGTGGCCCAGGGACCCCAGCAGCGTCGCGGTCTGGTCGTCGAGGCCGGTGAGGTTGGTCGCGGCGCTGAACACGGCGCTGAGGACACCGATGAGGGTCAGGCTGACCATGGTGCCCAGCACGGCGGTCGAGGTCCGCGCGGACAGGCCGTGGGTCAGGTAGAGCACCGCGAACATGATCACGCCCGCGCCCGCGATCGCCACGAGCAGAGGGTTCTCCCCGGCCAGGATCGCCGGTAGGACGAACAGCAACAGGACCGCGAAGCTAAGCACCAGCGCACCTAGCGCCTTGAGGCCCTGCCAGCGTCCTAGCACCAAGACCGCGATGGCGAAGAGTGCGGCCAGGACGCTAAGAGGGACACCGCGCTGGAAGTCGACGAGTTGGTAAGAGCCGCCGCTGAGCGCGTCGCCGCCGTTGTAGGCGAGCACCACGTCGTCACCGACCGCGAAGCGCGGGGTGCTCGGCTCGATCGGGACAGCCGTGCGGATGTCGCTGCCTTTGGCCACCCCGTCGGTCATCTCGACCGTCACGGTGAGGCACTGGTCGCTAGAGGTGTCGCCGCTGCTGCACGGGCTCGCCTCGGTAGCGGTAACTGTCCCCGATACGGCTTGCTGGCCACGGCTCTCCGGCCCGTCCCCGGTGGGGTAGAGCAAGACCATTCCCACGACGGCTGCTAGCGCGAAGGGGGCCAAGAGCGCCAAGAGGAGCTTGCGGACGCGGGGGGACACCGGGGTCGCTGGGCCGTGGTGATGGCCGTGGCCGTGGTGGTGGCCGCCCCGGCGCCGCCTGGCGGCGCCGCTGTCCTCTTCGCCGTCGGGCTTGGCGCCGTCGTGTTCGGCACTGTCCGCGGGCCGTGCCGTGCCGTCGGGTCGGGCCGGTTCGGGTCGGGCGGGGTTGGGTCGGGCGGGGTTGGGTCGGACAGGGTCGGGTCGGGCGGCGCGGTCGCGCTTGGCCAGTTCCGCCTCGGTCATCCGGGGGATCGGCTGGGTTTCCCAGTCCTGCACCGCGACATCGTGCCAGTCGGGTGCCGATCGGGCCGAAGCGGTTGCGCCGTGTTCGAACATGTGTTCGACTAGCGGGGTGCGATGGGAGCGGCAGCTGGTCGGGGAGACGGGGGAGAATGCTGCGGGAGAACAGGCGTTGCCGGGCTTGCCCGGGTTGGTGCGCAGTGTGCGCGCGCCGGAGTTCGCGGGCGTCGTGTTCCACGAGGTCCTGGCGAAGTCGGTGCTGAACCGGGTGCCGGAGGGCTCCGCGATGCCGTTCAAGTGGACCATCAACCCCTACCGGGGGTGCACCCACGCCTGCAGCTACTGCCTGCACGGCGACACGCCGATCCTGATGGCGGACGGCACCACCAAGCCGATGGCCGAGCTGCGCGTCGGCGACCGCGTCTACGGGACCGAGCGGCGCGGCAGCTACCGGCACTACGTGCCCACGGAGGTGCTGGACCACTGGACCACGGTGAAGCCTGCGTACCGGGTCACCCTGGTCGACGGCACCCAGCTCATCGCCAGCGGCGAGCACCGGTTCCTCACCGAGCGCGGGTGGAAGCACGTCACCGGCGAGGTCTCCGGGCCCGCCAGGCGGCCCCACCTGACGGCGGGCAACAAGCTGATGGGGACCGGCCGGTTCGCCCTGCCGCCCAAGGACACCGCTGACTACCGCCGTGGCTACCTGTCCGGCATCGCGCGCGGTGACGGCACGGTCGCGGAGTCCGAGCGCGCCGCCGCCCGGGTCGCCGAGTACCTGACCGGTGACTTCGCGTTGACGCTGCCTGTGGAGTGGCCGCGCACGCCGACCGACGAGTGGCGCAAGGGTTTGCTCGCGGGCGCCTTCGACGCGGACGGCACGTTCTCGCACCGCATCCTGCGGTTGCCCAACCTGGGCGACCGCGCGCTGGCGGCCGTCAAGGAGGCACTGGAGACGTTCGGGTTCTCTTACGCCACCGAGTCCCGGCGGGCCGCTGGCGGTAAGACGTGCGTCCGCGTTGACGGAGGTCTTGCCGAACACCTGCGCTTGTTCCACACGACCGATCCGGCCGCGACCGAGAAGCGTTCGATCGACGACGCGGCCATCAAGTCCGGTGCGCAGCTCGGTGTGGTGTCGATCGAACCGCTCGGGTTGGACCTACCGCTGTTCGACATCACCACCGGCACTGGTGACTTCATCGCGAACGGCGTGGTCAGCCACAACTGCTTCGCGCGCAACAGTCACACCTATCTCGACATGGACGCGGGGCGTGACTTCGACAGCCAGATCGTCGTCAAGGTCAACGCGCCGCAGGTCCTCACGCGACAGTTGGCGTCACCGCGCTGGGACGGTTCCCCGGTCGCCATGGGCACCAACACCGACCCGTACCAGCGCGCGGAGGGGCGCTACCGGTTGATGCCGGGGATCATCGGCACCCTCGCCAAGCACGGCACGCCGTTCTCGATCCTGACCAAGGGCACACTGCTCAACCGCGACATCCCGCTGCTGCGTGCGGTTAGCGCTGACGTGCCGGTGTGGCTCGGTGTCTCGGTGGCGCTGCTGGACCGAGAGCTCCAACGCGTCCTAGAGCCGGGCACGGCGTCACCGCAGGCCCGGTTGGAGATGGTGCGCAGGCTCAACGACGCAGGATTGTCGTGTGGTGTGGCTGTCGCGCCAGTCCTACCTGGGCTGACGGACTCGGTCGAGCAGTTGGACGCGTTGTTCTCGGAGATCGCGGCAGCGGGGACGACCAGCGTGATGGTCACCGCGCTCCACGTCCGTCCCGGTACGCGCGAGTGGTTCGCGGCCTGGTTAGCGCGGGAACACCCCGAACTGGTCCCGCTCTACCGGCGCGTCTATGGCGTATCGAGCTACGCGTCCGCTGGGTACCGCGCGGAGTTATCGGCCCGGGTCGCGCCACTGCTGCGGCGGCACTCACTGTCGACTTCGCAGTTCGAGCCGCCGATCCCCGCGCAGCGCACGGCGGAGACACAACTGACCCTGCTCTGAACTAGGCCGCACCGCGCCGGGGCACGCTCTTGAGTGGGCGCGGTGCGGCTGTCCAGGTCAGTCGAGCGCGAGTACGTGCTGGGTGAACTTGGCGACGATCTCGTAGCCCGCGCGCTCGTACACCGCAAGCGCGCCGGTGTCGTTGTCCGCGTCGACGCTGAGGCCCGCTGTCGCGAAGCCCGCGGCCCTGGCGTCGTGCATCAAGGCCGACAGCAGGGCGGTCGCCAGCCCCCGGCCGCGCCACGCGGTGCGGGTGCCGACGTCGGCCACCCACATCTCCTTGTGCCCGCGCGCCGCGGTGTCGGCGGCGTGCTGCTGGCTGATCACGAACGCCGCGATGTCCCCGGTCGCGTCGTCGCGCAGGTGCGCGGACAGGGCGGCCTCCAGCGGCGGGGTGCTCACGAAGTGCTTCTCCCAGAACGCGGTGTCCACGGCGGTGGAGCCCCAGTGCTGGGCGAAGGTGTCGTTGCGCAGGTGCCGCAGCGCCTCGGAGAACTCGGGCCGGTAGCGCTCCAGGGTGAAGCCCGCGGGCACCGGGTGCCGGGGGAGGTCCTCGGTGAGCTGGGCGCGCATGTCGAAGAACCACCGGGTCGGCCGGTAGCCCGCCGCTGTCACCAGCGCGGCCAGGTCCGCGTTCGGCTCGGGCGTCGCCACGACGCCCTCCAGCCGCAGCCCGGGGAACGTCCTCGCGTGCCTGGCCCGCGCGCACCCGTGCAGCTCGCGCAGCAGCCGCGTCCCGATACCGCGTCGGCGGTGGGTGGGGGCGACGGCGCCGAGCAACCGGATCTTGTTGACCTCGACCGCGCCCGGCCTGCTGTAGGTGATCCCGTAGCCGACCATGGCGTCGCCGTCGAACGCGGCGACGGTCTCGTCGGGCGCGGCCTCGCCGATCAGCTTGGCGTAGTCGTCCGGGCCCTGGTGCTCGTCGAGCTGGTCGACCGCCTCGATGTCGGCCGCCAGCCGCACCCAGGCGGGTCCGTCACCATCCGTGAGAGTTCGCCATGTCAGGTTCACGACCCCGCACGGTAAGACACCCGGGGCGACCGGCTCGACCGGTTTTCTCTACGCTCTGCCGGTGCTCGTGCTGCTTCCCCCCTCGGAGACCAAGAGCGTCGGCGGCGTCGGCCCCGCGCTCGACCTGGCGTCGCTGTCGTTCCCCGAGCTGACCCCGGTGCGCGAGCGCGTCGCCGCCGCCCTGGTCGCGCTCGCCGACGACGTCCCCGCCAGCCTCGCCGCCCTCGACCTGTCCGAACGGCAGGTCGACGAGGTGGAGCGCAACGCGGCCCTGTTCAGCACCCCCACCCGCCCGGCCCTGGAGCGCTACACCGGCGTCCTCTACGACGCGATGGCCATCCCCGCCTTCACCAAGGCCCAACGCCGCCGCGCCGACGCCCGCCTCGCCGTCGCCTCAGCCCTCTTCGGCATCGTCCGCGCCGCCGACCCCATCCCCGCCTACCGCCTCTCCGGCGCGTCAGTCCTGCCGTCCCTCGGCTCGCTGCGCTCGGCCTGGAAGCCGACCCTGGAGAAGACCCTGTCCACTGTGGACGACCTCCTCCTAGACCTCCGCTCCGGCGCCTACGCCACCCTCGCCCCCATCCCCACCGCCATCACCGTCCGCGTCGTCACCGAAGACGCCGCCGGGCGCCGCAAGACCGTCAGCCACTTCAACAAGGCCTACAAAGGCCGCCTAGCCGCAATCCTCGCCACCGCCCCCCGCGAACCCACCACCCTCCGCGGCATCCTCTCCCTAGCCGCCGGTGCAGGCCTCCAGTTGCACCCCGTCACCCCCACGTCCCTAGACCTGGTGGTCACCCCATAACCCGGCGGCTAGTCCACGCCGAGAGCCTTTCTGGCCTTAGCTGCCGCTCTTACGCGCCCCTCGGGCTTGGCCCCGTGCTACCCGCACGCCTCTGGGTCCATCAGCACAAAGCGCCCTGCGCCACCAGGCCTACCTGCTCAACCGCGCGCCTCTAACCCCGCCAGCACTAGCCGCCACTGGCTCCGCCCCTAGCCCCACCAGCGCAGAAGCACCCGCACGCCTCTAACCCCGCCGCCAGCGCTAGCCGCCACCGGCTCCGCCTCTGGCCCCACCAGCGCTAGCGCCTCCGGCTCCGCCTCTTGCGCCCCAGCCCCGCTTCGCGCCCGCGCGGTCCCACCCCAGCCCGGCCCCCACCCTCTCCGGGGGGCGTCCCTGGGCCAGTCTACCGGGACCCACCGACAGTTGATCTTGAAGCCAGGGGTGCGGAGATCCACATGTGGATAACTTTTGTCACCCAGAAGACGGAAAATCGGGAGGGCTGCGACGGCATATCGCCTGGTCGGGACCATGGGGGCCGCTGGAGTGGGCGCAGGCCCGAGCAAGTCGTCGCCCGAGTGATCAACTGAGGGTCTCCAGCGTGTCCAACTGTCCATAGTGGACGCCACGGAGATCTCTCAAGCGCGGCCGTGCGGGACCCTCTTACCTCGCCGCACCCGCTTCGCGCGCGCACGCGGTCCCTCCCCTGCCCAGCCCCCACCCTCTCCGGGGGGCGGCCCTGGTCCAGTCTACCGGCACCCCCCGACAGTCGATCTTGAACCGACCCCCGCAGAGATCCACATGTGGATAACTTCTGTACCCCATAAGCATGAACCTCCCCCGCCGCCCAACCAGGCCGAAAAGCCGCCGCGACCAGCTAAAACGCCCCCAGTCAATAAACCGGTTGCGCGACACCAAGGCAGCACGAGAAGCTGTGCGAGAAGTGCCGGTGGAGAAGAGCCGGTGGAGAGAAGCGGGAGGTGCGTGATGTCGACAGCTGTCGTTGTGGGCGTGGCGTTGTCCCGTCCACCCGCCCCGCCAGGGCCGCGCTAGTCGACTAGCGCGGGGGTGGGGCGTCCTTTCTCAACCGAGGAGTCCCATCCAGTGCGAGAGCACGATTTCGACGACGCCCCCAAGTCCAGCAAGATGCGGCGGCGCAGGTTTGACGACGATCCCCAGCCCCAGCGGTCCGGCAGGCTGACCGAGGCCGAGAAGCTTCGGCTGTCCCGGGTTCGTGAGGACGCGTACACCGCCGAGCTCGAGTTGCCCGAGGGCGCCGACCGGTGGTCCACGTGGGCCGACAGTGAGCAAGGGCCCCACCCGAGGCCCGACTGGCTCGTCACCAGTGACGCAGCGGCGGATTTCGAGCTCGGGGTGCTCAAGACCGGTAAGGAAGCCGACGTGTTCGTCATCGAGCGCGCGGTGGCCGAGGGTGAGAGTTGCCTGTTGGCCGCGAAGCGGTACCGCAGCGGGGAGCACCGGCTGTTCCACCGGGACGCCGGGTACCTGGAGGGCAGGCGGATGCGCCGGTCCAGGGAGAGCAGGGCGATCGCCAACCGGACGGTGTTCGGGCGCAACCTGATCGCCGAGCAGTGGGCGGTGGCCGAGTTCGCGGCGCTGTCGCGGCTGTGGTCGGTCGGGGCGCCCGTGCCCTACCCCGTCCAGCGCGACGGCACCGAGTTGCTGCTGGAGTTCCTGGCCGACGCCGACCGGCAGGGCGCGCCCCGGCTCGCCCAGTGCAGGCCGGACCCGGAGCAGCTGCGTGAGCTCTGGGAGCAGTTGGTCGCCGCGCTCGAGTTGTTCGCGGCGCACCGGCTGACCCACGGCGACCTGTCGGCGTACAACGTCCTGGTCCACGACGGTCACCTGATGGTGATCGATCTCCCCCAGGTCGTGGACCTCGTCGCCAACCCCGCCGGTGCCGAGTTCCTGGCCCGTGACGTGGCCAACATCTCCCGTTGGTTCGCAGGTCGGGGGCTGTCCGAACAGGTCGTCGACGCCGGCGCGCTGACCGCCCACCTGCTCGCCGTCGCGGGTCTCGGCTGACCCGCGGCACGTGATCCCGCTCCCGCCGTGCGGGGGAACGTCACGCCGTCGGGTAGAGTGGGCAGCGCACCGTGAGCGGAGCCGACCGACTGGCTCCGGTGAAACGACAAGCCGGTGCCTACACCCACCCGACGGCGTGACACACGCGCCGGGCTCGTCCGTGCGATAGCCTGCCGGCCTCCTGAGAAGAGGGCGGAGCCTCCCGAGACGTGCCATCGTCCGGAGAGGACTCCCTTGCTCGACTCTGCCCTGCCCACGAACGACCTCCTCGAGCTCGACACCGCGGTCGACACCGACGCGATCGACTCCGCCGACACCGCCGAGGACGACGGCCGCAAGCCGCGCCACCGCGCCAGCGGCAAGGGTCGCTTCGAGCCCACCGGCGTCACCTTCGCCGACCTGGGCCTGCCCGCGCCGCTGCTGCGGGCGCTGACCGACGCCGGTATCAACCAGCCGTTCCCGATCCAGACCGCCACGCTGCCCGACGCGCTGGCCGGTCGCGACGTGCTGGGCCGCGCCCAGACCGGGTCCGGCAAGACCCTCGCCTTCGGTCTCGCGCTGCTCGCACGGCTCGACGGCGGCGAGGCCAAGCCGCTGCGCCCGCGCGCCCTCGTGCTGGTGCCGACCCGCGAGCTCGCGCTGCAGGTCAGCGACGCGCTCACCCCGCTGGCCCGCTCGCTGGGCCTGTGGTGCCGCACCGCGGTCGGCGGGATGTCCTTCCCCCGCCAGGCCGAGGCGCTGCGCCGCGGCGTCGACCTGCTCATCGCGACCCCGGGTCGGCTCTCCGACCACGTCCGCCAGGGCACCTGCGTGCTGGACTCGGTGCAGTACAGCGCCATCGACGAGGCCGACCAGATGGCCGACATGGGCTTCCTGCCGCAGGTCCGCGAGATCCTCGACCTGACCAACCGCGACGGCCAGGTCCTGCTGTTCTCCGCGACCCTCGACGGTGACGTCGACCAGCTGGTCCGGCGCTACCTGAGCAACCCGGTGACGCACTCGGTGGACAGCTCGACCGCCAGCGTGTCCACCATGGAGCACCACATGCTCCTGGTGTCCAAGCAGGACAAGGCCGACGTGATCACCGAGATGGCCGCCCGCGAGGGCCGGACCATCATGTTCGTGCGCACCAAGCACCACGTCGACCGGCTCGCCGACAAGCTGCGCTCGGTCGGTGTCCGCGCGGGCGCGCTGCACGGCGGCAAGACCCAGGGCGCCCGCAACCGGGTGCTCAGCCAGTTCCGCGACGGTGACATGCCGGTCCTGGTCGCCACCGACGTCGCCGCCCGCGGCATCCACGTCGACGGCGTCAGCCTGGTCGTGCACGTCGACCCGCCCGCGGACCCCAAGGACTACCTGCACCGCGCGGGCCGCACGGCGCGCGCCGGTGAGGCGGGCACCGTGGTCACCGTGGTGACCCACGACCAGCGCCGCACCGTGGTCCGGTTGACCGACAAGGCGGGCGTCAAGCCCGAGCACACCAAGGTCCGGCCCGGCGACGCGGACCTGATCCGCATCACCGGTGCCCGCGTGCCCAGCGGTGAGCCGGTCGTGGAGAAGCCGGTGCCGGTCCGCGCGACCCGCTCCGGTCACACCGCCCGCCGCACCGGTGGCGAGTTCCGCCGCCGCACCGGTGGCTTCGAGGGCCGCGGCCCGCGCGAGAGCCGCGCGGTCAGCGGTCGGGGCACCGAGCGCAACGAGGGCCACCCGCGTGACGACCGGCGTGAGCCGAGCCGCGACCACCGCACCCGTGACTTCGGTGCCCGCGACACCCGCGCCCCGCGCGAGGGTGGGGCGGCCCGTGACGGCGGCTTCCGCGGTGACCGCGCTCCCCGTGAGGGCGGCTTCCGCGACTCGCAGCCCCGCGAGGGCGGGTACCGCGGCGACTCGTCGCGCTCCCGTGACTTCCGCCCCGACCGGGCGCCCCGTGACGGTGCTCCCCGCGAGGGTGGGTTCCGCGGTGCCACCGGCACCCGTGACGGTGGTGCTCCCCGCGCTGGTGGCTTCCGTGACCGCGCCCCGCGCGACCGCGACGCCCGTGCGCCGCGCGAGTTCGGTGGTGGCGACACCAACCGCGGTTACGCCCCGCGCGAGGGTGGCCGCACCGACTCCGCCCGGAGTTGGCGCGACGACCGCCGCTGAGGCTGACAGCTAGACGAGACGAGGCCCGTCCCCTTCCCGGGGGCGGGCCTCGTCCGTTGTGGACACTTACCGAAGTCTTACCCCGCAGCCGATTTCCTTGTTCCCGCCTGGCGCACCGGAAAAGCTGACGTCATCACGCCACACCGTTTCGAGGAGATGACGACATGCGCACGCTGATCCGGATCGCGGGCTGGGCGGGCCTGCTGTGCTCGCTGGTGCTGCTGCTCAACGCCGGGCGCCGCGGCGGGGTGCTGCCCGACACCGCGTTCGGGCACGCGGTCGCCCCGCTCGGGCAGGTGTTCGGCCTGCTGCTGATGATCGGCGTGTACCTGGTGCACGCCAAGCCGACCAAGGGCCTCACCGTCGGGTTCGTGCTCAACGTCGCGGGCCTCGGCGCGGTGCTGGGGGTCGAGTACATCCTCAACTTCGTCTTCCCGGAGCTCGACCCGGCCGTCGTGCGCGAGCTGCAGGCGGGCTTCACCGGAAAGGGCCTGCTGGTGTCGTCGATCGTGTTCCTGATCGGCATCACCGCCTACGGCATCGCGCTCATCTCGGCCAACCTCGTCCCCAGGGCGGCGATCGCGATCTACCTGGTGTCGTTCGTCTGCGTCGCGCTGCGCCCGTTCCTGCCGACCTTCGTCCTGCCGATCGCCGTCGCGGTCGGGGCGGTGGCCACCACGTGGTTGGCGCTGTCGCTGCTCGGCAAGCTCAAGGACCCGAGGGGGACCGCGCTCGCGGTCGCCTGAGAACCCGCGAAAATAGTCCCGCGGACGGTGTAGAGGACGTCGAGCCCGCTCCGACTGGTGGGTGAGAGCGGGCCACGGCGGTCCGCCGCGGGAGAGGGAGATCCAGGATGAAGTACCTGATGCTCGTCTACGGCAACCAGGAGAAGTGGGACGCCATCCCCGCCGAGCAGTGGCCGGAGGCGATCGCCAAGCAGGAGGCGTTCAACACCCGCTACCGCGAGACCGGCGAGCTGCTCGGCGCCTACGGCCTCGCCGACGCGGTCATGGCCAGGCTGGTGTGACCGCGAGGGCGGTGCCCCCGCGGTCACCGACGGTCCGTACCTGGAGACCAAGGAGTACGTCGCCAGCCTGTATGTGCTCGACGTGGACAGCCAGGAACGGGCCGAGCAGATCGCCGCCGACATGCCGTGGGCCGACGAGGCGCCGGTCGAGGTGTGGCCGGTCCTGCACGAGTCCGCGTGACCGACGCGGGCGAGGACCTGCTGCGCGCCCTCGCGCCGCAGGTCCTCGCGTCCCTCGTCCGCCGCCACGGCTGGGTCGGCGGGGCCGAGGACGCGGTGCAGGAGGCGTTGCTGGCCGCCGCGACCCAGTGGCCGACCGGCGGCACGCCGGACAACCCGCGCGCCTGGCTGGTGACGGTCGCCGGGCGCAGGCTGGTCGACCACGTCCGCGCCGACGCGTCCCGCCGCCGCCGGGAGGAGCAGGACCTCGCCGCGACCGCTCGGTCCACGTCCGCCGCCCAGGACCACGACGACTCGAACGCGACCCGGGCGCACCTGCTGGAGCTGGCCGGAGACCTCGACGCGGCGCGTGAGGACTACCGGGAGGCGGCCAAGCGCGCCACCAGCGCCCTGGAACGCCGCCACCTCACCGCGCGCGCCGGGCGGCGGTGACGGTCTCGGTCACCCGCTCAGGCGTTGGCGCCGACGCAGAACTCGTTGCCCTCCGGGTCCCGCAGCACTGTCCACGCCAGCCCCGGCACCTCGTGCTCGCCCGCGTCGGTCGCGCCGAGCCCGACCAGCCTGGCCACCTCCGCCGCGCGGTCCTCGGTGTGGAAGTCCAGGTGCACGCGGTTCTTGCCCGCGCGCTCCTCGGGCACCCGCTGCAGCCCGATGAACACGGCCTCGCCCTGGCGCGCCCCTGGCGGGCCGAGGAAGAGGAACTCGCCGTCGAAGTCCTGGGCCACCTCGAAGCCCAGTGCCTTGGTCCAGAAGCCTGCGAGGGTGCGCGGATCGGCGCAATCGATGGTCACACCTGCGATACCAATGGTCATACCCCGCACCGTATCCGCCAGGACCGACAATCATGGGGGCGTGCGCACCATCGATTGGCAGTCCGACCACATCGTCATCATCGATCAGACCCGACTTCCGCATGAGATCGTCACCCGCGAGCTACGCACTGTTCCCGAACTCGTGACCGCGATCCGCTCCCTCGCCGTCCGCGGCGCGCCCGCCCTCGGTGTGGCCGGGGCGCTGGGGGTCGCGCTGGCCGCGTTGTCCACAGCGGACCCGGTCACCGCGGCGGCCGAGATCCGGGCGGCCAGACCCACCGCGGTGAACCTCGCCTGGGGCGTCGACCGGGTGCTGGCCAAGCTCCCGCTGGGCATCCCCGAGGCCGTGGTCGAGGCGATCACCGTGCTGGAGGACGACGTCCGGCTCAACCGGACACTCGCCGAGCGCGGCGCTGACTGGCTCGCCGCGCGCGTGCCCGGCCGGATCAACGTGCACACGCACTGCAACGCGGGCGCGCTGGCCTGCGTCGAGTGGGGGACCGCGCTCGGGGTGCTGCGGTCACTGCACGAGCGGGGCAGGCTCGGGCACGTCTACGCCGACGAGACCCGACCGCTGCTCCAGGGCGCGCGGATCACGACGTGGGAACTCGCCGAGATGGGGATAGAGCACACGCTGGTCGTTGACTCTGCCGGGCCGTCGGTCATCGCGAACGGTCTTGTGCACGCCGTGGTCGTAGGCGCCGATCGGATTGCCGCGAATGGTGACGTTGTCAACAAGATCGGCACGTACCCGCTGGCATTGGCGGCCGCGCGCGCCGGGATTCCGTTCATTGTCGCCGCCCCGGAGTCCACGGTGGACGAGGCGACACCTGACGGTTCCGCTATCCAGATCGAAGTGCGGTCGGAGGAGGAGGTCATCGAATTCGCGGGAGTGCCCATCGCGCCAGAAGGGACGCGGGCGTTGAACTACGCCTTCGACGTCACCCCCGCCGACCTGGTGACCGCGATCGTCACCGAGGAGCGGGTCATCGAGCAGTAACCCCGATGCGCTGACCAGCGGCAGGTCACTACGCTCTATGGGCACCCGCCCGACACGAGGAGCATTACCGTGATCACCAGGATGTCGACGCTGTTCCTGCGTACCCTGCGCGAGGACCCGGCCGACGCGGAGGTGCCCAGCCACAAGCTGCTGGTCCGCGCCGGGTACGTCCGCCGGGTCGCCCCGGGCGTCTACTCCTGGCTGCCGCTGGGTCTGCGGGTTCTGCGCAAGGTCGAGGCGATCGTGCGCGAGGAGATGGACGCCATGGGCGCCCAGGAGATCCAGTTCCCCGCGCTGCTGCCCCGAGAGCCCTACGAGGCGACGAACCGGTGGACCGAGTACGGCCCCAACCTGTTCCGCCTCAAGGACCGCAAGGGCGGGGACTACCTGCTCGGCCCCACGCACGAAGAGCTGTTCGCGCTCACCGTGAAAGGCGAGTACTCCTCTTACAAGGACTACCCCCTCTGGCTCTACCAGATCCAGAACAAGTACCGCGACGAGGCGCGTCCCCGCGCGGGGATCCTGCGCGGCCGCGAGTTCCTGATGAAGGACTCGTACTCGTTCGACCTGACGGACGAGGGCTTGGCCGCCAGCTACGCCGCACACCGCGCTACCTACGTGCGCATCTTCGACAGGCTCAACCTGCGCTACGTGATCGTCAAGGCCACCTCCGGTGCCATGGGCGGTTCGGCGTCGGAGGAGTTCCTGGCCGAGGTGCCGATCGGCGAGGACACGTTCGTCCGCAGCACCGGCTCGGACTACGCGGCCAACGTCGAGGCCGTCATCACCCCGGCGCCCCCCGCGCGTGAGCTGGCGGGTCTGCCCGAGGCGCGCGCGCACCACACGCCCGGCACGCCGACCATCGACACCCTGGTCGACTTCCTCAACCAGGCTGACCTGGGCCGCCAGTTCACCGCGGCCGACACGCTGAAGAACGTGCTGTTCAAGGTCCGCCAGCCCGGCGCGGCCGAGTGGGAACTGCTCGCGGTCGGCGTCCCCGGTGACCGCGAGGTCGACCCGAAGCGGCTCGAGGCGGCGCTGTCGCCCGCGGAGTTCCAGGTGCTGGAAGAGGCGGACTTCGCCAAGAACCCGTTCCTGGTCAAGGGCTACATCGGGCCCCGCGCGCTGCTGGAGAACAAGGTCAGGTACCTGGTCGACCCGCGCGTGGTCACCGGCACCGCCTGGGTGACCGGCGCCGACCAGGCCGAGCACCACGTGCTGGACCTGGTGGCGGGCCGCGACTTCACCCCCGACGGCACCATCGAGGCCGCCGAGGTCCGCGAGGGCGACCCCGCCCCCGACGGCACCGGCACCCTGGTCGCCGCCCGCGGCATCGAGATCGGCCACGTCTTCCAGCTCGGCCGCAAGTACTCCGACGCCCTCGGCCTCGACGCCCTCGGCGCCGACTCCAAGCCGATCACCATCACCATGGGCTCCTACGGCATCGGCGTCTCCCGCCTGGTCGCGGTCATCGCCGAGCAGACCTTCGACGACTCCGGCCTGGTCTGGCCCCGCCAGGTCGCCCCCGCCGACGTGCACGTCGTCATCGCGGGCAAGGACGACACCCTGCGCGCCGCCGGTGAGCAGTTGGCCACCGACCTCACCACCCGCGGCATCGACGTCTTCCTCGACGACCGCCCCGCCTCCCCGGGCGTCAAGTTCAAGGACGCCGAACTCATCGGCATCCCCACGATCATCGTCATCGGCCGCGGCCTGGCCAACGGCGTGGTCGAGGTCAAGGACCGCGCTTCTGGCAACCGCGAGGAGATCGCGGTGGACGCCGTCGTCGAGCACATCGTGGCTCTGACCAGCTGATCCTCTCGCTGTGGATGGCCGGTTCCCTTCGGGGGACCGGCCTTCTTTTTCATGCTTACGGGGCACAGAAGTTATCCACATGTGGATCTCTGCGGGGGTCGGTTCAAGATCGACTGTCGGGGGGTGCCGGTAGACTGGACCAGGGCCGCCCCCCGGAGAGGGTGGGGGCTGGGCGGGGGTGGGACCGCGCGGGCGCGTGAAGAGGGCCGGGTGGCGCTAGAGACATGTGGGGGCCTTTGCGCTGGTGAGGGCTAGAGGCTTGCGGGTCCTTGTGCGTCGGCGGGGTTAGAGGCACGCGGTGGGCGCCGGGGAGATCCAGAGGCGCGCGTGGGATCTACGCGCTGATAGGGGCTGGAGGCGTGCGGAGCCCTCTGTGTCGGCCCGGGTCAGGGCGCCGTGCGAGGCAATTCGTCGTCAGCGGGGGCTAGCGGCGTGAAGGCCGTATGCGTCGGTGGGCTAGGGGCGTGGTCGGCGGGGTTGTGAAGCGCGATGAATCCTGGCTTGCCAGCTCGTTTTGGGCGGCGAACACCGCAAGCCTGAATGGTCCGCACAGCTCCTTCGGCACCTCATAGCCCCGGTCCACTCTGGACCTGTGGATGGTTTGGTGTGTTGTGTCGGGGTGGGTCGCTAGGGTGGCGGCGGTTGGTGGGACTCGACATCAGAGGGTGGGCGTTGTGGGGTGGGTTGATGCATCGGGTGGGTATCAGGTGCGGGTGGACGGGGGGCGGGTGCGGTGCCGCAACGCCAAGGGGAAGGTGTTGGGGGCGGTGCCCGCGGCGCTGAAGGACGACGCGCAGGTCGTGCGGTTGCGGCAGTTGGTGGAGTGGCTCGACCGGCACGACGCCGAGTGCCTCTCCACTGTGGACACCTGGTTGGCCAGGTCGTTGCCGGTGCCGACGGTGCTGGTCGGGCAGGTGTGGGCCGACAGCGCCTGGCGGTCGGTGGTGCGCGACCTGGTGGTCGACGCCGGGGAGGTCGGGTTCCTGCGGGACGCGGACCCCGAGCGCGGGGTCGGGTTGGTGACGCTCGACGGTGACACGGTGTGGGTGCGGCCGGAGACGATCACCGTCCCGCACCCGGTGCTGCTCGACGACCTCGACGAGCTGCGGGAGTTCGCCGCCGAGTTGGGGGTGGAGCAGCGGGTGCAGCAGCTGTTCCGGCAGACGTTCGCGCGCCCGGACGCGCTGCCCGCGACCGGCACCGTGTCCGACTTCTCCGGGGCCAGGTTCGAGCAGATCAACCACGTCCTGGCCCGCTGCCGCACCCTCGGCTACCCGGTCCGCGGCGGTGAGGCCGTCTACCCGGTGTTCGAGGGCGGTGCGACGCTGCAGGCCCGGTTCTGGGTGGGGGCCGACCAGTACCCGGAGAGCGAGGCGTGGACGGGTGAGCTCTGGTGGACCCGACCGGACGGGACCACGGTGCCGCTGGCCGAGGTGGGGCCGGTCGCCTGGTCCGAGGGGACGCGGATGGCGTCGGCGATCCACGCGGGCCGCGCGGTCGAAGAGGGTGCCGAGTGAGCGCTGAGCTGTTGGCCGTGGGCGCGGTGTTGCCCGGGTCGAGCCAGGGTGAAGACCGCGATGTCTTGCTCGCCCGCCACTACGAGCACCCCGCGCTGGAGGACCGCGTTGTCGTGCGGTTGGTGCCAGAGGTGCTGGGTGTGGCCGAGGACCTCACCGCGGAGTACCTAGGCTTCACCGCGCCCTCTAGCGCCGAACCTGTTGGTGTGGCTAAGCGCTCGGCGCTCGGGTTCCCCGCGTGGGCGCTGATCAACGACCCTGCCAACGCGGGCCACGCGCTGGCGTTGGTCAAGGACATCGAGCGGCTGGACCGCGTCGCGAAGTCGAAGGCGGGCGCGGCCAAGGACGGTTTCGCCGAGCTGGCGACGATGCTCGGCGGGTCGGCGCCGCACTTTCTGCCGACCTTCTACGAGGAGGCGGCCCGGATCTTCCTCCGGCATGGCAACACCAGCTTCGCGGCGACGATGTTCGGCAAGGCGCGCGAAGCTGAGCAGGTCCACGACCTCGCCGTGGACGCCGAACGCATCAGAGCCGTCTTCCTGGAGTTCGCGTTCGCCGGTGCGTTACCCGCCAAGGCGTTGACCGGTTACGCCAAGGACCTCGCGCGCCGCTACAGCGCCGAAGAGGCCTACGAGCGGTTCCGCACCCTCTGCGTCGAACGCGTCCGCGCGGGCCTACCGCCGCACGCGGGCATGCCGGAAGACCTCCGCCGACTGGCCAAGGCCGCGAAGCTCGACCTGCGCGTGGAAGACGAACGAGTCCTGCGCGAGGTAGTGCAAGCGGCATCAGTCGCGCGCGCCGCCGCTGGGTTCTGGAAGTCCTACCGGGACGCTCTTGTCGCTCTGGCGAAGGACGATCCCACCGTGCGCGCCCGGTTCCTGGCGTTCGTCCCGCAGCAGAAGTCCACACTGGACCTGTGGCTCGGTGTGCTGACCGAGTGCGGCGCCACCGCGGCGCTCACCGGCCCGCCCGACCCGACCGTGTCGACCACACCGGCGGCCTGGCTGGCCACGGTGGCCGCGTCCCGGTCCGCGGGCTGGGGGCTCGTGCCCCGGTCACCGGCCCTGCTTGCCCTCGCCGAGACGATGGTCGACCGGTTGGTGGCCGACGGCGAGAGCGTCCGGCTGGCGGGTCGGTGGCGCGAGGTCGAACTCGACCTGATCGACCTGCTGCTGACCAACGGCGTGCCGGTCGACTCCACCGCCGAGTGGATCGACCTGTCCGACTGGCTCGCCGACGACACCCCCGGCCGCCGCGACCTCAGCGCGATCGCCGCCTCGCCACGCGGCACCGCCCTGGGTGAGGCCATCACCTCGTGCCTCTACAGCGAGTCCGGCGCGGACGACATCGCGAAGCCCGACACGGTCCGGCAGGTCTTGGACGTGCCCGGGCTGCGCCATGCCTTCCGCGACTGGATCACCGCGCGTACCGGCGACCTCGGGCAGACGGTCCCCGGCCTTACCGAGGACCTGGCGGAGCTAGGGCTCTTGCGCGTAGCCGACGCTTTCGTCGACGTGCCGGAGGCCGCCGAGGCGGTGGCCGGGGTCGACGTCGCGGACGCGGTCGTGCGCACCTTGCGCGCGGGCTTGTTCGACGAACTCAGCTGGCCCGCCCTGGACGAGGCCATCGCCGGGTTCGGCGGGAAGTCGACCGAAGTCGGGGTCCGCGGCGAGGGCTGGCCCGCGCTGGTGGTCGGCCGCGCCGAGTCCTTCGCGGTCGTGGGGCCGGACGGAGTGCTCGCCCAGCACACCGCGAGCATCCCCGCCGCGCAACGCCACCAGTGGTACGACGCGACCGCCGCGTCCTGGCACGACGGCGTCCTCCTGGTGATCTGGTACGGGCCATCGAGCCAGGTGGCGTACTGGAGCAACGACCCGGCCCGGCACATCACCCTCCGCGGGTTCGACCTCTACGACCTGTTCGCTGCTAGGGCCTCGGTAGCGCTGCCTGACGGCGGCAGGTTCACCGGCAAGCGTGTGATTCACCCCGGCGACACTGTCATCCCGCAGCCGACCCACGCGTACAGCGACGGCACCGCGGTGTGGTCGGCCGACCAGTACCGCGAAGACGGCCGTTGGCTCCAGGTCGACCCCGCCACCGGCACCACCGCGCGCTCGGCCCCGCCTGCCTTCCTGGACGAGTTCGCCGTCGACGGCGCGCGGCTCGACCTGGACCGGAGCGACCTGCGTCCGGCGACCCCCGCCACCGAGGCCAGCCCGTTGGGTGCCGCTGGCGGTCTGCACGGGTGGCGCGTCCGCGAAGAGGCCGACGGTACCTGGACCGGTGAGGGCATCGACGGTCGACGAGTCACGGCAGCGCTGCCTGTTCGCGGGCTGCTGGACCTGCCCGGCACCCGGTTGACCATCAGCGAGGACACGTCCGGTACCGCCCTCCTAGACGCTGAGGGCCGGATCGTCGCGACGCTGCGGTTCGGGGAGCACTACCCGACGTACGCCGCCGGTACGCCTGCCGTGGTCCCGCTGCCGTGGTGGCACCTGCTGCGCCCGCGAGACGAGGCCGGTTCGGCCGCCCTGCGCGCGGTAACGAAGGACGCGGTCGAGTCCATGCTCGCCGCGGGCGTCGCCGCGCTAGAGGCCGCCGAGTGGGATGGCGACCTCAAGGACTGGGACGACGATGACGTCAACCTCGCCTCTTACACCGCACTGAAGCGTGGCGAGCGCGATGCGCTCGCGACGGCAGTCCAAGAGGCGTTGCCGGGGGTGACCCACCTCGGGCTGCTGGCAGGCGTGGTGTCCGTCGTTCGTCGCGCGGCAGGACTGGTGATCTTCCGGCGCGGCTTCGACGGGATCGCCGCCGCCGCGAAGGTGCTCAGCGCCGGGCAGGCCGACACCGGCACGCGGATAACGGAGAACGAGGTCAGCGTCGCGCTGGACTGGTTCCGCCGCAACCGGTCCGACGCCGCGGGCACCAGCCGCACGCCGTTGCCCGACCTCATCGCGGCGTTGGGCGCGGCGGCGGACAAGCCCGTGCCGGTCGACGAAGGCATGCCGGAGTTGGCGTCCGTCGAGTGGGTCGACTTCGCGCCGCACCTGGGCGCGCTGGCCCTGCGCGCGGCCTCGCCGGTCACCCCGGAGTCCGAACGCGACACCCTGGTGGCGGTGCTGCGCTGGATCGCCGACAGCGGCATCCTGGACCGCCCCGGCCAGTGGCGGCGCGTGGTCGCCACGATCCCGGAGAAGCAGACCGCGCACCGGCACCGGGTCCACCCGACGCCGGACGGGTTCGTGGCCGTCAGCTACACCAGCTGGTTCGGGCCCGGCGGCACCGCGACCGGGTTGCAGTTCAGCCGGGGCGGGTTCGCGCTACCGGAGGGCTGGGTCGTGGACCAGGCGGAGGACTTCGGGCCGGTCGACGGCGGCTGGATCACCCGGTTCCTCGACCTCCTCGCCGAGCGCGGGCCGTACCCGTGGCGGCCGGAAGCCGCCGCGACGCTGGTCGAGCGGACTGGCCTGGGTACCGCGGAGGCCACCTACCTGCTCGCTGGGATGCCCGGCGTCTTCCGGTGGGGCGCGAGTTTCATCAGCACCGAGGACCGCGCGGTGCTCGGGCTGTCCTTGCCGGGGGCGAAGGCGGCCCGCGAGCGGATGCGGGACCTCGACGACCGGTTCCGGCGCAGCCTGTTCGCCGCGGGTGCCCCGGCCGATCCGGGCGACCTGTGGACCACCGGTCCGGATGCCGCCGCTGTCGCCGAGGTGTGGACGGCCAAGTTCGGCGCGCGGCGACCGGTGGACGACGACCTGCTCGCCGACGCCACGACCCGGCTCCCGTACCAGCGGTCCGCCGAGGAGGTGACGTCGGTGTTGAACCCGGCCGCCACCGCGTGGCTGCACACGGACGCCGAGATGAAGGTGGTGGACGGTCGACTGGAGTCCCGCAATCCCGGCGGGTTCACTGACTCGCACCTGTTGACCGTGCCGCGTGTTCTCGCGTGGTTGTCCCAACGGCTCCCGGCAGGCTCGCCGCACCGGGCAGCGCTGACGGAGACGTTGGCGCTAGCGCGGCAGCGGGTCGCGCATCCCGGTTTCGGCTTGGACCTCGGTTGGTGGCTGTCCGCGAACGAGGTGCGCGGGCTGATCGGTGCTGAAGCGCCTACCGAGGTTGGGACGGTCAGGGTCCGTGACTGGCTCGACGTGCACTACGACGGCGAGGACTATTCGCTCATCGTGTGGCCCGGCTTGCTCGGCCCACACGACCGGGACATGCTGGTGGCCGCGATGGAACTGGCGCACTCCGGCTACATCGAGGTGCTCGACCTCCTTGCCAGCGACGGGTTGACAGCCGCGTGCGGCGCCACGTTGCCCGATCCGACGGTCTACTTCCAGGACCCCACAGCGTCGGTGCCGCACCTGGTGTCGGAAGTGGCTGCTACGCACAACATCGACGAGGATGCCGCAGCGCTCTACCTGCAACTGTTGGCGCTACCGGACCCGACTGACGCCAACGTCGCCCGGTGGACCGGGTGGAAACCTGCACGCCTCCGTAAGACCCGTGCCGCGTTGGGGGAGACCGATCTGGTTCTTACCGCGAAGCGTGCCCGAGCAGGTCGCACCCTCTTCCTCCCCGGCGCTTGGTTAGCCCTGTCCACTCCCCACTTACCGCTAGAGGCATGGAAAGCCTCGATGTACGGGTTCACCGAGAGCCCGCCTCTCGTCATCACCGCGCTAGAGCCCATCGCCGATCTCTTCACCCGCGCCTGGACTCGAACCCGCGAGGGTGACGCACCGGCTTACGAAGACCTGGCCACCGCTCGTAGCCGCTGACCAGTATGAGCTGTCGTCCCGCGAGCCTGTGGGACGACGGCTCGTCAGCGGGGCGAGGGCAGGGTCACCGTGGCGACGGGGAACAGGTCGATCTCCATCCCCCAGGCCTGGCGGAAGGCGGACACCGTGACCCACGGCGATGTCATCGAAGTACTCCAGGATGGTCGCGGCGTAGTACAGGTAGCAGGTCAGTCGCCTTGCGGGCGACGTCCTGCGCCACCAACGTCCCCGCGATCCGGGACAGCCCGGTAGGCCCACCCGGCTCCTGCGCGTCGATCTCGTCGGAAGTGCTGTCGAGCCACAGGCTCGTCGCGCAACCGCGCCCGGGCCATGACGACCAAGCATTGGTCAGCACCACCCCGGCGACTATGCGGCCACGATGCCCGTGCCATTGGCGCGACTCGGCGACACTAGCTTGTACGTCACGTCAGGTGACAGCCTTCGCTGGTCGAGCTGTTGACCCAACGTGCTGGCAACGTCGGGGTGAAGTTGCCTGGCGGATTGGGCCAAAGCTTCGTCACCGTGTGGCATTGGTGCGTTGTAGCTGCCATCACCGGACGGTGCGGCACTTTCGAGTGTCTGCTGCGCTTGTTGACAGGACCGAATGCCCACGCGGATTCCCTGGGTCGCGGGTCGGGTGGGTCGTGTTACACCGGGCGGATGGTGGTGATGATCTGGTCGGCGATGGGTTGGGGGAGGGTGTCGGGTACGCCTTGGTCTTGGTACATGAGGAAGAGGATGGTGGTGGTGCCGTGTTTGAAGGCGACTGAGGTGAACAGGATTGTGGGGGAGGGGCATTCGCTGGGGTGGGTGGGGGTGACGGTGGCTGTGGCGGTGATGGCGTCGATGGTGCCGTTGGCGACCTTGACCGGTTTGGGCGCGGTCGAGGAGACCGGGGCTCGTGTGTCGTCCTTGTTGAGGGCAGCGGCGTCGGCGAAGAGGCGGACTCCGTTGACGGCGGCGCGTTCTGGGTCGGTGGCGCCCGCGGTGACGAAGCCGGCGTGGCCGCGGTAGGAGCTGCGCGAGTCCGGGCACGCCTCTGGCACGTAGGTGGTCGCGCCGTGCATCACGGCGACGAGGGTGCCCTTGTGGTCGTCGAAGCCCACGACAGTGCCAGGGGTCTCGACCTTCCAGTCCTGCGGTACGTCGTAGGCAGCCTTTTCCTTAGGAGATAGGACTCCCTGCCACCCGGGGATGGTTGGTGCTATGCGGGCACTGGCAGGCATGGGTGATGTCGTAGTCGTCGACCGAGTTGTCGCGGACCTGGACGTCGTAGGTGGAGGCGTTTGTGCCGTTGTCGCAAGAGGCTCAGCGTCGTCGGCGGACATCTTGATAACCATGAAGACAACGCCAAGAGCAACCACGAGCAGCAACGCGAGGAACACGTACAACGGTGTCTTACGCGGCGGCGGCGGAGGAGGCTCGTACATCCCGAACCCCTGGTACGCCACCGGCCTGCCGGTCAGCGGGTCCACCTGGTAGTACGGGTCGCTCATGGGCCGAACGGTAGTTGGTCGTCCGGTGGCGCTGTCCGCAGCAGGCTCGCTATCACCGCATCGGTGTCGGATAGGTCTGTCAGCACCACGTCGGCCCCGCACGCGACGAGTTCCTCCACCGAGTGCCGACCGGTGGCGACCGCGACGCCCACCGCGCCGTGGTGGTGGGCGGCGGCCACGTCGTGCGGGGTGTCGCCGATGACGATGATCGATCGCGGGTCGAAGGTGGTGCCGTACTTGGTCTCCGCCGCCCGCTTGGCCGCCGCGACCAGCTCGTGCCGGTCGGTCGACACCGAGCCGTAGCCGCCGATCTCCAGGTCCACGTGCGGCAGCAGGTCGAACGCGGCCAGCTTGCAGTCGGCCAGCTCCACCAGGTTCCCGGTCACCAACGACTGCACCACCTCGGGCCGCTCGGCCAGCGCGGCGAGCACCTGCGGGGCCCCGGGCAGCGCCCGGCCGAGCGAGGGCAGCTCGGGGCGGGCGGCGGTGGCGATGGCGATCAGCTCGGCGAACATCCGCTCGACGTGTTCCTCGGTCCACTCGACGCCGTGCGCCTCCAGCAGCTCCACGGTGATCGACCGCTCGGTGCGGCCGGGGAAGGCGGGCACGTGCGCCAGCTCCAGCCCGACGACGCTCACCAGCGCCTGGCTGTACCAGCGGTGCCCGGTGCCGCTGTAGTCGACGAGGGTCTGGTCGACGTCCCAGAGGACGAGGGTGCGCTTCTCGGTCACCCGGCCATCGTGTCACGCCGTCCAGCCGCTGGGACCGGGTCGATCGGCCGTGGTCAGCCGGTGGGGCGGACGCTGTCGGCGATGGCGGCCAGGTCCGCGGTCTTCGCGGGCGCGGGCGTCGCCGGGCCGCCCTCGGTGTCGCCGTTGACCAGCAGCAACCGCAGGTCGGTGCCGTCGTCGAGCAGCACGAGCACCAGCTGGCCCTTGCTCGCCAGGCACGCGTCGCCGGTGCTGGTGATCTCCGCGGTGAGCCGGACGCCCTTGAGCTCGGTGCCGCCGCTGCCCTTGGCGGTGATGGCCTTGGGCGTGCCGGGGACCACCTCGACGCCGGAGCTGGTGTTGTAGAGCTCCTTGCCGAAGGCCTGGGCGAGTTCGGTGGCCCGCTGGTTCAGCTCGCCCTTGGCGACCTTGCCGCCGCCGACCACGCCGCGGCTGTAGGTCTTGCCGCCGCACTGGTACTCGGTGAGCCCGGCGACGTGGTCGATGGTCACCCCGGGCACCGACTTGAGGGTGAGGCCACCCTCGATCGGGGTCCATGCCTCCGGAACGACGTAAGAGAGCTTGGCGGTGTCGTTGTCGATCGTCCGCCCGGCCTGCTTCGTCGTCGTGGTCGTCGTCTTCGACGTAGTCGTGGTGGTGGTGGTCGACGAGGGCGCCGAGGTGGTGCTGGTTGGCAGCGCAGGGGTGTCGGACTGCCGTTGCAGCAGCAGGATCGCCACGACGGCGCCGACGACCAGCACGATGGCGGCCACCGACACCGCGATCACCAGCGTGCGCCGGTCGCGTCGGGGCGGGCCCGGGTAGAAGCCCAGGCCCGGGTAGAAGCCCAGGCCCTGGTAGTCGCCGCCGGGGTAGCTCACGGGCGGTGACAGTACCCGGCTGGTCGCGGGGGCGCCGTGACTAGCCGCGCGGTCGGACGCTGTCGGTGATGCCGCGCAGCTCGCCCGCGTCCGCTACGGGCACGGTCGGCCCCCGGTCGTCGGTGTCGGCGCCCACCACCATCACGGCGGTGCCGACGGGGGTGGCCAGCGCGACCACGGTCACCACGCCCCGCGTGCTGGCGCAGCTGTCGGCGACCTCACCGGCCTTGACCTCGGCGTCCGCCCGGATCACGGTCCCGCGCGCGCCGTCGCGCACCACCGGTGTCGGGCGCGACAGCGTCACCGCCGCGGTCTGGGTGCCGTCGCTGTACTGGTCGGCCGCGATCGCGGCTGCGACCTCGGTCGCCACCTCGGCCGGGTCGCCGTCCACCCGCCCGCTGCCCGCGAACGCCCGACCGTACTCGGCGCCCTGGCACAGGTAGGTCCCGAAGTCGGCGAGGTGGGTGAGCACGGTGCCCGACGAGGACTCCAGCGTCTCGGTGTCCGGGGCGAGCGCCCAGTTCGGCGGCACCTCGTAGCTCAGGCCCGCCTCGGTGTCGTCCACCACCTGCCAGCCGGACCTGGTCGGCGACGCGGGGGAGGCGGCCCTGGTCCTGGTGGGCGGGACGGCCGTGACGTGCGGGGCCCCCTCGTCGTCGGCGGTCGAGCCGAACAGGGTGACCGACGCCAGCACCGCGCCTGCGGCCGCGAGCGAGAGCGCCGCGATCACCGCCCGCTGGTTGCGCACTCCCGAACCGTAGTCCAGAACCGCGCCCGGCCACCCCGCCGGTCGATTTCAACACGTGTTGACTTCCGGGCGCGCCCGCTCCTATCCTGACCACAGAATTCAACGCCTGATGAACTGGAGTCGTGATGCGCCCCTCGCGCCTGCTCGCCCTGCTCTCGGTCGCCGGGGCGGTGGTCGCCGCCGTCCTGGGCCTGCTCACCTTCGGCAGCCAGGCCAGCGCCCGCCCCGACGCGGTCCCGCTGGCCATCGCCGTGCCCGACGCGCTGCGTCCCGCCGCCGAGAAGATCGCCGCGCACGGCGGGGACGCGGTCTCCTGGCGCGTCGACAACCCGGAAAGCGCTCGGAAGGCCTTGGCGGACAAGGAGGTCTACGGGGTGCTCGAACTCGGCGGATCAGGCCCGACGATCGTGCTCTCCGGCGCGATCAACCCGCAGGGGAGCCAGGTGGCGCAGCAGGTCCTCACCGGCGCGGCGGCGGCCATGGGCAGTCAGCCGCGGGTCGAGACGATCTCCCCAGCGAGCACGGCAGGCCGGACGGCCCCACTGGCGGCATCCGCGTTGCTGTGGATCTGCGGTCTAGTCGCGGGCGCGGGACTTGTCGTACTGGGGAAGAGGTTCGCGCTCCGGGCAACGGCCGCGCACCGTCTTGGCCTGATCGGGGGCGTCAGCCTTGCCGGTGTCGCAGTGGTCGCAGGCTTCTTCGCGCTATGGGACTCTGCGCTGCCTCTAGACGCATCCGTGCTGGGGTATCTCTTGCTCATCGCGGTCGCTTTCGCAGCGGTGCAAGGCGCCCTCTTGCGCTACCTCGGCATCCGCGCGATGGCGATCCTCGGGCCGCTCTATCTCATCGCACCTGCTGTGGCGGGCCAGGTCCCGGAGATGCTCAACCCGGTCTACCGCGCGCTCTTGTGGTCGTGGACGCCGTTCCGGTTCGCCGCAGAGGGATTGCGCAGCCTCTTGCAGGGCACGCCTAACGCGCCGGACGTCACGTTGGGCCTGATCGTTCTCGGCAGCATCGCCGTCGTCGGCCTTGTCGCGGTAGCCCTACCGGACCGAGTTAAAGCTGTTCAGCCCGCCAAGTAGCTCAACCTGACGTTGCGCACCGCGTTGTCCACATTGGTGTCGACCAGGCACACCGACTGCCAGGTGCCCAGCGCCATCCGTCCACCCAGGACCGGGACGCTGGCGTACGGCGGGATGAACGCGGGCAGCACGTGGTCGCGGCCGTGCCCGGGGGAGCCGTGCCGGTGCCGCCACGGGAACTCCGGCGGCAGGACCGCGCGCAACGCGGCCAGCAGGTCCTCGTCGCTGCCCGCCCCGGTCTCCAGGATCGCGACCCCGGCGGTGGCGTGCGGCACCCACACGTGCAGCAGCCCGTCCACCGCGCCGGTGTCGGCCAGGAACCGGCCGCACTGGTCGGTCAGGTCGTGGACCACCTCGGTGCCGCCGGTCCTGATCTCGAACTCCTCGCTGTACACGTCCACCACCGTACTGTCGGGGACGTGCGCGCAGCCTTCGGAGAGCGGTTCGAGATCACGCCCGGCTACCTGAACTCCGCGAGCATCGGCGTCCCGCCCGTCCGGGTCGCCGACGCCGTGGGTGCTGCCGTCGACCGGTGGCGTAGGGGCCAAGACAGCCCTACCTCGTTCGAGGCCTCGGTCGCCACTGCCCGCGCCGCGTGGGCCGACCTGGTCGGTGTCGACCCGACCGAGGTGGCCATCGGCGCCGCTGTCTCCCACCTCGTCGCCTCCGTCGCCACCGGCGTCCCGGACGGCACCCGGGTGCTCACTGTGCGGGGCGAGTTCACCAGCCTCACCTTCCCGTTCGCCGCCCAGGCACATCGCGGGGTGACCGTCAACGAGGTCGCCCCGGCCGACCTCGTTGACCAGGCACCACGGTTCGACCTCGTCGCCGTCAGCGCGGTGCAGTCTGCGGACGGCGCCATCGCCGACCTGGCGGGCCTGCGCGCGGCGGGCACCCCCGTCCTGCTCGACGTGACCCAGGCGCTCGGCTGGCTCCCGATGGACCTGGGCTGGGTCGAGTGGGTCGTCGGCGGCGGGTACAAGTGGTTGCTCGCGCCGCGCGGCACCGCCTGGCTGGCCGTGCGCCCGCAGGCCCGCGAGTGGACCCGCCCGGTCGCCGCGAACTGGTACGCGGGCGAGAACCCTTGGGACACCGTCTACGACCTGCCGTTGCGCCTCGCGGGCGATGCCCGCGCGTACGACCTCAGCCCGGCCTGGTTCTCCCACGTCGGCGCCGCCGCCGCGTTGCCCTGGTTGGCCAGTCTCGACCGGGGGGCGGTGCGCGACCACGTGGTGGGTCTCGCTGACGATCTCCTTACCCAGCTAGACCTACCGCCGCGCGGTACGGCCATCATCGCCGTTGGCCTACCTGGCGACCGGCTCGCTGAGGCCGGGGTCCGCTTCGCCACGCGCGCGGGCCGGATCCGCCTGTCCTTCCACCTCTACAACACGGCGGAGGACGTGGACCTCGTGCTCCGCGCCGCGCGGGCCAAAACTGGCTAAGAACCCGGCCCGGTCCGGCCTGGAGGAAACAAGTCGGATGAAACGGGTCGAATGACACCGGCGGGCGATACCAACTACTGTCAGCGTTCGTGTCGGACCCCCAGCGCCCCGGACCGCCTTGGCCGCCCGAGCAGTACAACCGCTCCGGTGAGACCGAGTGGATCCCCCGCGTGCAAAGCGGACGACGCCCCGACGAGCCGTTCCGGTTCCAGGAGGAACCCGCGCCAGCCAAGACGAACCCGGCGCTGACCTGGGCGTTGCGCGCGGCGGGGCTCATCGCCGTCGCCGTGGTCTCCGGCCTGGTGTTCTTCTACGTGCGAGGTGGCGGCGAGACCACGACCACCCCGCCCACCCAGTCGAGCAAGCCGCGCCCGACCGGCGTCTACGAGTTCGTCGCCCATCCCGATGTCACCCAGCCGAGGGTCGACAGCGACTGCGCGCAGCACGCCTACGGCAAGACCCAGGAGCTGCTCGCCCAGCCGGGCCAGTGCCGCCGGGTGACCCAGGCCCTCTACACCGCCGACGTCAAGGGCAAGCAGGCGCTGGTCGCGGTGTCGGTGGTGCGGATGGGCGACAAGGACAAGGCCACCGGCCTGGTGCAGCTCGTCAACGCCAACGAGACCGGCAACATCAAGGACCTGCTCCGCGAGGGCGTGGTCAAGGCACCGCCGCTGAGGTCGCTGAGCAACGGCTACGCCTCCCAGCTCACCGGGGACACCGTGGTCATCATCGAGGCCGACTACGCCCCGGCCAAGGGCAAGGCCGTGGGCACCAAGGCCGACAAGGACCTGCTGGACAAGGTCTGCGAGGACGCGCTGCGCCTCGGCCCGGAGATCGACCCCGACTCCGGCGGCTGACCCACACGGGTCATGTGACGCGGAACTCCTACGGCCCGGCTCGCGCCGCCCGATTACCTACGCCTGAGGGTGTCCCCGGCCGCGCGCCGAGGCGCCCCCACCGCAGCGTGGGCGGTCCGCGCGCCGGACAGGGAGAAACTTCGCATGGCTGATCTCGTGACCCGCAACCCGCTGCGCCGCAACCTCGGCGCCCGGGTGTTCAGCGCCTTCCTCGTGCTCGCCGTGGTGGTGATCGCCCTCGGCGTGTTCAGCCTCACCCAGCAGGGTGACCTGCGGGACCGCGCCACCGCGATCTCCGAGGACACCGTCACCCCGCTGGTCGACGTGAAGGCCGCGCAGACCTCGAACCTCACCGCGCTGCTCACCGACGTCGTCATGGAGACCGTCAAGGACCCCGCCGCGCTGGAGAGCCTGGCCAAGGGCCGTGACGGCTACCTGGCCCAGTCCGACACCGACTTCGCCAAGCTGGCCACCAGCATCCCGGCCGAGCTGCAGCCGGTGCTCACCCAGCTGATCGCCGACAACCAGGCGTTCTGGACCTCGCACAAGGCCCGCCGCGCCGCCACCGCCGCCGGGGACACCGCCAACGAGGTCAAGTACAACCAGGAGGCCCAGCAGAACCTGCCCAAGGTCAACGAGGGCTTCGCGAAGCTGACCGCCGACCTGGTGCGCTACGCCGAGACCCAGCGCCAGGAGATCTCGGACATGACCAGCACCTCCCGCTGGCTGACCATCGCCGTCATCTCCGCCGCCGTGCTGCTGGCCTTCGCGCTCGGCTGGCTGCTGACCCGCAGCATCCGCAAGCCGGTGCGCACCCTGCAGGACTACGCGAACAAGGTCGCCGCCGGTGACCTCACCCAGGACGTCGCGGTCCACTCGGCCGACGAGATCGGCGAGATGGGCCGCGCGCTGCACCACGCCGTCAACGAGATCCGCACCGTCGTCTCCGATGTCGCCGACTCCGCCTCCGGGCTCGCCGGTTCCGCCGACCGCTTGGCCGCCACCAACGGCAGGCTGACCGACGCCGCGGGCTCGACCTCGCACCGCGCCGGTGAGGTGTCCAACGCCGCGGGCCGGGTGTCCGACAGCGTCAGCACCGTCTCCGCCGCCGCCGACGAGCTCGGCGCCTCCATCCGCGAGATCGCCGCCAACACCTCGGAGGCGGCCAAGGTCGGCGCCGAGGCCACCGCGACCGCCCAGCACACCAACGACATCATCACCCGGCTCGGGTCGTCCTCGGCCGAGATCGGCGACGTCCTCAAGACGATCCGCTCCATCGCCGAGCAGACCAACCTGCTGGCCCTCAACGCGACCATCGAGGCCGCGCGGGCCGGGGACGCGGGCAAGGGCTTCGCCGTCGTCGCCGGTGAGGTCAAGGACCTGGCCCAGGAGACCGCCAGCGCGACCGAGGACATCGGCCGCCGGGTCGCCGCCATCCAGACCGACACCGAGGCCGCGGTGGCCGCGATCGGGCAGATCGTGCAGGTCATCGACCGGGTCAACCAGTACCAGTCGGCGATCGCGGCGTCGGTGGAGGAGCAGTCGGCCACCTCCGACGAGGTCAGCCGCAGCGTCTCCGAGGCGGCCAACGGCACCAACGCCATCGCCTCGGCCATCACCGAGGTCGCGGGCGCGGCCGACGAGACCTCCCGCGGCGTCACCGAGGCCGAGCAGGCGACGACCGAGCTCACCCGCCTCAGCGGCAGGCTGCAGGAAATGGTCACCCGCTTCCGGTACTGACCGCTCCGGTACCGGTAAGACGCGGGTTCGGTGGCCGGGCGGGACTCCTCACGGGGTCCCGCCCGGTTTCCGTTCTAGGGTTGTCCAGGTAGCGCGGGGGTGATCGGGGTGATCCCGGCTGCCTTGCGCCACCGCGTCGCGCGCACGGCCGACTCGGTCAGCGCGGCCACGGCGTTAGTGCGTACGTCGGCGTCGTCGGTCCGCTCCAAGACCGCCCGCCACGCGACCGTGCAGTCCTGCTCCGCGCCCACGACCAACTCCAGCGCCGACGCCTGGTTCGTGACCGGCTTCGGCGGTAGGTACGCGGGCTCGGCTGGCGCGGGTGTGGCACCCGAAGCGCCGATCAGCCGCTCCGTCGTGTCGCGCCGCGACCGGTGCGCCTGCGCACCCTCGCCGATCGCCTTGTCGAACGACGCGGGCAGGAACGCGCTCACCAGCCCGTACACCCACACCGCGGCGTGCTCCGCGCCCAGCGCCGCCTGCACCGCGCCCGCCGTGTCCTGCGCCAGCGGCGGCCGTGTCGGCGGCACCGAGGTAGAGACGACTTCCGTGCCTTGAGTGCCCGGGTCCTGCGTCGGCTGCGTCACGCCAGCACCTCCACCAGGCTCGCGCACCCGGCGGCCACCGAGCCGACCATCCCCGCCCGGTACCTGGGCACCCCGGCCACCACGTCGATCGCCTCCCGCTGCGCGCTGGTCAACCCGTCCGTCAACGCCTTCACCGCGGCCGCCTGGTCGGTGGGCGCGCTCGGCGCCTGCGTGGTCGTGGGCGCGGCGGAGGCCCCGGACGAACTGGGCTTGGGCGGGCGCTCCCGGTCGACCTCGCGCTGCAACAACTCGGCGTGCTCACCCCGGGACTTGGCCACCAGCGCCGCCGGGGCCGCCAGGGCCGGGACCGCGGTCGCGATCGCGTTCGCCAACGCGGCGTCCGAACGGGCCCGGGCGGCGAGCGCGGCCAGCGGATCGGGTGGCGGCGGGGCCGCGGGGGCGGGCGTGCAGGCGGCCAACCCGGCCGCCGCGGTCGCCAGCAGGAGGGCTCGGCGGGTCAGGGGAGGGGTGGCGCTCACAGCGGGTCATCCTGCCAGGCCCCCGCTCGGGCGGTCGGGGAACCGGGATGATCGCCTGCGGCGGCTGCCCCCGGACCGGCGAGATACGCTAGGTGACCACGGTCGGCGGACGGTACCGCCGACCGGCAGACAATCGCACCGTCGACCAGAACAGGGAGCGGCCAAACGTGGCCAACCAGGGACAAGGCGATCCCATCACGGCCGAGCTGGAGCCGGTCGTCGCGGGCGCCATCGCCGAGGCCGGGTTCGAGCTCGAGCAGCTCGACGTGGCCCAAGCGGGCCGCAGGCGGCTGGTGCGGGTCGTGGTGGACGGCGACGACGGCGTCGGTCTCGACGAGGTCGCGGTGGTCAGCCGCGCGGTGGCCGCGGTGCTCGACGAGCACGACGCGGTGCTCGGCGGCCCCTACACCCTCGAGGTCACCTCGCCCGGGGTCGACCGGCCGCTGACCCGCCCGAGGCACTGGCGGCGCGCACGGCTGCGGCTGGTGAAGGTTCGCCCGGTCGAGGGAACCGAGTTCACCGGCCGTGTCGGCGCGGCCGACGAGGACACCGACGGCGGGGTGCAGCTGCTCGTCGGCGGCGCGCTGCGCCGGGTCGGCTACCACGAGGTCGCCCACGCCGTGGTCGAGGTGGAGTTCAAGCAACCGCCGGTGGCGGAGTTGGCGATGCTCGAGGGTCGGGCGTCCGGTACTGAGGAGGACGCGCGATGAACGTGGACATCGCGGCGCTGCGCGCGATCGAGCGGGACAAGGACATCCCGTTCGAGACGGTCATCGAGGCCATCGAGACGGCGCTGCTGACCGCCTACAAGCACACCGAGGGGCACCAGGCGCACGCCCGCATCGACATCGACAAGCGCACCGGCCTGGTGCGCGTGCTCGCCTTCACCACCGGCGCCGACGGCGAGGTCGAGGACGAGTGGGACGACACCCCCGAGGGCTTCGGCCGGATCGCGGCCACCACCGCCCGCCAGGTCATCCTGCAGCGGCTGCGCGACGCCGAGCACGAGCGCACCTTCGGTGAGTTCTCCGCCAAGGAGGGCGAGATCGTCGCGGGCGTCGTGCAGCGCGACACCAGGGCCAACGCGCGCGGCATGGTGGTCGTGCAGGTCGGCGACACCGAGGGCGTGCTGCCCGCGGTCGAGCAGGTCCCCGGCGAGAACTACGAGCACGGCACCCGCATCAAGTGCTACGTCGTCGGCGTCACCCGGGGAACACGCGGACCCCAGATCACGTTGTCGCGCACGCACCCCAACCTCGTCCGCAGGCTCTTCGCGCTGGAGGTGCCCGAGATCGCCGACGGCACCGTGGAGATCCCGGCCGTGGCGAGGGAGGCGGGGCACCGCTCGAAGATAGCGGTCCGCTCGTCGGTGCCCGGGGTCAACGCCAAGGGCGCGTGCATCGGCCCGGTCGGTTCGCGCGTGCGCAACGTGATGAGCGAGCTGGCCGGTGAGAAGATCGACATCATCGACTACGCCGACGACCCGGCGACCTTCGTCGGCAACGCCCTCTCACCCGCCAAGGTGGTCTCGGTCACGGTCGTGGATGAGCGCGCCAAGACCGCCAGGGTGGTCGTGCCGGACTACCAGCTGTCGCTGGCGATCGGCAAAGAGGGGCAAAACGCCCGGCTGGCCGCCCGGTTGACCGGGTGGCGCATCGACATCCGCAGCGACGCCGCGGCGGGCGCGCAGGCCGCTCCGGTATCCGGTTCGGCCGAGTGAGCAGGACAAGATAGACTTTCCCATGGTTCGTCATCAGGAACCGGTTTCCGCTCGCCAGCTGGGGCCTGGCCCCGTGCGCACGTGCGTGGGGTGCCGGGCCCGGGTGTCGGACGCGGAACTGCTGCGTGTGGTGCACGTGGACGGGGCGCTCGTGCCCGATCCACGGCGACGGGCACCAGGCAGGGGTGCGTGGGTGCACCCCGAGCCGGGGTGCCTGGCCAAGGCCGAGAAGCGGCGGGCGTTCCCCAGGGCCCTGCGGGTCCAGGGCACGCTCGACGTGGCCGGTCTGCGATCGGAGATCGAGCGGGTCGCAGGCGGTGTCGGGACCGGGATACTCCCGCCCCGTGGTGGAACAGAGGAAGCAGGTCGACCCGTCATGAGTCAGCCGTGAAGCTGAAGACATGAACGCGCGACGATAGGACGAGGTCGACGGGACTGCCGCCGGCCTCATCAGACGAGGAGAGCAGTGGCAGGCAAGGCCCGTGTGCACGAGCTCGCGAAGGAGCTCGGAGTCACCAGCAAGGATGTGCTCGCCAAGTTGAAGGACCTGGGCGAGTTCGTGAAGTCGGCGTCCTCCACCGTGGAGGCGCCAGTGGCCCGCAGGTTGCGGGACGCCTACCCGGGCAAGGGCGAGGCCAAGCCAGGCCCCCGACCCGGCCCCAAGCCGGCACCGCGCCCCCCGGCGCCGCGCCCGGAGGCGAGCACCGCCCCCGCCGCGCAGGCACCGGCGGCCGCGAGCAGCGCCCCGAGCGCACCGGCACCCGCGCCGACTCCGGAGCGGACCCCGAACCCGACTCAGGGCCAAGCGCAGACCGCGCCCCCCAAGCCCGGTTTCGTCCCGGGCCCGCCGCGGCCCAAGCCCGCGCCGCGCCAGGCCGAGCCCGTGCGTGAGCAGCAGGCCCCGGCCGCTGCCGCCGCGCAGGCCCCGCCCGCCGCGCCCGCGACGCCCCCCGCGGCGGCGCCCAAGCCCGCCCAGCGCCAGGAGCGGTCGACGCCGCCCCAGCAGGGTGGTCAGGGTGGCTCCGTGGTGCCGCCGAGGACCCAGTCCCCCAAGCCGGGCCCGCGCGCGCCCCGACCGGGCAACAACCCGTTCGGTGTCGGCGGCGGTGCCCCGGCGCCCAGGCCGGGTGCTCCCCGGCCCGGTGGTGACCGGCCCGCCGGTGGCGGTGCCCCTGGTGGCGACCGGCCGCCGCGTCCCGGTGGCGACCGCCCGGCTGGTGGCCCCCGCGGCGACCGCCCGGCTGGCCCCCGCCCGGCAGGCGGCCCGAACCCGGGCAACATGCCCCCCAGGCCCAACCCCGGCATGATGCCGCCCCGCCCCGCCCGCCCCGCGGGTGGCGGTCGCGGTGGTCCCGGTGGCGGCCCCGGCGGAGCCCGTGGTGGCCCCGGTGGTGGCGCTGGCGGCGGTGGCTTCCGCGGTGGACCCGGTGGTCCTCGTGGCGGTCCCGGTGGTGGCGGCGGCGCTGGTAGCGGCTTCCGCCCCGGTGGTGGCGGCGGCGGTGGCGGTGGCTTCCGCGGCGGTCCCGGTGGTGGCGGTGGCGGTGCTCCGGCCGGTGGTGGCGGTGGCTTCCGCCCCGGTGGCGGCGGTGGCCGTCCCGGTGCCGGTGGTCGCGGTGGCGCGGCTGGCGCGTTCGGTCGGCCCGGTGGGCCGTCGCGGCGCGGCCGCAAGTCCAAGCGCCAGAAGCGCCAGGAGTACATGGACAACATGCAGGCGCCCAGCGTCGGTGGTGTCCGGCTGCCCAAGGGCAGTGGTGAGGTCATCCGGCTCGCCCGCGGCGCCTCGCTGACCGACTTCGCCGACAAGATCAACGCCAACCCGGCCTCGCTGGTGCAGGTGTTGTTCCACCTCGGTGAGATGGTCACCGCGACCCAGTCGGTCTCCGACGAGGTCCTGGAGCTGCTCGGCTCCGAGATGAACTACACCGTGCAGGTCGTGTCCCCCGAGGAGGAGGACCGCGAGCTGCTCGACTCGTTCAAGATCAGCTACGGCGAGGACGCCGGCGACGAGGACGACCTGCAGGCCCGCCCGCCGGTCGTGACCGTCATGGGCCACGTCGACCACGGTAAGACCCGCCTGCTCGACACCATCCGCAAGACGACGGTGCACGAGGGCGAGGCCGGTGGCATCACCCAGCACATCGGCGCCTACCAGGTCGCGACCTCGCTCGAGGACCGCGAGCGGCTCATCACCTTCATCGACACCCCCGGTCACGAGGCGTTCACCGCCATGCGTGCCCGTGGCGCCCAGGCCACCGACATCGCGGTGATCGTGGTCGCCGCCGATGACGGCGTGATGCCGCAGACGGTCGAGGCGATCAACCATGCCCAGGCGGCCGCCGTGCCGATCGTGGTCGCGGTGAACAAGATCGACAAGGAAGGCGCCAACCCGCAGAAGATCCGCCAGCAGCTGACCGAGTACGGGCTGGTCGCCGAGGAGTACGGCGGCGACACCATGTTCGTCGACATCTCGGCCAAGCAGGGCACCAACATCGAGAGCCTGCTCGAGGCGATCCTGTTGACCGCCGACGCGGCGCTCGACCTGCGGGCGAACCCGGACATGGAGGCCCAGGGCGTGGCGATCGAGGCCCACCTCGACCGCGGCCGCGGCCCGGTGGCCACCGTCCTCGTGCAGCGCGGCACCCTGCGCGTCGGCGACTCGATCGTGGCGGGCGACGCCTACGGTCGCGTCCGGCGCATGGTCGACGAGTTCAACGAGGACATCCTCGAGGCGACCCCGTCCCGTCCGGTCCAGGTCATCGGGTTCACCTCGGTGCCCGGCGCGGGCGACACCTTCCTCGTGGTCGAGGAGGACCGCACGGCGCGCCAGATCGCCGAGCGGCGGGCAGCCAGGAACCGGGCCGCGCAGAACGCGCAGAAGCGCAAGCGCATCAGCCTGGAGGACCTGGACGCGGCGCTCAAGGAGACCAGCCAGCTCAACCTGATCATCAAGGGCGACAACTCGGGTACCGTCGAGGCACTCGAGGATGCGCTCACGAAGATCGACGTCGGCGACGAGGTCGAGCTGCGGGTCATCCACCGCGGCGTCGGCTCGATCACCGAGGGCGACATCAACCTGGCCATCGCGGACAACATCATCGTGATCGGCTTCAACGTCCGCGCCGAGGGCAAGGCCACCGAGCTGGCCAACCGCGAGGGCATCGATGTCCGCTACTACTCGGTGATCTACCAGGCCATCGACGAGATCGAGGCGGCCCTCAAGGGCATGCTCAAGCCGATCTACGAGGAGGTGGAGCTCGGCCGCGCCGAGATCCGCGACGTCTTCAAGTCCTCCAAGGTCGGTACGATCGCGGGCTGCATGGTCACCTCGGGTGAGATCCGGCGCAACTCCAAGGCCCGGCTCATCCGCAACGGGGCGGTCATCCAGGAGGGCCTGCCGGTCAGCTCGCTGCGCCGGTTCAAGGACGACGCCGTCGAGGTCCGCGAGGGCTTCGAGTGCGGTCTGACGCTCGGCTCCTACAGCGATCTCCAGGTCGAGGACATCATCGAGACCTACGAGATGCGCGAGAAGCCGCGCACGTAAGCGGTAACGCCCCGGGGGCCGGTCGGTCCGGCCCCCGGGGTTCCCTACTCAGCCCCTCCGGTGATGCCTGGTGTACGTCGGTGCCCTGGAACTCGACGTCCTGCTCGGGGACGTCCACTCGCTCAAGCAGAAGCGCTCCGCGGTCCGGCCCGTGCTGGCCGAGCTGCGCAAGCGGTTCGACGTGGCGGTCGCCGAGGCGGGTCACCTCGACCTGCACCGGCGCGCCCTGCTCGGTGTCTCGGCGGTCGCCGCCGACGCCGCGCACATCTCCGACGTCCTCGACGCCTGCGAACGGCTGGTGGCGGGCCGCCCGGAGCTGGAACTGCTCTCGGCCCGGCGCAGGCTGCTCGGTCCGGACGACTAGACACTGATCACCGAACAACCCCGAAAGAAGGAGCGTCGTGGCTGACGCACCCCGCGCGCGCAAGCTCGCCAAGCGCATCTCGCAGATCGTGGCCTCGGCCCTGGAGCACGAGGTGAAGGACCCCCGGCTGGCCCGGGTCACCATCACCGACGCCAAGGTGACCGCCGACCTGCACGACGCCACGGTCTACTACACGGTCCTCGGCGACAACCTCGACGCCGTTCCCGACCACGCGGGCGCCAAGGCCGCGCTCGACAGCGCCACCGGCGTCCTGCGCACCCTGGTCGGCCAAGGCACCGGTGTCCGCTTCACCCCGACGCTGACCTTCATCGCCGACACCGTCCCGGACGACGCCCGCCGCATCGACGACCTGCTGGCCCGCGCCCGCGCCGCCGACGCCGAGGTCGCCGCCCGCGCCTCCGGTGCCACCTACGCCGGTGAGCCCGACCCGTACCGCGCCCCTCGCGAGGACGACGAAGACGACGAAGACGACGAGGACTAGTCCGTCCATGTGGTCCACGCGCCCGGAAACCCCCTCCGACGTCGCGGCGATCCACGCCATCACCGTGGCCGCCTTCCCCACGGCGGACGAGGCCGACCTGGTCGACGCCCTGCGCGCCGACCCCGCGGCCTGGATCGACGGCCTCTCCCTCGTCACCGTCGACCCCACCGACACGGTCGTCGGCCACGCCCTCCTGACCCGCTGCCACGTCGACGGCACCCCGGCTCTCGCCCTGGCCCCGTGCTCAGTCCACCCGACCCACCAACGAACCGGCGCAGGCACCGCCGCCATCCAAGCCTGTCTGGCCGCCGCCCGCACCCAGCCCGAAAACCTCGTCATCGTCCTGGGCCACGCCGACTACTACCCCCGCTTCGGCTTCACCCCGGCCTCCCGCCTCGGCATCCGGGCTCCCTTCGAGGTGCCCGACGAGGCCTTCCTGGCCCTAGTCCTGGACCCCGCGCGCCCAACCCCCACGGGCCTCGTCCAGTACCCAGCCCCCTTCGGTATCTAGCCCTCGTTTCCGCTCCCGCGCGGGACCTGATGCGGCGAAAGAGTGTGGCCGCAGGTCATATGGATTCCTACCTCCACCGCCAGCAGGAAGTCCGGCACCTCATTCGCCTGGTGGCTCCCGTTCCGGTCCGGGGCGAGCGGGTGTGAGTTCGGTGTCACCCACGGTCCTGCGTGGGGCCGTGGGTGACACCACAGTGCAGCCGGTACTAGCGCGAACGGGCGATTGGCGGAAGGATTGGTGACGCAGAGGGTCGTCGGGGCGTATCTGGGTACCGCTGTTCGGGGAGTGCATGGCTGGCTTGTCCCGCCGTCGGGTGATTGCGGCATCGGTGGGGGGTGTGGCGTCGGCTGTTGGGCTGGGGATGTTCGGGGCTTGGGCGTTGCGGGAGGACGAGAAGCCCGCGCCCAGTGATGCCAGGACGCCGATCCCGGTCAGTGTCGGGCCGACGAGCACCGCGCCGCCGCCGAAGTTGGTGGAGGTCCGGACGGTGCGGTCGAAGGCGCGCAACCGGGATGTCGAGGTGGTGGCGTTCCGGCCGGACGGGGTGGCGCCGGGGGTGTTGCCGGTGTGCCTCGCGCTGCACGGGCGGGGTGCCAGGGCCAGGGTGTTCGCCGAGCTCGGGGTCGGTGATCAGCTCAGCGCGGCCGCCGCGTTCGCCGTCGTGGCCGTGGACGGGGGTGACGCGACCTACTGGCAGCGGACCTCGCCCGCCGACGACCCGCCCGCGATGCTCGCCGACGAGTTACCCGGGTGGTTGGGTGAGCTGGGCCTCAACCCGCGCCCGTTCGCCGTGCTCGGGGTGTCCATGGGTGGTTACGGCGCGCTCAACTACGTCCGCGACCACCGCCACGACGTCCGCGCCGCCGCCGTCCTGAGTCCCGCGCTCTTCACGTCCTGGACCGACGCGCGCGCCCGCAACGTGTTCACCAGCCGCGCGCAGTGGGAGCAGACCGAGCCGCTTCGTCACATCGATGCCCTCGCGGACGTGGAGCTCGGTGTATGGTGCGGCACAGCCGATCCGCTGCTGCCCTCGGCGAACCGCCTCATCGATACGGCGCGACCCGCCGTGGCCAGGACGGGGCCCGGGGGCCACGACGCCGACTTCTGGGTCACCACGATGCCCGAGGCGTTGTCGTTCATAGGCTCGCACATCTGATCCGAGTGGTGTAGACCTATTGTTCCGCACTCGCCCGGTGGTGGCCGATCGCGTCGGGGCGCCCACCCGGTGCCACCGCGGCCGGTGCTGACCACCCGATCATCCCACCACGGGAGTTCCACAGTGGACGGACGTTGGACCAGACGCGGGTTCCTGCTCGCCGCCGCCGCGGCGGCCGCCGGGTGCGGTGCCCGCGAGCAGCCGCCCGCCGCGGCGCCCCCGGCACCGCTGCCCAGCAGCCAGCCCCCGGTCGACTCGACCTCGGTGAGCAACCTGATCTGGCGCTCGTCGATCGGCGACGTCAAGATGATCGTGATGCGCCCGCGCGAGGTCGCCGGTCCGCTCCCGGTCTGCCTGGCGCTGCACGGCGAGGGCACCGACGCCAACCAGTTCGTCGAGATCGGCCTGCCGCCGCTGCTGACCGCCACCGTCCGCGCGGGCACCAGGCCCTTCGCCGTGGTCGCGGTCGACGGCGGCACCGCGAGCTGGCTCGGCGCGCCGCAGAAGATGCTGGCCGAGGAGCTGCCGGACTGGCTCAGCCGCGCCGAGTTGGCCGCGACGCCGTTCTCGGTGCTCGGCATCTCCAGCGGCGCGGTCGGCGCCTTCGAGTACGCCCGCACCCCGGGGCTCGCGCTGCTCACGGCGCTGAGCCCGGCGGTGTTCACCTCGTGGCGCGACGCGGAGCGCTTCGGCGGCTACACCGACGAGGCCCAGTGGGAGCGCTCGGAGCCGCTGCGGCACCTCACCGCCGTCGCGGGCCTGCCGTTCGCGGTCTGGTGCGGCACCGACGACCCGCTGCTGCCCGCCGCCCGTGAGCTGGCCCAACGCACCAAGGCCAACCCGGCGACCTTCGGCGCGGGCGACCACACGACGCTCTACTGGAAGAAGATCCTGCCCGAGGTGCTGCGCTTCGTCGGTGACTCGCTCGGCAAGAAAACGCCCTGACGCCCGTCCAGCCGGTGACCCGACTGGACAGCGTGGCCGGACGCGGGAACCCTGGGTCCGGTGGGAACCGATCTTGCCGCCGACCTGGCCGCCGCCGCTGACCTGCTCCGCACCGCGACCGAGGTGACGCTGCTCGCGCACGTCAGCCCGGACGCCGACGCCCTGGGCAGCGCGCTCGCGCTCGGCCTGGGGCTGCGCTCGCGCGGGGTCGCGGTCCGGGTGTCGTTCGGCTTCCCCGCCGACGTGCCCCGGTCGCTGCGCTCGCTCGACCCGGTCGGCTTGGTCGTGCCCGCCGCCGAGGTGCCCGCCGCGCCGCCGCTGCTGGTCGCGTTGGACTGCGCCAGCGAACAGCGGCTCGGCGTCCTGGTCGACCGCGTCCCCGCGACCGTCTCCGCTGGTGGACGCGTCCTGGTCGTGGACCACCACGTGGCCAACACCCGGTTCGGCACCGACCACGTCATCGACGAGTCCGCGCCCGCGACGGTCGTGTTGGTGCTCTCGTTGCTCGACGAGCTCGACATCGCGCTCACCCCGGAGATCGCGCGCTGCCTCTACGCCGGGCTGATCGGCGACACCGGGTCGTTCCGCCGGGCCACGCCCGAGACGCACGCGCTGGCGGGCAGGCTGCTGGCCGCCGGGGCCGACCCGACCGAGGTGGCCAGGGAGCTGATGGATTCGCGCCCGTACGGCTGGCTGCGGCTGGTGTCCACCGCGTTGTCGCGCGCGCAGCTGGTGCCCGACGCGGTCGGCGGGCGCGGGCTGGTGGTCACCGTGGTGTCGCTCACCGACCTGGAGGGCCTGGAGCCCGAGGACGCCGACAGCGTGGTCGACCTGATCAGGGTGGTCGACGAGGCCGAGGTCGCCGCCGTGGCCAAGGAGATCACGCCGGGGCGCTGGTCGGTGTCGCTGCGCGCGGTGGGTGACACCGATGTGCGCGCGGTCGCGGCGTCGCTGGGTGGCGGGGGTCACCGGCTCGCCGCCGGGTTCCCCGCCGAGGGGTCGGCCGAGGACGTGCTGGTGCTCATCAAGGGGGCCTTCGCCTAGTCCACATCGGACCGGTCGGTGACCGCGCGCGGACCGGCTGTGATCGCTGGGAAAACCCGCGCGCGACTTCTCGACGTTTCCGCCCCGTCACGTGATGGACTGATGGTATAAACCATTCGCTACCGGGCGTGTGGGTCGGGACGGGCGCCACCGGTGTTGTGCAACTCGATCAGGTGGTGGTCATGCGGTCGACCAGGCTCACACTGCTCGCGCTCGCGTCCGCGCTGGCTCTCGCGGGGTGCGGGGCGGGGGGTGAGGTGGCGGATCCCGGCGTCGGCGCGCCCCAGGGCGCCGACGCGTTCCTCGTCGCGCAGTGCCCCGACGCGGGCATCCGGCCCAACGGGGACAAGGAGTTCACCTACTGGTCGATGTGGAACGCCGACGAGCCGCAGGGCCGCGTGCTGAGCAAGGCGATCCGCTGCTTCACCGACAAGACCGGCGTCAAGGTCAACGTGCTGTGGCTCGGCCGTGACCTGCTCACCCGAAACGTCGCGCCCGCGTTGAACACCGGCACCGTGCCGGACCTGTTCGACCAGGACGTCAGCCAGGTCATGGCGTCCGTGGTGTCGGCGGGCGGCACGCAACCGGTGGAGGACGTGCTCGACTACCGGGTGGGCGAGGGCGACCTGAAGGTGCGCGACGTGCTCCCGGTCGCCTCCTACGACTTCCCGCAGAACAAGGGACCGGACGGCAAGATCTTCGAGATCCCGTACGTGGTCTTCGGGTCCGCTTGGTGGTACGACCGCACGGTCGCGGGTCGCGTGGTCGCGCCGAAGACGACTGACGAGTTGTTCCAGTTGTTCGACAACGCCAAGTCCACCGGTATCGCCGCCCTCGCCCAGGACGGCGACCGCAGCACGTCCAACGCGGCCCTGTTCACCCAGGCCGCGGTGCGCTACCTCGGCGCGGGCGGCCTGACGAGGGCCGCCCAGGACAAGACCGGTGACGTGTGGCGCAACGACGTCGGCCTCTACCAGGCGGCCGAGTTCGTCGAGAAGATCGCCACGGGCCGCTACCTGATCCCCGGCTGGGACTCCGCCAAGTACCCGACCCTGCAGCACCGCTGGGCCACCGGCGAGGCGGCGTACCTGTCCCTGCCCGGCTGGGTCCCCAGCGAGACCAAGGAATACCTGGCGAAGAAGGGCGACGACCGCACAGTAAGCCTCGCGTCGTTCCCCTTCCCCCAGCCGCCCGCCGCCACCCACACCGTCGCCGAACGCGTCCCGGTGGGCTTCGCGGTCGCCGCCAAGGCCAAGAACCCGGGCGCGGCCAAGGCGTTCATCGCCTACGTGCTGAACAAGGACATCCTCTCGGGCGTCCCGGCGGTCGCGGACAACCTCACCCCGCGGGCCGACCTGCCCGTGCCGGAGTCCCAGAAGGACATTCGCGCAGGCTTGACCGATCCGGCGGTCGAGCAGGCCCTCTACCTCGACGGCGTCAACGCGGTCGCGGGCGGCCGGTGGGTCGAGACCGTGCTCTACCCGCTGACGGACAGCTTGCTGCGCGGCAACATCTCCGCCGCCGACTTCATCGATGCGGTGGCCGACAAGCAGGTCAAGTTCTGGCGGACCGCAAAGTAGCCAGGTTGGCGAGGAACAACACCAGGCACACGGCGGTCATCCCCGCCTGGTAGGCGACGGAGGCCCAGTGCTCCCGGAACGCCGACAGGAACACGTCGGGACCCGCGCGGACGAGCTCGACCGAGGCGTACCCGTGCCAGCAGGCGAACACCGCGAAGAACACGGTGACGCAGCCGTTCCAGGGTTCCGCGTCGACGAGTGATTTCCACAGCAGGCCGATCGAGATCAGGTTGAACGGCAAGGACAGGGCGATCACCGCGGCCAGGATCGTCAGCCAGAACCTGTCGATCTCGGTGTAGTTGGCGCTGAACGTGCCCATGCCCACCACGATCTGCGCCGCCGCGCAGGCGATCGCGACGACGCTCAGCAGCGGCCGTGACGTCCCGCTCCGAGCCGGGGCCGCGTACGGCGGTGGTTCCGGGGCCGGGGGGAACCGCAGCGGTGAACTGTCGTCCGCGGTGTGGGCCACCGTGGTCCCTTGGCGGTCCTTGTCGCCTGCTCTGTCGTCATCCCCCATGCCCGCAACGGTATCCATCCGGTGACGCCGCGGTCACTGTGACTTGGCAGTCACCGTTCTCGCTCGCTTGCGGTCGCCGATGAGCAGCACCACGGCGCCCGCGGTCATCGCGATCTGGTAGGCCACCGCGGCGATGTGGTTGCCGGTGTCGGAGAAGGTGAATGTGATCCAGAACAGGACGGCACTGTCGCGTCCGGTCAGGAGGGCGAAGACGCCGTAGGCGTGCCACACGCCGAACAGCACGAACCACCAGACCGTGAACCCGTGCCACGGAACCCTGGCGCCCAACGAGTGGTACACCATCAGCCCCGCGATGAGCGCGGCCGGCACCGCCGCGAGTGCGAACGCCCCGTAGGCCGCGTAGTCCGCCCGGCCCGCGTCGACCGGTATCCCGCCGAACAACCCCCACACCGCCGCGACCTGCACGCCGACGTAGCCCAAGCCTGCCCGATCCGGCCACCGCACCAGCATCCGCACCCCCAGCAGTTGCCCTGCCACCACGCTAGCCCCGATGATCACCGGCCTGCCACGAGCGCGACGTCACACGGTGCCGCCCCCTACGGACCGACCCCTGTTGTCGTCCTCAGGCAGGCGGCGCGGGGTCCCGCTGCGTATTGTCCGATGGGTGGACTGAGCGGCCAAGCTGATGCCGATGTGCCAGGTCGGGAACGGCGCCGGGGCGGGACGAGGTGGTGCGTGGTGCGCGGAATGGACTCGGCCTCGTTGCGACAGATCCTCGGGTTGGCGGTACCGGCGTTGCCGGTGCTCGCCGCCGAGCCGCTGTACCTGCTGGTGGACACGGCGGTCGTGGGGCACCTCGGCGGTGTCGAGTTGGGCGCGCTCGGGATCGGCGCGGTCGTCCTGGCGCAACTGTCCACCCAGCTGACGTTCCTGTCCTACGGCACCACCGCGCGGGCTGCCCGGTTGCACGGGGCCGGGCGGCGGGCGGACGCGGTCGCCGAGGGCGTGCAGGCGACGTGGTTGGCGATCGGGCTGGGACTGCTGCTCGTCGGGATCGGTCAAGTGGTGGCGGGGCCGGTCGCGCGCGCGTTGGCGGGGTCCGGCGCGGTGGCGGACGCGGCCGAGGGGTGGTTGCGGATCGCGGTCCTCGGGGTGCCGATGGTGCTGATCACCCTGGCGGGCAACGGCTGGATGCGCGGCGTCCAGGACACCCGGCGGCCGTTGGGGTTCGTGCTGGCGGGCAACGGGGTCTCGCTCGTGCTGTGCCCGACGTTCGTGCACGGGCTCGACTGGGGCCTGGACGGCTCGGCGGTCGCCAACGTCATCGGGCAGTCCATCGCGGCGGTGCTGTTCCTGGTCGCGCTGCGGGGCCACGCGCGGGCACCGCGTCCTCGGGTGATCTGGGCGCAGCTCAAGCTGGGCCGGGACTTCATCCTGCGCAGCCTGGCGATGCAGGCCTGCTTCCTCTCGGCCGCCGCCGTCGCCGCCAGGACCTCGGTCGGCGCGGTCGGCGCGCACCAGGTTGTTCTCCAGTTGTGGACGTTCCTGGCGCTGGTGCTCGACTCGCTGGCCATCGCCGCGCAAGCGCTTGTCGGGGCGGCACTCGGCGCTGGGCAGGCCAAGCGGGCGCGTGACCTCAGCGGCCAGTTCGCCCGCTACGGCCTGGTTTTCGGCATCGCACTCGGCATCGTCTTCGCGGGACTGTCCCATGTGCTCCCACGCGTGTTCACCATGGACCCCGTCGTACTATCGGAAATCCCGCACGCCTGGTGGTTCTTCGTCGCCATGCAACCCGTCGCGGGCATCGTCTTCGCCCTGGACGGCGTCCTCTTCGGCGCGGGCGACATCGCCTACCTCCGCACCGCCACCCTGACCAGCGCCCTGATCGGCTTCCTCCCCCTGATCTGGCTCTCCCTGGCCTTCGACTGGGGCCTGGCAGGCATCTGGACCGGCCTGACCCTCTTCATCCTCCTACGCCTCATCACCCTCCTCACCCGCCTCCGCTCCGGCCGCTGGGCCGTAGTCGGCGCCACCCGCTAACGCCGCTTCGGTTCAGGTGAGTCGACCCCTCACGAGACCGCGTCCGCAGCGGCGGGCTACTCCGCAGCCGCCAACACTGCCGCCACGAACCTGGCCGGCGGTTGATACCCGTGTTCGGCGACGTAGTGGGCGATCAAGTCCGGCGCGGCGTAGACGGTTCCATCGCTGGCCTTGACCTGGATCTCGGCCGAGCCCAAGCCGAGGTCGTTGAAGGAGGCCGTGCAGAAAGGACACTGGTGAGACCCACGCGTCTGCCGCACCCGGTGGGTGGATGCCAGTCGCAGCAGGGCTTGTGCGAGTTCCTGATCGGGCGGTCCCTGCGGGTATGGCTGCTCGGTCCCGAGCCATCCCACGGTCTCAGCTCCGCCGTGCATGCTGGGCGTCAGATCCGGGAGGAAGGGCATGACGTCCTCATTTCAGGGCGAGCACTGCCGCCACGAACTCGGCGGGTGGCTGGTATCCGTGGTCGGCGACGTAGTGCGCGACCAGGTTGGGCGCGGCGTAGGTCGTTCCGTCGCCTTCGACCTGGATCTCGGCTGAGCCCAGGAGGCAGAAGTCTTTGGGGGATTCCGCGAAGGGGACTCGGACATGGTCGTGTGCCGGGCAGAAGGGGCAACCGTGCATCCCACGCATCTGCCGCACGTGGTGGGTCAGCGAGAGCCGGAGCAGGGCGTGCACAAGTTCGGGGTCTGCCGGTCCCTGGGGGAATGGCTGCTCGCGCCCGATCCAGCCGACGTTGAGCGTTCCCGGCGGTGCCGCCTCGGGGTCGTCTTCGTCGAATCGGTTCGTGTACACGTATGGACTGAGATCGGGGTAGGTGGCCACTGCGCGACCGTATCCGAGTAGGCCGCGGTTCTATTCCCTGGCCGCGAATACTGCCGCTACGAACTCCGCCGGTGGTCGGTACCGGTGTGCCTAGACGAAGTGGATGATCATGCGGGGTGCGCGGAAGGGTGTGCCGTTCGGGTTGGGGATTGTGAGGTCGGCCATGCCGGAGCCGTGTGGACCGTCGCGTTCGGTGCGGTGGTGGCAGATGGGGCAGGCGTAGGAGCCGGGGGACAGCCTGGTTTCGTGGGTTTCGCGGAGCAGGCGCAGGGTGGGGAGCAGGTCGTCGGTGATGGGGCCGGTGGGGAAGTCGCGGTCAGGGATCAACCAGCCCACCCGCAGGAACTGCTGTCCGTCGTAGTCCGTTCCGATAGACAGGTCAGGATGCCCCGGGGGAGCCAGTGCTGCCCACGGCCCCACCTCTGCCGCAGCGGCGAGAGCGGCGCGCACGAAGTCCGCTGGTGGTCGGTATTCGTGGTCGGCCACGTAGTGCGCGATCAAGGTCGGTGCGGCGTAGATCGTCCCGTCGCTACCTTCGATCTGGATCTCGGCCGAGCCCAAGTAGCACATGTCGACCGGGGACTCCGCGAACGGGACAACGAAATGGCCGGTGTGCTCGCAGAAAGGACACCGGTGATACCCGCCCATCTGCCGCACGTCGTGGGTCAACGACAGCCGGAGAAGCGCGTGCACCAGTTCCGCGTTGGCGGGCCTCCGGGTGTACGGCTGCTCGACCCCGATCCACCCCACGTTCACCGTCCCGGCGGGAGCCCCACCGCCGAGCCGATCGCTGGTGGTGTACTCGTACGGGCTGAGGTCCGGGTAGACGGCCACGGCATCCCTTCGCGGAGTCGATCTTGCCTCGCGACCGTATCCGAGCGGGTCGCGGATCTATTCCAGGGCAGCGAAAACTGCCGCTACGAATTCCGCTGGGGGTTGGTAGCCGTGGGCCTCGACCAGGTGGACGATCATCGTGGGGACCGCGTAGGGGATCTCGTCCGCGCTGGGGATGATGAGTTGGCCGCTGCGGCGGTCGTCGGTGTCCGATGTGTACCACTCGTGGCAGACGGGGCAGGCGCGGGGGCTGGAGGTCCAGTTCTTGTGCGTGGCGTCGAGCTGGCGCAGGGCGGCGAGCAGGTCGTGGTCGACCGGGCCGCCGGTGAAGTCGTGTTCGGGGTTGAGCCAGCCGACCCAGCGGACGGGATCGTCATCTTCGAAGCCCTCGGACAGGTCAGGTTGGGGGGTCGGGACCCGGGTACCCCAGGGGCCGACCTTGGCCGAGGCGGTGAGCACGGCGTCGACGAACGCCTGTGGGGGTTGGTATCCGTGTTCGGCGACGTAGTGCGCGACTGTGGTCGGCGCGGCGTACACGGTGCCGTCTCGGCTGGTCACTTGGATTTCGGCCGAGCCGAGGTGGACCGTCCCGTTGAAACCTTCCTCGAACGAGGTCGGTAGGTGCGTGTGCACCCCGCAGAACGGGCACCCGTGGTACCCGCGCATCTGCCGCACGCTGTGCGACATCGACAGCCGCAAGAGGGCGTGGACGAGCGCCGGGTCCACCGGCCCCTGGTGGTACGGCTCGCCCACGTCCAGCCAACCCACGTTCAAGCGCTCTGCCCCTGCCGTCGTTGGCGTGTACCGATACGGCGACAAGTCCGGGTAGTAGGTCATGACCTACCGCTACCAGAGTGGATCAAGACACGTTCAAGGCCACCAGGGCTCGGGCGGAGTTGCCCTCGTCCACGCCCAGTGCCACCGCGGTCCCAGCCGGGTCGAAGATGCCGTATGTCCCCGTGATTCCCGCCGCTGGGATGCGCTTGCCGTGGGACAGGGCGATCGCCTCTACGCGGTCGAGGTCGCGGCGGGGGAAGGCGGTGGTTACGGCGGCGGCCATGTCCAGGGACAGGCCTGGTGACTCCTCCAGTGCCTCCAAGGTCCGGGCCACCCGCAGGTCGAACGGTCCCACCGTTGTCCGCCGGAGCGCGCCCAAGTGCCCGCCGACCCCGAGGGCCACGCCGAGGTCACGGGCCAGCGCGCGCACGTAAGTCCCGGATGAACAGTCCACCATCACGTCCAGCTCCACGGTCGAGGCCGTCCGCGTGGTGGCCAGGAGGTCGAACCGGAACACCGTCACCGGTCGGGCGGCCAGTTGGACGTCCTCCCCGGCCCGCACCCGCGCGTACGCCCGTTTCCCGTCGACCTTCACCGCGCTCACCGAGCTGGGCACCTGCTGGATCGGGCCGGTCAGGTCCGCGATGCCCGCCGTGATGGCCTCGTCCGTGACGCCCGTCGGGTCGGCCGTGGTCAGGGTCTCGCCCTCGGCGTCGTCGGTGGTGGTGGCGGAGCCGAGGCGGATGGAGGCGAGGTAGGTCTTGCGGTCCAGGGCCAGGTGGCCGAGCAGCTTGGTCGCGCGCTCCACACCCAGGACCAGGACGCCGGTGGCCATCGGGTCGAGGGTGCCTGCGTGGCCGACCTTGCGGGTGCCGATGATCCGGCGGACCCGGGCCACGACGTCGTGGGAGGTCATGCCGGGGGCCTTGTCGACGACGATCAGGCCGGGGGGGACTGCTGCACGCTGGGACACGAGCGGCAATCTTAAGAGGCCGCCGCTTCCTGTTCCGCCGGGATGTCCCACGGCCTGCGCCGGATGCGGACCGGGACCTCGTCGCCCCTGGTCTCGGCGGCGAACACGGCGGCCCGCGCGCGGCGCCACCACACCAGGGTGCGCCACGAGCCGAGCAGCAGCACGACCGCCACGGCCAGGAACGCGAAGCGGAACGTCGACGGTCCCGCCGAGGCCGTGTCGCCGCCGATCAGCAGGCCGATGCCGAACGCGGTGACGGTCGTCGCGGTGAAGCCGCCCACGTTCACCACGCCCGTCGCGGTGCCGACCCGGTGGATGGGGTTGTAGTCGCGGGCCAGGGCGAACGCCACGCCGGAGAGCGGGCCGCCGACGGCGAGGACCGCGAACGCCACGGCGGCCACCGGTGCCGGGACCACGCCGCCCGGCCAGCCGAGCAGCACCGCCCACACCACCATCGCCGCCGCCAGGAACCCGGCGACCATCGGCACCCGGCTCTCCGGCCACCGCCCCATCACCTGCCCGATCACCGGACCGGTGACCATCGCCACGATCACCAGCAAGCTCAGCACCGACCCGGCGGCGGCGGGGGACAGGCCCTGCGCCTGCACCAGGTACGGGAAGCCCCACAGCAGGCCGAGCACCCCGGGGCTGAACATCGTCGAGAAGTGCACCCAGAACCCCAGCCGCGTCCCCGGGACCCGCCAGGCCGCCCGGACCTGGCCGACCACGTCCCGCAGCGACGTCGCCGCCCGCGGTTCCTGCTCGCCGTCGGGGGTGTCGCGCACCCGGAACAGCACCACCAGCGAGTACGCCGCCGTCGCCGCGCCCGCGATGGCGAACGTCGAGGTCCAGCCCGCGTTGGCCAGCAGGAAGGTCAGCGGGACGGTCGCCAGCAGGTTCCCCACCTGCCCGAGCGCGGCGGTGACCGACGACAGCACGGCGTACTTGCGCGGCGGGTAGTGCGCGGCGACCACCCGCAGCACGCTCACGAACGTCATCGCGTCGCCCAGCCCCAGCACGGCGCGGGCGACCAGGGCCAGCGGGTACGAGGCGGCGATCGCGAACAGGACCTGGCCCAGGCCCATGCACAACGCGGCGGCGGTCAGCACCCGGCGCGGGCCGAACCGGTCGACCAGCAGCCCGGTCGGTACCTGCATCGCCGCGTAGACGCCGATCTGCAGCACGGTGAAGGTGCCCAGTTCGGCGGCGGTGATGCCGAAGCGGTCGGCGGCCTGCAGCCCGGCGACGCCCAACGATGTCCGGTGGAACACCGCGAGCAGGTACACCGCGACGGCGGCGGCCCAGACCAGCAGTGCCCGGCGCCCGGTGGCTGGCAACGGCCCGCTCCTCTCGTCCACCCGGGACCATCGGGGGAGGTGACGCGATTATTAGCCTAGCTAAGCGTGTGACCGCGCACACCCGCCGAACCGGGGAGTTCGGTCACACCCGAACCACCCCGCCCTGGTGCCGACCGCGGCGGCGGCGACCCACTAGGCTCGGCACCGTGCAGCGTTGGCGCGGTCTGGCGGACCTACCCGGGGGCTGGGGTCGCTGTGTGGCGACCATCGGCGTGTTCGACGGAGTCCACCGCGGCCACCAGGAGTTGATCTCCCGGGCGGTCGCGCTCGCCACCGAGCGGGACCTGCCCAGCGTGGTGCTCACCTTCGACCCGCACCCCTCCGAGGTGGTCCGCCCCGGCAGCCACCCGGCCCAGCTGACCACCCTGCACCGCAAGGCGGAGCTGGTGGAGGAGCTGGGCGTGGACGTGTTCTGCGTGCTGCCGTTCACCCCGGAGCTGTCCAAGGTGGCCCCGGACGAGTTCGTGCACGAGATCCTGGTCGAGCGCCTGCACGCCGCCGCCGTCGTGGTCGGCGAGAACTTCACCTTCGGCAACCGCGCCGCGGGCACCGTCGAGCTGCTGACCACCCTCGGCCAGCGCTTCGGCTTCACCACCGAGGGCGCCGAGCTGGTGACGGCGGGGGAGCTGGCGTTCTCCTCCACCTACATCCGCTCCTGCATCGACGCGGGCGACGTGCGCGCCGCGGCCACCGCGCTCGGGCGGCCGCACCGGCTCGAGGGCATCGTGGTGCGCGGCGACGGGCGCGGCCACGAGCTGGGCTTCCCGACCGCCAACCTGTCCACCCCGCGCTTCGCCGCGGTCCCGGCCGACGGGGTCTACGCGGGACGGTTCACCCTGCTCAACGGGCACAACCGGCCGCCGCTGACCACCGCGGTCTCGGTCGGCACCAACCCGACCTTCTCCGGCCGCGAACGCCGGGTCGAGGCCTTCGTGCTCGACGTCGACGAAGACTTCTACGGCCAGCGGGTCGCGGTCGACTTCGTCGAGCGGCTGCGCCAGATGGAGCGCTTCGCCAGCACCGAGGCCCTGGTCGAGCAGATGCACCGCGATGTCGCCCGAACCAGGGAGCTGCTCGCCTGACCATCCGCCCCGGACGGTCACCCTGGTGGTTATCCCACGAAACGAACAGCTGGGCCGGCAAGATACACCCGAGGTCAGGGGGGACCGGTCCGGACACTAGGGGAGAGGCGGCGGGTGGAGGACCACAAGATCGTCCAACGCAACATCGCGTTGCAGCGCGAGTGGTACGGGGAGCCGCTCGGCGACCGGGTGCGCAGGTTGGTGGTGGCCTTCGACGTGTCCCAGGCCAACCTCGCCGACGTGCTCGGCATCAGCGCGCCGATGCTCAGCCAGGTGATGAGCGGCCGCCGCGCCAAGATCGGCAACCCCGCGGTGCTGGCCCGGCTGATCATGCTCGAGCGCAAGATCCTCACCCCCGAGGTCGCCTCCGGCCGCCGGGAGGCCCTGCAGCGCGCGCTCGACGACGTCCGCGCCTCCAAACCCGCCGTGACCAGGGACAACCTGCCCGTCGACGTCGGCCGCAGCGCCATCCTCGCGCTGCGCAGGCTGGCCTCCGCCGAGGACCTCACCGAGGCGGCCGGGATGCTCGACGACCGCTTCCCCGACCTGGCCGACCTGCTGCGCCGCGCCGGAAAGCGCACGTGAGCGGACCGACCCCGCGCCCTCCCGTCCCCGACCGACCGAGGCTGTTCTCCGCGTTCCCGCTCCCCGACGAGGTCGCCGACCACCTGGCCGCGCACCTGCCACCCACCCCCGACGGCCTCCGCGCCACGCCGCGCGAGCAGTGGCACGTCACCGTCGGCTACTACGGCGTCGACGACCCCGCCCGGCGCCTCGCCAGGTTGGGTGAACGGGTGTCCGGGCTCCCGGCGCCCCGGCTGCGGATCAGCGGGTCCGGCACCTTCGCGGCGGTGTGCCTGGTGAAAATCGCTACCCCCGATCCGGTGGAGTTGCGTACCCTTGCCGAGGCGGCCGACTTCCACGAGGGCGGCCACCCCGACTACCTCCCGCACGTGACCGTCGCGCGCTGGTCGACACCGACCACCAAGGGCGCCGAGATGGCCGCTGAGCTGCGGGGATACCAGGGCCCGCAGTGGGCTCCCGGGGAGTTGACGCTCTACGCCAGCGCCCACGGCGCCCACACCCCGCTCGGCGCGGTGCCCCTGCTCGGCAGGAACGCGCCAGGGGCGGGGTGCTAGCCTTGGCGTTTGGGTACGGCTGCGGTCCGTGGCGGCTGTTACCGACTCTCCCACACGGCACAGGCACCACCGAGGAGTTGACGAGTGGCTCTGTCCACCGAGCAGAAGAAGACGATCCTCACCGAGTACGGCGTGCACGACTCGGACACCGGATCGCCCGAGGCCCAGATCGCGCTGCTGACCAAGCGCATCAAGGACCTCACCGAGCACCTCAAGCAGCACAAGCACGACCACCACTCGCGGCGCGGACTGCTGCTGCTGGTCGGTCGCCGCAGGCGGCTGCTGAACTACCTGACCAAGGTGGACATCGAGCGCTACCGGTCGCTGATCCAGCGGCTCGGCCTGCGCCGATAGCTCGAACCCCGGGGGGAGTGGCCACCAGGCCGCTCCCCCCGGGTACATAACCCAACCGAAAACCCTACCCGCGCGTGCCGTAGCGGCACACAACCAGCGCGGGCGAACCACAACAGGCAGCACGCCGCGCGCCACGGGACCAGTTCGCCGGTCCTCGGTAGTGGTTCCCGCCGAGCCAAGAGGGCTCCGGGGACTTCGATCGAAGACCGGCCTCGTCATGAACCGCGACCCCGTGCTGGGTAGTGCGCTGGCCTGACGACGAGGAGTTATCCCTACATGACCGACATCGCTGTGCACGAGACCACGGCCGTCATCGACAACGGGTCCTACGGCACGCGCACCGTCCGCTTCGAGACCGGCCGGTTGGCCCGCCAGGCGGCGGGCAGCGTCGTGGCCTACCTCGACGAGGAGACCATGCTGCTCTCGGCGACCACCGCCTCCAAGCAGCCGAAGGACCACTTCGACTTCTTCCCGCTCACCGTGGACGTCGAGGAGCGCATGTACGCCGTGGGTCGCATCCCCGGCGCGTTCTTCCGCCGCGAGGGCCGCCCGTCCACCGACGCGGTGCTCACCTGCAGGCTCATCGACCGGCCGCTGCGCCCGTCCTTCGTGGACGGTCTGCGCAACGAGATCCAGGTCGTGATCACCGTGCAGAGCCTCAACCCGCAGGACCTCTACGACGTGGTGGCCATCAACGCCGCCTCCGCCTCCACCCAGCTGGCGGGCCTGCCGTTCTCCGGCCCGATCGGCGGCGTGCGGGTCGCGCTCATCGGCCAGCAGTGGGTCGCCTTCCCGACCCACGACCAGCTCAAGACCGCCGTGTTCGACATGGTCGTCGCGGGTCGCGTCGTCGGTGACGACGTCGCGATCATGATGGTCGAGGCCGAGGCCACCGAGAACGTCACCGACCTGATCGCCGAGGGCGCGCAGGTGCCGACCGAGGAGGTCGTCGCCGCGGGTCTCGAGGCCGCCAAGCCGTTCATCCGCGCGCTGTGCGACGCGCAGGCGCAGCTGGCGTCGGTGGCCGCCAAGGCCACCCGCCCGTACCCGACGTTCCCGGCCTACCAGCCCGACGCCTTCACCGCGGTCGAGGCCGCGGTGAGCGACGAGCTCGCCGCCGCGCTGACCATCGGCGACAAGCAGGAGCGCGAGTCGCGCATCGACGAGGTCAAGGCCCTGGTGCTGGAGAAGGTCGGCGCGGTCGAGGGCGGTGCGTTCGACGGTCGCGAGAAGGAGGTCGGCGCCGCGTTCCGGTCGCTGAACAAGAAGCTGGTCCGCCAGCGGATCCTGCGCGACAAGGTCCGCATCGACGGCCGCGGCCTGACCGACATCCGCGGCCTGTCCGCCGAGGTCGCGCTCATCCCGCGGGCGCACGGCTCGGCGCTGTTCGAGCGCGGCGAGACCCAGATCCTGGGTGTCACCACGCTGAACATGCTGCGCCTCGAGCAGCAGATCGACTCGCTCTCGCCCGAGACGCACAAGCGCTACATGCACCACTACAACTTCCCGCCGTTCTCCACCGGTGAGACCGGCCGGGTCGGCTCGCCCAAGCGGCGCGAGATCGGCCACGGCGCGCTCGCCGAGCGGGCGCTGGCGCCGGTGCTGCCCAAGCGCGACGAGTTCCCCTACGCGATCCGCCAGGTCTCGGAAGCGTTGAGCTCCAACGGTTCCACCTCGATGGGCTCGGTCTGCGCGTCCACCATGTCGCTGCTCAACGCCGGTGTGCCGCTCAAGGCGCCGGTCTCGGGCATCGCGATGGGCCTGGTCTCCGACGAGGTCGACGGCGAGACCCGCTACGTCGCGCTGACCGACATCCTCGGTGCCGAGGACGCCTTCGGCGACATGGACTTCAAGGTCGCGGGCACCAAGGAGTTCGTGACCGCGCTGCAGCTCGACACCAAGCTCGACGGCATCCCGTCGGAGGTGCTGGCCCAGGCGCTGAGCCAGGCCCGCGACGCGCGCTACACCATCCTGGAGGTCATGGCCGAGGCCATCGACGGCCCGGACGAGATGAGCCCGTACTCGCCGCGGGTGACCTCGGTGAAGATCCCGGTCGACAAGATCGGCGAGGTCATCGGCCCGAAGGGCAAGATGATCAACTCGATCACCGAGCAGACCGGTGCCGACATCTCCATCGAGGACGACGGCACGATCTACGTCGGTGCCGCGGACGGCCCGTCCGCCGAGGCCGCGATCGGCCTGATCAACGCGATCGCCAACCCGCAGCTGCCCAAGGTCGGCGAGCGGTTCCTGGGCACGGTCGTCAAGACCGCCGCCTTCGGCGCCTTCGTCTCGCTGCTGCCGGGCAAGGACGGCCTGGTGCACATCTCCAAGCTGGGCAACGGCAAGCGCGTCAACAAGGTCGAGGACGTGGTCAAGGTCGGCGACAAGCTCCGCGTGGAGATCGCCGACATCGACCAGCGCGGCAAGATCAGCCTCGTGCTGGTCAACGAGGAGGACGCCGCGGCGGGCACCACCGACGCCGACAGCGTCGTCGAGTCGGCCGAGGTCGAGGCGGCTCCCGCCCAGTGAGTCCCAGTTCCCCGGTGACGGCCGCGGGCGCCTCTGGCGCTCGCGGCCGTTCCGCACCCCGCCGCTCGCCCGTCTCCGGCCACCTGCAGCAGCCGGGCAGCACCGTCCTGCTCGAGCGCGACGGCGACTCCGAGGTCCGGCGCACCCTGCTGCCCGGCGGCCTGCGCGTGATCACCGAGCGGGTGCCCGGCGTCCGCTCCGCCTCGGTCGGCATCTGGGTCCAGGTCGGCTCCCGCGACGAGCCCGGCTCGGTCGCCGGTGCCGCGCACTACCTGGAACACCTGCTGTTCAAGGGGACCGCGCGGCGCAGCGCCGCGCAGATCGCCGAGGAGATCGACGCGGTCGGCGGTGAGCTCAACGCGTTCACCGCCAAGGAGCACACCTGCTACTACGCGCACGTGCTCGACGAGGACCTGCCGCTGGCCATCGACCTGGTGTCCGACGTGGTCTTCGACGCGGTGTGCGCCGAGGCCGACGTGGAGACCGAGCGCGGGGTGGTGCTCGAGGAGATCGCCATGCGCGACGACGACCCCGAGGACCTGCTGCACGACGCGTTCTGCACCGCGCTGATGGCCGACCACCCGCTCGGCCGCCCGGTGCTGGGCACCGAGCAGTCGATCACGGCGATGAGCAGGACCGCGCTCAACGGGTTCTACCGCCGCCGCTACACGATGCCGCGGATGGTGCTGGCGGTGGCGGGCAACGTGAACCACAAGTCGGTGCTCACCCTGGTGCGCAAGGCTTTGCGCGACCGCATGACGGGCGAGAAGCCGCCGGTGGCGCCGCGCGCGGGCCGGGCCCGGCTCGGGTCCGCGCCGCGCTTGGTGCTGCACACCGACGACACCGAGCAGGCGCACATGATGCTCGGCGTGCGCGCGCTCGACCGGCACGACGAGCGCCGGTTCACCCTGAGCGTGCTCAACGCCGCGCTCGGCGGTGGCATGAGTTCCCGGCTGTTCCAAGAGGTCCGGGAGAAGCGCGGTCTGGCCTACCAGGTGTACTCGTCGGTCGCGGCCTACGCCGACACCGGCCACCTGTCGATCTACACCGGCTGCCAGCCCGACCGGCTCGGCGAGGTCGCCGGGGTGGTCCGCGAGGTGCTGCGCGAGGTCGCCCGCGACGGGCTGACCGACGTGGAAGTGGCCCGCGCCAAGGGCAACCTGCGCGGCGGGTTGGTGCTCGGCCTGGAGGACACCAGTTCCCGGATGTCGCGCATCGGCAAGGGCGAGCTCGCCTACGGCGACTACCTGACCGTCGAGCAGACCCTGGACCGCTACGCCGCGGTCACCGCCGCGGACGTGGCCCTGCTGGCCCGCGAGCTGCTGACCAGGCCGCTGGCCGCCGCTGTCGTCGGCCCCTACGACCACACCGACGACGTCCCGGTCCAACTGCACGAGGTGAGCACGTGACGAACTGCGCCATTCCCGACGACCTGATCCCGGTGGCCGTGCTCGGCGCCCGGGGCCGGATGGGCGCCGAGGCCTGCGCCGCGGTCGAGGGTGCCGCTGATCTGGCGCTGGTCGCCCAGGTCGACTCCGGTGACTGGGTCGCTGAGGTCTTGGCGTCGGGCGCCAAGGTCGTGGTCGACTTCACCCACCCCGACGTGGTGATGGACAACCTGCGGTTCTGCGTGGACAACGACATCCACGCCGTCGTCGGCACTTCCGGGTTCGACACCGCGCGGCTGGACACGCTGCGGGGCTGGCTGGCGGACAAGCCTGAGCTCGGGGTGCTGATCGCGCCGAACTTCGCGCTCGGCGCCGTGCTGTCGATGCGGTTCGCGCAGCTCGCGGCCCGCTACTACGACACCGTCGAGATCATCGAGCTGCACCACAACCGCAAGGCCGACGCCCCCTCCGGCACCGCGGCGCACACCGCGCGGCTGGTCGGCCAGGCCCGCGCCGACGCCGGGCTCGGTCCGGTGCCGGACGCCACCACGTCCGAAGTGGACGGTGCGCGGGGCGCCCCGGTCGACGGGGTCCGGGTGCACTCGGTCCGGCTGGGCGGCCTGGTCGCGCACCAGGAGGTCCTCTTCGGCGGCGAGGGCGAGACGCTGACCATCCGGCACGACTCGTTGGACCGCAAGTCCTTCATGCCCGGTGTGCTGCACGGGGTCCGCGCGATCGTGGCCCGCCCCGGCCTGACCGTCGGCCTGGAAAACCTGCTGGACCTGTGATGTCCGCGCGTTCGGTGTCGCTGCTGCTGGCCGCCGTGCTGGTCGTCTACTTCGTCCTGCTCGGCGGCCGCGCTGTGGCCCTGTTCCGCGACGGCTCCCCGGTCGCCCTCGGCCTCGGCGTCGGCGTGGTCCTGCTCCCCCTGGTCGGCGCCTGGGTCGTCTGGTCCACCCTGATGTTCGGCGTCCGCACCCAGACCCTCGGCCGCCGCCTGGCCGCCGAGGAAGGCCTCCCGGACACCTCCGACCTGCCCCGCATGCCCTCGGGCCGCGTGGACCGGGCCGCGGCGGACGAGTTCTTCGAACAGTTCCGCGCCGAGACCGAAGCCGCCCCCGACGACTGGCGCTCCTGGTACCGCCTCGCGATCGCCTACGACGTAGCAGGCGACCGAGGCCGAGCCCGCGACTCCATGCGCAAGGCCCTGGAACTCTCAGCTGCCGATCCCACCAGCTAGCTGTTCAGGGCCCGCTGGGGATTCGATGCGCATGGCTGCGGCCAGTGGTGGCCGATCTCCTTGCTAGGGCCTTGCGTCGACCGTTTTGTAGGTCTGGCGGGTTAGCCTGGCCCGCATGTCGACCTACGTGCTGTTGCCCGGTGCGGCGTCCGACTCGCGGCACTGGCGGTTGGTGGTGCCAGGGTTGCGCGCGCACGGGCACGACGTGATCACCCCGGACCTGCCGTGCGAGGACGACTCGGCGGGGTTCGACGAGTACGCCGATGTGGTGGTCGCGGCCGTGCGGGGGTACGGGGACCTGGTGGTGGTGGCCCAGTCGATGGCCGGGTTCACCGCGCCGATCGTGGCCACGCGGGTGCCGGTGAACCAGATCGTGCTGGTCAACGCGATGGTGCCGGTGGCGGGGGAGACCGGCGACCAGTGGTGGCGCACCTCCGGGTCGTCCGAGGCGATGCGGGCCAACGACGAGGCGCACGGGCGGGACCCGAACCGCGAGTTCGACCCGGTGGAGGTCTTCCTGCACGACATCCCCGAGGAGCTGTGGGACGACCCGCTGGACCAGTCGGGCACGCCGTTCGAGAAGCCGTGGCCGTTGGAGCGGTGGCCGGACGTGCCGACCAGGGCGGTGGCCAGCTCCGGCGACCGGCTGTTCCCGATCGGCTTCCAGCGCGAGCTGCTGCGCGAGCGCCTCGGCATCAGCCCGGTCGAGATCGCGGGCGGTCACCTGCCCGCGCTGGCCAACCCCGAAGAGCTGGTGCGGGCCCTGCTGTGAGCCCGGACGACCTCGAGCGGCACCGGGTCGAGCTGACCGGGTACTGCTACCGCATGCTCGGGTCCGGCTTCGAGGCCGAGGACGCCGTGCAAGAGGCGTTCACCCGCGCCTGGTCGGGAACCTTCGACGAGCGGCGCGGCTCGCTGCGGACCTGGCTCTACGCCATCGCCACCAACATCTGCCTCGACATGCGCCGCAGCCCGCAGCGCCGGGCGGTCCCCGCGGGCTCACCCGCCGTGCCCGGAACGCCGCTGGGGGAGCCGCTGCCGGAGACGGCCTGGGTGCACCCGGTGCCCGACCACAAGGTCCTCGACCCCGCTGACGCCACCGTCGCCCGGCACACGGTCCGGCTGGCCTTCGTCGCCGCGTTGCAGCACCTGCCGCCCCGGCAGCGCGCCGTGCTGGTCCTGCGCGACGTGCTGTGCTGGCGGGCCGCCGAGGTCGCCGACCTGCTGGGCACGACGGTCGCGTCGGTGACCAGCGCCCTGCAGCGGGCCAGGGCCGCGTTCCCCGCGCCGCCGGTGCCCGCCGAGGTCGACCAGGCGCTGCTCGACCGGTACTGCGCGGCGTTCACCGCGCACGACGTGCCCGCCCTGGTGGCATTGCTGCACGAGGACGCGACCATGACCATGCCGCCGTTCGCCTGGTGGCTGCGCGGCCGAGACACCCTGGCCGCCGTGCTCACCCGCGCCGAAGCGCCGTGCAAGGGGGCGACGTTGCGGCAGGTCAGGGCCAACGGCGACCTCGCGCTGGCCCAGTACGCGCCGGACGGGTCGGCGTTCGCGATCGTCCTGGTGGAGACGGCGGGCGGCCTGATCACGGCCACGCACACCCATCTCGACCCGCGGCTGTTCCCGTTGTTCGACCTACCGATGAGTTCCGGGTCCCCACTCCGTATACCCGGGTGACGAGAGAGAGGACTCCGCATGCCACCGACCATCGAGACCCGCCCCGAGCAGCCCTACGTGTCGATCCGCACCCAGGCCACCCTGGCCGAGTGGGGCCGGGTCAACGCGCTGATCGGCCCGGTCTACGGCTGGCTCACCGAACGTGACATCACCCCGGCGGGCCCGCTGTTCTACCGGTACCACTCGGTCGCGGGCGACGTGATCGACGTGGAGGTCGGCGTCCCGGTCCCCGCCCCGGTCGCCGGTGACGACACAGTGGCGGCGGGCAGCAAACCCCCAGGTCAGTACGCCGTCCTGCTGCACAAGGGGCACCCGGACCGCATCCGCGAGACCTTCGCCGCGCTCGACGAGTGGTCGGCGACCAGCGGCGTCGAGTTCGACGTCACCGACGGTGTCTGGGCGGGCCGCTTCGAGTCCTACCTGAGCGACCCGGCCGAGGTCCCCGACTTCGCCGACTGGGAGACCGAAGTGGCGTACCGCGTTCGCCACTGATCACCCGGCACTGGGCCAGCCACTACGATGTCCCGGTCATCACCGATCGGAGAACGCGGATCGTGAGCACTTTCGAAGTTGAGGACTCCACCGGGGTCTGCCAGTGCCCGGCCTACTCGGCCATCCCCGGCCGCCGGGAGCTGCACGACGTCGGCGCCCCCGGCTGCGCCTACGAGACCGAGGACACCGAGCAGGACTGAGCACCGGTGGGGATCGGATCGCACGATCCCCACCGGTCTTTCCCCGGGTGCCGTCCACTGCCGTCGATCCCCTTGTCACTGTCCCCACCGCCGCTGGTCCGATGTGGAGCGTCGCGGTTGTCGGGCAGGCGGGGCATCATGGGGGTATGTGTCGAAGCATCAAGACTCTGCGGGCGCCGTTCGTCGACGAGGTCGGGGATGACGACGTGCGGGCGGCGGCCTTGCAGTACGTGCGCAAGATCTCCGGGTTCCGCGCTCCGGCGCCGCACAACGCCGAGGCGTTCGAGGCGGCGGTGGACGCGGTGACGGCGGCGACCCAGCAGTTGTTGGACAGCCTCGTGGTGCGCGGTAGCAAGCAGTAGCGGGGTCGCTACAGGAACCAGCCCGCGAACAGGGCTGGTGACGCGGCCAGGGCGCTGAACCGGATGAACCGGCCCAGCAGGCCGACGCCGATGAAGGCGGCTAAGCGCATCCGGACCAGGCCCGCGAGCACCACCATGGCCATGAACGGCGGCAGGCCGACCACGGAGCTGACGCTGTAGGTGCCGTAGAGCCACGCGGGGTGGCGTTCGCAGCGCTCGCGGATCTGGGCGACCCAGTCCCGCAGGCGCTTGGTGCGCACCTCCCACCGCACGCGGCGCGCGGTCAGCGGCCGCTCACGGTCGTGGCGGCGGTGCAGGAACGCCGGTAAGTGGATCGACCCGCGGGCGGCGAAGTAGAACAGCAGCTTGCCCAGGATCTGCGCCACGGCCACCACGGCGCCCAGCGCCAGCCAGTGCACCTGCGGTTCCTGCGCGGCCAGCCCCAGCACGAACAGCTCGATGCTGACCAGGGGCACCAGCGCGGAGCTGAAAGCGACCCCGAACGTCACGCAGAGCCATCCCAGCAACACGGCAGCACCCCCTCTCATCATCAACAAACCCGTTCGACGGTACCTGAGGATCCGGTCCCGGCGGCCGAAGTTGTCCACAGCACCCCTGGCCCGCACCCGCGCTGCTACCCGAGGTCCTCGCGGTCCCCTCCCAGGACGCGGCGGACCGCTCCCCGGTTGGCCAGCGCGGTGATCGACACCACGGCCGTCGCCAGCAGCGCCACGGCGAGACCGCGGCGTCCGGACGGTGTGGCCGCTGGGCAGCCGAGGAGCTCGACCCTGGCGGCGGAGGCCTCGGCGGAGTCGTAGAGCTGCTTGGCCCTGGCGAGGGTGAGCACCCGCGCCCGCCGGTCCGCGACGCTCTCGGTGACCACCCGCTCCAGCAGGTGCCACGGCACGATCCGGGCGCCGCGGTGGTACTCGCCCCACAGCGCCCTGGCGCCGCCGAAGCGGTCGGCGAGGTCGCGCGTGGTCGCGGGTGCGGTGGTGGTGTGCAGGAAGGTGGCCAGTTCGGTGATCTCGGGTGTCGCCGGTGCGCGCATGGGTCGGTTCCCCCGGTGGTGTCCCGCGGACACGGGTCGTCCGCTGCCTCGCCCGCCTGCCAGGGGTCGCCTCGACGAGCCGGGCCGTCCGGCCAGTATCGCAAGGCGGACCCCGGCTAGATCAGGTCCAGGGTCAACGGCCCGGTCACCCGCACCTCGCGCAGCGGCTGCCCGCCCGCGTCCAGGGTCCGCACCACGCCGTCGGGCGCCCACCCGGCCCGCCGGAAGAACCCGACGAGCGAGTTGTTGCGCTCGGGCACCCAGCAGATCCCCCTGGTCGACCCGGCGGCTGCCGCGGCGGCCCCGGCGGCGGCCAGCAACCGGCCCGCGTGCCCGCGCCGACCCCACCTCGGCTCGACGAGCAGCGTCCCGACCAGCGCGACGGTCTGCGCGTCCGGCACCGGCACGTCGTTGGCGGCGGCTGATTCCGACTCCGGCGACGGCCCGGCGACGCAGAACCCCACCACCCAGGGGCCCTCGGTGGCGACGTGCACGGTTGCCGGACCCTGTTCGATCACGTGCGCCCACTGCTCGGCGGCCGCGTCGGCGTCCAACCCGGCCAGTACGTCGGGGGGCAGCAGGTCCGCGAACCCGGTCTGCCAGGTGCTCACCTGGATGCGGGCGAGCTCGGCGACGTCGTCGGGGACCGCGGTGCGCACGGCGGCTTCGGCCATGCGCAGAACGTAGTGGATGCCCACCGGCGCCGGATTGTCGGTGGCGGGTGGGAGCATCGGGCGACTCGTCGCACCAGGAGCCGTGAATGACCACCATGACCCCCGTCCAGTTGAGCGCGGCCGCCGCCCGCCGCACCGCGCTCGCCGCCCAGGGGTTCGCCGATGCCCGCCCCACCGGCACGCCGACCCGCCAGCACCTGCGCCGCGCGCTGAGCCGGGTCCAGCTCCTGCAGCTCGACTCGGTCAACGTGGCGGTCCGCGCGCACTACATGCCGCTGTTCTCCCGCCTCGGCGCGTACCCGATGTCCCTGGTCGACGAGGCCGCGTGGGCGCACACCGCGCGCCGTCCCCGGCTGCTGGTCGAGTACTGGGCGCACGAGGCCAGCCTGATCCCGGTCGAGGACTGGCCCCTGTTCCACTGGCGCATGCGGCGCTACGAGTCCCGCTACGCCCGCCACATCGCCCGCATCGCCGCCGCGTCCCCCGGCCTGCTCGACGACGTCCTCGCCACCGTCGCCGACCTCGGCCCGGTCTCCGCGGGCACCCTCGAGTCCACCCTCGGCGGCCCGGCCCCCAAGTCCAAGGGCGGCTGGTGGAACCGCTCCGACATCAAGCACATCTGCGAGTCCCTGTTCGCGACGGGCCAACTCACCACCGGCACCCGCCAGGGCTTCCAACGCCTCTACGACCTCCCCGAACGCGCCCTCCCCGCCACTGTGTTCGACGCCCCACCGATCCCGGACGACGAAGCCGCCCGCCAACTGACCCTCCGCGCCGCTTTAGCGCACGGGGTGGGCACGGAAAAGGACCTGCGCGACTACTACCGGCTGGAGCCGTCCCGCTCGCAACGCGCTGTCGCCGAGCTGGTGGACGCTGGGCTGCTGGTGCCGGTCGCGGTGGAGGGGTGGCGTCATCCGGCTTATCGGCACGTTGACGCTCGCACACCTCGTGCCGTGGTCGGCCGCGCGTTGCTGTGCCCGTTCGACCCGCTGATCTGGGAGCGAGACCGGGCGGAGCGGCTGTTCGGGTTCAGGTATCGCATCGAGATCTACGTGCCGGAACCGCAGCGGATCTACGGGTATTACGTGTTCCCGTTCCTGCTGGACGGGGAGTTGGTGGCGCGGGTCGACCTGAAGGCTGATCGCGTGGGTGGGGTGTTGCGGGTGCAGGGGGCTTATCTGGAGGAGGGGCGGGATCGGGCGCGGGTTGTGGGGGAGTTGGCTGGGGAGTTGGGGGTTATGGCCGAGTGGTTGGGGTTGTCGGGGGTTTGGGTGGGGGATCGAGGGGAGCTGGCGGGGGCGCTGCGACGGGCTGTGCGGTGATGCTCGTGGCTGTGCGGTGAGTTGAGCGGTGGTGGTGAGGCGTTGCTAGTGGTGGCTGCTGGGTGACGCTTCGGTGTTGTTGGTCGGTGGTGCGGGCTTGGTTTTGTGGCGGCGTGCTGGGTGTGGTGTCCATGTTGTTTTGCGCGGGGCCCCTACGACACCCTGGGAAGGGCTAAAAGCAGGGGGCCACAGAGCTGCCCTCCCAGCCCTGACGACGCTACGGGTGCCGTCCCCCCCCCACACACACACACAACAAGTCCGCCCCATCGAGCACTTGGCACCAGCGACTTTGGTGGAGCGCGGGCGGGCCAACGTCGTCGGGCGGGCGTTTGAGGGCCAACGTCGTTGAGTCTTGCCAGGCGTGGCGGGTGGGTTGGGGCTGGGCGTAGGGAGTTGGTGGGGGCGCGGGGCAGTAGGGCGGCGGGGGTGTTGGGGCGTGGGGCTTGGAGGGGCGCAGGGGGTGGGGCGCGCGTGGGCTGGGAGAGCCGGGGGCGGGGGCTGGTGCGGGGGTCCAGGGGGTGGGAATGGGGTAATCCGGTGGCGGATTTGGGGGTGGGGACGCACGCTTGCCGGTGGGGTTCCGGGGATGTGGGCCCTGGTGGTGAGTGAGGTTGGAGGGTGTGCGATGGCGGAGCAGGCCATAGTGGACAGAGTGGTGGAGCTTCCCCGGCCCAGGAGTGAGGGGATCGGGGGGCGGGCGCCCGGGTGGCCGGTGGGGTCGCCGGTTGAGGATGAGGAGTATGAGCCGACGATCGTGCGGGGGCGGGACTAGCGGGACCGGCAGGGCGGGCGAGACAGCAGAGCCGCCCCGGACCACGGGGGTGGTCCAGGGCGGCTGAAGGATCTGGCTAGCGGGAGGCTGGGGAGACCTGGGCTGAGCCGAGGCCGGTCCGGCCGCGTACCCGCAGCGATGGCGCTGTCTCCGGTGCCGTGCCCGAGAGCGGTAGGTCGCTGCGCGCCTCGCCCGAGCCGGAGGACACGTCGACCTCCGCTGGGCTGCCCTCGCGGATGCCGATGCGCAGGTCGCCGGAGCCGGTGGTCAGTTCGAGGGTGCCGCTGGTGGCGTCGGCGACGGTGATGTCGCCCGTGCCGCTGCGGACCGTGACGTCGCCGGTGACCGCGCCGAGCCAGACGTCGCCGCCGCCGGTGGTGATGGTGGTGGAGCCGCCGACGGCCGCGAGTTCGATCTCGCCGCGGCCGGTGCGGGCCTGCACGCCTGCCGGGGCCGGGCCGATCTTGACCGCGCCCGTCCCGCTGGTCGCCTGGACCGCGCCGGTGGCCTCGGCGACATCGATGGTGCCCGCCCCGGTGGTGACGTCCACCTTCGCCGCGACGCCGGCGACCCGGACCGAGGCCGCGCCGCTGCGAGCTGAGACCGTCGAGCCCGAGGGCGCGCGCACGACCACCGCGATCGGCACCCCGCGCAGCTGCGGCTCCTTCGGCGAGCGCACCACCAGCCTGCCGCCGACCACCTCGACCCGGGTGCGGCGCACCGCCTCGGCCGCCGCGTCGCCGGGCTGCTGGGCCTCGCCGAACTGGGTGGTGAACCAGGACATCAGGTTGGTGATGCCGTCGGCCCACGGGTTGGCGTCCTCGGGGGCGTGCCGGACCTCGACGTCGATGCCCTCCTCGTCGGTCAGCCGCACGTCGATGCGGCCGGACCCGGTGGCCACGGTGATCTCCACCGGGTCGGTGCCGGTGTCGAACTGCTCCATCCGCACGTCGCTCATCCCGCGTACCACCCCTGCACTCGTGAACCGCCCTTGTCCTGGTCCGGCGCCTGCGGCTCGCGGTGCTTGCGGTGCCCGCTCAGCGCGCCCTGCAGCGCCTGCTGCACGTAGGTGTTCAGCGACACCCCCTGCGACGACGCCGCGCGCTCGGCCTTCGCCTTGAGCTCGTCGAACAGCCGCAGCGTCATCCGGCTCATGTCGCCGCCGAACTCGGTCTTGGCCTGGTCGGGCTCCGGTGGCGGGTCGGCCTGCCCGCCCCCCGTCTTGGTCACCACGACCCGCACGTCCCTGCCGTCGAGGCGCACCTCGACGACGTGGTCGGGCAGGTGGGCGGTGACCTCGGCGGCCAGGTCGGCCAGCGCGTTCATGATCGCCAGCCGGGCCGAGGGCTCCAGCGCGGCGGCCAGCACGGCGGCCGCCCGCCTGGTCGACTCGTCCCCGGCCGACGCCGTGGTGGTCAGGTCGTCGCGCAGGGTGGTGAGATAGCTGCTCAGATCCATGACACCACCATGACGTCATTCTCGACATCAGTCAACCGGGACCGTGGTGTCACTTGACGCCACGCGTGCCACCGGCGCCCGTTGCGCCGTTCGCCGACTACTGTGGCGCCCGGACGCGCAGGACCCGACGTGAGGATGTGGACGTGACCGAGACGGTGTCGCCGAAGGTGCAGCTCATCGCCAAGACCGAGTTCCTCGCGCCATCGGACGTGCCGTGGTCGACCGACGCCGACGGCGGGGAGGCGCTGGCCGAGTTCGCGGGCCGCGCCTGCTACCAGTCGTGGCGCAAGCCGAACCCGGCCACGGCGACCAACGCGGGCTACATCAAGCACATCATCGAGGTCGGCCACCTCTCGGTGCTCGAGCACGGCAGCGTCTCCTTCTACATCTCCGGCATCTCCCGGTCGCTGACCCACGAGCTGATCCGGCACCGGCACTTCTCCTACTCGCAGCTCTCGCAGCGCTACGTCCCGGAGAAGTCGGCCGCCATGGTCGAGCCCGAGGTCATCGCGAGCGACCCGGAGCTGCACGAGAAGTTCCTCGCCGCCGCCCAGGCCGCGCAGGACGCCTACAACGAGCTGCTCGCGGGCCTGGAGAAGAAGTTCGCCGACGTGCCCAGCGCGACCCTGCGCAAGAAGCAGGCCCGCCAGGCGGCGCGCGCGATCCTGCCCAACGCGACCGAGACCCGCATCGTGGTGACCGGCAACTACCGCGCGTGGCGGCACTTCATCGCCATGCGCGCCACCGAGCACGCCGACGTCGAGATCCGCGCGCTGGCCATCGAGTGCCTGCGCCAGATGCAGAAGGCCGCGGGCAACGTGTTCGCCGACTTCACCATCTCCGCGCTGCCCGACGGCACCGAGGTCGCCTCCAGCCCGCTCGTCGCCGAGGGCTGAGCGGTGCGGCGCCTCGTCATCGACGTGGTCGCGGGCGACTACGCGGTCACCCGGTTCGAACCGGGTACCGCGCTGCCCGCCGACCTGCTGACCGCCACCGGCCTGGTGTCGGTCACCAGCACCCCCGACGAGGTCTCGGTGGTGGCCCCCGCCGGGGTGACGCCCGAGGGCGGTCGCACCGAGCCGGGGTGGCGGCTGCTGACCGTGCGCGGCCCGCTGGAGTTCACCCTCACCGGGATCATGGCCTCCATCGCGGGCTCGCTCGCGGCGGCCGGGGTGTCGCTGTTCGCGTTGTCCACCTTCGACACCGACCACGTGCTGGTGCACGACTCCGACCTGGCGCGCGCGGTGACCGCGTTGCGCGAGGCCGGTCACGACGTGCACACGAGTTGACCGGTTCGCTCTCGCGCGCGCGGGTCACCCACTAGGATTCGCGCGGCCAGAGGAGGTTTGCCGGTGTCGCAGGATCAGGGTTCCACCGTCGCGCATGGACCCCGGGTGGTGGCGGGTCGCTACGCGATCCTCAACGAGCTCGGCCGGGGCGGGATGGGCGTCGTGTGGCTCGCCGAGGACCGCATGATCGGGCGGCACGTGGCGATCAAGGAGTTGCACCTGCCCGACGGGGTGCCCGCCAGTGAGCGCGCGGTGTTCGAGGAGCGGGTGCTGCGCGAGGCGCGCACCGCGGGTCGGCTCAACGACCCGGCCGTGGTCACGGTGTACGACGTGGTCCAGGAGTCCGGGGCCACCTACATCGTCATGGAGCTGATCCAGGCCCCGACGCTGTCGGACATCGTGCGCGAGCGCGGTCCGATGCCCGCGGAGCAGGTGGCGAAGCTGGCCGAGCAACTGCTCTCGGCGCTAGAGGCCGCGCACCAGGCTGGGATCGTGCACCGCGACGTGAAGCCGAGCAACATCATGCTCGCCGCGAACGGCCGGGCGAAGCTCACCGACTTCGGCATCGCGCAGTCGCTCGACGACCCGAGGCTGACCAGCAGCGGCATCCTCATCGGCTCGCCCACCTACATGGCCCCGGAGCGCATCCGCGGCGAGGAGGCGGGCGCCGGGTCGGACCTGTGGGCGCTGGGCGCGGTGCTGTTCTACGCGATCGAGGGCTACAACCCGTTCGAGCGGCCGACCACGGCGGCGACCATGCACGCGATCCTCGCCGACGTCCCGCACCTGACCAGGGCGCAGGGCGCGCTGGCCTCGGTGATCAGCGGCCTGATGATCGGCACCCCCGCCGCCCGGCTGACCGCGGCCCAGGTGCGCGGGCTGCTCACGTACGTCCCGACCGGTCCGCCCACCGGCCCGACCGTGATGACCGGCGGCACTGCCTACTTCCCGCACCAGCAGGCCACCGGCGTGGTGCCGACGCAGCCCCAGGCCCCGGTCAAGTCGCGCGCCAAGCTGCTCGCGATCGGTGCCGCGGTCGCGCTGGTGCTGGGCGCGGTCGGCGGCTTCTTCCTGAACCAGGCGATCAACGCGCCGTCGGAGCAGGAGCAGGCCCAGGTGGTGCAGAAGTTCACCTACGGCCAGGGCGGCGACTTCCCCGCGTTCTCCATCTCGGACGGGTACTGCAACCTCAGCGCGCTGCAGAAGAACACCTCGTTCGACTCCAATGACGACTGTCGCAAGCAGTTCCAGATCCAGGTCTACGGCACCTTGGATCCGGGGAGCTCGTCGGCGCCGTGGAGCTACAAGCGCGGTGAGCTCGAGGCGCTGGGGGAGTCTTACTGCGGGTGGCTGTTCAGCACTGAGCGCGTAGAGGACACGGTCAAGAAAGACCTGACCTATGCGGTAGTCCTACCGTCGCAGGCGACCTGGGACGCCGAGGACTCCTCCGCCGGGCGTGACCACACGGTGCACTGCGTGCTGGTCCGCAAGGACGGCGGGATGATCACCGGCGGGCAGGTCAAGACCCCGTCCTGACCGCTACCACTCGGTAGGGTGGGTGGCATGGGTGTCGCCAGGGACGAACGCGCGCAGTTGAGCAACCTGTTCACCGAGGTCGGGCCGGATGCGCCGACCCTGTGCGACGGCTGGACCAGCCGGGACCTCGCCGCGCACCTGGTGGTGCGGGAGCGGCGCCTGGACGCGGCCCCGGGCATCATGATCAAGGCACTGGCCGGGTACACCGCGCGGGTCCAGCGCTCGTACGCTGCCCGTCCCTGGCCGGAACTGGTCGACCTGGTGCGCACAGGCCCGCCCGTGCTCTCGCCGTTCCGGCTGGTCGACGAGCAGGTCAACACCACCGAGTACTTCATCCACCACGAGGACGTCCGCCGCGCCGCGCCCGGGTGGGAGCCACGACCGGCCGACGAGACTCGCGACCGCGCGCTGTGGGCCGCACTGAGCCGCACCGCCCGGTTGTACTACCGGCGCAGCCCGGTCGGCGTCGTGCTGCGCACCCCGGACGGTCGGGCCATCACCGCCCGCGCGGGCGCCGACCCGGTCACCATCACCGGTGAACCCGGCGAGCTCCTCCTGGACGCCTTCGGCCGCACCAAGACCAGGATCGACCACACCGGACCGGAGGCCGCCATCGCGACCGTCCGCTCGCTCCGACGAGGACTCTGACCCTGGTCGCGCCTGTTGTCCACAACCCCCCGAACCGTGCACAACATGGCAGTGGTAGAAGTCACCCGCGTTGCCAGCGGGTAGCGTCACCCCCATGACCGCATGCCCCACCGCCGCACCCGGGCGGCCTTTCGGCCGGGTGCTGACCGCAATGGCGACCCCGTTCGCCGCCGACGGGACGCTCGACCTCGACCGCGCGCAGGCCCTCGCCGAGCACCTCGTCGAGCTGGGCAACGACGGGTTGGTGGTCAACGGCACCACCGGCGAGTCGCCCACCACGACCGACCAGGAGAAGTCCGACCTGGTCCGCGCCGTGGTCGAGGCGGTCGGCCACCGCGCGACGGTGATCGGGTCGGTCGGCACCTACGACACCGCGCACACCGTCGCGCTGGCCCGCGAGGCCGAGAAGGCGGGCGCGCACGGGTTGCTCGTGGTCACCCCGTACTACTCGCGCCCCCCGCAGGCCGGGCTGATCGCGCACTTCACCGCCGCCGCGGACGCGACGCCGCTGCCGGTGATGCTCTACGACATCCCGCCGCGCTCGGTCGTCCCGATCGAGGTCGACACCCTGCGCAGGCTCGCCGAGCACCCGCGCATCGCCGCGGTCAAGGACGCCAAGGGCGACCTACTCGCGGGCAGTCAGGTCATCGCCAGCACCGACCTGGCCTACTACTCCGGCGACGACGCGCTGAACCTGCCGTGGCTGTCCATCGGCGGCGTCGGCTTCGTCAGCGTCATCGGCCACGTCGCCGCCGGGCGCCTGCGGTCCATGTTGGACGCCTACGAGAACGGCGACGTGAGCACGGCCCGCGGCGTCCACAACGGACTGCTGCCGGTGTTGCGCGCGTTCAGCCGCGTCGGCGGGGTGGTGTTCAGCAAGGCGGCGCTGCGGTTGCGCGGCCAGGACGCGGGCGACCCCCGGTTGCCGCTGCCACCCGCCACCGCCGAGCAGTTCGCCGCCATCGCCGCCGACCTGGCCGAGGCCGGTGTGCCGCTGGCGCAGAACCCGGCGTCGAACGTGGCCAGCGCCCGCGTCGCGCACGCCGACGCGAACGCCGCCTACATCGCGACCACCACCCACACCAGTGCCGGGACGGTGCACCAGTGAGCCGCCCCGCCGGTTCGACAGAGGGCCGGGTGGTGCGCCAGTGAGCCAACAGCCCCCCAAGTCGGGCAAGTGGCCGACCAACCCGCCGCCCGCGCTGCCCGAGGGCGGCCTGCGCGTGGTGGCGCTGGGCGGCATCGGCGAGGTCGGCCGGAACATGACCGTCTTCGAGCACGCGGGCAGGCTGCTCATCGTCGACTGCGGGGTGCTCTTCCCCGAGGACCAGCAGCCCGGCGTCGACCTGATCCTGCCCGACTTCCGGCCCATCGAGGCCCGGCTGCACGAGATCGACGCGCTGGTGCTCACCCACGGCCACGAGGACCACATCGGCGCGGTCCCGTTCCTGCTGCGGCTGCGCCCCGACCTGCCGGTCGTCGGCTCCCGGTTCACCCTCGCGCTGGTCGCCGCCAAGTGCAAGGAGCACCGGCTCGACCCGCGGCTGCGCGAGGTCACCGAGGGCGAGAAGATCAGCTACGGCGAGTTCGACCTGGAGTTCTTCGCGGTCAACCACTCCATCCCGGACGCGCTCGCGGTCGCCATCCGCACCCCGGCGGGCATCGTGCTGCACACCGGTGACATCAAGCTCGACCAGCTCCCGCTCGACGGCAGGCTCACCGACCTCGCCGGGTTCTCCCGCCTCGGTGACGAGGGCGTCGACCTGTTCCTGGTCGACTCCACCAACGCCGAGGTCCCCGGGTTCGTCATCTCCGAGCGCGAGATCGGCCCGGTCATCGACGGCGTCATCGCGCGCGCGGGCCAGCGGGTCATCGTGGCCTGCTTCGCCAGCCACGTGCACCGGGTCCAGCAGGTGCTCGACGTGGCGGTGGCGCACGGCCGCCGGGTCGCCCTGGTGGGCCGCTCGATGGTGCGCAACATGGGCATCGCCGCGGACCTCAAGCTGCTGTCGGTGCCGCCCGGGCTGCTGGTGAACCTGGACGAGGCCATGGCCATGCCCGAGGACAAGGTGCTGTTCGTGTCCACCGGGTCCCAGGGCGAGCCGCTCTCGGCGCTGTCGCGGATGGCGCGCGGCGAGCACCGGCAGATCTCCATCCGGCCCGGCGACACCGTCATCCTGGCCAGCTCGCTGATCCCGGGCAACGAGAACGCGGTGTTCGGCGTGGTCAACGGCCTGGTTCGGCTCGGCGCGCACGTGGTGCACCAGGGCAACGCCAAGGTGCACGTCTCCGGGCACGCGCCAGCCGGTGAGCTGCTGTTCCTCTACAACGCGGTCCGCCCCAGCAACGTCATGCCGGTGCACGGCGAGTGGCGGCACCTGCGGGCCAACGCCGAGCTCGCGGTCAAGACCGGGGTGCCCGCCGACCACGTGGTCATCGCCGAGGACGGCGTGGTGGTCGACCTGGTCGACGGGCGCGCCGCGATCACCGGCCGGGTCGAGGTCGGCCACGTCTACGTCGACGGCCTCTCGGTCGGCGACGTCGGCGAGTCGACGCTGTCCGACCGGTTGGTGCTCGGCGAGGGCGGCTTCATCGCCATCACCATCGTGATCGACTCGACCACCGGCCGCGCGGTGTCCCCGCCGACGGTGTCCGGGCGCGGTTTCTCCGATGACCCCAAGGCGCTCGACGACGTGGTGTCGCTGGTGGAGATGGAGCTCTCGCACACCGAGTCCGAGGGCATCACCGACACCCACCGCATCGCGCAGGCGGTCCGCCGGGTGGTCGGCCGCTGGGTGGCCGACACCTACCGCAGGCGGCCGATGATCGTCCCGACGGTCATCCCGGTCTGATCCGGCGCCAACTGCCGGTCCGGCCGGGCGTCGGTCGTGGCAGTCTCGGACCGGGCGCGGGCAGCACAGCCCGCGCCCGATCCGAGGGGGATGGCGATGACGTCGAACGTGAGCAGGCGCGCGGCGCTCGGTCTTGGGGCGGCCGCGGTGGCCGTGGTGGGCACCGGGGTCCCGGCGGCCGCTGCTGAGTCCGCCGGGGTTTCTGAGGCTTTCGGGCGCGGTCCGGCTGAGCGGATCCGGCGGCGCTACCGGGCCGAGACGCAGCGGGCGGGCGGGGCCTGGCAGGCGCTGATCAGCCACGCCGGTCAGCCGGTGGTCACCGACCAGGCCGACGACGTGGTGGAGGCCTACAGCGTCAACAAGGTCGCGGTGGCGGTCGCGGTGCTGGACAAGATCGACCGCGGCGAGGCCGCGCTGACGCAGCGCCTCGAGGTCACCCAGGACATCGTGAGCTCCACCGGCGACGGCATCTTCCCGCTCGACGGCGCCTACCCGAGCTCGGTCACCGTCGGCCACGCGCTGGCCCTGCTGCTGACCGTCTCCGACGACACCGCGAACCGGTTGGCGGGCCTGGTGACGCCGACGGTCGAGGTCAACAGCACGTTGGTGGCCAAGGGTTTCCCGCGCACGCAGGTGTCCCCGTCGGCGAACCCGAACCGCTTCTACCTCGGCAAGACCACCCCGCGCGAGACCCACGACCTGCTCAACGCCCTGGCCGCCGGTCGCCTGCTGTCCCCGTCGTCGACCGCCTTCCTGCTCAAGATCCTGCGCTCCCAAGCCGCCCACACCGACGGCATCCGCCGCGACCTCTCCTCGGACGAACGCGCCCGAGTCGCCACCAAGGCGGGCTGGTTCCTCAACGGCCGCAACGAAGCAGGCATCGTCTTCGACCCCGCGGGCGCCCCCGCCCTCACCTACGCCCTCTTCTCCCAGGACGCGGGCGACCCCGCCGACTTCGGCGGCACCCACGCCGCCGTGCGCGCCCGCGTGGCCCTGGGCCGCCTCTTCGTCGACCTCACCGCAGACGGCGGAACTCCCCGCACCGCCGCCTACACCCCGACCAACGGCGGATAATTCCGTCTTCTGGGTGACAGAAGTTATCCACATGTGGATCTCCGCAGGGGTCGGTTCAAGATCGACTGTCGGGGGGTCCTTGTAGACTGGACCAGGGCCGCCCCCCGGAGAGGGTGGGGGCTGGGCGGGGGAGGGACCGCGCGCGGGCGCGAAGCGGGGCAGGTGGGGTAAGAGGCGCGTCGCGGGCCGACTGTAGGTGCTGGGTGAGGTGCTGCGGCGGTGGGTTGGGGCTGGCTGCGGCCGACGAGGCGCGCAGGCCGGGGCCCTGGGTTGTGGGCTGGTCTAGGTGGGATTTCGTTGGTGCAGCAGGGTTCCTGGATGGCTCGGCAGGGTTGCTGGATGGGACTCGGTCACCTGGTGGGACCGCTCTGCTGCGGCGCCACTGGATTTCCGGTCGGGAATGCCTGCTGCACTGGGGAAATCGCCGGTGTCGCCTGAGGTTCTGCCCAAGAATGACTGCCGTGTCGGAGGATTGGGTTGCGTCGACCAGATGCCCGTTCAGCACGAAAGGCACCAGGCCCGGGGTGGGGACCCCGGGCCTGGTGGTGTGCTGGCGTGGTGGGTCAGCCGGTGAGGGCGGTGTCGGCCAGGGGGGCGAGGCGGTCGTTGTCCAGCATGAGGAGGGCGCCGGAGGGGATGTCGAAGAAGAGGCCGACCAGGCGGATGTCGCTGGCGGCCACCTCGGGGATGGCGCGGAGCTTCTCCAGTTGCACGGCCACGTTCACCATCGCCAGTTGGTCCACTTCGGACCAGCCCGCTTCGGCGGCGTGCTCGGCGATGGGGTGGCCCGCGCGCAGGGCGTCGAGGCTGGGTTCGCCCCAGCGGAGCCATTGGCCCATGGGGTCGTTCTCGGGCATGGTGCGCCGGTCGGCCAGCAGGGCGGCCATGCCGCCGCAGCGGGAGTGGCCGCACACCACCAGGGTCGGCACCTGCAACGCGCGCACCGCGTACAGCACCCCCGCGTGCACCGACTGGTCACCGACCGGGCCCGGGTCGGGGACGAGGTTGCCGACGTTGCGGATGGTGAACAGGTCGCCGGGGCCGGAGGCGGTGATGACGTTCGGCACGATGCGGGAGTCGGCGCAGGTCAGGAAGACCGCGTGCGGTTGCTGGGAACCCGCGAGCTTGCGCAGGTGCGGGCGCAGCGCGGGCGCCCCGGTGCGTTGGTACTCCTGGGCGCCGGTCACCAGCGGCCGGAGCACGTGGTCGTGCTGCGAGCGCGGCACCGGGATCAAGGGGCGTTCCTCGTGCTCGGTGTCCTGCCAGTGCGACCACGGGGAGAACCACCGGGGCAGGCCGCTGCGCTGCCGGGGCATGGCGCCGATCTCGTCGACCGCGACCGTGCCGCCGGTGCCCTCGTGCTGGCGCTGCCAGGCGGAGAGGTGTTCGTAGGCGGCGTGGTCGAGGTAGTCGACGACCAGCTCCAGTTGCACCGCGCTGCCGTCGGGGACCTGGGTCAGCACCCGCGAGAGCCGGGGCACCGACAGGAAGCTCAAGGTGCCCTCGACGATCACCGCGCAGCGCGGCCTGCCGTCCTCATCGGTGTCATCGCCGGTGCGCACCCGCACCCGGGCCCACACCACACGGCGCAGCATCCCCAGCAGCGACACCGCGAGGCCGAGCAGCACGCCCTGCAACAGGTCGAGCAGCACCACACCGGCCAGCGTGACCAGGTAGACGTGCAGGTCGCTGTGCTTGCGGGCGACCGCCATGTCCGCTAGCCGCACCAGCTTCACGCCCATCACGATCAGCAGCCCGGCCAGCGCGGCCAGCGGCACCTGCTCGACGAGGCCGACCAGCAGCACGGTGAACAGCAGCACCCAGATCCCGTGCAGGATGGCCGAGGCCCTGGTCCGCGCACCGGCGCGGACGTTGGTGGAGCTGCGCACGATCACCCCGGTGACCGGCAGCCCGCCGAGCAGGCCGGAGACCACGTTCGCGCTGCCCTGCCCGACCAGCTCCCGGTTCAGGTCGCTGCGGTGGCCGGTGGCCAGCTTGTCCACCGACACCGCCGAGAGCAGGCTCTCCACGCTGGCGATGATCGTCATGGTCGCCACGCCGACGGCGAAGGCGAACCACTGCCCGTCCGGCAGCGCGGGCAGGTGGATGGCGGAGAGCGGGTCGTCCGGAAGCGCCACGCGGTCCACGTCGACGGTCAGCAGCAGGCTCGCCCCGGTCACCAGCACGATCGCCACCAGCGGCCCGGGCACCCCGCGCAGCTTGGCGGGCATCCGCGGCCACAGCGCCAACATCCCGATGACCAGTAATCCCAGCGCGGCGGCGGCGGGGTTCAACCCCACGACCGCGGCGGGCAGGTCGCGCACGTTCTCCCAGGCGGACGCCTCCGCCGCGCCGCCCGTGAGGACGTGCAGCTGGCCGAGGACGATGGTCACGCCGATGCCCGCGAGCATCGCGTGGACGACGGTGGGGGAGATGGCGAGCGCGGCGCGGCCGATCCGGCAGGCGCCGAGAACGAGTTGCAGCACACCGGCGAGCACGGTGATCGCGCAGGTGACGGCCCAGCCGAACTGGCTGACCAGCTCGGCGACGACCACGGTCAGCCCCGCGGCGGGGCCGCTGACCTGCAGGGGGGAGCCGCCCAGTGATCCGGCGACGATGCCGCCGACGACGGCGGCGATGAGCCCGGCCATGACCGGCGCGCCGGAGGCGGCGGCGATCCCGACGGACAGGGGGATGGCGACGAGGAAGACGACGAGCGAGGCGGAGAGGTCGAAGCGGGCGTCGTGGCGCAGCCAGCGGCTGGCGCGCCCCAGTGGCGGTGCGTGTGCTGATCCGCTCGGGCGTAGCTGGCCCATGGCGGAACCTCCTGTGCGTCAGGTGAGTTGTCGGATGTCATCGCTGGTCAGGTGACCGACGCCGGGAACACCCGGCGCCGTGAGCACATGGTGACCGATCGACCACGATGTGTCGCGTCCGTGAGGTAAACGACTCTTTACCTTTCTCGGTTCCGGTGACGGCGCGACAGGGCTGACATTCACTCGACAGAGTGGTTCTGACGTGACGACGGTCTCATTCGGTGGGCAATGGTTCTGCTGGTGTGACAGGGGTGCGTGCGGCCAGTTGGACCAGCAGCGCCCCGCTCAGCAGCACGACCATGCCCGCGATCTGCACCGCGGAGAGCACCTCGCCCAGCAGCGACCAGGCCAGCAGCGTGGCGACCACCGGCTCCGAGAGCGCGAGCACGCTGGCCACCTGCGAGGGCAGGTCGCGCAGAGAACTGGTGCTCAGGGCGTACGCGACCGCCGTGCTGACCGCCGCGACGGTCACCAGTAGCGCCCAGATCGGCAGATCGAGGCCGCCAAGGCGGGCGGTCTCGTCGAGCCGGTCGAAGGGCATCGTCCACGGCGGGGACGCCACGAACAGGCCGAGCGCGCCCACCGCCATGCCCCAGGTGACCATCCCGATCGGGTGTTGCTCACCGGCACCCTTCTCGCCGAGCAGGTAGTAGCCCGCCGAGCACAGCGCCGCGCCCGCCCCCGCCAGCAGCCCGACCGCGTCCAGCGCCAGCCCGGACCACACCTGGGCGACCAGGGCGAGGCCGCCGAGCGCCAGCGCGGTCCCCAGCCAGGACAACCCGGGCAGCCGCACCCGCCGCACGAACCGCACCCACAGCGCGACCAGCACCGGCGAGGTGTACTCCAGCAGCATCGCGACCCCGACCGGCAGCCGGGAGACCGCGAGGAAGAACAGGAACTGCACCGCGGCGACGCCGATCAGTCCATATGCGACGACGACCCGCCAGTGCTCGCGGCGCACCCGCAGGACGCTCGGCTTCACGATCCCGACGCCGACCAGCAGCATCAGCGCCGCCAGCCCGGCCCGCGCGCTGGCCACCTGCTCCGGGGCGAACCCGGCCTGCATCACCGGCTTGGCCAGCGGGCCGGAACTGGCGAACGCGGTCGAGGCGATCAGGATGAACGCCGTGCCCCGGGCGCGGTGGGACTGGCTAACCGGTGCGGGCGTCATGGTGGTCACGCCCCGCAGTGTGTCCTAAGTCGACGGCCATTGGTAGGACGTTTCCTGCCAGTGCTCACGGCCGCCAGGGGCTGGTTGAGTCGCACGGCCGCGTCGGGTCGTGGAAGGCGGGCTTGTCGAGCTCGGCGGCGCGCAACGGCGCCAGGTCGGTGGTGATCTGCCGCATGATCCGCGCGTGCGCCCGCATAGCGTCACCGGGCTTGCCCGCTACTAGATCCGACAGGTCGACCACGCCGCCGATGTGCACCTTGAACGTCTTGCGCGCACGCACCGCGCGGAAGAACGACGTCACCAGCGGCTTGACGTCGGCGGGCCCGTTGACCACCTCGGTGCCCCAGTAGACCGCCTCGTGCGCGCCCCACTGGCTGATCGTCAACACCGGTACCTCGCCGTGTAGCGCCATCCGGGCCGCGCCCGTCTTACCGCGCTCGGGCCATAGACCCGGCTCCCGGCTGACCCGTCCCTCTGGGTACAGCAGCAGCGGCACACTCGCCGTCGTCAGCGTCTCGGTAGCCCTACCGAACGCGTCGGCGATGTTGGCCTTGCCTCGGTCGACGCGTAGGTGACCGGCCTTGCGCAGGAAGTAACCGAGCACGGGAGCGTCGAGCAGCCCGCCAGTCAGCATGAACCGCGGCAGCACCCCCACCTTGCGCAGCGCGGCGATCAGCACGAACGGGTCGAACATCCCGATGTGGTTCGCCGCGATCAGCACCGGCCGCCCGCGCAGGTGCGCCGGGAACTCCCCGGTGATCTCGATCCGGCCGACCGACCGGACCAGCAGGTGGTCGATCACGCACATCACCCGCCACACCCGCGGCGTCCCGCCGGACCCACCGGGGGAGCGCGGCAGACGGGGCTCGGGACGGCGCAACGCGAACATGGCGTGAGCATCGCACGCGCGCACGACCCGACCATCCGAGGGTGCATCCGCCGTAACAGCCGCCGCCCGCTTGCCAGATGCCCATCCCGTGGGGCTGGTCGGTGTGGCAGCACGTCCCGGCGCTGCGGGCCCGGTTGTCGGGCGAGTACCTGGTGGTGTGGTGGGGGTATCGCGGGGGTGGTCGGTGTGGCAGCGCGTGTGGGCGCGGCGCGCCCACTACCGTGTGACCTCATGGCGAGCCGGACGACGACAGCGAAGGGCGGGGGCAAGGGCGGGGCGCGCAAGCCCGCTGCCTCCCGTGCTCCGGCCAAGCGCACCTCGGCCACCCGCAAGGCGCCCCCGCCCGCGAGCAAGGGCGTGGTCGCGGGTGCCTGGGGGTTGCTGGCCAAGGGCTTCGGCTCGGTGGTCCGCGCGATCAGCCGCACCAAGGAACTCGACCCGGCGCACCGCCGCGACGGCGTGGGCTTCGCCCTGGTTGCCCTCGGGGTGATCCTCGGTGCCGCGGTCTGGTGGCAGGTCGGCACGGTCGGCGGCTACCTGGAGGACGGCGTCCGGACGGTGCTCGGCGCGTTGACCGTCGCCATGCCGCTGGCGCTGTTCGTCCTCGGCGTCACCCTCATGCGCACCGACCCGCAGCCCGAGAAGCGCCCCCGCTACACCATCGGCACGCTGCTGGTCGTGCTCGCGCTGCTCGGCGTGCTGCACGTCTTCGCCGGTCTGCCCGGCGACAACGACGGCCGTATGTACGCGGGCGGCGCGTTGGGCTACCTCTCCGGCGGCCTGCTCGCCAAGGGCGTCACCGCCTGGGTCGCGGTGCCCGTGCTGTTCCTGCTCTTCGGCTTCGGCGTGCTGGTGTTCACCGGTACCCGCATCCGCGACGTCCCGACCCGGCTGCGCGACCTGGGCCGCGACCCGGAGGAGTCCGGCGAGAACGCCGACCTGTTCGCCGACGAGCCCGACCTCGCCGCCGAGCCGCCGCTCAAGCCGCGCAAGTCCCCGCGCCGCAAGGTCGCCACCCAGGTCGACGACGAGGCCGGGACCGCCGAGCAGCCGCCGCTGCCGCTGGACGCGCCGCCGACCAAGGCCACCCGCAAGCGCCCGGTCGAGGTCAAGGAGACCCCGCAGGTCACCGAGCCCAAACCCGCGGCCGACGCGATCACCGTCACCCGGGTCGTCGACGGCGACTACCAGCTTCCCAAGCCGGACCTGCTGGTCGCGGGCGACGCCCCCAAGGCGCGCAGCAAGGCCAACGACACGATGATCGAGGCCATCTCCGGGGTGCTCGACCAGTTCTCCATCGACGCCCAGGTCACCGGCTTCACCCGCGGCCCGACGGTCACCCGCTACGAGGTCGAGCTCGGCCCGGGGGTCAAGGTCGAGAAGATCACCGCGCTGACCAAGAACATCGCCTACGCGGTGGCCACCGACAACGTCCGGCTGCTCGCGCCGATCCCCGGCAAGTCCGCGGTGGGCATCGAGGTGCCCAACGCCGACCGCGAGATGGTCCGCCTCGGCGACGTGCTGCGCTCGAGCACCGCGCTCAAGGACAGCCACCCGATGGTGGTGGGCCTCGGCAAGGACATCGAGGGCCACATGATCACCGCGAACCTGGCCAAGATGCCGCACCTGCTGTGCGCGGGCTCCACCGGCTCCGGCAAGTCCAGCTTCGTCAACTCGATGCTGGTCTCGCTGCTGGCCAGGGCCACCCCGGACGAGGTCAGGATGATCCTGATCGATCCGAAGATGGTCGAGCTGACCCCGTACGAGGGCATCCCGCACCTGATCACGCCCATCATCACCCAGCCGAAGAAGGCGGCCGCCGCGCTGACCTGGCTGGTGGAGGAGATGGAGCAGCGCTACCAGGACATGCAGGCCAACCGGGTGCGCCACATCGACGACTTCAACAAGAAGGTCAAGTCCGGCGAGATCACCGCGCCGCCGGGCAGCGAGCGCGAGTACCGGCCCTACCCGTACATCCTGGCCATCGTCGACGAGCTCGCCGACCTGATGATGACCGCGCCGCGCGACGTCGAGGACGCGATCGTGCGGATCACCCAGAAGGCGCGGGCCGCGGGCATCCACCTGGTGCTGGCCACCCAGCGGCCGTCGGTGGACGTGGTGACCGGCCTGATCAAGACCAACGTGCCGTCCCGGCTGGCGTTCGCGACCTCGTCGCTGACCGACTCCCGGGTCATCCTGGACCAGCCGGGCGCGGAGAAGCTGATCGGCATGGGCGACGGGCTCTACCTGCCGATGGGCGCGGCCAAGCCGGTCCGGGTGCAGGGCGCCTACGTCAGCGACGAGGAGATCGCCGACATCGTCGCGTTCACCAAGGAGCAGGCGCAGCCCGACTACACCGCCGGGGTCACCGCCGCCAAGCCGGGCGAGGCCCGCGAGATCGACCCGGACATCGGCGACGACCTGGAGCTGCTGGTCCAGGCCACCGAGCTGATCGTCACCTCCCAGTTCGGCTCGACCTCGATGCTGCAGCGCAAGCTGCGGGTCGGTTTCGCCAAGGCCGGGCGGTTGATGGACCTGCTGGAGTCGCGCGGGGTCGTCGGCCCGTCGGAGGGCTCGAAGGCCCGCGACGTGCTGATCAAACCTGACGAGCTGGAGAACGTGCTGTGGACGATCCGTGGCGGTCCGGCGGCCGACGAGGGCTCCGAAGAGGACGAATGACTCGGACCGAGGTCCCTTTGATCTCGAACCGCTAACGACCCGCGCGTAGCGCCACGCCCGGCCCCGGGGTCGGCCAAGGTACCGGCGGGATGAGTGGCGCGCGCCCGCACCCGGGCGCGCTCGAGGGAGGACCCAGCAGCGTGCAGTACGACTACACCTATGACACATCGTTGCCGACGGGCTTCATCGTCGGGTACGTCGTCGTCATCCTGGCGATCAGCCTGATCGGGATCATCTCCCTGTGGAAGGTGTTCACCAAGGCGGGACAGCCCGGCTGGGCGGCCATCGTCCCGATCTACAACACCTACGTGCTGCTCAAGGTCGTCGGGCGGCCCGGCTGGTGGCTGGTGCTGTTCCTGATCCCGTTCGTCAACCTGGTGATCGTCATCATCGTGTTCGTCGACCTGGCCAAGGCCTTCGGCAAGAGCGGCGGCTTCGCGGCCCTGCTGTTCTTCTTCAGCTTCATCGCGATGCCCATCCTCGCCTTCGGCAGCGCCCGCTACGTCGGCCCGGTCGCCGACCCGCAGGCGATGGCCAACCGCGGCCACGGTGGCGGCTACGGCGGCGGCGGTTACCCGCAGCAGCCCGGCTACCCGCAGCAGCAGGGGTACCCCCAGCAGGGCGGCTACCCGCAGCAGCCGCAGCAGGGCGGCTACCCCCAGCAGGGCTACCCGCAGCAGGGTGGTTACCCACAGCAGCAGCCTGGCTACCCGCAGCAGGGCTACCCCCAGCAGCCCCCGCAGGGCGGCTACCCGCAGCAGCCGTACGGCGGCTGATCTCCCGACGCGTGCAACCCCCACCCTCGCCCGCACCGTCTTCCGGGCGAGGGTGAGGAGTCGGGATGAAGATGAGCGCTATCTCGAAGTTGCTGGTGGCCGCCGGGGTGCTGATCGCCCTGACCGCGTGCGCCAAGGCCGATGTCGGCGGCGGCACGCCGGGCGGTTCCGGTCCCGGTGGTTCGCCGCAGCCGACCGTCCCGGTCGGGCCGCCGCTGGGCACCGAGTTCGACCTGGAGCGCGGCAAGTCGACCGTGCTGTCGGACTCCGACGTGCTGGTCGCCTTCCGCGAGGTCTCGCAGGACAGCCGCTGCAAGCCCGGCCAGGCCTGCGTGTGGGAGGGCGACGCCACCCTGGAGTTGACGCTGGCGGGCTCGGCGGTCCAGGTGCACACCAACAAGCAGTTCCCGGTCGAGGCTGAGGCGGGCGGCTACAAGGTCAGCTTCGTCAAGCTCGACGTCGACGGTGTGGTCGCCACCCTCGTGGTGCGCAAGGCGTGACCGGGCTGAGCGGCCCGGCCACGCCGGGCCGCTCTAGCTGTTGCCGAACTGGCGCACCGCCGCGTAGTAGACGTCCGCGGTCCGGTTGCACGACCAGTTGCCCGCGCAGATCGTGTACAGGTCGGTCTTGAAGTTGTTGTCGATCGAGAGCCGGTTGGCCTCGGTGAACCGGCCCTGCTTCTTGTAGTTGCGGTAGCCGAAGTCGTGCCGGTAGCAGGCCTTGACGAAGTTGAAGCCGAACGGGTTGTCCGGGGAGTTCGAGCAGCCGTCGGTCGACCAGTCCAACTGGGTGGCGTACGGGCGGTTGGCCCGCGTGGTCTGGAACTGGTTGAGGCTCTGCGAGAACAGGTAGCCGTCGGTGGTCGTGCGCAGCTGCGCGGGGCTCAGGTCCGCGGCGGCCACTCCCGCCCCGGTGACGAGGGCGGCGCTGACGGCGATCGTGGTGACGACACCGCGGGCGGCGCGGCGCAGGGTCTTGGTGGGGCTCATCGGGGACTCCTCGCGGGTGGCGCGCCCGGGGGCGGCGCGGTCGGTTGGTCAATTACGCACCGACCGCCCCGTCGAGCGGCACCACCGTTCGGGCTATCCGGACCGAACGTTCGATTATCCCCCGGCGGACATCCGGTTCCGTTGCGCGGCAACGGTTTCCCGTCAACCCGGGGAACCCCTTAGCTCGCGCCCCGACACCCCTGTGGACTATCCACTGTGGTCGGTCTCGTCGGTGGGCCGCTCGTCGCCGCCCAGGTCGTCGAAGTAGCGCTGGATCTCGTCCTCGCCGGGCACCTCGTCCTCGCCAGGACCGGTCAACCGCTCGGCCAGCACCGGCGGCGCGTGGTCGACCCAGGACGCCTGGCCGGTGTCGGGCAGCAGGTGGTGCCGGGCGGCGAACCCCTCGGCGGCGTCGCGGATCGCGTCGCGCAGCGCGCCCGCCACCACGGCCTGTGCGGTCTCGGTCAGCTCCAGCAGCAGCGCCCTGACCCGGTCCAACTGGTCGTCGTTGCCCGCCTGGTCGGCCAGCGAGGGCCAGAGGTGGTGCTCGAACATCGCGGTGAAGTCGGTGGCGATGGTCGTGGTCGTCGCCCGCAGCCGCTCGAACGCCGAGAGCACCTCGCCGACCGGGACCCGCAACCCCGCCATCCGCAGGCCTGCGTCCATCACCCAGCGCCGCGTGTAGGGGCGACCGCGCCGCCACCGCAGCAGGTCCAGCCGCGCCGCCCGCAGCACGACGGCCGGGCGCAGGTCGCGGGCGGGGACCACGGCGCGCAGCGCGGCGACCTTGACCGGCACCCAGTCGTCCGGACCGCCCACGCCGTCGAGGCCGAGCACATCGCCGACGCGGGCCCCCAGGTCTCGCGCGGCGATGAGCTCGGCGATCGCGGGCAGGGAGAAGCCCCGCTGCTGCAACCGGTGCACCAGGCCCAGCCGCTCGACGTGCGTGCCGTCGTAGCGGGCCGTCCGGCCCTGCCGCCGCGGTGGGTGCAGCAGGCCCTTGGTCTGGTACATGCGGATCGTGCTCGTCGGCAGGCCCACCTCGGTGGCGAGCTGTTCGACGGTCAGCGCGGCGTCCCGTCCCACGCGTTCGATCATGGTGACCTTCGGGGTACCAGTCAAGACTCTTCTAGTGAACACTCGAAGAATCAGAGCTTGAGCAGCATCCTCGTGTTGCCCAGCGTGTTGGGCTTCACGTACTCCAAGTCCAGGAACTCCGCCACGCCCTCGTCCATCGACCGGCGCATCTCCGCGTACACCTCGGGGCTCACCGGGGTGCCGTCGATGGCGACGAACCCGTGCCTGGCGAAGAAGTCGGTCTCGAAGGTCAGCACGAAGATCCGGCCGAGCCCCAGCTCGCGGGCCACGTCCACCAGCTGGCGCACCAGCGCGTGGCCCACGCCGGTGCCGCGCGCGGACGGGGCCACCGCGATGGTGCGGATCTCGGCGATGTCCTCCCACAGCACGTGCAGCGCGCCGCAGCCGACCAGCTCGCCGCCCGCCTCGGCCACCCAGAACTCCTGGATGTCCTCGTACAGCGTGACCAGCGGCTTGGCCAGCAGGACCTTGCCGACGTAGGTGTCGATCACGGCCTTCATGGCGCGGACGTCGGTCGCCCGGGCCCGCCGAACCAGGGGTTTCACAACCGACCAACCTAGTCCCCGCGCCGCGCCCGCCCCGGCACGGGCAGAATCGACACGCGGCCGTCCACCCGCTGAGACCCGAGGAGCCCCATGCGCCAGGCAGTCATCTGCGAGCCCCTCCGCACCCCGGTCGGCCGCTTCGGCGGGGTCCACGCCGAGGTCACCGTCAGCGCGCTGGCCGCGACGGTCATCCGGGAACTGGTGCGGCGCACCGGGATCGACCCGGCGGTGGTGGAGGACGTGGTGCTCGGGCAGTGCCACCCCAACGGCGACGCGCCCGCGCTCGGCCGGGTCGCCGCGCTCGACGCCGGGCTGCCGGTCTCGGTCCCCGGCACCCAGGTCGACCGGCGCTGCGGCTCGGGCCTGCAGGCCGTGCTCGACGCCGCGATGCGCGTGCAGACCGGCGTCAACGACGTCGTCATCGCGGGCGGCGCGGAGAACATGAGCCAGGTCGAGTTCTACTCCACCGCGATGCGCTGGGGCGTCAAGGGCACCGGCGTCGAACTGCACGACCGGCTCGCCCGCGCCAGGGTCACCGCGGGCGGCACGAACCACCCCGTTCCCGGCGGCATGGTCGAGACCGCCGAGAACCTGCGCCGCGACTACGGCATCAGCCGCGCCGAGCAGGACGAGCTGTCGCTGCGCTCGCACCAGCGCGCCGTCGCCGCCATCGACTCGGGCCGCTTCATCGACGAGATCGTCCCCGTCGGCGAGGTCGACCGCGACGAACACCCGCGCCCCGACGCCAGCCTGGACTCCCTGGCCCGCCTCAAGCCCATCATGCGCCGCCAGGACCCGGACGCCACCGTCACCGCGGGCAACGCCAGTGGCCAGAACGACGGCGCCGCCGCCTGCCTCGTCACCACCCCCGAGAAGGCCGCCGAACTCGGCCTCCGCCCCCTCGCCCGCCTCGTCACCTGGTCCACCGCCGGTGTCGACCCGACCCGCATGGGCCTGGGCCCCGTCCCCGCCACCGCCCGAGCCCTCGACCGCGCGGGCCTCACCCTCGCCGACATCGACCTCATCGAACTCAACGAGGCCTTCGCCGCCCAGGTCATCGCCGTGACCCGCGAGTGGAACTTCAAAGACGCCGACTGGGACCGCACCAACGTCAACGGCAGCGGCATCTCCCTGGGCCACCCCCTGGGCGCCACCGGAGCCCGGGTCCTGGCCACCCTCCTGCACCAACTCCACCGCCAAGACGCCCACTACGCCCTGGAAACCATGTGCATCGGCGGGGGCCAAGGCCTAGCCGCCATCTTCGAACGCCTCTAGCCGCGCCCCCGCCACCCCTGGCCCGCCCCAGGGGCTGGCGTGGACACAAGAGGTCGGGTTGAACCCAAGCGACCGAAAACGACCGAGGCGGGCCGAGGCAAATTGAGCGATATACCGCTCTCATTCGCACTGCATCCTTACCCTGCCGCAGCCTCTAACTCTCACCGCAACCGCTCCGCGCCCCGCGCCCCTCTTGCCCCGCCAGCGCTGCTCCGCCCCCACGCCCCTCTTACCCCGCAGCCCCGCTTCGCGCGCCCGCGCGCACTACCCCCTGCCCGGCCCCCACCCTCTCCGGGGGGCGTCCCTGGGGCAGTCTACCGGGGCCCACCGACAGTTGATCTTGGAAGCGGGCTCGGAGATGGGGGTCTGTGGACAACTTCTGTCGCTAGGCGGAGTGAACTTCAGGGCCGACCACCCCAAAGAACGCCAGGTCGCGAAGATCAACAGCCACGAACGGGCGACCAGCCAGCGAAAGTGGTCTTGACGGAGATCAACCAGGGCTCACGAAGCGTCGAACTCCGCCACCAGTCGTGCGGGGGCGCGCACCCGCCAGGACTCCAGCAGGATGTCCGCGAGGTCCTCCACCCCCACCTCTGACAGCCGCACCAGGACCGACGCGTACCCGTCGTAGTGCGGCGTGGTGAAGTAGCGGTCCGGGGCGGACGCGATCAGGGCGTCCTTCTCCGACAGGTCCGCCACGAAGACCACCAGGGTGTCGGCGTCGCGCAGGCGGGCGAACAACTTGTCGCGCACCCGGAAGCCGGGTGTGCCGTAGGACGGTTTCTCGGTCGTCGCGGGCAGCGCGAGTGCCGACCGGCGGACGTCTTGCTCGGTCACCATGGGGCCATCCTGGTCCACGCTCGGGTCCAACCCGTGGACACCGGGCGGTTACCCTAGCCCCGTGTCCTCTCCCACCACGCCGCGTCGTGTCGCCATGCTCACCCTCGGTTGTGCTCGCAACGAGGTCGACTCCGAGGAGCTGGCGGGGCGGTTGTCCGGTGGCGGCTGGGAGCTGGTGGACGCCGAGGCGACGCCCGATGTGATCGTCGTGAACACCTGCGGGTTCGTCGAGTCGGCGAAGAAGGACTCGGTCGACACGCTGCTGGCCGCCGCCGACACCGGGGCGAAGGTGGTCGCGGTCGGGTGCATGGCGGAGCGGTACGGCACGGAGCTGGCCGACAGCCTGCCCGAGGCCGCCGCCGTGCTCGGGTTCGACCACTACCCCGACCTGGCCGAACGCCTCGGTGACGTGGTCTCGGGCCACTCCATCCCCTCGCACGTCCCGGTCGACCGGCGCACGCTGCTGCCGATCTCGCCTGTCGACCGGCAGGCCACCGACGTCACCGTCCCCGGGCACGCGTGGGGGCCGACCGTGGCCCGCAAGCGGCTCGACGACGGCCCGGTGGCCTCCCTCAAGATCGCCTCCGGCTGCGACCGCCGCTGCTCGTTCTGCGCGATCCCGTCCTTCCGGGGTTCCTTCGTCTCCCGCCTGCCGGACGAGATCGTCGCCGAGGGTGTGTGGCTGGCACGTCAGGGCGTACGGGAGGTCGTGCTCGTCAGCGAGAACTCCACCTCCTACGGCAAGGACCTCGGTCGCGAGCACGCGGGCCAGGGAGCGCTGGAGGCTGTGTTGACTCGCCTCGCGGCCATACCCGGTATAGACCGCGTACGAGTGTCCTACCTGCAGCCCGCAGAGACCCGGCCCAACCTGGTGCGCGCCATCGCCACCACCCAGGGCGTCGCGGACTACTTCGACATGTCCTTCCAGCACTCCAGCGAGCCCGTGCTGCGCCGCATGCGCCGCTTCGGCAACACCGAGTCCTTCCTCGGCCTCGTCGAGCAGATCCGCGAGCTGGCCCCCGAGGCGGGCATCCGCAGCAACGTCATCGTCGGCTTCCCCGGCGAGACCGAGGGCGACGTCGACGAGCTCGCCCGGTTCCTCACCGAGGCCAGGCTGGACGCGGTCGGCGTGTTCGGCTACTCCGACGAGGACGGCACCGAGGCCGAGGGGCTCGACGGCAAGCTCGACGCGGACACCATCGCCGCCCGGGTCGCCCGGATCTCCGCGCTCGCCGAGGAGCTGACCACCCAGCGCGCCGAGGACCGGATCGGCACCGAGGTGGTCGTGCTGGTCGAGAGCGAGGAGACCGACGACGAGGACTGCGTCGGCCGCGCCGCGCACCAGGCCCCCGAGGTCGACGGCGAGTGCGTCGTGCTCGACGGCGGGAAGTACGCGGTGGGCGACCTCGTGCGCGCCCGCGTCGTCGACACCGAGGGCGTCGACCTCATCGTGGAGGCCATCGAGGTCATCCCGCGCGCGAACCCGGAGCCGCAATGAACTCCGCGGCGACCGGCGGGGACACCGTCGACGGCGATGACCGCGCCGAGGTGATGCTGCCCGCGGGCCCGGAGGCGGTGATCGGCGTCCCCCCGGTGGTCGCCGTGCCCCCGGAGTCCGTCGCGATCCTGCCGGAGCCCACGGTGGTGCCGCTGCTCAACGTGGCCAACCTGCTCACCATGACCAGGCTGGTGCTGGTCCCGGTGTTCCTGATGGCGCTGTTCGCCGAGGACGGCACCGACACCACCTGGCGGCTGGTGGCGTTCGCGGTGTTCGCGCTCGCCTCCATCACCGACCACGTCGACGGCATGCTCGCCCGCAAGCACGGGCTGATCACCGACTTCGGCAAGATCGTCGACCCGATCGCGGACAAGGCGCTGACCGGCGCCGCCCTGGTCGGGCTCAGCGTGCTCGGCGAGCTGCCCTGGTGGATCACCCTGGTCATCGCCTTCCGCGAGGTCGCCGTGACGCTGCTGCGGTTCTGGGTGATCCGCCACGGCGTGATCCCGGCCAGCCGCGGCGGCAAGCTCAAGACGCTCACCCAGATCTTCGCCCTCGGCGCGTTCCTGCTCCCGCTGCCCAGCTGGCTCGCCCTGGTGCCGTGGGCGTCGATGTACCTCGCCGTCGTGCTCACCGTCGTCACCGGCGTCGACTACGTCATCCGCGCCGTCCGGCTGCGCGCCATGGGCCTGCGCACCATCGCCCAGTGAACGACCGCCCGGTGCCGACCCCGGAGCGGGTCGTGGCCGCGCTGCGGGCGGCGGGGGAGACGGTCGCGGCCGCCGAGTCGCTCACCGCGGGGCTGCTCACCGCGGCGCTCACCTCCGTCCCCGGCGCCAGCGCGGTCGTGCGCGGCGGGCTCGTGGTGTACGCCACAGACCTCAAGGCGACCCTCGCGGGCGTCGACCCGGCCCTGCTCGCCGAGCGCGGTGCCGTCGACCCGGAGGTGGCCCTGCAGCTCGCGGCGGGTGCCAGGGACCGCTGCGGCGCCGACATCGGCGTCGGGCTCACCGGCGTGGCCGGACCGGACCCGCAGGACGGTGTCGCACCCGGGACCGTCCACCTCGCCCTGGTCAGCGCCAGGGGGGTGCGCGGCGAGGTGATCACCGCCGGTGGCGACCGGGAAGCGGTCCGCGCGGCCGCCGTGGCGGGCGCCCTCGCGCTCATCGCGGCGGACCTCGGTACCCTTCCGGTGTGAACCCAGGGTCACGGTCAGTGCGCGCCACCGGGCGCCCCGCCGTGCGGACGCCGGGAACACCCGGGTCGGCGCGGTCGTTCGCTCTTGGCGGACTACCCGGGAAGTCGCTGCGCTGGGTCACCCGCCGTGGGTAACGTTGTCGGTGTGACGGCCCCGCGCCGTTCCGCTCCGGCACCTGCCCCAGGGCGGGTGCGGTGCGCGGACCGGGCCCCGTCGAAGAAGGGAGGTGCGCGATGACCGTGCTGTTGCGCGAGGCGATCGGTGATCGGCTCCGACACGCCCGCACCAACCAGCGGCGCACGCTGCGCGAGGTGTCCCGCTCGGCGCGGGTCAGCCTCGGGTACCTCTCCGAGGTCGAGCGCGGGCGCAAGGAGGCCTCCAGCGAGCTGTTGGCCGCGATCTGCGACGCGCTCGAGTTGCCGCTCTCCGAGCTGCTGCACAAGGTGGCCTCCGACATGGGGGCGCTCACCTCGGTCGAGCACGGCGTGCCGGAGCGGGTCGGTGCCGAGCCGGTCGACAAGATCGAGGCGCTCGACGTGCTCGAGGCCGACAGCGGCGCCAGGGGCGTCGTGGAGGGCGGCAGGCTGCTGCCCGCCGTGATCGGCGAGAACCTCGCCGACCTGCGGATCCAGCCGGTGCTCAGCCACCGGATCGACCCGCCGATGACCAGCACGCGGGCGGGCGCGGTGTTCGCCGCGTAGCCCGCTCACCCGCTCTCGCTCGGGCCCGGTTCCCCAGGGGAGCCGGGCCTGTCGCGTCCCCGGGGTGGGACCGGGGTCCGGGGATACCCCGAAGGGCGGTCCGCTTCCTCAGGGGCGATCTATGGGTGAACCCTGATTTCTCGTGGGTCCGGTGGAACCGCCGGGGCGCACCTGACACGATGGAACCCACAGATGGGACCCCCTCCGGGGCGCCGGAGGAACCACCAGCGGTGCCGGTCCGTTGCCGTGTTGTCGGCACGTGGGGTGACCGGAGGGCCCGGCAGAGGGATGAAGGCAGGCGGAGGACGACGATGGCCAACCCGTTCGTGAAGTTCTGGAAGTACCTCATGGCGTCGTTCTCGTCGAAGATCGATGAGCACGCCGATCCCAAGGTGCAGATCCAGCAGGCCATCGAGGAGGCCCAGCGCCAGCACCAGGCCCTCTCGCAGCAGGCCGCCGCGGTGATCGGCAACCAGCGCCAGCTGGAGATGAAGCTCAACCGCCAGCTCGGCGACGTGGAGAAGCTGCAGGCCTCGGCCCGCCAGGCGCTGGTGCTCGCCGACGAGGCGCGGTCCAAGGGCGACGAGCAGAAGGCGCAGCAGTTCGAGAACGCCGCGCAGGGCTTCGCCACCCAGCTGGTCACCGCCGAGCAGGGCATCGAGGACCTCAAGACGCTGCACGACCAGGCGCTGCAGGCCGCGGCCCAGGCCAAGCAGGCCGTCGAGCGCAACGCCATGGTCCTGCAGAACAAGCTCGCCGAGCGCACCAAGCTGCTCAGCCAGCTCGAGCAGGCCAAGATGCAGGAGCAGGTGTCGCGCTCGCTCAACCAGATGAGCGAGCTGGCCGCCCCCGGCAACACCCCCTCGCTCGAGGAGGTCCGGGACAAGATCGAGAAGCGCTACACCACCGCGCTCGGTGCCGCGGAGCTGGCGCAGAACTCGGTGCAGGGCCGGATGATGGAGGTCCAGGTCTCCACCACCGAGCTGGCGGGCCAGTCCCGGCTCGAGCAGATCCGCGCGTCCATGGGTGGCGGCGCGGTCGCGGGCCAGGTCACCAGCGGCCCCGGCACGGCGAACCAGGCGAGCGCGACGGCCAACATCCAGGCCGAGATCCAGCAGCGGGTGGCCCAGGAGCAGAAGGCCAACCCGCAGGCCGGGTCCTGAGCGGGCCGACACCATGGGGCCGCGCCGCCACGAGCTGATCAAGATGGGCGGTGAGCTGGTCGGCCAGCTGCGCGGCCCAGCGGCCCAGCAGGTCCGCGAGGCGATCGCCGGGTGGCGCGACCCCAGGGCCAAGGCCCTGCGCCAGCGCCGCCGGGCGGTGCGCCGGGCCAGGCTGTGGACCGCCACCGGTCTCACCACCGGCACCGGGGCGGTGGTGGTCGAGACCGCCTCCGCCGCCCCCGGCATCGCCGTACCCGCGCTGATCGGCGCGGCCGTCGTCTCCGGCGTGGCCGCTGTCTCCACCGGCGTCCGCGCCTGGCGGCTGCACAAGCAACCACTGCCCGAGGGCCCACCGCCCCCGATCGTGCTGCCCGGCCGCGGCTCACAGGCTCGGGAACCCATGTCCCGCCTCGCCGAGGCCGAGGACACCCTGCGCGAACTCCTGACCCAGCTCAGCGCGGCCGCCCTGGTCCCGCCGGACGCGGTCACCGAGGCCAGGTCCACCGGCGCCGAGGCCGCCTCCGCCCTGCGCGCGGTCGCCGCCCGCATCCAGGTCGTGGAACGCGCCCGCGAACACGCCCCACCGGTGGACCGCGGCCACCTCACCGAGAGCATCCGGGCGCTGCGGGGGCAACTGGACCAGGGCATGGACGGCTACGGCGCCCTCGTCGCCGCCTCCGCCCGCGCCCTGGCCGCCAGCTCGGTCGCCACCCCACGCCACGACCTCACCGACGCCACCGACCGCCTCGCCGCCCTGGCCTCCGCCCTACGAGAACTCTCACTCGGCTGAGGCCGCCTCGCGGTGTTCGATCGACCGCCTCGCAGTTTGCGGGCGGGTTTCTCGTATGAGGCCACTGCTCAGGGCGTGACGCGGGTGTTGCCGGGCCTCCTGGCACGGTCTGAGCCGGTGTCGGCCGCGCGCGGAGGACACGGTGGGTGATCAGATGCGTGATCGTTCTCACCTGTTCGGGCGCATCATGGGGCGGGGGTTGGTGCGTGTCCTCCATGTCACCCACGGGCTGGAGGGGAGCGATCGATGGACACCACCGGGATGCACCGGGTTGTGGCCGCCGAGGTCACCAGGATGGCCGAGTACGAGACCGGGTTCTGGGCGATCGTGGACGGGCTCGGGGTGGATCGGGGGTACGCGGGGCGGTTGTTGGACGCGGCGGTGGATCGGATCGGGACCGGGGGCGGGGGGACGGCCGATCCGTACGCCCTGGTGCTGTCCTGGATGCCGTGCTGACGGACCTTGACAGTCGGTGACCGAATTCCCAGGACGTCGCAACTGACTAGGGCATCAGTGTGAATATCACGGTGTCGTATCGACTTGCCGACTACGTGCTGTGGCACCATGCACGGCAGGAGTCGGGGGGCGGGTCCTGCGGGGCGGGGTGGAGGCGGCCTTGGCGTTGTGGTCGGTGCACGGCGACGGCCGCCGTGTCCGTGACGGCGCCGTCGTGGCACCGGACGAGCGGCTCAGCTGGCCGCTGACCGTCGGGTTCGGCGTGCAGCACGTGGCGGCGATGTTCAGCGCGACCGTCCTGGTGCCCAGCGTCACGCACTTCCCGGTCACCACGACGCTGCTGTTCTCCGGGGTCGGCACCCTGCTGTTCCTGTTCATCACCCGCAACCGGGTCCCCGCCTACCTGGGCTCGTCGTTCGCCTTCATCGGTCCGCTCGCCGCCGCCCAGCACCACGGGATGGCCGCGCAGCTGGGTGGGGTGCTGGTGGCGGGCCTGCTGCTGGTCGGCGTGGGCGTCGCGGTCAAGGCGCTCGGGGTGCGGCTGCTGGAGTCGATCATGCCGCCGGTGGTGACCGGCGCGGTGATCGTGCTGGTCGGGTTGAACCTGGCGCCCTCGGCCACTCGCTCGTTCGGGCTGCAACCGGTGATCGCGGTGATCACTTTGGCGGTGATCCTGGGCTGCGCGGTGGTCGCCAAGGGGCTGCTCTCGCGGCTGTCGGTCCTCGTCGGCGTGCTCGTCGGCTGGGTGGTGGCCGCGCTCAGCGGCGCGCTGCCGCCGGGCAGGCTCGACGCGCTGGCGGACGCGGCCTGGTTCGGGCCGCCGCAGTTCACCGCACCGCAGATCCAGCCGTCGGTGATCCTGCTGGTCATCCCGGTGGTGATCGTGCTGGTCGCGGAGAACGTGGGCCACGTTAAGGCGGTCGCCGCGGTCACCGGTCGCGACCTGGACGGCTCGGTCGGCGACTCGCTCATCGCCGACGGCCTGGCCACCGTGCTCGCCGGGTCCGGCGGCGGCTCCGGCACCACCACCTACGCGGAGAACATCGGCGTCATGGCCGCCACCCGGGTCTACTCGACCGCCGCGTACGGGGTGGCCGGGCTGACCGCGGTCGTGCTGTCGATGAGCCCGAAGTTCGGCGCCCTGGTCAACACCATCCCCGACGGCGTGCTCGGCGGCGCCACGATCCTGCTCTACGGCATGATCGCGCTGGTCGGCGTGCGGATCTGGCTGGCCGACCGGGTCGACTTCGCCGATCCGGTCAACCTGACCGTGGTCGCGGTGGCCGTGGTGGCGGGCGCGGGCGACCTGAAGATCAGCATCGGTGACGCGGTGTTCGGCGGCATCGCCTGGGGCGCGGTCGCCGTGGTCTGCGGCTACCCGCTGCTGCGCTGGCTGGCCACCCTGCGCCGCGGTGGCGGGGTCACCGGGACGCGACCGCGCGGTTGATCCGCCGCACCAGCGACGGACCCTCGAAGACGAACCCGGTGTAGAGCTGCATGAGGCTGGCCCCGGCGTCGAGCATCCTGGTCGCGGCGTCGACGTCGAACACCCCACCGACCCCGATGATCGGCAGCGCGCCGCCGGTCTCGCGGGCCACGAACGCCACGACCTCCCGTGACCGGTGCGCCAGCGGTCGACCGCTGAGCCCGCCCGCCTCGGCCCCGGTCGGCGCCTCCGCCGCGGTGAGCCCGTCGCGGCCCAGGGTGGTGTTGGTCGCGATCACCCCGGACACCCGGTGGTCCGCGCAGACCTGGAGGACCTCGCTGATGGCCGCGTCGGTCAGGTCCGGGGCGATCTTGACCAGCAGCGGCTTGGCCTGGCCGCCTGCCGCGAGCTCGTCGGCCTCCCGGCGCAGCTCGCCCACGAGCGCGTCCAGCGCGGCCCGGTCCTGCAGCCCGCGCAGACCGGGGGTGTTGGGGGAGCTGACATTGACCGCGAAGTAGTCGCCGTACGGGTAGAGCGCGCGCAGCGAGTGGCGGTAGTCCTCGACCGCCTCCTCCACCGGGGTGATCTTCGACTTGCCGATGCTGATGCCCAGCGGCACCCCGACCGGGCCCAGCGCGGCCAGCCGGGCGGCCAGCGCGTCGGCCCCGGCGTTGTTGAAGCCCATCCGGTTGATGATCGCCTCGCTCTCGCGCAGGCGGAACAGCCGGGGCTGGGGGTTGCCCGGCTGGGCGTGCCGGGTGACGGTGCCGACCTCGACGTGGCCGAAGCCCAGCGCGGGCCACGCCCGCAGCGCGCGGCCGTCCTTGTCCATCCCGGCGGCCAGCCCCACCACGCCGGGGAACCGCACGCCGAACACGGTGCGCTCCTGCGTGGACCCGAACAGCGCGCGCAGCCCGGCCACCGCTGGGCGGACCTGGCCGAGCCTGGTCAACGCGGCCATCGTCCGCTCGTGGGCGATCTCGGGGTCGCCCCCGCCGAGGGAGAACAGGGCGCGTCGGACGAGGTGCTTGTAGGCCACGGCCCCATCGTGTCATCCGGGTCGGCGCCGGACCGGGACCGGGCCGGGGTGCGCCGGGGGTCGGGCTGGGGCGAACACTGTGGACGATCTCCGCCGGTGGACCATGATGGCGGGGTGAGCGATGGCGACGACCTGTACGGCCTGCCGAGGGCGGACTTCGTCCCGGCTCGGCGGGAGCTGGCCAAGCGGCTGCGGGCGGACGGGGACCGGGAGGCGGCCACCCGGGTGGAGAAGCTGCCGAAGCCGACGACCGCGGCGTGGCTGGTGAACCACCTGGTGCGGGCCGAGCCGGCGCGGGTCGACGCGCTCGTCGAGCTGGGGGCGGACCTGCGGGCGGCGCACGCGAAGGCTGACGGTGCCCGGTTGCGGGAGTTGGCCAGGCGCCGGACGGAGGTGGTCGCCGAGTTGGTGGCGGCCGCCGGGGAGGGGCTCAGCGAGGCGACCGTCCGCGAGTTGGAGGAGATGTTCACCACGGCCGTCGCGGACGAGGGTGCGGCGGAGGTCCTGCGGGCGGGTCGGGTGGCTTCGGTCCGCGACCTGCGGGTCGAGCAGACGTGGCCGGGGTTGAGCCTGGCGCCGGGGCCCGCGGCGGCGCCGACCCGGTCGGCTCGGCCGTCGGCGCGCGAAGCGCTGCTGGCGGCCAAGGCGGCGGTGAAGGAGGCCGAGGCGCAGCGCGCGGAGGCCGATCGGGCGGTGAGCGGCGCGGAGTCGGCGGTCTCCCAGGCGGAGACGCGGGTGCGTGAGCTCAACGTCGCGCTGGACGAGGCGGAGCACGCGGAGTTGGACGCCCGCCGCGCGTTGCAGTCGGCGCGCCGGGACGCCAAGGCGGCGGAGCGGACCGCGAGCTTGGCGTGGCGCAAGCTGCAGCAGGTCGAAGCGGAATAGGTCTGGGCAGCAGACAGCCCTCGGGCGCGCTCCCCCCGACAAGGTGGCGGAGGGCCCGGGGCGGACTATGTCCCGGGTGCCCGAGGGCTGGATGACTGCCTGGTATTCACCGGACCGCGCCCCGTCGGACGCCTGCCGGCTCCATCATTCGCTGATGAGCGGTCCTAGCGGACAGCCACCTCACGAGTCCTTGGGGAATACACCGGTGGACCACCTCCTCTCTCGTGTACGGCCAACCTATGCGGTGCGGCCGTGGCCTTCAATCGGTTTTCCGGGGCCGCTGGAGGGGGGTGCTAGGGTGGCTAACCACAAAAGCGTGGTGTGTGAATATCACTCACTGTCGGCGAAGGGGGCTGCCGGTGCGCGCTCGCGAGGACCGGCACGGCCGCTTCGCGGTGGGGGTGGTGATCGGTACCGCTGCCGCTGCTTTGTTCTACGAGGGGTTGCTGACCGCGGCCCCGGTGGACTTACCGGGCGCTCGTCCCGCCGCCGAGTCCGTACCCGAACCGATCCCGGCTTCAGGACACGGTGAGCCACCGGCAGAACTGCCTACCTCGCAAGCGATCTTATCCACGCCAACGTCGCCAGGCTTAACCTCGTCGGCTACGTCGTCCGCGTCCTCCGCCGAGTCGTCGACCACAACGGTCTTATCCACGACCACCACGGCGGCTGAAGTCACCAATACGACGCCGAAGCCGACAACCACAGTCCCTCCGGTCACCACAACCACCACCACGCGTCCCACGCGCACGACGACGCGTGAGCCCTGTGGCCTGATCTTCTGCTAACCGACCGGCCCCGGCTGGCAGTGCGGGCAGTAGTAGGCGACGCGTTCCCTGGTGTCCGACCCCTGGGTCGTCGCGATGACCTTCCCGCCGCACACCAGGCACGGTGTGGTCCGGTGCCCGTACACCCACAGCCTCCGGTCCCGGCGCGGATCACCCGTCGTGTGCCGGTCCACGTTCATCTTGTTGCGCTCCAGCAGGTCCCGGCTCACCGCTACCGCCCGTTCGGTGTCCACATCGGACACGGGGGTCCACGGGGACACGCCGAGCACGAAGCAGATCTCGGCCTTGAACACGTTGCCGATCCCGGCCATCACCCGCTGGTCCAGCAGCACCAGTCCGATCTCCCGCGCCGGGTCCGCCGTCAACCGCGCCAGCGCCTCGGCCGCGTGCGCCGGTCCCCAGTCCGGGTCGAGCAGGTCAGGTCCGAGGTGCGCCACGAGCCGGTGCTCGTCAGTGGTCTCGACCAGGTCCATCTCCTGCAGCAGGAACCCGATCGCCCTGGTGTCCGCGGTGTGCAGCACCGCGCGGGCCTGGTGCTCGGGGCGCCGCCAGCGGGCGGTGGTGGGGGAGACCTGCCAGACGCCGTCCATCGCGAGGTGGCTGCGGAAGCTCAGGTTCCCGGAGAACCGCAGGAACAGGTGCTTGCCCACCGGCCGCGCCCCCAGCACCTCGCGGCCGACCAGGTCCACGGTGGCGAGCCGGGGGTGGCGCAGCTCGCCCCTGGTCAGCACGCCGCCGGTCAACGCCGTCGCCAGCATCGCGGCGGTGCGGTAGATCGTGTCGCCCTCCGGCATCAGCTCACTCGCCCGAGGCCTCGTCGTCGGTCGCCTCGTCGTCCGGCCAGGCGATCGCCTGGTGGCGACCGCGGCCGCTGGTGCGCAACACCCTGGCCAGCAGCAGGTTGAATGCCAGCGCCACCTCGCGCGCGCCGGGGGTGTGCCAGTGGTGGATCGGCGTGCACGCGCCCTGTGCCTGCTGCACCGCCAACCGGTCCGGTAGTGCTACCGGCATCACCAGCGAACCGAAGCTCTCGCGCAGTTCGGCGATACGGAACTGATGCTCGTAGGAGTGCGTGCGCACCTTGTTGACGACCACGCCAAGCGGGACGAGGTTCGGGTTCTGCTCGCGCCGGGTGTCTTCCACCGCCTCGAACGCGCGCTGCGCCCCGGACACCGCGTACATAGTGGGCTCAGTCACCAATAGGGCGCCGTCTGCGGCTACCAGGGCTGACCGGGTCAACCGGCCCAGCGACGGCGGACAGTCCAAGAGCACCAGTTGGTACGGCAGCTCACCCTCGGCCAGCAGCGACCCCAGCTCGGCCAGCGCCCTGCCCAACTTCTCCAGCCTGCGCATTCCCGGGTCGGGGTCGTTGAGCGACTCCAGGTCCTCGGAGCCGACCATCACGTCGACCTCCTCGCCCCACGCGCTGGGGGCGATCGCGGCGCGCAACACCGCGGGCCGCGGGGTCTCCAGCACGTCGGCCAACGTGGCCTCCGTCTCGCCGGGGTCCAGCGTCGAGGTGGCGTTGCACTGCGGGTCCAGGTCGACCACCAGCGTGCGGATGCCGCGGCGCAGGGCGGCCGAGGCCAGGCCGAGCGCCACCGTGGTCTTCCCCACGCCACCCTTGAGGCTGAGCACTGCCACCGTTTGCACGACCTAGACCTTAGAGTCTCTACAGTTCGTGTCCATGCGACCCGATGTTGTCCGCCGTGTGCTCGACGCCGAGCTGATCGCCGCGCGTGAGCGCCGAGGTGGGGAGGCGCCGCGCGTCCTGGACGTCGGGGGCGGCAGCGGGGTCTTCGCCGTGCCGCTCGCCGTCGCGGGCTGCGCGGTGACCGTGGTCGAGCCCAGTCCCAACGCCCTGGCCACCCTGCACCGCCGTGCCCACGAGGCGGGCGTGTCGGAGCGGATCACCGCCGTGCAGGGCGACAGCGACGCGCTCGGCGACCTGGTCGCCCCCGAGTCCGCAGACCTGGTGCTGGCGCACGGGCTGCTGGAGGTCGTCGACGACCCCGCGGTCACCCTCGCCGCGCTCGCGGGCACCGTCGCCCCCGGTGGGGCGCTGTCAGTGCTGGTGGCCAACCGGTACGCGACGGTGCTGCAGCGCGCGATCTCCGGCAGGCTCGTCGACGCCCGCCGCCTGCTCGACCACGAGACCGGGGTGCTGGGGCTCTCCGGCGAGGCGCTGCTGCGCCGCTTCGACACCGAGGGCCTGCGCGACCTGCTGGCGGCCACCGGGCTGACGCTGGAGCTGCTGCAGGGTCAGTCCGTGGTGTCCGACCTGGTCAGCGGCGCCGCCCTGGACACCTCGCCCGCCGCGGTCGAGGCGCTGGCCGAGCTGGAGCGGCTCGCCGCCGAGACCCCGCCGCTGCGCGACATCGCCACCCGGCTGCACGCCATCGCCCGGCACTGAGCCGCCCGCACTGAACGGCCCGGCACTGAACAGCCCGGGACCGCCGGGCGGGACCTGTCGGTGCGCTGTGGTTCGCTAGGGCCATGGGGCGCAGTGGGGACCTGCCGAGGGGGCTCGTCGACCGGTACCGGGCCGGTCCGGAGAGCTGGCCGGACGACACCGGCTGCACGGTGCTGCACGTCGACATGGACGCCTTCTACGCGTCGGTGGAGATCAGGGAGCGACCGGAGCTGGCGGACCGGCCGGTCGTGGTGGGTGGTGTCGGCGTGCGCGGGGTCGTCTCGTCGGCGAACTACCTGGCCAGGGGTTTCGGTGTGCGCTCGGCGATGCCGACCAGCCACGCCCGCCGCCTGTGCCCGCAGGCGGTCTACCTGCCGCCGACCTTCGCGCTCTACCAAGAGGTCTCCGCCGGGGTGCAGGCGATCTTCCGCGAGATCACCCCGCTGGTCGAGCCGCTGAGCCTGGACGAGGCGTTCCTGGACGTGGCGGGCGCGCTGCGCAGGCTGCGCCGCACCCCCGCCGGGATCGGCGCCGAGATCCGCCGCCGGGTGCTGGCCGAGCAGGGCCTGGTGTGCTCGGTGGGCGTGGGGCCGACCAAGTTCGTCGCCAAGCTCGCCTCCGGCCTGGCCAAGCCGGACGGGATGCTGGTCGTCCCGCGCGGGGAGATCACCGAGTTCCTGCACCCGTTGCCGGTGTCCGCGCTGTGGGGCGTGGGCAAGCGCACCGCCGAGCGGCTCTTCGACGTCGGCTTGGAGCGGGTCGCCGACGTCGCGGCCGCGCCGCTGCCCCGGTTGCGCCGGATGCTGGGCACCGCGATGGCCGAGCACCTGCACGCCCTCGCGCTCGGCCACGACCCCCGCGCGGTGGTCGCCGACACCGCGGAGAAGTCGATCGGCGCCGAGGAGACCTTCGACGTCGACCACTTCGACCGCGACCTGGTGCGCCGCGAGCTGCTGCGGCTCGCCGAGCGCACCGCCGCCACCCTGCGCGAACGCGGCCTGCGCGGCCGCACGGTCGCCATCAAGGTCCGGTTCGCCGACTTCACCACCATCAGCCGGTCCAAGACCCTGCCGGTGGCCACCGACGTCACCCAGGAGATCTACCGCACGGCCGCGCAGCTGCTCACCGAGCAGACCCCGCCCGGCGCGATCCGGCTGATCGGCGTGCGGGTCGAGCAGCTGGGGTCCGACGGCGCCGAGCAGCTGCTCATGGACGCCCCGGCGCAGGGCTGGCGCGAGGCCGACCAGGCCGCCGACAAGGCCCGCACCCGCTTCGGCGCCGCGGCGATCCGGCCCGCGGCGCTGCTGGGGGAGCGGCCCAACCGGGTCGGCGCGACCGAACCCCGTCCCGAGCGGTGACCGGGCAACCCCTGCCGCCCCCGGCACCGGGTCGCCCTGGGTTCCCCCGCGCTCGGTGATCGCTCGCCCACCGGCTGTGTCCGGTTGGTGCCAAGGCCACCGCTGTGTCGACCGGCTCCGGTAGTCCAACTCATGACCGAGTTGTCGATCACCGGAGGTACCCCCGCCGATGGCCCGCTCCCGATCACTGCCCGCCCTGCTGACCGCGACCGCGCTCGCCTGCCTCGCGCTCGTCCCGCTCGCCTCCACCGCCCAAGCCGCTGTCACCGACGCGGCCCTGGCGAGCCGGTGGGCGCCGATCCACTACCAGGACACCGACTCCAGCGACTACGACGCCGACTACCTGTCCAAGGTCGACTTCGACGGGGAGTGGAACACGCTCAACAACTGGGAGTCCCAGGACGACTCGGTGGCCCGCCTCACCGGCACCGTCTACTACTCGGTGGTCGAGACCGGCACCCACTGGTTCGTGTCCTACTCCTTCTACCACCCGCGCGACTGGGAGGACTTCCCCGACCCGCTGAGCCTCTTCACGCATGAGAACGACATGGAGGGCGTCCTCCTGACCATCCGCAAGGACGGGTCGACGTACGGCGCGCTGGAGGCCATGGTCACCGTCGCACACACCGACTTCTACTCTTACGTCCCCGCCGGTAGCGCGTACACCAGCGGCAGGGAGAGCGTGGACGGACAGGTCCAACTCCAGACCTACAACGGGGCCGCGCACCCGACGACGTTCCAAGAGGCCAAGGGACACGGCATCTACGCCAAGAACGCCGACCACGCCCCGGACAGCGACGGCGTCGTCTACTACCCGAGCGGCACCGCCGAGGTCCCCGCCAGCGGTACGGACACCTTCGTCGGCTACACCCTCGTCGACGTGTTCGCCGGTAGCGGCCTGTGGGCTCGCCGCGCCAACGCCGAGACCTACGCCTCTTACGGCACCTTCCGCGGTGACAACGGCAAGGACAACGCCGCCAACGCGCCGTGGGGCTGGGACGACGGCAACGACGGGAGCGACATCCCGCGCGGGTACCTCGCGACGGACCCCGCGTACCTGGTCGGGCAGTACTTCGCGGGCGAGGGAACCTTCTCGACCACGTACACCAGGAATTCATACCGGTAGTGGGTTTGAGTCCCTGGCCTGCGGGGTAACAACCACCAGGGTCCTGCCCCGCGATCTTCTCGCTGTGGGGCGGGGTGGCGAAGGCACCCGGGTACGAACACCGAGGTGCGAATCCCACCCCGCTCCACATTTTCCCGCGTCGCGGTACGGTCCACCGCAGCGTATGGACGGCAGGAGGAAAGCGTGTCTGAGGTCGAGACCAGCCCGGTAGCCCGCACCAACGGGGTCCGTGACGTGGAAGTCCGCGTGTGGGCGGACGCCGAGCAGGTGCCGCTGCTGCGGTCCTTCGCGGCCGATATCGCGATGCGGCTGGACTTCGACCTCGACTCCATCGAAGACCTGCGCATGGCCGTGGACGAGGCCTGCTCGCTGCTCGTGCGCGCCGCGGCTCCCGACAGCGCCCTGCTGTGCTGGTTCGAGCCGGAAGAGCACGGCGTCCGGGTCCGGGTCCGGGTGGACGCCGAGCACGGCGAGCCCCCGTCGGGCGACGCCATGGGCTGGCAGATCCTCACCGCGCTCGCCGCCACCGTCACCGAGACCGTCGACACCGTCGACGGCGGCCACCGCATCACCATCGAGCTGCTGGCCGTGCCCGGTCCAGGCGAAGTGGATCCCCGGTGACCAAGACCCCTGAGTCAGCGAGCCCCGGGCCCGAGAGCCCCGCGGACAGCTCCCCGGCTGATGACGCCGTGGAGACCGCTCCGGAGCTGGCGGACGAGAAGAGCACGAAGGGTTCCGACGCCAACGTCGAGCGCTTCCGCGCGCTCGCCGCGCTCGACCCGGCCGACCCCAAGCGCGCCGCGCTGCGCGGCGACCTCGTCGCCGACCACATGGACCTCGCGCGCAACCTGGCCCGCAAGTTCGACCGGCGCGGCGACCAGCTGGAGGACCTGGTCCAGGTCGCCACCATCGGGCTGATCAAGGCCGTCGACCGGTTCGAGGCGGACCGGGGCAACTTCTACGCCTTCGCCATCCCCACCATCATGGGGGAGCTGCGCAGGCACTTCCGGGACACCGGCTGGGCGGTGCGGGTGCCCCGCCAGCTCAAGGAGCTGCACGTCACGGTCGCCGCGGGGCGCAACGAGCTGAGCCAGAAGCTCGGTCGGGCCCCCAAGCCCAGCGAGCTGGCCGACCACTTAGGGCTGACCAAGGAGCAGGTGTACGAGGCGCTGGTGGCCAGCGCGGCCAAGCAGGGCACCTCGCTCGACGCCAGGCTCGCGGAGCCTGCCGGTGACCGCTTCGGCTACGAGGACGACCGCTTGGCCGAGGTCGACAACCGCAGGGCGCTCGGCCCGCTGATCGCCGAGCTGCCCGAACGGGAACAGAAGATCATCGTGTTGCGGTTCTTCCGCGGCATGTCCCAGGCCGACATCGCCCGCCGCGTCGGCGTCTCGCAGATGCAGGTGTCCCGGTTGCTGGCCAAGACGCTGGAGCGGCTGCGCGCCGCTCTCGGCGAGGACACCCTGGCGGGCTGAGCGGTGCCGTCCCCGGCGTCGCGGCCGAGACCCCCGCGCTCAGGAGACCCTGAGCGACCGCCTGCGCTGCGCGATCAGGGTGCGGCGCTCGCCCTCGCCCATGGCACCCCAGATGCCGTAGGGCTCCTGCACGGCCAGCGCGTGCTCGCGGCACTGCTGCAGCACCGGGCAGGCGCGGCAGACGGCCTTGGCCCGCTCCTCGCGCGCGTGCCGCGCGGGGCCGCGCTCGGCGTCGGGGTGGAAGAACATCATGCTGTCGGCGCCCCGGCACGAGCCGTTGAGCTGCCACGCCCACTCGTCGGACACTGGCTTGGGCAGACGGGTGATCTCGGCCATGGCGCTTCCCTCCTCGGTGCCCGCTCCGCACAGCGGGTTCGACCGGGAACTACCCCCGCCCTGGACCGTCGAAACGGGTCACGTGCGGGGCGGCTGAACAGCCGCACGAGAGCACCGGGCGCGCGGCGCGCCACCCCGGTTGGCAACTACTGTGACGTCGGCGTGGACGGCTGGCGCGCGAGCGCGGCGACACGCCGCGGTGAGGAAGGACCGATAGTGGAGATCAACAGCGAGGGCACCGACCCGGTGGTCGTCTCGGTCACCGGCGAGGTCGACCTGGCCACCGCGCCCCAGTTGGAGCAGGCCCTCGACGCCGCGCTCGGCCGCGAGGGCGCGACCGGCGTGCGGGTGGACCTGTCCGCGGTGGAGTTCATGGACTCGGCGGGCCTGCGGGTGCTGGTCGCCGCGTTGCGCAAGGCCGAGGACAGCGGGCGCGCCCTGGTGCTCGACGCGCCGCACGAGCGGGTCCGCCGGATCATCGAGATCACCGGGCTGGCCGAGGTGTTCGGCCTCGCCGGGTCGTCCTGATCGGGTACCGCCTGATCGGCGGTTGATTCACCCGGACATCACCTGGGTACCTCACCCGGCGTGAAGACAACGGTCGCGGGACTGGTGGCCGGGTCCCCCGGGAGCACGAGCGGTGCGGGAACCGGGCCGGTGCGCGGGGGCACCAGGGGTCCCGCGGCGGTGCGGCATCGACAGCGCGCTGGACGCGCTCGAGGGGTGGTGGCGGGTGACGTGAGCGAGGCGCCGAGCACCGGGCGGGTGCGCCAGTTGGCCACCCGCCTGCCCCCGGCCACCACGTCCGCGGCGGCGGCAAGGGACTTCGTGACCGCCGCGCTGCGGTCGTGGGCGGTCGGCGACGACTTGGTCTGCGATGTGGTGTTGGCCACCTCTGAGCTGGTCACCAACGCGATCGAGCACAGCGCGGGCCACATCCGGCTGGAACTGTCGCTGACCGGGGGCCGGGTCCTGCTGCGGGTGGGCGACGACGCCACCACCACCCCGGTGCGCAAGCCGCCCGACCTGATGTCGGAGCGCAGCCGGGGGTTGACCATCGTCGCCGCCCTGAGCGAGTCTTGGGGGCACGAACCGGATCACGTCGGCAAGTGGGTGTGGGCGGAGTTCGGCCAGGTCAGCGTGCCCTCCGGCGCTCCGGTGGCGGCGACGCACCGGGAGTCGGCGGCGTCGTTGCCGTTGGACAACCAGTAGGGTGGACGGGGTCCACACCCCCGGAGCCGGAAGCGTGGCGTGAGAGATGTCCGGATCGAAGCAGTCCGCTGAGCCGTCCGCGGTGGTCATGCCGCCGCTCGGCGCGCAGACCCCGGACGTGCCGACCGAGCAGGACCTGCTCGCCCAGGCGCGGCAGCGGGCCGCGCTGGCCGGGGAGATCACCACCGAGCTGGCCGGGTCGCTGAACCTGCGCCGCACCATTCTGCGGCTCTTCTCGTTGATCACCCCGGACCTGGCCGACTGGGCCATGCTCGCGATGGTCGACCACCGCGGTGACCAGCTGGCCCTCTACGGCGGCAAGGAGCACACCTTCGCCACCAGCGTCACCCGCTCCGCCGTCGAGGACCTGGGCGTCGGCCGGGTGCTGCGCTCCGGTCAGAGCGAGCTGCTGCATGTCGCGCTGCGCGACGACGACGACTACTCCTCGGTCGCCGACGGCCTGGACAGCATGATCCCGCACGACCAGCTGCGCGACGAGGCGACATCGCTGCGCCCTGCCGACGTGCTCGGCTTGGCGCTGACCGCCCGCGGCAGCACCGTCGGCGTGCTGGTGATCGTGCGCGGAGCTGGTCGCGGCTTCCCCGACGAGGACGTGGCCCTCGCCGAGCAGGTCGCCGGTCGCGCCGCGATGGCGCTGGACTCGGCCCGGCTCTACGAGGACCGCACCAGGGTCGCGTCGGTGCTGCAGGCCAGCCTGCGCCCGCCGACCCTGCCCAGGGTGGCCAGGCTGCGCCTGTCGGCCCGCTTCCGCGCCGCCGCGGAGCACATGGACATCGGCGGCGACTTCTACGACGTGCACGGCTCCGGCCGCGACTGGGTGCTGGTCACCGGCGACGTCTGCGGCAAGGGCGTCGAGGCGGCTGTGCTCACCGGGCGCGCCAGACAGAGCATCCGCACGGCCGCGTACTTCGACCGCAGCCCGCACAGCGTGCTCGCCGCGCTCAACGCGGTCCTCTACGACGAAGAGTCCGACAAGTTCGTCACGGCCGTGTGCGCGCGAGTTCGCCCGGCCGACGACGGGAATTCCGCCCGGGTCGACCTGGCCGCCGCAGGACACCCGGCGCCGCTGGTGCTGCGCGCCAACGGCGTGGTCGAGCAGGCCATGGTCGGCGGGACCGTCGCGGGCGTGCTGCCCGAGGTCGGCTACCGGGAGACCACCGTCGAACTGCGCCCCGGCGACACGATGCTCATGTTCACCGACGGCATCTACGAGGCCCGCGGCGCCGCGGGCTTCTACGGGATGGACCGGTTGGTCGCGCTGCTGCCCGCCTACGCGGGCGCGGGCCCGGACGCGGTGTGCGAGGCCGTCGAACAGGACGTTGTGGAGTTCCTCGCGGGCCGGGCGCACGACGACATGGCCCTGCTCGCGGTGGCCTGCGGGAGGTAGGTCGGCAGTGACAGGCGGAGTTCTCGACCCGGTGGTCGACGCCCTTGCCCGGTTCGACGGCGCGCTCGCCTCGGTCGACGTCGACGCCGCGGTCGACGTGGTGGAACGGCTGCTCGACGACGGCACCGACGCGGTCACCGTGCTGGTCGACGTGATCGCCTCCGCGCAGCGCACCGTGGGCGACCGCTGGCAGCGCGGCGAGTGGACCGTCGCCGAGGAGCACGCCGCCACCGCGGTTTCGGTGTCGGCGACCGAGGCCGTGGCGCGCAAGGTCCGCCGCACCCCCGCCACCCGGGGCCGGGTCGTGGTGGCCTGCGCCGAACGCGAGTGGCACGCGCTGCCCGCGATGATCGTCGGCACCGCCCTGCGCGCCGACGGCTGGGACATCACCCTGCTCGGCGCCTCCACCCTGCCGGTGCGGCTGAGCCAGTACCTGCACGACCTCGGGCCCGACGCCACCGCCGTGAGCTGCTCGATCCTCGGCGCGCTGCCCACCACCCGGCGGTTCATCGAGGCCAGCACCGCGGCGGGCATCCCGGTCGTGGTCGGCGGCTCCGCCTTCGGCCCGGACGACCGGCGCGCGGCGGCCCTCGGCGCCACCGCGTGGGCCGCGGGCGCCCGCGAGGCCATCGCCGCCGTGCACGCCCTTCCCACTGTGGTCGCCGCCGCCCCGCCGCTGTCGAGCGCGGCCGCCGCCGAGCAGGCCGCCATGGAACTGGCCCACCACCGGCTGGTCAGCGCGCTGCGCGACCGCTGGTCGCTGGCCGCCCAGATCGTGACCACCGACCAGCACCCGCTCGACAGCGTCCACGACGTCGCCGCCGACGTCGTCAACCAGTCGCTGCACGCGGTCAGCGCGGCGCTGCTCACCGGCGACCCGCGCACCGTCTCCGACACCGCGACCTGGGTCGCCGACCTGCTGGCCGCCCGCTCCGTCGACCGGTCCCTGGTCGGCGAGCTCGGCCGCCTGCTCGTCGCGGACCTGCGCGACTACCCGCTGGCCCGCGCCTTGGTCGAAGACCACTGGACAGACCCCATCACGACTGGACCACGATGACCGCGTTCGCCCACACCACCAAGATCGAGCAAGACCGCGCCACCATCTCGGTCACCGGCGAACTCGACACCCACACGTCCATCCCGTTCAAGCAGGCGCTGCTGGCCCTCGCCGACACCCACGCCGAGGTGGTCGTCGACCTCGCCAACCTGGAGTTCATCGACTCCAGTGGCCTGAGCGCGTTCATCGCCGCCCACAAGCGCACCCTGCTCAACGGCAACCGCGTCCTGCTCGACCAGGTCCCGCCGTTCCTGTCCCGGATCCTCGCCATCACCGGGCTCGTGGAGATCATCCAGGTCCTCGGCGCCGCCGACACCGCCTGAGTTGTCCACAGGCCCACTCGTCGCCCGGCGCACCATTCCCAGACTCCCCGGTAAGCTGTATATCGGGGGCTGCTCAGCGCGGCCCGGCCGCGCGTCGCGATTTCCACCTGGAACATGAAAGCGTCCCATCGGCGCTCGCGGCATTTCCGTTACGGCCCGGTGCAAATTTGTATCGGCCGCCGCTGATTCTCTGAAAAGCGCGCGGATGTCTCGACGCGCAAGTCACTAGTCGCCCGTGTCATCGGCTGTATCCCCAGGCAAACCCTGTCGACGGTGGAGATAAACCGCGACCAGTCGTGCGCCGGGAGAAGATCAGGTGCGCCCGGAAAGAGTACTGACTGTCCCCTTGTGCGGGGTTACGCTCGGCACGGCGTCGAATCCGGCGCGGCCCACTGTGGGGAATCGGTCGCGGTTGTCGGCCGCCCCGAATCGAAAGGCGAGAAATCGTGTCCTTTGTGCGAAGAATGACGGCCGGGGCGTGCGCGGTGCTGGCCGTGGCGGGTGTGTCGGTGCTCGGCGCGCCGACCGCGAGCGCGGCAACCGAGCGGGCCAACGGCTGCGTGAAGGTCGCCGTCGAGTACACCCGCACCAGCCCGGTCAGCTGGCACGTCGACTGGGCGAGCGTGGCCAACAACTGCTCCCCGTTCTACGGGTACTTCCAGCTCAGCGGCCTCACCTTCGACCGCAGGAGCCAGGACTCCCAGTCGGCCAGCGGGTTCACCCTCACGCTCAACCAGGACTGGGGCGCCATGACGACGCCGCAGGTGTGCGGCATCGCCTGGCTCAAGATCACGCCGAGCTACTGGGCCGAGAACGGCTACGTCTGCGTCCCGCTGACCTGACCCGCTCAGCTCGACACGGGGGAACGGCGGTGCGCGGCTGCGGAGAACTCGCGCAGCCCGTGCAGCAGCGCCGCCCGCGACGGGGCGGGCATGGCGTCGAGGACGGCGGCGAGATCGGCCCGGCGGGCGGCCCGGAGCCGGTCGAGCAGCTCGCGGCCGGTGATGGTGAGCACGATCTCGACCTCGCGCCGGTCGGTGGTGGCCGGGCGGCGGTCGAGCAGCCCCGCGGCCTGCAGGCGGTCGCACAGCCTGCTGGTGGACGACGGGATCGTGCCCAGCTCCTCGGTGAGGCGGGTCAGGTTCACCGGCTCCAGGGTCTCCACGAAGTGCAGCGCGCGCAGCTGCATCGGCGGGACCTTCGGGTAGACGTCGGTGCTCGCCCTGGTGAGGACCAGGCCAAGAGCACGGGCGGCCACCTCGGTCTCGGCCACCTCGTCGACCTGCCGCAGCGCCATGGGCACCACTCTCGCACACCGGCCGTGGTCCGCGGCCCGATCCCCGTTGCCGGTTAACACGGTCGGCGCTGCCCGTTCAGGCGCCCGCGGCGATGGTGATCCAGCCGCGGGCGGCGCTGCCGTCCAGCCGCGGGCGGCCATGCCGATGAGCCGCGCGCGACTGTGCCGCATAGCCGCGCGCGGCCTCGCCGTCTAGCTGCGGGCGCGTTGCCGACGGGCCTCGCGGTGGTGTCGTCGAGCCCCGGGCGGCGGTGCCGATGAGCCGCGCACGGCTTGGCCGTCTAGCAGCGGGCGGCGATGCCCGCGAGCAGGTCGTCGGCGGTCCTGGTGTTGATGACGCGGTCGGCGCCGACGCCGCACTCCTCGGCTCGTTCGCAGCCGTAGGGCAGCCAGTCGAGCTGGCCGGGGGCGTGCGCGTCGGTGTCGATCGCGAACTGGCAGCCGAGGTCGACGGCTTGGCGCAGCAGCCGCCGCGGTGGGTCGAGCCGCTCCGGGCGGGAGTTGATCTCGACGGCGACCCCGTACTCGGCGCACGCGGCGAACACCGCGGGCGCGTCGAACTCCGACTCCGGCCTGCCCTTGCCGACCACCAGCCTGCCGGTGCAGTGCCCGAGGACGTCGACGTGCGGGTTGGCCACGGCGGTGAGCATCCGCTCGGTCATCTCCGCCTTCGGCATCCGCAGCTGGGAGTGCACGCTGGCGACGACGACGTCCAGCTCGGCCAGCAGGTCGTCCTCCTGGTCGAGTGACCCGTCCAGCAGGATGTCGACCTCGATCCCGGTGAGGACCAGGAACGGCGCCAGCTCCACGTTCAACTCGGCCACCACCTCCAGTTGCCTGCGCAGCCGGTCGGCGCTGAGGCCGTTGGCGACGCGCAGCCGGGGGGAGTGGTCGGTCAGCACGATCCACTCGTGGCCGAGCGCGATCGCGGCCTCGGCCATCTCCCGGATGGGGCTGCCGCCGTCGGACCAGTCGGAGTGCGTGTGGCAGTCACCGCGCAGCGCCGCGCGCAGCGCCCCGCCACCGGCGACCGGTCCGGCCTGCTTGCCCATCAGGTTGACCAGGTAGCTGGGCTCGCCGCCCATGACCGACTCGGCGATCACCAGCGCGATCGAGTTCCCGATGCCGGGCAGGTCGGTCAGCGTCCCGGCCTTGGCCCTGGTGGTGATCTCGTCCGGGTCGATCTCGGCGACCTTCGCCGCGGCCCGGCGGAACGCGCGCACCTTCTGCGTCGCCTCACCGGCGCGCTCCAGGTACAGCGCGATCTGCTTCAACGCCGCGACTGGGTCCATGCGCCATAGGTATCGCACCCCGCGCCATCTCGCACAACCGGCGCGCGCGGACGGGGCGCACTAGCGTCGGAGATCCCCACCGCACGAGGAGGACGCATGCCCATCCCGGCCACCAACCCCGTCGCGGCCGGGCTGCTCACCGAACTGCTCGACGGCCGCTGGGCGCACGTGCGGCGAGAGGCGCGGCTCCGCATGGCCGCGCTGCCCTCGCCCGCCACCTACGACCTGACCACCGAGCAGCACCGGGAGCAGGTGTTTGCCGAGCTGCACGAGCTGGCGAAGTCCGGGTACCCGAGGGTCGGGTTCCCGGTCAGCCACGGCGGCGAGGGCGATGTCGGCGGGTCGCTGACCTCGTTCGAGATGCTGGGCTTCGGCGACCTGTCGCTGATGGTCAAGGCGGGCGTGCAGTGGGGCCTGTTCGGCGGCGCGGTCGAGGCGCTGGGCACCGAGCGGCACCTGGACCGGTACCTGCCGGAGATCATGGACCTCGGCCTGCCCGGGTGCTTCGCGATGACCGAGACCGGCCACGGCTCCGACGTCCAGCACCTGCGCACCACCGCCACCTACGACCCGGACACCGGCGAGTTCGTCCTCGACACCCCCGACATCGCGGCCCGCAAGGACTACATCGGCAACGCGGCCCGTGACGGTCGCATCGCCGTCGTTTTCGCGCAGCTGATCACCGGCGGCGAGGGGCGTGGCGTGCACGCGCTCCTGGTGCCGCTGCGCGACGACGGTGGTCGACCGCTGCCGGGGATCACGATCGAGGACTGCGGTCGCAAGGCCGGGCTCAACGGCGTCGACAACGGGCGGATCTGGTTCGACCAGGTCCGCGTCCCGCGCGACGCGCTGCTCAACCGGTACGGGGACGTCGCCGAGGACGGCACGTACAGCAGCCCGATCGAGGGCGACTCGCGCCGGTTCTTCACGATGCTGGGCACGCTGATCCGCGGCCGGATCAGCGTCGCAGGCGCGGCAGGTAGTGCCACCAAGAACGCGCTTACCATCGCGGTCCGCTACGCGCTCGACCGCCGTCAGTTCCGCAACCCTGACGGCAACGACGAGGTTGTCCTCTTGGACTACCTGGCGCACCAGCGCAAACTGCTGCCCGCGCTCGCGACGTCTTACGCACTGCACTTCGCCCAAGAGGAACTGGTCTCCACGCTGCACGACGGTGACCTCGGCGACCACGGGCAACGCGAACTGGAGTCCAGGGCCGCAGGCATCAAGGCCGCCACCACCTGGCACGCCACCCGCGCCATCCAGGCCTGCCGGGAAGCCTGCGGCGGTGCCGGGTACCTCGCGGAGAACCGGCTGCCGCAACTCAAGGCCGACACCGACGTGTTCACCACCTTCGAGGGTGACAACACGGTGCTCTACCAGCTCGTCGCCAAGGGCCTGCTGACCGGCTACCAGCAGGACCTGCACGAGCTGGGCAGCGTCGGGATGGCCAGGTTCATCGCCGACCAGTTCGTCGGCACCGTCATCGAGCGCACCGCCGCCCGGTCGCTCATCGAACGGCTCGTGGGCGCCGTCACCGCCCGCGACGAGGACGCCGACCTGCTCGACCGGGGCTGGCACCTGCGGCTGTTCGAGGACCGGGAGAAGCACGTCCTGGACACCCTGGCCCGCAGGCTGCGGCGCGCGGGGGAGCCGGGCGAGTCGGCGTTCGAGGTGTTCAACGCCGCCCAGGACCACGTGCTGCGGGCGGCCAGGGTGCACGTCGAGCGGATCGTGCTGGAGGCGTTCGTCGCCGCCATCGACCGGTGCGCCGACCAGGACGCGGCCGCGCTGCTCGGCCGGGTGTGCGATCTGCACGTGCTCAGCTCCGTGGAGTCCGACCTGGACTGGTTCCTCGGCCACGGCCGGTTGACCACCAGCAGGGCCAAGGCCGTCACCGGGGCGGTCAACGACCTCTGCCGCCACCTCCGCCCGCACGCGGCAGTGCTGGTCGAGGCGTTCGCCATCCCGGACGAGCTGGTCGCGGCCCCGATCGGGCTGGGCGCCGAGCGTGATCGACAGGGCGCGCGGCGCGACGACACCCGGTCGGGACTACCCCGGAAGGAGGACTCCGACAGAGCGACCGCGTCGTGATCCGGGATCGGGTAGTCGCGGGGGGAAACGCCCCGTATCCTGGAGGCGACACCTCCACCGAGGGGTGCCCGCCGGGTCCGGCGGCAACCGTGATCGCCCGGCGCCCGCGACCGCTGTGCCGGAGGAGGAACGCATGCCACTCTCCGAGCACGAGCAGCGACTGCTCGACCAGATCGAGCGCGCGCTCTACGCCGAGGATCCCAAGTTCGCCTCCACCGTCCGAGGTGCCCGCCTGCGCAAGCCGTCCCGGCGGCGCAGACTGCAAGGCATCGCCCTTTTCGTCCTGGGCGTCGCCCTCCTCGTGCTCGGTGTGATGCTGCCGTTCAAACCGGCTGGTATCCCCGTGGTGAGCCTGCTCGGCTTCCTGGTGATGTTCGTCGGTGCTCTGCTGACGCTGACGGCCTTGCGCCAGGGCGGCTCCGAACCGGAGCCAGGTCAGGAGTCCCCCAGCGGAGGAGGCGGCACCGCCGCCCACCACCGCCGGGGCTCGTTCTCCCAACGCATGGAGGAGCGCTTCAAGAAGCGCTTCGACGAAGAGCGTTAACCCCACCCAGTCAGCGATCCCCACTCAGGCCCAAGCGCCGACCCCCACTCCGGGTGTCGGCGCTGAGCCATTTCCAGGCCATTTAGCGGCAGACCGAAACCGCCCTCCTTCCCCTGTGACACGTGTCCATTGGGGGAAGGGAGGGCGGTTTCGGTGGGTTACTCCGGGCGCTTGGGCTTGCGTTGGGGCGAGATCACGGAGCGGGGGAGCAATCGCCCCTTCCAGTCCAGTGGCGACGACTTCCGCATCCCGGACACAACCTCGTCGAACGCCCGCGCGAGTTCCGGGTCCCGATCAGCGTGGCCCCCGTACCAGGAGCGCTCCACCGAGTTCACCACGGTCCGCAGGGCCTGCTTGGACCCGTCGTCGAGGCTGTGTTCCTTGGCCAGGCGACGGGCGGCGGTGCGGACGGTGTCGGTCTCGGAGGTCTCGGCGCCCCGGTCCCAGGACTCGGCCATCAGCTCGGTCCAGGCCGCCGTCGCCGCGCCCTCGCTGGCCAGGGCGGTGCGGCGTTGGCGGCGGTGCCAGTCGCGAAGGGTGGCCGGGATGGCGGCCAGGGCCAGGACGACGAGCAGGGCGCTCAGCCACCACGACACCAGCGATAGCAGGAACACGCCCGCCCCCAGTGCCGCCACGATGGCGAACGGTCGGACGACCGTCATGCCCACTGCCGTCGACAGGACCAACAGCAGAAGCGCGATGACGCCAAGGCTGAGGCCGACCCACGCCTGCCACGGCCACGCCGAGTCAGTGGAGCCCGTGCCGCCCAGGTTGCCCGCCTGCGGGTCGGTGTCCGGACGTTCGCTGCGGGGTGCGGCGGTAGTGCTAGCGGAGCCCGTTGGGACCTTCTCCGTCGTCACGCTGGTCGACGGGCCGGTGCTCGGGTCGGAACTGACGTAAGGGGGCTCGTAGGTGCGGCCGTCGGCGAGGGGGGTGGGGTCGAAGGTGATCCAACCCTGGCCGGGGAAGAAGACCTCTACCCACGCGTGTGCGTCCTGGGTGGTGATCGACCGGTAGTCGCCGGAGAGGAAACCCGCCGTGTAGCCGATCGCGACGCGGGACGGGATGCCCGCCGCGCGCGCGAGGATGGCCATCGCGGAGGCGTACTGCTCGCAGTAGCCCGTCTTGGAGTTGAAGAGGAACTCCTTGAGGGCGTTCTCGTCGCTGGTCAGCGCTGTCTGCGTCTTGTACTGGAAGCCGTTGGTGGTCGCGAAGTACTTCTGCAGCGCCATCGTCTTGTCGAACACCGAGTTCTGGCCGTCGGTGAGCAGCTTGGCCAGGGTGATGACCTCGGCATCGATCCCGTCGGCGGCCAGGTAGACCGGGTCGATCTCGTCGTAGTTGTCGCCCGCCTGGCGCAGCTGGTCCGAGCTCGGCTGGGTCAGGTCGGCGTCCTCGACGTACCGGTCGAGCTTGCGCATGTTGTGCGAGAACACCATGCCGCCCGCCTGGTCGTAGAACATGCCGTCCGGCAGGTCGCGCAGGTTGCGGGGGGTGCCGTAGACCGGCGCCCACAGGTCCTCGTAGTTGATCGGCTCGATCTCGATCCGGGTGACCTCGCCCCGACCGTCATCACCCGGTGCGGGCGGTAGGGCTAACCCGGCGGGAACGTTGTTGGGCAACGCGTCCGCGGCGACCCAACCACCGTCGCGTTTGTAGCTGGGCAGTGTGATCGCGCGCAGGTAGCGGCTGTCGTTGCCGAGGCCGCGTACGCGCAAGAGCTCCACGTTGTTGCCTTGGTCGAGCATGCCGCGCAGCTTCGTGAACGGCTTCAGCGCGAGCCCGCCGCCGCTACCGCCCCCGTTGCCGCCACCGGGCAGGCTGCCGACGGTGCCGATCCCGGTGATCAGCGCGCCCGCGAGCAGACCGAGCACCAGCGCCGAGGAGACCATCGCGATCGGTGACCCGAACCCGCTACCCGTCGTGGGCAGTGCGGGCCGGTTGCGCCACAGCCGGTGCCGGTGCGTCCCGTCGACCGCCAGCAGCACTGCGAACGACCCCGCGCCGAGCACGAACGACCACCAGGGCAGCAGCTCGTCGGCGAGCGAGGCGGGGACCGCGTACACGCACAGCAGCACCAGACCGCACGCCGCCGGGGCGCCCGCGGCGACCGCCAGGGTGTCGACCAGCACCGCGACCAGCCCGATCGCGATCACGACCAGGCACAGCACCGGTCTCGTCTCGGCCACCGGCGGCACCCCCGTGCGCACCGCCTCCACCGAGTCGCTGAGCACGGTGCCCAGGTCGTCCAACGCGTCCGGACCGGGGAAGATCCCCAGCACCCCGCTGTCGGTGAACAGCGCGACCAGCAGGAACAGCAACGACACCAGCTGACCGATGCCGACGAGCAGCGTCGGGGTGCGCAACGCGCGCAGGCCCAAGCCGACGGCGGCGACCACGATCACCGCGATCCCGGCGTGCCCCAGCCACCTGGCACCGGAGATCACCCCGGACAACGCCGTCGACGCGCACAGCGTGGTCACCGCGGCGACCACCGGCGTCACCGTGGTCGACCACTGCGCCTGCACCGTGGGCGGGGGTTGGTCGCTCATGTCCCGGCTCCCGCGATCATCGTGTCGCCGCGCCGGGTTCCGGTGCGGCAGACCCCGGCCCAGACCTGGGTCATCGGTACGTCCGGCCGCGCGACGGTGACGCCCCACCCGGCGCCCGCCAGCAGGCTGGCCGCCGCCGTCGGGTCCACGTCCGGGCCGTCGCCGCTGCCCCAAGCCGGGGTGTCGAGCAGCACCGCGAGGCTGCGCGTGCCCCGGGTGCGGTAGCGGATCAGCTGGCTGACCGACTCCGGCGTCACCGCGCCCAGGATCGCGATCAGCTCCTGGCCGTGACCGGGATCGGCGGGGCACGAGATGTCGCGCTGGTGCACCGCCTGCAACGCGGCCAGCGCGTCGAGCACCGCGGCGTCGCTGTGCGCGCCGTCGCCCGCGTCGCTGACCAGGATCCCGCCGGTCTCGGTCACCAACCGGATCTGGTGGCCGTGGCGGTGCAGGTGCACGCACACGCTCGCGGCGAAGGACACCGCCCACTCCAGGCTCGACCCGGCCCCGGCGCCCCGGTGCCCGGCGACCCGGCGGTCGAGCAGCACGGTCGTGCCGCCGCGCCACGGGCTCTCCTCGACGCGCACCATCATCTCGTCGCGCTTGGCGGTCGAGCGCCAGTGCACCTTGCGCAGGTCGTCGCCCTGCCGGTACGGCCGGACCACGGCGTCGTCCTCGCCTTGGCCCGCGTTGAGCCGCACCGAGCCGTCGTCGCCGGACCCGAGCCCGGACCCGCCGGGCACCCCGGCGAGCCGCACCACCCTGGGCACCACGACCAGCCGCGACGTGCCCGCCAGCTCGCGCTCGAACTCCGCGAGGCCGAACGGGTCGGTGACGGTGGCCTTCAACGGGCCGATCTGCTGGATCCCGCGCAACATCGGCTGCAGCGTGTAGCGCAGCTGCGTCCCGGTGTGCCGCGGCAAGTACTCGATGAGGAACCTCGGCTTACCCCCGAGCGCGTACGGCACGCCGTCGGAGACAAGCAGACCGACCGTCGGAAGCCTGCCGGTGCTCTGCACGGACAGCGCTACCTCCGTGCGACCCCCCACCGGGACCCGGACAGGAGAGATGTGACGCTGCGCGTGTAACCCCACCCGCGACACTGCCGTCAACCAGCAGACCAGCAGCGGTAGGGCTACCACGAACACCGACACGCGCATCAGGTCGCGCTCGTTGAGCACAGCCGAGCACAACGCGGCAGCGAGCCCGGCCGCGATCAGGCACCGTCCCCGGGTGGTCAGTCCCGACAGGGCTCCGCGCATCCGACTCCCCCTAGCGCCCGCGTTGCCCGGTCCACTGCGCGCCACCCACGTCCGGGGTGGCCTGCGGCACCGGGACCCGCTGCAGCAGCCCCCGGATCAGGTCGGCGGGGGAGCGGCGCGAGGCCTGCGCCTCCGGGGTGAGCACCAGCCGGTGCGCGAGCACCGGGATGGCCACCACGTGCAGGTCGTCGGGCACCACGAAGTCCCGGCCGGACAGCGCGGCCTGGGCGCGCGCGGCCCGCACCAGGTGCAGGGTCGAGCGCGGCGACGCGCCGATGCGGATCTCCGAGAGCCGCCGGGTCGCCGACACCAGCTCCACGGCGTAGCGGCGCACCTCCTGGGCGATCTGCACCGTCCGCACCGCCTCGATCAGCCCGCGCACCTGGTCGGCGTCGGACACCGGGCGCAGCGTCGCCCACACGTCGTGGCCCGCGTGCTCGTCGACCATCGCCAACTCGGCCTGCGGGTCCGGGTAGCCGATCGACACCCGCGCGGTGAACCGGTCGCGCTGGGCCTCGGGCAGGGCGTAGGTGCCCTCCATCTCGATCGGGTTCTGCGTGGCGATCACCATGAACGGGGAGTCGAGCCCGTAGGTGTTGCCGTCGACGGTGACCTGGTGCTCCTCCATGCACTCCAGCAGCGCCGACTGCGTCTTGGGCGAGGCTCGGTTGATCTCGTCGCCGACGACGATGTTGGCGAACACCGGGCCGGGCCGGAACTCGAACTCGTTGGTCTGGCGGTTGAAGATCGACACGCCGGTCACGTCGCTGGGCAGCAGGTCCGGGGTGAACTGGATGCGGCTCACCGAGCAGTCGATCGACCGGGCCAGCGCCTTGGCCAGCGAGGTCTTGCCCACGCCTGGCACGTCCTCCACCAGCAGGTGGCCCTCGGCGAGCAGGGTGACCAGCGCGATGCGCACCACCTCCGGCTTGCCGACCAGCACCCGCTCCACGTTCTGCGCGATGCGCTGGGCGGTGGCGTGCAGGTCGTCGAACCGGCCGGGCTGGCGCCCGGTGCCCTGCTCGTGCGGGGCCGGGTGCGGGCCGGACGGGGCCGGGTACGCCCCCCCGTTCTGCCCCGCGAACGGCTCGCCGCCCGGCGCTCCGTACGGGTTGCCCGGCAGGGCGGCATGCGGGGTGCTCGACGTCACGCGACCTCCTGGTGTTCCTCGGCGGCTCTCCCGCCTCCCGCCGCCACCGGTGCCCGGGCGCGGTCGGTCTCGGCGCGCGGCGCCCCCCACGTGCTCGCCACCACATCGGCGTGGCCGCGTCAGCCTGCCACGGAGTGTGTCAAACGAGGGCGAAGTACCCAACGCCCTCGACCGGGGTGACCGCGCGACCGATGGCCGTGCTGCTCGCCCAAGGATAGGCCGCCGCGCCGCCGTGCGGTCACGATCGCGGCGATGCCCGGGGGACGCGCCGTTGTGGATCTTGTCACGGCACCGGCGCCCCGGGTCGGGGTGGTCCACCCGCTGGACCGGTGCCCAGGTCGCGATGACGGTCGGTGATCGGTCGGCGACGGCCCGAGCGCTACCCGAACGGGTGAGCCCGGCGAAATTCCCACGATGCCCCACCGTGAGCCCTCCCGGCCACCCACAGTGCCCCACGCAGGGCGTTGACATGCGGTTCGACCACTGATCCCGGTCTGATTCGCCCGTTTTCAGCAGGGTGTCGGGGTCATCCGGCCCGGTGGCGCCCCCACCCCTCCCCACACCCACCCCAGCGCCTCTAGCTGCGAAAACGTGAAACCGCTCGGTCCGAATCCCGCGCGATTCGCGTTGACTGTGGTGAAAAGTGGGGTACTGTGGCGCCAAGTGGGGCAGACGGGGGCCTCATGGCCGATCCGACCGGTTCGGTGGGAGGTGGGTGTGGCGGATGTTCCTCGGCACGCACACCCCCAAGCTCGACGACAAAGGGCGGCTCACGCTGCCCGCCAAGTTCCGGGAAGCGCTCGCGGGTGGGTTGATGGTCACGAAGGGTCAGGATCACTGCCTTTACGTGTTCCCACGCGCGGAGTTCGAGGAGATGGCACGCAAGGTCGCCGCGGCACCCCTGACGAACGAGGCGGTCCGCGCCTACCAGCGGTACCTGTTCGCCGGAACCGACGAGCAGCGACCAGACGGGCAGGGGCGGGTCGCGATCGCGCCTGAGCTGCGCAAGTACGCGGGGCTCAGCAAGGACTGCGTGGTCATCGGCGCGATCACCAGGTTGGAGATCTGGGACGCGCAGGCGTGGCAGACCTACCTGGACGAGCACGAGGACAGCTACTCCCAGGCCCGGGAGGAGGTCCTTCCCGGCGTGTTCTGACGGAGCGCGGGGCGCGGGTGCCGTGAGGCCTCGGTCCGCTCGCCTTCGGCCCTGGCACACCTTCCCCGGTGCCAGGTCCGACGAGCGGGCGGGGACCTGGCGGCACCCAGCGCCCGTTCTGCCGGGAGGTACCTGGTGCGGAGAGGGGTGGTTGCCATGACGGCGCGGCGCGCGTCCGGTGTGGCTGGTCGCGTGCGTGGGGCTGGGGTGTGCCGGTGACGGACCGACCCCGCCACGAGCCGGTGCTGATGCGGCGGGTGCTGGATCTGCTGCACCCCGCGTTGGCCGACCGCCCCGCCGTCCTGGTGGACGCCACCCTCGGCCTCGGCGGTCACTCCGACGCCCTGCTCTCGGCCCACCCCCGGCTCACCCTGGTCGGCCTGGACCGCGACCCCAACGCGCTGGCCCTCTCGGCCGAGCGCCTCGCCCGGCACGGCGACCGGGTGCACCTCGTGCACACCGTCTACGACGGACTCCCCGACGCGCTCGTCGACCTCGGACTGTCCCGTGTGGATGGCGTGCTCTTCGACCTCGGCGTGTCCTCCATGCAGCTCGACGTGGCCGAGCGCGGCTTCGCCTACGCCAGGGACGCCCCGCTGGACATGCGGATGGACCAGACCACCGGGCAGACCGCGGCCGACGTGCTCAACGAGTACTCCGCCGCGGACCTGGCCAGGGTGCTGCGCGAGTACGGCGAGGAGCGCTTCGCCGCCCGCATCGCCCGCGCCGTCGTCGCCGAACGCGAACGCGAACCGTTCCGCACCAGCGCGCGGCTGGTCGAGCTGCTCTACGACGCGGTCCCCGCGGCCAGCAGGCGCACCGGCGGCCACCCCGCCAAGCGCACCTTCCAGGCGCTGCGCATCGAGGTCAACGCCGAACTCGACGTCCTGCGCCGCGCCATCCCGGCCGCGCTGTCGGCCATCGCGGTCGGCGGCCGGATCGTGGTCGAGGCCTACCAGTCGCTCGAGGACCGCATCGTCAAGCGGGCCATCACCGAGCTGGCCAAGTCCACCGCGCCCCCCGGGCTGCCGGTGGAACTGCCCCAGCACGCCCCCCAGGTGCGCCTGCTCACCCGCGGCGCCGAGGTGGCCGACGAGACCGAGGTCGCCGCCAACCCCCGCGCGCAGTCAGTCCGGCTCCGCGCCGCCGAACGCGTCCGGGAGGCACCATGACCGCCCCACCGAGCAGCACCGGCCGCCTGCCCACCCAGTCCCGCCCCACCCCGGACGACGACCTCGAGGCAGGCCCCGTCGCCGCGCCCAAGGCCGACTTGCCCAGGGCCCGGCGCGGTTCGGTGCGCGACCGGACCACGAGCGGCGCAGGGCGGGACTCGACCCGGTCCGACGAGGACGACCGGGGTGTCGGTGCGGAACATGGTGAATCGGTGACCGGTAGAGCACAAGCAAGGCGAACAGACCCCACCCCACCCGAGCCCGGCGGTCCCACCCAGACCGCCCGCGGGCTCGGCTCGACGACCCGCGCGGCCACCCGGCCCCGCCGCACCGCCGAACCCCGGACCAAGGTCTCGGCGGCCAAGTCCCAGCGCACTGGCGCCGCGGTCACCAAGTCCGCCGCCGCCAAGTCCGCTGCCGCCGCCAAGTCCACTGTGGAGGCGTCCGGCCAGGTCGGACTCCTGGAGTCCACCCCCAAGCCGCGCCGGGCCGCCCAGCGCCCCCGCACCCCCGCCGCCGAGCGCGCCTACGCCCGCCGCGCCCAGCGCGAGGGCGTCCGCCCGCACACCTCGTCGGCCGCCGCGGCCAACGAGGAGGCCAGCGCGGGCCGGGCCTCGTTCGTGGTGCTGATCATCGCCCTGCTCGCCGTCGGCGTGGCCGCCACTCTGTGGCTGACCACCCAGGCCATCGCGGACTCCTACGACCTGGAGCGCACCAAGCAGCAGACCACCGAGCTCGCCGAGCAGGCGGCGCTGCTGCAGCAGGAGGTCACCCACCAGGAGGCCGCCCCCGCCCTGGCCGAGCGCGCCAAGGCCCTGGGCATGGTCCCCGCGGGCGACTCCGCCTGGATCAGGCTCAAGCCCGACGGCACCGTCGAGGTCGTCGGCACCGCCAAGGCCGCCACCGCCCCAGCGGACCCCACGCCACCCACGGCCACACCCCCCGCCGCCGACACCGCCACCCCTCCCGCGGCCGACGGGGCCCAACCTGGCGGCACCCAGCCCACCCCAGCCCAACCAGACCCAGCCCAACCCGCAGGCACCCAGTCCCCGGCGGAGGGCACCCCCCAGGGCACCCAACCGCTGAGCCCCAACCAACCCCGCATCGACCCCGAGCCCCCAGGCGGAGCAGGCTGATGCCCCCCCGCCACTCGGCGCCCACAGGTCCGAGCACCCCCGGACCTCAGGCCCCCCGACCCCGGCGGCCCCCACACCAGCCCCTGGCCCACCCCAGCCCAGGGCACCCCACCGCGCAGCCCCACCTTGGGCTGCGCCCAGGTCGCCTTGAGCTGCCCACCGCGAGGGCCCATGTTGGGCCGCCCGCCAGTCAGACCCGCCGTGGGCTGCGCTCGGGTCAGCCTGACCAGCCCACTGGGCAGCCCCACTCGGAGTTGCCCACGAGCGCCCCTCGGTCGTCGACCACCCGGTGTCGAGTGGCCGTGCCGACCAGCCGCTCCGGACGGTCTAGCGGCCAGCGCGAATCAGGGCTGGCCACGTGCGGTCCCAGACTGTCCCCTGGCTACCGCTGGCAGCTCCCCGACCGTGGCGGGATGCCCGCTGGTCACTCGCAGTTGGGCCCAGCGCATGTCGCGCTGAGCGTCCGGGTCTCGACTCGTCGGATAGATGCCTTGTTCCGCAAGGGCGCACTGCGCCGCTGGCAGTCGACTGTCGGCGAGGTGTTGTCCGCCGGTTATCACCTTCTTTCTGTGGATGTCCTGGGGAGCGGGCGGGAGGTGTCGTGGTCGAAACGCCCCGATGCCATGCCTGCGGCGGCTCGTGAGTGCGGCACTGGTGTAGGGCTCCGCGCTCTCGGGTCGAGCGCTGACCGTCGTCGTGCGTTTGGGGGCGCACGGCTGGTTGGTGACTGGGTTGTGGCGGGGAACCGAGAGCGCGTGGGGGTGCGCTGCGGCGGTATGGGGGTGCGGGTGTGTGAGGCCGGTCGGGACGAGTGGGTGGTTCCGGCGGGACTAGTGGGAGCGGCGGGTGGCGGGCAGTGACCGGCGGACGGGATGGCGTGGGTCGAGGCGGGCAGGGGCGCGCTGGTGAGCTGCGGCGGGATGTCGGGGACGGGCCGGTGAGCGGCGGGCGCGAGGGCGGTTCGGGTGCGGGGCGTGCGGCTCAGGGCGGTTCTGCCGCTGGGCAGCGTGGGGCACGGGGCGGTTCTGCGGTGGGGCGTGGCGATGGTGGTGCTGGTTCGGGCGCTGGGGATGGTGGACGTCGGGTGAGTGGAGGTGGCGGGGTGTCGGGTTCGCGTGGGGTTGGTGGCGGGTCGGGGGTTGGGCGTGGGACCGGGGGCGGTTCCGCAGCTGGACGTGGGGCTCAGGGGAGCTCGGGTAGTGGGCGAGGGGCTCAAGGGAGTTCGGGTAGCGGTGCGCGGGGTGCCCAGGGGAACTCGAGTGGCGGGCGTGGGGGACAGGGGAGTTCGGGTAGCGGTGCGCGGGGTATCCAGGGGGGCTCGGGCAGTGGGCGTGGGGGACAGGGTGGTTCGGGCGGTGGGCGAGGTGCTCAGGGGAGTTCGGGCAGCGGTGGGCGTGGGGCTCAAGGTGGTTCGGGTGCAGGGCGGCGTGGGGCTGGGGAGGGGTTGGGCGCTGGGGGGCGGGACCTCGGGGCTGGTTCGGCGAGTGGGCGGCGTGGGGATGGCGGGGCGGTAGGGCGGCGTGGGGGAGAGCCGGTGGGTCGGCGTGGGGATGGGGCTGGGTCGGGGGCTGGTGGGCGCGGGACGGGTAGTGGGTCGGCTGGTGCGCGGGGTGGGGCTGGGGGAGCTCATCGGGGTGCTGGGTTTGGGCGGGAAGTGCGTCGGGGTGAGGGCGGTGGTGCGCCGCGGGGTAGTGGGGATGGGCGGGGGAGTGCTCGGGATGTGCGTCGTGGGGATGGCGTTGGTGGGGTGCGGCGGCCGGGGGGCGGTGGTCGGGCTGGGGGCGGCAGGGCCGGGCACGCGCGGGGTAGCGCGAGTGGCGGTGGGCTGAAGCGGTTCGGGGTCTCGCCGGGGCGGTTGCGGCGGGTGACGAAGCGGGCCGCGGGGACCGATCACCGGGTGCGGGTGGTGGTGGTGCGGTTCCTGCTGATCGCGTCGCTGGTGGCCGCCGGGTTGAAGCTGGTGCAGGTGCAGGGGTTCGAGGCCGAGGCGCTCGCGGCCAGGGCCGAGAAGCAGCGGATGCTCGACGTGCCCATCCCGGCCACCCGGGGGTCCATTGTGGACCGCAACGGGGTCGAGCTGGCGTTCAGCGTCGACGTCAAGGCGTTGGCCTACCGGCCCGCGGCGCAGCGCAAGGCGCTGGCCGACCTGCTGGCCAAGAGCAAGACGAAGGACGTGGTGACCTTCGACGAGGAGACCGCGACTATCGCCGCCGACATGGCCAGGGTGCTGGGCACCCAGGTGTCCGAGCAGGACCTGCTGGCGAAGCTGCGCTCGGACGACAAGTTCACCTACCTGGTCACCGACGTCGAACCGGCCAAGGCGCGCGAACTGGTCGAGCTGCACCCCACGCTCAACGTGGAGGACCGGGCGAAGCGCGAGTACCCCGGTGGGTCGCTGGCGGCCAACGTGCTCGGCTACGCGAACTGGCGCACCGATGACCCGGACCCGAAGAAGCACAGCCTGCACGGCCTCTTCGGCCTCGAGGTGCTGCGCGACAAAGAGCTGTCCGGCCAGACGGGCAGGCAGATGGTGGAGACCGCGAGCGGCACCGACGTGGTGATCGTCGGTTCCCCCCGGGACGTGGAGCCCGCCGTCGACGGGTCTGACATCGAGTTGACCATCGACGCCGACCTGCAGTACTTCGTGCAGCAGAAGGCGGCCGAGTTCGGCAAGCGCAGCCAAGCCAAGAGCGTCAGCGTCGTGGTGATGGACGCCAAGACCGGCGAGATCTACGCGCTGGCCAACGACAAGACCTTCGACCCGAACGCGCCGGGCGGGCTGCGCGGGCAGGACCCCGACCTGCTCAACGACACCGCGGTCACCACGCCCTACGAGCCGGGGTCGGTGAACAAGATCGTCACGGCGATGGCCGCGATCGAGTACGGGGTCACCACCCCGGACGCGGTGCACTCGGTGCCCGGTTCGATCCAGGTGTCCGACCGCACGGTCAGCGACGCCTGGCCGCACGGCCGGATCAACATGACCACGACCGGCGTGTTCGCGAAGTCCTCCAACGTGGGCACGCTGATGCTGGCCGACCAGATCGGCCAAGACCGCTACGCCGCCCTGCTGGAGAAGCTGGGCATCGGCAAGCGCACCGGGGTCGGCCTGCCGGGGGAGAGCCCGGGCAGGCTGCCGCCGCGCAACCAGTGGTCCGGCAGCACCTTCGGCAACCTGCCCATCGGCCAGGGCCTGTCGATGACCGTGCTGCAGATGGCGGGCATGTACCAGGCCATCGCCAACGACGGGGTCCGGGTGCCGCCGCGGATCGTGCGGGCGAAGGTCGCCCCGGACGGGACTCGGGTGGAGGAGCCGCGCCCGGAGGCGGTGCGGGTGGTGAGCCCGGAGACCGCACGCACGACGCGCGACATGTTGCGCGCGGTGGTGCAGAAGGCGCCCAACGGCAACAGCGGTACCGCACCCGCCGCGGCGCTGACCGGGTACCAGATCTCCGGCAAGACAGGCACGGCGCAGCAGTTCGACCAGGCGGCGGGCCGCTACAGCGACTCGAAGTACTGGATCACCTTCGCGGGCATCCTGCCCGCCGACTCGCCCCGGTTCGTGGTGGGCATGGTCTACGACACGCCCAGCTACTCCACTCCGGACGGTCACTCCGCCGCGCCGTTCTTCCACGACGTGGCCTCGTTCCTGACCCAGCGCTACACCATCCCGCTCTCGACGGCGCCGTCGCCGGTAGTACCGCTGGTCAAGTAGGCGTTCCAGGGCTGATCGTCCGCTGAGGACGGTAGGGCGGAGCGGACCCGGCGACCACCCGGGTCCGCTCCGCTGCGTGGCGCGTCGAGCGCGCTGGGCTGAGATGAACACGCGTTCGACTTTACGCCGCTGGCGGGGCCGGTGACCTGCGAAAATGGGGACCACACGATCGTGTGAACCGGGTGTGCTTGCCCAGCGGTCGTGATCACTGTCCGCTCACCTACCGCATACCGTCCGGGTCCCGCGAGCGAGGGGCCGCGTGGTCGCCCTCCGTGCGCAGGTAGCCTTCCGCGACGTGCCCGCCAAGCTCGAAGGCAAGGCTGTCACAGCGCCGCCTCGCCCCACCCGGATCCAGCCCGTCCCGCTCGCCACGCTGATCGCGCGCGCGGACGCGCGGCTTTGGACGGGGGACGCCACCGCGGACCCGGTGTCCGATGTGGTCGTCACAGGCGCGACGCTGCGCGCACAGCACGTCCTTCCCGGAGACCTGTTCGCCGCGCTGCCCGGCGCCCGTGCGCACGGCGCCGACTTCGCTGCCCAAGCGGTCGCGTCGGGTGCCGTCGCGATCCTCACCGACCCCACGGGAGTTGAACGCCCCGCGGTGCGGGACGCAGGCCTGCCCGTCGTCGTCCACCCAGACCCGCGTGCCGCGCTCGGTCCGCTCTCTGGGTGGATCTATGGAGAGCCGTCTCTAGCGCTAAGCGTGCTCGGTGTGACTGGCACGTCCGGTAAGACCACCACCAGCTACATCGTCGAGGCGGGTCTCGCCACGGCAGGCCTAACGACCGGGTTGATCGGCACAGTCGAGACCCGCGTCGCCGGTACGAGGCTGGCCAGTGCGTTCACCACGCCCGAGGCCCCGGACCTGCAGGCGCTGCTGGCGGTGATGGTGGAGCGCGGGGTCACGCACGTGCCGATGGAGGTCTCCAGCCACGCACTGCGGTTGGGCCGGGTCGCGGGCACGCGCTTCGCCGTCGGCGCGTTCACCAACCTCTCGCAGGACCACCTGGACTTCCACCCCGACATGGAGGACTACTTCCAGGCCAAGGCGCTGCTGTTCGACGGCCGCTCCACCGCCGAGGTCGTCTGCGTCGACCAGGAGTGGGGTCGCAGGCTGGTGCGCGAGCACACCGCCACTGTGTCGACCACTGGCGCCGCGGACTGGACCGCCTCGGACGTACGGGTGTCCCTCAGCGGCGAGCAGACCTTCCTGGTCCACACCCCCACCGGGGTGACCGTCGAGGCGACCCTGCCGATGCCGGGCACGTTCAACATCGCCAACGCGCTGGTCGCGGCCGCGATCCTGGACAAGGCAGGCGTACCGCTCGAAGCCATCGTCGAAGGGTTCGCCACGGTTCGCGTACCCGGCCGTATGGAGCGGGTGGCGCTAGGCCAGGACTTCACCGCCGTCGTGGACTACTCGCACAAGCCAGAGGCCGTCGCGCTCGCCCTGGACGCGATGCGGGCGCGCACCGATGGCAGGGTCATCGTCGTGCTCGGCTGCGGTGGTGACCGTGACACCGCCAAGCGCCCGCTGATGGGCGAGGCCGCGGCCAGGCGCAGCGATCTCCTGGTGGTCACCGACGACAACCCGCGCGGCGAGGACCCGGCCGCGATCCGGGCGGCCATGCTCGCTGGGGCGACCGGGGTGCCCTCGGGCGAACGCGGTGAGGTCGTCGACATCGGCGACCGCAGGCGAGCCATCGTCACCGCCGTCGCCAACGCGCGCGAAGGGGACGTAGTGGTCATCGCGGGTAAGGGCCACGAGACCGGCCAGGAAATCGCTGGCGTTGTGCACCCGTTCTCCGACCGCGACGAACTCGCCGCGGCCATCCGCGAGCGATTTGGCACGGTGACCGAATGATCGCCCTTACCCTGCGCGAGGTCGCCGACGCTGTCGGCGGCACCGTGCACCAGGCAGACCCGGAAGCCGTGGTCACCGGGAGCGTCGAGTTCGACTCCCGGGAGATCACGCCGGGTGGCCTCTTCGTCGCCCTGCCCGGCGACAAGGTGGACGGCCACGACTTCGCCGCGAAGGCCATCGAGTCCGGTGCGGTCGCGGTCCTGGCGGCCCGGCAGGTGGACGCCCCGGCGATCATCGTGCCCCCGGTGTCCGAGGCGCACACCCGCTCGGTAGCGCTGACGGGCGATAAGGACGGATCCGGTGCGGCAGTACTCGCGGCACTGGGCCGACTCGCCCGATTCGTCGCAGACAGGCTCACCGGCGACGGCCTGACCGTTGTCGGTATCACCGGCTCTTCGGGCAAGACCTCCACGAAGGACCTCATCGCGCAGGTGCTCGCGCCGCTGGGGCAGACCATCGCCCCGCCCGGGTCGTTCAACAACGAGCTGGGCCACCCGTGGACCGTGCTGCGCGCGGACGGGCAGACCAAACACCTCGTGTTGGAGCTATCGGCACGAGGACCGGGTCACATCGCCGCGCTGTGCGACACGGCCCCGCCGCGCATCGGCGCCGTGCTCAACGTCGGCACCGCGCACCTGGGTGAGTTCGGAACCCGCGAGGACATCGCCCGCACGAAGGGCGAACTCGTCGAGGCGCTCCCCGAGGACGGGATCGCGATCCTCAACGCGGACGACCCCTTGGTGGCCGCGATGGCGTCCCGCACCAAGGCGAGGGTCGTGCTGGTCGGTGAGGCGGAGTCCGCGAACGTGCGCGCCGTCGACATCACCCTCGACGACCAGGCCCGTGCGAGCTTCCTGCTGCGTACAGCCCATGGCGAGGCTCCCGTCTCCCTCGGACTGCACGGAGCCCACCACGTGGGCAACGCTCTTACCGCTGCCGCCATCGCCATGGAACTGGGCGCGACAGTGCAAGAGGTGGCCGAGAGCTTGACCGGCGCGCAGCGGGTTTCCGCACGTCGGATGGAGGTCGTGACCCGGGCCGATGGCGTCACCGTGGTCAACGACGCGTTCAACGCGAACCCCGAGTCGGTGCGCGCGGCGCTCAAGACGTTGGCCACGATGGCCCGGTCAGGCAACCGCCGCCGGTCCTGGGCCGTCCTCGGGGTGATGGGCGAGCTGGGCGAGGAGTCCGTGCGGGCGCACGACGACATCGGCAGGCTCGCGGTTCGGTTGGACATCAACCGCCTGGTGGTCGTCGGCGAGCAGGCTCGCGCGATGCACCAGGGGGCGAGCCTCGAGGGCTCGTGGGGAGAGGAGTCGGTGCTGGTGCCGGACGTCGATGCCGCGGTGGCGCTCTTGCGCGCCGAACTGGCACCCGGTGACGTTGTGCTCGTGAAGGCGTCCAAGGTCGTCCGCCTGTGGCGGGTCGCCGAGGCGCTGCTGGCGGAGGACGCCCGGTGAAGAGCATCCTGATCGCGGCCGCGATCGCCATGGTCATCTCGATCCTGCTCACCCCCTACCTGATCCGGGTGTTCTCCCGGCAGGGCTTCGGGCAGGAGATCCGCGAAGAGGGCCCCGAGGGCCACAAGAGCAAGCGCGGCACCCCCACCATGGGCGGCGTGGCGATCATCATCGCCATGTGGGCCGGGTACGGCACGTCGCACATCGTCAACGCCTGGTCGGGCCGGGGTGACTCGCCGACCGCGTCCGGCCTGCTGGTGCTGATGCTGGCCACCGGGCTCGGCCTGGTCGGCTTCCTCGACGACTTCATCAAGATCCGCAAGCAGCGCAACCTCGGCCTGAACAAGACCGCGAAGCTGGTCGGCCAGCTCGTGGTGGCGATCGCGTTCGCGATCCTGGCACTGCGCTTCCCCGACGAGCGGCAGCTGACCCCGGCATCGGACAACCTGTCCTTCGTCCGCGACATCACCATCGTCTCCTTCGGCGGTATCGGCTTCATCGTCTTCTGCTACCTGGCGGTGTCGGCCTGGTCGAACGCGGTCAACTTCACCGACGGCCTCGACGGCCTCGCGGGCGGCTCGTCGGCGATGGTCATGGGCACCTACGTGGTGATCTCGTTCTGGCAGTTCAGCCACGACTGCTCGCGGGTGGCGGAGGCCGCCTGCTTCGACGTCCGGGACCCGCTCGACCTGGCGATCGTGGCCGCGTCGGCGATGGGCGCCTGCATCGGCTTCCTGTGGTGGAACGCGGCACCGGCGAAGATCTTCATGGGTGACACCGGCTCGCTGGCGCTCGGCGGTCTGGTCGCAGGCCTGTCCATGACCACCCGCACCGAGCTGCTGATGATCGTGATCAGCGGTCTGTTCGTGGTCGAGATGGTCTCGGTGGTGCTGCAGATCGCGATCTTCCGCACCACCCGGCGGCGGTTGTTCCGGATGGCGCCCTTCCACCACCACTTCGAGTTGGCTGGCTGGGCGGAGACCACGGTCATCATCCGGTTCTGGCTGCTCGCGGGCGTCTGCGCGATGTTCGGCCTCGGACTGTTCTACGCCGACTGGCTCGCGCTGGGCGGCGGCGTGTGACCGGGCCCTTCGCGGGCCTGGTCACCGGCAACGTGCTGGTGGCGGGCGCGGGTGTGACCGGCCGGTCGGTGGCCGCGGCGCTCGTGGAGATGGGCGCCGAGGTCACGGTGACCGACGGCAACGCCGAGCGGTTGGCGGAACTGGCCGACACAGGTGCGACGCTCGTGCCCGGTCTTACCGAGCCTCCGGCGGGCACGTCGCTCGTAGTGACCAGCCCGGGGTGGCGGCCTAGTAGCCCCCTCTTGGCGTCAGCGGTCGCCGCAGGCATAGATGTCATCGGTGAGGTCGAGCTGGCCTGGCTGATGTCGCAGCGGTTGCCCCAACCGCCCACCTGGCTCGTTGTTACGGGCACCAACGGCAAGACCACCACCGTCGGCATGCTTGCCGAGATCCTGCGTGCTGACGGGCGCAACGCCATCGCGTGCGGCAACGTGGGTCTTACCGTGATCGACGCTATCCGCGCCGGACATGACGTGCTCGCGGTAGAGCTATCCAGCTTCCAGTTGCACTGGCAGCGCTCGCTACGCGCGCACGCCGCAGTGGTGCTCAACCTCGCCGAGGACCACCTCGACTGGCACGGGTCGATGGAGGAGTACGCCAAGGCCAAGGGGCGCGCCTACACCGGTGCCGGTGTGGTCATCCGCAACGTCGCCGACGAGTGGTCCGGTCGCCTCGCCGCCGAGCACGACGGCGTCCAGGTCGGGTTCGGTCTTGGCGTGCCGCGCCCCGGCGAGGTGGGGTTGGTCGAAGACCTCCTGGTGGACCGCGCGTTCGTGGACGACCCGAGCGAGCAGGCCGAGGAACTGGCCGAGCTAGCAGATCTCACCGCGCTCGGGTCGCACAACGTCGCCAACGCCCTTGCCGCCGCCGCGCTCGCACGCTCCTTCGGGGTGTCACCCGAAGCGGTACGCGCGGGTCTGCGCGCGTTCCGACCGGGCGCTCACCGAGCTGTCCCGCTCGGTGAGGTCAACGGCGTCTCTTACGTCAACGACTCCAAGGCCACCAACCCGCACGCGGCGGCAGGTTCGCTGCTGTCGTTCGAGTCCGTGGTGTGGATCGCGGGCGGTTTGCTCAAGGGCGCCGCGGTGGATCCGCTGGTAGAGGCGGTCGCGGGACGTCTACGCGGTGTCGTGCTGATCGGCGCGGACGCGGAGGTGTTCGCGGCCTCGCTGGCGCGACACGCCCCCGATGTCCCCGTCCGACGGCTGACCCCGGGAGACCATGAACCCATGATCGCAGCGGTCAGCGCGGCAGGCGCCATGGCACGTCCGGGTGACGTCGTGCTGCTCGCGCCCGCTGCCGCCTCCATGGACATGTTCCGCGACTACGCCCACCGCGGCGACGCCTTCGCCGGGGCGGTCGCCCAGGCGCGGGATGGCGTCACCCCCGAAGGCAGTGCGGCCGGGAGCGACGGCGCCACCGGGGGTCGGTGATGACCGCGCACGATAGCGCCGGGAGCGTCGGTACCGCTGTCCGCAAGCGCCGCACCGCTGGTGTGGTGGGACGGGCCAACGCGGTCCGCACGGCTCTGACCGCGTGGTTGGGTCGACCACTCGCCTCGTTCCACCTCGTCCTGGCCGTGTTCGCGTTGCTCACCGCGCTCGGCCTGGTGATGGTGCTGTCGGCGTCGTCGGTGATCTCGCTCAACACCCCGGGGTCGGGTCTCTACACGGTCTTCAAGAAGCAGCTCCTCTATGTCCTCGTCGGCGCCGTCCTGTTCTGGATAGGTCTGCGCGTCCCGCTTGAGCGCATCCGGGCTCTTAGTCCGGCAGCGCTCGCGGTCAGCATCTTGCTGCTCATGGCCGTGCTCACCCCGTTGGGCACCACCCTCAACGGCACGCAGAGCTGGTTCAGGCTAGGACCCATCTCGTTCCAGCCCGTTGAGGTCTGCAAGCTCGCGTTGGCCCTCTGGGGCGCGCACGTCCTCGTGCTGAAGCGCAACGTGCTGCACCGGTACCGCCACCTGTTGGTGCCTGTCGTACCGGTCGCGTTGCTGATGTTCGCCCTAGTGATGTTGCAGCCCGACCTGGGCGGCACGATCACCTTGGGCGTAGTGCTCATCGCGCTGCTCTGGTTCGCTGGAGCGCCGATGCGGCTCTTCGGCGTTCTCGCCCTAGGTGGCCTCGCGGGTGTCGCGCTCCTAGCCGTCGGCACCGACTACCGGCTCGCCCGCGTGCTGAGCTTCCTCAGCCCCGATGACGACATCCACGGCAGCAGCTACCAGGCGTTGCAGGCCAAGCTCGCCCTCGCCGATGGCGGGCTCTTCGGTCGCGGCCTAGGGCAGGGCTCGTCCAAGTACAGCTACCTGCCGAACGTGCACAACGACTTCATCTTCGCTCTTATCGGCGACGAGCTCGGTTTCCTCGGCTGCGGTCTGGTCCTAGGGCTGTTCGCGATGCTGGCCGTCGTCGGCATGCGGATCGCGACCCGCAACATCGACCCGTGGATCCGGATGGTCGCCGCCACGCTCACCGTGTGGCTGGTCGCGCAGGCCGCGATCAACATCGGCTACGTCGTCGGGATGCTCCCGGTCACCGGCATCACGCTGCCGCTGATCTCCTCGGGCGGCACCTCGATCGTGGTCACCATGCTCGTCTTCGGCATCCTGGCCAACTGCGCCAGGCACGAGCCGGAGGCGGTCTCGGCCCTGCGGTCCCAGGGGCCCGGCCGGTTCGGCAAGATCATGAAGCTGACGGCGCCCCAGCCGTACAAGCCGCCGAAGAAGCGCAAGCCCGCGCGGCCGACCACACCGCCGCGGGGTACCGCGCAGCGCAGGGGGGCGCCGCAGGCCGAGCCGCGCAAGCGCACCCCGGAACGACAGGGTTATCCGCGCACGGGCGGTGCGGCCCTCGCGCGCCAGAAGACAAGCCGCGGCACGCCGCGGAACTCCAAAGGAGGACGTCGTTGACCGTTGGTCCCACCGGTGCCAGTCAGCCCACCCGCACGGGTCCGTGCGTGGTGATCGCGGGGGGTGGCACGGCCGGGCACATCGAGCCCGCGCTGGCGTTGGCCGACGCGGTCATGCGGCTGCGCCCGGACGCCCGAGTCGTCGCCCTGGGGACCGAGCGCGGTCTGGAGAAGACCATCGTCCCCGCGCGGGGCTACCCGCTGGAGATGATCCCGCCGGTCCCCATGCCCCGTAAGCCCAATGTGGACCTGTTGAAGCTGCCGCTGAAGGTCCGTTCCGCGGTCAAGACCACGCGCGAGGTCCTCGACCGCGTCGGCGCTGACGTGGTGGTCGGGTTCGGCGGTTACGTCGCCCTCCCCGCGTACCTCGCCGCCCGTGGTCGCGTGCCGATCGTCGTGCACGACTCCAACGCCAAGGTCGGCCTCGCCAACAAGGTCGGCGCCCGGTTCGCCGAGCGGGTCGCGGTGGCGGTCGCCGACTCCGGTCTGCCCAGCGCCGAGGTCATCGGCATCCCGCTGCGCGAGTCGATCATCAACCTGGACCGGGCCGCGCTGCGGGCCCAGGCCAGGGAGTTCTTCGGGCTCGACCCGCACGCCCCGACCCTGCTGGTGTTCGGTGGCTCCCAGGGCGCTCGTTCGATCAACACCGCGGTGTCCGGTGCGGCTCGCGAACTCGCCGAGGCGGGTATCGGAGTTCTCCACGCGCACGGCCCCAAGAACACCCTCGCGGTGCAGGCAGTGCCGGGGGCGCCCTCTTACGTCGCCGTGCCCTACTTGGAGCGGATGGACCTCGCCTACGCGGCGGCGGACGCTGCTCTGTGCCGGTGTGGCGCCATGACGGTCGCCGAGGTCTCCGCGGTGGGCCTACCTGCCGTGTACGTGCCACTGCCGCACGGCAACGGCGAGCAGGCTCTTAACGCCCGACCGGTGGTCAACGGCGGCGGCGCTCTCCTCGTCGACGACGCCGACCTGACCCCGGCCAAGGTCGTGGAACTGGTCATCCCGATGCTGTCCGACCGCGGCCGCCTGACCTCGATGAGCGCGGCCGCGCAGGGCAGTGGTCACCGCGAGGCCGCCGACGTGCTCGCCCGCATGGTCCTCGACGCCGCGGCCAAGGGCGTGTCGTGAACGGCCCGCTGGAGCGCGCGCACCTGGTCGGCATCGGCGGCGCCGGGATGAGCGGCATCGCCCGCATCCTGCTGGCCAGGGGCGCGGCGGTGTCCGGGTCCGACGCCAAGGAGACCCGGACGTTCCTGACCCTCAGGGCCCAGGGCGCGCAGATCGCTATCGGGCAAGCTGCCGAGAACCTCGATCTGCTCCCCGGTGGCCCTACCGCCGTCGTTGTCTCTACCGCGATCAAGGACACCAACCCGGAATTGGTCGAGGCGCGCAAGCGCGGGCTGACCGTCTTGCACCGTTCGCAGGCACTGGCCGAGTTGATGGTCGGCCACAAGGTCGCCTGCGTGGCGGGTACCCACGGCAAGACTTCTACGACGTCGATGCTGACGGTCGCGCTCCAGCACTGCAGGCTCGATCCGTCGTTCGCCATCGGCGGTGACCTCAACGAGTCCGGTGCCAACGCCCACCACGGCACCGGGGGCGCGTTCGTCGCCGAGGCCGACGAGAGCGACGGGTCGTTCCTCGTGTTCTCGCCGTCGGTCGCGGTGGTCACGAACGTCGAGGCCGACCACCTGGACCACCACGGCACCGTGGAGGCCTACGTCGCGGTGTTCGACGCGTTCCTCGAGCGGATCACCCCCGGCGGCGTGCTCGTCGCCTGCGCGGACGACCCCGGCTCGGCCGCGCTCGCGGAACGCGCCCACGCCAAGGGCATCCGCGTGCGCAGGTACGGCCGCCTGGCGACCGGACTGGAAGACGCCACGATCCTCGACTACCGCCCCGCGGACGGGGGTGGCTTCGCGCGGGTCACGCTGGGCGGGCAAGAGATCGAACTCGGCGTGGCGGTACCCGGCGAGCACATGGCGGGCAACGCCGTCGCCGCACTCCTCGCGGGTGTCGAGCTAGGGGCGCCGTTGGCCGAACTCGGCGAGGGCATCGCCGCGTTCGGTGGAGTTCGGAGGCGGTTCGAGTACAAGGGCACCGCCGCGGGTGTTCGCGTGTACGACGACTACGCCCACCACCCCACCGAGGTCGACGCGCAACTACGAGCGGTTCGTCCCGCCGCGCAAGGCGGTCGTGTCGTAGTGGTGTTCCAGCCGCACATGTACTCCCGCACCGAGACCTTCGCGACCGAGTTCGGCACCGCGCTGGGCCTGGCCGACGAGGTCGTGGTCCTCGACGTGTTCGGCGCGCGGGAAGAGCCCAAGCCGGGAGTCAGCGGTGCCCTCGTCGCCGACGCGGTCCCGCTCCCGGCCGAACGCGTCCACTACGAGCCCTCGTTCGACCGCGTACCCGCGTTGGTCGCGGGCCTGGTCAAGAACGGCGACCTGGTCCTGACGATGGGCGCGGGTGACGTGACCATGCTCGGACCCGAGGTGCTCGCCGAACTGGAGCGCGAGGCGTGACCAGCACCGTCCCCGGCAAGCGTGCGCGGCGCAGGCCGCGTGGCGCCCAACGGCCCGCGCGCAGGCGCACGGCCCGGCGCTACCTCGTCCGCCGGTGGACGGTGCTCGGCTCCCTCTTGGCCGTCACCGGCCTGGTAGTCCTCATCTTCTTCACCCCCGTCCTGGGTGCCAACACCGTTGAGGTCACCGGCACCAAGGACCTCACCGCGGACGAGGTCAGGGCGGCGGCCGCGATCGAACCCGGCACGCCCCTGGCCACGCTCGACACCGACGAGATCGCCACCCGCGTCCGCCAGTTGCCCCGGGTCGGCTCGGTCGACGTCAGCCGGTCCTTCCCGGCCACGGTCGAGTTGGTGATCACCGAACGGACCCCGGTCGCGGTCGCGGTCCGTGACGACGGCACGCACCTGTTCGACGCGGAGGGCGTCGACTACGGGACCGTGAAGGCCACCCCGGCGGGTCTGCCCGTCCTCGACGCCAGCGGCGACCACTCCACCAGGGCCGCCACCGCGGTCCTCGCGGGCATCCCGCCGCAGCTGAGCGGGATCGTGGTGGCCGTGACCGCCCGCACCCCCACCGACATCCGGCTCACCCTCGTCGACCAGCGGGTCGTCAAGTGGGGCGACGCGCGCAACGTGCCGCGCAAGGCCGCCGTGCTCGGCGCCCTGCTGACCCAGCAGGGCAAGACCTTCGACGTCGCCGCGCCGGACTTCCCCACAATCTCCTGAGTTGTCCACAGGGGACGAAAACCCGGTGCACGCCGCCCCCCGGCTCGACGAGACTGCGCACATGACCGATTCCGCTGACACCCGCGTCGAGCCGCCCTACACCGGCGACGAGCGCCAACAGCTCACTGCGTTCCTGGACTTCCTGCGCGGCACCATCGCGCACAAGTCCGCGGGCCTGTCCGAGCCGGACGCCCACCGCTCCGTCCTGCCCTCCCCGCTGATGACCGTCGCCGGGCTGCTCTCGCACCTGCGCTGGGTGGAGGCCTATTGGTTCGACGTCTCGCTCGGCGGCCAACCAAACCGCGCGCCCTACAGCGCCGAACGCCCGGACGGCGAGTTCGAGATCGCCGCCGACCTGTCCCTCGACCAGCTGCTCGCCGACTACGCCGAGCAGTGCGCGCGCAGCCGCGAGGTGACGGCGGCGATGGGGCTCGACGACACCGTCGCCTTCCGCGGTGAGCACCGGTTGAGCCTGCGCTGGGTGCTCATCCACATGATCGAGGAGACCGGGCGGCACGCCGGGCACCTGGACGTGATCCGCGAGCTGCTCGACGGCGTCACCGGGGAGTGAACGGGGCGCCCGCACGGTCGGTGACCAACAACCGCGAGCCCGCACGGCGTGGCGGCTGGATCGAGACCAGTCCTATGCCTACCTTCCTTGCCAGGTCCGGGGTTGACATCACCCTCACTCTCTGGTTGAGGTCGAGGGTTTCGCCGGCCGGGTACCCGCACCACTGATGACGACAAGGAAGGCGGCTTCGATGACGCCCCCGCACAACTACCTCGCCGTGATAAAGGTCGTCGGCATCGGTGGCGGCGGCGTGAACGCCGTCAACCGGATGATCGAGGTCGGTCTCAAGGGTGTCGAGTTCATCGCGGTGAACACCGACGCGCAGGCGCTGCTGATGTCCGACGCCGACGTCAAGCTCGACATCGGCCGGGAACTGACCAGGGGCCTCGGCGCGGGCGCCAACCCCGAGGTCGGGCACAAGGCCGCCGAGGACCACCGCGAGGAGATCGAGGAGGTCCTCAAGGGGGCCGACATGGTCTTCGTGACCGCGGGCGAGGGCGGCGGCACCGGCACCGGCGGCGCCCCCGTGGTCGCCTCGATCGCGCGCAAGCTCGGCGCGCTCACCATCGGCGTGGTCACCCGCCCGTTCTCCTTCGAGGGCAAGCGGCGCGCGCGCCAGGCCGAGGACGGCATCACCGACCTGCGCAACGAGTGCGACACGCTCATCGTCATCCCCAACGACCGGCTGCTGCAGCTCGGCGACGTCGGCGTGAGCCTGATGGACGCCTTCCGCTCCGCCGACGAGGTGCTGCTCTCCGGTGTGCAGGGCATCACCGACCTGATCACCACCCCCGGTCTGATCAACCTGGACTTCGCCGACGTCAAGAGCGTGATGTCCGGCGCGGGCAGCGCGCTGATGGGCATCGGCTCCGCGCGCGGTGAGGGCCGGGCGGTCACCGCCGCGGAGAAGGCCATCAACTCCCCGCTGCTGGAGGCCTCGATGGACGGCGCGCACGGCGTCCTGCTGGCCATCGCGGGCGGCTCCGACCTCGGGCTGTTCGAGATCAACGAGTCGGCGTCGCTGGTGCAGGAGGCCGCGCACCCCGAGGCCAACATCATCTTCGGCACGGTGATCGACGACTCCCTCGGCGACGAGGTCCGGGTGACCGTGATCGCCGCCGGGTTCGACAGCGGCGGCCCGACGCACAAGAAGCTCGACCCGACCGCGTTCGGCACCCGGTCGTCCACCGCGACCGCGTCGGCGCAGTCCGGCCAGGTCCAGGCGGACCAGCAGCCGGTCCAGCACCAGCAGCCCGCGCCGCCCCAGCAGCAGACCCAGCAGCCGGTGGCGCTGCCGGAGCAGGGTTACCAGACGCAGCAGCCGATCCAGCAGCAGCCGCAGCAGACCCAGCACCAGCAGCCGCAGCACCAGCAGGTCCAGCACCACCAGCAGCAGCCCGCGCAGCACCAGCAGCAGGCCCCGGTCGGCTACCGGCAGGACTACCAGCAGCAGGGCGCCCCGGCGCAGCCGCTGCCCAGCGTGCGGGCCAGCCAGGGCGGCGGCCTGTCCGGTCGCGCTGTCCCGGTCACCGAGGACCCCGACGACGAGGTCGACGTGCCGCCCTTCATGCGGCGGTAGCACGCGGCGGTTCGCGGGGACGCTAGGTTTGGAGTAGGTCAACTCCTAGCGGGTGTGGGGTGTGGTGTGCGGATTCGGCGCGTGGTCACGACACGCGAGGGCGGGGCGTCCACGGCGCCGTACGACTCGTTCAACCTGGGCGACCACGTCGGTGACGACCCGGCGGCGGTGACCGCCAACCGCGACCGGCTGGCCAGGGAACTCGATCTGCCCGCCGACCACCTCGTGTGGATGGAGCAGGTGCACGGCCGCACCGTCGGTGTGGTCGACGGGCCCGTGCCCGACAAACTCGAGGCGACTGACGCGGTCGTGACCGCCAGGACGGGCTTGGCCCTCGTCGTCCTCGTCGCTGACTGCGTCCCCGTGCTGCTCGCCGACCCCGAGGCCGGGGTCGTCGGAGCCGTGCACGCGGGACGGGTGGGTGCGCGCGTCGGTGTCGTCCCCGCCGCGCTCAAGGCGATGGTCGAGGCCGGTGCCGACGTGGACCGGGTCGAGGTGCTGCTCGGTCCCTCCATCTGCGGTGAGTGCTACGAGGTGCCGCAGGACATGCAGACCGATGTGGAGCGGCACCTGCCCGGCACCGCCTGCCGGACCCGCAAGGGCACGCCCGGGTTGGACCTGCGCGCGGGGCTGTGGCGGCAGCTCGCCGACGCCGGGGTCGCCAAGATCGGCATCGATCCCCGGTGCACGAACGGGGAGCGCACCCTGTTCAGTCACCGCAGGGAAGGCACCACTGGGCGATTGGCCGCCGTCACCTGGGTGGAGCCGTGACCGATCGCGCCGCCGAGATCGCGGCCAACCTGGCCGAGGTCCTGGCCAGGATCGACGCCGCGTGCGCCAAGGCGGACCGCGACCCGGCCGGGGTGCGCCTCCTGGCTGTGACGAAGACCTTCCCGGTCGAGGACGCCGCCGCCCTGGTGGACCTCGGTGTGGTCGACCTGGCCGAGAACCGGGAGCAGGAAGCCGGTCCGAAGGCCGAGGCGCTGGCCGGGCTGCGGCCCGACGCGCACGTCCGCTGGCACATGGTGGGCCGCCTCCAGCGCAACAAGGCCAGGTCCGTGGTCCGCTGGGCCGCCCAGGTCCAGTCCGTCGACTCAGGACGCCTGGCTGACGCCCTGGCCAAGGCCGTGGCCGCGGCGATCGAGGCGGGGGAGCGCGCCGAACCCCTCGAGGTGTTGCTGCAAGCCAGCATCGACGGCGACCCGGCGCGTGGCGGCTGCCCGCTCGAGGACCTCCCGGCACTCGCCGAACAGGTAATTCGATCGAGTGATCTTCACCTCCGCGGGATCATGGCGGTGGCGCCGTTGGGCACGCAACCCGAGGTCGCGTTCGAACGTCTAGCGGGTGCCGCGGGCAGGTTGCGGGCCGAGTTCCCCTCGGCCACCGAGCTGTCCTGCGGCATGAGTAACGATCTCGAGCAGGCGATCGACTACGGGTCGACGTGCGTGCGTGTCGGAACCGCGCTGCTGGGGGGACGCGGGCTAGCCTCCCCTTAGCAGGAACGGACCCCGGCAGGCAAGATCGCCGAAGCCCGGGGTTGAGCCTTGCGGGGACGTGGTAGTCGGACAACGCGCGCACGACCACGCTCGGGGAATCCGGAGGAACGGCTATGAGCACGCTGCAGAAGCTGAAGGCCTACTTCGGCATGGTCCCGGCGGACGAGCTCGACGACTACGAGGCCGAGGAGTACGACCGGCGGGGTTACCGCCCGGAGTACGCCGAGGACGAGTTCGAGGACTACCCGGGTGGCAGGCGCCGGTGGTTCGGCGGCCAGCAGCGCCTCTACCGGGACGAGGTCGAGGAGGACTACGAGCCGACCGAGCGGACCCGGCCACGCCCCGCGTGGACGCCCGCGGTCGCCCCGGAGCAACCCACCCACGGCGCGTTGGCCGTCGACGCGCGCCGGGAGCCCCCCGCCGTGCGCCAGCGGCAGCCGGAACCGACCGCCGGATATCCACTCGGACGGGTGATCACATTGCACCCGCGCAGCTACATCGAGGCCAGGACGATCGGCGAGCACTACCGCGACGGCCGACCGGTCATCATGAACCTGACCGAGATGGACGACGCGGACGCCAAACGCCTGGTCGACTTCGCCGCCGGGCTGGCCTTCGCCATGCGCGGCTCGATGGACAAGGTCACCAACAAGGTGTTCTTGATCTCACCACCCAACGTCGACCCCACCGCTGAGGACAAGCGGAGGTTGGCCGAGGGTGGGTTCGCCACCCGAAGCTGAGTGATGGCACAGTTGACTCGTGGAACCACTGCTCCTCGCCGCCTTCTGGGTGTTGTTCGCCTTCTGGCTGCTGCTCACCGCGCGGGTCGTGGTGGAACTCGTCCGCACGTTCGCCAGGGACTGGCGCCCGGCGGGTGGGGTTGCGGTAACGCTGGAGACCATCTACACAGTGACCGACCCTCCGGTGCGTCTGGTCCGTCGGCTCATCCCGACGATCCGGATCGGAGGCGTGGGCCTGGACCTATCGATTATGGTGCTGCTGTTGGTCGTATTCATCTTGATGCGACTGGCGTATCCCGGGTGAACGGGGAACCCCGGGATGCCCGCAGCCCTGGAGTGCGTGAGGTGATCAGATGTCGTTGACCCCCGCTGACGTGCACAACGTCGCGTTCAGCAAGCCTCCCATCGGCAAGCGGGGCTACAACGAGGACGAGGTGGACGCGTTCCTCGACTTGGTCGAGGTGGAGCTCTCCCGCCTGATCGAGGAGAACAACGACCTGCGTGCGCAGGTCGAGCAGCTCGACGCGCAGCTGGAGTCCACCCGCGCGGACCTGGAGGACGCCCGCAGCGCGGGTGCCCCGGTCGCCCCGGTGCGCCCGGTGGAGGAGCCGCGGCGCCTGCAGCCGGTGCCGCCGCCGAGCTCGCTGGAGCAGACCAACCCCGGCGGTGGTGGCGACCACCACGTGCAGGCGGCCAAGGTCCTCGGGCTCGCCCAGGAGATGGCCGACCGGCTCACCGGCGAGGCCAAGGCCGAGGCGGACGGGATGCTCGCCGAGGCGCGCACCAAGTCCGAGCAGCTGCTCTCCGAGGCGCGGGCGAAGTCGGACACCATGGTCAACGAGGCCCGCACCAGGGCCGAGACCATGCTCAACGACGCGCGGACCAGGGCCGAGACGCTGGAGCGGCAGGCCCGTGAGAAGGCCACCACGCTCGAGCGCGACGCCCAGCGCCAGCACACCGAGATCATCGGAGCCGTGCAGGCCGAGCGGACCACGCTGGAGAAGAAGATCGACGAGCTGCGGACCTTCGAGCGCGAGTACCGCACCCGGCTCAAGACGTTCCTGGAGTCCAGCCTGCGTGAGCTCGGTGACCGCGGTTCCGCGGCGCCGACCACCGAGGGCCGGGGCGCCGGGCAGCAGAGCGGCTACTCCTTCGGCCCGCGCGCCGAGGCAGGCTGATCCAGTCCACGGGCAGGCGGCGGGTGGCTGACACCCGCCGCGCCCTGGCTGGGACCGCGTCGTGCTGGTTCTCGTCCTGGTCCTCGTGCTCGGCGCCTTCGGGCTGCTGGTCGCCGCCCTCACCACGGCCAACACCGTGTGGGCCTGGATCTCGGTGGTCATCTCCGTGGTGGCCGCCGCGATCCTGCTGGTCGACTGGCTCGGCTCTCGGCGGCGCCGCGCACCGCTGGACACTCCCGCACCGGGGCCGATCGGGGCCCCGGACATCGAGCGGATCGACCCGCCCCCACCGGCCGATCCCCCCGCCGCCGACGTGGTCGTCGGTGTGCCCGCTGACCCTGGCGCGCTCGACCTCGACCAGGAACCGGCGGAAGAGTCGACTGACGCCGCCGACCTCCTCGTGGTCTCCGAGCTCCGAGTCGACGTGCGTGTCCTCGACGAGCGGCCGCGCTACCACCTGTCGAGCTGCGGCTGGCTCGGCTCCCGGTCCTCGATAGAGCTACCTGTCGCCGAGGCCCGTCAGCTGGGCTTCACCCCGTGCGCCCATTGCACCCCGGACGCCGCCTTGGCCGCCGAGTACCGGGCAGCGCGCGGTCCACACGAGACCGAACCACCGGCGGGATGACCAGCGTCACCCGGGATCTCCCCTGCGTGGGGAGCCGGGTTGGCAAGCTGATGGGGTGACAACCACCACACCCCGGCTCGGGGCCGACTTCGCCCGGCTGTGGACGACCTCGGCGCTGACCAACACCGCGGACGGCATCATGATCGCCGCCGGTCCGCTGCTGGTCTCCCGGCTGACCGACGACCCGGCTGCCATCGGCGCGGTCGCGTTCGTGGGGCAGCTGCCGTGGTTGCTGTTCTCATTGGTCAGCGGTGTGCTGGTGGACCGGTGGAACCGCCGTCGGGTCGTAGTGGCGGTGAACGTCTACCGCGCTGTCGTCATCGGTGGTCTTGCCTTGGCCGTGGCGACCGGCAACGCCAGTGTGTGGTTGGTCTACCTGGCGTTCTTCCTCGTTGGCGTCGGCGAGACCCTGGTCGACAACGCCGCGGGCGCTCTAGTGCCGGACATCGTCGCGGTCGAGCTGCTGCCTAGCGCCAACGCGCGGCAACAGGGCGTGTCGATCGTGGCCAACATGTTCGTCGCCCCGCCGCTGGGCGCCGCGCTGTTCGTCGTGGCGGCCGCGTTGCCGTTCAGCCTAGAGGCGGCGCTGTTCGCTCTTGGGGCCTTGGTGGCCGCGACCCTGCGGCACCGACCGCCGCCGCGTCCCGTCGAACGCCGGAGCCGGATGCGTGACGAGATCGTCGAAGGCCTGCGGTGGGCGTGGTCGCACAAGCTGCTGCGGTCGATGGCGGTGTCGCTGTGCCTGATGAACATCGCGTTGATGGCGACCATCGCGATCCTCGTGCTCTACGCGCAGCAGCGGCTCGGGCTCGACGAGTTCGGGTTCGGTCTGCTGTTCGCCGCGGTGGCCGCCGGGGGACTGCTCGGCTCCGCGCTCGCCCCGTGGTTGCAGTGGCGGGTGGGCGACAGCCTGCTGGTCCGGGTCGGCCTGCTCATCGAGACCGCCACCCACTTCGGGTTGGCCACCACCACCGACCCGTGGGTGGCGGGTGGCATCAACTTCCTGTTCGGTGTGCACGGCGCGGTACTCGGCGTCGTGCTGACCTCCGTGCGGCACCGCGCGGTCCCGGAGCACCTGCGCGGTCGAGTGGGCAGCGTGTACTCGCTGCTGGTCATCGGCGGGTCGGCCATCGGGTCGTTGATCGGTGGGTTCGTCGCGCGCGGGTTCGGGGTGACCGCGCCCTTCTGGGCCGCGGGCGTGGCTATGGTTGTGCTGACCGCCGTGGTGTGGCGCGGGTTCCGGCCCGCGGCGTTCGCCGCCGAGGCGGGACACCCCTAGCGGAGGTGGGCATGCCGGTCGACGGGTACTGCGAGCGCACCGGGCCGGAGTTCTGGTCCGAGCCGGTCAACGCGTGGACCAACGTCGCGTTCCTGATCGCCGTGTTCCTGGCGTACCGGCACGTTCGTCGCGTGGGCGCGCCCGCATGCGTCAACGCGCTCGTAGTGATCCTCGCGGTGATCGGACTCGGTAGCTTCACCTTCCACACGGTCGCGACGCGCTGGGCGGCGGCGTTAGACGTAACGCCGATCCTCGTGTTCATGCTGACCTACGTCATCGTCTTCGCCAGGGTGTTCCTGGAGCTGCGGTGGCGTTGGGCGTGGTTGGCGGCTCCGGTGTTCGTGGCGTTCGCGGTGGTGGTGAACCTCGTGATCGGCGGTGGGAGCTACCTGCCCGCGCTGCTCGGGATGGTGGTGCTCGCGGTGCTGCTCGCCGTCCGGGGTGAGCGTGACTACGCGCTGTGGTTCGCCGGCATCGCTGCCACCTTCGGTGTGTCGCTCACCTTGCGCACGGTTGACTCCGCTGTCTGCGCCGGATTCCCGCTCGGTACGCACTTCGCCTGGCACGTGTGCAACGCGGTGGTGCTCTACCTGCTCATCCGGGTGGCGGCGAACCGGGTTGCGGGCCGGAGTTAGACTTGGTCGTACAGGCACCGATCCGGCCATCACCGGGGAGCCTCCGGAAGAACGGGCGCCAGCCCCAGTAGACCCGGACGGGACGGCCCGTCACAGCCGACCGAACGAGTGGTCACCTCTCCAGGTGGCAAGCGGGGTGGTACCGCGGCGCGCGACGGCCAGGGAGTCGTCCGGGTCGTCCCCGTGTGGGTCCGACCGATCCGTACGAGGAGTACCACCCATGGGTTACCCCAGGGCGTTCACCGGCGAGCCGACCGCGCCCGCCCAGCCGTCCTTCCCGAACCTGGAGACCGCGGTACTGGAGCACTGGTCCGCCGACCGGACCTTCCAGGCCTCTGTGGACGCCAGGCCCGCCGGTGACAACGGCGGCAACGAGTTCGTCTTCTACGACGGCCCCCCCTTCGCCAACGGCCTGCCGCACTACGGCCACCTGCTGACCGGGTACGTCAAGGACCTGGTCCCGCGCTACCAGACGATGCGCGGCAAGCACGTGGAGCGCCGGTTCGGCTGGGACACCCACGGCCTGCCCGCCGAGGTGGAGGCGGAGAAGCAGCTCGGGTTCTCCTCCAAGAGCGACATCGAGACCTTCGGCATCGAGAAGTTCAACGACGTCTGCCGCACGTCCGTGCTGCGCTACACCGACCAGTGGCGCGACTACGTGACCCGGCAGGCGCGGTGGGTCGACTTCGACAACGACTACAAGACCCTCGACCTGGACTACATGGAGTCCGTCATGTGGGCCTTCAAGTCCTTGTACGACAAGGGCTTGGTCTACGAGGGCTTCCGGGTGCTCTGGTACTGCTGGCGTTGTGAGACACCGCTGTCCAACACCGAGACCAAGATGGACGACACCTACCGCGACCGTCAGGACCCTGCTGTCACGGTAGGCCTAAGGTTGCAGGCTCCCGGTACAGACCTCGACGGCGTCCAGGCTCTTGTGTGGACGACGACCCCGTGGACGCTGCCGTCCAACCTCGCGGCCGCCGTGCACCCCGATGTCGACTACGTCGTCGTCGACTCCAACGGGCAGCGCTACCTGCTCGCTGAGGCTCGCGTTGGCGCGTACGCGCGCGAGTTGGGCGAGGACCTACCCGTTGTCGCGCGGTACAAGGGCAGCGACTTGCTCGGTACGAGCTACCTGCCGCCATTCGACTTCTTCGTCGGTCGCACCAACGCGCACCAGGTCCTCGCGGCGGACTACGTCACCACCGAGGACGGCACGGGCATCGTGCACATCGCCCCCGCCTTCGGTGAGGAGGACAAGCTCGTCACCGACGCCGCGGGCATCGAGGTCGTGATCCCGGTCGACCCGCACGGCAGGTTCACCGCCGAGGTCGCGCCCTACGAGGGGCAGCACGTCTTCGACGCCAACAAGCAGATCATCCGCGACCTCAAGGACGCGGGCCTGCTGCTGCGCCACGAGACCTACGACCACCCGTACCCGCACTGCTGGCGCTGCGACAACGCGCTGATCCAGCGCGCGGTCTCGTCCTGGTTCGTCGCGGTCACCCAGTTCAAGGACCGGATGGTCGAGCTGAACCAGCAGATCAACTGGGTGCCTGGGCACATCAAGGACGGCCAGTTCGGCAAGTGGCTGGAGAACGCGCGCGACTGGAACATCTCGCGCAACCGGTTCTGGGGCTCGCCGATCCCGGTGTGGGTTTCGGACGACCCGGAGTACCCGCGCGTGGACGTGTACGGCTCGCTCGAGGAGTTGGAGCGGGACTTCGGCTCGCGCCCGACCGACCTGCACCGGCCGTCGATCGACGAGCTGACCCGGCCCAACCCGGACGACCCGACCGGGGCGTCCACCATGCGCCGGGTGCCCGAGGTGCTGGACTGCTGGTTCGAGTCCGGCGCGATGTCCTTCGCCCAGGTGCACTACCCGTTCGAGAACCGCGAGTGGTTCGAGGACCACTACCCGGGTGATTTCATCGTCGAGTACAACGGCCAGACGCGCGGCTGGTTCTACACGATGCACGTGCTGGCCACCGCGCTGTTCGACCGGCCCGCGTTCACCAACTGCGTGGCGCACGGCATCGTGCTGGGCGACGACGGGCAGAAGATGTCCAAGTCGCGCAAGAACTACCCGGACGTCAACGAGGTGTTCGACCGGGACGGGTCCGACGCGATGCGCTGGTTCCTCATGGCCAGCCCGATCCTGCGCGGCGGCGACCTCGTCGTCACCGAGCGCGGTATCCGGGACGCGGTCCGCCAAGCCGTACTGCCCCTCTGGAACTCTTACTACTTCCTTGCCCTCTATGCGAATGCGGAAGGCAAGGACGGTAGGTGGCGCACGGACTCTAAGCACGTGCTCGACCGCTACGTCCTGGCCAAGACCCGGAAGTTGGTCGAGTCGGTCACGGCCGCGCTCGACGACTACGACATCTCCGGTGCCTGCCAGACCGTGCGCGAGTACCTGGAGGTGCTGACCAACTGGTACGTGCGCCGGTCCCGGGACCGGTTCTGGGCGGGCGACACCGAGGCGATCGACACGCTGCACACGGTGCTGGAGACCGTCTCCAGGCTGACCGCGCCGCTGCTGCCGTTCACCGCGGAGGTCGTGTGGCGCGGGCTGACCGGTGGCCGTTCGGTGCACCTGACCGACTGGCCGGACGCGGTGGACCTGCCCGGTGACGACGTGCTCGTCGCGGGCATGGACCGGGTGCGCCAGGTGTGCTCGGCGGCGTTGGCGCTGCGCAAGGCGAACAAGCTGCGGGTCCGGCTGCCGCTGGCCACGCTGCTCGTCGCCGCGCAGGACGCCGAGGTGCTCGCCCCGTTCACCGAGCTGATCCGCGACGAGGTCAACGTCAAGGCGGTCGAGCTGACCACCGACGTCGCCGCGCACGGGCACTTCGAGCTGGTGGTCAACGCGCGCGCGTGCGGCCCCCGTCTCGGCCCGGACGTGCAGAAGGTGATCCGCGCGGTCAAGGCGGGCGAGTGGTCGACCACCGAGTCCGGCGCGGTCGTGGCGGCGGGCATCGAGCTGCGGGACGGCGAGTACGAGCGGCGCCTGGTGGCCACCGACGCGGGTGCCACCGCCGAGCTGCCCGCCAGCTCGGGCCTGGTCGTGCTCGACACGGCGGTCACCGCGGAGCTCGCCGCCGAGGGTGCCGCGCGGGACCTGATCCGGATCGTGCAGCAGGCCCGCCGGGACGCGGGGCTTGAGGTGTCCGACCGGATCGTGCTGACCGTGGACACCTCCAGCGCGCCCGAGCTCGACGACGTGCTCGCGGCGCACCGCGACTTCGTCGCGCAGGAGGTCCTCGCGGACGCGGTCGAGACCGGTACGGCTACCGCCGCCGAGGGCACTGTCGGCGACGGTCTCGCTGTGCGCGTGGATGTGCGCAAGGTGTGATGGTGTGGTGCCAAGGCCGTGGCTTTCCGCTGGTTTCGCTGGTAGCGGGAGGCCACGGCCTGGCATCGTGTGCCGAGCCGCGTGAGAGGCACGTGGCTCGGGACGCACTGGGGGTAAGGGCGTGTCGCAAGCGCGTAGGCGGTGGATCCTCGCCATTGGCGGGGTCGCCGTTGTCGCTATCGTCGGATTAGCGTTGTTCGTGTTGGTGCCAGGTGATCCTGACCCGACGCCGGACCTCGCTAGCGCCCAGAGCGGCAGTGGGCTGACCAGTGCTCCCGCGGAGCCCAAACTCAGCGCCTCTCAGGTGTCAGAGCAGTTCTTGCGCGCGGTGTCCACGCAGCAGTTCAGCACCGCGGCGCAGTTGACCGATGACCCTGCCGCTGCGGAGGGGCTTCTTACTGCGGTCAACAGCGCGCTTCGACCGGACGCTGTTATCGCTACCGTGAACGCACTGCCGGAAGAGGGCGCGGCTCAGCCCACCGCCACCTTCCAACTCGCCTGGCAGATCACCGGCGGTCAGACCTGGAAGTACGCCAGTTCCTTCGGGCTGGTCCGGTCCGGGCAGCGCTGGGTGGTGCACTGGGCGTCGACCCTGGTGCACCCGCGCCTCGTGCCGGGCAGCAAGCTCGCGCTCATCGGTGCCGCAGGCCAGCCCACCGCCGTCGTCGACAAGAACGGCGAGCCGGTGCTGACCTGGCAGGGCGCCACCGCCACCGCCGCCGACCCGAAGCTCGCGCCGATGCTGATCGGGGCGATGTCGCGGACGGTCACGCCGCAGGACGAGGCGGGCACCAGCCGGGTCGCGCTGGTCGACGCCGGGGGCAAGGAGATCGAGAACCTGTTCGGCACGGTCACCCCGCCCAAGGACCCGCTGCGCACCACGGTCAGCGTCAAGGTGCAGCACGCGGCCCAGGCGGCGGTCGACTCGGTGTCGGCGCCCGCGTACCTCGTCGCGATCCAGCCGTCGACCGGCGGGATCCTCGCGGTCGCGCAGAACTCGACGGCGGGGACGGCGCCCAAGGCCCTCAACGGCCTCTACCCGCCGGGGTCGACGTTCAAGGTGGTGACCGGCGCGGCCGCGCTCGGCTCGGGCAAGGCGACCGCGAACACCGTGCTGCCCTGCCCGGGGTCGAAGGTGATCGGCACCAGGACCATCCGCAACGCCGACTTCGACCTCGGTGACGTGCCGCTGCACACCGCGTTCGCCAAGTCCTGCAACACCACCTTCGCCCAGCTGGCCGCCGACCTGCCGCTGGACGCGCTGCCCAGGGCCGCCGCCCAGTTCGGGTTCGCCGCCGACTTCGAGATCCCCGGGCTGACCACCCAGACCGGCCGGGTCGACGCCGCGAGCGGGGTCGCCCAGCAGGCGGAGAACAGCATCGGGCAGGGCACGGTGCAGACCAGCCCGTTCGGCCTGGCGCTGATGGTGGCGACGGTGGCCAAGGGCGGGCCGGTGACCCCGCAGCTGTTCACCACGGTCAAGACGACGGTGCGGACCGGCTACAAAGGACCGTCCGGCGCGGTGATCGCGGACCTGCGCTCGATGATGCGCGAGGTCGTCACGGCCGGGCGCGGTGAGGCGCTGCGCGGGTACGGCGCTGTGCACGGCAAGACCGGCACGGCGCAGTTCGGCGACGGGGCGCAGGCGCACGGGTGGTTCGCCGGGTATAGAGACGATGTCGCGTTCGCGGTGCTGGTGGAGAACGCTGGTGCTGCGGCGCCTGCGGTGTCGGTGACAGGGAAGTTCCTCGGCGCCATCTAGCTCTTAGCCGAACGGGATGAGTAGCCCTGCCGGGGTGCCTGCCGGGTAGCGGATAAGGACACCTTCCGACGTGGTGGTGACCGACTCCGGGCGTAGGACGCCGTTCTGGTTGGTGAAGAACTGCGCCAACTCGTCGGCAGGCTCCTCTGCGGCAGTCAGCAATGCCTGTCGACGAGGCTGGTTAGCGGCGTCTTCGCCCGCTACCTCGGGCAGGGCTGTTACCCGTACCGGACGCGTTTGCGCTAACGCGGACAACGTCGTGAGTAGGCGGGGGTCCGTGCGGCCGGTACGGAGGGTCTGGTCGACGGTGGTCGGCGCGGCGATCCTCGGAGAATCGGCCACCTTGGCTCCCATATCCGCGCGCGCTTGCCGCTCCTCGGTGTCCGGTAGGCCTGCCGTCGACGGGCGGTGGATCTCTACGCGGTCGCGCCCCGCACCGAAGACAGCGACAACCTCCGCGGACGCGGCAGCTTCGGCGAGTGCTGGTCGATGCGGTAGGACTAGCCGAAGCCCGGGCGTGACTACCAGCCAGGACTGGGCAGAACATGTTGCGGGACAGTCAAGCGAGAGCTTTGCGGCCTGGGGATCGCGCCCGTCGCGGAGTAGTTCGACCCAGGTGATCCCGTCGGTGACTACAGGTGTGGCTGGCAGGTTCTCCTGCAGCCAAAGGGAAGCGTCGGCGACAGGTTTCGGGTCGGCGCGGCTGGAGGTCGCCATGCGGAGGCCACCCATCCACGCAGGCAACGCTGTAGCGGCTAGGACCACGCCGAGGATCGCGGCGGGCATTCGCGGTGGGCGGGTCGCGCGCTCAACGGAGCCGGTGATCAGTAGAGCCACTGGAGCGACCGCTAGTGCAAGAGCTGCTGTGCCGGGTCCGCCGGGGATTAGCGCTACCGCGATGAGAGCGAGGGTGCCGACCGCTAGAGGACGGAGGACGTAAGAGAAGAGGGCGAGCAGTGTGGCTAAGAGGCCTGCTGTTGCCAGCAACGGGTCTATCGCGAGCCAGTCGTAGGCGCGGGGTCCTTCGGCAGCGATGAGAAGCCCGGCTAGTCCGGCGGCTACCCCCATGCCTATCCCGGTGCCTAAGACGAAGAGGGACGCGAGCATGAGGGACAACCGCTTGCGGCGGCGACGCCAGATCAGCCAGGCGGCGGTGACGACCAGCAGGATGGTCACGGGTGCCGTGATGACGGCGATGACGAGGAACAACGTTGCCCAGAGGTCAGGCGCGAGTCGTCGGTGCTTGCGGGGGGTCCACAGGAGTGCGATTCCGGCGAGGGCCCAGGGCATGGCGAGGTTCTCGGGTCTTACGCCTAACTGGAGTCCTAGCGCCATAGGGGAGACGGCAGCGATACCGACGGCTATTGCGCCTGTCAGCCGCGATAAGCCCATCCTGCGCGATAGCACCCACATCAAGATGGCCGTGATCGCCGCCGTGATGACCATCGGCTCTCTTGCGGCGCCCAGGGCTGTTGAGTGTCTGACGAACGAATCGGTAAGAGACGTGTAGCCGCCTGCCTGTAACCACGCCAAAGGGGAGGCGTTTGCGTCCAGGAGCTTGCCGAGCGAGTCGACGGCGAAGACCTGCGCAACGTTGCGACCCTCACCGGGCTGCGCGGGGGAGTCGATCGCCCCGAGGCGCAGCACGGCCCCGAGCGCCGCCACGGCGCCCACCGCGGTGATGGTGAGGATGTCGAGGTCGAGTGCCTTGGCCCGTGCCTGCGCGGCGGCCCACACGCTCCGCACGCCGAACCGGTCGGGTGACTCCGCGCTCCAGCGGTGAGAGGTCATGTGGCTGCCCGCTCGGCCGTCCCGGCGACCACCGGGAGCGAGCCGGAACCCCCTTCGATGGCCGATCCGGCATGACGGTCGCCCCATCGTAATCCCGTGCAAACGCAAGTGCACAGTGCAACTTTGCGTGGTCAGCGGTAGGGCCTTACGAGTGATGCAGCAGCGCTTGATACGCCATTTGGGTGTCTGCCGTCGGCCGCTCGCGTTCGTGCTCGAGGGGCCACTGGCTGGTCCACGATCGGGTGAATCACGGTGCGGTCAGTGGTGCTCGCCCAGGTCGCGCCCATCCACAAGGGGTCGAGTTGTCCACAGGCCACCGCGACCCTTCGCGCCGACCCCCACCCCCGGTAGACTGGCACTGGGGACGCCCCCCGGAGAGGGTGGGGGCCGGGCAGGGGGTGGTCGCGCGCGGGCGCGCGAGCCGGGGGTGGTGTGTGTGGCGGGATCTCTAGGGCGTGTGGGGACTGGGCTCGGTGGGGTCTCTAGACGCGCATGGCGGGGCGCCGGGCGGGCGGGGCTGGGGGTGGGTTAGAGGGATGGTGGGGCTAGAGGCGGATGCGGCGGAGGACGCGGACGTGGCGGGACCAATGGGCGGGGTGGGCTGGTGGGGTTCCTAGGGCGGTTTGAACGTTGTCGAAGAGGTCTTCCATGAGGGCGTCGTGGAGCCAGCGGATGGCTAGGGGCCAGGTGAGGTGGCCGAGGCCTCTTGGGCGGCCGTAGAGGTCGTGGCGCAAGACCGAGGTTTCGGTTGTGGGGCCTGTCAAGAGCGACAGGGCGTGGCCGCCGGTGATGGGGGCGTCGGGGGCGAAGGTGAAGGCGGCGTGCTGGCCTGGGGTGTAGGCGGTGCAGGTGTAGTGGATGGGGCCGTGGCCGCCGGTGGCGCCGGGGGACAGGGGGCGGTCCAGGCGGAGGGCGGGCCAGTGCTGGGACGGCCACGTGGTTCCGCCGGGGGTGGCGAGGTCGTCGATCAGGTGGGCCGCGTGGGCTGGTGGCACGGCGAGGGTGCGCTGGTGGCGGTTGCGGATCATGCCGCGAACCATACGCCACCGTATGGTTTGACCGTACGGTAACGTATGGCCGTGGTGCGCAGGACACGGGACGACTGGACGGCCGCGGCGTTGGCGGCGCTGGCGGAGGGCGGGGTGGCGGCGGTCGCCGTCGAGCCGCTCGCCGCTCGGGCCGGGGCGACCAAGGGCAGTGTCTACTGGCACTTCCCGACCAGGGACGCGCTCGTCGAGGCGACGCTGGTGCGCTGGGAGCACGAGCACACCGAGGCCGTCATCGCGCACGCCGAGCAGGGGACGACCCCGCTGGAGCGGTTGCGCCGGTTGATCAGCGCCGTCGTGCAGCCGCAGCGCGGGGTGGACGTGGAGCTGGCGCTGCAGGCCAGCCTCGGCGACCCGTTGGTCGCGGCGGCCGTCGCCAGGGTCGGCGCGCGCCGGATGGACTACGTGGTCACGCTCTTCACCCAACTCGGCTTCACCCGCGCCCAGGCCCGCCGCCGCGCCATCACCGCGTACTCGACCTACCTCGGGCACGCCCAGCTCCAGCGCGCCAACCCCGCCGTCGTGCCGCGCACCCCCGCCGCCCGGCGCGCCTACATCGCCGACGTGATGCGCATCCTGCTGGCCGAACCGGACGGTGACGGGTGAGGTTCGGCGTCCGGGTCAAGCCGGGCGCGCGGCGTGAAGCCGTCGGTGGGCGCTGGGGCGACGGCGACGCGTTGGTGGTCGCCGTGGCGGCGGCCGCGGTGGAGGGCAAGGCGAACGAGGCGGTGCGGCGGGCGCTCGCCGCGGCGTTCGGGGTGCGGTCGCGGGACGTGGTGATCGTGTCGGGGGAGCGGGGGCGCGACAAGGTCGTGGAGATCGACCCCGCCCCGCCGGACGGCCCAGCGGCGCTGGTGCGGCTGCTCGCCGCCGGTTCGTGATCACCGCCTCACCTTCGGGTGGGTGCGCGACCCGGTGGCCGGGCAAGGGACAATGCTCGCGATACGGACGGGATCTGGAGGTGGCGTGCAGGAGCTGACCTTCGCGCTGGGAATCGGTGCGGCTGTCCTGCTGGTCGCGGTGTTCGCGGTGCGGGCCTCGGTCCGGCTGGGTCTGCCGTCGCTCCTGCTGTACCTGGGACTCGGCCTGGTCATCGGCGAGGCCGGGCTGGGCATCGAGTTCTCCAACGCCGAGCTGACCCAGTCGCTCGGGCTCGCGGCGCTGGTGCTCATCCTCGCCGAGGGCGGGCTCACCACCCGCTGGAGCGAGGTCAAGACCGCGCTGCTGCCCGGGATCGCACTGTCCACACTGGCCGTGGTGATCACGATCCTGGTCACCGGCGCGGGATTGCACTGGCTGCTCGGGTTCGACTGGCGGTTGGCGTTGCTGTGGGGCGCCGTGCTCGCCTCCACGGACGCCGCAGCGGTGTTCAGCGTGCTACGCCGGTTGTCCGTGTCGCGCAAGCTCGTCGGGTCGCTAGAACTCGAGAGCGGTATCAACGACGCCCCCAGCTACATCGCCGTCGTTGTCCTTGCCTCGTCCGATGAGGTCGACTGGCTGCTTTCGGTCACCGCCGCCTACGAACTTTGTGTTGGTGCTGCGATTGGCCTAGCGCTGGGGTGGGTTGGTTCGCACGCACTGCGCAGGGCAGCTCTACCGTCGACCGGTCTATACCCGCTGGCCACAGTCGCCGTGTGTGTGTTGGCCTTCGCAGGTGGACAGAGCGTGCACGCGTCCGGACTGTTGGCGACCTACCTAGCAGCGTTAGTCCTAGGCAACGCCCGGCTGCCTCACCGCTCTGACACCATCTCGTTCGCCGAGGGGCTGGGCTGGCTGGCGCAGATCGGCCTGTTCGTCCTCTTGGGACTCTTCGCCTCGCCGTCCCGCCTGCTCGACGCGGTCGTGCCGGGGCTGGTCGCGGGCGCGGTGATCACCCTGATCGCCAGACCGCTGTCGGTGGTCATCTCGATGCTGCCGTTCCGGATGCCCTGGCGCGAACAGGTCTTCCTCTCCTGGGCCGGGTTGCGCGGCGCGGTCCCGATCGTGCTCGCCATGATCCCGCTCTCGCAGGGCGTCCCCGGCGCGCAGCACCTGGTCGACGCGGTGTTCGTCCTGGTCATCGTGCTGACCCTGGTGCAGGGCAGCACGCTCGCCGGGCTGGCCAGGCTGCTCAAGCTCGACGGCGGCGCGCACGCCAAGGAGGTGGAGGTCGACGTCGCCACACTCGACGAGCTCGACGCCGAACTCCTGCAGGTCACCATCCCCGACGGCTCCAAGCTGCACGGCGTCTACCTGCGCGAGCTCCGCCTGCCGGAGGGTGCCACGGTCAGCCTCGTGGCCAGGTCCGGCGCCGGGTTCACCCCGGTGGGCACGACGCGCCTGCAAGAGGGCGACCAGATCCTGATCGTGGCCACCCAGCAGGCCAAGGCCGCGACCGAGCGGCGCATCCGCGCGGTCGACCGGGCGGGCCGCTACGCGCGGTGGCGGGGTGAGACCGGGGAGGAGTGATCCAGGCCTCACCCGCTCGAATCGGCGCCGAGGCGTCCGATATGGTGGACGACAAGGTAATGAGCGCCAGCGTCAAACCCCGGTTTGCTGGCCGGCAACCCTCCTCCGCGGTGGGGTGCCCCGGGTGAATACCTGGTCCTCCCGCGCAGTGCGGGCGGACAAGCGCGGACCCGCCGATCACCGCTCCGGGTCCCGGACCTGGAGGTCGGCCATGACGCTCGCTGTTCCCACCGCCCGAGTCGAGCAGGCGCCGCTGCCGCTCACCGTGCCCACCGTCGCCGGTGCGCGACTCGACGTCCCGCTGGTCGACGGCACCCGGGTGCCCTACGCCAACCTCGACCACGCCGCCAGCGCGCCGTGCCTGGACGCGGTCCGCGACGCCGTCGACGAGCTGCTGCCCTGGTACGCCAGCGTGCACCGCGGCGCCGGGTTCGCCTCCCAGGTCAGCACCAAGGTCTACGAGCGGGCGCGCCGCGTGCTGCGCCGGTTCGTCGGCGCCGACGCGACCGACACCGTGGTGTTCACCCGCAACACCACCGACAGCCTGAACCTGCTGGCCAAGGCCCTGCCCAAGGGCACGTCGGTCGTCTTGTTCGACACCGAGCACCACGCCGCGCTGCTGCCGTGGCGCGGACCGTCCGTGCACCGCGTGGAGACCCCGGCGAGCGCGGGCGACGCCGTGCTCGCGCTCGACAAGGCGCTACAGGCCACCCCGACCGGTCCGCGCCTGGTGGTGCTGACCGCCGCCTCTAACGTCACCGGCGAGGTCTGGCCGATCAAGTCTCTTACCGAGGTCGCGCGCCGTCACGGTGCCCGCGTCGTGCTCGACGCCGCGCAGCTCGCCCCGCACCGCCAGATCGACATCCGCGCGCTCGACGTCGACTACGTGGCGCTCTCCGGCCACAAGCTCTACGCCCCGTTCGGCGCGGGCGCGCTCATCGGCCGCGCCGACTGGCTCAAGGCCGCCGAGCCGTACCTGGTCGGCGGCGGCGCGACCGCGCAGGTCGTCGACTGGGGCGACCACCTGGGTGTGGCCTGGGCGAACGTCCCCGAGCGGCACGAGGCGGGCTCGCCCAACGTCGTCGGCGCGCACGCCCTCGCCGTCGCCTGCGACACCCTGGCGCGCAACTGGGACGCCGTGGTGGACCACGAGCAGGTGCTGACCCGCAGGCTCCGCGCGGGCCTGGCCACCGTTCCCGGCCTGCGGTCGCTGAGCCTGTTCGGCGACGACCACGACCGGGTCGGCGTCGTCAGCTTCACCGTCGACGGCATCGAGTCCGGCCTGGTCGCGGCCGTGTTGTCCGCCGAGCACGGCATCGGCGTGCGCGACGGCGCGTTCTGCGCGCACATCGCCACCCGCAGGCTGCTCGGCCGGGTCGGGGCGCAGGAGGAGCGCGCCGTCCGGATCAGCATCGGCCTCGGCACCCGGGCCGAGCACGTCGACCGGGTGATCGCCGCGCTGCGCTCGCTGGTGGCCGACGGACCGGCCGTGGAGTACGCCGTCGTGGACGGCCGCTGGGGCCCGGTTCGCGACCCGCGACCCCTGCCCGCCTTCCTGGCGGAATAGCCCGCGCGGGTTAGTGGACAATGGCCCGGTGGACAATGGGCCGGTGAGCACCGAACGTGACGACGACAGTCCGGACAGCGGTCCGGACGACCAGGTGCGGGAGGGCGCGCCCGAACGGGGCGGGCTCGGCCGCAAGCGGGGGCTGATCCTCGTCGTCGCCGCGCTGCTGGTGTACGCGGCCGACCTGGTCACCAAGATCATCGTGACCGCCTCGCTGGCGGGCGAGGCGCCGATCCGGCTGCTCGGCGGCGCGGTGTACCTGCAGCTCGTGCGCAACCCGGGTGCCGCGTTCTCCATGGCGACCGGCATGACCTGGCTGTTCACCCTGATCGCCGCCGGTGTGGTGGTCGCGATCATCTGGATCCTGCCCAAGCTGCGCTCCACCGGCTGGGCGCTGGGCCTCGGGCTCGTCCTCGCGGGCGCCATGGGCAACCTGACCGACCGGATCTTCCGCGCCCCCGCCGTGTTCCAGGGCCACGTGGTCGACTTCGTGTCGGTCTTCGCGCCCGACGGCGACTTCTTCCCGGTCTTCAACGTCGCCGACGCGGGTATCTCCGTCGGCGGCGTCCTCATCGTGGTGATGGCGCTGCTCGGCCGCGACTACGACGGCACCATCACCCGCAAGCCCCGCAAGGAAGAAGACGCATGAGCGATTCCCGCACCCTCCCCGTCCCCGATGGCCTCGACGGCATGCGGGTCGACGCCGGGCTGTCCAAGCTGCTCGGCCTGTCGCGCACCGTCGCCGCGACCATCGCCGAGGCGGGCGACGTGCTCGTCGACGGCCGACCCGCGGGCAAGTCCGACCGGCTGCTGGCCGGGACCTGGCTCGAGGTGACCCTGCCCGAGCCCGACCGGCCGGTGGAGATCAAGGCCATCAAGGTCGAGGGCATGGAGATCGTCTACCAGGACGACGACGTGGTGGTGGTGGACAAGCCGGTCGGCGTCGCCGCGCACCCGAGTCCTGGGTGGAGCGGGACCACAGTGATCGGTGGTCTTGCCGCCGCCGGTATCCGTGTCTCCACCTCCGGCGCCGCTGAGCGCCAGGGTGTCGTGCACCGCCTCGACGTCGGTACGACTGGCGTGATGGTCGTCGCTAAGAGCGAGCACGCGTACACGGTCCTCAAGCGCGCGTTCAAGGAGAGGACCGTCGAGAAGCGGTACCACGCGCTGGTCCAGGGACACCCAGACCCGAGCGTTGGCACTATCGACGCCCCCATCGACCGCCACCCGCGTCACGACTACCGGTGGGCGGTTGTGGCCGGGGGCAAGCCGAGCATCACGCACTACGAGACGATCGAGGCGTTCCGCGCGGCCTCCCTCATGGACGTCAAGCTGGAGACCGGTCGCACGCACCAGATCCGCGTCCACTTCTCCGCGCTGCGCCACCCGTGCGTCGGCGACCTCACCTACGGCTCGGACCCGGTGCTGGCCAAGCGGTTGGGCCTGAACAGGCAGTGGCTGCACGCGCGGTCGCTGGGCTTCCACCACCCCGCCGACGGCACCTGGGTGGAGTTCACCAGCGAGTACCCGCCGGACCTCGCGGGCGCGCTCGCCGTGCTCGAGGCCGACTACTGACCGTCGCACCCGGACTCGCCGCTGGACAGATCAAGGACACCCGTTAACCCAGGGCCGTCCTCGTGCGACTGCCGGGTATGCGCAAGATCGCGTTGCTGCTCGCCGTCCTCGTCGTGGCCGGGGGCTGCGGGAACGTCGAGGTGTCCGCCCGCACCCCGGGTTTCCTGCCGGTGTCGGCGAGCGTGACGCTCAGCGAGCACAAGGTCGAGTTCAAGGGCGACCTGTCCTACGTGACCCCGCTCGGCGAGGTGAGCATCGGGCTCAAGATCGGCGAGGACGTCGAGCAGGACGTCGTCCGGGTGCGGTTCCGCGACCGCGACCGGCTCGGCGGCAGCGACCAGGTCTTCGACCTGCGCACCGGCGGCGACGAGTTCGAGGCGGTGCTGGAGGGCAAGCCGTCGGTGCGGGTCAAGGACCACGAGATCACCCTCGACATCACCGACGCCGCGGTGACCGAGATCCGGTTCCGCCAGACCGAGGAGTCGGTGCGAGCCGAGCGGGGCTGGTGGGCCAACGCCTTCTACCACCCGTTCGACCTGTTCCGGTGGGCCTACGACGACTCGACCATGGCGTCCTGGCCGCCGCTGGGGTTCCTCTGGTTCCTGCTGCGGCTGATCTTCGCCGTCGTGCTCGCGGTGGTCGACCTGTACCTGTCCGCAGTGTTCGTGCTCGGGTGGCTCGCGTCGCTGTTGTTCGGCAACAGCGCGGGCAACGCCGTGGTGGGGATCGCCGTTCTGGCGACCATCGCCGTGGTCGTGGCGGCAGTGGTGGCGCAGCGCAGGGCGGCGGCGGACGCGGCCATGCGGGAGTTCCGGCGCTGGTACGGCCCCGGCCTGTGAAGCGCTACTCAACCGCCCAGGTCAGGGTCAGGGCTTCCTCGTCGGGGCGGGGGCTCCAGCGGACCGAGGTGATCACCGTCTGCTCCGGCACCACGTACACCGTGTGCCCGCTGGCGATCTCGCCCGGCTGCACCCCGATCCGGTGCGGCGGCCGCGACGACAGCGACACCGGCGCCTTCGAGATCGACTGGCCGTCCGGGCTGACCAGCACCAGGTACAGGTCCGGCAGCGTCGCGAACGGCGTCGAGCCCCGGTTGGTCAACTCGGTGTGCACCACGATCGAGCGCTCGCCCGGCTGCAACCGGTACCCCGCCGCGGTGAACAGGTAGTCCGCCGGGTCGACGACCTCGACCAGCTGGATCGCCAGCCGCTCGCCCTCCAGGCCCGAGGTCTCCAGCACGGCGCCGACCTTGCCCTGGCGCGGCGTGCGCACCGCGGGCTGGGTGCGGTCCATCGGGCCGCCACCGGTGTTCGGCGGCTGGTCCCCGCGCGCCCAGCTGGAGCTCTGCGGCGGACCCCAGGTGCTGATCGGCTCGCCGACCGCGGCGAAGGGCTGGCTCGGCGGACCGGTCGGGACCGGGAACGGCGTGCTCGGCGGACCGGTGCGCTGGGGCTGGTGCTGCTGGTAGCCGGCGAACGGATCGGGCTGCGGCACGTACTGCTGCACCGGCTGCGGCACGACCTGCTGCTGGTAGGGCTGCGCGTAGACCGGTTGCTGCGGCGGGTAGCCCACCGGCGCCGACATCCTGGCCAGCGCGGCGCGCAGGCCGTTGGGGTCGCACTCCACGCCGACCAGCAGGGGCAGCCCCGAGCCGGAGAGCGCGACCAACCGCGCCGCCGCCTCCCTGGGGTCCATGCCTAGCCGCGCGGCCACCTCGTGCACCGCGGCCCTGCCCATCTCGGCCACCGCGGCGAGCAGGCGGGCGTCAACCGGATCCGTCACGCCCACGGACGCTACCCGGTCGCCTCCCGGCCCGCCCCGGAAGCCGTGGCCCGACACGTGATCTTGCCCTCGGTGATCACCCGCTCACACCGGGCTCTCGTCGAGCACCGCGGGGTGGCGCGGGTCGTCCACCCGGACACCGAGGTCGGCGGTGTGCAGCGGGCGCACCTCCGCGTCGTAGCGGGCGAACGCGGGCAGCGCCCAGTGGTCGTCCACCGGCAGCCGCCTGACCAGTGCGGGCGCCGACAGCCACAGGTGCGCCGACACCTCGTGCGGCAGTCCGCGGCCCAACAACAACTCGCCGTCGAGCAGCACCACACCGCCCGGGGGCAGGTCGGTGTAGTCAGCGCGGGTAGCCCTGTCCGTCACCGCGTTCCACAACGACGGGAGGACCTTGCCCGTGCCCGTCGGGCCAAGAGGGGCCAGCACCTCGCGCCGCAGGCCGCCCTCGTCGAGCCAGGTCTCGTAGCGCGCGTCCGAGTCTTGTTTGCCGCGTTCAAACCGCAACGAGGCTGGGCGCAGGAAGTCCACGGCGGACACCCGCAGCACCGGCCGACCCAGCACGCGGAGCCGCTCGGCGACGGCGTCGGCCAGCACGGCGGGCGTGGTCGGCGGCGCGCCGTCGACCACCACCCTGACCCACCCCCCGCCTGGGTGGCTGTGGACCCTCGCGGTCAGCTCATCGATCACCACGTCGGGTGACACCGGGCGCAGGCGCATGGTCACACTCTGTCCGCACAACGCCGCGCCGTCATCCGCATTCCCGCTTTCCCAGTCATACCAACGACTTCCGGCGCGTCGCGCACCCAATGCCGGGGACGCCGCCGACGGGTCGCTAGGGTGACCGGGTGGCTGACTCCTTCGCTCACCTTCACGTGCACACCGAGTACTCGATGCTCGACGGAGCGGCCAAGCTCAAGGACATGTTCGCCGAGTGCGAGCGGCTCGGCATGACGTCGGTCGCGATCACCGACCACGGCCACACGAACGGCATCTACGACTTCTTCCGCCAGGCCAAGGGCGCGGGCATCAAGCCCATCCTCGGCATCGAGGCCTACATCGCGCCTGCGTCGCGGTTCAGCAAGGACCGGGTCCGCTGGGGCGACCCCGGGCAGAAGAGCGACGACGTCTCGGCGTCCGGCGCCTACCTGCACCAGACGATCTGGGCCCGCAACGACACCGGCCTGCGCAACCTGATGAAGCTCTCCAGCCTCGCCTCCATGGAGGGCCAGCTCGGCAAGTGGCCCCGGATGGACCAGGAGCTGATCGCGGCGCACTCCGAGGGCCTGATGGCCACCACCGGCTGCCCGTCCGGCGACGTGCAGACCCGGCTGCGCCTCGGCCAGGAGAAGGAGGCCATGGAGGCGGCCGCCACCTGGCAGGAGATCTACGGCAAGGAGTACTTCTCGGTCGAGCTGATGGACCACGGCCTGGAGATCGAGAACCGGGTCCGCGGCGGGCTGGTCGAGATCGGCCGCAAGCTCGACATCCCGTTCGTGGTCACCAACGACTCGCACTACACCTACAAGTCCGACAGCGACTCCCACGACGCGCTGCTGTGCGTGCAGACCGGCAAGACGCTGCAGGACCCGACCCGGTTCAAGTTCGACGGCGACGGCTACTACCTGAAGTCGCCCGACGAGATGCGCGCGGTCGACCAGTCCGACCCGTGGCAGGAGGGCTGCCGCAACACGCTGCTGGTGGCCGAGAAGGTCGACATCTCGGGCATGTTCGAGTTCCGCAACCTGATGCCGCGCTTCCCGATCCCGGACGGCAAGTCCGAGGACGAGTACTTCCGCGAGCAGGTGTGGGAGGGGATGCGCAGGCGCTTCCCCGAGGGCGTCGACGACGTGCACGCCAAGCAGGTCGAGTTCGAGATCGGCGTCATCCTGCAGATGGGCTTCCCGGCCTACTTCCTGGTGGTCGCCGACCTGATCCAGTGGGCCAAGAACAACGGCATCCGGGTCGGCCCCGGCCGTGGCTCCGCCGCGGGCGCGCTGATCGCCTACGCGATGGGCATCACCGACCTCGACCCGCTGGCGCACGGGCTGATCTTCGAGCGGTTCCTCAACCCGGACCGGGTCAGCCCCCCCGACATCGACATCGACTTCGACGAGCGCCGCCGCGGCGACGTCATCCGCTACACCACCGAGAAGTGGGGCGCCGACAAGGTCGCCCAGGTGATCACCTTCGGCACCATCAAGGCCAAGGCGGCGATCAAGGACTCCGCGCGGGTGCTCTACGGCCAGCCCGGCTACGCCATCGCCGACAAGATCTCCAAGGCCTACCCGCCCGCGGTCATGGCCAAGGACATCCCGCTCAACGGCCTGTTCGACCCCAGCCACAAGCGCTACGCCGAGGCCACCGAGATCCGCGAGCTCTACAACAGCGACCCGCAGGTCAAGGAGATCATCGACACCGGCCGCGGGCTCGAGGGCCTGATCCGCAACGCCGGTGTGCACGCCTGCGCGGTGATCCTCTCGGCCGAGCCGCTGATGGAGACCATCCCGCTGTGGAAGCGGCCGCAGGACGGGTCGATCATCACCCAGTTCGACTACCCGACCTGCGAGTCGCTCGGCCTGCTGAAGATGGACTTCCTCGGCCTGCGCAACCTGACGGTCATCGACGACGCGCTGCGCAACATCGAGCGCAACGGCAAGCCGGTGCCCGACCTGGAGACCCTGGGCCTCGACGACAAGAACACCTACGAGCTGCTCTCCCGCGGCGACACCCTCGGCGTGTTCCAGCTCGACGGCGGCCCCATGCGCGACCTGCTGCGGCTGATGCGCCCCGACAACTTCGAGGACATCTCGGCGGTCGGCGCGCTCTACCGGCCCGGTCCGATGGGTGCCAAGTCGCACACCAACTACGCGCTGCGCAAGAACAAGCAGCAGGACATCACCCCGATCCACCCGTCGCTGGCCGAGGCGCTCGAAGACATCCTCGGCACGACCTACGGCCTGATCGTGTACCAGGAGCAGGTCATGGCGATTGCGCAGAAGCTGGCGGGCTACACGCTCGGCCAGGCGGACCTGCTGCGCCGGGCCATGGGCAAGAAGAAGAAAGAGGTCCTGGACGCGGAGTTCGTCAACTTCTCTGGTGGCATGGAGCGCAACGGCTACCCGAAGGACGCGATCAAGACCCTCTGGGACATCCTCGTCCCCTTCGCCGACTACGCGTTCAACAAGGCGCACTCCGCCGCGTACGGCCTGGTGTCCTACTGGACGGCCTACCTCAAGGCGAACTACCCCGCCGAGTACATGGCCGGGCTGCTCACCAGCGTCCGCGACGACAAGGACAAGGCCGCGGTCTACCTGTCCGAGTGCCGCCGGATGGGCATCACGGTGCTGCCGCCGGACGTCAACGAGTCGGAGAAGGACTTCGCCCCGGTCGGCCACGACATCCGCTTCGGCCTCGGCGCGATCCGCAACGTCGGCGCGAACGTGGTCGACTCGATCATCAAGGCGCGCACCGAGAAGGGCGAGTTCGCCGACTTCTCCGACTACCTGCGCAAGGTCGACGCCTCGGGCTGCAACAAGAAGGTCGTCGAGTCGCTGATCAAGTCCGGCGCGTTCGACTCGCTCAAGCACCCGCGCAAGGGCCTGTTCCTCATCCACACCGACGCCATCGACGCCATCATGGAGACCAAGAAGGCGGAGGCGGTCGGCCAGTTCGACCTGTTCGGCGCGGCGGGCGGCGCGGACGAGAGCGTGTCGAGCGTGTTCGACGTGCGGGTGCCCGACGACGTGTGGGAGACCAAGCACCAGTTGGCGCTCGAGCGCGAGATGCTCGGCCTCTACGTCTCCGGCCACCCGCTCAACGGCGTCGAGCACATCCTGACCTCGCAGTCGGACACCTCGATCGCCGCGATCCTGGAGGGCAACATCCCCGACGGCACCCAGGTGGTGATCGGCGGCATCCTCGCCTCGGTCAACCGCAGGGTGAACCGCAACGGCGAGTCGTGGGCCTCGGCGCAGCTGGAGGACCTCGCCGGTGGCATCGAGGCGCTGTTCTTCCCCAAGACCTACGCGGTGATCGGCATGGGCGTGCTGGAGGACGCGATCGTGCTGGTCAAGGCCAGGGTCGCCAAGCGCGACGACCGGATCTCGCTGATCGCCAACGACCTCGCGGTGCCGGACCTGTCCAACGCCGCGGGCGCGCCGTTCCGGCTGAGCATGGCGGCCACCAAGTGCACCCCACCGCTGGTCGCCCAGCTCAAGGACGTGCTCGGCGCGCACCCGGGCACCACCGAGGTGCACCTCAAGCTGATCAACGGTCCCCGGCAGACCCTGCTGCGGCTCGACGACGCGCTGCGGGTCAGCCCGTCGCCGTCGCTGATGGGCGACCTGAAGGCGTTGCTCGGTCCGGGTTGCCTCTCCTGACCCGTTCGCCTCCCTGACCGAGGGTGTGATCGCGGGTACGGTGGGTGGTGGACGCATCGAGGGGGACCCATGACGGTCGAGCACGACGCCGTGCGCATCAGCGCGGACTTCTTCCAGGACCCGCACCGGGTGTACGCCGACCTGCGCCGCACCGGCCCGGTCCGGCGGGTCGTGCTGCCGCGCGGCGTCCGGGGGTGGCTGGTGACCCGGTACGCCGACGCGAAGGCGGTGCTGTCGGACCCCCGGATCAGCAAGGACTACGTCCGGGCCGGCGTGCTGCTGGAGCGCAACCGCGAGCCGGACAGCCCGCGCCCGGAGTTCGGCCAGGACCTGCAGGCGCACATGCTGAACACGGACCCGCCGGACCACACCCGGTTGCGCAAACTGGTCAACAAGGCGTTCACCGTCCGCGGCGTCGGGCACCTGCGTCCCCGGATCGAGCGGATCACCTCGGACCTGCTCGACGCGGTCGCCGACCTGGACGAGGTCGACCTCATCCCCGCGCTCGCCTTCCCGGTCCCGATGACGGTGATCTGCGAACTCCTCGGCGTCCCCGAGGCGGACCGGGAGGCGTTCCACGGCTGGACGACCACCCTGCTGTCCACCGCGTCCACGGCGTTGGAGATCACCGAGGCCGGGGTCTCGGCGGGCAAGTACGTGCTGGAGCTGATCGAGTCGAAGCGGTCCGCCCCGGGCGATGACCTGCTGACGGCGTTGGTCGAGGCCCGCGAGGGCGGCGACCGGCTCAGCGAGAACGAACTGCTCTCCATGACGTTCCTGCTGCTGCTCGCCGGTCACGAGACGACGGTGAACCTCATTGCGAACGGGGTGCTGTCGTTGCTGCAATCCCCGGCGCAGGCGGCCGCGTTGCGCGAGAACCCGGCCTTGTTGCCGCGCGCGGTGGAGGAACTGCTGCGCTACGAGAGCCCGGTCAACATGGCGACGCTCCGCTACACGAAGGAACCGGTCGAGGTCGCCGGAGTCGAGATCCCGGCCGACGAGTTCGTGGTGGTCGCCCTCAGCTCGGCCAACCGCGACGCCACCGCCTTCGCGGACCCGGACGCGCTGGACATCGAACGAGACCTCAACACCCACCTCGCCTTCGGCCACGGCATCCACTACTGCGTCGGCGCCCCCTTGGCCCGCATGGAGGGCGAGGTCGCGATCGGTACCCTCCTGAACCGCTTCCCCAACCTCTCCCTAGCCCCAACCCCCTTACGCTGGCGGGAAAGCACCGTCGTCCGCTCCCTCCACTCACTCCCCGTCCGCCTGCGGTAGGTCTGACTCGCCAAGGTAGATCCAGGCGGCGGTTGTGGTCTCCTTGACTGACACCAAGACTCGGCGATAGGCGTGGGGAGCGCACACAGGGCTGTGTCGGACCACCTCGTCGTAGAACCACGCTGAGGTGATGACGCCCAACACCGTGGGGGAGCGGGTGAGTGCGGTCTTGAGCGGGGCCGCGTCCAGGAGGCGGAACGCCACGGTGATCGCTGTGGCGGTAACTCCGTAGCGGTCGTAGTTGACCTCGCCCGCGTGCAGGGCCATCCGCAACCGGATCCGTTGCTCGGCTGGGTGTGTGGCGTTGTGCTCGCCCAATGCCCGGGCGAGCGCGCCGGGTACTCGCTCGACCAGTGGGCCCTTGGCCATCCCCGCCGGTGCCAGGACCAGCACGCCGTCGCCGCGGTCCTCGAACTCGCACGCGGCACCCGAGACGCCCGCCTCCCGGAAGGCCTGCCGCAGCGAGCGGTACAGACCGGACCGCACCGCGACCTGGTCCAGGTTCGTGCGCCGCCGATCGCCGAACGCCTCCACGTCCACCACCAGGATCGTGCGGTGCACCGCCGCACGGCGCCGCTCGGTCCTGGAGCCGGCGCCGACCACCCGGGCGGCGTGCCCCACCACCGGTGACAACCACGTCATCACGTCCACGGAAAGCCCCCTTTCCTGAAGGCACCCGACGATGCCCGAGATCCGCGCGACTGGCCTGTGCGGCGACCGGCACATGTGCGCCAGGCGATCCCACCGGCGACCGGATGTGCGGGCCGCGCACATCCCCGGCCGGTCCCTGGCGAACCACGAGCGCGGCTCTTACGGTCGGTGGAGTCCGAACCGAGGAGGCGGGGTCCATGGGTGGGCGTGGCCAGGCGGGCACGGTGCGGGTGATCCTGGAAGCCGCCGGGTTGGCCGGGTGGCCGCTGGCGGAGACGGTGCGGCAGATCCGCCGACAGTGCGGGGTCACCCCGCTGCGGGCCCACCGGTTGGCCAACGGGTGGACCCTGGCCGAGGTGGCGGCGCGGGTGCGGGCGCAGGTGAGTGCCACCGGCCAGCAGGCACCGCACGTCAACCACCCGAATGTGTCGCGGTGGGAGACCGGGGCCGAGCAGCCCTCGGCCCGCAACCTCGACGCGCTGTGCCAGATCTACCGCGCCCGGCCCGACATCCTCGGCTTCGGCGCTGACTACACAGACCAAGCCGACCACACAGACGAGCACCACGGCGGCACGCGCCCGGCGGCGGAGCAGGCTGGGCCGAGCGGTGATCGGGAGGATCGCATGCGACGCAGGGATGTCCTTCGGGGATTGCTGTCCACGGCCGGGGTCGGGTTCGGCGGGGCGGCCCTGGACGCGATCGAGGGCACCCGGCGCGCGGTCACCGAGGCGCTGCAGCGGCGGTCGGTCGAGGCGGGCACCGTGGGGTGGTGGGAGGAGCAGGCCGAGAGCCACGCCGACGCCTACCGCCGGTTGTCCGCGCCGCGCCTGCTCGCCGAGGTGACGCTGGACTTCGACGACCTGCAGCAGGTGCTCGCCCAGCGCCAGTCCCTGGACAGCCAGCTGCGGCTGACCACCGTGACCGCGCGGATGGCGGGTCTGGTCGGGATCCTGTGCGTCGACCTCGGGGCGATCCGGGAGGCGCGCCGCTGGTTCCACACCGGGCAGATCGCCGCCGAGGAGATCAACGACCGGTCGTTGCAGGCTTGGCTGTTCACCAGGGAGGCGCTCGTCTCGCTCTACTACGGCTCCGCGACGGATGCCGCCACCCTGGCCAGGACCGCCCGGCGACTCGCGGGCGGCACCGCGTCCACCGCGTCGGCGATGGCCCCGGCGGTCGAGGCGCGGGCTTTGGCAGGCATGGGGCGGGGTACCGAGGCGCTCGCCGCGATCCGCCACGCCGAGTCGGTCTTCGAGAACCTGCCCCGCTCGGTCACCACGGCAGGCGTCTACGGCTTCACCGAGCCGAAACTCCGCTTCTACCAAGGGAATGTGTTCGCCCGCGCCGCCGATCCGAACCGTGCGCTCGCCGTGCACGACCAGGCGTTGCGGCTCTACCCGGCGCACGACCGCGTCGACCGCGGGCACATCCAGCTCGACCAGGCGCTGAGCCTGGTGCGGCAGGGGGAATTCGACGAGGCCTGCCACCGGATCGGCCAGGTGTTCCTCGGCTTCGCCGGTGACGAGGGGATCAGGCCGGTGGCCGCGCAGGCGCGGGAGATCCGGTGGGCCATCCCCGAGCGGTTCCGGCGGCACGCGGCCGTGCGCCAACTCGACGAGGTGCTCGCCCTGCCACCGGGTGCGGACTAGCGCCGCTGGTCACCCGGGGTGCGGGAGTTCGACGCCGACGGGTTGACACCGGTCGTCAATACCGTGTTTCCCGCCGGTGGTTGGGTACCGTGATCGGGTGCGGGGGCGTGATGAGCAGGTGACAGGTGGGGTGGTGGCGACCCGGCTCCAACGGGTGCGGCCCCACCTCGCGCTGGTGGCCGCCGGTGGGCCGGTGGTCGGGATCGTGGTGGCGCTGGCGCTCGGCGGGTGGTTGCCGGGGCTCGCGGTGCCGGTCTCGCTGATCGCGTTGGGGGCCGCGTACTTCCGCAGCAGGCGGTTCCGGCCGCGCCGGTGGCCGGTCGCGGGGGCGGCGCTGGGTGTGCTCAGCGGGGCCTACCTCGGCGCGGTGAACCCGTGGCTGTCCCCTGTGGCCGTCCTCTTCGGACTGGGTGGCTGGGTGGTCGCGCGCCGGGCGCGCGACAGCGTGCTGGAGCCGTACACGCCGGAACTCGCGGATTCGTTGGTCGAGGTGCCGTGGCAGGCGCGCGGGGCCAAGGGGTTGGAACTGCTCGTCGCGCACGACCGGATCACCCTGTCCGGTGGGCGGGGGCCGTTCCGGCTCGTGCGGCCGATGGTGGCGTTGAGCGGCGTGGGGGCCGTCGAGCAGGTGATGGTGGCGCGCCGCGCGACGTTGCCGGTGCCCGGGGTGGGGGAGCTGCGCGTCACGGTGACGCCGGGTCCCGCCGTGCGGATCACCGTGCCGCCGGGGGAGTGGATCGTGCCGACCGACCACGGGCGGGAGATCGCGCGACTGGTCGCCCGGCGCAAGGAACGCGCGGGCATCTAGCGGGGGTGAGTGGGCGCGGCATTTCGGCACTCCTTAGCCTGCGGCCGTGAATCTCGACGAGTTGACCGCGCTCGATCGCGCGCACGTGTGGCACCCGTACGGACCGATGCCGGGGACCCAGCAGCCCCTGGTCGTCGAGTCGGCCGACGGGGTCCGGCTGCGGTTGGCCGACGGTCGCGAGCTCGTCGACGGCATGTCGTCCTGGTGGGCGGCCATCCACGGCTACCGCAACCCGGTGCTCGACGCGGCCGTGACCGACCAGCTCGGCCGGATGAGCCACGTCATGTTCGGCGGTCTCACCCACGAACCCGCCGTCCGCCTGGCCGCGAGGCTGGTGGAGATCACCCCGGAGCCGCTGCGGCACGTCTTCCTCTGCGACTCCGGCTCGGTGGGCGTCGAGGTCGCGATCAAGATGGCGCTGCAGCACTGGCGCTCCCTCGGCGACACCCGCAAGACGAAGCTGCTGACCTGGCGCGGCGGCTACCACGGTGACACGTTCAACCCGATGAGCGTGTGCGACCCCGACGGCGGCATGCACAGCCTCTGGAGCGGTGTCCTGCCCGTGCAGGTCTTCGCCGACGAGCCGCCCGCCGCGTTCGACCACGACTACGTCGCCCACCTCGCCGAGCTCATCGAGACCCACGCCGACGACCTGGCCGCCGTCATCGTCGAGCCGGTGGTGCAGGGCGCGGGCGGCATGCGCTTCCACGACCCGCGCTACCTGCACGTGCTGCGGGAGCTGACCCTCGCCAACGACGTGCTGCTGATCTTCGACGAGATCGCCACCGGGTTCGGCCGCACCGGTGAGCTGTTCGCCGCCGACCACGCCGGGATCAGCCCCGACATCCTCTGCCTCGGCAAGGCCCTGACCGGCGGTTACCTCAGCATGGCCGCGACCCTGTGCACCGCCCGCGTCGCCGACGGCATCTCCCAGGGTGAGGTGCCCGTCCTCGCGCACGGCCCCACGTTCATGGGCAACCCGCTCGCGTCGGCCGTGGCCCTCGCGTCGATCGACCTGCTGCTCTCGGGCGACTGGCGCGGCACGGTCGAGCGCATCGAGGCCGAGCTGACCCACGGCCTCGCCCCAGCCAGGGACCTGCCGGGCGTGCGGGACGTCCGGGTGCTCGGCGCCATCGGGGTCGTCCAGCTCGACAAGCCGGTCGACATGGCCGCCGCGACCGGGGCCGCCGTGGCCGCCGGGGTGTGGCTGCGGCCCTTCCGCGACCTCGTCTACACCATGCCGCCGTACGTCAGCACGACCGAGGACATCGCCGCCATCACCGCCGGGGTGGTCGCCGCGGCCGCCGCCAACCCCCAGTCGTGACCCGGCCGGGGTCCGACGGAGATTAACGACCGCTAACCTGTGTGCCCGTGAGTGTCCTCGTGATCACCGGGACCGGCACCGGCGTCGGCAAGACCGTCGTCACCGCCGGGATAGCCGCGCTGGCCGCGGCCAACGGCCAGCGGGTGGCCGTGCTCAAACCGGCCCAGACCGGCGTCACCGCCGCCGAGCCGGGGGACGTCGACGAGGTCAGGGCCAGGGTAGCCGCCGTGACCACCCGCGAGCTGCGCCGGTTCCCCGACCCGTTGGCCCCCGACACCGCGGCCCGCCGGGTCGGCATGCCGCCCGTGCGCCCGTCCGAGGTCGCCGCCGCTGTCGGTGAGCTCGGACGTGACCACGACCTGGTGCTCGTCGAGGGTGCGGGTGGCCTGCTGGTGCGCTTCGACCCCGACGGCGGCACGCTCGCCGACGTCGCCTGGGCCATGGGCGCCCCGGTCGTGGTGGTCGCCGAGGCCGGACTTGGCACGCTCAACGCCACCGCGCTGACCACGGAGGCCCTGCGCCGACGCGGCATCGTCTGCTGCGGGATCGTCATCGGGTCCTGGCCCGACGCGCCCGACCTCGCCACGCGGTGCAACGTCGAAGACCTGCCCGTGGTCGCGGGCGCGCCGCTGCTCGGCGCCGTCCCCGCCGGTGCCGCCGCCCTCGACCCGGCGGCGTTCGCCCAGGTCGCGCGGGCCGCGCTGGCCCCGGTGCTCGGCGGGACGTTCGACGCCAAGGACTTCGCCGACACGCACCCCGCGTGACATTCATCGCTCATCCAGGCCAGGGCGATGCGGCAGACTGACGCACTGACCCCAACCTGGGCCAACCCCCCGAGGAGGACCCCTGTGACCGCCGCCGCCGACGAGCGCACCCACGACAGCGCGCCCGCAGATGACGTGCTGGCCGTCGCCCGCGAGCAGGTGCTCGAGCGCGGGGTCGGCCTCACCGAGGAGCAGGTGCTCGCGGTGCTGCGGTTGGCCGACGACCGGCTCGACGACCTGCTGGCGCTCGCGCACGAGGTCCGGATGCGCTGGTGCGGCCCCGAGGTCGAGGTCGAGGGCATCATCAGCCTCAAGACCGGCGGCTGCCCGGAGGACTGCCACTTCTGCTCGCAGTCCGGCCGCTTCCCCACCCCGGTCCGCTCCGCCTGGCTCGACATCCCCGGCCTGGTCGAGGCCGCCAGGCAGACCGCGCTGACCGGCGCCACCGAGTTCTGCATCGTCGCCGCCGTGCGCGGACCGGACGCCCGGCTGCTCTCCCAGGTGCGCGAGGGCATCAAGGCCATCCGCGAGTCCGGCAACGACATCCAGATCGCCTGCTCGCTGGGCATGCTCACCCAGGAGCAGGTCGACGAGCTGGTCGCGATGGGCGTGCACCGCTACAACCACAACCTCGAGACCGCCCGCTCGCACTTCCCGAACGTGGTCACCACGCACTCCTGGGAGGAGCGCTGGGACACCCTGCGGATGGTGCGCGAGGCGGGCATGGAGGTCTGCAGCGGCGGCATCCTGGGCATGGGCGAGACCCCCGAGCAGCGCGCCGAGTTCGCCGTGCAGCTCGCGGAGCTCGACCCGCACGAGGTCCCGATGAACTTCCTCATCCCGCAGCCGGGCACCCCGTACGAGGCCTACGAGCCGATCGAGGGCCGCGAGGCGCTCAAGCTCGTCGCCGCGTTCCGGCTGGCCCTGCCGCGCACCATGCTGCGCTTCGCGGGCGGCCGCGAGCTGACCCTCGGTGACCTCGGCGCCGAGAAGGGCATGCTCGGCGGCATCAACGCGATCATCGTCGGCAACTACCTGACCAACCTCGGTCGGCCCGCGCAGCGCGACCTGGACATGCTGGTCGACCTGAAGATGCCGATCAAGGCGCTCGGCGACACGCTCTGAGGAGAAGCCCGTGTTCTGCGTGCACTGCGGCCGTCCCGACGCCGAGGGGGAGCACCCCGGCTGCCGCGGACCGCGCGCCGCGTTGGAGCCACCGCGCTTCTGCCCCGAGTGCGCCCGCCGGATGGTGGTCCAGGTGACCCCGGTCGGCTGGTCCGCGCGGTGCAGCAGGCACGGTGACACGACCAGCGCGGCGCGGACGGGCTAGTCTCGCGGGCGGACCGGACCCGGTCCTGTTCTCGTGAGGTGGAGGTCGACGGGTGGCGGATCAGCCGGTGCGGACGCAGGACGCGCGGGACCCACTGCCCACCGCGCTGCCGCGGTACCCCACCCCGTGGGGCGACCGGGTCCCCGCCCAGATCCACGTCCGCCGCGACCTGCTGCCCGCGATCAGCGTGCTGTCGACGGTGTCGCTGCTCGGGCTCGCCGTCGGGTTCCTGTGGTCGCGGCTCGCGCCGGGGCTGCTGGTGCAGATCGTGGAGGACGGGACCCCGGCGGCGCTGCGCACGGAGAGCTACCACCGGTTCGACGACCTCGTGCTGTTCATGTTGCTCGGGCTCGCCGCGGGCGTCATCACGGGCGCCGCGGTGTGGTTGATGCGCGAGCGGCGGGGGCCGGTGCTGTTGGTGGCCGCCGTGCTGGGGTCGGCGTTGGCCGCGTGGTTGGCGTACCAGGTAGGCCTGTCTTGGGCGCAGGGTCGGTTTCCGCTGCCGTCGGCGCCCGCGGTGGGGGACGTGCTGACGTTGGCGCCCCGGCTGGAGTCGGCGTGGGCCGTTCTCGCGTGGCCGCTGGGGGCCGCGTTGAGCTACGGCATCGCCGCCGCCTGGAATGGGCACGACGACCTGGGCCGCAGGCTCGGCTAGTCCTCGCGGGGTGGCGCTGGGTCTGGGCTCACGGGTTGGCCGGGACCTCGCTGACCAAGATCGAACCGCGCTGAGCAGCCCCCGATACACAGCCTACGGCGAAGGGGCGACTGGACGGGCTGGTCGCGGTGGGGGCCTGTGGACAACTGGGAGCGGCGGCCCTGGGTGGGGCCGCCGCGTCGGGTCAGTTGAGGCAGAGCGGGGTGTTGAACTCCGAGGGTGGGGCGGGGACCGCGTGCAGGGCGGAGAGGATCCCCGCCTCCCGGTTGAGCAGCTGGCCGACCATCCGCAGCCGGTGCAGCGGCCTGGTCTCCTCCAGCAGGTGCTGGCGGTCCTCCAGGCTGAGCAGGCAGTCCGCCGCGAGGGTGTGCGCCAGTTGGACGGTCTCGGTGTCGGCGTCCGGCTCGGTCCAGTCGTCGCTGCGCCAGGCGGCGTTGCAGTAGCGGCGGTGCGCGGCCCTGGCGGCGTCGACCAGCATCGATACCGACTCCACCGCCGAGGTCGGCTGCTCGGTGTCGGGCACCCACTCCACGGTCCCCATCAGGTAGGGCGCGGAGGTGGTGTCGATCTCGAGCAGCCGGAACCGGCGGTCACCGGTGCTGATGATGTCGTAGCGGCCGTCGGGCAGCCGCTTGGCCTGGCGCAGCGCCGCCGAGCAGCCGATCGGGCGCAGCTGCGAGATGTCGGTGACCTCGTGGTCGGTGGACGGGCGCAGCGCGACCACGCCGAACACGCGTTCGGGCAGCGCGCCGGTCACCAGGTCCACGGTCAGCTGCCGGTAGCGGGGTTCGAAGATGTGCAAAGGCAGGTTCGCCCCGGGGAGCAGCACCGCCCGAAGCGGGAACAGCGGAAGCGAATCGGCCACGCGACAACGCTACGACGAAGCGCATCCGCCCGCTGTCCGATAGTGGCGCCCGGTCGCTTCCCGGCTACTTCCCGCGCCCAGCGGCAGGGGGCTTGAGCACCGCGAACGGGTCCGTGACGGCCATTGTGCTGTCGGCGAACCGGAACTGGGCCGCGGGCCGCCCACCGGCCCTGCCCGGCTTCGCGGTCTCCCCGGTCGGCTCCAGCAACCCGCGGCGGGACAGCACCCTCTGCAAGTTCGTCGCTGACACGCGGTAGCCGAGCGCGCCGGAGTACAGCTCGCGCAACGCGGAGATGGTGAACACGGGCGGGGCGAGAGCGAACCCGATGTTTGTGTAAGACAGCTTCGCGCGCAGCCGATTACGTGCGCGTAAGACGATCGCCTCGTGGTCGAAGGCCGTCTCGGGCAGCGTCGCCACCGGCTGCCACGCGGTGTCCTGCGGCAGTTCGGGATCCAGGTGGGAGGGCACCAGGCACAGGAACGCCGTGGCGACGACCCGGGGACCGGGGACCCGCTGCGGCGCGCTGAACACGGCCAACTGCTCGACGTGCGACACCTGTCGGACGTCCACCTTCTCCGCCAGCTGCCTGCGGATCGATGACTCCACGTCCTCGTCGGCGCGCAGCCGTCCCCCCGGTAGTGACCAGCGGTGCGCGTGCGGTTCCATCGCGCGCTCCCACAGCAGCACGCGCAGTGATCCCTGCCTCACCTGCAGCACCGCGGCCAGGACTTCGTGGACGAGCGGTGGGGCTCCGGTGGTAGCATCGGTCATGTTTTCGATCCTAAGGCGAAAACCTCGGGATCGGAAATCGGACACGACAGGAGGACCCCATGACCGCGGACACGATCGACCTGACCCCCTACGGCGGGGTGGAGGCGGACGCCGCGTGGCGGGACGAGGTGCGCGAGCTCGCACGGTCGCGGGACGCGGTGCTGCTGGCGCACAACTACCAGCTGCCCGAGATCCAGGACATCGCCGACCACACCGGTGACTCGCTGGCGCTGAGCCGCATCGCCGCCTCCAGCTCGGCGTCGACCATCATCTTCTGCGGCGTGCACTTCATGGCCGAGACCGCGAAGATCCTCAGCCCCGAGAAGACCGTGCTGATCCCCGACGAGCGCGCGGGCTGCTCGCTCGCCGACTCGATCACCGGCGCCGAGCTGCGCGCGTGGAAGGCCGAGCACCCCGGTGCCGTCGTGGTGTCCTACGTGAACACCACCGCCGAGGTGAAGGCCGAGACCGACATCTGCTGCACCTCGTCCAACGCCGTCGACGTGGTGCGCTCGATCCCGGCCGACCGCGAGGTGCTGTTCCTGCCCGACCAGTTCCTCGGCGCGCACGTCAAGCGCGAGACCGGCCGGGAGAACATGCACATCTGGGCCGGGGAGTGCCACGTGCACGCGGGCATCAACGGCCCGGAGCTCGCCGAGCGCGCCGCGGCCAACCCGGAGGCGGACCTGTTCATCCACCCCGAGTGCGGGTGCGCCACCTCGGCGCTCTACCTCGCCGGTGAGGGCATCGTCGCCCCGGAGCGGGTCAAGATCCTCTCCACCGGCGACATGGTGACCCAGGCGCGGGCGACCAAGGCCAAGTCGGTGCTGGTGGCCACCGAGATCGGCATGATCCACCAGCTGCGCAAGGCCGCGCCGGACATCGAGTTCGCCGCCGTCAACGACCGCGCCTCGTGCCGGTACATGAAGATGATCACCCCGGCGGCGCTGCTGCGCTCGCTGCGGGAGAACCGCGACGAGGTGCACGTCGACCCGGCCACCGCGGCCAGGGCCCGCGGCGCCGTGCAGCGGATGATCGAGATCGGCCAGCCCGGCGGTGGGGAATGAGCCCCTGCTGGGAGGCCCGCGCCGACCTGCTCGTGGTCGGCACGGGGGTGGCCGGGTTGACCGCCGCCCTGCGCGCGCAGTCGCTGGGGCTGCGGGTGCTGGTGGTCACCAAGGCCGCCGCTGAGGACGGCAACACGCGGTGGGCGCAGGGCGGCGTCGCCGTGGTGCTGCCCGGTGAGCACGACGAGGGCGACACGGTCGAGCGGCACGTGGCCGACACGCTCGTGGCCGGTGCCGGGCTGTGCGACGAGCACGCGGTGCGCGAGATCGTCTTCGGCGGTCCGGCGGCGGTGACCAAGCTGATGGAGCTGGGGGCGACGTTCGACTCGGCGGCCGATGGTCGGCTGGCGCGGACCCGCGAGGGCGGGCACAGCGCGTTCCGGGTGGTGCACGCGGGCGGCGACGCAACGGGTGCGGAAGTCGAGCGCGCGTTGCTCTCGGCCGCTCGTGATGGCCGGATCCCGGTGCTGGAGAACCACGTTGCGGTGCAGGCGTTGAAAACGCCGTCCGGTGCGGTCGCGGGCTTGCACGTGCTCGATGGTGCAGGCGTGCCTGGTGTGTTGACGGCGTCGGCAGTGCTGTTGGCAACAGGCGGGCTTGGGCAGCTCTACCAGGCGACGTCGAACCCCGAGGTCGCAACGGGGGACGGGCTCGCGCTCGCGTTGCGCGCGGGGGCGCCGGTCGCGGACGTCGAGTTCGTGCAGTTCCACCCGACGGTGCTCTACACCGGTCAGGGCGCTCGGGGGCGGTGCCCGCTGGTGACCGAGGCGGTGCGCGGCGAGGGCGCGGTGCTCGTCGACGCGACGGGGGCCCGGGTCATGGCGGGGGTGCACCCGCTGGCCGACCTGGCCCCGCGCGACGTCGTGGCCGCCGCGATCACCCGGCACATGGCGCTGGAGCGCGGCGGGATCGACGACCACGTGTTCCTGGACGCGACCCACCTGAACGCCGCGACGTTCCGCACCCGGTTCCCGACGGTCTACGCGGCGTGCGCGTCGGCTGGCGTGGATCCGTCTGTGCGACCGATCCCGGTGGCGCCCGCCGCGCACTTCGCCTGCGGCGGCGTGGTGTCCGATGTGGATGGTCGGACGCCGGTAGTCGGCCTGTACGCGGCCGGGGAGGTCGCCAGCAACGGCCTGCACGGGGCGAACCGGCTGGCGTCGAACAGCCTGTTGGAGGGTCTGGTCGTGGGGGCCAGGGCCGCGGAGGCGGTGGCCGCTGACCTGGCGTCCGGCCGGTTGGCCGATCCGCGCTCGGCCGTCGTGGGCGCGCTGCCGGTGGCGCCGGTGGCCGACCGGGACTCGTTGCAGCGGGTGATGAGCCGCTACGCCGCCATCGGCCGTGACGCCGAGGGTCTGGCCGTGGTCGGGTCGGTGCTCGATGTGTCCACTGTGGACCGGGTGTTGGCCTCGCGGGTGCTGGTGGAGGACGCGGCGCTCACCCTGGTCGGGCGGGCGTTGATCGCCTCGGCGTCGCAACGTCGCGAATCGCGCGGATGCCATGTGCGGACAGACTTCCCGGAGCGCAACGATGCTTGGCGGCGGAGCCAGTTGGTGCGGCTGACGCCGTCCGGCCAGCCGGTGCTGGGGACCGTGACCGCGTTGCGAGGTGCGGCGTGATCGACCAGAACGACCTGGCGCGCGCGGTCACGACGGCGCTGGAAGAGGACCTGCGGTACGGGCCGGACGCGACCACGGAGGCCACTGTCCCGGCGTCCGCGGTGGCCTTGGCGGAGTTCACGCCGCGCCGCCCGGGTGTGGTGGCGGGTGTGTCGGTGGCGCTCGAGGTGCTGCGGCGGGTCGTGCCGGACCTGGTGGTCGAGTCCTGTGTGGAGGATGGGTCGGCTGTCGTGCCGGGCAGGCCGGTCCTGGTGGTGCGCGGCAACGTCCGGGCGCTGCTGACCGCCGAGCGCACCGCGTTGAACTTCCTGTGCCACCTGTCCGGCATCGCCACCACGACCGCCGCGTGGGTGTCCGCCGTTGCCGACACCGGCGCCCAGGTCCGGGACTCGCGCAAGACCCTCCCCGGCCTGCGCCTGCTGGAGAAGTACGCGGTCCGCTGCGGCGGCGGCGTCAACCACCGCCTGGGCCTCGGCGACGCGATCCTCATCAAGGACAACCACGTCGTCGCCGCGGGCTCGGTCACCGCCGCCCTCCGCGCCGCCCGCGCACATGCCCCCCACCTGTCGGTCGAGGTCGAGGTCGACACCCTCGACCAACTCGACGAGGCCCTAGCCGAGAACGCCGAACTGGTCCTCCTGGACAACTTCACCGTCCCCGACTGCGCCGAAGCCGTCCGCAGAACCGTCGACACCCCCACCCACCTAGAAGCCTCCGGCGGCCTAACCCTGGAAACCGCCCCCTCCTACGCCGCCACCGGCGTCGACTACCTGGCCGTAGGAGCCCTGACCCACTCCTCCCCGGCTCTGGACCTGGGCATGGACCTCCACGCCCGATAGGTATTCCGCGGTGCGGCGGAAAGGCTGATCGCGGGGGTGGTCGCTCAATCGAGTGGACTCGTGTCGAATCGAGTCCGCTGATGAGGGTGATCACCCCCGCGTTGCCTACCATTCGGCCCCAGCGTTCCGCCACGTTCGGCAATCCGAGCCCTGCTCGTATTCCTCCCCGGCGCGGAATGCGTCAGCTCCGGGCTCGAGGTCGGCTGTTTGGGTGAATCTGGATGAACGTCGTAACCCTTGATCGTGCACCGTACGACCATGCGGGTGGTCGGGTCTCGCCGAGTCGAGGGTGCGCGCAGCGATGCATGATTTTGTTCCGGAACCGCCGAAGCCGAGGGTCCGGCGGTGGGTCGGGAAGCTGTGGGCGGCACTCAATTGCGTGCTCGTTCTCGTCGTGTGCCTGCTGCCCCAACTGGTCGACAGGTACGGGACGGTCTACCGGTTCGAGTGGATCGCGCTGGTCGCCCTGGTCAGCGTCCTGTACTACTTCCGCGTCTTGCACGCCGCGCCGTTCACCGTGAAGCCAGACGCGTTCACCCGGCACGAGGTGCCGCCGATCAGGGCACGGCAGTTGCAACACCGCGCGGGCTCGGCGAACAACATCATCAGCGATGTCGAGGCGCAGACCTTCGCGTTGGCGATCCTCGATCCCGGTGCGCTGCAGCAGCGCGTCGTCGACGAGTACACGCCCGATCGCCGTTGTCTGACGCAGAGCGTGTCGGTGGAACTGCAACTGCCCGCGGAGATGGTCGACGGCGCCGAGCGCCGGTACCTGGTTCCCGCGTTCCTGCAGGACAAGGGGGTGATGCTCGACGACCTGCGAATCACCCTCGCGGAGGGCACTCCGCTGTACTCCCATTCCTACCGGGAGCAGCTCGTCATCGTGGCGTGCGTGCTGCGCAAACTCCTGATCGCGGCCTACCGGCGGGACGAGTGCGCCAAGACCCACCTTCCGAAGGCCGCCAGGGACGCCGAGGAGAAGGCGCTGCACGTGATCGCCATGCGCAGGCGCGCGCGGGGTACGCCGATCGATGTCAGCGCGGTGGACGACCTGCTCGCGTTGTCCGCGCCCAACCAGGACGCGCTGAAGAACGCCCACCAGTTCGCCGCGTTGATGGGGCAGCGCTACGCGGTGGTGATTTCCCTGCCGTTCGACAAGACCGGTCGCGTCCAATACCGGTACAGCCGCATCGTGATTCCCAACTTCCGGATGACCGGGCCGAACCGGCGGCGGGGGTGGTCGGTTCTCGGACTGCTGCGGCTGGCCCTGGGGGCGCGGCCGGTGAGCATCACCGTCGACATCTCGAACGCGACCAGTTGCCAGTCCTACCACCTGCACCTGCACGGCCCTGAGGGCCTCTACCTGGCGCGTCAGGTCCCGTCCATCCCGCCCCGCCTGCGGACCGCGACCGCGGAAGCGGCGCCCACCCCCGCGTACCTCCGTTTTCGTAGTAGGCATGGCCAATCGCACGCACACTTCTACGCGCGGTACATGCCGCCGCTGCAGCACGGCGACCAATCACCGCGCATCCGCTTCGATTACCTGGAAGTGCCGCCCGGTTCGGTGTTCCGAGCGTTCGTCACCGCCCTGGCCTGCTCGGTGATCGTTTTCGTCGTCGCCCACATCAGTTCGTTCGCGCAGAACCCGGACAGCGACGCCCCCGCGTACCTCCTGGCATTCCCCGCCTTGGCCGCCACCTGGCTCGGGTTCAGCTCACCGACCCAGCGCATTTTCGAAGGGACCCTGTCGGCCCGGCTCTGCCTGCTGATCACCGTCGTCGTCTCGATAGCCGCGTCGGTCTCGTACATGCTGCACCAGGCGAAGAACGACCCGAACGCGTGGAGCACACTGCCCGACGGTCTCAGTTTCCTGGGGATCCACGAAAGGCTGTGGGCCGTGATCTTCGCGGCCAGCCTGATCAACGTGATGGTCATCGGCGGCCGGTGTGTGGTCGATATCTGGCAGTTCGGTGTGCTGACCACCAAACAAACCGAATTCTGACTTTTGATTGACTGCCTTGTTATACTGGGAACACGACGTTCGGAGGAACTGGCGATGGGACGCAAGACTTCGAGGTCCGCCGAGGCGGGAGAGATCGGGAGCGGGTTCACCGCGGATTCCATTCTCCAGGTCGGTCGCCGAGTCCTGGGTGTCCTTGATTTCCTCGGCCCGCGCGACACCGATGCCCGGCCGGGGTACTTCGTCAGCGCGCCGAACATGGTGTCCTACGCCAACAGCATCCCGCGCGATCGCATGATCAAGGCTCTGCAGAACATCAAACCCACCGAGGTGGTCGAGACCGACTGACTCATCCCCGGCGGGCTCCCGAGGGGTTCCCCACCCAGGGATGCCCGCGCCCGTCCGCGAGTCAGTGGTCCCGCTACTCAGCCAGCTCGGTTCCCCGCACTGTCCCTTGCCTCGATGCAGCCCTGCAACGCACCCGGCACGCCTACCGACGACACCCCCCCGCGCGGTTTCCGGAGGCCATCCACCCCCCTTCCCGCACCGCAACCACACCCCCCACCCGCGCCCGCCACACACACCACCCCCGGCTCGCGCGCCCGCGCGCGACCACCCCCCGCCCGGCCCCCACCCTCTCCGGGGGGCGTCCCCAGTGCCAGTCTACCGGGGGTGGGGGTCGGCGCGAAGGGTCGCGGTGGCCTGTGGACAACTTGACCCGTTGTGGATGGCGCGACCTGGGGACAGAGCAGGGTGTGGCCGGGATTTTACCTGGTCAGGGGATGTTAGAGGCGGCGGTTGGCCAGGACCGGGATGGCGGCGCGGACGGTGTCGGACTCCGCTGGGTCGACGTCCACCAAGATCACTCCGGGCGCGCCGGCGAGTTGTTCCACCACCTCGCCGCGGGGGGTTGCCACGGTGCTGTAGCCGATGCCGAGCGGGGTGTTGCCCTCCAGCGGTCCGGGGTCGGCCTGGCCTGCGGCGAGGACCCACGAGGTCGAGTCCAGCGCCCGTGCCCGCACGAGCAGGTCCCACTGCTCCTGCTTGCCCGGCCCCGCCCCCCACGACGCGCCCAAGAGGATCACCGACGCGCCCTTGTCCGCCAGGGCGCGGAACAGTTCCGGGAAGCGCACGTCGTAGCAGGTGGCGAGGCCGAAGGTGACGCCGTCGTGGTCGAAGGTGACCACCTCCGTGCCGGGGGCCACGGTGCGCGACTCCTGGAAGCCGAAGGCGTCGAACAGGTGGATCTTGTCGTAGCCCAGGTGGTGGCCCTGCCCGGTCACCAGCAGCGTGTTGAGCACGCGCCCGTCCGGTGACGGTGTGAACATGCCCGCCACGACCACCACACCCGCCTCGTCGGCGATCTGGCGGACCGCGGTGGCCCACGGGCCGTCCAGCGGCTCGGCGACCGGGCCGAGCGGGACGGCGAAGTTGGCCATCGTGGCCTCGGGGAACAGCACGACCCGCGCGCCGTCGGCGGCCGCCGAGGCGACCTGGGCGCGCACCTGCGTGAGGTTGGCCGCCGGGTCCGGGGTGGAGCTGATCTGGCACAGCGCTACGCGCACGGGGGTCTCCCTGGTGGTGGACTAGTGTCGGCGTCTGTGCCGATCCTGCCGCGCCGACCGGTTCTCGTCATCGTCTTGGGGGTCCTCGGGTGCGTGACGCTCGCCTGCACCCCGGATCCGGCGCCGCCCGCCTCGGGTGACCCGGCGGGCACGTCCATGGTCATCGGGGTCGCCGACGAGCCGGGGTCGCTCGACCCGCTGGACGGGTACGCGCCGCTCGGGGCGGCCAAGATCTTCGACGGCCTCGTCGAGCACCAGCCCAGCGGCGTGCTGCGGCCCGCGTTGGCCAGCGCCCTGCCCGAGCCGAGCGCGGACGGCCGTTCGTGGACGGCCCAGTTGCGCGAGGACGTGTCGTTCACCAACGGTGGCGCGCTCGACGCGGCCGCCGTGACCGCCGCGTACCGCCGAGTGCTGGAGCCGGAGGCCGCTCTACGCGACCGGTTCTGGATGCTCGACAAGGTCACCGTCGTCGATCAGCGCACTGTGCGGTTCGACCTCCGTCAGCCCTATGCGCGCTTCCTTGACCTGCTCGTGCTCGGTATCCCTGCCCAGGCCAGCACGCCCGTTAAGCCCATCGGCACGGGGCCGTACCAGCTCGTCGATTGGCTGCCGGGTCAGCGGATGACGCTAACCGCCAACAAGGCCTACTACGGCGGTAGGCCAGCGGTCACGAACGTAACCATCGAGTTCATCCCGGACGACCAGGATCGCGCTAAGAGGATGCGCGAGGGCAAGCTCGACGGGACAGAGCTACCTCCCCGGTTGGTGCAAGAGTTCAGCAAGGCCGACGGGCTTAACGTCGTCGAGCAGCGCACTACGGATGTGCGCGCTGTCGCGTTCGCAGATCAGGGAGTTACCGCTGACCCTGCCGTGCGGCTCGCGCTCAACCTCGCGGTGGACCGGCAGAACGTCGTCAACGACGCGCTTGCTGGCCAGGGTGTGCCGTTGTCGCTACCTGTGCCGCCGGTGCTCGCGGAGTTCGTCGAGCCGGGCGCGCACATCGACTACGACCTCGGGCGGGCCAAGTCCGTTCTAGACGCTGCCGGGTGGGTACCGGGTTCGGATGGGATCCGCGTGCGGGCAGGTGAGCGTGCCGAGTTCACCCTGGCCTACCCGCCAACCGACGTGGTCGACGGTGACCTGGCTACCGCGTTCACCCAGGCCGCGGCCAAGGTCGGCATCAAGGTCACCCCTGACTCGACAGCCAAGTCCCCACCCTGGATGACCTCTTACGGCGACCCGTTCACGCTCGACTTGGCCCTCTACCCGCTCTTGCACCCGGCGGGCGGCGAAGCCTCTTCCGCGCTCGACGCCGCGCGCACGACGACAGATCCAGCGCAACGGGCCGTCGCCTTCCGTGCGCTCCAACGCGCCTACGCCACCACGCCGTCCATGGTCGTGTTGGCCGTACCGACCCACAGCTACGTCCTACGAGACAACTGGACCGGCTACACACCGGTGGTCGACTCCACCGGTACCGACCACACCTGGGGGCCTTGGTGGAACCTGCAAGCGTGGACACCCAACTGATCCCGGCAGAGCTAGCGCAACAGGACACCCCTGGCGCGGCCAGTCAGATCTTCCTCGACAGCGCGGGGTCGTCCCTACCTCCGAGTTCCGTGCTCGACGAGGTCATCAACCACCTGCGCCGTGAAGCCGAAGTCGGGGGCTACCGCGCGTTCGGTGAGCGGCTCGATGACATGGAGGCGGGCTACGGGCTCGCGGCGGAGTTCTTCGGGTGTAGCCCGGACGAGGTGGCCTTCACAGACAGCGCTACCCGCTCCTGGCTGTCCATCCTCGACGCCGTCCCGTTGGGGCAAGGGGACCGGATCCTCACCACCGAGGTCGAGTACGGCGGCAACGCCATCGCCTTCTTGAACCTTGCCCAGCAGGTAGGGGCAACGGTGGAGGTAGTGCCATCAGGTGCCGACGGCCTGATCGACCTCGAAGCCCTACGCGACACCTTGGACGAGCGGGTCAAGCTGCTCTCCCTGGTGCACGTGCCCACCAACGGCGGCGTGGTCAGCCCGGTCGCGGGAGCCGCCGCCATCGCGCGTGAAGCGGGCGCTCTAGTCCTGCTCGACGCCTGCCAGTCGATCGGCCAGCTGCCGGTCACGCTCGAAGGCACCGGCGCCGACATCATCACCGGTACCGGCCGCAAGTGGCTGCGCGGCCCGCGCGGCACCGGCCTCCTCGCCCTCCGCCGCGACGCTCTCGACCGCCTACGACCCCGCCTGGTCGACCTCGCGGGCGCGACCTGGACCGGCCGCGACGAGATCTCCCTGCGCGACGACGCCCGCGTGTTCGAGCTGTGGGAGTACAGCGTCGCCGACCGGCTCGGCCTGCTCGTCGCCCTCCGCTACGCGCTAGACCTAGGCCTGGACCGCGTAGCCGCTAGCGTCACCGACAGGGCTAACCGCCTCCGGGCGGGCCTAGAGCCGTTGCCCAGGGTTACCGTGCGCGACCTAGGCGAACAGCCCAGCGGCATCGTCAGCTTCACCGTCGACGGTATGGCCGCCGACGACGTCAAGACAGCTCTAGCCGACCGCGACATCACCGTCACCGTCAGCAGGGTTACCTCTACCCGCCACGACATGACCCGACGTGGCCTTGAGCAGGTAGTTCGGGCATCTCCGCACTACTTCGTCGCCGACGGTCAGATCGACCGGGCGGTCGACGCGGTCGCACGGCTGTGACCTGCGGTACCGGGCGCGGACGAGCATAACGCGAGCGCATATTCTTGACGGGTCCCGTCGATGGAAGGACCCCATGCTCTCCCGTACCGATCTGCGTTCCGCCCTCCCGTCGTCCGCCGAGCTGCGCACCACGCTGCCGCGGGCCGAGGTCGACGTGGACCAGGTGCTGCATCGGGTCCGGCCGATCGTCGACGACGTGCGCGCCCGCGGCGTCGACGCGGTCCTGGACTACACCGAGCGCTTCGACGGCGTCCGCCCGGCCGCCGTCCGGGTGCCCGTCCGCGAGCTGACCACGGCGCTGGCCCACCTGGACCCGGCCGTGCGCGCCGCGCTGGAGGAGTCGATCGCCCGTGCCCGGCTCGTGCACGGCGACCAGCGGCGCACCGACGTCACCACCCAGGTCGTGCCGGGCGGCACCGTCACCGAGCGCTGGGTGCCGGTCGGCCGGGTCGGCCTCTACGTGCCGGGCGGGCTGGCCGTGTACCCGTCCAGCGTGATCATGAACGTCGTCCCGGCGCAGGCCGCGGGCGTCGAGTCGCTGGTCGTGTGCTCGCCCGCGCAGGCCGAGTTCGGCGGCCTGCCGCACCCCGCGATCCTCGCCGCCGCCGAGCTGCTCGGGGTCGACGAGGTGTGGGCGGTCGGCGGCGCGCAGGCGGTCGCCCTGCTCGCCCACGGCGGCACCGACACCACCGGCGCCGCGCTCGACCCGGTCGACATGGTCACCGGCCCGGGCAACATCTACGTGACCGCCGCCAAGCGCCTGCTGCGCGGCCTGATCGGCATCGACTCCGAGGCCGGGCCGACCGAGATCGCCATCCTCGCCGACGCGGGCGCCGACCCGGTGCACGTCGCCGCCGACCTGATCAGCCAGGCCGAGCACGACCCGCTGGCGGCCAGCGTGCTGGTCACCGACTCGGTCGAGCTCGCCGACGCCGTCGACGCCGAGCTGGTCGTCCAGGTCAAGGCGACCAAGCACAGCGAGCGGGTCACCACCGCGCTGACCGGCCCGCAGTCCGGCACCGTCCTGGTGTCCACTGTGGAGGACGGGCTGCGGGTGGTCGACGCGTACGCCGCCGAGCACCTGGAGATCCAGACCGCGAACGCGCGCGACCTGGCCGCTCGGGTGCGCAACGCGGGCGCGGTGTTCGTGGGTGCGTACGCGCCGGTGTCCCTCGGGGACTACTGCGCTGGGTCGAACCACGTGTTGCCCACCGGCGGTTGCGCACGGCACTCGTCCGGCCTGTCGGTGCAAACGTTCCTGCGCGGTATCCACGTCGTGGACTACACCGAGGAAGCGCTGCGCGAGGTCGCCGGACACGTTGTGGCCCTGGCGAACGCGGAAGACCTGCCCGCGCACGGTCAGGCCGTCACGGCTCGCTTCCGGGACGACGCATGAGCGCCCCGGGACAGCGCGTGGAGCTGTCTGACCTGCCGCTGCGCGAGGACCTGCGCGGCCGGAGCCCTTACGGGGCACCACAGTTGGACGTCCCCGTCCAGCTCAACACCAACGAGAACCCGTACCCGCCGCCGCCGGAGCTGGTCGCTGACCTGACGGCGGCCGTCGCCGAGATCGCCGGGACGCTGCACCGGTACCCGGATCGCGACGCGGTGGCGCTGCGCACGGACCTGGCGTCCTATTTGGCCGGTGCGACGGGCGCGCCGCTGGCGGTGGCGAACCTGTGGGCCGCCAACGGGTCCAACGAGATCCTGCAGCAGATCCTGCAGGCCTTCGGTGGGCCGGGCCGCACCGCGCTGGGGTTCGAGCCGTCGTACTCGATGCACCCGATCATCGCGGCCGGGACGCGCACCGAGTGGGCGCCGACCCCGCGCCGGGCGGACTTCTCGCTCGACGTCGACGCGGCGGTGGCCGTGCTGGCCGACCGGGCACCGGACGTGGTGTTCGTGACCAGCCCCAACAACCCGACCGGGCAGTCGATCCCGTTGGCGGACCTGCGCAAGCTGGTCGCCGCGGCGCCGGGGATCGTGGTGGTCGACGAGGCGTACGCGGAGTTCTCCCCGCAGGAGAGCGCGGTGCACCTGATCGACGAGTTCCCGGCGCGGGTCATCGTCAGCCGCACCATGAGCAAGGCGTTCGCGTTCGCCGGGGGCAGGCTGGGCTACCTGGCCGCCGCGCCCGCCGTCGTCGACGCGCTGCTGTTGGTGCGCTTGCCGTACCACCTGTCGTCGCTGACCCAGGCCGCCGCCCGCGCGGCGCTGCGACACGCTTCGCAAACGCTTGCCTCCGTGGCCGCGCTGGCCGCCGAACGCGACCGGGTGGCGGCTGAGCTCACCGGGCTCGGGTTCGCCGTCGTCCCGAGCGACGCCAACTTCATCCTGTTCGGACAGTTCGACTCGCCGCGCGTCGCCTGGCAGTCCTATTTGGACCGGGGGGTGCTGGTGCGCGACGTCGGCATCCCCGGTCACCTGCGGGTCACAGTGGGAACCCCGGCCGAGAACGACGCGTTCCTGGCCGCCAGCAAGGAGATCGTGTGATGAGCAACCGCGTCGGCCGCGTCGAGCGGACCACCCGGGAGTCCTCGGTGCTCGTCGAGGTCGACCTCGACGGCTCCGGCAAGGTCGAGATCGACACGGGGGTGCCGTTCTACGACCACATGCTGACCGCGTTCGGCACGCACGGCGCGCTGGACCTGGTCGTGCGTGCCACGGGGGACACCCACATCGACGCGCACCACACGGTGGAGGATGTCGCCATCGTCCTCGGTCAGGCGCTGCGGGCCGCGTTCGGCGAGAAGAAGGGCATCCGCCGCTTCGGCGACGCCTGGATCCCGATGGACGAGACCCTGGCGCACGCCGCGGTCGACGTGTCCGGCCGCCCCTACTGCGTGCACACCGGCGAACCCGAGGTGATGATCGGCTTCACCGTCGGCGGCAACTACCCGACCGTGCTCAACCGGCACGTGTTCGAGTCCATCGCCTTCCACGCCCAGATCGCGCTGCACCTGCGCGTCATCCACGGCCGCGACCCGCACCACATCACCGAGGCCGAGTACAAGGCCTTCGCCCGCGCCCTCCGCGCCGCCGCCGAACCCGACCCCCGAATCGGCGGCATCCCCTCCACGAAGGGCGTCCTCTAGTGCCCCGCGAAGTAGTCGTCGTAGCCCTCATCGCCCTGGCGGGCATCCTGGTCGGCGGCGTGTACACGACGTGGAAGACGGCCAAGGTCGTCGCGGGCGTCCTGGCCATCCTCGCCCTCCTGGCCCTGGGCGGCGCCATCGCTTGGTACACCTCGTCCTGACGGCACGCTTCGGGGGTGTCCGCGAGCCATCGCGGACACCCCCTCCGCCTCTGCCTGACTCCAGTTGCCCACAACCCCGCCAACCATCCACAGGCCGACGCGGCCCCTCTTGACAAGTCGCCGAAACCGGTAGCCTGGCAACCAGGGACCCCGAGCCCCGGGTGGGTGGGCTCCCGTCGCGCGGGTGATCTTGGTCGGCGCGGCAGGCTGGGGTCGGGCGGCGGAATCGTTATGGTGGGCGGAGCCGCTGTCGTGCGGTCGGGGGTGGCCGTGCCATCCGGGGTGCCCTGTCGTCCAGGGTGTTGTGGCGTCTGAAGTGTTGTGCCGTCCGGTGTGGCCGTGGGGTGCGGGACCGGGCGGGTTCGAGCCGCGGGCGGGGTGGTTCAGACCTCGACGATCACCTGGGTCAGGTCCTTGCGGACGAGGTCGGGGACCACGGCGTCCTCGGCCGGGTAGCCGATGGGGATGACCGCGAAGGCCTTCTCGTTGCGGGGCCTGCCCAGGACCTCGGACAGGAACCGCATGGGGCTCGGGGTGTGGGTCAGCGCGGCCAGGCCGGACAGGTGCAGCGCGGTGAGCAGCATCCCGACGGCGATGCCGACGGACTCGTCGACGTAGTAGTGCTTGTGCTGCTCGTCGCCGTCGAGGAAGAAGCGCTGCTGGAAGACGACCAGCAGGAACGGGGCGTCGGTGATGTGCGGCTTGTGCATGTCCGTGCCCAGCGGGCGCAGCGCCGAAAGCCACTCCGCGCCCAGGCGCCCGTCGTAGGACACCCGCTCCTCTTCCTCGGCGGCCACCCGGATCCTGGCCCGGACCTCGGGGTCGCGCACCAGCACGAACGTCCAGGGCTGTTGGTGCGCACCGGAAGGCGCCGTCGCCGCGACCGCGATCGCGTCGAGCACCAGCTGCTCGGGGACCGGGTCGGCCGCGAACGCCCGCACCGTCCGGCGTTCCCGCATCCGGTCGCGCAGCTCGGCGGCGACCCGCAACGACTCGTCGACCGGCATCCGCTCCGGGCGGTACGGGACGGGGGAGTAGGGCCTGTCGTGGATGGGTGACCAGGTGTCCATCCACCCATGCTAAATCCGCGCGGGCCCCGGGTCACCGGGTCGGTTGTTGCCAGTTGGCGCTAGTCGATCCCGCCCTCGCTGGCAGCCTTGAGGCGGGGGGCGCCGGGGCCGAACGCGGCGAGGCGGTCGCCGGTGTTGACCAGGTGGCAGGACTTGAGGGACAGGCAGCCGCAGCCGACGCACGAGGTCAGGTTGTCGCGCAGCCGTTGCAGGGCGTCGATGCGGGCGTCGAGCTCGGTGCGCCACGCCTTGGACAGCCGGGACCAGTCGAGTTTGGTGGGGGTGCGGCGCTCGGGCAACGTGTCCAGGGCGGCGTGGATCTCCTCCAGGCTCAACCCGACGCGCTGGGCGGTGCGGATGAACGCGAGCCTGCGCAGCACCGCCCGGGGGTAGCGGCGCTGGTTGCCGGTCGTGCGCTCGGAGAAGATCAGGCCGCGTTCCTCGTAGAAGCGCAGTGCCGTGTGCGGGACGCCGCTGCGGTCGGCGACCTCGCCGATGGTCAGAGAGTCGGGCAGTGTGGACACCCCATCGACCCTACCCGGCAGCTCCAGGTAGGTCGAGGTACCGGACCGGTACGTGCGCTGTCAGCCAAACCCCGTTCGCGCTGACCAGGAACACGTGCCCATCCCGCCCCATCGCCGCCGCGTCGACCGTCAACACGACCGGCTTCCCCCGCCGCGCACCGACATTCGTCGCCGTCTCGGTCGTCGCGGACAGGTGCACGTGGTGGCGTTTCATCGGCAGCAGACCCTGGGCCCGAATCCCGTCCAACGCGGCCGCCACAGTCCCGTGGTAGAGCACCGCGGGCGGCGTCGCCTCCGGCAACTCGAGCTCAACAGCCACCGTGTGCCCCTGACTCGCCCGAATCCGCGTCCCACTCACATCAAACGCAAACCGGGACTTGTTGTTCTCCGCCACCACCCGCTCCAACATCGCCCGAGACATCCTCGTCCCATGCACCGCGAGCGCCGCCAACAACTCCTCAACCGACACCCACCCAGCCGAGTCCAACCGAACCCCGACACTCCCAGGATCGTGCCGCAACACCTTCGAAAGCCTCTTCGAGAGGCGAATGATCGTCTTGTCTTCCATGCCACGGAAGTACAGCACGACTCCTACCCCACCCACACCCCATTTGCATGACCCACCACCACGTTCGGAGTATCTCCCCACGATCCCCCATTGCACCCAGGGCAACCCCACTACGGTCGGCCCCGTGAGCGACGAGACTCCGCCTGACAACGGTGGGTTGAGCGGTCCGATCGGGGCCGCCATGGGTGAGTTCGTGGCCCTGGCCGCAAGCGGCGGCTTCGCGGTGAACGACCACGGAGGCCAAGCCCTGCTGAACGCCATCCGTGAGATGCTGGCGTGGATCGACAGTGAGCGGTTCCGCTTCGACCGTCTGATCCAACGCCCCATGCTGGGGAGTTCGACCAACGCCGAGGTGATGAAGCCCTTCATGCTGGAGGTCTCGTGCGGTGATGTCGGGTTCGTCACGCAGGTGCTCCAGCTCGAGGAGTCCCTGCTAGCAGGTGAACAAGCCATCCTGCAGGCGATGGCGAGCTACCGAGAGTCAGATGAGAAGGCCGCTGACCGACTTGGCGAAAGGTGAGGCATTCAGTGAGGCGTTCGTTGCTGGGTCTTGTGTTGGGCTTCGCCTTGGTCGCTGGGTGCACGTCTCAGACTGCTGGATCTCCGACCGGAGTGGCAGGAGATCCACGGGTCACCACCACCCGAGACACCGCCCCGACCTCGGCCGAGGCTGCGCAGTCGATCAAGCCGTGCTCGCTGCTGTCGGCGGCGGATCTCAGGGTCCTTGGTGCGGGTGCGGGGGTGTTTGAGGAAGACAAGAACTCGGAGTCCTGCATGTGGCGGGTGGAGAAGCCGATCGCTTCTGAAGGCTACTTGATTGGCGTGACGTACGAGAAAGCCCTCGCGGTTGGGGACCTGGTCGCGGGTGGGAAACCGACGCAAGTACAAGTCGGTGGTCATAAGGGGGTCAAGGCCCCAGTCGTCACTGGCGTGGGATGCGTCGTGTCCCTCGAGGTGACGGCCACCTCGAGGGTGGATGTCCGGACGCTGGGCAGGGGAGACTCGGAAGCCCTCTGCGAGCCTGCGATGGCGGCGGCAGAGAAGGTAGAGGCCAGGTTGCCGTAGGGGTGGACGACTAGGTCGGCTGGCTCAGCGGGTAGCCAGGCCGGTGGGGCTCGACATGGTCCACCCCTCGAGGGCCAAGGCTTCGCGGGCGGTGCGCGGGGTGGGGATCTCGACTGGCTCCGTCGCGGGGAGCAGTAGGGCGGCGGCGATGCCGATCCACACCACCGCGAGTGCGAGGGGCCACCAGACGCCCTCGGACAAGGAAAGGTAGACGTCGATACCGGCGGCCGTGGTCAGAACCGCGGCTAACGACCAGCGGACGCGTCTCGTGCTTCCCATGGGCGCCTCCATCCCCAGAAACCCACCTGTCGCTCCGGGGGTTACCCGCTTCCCGCGCCCGCCAACCGCCGACGGGTGTCACGGTTTTGTCACGACGGCCGCCCACTACGCTGACCTGCGTGGCATCAGTCGTCGTGTTGGACTACGGGTCCGGGAACCTCCGATCGGTCGAGCGCGCGTTGCGCCGGGTGGGCGCCGAGGTCGAGGTGACCGCCGACTTCCACACCGCGGTCAACGCCGACGCGCTGGTGGTCCCCGGCGTCGGGGCGTTCGCGGCGTGCATGCGGGGGCTGCTGGAGGTTCGCGGCGAGCGGATCATCGGGCGTCGGCTCGCGGGGGGACGGCCCGTGCTCGGCATCTGCGTCGGCATGCAGATCCTGTTCGCGCGGGGCATCGAGCACGGTGTGGAGTCCGAGGGCTGCGGTGAGTGGCCGGGGGTGATCGACCGGCTCGAGGCCGATGTCGTGCCGCACATGGGGTGGAACACGGTGCGCGCGCCGGAGAAGTCAGCGCTCTTCGCGGGTCTGGCGCCGGACACGCGGTTCTACTTCGTACACTCCTACGCCGCCCGCACGTGGGAGCTCAACCCCGAGCCGCCGATGCCCGCACCGCTGGTCACGTGGGCCACGCACGGCGACGACTTCGTTGCGGCAGCGGAGAACGGGGCGCTGTCGGCGACCCAGTTCCACCCGGAGAAGTCGGGCGACGCGGGCGCGCAGCTGCTGGAGAACTGGCTCGGCGCGGTCACCGGTTAGGCTGTCCGGGTGAGCTTCCAGTTGCTGCCCGCCGTCGACGTTGCCTCCGGACAAGCCGTCCGCCTGACCCAGGGGGAGGCAGGCACGGAAACCGAGTACGGGTCCCCGCTGCAGGCCGCCCTCGCCTGGCAGGAGGGCGGCGCGGAGTGGGTGCACCTGGTCGACCTCGACGCCGCGTTCGGCCGGGGTGACAACCGGGCGCTGATCGCCGAGGTCGTCGGGACGCTGGACGTGAAGGTCGAGCTGTCGGGCGGCATCCGCGACGACGCTTCCCTCGCGGCCGCGCTGGCGACGGGGTGCGCGCGGGTGAACCTGGGCACGGCTGTGCTGGAGGACCCGCAGTGGTGCGCGGCGGCGATCGCTGCTCACGGGGAGCGGATCGCGGTGGGGCTGGACGTCCGGATCACCGACGGGCAGCACCGGGTGGCGACCCGTGGGTGGACCAAGGACGGGGGCGACCTCTGGGAGGTTCTCGCCCGCCTCGACCGGGACGGCTGCGCGCGGTACGTGGTGACGGACGTGAGCAAGGACGGGACGCTGCAGGGCCCGAACGTGGAGCTGCTGCGCTCGGTGTGCGGGGAGACGTCGGCGCCGGTGGTGGCGTCCGGTGGGGTGTCCAGTGTGGCCGATCTGGTCGCGCTCTCCCAGGTGTCCGGTGTGGAGGGTGCGATCATCGGGAAGGCCTTGTACAACGGGAACTTCACGCTGCCGGAAGCGCTGATCGCGGTCGGCTGAGGTGGACGACTGGGTGGCGTTCCTGTCGGCGCGGCTGGCGGAGGACGCGGACCTGGCCACGGCGTGCGGCTGCGACGGGGAGTGGGCGGCGCACGGGCACACGGTCGACTTCTGCGTCACGGACCTGCCCGGGTTCGTTCCCCGGTTCGCCGAGCACGTGGCCCGGCACGATCCGGCGCGGGTGCTCCGTGAAGTCGCCGCCAAGCGCCGAGTGCTGAAGCGCCACGCGCCGGGACCTCGGGGAGCGTGTCGGGCGGACGGGAGTCGGTGGCCTTGTGCGGAGATCCGCGATCTCGCGGCACCGTTCGCCGACCACCCGGATTTCCCCCGGCGTTACTAGATCAGCTCGGGGAGCGGTTTCGGCTCAAGATCGAACCAGCCTGAGCAGCCCCGATATACAGCCTACCGGGAGTGGCTGACGGGAATGGTTGTGCGGCAAGGGGTCTGTGGATAACTCGGGCTGGTGGGGCCGAGGCGGGGCGGTGGGGCTGACTCCCGGGAGGGGGTGGGTCAGGTGGTGGGCTCGTCCTGGGTGATGGCGATGCCGATGGTGCCCTTGGTGCCTCTGCGGAGGCGGCTGCCGCCTACGGTTAGCCGGCCGATGAGGCCGTATTTGCGTTGGATGAGGCGGCGGACGTGTTCGGAGGTTGGGTCGTCCAGCAGCCGGGCCCTGGCTGCTGTCGACCCGCCTCGGGGGTTGCCGCGCAGGTCGCAGGGTGCGACTTCGACGCGGGGGTTGTTGCGGATGCGTTTGACCTTGCCGGAGTCGCGGACGGTCCAGAAGACCAGGTCTGTGCCGTCGCGGGTGATCCAGACGGGGGTGGGGACGGGGGTGCCGTCCCGCTTGTACGTGGTCACCAGCAGGTACTTGCCGTCGCCCAGCGAGGTCCACGCGTCCATTCGGCCAGGTTAGCCCTAGCCCAGCTTGGCCAGCAGTTCGCCGAGCCGGTCGTAGGAGTCGCGGATGCCGTGTTCCATGCCGCTGGCGATGAACTCGTCGCGGGCCTCGACGGAGAAGCCGACGCTGATGGAGTGGACGGTGGTCTTGCCGTCGACCTCGGTGAACCCGACGCGCTCCAGGGCGACGTGGCCGGGGGCGCCCTCGAACTCGAAGGTCTGGACGATGCCGTCGGTGACCGAGGGCGCGCCGTGGAAGGTGCCGCGGAAGTGGTACTCGCCGCCCTCGGGGTCGATGTGGGTGTAGCGGTAGCCGCCGCCGTGGCGCAGGTCCCAGTGGTCGACCTTCATGGTCAGCCTGCGCGGGCCGAGCCACCGCGCGACCAGGTCCGGGTCGGTGAACGCGCGGAACACCAGGTCCGCGGGGGCGCTGAACTCCCGGGTGATCTCGACGTAGGGGCTGCCGGGCTCGGCGGTGATCACGGTCTCGCTCATGTGTCCTTCTCCTGTAGTTCGGTCAGCAGGTCGTCGAGGCGGTCGTGGCTCTCCTGCCAGTACGCGCGGTAGTCGCCCAGCCAGTCGCGGGCCGTGCGCAGCGGCTCGGCCCGCAGGTGGCTCAACCGGGCGGTGGCCCGCCTGGTCCGGGTGATCAGGCCCGCCTGCTCCAGCACCTTGAGGTGCTTGGACACCGCGGGCTGCGACATCGCGAACGGCTCGGCCAGTTCGGCCACCGTCGCCTCACCGTCGCGCAACCGCGCCAGGATCGCCCGGCGGGTCGGGTCGGCGAGGGCGGCGAAGACCGCGCTGAGCTGGTCGACCATCCCCGATCCGCCTTCATAACCAATTTGTTCTGAAACCAACGAGTTAAGAATGTGGGACCGGCGGCGCGGAGTCAAGGGCGAGTTCCGACGATGTTCACCCCGACGGTAGGTGTGACACTTGCCTTGCGGGTGTATCACTGTCAGGCGTGACTCCCACCACTGAGCCCACCCGCCGCGTGTTCCTCAAGTCCTCGGCCGTCGCCGGTGGCGCGCTGCTCGTCCCCGCCGCCCTCGTCCCCACCGCGCTCGCCGGGACCGCCGCCGCCGCTGCCGCCCCGCAGTTCGCGCACGGCGTCGCCTCCGGTGACCCGTTGCCCGACGGTGTCCTGCTCTGGACCCGCGTCACGCCCACCCCCGAGTCCACCCCCGGTTCCGGCGCCGGGCCGACCGTCGAGGTCCGCTGGGAGGTGGCCACCGACGCCGGGTTCACCGCCGTCGTCTCCTCCGGCGCCACCACCACCGGCCCCGACCGCGACCACACCGTCAAGGTCGCCGCCGCCGGTCTCGCCCCCGCCACCGCCTACTACTTCCGCTTCACGCTCGACGGCGTCCGCTCCAGCACCGGCCGCACCCGCACCGCGCCCGCGACCAACGCCGACGTCAGCAAGCTGCGACTGGGCCTGGTCTCCTGCTCCAACTGGCAGGCGGGCTACTTCGCCGCGTACCGCCACCTCGCCGCCCGCACCGACCTCGACGGCGTCCTGCACGTCGGCGACTACCTCTACGAGTACCAGGCAGGTGGCTACGGCGCGCGCGGCGTGACCATCCGCCCGCATGTCCCGGCCAACGAGATGCTGACCCTCTCGGACTACCGCCGCCGCCACGCCCAGTACAAGACCGACCCGGACCTGCAGGCGCTGCACGCGGCCCAGCCGTGGTTCATCACCTGGGACGACCACGAGTACGCCAACGACACCTGGTCCGGCGGCGCGGAGAACCACCAGCCCGGCGAGGGCGACTGGACCGCGCGCAAGGCCGCCGCCCAGCAGGCCTACTTCGAGTGGATGCCGGTGCGCCAGGGCGCGGGCGGCGAGATCTACCGCCGGTTCCGCTGGGGCCGCCTCGCCGAACTGTCCCTCTTGGACCTGCGCAGCTACCGCTCCAAGCAGACCACCCCGTCCTCCGGCGACCCGGGCGACCCGAACCGCACCATCACCGGCGACCCGCAGATGGCCTGGCTCAAGAGCGGCCTGTCGGGCACCGACGCCAAGTGGAAACTGGTCGGCAACTCGGTGATGATCACCCCGATCTCGCTGGGCAACGTCGAGTCGAGGTTCCTGGAGTCCCTCGGGTCCCTGCTCGGCCTGCCCATCGGCAGTGTCGCGGCCAACGCCGACGCGTGGGACGGCTACACCGCCGACCGCCAGGAACTGCTCGGGCACCTGCGCGACAACCGGGTCAAGAACACCGTGTTCCTCACCGGCGACATCCACTCCTCCTGGGGCGCCGAGGTGCCGATCGACCGGTCGAGCTACTGGTACAACGGCAACTCCGTGGCCACCGAGTTCGTCACCACCTCGGTCACCAGCGACAACATCGACGACCTGCTCAAGGTCGCGCCGCGCACGCTCTCGGTCGCCGCCGAGTCCGCGCTGCACATCGGCAACCTGCACGTGCGCTACGTCGAGCTGGACTCGCACGGGTACTCCGTCGTCGACGTGAACCCGCAGCGCGTCCAGATGGACTGGTACTACCTGGCCGACCGGCTCAGCCCCACCTCGACCGCGCGCCACGCCAAGTCCCTGGCCACGGCCGACGGCACGCAGAAGGTCAAGTCCGTCTCCGGCCCGGTCGCCTAGGTCCTGGCCGGTGGTGCCGCCCGGTCACGCCGCGGGTGGCACCACCGGCCAGATCTGCTCGGCGAGCTGTGTGACCTGGGCGCAGGCCGCTGCCATGTCGGGGTTTCCCTTGAGGGTCAAGGCAAGGGAGGCCTGCTCGACCTGGCCGTCGGACAGTGGGGCTTTGGGGCCGTTGGTCATCAGTACGCAGATCGCGTCGCGTGAGTTGGGGGCCTCCAGTTTCAGGCTGGGCCTGCCCGCGACGGTGACGACCGGGAGGTAGGTGTTCCACGTCGGGTCTGTGCGGCCGAACGTCAAGCGCACGGTGTTGCCCGCGGGGTCGCTCCACTCGCAAGTGTGCTTGGCGGGCCAGTCTTTGCGCGACGGGAACGCCGCGAGCGCCGCGGCGGGAGCGACCTGGCACGGGTCCATAGTCGCCGTCGAGCCGGGCGGGAACGTGTAGTGCTTGACGGACTTCGGATTCTTCTTCAAGCGCTGCAACATCTTCTCGAAACCCTCGCCGATCTGCGGGCACACCTCGGCCGCGTGTCCCTCGCCGGACACCATCACGTGCACCGACAACGCCGTGCCGTCACCGAGGTGCAGCAGCCGACCGCACGGCGCCATCGGGCTGGTGTAGATCGAGGTCGAGAAGCCGTTCTCCTCCTCGGGGTTGGCGACCGAGCCCTCGACCGCGTCGAGCCGGGTAACCGACCCGATCGAGATGATCTGCGACCCGCTCGCCGCGGGCAACGAGACCGGGCACTCGTCCCACGAACCCGACTTGATGACCTTGCCGCCGCCGAAGTCGGACGGCTCGAACAGCGAGCACGGGTCCAAGGTGCTCAGGTCACCCAGGACCTTCTTGACGTCCACCGGCGCCTGCTTGTAGTTCGGCACCGGTTTGGCGCGGTTCAGCGGTGGTGAGACCACCTGCGTGCACCCCGCCACCGCCAGCACCGCGACACCGATCACCGCTAACCGACCTACACCACGCATCAACGCCCCCGAACCGTGTTTCCACTGGGGACGGATCGTAGGGGATCACCCGGTGTAGAGGACCAGACCATGGGTGTTCAGCGTCTGGCGGACGGGCACGAAGTAGCTCGTGCCGCCGGATGAGCAGTTGCCGGAGCCGCCGATCAGGACGCCTTGGGCCTGGTTGCCCGCCATGACCGGGCCACCGGGATCGCCCGGCTCCAGGCAGATCGACGTCCTGGTGAGACCGCTGACGGAGCCGGTGGGGTAGTTGACCGTCTGGTTCTTGGCCTGGACCACGCCGCAGCGCCACCCGGTCGTCTGGCCGTAGCGGCAGACCGGCGTGCCGACGGCGGCCTCCGTCGCGCCGCGCACGACGACCGTCGAGCTGGGACCGGTGCGTACCAACGGAGTGGACGTCGAGTCGGCGGACGCGTCGACCACCGTGACCGGCGCGCTGGCACCAGTGCACGCCCCGGTCGTGATGATCTTGCGGGCGCCGCCGGGTGTCTTGGCGTTGAAGCCGATCACGCACAGTCTCGCGCCGATGGTGACCCGGTCCCCGCCGACCAGGATCTGTCCCGCGGCGGCGGACGCGGTCGGCGCGGTGAGCACGCACAGCACCACCACGCACAGTGTGGCCCAGAACCTCATGGCACCCCGCTTTCCCCGAGAGGACAACGGTAAGCGCCGAACCGGACACACCGGAAGCCGCTGATCGGCCTAGGCGGTTCCCGTTCAGGCCGTCCGGCGGCGCAGCGTGCCAGCCCCGAGCGCGAGCGCGGCGACCACGCACCCGGCGACGACCACCAGGTCCAGCACCAGCGCCGAGTCGACGTCGGCGGACCTGGTGACCCGGGTCAGCGCGTCCACCGCGTACGACAGCGGCATCACGTCGGAGAGCCAGTTCAGCAACCAGCCCATCCGCTCGCGGGGCTGGAGCAGGCCGCACAACAGGAACTGCGGCAGTACGAACAACGGCATGAACTGGATCGCCTGGAACTCGCTGGTGGCGAACGCGCTCACGAACAGGCCCAACGCCATACCCAGCACCGCGTCCAGTACCGCGATCAGCAGCAGTGTCCACACGGAACCGACGACGTCGAGGCCCAACCACAGCACGCTCACCGTCGTCGCCACGCCGACCTGCGCCACCGCGATGGCCCCGAAGGCGATGGCGTACCCGAGGATCAGGTCGAGCTTGCCCATCGGCATCGTCATCAGGCGTTCGAGGGTGGCGGTCGTGCGCTCGCGCAACGTGGTCACCGACGCGACCAGGAACATGATGACGAACGGGAACACGCCGAGCAGGGCGGGTGCGGTGCGGCTGAAGGCGTGCTCGTCGTTGAACACGAAGCGCAGCAACGTCATCAGCAGGGTCGGCACCAGCAGCAGCATCACCACGGTGCGCGGGTCGTGCCGCAGCTGGGTCAGGACCCGCCTCGCGGTGATCGTCGCCTTCACGCCGCCCTCGCCAACCGCAGGAACGCCTGCTCGAGGTCGTCCTGGCCGGTCTTGGCGCGCAGGCCGTCGGGGGTGTCGTCGGCGAGCACCAGACCGTCGCGCATGAACAGCAGGCGGTCGCAGCGCGCGGCCTCGTCCATGACGTGGCTGGAGACGACCAGGGCGACGCCGGTCGCGGCGAGGCGGTGGAACAGGGCCCACAGGTCTTCGCGCAGCACCGGGTCCAGCCCGACGGTCGGCTCGTCGAGCACGAGCAGTTCGGGGGAGCCCAGCAGCGCCACGGCCAGGCTCGCGCGGCCGCGCTGACCACCGGAGAGGCTGCCGACGAGCTGCTTGGCCTGGCCCGCCAGGTCGACCTCGGCCAGCACCCGGTCTACGTCGCGCGCCGGGGCACCGAGCACGGCGGCGAAGTAGCGCAGGCACTCGCCGACGGTCAGGTCCGCGTAGACGGCCGGGTTCTGGGTCGCGTAGCCGACGCGGGACCGCAGATCGGGGTGCCCGGCGGGCCTGCCCAGCACCTCCACGGTGCCGTCGGCGATGGTCTGCACGCCGACGACCGCGCGCATCAGGGTGGTCTTGCCGCAGCCGCTGGGGCCGAGCAGGCCGGTGACCGAGCCGCGCGGGATCGCGAACCCGACGCCGCGCAGCACGTCCCGGCCGCCGCGCACCACCCGCAGCCCGGTCCCGGTGACCGCCGAATTCGTCATGCGTTTAATTCTGCGCGCGCCCGGTTACGCCGTCAAGGTCTTCACCCGGCGCCCGCTCCGGCCTAGCGTGATCACCCTCACCCGACCCGGAGGTCCGATGCCCGCCGACTTATCCGCTCTGACCCAGGAGCTGGACTGGACCTCGCTGCGCGGCCACCCCGCGCCGGACACCTTCCACGCCCGGCTGCGCGCGGGCATCGAGACCTGGGACGCGGCCATCGCCGACCTCGACGCGGGCGGGACCGCCGCCGACGCCCTCGACCAGGTCGTCGCCGCCTTCGACATGACCGCCGAGTTCGCCGCGCCGACCACCGAGGCCCTGGAGATGGCCAAACTGGACGTCGGCACCACCGCCCACCGCTTCCTCGTCCTGCTCATCCCCATCCGCCGCGACCTCGTCCGCGCCAACCACCGCCCCGTCACCCAACTCCGCAAGGCCGTCGCCCTCGAACGCCGCACCCACAGCCGCTGGCGCAGCCCCGACGGCCGCGCCGCCGCCCTGGTCGACCGCGACCTGCAACTCGAGGAGGTCCGCGTCACCGCCAAGGCCATGCTCGAGGAAGCCGCCACCCTCGCCGCCACCTTCACCCGCTGGCGCCACGGCTCCTGACTGACACCACAGCACCTGAACCCCGCGATCCGCAGGCTTCGGGGCGGGCGAGGCAGACGCGGAGGGTGGGGGTCGCAGGCCGTAGGCTGGGCGGCATGGCAGTAGCGGTCCGGGTCATTCCTTGTCTTGACGTCGACGCTGGTCGGGTGGTCAAGGGGGTCAACTTCACTGATCTCGTCGACGCCGGGGATCCGGTTGAGTTGGCGGCGGCTTATGACGCCGAGGGGGCCGATGAGCTGACCTTCCTGGATGTCACCGCGTCCTCTTCGGACCGGGAGACGACGCTGGACGTGGTTCGGCGGACCGCTGAGCAGGTGTTCATCCCGTTGACCGTCGGTGGTGGGGTGCGCACCGTTGAGGACATCGACCGGTTGTTGCGCGCGGGTGCGGACAAGGTCGGCATCAACACCGCCGCCATCGCACGGCCCGAGTTCCTGCGCGAGGCCTCCCACCGCTACGGCGCCCAGTGCGTCGTGCTGTCGGTCGACGCCCGCCGGGTGCCTGAGGGGACGCAGCCGACCCCGTCCGGGTTCGAGGTCACGACGCACGGCGGCAGGCGCGGTACCGGTATCGACGCCGTCGAATGGGCCGCGCGGGGCCAGGAGTTGGGCGTCGGCGAGATCCTGCTCAACTCCATGGACGCTGACGGCACCAAGGCCGGGTTCGACCTCGAGCTGATCCGGCTGGCCCGCGCCCGCGTCGACGTGCCGCTGATCGCCAGCGGGGGAGCGGGCGACCTCGCGCACTTCCCGCCCGCCGTCGCGGAGGGGGCGGACGCGGTGCTGGCCGCCAGCGTGTTCCACTTCGGACAGTTGCGGATCGGCGAGGTGAAGGACGCGCTGCGCGGCGCCGGGGTCGAGGTCAGGTGACGCGTCCGCTGGAGATCAGGTTGGCGAGCCTGCTGCTGGTCGGGTCGGCGGTCGCGTTCGTCGTCTTCGGCCTGGTGCGGCAGGATTGGGCCAACCTGAGGTTCCCGGCGATCCTCGGCGTCCTCGGGCTGCTGGCGGGGGTGAGCGCGTTCGTCGGCAAGTACGCCGGCGCGGTGCTCGCGGTCGTGGTGCTCGCCGCGGTGGCGCACACGGCGATCGCGTTGAGCCTGGACCTGGTGTGGGTGCGGGTCGGCTCGGGGGTGTTGGCCGCGGCGCACGTGTACGCCGGGGTGTTGGTGCTGACCCGCCCGGCGCGGGTGTTCATGGGGAAGGTGAGCGGTGACGAGTCTTGACCCGGCGATCGCGGCGCGGCTCAAGCGCAACGCGGACGGACTGGTGTGCGCGGTGGCCCAGCAGCGCGGGACCGGCGAGGTCCTGATGGTGGCCTGGATGGACGACGAGGCGTTGCACCTGACGCTGACCACCCGCCGCGCGACGTACTTCTCCCGCAGCCGCGGCGAACTGTGGGTCAAGGGCGCCACCTCCGGCAACACCCAGGCCGTGCACGACGTCCGCCTCGACTGCGACGGCGACACCGTCCTGCTCACCGTCGACCAATCCGGCCCGGCTTGCCACACCGGCGCCCGCACGTGCTTCGACGCCGACCTCTTGCTCGCCCCAGCGGACTAACCCGGTCTGTCCACAACCCCCACCCTTGTCCACAGCGACGGCTTGATCGGTGCCGTGCCGAGGCCCCCGACGCTAGGCTGGATTCGGGGGCTGCTCTGTCGGGTGGCCATGATCACGCCGCTGCCGCCCGAGGTCACCGTTGCACCCGCGAGCCCCAGCACCGCCACCGCGTGCCGCCAGCCCAAGACCCGAGGTCGCGCCGTGAAACACCGATCACCTCGATGCCCGCCACCACCAGCTCGGCGCCCGCCGACCCACCCCGGGACGGCTCGCGGGCGGGTGATCATCGGGCGGGTGATCATGGCGCCGCGCTGAGCAGCCCCCGAATCCAGCCTAGTGGTCGGCGGCTAGCGGGAGCGCGGACTGAATCCCCGCTGTGGATGAGCGCGGGGGGATGTGGACAACTGGCCGCGGGATCACCGGCGAGACCGCGTCAGGCCAGTGGGCCGGTCAGGTAGCGCTGGAGGGTCGGGCCGACGGCCTTGACGACGGTTTCCACGTCGGTCGCGGTGATCGGGTCGAACTTGGCGACGTAGCGGACCACGCCGAGGCCGATCATCTGGGAGGCGACCAGGTTGGAGCGGAGTTCGCCGTTGTCGGTGGCGACGCCCGCGAGTTGGCCGAAGACGTTGGTGTGGAAGAACTCACGCAGGGCCTTGGCGACCTTCTCGTGGGAGGCGACGCTGCGGATCATGGCGGCGAAGATGCCGCCGTCGTGGGCGTCCCAGATGGTGAGGAAGGTGCGGACGATGCGCTCGCCGAGGGTGACCGGGTCGCCGGTGCCCAGGACCTGGGCGAGCTGCTCGCGCGGGTTGAACGGCAGTTGCAGCACGGCCTCGGCGAAGAGGGCCTCCTTGCCGCCGAACCAGTGGTTGACCATGGCGGCGTCCACCCCGGCCTTGCGGGCGATGGCGCGCACGGTGGCGCCGTCGTAGCCCTGCTCGGTGAAGACCTCCCTGGCCGCGGTCAGCAGGGCGGTCCTGGTGTCGGTCCCGCCCGGACGCCTGCCGCGGCGCCGTTCGCCGTTGGAGCTAGTCACCCGACCATCATGGACTACCCGGTGACTCCCCTCAACACGTGTTGAAATATGGCCCGGGGTAACCCGGTGGCGCGCGCACGGCAGAATGACCCCATGGTGAGCGCGATCGGTGTCCCCGCCCGAACCCCCGTCGGGACCGGCGGCATGGGCGAGGTGAGTCCGTCCAGGGAGCAGTTCCACGCCCTGGCCGCCGACCGGCGGGTCATCCCGGTGGTGCGGCGGGTCCTGGCCGACGCCGAGACCCCCGTCGGGGTGTACCGCAAGCTGGCCGGTGACCGCTCCGGCACGTTCCTGCTGGAATCGGCCGAGAACGGCCGGTCGTGGTCGCGGTGGTCGTTCATCGGCGTGCGCAGCCCGGCCGCGCTGACCGCCACCGGCGGCGAGGCGCACTGGACCGGCACCCCGCCGATCGGCCTCCCGCAGGGCGGCGACCCGCTCGACGCGCTGCGCGAGACGGTCCGGCTGCTGCACACCGACCCGCTGCCCGGCCTGCCCCCGCTGACCGGCGGCATGGTCGGCTTCATCGGCTACGACGCCGTGCGCCGCCTGGAGCGGCTGCCCGAGCTCGCCGAGGACGACCTCGAGCTGCCGGAACTGGTCATGCTGCTGGCCACCGACCTCGCCGCGTTCGACCACCACGAGGGCGCCATCACCCTCATCGCCAACGCGGTGAACTGGGACGACTCCCCGGAGCGGGTCGACGCCGCCTACGACGACGCGGTGGCCAGGCTCGACGCCATGGTGCTGGGCCTGCAGACCACCGCCGCGCCCACCGTGGCCACCTTCGACCGGCCGACCCCGACCTACACCCGCAGGCGCGAGCCCGAGGAGTTCCAGGCCGCGGTGCGCAAGGCCAAGGACGCCATCCGCGCGGGCGAGGCGTTCCAGATCGTGCTCTCGCAGCGCTTCGAGGTGCGCACCGAGGCCGACCCGCTCGACATCTACCGCGTGCTGCGCACCACCAACCCCAGCCCGTACATGTACCTGCTGCGGCTCGACGGGTTCAGCATCGTCGGCTCCAGCCCGGAGGCGCTGGTCACCGTGCGCGACGGTCGGGCGACCACGCACCCCATCGCGGGCACCCGGTGGCGCGGGGCCGACCCGGAGGAGGACCAGATCCTGGAGAAGGACCTGCTCGCCGACGAGAAGGAGCGCGCCGAGCACGTCATGCTGGTCGACCTGGGCCGCAACGACCTGGGCCGGGTCTGCAAACCGGGCACCGTGCAGGTCGTCGACTTCTTCCGGGTCGAGCGCTACAGCCACGTCATGCACATCGTCTCGACCGTCACCGGGGAACTGGCCGAGGGCAAGACCGCGTTCGACGCCGTCGCCGCCTGCTTCCCCGCGGGCACCCTCTCCGGGGCCCCAAAGCCCCGGGCGATGGAGCTGATCGAGGAGCTGGAACCCACCCGGCGCGGCCTCTACGGCGGCGTCGTGGGCTACCTGGACTTCGCCGGGGACGCCGACACCGCCATCGCCATCCGCACCGCCCTGGTGCGCGACGGGGTGGCCTACGTGCAGGCGGGCGCCGGGGTGGTCGCCGACTCGAACCCGGCGGCCGAGGACACCGAGTGCGTCAACAAGGCGGGCGCCGTGCTGGCCGCCATCGCCACCGCCGAGACCATGCGCCCGGCGACCGAGACCCGTGGCTGACCCGGCGCCGACCCCGGGCAGACGTCCACTGTGGATCGTCGTGGGCCTGCTGCCGCTGGCCGCGGCGGCGCTGTGGGGCGCGGCCGAACTGACCTGGGAGCACATCACCCGGGGTAGGCCGGGCACCGACGTCACGGTCACCGTCGACGTCACCGGCGGTGAGGTCGTACCCGCGTTGGTGCCGTTGGCCGTACTCGCGGTCGCTGCCGTCGCGGGCACGCTGGCCTTGGGCGGCGTCTGGCGGCGCCTGCTGGGCGTCGTCGTGGTGCTGCTCGGCGTGGTCCCGGTGTACGCGGGCATCACCGAGGGCACCGAACTCGCTGGTCGGGCCCTCGCGGTGACCGGAGGCGCGCTGGTGCTCGCCGCCGGGGCCGTGCTCGTGGCGCGCGGCCACCGGGTACCCAGGCTCGGGGACCGGTACCGCAGCCCCGGGGCGGTGAAGGAGACCGCGCGGGTCGAGGACGACCTGTGGCAGGCGTTGTCGGAGGGGGAGGACCCCACGCTCAGATGACTCCGAACTGAGAGCGAGGACCCGGTTCCGAGGTGGGGAACGGGCCGGAGTTAGCATCAATTCGGCGGGAAGGGGCAGTGGTTGTGAGGGACTACACCAGTCAGACGTCGGTCCGGGGTGCGAAGTGAGCATTCTGGACTCGATCATCGACGGTGTCCGGGAAGACCTCGCCGAGCGCGAGGGGGCCGTTCCCTTCGACACCATCAAGGAATTGGCGGCCAAGGCCGCGCCACCGCGCGACGCGCTCACCGCGCTGCGCGGCAACGACGTCGGCGTCATCGCCGAGGTCAAGCGGCGCAGCCCGTCCAAGGGCGAGCTGGCCAGCATCGTCGACCCGGCGGCGCTGGCGGTGGACTACGCCGCGGCGGGCGCCAGGGTCATCAGCGTGCTCACCGAGGGCAGGCGCTTCGGCGGGTCGCTCGCCGACTTCGACGCGGTCCGCGCCAAGGTCGACATCCCGTTGTTGCGCAAGGACTTCATCGTCGGCCCGTACCAGGTGCACGAGGCCCGCGCGCACGGCGCCGACCTGGTGCTGCTGATCGTGGCCGCGCTGGAGCAGAACGCGCTCGCGTCGCTGCTCGACCGGGTCGAGTCGCTGGGCATGACGGCGCTGGTCGAGGTGCACACCGCGGAGGAGGCCGACCGCGCCCTGGAGGCGGGCGCGCGGGTCATCGGCATCAACGCGCGCAACCTGCACACCCTTGAGGTCGATCGGGACGTCTTCGGCAGGCTGGCCCCCGGGCTGCCCGCCGAGACGATCAAGATCGCCGAGTCCGGGGTGCGCGGGCCCAGCGACCTGATGACCTACGCGGGTGCCGGTGCCGACGCGGTGCTGGTCGGCGAGGGCCTGGTGGCCACCGACGACCCCAAGGCGGCGCTGGTCCAGCTGGTGACGGCGGGCTCCCACCCGGCGTGCCCGAGGCCCGGCCGATGACCGACGAGAAGCCTGAAGTCGATCCACACGCCCCTGGTCAACACGACCCCGACACAAAGGGCCACTTCGGCCCGTACGGTGGCCGGTTCATGCCGGAGGCGCTGATCGGGGCGCTCGACGAGCTGTCGGCCGAGTACGACAAGGCCAGGCTGGACCCGGAGTTCACCGCCGAGTTCACCCGGCTGCTGCGCGACTACGCCGGACGGCCCTCGCTGCTCACCGAGGCGCCGCGCTTCGCCGAGCACGCGGGCGGGGCGCGGGTGTTCCTCAAGCGCGAGGACCTCAACCACACCGGCTCGCACAAGATCAACAACGTGCTCGGCCAGGCGCTGCTCACCAAGCGGATGGGCAAGGAGCGGGTCATCGCCGAGACCGGCGCCGGCCAGCACGGCGTGGCCACCGCCACCGCGTGCGCGCTCATGGGCCTGGACTGCGTGGTCTACATGGGCGAGGTCGACACCGAGCGGCAGGCGCTCAACGTCGCCAGGATGAAGCTGCTCGGCGCCGAGGTCATCCCGGTCACGTCCGGCTCGCGCACGCTCAAGGACGCCATCAACGAGGCGCTGCGCGACTGGGTGACCAATGTGGACACCACGCACTACCTGCTCGGGACCGCCGCCGGTGGGCACCCGTTCCCGGTGATGGTGCGCAACTTCCACAAGGTCATCGGCATCGAGGCGCGCGCCCAGTTCCTGGAGCAGACCGGGCGGCTGCCCGACGTCGTCACCGCCTGCGTCGGCGGCGGCTCCAACGCCATCGGCATCTTCCACGGGTTCATCGACGACCCCGGGGTCCGGCTGGTCGGCATCGAGCCGGGTGGCAAGGGCATCGAGACCGGTGAGCACGGGGCGACGCTGGGCCACGGCAGCCCCGGCATGCTGCACGGCGCCATGTCCTACCTGCTGCAGGACGAGGACGGCCAGACCACCGAGGCCTACTCGATCTCCGCGGGCCTGGACTACCCGGGCGTCGGCCCGGAGCACGCCTGGCTCAAGGACACCGCTCGCGCCGAGTACCGGTCCGCGACCGACGACGAGGCCATGCACGCCTTCCAGCTGCTCTCGCGCACCGAGGGCATCATCCCGGCCATCGAGTCGTCGCACGCGCTGGCGGGGGCCCTCAAGCTCGGCCAGGAACTGGGTCCCGAGGGGCACATCCTGGTCAACCTGTCCGGTCGCGGCGACAAGGACATGGACACGGCCGCGAAGTACTTCGGCTTCTACGAGGAGTCCTGATGGGCGCGTTGGACTCGGTGTTCGCGCGGACCCGGGGTGAGGGTCGGGGCGCGCTCATCGGCTACCTGCCCGCCGGGTTCCCCACCGTGGACGGCTCGGTCGACCTGTTCAAGGGCATGGTCGACGCGGGCTGCGACCTGGTCGAGGTCGGCGTCCCGTACTCCGACCCGGTGATGGACGGCCCGGTCATCCAGGCCGCCGCCGAGACCGCCCTGAAGGCCGGGTTCCGGCTGCGGGACCTGTTCACCGTCGTCGAGGCGGTGTCGGCGGCCGGTGGTCGCGCGGTCGTGATGACCTACTGGAACCCGGTGTTCCGCTACGGCGTCGACGCGTTCTCCCGCGACCTCGCCGCCGCCGGTGGCCTTGGCATCATCACGCCCGACCTCATCCCGGATGAGGGCGCCGACTGGATCGCCGCCTCCGAGGCGCACGGCCTGGACCGGATCTTCCTGGTCGCGCCGTCGTCGTCGGAGGAGCGCATCGCCAGCACCGTCGCCGCGTCGTCCGGCTTCGTCTACGCCACCGCTGTCATGGGCGTCACCGGCGCCCGCGACCAGGTCGGCACGTCAGCGGCGGGCCTCGTCGAGCGGACCCGCGCGCACACGTCGCTGCCGATCGGCGTCGGCCTCGGTGTGCGGTCCGGCGCCCAGGCGGCCGAGGTGGCCTCCTTCGCCGACGCCGTGATCGTGGGCTCGGCGTTCGTGACCCGCGCCCAAGAGGGCGTCCCCGGCGTGCGCGCCCTCGCGGCCGAACTGGCCGACGGCGTCCGCACCGCTCCGACGCCAATCGGGTGAACGGTGGTGCCCGTCCTTCCCACTCGGGCTGGTACGGGCACCACTTCACGGCCAGGCCACCCCGTCCCGTTACGGTAACCTCGTGACGAGCGCCTCCACTGTCTTCCTGGCGAGCATCCCCAGTCCGGACCGCGGTGTCTGGGAGCTGGATCTGGGGGTCTTCACCCTTCCGCTGCGGGCCTACGCGCTGTGCATCATCGCGGGCATCATCGTGGCCATCTACTGGGGTGAGAAGCGCTTCGTCGCGCGCGGCGGGCAGCCGGGGACGGTGCTCGACGTCGCCGTGTACGCGGTGCCGTTCGGCCTGGTCGGCGGGCGGCTCTACCACGTCGCCACGGACTACTACCGGTACTTCGGCGAGGGCAAGAACCCGCTCAACGCGCTGCGGATCTGGGACGGCGGCCTGGGCATCTGGGGCGCCATCGCGCTCGGCGCGGTCGGCGCCTGGATCGGCTGCCGCCGCAAGGGCGTGCCGCTGCCCGCGTTCGCCGACGCCATCGCGCCGGGGATCATCACCGCCCAGGCCATCGGGCGGGTCGGCAACTACTTCAACCAGGAGCTCTACGGCGGTCCGACCGACCTGCCCTGGGGCCTGGAGATCTACCGGCGGGTCAACGAGTTCGGCCAGGAGGACCCGCTCAACGGCATCGCCGAGAGCCACGTGCTCGTCGACGGCAGCCCGGTCCACCCGACGTTCCTCTACGAACTCGTGTGGAACCTGCTGATCGCGCTCCTCGTGGTGGTGCTCGACCGCAAGCTGCGCCTGGGCCACGGCCGCGCGTTCGCCATCTACGTCGCCGGGTACACCGTGGGGCGCGGTCTCATCGAGATGATGCGCACCGACCCGGCCACCATGGTCGCGGGCCTGCGGATCAACGTGTGGACGTCGATCCTGCTGCTCATCGGCGCGCTGGTGTACTTCGTGCTGGCCGCCAAGCGCGGACCGCGGGAGGACCTGGCCGCGCTGGTGCCCGCCGACCCGGACAAGTCCGACACCGAGCAGTCCGACGCTGAGAAGTCCGACGAGTCCGATGCCGACGAGTCCGAGAAGGACGACGAGGACAACGACGAGGACGAGGACGACGACGAGCGGGAGAAGGCGCCCGTGTCGGCCGCGACCGACGGCGGCGCCACTGAGGTAGGCGCAGCCAAGAACAGCGCCACCAAGGCCGGTGACGTCGACAAGGACGGTCCGGAGACCTCCGCCAAGCAGTAGTGGCCGCCGGTCGCGGAAGTGCCGTCGGTGTTTCCGGGCTGTTAAGCTCGAACCACACACCTCGCGGGCCGCTGCCGTCCCGCGCCCAGGACCGGTTCGCGCCCCGTGCGCACCGGCCCAGCGCGTGATCGCAGACAGGAGGCCTACCCATGCTGTTCTCGGCCTTTCCGCGTCCTGACGGGCTCTACGACCCGACCGCCGAACGGGATTCCTGTGGCGTGGCCATGGTCGCCGACATCCAGGGCCGCCGCTCGCACGGCATCGTCGCCGACGCGCTGACCGCACTGGCCAACCTCGAGCACCGCGGCGCAGCGGGTGCCGAACCGACCAGTGGCGACGGCGCCGGGATCCTCGTGCAACTGCCTGACGACCTGCTGCGCGCCGAGGTCGGTTTCACCCTGCCCGAACCGGACGAGAACGGCGCGCACGGGTACGCCACCGGTCTGGCGTTCCTGCCGGCCGACGTCGACCGCCGCGCCGAGGCTGTCGCGGTGATCGAGCGGACCGCCGAGCAGGAAGGGCTGCGGCTGCTGGGGTGGCGCGCCGTCCCGATCGACCCGGACGCCGCCGACATCGGGCCGACCGCGCGGTCGGTGATGCCGCACTTCGCGATGCCGCTGCTGGCCGGGTACCCCGACAGCGAGGGCCGGTGTCCGACCGGGATCGAGCTCGACCGGTTGGTGTACTGCCTGCGCAAGCGGGTCGAGCACGACAGCGCCGCCGCCGGGTGCGGGGTGTACTTCCCCTCGCTGTCGGCGCGAACCGTTGTCTACAAGGGAATGCTGACCACCGCGCAGCTGCCCGCGTTCTTCCCCGACCTGCGCGACCCGCGGCTGCGCAGCGCCATCGCGCTGGTGCACTCCCGGTTCTCCACCAACACCTTCCCGTCGTGGCCGCTGGCGCACCCGTTCCGGTTCGTCGCGCACAACGGCGAGATCAACACGGTGCGCGGCAACCGGAACCGGATGCGCGCCAGGGAGGCGCTGCTCTCGGCCAGCCTGCTGCCCGGCGACGTGAGCAGGCTGTTCCCGGTCGTCGACCCGGACGGCTCGGACTCGGCGTCGTTCGACGAGGTGCTGGAGCTGCTGCACCTGGGCGGCCGGAGCCTGCCGCACGCGGTGCTGATGATGATCCCGGAGGCGTGGGAGAACCACACCGGGATGGACCCGGCGCGCCGCGCGTTCTACCAGTTCCACGCGAGCCTGATGGAGCCGTGGGACGGGCCCGCGTGCGTCACCTTCACCGACGGGTCGTTGGTCGGGGCGGTGTTGGACCGCAACGGTTTGCGGCCCGCGCGCTGGTGGCGGCTCGCCGACGACCGGGTGGTGCTGGCGAGCGAGACCGGCGTGCTGGACGTGCCGCCGGAGCAGGTCGTCGCCAAGGGGCGGCTGCAGCCGGGCCGGATGTTCCTGGTGGACACCGCCGCGGGCCGGGTCGTCGACGACCAAGAGGTCAAGGACGCCCTCGCCGCGCGGCACCCGTACGAGGAGTGGCTGCACGCGGGGCTGCTGAAGATCGCCGACCTCCCCGACCGCGAGCACGTCGTCCAACCGCACGAGTCGGTGCGGCGCAGGCAACTCACCTTCGGCTACACCGAGGAGGAGCTGAAGGTCCTGCTGACCCCGATGGCGGTCACCGGCGCGGAGCCGATCGGGTCGATGGGCACCGACACCCCGCCCGCCGCCCTGTCGCAGCGCGCGCGGCTGCTCTACGACTACTTCAAGCAGATCTTCGCCCAGGTCACCAACCCGCCGCTGGACGCCATCCGCGAGGAGATCGTCACCTCGGTGCAGCGGATCATGGGGCCGGAGCAGAACCTGCTCGAACCGGGACCGGCCTCGTGCAGGCACATCCAGTTGCCGTACCCGGTGATCGACAACGACGAGCTGGCGAAGCTGATCCACGTCAACGACGACGGCGACCTCCCCGGCCACGCGTGCACTGTCCTGTCCGGACTGTATGAAGTGGATGGTGGTGGGGCGGCGCTGACGGCCGCCGTCGAGCGGGTCCGCCAGGAGGCCTCGGACGCGATCGCCGCCGGGGCCAGGACCCTGGTGCTCTCCGACCGCGACTCCGACCACCGGATGGCGCCGATCCCGTCGCTGCTGCTGGTGTCCTCGGTGCACCACCACCTGGTGCGCACCAAGGAACGGCTGCGGGTGGCGCTGGTGGTGGAGAGCGGCGACGCCCGCGAGGTGCACCACGTCGCGCTGCTGCTGGGCTACGGCGCGGCGGCGGTGAACCCGTACCTGGCGTTCGAGACCATCGAGGACCTGATCACCGGCGGCGCGATCACCGGCGTCGAGCCGCGGGTGGCCATCGGCAACTACGTCAAGGCGCTGGTCAAGGGCGTCCTGAAGATCATGTCGAAGATGGGCATCTCGACGGTCGGCGCGTACACGGCGGCGCAGGTCTTCGAGTCCTTCGGCCTGGCCTCGGCCGTGCTGGACGAGTACTTCACGGGGACGACGTCGAAACTCGGTGGGGTAGGGCTTGACGTTATCGCCGCCGAGGCGCGCGCCCGGCACCGTCGGGCCTACCCGGACAACCCGGCTGACCGCGTGCACCGGCGGTTGGACGTGGGTGGCGAGTATGCGTACCGGCGTGAGGGTGAGCTGCACCTGTTCACGCCAGAGACCGTGTTCCTGCTCCAGCATGCGACTCGTACCGGCCGCGAAGAGGTCTACCGCGAGTACAGCGCCGAGATCGACAGGCTTAACCGGGCCGGTGGGGCGCTACGGGGGATGTTCCAGCTACGGCAAGCGGCTACGCCGATCCCTCTGGACGAGGTCGAGCCGATCGAGGCAATCCTGTCTCGGTTCAACACGGGCGCGATGTCCTACGGCTCTATTTCCGCCGAGGCGCACGAGACGCTCGCGATCGCGATGAACATGATCGGCGGTCGGTCCAACACCGGTGAGGGCGGCGAGGATCCGGACCGGCTGCACGACCCCGCCCGGCGTTCGGCGATCAAGCAGGTGGCGTCCGGCCGGTTTGGCGTCACCAGCGAATACCTGGTCAACGCGGACGACATCCAGATCAAGATGGCGCAGGGCGCGAAGCCGGGCGAGGGCGGGCAGCTGCCGCCGAACAAGGTGTACCCGTGGATCGCGCGGACCCGGCACTCCACCGCCGGGGTCGGGCTGATCTCGCCGCCGCCGCACCACGACATCTACTCCATCGAGGACCTCGCCCAGCTCATCCACGACCTCAAGAACGCCAACGAGAACGCGCGCGTGCACGTCAAGCTGGTGTCCGAGGTCGGGGTCGGCACGGTCGCCGCCGGGGTCTCGAAGGCGCACGCGGACGTGGTGCTGATCTCCGGGCACGACGGCGGCACGGGCGCGTCGCCGCTGAACTCGCTCAAGCACGCCGGGACGCCGTGGGAGATCGGGCTCGCCGAGACCCAGCAGACGCTGGTGCTCAACGGGTTGCGCGACCGGATCACCGTGCAGGTCGACGGGGCGCTGAAGAACGGCCGGGACGTGATCGTGGCCGCGCTGCTGGGCGCCGAGGAGTACGGGTTCGCGACCGCGCCGCTGATCGTCGCGGGGTGTGTCATGATGCGTGTGTGCCACCTGGACACGTGTCCGGTAGGGGTCGCCACGCAGAACCCGGTACTGCGCGAGCGGTACACAGGGCAGGCCAAGCACATCGTCAACTACTTCCGGTTCGTGGCCCAAGAGGTCCGGGAGCACTTGGCGGCTCTAGGGTTCCGCACGCTCGATGACGCTATCGGGCACGCTGAGCTGCTGTCGGCCGATAGCACTGTCTCGCACTGGAAGGCGCAGGAGCTTGACCTGACGCCGGTGTTCGCGGTGCCGGAAACGCCCTATGGCACCGCGCGGCGCCGTGTCCGCGCACAGGACCACGGGCTCGCGCACGCTCTAGACCGGACCCTGGTGCAGTTGGCGGAAGCCGCGCTTGAGGATGCTCACCCGGTGCGGTTGGAGCTACCGGTGCGCAACGTCAACCGGACCGTAGGCACGCTGCTCGGCTCGGAGGTGACGCGGCGCTTCGGGGGCGACGGTTTGCCTGACGGCACGATCCAGGTGCGGCTCACGGGGTCAGCCGGGCAGTCTCTTGGCGCGTTCCTGCCGCGGGGGATCACGCTGGAACTGTTCGGTGACGCTAACGACTACGTGGGCAAGGGACTGTCCGGTGGTCGGATCGTGGTCCGGCCGCACGAGGACGCTGTGTTCGCCGCCGAGCAGCAGGTCATCGCGGGCAACGTGATCGCGTACGGCGCCACGTCCGGCGAGGTGTTCCTGCGCGGCCGGGTGGGAGAGCGGTTCGGCGTGCGCAACTCCGGGGCGGTGATCGTCGCCGAAGGGGTCGGTGACCACGCCTTCGAGTACATGACCGGTGGGCGGGCCGTCGTGCTGGGGCCGACCGGGCGCAACCTGGCGGCGGGCATGTCCGGCGGGGTCGGGTACGTGCTCGACCTGGACCCGGCGCTGGTCAACACCGACATGGTCGAGCTGCAACAGCCCGCGGCCGACGACCTGCGGTGGCTGCGGGAGACCATCACCCGCCACCAGGCGTGCACCGGCTCCGCGGTCGCGGCGTCCCTGCTGGGTGACTGGACCCGGCGTGCGGCGGGCTTCACCAAGGTCATGCCGCGCGACTACCAACGCGTCCTCGCCGCCATCCGGCTGGCCAACGCCGAGGGCCGCGACGTCGACACGGCCATCATGGAGGCCTCCCGTGGCTGATCCGAAGGGGTTCCTGAACCACCAGCGGGCCGACGCGGCGAAGCGGCCGGTCGAGGAGCGGCTGGGCGACTGGCGCGAGGTCTACCGGGAGCTGCCGCTGGTCGAGCGGGACCGCGAGGTCGGCACGCAGGCGAGCCGGTGCATGGACTGCGGGATCCCGTTCTGCCACTCCGGGTCGGCAGGCTGCCCGCTGGGCAACCTGATCCCCGAGTGGAACGACCTGGTGCGCCGCGGCGACTGGGCGATGGCGGGGGAGCGGCTGCACGCGACCAACAACTTCCCCGAGTTCACCGGTCGGCTGTGCCCGGCGCCGTGCGAGGCGGCCTGCGTGCTGGCCATCTCCCCGGACGCGGGCGGCGCGGTCGCGATCAAGCGGGTGGAGAGCACGATCGCGGACGTGTCGTGGGAGCGCGGCTACGTGACGACTGTGCGGTCCACTGTGTCCTCTGGGCGGCGGGTCGCGGTCGTGGGTTCTGGTCCGGCGGGGTTGGCGGCGGCGCAGCAGTTGACCCGGGCGGGGCACGAGGTGACCGTATTCGAGCGCGACGACCGGCTTGGCGGGCTGCTGCGGTACGGCATCCCCGAGTTCAAGCTGGAGAAGAAGGTTCTAGACCGGCGGCTGGCGCAGCTGCGGGCCGAGGGGACGCGGTTCGTGACCGGGTGCGAGGTCGGGGGGACCGGGCCGGGGGCGTTGTCTGTGGAGCGGTTGCGCGCGGAGTACGACGCCGTGGTGCTCGCCGTGGGTGCACTGCGCGGCCGGGACGTCTCGGATGTCCCCGGGCGGTCTTTGCACGGGGTGCATCTAGCCATGGACCACCTCGTTCCCGCTAACCGTGCTTGCGAGGGCGATGGGCCTACCTCCATCGACGCGCGCGGCAAGCACGTCATCATCATCGGCGGCGGTGACACTGGGGCTGACTGTTACGGCACGGCTGTCCGGCAGGGGGCGTTGTCTGTCACGCAGCTTGACCAGTACCCGATGCCGCCGCAGTCGCGTGACTCCACTCGGTCGCCTTGGCCTGTCTGGCCATGGATCCTGCGCACTTACGCTGCTCACGAGGAGGGTGGCGAGCGCCTCTTCGCTGTGGCAGTGGAGTCTTTCGTCGGTGACGCTACCGGGGCCGTTAAGTCTGTCCGGCTGCGTGAAGTCAAGGTGAGTAAGGACCCCGCTACCGGTGTTCGTGCTGTTGTCCCTGTGGGGGAACAGGTTCGCGAACTACCAGCTGACTTGGTGCTGCTCGCTATCGGCTTCGAGGGCGTCGAGCACATGCCGCTGCTAGAGGGACTTGGACTGGCTCTTAGCCCGCGCGGCACCGTTGCTTGTGGGCAGGACTGGCAGACCGCGACTCCTGGCACCTTCGTGTGCGGCGATGCTCACCGTGGCGCGTCCTTGGTCGTGTGGGCTATCGCTGAGGGGCGGTCGGTAGCGCACGCCGTCGACGCGTACCTGACCGGTGCGTCGGACCTGCCTGCTCCTGTCAGGCCTAACGCATTGCCTTTGTCTGTGGTGTGATTTCAGTGTTGCCGTTCGCGGTTTAACAACTTGGCCCGATTCTATGCCGGGTTCGTATGGCTGACAACGGCGCCGACGCCCGAACCGGAGGCAGCGACACCTCCTACGCCTCCCACACACACACACAACCGGCGCCGCCGCTCTAATCCTCCACGCCCACCCCACCCAACCCCCCCCCCACAAACCCGCGACACCCTTCGCCTATTCAGACGCCGCACCCCTCGGTCCCCCCGCGCCACGGAGTCCCAGCCGATGGCCGCCGCGGCGGTCCGCGATTCGTGCTTGTGGAGTCCAGCGCGACTCCGTATGGTCAGTACGGAGTCCACCACGAGTCGGTACGAGTCCACACCGAGGAGACAACGATGTCTGATGAGCTGCGCACTGTCGTCGTGCAGGCGATCAAAGACGCGGAAGCTCTGCACCTGCGACTGAAAGGCGCCCTCGCCATCCTGGACGGTGAGGTGACCGTCGACCTCGGACGGCAGGGCACCTGGACAAAGGGGGAGGTGGCGGCGCTATGGGAAAAGTCGAACCACCTGCCTGGAGTCAGATCGCTGTTCGACATCACGGCGAGCCGCGACGGCGAGCGGGTGACCTTCACCGAGTTGCTCGCCCACTCCGGCCTGGACGGCAAGCAGCAGGGAAACGAGCACGCGCGATTGAGCAGGGTGGCGGCTGACCTGTTCGGGGCGAAGCGGTGGCCGATCGAGAACTGGCAGGGGGCATCCGGCGAGATGATCTACCGGATGCGCACGGAGATCGCGATCTGGTGGCGTGAGATTTCGGGCTGACCTAACCGGGCAAGGTTCCCCGCGCCGCTAAGAGGCGGTGGCGGGGAGCCTTGCGGCAGCAGGAGGAGGGGAAGACTCCGCGACAGGGGCGTGCGAGACTGCGGGGCGATGAGTGCGCAGCCTGACATCCCCGCGTCCCTGGCCCTGGTCAACTACGGGCACTTCACTTCCATGCTGCTCACCGCCGGTAGAGCTAGAGGGCTCGCGCGGCATCTGGAGCGGTTGAATCGCGATGCGTGGATCGTGTTCGGCCAAGGGCTCGATGAGGGCACCGTGCGGCAGGCGATTCGGGCGGCCGTTGACGGTAAGATTGAACCGTTGGCGGTACGGGTCACCGTGCACGCGCCGGGGTTTGATCCGCGCAAGCCGGAGGCCGACGTCGAGCCCGAGGTCGTGGTGACCACCAGCGCCCCGCCGCAGGTAGGTGGGCCGCTCAAGGTCCGGACCGCTGGGTACCAGCGCGATCTGCCGCAGGTCAAGCACGTCGGCACCTTCGGGCTGTTCTACCAGCGCAGGCTCGCCCGCCGGGCCGGGTTCGACGACGTGCTGTTCATCGGGGGTGACGGGCAGGTGAGCGAGGGGTCCACCTGGAACGTGTGCTTCCTCGACGAGGACGGCACGCTCGTCATCCCGACCGCGCCCGCGTTGCCCGGGATCGCGCTGGGGCTGATCCAGAGCGGCCTCGCGCGCACCGGTGCCCAGGTCCAGGCCCGCCCGGTGCAGGCCAGCGAGCTGCCGTCGTTCCGGGCCGCGTTCGCCACCAACGCGCTCGCGCCGGTGCGGCCGATCAGCCACGTCGACGAGGTCGAGTACAAGGTGGACGAGGACGCCACGGCGCGGCTGACCCGCGCGTACGAGTCGACCGCCGGGGAGCGGGTGTGAGCTTCGACGGGTTCGGCGAGTACGCGGTCGACTTCTTCGACGGCCTGGTCGTCGACAACTCCAAGGCCTACTGGGACGCGAACAAGGCAACCTACGACACCGACGTGCGCGCGCCGATGACCGCGCTGCTCGGCGAGCTGGAGAAGGAGTTCGGCGGCGAGTTCGGCAGCCCGAAGGTGTTCCGCCCGCACCGCGACGTCCGCTTCGCCAAGGACAAGCGGCCCTACAAGGACCACTGCGGCGGCGTCATCGAGTCCGGTCGCGGCTCGGGCGCCTACTACGTCGAGGTCGGCCCGGACGGCCTGCGGGTCGGCGGCGGGTGCTTCCACATGGAGTCCGACCAGCTCGCCCGGTTCCGTGCCGCCGTCGCCGAGGAGATCCACGGCGACCCGCTGCGCGACATCCTGGCCGAGCTCGAGCGCGCGGGCTGGAAGATCCTCGGCGACCGGCTCAAGACCGCCCCGCGCGGGTACGCCAAGGACCACCCGCGGCTGGACCTGCTCCAGTACCGGTCGGTGTACGCGGCGCGGGTCTGGCCGCCGGACGACACGCTGCACGAGCGCGGCTGCCTCACCCGGGTGCGCACGGCCTGGCGGCAGCTGCGGGCGTTCAACGAGTGGGCCAGTGACCACGTGGGGTTGACCGATCGCGGTCGGTAGCTGACACGTAACCAGAGGTAGAACACTCTGAATCGAGTCGGTCAATCGGGGAGTTCATCCTGATCGGTACAGCGAGCGCGGCTAAGCTGTTCAGGTGTGAACCGACGAGCGAAGATCGTGTGCACTATGGGCCCGGCCACCGCGACCCCCGAGCGGGTGCGTGACCTGGTGGCGGCGGGCATGGACGTGGCGAGGATGAACTTCAGCCACGGCAGCCACGGTGACCACAAGCAGGTCTACGACCTGGTCCGCGCCGCGGGTGACGAGGCGGGCCGCGCCGTGGGCATCCTGGCCGACCTGCAGGGACCGAAGATCCGCCTCGGCACGTTCGCCAACGGCCCGGTCGAGTGGCGCACCGGCGACGTCGTGCGCATCACCGTGGAGGACGTGGCGGGCACCCACGACCGGGTCTCCACCACCTACAAGGGCCTGGCCACCGACGCCAAGCCGGGCAACCAGCTGCTGGTCGACGACGGCAAGGTCGGCTTGGTGGTCACCTCCGTCGACGGCCAGGACGTGGTCTGCGAGGTCACCGAGGGCGGTCCGGTCAGCAACAACAAGGGCCTGTCGCTGCCCGGCATGGACGTCTCGGTGCCCGCTTTGTCCGAGAAGGACATCGAGGACCTCGAGTTCGCCCTGCACCTCGGCGTCGACTTCATCGCGCTGAGCTTCGTGCGCTCGCCCGCCGACATCGACCTGGTGCACCAGGTGATGGACCGGGTGGGCAGGGGCAGGCTGCCGGTGATCGCCAAGCTGGAGAAGCCGGAGGCGGTGGACAACCTCGAGGCCATCGTGCTGGCCTTCGACGGCGTCATGGTCGCCCGCGGTGACCTGGGCGTGGAGCTGCCGCTGGAGCAGGTGCCGCTGGTGCAGAAGCGCGCCATCCAGATCGCGCGGGAGAACGCCAAGCCGGTCATCGTGGCCACCCAGATGCTCGACTCGATGATCAGCAACTCCCGGCCGACCCGCGCGGAGGCCTCCGACGTGGCCAACGCGGTGCTCGACGGTGCCGACGCGCTGATGCTCTCCGGTGAGACCAGCGTCGGCCGGTACGCCATCGAGTCGGTGCAGACGATGAGCCGCATCATCGAGGCCGTGGAGGCCGAGCGCCCGACCGTCCCGCCGCTGACCCACGTCCCCCGCACCAAGCGCGGCGTGATCTCCTACGCGGCCCGCGACATCGGCGAGCGGCTCAACGCCAAGGCCCTGGTCGCCTTCACCCAGTCCGGTGACACCGTCAAGCGCCTGGCCCGCCTGCACACCCGGCTGCCGCTGCTGGCGTTCACCCCGGAGGCCGGTGTCCGCAGCCAGCTCGCGCTGACCTGGGGCACGGAGACGTTCCTGGTCCCGGAGGTCGACTCCACCGACCGCATGGTCCGCCAGGTCGACCAGTCCATGCTCTCCATCGGCCGCTACCAGCCGGGTGACCTCGTGGTGATCGTCGCGGGTTCCCCGCCCGGCACGGTCGGCTCCACCAACCTCATCCGCGTGCACCGCCTCGGCGAGGAAGACCACGCCTGACCCTGGTCCGGTGCCGGAGCTTGTGCGCTCCGGCACCATACTGGGCCCGGTGATTGCTCTAGTCCCGGTGTCGTTGCCGGACAAGGCAGTGTTGGCGAACCTGGTCCAGCTCTACCTGCACGACTTCTCCGAGTTCCGCACCGTTGCGCTGTCACCCCAGGGGACGTTCAGCTACCCGTACCTGGACCAGTACTTCGTCGACCCCGACCGCGAAGCGCACTTCATCACGGTGGATGCGGCGCTCGCTGGGTTCTCCCTGGCACGGATCGAAGCCGGCGCGTGGACAGTGGCAGAGTTCTTCATCGCCCGCGGCTACCGCCGCCGCGGCATTGCTCGCACGGCAGCGCTGTTGCAACTGGCCCTGCATCCGGGCCCATGGACCATCGAATACGACAACGCCAACCACCCCGCCGCAACGTTGTGGCACTCCATCGCCCCGTTAACGGCGACCGAGACCCGGCTGCAGGCCCCCGCGCGCACACGACTGTCCTTTGTGGTTTGATGTCTTCGATCTTGCTCTCGCACAACTTCGCCCACGCTCGGCGCCGGAAGCCTTGCCTGTGCACGTTTTCCCTGGTTGACGTTGGATGGCCACTCTGGATTTCCGTCTTCTGGGTGACAGAAGTTATCCACATGTGGATCTCCGCGGGGCCTGTTTCAAGATCGCCCGTCGGGGGGTGCCGGTAGACTGGACCTGGGCCGCCCCCCGGAGAGGGTGGGGGCCGGGCTGGGGTGGGACCGCGCGCGTGCGCGAAGCGGCGTTGGTTGGGGTAAGAGGCGCGGAGCGGCCCGCCTGGGCGAAGTGGACTGGCGGGGCCAGGATGGTGTGCGGCTAAGAGGGTTCGGTAGCTATGGGCGGCGTTGAGTCTGTCGCGCCAAACGCGGGGTAGCGCGTGGTGTCGGGTCGGACTGGTTGGGCCAAGAGGCCCCGGTGGGGCCGAACGTGCTCGGTGGTGCAACGTGGGCCGGTAGGGCGATGCGGGCTCGGTAGGCCAAACGATTGCGGTTCCTGGTTCGTGGAGGCCGCACGGGCTCGTTCGTGGGATTACAGCGGGAACGGTGTAGCGGGGTTTGATTCGAACGCAGGCCGCACTTGGCGGATCGGTCGAGCGTATTGATTGTCCACTATGGACAAGCGGGGTCGATTCTGGCGACCGGATGATCACTCGGGAAGCGACTTTCCTACTGTGACGGCGTTTCGGCGAGGGGTGGCGTCGTGAGCAGGGTGTTTTTTGCTGTGGGGGTAAGGATGTTCCGTCTTCTGGGTGACAGAAGTTGTCCACATGTGGATCTCTGCGGGGGTGCTTTCAAGATCGACTGTCGGTGGGTCCCGGTAGACTGGCCCAGGGACGCCCCCCGGAGAGGGTGGGGGCCGGGCCGGGGTGGGACCGTGCGCGGGCGCGAAGCGGGGGCGCCGTGGGATGCGGGGGCGGTGCGGGGCGCAGGGGTGGAGTGGGCGCGGCGTGGCCGGGGGTGGGGGTAAGGAGTGGGGGTGGTGTGGGCGAGTGGGGGCGGGAGTTGTTTCTGGGTAAGGGGAGTGGGATCGGGGGTATGGGATTTGGGTAGGGCTGGGTGGGGGAAGAGGGAACGGGTGGGGGGCTGTGTGGGTGTAAGAGGGGTTAGGGGGTTAGTAGGTAGGCGCCTGTGGTGAGGGCGTTGAGGATTGTGGTGGTGGTTTGGGCGGGGGTAAGGGTTGTGGTGTCTAGGGCGTGGTGGGCGAGAGGGCCTAGGGAGGCGAATTGGCGGTGTAGGGACAAGATGGGGGTTTGGTCGGTGAGGGCGGGGGCTTCGCGGGTGGTGGCTCGGGTGAGGGTTGTGGGTTCGGTGGGGGTTAGGACTATGTAGTGCAGGGGGTGGGGGCCGAAGGTGGGGAGGAACCAGGGGCCGATGATTCCGTCGCAGATGACTTGGTAGCCGGCATTGGTGTAGGCGTGGGTTGTGGTGGCGATGATGTTCATGACGGCGGTGTTCTGGGTGTGGGCTTCGGGGAGGTGGGGTGGGATGGGGGCGGTGATGTAGTGCCAGAAGTCGTCTGTGTGGAGGTGGACGCTGCGGGGGAGGTGGGGGGCTAGGAGGCGGGCGATGGTGGTTTTGCCTGCGCCGGGAGGGCCGGTCAGGATTATTGGGGGCATGGGGGAAAGAGTAGGGGAAGCGAGGGGTTCGTCCACTGAGGACGCAAGGGGGAGGGCTAGCCTGGGGGCATGACGGAGGACGGGGCAGCGCGGGGGCAGGGTGTGCTTGATCGGTTGGTCGAGCTGCTGGACCTGGAGCGCATCGAAGACGACATCTATCGCGGGGTGAGCCCGGAGCACTCGTCGGTGCGGGTGTTCGGGGGGCAGGTGGCGGGGCAGGCGCTGGTGGCGGCGGGACGGACGGTGCCCGCGGAGCGGGGGGTGCACTCGTTGCACGCCTACTTCATCCGGGGTGGGGATCCCAGTGTGCCGATCGTCTACGAGGTGGACCGGATCCGGGACGGGCGGTCGTTCACCACGCGGCGGGTGGTCGCGGTGCAGCGCGGGAAGGCGATCTTCGCGTTGTCGGCGTCGTTCCAGAGCGTCGAGAGCGGCATCGACCACGCCGAGGGGATGCCCGAGGTGCCGGACCCGGAGACGCTGCCCACGCACGCCGAGCGGATGACGCCGGACCTGCGGGCCAAGTTCGGGGACTGGGCGGACCGGCCCCGGCCCATCGACGTGCGCTACGTCAGCGAGCCGCCGTGGTTGTCGCGGGAGACCGGGCCCCGCGACGCGCGCAACCAGGTGTGGATGCGGACCGACGGCAAGCTCGCCGACGACCCGTTGCTGCACGTCTGCGTGCTCGCCTACGCCTCGGACATGACGCTGCTCGACGCGGTGCTCGCCCGGCACGGCGTCTACTGGGGGACCGACAAGGTCATGGGCGCCAGCCTCGACCACGCGATGTGGTTCCACCGCCCGTTCCGCGCCGACGAGTGGATCCTCTACGACTGCGCGTCGCCGAGCGCCTCCGGTGGGCGCGGGCTGGCGACCGGTCGGTTCTTCACCCGGGACGGGACGCTGGTGGCGACCGTCGTGCAGGAGGGGCTGCTGCGGGTGGTCGGCTGAGCGGTGGGACCCGGGTCGTCGGGGGAGATGACCCGGGTCCCACCTGGCGGGGCCGCGCGAGGGGGTGGGTTCGCGTGCCCCGGGTCTAGCCCGCCAGCCTGGTGCGGTGGCCGTCGACGAGCCCCGCGCCGCTGACCACGCGGCGGTCGGCGGCTCTGTGGCTGTCCGCGGTGTCGTCGTGGGCGCCGTCCTCGTTGACCAGCAGGCACAGGTGCGCGGTCAGGTACGCCCGGCACGGCGACGGGGCGCGGGTGAACAGCCGGGTCCGGCAGGTGGGGCAGCGGCCGTCGCGGTCGGGGCGGTGCTCGTCGAGCACCGCGCGCAGCGCGGCGACGACCCTGGGCAGTTCGGTGCGGGCGAGCCTGGCCGCGTCGGTGTCGTCGTCGGCGCGGGCGTGGTCGCTCAACTCCGCGAGGTAGTCCCGCAGCGACGCCGCCATGTGCCCGAAGATGGACCCGCTCACCCTGTGGCCTCCCGCCCTGTGATCGATCCCGCCTGCCCGCGCCGACGGGGAAAGCCCGCGCCACCGGGGAATCCACGCCGCCCGCGGCGATTCCCGCGAAACCGCAACCGGAACCGCACCGGATCCGTGATCGGCCAACCGTTCCCGGCGGACGCTCTCAAGCGGACGGCCGAATCGGCCGATGACTCCCTGGTGCGCCCCACGCCCCCCGACGGGTTCGGCTTCCCTGTCCGCCGCGTCCGATTCGCCTGCGTTCGCGCTTTCATGGTCAGAATGCATTGTGGCAGCGACATTCTGCAAGTTGCACCACACGATCGGGTGACCATCGGCGATTCGGCCGCGCGTTCCCACCTGGTGTGAGCGCGACCGCCCCGCTGCTTGTGCTCGACAAGATCAGCATCGACACTTGCCCACGGCGCGCGGACGATCCGCGCCGCGCGGGCGCGTCCGCCCCCGCCGACCAACCAGCCCACGACCGCGTTCGGCGCGGTCGGAAACGAGGTGCAGAAGTGACCCGTGGACCCAGTCCGACGGTCCGCCGCCGCAGGCTCGCCGCCGAACTGCGGCGTTTCCGGGAAGCGGCGGTGCTGACCATCGACGAGGTCGCCGACAAACTCGAGTGTTCCGCCTCCAAGGTCAGCCGGATCGAGACCGGGCACGTCAGCGTGACCCCCCGCGACGTGCGGGACATGGCCGAGCTCTACGGCATCGTCGACGAGCAGCGCGACGCGCTGGTGCAGCTGGCCAGGGAGGCCAGGCAGAAGGGCTGGTGGCACGCCTACAACGAGGTGTTCACCGGTGCCTTCGTCGGTCTCGAGGCCGATTCGTCGTCGCTGCGCGCCTTCCAGGCGCTGATCGTGCCCGGCCTGCTGCAGACCCCGGCCTACACCAGGGCGGTGCTGCGGGCGATCCGCCCGGACGCGCAGCAGGCGGAGATCGACATGCGGGTGGAGGCCAGGCAGACCCGCCAGCGGCTGCTCACCGACGCCCGGCCGCCGGAGTACTGGGCGGTCATGGACGAGGCGGTGCTGCGCAGGCTCACCGGCGGCCCCGAGGTGATGGCCGAGCAGCTGCTCAAGATGGTGCAGGTGGCCGAGCTGCCGAACGTGAACCTGCAGGTGGTGCCCTTCGCCGCCGGGGCGCACGCCGGGATGGAGGCGCCGTTCCTCATCCTCGGCTTCCCCGACCAGATCGACCCCGACGTCGTCTACGTGGAGAGCACCGCCAACGGCGTCTACCTCGAGTCCCCAGCCGATGTCCACAAGTACTCGTTGTTGTTCGACCACTTGCGTGCGGCGGCGTTGCGACCGGACGACTCCGTCGGCCTGGTCCAACGGATCGCGGAGGAGTTGATCCGTGATTCCTGAATAACACGAGAGGAGTGGGGCGTGACTGTTTCTGACCTCGCGAGCGCCGAATGGCGCAGGAGTAGCCGCAGTTCGGGCAACGACTGCGTGGAGCTCGTGATAGGCGGAAGCGGCGCGACGGTGCGCGACTCCAAGAACACGGAGTTCGGGCACCTGTCGTTCGCGGACATCGAGTGGACCGCCTTCGTCGGTGCCGTGAAGGGAAACCTTCTCGCGGCGAGGTAATCCAGCCGCGCGGCGCCTGAGCCCGGGATGATCGACAGCATCCCGGTCCGGGACCCACTCGGTGGCGGGGCCACGGCTCGCCGTGGCCCCGTTCCCCCTCACGCACCCACTCCCACCCCTTACCCCACCAGCGCGAACCGACCCCTTACCCCGCGCGATGACCGGGTCCGGACGCCCCGGGTAAGGGTTGGTAAGGCCGAGACTGCGCGATCACCCGATCTCCCACCCCCTCCCTCAGCGGCACCGTTGTCGTCAGCCGGGGAGACCGGCGGAACCGAGAGGGAGTGATCCACGTGGAGTGGACGACGGAAGCGGTCCGGGCCGAGGTCAACTACCGCACGCACGGCACCATGGACCGCACCAGCCGCCTGCACCTGCACGAGGTGCGCCGCGCGCCCTGGTGGCGGCGGCTGTCCGGGCAGCGCCCGGACCCGAGGCAGGGCGACCGGGCCGCCTGAGCGCCACCGACGCCGTCGGTGGGGTGTGCGAGCATGCAGGACATGCCGCGTCTTGGTTCGGGAATACCCCTGGTCGCGCGCGGTCGTGAACTGCGCAGGCTGCGTTCGGCGGTGGAGGCCGCGGTGGCCGGTCGGGCCGCGGCCGTGCTGCTCGCCGGGGACGCCGGTGTCGGCAAGACGAGGATGACCGAGGAGGTCGGGGTCATCGCCAGCGGCCTGGGGGCGTTGGTGCTGACCGGTCGCTGCCTGGACGCGGGGGAGACCGGCCTGCCGTACCTGCCGGTCGCCGAGGCGCTGGCCGCGGTGCGCGATCGCGCCGCGGCCCGTCCGGCGTTGGGCAGGCTGTTCCCCGAGGTAGCGCTACCGGCGCTGCCCGACCCGGGGCGGGTCGCGTCCGGGATGGCGATCCCGGTCGTCGGTCCGCGCTCCGAGCAGGACATCGGCCAGCTGCAGCTGTTCGACGCCGTGCACGGGCTGCTCACCGACCTCGCCGAGCAGGCGCCGGTGGTGCTGGTGCTGGAGGACCTGCACTGGGCCGACGCCTCCACCAGGAGCCTGGTGTCGTTCCTGCTGTCGCGGCTGCGGTCGCAGCGGCTGCTGATCCTGGGCACCTACCGCGGCGACGACCTGCACCGCCGCCACCCGCTGCGCCCGCTGCTGGCCGAGCTGGTGCGGCTGCCGCAGGTCGAGCGGATCGACCTGGCCCCGTTCGGCACCGCGGACTCGCGCACCTTCGTCGCCGCGCTCGCTGAGGACAAGCTGTCCGAGCAGGTGCTGCGGGAGGTCGCGGGCCGCTCCGAGGGCAACGCGTTCTTCGCCGAGGAACTGCTCGCCGCCTACTCCAGCCCCGACGACGCGGGGATCCCGGCGACGCTGGTCGACGTGCTGCTGGCCAGGGTCGAGCGGTTGAGCCCGACCGCGCAGACCGTGGTCCGGGTCGCCTCGGTCGCGGGCAGGCGGGTGCCTGACGCCCGGTTGCGCCTGGTCGCCGAGCTCGACGAGGCCGACTTGGACGCGGCACTGCGCGAGGCCGTCGCGCACCACGTGCTGGTCCCGGCCGACGACCTCTATAGCTTCCGGCACGCCCTGATGCGTGAGGCCGTCTATGGGGATCTGCTGCCGGGTGAGCGAGTCCGGTTGCACGCCGCTTACGCCAAGCAGCTCGCGGACTCCCCGGGAGTGCGCGGCGCCGCGGCAGCGTTGGCGCACCACAGCATGGAGAGCCACGCCTTGCCCGCGGCGTTGGCGGCGTCGGTCGCGGCCTGCTGGGAGGCGGAGCGGTCCGGCGCGCCCGCGGAGTCGTTGGAGCACGTCGAGCGCGCGTTGAAGCTGTGGGACGCGGTGCCGGGTGAGCAGCGGCCCGGTGACGTCGACGAGATGCGGCTGCTGCAACACGCGTCCTGGGTCGCGGGCATGTCCGGTGACCCGGAGCGCGCCATCGCCTTCGCCAAGTCCGCGGTGCGCATCGCCGACGCGGCCGTGGTCCCGGAACGGGCGGCCAAGCTGCGCAGGCGCCTCGCACAGTCCCTCTACGCCGTCGACGGGCGCGAGGGCGAGGCGTTGACCAGCATCGAGCAGGGCTGGGAGCTGGTCGCGGACCGGCCTGCGAGCCCGGACAAGGCGTGGGTGCTCGCCGCCTACGCGACGATCCTGCGCGGCCAGCGGCGCAACACCGAGTCGCGCGAGCGGGCCGAGCACGCGGTGGCCATCGCGAGGAAGGTGGGCGCGGGCGGGCCGGAGGCGGACGCGCTGACCACGTTGGCGATCCTGGCCGAGGCCGACGGGCACGCCGAGGAGTCCCGCGAGCGCCTGCGCGCGGCCATGGCGCGGGCCGCCGACGTCGAGGCGATCACCGTCGAGCTGCGCGCCAGGTACTCGCTGTGCGTCAACCTCTACGAGTCCGGGCTGCTCGACCAGGCCGCCGAGGTCGTCGACGCCGGGGTCGAGCGGGCCGGGGCGACCGGCCTGACCTGGAGCACCTACGGCCTGGAGCTGCGGGTCGTGCAGGTCGTGATCCGCTACGCGCGCGGCGACTGGGACGGCAGCGAGGCCGCCGCGGAACCGCCGGGGCACAAGGTGTCGAGCACCGTGTCCGCCCGGTTGGCCGCGGTCGGCGCCTTCGTCGCGGTCGGCAGGGGCCGGTTCGCCGAGGCCGAGCGGCTACTCGCCGAACTGCGCGCCGACTGGCACCGCGACCTGCAGATCCCGCTGGCCACCGGGGCGATCGGCGCCGAGCTGGCGATCTGGCGGGGCAGGCCGGACAAGGCCGTCGAGAGTGTCCGCGACGCGCTGGACTGGGTGGCGCGCGCGGGGGAGCAGTGGGTGCTCGCCGGGATCCGGATCGGCGCGATCGGGATGGCCGCGTACGCTGACCAGGCACTGGCGGCCCGGCGCGCGGGACACGAGATCCCCGACCTGGCGGCTGCGGCCGAGCTGATCGCGATGGTCCGCAAGACCGCGGAGTGCGGCAGCCCGCGCACCGGGTCGCTCGGACCGGAGGGGCTGGCGTGGCTGGCGCGGGCGGAGGCCGAGCACACCCGGCTGGACGGCGCGGGTGACCCGGACGCGTGGCGAGCGGCGGTCAAGGCGTTCGACTACGGCGCGGTGTACGAGCAGGCCATGTGCCGCAGGCGGCTCGCCGAGGCCCTGCTCGCCGCCGACGACCGGGACGGCGCGGCCGAGCAGCTGCGCCTCGCCGACGAGGTCGCCACCCGAATGGGCGCGAAACCCCTGGCCGACGCGGTGCGCAAGATCGCCAAGCGCGGCCGCGTCGCCCTGCACGACTCGGTGGCGGTACGCGACGAGGTCGACCCGTTCACCCCGCGCGAGCGCGCGGTCCTGGCCCTGGTTGCCGCCGGTCGGACGAACCGGCAGGTCGGCGACGAACTGTTCATCAGCGAGAAGACCGTCAGCGTGCACCTGAGCCGCATCATGGCCAAACTCGGCGCCAGCCGCCGCGCCGAAGCGGTGGCCGTCGCCTACGACCGGGGCCTGCTCACCACCTGAGGCACGGGGGGCTCTGGGAATCCGTTGCCCGACCGATTCCTGCCGGTCCGGCGGTGATTCTTGTTACTGGGAACAGGGCGAGTGGCCCCTTGACGCGACCGCGGTGTCGCCAGGGGTGCGGTAGTTGATCAATTGCGCGTTTCGAATTCCGCACCGGTGCGATAAGGGGAATCAATCGCGTTGGAGCGGGCTGCCGGATCGGCCTTTGTGGACGGTCCGGCTAGGTGCGCGGTGACCGTCAGAAGGTGGACGGTGGGTCGGGAGTGGTGTGGACGGTGGTCAGCGGGGGAGGCGTTTGAGGGCGCGTAGGCCGAGGGTGAGGGCCGCGGCCCAGGTGCGGCCGGGGATGGCGCGGCCCGGGCGGAGGGGGAGGACGCGTTGGGTGGCAATGGTCTGGGCCTCGGTGTACTTCAGCAGTCCTTCCGCGCCGTTGCGCCTGCCGACGCCGGAGTCGCCCATGCCGCCCATGGGGGCGTCGAGGCTGCCGAAGGCGGCGCCGTAGCCGTCGTTGACGTTGACCGTGCCCGCGTGGACCCGGGCCGCGACGGCCTCGCCCGCGCGGACGTCGCGGGTCCACACGCTGGCGTTGAGGCCGTAGCGGGTGCGGTTGGCCGCGGCCACCGCGTCGTCGAGGTCGGTGTAGCCGTAGATCGACACCACCGGCCCGAAGGTCTCCTCCGCGAACGGGACCATGCCCTCGCGGACGTCGCCCAGGATCGTCGGCTCGTAGAACAGCGGCCCCAGGTCCGGGCGCGGCTTGCCGCCCGCGAGGACCCTGGCGCCCTTGCGGACCGCGTCCTCGACGTGGGCGGTGATCGTCGCCAACTGGTCGGGGGAGGTCAGCGAGCCGATGTCGGCGCCGAAGTCCAGCGTGGAACCCAGGCGCAGCGCGGAAGTCCTGGCCACGAAAGCCCGGGTGAACGCCTCGCGGACGCTCTCGTGCACATAGATCCGCTCGACCGACACGCACAACTGGCCCGCGGACGCGAAGCACGCCGTCACCGCGCCCGCCGCGGTCCGATCGATGTCGGCGTCCGGTAGGACAATCATCGGATTCTTACCGCCGAGCTCCATCGAGTACCCCGTCAGCAACGCGGCTGCCTTGGCGGCCAACCCCTTGCCGGTCTCGGTCGACCCGGTGAAGCCGAGGTAGTCGCCCTCCTCGATGAGAGCGTTGCCGATACGCGAACCGCGGCCGAGCACGATCTGCCACACGCCGTCCGGTAGGCCTGCCTCGCTTGCCAACTCGTGCAACCACAGTGCGCTCAACGCGGTCTGGTTGTCCGGCTTCTGCACGAGAGCGTTGCCCGCCACCAGAGCCGGGATCGCGTCCATGCCCGTCAGCGCCAACGGGTAGTTCCACGGCGAGATCATCGCCACCACGCCGCGGGGGTGGCGGACCTCAGTGGTCTTGGTGAACACCGGCAGCGCGCCCGCTTTGCGCTTGGGGGCGAGCAACCGGGGAGCCTTGCGCCCGTAGTACGCGGCCGTCATCGCGGTGACCGCGATCTCGTCGTAGGCGTCGAGCCGGGTCTTGCCGGTCTCGACCTGCATGAGGTCCAGCGCCTCGGACTGCCGGTCCAGGATCAGGTCGTGCAGCCGCAGCAGCACCTCGGCCCGCTCGGTCACCGGTGTCGCCGCCCAGGCCCGTTGCGCCTCCCGCGCCGTGGCGAACGCGTGGCGCACGTCGGCGTCGTCGACCTGGGGGAGGGTGGCGATGGGGGCACCGGTGAACGGCGCGGTCATCACCACCGTCTCCGGGTCCTGGCCCGCGACCGCCCTCGAGACCAGGTGGGCCGCCCTGGCCGTGGTCGGGGCGCCGGGGACTGAACCGATGGTGGTCATGGGGCTCCTTCGCTCAGAGCCCCATGTTACTTCTCGGTAGGGACGGTCGTCACCCGCTCCCGGTCGGCCCCCGCGGTGAGCGTGACGCGCAGCAGGTCGTCTTCCCGGAGGACCGCGACCGGCAGCCCGGACGCGGTCGCCGCCCGGACGAACCCGACCTCGGCGGGCAGGCACCAGGCGACGAGCCGGTCGTGCCCGGTCGCCCGCGCGAGCGAGCCGAGCCTGCCGATCAACGCCGTGCCCAGGCCCTGGCGCTGCCACTCGTCCTCGACCAGCACCGAGACCTCGGCCTCCGCCGGGTCGGCCGTCCTGATCACCTGCGCCATCCCCACGACCCGGGTGCCGCACATCGCCAGCAGGGTCGTCCCGCGCGGCGGCTGCAAGAGCCGGTGCAGCCAGCGGCGGGGGAGTGAGCGCAGGCCCGCGTGGTAGCGGGTGAACAGCGTCTTGGCGGAGCAGCGGGCGTGCAGGTCGGCGACCGCCTCGGCGTCGGCAGGGGTACCGACCCGCAACACGATCCCGGCGCCGGTGCTGGTGACCACTGCCGTCGCCGTGGTGTGGTCGGCCCCTAGGACCTCGCTCAAGGCGGTAACCCGAGCGAGTTCGACCTCGGTGAACGGTGCCCAGCCCCGCCGCGCTACCAGTCGCGTGTCCTCGGTCAGCGCCAACACCACGCGGTGACCGCTGTCGTCCGCTGGATCAGAACCCGATTCGGCTGGCGCTACCGAGTCCGCGCCCAGGATGACGCGCACGGCCTCGGCAGTGGCTGAGGGATCGCGAAGTGCGGCACTGGTCGCACGAAGTGCGGCGGTAGTGCGGTCGACGAGATGGCGGACGTCCGCGCGAGTGATCGCAACGGACCGTCCGCCCTCGGCACGAAGATCGGTGACCAGGTCGGCAGGCGAACAGCCCCCAGGCGTGTTCACCACGATCTCGTCGATAACCCCACCGGGCACCGGTAGTACTGACAACCCCAGGACATTGCAGTCACGCGCGGCGAGCCTCGCGGTCACTCGCGCGAGGGCGCCGGGACGGTCATCCAGGCGCACACGCAGTCGCCACGTCGTCGGTCTGTCCATGGGACAAGCCTGCGGGACGACTATTGCCTATCGGATGCCCGTTTGTTTCGGTCGTGTGAGCTCTCAGCCCTGCGGGATCGGGCCAGGCGTGACCGGGCCCTGCGGGATCGGGCCGGGTGGGATCGGGCCGGGCGCGGTGGGGACGAACGCCACCGGCTTGCGGATCGGCACCCACGTGAGCGCCATCCCGAGCACCGCGACCAGAGCCGCCACCCCGAGGACGACCGTCGCGGGGCCTACCCACAGCTCAGGCATGAACATCCGGTCCGACGTGTCCTCGTAGGGGACGCCGAACATCTCGTCGAACTGGGACTTGGTCGAGAGCACGGCTTGCAGCGCGACGAAGGCCGCCGAGAGCAGGACACCCGTGCCCGCCGCGGCGGTGATCCGCGCCGCGGTCGCCGCGCCCACGACCACCCGCGTGGCGACGAGCACGGCCAGCGCGCCCGCGACCAGGACGAGCACGGCACCCAGCAGCACCGGCACCCAGGTGCCGGGCGGTGGACCCGAGAACGACGCTGGTGTCATCCCCAGGCCTGTCCACAGGGTGTCGTCGAGCGGGTACATGTCCATTTCGGGCACGTCGAAGCTGGGGTCGAACGGCGCGATGGAGACGTCGACATCGGCGGACCCGGACCCGGAGCCGGAGCCGGAGCTGTCGAGCCCCGGGCCCCGCATGTCGTCCCACTCCGAGGACCCCGTGAACAGGGGGATCGCGGAGCTGACGACGGCGAGCGCCGCGGCGGCCGCCAGGAGCACGGCCGCGACCACCCCCGCCCACCACGTCGGTGCTCGGGGAGCCGGTGGGGCCGTCCCGAGGTCGTTCATCAGCGGCACGCCGGTCCGGACGAAGCCGGGAGCGCCGGGCTGCGGCGGGTGGCCGGGCAGGATCGCGACCGGGACGGCCTCGGCCTGCGGCGGCGGGGTCTGGTCGGTCAGCGGAGTCTGGTCGGGCGGCGGGACGGTTCTTGGCGGCTCGGAGCCGGGTTCTGGCGCTGTCACGCGAACGATCTTGGCAGGTGGGGGCCACTGGATGGCGCCCGCCACATTGTTTGCGGAAGCGAACGTCCCGTTGGCGTCCCGCGCCCCTCATCTACCAGTGCAGTGGCCGACCCGAGCGAGGGCCGGGTCGGCCGCTGCGGACCAGCAAGGCCAGGCACACCGCCGGTCGCGCCCGTCCGCCTGCACCGGGCGGGCGCGACCGGCGTGCCGATCCCGCCGCCCGCCGAACCTGCCGGTCAGCCCGCCACCGCGGTGTAGCGGTCGAGCACGGTGGCCTTCCACTCCTCCAGCAACCTGGCCCGCCGCTGGGCGCCGCCGCCGATCATCGCGTCCAGCGCCAGGCCGCGGACCAGGTTCACGCTGAGCAGCAACAACGTCTCCAGCTCCGCCTCCGGCAGGTCGGCCCCCGCCGCGTCCCGGTACAGCTGCAGGGTCGCGTGGCCGAGGGCCCGGTCGACCGGGCGCAGCCGCTCGCGCAGCTCCGGGTCCGTGCGCGCGGCGACCCACAGCTCCACCGCCGCGGTCGACAGCGTCCCCGAGTAGGCCTCCCACAGCAGGTCGATGCCCTTGGTGACCCGGGCCCGACCCGGCGGCAGGTCGGCGGCCGCCTCGCTCACCTGCCGGGTCAGCCGCGCGAACAGGTGCTCGAGCGCGGCGGTCATCAGCTCGGCCTTGGTGGTGAAGTGGTGCTGCTGGGCACCCCTGGACACCCCTGCCCGCGCGCACACCTCCTGCACGGTCGTGCGCGCGTACCCCAGTTCCACCAGGCAACCGATGGTCGCGTCGAGCAGCGCTTCGCGAGTCTGCTCACTGCGCTCCTGCTGGGTGCGGTGGGTGCGCACAGCCGCCATGGGGGCCTCCTCACGCCGGGGTGTGCGGGCACTTTACGGCCCGTTCCCCGGGGATGTACCTTCACAGGAGAACTTACATGCAGGTCGGAATGTTTGTGACGCGAGGAGGCCCCCGGTGACCAAGCGATCCCCGTGGATGGACGACGACCTGGCCGCCTTCCGCGACCTGGCCCGCACCTTCTGCGAGAAGGAGCTGACCCCCAACACCGAGCGGTGGGTGGAGAACAAGCAGGTCGACCGGGAGCTGTGGACCAAGGCGGGCGAGGTCGGGCTGCTGTGCCTGTCCATCCCCGAGGAGTACGGCGGCGGTGGCGGCAACTTCGCCCACGAGACGATCCTCTTAGAGGAGCAGGCGCGCGCGGGCGACAGCGGCTGGGGCGTGTCCCTGCACAACGGCATCGTCGCCCACTACGTGCTCGCCTACGGCACCGAGGAGCAGAAGCACGCCTGGCTGCCGAAGCTGGCCAGCGGCGAGTGGGTCGGCGCGATCGCGATGACCGAGCCGGGCGCCGGGTCCGACCTGCAGGGCATCAAGGCCAAGGCGGTGCGCGACGGCGACGAGTACGTCGTCTCCGGCGCCAAGACCTTCATCACCAACGGCGGCCAGTGCGACTTCGTGATCGTCGTGGTCAAGACCGACCCGAGCAAGGGCGCCGAGGGCACCTCGCTGGTCGTCGTCGAGACCGAGCGGGCCGGGTTCCGCCGGGGCCGGGTGCTCGACAAGCTCGGCCTCAAGGCGCAGGACACCGCCGAGCTGTTCTTCGACGAGGTGCGCGTCCCGGTCGGCAACCTGCTCGGCGGCGTCGAGGGCCAGGGCTTCGTCCAGCTCATGCAGCAGCTGCCGCAGGAACGGCTGATCATCGGCATCTCCTCGGTGGTGGCCATGGAGATCGCGCTGGAGCTGACCCTGGCCTACACCAAGGAGCGGCAGGCGTTCGGGCGCCCGGTCTACCACTTCCAGAACACCAAGTTCACCCTCGCCGAGGTCGCCACCGAGGCCCGCATCGCCCGGGTGTTCCTCGACGACTGCATCGCCAAGCACCTGCGCGGCGAGCTCGACATCCCGACCGTGGCGATGCTCAAGTGGTGGACCAGCGACCGGGCGATGAAGGCCATCGACGAGTGCCTGCAGCTGCACGGCGGCTACGGCTACATGCACGAGTACCCGATCGCCCGCATCTACCTCGACCAGCGCGTGCAGCGCATCTACGGCGGGACCAACGAGATCATGAAGGAGATCATCTCCCGCACCCTCTGACCAGGCCGTCCCGACCGATCAGCACCCCTTCGAGCACCTAGAGGACACCGCGCACCCCATGGGACCTTTGAGCGGCCTGCGGGTCGTCGAGCTAGCCGGACTCGCCCCGGCCCCGTTCGCCTGCACCGTGCTCGCGGACCTGGGCGCCGAGGTCGTCCGGGTCGACCGCGCCGCACCGGGGGCCGACGTGCTCGGCTTCCCCGACGACCCGCTCACCAGGGGCCGCCGCTGGATCGGCGTCGACGTCAAGTCGCCCGAGGGCCTCGACCTGGTGCTGCGCCTGGTCGACCGGGCCGACGTGCTGGTGGAGGGCTTCCGGCCCGGGGTGGCCGAGCGGATGGGGCTGGGCCCCGAGGCGCTGCTGGCCCGCAACCCACGGCTGGTCTACGGCCGGATCACCGGGTGGGGCCAGGACGGCCCGCTGGCCACCGCCGCCGGGCACGACATCAACTACATCGCCGTGGCGGGCGCGCTCGACCCCATCGGGCAGGCCGGGCACAAGCCCACCGTGCCGCTCAACCTGCTCGGCGACTTCGGCGGCGGGGGACTGCTGCTGGCCATGGGCGTGCTCGCCGCCCTGGTGGAACGGCAGGTCTCCGGCGAGGGCCAGGTGGTCGACGCGTCCATGGTCGACGGCGCCGCGCTGCTGACCACCAGCCTGCACGGGCTGCGCAACCTGGGGCTGTGGCCAGGCGGCCGGGGCGAGAACCTGCTCGACGGCGGGGCGCCGTTCTACGACACCTACGAGACCGCCGACGGCAAGCACGTGGCGATCGGCGCGATCGAGGCCCGGTTCTTCGCCGCGCTGGCCACCCTGCTCGACCTGCGCGACCCGCCCAACCACCTGGACCCGAGCACCTGGCCCGCGCTGCGCGCCGAGATCACCGCCGCGGTGAAGACCCGCACCCGCGACGAGTGGGCCGCGTTGGCCGAGGGCACCGACGCCTGCCTGACCCCGGTGCTGACGCCGGGGGAGGCGCCGCACCACCCGCACAACGTCGCCAGGGGCACCTTCGTCGAGATCGGCGGGAAGACCCAACCCGCGCCCGCGCCCCGGTTCAGCAGGACCGCGCCCGCCACCCCGGCCCCGCCGAGCGCGGCACGCGCGGACACCACGGCCGTGTTGGCCGAACTGGGGGTACCGGAGTCGGAGATCACCCGGTTGCGCGACGCCGCTGTCATAGCGTGACCGGCCATGCCTGACGGTGATCGCCCCGATCCGGCGTCGCGTGGTCCACACCGCCCGGAGTGGGCTGTGAGGGTGCTTGTGGCGTCCTCACAGCCGCGGGGCGGGGCACGCGCGGTGGCGGCCTGCCTGGCTCCCGACCTGCTGGGCGGGGAGCGAGGGCCTTCCTGGCCTGCGCGCCGGGTGGTGATCCCGGCGGCACACCCCAAGTTCTACCGGCCGCCGCGCCGCTGGGCTGTCCCAACCCGGCCGTCGGCTCAAAGGTGACACGGTTTCTGGGATCGCCGGGCGATCGCAGGGCCACCCCGGTGTGTCCGGGCCGTGACGGCGCCTTGCGCCCGTAGGGTGACGGACTCGACGCGAGCGGTGGTGGACCGGGGTCCGGCGCGGCTCGGATCTCACGCTCGGTCGATGTCCGGTGCCGAAATCCCGCCCGCGGTGGTCGAGATGGGGGATCATGGTGGGGGCGGGCGACCGGAGGCAGGTCGCGGTGCGGGGTCGGTGCGGCGGGTGACCGCGGGAGTGGCCCGGGCCGCCGGTGGCGAGGACGGAGTGGACCGATGAACGCCAAGAAGGTCGTCATGCTGGTCGCGGTGGCGCTGGTGCTGTTCTACGTGATCAGCCAGCCCACCCAGGCCGCGCAGGCGGTGCAGAGCCTGTTCTCCTGGCTGCGCGACGGCGCCGAGGCGATCATCACGTTCCTGAAGAACCTGTTCGCCTGAGCCCGCGCGGCTCGGCGCAACCGGCACCCCCGCGGGGCGCAGCCATGCCCGCCGGTCGATCACGATCGGTGATGATCTTGGCGGACTGAAGATCCATATTGGACCGTCCGGGTGGATCTGCCCGTAGCGGGGGTCCACTGGGCGAACTGGTCCGTTTTGCCTCTGGCGATCTGTCGGTCCCTGCCCCTACGGTTTCAGCCATCGAGTGATCATGAGACCTCCAGGAGGCAGAATGCTCGACGATCCCGGGGTCGATGCCCTGGTCCGCCAGTGGACCGCCGAGCGCGCGCAGGACGCCGACGCCGACGAGGCCCACCGCATCGCGTCCGAGTGGCTCGCCGAAGCCCCCGTCATCGCCTCGCCGGGCATCCCCGGCCAGCGAGCCCGTGCCGGGGCCTCGCGCTGGGCGGCGGTCGAGGCGGCTGACCCGCGCTACCTGTCCGCCATGCGCAAGCGGCTGCCCGAGGTGCCGCACGAGCTCCTGTCCGCCGCCGCTGGTTGGTGGCAGATGGTCGGCGGTGTCGCCGAGGCCGAGGAGTGGTGGGACGCGGGCATGAGCCCGCTCGACCAGCGCGCGCTGGACTACCGGGCGGCGGGCCTGGCGCCCTCCGACCTGGCCAGGCGGCTCGGTCCGCTCACCGTCCTCGAGCACCTGCGCCGGGGCAGCGCCCCCGCCTGGTGCGTGGCCAGGCTGCAGCGCCAGCGCCGCGACGGCGCCGCCTGACACCTACCCCCGCGTAACGTCGCACAGCCCCCTCGTCGATGCTGGTGGTGACCGGCGCGCCAGGCGCACCGGTCAGACCCAGGTCACGGCGAGCCAGGCTGGAGCACGGTGGCGGAGCACGAGCACGCTGATGAGTCGGCCGCCCCGCCGGGAACGCACCGGGCGGGGGTGGCCAGCCGGGGGACCCGGCGCGGTGAACTGCTGCTGCGCCTCACCCTGGTGCTGCTCGTCGTGCTGGTGGCCGCCGCTGTCGTCTGGGTCGTGCGGATCGCGACCGTGCCCGCGAGCGCGGACGCCCCCGCCGACGTGGTCGAACCGGCCGCGGTCGACCCCGACTCCGCCGCACCCGTCGAGGCCGTCGGCGCCGTCCCCCAGGGCGGCCAGAACGGCACCGACCCGTTGCGCGGCTGGGCCGATCGGGTCGCCAGGAGCACCGAGATCCCGCCGCGGGCGCTGGTGGCCTACGGCAACGCCGAACTGGCCGTCCGGACCGCCACACCGCGCTGCGGGCTGTCCTGGGCCACGCTGGCGGCCATCGGGCGCGTCGAGTCCAACCACGGCCAGTACGGCGGGGCGGTCCTCGGCGCGGACGGCAGGCCGTCGACGCCGATCATCGGCGTGCCGCTGGACGGCACACCCGGGGTGCGCGCCATCGCCGACACCGACGGCGGCCGCTACGACGGCGACGCTGCGGTCGACCGCGCCGTCGGCCCGATGCAGTTCATCCCGTCGACCTGGCGCAAGTGGAGCTCCGACGGCGACGGCGACGGGGTCGGCGACCCGCAGCAGATCGACGACGCCGCGCTGGCCGCCGCCCGGTACCTGTGCGCCGACGGCAGGGACATGACCAGCGCCAAGGGCTGGTGGCAGGGCGTCTTCTCGTACAACAACTCCGTGCCCTACGGCCAGCGGGTCTTCGGCCTGGCCGACCACTACGCCCGGGCCGCGGCAAGCTGAGAACGGCTCTCAGCAAGCCGCCGGTGGCCGCGGGTTAGCATCGGCGGGTGCGGGAACCTCCGGGCGTCGGGCGCAAACTCCTCGTGGTCGGGGTGTCCCTGCTCGCGCTCGTGCTGTGCTGCGGCCTCGCGTGGTGGCAGTGGCAGCGGTTCTCCTCGGCCAACGGCACGTTCCAGAACCTGGGCTACGTGCTGCAGTGGCCGCTGTTCGGGCTCGCCCCCGCCTACATGTTCTGGCGGCTGCGCAAGCTCAAGCTGCGGGAGCAGGCCGAGGCCGAGCAGCGGGGCGCCGAGCCCGGGCAGGCACCCGTGCCCGAGGTCCAGCACGAGTACCGCACCGCGGAGCACAGCAAGGCCGCCGAACACAGCAAGGCCGTCGAGCGCAGCAGCGTCCTCGAGCAGCACGGCGGCGGAGACGACGAGGACGACGAGCTGGCGGCCTACAACCGCTACCTCGCCCGGCTGAACCAGGAGTCCCGATGAGCATGACCGACGAGGAGAACCCGGCCCAGGCGGTCGCCGCCAAGGGCGTGCGGGGGGCGCTGGCCCGCTACCGGGTGCTGGCCTACGTCGTCGGCGTCGGCCTGCTCGCCCTGGTCGCGGCCATGGTCGCCAAGTACGCCTTCGACAACACGACGCCGGTGGCCGTCGTCGGCCCGGCGCACGGGTTCCTCTACGCGGTGTACCTGCTGACGGCGTTCGACCTGGCGCTCAAGGCCCGCTGGTCGGTGAAGGGCACACTGCTGGTGCTGGTGGCGGGCATGATCCCGTTCGTCTCCTTCGTGGTGGAGCGCCGGGTCACCCGCCGCACGCAAGCGGGCCAGAAGCTCTGAGGCCGCTGGCCCGCCGCGAGGTCTAGAGCGACTTACGTACGGTGTATGGCGGGATCGTGTTGCCGCGCAGGGCATCGGCGTCGATCGTCTCCGGCCGGTACGGCAACGTGGCCAGCCGCTCGACCATCAGCTCGGTGGTGTCCGGGGTGGACTCGGCGAGTCCGAACAGGAACGCCCACTCGTGCTCGTCGGAGCCGTAGTACACCGTCGAGGCGAACACCTCGTTGAACCGGCGCCAGGACCGGATGAGGGTCTCGTTGCGCCACATCGTCTGGCTGCCCGCCTGGCACACCACCACGCCGCCCTCGGTGAGCACCGAGCGGCAGCGGGTGAGGAACTCCTCCTCGTAGAGGCGGTTGTGCTGGGCGAACTCGGGCCGCTCGTCGGGCAGGTCAACCAGCACCACGTCGTAGCGCTGCTGGGTGTCGGCCAGGAACTGCCACCCGTCGGCGTAGTGCACCCGCACCGGCCCGTCGTGCGCGACGGCCCTCGCCAGCTCCTCGCTGGTGTAGCCGTAGGGCAGGTGCTCGGCGCACAGCTCGACGGCGCGCTGGTCGATGTCGACGTGGTCGACCACGCTCGCCCCGGCGGCCACCGAGATCTGCGAGACCACGCCCTCGCTGGAGCCGACGACCAGGACCTTGTCCAGGGTCTTGGCCAGCAGCAGCGCGGGCACCAGCAGCGCCTCGTGGTAGGTCAGCTGGCTGAACTCGGTGCTCTGCCGGTCGTCGTCGCAGAACAGGCTCAGGCCCTGCGCGGTGCGGCCGATGACCAGGTGCTGGAAGTCGGTCTTGGTGTCCACCAGGACCTCGGGCATGTCCCACGTCCGGGTGAGACCGGGGCCGAGCGGTTCGACGATCATCGGGCGGTCTCCGAAGGTACGGGGTGTCCCCTGTGGACGGTGTTGATCCTGGCGTCGAGCGCGCCGAGGCGGTCGCGCAGCAGCGCGGCGGCCAGTTCCGGGTCGGCGGTCTCGCCGCAGGTGAAGATGTCGACGAACATCGACCCGATCTCCGGGTAGGTGTGGATGGAGGCGTGCGACTCCGACAGCAGCGCCAGCACCGTCACCCCCTGGGGCTCGAACTGCTTGGCCACCACATCGCAGATGGTCGCGCCCGCGTCCCGCAGGGAGGACTCCAGGGCCTCCCGCAGGAAGCCCAGATCATTGAGCAGCAACGGATCGACCCCGTCGAACTCGGCCAGCACGTGTCGGCCCGCGAAGAAACCCACGCCCGGTTCAGGCGCACGGTCATACGACATCTGTCTTACCTCCTGCGAGGAAATCAGCCGACGAACAACGTCGGAAGGGGCGGAAAACCGTTGAACGACACCGAGGAGTAGCTCGCGGTGTACGCGCCCGCGTCGAGGATGTCGACGTGGTCGCCTGCCCGCAGCGCCGTCGGAAGACGATACGGGGTGTTCTGGTAGATCACATCATCGCCGTCGCAGGTGGGTCCGGCGATGATCACCGGACCGCTCGGCTCCGCCGGGTGCGCGGTGCGCAGCCGGTAGGCGATGTACTCGTTCTCGGTCTCGGCCAGCCCCGAGTAGCGGCCGATGTCGAGGTAGACCCAGCGGTGCTCGTCGGCGTCGGACTTGCGCGACACCAGCACCACCTCGGTCCTGATCACCCCGGCGGTGGCCACGATCGCCCGACCTGGCTCGACCACCAGCTCCACCGGGGAGTCGAAGTGCGCGGCGACCGCCGCGCGGATGGCCCCGGCGTGCGCGGTCAGCGGCGGCACGGGGTCGCGGTAGGAGGCGGGGAAACCACCGCCGAGGTTGAGGGACCTGGTCGGCACGCCCGACTCGGCCAGGCCGCGCGCGATCCGGCCCGCCTGGGCGATCCCGGCCGTCCACGCCGCCGGGTCGGCGTGCTGGGAACCCACGTGGAAGCAGGCTCCGTCCACAGCGAGGCCCAGGTCGGCCGCCTTGCCCAGCAGGCGCAGCGCCATCTCCGGCGAGCAGCCGAACTTCGCGCCGAACGGGGTCCCCGACGCCGGGGCGTCCACCAGGAACCGGCACCACACCCGCGAGCCGGGGGCGTGCTCGGCCAGGTTCGCCAGGTCGCCCTCGGAGTCGAAGGTGAACCGGCGCACTCCACGGCCGTAGGCGTAAGCGATGTCGCGGGCCTTCTTGATGGGGTTGCCGTAGGAGATCGCCGACGGGTCGGCGCCCTGCGCCAGGCACAGATCGATCTCGCCGGTGCTGGCCACGTCGAACGACGAGCCCTCGTGGACCAGGGTCCGCACCAGCTCCGGGGCCGGGTTCGCCTTGACCGCGTAGAAGATGGTGGCCTCGGGCAGCGCCGCGCGCATCGCGCGGTAGTTGGTCCGCACCACCTCGAGGTCCAGCACCAGGCACGGCGTCTCGGGCGCGCGATCGTCGAGGAACGCGCGCAGCCGGGTGGACAGCCCCGGTGACCCCACAGAGTCGAGCACGGCGAGCACTGTAATACCGACCTGGCCGGAACTGGATGGGCAGCCAAGCACCGACTCGATCACACTAGCCGTACCATCGCGCCCGGGGGGGGACCCGGAGCAGGCGGGAGGCGGCATGTCCGTGACCTCAGGGATCCGGGTGGGCTACGCGCTCGGATCCCTTGCCACCGGGGCGTTCGCGACCGTTCCCGGGTTGCTGCTGCTGCCCTTCCTGACCGACCGGCTGGCTGTTCCCGCCGCCGTCGCGGGCGTGCTGGTGTTGCTGCCCAAGGCGTGGGATGTGGCGTTCAACCCGATCGCCGGGCGAATCAGTGACCGGGCAACGCATCGGCTCGGTCCGCGCCGCCCGTTCCTGCTGCGCGGCGGCCTCGCGCTGGCCGCCCTGTTCGCCGTCATGTTCCTGCCGCCGGTGTTCGGCACCCCGCTCGGCGACGGCGCCTGGGTCGCGGTGTCCTTCGTGGCCTGCGCGACCGCGTTCGCCTTCTTCCAGGTCCCCTACGTCGCCATGGCCGCCGAGCTCACCGACGACTACCACGACCGCACCCGGCTGATCTCCTGGCGGGTGGCGGCCCTGGCCGTCGCCATCCTCCTGTGCGGAGCGGGCGCCCCGCTGCTGCGCGACTCCGCGGGCGGCTACCGCCTGATGGGCCTCGTCGTCGCCGCCCTCATCGCCCTCGGCGCACTGGGTGTCTACATCGGCACCGCGCAAGCCCCTGTTGCGCGCGTCACACCCACTGGCGCCAGGTTCCCCGAACTCCTCGCCGCCGTCCGCTCCTCCCGCCCCTTCCGCACCCTCCTGCTCGCCTTCGTCATCCAGGCCATCGGCATCGGCACCCTCCTGGCCGGAGTGGACTACCTCGCCCGCGTCGTCCTGCACGACCCCGGCGCCCAAACCCCGCTGTTCGCCGCGTTCGTCGCCCCCGCCCTCCTGGTCATGCCCCTCTGGCAGCGCGTCGGCCGCCGCTGGGGCAAACGCCGCGGCTACCAAGCCGCGACCGTCCTGTTCGCCCTCTCGATCGCCGCGGTCGCGTTCGTCCCGCCGATGTGGGTGCTGGTACTGCTCGTCGCGCTGACCGGAGTGGCGTACGCGGGCCTGCAGGTGTTCCCGATGTCGATGCTGCCGGACATCATCACGGCCGAGGAGAAGCGGTCGGGGGCGGTGCGGGCCGGGCTGTTCTCGGGCGTGTGGACGGCGGGGGAGACGTTGGGGTTGGCGTTGGGGCCTGGGTTGTACGGGGTGCTGTTGGCGGTAGGCGGGTATGTGTCGGGTGGGGTGGTGGACCAGCCGGAGGGGGCTCGGGTGGCGATTGTGGTTGGTTTTAGCTTGGTACCGGCGGTGTTGGTGGGGGTTGTGTTGCCGTTTCTGTCCTTTGTGGAGGATGAGGGGGAGCAGGAGCGGGGGTAGTTGGTTGTTCTTGGGGGCTGCGGGCGGCAGTGCGTTGGGCTAGGGGAAGTCTGGCTCTCGGGCCTTCGCTTCGCTGCGGTGGACGGCTCGCCTGCGGCATTGCAGCGAGGCGCGACTTTCGAGCTTTGCTCGATGGGGCGAACTTGTTTTGCGTGGGGCCCCTACGATACCCGTGGCAGGACCGCAAAGCAGGGGCCGAAAAGCATGGCCCTGTCCGCTGAACGACGCTACGGGCACCGTCCCCCCACACAAAACAAGTCCACCCCATCGAGCCGGCCTGGCACCAGCGACTCGGGTGGAGCGCGTATCGGCCAACGTCGTCGGCGGGCGTCTTGGGGGCAACGTTATCGGCGGGGGCTTTGGGGGCCGACGTTGTGAGGTCTTGGCCAGTCGTTGGCGGGTGGGCTGGGAGTGGCGTGGGGACTTGGCGGGGAGCGGGTGGGGTAGGGGGTGGTTGTCCGGCCCGGGGTGTGTGCGCCAGGCCGGACAACCGGAGGGTGGTTCAGCGGCCGATGCCGGTGAGGGCTCGGACTTCCATTTCCCGTGCCTTGGCGGGGTCGGCCTTGTCGCGACTCAGGACGGTGCCGAGGTAGCCGGCGATGAAGGAGATGGGGATGGAGATGATGCCGGGGTTGGACAGGGGGAAGAGGTGGAAGTCCACACCGGACAGGATGGAGGTGGGGGCGCCGGAAAGCACGGGGGAGAAGAAGACCAGGACCAGGCAGGAGCCGAGGCCGCCGTACATGGCCCAGAGGGTGCCGGTGGTGTTGAAGCGCTTCCAGAACAGCGAGTACAGCAGGGTCGAGAGGTTGGCGGAGGCGGCGAAGGCGAAGGCGAGGGCGACCAGGAAGGCGACGTTCTGGCCGTTGGCGAGGATGCCGCCGAGGATGGCGAGGATGCCGATGACGATGGCGGTGACTCGGGCGACGCGCACCTCGGAGACCGGGTCGGCCTTGCCGCGGCGCAGGATGTTGGCGTAGACGTCGTGGGCGAAGGAGGCCGAGGCGGTGATGGTGAGGCCCGCGACGACGGCCAGGATGGTGGCGAAGGCGACGGCGGCGACGACGCCCATCAGGACGGTGCCGCCGATCTCGAAGGCCAGCAGCGGGGCAGCCGCGTTCTCCCGGCCGGTGGCGGCCAGGATCCGCTCGGAGCCGACCAGCGCGGACGCGCCGTAGCCGATGACCAGGGTGGCGCCGTAGAAGACCGTCATCATGCCGACCGTCCACACCACCGAGATCCGGGCCTGGCGGGCGTCGGGCACGGTGTAGAAGCGCATCAGCACGTGCGGCAGGCCCGCGGCGCCCAGGATCAGCGCGATGGACAGCGAGATGAAGTCGAGCGTGCTGATCGGGGTGGCGCCGTACTGCACGCCGGGGTCGAGGATCTTCTCGCCCTTGGTGTTGTTGGCCGCCGCCTGCTCCAGCAGCGCGCTGAGGCTGAAGCCGAACTTGCCGAGCAGGAACACCGTCATCAGCACCACGCACAGCAGTAGCACCACGGCCTTGATGATCTGCACCAGGGTGGTGCCCTTCATCCCGCCGACCAGCACGTAGAAGATCATGATCAGCCCGACCACGCTGATCACCAGCGCCTGCCCGCCCTTGGTGTGCACGTCGAGCAGCAGCGCGACCACCGCGCCCGCGCCCGCCATCTGGGCCAGCATGTAGAACAGCGAGATCACCAGCGTCGAGGTCGCCGCCGCCGCGCGCACCGGGCGCTGGCGCATCCGGAAGGCCAGCACGTCGCCCATGGTGAACCGGCCGGTGTTGCGCACCAGCTCGGCGACCAGCAGCAGGTTGATCAACCAGGCCACCAGGTAGCCGATCGAGTACATGAACCCGTCGTAGCCGTGGATGGCGATCGCGCCCGCGACGCCGAGGAACGAGGCAGCCGACAGGAAGTCGCCGGAGAGCGCCACCCCGTTCTGCACGCCGGTGAGCCCGCCGCCCGCCGCGTAGTAGTCGGAGGTGGAGCTCCCGCGCGAGCCGACCCGGTACACCAGGTAGAGCGTGATCACCACGAAAGCGCCGAACACCACGGAGTTCAGGACCGGGTCGCCGACCTGGCCCTGCGCGAGGACGCTCATCGGCCCGCCTCCGCGCGCTTGTGCAGCACGTCGACCGCGGGGTCGACCCGGCGCCGCGCCCACCGCGCGTACACGGCGGTGATCAGGACGGTCGAGGCGAACTGGCCGAGGCCGAGCGCGAGGCCGACGCTGATCGAGCCGACCAGCTTGGTGGCCATGAACTCGTGCGCGTACGCGGCCAGCAGCACGTAACCCAGGTACCAGGCCAGGAACAGGCCGGTGAGGGTGAAGACGAACCGGCGGAACCGCGAGCGCAGCGCGGTGAACTCCGGGCTGCGGTGGATGGCGTCGAAGTCCGGACCACCCGCGGGGGCGTCGCCGGTCGGGCCGTCGATGCCGCCGAAGGTGGCCGACGGCCTGGGTGGCGCCTGGGTGGACGCCGCCCGGCGTCCGACGACCTCGGTCATGCGTTTCCTCCGAAATGGTGGGGGCGGCGTCGACCTGGGGTGCGGAAACGCTCGTGCTGGTGTTCCGCGCCGCGGCGCCGGGAATTCGCAACCGAATGCGCGGACATCGCGCTCCTCCGGCAACGGGGCCATGGTAGCCGCGAACACAACGGCGGTGCCAATGGTTGTCCACAGGGGCGGACCCGATCACCGCCCCCGCCCCGCAGGTCACCGAACCGTACCGGTTTGGCGGCGAGTCGGCCGGGTCAATGCGTTCACACTTAATGGTGAATTGTCGGGTCACTCGGTGTCGTACTCCACCCGAGTAATGCCCGGACCCCGCCCGTACCAGCGGGTATCCACTGTGGCCTGACCGGTGTCCGCGCTGGTCGGGACCGTGTCGGTCGGCAGAAGATGAGCTCTCACCGATGAGGACACCCGATCGAGGTATCAAGGCGGAAATTCAGTGCTAAGCGTGACCGATTCCCGCAATGGATCTTCCCGTTGCCCGCCCGGGTGGCGAGATCACCCGGGGCTCCGGCCATTCTCGCAGGTCAGCGGGAATGGGGAGGAAGATCGCCAGATCGGGGTAGCATCGGCACTCAAGTTCTCGCCGAAGCCGCGCCGATGTCGGAAGGGTCATCGAGCGGCACGGGGAATCGGCGCACCGCTGGTATCGCTGTCCGCGTAGGACGTCGCGTGTCGCGCTGTGCCTGGCGGATTCGTCGTCGAAGGGAGATCGGCGCGGTGAGGGTGTTATTCCTACAACGGTGGCGGGCTGATGTGGCGGCCCGCGAATGAGCCGTGCCCTGCCGCAGCGCGGCACCACGACGACCACGCCGTCGGCCCCGGCCGCGCCGGGCGCCTCGGCGACCGCGCGCACCGGTCCCCGGTCGGGCCAGGGGTCGAGCACCAGGCGGACCGCGCCCGGGACAGCCGGTGGGGAAGCCGGCCGGTCCCCGATCGCCACGCTGACCCGGTGGCGGGACTGGAACATCCCGGTCAAGCTGGCCGCGGTGATCATGGTCCCGGTCGCCTTCGCCGTCGTGCTCGGCGTGCTGCGGATCAGCGGCCAGGTCGAGCGCGCCGAGTCCTACCAGCGGGTGGACAAGCTCGTCGCGGTCAACGACAGCCTGCGCAAGGCGCTGACCTGGCTGCAGCGCGAGCGCACCAAGGCGGCCGTGCTGCTCACCGCCGGGTCCCGCGACATCGCCGCGGAACTGGCCGGGGAGCGGCAGAGCGCCGACTACGCGCGGGAGGAGATGTTCCGCGCGATCGGCAAGGCCACCTTCGACACCGAGGTGACCAGGGCGCGGCTGGTCGACGTGACCTCAGCGTTCGAGACCCTCACCGCGCTGCGCCGCCCGGTCGGCGCCGGTGCCGTGGACAGCGGCACCGCGCTCGCGGGCTACACCGACGTGATCCACACGCTGCTGGACTTCGACCGCGCCACCACCGGCGAGGTCGCCGACCCCGGCCTGGCCAACACCGCCGCCGCCCTGCACGACCTGGAGGCGGCCAAGGAAGAGGTGTACTACCAGCAGGGCCTGGTGGCGATCGGCATCGCCAGGGGCGGGCTCAACCCCGCCGACCTGGACAGCCTGCGCGCCTCGCAGTCCAGGCTGGCCGAGCGCACCGCGGACTTCCGGTCCATCGCCACGCTGCGCCAGCAGTCGGGCTACGACGCGCTGCACGACGCGCCCGAGGTGCGCACCAGGACCGAGTTGCTGCGGCTCGCCGTCGGCGACGGCACCGACGGCAGCGCGAGCGTCAACGTGCCGCTGCCGATCACCTCGGTGGACTGGAACGCCTCGTCCGAGGAGGTCTCCGAGCGGATCACCGCGGTCAGCGCGCTGCTCGGCGCCGAGATCAAGGAACGCTCGTCGGCCATGCAGGACGAGGCCAGCGACGCGGCGGGCCTGGCCTCGGTCATCCTCATCCTCGCCCTGGTCGCCGCCGCCGCGGTGATGATCGTGATCGGCAGGCAGCTGCTGGGCTCGCTCGCACTGCTGCGCCGCGGCGCGCTCGACGTCGCCACCAGGCGGCTGCCCGCGGCGGTCGCCCGGATCCGGGACGGCAGCGACGCGGTCGAGCCGGTGGTCGAACCGGTCGCCGTGCTGCCCGACGACGAGGTCGGCCAGGTGGCGCGGGCGTTCGACGCGGTGCACGAGCAGGCGCTGCGGCTGGCCACCGAGCAGGCCGGGCTGCGGGCCAACTACAGCAACGTCTTCGTCAACCTCTCCCGCCGCAGCCAGGGCCTGGTGCAGCGCCAGCTGCAGCTGCTCGAGCGGCTCGAGCGCGACGAGGAGGACGCCGACCAGCTGGCCACCCTGTTCCAGCTCGACCACCTCGCCACCCGGATGCGGCGCAACAACGAGAACCTGATGGTGCTCTCGGGCGCCGACACCGCCCGCCGGGCCCAGGCGCCGACCCAGCTCGGCGACCTGCTGCGCGCGGCCGTGTCGGAGATCGAGCAGTACCAGCGGGTGGTCATCGCGCCGCCCGCCGCGGTGCTCGTGGTCGGCTACGCCGTCGGCGACCTGGTCCGGCTCACCGCGGAACTGCTGGACAACGCGACCGCGTTCTCCGCGCCCGCCACCCAGGTCACCATCACCAGCCACGTCACCGACACCGGCGCGATCCGGATCGAGGTGGTCGACCGCGGCATCGGCTTGAGCGAGCAGGAGTTGGCCGCCGCCAACACCCGGCTCGCCGACAGCCGCACCGTGGACGCGTCCACCTCGCGCCGCATGGGGCTGTTCGTGGTCGGCAGGCTCGCCGCCCGGCTCAACGTCGAGGTGCGGTTGCGCCCCGGCGCCCAGACCGGGGTGCGCGCCGTGGTCGCCGTACCGGCCGACTTGGTCGCGGGGGACGTGGGTCACGACCTGCCACGCGTCGCCCCGGCGTCCCGCGAACCCGTTGGCAGCAACGGGTCCAACGGGCACGCGAACGGGTCCAACGGGCACAGCAACGGCCACGGTGACAGCAACGGTCACGCGAACGGCAACGGTCACAGCCATGCCAACGGCAACGGCCATGCCAACGGTCACACCAACGGGACCGGGCACACCAATGGGACGGGCCACGCCAACGGGACCGGTCAGAGCAACGGCACCGGGCCCGCAGGCTTCACCGCCGGTCTGGCCCGCAGGCTCGCCAACGGCAAGCCCAAGTGGGAGCCGACCAGCGCGCCCGGTGGCGACGGGGCGGAACTGCCCAGCTCGCTGCCCATCCCGTCGCCGAGCCCCAGCGCCGACGGGGTCCCGCTGCCGCGCCGCTCGCCGAGGGGGCCTGCCCAGCCCGACATCCCGCCGGTCGAGCAGACCCAGGCGCTGTTCGTCGACGAGCACACCGAGCCGCAGAGCCCCGTGGTCCCCGACCACGCCCCCGTCAGGGCGGACGACGGCGACCACAGCGATCACAGTGTCCACAGTGACCACAGCGACCGCGGCGATCACGGCGACTACGACGGCGGGGTCGAGGACGACAGCGGCTGGTGGGACACGACCCTGGTGCACCAGGCTGCGGCCGAGCCGCCCGCCGCCGCGCTGCACGAGACCACGCCGATCTTCGACGAGATGGTCTCCGCGTGGTTCCGGGCGGTCACCGACGACCCGAACTCCACCGCGGCCGACGTCAGCAGGGGACCGGACTGGGACTTCGCCGCCGACCAGGGCTTCCACACCGCGCGGGCGGTGTCGGCCGCCGAGCCGGAGGACTTCACCACCTCCGGCCTGCCCCGGCGCACCCCGCGCCGGAACCTGGTGCCCGGCGGGGTCCGGCAGCCCGGTCGGCGCGCGGCGGCCGCGACGCCACCCGCGCACGCCAACCGGGACCCGCAGGACCTGCGCGAGCGGCTGTCGAGCTACCAGCGCGGCATCCACCGGGCCAGGGGCGCGCACCACGCGGGTCCCGCGCACGGCGCGCCGGAGGCCGACGGGCAGCAGGGGCTCGACCTGCGCGGCGCGCGGTGGCGCTTCGCGCGGGACGCGGGCTGGCAGGCCGCCGAGGCGCTGAGCACCCAGGCCGACGCCGACCCGCTGCCCGAGGGCGGGTTGCCCAAGCGGACGCCGCGGGAGCGGTTGCTGCCCGGCAGCCTCGGCGCCACCGCCGCCGCGCCGCAGCCCCCGCCGATCGAGCGCGACGCCGAGGCGCTGCGCTCCCGGTTGGGCAGCCTGCAGCGTGGGATCGGCCGGGGCCGCAGCAGCATCGCGCAGCGGCACCCGGGACAGGACGGGGACACCGAGAAAGAAGGCGGGGATGCCTGAGCCAGGTCGCACGCAGTCAACCGAACCGATGCAGCCGCCGTCACCGACGGGAAATGGAGCACGATGACGTCCACGCAGTCCAAGCCAGGCCAGTTCGGGTGGTTGGTCAACGAGTTCGCCGAGCGGGTGTCCGGGGTGGCGCACGCGGTGGTGGTGTCAGCGGACGGGCTGCTGCTCACCTCGTCCGCGCGGTTGCCGACCGACCGCGCCGACCAGCTGGCGGCCGTCGCCTCCGGGCTGGTCAGCCTCACCCAGGGCGCGGCCCGCTGCTTCGAGGCGGGCGCGGTCAAGGAGACCGTGGTCGAGATGGAGCGGGGCATCATGCTGCTGATGGCCATCAGCGACGGGTCGTGTTTAGCGATCCTCGCGGCCCCGACCTGTGACATCGGACAAGTGGCGTACGAGATGACGCTGCTGGTGGACCGGGTGGGCCAGATCCTGACCCCGGAACTGCGCGCGGCCCTGCAGGGGACCGCCGGGAGGATGGTGGGGCAGCCCGCATGAGCACAGCATGAGCTCCAACCAGGGTCGCTCCGGTGAGCCGGAGCAGACCATCGCCGACGTCATGGCCAACCTGACGCTGGGCGGTGGCCGGTCCCGCAGGCGCCGCAAGTCCGAAGTGGACGAACCGGTGGCCTCGGGGCGCGACGACGAGCCGGACTGGCCGGACGGCGACGCCGTCGAGCAGGGCGAGTCAGCGGTACCGGCCGTCGACCAGGTCGGGTCGGTGCGGGTGTTCGGGTCCGACGAGGACGCCGCCGCCATCGTGCGCCCCTACGCCTGGACCAGGGGCCGGACCAAGTCCAACTTCGAACTGCGCGTGGAGACCATGGTGTCCACCAGCGAGCGGGCCGGGGACGCCACGGCCTTCGCCGAGTCCGAGCACCGCGCGATCGGTGCCCTCTGCCACGACCCCAGGTCGGTCGCCGAGGTGGCCACCCTGCTCGGCGTGCCCCTCGGGGTGGCCAAGGTGCTGCTGGGCGACATGGCCCAGCTGGGCCTGGTGGCCGTGCACAAGACCGCGACCGGTGGCGCCAACAAGGCTCACCTGGTGCTGATGGAAAGGGTACTGAGTGGACTCCGCAGGCTATGACGACCCGGCACCCGGTGGTGGGCTGACCTCGGTCAAGATCGTGGTGGCAGGCGGGTTCGGCGCGGGCAAGACCACCTTCGTCGGCTCGGTCTCGGAGATCATGCCGCTGACCACGGAGGCGGTGATGACCAGCGCCAGCGCGGGCATCGACGACACCGCGGCCACGCCGAACAAGTCCACCACCACCGTCGCGATGGACTTCGGCCGGGTCTCGCTCGACTCGGACCTGGTGCTGTACCTGTTCGGCACCCCGGGCCAACAGCGGTTCTGGTTCATGTGGGACGACCTGGTGCGCGGCGCGATCGGCGCGGTCGTGCTGGCCGACACCCGCAGGCTGGCCGACTCGTTCTCCCCGATCGACTTCTTCGAGGAGCGCAACCTGCCCTACGTCATCGGCCTCAACTGCTTCGACGGGGTGCTCGGGCACACCATCGACCAGGTCAGGGACGCGCTGGCGATCGGGCAGGAGGTGCCGATCGTGCCGTGCGACGCCAGGGACCGGCAGTCGGTCAAGAGCACGTTGATCACCATGGTCGAGTACTCGATGCGCCGGTGGGTCGCCCTGCACGGCGCCGGGGTCGGTTGAGCGGTGGGGGCGTGGCGCTCACGCCCCCACCACCAACGACACCCCCAGCGCGGTCATCGTCACCGCGATCACCGCGTCCAGTACCCGCCAGGACGCGGCCCTGGCGAACACCGGGGTGAGCAGGCGGGCGCCGAAGCCCAGGCCCGCGAACCAGCACACGCTGGCCAGCGTCGCGCCGACGGCGAACGCCCAGCGCGCCGACCCCTGGGCGGCGGCGATGGTCCCCAGCAGCAGCACGGTGTCCAGGTAGACGTGCGGGTTGAGCCAGGTCAGGCCGAGGCAGGTGAGCACGGCGGTCCTGGTCGATCCCGCGCCCGTGCCGGTTGTGGACAGTGCAGACGGGCGGACCGCGCGCTTGGCCGCGAGCAGGCCGTATCCCAGTAGGAACAGACCGCCGACGATAGCGACCACGGTGAGCGCGACCGGTTGAGCCGCCACCACGGCTCCCATGCCTCCGACGCCTAGAGCGATCAGCACCGCGTCTGACACCGCGCAGATCACCACGACAGGTAGCACTGACTGCCGCAGGATGCCTTGCCGCAGCACGAAAGCGTTCTGCGAGCCGATGGCGATGATCAGTGATAGTCCGGTGCCGAACCCGGCCAGAACCGCGAGCCCCATGGACCGACCGTATGGCCGCGCTCGCGGGTAACACCAGCTAAAGATTCTTACGTAGCATTAGCGGTCGTGATGAGCGATCTGCCGCTTGACCAGGTGCGCACACTGTTGGCCGTGGTCGACGAGGGCACCTTCGATGCCGCGGCCGCCGCGCTGCGGGTGACGCCGTCGGCGGTCAGCCAGCGGGTCAAGGCGCTCGAGCAGCGCACCGGCCGGGTGTTGCTGTTGCGCACGAAACCGGTGCGCCCCACAGAGTCCGGGACCCAGGTGGTGCGGTTCGCGCGTCAGCTCGCGCAGCTCGACCGGGACCTGCGGGCGGGCCTGGGGGTACCGGGGGAGTCGGCGCGGCTGCCCGTCGCGGTCAACGCGGACTCGTTGGCGACCTGGTTGCTGCCCGCACTGGCCCGGGTGCCCGACGTCTACTTCGACCTGCACCGCGAGGACGAGTCGCACACCGCGTCGCTGCTGCGGGAGGGGCGGGTGATGGCGGCGGTGACCTCGTCGCCGGAGCCGGTGACGGGCTGCTCGGTGCGCCCGCTCGGCCAGTTCCGGTACCTGCCGGTGGCGGCCCCCGACTTCGCCGCGCGGTGGTTGGCCGGTCCGCTGCGGCAGTGCGTGGCGGACGCGCCGGTGGTGGTGTTCGACCGCCGCGACGAGCTGCAGGACCGGTTCGTCCGCGGCCTGACCAAGCGGTCCGCGAGCGATCAGCGCCACCACGTGCCGTCGTCGGAGGCGTTCCTCGAAGCCATCGTCGCCGGGATGGGGTGGGGCTTGGCGCCCACGATCCAGGCCGAGCCGAGGATCGCGGCGGGGGAGTTGGTCGTGCTGACCGACCGGGTGCTCGACGTGCCGCTGTTCTGGCAGCAGTGGAAGTTGGACTCGCCCGCGTTGTCGGCGACCGCCGAGGCGGTGTTCGCCGCCGCTAGGGCGTGTTTCAGAAGTCGCGTCTGATGCCGGTCGATCTGGCGCGGCCGGCGCGGGCGGGACTTCTGAAACACGCCCTAGGGCCCGGCTCGCGCCACCCGGGCGTGCAGCGCGGTCAGACCGGCGATGAACGCGTCCACGGCGAGCTCGAAGCTGTCGGCGTCGATCTCGTCGGCGTGCTCGCGCAGCCGGTGCGCCTGGCCCAGGTGCGGGTAGCGGTCGACGTAGACCTGCACGTCGTCCTCGAAGCCGCGGGAGAACGAGCTCATCGCGGCGCCGAGCACGAGGTACTTGGTGGACGCGCCGATCATGGTGGCGTGCCGGGGCGGCCACCCGGCACCGACCAGCCCGCCGTGCACCGCGTCAGCGTGCAGCAGCGCGGTCGGCCTGCGGGCGGGTCCCGCGGCGAGCACCGGCACCAGGTTGGGGTGGGCGGCCAGCGCGGCGCGGTAGGAGCGGGCCCAGCCGCGCAGGCCGGTGACCCAGTCCTCGGCGAACCCGGAGGTGTCCACCGCGGCCATGACGTCCTCGGCGACGTCCTGCAGCAGGTCGTCCTTGGTGCGGTAGTGCGAGTACAGCGACGGCGCCTGGACGCCGAGGTCGGCGGCCAGCCTGCGCATGGACAGCCCGGCGAGCCCGTCGCGGTCGACGGCGGCCAGCGCGGCGGCGCGGATGCGCGGCCGGTCCAGCAGCGGGACACGGGGTCGCGGCATGTCTCCCCCCGGTGGGTGCTTGCCGACTCAGCGGGCTGATCCTATCCTTAGCGAACCTAACACCGTTTGGTTTATGGACGGGAGATCGGCGTGGACCTGGCCCTCAGCGGTGAGCAGCAGGCCCTCTGGGACCTGGCGCGGGACTTCATCGACCGCGAGGTGGTGCCCAACGCCGCGGAGTGGGACCGGCGCGAGCAGGTCGACCGGTCCATCGTCGGCAAGCTCGGCGACGTGGGCTTCCTCGGCCTGACCATCCCCGAGGAGTACGGCGGCTCCGGCGGCGACCACCTGTCGTACTGCCTGATGATGGAGGAGCTCGGCCGCGGCGACTCGGCCATCCGCGGCATCGTGTCGGTCTCGCTTGGCCTGGTCGGCAAGTCGATCGCCGCGCACGGCACGCACGAGCAGAAGGCGCACTGGCTGCCCCGGCTCTCCGCCGGGCAGTCGCTGGCCTGCTTCGGCCTGACCGAGCCGGACACCGGGTCTGACGCCTCCAGCCTGGCCACCCGCGCGGTGCGCGAGGGCGACGACTACGTCCTCACCGGCACGAAGATGTTCATCACCAACGGCACCTGGGCCGACCTGGCGCTGATCTTCGCGCGCACCGGTGGCCCCGGTCCCAAGGGGATCAGCGCGTTCCTGGTGCCCACGGACTCGCCCGGGTTCCAGCACCGGGAGATCAAGGGCAAGCTGGGGCTGCGCGGCCAGTCGACCGGCGAGCTGGTCCTCGACGGCGTGCGGGTCCCGGTGGACGCGCGGCTGGGCGAGGAGGGCACCGGCTTCAAGGTGGCGATGTCCGCTTTGGACAAGGGGCGGATGTCCGTCGCCGCGGGTTGTGTCGGCCTCGCGAACGGTGCGCTGCAAGCAAGTGTGCGGTACGCGAAGGAGCGTTTGCAGTTCGGTAAGCCCATCGCCAGCTACCAGCTCGTGCAAGAGATGTTGTCGGACATGGCAGTCAACACTGACGCCGCCCGACTGTTGGTGTGGCGCGTGGCCGACCTTGTGGACCGGGGGCTGCCCTTCGGTACCGCGGCCTCTATGGCCAAGCTCTTCGCGAGCGAGAACGCCGTAAGCGCGGCAAACCTCGCCATCCAGGTCTTCGGCGGTTACGGCTACCTGGACGAGTACCCCGTCGCCAAGATCCTGCGCGACTCGCGTGTCATGACCCTCTACGAGGGCACCAGCCAGGTCCAGAAACTCCTCATCGGCCGCGCCCTGACGGGCATCAACGCGTTCGTGTGACCCACGGGACCGACGAGAGCGAGATCGCACGCAGCGCCGTCGTGTTTCGCGTTCGTCCCGACATAGCTGTACGTGCGTTGGTGCAGCCGCCTTTCCCAATCCACCGTGCACACGGTAAGTAGCCGGGCACTGGGGCTCCGGCCGATTTCCGGCGGCCGTAGCCTGCTGGTGTCGGGGACGGGCGGCTGAGGGAGAGACATGGTCAGGGCTGCGGTGCTGCGGGCGCAGGGTGAGCCGTTGGTGGTCATGGACATCGTGGTGCCGGAGCCCGGACCGGGGCAGGTTCGCGTCAGGGTTGTCGCGGCCGGGGTGTGCCACTCGGACCTGTCGCTGGCGAACGGGACTCTTAGGCAGCCGGTGCCCGCGGTGTTGGGGCATGAGGGGGCCGGAGTCGTCGTCTCGGTGGGGGCGGGGGTGACGCGGGTAGCGGCAGGGGATCACGTGCTGCTGAACTGGGCTCCGCCGTGCCGGGAGTGTTGGTTCTGCCTAGAGGGAGAGCCCTACCTGTGCGCGCGTGCCGCTGACGCTGCCGAGGTTCCGCACGCCACGTTGCCCGATGGCACGCCGCTCTACCCGGGACTCGGAACGGGCGCATTCGCAGAAGAGACGATCGTGTCTGAGCGCGCGGCGGTGAAGATCCCGGCCGATGTGCCGTTGGAGCAAGCGGCGGTGTTGGGGTGCGCGGTTCTGACCGGTGCGGGGGCGGTGTTCAACACCGCGCAGGTCAAACCTGGACAGTCAGTGGTGGTCGTGGGTGTTGGCGGTGTCGGCCTATCGGTGTTGCAAGCGGCACGGATCGCTGGCGCTGCCCCGATCATCGCCGTCGACGTGCACCCGGAGAAGGAAGCGCTAGCCCGCGCGCATGGAGCTACCCACTTCCTCTTGTCCGACTCCCCGGTGGCCAAGACGATCCGGGGTCTTACTGACGGACGCGGCGCGGACATCGCGTTCGAGTGCGTAGGCATCCCGGAGTCGATCCGCACCGCATGGGCGTCCTCTAGGCGCGGCGGGCACGTCGTGGTCGTCGGCGTGGGCTCGGCCAAGGCGGTCGTCGAGTTCAGCGCCCTGGAGCTGTACTTCTTCGGCCGCACCCTCACCGGTTGCCTCTTCGGCTCCACCGACCCCGACATCGACATCCCGCGCCTCTTGGACCTAGTCGCCGACGGCAGCCTCGACATCGCAGGCCTCGTCACCGCCGAAGTGGGCTTGGACGGCATCGAGAACGCGTTCGCCGACATGCGCGCGGGCCGCGGTGGCCGCACCCTCGTCTGGTTCTGACACGATCCCGTGCCCGCAGTCGATCACATGGTCGTGAGCGCACCAGAACCCCGCCCTAGGCCCGTCTCCGGTAGATCAATCGCCCTGGTCGCGGTCGGCATCCTCCTGCTCACCGCGACGACCGTCGTGTTGCTGTGGTGGCCCGCGACTCGCGGCCTCACCGGCGAGAAGCTGGTCACCGCCCGGTTCGAGGCGGTGCGGATCGGCCTGAGCATCGGCATCGGCGGGGGCGGCGTGTTCGCGCTGTACCTGTCGTGGCGCAGGCAGCGGACCACCGAACAGGACCTGGACAACCGCGAGCGGGCGCTGGCCCACCAGCGCGACGTGGCCGCCGACGCCAAGGCGCACCAGGACCGGATGGCCGCGATCACCGAGAAGGACGGCGTCGAGCGGCGCATCACCGACCTCTACACCAAGGCCGCCGACCAGCTCGGTTCGGACAAGGCCCCGGTGCGGATGGCCGGGCTCTACGCCCTGGAGCGGCTCGCACAGGACAACCCGGGGCACCGGCAGACCGTGGTCAACGTGTACTGCGCCTACCTGCGGATGCCGTTCGACCCGCCCGAGGGTGCCAAGCCGACCGAGCGGGCCGAGCTGCTCGCGCACCACCAGCGGCTGGAGGAGCGGGAGGTCCGGCGCGCGGTCCAGCGGATCTTGCTGCTGCACCTGCGCCCCGAGAGCCCGGAGTCGTTCTGGCCGGACATGGACCTGGGCCTCACCGGTGCCACGCTCATCGACCTCGACCTGTCCCGCTGCCGGATCCGGTCCGCCACCTTCGCGATGGTGACCTTCCGGTACCGGGTGGACTTCAGCGGGACCGAGTTCGACAGCTACGTGTGGTTCCGCGCCGCCACCTTCACCGACAGGGCTCGGTTCGACGGTGCCCGGTTCGGCGGGGTGGCGAACTTCAGCGAGGCGGTGTTCCAGCAGCAGGTGCGCTTCGAAGGGGCTGCCTTCCACGACCAGTCCAGGTGGCGCGATACGCGGTTCGCGCAGGGTAGGCCTGACGAGCTCGCGGTGGTTGTGGGTAGCTGAGGTCACAACGGCGCGGTGTGGGTTGTTGCCAGGCTCTGGCGGTAGCGTCCGGTTCGCAACTACGCTCGATTCCCTGTCCGCCGTGAGTCCCCACCGCACGAGTCCCGGAGGTGCGCGCCGATGACCGGCTCGGTCGCCATGCACATGAGTGACGGGTTGCTCAACACCACGACCTCGTTGCTGTTCATCGGGGTCGCCGTCGTCGGGCTCGCGGTGGCCGCCGCGAAGGCCCGGGCCGACCTGGACGACCGGACGGCGCCGTTGGCCGGGCTGGTGGCCGCGTTCGTGTTCGCGACCCAGATGCTCAACTTCCCCGTGCTGCCCGGGGTCAGCGGTCACCTGCTCGGTGGCGCGCTCGCGGCGATCCTGGTCGGACCGTGGGTCGGCGCGTTGTGCGTGTCGATCGTCCTCGTGGTGCAGGCGCTGGTGTTCGCCGACGGCGGGGTGACCGCGCTGGGGGCCAACATCACGAACATGGCGCTGATCGGCACCGCCGCCGGGTTCTTGGTCGCGACGCTGCTCAAGCGGTTCGCCACCGGCAAGGCCGGGCTGGTCGTGGTCGCGTTCGTCGCCGCGCTGGTGAACACCGTGGTCGCCTCGCTCGGGTTCGTCCTGGAGTTCGCGATCGGTGGGGACCCGGCGTTCAGCCTGGGTGCCGTCAGCGCGACGGTGGTCGGCGTGCACTGCCTCATCGGCCTCGGCGAGGGCGTGATCACCGCGCTGACCGTTGGTGCTGTCGCGGCCGTTCGCCCTGACTTGGTCTACCTGCTGCGCGGTACTAGCCGCCCGTTGGAGCTGCGTGAAGGGACCCCGGCGTGAACACCAAGACCCGCAACCTCTCGTTCCTGCTCGGGTTCCTCTTAGTCGCTCTCGTCCTCGCGGGCGCAGTGTCCTATCTGGCCGACTCCAATCCGGACGGTCTTGACCACGCCACCCTCCAAGGCTGCGAGGTAGTGGAGACCGCTGAGGGAGAACAACTCCAGGGCTCCTGCATCGCGCAGAACGCCAAGAACCACCAGTTCGCTGGTAGCCCTCTTGCCGACTACGCGATCGGTGGCGGGGAGAACACCACCGGCGTGGCCGGTGTCATCGGTGTCGTGGTGACGGTCGTGGTCGCGGGCGGGTTCTTCTGGATGCTGCGCAGGCGACCCAAGGCGTGAGTGCGGGGCACTCGCATCCGCTGCACCGGCCGGGTGACACCCCGGTCCACCGGATGGCGCCGCAGGTCAAGGTCGTGGCCGCTGTCGCAGGCGTGCTGTGCGTGGTGTCGACGCCCAGGGAGCGGTTCTGGGCGTTCGGCCTTTACCTCGCCGTCCTCGCCGGGGTCTGGGTGCTCGCCAGGATCCCGCCGGGCTGGTTGGCCAAGCGCGCCCTGATCGAGGCGCCGTTCGTGGTCCTGGCGTTCGCGTTCCCGTTCCTCGCGGGCGGCCCGACCGTCGACGTCCTCGGCGTCGCGCTGTCCGAGCACGGCCTGCTGTCGGGGTGGAACATCGTCGTCAAGGGCACCCTCGGCGTCCTGGTGTCGCTCACCCTGGCCGCGACCACGACCCCGGGCGAGTTGATCGTCGGGCTGCAGCGGCTGCGGGTGCCGACCATGGTGATCACCATCGCCACGCTGATGCTGCGCTACCTGGACGTGATCGCCGCGGAGGCCCGCCGGATGCGGATCGCGCGCATCTGCCGCGGCCACGATCCGCGCTTCCTGTGGCAGGTAGGTGCCACCGCGCGCGGTATCGGCACCTTGTTCATCCGCAGCTACGAGCGCGGAGAACGCGTCCACCTCGCCATGGTCTCCCGAGGGTGGACCGGCGCCATGCCCGACCAAGGCAGGCCTGCCGGACGCGCCGCATGGCTCCTAGGGCTCGCCCCGACGGCTCTAGCCGCCGTCGTGCTAGGCATAGCCCTGTGACACCGCCCGCCCTGCTGGTCGAACGCCTCGCCTACGCCTACCCCGACGGCCACCAAGCCCTCTTCGGTGTGGACCTGCGAGTCGAACAAGGGGAGAGGGTCGCGGTTCTTGGCCCTAACGGCGCCGGTAAGACCACCCTCGTCCTACACCTGAATGGCGTTCTGACCGGACAGGGCAAGGTCGAGGTCACCGGACTGCCGGTCAATAAACAGAATATGAAAGAGGTCCGGCGCCGGGTCGGAATCGTCTTCCAAGACCCCGACGACCAACTCTTCATGCCCACTGTCCGAGACGATGTCGCCTTCGGGCCCGCGAACTTCGGGTTGCGCGGACCTGAACTCGACGCGCGGGTCACGCGCGCGCTCGACGACGTCGGCATGGCCGAGCACGCGGACCGCTCGCCGTTGCACCTGTCCGGCGGGCAGCGCCGCAGGGTCGCGCTGGCCACGGTGCTGGCCTGCGATCCCGACGTGCTCGTCCTGGACGAACCCTCGGCCAACCTGGAGCCCCGCGCCCGCCGCGAGCTGGCCGAGGTCCTGCTCGGCCTTGGCCGGACCACGGTCATGGTCACCCACGACCTGCCCTACGCGCTGCAGCTGTGCCCGCGCTCGGTGCTCGTCGACGGCGGGGTCGTGGTGGCCGACGGACCGACGCGCGAGCTGCTCGCCGACGGCGACCTGTTGGCCAGGCACCGGCTCGAACTTCCTTTCGGGTTCCGCCTCGACTAGTGTCGCGGGCACAACCACATATCGGGCCGAACGAGTGGGGCCGGGAGAGTTCTCGATCTTGATCGAGACACCGAAGGAGCAACTCCCCGTCAATCTCTCAGGTAAAGCTACCGCCCCCACCAGGCCACTCTGGAAAGCAGACGCGATCTCGGCGTCTCACCCACGGTGCAAGCCGCGCTCGCGGCGAAGCTCTCAGGTGCCATGACAGAGGGGGAGTTCCAGCGCTGGATCCGTCCATCCGGCGCGCTGCCCAGGAGCTCCCATGACCCTCGTCCACCGCACCCCATACAGCGAACAGCCGCCCGGTTGTCCACATCCGCCACACTCATCCACAGCCCGCCCGGTCGTGCTGCACCACGCACGCCCGGCGTGCCACGCTGCGAACAGCACAGTTCCCAGCGCGCCGAAGGAGACCCGACTTCCATGAGCACCCCCTCCCCGCTGCACTCGGTGCACGAGGCGCTCGGTGCCTCGTTCACCGATTTCGCAGGCTGGTCGATGCCCCTGCGCTACGGCAGCGAGCTCGCCGAGCACAAGGCGGTCCGCACCGCCTCCGGCCTGTTCGACCTCAGCCACATGGGCGAGATCGAGCTGACCGGTCCGGAGGCGGCCCAGGCGCTGGACTTCGCGCTCGTCGGCAAGCTGTCCGCGGTCAAGCCGGGCAAGGCCCGCTACACGATGATCTGCGACGCCGAGGGCGGCGTGCTCGACGACCTGGTCGTCTACCGGCTCGCGGCCGACAAGTACATGGTCGTGGCGAACGCCTCGAACGCCGCCACCGTGGCCGCCGCGCTGCGCGAGCGGGCCGAGGGGTTCGCCGTCGAGGTCAACGACCGCTCCGCCGAGCTGGCGCTGATCGCGGTGCAGGGGCCGACGTCGACGGCGATCATCGGCTCGGTCACCGACGCCGACCTCGACGCGCTGGCCTACTACGCCAGCGTGCCCTCGGCCATCGGCGGCATCGACGTGCTGCTCGCCCGCACCGGCTACACCGGTGAGGATGGCTTCGAGGTCTATGTGGACGGTGCGCAGGCGCCGCGGATCTGGGAGCTGCTGACCGAGGCGGGCCAGGAGCACGGGCTGCTGCCCGCCGGGCTGGCCTGCCGCGACACCCTGCGCCTCGAGGCCGGGATGCCGCTCTACGGCAACGAGCTCAGCGCCTCGTTCACCCCGTTCGACGCCGGTCTCGGCCGGGTCGTCAAGTTCGAGAAGCCCGGCGGTTTCGTCGGCAAGGAGGCGCTGGAGCGCCGCCGCGACGCCGACGTGGAGACCAAGGTGCTGGTGGGCCTGGTCGGGTCCGGCAAGCGCGCCCCCCGACACGGGTACGCCGTGGTCGACGCCGAGGGGACGCAGGTCGGTACGGTCACCAGCGGCGCGCTCTCGCCGACGCTCGGCCACCCGATCGCGATGGCCTACGTGCCGGTCGCGGTCAGCGAGCCGGGCACCGCGCTCTCCGTGGACATCCGCGGCACCAGCGCGCCGGTCGAGGTCGTCAAGCTGCCCTTCTACCAGCGTCAAGCCTGAACCCAGGAGATCGAGAAGCAATGAGCAACCCGGAGAACCTCGGCTACACCACCGACCACGAGTGGGTCGACCTCGCCGACCCGGCCGCGGCCACCGTCGGTGTCACCAAGTACGCCGCCGACGCGCTCGGTGACGTGGTGTACGTGCAGCTGCCCGAGGTGGGCGCCACGCTGACCACGGGTGAGGCGTGCGGGGAGATCGAGTCGACCAAGTCCGTCTCCGACCTGTTCGCGCCCGCCGACGGCGTGGTCGTGGAGATCAACGAGGCGGTCGTGGACACCCCCGAGCTGGTCAACACCGACCCGTTCGGCGACGGCTGGCTCTTCCGCGTCCGCGTCGACGGCGAGCCCGAGCTGCTCGACGCCGCCGCGTACGCCGAGCACACCAAGGAGGACTGATGGCAGGGACACCCACCTTCGGGCAGAGCCTGGCCGAGGTCGACCCGGAGATCGCCGCCGCGGTCGCCGCCGAGCTGCACCGCCAGCAGTCGACCCTCGAGATGATCGCCTCGGAGAACTTCGCCCCGGTCGGGGTGCTCGAGGCGCAGGGCTCGGTGCTGACCAACAAGTACGCCGAGGGCTACCCCGGTCGCCGCTACTACGGCGGCTGCGAGCACGTCGACGTGGTCGAGCAGCTGGCCATCGACCGGGTCAAGGAGCTCTTCGGCGCCGAGCACGCCAACGTGCAGCCGCACTCGGGCGCCTCGGCCAACGCCGCGGCGATGTTCGCCGTGCTCAAGCCGGGCGACACCATCCTCGGTCTCGACCTGGCGCACGGCGGCCACCTCACGCACGGCATGAAGATCAATTTCTCCGGCAAGCTGTACAACGTGGTCGCCTACCACAGCGACCGCGAGACCGGCCGGGTCGACATGGCCGAGGTCGAGCGGCTGGCCAAGGAGCACAGCCCGAAGCTGATCGTCGCGGGCTGGTCCGCCTACCCGCGGCACCTGGACTTCGCGGAGTTCCGCCGGATCGCCGACGCGGTCGGCGCGCTGCTCATGGTCGACATGGCGCACTTCGCCGGACTGGTCGCCGCCGGGCTGCACCCGAACCCGGTGCCGCACGCGCAGCTGGTCACCACCACCACGCACAAGACCCTCGGCGGTCCGCGCGGCGGTGTCGTGCTGTGCACCAAAGAGCTGGCCAAGAAGGTCAACTCGGCGGTGTTCCCCGGTCAGCAGGGCGGCCCGCTCGAGCACGTGATCGCGGCCAAGGCGGTGGCGTTCAAGATCGCCGCGTCCGAGGAGTTCGCTGAGCGGCAGCGCCGGGTGCTCGAGGGCGCCAGGATCCTGGCCGACCGGCTGACCGCCCCGGACGCCGCCGAGTCGGGCGTGAAGGTGCTCAGCGGTGGCACGGACGTGCACCTGGTGCTGGTCGACCTGGTCGACTCGCAGCTTGACGGCCAGCAGGCCGAGGACCGGCTGCACTCGATCGGGATCACCGTGAACCGCAACGCGGTCCCGTTCGACCCGCGCCCGCCGATGGTCACCTCCGGGTTGCGCATCGGCACCCCGGCGCTGGCCACCCGCGGTTTCGACGCCGAGGACTTCGCCGAGGTCGCCGACGTCATCGCGATCGCGTTGCGCCCCGAGCTCGACGAGGCCACCGGTGAGGCGCTGCGCGAGCGCGTCGCCGCGCTGGTGCGCCGCCGCCCGCTCTACCCGGAGCTGGGCTGATCTACCCGCCCCCGGGTGCCGCGCCGAGATCCGGCGCGGCCCCGGTGGCCGAACGAGGAGGATTGTCGTGGCGGTCAGCGTCTTCGACCTGTTCAGCGTGGGCATCGGCCCATCGAGTTCGCACACGGTCGGCCCGATGCGGGCGGCCCTGATGTTCGTCGAGGGGCTGCGCGCGGCGGGCACGCTGGCCGAGGTGGCCAGGGTGCGCACCGAGCTGTTCGGCTCGCTCGGGGCCACCGGCCACGGCCACGGCAGCGACAAGGCGGTGCTGCTCGGCCTGGAGGGTGAACGCCCCGAGGACGTCGACACCGACACCGTGCCCACCCGGGTCGCCGCGATCCGGGAGACCGGTCGGATCCGGCTGCTGGGCAGCCACGAGATCGCGTTCACCGAGGACGACGACCTCGTCATGCACCGCCGCAAGTCCCTGCCGCTGCACCCCAACGGCATGACCTTCGCCGCCTGGGACGCCGCGGGCACCGAGCTGGCGCACCGCACGTACTACTCGGTGGGCGGCGGGTTCGTGCTCGACGAGACCGCGGCCGACGGCCCGGTCATCTCCGCCGACACCACCCCGGTCCCGTTCCCGTTCCGCACCGCGGCCGACCTGCTGGCGCACTGCGAGGCCACCGGCAAGTCCATCGCGCAGGTGATGCTCGCCAACGAACTGGTGTGGCGCACCGAGGCCGAGGTCCGCTCCGGCCTGCTGCACATCTGGCAGGTCATGCAGGACTGCGTCACCAGGGGCTGCGAGCAGGACGGCGTGCTCCCCGGCGGCCTGAAGGTGCCGCGCCGCGCCAAGGCGCTGCACGAGAAGCTGCTCGACGAGGACGGCGCGGGCGACCCGCTGTACGTGATGGACTGGGTGAGCCTGTTCGCCCTGGCCGTCAACGAGGAGAACGCCTCCGGCGGCCGCGTCGTCACCGCCCCCACCAACGGCGCCGCGGGCATCATCCCCGCCGTCCTGCACTACTACACCCGGTTCCTGTCGGCGGCCAACGAGGACGGCGTCGTCGACTTCCTGCTCACCGCCGCCGCGATCGGCGTGGTGCTCAAGGAAACCGGCTCCATCTCCGGCGCCGAGGTCGGCTGCCAGGGCGAGGTCGGCTCCGCCTGCGCCATGGCCGCCGCGGGCCTGACCGCCGTCCTCGGCGGCACCGTCGCCCAGGTCGAGAACGCCGCCGAGATCGGCCTCGAACACCACCTCGGCCTCACCTGCGACCCCGTCGGCGGCCTCGTCCAGATCCCCTGCATCGAACGCAACGCCGTCGGCTCCACCAAGGCCATCAACGCCTCCCGCATGGCCCTGCGCGGCGACGGCAGCCACATCGTCCACCTCGACAAGGTCATCAAGACCATGCGCGAAACCGGCGCCGACATGCACACCAAGTACAAGGAAACCGCCCGCGGCGGATTGGCGCTCAACGTCATCGAGTGCTGAGGGGGACGCCGTTGGTGGGCGTCCTTTGTGGTGCGTGATGGCGGCTGGCTGGGCTGATGTGCGGGTTGGCTTGGCTGGCTGGGTGTTGGGTGGGGTGGGTTGTCCACAGGGGGCTGAGTTGTCCACAGGGGACGTGTTCAGCCTCTCTGTGTTTGCGTTCCCTTGGGTAGGCTGTGTATTCGGGGGTCTTTGGGGCGGGTTGATCTTGTCGGCCGTGGGCGGCAGGGCGTTGAGCTGGGGGAGTCCGGGTCTCGTGCCTTCGCTTCGCTGCGGTCGTCGGCTCGCCTGCGGCATTGCGGATAGGCGCGAGTTTCGAGCGAAGCTCGATAGGGCGAACTTGTTGTGTGCGGGGCCCCGAGACCACCCGTGGCAGGACCGAAAAGCAGGGGCCGAAAAGCATGGCCCTGTCCGCGCAACGACGCTACGGGTGGTCCTCCCCCGCACACAACAAGTCCACCCCATCGAGCCGGCCTGGCACCAGCGCCTTCGTGGAGCGCGGGGCGGCCAACGTCGTCGGCGGGCGGTTGGGGCCAACGTTGTCGGCGGGTGTTTTTGAGCCAACGTCGTGGGGTCGTCGCCAGTCGCGTCGGGTGGGGTGGGGGTGGGACTGGGCGTGGGGACTTGGGGGAGCGTGGGGCGGTGTGTGTGCGGGGCCCTGGGGGCGCGGGGCCGGGGTGGCCGTCGAGCGCTGCCGGAAGGGGGTGAGGCTGCAGGAGGTGGTGCGGGGGCTGACCGTCTGGGGTGGAGGGGTTAGGCGGCGGCGGGGAGGGATGTGGGGTGGGGGAGTAGGTCGTCGTCTGTGGCGGTTAGGGGGTGGCGGGCGGGGTCTAGGTCCACACAGGACGGGGTGGTGCAGGTGGAGTGGGTGGGGATGAGGGTGCCGTGGCAGTGGTCCAGGGCGGTGGCGCAGTCGGGGCAGGTCATGAGGCCCTCCTTGTTGTGGCGGCCACCGCCTTCTGGAGTTCGTCGCGGGTCATCTTGGAGCGGCCCTTGATGTCCAGTTCGCGGGCTAGTTTGTCCAGGTCGGCCTTGCTGAGGGTATCGAGGTCGTCACTGGGGGTGGGGGAGGTGGGGCGGCGGGTCTTGCGGCTTTCCACGCTCTTGCTCAGGGCCTCGAAGAGGTCGACGACCTTGGTGGGGGAGCTGGGTTCCTCGCCGACGACGACCTCGCGGCCCGCCTTCTTGTCGTCGATGAGCTTCTCGACGCGTTGGGTGTAGGTGTCGTGGTAGTCGGCGGGGTTCCACTGCTCGGTCATCGAGTCGACCAGGGTGATGGCCATGTCGAGTTCCTTGCCGCGCGCCGGGGTGATCTCCGGGAGGGACTTGAGCTCCTTGGCCGGGTCGCGCAGGTCCTCGACGAACAGCATGGTAGTCAGCAGCAGCAGGTCGTCGTCACCGGCGCGGATCGCGGTGAGGTATTCCTTGCCGCGCATGACGAAGGTGGCCACGCCCGCCCGGTTGGTCTTGCGCATCGCCTGCAGGAGCAGGCCGTAGGCCTTGCCGTACTCCTCCTTCGACGGCGCCAACCAGTACGTCTTCTGGAAGTGGATCGGGTCGATCTCCTCCAGCGCCACGAACGAGGAGATGTCGATGGTGCGGGAGCGCCCCGGCGCGATCTCGTCGAGCTCCTCCGGCTCGATGATCACGTACTCGCCGCCGCCGACCTCCGCGCCCTTGACGATGTCGGCGAAGGCGACCTCGGCGCCAGTGCGCTCGTTGACCCGCTTGTAGCGGATGCGGTCGCTGGTGCCGCGCTCGAACTGCCGGAAGCTGATGGTGTGGTCCTCGGTGGCCCCGTAGAGGTCGACCGGGACCGTGACCAGCCCGAAGTTGATCGCACCGTGCCAGATCGGTCGCGCCACGCCAGCCTCCTGCCCGTGTCCCCTGCCTCCAGTGTGGACCACGGCGGGCGGATCGGCGCTGTTCAGCGCTCGTCGGTGACCAGCCCGGCACGCAGCGTCTCCAGGGTGCGGGTCAGCAGCCGGGACACGTGCATCTGCGAGACGCCGATCTTCTCCGCGATCTGGGTCTGGGTCATGTTCTTGAAGAACCGCAGCAGCAGGATGCGCCGCTCGCGCTCGGGCAGCCGCTCGATCAGCGGGCGCAGCGACTCGTGGTCCTCGATGCCCAGCAGCGCCGCGTCGTCCTCGCCGAGGGTGTCGGCCAGCGGGTCGGAGTCGGGGTCGCCGGAGGACAGCGCCTCGTCGAGCGACACCGACTGGTACACCTGCCCCGCCTCCAGACCCTCGTACACCTCTTCGCGGCTCATCCCCAGGTGGGTGGCGATCTCGCTGGGGGTCGGCGCCCGGCCCAGCCGCTGCGAGAGCTCGTTGCCCGCGGCGGTGATGGTCAGGTGCAGCTCCTTGAGCCTGCGCGGCACCCGCACCGACCACGCGGTGTCCCGGAAGTAGCGGCGGACCTCGCCCATGATGGTGGGCACCGCGAAGGACAGGAAGTCGATGCCGCGGCCGGGGTCGAACCGGTCGACCGCGTGGATCAGCCCGACCGTGGCGACCTGGGTGAGGTCGTCGCGGGCCACGCCGCGGTGGGCGAAGCGCATGGCGATGTGCTCGGCGAGCGGCAGGTGCCCGGTGACCAGCTTGTCGCGCACCGCCTCGCGCCTGCCGTCGCCCTCGGGCAGCTCCACCAGCTCGGCGAACAGCGGCGCGAGGTGGCTGTACTCGTGCGAGGAGCTGGTCGGGGTCTCCGCGCTCACCCGAGCACCGCCGTCCTGGCCAGCACGACGCTGATGTGCACTGTCGCTCTCCCGTCCGGCCCCGGTCTCACACCCCAGTCGACACTAGTGGCGAGCGCGGTGAGCACCCGCCACCCGAACGAGGTGGTGTCCGGTGCCGCGCCCCGCGGGGCCGGTACCGACGCCTCGATCCCCAGCGCGCCCGCGTGCCGCACGAACGCGCAGTCCACCACCGCTCCCGGCTCGGCGAGCGCGATGAGCGTCGTGCACACCTCATCGACGGCGAGCACGACGTCCGCCGTGGCCGCCAGGGTGTCGACGCCCGCGGCCGCCGTCGTCGCGGCGACCTCCCGCATCACGGGCAGGTTGACCGCGTCCGCGCGCACCCGCACCACGACCCGGTCGCCGACCGGCCGGGGGCCGGGTAGCCCGAAACCGGCCAGCGGGCCGCGGCTGTCGCGCTCTCCGCGTCCGCTCATCGCCGCCGGGTCCCCGTCATGTGCACCACGTACCCAGAATCGCGGGCGCGGACACCTGCGCGTTCGGGTGGCGGTCATCGTCGTGACCTGCCTCAGGCGCGCGAGGTGTCGGCCATCGGACCCAGCACGTCGTACGGCGGCACCCAGCCCTGCTCGACCAGCACCCGGTGCAGGTCGCGCACCGCTTGGTCCACCTCGGCCTGGCCTTGGCCCGCCTCGGCCAGCGCCCGCGCCGCGTCGAGCAGCGCCTCGTCCAGGCCGACCGGTCCGGTCCGCTCGGCCTGGGCCAGGTCGTCGTCGAGGCCGTCGATGTTGCGCCGCAGGTAGCTGTCGAGCGGTTCCACCGACGGTTCGGCGAAGAGCCCGACCACCAGGTGCGCTACGCGGTGCAGCTTGGTGTTGTACTGCTGGGACAGCCGAACCAGCGCGTCGAACGCCTCCTTCGGCGAGCACCGCCGCAGCACCACCAGCACGCCCATGGCCTGCTCGATGGTCGCCCTGGTGCGCAGGGCGCGCCGCAGACCGTCCAACTCGGACTGCAACTGGGCCACCCGCGAGATCGGGTCCGGCGTCACCGGCACCCCCCGGCTCGCTCATGCGGTCTTCGCACCGCGGTGCCCATGGCGGTCTTCCCTCCCGGTCCACGTCCAATCGGCCGATCCCGGGCGCCATTGGGGGACGACGCGCGGGGCGCGTTCGGCGAGGGGGCGCGGCACGAGCGACACCGCCGCCAGGACAGGCGGGGGTCGGGCAGCACGCAGCCCCCTCGCTTCACGCGAGTGCCGGGCGGCGACAGGACCCCTCGGTGCGAACCGCTGGGTCGGCATGTGCCCGGGTGTCGCCCCCGGCGTGCTGCGGCTGCTTGCTCAACCGCTACCGGAGCACTCTAAAGATCACGCCGAAGCGGGCACAAGGCGGGTCTGGCTCCGTCCGGCGGGGCGTGTGCGCCGCCCCTACCGTGGGTACCGCGAGCCGCACGACAAGGTGACACGGAAAGGAGCCAGACATGCTGGCGGTGACAGAGGCTGCTGCGGACGCGATCAGCGCGTTGACGGCCCAGGACGGCATCCCGGAGACCGGTGGGCTGCGGTTCACCCTGGTGACCCCGCAGGTGGAGGGCACCCCGCTCGCGGTGGCGCTCGCGCCGGAACCGGTGGCGGGCGACGAGGTCGTGACGGCGCCGACCGGCGCGCACGTGTTCCTCGAGCCGGGCGCGGCCGAGTTGTTGTCGGACAAGGTGCTCGACGTGCAGGCCGACCCGCAGGGACAGCTGAACTTCGCGGTGCTGCGCCAGTCCGACGGCGAGCAGCCGGGCTGAGCCCGCGCTGTGATCTGCGCCCTGATCGGCGCTATCGAGTGATTGAAACCACCTGACCTGGGTAATCCCGGGGACGGGGCGGGATCGGACTCGGGAGGCGCTCATGGCACGCAGCGACCGGTTGGCGACGCTCTCGTCGGCGAGAGCACCACTGTGGCGCGGGTTGGACTACGGTCCCGCGGTCGTGGTGCTGAGCCCGTCGGCGACGCGCCCGAGGGAGCTGCCCGATGCCTGGCGCCCGCTCGAGCAGCTCTACCAGGTCGCCTGGTGCGCCGTGCCGCCGCAGGCCGGTGGCGCCGGGTCGCTCGACCGCCTGGAGGACGTGCTGGAGACGCTGGCCGACCGCGCCACCCGCACCCAGGTCGTGGCGCACACCGCGCTGACCGAGGTGGCCTGCCAGGTCGTCGCCGAGTTCCCGGAGATCGTGCGCGGCCTGGTGCTCGTCGGCCAGGGCCGGGTCCGGGAGCTGACCGGGGTGCCGACGACCGTGGTACCGGTGCTCGGTGATCCCGTCGGGCCGGGCGTGTTGGCCCGGCTCGACGTGGTCGCCGACGTCGCCGAGGCGCTGGCGGTGGGGGAGCGGCGGATCCGGACGCGACCCAGGTTGGCCGGGGTGCTCGGGCTGACCGGGACGCTGGGACTTGTGGCCTCCGACACCCCCGGCGGCGTGGCCGTCAACGGCTGAGCCCTGCGTGGGCGACCACCCCGTGCGGGCGAATATCGTGGGGGCATGAGCACACACTTCGACGTCGTGGTCGTCGGCGCGGGACCGGGCGGGTACGTCGCGGCGATCCGGGCGACCCAGCTCGGCCTCAAGACCGCGATCATCGAGGAGCGCTACTGGGGCGGTGTCTGCCTCAACGTGGGCTGCATCCCCTCCAAGGCCCTCCTGCGCAACGCGGAGCTGGCGCACATCCTCCAGCACGAGACCAAGACGTTCGGCATCCAGGTCGAAGGCTCGATCAGCCTCGACTACGGTGTCGCCTTCCAGCGCTCCCGCACCGTGGCCGAGGGCCGCGTCAAGGGCGTGCACTACCTGATGAAGAAGAACGGCATCACCCAGTACAACGGGTGGGGCACCTTCCGCGACGCGAACACCATCGACGTCGCCCTGTCCGACGGTGGCACCGAGTCGGTCACCTTCGGCAACGCGATCATCGCCACCGGCGCCACGACGCGCCTGCTGCCGGGCACCTCGCTGTCCGAGCGCGTGGTGACCTACGAGGAGCAGATCCTCGCCGACACGCTGCCCGACAGCATCGTCATCGCCGGTGCGGGCGCGATCGGCGTCGAGTTCGCCTACGTGCTGCACAACTACGGCGTGAAGGTCACCATCGTCGAGTTCCTGGACCGGATGGTTCCCTTGGAGGACGAGGAGGTCTCCAAGGAACTGCTGCGCCGGTACAAGAAGCTCGGCATCGACGTGCGGGTCGGCACCAAGGTGGAGTCGATCGACGACTCCGGCGCGAAGGTGAAGGTCACGGTGTCCAAGGGCGGCGCCCAGGACGTCATCGAGACCGACAAGGTGTTGCAGGCCATCGGGTTCGTGCCGCGGGTCGAGGGCTACGGCCTGGAGAACACCGGTGTGAAGCTGACCGACCGCAAGGCCATCGACATCGACGGGTTCTGCCGCACCTCGGTGGACCACATCTACGCGATCGGTGACGTGACCGCGAAGCTGATGTTGGCGCACGCCGCCGAGTCCATGGGCGTCATCGCCGCCGAGACCATCGCGGGCGCGGAGACCATGGAGCTCGACTACGTGATGATCCCGCGCGCGACCTACTGCCAGCCGCAGGTCGCCAGCTTCGGCTACACCGAGGCGCAGGCCCGCGAGAAGGGCTACGACGTCCAGGTCGCGAAGTTCCCGTTCACCGCCAACGCCAAGGCGCACGGCCTCAACGAGCCGGTCGGCTTCGTGAAGCTGATCAGCGACAAGACCCACGGCGAGCTGCTCGGCGGGCACCTGATCGGCCCCGAGGTCACCGAGCTGCTGCCGGAGCTGACCCTGGCGCAGCAGTGGGACCTGACCGTGCACGAGGTGGCGCGCAACGTGCACGCGCACCCGACGCTGGGCGAGGCGGTCAAGGAAGCGGTGCACGGCTTGGCCGGACACATGATCAACCTGTGAGCCGACCCGGGTGGGTGGCCACACCGCCACCCACTCGGGGGAATGTCCACCGTGGACCGCTGCGAACCCGGGGTCTGGGTACCCGACAGGGATCACGCAGTCGATCCGAGAGGTGGAACGCCATGACTTCCGTCCGTTACCTCGCCGCCGGGACCTGCCTGGCGGCGGCCGGACTGCTCGCGACCGCGCTCCCGGCGGTGGCCGCGCCACTGCCCGGGCTGTCCGCCGCCTACAGCGTCAGCGCCTCCGCGGTGAACACCACCAGGACCCTGGTCTTCACCGTCACCAACTCCGACATCCTCGCCACCCACGGGTTCTCGTTCACGCTCACCCTTCCCCTGGGCATCACCCGACCCGGCGCGGGGACCAGCACCTGTGTGGACACCACGGTCAGTGACACCCCGCCCGACCCGGGTGGCATCGTGATCCCGCCCTTCCGCACGGCGTTGCCCGCCGACGTCCTCTACATCGACGGCATCCTCTCCGGCGCGACCCCGTCGTGCACCATCACGATCCCGGTCACCGCGGCAGGCCAGGGCGTCTACCCGACCTGCGCGGCGAACATCGCCGACCTGACGGGGCCGACCACGCTCGGTTCCTGCGCGTCGATCTACTTCGAGGAGCCGTACGCGTCCAAGGGCGGTTCTGCCGGGTGAAAACGACCACCTGTCCGGATGGGACGGACAGCGTGGACGCCGGTACGCGGGTGAGGGTGGGTACCACCACACCGCCGGGAGCGACCCGACGTCGACCGAGAGGTGAGTTGGATGTTCAACCAGCGCCGTGTCTTGTCCGCCGTGCTCGCGATGACGACCGTGACGGTCGTGGTCGCTGCCGCTCAGCCCGCGCAGGCGGCACCGCAGCCCGGGTTGAGCGCGGCCTACAGCGCCAGGGCGGTGGCGATCGGCACCCGGTGGAACCTGGTGCTGACGGTGGCCAACTCCGACACCCCGGCCGCGGTCCCGTTCTCCTTCGGGGTGTCGTTGCCGAGCGGGATCACCAGCCCCGCGGCGGCGACGTCCACCTGCACGGGCGCGACGATCACCACCGCGTCACCCGGCACCTACGCCGTCGTGGGCACGATCGCGGCGACCCAGCCCACCTGCACCGTCACGGTGCCGGTCACGTCGACGACCGAGGCGAACTACGCGACGTGCGCCGACGACATCACCGGCCTGGTGGGTCTCACCGAGCCCGCGCGGTGCGCGTCGATCTACTTCGCCGCGCCGAACGCGTCCTGACCGGGGGCGCTCAGCCCTCGGCGCGGTGGCGCACGTCGTAGGCGAGGTCGGCGTAGTCCGCCGCGGGCTCGGTCTCCTTGACGGTGACCAGGTCCTCGGGCCGGACCCGCGCGGGCAGCTCGCCGAAGCGGACGTGGCGCAGGAACGCGAACTCATCTTCGGTGAACCGCTCGCTCATAGGGCCATTGTGCCCCTTCGTGGCCGCCGGTGGACCCGTCCGGAGGCATCGAACTCCGTTCGGCGGTAGCCGGTACCGTGCGGTCGCCCGTGCGGATGGCCGTGCGTTTTACCCGTGTCGGATTCGGGTGAACTCGCACGGCCGTCCGGCTGGAACGTGCGCTGTACGGCTGTGCTCCCGGCATCCGGCGGACGATGATCCTCGTGGCCCAACCCCGGGCCTGACATCGAGGAGTCAGCAATGCGCAGTGTCTCCCGACGCTGGATGATGCCTGCCGCACTCGCCCTGGTGAGCGCGGTCGCCGTGGTGACCGCCCAGCCCGCAGCGGCAGCGCCCCCCGCCTACTACGGATCCGCCACCGCCACCGGCGCTGAGGCCCAAGCGCTCCCGCCCCTGCTACCCCTGCCCGCCGCGGCCAGGGCCAACGTCAACACCACCAACGTCGTGCCCACCGGGCAGACCAACGGGCTACCCAACCTGAGCGCCCCGGTGATCGGCAACCTCGGCAGCATCAACACCCTGGCGTCGTTGACCGACACCGCCACCACGCGCACTGCCAGGGCCCAGGCGGGTATCACCGGGGTCTCGCTGATCGCCCCCCTCGGCCCCCCGGTGGTCTCGGCGGCCTCGATCAGCTCGCAGGCGATCGCCTCCATCAACCAGGGTTCCACCACGGTTGGCCGGACCGGCCTGGTGACCGTGCAGAACCTGACCGTCGCGGGCCAGACCTTCAACGGCGTGCTGCCCTCCCAGACCATCCCCGTGGCGGGTGGGCCGCTGTCGGTGACCGTCCACCTCAACCAGCAGGTCGTCACCACCAACGAGATCACGGTGATCCCCGTGCGCGTCGTGTCCAGGGCGGGGACCACTGTCGTCGCGGATGTGAAGGTGGGCGAGGTCCGGGCGAAGTTGAGCCCCACCCCGTAGTCCTCACCGCTGTGCCCACCTGCTGAGGGCATAGCCCGGATGTGAGAACGGCCCCCGTGAGCAGCGTCGCTCGCGGGGGCCGTTGCCTGGGGTGAGCCCTAGACCAGCGGACGGTCCGTGGGCTCGATCGGGCGGGGGAGCACGGACCGCTGGGTCAGGTAGGCGTCGACACCGGCGGCGGCGGAGCGGCCCTCGGCGATGGCCCAGACGATCAGGGACTGACCGCGGCCCATGTCACCCGCGGTGAACACGCCCTCGACGGAGGTCTGGAAGTCCCGGCCGCGAGCGACATTGCCGCGCTCGTCGAGGTCGACGCCCAGGTCCGACAGCAGCGCGCCCTTCTCCGGGCCGACGAACCCCATGGCCAGCGTGACCAGCTCTGCCGGGATCTCCCGCTCCGAGCCCGCGACCGGGGTGAACCGGCCGCCGACCAGCTCCACCTCGGCCAGCCGCAGCGCGCGGACGTTGCCGTTGTCATCGCCGATGAACTCAGTGGTCGACACCGAGTAGACCCGCTCGCCGCCCTCCTCGTGCGCGGAGGTCACCCGGTAGAGCAGCGGGTAGGTCGGCCACGGGTTCGCCTCGGCGCGCGCGCCGGGCGGCTTGGGCATGATCTCCAGCTGCGTCACCGACGCCGCGCCCTGGCGGTGGGCGGTCCCGACGCAGTCCGCGCCGGTGTCGCCGCCGCCGATGACCACGACGTGCTTGCCCTCGGCGTGGATGGGGGAGCGGTCGAGCTGCCCGGCCGCCACCCGGTTCGCGGGCGGCAGGTACTCCATCGCCTGGTGGACCCCGGCCAGCTCACGACCGGGGACCGGCAGGTCGCGCCACGCGGTGGCGCCACCGGCGAGCACGACGGCGTCGAACTCGGCCCGCAGCTGAGCGGCGGTGATGTCCACGCCGACGTCCACCCCGGTGCGGAACTCGGTGCCCTCGGCCCGCATCTGCGCCAGCCGCCGGTCCAGCCGCGCCTTCTCCATCTTGAACTCGGGGATGCCGTAGCGCAGCAACCCGCCGATGGCGTCGGCCCGCTCGAAGACCACCACGTCGTGGCCCGCGCGGCTCAACTGCTGCGCGGTGGCCAGCCCGGCCGGACCGGACCCGACGACCGCGACCCGCTTGCCGGTCCGCGCCGTCGGCACCTGGGGCGCGATCCAGCCCTCGTCCCACGCCCGGTCGACGATCGACACCTCGACCCGCTTGATCGACACCGGGTCGTCGTTGATGCCGAGCACGCACGCCGACTCGCACGGCGCCGGGCACAGCGTGCCGGTGAACTCCGGGAAGTTGTTGGTCGCGTGCAGCCGCTCGGCCGCCCGCTTCCAGTCCTCCCGCCACACCAGCGTGTTCCACTCGGGGATCAGGTTCCCCAGCGGGCACCCCTGGTGGCAGAACGGGATCCCGCAGTCCATGCAGCGACCGGCCTGCTTCTGCACGCGCTCGGTGCCGAACTCGTCGTAGACCTCGCGCCAGTCCTTGAGCCGCAGGAAAACCGGTCGGTGCTGGGCGTTCTCGCGCTGGGTGGTCAGAAAGCCCTTGGGATCAGCCATGTGCGGCCTCCATGATCGCCTGGTCGATGTCGCGGCCCTCGGCCTCGGCGGCCGCGCGCGCGGCGAGCACCCGCTTGTAGTCGGTCGGCATGACCTTGGTGAACCGGCTGACCTCGTTGTCCCAGTCCGCGAGCAGCGCCCGGCCGACCGCCGAGTCGGTCTCGGCGACGTGCCTGGCCACCACCCCGCGCAGGAAGTCGTTGTCGGCCAGGGTGAGCGGGTCGAGGTCGACCATCTCCGGGTTGACCCGCGCCGGGTTCAGGTCCAGCACGTAGGCGATGCCACCGGACATGCCCGCCGCGAGGTTGCGCCCGGTCGGCCCGAGGACCACGACGCGGCCACCGGTCATGTACTCGCACGCGTGGTCGCCAACACCTTCGACGACGGCCAGCGCGCCGGAGTTGCGCACGCAGAACCGCTCGCCGACCTTGCCGCGCAGGAACACCTCGCCGCCGGTCGCGCCGTAGGCGATGACGTTGCCCGCGATGACGTGCTGCTCGGCGGCGTACTGCGACCCCGGGTGCGGCCGCACCGTGATCCGGCCACCGGACAGGCCCTTGCCGACGTAGTCGTTGCCGTCACCGACCAGCCGCAGCGTCACGCCCCGGGGCAGGAACGCGCCGAACGACTGCCCGGCGGTCCCGGTGAAGGTCACGTCGATGGTGTCGTCGGGCAGGCCGTCGCCGCCCCACCGCTTGGTCACCTCGGAGCCGAGCATGGTGCCCACGGTCCGGTTCACGTTGCGCACCGGCAGTTCCAGCCGCACCTTGTCCCCCGAGGACAGCGCGCCCTCGGCCAGCTGGATGAGCGTGTTGTCCAGCGCCTTCTCCAGGCCGTGGTCCTGCGCGACGGCCTGGTGGCGCACCGCGCGCGGCTCGAGCGGCGGCACGAAGAAGATCGGCGCGAGGTCGAGCCCGGCCGCCTTCCAGTGGTCCACCGCGGCCCGGGTGTCGAGCAGCTCGGCGTGCCCGACGGCCTCCTCGATGGACCGGAAACCCAGCGCGGCCAGGTACTCCCGCACCTCCTGGGCGATGAACTCGAAGAAGTTCACCACGTACTCGGCCTTGCCGCTGAACCTGGCCCGCAGCACCGGGTTCTGCGTCGCGACGCCCACCGGGCAGGTGTCGAGGTGGCACACGCGCATCATCACGCAGCCCGACACCACCAGCGGCGCGGTCGCGAACCCGAACTCCTCGGCGCCCAGCAGCATGGCGACCATGACGTCGCGGCCGGTCTTGAGCTGCCCGTCGGTCTGCACCACGATCCGGTCGCGCAACCGGTTGGCCAGCAACGTCTGCTGGGTCTCGGCCAGGCCGAGTTCCCACGGGCCACCGGCGTGCTTGATCGACGACAGCGGCGAGGCGCCCGTTCCGCCGTCGTGCCCGGAGATCAGCACCACGTCCGCGTGCGCCTTGGACACCCCCGCGGCCACCGTGCCGACCCCGACCTCGGACACCAGCTTCACGTGGATGCGGGCCGCCGGGTTGGCGTTCTTGAGGTCGTGGATGAGCTGGGCGAGGTCCTCGATGGAGTAGATGTCGTGGTGCGGCGGCGGGGAGATCAGGCCGACACCCGGCGTGGAGTGCCGGGTCTTGGCGATCCACGGGTACACCTTGGTGCCCGGCAGCTGACCGCCCTCGCCCGGCTTGGCGCCCTGGGCCATCTTGATCTGGATGTCGTCGGCGTTGACCAGGTACTCGCTGGTGACGCCGAAGCGGCCACTGGCGACCTGCTTGATCGCCGAACGCCGGAGGGGGTCGTAGAGCCGGTCGGAGTCCTCGCCGCCCTCACCGGTGTTGGACTTGGCGCCCAACCGGTTCATCGCGATCGCCAGCGTCTCGTGCATCTCCTGCGAGATCGAGCCGTAGGAGATGGCGCCGGTGCCGAACCGCTTGACGATCTCGCTGACCGGCTCGACCTCGTCGACCGGGACCGGCGGGCGCACGCCCTCCTTGAAGGCGAACAACCCGCGCAGCGTCTTGAGCGCTGCGGACTGGTCGTCGACGAGCCGGGTGTAGTCCTTGAACACCTCGTAGCGCCCGGCCCGGGTGGAGTGCTGGAGCTTGAACACCGTCTCCGGGTTGAACAGGTGCGGCTCGCCCTCGCGCCGCCACTGGTAGTCGCCGCCGACCGCGAGCTCGCGGTGGTCGGCGTGCACCCCGTCGGTGGGGAAGGCCACCGCGTGCCGCTGCCGCACCTCCTCGGCCAGCACGTCGAACCCGATGCCACCCAACCGCGAGGTGGTGCCGGTGAAGCAGGTGTCGACCACCTCGGACCCCAGACCGAGCGCCTCGAAGATCTGCGCGCCGTGGTAGGAGGCCACAGTGGACACACCCATCTTGGACATGGTCTTGCGCACGCCCTTGGCCAGCGCCTTGATCAGGTTGCGGGCAGCGGCATGCGGGTCCGCCACGCCGCGCACGAGACCGCGTTCGGCCATGTCCTCCACGGTCGCCATCGCCAGGTACGGGTTCACCGCGGACGCGCCGTAGCCGATCAGCAGCGCGACGTGGTGCACCTCGCGGGCGTCACCGGACTCCACCACCAGGCTCACCTGGCTGCGCGTCTTCTCCCGCACCAGGTGCTGGTGCACCGCGCCGACCAGCAGCAGCGACGGGATCGGCGCCAGCGCGTCGTCCACGCCGCGGTCGGAGAGCACCACGACCCGGGCGCCGCCGCGGATGGCCAGCGACACCTCGGCGCGGATCTCGTCGAGCCGCTCGCGCAGCGCGTCCCCGCCGCCGTCGACGTCGAAGCGGCCGTGCACGATGACCGACCGGAACTCCGGCAGGTCGCCGTCGTCGTCGGCGTGCACGATCTTGGCCAGCTCGTCGTTGTCGAGCACCGGCACCGGCAGCGTGATCCGGCGGCACGACTCGGCCGCGCCCACCAGCAGGTTCGGCTCCGCGCCGAGGTGGGTGCCCAGCGAGGTCACCAGCTCCTCGCGGATCGCGTCCAGCGGCGGGTTGGTCACCTGGGCGAACAACTGGCTGAAGTAGTCGAACAGCGGCCGCTGCGCGCGCGAGAGCGGGGCGAGCGGGGCGTCGTTGCCCATCGACCCGATCGGCTCGGCACCGGTGCGCGCCATCGGCTCCAGCAGGACGGTCAGTTCCTCTTCGGTGTAGCCGAAAGCCTGCTGCCTGCGCACCAGCGACGAGTGCGTGGGGACCTCGCGCTCGCGGGCGGGCAACTGCGCCAACGGGAGCAGCCCACCCGCGACCCACTCGCCGTACGGGTGCTCCGCGGCCAGCCCGCCCTTGATCTCCTCGTCGTCGATCACCCGGCCCGCCGCGGTGTCCACCAGGAACATCCGGCCCGGCTCCAACCGGCCCTTGCGCACGACGGTGGTCGGGTCGATGTCGAGCACGCCGACCTCGCTGGCCAGCACGACCAGGCCGTCCTCGGTGACCCAGTAGCGGGCCGGGCGCAGGCCGTTGCGGTCGAGCACGGCGCCGATCTGCGTGCCGTCGGTGAAGGCCACCAGCGCGGGACCGTCCCACGGCTCCATCAGCGTCGAGTGGAACTCGTAGAACGCCCGGCGCGCGGGGTCCATCTCGGTGTGGTTCTCCCACGCCTCCGGGATCATCATCAGCACCGCGTGCGGCAGACTGCGGCCACCGAGGTGCAGCAGCTCCAGCACCTCGTCGAAGGATGCGGAGTCGCTGGCGCCGCGGGTGATCACCGGGTAGATCCGCTTGAGGTCACCGGGGATCAGGTCGCTGGCGAGCATCGACTCGCGCGCGTCCATCCAGTTCCGGTTGCCGCGCAGGGTGTTGATCTCCCCGTTGTGCGCGACGTAGCGGTACGGGTGCGCCAGCGGCCACGACGGGAAGGTGTTGGTGGAGAACCGGGAGTGCACCAGGCCGATCGAGCTGGTCACCCGCTCGTCGGACAGGTCCGGGAAGAAGCTCTCCACCTGCGGCTCGGTGAGCATCCCCTTGTAGACGATCGTCCTGGCCGACAGCGAGGCGAAGTAGACGTCGGCGGCGTGCTCGGCGCGCTTGCGCACGCAGAAGGCGAGGCGCTCCAGGGCGAGCCCGTCGACACCGTCGGCGGCGGCGAGGAACAGCTGGGTGAAGTGCGGCATGGTCGATGCGGCAGTCGCACCGGCGTGCTCGCGGCGGACCGGCAGCTCGCGCCAACCGAGCACGACCGCGCCCTCCTCGGCGGCGATGGCCTCGATGGTGGCGACGGCGTCAGCGCGCGCGGCGTCGTCCACGGGCAGGAACGCGGTACCGACCGCGTACGCACCGGGGTCGGGCAGGGCGAACTCCGCGACCGCGCGGTAGAAGGCGTCCGGGACCTGGATCAGGATCCCGGCACCGTCACCGGTGTCCGGCTCGGCGCCACGCGCGCCGCGGTGCTCCAGGTTGCGCAGGGCGACGAGAGCTTTGGCGACGATGCCATGGTCTCGGCGGCCGGTGAGGTCGGCGACGAAGGCGACCCCGCAGGCATCATGCTCGTACTGCTCGTCGTAGAGACCACCCCGGAGGAGGTCTTGGCGGGTCGTCATGGCTAGCGGCCCTCCCAGTGCTCTGGATGCGCGCACACGGGTGTGCCTCGCGGGCGGCTGGGGGGCGGGCGGAGGCGCGCGTCACCAGCCGCTGGCGAGTCCCGGTGCCGCGCCTCGAAACGGTGCGGCGTGCAAAAGCGTCGCCCGGGCTCGGGCGGTGGAGCGCACCTCGTCGTGCGGAAGTGGCAGCGCACCTCGTCGTGCGGCCGGTCGCGGGTCTGGCGGTCGTTCTCCGGTGCGGAGTCGGGCCGTCACCCACGAGTGGAGCGTCCCGGGGTCATCCGGGGGTTCTCATGACAATAGTGTGAACTCGGCGTATCCGGGATAGGCCAAGCGGCCCCCGTGGTGAACACCACGTGGTCTTGACCGCGACGCTGCGCTCAACACGCGCGCTGACCTGTGGTTTCTCGGCGCGGGAGCATTCCGGGGCGCTGGTGCGTTAGAGGGATATCCATCGAAATAGCCCGGGGAGTCCGAAGTGCCCATCCTGCTGGTCGTCCTGCTGGCACTGGCCGCCGAGATCACCGTGATGGTCTCGGTCGGCAGCGCCATCGGTGTGCTGCCCACCATCGGGCTGCTGATCGCCGCCACCCTGCTCGGCGGGTTCCTGCTGCGCCGCGAGGGCACCCGCACCCTGGCCGCGCTGCGCGAGGCGGTGTTCCTGCGCCGCACCCCCGAGCGCGAGGTCGTCGACGGCATGCTGATCGCCGCGGCGGGCGTGCTGGTGGTGCTGCCCGGGTTCATCAGCGACGTGCTGGCGCTGCTCCTGCTGCTGCCGCCGACCAGGGCGCTGCTGCGCAACCGGATCATCCGGCGGGCCGAGCGGTCGCGGCCGGTGATCGTGGTCGACTCGGTGGTGGTCGACCCGGAGCCGCCCACGGTGATCCAGGGGACCGTCGAGCGCTGACGTGGTCCTTACCGGCTGAGGTCTAGACCAATCGTTCACCTCTTGAGGTGATCCCCTTGCCAGTGGGGACGGCGCGCCGCCGGCAACGGTGAGGATCGGGGCCATGCGAAAACTCCTGAGCGTGGCCGCCGCTCTGCTGCTCGCGGCCCTGGCCGCCACCCCCGCCTCGGCCACCGGGCACGGTGTGTTCGAGACCTGGCGCGCGGGCGCCAAGGCGGTCACCTACGACGTCGAGAAGGTCCCGGTCGGCGCCCGGGTCGCGGTCGTCCCGCTGGCCACCGGCCGCAAGACCAGCGTGCTGCTCTACGTGCACGGCCTGCTGCCCTACCGGCACTACGGCGCCCACGTGCACGTCAAGCCGTGCGGCCCCGCCCCCGCCGACTCCGGCCCGCACTTCCAGGACAAGGCCGACCCGGTCGTCCCCTCGGTCGACCCGGCCTACGCCAACCCCCGCAACGAGATCTGGCTCGACTTCGCCACCGACGACAAGGGCTCGGCCATCGCCATCGCCAACGTCCTCTGGCGCTTCGGCGACCGCCCCGCGGCCGCCGTCGTGATCCACGCCGACCACACGCACACCGGCCCCGGCGAGGCGGGCACCGCTGGTCCACGCCTGGCCTGCGTCAACTCCCGCTTCCGCTGACCCCCCGTCGGGATGACCTCCCGTTTGGGCTGACCTTCCGTTTGGGATGACGGGGCAAGGCCGGGAACACGGAATTCGGCCGCCGTGTTCCCGGCCTTCGTGCTGTCCGGACCCGGTTTCGGCGCCGTCCCCGGGCTGTTCTTGTCTGGCTGCGGACGGCTCTCCTGCTGTTCCACCGGGTGAATCCCGCTCGCGCGCTCCGCCGTGACCCACGTTCGCGCTGGTCGCGTTGTCCACAAGGCCCCGAGTTGTCCACAGGATTTCGCCGTCACCCCTTCGGGGGAGGGGGTCCCTGTAGACTGGGCCTGGGGACGCCCCCCGGGACAGGGTGGGGGCTGGGGTTCGCGGGGGCGGCCTCCGGAACGGCGGCGCGAGGTGCTGGGGGCGGGCGACCAATCGCGATCTTGGGGGCTGGGGCTCGCGGGGAGTGGTCGGCGGGTGGGGGCGTGCGAGGCTCGCCGGGAGCCGAGGGAGCGAGGGCTGGGGGGCTATTCGGGGAGGAGGTCTTGGAGCCAGCCGGGGCCGATGTAGTCGGCGCCGACGGCGGTGCAGCGGGTGCGGAGTTCTCGGTCGGCGGTGACCACGAGGCAGCCGGGGTGGTCCTTGGCGACCTCGACGATCTTGTCGTCGCCGTTGTGGTCGGCGGCGACCACGGTGACGCCGGGGACGGCCTTGGTGCGCCGGGCCTGGCCCTCGACGACCAGGATGATGTCCGGGTAGGCGAGGTCGAAGGGCGGTAGGCCGGGGAAGCCGGTGGCGGCGGCGAGGCGGTCGCGGAGGTGGGCGGCGGCTCCGGCGCGGTCGCGCCACCAGCCGTCCGGGCGGGAGCCCATCACGTTGGCGCAGTCCACCACCAGCACCCGGGGCGCCAGGCACTCGCGCAAGCGGGTCCAGTTGGCGGCGAAGGGGCCGAACAGGGGTAGGTCTGTGACCTCGTCGACCGGTACCCAGGCCACCCCGGCGGTCTCGTCGGACACCGGGTCCACCGCGAAGCGCTCGTCGGCGGACGCGAGCACCGTCTCGTAGGTCCACCCGTCGTGGTCTTCCACGAGGACGCCGAACGGGCGCACCAAGGTCGGGTCGAGCGAGCTCTCCTCGGCCGCCTCCCGCAGCGCCGCGGTGATCGTGTCCTCGTGGCTGTCGCGCGCGCCGCCGAACATCCCCCACGTGCCGCTGCCGCTGATGCCGCCCCCGCGCTGCTGCAGCAGGACGTGCCCGTCGGCGACCGGCAGCAACCCGGCCGCGCCGTGCTCGCCCCAGTGCTCGTGCCCCTGCCCGCAGCGGACCATCCGGTCGCCGTCACCCCTGGTCATCTGGCTCCTCCCTGTCGCGGGCACCTTATGGGAGCGGGCATCCGAGCACCCGCCGACGCACCGCTACAGCTCGCCGACCGCGGTGATGTGGACGACGGCGGCGCCCGCCTCGTCGGAGGCGGAGAGGTCGACCTCGGCGGTGAAGCCCCAGTCGTGGTCGCCAGCCGGGTCCTCGAAGATCTGGCGGACGAGCCAGCGCTCGGGTTCCTGGGTGATGATCAGCAGCGCCGGGCCGCGCGCGTCCGGGCCGACGCCGATCTGGCTGTGCAGGTCGTAGTACGGGTCCAGGGCGTCCGCCCAGGCGTCGGCGTCCCAGCCCGCGTCGCCGTCCAGGTCGCCGAGGGCGGTGTAGTCGCGGCGGGCGGCCAGTTGCACGCGGTGGAACAGCGCGTTGCGCACCAGGACGCGGAAAGCCCGCGTGTTGCTGGTGACCGCTGGCGGCGCCGTGTCGACCGGGACCTGGCCGTCCTCGGTGGGGTTGGTGAGCTTCTCCCACTCGTCGAGCAGGCTGGAGTCGACCTGGCGAACCAGCTCGCCGAGCCACTCGATGAGGTCGGCGACCTCCTCGGTCTTCGCCTCGTCCGGCACGGTCTGGCGGACCGCGCGGTAGGCGTCGGCGAGGTAGCGCAGCACCAGGCCCTCCGAGCGGGCCAGCGCGTAGAACGACACGTACTCGGTGAAGGTCATGGCGCGCTCGTACATGTCGCGCACCACCGACTTGGGGGAGAGCTGGTGGTCGCCGACCCACGGGTGGCCGCGCCGGTAGGTCTCGAACATCGGCCCGAGCAGCTCCGCGAGCGGCTTGGGGTGGGTGACCGCCTCCAGCAGCTCCATCCGCTGGTCGTACTCGATGCCCTCGGCCTTCATCGCCTGCACGGCCTCGCCGCGCGCCTTGTGCGCCTGCGCGGAGAGCACCTGCCTCGGGTCGTCCAGTGTGGACTCCACAATGGACAGCAGGTCCAGCGGGTAGGACGGCGACTCGCGGTCGAGCAGCTCGACGGCGGCCAGCGCGAACGGCGAGAGCGGCTGGTTGAGCGCGAAGTCGAACTGCAGGTCGACGGTCAGCCGGACCCGGCGGCCCTGCTCGTCGGGCTCGTCGAGCCGTTCCACCACACCGGATTCCAGCAGCCCGCGGTAGATCGCGATGGCCCGGCGGATGTGCCTGCGCTGCGCGGGCCGGTCCTCGTGGTTGTCCTCGAGCAGGTGGCGCATCGCGGCGAACGCGTCGCCGGGGCGGCCGATCACGTTGAGCAGCATGGAGTGGCTGACCTGGAAGCTGGAGGTCAGCGGCTCCGGTTCGGCGTCGCGCAGCCGCTCGAAGGTCGGCAGCCCCCAGGACACCATCCCCTCCGGCGGCTTCTTGCGGACGAACTTGCGCCGCTTCTTCGGGTCGTCGCCCAGCTTCGCCAGCGACTTCTCGTTCTCGATCACGTGCTCCGGCGCCTGCACCAGCACGGTGCCCAGGGTGTCGTAGCCCGCCCGGCCCGCGCGGCCCGCGATCTGGTGGAACTCGCGCGCCTTGAGGATGCGGGTGCGCACCCCGTCGTACTTCGACAGCGCGGTGAACACGACCGTGCGGATCGGCACGTTGATGCCGACGCCCAGGGTGTCGGTGCCGCAGACGATCTTCATCAGGCCCGCCTGGGCCAGCCGCTCCACCAGCCGCCGGTACTTGGGCAGCATGCCCGCGTGGTGCACGCCGATGCCGTGGCGCACCAACCGCGACAGCGTCTTGCCGAACCCGGAGGAGAACCGGAAGTCGCCGATCAGCGCGGCGATGCGCTCCTTCTCCTCGCGGGTGCACACGTTGATGCTCATCAGCGCCTGCGCCCGCTCCAGCGCCGCCGCCTGGGTGAAGTGCACGACGTAGACCGGCGCCTGGTTGGTGCTGAGCAACTCCTCCAGCGCCTCGGTCAGCGGGGTCATGCCGAAGGAGTAGAACAGCGGGACCGGCCGCTGCGCCGAGGTCACCACTGCGGTGTCGCGGCCGGTGCGCCTGGTCAGGTCCTCCTTGAACCGGGTGACATCGCCCAGGGTCGCCGACATCAGCACGAACTGCGCCTTCGGCAGCTCGATCAGCGGGATCTGCCACGCCCAGCCGCGGTCGGGCTCGGCGTAGAAGTGGAACTCGTCCATGACGACCTGGCCGACGTCGGCCTCGGCGCCGTCGCGCAGCGCGATGTTGGCCAGGATCTCCGCGGTGCAGCAGATGATCGGCGCGCCGCCGTTGACGCTGGAGTCGCCGGTCATCATGCCGACGTTCTCCGCGCCGAAGGTGTCGCACAGCGCGAAGAACTTCTCCGACACCAGCGCCTTGATCGGCGCGGTGTAGAAGGTCCGCTTCCCGTGCGCCAGTGCGGTGAAGTGCGCGCCGGTGGCCACCAGGCTCTTGCCGGACCCGGTCGGCGTGCTGAGGATGACGTTGGCGCCGGAGACGATCTCCATCAACGCCTCCTCCTGCGCCGGGTACAGGGCGAGGCCCTGGTCTGCGGCCCAAGTGGCGAACGCGTCGAACAGGTCATCCGGGTCGGGGGAGGCGGGCAGCCGCGCGGTGAGCGTCATGGTGCTGACGATCGTGCCAGTTCACCCCACCGGCGGCACGCACCGGTCCGGGGCTCGGTGCCGGTGCGCGTCGCGACGCCCGCACCGGCAGGGGGCGGTGCGGGCGTCGCGCGCGGGGGTGGGCGGGTCGCCGCGCGACGCGTCCGCGTCGCAGGGGTGCGCGGCGACCCGCCGGTGGCCCAGCGGCTCGGCGGGGGATCCGAGCCGGTTGTGCTCACCAGGTCCGTAGACAGCGGCGGTCGGGGGCCGCCGCCATCCACTGGACAAAGGTCGATTGAGAGAAAGCGAAAGACACGCCAGACAGGAAGGCGTTCAGAACCTGTGCCCGTAGAGCACGCTGCGGACGGCGCCCACCACGGAGGTGAACAGCGGGAGGCTGGGGTGGTCCACGTCGGGGGCGGTCGCCCAGAAGGCGGTGGCGCGGTCGGTGTGGGCGGTGGGCAGCAGGACCCGCGAGGTCACCGGCTCCACACCGGGGGGCAGCGGCCTGCGGTGGTGCTCGTCGGGGATGGGCTGGGTGAGGAACGTCCACTCGGTGCGCTTGCCGGGGACCGCGAGCACCGGACCGGCCAGCATCCGCAGGCGCAGCCACCACTGCACCTCGGCGCCGAGCCCGGCGCGCATGCGCAGGCCGCCGATCTGCTCGGTGCCCAGGTCCAGGTACGCGCCGAGCGCGTCCCCGTCCACCGGCCAGCCGAGTCTCCTCCGGTAGTCCGGCACGTCGAACGTCGGCGCGGTATCCACGCCCCCGTCCAGCGCGCGCAGGTCGGACAGTTCCGCCGCGGTCATGGCGAGCCACCTTTCGCCGTCGGCGTCCGGAGTGCCCGTGTGGTGGCCTGGTTGCCCGGCCGTCGACTGTCGTTCACCAGGATGGGTGACGGATTCCGGCTGGACTCATCTCAACCGGGCATAACCCCGGCGTGATACCGGCCACACAGTGGCGATGAACCCGCAGGTCACACCATCTGTACCGGTCCGCTGACGCGGCTACAGCGGGAAGTGGGAACGTTCGGCCCTAGACGCTGTTCCCCAGGTCGGCGTCTCAGACGCGCTCGTGCGCGCTGAGCACCTTGCGCAGCAGCCCGTGCGGGTTGCCGTGCCTGCGCCACTCACGCGGGTAGCCCAGCGACACCTCTTGGAACCGCACGCCGTCGTAGTGCGTGATCCGCGGGATGTGCAGGTGCCCGTACACGACGACCGCGGTCGGGAACCGGGTGTGCCAGTCCGCGGTCAGCTCGGTGCCGCACCACTGGGCGAACTCGGGGTACCGCAGCACCCTGGTCGGCTCCCGCACCAGCGGGTAGTGGTTGACCAGCACGAACGGCGCGGTCGGGTCGGCGGCGGCCGCCAACCGCACCTCGGTCTCGGCGACCCGCGCCCGGCACCAGTCGTCCCGGCTCGGGTACGGGTCGGGGTGCAGGTAGTACTCGTCGGTGCAGACCACGCCGCTGGCGTGCGCGATCTCCAGCGCCTCCGCCTTGGTCGACGCCCCCTCCGGCCGGAAGGTGTAGTCGTAGCCCAGGTGCAGCGGCGCGATCCGGACCCGGCCGTCCTCGCCCTCCCACAGCGGGTACTCGTCCTCCGGCGTGACCACCCCGATCTCGCGGCACATGTCCACGAACGCCTGGTAGCGCTCCACGCCACGGGCCTGCACGGCGTCGGCGGGCATCGTCCACAGCTCGTGGTTGCCCGGCGCCCACACCACCCGCGCGAACCGGCCCGCCAGCAGCTCCAGCGCCCACCGCACGTCCGCGACCTGCTCGGCAACGTCACCGGCGACGATCAACCAGTCCTCGGGCGACTCGGGGTGCAGACCCCGCACGATCTCGCGGTTCTCCGCGTACGAGATGTGCAGGTCGCTGATCGCCAGGAGAGTGCCCACGCGGTCGATCTTCCCATCAACGGCGGCGGCGTGGGGGAGACGCGCGTCTCCGCTCCACCAGACCGCCGCTCGCGGACAGTCACCTCGCCCGCCGCTTCCGGACGGTTACCTCGCCTGGCGTTGCGCGCTGTTACTTGCCCGGCGCTTGCGCGCAGTTACCTCGCCCGGCGCTTGCGCACTGCTACCTTGCCCGGCGGGTGCGCGCTGTTACCTCGCCCGGCGGGTGCGCACTGTTATCTCGCCCGGCGCTTGCGCACTGTTACCTTGCCCGGCGCTTGCGCACCGTGATGTGCACCGGCGGCCGGACGCCCTCGCCCAGCCCGGTCTCCACCTCGTCGGCCAGGGTCCGCAGCACGTGCCAGCCGAAGGTGTCGGTCGCGGGCGGGCGGCCGTCGCGGGAACGGGTGCTGGCGTGGAAGACCACCTCGGTGCCCCGGTCGGTCCCCGGCACCCGGGTGAACCGGCACTCCAGGTCGGCCGACGGCGCGGCGAGCACGATCAGCTGCGAGCACACCTCGTCCACCGCCAGCCGCAGGTCGGCGATCTCGTCGACGGTGAAGTCGGCGGCCATCGCCACCGCGGCGGCCACCCCGCGCACCACGGGCAGGTTGACCAGGTCAGCGCGCAGCCGCAGCTCGACATCGGCCACCTCGGGCTGGGTGGGGTCGCTCACCTGGGACTCCTCGGGGTCGCGTGCCTGGCCGGGACCGGTCCGACGGGCCATCCCCCTGCCCCGGTTCCCCGCCGCGCTGGGACGGCTCGATCCGACGGCGCAGAACCTACTAGGGTGGTCACCGAGGCGGTTGAGCAGCCAGCCGCCACACCGTCGTGTCCACACCCCGAAGGGCTGCCATGAGTACGTCCGACCTGCTGACGGTCGAGTTCGCCGACCGCGACGACGCGGTGCTGCTGCGCGTGCGCGGCGAGATCGACATGGGCACCGCGCCCGCGCTGCGCGACCACCTGGAGAGCGCGGTCACCAGCGGCGACCAGGCCGCGCCCGTGCTGCTCGACCTGACCAAGGTCGGGTTCCTCGCCTCCGCGGGCCTGGCCCTGCTGGTCGAGTACCACACCCGGTGCCGGGACGCGGGCCGCTCGCTGCGGGTGCTCACCGACGGCGGCGCGGTGCTGCGGGCCATCCAGGTCAGCTCGCTGGACAACGTGCTCGAGGTGCACCCGTCGGTCGAGGCCGCGCTCGCCGAGGGCTGAGCGCCGGTTCAGGGTCGTCCGGTCAGGGGTTGCCGGTACAGCAGGACCGCCACGTCGTCGTCGTGCCCGCCGGTGGGCAGCAGTTCCACCAGCAGCTTGTCGGCGATCTCGGCCGGGTCCAGCTCCCGGTTGACCCGCAGCGCCTCGGCGGCCCGCGCCATGCCCTCGTCCAGCGTCTCCCCGCGCCGCTCGACCAGACCGTCGGTGTAGAGCAGCAGCGTGCAGCCGGGTGTCAGCGCTACCGACGCCTCCGCACGCGGGCCGGTGCTCGGCACGGCGAGCGGCACCGAGGTGCCCCGGTCCAGCAGCTCGGAGTCCCCGCCGGGGCCGACCACGATCGCGGGCGGGTGGCCCGCGCTGCTGTAGACCAGCTCGCCGCGCCCGTGGTCGATGATCGCGCAGAACAGCGTGGTGCAGAACGCGCCGGGCAGCAGCTCGGCGAAGTCGTCCAGCGCGGCCAGCAGGTCCGCCGGTCCGATCGCGCGCAGCAGCAACGCCCGGCACGCGCTGCGCAGCTGCCCCATCACCGACGCCGCGGCCAGGCCGCGCCCGACGCAGTCGCCCACCACCACGGCGGTCCGGTCCCCGTCGAGGGTGAGCACGTCGTACCAGTCGCCGCCGACCTCCAGCGGGCTCACCGCGGGCTCGTAGCGCACCGCGAACCCCTCGGGCAGGTTCGTCGGCCCGAGGATGGAGCGCTGCAGCGTCTCGGAGACCGTGCGCAGCGACTCGTAGGACCTGGCCCGGCTCAACGCGACGCCGAACTGGCCGCACAGCGCGCTGAACAGGTACCGGTCCACCTCCGGGAGCACGGTGGGGTGGGCGAACGGCACCCACGCGGCGGTCGGTGGCGCGGAGGTGTCGAGCGGGCCCGCGATGCCCAGCGCGGCACCGGACTGGTCGGTGACGACCTGGGGAACCCGGGTCGTCCTGGCCGCCACGAGGGCGATCCGCGCCCGCTCCGGTAGGTCCGCCCAGGTGGTCGGCGGGTCGGCGGCGAGCACCTCGGGGGCGTCCGGCGCCGTGGTGGTCAGGTCGGGCGGCCAGCTGACGACCACCGCTGGTTCACCCCGCCATGCCCGACCGAGCCAGCGCACCCCGGCGTCGAGCACCTGCTCCACCCCGGTCACCTCCGCGAGCGCGGCGCCGAAGCCCGCTTGGACCTGGTCGCGTTCCGCGGCCCGCACGTCGGCGGTGACCTCGCGCAGCGTCCCGACGAACACCTGCCTGCCGTCGGCGCGGCCGGGCACCCGGTTCAACGACATCGACACCCAGATGTCGCGGCCGTCGGCGCGGCGCGCGGGCAGCACGTGGCGGCCGCCGCCCCCGGCGAGCGCGGCGGCGAGCACCCGGTCCCGGTCGGCGGCCAGGTCCGGGTCCGTCGGCCACCACGGGTACGGCGGGGCGTAGGGCAGGCCCTCGGCGCCGTAGCCCAGGATCGTGCCGCAGGCCGCGTTCATCTCCAGCATCGTGCCGTCCGCGTCGACGGTGAAGAACCCGTCCTCCAGCGCGTCGACCAGCGCCGCCCGCCACGCCGTCTGGTGCGTGCGCAGCCTGGCCAGTTCCAGCGTCGAGCGGACCCGCGCGATCAGCTCCAGCGAGGAGAACGGCTTGACCACGTAGTCGTCGGCGCCCGCGGACAGGCCCTCGACCGCGGCCTCCTCACCCGCGCGCGCCGACAGCAGGATCACCGGGACCTGTTCGGTGGCCGGGTTCCCGCGCAGCGCGGCGAGCAGCCCGAAGCCGTCGAGCCCCGGCATGGTCACGTCGCTGAGCACCAGGTCCGGGCGCCGCGCGCGGATGAGGGCCAGTGCCTGCTCGCCGTTGGCGGCGACGGTGACCGGCCAGTGCGCGCCGAGCAGCCGGGCCAGGAACCCGCGCAGGTCCGCGTTGTCCTCCACCACCAGCACCGTCGCGCCTGCGGTCCGCCCGGCCAGCGCCCACCCGCCCGCCTCGGTGTCCACCTGGTCGTCGTCGGTCCAGCCGTACGCCTCGTCCAGATAGGAGTCCACAGTGGACACGGGAACGCCCTCGGCAGGCGCGCTGGCGCCGCTGCCGTGCGGGAGGGTGATGGTGAACGCCGTGCCGACCCCGGGGGTGCTGGTCACCGCGATCTCGCCGTCGTGCAGGTGCACCAGTTCCTGCACCAGGGCCAACCCGATGCCGGTGCCCTCCTGGGACCGGCCGCCCGCGCCGCGCACCCGGTGGAACCGGCGGAACAGCAGCGGCACCTGGTCCTCGGCGATCCCGAGCCCGGTGTCGGCGACCGTGACGGCCACCCGTTCGCCCAGCTCGCTGACCGTCACGCGGATGTGGCCCGCCAGGGTGAACTTGACCGCGTTGGACAACAGGTTCAGCAGGATCCGCTGCCACATCTCGCGGTCGACGTAGACCGGGCGGGCCAGCCGGGGGCAGTCCAGCCGGAGGTCCAGCCCGGCGCGGTCGACCGCCGGGTGGAACGACATCGCGATCGCGCGGGTGAACGCGCCCAGGTCCGTGCCCACCGGCTCCGGTCTCAGCGCGCCGCTCTCGATCCGGGTGAAGTCGAGGATGTTGTCGACCATCCGGCGCAACCTGGCCGCGTTGCGCCGGATCAGCTCCAGCCGGTCGCGCTGCCTGGGGCCCGGCGGGTCGTCCAGGTCGATGAGCGCGTCCTCGGCGGGACCGGCGATCAACGTCAACGGCGTGCGCAGCTCGTGGCTGATGTTGGCGAACAGCTCCGTCTTGGCCCGGTCCAGCTCGGCCAGCGCCCTGGCCCGCAACCGCTCCTGCTCCTGGGCCACCGCCCGCGACAGCACGGCCGAGATCGTCGCGGCCAGCAGGTCGAGGAACTCCCGGTACGGACCGCCGACCTCCAGCATCGGGTTCACCCGCACGACCAGCACACCGGCGGTGGAACTGGCCGAGAGCAACGGCAACGCCAGCGTCCCCGGGTCCGGCCACGCCGCCGCCCCGCTGTCGGCCACCGCGAGCAGGGCCGGGTCGTCGTCGCGGCCGAGCAGCCGGATCGCCACCTCCGGCAGGTCCTCGGGGTTGTCCGCCAACACCGCGGCGGCGACCTCGCTGATCCGCCGCACGTCGGTCAGGCCCGCCAGCCGGGTGCCCAGCTCGCCCAACGTGCGCATCCTGCGCTCGCCGAGCACCCGGCCGGTCGTCTCGGTCACCAGGCACAGCACGCCGCCGACAGCGCCGGAGTCGACCACCACCGGGTCGTAGGAGATGTCGAAGTAGGTCTGCTCCAGGAACCCGTGCCGCTCGATGGGGAACGGGTAGTCCTCCGCCCAGAACGACTCCCCGGTGCCGATGACCCGCTCCAGCAACGGGTCGAGCACCTCCCACAGCTCGCCCCAGTTCTCCCGCGCGGGCATGCCCAGGGCCCGCGGGTGCTTGGCGCCGATGGTCGGCGCGTAGGCGTCGTTGTACAGGGCGATCTTGTCGGGGCCCCAGAACAGCACCATCTGCTGGCGGGAGGACAACATCGTGCGCACCACCGCGCTCAACTGCGGGTCCCACGCCTGCCGTGGTCCCAGCCCGGTCGCCGACCAGTCCAGCGCGGCCATCAGCGCGCGCAGGTCGGGCTCCAGGTTCGCCTCGTCGCGCTCGACCACGTGCCCTGCCCCCTCTGTGCCTCCCTGTCGCAGGCGTCGACAGTAGTCGCGGATCACCCGGTCCGCTGATGGCCGAGATGGCGTCCGGCAGGCGTTCGGCGGGCGTTCGGCCAGGCTGTCGCGGCACGCGTAGATTGATGACCACCAGACAGACCCACCGGGTCGACCGCGGTGCCCCCAGTGCGGGCCCGCGTGTGGTGGACGACCATGGAAGGGGCCCGACGGTGGATCGCGTGACGGGCCTGATGTCGCCGTGACGGCCGAGAACGTGACGGCCGCCGCCGCGCACACCGCTCTGCTCTACCGGGGTACCGCGGAGTACCTCGCCGCTGTGCTGCCGTTCGTGCGCGACGGGGTCGCCGTGGGGGACGCGGTCACCGTCGCCGCCCCGGCCGCGAACCTGGCAGTGCTGCGCGCGGCAGGCATCGCGGAGGGGTTCGCCGACCAGGTCCGCTGGTTGGACATGGAGGAGGTCGGCGGCAACCCCGGTCGCATCGTCCCCGCCGTGCTGCACCCGGTGCTCGACCGGCCCGCGCGCGTGGTGACCGAGGTGGTGTGGCCGAGACGGCCCTCCGCCCAGTACCAGTCCTGCGTGCGGCACGAGGCGCTGGCCAACCGGCTGCTCGACGGCAGGACCCTGCGGCTGCTGTGCCCCTACGACGCGGCCGCGCTCGACCACTCCGTCCTCGCCGACGCGCTGGTCACCCACCCCGGTGTGCTGGACCAGGCCGGGTACCGCGCGAGCGACGCGTACGCCCCGGAGGCCGCGCTGGTCGGCCACGACCAGGCGCCCGCCCCGACCAAGGCGCGCAGCCTGCTGGTCGGCGTCGGCGAACTCGGTGCCGCCAGGGCGCTGGTGTCCACCGAGGCCCGCGCGCACGGCCTGGCCGAGCAGCGGGTCGGCGACGTGGCGCTGGTGATCACCGAGTTGGTCACCAACAGCATCGAGCACGGCGGCGGCCAGGCCACGCTCAGCGTGTGGGCCGTCGACGGCGAACTGGTCTGCCAGGTGCGCGACGGCGGCAAGCTGGCCGACCCGCTCGCGGGCCTGCGCCCGGCTCCGGTCGACCAAGCTCACGGCCGCGGTTTGCTGCTCGTGCACACCCTCGCTGACCTGGTCACCATCCACGCCACCGGGGACGGCACCGTGGTGCGGGCACATTTCACCCGGTCCACCGGCGCTTGACCCCGGCGCGGACCGGGTAAGTCCCCGACAGGACAGCCGAACGCGACCTGGAGGGCAGTGCAGTGACGGAGCACCCCCGCGGCGTGGCCCGCAGGCTCGTTGCCGTGACCCGCGGCGGCGAACTCGACTCGACCACGCGCACCGGCGCGCTCGACGTGCTGGCGGGGGCGGACCACCGCGACCGCTTGGGCGCCGTGCTGCGCGAACTGGTGATCGCCACCGCGGACATGATGTTGTGCCGGGCCGAGACGTCCGGACCGGACAAGGCCTTCGTGCTCGACCTGCGCGACGACACCGGTGGTGTGGTCGACGTGGACACCCTCGACCCGCCGGTGCGCGCGCTGGTCCGGGCTCTGCTCGCGCAGCTCAACGGGCGCCCGGACGACGTGCGGACCCAGCTGGAGCTCGCCATGCTCGACGACCCCCGGTTCGACCCGGTGGACGTGTTGGTGCTGGCGCTGCTGTGGACGGTCGGCTCCATCGAGTGGTGTGAGGAGCACGACGCCCCGACTCCCGGCTGGCTCGTATGACAGGTGTGCTCTCCCTGGCCCAGGAGCTGGCCGAGGTGACGAGGCTCGTCGCGGGGGATGATGTGTCCTCCGCGCTGGGCCGGTTCGTGGCCAGGGCCACCGACACGGTGCCCGGCTGCGCGCACGCCTCGATCACCGTCCGGACCCACCGCGGCGACTTCGAGACCGTCGGGGAGCACCCGGTCAACCTGCTCGTGCCGGGGCCGGTCACCGAGGCGTTGATCCACCACGAACCGCGAAGACTCGACGACGCCGCGGCCGACGAGCGGTGGCCCACCTTCTCCACCCAGTTGCTGCTCGCGGGGTGGTGCGGGTGCTTGGTCCTGCCGATCCCGACCAGCGAACGCGGTCAGGCCGTGTTCACGCTGTTCTCCCGCGAGCCCGACCAGTTCGACGCGCTGTCCTACGACTTCGTGATGCTGCTGGCGCTGAACGCGGGCGTGGTCTTCGACAACGTCTCGCTCTACCACCACAGCACCGGCCTGGTCGAGCAGCTGCGCACCGCCCTGACCACGCGGGCCACCATCGGGCAGGCCCAAGGCCTGCTGATGCAGCGCTTCGGGTTCGACGCGGACACCGCGTTCGAGACGCTGACCCGCGCCTCGCAGAACTCCAACCGCAAGCTGCGCGACGTCGCCGCGGCGATGGTGACCGCGCACGAGAACCGGGCGCTGCAGGCAACGCTGCAGGAGTTCCAACTGTCCACACCGGACCCGGTGTAGGTCAGTCCAGTTCGGCCAGGGTGTCGATGATCTGTTGCCCGTACTTGGCCAGCTTGTTCTCGCCGACCCCGCTGATGCCGCTGAGCCCCGAGAGTTCCGTGGGCCGCGCCGCCGCGATCTGCCGCAGCGTCGCGTCGTGGAAGATCACGTAGGCCGGGACGCCCTGCTCCTTGGCCGACGCCGCCCGCCACGCGCGCAACGCCTCGAACACCGGCACCGACTCGGCGGGCAGGTCGACCGCGGGAGCCTTGGCCGTGCGCGGGGTGGACGCGCGGGCCACCTTCTCCGGCTCGCGCCGCAGCATCACCTTGCGGCCCTGGAACAACACCTCGGCGCTGCCGTCGGTCAGCGCCAGCGTCCCGTAGTCGCCGACCACGTCGAGCAACCCCTGGGCGAGCAGCTGCCGGGCCACGCCGCGCCACTGGCCCTCGCTGAGCTCGGTTCCCTTGCCGTAGACGGAGAGCTCGTCGTGCCGGTGCTGGGTGATCTTCTCGGTCTGCTTGCCGAGCAGGATGTCCACCACCTGCCCGGTGCCGAAGTGCTGGTTGCGCTCGTGGTCGAGCCGGTACACCGCGGAGAGCAGCTTCTGCGCGGGAACCGTGCCGTCCCAGGACTCCGGCGGGTTCAGGCAGGTGTCGCAGTTCTTGCAGGGCTCACCGGTCTGGCCGAAGTAGTTGAGCAGCCGCACCCGCCTGCACTCGACGGTCTCGCACAACGCGAGCATCGCGTCGAGGTGCAGGTTCAGCTTGCGCCGGTGCGCGAGGTCGCCCTCGGAGCTGTCGATCATCTTGCGCTGCGACACCACGTCGGTGAGGCCGTAGGCCAGCCACGCGGTGGACGGTTGGCCGTCGCGGCCCGCGCGACCGGTCTCCTGGTAGTAGCCCTCCACGGACTTCGGCAGGTCCAGGTGCGCCACGAACCGCACATCCGGCTTGTCGATCCCCATGCCGAAGGCGATCGTGGCGACCACGACCAAGCCGTCCTCGCGCAGGAACCGGGACTGGTTGGTCGCGCGGACCCTGGAGTCGAGACCCGCGTGGTACGGCACCGCGGGCACTCCGTTGTCGGACAAGAACTGCGCCGTCTTCTCCACCGACGCGCGCGACAGGCAGTAGACGATGCCCGCGTCCCCGGCGTGCTCGGCGCGGATCAGGTCGAGCAACTGCTTGGTGGGACTGGCCTTGGGCACGATCCGGTACTGGATGTTGGGCCGGTCGAAGCTGGCCACGAAATGCTTGGCGGCGCCCAGGTTCAGCCGCTGCGCGATCTCGGTGTGCGTCGCCTTGGTCGCGGTGGCGGTCAACGCGATCCGCGGCACCTCCGGCCAGCGCTCGTGCAACGCGGACAGTTCCAGGTAGTCCGGCCGGAAGTCGTGGCCCCACTGGGACACGCAGTGCGCCTCGTCGATGGCGAACAGCGCGATCTTGCCCCGGTCGAGCAGCTGCGCCGTCGAGGCCAACCGCAACCGCTCGGGCGCCAGGTACAGCAGGTCCAGCTCGCCGTCGACGAAGGCCTGCTCGACCGCGCGCCGCTCGCCGGAGTCCTGGGTGGAGTTGAGGAACCCGGCGCGCACCCCGAGGTTGCGCAGGGCGTCCACCTGGTCCTGCATGAGCGCGATCAGCGGCGAGATGACCACGCCGACACCCGGGCGGACCAGCGCGGGGATCTGGTAGCACAGCGACTTGCCGCCACCGGTGGGCATCAGCACCAGCGCGTCACCGCCGTCGGCGACGCTGGTGATGATCTCCTCCTGCTCGCCGCGGAAGGAGTCGTAGCCGAACACCCTGCGCAGGACCTCGGTCACCGCCTCGCGGGTCGCCGGGGTGGGACTGGGATCGGTCGTGGCACCGGACACGGCCGGGATCCTACGGGCTCGACGGTTTTCGCCGTGGTCCGGTGCGCGCGGCCTGTGGACAACTACCCTGGACGGCATGACCACGACGCCCGGCCGCGACCGATGAGCAACACCGAGACCGCGCCCGCGCCGCTCTCGTGCAGGCCGGACCCGGCGTCGCCCGGGGTCGAGGTGCTGACCGCGCGCGAGGTGCCGCTGGGCGGTCCGCGCGCGATGCGGGTGCGGCGCACGCTGCCGCAGCGGGACCGGTCGCTGATCGGCGCGTGGTGCTTCGTCGACCACTACGGCCCGGCCCGGGTCGCGGAGGCGGGCGGGATGGACGTCGCCCCGCACCCGCACACCGGCCTGCAGACGGTGAGCTGGCTGTTCTCCGGCGAGATCGAGCACCGCGACAGCCTGGGCACGCACGAGTACGTCCGCCCCGGTGAGGTCAACCTGATGACCGGCGGCGCGGGGATCTGCCACTCGGAGGTGTCCACGGCAGCGACCGACATCCTGCACGGCGTGCAGCTGTGGGTAGCGCTACCTGAGGAGCACCGTCACGCTCCCCGCGCGTTCGAGCACTACGCACCTGAGCCGGTAGCGCTAGACGGTGCGACCGCGCGCGTGTTCCTCGGGACGTTGGCGGGCAGCAAGTCCCCGGTGGCCACGTTCACGCCGCTTCTTGGCGCGGAACTCGTAGTGGCTCCGCGCGACAGGGTGACGCTCGACGTCGACCCCGGGTTCGAGCACGGGGTTCTGCTCGACACCGGCCAGATCTGTGTGTCGGGGGAGCCTCTTAAGGTGGCCGAACTCGGTTATCTCGGGCGCGGTCGGTCGCAGATAGAGCTGACCAACCTCGGAGATGAACCGTCGCGGGTGCTGCTGCTGGGTGGTCCGCCGTTCACCGAGCCGATCCTGATGTGGTGGAACTTCGTGGCCCGCACGCACGAAGAGATCGTCGCTTACCGCGAGGCGTGGGAGAACGAGTCGGACCAGTTCGGCCGCGTAGAGGGCTACACGGGCAGTCCGGCGCGGTTGCCCGCTCCTGTCCTGCCACCGGTCACGATCAAACCTCGCCAGAACCGCGGCTCTTAGCCTGCCAGGAACGTCAGCACGGCTTGGTTCCACTGCTGCGGGTGGGTTATGTGCACGCCGTGGGGGCCGCTAGGGATGACGACCGTGGGTGCGTTGACCCTGTGCGATGGCGCTACCGCGTCGCCCTCGCCGCCTAGGACAAGAGTTGGCAGGACTGCTGCGGCGACGTCTGCGGCTAGATCGAGCGTTGGGTCTGACCACGCGTCGATCACGGCGAGGGTCGCGCGCGCGGAGGACGCCGCCGCCGTCGATAGCAGGTGCTGGCGGGTGGCCTCATCGAGCGCGCCCTCGCCGTTGACGCTGAAGAACCGAGTTAGGACGTCGTCCAGCATGGCCACCCGGTGCCACTTGGCCGCTATGCGCAGATCGCGCCCTAGCGCTGACGCGCCACCCAACGGACTGGCCAACACCAGCCCGCGCGCTCTGTCAGGTCCGTGCACCGTCAGGTAGCGGGCGGCTTCAACCGCGCCCGAGGAGAAGCCGACCAGCACGAGGTCGAGCAGGTCCAGGTGCGTGATCAATCCGTGTAAGTCGTCGACGAGGGCCGCCGGGGTGTAGCCGTCCCAGGCGCGGGTCGAGCGGCCGAACCCGCGCCGGTCGTAGGTGATCACCCGGTGGCCCGCCTCGACCAGCGCGCCGACCTGGCACTCCCACGACTCCGAGGTCAGCGGCCACCCGGGGACGAGCAGCACGGGCGGCCCCGACCCCGCGTCCTCGTAGTACAGCTCGACGTCGGGTCCGACTCGCAGCAGCGGCACAGCACACTCCTTCACCCAGGTCCACAGCGTGGAACTCCGGGGACGGCTGGGAATCAGTCATCTGACCGCACATACGCGAGGATCGTTCGGTAGGTCGTACGTAGGGCACAGTGGGGGCGTGGATGTGATCGGCCGCGCGGCGGAGTTGGCGGCGTTGCGGCGCGTGATCGATCGAGACCCCGGTGTCGAGCCCAACCTGGTGCTGCACGGTGACCCGGGGGTTGGCAAGACGGTGCTGCTCAGGGCCGGGATCGAGTACGCGATCGAGCGCGGGGTCCGGGTGCTGGGCGGGTCCGGCTACGAGAGCGAGGCGCAGCTGGCGTTCGCGGGCCTGCACCAGCTGTTCGCGCCGGTGCTCGAGTACTTCGACCGGGTCGAGCCGTACCACCGCGAGGTGCTGCGCCGCGTGCTCGGGTTCGAGGCGGGGCCGGTGCCGGACCGGCTGGCCATCTCGGTGGCCTCGCTCGCGGTGCTGGCGGCGGTGGCCGAGGACGGCCCGGTGCTGGTCGCGGTCGAGGACGCGCACTGGGTGGACCACCCCACCCGCGAGGTCATGATGTTCATGCTCCTGCGGCTGCGTCCGTACGACCTCAGGGCGATCTTCGCGCGCCGACCGCTGCTGAGCAGTGAGCGCGTCACCCCGAACATCCACATGTACGAGGTGAGGCCGCTCGCCGACGCCGACGCCATCGATCTGCTGGCACGGTCGCACCCCGACTTGCCTGTGCGGGCGCGCGACCAGGTACTCCACTACGCGGCGGGCAATCCGCTGGCGCTGGTGGAGCTGCCAGGGGTTCTCGGCACGGATGCCGCTACCGGGCTGGAGATGCTGCCCCCGGGTGCGTCGACCAGGACCAAGCTGGAGTCGACCTTCGCGGGGCGGGTGCGCGAACTCGACACCGACGTGCGCCGGACGCTGCTGCTCACCGCTCTCGACGGCGACCGGCTGGAGAACCGGGCGCACCCGACGTCACTGGCGCCGTCACTGCTGGCCGAGCTGGAGCGGGTCGGCCTGGTCACCCACGACTCCACCCCGTCCGGCCTGCGGTTCCGGCACCCGCTGGTGCGGTCGGCGATCATCGCCTCGGCCGCCCCCGACGAGCTGCGCGCCGCCAACGCCGAGCTCGCCGAGCTGTACCGGGACACCCCGGAGCGGCGGGTCTGGCACCTCGCGGAGGCCGCGGTCGAGGCGGACGAGGCCGTCGCCGCCGAGATCGAGCGGACCGCGCTCGCGGCGAGCCTGCGCGGCGGCAGCGGTCTGGCCGTCCCCGCGCTGCGCCGGGCCGCCGCGCTGAGCCCGGACCCCGCCGACGCGGCCGGGCGGCTGCACCGGGGCGCCGAGCTGGCGGGGGAGTCCGGCCAGCTGCACCTGGCGCAGAAGCTGCTCGACGAGGCCCGCGCCCTGCTCGACGACCCGGCGCACGGCGTGGTCACCCGCGCGAGGATCGCCCTGCTGCGCGACGGCGACCTGTCCGGCGCGCGCAGGTTGCTCGAACACACGCCAGTCGCCGACCGGGTGCTGCACCTCTGGCTGACTATCGCCACCTACACCCAAGACCCGGATGAGTGGGACAGGCTGGGCAAGGCTCTAGCGGCCGTCGAGAACCCCGACGAGTCCACGCTGCTCTTGTACGACGTCCTCTCCGGCGCCCCTGTCGCTGACGCGCCTAGACGCCTTCGCGTCGCGTTCGACCTCTTACCGGCGACCGCGTCTCCTGGCCGGATCGTGGACCTGTGCAGACTCGCGACCTGGCTGGACTTACTGCACGAACACCGCACCCCGCTACGTGAGCTGATCGACCGGGAAAGCGGCGGGGGAGCGGTCACACACGTCGCCGCCTGCCACTGGTTCGCCGCACACGACCACTTCCTGGCGGGCGACTGGGACGCCGCTGAGTCGTCGGCCGAGGCTGGGCTGGACCTGTGCGTGCGGCACGACCTGGAGTTGATCGCGCACGACCTGCGCTGCACGCTGGGCTGGCTGGCCGCGAGCAGGGGAGACGTCGACAGCGCGCGCGAGTACAGCAGCACGGTCGAACGGTGGGCGGAGCCGCGCGGCAGTGCGCTGCACTTAGCCCTATCTGCCCGCAACACCGCCGCTGCGGCTTTGGCAGAGGGCGACTACGAGACCGCTTACGTCTCCTTGTCCGCTATCGCCGACCACGCCAGTTATGCTCCGTGGCTCTTGTTCGACCTGGTCGAGTCCGCGGTCCGCACCCGACGAAGCGCCGCCGCGGCCGCCTACGTCGAAGCCGCCGAACTCGCCCGCTTGGCCGACCGCTCACCCCGCGTCCGCCTCCACGTCTTCGCCGCCAAAGCCCTCAGCACAGCGGACGACGACATGGCAGTGGGCCTGTTCCGCGCCGCACTGGCCCTACCCCTGGTCGAACAATGGCCCTTCGACCACGCCCGAATCCGCCTCGCCCTAGGCGAGACCCACCGCCGAAACCACCGCCCCGGCGAAGCCCGCCCAGAACTCCGCCGCGCCGCGGACCTCTTCCGCCGCACCGGCGCCACAACCTGGCAACGCAGAGCCGAACAAGAACTCAGAGCCACCGGCCTCGCCATCAACACCGAACCCACGACCGACACCCTCACCGCCCAACAACTGGAAGTGGCCAACCTCGCCGCCACCGGCCTGACCAACAAAGAAATCGCCGAACGCCTATTCCTATCCCCTCGCACCGTAAGCGCCCACCTCTACCGCGTCTTCCCCAAACTGGGAATCACATCGCGCTCGGCACTTCGCGATGCCCTTGCTTCGCTGTGACTTGACCAGGTGCGGGGAGGTGGCTGCGGGTGTGCGGCGGTGCGTTTGGAACGACCCGGGGCGTGGAGTTCCTGTGGCGGGGTGGGAGTTGTCCACATGGGGCTGAGTTGTCCACAGTCTCGACTTTCAGCCTCTCTTGGCTTGCGTTCCCTTGGGTAGGCTGTGTATTCGGGGGTCTTTGGGGCGGGTTGATCTTGCTGGCCGTGGCTGGGTAGGCGGTGAGCTGGGGATCTCTGGCTTTCGTTGCCTTCGCTTCGCTGCGGTGGACGGCTCGCCTTCGGCATCGAACAGGCGCGAGTTTCGAGCAGAGCTCGATGGGGCGAACGTGTTTTGCGTGGGGCCCCTACGACACCCGTGGCAGGACCGCAAAGCAGGGGCCGAAAAGCATGGCCCTGTCCGCTACCGACGCTACGGGTACCGTCCCCCCACACAAAACAAGTCCACCCCATCGAGCCGGCCTGGCACCAGCGCCTTCGTGGAGCGCGGGTCGGCCAACGTCGTCAGCGGGCGGTCTTGGGGCCAACGTTGCTTGCGGGTGTCTCGGGGCCAACGTTGTCGGCGGGGCCTTGGGGGCCAACGATGTCGAGGCCAAAGGTGTTGGGTGCGGTGGCGCGGGGTGGGCCTGGGCACTGCTGGAGGGCACATGCAGTCGTGTGACTGATGCGGGGACCTGGGGGGTGTCGACAGGGTTGGGGTATGAGCAACGCACATGACAGCGAGCAGGTTGAGCGGGCCAATGCCTCTGGGTTGGCTCCGGTTGTCTTCGTCCACGGGCTCTGGTTGCTGCCCAGTAGTTGGGATCGGTGGGCTGAGCTGTTCGAGGCGGCCGGGTATGTGGCGGTGACGGCTTCCTGGCCGGATGACCCCGAGACCGTCGAGGAGGCCAACGCGCATCCTGAGGTGTTCGCGAACAAGACCGTTGGGCAGATCGCGGATCACGTCGGTGGGTTGGTTGAGCGGTTGGACCGCAAGCCCGCGGTGGTCGGGCACTCGTTCGGTGGGTTGATCACGCAGATCCTGGCGGGGCGCGGGTTGTCGGTCGCGTCGGTGGCCATTGACCCGGCGCCGTTCCGGGGGGTGTTGCCGTTGCCGATCTCGGCGTTGCGGGCGGCGGCGCCGGTGTTGCACAACCCGGCGAACCGGCACCGGGCGGTGCCGTTGACCTTCGACCAGTTCCGGTTCGCCTTCGCCAACGCGGTGGATGAGGACGAGGCCAAGCACCTGTTCGAGACCTACGCCGTGCCCGCGCCCGGTGCGCCGCTGTTCCAGGCCGCGACCGCGAACCTCAACCCGTGGACCGAGGTCAAGGTCGACAACGAGAACCCGGGGCGCGGCCCGCTGCTGATCGTCTCCGGCGAGAAGGACAACACCGTGCCGTGGGCGATGGCCAACGCCGAGTACAAGCGGCAGAAGGCCAACGAGGGGGTCACCGAGATCGTCGAGATCCCCGGCCGGGGCCACTCGCTGATCATCGACAGCGGGTGGCGCGAGGTCGCCGACACCGCGCTCGAGTTCATCCGCCGGTTCGCCGCCACCGGGAGCGCCGCGTGAGCACCTTCACCACCGCCGACGGCACCGACCTGTTCTACAAGGACTGGGGCACCGGTCAGCCGGTCGTGTTCAGCCACGGCTGGCCGCTCAACGCCGACGCCTGGGACGGTCAGGCGCGCCTCGTCGCCCAGCACGGGTACCGCGCCGTCGCGCACGACCGCCGGGGGCACGGCCGGTCCGCGCAGACCTGGCACGGCAACGACATGGACACCTACGCCGACGACCTAGCCCAGCTCATCGAGGCGCTCGACCTGCGCGACGCCGTGCTCGTCGGCCACTCCACCGGCGGCGGCGAGGTGGCCCGCTACCTGGGTCGCCACGGCACCGGCCGGGTCGCGAAGGTGGTGCTGCTCGGGGCGGTGCCGCCGCGGATGGTCCGCACCGAGGCCAACCCCGGCGGTGTGCCGATCGAGGTGTTCGACGGCATCCGCGCCGGCGTGGCCGCCGACCGGTCGCAGTTCTACTGGGACCTCAGCGCCCCGTTCTACGGCTACAACCGCGAGGGCGCCGTCGAGTCCGAGGGTGTGCGGCGCGCGTTCTGGCTGTGGAGCCTGCAGGCCGGGCTGCACCAGGCCTACGAGTGCGTGAAGCAGTTCTCCGAGACCGACTTCACCAAGGACCTCAAGCGCATCGACGTCCCGACCCTCGTCGCCCACGGCGACGACGACCAGATCGTCCCGGTCGACAACGCCGCCAAGAAGTCCGCCCTGCTCGTCCCCGGCGCCACCCTCAAGATCTACCCCGGCGCCCCGCACGGCCTCGTCGGCGCGTACGAGCAAGAGTTCAACACCGACCTCCTCGCCTTCCTCAGCGCGTGATCCCTCTTACTCGAAGGAGCCCTCCGATGCGCCGCCTGCGCACCGCCCTGCTCGTCCTCGCCGCCACCGGCGCCCTGCTCACGACCGCCGCGCCCACCGGGTCCGCCGGGACCTCGACCGAGGAGTCGCACCACCCCAAGCCCACGGTCGTCCTGGTCCACGGCGCCTTCGCGGACGCGTCGAGCTGGTCGGAGACCACCACCCGCCTGCAGCGCCAGGGCTACACCGTGGTCGCCCCCGCGACCCCGCTGCGCGGGCTGACCCAGGACGCGGACTACATCGCGTCCGTGATCAAGTCCATCCCCGGCCCGGTCGTGCTGGTCGGCCACTCCTACGGCGGCGCGGTGATCAGCACCGCAGCCGCGTCGTTGCCGCAGGTCAAGGCCCTGGTGTACGTGGCGGCGTTCGTCCCGGACACCGGTGAGGTGCTGGGTGAGCTCGCCGGTCGCTTCCCCGGCTCCGAGCTGGTCCCCGCCCTCAAGCCGATCCCGCACGCCAACGGCGCCGACCTCTACATCGACCCGGCCAAGTTCCGCCACGTGTTCACCGCGGACCTCTCCCCGTCGACCTCGGCCCTGCTGGCCGCCTCCCAGCGCCCCATCAACGCCACCCTCTTCGGTGACGCCGCCCCTGCCGCCGCGTGGCGCACCATCCCGTCGTGGGCCGTGATCGCCAAGCAGGACCGTGCGATCTCCCCGGACCTGGAGCGCTTCGAGGCCAAGCGCGCCAACTCCAAGACCATCGAGCTCAACAGCTCCCACGTCCCGATGCTGTCCCACCCGGACGAGGTGACGCGCGTCATCACCACCGCCGCCCGCGCTACCACGAAGTAGCCCCGCACCAGCGGGCGCGCCACCCCTCGCCCGGGGTGGCGCGCCCCGTGCGCCCGATCGCCGCTCGCCGTCGCGCATCCGTTCGAACCAGACGCTCAGGTCCTCCGCCCACCCGCCGATGTCCCCCCTGGAGCGGGACACGAGATGAAGGGTCGGCTGATGGCTGCAGGACGGCGGGGCGGTGTGCTGGGGCGGTTCGCGGACCTCCCGGTGACGGTGAAGATCTTCAGCGCGGTGGCGGTGGTCCTGGTGGCCTTCGCCGCGGTGGTGGGGCTGAGCTTGACCGGGACCGGGCAGTTGACGGACGGGGCGCGTGCGGTCTACGACCGCGGCGTGCACGCCACGCAAACCCTGGCGAAGGTGCGGGCCGACATCCTGACCGACCGCAACTTCATGCTGAACTACTACATGTCCGACGCCGAGTGGCGGCCGAAGAACAAGCAGTCGATGACCGCCCTGGACGCGGAGATCGAGTCGACTTTCGTCTCTTACACCGCTGAGACCGCTGACCCGGCGACGCTGACCGCGCTCCGCAACACGTGGAAGAGCTACCTGAGCGTCCGCGACCAGCAGATCCTGCCCGCCGCCGACACCAACAACCTCGACGCGTTCTGGGACGGCTACAACAAGGCCGACGAGCTGACCGCGACGCTCGACAAGCAGCTCGACACCCTGACCACCGCGCAGGCGAACGCCGCCGCCGGTGCCGCGGCCGACGTCGCCGCGACCGGTGACCGCACCAACGCCTGGATCCTGGGCGGCGCGGGCATCGGCCTGTTCCTCGGCCTGCTGCTCGCCTGGTGGGTGGCCCGCGCGGTCACCCGGCCGCTGCAGCGGGTCACCGCGGTCCTGGAGGCCGTCGGCGACGGCGACCTGACCCGCCGGGCCGACGTGACCAGCCGCGACGAGGTCGGCCAGATGGCCGCCGCGCTCAACCGGGCCACCGACAGCATGCTCGACACCGTGCGCACGATCGGGTCCAACGCCTCGGCGCTGACCGGGTCCTCGCGCGACATGGCCACCGCGGGCGACATCCTGGCCAAGGGCGCCGCGCAGACCGCCGACCGCGCCGGTGCGGTCCGCCAGGCCGCCCAGGACGTGTCGCTGCACGTCCAGACGCTGGCCACGGCCTCGGAGGAGATGGGCGCGTCGATCCGCGAGATCGCCTCCAACGCCTCCGACGCGGCCAGGGTCGCCTCGGACGCGGTGGCCTCCGCCCAGGAGACCACCGAGATCGTCGGCAAGCTCGGCGAGTCGTCGACCGAGATCGGCAACATCGTCAAGGTCATCACCAGCATCGCCGAGCAGACCAACCTGCTCGCCCTCAACGCCACCATCGAGGCCGCTCGGGCCGGTGACGCGGGCAAGGGCTTCGCCGTGGTCGCCAGCGAGGTCAAGGACCTGGCCCAGGAGACCGCGCGGGCCACCGAGAACATCGCCACCCGGGTGCAGACCATCCAGGGCGAGACCTCGTCGGCGGTCGGCGCGATCGAGCGGATCTCGCAGATCATCCACCGGATCAGCGACTACCAGACCACCATCGCCTCGGCGGTGGAGGAGCAGACCGCGACCACCAGCGAGATGAGCCGCAGCGTCTCCGAGGCGGCCGCCGGTGCCGACGCGATCGCCCAGACCGTGACCGAGGTGGCCGAGGCCGCGTCCTCCACCAGCGACACGGTGAGCGCGTCCCGCGAGACCGCCGACTCCCTGGCCACCATGGCGGGCGAGCTCAACAACGTGGTCACCCGCTTCCGAGTCTGACCAGGATAACCGCGTCTGACCACGACAACAGCAGATGGCCGGTGTTCCCCGCGCGGGGAACACCGGCCATCGCGTTTGTGCTACCGGCGCGTCACGCTTGGTGAGAGAGGTTTCCCGATCTCGCTAAGAGGTACGCCTGGGGTATGACTGCGATCATCGACCGACCGGGTGCGCGGCACCGCGTGGTAGTCGTCGGCGCGGGTTTCGGGGGTTTGAACGCCGCCCGGGGTCTGCGTCGTGCGGACGCGGAAGTCGTAGTCGTCGACCGGGTCAACCACCACCTCTTCCAGCCACTGCTCTACCAGGTGGCGACCGCGATCCTGCCTCCCGGCAACATCGCCCCACCGTTGCGCGAGGTCCTCGGTGAGGACTGCAGGGTCGTGCTCGGTGAGGCTACGGACGTTGACGCTGGTAACCGCGTCGTCGACGTCGTCCAAGCCGATGGCGCTATCCGCAAGGTCGGCTATGACTCCCTTGTCGTCGCGGTAGGCAGCACGGACAGCTACTTCGGTAATGACGGATGGCGCCAGTGGGCACCACCGATGAAGACCCTCGACGATGCCGTCAACCTCCGTGGACGCATCTTGCGAGCGTTCGAGCGCGCTGCTCTTGCGTCTGACGAGGCCACTCGTCGCCGCGAGATGACTTTCGCGATCGTCGGCGCTGGCCCTACCGGCGTCGAGCTGGCTGGCCAGATCGCTGCCATGAAGCGCCGCACTTTGCGTGGTCAATACCCGGAACTCAACCTGGACGAGGTTCGCGTCGTCTTGCTCGACGCTCTAGACACGGTCCTGCCTCCTTACACCGAGTCTCTCCGCGACCACACTGAACGCAAACTGCGTGAGTTGGGTGTGGACGTCAGGCTGGGTAAGAAGGTGGAGGAGGTCGACGACCACGGCATCGTCTATGCCCCAACAAATGGCGGTCCCACCGAGAGACTCGACGCCGCGACCGTTGTGTGGGCCGCTGGAGTAAGAGCGGCTCCGCTCACCGGCAAGCTTGCCGCGTCAGCGGGCGTGGAGACCGACAAGAAGGGACGCCTGGTAGTCCAAGAGGACTGCACGGTCCCCGGTCACCCCGAGGTGTTCGTCATCGGTGACACCGCCAACCACAGTGATCTGCCCGGCGTCGCGGAAACGGCCCTCCAGCAAGGCAAGTACGTGGCCAAGGCCATCCGCGCCCGGCTCACCGGCGACAAGATCACCCCGTTCCGCTACCTGGACCTCGGCACCATGGCGACCATCTCCGCCAACGACGCTGTCGGCGACGTCCGTGGCCTGCGCCTGCGCGGCCTGATCGGCAAGGCTGCTTGGGCCGTCGTCCACCTCGCGTTCCTCGTCGGCTGGCGTAACCGAGCCGCTGTGCTTGCGGGCTGGGCTTGGACGGTCGCGACCGGCCGTCGAACTCAACGAGTCATCTTGGAACCCGTCAGCGCATGAGCCTCTAGACGCAAGAGGGCGCCACCCGCGTGGGTGGCGCCCTCTTGGTGCTGTTAGCGGCTAGGTGGTGCCTGGCCGTACGGCGGGATCTGGCCATAAGGGTGCTGCGGTGGCGCGGGCATCTGCCCGGGGCCGCCCATCTGACCGCCGTAAGGGCCAGGCTGCGGCGGCATCGACGGGTAAGAGCCAGTCGGGTGCATGCCCGGCTGGGTCATCTGCGGCTGGTGCATGCCCTGGGCGTTCCACGCCTGCGCGGGCGCGCCGGAGTGCGCCGGTTCGCGGGTCATCGGGTGCGCCTCCATGTGCTCGCGCATCTTCGGGATCTCGTGCTCCGCGCGGTCAAGCCAGCCCTCCCACCGCCGCTGCATGGGGCGGATCATGCCGCCGCCGATGCCGACGATGGCGATGCCGCCCGCCGTCGCGAGCACCGTGATGAGCACCGGCATGGTCACCGTGGTGGCGATCCCCACCTGGTTGAGTGCCGCGATGATGCCCAGCGCCACGATGAACACCGACGCCGCCGTGGCGAGCGCCTTGCCGTAAGAGAGGCCGCCGAGCACCGCGGTGATGAAGTCGCGCACCCCGCGCGCGATGGCCGCCGCGACCACGACGATGAGCAGTGCCACCGCCGCCTTGGGCAGCCACGCCACGATGTCGCTCAGCAGCGCCGAGACCGGGTTCGACCCCCACACCCCGAACGCGACCTGCAGGGTGACCAGCAGGATCGCGTAGTACACCAGCTTGGCGATGATCTCCGAGGCCTCGAACCGGGACCGCGCCAGCATCTGCCGGATGCCGCCCCGGTCCACCACGCGCTCGAACCCGACCCTGGCCAGCACCTTGGTGACCACCCTCGCGGCGAACCGCGCCACCAGGTACCCGATGCCGAGGACCAGGGCGAACCCGATCAGTCTCGGCACGAACGTGATGACCATCCGCCAGGCGTCGGAGAACCCCGCTCCGATGTCGACGGCGGCCAGCTGTGACACGGCCATCCGCTACTCCTTGCACTCCGGCCCGCGCGTGCGCGGTCGTGGACACCGCCAAGCCCCGATGATGACCCGCTGGCCCCACCGGCGCGCGCCACCAGCCACGATCGGGTGACGGGGGTCGCGCGCGGTGCGGTTGTCCCCGGCGATTCGCGGGTAGGTCACGCACATGGCCCCAGTGCGCACCGAGGTACCCGTCCCGCCCGCCCGGGTGTGGGACGTGCTCGCCGACGGTTGGACCTACGCCTCGTGGGTCGTCGGCGCCTCCCACATCCGGAGCGTCGACCCGGGCTGGCCCGCCGTGGGGACCCGGATCCACCACAGCGTCGGCGTCTGGCCCGCGGTCATCCAGGACGCGACCGAGGTGGTCGCGGCTGACCCGGGCCGCAGCATCGACCTGGAGGCCAGGGTGTGGCCCGCGGGCACCGCCCACGTCCGGCTCGAGCTGCTCGACCACGGCGACCGCACCACCATCACCATGACCGAGCAGCCCCGTCGCGGCCCGCTCGCCCTCGTTCCCCGCTTCCTCGTCGACGCGCTGCTCATCCCGCGCAACCGCGAGACACTGAGCAGGCTCTCCGACCTGGCCGCCGCCCGCTGACCCCGAACCACCGATCCAGCTCTGAACGAGGTCTTCCATGAAGAGCGTCTCGCCCCCACTCGCCCTGGTCACCGGGGCTACCTCCAGCATCGGTCGCGATCTCGCCGGAGAGTTCGCGGCCCACGACTTCCACGTCGTCCTAGTGGCCAACGACCCCACAGTGCACGATGTGGCCGCCGACCTCCCCGAGGCCACCGCGATCCAGCTCGATCTAGCCGTACCGGCCAACGTCGACTCTTTAGCGGCACGCGTAGGTGTCCCTACCGCGATGGCGATCAACGCCGACACCACCACCGGCGGTTCGTTCTCGCAAGGCGCGGCGCTCGAAGACCACTTGGCCACTACCGACCTGAACGTCCGCGCGACCATCCACCTGACGAAGCGGTTGCTACCCGGGATGATCGCCCGCGCTCACGGCCGATTGCTCTTCACGTCATCGGGAGCGACCAACCACCCGGTCCACAACGCCACCAAGGCATTCGTGCAGTCGTTCGCGGGTTCACTGCGCGACGAACTCCTGGGCACCGGCCTGACGGTGACGGCTCTAGCGCCGGAATCTCACTCCAGCACCACTCTCGCCTCGCGCGTCTACGGCGCTCTTATGGCAGGCCGCCCGCAGGTAGCCCCGCCGTCACCGCTAAGCCGGATCACCAACCAGATCCGAATCGACCAGCGTCTTCCGGCCGCACTCCGCTTTCTCACCAACGCTCGCGCCTGATTTAGAGCTCGTCCTAGTGCTTGGGCGGATGAAGGGTGCGGTGGAGGCCGCGCATAAGAGGTCGGTAGACAGGGCCGTAGTAAGAGTGGCTGGCTAGCGCAGCCCTTGCCGCGTTCGCACCAGGAGCCCCGTGCACCCCACCGCCCGGGTGAGCTGACGCGCTCGCCAGGAACAGGCGCTCGATGACCGTGTCGGCGCGGGCGAGGCCCGGGGTCGGCCGGAACACCAACTGCTGGTGGATGCCCGCCGTCCCGGAGTTGATGGCACCGTCGACCAGGCTGGGATTCCCGCTCTGCAGGTCCCTGGGACCGGAGACGACCCGCCCCAGGACCAGGTCGCGGAAACCGGGGGCGTGGGTGGCCACGATGTCCTCCACCCCGTCCGCCCATGTGGCCAGCCGCTCGGCGGGCCAGTGCCCGCCGCGGGGGACGTGGCTGTAGAGCCATGCCGACTCCGTCCCGGCGGGGGAGCGGCTCGGGTCGGCAGTGGTCATCTGGCCGAGCAGCAGGAATGGCCGCTCCGGGACCCGCCCGCTGCCGAGTTCGGCGTCCACCTGGACCAGTCCGTCGGCGTCCACTCCCAAGTGGACCGTGCCAGCCGCCGATGCCGCGGCGGAGCGCCAGGGGATCGGTCCGGACAGCGCCCAGTCGACCTTGATCGTCGAGTCGTCCCAGTCGAAGTTGGCGATGTCGTCGAGCAGCGTGCCGGGCAGCAGGTCCGCGCCGACCAGGTCCCGGTAGAGCACGGGAGCGGGGACGTCCGCCAGCACCGCCTTCGCGGCCCGCACGTGGTCGCCGCCCGCGACAACACCGACAGCCTTGCCGCGCGCGACCAAGACCTTCGTCACCGGTCGCGAACACTCGACGCGACCGCCCCGGGACTCCAGTCGCCGCACCAACGCGTCGGTCAGCGATCCGGCGCCACCCTGGGGCACCGGGAACCCCACGTCCTGCCCCAGCATCGCCAGCAACCAGCCGAACACAGCGCTACCTGCTTGGTTCGGTCCTAGATCGGTGTGCATCGCGTTACCTGCCAACAGGATCCGCGCGCCCTCCCCGGCGAACCGCTCCTCCCCGTACCGCCGAACGGGCATCGTCGCGACACGCATCGCCCTAAGAGCCTCGGCGACGCCCAGGGTCGTCAACAAGCCCAACCCCGCGCGAACCGGGGGAAACGGCCGAAGCAAGGCCCGGATCAAGTCGTCTCGGACATCCAGGTACCGGGCGTACTCGGAGCGCCACGCAGCGGCATCTTGAGCGGCGAAAGAACCCACGGACTCCGCGGTGCGCTCCACATCACGGGAGAGCAAGACCGATCGGTCGTCCGGGAACACGTGGGCGAGCACGCCGGGCGCGTGGCGCCACCGCAACCCGTAGTGCTCGAGCCCCAGCGCCTCAATGACCGGTGACGCAGCGGCCAGGGGGTGGAACGCGCTGTAGAGGTCGTGGCGGAACCCGGGGACCGTGAGCTCCGCTGTCCGCACCGCGCCACCCGGGTGCGCGGCCGCCTCCAGCACGACCACCGACCACCCCGCGTCAGCCAGCAGGTTCGCCGCGACCAGGCCGTTGGGCCCACTGCCGATCACCACCGCGTCGGCCACCATCAACGCCTCCGCACCGAGTCGGCCCAATGATCCACTTCAGCGTCCATGGTGGAGGGTTCACCACGCCCGCGACAGGTGAAACCTACTGCTGCACCCGCCACTCTTCCTGCCAACCGTGGTGCGCGTCGTACGCGGTCGCGAGTAGCCGCAGGGTGTCCTCGTCGGCGACGGCGATCTCCGCGCGCAGCAACGGGGCCTTCTCCGCGAACGACACCGGCTCACCAGGGCTCGCTATCGGCGCTAGGAGCAACCCTGTGCCGTCGTCACTACGCAGCACGTGGAGCCTGCCGAGCCGCTCGGCCTCCTCTAGCAGCGGGACGCCCCCAGCGGCCGCCCTGCGTTCGTCTTCAGAGAGCCGCTCAGTGAGGAACGCACGCACCGCGTCGAGGTCCATGGGGTCGGTCTACCCGGTCCGGATGCCCAACACACGCTCGGGTTAGGCTTCTCACGTTCCCGAGCCCAGGTTGAGCCAACAGCCCGCTCACGGCGCCCGCGCGGTTCGGACATCCAGGTGCAAGCCCTGCCTACGCGCGGCCCGAACGCGAACACACCTTCGCCCTCGGCGCTAAGCTCCGCCGGTCGGCTCGACTAGGAGGCAGGATGACGATCGAAACGGGGCGCTCGGACAACCTCGCGGATCTGCTGCGGACCGGTGCCGCGGCGTTGACCGCGCGGTGGGTCGAGCTGGCCGCCGCCCCTCTCCGGGGGCGCCTGAGCCCCGCGGAGCTGGAGCGCGAGCTGTCCGAGCTCTACGGCGCCCTGCTCTCCGGAGTCGACAGCGGCGCCCGGGACGTGGCGGCCGAGCCCTACGCCGAGCTGCGCGGCCAGCTGGCCGACCTGTCGCGGCGCCGGGCGCGTGCCGGGTTCACCCCGTCGGAGACCGCCATCGCGGTGTTCGCGCTCAAGCAGGCCCTGTTCGAGTTCGTCGACCGCGATGACGCCCAAGGCGGCCTGCGCGAGGTCGTCGTGTTCTCCCAGCTGCTCGACGCGCTCGGGCTGCAGACCTTCGAGACCTACGCCAAGGCCCGCGAGGAGGTCATCGACGAGCAGGCCGAGCAGCTGCTCGAGCTGACCACCCCGGTGGTCAAGCTGTGGGACGGGGTGCTGGCGGTCCCGCTGGTGGGCACGCTGGACTCCGCGCGCACCCAGGTCGTGATGGAGAAGCTGCTCGAGGCGCTGGTCACCACCGGCGCGGCGCACGCGATCATCGACATCACCGGTGTGCTCGCGGTGGACACCCAGGTCGCCCAGCACCTGCTCAAGACCGTGATGGCGGCGCGGCTGATGGGCGCGGAGTGCACGATCTCCGGCATTCGCCCGCACATCGCGCAGACCATCGTCGCGCTGGGCATCGAGTTCGGCGACATCACCACCAAGTCCTCGCTCGCCGACGCCCTGCGGCACGCGCTGCGCCGCTCCGGGGTCGACGTGGTCACCGCCGACCGGCGCGGGTGAGCGCGGTGGAGCGCATCCCCATCCTCAAGATCGGCGACGTCCTGCTCGCCTCCATCCAGGTCGACCTGCAGGACCGCGACGTGCTCGCGCTGCAGGAGGACCTGGCGGAGAAGATCACCGCGACCGGCGCGCACGGCGTCATCCTGGACATCTCGGCCGTCGACATCGTCGACTCGTTCATCGGCCGGATGTTCGCCACCATCGCCTCCACCTCCCGGCTCTTCGACGCGCACACCGTCGTGGTCGGGATGCGGCCCGCGGTGGCCATCACGCTGGTTGAGCTAGGCCTCACCCTCGGTGAGGTGCGGACCGCTCTCGACCTGGAGAAGGGCCTGGCCATCCTCGCCGAACTTGGCGAGCGAGCACCCCGGTGACGGGGCGCGAGGACATCCCCATCGCCGCCGACGAGGACGTGGTGCGGGTGCGCCAGGTCGTGCGGTCCTTCGCGCAACGGGCGAAGCTGTCGCTCGTGGACCAGACCAAGCTGGTGACGGCGGCCAGCGAACTCGCCCGCAACACCCTGACCTACGGCGGCGGGGGTGCGGCCGTCGTCGAGCTGCTCGGCGAGGGCAGGCGCCAGGGCGTCCGGGCGAGCTTCCAGGACACCGGCCCCGGCATCCCCGACACGGCCCTCGCGCTGACCGACGGCTGGACCAGCGGGCGCGGCATGGGCCTCGGGCTCAGCGGGGCGCGCAGGCTCGTCGACGAGTTCGAGCTGGACACCGAGGTCGGGCGCGGCACCACGGTCACCGTGGTCAAGTGGTCGCGGTGACCGGGGGTCCGCCCGCCGACCACCTGCCCACCGCCGAGGATGTCGGCTGGCTGCCGGTCGAGGAGCTCAGCGCGGTCGGGGCGGCGCGGCGGGCCGCGACCGGGCTGGCCGAGCGGCTCGCCTTCACCCCCACCAGGGTCGCCGAGGTCGCGCTGGTGGTCACCGAGCTGGCGACGAACCTGGCCAAGCACGCCGACCAGGGCGTTCTGCTGTTGCGCGCCCTGCGCACGGCCGAGCACGCGGAGGTGGAGGTCGCCTCCGTCGACCGCGGCCCCGGCATCGCGGACCCGGCCCTGGCCTTCCTCGACGGCCACTCGACCGCAGGCACCCTGGGTATCGGGCTCGGAGCCGTGGCCCGCATGTCGGACACCTACGCGATCAGGTCCACCGTCGGCAGGGGCACGATCCTCACCGCGCGGTTCGGTCCGCGCGACTTGCGCCACCCCGCGCGCATAGAGCCTGCTGTCGCCGCTGGGGTCACGAGGCCCATGGGCGGTGAGGAGATCTGCGGCGACGCCTACGCCATCCGCAGGCAGGGTAAACGACTGCTGTTGATGCTCTGTGACGGTTCTGGTCATGGACCGCTCGCCGCCTCGGCATCGCAAGCGGCTGTGCGGACTTTCCTGGACATCGACTGGACCACCCCAGAAGACGCGGTGCGCCTGCTGCACGGTGGCATGAGCGGAACTAGAGGCGGCGCGGTCGCGGTGGCCGAGTTGGACCCGGTGGCCGCGCTGGTGCGCTACGCGGGCGTGGGCAACATCTCGGGCGCGGTGGTGACCGACCGCAAACGCGGCATGGTGTCGCTCCCCGGCATCGCGGGTTACCAGGCACGGACGATCCGCCGCTTCGACTACGAACTACCCGAAGACGCCGTGGTGGTGCTGCACTCCGACGGGCTCAACGAGCGCTGGACGACAGACCCGCTCGACCGCTGGAGCGCGGACCCGCTGGTGGTCGCGCTGGACCTCCTGCGCGAGGCGGGCGGCCGCCGGGACGACGCGTCCGTGGTGGTGGCCAAGGCGAGTGCCCGATGAGTGCCGTCGAGCTGTTGACCCTGTCGCTGTCCGGTGAGCAAGGCGTGTTCCTGCTCCGGCAGCGCGGTCGGGAAGTGGCACGGGCGATCGGCCTGGAGACCCAGGACCAGATCCGGATCGCGACGGCCCTGAGCGACCTGGGCAGGCTCCTGCTCGTTGGTCAGATCCCCCTCACGGTGGTCTTCGAACTGACCGAGGACCCGGTGGCGTCGCTGGTGGTGCGGCTGGGCACCGGCCTGTCCAGCGCGCCGGTGTCGGAGCCGGGGTGGTCCACAGCGGAACGGCTCCTTGACGAGGTCAAGGTCGAGAACCGGCGCGGCATGGTGCACGTCAGGGTCCGCAAGGCGTTGCCGGGTGGGACTACCTTCCCCGACGTGCGTGGGGCGGCCCACTTGCGCGGCGAGCTGGGAAGCCTCCAGCCGGGTAACGCTGCCGACGAGTTGCGCGCCCAGAACGAAGAGCTGTTGCAGACGCTGGACAGCCTGGAACGCAAGCAAGAGGAACTCCTCCAGCTCAACGCGGAACTGGAAGAGACCAACCGCGGTGTCGTCGCCCTCTATGCGGAGCTGACCGAGGAGCTGGACGACACCAACCGCGGCGTTGTTGCCCTCTACGCGGAGCTGGACGAGAAGAGCAACGAGCTCAAGAGGGCCAGCGACGCCAAGAACCGGTTCTGGTCCAATGTCAGCCACGAGGTGCGGACCCCGGTCAACTCGATCGTCGGCCTGGCCCGCCTGCTGCTCGGACCGGGCGCCGACCCGCTCACCGACGACCAGCGCAGGCAGCTGGAGCTGATCAGCACCTCCGGCGGCGGCCTGCTGACCCTGGTCAACGACCTGCTCGACGTCGCCAAGGCCGAGTCGGGCCGGTTGCAGCCGCGGGTGTCCGAGGTGGACATGCGGCTGCTGTTCGCGCACCTGCGTGACGGGTTCGCGCCCGCCGCCCGCGACGGCGCGGTCCAACTCGTGTTCGACGAGCTGCCTGACGCCCCCGCCCTGCGCACCGACGACACGATGCTGCAGCACATCCTGCGCAACCTCGTGTCCAACGGCCTCAAGTTCACCGAGCGCGGCGAGGTGCGGGTCAGCGCCACCACCGACGGCGAGCACTGGGTGTTCACCGTCGCCGACACCGGGATCGGCATCCCCGCCGACCACCTGGACAAGGTCTTCGAGGAGTTCCACCAGGTGCCCAACGCGCTGCAGGCGCGCGCGGCGGGCACCGGCCTCGGGCTGCCCTACGCGCGCAGCGTGGCCGAGGTGCTCGGCGGGTCGCTCGATCTGCGGAGTACGCCTGGTCAGGGCACGCTTGTCACCGTGCGACTCCCTGTTTTCGCGGCCGAGGCCCCGACCAGGCCCCGGTCGGTGCTGCTGGTCACCGCGGACGACACCCTGCGTGCCCGGCTGAGCACCGCGATGGGCCCGCTCGTCGACGCGATCCGGCAGACCGCCGACGGCCTCGGCGCGGTGCTGATGGCCACCGCCGAGCGGCCCGACCTGCTGGTGCTCGACCTGGCCGCGCCGCACGCCGAGGACTGCCTCGCCGGGCTGCACCGGGAGCCCCGGCTCGCCGGTGTCCCGGTGCTGGCGGTGCAGTCGGCCGAGCACCGGGACCGGGAGGGCGGCCTGGTGGTGCTGCACACCTCGCAGCTGACCTCCGACTCGGTCCGCGACGGCGTTCGCCGGGCGCTGGCCGCCGCGCCGGAAGAGTCGAGGCCGTGACTGCCGGGTTCGACCAGGACCGGCCCGCCCGCATCCTGGTCGTCGACGACACCGAGGCCAGCAGGTACGTCACCGGAAGTTGGCTGCGCCGCGGCGGTCACGAGATCATCGAGGCCGACACCGGGGCCGGTGCGCTGGCCGCGCTGCGCGAGTCCGAGGTGGACCTGGTCATCCTGGACGTGAACCTGCCGGACATGAGCGGGTTCGAGGTCTGCGAGGCGATCAAGAGCGACCCGGCGACGGCGGCGCTGCCGGTGGTGCACGTGTCCGCCAGCCTGATCGAGGCCAGCGACCGCGCCGCCGGGCTGACCAGGGGCGCCGACGCCTACCTGAGCGAGCCGGTCGACCCGGGTGAGCTGCAGGCCACGGTGAAGGCCGCGCTGCGGTACTACCGGGCCAGGATCGCGGCCGAGCGGCTGGCCGCCCGGTTGAGCCTGCTCACCGCCGCGAGCCTGGAGATCAACGCGGCCCGCACGTTCCCGGCGCTGGTCACCGCCGCCGTGCAGGGTGCCGCGGCGGTGCTCGACAGTGCCGCCACCGTCTTGGTGCGGCTGCGCGACGGCGCCGAGCTGTGGGGGAGCACCGAGGGTGCGGGCAGCCACGTCACGGTGTCGAACACGCGCTTGCTCGACGGCCTCGCGGAGGAAGTCCTGCCTGAGCGCACCACTTCCGTGTTCCGCACGTTGCCGGATGGCGATACCTGCGCGGTCTTGGCCCGCACCAGGTCGGACCACCCGGCTACCTGTGTCGCGCTCCCGGCGAAAGCCGTAGTGGCGCAGGAGGAGCGAGACCTGTTGGTCCAGATAGGACTAACTACGGCCGTTGCCGCTGAGGGGCTGCGGGCGTTCGCCGACGAACACGACATCGCACTCGCGTTGCAGCGGAGCCTGCTGCCCAGCAGCTTGCCGCGTTCGCCCGGGGTGACCATGGCGGCCCGCTACGTCCCCGCGTCGACCATCGCTCAGGTCGGCGGTGATTTCTACGAGGTCGCCGAGCTGGGGGACCGGTTGCTGGTGGCCATCGGTGACGTCACCGGGCACTCGATCGAGGCGGCCAGCGTCATGGGTGAGGTCCGGCACGCCCTGCGCGCTTACGCGATCGAGGGCCACCCGCCGGACCTGATCGTCGAGCTTCTTAACGCGATGCTCCGCCGGTTCCACCCGGAGGGTCTTACGACGCTGTGCGTGCTTGTGCTGGATCCCGTAGCGGGTAAGGCAACCATCGCGAACGCGGGTCACATCCCGCCGTTGGTCGTAGACGCGTCCAGTGCGCGCTACCTGCGCTTGCCCGGGGCGTTGCTCGGGGTCAAGACACCCCGCCCGGAGGCGACCACGGTGGACATCCCCTCTGGGACGACCGTCGTCCTGATGACCGATGGGCTTATCGAGCGCCGCACGTCCCCCCTCGACGCCGACATGGAGCACCTACGCGCGTCTATGCGGGCCGACGAAGACCCGGAGTCGATGTGCGAGCGATTGCTTAGCACCTACGGTCAGAACAAAGACGACGACATCGCCCTCTTGGTGCTACGCCGGGACTGATTGCTCTTATTGGCTGCGATCGGTTGCGCTAACTGGATCAAACGCCGAGTACCGGGTCGATCACGTTTCAACTAACGGCTGCCGACGTCCATGCGTGCGGTAGACGCGACCGCGCTCGTTTCCGTTGGCGCTCAAGGGGATTCTGGCCCGTTGGGCCGTACGGGTGGTGGCGCTCGTGGCCGCTAACGGATCTTGCGGTCCGTAGTCGCCGTTGGGCATGATCCGAAGCGTTAAGCAACCGCGCCCACACGGGGAAAGTCCGGTCTGAGCCCGGTGCTGGCCCCGCGAGGTCGGCCGCCCATGTGGCGGCGGAGCCCACTGCCCCCGCCGGGCGCGGCGTGCTCCGAACTGTCGAGGACCGCGGGTGGCCCGGGTGCGCCGGGTCGGCCACTGTCCTCCCGCGCGAGAGGCGTAGGACATGGGCCTTGGCCCCAGATCAGCAGTCATGGCAGGCGTCACGGCTGTCGCGCTCGTGATGACCCCTCTCGGCGCGGCCGCCCAGGCCGGTGCCACCGCCGACGACACCGCCGCCGGGTGGCTCGCGCGCCAGCTGGTCGACGGCGACCACGTCGAGAGCGCCCCGGCCACCCCCGACTTCGACGGCACCGCTGACGTGGTCCTCGCGCTCGACGCCGCCGGGGTGGGTGCCGACGCCGCGACCAAGGCGGCCGCGTTCCTCGCCGAGCCGGACGCCGTGCTGGAGTACGTCGGGGACGGTGCCGCCGAGTCCTACGCCGGACCGCTGGCCAAGCTCGCCCTCGTCGCCGAGTCGCGCGGGCTCGACCCGAGGTCCTTCGGTGAGGTCGACCTGGTCGCCGGGCTCGGCGCGCTGCAGGCCCCGTCCGGCCGCTTCGTCGACGCCTCGGCCCAGCCGGACCAGTCCGATGGCCTCAGCCAGGCGCTGGCCGTGCTGGCCCTGGAGCGGGCCGGTGGGGCACCCGCGAAGGCCGTCGACTTCCTGGTCGCGTCGGCCTGCCAGGACGGCGGGTTCCCGGTCGCGCTCGACAGCACGTGCCTGTCCGATGTGGAGGGCACCGCAGTCGCGGTGCAGGCGCTGCTCGCCGTGGGGCGCGCCGACGCGGCCACCGCCGGACTCACCTGGTTGATCAGCCAGCAGTCCGCCACCGGCGGGTTCAAGTCGAGCCTGCCCGACGCGGTAGACAACGCCGCCTCTACCGGCTTGGCCGCGCAGGCCTTGCGCGCGGCCGGTAAGACTGCCGAGGCCGACAAGGCGGTCGCGTTCCTGACCAGCCTCCAGCAAGGGTGCACCGCCGCTGAGGCCGTCCGCGGCGCCATCTTCGCCACGCCGGGATCCAATGTTGGTGCCGTTAGCGCTACCAGCCTCGCGATCCCCGGCATCGTCGGAATCAGCTACGCCAAGGTGAGCTCGGTAGGCGCGAGCAACGCACTGCCCACGGTGGACTGCACGACGCCTACGACGTCCAGCACGCCGCCGACCATCAACCCGGTTCTCAACCCTGGCGGCAACAATGGCGCGGCGCCCGTGCCGCAGGGAGCCAACGCGCCTGCTCTAGCTGCTACCGGGATCTACCGTCCCTCGGTTGCGTGGGTAGGTGTTCTGCTGCTCTTGAGTGGTGTCGCTCTTGTCGCGCTGACCCGTCGTCGCGCGTCTGCCCGATAGCGCTGTGTGAGAGGACCGGGACAGCCCGGTCCTCTCACATCGCCGTCGCGGCAGCCGAATCCAATTCTGTGTATTGCTTCCTCGGCTCGACCCTTGAGCCTGCCGCCGCCGTGCGCTCATGCTGTGGGGACACCCCGCTGAGCAACCCCTGGAGGAGCGCACTGTGACAATGGCCGCGTCGACCACCGACGACGGGGAGGACCTGTCGGCCGAGCTGACCGCCGCCCTGCGCGCGGGCCCGTTCGACCGTGCGCTCGACCTGGCGATCCGTCGCCGCGGCTTGAGCCTGGAGGCGGTCCAGCGGCGGGTCGCGCTGCGCGGTGCCACGGTCAGCCAGGCCACTCTCAGCTACTGGCGCCGGGGCGGCCGCCGCCCGGACGGCGACCGCTCGCTGCGGGCCGTGCGCGCCCTGGAGGACAGCCTCGGCCTGCCCCGCTCCGCTCTGGAGCGCCTGATCACGCCCGCTCGCCCCCGGGCCGCCGAGGACACCGCGGCCGGTCTGGCCAGCGCGCTGGACCTCACGACGGCCGCGATCGAGTCGTGCGACGGCATCGACCTCGCGGGCAACACCCGGCTGGCCCTGATGTCGCTGCACCAGCACGTCCACATCGGTCCCGACCGCACCGAGCGGTTGGTGCGCACCGAGGTCGTCGCGACCGCCAGGGTCAACGGCGTGGACCGCTGGGTCTGCTTCTTCCACCCGCAGGACGGCGAGGGCCACCACCCCACGCTGCGCACCACCGAGTGCTGCAGTCCCGCGCGAGTCCGCACGGACCTGGAGACCGAACTCCTCGCCGTAGAGCTTCGCTTCGACTACCCCTTGCGCGCGGGGGACACCTACGTCTACGCCTACGAGATCGGCTACGAAGGCCCTCCGCCAGCGACTGACTACGCGCAGTACGGTCTGCGGACCCCGGCCCGCCAACTGCTGATCCAGGTCACGTTCGACCGTGAGCAACCGCCGGTGCGCTGCTATCGGTACTACAAGAGCCCCACGGGTCTCAGCGCCAACGACGCCGAACTCCCTCTAGGCCCGAGTATGACCACCCACATCGCCGTGCCCGATGCGCCGCCTGGCGTTCACGGCATCCGTTGGGAGTGGGACTAACCGGTCGCGGACCGAAGCCCGCGACCGGTAGCACCTAGCGGGCAGGCGCCTTGCGGGCGATCGCTGCCTTCATGATGTCGAGACCGATCAGGTTGAACGGGCGCCCTAGGCTCCGCATCAACGAGTTGTCGGTTGGCCGGTAGACACCACGCTTGTAGTAGTAGCCGCCCTGGTAGGTGCCGATAACGCCACCGTCGGGGGAGGCCTTCCCGATGTAGGAGTACCACTTGACGCGGTAGCGCGTCATCGTCGCGCTCGGGTAGATGGACACGTTGGCCTCGCGGGGCTCGGCGCCCGTGTAGAGGTCGTTGGGGTAGTCGTACTCGTCAGCGAGGCCGCCGATGGAGTGGCCCAGTTCGTGCGCCACGATCTGGCCGGACTGGGCGTTGCCGCCCGACGAGGTCGCGACCCCGCCACCGGCGCCGCCGTACTTCGTGCTGTTGGCCACGGCCAGCACCTGGTCGGCCCCGGGCGCCAGCGCGGCGTACTGCTTGGCCTTGGTCTCGTTGACGCACAGCAACCGCTCCATGTCGCCGCACCAGAAGTACATGTCCAGCGCGGTGCTGCGGCTCACCCCCTTGCTCGGGTCGTTGTCCACACCGGACTGCGCGGAGACCACGTTGACCTGCCACACGTTGAACGAGTTCTTCATCGACTTGAACGGCTCGACCTGGATCAGCTCGTTCCAGCGGTTGAGCACGTGCTGGTGGTAGGTGGCCAGCTGGGCCGAGGTGTAGCCGTCGCCGACGAACACGAGGTCGAACTTCGAGCTCGACGGACCGGCCTGCTGGATGGTGACGACGTCGGCGCTGACCGCGGCGAGCGGGGCTGCCGAGGCCACGGGCGCGGGGACGCGCGCCTGGCTGATCTTGCCGTCGGGGGAGAAGACCTCCTTGACGACGGTGGCCGCCGCGGGGGCGGGATCGGGTGCCGCGGTGGCGGCGGGCTGGATCGCGGCCACGACACCGGCGGCGATACCGGCCGCCGCCACGGCGGCGAGCAGGGACTTCGTGCGCATGATGCTCCGTTCAGGCAGGGAACCACGCAGGGGGGACGGGAGCGCAGAGCCCGCCCACTATCGCCCGCACGCCGAGCACCCGGGTAATCACAGATTGCATAACCCGGTTTTATGAGTGGCTCTGATCTGTTGAACGGCGCCGAGTGCCAGACCTAGGCTCGGCGGATGGAACTGGAGCTGCGCCACCTGCGGACGGTCTGCGTCATCGCCGAGACCGGCAGCCTCACCAAGGCGGCCACCGTGCTGCGGTTGTCGCAGCCAGCCCTCACCGCCCGGCTCCGGCGGGTCGAGGCCGAGATCGGCGCGCCGCTCTTCGCGCGGGGGCCGCGGGGGATGGCACCGACGGTCGTCGGCGAGTTCGTGCTCTCGCGCGCACGGGCGATCCTGCACAGCGTCGCCGATCTGCACCGTGGCGCTGCCCGCTACTTCGACGCGAGCGAGCCCGTGATCGCTCTAGGCGGCGCGGTCGGCTCAGTGTCGGTAGGGCTAGCGGAGCGGATAGGGGAGACCCTGACCGGTATAGAGGTGCGCCTGACCATGGAGTACTCGCCGCGCCTGCTCTGGGACCTCATCGCGGCGGACAGGCTCGACGCCATCGCCACGGTCGACTACCCGGGGTACGAACTCTCCTCTACGCCCGACATCGAGTGCACCACCATCGCGCGTGAACCCATCTTCGTGGCCTTAGCGGAATGCGATCCCCTGGTCGAGAACAGCGAGATAGCGCTACCGGATCTCGCTGATCGCACGTGGGTGATGACGCCGTCCGATGGCGCGGGATGGCCAGACTGCTTCCACGCGGCCTGCGAGCACGCCGGGTTCACACCGCGCGTCCGGTATACCTCGCCCAGCACCGAGTCCATCCGTGACCTGGTAGCCCATAACCGCGCGGTCACAGCGTGCCAAGCTGTGTACCGCGGTGGCGACGGCATCGTCGTGCGCCCTCTGGCAGGTAGCCCTGTCGAGATGCGCCACGTCTTGGCTTACCGCCGCGAGGGACCACTGGGCGAGCACGCGGCGTCCGTGATCGAGCTTGCTCAGGACGCCTACTGGGCTTACGCGAAGCAACACGCCCACCAGTTCGGCGAGCTGCTGCACCACGCCCAGTTAGTCCACTGAGGACCTCTTACGGCGGAGCAGGTAGGTGTCCATGATCCAGCCCTTGTCCTGCCGGGCCTTCTCGCGCGTGTCCCTGATCTGCTCGGCTACCTCAGACAGCGGGCCCGACACGATGATCTCGTCCGCCGTTCCCACATAAGCACCCCAGTGAATGTGGATGTCGGGGTCGTTCGCGTAGGCGAGGTAAGCGTCCCTGGCGTCGAGCATCACCACGACGTCGTCTACGCCGTCCGGCCACGCTTGTTCCAACCGCCGCCCGGTTGTCACCTGCACCGCTCCGCCTACCTGGTTGAGGGTGGTGTGACAGCGCGCGGCCAACGCGGAGACACTGCTGATGCCCGGGTGGACGAGCACCTCGAACTCCAGGTTCCCGCGCGCGCGAATGTCATCCACGACCGAGATGATGCTGTCGTAGAGCGAAGGGTCACCCCAGACCAGGAACGCCCCGGTCTCACCGGGTGCCAGGTTGTCCGCGATCAACCGCTCGCACGCGTCCGCTCGCCGCTTGCGCCAGTCCGCGACCGCCTCGCCGTAGCCCGCCTCGGTGCGCACCCGCTGCGGGTCCTGCACCCGCGCGAGCCGGTAACCGCCAGCGGGGACGTGCGCGTCGAGGATCACCTGCCGCAGGTCCGAGAGCTCCCCGGCCGCGTCCGGCTTGTCCAGGAAGAAGAACACGTCGGCCCGGGTCATCGCGGCCACCGCGCCGACCGTCACGTGGTCGGGGTCACCGGCGCCGATCCCGATGATCTCCACTCGCGTCGCGTCCATGCCAAGACCCTAACCGGGCCCGGGTCGATCACCCGACCGCGGCTGACAGGATGGCCCGATGGACAGCCAGCCGCAGCGGACCCTCGTGCTCGGCGGCACGCGGTCCGGCAAGTCCGCGCACGCCGAGGGCCTGCTGCGTGGCGACGGACCGGTCGACTACCTCGCCACCGCGCGCCGCGACCCCGGTGACGCCGAGTGGTCGGCCCGCATCGCCGAGCACGTCGCCCGCAGGCCCGCCCACTGGCGCACCACCGAGGTCCCCGTCGCCTCCGCCCTCGCGGCCTTCCTGCGCTCCGCCGATCCGGGCGACCCGCCGATCCTCGTCGACGACATCGCGACCTGGGTCACCGGCGTGCTCGACGACACCGGCTGGGATCGCGCGAACCGGCCGATCACCGTCATGGACGACCTCGTCGCGGCCGTCGCCCAGTGCCGGGCGCGGTTGGTGCTGGTATCCGCCGAGGTGGGTCTCGGGGTCGTGCCGTCCACCAGCGCGGGCCGCCTCTTCCGAGACGAGTTGGGTGCACTCAACGCCGATCTAGCCGCACAATGCGACGAGGTTCTCTTACTCGTAGCCGGTATCCCACTGAGGTTGCGCTGATGGTTGCTCTAGACGGCCTGCGGTTGTCCTTCCACTGGCTCACCGTCCTACCGGTCCCCGCGCAGCGGACCGACCTGGACGCTCGTAGGTGGGCCATCGCCACCGCGCCGGTGGTCGGTCTCGCGTTGGGCGTCGTGACCGCAGGACTCTTGTTCTGCCTTCGAGAGGTCGGCGTACCGGCGCTGGTCGCTGGTCTTCTCGCGGTAGGCGCGATCGCGCTACTGACCCGAGGCATGCATCTCGACGGGCTAGCGGACACCGCGGATGGTCTTGGTTGCTACGGGCCCCCTGAACGCGCGCTCACGGTGATGAAGGAGGGTGGGATCGGCGCTTTCGCCGCAGTCGCCTTGGTCATCGTCATCGGAGTGCAAGCGGCGTCGCTCGCCACACTGAGCGCGTCTGGACGACTACCTGCTGTCGTTCTTGCTCTTACAGTTGGCAGGGCGGCCTTCTCCTGGTGCTGCCGCCACGGGGTGCCCGCCGCGCGACCGGAAGGCTTCGGCGCGCTAGTTGCCGGAACACAGCCTGTGGCCGTACCTATCGTCTGGGCGTTCGCGCTCTGCGTCGCCGGGGTCTTCGTGGTCCCCGGGGTTCCGCTGCTAGGTCCGGCAGGAGTCGCTCTAGCGGCGGTGGTGGTGGTCGCGTTGACTCATCACCTCCACCGCCGCTTCGGCGGAGTTACCGGAGACGTCTTCGGCGCTAACGCCGAGGCAGCGACAACGGCCGTCCTCGTCGTTTGCGCTATCTCCTAGCGGAAGTCGTCAGCGTGGTCAGCCGCCCACTGTGCCAACGTCCTCGCTGGCTTGCCCAGGACGTCCTCCACAGTTGACAGTGCCGTCTCCGGGATCTCGGTAGCTCCAGCCCAGACCGCCAACAGCCAATCCGCGACCCACCCAGGAACCTCCTCCGGCAGTTCTGCCTTCCACTGCTCCGGCGTCAACTCCTCGAACCTGATCTCCCTACCGATGGCCGCGCCGATCGTCCGCGCTTGCTCGACCTTGGTCTGCACCTGCGGCCCGGTGAGCGCCAGCACCTGGCCCACGTGCCGATCGGTGGTCAGTGCCGCTACCGCTACCTCGGCGATGTCGACCTCGTGGATCGCGGTCTGCGCGGACAACCCGTACGGCTCGCGGACCACGCCCTCCTCGCGGATCGACGCCGCCCACTCCAGCAAGTTGGTCGCGAACATCCCCGGCCTCAGATGTGTCCACTCCAGGCCGGAGTCCTCCACCGCCTCCTCCGCTACGCGATGTGACTCACCTACCTGCTCGTCGCCGAACCCCACCGACGCCGACGACAAGAGCACCACGCGGGTCACCCCAGCCCTCTTGGCCTGCTCGAGCACGCTCGCAGTCTTGCCAGCCGCGAACAGGTAGAGGCCGTCGACCCCTTCGAACGCGCCCTCCAGCGTCTCGGGGGCGTCCAGATCGCCCCCGACCACCTCGACGTCTTCCGCGAACCTCGCGGTCTCGGGACGCCTGGTCATCGCCCGCACCGCCACCCCGGCGGCCAGCAGTTCGTCGACCACGTGCCGACCGACGTTCCCCGTCGCCCCGGTGACCAGCACTCGCATGGTTCTCCTCCCTAGGACCGGGTCGTCAAGATCCGGTCCCGGCCGACGCTAGCCACGGGCGGCGGTCGCCCGCACATAGCAATTTGCCGTAGCAAATCGCCCGGTGGCGCTGGCGGTCTCGCGCGAGGCAAGAGGTGGAGCGTCATCTCGCCCCTCTGGATCTCGGTAGCGTTAACTGCTCTTCGTCCTCTTGGGACCTGCAGGTAGTCCAAACGCACTAGTGCCTCGCGCGCGGCCGACTATCCGATGTGGACTCGTCGGGCACGCGGAGGGGGCGTCACTCGTAGTTGTCGCGAGTGGTCTGACCCGTCCGAGTGGTTTTCGCGGTCTTGAACCGGGAAATGTTGGCTCCCAGTGATGCTGCCCGGAGAAATTGCCTCATCCTTGTGGTGCTCGATCGGCTGGCTTCCGCCAAATTGAGTGAATCCCCGCGGCCCGGTCGATCACGCCGCGAAGAAGATCGCCGAGGCTGGTGACCGACCGTTGTTCCGCGGCGCCGATGTCACGTGGCCGCGTCGTTGACCAGCGCCTACACCCTCGGAAGGGCGACGCAGGCCAGGCCATTCTCTGCGCTGTGTGATTGATGTGGGTTATCCCCACCCGATTGGGTATGACCCCTGCCAAGTTCTGTTTCTCCGCCTAAGGTGATCTCAGTTTCCCTCTGCGACGCCAAAGGATTTGCCATGGGTGCGGTGTCTCGACCCACGGTCCAGCGACGCACCCGTGCGGGTGTGCTCAGCTTGACCGCGGCTTTGCTGGCGACCTTGCTGCCGGTCGTCGCGCCCACTCCCGCGCAAGCGATCGTGCGGGCCCCGTTCGACGCGGTGTACTCCACTGAGGACAACGGCGCCATCACGCTCATCGGTGCGAGCAACATGGACTGCCCCACGTTGTCCTCGGGGTGCACCTCGGCGCGGGCGGGAACCGCGACGGGAACGTCGAACAACAACAACGTGTTCAACATGGGTTTCGTCGACGTGGACCTGGACCTGTCCACTTCGAACTCGTCCACCGCGACGCTGGCGATGCCCGCGGGCTCGACGGTGCTCAACGCGCGCCTGATCTGGGGTGGGCGCACCGTCGCGGGCACCAACGGCGTCGCGCCGACCAAGGCCGTCAACACCATCAGGTTCCGCACCCCCGGCGCGACCTCTTACACCACCCTCACCGCGTCCAACCTCATCCAGCCCGCCGCGCTCGTCACCAGTGACGGCGGCCCCTTCCAGGCCTCGGTCGACGTCACCGAGCTGGTCAAGGCCGCGGGCAACGGCCTCTACATGGGCGCGGACATCGGTGCCGCGACCGGTCAGGACCGCTACGCGGGTTGGTCGCTGATCGTCTCCTACCGCAACCCGTCGCTGCCGCTGCGCAACCTGCGTGTGTTCGAGGGCTTCGCCGACATCACCTCGGCGACCGGCAACAACAGCGTCGACATCCCGGTCACCGGCTTCCTCACCCCGACCACCGGCAACGTCAACGCCTCGGTCGGCGTCGTCGCGTGGGAAGGCGACTACGGCACCACCGGTGACGCGCTGCGCCTGGGGAGCACAACGCTCAGCGATGCCACCCGACCCGCGACCAACTTCTTCGACTCGCGCATCAGCGACGCCGGTGTCGACCAGCTCGGTCGCAACCCCGCGAACCTGAACAACTTCGGCGTCGACATCGGCCGCATCGCCACCACCAACGTGCTCAGCAACGGCAGCACGTCGGCGACGATCAACCTGACCTCCAGCGGCGACTCGTACTACCCGGGCGTGGTCACCAGCCAGATCGACCTGTTCACCCCGTCGTTCAACGCGGTGAGCAAGACCGTGACCAACCTCAACGGCAACAACCCGGCCCAGCCGGGTGACACGCTGGAGTACCGGCTCACCTTCGCCAACACCGGTGGCGACTTCGCCGACACCGCCGTCGTGCGCGACCCCGTGCCCACCGGCTTGTCGTTCGTCCCCGGCAGCCTCGTCGTCGAGACCGATCCCGGTGGCGCTACCGGGACCAAGACGGACGCGACCGGTGATGACACCGCCGACTACACAGCAGGGGACAGAACTGTCCGTTTCCGGGTGGGTACCGGGGCCAACGCGTCCACCGGTGGCACCATCGCGCCGGGAGGGTCTGTCGCGACCCGGTTCCGCGCCACGGTCAACCGCGCGGCCGCCGGGTCCACGATCGTGAACACCCCGATCCTCGACTACCGCGCCCGCACGCTGAACCGCAACTACTCCTTCGCGGGCAACGCGGTCAACACGACCGTCACCGCGCTGGCCGACCTCGCGGCGGGCAAGACCGTCGCGGCCCCGTCGCAGAACGCGGGCCAGACGGTCGCCTACACGATCTCGGCCACCAACAACGGTCCGAACAGCGGCACCGGTGTCACGCTCACCGACACGCTGCCCACCGGCACCACCTACGTCTCCACCTCGCCGCCCGCGGGCGTGACGTGCACCCCGTCGGGGCAGACGGTCACCTGTTCGCTCGGCACCGTCGCCAACGCGACCACCGTCTCGATCCCGGTCGTGGCCAGGGTCAACGCCGACACCGCGGGCGGTGTGGTGATCAACTCGGTGCGGGTCGCCGGGACCACCGCCGACGACGTCTCGGTCAACAACACCGCCACCGTCCCGGTGACCGTCACCCAGTCCGCCGACCTGCAGGTCACCAGCTCGCTCAACGGCCCGGTCGTGCCCGGCACCGAGCAGACGGTGCTGACCACCACGGTCACCAACGCGGGCCCGTCGACGGCCCGCGACGTCGTGATCAACATCCCGCTGCCGGACGGCACCACCGTGGTCTGGGCGACCGACGGGTGCACCGTCAGCGCGGGCACGCTCACCTGCGTCGTCGGCACCCTCGCCCCCGGCGCGACCTTCACCGCCGACGTCGTGCTCGCCGTCGACCCCGGCTTCGCCGCCCCGACCCTGTCGATCACCTCGTCGGCCTCGGCCAGCACACCGGACCCGGCCAACGGCAACAACTCCTCGACCGCGACCCAGCCGACCGCCCCGCTCGCCGACCTGCGGGTGACCAAGACCGCGTCGACGCCGACCCCGGTCGCGGGCACCAGGACCAACTACACGATCACCGTCACCAACGACGGTCCGTCCGACGCCCGCAACGTGGTGGTCACCGACCCGATCCAGACCGGTGTCTCGGTCGTCAGCGCCAGCCCGCAGTCCGGCACCTGCACCACCGGCACCACCGTCTCCTGCCAGATCGGGGTCGTGCCCGCCGGTGGCTCGGTGACCGTCAGCCTGCGCGTGGCCATCGCGCCCGACCGCCCCGCGGGTGAGCTGACCAACGCCGCCACCGCGACCACCAGCACCCCGCAGGAGTTCACCGCCAACGACTCGGCCAGCGTCGCCACCGTCGTCGGCCGGGTCAGCGACCTGAGCATCACCAAGACCGCGGTCCCGCAGCCGGTCGTGGCCGGTGGGCCGCTGAACTACAACCTGACCGTGGCCAACCACGGCCCCTCGGTCGCCGACAGCGTCGTGGTCACCGACACGCTGCCCGTCGGGCTGACCGCCACCGGCGAGCAGACCACCCAGGGCACCTGCGCCGTGGCCGGGCGGACCATCACCTGCCAGCTGGGCAGGCTCCCCGTCGACGGCTCCGCGTCGATCACCATCACCGCCGACACCCCGGGCACCGTGCCCGCGGGCGGGTTCACCAACACCGCCACGGTCACCTCGACCAGCGCCGACCCGAACCCCGCGGACAACACCGCGACACACACCTCGTCGGTGACCGCGCAGGCCGACCTCGCTGTCACCCAGGTCGTCGCCGCGCCGTCGGTCGTCGCGGGCACCGGAACCCGCTACACCATGACCGTCACCAACGAGGGCCCGTCGGTCGCGCTGGGCGTGACCTCGAGCCAGGTGATCCCGGCGGGCTTCACCATCGGCACCATCACGCCGACCACCGGCAGCTGCCAGATCCAGAGCGGCCGGGTGGTCTGCAACTTCGGCAACCTCCCCGCGGCGGCGGCCGCCTCGGTCACCGTCGACGTGACCGTCCCCTCGGGACAGACCCTCGGCTCGACCACCGCGACGGCCACCGTCGCGGCGACCACACCGGACCCGACGCAGTCCAACAACACCGCCAGCACGCTGGTGTCGGTCCGCGCCGAGGCGGACGTGCGCATCGCCAACGTGCAGGCGCCCGGCACCTTCGTCGCCGGTGAGGCGTTCACCCGCACCTTCAGCGTGGGCAACGTCGGCCCGTCCGACGCCCGCGACGTCGCCGTCGTCGCCGACCTCCCGGCAGGCGTGCTCGACCTGGTCGTCACCCTGGACGGGGTCAGCTGCCCGGTCACCGGCGGCCGGGTGAACTGCGCGGTCGGGACCCTGACCGCGGGCCGCGTGATCAGCGGCACCGTGTCCGGCCGGATCGCCGCGTCGAGCCCGCCCGGGCCGCGCAGCTTCTCGGCGACCATCAGCACCTCCAGCCCGGACCCGGTGCTGCTGAACAACTCCGTCACCGCCGCGACCGCGGTCACCGCGTTCTCCCGCCTGACCATCGACCAGACGGTCAACCCCTCGCCGCTCGTGGCGGGTGCGCGGGCGACCTACGGCATCGTCGCCGCCAACAACGGCCCGTCCGACGCGACGACCGTGACCGTCACCCACACCGTGCCCGCCGAGCTGACCATCGTCTCCGCGGTCAGCACCCTGGGCTCCTGCACCGTCGCGGGCCGGGTGGTCACCTGCGTGCTCGACCGGCTGCCGTCGGGCACCAGCGACGCCCTGTCGGTGACCGTGGACGTGTCGCCGACCGCCAGCGGGTCGGTGGAGACCAGCGCCCAGGTCGTCACGGTCAGTCCGAGCCCGGGTGGTGAGGACCAGCTCGACATCCTCGCGACGCCCGTCGTGCAGAGCGCCGACCTGGTGCTCACCGGCACCATGTCGCAGAACCCGGTCCGCGCGGGCACCGCGCAGACCTACACGCTGACCGTGTCCAACACCGGCCCGTCGGTGGCCACCGGCGTGGTCCTGTCCGACACGCTGCCCGACGGGCTCGTCCTGCTGCCCGGCGGTGTGGCCGTCCAGGGCGGCACCTGCACCCCGACCCCCGACAACAAGGGCGTCAACTGCTCGTTCGGCACGATCCCGCCCGGCAGCTCCCGGGTCGTCGTGCTCAACGCACTCGTGCCCGCGGACACCCCGGCGGGCACCGTGCTCACCAACACCGCCGCCGTCGGCTCGCCGACACCCGACCCGACGCCTGCCAACCGGGCGATCTCGCTGGCGGCCACCGTCAGCGCGGACGCCGACCTCGCCATCACCACCAACGCCACCTCGGGCAACGCCGAGGCGGGCCGCGACACCAGCTACACCATCACCGTCGCCAACAACGGCCCGTCGGTGGCCAGGTCGGTGGTCATCTCCGACCCGCTGCCCGCCGGTCTGAGCTTCATCTCCGCCGACCCGAGCTGCACCCTGGTCGGCACCGAGGTCCGGTGCGCGATCGGCGACCTGGCCCAGGGCGCCATCAAGACCGTCGCGCTCACCGTCCGGCTCGCCGCCGACTACAGCCAGCCGACGGTGGTCAACACCGCCACCGTCAGCGCGGCCACCACGGACTCGACCCCGGCGAACAACTCCAGCTCGGCCACCCAGTCGGTCAGCGCCAACGCCGACCTGCGCTCGGCCATCTCGCTCACCTCCGGGCCGCTGGTCGCGGGCACCCCGGCCACCTACCGGGTCAGCACCACCAACCTCGGTCCGTCGGTCGCCCCGCAGGTCGTGCTGACCGACCCGCTGCCCGCGGGCCTCACCTTCGTCAGCGCCACGCCCGCGGGCGGCGGGAGCTGCGTGTTCGAGTCCGGCTCGGTGCGCTGCACCTGGCCGTCGCTCGCGGTCGGCGCCTCGGTCTCGGCCGACATCACGGTGAACCTGTCCAGCGGCGCCCCCGCCGGGTCCACCGTGGCCAACACCGTCGTCGCCTCCGCCGCCGTGGCCGACGCGCACCCGGCGGACAACTCCGCCACCGCGACGGCCACCGTCGGCGCCGTCGCGGACGTGTCGGTCGTGCAGGTGCTCACCTCCGGTGCCCCGGTCGCGGGCGGCAAGCTCACCTGGCAGGCGGTCGTCCGCAACGACGGCCCGTCCTCCGCCTACGGCGTCACCACCACCGACCCGGCCCCGGCCGGGGTCACCTACAGCCTCGTGACCAGCACCGCGGGCACCTGCTCGATCAACGGCAGCGGCGCCGCGGTCTGCGCGATCGGGGTCCTCGCCTCGGGCGCCACGGCCACCGTGACCCTCACCGGCACGCTCTCCCCCGACTACACCGGCACCGGTGTCACCAACACCGTCACCGTCTCCAGCACCTCGAGCGACCCCGACCCCAGCGACAACGCCTCGTCGGCGGTCTCCGACACCACCAGCAGCGCCGACCTGGCCCTCGCGGTCACCGCGCAGCCCGAGCCGGTCGTGCCCGGCTCGGTGGTGAGCTGGACGTTCACCGCCACCAACAACGGCCCGTCCACCTCGCGCGGAGTCGTCGTCAACGACGAGCTGCCCGCCGGGGTCACCCCGCGCCCGCAGGCCGGGTGCGCGCTCACCGGCCAGCGGTTCAGCTGCCCGATCGGCGACATCGCGGTCGGCGCGTCCGCCTCGGTCACCGTGTCCGGCACCCTCGCCGCCGGGTTCAGCGAGGCCTCGCTGCGCAACACCGGCACCGTCGGCGGCGGCACCGCGGACCCGGACACCCGGGACAACACCGCCACCGCGGTCAGCACGCCGAACCCGCAGGCCGATGTCGCCGTCACCGTCGTCCAGCCCACCAACGCCGTCGCCGGTCAGCCCGCGACGTGGACCGTGCGGGTCAGTGACGCCGGTCCGTCCGACGCGGTCGGCACCAACGTCACCGTGACCATTCCCGCGTACCTCAACAACGCGTCGGTCCGGTGGCCGTCCGGGGTGTGCACCGTCGCAGGCGCCGTCGCGACCTGCCCGATCGGTGTCGTCACCGCCGGGCAGAGCATCGACATCACGCTCACCGGCACCATCGACGCCGCGTACTCGGGCCCGCTCACCGTCGGCGCCGAGGCCATCGCGCAGACCGCCGACCCGAGCCTGGCCAACAACGTCGCCGACGCCATCTCCTCGGCCAGCCGCGCCGCCGACCTGGTCACCACGCTGACCGCGCCCACCGCCGCGGTGCCGGGCACCCGGCTGACCTGGGTGCTCAGCTCGCGCAACCTCGGCCCGTCGACCGCCGACGCCGTCGTGCTCACCGCGACCCTCCCCGAGGGCGTCACCGCGATCACGGCGACCACCCAGGCGGGCACCTGCGTGGTGAGCGGTCGCGACATCAGCTGCCCGGTCGGGGCCGTGGCGCCGGGCGTCACCGTCCTGGTGACCCTCTCCGGGCTGCTCGCCTCGAGCGCCACCACGCCCACCATCGCCGCCACCGGCTCGTCGACGTCGACCACCCCCGACCCGGACTCGGCCAACAACTCGACCAGCGCGAGCGCGCCGGTCACCCCGCAGGCGAACCTGCACATCGCCAAGGCCGTCACCAGCGGCGTCCCGGTCCAGGGCGCGCCGATCGTGTTCGCCATCGAGGTGCGCAACGGCGGCCCGTCCGACGCCCAGTCGGTCACCGTCGCCGACACGGTGCCCGCCACCGTCGGCCAGCTCACCGCCCAGACGCCGGTCGGCACCTGCACGTTCACCGGCCAGGACCTCGCCTGCGCGCTGGGCACCATCGCCGCGGGCGCGGCGCCGGTCACCGTGACCGTGCGCGGTGTGCTCGCCGACGGCGCGGGCGACACGGTCTCCAACACCGCCACGGTGTCCAGCCCGACGCCCGAGGTGGACAGCTCGGACAACTCCGGGTCGGTCACCGCGTCGGCGACCGAGTCCGCGGACCTGTCCATCGGGGTCGCGGTGCCCGGCACCGTGGTCGCGGGCAGGCCGTTGACCTACACCGTCACCATCACCAACGACGGCCCGTCCACCGCCGACGCGGTCACCCTCGACGGCGTCCTGCCCGCCGGGCTGCTCGGCCTGACCAGCGACCGGCCGTCGTGCCCGAACCTCGGGTCGTGCTCGGTGGGCGACATCGCGCCAGGGGCCTCGGTCGTGGTCAGGTTCACCGGCACGGTCGACCCCAACTACGCGGGGTCGGTGCTGGAGTCCCGGGTCAACGTCTCGTCGCCGACCCCCGACTCCGACGGCCGGGACAACTCGGCCGCGTCCACCGTCACGGTCACCACCTCGGCCGACCTGGCGACCGGGCTCTCGGTCGACCCGAACCCGGTGGCGCCGGGCACCACGCTGCTCTACACCGCCACCATCAGCAGCCAGGGCCCGTCGAGCACCCAGGGCGTGGTGACGTTCTCGCCGCTGCCCGACGGCACCGACATCGGCGGCCCGATCACCTCCACCCAGGGCACCTGCTCGACGATCGGCCGCAGCGTGGTCTGCGACCTCGGCCGGATCGACCCGACCACCGCCGTGATCGTGCGGATCCCGGTGAAGGTCGCCTCGTCCTTCGCCGACGGCAACATCGTCAAGTCCATCTCGGTGCAGGGCTCGACCGACGACCCCGACCAGTCCAACAACTCGGCCAGCGCCGAGGCGGCGGTCGTGCGGGTGGCCGACCTGTCGGTCGACCTGACCGCGCCCGCCGAGGTCGTCCCCGGTGACGCCGCCACCTGGGACCTCAAGGTGGTCAACTCCGGGCCGTCCGACGCCCCGGTGACCGTCGTGCACACGCTGCCCGCGGGCGTCGGTGAGATCACCGCCATCGCCTCCGGCGGCACGTGCACCGTCGTCGACCAGACGGTCCGCTGCGACCTGGGCACCGTGGGCGCGGGCAACACCGCGACGATCACGGTCTACGGCGTCGTCGCCCCCGACGTCACCGCCGCGCAGCTGACCAGCTCCGCGACGCTGGAGTCGACCGTCGCGGAACCGTCCAACACCCAGCCCGACGGCCGCTCCGACAGCGCGTCGAGCACCGTGCGGGCGCGCGCCGACATCTTCGTCGAGGTCGTCTCCGACACCCCGACGATCACCCCCGGCCAGCAGGCGAGCTGGACGATCACCGCGATCAACGCCGGTCCGTCGACCGCGCGCGACATCGTGGTCACCGCCGTGGCCCCCGCGGGCACCACCGGCGCGACCCTCACCGGGCCGCCCGGGGTCACCTGCGACAGCGCCGCGCTGCGCTGCGTCATCCCGGCGCTCACCCCCGGCAAGGAAGGCAGCGCCCAGCTCACGCTGCGCGCGAACGTGCCAGCCGACCTGGCGGTGCCGCTGGTCGACGCCGAGGCGACGGTGGCCAGCCCGGTCGAGGACCCGGACACCGGTGACAACACCGCCACCGCGAGCACCCCGGTCAGCCCCACCGCCGACCTGCGGATCGCCGTGGCCGTGACGCCGCAGCCGATCGTGGCCGGTGGCCCGGTGGCCATCACCGCGACCATCACCAACGCCGGTCCATCGGTCGCGGCGGGCACCACCTTCACCCTCCCGGTGCCGGTCGGGCTGGAGGACATCACCGTCGAGGCGCCCCCGGGCGTCACCTGCGACACCTCGGTGGCCTGCGCGGTCGGCACGCTGCCGGTCGGCGACATCCAGATCGTCATCCGCGGCCGGGTGTCGCCCACCTACACCGAGAGCACGCTGAGCCTGGCCGCGTCGGTCTCCTCCGACGCCGGTGACCCCAACCCGGGCGACAACTCCACCACCACCGTGACCCAGTCCGAGGTCTCCGCCGACCTCGGGGTCACCGCGACCATCGACCCGGCGGCGCCGGTCGCGGGCTCGCCGGTGACGGTCACCGCGGTGGTCCGCTCCAGCGGCCCGTCGACCGCGACCGACGTGACCTTCACACTGCCGATCCCGGCCGAACTGCGCGACGTGCAGGTCACCGCGCCCGCAGGCGTCACCTGCGACCCGACCGTGGCCTGTTCCCTCGGCACCGTGCTGCCGGGCGCCGAACTCACCATCGTGGTCCGCGGCGTGCTCGCCGCTGACTTCACCGGCGGCTCGCTGGCGCTGACCGCGTCGGTCGACTCGTCGAGCCCGGACAACAACCCGACCAACGACTCCGCCACCGCGACCGCGTCGACCTCGGCGTCGGCGAACCTGTCGGTCGTCACCACGGCCGACCCGGACCCGTTGACCGCGGGCTCGCCGGTGACGCTGACCTCGACCATCCGCAACAGCGGCCCGTCCACGGCGACCGGCGTGGTGTTCACTCTCCCGGTGCCCGCCGGGCTGACGGACATCACCGTCGAAGCGCCCGCGGGGGTCACCTGCGACACCGCGGTCCGCTGCACCGCCGCCAGCGTGGCGCCCGGGCAGGACCTCGTGATCGTCGTGCGCGGCCGGGTCAAGTCCGACGTCACCGATCCGAACATCGCCGTGACCTCCACGGTGACCTCCCCGGTGAGCGACCCCACGCCCGCCGACAACAGCAGCACCGTGACCACCGGTGTCGGTGTCGCGGGTGACGTGCGGGTCGCGCTCGTGGTCGACCCGCAGCCGCTGGTCGCGGGTTCGCCGGTGACGGCGACCGCGACGGTCCGCAACGAGGGTCCGTCCACCGCCACCGGTGTCACCTTCACGCTGCCGGTGCCCAACGGCCTCGTCGCCGTCGAGGTCACCGCTCCGGCCGGGGTGAGCTGCGACGAGAGCGTGGCCTGCACCATCGGCACGCTCGCCCCCGGTGCCGAGTCCGTGATCACCGTCCGGGCCAGGGTCGCCCCCGGCTTCACCAGCCAGGACATCACCCTCACCGGCTCGGCGGCGTCCACCAGCGCCGACCCGACGCCCGCCAACAACATCGCGACCACGACCACCGCGGTCGGTGCCAGCGCCGGTGTCGCCGTTGCGCTCACCGTCGACCCGGCCACCGTCACGCCGGGCACCCCGGTGACCGCCACCGCGCGGGTGAGCAACGGCGGGCCGTCCACCGCCGCGGGCGTCACCGTCGCGATCCCGGTACCCGCGGGGCTGACCAACGTCGTGGTCACCGCGCCCGCCGGTGTCACCTGCGACAACTCGGTCGCCTGCACCATCGGCCTGGTCGAGCAGGGCGCGGACGTCGTGATCACCGTGACCGGTGTGCTCGACCCCGCCTACCCCGGCAACGCGATCACGTTCACCGCGACCTCGGGCTCCGACACCCCGGACCCGACGCCCGGTGACGGGTCCGCCTCGGTGACCAGGCCGGTCGCCGCCTCGGCCGACCTGGACGCGCTGCTCGACATCACCCAGGACAACCCGGTCGCGGGCAGCCCGATCGAGATCGTCGCCGACGTGGTCAACCGTGGCCCGTCCACCGCCGTGGGGGCCACCCTGGCCATCCCGGTGCCCGCTGGCGTGATCAACGTCAGCGTCGTCGCCCCGCCCGGGGTCACCTGCGACACCGGGGTGTTCTGCACCATCGGCACCCTGGCGCCCAACGCTTCCGCGCGGGTCGTGCTGCGCGGCACGGTGGCGCCGGATGTGACCGCGCCGATCACCGCCACCGCGACGGCCACCGCCCAGACCGCGGACCCGACGCCGGGCAACAACTCGTCGACCGACACCGGCAGCACCGCCACCTCGGCCGACCTGGCGTTCACCGCGCAGGTCACGCCGACCCCGCTCACCGCGGGCACCGCTGTCGCGGTCACCGCCGCGCTGACCAACAACGGCCCGTCCGCCGCGACCGGCGTCAGCTTCACCGTCCCGGTGCCCGCGGGCGTCACGGGGATCACCGTGGAAGCGCCCGCCGGTGTCACCTGTGACACCGCGGTCGCCTGCACCGTCGGCACCATCCCGGCGGGCGGCACGGTGAGCGTGGTCGTGCGCGGCACGGTGGCGCCGAACGTCACCGGCCCGGTGACCTTCACCGGCTCCGCGACCTCCGCGGTGTCCGACCCGAACACCGCCGACAACTCGTTCAACGTGACCGGGAGCGTGGGCACGGCGGCCGACCTCGGGGTCACGCTCGCCTACGAGCCCGGTGCCGTGGTCGCCGGTTCGCCGTTCGCCGCCAAGGTGACGGTCCGCAACGCGGGTCCGTCCACCGCCGCGGGCACCGCGCTCTCGTTGCCGCTGCCCGCAGGCATCGTCGACGTCGAGGTGCTCACCCCGGCCGGGGTCACCTGCGACACCAGCGTGTCGTGCACGTTCGGCGACCTCGCCCCGGGCGCGTCCGCGGAGATCACGGTGAGCGGCCGGATCGCCACCGACTTCAGCGCGCCCGACCTGACGCTGACCGCCACGGCGGCGACCTCCGCGACCGACCCGTCCGCCGGGAACAACACCGCGACCGCGACGACCGCCGTCGCGAAGTCCGCGGGCCTCTCGGTCGTGTCCACCCTGGACCCGGCCACCCTGGTCGCCGGGTCGCCGTTCACCTCGGTCACCACGATCGCCAACGGCGGTCCGTCGACCGCCACCGGCGCGACCTTCACCCTGCCGATCCCGGCAGGCGTGATCGGCGTCCAGGTCATCGCGCCCGCCGGGGTCACCTGTGACAACTCGGTGAGCTGCACCGTCGGCGCTGTCGCGCCGGGCACCACCGTGCGGGTCGAGGTGCGCGGCACCGTCGACCCGGCGTTCACCGGGCCGTCGCTGGCGTTCACCGCGAGCGCCGCGTCCGCGACGCCGGACCCCGACCAGGCCGACAACTCGACCACCGTCACCGGGAACGTCAGCGTGACCGCCGACCTCGCGGTCAAGGTCACCCCGAACCCGCTCAGCCTGACCTCGGGTTCGCCGTTCACCATCACGGCCAGCGCGCGCAACGACGGCCCGTCGGTCGCCACCGGCGTCACGCTGACCCTGCCGATCCCGGCCGGGGTCGTCGACGTCGAGGTGGTCGCGCCCGCCGGGGTCACGTGTGACACCTCGGTCGCCTGCACCATCGGGTCCATCGCGCCCAACAGCCAGGTCGACGTGCTGGTCCGGGCCAGGGTCGCGCAGGACTTCACGGGCACCGGGCTGATCCTGACCGGCTCGGTCGCCTCGCCGACCGCCGACCAGGACACCGCCGACAACAGCACCACGGTGCCGGTCCAGGTCAACGCGACCGCCGACCTGAGCGCGTCCACCACCGTCGACCCGGGCGCCGTGCTGACGGCAGGCTCGCCGGTCACCATCACCACGACCATCCGCAACGCCGGGCCGTCGGCCGCGGTCGGGACCACCTACACCTTCCCGGTGCCCGCGGGCCTGATCGACGTCCTGGTCAACGCCCCCGCCGGGGTCACCTGCGACACGACCGTCACCTGCTCCGTCGGCTCGGTCGACGCGGGTGAGCAGCTCGTGATCACGGTGACCGGGCGGGTCGCGCCGGAGTTCACCGGCGGGTCGCTGACCTTCGACACCAGCGTGTCCTCGCCGACGCCCGATCCGGACACGGCGGGCAACAGCAGCAGCACCACGGTGCCGGTCGTCGTCAACGCCGACCTGTCCGCCCAGCTGTCGATCGACCCGGCCGCGCTCACCGCGGGCTCCGCGTTCACCGCGACCGCGACCCTGCGCAACGCGGGCCCGTCGACCGCCACCGGTGTCACCTTCGCCGTGCCGCTGCCCGCGGGCGTCGGCAACGTGGAGGTCGTCGCCCCCGCAGGCGTCACCTGCACCACCGCCGTGGTCTGCACCGCGGCCACGGTCGCGCCGGGCAGCACCACGGTGATCACGATCCGCGGCACCGTCGCCCCGGACTTCACCGGCTCTACGTTGCCGTTCAGCGCCACCGCCTCCTCGGCGACGCCGGACGCCTCGCCGGGCAACAACTCCGCGAGCTACGACGCGGCGACCGGCGCCTCCGCCGGGCTGTCGGTCCAGACGGTCGTCGACCCGGCCGGGCTGACCGCGGGTTCGCCGTTCACCGCGACGACGACGCTGCGCAACGCCGGTCCGTCGGTCGCGGCGGGCGTCACCTTCACCCTGCCGATCCCGGCGGGCGTGGTGGACGTCGAGGTCGTCGCCCCGGCCGGGGTCACCTGCGACACCACCGTCGCCTGCACCGTCGGGCCGCTCGCCTCGGGCGCGGACGTCGTCGTGGTCGTGCGCGGCCGGGTCGATGCGGGCTTCACCGGCGGCAGCGTGAGCCTCACCGCCAGCGCCGCGAGCTCCACTCCGGACACCAACCAGGCCGACAACTCGACCACCGTCGTGGCGCCGGTCGCGGTCACCGCCGACCTCGGGGTGGCCGTCACCTCGAACCAGACCTCGCTCACCGCCGGGTCGCCGGTGGCGATCACCACGACGGTCAGCAACGCGGGTCCGTCCACGGCCACCGGGGTCGCGGTGACCCTGTCGGTGCCCGCCGGTCTGACCAACGTGGTCGTCGACGCCCCCGCGGGCGTCACCTGCGACACCGCCGTGTCCTGCACGATCAGCTCCCTCGCGGCGGCCGGGACTGTGGTGATCACGGTGCGCGGCACGGTGTCGCCGTCGTTCACCGGGTCCGACCTGTCGTTCACCGGCGCCGTGTCCTCCGGTGCGGGCGACCCGGCCCCGAGCGGCAACACGAGCACGCTCAGCCTGCCGGTGGCCGTCGCCGCCGACCTGGCTGTCGTGTCACTGACCGGCCCGGCGACCACCGCCGCGGGCACCCCGGTCACGCTCACCGCGACCCTGCGCAACGCCGGTCCGTCGACCGCCGCGGGCGCGACGTTCAGCCTGCCGATCCCGGCCGCGCTGACCGGCGTCCAGGTCACCGGCCCGGCAGGCGTCACCTGCGACACCACCGCGGTCTGCACCCTCGGCGACCTCGCCCCGGGCGCGGAGATCACCCTGGCCATCACCGGCACGGTCGCCCCGACCTACACCGGACCGGGCCTGACCTTCACCGGCACACTTGACTCGCCGAGCCCCGACCCGACCCCGGGCAACGACTCGGCCACCGCCACCACCGCCGTCACGGTCGCCGCGGACCTCGCCGTCACCAGCGCGCTCGACGCGACCTCGGTGACCGCGGGCACCTCGGTGAAGCACACCGTGACCATCCGCAACAACGGCCCGTCCACCTCCGGCCCGGTCACCGTCGACCTGCCGGACCTGGCCGGGGTCACCGTCACCGACGTCCAGTACACCGCGCCCGGCGGGGTGAGCTGCGTGGCCAGGGCCATCAGCTGCACCATCGACCCGCTGGCCCCGGGGGCGTCCGCGCAGATCGTGGTGGTCGCGGCCGTCGCCGCCGACTTCACCGGGTCGCAGCTGACCTTCACCGCCGAGGCGTCCTCGTCGTCGCCGGACCCGTCGACCGCGGACAACACCGGATCGGCGACCGCGACGGTGTCCGCCTCGGCCAACGTCGGGCTGACCGCCGCGCTCGACCCGACCGCGCTCGTCGCCGGATCGCCGGTGAAGGTCACCGCGACGATCAGCAACACCGGGCCGTCCACCGCGACCGGCGTGACGTTCACCCTGCCGGTCCCGGCGGGCGTGCAGAACGTCAGCGTCACCGCGCCGCCCGGCGTGACCTGCGACAACACCGTCAGCTGCACCGCGGCGAGCCTGGCGCCCGGCGCCACCATCGACCTCGTGGTCAACGGTGTCGTCGCGCCGAACGCCAACCCGACCGGGATCACGTTCACCGCCACGGCGGGCTCGGCAACCGCCGACCCGAACGCGGGCAACGACACCGTCGTCCTCAACGCCGGGGTCACCTCGTCCGCCGACCTGACGATCGACACGACCTTCAACCCGGGCACGCTGACCGCGGGGGAGACCTTCACCGCGACCACCGTGATCGGCAACGGCGGCCCGTCAACCGCGACCGGCGTGACCTTCACGCTGCCGATCCCGTCCGGGGTCGGCACCGTGACGGTCACCGCGCCGCCCGGCGTGACCTGCGACACCAGCGTCAGCTGCACCATCGGTGATGTGCCGCCGGGCACCGACGTGACCATCGTGATCAGCGGCCGGGTCACCCCGACCACGACCACGCCGCCGACGTTCACCGCCACGGCGTCCTCGCCGACGCCCGGCCCGGACCCGGCCGACCGCACGGTCACCATCACGCCGCCGCTGGCCGTGAACGCGGACCTGCGCACCACGGTCGTGCTCGACCCGGCCACCCCGACCGCCGGTTCGCCGCTGTCGGCGACTGTCACCGTGGCCAACAGCGGGCCGTCCGCGGCGACCGGCGTGGTCGTCACGGTGCCCGTGCCCGCTGGGCTCACCGGGGCGGACTTCGTGGTCCCGGCTGGTGTCACCTGCGACGCGAGCGGCACCTGCGTGATCGCCAGCGTCGCCCCCGGCGCCCAGGTCTCGATCGTGCTGCGCGGCACCGTCGACCCGGCGCAGACCGGCACCCTGGTCGTGTCCGCGGCGGCGACCTCGCCCGCCACCGACTCGACGCCGACGGACAACTCGTTCACCGCGAGCGCTCCGGTGACCGCGAACGCCGACCTGGCCGCCACCGCGGTGGTCACCTCCGGGCCGCCGATCGCGGGTTCGCCGGTGGGCATCACCGCGACCATCACCAACAATGGGCCGTCCACGGCGACGGGCGTCACCTTCGCCATCCCGCTGCCGCCGGGCCTGCAGCAGGTCCAGGTGACCGCCCCCGCGGGCGTCACCTGCGACTCGTCGGTGCTGTGCACCGTCGGCACGCTCACCCCGGGCACCACGGTGACCGTGACGGTCCAGTCGGTGCTTGGCGCGGACGCGAGCGGTCCGTTCGAGATCACCGCGACCGCCGACTCGCCCACCCCGGACGCCGACGAGACCGACAACACCATCACGGTGTCCAACGCGGTCACCACCGTCGCCGACCTGACGGTCACCGCCGACATCGGCCCGGACCGGGTCGTGGCGGGCGCCGCGGCCACGATCACCACGACGGTCGCCAACGCCGGACCGTCGGTGGCCACCGGGGTCACCATCACCATCCCGGTGCCCGCGGGCCTGCTCGACGTCGTGGTCACCGCCCCGCCGGGCGTCACCTGCGACACCGCGGTCACCTGTGTCGTCGCCTCGCTCGCCCCGGGGGCCTCGGTGGAGGTCCTGGTCACCGGCACCGTCGCGGTCGACCAGACCACGCCGCTGACGAGCACCGTGACCGTCGACTCCGACGCGAGCGACCCGAACGGCGCGGGCAACACCGTGGCGCTGTCCGAGCCGGTCGCCGCCGACGCCGACCTGTCGATGGTGCTCGACTTCCAGGCCGACACCCTCACCGCGGGCGCTCCCGCCGTGGTGATCGCCAAGGCGCGCAACGCCGGTCCGTCCACCGCGGTGGCCGTCCTGTTGGCCCTGGGTCTGCCGGGTGAGTTCGAGAACATCACGATCATCGCCCCGAACGGGGTCACCTGCGACAACACCATCGCCTGCGAGCTCGGCCCGTTGGCACCGGGCGCGGAGGTCGTGATCGAGGTGCGCGGCGTGTTCAGCTCCGACGTCGCGGGCGACGCCACCGTGGTGGGCGTGGTCGAGTCCACGACCAACGACCCGGTGCCCGGCAACGAGTCGGTCATCGTCACCCAGGCCGTGTCCACCGAGACCGACGTCTCGATCACCAAGGCGGGCCCGACCCAGGTGACCGCCGGTCAGCAGATCACCTGGACGCTGGCGGTGCACGCGGACGGCCCGTCCGACGCGCGCAACGTGGTCGTGGTCGACACCCTGCCCAAGGGCGTCACCCCGGTCACCGCCGACCCGGCCTGCGTGCTCACCGACCGCACCTACCGCTGCGCGCTGGGCACCCTCGCCCAGGGCGGGGACCGGGCGCTCACCATCACCGCCGAGGTCGACCCGGAGTTCAGCGACCAGCAGTTGGACAACGCCGCGTCGGTGACCACGACGGTGACCGACACCGACGTCTCGAACAACACCAGCCTGGCCGTCACCCAGATCGCCAGGATCGCCGACCTGTCCATCGACAAGACGCTGAACCCGGACCCGATCGTCCCCGGTGACCAGGCGGTGTTCACCCTGGACGTGGTCAACTTCGGCTACTCGACGGCGACCAACGTGGTCATCACCGACCCGATCGGCCCCGGCATGACCCCGGTCTCGGCGACCCCGACCCAGGGCACCTGCGCCATCGTCGGCCAGGTGGTGACCTGCACGCCGGGCTCGATCGGGCCCGACGGCGACGTGACGGTGACGATCGTGGTCGACGTCGACCCGGGCTTCGTGCCGAACACGGTCAGCAACACCGCCACGGTCGTCTCCGACGTCACCGAGGCCGACCCGTCGGACAACACGGTGTCCATCGCCGGTGCCGCGGCCGCGGTCACCGACCTCGGCCTGGTCATGACCCCGGACCGGCCGCTGTACGCGCCGGGTGACCCGATCAGCTGGCTGCTGACCATCACCAACAACGGCACCTCCACGGCCAGGGAGGTCGTGCTCACCGACCAGTTGCCCGCCAACGTCGGCTCCATCGTGGTGCCCGCGGGCTGCGTGCTCACCACCAACCGCGTGGTCTGCGACCTGGGCGACATCGCGCCGGGGGACACCGCGACGGTGCTCATCGCCGGTCAAGTCGCGGCGAACGCGACGGCGGGGTCGATCGTCAACACCGCCTCGGTGATCTCGTCCACCGCGGAACAGGCCCCGACGGACAACTTCGCCTCGTCGACCAGCACCGTCGACGCCCAGGTCGACCTGCGGGTGAGCAAGACCGTGGACGGGCCGATCGTGGCCGGTGACGACGCGGTCTGGGTGGTCGCGGTGACCAACGCCGGTACCAGCGCCGCCGCCGACGTGGTCATCACCGACGCGCTGCCCAACGGCGCCACCTACGTCTCGGCCACGGGAGCCACCTGCACCGCCACCGACGGCGTCGTCAGCTGCGGTATCGGCACCCTCGCCGCGGGCGCGACCGCCACGGTCCGGCTCACCGCCGCGATCGACCCGGCGGTGGCGGGTGACACGCTGGTCAACTCGGTGCTGGCCACCTCGTCCTCGGATGACGCCAACACCGCCGACGACGACGCGGTGTCCAGTGAGCCGGTCCAGCGCCGGACCGCGCTCTCGGTGCTCAAGACGGCGGACAAGACGACCGCCGCGGTGGGCGACGAGATCAACTGGGTGGTCGTGCTGAGCAACGCGGGTCCGTCCACCGCACCCGCGGTGACGGTCACCGACGAGCTGCCCGCCGGGGTCACGCTGATCTCCGCGGTGACCAGCACCGGCACCTACGACCCGGCCTCCGGGGTGTGGCGCCTGGACGCGATCACGCCGGGGGAGCAGCCCACGCTGCGGGTGGCCGCGCGGATCGACCGGGCGGGCTCGCTGGTCAACATCGCCACCCTGACCGCCGCCGACGTCATCGACTCCGAGGACACCGACGACACCGCGACCGCCGCCACCGAGGTGAGCGCGGAGGACACCGACCCCGGCACCGAGACCCCGACGCCGGACCCCGGCACCGACACCTCGGGGCAGCAGCCGGACACCACCGACCCCGAGGACCAGGACCTCAGCCAGACCGGGTTCGCCGTGCTGCGGTGGCTCACCATCGGCTTGCTGCTGACCGTGGCCGGTGTCGGCCTGGTCTACCACTCGCTGCGGCGGGGCAGGCGGTCGTGAGTTGCCCCGGCTCGATCCCGACCGCGGTGGACGGCGTGGCCCGCCGGGCCGCGCGCCCGCCAGGTCGGGCGGAAGGAGGCACCGCCGTGAAGCGGATCGTCGTCGCTGAGGACGACCCGGACCTGCGCGACCTGCTCGTGTTCAAGCTCGTGCAGGCCGGGTACGAGGTCACCGCCGTCAGCACCGGGCGCGAGGCACTCGACGAGGCCGAGGCCGCGCAGCTGTTCCTGCTCGACGTGACCCTGCCGGACATGACCGGCCTGCAGGTGTGCTCCCAGTTGCGGTCCGAGGACGCCACGAAGGACACCCCGGTGGTGCTGCTGACCGGGCACACCCAGGAGGCCGACGTGGCGGCGGGCCGCTCCAGCGGGGCGAGCGACTACATCTTCAAACCGTTCAGCCCGCGCGACCTCGTCGACCGGATCAGCGCGCTGCTGACGGGTGGCGGCGACCCGCCGGGGCGGTGATGTCGAGCCGATGACGACGGACAACCCCGCGCCGGTGGACGACCTGCTCGCGGTGCCCGGCCCGATCCCGACCCCGGGGTCGGGCCCGGCACCCGAGTCGCGCAAGCGCGTCCCGCTGTGGCGGTGGACGGTGGGCAGGCTGCTCACCGCCGGGTACCTGCTGGCCATCGGCGGCCTGCTCGCGGTCGGCGTCAACTCCTACGTCAGGATCGACACGCTGCTCGAGGCGCGCGTGCCCATCGAGCACAGCCACGCCGTGCTCGGCCAGGTCTCGATGCTGTGGCAGCAGATCCAGGACGCCGAACGCGGGCAGCGCGGGTTCCTCATCGGCGGTGACGAGCAGTACCTCGCCCCGTACTCCGCCGCGGTGCTCGACATCGCCGACACCGAGGCGGCCCTGGGCGAGCTCACCGCCAACGACGGCTACATGCGCCAGCTGTACGAGGCCCTCGGACCGGTCGTCGCCGACAAGCTCGACGAGCTCGCGCAGACCATAGAACTGCGCCGCAGCCAAGGCGTCGACGCGGCCGTGGAGCTGGTGTCGACCGGCCGCGGGGTGCGGGACATGGCGGCCATAGAGGACATCCTCGGCAACATGCGCCTGCACGAGCAGGAGTTGCTGGCGCTCAACCAGCAGGTGATCAGCGATAGCGGTACCGCGACCCAGCAGCTCATCGCCCTGGTCACCGTCGGCGTCGGCACCCTGGCGGCGCTGGGCGCGATCTGGGTGACCCGCAAGGTCACCAGGCCGATAAGGCGGGTCACCGAGACGGCGAGGCAGGTCGCCCGTGGTGAGACCGATCGACGCGCCCCGGTCGGCGGACCGGCCGAGGTGGAGGAGATGGCTGTCGCGGTCAACGCCTCCACGCACGCGATGGTCGTCGCGCGGGACCAGGCGGTGGCCGCGGGCAAGGCGAAGGCGGCGTTCCTGGCCACCATGAGCCACGAGATCCGCACCCCGATGAACGCGGTGATCGGCATGACCGGGCTGCTGCTCGACACCGAGCTGACCGTCGAGCAGCTCGAACTGGTCCGGATCGTGCGCGACAGCGGCGACGCGCTGCTCGCGGTGATCAACGAGATCCTGGACTACTCCAAGATCGAGGCGGGCGAGCTGGAGCTGGAGGACGCCTCGTTCCACATCACCGACGTGGTCGACAGCGCGCTCGCCCTGGTCGCGGTGCCCGCGGGGGACAAGGAACTGGAGCTGATCGGCTACGTCGACGCCTCGTGCCCGCCGGTGCTGCGCGGCGACGTGACCCGCCTGCGGCAGATCTTCCTCAACCTGCTCGGCAACGCCGTCAAGTTCACCCCGCGCGGCGAGGTCGCGATCAACGTGCACGCCGAACTGCTGCCGGGTCCCGACGACAAGGTGCTGGTGCGGGCGTCGGTGAGCGACACCGGCATCGGCATCCCGCCCGAGCACATCGGTAGGCTGTTCCAGTCGTTCAGCCAGGTCGACGCCTCCACCACCCGGCGCTTCGGCGGCACCGGCCTCGGCCTGGCCATCAGCCACCGGTTGGCGCACGCCATGGGCGGCGACATCACCGTGGTCAGCACCCCGGGCATCGGGTCGCGGTTCACCGTGACGGCGGTGCTGCGGGTGTCACCGCAGATCGAGCAGGACCGCGAGCCGGGTTGGACGGCGCTGACCGACAAGCGGGCGCTGGTGGTCGACGACAACGACACCAACCGCGAGGTGCTGCGCGCGCAGTTGGCGGACATGGGGATGCGCTCCACCGAGGTCGCGTCCGGTCCGGAGGCGCTCGCCCTGGTCCGCGCGGGCGAGGTGTTCGACGTGGCGCTGCTGGACATGCTGATGCCGGAGATGGACGGCGCCGAACTCGGTGCCGCGCTGCGGTTGCTCCCCGACGGCGAGCGGTTGCCGCTGATGCTGCTGAGCAGCGTCACCATGCCGTTGACCACCGAGCAGCGGGCGATGTTCGAGGCGGTGCTGACCAAACCGGTCCGGGTGAGCGTCCTGCGCACCACCCTCACCCGGATCCTGGGCGCCATCGAGACCACCCCGGAGAGCACCAAGCTGCCCGCGCCCACCCCGGAGAGCGGCGCGCTGCGCATCCTGGTCGCCGAGGACAACCTGGTGAACCAGAAGGTCGCCCAGCTCATGCTCACCAAGCTCGGCTACCGCGCCGACATGGTCTCCAACGGCCGCGAGGCGGTCCAGGCCGTCCGGCTGCGCCCCTACGACGTCGTCCTGATGGACGTCCGGATGCCCATCATGGATGGCCTGGAGGCCACTCAGATCATCCGCGGCGACCTGCCGGAGGACCGCCAACCGCACATCGTCGCCATGACCGCCAGCGTCCTGGTCGAGGACGCCAACGCCTGCATGGCCGCGGGCATGGACGACTACCTCGCCAAACCCGTCCGCCCCACCGACCTGGCCGCCGTCCTGGGCAAGCTCACCGCCCAGATCCCCGCCGCCCGCACCGAGTCCATCCCCGGCGCCACCCCACCCGCGCGCCCCGAGATGGCCCTGGACAACCGCACCGCCGCCCTGCACGCCCGCCTCGACGAACTCACCGGCCCCAACCCCTCCACCGAGGAACGCGACTTCATGGCGCACCTCCTCACCTCCTTCGCCGAGAAAACCGGCCCAGCCCTGGACGCCCTCGAATCCGCCCTCCACGCCCACGACCTCGACGAAGTCCTCACCCAGTCCCACACCCTCAAAGGCTCCGCAGCCAACATCGGCGCCCCCGCCCTAGCCGACCTCCTCCTATCCCTAGAACACCAAGCCCGCGAAGGCACCCTCCCAGACCCCGCCACCGCCCTGCCCCCCATCCGCCAGGAACTATCCTTGGTAATCCCCGCCATCACCGGCCTCGTCTCCACCCTCACCGCCAAGGCCTAGTTCAACTATTTCCGCCGACCGGGAAAACTGTCGGGCTGCCCCCGATGATGCTTACCGGGAAACGCGCCGATTTCACGTGGCCAGTCGGATCTTGAGACTTCGCCGCCTGGAGAATTCGCGCTGTCTCGCTCTAGAGGTCTGGTCGCCCGGAATATGGGGCGACTACTCGCACAGGAGCGTCCACCACGGGCAACCACCACGTGCCCGCACGCCCAGTCCACGACGCTTCCACTCGATGATGCCGTGCCCAGTCGAGTGGGTCCACTGCTAACCCGCCAGGTGAACGTCACCGAACCCTGGCAAGTGCAGGCGGCCTGAGCTGGGGCTTGGTTGCCTACTGCTCGGGGATGTCCGGTGGACAAACAGACAAAACCTGGTCACCGGATGCCTGGCTGCGAAGGACGCGGACAACTCCGGACAGGATGGCGCGGTCCGCGGAGGCTCGGTGCGTCATGATCGACACCGATGCGCGACACCTGGCCCGGTGGCCGCCGAGCGCGCGTCGTGCGTCGCCGAGTCAACTGGGAAAGGCATCATCTCCATGTCCGTCACTGTTCTCCGTCCATTTCGCCGTCCGCCTGTGCAACCTGGGTTGGCGCGCGTCTACGTCATTATCGTGGTGGTTTACCTGGCTGCTGTACTAGCGCTGGTCGCGCAAGGACAAGACCCGGTTTTCGCGTTGGCAGTACCCGCCGCGGTTGGCTCGGCGGCGTTGACCGCGGTCGAGCGGCTCGGCCGTTTCGGTTCCTCCGCTGCTGGCGCGGCTCGGCCGCGCCACGCCTGAGCGGGGCGGGCGCAAGATGGGGCGTCGACCCGCGCGTATCACCGACACCGGACCGTTGGGGGAGTTCGCCACCGAGTTGATCAAACTCAAGGAGAGCGTTCACGGTGCCACCTATCGCACGATGGCTCACCGGTGCAACTTCTCCCGATCGGTGCTCGCGGAGGCAGCGACCGGGAAGAAGTTGCCCACATGGGAGGTGGTGAGAGGTTTCGTCAACGCTCTGGGTGTCGTTCGCGCGGACGACGTCAAGGACTGGGAGGAGTTCTGGACCCAGACGAACAACGAGATCGCCGCGCGGACCAGCGTTGACCGGCTTCGTGAACACGATGGGCGTGGACCACAGTCGACGGGCGCGATCGAGCAAGCCGGGGCCGTCCCCCATCCTGAAACCGTGCGCACCTACGACGACCTGATCCACGAACTCCAGGTGCTCAGGCTGCGCGCGGGCAACCCGAGCCTGGCCGAGATCTGCGCTCGCCTGGACCGCCGCCTCCAGCGCCACGGCCGCGAGCGGGGGCTCGCCAAGTCGACGTTGTCGGAGATCCTCAACCGTCGCAGGCCACCGCAGGCCACCACGTTCGTGGACTTGGTCGATACCCTGCTCCACGAGCACGGCGACGGCGGGACTGAGTTCCGCCGAGAGGACGCGCCCCACGCCACTGCCAAGGTCACTGGGCCGGTGATCCTCATGCCGCGGAACGGGAACCCGCCCCGTGTTCGATCTGGCCCTGGTCCGATCATCGGTCGCGATCTGGTGTCCGAGCTGAGGAGATTGCGGGCACTGGCGGTCAAGGCGGGTGTCGGGACTCTGGTCGGCCAGCCGTCCTTCGCGCTCCTCGAGGCGCTCGACCGCGGCATGCAGTTGGCTTCGTCGCTGGTCGGTGACGTGGCGGCGATGCCTGAGGTGTACGCGTCGGCGACGGGGATCGCCGGGGTCTACTTCGCCGACGAGGTGGTGCTGCCGACGTTGGCCAGCAGGGTCATGACCTTCACCGCGGGAGGGGTACCCAGGTTGGGCGCGGTGGAGTCGGCGGCCGCGTACGCGATAGCGGTGACGCCGACCGAGGGAGTCACCGCCGAGCTGTACCGGCGGCGCGGGTTCATCGTCTTCACCGATCCCCGGACGGGGCTGGATCTGTATGCCGTCGAGGTGTCCAAGGCTCCCGGACTGGTGGATGGCGCGTCGTGGAGCGGCGAGGTCGATGACCAGGCGCCGTGGTTGTCGCTGCGGGCGTGGCGTGAGGCTTGGGTCATCGCCGAGTACAACCACCGTCGACCGGACTTGAACCGGTCCAACCCGGTTGCGGCATCGCCCGCCCGGGAGACGGCGCCCGGCATACTCGCCGCGATGCCCGCCGTGCGGGCCGCGACCCTGCTGGCGGACCTGCCCGAGGGCGTCACCGCGGGCTTGCTCGGCGAGTTGCCCGATGACCAGGCGAAGGCGGTGTTCACCGCGTTGCTGGGGTTGGCCGACCGGCGGGTTGGCGGGGGTTACGAGCCGGGGGTGGGTTCGTAGTTGATGAGGCCGGTGCGGAGGGCTGTGACCAGGGCCTGGGCGCGGCTGGAGGCGCCGAGTTTGTCGTAGAGGCGGGCTACGTAGGTCTTGGCGGTGGACTTGCTGATGTGGATGGTGCCCGCGATCTCGGGGATGGAGAGGCCGTCGCGCAGGAGGGTGAGGACTTGGCGTTCGCGGGGGGAGAGGGCGAACTTGGTTTCCTGCTCGCGGCGGCGGGTGAGGGCGTCGAGGAGGCCGGTCGCGGTGAAGGAGGTGGCGGCCACGGCGGCGTGGCGGATCGCGCCGAGGACCTCGATGACCGGGGCCGTCTTCACCACGAAGGCGGAGGCGCCGTGGTCGAGGGCGCGGAACAGGACGTCGTCGGTGTCCAGGGAGGTCATGACGACGATGCCGAGGTCGGCGTAGCGGTCCCGCAGGGCCCGGACCAGGGGCAGGCCGTTGCCGTCCGCCAGCTCGACGTCGACCACCACCACGTCCGGGCGTGCGCGCTCGACCAGGGCGGCCGCCTCGACGGCGGAGCCGGTCTCGCCGACCACCTCGACGTCGGGGTGCGCGCCCGCGAGCATCGACAACCCGTACCGCGTCAGCGTGTCGCTGTCGATCACGACGGTGCGAATCACCGGCCTCCACCTTCCCGTCACCCATTTGGGCGACAACATAGGTGACTGTCGGTTTACCTCCGGCCAGGGTTACAGGAACCTGAAAAATGTGTCTCAACGGCACCCGCGCCCCGTGGCCATAACAGAATATGCAGGTCCAGACGTTATGTCGGACGGCGGACCGACGCGGGTCGACCGGTTGCCCGCTGCCGCGCACCGGGTCGCACAGGCAACGCTCTGTGACAACAGAGCGGAGGTCCACCGGTGGACGCACAGATAGTCACCATCGTCGGGGCGCGGGCGGGCGCGGGCGCGTCCACCGTCGCGGCCAACCTGGCCGTGGCGCTGGCCCGGTCCGGCACCGGCCCCGTGTGCCTGGTCGACCTGGACTTCACCGCGGGCGACATCGCCACCATGTTCGACGCCGAGGCCGACGAGGGCGGCGTCCCCGAGGCCCACGTCGCCACCCGCCTCAGCCGCGGCCTGTACGCGATCCTCGCCCCGACCGTCCTGGGCGACCCCGGCCGCGTCCCCGAGCGTGTGGTCAGCGAACTCCTCGCCTCCCTGTCCACCATGTACGCGCACGTCGTGGTGGACGCGCCCGCCGCCGTCAACAAGCACGTGGTCACCGCCCTGGAGTACGCGCACCGCCAGGTCCTGGTCACCACCCCCGAACGCCCCGCCCTGCGCGCGCTCGGCCGCTACCTGGACATGCTCGACACCCTCGGCCACGACCGCCGCCTCCGCTCGGTCGTCATCAACCGCACCCACCCCGACAACGGCATCCCCACCGCCGAGGTCGAACTAGCCGCCCGCACCCCCATCGCCGCCTGGCTCCCCGCCACCCCCGACATCCCCCTCTCCATCAACACCGGCCAACCCCTAGCCGCCGTCGACCCAGACCACCCCTTCTGCCACTCCCTCCTCTCCCTCACCCACTAGCCCACCCCACCAACCCTCGACCACCTAACCGACCGACGCCCCACCAACCCCCCACGCCCAGTCCCGGCCCACCCGATAACGACCGGCGCTGACCCCGACGACCTTGGCCCAACAACGCCCGCCGACAACGTTGGCCCCAACAACTCCCGCCGACGACGTTGGCCCCCACCCCCCGCCGACAACGTTGCCCGAAGGCGCCCGCCCGACGGCGTTGGCCCGCCCCGCTCCACCACGGCGCTGGTGCCAACTGCTCGATGGGGCGGACTTGTTTTGCGTGGGGGGACGGCACCCGTAGCGTCGACAGGCAGCAGGGAGGGCCGCACTGTGGCCCCCTGCTTTTAGCCCTTCCCCGGGTGTCGTAGGGGCCCCGCGCAAAACAAGTTCGCCCCATCGAGCTCTGCTCGAAACTCGCGTCACGACGATGGCGCAGCCGAGGCGTCTACCGCAGCGCAGCGGAGGCCACGAAAGCGGAGATCCCCAGCTCACAGGACACTCGCAAGATCAACCCGCTCCAAAGACCCCCGAATAAACAGCCTACCGAGGGGGCGCGCCGAGCAGGAAGGCTGAAAGTCGCCCCTGTGGACAACTCGGCCCCATGTGGACAGTTCAGCCATTATGGACAACTGACCGAATACGGGCAACCCGCCGCGCCACTGTGGACAGAACAACGCCGCAGCGGCGCTGACCAGGAGGTCGGCGCCGCTGCGGGGTGAGAAAGGTGGTGCCCGCCAGACCCCCAGGGACTGGCGGGCACCGGGTTCAGAGTTGGAACTTGACGACGGTGGCGTGCATTTCGCCGCTCATCTGGGCTAGTTCGGTGGCGGCTTGTTGCCACTGGTGGACGCCCGCGGTGGTGGTGCTGGTGGCGGTTGCCACGCCGGTGATGTTGGTGCTGATGGCGCGGCTGCTGGAGGCGGCTTCGGCGAGGTTGCGGTTCATCTCGTTGGTGGTGGCGGTCTGCTCCTCGACGGCCGCGGCGATGACGATCTGGAAGTCGCTGATGCGGCCGACGGTGGCGACGATCTCGCCGATGGCGGAGATGGCGTTGGCGGTGTCGGACTGGATGGCCTCGACGCGGCTGATGATGTCCTCGGTGGCCTTGGCCGTCTCCTGGGCGAGGTCCTTGACCTCACCGGCGACGACGGCGAAGCCCTTGCCCGCGTCGCCTGCCCGCGCGGCCTCGATGGTCGCGTTGAGGGCGAGCAGGTTGGTCTGCTCGGCGATCGAGGTGATGGCCTTGACGACGTTGCCGATCTCCGAGGAGGACACGCCGAGCTTGGCGACGGTCTGGTTGGTCTGCTCGGCCACGGTCACCGCCTTGCTGGCGACGTCGGCGGCCTCGCTGGCGTTGTTGGCGATCTGGCGGATCGACTCGCCCATCTCGGTGCCGCCGGTGGCGACGATGTCGACGTTCTGCAGCACCTGCGCCGCGGCGTCGGTGACCGCGCCCGCCTGGTCGCTGGCGTCGTTGGCCGAGGTGGCGATCTCGGTGGAGACCCGGGACAGCTCCTCGGACGCGGCGGCCAGCGCGCTGGCGTGGGTGGACAGGCCGGTGACGGTGGTGCGCAGCGAGCCGATGGTGCTGTCCACCGCGGCGCCGACCTGGCCGATCTCGTCGGTGGTGCGCAGCCCGACCGTGCCGGTCAAGTCGCCGCTCTCCACCCTGCGCAGGGCGCGCACGACCGAGGCCAGCGGCCGGACCACCGAGCGGGTGGCCCACACGCTGAGGACGGCGGCGAGCAGCAGCGCGACGCCGAGGGTGGCGCCGAGGACCCAGGTGCTGGTGGCCTGCGAGCTGTCCGCCTCGGCCTTGAGCGCCTCCATCCGGGCGTCGATGGACTTGGTCAGCTCGGTGGTCACGTCGAGGATGTCGCCGTAGGCCGCGGAGGCCTCGCCGCCGTTGATGCTGTCCATCGCCTTGGCGCGGCTGGCCTGGTCGTCGGCCTTGAGCCAGTCCATGATCTTGGTGTCCCAGGCGAAGAAGTCGTCCCACGCCGGGCGCAGCTTGGCGAACTGGGCCTTCTCCGCGTCGGTCATCGCGGTCACGTGCGTGGCGCTGATGTGGGCGTAGACGGACTCCTTGGCCTTGAGCTCGGCGGTCCGGTTGTACCCGTCGGGCCCGGTCGCGAACGCGATGCCGTACGCACCGGCGTCGGACACGACGAGCGCCTGCCAGCCGGTGACGTCCGCGGCGTCGTACTTGATGAGGTCCACGTCGTCCTGGACCAGCCGCAGCGTGTCGAGGCGGTTGCTGATGTCGTCCTGCTTGGACAACCCCCACCAGCCCGCGCACGCGGCGAAGATGATGAACAGCACCAGCACCGCGAAGGACCCGCCCAGCCTCGTGCCTACCTTGGCCCTGCCGAGAACCATCCCTGCCGCCTTCCGGTTGTCCACCGTGGACCGTGTTCCTTGTCGGAGCCCACATCGACCACGACCGCGCGCACCTGAGCAAGACACGAACGTGGTACTGCTCACGCCCTGTAACTCTCTCGGCGCACCGTCGTGCACCCGAAGTAGCAACCACCTCGCAACTGGACCGCCTAATCGGGGCCGGCCCATCAGCCGACAGTGGGGAAAAGACAGGAGGGTGAGTGACGATGCAGGTCAAGAAGAACCGGACCGGGCTCAAGGCAGCGGCGGTGGTGGCTACTGGCCTGGTCGCCAGCGCCCTGGTCATCTGGTTCAGCAGCTACGCGGCCTTCACCGCGACCACGACCAACAGCGGCAACTCGTTCAACTCAGGCTCGGTGTCCATCACCGACGACGACTCGAACGGCGTGCTCTTCAACGTGTCCGGCCTCAAGCCGGGTGATACCGGGTCCAAGTGCATCGAGGTGACCTTCACCGGCAACGTGGCCTCGACGGTCAAGCTCTACACGACCGCGGCCTCGTACACCGGCACGCTCGGTCCGTACCTCGACTTCGTGGTCCGGCAGGGCACCGGCGGCACCTACGCCGACTGCACCGGGTTCGTCGCCGACGGTGGTGGTCCGCTGCACAACGGCACGCTGGCCACGTTCGCCTCGGGCTACACGAACTTCGGCAACGGGATCGGCAGCTGGACGCCGTCGACCAACGGCACCAAGAAGACGTTCCAGTTCACCTACACGCTGCAGGACAACAACAGCGCGCAGAGCAAGAGCGCCGGTATCGGGTTCACCTGGGAAGCGCAGAGCTCCTGATAGCCGATTGACCCGCTCGGGGACGAGCGATGGAGGACACCGTGAACGCCAGGAACGCCAAGCGACTCGTGGGCTACGTGCCCGAGGTCGCGGCGTTCCTGGCGCAAGCGGTGTTGTCGACGTTGGTGTGGCTGCTCGCGTGGTGCGTGCTGCCCTACATCGTGTCGTGGCACTCCTACGTGGTGCTGTCGGGATCGATGGCGCCCGCCATCCACACCGGTGACGTCGTCATCGTCGGGTCGCTGCTGACCGACCACCCCGCTCCGGGCGCGGTCATCGCCTTCGAGGACCCCGGGCACGACGGCCGGACCCTCATGCACCGCGTCCTCAAGGTCAACGAGGACCAGACCCTGGTCACCAAGGGGGACGCCAACCCCGACTCCGACAGCACCCCGGTCACCGAGGACGACGTTCTCGGGCAGGGCAGGCTGCGTGTGCCGTGGGTAGGCCTACCGGCTTACTGGGCGCAGACGCAGAACTGGCCCGCGCTCGGTGCGGCCGCCATAGGGCTTGTCGGTCTCGTAGTGCTCGCTTGGCGACGCCCCGGTGACCTCGATCCGCCACCGACAGAGCCACCTCGCTCCGGTAAGCACCGGCGCACGTCCGACGTCAGCTTCACCCGGCGGCGGACGGATCGGCGTGTCTCGGCCGCGGCGACCCTGGGGGTCGTGCTGATGGTAGTGCTCGACAGCGGTGGCTTCGCGAAGTTCACCGCCACGGGCGCGAACTCGGGCAACGCTATCGGCACCGCCGCCACATTCCCCACGTACTCCGCGTCGGTCATCGGTGACGGCCCGACCTTCTACCACCGGCAGGACGAGGCCGCGTCGTCGTCGGCGACCAGCACCGCAGCCGACTCGTCGGGCAACAGCCGACCCGGTCAGTACAACGCGGCCACCAACGGCCCTTACACCTACTGGCGTTTCGACGACGCTAGCGGCACAGCGGCATCGGACAGCTCCGGTGGCGCTAACCAGGGCACACTCACGAACGGTCCTACCTGGTCCACTGGGCTGACCGGGTCCGCGATCACCTTCGACGGTATCAACGACCGCGTCGTCGGTTCCGGTCCTTCGACTGTTAGCGACACCAGCTTCAGCGTGTCGTTGTGGCTACGCACCAGTTCCGCCTCCGCGAACGCGGTTGCGATCACCCAGCCCGGTAACAACCACAACGCCTGGTATGTCTACACCTGGGGTAGCCGGTTCCGCTTCGGCATGCCGAGGTCGGACAACTCCAGCGCGACCGAGGACTACCTGAACTCCACGAGCGTGGTCGCGGCCAACACCTGGACGCACATCGTCGGCGTCTACGACGACCCGAACAACGTCATCCGCATCTATGTCAACGGCACCCTAGAGGCGACTGGCTCCCGCGCGGACGCTTACGAGTGGCGCGGTACGGGCGCGTTGACGGCTGGCGGCGTGCAGATCAACGGGACCTGGCAGTACCCGTGGGCTGGCTCGATCGACGACGCGCGGGTGTACTCGCGCGTTCTTGGCGCTAGCGAGATCTCCGGGATCATCGGCGCCGCGACCGCCCCCAACGCCTCTTACGCCTTCGAGCAGTCAGGGTCCGTGCTGACCGACTCCGGCCCTTACGGCTACAACGGCACCATCACCGGCCCGGTATGGAACACCCTGGGCAGGCTCGGCCGCTCGCTCACCTTCGACGGGATCGACGACTACGTCTCCGCGTCGTACTTCAGCCTGCGCACCGACAGCAGCTTCACGGCGGCCGCGTGGATGTACATCAGTAGCTCGGGTGGAGTGGACAGGACAATTCTGTCCAAAGACAGCCAGGTCAACAGTGCGTTCTACCTGAGCTACATAGCCTCTACGGGCAAGTTCGCGTTCACCATGCCCGCCTCTGACACCAACGGGGCATCTACGGTCCGTGCCTCTAGCGTCAACCCGGCCATCGCCAACACGTGGATGTGGATCGTCGGGGTGTGGGACGCGGCCGCGAGCCAGATGCGGCTATACGTCAACGGCACGCTAGAGGCGACTGTGAGTCGGTCGGGTGGGTGGAACGGCAACGGTTCCATCTCCATCGGTCGTGGGCAACGCAACGGCTCTTACGTCGAGTACTGGCCCGGGCGTATCGACGAGGTCGCCCTCTACAACCGTGTCCTCAGCACTGCGGACGTCGAAGACCTCTACACGCGGCCGACGCTGGACTGGCAGTTCAACGACAACATCGCGAGCACCGCGTCCGACTCTTCGGGCAACGGCAACTACGGCACGATGAACGCCGTTCAGTGGACCGACTCGGGTTATGAAGGCACAGCCGGTATCTACAACGGCTCCAGCAGTTGGACCGTCAGCCAGACGGCAGCCCTACGCACCGACGCCAGCTTCACCGTGTCCGCGTGGGTGTACCTGACGACCCCGTCGCAAGACCGCGCTGTGGTGTCGCAACAAGGCACCGTGGGCAGCGCGTTCATGCTGGGAGCCGACATCTCCTCGGTGAAGTGGGCCTTCCGCATGCCGAGAACCGACTCAAGTTCGCCGACCTACGACACCGTGTACAGCCTCGCTGACGCTACCCAGAACCGTTGGTACCACCTGGTTGGCGTCTTCTACGCGGGCTCTGAGTTGATGCGCCTCTATGTGGACGGCGTCCTCCAGGGCAGTGCCACGCACTCCGTGATGTGGAACGCGACCAACCCGCTGCAGGTGGGACGCGCGCTGCGCAGCGGTAGCCAGATGGACTACTTCAACGGCGTCATCGACAAGGTCCGCACGATCCAGGCAAGCCTGTCGACCGCGCAGGTCCAGAACCTCTACAACGCGGGTGCCCCCGCCCCGGACCCGCTACCGGTCGCGGGCGCGCTCTCGCCCATGAACGCCGCCCAGCCGGGCGCGCTGCAAGGCGCGCAACAAGGGCAGAGCTCCAGCACGGCCACCGCGTTCAACGGCACGACGAACGCGACCAACCTGACCTCGTTCACGAACCCGACCACCTTCACCATCGAGTCCTGGTTCAAGGTCAGCGGTACCGCCGGTGGTCTCATCGCGGGCTTCTTCGACACGGTCAGTGTGAGCAGCACCGCCCGGGACAGAGTGGTCTACCTCGACAGCACCGGGCGGGTGACCTTCGGTGTCAACCCGGCCGGCGGCATCAAGTCGATCAACTCGCTGTCGTCGTACAACGACGGCACCTGGCACCACGTCGCGGCGAGCCTCGGTGCCGCCGGGATGAAGCTCTACGTCGACGGGGTGCTGGTCGCGCAGGACGCGGCGACCACGACGGCGCAGAACTACTCCGGCTACTGGCGGTGGGGCGGCGGCATCCTCACCGGCTTCCCCAACCGGCCTGCCAGCGACTACATCATCGGCTCGCTCGACGAGTACGCCGTGTTCGGGTCGCAGCTCAGCGACGCCCAGATCCGCAGGCACTTCCACGCCAACCACTAGCCCATCCGGTTGTCCCGACTGTGTCAGTCGGACACTTTTCGGCATCTCCGTCGAGATTGTCGGTGGTGCCCGGCAGAATGCGTGGCACGGGGGGCAGAATGCCCGTGGGACGGGATTCGGGGGTTCGGGGATGGGACGGCTGACGCCGCGACGCGGCCAGCTCGGGGTTGTGGTCCTCGCAGTGGTGGCGGCCGTGCTGGTCGCCGTGTTCGCCGGGCCGAACGTGCTGGCGGGCAGCCCGCGCGAGATCGCGGCGGCCGATCTAGGGGCGACCGCGCTCGCCGAGCTGGGCAAGCTCGACGACCTGCGGCTGCGCGGGACGCTCGACACCGACGGCGGCATCGCGCTCGGCGTCGACGTGGTGGCCCTGGCCACCGGGGAGACCACCGCGACGGTCACCGACGGAGCAGGCGGGGTCGCCACCTTCGTCGCCATCAACGACCAGGTCGTGGTCAACGCCAACAACGCCTGGTGGCTCAACACGGTGCCGGTCTACGCCCACCAGATCGCGGGCAAGTGGGTCAAGGCCACCGACGACATGGGCTTCCCGATCGGGATGCTGTCAGCGCTGTCCGGCAAGCGATTGCGCGAACTGGTCACCGGCGACGACTGGATCGCTCAGCCGACCGTCTACGTCGACGGCACCTCGGCGGTAGCGCTATCACCGCGCGGATCGCCGTGGACGATCTACTACGCGACCGAGGGCGGCCCCCGGCTGCTCGGCCTCAGCGGGCCACTCGCCGCGTCCGGCCAGAAGCTGCGCGGCAAGCAGGCGACCAACTTCCCGCACGCGTTGGTCAGCGCCAGCGGCGTGGACGATCCGTGCAAGGAACGCACGACCCGCGCGCTCACCGACGCCAAGCAGCAGGCCGCGACCGCCCCGGCACCGCCGCCGCTGCCCGAGCCCGGCCACGGACCGGACATCTCGGTGACCGTGCTGCCCACCGGCACCTGCACGACGCCGTCCTGCCCCACCCCGGTCGAGATCCGCAACGCGGGTGACGAGGCCGCCACCGGCATGGTCTCGGTGTCCTCCACCAGCGGCGGCGGGGGAGCGCAGCCGATCACCGTCGCCGCCGGTCAGACCGCGCAGCAGGTGTTCCAGGTGGTCAACCCGGCCTGGACGTGCACCCAGACCTGCACCCGGCCGTACACGGTCAGCGCGTTCGCGCAGGTCACCGCCATCGCCGGGGCCGACCTGGACACCGGCAAGCGGCTCTACGACCGCGGCCTGGACCCGAGCAGGCCCATCCCGCTGAAGCCGGAGATCGCCGGGCCGGATGTCAACTCCGCCATCGACCGGCTCGCCACCCCGGGACCCGCCGTCGCCGGGTTCGCCAAGCAGGTCGACCCGCTGCTCGACGACGTCCTCGACCTGGTGCGCAAGGCGGGCGACGCGCGGCTGCTCAGCCTGCTCACGGTGCTGGCCAAGCACCCGGCGATCTCCGTCGCCGCCGACGCGCCCAGCCCGGCCATCGCCCTGGGCAGGGCGGCGGTCAAGGGCAAGGGCGCCGAGCGGCTCGCGGCCAGGCAGGCCCTGTCGCTGCTCGCCGGGTTGGCCCAGGAGGGCGGGCGCCCGCCGAACACCCTGCGGGTGGACAAGGAGTTGATCGTCGACACGCACGCCAAGCGGGTCTACTCGATCGCCTCGGTCACCAACCCCGACAACCGCGACCAGCGGGTGTACGACGCGGTGGACAAGGCGATCAAGGCGTTCGCCGGGGTCGACACCACCGGTCTCGCCAAGGTCCTGGTGATCGACTTCGGGGACGCGTTCCCCGCCTACGGCCAGGTGCAGCGCAAGGTGCTCGTCGACCAGTTCAGCCTGCACAACGCGGGCGGCAAGCGCCTGGTCGACCTGCTCCGCGACGCCACCGGTGAACCGGTCGTCACCGAGTTGATGGTCGCGAACAAGCTGACCCGCGACAGCGTGCCCGAGGGTCGATACATCTTCAGCGCCGATGACGTGCGGGCGCTCGTTCACCAACGGCCCGCGGCGGCGCCGACGGTCAAGCCCAAGGGCAAGGACCTCGTCTACACGACCCCGAACCTGGAGCACATGCTCCAGGGCGACCCGTACGACCCAGCCGACCCCGGTAAGCAGAACAGGGGAGGGCACGCTGCCGGAGCGGGTGGGCCGGGTAAGACCGAGTTCCCCAAGGCGTGGACCGCTGACGACATCAAGGACGCCATCGCGCAGGTCGTCGACCAGGGCAACACCATCGACGGTCAGGGCCAACCGACCACGAGCCCGCGTAGCGACCGCAACCACATGAACGCCCAGGTGTGGTCGTGGCGGTTCTTAGGCCGAGCGACGGTGAAGGGGATAACCGTCGAACTCGACCTCTATGTCTTCCAAGACGGGGTATTCCGCAACGGCTATCCCTCACTGCGTGCGGGCGGTCCGAATACGATCGTCGACCGGGACAAGGTCCACGTGGCCAAGTCGGCTCAGCTCAACGACCAGGCTGTCTTCAAGAACCCGGACTCGCCTCCCGCCGCACCCCAGATCAACGGCGCCAAGACATTCCCGCCGCGCTACGACCGGGATAGCGATACCTGGAAGTACCCGGCGGTAGGACAAGACGGAAGGCCAGCGGTGGACCAGACCGGTAAACCAGTCGTCTACGAGACCGACAACGCGGGCGCGCTGGTGCCCGGGGCGCCGGTCCCCGTGTCGGGGTGCTGGCCGTGACCGTGCCCGCGTGGGTGACCGTGTTGCGCAGGCTCGCCGGGCGACTGCCGGACGACGACCTCGCAGCCCTCCGCTCGACCCTGGGCGCGGGCGAGGTCGACGACCTGGAGCGGTCGCTGCTGTTCGCCCTGGCCGACCACCGGGTCGGCATCGACGACACCGAGCGCGCGCTGCTCGCGGCGGAGGGCGTCCGGGTGGACAGCCCGGTGCTCGCTGACCTGCCCGCCCCGGTGGCCGCCGACACCCGGTTCCGGCCGGAGCCGTCGGCATCCACAGTGGACGAGAAGGTGCTGGCCGCCACCGCGACCCTGCCCACCGTGCGCCGGGTGCTGCGGGCCAGGCGGCTGGCCGGGGACAAGCTGGTCTACGTCGTGGAGCTCACGGGCGGTAGCGTGCCGACCGCGCAGGCGGCACTGCACTGGGGCCTCGACGGCGCCCTGCTGGAGGTCGTGCTCGAGGGCGAGGACCTGCCCCCCTACCAGGCCGCGGCCCGCTCGGCCGGTGTCGCGGTGGCAACTGTGATCTGAACCCGTTTCTGGCCCACGCCGCGCCGCCGTCCCTAGACTCGCGGGCGAATTGTCCCGACATAGGAGAAGAGGACCCGCTGGTGGCTCTCCAACTGGGTGATACCGCCCCGGACTTCCAGGCCGACACCACGGCCGGATCGATCGAGTTCCACGCGTGGAAGCAGGGCTCGTGGGCGGTGCTGTTCAGCCACCCCGCCGACTTCACCCCGGTGTGCACCACCGAGCTCGGCCGCGTCGCCCAGCTCAGCGCCGAGTGGGCGGCCCGCGGCGCCAAGCCGATCGCGCTGTCGGTCGACTCGGTCGACGACCACGCCAAGTGGGTCCCGGACATCAACGAGGTCAACGGCACCACCGTCGACTACCCGATCATCGCCGACCCGGACAAGACCGTGGCCCAGCTGTTCGGGATGATCCACCCCAACGAGGGCGACACCTCCTCGGTCCGCGTCGTCTACATCATCGACCCGGCCAACAAGGTCCGCCTCACCCTGACCTACCCCAAGAGCGTCGGCCGCAACTTCGACGAGATCCTGCGCGCCCTCGACGCCCTGCAGCTCACCGACCGCGCCGCCGTCTCCACCCCGGTGGACTGGCGCGCCGGTGACCGGGTCATCGTCCCGCCGACCGTGTCCACCGAGGACGCCCGCGCCAAGTTCGGCGAGGTCGACGAGGTCCGCCCGTACCTGCGCTTCGTCCAGGCCCCGCAGGCCTGAGCACCACCCCTCGCTGGAGGCGGTGGCGGGATTTCCCGCCGCCGCCTTTCGCTTTTCCCGGGGTCTCGCGCCGCTAGGCGCCGTCGCCGCGCAGGGAATGGATCATGTTCCGCAGGATCCGGGTGGCGTCGGACCGCTCGGCCTCGGTCAGGCCCGCCAGCATCCTGACCTCGACGGATCGGACAGCCGCGCTGGCTTTCTCGAGCCGCCGCCTGCCGCGGGGCGTGAGCCGCGTGGGCAGGACCTTCCCGACCGGTGCGCGCGCGGGCCTGGTCACGTCACCGTCCCGTTCCAGGGCCTGGAGCAGCACGTTCATCGTCTGCCGCGTCACGAACGCGCCCCTGGCGAGCTCGGAGTTCGATAAGCCCGGTCGTTGGGCCAGCAGTTCCAGGCAGGAGTAGTGCGTCACGCTCATCTCGAGCGGTCGCAGCACCTCCTCCATGGCCGTGCGCAAGGCGCTCGACGTCTCCTTGAGCAGGTAGCCCAGTGATGTTCCCAGGTCGATGCCCGCGCCGTCTTGACTCATGTCAGGATTCTGACATAGATTCGGGCGTGTCAGAAGACTGACACATGGGCAAGGAGCGTCACCATGCCGGTCACCGGCCCCGACTTCATCTCGCTGCAAGCGCGCGACCTCGACGCCTCGCGGGCGTTCTACGAGCAGTACCTCGGCCTGGTCCGCTCGCAGGCAGGGCCGCCGCACGCCGTCGTGTTCGAGACCAAGCCGATCGCGTTCGCACTCCGCGACGTCATCCCCGGCACCGACCTCGAGTCCGCCGCGCACCCCGGCGTCGGCGCCGCGATCTGGCTCCACGCCACCGACGTCCAGGCCATCCACGACGCCCTGGTCGCGGACGGGCACACCATCGTCGCCGCCCCGATCGACGGCCCTTTCGGTCGGACGTTCACCTTCGCCGACCCCGACGGCTACCGGATCACCCTCCACGACCGCGCCTGACGGGGCATCAATTCGGGTTTGTACACAATGGCGCGAGTTGTCCACAGGCGCCAGATCCGTCCCCGATCTTCGTGCCCGCGCTTCGGTAGGGTGGATTTCGGACGGCCGCTCGGCAGCCGTCGAACCCACATCCCAGGAGCCGTTCGATGTCACGTCGCTACATCACGACCGCCATTCCCTACGTGAACTCCAAGCCGCACGTGGGGTTCGCGATGGAACTGGTGGAGGCGGACGTGATGGCGCGGCACTGGCGCCACCGCGGGCACGAGGTGCACTTCCTCACCGGGACCGACGACAACTCGCTCAAGAACGCGATCGCCGCCGAGGCCGAGGGAATACCCACCCGGGAGTTGGTCGACCGCAACGCCGCCACGTTCCACGACCTGCGTGACCCGCTGCAGATCAGCTTCGACGACTTCATCCGCACCAGCGCCGACCCCCGCCACCGCGAGGGCGTCGAGCGGCTGTGGCGGGCGACCGAGGAGACGGGCGACCTCTACCGCAAGCACTACGCGGGCCTGTACTGCGTGGGCTGCGAGCAGTTCTACGCCGAGAGCGAGCTCGCCGAGGGCCTGTGCCCCGAGCACCTCACCCCGCCGCAGCAGGTGAACGAGGAGAACTGGTTCTTCAAGCTCTCCCGCTACCAGGACCGGCTGCTGGCCCTGGTCGAGTCCGGCGAGCTGCGGATCGAGCCGCCGGGCAGGCGCAACGAGGTGCTGTCGTTCATCAAGGGCGGCCTGCAGGACTTCTCGATCTCCCGCTCCACCGAGCGCGCCCGCGGCTGGGGCATCGAGGTGCCCGGCGACCCCGGCCAGGTCGTCTACGTGTGGTGGGACGCGCTCGGCAACTACATCACCGCCCTGGGCTACGGCGCCGACAGCGATACCTACCGGCACTGGTGGGGCGGGGCCGACGTGCGCACCCACGTCATCGGCAAGGGCATCGTCCGCTTCCACGCCGTCTACTGGCCCGCGATGCTGATGAGCGCCGGGCAGCCGCTGCCGACCACGATCTTCGTGCACGACTACCTGACCGTCGAGGGCCGCAAGCTGGGCAAGAGCCTGGGCAACGCCATCGACCCGGTGGCCATCGTCGAGCAGTACGGCGCCGACGCGCTGCGCTGGTGGCTGGTGCGCGAGGTGCCGCGCACCGGCGACGCCGACTTCACCGTCGAGCGGCTGGTCAACCGCTACCACGAGGACCTCGCCAACGGCCTGGGCAACCTGGTCAACCGGACCGTCAGCATGATCCACAAGTACCGGGACGGCGTCGAGCGGGCGCTGCCCGCCGACCTGCCGCCCGGCACGCTCGTCGACCTGCTCGCCGCCGCCCCGGCCACCATCGACGCCGCGCTCGACGAGTTCGACTTCCGCCGGGCCACCGCGGCCCTCTGGGCGGTCGTCGACGAGGCCAACCGGTACGTCGTCGAGGTCTCACCGTGGACCCTGGCCAAGGCCGAGAAGACCGGTGACACCGAAGCGGCCCGCAAGCTCGACGACGCCCTCGCGCTACTGCTCCACGTGCTGCGCGTGGTGGCCGACGAGCTGACCCCGTTCCTGCCCGAGGCCGCCAAGCGGGTCAGCACCCAGGTCACCACCGTCGACGGTCGCCTGCCCGCCCCGCAGCCACTGTTCCCGCGGATCGAGGAGCAGACAGCCGACTAGTCCTGCCTCGCGCAACGGTGGCTGGGCAGCCGGAGGACGTCCATTGCGGGTCCAGCGCTGCGATCCCCAGCTTGTCCACCGGTTGCTCGATCAACGGTGGCGAGACGCGGCACTGGTGGCGTCCGACCAGCTACACCTGGTCGTGGGCGTTCGCGGGGGGTGCGGGGCGATGGGATGATCATGGGTATGAGCGAGGGGGCAGGGGAGGAGATGTCCGTCGGGCAGTTGGCCAGGCGGAGCGGGACGTCGGTGTCGGCGCTGCACTTCTACGAGCGGCAGCGGCTGATCAGCAGCAGGCGGACGCCGGGCAACCAGCGGCGCTACCACCGGGACACGCTGCGCCGGGTCGCGCTGATCCGGATCGCGCAGCGGGTGGGGATCCCGCTGGTGGAGATCCGGGAGGCGCTCGACCGGCTGCCGGAGGGCCGGGTGCCCAACCGGCGGGACTGGAAGCGGATGTCGCAGGGCTGGCAGGACGAGCTCAGTGAGCGGATCCGGCTGCTGGTGCACCTGCGCGACAGCTTCGCCAACTGCGTCGGCTGCGGTTGCCTGTCCATCAGCCACTGCGCCCTGGCCAACCCCGATGACCGGCTCGGCGCGGGCGGCACCGGCCCGCGGATGCTGGTGCCTGACACCGAGGAGCCGTTGCCCGAGAGCGGCTAGGTCCCGCGAGGGGGTGAGGAGGCGCCCCGGACAAGGCGCCCCCTCAGGGCCCTCACGCCGTGCCGCCGCGAGCGGTCAGCACTGCGCGAGCTGGTTCCGGCGCGCCACCGTGTCCATTGTGGACGTCAACGGGTGAGGTCCTCCCGCTGGATCACGTCCGGCGCTGCTCGACGTGGTGCCACGCTATGACCTCAACACAGCTTGAGGTCAAGCTGGCTCGCGTACTCCGGCAGCAGGTCCGCGGCGAGCGCCTCCGCCAGCGTCGGCGCGGCCTGGTCGCGGTCGGTGATCGTCAGCGTGAGCCCGCGGGGGAGCGGGAGGTCGAGACCGGCGTCGACCGGGCACAGCGCGGCCGCGCGGTCGTCGTCGTAGGGGGTGGAGGTCAGCAGGGTCAGCGTGGTCTCCCCGGCCAGCGCGACCGACAGGTGACCCACCCCGGCGGGCAGGTAGAGCGCCCGGAAGTGCCGGTCGTCGAGCATCACCGAGTCCCAGCGACCGAAGGTGGGGGACCCGACGCGGGTGTCGAGCACGATGTCGAGCGACTTGCCGCGCAGGCAGTAGGCGTACTTCGCGGTGTGCGGCTGGAAGTGGATCCCGCGCACGACGCCCTTGCGCGAACGCGTGGTGGTCGACTGCGCGACCGGGAACAGCGGGCGGCCGACGGCCGCGGTGAACACGTCCTCCTGGTAGGTCGACACCGATAAACCGCGCCGATCACCCACCGCCTCGGTGCTGAACTCGACCGCGCCCGCGACCCGTAAACCCCTGGATAACATGACCCCTCCTCCAGTGATGTGCCCCCACTCGATGCTCGAACCTGAACTCCGGTTCAGGTCAACCCGGATGACCCCAGTGGCCCAGCCCGGTCGTCGGTGCCCCGTGATCGAATACCGGTGACGGGTGGCGCGGGACGGCGGAGGTGGCGTGGACGGGTTCGCGGTGGTCGACACTGAGACGACCGGGATCGATGCGGCGCACCGGCACCGGATCGCCGAGGTCGCGGTGGTGCACCTCGACCGGGGCGGCGCGGTGACCGGCGAGTGGTCGACGCTGCTCAACCCCGAGCGCGACCTCGGTCCGCAGGCGATCCACCAGATCACCGCCGCCGAGGCCCGGCAGGCGCCGCGCTTCGCCGACATCGCGGGTGACCTGGTCGACCGGTTGCGCGGCCGGGTCGTGGTCGCGCACAACTGGCCGTTCGACGCGATGCACCTGCGGGCCGAGTTCACCAGGATCGGCCTGGACACGCCGTTCGACGACCTCGCGGGCCTGTGCACGATGCGCGCGGCGAGCGTGGTCATGCCGCACTCCCGGCGTTCCCTGCTCGCGTGTTGCACCACCGCGGGCTTACCGGCGATGCGCTGGCACACGGCTCGCGACGATGCGATGGCCGCGGGCGCGTTGCTGGGACACATGCTCGCCAGCGCACCGGACACGGTCCAGCCGACCGCCGAGCAGCTGCGCGCCGCCGCGTGGGCGTGGCCCGACCTGCCCCGCGACCGGGTCGCCCCGGCCCACCGCCGCCCGGCCGACCACGTCGAACCGCACTTCCTGGCCCGGCTCGTGGAGCACCTGCCCCGCGACGAGGAACCCACCGTCGACGCGTACTTCGCCGTCCTTGACGACGCCCTGCTCGACCGCCGCGTGTCCGCCTCCGACGCTGACACGTTGATCGACGTCGCCACCCGCCTCGGCCTGCGCCGCACGGACGTCCTGGCCATCCACCACACGTACCTGCGGGCCCTCGTCGACGCGGCAGGGGAGATGGGCGAACGGGAACGCGCCGACATCGCCCTGGTCGCCCGCCTCCTGGGCATCACCCCCGACGCCATCGGCGCCCCCGTCCCGCTCGACCGCGCCCCCACCATCGGCGGCCTGGTCCTGCACCCCGGCGACAAGATCGTCCTCACCGGCATGATGACCAGCGACCGCGACGACCTCACCGCCCGCGCCGCCGCCGCCGGCCTGCGCGTCATGACCACTGTCAGCCGCCTGACCCGCGTGGTGGCCGCCGCCGACCCCGACACGATGTCCCGCAAAGCCGACTCCGCCCGTGTTCTGGGCGTCCCGGTGGTCGACGAGGCCGCGTTCGTGCGCGCCCTCGCGGCGCTGGAAGGCTGAGACCCCCGCTGCTATCCACAGAATTGAGCTCCTCTGTGGACGGTCGCGTCCGGGATGTGGGACACCGGCCGCTCGGCGGTGGATCGGCCTACGCTCGGCTGGTGAGTGCTGCTGAGACCGCCCTGCCGTTGATCGACATCTCCCGGTTCCGCGACCCCGCCGCGGACCGGGACGCGTTCCTGGCGGACATCCGGCGGGCCGCGCACGAGGCCGGGTTCTTCTACGTCGTCGGCCATGGCGTCCCCGAGGAGCTGACCAGCGGGATCTTCGAGGTGGCGCGCCGGTTCTTCGCGCTGCCCGAGGCGGAGCGGCTGGCCATCGAGAACGTGAACACGCCGCACTTCCGCGGGTACACGCGCACCGGGCACGAGTACACCGGCGGCAGGCGCGACTGGCGCGAGCAGATCGACGTCGGACCCGAGCGGGAGGCGCTGGAGCTGGGCCCGGACGACCCGGTGTGGCTGCGGCTGATTGGCCCGAACCAGTGGCCCGCCGCGTTGCCCGAACTGCGCGAGGTGGCGCTGGCCTGGCAGTCGGAGGCGCAGCGGGTCTGCCAAGAGGTGCTGCGTGCCCTGTCCGCGGCCTTGGGCCAGCCCGAGGACTACTTCGACGCCTGGTTCGACGAGGAGGCCGCGACCCACGCCAAGATCGTCCGCTACCCCGGTCGCCCCGACGACGGCACCGACCAGGGCGTCGGCGCGCACAAGGACTACGGCTTCCTCGCCCTGCTCCAACAGGACGAGATCGGTGGCCTCCAGGTAGAGCTACCTGACGGCGGTTGGGTCGATGCCACGCCGGTGCCCGGTAGCTTCATCCTCAACATCGGCGAGATGCTCGAGATCGCCACTCAGGGCTACCTCATCGCCACCAAGCACCGCGTCATCTCCCCACCCGAAGGCGTCGACCGCTACTCCGTCCCGTTCTTCCTCGGCCCCCGCCTGGACGCCTTCGTCGAGCCCATCGAGCTCCCGGCGGACCTCGCAGCCGCCGCGCGAGGCATCAGCCAGGACGCCGACAACCCGCTCCTCTCCGCCTACGGCGCCAACGCCCTCCTCGGCTGGCTCCGCTCCCACCCCGAGGTAGCCCGCCGCTGGTGGTCCGACGTCACCCAGGTCGGCTGACGTCCAACACGAACGGCGTCACCCGGAACCCGTCCGCGCGCGCCTCGTCTGCTTGAGCTTGGAGTCGCAGCCTGAAGGCATCGAGATCAGCGGCGAGGGTGCGTGACCAGTCGGCTGGCCGCTGCTCGGGCTTGATCCAGAACACCAGGTAGATGCCGTGCCGCCGGTCCAGCGGGACGAGGTACCGGTCGATCAGCTGCTCGCGCAACGCCGTCAGCAGCCCGGCGTTGTTCAGGTGCTTGGCTTCGACGACGACGCGGGCCGTGTCCCTGGTCGGCGTCGTCGTGGTCGCGGTGAGGTCGATGCGCGTCCCGATACCGCCGCTCTTGTGCCGGGTGACCTGCACTTCCCGGTCGACGACCACCCCGCTGGCCAGCCGTTCTTCAAGGCGCCGCTGCAGCCAGTCGGAGACGTTGTCCTCGACCTGGGGCCGGTCCCCGTCCCAGATTTCCGGAGGTCGTGGGCGCTGCGATCATCGGTGTAAAGCGATTTCGTGTTCACCGGTGGGTCCTCGGCAATCGGGAACGCGTCGATCAGCAGGCTTGAGAGTGCGACGAGACGGTCGTGGTCCAGGTTGTCGGCTTGAACGCCGCGAAGCGCTTCCGCCAGCTCCTGAGGCGTGTGCGGTGTCTGGACAGCGGAGTCGGCGATCGAGTTCGGATCCAGCGTTGCCGTGTGGCGTAGGGCTTGAGGGGCAAGCGGGTCTGCCTGTCGATGAGGTTCCGACACGTACTGAGGGCGATCGGACCCGGTGCGTGTCGGACCAACAGGGTGAGCAAATCACGTTTGAGTTCGCTGTCGATGGGCGTGCTGGAGCAGGGTGGTCAGCAGGTGCGCTCCAGACCAGTCCGGGATCACCAGATCAAGGCGCCATTGCTTCTGAATCGACCGCTACTTGACCTCGGAGGTAGTTGGTCGCCGTGTACGCGGGGTGGCTTGGGGGAAGCGTGAGGATGCGGTCGGCGATCCGTGTGGAGGGCTCGCGCACGAGTTGCGCGATGCACGTGCTCAGTGCGCCGGTCGCTTCGGGTGGAAGTGAGGGCAAGACGTCTAGAAGCCAATCGATGTCGTCCACCGTCAGCAGTGCAAGCGCGAAGATGGTGTACCAGGGGTCTGTGCCGGAACTTGCCACCGCGATGGCGAGTGCCCGGCGGCGATCTACCGGTCCGCCGGCCCAGGGAAAGGCGTTGTGGTGCCGTCTGCCTGCTTTGACGCCTGCGGCCGCGAGTCGCGCGAGTGCGTCTCGAACGACATCGTCGTCAGCGTGCTCGAACAGCCGCTGCACCACGCTGGTGTGGAGTTCGCCGAACCGATCTTCGTCGACGTTCTCCCTGGTGGTGCGGTCGGCGAGCCACCGGGCGAATAGCACGAGATCTGCCTCGGGGATATGCCCGGCCAGGTTCCGCAGTGTCTTGTGGTAACCGCCGATGGGCGTCGTTTTGTGTGGTCGCAGGATGCGCACGAGGTCTTGGGTGCCGAGCAGGTCTGGGTAGACCGCGTCGATGATCGCGGCCAGGACCTCGTACTCCACATACCGTTGGTGCTGGAAGACGACGGATCCCGACGGGCCTGCGGTGAACAAGACGCTGTCGAGCACCTCGCGGTAGTCGCCGGGATCGACCGGGCGGTTCGGCTCGGCGGGATCGGGCTCCGAGGGCAGGTCGTCAACGGCAATGGTGGCGTTGTCCCCGACCGGTGCCACGGTCAGCGCCTGGGTGCCGCCGAACATCGTGTACGCGCCGAGGCGTTTCGCCAGCCGCATCGCCCGGTCGGCGGGCAGTGGGCGTCGGCGCCGCCGGTCTCGTTCCTTGAGCAGCCGGATGATCTCGTACTCGGTGGCGGCGACCGCGTTCCGAGGCAGCTCGCCCTGGTTGTGCCAGTAGCCTGCCACGTCGATCAGCTGGCCGACGCAGGCCGACAGCCGCCCCAACCTGGCCGACGTCAGTGCCCGGAGGAACTCGGTCCCGTCGAAGCCGGGCGACGCGATGGCCCGCTCGACCGCCGCCCGCGCCGCCTCGCGGTCCAACGGGAGCAGCGACCACTCGGCGAACCCCGGGAAGGTCCGCCGCAGAGCCTCCGCGAGCGGCGCGTCCCAGGCCGCCGAACGGCAGGCCAACCGCCACCGCACCTGACGGGCCGAGGGTGTGGTCAGCGCGTCTTCCAGCCACTGGAACAGCATGGGGTCCACGGACGCCGCCTGGTCGAGCCCGTCGAGGTACACCGCCGCCCCCGGCACGCATGCCCCGGCGATCCGCTGCTCCAGCCGATCCCTGGTCAGCGGGGCGGCGTTGATCTGGACCGCGTCCGGCCTCGACCCCGGCCAGCGCCGCGAACGTGGCCGACTTCCCGGCACCACCCGCCGCCAGCAGCACGAAGCTGTCGGTCAGCAGCGCCGACACCGGCACGGCCCGGTCCCCGTCGGAAGGCGGCACGAGGAACCCGTCGTCGTCCACCAGCGGTGAACTGGTGACCGGGCCAGCGAAGCGGTCCAACACCCGACCACCTCACCACAAGGGCAGGCCCCGGCGCCCGTGGGGGACGTCGGGGCCTGCGGTCTTGATGGGTCAGCCGATGCGGTAGGCGCGGGTGACGGTCTGGTCGACCGTGTTGCCCGCGGTGTCGGTGGCCTTGGCCCGGAGGGACGCGAAGCCGGTGGGCGGATGGGTCACTGTCGCCTGCCACGACGCGCCGTCACGGGTGAGGCGGGTCGGGGTCCAGGTGGCGCCGTCGTCGTAGGAGATGTCGACGGTGAGGGTGGTGATGGTGGGGGTGGCGTCCTGGCGGGCCACGGTGACGGGGAAGGTGAACTCGCCGCCGCCGGGGGTGGTGTTGGCCAGGGACACCTTGGGGCGGTAGCCGACGGACAGCAACGGCGCTGGGGCGTCCGCGGCCCGCGGGAGCTGGAAGGTCCAGTCGGCGGTGATCTTGGTGGAGTTGGGCCACCACGGCTGGTCGCGGGTGATGTCCGTGGTCAACCGGTACTTGTTGGCGTTGTCGGGCAGGACGAACACCCCGCGCCCAGGGCTGTTCTGGGTGCCGATAGGCCTACCGTCGGCGTAGAGGGCGGTGGACCCGCTGTCGGTGTTCATCCAGTAGTCCGCGCCCCTGGTGTGCCCGGCGGGGTCGGTGAAGAACGGCACCGTCACGTCGAGCAGCCCGGACTTGCGCCACACCCACGGGTGGTCGGCGCCGAGGTCGTTGGTGGTCTTACCCGGGAACGCCGGTGCGAGCACCGACGCACCCCACTCGGCGCTGTAGGTCTTACCGCGCTCCAGGGTCAGGCGTTGTTCGCCGTCACCGCCGATGGCCCACCAAGAGCCGACGGTCAGCCGCCACTTGCCCGGCGTGTAGTACTCGACGCGCTCGGCCTTGGGGACGGTCGGCAGGCCCCACTGGGTGCCGATCTCGTCGTCGAGCGCCTCGACCCACGCGGAGCTGATCGGCGGCTCGGCCTCGGTGCCCTCGTAGTACGCCATCCGCACGGCCGCGAGGTTTGCGGTCTTCTCGTGGTGGGTCAGGTTCGTGGGGATCTTGCCCGCTGATGGGTACGACAGCTCGTACCGGTGCTTGCTGAACGCGCGGGTGACGAACCGAGCGTTGAGCCCACCGGCCTTCACGGCGCTGGCGAACCTCTTACCCGGCTCCTCATAGAGCCGTACGGTCGGCAGCGCGGCGAGAGGCTCCTCGTCGTCGGCCAGCGCCATCAGCGCGGAGGACTCCACCGGCAGCACGCCGACGTACTTGCCGCCTGCCTGCTTGACCGCCGCGATCCGCGCGTACACCTCTTCGTACGTCAGGTCACCCGACAGCTCTAGCACCACGAACTTGCCCCTAGCGTCGATCTTCGCCAGGTCTTCCGGGGTACCCGCGCCACCGTGCGCGGTCGGAACCCGGTCGTCGAGCACCGGCGTCGCCGAGCCGCGCAGCCAACCGGCGGCCGTCTCGAACGACTGGCTGCCCTCGCCGAACAGCTCCAGGTCCGGCTGCGCCAAGTGCACGTTGTCCGCGTAGCCGAACCCGGGGGAGGTCACCCCGCGCGTAGAGAACGCGTACACCTCGTTGAAGCGCGGGTCGAAGCCCCACATCTGCCCGTACGGGTAAGGGACCGACTTCACCTTGTACTGCAACCGGGTCGTCCACACACCGCCGCGCGCATCGGGCTGGTCGGTGCTGATCGCGACCCGCTTGCCGTCCCTAGCGTCGAAGGTGACTGTCTTGTTCGCCTTGCCCAGCTTGAACGCCGGGTTCGTGAACAGCGTGGACGAGGGGAGCTGACCGGGCCTAGGAGTCTCGATAGCGCCACCGAGGGCGTAGTTGCCCGGAGGCAGTCGCAGCTTCTCGCCGGGAGCGCCGTACGCCCAGGCGCCCGTGTCGAGATTGACGGCGTTGACGATCCCCGTCGTGGTCGCGGCACCGGTGCGGTCCTTGGCGTTGACGGTCAGGTCGTAGTGCTCGGCCTCGTCGTGCACCGCTACCGGTGTGCGGACCTTCACTGCGTTGTCCGCCGTGGTCGCCGACAACACTCCGCTATAGAGGCCAGGCGTGCCCGACCGCGGAGTCAACGCCAGCGTGACGTCAGCCTTACCCTTCGCGGGCACGGTTACCGTGGTGGCCGACAGCTTGGCCAACTTCGCCGGTGCCGCCGCGCCCGCCTTGTCCCGCAGCGTGACGTCGAGCTTGAGCGTCACCGGTGCCGCGGAGTCGTTGGTGTAGGTCACCTTCCGCTGCTCAACGGTCGTCGACGGCCACCTCAGGTACCCGTTGACCGTCGCCTGGTCGGCCCGCACGGCCTGGCTGGTGGCGCGGGCCAGGTCGACCCGACCGCCACCCACGGCGTTCACCCCGTTGTCGCCCACCGCCGCCGCGGTACCGACCAGCGCCGCCTTCAACGCGGGCGCCTGCCAGTCCGGGTGCTGCTGGGCCAGCAACGCTGCGGCACCCGCGGTGTGCGGGGTCGCCATAGATGTACCGGACAAGCGCGCGTAGTTGGCGTCAACGTTGTCGCCGAGGTCGGTGTCCTTAGCCCTAGCGGCGACGATGTCACTACCGGGCGCGGCGATCTCTGGCTTTACCGCGCCGTCGCCGACCCGGGGTCCACGGCTGGAGAAGTCAGACAGCTCGTTGCCCTTGGTGATGCTGCCGACCGCCAACGCCGCGTCAGCCGAGGCAGGGCTGCTCACCGCCTCGTCGGACCCGAAGTTGCCCGCCGCGATCACGAAGAGCGTGCCGTTGCGCGCGGTGAGGGTGTTGACCACCTGCGAGGCCGGGTCGGTCCCGTCGGTCGGGTAGCTGCCCAGGCTCAGGTTCACAACCTTCGCCCCGGCCTCCCCGGATGCCCACTCCATCCCGGCGAGGATGTCGTCGAGCGACCCGGAACCGCCGTCGTCGAGCACCTTGCCGACCGCGAGCGACGCGTCCGGCGCGACGCCCTTGAACTTGCCGCCCGAGGCCGCGCCGGAGCCCGCGACCGTCGACGCCACGTGCGTGCCGTGCCCGTGGCCGTCCTGGACGGTGCCCTTGCCGGAGAAGTCCTTGCTCTTGGTCACCTTCCCGGCGAGGTCGGGGTGACCGGTGTCGTAGCCGGTGTCGAGCACCGCGACCGTCACGCCCTTGCCGGTGTGCCCGGCCTGCCACGCGGTCGGCGCCCCGATCTGCGGCACGCTCTGGTCCAGGTTGGCGGTGAACCGGGCGTTCAGCCAGATCTTGCGGGGACCACCGGACAACGCCGTGGTGCTGCCCGCGACCGACGACCAGAACTGGTTCGCGTTCGCCTTGTCCTCGGCCACCGCGGCGAACCCGAGCCCGGGCAGCGCGCGCTCCACCGCCGCACCCCGCGGCGCGGCGGCCGCGACGCCCTGCCCGTACTCCACCAGCAGCGGCACCGTCTTGCTGCGCTTGTCGTCGAAGCCCTGGCGGATCAGGCCGGTCACGTTGAACAGCTCCCGGTCCACCACCCCGGCCTGCACCAGCGCCGCCGCGCCCTGGGGCACCAGGTAGACGTCGGTCGTGTTCCCCCGCTGCTTGCCGAAGGTGCTGTACCGGGTGATCGGCCCGGACGGGGCCAACCCGACGCGCCACCGCCCGCCCGCGTCCCGCACGGCCTCGACCTGGTGCCCGGTCACCAACGTGACCTGGAACCGGCTCGCCGCGCCGTCCGACCGCGGCGCCTGCGGCGCGGCCGAGGCCGGGACCGCCACTCCCACCGAGGCCACCAGAACGGCCACCCCGGCGAGGAATCCTCGCTTGTGTCCTCGCATGCACCCTCTCCTCACGACGACTTGTCAACCATCAAACGCCGTCGCGCCCCAGCGGGGTTGGGCCGTCGGGGAAACCTGCCGATCCTCGCCCGAATGACCCAGGTCTGGTATCGGGTAAGAGGATCAGGGAGCGAGCAAGGCGGTGCGCAGCTTCGCGATGGTGTCGTCGGTGATGCCGAGCGAGTGGGCGAAGTCGGTGATGTCGCCGCGTTCGGTGAGGAACGCGAGCATCGTGGCGCGGTCGGACCGCAGCATCGACGGCGGGATGTACGGCCAGGTCGCGGCTGTGTCATCGGTGCCGGTCGCGGCGACCGAGGCGACCCACCGCGCCGTGGCCTGCTCGCTCACCGCGTAGTCGTCGGCGACGTCCTCGGCTGGGACACCGAGCAGGCGCAAGACCAAGGCGGCGAGGATGCCCGTGCGGTCCTTACCGGCCGCGCAGTGGAACACAGCGGGAAGACCTCCCGGCTCGGCCAAGGCCTCCACCGCTTCCCTTAGACCTGACGCACCCTCGATGACGATCTCGGCGTAGTGCGCCGCAGCGAACCCGGGATCGTCCAAGGTAGCCCTGTCTTGGTTCGACCAGTCCGGTGTCTGGCGGACCAACGGCACGTGCCGCCACTGGCCGGCCCACCCCGGCGAGGGCCGCCACGCCTTCTGGTCGACCTCGCGCTGGGTGCGCAGGTCCAGCACGGTCACCACGCCCAGCTCGTCGAACGCCTCCCGACCGGTCTCGGTGAGCCGGTGCAGCCCGTCGGCGCGGAACAGCCTGCGCCAGGCGACCTCCCGCCCGTCGACCGTGCGGTGGCCGCCCAGGTCCCGGAAGTTGAAACAGCCGTCCAGCTCGACGAACCTGCTCATGGCGGCGCCTTCCTCGCGACGGGACCACCGAACCATAAGCCCCAACGGAACCCTTGTTCCACAACTGGTTCACCCGTGGTTGGACGTAAGGACGATCACCTACCGCGGACGCTGGTGGCGCGACCGGACACCGCGTACGGTGACTCTTGAGACTGGTGCTCGACGGAGGGGGCGCGGTTGGTGACGCCGAGGGGCGCGGGAGTTAGCCTTGACGGTGTCGGACACCACTACGGCGACGTGGATGTCTTACGGGACATAGCTTTCACTGTCGCGCCTCAGCGCAGTCTCGGCGTGGTAGGGCCAAGCGGCTGCGGTAAGTCCACCTTGCTGTCGTTCATCGCCGGTCTCGCCGACCCCGCTGAAGGTACGGTCCGTGTCGGCGAGGCTCTAGACCCTGCCGCGCGATTGGCCGCGTGCGCCCTCATGCCGCAGAAGGACTTACTGCTGCCGTGGCGCCGTGCGATCGACAACGCAACGTTGGCACTGGAGAACCGAGGCGTGCCGCGCAAGGAGGCCCGGGCCAGGGTCGCGCCGCTGTTCGAACGGTTCCACCTGGCTGGGTTCGAGCGCCATTGGCCTCATGAACTCTCCGGCGGTATGCGTCAACGCGTCGCGTTCTTAAGAACCCTGGTCGCGGACAAGGACGTGCTCTTGCTCGACGAGCCTTTCGGCGGTCTCGACTCCATCACCCGCGCTGACATGCAGGACTGGTTGCGCGGAGTGCTCACTGTCGAACCGCGTACCACGGTCATGGTCACCCATGACGTCGAAGAGGCGTTGCTGCTGTGCCACGAGGTCGTAGTGCTGTCCCCACGACCCGCGACCGTTGTCGCCACCATCTCGGTAGACCTACCTGTGCGCGGATCGCGTGCGGAGACAGTCGCCGATCCTGAGTTCACCGCCATGCGCGCGCGGGTCCTATCCCTGCTGTCGGAGGGCGTGAGGTGACACGGTCGGCGGTCACCGCGCGTCCCGTAGTGCGTGCTCGGGATAAGAGGCCATCAGCGTTCGCGAGGTGGGGACCGGCTATCGGGCTGGCCATCGCGTTGGTCGCGTTGTGGGAGCTCGTGGTGGCTCTCGCGGACATCCCGGCGTACCTGTTCCCCGCGCCGAGCGCGATCGTGCGCGCCGCGGTCGACGACCGCGCACTGCTCGCCGACGCCTCGCTGGTCACCGCCACCGAGGTCGTGCTGGGACTGCTCATCGCGGTCGCCGTCGCCCTGGTGATCGCGGTCGCGCTGCACTTCTCGCCGTTGCTGAGCAAGACCGTGTTCCCGCTGCTCATCGCCTCGCAGACCGTGCCGGTGGTGGTGCTGGCGCCGATCCTGGCGATCGCGTTCGGCTACGGAATCGTGCCCAAACTGGTCATCGTCGCGCTGATCTGCTTCTTCCCGGTGGTGGTCAACGCGCTCGACGGGCTGCGCTCGGTCGACCCCGACCTGCCCCGGCTGATGCGCACCCTGGACGCGTCCCGCTGGGCGATCTTCACCAGGGTCGAGTTCCCGTGGGCGCTGCCGAGGCTGTTCTCCGGTGTCCGCGTCGCCGCGACGTACGCGCCGATCGGTGCGGTGTTCGGCGAGTGGTCCGGCTCCACCGACGGGCTCGGCTTCGTGATGCTGCAAGCCACCCCGCAGTTGCGCACCGCGTTGGTGTTCGCCGCGATCGTGGTGCTGACAGTGCAATCGGTCGCGTTGTTCTTGATCGTGCGGGTGCTGGAGACCACCACCCGCCGAGGAAACCGGAGATGAGCATGGGTGCGACACGGCGGGTCCTCGCCGCGGTGCTGGCGGTCGGCTTGCTCGCCGCCGGGTGCGGGGCGGGCGAGAGCGTCGAACCCGGCGGCAAGGCGCAGGTCAGGGTGCTGATGGACTGGTTCCCCAACCCCGACCACGTCGGCCTCTACACCGCGCAGGACAAGGGCCTGTTCACCGCCGCCAACCTGGAGGTGACGCTGACCCCGCCGTCCAACCCGGCCGACCCGCTCAAGCTCGTCGCCGCCAGGCAGGTCGAACTCGGCATCTCCTACGAGCCGGACGTGCTGATGGCCGCCGAGCAGGACCTGCCGGTGGTGGCCGTCGCGGCGCTGGTGCCGGTGGCGCTGAACTCGCTGATGGCGGTCGGGTCGTCGCCGGTCAAGTCCCCGGAGGACCTGGCTGGCAAGACGGTCGGCACCGCCGGGCTGCCGTCGGACGACGTCTACCTCAAGCAGATCACCGCCAAGCACGGGGTGGACCTCAACACCGTCAAGAAGGTCAACGTCAGCTCGAACCTGGTGGCCGCGATGCTCTCCGGGCAGGTCGACGCCACCATCGGCGCGTACCGCAACATCGAGGGCGTGCAGTTGGCGCAGGACGGCAAGGCGCCCTACATCGTGCCGGTGACTGACGCGGGCGTGCCCGAGTACGACGAACTGGTGCTCGTCGCAAACCGCGACCGGCTGCGCGACGACGCAGGCTACCGCGACGCGGTGACCCGGTTCGTCGCCGCGCTGGGCAAGGGGGTTGCCGCCGCCCAGGGTGAGCCGAGCTTCGCCACCGCGTCGATCCGCAAGGTTGCCACCGGGTACGACGGCGAGGCGCTGGAGAAGATGGTGGCCGCAACGTTGCCGCTGCTGACCAACCCCAGGGGCTTCGGCCGGATGGACCCGGCCAAGTGGCAGGCCTTCGCCTACTGGCTCTACGCCGAGGGCATGGTCAAGCGGCACATCGACGCGGCATCGCTCATGACGAACGACCACGTACCAGCCGGGTAGTGCTCGACGGTCGGAGGACGGGCGGGCGGGTGAGAGGGAGGAGCGGGATGGAGTTCGACACCTTTCACCACGCCTACGCGGCGGTGTTGCGGTCGGTGGCCGAGGAACCGACCTACCGCAACGCACCGCGCGGCAACGCGAGCCGGGAACGCATCGGGGTGCAGTACCGCGTTCGCGAGGCGGCGCAACGGGTTCCGGTGATCCCGGCCAGGCGGCTCAACATTGTGTTCAACTTCGCCGAGGCACTGTGGTACCTGTCCGGTCGCGACGACTTGGCGTTCATTGCCACCTACGCGCCCAGCATCCGCAAGTACTCCGCCGATGGCGTGCGGTTGACCGGGACCGCTTACGGCAACGCCATCTTCGGTCGGGACCAGTGGCGCACCGTGGTCGACCAACTGCGTGCCGACCCGGACAGCAAGCGCGCGGTGCTCCAGATCTTCCGCGGCGAGGAGCTGCGGGTCCCCGCGAACCCGGACGTGTCCTGCACGCTCGGACTGCAACTGCTCATCCGCGACGGCGCGTTGCACGCCATCGGGTTCATGCGCGCCAACGACGCGTACCGGGGGATGAGCAGCGACGTCTTCTCGTTCACCTTCCTGCAGGAGGTGATGGCGCGGGAACTCGGCCTGCCGGTGGGGGAGTACGTGCACTCGGTGGGGTCGCTGCACGTCTACGACCCCGATTCGCGCCGGGTGGACGCCGTCCTCGCGGACCCGGCCACGCGGGTCGACCCCGAGTTCCGGTTCCCCGGCATGCCCGAGGGGGACAACTGGCCCGCCATCCGGGAAGTGCTGCTGCTGGAGGAATCGCTGCGGGCAGGCAACCGCCTTGGCTCCACTGTGGACTTGCCGGAGTATTGGGCCGACGTGGTGCGGTTGTTCGAACTGCACCGCAGGGTCCGGGCAGGTGAGGTAGTGGACGAGGAGCTGCTGCACCCGCTGCCACCGTTGTACCGAAACCTGATCACGCACTGGCAGCCGCGCCTGGTCGCGGCGCCGACGAGCTGAAGGAGACGGGTTGGGCACCGACTGGAAGCACAGCACCACGGTCGCCGAGGGCTTCGACGCCTACGACGACCTGCCCGAACGGGTGCTGGGATACCCCACCGCCCTGGCCCAGTTGCGGCTCGACGACCCGGACGTGCGCACCGTGCTCGACTACGGGTGCGGGCCGGGGAAGGTCGCGCTCCGCGTCGCGAGTGGACACGACGTGGACGTGGTCGCGGTCGACATCGCCGAGCGGATGCTGCAGATCGCGCGCCGGAGCAGGCCGCACCCGCGGGTCGACCACCACCTGGTCGAGTCGGGCAAGCTGGCGTTCCTGCCCGACGGCGCGGTCGACGCGGCGCTGACCTGCTACGTGTTCATCAACATCGGCGACCCGGACGTGATCAGCGGCATCGTTGCGGAGGTGTACCGGGTATTGCGACCCGGCGGCCGCTACGCGGTGCTCGACACGAACCCCGACACCACTGGCATCGACTTCTCAACGTTCCGCAGCGGAGAGCCCGGCGTCGCCTATGTCGCGGGCCAGCGGCGTCAGGTGCTGCTGAACCAGCCCAGTGGCGGCGTGCTCGAACTGTCGGACTACCACTGGCCGCGCTCGACCTACGCGGATGTCCTGACCGCGGCCGGGTTCACGTCGGTGGAGTTCATCGCACCGTTGCTCGGCGACGTCCCGGGTAGCGGCATCGCGGGGACGTTGCTCGACACCGAGCGGCCCGCGGAGGCCGACAACGCACCGTTCCTCGTCGTGACAGGGGTGAAGTGATGGGCAGCGTGTTCCTCGGCGGACCGTTCAAGGCACTGGTCGACGTGGACGGGGTCATGCGGCCCGCCGAACGCGCGCGGCTGGAGGCCATCATCGCGGGCCTGGAGGCGGCGGGGCACAAGGTGTACAACGCCCACCGCCGCGAGAAGTGGGGCGCGGAGTTCCTGACGCCGCAGGAGTGCACCCGGCTCGACCTTGACGAGATCACCGCCAGCGACGTGTTCGTGGCCTTCCCCGGTTCACCCGCCTCACCGGGCACGCACATCGAGATCGGCTGGGCGTCCGCGCTCGGGAAACCCATCGTCCTGCTGCTGGAGGAGGGCGCGGAGTACGCGTTCCTGGTACGCGGCCTGCACACCGTCGCACCGGTCACCTACCTGACCCTGACCCCCGGCGAGGACCCCACCGATCGCATCGTTGCCGCCATCGACACCTGATGCCCCTCACCGACCTCTACGACAACTACATCATCGACCTGGACGGCGTAGTCCACGTCGGCTGGTCCCCCTTACCCGGCGCCGTCGAAACCCTGCAAGAACTGACCCGCCGCGGCAAAGGTGTGGTGTACCTGACCAACGAACCCCGGTACGCCCGCGCGTCGATCACAGCCCGACTGCGGGGTTTCGGGTTGTCGGTGTCCGTCGACTCGGTGATCACCGCCGGCTGGGCGGGGGCGCTGGCGGTCGCTGAGGGCGGGGCTGCTGTGTATGTCATCGGGTCGGCTGAACTTCGGGCCGAAGTGACTCGCGCGGGCGGCACTGTGCTGTCTGCTGCCGACGCTTCCTCTGCCGACCGCATCCTTGTGGCAGGCCATAGCGACTTCAGCTATGCCGAGCTTCGCGCTGCTTGCCGTGCTACTGCTGCTGAACTGTTCGCCACGAACCGGGACCCGACTTTTCCGATGCCTGACGGCCCTTGGCCTGCCACAGGCGCGATTCTCGCCGCAGTGGAGACGGCTCTCGGACGCACGGCGACGGTGCTGGGCAAGCCTGAGCCTCCGATCTTCCGCCTGGCCCAGTCGCGGCTGGGGTCGGGTCGCACGGCGGTTGTGGGGGATACGCCGGGCGTTGACATTCTCGGAGGACGGCGCGCGGGCCTCGCTACCGTTCTTGTTGGGGCGGCGTTGACCACTGCTGAGACTCGGCCGGATCACGCTGTTGCTGATCTTGCGGGGTTGTTGAGGTAGGGGGCCTGCGGTGCGTGCGCTGGCGGTCTGATGGGCTGGCTGTGTGTGAAGGGTCGACTTGCGGGGAGTTGTCCACATGGGTCCTAGCTGTCCACAGGCTCGACTTTCAGCCTCTCTGCTCGGCGCGCCCCCTCGGTAGGCTGTGTATTCAGGGGACTTTGGGGCGGGTTGATCTTGCTGGCCGTGGGCGGCAAGGCGTTGAGCTGGGGAAGTCCGGCTTTCGCGGCCTCCGCTGCGCTGCAGTAGACGCCTCGGCTGCGCCATCGAACAGGCGCGATTTTCGAGCGAAGCTCGATGGGGCGAACGTGTTTTGCGTGGGGCCCCTACGACACCCGTGGCAGGACCGCAAAGCAGGGGCCGAAAAGCATGGCCCTGTCCGCTACCGACGCTACGGGTACCGTCTCCCCACACAAAACACGTTCGCCCCATCGAGACGGCCTGGCACCAGCGCCTTCGTGGAGCGGCGGGCGGCCAACGTTGTCGGCGGGAGCCTTGGGGTAATGCGCTCGGGGTCCTAGCCAGTCGTAGGTGGTGGGCTGGACTGGGCGTGGGGACTTTGTGGAGCGTGGGGTGGCAAGGCGGGTGGGCTGAGTGGGGCGTGGGATGGTGGGTTAGATCGGCCACTGTTCTTGGTGCCAGGCGGCGTTCCAGAAGAGGTATTCGTAGCGGGCGGCGGTGTGGGCGCGGTTGCGGATGAGGAGTTGGGTGCCGGGGGTGGATTCCCAGGCTATGCGGGTGGTTGTGGTGAGGATGTGGTTGGTGGCTTCTTGGAAGTCGGGGTCGGCGTAGGCCTCGATCCAGCGGGCGTACAGGGGGTCGGGGGAGCCGACGGCGCGGAGGTGGGTGCCTACGCGGGCATAGAGCCAGTAGCAGGGGAGTACGGCACCGACGGCTTCGGCGTAAGAGCCTCGGTAGGCCGATGCGAGCAGGTAGTTCGTGTACGCAAGAGTGGTCGGCATCACGGGTTCGGCCAAAGCCTCTTCCGCCGTTGTGCCGAGTTCGGTGAGGAGCCAGGTGTGGAGGGTTTGTTCGGCGGTGACGGCGTTGGCGCTGTGGGAGGCGAACATCGTGACGTCGTCGTCGTGGGTCGCCTTGGTGGCGCAGAGGGTGAGGACGCGGGCGTATTCGCGCAGGTAGTGGGCGTCCTGGGTGATGAAGTGGCGGAACGCCGGGCGGGGGAGGGTGCCGTCGCCGAGGCCGGTGATGAAGGGGTGGGCCAGGATGGCGGCGTAGATGTCTTCGATGTCGGACCAGAGTGCGGCCACGAAACGGTCCCCGTCAGTCATGCCGCCAAGGCTAGCGCCGGACCCGCTCCAGGACCCGCAGGAACGACTCGTTCGCCTTCGCCAGCACCTCCGCCTCGTCGATGGTCGTGAACACGCGGTCGGCCAGGAGCACCACACCGTCGACGATCGTGTGGGTGACGTTGGCGCCGGAGGCCGCGAAGACGAGGTGCGAGTACAGGTGGTCGGCGTTGCCCGGCTCCAGCGGGGTGAACGCCTGGTGGTGCAAGTCGAGCAGGATCACGTCCGCTTTGCGACCGGGCGTCAGCTCCCCGGTCTCGTGGCCCAGTGCCCGCGCACCGTTGCGAGTCGCCATGCCGAGCATGTCCGGGGCCTGGAACAGCCCGGCATCGGTGCGATTCGCCCGGTGCACCAACGACCCGAACTTCATCACCTCGAACAGGTCCCGACTGTTGTTGCACTCCGCCGCGTCGTGGCCCAAGCCCACGTTCAGCCCGGCGGCCAGCATCTCGGGCACCCGGGCGATCCCGTTGCCCAACTTGGCGTTCGACGTCGGGTTGTGCGCGATCTGGGTACCCGTCTCGCGCATCATGGCGATCTCGGCGTCCGACAACCACACGCAATGCGCCGCGACGCAGTCCGGGCCCAGGATCCCGGTGTCCGCCGCCAGCTCGGTCGGCCGCCTGCCGTGGCGCGCCAGCACCGTCTCCACCTCGCCCAACGACTCGTTGAGGTGGATGTGGATGCCGGTCCCCAGGTCGTCGGCGAGCCCGCGCGCGTCGCGCAGCAGCTCCGGTGAGGCCAGTGGCAGCCACTCGATCCCGACCCGCACCTCGATCCGCCCACCTGCCTCGCCGTGCCACCGCCGGAACGCGCTCTCGTTGTCCGCCAACGTGTCCAGCCGGTGCTCGGCGATGGCCACGTCGTTGGACAGCACCGCCCGGATCCCGATCTCCCGCGCCGCCCTGCCCAACGAGTCCAGCTCGCGGTACATGTCGTTGACCGTGGTCACCCCGCAGCGCAGCGACTCGCTGTAGCTGGCCAGCGCCGCCCAGTACGCGGCCTCCGGGTCCAGCGCGCGGATCAGCGGGTACCAGCACGTCTCCAGGTACTCCAGCAACGGCAGGTGATCGCTGTACCCCTTGCCCAGCGCCGTGTGGTAGTGCAGGTCGACCAGACCGGGCAGCACCGCCTTGCCCTCGGCGTCCAGGACCCGACCTGCGGGAACAGCGGCGCCCGCGGGCAGCACCTGGGTGATCCGATCGCCCTCGATGACAACGGTGCCGCCGTGCAGCACGTCGCCTGCATCGTTCATGGTGACCAAGACGCCGTTGCTGATGACCAGCGGATCGGACAAGAGGGGCCTCCCCGGTGCGATACTGGCTCGCTACTACCAGCCAGTATGACCGCGCCAGCTCGACCACGGGAGCCGTTGATGTCCGCCTATCTCGACCAGCTGTTCAGCCTCGCCGGACGGCGGGCCGTCGTCACCGGCGGCAACTCCGGCATCGGGCGGGCGATGGCCGTGGCGCTGGGGCGGGCCGGTGCCGAGGTCATCGTGGTGGCCCGCCGTGAGGACGCGCTGCGCGAGACGGTCGAGGAGCTGCGGGTCACCGGCAAGGCCGACTGGGTCAGCGCCGACCTGTCCGAGCGCGCCCAGGTCCACCGGGTCGCCGACGAGGTCATCGGCCGCCACGGTGCGCCGGACATCCTGGTCAACGCCGCCGCGGTCAACCTGCGGCCGCCGATGGACGAGCTGACCGAGGCCGACTGGGACCTGACCCTGCGCGCCAACCTGGAGGCCCCGTTCGTCCTCGGCCAGCGCTTCGGCCCGCTGATGGCCGACGCGGGCTGGGGGCGGATCATCAACGTCACCTCCCAGCAGGCGGTCCGCGCGTTCGGCAACAGCGGCGCCTACGGTGCGGCCAAGGCGGGCCTCGCGGGGCTGACCCGGTCGCAGGCCGAGGCGTGGTCGTCGCGCGGTGTCTGCGTCAACGCCGTCGCGCCCGGCTTCGTGCGCACCCCGCTCACCGCGCCGGTGTACTCCAACCCCGCCCAGATCGAGGCGCTCGCCGCGCGCACCATGATCGGCCGCAACGGCGAACTGGCCGACTTCCCCGGCGTCGCTGTCTTCCTCGCCTCACCCGCCGCGGCCTACGTCACCGGCCAGATGGTCTTCGTGGACGGCGGGTTCTCCGCGAAGTGAGTCTTTAGGCTCCAGGTGTTGACCCAAAACCGCGTTCCGGCAACGAAACCCGACACGGTGGGAAACCGGTGCCGGAGCTTGTTCTTCCCAGTTGGTGGTGGCCGCCGCCCGCTGGGTGGACCGCTGGCCTTGGCGCCCGGACCGGGTTCGCCAGTTGGTCACCGGGATGGCGGTCACCCGGCCAGTCGATAGCACCCGGCCATCCCCGCCGCGTGATTGGTCCCGCGACCGGACCTGGTTCGAGACTGGACCGACTGATGGCTACGCCTGGAGACCAAAGCGCGGCCACGACAGCCGAGCCTCCCCGGGCTGAGCGCGCCCACCGGCGGCTCACGACCCAGAGGAGTGCCCGTGTCGCACCGAAAACGCCGTGTGCTTGCGGTGACCGCCCTCGCGGTGCTGCTGGTCGGCGGCCAGAGCGCCGCCGCAGGTGCCCCGGTGGGCGGTGGTCACCGCCCCGGCGACTGGCCAACGTGGACGGGGGACAAAGGTGGATCCCGTTTCGCCTCGGCGGAACACCGGATCAACCCGCGCACCGCAGGCAAGCTGACCCTGAAATGGGCCTTCGCCTACCCCAAGAACGGGTTCCCGGCCAAGAGCCAGCCCGCTGTCGTCGGTGACACCATCTACTTCGGTAGCCCTGACGGCAAGTTCCACGCCCTCGACGCCCGATCCGGTGCCGCGCGGTGGAGTTTCGACCTCGGCACCGTCGCCCCGCGCGCGGTCGTCATCGACGGTCCGACCGTGGCCAAGGGCAAGGTGTACTTCGGCGACACCAACGGGTACATCTACGCCCTCGAACAGCGCACCGGGAAACTGGTGTGGGCCAAGGACACCGAGCCACACGCGGCGGGGCAGCACACCAGTTCCCCGCTCTACCATGACGGTCGGATCTACGTGGGCGCGTCGAGCGGCGAGAACGTCACCCCGGACCGCAACTACCCGTGCTGCACCTTCCGCGGCCACATCGACTCGCTCGACGCGGAGACCGGTGAGCTGGCCTGGCGCTACTTCACCGTCCCCGAGCCGAAAGCGGTCGGCACCTGGCCCAGCGGCGCGACCCGCTACGAGCCCTCCGGCGCGGGTGTGTGGAGCAGCCCGATCGTCGACGAGCGCACCGGCACCCTCTACGTCGGCACCGGCAACCTCTACTCCGGCACGACCGGCGACTTCGACACCCTGCTCGCGCTCAACGCCCGCTCCGGCGCGGTCAAGTGGAAGCAGCAGGTCACCAAGGCCGACACCTGGCGGCTGCTGTGCGGGTTCCCCGACGCCGAGGGCTACTGCCCCGGGCAGAAGGACGGCACCGCGCTGGACTACGACCTCGGTGCCACGCCCACGCTGTTCCAGGTCCGCGGCCGCACCTATGTCGGCATCGGCCAGAAGAGCGGCGTCTTCCACGCGTTTGACGCTCGCTCCGGTCAGCCCACTTGGCGTCGTCAACTCTCCGTCCCTATGCCCGGCGGCGGCCTCTCCGGCGTGCAGTGGGGGACCAGCTTCGACGGGCGCAACATCTATGTCGCGACCAACTGGGGCAACCCGGGCACTCTCTTCGCTCTTAACCCGGCGAACGGTGACGTCGTGTGGCAGACCGAGAGCCCTGCCGACGGTTGCACGACCGGTGGCGCCGCCCAGCACCCCACGGTCTGCAAGCGCGCCCACACGCCAGCGGTGACCTCCAGCCCCGGCCTTGTCTACGAAGGTAGCGTCGACGGCAAGATGCGGGTCTACGACGCCAAGGACGGCAAGGTCCTCTGGACGTTCGACACGATCCGCGACTTCCAGGGCGTGAACGGGCTAACCGGCAGCGGTAGCGCTATCTCCGGCAACGGCGGCGCTGTCGTGGCCAACGGGATGCTCTATATCCAATCCGGCTACTGGCCCGCTTACCCGTCCGACCACGGCAACGTCCTGCTCGCCTTCGGCCTATAACCCTGTCGCTCCGGCGCTGGGGATAGTCCTAGCGCCGGAGCACGCCATGGGAGCGACATGACCTCACCGACCTTCCGCAGGGTCGGGGGCGCGGCACTGGCGTTCACCTTCGCCGTCCTGCCGATGTCCGCCGCCCGCGCGAGCCAACCCGAACTGAAAACCGCCCCCGTTGTCGTTACCGTCAGCGAGGGCACCAACCTGGCCGTGTCTACGTCACCTCGTGACGGCACGATCCTGTTCGACCTCCAAGGCCAACTGTTTACCCTGCCTCGCGGCGGTGGCTCTGCCACCGCGATCGGGGACATCAACCTCGACCCGTACTGGCCGTCGTTCTCCCCGGACGGCAAGCTCATCGCCGTCCAGTCCCTCGCCGACGGCATGTTCCGCGTCCGGCTCCTCACCGCGGACGGCCGGTCGTCCTGGCCGCTGACCAGGGGCGAGTACGACGACACCTACCCCGCCTGGTCGCCGGACGGCACCCGGATCGCCTTCACCTCGGACCGGGCCGGTGGCGAGGACATCTGGACCGTGGACACGCGGGGCGGCGAGCCCAGGCGGATCACCACGGCGGCCACGGCCGAGTCGCAGCCGACCTGGTCACCGGACGGGCGCGGCATCGCCTACGTGCAAGGCAACACCATCGAGAGCATCGATGTGGCGACCGGGGCCGTGACCACCCTGGTTCCCGCCGGTCAGGGCACCGTTGCGGCGCCGTCGTGGTCACCGGACGGCAAGTCGCTGTCGTTCCTGCGCACCGGTCCGGGCGGGCGAACGGTGCAGGTGTGGCAGGCGGGTGCGATCCGCCAGGTCGGCGCGCACACCGATGTGTTCCCGTTCCCCGCGCGGTGGTCGTCGCCGGACGAGCTTGTCTACGGTGCGAACGGCGCGATCGTGGTGACGCAGGCAAGCAGTGGCGCGAGCAAAACCGTGCCGTTCCGCGCAACGTTCACCCTGAAACGTGACCACTACGAGCCGAAAGCGCGCGACTTCGACACCAGACGACCGCAGTCAGTGCGGGGGATCGTCGGCCCCGCACTATCGCCGGACGGCCGGTCGGTGGTGTTCAAGGCACTCAACGACCTGTGGGTCGCGCCACTCGGCGGTGTCCCCAAGCAGATCACCTCGGACTCGGCCTACGAGGTCGACCCGGCGTGGTCGCGCGACGGCAAGCAGATCGCTTATGCGTCAGACAAGGCAGGCACCGAAGACCTCTACGTACTCGACCTCGCCACGAACCAACATCGACGGATCACCACGATCGACGGCGCGGAGTACGCCCCGGCCTGGTCCCCGGACGGCAAGACACTCGCGTTCCAGGACCAGGCCAACCAGACGCTCACCGTCGATATCGCCACTGGCGCGGTGACCACGGTGCTGCCCGGATCGTTCAGCGTGCCGGGGAAACCGAGTTGGTCGGCGGACGGGAAAACGCTTGCGCTGGCGGTGAACTCGGCCGATCGCAACCAGATCCAGCTGGTCACACTCGCGACAGGGGCGAGCAAGGTCGTCGAGCCCGTGCCGTTCGGCTCGGTGTCTACGCGCGGCGATGATGGCCCGGTGTTCTCGCCAGACGGCCGCTGGCTCGCCTTCTCCATGGACAGCGTGCTGTGGGTACTCCCGGTTGCCCCCGACGGCACACCGACCGGACGAGCCCGCCGGATCACCACCGAGGCCAGCGACGCACCGAGCTGGGCGGGTGACTCGCGAACGCTGCTGTACCTGCACAACGGCACCCTCAAGCTGACCACAGTAGACGGTGGAAGCAAGGAAGTCCCACTGCGGTTCTCCTATCGCCAAGAGAAGCCAGAAAGTCGGCTTGTCATCCACGCAGGGCGGCTGTGGGACGGCCGCGACCCCGAACCACGGACCAATGTGGACATTCTGGTGGTCGGCAACCGGATCCAGCGGATCGAGCCGCACCAGCCGGACCGACCGCGAGGCGGGTGGACCTTCATCGACGCCAGCGGCCTGACGGTCACGCCAGGCCTGGTGGACGCGCACAACCACCAGCAGATGCGCTCGAAGGTCTTCGGCGACCGCCAAGGCAGGCTCTTGCTGTCCTACGGCATCACCTCGACCCGCTCGACCGGTGACGCCGTGTACCGGGCGGTGGAGGACCGGGAGTCGCTCGCGGCCGGGACCCGGGTCGGGCCGCGCTACTTCATGACCGGCGAGATGCTGGAGGGAACGCGGCTCCTCTGGGAGTTCTCCCGACCGGTCCGCGACGAACGGCAACTGGCCCTGGAACTGAGCCGGGTGCGCGAACTCGACTACGACCTGGTCAAGACCTACGAACGGTTCCGGGTCGACTGGCAGGCGAAGGTCGCCGACCAGGCGCACCGGCAGGGCATCGGCACGACGTCGCACTACCTGTACCCGGCCGTCGCCAACGGGGTCGACTCGAAGGAACACCTCTTCGGACCGTCCAAATGGGGCTTCGGGTTCGCCCGCGAGTCGTCCTTCGGCGGACCGTACGAGGACGTCCTGCAGCTCGCCGCGCGAGGACGGATGCTCTTCAGCACAACGTTGTTCAGCGCCAGCACGCTGCTGGCCGACGATCCGGGCATCGTCGCCGATCCGCGTGTGCAGGCCCTGTTCACGACCCAGGACAAGCAGGCGTTGAACGCCAAACTCCTGTGCGCCCAAGGACTTGGCCCGTGCGGTTTCCTGGACGGCACACCGGCCCAAGCCCGCCGTGACGTCGAGCTGATCAAGCGGTTGCTCGCCGCCGGGGCGGGTGTGGTCGCGGGCACCGACGCGCCACTGGACACCACGGCCGTCAGCCTGCACCTCAACCTGCGGTCGATGGCGAAGTACGGTGTGGAACCGTTCCAGGTCCTGCGCAGCGCGACCTCGGTGCCTGCGCGGCAATTGGGCGTCGACAAGGACCTTGGCACGGTGGAGGCGGGCAAGCTCGCCGACCTCGTGATCGTCTCCGGTGACCCCACGCGGGACATCGCCGCTCTCGCCGATGTGCGCTGGGTGGTCAAGAACGGCGTGCCCAGGACGGTCGACGACGTGATCGGGCCGTTCCGCTGACGGGTCGGCGGGGTGGGGGTCCGGCCCCACCCCGCCGAGCCGGTCAGCCGGGGACGCGGTCGTCGGCGATGGCGGCCAGGACGGTCGTGGCCACCGCGATCGTCTCGGCGCGCGAGCACTGCTGGCGGACCACCCGGTGGTCGGCGGTGTGCAGCCCGCCGAGGGAGAGGTCGGCGGCACCGGGGCGGCTGCTGCCCAGCGCCACCGTCGCGACGACGCGCTCGGAGTCGGGGATGACGGTCTCGTGGAAGATCCCGGCGGTCAGCGTGTAGCTCTCACCCGCGCGGTGCTCAGTTGTGGCGGCGACGTGCGCGCGGACCAGCCGGTCGGTCGCCTCGATGGTGTCGCCCTCAGCGTCGCTGCGGACCTGGAACACGCGGTGCGTCGGCGCGGCGCTCTCCTCGACCCGGATCGCCTGGTTGAGCAAGCCGCCGACCAGGACCCAGCTCAGCAGGTCCCAGCTGTGGCAGTGCGTGGGCGAGGTCGTCGGCGGCGCCAGGGTGCGGGCGGGTTCCCACAGGTGCACGCACACACCGTCATCACCGCCGCGGTACACCGGCACGCACACGAACCCCAGCGGGTGACGCACCGCCGCCACCGCCCGGTCGCCGCTGACCACCCCGGCCAACGCCGCCCGCGCCCAGCCGACCAACCACCCGCCCGCACCCCGCCCGATCGCGTCGAACAGCTCGGAATACATGGTGAACGCCCCGGAAGTTAGGCTCCCCTGCCCGACCAGCCTAGCAACGCCCGCGCGTGCCCCGGAAGGTCACAACGGCCCGCTGTCCCGGATCTGTCCGGAACTCGGCGGCCCACCCGACCGTTGACCCGGGGTGACCCCGCTCGAGCTGATCCTGTCGCTGAGCATCCCGGCCTCGTCCCTCGGCGTGGTCGCCTTCGGCGTGCACGAACTCCGCCGCCGCAAGAACAAAGGCCTCGACGGCGCCCCGCTGACGGCCACCTACGTCAACGAGTTCACCGCCCTCTTCTACGCCTCCAAGCGCATGGAACTGGACCACCGCGACACCATGTCCATGATGCGCGAAGAAGACTCCTCCGGCGCCCGCCCCTGGGACCTCACCAACGGCATAGTCCTACCCCGCCGCCCACCCACCCAGCCTTGACTCCCGCGTCAGTCCCCTTCCGCGGCCGTTGCTGGACCCCAGCGCCCCCAAGCGCCTTGCGGCAGCTCCGCCACCGGCCGCCCGCTGAGGCGCGCAGACTCCGCCACCTCACCCATGGCGCCTCACCCACAGTGCCTCCTTCCATTGCGCTTCCGACCCCGGCCGATTGCCTCGCCTTCCGCTGTTCGGCCTGGCCGCTCGGCCTCGCGTGGCGCTCCCAGTCTCCCTGGACGCTCTTGCCTGCGGCGCTTCCGGCCCCGCTCGAATAGCCTTGCCTACCGCACCGCCTGGCCCCGCCGAACGGTTCCGGGTCCGGCGACCAGCGCGTCTCTTCCCACCCTCCGGAGCGGTCTCACTGCGGCGCTCCCCGCCCCCGCGGAATAGCCTCGCCTGCGGTGCCGCCTGACCCACCGGGCGGTCATCCCACGGCGCTCCCGGCCGCCGAATGGCCTCACGCGGTTCTTCGCTACCCGGCCGCGCTTCCCGCTGGCGCTCCCCGCCCCCCGCCCCCCGCCGAATGGCCTCGCGCGCGCGAAAAGCGAGTGCCCGGCCCCCACCCTCTCCGGGGGGCGTCCCTGGGCCAGTCTACCGGGCCCCACCGACAGTCGATCTTGAACCGACCCTCGCAGAGATCGACATGTGGATAACTTCTGTCACCCAGCGGCATGAATATTTGGGTCGGTGGGGCAGGGGATCCGCAGGTCGGCTTGTTCGAATGGGGGAGGCGGCAGCGCGGAGCCTCAACGCGAGATGATCAGGGGTCAGCCGACGAGGAGGAGGGTGGCCACTGTTGCCGTCAGGGCGGTGATGGCGAGGCCTGCGCTGGTCCACAGGAAGCGGGTCATGGGGACGCGGATTCCGTTGGCGATGCAGCGTTCGTACCAGAGGAGGGTGGCCAGGGAGGCCCACGGGGTCACGATGGGGCCGACGTTGGTGCCGACCAGCAGGGCCAGCAGTTGGTTGTGGTTTTCCAGCGGCACAACGGATTCGCCCGCGACGTAAGCGGGGAGGTTGTTCACCAGGTTCGACAGCAGCGCCCCGGTCCCCGCCGCTCGGGCCGCGCCTGCCGCGTCGTCGGAGTCGCCCATCATGGCGTGGACGAGGTCGGCGAGGCCGTGGCGGTTGATGGTCTCCACCACCAGGAACAGCCCGATCACGAACACCAGCAGCCGCCAGGGGAGCAGGGCCGGGGTCAGGGCGGAGCGGCGGCGGAGCACGAAGGTGATGACCAGGATCCCGGCCGCCACAGAGGAAGCGATGCCGATGGGTACCCCGACCAGGATGCCGATCACGAACAGCGCGCAGGCCACCGCCGCGACCCGGAACAGCACCCCGTCGGTCGGCTGGTGGCGTTCCGGCACCGCGTACCCCGGGCGGCTTTCCGTGCCACGCCAGTAAAAAACCCACAAGAACGCCGCCGTCACCACGATCGCGGCCAGCTGCGGGGCCCACATCTTCGCCGCGAACTCCGCCGGGGCAAGGGCGACCCGGTCGGCGGCGAGCAGGTTCGTCAGGTTCGACACCGGTAGCAGCAGGCTCGCCGTGTTCGCCAGCCACACCGTGGTCATCGCGAGCGGGAGCGCGGCCACGCCGAGTTTCGCGGCCAGGGCCAGCAGGACCGGGGTCAGCAGCACCGCCGTGGTGTCCAGGTTGAGGCCCATGGTGGTGACGGCGGCCAGCGCGACGCACAGCAGGAACAGCAGCGGGTAGCGGCCGCGTCCCAGGATCGACAGGCGGGTGGCGACGACGTCGAACACCTCGGCGACCGCCGTCAGTTCCGCCAGGATGATGACCGAGCCGAGGAACAGCAGCAGCGGCACCAGTCGGGTCACCGTCGCCCGCGCGTCCGCGGCCGGGAGCGCGCCGAACGCCACGCAGAGGCAGCCCGCCAGCAGCAGTCCGAGGGCGACCCAGTCGAGCACGTGGAGCTTGGGCAGCCCGCGCGTCGCGCCATCCAGCCGCTTGTCTGGCATGCGCGACATGCTGCCACACCGGCGCCGCCGTCCCCGGAATGGGCTATCCATTCCCCCCGGTGCCGCAACAACGGGAAAACCGCGATCCAGACTTTTCCGGAACCGCTGTCGCCGCGCCGGACAACCGCACTACTGTGTGCTCGCCCACGCGATTCCCATTCGGAGGAGATCCGCCGATGGAGACGGTCGACATCGTGGCGGTCCTGCCACGGCACCTCGACACCACCGCCCTGGCCCTCAGCGACCGCCTCACCGCCCGGATGCGCGCGGGTGGCAGCCCGTCGTGGTTCCGCCTGGGTGACCGGTTCGAGGCCGGTCCCGCCGCGCCGCACGTGTCCCTGTTCATGCTCGCCGTCGAGCCCGACGAGGTCCCCGGGGTCGTCTCGGCGACCCGCGACCTCGCCGCCGGGATGGCCGCGCTGGTGGCCGAGGGCGAGTACTACCGGCACAACCCGGTCGGCGCGCCGGAGCTGTACTTCCGCAAGACGGCGGAGTGGATCGCCTTGCAGCGGGCCGTGATCGAGGCCGTGGAGCCGTTGCGGCGCGGCCGGTTGCGCGACACCGACCCGGCGGGCGACAGCGTCGCGGGCATCATCGGCGATCCCGGCCAAGACCCGGTGCGCCGCGAGCAGTTGACCCGGTTCGGCTTCGACGAGGTCACCGAGGTGTGGGACGGCGGCGCGACCGACCGGTTCAACCCGCACGTCACCCTCGCGTGGCCGGTCGACCCCGGCTTCCGGGTGGAGCTGTCGGACCTGCCGCCCGCCGCCGAGTTCAGCGGCCTGCTGCCCGGCCTCGCCGTTTACGGGATGAGCCGGTACGGCACCTGCACCACATTGTTCGGTGCCGCCCCTTTCGGCGTGACCCCGATCGGGGGATCCGGTAGCGGAATTCCGACGGGTAGGCTCGATGTCCATTCCGCTCGCCTGCCACGCGGAGAATAACCGGACAAGGGCGGTCCTTTCCCTCGCCCGCCGCCCGGCCGCCCGCTGACGGTCGAACGGGGTCCACCGAGCTGGGGAGGCCTGGGTGAGCCGAGCGGAGCCGGGGTTCGGGGCGCGATTGGCGCAGGCGCGTCGGCGGCGGGGTTTCTCGACGGGGGAGTTGGCCGCCGAGTGCGCCCGGCTGGGGTCCGACGCGCTCGACGCCGCCGCGATCGCCGCCATCGAGTCGGGTGCCCGCGGTGTCACCACGGCTGAGGTGTCGCTGCTCGCGCTCGCCCTCGGGATGGCGGTGGCCGAGCTGGTGCCGACCCCGCTGCCCGGTCCGCGTCCGCCGGTGCGCGGCCCACGCCCACCCCGGTCCGGCCCGGTCGACTTCTTCGTCAGCTACTCGCTGCTCGACGACGCCTGGGCCACCTGGATCGCGCACGAGCTCGAGTCGGCCGGGTACTCGGTGATGATCCAGGCCTGGGACTTCGTGCCGGGCACGCACTTCCTGGACTTCATCGACCGCGGCATCCGGGAGTCCTCGGCGGTCATCGCGGTGCTCTCCAGCAACTACCTCGCCTCGCAGTACGGCAAGCTGGAGTGGATGGCGGCGTACCAGGCCGCGCACGACCGCCCGGACAGCAACCTGCTGGTGCCGGTGCGGATCCAGAACATCTTCCCCGAGGGCCTGCTCGGCCAGGTCACCTTCGTGGACATGGTCGGCATCGAGGAGCCGGAGCTGGCCAGGGCGCGGCTGCTCGACCGGCTCGAACACGCGCTGACCGGCCGCGCGAAGCCCGGCGACAACCCGCGCTTCCCCGGCAAGGCCCTGCCAACGGTCGCAGTCGTCGAGGAGACCATCCCGAACCCGCGCGGCGAACACACCTCCGAATCGGCCGAGTTCCCGCCCACGGCAAAGCCAACGAGCAACCCCCGCCACGAACTTGGCGTCCTGCACCTGCCTGGTCCCAGGTTCGGTCGCGACCCAGGTAGCCCTGTCGACCGGCTCGCCGCGTTGGACGCCGGTCTAGCCCGCCTCACCGAGTCAGGCCTACCGACGCCTGAGCTTGTTGTCATCAGCGGCAGCCTCACCGACTCCGGTAGCCGCGAGCAGTTCGACCAAGTACGCAGCTTCCTCACCGGATTGCGCTCACTGCTGGGTATCGACGCGGGCAGGCTGGTAGTCGTACCTGGCGGAGGTGACATCACCGCTGCCGCGTGCGAGGCCTACTTCGCGCACTGCCGCGCGGAAAGCCTCAACCCGGAGCCGCCGTACTTCAGCAAGTGGCTGCACTACGAACGCCTGCACCGCGAGCTCTACCCCGGCGGCAACGGCCCCGGCACCGTGTTCGACGCCAACCAGCCGTGGTCGCTGATCGAGATCGCCGACCTGCGGGTGGTCGTCGCCGCGTTCAACTCGACCCTCCCGCACACCCACCTGACCCTCGACGAGCCCGGCAAGCTCGGCGAGGGCCAGCTCGAGTGGTTCGCCAACGCGCTCTCCCCGTACGTCGACGCCGGGTACCTGCGGCTCGGCGTGGTCGGCCACACCCCCGGCGCCGCGGGTGGTGCCGGGCTCGCCGACGCCGACGCCCTCGACGCGGCCCTCGGCACCCGGCTGAACCTCCTGCTCAGCGGCGACACCTCCGGTACTGGCAAGGTCGCCCCGCAGGCTGGCGGCATCCCGCCCGCGAGCGCCCCCCGGCTGCTTCACCTGACCCGTGACGGCGTGGAGACCTGGTCGCTGGTCGGTGGCCCGCGCCGGACCGGCGGGGTCGCCCGCCCGTGGCACGCCGCCGCGCGGACCTTCACCCCACCCGCCGGTCCCCGGGTCCGCCAGACCGAGGTGCGCCAAGCCGAGGAGGAGCGCTCCGAGCACCCGGTCGACCAGTTGCTGCGCCGGATCACCGAGGTGCTGGAGGTCCGCCACCCCGGCGCCGCGGTGCGCAGGCTGCCCGGTCGACCGCCGGTGCTGCGGGTCAGCTACCCCGACGGCGACCTGGTGCCGCAGTTCCTGATCGCCGCGCACGTCGGTGAGCCGACCGCCCAGGACGTCGCCGCGCTGGCCACGGTCCGCAGGCGCAACGCCGAGGACCTGACCTCCGAGCTGGTCTACCTCGGCCCCAACCCCGGGGTCACGCTGCGCGCGGCCGCGACGCGCGACGGGATCCGGCTGCGCAGCTTCCTCGAGTTCCAGGGGCTCCTGGACCTGCGCGAGTACGTCGCGGCGCAGACCGACCGGCTGCGGCAGGACCGGGTGTACCCGCCGGAGCTGTACGTGCCGCAGCGCTTCCGCGAGATCGAGGTGGCCCCGGGGACCGTCCCGGACGTGCGCGAGGACGTGGTCGGCGAGCTGGTCGACCTGCTCTCCGCCGACGAGGGCCGGTTCGTGCTGCTGCTGGGCGACTTCGGCCGGGGCAAGACCTTCGCCATGCGGACGCTGGCGATGCGGCTGCCGACCGAGCTGCCCGGCGTCTCCCCGGTGCTCATCGAGCTGCACGCCCTGGACAAGGCGCACAGCGTCGACGGGCTGGTGGCCGCGCACCTGGCCAACAACGGCGAGTCCCGCATCGACCTGCGCGCCTTCCGCTACCTGCTGCGCCAGGGCCGGATCGTGCTGCTGTTCGACGGGTTCGACGAGCTGGCCAGCCGGGTCAGCTACGACCGCGCCGCCGACCACCTGACCACGCTGCTTGCCGCCGCCGAGGACCGCGCCAAGATCATCGTCACCAGCCGCACGCAGCACTTCCAGAACGAGGCCCAGGTGAGCACCGCGCTGCGCGACCGGCTCGGTGTGCTGACCCAGCGGCGGATCCTGCTGCTGGAGGACTTCACCCGCACCCAGATCGACGACTACATGGTCAACGCCTACGGCACCGAGCGGGGCGTCGCGCGGGAACGCCTCGAGGTGATCAACCGGGTCGACGAGCTCGGCGGTCTGGCCCGCAACCCGCGGATGCTCAGCTTCGTCGTCGGCCTGGACACCGACCGGCTCGAGGCGGTCGACAGCGCGGCGAGCCTCTATGAAGAGATCCTGACCGCCTGGCTCACCTACGAGTACGAGAGGGCTAACCCTCCCGGCGCGCAGGCAGGCCTGTCCATCGACGAGATGTGGTCAGCCGTGACCACGCTGGCGTTGCGGGTCTGGGAGTCCGACGACGTGCTGCTGCGGCTCGACGATGTCGCGGAGGTCGCCCAGGCGCTGGCGGAGCTCGTCGACGCCCCGATGTCGGCCCAGCAGGCCACGCACGCGGTCGGCGCGGGCAGCCTCCTGGTGCGCACCGAGGAAGGGCTCTTCGGCTTCATCCACAGCTCGGTGGCCGAGTTCCTGCTGGCCAAGGAGATCGCCAGGCACTTCGCCGCCGGTGACGACACGCCCGCGCTGCTGGGCCGCCGCAAGCTCTCGGAGCTGACCGTCGAGTTCCTCTGCGACCTCGCCGACACCAGGCAGCTGCTGCTGTGGGTCGCCCGACCGGCCAGGGACGCGGTGGTCGACGCCAACGCGCTCATGGTCAGCAAGCAGATCAGCGGTCCGGCCAAGACCGACATGCGCGGCGCCGTGCTGCGCGGCGAGGACCTGTCCTGGCGCGACCTGTCCGGCGTCGACCTGTCCGACGCCGACCTGTCCGACACCCTGCTCATCGGCACCAAGCTCTCCCGCGCCACCCTGCGCGGCGCCCGGCTGCGCCGGGCCAGGCTCGACCGGGCCCTGCTGCGCGACGCGAACTTGACCGGTGCGGACCTCGACGGCGCCCGCCTCCTCGAGACCGACCTGCGCGGCGCGGTGATCACCGGCAGCAGCTGGGCCAGGGCCGCGCTGATCAACGTCCAGGCCGACCAGGACCTGTGGGACGCGCCCGCGCTGCGGGCCGCCGCGATCGTGCCCGGGCAGCCGGTGCTGACCGGTCTGCGCCCGGCCGGTGTCGGGGTCCAGTTCGGCTTCGAGGACGGCAGGTTGCCCAACCCGCTGTCCTACAGCCCCGACGGGTCGCTGCTCGCGGTCGGCGGCGGTGACGGCGGTGTGCTGCTGTGCGACACCGACCGGGGCCTGCCGCTGCGCATCCTCGACGGGCACCTGGACCGGGTCTACGCGGTCGACTTCGGGCCGCCCGACAGCGCGCTGGTCACCGCGTCCGCTGATGGCACGGTGCGGTTCTGGGACCCGGCGACCGGGGAACCGACGAAGGTCATCGCCGACGGGGACGGGCACACCGCGCCGATCTGGCCGCTGCGGATCTCCCCGGACGGCACCCTGGTCGCCTACGGGGACAGCGCGGGCACGGTCGTGGTGCGCACGATCCCCGGCGGCGACGTGGCGCACCGGCTCACCGGGCACGTCGAACGGGTGTGGGCGCTGGCCTTCCACCCGAGCGCCCCGCTGCTGGCGACCGCCGACGAGTCCGGCGCGGTGCGGGTCTGGGACCTGACCACGGGCGCCGAGCGGCACCGGTTGCTCAGCCTCGGGTCGGCGGTCTACACGCTGTGCTTCAACGCCGACGGGCGGTTGCTCGCGGCCGCCGGGCAGCACGGGTACCTGCGCCTGTGGGACGTCGAGACCGGCGCCGAGACGCACACCCTCGGCGGGCACGTCGAGCACGTCTACTCCGTCGTGTTCCACCCCGACCAGGACGTGCTGGCCAGCGGCGACACAGCGGGCCAGGTCCGGTTGTGGACCATCCCGCCGCGCGGGCGGGCCACCGGGGCGGCGCTGCAGCACCGGCACGCCACCGCCGTCTACCACCTGGCATTCAGCCCCGACGGCCGCACATTGGCCAGCGGGGACAGCGACGGCACGCTGAGGGTCTGGGAGACCGCGTCCGGGCGGGAGACCCACGAGGTGCTCGCCCACCGCGGCGCGGTGTGGCCGCTGGCGTTCCGGGCCGACTCCGCGCAGCTGGCCACCAGCGGCCGCGACGGCGCCGTCCGGCTGTGGGACCCGGACTCCGGCAGGCAGCGCTACGAGCTGCACGGCCACGGCCGCCGGGTCCTGCAGGTCGGCTTCAACCGCGACGGCGACCTGCTGGCCGCGGCGGGCAACGACGGCGTCGTGCGCGTCTGGGACCCGACCACCGGCAGGCAGCTCAAGGTGCTCACCGGCCCGGACGACCAGCTCACCGGCGCGGTGTTCAACCCGGTCAAGCCGGTGCTGGCCACCGCGAGCAACGACGGCGGCGTGCACCTGTGGCACCTGGGCACCTGGCGCGCCGACCAGGAGCTCGACGTGGAGACCGAGTACGTGTGGGCCAGCGCGTTCGCCCCGGACGGGGAGGTGCTGGCCACCGCCAACGACGACGACACCGTGCGGCTGTGGTGGCAGGCCACCGGCCGCGAGGTGCTGGTGCTGCACGAGCACCGCGGCCGGGTGCGCTCGATCGTCTTCAGCCCGGACGGGTCGCTGGTGGCCACCGGCTGCGACGACGCCAAGGTCCGGCTCTTCGACCGGGAGACCGGCGCCTGCCTGGCCACCCTCGACGGCCACGCCGACCGGGTCTACGACGTGCGGTTCAGCGCCGACGGGCAGGTGCTGGCCAGCATCAGCAACGACGGCACCGCGGTCCTGTGGCGGGTCGCCGACCACAGCAGGTCGCTGGTGGTGCGGGCCCAGCGCGGGCGGTTGTGGTCCGGCGCGTTCAGCCCCGACGGCCGGGTGCTCGCCGTCGCCGGGGACGACGCGGTGGTCTACCTGTGGGACACCGCGACCGGCGCCGAACTGGCCAGGATGGCGGGCCACACCCGCCGCGTGCTGTCGCTGGCGTTCAGCCCCGACGGGCGGACCCTGGCCAGCGGGTCGGCCGACGGCACGACCCGGCTCTGGGACGTCGAGCGGCAGGCGCTGCGGCTGACCATGATCGGGTTGCCCGAGGCGTGGGCGGCGGTAACCCCGGACGGCCGGTACAAGGTGGACGGTGCCCCCGGCGGCGAGTTCTGGCACGCGGTGGGGCTGTGCCGGTTCGAGGTCGGCGAGCTGGACGCGGCGCTGCGGGAGGTGCACGCCGTGCCGTTGACGGAGCCGTTCTGAACGGGCGGGCCCGGTCAGGGCTTGCGGGCCGCGACCACGAGCGAGCCGCCGAGGGTCGGCCAGCGGCGGGCGGCCCAGGTGGAGCGGAACTCGCGGCGCCGGGTCCGCCAGACGACCTGGTTCGAGCGCGGGGCCGACGGGGTGAACCCGGCCTGGCGCAGACCGGTGGCCAGCAGCGGGTAGGTGAACGGGCGGATGTGCAGGTGCAGGTACTCGTGGAACGGGTCGACCTGCCGCGGCGCGTGGCCGCGCAGGAAGCGCAGCCGGTCCTGCAGCGGCGCCAGGTTGGGCGTGGTGAGCACCAGGACGCCGCCCGGCCGCAGCACCCGGTGGCACTCGCGCAGCAGCAGGGCCGGGTCGTAGACGTGCTCGATGATCTCCCCGGCCAGCACCCCGTCGAGCGATCCGGAGCGGAACGGCAGGACCTCGCCGACGTCGAGCCGCACGGCGGGGCAGCCCGCGGCCCGGCAGGCGTCGTGGACCACGTCGCAGGCGATCGGGCGCAGGCCGCGACCGGCGATCAGGGCCGCGACCTCACCACCACCCGCGCCCAGGTCGGCGGAGAGGGAACCGGGGGGCAGGTGCTCGGCGAGCAGGTCGAGCGCGTGGTCGAGGCGCAGCCGGTGGTACGGGTCGCGCAGGTAGCCCGCGACCTCGTCACCGGAGTAGCCCCGCTGGTTGGCCGCCGTTGCCCTCGACTGCGCTCGCCGCACCCGGCCATGATCGCAGACCTGGAGGCACGCGCGTGCGGGTGAACCACATCGTCTGGGACTGGAACGGGACCCTGTTCGACGACGGCGACGCCCTGGTGCGGGCCACCATCGCCGCCTTCGCGCGCGCCGGGCTGCCCGAGGTGACCGTGACCGGCTACCAGGAGCACTTCACCCGGCCCATCACGGACTTCTACGACCGCCTGGCAGGCAAGGCCCTCTCACCGCAAGAGCAGGCCGACCTCAACGACCACTTCCAGTTCTCTTACGCCGACCTGATGGGCCGAGCCGCCCTGCACTCACAGACCGTGGCAGCGCTAACCGCGTGGCGGGACGCCGGTGGGTCCCAGTCGCTGCTGTCGATGTACCCGCACGATCGGCTGGTTGACCTACCGCAGTTCCGCGTGATCGCCCACTTCTTCGACAGAGTGGACGGCATGCGTTCCGACGAACAGCACCGCAAGGAACCCCACCTGCGCAGGCACCTGGAGTCCGTGGGGGAGCGCGGTGTGCTCGTGGTGGGTGACAGCGTCGACGACGTCCACGCGGCCACGGCGTGCGGCGTCCCCTGCCTGCTCTACCACCCGTCCAACGGCGCGCTGGTGAGCCAGACGCGGGTCGACGGGCTGCGGGTGCCGGTCGTGCGGGAGCTGCCTGACGCGGTCCGCTGGGCGCTGGCGAGCCGTGATGACGGCTGACCGGCGGTCCGCCCGGTCGCTGCGCCGGACCCTGCTGCGCTACTCGTTCGCCACGGCGTGCGCGGTCGCGCTGCTGATCAGCGTCATCCTGGTGATGCAGGACGACGACATGACCGCCGCCCAGATCTCCTCCTCGGTCGGCCTCAACCTGTTCGCCAGCGTGGTGTTCGCGCTGATGTTCGCCGCGCTGGCCAACTGGGTGCAGGACCGGCACACCCAGGACACCATCGCCGAGAGCCTGGAGGAGTTCGCCGGGCGGGTCACCGCCGACCTGGCCCGCACGAACCGGATGTTCCTGCCCGCCAAGCACTACGACGCGCTCAACCCCACCACCTCCTTCGGCGACGACTACAACCGCGACCTGACCGTGGACCTGGAGTCGACTGTCTTCTTCGCCTTCTACGGCCCCAGCGCCCGCTACGTCGCCGCCCGGCTGCTCGCCGCGCGCCACCACCCGCAGCAGATCCGGGTCGCCATGATCAACCCCGGCAACCGCCGCGCCATCAGCCGCCGCGCCGCCGACCGGCTGTCGTGGCTGCGCTCCCGGGGCCAACCCATCGAGGCGATCGAGGCCGAGCTGGAGGACGAGCTGCTGATGAACCTCGTCTCCCTCTTCGACTGCCGCAAGATCTGCCCCGTCGAGGTGCTCTACAACGACGACACCGCCGTCTACCGCTACGCCATGGTCGACCAGTCGGTCTACGTCTCCTGGTACCACAGCCCGGCTTCCGCCCGGATGGAACTGCCCGAGTCCTACCGCTTCGCCAAGGACTCCTTCCTCTACTCCACCCTGCGCATGGACCTCATGCGCAAGTTCGAGATCTCCGACCACAAGGTCCTCTTCGACGCCTCCCACACCGACACCGTCCTCATCGACCACCTCACATCCCTCACCGGCCGCGACATCACCCCCGCCGACCTCGTCCGCTGGCGCGCCGCCCAAGTCCAGGACAGCGCGTCCTTCCGCTCATACCTCACCTCCATGCGCGACAGTCTCGACCCTCCGACCCCTAACGCGGATTAAGTTGTCCACAGGCTCCCTCGCGGCGGGTTGACCCAGGACCACGACGGCGGATGTATCGCGGGTGTATGCGAAAACGCGTATGTCGGGGCAACGGGGTGTCGGGTTCACTGTGGAGGTGAAGGTCAGCTCATCGACGCGGGTGCGAGTGGTTGTCGGCCTAGGGGTCCTCGCTCTGGCGGGTCTTGTGTACGTCGTGCGCGGGCCGTTGTTCATGGCGGCGCCGATGTGCCTCGCCGGGCGGTGGAACGGGTGTCTCAGCACCGAGAACGGCGTCGTGCTGATGACGTTCGCCGGGATACCGGTGGCCGTGCTGGTCGCGTGGGTCTTGGCGCGGCGTCGGCGGCCCGCCGCTTGGCGGATGTCACTGGCCGAGGTGGGCATGGTCTACGGGACGATCCCGTGGGTGTGGATGACGTTGATGCCGGGGTCCGGTGCGGGCGTCGTCCCCGGCAGGGTGAGCCTCGTGCCGCTGCGGGACCTGGTCACGATGGGGCCGCTCGGCATCGGCGGCAACCTGCTCGTGTTCGCCGCCCTGGGGTTCTTCGCGCCGATCCGGTTCGCGGCCATGGCGTCCGTGCCCCGCGTGCTGGCGCTCGGGGCGGTGTGCTCGGTCCTGGTCGAGACCGCGCAGTACGCGTTCCAGCTCGACCGGGTGTCCTCAGTGGACGATGTGCTGCTCAACGCGGTCGGTGCGGCCTTGGCCGCCATGGCGTCGCGCCGGTGGTGGCGCGAGCCGACGCGGCCGCCGTGGAGACCGGAGCTGGTCCCCACGGCGGCGGGCGGTCACGGGGAGATCAGGTAGTCGACCTCCTTCTGCTGGGTCGGCCCGTCGTTGAGGAAGCCGGTGTGGCCGACGCCGCTCCAGACGAGGTGGCGGGAGCAGGCGATCTGGCTCGCCATGCCCGTACCCCAGACGAGCGGGGTCGCGGGGTCGTGCTCACCGCTGACGACGAGGATCGGCGGGGCGCCGCGGACCGGGGTCGGGCCCCACGGGTTCGCGGCCGGGATGGGCCAGCCCGCGCACCCCGCCTGGACGTCCCACGCCTCCACGTACCCGCGCGTCTTCGGAGCCAGCGCGCGGACGGCGGTCATCCGGCTGCGCAGGTCGCCGAAGGTGCGGATGTCGCTGGGGAAGTCGTGGCAGCCGATCACCCGGTACGCCGCCGAGCTCTCCTCGCCCGCGAAACCGGTCCGGTCCCGGATCGCCTCCGCCAGCTGCGGCCAGTACGACGGCAGGTTGAGCAGCGTGTACGCGCCGAACCCGACCTCGTCCGGGGTGGCGTCCTGCGCGCCGCCGTCCAGCAGCGCCCGGTACCGCGCCGCGACGTCCTGGCCGTGCAGCGCGCACGACGGTTCCGCGTCGCACCAGGCGACGAACCGGGTGAACACGTCCTCGGTGGACCGGGTCTCGTCGACCACCATCCGGCGGGTGCCGATCGTGTGGTCCACGGCGCCGTCGAGCACCATGGCGCGGACGCGGTCCGGGTAGAGCCCCGCGTAGGTCGCGCCGAGCAGCGACCCGTACGACAGCCCCAGCCAGTTGACCCGCGACTCGCCCAGCGCCTGCCGCAGGACGTCGATGTCGCGGGCCGCGCTGACCGTGTCCACGTGGTCGATCAGCGGCCCGGTCGCGTCCCGGCAGCCCCGCGCCACCCGGCGGTTGTAGGCCACCAGCCGGTCGAACTCCGCGCCGGTGGCGGGGAACTGCGTCACCGACGGGCTGGTCGGCGGCACCGGGCAGGTGATCGCGGGCCTGCTGTCGCCGACGCCGCGCGGGTCGAAGCCGACGATGTCGAACCGGGCGCGCAGGTCAGCCGGGAACACCTGCGCCGCGAACTCGCGCACGACCGGCGTGCCGGGACCCCCGGGGCCACCGGGGTTGAACAGCACGACCCCCAGCCGCCGGGCCTGGTCGGTCGCCCGCACCCGGCTCACCGCCACGGTGATCTTCTCGCCGCCCGGCCGCGCCCAGTCGAGCGGGACCTGGACCTCACCACACTCCGCACCCGTCCCGCATGCCCTCCACTCGATCGGCCGTACCTGTGGTCTTCCCGTGGCCTGGGCCGTCCCCATCGGTAGCAGCGCGCCGACCGCCGCTAGGGGAATGACAAGGGCCATCCATTTCCTGTGCATGCGCCGATCTTGGGTTTGTGCCGTGTGACCAGGCGTCCGTCCACAGGATGAGCGAACCCTGATACCGCGCACAGGGTGAGAACCGGGTCCGCTTCGGGTGCGGGAACGGTGTCGAACCGCACCCTTCGCGGCCCGAAAAGCCTTCAGGTCGGGGTGACTCTCGGTCGATGACAGGTCGGCAGGGACCCGATTAGGTGACTGGAGGACGGCGGTGAGCGAGACCGCGCGGTTGGCCGCCTTGCACGAGTACGCCGTCCTCGACGCACCCGCCGACGACGAGCTCTCCGCCGTCGTGCGCGTCGCCGCGCACGTCGCGGGCGTGCCCACGGCGACCCTCAACCTGCTCGACGAGCACCGGCAGTGCCAGCTGACCACGGTCGGCTTCGACGGCGCCGACTCCGCGCGCGCGGACTCGATGTGCCAGGTCGTCGTCACCACCGGCGACCCCGTGCACGTCACCGACGCCAGCCGCGACGAGCGCTTCGCCACCAGCCCGTGGGTGACCGGCGAGCTCGCCGCCGTCCGCGGCTACGCCTCCGTCCCGCTGATCACCCCCGACGGCCACGTGCTCGGCACGCTGTGCGCGTTCGACACCGAGCCGAGGTCGTTCACCGAGACCCAGGTCACCGCCCTGCAGGACCTCGCCGTCGTCGTCCTCGCGCTCTTCGAGCGCCGCAGGCAGGCCAGGGCCACCGAGGCGCTCGCCGCCGAGACCGAGGCGGCCCGCGCCCTCGCCGAGGACTACGCCAACGAGCTCGAGGCCCGCCAGGAGCTGACCGACGCGGTGCACGAGTCCATCGACGTGGCCATCGTCGCCTGCGACGAGAACGGCCGCCTCACCCTGTTCAACCGCGCCGCCCGCGAGTGGCACGGCATGGGGGCCGACCCCGGCGTCGAGCCCGAGCAGTGGCCCGCGCACTACCGGCTCTACGCCCAGGACGGCGTCACCCCGCTCGACGCCGAGCAGGTCCCGCTGCGCGTGGCGCTGCGCGACGGCTCGGTCGCCGACGTGGAGATGGTCATCACCCGCGACGGGCGCGACCCGGTCCGGGTGGTGTGCGCCGGACGGGCCCTGCACCGACCGGGCGGTACCCCGATCGGGGCCGTGGTCACCATGCGCGATGTGACCGTCGAGCGCGCCCAGCGCCAGGAACTCGCCGACCGCGAGCGTCTGCTCGCCACCATCCTCGACACCGCGCCGGACGCGGTCATCGTCGCCGACGCCAGGGGCGCGGTCACCGCGTGGAACCCGGCCGCCGAGGCGATGTTCGGCTACACCGGCGACGAGGCCGTCGGGCGGCGGCTCGACGAGCTGATCATCCCGACCGGGCTCGCGGCCGCGCACAACCGCGGCTACGCCGACCGCGCGCGCACCGGCGAGTCCCGGCTGCACGACGGCATCGTCCAGGTGCCCGCGCGCCGCCGCGACGGCAGCGGGCTGCTGGTCGAGCTGAGCCTGGCGTCGTTCACCTGGCAGGGGGAGCGCCGCTTCCACTCGTTCCTGCGCGACGTGACCGAGCGCGAGGCGGCCCGGGAGCGCTTGGCGTTGGCCAACAGCGAACTGGCGGCGGCGAACGACGAACTCGACCAGTTCACCGCCATGGTCGCGCACGACCTCAAGAGCCCGCTGACCGCGATCACCGCGTACACCGAGGTCGTCACGGAGCTGATCGACGAGCGCGGTCGCCGCGGGGACCAGGCCGCGCACAAGGCACTCTCGGCGATCTCGCGCGCCGCGGACCGGATGACCGTCATGATCGACGACCTGCTGGCGCACGCCCGCGCCTCGCACGAACCCCTCGGCCTGCGCGAGGTCGACCTCGACGGCATCGTCGACGACCTGGCGACCGAGCTCAGCGCGGGCTCCCGCCGCGTCGAGATCACCCGCGACCCGCTGCCCGCCATCCCCGGCCACCCGACCCTGCTGCGCCAGGTCATGGCGAACCTGCTGGGGAACGCGGTGAAGTACGTCGACCCCGGCGTCGAGCCGCGGGTCCACGTCGGTGCCGAGTGGACAGACGGCGCGGTCACGATCACCACCAGCGACAACGGGATCGGCATCCCGTCCGAGGCGCGCGAGCGGGTCTTCGCCCTCTACGACCGCGCCGAGGTCGCCTCCGCCTACCAGGGCACCGGCATCGGCCTGAGCACCTGCAGGCGCATCGTCGAACGCCACGGCGGCACCATCTGGGTCGAACCCGGCCGAGACGGCGGCACCCAGGTCCGCTTCACGGTGCCCGTCGCGGGCCACACCGCCCCGCCACCCCGCACCGAACGCCAACTCCGCGACCGCCGGTCCGGCCAGACCGCCCCCCGCCGATAGCTGCCGCGCTTTTCTCTACTGTGGACTGTGTGCAGCCGACGAACCCTTCGGGCACAACGAGGAAATCGCGCTCTCGGCACGGTCGAACCCCTCGACGTGATGAAGAGCACGCCCCTCCATGCCCCCGTCAACCCCGCGTCGCCACCCTCCGGCTCATGATCAACTCCCGCGGTGGGGCCCACCCTCCCGGGGTCTGAGGTCCCACGTTCGAGACTATCGGAATCGGGGACTTGTCAAGTGGGGCCGCGTGAACCTGTGGATGGCTCACGGGGTTGTGGATAAGTGGTCGGTTGCGACCGAGGGCGCGCATCGGTTGTGGTTGTGGGCTGGGGCGTGCGGCCGCTGTGAGTGGCTCGTGGGGCCTTGGCGTACAAGAGCGCGCATCGGCTGTGGCGATTGGGTATCTGCGGCTGGGGCGCGGCTGTTGCGGGTTGGTCGCGGGCGAGGCGCTCGCATGGCGCTACTTCGATCAGCCGCCGCTACGCCGATCGCGAAATCCGCGGCCGCACCACCCGGAAGCCCTCCCCAGCGCCCGCACGTTCCTTTCCGGCGCCCGCGAGTTCCATGATCAACTCGCGTGGTGGGGCCCACCCTCCCGGGGTCTGAGGTCCCACTTTCGAGACTACCGAAAACGGGGGCTTGTCAAGAGGGGCCTCGTGAACCTGTGGATGGCTCGCGGGGTTGTGGACAAGTCGTGGACGGTCGCGGGTGTGGAGGGGTCACTCCGGGGTGGGCGGGGTGATGGGGGTGCGTTCGACGTGGGTGCCGAAGAGGAGGGCGGTGGCGATCATGGCGGCGGCGAGGCCGAGGTGCAGCCAGTTGTCGGCGGTGTTGAGCGGGACGAAGTTGGCGTGGCTGTCGTGCGGGACCACCATCCCGTAGGCCCACAGTGCCAAGTAGATGGTGCCGCCGAGGAGCAGGAACTCGCGGGCGCCCTTGCTGGTGCGCGCCATGGCCATCCCGGCGGCGCCGAACGCCAGGTGGACGAGGTTGTGCAGCACCGACACCGCGAACGCGCCCAGCAGCAGCGCCCCCGAGTCGTGGCCAGCGAAGGTGATCTCCGACAGGCCCCGCGTCACGCCGGGAACGAACCCCAGCACACCGACGACCGCGAACAGGCCCGCCACGATGGCCGCGGCGGAGCGGACTGGTTGCAGGACAGTGGTATCCGAGCGCCGGTGCGGGAAGTGGTGTGCGGTGGACATCGTGACCTCCTCCGGGTCTTCCCACCGGCTACCACGCGCGGTCGGCCGCAAACCCCGGGTCACGAACGCCACCCGGCTGTGCGACGGCCTCATCCGACTGCGCGTTGTGTCGATAGCGAAGAGGTGACCACGGATGGTTTGCAGGGTGCGGAGGACCGCTCGGGTCCCCGCGCGCCCTCAGCCAGGTGGTGGACGCTCGGCCGATTGCTCGCCGTCGGCCCCACCCTCGCCGTGCTGGTCCTGCTCGTGGTCGGCGCGGGGGCGGCCGCTCTCCTGGGGCCGACCGCGACCGCTGGTGTCGCCTGGGTGTGCCTGGTCGGGGTTGTCGTCGTGACGATCGGTACGTGGTGGACGGTCCGCCAGGTCAGCACCGGAGTGCGCGCGGTCACCGAGGCTGCGGCCCGCATCGGCGCGGGTGACCCGAACGTGCGCGTGCCCGTCGTGACCGTCCCCGCGGAACTGGCCAGGATGGCCGACGCGTTGGACTCGTCCGCGGCCGCGCTGCGCACCTCCGGTGCCGCCAGGACCGCGTTCCTGGCCACCATGAGCCACGAGATCCGAACCCCGATGAACGCCGTGGTCGGTCTGACCGGCGTCCTGCTCGACACCGACCTCGACACCGTGCAGCGCGACCTCGTGCAGACCGTGCGCGACAGCGGTGCGACGTTGCTGGGCATCATCAACGACATTCTCGACTTCGCCAAGCTCGAGTCCGGGCAGTGGGGCCTGGAACAGGTCAGCTTCGGTGTGCGGGACCTGGTCGACAGCGCCACCGCGCTGGTCGCCGACGAGGCGCGCCGCAAGGGGTTGAGCACCGAGGTGGTGGTGCGGGGCGGTACCCCGACCAGGTTGGTCGGCGACCTCGCCCGCCTGCGCCAGGTGCTGGTGAACCTGCTCGACAACGCGGTGAAGTTCACCGAACACGGCCAGATCATGACGACCGTCGAACTGCACCCCGCCGCTGCGGGCCGGGTGTGGCTGCGGATCTCGGTCAGCGACACGGGTTGTGGCGTCCCCGAGGACAAGATGGCGGTGCTGTTCGTGCCGTTCCGGCAGGTCGACAGCTCCACCACCCGCACCCAGGGCGGCAGCGGCCTCGGCCTCGCGATCGGCAGGCGCCTCGCGGTCGCGATGGGCGGCGACCTCACCGTGCGCACCAGCCCGGGCGTCGGGTCGACCTTCACCTTCAGCGCCCTGCTGGACGTGGCCGCCGACCAGGCCGCCGAGCCGCGCACGGCACCGCTCACGCCGACCGGCCCGCTGCGCGTGCTGGTCGCCGAGGACAACCACATCAACCAGAAGGTCGCCCGGCTCATGCTCGCGGGCCTCGGCCACCACGTCGACACCGTTGCGAACGGACACGAAGCCGTGCAGGCCATGCACGCCGCCCCCTATGACGTTGTCCTGATGGACGTGCGGATGCCGGTCATGGACGGCCTGGACGCAACACGGGCCATCCGCGCGCAACTTCCCGTCGAACGGCAGCCGTTGATCGTGGCGCTGACCGCCAGCGCCCTCGTTGAGGACCGCGCCGCCTGCCTCGCGGCGGGGATGGACGACCACCTGGCCAAGCCCGTGCGCGTCCCCGACCTCGTCGCCGCCCTCTCCGGCGCGCAGCAGACCGAGATCACCGCGACGACCGCGACCATGGCCACGACCACCCTGGACCGGGAGACCGAGATCCGAGCGCGGCTGCTGGAGATCAGCGGCCCCAACCCGCCGCAGGAGGAACTCGACTTCCTCGCGCACCTGCTCACCTCGTACACCACCAAGACCCCGGCGGCCCTCAACGCCCTGAAGGCCGTCATCACCGCGGGCGACACCGACGCGACCGTCGTGCAGGCGCACACCCTGAAGGGCTCCGCCGCCAACATCGGCGCCTCCGGCCTGGCGGCCCTCTTCGCCACGGTCGAACAAGACGCCAAGGCAGGCCGCCTATCCCCAGACCTCACCGACATCCGCACCGAGTTCGACCACGTCGCCACCGCCTGCAAAGCCGTAGCCACCACCTTCCGCCAGCGCTAACCCATTTTCGCTGCGCACCCTCGTCCGCAACGGCCGACTTATCCACAACCCCCCAACCCATCCACAGGTTCACGAGGCCCCTCTTGACAACCGCCCGTTTTCGGTAGTCTCGAACGTGGGACCTCAGACCCCGGGAGGGTGGGCCCCACCACGCGAGTTGATCATGGAATTCGCGGGCGGTGGCGAGAGTTTCTGGGCTGGGCGGCGCCGGATTTCGCGGTCGGCGTAGCGGCCGTCGATCGGTCTGGCGCGGTGTGGTCGTGGATTCGCGGTCGGCGTAGCGGGTGGGTGACTGGTGCGGCGGCCTCCTTGCGGTGTCGCCGGGAGGGCGGTCGGGTACGCGTGGAGTCGGGTTCTGCGACTGGACTGACGACGGAAGGGTGGGGGCGTTGCGCGGGAGCGTGCTGTTCGTGACGTTGGCGGGGGCCGGGCACATCAATCCGACTGTGCCGGTGGTGGCGGAGTTGGGGCGTCGTGGGCATCGGGTGCGGTATGCCAGCGGGGAGGTGGTGGCCGGGGTGGAGCGGGTGCCGTTGCCGCCGCTGCCGTTGTTCGTGCCGCCAGGTGGGGAGTTGGTCGACATCCTCGGGGCCTGGTTCCTGCACTACTTCGCCGCGAATAGTGCCGTGTACCCGGTGTTGCGGGAGCACATCGCGGCTGAGCGGCCGGATGTCGTGTGTTACGACGCGACCAACTGGCCCGCGCGGGTGATCGCCGCCGAGTTCGGTGTTCCCGCTGTGCGGTTGGTCCCGCACCTGGCTTCCAACGCTCACTTCGCCCTCGAGCGCGGCCTCCCCGACGACCACCCGGCAGCGCTCGCCCTGGCGCGCCGGTGCGCCTCGTTCGCCGGAGCCCACGGCATCGATCTCGACCCCAGCACCCTGTACGACGTGGTGGACGAGGTGAACCTGGTCTTCCTCCCGCGCGAGTTCCAGCCCGCGGGTGACACCTTCGACGACCGCTTCCGGTTCGTCGGACCGACTGTGCGGCAGTCGGATGAGCCGTGGTCGCCGCCGTCGGACAAGGTGCTCTACGTAGCTCTCGGCTCCGTGCTGACCGACGTCGCGCTCTACCGCCAGTGCGTCGAGGCGTTCGCGGGCACCGACTGGCACCTCGCCATCACCACCGGCGGCGCCGACCTCGGCCCGCTACCCCCGAACGTCGACGCCCGCCCGTACTTCCCCCAGTTGTCCGTCCTGCGCCACGCCAGCGCCTTCCTCACCCACGCGGGCATGAACTCCACCATGGAGGCCCTCAGCCACGGCGTCCCGCTGATCACCTCACCCCGGCTCCCCGAGCAGGTCGTCAACGCCGCCAGGATCCACGAACTCGGCTTGGGCGTCCCCCTCGCCGACCCCATCCACGACACCGTCACCGCCGTCGTGGCCGACCGGACCACCCGCGCCAACCTCGCCGCGATGCGTCAGGTCATCCACCGGACCGGCGGCGCTACCCAAGCCGCGAACGAGATCGAAGCCAGGATGCGCCCGGCGCTGAGCTGAGCAGCCCCAAGCCGCAGTCAGCCGTGGGAGAGACGCGATTCGACGCGGTCCGCGACCGCCTGGAGGTATGGGCCGCGGACCGGGTGGGCGAGAGCGTTGGCTGATGTGGGGCCGTGGCGCGTCAGCATCTCGGTCAGGCGGGCGGAGAGTGGAACCAGAGTGCCGCAGGGGTCGGTGGTTTGGTCGGCATGAGTGAGGGCGTCCGACAAGGGGTCGTCGATGTGGCGGTAAGGCGCGAGGAGATGGGTGAGCCCGAGGACGTCGGCGGTGAAGCGGGCGCCGGAGTGGTGGGCGACCAAGGCGCAGAGGCGGGGCGGCCAGGTCAGCCGGGTGAGGTGGATGGCGCCGTCGAGGGGGTGGAAGCCGGTGTCGGGGACGGCGTAGCCGATGTCGTGGAGCCAGGCGGCGGCCACCAGGGTGTCGCGGTCGGCGTCCGGGACCGCGGACGCGAGGTGTTCGGCGCGGTGGGCGACGCCGATGGTGTGCTTCCAGCGGTCGCCGAGGGGCGACAGCAGGGTCGCGGCGAGTTCGACCGCGTGGACCACCAGCGCCTGCACGGGTCCAGGGTGCCCAGCGCGCCGGGCCGGAACGGGGCGTGATCATGAACCTGGGTGGCCGCGACCGTGAACCGTGGGTGGCGTCAGTGGGTCGGCGTGCGCTGACTCAGCGGTCGTCGAGCAGCTTGCGCAGGATCTCCTCGTCGCCCTTGGTGAGGCTGGAGACGAACCGGGTCAGCACCGAGGTGTGGTCGGCCTCGGCGTCGAGCAGCCTGCTCATCCGCCAGGCCACCAGCGCCGACGGGTCGGTGACGGCGAGGTAGCGGAACGCGCGGCCGGAGCGCTCGCGGGTGACCGCCTTCTTCTCGTGCAGCCGGGTCAGGGTGGTGACGACCGCGCTGTAGGACAACGCCCCCGACGGGTCGAGCCGGTCGAGCACCTCGCCGGGGGACAGCGGCTGCCCCGCCTCGACCAGGGTGCGCAACACCTGGGCGGCGAGCTCTCCCGGTCTGCGCCGCCCGGCCGGTTTCTCGTCGTCTTCGCCGTGCACACGCGCATGCTAATACGCCTACCTGCGCCAATGGACTTACCGGTGGCGCAGGAACAGCAAGCCCTGAGCGAAATCCGGCGTCCGTCCCGTCCGGCCCTGGCAGCCTGGAGGTATGGAACTGGGGTTCGGGGGAGAGGTAGCCGACTTCTACGACCGGTACCGGCGTGGGTATCCGGGCGAGGTGGTCGACGCTGTCGTGCGGGCGTTCGGCCTGACCGGTGCGGACGTCGTGGTCGACCTCGGGTGTGGCACGGGGCAGTTAGCCCTACCTCTCGCCGCCAGGGTTCGCGCCGTGGTTGGGGTCGACCCGGAGCCGGACATGCTGACCCGCGCCGCCGCCCACGGTGTGCCTAACGCGACCTGGGTGCTCGGCAAGGACAGTGACCTGCCCGCGCTAAGAGCCGTCACCGGTCCGGTAGCGGCGGTGACCGTTGGGCAGGCGCTGCACTGGATGGACCACGAGGTCCTCTTCCGCGAGATCGCCGCGACGGTCCGCCCCGGCGGCGGGATCGCGATCGTCACCAACGGCACCCCGTTGTGGCTACAGGACTCGGACTGGTCCCGCGCGTTGCGCGAGGTGCTCGAACAGTGGTTCACCACCAAACTCGTCGCCACCTGTGGGACAGACGAGGCCAGCCAACAGCGCTACGCGTCGGCTCTATCTGCGGCAGGCCTAACCGTCAGCCGGTCCGCGGTCACCTATACCGGCGAGTTGACGCTGCCTGACATCGTCGGCGGTATCTACTCGGCCTTACCCGTGCACCGCCTGCCGACGCAGGAGAACCGCGCGCTGCTCGAGTGCCGGATCGACAAGGCGTTGACCGGGCTCGGGCCGTTTCCCGAGGTGGTGCAGGTGACCACCCTGGTCGGGCACCTGAACGGCTGAGCGAGCCGCCCCCTGCTGGCGGTTGACCCCCACAGCGCCGCGCCGGTACCAAGGTGGTCCGCCGCTGTCGACGCAGGTGGGGTGGAGCGCGATGGTCGGACACGTGGTCGTCATCGGCGCCGGGGTCTACGGGGCCGCCGTCGCCGCCGGGTTGGCCAGCCGGGGCGCCCGGGTGACCGTGGTCGAGGCGGGTGCCCCCGCGTCCGGCACGTCCGGCGCGACCTTCTCGTGGACCAACTCCTGCGGCAAGCAACCGCGCAGCTACCACGACCTCGGTGTCGCGGGCATGGTCGCGCACCAGCGGCTGGCCGCCCGCGCCCCGCACAGCGACTGGTACCACGAGGGCGGCAACCTGGAGTGGGCCGCTGACGCCGACGGGGTCGCCCAGCTGCGCCGCAAGGTCGCCACGGTCGCCGAGTACGGGTACGCCGTGCGGTGGCTCACCCGGGCCGAGGTGCTCGCCCTCGAACCCGACATCGACCGCGCCGCCGTCCCCGCGGACGAGATCGCCTACTTCCCCCGCGAGGGCTGGGTCGAGCCGACCAGGCTGGTCGGGCACCTGCTGGCCACCGCGCTGTCGCGGGGCGCCCGACTGTTGCGCGACGACGCCGTGGTCGACCTGGACATGGGTCCCACCGCCGCGCTCCGGCTCACCTCGGGCAAGCGGGTGACCGCCGACGCCGTGGTCAACTGCGCCGGTCCGCACGCCACCCGCATCGCCGCGCTCGCCGGGCTCGACCTGCCGATGCGCAACACCCTCGGGGTGCTGATCTACACCTCGCCGGTCCCGGTGTCGGTCGCGCGCGTCGTGCACGCCCCCAACGTCCACCTGCGGCCCGACGGCGGCGGCAGGCTCCTGCTGCACACCCACCAGGTCGACGCCGCCGCGCGGATCACCGGCGGTCGGACGCGGGTCGACCAGGACGCCGTCGAGGTCGTCCTCGCCGCGGGCCGCGACCTCTACCCGGGCCTGCGCGACGCCACCGTCGAGAGCGTGCGCGTCGGCGAACGCCCCATCCCCGCTGACGGCCTGCCCGTCCTCGGCCGTGTCGCGGACATGCCCAACTTCCACTTCGCCGTCTCCCACAGCGGCACCACCCTGAGCGTGCACGCCGGTGACCTGGTCGCCGCGGAAGTGTTGGGGGAGAACCAGGACGACGTCCTCGGGCCGTTCCGCTATGAGCGCTTCCTGCCCGCCCTCAGCGCTTTCTGAGCCCGCTCACCCGGCGCGGACCGGGTGAGCGGCGCGCCTAGCGGATGTCGACGCGGTTCCAGAAGTAGTAGCCCGCCCCGCGCCCCCGGTTGTCCGGGTCGGTCGTGAGGTAGTGGCAGTCGTAGGAGTACCAGTAGGGCGGGTCCCAGAGGCGGTCGGAGTCGTAGTTGCAGACAGCCTCGTCGGTGTAGGGGCCGATGCTGTACCTGGCCCAGTAGTCAGCGCTGGCCGGGGTCACCCCGGTCACCACCGCGCCCACGGCGAGCACCGCGGCCGCCACCGCCTTCGCTTTCCTCATGCGTTCCTCCGTTCGGGTCGGATGAGCGAACGATCACATGCGGTGCGGCGGCCCAGGAATCCCCGTCACCCCAACGAACCAGCGCGCTCGGGGCCGTCGTCGACCGCCCGGCCGCGCCCGCTCGGACGTCCGGCCCACCGGGCTGACATCCGGCTGACACGGGGCTGACCGTCCACAAGTGACTGTCTCGTCCGGGTTCTCCGGTGTGGTGCGGACTGGCCGCTGCGCCGCCCGGCCCACTCCGCGATCCCCAGGTTGATCACCCACGCCGCGCCGAGCAGCAGTGCCCGCGTGGTCCCGCCCGGCTGGCCGAACACCACCACCCACGGCAACGTCACCACCACCTGCGTCCCGGCCGCGACCCCGATGGCGTACCCGCGGATCATCCACACCCGGTGCGCCCGGAGGTCCCTGCGCCGGATGGCGCGGTAGCCCTGCACCAGGGAGACGACCATGAGGGTGCCGAAGACCAACCGGAAGGTGGCCAACAGCTGGCCGTCACCGGGCGCGTCGGGGTAGGCGATGGTCATCCATAGCCCGGACAGCGCCGCAATCAGTCCACAAGGGAGAGTGATCCGGCCTGCCCGCCGGTGCCAGGACGATCGGCGCAGCCCGGGGGAGAACTGGAAGGCGCCGAGCAGGCTGAAGACCGTGGCGCCGACGATGTGCAGCACGATCGGGACCGGCGCGGCGGCGAACCGGGCGTTCTCGGCAGTCACCGGCGCCGCCAGCGTGGTCAGCCTGGCCGCCCCCGCGATGATCGGGACCGCGCTGAGCAGGACCAACGCCGCGGGCAACCGCTTGGTTCTCATGGACACCAGGCCATCGTGCTGCTCGGGCCCACCCCGGCACATCAGGACCAGGTACGGTCCCGCCCTAGTACTTTCGGCTCAGACCCGGTTGGTCTCGTACGCCCACATCGCGACCTCAACCCGGTTCCGCGCGCCCAACTTCCCCATCAGGCTGGCGATGTGCGACTTGACGGTGCTCAACGTGATGTGGAACTCGTCCGCGATCTCGTTGTTGGTCCGCCCGCGCGCCACCGAGACCAGCACCTGCTCTTCCCGCTCCGTCAACGGATCCACGAGCCGTGCGACCGGAGCCCGCCCCGCGAACGTGGCCAGAAGGCGCGCGGTGACACTCGGCGCGATCAACGCGTCCCCCGCTGCCGCCGCCCGCACCGCCTGCGCGAGCATGTCGGCCCCCGCGTTCTTCAACAGGAACCCCCGCGCCCCCGCCCGCAACGCCGCGTGCACGTACTCATCCAGGTCGAACGTCGTGATCACCACCACCGCGACCTCATCCGCCAACACCCGCGTCGCCTCGATCCCGTCCATCCCCGGCATCCGGATGTCCATCAAGCACACATCCGGCCGCTCCCGCCGCACCACCGCGACCGCCGCCGCCCCGTCCCCGGCCTCCCCCACCACCTCGATCCCCTGCTGCGCCCCCAGGATCATCACCAACCCGGTCCGGACGATCTCCTGGTCATCAGCCACCACCACCCGCACCGTCACCACGCCACTCCTGTCCTGGGGAGGTCTGCCGCACGTGTCGCCATCGCGCTGTGCTCGCATGGGGTGTAGCGCTGGTGTCTGACGCGGGCCCAGTCGCTGGGCTTGTGTGGCCGCACGGTCACCGCGCTACTCCCGTTCGCGGGAGGTCCGCTGTCACTGTCCAGCCGCGTTCGGGGGAGGGGCCGGCGGTGCAGGTGCCGCCGAGGAGGGTGGCGCGTTCGAGCATGCCGGTGAGGCCCAGGCCTGGGGGACGGGCGGGGGGTGGGTCGCCGTCGTCGGTGATGTGGAGGTGGATGGTGGTGGGGGTGATCTCGGCCAGGACCTCGATGGCGGTGGCGTGGCGGGCGTGACGGCGGGCGTTGGTGACGGCCTCCTGGGCGAGGCGGAACACCGTGGCCGCGATCGGGGCGGGCAACTCGGCGGCGTCGCCGACCACCCGAACGTCGACAGTGGGGTGACCGGTCGAGGTCAGGCTGGTCAGGTCGCCAACGGGGCCCATCTCCGGGAGTTCGCCCGCGCGCAAGACCCGGACCAGCGCGCGCATCTCGTCCAGCGCGCGGCCCGCCTCCTGCTCGATCACCCGCAACGCCGCCACCGCCGCCGCCGGGTCGGACGGCGCCACGGCGATCCCCGCCTGGGCCCGGATCGCCATCGCCGACACGTGGTGGGCGACGGTGTCGTGCAGGTCGCGCGCCAGCAGCAACCGCACCTGGTCGAGCTGCCGGGTCCGCGCCCTGGACCGGTACCGGACCGCCGCCCCGACGGCCATCGCGGCGGCCAGCACCAGGACCCCGGCCCCCGCGTCCGCCACCCGCTGGTACCCCAACAGCACCGCGAGCCCCACCTGCCCCACCATCACCACCGCACCGAGGCCCGCCTCCCGCCCCGACCCCCACCGGAACAGCGCGAACGGCAACAGCACCAGGTACACCATGACGTTGAGGTCAGGGAAGTTCCGCCCCATCATCACCGACGCGACCGCACACACCCCGAACGCGCCCCCCACCGCCCCCAACGGCGCCGACCGCCGCACCAACAGCACCGGTACCAACCCCACCGCCAGCACAGTGGACACAACCCCACCCCGCGCTACGCCCTCGACCAGCGCCACGGACACAAGGACGCCAACCAGCACCCAGTCCCACCACCGCAACGGCAGCGCGGCCGCAGGACGCGGCTCCCGCCAAAGCGAACGAAAGAGGTCGTACACCGCGTCAGTGTAAGAGCCTGGCCAGCGCAAACGCCTCAGCCGAAAGTACGTTCACCCGTCCCCAACACTCCGCGCCAACCCCACGATCGTGCGTCCCTCAACCCCAGGCCCGTGCGCCACCCACCACAGTGGTCCCGGGATCCCCCTTGCCCGCAACCCAAAGAACCGGTTGGCCAAAGCCCGTCCGGCTGTATGGCGCAAAGCCGTGCGGGCTCCGCCCCACGGAAGAGGGCGGAGCCCGCACGGGCCGGGAGGGACTAGACGGTGAGTGACCAGCTGTCGATCTTGCCCGCGTCGAAGCGGTACACGTCGCGCGCGCTCAGCTTCCAGGTGCCGTTCTTGGCCTCGCTGGAGAGGTTGACCGTGTAGGTGGCGCGGACGTCTGCGGCCGGGTCACCGGCCGAGGCCTCCTTCAGGCGGTAGGTGGTGCCGTCCGGGGCGACGAGCTCGAGGGCGACGTCACCGCGGTACGGGTGGGCGATGACGACCTCGACCGAGGCGGTGGCGCTGGCGTTGCCGGTGCAGCCGCTGACGGCGATATTGCTGGTGACCGCGGCACCGGCGTCCGGGATGGCGACGTCGTCGGCGTTGGTCTGCTTGGCGCAGGTCGGGTCCGGACCCGGGCCGGGGGTGGCGGTGATCTCCTTGGTGTAGAGGAGCTTGTTCGGCGAGCCGGAGCCCGCGTCGGTCACCTTGTTCGGGGTGGACAGCGAGATCAGCGCGTTCGCGACGTCGGCGGGGCTGGCGTTCGGGTGGCCCTGCAGGTACAGCGCCGCCGCGCCCGCGACGTGCGGGGTGGCCATCGAGGTACCGGAGTTGCCCGCGGTGCCGGTGTCGCTGCTGTAGGACAGCGAGGTGATGTTGGCGCCCGGCGCGAAGATGTCCACGCAGCTGCCGATGTTGGAGAAGCTGGACCGGCGGTCGCCCTGGTCGATGGAGGCGACGGTGATCGCCTCCGGGACGCGGGCCGGGCTGTAGTTGCACGCGCTGGCGGCGTTGTTGTTACCGGCGGCCACCGCGTAGACGAAGCCCGCGCGGATCGAGGCCTGGATCTGCTCGTCGCCGATGCCGGTCTCGAACTGGCCGATGCTGATGTTGACCACCGCGGGCTTCACGCCGTTGGCGGTGATCCACTCGACGGCGTCGGACAGCAGCGAGTCCGGGCCGTTGTTGTCGCAGCCCAGCACCCGCAGCGCGACCAGCTTCGCCTTCTTGGCCACGCCGTAGGTCTTGCTGACCGCGGTGCCCGAGGTGTGCGTGCCGTGGCCGTTGCAGTCCGAGGCGTCGTTGTCCTTGTCCAGGAAGTCGTACCCGGACCGCGCGCGGCCCTCGAAGTCCTGGTGGGTGATCCGCACGCCGCTGTCGACGCTGTAGACCGTGACGCCCTCGCCGGTGGCGTTGTACTCGTACTTGCGGTCGAGCGTGGTGTCGCGCTGGTCGACCCGGTCCAGGCCCCAGGTGGGGTTGGTCTGGACGTCGCTGCCGCGCATCTTGCCGTCCTGGTAGACGGTGCGCACGGCCGGGTCGGCGGCGAGCTTCTTGGCCTGCGCCTCGGTCATGCCGTGCACCGAGTACCCGCGCGCGGTGACCTTGTAGAGGGAGGCGATGGTGCCGCCGTACTTGGACACCAGCGACTGGGCGGACGCCTCGACGGCGGCACCGGAGGCCGACGCGTCGCGCAGCGCCACGATGTACTGGCCGGTGTAGTGCTCCTTGGCCTGGACCACCGTGCCCACCGCTTGGGCTGCCCCGGCCGGGACGGCGATGATCGCCCCGGCGCAGGCGGCGCCGAGCGCGAGCGCGGCCAGGCCGGTTTTCCGACTGAACATTGTTGGACTCCTCCGCGGCCGGTGCACAAGGGGCAGGGAAATGTCAGGGGACACACCGCCGCGCCACCACAATGCGGCCCGCCCGGCCGGTGGTGAATGGATGAGTGGATTGATGGGTACCCCTATTCAAAGTCCCGAAATGGGAATGGCGGTGGCAATGGCGCGCCACCGGCGGTGCATCGCCTGGTGGGGGACCGCGAGGTACCGTGCCGTCGTGACCACGCTCCCCCCGGTTCGGCTGCCGACGTCGTTGTTCGTCGGCCGCTCGACCGAGCTCGCCGAACTGGCGGGGTGCGTGCGCCGACCCCCGGCGGTGGCGCTGCTGGAGGGCGAGGCCGGGGTCGGCAAGACCCGGCTGGTCCGCGAGCTGCTGCGGCTGCCCCAGATCGCGGCCAGGACGGTGCTGGTCGGCGCCTGCCAGCCGATGCGGACCCCGTTGCCCTACGGCCCGGTCGTGGACATCCTGCGCGAGACCGGCGACCTGCTGGCCGGGGTGGCCGACCGGTTGCCGCCGGTCACCGGTGCGTTGCGACCGCTGCTCCCCGAGTTGGCACCGTTGCTCCCGCCGGAGCTCGAACGCGGCGACGCGGCCGTCGAGCGGCACCGGGTGTTCCGCGCGGTCCGCGAGCTGCTCGCCGCCTACGGCCCGATCCTGCTCGTCGTCGAGGACCTGCACTGGGCCGACGAGGGCACCCAGGACCTGCTGCGGTTCATCACCAGCCCACCGCCGCCCGAGCTGTCGGCCGTGTTCTCCTACCGCAAGGAGGAGGGCGCCGCCCTGCCCGGATCCGGCTACCGCCTGCTCGCCGACGCGCGCAACTCGCTGCTGCGCCTGCGCCCGCTCGAGCCAGGTCCGGTCGCCGCCCTCGCCGCCGACCTGCTCGGCACCGCCGAGGTCCCCGAGGACTTCGCGCTCGCCCTGCACCACCGCACCGCGGGCATCCCGTTCGTCATCGAGGAGGTCCTGCGGGAGGTTCGCGAGACCGGCGACACCACCACGCCCCGACCGACCGTGCTCGACCTCGTCGACATCCCCGACCTGCTGCGCGACACCATGTCCGACCGGCTCGCCCGGCTGGGACCGACCGTCTCCGCCGTCGTGCACGCCGCGGCCGTCCTGGACATGCCCGCCACCGAGCACGAGATCGGCACCGTCGCCGGGTTGCCCGCCCGCCGGGTCGGCAGCGCGCTGATCCGGGCGCTGGGCGCCGCGGTGCTGCACGAGACCGACACCGGCCGCTACGCGCTGCGCCACCCGCTGGCCAGGCAGGCCGCCTACATCTGCGTGCCCGGCCCGCAACGGCGCAGGCTGCACGCCAGGGCCGCCGACCTGCTCGCCGCCGCGCCCGACCCGCCCGTCGTCCGGCTCGCCCACCACCACCGGCGCGCGGGCGACCTGACGAACTGGGTGCGCAAGACCCTCGCCGCCGTCGACCAGGCCACCGAGGTCGGCGACACCGCGCTCGCCCTGCACCTGCTCGAGGACGCCCTGGTCGACGACGCGCTGCCCAGCCGGGCCCGCAACACCCTCGCGGTGCGGCTGAGCCGGGTCGCGCTCAACGCCATCGCGCACAGCAGCACCATCGAACGGCTCGGCGCCCTGCTGCGCGACGGGACGCTGGGGCGGACGGCGCGCGGGGAGGTGCGGCTCAACCTGGGGCGGTTGCTGATGAACCAGGCGGGCCGGATGGAGCTGGGCCAGAACGAGATCGAGATGGCCATCCACGACCTGCGCGACCGCCCGCTGCTGGCCGCGCGCGGGATGGCGGCGCTGTGCGTGCCCAGCTTCGGCGCCCACCCGGTCGAGTTCCACCTGCGCTGGCTCGGCGAGGCGCTGCGGGTCATCGAGGACGCCCGCGACCAGGAACTGGTGGCGTCCGTGCGGGCCAACGAGGTCACCGCGCTCGCGCAGACCGGCGACCCGGCGATGTGGGCCGCGGTGGCCGAACTCCCGGTGACCGCCCGCTCGTCGCGGGTCCGGCGCCAGCTCAGCCGCGCGTACAACAACCTGGCCGACGCGTCGGCCTGGCTCGGGCACTACGGCGCCGCCCGCGAGTACCTGGGCTTCGGCGGATCGCTGCTGGTCGACGCGGACGTGCCGTTCCTGTCCATGCTTGCCACCGGCACCGGGCTGCGCCTGGACGTCGCCGCCGGTCGGTGGGAGGGCCTGCCCGCCGCGGCCGCCGCGCTGATCGACGAGGCGGGCGAGATGGCCTACCTCGCCGCCGACGCCTGGCTCGCCCTCGCCTGGCTGTCGCTGGCCCGCGACGACCGCGAACTCGCCGCCCGGCACCTGGACGACGCCCTGGTCGCCGCACCGGAGAACGCCCCCGTGTCCCTCGCCGTGGCCGCTGGGCGGGTCGCGATTGCCTTGGCCCGGGGTGACGTCGCCGCTGCCGCCGTCGGTGCCGAGCGGGCGGTGGGGGAGGCCCGGCACAAGGGGAACTGGGTGTGGGCGGCGGACCTCGTGCCGCTGGCGACCCGCGCGTTCGTCCGCAGCGGCCGGATCGCCGACGCCGCCGACCTGGTCGCGGAGTACACCGACGGCATCGAGGGCCGGGACGCCCCACTCGCGGTCGCAGGCGCGGAACTGGCCAGGGGAGTCCTCGCCTCCGCCCGCGGCTACCACGAGGAAGCCGTCACCCACTACGCCGCCGCCGCCGACCACTACGCCGCCCTACCCCACCTGCACGCCGCCGCCTCGGCCAGGGAAGCCGCCGCCCGCTCCGCCCTCGACCTCGGCGACACCGCCGCCGCGACCCGCTACCTCACCGCCGCCACCACAGCCTTCGCCGACCTGGGCGCCACCCGCGACGAGGCCCGCTGCCGCCAGATCGCCCGCCGCTTCCGCCGCGGCACTCCCCGAGGCCGCAAGGGCTACGGCGACGACCTTTCGCCCCGGGAACGGGAGGTGGTGGACCTGGTCGCCGCCGGCCGCACCAACCGCCAGATCGCCCAGGAGCTCTACCTCTCCCCACGCACCGTCGAACACCACGTAGCCAAGGCAATGCGCAAACTAGGCCTAACCTCCCGCGCCGCCTTCGAACCCAACCCCACCTGACCACACCCGATCCCCCCGGACACCTCACGCGGCGGTCCCACCCCAGCCTTGGTTCGCGCGCCAGCCCACCTGACCCCCAGCCGCACGGAGCTTGTCCACAACCCCCCGACCCATCCACAGGTTCACGCGGCCGCTCTTGACAAGTCCCCGTTTTCGGTAGTGTCGAACGTGGGACCTCAGACCCCGGGAGGGTGGGCCCCACCACGCGAGTTGATCATGGAACTCGCGGCCGCCGAAGAGGGTCCCCGGTCAGTGCGGTCACGGATTCCGCGATCGGCGTAGCGCCCATCGAGCGGATCGGCGCTGTGCGAGCGCCCCGCCCCGCGATCCGCCCAGCTATCAGCAGCAGCCGCGCCCCTGCCCGTGGCCACCCACCCGCCACAGCCACTGCGCACCCCTTGTTCGCCAACCGCCCGACCGTCACAGCCGTGAGGCGCTCCTTGTCGCAACCGCCCAGCCTCTGGGCTCTTTCGTTCGCAACCGCCCGGCCGCCATGGCCACGAGGCGCCCCTTGTCCGCAACCGCCCAGCTGCAACAGCCGCTGGGCTCTCCTGTTCACAACGGCCCAACCGCCCGCAACGGCCGACTTGTCCACAACCCCGTGAGCCATCCACAGCTTCGCGCGGCCCCTCTTGACAAGTCCCCGTTTTCGGTAGTCTCGAACGTGGGACCTCAGACCCCGGGAGGGTGGGCCCCACCACGCGAGTTGATCATGGAACCCGCGGGCGTCGGAGCGGGTCTCCGGTCCAGGCGGAGCCGGATTTCGCGGTAGGCGAACCGCCTGCGCGGGCCGGTGAGGGTCCGCGATCAGCTGCCAGGGGCGAACCCGGCACGAGCGCGCCATCGTCCGAGGCGGAAAAGAGTGGGGCCGGGTGAGCGGTCCTGCAACCCGCTCACCCGGCCCCTGCCGCGATCACTTCAGCTGGCGACTACCGCCGTGCGGACACCGTGAGGGTGTAGTCCGCACTGCCCGACTTCCCGCCGCCGGTGGCGGTGACCTTGATCTTGTAGGTCCCTGGGGCCGCGGAGAAGGAGGCGGTCAGGAACAGCATCGAGGTCTGGTTGCCGCTGATGGTCGCGGGGACCAGTTGCGCGGTGACGCCCGAGGGCACGCCGCTCACCGTGAGGTTCACCGAGCCGGTGGCGCCGGTGACCCGGATGTTCGGGAACGCCGCGCCGCCGGGGGCGACGGTGCCCGAGGCGGGCGTCAGCGCGACCGTGAGGCCACCGGTGGGGGGCTCCTGGCCGCCGTCGCCGACGGTCAGGGTCAGGGTGGCCTGCTTGCTCACCGAGCCGGACGTGCCGGTGATGGTGACCCGGTACTCGCCCTTCGGGGTGCTCGACGAGGTGGTGACGGTCAGCTTGCCGGTGCGACCCGAGGTGATCGACGTCGGCTGGAACACCGCCTCCGCGCCGGAGGGCAGGCCGCTGGCCGAGAGCGTGATCTCCGCCGGGGAACCGCCGACGACCTCGCTGGTGATGTTCGTCGACGCCGACTTGCCCGGGTCGACCTTGAGCGCGGACGGGCTGACGCCGAGGCCGAACTCGCCGCCGGGGCCGCCCGCGCCGATGGTCAGCGCCAGGTTGGCCGTCTTGGTGCCGGTCGCGGTCTTGCCGGTGACGGTCAGCGTGTGGTTGCCGTCCGGGGTGCCGGGGGCGACGCTCACCGAGAGCTTGGCGCCCTCACCGGTCTTGATCGACGTCGGCTGGAACACCGCCTCCACGCCCGAGGGCGCCCCGGACACGGTCAGCGTCAGGTCCTCCGGGGACGACCCGGCCGTGGTGTTGACCGCGACCGACCCGCTGGACCCGGCGTTGACCCGCAGCGAGGACGGGTTCACCGCGACCCCGAACTCACCGGTCGGCGGTGTGGTCGTGCCGACCTTCTCCTTGACCCAGTCGCCCATCTCGTTGTCGAGCCGGGCCCAGATGCCGTACCACTTGAAGTCCGAGCGGCTCCACGACGCGACGCCGACGAGCCTGCCGTTGACCACCAGCGGGCCGCCGCTGTCACCGGGCAGGATCGTCGAGCGGCCGTCCGGGTACCCGGCGCAGATCATGTACGCCGACTTGAACCCGGCGCCGACGCCCTGGCAGACCGAGTCGCCGTTGACGATGGGGAAGTTCTGCTTGTCCAGCGAGACGTCGGCCGGGCTGTCCTCGTGCGTCTTCTTGCCGTAGCCGATGCTCAGCGCCGAGTCGCCGACCTTCCAGACGTTGCCCGCGTCGGCCGAGGTGGCGAACTTGGCCCACTTGTCCTGCGAGAGCGGGATGTCCTCGTTCGTGGTCACCACGGCGACGTCGTAGCCCTGGTCGAAGTTGACGTACTTCGGGTGCTTCTCGTACGACTTGACCGTCAGCGTGGTGCCGGTGCCCACGGACAGGTCGTCGAGCCCGTAGAGGAACGTCTTGGTGCCCGCCAGGTCGTAGCAGTGCGCGGCGACCAGGATGCTGCGCTTGCCGACGACCGAGCCGGTGCAGGACTGGCCCTTGGGCCGCGAGCCGCCCTCGCGCAGCGCGCCGATGACCGCCGGGTAGTCCGACAGGGTGGCGTCGACGCCCTTGTAGATCTGCGCGGTCGCGTCGGGGACCGGCACCGGGGTGTCGCCCTCGAAGGTGGCCGCCTTGGCGTTGGACGGGGCCGCGTTGGCGACCGCGACGACCGCGAGCGCGCTCACCGCGACACCCACCGCCACCGCGCCCGCGCGCAGGGAACGCTTGTTCGTGAACATGGGACTTCTCTCCGATGCGGGGGAGCCGGGGGTCACCCGGGCACGGCGGGTCACGGGGTCAGGGTCCAGGCGGTGAGGGTGCCGGTGTCGAAGCGGTAGACGTCGGAGACCCGCAGCTTCCAGGTCCCGTTCTTCGCCTGGCCGGAGGCGTTGACGGTGTAGGTGGTGTGGATGCCCGCGCTGTCGCCGAGGCCGCCGGAGGGGCGCAGGTTGAACACCGCGCCGGACGGGCCGACCAGGTCGATGGCCAGGTCAGCGGTGAAGGCGTGGTCGATGTCGACCTTGACGGTCGTCGACGCCGAGGCGTTGCCGGTGCAGTTGGCCATGGTCACGGGGGAGTCCACCGAGCTGGCGTCCGGGATGGCGACGGAGCTGGTGCTCGACTGCGGCGCGCAGGTGCCCGGGTTGGGCGGGGTCGAGCCGCCGAGCTCCTTGACGTAGAGCAGCTTGTTCGGCGAGCCCTTGGGGTCGCTGATCTTGTCCGGGGTGGTCGCGGCCAGCAGCGCCTGGGTGACCTGCGAGGGGGTGCTGCCCGGCTTGGCGGTCAGGTACAGCGCCGCGGCGCCCGCGACGTGCGGGGTGGCCATCGAGGTGCCCGACATCGTCCCGGACGAGCCGTTCTGCAGCGTCGAGAGGATGTTGGTGCCCGGGGCGAACAGGTCGACGCAGGTGCCGTAGTTCGAGCCCTGGCCGTTGTTCCACAGCGAGCGCTTGTCGGCGTTGTCGGAGGCGCCGACGGTGATCGCGCTGGGGGTGCGGGCCGGGCTGGTCTGGCACGCGTCGCCGTTGTTGTTGCCCGCGGCGATGGTCGAGGTGATGCCCTTCTGCACGACCTTGGCCACGGCGTCGTCCACCGAGGAGTTGGAGCTGCCGCCGAGGCTGGCGGTCATCACCGAGTTCGCGCCCGCGTTCGCCGCGACCCAGTCGAACCCGCCGATGATCTGCGACCACTGGCCCGAGCTCTGGCAGTCCAGCACGCGGACGGCGACGATCTTGACCTTCTTGGCCACGCCGTAGGTGGCGCTACCGACGGTGCCCGCGACGTGCGTGCCGTGCCCGTGGCAGTCGGAGGCGTCGGCGTCGTTGTCGATGAAGTCGCGCCCGGAGGTGACGCGGCCGCCGAAGTCCGAGTGACCGCGGTAGACGCCGGTGTCGACGACGTAGACCGTCGCGCCCTCACCGTCGTTGGGGTACGCGTACTTGTTGTCCGCGGGCAGCGACCGCTGGTCGATCCGGTCGAGGCCCCAGGTCGGGTTGGGCTGCTCGCCGGTGCCGTGCGCGATGCCGTCCTGCTCGACGTAGGCCACCTTCGGGTCGGCGGCCAGGCGGCGAGCCTGCTGGTCGGACATCGACACCGAGAACCCGCGCAGCGCCGTGCCGTAGGTCAGCTTCCGCTGCCCGCCGTACTGGCTCGCCAGGTCCGCCGACACCGCGTCGACCGACTGGGTGCTCGCGCCGTCCTTGAGGACCACGATGTAGCTCCCGGCAACCGTCCCGGGCGCCCCCGCGCCGCGGACCGAGCCCTCCGCCGGAGCGGCGAGAGCGGGTGCCACCGCGGCCACGAGCGCCGCGCCCGCCACCACGCCCATCACGGCCAACGACCGCATCGAATACCTGTAATTCATCGAAACTCCATTTCACCGCGCCGGGGGCGGTGCCACCTCGGCGAGTGGCCGCGAGCAGGGTTGTAACGGGCGACCACCGCCGCCCACTTTTCCCCCAACCCAGTGGCCAGCCAATCCACGCGCATTTAAGTGGAGATACCCATTTATTTGCCGCCCGGCCCCCAAGCGCGCCCCCACTCGGCTCCCGAAAACCCCCAAGAAACCCCACCCCAGAATGCGCCCCGCCCCCACTGCGCCCCGGTCCGCACCCCGCACCCCACCCGGCCTCGCCTCACCGCCGCGCTGCCCCAGTCCCCGCCCACACCCGCCCCGCCGACGCCTTGGCCAGCACCGGCCTTCGACGCCCCACCCGGCCTGCCCCGCCAAACCGACGCCCTGGTCGGCGCCCGCCTTCGACGCCCCACCCAGCCCGCCCCGCCACTCCGACGTCCGGCCACCCCCGGCCCAAGCCGCACACCTCAGGGCCAGACCTTTCCCCTGCGGCTACGCCGCCTCAGCACTTCAGCACCGCGTCTGTCGCCACTCACCCCGCCAAGCCGATGCCCTGGCCAGCGCCGGACCTTCGTCCGCGCCACCCGACCTGAGCCCCCACTCCGACGTCCGGCCGCCCCCCGCCCAAGCCGCGTACCTCAGGGCTAGACCTTTGCCATCCCCAGTACCCCGCGGCTACGCCACCTCAGCACTCCAGCACCCGCGTCCGCTGCTGCCCGCCGCAATGACCGCGACCCCCAACCCCGGCAATCCGCCCCGGCCTCTTCCCTCACGCCCCAAGCCGCCCCGCCATGCCCGCCCCCAGCTGCTGGTCGAGCCCCCTGCCGCGCCCGCCGCCCCGTTCCGGAGGCCGCCCCCGCGAACCCCAGCCCCCACCCTGTCCCGGGGGGCGTCCCCAGGCCCAGTCTACAAGGACCCCCTCCCCCGAAGGGGTGACGGCGAAAACCTGTGGACAACTCGGGGCCTTGTGGACAACCGCGACCTGGGCCGGAGCGCGGTGCGATCGACAATTCACCCGCTGGAGCAGCGGGCAAGGGGGCAGTGCAGCGCCTGGCAGCCGGGTTCGGCGGGTGACGCGCGGGGTCGCAACGGGCGCGGCGGGAGCCTCAGTGAGCAAGAGGCAGCAAGGAAACCGGGGCACCCCGGGAGTGGGTCAGATGGTGCGCAGGACCGACACCACGGTGCCGAGGATGACGGCGTTGTCCCCGTCCAGCACCTCGTACGCATCGTTGCGCGGTTCGAGGAACACGTGTCCGTTGCGGCGGCGGTAGACCTTCACCGTTGCCTCGTCGTCGATCATTGCGGCGACGACCTGTCCCGAGTGCGCCTCCGACCCCTGCCGCACAACGACCATGTCCCCGTCGCAAATTGCGGCGTCGACCATCGAGTCGCCCCGCACGCGCAACGCGAACACGGTGCCCCGTCCGGTCAGCTCGCGCGACAGGGTCAGGACGTCGTCCACGTGCTCCGAGGCGGTGATCGGCGCCCCGGCCGCGATGTCGCCGACGACCGGCACCGGTACCGAGTCCGATGACTCCGGTTCCGGCGAACCCAGGAACGCCCGCACGTCGATCGGCCGCGACACCGCCGTGCCCCGGCGCAGGAAACCCTTGTCCTCCAGGCTCGCCAGGTGCCGCGACACCGCCGACGTCGAGCGCAGGCCGACCGCCTCGCCGAGCTCGCGGGTGCTGGGGGAGTAGCCGTGCCGGACCACCCAGTCGCCGATCGCGAGCAGGATGCGCTGCTGCCGCTCGGGAAGGGTCGAGGCGTCAAGGCCGTCGAAGAACTCGGTGGTCACCGCGCGATCCTAGTGAGCGTCCACGGCCGACCCGTCAGCGGGCGTTCACCGCGATGTCGTCGAGCACGAAGCTGGTGACGTTCGCCGTGTCGCCCCAGCCCGAGAACCAGATGCTGATCGACCTGCCCGCGTAGGCCGACAAGTCCACTGTGTACTGCTGGTACCCCGCTGGCGCCGTGCCGCCCGGCACCGTGGCCAGCACCTTCCCGTCGACCTTCACGTTCAGCTTGTCCCGGTCGTCCCTGGTCTCCTCGTAGCTGACCTTCACCCAGAAGGTGAGTGTCGACCACCCGCACTCCTGGGGGATCCGCACGTCCTGCGCGAGGTGCCCGCCCATCGAGGTGAACGCCGGGACCTTGGCCGCCCAGGACCCGGTGCGCGGCGCGTCGGCCCCGGTGTGCTGGTCGATGTAGTACCCGCTCGACCACCACGTCGCGTCGCCGCTCTCGAACCCCGGGTTGACCAGCTTCTGCCCGCCGCTCGGGCACGTCCACCCCGGCGGTACGACCGTCACCCGGAACTGCGACACCGTCACGCGGTTCGCCTTGTCCTTGGCCGACACGCTCACCGGGCTGTTGACCAGCGTCTGCGTCGGGGTCCCCGAGATCAGCCCGGTGCCCGCGTTGATGCTCGTCCCGGTCGGCAGCCCGGTCGCCGACCACGTGTACGGCGCCGTACCCCCGATCGCGGTCATCTGGATGGTCATCGGCGTGCCGGTCCGTTGCGCCCGGTAGCCGGGGTTCGACACGATCGGGTAGCCCGGTCTGCTCCCCGTGCCCACGACCAGTAGTCGGTTCGGCGAGCCCGTGCCCGCGTCGGTGACCTTGCCCGCGGTGGCGTCGAGCGCAATGTGCGATGCGACCTGCGCCGGTGCGGTCGCGGGGTCCACCGCGAGCAACAATGCTGCCGCCCCGGCCACGTGCGGTGCCGCCATGGATGTCCCGCTGATGGTGTTGGTCGCGCCCGAGTAGCCCGTCCAGGCCGAGGTGATGCCGTCGCCAGGGGCGAACAGGTCGACGCAGGTGCCGGTGTTCGAGAACGACGATCGCGCATCGTCTTCGCTCGTAGACCCAACGGTGATGGCTTCCGCTGTCCGCGCGGGGGATTGCAGGCACGCGTCAGCGCTGTCGTTGCCCGCGGAGACCGTCGTGGTGATCCCGTCCGCGATCAACCGCCGGATCGCCGCGTCGAGCACCGGGTCCGCGTCGCCGCCGAGGCTGAGGTTCGCCACGGCCGGACCCGACGTGTGGTGCGCGATCACCCAGTCGAAGCCCGCGACAACGGTTTCGACGGTGCCCTCCCCGTTGCAGTCGAGGACCTTCACAGCGACAAGTTTGACCTCCTTGGCGACACCGTGGCTCGTGCCACCTATGGTTCCCGCAACGTGGCTACCGTGCCCGTTGCAATCGGTGGCCTGGCCGTCGCCGGTGGTGTTGGTGCCCCAGATCGCGCGGCCGCCGAAGTCGTCGTGCGCCGTGTAGATCCCTGTGTCGATGACGTACGCCGTGACGGTCGACGCCGTGGTCGTGTAGGTGTACGCGTCGTCGAGGTCGGCGGTGCGCTGGTCGATCCGGTCCAACCCCCACGACGGCGGATAGCTCTGCGTCGTGTCCGCGCGGACGCGCTTGTTCGGCTGCACCAACGCCACCGCCGGATCCGCCGCCAACGCCCGAGCCTGCCGGGGCGCCGCGGCCGCCGTCGGCGCCGACCCGCCCAGCCCGACCGCGACAGCCACCGCCAACGACAGCGCCTTGCCCACCCCGACCTCCCCTGGTCCACTGACGTCTCGCACAGTAGGAACCGGGGCCGGGGGAGTGGCGTGATCAGCGGACCTTCACCGCAACGCCGGAGTCCGCCACCCGTTCAGCGCAACACCTCGCCGACCGGGCGGCGCGGCGTGACGGCACCGGGATGGCCGTACCCGAACCGCAGGACCAGGTGTGCCGCCGCGCCGACGAGCACGCTGAGGGCGTCGCGAGTCGCGGGAACCTCGATCGGCTGGGACAGCGGCGATACGGCGAGCCCTGCCGCGCAAGCCTCGAGCAGAACCGCCTGCAACGCTTGTCCCGCAGCGAGGTGGTCGTTGTGGGTGTCGCCGACGGTTGTCAGCACGCCGAGCAGCGGCAGCTGTTCGAACGGGACAGCGGGTGCCCGAGAACCAAGTTCCCGCAACACGATCACAGTGTCCGCAGTGGATGGACGACCCGCGGCGGCCACCGGGACGCCGTCGAGCCGGTCGCGCCCGCCGGTCCACCCGCGCACCTCGGTGACGTGCGCCAGGTCCTGGCCGAGCACGTGGTCCGCGCGGCGGATCAGGTCCGCCACCGCACCGACGTCGGCGGGCTGGTCCATCAGGTGCAGTTGCGCGCCCTCTCCAGCCGCCGCGCGCATCAGGGCCGTCTTGGCCGGGGACGGCACCGGGTGGTCCAGGAACGGCCTGCGGTTGGTGTGCCTGCGCCACACAGCCTCTGCCAGTGCTCGTTCGTGCGGCGACGGCCGGTACTTGCCGTCCAGCACGACCGAGGCCACTAGGTCTGGCCGCGTTCTGTCGGGCAACACGGCCAGCTCGGAGCGTTGACCGGACACCGCGAGGGCGAGGCGCAAAGTGTAAATCGCTGCCCCGCAAGCGATGTGTGCCTCGTGCGCCTTGGGATCGGTCACCGCGAGCACCCGGGATTGGTCCAGCCACACGTCGACGCGGTCCGGGTGCACCGCGAACTCCCACGGTTGCGTGTTAAAGGGTGATGGGGCTCGCACCGCGGCCGCGATAGCCGCGTGCACGGTCGAAACGGTGGTGGACATGAGTTCCCTCCCGTGTCAGCACCAGACTGCCCCGCAGCTCGCCTCTCGGGTAGCGGCCGCGGTCCCTGTCGAAGAGGGACCTTGGTCCCTGCGTGAGGTCTGGTGTGGACCACCCAGTCCGGGACCTACGACAGTGCCACGACCCGCTGCAGGCGCATAGCGTTGGACTCAGCCAAGCAACGCAGGAGGACCGGATGCGCGCCCGCGATGTCATGAGCAGTCCCGTCGTCACCGCGACACCGGCCACGGCCGTGAAGGATGCCGCTGGGCTGTTGGCATCGCACGGTTTCACGACCCTGCCGGTGGTGTCGGAGGACGGCAAACTCGTTGGCGTCGTCACCGAGGCAGACATCGTCCGCGACCGCTTCCCCCGCGACGCACGGTTCCGCCACTTGCACACCGCCGACGCGCCACCCCCGAACATCGTCGCCGACGTGATGACCAGCCCCGCCACCAGCGTGGACGCGGGCACCGACGTCGTCGACCTGGTGTCCACCATGCTCGACGACGGCATTCGCGCCCTACCCGTCGTACACGGCGACGAGCTGCTCGGAATCATCACCCGCGGCGACCTGGTCCGCCTCCTCACCCGCGACGACGAGGTCCTGGCCACCGACCTGCGCCACCGCCTGGAGCTCTACGGCGACCCCACCCGCTGGACCGTCACCGTCCACAACGGCACCGCCACCATCACCGACGAGCTCAACGACCCCACCGACCACCACGTCGCCGAAGTCCTCGCCACCTCGATCCCCGGCATCACCTCAGCCCACGTCAACCACCGCCGCGACCACTGACCCGAAGTTGCTTACTACCAAGGATTTACTGGTGGGACGTCAGTCTGGAACGTCGCCGAGGCCGGTGAGCAGGGTGCGCAGGAGGTTGGCTAAGCGGTCGCGGTCTTCGAGGTCGAGTGGTGCCAGGAGGCGATTCTCGTTGTCGATGTGCCCGGCGAGGATCTTGTCGACCAGGGTTCGGCCCTCGGCGGTGAGGTCGATCAGCACGCTGCGGCGGTTGTCCGGGTCGACCTCCCTGGTCACCAGGCCCCGGGTGACCAGTCGGTCGACGCGGTTGGTGATCGCGCCGGAGGTGACCATCGACGCGGTGACCAGCCTGCCCGCCGTCATCCGCCCGGCCCGGCGCAGCGTGGCCAGGATGTCGAACTCCCAGAGCTGCAGGTCGTGCGTGGCGAAGTAGGTCGCCAGGCCCTTCTCCAGCAGTCGGGACGCCCGCTGGATGCGGCCGACGACCCCCATCGGCGCCGGATCCACATCGGGGCGCTCGGCGTGCCACTGCGCCAACACGCGGTCGACGTTGTCCACTCCAACTCCCAACCTGGAACTGTTCGCTGCCAAGGTATCAGACCACGGGTGACCTCTCGCGCGACGAGAACGCGTCGGCGTGGTCACGGATGAAGCCCGCCAGCCCGCGTGGCTCGTAACCCGTGACGTCCCGGAAGTCGGACGTGGTGAAGTCGCCCCAGCCGGACGCGTAAGCCCGCGCGTACTCGGTCAGCATCCCGACGATCCACACAGGCACGCCAACTCCGAGCAACCGCGCCTCGATCTCAGCGTCTCCAGTCGGAAGATAGTGGACCTGCCTGCCGAGGACCGCGCTGAAGACCGCCGCGACCTCAGCGAACGAGAGCGACTCCGGGCCGGTCGGGGTGTAGGTCCGGCCGTGGTGGGTGTGCGGACCTGCGGTGAGCACCACGGCGGCGAACTCGGCGATGTCGCGCACGTCGATCATGCCGAGTCGACCGCCGCCGTGTTTGAGCCGGAACGCGCTTCGAGTCGCGATGTCGTCCGCCAAGATCGCCGACGAAGGAGTGGATTCCCCATCCGGCAAGGCCTTGCTCTCATCGCGCACTAGCGCCCTGATGGTCAAGCCAGAGCCGCGAAGCGCGTTGATCAACGCTGTGGAGACGGTGCCAGTAGCGCCGGTGATCAGTACTGTGCGGTCCACTGTGTCTAGTTCCTCGCCTGGTGGACGAGTGAACGCGCGGTCGCGGGGGACAGTTGCGCGGCGGCGATCGCCAACAGCGCGAGTGCGAACCCCAAGCACTGCAACGGCGTAAGCGTCTGTCCTAACACGACCCACCCCAGCACGGCCGCGACAACCGGCGACAGCAAGGCGAGGAACGACACCGCCGTCACCGGGAGCCTGCCCACTCCTTGGAACCACAACACATACGCGATCGCGGTCCCGACGATCGCCAACCACGCGTACCCCGCGAGCGCGGCGACGTCCGGCGCGGGCGGCAACCCTTCGACGAGAAACGCGACCGGTGCGAGCAGTAGACCACCGGCCGTGAGTTGCCACCCGGTGAACGCCACCGGCCCAACCCCGTCGGGCCGCCCCCACCGCTTCGTCAACACAACCCCCGCCGCCATCGACCCCGCCCCACCCAACCCAGCCGCGATCCCCATCATGTCAACGGGAATCGCCCCCCGGAGCACGATCAACCCAACCCCCACCACCCCGGCGACCCCCCACCCCAACCGCCACCGCGTCACCCGCTCCCCGAGCAGTGCGAAAGCCAACCCCACCACCAACAACGGCTGCACCGCCCCCAACGTCGCCGCCACCCCACCCGGCAATCGGTACGCCGCCACGAACAACAACGCGTTGAACGCCCCGATGTTCAACACCCCCAACACCGCCACCCGCCCCCACCACACCCCGACCGGCCCCCTCCGGCTGATCAACAGCAACACCACCCCCGCGGGCAACACCCGAATCACCGCCGCCCCCAACGGAACCCCCGCGGGCAACAACTCCGTCGTCACCAAGTACGTGGTCCCCCAACTAACCGGCGCCACCGCCGCCAACCCCGTATACCCCCACGTCCGAGCCACCCCACACCCCCAACATCTCAACATTGAACTGTCTCGACCCTAGCCACCCATCATCTCGACGTCAAACAGTTCAATGTTGAGAGAAGTTTCCTGGTGCGGCGAGCGACGACCACTCGATGCTGGTCAACGCCATCGTCGTGGTCTTCGACCACCGGGGGACATTCGATCCCGCCCTGCTGCACGGCGAACTCGTTGACTACTCGGCCGTGGGGGAGTTGATCATCTCCAATGACCAGACCTCGGCTGACGAGGACCAACCCGTCGATGGCCAGCAGCGCTCAACGGCCGAGACGCGTCGCTCGCGGGGCTCCCGTTGGCGATCACCAGCATTCCTCGCCGACACGGAGGAGCAGCCGACGCGCGGACCGACGGTGCTGTCGACACGCCGCCTCTGCGCCGGGTCATCGAGAGCCTGAAGCCCGACACGGCCTGGACATCCGGTTCATGGGTCTTCGCGGACGGCAGTCAGTGCGAGTGGAACGCTCCGAGCCTGTCGAGCCGCCTTGGGAGTCACCTGTTGTGGCTGGTCAATGGCCACTCGTAGGTATCGCTGAGGCCCAGCACGTATGCCCCTAGAGCGTTGAGACTGATCGCCACTAGACCGTCGTAGCGGCTAAGAGCGTCCAAGTCGTCACCGCCCCAGTTGTCGCGGTAGTCCTCACGGGCGCCGTCAGGGTGTACGTAGTCGACGTCGATCAGGCCTAAGGTCGCGGCGTACTCGAACAGCACGGCGAGGGTGTAGCGCCCCTCAAGCAGTTCCCAGTCGTCGTCGCCGAGGCCGCCGTAGTAGGGATCGACCAGGTATAGGTCACCCACCAGCTTGTAGTTGAGCGCGATGGTGGGATCCAGGCCGTCCCGTTGCATGCGCTCGAACAACGCGTCCACGTCCACCCACTTGCCCAGCCTGCAGGTGGCCAGCGCCGCGGCGACCACCTTCCGGCGTGGCGTCGCATCGGTCAGCGCCTGCTCCGGACCCTGGATCTCCTCGATCCGGCTGAACTCGTCGATCACCCCGTCGGTGAGCCAGCTCTGCCACAACCCGCGGATCACGTCGGCAGCAGGCTCCGTCAGCGCCGCCTGCCCGCTGGGGGTCAACTGAAGCTGGATGCCCTCCACCCGCGCGAGCCCACCGGCTTGCAGCAGCAACGGCCACGCGAACGCCGCGATGGGGTCGTCCTCGTAGAAGTCGCCGTTCGCCAAGTGCGTCTCGACGACGTGGATCCCCGAAGCCAGCGGGAGACCGGTCTTGCGACCGCACTTGATCTCCCCGGCGGCGCACAGCTCCAACACGGTCCGCAAGTTCGCGACGGCCTCACCTTCGGTGAACCGCACCCGTTCCTCAAGCACGCAGTCAGGTTCCCACAGCGGGTCGCGACGACCGCACGGCTCCTGCGCTGGCGGTGACGACCAAGGCGATGGCGACGAGGTCGGCGGCGTTGAGGGATTGGCCCAGGACGAGGTAGCCCGCTGTGGCCGCGACGGCGGGGGCCAGGCTCACCAGGATCGCGAAGGTCGAGGAGGGCAGTTTACGCAGGGCCAGGAGTTCGAGCGTGTACGGCACCACGGAGGAGAGCAGGGCGACGAGGGCGCCGAGGCCGAGGGTGACCGGGTCGAGGAGGCTGGACCCGGCGTCGGCGATGCCGATCGGGAGGGCGAGGGTGGCGGCGACGCCCATGGCCAGCGCCAGGCCGTCGGCCTTGGGGAAGTGGCTGCCGGTGCGGGCGGACAGCAGGATGTAGGCGGCCCACAGCGCGGCCGCGCCCAGGGCGAACGCGATCCCGGCGGGGTCGAGCTGGTCGAACCCGCCCCGGCCCAGCAGCGCGACGCCCGCCAGCGCCAGCCCGGCCCACAGCCAACTCGCCGCCCGCCGCGCGGTCACGACGGACAGCACCAGCGGGCCGAGCACCTCCAGCGTGACCGCCGCACCCAGCGGGATCCGCGCGATGGACTGGTAGAACAGCATGTTCATCCCCGCGATGGCGACCCCGAACCCGACGACCACGGCCCAGTCCGCCCGCCGGTACCCGCGCACCCGGGGACGGCACAGCGCCAGCAGCACCACGGCGGAGATCGCCAGGCGCAGCGTCACGATCCCGGCGGCGCCCGCGCGCGGGAACAGGACGGCCGCCATCGCCGCGCCGAAGGTCTGGAACAGGAGCCCACCGAGCACCAGGGCCATCCCCGCCGAGGCCCGGGCCCGGGGGAGGGGACGGACGAGGACCACGGGGGCGGCGATGTCGACCTGGCTCATACCGCCGACGCTAGGTGCCGCCAGCCACGAGGTGAAATGCCGGTTCACCAGCGGTTATGCTCAGCGGTAATGACCGTCGAGCTCAGGCACCTGCGGGCCTTCCTCGCCATCGCCGAGGAGGGCGGCATCACGCGCGCCGCCGTCCGGCTGCACCTCACCCAGCCCGCCCTGTCCCGGATGCTCAAGGCGCTGGAGGACCACCTGGGCGCGCGGCTCGTCGACCGGTCCACCCACCACCTGCGCCTCACCGACGCCGGTCACGCGTTCCGCACCCGCGCCGCCACCGCCGTGGCCGCCGTCGACGCTGCCCTCGACCCCCAACGCGCGGGCACCTGGCCCCTGCGGGTCGGCCACGCCTGGTCCGCCCTCGGCCAACACACCACCACCGTCCTGCGGCGCTGGGGCACGACCCACCCGAGCATGCCGCTGGAACTCCTGCGCTTCGACGACCGCACCGCGGGCCTGAGCCAGGGCCGGGTCGACGCTGCCCTCTTGCGCGTCCCCCCGAACACCCCGGGCACCCGAGCGACCCTGCTGTTCACCGAGCCCCGCATGGTCGCCGTCCCGTCCGACAGCGCGCTGGCCACCCACCCTGACCTGGTCCTGGCCGCCCTGACCCACGAGATCATCGTGGTCAACCCCGTCTCCGGCAGCACCACGCTCACCCTGTGGCCCCCCGAGACCCGCCCCACCACCGTCCTCAACGTCGACAACACCGACGACTGGCTGGCGGCCATCGCCTCCGCCCGAGGAATCGGCGTCACCTCATCCGCCACCGCCACCCTCCACCCCTACCCCGGCGTCACCTACCTCCCCCTCACCGACGCCCCCGCCCTCCCCCTCCACCTCGTCTGGAACAACCCACCCAGCCACCCCGCCGTAACCACCCTGGCCGACTTCATCCGCGAGATAGCCCAATAGCGTCATCCCGCTGAGTTCTCCTCCGCCCTAGACGTGAGGAACGTGAGAAACCGAACAGCGCTCGGTGCGGAAATGTCCACTATCTGTCCAGGATTCTTCGAGTCTCGTATTCCCAGGCCTCGCGGAGTTCGGCCGACCTCGACGCAGTTGAGAAACGCCTCGCTGCGGGTGCTTTTCCGCCAGACCGTGCGAAACGGGGTCATGAAAGCCTCCAGACTGAGCCGGTAAATGGCTCGTCAAGTATTCCGCTGGTTCGCCGGGAATGGCATCCGCTGCCTGGGTGGTGCGGAATCCGGCGCTCCGCCTGGCGCACGCTGCGTGTTCGCGCGCGCATGGTCCGTGACCAGCGGCGGAGCGGCCGCGTCGACCGGACGGTTTCCGCTCGTCCCGTGATAGCTTCGCTGTCACTGACTCGCGGGCAGTGACGGCGCGGTGGTGTGGAAACCACCCCCGGCGCGGCCTGCGCACCGGATCCCCCACCCCGGAGGCTTCACTTGGCGAACACCCCTGTCCCCTCGATCGACGGCTTGCGCCTGGGGGCGGAGCTGCGGAGGTTGCGGGAGCTGGTCGGGCTGACGCAGCAGCAAGCCGCCGCGGAGCTCGGGTGGTCGGCGCGCACGCTGATCCGCAGGGAGAACGGCCTGGAGGGGTTCACCGCGGCGACCGTGTACGCCCTGATCGGGGTGTACCGGGTGACCGATCAGGCTGATGTCGCTCGGCTACTCGCCTTGGCCGAGGAGAGCAGGCGGCCTTCGCCCTACAGCAAGTACCGCGGGGTCGTGCAGCCGCCGTTCCTCGCCTTCTTGGCGCTGGAGGGGGCCGCACGGGTGATCCGACAGGTCCACACCGTGCTGTTACCCGGGCTGTTGCAGACCGACGACTACACGCGCGGGCTCCAGCCGATCGATGACACCCCCGCGGACCACCTGGCCCAGCAACTCGAGCTGCGGCGCGCACGGCAACGCCAACTGGAAGCCGACCCGTCCCCCGCGTACACCGTCATCCTCGACGAGTCGGTCCTGCACCGGCAGGTCGGTGGCCCGGAGGTGATGGCCGGGCAGTTGCGGCACCTGCTCCGACTCATCGACGAGGGCAAGGTCGACGTGCGGATCATCGAGTACTCGGCGGGGGCGCACCCGGGCCTGCGGGAGTCCTTCGCGATCTTCGACCTGGCCCCGGAGAGCACCGCCTTGGTCCCCACCAACACCGTGGTATTCGTCGACCACCCCGTGCACAGCGCCTTGGTGCGCGATGACGACAAGCGCATAGCCGGATACGGGGCGACGTTCGACGCGCTGACGGGCATCGCCCTCACCGCTGAGCGGAGCACCCGCCGCATCGCCGACGAGCTCGCCCGATACCCCATCTCGTAGTCGCCCCGCAAGTCAGCGACACACCCGCGCCGCGCCTTTCCCTACCAGGAGTTCAGCGATGACCGAGCAGGCTGGCACGTCACCGCCACCAGCCGATCCGGGGGACGAGAAGAAGTCCCCCGAACTACGTGAGGACGCGCCTGTTGCCAAGAAAGCTCGGCGACGCCCGATCAGCAAACCCCATGTGCGACCGACGCTGTGCGAGATAGTTGCCAAGGCTTTTGGCAACGTTATCAGTTCTGACGACAAGACCCGTCGCGCAAAAGATATCCTGAATACCATCATGGCCTGGCTTGTGGTGCTCGGCGTGCTAGTGGTGGCCGCCGTTATCGTAATTAAGGGTGACGTGTCGTGGAAATTCGCCTTTTCCGCTGCTGGCGGACTGGCCACGCTGGTCAGCCTGGTCGTCGGAGGAGTCCGTTGGTCCAAGAGGAAGTCTCAGCGGAAATGACGAACGCGAACGGATTGGAGTCATCGCGGTAATGACTCGGTCGCCACACAACCCGGCTAGTGCGGCGACGGCGATGGCAACTCCAAGAGGAACTCCCCAACTCCCCGGCCCGGTCGGGTCATGCGTCAGTATGGCCGCGGCGACCGCGGCGAGCCCGGCGGCGGAGCAGTAGACGACCGCCGCCGCCATCCGATGTGGATTTCGACCGGTCATGACCTCGGACTCCGGGTGATCGTGTCCGCAACTGGCACGGAAGACATCCTTTCAACGGGCCCGCGTCCCCGCCTCCCCTGGCGTGGACGACTTCCCGGCGCTGAGACTACGGCAAACGGCGGACGGGATCGCCGTGCGAGCGCGGCAATCGCTTCCCCGATTGAGTGATCATTGACCACTCCTGGTTGCTCACCGTGGTCCACCTTCGGCCTGCTCACCCAACCACCGCCCGCCGTCGATAGTTGATCTTGGCACGCGCGCCGCCGACATTCAACGCCGACGTTACGAAGCAAGGGTCGCCGGATGGCGCTCTCGTGTTACGTCGTGGCCCCGCGACCTGCGCGAACGGCGCGGAACTGGCGGACAGCGGTTGGCAAAGATCCAGGTGAACTGTCAAATTTGAGGAAAAGTCGCCAAGAGCGCCTGGGCGTGCGGACGCTCGCTTGAGCATCGCGAATATGGCGGATTCTCGCTGAACGAGGTCGATGGCGCGCGCCCGCCCCGCGGTTCGCGTTTTACGCATTGGGGCAATATTCGCCATTTTGCGTCCGGATCAAGGCCACATGACTAAGCCGCCGGTCCAGGGGGCGGTGAGGTCTTGGGGGGTTAGGCGGACGTTGGTGGCGGCCTGGATGGCGAGGATCGTGCGTTGGGTGGGGGAGAGGTGGTCGTCGGGGGAGGTTAGGGCGGTGAGGGCGGAGATGTAGTCCGTGTTCTCCGCTCCCCACCGCCTCAGGGAACGAGGGTTGAGGCTGGTGACTGGTTCGCCGTTGAACGAGGTCAGGACTTCGACGTTGTTCGGGTCGGTGAAAGCGGCGCACGAGACGCCGTTGCCAGCGGACAGTTCGGTCAGCAGGTCCGGGTCCATCCCGACCCAGCCGGTCAGCCCGTCGAGTTCGAGCACGAGCGTGCGACCCGGCCGGACTTGCTTGGCCAGCAACAACACGCCGTCGTCGGCGCTGTTCGCCAGTCGGGTGCTCGCTTGCCCCAAGCCGTCGGGCAAGTCCCGTTCGTCGGCCACGCCCATCAGTTCCAGGGTGGCGTCGACCGGCATGTCGGTGACGAGCAAGCACCACCCCTCGCCGAGCAGGGTCGTGGGGTCGAACGGATCAGCCACCCTCGTCCTCCCGGTTACTGGACGTGCACGTAGAAGCGGTCGTTGCTGTTGAACGGATCCTCGAGGTCGTAGTCCCACTGCAGGATCCGGTCGTCGACATAGTAGACGCGGACTTTCCCGCCTGCGGCGCGGTTGTGCGAGCGCGGCACTGCCTTGACCGAGAAGTCCCAGTCAGGGTGGGCAGCGCCCTCCAGCGTCGACCCCATCGGGTACTCGTCACACTCATCCGGGATCGACGTGTCCGGCGGCACCGGCAACCCGATGTCGCGGTAGAGGTCCGCGTAGATCCCGGTTCCGTAGCAGGCGCCGTTCTTGTGCGCGTCGTTCTCCTTGTCCTCGGTCGGATGCAGCTGCGGGCTGATCCGGTGCAGCCCCGGCGCGTTCTCGTCACCCGCGATGTACTTCCCGGGGATCCGCTTGTCGCGCGGCGGCGGCACACCGTCCGGCACGAGCCGCGGATAGGTCTGGTTGGGCGCATCCTGCGCTTGCAGGATGTGCAGCGAAACCAGGTAGTAGTTCGACGCCGGGTCAGTCGTGAAACCCGCCCGTGGCGTGACTTCCGCGAACACGCACGCGTGCGGGTACGTCGTTGTGCCGTGCCGGAAGTACGTCGCCGAGTCGCACCGCAGCGCCCGTTGCGGGCTCTCCCCGCGCTTGATGGTCACGAACGGCGGGAAGTCGGTGAACAGCTCCACGTACTCGTGGTTGTAGGAGATCACGTCCCGACCGACGCCGGACCCGGGCTTGTTGTAGACGTCCCACGACTGCCAGGTGGTCTGGTTGTCCCAGTACGCCCACGGGAAAGTCACTCCGCCACCGCTAGCCGCGCACACGGAGAACGACTCGCGGCACTGCCCGATGATCGTCAGCGGCACGTTCGGCGCCAGCCAGATGTTGTCCCACCAACCCCAGTCGTAGTCGACCGAGTCCCGCTGGATCCGGGCCCACTGCCGGGCGCGGCGCTGCTTGTCGTCGGTCTGGGTGAACAGCTCCAGCGTCGCGGTCGTGGTGCCCTCCTTCTCGACCGGGACGCCGTTGCGGATCGTCCAGTACTCCGCCTCGACCCCGATCCGTTGGCAGTGCGTGAACCTGTTGTGGATCCGCCCCATCCCCGGCGCCGACTCCGGCGCCCCGAAGCACTCATCGAGCAACCTGCGGTTCGGCTCGTTGAGCACCGGCGGTGGCGGGGCGGCGGTGACCGCACCAGGATTCCGCTTCGTCACCCGCTCCGCAGCCGCCTCTGTAGCGCGCGCCTGCTTCTCTGCCGTGGCGGGCTTCTGTGCGGGCTGACGTTCCCGCTGATCATCACCCGGCGTCCGCGGCGCCCGACCTTGTTGCTGTGGGCCAACCTTCTGCCCCGCCCGGGCCTGCGCCCGCATCTTGTCCAACTCGCCCTCGTCGATCCCCACCCGCATCTTGATGACCGCGGGCCCCTCAGACGCCTCGACCCGCGCCGCCGCAACCCCCGGTGTCACCCCGGCCACCAGCACAGCAGCCACCACAACCCCAACCCGCCGTCTACGCCATAACATTGTTCTCCCCAACATCTCGTCCTCACCGAACCGAGGAAGCCCGAGGTCGGCCTAAATTCCCCCGACCCCCTCGGGAAATTGGCCCAACCATCCTCGCACGCCACCCCCGCGACCACCCGAAATTCCCCGGAAACAACCGGTCCTGCCGCCCGATCCCATTCAAGCCACACGCCTGGCCGTTTCCATGGCTAAACTCGAAGAATTCCGCTCGAATTGATCATGTAGCACCACGCACGTGCCTGCGTGTCCGTTCGTGTTGATCAACAAGCGGGGGCAGTCGCACGTTGCAGGCGGACCGTGATCCCGGGTGGGAGGTTTGGCTGGTAGCGGCTACGTTGGGGGAATGGGTGGAGTGCGGTCTTATGGCGTTGTTGCGGAGTCTGCGGGGGCGCCGGGTGTTGTGTGGGCGTTGTTGCTTGATGTCGACACGTGGCCTGTGTGGTCTCGGGTCGATGAGGCGGAGGACAGCCCTGGTGGGCGGGGTGGAGGTCGGCACGTTCCGCACGTTCCGGACTGGGAAGGTGGTGACGAAGGAGCGGATCACGGTCCTGGAGGCTGAGCGGCGGTTCGGGTACGAGGGTGTGGTGAATCCGCAGCTCACCGGCTACCGGGCCACGGTCGACCTTGCGGAGTTGCCCAACGGTGGGACGCGGATCCGTTGGCGTGGCACGTACACCGCGCGCTGGGGGATGCGGTGGTTCATGAAGCCTTATCTCCAGCGCTGCATGTGGAGTATCGCGACCGGGTTGGCTGACCACGACGCGCGCGCGGACCCGAGGTAGCGATGATCCGCATCCACCTGGGACCTCTGACGTTGGCGCGCACCAGGATCGCGATCAGCCCGCTCAACGAGTCCGTCGCCGCGCTGGAGTTGCTTCACCGGTACGGCTCGCAGGCGCCCTGGCCATACACTGAATGGGCCCGGCGCGCCTGGGAGATCCTGCGCACGGTGCCGCAAGTCGCCGCGCTGCACGTCCACCTCCACTTGGCGGAGGCGGGGCGCGGGCAGCGGACTCCGGATGTGTTCGAGCCCATGCCCGAGGTGTCCGAACCCGAACTCGGCCAGGAACTCGACGCGCTACGAGAGACTCCGCGTGAACTGGTGGAGGTCCAGTTCGCCACGCATTGGCCGGGTAGTGTACCCGACTTTCTCGTTTCCTACCAACGTGATCACGTCAAGGCTTTCGCCGCGCTCGCCAACGCGCCCGGATGTCTCCGCCGCTGGTGGTCGCCGCCGAGCAGGCCGAGGTCGCGCTGAGGGTGTTCGCCGAGGCGATCGACGCCTGCCGATGAGCAAGCACGTGTTCTCCCGTTCCCCTGGTCACCGACTTCCTTTGGTGGTCAGGGGAACGGGGGCGGAGTTGTTCGATGAGGACGGACGGAGCTATCTCGACGGATCCGGGGGCGCGGTGGTCAACTCGATCGGCCATGGTGTCACTGAGGTCGTCGACGCCATCGCCGCTCAGGCCGCCGCTGTCGCCTACGTGCATGGCACCGCGTTCGGTTCGGAGGCACTGGATGCCTATGCCGACGAACTCGCACCACTGTTGCCTGTGGACGATCCCCGGATCTACCCGGTGTCCGGCGGCAGTGAGGCTGTGGAGACCGCGATCAAGCTCGCGCGGGCCTACCACCTGGGTCGCGGCCAGAACCGGTCCGTGATCATCGCGCGGCAGGGTTCCTACCACGGCAACACCCGTGGTGCGCTGGATGTTTCCGGTCGAGCTGGTCTACGGGCGCCTTATCTGCCGTGGCTCGGGCACGCCTTCCACACCACGCCGCCGTACGAGTACCGCTGCCCGTTCCCCGACGTGCACCCGGGCGGGTGCGCTGTTAGGCACGCCGAGCACCTGGACCGGGTCATTACCCAGATCGGTCCGGACCAGGTGGCCGCGTTCATCGCCGAACCAGTGTCCGGCGCGGCCCTCGGCGCTTGTGTTCCGCCTGCGGAGTACTGGCCCGCGATTGCCGAGGTCTGCCGCGCCCACGGTGTGCTGCTGATCGCTGATGAGGTGATGACCGGCTTCGGCCGCACCGGCCGCTGGTTCGCCTGCGAGCACTGGGGCCTGCGGCCGGACATCCTCGTCGCGGCCAAGGGCGCAGCCTCCGGGTACTGGCCCCTCGGCCTCACCGTGTGCTCCGGCGAGATCCACGACACCGTGGCGGAATCCGGTTTCACCCACGGCTTCACCTACTCCCACCACCCTGTCGGCGCCGCCGCCGGACGGGCGGTACTAGGTGTCCTGCGCGACTTGGTGCCCACTGTCGCCGACCGCGGCCGGGACCTCGGCTTGGCACTGCACCGCGAACTCTCCACCCACTGGGCCGTCGGCGACATCCGCGGCATCGGCCTCCTGCGCGCGGTCGAACTCGTCCGCGACCGCGACACCCGCCAGCCCTTCCCCCGCCACGACCGAATCGCCGAACAGATCATCGCCGCCGCGAAAACCGAAGGACTCCTCCTCTACCACGCAACCGGCAACACCAACGGCCACGACGGCGACCTGCTGCTCTTCGGCCCCCCGCTCGTCGTCACACCTGAGCAAGTAAGAGACATGGCCCACCGCTGCGCCACAGCGATCCACGACGTCCTGGGACCCTGACGCCAGTATCGGGTTCCCACATAGTGCCCAATTCGCGCCGAGACTTTACGGAGGTGGGTGTCGGCGCGAACCACAATGCGACCTACCCACGCCATTCGGCCGAGTGACACCACAACGGCTGCCCCGGCCTTCCCAGCTCGCGCCAGTGGCCTCGTGACGGAGTGCCGCTCCCGGTCTCGGTGGCGGGACCGCGCCAGCATCCCGATACCGTGGAGCAGGAAGACCGACCATGTCGAGGGTCACCGGTCGTGACCCGATCGGCGCTCGACACCGGGGTGCGCGCAGGCACTAGGCTGGTGGTGCAGCAGGTTCGGTCGCCGTGCGTTGACGTGCGGTGATCGAGGCAAGAGGGAACCCGGTGTGAGTCCGGGACTGCCCCGCAGCGGTGAGTGGGAACGACCGCCGTCACAGAGCACTGGGTGCGAGACCTGGGAAGCGACGGCCAGTAGGCACGAGTGTGGCGCCCGCGAGTCCGAAGACCTGCCCGCTGCGCGCCCCGTGACCGCGGGGCGCTGGCTGAGACCTCGCGGGTGGGTCGTGCCGAACCAGGCCCCTGGTGGTCTGCTTCGCCGTGCGCGCCTCCCGCGGTGGTCCATGTGGACTCGCGAAGGAGAGGCCCGTGACCAGCACGAACACCGGCGGCGCGACCGTGTACGGATACCCGCGCCAGGGTGCCAACCGGCAGTTGAAGAAGGCGACCGAGGCCTACTGGGCAGGCCGGACGGACGCTGACACCTTGCTCTCAGCCGCCCGGGACCTGCGGCTGGGACGGCTCGTGGAACTGCGCGACGCCGGGCTGGACGAGATCCCGAGCAACGACTTCTCGCTCTACGACCACGTCCTGGACACCGCGTGGCTGGTCGGCGCGATCCCGCGGCGGCACGCGGCGGTGGGGGAGGGGCTGGACCGCTACTTCGCCATGGCGCGCGGCGCGGCCGACGTCCCGCCGCTGGAGATGACCAAGTGGTTCGACACGAACTACCACTACCTCGTCCCCGAGTTGGGGCCGGACACCGAGTTCACCCTCGACCCGACCAAGCCGCTCTCCGAGTTCGCCGAGGCGCTCGAGCACGGGATCCTCACGCGGCCGGTGGTCCTGGGTCCGATCAGCTTCCTGTTGCTTGCCAAGGACCCGACCGGCACCTCCGAGCCGTTGGCCCTGCTCGACCGGTTGGTGCCGCTGTACGTCGACCTGCTCGGCCAGTTGCGCGCGGCGGGGGCGGAGTGGGTGCAGCTGGACGAGCCCGTGCTCGTCACCGACCAGCCCGCGGCCGTGTTGGAGCGGGTGGCGGAGACCTACGCGGCGCTGGCGGCGGAACGGGTGCGGCCCAAGATCCTGGTCGCCTCGTACTTCGACCGCCTCGGCGACGCGCTGCCGGTGCTCGCCGACTCCCCTGTCGAAGGTCTGGCGATCGACTTCACCGGTCCCGCCACGGCCAACCTCGAGCACTTGGCGGCCATCGGGGGCGTGCCGGGGAAACGGCTGGTCGCGGGCGTGGTCAACGGTCGCAACATCTGGGCCGCCGACCTCGCCGCCGCGTTGACCACGCTGGACACCCTGTACGGGTTGGCGGGCTCGCTGGACGTGTCGGCGTCGTGTTCGCTGCTGCACGTCCCGCTCGACGTCACCCTGGAGCGCGACCTGCACCCCGAGATCGCGGGCTGGCTCGCGTTCGCCCGGCAGAAGGTCGCTGAGGTCGTCACGCTGCGCGTCGGGCTGGCCGAGGGGCGCGCCGCGATCGCCGAAGCCCTGGGGGACAACGCGGACCGGCTGGCGTCGCGGGTCGGCTCGCCGATCGTGCGGGTGCCCGAGGTGCGGGACCGGGCGGTCACGGACGCCGACCTGCACCGCGCGTCCCCGTACGAGAAGCGTCGTCAGGCGCAGCAGGCCCGGTTGGCGCTGCCCGACCTGCCGACCACCACCATCGGCTCGTTCCCGCAGACCAGCGAGCTGCGCAAGGCCCGCGCGGAGCTGCGCGCGGGGCGGCTGTCGGACGAGGCGTACGAGGACGCGATGCGGGCGGAGATCCGCTCGGTCATCGCCGCGCAGGAGGAACTCGGGCTCGACGTGCTGGTGCACGGCGAGCCGGAGCGCAACGACATGGTCCAGTACTTCGCCGAGCAGCTCGCGGGGTTCGTCGCCACCCGGCACGGCTGGGTCCAGTCCTACGGCACCCGCTACGTCCGGCCGCCGATCATCGCCGGTGACGTGTCCCGTCCCGCGCCGATGACCGTCGAGTGGTCCACCTACGCCGCGAGCCTGACACCGCGTCCGGTCAAGGGAATGCTCACCGGTCCGGTCACCATGCTGGCGTGGTCGTTCGTGCGCGACGACCAGCCGGAGGCGGAGACCGCGCGCCAGGTCGCACTGGCGCTGCGGGACGAGGTGGCGGACCTGGAGCGCGCGGGCATCGCCGTGATCCAGGTCGACGAACCCGCGCTGCGCGAGACGCTGCCGTTGCGCCAGGCCGACCGCGCCGCCTACCTGGAGTGGGCGGTGACGTCCTTCACGCTCGCCACCGCAGGCGTCCGCGACGAGACCCAGATCCACACCCACATGTGCTACGCCGAGTTCGGCGACGTCCTCCAGGCCATCATCGACATGGATGCCGACGTCATCAGCCTGGAAGCGGCCCGCTCCAACATGGCCATCATCACCGACCTCACCGCCGCCGCCTACCCCAACGAAGTGGGCCCCGGCGTCTGGGACATCCACTCCCCGCGCGTGCCCTCGGTCGAGGAGATCATCGGCCACCTCCGCACCGCCACAGCCTCCTTCCCCGCCAACCGCCTCTGGGTGAACCCCGACTGCGGCCTCAAAACCCGCGGCTACCCCGAGGTCCACGCAACCCTCACCAACCTCGTCGCCGCCACCGCCACAGTCCGCTCCGATCTCTAACAACCGCCCGTGCGGTGGGTGGACACCCATCCACCGCACGGGCGTGCTTCGCCAAGAGCGACGGGGTTCATGCCACGCGAAGGCAGAGAATGCCCGCTGGATCCAGGACATCGCCCAACATCTTCAATCCTGCGATCGGCCTTCGCTCACTGCGTCGGAATGTCCACATGTGACTCCGCTGAGATGATCGAGTCTCATCTGAATGAACAGCCGGAATTGTCAACCGATCGTTCTTACCGGCTGTTGGTGGTCGAGGCGTACTTGGCGCTTTGACGCGCCGCAGACCGGTGTGTCGTTGGGCAGTTGTGTGTGGGTTCTGACGGGGATCGGGTTGTTGCGAGCTGCCTCATTCGTCATGACGCGAACATCCGCGTCTGTCGATGCGCGCGCTACGGGCCGTCCCGCAGTCGTGCCGATAGTGGGATATCCGGGGGTGTCAGCCGTTGAGCGTAGGCTGCACGCTCATTGCGACATCGAGTACTGGGGAGCGGCGCGGTGGGTACCGGAGACATGAGCAGCTATGAGCGGACGGCGTGGGACGAGCTTGCTGCATGGCGGGTCGACCGGTTGCCGTCGGCGGAGCGGCACGTGCTGCCCCAGGTGGTTCGTGGTGGCCTGGCCAAGGCAGGCGAGCTCGGCCGTGGGAGAGTCGACGGGATTCCCGGTGCGCAGCAGCTTGTCGGCACCCTCGGTCAAGCACTCGAGGGCATGCTGAGCGTGGTGAACAAGGCGGCGGAGAAGAGCATGCGGCGCAGCGTCGTCCTCGCTGCCTATGCCAAGCGCGGCCACGTCCTGACCGACATCGAGGACATCCGCAAGCTCGACCTCAAGGTGGTCGACAAGGTCAAGCCGCGCCTCGGCCTGCGCTATGCCTCCGGCACCGCGGTCACGGGCGCGGCCACCGGACTGGCTGTGTCCGGCGGCGAACTGCTGGCCACGGTCGGCACGGTGGCGAGTGCGGGAGCGGCCGCAGCACCCGGCGCCGGAACGGTCATCGCAGCGCTGGCCGCGGATGCGGCCGCGACGCTGGGGGCGATGACACGCGCCGTCGCCCGCACGGCGGCTTTCTACGGCTACGACACCAGACATCCGGAGGAGCAGGTCTTCGCCCTCGGTGTGCTGAACTTCGGCCTGGCTCGGCAGGCGGGCAAGAGTGCCGCCTACCTGGAGCTCAACAAGATCGTGCAAGCGTTGGCGCGCAACGCGACCTGGGCGCAGTTGAACACGAACAGCGTCACCCGTGTCCTGCACGTCGTCTACCAACGGCTCGGCTTGCGCCTGACCAAACAGAAGCTCGGTCAGGCGGTACCCATCGCGGGCATCCTGATCGGTGCCGGTCTCAACGCCCGGCTGCTCGCCAAGCTGGCAGACGACGCCGACAGGCTGTACCGCGAACGCTTCCTGCGCGACAAGTACGGGCTCCCCGACGACGGTGTCCAGCCCACTCCCGCTGCGGACGACAACCCCGCCGACCAGATCCTCATCGCCGAGATCGTCAACGACGAACTCGACACCGAAGGCCGTGACGCCCGCAACGACGAGCAGCGATAGCGCAATGCCCGGAGGGCTAGCCGGATCCGGCTACCATTCGGACGGTGGCACACTCACGATTGACGAGCGGCAGCCGGAGTCCAGTCGTCTAGTTATTGCCCGCCTTCACGTAGCCCAAGGCGTCGCGGTCCTCCTGCCTCGAGCCAGACCATGACCCACGTGAAAGATCCGGGTTAGCGGCCTGTTCAGACCCAAGCCGCGTCGATACCGCGAGCACGCAGCATCTCCAGCGGCTCCTCGTCGCCGGTGTAGAACAGTGTCATCGACTTCAGGTTGGGGAAGTGCCGCAGGTCGGCGAACTCGTTGATCTCGAACAGCTCGTCCTCGCCGTCCCAGCCCGGCGCGATCTCGAGGTAGATCTTGTTGCCGCCGTCCATCTCGATCTTGGTGATCCGCTCCGCGAGCTCGACGGGGACCTCGAGCGCCGCGAAGTATGCCAGTGCCGCAGGCACCACCTCGCCGCTCCAGGCGTTGTAGGTGAAGCCTTGCTCGACGGCGTACTCGGTCAACCTGAACCTCGGCAGAAGGCCCTGGTTGTACATCAGCTCGTGGACGACGGCGAGCTTGAAGTTGACGTCGGTGAACGGAATCGGTTGGCCCATGCCCGAATCATAGAGGTGGCGATCGCACGAATCGGCCCGCAACGACAAGCGGCTCCAAGGCAAGGTGGCCGACATCGCTCGCAAGCTCGACAACGTCCGGCGGCAAGCCGAGGACGCCGATCCCCGTGACCCCTTCACCCAGGGCCTTCGCCAGCGCTACAACGACCTCGACACCGAACGCCAGGCGGCGCTGGGAGCGATCAACCAACTCGACCAGCAACAGGAGCCAACCCAGCCCAGCCTCGACCAACTGGACCTCATCGACGCCTTGCCCTACCTGGCGATCAACCTCGACCAGGCCCCAGGACCCCTGCTCGAACGATTGTTTGACCTGACCCAGTTGACGGTGCGGATCCACTACGCAACCAACGAAGCCACCCTGAAAGTCACACTCCCCGCCGACGAGGTGCACGCCATCGCCGAGATCGGGCAGGCGGTGGCGGAGAGGTCGCTAGGACACTGTGGCGACTGCCCTGAATCGGCAGGTGATGGCCAGTGTGCAACCTGTGCGTGCCCCCGGTGCGATTCGAACGCACACTGGACGGATTTTGAGTCCGCTGCCTCTGCCGGTTGGGCTACGGGGGCGTTGGCGGTGACTCTACGGGATGGGGGTGGCGGGGTGTTGGGGTGGTCACGGGTGGTGGGGAGGGGGTGGGGGCTACCTGGCGGTAAGCTGGGGGCTCTGGGTTGGGTCGGGTGTTGAGGAGGACCAGCGGTGACTGAGGTGGTTGCTGAGGGTCGGTCTGTCCCGCGGCGGGTGTTGGTGGCCGAGGACGAGGCGTTGATTCGGCTTGACCTGGTGGAGATGTTGCGGGAAGAGGGGTACGAGGTCGCCGGGGAGGCGGGGGATGGGGAGGAGGCTGTTCGGCTGGCTGGGGAGCTTCGGCCGGATTTGGTGATCCTGGATGTGAAGATGCCCAGGATGGACGGGATCGAGGCGGCGACGATGATCGCGGGGGAGCGGATCGCGCCGGTGGTGATGTTGACGGCGTTCTCGCAGCGGGAGTTGGTGGAGCGGGCGCGGGACGCGGGGGCGATGGCGTACCTGGTGAAGCCGTTCGCCAAGCACGACCTGGTGCCCGCGATCGAGTTGGCGGTCAGCCGGTTCGCCGAGGTGCAGGCGTTGGAGAACGAGGTCGCCGGGTTGACCGAGCGGCTGGAGACGCGGAAGGTGATCGAGCGGGCCAAGGGGCTGCTGATGGCCGCCCAGGGGTTGTCCGAGCCCGAGGCGTTCCGGTGGATCCAGCGCACGGCCATGGACCGGCGGACGACCATGAAGGCCGTCGCCGAGGCCGTTGTCGACACCATCAACTAAGACACCATCAACTAGGACACGGTGAACTGACTCAGGACCGATCCCCGGGTCCCCTGCGTCCCGATCACCCGGACCTCCACGGTGTGCTCACCGACCGCGCGCCCCGTCAGCCCTACTGGGATCGCATAGCGCCCACCGGGTGCCCCTGTGTGTGCCGACGTAGGCAGGCTCGCCGTCATCCGGCCGTCCACCCAGACCTGGAACCCTTGCACGCCCTCTAGTCCACCTGTGTCCCACTGCGCCGCCGCGCCCGCGAGGTTCACGGTCAGGACCAGCCTCCCTTGCGCGGGCACGGTAGGAGTCGCTAGAGGCCGCCCGGTCGAGTCCCCGAGAGTGAGTCCGGCTGTGGGCAAGGCGTTGACGGTGGGGCGTAGGCGGTCGGTACGCGCGGGCTGCGTGGTGGTCCTTACAGACGCCACTGGCCCGGGTACCAGTTCCAAATAGCTCTCTTGCACCAACGCGCCCTCACCAGCCCCCGGCGCGCGGACCACTAGAGGCGTCAACGAGTCAGGCCCACTCCCACCCAACAACGACTGCGGTACGTCAGCCACCACAGTCACCACCGAACCGGCCTCTATAGGCGGTGGTGCTACCGGGCGTGCGGGCAGCATCGACGTGCCCAGTTGGATCTGCGTGCGGCTGACATCCATCCCCGTGGACATCACCATCGTCACCACAAGACGCGCAGACAATGCTGTCGCCAATGGACGGCGCAAGATCCCGGCCGACGGTGCCGTCGCTGACGGGTCCAACACCTGCCGCGTAGCCAGGTTCACCGGCGTCTCCACTACCTGCGGCACAGGCGACGCCAGCCCCGTGAACCCCACCGTCGCCAGATGGACCCGTGCGCGCCGCCCCTCCGGACCCCGCACACCCACCAACAACCACGCCGACCGCCACGACGGCACCACAGGCGACGACGCGATAACCCTGCCGTCCTGCGACAGCGTCACCCCCGTAGCGGTCACCCGGACCTCGAACAAGTGCAGCACCCCGGCACCGCGTGGACCGGGCGTCGCGACGAACTCGTCCTGCTCACCGACCCGCGCGCCCGTGTCGTCCACGACCGCCCGCACCGTCCCCGGCGGCAACGACCCGCCGCCCGCGGTCGACCCCACCCGGTCCGCCGGTCCGGGCACCAGGTCCAGCGTCAGCCGCCCGCCCGGGCCCGCCGCGTCGGTCAGCACCGCCACCCGGCCCAGCTCGCCGTCCGGAGTGGACTCGCCGAGCAGCACCGGCGCCCTGGCGCGCAGCACCGCTTCGTCCGCCCCGCAGCCGAGGTCGATCGGCAGCCCGACCTCCGCCGCCGCCCGCGCGCCGAGGTCGACGCACCCGCGGTAACCGGACAGGTGCCACAGTGACCCGACGGTGTCCGCGCGCAGCGTCGAATCGTCGGGGAAATCGTCCAGGAGGCCGGTCAGCCCGGCGCGCCAGGAAGTATCACCCGGTCCGGGATTCCCGATTGCCGCCGCGGGCCCCGAAACCTGGCCGAACGCGTCCACCGCGCGTACCTCGATCCGGTATTCTCGGCCGTCCACGAGCCCGTCCAACTGGGTGTCGCGGGTGGCCACCAACCGGGTACCGGGTGACTGCCCCGCGCCGCTCCACCGCACCTCGTATCCCGTGGCCCGGGCCACTTCCGCCCACGACACGACCAGTCTGCCCGGTGCCTTTCCCACGACCACGTCACGCGGTGTGTCCGGCGGCGCCCCCTGCTCCGGTAGCACCACGTCGTCGGCGGCGTAGCGGCTAACTCGTTCCGGTGGCGGGATAGGCGCAGGTCCCGGCCTCGGCGGCTCGGCGGGCGCCCGCAACAACACCACGGCGGCACCGATCGCGAGCAGGGCGGAACCCCAGGCCAGGACCCGGTTCCGCAGTCGCACGCCCCGCACCCTAGGGCCGCCGGTGACGGTGTGTGACACGTTGTTGTGAAGTTGAGACCGGGTCGGTGTCGCGCTGTTCATGCCCGGATGTCCGGACTGCGAACACGACCCCGCACTTTCGTTGCAGTCTGGTCACGAGGAGCCCAGGTGCGTGACTACGTCGCATTCGGTCACTACTTTCCGGCGCAACCCTCCAACAGGTATGAGGGCGAGGTTCGGCATGCTTACACGCATTGTCCGGACGAAAGCGGAGAAGGGACATCACGTGCGAAACCAGACGGTGAAGGCCGCGGTGCTGGTCGCTGGCGCGTTGTTGCTCGCAGCCTGTGGCACGAACAAGACCGAGTCAGGCTCGGGCGGGGGGAACAACCAGAGCTGCGACCAGAGCAAGGGCACCCTGGTCATCGGCGTCATCGCGCCGCTGTCCGGCGGCCTGTCCGCGCTCGGCCTCGGCATCCGGAACTCCGCGCAGCTCGCGGCCGACCAGGCCAACGAGAAGTGCGCCGTGCCGGGCTACAAGCTCCAGGTGCAGCCGGAGGACGACCAGGCGACCGCCCAGGTCGGCGCGCAGGCGGCCACCCGCCTGTCGTCGAACGCCAACGTGGTCGGCGTGGTCGGCACGCTGAACTCGTCGGTCGCGCAGAGCGTGCAGCCGATCCTCAAGGGCAAGAACATCGTCCAGGTGTCGCCCGCCAACACGAACCCGTCGCTGACCCGGGGTGCCGAGTACGGCACCGCGCCCAAGCGCCAGTTCGAGAACTACTTCCGCGTCTGCGCCACCGACGACCTGCAGGGCCCGTTCGCGGCCAAGTACCTGGTCGGCAAGGCGGGCAAGAAGTCCATCGCCATCATCACCGACGGCAAGACCTACGGCGAGGGTCTGGCCGCGGAGTTCAAGAAGCAGGCCGAGAAGGACGGCGCCACCATCGTGGCCACCGCCAAGGTCGGCGAGAAGGACACCGACTTCAGCGGTGTCATCGGCACCATCAGCGGCTCGAAGCCGGACGCGGTCTACTACGGCGGTGAGTACCCGCAGGCCGGTCCGCTGTCCAAGCAGCTCAAGGACGCGGGCCTCAACATCCCCGTGATGGGCGGCGACGGCATCTACGACGGCAAGTACATCGAGCTCGGCGGCAAGGAGGGCGACCTGGCGACCTCGGTCGGCGCGCCCACCGACACCCTCGACACCGCCAAGGCGTTCGTGTCCGCGTACAAGGCCAAGGCGTACAAGGACGACTTCAGCGCGTACGGCGCGTTCGCCTACGACGCCGCGAACGCCATCATCGGTTCGCTGGGCAAGGCCCTCACCGGTGGCGCCGAGTGGAGCGAGGCCAAGCGCACCGACGTGATCTCCAACGTGGGCACGTACTCCGCGGAGGGTGCGACCGGCGAGATCAAGTTCGACCAGTACGGCGACAGCACCAACAAGCTGCTGACCGTCTACAAGGTCTCCGGCGGCAAGTGGGTGGCTGACGAGACCGGCACCTTCGGCGGCTGAGCCGGAACTTTCTTGTCCAACCGCACGTGGCGGGGGCGGGCGCACCTGGCCCGCCCCCGCCGCTCTTGGAGGTAGACGTGGCCACGCTGCTACAGCAGCTCATTAACGGCCTGGTGCTGGGTGGCTTGATCGCGCTCATCGCACTCGGCTACACGATGGTGTACGGCATCATCCAGTTGATCAACTTCGCGCACGGCGAGGTCTTCATGGTGGGCGGGTTCGCCTCGCTCGCCACGTACTCTTACGTCCTCCCGGAGAGCTGGCGCGATCACGGTCACTGGCCGATCGCCCTGCCGTTGATGGCTCTCGGCGGTGCGGTGGTCGCCGTGGTGCTCGCCGTTGCCATGGAGCGCTTGGCCTACCGGCCGCTGCGCAACGCTCCCCGCCTGGCGCCGTTGATCACGGCGCTCGGCGTCTCGGTCATCCTCAAGGAGGCCGTCCGCCTGTGGTACCCGGGCGCGACCGCCCCCGTCCCCTTCCCCCGGGCCTTCGTCGACGAGCAGTTCCGCTTCCAGCTCGGCGAGGGCACCGTGACCATCGGTGCGACCGCGATCCTGATGATCGTGGTGTCGATCCTGGGCGCGATCATCCTGCAGACCTACATCACCCGGTCCCGGATGGGCCGCGCGATGCGCGCGACCGCCCAGGACCCGGACACCGCCCGGCTGATGGGCGTCAACCCGAACCGCACGATCGTGCTCACCTTCACCATCGGTGGCGCGCTGGCGGGCCTCGCGGGTGTGCTCTACGGCATCCACATCACCAACGTCGACACCGAGGTCGGTTTCCTCTACGGCATCTTCGCCTTCACCGCGGCGGTGCTGGGCGGCGTCGGCAGCATCAAGGGCGCGGTCATCGGTGGCTTCGCCATCGGCCTGATCAAGACCCTGTCCGGTCAGTACCTGCCCGGCGGCACGCAGTACGACCTGGTGTGGATCTTCGTCCTGCTGATCGTCGTGCTCGTCTTCCGGCCGCAGGGCCTGTTCGGTGAGCCGGAAAGGGTGCGCGCGTGAGCAAGCCTACGAACTCGGTGACGGGCTCCGTCGCCATCCCGCCCGGCCTGGCCAGGCCGCTGGGCATCGGGGGCGGGGTGCTCGCCATCCTCGGCGCGCTGCTGCCCTGGGTCACGTTCCTGCTCAACGACGGCGCGTACCCGGACAAGGCCACCCTCCAGTTCTTCGACGCGCCCTACGCCGTCAGCGGGTTCCGCCTGCACGTGCTGCTGCTGGGCGTCGTCGCGATCGTGGCGCACTTCATCCCCGTGCCCCTGCGCCGGGTGCTGCGCGCCCTGGGCTGGGGCCTCATCGGCGTCGCCGCGGTCAACATCGTCTTCCCGCTCGTCGACGGCGGTGGGTTCGGTGCGATCACCTCCGACGGCACCAACTTCGCCTTCGGCGGCATCGTGTCGCTGATCGCGGGCATCGCGCTGGTGCTGGCCGCCAAGACCGGCCCGCTCGAGCCCGTGCCGCAGTGGAAGACCTCGGTCCCGACGCTGGTCGCGTACGCGGTGCTGGTGGTCTCCTTCGTCGCGCTGCTGCTCGTGGTCGCGATGATGCTCAACGCGGGCGGCCAGGGCGGTGTCGGCAACCCGTACGCGGGCCCGATCTTCCTGTCCCTGCTCGCCTTCCTCGCCGGTGTCCTCGGTGCCCTGCACGGCATCGGCCTCACCGGCTGGATCTCCGGCCTGTCCGACAAGCACAAGTGGTTCAGCGTCATCGTCCTGGTGCTGGTGGCGCTCGCGCTGCCGTTCACCGAGGCGGGCACCGACTACTGGATGACCACCGCGGCCAACATCGGCGTCTACGCCGCGACCGCGATCGGCCTCAACATCGTCGTCGGCCTCGCCGGTCTGCTCGACCTGGGGTACGTGGCGTTCCTGGGCATCGGCGCGTTCGTCGCGGCGAACTTCTCCGGTGCCGCGGCGGCCGCGTTCGACATCGAGCTGCCGTTCGTGGTGGCCGCGATCATCGCCGCTGTCGTGGCTGGCATCTTCGGCGCCGTGGTCGGGTCGCCGACGCTGCGGGTCCGCGGTGACTACCTCGCCATCGTGACCCTCGCCTTCGGTGAGATCTTCAAGAAGGCCGCGCAGAACAACATCGGCGGCCTCACCGGTGGTGCCAACGCCATCCCGAACGTGCCGCCGATCAACTGGTTCGGCGCGTCGTTCGACGAGTCGCTCACCATCGGCTCCCTGGAGCTGCCCTCGGGCGTCCTGTACTACGTGCTGATCATCGTGCTGGTCGCGCTGGTCATGGTGGTGTTCGCGAACCTCAAGAACTCGCGCATCGGCCGCGCCTGGATCGCCATCCGCGAGGACGAGGACGCCGCGCGGGCCATGGGCATCAAGACCGGGCAGGCGAAGATCCTCGCCTTCCTCATCGGTGCGACGCTGGCGGGTCTGGCAGGCGCGGTGTTCGCGCACAAGACCTCCACAGTGGCCTACGACAGCTTCCAGTTCATCGAGTCGGTGACGCTGCTCGCGGCGGTCATCCTCGGCGGCATGGGGTCCATCCCGGGCGCCGTGCTCGGTGCCGCGCTGCTGCTGGTGCTGCCGGAGAAGCTGCGCGAGTTCTCCGACTACCGGCTCATGCTCTTCGGCCTGGCGCTGGTGCTGATCATGCGGTTCCGGCCGCAGGGCCTGGTGCCCGACCGGCACCGCAGGGCCGAACTCGCCGACGAGGGCGCCGACGGGGTGCCGATCGAGGAGCTCAACGTGCACGACACCCCCGGTGACGAGAAGGCGGTGACCCGATGAGCGCGACCCCGGTGCTCGCCGCCAACAGCGTGTCGATGGTCTTCGGTGGCCTCACCGCGCTGTCCAACGTCAGCCTGCGGTTGCAGGAGGGCCAGATCCTCGGGCTCATCGGGCCCAACGGCGCGGGCAAGACCACGTTCTTCAACTGCCTCACCGGCCTGTACTCGCCCACGACGGGCAACGTGCAGCTGCGCGGGCAGGTCCTGCCGACCGACCCGGCCGCGGTCACCGTGGCCGGTGTCGCGCGCACGTTCCAGAACATCCGGCTGTTCCCCAGCATGACCTCGCTGGAGAACGTCATGGTCGGGCGGCACTCGCGGATGAAGCAGGGCCCGCTGGCCTCGCTGTTCCACGGCCCGGCCTACCTCAAGGGCGAGCGCGACGCCCGCGACCGGTCCAGGGAGCTGCTGGAGTTCGTCGGGCTCGGCACCGTGCACGACGAACTGGCCCGCAACCTGCCCTACGGCGACCAGCGCAGGCTCGAGATCGCCCGCGCGCTGGCCACGGACCCGAAGGTGCTGCTGCTCGACGAGCCGACCGCGGGCATGAACCCGCAGGAGACTGAGGCGACCCGGCAGCTGATCTTCGCGATCCGCGAGACCGGCGTCGCGGTCGTGGTCATCGAGCACGACACGAAGTTCATCTTCTCGCTGTGCGACCACGTCTCGGTGCTCGTGCAGGGCCAGCTGCTCGTCGAGGGCACCCCGGACGTGGTGCGCGCCGACCCCAGGGTCATCGAGGCCTACCTGGGCAAGCCGCCGGACGAGGTGGAGGCCGAGGTGCGCCAGTACGCCGAGGAGGCCGCGCACGGCGGGCCGGAGTCGACGCAGGTCATGCAGCCGATCCGCGACCAGGACGGCCACGAGGGAGGCAACCGGTGACCGCACTGCTGGAGGTGCAGAACCTCAGCGTCGCCTACGGCGCCATCGAGGCCGTGCGCGATGTGTCGTTCGCGGTCGGCGAGGGGCAGATCGTCAGCCTCATCGGCAGCAACGGCGCGGGCAAGACCACGACGCTGCGCACCATCTCGGGCCTGCTGCGGCCCAAGTCCGGCAGCATCCTGCTTGAGGGCAAGCCGATCACCGAGCTCGCCGCGCACACCATCCTGGAACGCGGCGTCGCGCACTGCCCCGAGGGCCGCAGGCTCTTCGGCCGGATGACGGTCGAGGAGAACCTGCACCTGGGCGCCTACGTCCGCAAGGACAGCGGCGTCGCGGCGGACATGCAGCGGGTCTACGACCTGTTCCCGGTACTCGGCCAGCGCCGCACCCAGAAGGCGGGCCTGTTCTCCGGCGGCGAGCAGCAGATGCTCGCCATCGGCAGGGCCATGATGTCGCGCCCGCGCCTGCTCATGCTCGACGAGCCCTCCATGGGCCTGTCGCCGATCATGACGCAGCGCATCTTCGACACCATCAAGGACCTGCAGGCCCAGGGCACCACCATCCTGCTTGTCGAGCAGAACGCCCTCGCGGCGCTGGCGCTGTCCGACCGCGGGTACGTGGTCGACCTCGGCCGCACCACGCTCGAAGGCCCGGGACACGACCTTCTGGCCGACGAGCGCGTCCGAGCCGCTTACCTGGGCGAGGACTGAGGTTCGTTTCGTTCTGTGCGGGCCGCACCCGGGGTTGTCCCCGGGTGCGGCCCTTTTTTGGTCGGCTGGAAGGCGATTTCGCTTTGACTGCCGCTGTGCGGGGGTGCGTTCACCCGGCGTTGTGGCGTCTAGCAGGGGATGCGTACTGTGCGGGCCCGGAAATGTCCCTCTGCTGGGTGACAGAAGTTGTCCACATGTGGATCTCCGCGGGGGTGCTTTCAAGATCATCCGTGGGTGGGTCCCGGTAGACTGGCCCAGGGACGCCCCCCGGAGAGGGTGGGGGCCGGGCCAGGCTTGGGGTGGGCCCCCGGGGGTGTCAAGGGGGTTCGCTCGAAGGTGTGATGGGGCCGCTTGGGCAGGCTCGATTGGCGCACGTCGGATCCGCGCGGTTCGCGGTGGTGAGAGCGCGGCCAGGGCCTTGAGGCGGCGAGCCGAGGGCGTGAGGCAGCCCGCCCGAGGGATTGGGCCCGGCCGAGCCGAGGGCCAAGAGAGCAGGCAGGCCGACGGGCCAACCGCGCCGCGAAGGCGGCGGCAAGAAGGGCGAAGCGCTAGGCGGGTGGGGTGTCGCCGGGGGGCTTGGAGATGGTGACGCAGGTGAGGCGGGCGGTGCAGGTTCGGCGGTCGTGGTCGTCGGTGATGACGATCTCGAAGGTCGAGGTGGTGCGCCCGACGTGCAAGGGGGTGCACACGCCGGTGACGATGCCGGTGCGGACGGCTCGGTGGTGGGTGCAGGACAGTTCCAAGCCGACGGCGAGCTTGCCCTCGGGGGCGTTCAGCACCGCGGCGATCGAGCCCAGGGTCTCGGCGAGGACGGCGTTCGCGCCGCCGTGCAGGAGGCCGTAGGGCTGGAGGTTGCCCTTGACCGGCATGGTGCCCACGAGCCGCGCCGGGGTCCAGTCGGTGACGTCGATGCCGAGCTTGTCGGGCAGGAACTGGTCGGCCACCTCCGGGCGCGCCCCGGGCAGCTTGTCGCGGTCGATCCCGCTCATGGGTCCTCCGAAGGGTGTCGGTGCCCCACCCTAGACTCGCACCGTGCCTGCGAAGACTGAGACCCGTACCACCCCCCGGCTGCTGCTCATCGACGGCCACTCGATGGCGTACCGGGCGTTCTTCGCGCTGCCCAAGGAGAACTTCCAGACCGGCACCGGCCAGCACACCAACGCCGTCTACGGCTTCACCTCGATGCTGATCAACCTGCTGCGCGACGAGGCGCCCACCCACCTCGCGGTGTGCTTCGACGTGTCCCGCAAGACCTTCCGCACCGAGCACTTCGCCGAGTACAAGGCCAACCGCAGCGCCAGCCCGGACGAGTTCAAGGGGCAGGTCAGCCTGATCGAGGACGTCCTCGGCACGCTGAACATCACCAAGCTGTCGCTGGACAACTACGAGGCCGACGACCTCATCGCCACGCTGACCACGCAGGCCACCGCCGCGGGTTTCAAGGTCGCGATCTGCACCGGCGACCGCGACGCCCTGCAGTTGGTCACCGACGACGTCACCGTGCTCTACCCGGTCAAGGGCGTCTCCGAGCTGGCCCGCTACACCCCCGAGCTGGTGCAGGAGAAGTACGGCCTCTCGCCTGCCCAGTACCCGGACTTCGCCGCGCTGCGCGGGGACCCCAGCGACAACCTGCCCAACATCAAGGGCGTCGGCGAGAAGACGATCACCAAGTGGATCCAGCAGTTCGGCTCGCTCGGCGACCTGGTGGACCGGGTGGACGAGGTCAAGGGCAAGGCCGGTGAGGCGCTGCGGGCGAACCTGGCCGCGGTGCTGCTCAACCGGCAGCTGACCGAGCTGGTGCGCGACGTGCCGCTCGAGGTCGGTCCGGACGACCTCGAGGTGCGCGACTGGGACCGCGACGCGGTGCACCGGCTCTTCGACGAGCTGGAGTTCCGGGTGCTGCGCGACCGGCTGTTCGCGACGCTGTCCACCGCGGAACCCGAGGCCGAGGAGGGCTTCGAGGTCAGCGGCGGCGCCGTCGCGGCCGGGGAGCTGCCCGGCTGGTTGGCCACGCACGCGCCGCGCGGCACCCGCATCGGCCTGTCGTTCCGCGAGGTGGCGACCGGGGTATCCGGCCAAGCCGTCGAACTCAAGTCCGTCGCGCTGGCCACCGCCGGGGGAGAGGGCGTCTACGTCGACGTCACCACCCTCACCGAGGACGACGAGAAGGCGTTCAGCGACTGGCTGGCCGACCCGAGGGCGCCCAAGCTCGCCCACGACGTGAAGCGCTCGCTGCACGCCGTCCGGCACCGCGGCTGGGAGCTCGCGGGCCTGACCACCGACACCGCGCTCGCCGCGTACCTGGTGCGCCCCGGCCAGCGCACGTTCAACCTCGACGACCTCGTCCTGCGCTACCTGCAGCGGGAGCTGCGCGTGGAGGACGGTGACGGCGAGCAGCAGCTGTCCCTGCTCGACGACGAGGGCGACGACGAGCGCAAGCTCGCGGCGGGGGAGATCCTGCGCGCCCGCGCGATCGCCGAGCTGGCCGACGCGCTCGACACCGCGCTCGCCGAGACCGGGCAGGCGCCGCTGCTGGCCGACATGGAGCTGCCGCTGCTGCGGGTGCTCGCCGAGCTGGAGGCGGTCGGCATCGCGGTCGACGGCGAGCGGCTGTCCATCCTGGAGTCCGAGTTCGCCGCGCGGGTGCGCGACGCCGAGCGGGCCGCGTTCGACGTGATCGGCAAGGAGATCAACCTCGGCTCGCCCAAGCAGCTGCAGGTCGTGCTGTTCGACGAGCTGCAGATGCCCAAGACCAAGCGCACCAAGACCGGCTACACCACCGACGCCGAGGCGCTGACCACGCTGTTCGAGCTGACCGCGCACCCGTTCCTGGCGCACATGCTCGAGCACCGGGACGCGACCAGGCTGCGGGTCACCGTCGAGGGCCTGATCAAGTCGGTGTCCGACGGCGGCCGGGTGCACACCACGTTCAACCAGACCATCGCCGCGACCGGCCGGTTGTCCTCCACCGAGCCGAACCTGCAGAACATCCCGATCCGCACCGAGGCCGGGCGCACCATCCGCGAGGCCTTCGTGGTCGGTGCCGACTTCGCCGAGCTGCTCACCGCCGACTACAGCCAGATCGAGATGCGGATCATGGCGCACCTGTCGGAGGACGCGGCGCTGATCGAGGCGTTCAACTCGGGCTTCGACTTCCACGCGGCCACCGCGGCGCGGGTGTTCTCGGTGGAGCCGACCGCGGTCTCCCAGGAGCAGCGCGCCAAGATCAAGGCGATGAACTACGGCCTGGCCTACGGCCTGTCCGCCTACGGCCTGTCCCAGCAGCTGCGGATCACCACCGAGGAAGCCCGCGCGCTGATGGACGACTACTTCCAGGGCTTCGGCGGGGTCCGCGACTACCTGCACGAGGTGGTCGCGCGGGCCCGCAAGGAGGGCTACACCGAGACCCTCTTCGGCCGCCGCCGCTACCTGCCCGACCTGACCAGCGACAACCGGCAGCGCCGCGAGATGGCCGAGCGGATGGCCCTCAACGCCCCCATCCAGGGCAGCGCCGCCGACATCATCAAGGTCGCCATGCTCAACGTGCACCGCGAACTCGGCGCCGCGGGCCTGCGCACCCGGATGCTGCTGCAGGTCCACGACGAACTCGTGCTCGAGGTCGCCGACGGTGAGCGCGAGCAGGCCGAGTCCCTGGTCCGCGCCCAGATGGCGGCCGCGTTCCACCTGCGCGTCCCGCTCGACGTCTCCGTCGGGTTCGGCCGGTCCTGGAACGAGGCAGCGCACTAGACCGTGGTCCGCCCCAGGGCCATGATCCTTCCCGGGTAGGGGAGGGGACGGATGCAGAGCCGACCGCTGAGCGGGGTGGCCGCGACCGGCGCGGTGCGACGGGCGCTGGCGCGGTCGGTCGCGGGCCTGCTGGTCGGGGTCGCGCTGGTCGTCGTCGCCGGACAGTTGGGTGTGGCGATTGACGAGCGGCGGTCCGCCCCGGTGGCCCTGGAGTTGGCCCGCTTCGGCGTGGTGATGGCCGCCGTGGGCATGACCGCCGCTGGGGTGATCCTGAGTGGACGGTGGTCGCGCCGCCTCGTCGCCGTGCGCAGGCACGGGTGGCGCCCCGGCACCGCCACCGTCGACGAGGACTCGGTGCGCGTCACCTTGGACGTCGCGGGTGAGGTCGTCATCGACACCAACGGCGCCAAGACGACCGGTGGCCGTGTCCTGCTCGGAGGTTCGGGTGGTGGGGCCGTGCTCGTCTTCGCCGACGGCAGGGTCGTTCCCGGTCGCGAGATCCTGGGGAGACGGGGTCCGGAGCCGCGGTGATCCGCCGCCGGTCTCTGCCGGTGCTGGAAACAGGGCCGCGCGGTGGGCGATGATCATGCCGAAGGAGGGGATCATGGGCGACGACCACCTCACGACGACCGCGGCCGCGGGGGCGGTGCGCCGGGCCTTGCTGCGGTCGGTCGTGGTGCTCGTGCTCGGTGTCGCCCTGGTCGTCGTCGGTGGCCTGCTGGACGCCGCCGCCGAGGACCAGCGGTCCGGACTGCTGGCCGACGGCGTGCGGGTGCCCGGCGTGGTGGTGCGCGTCGAGGAGGCCACCCGGGTCACGTCCGCGTCGATCGACGTGCGGTTCGCTGTGGACGGACAGGACCGGGTGCGCACGCTGACCCTGCTCGTGCCGGACCCGCCGCCGCGCGTCGACGACCGGATCACGCTGTTCTACGACCCGGCGGACCCGGAGCGGGTGGCCTCCGCGCAGGCGGGCACCGAGCCCCCGGCGGTACTTGAGGTCGGCTACCTGGTCGCGGCCTCGCTCGGGGTCGTGCTGGTCGTGGCGGGCGCCGTCCTCAGTGTCCGGTGGCTGCGCCGCCTGCGGTCGGTCCGTTCGCACGGGTGGCGCCCCGGCACGGCCACCGTCGAGTCCCAGTTGGCCAGGATCGGTCTCGACGCGCGCGGCGAGGTCTTCGTCGACACCGGCCGGGTCCGCGCGCGCACCGGCCGGGTCCTGCTCGGCGGCTCGGGCAGTAGCGCGGTCATCGCCGCCGCCGACGGACGAGTTGTGGCGGGTCGAGAGGTGCCAGGTCCGGTCACCTGAGCGGGAGGGAGTCGGGGTGGGCATGCGAGGCGCGGGAGCGGCTCTGGTGGGGGCGGTGGCGCTCGTCGCGGTCGCGATGGTTCCCGGCGCGGTCCTGGAGAGCGAGTCCGATTCCCTGACGGCGAACGCCGTCGAGACGTCCGCGGTCGTGTTCGAGATCCGTGAGCACTCGCGGGGGGAGGACTCGATGCGGGTCCGGTACTCCGCCGACGGGGTCGACCGTGAGCAGTCGTTGCGCCTGGACAAGCCCTACACGATCGGCGAGCAGGTCAGGGTCATCTACGACCGCACGGATCCGGACCGGGTCGCGGTCGTCGGGGTCGAGTACGAGTCACCGTTCACGGTCTTGATGGTGGTGCTGCTCGGTGGCGCCGCCGCCCTCGTCGTCGTGGCGGTCGTGCTGGCGATCAACGGTCTCCGGGACGTGCTCGCGGCGGGTCGGGTGAACCTCCCCGGACGGCACCGGGTCCGCAAGGACGGCGACGGCAGGCACAGCCGCTGATCCCCCGACCGGGCGGTAACTAGGCTGGCCGGGTGGACCTCTACGACACCATCGCCCGCCGCCGGGACGTGCGCGCCGAGTTCACCGGTGCCGCCGTGGACGACGAGGTCCTGCGCCGCGTGCTCGGTGCCGCGCACGCCGCGCCCAGCGTGGGCATGACCCAGCCGTGGGACTTCGTGGTGGTCCGCGACCCCGGCACCCGCGCCCGGTTCCACCAGCACGTGCACGACGAACGCGCCCGCTTCGCCGCGACCCTCACCGGCGAGCGGGCGGCGACCTTCGACCGGATCAAGATCGACGGGATCCTGGAGTCGACGCTGTCGGTGGTCGTCACCTACGACGCGGACCGGGGCGGGCCGTCGGTGCTCGGCCGCCACGCCATCGCCGACGCGGGCCTGTACTCGGTGTGCCTGGCGATCCAGAACCTCTGGCTGGCCGCGACGGCCGAGAACTTGGGCGTCGGGTGGGTTAGCTTCTACCAGGAGGACCACCTCCGGTCCCTGCTGGAGATCCCCGCGTCGGTACGCCCGGTCGCCTGGCTCTGCCTCGGCCCGGTCGAGCGGCTCCAGGAGGTCCCGGACCTGGAACGACACGGTTGGCGGAGCCGCACCCCGGTCGAGCGGGTGACGCACTTCGAGCGCTGGGACGGCACCCCCTGACACGCAGGAGGCGGCGTGGCGATCAGACGAGCGTTGGTGCTGGGCGGAGCCGGGATGCTCACCGGGTGCGCGGAACGACTGGTGGTGGGCGGATGGCACGTGGTGTTGCCGTGCAGGCACTACGCGCCTCTAGCCGCCGATAACCACACTGGCAACGGTAAGGCTATCTGGGTGGAAGTCGACTGGACTCGCCCTCAGGTCTTGGCCACCAAGGCCGCCCGAGTCCTTGGCGCCCCCGCGGACCTCCTCATCACCTGGCTCCCCGACGACACCCTCCCCCCGACCCTGCGCGCCGTCGAACCCCTCCTAGCCCCGGGCGCCCCCGTCGTCGAGGCCCACGCCGCCCGCGACCGCTGGCCGACCCCGCTGCCCAACCACCCCACCCACCACGTCGTCCTCACGCCGATCGGCTACGCGGGCCGCACCCGGCGCCCGACACCGACGGAGATCACCGAGGGCATCCTGCACGCCACCGACCGCGCCCTGGCCGCCGCCAGGTAGCGGCGGATCCCTGACGGCCCACGCGGGGTGTCGACCGGTACCCGCCGAGGTGAGCGCGCACGTCGGGACGATCCCGGCCGTTCGTGGTGGTGTGGCGCACTTCGGGTGCACCTCGCCGGATGCCGGAAATCCGCGTCGATTCAGCCCCTAGCTTCACCCGAGCGTTTGTCGACACGACGATTGGGGACAGTATGCGGAAAGTGGTGGGTCTGTTCGCCGCGCTGCTGATCGCGCTCGGACTAGCGCAAGTGGGGACCGTGCAGGCGGGGGCGGCGCCGGCCAAGGTCACCGGGACGTGGTCGTGCACCGTGCCCGCGGGCTACACCTACATCTCGATGACCTACGTGACCAACGCGTGCGGCGGCGGCTCGGCGCCGTACTACAACGTGGAGGCACCCCGGGACCAGCTCTACGCCTGCACGGTGCCCGCCGGGTACACGTACACGCAGGTCATCAGCCAGTACAACATCTGCAACCCCAACGGGAACGGCCACAGCTTCTACCTGCGCGTCCCGAAGGACGAGCTCTACGCCTGCACGGTGCCGGGCAACTTCACCTACTCGCAGGTCATCGCCCAGACCAACATCTGCAACCCCGGGGGCAGCGGCCACACCTACTACCTCCGCACACCGCGCGACGGCCTCTACGCCTGCACCGTGCCCACGGGCTTCGGCTACTACTCCAGCTACAACCAGTACGGCGTCTGCAACCCGGGCGGGAACGCGCTGACGTACTACCTCCGGAAGCTCTAGCCCGGGGGTGAACCGCGGCGGTCCGGTCAGGGGGTGTCCTGAACGGACCGCTTGCGGTTGCGCGGGTCTGCCGTCTCGCGGGCGGTGGTTCTGTTGTCTCGCTTGCGGTTGGCCGGTGGTCCTTGGCGGTGTTCTCGGTTGCTCGACTGGGTGAATCCGGCCTGGCCGCTCTCGTTGCCCTTGTCTCCGCCCAGGTCGCGTTGTCCACAAGGGGTCGAGTTATCCACAGGTTTTCGCCATCACTCCTTCGGGGGAGGGGGTCCTTGTAGACTGGGCCTGGGGACGCCCCCCGGGACAGGGTGGGGGCTGGGGTTCGCGGGGGCGGCCTCCGGAACGGCGGCGCGAGGTGCTGGGGCGGCTGAGCGGGAGGGCCTTGGGGCGGCGGAGCCGTTGCGGCGCTGGGGTTGTGGGATCAGGGGGTGCGGAGGCCGCGGACCAGGGAGAGCACGGAGTCGCGGACCTCGGGGAGGGTTTGGTCGGGGCTGAAGACGAGCCAGTCCAGGGATACGACCAGGACGGTGCCGAACAGGGCGGACGACGCGGTGGCGACGCGGACACCGGCGGGTAGTTCTCCCGAGTCCGCGAGGCGTTGCAGTTGGCCCCGGATGATCGACGTGACCTCCTCCCGCAGCAGCGTCAGCGTCTGCTGCCACTGGCCCGGGGTCCGCCAGAGTTCGCTGACCAGGAGTTGGGCGAAGGTCGGGTACTCGGCGAAGAAGCCGAGCATGCCCTCCACCAACGCGGTCAGCGTGTCGGCGGCGGAGCCCGACACCGAACGCAGGCGGGTGGCCAGGAGGTCGACCCCGTGGCGGAGGAGGGCGTCGACGAGGCCGTCCTTGCTGCCGAAGTTGTAGTAGACCGTGCCCTTGGCGACCCCCGCCTCGGCGGCGATGTCGTCGACGGTGAGGCCGACCATGCCCCGGGTGCCCGCGAGGCGCAGGGTCGCGTCGAACAGCTTGCGCTTGGTGGCGGTGGTGCGGCTGGGTCGGGTCACAGCACCAGTTCCGGCTTGAGCCGCGCCGGGGTCCACACCCGCTGCCTGCGCGCGGCCAGGGTCGAGACCACGAGTCCTCCGATCAGGTAGGCGAGCAGCACGCCGACGTCGGTGCCGATGCCGCCCGAGGCGCCACCGTAGAGCAGGTGCCGCAGGCCGTCGACCACGTAGCCCATCGGCAGCGCGCGGTGCAGCGGGATCAGCGCGTCGGGCAGGGTCTGCCAGGGGAACGTGCCGCCCGCGCTGATCAGCTGAAGGATCAGCACCACCAGCGCGACGAACTTGCCGACCGGGCCGAGGAACGCGTTGAGGGCGTGCACGATCGACACGAACGTCAGCGAGGTCAGCACCAGGAACCCGAGGGTGGCCAGCGGGCGGGCCGGGTGGATGCCGATCAGCGTGGTGACCACCGCGAACATGATCACGACCTGGGCCACGCCGAGCGCCGCCGGGGTCAGCCAACCCGCGAGCGCGGTGCGGGCCGCGGGGTGCCCGGCGGCCAGGGCGCGCGCGGAGAGCGGGCGGATCAGCAGGAACAGCACGAACGCGCCGATCCACAGCGCCAGGCCGAGGAAGAACGGGGCGAGACCGGCGCCGTAGCTGCCCGCGCTGTTCTCGCCGACGGTGTGCACCGACACCGGGTCGCCGATGGTCTTGGCGGTGGCGTCGCGGGTCGCGTCGTCGGGGTGCGGGATCTGGCCGAGACCGGCGGTGAGGCCGTCGCGGAGCTGGACCGAGCCGTCCGACAGCGACTTGGTGCCCTCGGCGAGCTGGTCGGTGCCGGTCACCGCCTTGGCCTCGCCGTCGCGCAGCGCCACGGCACCCTCGCGCAGCTTGGTCGTGCCGGTGGCCAGTTCCCTGGCGCCCCCGGCCGCGTCGGAGATGCCCCCGGCCAGCGCGGGCGCGGCGGTGGCCAGCAGTTCCGCGCCGTCCGCGACCTGGTCGGCGCCGGTGGCCAACGCCCGCAGCTGCCCGCTCGCGGCCCGCACCTGGGTGTTCGCCTGCTCCACCGGCGTCCGCAGGGTCCGCAGCTGCGCCAGCACCCGGTCGACGTCGGAGTCCGACAGGCCCGCGTCGCGCAGGCTCTTCTCGATCGTCGAGTCCAGCTCGTCGAGGTGGTCCACCGCGGCCTGGGCCGCGGCCGACAGGTTCTCCGCCGTGCGCGCCACCTGCTCGTCACCGGTCGCGACCTTGCGCGCCCCGGTCGCCAGCTGCGTCGCCTGCGCGGGCAGGTCCTTCGTCTTGGCCTGCAGCGTGTCCAACCCGGTCGACAGCTTCTTGGTGCCCGCCGCCGCGGTGGTCGCGCCCTCGGCGAGCTGGGTGGCGCCGTCGGCGAGTTCGCGCTGCCCCTCGGCCAGCCGGGTCGCGCCGGTGCTGGCCTGGGTCGCGCCGTCGGCCAACCGGGCCGCGCCGTCGGCGGCCTGCTGGGTGCGCTGGTAGACGGTGCCGAAGCCGACCAGGAACTTCTCCGCCGCCTCGGTGCCCACCGAGGTCGCCACCGACTCGCGCACCGCGCTGACCACCCGGTCGGCGATCGTGCCGACCAGGTAGTTGTTGGCGTCGTTGGTGGTCACCGTGATCATGCCCTGGCGCGGGGCGAAGTCCGACGACGAGGCGAGCGAGGCGGAGAAGTCGCCGGGCAGCGTGATCGAGAACGTGTACTGGCCGGAGCGCACCCCGTCCTCGGCGGCCTTCGCGTCGACCTCGTGCCAGTCGAACTTGCCGGACGCCGCCAACTGGTCGGCCACCTTGCGCCCCGCGTCGAGCCGCGAGCCGTCCGCCCGGACCACGCCCTTGTCGGTCACCACGAGCGCGGCGGGGATCTTGTCCAACCGGTTGTACGGGTCGGCGTTCGCATAGAGGTAGAGGGACCCATAGAGCAGCGGCACCAGCACTAGAGCTAGGACTGCGAGCTTCGGCAGCGTGCCGGAGCTGACCCGGCGCAGTTCGTTGCGGGCGAGGCGGAAGACGCTCACAGGCTCGGCTCCAAGGGGGCGGGCTGCTCCGACTCACCGAGCCGGGCGGGGGTCATGGGCAGGCGCAGCGCGGTCGACGTCCCGCACAGCACGACGACGGCGCGGCCGTCGCGGGCGTGCGCCATCGCCGTCGGCAGCCAGTCGGCGGGGTTGCTGGAGTGCCGGTCGGGGGTGTCGATCACCAGCAGTTCGGCACCGGGTCGGCGCGCGGCCAGGCCGGTCAGCAGCGCGATCCTGGCCGCGCCGGGGACGTCCTCGAACCGGGTCGACGGCTCCAGGCCGTGCTCGGCGAGCAGCGCCGCCATGGCCGCCTTGCGCCCGCGCGCCCCGGCGAGCACCAACTCCTCGGCGATCACGTCGGCCACCCGCAGGTTCGGCTCCGGCGCGGTCACCTCCGGCGCGTCGACCAGCACCGCGTGCGCGCGCAGTTCGTCCGCCGATGGGGTGACAGATCCTTCCGACGGGGTGATCCGACCGGTCAGCGCGAGCCCGAACGCGGTATGCCCGGCATTGGGCTCCCCGGCCACGACCGCCACCTCGCCCGGGCGCACCCGCAGCGACGTCGGCTCCAGCAGCCGCCCGTGCGCGCCGGTGACCACGACCTGGTCCGCGTGGACCTCCATAGCGCCTCCTATTTGAACTGACCGGTCAGTTCAAATACTGCGCCGCCGCGGACGGGACCGCAAGCGGGCGCGCCGTGATCCCGCTGACTCGTTCGGGGGAACCGACCAGCGGGGCGCGCCATCAGAGCCCGCGTGACGAGACAGCTGAAACTGCTCATCGGCGGCCTGGTGTGCGCGCTCCTGCCCTACGTGCTCTTCCTCGGCATCACCGAGACCAAGCGGGTCAACGGCCAGGTCGTCGTGCACGAGTCGCTCAACGTCGGCGGCGTCATCGCGGGCATCGGCGCCCTCGCTATCGCCTGGGCCATGGCGATGAAGTGGGAGACCGAGGCGGACAAGGCGCCGCGCTGGCGGATCGCCGCCGCCGTGGTCGCCGTGCTCGGCGCCCTCCAGGTCGTGGTCAGCCTCGACCTGATCGGCTAGCGGACCGCGCTCGCGGGACGGGTCTCCCAGACTGTCCACAACGGCCGGTAGCCCTGCCGGGCCCAGAACACCGGTGACACTGGGTTCGGCGGGTTGTAATAGAGGAACGAGCCGACCGCGTCTGGCTTGAGCAGCTCCGCGTGCGCCACGTCCATCAGCGCGCGCCCCACTCCGGTGCCACGCGCGTGCGGTAGCACTGACAGGCAGTTCACGTAGCCCCAGCGGCCGTGCCTGACCCGGGTCTCCGCCCACGACCCCGGTACCGACTCGGTGTGCCACCCCTCGACGTGCCCCACCGCGATCCCGTCGACCTCCGCGATCCACACCGGATCCCCCTGCGCGAGGTGGCGGCGCAACGTCTCCCGCTTGATGTTCGACGCCCCCGCGCGCAACACCGCGCCGCCCACCAGCGTCGAGTACTCCACCTCGGCCATCGCGGAGATCACCAGCGCGTCGAGGTCGCCGAGCGTCGCCCGTCGGACTACGGCTGTCGGGTCGTCGCCCGCGGGTGCCGGTCCGCCAGTGCGCACCGCCAGCACAGCGAGAGGGACGAACCCGTGCGCGAGCAGCGCCGCGGTCGCCGTGACGTCCCGGCTGGGCCAGGTCACCAGGCACGCCGAGTCGGGACCGGGGGACAGGTTCGCCACGATCGACGGCCACCGCCGCAGCAGCGCGTCCACCCCGGCGCCGCCGGTCGACCCGACCATCGGGTGCAGCTCCCACACGTGGCCCGCCGACCACAGGGTCTGCGGCGACCCCGGGTCCAGCGTGGTCTTCGTGATCATCCCGGCCACCCGCTCGCCGTCGCGCAGCGCCGCCGTGATCAGGTCACCCGGCGGCGGTGCCACCGCGGCGGGCAGCAGCGGGTCCAGCGTCGAGAACCGGGCCGTCTGCGCCCGCAGCAGCGGCGCGGTCACCGTCGGCGGCAGCGGAAGATCGCGGTCCCCGGGAACAGCTCACCGCGCAGCGGGCTCCACTGGCCCCACTCCTGCGTGTGCCCCTCCGGCCACTCTGGCTCTATCAGGTCGAACAGGTCCAAACCGGCCGCGCCCAACGCCCGCACGTAGTCGCCCATGGTGCGGTGGTGCTCGACGTAGGTAGGCGTGCCGTCCGAGTCGACCTCTACATAGGGAGTGCGGTCGAAGTAAGAGCCGGTCACCCGCAGGCCGTCCGGACCGGGGTCGTCCGGGAAGATCCACCGCATCGGGTGAGTGACCGCGAACGTCCACGTGCCTCCCGGGCGTAAGACGCGGGCGACCTCCGCGAACACCGCGCCCACATCGGCCACGAACGGCACCGCGCCGAACGCCGAGCACGCGAGGTCGAAGGACCCCGATGCGAACGGCAGTTTCTCCGCGTTCGCCCGGACCAACGGGACGTGGGTGCCGGTCGCGATGTTGGCCGCTGAGGCGTACCGCAGCATCCCGCTCGACAGGTCCAACGCGACCGGGCGCGCGCCCTGATCGGCCAGCCACCGCGCGCACGGCGCCGACCCGCAGCCGACCTCGAGCACGTCCTTGCCCGCCACCGGGCCCAGAAGCCCCACGTCAGCCTCGCGCAGCCGCTCCGGGCACCACATGAAGTCGCTGACGCCGAGGAAATCGCCGTGCTCGCGGTGGTAGTCGTCGGCGTCGGCGTCCCACCAGGCGATGTTCGCCGCGACCGACTCCGCGGAGCCCACCGCCATCCGCGCCACACCGGTCGTCCCCAGGGCCTGCTCCGCGCTGGTCTCGCTCACCACCGGGCCATCCTCCCAGTCGCGCGCGGGGCGGGGGCGGCGGGAGGGTACCCCCGGGTTTGCCCGGCCGTCACGGGGCCGCGTAGGATACATCCGCGCGGTGGTAACGCGCTGCCCCGGGTTTCCTTCCGCTGGGAAGCCGTCGGCGGGAACAGTTCCGGGGTGGCGCGCGTTGGCGGTGTTGGTTCCTGTTGTCCGGGTGTCCGTCGGCGGCCCGATCCCGCGGCGCCCCAAGAACTGAACCCAGCGACCCCCAATCCGTACCGGAGCCACCTACCTAATGTCCACCGACACCACCATTGTCCCGGCCGCGACCGCGCCGAAGCAGCAGGTCGCCATCAACGACATCGGGACGGAGGAGGAGTTCCTCGCCGCGATCGACGCGACGATCAAGTACTTCAACGACGGTGACATCGTTGAGGGCACGATCGTCAAGGTCGACCGGGATGAGGTCCTGCTCGACATCGGCTACAAGACTGAGGGTGTCATCCCCTCGCGCGAGCTGTCGATCAAGCACGATGTCGACCCCGCCGACGTGGTCAGCGTCGGCGACGAGGTCGAGGCCCTGGTTCTCCAGAAGGAGGACAAGGAGGGCCGCCTGATCCTGTCCAAGAAGCGCGCTCAGTACGAGCGGGCCTGGGGCACGATCGAGGCGCTCAAGGAGTCGGACGAGCCGGTCAAGGGCACGGTCATCGAGGTTGTCAAGGGTGGTCTCATCCTGGACATCGGTCTGCGCGGCTTCCTCCCCGCGTCGCTGGTCGAGATGCGCCGCGTGCGCGACCTGCAGCCGTACGTGGGCCGCGAGCTCGAGGCGAAGATCATAGAGCTGGACAAGAACCGCAACAACGTGGTTCTCTCCCGCCGCGCCTGGCTCGAGCAGACCCAGTCCGAGGTGCGCAGCGAGTTCCTCAACCAGCTGCAGAAGGGCCAGGTCCGCAAGGGCGTCGTGTCCTCGATCGTCAACTTCGGTGCCTTCGTGGACCTCGGTGGCGTCGACGGCCTGGTGCACGTCTCGGAGCTGTCCTGGAAGCACATCGACCACCCCTCCGAGGTCGTCGAGGTCGGCCAGGAGGTCACCGTCGAGGTGCTCGACGTGGACATGGAGCGCGAGCGCGTCTCGCTCTCGCTCAAGGCCACCCAGGAAGACCCGTGGCGCCAGTTCGCCCGCACCCACGCGATCGGCCAGATCGTGCCGGGCAAGGTCACCAAGCTGGTTCCGTTCGGTGCGTTCGTCCGCGTGGACGAGGGCATCGAGGGCCTGGTCCACATCTCCGAGCTGGCCGAGCGCCACGTGGAGATCCCGGAGCAGGTCGTGCAGGTCGGCAACGACGTCATGGTCAAGGTCATCGACATCGACCTCGAGCGGCGCCGCATCTCGCTCTCGCTGAAGCAGGCGAACGAGGGCTTCACCACCGAGACCGAGTTCGACCCGACCCAGTACGGCATGGCCGCCGAGTACGACCCCGAGGGCAACTACATCTACCCCGAGGGCTTCGACCCGGACACCCAGGAGTGGCAGGAAGGCTTCGAGAAGCAGCGCGAGGAGTGGGAGCGCCAGTACGCCGACGCGCACGCCCGCTACGAGCAGCACATGAAGCAGATCGCCAAGGCCGCTGAGGCCGACGCGGCCGCCGAGGCCGAGGGCGTCATCGCCGCGGCCACCGGCGGTGGGGAGCAGAACTACTCCTCCACCGGCGGCGGCGAGAAGCCCGCCCAGTCCGGCGGCACCCTCGCTTCCGACGAGCAGCTCGCGGCCCTCCGCGAGAAGCTCTCCGGCGGCGTGTGAGCTAGCTGAACTCTCCGAGAGCCCCGCGCCTGCTCAGGTGCGGGGCTCTCGGCTTTCCTGAACCAGATCCCAGCGGTTCCCCGTATTGCCAACAGCCGCGACTCGGCTACTCAGACCGCCTGCGCCCCGCGCGGACCTTCCGCACGCCGCTGCCCACGACCAATCCCGCCGCCACGATCGCCCCGCTGGCAGGCGCCACCACCACGATCACGACCAACGCCACGACGACCGGCAGCACCAGGAAAACCGCCCGCCGAGTCCGCCGAGGATCGTCGACGAGATACCCGACCAGCCCGTGCGGATGCGGCCTCACCACCGGCGCTCACCCACCGGCGCGGCTTTGGCCTTGAGGGCACGTCGAAGCGCGGGAGCCCGCACCAACACCCGCACCGCACAGGCCACCTGCGCCCACCACGAACACCCCGAGGCGGCCAGTTCGTGCAACTCGCTCTCGAAGATCTCCCGGTACTGGTCTCGACTCCCCACCGGCAACACCCGAGCCGCCCACACCGCGAACCGCAGCGATGTCGACACCGGTCGTTCGATCTCAGCGGGTGTGGGGGCGGTCATCGCTGACAGCCACGCCCGCAGCTCGACGAGGTGGGTTCGCGCGACACGGAGGTGGTCGATGACCACGCGCTCTTCAGGTGTCCACTCGGTCATCGGGATCTCGCACCACTTCGCGAGCTCCGCCCAGAGCACATCGCCGAGCACACTCGCCAGATCGCGGTTGGGTGGATTCGCGCAGAGCGCCGAGTAGATCCCGGTAGCGATCCTGTCAGCGGTGCCGGGGGTGACCAGGTCGTCAACAGCCTCCGCTGCTGTACACGCGATCGCGAGCGCGGTCCGCAGGTCTGTCGTTCGCGTGTGCGCGCGGCGAATACGCGCAACCGCTCGCACCAGTCTCACGGAGTTGCGTGGTGAGAGCTCCATGGTCATCGCTCACCGGCCAGGCGCGGGCGGAGGTGGGCGAGTGCGGTGACGGAGCTGTTCGCCCGGTGCAGTGCGGCCCGCACAAGGGCGACGCTCGCCGGATCGATGCTGTAGTACCGCCGCCTCGGCCTGCCCTCGCGCGCCGGGTCGACCTCTTCCCAGCGGCTGCGCAGCCACCCGACCCGTTCCAGCCGGGCGAGGATCGGGTGGATCGTCCCGCTCGGCAGTCCCGCCTCGGCGCAGATCTCCAGCCCGTAGTACTCGCGGGTGGGGTCGGTCATCAGCGTCCGGAGCACGAGCTGGGTCGGCAGGGTCATCCTCGGGCCAGCCATGGTCTAACTCTACCTAGCCCCTAGGTAGAGAACAACCAGCCCTCCTCTTTCGCGGGCGGGGGAGGCGGTTTACCGTCTCCGGATGCGGATCCTGCTGGTGCCCCTGGTCGCGGTGCTGGCGGCGGCGTGCACGTCAGCGCCCCCTCCACCCGCGAAGGTGCCGGAGGTTCCGCAGTTCGCCACGACGACGACCAAGGCGCGGGTGGAGCGGACGGCGTTGCCGTCGTCGTGTGGGCGGATGTTGAGTCGGCAGGACCTGGACGACGTGGTGGACACGGTGATCACCGGGCGGACGGAGGTCGTCGTGGGGGTTGGTCTGCCGAAGATCGGGCGGACGGGGCGGATCGACTGCTACTTCGGGATTCCGCAGGACCAGCCGCCCGCCGCCGCCGTCCTCACCGTGGGGATGGCGGCCTACACGGACGAGGCCTCAGCGAAGCAGCGGGTTCAGGAGACCGTCGACAGCGAGCGGGACAAGGGCATCGCGGCGGAGGAGGTCAAGGTCGGCGCGGATACCGGGTACCTGCTCGACGGTGACACCCGGACCGTCGTGGTCGCGCACGGCAAGCTCACGGTGGCGGTGACGGTCGCCAAGACCCTCGCCACGCCGGAGCAGGTGGGCAAGCTCGCCGACCTGGCGCTCACCGAGCGCTAGGCGGTCCGGACCTGGGGGGCCCACGCGCGCTCGACGGCAGCGGCGGCGGCGCGGCGGCGCAAACCGGCGAGGCTGTGCCGGGCGGGCACCAGCAGCAGCGACCACCACGTGCGGTGTGCGGGCACGGACAGGTACTCGGTGCAGTGCACCAGGCCCGGCGTGCCGAGCCGGTGCCGTCCCCGGCGCCTCGTGTCGCGCATTGGTTCCTCCGCTTGGGTGATGGCCCTGGGGGCACCGTAGCCGGCTGAAGTGGCAAAACGCCGGTAACCGCGCGGCGTGTCCCGGGTGCGCTTGTCAACAGTTCACCCGCGAACCACTCGGTGGTGGAAGAATGCGCCCCCATGCTGCGAGTCGGCCTCACCGGCGGGATCGGGTCGGGAAAATCCACTGTGGCGGCCAGGTTGGCCGAGCACGGCGCGGTCGTCGTCGACGCCGACCGGGTGGCCAGGGCGGTGGTCGAGCCGGGCACCCCGGGGCTGGCCGCGATCGCCGAGGAGTTCGGGCCCGGCGTCATCACCGACGGCGCGCTCGACCGCCCCAGGCTGGCGGGCATCGTGTTCACCGACGACGCCGCCCGGCAGCGGTTGAACGCGATCGTGCACCCCCTCGTGCGGGCCAGGACCGCGGAGTTGGTCGCCGCCGCGCCGCCGGACTCGATCGTCGTGCAGGACGTGCCGCTGCTGGTGGAGAACGGGATGGGCGCGCTCTACCACCTCGTCATCGTGGTCGACGCCCCCGTCGAGACCCGGATCCGCAGGCTCGTCGACCACCGCGGCCTCGCCGAGTCCGACGCCCGCGCCCGGATCGCCGCCCAGGCCGACGACGACGCCCGCCGGGCCGCGGCCGACATCTGGCTGTCCAACGCGGGCACCCCGGACGAGACCAGGGCGGCGGTCGACGCGCTGTGGACCGACCGGCTCGCCCCCTACGAGGAGAACACCCGCCTGCGCCGCCCGTTCAGCCGCGGCGCGCCCAGGGTCGTCGACTACGACCTGACCTGGCCCGCCCAGGCCGAACGGCTGCTGGCCCGGCTGCGGCTGGCCGTGGGCCCGGCCGCGCTGCGCGTCGACCACATCGGCTCGACCTCGGTGCCCGGCCTGGCCGCCAAGGACATCCTCGACTTCCAGGTCGTCGTCCCCACCCTCGACGACTCCCTGGCCGAGCCCCTGTCCGCGGCCGGTTTCCCCCGCGCGCACGGGTTCGACAGCGACATCGGGCACCCACCCGGCTCACCGGAGACCCCGAAGCACGTCCACGTCGGCGTCGACCCCGGCCGGTGGGCCAACGTGCACGTGCGCGCCCAGGACTCGCCGTTCGCCAGGATCAGCCTGCTGTTCCCGGCCTGGCTGCGCGCGGACGACTCGGCGCGCGCCGAGTACGCCCAGGTCAAGCGCGGGTTGGCGGGGCAGCACGCGAACATCCCCGCCTACGGCGACGCCAAGGAGCCGTGGTTCGACGGGGCGATCCAGCGGGCCGAGCGGTGGGCGGCGGCGACCGGCTGGCGCGCCGACTAGAACGGCGGCCAGACCTCGAACACGTGCTTGTAGGCCAGCCACGACGACAGGTCGTGCCGGAACCGGCTGAGCTCCTCGAGGGTCTGGTGCACGGTGCACAGCGCGAGGTCGGCGTCCCCGACCCGCAGCACCCGACCGGCGACGGCGGCCGCGAACTCCTCCGACCGCACGATCCTGGCCGTGGTCCCGCCCGGGGCGGCCAGGCCCAGCAGCAGGTCGGTGGTGCGCCAGGTGCGGCCGTCGCGCAGCACCCGGACCGCGGTGAGCACACTCGGGCCGCCCTTGGCGTGCCGGGAGCGCGGCTTGCTCTGGGTGAGCCGCAGGTTGAGGTGCGGCAGCAGCCAGGTCACCTCGGAGTCGGAGAACGGGTCCTCCGGGGTCGGGCACTCCATGCGCAGGCCCCAGCGTTCGACCTGGCAGGTGCGGAGGGTCCGGGTCATCCCGGAGGAGTAGCTGCGTACCGCGGTCACCGTGTCGACGATGTCGACCAGCTGCGGGGTGATGGCCGTGCCCACGCGGCCAGAGCGTAGTCGCGGACATGCGTTCTGTGACTACCAGGGTCGATTCGTTATGTCACAGATCGTGTGCGCTCAGCTATCGGTTGGGCGATATTCGGTCGCGCGCCGCGCCGAACCATTGACGCAGAGTCGCCCCCACCACTATCGGGTCTGCCACGGCGCGGGGATCCCCCGTTCGGCGAGCCAGGCGTCCACGTCGTGCCCGGCCGCGGCGATCCCGGCCACGGTGGCGTGCGTGCGGACCATCGCCCGCTCGGCGGTGGACAGGTCGACCAGCCCGGCCCGGAACGCCGCCAGCAGCTCGTCGCTGTCCTCGACCCGCACGTCGCGGCCGGTGCGCACCAGCACGTCCAGGTACAGGTCCACCGTCCGCCACACCCGGCCGTCGCGGGTGATGTCGACGACGTCGAGGTAGAAGTCGTGGCCGAGGTCGACGCCGGGCCGCCCGCGCCACTTCGACACGCGCAACCCGTCCTCGGGCAGCAGCAGCGACTCGAAGTGCGCGATCCGCGGGTGGCCGTCGACCGGGCGCGACATGTAGAGGCCGTGCGGGGCCTCGCGGTACTCGGTGACCACGCGCACGAACCCCTTCGGGTCGGTGTTGGTCATCGCCACCTGGTCGAACAGCTCCACCTTGGGCGGGTGGACCTCGTGGCAGGTCTCGTCCCGGCGGGTCACCGGGATGGGCAGGTCACCGACAACGGGCTCCACACGCGCGCGCATGCCGCCATGGTGCCCACCGACCCCCGGGAAAGCCCAGACCTTTTGGGGGATTTTTGCCCCCCGTACGGGTGACTGCGCGCTAGGCTCCCGCCCCGGTCGGGTCGCGGGAGTTCGTGGAGGTCAGGCAGCGTGTTCGGAATCCTTCGGCCGTGTCGGCACCGGTTGTCGCCGACCTTGCGCACCTCGTGGATGGCCCACCTCTGCGGCCTGTGCCTGGCGCTGCGCGACGACCACGGGCAGCTGGCCCGCACGGTCACCAACTACGACGGCCTGGTGGTGTCCGCCCTGGTCGAGGCCCAGTCGCCGACCGTGGGCACCCGCCGGGTCGCCGGGCCGTGCCCGTTGCGCGGCATGCGCAGCGCCCCGGTCGCCGACGGCTCGGGCGCCCGGTTGGCCGCCGCGGTGTCGCTGGTGCTGGCCTCGGCGAAGGTCCGCGACCACGTCGACGACGGCGACGGCGCGTTCCGCAAGGCCCCGGTCGCGGGCGTGGCCAGGCGGGTCGCGACGCGGTGGGCGCGGCAGGGCGCGGCGACGGGGGAGCAGATCGGGTTCTCTACCGCTGTCCTGCTCGACGCCGTCGGTAGGCAGGGTGAGCTGGAGTCGGGCCTAGCGACCGGGTCGTCGGTGTTGCTGGCCACTGAGCCGACGGAGACGGCTACGGCGGCCGCGTTCGCGCATACCGCTGTCCTAGCCGGACGGCCCGGTAATGCTGCCGCGCTGGGTGAGGCAGGGAAGTTGTTCGGGCGGGTCGCGCACCTGCTCGACGCGGTCGAGGACATCGACGCTGACGCCGAGACCGGAGCGTGGAACCCTCTTACGGCTACGGGCACCAACTTGGTTGAGGCCCGCCGGTTGTGTGACGACGCCGTGCTCGGGGTCAAGTTGGCTCTACGCGAGGCGGACTTCGCCGACCAAGGTCTGGTGCACGCCCTCTTGGTGCACGAACTGGACGCGGCGGTGAATCGCACCTTCGGCCACCAGCACTCGCCCCCGCCTGGTCACCAGCACCCGATGCCTCCTGGGCACGTACCTCCTACGCCGCCCAAGGACATGCCGCGTTGGGGTAAGAAGCGGTCGACGCTGCCGGGGTGCGGTGTCGCGTTAGTGCTGTGCTGCACCTGCCAGTACTGCTGCGCCGACCCGTACCACGACCCGTGGACCGGTGAGCCCAAGTCCGGCTGGTGCGCCCAGTCGTACTGCGACTGCGGCGACTGCTCGTGCTGCGAGTGCTGCTCCTGCGGCGACGGGTGCTGCTGCTCCTGCGACTGCTGACCAGCGGCTCGTCCCGGGTTGTCGGTGGGCGGGCGTAACCTCGTCCCCGTGGCTTTCGCGACCGAGAAATCCCAGCAGAACGCACCCGTGCTCGCCCACTCCGAGCACCGGCCCGTCAGCGACATCCCGCGCTCCGACGGGGCGTTCCGGATGGCCGCGCCCTACCAGCCCGCGGGCGACCAACCGGCCGCCATCGACGAGCTGGAACGGCGGATCCGGGCGGGCGAGCAGGACGTGGTGCTGCTCGGCGCGACCGGCACCGGCAAGTCGGCGACAACGGCGTGGCTGGTGGAGCGGGTGCAGCGGCCGACGCTGGTGATGGCGCCGAACAAGACGCTGGCCGCGCAGTTGGCCAACGAGCTGCGCGAGTTCTTCCCGGACAACGCGGTCGAGTACTTCGTCAGCTACTACGACTACTACCAGCCAGAGGCCTACATCCCGCAGACCGACACCTACATCGAGAAGGACTCGTCGATCAACGACGACGTCGAGCGGCTGCGGCACTCGGCGACGATGAGCCTGCTGTCGCGGCGCGACGTGATCGTGGTGGCCTCGGTGTCGTGCATCTACGGCCTCGGCACCCCGCAGTCCTACCTGGACCGCTCGATCGGGCTGTCGGTCGGCGGCCAGGTCGACCGGGACATGTTCCTGCGCGCCCTGGTGGACGTGCAGTACGCGCGCAACGACATCGCCTTCGCCCGCGGCACCTTCCGGGTCCGCGGCGACACCGTGGAGATCATCCCGGCGTACGAGGAGCTGGCGATCCGGGTCGAGTTCTTCGGCGACGAGATCGACAAGCTGTACTACCTGCACCCGCTCACCGGCGACGTGGTCCGCGAGTGCCAGGAGCTGCGGATCTTCCCGGCGACGCACTACGTGGCCGGTCCGGAGCGGATGGAGCGCGCCATCGGCGGCATCGAGCAGGAGCTCGAGGAGCGCCTCGCCGAGCTGGAGCGGCAGGGCAAGCTGCTCGAGGCGCAGCGGCTGCGGATGCGCACCAGCTACGACGTGGAGATGATGCGCCAGGTCGGGTTCTGCTCCGGCATCGAGAACTACTCCCGGCACATCGACGGCCGCGCGGGCGGCACCGCGCCCGCCACCCTGATCGACTACTTCCCGGACGACTTCCTGCTGGTCATCGACGAGTCGCACGTGACGGTCCCGCAGATCGGCGGCATGTACGAGGGCGACATGTCCCGCAAGCGCAACCTGGTCGAGCACGGCTTCCGGCTGCCCAGCGCGGTGGACAACCGGCCGCTGACCTGGGAGGAGTTCACCCAGCGGATCGGCCAGACGGTGTACCTGTCGGCGACGCCGGGCCCGTACGAGATGGGGCAGGCGGGCGGCGAGTTCGTCGAGCAGGTCATCCGGCCGACCGGCCTGGTCGACCCGCAGGTGGTCATCAAGCCCACCGAGGGCCAGATCGACGACCTGGTGCACGAGATCCGCGAGCGGGCCGAGCGCGACGAGCGGGTCCTGGTCACCACGCTGACCAAGAAGATGGCCGAGGACCTCACCGACTACCTGCTGGAGCTGGGCATCCGGGTGCGGTACCTGCACTCCGAGGTGGACACGCTGCGCCGCATCGAGCTGTTGCGCCAGCTGCGCTCGGGCGAGTACGACGTGCTCATCGGCATCAACCTGCTGCGCGAGGGCCTCGACCTGCCCGAGGTGTCGCTGGTGGCGATCCTCGACGCGGACAAGGAGGGCTTCCTGCGCAGCGGCACCTCGCTGATCCAGACCATCGGCCGCGCCGCCCGCAACGTCTCCGGCCAGGTCCACATGTACGCCGACAAGATCACCGACTCGATGCGGCACGCCATCGACGAGACCGACCGGCGCCGCGCCAAGCAGACCGCGTACAACACCGAACGCGGCCTCGACCCCCAGCCGCTGCGCAAGAAGATCGCCGACATCCTCGACCGCGTCTACGAGGAGGCCGCCGAGTCGGACAACGTCCCCATCGGCGGCTCCGGCCGCAACACCTCCCGCGGCAAGCGCGCCACCGGCGAGGCGGGCTCCGGCAAGTCCGCGGGCATCGTCTCCGACCGCGACGTCAAGACCATGCCCCGCGCCGAACTCGCCGACCTCGTCCAACAACTCACCGACCAGATGATGAACGCCGCCCGCGACCTCCAGTTCGAACTGGCCGCCCGCCTCCGCGACGAGATCCACGACCTCAAGCGCGAACTCCGCGGCATGGACGCCGCAGGCATCCGCTAGTGGTTGGGGCTCCGGTCCTCGGGCGCGGTCGCGCTGATCACTGACCTCGGAGTGACGCTGCCCGTGCTCTCCGTTCGGGCAGCTGAAGGGTGAGTTCTGTCCTCGCAGGCTGCTGGGGGCGTGCCGTGGCCCGCCCCCAGCGTCCTAGTTGACAGCGACCGCCTCCGCGGGCACCGCGGGCTGGGGAAGCCGCACCGCCGAGTCGGTGTAGCGCGCGACCGTCGCCCGCAACGCGTCGGCGTACTGGTAGATGTCCTCGACCCGGTCGATCAAGACCCGCGTCTCCACCTTGTGCTCGTCGAACACCCCGAGGTACCTCTTCGACCGGTTGAACCACAACCGCGCGATCGGCTTGCGGGTTGTTGTCGTCGAGCAGCACCCTGCCTTGTCCACCAGCGTGGTGAACTGCTCGCGGACCTTCTGCGTGAACGACCCCTCGTACACCTTCGTCGTGAAGTACCGCACCCACCCCTCCGACGGCTCCCGGAACTCCGCCGCCAGCGCCCGCTTGATCTGCCCGATGTACTTCAGCTCCCCCGCCGCGCTGATCACCGAGTCGGGGTCGAACGCCTCCTTGCTCAGCCTGGCGTGTTCCAACCGCAGCGGGTCATTGACCTTCTTGGCCTCGACCAGGACCTGTACCTGGCTGCCGTAGTCGATCTTCTTGCTGCGCTTAGTCCCTATGTCGGCGGTGCACTCGGCGATCGCCTCGTCTGCGTAGAGCACGTCGTATCTGAGCGCGCCGCTCATACGGGTGCGTGAGATCTAAATGGGATGCCCGCTGCGTGCTCGTCGGGGACGATGGGGTGGTGAGTACGCAGCGGGTGGGGGGTCGGTGGCGGGTTGGGGATCCGTCGGTTCGGTTGTGTTCGTTGGCGGACAAGGACATCCACGTGGTGTGCCCGCGGTGTCAGGGGCGGGCTGTGAGCGCGGCCCTGGACGCGGATGGGCGGAGTGTGTTCGTGGCGCCGCGGCGGTTGGCTTGTGTTGCTTGTGGACATTCGGCGGTGTGGGTGCCTGGGGGCACAGTGTGGGGCGGGCCGGTGGATCCGCACTTCCGGTTGCCGTTGTGGCTGCGGGCGTGGTGCTGCGGCGGGAACACACTGTGGGCGTTCAACGAGTCCCATGTGGACCTGATTGAGGACTACGTCGTGGCGCCGATCCGGGAGCGGCGGATCTCGCCGAGCGGGATGAGTGTGTTGGCGCGGTTGCCGGTGTGGATGAAGACCGCCGGGCACCGGGACGAGGTGTTGCGCGCGATCGGGCGGTTGCGCGCGTCGCTGGACCGCTGAAGGGCGTCAGACGGCGATCTTGGTGGCGAAGGACCTGCCGGTGCTGGCGGCGAGGGTGTGCGCGGCGGTGGCTGACTGCTGGGCGAGCGGGATCAGTTCGGCCATCGCGGGGACGGTGCCCGCGAGGGTGAGCTCGGCCTCCAGGAGGGTGACCTCGGCGCCGAGGACGTCCTGGAAGATGCGGACCAGCCAGGGGGTGGCGTGGTCCCAGCCCGCCCGCGGGGTGCCCGGCGCGTAGCCGCCGCCGCGGGCGATCACGAGCGCGACCTGCTTGCCCGCGAGCGGTTGTTGGCCCGGCGCGAACCGGGGGTCGGTGATGACCAGGTCGATCCAGGTCTTGAGGTGCTGCGAGATCCCGAAGTTGTACAGCGACGTGGCGATGACCAGCGAGTCGGCGGCCGCGACCTCGTCGGCGAGGGTGGTGGCGAGGTCGATCGCGGCGGTCTGGGTGGGTGTTCGCTGCTCGACCGGGGTCGAGACACCGGCGACGGCGTCGGTCCACGCGGTGCCCGGCAGGCCCTCGACGGCCAGGTCGCGGCGCACCACGGTGCCGGACGGGTTCGCGGCCACCCAGTTCTCGGTGACCGTGTCGGCCACCGCGCGGCTGACCGAGTCGGTCCGGCGGATGCTGCTGTCGAGGCGGAACAGGCCCATGGAGTCCTCCGTAGTTCAGATCGTCTGTAACTCAGACTATCTTGCGTGCAGAACATGTGGCTGTCCACCCCGGCTCGGTACGATGCGGTGGTGACCACACCAGCCGTCGAGTCCGACCTGGGCTGGGCACTGGGCGCGGTCTTCCGCGGCTACGTGCGCTCGGCCGAGAAGGTCCTCGCGCACCTGCCCGGCGGCCCGCGCGGGTTCCAGGTCCTCACCAGCGCCACCACGGGCGAGCCGTGCAGCCAGCAGACCCTGGCCCGGCACCTCGGCGTCGACAAGACCGTCATGACCTACCTGATCGACGACCTCGAACGCGCGGGCCTCGTCGAGCGCCGCCCCGACCCGGCCGACCGCCGCGCCCGCCTGCTCTCCGCCACCGCCGCGGGCCGCGCCCACCTCGCCGAAACCGCCGCCGCCCTCCGCCGCGTCGAGGACGAGATCCTCGCCCCCCTCGCCCCCGCCGAACGCGACCTCCTGCGCGACCTCCTCCGCAAACTCGCCACCCGCCAGGAACCCGGCTCACCCTGTGAGTTCGCCAGCCCTTGCTAGCCCTGTCCACTGTGGACAGTTTCGCGGCTTGACGTCGACTAGATGATCACCCGCCGGACGACTTCGGTCCGCGCGACTTCCCTTTTGTGGGCGCTTATGCTTTCTACCAGGCGATCCCCGATCCCGTGGGCGTTGAAATCCCCTCTTCTGGGTGACAGAAGTTATCCACATGTGGATCACCGCGACCCCCGTTTCAAGATCCACTGTCGGGGGGTGCCGGTAGAGTGGGACCTGGGACGCCCCCCGGAGAGGGTGGGGGCCGGGCTGGGGCGGGACCGCGTGCGCGCGCGAAGCGGCCGGGTGGGGTTGCCTGGGGCAGGTGGCGCTACCGGGGCGCGGTGGGCCTACCCGGGTTGGGCGGCGTTAAGGGATCGCGGTGGGACTAACTCGGGCAGGTGGCGCTAGCCGGTGGCGGTGGATCTGCCAGGAGTAGGCGGCGCTAAAGGATCGCGGTAGGTCTGCCTGGGGGTGGGCAGAGCCCAGGATCGCGGTGGGCAGGCCAAGGGTTGCGGTGGGCTTGTCTCGTTTGGGCAGCGCGAGGGATTGCGTTGGGTCTGCTTGGGACGGTCGGGCTCCGCGGGTTGTGGAGCCCTTGCCGAAGTGCGGCTTTGCGCCAGTGGGTGCCCCAGATGTGGGCGCGGGGAGATGCGGGTTAGGCGACGGCTGGGGTCGGGGAGCGGGTCAGGGATCTGATGCTGGGGACCAGTGCCGCGCCGAGGATGGCTAGGGCGGTGAGGGTGGCCAGGGCTGTGAGGGTGGTGGCCGTGCCGAACTGGGTGGCGAGGGGGCCCACGGCGATCTCGCCCAGGGGGATGGCCAGGAAGGAGCCGACGGCGTCGTAGGAGTAGACGCGGGCTAGGCGGTCTTGGGGGATGTTCTCCTGGAGGGAGACGTCCCAGGCGATGGCGAACTGCTCGGTCGCGATGCCGCCGACGAACATGGCGATGAGCATGGGGATGACCGCGGGGGCGTGTGCCAGGACGAGCAGGGGCACGGCCTCGAGGACGATCAGGGCGGTGCCGAAGAGCAGGGCGCGGCGGGGTTGCCAGCGGCTGGCGATGATGGCGCCGAAGAGGGCGCCGAGGGTTTGCGCGCCGAGGATGAAGCCCCACGCGAGCCTGCCGAAGGTGGCGTCGGCGATCGACGGGCCGAGGACCTGCAGGCCGCCGATGACCGCGGCGTTGACCACCATGAACGCCAGCACGATGGTCCACACCCAGGTGCGGGCGGTGAACTCGCTCCAGCCCGCGCGCAGGTCGGCGAGCGGGCGGGTGGGTTCGGTGGCGGCGATCTCCGGGGCGCGGACCCTGGCGTAGCAGAACGACGCGACCAGGAACACGACCGCGGTGGTGGCCATCGCCCAGCCGGGACCGGCGAGCGCGGCCAGCATGCCGCCCAGGGACGAGCCGCCGATCAGGGCCGCGTTGATGCCGATCCGGACCACGGCGTTGGCCTGGCGGATCATCGCGGGCGGCACGGTCTGCGGGGTCAGCGCCCCCGCCGCGGGCAACGAGACCGCGGCGACGGCGCCGTTGACCACGCTGAGCACGACCAGCAGCGGGACCGTGGCGAACCCGAGCAGCACCGACAGCGCCGTCGCCGCCTGGGAGACGGCCGCGGCCAGGCTCGCGCCCTGCAGGATGACCCCGCGGGGAAGTCGGTCGGCCAGGACCCCGCCCATGAGCAGCAGCAGCACGGTCGCGATGGACCGCGCGCCGACCACCAGGCCCAGCGCCACCACCGACCCGGTCAGGTCGAGCACGGCGAACGCCAGCGCGACCGGCGCGACGGCGTTGCCGATGTAGGTGGTCACCCGGCCGATGGCCAGCCTGCGGAACAGCGGCACGCGCAGCGGGGCGAGGATCCCGGCCGACCCGGTCAACAGCGGTCCATCTCGAACATCGAGATCGTGGTGCTGACCCGGACGGTGCCCGGGGTCATCGGCGGTTGGGCGGCGTCGCGCAGGCGCAGGCTCAGCTCCCGCGCGTGCGCCACCATGTCCTGCCAGACCTGCGGGTCCACCCACAGCTCCGCGTCGGTGACGGTCTCGGCCGAGGTGCCCTGCTTGCGCCGCGCGGTCCGCACCCCCAACCCGGCGGCCAGCGCCTCGGCCAGCAGCTGGTCGGAGTCACCCGGCTCGCGCGGCGCGGCGACCGCGGGCGGGATGTGCCGGTACCGCTTGGCGATGCCGCCGCGGATCGGGACCTCCTCCACGATCTCCACCAAGCCCGCGTCGGCGAGCTTGCGCAGGTGGTAGCTGATGTTCGGTTGGCTGTCGCCGAGCTCCCTGGCCACCTCGGCCGCGCTCATCGCGCGATCGGTGACCAGCGACAGGATGCGCATCCGCAGCGGGTGCGCGAGCGCGCGCATCCCGTGCAGGGTCGATCGTGTGTCCCCCATGTCCATACAGCGAGTTTCTGAATGCGGACCGACTGTGTCAAATGACTATGGTGCGGTCGTGCCGGTGCCGCCGCGGCTGGGAGCGCTACCCACCGCTAGCTGGTGCGGGCCCGGCGCCGCCCGCCCTGGCTGGGCTTCGGTGCGGGGGTGCCCTCCGGCGGGGTCGCGCCCTGTTGCGCCTCCGCGGCCGCCGCGCCCTCGGTCATCTCGCGCAACAGCTCGTCGAAGATCGGCGTCGACATCGCGCCCTGGTTGGCCATCCGCAGTCTCCCTCGCTACCTGGCTTGCCGAGGAACCTACCCCGCGCCCCGCCGTGCCCCGGTGATCACGACGCCACACGATCGGGGGAAGTGTGCCCGTGGGTTACCGGCGAGTAGTGTCACCCGGTATGACGCTGCTGTCGGTGGGGGTCGACGTGTCCGACCACGTGGCCGAGGTGACCCTGCTCGGACCGGGCAAGGGCAACGCGATGGGGCCGGACCTCTGGCGGGAACTGCCGGTCGTGTTCGGCGAGCTGGACGCCGACCCGGAGGTGCGCGCGGTCGTGCTGACCGGTAGTGGCGCCCACTTCTCCTACGGGCTCGACCTGCCCGCGATGATGCCGACCTGGGGCGAGGTGCTCGCCGAGGGTGCCCTGGCCGCGCCGCGCACCCGGTTCCTGGCGGAGATCCGCGCGCTCCAAGGCGCCGTGACGGCCGTGGCCACCTGCCGCAAGCCGGTGGTCGCGGCCATCAGCGGCTGGTGCATCGGCGCCGGGCTCGACGTCATCGCCGCCGCCGACATCCGGGTGGCCAGCGCGGACGCCCGGTTCAGCCTGCGCGAGGTGAAGGTCGCTATCGTCGCCGACCTGGGCAGCCTCCAGCGGCTCGTCGGCGTCATCGGCGAGGGGCACCTGCGCGAGCTGGCGCTCACCGGTAAGGACATCGATGCCGAGCGCGCGCTCCGGATCGGGCTCGTGAACGACGTGTTCCCGGACCAAGAGGCCGCGCTCGCCTCCGCGCGCACCACGGCGGCCGAGATCGCCGCGAACCCGCCGCTGGCCGTGCAGGGCACCAAGGACGTGCTCGGCCACGAACGGGAGCGCCGGGTCGCCGACGGCCTGCGCTACGTCGCCGCGTGGAACGCCGCGTTCCTGCCGAGCAAGGACCTGGGCGAGGCCGTCCAGGCCTTCCTGGAGCGCAGGCCGCCGGAGTTCACCGGCCAGTAGCGCTGCTGGCCATCGCGCCGCGCCTGCGGCAGGCTCGGGGCCAGCCGACCACAGGAGGAGCCGCCGTGACCGCGAGCTTCCGCGCTGCCCGGGATTTCCTGCTCGACCACCGCGAGGACTACGACGCCGCCCGCTCGGGGTTCGCCTGGCCCAGGCCAGCCGAGTTCAACTGGGCGCTGGACTGGTTCGACGTGGTCGCCGCCGACGGCCCCACCGCCGACCGGCTGGCGCTGTGGATCGTCGAGGAGGACGGGACCGAGCGGAAGTGGACCTTCGCCGAGCTGTCGCGCCGGTCCGCCCAGGTCGCGGCCTGTCTGCGCGCGCGGGGGGTGGCGCGCGGCGACCGGCTCGTGCTCATGCTCGGCAACCAGGGCGAGCTGTGGGAGACGATCCTGGCCGCGATCAAGCTGGGCGCGGTCGTCATCCCGGCGTCCACCCTGCTCGGCCCGGCCGACCTGCGGGACCGGATCGACCGCGGCGGCGCCCGGCACGTCGTGGTCCGCTCGGCTGACGCAGCGAAGTTCGACGACGTCCCGGGCGGCTACACGCGGATCGCGGTAGGAGAACCGGTCGACGGTTGCCTTAACTACGCCGACTCAGCTGACGCGCCAACGGACTTCATGCCCGATAGTCCTACGAAGTCCGATGACACCCTCTTGCTCTACTTCACCTCTGGCACTACCGCGCAGCCCAAGCTGGTAGAGCACAGCCACCTCTCTTACCCCGTCGGACATCTGTCCACGATGTACTGGATCGGGTTAGAGCCGGGGGATGTGCACCTCAACATTTCGTCGCCCGGGTGGGCCAAGCACGCCTGGAGCAACGTGTTCGCCCCGTGGAACGCCGAGGCCACGGTGTTCATCTACAACTACACGCGGTTCGACGCCGCGGCGCTCATGGCCCAGATGGACCGCTGCGGGGTCACCAGCTTCTGCGCCCCGCCGACGGTGTGGCGGATGCTGATCCAGTCCGACCTCACCCGGCTCGAGACCCCGCCCACCAAGGTCGTCGGCGCTGGCGAGCCGCTCAACCCCGAGGTCATCGAGCAGGTCTCGCGCGCGTGGGGCGTGACCATCCGCGACGGGTTCGGCCAGACCGAGACCAGCGTGCAGGTCGCCAACACCCCCGGTCAGCCGGTGAAGCCGGGATCCATGGGCAGGCCGCTGCCCGGCTTCACCATCGACCTGGTCGACCCGGCCACCGGCGAGCCCGGCGACGAGGGCGAGATCTGCGTCGCGCTCGCCGACCGGCCCGTGGGCCTGATGACCGGTTACGCCAACGACGGCGACCGCACCGCCGACGCCATGCGCGATGGCCGCTACCACACCGGCGACGTCGGATCGCGAGACGCGGACGGTTACATCACCTACGTAGGCCGCGCTGACGACGTGTTCAAGGCCTCTGACTACAGGATCTCCCCGTTCGAACTGGAGAGCGTCCTCATCGAGCACCCCGCGGTGGCCGAGGCCGCCGTCGTCCCCTCGCCGGACCCCATCCGCCTCGCGGTCCCCAAGGCCTACGTGGTGCTCGCCGCGGGCCATGGACCGGACGCCGACACCGCCCGGTCCATCCTGGCCTTCGCGCGCGAGCACCTCGCCCCGTACAAGCGGATCCGGCGCCTGGAGTTCGCCGACCTGCCCAAGACCATCTCCGGCAAGATCCGCCGGGTCGAGCTGCGCGGCCGCGAGCACGAGATCCGCGGCGGCGGCGCGAGCCCGGCGGGGGAGTTCACCGAGGACGACTTCCCCGAGCTACGCGGTTAGCCGCACACGGAGCACGTTGTCGCTGCGGGTGCCCTCGACGCCCTCCGGGCTGGTCGACGGCCGGTGCACGACGTCCTGCAGCTCGACCACCCAGCGGTCGTCGAGCCGCAGCGACGCCAGCACCTGGTCGGTGGTGGGGAAGTGGTAGTCGTGCTTGGGCTCAGCCATCCACGTCGGCCAGCCGAAGTGCCCGACGACCAGCAGCACACCGCCCGGGGCCACCGCGCCTGCCGCCTGGCGCAGCGCCTGCTCCCGCTCACCGGCCTGCTCGACGGGGGAGTGGAAGTACTGCGCGCTGACCAGGTCGAACCGGCCCTCGGGGAACGACGTGGCGAGGTCGTGGCGCTCGAAGGTGATCGCGTCGGTCACCCCGCGCTCGGCGGCGAGCTGGGCGGCGCGCGCCAGGGCGGTCGTGGACACGTCCACCCCGGTCACCTTCCACCCGCGCTCGGCCAGCCACACGGCGTCGCCGCCCTCGGCGCACCCGAGGTCGAGCACGGTGCCGGGCGGGAGGTCGCTCGCCTCGCGGACGAGCAGGTCGTTGGGCTTGCCCGACCAGATCTGGTCGCGTTCGGAGTAGAAGGTCTCCCAGAACTCGGCCGCGGGAACCGCGGCGGTCTCGGTCGCGTGCCGGTGCGCGTGGGTCTCAGTCATGGGCCGATGATGCGCGCGCCCCGGCGACGACGGCGATTTATGTTGCCGGAACAGCAACAAGGACGCCCGGGTTGAGCAGTCCACCCGGGTCCCAGGCCAGCTTGACCGCCCGGTAGAGGGCGCGTTCGACGGGGGAGCGGGTCAACTCCAGCCAGCGCGCCTTGGCCACGCCGACGCCGTGTTCGGCCGAGATGGTCCCGTCCCTGGCCGCCGCCGCGCGCAGCACTCGGTCGGTCAGTTCATCCTCCGCGTCACCCGCGCCGACCACGTTCACGTGGTAGTTGCCCTCGGCTAGATGTCCGAACAGGACAAGAGTGGCCGATGGCGCTACCTCGGTGACGATCGAACGCACCTCTTGCTCGAACTCGGCCGCGAGCGCGGTCGGCACACCTACGTCCAACTTCAGCGGTGGACCCAACGCGTTGATCGCCTCGGCATGTGCCTCGCGGTGTGTCCACAGTGTCCTGCGCGACGACTCGTCTACCGCAAGAGCGGAATTCCTCAGCCCTGGCAGCGTTTCCACTACCTCGCCCAACGCCTCCGTCGGGTCTACATCCGCCGTGCACTCCACGAGCAAATACACCTCGTACGACTCGGCGAACGGTGGCGCTATCTGTCGATGCGCGCAGACGAGCTTTAGGCCAGCGTCGTAGTAGACCTCGGCGGAGGTGAGAGAGGGCAGAACGCGAAGCGCGCCGATCGCCGCAACGGCATCTTCTGTTCGGTCAAATGCCAATGTGGCTGTCGCTCGTTCGGCAAACGCGGGAATCAGACGCAACCGTGCGGCGGTCACCACGGCGAGTGTTCCCTCGCTGCCCACGAGTGACCCCGCTAGGTCATACCCCGTGCTGTCCTTGGGAAGTCCGACAGCCCTGCCGACCACATCGCCGTTGGCCAAGACAGCCTCGACATCCACAACCTGGTCGCGCATAGAACCCCACCGCAGGACCCGCAGACCGCCCGCGTTGGTCGCTACCAACCCACCGACAGTCGCGCTGCCTCTAGACGCGATGTTGATCGCGAAGTCCAAACCCGCCTCGGCTGCGTGAGCCGTAAGAGCCGACAGCGTCACCCCCGCCCCAGCTGTCACCTGACGTGTCACTGGATCTACCGGGCTCAGGTAGGTCAATCGGGTCAAGCTCAGTACAACCTCGCCCCGGTAAGGGATTCCGCCACCAACCAGCCCGGTGTTACCGCCCTGCGGCACCACCGCGATGCCCAACTCGTGGCACACCTTGAGCACGCCGGAGACCTCGTCGCGGTCGGCCGGTCGCACCACGAGCCGCGCGGACCCGGTGAACCTCCCGGTCCAATCCGTCGCGAACCCCGCCACCACATCGGGATCGGTCAGGACGTGCCCCGCCCCGACCACATCGATGAGCCGATCGATGAGCCGGTCGACGACCTCACTGCTCGCAGCGCACATGGTTTGAATCGTCCCGGATGGGAACCCACTTCACGTACCCGAGTGGAAGGAAGTCGACATGGCAGCTCTGACCGACCGCACGATCGCGTTCCTCGTCGCGCCGGAGGGCATCGAGCAGGTAGAGCTGACTGAACCGTGGCAGGCGGTGGAACGCGCGGGTGGCAAGCCGGTGCTCGTGTCCACTGAGTCCGGTCACGTGCAGGCCTTCAACCACTTGGAGAAGGCCGACAAGTTCCCCGTGGACAAGACCGTGCGCGAAGCGGACGCCGCCGACTTCGACAGCCTCGTGCTGCCCGGCGGCGTGGCCAACCCGGACTTCCTGCGCACGGACGAGGACGCGGTGGCGTTCACCAAGTCGTTCTTCGACTCCGGTAAGCCAGTGGCCGCCATCTGCCACGGCCCGTGGACGCTCGTCGAGGCGGATGTCGTGCGTGGCAGGAAGATGACATCGTGGCCGAGCCTGGCCACGGACCTGCGCAACGCCGGTGCCGAGTGGGTCGACGAAGAGGTCGTCGTGGACACCGCCGGCGCCCCGCTCATCACCAGCCGCAACCCCGATGACCTGCCCGCCTTCTGCTCCGCGCTGATCAAGGCCGTCGCCGGGTCGCGGAACTGAACGCAGAGCGGCCACCCCGCGCGCAAGCCGTTGGCTTAGCGCGATCACGGGGTGGGAACGCATCGATTCAGTTCGATTCGGCGGCCAAGAGAGCTAACACACACTGCCCGGCTGCCGACGTCCGGAGCGGAGGTAAGCCAATGAGCACCGAAACGATCTCTCACCAGGCCGGACCCGGTTCCGGACCGACACTGCCGACCGCGCCGTGCAGCGTTGTCTGGAGCCACGGGCACGCCTACGTGCTGGAGTACACCGGGGGAGCGGGCCGCTGGGTCGGCCTGGACGCCTTCGGCAGGCCCACCGCGCTCACGCCCGCCGCGCTCGAGCGCCAGGGGTGGACGCAGCACCGCGAGGGCTGAGCCGACCAGCACGGATACGACTAACTGGGGACTGGGGATAAGAGCCATCGGATAGTGCTGCCCTACTCTTCCCGCATGGCTGACGTGCGGGAAGAGGGGGCGGACCCGGTGGACGGCACCGCGCGAGTGGGGGAACCAGACCGCGCTGGTGCACTGGGCGCTGACGGGTCCGGCGCGGGCGTGTCGGACCGCGTGTGGACCATCCCGAACATCCTGAGCATGCTGCGGCTGGCCGGGGTCCCGCTGTTCCTGTACCTGCTGCTGGTCCCGAAGGCCGACGGCTGGGCGCTGGCCGTGCTGCTGTTCAGCGGCCTCAGCGACTGGCTCGACGGCAAGATCGCCCGGTGGCTGGACCAGACCAGCAAGCTCGGCGCCCTGCTCGACCCGGCGGCCGACCGGCTCTACACGATCGCCACCCTCGTCGCGTTCGTCGTGCGCGACATCGTGCCGTGGTGGGTCGCCGCCCTGCTGCTCGCCAGGGACGTTCTGGTAGCTGGGTGCATCCTCGTGCTGCGCCGGGCGGGTTTCGCCCCTCCAGAGGTCACCTACGTGGGCAAGGCGGCCACGTTCAACCTCATGTACGCGTTCCCGCTTCTGCTGCTCGCGCAAGGTGGCTCTACCTTCGCCGCGGTCGTCCGACCGGTCGCTTACGCGTTCATCGTCTGGGGCGGCCTCTTGTTCATCTGGTCCGGATTGCTCTACCTGGTGCAGACACGGGCGGCGCTGCGGTTGGCGCCCACCACCGCCGTTTAAGCTCTGCGCCACCACATCCCGGTCCGAAAGAGGGCACCGCGTGATCCCCGAAGAACTGCGCTACACCGACGAGCACGAGTGGGTGGCGACCAAGGCCGACGACCTGGTGCGCGTCGGCATCACCGAGTACGCCCAGCAGCAGCTCGGCGACGTGGTGTTCGTCCAGCTGCCCGAGGTCGGCGACCGGGTCGAGGCGGGCGCCCCGATCGGCGAGGTCGAGTCGACCAAGAGCGTCTCCGACCTCTACGCCCCGCTCTCCGGCGAGGTCGTCGCGGTCAACGAGGCCACCGCCGAGCAGCCCGACCTGCTCAACGACGACCCCTACGGCGAGGGCTGGCTCTTCGAGATCAGGGTCGACGACCCCGAGGCGCTCGAGGCGCTGCTCGACGCCGACGCCTACCAGGCGCTCACCCGGGCCTGACCCGGCGTGAGACGATCTTGGTGAGCGCGGTGGGCCCGGGTGGGCCCGCCGCGACCCCCCAGGGGGTACCACCGGTCCGGCGCCTGATCGCGCACGGTACGTTGGCACTTGTTCAGCGGAACTGACCAGCAGGAGGAGCTCAGGTGAGCACCAACGACGGGCCCGGCGTCCCGCCGGAGCAGTCTCCGGAACGGACTTCGGTCTTCCGGGCCGACTTCCTCACCGACCCCGAGGCCCAGGTCGCTCCGGCGCCCGAGCCCGCCGTGGCCGGTGTCGACGCCCTGCCGTCCGGTTCCGCGCTGCTCGTGGTGAAGCGCGGTCCGAACGCGGGGTCGCGTTTCCTGCTCGACCGCGACACCACCAGCGCGGGTCGGCACCCCGACAGCGACATCTTCCTCGACGACGTCACCGTCTCCCGGCGGCACGCGGAGTTCCGCCGCGAGGGCGGGGAGTTCGTCGTGATCGACGTCGGCAGCCTCAACGGCACCTACGTCAACCGGGAACCGGTCGACCAGGCCGTCCTCGCGGGCGGTGACGAGGTGCAGATCGGCAAGTTCCGCCTGGTGTTCCTCACCGGCCCCGGCGCGGGGGCCTAGGGGCGCGTGACGGCCGCCGGTCGGGCGTCGCGGGCCGGGTCGAGCATCGGCGCCGTGCTCTCGCAGCTACGGCCGGAGTTCCCGGACGTGACCATCTCCAAGATCCGCTTCCTCGAGGCGGAGGGGCTGGTCAGCCCGGAGCGCACGCCGTCGGGCTACCGGCGGTTCACCGCGGCCGACGTGGCGCGGCTGCGCTTCGTGCTCGCCGCGCAGCGCGACCACTACCTCCCGCTCAAGGTCATCAAAGAGCAACTCGACCGCCCGGGCGGGCCACCCGAGCAGGTGGCCCGCCCGGCGCGCGGTCTCATCGCGGTACCCGCGCTGCCGGAACCGGTCGCCACCGTCGCGCCGATGTCGCGTGACGACCTGCTCGACCGGGCCAGGATCCCCGAGCGGATCCTGGCCGAGCTCGAGCAGTACGGCCTGCTGGCCGCGTCCGCCGACGGCGCGTTCGACGCCGAGGCGCTCGCCGTGGCCACCACCGCGTCGGCGTTGGCCGACTACGGCATCGAACCCCGGCACCTGCGCGCCTTCCGCGCCGCGGCCGACCGGGAAGTGGCGCTGCTCGAACAGGTCCTGGCCCCGGTGTTCCGCCAGCGCGACCCCGCTGCGCGGGCGCGCGCGGACGAGTCGGCCGACGACCTGGCGGCGTTGGCGATCACCCTGCACTCGCTGCTGGTGCGGACCGGTTTGCGCAGAGTGACGCAGAAGTAGCGCGGTGCTCGCGAGATCGCGTGCGCGGCCACCGGTGCTGAACCGATCACCGTGGAATAGACGTGAGATAGGCGGGCGTGGGGACCAGATGGCGGGTAGCGTCGAACCAGGCGATGAGCGATCCTCGATGCAACGGGACGCCGATGCCCCAGCGAGCGGAGGGAGGCGAGCCCGATGAGCGAGATGCGCGTCGTGGGGGTCCGGGTGGAGCTGCCCGCGAACCAGCCGATCTTGTTGCTGCGTGAGACCGAGGGAGAGCGGTACCTGCCGATCTGGATCGGATCGGTGGAGGCCACCGCGATCGCCCTCGAGCAGCAGGGGGTGCGGCCCGCGCGGCCGCTGACCCACGACCTGCTCAAGGACGTGATCGGCGCGCTCGGTCGCGAACTGGAGCAGGTGCGGATCACCGACCTGCGCGAGGGCACCTTCTTCGCCGAGCTGGTCTTCGACGGCGACGTTCGCGTCTCGGCGCGACCCAGCGACTCGGTCGCCCTGGCCCTGCGGGTCGGCGTGCCGATCCACGCCGAGGACTCGGTGCTGCAGGAGGCCGGGCTGATCATCCCGGACGAGCAGGAGGACGAGGTGGAGAAGTTCCGCGAGTTCCTCGACTCGGTCTCCCCCGAGGACTTCCGCGGCGCGGATACGTAGCCGGGGTGGGTCAACTCCGTGGGGACGTCCCCCGCGAGCCAGGTGCCCCAGTGACTCAGCCCCGTCCCCGCGCGTCGCGTTGACCTCCTCGCGTGCCCGTTTTACCGTCACAGACGAGCGAAACACACCGAGGTCGCAGGTAGTGCTACCGCCAGCGGTAGCACCGACCGACGCCCCGTGTGTGTGCCGCTCGGCCGACGGTTCCCCAGAGCGGAACGGGCGGTCTCGTTCGCCGGCCATCGGTGGCCGGACGAGGGGAGGCAGGCGTGTTCGAGGATGGTCCCGTCGGGGCTGACTCCGGTGAGCAGGGCGAACTGTTCCCGGACGCCTCGCTGCCCGACGAGCTCGTCGGCTACCGGGGTCCCGCCGCGTGCCAGATCGCAGGCATCACCTACCGGCAGCTCGACTACTGGGCGCGCACCGGCTTGGTCGTGCCCACGGTCCGCAGCGCGCACGGCTCCGGCTCGCAGCGGCTCTACTCGTTCAAGGACGTCCTGGTCCTGAAGGTGGTCAAGCGGTTGCTCGACACCGGGGTGTCCCTGCAGAACATCCGGGTCGCCGTCGACCACCTGCGCAGGCGCGGGGTCCGCGACCTGGCCAGGATCACCCTCTTCAGCGACGGCACCACCGTCTACGAGTGCACCTCGCCCGAGGAGGTCGTCGACCTGCTCCAAGGCGGCCAGGGCGTGTTCGGCATCGCGGTCAGCGGCGCCATCCGCGAGATCAGCGGCACCATCCACGAGTTCCCCGCCGAGCGCGCCGACGGCGTCGAGATCCCCGCCGACGACGAGCTCACCCAGCGCCGCAAGGCCCGCAACGCCGGGTGAGGCTCTAGAGCCCTAGGGCAGCGTGTACGCGGTGGTGAGCGCGACGCAGGTGAAGCCGACGCGCTCCAGGATCGGCCTGCTCGTGGGTAGCGCGTCCACTTGCAGATAGCGCACCCCGCGCTGCTCAGCCCTACGGGCGCGGTAGCTCACCAGCGACCGGTAGATCCCACGTCCCCGCCACGCCTCTAGCGTTCCACCGCCCCACAGGCCCGCGAAGTCCGTACCTGGGTGGTAGCTCGTCCGGGCGGCGCTCACGGGCTCGTCCCCGGCCACCGCCAGCACCGCGTCCAGTTCTCCGACGGCGAGTTGTGCGCGCATCTGCGCCCCCAGCCTGCTGTGATCCGCCCCGAAGGCGATGTCGTGCACCCGGACCACCCGGTCGACGTCGGCGTCGGAGGTCACGGGGACCAGTTCGACGCCCTCCGGCGGCGCGAAGTGCGGCACGGACGCTGCCTCGGCGACCATCACCGCCTCCGCGGGCCCACCCACCAGCCCGGCGGCCGTCAGCCGGTCGGCCAGGTCGACGGGGGAGTCGTGGTGGTAGAGCTTCCACTCGCCGTGACCCTCGACGCCGCGCAGCCACGCGACGGTCGCCTCGATCACCTGATCGGCGGTCGACTCGTCGAGTGACGACCAGACCACCCCGGACCAGCTGTCCCGACCGACGCCGAGGTGTCTGGTCAGCAGGTCGGTGCGCTCGGCGCTCCCGCCCGGCCCGGAGGGCGCCAGGTGACGGCGCAGTTGGTGGTCGATGGCGGCGCGCACGGCGGCGATGTCCAGGTCGGAGCCCATGTCCGGCAGTCGACCGCGAACCGCACCCCGTCCGCAATCGAATTGCACCCCGGACGGGTTAGACTCGTCCTCGCGTCGCTGAACCCGTGCGGGAGAGTCCGACCGGTCCACCAGACCGGATCGGCGCCGAAGGAGCAAATCCTCCCCGGAACCTCTCAGGCAAACGGACCGTGCGGGTGAGACGCCTCTGGAAAGCGGGCGACCCGGCACGACCGGGGAGCCCCGCCGAAGGTGCAAGTCGCATGCCCGCTTCCGGGCGTGCGGTGAAGCTCTCAGGCGCCTTCGGGCACGGACAGAGGGGGAGGGCCACACGGGCGGACCGCCCGTGCCAGGCCCGACCCCTGCTGCACCGCCCCGAGGAGACCCATGACGACCGACCGGATCCCGCTCGCCGCGCTCGAGCACGGCACCCCGTTCGCCGACCGCCACGTCGGCCCCCGCCCGGCCGAGCTGGCCAGGATCCTCGACGTCGTCGGTGTCGGGTCGCTGGAGGAGCTGGCCCAGCACGCGGTGCCGGAGTCCATCCGCGAGGGCGACCTGGCCATCGACCTGCCCGCCCCGGCCACCGAGGTGCAGGCGCTGGCCGAGCTGCGCGAGCTGGCCGGGCAGAACCAGACGCTGACCCAGATGATCGGCCTCGGCTACTACGGCACGCACACCCCGCCGGTGATCCGGCGCAACGTGCTGGAGAGCCCGGCCTGGTACACCGCCTACACCCCGTACCAGCCGGAGATCAGCCAGGGCCGCCTGGAGGCGCTGCTCAACTTCCAGACCATGGTCGCCGACCTGGCCGGGCTGCCCACCGCGAACGCGTCGATGCTCGACGAGTCGACCGCCGCCGCCGAGGCGATGACCCTGCTGCGCCGCGCGGGCCGCTCCAAGTCCAACCGGTTCGTCATCGACGCCGACACCTTCCCGCAGACCATCGCGGTCATCGAGACCCGCGCCGAGCCGCTGGGCATCGAGGTCGTCGTGCACGACCTGGCCGAGGGCCTGCCGGTCGAGGACTTCTTCGGTGTCCTGTTCTCCTACCCCGGTGCCTCCGGCGAGGTCCGCGACTTCGCCGAGCTGACCCGCGAGGCGCACGGCCGCGACGCCAAGGTCGCCTTCACCGCCGACCTGCTCGCGCTGACCGTGCTGCAGGCGCCGGGCGAGATCGGCGCCGACGTCGTCGTGGGCACCACCCAGCGCTTCGGCGTGCCGATGGGGTTCGGCGGTCCGCACGCGGGCTACATGGCCGTCGGCAAGGGCCTGGAGCGCCAGCTGCCCGGCCGCCTGGTCGGCGTCAGCACCGACGCCGACGGCAAGCCCGCCTACCGGCTCGCGCTGCAGACCCGTGAGCAGCACATCCGCCGCGAGAAGGCGACCTCCAACATCTGCACCGCCCAGGTGCTGCTGGCCGTCGTCGCCTCGATGTACGGGGTCTACCACGGTCCCGACGGCCTGCGCGCCATCGCGACCCGCACCCACCGCATGGCCGCCGTGCTGGCCGAGGGCCTGCGCCGCGGCGGCGTGGAGATCACCGCCGCCGCGTTCTTCGACACCGTCACCGCGAAGGTGCCCGGCCGGGCGGCCGACGTCGTCTCCGCCGCCCGCGGCCTCGGCGTCAACCTGCGCCTCGCCGACGCCGACACGGTCGGCATCGCCACCGACGAGACCACCACCCGCGCCCACCTCGACCTGGTGTGGAAGGCGTTCGGGGTCAGCGGCGACGTCGACGCGCTCGACGCCGAGACCGGCGACGCGCTGCCCGCCGACCTGGTGCGCACCAGCGAGTACATGACGCACCCGGTGTTCTCCACGCACCGCTCCGAGACCGCGCTGCTGCGCTACCTGCGGGCGCTCTCGGACAAGGACGTCGCGCTCGACCGCAGCATGATCCCGCTGGGCTCGTGCACGATGAAGCTCAACGCGACCGCGGAGATGGAGCCGATCACCTGGCCCGCCTTCGCCGACCTGCACCCGTTCGCGCCGGTGGAGGACGCCAAGGGCATCCTCACCATCATCTCCGACCTGGAGGACTGGCTGGCGAAGCTGACCGGATACGACGCCGTCAGCCTCCAGCCCAACGCGGGCAGCCAGGGCGAGTTCGCCGGTCTGCTGGCGATCCGCGCCTACCACCGGTCTCAGGGCCACGGTGAGCGCGACATCTGTCTTATCCCGTCCAGCGCGCATGGCACCAACGCCGCTAGTGCTGTCATGGCCGGTATGCGCGTGGTCGTCGTCGCCTGTGACGACAACGGCAACATCGACCTGGGTGACCTGCGCAAGAAGGTCGCCGAGCACAGCGCCGACCTCGCCGCCATCATGATCACCTACCCGTCCACGCACGGCGTGTACGAGGACACCGTCCGCGAGGTCTGCGGCCTGGTGCACGACGCGGGCGGCCAGGTCTACGTCGACGGCGCGAACCTCAACGCGCTCATCGGCTTGGCCCGCTACGGCAAGTTCGGCTCGGACGTCTCGCACCTCAACCTGCACAAGACGTTCTGCATCCCGCACGGCGGCGGCGGCCCCGGTGTCGGACCGATCGGCGTGCGCGGGCACCTCGCGCCGTTCCTGCCCAACCACCCGCTGCAGCCCACCGCGGGCCCCGAGACCGGCGTCGGCCCGATCAGCGCCGCGCCGTGGGGCAGCGCGTCGATCCTGCCGATCTCGTGGGCCTACGTGCGGATGATGGGCGCCGACGGCCTGCGCCGGGCGACGCTGACCGCGGTCGCCTCCGCCAACTACATCGCCCGCCGCCTCGACGAGCACTTCCCGGTCCTCTACACCGGCGCGGGCGGCTTCGTGGCCCACGAGTGCATCCTGGACCTGCGGCCGATGACCAAGGCGACCGGCATCACCGTCGACGACGTGGCCAAGCGCCTCGCCGACTACGGCCTGCACGCCCCGACCATGTCCTTCCCGGTCGCGGGCACGCTCATGGTCGAGCCGACCGAGAGCGAGGACCTCGCCGAGATCGACCGGTTCTGCGCCGCGATGATCGCCATCAAGCACGAGGTGGACCGGGTCGCCGCCGGGGACTGGCCGCTGGCCGACAACCCGCTGGCCAACGCCCCGCACACCGCCGAGTCGATCGCAGGGGAGTGGAACCACCCGTACACGCGCGAAGAGGCGGTCTTCCCGGCCGGGCACGGCGCGCCCAAGATCTGGCCGCCGGTCCGCCGCATCGATGGCGCCAAGGGCGACCGCAACCTGGTCTGCTCCTGCCCGCCGCTGGACGCCTACAGCAGCTGACGCGCTTTGTCGAGGGTGGCCCGCCGAGTGGTTGTCGGCGGGCCACTCCCGTTTCACCGGGGGAAGATAGCGCTGCCCCACGGTGTTGGGTGCCACTGAGGACTGTCCCCGAGAACGACGAGGAACCCCATGCCGAACGTCCCTGGCGTCAAGCTCAACGACGGCACCACCATCCCGCAGCTCGGCTTCGGTGTGTGGCAGGTGCCCGATGACGTCGTCGGCGCCGCGATCAGCACCGCGCTCGAGGCCGGTTACCGCAGCATCGACACCGCCGCGGCGTACCGCAACGAGACCGGCACCGGTAAGGCCATCGCCGAGTCCGGCCTCCCGCGCGACGAGATCTACGTGACCACGAAGCTCTGGAACACCGACCAGGGCTACGACCCGACGCTGCGCGCCTTCGACGCCAGCCTGCAGCGCCTCGGCCTGGAGCAGGTGGACCTGTACCTGATCCACTGGCCCACCCCCTCGCGCGACACCTACGTCGACACCTGGCGGGCGTTCGAGAAGATCCGCGCCGACGGCCGGGCCCGCTCGATCGGCGTCTCCAACTTCCACGTCCCGCACCTGCGCAGGCTCTTCGACGAGACCGACGTGGTGCCGGTGCTCAACCAGGTCGAGCTGCACCCGAACCTGCCGCAGGCCGAGCTGCGCGCCTTCCACGCCGAGCACGGCATCGCGACTGAGGCGTGGAGCCCGCTGGCCTCCGGCGCGCTGCTGGCCGACCCGGCGGTCACCGCGCTGGCCGACAAGCACGGGAAGAGCACCGCGCAGGTGCTGCTGCGGTGGCACGTGCAGCTGGGCAACGTGGTGATCCCCAAGTCGGTCACCCCGGCCCGGATCAGCGCGAACATCGAGGTCTTCGACTTCGAGCTCGACGCCGACGACCTGGCGGTGCTGGCCGGGCTGGACAACGGGCAGCGGGTCGGCCCGGACCCCGAGCGGTTCAACGGGTAACGGTGAATTTCCTCCCGCATCACTCGGGTTGACGCATTTCCAACCCCTAATAGAGTGCATTGCGCCTGGCGCGGACACGGACCGGCATATCCGTCGCGCGGAAAGGACGTGATGTCACGACATCGGGGGCATGTGAGCGGCAGACGAGTGAGCGTGGGGGTGATCGCGTTAGGGCTGGTGTCCCTGCTGGTGCTCGGCTGGGCCGGGTGGGGGTGGATCGGTGACCACTTCGACCGGGCGGCCGCGCGCGAGCAGGGCTGCCCGGCGGGCGCGGAGGTGCTCCGGGTGGCGGTGACCCCCTCGGCCGAGCGGCCGGTCCGGGAGGCCGCCAACCGGTGGAACTCCGGGTCCACCGTGGTCGGCGAGCACTGCGTGCGGGTCAACATCAGCTCGGCGGAGTCGCCGCGCGCCTACGCCGGGCTCACCGGGGAGTGGAACACCCGGGAGCTCGGCGACCGCCCGGACGCGTGGCTGCCGGAGTCGTCGCTGTGGACCGACCGGCTCGCCGCCACCGACGACGCGCTGCTCGCCGCCGCGCCGGAGCCGGTCGCCAGCAGCCCGGTCGTGCTCGCCGCGCCGGAACCCGCGGCCACGGTGTTCACGAACGCCGCGCGGTTCCGGTGGTCGGAGCTGGCCGGGCTGACCTCGGACACCAGTGGCTGGACCCGGTTCGGCAAACCGGACTGGGGTCGGCTCACGGTCGCGTTGCCGTCGCCGCTGACCAACCCGGCGAGCGCTCTAGCGGTGCAGAGCGCGCTCGTGGGTGTGGCGCAAGAGAGCCCGGTTACGCAGAACGTGCTTGCTAGACAACCGGTTGAGGCAGCGTTGGGGGCGTTGGCGCGGGCACAACCGTCTGACGTGCCTGACACGACTCGGGCCGCGTTGGCCGCGTTGGGCGAGAGCCCGGACATGGCCGACGCCCCGTACAGCGCGGTCGCGACTCTGGAGGTCGACCTGTTCCGCCGCAACCTCGGCGACGACGGACGACCCGCGTCGAAGCGGCCGCTGTGGGAGGTCGTCGCCACGGGACCGACGCCGGTGGCGGACTTCCCGTTCGTGGCGCTGACCGGCGCCGACGTGGGACCGGTGCGGACCGAGGCGGCCGACCGGTTCCGCGCGTTCCTGCAGGCGCCCGAGCAGCAGCGCGAGTTCTCCCGCGCCGGGCTGCGCGGCAAGGACGCCCCGGACCGGCCGACGGCGGCGATGGGCATGAGCTGGGGCGAGGTCGTGCCCGGGTTCGCCAGGTCGGACCCCAACACCACGCAGCGGATCGCGACCACGTGGGCCAACGCCGTGGAGGGCGGCGGCATCGTGACCATCATGGTCGACGTGTCGCGCACCATGGGCGGCGACGGCGGCGACGGGCGGAGCAGGCTCGACTGGGTCAAGGACGCGCTGAAGGGCTACACGGACTACACCGTCTCCGGCTCTCTTGGCCTGTGGCCGTTCTCGCGCTCCCTTGAGAAGGGAAAGCCTTACGCGGTAGCGGTACCGACAGGTCCTGTGACCAACCGGCGTGCGTCGCTACATGTCGCGATCGACGGTCTTACACCCAACGGTGCCACGGACTTCTATGAGTCGGTGGCCGCTGGATACCGCTCTGCCGTTCAGGGTTACGTTCCCGGGCGCCGGAACCAGTTGGTGGTCATCACCGACGGTGGCGCTGACGGCGCGATGTCGTTGTCCCAGGCCAAGGCCGCGATCCGGCGCGTGTCGGAGAAGGACAAGCCGGTGCCGGTCGACGTGATCGCCATCGGCCGTGACCCGGACCGCGCGGCGCTGCGCGACCTGGCCACGTCGACCGGCGGGACGCTGACCGTGCTGCCGGACGCGCGGGGCGTCGTCGGCGCGCTGGGGCAGGCCGTCACCGTCCGGGACTGACCCCTGTGGATGAACGGCGACGGCCGCTCGGGGCTTGGCCCTAGGATCCAGGGCATGCGGAAACCGATCATCCACGCGCTCGTCGTCGCCGCGCTGCTCGCGGTGGCGGCGTGCGGTTCGGACGCGGCGAGCACCCCGACGGGGTCTCCTGGCCCAGGGGCATCTGCCTCGGAGTCGGCCCCGGTCTCGTCGGCGGGCAACCCCGCGGGCAGCGGGCTGGTCACCGCCAAGGTGCCGGTGGAGCTGCGGCCGGTGGTCTCGGTCAAGCCGGGTATGGAGGTGTCCGGTCCGGACCAGGTGATCGGCCCGGACGACACCGTCTACACGCTGGGGCCGTCGATCGGCCAGTTCCCCGAGTTCAAGTCGGTGCGCGCGGAGCGGACGGACTTCGGCTGGGTGGTCACCATCGAGCTGACCGCGGCGACCTCGGCGGTGTTCGCCCAGTGGACGACCGCGCACGTCGGCGAGCAGCTGGCGGTGATGGTGGACGGGACCATGGTGTCGGCGCCCACCATCCAGGCGCCGATCACCGGGGGCTCGGTGCAGATCTCCGGCAACTTCACCGAGGAGTCGGCCAAGCGCCTCGTCGCGGAGATCACCGGCTCGTGATCGTCGAGATCTACACCGACGGCGCCTGCGCGCCCAACCCCGGCCCCGGCGGCTGGGGCGCGGTCCTGCGCTACGGCACCCACGAGCGCGAGCTCTCCGGCGGGTCGGCCGAGGAGACCACGAACAACCGGATGGAGCTGATGGCGCCGATCCAGGCGCTGGAGACGCTGACCCGGCGGTCGACGGTGAGGCTGTACACCGACAGCACGTACGTGCGCAACGGCATCACCAAGTGGGTGAGCCGCTGGCGGGCCAACGGCTGGAAGACCTCGGCGCGCGAACCGGTGAAGAACGTCGACCTGTGGCAGCGCCTGGAAGAGGCCGTCGCCAAGCACGACGTGGAGTGGCACTGGGTCAAGGGCCACAGCGGCCACCCGGAGAACGAACGCGCCGACCAGCTCGCGGTCGCGGGCATGCGCGCGGTACTCGCGAGTGGGTGATCCGCCGGTGGACGCCTCGAAGGCGCGCATGCTCGGGCACGAGTGGTACCTGGACTCGCCCGCGCTCGCGGAGGAACGCCGACAGTGCTGGCGGCAGCTGGACCGCTTCAACGCCACGGGCGCGGATGATGACGAGTTGCGCCAAGAGATCCTCAGCGGCCTCTTCGCGGAGTTCGGTCCCGGCGCGGTAGTGCTACCTCGCTTCCAGTGCAGCTACGGCACTTTGACCCGGGTCGGCGCTAGAACCTTCGTCAACAGCGACGCCCTCTTCATGGACGACGGCGGCATCACCATCGGCGCGGACGTGCGCATCGGCCCTAGAGTTCAACTCCTGACCGCCACCCACCCGACCACCGACCACGACCGCCGCCGCGAAGGCTGGGAACGCCCGCTCCCCATCACCATCGGCGACAACACCTGGCTCGGCGGCGGCGTCATCGTCTGCCCTGGCGTCCGCATCGCCGATAACGCGGTGGTCGGCGCGGGTAGCGTCGTCACGCACGACATCCCCGGCCACGCCTTGGCCGTCGGTAACCCTGCCCGGGTCGTCAGGCGGCTTTGACAGGGATCGTCCATTTAGGCCAGTGCGAATTCGACGACGAGAAGGCACTTGCTCGCGATCAAGGCGGCATTCGATACGCTCGGGAGCGTCTAGGAAGAGGCACATGTGTCGCGCTGATGATCTTCTACTGGTCGACTCGGCACCGTCGGCCCCGTGCTCCGATCTGGCGCACCGACCCGGGCGGATGCCAGGTCAACATCAACGAGCTAGGTCACCCAGTGTTCACCACCGCAGCCCTTGGGTGACTTTGATCGAACACCTGTGTCACTGTCGGGTGCCATGCTCGCCGAGCCCTAGGCTGTGCCGGTGACACTCCAGATCCCGGATATCCAGAACTACGGCGTGGTCTTCACCCGCCGGTGGGTGGTTGAGGTGCTGCTCGACCTGACTGGTTACACCGTTGAGCGTGATCTTGGTTCCCTGCGCCTGGTGGAGCCGTCATGTGGCTCCGGGGCTTTCCTTGGTCCCGTAGTAGAACGCCTCGTGGCGAGCGCAAAAGCTCATGAACGCGAGTTCTCCTCGCTCGGTGGTGCGCTCAGGGCGTACGACGTCCAAGCCGACCACGTCAAAGTCTCCCAGGAGCTCTGTCGTGATCGCTTGATCACCGCTGGCGTGCCCGGACCCACGGCAACCAGTCTCGTCGAGGAGTGGATCAACGAGGCCGACTTCCTGCTGCCCGAGGTCGATGGACACGCTGCCGATGTCGTGGTTGGAAACCCGCCGTACATCCGCTACGACGACCTCCCCGATGGTCTAGCAGCGCAGTACCGCCGCGCTTGGCCGACGATGCGCGGCCGAGGCGACATCTACGTCGGGTTCATCGAACGGTCGTTGCGGCTGCTGAAGCCCGGCGGCAAGGTCGGCTTGATCTGCGCCGACCGGTGGATGAGGAACCAGTACGGGGCGGACTTGCGCGAGTTGGTGGCTCGGGATTACGCCGTGGAGCACGTCTGGACGATGCACGACGTCGATGCGTTCGAGTTGAGGGTTTCGGCGTACCCGGCGATAATAGTGCTCGGCAATCGTGCCCAAGGCCCAGTTGTGGTGGCAGACACTACCGGCGAGTTCGGGGCTTCAAGCGCGTGCGCACTTGTGAAAGCGGCTCAAGCTGATGACTTTCGGGAATTCTCCGATATTGGGGTGAAGGCGCACCGACTCCCGCATTGGTTTGATGGTGGTGAATTGTGGCCGACCGGTTCTCCGGCCCGCCTCGCGTTGATCGAGTATTTGAACGATCGATTCTATCCTTTGCACGATGCGACAACTGGAACAAAGGTGTCCATCGGTGTTGCTACTGGTGCGGACAAGATATATGTCACAAAGGATTCCGCCATTGCCGAACCGGATCGCATCCTGCCTCTGGCGATGCGTTGCGATCTCGCGTCTGGTGTCTTCGAATGGCAGGGCAATTATTTGCTCAATCCGTGGAGAGATGACGGAACTCTGATTTCATTGAGTGACTACCCACGTATGAATGCCTATCTTTCGAAATATCCGAGTTTGCGCGATCGCTTTGTGGCCAAGAAAGATTCAGCGTCGTGGTATCGAACTATCGATAAAGTGCAACCCGGGCTCGTGGACAGGCCGAAGCTGTTGATTCAGGATATGAAAACTACCATTCATCCGGTGTTGGATGTAGGTGGTCACTATCCGCATCACAATCTCTACTATGTTATTTCGGATGTGTGGGACATGGAAATACTTGGCGGCCTGCTGCTGTCGCGGATCGCGCAGGCGTTCATCGAGGCATACTGCGTGCGGATGCGCGGTGGTACTCTCCGTTTTCAAGCCCAGTATCTCAAACGTATCCGGGTTCCCAGGCCTGACGGTATCGCCCCGCCCATCCAGGAAGCTTTGCGTTTGGCGTTCCGGAGTCGGGATTCGTTGGCTGCGACGAGGGCGGCAGCCGCTGCCTATGGCATCGACCTGCAAGATTGGGAACTGGGGCCTACTATCAACGCAGAGGACGAGGCGTGACGACCAGTTACGAGGACTATGATTTGGCGATCCGGGCGTTCTGGGCGGGACGTGACCTGCAGGCGCAAAAACAGGTTGAATCGGGTAGGGCCGATGCGGGCACTCGCGGATCTGTGACTGGTGGACAACATCTTGCGGCACTGCAGCAGTTGATCGCGCGCGAGTTTTATCCGCTTGCCGAAACCGGCATCGATGTCTCTGAGGTTGCTATTCGTTACAAGGGTGCCATTCCGCTTCCCGGGTACTACCGACGTACCAAGAGTTGGGACGTTGTGGTGACCTACAAAGGTATTCTGGTGGCGGCTATTGAGTGTAAGTCGCAGGTCGGTTCGTTTGGCAAAAACTTTAATAATCGGACCGAGGAAGCCATTGGCAACGCTGTAGATTTACGGCGTGCTTACCAGGCCGGACTTGTTGGCCCTCTCGAACCATGGATCGGGTTCGTGTTTGTGATTGAACATGCGCCGGACTCGACTCTGATTGACCTCAACAAGGGCGGGAGGGCGATATATCGAGCCGATCCCTTGTTTGACGGATCCTCATATGTGAGTCGCTATCAGATACTGCTTCAGCGCCTGGTCCGTGAACGATTGTACGATGCCGCCTGCCTCGTCACCTCGGTAAAAGGTGAGGGTATTCATAGTGAACCAATTGCGGAAGTTTCTACACGCAATTTTGCGGAGGCTATCGCGGAACGGATCGCGTACATCAAGGGGCTGGCTTAGTTCGCTCTGTCAGCGATTTCTGCCCCCTGAGCCCTCGTCGAATTCGCTCTCATGATCTACTCGCCGCCGTCGGTCCCCGCGGCTCGGTAGGAGCGGGCGATGATGGCGCGCAGGGCCGTTGGGTCGGCCTCGTCGACGCGTTTGAGGTAGAGGCAGGACTTGCCGGTGCTGTGCTTGCCCAGGGTGGTCAGCAGGTCCGCGTAGTCGTCCAGGGAACCGGTTAGGTAGAGCACTGTCTGGGCCTTGCGCGGGGAGAAGCCGACCGCGACCGTGACGCCTTCTGTGCCGGTCTCGTAGCGGTAGTGGCGGGATCCGAAGCCGATGATCGACGTTCCCCACAGCACCGCCGGGTGGCTGGTCACCTCGGTCATCAGCGCCACCAGCGACTCGGCGTCCGCGCGGCGGCGGGCGTCCGGGATGGTGGTCAGGAACTCGGGGACGTCACTCGTGGTGGGTTCCACCGTCGACCTCGCTCAACAGTTCGCGGCACAGGGTGATCAGCCGGGCTCGTAGTGGGGTCGCGCGTTCGGTGAACGCGGACTGCGCGCGAACGTACTCCGCCCGGCCCCGTTCTGTCTCGATCCGCACGGGTTCGTAGCCCAGGTCGGACAGGTCGTAGGGGCTGGCGCGCATGTCCAGCGTCCGCACGTCCACGGCCAGGTCGAAGCAGTCCGCTACCAGCGAGGACGGCGTGAACGGGTCGAGTTTGTAGGCCCACTTGAACAGGTCCATGTTCGCGTGCAGGCAGCCCGGCTGTTCCAGCTCCACCTGCGCTTCCCGGCTGGGCTCCAGGGTGTTGAGCGGACGCGCGGGCGGGGTGAAGAACCGGTAGGCGTCGAAGTGGCTGCACTTGATGGTGGACGACTCCACGACGTCGTCGGTCCCGGTCGGTCCCAGGCGGAGCGGCCAGGCGTGGCGCACGTCCTGGGTCCGGTAGACCATTGCCCACTCGTGCAGGCCGAAGCAGCCCAGGCGCGGAGGGCGGGAAGCGGTGGCCGACAGCAGGGCGAGGACGAACTCCGCCGTGGCCTTGCGACCGGGGGACAGCGGGCCGAGCGTCACACCGTCCGCGGTCTCCCGGTAGGCGGACCAGCGGAGGTAGTCACGGGCGGAGTCGCCCGCCAGGACCACACCGGGGCCGGGGTGCCAGCGCTCCAGGTGGGCGGGCCGGTGCGAGTAGTACGTGAACAGGAAGTCCAGGACCGGGTGCTTCTCCTTGCGCCGCCTGCGTTCCTGGTGCGGGTCGGTCCACTGGCGCACGCGGGCGACGTGGGCCTCGCGCAGGGCGTGCCAGGCGGGTTCGGGCAGCACGCCCTCAGGAGCCGTCACCGATGTGTGTCCCGTCGCGCACCGTGCCCACGTACTCCTCCACCAGGTCCTCCAGCGCCACCACGCCGAGCACCTCGCGGTCGGCCGAGACGGCCTTGGCGAGGTGGCTCTGGGTCCGCCGCAGCGCGGCGAGCGCCTCGTCGAGCCGGGAGTCGGCGGGCAGTTCCGGCAGCCCGCGCACCCGCGACCAGGCCACCCTAGTGGCCGGGTCGGAGTCGACCTGGTCCAGGACGTCCTTGACGTGGACGTAGCCGTTGAGCGCGCCGTCGGGCATGCGGACCGGGAAGCGGGAGAAGCCGGTCTCGGCGACCGCGTCGGCGACCGCGCCCACCGTCGGCGGGTGCGGCACCGTCTTGAGCTTCTCCAGCGGCACCAGCACCTCGGCGACCGTGCGCCCGGCCGAGGACAGCGTGTTGGTCAGCCGCCGGTGCTCGGAGTCGTCGAGCAGGCCCTCGCGGCGGGACTCGGCGATCAGCGTGGCGAGCTCGTCGGAGGTGTAGGAGTTCTCCAGCTCCTCGCGCGGCTCCACCCCGAAGCGGCGCAGCACCGCGGTGGAGATCGTGGTGAACATGCCAAGCAGCGGGCGGACCAGCTTGCAGAACGCCAGGTGGACCGGCACCAGCGTGGTCGCGGCGCGTTCCGGACCGGCGATGGCCAGGTTCTTGGGCACCATCTCGCCCAGCACCGTGTGCAGGGTGACCACGACGCCGAGCGCCAGCGCGAACGCCACCCCGTGCACGACCGCCTCCGGCAGCCCGAGCGCCCCGAAGGGACCTTCGAGCAGGTGCGCGATGGCCGGTTCGGCGAGCGCGCCCAGCCCGAGCGAGCACACCGTCACGCCCAGCTGCGCGCCCGCGATCAGCAGCGGCAGCTGCCTGCCCGCTTCGATCGCGGCGGCCGCGCGGGTGTCGCCGTCCCTGGCCAGCGCCTCCAGCCGGTCGCGGCGCGCGGTGATGATCGCGAACTCGGCGCCGACGAAGAACGCGTTGCCCAGCAACAGCAGCAGGGTGGCACCCAGGGCCAGCACGTCGCTCACGTGCTCACCCCCGGCAGCCGCGCCACGCGCAGCTCGGCGACCCGGTGCCGGTCCATCCGCAGCACCGTGATCCGCCAGCCGTCGACCCGGATCTCGTCGTTGACCTCGGGGATGCGCCCCAGGTTGGTCAGCACCAGGCCCGCCACCGTCTCGTACTCCCCGCTGGGCATCCGGAACCCGGTCGCCTCGGCCAGCTCGTCGTCGCGCAGCAGCCCGGAGACCAGCCAGCTGTCGCGGCCCAGCGGCCGGACCGGGTTGACCTCGCCGCGGTCGTGCTCGTCGCGCACGTCGCCGACGATCTCCTCGATCAGGTCCTCCAGGGTGACCAGCCCCGCCGTGCCGCCGTACTCGTCGACCACCACGGCGACCTGCAGGCCGGACCCGCGCAGCCGGTCGAGCAGCACGTCACCGCCCAGCGTCTCGGGCACCGTCGGCACCGGCCTGGCCAGCGCGGCCACCGTCGTCACGGCCCGCTGCTCGCGCGGCACGCCGAACACCTGCTTGACGTGCACGACCCCGTGCACGTCGTCGAGGTCGCCGCCGTGCACCGGGAACCGGGAGAACCCGCTGCTGCGGGCCAGGTCCACCAGGTCGACCACGGTCGCGTCCGCGCGCAGGGCCTGCACCCGCACCCGCGGCGTCATCAGCTCGTCGGCCGTGCGGTCGCCGAAGCGCAGCGACCGGCTCAGCAGGGTCGCGGTGCCGGTGTCGATCGCGCCGGCCGCCGCGCTGGAGCGGACCAGACCACCCAGCTCCTGCGGGGACCGCGCCGAGCGCAGCTCCTCCTGCGGCTCGACGCCGAGGCCGCGCACGATCCAGTTCGCCGACCCGTTGAGCGCGTTGATCAGCCAGCGGAACACCGACGCGAACACGGCTTGGGCGCCGGCGACCGCGCGCGCGGTGGGCAGCGGCCGGGCGATGGCCAGGTTCTTGGGCACCAGCTCGCCGAACACCATCGACAGCGACGTCGCCACCAACAGCGCGATCACCAGCCCGATCGCGTCCACCGCGGTCTCGCCCATGCCGGTCAGCGCCAGCAGCGGCTCGACCAGCGCGGCCAGCGCCGGTTCGGCGATGTAGCCGGTGATCAGCGTGGTGATGGTGATGCCGAGCTGGGCGGCGGAGAGCTGGAACGACAGCGACCGGTGCGCGCGCCAGATGGCCAGCGCCCGCCGGTCGCCGACCTGCTCGGCGTGGTGGTCGACCTGGCTGCGCTCGAGCGTGGTCAGCGAGAACTCGGCCGCGACGAACAACGCCGTGCCCGCGGTCAGCCCGCAGACCGCGAGCAGCCCGAGGGCACTGAGCAGGAACGCGGTCACCGAGCACCCCGCTCGGGTTGTTGGCCTAGCTGGCCGCCGGGACTCTCTCCCGGCCCGCTACTGCGGCCCGGCCTCTTCTTCTGCGCCTTGCGCACGGGAAGCCGCACTCCTCGGGTTTGTTCTGACGAACCGGCCCAGTCTAGAGCGATCGGACCCCGGTTGGCGTGGGTGGAGTCGCGTGCGACACGCCGCGATCAACCCGATGGGTGCCACCGCGGGTCCCGGCCGAGCAGCGCGACCAGCCGCGTCGGCGGGTCGGCGTCGGCGGGAACCGGCACCGGCGGACCGAAGATGCCCGCGTCCCGCCACTGGTCGACCTGGTCGGTGAACTCCGCGAGCAGCGCGAGCGCGAGGTCGTCGCCGATCACCGCGTCGTGGCCGGTGGCGGTCGCGAGGTCCCAGCCGTGCACGGCCAGGTCGAGGACCATCTGCCAGCGGTAGTCCACCGCCGGGCTGGAACCGCTGCTCAGGTGCACCTCGCGGTCATCGGGCACCCCGTCCCAGGCCCGCCGGGACACCTCGGACGCGGAGGTCCAGGCGGCCAGTGGGTCGTCGCCGACGAGGTCGCCGTCGTAGCGGTCGCCGACCTGCTCGATGGTCTCCCCGGCCACCAGGTGCGGCACCCAGAGCTGCTCGGACACCAGGTGGTTCACCAATTCCCTGGTCGACCAGTCCGCGCACGGGGTCGGCGCCGACCAGTCGGTCACCTGGTGCGCGGCCCGGTCGAACACGTCCCTGGCCTGGTCGTGGGCGGCGCTCGGTTCCATGGTCCCCAGTTCAGCAAACTCCGGCGGGTCCCGCCCGACGCACCCCGGCCAGCACCCCGACCCCGGCAGCGAGCAGTTGCAGGCAGGCGGTGACGGTGATCGCGGTCGCCGACCCCACCGCGGGTACCAGCCACCCGCCCGCTGCGGCGCCGAGAGAGAAGGCGCCGATCTTGAGGCTGGCGCCCGTGGTGGACACCTGGGCCAGCAGCGTGCCGGGGGTGTGCCGCTGCCGGGTCGCCATGATCGCGGGCAGCGCCAACCCCTCGGCCAGACCCGCGGCGGCGGCGAACGCGAGCGTCCAGATGACACTGTCCACGACCGGCCAGGCCAACATCAGCGCGCCGAACGTGGCCGTGCTGACCACAACGGTCATTTGAGGGCGTGGGCCCGCGATGAACCTGCCGAGCGTGGCCACCGCGACGAGGCACCCGACCTCCATCGCCGTCCACACATAACCAGCGGCCGCGCGGTCTTGGCCCAAGTCCTGCATCCGCAGCGGTAGCGCTGTCGCGAGCACACCAACCGACCCGTAGCCCATGACGGTCGTCAGTGTCGCGCCACGCAGGGGAGGGGTATGGACCAAGTGGGTCAGTCCCGCTCGGACTGTCCGCAGCAGCGACGGGTGGTGGTCATCGGACACGCCTGACACCGGCGGTAGGAACAACGTGCACACAGAGCCGGATAGCGCCAACGCCGCGATCAGCCAGACCGCCGCCGCCGGACTCGCTACAGCCGCCACCGTCCCAGCCATAGCGGGACCGGCGATAGCGCCGATGTTGAACGTGGCCGCGTCCACCGCGTTAGCCCTGGGCAGCCGTTCCGATGGGACCAACTTCGGGACGAGGCTGGAGTAACCGCCACTGGTGAGCGGTAGCGCCAACCCCGTCAGTGCCGCGAGTACGAACTGCACCACCGGGACCCTGCCGACAGTGGACACCAAACCGACGCAGGTCAGCGCCAACAGAACGCCACCGGCGGCCAGCACACCCCGCCGGTACGGCACGCGGTCCAGCCAGGCCCCGAGAACCGGACCGGACACAATGGAAGGCAGCGTGTACGCGGTCACCGTTGCCCCCGCCAGCGCCGGGCTGCCGGTGCGGTCCAAGACCAACAGGACCACCGCGACCGCGACCATCTCGTCGGCGACCCGCGCCAAGGCGGCCGCGGCGACGTACGCGCGCAAGGAAACCGTCATCCCCGAGTCGCCGTCATCCCTGAGTCCACTTATATCGCTGCGCTGATGCCGTACTGGGATCTGCCACGCGGGCATCGTCTAGGTCGCGCGCCGGTGCCGTCGAACGGATTCCTCCACAAGGTCGAGCACCGGGTCCATGTCGTCGGCGGGCAGGCCCATCGCCAGGTGCGACACCAGGCCCTCCAGCACCAGTTCCAGGAACGCGGTCAGCACGTCGACGTCCACGTCGTCACGCAGGTTGCCCGCCTCGCGCTGGCGCAGCAGGCGCTCGCGCGTCGCGACGGTCAGCTGTTCCGAGCGTTCCGCCCACCGGGACCGGAACTCCGGGTCCGTGCGCAGCCGCCGCGACACCTCTAGCCTCGTACCGAGCCAGTCGGCGGGGTTGAGCGCCGCGCCGTTGGCCGACGGGGTGGACGACAGCAGCTCCCGCATCACCTGCACGAGGCCTTGGGCGGCCACCACCTCGGTCATCCGGAGCACGTCGTCCTCAGCGAGGGCGAGGAACAGGGACTCCTTGTCGCGGAAGTGGTGGAAGATGGCACCTCGGGACAGTCCGGTAGCCTCTTCCAGCCTGCGGACGGTGGCCCCCTCGTACCCGTGGCGGGCGAAACACGACCGGGCCCCGTCGAGGATCTGGCGCCGTCGCGCGTCGAGATGGTCTTGGCTCACCCTGGGCACCCGTCGATGGTGTCAGCCCGGCGGCGGCGAAGCAATCCGTACGTACGTTTTGGGATAGCGGCGCACATCACGCCCACCACCGGAAACCCGATCGGCCCAGCGGGTTCGTGCGGCTGTCGGTGCCCGCGTGTAGCGTCGATTCCCGGTACAGCGGGAAAGAAAGGAGTGATCACCTTATGTCCGCTTCGCGCGAGACCGCGGCGCCTGAGCGCAGCCGGTTGCGGGCCAGAGTGGAGGCCGAGGCGTATGTCGCCTCGGTCTGCTTCAAGCACGGACCGCCCTGTCTGCTGGGCGTCGAGTTGGAGTGGGTCGTGCACCACCGCGACGACCCCGGGCGGCGACTCGACCCCGACCACCTCGCCGCCGCGCTCGGCCAGCACAGCCCCACGACGCTCCGCCCCGACAGCCCTTGGCTCCCGTTGCCATCGGGCTCCCCGGTCACCCTCGAGCCAGGTGGCCAGGTCGAGATCTCCTCGCTCCCCGCACCCGCCCTCGGCAGCCTGGTCGACGTCGTCACGGCCGACCACCGCTACCTCGCCGACCTCCTCGGCCGCGCGGGCCTCGTGCTCGGTGGCCGCGGCCTCGACGCGCACCGGTCCCCGCGCCGCGTCCTCGACACCCCCCGCTACGCGGCGATGGAACGCGCCTTCGCCCCGATCGGCGAGCACGGCATCACCATGATGTGCGCCAGCGCGGGCCTGCAGGTCTGCCTGGACGTCGGCTTACCCGCCGACGTGCCCGCCAGGTGGGCCGCGCTCAACTCGCTCGGCCCCGTCCTGATCGGACTGTTCGCCAACTCGCCCGACCTGGCCGGGGAACCGACCGGCTGGGCGTCCGCGCGGACGCTGCACGTGCTCGGCGTCGACCCGCGCCGGTCCCGGCCGGTCCCGATCACCGACGACCCGGCCCAGGCCTGGGCCGAGTACGTGCTCGACGCGCCGCTGCTGTGCGTGCGGCGGCCGGACGGGGCCTGGGACGCCCCGAGCGGGGTCACCTTCGCCGACTGGATCGGTGGCGCGCTCGAGCACCCGCCCACCGTCGACGACCTCGACTACCACATCTCCACGCTGTTCCCGCCGGTCCGCCCGCACGGCTACTTCGAGGTCCGCTACCTCGACGCCCAGGACGGCGACGACTGGGTGGCACCGGCGGCGCTGCTGGTGGCGCTGATGGACGACCGGGCCACGGTCGACGCCGTGGTCGCCGCGTGCGAGCCGGTCGCCGACCGGTGGCTCGACGCCGCCCGGCTCGGCCTCGCCGACCCGGACCTGCGCCGCGCCGCCCGCCAGGTGCTGGACCTGGGCATCCCGGCGGTCGCGGCCCTCGACCTACCCGCGCCGCACGCCGCCAACACCACCGGCCGGCTGGTGGCCCTGCGCGCCGCTGTGGACACCCCGGGAGTGGACACCCGCGGTACGACCACGCGCGGTACGACCACGCCAGGGGCGGGCACCCCCAAGCCGGGTGCACCAGGAGCGGGCTCACCGGAAGCGGGCACACCGGAAGCGACGAACGGGAGGAAGTCGTGACCACCACCGACCAGAGCAGCGGTCTCCCCGGTGGAGCCGCCACCGAGGTGGAGCGCGCCAGGGAGCGGGTGGCCGAGGCGCTGCTGCGCTCCCGGGCCCGCAGCACCCTGCTGACCGACGCGGTCGACGACGACGACCTCGTGCGCCAGCACTCGAGGCTGATGTCGCCGCTGGTGTGGGACTTGGCGCACATCGGCAACCAGGAAGAGCTGTGGCTGGTGCGCGACGTGGGCGGCCGTGAGCCGGTCCGCTCCGACATCGACGAGCTCTACGACGCGTTCCAGCACTCGCGGGCGAGCCGGACCGAGCTGCCCTTGCTGTCGCCGACCGAGGCGCGCACCTACGTGGCCCAGGTGCGCGACAAGGTGTTCGACGTCCTGGACCGGGTCCCGCTGCACGGCAGCAGGCTCGTCGACGGCGGGTTCGCGTTCGGCATGATCGTGCAGCACGAGCAGCAGCACGACGAGACCATGCTGGCCACCCACCAGCTGCGGGTCGGCGCCCCGGTGCTGCACGCCCCGGACCCGGACCCGGCCCTGGTCGCGCCGATCGGCGCCAGGGAGGTGTTCGTCCCGGCTGGGGAGTTCACCATGGGCACGTCCACCGAGCCGTGGGCGCTGGACAACGAACGTCCCGCGTTCCAGACGCACGTGGACGCGTTCTACATCGACACCGTCCCGGTCAGCAACGGCGACTACTTAGCCTTCATCGACGCCGGTGGCTATGACGACCCGCGTTGGTGGAGCGAGGTCGGGTGGGCCTACCGGCAGAAGGCGAAGCTGACCGCGCCGCGGTTCTGGCAGCGCGACGGCGACCGCTGGCTGCGCACGCGCTTCAGCGTGGTCGAGCCGGTCCCGGTGGACGAACCCGTCGTGCACGTCTGCTTCCACGAGGCCGCCGCGTACGCGAAGTGGGCGGGCAAGCGCCTGCCGACCGAGCCGGAGTGGGAGAAGGCCGCCCGGCACGACCCGGCGACCGGCCGGTCCCGCCGCTACCCGTGGGGCGACGAGGACCCCGGCGTCGAGCACGCCAACCTCGGCCAGCGCCACCTGCGGCCCGCCCCGGTCGGCTCGTACCCGAAGGGCGCCTCCCCGCTCGGCGTGCGCCAGCTCATCGGCGACGTCTGGGAGTGGCTCGACTCCGACTTCCAGCCCTACCCGGGGTTCGCGGCGTTCCCGTACCGGGAGTACTCCGAGGTGTTCTTCGGCGGCGACTACAAGGTGCTGCGCGGCGGGTCGTTCGGCACCGACTCCGCCGCCGTGCGCGGCACCTTCCGCAACTGGGACCACCCGATCCGGCGGCAGATCTTCTCCGGGTTCCGCTGCGCCCGCGACGCCCGCCCGGCCAGCTGACCGCATGTGCCGCCACCTGGGGTACCTCGGTCCCGCCGTGCCCGTCGCCGGCCTGCTCGACGGGCCGACCGGGCTGCTGCGCCAGACCTGGGCCCCCGCCGACATGCGCGGCGGGGGCACGGTCAACGTCGACGGGTTCGGCGTCGGCTGGTACACCGACGCCGAGTCGGACCCGGTGCGCTACCGGCGCGCCGTTCCGATGTGGACCGACCAGGCGTTCGCGCAGGTGGCCGCCAGCACCCGCAGCCACGCGGTGCTCGCGGCCGCCCGCTCGGCCACCATCGGCATGCCGGTGGTGGACACCGCGTGCGCCCCGTTCACCGACGGGCGCTGGCTGTTCAGCCACAACGGCAGGGTCACCGGCTGGCCGGACAGCCTCGCCCCGCTCGCGGGCGCGTTGTCCGCTGTGGAGCTGATGACGCTCGACGCGCCCACCGACAGCGCGGTGCTGTGGGCGCTGGTGCGGCGCGCGCTGCGGGCGGGGACCCCGATGGCCGACGCGCTCGCCGACGTGGTCACCGCGGTCGCCGCGGCGGCACCCGACTCCCGGCTCAACCTCATGCTCACCGATGGCGTGACCATCGCGGCCACCACCTGGTGGCACTCGTTGTCCGCGCTCACCGGCCCCGATTTCGTCGTGCTGGCGTCCGAACCGTGGTCCGCGGACCCGGCGTGGGCGCCGATCGCCGATCGCTGCTTGGTAACGGCCACCCTGACCCCCACTCCCGCCGTCCGCGTGCGCGCGCTCGGCAGTGCAGACAAGGAAGCAGATGACCGACTCCCGGCTTGATCCCGTGGAAGTGCACCTGCCCGACGACCACGCCGCGCGCGCGTTGGCCGAGGACGCCCGCGTGGGGCTGACCGCCACCCCCAAGACACTGCCGCCCAAGTGGTTCTACGACGCCAGGGGCAGCGACCTGTTCGAGCGCATCACCCGGCTGCCCGAGTACTACCCGACCAGGGCGGAGCGGGAGATCCTGGCCGCCCGCGCGGACGAGATCGCCGCCGCCACCGGCGCGCACACCCTCGTGGAACTCGGGTCCGGTTCCTCGGAGAAGACCCGGCTGCTGCTCGACGCCCTGCGCGGCGCCGGGACCCTCGCGCACATCGTCGCGCTCGACGTCTCCGAGACCGCCCTGCGCGACGCCGCCGCCGCGCTGGCGGCCGAGTACGGGGGCGTGCAGGTCAGCGGTGTGGTCGGTGACTTCACCGAGCACCTCGGGCTGCTGCCCGGCGACCCGCCCCGGCTGGTGGCCTTCCTCGGCGGCACCATCGGCAACTTCCTGCCCGCCGAGCGCGCCGAGTTCCTCACCGCCGTGCGCGCGGTGCTCAAGCCGGGGGAGTGGCTGCTGCTGGGCACCGACCTGGTCAAGGAGGAGCACACCCTGGTCCGCGCCTACGACGACGCCGAGGGCGTGACCGCCGAGTTCAACCGCAACGTGCTGCACGTGCTGAACCGGGAACTGCGCGCCGACTTCGACCCGGCCGACTTCGAGCACGTGGCCAGGTGGGACCCCGAGCACGAGTGGATCGAGATGCGGCTGCGGGCCAGGCGCGCGCTGACCGCGACGATCGCCGAGCTCGGCCTGACCGTCGAGTTCGCCGAGGGCGAGGACGTGCGCACCGAGATCTCGGCCAAGTTCCGCCGGGAGCGGGTGGTCAGCGAACTGGGCGCGGCCGGGTTCTCGCTCGAGCACTGGTGGACCGACGAGGCCGGACGGTTCGCGCTGTCGCTGGCGCGCGCCGACTAGTCCGCTGTGCCGTGACCGCCCCGTCCGTGCTGGTGCGCGGGCGGGGCGGTCGTTTCATCTCGACCGTGGTTCATTCGCGGTGGCTGAACTTTCGTCAGGTCCGCTACCCGATCGGCCCCTGCCCGTCGACAGCCGCCGCAAGGCCGCCCTGGTTGGGCCCACCAGGTGATTTCCCTTCCCGCACAGGCGTGTGAGCCTCAAGGGGTCACAGTTGTCGATGTGTCTAGGGGGAAACACGTGACTGTTCGTTCAATGCCGCGCGCCACAACGGTGGGCGTGGCGGTCGTGCTGGCGGCCGGGGCACTGGTCTTACCCGCCGCCGCCATCCCGCAAGCTCCTGTCCCGCAAGCACCCGCGACTCCCGTGGTGTGGCGGGATTGCGCCGCCGACCAACTGGCCGACGTGCCGCCCGCCGAGCGGTTCCGGTTCAGCTGCGCCGATTACACCGTTCCGCTCGACCACGACCGGCCGGGACTCGGCACCATCAACATCGCCCTGCTGCGCCGCGCCGCCGGTGTACCGAGTGCCCGGGTCGGCTCGATCTTCGTCAACCCCGGTGGTCCCGGTGGCCCTGGCACGGTGCTGCCGTTGCGGGCGGCGGGATTCCTGCAAGCGTCCGTGCTGGACCGGTTCGACGTCGTCGGGTTCGACCCGAGGGGCATCGGCCGCAGCACCGCCGTCCGCTGCTTCGCCACCCAGGAGGACGCCGACGCGCTCCAGCGCCGGGGGACGCTCATCCCGCGCACCCCCGAGCAGATCCGCCAGACCAGCGCCGCGCGCCGCGATTACGCGCGGTACTGCGACCGGTTCGCCGGTCCGCTGCTGGCGAACATGTCCACCGAGGCGGTCGCCCGCGACCTGGACCTGCTGCGGGCCGGGGTCGGCGACGAGAAGCTCACCTACGTCGGCTTCTCCTACGGCACGTTCCTCGGCGCCACCTACGTCAACCTGTTCCCGCAGCGGGCGCGCGCCATCGTCCTCGACGGCAGTGTGGACCCGCGGCTGCGCGCCTCCGACGGCCTGGCCTACGACCGGCAGCGCACGGAGGGCTTCGAGATCGCGTTGTCCGCGTTCCTGGCGGAGTGCGACCGGGTCGGCCCGCTGTGCGCGTACAGCGGCGGGGCGCGGGCGAAGTACGACGCCAGCCGGGAGCACCTCAAGAGCCACGGCCCGGTCACCTTGCCGGACGGCACCTTCGTCGACTACGAGCGGTTCGTCGCGGCGACCGGCAGCTTCCTGTACCAACGCGCCTACCTGGCGACCTTCGCGGAACTGTTGCAGCACCTGCACTTGGCGATCCAGCCGGGACAGCTCAGGGTCGCGCCCGAGCCAAGGGCGCGCTTGTTCGCCACCGGTGTGTCGCCGCGCACCGACACCCGACCGGACACCCCGTACACCGGCGAGGACTCGTACGCCTCGGTCAACTGCTCGGACAAGCCCTTCACGAACCGGCTGTCCGACGTGCCCGGGATCGCGGACCGGTGGGACCGCGCCATGAGCACCTTCGGCCGCTACGGTGCTTGGGCCGACGCGGCGACGTGCCCGCCGTGGCCCGCCGCCGACCGCTACTCGGGTCCGTGGAACCGCAAGACCGCGAACCCGGTGCTGGTGGTGGGCAACTACTACGACCCGGCCACCCGCTACGACTTCGCCAAGCGCATGGCCGCCCAGCTGGGCAACGCGCGCCTGGTGAGCGTGGACGCGTTCGGGCACTGCGTCCTGGGTGAGAGCACCTGTGTGGACCGCATCACCGCCGACTACCTTGTCAACCTCACGGCGCCCGCGCCCGGACAGGTGTGCGCGCCGGACCTGCCGATCTTCCGGACTCCGGTGACCTGATAGGACAGACGGCGCCGTCCCCCGAGACGGCGCCGTCCGCTATCGGTGACCAGGGCTCGCGGGAATCAGACCCGTTGGTGGCACACGAGAGCCCAGGTGGGGCGGTGTCAGCAGGACACCGCGCGCACCTGGGCTCCCGGGCTCACCCACTAGAGTGCCGATACCCCCTTCGCGGCCGGGGTGGTGCGCCGCGGTCCCGCCGCGACGCCGAGCCACTCCCGGTCATCCCCAGTCGATCCACGCGCCGCCAACGAGATACCGTGTCCGACGGTGCCCGTCGCGGCGATTCCCAGGTGGAACTTCCTGTTTTCCAAAGGATCCCCCAATCCCTCGTTCCCCCAAAACCATCCTGACACAGCGTGATGTCACTTAGGGGCCGATCGAACGAACCTCCGTATGACCACTCTCACCCCGCGTGCGGGAACTCTTGCGGCACAGGGGGAGTTAGGACGACTGGAGGTCTAGTGCCGCCCGCACCCGCCGCACGGTCTCCAGCCCGACCCGCCAGTCCGCGCCCACCTGCCGCCGCGCCAGGACGAGGTCGTCCACCAAACCCTTGCTTCGCAAGACATCGAACTCGTCGGTGAACACCGCCAACACCGTCGCCGACAGCAGCGCGAGCGCCGCGGCCTGGCCGTTGACCCGCCACAACCCCGAGTCCCGGTAGCGGTTCGGGTCGGCCAGCACGGCCAGGTCGACCGGGCCGTGGAAAGCGGGCAGCGCCTCGACCCAGGACAGGAACTCAGGCGTCCTATCATCCTCGATCCCCGCGGCCACATCGGCGAACGCGGCCGCCTTGCGCGTGACATCGGCGCGCACCAGCAGGTCCGCGACCGAGGCGACATCCGGCCGGTAGGAGTCCGCCGTCAGGTCGACCATCTCGATGGCGTGCCGCCGCAACTCGCGCGGCACCCCCGCCGACAAGCAGTGGCACAACATCACGAACTCCCGCGACAGCCCGGGTACGCGGTCCCCCAACCACTGCGCGCTCTCGTCCAGCGAGAACGGCCGCAGCACCAGCATCTCGGAGAACGCGCTGTCGAACGCGTCGCGCACCGCGATCCCGCGCCGCTCGAACGCGGCCACCGCGTCGTCGGACACCGACACCAGGAACAGGCATCCCGGGATCCCGAAGACCCCCTTGATGTCGTTGACGAACTCGTGCGCCTTCTCCGGTTGCCCGATCTTGTCCACCTCGTCGACGGCGATCACCACTCGGGCCCCGCGCCCCCACGTGCGCAACACCCTCGCCGCCTGGCCCGCGAACAGCCGGAAGTCGGCCACGACCTCCGGGTGCGTGAGCGGCTGCTCGGCCCGTTGCGCCTGCCTGGTCCGGGAAACCTCGCCCTGCAGCGGCAGGCTCACCTTCCCGGACCACCCCGTGGTGAACGTCTGCAGGAACCGCACCCGGTCCAGGTGCTCGCGGGCCACGGCGCCCAACACCGCCAGGTCGTCGTCGGAGCGCACCGCCGCCAACAGGCGCTCGAACGCCGACCGCGCGCCCGCCAGCGCCAACCGCGCGACCTCGATGACCAGCAGCCCGACGAGGACCGCGGCCACCGCCGCGCCGATCGTGGCCTCCCGGTCCGGGGCGTACACCTGCGACGCCAGGTCCTTGGCGGTCGTCAGCACCGAGGTGCCCGTCGCCACCGCGGGCACCACCACGCTGCCCGCCGCACCAAGCACCAGCGCGATCATCCACAAGAGACGGCGGATGAATGATGCCCGCCGCCTGAGCCGCGCCCCGGCAAGGGTGAGCGGGTCGACGCCGGTGCCGTGCCCGCGCTCGTCGACCGCGGCGATGACCTGGCGGCACAGCAGCGCGTAGAGGTGCAGCACGAAGTCGCGGGCGTCGTACGCGGCGGGCGCCGAGGCGATCACGGTCAACGGCGGCGTCCCGCTCGCCGACACCGCTCCGGACGCCAGCGCCCTGATCAGAGTGGACTTGCCGACACCGCGCCTGCCCGCCAGCGCGACCGCGCCCGAGTCGGACCGCTCGAGCACGCGCGTCAGCCGCCGCACCGACTCCGTCTCGACCAGGTCCGGTTCGTCCTCGTCCTCCTGGTACAGCGCGTGGGTCGGGTGCACGTCCAACGGCCTGCCGCGCACCGGGATCCGCTGCCCACGCGCGTACCGGTGGATCGCGGGCCCGATCGAGGTGGCCACCAGGGCCTCCCAGCTGCCCGCGAGCCGGTGCGCCGCCCAATCCCGGACGACGTCCGTCTCGCCGCGCAGAGCGCGCCCGAACTCGGGTCCGTAGCGGTCCAGCGCCCGCAGAGCCGTGACGAGCGCGCACAGGGCGCCGACCACCCCGAACACCCGGAGCCGAACGACAGGGCGGGGAGCGCCATCACGGTGAGCACCACGTAGGCCGCGGCGGCCACGACGGTGCGCGCCATCGGCCACACCCTCCACCGCGCGACGGGGACGAGGTCCCGCCAGACGCTGTCCTCGCGCCGCCCGCCGAACCGGACGAGTGGACCCTCCTGCTCCTGCGCGGCGCGCACCCTGGCCAGCAGCGCCGGATCCCGCTCCAGGTCCGCCACCAGGTCGTACCCGGTCACCTCGGTGCCCCGCAGGAGCTCCACGGCGTTCCAGCGGCCCAGCGCCTCCAGCAGCAACTGCCGCAACCCGGCCCTGGCGCCGTTCCACTCGGCGTCGTCGAGTCCGCTGTTGTCCGTCACGCCACCCCCAGGAGGTCAAGGGTGATCAAGCCTAGTGCGGACGACGGCGGGGGCCGCCCGTAGGCGACCCCCGCCGGGGAGAGCGTGGAGCAGGGTCAGCTGGTGACCATCTTGCGCAGCACGTACTGCATGATGCCGCCGTTGCGGTAGTAGTCGGCCTCGCCGGGGGTGTCGATGCGGACGACGGCGTCGAAGTCGACGGTGGTGGAGCTGCCGTCGCGGGCCGCGGAGACGCGGACCGTGCTCGGGGTCTTGCCCTCGTTGAGCGCGGTGACGCCCGTGACCAGGAACAGCTCGGTGCCGTCGAGGCCGAGGGACTCGGCGGTCTCGCCCTCGGGGAACTGCAGCGGGAGCACGCCCATGCCGATCAGGTTCGAGCGGTGGATGCGCTCGAACGACTCGGCGATGACCACCCGCACGCCCAGCAGCGAGGTGCCCTTGGCCGCCCAGTCGCGCGACGAGCCCGAGCCGTACTCCTTGCCCGCCAGGACGACCAGCGGGGTCTGCTCGGCGGCGTAGTTCTGCGCGGCGTCGTAGATGAACGCCTGCTCGCCACCCCTGGTGAAGTCGCGGGTGTAGCCGCCCTGCACGCCCTGGCCGTCGTTCTCGCCCGCCAGCAGCAGGTTGCGCAGCCGGATGTTGGCGAAGGTGCCGCGGATCATCACCTCGTGGTTGCCGCGCCGGGAGCCGTAGGAGTTGAAGTCCTTGCGCTCCACGCCGTGCTCGGTGAGGTACTTGCCCGCGGGGGTGTCCTGCTTGATGGCACCGGCGGGGGAGATGTGGTCGGTGGTGACCGAGTCGCCCAGCAGCGCCAGGACGCGGGCGCCCCGGATGTCGGTGACCGGCGCCGGGGTCATCTCCATGCCCTCGAAGTACGGGGGCTTGCGCACGTAGGTCGACTTCGGGTCCCACTCGAACACGTTGCCGGTCGGCGTCGGCAGCGACTGCCACCGCTCGTCGCCCGCGAACACGTCGGCGTAGCTGCTGGCGAAGCTCTCCGCCGACAGCGCGGAGGCGATCACATCGGCGATCTCCTGCGGCGACGGCCAGATGTCGTTCAAGAACACCGGCTCGCCGTCGGAGCCCGTGCCCAGCGGCTCGGTGGTGATGTCGATGTCCATCGACCCGGCCAGCGCGTAGGCCACCACCAGCGGCGGGGACGCCAGGTAGTTCATCTTGATGTCCGGGTTGATCCGGCCCTCGAAGTTCCGGTTGCCGGAGAGCACCGAGACGACCGCGAGGTCCGCGGACTGCACGCCCGCGGAGATCTCGTCCTGCAGCGGGCCGGAGTTGCCGATGCAGGTGGTGCAGCCGTAGCCGACCAGGTTGAAGCCCAGCTTGTCCAGGTACGGGGTCAGGCCCGCGCGGTCGTAGTAGTCCATGACGACCTTGGACCCCGGCGCCAGGGTGGTCTTCACCCACGGCTTGCGGGACAGGCCGCGCTCGACGGCCTTCTTCGCCAGCAGCGCCGCGCCGATCATCACCGACGGGTTCGATGTGTTGGTGCACGAGGTGATGGCCGCGATGGCCACCGCGCCGTGGTCGAGCTCGAACTCCACGCCGTCGAGGGTCACCTTGGTCGGCTTGCTCGCCCTGCCCTGCGCGCCGCGCGCCGCCGAGTGCTGCTCGACCGGCGCGCCCGAGCCGTTGCCGCTGCTCACCGCGGGGGCGTCGCTGGCCGGGAAGGACTCCTGGCCCGCCTCGTCGACCGCGGAGGTGGCCACGTCGGTCGTGTAGCTGCCCAGGGCGGCCCGGAACGACTCCCGGGCGGCGGAGAGCTCGATGCGGTCCTGCGGCCGCTTGGGGCCCGCGATGGAGGGCACCACGGTCGCCAGGTCCAGCTCCAGCGTCTCGGAGAAGACCGGCTCGATCGACGGGTCGTGCCAGAGGCCCTGCTCCTTGGCGTAGGCCTCGACCAGCGCCACCTGCTCCGCGGAGCGGCCGGTGAAGCGCAGGTACTCGATGGTCTCGGCGTCGATCGGGAAGATCGCCGCGGTCGAGCCGAACTCCGGGCTCATGTTGCCGATGGTGGCCCGGTTGGCCAGCGGGACCGCGGTCACGCCGGAGCCGTAGAACTCGACGAACTTGCCGACCACGCCCTGCTTGCGCAGCATCTCGGTGATGGTCAGCACCAGGTCGGTCGCGGTGGCGCCCGCGGGCAGCTCGCCGTGCAGCTTGAAGCCGACCACGCGCGGGATCAGCATCGACACCGGCTGGCCCAGCATGGCGGCCTCGGCCTCGATGCCGCCGACGCCCCAGCCCAGCACGCCGAGGCCGTTGACCATGGTGGTGTGCGAGTCGGTGCCGACCAGGGTGTCCGGGTAGGCCTGCCCGTTGCGGACCATCACGACGCGCGCGAGGTGCTCGATGTTGACCTGGTGCACGATGCCGGTGCCCGGCGGGACGACCTTGAACTCGTCGAACGCGCTCTGGCCCCAGCGCAGGAACTGGTAGCGCTCCTTGTTGCGCTCGTACTCCAGGTCCACGTTGCGCTCGAAGGCGTCCGGGCGGCCGAAGATGTCGGCGATGACCGAGTGGTCGATGACCAGCTCGGCGGGCGCCAGCGGGTTGACCTTGTCCGGGTCACCGCCGAGCTGGGTGACGGCCTCGCGCATGGTGGCCAGGTCCACCACGCAGGGCACGCCGGTGAAGTCCTGCATCACGACGCGGCCGGGGGTGAACTGGATCTCCGTCGACGGGGCGGCCGTGGGGTCCCAGGAGGCCAGGGCGCGCACGTGCTCGGCGGTGATGTTGGCACCGTCCTCGGTGCGCAGCAGGTTCTCCAGCAGGATCTTCAGGCTGTACGGCAGGCGCTCGGCACCCTCCACCGCGTCCAGCCGGAACACCTCGTACGAGGCGTCCCCGACCTTCAGCGTGGCGCGGGCGCCGAAGCTGTCCTTACTCGGTGTGGTCACGTCCAACTCCAGTGGCGGCGCAAAGTCAGTCCGGGTTACTCGACGGTGAGTCTCGCGCACCCCCGGGGGGAGTGCGGCGACGGCCTCACCCTTCAAACAGTACGCTTGTCCTGTATAGCCCTTCAAGGGGGCACGCCGGGTCTCGGCCTGCTGATCCGTGTGATCCAGCCCCCATCCTGCACCCACCCGGCGGTGACCGCCGGTGCCGTCGGCGCACCGAGGCGCGACGAGCCGCGGCCCGCCCCCGAAGATCGGGAGCGGGCCGCGGCGGTCGTGCTCGGGTGCGACTACTTGGCGAGCTTGAGCAGCGCCTTGATGTCCTCGGGCTGCAGGCTCTTGAGCGCGGTGATCTGCAGGTCGGTGACCGAGCGGATCGGGCTCACGTACCACTTGCCGTCCACCTCGGTGGTGACCACACCGGTGTTGGCGATCATGCCCTTGACCAGGTTGGTCAGCGCCTTCTTGGCGTCGGCCGACATGGACCGGCCACCGATCTTGGCGGCCAGGTCGTCGGCGCAGATCTGCTCGCGCTGGCCCTCGACCTCGGCGGCGTAGCACTCGCCGTCCTTGGTGACCTTGACCGTCTGGCCCTCGGCCCGGACCTCGAGCTCCTTGAGCAGGACCTTGGTGGCGTCCTCGACGTCCTGGGTCTCGGTCTCCAGCTTGACGATCTCGACCTCGGCGGGCTTCTGCTTGCCCGCGGCCTCCACCAGCACCGGGCCCACGTCGTGCAGCACGGCCATCTCGTCGGGCGGCAGCAGCTCGATGACCCGCGACAGGTCCGCGTTCACCGACGCCTCGGCCAGCTCGCGCACCGCGTCACCGGGGGAGGCGGCACCGCGCGCGGCGATCGACTGCTTCGGCCAGTCCAGCTTCTCGCTGGCCAGGGCGTAGTCGGCGATCGTGTAGAACAGGCTCGGGTACCACTCGTCGTCGACCTTGACGGTGGCGATCCGGATCGGCTCGCCCTTGTTCTCCTTGACCAGGTCGGCCACGTCGTAGGTCTGCGTCTGCGGGGCGTCGGTCATGCCGCGCGGGAACGCCAGGTCGATGAACTCCTCGGTCAGCGGCAGCTTGCTGGAGTCCGAGGAGATGGTGACCTTGCCGCCGACCAGCTTGGTGATGGTCAGGTGGTCGTTGACCTTCTCCGCGCCGCCCTCGTCGAACTGCAGGTTCTCGGTCTTGAGCTCGAAGCCGTTGATCTGGTTCGGGTCGACGTCCTTCTTGTAGACGTTGAGCCGCTTGAGCTCCTTGGTCGTCTCCGCGTTGAGCGTCGTCATCAGGTCCCGCTCGGCCGGGGCCAGCCCGGTTAACAGGCCTAAGACGTCACCCTTGCCGATGGCGTTGACCAGGTTGGTCGCCGCGGCGGTCGGGCTCTGCGCGCCCGCCTGCGTGCTGCCCCGGTTGAGCGCCCACACGGTGACGCCCGCGCCCGCGGCCACCGCGAGCACCGCGACGACGACCCCGATGATCAGGCCCTTGCGCTTCTTCGGCGCCTCCGGCGGCACCGGGTAGCCGTACTGCCCGCCGCCGTAGGGCTGCTGCGGGAACTGGAAGCCCGGCTGCGCCTGCTGCGGGCCGGTCTGCGGGAAGCCACCCTGCGGGAAGCCGCCCTGGGCCTGCTGCGGCCCGGTCTGCGGGTAGCCGGGGTGGGGTTGCGCCGGGAAACCGCCGCTGCCCGGACCCCCTTGCTGCTGGTACGGGTCGTTCGGCGGCCACTGGCCGCCGCCTCCGGGTGGATACGTCACGGTTCCCCTCCTGCGATCCTGCTGGCGCCTCTGCGCCCGTTCACCACGATCAAGACCGCGCCGAGCACGGCGAGCGCCGAGCCGATGAGCGTGGTCGTCGGTCCGGCCGCCGCGATGCCGAGCGGGCTGTCGCCGCCACTGCTTTCGACGGTCGCCCCACCCGAAACGGTTCCAGTGACTATCGCCAGGAACGCCCCGATCGTTGCGGCCGTCGCGCGCATGCCCAGCGCGTACGACACGATGCTCAGCGTGATCGCCGGGACCACCCCGTACCAGGCGTAGAGCAGCACCTCGAGCGCGGTCCCGTCAAGGAAACCGAGCGTGGTGATCACCCCGACCGCCTGGAAGCTGTCGCGCAGCACGGCCCCCGAGCGGAACCACGGCAGGAACACCCCGACGGCGACGGCCAGCAGGCCCACCGCGGTGATGGCGGCGGGCAACGCGGTCGTCAGCACGCGGGAGTTCCGTTCGGACACGGCACCATGCTCGCACCTGTCGACCCGGTCGGGTTACATCGCCCTCGTTCGAGTGGGGGCGACCGTCCTCTTTCGACGGACGCGCGACACGCTGCGTCGAATACTGGCCGGGGTGATGTCCCCGAGCACGATGTTTCTGCTGGTACGGCTGGTTGTCGAGTGTCCCAAGTGGCACAGTCGGGAGGAGCTGGGCGGGGCGAACCGCCCCCGCGCAAGGAGGAGGCAGCGGTGGCCGTACGACGGACGCTCCCGCTCGGGCTGGTGGTCACCTCGGTCGCGCTGGTCTCGGCGATGACGACGACCGCGGTCGCCGCCGCCGTGCCCCCGCCGCCGCCCAACCCCAGCGACGCCGAGCTCGAGGGCAGCCGCGCCTCGGCCAAGGAGAAGGCGGGCGAGGTCGGCCGGTTGACCAACCAGCTCGCCGAGGCCGAGTCCAAGCTGATGCGGTTGCAGGCCGAGGTCGAGGCGAAGCTGGAGGACGCCAACAAGGCCCTGGTCGACCTGCACGCCGCCGAGGACGCCGCGACCGCCGCCCGGTCCGACGCGGACGCCGCGCGGCGGGAATCCGCCGGTGCGGACAAGGCCGTTGGTGACGCACGGCAGTTGCTCGACGACTTCGCGGCGGGAAGTTACAAGCAGGGAACGACCGTCGGCTCGCTGACCGCGTACCTGGGTGCGAAGTCCCCAGAGGACCTCTTGGACCGCGCGCACCTGCTCAACGCCGTCAGCGGCAGCGAACTCGACGCGCTCGACAACATGGAACGCGCCCGCACCCAGAAGGCGAACGCCGACTCCCGGGCGCGAGCGGCGCTGAACGTCGCCACGCGGCGACAGACCGAGGCCGAGGAGGCCAAGCGCGTCGCCGACGAGGCCACCGCGACGGCCCAGCGCGCGCAGCAGGACCAGTTGGCGCGCTCGCGGCAGTTGTTGGCCGACCGCACCTCCTTCGAGCGGCAGTTGGAGGAAGCGCAGGCCGAGGTCGGGGGACTGGAGAGCCAGCGGGAGCGCTACCAGCGCTGGCTCGCGGCCAAGCAGCGGGAGGACGAGGAGAACGCGCGCCAGGCGGCTTCCGGCCGTCCCACAGCAGGGCCCTCGGCGGGCCGTGCGCGCACGGTGATCGAGCGCGCACTGTCCCAGCTCGGCGTCGAGTACGCCTGGGGCGGCGGCAACAGCAAGGGGCCCACCCGGGGCATCCGCGACGGTGGTGTCGCCGACTCCTACGGGGACTTCGCCAAGGTCGGCTTCGACTGCTCCGGCCTGATGATCTACGCCTTCGCCGGTGTGGGCGTCCCCCTGCCGCACTACAGCGGTTACCAGGCCACGTCCGGCCGCCAGGTCCCGCTGTCGCAGATGCAGCCCGGCGACATGCTGTTCTGGTCCACTGACGGCCGGATCCACCACGTGGCCCTCTACATCGGCGACGGTCAGATGGTGGAGGCCCCGTACTCGGGGTCCGTCGTCCGCATCTCGCCCGTGCGCTACGGCGGCATCGTGGCGCACGCGACCCGGGTGCTGTAGCTCAGGCCACGAGCAGGCGCAGTCCGAGTTCCGCCGCGTGCAGGTGGATGAGCTCTCGGTTGCGTTCGGCCCACCGGCCGGTGGTGAGGTCTTCGCGGAGCTGGGTCACCGCACGGCGTTCGGCTTCCGGCCCGACCCTCGTCCACACCGACACCGCGCGTCGCACGTGTTCGTCCAGGTAGGCCTCGGGCCTGCGCCAGTGCGCCTCGAAGAACCCGTCGGCGCAGTCCCACGGGATGAGCACCGGCTCGATGCGCGCGTCGACCGCGGCGGCCAACTCGTCCACCGACGGCCTGCCGGTGACCAGGTCGGCGACCTCGGGCAGGTAGTCGCGGCTGAGCCAGAACCGCCGGTGCCACCCCGCGTCGCTGTCGTCGTGGGTGAACACGACCACCCGCCTGGCCACCCGGCGCAACTCCCGCAGCCCGGCGATCGGGTCCCGCCAGTGGTGCACGGTGCTGAACGCCATCGCCGCGTCGAAGGACTGGTCCGCGAACGGCAGGTTCTCCGCGGTCGCGGCCACGCACGGCGCCGCGTCCGGGGGCCGTTGCGCCCGCATCACCGCCGACGGCTCGACCGCGGTGACGTCGCGGTCGGACGGTTCGTAGGAGCCGGTACCCGCGCCGACGTTGAGCACCGTCCGCGCGTCCCCCAACGCGGCCCAGACCTGCGCGGCGATCCGCGGCTCGGTGCGGCGCGTGACCGGGTAGGCGTGTCCGATGTCGTCGTAGAGCCGCGCGCCGAGCGGCTTCAGCTGGTCTTCTGGCGTCGTCCTGATTCCCATCGCCCTTGCCTCCAGTTCCCGGTCAATCGCCTCGACCATCGCGGCGGTGCGGTCGCGTTGTTCGTGTAGCAGGCTGCGCAGGTTTCGCAGGTGCGCGACCGTGTCGGTCGTCGGGTCGTCGACTAGGTCCGCGATCTCGCGCAGCCCGAACCCCAACCGGCGGTAGGTGAGAACCTCGCGCAGCCGCTCCACGTCACTTGGTGAGTAGGCCCGGTACCCGGCGCTTGTCCGTGCGGACGGGCGCGCCAGGCCGATCTCGTCGTAGTGATGCAGCGTTCGGACGCTGATACCGGCCAGGTCGGCCACTCGCCCCACGGTCAGGTGCTCTTCCATGGTGTGACCATGGGGCATCACGTCGGGTGAGGGTCAAGCACCTCCCGCGCGATCTACTCCACAATGGACGTTTGGGCGTCGTTCGCGCTAGAGCGCGAGTCGGGGCCACGACCTGGTGTCGCGGAGGAGTTGCCGGTCGTGGGTGGCGATGACGACGGTGGCCGGGGTGACCTGGAGGGCGGCGGACAAGTCGTCGACGAGGGCGGCGGAGAGGTGGTTGGTGGGTTCGTCGAGCAGGAGCACGTGCGGGTGAGCGGCCAGCAGTAGTGCCAGGTCCAGCCTGCGGCGAGTACCCACGGACAGCTCAGCCGTGGGGCGGTTGGCGTCGTGTGCGCTGAGCAGTCCTAGGTCGGTCGGGCTGAAGCCGGGCTCGACCTGGTCGCACAAGTGCGCCGCGGTGCGGTCGCCTGGCAGGTCGGGCTCCTGGGCCAACCGTCCGATTCGGACCGGCGGAGCGTGCGTGACGGTGCCGGTGGTCGGGGTGAGGTCGCCTGCCAAGACGGCCAGGAGGGTCGACTTGCCCGCGCCGTTGGGACCGGTCACCACCAGCCGATCGCCGGGGGCCAGCGTGAGGTCCACCGGGCGCGCCAGTCTGCCCTTGACGCTCACAGCGGCGGCCCGCAGCGGCGACGGGTGGCGCGGCAGGTCTGGCATGGTGAACCGGGTCGGTGGCCGCGGGACCGCGACCACGTGCTCCGCGAGGTCCTCTTGGCGCCGGTGCACGGCTCGGACCAGACCGGGCGCGCGGGTGGCGCGGGTGTGCCTGCCGTGGCCCTTGCCGGGACGCCAGTTGTCGCGCAGCCGGTTCTGGGCCGCGGCGAGGTCATCCGCGAGGCGTTGGTGTTCAGCGACCTGGTCCGCGTGCAGCGACTCCCATCGGGCCCGTTCAGCCTGCCGGCCCTCGGTGTAGGCGGAGTAGCCGCCGCCGTAGACGCGGGGTCGGTCGTCGCTGGAGGGGTCCAGGTCGACGACTGTCGTGGCCACGTCGGCGAGGAGCGCGCGGTCGTGGCTGACCAGGACGACCACGCCCGGGTGCGCGCGGAGTCGTTCGGTGAGGTGCGCGAGGCCGCTCGCGTCCAGGTGGTTCGTCGGTTCGTCTAGCAGCAGGACGGGATGACCTGCCCCGAGCAGACAGGCCAAACGCACGCGGTGGTGCTGCCCGACTGAGAGAGTGCCAAGAGGGCGTGAGCGGTCGTTGATGGCATTCAGCGCGGCCAGTGACACCTCCACTCGCCGCTCGGCGTCCCAAGCGTCGAGAGTCTCGACCTCGGCGAGCGCGGCAGCATAAGAGTCGTCGGCACCGGGACGGGATTCGGCTAGCGCGGCCGTGGCCTCATCGAGATGGGCGAGGGCGGCGTGTGCCGCGGTCAGCTCGAGGTCGACCAGGGCACCGACGGTGTCGGTCGCGGTGAGCCGGATCTGCTGGTCGGCGACACCGACCGAGCCCGCGCGGTGGACCTCGCCCCGGTCGACCGGGAGGTCACCGGCGAGCACCCGGAGCAGAGTGGTCTTGCCGCGGCCGTTCTCGCCGACGATGGCGACCCGGTCGCCCGCGGCGGCGACGAGGTCGACACCGGCGAGCACGGGTCGTCCACCGAACGAGACGTGGACATCGCTGAGACGGACGTGCGCGGCGCGCACGAGGACAGCTGACATGGAGACGTGCCTCCGGAGGTGATGAGCAGGGAAGGGCGAACCCCGGTGCGCCGGGCACCGGTGGAGGCGTCGCCCCTCAGAGGAAGAACAGCTGCTGCGTCACCCGGCCCAGGGTAGGCGGCGCCCACGCGCCGCACACCCGGTTTTCCGGTGCACCCGCGTCACCCTCGTCGATCCGTAGGCTGGTCTTGCCGATCGTCTTCGGGGAGTGGGAATGGGCCTGGTCGCTGTCATCGGGGATGTCGGGGGACACCCGGATCAGTTGCGGGGGGCGTTGGAGCGCCTTGGTGCTGGAGGTGGGGTGCTGCCGCCGGGGGTGGTGGTGGTCCAGGTTGGTGATCTTGTCGATCGTGGACCGGACAGCCAGGGTGTGCTTGGCGTTGTGGCTGGGTTTCTGGAACGCCAGCCGGGGCAGTGGATTCAGCTCACGGGCAACCATGAGGCGCAGTACTTGCCTGGTGGCGAGGTGTTCTGGGCCGACCCGCTCGGTGACGACGGTGTGACTCGGCTGCGGCAGTGGTGGGCGGACGGGCGTCTGCGGGTGGCCGCTGCGGTGCGCACGGCTGAGGGGGACGAGCTGCTGATCACCCACGCCGGGTTGACTCTCGCGGGGTGGCAGGAGCTGGCGGAGCCCGGGTCGGCGGGGCAGGCGGCGGAGGTGCTCAATCGGCGGCCGGACCTGATTTGGCGCGTCGGTGACCACGGGCGGGACGCGGCGGCGGGTCCGTTGTGGGCGGAATCGGGGGCGGCGCTGCACGAGCCGTGGATGGGGTATGCCGGTGTGGTGCCGTTCGGCCAGGTTCACGGGCATTCGACGGTGGTCCGGTTCGCCGATCGGGGGTGGCGGGTGACGGGGCGGGTGCGACAGCGCGCGGCGGTCGACTGGGACGCGCGGCACGTGCGGGTGCGCGTCGGTGGGCGGGTGTTCACCGGCGTCGACCCCGGGCACGGGCGGACCGGCGCTGAGCGGTGGCACCCGTTGGTCCTGCCCGGTGCCACGTTGGTCGAGTAGGCCGATACTCGAATCGGGTTGAGTCTCCAGTCGGTGGAGGGTGGACGCTGCTGCCATGGGTGATCCGAGCGAGCTGTTCACCATCGGGCAGTTGGCCGCGCGCACCGGGTTGTCGGTGCGCACGATCCGCTTCTGGTCCGACAGCGGGGTGGTCCCGCCGACGACCCGGTCGTACGGGGGCTACCGGCTCTACGACGCCGAGGCGGTCGCGCGGCTGGACCTGGTGCGGACGCTGCGGGAACTTGGACTGGACCTGGACACGGTGCGCGACGTGCTGCACCGCCAGGTCACCGTCGCCGACGTGGCGGCGGCGCACGCCAGGGCCATCGACGCCGAGATCCGGGCGTTGCGGGTCCGGCGCGCGGTCCTGCGCTCGGTCGCCCGCCGGGGAAGCACAACCGAGGAGATGAGACTGATGCACGAGATGGCCAGGTTGTCGGCGGGGGAGCGGCAGCGCGTGATCGACGAGTTCGTCGACCGCACCTTCGCCGGGGTCGACGAGGGCGCACCGGGCGCGGGCATCGCGACGGCCATGCGGCAACTGCCCGCGGACCTGCCCGACGACCCGACCGACGCCCAGGTCGACGCCTGGGTGGAACTCGCGGGCCTCGTCGCCGACGAGGACTTCCAACGCCGGGTCCGGCAGATGGCGGTGACCGGCGCCGCCGGTGCGCCACCCGTCGCCCACGACCCGGCACTGGTGGTCGAGCACGCCGCCCCCGCCGAGGCCGCCGGGATCGACCCGGCATCGCCGCGGGGACAGGAGATCCTCGCCAGGATCGCGGGCGGGTTGTCCACTGAGGACAGGCTGCGGCTCGCCGAGTCCATCGAGACCTTCAGCGACCGCCGGGTCGAGCGCTACTGGCAACTCCTGGGAATCCTCAACGGCTCCACCCCGTTCGAGCCGAGAGTCCCAGCCTTCGAGTGGTTCGCGGCGGCCCTGCGCGGCTGACACCCCTCGCGGGTCGGTCGACTTGGCCGACCCGCGAGGTGGCCGGCTGGGGTAGGTCGATCATGCTCAAGATCACGCCGAGCTGAGCAGCCCCCGATATACAGCCTACCGAGCCCGTGGCGGTGGGAGCGCGGGTGAAAGTTGGCCCTGTGGATGGCTGGCCGGGTTGTGGATGGGTCCACTGGGGACTGGGGGTCAGTCCAGCAGGGGGCAGTGGGTGGGCTCGGTGGGGCTGAGCACGGGGGGTGGGGTGGGGCGGGCGCTGCCGTGGGGGGTGTGGGTGGCGGGGGTGGCCTGGTGGGCGGCCGCCGTCATGGGGAGGGTCGCCAGTAGGAGGGCGACTGCGCCTAGTGTTCTGGTGTGCGGCCGCATGGTGCTCTCCTCGTGCGGCTGGGGATCCCGGTGCGACCAGTACACCGCGTCGGGCGGGGGAAGCCATGACGGTCTTTCGGGGGTCACGTGTTACGTTGGCCCGCTGCCTTCGTCCCGACACCGTGAAGGAGCACTCCCCATGCCCCCCATCAGCGACGACGACCTCCAGCGGGTGATCGTCGGCGAGGTCCGGCCGCACTCGGCGCCCATCGAGCTCGCCGACTACGACCCTCAGTGGCCCGCCCGCTACGCCGGTGAGGAGCAGCGGGTCCGCGCTGTCCTCGGGCCGGTCGTGCGGCGCCTGGAGCACGTGGGGTCGACCTCGGTCCCCGGGTTGGCCGCCAAGCCGATCATCGACATGCTGTTGCTGGTCCCCGACTCCGCCGACGAGGCCGCCTACGTGCCCGCCATGGAAGCGGCCGGGTACCCCCTGCGGGTGCGCGAGCCCGACTGGTTCGAGCACCGCCTGTTCAAGGGGCCGGACACCAACATCAACCTGCACGTGTTCACCGACGGCTGCCCCGAGGCCGACCGCATGCTCCGGTTCCGCGACTGGTTGCGCGCCAACGACGACGACCGCGACCACTACGCCGCGACCAAGCGCGCCCTGGCCACCAGGACCTGGCGGCACGTGCAGGACTACGCCGAGGCCAAGACCGAGGTCGTCGCCGCCATCATGGCCAGGGCCCAGCCGAACGACTAGGACCCAGCTGAGCGACCAAGGCCCAGCAGTCAGGGCGGTCTAGCCGAGCAGCGCTGGTCGGTGCCACTCCTCGCCGAGTACGTGTTCGGCGAGGAAGGCCAGCACGGTGGCGTACCAGATGCGCACGTTGTTGGGGGCCAGCACGAAGTGGTTCTCGTCCGGGAAGTACAGGAACCGGTGCGGGCCGGTGCCGTCCGCGCAGCGGGCCGACAGGTCCCACCACAGGCGCAGGGCCTCGCTGATCGGTACCCGGAAGTCGCGGGCGCCGTGGATGACCAGCATCGGTGTGGTGATCGCGTCGGCGTGGTGGTGCGGGGAGTTGGCCTCGGCGACCTGCGGGGTCATCTCGCGGCGGAAGTCGTAGGCGATGTCGGCGGTGTCGGTGGAGTGGTCGAGGTCCCACACCGAGGCGTGCGTGACGATGGCGGCGAAGCGGTCGGTGTGCCCGGCGATCCAGTTGGCCATGTAGCCGCCGAACGAGCCGCCCATGGCCGCGGTCCTGGTCGGGTCCAGGTCGGGGCGGCGCAGCGCGGCGTCGGTGATCTCCATCAGGTCGGTGTACGGGGTGTCGCCCCACGCGCTCCAGCCGCGCCGGATGAAGTCGATGCCGTACCCGGTGGACAGCGCCGGGTCGGGCATCAGCACCGCGTAGCCGCGCGCCGCCGCGATCCACGGGTTCCACCGCCACGACCAGTTGTTGCGCGAGAGCACCGGTCCACCGTGGATCCACAGCAGCAGCGGCGCCGGTGACTCCGGGCTCGCGGTCGCGGGCAGCGTCAGCCACGCCCGCAGCGCCGTCCCGTCCGACGCGGTCGTGGTGACCTCGGTCAGCCTGCCGCGCACCTGGGTGGCGATGCCCAGCGCGGCAGCCGGGTCGGGCAACGGGGTGACCACGCCGCCGGGCAGGGAGACCCGGACCGGGACGGGCGGGCTGTCGATCGTGGAGCGCAACGCGTAGAGCCACTGGCCGTCGGGGGAGACGCAGGTGTCGGTGTAGGCGGCGTCGTCGGTGGTGAGCTTGGTCGGTTCGCCGGTGGTCGCGTCGACCAGCCACAGCGGCGACCGGCCGTGGTCGTCGGCGGACACCACGAGCGCGGTGCCGTCCGGGGTCCACCGCGCGGTGTGCGGCCACCGGTCCCACGCCGAGGTCAGCGCCTCCACCGGCCCGCCCGCCAGCGGCACGACGCCGAGCCAGCGGTCGCCGGGGTCGTCGGGGCACTTGCGCCGCTGCACCACCAGCGCGACCCGGGTGCCGTCCGGGGAGACCCGGGGCGACTCGTACTCGTGGTCGTGGTCGTCGGCGAGCACCCGCCGGGCGCCGGTGGCCACGTCGATGGCGACCACGGTGTGCCGCTGCGACCCGCCCGGCTCGCCGACCGCCCACATCGCCACCACGGTCCGGCCGTCCGGGCTGAGGTCCCAGCCGCACTCCTCGCCCAGCGCGCGGCCGACGTGCCCGGTCAGGTCGCGCACCCCGCCCGGTCCGCGCACCAGCAACCGGGTGCGCTCCGGCCCCAGGTCGTGGTCCCAGTGCCGGATCGGGAACTCCTCGTGCAGCACCGCGGTCACGCACGCGTCGGCCCGGCCGTCGCGCAGCACCCGGTCGGACTCCAGGTCCACCGCCGAGGGCAGCAGCGCGGAACCGAACACGATGGACCCGTCCGCGCCGCTGAGCACGCCGCGCACCCCGCCGCCCGGTCGGACCAGCGGCACCGGGTCGCCCCCGGTGGCGGGCAGCGACCACAGCGCCAGTCCGTCGTCCGCGCCCGGCTCCGACCGGGTGGAGGTGAACAGCACATCACCCGACGGGGTGAAGCCCGCGCCGGTCTCGCCCTCCGCGCCCCTGGTCAGCCTGCGCGCGGCCCGCTCACCGCGCGGGTCGACCTCCCACAGGGAGCGGGTGTAGCGGGTACCCGACTCGTCGGGCAGCGAGACCCCGACGACCAGCCGGGCCCCGTCGTGGGACAGCCACAGCCCGGCCACCTGCGGCATCCGCACGAAGGCGTCAAGATCGGCCAGCGGCCCGGCGGGCAGCTGGTCCTCGGCGTCGTCGAAGATCACGTCTCCTTATACCGAACCCGGGCCGCTCGCGCGCCCGCCAGGTCCTCGGCCCACCGGCTGGGACGGTCCCGCGCGGGTGCGTAGGGGGACCCCTGAACCGCGTGGTCAGGGCACGGATCGGGCGGAAACCGTTGCGGGTTCGGGGTTGTCGGTGAATTGCCGGTAGGGTCGGCACCATGCCGCTGACTCTTGACGAACGTGAGCAGTTCCTCCTCGAGCCGCAGATCGGGTCCCTCGCCGTCGCCGCTGAGGACGGCCGCGGCCCGCTGCAGGTGCCGATCTGGTACAAGTACGAGCGCGGTGGCCAGCTCTGGATCACCACCAAGGCCACCTCCCGCAAGGCGGGGCTGATCGAGCGCGCGGGCCGGTTCTCGCTGCTCGTGGAGCGGCTGGAGCCGACCATCCGGTACGTGTCGGTGGAGGGCCCCGCGGTCGGCGAGCCCGGGTCCGACGAGCACCTGCGCGAGATGGCGTCGCGGTACGTGCGCCCCGAGCGGCTCGACGCCTACCTGGCCTACCTGAAGAAGGAGGGCCAGCAGACGGTGTTCCGGCTCAAGGTCGAGCACTGGACCTCCGCGGACCTCGGCCCGGCCTGATCGGCGCGCCTGCCACGATGTCGCCATGACCGACCCCGAGCAACCGCGATCCCCGCAGGCCCCCGAGCCGTTGTGGCTGGTCCGGCCGCCGGAACCGCTGGTGCTCGCGCTGGGCGACCCGGCGGCGGACCTGGCGGCCGTCGGCGGCAAGGGCGCGTCGCTGGCGGCGCTGGCCAGGGCCGGGTTGCCGGTGCCGCCGGGGTTCCACATCACCACCGCCGCCTACCGGGCGTTCCTGTTCCCGGACACCCGCCTGGGTGACCCGGCGGCGTTCATCCGCTCGGCCATGCCCCCGTCCGTCGCGACCGCCGTCGAGCACGCGTACACCGCGCTCGGCGGCGGTCCGGTGGCGGTGCGCTCCTCGGCCACCGCTGAAGACCTCGCGGACCTGTCCTTCGCCGGTCAGCACGACAGCTTCCTCGGCGTGGTCGGGGCGGAGGCGGTGCTGGACGCGGTCCGCCGGTGTTGGGCCTCGCTGTGGACCGACCGGGCGGTGGCCTACCGGGAGCGGCACGGGGTGTCCGAGGACGGTCTCGCGCTCGCGGTGGTCGTCCAGCGGATGGTGCGGGCGACCGCGGCCGGGGTGCTGTTCACCGCGAACCCGGTCGACCCATCGGAGACTGTCGTCAACGCCGCTTGGGGGCTGGGCGAGGCCGTCGTGGGTGGGCGGGTCACCGCGGATACCTACGTCGTGGCGGGTGGGGCCGAGGTGCGCCGGGAGATCGCGGACAAGGCGGTCATGACCGTCCAGACCGCGTCCGGCACCGAGGATGTCCCAGTCCCGCCTTCCTTACGCCGGGCCGCCGCTCTGGACACCCGGCAGGTCCTGGAGTTGGCTGCGCTGGGTGCCCGAGTGCGCGAGCTGCACGGCGGCGAGGTCGACCTCGAGTGGGCGCGCGACGCCGACGGGTTCGCCCTGCTGCAGGCCCGGCCGATCACCACCCAGGCCGCCGAGGTGTGGAACGACTCGCTGCTCGGCGACTACCTGTGGACCTCCGCCAACATCGGCGAGGCCATCCCGAGCGTAATGACCCCGGCCACGTGGTCGCTGGTGCGGTCCACGCCCGCGCCGGGCCTGGGGCCGCACCCGAGCAAGGGCAACATCGGCGGCCGCTGCTACCTGAACCTCAGCGTCCCGTTGGCCGTTGGTGGCGCACTGGGGTTGCGTAGGCCCGCCCGTCGTGTGGTCGGGCGGATGTTCGGCCGCATCCCGGGGGATGTCGAGGTGCCGCCGCTGCCGATGACTCGCGGGGCCGTGCTGCGAGCCGCCGCCGACGCGATGGTCCCGTTCGTCCGCCAGGGCCGCGAGTTCCAGCGGCGCTTGCCCGAACTGCTGGCCCGCACGCCCGGTCGGTGCGCGGTGCTGCGCGAGCGGATCGCGAAAGTGACCGGGACGGGGGAGTTGCTGGCGCTGTGGCGGTCCGATGTGGACTCACTGCTGCGGACCGACTGCGCCATCCTCGACGCCGGTGGGCGGACGGCGCGGGCGGGGGAGCGGGTCGCCGCCCAGCTGCGCAAGCTCGCCCCGGACGACGCCGCGGTGTTGGCCACCGGTCTGCACAGTGCCGACGAGGATCTCGCCAGCCTCGGTCCGCTGGTGGGGCTGGCGCGGTTGCGGGCCGGGGAGATCGACCGGGAAACCTATGCGCGGCAATGGGGTCACCGGTGCGCGGACGAGTACGAGGTGTCCGTCCCGCGCCCGTTCGAGGACCCGGAGTGGCTCGACCGGGAACTCGCTGCCCTCGGCGACCCGGTCGGCCTGCTCGACCGGCAGTCCGAGGCCCGGGCGGCGGCGTGGGAGCGGTTCACCGCCGCGCACCCGCATCGAGCCCCGGGGATTCGGCGCGCGCTGGAGAAGGCGGCCGAGGCTGGTCGGGTGCGTGAGCGGGCACGGTCAGAGATGGTGCGGACGTTCTCGGTGTTCCGCGCGTTCATCGTGCGCGCGGGCGAGCTGACCGGCCACGGCGACGACCTGTTCATGCTGCCGATCGACGACATCCTCACGGTGCTGACCGGCGACGAGACCCCGCTCGCGGCCGCCCCCGCGCGCAGGGCCGCCTACCGGCTCTACCGCTCGCTGCCGCCCTACCCGACGTTGATCAGCGGCCAGTTCGACCCGCTGTCCTGGTCAGCGACCGACCACGAACCAGTGGACGGCACGATCACCGGATTCCCCGGCGTTCCCGGCATCATCACCGGCCGCGTGCGTGTCGTGTCCACAGTGGATGAAGCGGAAGCCCTGAAGCAAAGCGAAATCCTGGTCGCACCGTCCACCAACGTCGGCTGGACCCCGGTGTTCCCCCGCGCCGCCGCGATCATCACCGACGTCGGCGCCCCGCTGTCCCACGCCGCCATCGTCGCCCGAGAACTCGGCATCCCCGCCGTCGTCGGCTGCGGCAACGCCACCACCCACCTCGCCACCGGCGACCTGATCCGCGTCAACGGAGCCAAGGGCACAGTCGAGCGCCTCCCCGAGCCCGATGGTGCCAGCGACCAGCACGACGACGCCGACTAGCCCGCTGGAGGTGTTGCGGGAAGGGCTATTCGGGGTCGCCGGGGTCGGGGGCGCCTGCTTGTTCGTCGCGTTCTGCCCATTCCAGCAGGGTGTCGAGGCGGTAGACAGAGTCGTCTATGCCCGCGTGCGGGTCGCCTAGTTCGGCGAAGCGGGCGGGCACGGTGGCGATGGTGCAGTCGCGGGGGTCGACGGTGTTGATCTCGTCCCAGTGCAGGGGAGTGGACACAGTCGCTTCCGGGACGCCGCGCACCGAGTACGCCGAGGCGATCGTGTGGTCGCGGGCGTTCTGGTTGTAGTCGACGAACAGCGCCGCCGGGTCGCGGTCCTTGCGCCACCACGCGGTGGTCACGTCGACCGGGGCGCGCCGCTCGACCTCGCGGGCGAAGGCCAGGGCCGCGCGGCGGACGTCGGTGAAGGACCACTCCGGGGCGATGCGCACGTAGACGTGCAGCCCGGTGCCGCCGGACGTCTTCGGCCAGCCCACCGCGCCCAGCTCGTCGAGCACCTCGTGGACCACCCCGGCGACCCGGCGGACCCGGTCGAAGCCGCACTCGGGCATCGGGTCGAGGTCGATGCGCCACTCGTCGGGCCGTTCGGTGTCGGCGCGGCGGGAGTTCCACGGGTGGAACTCCACAGTCGACATCTGCACGGCCCAGGCGACGTCGGCCAGCTTGGTGACGCACAGCTCGTCGGCGTGCCGGTTGTACCGGGGGAAGTGCAGCCGCACCGTCTCCAACCACGGTGGTGCGCCGTGCGGGACGCGCTTCTGGTGGACCTTGTCGCCGGTGACGCCCTTGGGGAAGCGGTGCAGCATGCACGGCCGCTCCCGCAGCGCGCGCACGATGCCCTCGCCCACCGAGAGGTAGTAGTCGACCAGGTCGAGCTTGGTCACCCCGAGCGCGGGGAAGTACACCCGGTCCGGATTGGACACCCGGACGGTGTGCTCGCCGACCTCGATCTCGACCGCCGGGGCGTCCGCCATGGGCACAACGTAACCAGCGCGGCGCCCCCCTGCCAGGCTGTGCGGGACGTGGTCCGGAACTAATTAGTTGACACTGACTAGTCGAGTCGGGATAGTTGGTTTCGGCTAGAGATGAGGACGTGGTGGCCAAGCGACGCGCGGTGGGCAACCCGCTGGCGCTCGCGGTGCTCTCCGGTCTGCTGCTGGAGCCCATGCACCCCTACGAGATGGGGCGCAGGCTCAAGGAGACCGGCAAGGACCGCAACATCAAGTACAACCGGGGCTCGCTCTACATGGTGGTGGAGCAGCTGGCCAAGGCCGGGTTCATCGCCGAGCAGGAGACGGTGCGGGACACGGCCCGGCCCGAGCGCACCGTCTACGCGCTCACCGGCACCGGCAGGGCGGAGCTCTACGACTGGATGCGCGAACTCGTCGCCGAACCCGAGCACGAGTACCCGAGGTTCGGGGTCGCGCTGTCGCTGCTCGGCGTGCTCGACCCCGCGGAGGCGGTCGAGCTGCTCGGGCGCCGGGTGGTCGCGCTCGACCGCGAGGCCGCGGAGATCACGGCCGACACCGCGCGGGCCAAGGAGCAGGGCGTGCTGTGGGTGTTCCTCGTGGAGGAGGACTACCGGCTCGCGCTGCTCGACGCCGAACGCCGCTTCGTCACCGCCCTCATCGACGGCCTCACGGCGCCGGAGTACGTCCGCGCCTGGCAGGACGCGTTCGGAGAGGGGAAACCATGGAGCGGGGAGCAGTAGCCACGGCGTTGGTCGTCGGGGGCGGTATCGCGGGAGCGGTCACCGCCGCCGCGCTGAGGCAGGCCGGGGTGGCGGTGAGGGTGTTCGAGGCGCACGCCGGGGCGGCCGACGGGGTCGGCGGGATGCTGATGGTCGCGCCCAACGGGCTCGACGCGTTCGCCGCCGTCGGGGTGGGGGAGCGGGTCGGCGCGCTCGGGCAGCCGACCAGCACCATGGTCATGGAGGACTTCCGCGGCCGGAAGGTGTTCGCCTTCGACGGGCTGCCCGGCCTCCCCGCCAGCCGCACGCTGTGGCGGTCCGACCTCTACCGCGTGCTGCACGACCGCGCCGTGGAGTTGGGCGCGACCGTCGAGCACGGCAAGCGGCTGGTCGGCGTCGAGGAGGACGAGGACTCGATCACCGCCGTGTTCGCCGACGGCACCACCGCCACCGCCGACGTGCTGATCGGCGCCGACGGCATCCGCTCGACCGTCCGCGCGCTGATCGCCCCCGACGCCCCCGGCCCCGAGCCCGTCGGCCTGCTCGGCCTCGGCGGCTGGGGACCGCCGGTCCCGGGCATCGGCGACCCCGGCGTCATGCACTTCGCCCAGGGCAAGCGCGCCTTCTTCGGCTACTGGGCCACGGCCGAGGGCGACACGGCCTGGTTCAGCAACCTGCCGCACCCCGGCGCGATGTCGAGCGCGCAGGCCCGCGAGGTGCCCGCCGAGGACTGGCTGCGCCGACTCCGCGCCGCCCACGAGGGCGACCACCCGGCCGAGCAGGTGCTGGCGGGCGCGCGGGACCTGCAGATCACCGGCGCGCTGGAGATCCTGCCCGCGGTGCGGCACTGGTACCGCGGCCGGATGGTGCTGGTCGGCGACTCCGCGCACGCCCCGTCGCCCAGTTCCGGCCAGGGCGCGTCGATCACCGCGGAGAGCGCCGTCCAGCTGGCCAGGTGCCTGCGCGACCTGCCGGACCTGCCACGTGCGTTCGCCGCCTACGAGGGACTGCGCCGGGCCCGCACCGACAAGATCATCGCGGGCGCGCGCCGGACCAACAACACCAAGGCCGCCGGGCCGGTCGCCAGGGCCGTCAGCCGCGCGCTGACCCCGGTGCTGACCCGCACCCTGTTCACCCCCAAGCGGATCTTCGGCGACATCCACGCGCACACCATCGACTGGGACGAGCGGGTCGGCGCCTAGGCGCTGTCCTGTAAGTCCGGTGGGTGGGATTCGTGATCCGCGTGGTTCCTGGGTGCGCGGACGGGAAGCCACTCGTACCGGGTTGTACTGGGGTTTTCCGGCCGTGCGGCCAGGGGCCGCGCGGGCGCGGATAGCGCGTGCCGGACTTGCGGGACAGCGCCTAGGCTCGGCGGGGTGCGGTGGGCGGCGGTGGTCCTGGCCGGGGGCAAGGCGGCCCGGATGGGCGGGGTGGACAAGCCCGCGCTCGTCGTCGGCGGCCGCACCCTGCTCGACCGGGTGATCTCCGCCGTCGCGCACGCCGACGAGATCATCGTCGTCGGCCCACCGCGCCCGACCGTCCACCCTGTCCGGTGGACCCGCGAGCCCGAACCCGGCTCCGGTCCGGTGGCGGGCATGGCAGCCGGGCTCGACCTCGTCACCGCCGAGGTCGTCGTGCTGCTCGCGGCCGATCTCCCCGCGCTCACCCGCGCCACCGTCGACCGCTTGCGCGCGGCACCACCAGCCGTCCTGGTGGACGCCGACGGGCGCGACCAGTGGCTGCTCGGCGCCTGGCCGACCGCCGCTCTCCGGGCGGCGACGCCCGCCGAGCCCGCCAACGCCGCACTGCGTAGGGTCCTCACAGGACTCGCGCCGGTCCGCCTCGGTGACGTCGACGGCAGCGCGCGCGACGTCGACCAGCCGTCGGACCTGGCCGACCCCGTTCCCAGAACCGGCACCCCGTTCCCAGAGTGAGTTCACAGGGCTCACACCGGCGGTCCGGTTGGCTGTACGCGGTAGACCGCGAGGTCTGTCGCGAGATCCACGAGGAGGATTGCCGGTGACCGACCCCGGGCAGGCCGAGGCGCCCACGACCCCCGCGCGCGACGCGCAGCTGCTCGAACGCACCGTGTTCGAGGTCAAGCGGGTGATCGTCGGGCAGGACCGCCTGGTCGAGCGGATGCTGGTCGGCCTGCTGGCCAAGGGGCACCTGCTGCTCGAGGGCGTGCCCGGCGTGGCCAAGACCCTCGCGGTGGAGACCTTCGCCAGGGTCGTCGGCGGGTCCTTCTCCCGCGTCCAGTTCACCCCGGACCTGGTACCCGCCGACATCCTCGGCACCCGCATCTACCGCCAGGGCAGCGAGCGCTTCGACGTCGAGCTCGGCCCGGTGGTGGCCAACTTCGTGCTCGCCGACGAGATCAACCGCGCGCCAGCCAAGGTGCAGTCGGCGATGCTCGAGGTGATGGCCGAGCGGCACGTGTCCATCGGCGGCAAGACCTTCCCGATGCCCACCCCGTTCCTGGTGCTGGCCACCCAGAACCCGATCGAGAACGAGGGCGTCTACCCGCTGCCCGAGGCCCAGCGCGACCGCTTCCTCTTCAAGATCATCGTCGAGTACCCGACGGTGGAGGAGGAGCGCGAGATCGTCTACCGGATGGGTGTGACCCCGCCGGAGCCGAGCCAGGTGCTCACCCCCGAGGAGCTCAGCCGCCTGCAGTCGGTGGCCGCCAACGTCTTCGTGCACCACGCGCTGGTCGACTACACCGTCCGGCTGGTGCTCGCGACCCGCACCCCGGCCGAGCACGGCCTCACCGACGTCGCGGGCTGGATCGCCTACGGCGCCTCGCCGCGCGCCAGCCTCGGCATCGTCGCCGCCTCCCGCGCGCTCGCCCTGGTCCGCGGCCGCGACTACGTGCTGCCCCAGGACGTCGTCGACGTGGTGCCCGACGTGCTGCGCCACCGGCTCGTGCTGTCCTACGACGCGCTCGCCGACGGGGTGCCGATCGACCACATGATCTCCCGGGTGCTGCAGACGGTGCCGCTGCCGCAGGTCTCGGCCCGCCCGCAGCAGCCGACCGCAGGCCACCCGACCCCGGCCGGGGTGAACGGCAGGCCGTGAGCAAGCAGAGGTCCACCGACGGCGACCGGCCCAGCTGGGTCCCCCCGGTGCTGCGCGGCGACCGGATGGAGGCCGGGCTGCGGCTGCTGGAGATCGACGTCCGGCGCAGGCTCGACGGCCTGCTGCAGGGCAACCACCTCGGCCTGGTCCCCGGGCCCGGCTCCGAACCCGGCGAGGCGCGCCCCTACCAGCCCGGCGACGACGTGCGCCGGATGGACTGGGCGGTCACCGCGCGCACCACGGTCCCGCACATCCGGGAGACCGTCGCCGACCGCGAACTGGAGACCTGGCTGGTGGTCGACCTCTCGGCCAGCCTCGACTTCGGCACCGCGGGCTGCGAGAAGCGCGACCTCGCCGTCGCCGCCGTCGCCGCCATCACGCACCTGACCAGGGGCGGCGGCAACCGCGTCGGCGCGCTGATCTCCACCGGCGAGCGGATGATCCGGGTGCCCGCCCGCGGCGGTCTCGCGCACGCCAGGGGACTGGTGCGCAAGGTCGCCGAGACCCCGCGCGCCACCGAGGGGGTGCGCGGTGACCTCGCGGAGGCCATCGAGCAGCTGCGCAGGCCGCCGCGTCGCCGGGGCCTGGCCGTGGTGATCTCCGACTTCCTCGGCGCCACCGAGTGGCAGCGCCCGATGCGCGCGCTGTCGCTGCGCCACGAACTCGTCGCGGTCGAGGTCGTCGACCCGCGCGACGTCGACCTGCCCGACGTCGGGACCGTCGTGCTGGCCGACCCGGAGACCGGGCGCCAGCGCGAGGTGACCGCGTCCCCGTTGCTGCGCAAGGAGTTCGCCGCGGCCGCCGCCGAGCACCGGGCCGCCGTGGCCGCCGGGATCCGGCGCGCGGGCAGCGGGCACCTGGTGCTGCGCACCGACTCCGATTGGATCGCCGACACCGTGCGCTTCGTCGTCGCCCGCAAACGCCGGTGGTCCGGGGGTGCGGCGTGACCCTGAGCCTGCGCAACTTCTCCGCGCCGCTGTGGTTCCTGCTGCTGATCGCCGTCGCCGCGCTCGTCGTGGGCTACGTGCTCGTGCAGCGCTCCCGGCGCAGGCGGACCCTGCGGTTCACCAACCTCGAACTGCTCGAGCGGGTCGCCTCCAGCGGGCCGAGCCGGTGGCGGCACGTGCCCGCGGTGGTGCTGGTCGCGGCGCTGCTGCTGCTGACCACCGCGATGGCCGGGCCGACCGCCGAGCAGCGGGTCCCGCGCAACCGGGCCACCGTGATGCTGGTGATCGACGTCTCGCTGTCGATGGAGGCCACCGACGTCGCGCCGACCCGGCTCAAGGCGGCCCAGGTCGCGGCCAAGTCGTTCGCCCAGGGGCTGACCCCGGGGGTCAACCTCGGGCTGATCACCTTCGCGGGCACCGCCACCGTGCTGGTCGCCCCGACCACCGACCGCGGCGGGGTGGCCAAGGCGATCGACAACCTCAAGCTCGCCCAGTCGACCGCCACCGGCGAGGCCATCTTCGCGGCGCTGCAGTCGATCGAGGGCTTCTCCCAGGTCGTCGGCGGCCCGGAGGGACCACCGCCCGCGCGCATCGTGCTGATGTCGGACGGCAAGCAGACCATCCCGACCGAGAACGAGGAAGACCCGCGCGGCTCGTTCACCGCCGCCAAGGCCGCCGCCGACCGCAAGATCCCGATCACCACCATCTCCTTCGGCACCGCCGACGGCACCGTGGAGATCGAGGGCCGGGTGCAGTCGGTGGCCGTCGACGACGGCGCCATGGAGGAGATAGCCACGCTCTCGGGCGGCGACTTCTACAAGGCCGCCACCGCCGACCAGCTCCGCAAGGTCTACGACACCCTCGGCGAGCAGATCGGCTACGAGATCAAGGAAGCCGACGCCAGCAGACCGTGGCTGATCCTGGGCACCCTGGCCGCGCTCATCTCCGCCGCGCTGTCGCTGCTGTTCGGCCAACGCCTGCCCTAGCGCGCGTCGGTCAGGTCGAGGACCGTCGCGGGGCGGGGACTTGGACGTGGCGGGCGAGCCAGGACAGCAGGTCATCGAGTTCGTGTGCCACGGTGAGGACTTGGTCGACGGCGTCCGCGGTGTGCACCGCGTCTTCTGGCCACACTGGACGGGTCGCGACCAACGACCGGTAGCGCAAGAGTTCGGCGCGCGGGTGGTCCGGCGGGTATTCGCGCGGGCCGCGTTTCATGACGTCCCCGGTCACCTCGAATTGCTCCGGCAGCGCCGCCAGGATCTCCACGAGCCGCGCGCCACTGGTGTCCTCGGCGACCGCGCTGCGGAACTGGCGCACCTGACCGGGGTCCGGGTAGTGCCAGGCGCCCTTGACGTGTAAACCGTCGAGGTCGAACCGCAGGCCGATCTCCACGTTGCGGGCCAGCCGCACCACCGCGCCCTGGTGCTGCCACCAGAACGGGTCCTTCGCGAAGTGCCACACCGAGAAATCGGCGTAGCGCGGGTCCGCGTCGGCCAGGTCCGAGAGCAGGGCCACCATCGGCGCCCGCACCAACCGCTCCCGGTCCGCGCGGTGCCGCTCGCGCACCTGGGTCGTGGGGACGCCCTCCAGCTTGAGCAACACGTCGAGCGCCTGCACCGGCCACCCGGTGAACCGTCGGGGCATGGTTCGATTCTAGGCGCGCGGCGCGCCCACGAAAGTGTGGCCAATCGAATACTGACAGTGCCGAATAGCGGATTCGCCTCGGCTGACCGGGTAATGGCGCACTCGTCTCTCGGTGAGCGACCTATCCGGACACCGGAAATACCGCGCTGCCGTTGCGCCAATCGAGTCAGGACAACGGAACCGGCCGTTGTTGTGTCGTGGCTCACCCCTGCCCGGGGCCGCCGGTCCGCCCCGGGCCACCCCCGTGTCAGCGCCGCCCGATAGCCTCCGTGCGGACGTGGTCACCGGGTGGATGGGATGGCAATGGGACGGTCGGTACTGGTCACGGGCGGCAACCGGGGCATCGGGTTGGCCATCGCGCGCGCCTACCAGGAGCAGGGCCACAAGGTCGCGGTCACCCACCGGGGCTCCGGCGCGCCGGAGGGCCTGCTCGGCGTCCACTGCGACGTGACCGACGCCGCCGCCGTCGACGCCGCGTTCACCGAGGTGGAGAACGCGCACGGGCCGGTCGAGGTGCTCATCGCCAACGCGGGCATCACCGACGACACGCTGCTGATGCGCATGTCCGAGGACCAGTTCACCCGGGTCATCGACGCCAACCTCACCGGCGCGTGGCGGGTCACCAAGCGCGCCACCCGCGGCATGCTCAAGGCCCGCTTCGGCCGCATCGTCTACATCTCCTCGGTGGTGGGCCTGATGGGCTCCCCGGGGCAGGTCAACTACGCCGCCAGCAAGGCCGCCCTGGTCGGCATGGCGCGCTCGATCGCCCGCGAACTGGGCTCGCGCGACATCACCGCCAACGTCGTCGCGCCCGGCTTCGTCGCCACCGACATGACCGACGCGCTCACCGAGGAGCGCAAGCAGCAGATCCTCGCGACCATCCCCTCGGGCCGCTACGCCTCGCCCGAGGAGGTCGCCGCCGCGGTCACCTTCCTCACCTCCGACGCCGCCGGGTACATCACCGGTGCCGTGCTGCCGGTCGACGGCGGCCTCGGCATGGGCCACTGACCGAAGTCTCTCCCCAGGAAGGAAGCCATGACCGGACTGCTCGAGGGCAAGCGGCTGCTGATCACCGGTGTGATCACCGACGCCTCCATCGCCTTCCACGTCGCCAAGGCAGCCCAGGAGCAGGGCGCCCAGGTCGTGCTGACCGGGTTCGGCAGGCTCAGCCTGGTCGAGCGGATCGCCAAGCGGCTGCCCCAGCCCGCGCCGGTGGTCGAGCTCGACGTGCAGAACCAGGAGCACCTCGACACCCTCGCCGACCGGGTCCGCGAGCACGTCGACGGCCTGGACGGCCTCGTGCACGCCATCGGGTTCGCGCCCAAGAGCTGCCTCGGTGAGCCCTTCCTGGACGCGCCGTGGTCGGACGTGTCGGTGGCGCTGGAGGTCTCGGCGTACTCGCTCAAGTCGCTCTCGGTCGCCGCGCTGCCGCTGCTGGGCGAGGGCTCGTCGATCGTCGGGCTCGACTTCGACGCCCGGGTCGCCTGGCCCGCCTACAACTGGATGGGCGTGGCGAAGGCCGCGTTCGAGTCCACCAACCGCTACCTGGCGCGCGAGCTGGGCCCCAAGGGCGTGCGGGTCAACCTGGTCGCCGCCGGTCCGGTGCGCACCATGGCCGCCAAGTCCATCCCCGGCTTCGCCGAGCTGGAGGCGGGCTGGGCCGACCGCGCCCCGCTGGGCTGGGACGTCAACGACGCCACCCCGGTCGCCAAGTCGGTCTGCGCGCTGCTCTCGGACTGGTTGCCCGCCACCACCGGCTCGATGGTGTGGGTCGACGGGGGCGTGCACGCCCTGGGGTTGTGATGGTCGACGCGCTGCTGTGGCTGTCCTTCGGCGGGCCTGAGGGGCCCGCCGAGGTCCGGCCGTTCCTGGAGAACGTCACCAGGGGCCGCGGTGTCCCGCCGGAGCGGCTGGACGAGGTCGAGGCCCACTACCAGCACTTCGGCGGGGTGTCGCCGATCAACCGGCTCAACCACGAGGCCATCACCGCCGTCCGCGCCGAACTGGCCCGGCGCGGCCTGGACCTGCCGGTGTACTTCGGCAACCGCAACTGGCACCCCATGGTCGAGGACACCGTCGCCCAGATGAAGGCCGACGGTGTCCGGCACGCGCTCGTGTTCCCCACCAGCGCGTATGGCGGGTACTCGGCGTGCAGGCAGTACCACGAGGACATCGCCCGCGCGCGTGCGTCGGTCGGCGAGGACGCGCCGGACCTGGTGAAGCTGCGCCAGTTCTTCGACCACCCGCTGTTCATCGCCGCCGTATCCGACGCCGTCCGCGCCGCCCAGGCCCAGGTTCCCCCTGACAGCCGCCTGATCTTCACCGCCCACTCGGTCCCAGACTCCGCCGACCGCGCCGCCGGTCCCCCGGAGGAGGGCGGCCGCCGCTACTCCCGCCAGGTCGCCGAAGCCGCCCGCCTGGTCGCCGAATCCGTTGGCGCGTCGTCGTATGACGTGGTGTGGCAGTCTCGGTCTGGCCCACCTCAGGTTCCGTGGCTTGACCCTGACATCGTCGACCACATCGATACGCTTGTTGGCGTGCCGGGCATCGTCGTCTGCCCGATCGGGTTCGTGAGCGACCATCTGGAAGTCGTGTGGGACTTGGACACGGAGGCTGCGGAGAGGGCTGCGGCCCTTGGTATTCCGTTCGCTCGGGCTGCTACGCCTAACGGTGATCCGCGGTTCGCTGAGCTGGTGGTGTCGCTTGTGGAGGAATACCTGGACGGTGTCGCACCGGCCAAGCTCTCGGCATTCCCTGGCGCTGGCTGCACCCGCAACGGAACCCTCTGCGCGCCGCTGTGTTGTGAACCGGCAAAGCGGCCGGCCCGGCCATAGCTAGTGGCGGGTGGTTGTCCACATGGGGCTGGGTCGTCCACAGGGTCGACTTTCAGCCTCCCCGCTCGGTGTGGCCCATCGGTACGCGGTGAAGGTGTGGGAGAACTGGGGCTGGGCTGGGAACGCCGAAACGCGGCGTCGGGGGTGCAGGGGGACCTCCGACGCCGCGTTTCGGGTTTTACTCAGGCGCGCAGCCGGACCTCGTGCCGGAGGTCTGGCGCTGTCACCTCGGTGGGGAAGACGGCGGCCACGTAGGAGATGGCGCAGTCCGGGCAGACCGGGCGGGCCGTGGGGCGGTCCTGGTAGCGGGTGTCGACGGGTTGGCCGCAGAGGCCGGTGGCGGTGCCGTGCAGGACCACGTGGGCGCGGCCGCCGTGGGTGGTGTTGGTGCCCCAGCAGACCTGGGCGTTCGGAGTCGTCATCATGGGCCTCACCCGTGGTTGCTCTGGGAGAGGTCGAGGCGCGAGTGCAGTGCCCGACCGGTGTCGCTGAGGGTGATCATGCGGCAGTCGCGCAAGCGGGCGGCGCCGATGACCAGGTGGCCCGCGCTCACCAGCTCGCGCATCCTGGCGGCTAGCCTGCTCTCCACCGGGGTGCCGCGGTCGACCACCTGGTTGGCCTCGGTCATGCCCAGGTCGCCGCGCTGGGCGCAGCGGAGCAGGACGAACCAGTCGCGGGTGCGGGCGGCCTCGTCTGGGGAGCGGCGGCCGCGGCGCAGCCAGATGTCGAGCAGCCGTTCGCCCGCGGAGGTGAGACCGGCCTGCAGCCAGCCGTCGCGCGGGTCGGGGACCGCGTCGCCGAAGCCGACGAAGCCGTCGCGGCGCAGGGTGAACAGGGCGCTCACCATCAGCACGCCGAGGTCGTCGGTGCGGTGGCGCAACGCCGCCGCAGCACCGTAGGCGCCGACCTCGCCGCGCGCGACCATCTGCAGGGCACCCAGGTGGTTGGTGTCCAGCGCCAGCGGCCGGGCGGCCTGCTTGGGGTCGAGTAGTTGTGCGGTCATGGTGTGACTCCGGTGACAGCGGTTGGTCCAGTGCGATCACTATCGGCGACGCGGAGCGGCAGCGCTCATCCCAAAGACCCATAGCACCGGGTTATGTCGCGCGTGATGACCGCGTTGACGCAGCTGGGAGCCGCAAAGCCGATCGTTAGCGACGGCAATCGTCGTGAAGACAAGGGTTTCCCCGGAGCTCGACCGGGAAGATCTACGGGGGCGGCGGTTCCCGGCCGCGCCCGGGGGTATCACCTTGGCGGACGGGGGAATTCGCCGACCGGCGGGTCGCACGCGCGGTGATCGGGTGGTTCTTCCCCGGCGCCGCACCGGTGAACGCTCACCCGACGGGCCGCAGCGGACGTTCGTCTCCGTGCAAGATGCGGTTCGCAAACCCGTGTAGTGCCCCGTGGGCCACCGGCTCCGCGGTGCACCGCTCAGATCGGGATTGGTCTAGAGACCACCGGCCCTACCGGGCACGCCGAGGCACGTGTGGTCACGCAGGGTGCCCAGAGCCCCTGATGGGGCGACGACCATCAGTGAAACCGCAGGTCAACGCCCCTGGGAACGCGGTAACCGGCAATCCACCGGAAATCAAGCCCCGGCGACCCGCCCCGGTGTGCACCCAGCCCGGGCGAGCCGCCGGTCAGATCGGGAATGGTCCCGGCTCAGTGCTTGTCGGCGTGGTCGGAGAAGACCCGCACGGCCTCGTCGACCGCGGCCAGGCGCGCGACCCGGACCGCGTCGAACAGCGGGCGCAGCGCGTCGGCGCGCCTACGGGCCGAGGACGACGACAGCGCGCCGCCCGGCGCGTCCTCCGCCGCCAGGTCCAGGATCGCCGACACCTCGTTGGCCCGCTGCAGCACGCGCAGCGCCCGCGGCGGGGTGCCCTCGGGCCACGGCGCCGCCGAGCGGTGCGCGACGCGGGCGGTGATCTCCTCGCGGACCCCGGAGCGGTGCTTGGCCACGCCCATCTCGGTCAGCACGCCCGCGGCGACCCGCATGGCGCCGGTCAGCTCGTGCTCGGCCTCGCCGAGGGGCATGTGCTCGGCGGCGGGGGCGTCGCCGATGTCGAAGGCGGTCCAGCGCAGCACGCCGTCCGCGATGGGCTCGGGGACCAGGCCGATGGGGGCGCCGAGCAGCACCACGGCCTCACCGGCGTGCAGGGCGGTACCGGCGAACTCGCTGCGGCCGCCGAGGCCGCGAACGTCACCGGGGACCGGCAGCACGAGCCGCCCGCCGGTGCACTCGGCCCGGCGGACCGCGGCGAGCAGACCGGCCACCTGGCCACCTGCCTGACCGCGCAGAGGGACGTCGAGGGAGTCCGCGGTGGACTGGCCGACCGCGACCACGTCATGCAGGGGCGCCCAGTGGGTGAGCGCGTCGAGGACGTCGTCCGAGGCGGCCGAGCCGTTCAGCCACGCCGAAACCCACACCGAGAAGGTGGCACTGGGAGTTGACACGGGGACCGAGGGTACGCGACCCGGTCCCGGCGGGGCGGATCAGCTCCCTAAGCTGCCCCCCATGCGACTGCGCTGGACCCCGGTGCCCGCCGACTGGGCCGACGGAGTGCGGGCCGTGGTGCCGTTCACCCGATGGGTACCGTGGTTCGCCGCGGCCCTCGGGGCGTTCTCCGTCGTGCTGCTCGTGCTGGGCCTGACCCCGCCCGGGGTGTTCGGGGTGATCAGCGCGGCGGTCATCGCTGTCATCCCGTTCGCCGCGATCAGGCACGCGTTCCGCGGTAACCCCGTCGCTGGTCGGACCGTGACCGCTGACGTAGACGAGCACTCCGTGCGGATGATGACCGCCGACGGTAGCGCTTACAGCGACGTCGTCCTCACCGACCTCACTGGCTGGGTTGAGACAGAGCGCAGCTTCTTACTGCGCACCGGCCCCTCTGGCTTCCACCCGGTGCCGGGGCGCGCTTTCGACACCACCGAGGACATCGACGCCTTCCGCGACCTGCTCACCCGCACCCTCGGTCCGGCGGGCGTGCCACCATCTGCGCCATGAGCAAGCCGTACCGGTCCAGGTTGGAGCGGGTGGGCGAGTCGGCGACGGCCACCACCCTGGAGCTGTTCTTCGACCTGGTGTTCGTCTTCGCGCTGACCCAGGTGACCGCGCTGATGGCCGAGGACCCCACCTGGCTCGGCCTGCTGCGCGGCACGCTCGTGCTCGCCGTCGTGTGGTGGTGCTGGGTCGGCTACTCGTGGCTGTCGAACCTGGTGAAGGCCGACGAGGGGACCGCGCGCACGGCGATGCTGGGCGCCATGGCCGCCATGTTCCTCATCGCGCTGGCCATCCCCGAGGCGTTCGACGACCTGCCGGGCGGGCTGTCCGGGCCGGTCGTGTTCGCCTTCTGCTACCTGCTGGTCCGCGCCGTGCACCTGGTGCTGTTCTGGATCAGCGCCGCGGACGACCCCGGCCTGCGCAAGCAGTTGCTGCGGTTCGCCCCGACCATGCTCGGCGGCACCTTGCTGCTCCTGCTCGCCGCCCAGACCAGCGGCGCGGCGCAGATCGGCCTGTGGGTGGCCGCGGTCGCCGCCGACTACGGCGGCACGTTCGCCATCGGCGCGTCGGGGTGGCGGCTCAACTCCGCCAAGCACTTCGCGGAGCGGCACGGCCTGATCGTCATCATCGCGCTCGGCGAGTCGATCGTGGCCATCGGCGTAGGGGTCACCGCGCTGCCCATCTCCTGGCCGGTCATCGCCGCGGCCACGCTCGGGCTGACCGTCGCCGCCTGCCTGTGGTGGGCCTACTTCGACACGCACGTGCTCATCGCCGAACGCGCGCTGGCGCGGGCGACGGGGGTGGAGCGGGCGAGCATGGCGCGGTCGGCGTTCAGCTTCCTGCACCTGCCGCTCGTCGTGGGCATCGTGATGTCGGCCCTCGGCCTCAAGAAGGTGCTCAACTACGTGGCCGGGGCCAACGGCCACACCGTCGCCGACCACCTCTACGGGCCGCCGCTGTGGGCGTTGTTCGGCGGCTCGGCGCTCTACCTGTTCGCCCAGGCCGGGGTTTCCTGGCGCTGCGGCCGCAACCTCAAGCCCCAGCGGCTCGCGGTCGGCGCCCTCCTCATCGCGGTCACGCCGCTGGCCGCGTTCCTGCCCGCGTTGGTCGCGCTCGCCGTGCTGGCCGCAGTGCTCATCGCTCTTATCGCCTACGAGTGGGTGCACTACCGGGCTGACCGCGACGAGATCCGGCACGCCGAACACGAGTCCGCCCACGCCGAGGCCTGAGCAGGCGGCCTTCGCGGCTGAGTCATCCACGCTGAGTTATCCACAATGCCCGAGTTGTCCACAGCTGGAGCCACTCCACGTCGACCCCGTGCTCGAACCTGCGTAGCGTCAAGGTGTGACAGTCGTGAACACGCCGGTACCCACACCCCCAGCGCACCTGCCCCGGACCGCGGGCGCCGTGCGGGCGGCAGGCCACCTCCCCAAGGGAGTGAAGGACGAGATCCGCGCCAACCTGCTCGACGCGTTGCGCGCCGGGCGGGATCCGTGGCCGGGGATCGTCGGGTTCGGCCAGACCGTGGTGCCGCAGTTGGAACGCGCGCTGCTGGCCGGGCACGACGTGGTGCTGCTCGGCGAACGCGGGCAGGGCAAGACCCGGCTCGCCCGCACCATCGCGGGTCTGCTCGACGAGTGGACCCCGGTGATCGCGGGCTCCGAGCTCGGCGAGCACCCGCTGGCGCCGATCACCCCGCGTTCGCTGCGGCTCGCCGCCGAGCTCGGCGACGACCTGCCGGTCGACTGGCGGCACCGAAGCGAGCGCTACACCGAGAAGCTGGCCACCCCCGACACCGCCGTCGGCGACCTCATCGGTGACGTCGACCCGGTCAAGGTCGCGGAGGGCCGCGCGCTCGGCGACCCGGAGACCATCCACTTCGGACTCGTGCCGCGCGCCCACCGCGGTGTCGTCACCATCAACGAGCTGCCCGACCTCGCCGAGCGGATCCAGGTGGCGCTGCTCAACGTGATGGAGGAGCGCGACATCCAGGTCCGCGGCTACACGCTGCGGCTGCCGCTGGACGTGCTGCTGGTGGCCACCGCGAACCCGGAGGACTACACGAACCGGGGCCGCATCATCACCCCGCTCAAGGACCGCTTCGGCGCCGAGGTCCGCACCCACTACCCGCGCGGTGTCCAGGCCGAGGTCGACGTGGTGCGCCAGGAGGCCGAGCTGGTGGCCGAGGTCGGCGACTCGCTGCTGGAGGTGCTGGCCCGGTTCGTCCGCAACCTGCGCGAGTCCAGCGCCATCGACCAGCGCTCCGGGGTGTCTGCCCGGTTCGCCGTGGCCGCCGCCGAGACGGTCGCCGCCGCCGCGCTGCGCCGCTCCGCGCTGATCGGCGAGGAGCCCGCCGTGGCCCGCCCGATCGACCTGGACGCGGTGCCCGCCGTGCTGCGCGGCAAGCTGGAGTTCGAGTCCGGCGAGGAGGGCCGCGAGGTCGAGCACCTCGAGCACCTGCTGCGCCGGGCCGTCGCCGAGACCGCCCGCGACCGCTTCGCTGGCATCGACCTCGGTCCGCTGGTGGACGCCGTCGTCGACGGGCACCTGGTGGCCACCGGGGAGCGGGTGCCCGGCTCGGAGGTGCTGGCCGCGCTGCCGGAGCTGCCGCTGCTGCACGAGGTCGCCGCCCGGCTCGACGTGCGCGCCGGTGACCCGCCGGGGCGCATCGCCGCCGCGGTGGAGCTGGCGCTGGAGTACCTGTACCTGACCAGGAAGCTGGCCAAGGACTCGGCCGACGGGGAGGCGGTGTACGGACCGTGAGCTACCGCTACGGGCCGTGGCACGACGGCCCGGACCCGCTCGCACCCCCGGTCGACCTGCGGGCCGCCCTGGAGGCGCTCGGCCGCGACGTGATGGAGGGCGCGTCCCCGCGCGCCGCGCTGCAGGAGCTGCTGCGCCGCGGCGCAGGCGACCAGGCCGGGCTCGACGACCTGACCCGCAGGCTGTGGGAGCGGCGCTCGCGCATCCAGCGCCGCCACCGGCTCGACGGCACGCTCACCGAGGTCAAGCGGCTGCTGGAGCAGGCGCTGGCGGCGGAGCGGACCGAGCTGTTCCCCGACCCGGCCGACGACGCCCGCTTCCGGGAGGCGCAGCTCGACGCGCTCCCGTCCGGCACCGCGGCCGCCGTGCGCGAACTCGCCAACTACGACTGGCGCTCACCGGCGGCGCGCGAGGCCTACGAGCAGATCCGGGAGAAGCTCGGCAAGGACCTGGTGGAGTCCCGGTTCCAGGGCATGAAGCAGGCCCTGCGGGAGATGCAGCCCCAGGACACCGAGCGCATCCGCGAGATGATGGCGGACCTGAACGCGCTGCTGCTGGCCCACCTGCGCGGCGAGGACACCGACGAGCGGTTCGACCAGTTCATGCGCGACCACGGCGAGTTCTTCCCCGAGAACCCGCGCACCGTGCAGGAGTTGGTCGACGCGCTGGCCGCCCGGGCCGCCGCGGCGCAGCGGATGATGAACTCGATGAGCGCCCAGCAACGCCAGGAACTCGGCGAGCTGATGGCGGGCGCGTTCGGCGACCCGCGCTTCGCCGACCAGGTCGCCACCCTGGACGCGAACCTGCGCGCGCTGCGCCCCGACGAGGACTGGACGTCCTCGGCGCGGTTCCGCGGCCAGGACCCGCTCGGTCTCGGTGAGGGCGCGCAGGCCATGGCCGACCTCGCCGAGCTGGACGCGCTCGCCGAGCAGCTCGGCCAGTCGTACCCGGGTGCCCGGCTGGAGGACATCGACCTGGAGGCGCTGAACCGCCAGCTCGGCGACGAGGCCGGTGTGGACGCCCGCCGTCTGTCCGAACTGGAGCGTGAGCTGCGGCGGCAGGGCCTGCTCGACCGCGCGCCGGACGGCTCGCTCACGTTGTCCCCCAAGGCCATGCGGCGGTTGGGTGAGGCCGCTCTCGCCGAGGTCGTCGGTTCCGCTCGGGCCAACCGGGGGGAGCGCGACACGGCGAACGCGGGTGCGTCGGGTGAGCTGACCGGCTCGACCCGCGCGTGGACCTTCGGCGCGACCGAGCCGTGGGACGTCGCCCGCACGGTCCGCAACGCCGTGCTGCGCACCCTGTCCGTCGGCGAAGGCAGCGTGCGGCTCGACGTCACGGACGTGGAGGTCTCCGAGACCGAGCAGCGGGCCCGTGCCGCCGTCGCGCTGTGCGTCGACACGTCCTGGTCGATGGTCCAGGACGGCCGGTGGGTGCCGATGAAGCGCACCGCTCTGGCCCTGCACCACCTGGTCAGCACCCGGTTCCGCGCCGACGAGCTCCAGCTGATCACCTTCGGCCGGCACGCCGCCACCGTGGACATCGCCGAGCTGACGGCCCTGGAGGGCACCTGGGAGCAGGGCACCAACCTGCACCACGCCCTGCTGCTCGCGGGCAGGCACCTGCGCCGCAACCCCGACGCCCACCCCGTCGTCCTCGTCGTCACCGACGGCGAACCCACCGCCCACCTCGACCCCGACGGCGAGGCCGTCTTCCACTACCCCACCACAGAGGACACCCTCCGCCGAACCCTCGCCGAAGTCGACTCCCTCGCCCGCCTAGGCGCCTCCGTCACCGTCTTCATGCTCGGCGAAGACCCCAAACTAGCCGCCTTCGTAGACCTAGTCGCCAAACGCGGCGGCGGCCGCGTAGTAGCCCCCGACCTGGACGGCCTGGGCAGCGCCGTGGTGAGCGACTACTTACGCACCCGCCGGAGGTAGGCGAGCGTTCCTGCCCTCGCGGTTGATCCTGGTGATCACCGCTGGCGTCGGGGTGGATGGCGGCGTCCGCGACCGAATCCAGCTTGCCCTGCGCCGGGGTGGCGACCGAGTTGTAGGTGGCGAACACACCGGGACCCGGCAGCGGGGACAGGTGTGGTCGCGTTCGTGTCAGGTGGAAGTGACTAGGTGAGGGCGTCTGCGATTGGGCCCAGGGCGTCCAGCACGCCCAGGGCGCGGGCCGTGGTGGCTAGTTGGTCGCGTTCGGACTCTGGGAGGGTGCGGATGGCCGTGGCCAGGCGGGTGAGGCTGGGGGTGTCCAGGTGGAGGAGCAGGGGGAGGACGTCCTCGGCGAACTCGCCTGTCGCGGTGGCGATGGTGGTGGCTATGGCGGGCAGGCGGTCGTCGGGGATCAGGGCGAACAGGGCTGGGAGGCGGGCGGTGCTGTCGGTGTAGATGGCGGTGCGGAGGAGGGACTCCTCGTCCAGGGCGGTGACCATGGCGCGCAGGGTGGGCGCTGGGAGGTCGCCGACGAAGCGGCCGGTGGTGATGTGGTCGCCGCGGCGGATGAGTTCGCGGCCGACCTCGATGACCTTGGCGATGGGCAGCACGCCCAGCACCGGGGCGATGCGGCGCGGGTCCAGTTCGGCCGCCACGTCGGCCAGGAACGACACCGGTAGCCGCCCGGCCAGGTCCACCGCCCGGTCGGGGTCCAGGGCACCGGCCACCCGGGCGCTGAGCAGGGGGCCGAACGAGCGCTGGGCGATGCTCGCGGTCAGCGCGGCGGGCACCAGCCTGCTCGCCTGGCCGATCCGCTCGAACAGCGCGCGGTTCGCTCCGAAGAGGACTTCCGCCGCCTGGTCGCGGACCGCGCGAACGTCCTCAGGCGACAGCGCCGACAGGTAGCCGAACCGCGTGGCGGGCTCGCCGAGCAGCCGGGCCAGTTTGGCGATCTCGGCGCGGGTGCCGCTCACAGGCCGATCGCCCGGCGGACGAGGGGGCGCAGCAGCCGGGGGAGTTGGCCGAGGGACTCCTCGGTCGCCTCGCCCAGGTGCCGGGCCTGGCGTCTGCGGGCCGTGCGCAGGGCGTCGGCGAGGTCGAGCGCGTCCGCGGGCGGCAGCGCCATCACCGCGGGCGGCAGCGGGCCGCGGAACTGGGCGCGCAGTGCCGCGCCGGGGTCTGTCGCCGAGTGCTCGTCCGCCACCGGACAAGCCTGCCCGGACCGCGGCCGCCAGCCAACTCGACCACGCACAGTCACCGGTGGCCATCACATCGGAGTGTGCTCCCCGGTCATTCCCGGACCGTCTGCAAGATCATCGGGTGACTCCCCGACGAAACGCCCGCAACGCCTCCGGCCTGCGACGTTGCGGCCACGCTTGGCGACCGGCGCGGGCCCACCAGGGCCATTGGTCCCTGTCATTCCCTCGAACTCCCACATAACGTGCGTGCACCCCTGAACTACTGCCTGTGAACGTGAGAAGTGAGGATGCACGTATTCATCAGCTATGCCCGCCGGGACCAGGCGTCGATCACCACGCTGCGCGCCGACTTCGAGCGGTTCGGCAACCGAGTGTGGTACGACCGCGAGAGCCACGGCGGTCCGGACTGGTGGGACGACGTGCTCGGCCACGTGCGCGGGTGCGTGGTCTTCGCCTTCGCGCTCTCACCCGACTCGCTGCGCTCCAAGGCGTGCCTCGCCGAGCTGCGCTACGCCAAGGAGCTGCGCAGGCCGATCCTGCCCGTCCTGGTGCGCCCGGTCGACCGGGGCGACATCCCCGACGGCCTCCAGTTGCCCGTTGACTACGTCAACCGGACCGAGGAGAGCGTGATCCGGCTGCGCAAGGCGCTCAGCGCCCTGCCCGCCGCCCGCGCCCTGCCCGCCCGACTGCCCCAGGAGCCCGAGATCCCCACCTCCTACCTCAACGCCTACCTCGCGCGCATCGACGCGCCGCAGCTCGACGAGCGCGACCAGGCCGAGCTGCTCGGCCAGTTGCGCGAGCGGATGGTGCTCGCCGACGAGCGCGCCGACGTCTGGGACCTGCTGGTGCGGCTGCGCGACCGCCCCGAGCTCAACCGCTCCATCGCCAACGCCATCGAGGAGATCCTGGCCCCGGGCTGGCAACCGGACCCCAGGGAGAACTTCGAGGCGCGGTACTGGGACGGGCAGAGCTGGACGACGCTGGTCTGGCAGAACGGCAAGGAGTTCAACGACCGCAACACCCCGCCCCGGCTGCACCAGCACCTGCCCTCGAGCACCGGACCGGTGCCGGTCGTCGAGCCGGAACCCGAGCCGACGCGGCGCAGGCCCGACCGGATCAAGCACAAGCTGCGCCGCCCGCGCGCCACCCGCAAGAAGCTGATCGCCCTGGGCGCGGGCGCCGCCGTGCTGGTCGCCGGGGGCGTCACCGCGGGGGTCGTGCTGCTCGGCGGGGGGCCGGACGAGGTGTCCGCGACCCGCATGGCGCGCAACTTCGTCGACGCCGTCAACACCCGCGACGAGAACGCCATGCAGCAGTACGTCTGCGGCTCGGATCGCGAGAAGAACGCCCATCTCTACACGGCGTTCCTTGACGCGGCTAACGTTACCCTTGAGAGTGTCGACATCAGCGGGTCCGACCCCCGTTTCACCGTCCTCGCGACACGCACCGTAGGCGCAACCTCGGTGCGGTTGCGGATTCCCCTCGTCGACGAGAACGGCGCGTGGAAGGTGTGCGACATCAGCCGGGCGCTGTCGGGTCGCTGACCGCGGAGTGAGTCATGCAGGTGTTCGTCAGCCACGCGCCGTCCGATCGCGACGTCGCAGCGGGCCTGCGCGCCGACCTGGCCCAATTGGGTCGCCAGGTCTCCCTCGACCGGGGTGAGCCGACCGGTCAGCGCTGGTGGGAGGGCGTGTTGCAGCGGGTCCAGCGCTGCGACGTGTTCGTCCTGGTGGCCTCGCCCGCGGCGGTTCGCTCGCCCGGGTGCCTGGCCACGCTCCGCTACGCCCGCGCGCTGCGCCGCCCGGTGCTGGTGGTGACCGCCGTGGCCACCGGGTTGCCCGCCGACGCCGAGACCGCGCCCGTGTTCGCCCCGGCGGGCATGGAGATCAGTGAGCGGGTGCCCAAGTTGCGCGGCGTCTTGTTGGCGCTGCCCGCCGCGCCCCCGCTGCCCGACCCGTTGCCGCCGGACCCGGCCGTGCCGTACCTCGACCCGATCCGCCAGCGCCTCGACGAGCCAGGCCTGGAACCGGCCGAGTTGCGCGAACTGCTGCGCCAACTCCGATTACGGCTGCGCGACGAGCACGAGCGCGCCGCGGTGTGGGGGCTGCTGGTGCGGCTGCGCGCCCGCACCGACCTGCCCGCGCCGCTGGCCGCCGAGGTGGAGAAGGTCCTCGCCCCCGGCTGGCAGCCCGACCCGGAGCGCCGGGTGGAGAAGCGCTACTGGGACGGCCAGGCCTGGACCACCCTGGTGCGCCACGAGAACCGCGAGTTCAACGAGCGCCGGGTCCCGCCGCCGGAGGCCACGTGGTCCGGTGATCCCACCCCTGCTCGTCCGCGCCCCACCGCGACTGCCCGTCCCGCCGCGAAGTCCAAGGCCGTCGTCCGCGCCCAAGACCGCACCCGCCTGCTGGTCATCGGCGGGGGAGTGGTCGTGATCGCCGCCGCCGTCGTCGCCGGGTTCGTGCTGTTCGACCCGACCTCGGCCGACCCGACCGCCGCGGCGCGCGAGTTCGTCGACGCGGTGAACATCGCCGACACCACCGTGCTCGCCCAGCTGACCTGCGAGCGCGACCGGTCCCGGGCGGCGGAGATCTTCCTGCGCCCCGGCGCGCGGTTCACCCTGGAGTCGGTGGACGACACGACCGACCCGCCCAGCTTCACCATCCTGGCGACCGACTCGGCGACCACGGCGACCGACCGGCGCACCTACCCGATGGTCGAGGAATCGGGGAAGTGGCTGGTGTGCCAGTCACCTCGTTAGTCGAGCATCGAGTTCGGTGAGGTAGGCGCGGCCGTACTCCCGGTCCTCCAGCCCGTCCACAAGGGACGCCGGGAGGTCGCTGCGGACGGCGAGCGACGCCGCGCCGAGGGCGACCGTGGCGACGGTGTCGACGTCGCCGGTGAACGCGACGCACGCGCGGAGGATGTCGGTCAACCCGCCCGCGCCCATCGCGGTCAACGCGGCGCGCACGGACATCGCCCCCTTCGAGCCGACCGGTCCCGTCCACGGGGACGCCCAGTCGTCGTCGAGCACGCTGCTGATCCAGTGGCCGACGCCGGTCAGCGGTCCGAGGTCGCGGTGGCAGTAGTGCGCGGCGAGCGCGGCGGCCTGTGCTGAGGCGATGCCCGCGGGGGTGTCGTGGGTGACGCGCGCCTGGACTTCGGCGTGGTAGAGGACGTCGTCGACAGTCGGCAGCAATCCGATGGGTGTCGCGCGCATCGCGGCACCGCTCTTGTCGCTCTCCGGCCGGAGACGATCCAATAACTCGGCACCGGTGTGCACTTCGGACAGCAGCGCGTGGAACCGGGACGCGTAGCCGACGCGCGGATCCCGGTGGAACACGGCGACGAACTTCTCCGCCAACACCTCCGGCGTCCACAGTGCACCGTCGACCATCAGCTCGGCGATGGCGAGGGTCATCTGCGTGTCATCGGTGTACTGGCCGGGCCGCAGGTCGGTGTGCTTCGGGTGCTGCCGGTAGGTGGCACCGTCGTTGAACTCCGCCACGAACCCGGGATCCGCGTATTCGAACCCCGCCCCGTACGCGTCGCCTACCGCCAACTCCAGCAACATCGGCCCTCCAGGATCGCTCACCGCCCGCCCCGCGACTCTCCCACGCCCCGCCTCGGCGGCGTCTGGACCCCCGCTCCACCTGCCTCATCCTGGTGAAATCCGCCGCTTGGTCCTGTGCGTCGCGCGGGTTCGCCCAGGTCGCGTTGTCCACAAGGGGTCGAGTTGTCCACAGGTTTTGGCCGTCACCCTTTTGGGGAGAGGGGTCCCTGTAGACTGGGCCTGGGGACGCCCCCCGGGACAGGGTGGGGGCTGGGTTCGTGGGGGCGGCCTCCGGAACGGGTGGCGGAGCCGAGGTTGGGCGGGGCGAAGCCGCGGCTGGTGGACGCGGAGCCAGGGCTGGCGGCGCGGAACCGGGGGCGAGTGGGCGGAGCTGGGGGCCGAGTGGGCGGGGCTGCTGGGTGGCGAAAGCGGTGCCTGGGTGGGGCGAAGCCGGTGGGTCCGGCGCGGAGTCCACAGTGGAGTGATCAGGCGGCGGGTTCGCGGACTACTCGGGCGCGGACGGAGCGCAGGACGTGGTGGTCGACGGTGGCGCAGTCGGCGGCGAGCCAGGTGCCGATGTCGTCGACGAAGGTGGGTGGGGTCATGGCGGAGACGCCGTTGCCGGGGGTGGGGTCGGTGGTGACGTCGCCGGTGCGGCTGGGGTAGAGGAGCAGGACGCCGCGGACCTCGACGCCGGGGAGGTGGTCGGTGAAGGCGGCGACGGCGTCGAACAGGTCGGTCGCGCCGCCGCGGAAGGGGTGGCCGTTGCGCCACAGGGAGCCGTCGTCGTCGACCTCGTAGTGGCCGGGGAGCCAGAGCTTCGACTCGACCAGCACCAGGCGGTGGCCGCACAGCACGGCGTGGTCCACGTCGGCGAACACCGAGCCGGGTTGCGACAGGCCGTGGAACACCCGGGCCCCCGGCAGCCGGGCCAGGTAGTTCACCAGCAGGTCCGCCGTCAGCCGTTCACCGACCGGCTCCTCGTCCGCCTCGCCGAACACGGTGCGCTCGCCGAACTCCGCCTGCGCGGCCCGCTGCGCCCGCGTCGCCGCCAGGTACAGCCGCCCCAGCCGCACCGCGACGGCGATCGCCGCGGCGACCAAGGCCAGCCAGCACACCAGCAGCACCGGCGGCAGCCACCCCGGTAACAGCAGCGGGACCGCCAGCACGGCCCCGGTCAGCGCGATCCCCACCGCGGGCGCGTGCCCCGGGGTGCGGACGTAGCCGATGCGGGGCTGGTGCTTGGTCAGGTGCCACCACGGCAGCGACGAGGGCGGCACGTCGCACGCGGCGGGCACGAACGCCGGTTCGTCGCGGTACATCCGCCGCCGCTGCCGGGGTGCCGGGGTCGGGGCGGCGGCGGGGGCCGCGACCACGCCCCGGTCGTACTCGGCGCGGCTGCGCGGGTCCGACAGCGTCTCGTAGGCCGACTTCAGCAGCCGGAACGTGCCCGCCGTCCCGCCCGCGTCGGGGTGCATGACCTTCGCCAGGGCGCGGAACGCGGTCTTGACCTCACCGGCCGAGGCGTCCCTGCGGATGCCGAGCAGCTCGTAGTAGTCGACGTCGTCCAGCGTGCACCCCTCCTCCGGTGGCCGGACAACGGTAGCGGACGCTCAAGATCAACTTCCGAGGAGCACCTCGGCCACCGCGCCGAGCGTGGTCCAGTCGGCGCTGCCGTCGGCGAACAGGTCGCCCACCCGCCAGACCACCGGGTAGGTGACCTCCGTGCCGTCGGCCACCGGCGGCGCGCCGCGCAGCCCGGCCATCTCCGCCTCGGTCAGCCGCACCGAGAACACCGCCTGCCGGTGCGTGCTCATCGTCGCGCCCAGCTGCCGCGAGGTGTGCGCCACCAACCGCTCGGCGGCCACCACCAGCCCGGTCTCCTCGCCGAACTCCAGCGCGGCCAGCGCCACCGGCTCGATCACCGCCTGGTGCGACCCGCCGGGCAGCTCCAGGACGAACCCGTCCGCCGTGCGCGCCGACGGCCGGAACTCGCGCACCAGCACCACCTCGGTTTCGTGCGGCGTGCGCCCCGGCAGGTACGCCACCACCGAGGCCAGGTCCGGCCGCGACAGCACGACCTCGCCGGACTTGACCCGGTCCTCGGCCGCCACCCACATCGATACCCGCAACGCCCAGAACACCACCGGCCCGGACCCGGGGAACACCCAGACCTGCGCCGCGTCGACGACCTCGTTGCCCGACCGCTCGACCGTGGTCCGCCACCGCCGGAACGCCTCGGTCCGCCACACCCGCAGCGGCACGAACCGCAAACCGCCCTCGCGGTCGACGCCACCCGCGAGTTCCGCCAACGCGAGATCGATGGTGTCGGCCAACGTGTCCGCGGTGGGGATGCCGTTGTCCTTCGCGTACGCGCGTTGGTAGCGCACGCTCTCCGCTTCGGGTGGCGTGCCGAGCACCACCCGGCCGCTGTCCTTCCACCGCCCGAACTCGTCGTTCGTGGTCAACGCGGGCATCCCCGGACCGCGCGGGATCCAGAACAGCACCACGTCGCACCGGTCGCCCCAGCGCAGCTCCCAGGTGCGCTGGTGGGTGTAGTCCGGCCACACCCCGTCGGCCGGTTCCGGCACGAACACCACCAGCGTGCCAGGACCGGTCCACCCGGCGGTGATCGCCGCGACGGCCCCGGGCCGCCACGACGGCACCTCGGCCGAGCGCGGGGTCGGCCCCGCCAGGAACACGCTCGCCGACCACTGCGCGGGCGGGTCGTCGCCCGCGCACACCACAACAACCCGTTCCGTCATACCCCTGCTCACGTTCCCCACCCCGCACGCGTTCACCTCGAACGCGGGGCCGAACCTAGCTGGTGATGTCCTTGGTCCGGAACCGGCGCGCGGCCAGCAGGCCGAACACCGCGGCGAAGGTCACCGCCGAGAACGCGCCCTTGCTCATGTTGGACCAGTCGATGTCGGTCGAGATCAGGTCCGACCAGGCGAACGCGAAGTGCGTCGGGAGGAAGTCGCGGATGCCCTCCAGCGCGGTGATCTGGTCCAGGATCTGCGACAGGATCGACACCAGCACGGCGCCACCCACAGCGCCGAGCGGGGCGTCGGTCACCACCGACAGCAGCAGCGCCAGCGCCGCCACCCACAGCAGGTTCACCGCGATGTAGGCGACCGCGAACACCATCGCCAGCAGCGAGTCGGAGAACGCGATCGCGTCGCCGGTGGGGCTCACCGCCTCACCCGCGCCGTAGAAGATCACCCCGACCAGCAGCGCCACCGCGGGCAGCAGCACCAGCGCGAACAGCGACAGCAGCCCGGAGGTGACGGCCTTCTGCCGCAGCAGCCGACCGCGCGGGATCGGCATCGCCAGCAGGTACTTCAGGCTCGACCAGGACGCCTCGGAGGCCACCGTGTCGCCGAAGAACAGCGCCACGATCATCGGCAGCAGGAAGCTCCCGGCCGCGAACAGCACGAACACCACGAAGTTCGGCGCGCTCGCGGTGGCCAGGTCGACGAACCCGCCGGAGCGGCGCGCGTTGCCGCTGGTGCCGAACTCGAAGGCCGCCCACAGGATGAACGGCAGCAGCACCAGGAACCCGAGCAGCATCTGCGTGCGGCGCCGCCGCAACTGCCTGGCCAGCTCCACCCGCAGCGGCAGCGTCCGCCCCTGCCGGAACCCGGTGACCGCGCCGTCGGGGCCGAACCCGACGTGCTCGTGCGACGCCGCGTCGACCATCTCCTCGATGGCGGCCGGGTCGGTGTGCACGGTGCTCACGTTCTCCGCCGCGACCACCCCCGCTCCGGTGACGGCTGCCGATCCGGTGACCGCTGCCGATCCGGTTGCCTTAACGCCGCGGTCCCTCACGCTCGGTGCCCGGGTCTCGTCCGGCCTGTGCCCGTTGTCGTTCACGCGGACGACTCCTCTCCGACCAACTGCAGGAACGCGTCCTCCAGGCGGCGCCGCGGCCCCGCCTGCTCCACCGCGACACCCGCCGTGACCAGTGCCGCCAACGCCGCCGACCTCGGCAGCCCGTCGAGGTCCGCGTGCACCAGCGAGCCCTCGACGACGACCTCGCGCACGCCGCCGACCCCGCGCAGCGCCGCCTCGGCCGCCGCCGGGTCGTCCACCCGGAACGTCGCCTCACCGCCGCCCGCCACGATGTCCTCCACCGCGCCCGAGGCGACCAACCTGCCCTTGTGCATCACGACCACGTGGTCGCACGCCTGCTCCACCTCGGCGAGCAGGTGGCTCGACACCACCACCGTGCGGCCGGTCGCGGCGTAGCGGCGCAGCACCTCGCGCATCTGGTGGATCTGCGGCGGGTCGAGCCCGTTGGTCGGCTCGTCGAGCACCATCAGGTCCGGGAAGCCGAGCATCGCCTGCGCGATCGCCAACCGCTGCCGCATGCCCTGGCTGTAGGTGCGGACCTTGCGCTCCACCGCCGCGCCGAGCCCGGCGATCTCCAGCGCCTCGGCGAAGTGCGCCTGCTCGACCGGCCGCCCGGTCGCCGCCCAGTACAGCTCCAGGTTGACCCGGCCGGACAGGTGCGGCAGGAAGCCCGCGCCCTCCACGAACGACCCGATCCGCGACAGCACCGGCGCGCCCGGGTGGATCCGGTGCCCGAACACCCGGATCGAGCCCTCGGTCGGCTGGATCAGACCCATCAGCATCCGCAGCGTCGTCGTCTTGCCCGCGCCGTTGGGGCCGAGCAGGCCGAGCACCTGGCCGCGCTCGACCTGGAACGACAGCGCGTTCACCGCCTTGAGCCCGCCCGGGTAGGACTTCGACAGCCCGTCGATCACCAGCGGGACCTCGGTCAGCGCCGGGTCGACGTCGTCCTCGCGGCGGCGCCGCAACAGACCCCACAGCACCGCGACGACGACCACGCCCAGCACGATCCCGATCCCGATCAGCGGCCCGGCGGGCGGCGCGGAACTCGACCGCGACCCGGTCACCACCGGTACCGCCAACTCCGCGCCCGGTGCCAACGCGATCCGGTACGCGGCGGGCTCGGCGGGAGTCGCGTACGCCTGGTCGGTGGTCGAGACCACCAGTTCGACCCGGTGATCCGCCTCGATCGGCCGCACCACAGCGGGTAGCGCTACCGAGACCTCGACAGCGGAACCGTCGGCGGGCAGCGGGGGAGTGCGCAGCGCGGAGACCGCGGACCCCGGCAACGTTCGAACCCCGTCTGGGCCAACGTCATAGAGCTTCGCGAACAACACCGCGCCATCCGGTGCGCCACCACGAGCACTGGCCACCTCTAGGCCGACCGTGCTCGCGCCCGCGATCAGCAACTGCCCGGTCATCGGCTCACTGCGGAACCGCGCCGCCTGCCCAGGTAGGTCTACCGCGATCCGACCGGCCAACCGCGACGAACTGCCCAGCACCGAGCCCAACCCGGGCATGCTGCTGATCGACGCCGGGTTACCGCCCGGAGGGTTCACCACCGTCTGCTCTTGCCCGGACAGCGCCAACTCTCGCCGTTCCGCGGCCGGTGCGTTGCCGAGACCGGGGTAAGAGGCGGTGCTAACCGTGCGCACCGACGGCGCTCCCTGGGCCCGCAACGCACCTTGGACCGCGTACTCAAACCCGGTCCCCGGGTCAGTGCCCTGGCCGCGTAGGTGGAAGTCGAACCAGTCCGCGATCTCCCCGCGCAGCTCCGGACCCGGCTTGCCGCCGTCGTGGCCGCCGGTGTACCAGACGACCTTCACCGGGGCGCCCGCCGCGCTGACCTGCCGCGCGGTCGCGTCGGCCTGGTCGAGCCCGAACAGCGTGTCCTGCTCGCCCTGCACGACCATCGTCGGCTGGGTGATCTTGCCGGTCACCGAGACCGGCGACACCCGGCGCAGCAGGTCCACCGTCGCCTGGTCGGCCCGCCCGGTCGTCGCGACCTGCGAGTACGCCGTGCAGACCGCGGGGGTGAAGCGCCCGCAGGGGTCCGCCGACCCCGGCCGCGGCTGCCGCTCGTCCGCGCCGCCGGTCGACTGCTCCGGCACCGCCACGCCCGCCGTCGCCGAGTTCGAGCCGTCGTCCTCGGTGCCCGGCTCGGACGCGTCCCCGGTCGGGTTCGCCAACCCGGCCGCGCCCATGCCCGCCGCGAAGAAGATCCCGGCCCAGGAGCGCTTGAACACCCCGTCCGCGCCGTACGGGTTCGCCGCCGCCGTCCCCGCCACCGTGCTGGTGCCCGCGGAGTTCGGCAGCAGCGCCTGACCGAGGTCGTTGTAGGTGATCACCGGGGCCAGCGCGTCGACGCGCTTGTCCGACCCGGCGAGCAGCAGCGACAGCGCGCCACCGTAAGAACCCCCGGTCACGCCCACCTTGGGGTCGCCGGGCGCGTCCTTGGTCACCTCGGGCAGCGTCGCCAGCCAGTCGACCAGCGCCCGCGCGTCGTTGACCTCGTAGTCCGGGTCGTTGAGCCCGATCTGGCCCTCGCTGCGGCCGAACCCGCGCGCGGACCAGGCCAACGCCACGAACCCGCGCTGCGCCAACTCGCGCGCGTCGGAGTCGACGCTCTCCTTGCTGCCGCCGAAGCCGTGGGCGACCAGGACCGCAGGGGCGGGTGTGGTCTCCGGCAGGTACAGGGTCGTGTCGACCCGGACCGGTTCGTCGCGGTCGGGACCGCTCTGCAGCGTCAGGGCGGCGTCACGCGTGGTGACCGGTGGCGGCTCGTCCCCGGTGTTCAACCAGACCAGGGCCCCGGCCGCCACGGCGACGACGACGAGGGCGGTGGCGATCTGGCGGGGCCGGGGCCGCGGGATGGAGGGCACGCACCGAACTTATTGGACTCTTCCTGAGAGTGCTCCCAGGCCGTCCCGGCGCCCACCTCCGGGTGACATCGGCCCCCCGGGGTATCGGGTTCGGCCAGGTCACGGCAGGCTGCGCGGGGGCCCGCCCGCCTCGGCGGACGGCGTCCGGAGTGGTTGTGACCAATCCGACCGGACCGGGGACCTGCCCCGACTGGTGCGCGGCGCTCCGACAGGGAAGAATCGGACACCGAATGTGTCGGAGGGGAGTATTCCTTCGCACCGGTGTCGTCAGCACGGACCACGCGTCCCGGGACCGGTGGCCAGGGCCTAGCCCCGGCGGAAGAGACCTCCGGTTGTCGGCGCGCGCCCGTACACCGGAGGTTTGATTTCATGGTCGTCCCCACCTGGGCTTGGTTCGCCACGATCGGCGGGCTGCTCGCGCTGCTCGCGATCGACCTGTTCATCGTCGACCGCAAGCCGCACGAGGTCACCGTCGGCGAGGCCGGGCGGTGGGTGGCCTTCTACATCGGCTGCGCGGTCGCCTTCGGCGGCGCGATCTGGGCGTTCTCCGGCGGCACCTACGCCGGTGAGTTCTTCGCCGGCTACATCACCGAGTACTCGCTGTCGGTGGACAACCTGTTCATCTTCTTGATCATCATGTCCGCGTTCTCGGTGCCCAGGATCCACCAGCACAAGGTGCTGCTGATCGGCATCGTGCTGGCGCTGGTCATGCGCGGTGCGTTCATCGCCGTCGGCGCGGTCGCGATCGCCAAGTTCAGCTGGGTCTTCTACCTCTTCGGCGCCTTCCTCATCTACACCGCGTGGAACCTGTCGCGGCAGGGGCTCGGCGAGGACGAGGAATACGAGGAGAACGCCCTCACCAAGATCGCCCGCAAGATCTTCCCGGTGACCGACACCTACCACGGCGCCAACTCGTTCGTCCGCATCGACGGCAAGCGCTTCGTCACCCCGATGTTCATCGTGATGATCGCCATCGGCACCGCCGACCTGCTGTTCGCTGTGGACTCCATCCCGGCGATCTTCGGCCTGACCAAGGAACCATTCCTGGTCTTCACCGCCAACGCGTTCGCGCTCATGGGTCTGCGCCAGCTCTACTTCCTGCTCGGCGGCCTGCTCAAGAAGCTGGTGTACCTGTCGATCGGGCTGGCGGTCATCCTGGCCTTCATCGGCGTGAAACTGGTGCTCGAGGCCCTGCACACCAACTCGCTGCCGTTCCTCAACGACGGCCAGCCGCTGCCGGTGCCGGTGCCCAACATCGTCGTCTCGCTCGCCGTCATCGTCGGCGTGCTGGCCATCACCACGGTCGCCAGCCTGCTCAAGTCCAAGCGGGACGAAGCGCGGGGGATCACCGCCACCACCGCCGAATCCACGGTGCTGGAAACCCCAGCCGGAGAATCCCCCACCGAAACGGGTGAACCGGTCGACCACCGGCGCTGAACCAATCCCCGGCGGCGGCCGCGCAAGCGCACCGCCACCGGGGCAGGCGAAGGCCGAAAAAGCGGACGTGCGAACCATGCACGTCCGCTTTTCTGTGGACGAGTGGGAATAATCGAGGGGTCCTGGGTTTAACGTGAACTCGGGTACGGTCGTCGCGTGCGTCCAGAGGACATCGAACTGGTGGCGGCGCCCGGTGCGCCCGCCCTCCGCGGGGACCTGCTGCTGGTCGGTCTCGCCGCCCCCGATCTGCCGACCAACTCCTACGCCGGTGGTCTCTACCGGGTGGGACTCGCGGGCGGCGAGGTGCGGGAGTTCACCAGGGGACACCGCGATTCCGCGCCCGAGATCTCCCCGGACGGCACCCAGGTGGCGTTCCTGCGGTCCGCGAAAGCGGGCGAACCGCCCCAACTGCACGTGATCCCGGTCGACGGCGGTGAGGCCCGGCGGCTCACCGACCTGCCGCTGGGCGCGGGCACCCCGGTGTGGGCGCCGGACTCGCGGCGGATCGCTTTTGTGGCACGGGTTCCCGACGCCGGTCGCTACGGTGTGCCGAACGCGGACGGCACTGCTCCGGACGCCGCAGCCGAGGCACCCCGGGTGATCACCCGTCTGGAGTACCGGTTCGACGACATCGGGTTCCAGCACGACCGTCCACCGCAGCTGTTCGTGGTCGACACCGACCAGGTGACCGGTGTGGACGGTGCGGGATCCCGCAATACGGCGAATTCGGCGCCGCGCCAACTGACCGAGGGGCTCGCCACCCCGTGCCACGCCGTGTGGACCCTCGAGGGCGACCACATCCTGGTGCGCGCGCAGCGCGACTGGGGTGTGGCGGAAACGCTGAACACCGACATCTACGCGGTGCCCGCCGACGGTGGTGACCCGGTCCTGGTCGCCCGCAGCGCGGGGACCGCCGAGCACCCCGCCCCGCTCGGCGACGGCACGATCGCCTTCCTCGGCGACGAATTCCCCGATACCCGTTGCACCGCGCGCAACCTGGGGTTGTGGACCGTCCCACTTGTGCTCGACGGTGAGCCCGCTGAGCCGCGCAGGCTCACCGACGCCGAGACCGTCGACGCCGAGATCACCGCAGGGCGACCGGTGCGGACCGAGGCTGGCGTGCTCATCGCGGTGCGCAACCGGGGCGCGGTCGAGCTGCGCCGGGTGCCGCTCGACGCGGACCGGGCCACTTTGGCCGAACTGGCCCTGGTGGCCGGGGACCAGGCCGCCGTCAAGGGCTTCGCGGCCAGCGGCGACCGGATCGTCTGCACCCTGTCCACTTGGGACACCCCGGGCGAGGTGGTGCTGGTCGAGGACGAGACCACCACCAGGCTCACCGACTTCTCCGCCCCGCTGCGCGCCCGCGGCCTGCGCCAACCGCTCGAGGTCAAGGGGGTCGCGCCGGACGGGTACGCCACGCACGGCTGGCTGCTGCTGCCCGAGGGCGACGGCCCGCACCCGGTGCTGCTGTCGGTGCACGGCGGCCCGTTCATGTACTACGGCTGGGGTTTCTTCGACGAGGCCCAGGTGTACGCCGCCGCCGGGTACGCCGTCGTGCTGCCCAACCCGCGCGGTTCGGCGGGCTACGGCGAGGCGCACGGTCGGGCCATCATCGGCGCCCTGGGCACGGTCGATGTCGATGACGTGCTCTCGGTGCTCGACGCCGCCCTGGAGCGCCCTGAGCTCGACTCGGCCAACGTCGGCGTCATGGGCGGGTCGTACGGCGGCTGGATGACCGGCTGGCTGGCCAGCCACCACGGACATCGCTTCCGCGCCGCGTGGAGCGAGCGCGCGGTGAACGCCTGGGACTCGTTCCTGGGCACCTCCGACATCGGCTGGTGGTTCGCCGAGGCCTACTGCGGCACCGATCCCGCCGACCACCTGGCGATGAGCCCGCTGACGCACGCGCACCGCATCACCATCCCGTTCGCCGTCGTCCACTCCGAACACGACTGGCGCTGCCCGGTCGAGCAGGCGCAGCGGATGTACGTCGCGCTGCACCGCAACGGGGTGGAGACCGAGCTGATCCTGTTCCCCGGGGAGGGTCACGAGCTGACTCGCTCCGGCAAGCCCCGCCACCGCGAGCAACGTTTCCGCGAGGTATTGCGGTGGTGGTCACGGCACCTGTGATCAGGTGCGGCCCGGGGACGGCGTAGGACCCCAGGGCCGTTCACAGCCGGTGGGCGAGGGCGTTCGCCCACCGGCTGTGAACCGTGTGCGTGCCGGTGGCCGATATTCGCCGAATAGGAACCGCGGTCCCTTGTCGCGGATTCACAGCAACGTGTAGTTCAATTCCTCGCAGACCCGGGCGAGCGGAAGATCGAGCCCCGGGTAGTCCAGTGGCAGCAGGACGTCCGGGGTTCGCGGTAACGCGCCACTGCCCGGCGGGTCCCACAAGCAGACCGCCGGTTCGCCGCTGTCCATCGAGGACCGGTACCAGACGCCGTCGAGGTCGGGGTGCGCCTGGCGGATCGCCCGCGCCCACGCCTGGGTCACCGACTTGCTGCCGGTGCTCAGTTCCTGCGAGGCGCCCGCGCGCGTCGGCCACAGCCCGCACAGGTCGAGCAGCCGCAGCGTCCGGCGCGGCCGGAACACCACCATGTGCGGCTTGCGGGTGGTCCGGTCCACCACGGAGGTCTGCTGGTACACCTCGGCGATGCTGGTGCGCACGCTCAGTCCGAAGTAGAGCACGCCGTGCCCAGGCGCGGTCGCCGGGCCGCCCTCGGGACCCAGCGGCTGCGGGTCGAAGCGGGCGTGCGGCAGCGGACCGGTGTAGCGGAAGGAGTTCCACCGCTGCCGGTGGGCACCGGCGGCGGCGAAGACCCGCACCAGGTGCGTGCCGCTGTGCAGCGCCACCACGTCCTCGTCGACGCGCAGCAGCGTGCGCAGGTCGGCTGGGGCGGGCGGCTGGGGGAGCCGGGACATCTCGGTTCGTCGGCCTCGTCAGCTCAGGCCGGGGTGCCCAGCACCGCCGCCAGCGCGGCGACCCTGGCGGGCGAGCCGCCCGCGAGCAGCCACTGCCGGGGCGTGGCGGGCTGGTCGTCGACCCGCAGGTCCGGCTGGGGGCTGGTCATGAACGCGGCGACCACCAGCGGCGGCTGGTCGTCGGGCACCGCGGCCAGCACGACCTCGAGGCCGGGCAGCACCCCGGACGGCGCGAACTGCCACGCGGGCAACCGCCAGCCACCGCGGTCCTTCCACCCGGCCAGCCGACCCGCGGCCAACCGGTGCCGGATGCGGCTGGTGTCGACCCCGACCGCGTCGGCGGCGTCGGCCACGGTGAGCGCCGAGTCGCGCAGCACGGCCTGCGCGGCCACCGCGCGGGCCCGCGAGTCGACCTCGTCACCGCGCCGCGGGGTGAGGTCGAGCCCGACGTCGGTCAGCGCGTCGCGCTGGTCGGGGGAGAAGTAGTCGGCCGGGTCCGGGTTGGCCGGGGACAACCGCCTGGCCGCCTCCTCCACCAGCTCGAGGAACTCGACCGGGCTGACCCTCAGGCCCGCTTTCGCGAGCACGTGCTCCAACGCGACCGTCATGCGCCTAGGGTATCCCGGTTGTGCGGGTTCGTGCGCCTTTGTGGGAAAACTCACCTAGATCGACACGCACCGCACACGGTCAAACACCGACGGTTGTCCCACTGTAGTGCAACGGTTGGCCGGGGTTGGTACGTCCATCCGGGTATGAGAGCGAAGAGGCTCACCTTGGGGGCCGTGGTCGTGGCTAGTGCGTGCGTGGCAGGGGGGATTTTCTTCGCCCAGCGGCCGGTCGACGTGGCCGGGCCCGCGCCCTACGTGCCCTCGGTGCGGTTGGTCTCCTACGACTCCTGCGCCGACGTCGAAGCCGATCTGAAGAAGGCCGCTCTCGAGCGGGTGACGCCCCACGGGTTCGACAACCGCATGTACGACGTCGGCGTGGTGCCGATGCCCGCGGAGGGGTCGGCACCGGTCGCCGGGAAGGCCCAACCGCCCGTGCAGCGCAAGGACCAGTCCAGCACCCCAGACCACTCCAGCACCAACAACCACGAGGCCGCCGCCGACGAGCCGGACCTGGTCAAGACCGACGGGCGGCGGATCGTCACCGTCGCGGACGGCCACCTGCGCGTCGTCGACACCGCCTCCCGCACCCTCACCGCCAGCCTCGCCATGCCCGGCGGCGGCCAGGCGACCGCGCTGCTGCTCGACGGCGACCACGCCCTGGTGGCGGTGCCCCGCTACGAGGCCGTGGACCGCGACACCCCCTCCGGCGGCTCGATGACGACCTCGCTGGTCATGGTCGACCTCGCGGGCGGCGCCAGGGTCACCGGCACGCTCACCGTCGACGGCGACTACCTCGACGGCAGGCAGGTCGGGTCCGTCGCGAGGGTCGTGGCCCGCTCCCGGCCGCGTCTGGAATTCCAGTACCCGGCCATGGGCGGCGAGGAGACCCAGTCGCTCGACCGCAACCGCGAGGTGATCAAGCAGGCGCCGCTCGACCGGTGGTTGCCGCGCGCGACCCTGGACCGGGACGGACAGCGGACGGAGGCGAAGGTCGACTGCGGGTCGATCAGCAGGCCCTCGGGCTACACCGGGACCGCGATGCTCACCGTGTACACAGTGGACCTCCGCGCGCCGCTGGGCACCGGTGAGCCGGTGACGATCGCGGCCGACGGCGACACCCTCTACGGCACCGCGACCAGCCTCTACCTCGCCGACGACCAGCGGCAGCGGGTCGGGATCGTGCCCGCCGACGCGCGGCAGGCCGCCGAGAACACCGACATCCACCAGTTCGACATCTCCGCGCCGGGCAAGCCGACCTACGTCGCGTCCGGGTCGGTGGAGGGGGCGCTGGTCAACCAGTACGCGCTCTCCGAGCACAAGGGGAACCTCCGGGTCGCCACCACAACGGCCAAGGACAGCGCGGTCAGCGTCCTGGCCAGGCGCGGTGCCGGACTGGCCAGGATCGGCCGGGTCGGCGGGCTCGGGGTGGGGGAGCGGATCCAGTCCGTGCGCTACCTCGGCGACACCGCCTACGTGGTCACCTTCCGCCGCACCGACCCGCTCTACACCGTGGACCTGGCCGACCCGACCGCGCCGAGGGTCACCGGCGAGTTGAAGATCACCGGCTACTCCGCCTACCTGCACCCGCTCGGCCAGGGCAGGCTGCTCGGCGTCGGCCAGGAGGCGACCGAGCAGGGGCGCGTGACCGGCACCCAGGTGTCGCTGTTCGACACCACGGCCGCCCCCGCGAGCCGGATCACCCAGTTCCACCTGCCCGGCGCCAACTCCGAGGTCGAGTTCGACGCGCACGCGTTCCTGCACTGGCCGGACAAGGGGTTGGTCGTCATCCCGGTCGACACCGCGCGCGGCTCCGGCGGCGTCCTGGTGCTGCGCGTCGCGGGCGACAAGATCACCGAGGTCGGCACGCTCCGGCACCCGGAGCCCTCCCGGATCGACAGCCGGGTGCGCCGGACCCTGGTCGCGGGGGGCGCGCTGTGGACGGTCTCGTCGGCGGGCGTCCAGGCGGCGGACCTGGACACCGCGTCCCAGCTGGCCTGGGTGCCGTTCAGCTGATCGGCGAGCGGGTGCCCCGCAGGTAGGACCACAGCGGCGGGCCGTGCTCCACCCCGACCGGCAGCGTCGGCGGGATCCCGTGCAGCGCGGCCCTGGTCGCGTCGTCGTCGGCGACGAACTCCGGGCGCAGGTGGTCGGTGTCGTAGTAGCGGTGGAACACCGGTGTCTGCCCGCCCGACATCGGCGGCACGATCCAGCTCCAGTCCGCCGGGCACCGCCTGCCCGCGCTCTCCTCGCGCTCCAGGTGCTTGAGGAACCGCGCGGACTCGGTGTGGTGGTCGCTGATGGTGACGCCCGCCTCGGCGAACGAGTGCAGCACGGCGATGTTGAGCTCCACCAGCGCCCGGTCCCGCCACAGCGTGGTCTCCCGGGAGGTGTCCAGGCCGAGCCGGGCGGCCAGCACCGGCAGCAGGTCGTAGCGGTCGTGGTCGGCGAGGTTGCGGGCGCCGATCTCGGTGCCCAGGTACCAGCCGTTGAACGGGGCGGCCGGGTAGTCGACGCCGCCCACGCGCAGCCGCATCGAGCTGATCGTCGGCACCGCGTGCCAGCGCAGGCCCAGCTCGGCGAACCACGGGTGCTCCGGGTGGGTCAGCTCGACCTCGGCGACCACGTCCGGGGGCAGGGTGAACAGCCGGGGGCGGCCGTCCGGGCCGGACACCACCAGCGGCAGCACGTCGAACCCGCCGCGGCGCGCCGGTGGCCACCACCCCAGCTTCGTGACGGCGTCGGTGAACGCGGCGTAGCGGGGGTCGCCCAGCGGGCGCCCGCCCTCGGTCGCCGCCGGGTAGCCCGCGTAGCGGATCAGCTGCTCGTTCCAGATCCGGGGGCCGGGCCTGCCGGGGGCGTCCGGCGCGAAGATGGTGATCAACGGTCGGATGCGGCCACCGTTGGTAGCCAGTCGCAGATGCTGCTCACACTGCTTGGCTACCTCGACCGGGTGGTGCACGGCGCGCATGTCACGGACCCGCATGCTCCGCCAGTAGAGCCGCCCGATGCAGCGGGCACTGTTGCGCCAGGCGACCCGGGCGCCGTGCGCGAGTTCCGCGGTGGTGTGCCGGTAGCTGCCGGTCAGCTCGATCTCGGCGCGCACCCAGGCGATCCGCTTCGCCGCCGGACCCGCGCCGGGGTTCTCGGCGTGGAACAGCTCGAGGAATTCCACCGCCTCGTCCACGTCGGCCACGCCGTCGGGCCGCACCGAGGTCCGCTGCTCTGCGGGTGGTGCCCAGGTGCCGGTCTGCGCGGGGATGAGCGGGGTGGCGGCGGTCGGGACCGGACATCGCGCCTGGGTGGCCGCGGGGACGGCGGGCACCGGGAGACTGGTCGGCGCGGGCTCCGGGAGCGCGGGCGGCGCGGACGACACCGGCGGGGTGGGGGGTACCGAGGGCGCGGGGAGAGCGGACACCGCGGGGTGGACGGGCGGTGCCCAGGTCGGACCGGTCACCCGGCAGAACCTACCCGCCCGCTCGGGTGACCCCGGCAAGTCTCACTCGATCGGGTCACAGGGTAAAGCCATAAGGCAGAATCGCCGCGGACGGTCCGGCGGCGGGGCCGCAATGCGTTCCGTGTGCGGACCACGCCGCCGAACCCGTGGCGGTAAGGCCATTCGGTCGAGCAGCGGTGGCGGTGGTCACCTCCGGGAATACCCGATCGCCCACGGGGGCAATTCCGCTACCACTCATTCGATGTGGTGCCACCCGATGAGGTGAATGATGACGGTTAGTCGAAGCCACCGTGAACTACTCATCGGTTCGGTGCCGCAATGCCGGGCCGGGTGCGCGCGGTCCGGTGTGGGCGGTACTCAGATGGCGAACACGGCGCCGGTCGCGGTCGCCAGCTGGCAGCGGTTGCCGAACACCGCGCGGTAATGCACCGGCTTGCGGCCCCACAGGCCGACGGCGACCACGGTCACCGGGTCGTACTCCAGCGTGCACATCGCGTCCGGGCGCACGTTGAGCTTCTCGAACCGGCCGTTGACCTGCGAGAGCTGCGCGCACGCGGTGACCGCGTCGGTGTGCGAGCCGCCGTCGGGCGCGCAGCGCAGCACCCCGAGTCTTGGCAGGTCACCGGCGCGGCTGACGGTCAGCACGAACCCGGCGCGGACCGGGGCTATGGTCGCCTGGGCGGTCGTCGCGGGTACCAGCGCGGCCACCGCGGCGCACGCGGCCGCGACAGCGAGGGACTTTGCGGACATGTCGGATCACTCCTTCTCGGCGGCCTGCTTTACCCGCCGAATGGGTGTAGGGAAAACACGGCCCGGCCGGAGGTCGACGAACCGGACGATTCCGAGGGTAGGTCTTCCGGAATTGTCTCGCGGTCCGGGGCCTCTGGCGCTCGGGTGCTCCCCGATGCTATTCATGTCGCCGCACTCGTCGACAAGATCGACTGGTCGTTACTTCCTTAAGTAGGCTTGGGTGAGGGGTCCTTTCTGTGGGCGGAATTACACGTGCGGCTAAGGCGTCGCGGGACCGTTTGTCCGACCGGGTCGCGATCGGCATGCTGCTCAAGGCGTTCCCGCCCGAGGAGGTCGACGCCGCGATCGACGCGGCGGGCGCGCGGGAGCAGCGCTCGCGCGCGCTGCCCGCGCGGACAATGGTCTACTTCACCCTCGCCTTATGGCTCTTCGGCGGGGCCGGGTACGACGCGGTGCTGGCCAGGCTGACCGCGGGCATGCGCTGGGCCGGGGTGGCGACCGGGACCCGCTCGGCGCCGAGCACCGGGTCGATCACCAAGGCCCGCAAGCGGCTCGGGCCCGAGGTGATGCGCAGGCTGTTCCTCGGCCGGGCGGCCGCCGACCGGGCCGAGGCGGCGCGCTGGCGCGGGATGCGGGTCTGCACGCTCGACGCGGGCGTGGTCGACATCCCCGACACCGCCGCCAACCTCGCCGCGTACGACCACTCCAAGGTCCGGGTCTCGGTGCTGGCGGGCCACGACACCGGCTCGCTGCTCGATGTCGCGGTCGGGTCGCCGCAAGAGGAGTTGGGCACCAGGGTGCTCGACACGATCAGCCCGGGCACCCTGGTCGTCGCCCACCGCGGCGCCGGCGAGCAGGACCTGTGGCGGGCGGCGGCCAACCGGGGCGCTGACCTGCTGTGGCGGGCGCGCGCGCCGATCGCGCTGCCCCGGCTGCACGTGCTGCCGGACGGCTCGTTCCTGTCCAGGATGCTCGCCGACGGCGATCCGGTGACCGACTCGCTCGCGGTGCGCGTGCTGCAGTCACCGGACGCGGTATTGGTCACCACGCTGCTCGACCCGGACCAGGCGCCCGCCGCCGAGCTCGCGGCGCTGCACCGCAGCAGGTGGCGGTTCGAGGCGCTGTTCGAATCGCTCGAGGCGGGACCGGTCGCGCTGCGGTCGCAGGATCCGCACGGCGTGGCGCAAGAGCTGTGGGCGATGCTCTGCGTGTACCAAGCTGTGCACCCGTGGCGTCGTAAGGAAGCGGCCGGGCGCGGCGCGATCGCGGGTCCGGGCGGGTTCGGGATGCCGCACCGGCGGGGTACCCACCAGTAACGAGCGGGAGGAGCGCGGATGACGACCGACGCGGGAGTGGCCCTGATCGGGTACGGGCTGGCGGGCAGCGCGTTCCACGCGCCGTTCATCGCCGCCACCGCGGGCCTGCGGCTGGCCGCCGTCGTCACCGGCGACGCCGGTCGCGCCGCCGAGGTGCGCCAGCGCTATCCGGACACCGAGGTGATCGGGTCGGTCGACGAGCTGTGGCGGCGCGCTGGGGAGTACGACCTCGCCGTCGTCGCGTCACCGAACCGGCACCACCACGACCAGGCGACCGCCGCGTTGACCGCCGGGCTCTCGGTCGTCGTCGACAAACCCGCCGCCGCCACTGGCGCGCAGGTCCGCGACCTCGCCGCCACCGCCGCGCGCGTGGGGCGGGTGTTCACCACCTTCCAGAACCGGCGCTGGGACGGCGACTTCCGCACCGTGCGGCGGCTGCTCGACGACGGCGACCTGGCGGGCGTGACCCGGTTCGAGTCGCGGTTCGAGCGCGCCGCCGCGCCGGTCAAGTCCGGCTGGAAGGGCAGCGCCGACCCGGCCGACCTCGCCGACATCCGCTACGACCTGGGCAGCCACCTCATCGACCAAGCGGTCGTGCTGTTCGGTCGGCCGCGCACGGTCTTCGCCGAGGTCCAGGCGACCCGCGCGGGTGCGCCGTCGCCGGAGGACGCGACCATCCTGCTCACGCACGCGGGTGGGGTCCGCTCGTACCTGCGGGTCAGCAAGGCGTCCGCGCCGGTCGGCCCCCGGTTCGCCGTGGCGGGTCCCGATGTGGGGTACCACTGCTGGGGGCTCGACCCGCAGGAAGCGGCGTCGCGGTCCGGTCGGCTGCCGACCGAGCCGGGTTTCGGCGCCTACCCGGAGTCCCAGTGGGGCGAGGTGGTCACCGCGTCCGGCAGCCGCCGCGTCCCGACCCTCGACGGCGACTACCTGGGGTTCTACGCGGCCCTGGCGGCTTGCCTGCGCGGTGCGGGCCCGAACCCGGTGCCGCCGGAGGAGACCGCCGACGTCGCGGACACGATCGACGCGGCCTTCCGGTCCGCCGAACTCGGAGTGCCGGTCGACGTCACCTGATCGTGCGAACAGCGCCCGCGACGGGTAGGACGATGGGGTGACCGACCCCGATCCCCGCCGGTGGCGCGCGCTCGCGGTGACCCAGACCGCGGGGTTCATGAGCCTGCTCGACGTCAGCATCGTCAACGTCGCCCTCCCGTCCATGCAGACCGACCTCGGCGCGGGCGCGGGCGGCATCCAGTGGGTCGTCTCCGGCTACGCGCTGACCTTCGGGTTGTCGCTGGTCGCGGGCGGGCGGCTGGGCGACGCGCTGGGCCGCAGGCGGATGTTCCTGATCGCGCTGTCGGTGTTCGTGCTGACCAGCGCGCTGGCCGGGGCGGCGCCGAACCTCACCTGGCTGGTGCTGGCCCGGCTGGCGCAGGGGCTCGCCGGTGGCCTGCTCACCCCGCAGAACTCCGGGTTGATCCAGGACCTGTTCCAGGGCGCGGAGCGGGGCAAGGCCTTCGGCGTGCTCGGCGCGACCATCGGGGTGTCCACGGCGGTCGGCCCGATCGCGGGTGGGCTGATCCTGGCCTGGTTCGGCGATCCCGAGGGCTGGCCGTGGGTGTTCTACGTCAACCTGCCGATCGGTGTCGTGGCGCTCGTGCTCGCCATGCGGCTGCTGCCCAAGGACAAGCCGTCCGGTCGCGCCGACATCGACGTCCTCGGTGCGGCGCTGCTCGGCGCGACCGTGCTGGCCGTGCTGTTCCCGCTGGTCAGGGCCGAGAGCGGGGGACTGGTCGGGCTGTGGTGGCTGTTCCCGGTCGCCGTCGCGCTCGGCTGGGCGTTCGTGCGGTGGGAGCGGCGGGTGGTCCGGCGCGGCCGGGCGCCGCTGCTGGACTCGCGGCTGTTCACCGAGACCCCCGGTTACGTCGCGGGCGCGGGCATCGGGCTCGCCTACTTCTGCGGGTTCTCCGGGATCTGGCTGGTGTTCGCGGTCTTCTTCCAGGCCGGTCTCGGCTACACCCCGCTGGAGTCCGGGTTGGCCGTCACCCCGTTCGCCATCGGGTCCGCGGTGGCCGCCGCCGTCGCGGGCAGGCTCGTCGCGCGCTGGGGACGGCTGATCACCGTGCTGGGGCTCACGGCGGTCGGTGTCGGTCTTGCCGCCGTCGCGGTGCTGTTGCTCTTGGTGCCTGGCCCGGCTGCCGGGGTGTGGATCGTGGTCCCGATGGTGCTCGCCGGCGTCGGTGGTGGCGCGGTGATCTCCCCGAACACCACGTTGACCCTCACCTCGGTGCCCAACCGACTGGCCGGGGTCGCGGGCGGGGTGCTGCAGACCGGGCAGCGCATCGGCACGGCGGTGGGCACGGCGACGCTGGCCGCGGTGTTCCACGCGGTGCTCGGCGGGACCGGCCGCTACCCGGCGGCGATCGCGGTGGCGCTGTTCGCCGCCGTCGCCCTGGTGGCCGTCGCGTTCGTGCTCGCCGTGCGCGACTGGCGGGTGTCGACCCGGGTGCCGCAAGGCGGCTGAGTGGGAAAGTTTCCGTACGGTCGCTGGGTTTTCCCGTCGGTGTTTATTACGCTAGCCGTCGGAGTTGATCACACCCAGTCCCCGGCGAAAGGTCCTCCCATGCGCGCCATCGCCCGCGCGGCCGCCGTCCTGGCCGCCGCCGCGACCGCCCTCTTACTGGCCACCGGGTCCGCCGGTGCCTCGACCGGCACCGAGCACGACCCGGTGTCCGCCCCCGACGCCACCACCGCGTCCGTGCTGGTCACCAAGCTGACCCACAGCGACGCCGCGTCCCGCCTGCGCTCATCCGGCATCACCTGGTCCTCCAGCGGCAACTGCAGCGACCGGTCCAAGCCGAACTGCACCTCGTTCGACCAGGTCAACCTCGCCACCATCCAGGGCGCCCAGACCCTCAAGAGCGCCACCGGCTGCGCCCTCAACGTCACCGGCGGCACCGAGGTCGGCCACGCCAGCGGCACCTACAGCCACTACAACGGCTACAAGCTCGACTTCGCCCTGAGCAGTTGCCTGACCAACTACATCAAGGGCACCTTCACCTCCATCGGCGGCAACAAGTGGCGCGCGGGTAGCGGCAACGTCTACTACCTGGAGAGCAACCACTAGCACATCCTTGACCTGCATACTAATCAGCTCTGGTCCAAGATGGAGGTTCAGGGCGCGGTAAGGGCAGGCCAAGGGAGTCGCTATGCAGCGGTGCGTCCGGTACTACCGGAAGTCTTCTGGGGATGACTTCGCCACGCAAGAGATGCGCTGTGGGCAGTACGAAGCGCGCATGGGGCTCACGCTAGACCCGTCGCTTGGGGAATCTGGCGTGTATCAGGATGCGAATATTTCAGGCGGTCGTGATGACCGTAAAGGATATAACGCTTTGCTTGCTGACATCGTCACAGGGAAACTTAAAGGCTACTTCTTGATCGTGCGCGATCAAGAGCGTTTGACTCGTGGTGAATCCTCGCGCTTCGAGGAAGTCGCCTACAATGCTGAAAAGTCGGGCGTACGCATATTTGATGCCACTACTGGCCGCGAAATAAAGGACGACTTGACTTCGGGTGTGCTGGCCGTCATCGCCAGGCAGGATAGAAAACGAACGTCGATCCTGATTTCCAACAATAAAGAGTTGCGTGCACTCCAGGGGACTACGCCACGCTCAAGCCATCGTCGTTTCGGCTACGCTCATGGTTATACTCAGATCGTGTGGGAGGAAGCGAAGACTTGGCGCAGAGCCAGGAGATGGGTACTCGCGGGCTGGTCTCTCCACCGGATCGTGCAAGCGCTGCGGAGGCGCGGAGAAGCAACTATGACAGCGGGTTCGCAACTTGATATCTCGCGGTTGAAGCGAATGCTTGTTGACTACACCTATGCCGCGTGGCGGGTGTTCTCGCGCGATCTTGAGATCAATGGAGTGGCGGTACCAAAAGGGCAGCCCATTGCCAAAGGGACTTGGCCTGCTATTGCGACCCGCGAGGAGATCGACGAACTGCGAGAAATCTTGGCTGGCAAGAAGTCGTATCACCCTGGCGGCAAGGAGGCAAAGAGGTTGCTCCTGGGGGTTCTCGTGTGCGACGAGTGTGGGACCAAGCTTTCGACTGGGTATGTGATCCAACTTCAGCGCGGACTCAGGTACGGAAGTAAAGACCGACCCAAGGTCAAGTACTTTGTCTATAAGTGCGACAAACAAAAGCCATGGGCTTGTGGTGGTGTTGCTCGCGACGGTATGACGCTTGACAGGTTCATGGTCAATCTGACATACGAAGCGCTTAAGCGCCTTCCTCGGCCGGTCGGGGGGTCAAAGCCTGCCAATCAGCGGAAGCTTATCGAGCAGGCAAAGGATAAGATTGCTGAGGCGCGGGCGGCATACAAAGCAGACCAGATCGGCTTGGACGATTTTGTTGATGTGCGTAACGAGATGACGGAGCGTATTGTCGAGCTTGCGAGAAGCAGTGAAGCAGAGGCAATGCCTATTGATAGTGCAGACGCATTCCTGGGTGCGGATATGGACTCCCAGCGCGACACCATCCGGCGACTTTGGCCGGTGATCGGCTTGAAGAAGGCCGGGAAGGGTGTCCGATTTAAGCCGGATCAGCTGGTATTCCCTGATGGCGGGTTTGAAAACGCGGAGGGTCACAAGTAAGTCGGACAACTTCGGATAAAGAGATGGCCCCGACCACTGCTGGTCGAGGCCATTTCCTTACGTTGACGTGCTCCGCAATATGATTTGAATATCTCTTGCTTTCTCTTCATCGAAGAATCCATTGTCTGCCAGTTTTGCGACGAACTGACTGATCCAGTCGGCCTCTGCTGTGCGAGGTGTGTTGGATGGCTCGGGCTGCTTTCGGTGGGCGTTGCCGCCGGGGGTGTCGGATCGTGGTCTAGTCGTCGTGGTGTTCGCTCCCCTCTTGGTTCGGGAGGGAGGCGGGTTGTCCGGTCGTTGAGGTTGGTTCCGGGTGGGTTGTGCGGGTGTGGTAGGTGTGGCGGAGGTGGGTCCCTGGTGGGGGTTTGTGCTGGTCAGGAGAGGGATTTTGGTGCAGGGAGGAGGTAGGGGGAGTTCCCTGGCTCCCGGGGTGTTCCCTGGTGTGATCCCGGTAGGTGATGGCGGTGGTGATGTCGTTGGTGCGGATGACCATGTGGCCGTCGGACTTGCGGGGTGGGATGCCGTGTTGGTCGAGTAGGGCGCGTAGGTCGCGGGCGGTCCAGGGTTCGTAGGTGGTGGGGTTGAGTGCTGCGAGTCGGGCTAGGACGGTCTGTGTGCGTACGCGGGGTTCGTGGTTGAGGACGTGGTGAATGTCGGCAAGGGGGTCGGGTGGTGGGGCCTCGATCGCCAGGTGGGCGCGGGTGGTGGTGAGGGCGTGTGAGTGGTTGGCGCGTAGTGCCATGGCGCGGTGGATGACCGGGGTGACCATGTCGCTGCCGTCCTCGAACGGCACGTAGAAGGTGCGGATGAGTTCGAAGGTGTTGTCGGTGACTCCGACCGCGACGCAGGTGCCTCGGTCGGTCTTCATGCGTAGTTCCGTGGCGCGGATTCCGGCGCGGTACTTGCCGGATCCGAGTAGTCCGTCGTTGGCGATGTGGTCGGCCACGGCGAACGCGACTCCGCAGGAGATGTTGCGGGTGATCTCCTTGGGGATGCTGTCCTTGGTGGGTGATTGGGTGGCGAGTAGCAGGATGATGCCGTATTTGCGGCCGCGTTTGATGAGTCGGACGGCCGCTTCTTGTGCTTGTTTGCCGTAGCGGGGGTGTTGGAACAGTTCGTGGCATTCGTCGATGGCCGCGAGGAGTGGGTGCAGGCCAAGGCGTGGGTTGTCGGCGAGTCGGCGGGAGACCTTCGGGGGTCGGCCGGGTTGCTCACCGAGGACCTTGCCGCGTCGCTCCATCTCCCGCAGGAGATCGTCCAGGGCCTGTACGGCGTCAGCGGCGACTGAGTCGTCCATCCCGACGCGGTAGCGGCTCAGACGAGGCGCCAGGGGCTCGAAATCGGGGCTCTCGCCCATGACGTAGGTCCACAGTTCCGCCGTGGGGTCCAGGGCAGCCCCGAGCATCAGCACCCGCAGGACGTTGGTCTTGCCCTGTCCGGGTCGGCCGCCCGCCAGCCAGTTGGTTTCGATGAGGGGTGCGTTGATCACGGCGCCGCGTTGGGACAGGCCGAACGGCACCCCGTCGAACAGGTCCACGGTCCCCTCGTGCAGCAGGGGCCAGTCACCGGCCCCGCCGGACAGGGTGCCCTTGTCGGCGACCCACAGGTCCAACACCCCGTCTTCCTCGCCGGTGGTGGGCCAGGTCTCCAACGCGGCCCGGCCCAGGTTGGCGGCGAGTACCTTGCGGCGGTCGGTGACCATCTCTGCGGTGACCCCGAGGGGTAGGCGGACCTGTGCGTGGGTTCCGTCGCCGTCCTTGCGCGCGGGGACGCTGTAGAGCAGTTCCCCGCCCTTCTTGAAGAACGCGGACAGTGGTGCGATCCCCAGGTGCGCCAAGGCTTTGGAGATCATCCGTTCGTCCACCCAGGAGTCGGAGTCGGCGCGGTCCGGGCGGGTGAGCCACCCGGCCCCGGGGGTGCGGTCACGGCCCTCCCACACGGCCGCCCCGACCGCGCCGAGTGTGGCCGGCCACGGCAGCCACGACCACACCGCCACCACGGCGCCGGTGATCGCGTCTCGCACGTCGTAGAGCGCCCGTAGCCACCCGGGCATGTCCACCCGGTCGACCAGGGCATCGAGCAGTGCCAGCAGCACCACCAAGGCGGTCACGACGGCGGCGGTGATCAGCACACGGCGCAGGGCCGCGCCGAGCTTGACCCAGCGGGCCCGCGCGTCGGCGCGGATGAGTTCCTGGGCGGTACGCCGCGCCTGCGGATCACCGGCGACCCGTGCCGCGCGGGCATCGGCCCGCAAGTCCGCGTAGGACGCCCAACGCCACCCCCGATCGACCCACCGACCCGCACCACGCACGAGGAACCACAGCAACCGGCCCAGGTCGCGGGGAGCCTTCCGGAAACGGTACGAGACCACCGGTCGCCCCCTGGCGAACATGTCGCGACCTGCGGAAACAGCCTGTCGGGTCACCTTGGTCATCCCAAGCCGCAGCGACCAGTTCCGTTGTGCCGCAACGGGTTCCTCGCTCAGTAGCTCCGCATCGAACACCTTACGGGCCAGTTCACGACGAGACATCGCTTACACCACCCCGCTTCCCCGGCCCGCCCATGTCCACTGTGGTGGTCGGGCCGTCGACCTCGGGGCCGATGTCGGGCGAGTCGAGACCGGCGAGAACCTCAGCGGCGACCCGGGAGGACAGCCCCCGCGAACACTCCGTCACTGATCGGGCCCACGCCGCTGTCACCGTGACCCCGGGCGCCCACGCGGCGCGTGCGTCGGCTACGTAGTCGGCGAGCAACTTCCGGCGACGCGACCCGGGGGCGGGATCGTCTGGCCGTTCATGAACCGGTGCCGCGTCCACGGCAGCGGTGTTGTCGCCGGGCGCCGGATCGCCGTCCGTGAACGCGTCGGGGCCGTTCACGGCCAGGTCCGGCCGGGTGGTCTGGTGTAGGTGCGTGGCGTGGGTGAACGCGGCGGAGACCGTCTCGGTGAGCTTGTCGCGCAGGTCGGTGATCGCCTCTGCGGCCACGAACACCACCAGCGGCGGTACCGAGTGCAGCACGATCCCTGAGAGGGACCCGACCGCGTACGACGCCCACGTGTTCATCACATAGGTAGCGGCCAGGGTGAACCACTTCGCCCGCCGCACCCACGGCCCGGTCACGACCTGGTACCGGGCGGTGAGCTGTTCGGCCCGCAGGATCGCCAGCAACACCAGCGACACCGTGGGATCCAGCAACCACGCCGCCAACCACACCAACGACCACGGCGCGGCCCCGTTAGCGGCGAACTGCTGGACGTTGGTCATCGTGAACGCCAACCCCAACCCGATACCGGCCCAACACAACCGGTCCACCTGGGCACGGACCTGCTCCACCCGCAACGCCACCACGTCCGGGTGCATCCGGTAGGCCCGCACCCGCGCCGCAACCGCCGCGTCCTGGGCAAGACGGTCCGCCCTGTCCATCGCCGCGTTCATCGACGCCCCCGACGATGTCGCCGTTCATGAACGGTGCTCCCGCTCAGCGCCCGAACCAACGCCCACGACGCGACCAGCGCGGGCACCCCCAACGCCGCCACCCGCGCCCACCCCGTCACGGTGGGGTGGGTCAACACCAACCACTGCACACCGACGATCAGCAGCGCCCCGGCCACCGTCCGCCCCACCAACGACACCGACCCACCGCCCACACCGGCTAGCAGTGCCGCGTCACGGGCCCTGCGAGCCGAGGCACGCCACGCCCGCGGCAGCAGTGCGACCACAATCACGGCGACCAGGCCCACGACCACGGCAGGCGCCGCACTCGATCCCGTCGTCACAGGCCACCACCGACCCCACCGGCCGCGTCGGCACGCCGTTGTGACCAGAGCGCGAACACCGCCCGCCGCTCGTCCTCCGGCAGCGGCCCCCATACCCCGCTGATGGCATAGCCGTAGGCCCGCAGGTCCCATTCCAGGCACTCACGCTGCACCGGGCATGACCCGCAGATCGGCGCGACCAGCTCCCGATCGGCGCGGTTGTCACCGGTCCACTCCGGTGTCCGCTCCATGGTCATCAACCAGCCGCACGTACCGTCCCGGCGCACCACGTCCGCTAGCTCGTCGTCAGACATCGGCGCCACCCGGTCCAGATCGGTGACGACCCACTCGACTACCTGCCGCTTCACAGGGCCTCACCCCCGGCCGGAACTGTCGCCAGTTGTGCCACCGCGCACACCGGAACCCGCAGACCATCCCGGGTCTGCACCACGGGCAGAACACCCACCCGTACGGCACGACACACATTCGCCTTGCTCGCACCCAGAAGCCATGCCACCTGACCAATGGACAGATGATCAGAGCGTGTGAATCTCATCGATTATTGGTCCTTTGCTCGGTTGTTCCGATCCCCGTCCGGGGAGCGGTACAACCAGTAAGGCGCCGAACCTGAACGCCTACTATGCCGACGCGGGAATACTGGTATTCCTCGCTCGGAATATCCCCTGGTCGAGCCGCGTGGGCGGCATGAAAATATTCCGGAAAAGAATATCGGGGCGCGAATATTCCAGCCGAGAATAGTCGATCTCTTGTCACCGCGCGGCGCGTTAGCGCGAATGGGTGAACATCCGCCTGGGGTCGCACTGTCTGTCGATTTCGGCGGTAGCCCTGAACAGGTGTTATGCCGCCACGGGAATGTGGTATTCCCGCACTGGCATAGACATTCCCCGGGGGTGGTGCTTACTTGTCGTGCCCGTCCACCGGGGACGAGCGGTACGTCCGTAGCAAGGGAGCGTTCGGCGATGGTCGACGATGACCCGCCCATGATTGTCACCGCGACGCTCACCACGGGTATATCCCGTGTGACCAACGGCCTGCGCGAGTCGATCAACCTCATTGAGGAGGTACTCGAAACCGAACACGTGACGTGGGAAACGATCCTGCTGATCGGCGACCACGAGTACCGCACAACCCTGGCGGGACCCGTGCCCAACAGTCAGTTTCGGGTCAGCGTGCGTCCATCCCTCGGTGTGGCGGCGCTCAACTACACCGACCACGACGATCGCGACATGCCGATAGCCGTCACGCACAACCCGGGCCACCCGCAGGCAGGGGCGGAACTGATCTTTAGCGGGAGTACCGGGATGACCTTTCCATTCGGATGTGCAGTCAGCATTGAGTCGGCACATCTCGCTTTGGTCGAATGGCTGCACCTCCGGCGGCGCCCGACCAGTCTCCAGTGGCGCCCGTTCTCTTAGAGAAAAACGTGCCCATGAAAGGAGGGCTTGAACTTGAGTACCGGGATATACTTTGTCATCATTCTGCTCGGCGTGTCGGCAGTGGCGCTTATCCTGTGGGCGTTCACCCCCTCGAATAGACCCCATCGAACCCCCTACCAAACCCGCCCCGCGTCACATTTGCTCGCAGACCTTGGTGTCATTTCGATGACGTTTACCAACGGTTCTCAGCATCTTGTCGCCGAGAACCAAGCGGCGACATGCGGAAACCATGGCGTCTACACATCGGTATGCGGTACCACGGGGCTACTCCCAGAGCCACTGTTTGTCCCACCCTGCGCTCCGTGCGCGGTGTGTACCCGACTGGTTAGCCTCCACAGCCGTGCACGCGGGACTGGGGAGGAAACAGCAAAGTCGGCCTAGTCCGTCGGATGACCTTTGACAAAGGTCGTCGTCCTCCGAGTCGGGTGGGCCAGCGAGATATGCCCATCTTGCTGGCCCACTGCGGATTCTGCTAACGAAATATGAGGTGTGGTGGTGAACGTCCGAATCCCCATTGCTCGGGCTATAGTACTCGGATCGATGATCAGAGAAGCGCTCGACAAACTGTCAGATACTCATCAGGTTGTAGCTGAACGCTGCGACTTGCACAGATCTGATCTCTCGCGCTTCCTTGCTGGCAAGCGGTCGATTTCGGAGCCCGATCTCGTCACGCTCGCCGGTGTGTGTGGCTTTAGGTCGCGAAAGGAACGCGCGATGCTCGTAGGTCTTCACCGAGATCGCGAAAAGTTGGAGTGGTGGCTAGGCCCTGCTGACAAGGATCTTCAAGACAAGGCGGATGTATACCTCGAAGATTCTTCTTGTACTGTGGTCAGTTACGCACCCCACGAAATCCCACCGGAACTGCGGACGGACTGTCACCCGGGACCTGGCCGTGTCGAGCGAAATCTAGGTCAGGGGCCGCATCGAACGTACTATCTGGGCCTTCCTGCTTTGCGGCGACTAGGTTTGACAACCAGTGTCGCGCAGGAGCAAGCCAGACTTCTCTTCTGGCTTGAAGCGAGTCCGCTGGTGACTATTCGAGTCGTACCAGACCCTGGAACTGTCGCGCCATTTCGTCTTTTCGACTTGGTCGAAGGCCGAAAGCTCGTCAAGGTCGATCTTTCGGGCATGGGGATGGTTTTGGAGTCGCTGGGCGATGTCAGGCACCATCAGAAGTTAATAAAAGAGATTGACGCCGCTGCCATCAACGAAGAACAGACTCGATTGCTGCTCGCGCGGATTGCGGACCCGTGAGAATTCGGGAAGGCGGAGGCGGCAGGGAGAACTGGGTAGCAGTTGCGACGGTAATCAACGACTGCATGAACTCGCTCAAGTTGCCCCAGAAGGTGCTAGCCGAGCGCTCCGGAGTTTCTCAGGCCGTCGTTCGTGAACTCCAATATAACACCAACGAACGCAGGAGAAGCCGCCGAACTCTTGAGGCACTTTCTGTAGCGCTGGGACTGCACCCAGATCATCTCAAGAGTGTCAGCCTGGGAATCGAACCCTTGCCCGTAGATTACGTAGAGGAAACAGAACTTGCAAAGCTGGAAAGAATTGAAAAGCAAGTCGGCTTGATTCTGGAGAAGGTTGAGGGACTTCGCGGCTGCCAGTGCGGGCATCCCGATCGTGACTAAAGCCCGAACCTTGGCGGTCGCGAATCGCTGAGAAGCCAGCCCCGACAGGGCTGGCCCTCTGCATGGTTGTGTGGTTTCTAAAGCTTGCCAGGCAACTGGGCGCCTATGGGGTGAGGCACCTCGGATAGCGCCTACTTCTGCGAGGCGATTAGCTTGTCGTGCAGTAGCAACAACGCTGCGATAGCATTTGCGCTCCGGACATCGCCCTTGCTGATAAGGTCATGAACCCGACTAAGGGCTACCCATTCGCGTCGACCGGATTCGAAGTCGTCTTCGGGATAACCCACATATTCCGCGCCGTCTGCCCAATACACGTGATGCAAAGAGTCGGAAAGTCCATTTGCGGGTTCCATTGTAATCAACTTCTGCAAAGGTCCCGCTCGCCAGCCGGTTTCTTCTAGCATTTCACGCGCTGCGGCTTGTTCGATCGTCTCGTCATCCTCGACTACGCCGGCTGGCAACTCCCAGCCCCAGGTGTCTGTTATGAAGCGATGGCGCCACAACAACAAGACTTCTTTGTTTTCGTTGAGCGCCGCCGTAAGTGCCACTGGTCGTTGGCGAATGACGAAGTGGGAAAGATGTCGACCGTCTGGCAACTCAACGTCTGCAAGCTTTACCTTGAACCAGTCATTCTTGTAGACGTCCTCTTCGCCGTGGTTCTTCCATTTCATCTTGGCGATATCCCTCTCGTTGGTGCTTACAGAATCACGGCGATAGCGCTGTCAATTCTAGCTATTGCTTCTCTGCTGGTTGTGGTCGGCTGGCTTGCGAACTCGGCTCTGAGCTTGGCGAATCTGCTGCTAAGGCGTCGCGAGTCCATCCCCCTAGCCGTATCGACCATTTGACACGCCAGAGAGGAAGCTCGCTCGATATCTCCCATAGCCATTTCGAGGGTCGCCATCGATGCGAGCCTGTTTACCTTCCCTCTGGGATGCCCATCGCTGACCAGCGCCTGTTCCGCGTAGTGGCCAGCGGCGTGAAACTCCCTCAGGCTCGCCAAAGCTTCGGCAAGTTGCGCATGTAGATGACCCTCTTGGGCGTAACTCGCTTCAGCGATGTCGTGACTTCCAGCGAGTCGACCGGCTGTGTTCTCGATCTCCCGAATCATGGCCATCGCTTCCGAGCGGTCACCCATGAAGGCCAAAGCCTTGGCTTTCATCGTTTGCAGGTCGATCAGCAAGGGCGACGGTGGCACCTTCTCGGACGAACGTAGCCCAACCTCGGCGAGTTGCAATGCTGACTTGTAGTCTTCCAGAGCTAGCGCTTGATTGACCATCAACGCGAGTACGTATGCGTGAAACCCGTAGTCACGGGCTGCCTCTGCGATCAATAGCGCGTGCGAGAATCGGGAGTACGCAACTGACCAATCTTCTGAGTCATATGCGCACACGCCCGCAAGTGCGACGAGGCCGCCCATGGCTCGTTGCGACTTAAGGCCCATATTGCCGTCTCCGGCCATCCCAGTCAGCAGCGGCAGTGTTTGCCTTGCCAAGTACATATCGATGCGATTGCCGGTGGTGAGGCCACCCGAACTTCTATACATCTGCTCAAAATGTTCTCGGGCCGAAATCAAGCGCTCCACGTGTGTGGTCGGATCTTCATTCAACAAGTTCGAGGGCGACCATGGCACCACTTTTTGGGGGAGTTCGAGTGTCGCGGCGATTGTGGTCGCGCTGTCCATGGTCGCGCTGCCCAGAGTCGTGGCGCTGGTCCGCCGCTTTTCGCCCGGAAAGTCAAACCAGAGAAGGTCTTTCGGTATTTGCAGGACTAGCGCGTACCTTCGGAGAACTTCCAGATTTAGTTCGGGCTTGCCCTTCTCGGCTTTGCTGACCTGTGCCTGTGTCAGACCTAGCCAGCGGCCCAGGAGTTCCTGATTGAGTGGCTTGCCAAAGAGTCTGAGGTGGTGTGGGTGGTTCCGGTAGGCCCGGAACGCCTTGCCCATGTGTTGACTGTCGAACGCGGCGCGGAACTCGCCAGTGTCGAAGAACTCGTGAGAGTAAAGGGGTGGGGTGCGGAGTTGGTCGCGCAACTCCCTGTGACACCTAACGCACAGGGTTGCGGTGTTGTCTGCCGCAAGCGCTGACCCGCAATTCGGGCATGTCCGCCCTGCCCCCGCCGGGATGCCCTGCGCGGGGAGGCTGACCCCGCGCTCCTCTCCACCCCCGTGAGCCACCTCGCTACCTCCCCTGCGTTGACGTCGTCCTGCTGTGACGCAGAACTCAACCTGCCTGCCATAGGCTGGTGTGAACCCCCTCTGACCAGCGTACATCCGACGCAGGGCGGCGTGTCGCTCACACTCCGTGTTGTATGCAGCTTGACGGAGAGCAATCACTGGGACGTCACGTTCTACAACTGCGGCGGCTGCTGACCCCGTGGGGCAAGATCGGGGTCGTGACTGAACACCCGACCCTGGTCCTGTTGCACGGCCTCGCAGGCAGCGGAGCGCTGTGGGACGGCTTGGACGCCGCTTCCCAGTGGGACGGCCCGGTCGTGGCCCCCGACCTCGCGGGTCACGGCGCCGCCACCCCGCTGGAGCGCTACAGCTTCGGCGCGCTGGCCGCCCGCGTCGCCGCCGCGCTCGACCCCGACCAGCCCGTCGCGGTGCTCGGCCACTCCCTCGGCGGGGTGGTGGCCCTGGCGCTGGCGTCGGGCTGGTTCGGCGTCCGGGTCACCTCGGTCGTCGCGCTCGGGGTGAAGCTCAGCTGGTCGCCCGACGAGTTGGCCAAGGGCCGGGCGCTGGGGGCGAAGCCGCCGAAGGTGTTCGAGACCCGCGCCGAGGCCGAGGCGTGGGCGGGCAGGCTCGCCGGTCTGCCGTCCGGGCCGGTCACGGAGTTCGGCGGCGGGTGGCGCGCGGCGGTGGACCCGAGGGCGTTCGCCGTCGGGCGGCCGGACCTGCCGGGGCTGCTCGCGGCCGCGCGGGCCAGGGTGACGCTGGCGGCGGGGGAGCGGGACACGATGTCGCCGGTCGAGCAGCTGCGGACCCTCGTGCCGAACCCGGTCGTGCTGCCCGACGTCGGGCACAACGCGCACGTGGAGGACCCGGCCGCGACGGCGGTCCTGCTGGAGTACTTGCGCTAGCGGTGGATCCCCCGTCCGGCACCGTGGTGGCGATCCGGTGCCGGACGGGGTGGTGCTGGGGCGCCTAGTTCACGCCGAGCAGGTCCACGACGAAGATCAGGGTCTCGCCCGGCTTGATCAACGCGCCCGCGCCGCGTTCGCCGTAGCCCAGGCTCGGCGGGATGACCAGCCTGCGCCTGCCGCCCACGCGCATGCCCGCCACGCCCTGGTCCCAGCCCGCGATGACCCGGCCCGCGCCGAGCGGGAAGGCGAAGGCCTCGCCCCGGTTCCAGGAGGCGTCGAACTCCTCGCCGGTCGAGTGGGCGACACCGACGTAGTGCACCGACACCAGTTGGCCGGGGGTGGCCTCGGGGCCGTCACCGACGGTGATGTCCTGCACCGCCAGCTCAGTGGGGGCGGCACCCTCGATCGGGTCGACCTCGGGCTTCTGCAGAGCCATGCGTGCTCCTCGTACTCGACTGCTCGGTCCCGGCAATCCTCTCCTGACCGGTCCCGGCCTGCGCGACGACCCCGCCGTGCTCAGCCGCGCGCGGCGAGCCGGACGTGCGCGGCGCTGCGCACGACCTCGGCGGCGACCTGGGCGATCTTGAGGTTGTGCGAGCGCGACAGCGACCGCAGCTCCTGGAACGACTCCGACGCCGACTGGTGGTGCCGCTCGGCGAGCACGCCCTTGGCCTGCTCGATCAGCACCCGGCTCTCCAGCGCGGACTGCAGCTGGTCGGTGAGGGTCTGGCGCTGCCGGACCGCGCGCTCGGCGTTGATCCCGATCGCGGCGATGTCGGCGACCGCCTGCACGGCGGCGACCTGCTCGGCGTCGAAGGCCTGGTCGGCCACCCGGTAGAGGCAGACCGCGCCCAGCGGCGTGCCGCGCAGTCGCATCGGGACGGCGTGCGCGTGCGCGAACCCGGCCAGGGTCGCGACCCCGGTGATCGCGGGCCACCGGGTGACCGGACCGCCGTTGGCCGCCGCGGTCGCGAACGCGGTGCTGCCAGGGCCGTGCTCGTGGTGCCGGTCGAACAGCGCCGCCACCCGGCTCTCGCCCGCGTGGGGGTCCGTCGACCGGAGGGAGCCGTCGCTGTCGGCGAGGAGCACCGCCGCGCTGTCCGCCGCCGCGAGCGCGGCGCAGTGGTCGGTGAGTCGTCGCAGGTAGGACACCAACTCGAAATCGGGTCCCAGCGTGTCGGAAAGGTCGATCAGCACATCGGCAAGCCGTGCTCGCGTAGCCATGGGTTCGCGCCTCGCTCGCAATTGTCGAAAAGGTCTCAGGTATTGCCCGAGTGGTGGTCACCCGTGCGGCGGTGGGTGTGTTCTCACAGTGATACCGTCCTGCCTTGGCCACGCTGTCTGCGGGAGTTCAACATTTCGTCAACGGGGCGGGAAGTGGAATCCGAGACCCGATCCGACCGCCCGGCGGTCGTGCTCGTCGAGGACGAGCCCGACCTCGCCGCGATGGCCAGGGACTTCCTGGTCCGCGAGGGGTTCCAGGTGCTGCTCGCCGCCGACGTGCGGACCGGGCTGCGGCTGCTGGAGACCGACCGCGTCGACCTCGTCGTGCTCGACCTCGGCTTACCCGACGGCAACGGGCTCGACCTGCTGCGCGCGGTGCGCGGGCGCGACAACCCGCTGCCGGTGATCGTCGTGACCGGCCGCGGCGAGGAGGCCGACCGGGTCGTCGGGTTGGAGCTCGGCGCCGACGACTACGTCGTGAAGCCCTACTCCCCACGGGAACTGGCCGCGCGCATCCGCGCCGTGCTGCGCCGCAGCGGCGCGCCGCCACCCCCGGCCACCGCGATCCGGGTGGGTGGGCTGGTGATCGACACCGGCGCCCGCGAGGTGCGCAGGGCGGGCACCCCGATCGCCCTCACCCCGCGCGAGTACGCGCTGGTGGAGTTCCTCGCCAGCGCCCCCGGGCAGACCTTCTCCCGCGAGCAGCTGCTCGACCACGTGTGGGGCTCCTCGTCGCGCTGGCAGGCACCGACCACAGTGGACGAACACGTCTACCGGGTGCGCCGCAAACTCGTCGCCGCCGGGGTGACCGAACCCCGGATCACGACCGTGCGCGGATTCGGCTACCGGCTGGACCCGTGATGGACTTCGAGTTGTTGTTCACCGCCACGCCGTCGCACTACCTGGTGCTCGGCCCCGATCTGGTCATCGTCGAGGTGAATCCCGCGTACGCGCGCGCGACCGGCAAGAATCGCGCGGACCTGATCGGCACGCACATCTTCACCGCGTTCCCGGACAATCCCGATCTGCTCGCCCCGGACGGGGTGCGCAACCTGCGCCGTTCGCTGGAAACCGTCCTGGCGACCGGGCAGCCCGACACCATGCCGATCCAGCGCTACGACATCGAGGTCGGCGACGGCGTGTTCGAGGAGCGGCACTGGAGCCCGGTCAACACCCCGCTGATCGGCCCCGACGGCGCGATCGGCTACATCCTGCACCGGGTCGAGGACGTCACCGACCTGGTCGTCGACCGGCCGACCGACGAGCGGTTGCAGCGCCTGGAGATCGACCTGTTCGTCCGCTCCCGCGAGCTCAAGGCGGCCAACGACCGGCTCGCCGAGGCGGGGGCGGCGCTGCGGCGCGAGCACGAGGTCAAGGACGGGTTCTTCGCCGCGGTCGCGCACGAGTTGCGCACCCCGCTGAGCGCGCTGCGGGTCGCCACCGAGCTGCTCGCGCTCGACGTCGCCCAGCACCCGGCGCTCGGGGTGCTCGACCGCCAGGTCACCGCGCTGAGCCGGATGGCCGACGACCTGCTCGACGCGGGCCGGGTGATCACCGGCGGGCTGCGGGTGGACCGGGTGCCGGTCGACCTGGGTGAGGTGGTCGCCGACGCGGTGGGGCCGCCGGGGCTGCACGGCCGCGAGGTGCTCGTCTCGGTGCCCGCCGAGCCGGTCGTGGTGGTCGGCGACCGGGTGCGGCTGGGGCAGGCCGTCAACAACCTGCTGTCCAACGCGGTCCGCTACAGCGCGGCGGGGACGGTGGTGCGGGTGGGGCTGGTGGTGGAGCCCGGCACCGCCGAGCTCACCGTGGCCGACACCGGGATCGGCTTCGACCCGGCGGTGGCGGCCACGCTGTTCGAGGGGTTCACCCGGGTGGCCGATCCCCGGGTCGGCGGACTCGGGTTGGGCCTGGCCATCGTGCGCGGGGTGGTCGCCGTGCACGGCGGCACGGTGACAGCGCACAGCGACGGACCGGGGACCGGCGCCCGGTTCGTGGTCCGGCTTCCGCTGTTCGGGTGACACAGTCCACTGCGGAACGCGGTCGCCCGCGCCGCGTCCACTCCAGTCGGTAACACCCACCCGGCCTGCGGCGACTACACCATCGCGGCCCTGTCACCCCCCGACGGCAGGGCCGCTTCTTCCTTTCCCGGCCCCTGCGCCGCGGTGCCCGAGCGCCGCGCACTGCCATCACGTGGCCATCGGGAAGCTCCACCACGTTCATGCTTTAGTTGGTTGATTCATGGCAGTCTTCACTCGAAAGTGAAACCAGAGTCACGCTCTGTCGACTTTGGTCACCGTCGGGGAGAGGACATCGCCCATGCGAGCCAGTCGCTGGTCCCTGTTAGCCCTGCTGGCCTGCGTCACCACCGCCGTGGTGGCACCGCAGGTCGGGTCACCCGCGGAGGCCGCGGGATCATCCACCGAGGCCGCGGGATCATTCACCGAGGCTGCGGGATCATCCACGGCGGCCGCCGCGCCGATCACCGTCTCGGCCGCCGTCGGCGCCCAGAACGGGTCGTCGGCCACCGTCCGCGGTTACGTCGTCGGCCAGCCCACCGCGACCACCACCGTGGTCCGGTCGAACTACCCGTCCGACTACGCGCTCGCGCTGGCCGACTCGGCCGCCGAGACGAACCACACGCGCATGGTCTACGTGCAGATCACCACGTCGTTCCGGGCGGCCTACGGGCTCAAGACGAACCCGTCGCTGCTCGGCGCCCAACTCGACGTCACCGGGTCGCTGAGCGCGTACTTCAGCCACGCCGGGCTGACGTCCACCACCGCGTTCGCCCGGGTCGGCACCCCGCCCACCACGACGACTACCCCGCCCACCACAACGCCGCCCACGACGACCGCGCCCCCGACGTCGACCGACGACTACTACCAGGCGGCGATCGGCAAGACCGGGCCGCAGCTCAAGACGGCGCTCAACCAGATCATCCGGGTCGGCGACAAGCTGAACTACGACCAGGTCTGGACCGCGCTCAAGGCCACCGACCAGGACCCGGCCAACCCGAACAACGTCATCCTGCTCTACAGCGGGCGCTCGCAGAGCAAGTCGACCAACGGCGGCGGCGCCAACGACTGGAACCGCGAGCACGTCTGGGCCAAGTCGCACGGTGACTTCGGCACCGCCACGGGCCCCGGCACCGACCTGCACCACCTGCGCCCCGAGGACGTCTCGGTCAACTCCAACCGCGGCAACAAGGACTTCGACACCGGCGGCTCGCCCGCCGCCGAGGCGCCGGGCAACCTGACCGACAGCGACTCCTGGGAACCGCGCGACGCGGTCAAGGGCGACGTCGCCAGGATGATCCTGTACATGGACGTCCGCTACGAGGGCGGCGACGGGTATGTCGACCTGGACGTCAACGACAGCGTCAACAACGGCACCGCCCCGTACCACGGCAAGCTCTCCACCCTGCTGCGCTGGCACGCCCAGGACCCGCCGGACGCCTTCGAGCGGCGCCGCAACCAGGTGATCTACGACAGCTACCAGCACAACCGCAACCCGTTCATCGACCACCCGGAGTGGGTGGCCTCGATCTGGGGCTAGCCGGTCGAAGGGCCGCCCCCGGTCGCGGGGCGGCCCTTCACTCGAACTTCGCGGCGACCTCGTCGGCGGTGTCGAGCAACCAGAACTGCTTGCCCTGGTTGGTCTCCCGCCGGAACGCGCGCAACGGCTCGCTGCGCTCCAGGTGCGCGGAGATGTCGCCGACCACGACCAGCACCATCCGGTAGTTCACGAACTTGCCGACGAAGGCGCCCGCGAACCCGCTGCTCAACACGAAGAAGCTCGGGTCCAGCCTGCCCGCCGGGAGCACCACGGCACTGGCCTGCGCGCCCCACGCCTCGCCGATCAGGTCGAGCGCGTCCTGCTCCCCGGTCAGCACCGGGCCCTCCGCCGGGCAGTGCAGCACCGTCTCCGCGCCGTACTGGGTGATGGTCATCGGTCTGCTCCCGCGCTTCCTCGGTCGGTTACCACGTCGATCAACCGGAGCAGTTCGGCGGTCGTGACCAGGCCCCCGAGCAGCATCACGGTCATGCTCGCGCGCTCCTCGTCGTAGGACAGCTGCACGCGGACCTGCCCACCGGTCCCCGACCCGGCGGCCGCGGTCAGCAACGTCGCCACCCGGTCCATGTCGCCGCGACTGATGGCGTCGACCCGGACCGTGGTCGCCACCTCCACGTGCCGGTGCCTGCGCACGGGAGGCGCCCCCGTCACCGCGTCGAGATCCTCCCGCGCGATCCGGTACTGCTTCCCGATCCGAACGGCCTTGAGCTTCCCGTCCCGCACGTAGTTCCGCACCGTCCGGACATGCAACCCCAGCTCATCGGCGACCTGCTCGACCGACAACCACTCCATGTTCCCCAAAGTACCCTATCGTTCGGTGTAATGGGGAACTTTACGGAGTGGTGAGCGCAGCAACAACCTTCTCGACTCTCCGCTGCCTCGTCGCCTCGGTCTTGGCGTCCGTCACAGACAGCACATGCGCCCGCTGATGCGAGTAGGACAACTTGTCGAACGCCCCCCGCGCGCCACCTGCCTCAAGCGCCTCCGCCAAATCCCCCGGCACCTCAACCACCCGCGGCTCGGTGTCTACCTCTATGTCCACCTGCACCGTGTCCCCAGCCGCCACTCCCGCAGCCGTCCGGTTCTCGCCACTGAGCGGCACAAAGTAACCCCCATCATGCGGCCCCGTGGTCGTCCGGTACGTGTAACTCCCGATCGTCACCTTCACCGGCACTCGCTTCTTCGGCCCTAGAGCCGCCAACACCTCCTCCGGCACCCGAAGACCAGTAGCCGACTTCCCACTCAACTCCACCGTCGTCTCAAATCGCATACCCGGCAGTATCCCCCTCCCGCACCTCTCGTCCACTAAGGACGCTTTCACGGCCACGCCCATGGCCCGGCTGGACCCCGGTCACCTAGCCGCAAGCGTCACGCACGGCGTCCTCCACGGCTATCTCCCAACCATCCACGTTGACTTCGCCCCGTCGACCAGTTGGCGGCCGCGACCTGGGTGGTCGTCCGGGCTCAGGGGTGGTGTTCATCAGGCGGATGTCTTGGTGTTGCGGGGGGTGCGCGAGGATTCGGGGGTGGATGTGGGGTTGCGGACCATCGCGTGGGAGTGGGGGCGGATTGGGTGTCTGGGGTTTGGGGGGCCGCCTGCGCATGTGGCGTTGTTGAGGGGGTTGGTGGTTGCCAAGCGGGGGTGGATGAGTGAGGGGGAGTTCGAGGATGGGGTCGCGGTGACGAATCTGTTGCCGGGGCCCGCGTCGACCCAGTTGGCGATTCTCTGCGCTTGGCGGTTGCGGGGGGCGGCGGGGGCGATCGTCGGTGGGTTGTGTTTCATCGTGCCGGGGTTGGTGCTGATCCTCGCCCTCGCCGCGCTGGTTCTCGCCGAGCACGCGCCTGCCTGGGTGCTTGGTGCTGCCGCCGGGGCTGGAGCCGCGGTGCCCGCCGTGGCCGCCCATGCCGCGTGGGGGCTCATTCCCGGCAGTTGGAAGCGGGCGGGCGTTGAGCGGGCGGCGCGGGCCAGGTGGATCGCCTACCTCGCGGCGGGCATTGTCGCGGCGGCGGTGACGGGGCCCTGGGTTGTGGTCGTCCTGGTCGTGGCGGGCGCGGTGGAGATGTCCGTGCGGGTGCCGTCGGCCAACCAGATGGCCTGGCCGGTGCTCGCCGGGTTGCCCGCCAGTGGGGGACTGGTGTGGGTCGCGGCCAAGGTCGGGGCCCTGTCCTACGGCGGCGGGTTCGTGATCATCCCGTTGATGCGCGAGGACGCCGTCGACGTCCACGGGTGGATGACCGACGCCGAGTTCCTTAACGCTGTCGCGCTCGGGCAGATCACCCCGGGGCCGGTAGTGCAAACCATCGCCGTTGTCGGGTACGCGGCCGCCGGGTTGGCGGGCGGTCTCCTCGCGGCGACCATCGCGTTCGCGCCGTCGTTCGTGTTCGTCCTCTTGGGTGGCCCGCGCCTGGACCGGCTGCGAGACAACAAACGTGCCCAGGCGTTCCTCACCGGTGCGGGGGCGGCGGCGATCGGCGCAATCGCGGGGACCGTCATCCCACTGATGCTCACGCTGACGCACTGGTGGCAGTTCGTCATGCTCGCCATCGCAACGGTGTGCTTGCGGTGGGGTGTGGTCGCAACGTTGGTCGGCGCTGGTGTTGCGGGCGCTTTGATCAGTTTGCTCTGACCGCGATCCCGTCCAGCAACACCCCGAGGCCGACCTCAAAGCTCACCCGCGCCTCCTGCTCCATGTACGGCTCGGACTCGTTGATCTCCTTGTTGCTCTGCACCCACGTCAGCAACGGGTACCGCTCCCCGAACCCGGGCGCGACCTCGATCAACTCCGCTGAGCGCGCGTACCACCACTCTTCGTCGGACTGCCCGGTCTCGCGCGCGGCCCGGCGCGAGTCGTTGACCACAGCCGCCGCGCCCTGCACCAGGTAGGTCAGCTCGCTCATCACGCCGACCACCACCGGCGCGGGCAGCCCCGCGGGCCGCAGCACGCGCAGCAGCCGCTCGGCCGAGTCGAGCTCCTTGGGCCCGAGCACCGGCCGCGCCATCGACACGTGCAGGACCCACGGGTGGCGCAGGTAGAACTCCCACCGCTCCCACGCCCACGCGGTGACCCCGGCCCGCCAGTCGTCGAGCGCGTCCGCGACCAGTTCGCCGTGGACGTGGTCGTACATCAGGTCGAGCAGCTCCGCCTTGTCCGCGACGTAGGTGTAGAGCGCCATCGCGGTGCGGCCGAGCGCCTCGCCGACCGCGCGCATCGACAACCCGGCCATGCCCTCGGCGTCGGCGACCGCCACGGCGGCCTCGATGATCGCGGCCACGCTCAGCGTCGGCCGCGGCCCCGGGCGCGCCTGCGCGGCGTCCGGGCCGCGCCAGAGCAGGGCCATCGTCCGACGGGGGTCGCCCTGGGCGGCGAACACCACCACGCACCATCTCCTTATAGCGTAAAGTGACCGGGCCGAGGTCAGTTTACCCTGTAAGGAATCACCCATGCAGCTTCACCCCGCGGACTCCCACGACGTCATCCAGGTCAGGGGGGCCAGGGAGAACAACCTGGCCGACATCTCCCTCGACCTGCCCAAGCGCAGGCTCACCGTGTTCACCGGCGTGTCCGGCTCCGGCAAGTCCTCGCTGGTCTTCGGCACCATCGCCGCGGAGTCCCAGCGCATGATCAACGAGACCTACACCGCGTTCGTCCAGTCCTTCATGCCCGCCCAGAGCAGGCCGGACGTGGACGCACTGCACAACCTCAGCGCCGCGATCATCGTCGACCAGGAGCGGATGGGTGCCAACGCCCGCTCCACCGTCGGCACCGCGACCGACGCGTTCACCATGGTGCGCATCCTGTTCTCCCGGCTGGGCACCCCGCACATCGGCGGCGCGGGCGCGTTCAGCTTCAACGGCCCCGAGGGCATGTGCCCGGAGTGCGAGGGCCTCGGCCGGGTCTCGGCGGTCGACGTCGACGAGCTGGTCGACCGGGACCGGTCGCTCAACGAGGGCGCCATCACGGCGCCGAACTTCGCCGTGGACTCCTGGTACTGGCAGGCCTTCGCCCAGTCCGGCCTGCTCGACCCGGACAAGAAGATCCGCGACTACACCGAGGTCGAGCTGGCCGACTTCCTGCACAAGCCGCTCACGAAGATCAAGGTCGGCACGATGAACCTCAGCTACGAGGGCCTGGTGGTCAAGGTCCAGCGGCTGTACCTGAGCAAGGAGCGTGACTCGATGCAGTCGCACATCCGGACGTTCGTCGACCGCGCGGTCACCTTCGCCACCTGCGGCGCGTGCGAGGGCGCGCGGCTCAACCGCGCCGCGCTCTCGGTGACCATCGACGGCCACACCATCGCCGACTGCGCCGCGATGCAGATCAGCGACCTCGCCGCGTTCGTCGGCAAGATAGAGGACCCGTCGGTCGGCCCCCTGCTTTCGGTGCTACGCGGCACGCTCGACTCGCTGGTGGAGATCGGGTTGGGCTACCTGAGCCTGGATCGTGAATCGGGAACCCTCTCCGGCGGCGAGTCGCAGCGGGTCAAGATGGTGCGGCACCTGGGGTCCAGCCTCACCGACGTCACCTACGTGTTCGACGAGCCCACCGTCGGCCTGCACCCGCACGACATCGCGCGGATGAACGACCTGCTGCTCCGGTTGCGCGACAAGGGCAACACGGTGCTGGTCGTCGAGCACAAGCCCGAGGTCATCCGGATCGCCGACCACGTCGTCGACCTCGGTCCCGGCGCGGGCAGCCACGGCGGCCGCCTCTGCTACAGCGGCGACTTCGCCGGTCTCACCGCCTCCGACACCCTCACCGGCCGCCACCTCGGGCACCGCGCGCGCCTGCGGCCCCAGCCGCGCACCGCGACCGGCCAGATCCCCATCCGCGGCGCCAACACCCACAACCTGGACAACGTCGACGTGGACGTCCCGCTGGGTGTGCTGACCGTCGTCACCGGGGTCGCCGGGTCGGGCAAGAGCTCGCTGATCCACGGCTCCCTGTCGAAGCGGTCCGGGGTAGTTGTGGTGGACCAGTCCGCCATCCGCGGCTCCCGGCGCAGCAACCCGGCCACCTACACCGGCCTGCTCGACCCGATCCGAACCGCCTTCGCCAAGGCCAACGGGGTCAAGCCCGCGTTGTTCAGCGCCAACTCCGAGGGCGCCTGCCCGACCTGCAAGGGCATCGGGTTGGTCTACACGGACCTGGCGATGATGGCCGGGGTGGCCTCGGTGTGCGAGGACTGCGAGGGCAAGCGCTTCACCCCGCAGGTGTTGGCGCACAAGCTCGACGGGCGCTCCATCAGCGAGGTCCTGGCCATGTCGGTCGCCGAGGCGCACGACTTCCTCAAGGTCCCGGCGGGCCGCAAGATCCTCGACCGGCTCGTCGACGTCGGTCTCGGCTACCTGAGCCTCGGGCAGCCGCTGACCACCCTGTCCGGCGGTGAGCGGCAGCGGCTCAAGCTCGCGATCCGCATGGCGGAGAAGGGATCCACCTACGTGCTCGACGAGCCGACCACCGGCCTGCACCTGGCCGACGTCGACCAGCTTCTCGGCCTGCTCGACCGGCTGGTCGACGACGGCAACACCGTGGTCGTCATCGAGCACCACCAGGCGGTGATGGCGCACGCGGACTGGATCATCGACCTGGGGCCGGGCGCGGGCCACGACGGCGGCCGGGTCGTGTTCACCGGCACCCCGGCGGACCTGGTCCAGCGCGGGGACACCCGCACGGCCCAGCACCTGCGGGAGTACGTGGCGTCCTGACCGACCGCGCGGGTCCGCGAGCCCCTGACGTCAGGGGCTTGTGGACCGTGCGCGGAGGCTGCCGCTGGTCTGGACCCGGTGCGTAACATCGGAGGAGGGCATGGGGCCGGGGTGAGGAGGCGCGTGCGTGGACGGCATCGGCATCTCCGTGACGCTCGACGGTGGCCACTTGTGGGTCACCCCGACCAACGCCGTCGGCAGACTTGCCTTGGGCGGTGGGCCGTTGACCGTCGACCTGCGCGATATCGCTGCCGTGACGGTGCACGAGGCCGGGCCGCTGCGCAACGGGCGGCTAGACCTAAGACTGCGTGACGGCCGTAGCTACCAACTGGCGTTCACCCGCGCGCACCAAGATGATTTCGCCCGCCTGCAAGGCATTCTCGCCGCGCGGCGGGGGCCGCAGGTTCCGTTGCCCCGGGCGGCGGATCTAGCGCCACCGTTGCGGGGGCGCGGGTTCTTCTGTGTGCCGGTGGTAGAGCAAACGGCGGTTGTGCGCGCGATCTCGGGTCCAGAGCCGACGGGGGAGAGGGTCTCGCAGGCAGAGCTACGGCTGCGTGACGACCACGTGCAGGTCTTAGTCGAAGGGCACGCTGTCGGCACATTGCCGAGTGCGGCCGCTGACGCCTACCGGGTCCCGTTAGAGCTGATCGGTGGCTCCGGGCGCTGCGATGTTCGGTTGTGGTGGACTAAGGAGCACCCCGAGTTCGCCTGTTCGGTCGCGCTCGACCTCGCCGAGCCCGAGTTCGCGTTGCCGCTCAACACCGTCGACCCGCTCGTCCCGCACCTCCCGCCCGGTCGGCCGTTCCAGCTGACCAGGGAGAGCGAGCACCTCGACGTGCTGGTGCCGCTGATGGCCTCGGCGTACCTGCCGGGCAAGGCTCTCGTGGTGGCCAGCCTGCACTTGGTCGAGCGCGCCGGTCCCCGGTCGACCAGTGTGGTCGTGGCGCTGCGGGTGGACGGCCGCGACATCGGCGAGCTGGGCAGGCAGACCTCGGGGCGGTTCCGGCCGCTGGTCGGCCCGCTGGAGGAGGCGGGCCTGCCGTGCCACGCCGATGTGGTGCTCGTCGGCAACGCCATCGCGGTGGAGGGCAAGGCGCTGCTCACCCCGCCTGAGGAGCTGCCGGACGAGTTCATCCAGCGTGTCCGGGGCCTTCTTCGCGCCTGAGCATGGTGATCAGCCGGTCCAGCACCGCGCCGTCGCTGACCCGCAGGCCGTCGTGCTCGTACTCGGCGGTCAGCCAGGACCGGGTGCCCGCGATCGTGCGCGCGGTGTCCAGCGAGAACTCGCGCGCGACGTACATGTCGTCGTTGTACACGGCCGCCGCGACGGGGACCTCGTTCGCCTTGAGCCGGTCGATGTCGTAGAGCGGCGACCAGGCGTCGTCCCGCGCGATGAGGTGGGCCGTGTCGCGGAACGGGGCCAGCGCGGGGTCGGTGTCGAACTGCGCGGGGTAGACCATCTCGCCGGTGAACAGCACCGGGTCGACGCTGTTGAACTCGGGGAACTCCGCGCGGACCCGTTGCGCTGACCACTGCGTCGCGCCGGGCCCGCGCGCGTAAGAGGGCTCGTGCAGCAGGAAGTACAAGGGCGCTGTGGAGGCCCAAGAGAGCTCGCGTTCGACATCGAACAAGAAGGTGTCCGCGAGGTGGCCGCCGTCGAACGGGGCTTCCAGCAGGTAGTGCAGACGGGCGCTGCCGGTTGAGGCGCCTAAGAGGTTTCCTAGCGCCTGGAACGTCTCTACGGTCAATGCGCGGCCGGTGGGGAGTAGGACGTGGTTGTTGCTCAGGAACCGGGCGACTGCGGCGGCTCGCTCGACGTCCTCCGGGTAGCGCTCGTAGTGGGCGGCGTTCTTACCCAGGACTGTCTTGTAGAGAGCGCGGTAGATGTCGTCCGCTGTGGACTCTAGAGGCGGGAGGCCACCGGTGACGTAGACCTCCGATAGACCCTCTGGCGCGAACGAGAGGTAGGTGACGGCGCAGTAGCCGCCGAAGCTCTGGCCGAGCACGCTCCACTTGTCACCGCCGGTAAGAGCCTGGCGGATGAACTCGGAGTCCTTGACGATGGAGTCCGCGCGGAAGTGCTTGAGGTAGGCCGCCTGCTGTTGCGGATCACCTTGCTGGGCAAGGGAATGGCGGGTGACTGGGGTAGACCTACCGGTGCCGCGCTGGTCTAGCAGCAAGAGGCGGTAGTCGGCGGTAGCGCGTCGGATCCATCCTTCGCCGCCTATGGGACGCGGTGAGGGGAATCCGGGGCCGCCGTTGAGATAGAGGAGGTAGGGGAGGTCTGTGCGGCCTCTTGTGACCTCTCGCGCGTAGACCTCGATGGTCGGTCCGGTGGGGTCCGAGTGGTCCAGCGGGACCGTGAAGGTGTGGTCGATCATGCCGTGCTCACGCGCTGCCACGCGGTGACGCTGGCTTCCAGCTGTTCGGGGGTCCTGGGTACGCGGGTCCAGGTGCCGTCCGCGACTAGCGCTGCTTCGTCGTCGCCCAGGTAGGCCGCTCCGGTTAGTCCCGGGTGGCGGGTGGTGATGTCGCCGAGGTGGGCGAGGGTGAGGTCTTCGGCCTGGTAGCCGCGCTCGTCGAGCACGTCGTAGAGGCCCTCACCCCTGGCGACGAGCACGGGCGACCTCGCTCCGTCCACAATGGACCTGCTGGTCAGCGCCAGCGCGTCCGGGCTGACCGGGAACGGGTAGTCCGCCCCGAGTTCGCCGATCAACCGCCACGACCCGGCGGGCTGCTCGGCCACCGGCGCCCACCCGCGCGGCTGCGACTCCCGCACGTCCGCGGCCGCGTCGTCGTCCCACGGCCAGCGCCCGGCGTCATCCGGCCACACCAGTTGCGACACCGGCACCACCTCCCCGTAGAAGTGCCGCGCCGCCCCGAACAACCCGCCGAACCACGACCCGTCCATCACCCGCAACCGCGTCTCGGCCCCGTCGATCACCCCACCGAACGCCACCCCCGCCTCCGGCCACCCCTGGTCGAGCCCCCGCCGCACACACCGGCCCAACCACTCCAGCATGTCCTCCCCGCCGAGCCCGAACATCGCCACCTCAGGCACCCCCGAGCTGTGCCACAACCCCACAGTGTGCGCGATGTCGAACCGAGCCCCCGCGACCCCGACAACCCCCCACCCCAACCGCTCCACAGCGCCCAACACCCCGGAGAACGACTCATCCCGTTCCCCACCACACAACTGACACCGACAGCTCACGCCCGGACTGTACCCACCCACCCCACCCCCCCGACCGTTCCCGCTTGCCATTTCCCTACTGTCGCCAGCTTTTGACGATCCGGCACGCGCGGATCCGCGCTTTTACAGCTCAACGCGCGCCAGTGGTCTGCTGACGGCAGCGACCTGTCGCTCGTCGACACTTCGTGACCAGCGATGATTCGTAGTACCCGGACAGCTGACGTCGGAGAGGGTTGCCGCAACGGAAGAGGCCGCCCACGGGGTGTGGGCGGCCTCTGGGGAGCGAGGGTAGGCGGGTCACCAGCCTCGGGTGCGCCACTCCGCTAGGTGGGGGCGTTGTTCGCCGAGGGTGGAGTCGTCGCCGTGGCCTGGGTAGAACCAGGTGGGGTCGGGGAGGACGTCGAAGATTCGGGATTGGACGTCGTCGAGGAGGGAGGTGAAGTTCTCCGGGGAGGAGGTCTTGCCGACGCCGCCCGGGAAGAGGGAGTCGCCGGTGAAGAGGTGGGGGGTGCCGGTGGGGTCGCGGTAGAGCAGGGCGATGGAGCCGGGGGTGTGGCCGCGCAGGTGGATGACCTCGAGGGTGACCTCGCCCACGTTGATGGTGTCGCCGTGTTCGACGAGGACGTCCGGTGGTACTGGCAGGGGGTCGGCGTCGAGGGGGTGGGCGATGGTGTTGGCTCCGAAGGCGCCCGCGGTGGCGCCGAGGCCCTGCCAGTGATCGGCGTGCTGGTGGGTGGTGACGATGGTGCGCAGCGTCGGGCGGTCTTGGCCGTGGCCGACGAGGTCGGAGAGCCGCTCGGGGTCGTTGGCCGCGTCGACCAGCAGGCCCTCGCGGGTGGCGCGGCAGGTGAGGAGGTAGGCGTTGTTGTCCATCGGGCCGACCGAGACCTTGGTGATGGTCAGCGCGGGGAGGGTGCGCCTGGTGGCTGCACCGCCGGGTTCGACGTGCCCGGTGTAGTCGTCGACGAGGTCCACGGGCGCCGACGGTACCTCCTCCGGCGGCCCCCGGTGCGGCCCCTTATCCTGTTATCAGAGCGTGACATGAAACCGACCCCTGTCGCCGGACACCTGTGAGCTCGTGCTGACACCCCAGACAGCGAACCAGAAGCGGTCCCCGCGCAAGATCAGCTGGGACGTGCTGCGCGTCGTCGCCGTGTACACGGTCGTCGTGCAGCACATCACCCACCAGTCGCCGATCAACCACGCGGAACTCGGGCCGTACCCCTTCGTGCTCCCGTTGCAGTTCGGCGCGAGCACGCTGTTGGTGATCTCCGCGTTCTTCGTCTGCGTGACCGTACGCCGCGGAGCGCCCAAGCGCTGGTTGTGGAACCGGGTCGCCCGGCTACTCCCGGCCTACCTCGTCGCGGTAGTCGTGACCTACGCGGTGTCGCGCGCCGTGGCCACGTCCTTCGGCTGGTACCTGCCCACACACACCGACCTGCTGGCGAACCTCTTACTCATCCAGGCGTGGGCGCCGGACTTCCACTGGGTCGACGCCTCGTACTGGACGCTGCCCGTGCAGCTCATGTCCTTCGTGCTCGCCGCCCTGATCTGGCCGAGGGGCCTGATGCGCGGCAAGGCCATCCCGATCACCCTGTGGACCCTCGTGGTCGCGCCGGTCGTGATCCGCTTCGTTTGGCGCCACGACGACGCCGCGCAGTGGGTCAAGTCGCTGTTCGACGGGCTGGCGCTGCACCGGGTCGCGCTCTTCGGCGTCGGCGTGGCGATCTGGCTGTGGACCAGGCACCGGATGTCCGGCCCGCACCTGGCCCTCTACGGGGTCGCCGTGCTGGTCGCCCAGGACGCGCACTCCTACTTCGCCGACACCCCGTCCACCATCGCCTTCGGTGTGGTGCTCGTCGGCATCGTCGCCGCGGCCGGGGGACCGGACTGGGCGGTGCTGCGCGGGCTGACTCGGCCGATCCGCTGGCTGGCCGGGATCTCCTTTGGCGTCTACCTGGTGCACCAGGAACTCGGCTTCGTGCTGGCCAGGTACCTGCTCGACAAGGGCATCGGCCCCTGGGGTCGGCTGCTGGCCTGCGTGGCGATGGCGCTGCTGCTCGGCTGGGCGATCACCAGGCTCGTGGAGCGCCCGGCGCACGCCTGGCTGACCGCGCACGGCCCGACCGCGTGGGCCTGGCTGCGGTCGAAGGTCGAGCGTCAGCCCCAGGCGCCCAACTCCGGCGGCGTCCCGGTCAGCCCGGCCCCGTCGCCCCTGCCTGCCAGCCACCCGAGTACCACCGGCGCCGGTCCGGTCAGCTCCCGCGAGCTGGAGTGGGTCGCGATGGCCAGCTCCCAGGTGCGCTGACGCCCGTCGGGCAGGTCCGCGACCAGCCGCAGCGGCAGCCCGTCGGCGCGCGCCCGGTGCGGCCGGACCGCGAGGTCGAGCAGCCGGTCCAGGTGCGCCACCGGGATGTCGGCGTAGCCGGTGCCCGCGTCCAGGTCGACCAGGTGGTTCCACGCCTCGAACAGCGCGAGCTCCGGGATCTCGGCGGCGGGCAGCGCGCGGCCGGACGGGTGCGTGACCGTCGCCGTCCACTCGCTCTCACCCAGCCGAGCGATAGCAGTGTGGAATCGGTCACACGCGGCGTAGAGGTCCTCGCGGATCACCCGCGCCTCGCGGCCCGCGCCGTCCTCGATGTCGGCGTCGCGGTCGGCCCGACTGGTGTACGCCGGGTGCTCGACCTCGGTCCGCGCCCAGGTCAGCAGGTTGACCAGCGCGTCGGCGTTGCGCGCGAGGTGGCTGACCACGTGCGCCCGCGACCAGCCGGGGAGCAGGCTCGGCTCGCGGAACGCCGGGTCCGGCAGGTCGGCGACCACCCGGTGCAGCACGACCCACGCCTCGCGCACCGCCTGGTGCGCGGCCCCGGCCCTGCTCTCCCCGTCGGAGCGGCGCTGACCAGGGAGTCCGGGGGATGATGTTGCCGTATCGGTCGTGCTCGTGGACGTGTCGGACACGCTCATACCCACCCCCGACTGGTGCTGCTGGTGTGATCGGAGCAACGCGCTCCCACCACCAGCGTAGGCCGGTTCGGCTACTCGCGGGTACCGCTCCGCGGGTGCACGGCCGGGGTCGGTCGGCGAGAATTGTCGGTGCCCCCGTCTAGCATCCCCAACGCCACTCCCGCAGCCATCGCCACGAGGTCGTTCCGCAGGTCGAGCACGGTCCGCGCCCGGTGCCCCACGCCACCGGGTGGCGTCGGCCGCGACCACCGCGGGTACCCCGGGCCCGCGGCGGCGGGGGGCGGCGCACCCAGATTTGGACACACCCACCAGCAGTTGACCCATGAGCAGTGCGGTCCGAGCGATCGCCGCTCAGCACTACCGAAGGGACCTCAGTGGCCGACCGCCTCGTCGTTCGCGGCGCCCGGGAGCACAACCTGCGCGGCGTGGACATCGACCTGCCCCGCGACAGCCTCGTGGTGTTCACCGGGCTCTCCGGCTCGGGCAAGTCCAGCCTCGCGTTCGACACGATCTTCGCCGAGGGCCAGCGCCGCTACGTCGAGTCGCTCTCGGCCTACGCCAGGCAGTTCCTCGGCCAGATGGACAAGCCGGACGTCGACTTCATCGAGGGCCTCTCGCCCGCGGTGTCCATCGACCAGAAGTCCACCAGCCGCAACCCGCGTTCCACGGTCGGCACCATCACCGAGGTCTACGACTACCTGCGCCTGCTCTACGCGCGCGCGGGCAAGCCGCACTGCCCGACCTGCGGTGAGCCGATCAGCAAGCAGACCCCGCAGCAGATCGTCGACCAGGTGCTGGCGATGGAGTCCGGGGTCCGCTTCCAGGTGCTGGCGCCGGTCGTGCGCGGCCGCAAGGGCGAGTACCTGGACCTGTTCGCGAACCTGCAGACCCAGGGCTACTCGCGCGCGCTGGTCGACGGCGCGGTGCACCAGCTGACCGAGCCGCCGAAGCTCAAGAAGCAGGAGAAGCACCACATCTCGGTGATCATCGACCGGTTGGCGGTGAAGGCGAGTTCCAAGCAGCGGCTGACCGACTCGGTGGAGACCGCGCTGCGGCTGGCCGACGGCCTGGTCGAGCTGGAGTTCGTCGACCTGCCCGACAACGACCCGCACCGCGTCCGCGGCTTCTCCGAGCACCTGGCCTGCCCCAACGGCCACCCGCTCGGCGTCGAGGACCTCGAACCCCGGTCGTTCTCCTTCAACTCGCCCTACGGCGCGTGCCCGGAGTGCACCGGCATCGGCGTGAAGAAGGAGGTCGACCCGGAGCTGGTCGTCCCCGACGACGAGCTGTCGCTGGCCGACGGCGCCATCGCGCCGTGGGCGGGCGGGCAGACCGCGGAGTACTTCGTGCGGCTGCTCACCTCGCTCGCCGAGACCATCGGGTTCCGGATGGACGTCCCGTGGCGGCGGCTGAGCGCGAAGGCGCAGAAGGCCGTGCTGCACGGGGTGAGCGACCAGGTGCACGTCCGCTACAAGAACCGCTACGGCCGCGAGCGCTCGTACTACGCCGCCTACGAGGGCGTGATCCCGTTCCTTGAGCGGCGCCAGGAGCAGACCGACTCCGAGTACATGCGCGAGAAGTACGAGGGGTACATGCGGGAGGTGCCGTGCCCCGCGTGCCGGGGGTCGCGGCTCAAGCCCGAGATCCTGGCGGTCACGCTGGCGCACGGCACCGAGGGCGACAAGTCCATCGCCGAGGTGTCCAACATGTCCATCGGCGAGTGCTCGGCGTTCCTCGACGGCCTGAAGCTGGGCAAGCGCGAGACGATGATCGCGGGCGCCGTGCTCAAGGAGATCCAGGCGCGGCTGCGGTTCCTGCTCGACGTCGGCCTCGACTACCTCTCCCTGGACCGGGCCTCCGGCACGCTCTCCGGCGGCGAGGCGCAGCGCATCCGGTTGGCGACGCAGATCGGGTCCGGCCTGGTCGGGGTGCTCTACGTGCTCGACGAGCCGTCGATCGGCCTGCACCAGCGCGACAACCACCGGCTCATCGAGACGCTGACCCGGCTGCGCGACCTGGGCAACACGCTGATCGTGGTCGAGCACGACGAGGACACCATCCGCGCCTCGGACTGGGTGGTCGACATCGGACCCGGCGCGGGCGAGCACGGCGGCAAGGTCGTGCACAGCGGCACCTTCAAGGAGCTGCTCAAGAACAAGGAGTCGCTGACCGGCGCGTACCTGTCGGGCCGCAGCGAGATCCCGATGCCCGCGCTCCGCCGCGCGATCGACAAGAAGCGGCAGCTGACGGTGGTCGGTGCCCGTGAGCACAACCTGCGCGGTATCGACGTGTCCTTCCCGCTGGGCGCGCTCGTGTCGGTCACCGGTGTCTCCGGGTCGGGCAAGAGCACGCTGGTGAACGACATCCTGGCCACGGTGCTGGCGAACAAGCTCAACGGCGCCCGCCAGGTGCCCGGCAGGCACACCCGGATCAAGGGCCTGGAGCACGTCGACAAGCTGGTGCAGGTCGACCAGTCGCCGATCGGCCGCACGCCGCGCTCCAACGCCGCCACCTACACCGGCGTGTTCGACCACATGCGCAAGCTGTTCGCGTCCACGACCGAGGCGAAGGTGCGCGGCTACCAGCCGGGCCGGTTCTCCTTCAACGTCAAGGGCGGCCGCTGCGAGGCGTGCGCGGGCGACGGCACCATCAAGATCGAGATGAACTTCCTGCCGGACGTGTACGTGCCGTGCGAGGTGTGCAAGGGCGCCCGGTACAACCGGGAGACCCTGGAGGTGCACTACAAGGGCAAGACGATCGCCGAGATCCTGGACATGCCGATCGAGGAGGCCGCCGCCTTCTTCGAGCCGATCAAGGCGATCCACCGGCACCTGGCCACCCTGGTCGACGTCGGCCTCGGCTACGTCCGGCTGGGCCAGCCCGCACCGACGTTGTCCGGCGGCGAGGCGCAGCGGGTGAAGCTGGCCAGCGAGCTGCAGAAGCGCTCGACCGGCCGCACCGTCTACATCCTCGACGAGCCGACCACCGGCCTGCACTTCGAGGACATCCGCAAGCTGCTCGGCGTGATCAACGGCCTGGTCGACAAGGGCAACTCGGTGATCGTCATCGAGCACAACCTGGACGTCATCAAGGGCTCGGACTGGATCGTCGACATGGGACCCGAGGGCGGCTCCGGCGGCGGCATGGTGGTGGCGGAGGGCACACCGGAGGACGTCGTCAAGGCCGACGGCAGCTACACCGGGGAGTTCCTCGCGCACGTGATGTGACCGGATGGGGCGCCGCCGGTGGCCTGGGTCACCGGCGGCGACTACCGCCGGAGTTCGCTCGGAGACGTGCGGTAACCAGCGGAAACGACATCTGGACATGGTGTATCCCGGTCGCGGATGCTGACTCCTACCTCGTAGCCGCGACAGTTCGCGGGTCGCGCGAGGAGGACGTCAGTGTTCGAGACAACGGAACTCGAGGCCAGAGTCGTGAAGCCGCACCGGGTCACCGCAGCCTCGCTCGCCCTCATCGACGGCGGCGCGGGCGTGCGCGCGTGGGATGACCGCAAGGGCATCACCGCGCCCGCCGAGTTCCGCCTGCTCGAGCGCGGCCGCCACCGCGCGCCCGCGGCGGGTCTCGGGCAGGGCCGCGGCGAGCAGTGCCTGCGGATGGCCCCGGTGCGGGCGGGGGCCGACCAGCGGGGGCCAGTGCGTGCCGGGTGACACGGGCAACGGCGTCGACGACCCCACGCGTGTGACCCCGGGGCGGGTCGCGGCGGGGGCCGCCGTCGACGAACCGACCCAGGTGACCTCGCGGGCCGTCGTGCTGGGCGCGGACGACCCGACGCAGGCCACCTCGAGCGCGGTCGCGGCGAGTGTCGTCGCCGCGGTCGACGGGCGCGCCGCGGACGCTGGGCGGGTCGGGGACGCTGGACGGGCCGGGGGAGACCCGTTGCCGGGGGATGAGACGACCAAGATGGTGGTCGTCCCGGTGCTCGAACCCAGGGCTGAGCCGCGCGCCCGCGCGGTGCGGTCCCGGGAGTGGGACCGGCACCTGCGGGACTGCCTGCGCCGGGAGTTCGGGTCGAAGGTCACGGTGTCCGGTGAGCCATTGGTTCAGGGCGCGCGGCTCGCGGTCGTGCGGGGCGAGGACCCGGGGTTCGAACGTAGAGCGCGGTTGGCGAAGACTCGCGCGTTGACCGTGACTGTTGTGGACGGTGTTATCGAGCTAGGGCCGTTGGCGGTGCCGGGGGAGCCGGGGTGCGCCGCGTGCGCCAGGGCTCGTCGGGTTGGGGCTGCCGCCGCGACGGCGGATGAGCGCGACCCCGACGCCACGGAAGTCGTGCGTGACCGGGAGATCCCGGCCGAGGCGGTCGCCGCCTTGGACCAGATGGTGCGGGCCGCCGTGGAGGGTGACAAGGCGCTGGCCGGGTACGTCGTGGAGATCGGCGCGGGTGAGCCCTTGTGGCACAAGGTGATCCCCATGCCCGACTGCGACCTGTGCGGCGGCGCGGACGGTATCGCCACCGTCGGCATCCCCGAAGACGAAGACGATCCCGAGGCGCTACTCCAAGCGCTAGCGGGCTGGGTCGACCCTCTTACCGGTGTCATCCCGTGGGTGTCGGTAAGCGAACCGCTGACAGGTGGCCCCTTCGTGGGCACGGCAGCTCCGCCGCATCTAGTGGTCGGCCGCGAGGTTCGCTCTATGCCGATCGGGTGGGGTAAGGGCATGACCCGCCACGCGGCGATCGTCTCCGCGGTAGGGGAAGCGATCGAGCGGTACTCGGCATCGCTACCGGACCCGGGCAGGGTGGTGTGGGCGCGCGCGGCCGACTTAGAGGGCGAGGTGCTCGACCCACGCGAGTTCCCCCTCTATGAGCCCGAGCAGTACGCGACCCGCGGCTTCCCTTACGTCCCCTACGACCGGCGCATCGACCACCCGTGGGTGCGCGGCAACTGGCTCGGCACGGACAAGAGCGTCTGGGTGCCCGCCGTCTTCAGCTACTTGGCGATGGGCCTCCTGCCAGAGCACCTGATCAGCCAAGGTACGTCTAACGGTCTCGCTGCGGGCGCGGACGCCGATAGCGCTGCCGTGTGCGCGACCCTGGAACTGGTCGAGCGCGACGCCATGATGTGCGCGTGGCTCTCCGGCGCCAAGGGCCGGTTCGTCGAACTGGACGACACGCTCGACATCGAGGTCACCGACGTCGTCGACGCGCTGCGCGAAGCGGGCCCCTCGGTCGAGGTGTACGTGCTGCCGACCTCCGCCTACGGCACCACCGCCGTCGCGCTCGCGATCGGCGACGGCAGGCGCTGGCCCGCGATCTCCCTCGGCCTCGGCGCCGACCGCTCGCCCCGCGCCGCCATCCGCGCCGCCGTCCTCGAACTGGCCCAGACCGCGCCGCACCTGGCCGCCCTGCTGCGCGACGGCCACCGCGCGCCCCGGCACGCCGGTGAGGTCAGGGAGATGCTCGACCACGCCGCGTTCTACTTCCCGCTCGGCCGCATGGAGGCCTTCGACCGGCTGCGCTGCGGCGGCACCTCCCGGCTGGCCGACCTGCCCGAACCCGCCTTCGACACCTCGGTCGCCGACCTGGCGGGCCAGCTGGGCACGGCGGGCATCCGGGTCGCGGTGGTCGACGTGACCAGCGCGGACGTGGCTACCAGCCCGTTCCGGGTGGTCCGCGCGGTCAGCCCCGACCTGCAGCCGATCAGCTACGGCCACGGCGTGCACCGCGCCCCGGTCGCCCGGTTGCGCCACCGCGGCGTCCCGATCCGCAGGCTGGTGCACCCGATCTGGTGACCCGGAGTTCACCGGGTGGACAGCGCCGGTGGGCAGGATCACCGCGTATGCGCACCGCGGCCGTCCTCGGCTCCCTGGTCTTGCTCCCCCTCCTCGCCTCACCCGCCGCCGCCGACCTCCCGCAGGTCAGGGCGACGGTCGAGACCCAGCCCAACTACGACGACGAGGGCGCCGACGCCGACGACCCGGCCATCTGGGTCAACCACGCGCGCTCGGACCGCAGCCGCGTCGTCGGCACCCTCAAGAACGGCGGGCTCGCCGTGTTCGACCTGGGCGGCACCCAGGTCCAGCACTTCCCGACCCCACCGGCGCCCACCCCGGAGGCCGAGGCGGGCCGGTTCAACAACGTCGACATCGTGCAGGGCGCCCGCGTCGGCCGCCGCACGCTCGACCTCGCCGTCGTCTCCGACCGGGGCCGCGACCGCATCCGGGTCTACGCGATCGACCGCGCCGGTGTGCTCACCGATGTCACCACCGCCACGCCGCCGCGCGCGTTCAGCGCCACCGAGACGGAGGTCGACGAGCAGCGCACCGCCTACGGCCTCACCGTGGTGCCGGACCCGGACGGTGGCGCGCCCTGGGTCGTGGTGAGCAGGAGGCACGAGACCCGCCTCGGCGTGTTCCGGCTCGCCGACGACGGTGCTGGCCGTATCACCTACCGCCGTGTCGACACAGTTGACCTACCTGCGACGTTTGCCGTGCCGGGCGGCAACTGGTCGCCGTGTGCGGAGCCGGGGGAGGGGCCGCAGGTCGAAGGCATGGTCTTCGACCCGACCGACGGCACGCTCTATGCCGCTCAGGAAGACGTGGGCATCTGGCGAATCTCGCTGCGCCACGGCCGATTCGGCAAGCCCGCTTTGGTCGACAAGGTGCGCGAGTTCGGTAGGCCTGCCGTGTACGACGACGCTACCGAGGAGTGCAGCTTCACTGGCCCGCCTTCGCCCGCCGCAGGCCGCTACCTCACCGCCGACGCCGAGGGTCTCACCATCGCCTACGGCAAGAGGGGCGAAAAACAGCTACTGGCCTCTAGCCAGGGGGACAGCACCTTCGTCACCTACGACATCACGCGCGGCAACCCTAAGCACACCGGTGGCTTCACCGTCGCCTCTAGCTCCACAGTGGACGGCGTCCAGCACAGCGACGGCGCCGCAGTGGTCACCACCCCGCTTGGCCGCGACTACCCCCACGGCCTCTTGGTCCTCCACGACGGTGAGAACACCCCGGGAGACCGCGAGAGCACCAACTTCAAGTTCGTCCGCTGGGACCGAGTGCCCGGCTCGATCCGCTAGACCTCGATTGCCTCTAGTCGTGACCTCCCGCGCGGGAGGTCGCGACTAGGCGCTCAGTTCGGCGGTGATCGGCGAACGCGTGCCGTAGCGCTCCATCGCCGCGCCGGTAGCGACAAGTGCGGCGGCAGCAACTAGGGCCAGGGTCACCCACCACGTGGGGTGGTTGTTGTCGAGTAAGACCCCGTTGCCCAGGCCCAGATCTCCCAACGGTCCTGCTGAGGCCCCGGCCAACCCGAGCACGACCACCACCAGCGGTGAGTCGCCGCATCGCTCAGCGACAACGCTGCCTGCGAGGACCACTAGTCCTGCGCCAACTCCGAGTAGTGCCATCGCATACCCGCTGCCATCGTCGACGAACACCGGTAGCACCAACCCCGCCGCGGTAGCCGTGACGGTGAATAGCAGCGCGCGCACCGCAGTCAGCGCAAACGCGGCGAACACCAACACGCCGCCCACCAATGCCAACCACGCCAACACGCTCGGCCGCGCTCCCACCGGGTGGCCATCGAGCCGAATCCCCGCCCGCACCAACGCGATCCCCACCACCGCGACGACCACCAGCGCCGTAGTCTCAAGGGTCGCCCGCACCGCTGTTAGCGCTGCCAGTCCGACCAGCGCGATCACCGATACCAGTCGCAGACGGTCATCCAGCTCAGGTAGTGCGCTAGCGGCCACAGCGAGCACGCCAGCCGCGAGCACCCACGGCGGGCCTGCCGTCGTCCGGGAATCCCGCCTGCTCACCAGCACGGCGGCAGCGCCACCCGCCACCGCGAGACCGGCGGCCACGAACGGCACCAGGTCCCAGATCGAGGGCTCGAACCGGGACCTGGCCAGCGGCCCGCTCGCGGTGAACGCGCCGACCGCGATCCCGGCCAGCGCCGCGCCATGCGCCCGGTGCTCCACCGCGAGCAGCCGCCCGGCACCCCCGAGGGCACCGAGGAGCAGCAGCACCGCGGCGACCGAGGTGATCACCGACACCACCTGGAGCCGGACCGCCGCGCTGGTCTCCGGCGGCAGCGGCCAGTTGTCCACCCACAACACCGCGTCCGCCGTGCTCAACGCGCCACCGACGACGAGCACCCACGGCCACGCGCGGCCGGGGAACCGCCACAGCGCGACCAGCGCGGCGGTCGCGGCGACCAGGACCAACCAGCCCCAGCCGCCCACGGCCCCCGGCGGCGCGGGGTGGCGCAGCAGCAGCGCGCCGGTGGTGGCGAGGGCGGCGACGAAGGCCCACCGAGAGGTCATGATCGCCACCGTACAGCGCACGACGGAGGTCGGGGGCCGCTACGCCGAACCGCCCGCACCGGGGGCATCGGTCGCGGGCGGCTCACGCGGTACAACGAACGACAGCGCGGCCAGGCTACGCCTCACGAGCGCTTTCCCGTGCGTTCGCCCGTGCGGACGAGTCCGGCGCCGCAGGCGGCGGTGACCCCCGCGTAGCGTCACCGCCGCCTGCGTCCAGTTGGGTCTCCTCGTCAAACGGTTGGCGGCCGGAGAGCACCGCGACGGCCCGATCGTGATCAAGCTCCCGGGTCCACGCGCCGATCACCACGGTCGCCACCGCGTTGCCCGCGAAGTTGGTCAGCGCCCGGGCTTCCGACATGAACCGGTCGATGCCCACGATCAACCCGACGCCGTCCACCAGGTCCGGCCGGTGCGACTGCAGCCCGCCCGCCAGCGTCGCCAGCCCGGCCCCGCTCACCCCGGCGGCGCCCTTCGCGGCCACGACCATGAACACCAGCAAGGAGAACTGCTCGCCGAGCGACAGCGGCGACCCGGTCGCGTTGGCCACGAACAACGTCGCCATCGTCAGGTAGATCGCGGTCCCGTCGAGGTTGAACGAGTACCCCGTGGGCACGGCGATGCCCACAACCGGCTTGCTGACACCAAGATGCTCCATCTTTGCGATCAGCCGAGGCAGCGCTACCTCCGACGACGACGTCGACAGGATCAAGAGGAACTCCCTGCCTAGGTAGCGCAGCAAGGAGAAGACGTTGAGCCGCGTCACCGCCCACAAGAGCAAACCCAGCACCACTACGACGAACAGCACGCATGTGGCGTAGAAACCCAACATGATGACGGCGAGGCTCTTGAGCGCACCGGCCCCGGTAGCGCCAACCACCGCGGCTATCGCCCCGAACGCGCCGATCGGCGCGGCCCACATGATCATGGCCAGGATCCGGAACACCAACCGCTGCACGTGCCCCACCCCGCGCAGCACCGGCTCGCCGGAGGGCCCCATCAGCTGCAGCGCGAACCCGACCAGCAGCGCCACCAGCAGGGTTTGCAGCACCTGCCCCTCGGTGAGCGACGACAGCAGCGACGTCGGGATGAGCCCCAGCAGGAACTCCGTCGTCGACTCGCCGCCCTTGGCCGCCTGCGCCTCGCCGCTGGCCCGCAGCGCCTCGGTCAGCCGCAGCCCGTCCCCGGGGTGCAGCAGGTTGCCCACCAGCAGCCCGATGGCCAGCGCCACCGTCGACATCACCAGGAAGTAGCCCAGCGCCAGCCCGCCGACCCGGCCGACGCGGCTCGCCCTGGCCACGGACCCGACGCCGAGCACGATCGTGCAGAAGATGATCGGACTGATCATCATCTTCACCAGCCCCACGAACGCCGTTCCGAGCGGCGCCAAGCCCTTCGCGGCGCCCGGGAACAGCAGACCGACTGCGACGCCGAGCACGACCGCCACGATCACCGCTACATAGAGCAGGTGCGTGCGGTCGCGTCGGCGCGGCGGGTTAGCGCTGTCTGTCTCGGGTGGTGGTGGGGAACCGGGCATCGCTGCCTCCCAGGGGATCGGGTCGTTCCACCTTCCTCCCCGGTGTGGCCGCGGTCACGCTTGTGGTCGTAAAGTTCGCGATCAGTAGACCGGTCCGGTGAACTTCTCACCGGGGCCCTGGCCCGGCTCGTCCGGGAACGCGGAGTACTCGCGGAAGGCCTTCTGCAGCGACTGCAGGCCGTCGCGGATCGGCGCGGCGTGCGGGCCGAGGTACTCGACCGAGGCGGTCACCAGCCCGGCGAGCGCGGTGATCAGCCTGCGGGCCTCGTCCAGGTCGCGGCGCGGGCTGGTGGTCGGGTCCTCGTCGGCGAGGCCGAGGCGCTCGGCGGCGGCGGACATCAGCATGACGGCGGCTCGGCTGATCACCTCGACGCTGGGAATGTCAGCCAGCTCGCGCAGGTTGTCCAGGGTGTCGTCCGAGGTGGCGGGGCCGGGTGTGGCGGAAGCGTCGTTCACGGTCTGCTACCCTTGCACGTGCGACCAGCCCCCGTCAGCGCGGGGGCGGCAAAGTGGAGCCCCCGCTCCCACCCAGGCCACCGCGAGGTGTCCGGGTCCGGTTGCCGCGGACCATCGGGTTCTCACCTGGTGGTCCTGTGGTGTGTCCTGACGCCTGTCGTCGGGCAATCGGTTGGAAGCGGGCCCCGGCGTGCCACCTGGCACCACGGGGTCCGAGCTGTTTTTGGGGACCTCACGTGCCGTGCACGTCGCGAGACGGACGTGCCGCGTCCGCCCACCCGGGCGGGCGGGGAACGCAACCGGCAGGGTGCCCCGAGGTGATCGGGTGGCCCCGCCGGACAGCATTACCGGACCAAGGAGGCCCCATCAGCACGGAGACACGCATCAACGACCGCATCCGCGTGCCGGAGGTCCGACTCGTCGGACCCAACGGCGAACAGGTCGGGATCGTCCGCATCGAGGACGCGCTCCGCCTGGCGCAGGAAGCGGATCTTGATCTCGTCGAGGTCGCCCCCACGGCGCGCCCGCCGGTCTGCAAGCTCATGGACTTCGGCAAGTTCAAGTACGAGAGCGCGCAGAAGGCCCGCGAGTCCCGGCGCAACCAGGTGCTCACCGTCATCAAGGAGCAGAAGCTCCGGCCGAAGATCGACTCCCACGACTACGAGACCAAGAAGCGCAACGTCGTTCGCTTCCTCGAGCACGGGAACAAGGTCAAGGTCACCATCATGTTCCGCGGCCGCGAGCAGTCCCGCCCCGAGTTGGGCTTCCGACTGCTCAAGCGGCTCGCCGAGGACGTGGAGGAACTCGGCTTCGTCGAGTCGTCGGCCAAGCAGGACGGCCGCAACATGATCATGGTGTTGGCGCCGCACAAGAACCTGAAGCCGAAGCCGAAGTCGACCTCGGCGAACTCCGACGACGTCGGCACCGACGAGCCGGTCGAGACCGTGGAGACCACCGAGACCGTGGTCGAGGCCCCGGCCGAGGGCGTCACCCAGGAGTAGGCCCCGACCGGGACGACCGGTCAGCGTTAACCCCCCGAAGGCCGCCCGCGAGCTTTCACCGCCCGCGGGCGGCACGACGACGAGGATCGAACATGCCGAAGATGAAGACCCACTCCGGTACCGCCAAGCGCGTGCGGGTCACCGGCAAGGGCAAGCTGCGCCGCCAGCAGGCCGGTCTGCGCCACAAGCTGGAGAAGAAGTCCAGCGCGCTGACCCGCAGGCTCTCCGGCACCGAAGAGGTCGCCAAGCCCGACGTGCGCCGCCTCAACCGGCTGCTGGCCCGCTAGGCCGACCCCACCCCCTTGACCACCGGGCGCCTCGGCGCCCACTAGATCGACAGGACGGACCCCGTGGCACGCGTCAAGCGGGCGGTCAACGCCCAAAAGAAGCGCCGGACCACCCTCGAGCTCGCCAGCGGCTACCGCGGCCAGCGCTCGCGGCTGTACCGCAAGGCCAAGGAGCAGGTGCTCCACTCGCTCAACTACGCCTACCGGGACCGTCGCGCCCGCAAGGGCGACTTCCGCAAGCTGTGGATCCAGCGGATCAACGCCGCGGCCCGGCAGAACGGCATGAGCTACAACCGCTTCATCGAGGGCCTGCGCGTCGGCGGCGTCGACGTCGACCGCAAGATCCTCGCTGAGCTGGCGGTCAGCGACCCGACCGCGTTCACCGCGCTGGTCGAGATCGCCCGCGTCAACGCGGGCACCCAGGGCAAGGCCGCTTCCTGAGCACGCACGACCAACGACCCGGGGCAGTGCCGTTCACCGAACGCACACCCCGGGTCGTTGCCGCTCGGGCCCTGACCCGCCGCCAGGGCCGCGACAAGGCCCGCCGCTTCCTCGCCGAAGGCGCCCAAGCCATCCGCGAGGCCCTGGCGTTCGGTGAGGTCCACGAGCTGTTCACCACCGCCACCGCGGCCGCCCGCAACGCGGACCTCCTCACCCAGGCCACCGCCGCGGGCGTCCCCGTCTCGGAGATCACCGACAAGGCCGCGACCGCGCTGTCGGAAACCGTGACCCCTCAGGGCCTGGTGGCCGTCTGCTCGCTTGTGGACCAACCACTCGAGTCCGCCCTCGCCGCCCGCCCCCCACTGGTGGCCGTCCTGGTAGGGGTGTCCGACCCGGGCAACGCGGGCACCGTCACCCGAGTAGCCGACGCCGCAGGCGCCGGAGCCGTCCTCTTCGCAGGCGACACCGTCGACCCCCACAACGGCAAATGCGTCCGCTCCTCCACCGGCAGCGTCTTCCACTTGCCGATCGCCCGCTCCCGCGACACAGCCACCGTCCTCACCGCCTGCCGCACCGCCGGCCTGCGTTTGGTGGCGGCTGATGGGCACGCCAGCCTGGATCTGGACGCTGCTACTGACAGCGGCTCTCTTGCTGTGCCTACTGCTTGGGTTTTCGGCAGTGAGGCTCATGGGTTGTCAGCGGATGTGCTGTCGCTTGTGGACGACGTGGTGAAGGTGCCGCTGCATGGGCGCGCGGAGAGCTTGAACCTGGCCACTGCCGCCGCGGTGTGCCTTTATGCGAGCGCCCGGGCTTTGCGGGGGGTTTGAGGTTATCCACAGGGGGGTGAGGTATCCACAGGGTGGAACTTCGGCCTCTCTGGCCTTGCTTCCCCTTGGGTAGGCTGTGTATTCGGGGGTCTTTGGGTCGGGATGATCTTGGCGGCCGTGGTTTAGTGGGCGTTGAGCTGGGGGATCTCCGGCTCTCGTGGCCTCCGCTTCGCTGCGGGAAACGCCTCGCCTGCGGCATCGAACAGGCGCGATTTTCGAGCAGAGCTCGATGGGGCGAACTTGTTTTGCGCGGGGCCCCTACGACACCCGTGGCAGGACCGCAAAGCAGGGGCCCAAAAGCATGGCCCTGTCCGCTGAACGACGCTACGGGCACCGTCCCCCCACACAAAACAAGTCCACCCCATCGAGCCGGCCTGGCACCAGCGCCGTGGTGGAGCGCGTGGGGCAACGTCGTCGGCGGGGGTATGAGGGCCAACGTCGTCGGGTCTTGGCCAGTTGTTGGCGGGTGGGCTGGGACTGGGCTTGGGGACTTGGTGGAGCGCGGGGCTGGGGGAGTAGTCCGGCCCGCTGGGGGTCTACATGCGACATATGCGTGGATCTGATCTATACGGGGTTGTCGACAATGGTTATCGTTGGCGGCCGGTGTGGGTTGGGCGGGGTGAGGAGTGTTGGTGGGGCACCTGTTGGTGGTGGAGAGCTGGGTCGGGGCGATGAGTGGGTTGTTGCCCAGGGCGGTGCGGGAGGCTGGGCACGGGTTCAGTTTCCTGACCAGGGACATGCAGCACTACCTGCGGTCGAGTCCTGGGCCGGGGCCGCATCCGTTGCTCGCGGCGGACAACGTGCTCACGGTGGAGACCAATGAGGTCGGGCCGTTGCTCGGGCGGGTGGAGAAGTTGCACCGGGCGCTTGGGTTTGACGGGGTGGTGACCTCGTGCGACTACTACTTGCCGACGGTGGCAATGATTGCGGAGCGGTTGGGGTGGGCTGGTCCGTCGCCGGAGGCGGTGGAGCGGGCTTGTCGGAAGGACCTGACCAGGGCGGCGCTCCAGGCGCACGGGGTTCCGGGGCCGGGGTTCGCCGTGACCAATGGGTGGGATGAGGCGGTCGAGGCGGCGCGGCGGATCGGGTTTCCGTTGGTGGTGAAGCCGGTTGACCTGTGCGCGGGGATGTTCGTGCGGGTGGTGCGCAACGAGACCGAACTGGGCGACGCCGTTCGTGCCCTGGCGGGCTTCCCGGTCAACGCGCGTCAGCAGGTTCGCAATCCTGCTGTCCTGTTGGAGGAATTGCTCGACGGCCCCGAGTTCAGCGTGGAAACGGTCACAGTGGACGGTCGGACGACCGTGATCGGGGTGACCGACAAGTCCATCGTGGGCGCCCCGTGGTTTGTCGAGAGTGGACATATGTTCCCGGCGGCCTTGTCCGACAAGGAAACCAGCGAGGTCAGCGCCGTCGCGGAAGCGGCGATCGAGGCGTTGGGGTTGGACCGGGTGGTCGGCCACACCGAGGTCAAGCTGACCGCGAAGGGGCCGCGCATCGTGGAGGTCAACCCGAGGCCCGCGGGCAACCGGATCACCGAGCTGGTGCGCAGGACCACCGGGATCGACCTGCCGATGCTGCACGTCCAGTTGGCCCTCGGCGAGACCCCGGAGGTCACCCCGACCCCGACCGGCGCGCGCAGTGCCGCCGTCGGGTTCTTGCTGCCGCCGCACCGGGGTGTGGTCGCGGAGATCGACGGGGTCGACGCCCTCGGGGCCGCCGATGTCGTGGAGTGGTCGGTCAAACCGGCCGGGCACACCGCGGGTGACCCGACCAGCAACAACGCCTACCTCGGGCACGTGATGGTCGTCGACCGGGTCGGGTCGGGCGCGCGCGCCAGGGTCGAGGAGTTGGTGGCCGGGCTCAAGGTCCGGTACGCCGAATGAGCGCCGTGGTGACCGACCTGGTCGACCAGGTCCGTGCGGGCGCGTTCGGCCGCGCCGCGACCGAGGAGACCATCAGCGTCGGCTTCATGACCCGGCAAGGCGTCCGGCACGACACCAGGGGCACCGGTTACCGCAACCACGTGGTGAGCCTGCGGGTCGGTCGCGCCGTGGGGTCGTGCGCGGTCGAGCCGGGCACCGTTGACGACGACCTGGTCTACGACTGCGTCGGCGCGACCGTCGACGCACTGCTCGACCACCCGGTGCTCGCCGTGCGCGTCGCCGCGCTCGATGCGTTCCTGATGGCCGCCCGACCGCACGAACAGCACGCGACCGACAACGTCACCATCGACCCGGGCACGTCGCTGGAGAAGTCACTGTTGCGCGCGGGGCACGTCGTCGACCTGCTCGGTGCAGGACGCGGCCAGCGTGTGCTCGTGGTCGGCGTCGTGAACTCACTGTTGCACCACCTGCGGCAACGTGGCATCGACTACCGGCCTTGCGATCTCCGAGGTGGTACGACCGAATGGGGCGAGCCGATCAGCAACGATGCGGACCTCACCGGCTGTGATGCGGTGCTGGCCACCGGCATGACCCTCGGCAACGGCTCCTTCGAAACGTTGCGCGCCGCGGCCGTCGAGGCGGGGGTGCCGCTGGTGATGTTCGCCCAGACCGGCAGCGCCGTGCTGCCCCGGCTGCTCGGCGCGGGGGTCACCGCCGTGTGCGCGGAGCCGTACCCGTTCTTCTGGCTCGACGGCGGCCCGACCGTGCTGCACCGCTACCGGGAGGCCCGGTGAGGCCGGAACTGCTCGACCTCGTCGGCGGCACCCCGCTGGCCAGGGTCACCACCCCGCTGCCGCACCGGCACGCCGGGTTCTGGGCGAAGCTCGAGTGCCTCGGCGCGGGCGGGATGAAGGCGCGCGCGGCGGTGTCGATGCTGATGGCCGCCCGCACCGACGGCAGGCTCGCCCCCGGCGCCCCGGTCGTCGAGTCGACCAGCGGCACCCTCGGCCTCGGCCTGGCCTTCGCCGGGCAGGCGCTGGGGCACCCGGTCGTGCTCGTGGTCGACGACGAACTCGAACCCGTCATGCGCGCGTTGCTCACCGCGCACGGCGCCCACTTGGAGATCGTCCCCGAGCCGCACCCCACCGGCGGCTGGCAGCGCGCCCGGCTCGACCGGCTGCGCGCGGTGCTGGCCGAGATCCCCGGCGCCTACTGGCCCGACCAGTACAACAACCCGGCCAACCCCAAGGGGTACGCGGCGCTGGCCAGGGAGCTGCTCGACGCGCTCGACCACATCGACGTGCTGGTGTGCAGCGTCGGCACCGGCGGGCACAGCGCGGGCGTGGCCGGTGAGCTGCGCAGGCACCGCCCCGGGGTGCGGCTGATCGGGGTGGACGCGGTCGGCTCGACGATCTTCGGGCAGCCCGCCCTGCCCAGGGTGATGCGCGGGCTCGGCAGCAGCATCCACCCGCGCAACGTTGCGTACCACGAGTTCGACGAGGTGCACTGGCTCGGCCCGGTCGAGGTCGTTGCGGCGTGCAGGCGGCTGGCGCGCGACGGGTTCGTCAGCGGTGGCTGGAGCACCGGCGCGGTCGCCATGGTCGCCGCCTGGGTGGCCAGGGTCGAACCAGGCGCCGTCGTGGTCACCGTGTTCCCCGATGGCGTGCACCGCTACCTGGACACCATCTTCGACGACCGGTTCTGCGAGGCACGCGGCCTGCTCGGGCCGCCGTCCGGGCACCCGGTCGAGGTCGCCGACCCGGCCGCCGCGCCGTTGAGCGGGTGGTCGCGTTGCGCGGTGGTCACCGACCCGCTGGGAGTCCCGGCATGAAGCTCGACTGGACCCGCGCAACGTTGCGCCTGGCCGAACCGTTGCGCATCTCCCGCTCGGTGATGAGCGAGCGCGAGGCGATCGAGGTGACGTTGTCCGACGACGGCGCGGCAGGTCGGGGCGAGATCGTCACCAGTGTCTACTACGGACTCGACGCCGAGGAGGTCGTACGCCAGTTGGACCTGGTTTCCGCCGCATTGCCCGACCTCGACGACGACTTGGTCGCGGGCCTCCATCCCGGTGTGAGGGCCGGGGTGGACGCCGCGCTGTGGGAACTGGCCGCTGTGCGCACCGGAGTGCCCGCGCACGAGCTGTTCGGACATCCACAGTGGACTGATGTGGCCACCGCGCGGACGATCGGGCTCGGCGAACCGGCGGGGGAGTCGGCCAAGGCGTTGGTGGAAGAGGGTTTCACCGTCGTCAAGGTCAAGGCGGGCGGGTCGGACGACGTCGCCCGGGTCGCGGAGGTGCGCTCGGCGGCGCCGGACGCGCGGATCATGGTCGACCCCAACGGCGGCTGGACTCCAGACGAGGCCGTGCGGCTCTTGGAGCGGATGGAGCCCTCCCGGGTCGACGTGGTCGAGCAACCGATCGCACCGGGGCAACGCGCGCGGCTGGCCTGGGTCACAGCGCGGTCGATGGTCCCGGTCATCGCCGACGAGGACGTCGAGACGGTCGCCGACGTGGCCGAACTCGCGGGCGTGGTGGACGGGGTCAACATCAAGCTGGCCAAGTTCGGCGGCCCCACGCAGGCGCTCGCGGCGATCGAGGAGGCCAGGTCAGCGGGCCTGGACGTGCTGCTCGGCTGCCTCGTGTCCAGCTCGCTCGGCATCGCCCCCGCCGTGCACCTGAGCGGGTACGCGCGCTGGCTCGACCTCGACGGCCACCTTCTGCTGGCCGACGACCCGTGGACCGGGCTCGGCGGCGCGGACGGCACGCTGCGGCTGCGCGGCGGCCCCGGGTGGGGCCTGGAGCGGCGGTGAGGACGTTCCCGCTCCCGGTGCGCGTGCTCCTGGTCAACCAGTTCGGCGTCAACACCGGCTTCTACCTGCTCATCCCGTACCTGGCCACGCACATGACCGAGGACCTGGGGCTCTCCGCCGCGCTGGTCGGGGTGGTGCTCGGGGTGCGCAACCTCAGCCAGCAGGGGCTGTTCCTGCTGGGGGGCACCGCGGCTGACCGGCTCGGCGTGCGCGGAGTGATCATCACCGGGTGCGCGGTCCGGGCGTTCGGGTTCGGCCTGTTCGCCGTCGGTGACTCGCCCGCCGTGCTGCTCGCGGCGGCGGTGCTGAGCGGGGTCGCCGGTGCGTTGTTCAACCCGGCGGTGCGCGCCTACATCGCCGTCGAGACCCCGGCACCCCGCCGAGCCGAGGCATTCGCGCTGTTCACGGTGTACGCCCAGACCGGGGCGCTGGTCGGGCCGGTGTTGGGCAGCGCACTGTTGCTCGTCGACTTCCGGCTATCGGCAACGGTGGCGGCTGGGATCTTCGTGTTGCTGACCGTGATCCAGGCGCTCGTGCTGCCCGCTCGCGCCGTCCCCGCCGCGCCGACCTCGGTACTCGCGGATATCAAGGCGTGCCTGGCCAATCGGCCGTTCATGGCGTTCACGGTCGCGGCTGCGGGCTTGTTCACGTTGCAGAATCAGCTCTATCTGGTGCTGCCGTTCGAGGCCAACCGTGCGACGGGGTGGGCAGGCAGTGTTGCCGGGGTGTTTGTCCTGTCCACTGTGGTCACCTTGGTTGGCCAGGTTCGGATCACCCGGGCGCTCGGCGACGTGTCCCGCAAACGTGCGATCGCGGTGGGTCTGTTGGTCATGGGGCTGGGTTTCCTGGCTCCCGCCGCGTCGTACCTGTGGCCCGCGCTGTCGGTTCCGGCGGTCGTCGTCGCGGTGTTGGGACTGGCCGTGGGGACCATGATCGCCCAGCCGTTCGTCTACGAGCTGGTGCCCGCGTTCGGCGCCGAGCGGGTCACCGGCACCTACTTCGGCGTCTTCTACCTCGTCTCCGGTGCCGCCGCGGCGGTGACGACGGTGGTCGTCGGCTGGGTGAGCGACGCGGGTGGCTGGTGGGCGTGCCTGGTGTGCGCGGCCGTCGGCCTGGTGTGCGCGGCGGGCATGCGGATTCCGGAGAGGACGGCGACATGGGCAACTTCCTGACCGACAACCCGGCTCTCTACGAGCGCCGGTTCCCCGACCCCGAGCACCGCGCCGCCCGCTTCGTGCACGACGTGATCACCCGCTTCGACGGCGGGAGCCGGGTGCTGGACGTGGGGTGCGGCACCGGCCGCGACGCCGGGTACCTGGCCGGCCTCGGCTACAAGGTCACCGGGGTCGACCTGTCCGCGTCGATGATCGCCTTCGCCGCCGCCCGGCACCCCGGCGTCGACTTCCAGCACGCCGACATGCGCGAGTTCGACATCGGTCGCACCGTTGACGTCGTCACCTGCCTGGACAGCACCATGCTCTATTGCCACAACGATGCTGACTTGCGCGCGTTCCTCCGCAACTGCCACTCGCACCTCGCACCGGGTGGGCTCCTCGTCGCCGAGATGCGCAACGGTGCGTTCTTCCTGGGCAACACGGAGTTGCTCAACGAGGTCACCGTCCGCACCGTCGCGTGGGAGGGCGTGGCCTACACCGCTCGGACGCGGTTGTGGATCGACCACGCCCACCAGCTCTTGCGCCGCCACCGGATCTGGACCTGGGCCGAGGTGGCGGATCCGGTGGTCGAGGAGACCGCGTGGCGGCTGCTGTTCCCGCTGGAGTTGCGCGCGCACCTGGAGTGCGCCGGGTTCGAGGTGCTCGCCCTGTTCGACGAGCCCGGCCCGCGCACCGACACCCGGTGGACCCCGGACGCCGCCCTGTCCACCGCGCTGTCCGGCGACCGGCTGCACCTGGTCGCCCGCACCCGTCCCCATTGATCCTGGGAGGATCGTCATGACCGACCCGTTCCCCACCCTGCGCCGCCGCGGTTTCCTTGCCCTGGCGGGTGGTCTCGCCCTCGCCGGGTGCGCCGGTACCCAAGCGACTGAGTCGTCAGCCCCGCGTTCGGGCGGGCGGTTGAGGGCGGCGTTCGCCGGTGGTGGCGCCAAGGAGGTGCTCGACCCGCACATGGCCAGCCTGTTCGTCGAGGCGGCCAGGTCCAAGGCGCTCTACGACAAGCTCGCGGACTTCGGGTCTGATCTGACCCCGGTACCCCGGCTCGCTGAGAAGTGGGAACCCAACGCCGACGCCACCACCTGGCGGATCACGTTGCGGCAGGCCAGTTTCCACGACGGTAGACCAGTGCGCGCCGCCGACGTCCTGTCCAGCTATGCCCGGATCCTGGACCCGAAGAAGGCCTTCCGGGCCAAGGCGAGCCTGGCGATGATCGACCTGACCTCCAGTCGCGCGGTGGACGACCGGACCGTCGAGTTCGTACTCACCCGGCCGTATGTCGAGTTCCCCAATGCTCTGGCGACCTTCTCTGCTCACATCATCCCAGAGTCTACTGAGGACTTCGCGCGACCGGTTGGCTCTGGGCCGTTCTCGTTCGTGTCGTTCACGCCCGGTCGGTCCACTGTGCTCAAGCGATACGCCGACCACTGGGACGGTGCGGCGAGGTTGGACGAGGTCGAGTTCGTGCTGGCCAACGAGGAGTCGGCTCGCGTCAACGCGTTGCTGGCCGGGCAGGTCGAGTACGCGCACGACCTGTCACCGGTCACCGCCCGCGCGCACGAGTCGGGTGGTCGGGTGCGCATCGTGCGGTCGCCCAACAGCGGGATCCAGGCGTTCGCGATGAAGGTCGATCGGCCGCCGTTCGACAACCGAGACCTGCGCGAGGCGATGTTCCTGCTGGCCGACCGGCCGCAGTTGGTCGAGTCGGTGCTGTCGGGGTCCGGTCAGGTGGCCAACGACCTGTACGGCAAGGGGTACCGCCACTACGCCGAGAGCATCCCGCAGCGGGAGCGTGATCTGGACAAGGCGCGGTTCCTGATCAAGCGAGCGGGCGCGGAAGGGCTCAAGGTCGCGCTGAACACCTCTGAGGCGGCAACGGGGTTTGTGGAGGCGGCGACCGTGTTCGCCGACCAGGCCAAGCAGGCGGGCATCACCATCGAGGTCGCGGTCGGCGACAAGGACACTTTCTGGGCCGACACGTTGAAGAACGGCTCCCTGTCCAGCTTCCGCTCCGGCGCGATGCCGATCGAGTCGCACGTCTCGCAACGGTTGCTGTCGAAGTCGACGACCAACGTCACCAAGTGGGCGCGTCCGGAGTTCGACGCGCTGTACGACAAGGCTGTGTCCACTGTGGATGAAACGGCGCGGGACGGGGTGTACCAGGAGATGCAGCGCACCCTGCACGCCGAGGGTGGGTACCTGGTGTGGGGCTTCGCGGACTGGGTGGTCGGCACGGCGCAGGCCGTCGATGGAGTCGCCACCGCGCCCGCGAACACGCTGGACTGGGCCAGGTTCGACCGCGTGTGGCTGCGGTGACCCTGGGCCGGTACACCTGTCGGAGGCTGCTGCTCGGGTCGGTCCAGGTGCTCGCGGTGCTGGTGGCGGTGTTCTTGCTCGTCGAGGCGCTGCCTGGCGACGCGGCGGTCGCGTTGGCCGGGGACAACCCAGACCCCGCACGTGTTGCCGCCATCCGCTCCGCGATGGGCTTGGAGAACCCCGCCGCACAGCGGTTTGCGACTTGGCTCGGCGGTTTGCTCAGCGGTGACCTCGGGTCGTCACTGGTGTCCGACCGGCCGGTCACCGAGTTCATCGCGGCCGGGCTTCCGACAACGTTGCTGCTGGCCGGGGTGACGTTGCTGCTGTTGGTGCCGTCGTCGGTGCTGCTCGGGGTGTTCGTGGCCCGGCGCGCGGGTGGCCGGGTCGACCGGGTGGTCACCGCAGCCACCATCGGGCTGCACGCGGTCCCCGAGTTCGCGCTCGCCATCGTCCTGGTCGCGCTGTTCGGCGTCGAACTCGGGTGGCTGCCCCCGACCGCGCTCGGCGCCGATCCGCTCGCCGACCCGGCGGTGCTCGTCCTGCCGGTGCTGGTGCTGCTCGCCCGCCCGCTGTGCGCGGTCACCCGCCTGGTGCGCGCGGCCATGGTGGACGCCCTCGCCAGCGACTACGTCCGGCACGCCCGCCGCCTCGGCCTGACCCGCGCCCGCGTCGACTACGCCCACGCCCTCCCGAACGCCCTGGCCCCGGCGGTCCAACAACTCGCCCGCACCACCGACTGGCTGCTCGGCGGGGTGATCGTCGTGGAGGCGGTGTTCGTGCTCCCCGGCCTGGGCACGTCGCTGGTGGACGCGGTCGCGGGGCGGGACATGCCGGTGGTGCAAGGGCTTGCGGTGCTCTTCGGCGTGACAACCGTGCTGGTCAACCTGGCCGCCGACATCATCGCCTTCCGCCTGGCCCCTCGCGCCGGGAGCGCCGCGTGAGCGGTTGTGAAGATCGAACCGGCCTGAGCAGCCCCCGATGTACAGCTTACCGGGGTGTGTGAAGGGGATGCGGGTGTCGGCGGGGTGGGTTGTGGACAACTGGGAGGTGGCGTGAAGGGGTGGCGGGGGGTTGGGGTGGTGCTGTTGGTGGTGCCACTGGCTGTTGCGGTGTTCGGGCCCTTGTTCGTGCCGGATGAGGTGGGGCGCGGGAGGGCGTTTGTTGATAGTGGGGTGTTGGGGACGGATTTTGTCGGGCGGGACGTGCTGCAGCAGGTTCTGCTCGGCGGACGGACGGTTGTCTTGGTGGCGGTGATCGCGACTGGGGTGTCGTACGCGGTGGGGGTGCCGTTGGCGTTGACGGCGGCTATGGCGCGGCGGCGGTGGTTGGATGAGGTGTTGATGCGGCCGTTGGACGTCGTGTTGGCGGTGCCGTCGTTGTTGGTGTTGATCCTCGTGGCCGGGATCGCGCCGCACGGGTATGGCACGGTGGTGGTCGTTGTGGCTGTGGTGACGGTGCCGGACATCGCGCGGGTCGCGCGGGCGGCGGCGTTGGAGGTGGCCAGCCGACCGGCGTTGGAGGCGATGCGGCTCCAGGGTGAGACCCGGTGGCGCCTCGCCATCGGGTACGTCGTGCCCGCGATGGCGCCGACGCTGGTGGCGGATCTCGGTGTGCGGATCACGGCGGCGCTGTACCTGGTCGCCTCGGCCAGTTTCCTCGGGGTCGGTGTCGCCCCGGATGCCGCTGACTGGGCGGTGATGGTGGACCGCAACCAGTCCGGGCTCTTCCTGGTCCCCGCCGCCGTCGTGGTCCCCGCCGTTCTGATCATCGCGTGGTCGATCGGCGTGAACCTGGTGTTCGACCGGGCGGTTCGCCGGTGAGCGACCAGGTGGTGGAGGTAGCGGGCCTGCGGGTGTTCGTCGGCGGCCGGGCGCTGGTCGACGGGGTGTCGTTCGGGTTGGGGCCAGGCGAGGTGGTGGCGCTCGTGGGCGCCTCGGGGAGTGGGAAGACGACGACCGGGCTGGCGTTGTTGGGGGAGGTTCCGGCCGGGGCCGAGGTATCCGGGCGTGTGCGGGTGAAGGGGCGCGCGGGGTTCGTGCCGCAACACCCGGGGGCGGTGCTCAACCCGGTCCGGCGGGTGGGGTCGGTGCTGCGCGAGCTGGCGCCGGTGGCGGACGTTGAGCGGGCGGTGGACGTTGCGAGGTTCCCCAGGTCGTTGCTCGGCCGGTATCCGCACCAGCTCTCCGGTGGGCAGCAGCAGCGGCTCGTGTTGGCGCAGGCCCTGCTGTGCGATCCGGCGGTCGTGGTTGCCGATGAACCGACCACCGGGCTGGACCGAGGGACGCGCGACGAGGTCGTTGCCGAGTTCGCTAGGCTGGCAGGCAGAGGGGTTGCGCTGGTGGTGCTCAGCCACGACATGGACGTCGTGCGGGCGCTCGCGGACCACGTTGTCGTGCTGCGGGCCGGGAAGGTCATCGAGTCAGGTCGGGCCGCCGAGGTGCTGCTGAACCCGAAGCACCCCTACACCCGTGCGCTGTTGGTCGAACCGGTGCGATCCGCCGCGGAAAGCGAGCACGGCGCCGAGCGGCTCCGCATCGAAGGGCTCACCGCGCACCACGGTCGCAACGTTGTGCTGGACGACGTCTCCTTCGCGGTGTCGGCGGGGGAGTGCCTGGCCGTGATGGGCAGGTCCGGCAGCGGCAAGACCACCCTGGCCCGGTGCGTGGTCGGACTCCACCCCCCGACCGCGGGCACCGTCGCGCTGGACGGTCGCCCCCTCGCCCGCACCCTCCGGTCCCGCGACCGCGCCGACCTCGCCGCGATCCAGTACGTCTTCCAGGACGCCCGCGCCTCCTTCGACCACCGCCGCCCGGTGCTCGACCAGGTCGCCCGCACCGCCGCCCTGCTCCGTGGTATGTCCACAGCGGACAGTGTGGCCGCCGCCATCGCCGCGCTGGCCGAGGTCCGGGTGGACGAGTCGACCGCCCGCCGAAGACCGGCGACCCTCTCCGGCGGCGAGCTGCACCGCGCCGCCCTGGCCAGGGCCCTGCTGGCCCAGCCGAGGGTCCTGGTGTGCGACGAGATCACCACCGGCCTCGACGCGGTCACCCGCGCGAGTGTCCTCAAGGGACTCGCCGCGCTCCGCGAGACCCACGGCGTCACCCTGGTCGTGATCACCCACGACCACGCGGTCGCCGACCACCTCGCCGACCGCGTCGTCACACTCCACGAGGGCCGCGTCACCGCGGGCGCTCCCCGAACCAGAAGCGAGACCCCGTGACCTACACCATCCGACCCGCCACACCGGCTGACGTCCCCGGCGCGCGGTCCGTCATGCTCGACACCCTCTATCGGGAACTGGGCTACGGCTACAACCCGCCGTGGCACGAGGATGTGATCGACCCGGAAACCGTGTACCTGCGCGACCCCCGCCACGCCCTGTTCGTCGCCGTGCTCGACGACGAAGTGGTTGCCACGACAGGTGTCCGCGCCGTCCTCCCGCAGAGCCCGCCGCACCCGCAGTGGCTTGTGGACCGATACCCGCAAGGCCGTACCGCACAACTGTTCCGGGTCTACGTCCGCGCCGAGCACCGACGCCACGGCCTAGCCAGGAAACTCGTGGCGGAGGCAACGCGTTTCGTGGCGGGGGAGGGCGGCTACGACGTCCTCTACCTGCACACCGACGCCCGCGTCCCCAGCGCAGCGCCGTTCTGGCGGTCTGTGGCCAAGGAAGTCCACGACGCTGGAAACGGCGACCCGCAACACTTCCAGACCGTCCACTTCGAAATCCCGTTCTAGCCGACATGCCCTGAGGGGCGGATGCGATCGCATCCGCCCCTCAGGGATCTAACAGGTGTCCAGCGTCAGCCGCGTGCGCCCACGATGAGCTTCTGCAGGTCAGCGCGGGTGATGTCGTTCGCCGCGATGCTCGCCTTGCGCTGCGTGGCACCGGCGGGGTTCGGCTGCGGCAGCGGCTCGCACTGCGCGTCCGAACGACGACCCGCGACCCGGGCCGGGAGCTTGCCGGTGGCCAGGTACTCGGCGATCTTGTCGTCGACGCAGGCGACCCCGTTCAGCGAACCGGAGTGGGTCGTGCCGCCGACCCCCTCGACCAGGACGGCCTTGGGGAACCGGGACCGCAGTTCGAGGCTGCCCTCGTACGGCGTCGCGGCGTCCAGCGTCTCGTTGAGCAGCAGGATCGGCGGGGCCTTGGACCCGTCGACCTTGACCGGCGTGCCGGTCTTGCCGCCCCAGTTGAGGCAGGGCGCGTTGAACCAGGCGTTGCCCCAGGTCTCGAACGGCGCGCGGATGTGGGTGATCCAGTTGTCGATCTTCCACTTGGTCCACGAGGTGGGCCACTGGACGTCGGTGCACTGGGTGGCCAGGTACATCGCGAAGCCGTTGTCGGTGCCGGGGCCCTGGCCGTTGGACGCGTCGTAGAGCGCCTTCAGACCCGAGTAGTCACCGTCGTTGACCCACGCGGAGAACGCGTTGGCCACGTCCTCCCAGCCGAACACGTAGTACCCGGCCTGCAGGAAGATGTCGGTCCACTCGTCGGGCCCGATGATGCCGCCCGCGGGCTTGGCGATGAACTTCAGCTGCTCGCGGTAGAACAGCGCCTCGACCTCGCGGCCGGACTTGCCCAGCTTGTAGGTCGCGTTGTTCTTGGCGATCCAGTCGAAGTAGACCTTGATGTTGCGGTCGAACGCGACGTCCTGGTCCAGGTTGGCCTGGTACCAGACCTTGCGCGCGTCGACGTTGCCGTCGAGCACCATCCGGCGCACCCGCTCCGGGTACAGGGTCGCGTAGACCTGGCCCAGGTAGGTGCCGTAGGAGAAGCCGTAGAAGTTGATCTTCTCCTGCTTGAGCGCCTTGCGCAGGACGTCGATGTCGTTGACCGTGTCGGTGGTCTTGACGTTGTCGAGCAGGTCGCCACCGGCGGTGTCGCACGCCTTCGCGTAGTTCTTCGACCTGGTCAGCCAGGTCTGCTCCAGCTTGCTGGTCACCGGCACGTAGTAGGGCCGGTTGTAGGCGAAGTAGTCGCCGTCGCAGGCCAGCGCGGGCTGGCTGGACCCGACACCGCGCGGGTCGAAGCCGATCCAGTCGTAGGCCTCGCCCGCGCCGTTGGGCACGTACTCGCCGAGCACCGACAGGGTCAGGCCGGAGCCGCCGGGGCCACCGGGGTTGGTGATCATGATGCCCTGGTACTTGTCCGCTGGCACCTTGGCCGCGATCCGGGAGACCGCGATCTTGATCTTCTTGCCGGACTGCTTGCCGTAGTCGAGCGGCACCTCGAGGAAACCGCACTGCGCGCCGCGCCTGGCGAGCCCAGGGCTGGCGCAGGTGCCCCACGCGATCGGCGCGGGGTCGTAGCTGACCTGGTTGGGCGCGGGCTTGGCCTGCGGGGCCGCGGAGACCACCGGTGCGAGCACCGCACCGCCAACCACGAAGCCTGCCGCGGCGACGACCGCCACGATTTTCTTCACATTGCCCCATTTCCCTCATGCTTCGTCCGCACCCGGGTTGTGGTTCGCGGACCGCCCGATGCTGCCCCAGCGGCGTCCGGTTGGGAATAGCCAACCACCGATTTTTGCTAACGCGAAAGCATTGTCGATCGACGATACCGGGCGATGCGGGAAAATCCGGACTCTCCACATCGGACCGAGCGCGACGTCGTGGCCCGAATGCCCGGGGGAGCACGACCGGGACATCGGACAACCGCGACCGCCCAAGGCAACGACAACGGGGGCGGACCGTTGGGTCCACCCCCGTCACGTACAGCACTTGGTCAGCCGCGCAGGGTCGCCCCGTGCCGCTCGGTGGCCGCCGCGACCGCCGCGTCGCGCGCCGCCGTCGCCTCCTCCACCGTCAGCGTGCGGTCGGTCGCGCGGAAGCGCAGCGAGTACGCCAGCGACCGCTTGCCCTCGCCGACCTGGGTGCCGCTGAACACGTCGAACAGGTTCAGCTCCTCCAGCAGGTCGCCGCCGCCACCGCGCAGGGTGTCGGTCAGCTCCGCCGCCGGGACCTCGTCGTCGACCACCAGCGCCACGTCGAGCAGCACCGGCGGGTACGGCGACACGACCGGCACCACCTTGCGCTGGCGCACCGGCAACAGGTCCAGGTCGAGCTCCATCGCGCAGGTCCGCTTCGGCAACCCGAGCGCCTCCACGACCTTCGGGTGCAGCTCGCCCGCGTGCCCGACCGGGAACCCGCCCACGCTCAACCGCGCGCACCGACCCGGGTGCCACGGAGCGAGCACGTCGGCACTCACCGTCAGCTCGACGCCCGCTGCCTCGGCGACCACCTGGGCGGCCCGCACCGCGTCCGCCCACGACGCCGCCTCGCCGCCACCCCACCAGCCCGCGCGCTGGTGGTTGCCCGCCAGCACGACGGCCACGTGGGTGGGCTGCGCGGGCAGCGCGGCGGCCAACGCCGCGAACTGCTCGTCGTCCGGCCGACCGGTGACCGCGACATCCGGCATCGGCCTGGCTTCCGCGTGCGGCAGCACGACCTGCCCGATGTGGAACAACGCCACGTCCTTGGCGCCGCGCGATACGTTGCGCGCCAGGGTGTCGAGCAACCCGGGCAGCAGCGTGGTCGCGAGCTGGTCGCGGTCGGACTCCAGCGGGTTGCGCACCCGCACCGTGCGGCGGCGCACGTCGTCCGCATCGAGCCCGAACGCGTCCCACACCTGCGGCGAGACGAACGGGAACGGCAGCACCTCGACGTAGCCCTGCTCGGCCAGCGTCCGCGAGACGTGCCTGCGGCGGCGCTGGGTCGGGGTCAACCCGTGCCCGGCGGGCGCGGTCGGCAGCACCGACGGGATGGTCTCGTAGCCCTGCAACCGCAGGACCTCCTCGACCAGGTCGGCTGGCTGGGTCAGGTCCGCGCGCCAGCTCGGCGGGAACGCGGTGACCTCCGGCGTGCCGTCCTCGGCGGCGCCCACCTCGACCCGGCAGCCGATCTGCTGCAACCGGGCCGCGGTCACACCGCGCGCATAACGGGCACCGGCGACCCTGTCGGGCAGGTCCATCGCCATGACCACCGGGGCGGGCGCGTGCGGGCTGCCCTCGTCGGTGCGACCGGGCTGGATGCTGCCCTCGCCGTACTGGCGCAGCAGCCGCGCGGCCCGCTCCAGCGCGACCGGCGGCAGCGCCGGGTCCACGACGCGCTCGTAGCGGCGCGACGCCTCACTGGGCAGCTTGTGCCTGCGCACCGCCCGCGCGATCGACGGCGGGTCCCAGACAGCGGCCTCCAGCAGGATGTCGGTGCTGTCCGCGCGCACCTCGGTGCTCGCGCCGCCCATCACCCCGGCCAGCGAGATCGGGCCGGACTCGTCGCTGATGACGATGTCGTCCGGGTCCAGGGTCCGCTCGACGTCGTCGAGGGTGACCAGCTTCTCGCCCGCGACCGCCCGGCGCACCGTCAACCCGCCGCGCACCCGCGAGGTGTCGAAGGCGTGCATCGGCTGGCCCAGCTCGAGCATCACGAAGTTGGTGACGTCCACCGCAAGCGAGATCGACCGGATCCCGGCCAGCATCAGCGTGCGGCGGATGTGCCACGGCGTCGGCGCGGTCGGGTCCACACCGGTCACCCGGCGCACCGCGAACCGCGAGCAGGCGCCCTCGGCCACCAGGTCCACCGCGATCGCCCGGTTCTCCGCCGCGGGGACCTCGATCGCCGCCGGGTCGATGAACCCCAGGTCCAGCGCGCAGGCCAGTTCCCTGGCCAGGCCGCGCATGGACAGGCAGTAGCCGCGGTCGGGGGTCGGCGCCAGCTCGATGACCGTGTCGGTGAGCCCGAGCAGCTCGATGGCGTCGTCACCCGGGGCCACGTCGTCGTCCACGGGCAGCACCAGGATGCCGGAGTGGTCGTCGCCCAGGCCCAGCTCGTCGGCCGCGCAGATCATGCCGCGGCTGACCCGGCCGTAGGTCTTGCGCTCGGCGATGGTGAAGTCGCCGGGCAGCACCGCGCCGGGCAGCGCGACCACGACCACGTCGCCCTCGACGAAGTTGGTGGCACCGCACACGACCTGGGTGGTCAGCGGCTGCTCACCGTCCTCCTCCGGCTCGCCGATCTCCACGGTGCAGTACCGGATCGGCTTCTTGAAACCGGTGAGCTCCTCGATCTGCGCGACCCGGCCGACCACGACCGGGCCGGTGACCGGGCCAAGCGGCAGGACTTCCTCGACCTCGATGCCGACCCGGATGAACGCCGCGGCGATCTCGGTAGCGCCGATGTCGCGGTGGTCCTCGGTGAGTTCGAGCTGCTGGATGAGCCAGCTGACGGGGATCCGCACTACGCCTCCGTGCCGAAGGGAAGGGTGAACCGGACGTCGCCCTCGACCATGTCGCGCATGTCGGGGATGCCGTCGCGGAACTGCAACGTCCGCTCGATGCCCATGCCGAAGGCGAAGCCCGAGTAGACGTCGGGGTCGACACCGCACGCGCGCAGCACGTTCGGGTTGACCATGCCGCAGCCGCCCCACTCGACCCAGCCGGGGCCGCCCTTCTTGGCGGTGAACCACACGTCCAGCTCGGCGGAGGGCTCGGTGAACGGGAAGAACGACGGCCGCAGCCGCACGTGCGCCTCGTCGCCGAAGATGGCCTTGGCGAAGGCGTCCAGCGTGCCCTTGAGGTGCGCCATCGTCAGGCCCTTGTCCACCGCCAGGCCCTCGACCTGGTTGAAGACCGGGGTGTGCGTGGCGTCGAGCTCGTCGGTGCGGAAGGTGCGACCCGGGCACACGACGTAGACCGGCAGCTCACGACCCACCAGCGCGCGGACCTGCACCGGCGAGGTGTGCGTGCGCAGCACCAGGCCGGAACCCTCCTCGCCCGCGTAGAACGTGTCCTGCATGGTGCGCGCCGGGTGGTCCTTCTTGAAGTTCAGCGCGTCGAAGTTGAACCACTCGCCCTCGAGTTCGGGGCCCTCGGCGATCTCGTAGCCCATGCCGATGAACACGTCGCCGATGCGCTCCGAGAGCGTGGTGATGGGGTGGCGGGCACCGCGCGGCCGCCGGTCCCACGGGAGGGTGACGTCGACGCCCTCCTCGCGCAGCACCCGCTCGTCGCGCTCCACCTTCAGGCGGGCGAGGCGGTCCTCGTAGGCGGCCTTCACCAGCGCCTGCGCCTCGTTGACCCGCTTGCCCGCCTCCGAGCGCGCCTGCGGGGGCAGCGCGCCGATCTCCCGGCGGGCCTGCAGCAACGGCGAGCGGTCCCCGAGGTGGGCTGGCTTGACCGCGGCGAGCGCGTCGAGGTCGGCGGCGGAGCCGAACTCCTCGCGGGCCTTCTCCACGGCGGCCTGGAGGACGTCGGGCGTGAGCGCCGCGACCTCCTTGGGGTCGTACGGGTCGTTGGCTCCGGACATGGTTTCTGGACAGCTCCCCGGGGGTCCTGGTGCGGACTTCGCGCACACCCGGCGGTACGGGTGAGCTGCCTCGATCCTAGGTGATCGCCCGGGCGGTCCGACACCGAGTTGGCGCAGTGCCGCCCGGTGGGGTTGCCCCGGGTGGCGGTGCGGGTTCGCGCGGCCGGGTGAAGGCCGGGCCGATGTCACAGGACGCCTGTACTGTGACCTGGGCCGGGCACTCGCCCCAGGCGACCCCCGCCCGCCCCGTGTTCGGTCCACCGCACGTGATCCGCCCGCCCAAACCCGCCCGCACGGTTCACCCTCCCGCCCCCTGAAGCCCGCAGAGGTCCACCTTGGCCCAGACATTCGGTGTCAACCTTCGCGGTGTCATCGACCTGCTCAGTCACCACCTCTACAGCAGCCCGCGGGTCTACGTGCGCGAGGTGCTGCAGAACGCGGTGGACGCGGTCACCGCACGGGGCCTGGTGGAGCCGGGGGCGCCGCGCCGGATCACCCTGGAGTGCCCGGAGCACACCGGGGACGGGACGCTGCGGGTGAGCGACACCGGCATCGGGTTGGCCGAGGCCGAGGTGCACGCGCTGCTGTCCACCCTCGGCGGGACGTCCAAACGCGACGACCTCGGGTTCGCCAGGCGCGACTTCCTCGGCCAGTTCGGCGTCGGGCTGCTGTCCTGCTTCATGGTGGCCGACGAGGTGCGGCTGGTCAGCCGGTCCGCCAGCGGTGGCCCGGCGGTGCGCTGGACCGGTCGCAACGACGGCACCTACACGGTGGAGGTCGACGACTCCGCGCGCGACGAGGTCGGCACCACGCTGACCCTGCTGCCCAGGCGCGACTGCGACCACTGGACCGAGTACGCCACCGTCGCGCCGCTGGCGGCCGAGTTCGGCTCGCTGCTTCCTTACGAGGTGCGCGTCGTGGGCGCCACCGACACCGCGGTGGTCACATCGGGTGGATTCCCGTGGACCCGGGTCGAGGGGGAGACCAGCGCGGAGCACCGCGAGCGGCTCGCCGGGTACTGCCGCGCGGTGTTCGGTTTCGAACCGTTCGACGCGTTGCCGCTAGAGGTCGGAGCCGCTGGACTGACCGGTGTGGCGTTCGTACTACCTGAAGGCGCGCATCCAGGGGCCCGACAAGCCCACCGGGTCTACCTGAAGCGGATGCTGGTTGGCACTGCCGTGGAGGGCCTGCTGCCGGACTGGGCTTACTTCGTCCGGTGCGTTGTGGACACCTCCGCGCTGCGGCCGACCGCGAGCCGCGAGGCGCTCTACGAGGACGAGACGCTGCTGGCCGTGCGCGACGCCCTCGGCGGGCGGGTGCGGGACTGGCTGGTCCGCCTGGCCGCGACCGAGCCGGAACGCGCGGGCGCGTTGCTGGCCGCGCACCACATGGGCATCAAGTCGCTGGCCCTGGTCGACGACGAGCTGCTGGGGCTGGCCGAGCGGTGGCTGCCGTACGAGACCACCCGGGGCCCGATGCCGCTGCGGCAGTTCCGGCGCAGCCACCCCACCGTGCTCTACACCCCCGACGTCGACGAGTTCCGCCAGCTCGCCCCGGTCGCCGCCGCCCAGGACATCGGCCTGGTCAACGCCGGGTACGCCTACGACACCGACCTGCTGCGCCGCATCGCCGAGCGCGACGGGCCCGACACCGCGCGCCGGGTGGACCCGAGGGAGCTGCTGGCCGCGCTCGGCCGACCGGACGCCGCGACCGAGGCCGCGCTCGCCGACACCGTCCGGGTGGCCGGTGCGGTGCTGCACGACCACGACTGCGAACCGACGCTGCGCGAGTTCGACCCGGTGTCGCTGCCCGCGCTGCTCATCGCCGACGCCGAGGGCGCGCGCAGGCAGGACGCCGAGGAGGCCCGCGCCGAGGCCGACCCGCTGTGGGCCGACCTGCTCGGGCACTTGGTCGACTCGGGTTCCGGCGCCGCGCAGCGGCTGGTGCTCAACACCCGCAACCCGCTGGTGGCCCGGCTCGCCGAGGTCGCCGACACCGCGCTGCTGGAGTCGGCGGTGCGCGCGCTCTACGTCAACGCCCTGCTGCAGTCGCACCGGCCGCTGCGCCCCAAGGACACCGCCGCGCTCACCGGGTCGTTCCTCGACCTGCTCGACCGCGCCATCGGACACTGACCCGGAGGATCGACGTGCCCGAGCCCGACCCGCGTGAGCGCCTGGCCAGGCAGCTGCACGAGTCCGACGACCTGCCCGCCGGTCCGGCCAAGTGCGAGGCGCTGGAACGGGTCGCGCGCGCCGCCGACGCCGCCGGGCTGCCCGACCTGGGCGTCGCGTCGCGGCTGGTCCTGGTCAACGCCTACCGGGAGATCCGCCGCTACGACCTGATGCTCACCCCGTTCGCCTGGCTGCGCGCCACCGAGACCCGGCACCCGGAGGCGTTCGACGAGTGGGCGGTGCACCAGTTCACCTGGATGCACAAGTGGCTGGCCACCGGGCTGCTCGGCGACCCCCGGTTCACCCTGGACCAGATCACCGCCCTGGTCGACCAGCTCGAACAGCGCTACCGGCTGCACGGCTACTCGCTGCACCCCGTGCACGACAAGCGGCGCGCGCTGGCCCACCACGTGGGGGACACCGAGGCGGCGGACACCCACTTCACCGCGTGGCGCGGCGCCGAGCCCGACGACATGAGCGACTGCCCGGCGTGCGTGGTGGACAGCCAGGTCGGCTACTTCGTGTCCCGGGAGCGGTTCACCGAGGCGATCGCGGTGGCCAGGCCGGTGCTCGACGAGCCGTCCGACTGCGCGGAGCAGCCGCACGGCGTGCTGGCGTCGCTGATCGAGGCCTACCTGGCCACCGGCAGGCTCGAGGACGCCGCGCGGGCGCACCTGGTGTCCTACCGGGTGGTCCGCGGCACCCCGCAGGGTCGGTCCGCGCTGCACGCGCACCTGCGGTTCTGCGCCATCACCGACAACGCCGGGCGCGGGCTGGAGATCCTCACCGACAACATCGACGTCCTCACCGATCCGCCGAGCCCCAAGGTGCTGCTGGAGTTCGCCGCGGCGGCCGCGCTGGTGCTGAGCCGGGTGCCCGACCGCGCGGACCGCCGGTTCACCCTCGGCGAGGTCGAGCTGGACGGGGAGGCGCTGCGCGTCTTCTGCGCCGAGGAGGCGTTGACCACGGCGGTGGCGTTCGACCAGCGCAACGGGACGGACGCGGTCAGCGGGCGGGTGCGCGCGACGCTGGACCTCGCCGACGTGGGACCGGTGCTGGTGGCCGTTCCCCCGGCGGCGCAGGCCGAGCAAGTCGGGTCGTTCACCGGCGAGCTCGACACCGCCGTGCTGGGGGAGCCGCGCGACCAGGTCGACGCGGCCGAGGCGGCGTGCGCGGCGATCGAGGCGGGGCAGGCGCTCACCGGCGTCCGGCTGCTCGCGGACGTCTCGGCGGTCGGCCTCCCCGACGGGCTGGCGGCGAGGGTGGCCGCGCACCGGCAGCGGTTCCAGCGCATCGACGACCCGGCGGTGACGGCGGCCCGGTTGGTGGAGTGCCAGTCGCGGCTGCTGGCCGCCGGGGAACTGGTCATCGCCGCGCGCCTGCACCACGTGCTGGCCGGGTTGTGGCAGCACGCCGGGCAGACCGCCCGCGCCAACGACCACGCACGGCTCGCTGTCGCCGAGGGCACGACGCTGGGCGACGCTCTCGCGGTGATCTACGGCCATCTCGCGCTGGTGGACCTGGATCCCGTCACGGGCGCGGCCTCCCTGGACACCGCGGAGGAGGTGGCGACGGCGGCGGCACCCCAGTTCCTCGGGGCGGTGCGCGACGTCCGGGCCGAGTTGCTGGCCGCGTCCGGCGACGTGCCCGGCGCGTTGGCGATCGTCGCGGGCCTGCTCGACGGGGTGAGCACCTGGCCGGAGCTGACGACGCTGCGGCTGATGGACCACCGCGCGCGGCTGCTGGCGGACCTGGGGCGGATCGAGGAGTCCGCGCACTGGTTCGACCAGCTGGTGGCGCGGTGCCGCAAGAGCCCGGGGCCGTGGCTGGCCGACTCGCTGATGCAGTACGCGGTCCTCATCGACCACGCGGGGCTCGCGGCCGAGAACCTGCCGACCCTGCTGGAGGCCGCCGCGGCGGCCCGCGCGTACCTGCCGCCGGTGGGCACGGCCCAGGCCTGCCTGCACCTGTCCGCCGGGTACCTGGCCACGGGCCGCGCGCTGGAGGCGGCGGAGACCCTGGAGGAAGCCCTCCGGCTCACCCCGCCCACGGCGACCGACCTGCTCACCAAGGTCCACTACCGCCTGGCGCTGGCCTGCCGCGACCTCGACGAGCACGCCACCGCCGAGACCCACCTGACCGCCGTCATCGACGCGGGCACCACAGACGACGCCCTGCTCGGCCACCTGCTGCACCAGCTCGGCGACGTCCGCCTGCACTTGGGCGCGCTACCGGATGCCGCGACCGCGTTCGAGCACTCCGCCGCCCACTGGCGCGCCGCGGACAACCCGATCGCGGCCAGCGAGTCCCTGGTCCGCCTCGCCCACGCCAGGGGCATGGCCGACCTCACCGCCGGACTGTCCTACTTGGACGAGGCGGAGACCCTCGCGGCGTCGACGGAGGACGGTCTCGACCAACTGGCCGAGACCATCGGCTTCCGCGTGGCCCTGCTGGCCCACCACGAGCACTACGCCCAGGCCCTCACCGCCAACGCCGCCGCCGAGGAACTAGCCGTGCGCCTGGGCAACCCCGACTGGCAGGCCTTCCTCGCGGGCCGCGCCGCCCACCTCCACCTGGACATCGGCGACCCCGACACCGCCGAATCCGAGGCCCGCCGCGCCGCCGCCCTCCTCGGCACCCCACCCAACCCCCAAACCCTCGGCGTCGTGCTGGGCACCCTCGCCAGAACCCTGGAGGAACAGGGAAAACCGGTGGACTCCGACCCCCTGGTGAAGTCCCTCACCACGCACCTGGACTGAGCCTGCCTCAGCAGTGCCCATCCGCCACATACGCACTGCTCGCCGTCACCCACGCATCCACCGACCCCGTCAGCAACACGTGATACCGCCCACCATCATTGCGATCGGTGTAGAAATTGGTGCACGCCCCCCAAAGCCCATAAATGTTCTGCCCCGTAGCCGACGTGAACACCCGCACATCACTAACCGTCGACTTCACATGCTTCGGATACCAAACAACCGCCGCCTCGGTTCCCCCTGCAGCCTGCGTCCCGGCTCCGCCCGCACTACCTGTCGCGGCTCCCGCCGTCCCCGCCAACGCCAACACCATGACCCCCACCAACACCCCAACCCGCGCGACCTTCACTCAACTCTCCTCACTTGGACACCCGTTTCCCTCCCCATCGTGGCTCACCCCCACCCCCCACCATCAGCCACCGGACGGATGACATTTCCCGCCCTTTACCTCCTTTCAACCTTTAACCCCACGCAATCGCCCACACCCCCCTCAACCCCCTATTCGCAACCCCGCCCACCCCCTTTCCCGCACCCCCAGCCCACGCCCCACCAACCCCGAGCGCATCGCCCCCAGCGCTCCACAAAGTCCCCACGCCCAGTCCCAGCCCACCCGCCACGACTGGCGAAGACCCCACAACGTTGGCCCTCAAGCGCCCGCCGACAACGTTGGCCGCCCACCGCTCCGCGAAGGCGCTGGTGCCAGGCTGGCTCGATGGGGTGGACTTGTTTTGTGTGGGGGAGGACCACCCGTAGCGTCGTCAGGGGCAGGGGAGAGCCGCTCTGTGGCCCCCTGCTTTTAGCCCTTCCCAGGGTGGTCCCGGGGCCCCGCACAAAATGAGTTCGCCCCATCGAGCTTCGCTCGAAACTCGCGCCTCACTGCAATGCCGAAGGCGAGCCGTCTACCGCAGCGCAGCGGAGGCCCGAGACCCGGACTTCCCCCAGCTCAACGCCCTGCCGACCAAGGCCAGCAAGATCAACCCGCCCCAAAGTCCCCCGAATACACAGCCTACCGAAGGGGGCGCAAGGCAAGAGAGGCTGAAAGTCGAGCCTGTGGACAACTCCGCCCCATGTGGACAACCCACCCCCCGCGCCGAATCCAACCTACAACAGCACCTCACGCGAACAACTCACGCGAGGTGCTTCAACGCCTCCCGCCGAGAAAGCGGCGACAGGTCCGGGTGGGCGTCCACGAACTCGCGCACCCAAGCGGGGTCGACGCGGGCGTGTTGGCGGAGGGCCCAGCCTATTCCCTTGCGGAGGAAGAAGTCTGGGTCCTGGGTGTTGGCCTCGATGGCGTGGGTGAGGAGGGTGAGGTCTGTCTCGCCCTTGGCGGAGAGTTGGCAGATGATGGCGGCGCGGCGTTTCCAGCGGTCGGGGGAGACGGACCAGGTGCGCAGGACGGGGGTCACCAGGGCGCGGTGGGCGAGCAGGAGCGGGCCGACGTGGTGGCTGGCCAGTTCGTCCACATAGTCCCACCAGGCGCCGGTGGTGATGAACTCCTCGTACAGCGGGAGGAGATCGGGTTCCTGCCAGCGCGGGTAGCGGCGCAGCAGATCCAGGGCGACGTACCGCTCCTCGCGGTGATCGGCCTCGCGCCAGAGCCTGCCGACGACGTCGAGCCACTCCGCGCGGGAGGTGAGGGCGGGCAGTTGCCGGACAAGTGAATCCCTTGCGGGTTTGGGAACCCCGTGGAACGGCATCTCGGATTTCATGTAGCGCTGCATATCCGGCGCGCGGGTCGAGTCCGCCGCTGCCGCGAGGCGCGCACGGGCCACAGTTGCCAAGTCCACATGGGAACGCTACCGCTGTCGACGCTCCCCGCCGACAGCGCACCCACCCACTTCCGCCTGACCTCGAACGCACCACCTCCCTCTCGACTTCCCTGCAAGACGCAGAAAGCAACCCCCCATTTCCGTCACCGCACAAGCACTCCCCGAAGGCGGTCCGGTCACCGCGCACGGCCAACCACCGGAGTGGATGACCGTGCGCGATCGACCTGTCACAGTCGCGGGAACGGGCTGTCAGTCGCCTAACGGGTTGAGGAGATCGGCCTTGCCCTCGAAGGCGAACAGCAGGAGGTCGGTCATGCGGAAGGTGGCCTTGTCCGGGCCCAGGGTGGGGCGCCACCAGGGTTCGCGGACGATGGAGTGCCTGCTGCCCTCGATGGCGCGGTGGAACACCTCGGCGACGATGCGCCCACCGACCTGGCCGAGGAGGCCGTTGTTGAGCTCCGCCTCACGCAGGACGTAGAACCAGAGCGGGGTGTCGGCGACGAGGGAGGCGCGCTGCTGCGGGGTCAGGCCCGCCAGGGTCGCGCCGCCGCTGCCGGTGAGGATCTGCTCGGAGGTCAGCGGGGTGACGCCGAACTGGGCCGCCAGCTGTTGACCGGAGGCGAGCCGGATCATGCTGGCCCTGGTCAGGTTCCGGAAGGCCAGGTTGCGGTGGATGTCGGGGAACGAGCTGCCGCGACCGCCGAAGGTGCCCGCCGGGAGCTGGGCCAGCGGGTCGACCAGCAGCGTGTCGATGCGCTTGGCCACGTTGCCCGCCCCCGGCGGCGGGGCCAGGTCGGGGCGGCCCGCCTCGGTGAAGTCGTACAACCGGCGGAAATCGGCGATCCAGTTCGTCGGCAGCCGGTCGACCGCGCCGGAGTTCGGGTCGTCCAACTCGGGCAGCCCGCCGCCGGTGAAGTTGCCGCTGACCCCGCTGAAGGTGAACAGCAGCAACAGGGTGCCCAGCGGACCCGGGCCGCCGGTGGTGAACACCCGGTTCCACTCGTAGGCCTCGCGCACCATGCTGTGGCCCATCCGGTACGCGGCCACGGAGAACTCGACCGGCATCGTCGGCTGCCTGCCGTGCCCGCGGGCCTCGAAGAACCGGCGGCCGTTGGTGAACACGTCGGCCACCACCGCCGGGTCCACGATCCTGGGCAGGAAGTCGGTGCGCAGCAGCCACTGGTAGTGCTTGACCACCTGCTCGCGCGCCGCCTCGAACAACCGGCGCTCGTGGATCCCGGTCAGCGCCAGGTGTTCCACGACCCGGTTGTGGAACCGGATGAACGCCAGGTGGGTCTGCGCGACCGCCAGGTTCTCGTCGTTGCGCAGGTCCGGGATCAGCGGCGCCCGCCGGTCGGCCGCCGTCCCCGCCGCGCCACCCGCGCGCGGCAGGTCGAACCCCTCCAGGTCCACCCGGACCCGGTCGTCGGGGAACTCGGTCGCCGAGGTCGTGCCGACCTTGAGCCGGACCCCGTCCTCGGCGTAGAACCGCCGATCGACCCGGTCGTGCGGTCCGCGGCCGTAGAGCGAGTCCAGGTCCAGCGCTGGTGACCGGCCCTGCACCAACTCGTCCACGGTGACCTCAGAGCCCAACTGGGTCGCGGTCCGGTCGACGGTCAGGTCGTGGTCGACGAACTGGCCGAGGTAGGTGTATCCAGCCGGGACGGTGCCATCCGGTTGTCCCGGGGCGGTGTCGGTGATCGCGGCCGCCAGCGCGGCGCGCAGCCCCTCGTCGGTCCGCTTGCCCCTGGGGCCGAGGCGGGAGAACCGGAACCGGCGCAACTCCTCCTCGGCGGACGCGGTCCTGGTGACCGGCGCGTCGTCCGGCCGGTCCGGGCTGTCCCCGGTGCCGGTGCCGGTGTCACGGCCACGGTCGATGTCGGTGTCGCCGACGATGCCCTCGCCGACGATGAAGAAACTGTCTCTGGCATGGCGGTGTGCCATTGGTGAACCCCCACGAGTGCGGTCGGGCACCGCAGTCCGGTGCCCGGGGAATTGGGGGAGCCGTGGTCGCCGTACCGCGTTCCCTCCCCAGAGAACCGGCGTACCAACGACTTCCCCCTCGCGGTCAGGTTACCGGAAAAGGGCGTCGCGCTTCCGGGTGAATTCGCCGGTGGCTTTTTCCCGCAACCATGCGGAAATCAGCCGCTCACGTCCGCACGACCGGTCGGCGGCTTCCGGGTGGCCAGATCGAGGGCGGTGTCCACCAGGTCGGTGCGGTCCAATGTGGACACCTCGGCCAGGTCGAACCAGGCCGCCATGTCGGTGGAGCCGTTCTCCTCGAACCGCAGTTCCCCGCCGATGACGGTGGCCGCGTAGATCACCCGCAGGCCGTGCCAGTCGGTAGCCTTACCCGCCTTGGTCAGCGCCCGGCGCACCCCGGTGCGTTCGCGGAACTCCCGGTGCACCGAGTCGATGCCCAGCAGCGCGTCCACCCGGACCGCGTACCCGGTCTCCTCGGCCACCTCGCGGACCGCGGCGTCCAACGGGTCCTCGCCGTGGTCGATGCCCCCGCCGGGGAGCGTCCACTTCTTCTCCGTGCGACCGACCCACCTGGCCAGGAGGATCTTCTCCGCCTCGACGCACACGGCGTAGGACGCCACCCTCAGGGACCGCTTCACAGGAGGTCAACCTACCCAAACCGCGTCCGTTCAGGGGTAGCGTGCGGACATGGGTACCGATGTCATCGTCGTCGGCGCCGGGGTCATCGGGCTGAGCACCGCGATCCGGTTGGCCGAGTCCGGCGCGAGCGTGCGCGTGTGGGCCGCCGAGCCGCCCGCCGAGACCACCTCCGCGGTCGCGGCCGCTCTCTGGGGACCGGACTTCGCGGACCCCGGCCGCACCTGGGCCTACGCGACCCAGCCCGAGCTGACCAGGCTCGCCGCCGACCCCGCGACCGGCGTCCGGCTCTGCCGGGGCACCCAGGCCTCCGACATCCAGGGCGAGCCGCCGCCGTGGGTCGACCGGCTGCTCGACGTCCGGATGCTCGACCCGGAGGAGTTGGCGCCGGGCATGTTGGTCGGGCTGCGCACCACGGCGCCGATCGTCGACATGCCGCGCTACTTGGACTACCTGACCGCGCGAATCGACGTAGAGATCGAGCTGCGCAGGATTACCTCGCTCACCGAACCGGCAGCGGAAGCGGCGGTGGTAGTCAACTGCACCGGCGTTGGCGCGAGAGAGCTAACTGGGGACGAAGGCTTACGTCCCTGGTGGGGCCAACACGTCGTGGTCACCAACCCGGGGCTAGACGAGTTCTATATAGAGGCGGTGCTCGGCCACGAGTGGGCTGGGTTCTTCCCGCACGGAGACGTCGTAGTGCTCGGCGGGATCTCACGGCCAGACGTGTGGGATCGCACACCGGACCCGTTGGTCGCCGAGGGCATCATCGCCCGCTGCTCCGCGATCGACGCGCGGTTGGCCGACGCGCCGGTGGTGGGGCACCGGGTCGGTCTGCGGCCGTGGCGGGCCAAACCCAGGTTGGAGGCCGAGCAGGTGGGCGCCGCGCGCGTGGTCCACAACTACGGGCACGGCGGCATGGGTGTCAGCCACTCTTGGGGGAGCGCGGACGCGGTCGTCGCCCTGGTCTGATTTAGACTGGTCCCCCGTGTCGACCACGCCGATGATCGCCCCCAGCATCCTGTCCGCCGACTTCGCCAGGCTCGCCGACGAGCTGGCCGCCATCAAGGGCTCGGACTGGGTCCACGTCGACGTGATGGACGCCCACTTCGTGCCGAACCTGACCCTCGGCCTGCCGGTGGTCCAGTCGCTGCTCAAGGCCACCGACATCCCGGTCGACTGCCACCTGATGATCTCCGACCCGGACCGCTGGGCGGTCGGCTACGCCGAGGCGGGCGCGCACAACGTCACCGTGCACGTCGAGGCCGCCACCGACCCGGTCGCCATCGCCCGCGACCTGCGCGCCGCCGGGGCCAAGGCCGGGCTCTCGGTCAAGCCGGACACCCCGCTCGAGCCCTACCTCGAGGTGCTGCGCGAGTACGACACCCTGCTGGTCATGTCCGTCGAACCGGGCTTCGGCGGGCAGAGCTTCATCGAGCACGTCCTGGACAAGGTCCGCACCATCCGCGGCCTGGTCGACACCGGCCACCTCAACCTCCTGGTCGAGATCGACGGCGGCATCAACGCCGACACCATCGAACGCGCCGCCGAGGCGGGCGTCGACTGCTTCGTCGCGGGCTCAGCCGTCTACGGCGCCGCCGACCCCGCCAAGGCCGTCGCCGCCCTGCGCGAACAGGCCCGCTCCGCCAACCACCGCTTCCTCCCGGCCTGACCGGAACCCGGCTACCCGGCCACCGTTAAGCGCCGTGACGGTGGCCTGGGCCCCGCCGCCGCAGCCGGTAACGCCGCCCCCGCCGGTAACACTGCGTCGACCCGCCCTAACGCCAGGGCGCGAAACCCCAGCCCTGCCCCCGTTCGCGACCCGCCCCGCGGACAGCGGACCTCCGGCTTCGGCTCGCTGGCGACCTCTTGCACGGCCCGCCCAGCGAACAGTCGACCCCCGGTCGTGACCTGCTCGCGGCCGCTCGCGCGGCCCGCCCGGCGGACGGCAGACCCCCACCCACCCGGGGGCCACCCACGCTCCAGCGTACCGGAGTTGGCGGTCTGTCAAGGGGTTCCCGGTTGGCCTGTGGATGGTTCGGCGGGTTGTGGACAACTCCGGGGACAACTCCGGCGGCTGCTGGCAAGTCCATTGTGGAGAGTCTCGCCCTGTGGACGGGCGGGTGCGGGGACGTCGTGCCGGACTGGGAGACTGTCCGGCGTGGAGGAGAGCCTGGTCGCGGCGATGCGGTCCGCGGTGGTGCTCGCCGAGGGCGCTCGTGGGCTGACCAGCCCGAACCCGCCGGTGGGCTGTGTCGTGCTCGACGCGGCGGGTCGGCGGGTCGGTGCGGGGGCCACCCAGCCGCCCGGTGGGCCGCACGCGGAGGTGGTGGCGCTGGCGGACGCGGGGGAGCGGGCCAGGGGCGGTACCGCCGTGGTCACCCTCGAGCCCTGCGCGCACCACGGCCGCACCCCGCCGTGCGCCGACGCGCTCATCGCCGCCGGGGTCGCGCGCGTGGTCTATGCGGTGTCCGACCCGAACCCGGTCGCATCGGGGGGCGCTAGAACACTGCGCGGCGCCGGGGTCGTCGTAGAGGGCGGTCTGCTCGAAGACGAGGTCAGCAAAGGACCGCTGCGCGCGTGGTTGCACGCCGTCCGCCACGGTAGGCCGCACGTGACGTGGAAGTACGCCGCGACCTTCGACGGTAGGGTTGCCGCCGCCGATGGGACCAGCCGGTGGATCAGCTCGGCGGTCTCTAGAGCCGAGGTCCACGAGCTGCGCAGGCGGGTCGACGCCATCGTCGTCGGTACCGGAACCGTCCTCACCGACAACCCCGCGCTGACCGCTCGCGCCAACGACGGAACACCGGAGCCCCGGCAACCGTTGCGGGTAGTCGTGGGACACGCCGACCTGCCCGACACCGCCAAGGTGCTCGACGACTCCGCCGGGACGCTGCTGGCGCGCACCCACGACCCGGTCGAGGTGCTGGCCGCTCTGCACGCCCGCGGCATCGTCGACGTGCTGCTCGAGGGCGGCCCGACGCTGGCCGGGGCGTTCACCGCGGCGGGCCTGGTCGACCGGGTGCTGCTCTACCTGGCCCCCGCCCTGCTCGGCGCGGGCCCCGGGGCGTTGGGCGCTTCCGGCGTGTCGACCATCACCGAGGCACACCGGTTGACCGTCGAAGAGGTCACCATGAGCGGACCGGACGTGCGGGTCTCCGCCGTCCCGGTCCGGGACTGAGGAGGAACACCGGTGTTCACCGGGATCGTGGAGGAACGCGGCGCGGTCGTCGCGGTCGAGCAGCTCGCCGACGCCGCGCGCGTCACCATCGCCGGGCCGCTGGTCACCAGCGACGCCAAGCAGGGTGACTCGATCGCGGTCAACGGCGTCTGCCTCACCGTGGTCGACCACGGCGACGGGGCGTTCACCGCGGACGTGATGCGCGAGACCCTGGTCCGCAGCAGCCTCGCCGGGATCGCCGCCGGGGACGCGGTCAACCTGGAGCGCGCCGCCGCGGTCGGGCAGCGCTTCGGCGGGCACATCGTGCAGGGCCACGTGGACGGCACCGGCGACCTGGTGTCGCGCGCGCCGTCCGAGCACTGGGACCTGGTGCGCTTCGGCCTGCCCGCGCACCTGGCCCGCTACGTGGTGGAGAAGGGCTCGATCACCGTCGACGGCGTCTCGCTCACCGTGGTCGAGGTCGGGCCGGACTGGTTCACCGTGAGCCTGATCCCGGAGACCCTGCGCGCCACCACCCTGGGCCTGCGCGAGCCGGGTGACCGGGTGAACCTCGAGGTCGACGTGATCGCCAAGTACGTGGAGAAGCTGGCCGGGCCACACCTGGCCGCCGAAGAGGGGGACCGCAGGTGAGCGACTTCGCCGCCATCGAACGCGCCATCGCCGACATCGCCGACGGCAAGGCCGTCGTGGTGGTCGACGACGAGGACAGGGAGAACGAGGGCGACCTCATCTTCGCGGCCGAGAAGTGCACCCCGGAGCTGCTGGCCTTCATGGTCCGCTACACCTCCGGCTACATCTGCGTGCCGCTGACCGAGACCGACTGCGCCCGGCTCGACCTCCCGCCGATGTTCCACACCAACCAGGACGCCCGCGGCACCGCGTACACGGTCACCGTCGACGCCGCCGAGGGCGTGTCCACCGGCATCTCCGCCGTGGACCGCGCGCACACGATCCGGCTGCTCGCCGACGAGGCGTCCACCGCCAAGGACTTCAACCGCCCCGGCCACGTGGTGCCGCTGCGCGCCAAGGAGGGCGGCGTGCTGCGCCGCCCCGGGCACACCGAGGCCGCCATCGACCTGGCCAGGATGGCCGGGCTGCGACCGGCCGGTGTGCTCTGCGAGATCGTCTCGCAGAAGGACGAGGGCGACATGGCCCGCTACGACGAGCTGGTCGTCTTCGCCGCCGAGCACGACCTGGCGATCATCACCATCGCCGACCTGATCGCCTACCGCCGCCGCACCGAGAAGCAGGTCGACCGGGTCGCCGAGGCCCGCATCCCGACCGCGCACGGCACCTTCCGCGCGGTCGGCTACGACAGCCGCCTCGACGGCATCGAGCACGTCGCGCTGGTCTACGGCGACCTCGGCGACGGGGAGAGCGTGCTGGTCCGGGTGCACTCCGAGTGCCTCACCGGCGACGTGTTCGGCTCGCTGCGCTGCGACTGCGGCCCCCAGCTCGACGCCGCGCTCGAGGCGGTCGCCGCCGAGGGCAGGGGCGTGGTGCTCTACATGCGCGGGCACGAGGGCCGCGGCATCGGCCTGATGCACAAGCTGCAGGCCTACCAGCTGCAGGACGACGGCGCCGACACCGTCGACGCGAACCTGGCGCTCGGCGTGCCCGCCGACGCCCGCGACTACGGCACCGGCGCGCAGATCCTGGTCGACCTCGGGGTCAAGTCGATGCGGCTGCTCACCAACAACCCGGCCAAGCGGGTCGGCCTGGAGGGCTACGGCCTCGCCGTGGTCGACCGGGTGCCGCTGTCGGTGTGGCCGAACCCGGAGAACCTGCGGTACCTGCGCACCAAGCGCGACCGGATGGGCCACGAGCTGGGCAACCTGGAGCAGTACGAGATCGGTTCCGCGGGTGTCGTCGGCACCGCTGGGGAGGACGCGTGAGCGGCGAGGGCAGGCCGGAGCGGGGCGTCCCCGACTGCACCGGCATCCGGCTCGGCATCGCGGTGACCCGTTGGCACGGTGAGATCACCGAGCAGTTGCTGGTCCGCGCGCTGGTGGCGGCGCAGGAGGCGGGCATCGAGGAACCGACCGTGGTCCGTGTGCCCGGGGCGGTCGAGCTGCCGGTGGTGTGCCAGGAACTGGCCCGCCACCACGACGCCGTGGTCGCGCTCGGCGCGGTCGTGCGCGGCGGCACCCCGCACTTCGAGTACGTCTGCGACGCGGTCACCGCGGGTCTGACCAGGGTCGCGCTCGACGAGTCCACCCCGATCGGCAACGGGGTGCTCACCGTCAACACCCTGGAGCAGGCCGTCGACCGGTCCGGGGTGCCGGGCGCGGCCGAGGACAAGGGCTACGAGGCGTGCGCCGCGGCCCTGGAGACCGCCCTGGTGGTGCGCGGGCTGCGCCAGCCGTGGACGGAGAGGGGTTTCGAGTGACCGCCCGGCCGCGCAAGGTGTGGTTGGTGACCGTGCCCATCGCGGTGGTGTTCATCGCGGTGTTCGCGGTCGTGGCCATCCTGCTGCGCGACAGCGGCACCGGGGTGTACTTCCAGGTGTCCGACCAGGTCGCCATGGTCGGCATCGGGGTGCTGCTCGCGCTCGGCGTGCTCTGGCTGACCTGGCCGAAGGTGACCGCCGACGAGGCCGGGATCACCGTGCGCAACCTGCTCGGCCGCACCCGCTACCCGTGGTCGGCGGTGGTCGGCATCAGCTTCCCCGACGGCGCGGCCTGGGCGCGGCTCGAACTGCCCGACGACGAGTACGTGCCGGTCATGGCCGTGCAGGCGATCGACGGGGCGCGCGCGGTCGCCGCCATCCGCGAGCTGCGCGGGCTGCACCGGGCCGCCACCGGGGCCGGGGCCGCTGGGTAGGTCTCTGCTGGTGGGTGGCTGGGGGCAGTGGGTGGCACGGGTGGTGGGAACCGGGGTAGCATCGGTGGTGTGAAGCTGAGTGTGAGCCTGCCGGAGGTCGATGTCCAGTTCATCGACGAGTACCTGTCCCGGTTCGACGTCGCCACCCGGTCCTCGGTCATCCAGGTGGCCATCGGGCTGCTGCGCGAGTCCGCCATGCGCGAGGAGTACGCCCAGGCGTTCGCCGAGTGGGACGCCGCCGACGACGCCGCGCTGTGGGAGTCGACGGTCGCCGATGCGGCGCGGTGACATCCACCTGGTCGACCTCGACCCCAGCCGCGGCTCCGAGGCCAACAAGGTCCGCCCCGCGGTGATCGTCAGCAACGACGCCGCCAACCACGCCGCCACGCGCGCGGGCCGCGGTGTGGTGACGGTCGTGCCGATCACGTCGAACACGGCCCGGGTGTTCCCGTTCCAGGTCCTGCTCCCCGCCGCCGACTGCGGCCTGGTGGCCGACTCCAAGGCCCAAGCCGAGCAGATCCGCTCCGTCGCCACCGGCCGAATCGGCCGCCGCCTCGGCCGCGTGCCCGCCCGCCTGCTGACCACGCTCGACGACGCACTCCGCGTCCACCTCGGCCTCTGACGCGCCTCTTCTGTTCACCTTCCCGCGCCGCGCTGTCGGCCTTTCCGTGCCGTCTTGCCAGCCTCTCACGCTGCTCTGCCTGCCTTGTCGCGCCGTCCTGTGGGGTCTTCCGGGCGCGCCTCCTTCCAGCCTCGGCGTCCTCGTTTTCAGGTTCCGGCGCCGCGCGACTTTCGGGGTTCGGCCTGCTCGTTTCGCAGTTTCAAGCACCCGACTGTCCGGCACTGACTCGCGCCTGCGGGCGGCGCCGTCGGCCTTCGTAATTCCGTCTTCTGGGTGACAGGAGTTGTCCACATGTGGATCTCCGCGGGGGTCGGTTCAAGATCGACTGTCGGGGGGTCCTTGTAGGCTGGACCAGGGCCGCCCCCCCCGGAGAGGGTGGGGGCTGGGCGGGGGTGGGACCGCGCGCGGGCGCGAAGCGGGCGAAGCGGCGTGGTGGGGGCAGGAGCGCGAAGCGGACCTGGTAGAGGCAGAGCGTGAAGCGGGTCCAGTGGGGGCAAGAGGTGGGGTCGCGCGTGGGGGATTCGGGTGTTGGTGGGGGAGTGGGTTTCTGTGCGGGCACTGTGAATACCCCCGAATGGTGAACCGGTCGGGGGGCGGTCGCGTTGGGGTCGGTGTATGCCTGGACTGATTTGAGTGAGGAGGCCCAGCGTGACTGTTGTCGATCCCACCACCCCGACGGCCGGTCGGAGCGAGCGGAGCCGGAGGCAGGTGTTGTGCGGCCTGATGGTCGCCCTGGTGGCGCCCGGTGTGCTGGCGGCGTGCAGTTCCGGCAGTGAGACCTCGGGCGGCCAGACGACCGGAGGCGGCACCCCGAGCACCGGCGGGGCCACCACCGGCGGAGCGACCACGGGCGGGACGACCGGCGGTGGGGCGGCCGGGGCGCTGAGCACCGTCGCGGCCATCCCGGACGGTGGCGGGGTGCTGGTGGCCAACCCGGCGGGTGGGCAGATCCTGCTCGTGCGCTCCGGGGACACCGTGGCGGGGTTCGACCCGTCGTGCCCGCACCAGGGGGCGACCGTCGACCCGCCCAAGGACGGCGTCATCAGCTGCCCGCGGCACTTCAGCACCTTCAACGCGACCACCGGCGCGCGCATCAGCGGCCAGGCGCAGACCGGGCTCAAGACCGTCCCGGTCAAGGTGAGCGGCGACAGCGTGCTGCTCGGCTGAGCAACCCCGGTCCACCCCTGTCGACCGAAGGCTCCACAGTGGACGGTAGGGGTGGGCCGGACGGCCTCCGGACCCAGGTCCGTTCGGGTTATGGATTCACCGGATCCGCCGTGGTTGGGTCAGAGACGACCATCACCTGATCCGGGGAGGCCCCCATGCCGTCCATCCGTGTCCTGGGCCTCGTCGCGGGGGTGGTGCTGGCCGCCGGGTTGCTCGCGGCGCCGCAGGCCGCCGCCGACGAGCGACCCACCGCCGTCGTGTCCCTCGGTGACAGCGCGATCTCCGGGGAGGGCGCGGGCGACTACGAGCCGGGCACCCGGGGCGAGGGCGGCAACTGGTGCCACCGCTCGGCCAACGCGCTGATCCACAAGACCCAGGTCGCGCAGCGCACCATCAACCTGGCCTGCTCCGGCGCGGACGCCGCCAACGTCTCCCTCGCCGACACCACGCACTACACCGAGGGCTCCCAGGCGCGCAGGCTCATCGACGTCGCCAAGGCCAACCGGGTCGTCGCCGTCGTGCTGCAGGTCGGCGCGAACGACGACCCCGCCTTCGCCGACACCCTCGTCGGGTGCATCAAGAAGTGGTTCAACCCCTTCGGTTCCGGCTGCGCCAAGGACCTCCGCGTCCAGTGGCCCGCCCGCCTCGCCGCGATGGCACCCAAGGTCGAACGCGCGGTGGCCGACGTCAAAACCGCCATGCGCCAAGCCGGTTACGCTGACGGCAGCTACAAGTTCGTCATCACCTCTTACGCCTCACCGGTGACGGAGAAGATGGACGCGGTCAACCACGGCCCCCAGGGTTGCCCGCTGCGACTCGCGGACGCCGCCTACGGCCGCACCGAGGCCGTCCCGCAGTTCGCCGACACATACCGCGGTATCGCTGCCCGCACCGGACTGTCCTACCTGGACCTCTCGCGCGCGACCGAGAACCACGAGGCCTGCAGCGGCGGCGACAGCACCGCGGCCGAGTGGCAGAACCGCGTCCTCGTCGACCCGTACGCCTGGGTCTTCGGCGGCCTCGACTCCGTCGGCATCCACATGGCCCAGCAATCCTTCCACCCCAACGCCCGCGGTCACGCCCAACTCGGTCGCTGCCTCACCGAGTTCATCGGCGCCGCGACCTCGTCCGCCCGTTGCCTCGTCGGCACCGACGGCAACCTGCACGCCGTAGCCTGACCCCGCGCGTCGACGGCCCCTGGTCCACCCGGACCGGGGGCCGTCGGCGTCCGCCGGACCGCGCCGGGTCGGTGGTGGGTGCGGTGACTGTCGGGGGTCGGCCGTAGGGTTGGTGCTGTGCCTGATCCGTCCACGTACCGACCGTCGGCTGGGACGATTCCGGACGCCCCCGGCGTGTACAAGTTCCGCGAACCCGGGGGCCGGGTCATCTACGTCGGCAAGGCCAAGAGCCTGCGCAGCCGGTTGAACTCGTACTTCGCCGACGTGTCGTCCCTGCACCCGCGCACCAGGCAGATGGTGACCACGGCGGGCGGCGTCGAGTGGACCGTGGTGTCCACCGAGGTCGAGGCGCTGCAGCTGGAGTACAACTGGATCAAGGAGTTCGACCCGCGGTTCAACGTCCGCTACCGCGACGACAAGTCCTACCCCGTCCTCGCCGCCACCCTCAACGAGGACTACCCCCGCCTGCACGTCTACCGCGGTCCGCGCAAGAAGGGCGTGCGCTACTTCGGCCCCTACGCGCACGCCTGGGCGATCCGCGAGACGCTCGACCTGCTGCTGCGCGTGTTCCCGGCCCGCACCTGCTCCAAGGGCGTGTTCAAGCGGCACGGCCAGATCGGGCGGCCCTGCCTGCTCGGCTACATCGACAAGTGCTCGGCGCCGTGCGTCGGGCGGGTCGACGAGGCCGAGCACCGGGGCATCGTCGAGGACTTCTGCGACTTCCTCTCCGGCAAGACCGACGTGATGGTCAAGCGGCTGGAGAAGGAGATGGGCGCCGCCTCCGCCGAGCTGGAGTTCGAGCGGGCCGCCCGGCTGCGCGACGACATCGGCGCGCTCAAGCGGGCGCTGGAGAAGCAGGCCGTGGTGCTCGGCGACGGGACCGACGCCGACGTGGTGGCCTTCGCCTTCGACGAGCTCGAGGCCGCGGTCCAGGTCTTCCACGTGCGCGGCGGCCGGGTCCGCGGCCAGCGCGGCTGGGTGATCGACCGGCTCGACGACGCGGGCGAGTCGCCGGTCGGCGCGCTGGTCGACCGGTTCCTCAGCCAGTTCTACGGCGACCAGGTCGAGCTCGCCGAGGAGGGCAGCCCGGTCCCGAGGGAGATCCTGGTCCCCGAGCTGCCCGACGACGCCGACGCGGTCACCGACTGGCTCAGCGGCCTGCGCGGGTCGCGGACGGCGCTGCGGGTGCCGCAGCGCGGCGACAAGCGCGCGCTGATGGAGACCGTCGAGCGCAACGCCAAGGAGGCGTTCACCCAGCACAAGCTGCGCCGCGCCGGTGACCTGACGGCCCGCTCGGCCGCGCTGCAGGAGCTGCAGGACAACCTCGGGCTCGACACCGCGCCGCTGCGCATCGAGTGCGTCGACATCTCCCACATCCAGGGCAGCGACGTGGTGGCCTCGCTGGTCGTCTTCGAGGACGGCCTGGCCCGCAAGTCCGAGTACCGCCGCTTCGCGCTGCGCGAGGCCGCGACCGAGGGCGACGTCGCCTCGATCGCCGAGGTGGTGCGGCGCCGGTTCGCCAAGTACCGCGGCGAGACCGGCGGCCAGGACCCCACCCCGGGCATCGACCCGGACACCGGCAAGCCCAAGCGCTTCGCCTACCCGCCGAACCTGCTGGTGGTCGACGGCGCAGGACCGCAGGCCAACGCCGCCGCCGACGTGCTCGCCGACCTCGGCGTCACCGACGTCGCGGTGATCGGGCTGGCCAAGCGGCTGGAGGAGGTCTGGCTCCCGGCCGACCCCGACCCGGCGATCCTGCCGCGCACCAGCGAGGCGCTCTACCTGCTGCAGCGGGTGCGCGACGAGGCGCACCGCTTCGCCGTGGCCTACCACCGGCAGAAGCGGTCCAAGAACATGACCGTCTCGGCGCTCGACGAGATCCCCGGCCTCGGCCAGGGCCGCAAGGCGGTGCTGATCAAGCACTTCGGCTCGCTGAAACGGCTGCGGGCGGCCAGCATCGACGAGATCAGCGGGGTGCCCGGCATCGGGGCGACCACCGCCAAGGCAGTGCACAGGGCGCTGGCGGGGGAACCCGCCGCGCAGGCGAAGGCAGAGGAACAACAGCAGTGAGCACCGATACGGGTGGCCCCGGCATCGAGGTCGCCGTCGTCACCGGACTGTCCGGGGCCGGGCGCAGCACCGCGGCCAAGTGCCTCGAGGACCTCGGCTGGTTCGTGGTGGACAACCTGCCGCCCGAGTTGATCTCCACCATGGTGGAGCTCGGCGCCCAGGCGCAGGGGGTGATCACCAAGGTCGCGGTGGTGATGGACGTGCGCAGCCGCGCGTTCACCGAGGACCTCTCCTCGATCATCAAGGACCTCGACGCCAAGGGCTACCGGCCCCGCGTGCTGTTCCTGGAGGCCACCACCGACGTGCTGGTGCGCCGCTTCGAGCACGTCCGCCGCGGCCACCCGATGCAGGGCGAGGGCAGGCTCATCGACGGCATCGGCGCCGAGCGCGAGCTGCTGCGCCCGCTGCGCGAGGAGGCCGACCTGGTGCTGGACACCTCCACCCTGTCGGTGCACCAGCTGCGGGCCAAGATCGAGGACGCGTTCGGCTCCGACGCCGCGGCCACCACCCGGGTCACCGTGCTGTCCTTCGGCTACAAGTACGGCCTGCCGATGGACGCCGACCTGGTGATGGACGTGCGGTTCCTGCCCAACCCGTTCTGGATCCCCGAGCTCAAGGACCAGACCGGCCGCGACTCCGACGTGCGCAACTACGTGCTCAGCCAGGAGGGCGCCGACGAGTTCCTCGACCGCTACCACGAGCTGCTGCGGTTGATCGGCGCCGGCTACCGGCGCGAGGGCAAGCGGTACCTGACCCTGGCCATCGGCTGCACCGGCGGCAAGCACCGCAGCGTGGCGATCTCCGAGGAGCTGGCCAGGCGGCTGGCCGACGAGGACGGCATGGCGGTCAAGGTCGTGCACCGCGACCTGGGGCGCGAGTGACAGCGGACCCCGACCGGACGGGGACACCGCGAGACCCAGCGCCAGCGACCGACCCGGCGGCGCGGCGGCCGTTGCGGGCGGTGGCGCTCGGCGGCGGCCGGGGCCTGCACGTCACGCTCAGCGCGCTGCGGCTGATCACCGACGACGTCACCGCCGTGGTCACCGTCGCCGACGACGGCGGCTCATCCGGCAGGCTGCGCCGCGAACTCGGCCTGCTGCCCCCCGGCGACCTGCGCAAGGCGTTGACGGCCCTGGCCGGTGCCGGTGGACCGTGGCCCGCCGTCTTCGAGCACCGCTTCGGCGGCACCGGCGCGCTGGCGGGCCACGCGGTGGGGAACCTGCTGCTGGCGGGCCTGCTGGAGGTCGTCGGCGACCCGGTCCGGGCGTTGGCCGAGGCGGCCGCGCTGATGGGCGTCACCGGCCGGGTGCTGCCGATGTCCACCGACCCGCTCGACATCGAGGCCGAGGTGACCGGCCTCGAGGAGGACCCGGACACGGTCCGGCGCATCCGCGGCCAGGTCGCGGTGGCCACCACCCCCGGCCGGGTCCGGCGGATCCGGCTGCACAACGCCAACCGCAAGACCGAGCCCCCGGTGGCCTGCCCCGAGGCGGTCGCGGCGGTGCTCGACGCGGACGTGGTGCTGCTCGGGCCCGGCTCCTGGTTCACCAGCGTCCTGCCGCACCTGCTGGTGCCGGAACTGCACGAGGCGCTCGTGCGGACCGCCGCCGCGCGGGTCGTGGTGCTCAACCTCGTCCCCCAACCGGGGGAAACCGCCGGGTTCTCCCCGGAGCGCCACTTGGACGTACTCTGCGAGCACGCGCCCCGGCTGCGGGTCGACGCGGTCATCGCCGACGCGGACTCGGTGTCCACCCCGGACCGGCTGCGACGTGCGGCCTCCGTGCTGGGGGCGGACATGTGGCTGGACCCGGTCGCCGCCCCCGCGCGACCGGACCGGCACGACCCGGCCGCCCTGGCGGCCTGCCTGCGCCGGGCGATCGCGTCGGTGAGGGCGCGCTGACCGCACCCGGCGCTCGTGGTGGGATGTACCGGCGCCCGAACCGGGGCCGGGAGAGGAGGACCCTGTGGCGATGACCGCCGCTGTCAAGGACGAGCTGAGCAGGCTGGCCGTGGCCAAGACCTGTTGCCGCCGTGCCGAGGTGTCCTCGCTGCTGCGGTTCGCGGGCGGGCTGCACATCGTCGCGGGCCGGGTGGTGGTCGAGGCCGAACTGGACACCGGCGCGACGGCGCGGCGGCTGCGCAAGGAGATCCACGAGCTCTACGGCCACCACGCCGACGTGCACGTGATCACCTCGGGTGGTCTGCGCAAGGGCACCAGGTACGTGGTGCGGGTGGTCAAGGACGGCGACGGCCTCGCCAGGCAGACCGGTCTGCTCGACCCGCGCGGCCGCCCGGTGCGCGGCTTGCCCGCCCCGGTCGTCTCCGGTGGGGTGTGCGACGCCGAGGCCGCCTGGCGCGGTGCTTTCCTCGCGCACGGCTCGCTCACCGAGCCGGGCCGCTCGTCCGCGCTGGAGATCACCTGCCCCGGGCCGGAGGCCGCGCTGGCCATCGTCGGCGCCGCCCGCCGGATGGGCATCGCCGCCAAGTCCCGCGAGGTGCGCGGCGCCGACCGGGTCGTGGTGCGCGACGGCGACGCCATCGGCGCGCTGCTGACCAGGCTCGGCGCGCACTCCAGCGTGCTCGCCTGGGAGGAGCGCCGGATGCGGCGCGAGGTCCGGGCGACGGCCAACCGGCTGGCCAACTTCGACGACGCCAACCTGCGCCGCTCCGCGCGGGCCGCCGTCGCCGCCGCCGCCAGGGTGCAGCGGGCGATGGAGATCCTCGGCCCCGACGCCCCGGACCACCTGACCGCGGCGGGGGAGCTGCGGCTGCAGAACAAGCAGGCGTCGCTGGAGGAGCTCGGCCAGCTCTCGGACCCGCCGATGACCAAGGACGCGGTCGCCGGTCGGATCCGACGGCTGCTGGCGATGGCCGACAAGCGCGCCAAGGACCTCGGCCTGCCCGACACCGAGTCCGCGGTCACCCCGGACATGCTCGAAGCCGACGCCTGAGCGTCGGTTTCACTCCCTGACTCACTCCCTCCCGCCGCCCGCCCCCTCGTCCCCGCCCGGCATCGTTCCCGGCTTGGTGGGGCGGCCTCCTGGCCTGCACCACCTTTGGGTCTCCCGGCATCGTTCCCGGCTGGGGAGGTCGGCTTCCTGGCCAGGGTGTTGGTTGTGGACCAACCGTCACCCCATCTTGTGATCTGGGTCTCCCCAGGTATCCGGGCCGCTGCCGGTGACCTCTTGACCACCGGGAGCGCGGGTGCCGCTTGGGGGAGGGGCACCCGTGGGGGGAGTGGGGTGGAGTCCGCCCGGCGTGGGGGCTGGCGGACTCCACTCCGCTGTTTCCCGCGCGGCGCCTACTTGATTGGTTCCGAACCCCGGCGATTCGGTCACACCCGGGGTCCTCGCGCGTCCGACTGTCTGGTCGTCGAACAGTTGTCCCAGGCGGCGCGGTCTGATTCGATAAAGAGAGACCGCTGACCTCCTGACCTGCGCGCGGCCGGGTGAACGCTAGGGTTCCCGGGAGGGCGGATGTTCCGCCGGGCCGTCCCCGGCCCGGCCAACCAGTCGCAGAAACGAGGAGACCCAGGTGACGGTTCGCGTAGGTGTCAACGGTTTCGGTCGGATCGGTCGCAACTTCTGGCGAGCCGTGCAGGCGAGCGACCACGACATCGAGATCGTGGCCTTCAACGACCTCGGTGACGTCGCGACCATGGCCCACCTGCTCAAGTACGACAGCATCCTGGGCAGGCTGCCCCAGGACGTCTCGGTGACGGCCGAGGGCATCAAGGTCGGCGACACCACCATCAAGGCGCTCGCCGAGCGCGACCCGGGCAAGCTGCCCTGGAAGGACCTGGGTGTCGACGTCGTCGTCGAGTCCACCGGGTTCTTCACCAAGGCCGCCGACGCGCGCAAGCACGTCGACGAGGGTGGCGCCAAGAAGGTCATCATCTCCGCGCCCGCCAAGGGCGAGGACCTGACCGTGGTGCTCGGCGCGAACGAGGGCCAGTACGACGGCTCGCAGACGGTGATCTCCAACGCCTCCTGCACCACCAACTGCCTGGCCCCGCTGGCCAAGGTGCTGCACGACGCGTTCACCATCGAGCGCGGTCTGATGACCACGATCCACGCCTACACCCAGGACCAGAACCTGCAGGACGCCCCGCACAGCGACCTGCGCCGGGCCAGGGCCGCCGCGCTCAACATCGTGCCCACCTCGACCGGCGCCGCGAAGGCGATCGGCCTGGTGCTGCCCGACCTCAACGGCAAGCTCGACGGCTACGCGCTGCGCGTCCCGGTGCCGACCGGCTCGGCGACCGACCTGACCGTCACCCTGGGCCGCGACGTGACCCTCGACGAGGTGCAGGCCGCCTACCAGGCCGCCGCCGACGGTCCGCTCAAGGGCATCCTGCGCTACAACACCGACCCGATCGTCTCCGCCGACATCGTCACCGACCCGGCGTCGTGCATCTACGACGCGCCGCTGACCAAGGTCAGCGGCAACCTGGTCAAGGTCGTCGGCTGGTACGACAACGAGTGGGGCTACTCCAACCGCCTCGCCGACCTGACCGCGCTCGTCGCCTCGAAGCTGTAGAGGGGTCCCGGTTTGAAGACTCTCGACGACCTGCTCGCCGAGGGCGTGACCGGTCGGCGCGTGCTCGTGCGCGCCGACCTCAACGTCCCGCTCGACGGCGAGACGATCACCGACGACGGCCGGGTCCGCGCGTCGCTGCCCACCATCACCCGCCTCGCCGAGGCCGGTGCCCGGGTGGTCGTCGCCGCGCACCTCGGTCGCCCCAAGGGCGCCCCCGAGGCGAAGTACTCGCTCGCCCCCGTCGCCGCGCGGCTCGGTGAGCTGCTCGGCCGCGAGGTCGCGCTGGCCACCGACGTGGTCGGCGAGTCCGCCAAGGCCACCGTCGCCGGGTTGGCCGACGGCGGGGTCGCGCTGCTGGAGAACGTGCGCTTCGACGCGCGGGAGACCAGCAAGGACGCCGCCGAGCGGGACGCGCTGGCCACCGAGTTCGCCGCGCTGGCCGACGCGTTCGTCTCCGACGGCTTCGGTGTGGTGCACCGCAAGCAGGCCTCGGTCTACGAGGTGGCCGCCAAGCTGCCCGCGTACGCCGGTGGTCTGGTGCTCGCCGAGGTCGAGGTGCTGCGCACGCTCACCGGTGACCCGGCCCGCCCGTACGTGGTGGTGCTGGGCGGCTCCAAGGTGTCGGACAAGCTCGCGGTCATCGAGTCGCTGCTGCCGAAGGTGGACGCGATCCTCGTCGGCGGCGGCATGTGCTTCACCTTCCTCGCGGCCGAGGGCCTCGGGGTGGGCGACTCGCTGCTCGAGGCCGAGATGATCGACACCTGCAAGCGGCTGCTCGCCGAGCACCCGGAGAAGATCCTGCTGCCCGCCGACGTGGTCATCGCCGACGCGTTCTCGGCTGACGCCAACACCCACACCGTGCTCGCGGCCAACATCCGCGAGGGCTGGAAGGGCCTGGACATCGGTCCGATCACCGTCGAGCGCTACCGCGAGGTCATCGCGGGCGCGGGCACGGTGTTCTGGAACGGCCCGATGGGCGTGTTCGAGCTCGCCCCGTTCGCCGAGGGCACCAGGGGGGTCGCGGAGGCCATCGTCGCCGCGGACGCCTTCTCCGTCGTCGGCGGCGGTGACTCGGCGGCCGCGGTCCGGCTGCTGGGGCTGCCCGAGGACGGGTTCTCGCACATCTCCACCGGCGGCGGCGCCTCCCTGGAGTTCCTCGAGGGCAAGGACCTGCCCGGCGTCTCCACCCTGGAGGGTTGATGGCCAGGCAGGTGCTCATCGCGGGCAACTGGAAGATGAACCTCAACCACCTCGAGGCCATCTCCCTGGTGCAGAAGATCGCCTTCTCGCTCCCGGAGAAGTACTACGCCAAGGTCGAGGTGGCGGTGCTGCCGCCGTTCACCGACATCCGGTCCATCCAGACCATGGTGGACGGCGACAAGCTGCTGCTTCGCTACGGCGCCCAGGACATCTCCCGCTACGACTCCGGTGCCTACACCGGCGAGGTGTCCGGGCTGATGCTGGCCAAGCTGGGCTGCTCCTACGTCACCGTGGGGCACTCCGAGCGGCGCGAGTACCACGACGAGACCGACGAGCTGGTCAACAGCAAGGTCAAGGCCGCGCTCAAGCACGGCATCGCGCCGATCCTGTGCCTCGGTGAGCGGCTGGAGGTGCGGGAGGCGGGCGAGCACGTGGCGCACTGCGTCGCGCAGCTCGTGGCCGGGCTCAAGGGCCTCAAGGCCGAGCAGGTCGCCAAGGTCGTCGTGGCCTACGAGCCGGTGTGGGCCATCGGCACCGGCAAGGTCGCCACGGCCGCCGACGCCCAGGAGGTGTGCGGCGCGCTGCGGGCCGCGCTCGCCGAGAAGCACGGCGACGAGGTGGCCGCGACGGTGCGGGTTCTCTACGGCGGATCGGTGAAATCCGGGAACATCGGCGAACTCGTCGCCCAGGACGACATCGATGGCGCGCTCGTCGGCGGGGCCAGCCTGCAGGCCGACGAGTTCACGAAACTGTGCGCGATGGCCGCGGGCGGACCGCTGCCGTAGCGCTGTTGTCGCAGTTCAGGGCACTGGGAATGGTCATTCCCAGTGCCCTGGTCGCTTTTCCGGACCGTGCACGTGCACGTGCAGACGGCCATGTCACCGCGAGTTCCCGGGAAACTGGTAACGGGGTGGGCACGCCACGTCGGGGCGGTGGTCGAACACGGGCGGGTCACCGGGTAATCTGGGGCCTCAACCACACGACCGCGAGGACCCGATGATTCTGACGCTGCAGATCGCTCTGATCGCCTCCAGCCTTCTGCTGATCCTGTTGGTGCTGCTGCACCGGGGTCGCGGTGGCGGCCTGTCCTCGCTGTTCGGTGGCGGTATGCAGTCCAGCCTGTCCGGGTCCAGCGTCGTGGAGAAGAACCTGGACCGGGTCACCCTGTTCGTCGGCGCGGTGTGGATCATCTGCGTCATCGGCCTCGGCCTGCTGGTCAAGATCAGCTGATCCGCGTCGGCGGATCGGCGGGCCATGAAGACAACACGGATGCGGCACAGCCCCGCGTCCGACCACGTGGTGGGGGTGTGAACATCAATGGCCGGTGGTAACGCGATCCGGGGTACCCGGGTCGGTGCTGGTCCCATGGGTGAGTCCGAGCGCGGGGAGTCCGCGCCTCGGCAGCGGGTGTCGTACTGGTGCGCCAACGGGCACGAGTCGAAGCCGTCGTTCGCGTTGGAGGCGGAGAAGCCGGAGTCTTGGGACTGCCCGCGCTGCGGCCTGCCCGCGGGCCTCGACGAGCAGGCGCCGCCGAAGGCACCGCGCAACGAGCCGTACAAGACCCACCTCGCGTACGTGAAGGAGCGCCGCTCGGACGCCGACGGCGAGGCCATCCTCGCCGAGGCGCTGGCCAAGCTCCGCGCCAAGCGCGAGGGCTGAGCGAACACACGAACGACGGCCCCGGGTCCACTGGACCCGGGGCCGTCGTTCGTGCGCGGTCGACCCAGTAGCGGGGGTCGATCAGGGGTGGGCGGCGATCAGTAGCGGAAGGCGCTGATCAGGGTGCGCAGGTCGGCGGAGGCCTCGCTGAGCGTCTCGGCGGTGCGCTTGGCCGCGCTGGCCGCTGAGCTGGTGTCCTCGGTCGCGGTGGCCAGGCCACCGATGCCGTTGCCGATCTGGACCACCGCGTTGGCGGTCTCGTGCACGTTGCGGCTCATCTCCGCGGTGGTCGCGGTCTGCTCCTCGACGGCGGCGGCGATGACGGTCTGGGTGTCGCAGATCGAGCTGACGACCTGACCGATCTGGTGGATGGCCGAGGTGGCCTCCGCGCTGCCCTGCTCGATGGCCTTGATCCGGCGGATGATGTCCTCGGTGGCCGTCGCGGTCTGCTGCGCCAGCTCCTTGACCTCCCCGGCGACCACGGCGAAGCCCTTGCCGGACTCCCCGGCCCGCGCCGCCTCGATGGTGGCGTTGAGGGCGAGCAGGTTGGTCTGCTCGGCGATCGAGCTGATCAGCTTGACCACGGCGCCGATCTCGGCGGTGGCGTCGCCGAGGGCGGCGACGGCCTCGTTGGCGGTCTGGGTGTCGCGCACGCCGTCGGTGGCCACGTCGGCGGCCCGGCTGGCGTTCTGGGTGATCTCGTCGATCGCGGCGCGCATCTGCTCCGAGGCGCTGGCCATCGCGGTGACCATGTTGGACACCTCGGTGGCGGTCGCGTTGATCGAGTTGGCCTCCACGCTGGTCTCCCCGGCGGTCTCGGCGAGCTTGCCGCTGACCGAGGTCAGCTCGTGCGAGGCACCGGCGACCTCCTCGGCGCGGGCGGCGACCCGGCCGATGAGCTCCTGGGTGCGCTCGGCGAGCTGGTTGAACCCGCGGGCGACCTCGCCGAGCTCGTCGGCGCGGGTGTTGTCGATGCGCTCGGTCAGGTCGCCACCGGCGATCCCGGCCAGCCCGGCGCGCAGCTTGCCCAGCGGCCGGGTGATGGAGCGGACCAGCAGCAGGGTGAGCGCGAACCCGGCGAGGAACGCGGCGATGGCCAGCACGATGGTGGTGAACACGCCCTCGTCGGCGCGGGTCTCGGCGGTCGCGATGGTCGCGGCCGACTCCTGCTCCACGTCGGCGACGAGCACGTCGATCTTGGCGGCGATCTTGTTGAAGATCTCGATCTCGTCCACCGCGACCAGTTCGTTGGCCTTGAGGTAGTCGGCCCACACGCCGGTGCGGTAGGCGGCCACGATCTGCTGGTCGAGCTTCATGAAGTCGTCGAACAGGCCGGTGATGGCGGTGACCTCGGTGCCCTGGTCGGCGTCGACGCCGAAGGACTGCAGCTGCGCCAGCTCCTTGCGGAACGAGTCCGCGGCGGCCAGGAAGGTCTTGCGGGAGCCGACGGTGTCGGAGGTGGCGTCGGGCACCGTCCGCATCACGTCGAAGGCGTAGGCGGTCTGCCAGCCGTTGAAGTCCGCGGACCGGAACTTGACCTGCATGGCCAGCTGGGTCAGCTGCCGGGAGCGGGCGATGGCCTGGGCCGATTCGCGCTCGCGCTCCATGCTGGTGACCGCCACCGTGGCCAAGGCGCACAGCAGCACCAGCAGCACGGCCATCGCCGCGCCCACCCGTACACCGACCCGCAGGTCCGAGAATCGCTTCAGCATGTGCCACCGTTCCACTAGCGCGGTTGTCCGCGGTCTGGACTCAGAACGCCCGGCCCTTCGGCGGTCACCAGTGGTACTTGAGGCGAAACAACCCACATGCCCCGATTGCGCTATCGGGCTGGTCAGCCCGCCAGCGGGTAGCGCGCTCTTACCTCGAACCCGCCGTTGGCGGTGGGGCCTGCGTCCAGGCTGCCGCCGAGCAGGCCTGCGCGCTCACGCAGGCCGAGCAGACCGTGGCCACCGGAGGGCAGGGTGCCCGCGTGCCTGCGCTGGGGCGGGTCGTTGCTGATCTCGACGACCAGGGCGTTCGGCTCGGCCACCACCCGCACGGAGGCCCGCGACCCGGCCGCGTGCTTGCGGACGTTGGTCAGCGCCTCCTGCACGGTCCGGAACGCCGCGCGCGAGACCGGCCCGGGCAGCTCGGCCGGGCAGGCGTCGACGACCAGCCGGACGTCGGTGCCCTCGACCAGGTCGCCGATGTCCTCCACGCCGGGCTGGGCCTCGTCGTCGTCCACCCCGGAGCGCAGCACCCCGACCAGTTCGCGCAGCTCCTCCAGGGTCCTGGTGCTCAGCGACCGGATGGTCTCCGCGGCGTCCTTGGTGGCCTGGTCGCGCACGTCGACCTGCATGGCGCCCGCCTGCATGGCGATCAGCGTGACCTGGTGGGAGACCACGTCGTGCATCTCCCTGGCCAGCTTGGCGCGCTCGGCCGAGCGCACCGTCGCCGCGTGCAGCCGCTTCTCCCGCTCCCGGCTGCGGGCCAGTTCCTTGATCCGGGTGGACAGCTCCTGGCGCACCGCGAACAGCAGCCCGATGGCCACCGGCATGCCCGCCACCAGCACCCCGTAGACCACGTCGCGCAGGTGGTCGCGCCAGGTCAGCGCCACGAAGTCCGACCACGGCCAGAGCATGAACCTGCTCAGCCCGACCAGGCCCGCGCCCACCGCGGTCTTCCAGCTCACCAGGTGCCGCCTGGCCAGCGCGCCGAGCGCGATCATCGCCGCCAGCTGCGCCCAGCCCGCGAAGAAGCCGGGAACGGTCAGCAGCACCGCCACGAACGGCAGGTGCCTGCGCAGCAGCATCGCGGGCACCGCCAGCCAGGACAGCCACACCATGTAGGTGGCGACGTCGGCCTCGGTGCCCAGCCACACGTCCAGCGCGGCCACCACCAGGGCGACCACGTCGGAGCCGTACGCGCGGAACAGGCGGTTGTCGCGCAGGTCGGCCAGCCTCGGCGGCAGCCGCAGCCGGGGCAGCCGGGCGGCGCTGAGCCGCGACCGGGCCGCCGGGGCGGTGACCGCGACCGGCGCGTCGTGGCCGACGCTGTCCGGGGTCAGCATGGGGGTGACCACCGCGGCACCTCCTGCTCGGCCGGGACTCGGGACCGCAGCGGCGCCGTCGGCCGGGTCGGGGTGCGGGCGGCTGTCGTGCCCGCCCGCGCGCGGTGAGGGGACGACCTCGCGGGCGCTACCATTCTCCCGGTCCTTGGCCTGCCCGCGGTGGCGCTGTGGCATGGAACGCCTTCCTGCGACGACCCGCCGCGCGCTGCTCTACGGAAAGCCACGTGTGTGCTGTCGTCACCCATCAAGACAGACAACACCGGCCCCGGGACGGCGCCCGCCCAACAACTGTGCGGGAGCAAACGCACGGTGCCCGATCGGAGCAGAGGGGAGGAGCCGCCCGCGGTGCGCACGCTCATCGTCGACAACCACGACTCCTTCACCTACAACCTGTACCAGGCACTCGCCCGCCTCGACGGTGCCCGGCCCACCGTGGTCCGCAACGACGAGGACTGGGACCTCGGCGGGCTGGTCGACTTCGACAACGTGGTCATCTCGCCCGGACCAGGACATCCTGGCCTGCCGGGTGACTTCGGCCTCAGCCGGGCCGTGCTGGCGGCCGCGCGGCAGCCGCTGCTGGGGGTGTGCCTCGGCCACCAAGGGCTCTGCCTCCTCGCGGGCGCTCGGGTCGAGCACGCCCCTCAGGTGCGACACGGGCGGCTATCGGAGGTACACCACGACGGGCGTGATCTGTTCCACGGACTGCCCTCCCCGATGCGGGTTGTGCGGTACCACTCACTGGCCGCGGTAGACCTGCCGGACGCGTTGGAGGCGACGGCGTGGAGCGACGACGGCGTCCTGATGGGCGTGCGGCACCGCGAGCGCCCGGCCTGGGGCGTCCAGTTCCACCCCGAGTCGGTCGCCACCGAGTACGGCGTGGACCTGCTGGCCAACTTCGAGGCGATGACCAGGAACTGGTGGACGCGGCACCCGCGGGAGTCGGTGGCCGTCCGGTCGTCGCCGGTGCCCGCGCCGCCCCCGGCCCGGCCCGAGCCGGTGGCCAGGGTGCTGGTGGCCCGCACCACGCTGCCGGTCACCGCCGAGGAGGCCTTCGCCGCGCTCTACGGGAACTCCGCGCACGCGTTCTGGCTGGACTCCGCCGCCGACGGCCGGTTCTCCTTCCTCGGTGACGCGAGCGGGCCGCTGGCCAGGGTCGCCACGGCCGACGTCGTGGCGGGCACGGTGACGGTCACCGCGGCCGACGGGGTCACCGTGCTCGAGAGCGGCTTCCTGGACTGGCTCGACGCCGACCTCGCCGCGCACCCGGTGTCGGCGCCGCCGCTGCCGTTCGACTTCGCCCTGGGCTGGGTCGGCTACCTCGGCTACGAGCTGAAGGCCGAGTGCGGCGGCGACCAGGCGCACCGCGCGCTCGACCCGGACGCGCGACTGGTCTTCGCCGACCGCGCCGTGGCGTTCGACCACGAGACCGGTGAGGTCTACCTGCTCGCGCTCGCCGGTGATGAGCAGGCAGCGCAGACGTGGCTCGCTGACACCGCCGCCCGGTTGGCCTCCGCGCCCGCGTTAGCGCTACCGGTTCCGCCCGCGATCGAGGTCGACCTGGCCGCTAGGCACGACCGCGACGAGTACCTGGCGATGATCGCCGAGTGCCAGCGCGCCATCGGCGACGGCGAGACCTACGAGGTGTGCCTGACCAACGAGCTGACCGCGTCCGCAGATCTCGACGTGTGGGACACCTACCGGGTCCTGCGCCGCGCCAACCCTGCCCGCTACGGCGCGCTGCTGCGGGCGGGGGACCTGTCGGTGCTGAGCACCTCGCCCGAGCGGTTCCTCGCGATCACCGCCGACGGCGTCGTGGAGTCCCGGCCGATCAAGGGCACCCGGCCGCGCGGCGCGACCCCCGCCGAGGACGAGCGGTTGCGCCACGACCTTGCCACCGGGGAGAAGGACCACGCCGAGAACCTGATGATCGTCGACCTGGTGCGCAACGACCTCGGCGTCTACGCGGAGGTCGGCTCGGTCGAGGTGCCCGGCCTGTTCGAGGTGGAGACCTACCCGACGGTGCACCAGCTGGTCAGCACGGTCCGGGCGCGGTTGGCCGAGGGCGTGTCGGCGGTGCGGTGCGTGCGCGCGGCGTTCCCCGGCGGGTCGATGACCGGCGCGCCCAAGGAGCGCACCATGCGGATCATCGACCAGCTCGAGCGCGGTCCGCGCGGGGTCTACTCCGGCGCCATCGGCTACTTCTCGCTCACCGGCGCCGCCGACCTCAGCGTGGTGATCCGGACCATGATCGTGCGGCCCGGCGCGGTGTCCTTCGGCGTCGGCGGCGCGGTGATCGCGCTGTCCGACCCGGCCGCGGAGTTCGAGGAGACCGCGGTGAAGGCCAAGACCATGGTGGACGTGCTCGGCGCGCGGTTCCCCGGCCGGGTCCCGGCCACCGGCGGTCGGTCGTTCGGCTGAGGGCCACCCGCCCGTCACGGCCCGTCTCCTTCGGGTTGCCACCATCCGGCCATGACGACCCCTTCCCTGTTCGCGCGCGCCGGTGCGGCGGCGGTGGCGGCCCTGGCCTGCCTCGCCCTGGTGCCCGGCTCGGCGGCCGCGCACCCGCACCAGCGCGAGTTCGACCTGCAGGCCCACCGCGGCGGCCTCGGCCTGCGCGTGGAGAGCAGCCTCAGCTCCTTCGGCAACGCCCTGCGCCTGGGTGTCAGCACGCTGGAGCTCGACGTGCAGATCACCGAGGACGACCAGGCCGTGGTGACCCACGACCGCCGCGTCGACGGCCGCAAGTGCCGCGACACCGCGCCCGCCACCCCCGGCGACGCGGAGTTCCCCTACGTCGGCAAGTACGTCAACACCCTGACCCTCGCCCAGGTCCGCACGCTGGACTGCGGCTCGACCCCGCTGGCCGGGTTCCCGCGCCAGGAGCTGACCCCCGGCTCCCGGGTGCCGCTGCTGCGCGAGGTCTTCGCGCTGGTCAAGCGCTACGGCGCCGACGACGTGCGGTTCAACATCGAGACCAAGGTCGAGGCGGGCGCCCCGCAGGAGACCGCGCCGCGGGAGAAGTTCGTCCAGATCACCGCGCGGGAGATCGAGACCGCCGGGGTGTCGCGCCGGGTGAGCGTCCAGAGCTTCGACTGGGGCGCGCTGATCCGCATGCGCCAGGTCGCGCCCCGGCTGCCCGTCGTCGCGCTGACCAACTACGACTTCCTGCAGACCGGCCAGCCGGGCAAGTCGCCGTGGCTGGGCGGGCTCGACATCGATGACTTCGGCGGCGACCCGGTCAAGGCCATCAAGACCTTCGGCGCCACCGCGTTCTCCCCGGTGCACGGCTTCCCGCAGGGCGGTTCGGTCAACGACCCCGGCTACCGGCCTTACGTCACCGCCGAACTGGTGGGCCACGCCCACCGCAACGGCATCAAGGTCATCCCGTGGACCGTCGACGACGTCCCCACCATGGCCAAGCTGATCGACGACGGCGTCGACGGCCTGATCACCGACTACCCCGACCTGCTGCGCGGGCTGCTGGCCAAGCGCGGGTTCACGCTGCCCAAGGCTTATGCGGCACCGTTCGACGTGCAGGGCCACCGCGGCGCGCGGGCGGTCCGACCGGAGAACACCCTGGCGGCGTTCCGCTACGCGCTGTCGGTGCCCGCCGTGTCCACTTTGGAGCTCGACACCGGCATCACCGAGGACGGCGCGGTTGTGGTGATCCACGACCGCACCATCAACGGCTCCCACTGCGTCGACACCGCCCCGGTCAGCGCGGGCGATCGTGAGTTCCCGTATGTGGGCAAGCGGGTCCGCGACCTGAGCCTGGCGCAGATCAAGACCCTGGACTGCGGCTCGAAGACACTCGCGGAGTTCCCGCGCCAGGTCGCCGTCCCCGGTGAGCGCATCCCGACCCTGGCCGAGGTGTTCGCGGTCGCCAAGGTGCGCCAGGACATCCGGTTCAACATCGAGACCAAGATCAGCCCCACCGCCGACGACACCGCGCCCTACGACGTGTTCACCCGCAAGGTGGTCGGCGAGATCACCCGCGCCGGGGTGCTCGGCCGCACGACCCTGCAGTCGTTCGACTGGCGCACGATCCAGCTCGCCAAGCGCATCCAGCCGCGCCTGGAGACCGTCGCGCTCGTGTGGCAGTACGGCCCGGCCGAGTGCGCGACCATCGCGGACGAGTGCTCGCTGCAGGCGGTCTACGGCAACCCTGCGGTGAAGTCCCCGTGGACCGGCGGCCTCGACTGGTGGAAGTCCCGCGACCTGGCCACACTGATCCGCCAGTCCGGCGCGTCGACGGTCTCGGCCAACTGGCAGGTCCACGACCCCGCCCAGGCCACCGTGGTCAACCCCGACTGGTACCTGCGCCAGGACCCGTCCTACTTCCACGGCCCCGACGTGGCAGGCCTGCACCGCAGGGGCCTCAAGGCCATCCCCTACACCGTCAACGACGAACCCACCCTGCAACGCGTCATCGACCTAGGCGTAGACGGCATCATCTCCGACGACCCGGACCTCCTGATCGCCGTAGCCAAGCGCAACGGGCTGCGCTAGCCCGGAAATGACAGTGGCCGCACCTCGAGCGAGGTGCGGCCACTGTCGCGTAGGGACTGTCAGCGCCCGGCGGCTGCCTTGTCCAGCAGCCAGAGGGTCAGGTCGCGGCCCTTGGCGCCTGCGGCGGGGAGGTCCACCTCAGATGCTCCGGACAGCGCTGTGGTGACGGCTTCGGCTTTGCTGGTGCCGGTGGTCATCAGCCACACCTGCGACGCCTGGCGGGCGGCGGGGAGGGTGAGGGAGATGCGGACCGGTGGTGGTTTCGGGCAGTCGCGGACGGCGACGACGGTGGCCTCGGTCTCGTGGACGGCGGGGGAGTCGGGGAACACCGAGAGGGTGTGGCCCTCCTCGCCGACGCCTGCCAGGAGGATGTCGAGGGTGACGCCGTCGAGTTCCTTGGCGTAGGCGGCCGCGGCCAGTTCGGCGTCGTCGCCGTAGGGGCCGTCGGACGGGGCGACCGCGTGGATGCGGGTCTTGGGGATCTTGATGTGGTCCAGCAGGGCGGCCCGCGCCTGGGTCTCGTTGCGGTCCGGGTGCTTGCCGGGCAGGAACCGCTCGTCGCCCCAGAAGATGTCCACAGTGGACCAGTCGATCGCCGTGGCCGCCGTGTTGACCCGCAGGTGCTCGAGCACCGCGGTACCGGTGCGGCCGCCGGTGAGGGCGATCGCGACGGAGGGCTGGGTGGCCTGCAGGTCGGTGATGGCCGTGACCAGCCGAGCTGCCGTGGCGCTGGCCAGCAGCGGCGGGTCGGTGTAGACGATCACGCGGTGGTTCATGGCTTCCCCTTGCTCGCCCGCGCGGGCTGCTTGGTGGAACTGGTCGCGCGTGGTTTCTTCGCCGCGCTGGTCTTCTTGCCCTCGCCGGAGTCCTTCGCCGACAGCACCGCCTCCGCGGTCGCCGCCGTCACCACCGGGGTGTCGTCCGCGACCGGCGGGGCCTTGGTCGGCGTCTTCACCGGCGTCCGACCGCGCACCACCTTCGCCAGCGCGTTGAGGGTCTCCTCGTAGGGCTCGTCCGGGTCGAGCCTGCGCAGCTCCTCGGACAGGCAGTCGCGGACCTCGCGCCGCTGCAGCGCCACCCGGCGGGCGGGCTGGCCCGGCTGGGTCAGCGTCCCCACCTTGCCGTCCGGGCGCAGCAGCTCCACCGGGCCGGACTTGCGCTCCAGCGCCACCGACACGATGCCCTGCCCGTTGGCCGCCTTCGCCCGGCGCACCGGCACCTTCAACCGGGCGGCCAGCCACCCGGCCAGCAGGTCGGTCGACGGCGAGTCGGCCTCACCGGTCACCGTCGCGTCGGTGACCTTCTCGTACGGCGGCAGGTCCAGCGAGGCGGCCAGCACCGCGCGCCACAGCGTCAACCGGGTCCACGCCAGGTCGGTGTCGCCCTCGGCGTAGTGCTTCTGCCGGACCTCCAACGCCTTGATCGGGTTGCGCTCCGCCGCCGAGTCGGTGATCCGGCGCTGCGCCAGCCGCCCGATCGGGTCGTCGGCGGGCCGCGCGGGTGCCTCGAACGGCCACCACGCCACGACCGGCGCGTCCGGCAGCAGCAGCGGGATCACGCAGCTGGCGCCCGCGTCGGCGAGCGCGCCGTAGAGCCGCAGCACCAGCACCTCGCTGGCACCCGCGTCCCCGCCGACCCGGATCTGGGCGTCCAACCGGGCCGCCGCCTTGCGCGCGCCCCTGGCCACCACGATCACCCGGCACGGGTGCTCCCGGCTGGCGTCGTTGGCGGCGTCGATCGCGTCCTCGGTCTTGGCGCCGTCGTCGGTGACGATCACCAGGGTGAGCACCCGGCCCAGGGTGGTCGCGCCACCCTGCTCACGCAGGTGGACCAGCTTCGAGTTGACCTGCGACGTGGTGGTCGAGGGCAGGTCGATGATCACCGTCGGCCCCCGGGGGTGTCGACACGGGTAATGATGATCACGGTCGCCTCCAATGACGGCCGGTGCGGGACAGCATCTTCTCGGCGGCCTCAGGTCCCCAGGTCCCGGCGGGGTATCCCTCCGGCTTGCCGGTGGTCTTCCAGTACTTGAGCACCGGCTCCAGGATCTCCCAGGACAGCTCGACCTCCTGGTTGACCGGGAACAGCGACGGCTCGCCGAGCAGCACGTCGAGCAGCAGCCGCTCGTAGGCCTCCGGGGAGGACTCGGTGAACGAGTGGCCGTAGCTGAAGTCCATGGACACGTCCCGGACCTCCATGGCGTTGCCCGGCACCTTCGAGCCGAACCGCATGGTCACGCCCTCGTCCGGCTGCACCCGCACCACCAGGGCGTTCTGCCCCAGCTCCTCGGTGGCGGTGTCGTCGAAGGGCAGGTGCGGGGCGCGCTTGAACACGACCGCGATCTCGGTGACCCGCCGACCCAGCCGCTTGCCGGTGCGCAGGTAGAACGGCACCCCGGCCCAGCGGCGGGTGTTCACCTCCAGGGTGATCGCCGCGTAGGTCTCGGTGGTGGAGTTCTTGTCGAACCCCTCCTCCTCCAGCAGGCCGGGCACCTTCTGCCCGCCCTGCCAGCCGCCGAGGTACTGCCCGCGCGCGGTGGTCTCGCCGAACGGGCCCACCGCCTTGGTCGCCTCGAGCACCTTGGACTTCTCGGTGCGCAACGCCTTGGGGCGGAAGGAGACCGGCTCCTCCATCGCGGTCAGCGCCAGCAGTTGCAGCAGGTGGTTCTGGATCACGTCCCGGGCGGCGCCGATGCCGTCGTAGTACCCGGCGCGACCACCGAGGCCGATGTCCTCGGCCATGGTGATCTGCACGTGGTCGACGTAGTTGGCGTTCCAGATCGGCTCGAACAGCTGGTTGGCGAAGCGCAGCGCCAGCAGGTTCTGCACCGTCTCCTTGCCGAGGTAGTGGTCGATGCGGAACACCGAGTCCTCGGGGAACACGTCGTTCACTATCTTGTTGAGCTGCCGGGCGCTGGCCAGGTCGTGGCCGAACGGCTTCTCGATGACCACCCGCCGCCACTGGTCCTGGCTCTGCGGCTTGGCCAGGCCGGAGCGGGCCAGCTGCTGGGTGACCACCGGGAACGCGCCGGGCGGGATGGACAGGTAGAACGCGTGGTTGCCGCTGGTGCCGCGCAGCTCGTCGAGCTCGGCGACGGTCTCGGCGAGCCGGTCGAAGGCCGCGTCGTCGTCGAAGGTGCCCTGCACGAACCGGAAGCCCTCGGCGAGCCGGTCCCAGACCTGCTCGCGGAACGGGGTCCTGGCGTGCTGCTTGACCGCCTCGTAGACCACCTGCCCGAAGTCCTGGTCCTCCCACTCCCGGCGGGCGAACCCGACCAGGGAGAAGCCCGGCGGCAGCAGGCCCCGGTTGGCCAGGTCGTAGATCGCGGGCATCAGCTTCTTGCGCGACAGGTCACCGGTCACGCCGAAGATCACCAGCCCGCACGGCCCGGCGATGCGCGGCAGCCGCTTGTCCCGCTCGTCGCGCAGCGGGTTCACCCAGGAGCGGGTCACCGACCGACCTCCGCCAGCGCCTCGACCAGCCGCGCCAACCCGGCCGCGCGGTCGGTGAAGTGCAGCCGCAGCACCGGCCTGCCGTGCCCGGCGAGCACCTGGCCGTCGCCCAGCGCCTGCGCGACCTGCAACCCGCCCAGCGTGTAGGGCCGCTCCGGCACCGCGAGGTCCTGCTCCACCGCGCCGGTGATCTGCAGGAACACCCCGTTCTGGTGACCGCCCTTGTGGTACTGCCCGGTCGAGTGCAGGAACCGCGGCCCCCACCCGAACGTGGTCTGCAGACCGGACGCCCTGGCCAGCAGCGTGCGCAGCAGCACCGCGGACGCGTCGTCGAGCCGGTCCAGGTAGGCCTGCACCGAGAGGTACCCGGCGGCGGGGGCGCTGGCGAGCAGCGCGTGCACCGCACCTGCCAGGCTGTCGGTCCCTTCGGGCAACAAACCCTCGGACGGGTGAACCTCGACCGGCCCGGACACGAACGCGGGCGAGGGCTGCGGGGCATCGGACGAGTCGAGCAGCGCCCTGGCCGCCTTCTTCGCCGCCTCCACGTCGGGCTGGTCGAACGGGTTGATGGCGAGCAGCTTGCCCACCACCGCCGTGGCGTACTCCCACAGCAGGATCAGCCCACCCAGGCTGCCGGTGGTGCCCACTTTCGCGCCGTCGGCGGGCGATCCGATCGAGACGGCCGTCGCGTCGTCACCGGCGTTCGAGAACCCGGGCGACTGCGGTCCCTCCACGACGACCGGCAGCAGACCGGTGCCGTTCTTGCCGGTGGACTCGGCCACCAGCTGCTCGGCCCAGTCGCCGAAACCCTTGATGCCGGAACCGGTGTCGGCCAGCACGACTTTCTCCGCGCCGCGCGCGTGCGCCGCGCCGAGGGCCGCCGCCAGCACCAGCGCCGGGTTGTCCTCGCTGTCACCCGACAGGACGGGGACCGCGGCCTCCGCGTCGTCGAGCAGCCCGGCGATGTCCGCGCCCGCGAGCCCGGCGGGCACGAGACCGAACGCGGTCAGCGCCGAGTACCGGCCGCCCACGTCCGGGTCGGCCTGGAAGACCCTGCGGTACCCCGCCTCCACCGACGTCTTCTCCAGCGGGGAGCCGGGGTCGGTGACCACGACGATGTGCCGGGCCGGGTCCAGGCCCTCCTCGGCCAACGCCGCGGTGAACACCCGGCGGTGGCTGTCGGTCTCCACAGTGGACCCTGACTTGGACGACACCACCAGCACGGTACGGGCAAGCTCGCCCGCGAGCGCGTCGGCGACCTGACCGGGGTCGGTCGTGTCCAGCACGACCAGCGGGACCCCGGCGGTGGCGGTGATGACCTCGGGCGCGAGCGACGAGCCGCCCATGCCCGCCAGCACCACCCGATCGATGCCCTCGGCGGCCAGTTCGGCGCGCAGGGCGTCGATCTCGGCGAGCAGCGGGCGCGAGGTGGTGGCCAAGGAGGTCCAGGAGAGGCGGACGCGCGCCTCCGACTCGGCGTCGGGCCCCCACAGCGTGGGGTCCTGCGCGGTGAGCCGGGACGCCACCCGGTCCTCGACCAGTTGACGCACGAGCGGGGCCGCCTCCTCGGCGAGCCGCTCGTCAACGATGCTTATTGCGACTTCTCCGGGGTGCGCTGCCATCTGCGGCGTCAGCCTCTCCTGGGTCCTCGTGCTAGCTCTTGGCTGCGTCTAGCTGTCCCTGGACCGTTTCCAACAGCTCGGCCCACGACTTGTCGAACTTCTGCACACCCTCGACCTCCAGGGTGCGGTACACGTCGGAGACGTCGATCCCGACCGCGCTGAGCCGGTCGTAGATCGCCTGGGCAGCGCCGGCGGTGCCCGTGACGGTGTCACCGGTGATCTTGCCCTGTTCGGCGACCGCGTGCAGCGTCTTCTCCGGCATGGTGTTGACCGTGTCGGACACCACCAGCTGGTCGACGTAGAGCGTGGGGGAGTAGTCCGGGTTCTTCACCCCGGTCGACGCCCACAGTGGACGCTGGCGGTTCGCGCCGTCAGCGGCGAGCGCCTCCCACCGCGCACCCTGGAACAGCTCCAGGAACGCGGCGTAGGCGAGCCGGGCGTTGGCCACCGCGGCCTCGCCGCGCAGCGCCTTGGCCTCGTCGGTGCCGATCGCGTCGAGCCGCTCGTCCACCTCGCTGTCCACACGGGACACGAAGAAGGACGCGACCGAGTGGATCGCGCGCAGGTCGTGCCCGTTGGCCTTGGCCTGCTCCAGCCCGGCCAGGTAGGCCTCGATGACCGCCCGGTACCGCTCGACGGAGAAGATCAGCGTCACGTTCACGCTGACCCCCTCGGCGAGGGTCTGGGTGATCGCGGGCAGGCCCTCCTCGGTGGCCGGGATCTTCACCAGCAGGTTCGGCCGGTCCACGGTCTTCCACAGGTCGAGCGCCTCGGTCGCGGTGGCGTCGGTGTCGCGCGCCAGGCCGGGGTCCACCTCGATGGAGACCCGGCCGTCGACGCCGCCGCTGGCCTGGTGCACGTCGCGGAAAAGGTCGCAGGCGTTGCGCACGTCGGTGGTGGTCAGCTCGCGGACCGCGTCGGTCAGCGACGCGCCGCGCGCGGCCAGTTCGCGCACCTGCGCGTCGTAGGCCTGCCCGTCGGACAGGGCCCCCGCGAAGATCGTCGGGTTGGTGGTGACGCCCACCACGTGCTTGTCCCGGATCAGCTCGGCGAGGTTGCCGGAGGTCAGCCGCTCGCGGGACAGGTCGTCGAGCCAGATGGAGACCCCGGCGTCGGAGAGCTTCTTGAGGTTGTCGGTCACTTCTCGCCTCCAGTCTTGTCGATGGAGCGCTTGGCCGCCGCGACGACGGCCTCGGTGGTGATGCCGAACTCGCGGTAGAGGGTCTGGTAGTCGGCCGAGGCGCCGAAGTGCTCGATCGAGACGATCTCGCCCGCGTCGCCGGTGAACCGGTGCCACGGCTGGGCGATCCCGGCCTCGACCACCACGCGCGCCTTGACCGACGGCGGCAGGACCGACTCGCGGTAGGCCTGGTCCTGGGCGTCGAACAGCTCGATCGAGGGAACCGAGACGACCCGGGCCGCCACGCCGTCCTCGGCCAGCACGTCGGCCGCCTCGACGGCGATCTGCAGCTCGGAACCGGTGCCGATCAGCACGATGTCCGGCGTGCCCTCGGTGTCGCGCAGGACGTAGGCGCCCTTGGCGACGCCCTCGCGGGCCTTCTCCCTGGTGCCCTCGAGCACCGGCAGGTTCTGCCGGGTCAGCGCCAGGCCGACCGGCGCCTCGTGCTGCGACAGGGTCGCCCGCCACGCGGCGGCCGTCTCGTTCGCGTCACCCGGGCGCAACACGATCAGGCCGGGGATCGCCCGCAGCGCGGCCAGGTGTTCCACCGGCTGGTGCGTCGGACCGTCCTCGCCGAGCCCGATCGAGTCGTGCGTCCACACGTAGGTGACCGGCAGCTTGCTCAGCGCGGCCAGCCGGACCGCGGGGCGCATGTAGTCGCTGAACACCAGGAAGGTGCCGCCGTACGGGCGGGTCGGGCCGTGCAGCACGATGCCGTTGAGGATCGAGCCCATGGCGTGCTCGCGGACACCGAAGTGCAGCGTGCGGCCGTACGGGGTGGTGTTCCAGTGCGCGGTCTTGGCCGAGGGCGGACCGAACGAGTCGGCGCCCTTGATGGTGGTGTTGTTGCTCTCCGCCAGGTCGGCCGAGCCGCCCCACAGCTCCGGCAGCAGCCCGCCGATGGCGTTGAGCACCTCACCGGAGGCCTTGCGGGTGGCGACGCCCTTGGCGTCGGGCTCCCAGGTGGGCAGCGCGTCGTCGAAGCCCTCGGGCAGCTCGTAGGCCTGCGCGCGGACCAGCAGCGCGTGCCGCTGCGGGTTGGCGGCCTTCCACGCGTCGAACGACGTCTGCCACTCGGCGTGCGCCGCCTCGCCGCGCTTGACGACCTCGCGGGCGTGCGCGAGCACCTCGGGCGCGACCTCGAAGGTCTGCTCCGGGTCGAAGCCGAGGATCTTCTTGACCGCCGCGACCTCGTCGGTGCCCAGCGCGGCGCCGTGCGCCTTGCCGGTGTTCTGCAGCGTCGGCGCGGGGAAGCCGATGATGGTGCGCAGCAGGATGAACGACGGGCGCCCGGTCTCCGCCTTCGCCGCCGCCAGCGCCTCGAGGATGCCGGTGACGTTCTCGCCACCCTCGACGACCTGCACGTGCCAGCCGTAGGACTCGTACCGCTTGGCGGTGTCCTCCGACAGGGCGACGGCGGTGTCGTCCTCGATCGAGATCTTGTTGTCGTCGTAGACGACGGTGAGGTTGCCCAGCTCCTGGCGACCCGCGAGCGACGAGGCCTCGCTGGTCACGCCCTCCTCGATGTCGCCGTCGGAGGCGATCACGAAGACGTGGTGGTCGAAGACGCTCTCACCGGGCGCGGCCTCTGGGTCGAACAGGCCCCGCTCGCGTCGCGCGGCCATCGCCATGCCGACCGCGGAGGCCAAGCCCTGGCCGAGCGGACCGGTGGTGATCTCCACACCCTTGGTGTGGTTCACCTCCGGGTGACCCGGGGTCTTGGAGCCCCAGGTGCGCAGCGCCTTGAGGTCGTCGAGCTCCAAGCCGTAGCCGGAGAGGAACAGCTGGATGTACTGGGTGAGGCTGGAGTGACCGGCGGAGAGGACGAACCGGTCGCGGCCGATCCAGTGCGGGTCGGTCGGGTCGTGCCGCATCACGCGCTGGTAGAGCGCGTACGCGACCGGGGCCAGGCTCATCGCCGTGCCGGGGTGGCCGTTGCCGACCTTCTGGACCGCGTCCGCGGCCAGCACCCGCGCCGTGTCGACCGCCCTGCGGTCGAGGTCGGTCCAGTCCTGCGGCAGCGTCGCTCGGGTGAGTTCGGTCAGGTCGGCGGGCAGTTCACTACTGACGGACACGGACTTCGGCTCCTACTTCCACGTCTGGCGGAATCGTCGCGCACAGTCTTCCGCACCCGGGCTGGATCGATCCCGGTAACCGGCGACTCCGGCGGATCCGCGTGTCACTCCTGGTCCGTGACCAGCCTAGTCGCCGGGGGGCGGTGGTGTGATCTCCGACCGTCCCCTGGCGACACCCGGCCACCCGATACGGGTACCCGGATACCGCGCGGTTAACATTTCCCTCGGTGCCGCGGCCGTTCCCGCGGCGTGGAATCGATCGCGGTGACCGGGGTTACACCAGGTCGCGGGCGGATCCTGAGGACCAACGAGGAGCGAGATGTCGTCGGTGTCCCCCGTGCCCGTCGACACCCCCGCACCCGCGGGCCGCCGCACCGACACCCGCGCCGTGCTGCGCGCCTACGTCGCGCTGACCAAGCCGCGCATCATCGAGCTGCTGCTGGTGACCACCGTGCCCGCGATGCTGCTGGCCGCGCGCGGCATCCCGTCGCCGTGGCTGGTGCTCAACACGCTCATCGGCGGCACCATGGCCGCGGGCAGCGCCAACGCGCTCAACTGCGTGGTCGACGCCGACATCGACGCGGTGATGAAGCGCACGTCCGCCCGCCCGCTGGCCCGCCACGCCGTACCGACCCGCAACGCACTGGTGTTCGGCCTGGTGCTCGGCGTCCTGTCCTTCGGCTGGCTCTACGCCACCACCAACCTGCTCGCCGCCGCCATGGCCGTCGGCGCCATCCTGTTCTACGTCCTCGTCTACACGATGCTCCTCAAGCGACGGACGTCGCAGAACATCGTGTGGGGCGGCGCCGCCGGGTGCATGCCGGTGGTCATCGGCTGGTCCGCGGTCACCGGCGACGTCGGCTGGCAGGCCCTGGTCATGTTCGGCGTCATCTTCTTCTGGACCCCACCGCACTTCTGGGCCCTGGCCATGAAGTTCCGCGACGACTACGCCAAGGCGGGCGTCCCCATGCTGCCGGTGGTCGCCACCCCGCAGCACGTCGCCAAGCAGATCGTCATCTACTCCTGGGTCATGGTCGCCTGGACCCTGCTCCTGGTCCCCGCCACCGGCTGGGTCTACTCGGCCTTCGCCCTCCTCGCCGGTGTCTGGTTCCTCCTGTTCGCCCACAAGCTCTACAACGCGGTGCGCCAGGACAAGCCGACCAACCCGATGAAGCTGTTCCACCTGTCGAACACGTACCTGACGGCGGTATTCGTGGCCCTGGCCGTCGACTCGGCGATCTCGCTGCCCATCACCGGCTGGCCGTTCTAGCCCTTCAGCCGTTCTAGTGGCCTTCGCTGCGCTGCGGGGGTCGGCTCGCCTGCGGCATCGCGAGCAGGGTCGGCTCGCCTGCGGCATTGCATCTAGGCGCGAGTAGGTGAAGAGCTCGATGGGGCGAACTTGTTTTGCGTGGGGGCCCTACGACACCCGTGGCAGGACCACAAAGCAGGGGCCGAAAAGCATGGCCCTGTCCGCTACCGACGCTACGGGTGCCGTCCCCCCCACACAAAACAAGTCCGCCCCATCGAGCCTGCCTGGCACCAGCGCCTTTGGTGGAGCGGTGGGCGGCCAACGTCGTCGGCCGGCGGTCTTGGGGCCAACGTCGTCGACTAGGGGTGTCGGGTGGCAATGAGGGGCTGGGGCCAGCGTCGTCAGCTGGGGGTGGGGTGATCTAGTGAGCCGCATGGAGGCGAATGGGCGGGCGTTGGTGGTTTCGCCGACGGCGGTTGGTGGGGTGGGGGCACTGGTTGACGCGGCGCGTGGGCGGGGGATGGTGGTTGGGGGGCTGGAGCTCGTTGGGCTTGGGTACGCGTGCCACTACTACGGTGGCCCCAAGTTCGCGGCCAGGGTCGGCGGTATCGGGTTGTTGGAGCCTGCTGTCGGGTGGTTGCCCTCGGTCCCTCAGCACTACCTGGCCCGGCGTGTGCGGCAGATGGCGCTTTTGGAGGCGTTGGGGGTCGTTGAGCGCGAGTTCGTGAAGCCGCCGGTGAGCAAGGAGTTCGCGGCGGGGGGTCTACACCGCTGCCGAGCTGGCGCGGGTCACGGGTGGGTTGCCTGGGGACACCGTGGTGCAGGTCAGCTCGGTGGTCGAGTTCGCGGCCGAGTTCCGGTTGTTCGTGCTGGACGGGGTCGTGCGGGCCGGGTCCAGGTACGCGACGTGGGGGCGGCTCGACCCGGAGCCGCTCGGGCGGGACGTGCGAGGTGCGCGGGTGCTCGGGTTCGCTGCCGAGTTCCTCAGTGGGGTCGGGGACACGCTGCCCAGCGGTGTCGTGCTCGACATCGGGCTGGTCGGGCCCCCGGGAGCGCCAGGTCGGGATGTGGCGGTGGTGGAGGCAAACATGGCGTGGTTCTCGCGGACCTACCAGGCCGAGCCGGGAGGCGCGCTCGACACCGTCCTGCGGTCGGCAGGGCCTGTTGGTGAGGTTCGGGAGGCGGATAGGCCGTTCCTCGGTGGGTGTTGAGGGCACCGTGGTGGGGCGGGAAGCGTGGCCGTTCTGTGACCAACCTGGGGCGGGGGGTGGGCGTGTTCGGGGGGAAGGCGGAAACGGGATTGGGGAGAGGAAAATGATGGGGCGCATGGGGAAGCGTGCGGGGGTTGTTGTGGGGGTGGCTGTGGTGTTGTCGACAGTGTTGGGGGTGGCGGGGGCGAGTACGGCCGCGGCGTGCACGCAGGCGGATTACAGCGTGGGGGTTTTCGCGTCGCGGTTGCCGCAGGTGAAGCCGGGGGAGAAGGGCAGCGCGGTGTTGGCGTTGCAGCTTGGCCTGCGGCAGCGCGGGTATGGGTTGGTGGGGACGGGGAACTACCAGCGGAACACGGAGGCCGCGGTGCGGGACTTCCAGCGCAAGAGCGGGATCAACCCGAGTGGGATCGTCGGACCCAAGACGTGGAACGCGTTGCTGGCCGACACCTACACCGCCAGTGACATCGGGGTTCGGCACCGGCCGCAGGTGTTGCCTGGGTCTCGGGACAAGCGGGCGGTGGACCAGTTGCGGACCTACCTGCTGGTGATCTCCCCCTACCAGGGCGCGTCCGGGGTGGAGGACTGGTACGGGCCGAGGTTGCAGGGGATGGTGCGGGACTTCCAGCGGCGGGCCGGGATCAAGGCCAGTGGGATCGTCGGGCCGCGGACCTGGGCGGCGCTGGGTCGGGCTGTCGCGGTGACCGGCGCGTTCTCCTGCTGAGCGCGGCCAGGGCGGGGGTCCGGTGCGGGAACCCCGCCCTGGTGCTCAGGCGACGGCGGTGAGGAGGCGGGAGACGGTGGGGTCGTCGAGGGATTCCTGGATGCACTGCCACAGTTCCAGGTTCGCCGTGGCCCAGCGGGAGTAGGCGGCCGCGGCGGCGGGGGAGTAGAAGTAGTAGCCCTCGGCGTGCGGGTCGCGTTGTTCGCCGACGATCTTGTTGGCGAGTTCGCGGAGGCTGACGCCGTTCTCGGCGAGGTAGCGGTGGGCCAGCACGACGGGGGTCACCGGGAGGGCCTTGAACAGGGTGTCGGCGTCGCTGAGGGCTTGGGCCTCGCGGGTGATGTCGCGGTGGCGGGTGCGCATCTCGGCCTCGTCGACGATGGCGTCGATCCACCGCGCGGCCTCCGGCGCGACACCGGCCCCGGCGAGGATCGACAGGCGCAGGCCGCTGCCCGCCGCGGCGGTGGAGTTGCGGCGGACCAGGTAGTTGACGTCGTGCACCAGGGCGGCGGTTTCCACGATGGCGACGTCGGAGCCGTTGCCCGCGGCGAACTCCGCGGCCTTGTCGCGCACGAAGCTGACGTGGTGCCAGCCGTGGAACTGCAGCCGCGCCGCGTGCCGTTCGCACAGGGCGCGGACGTGGCGCTCGACGGCGGTGATCGCGGGTCGCGCGATGGTGGCCGTGGTGTCGGACACTGCGGCGGTGCTCGAGGCGGACATGCCGACCTTCCCCTTCCGTTGGACAAACGGGTGGGGCGATGGTATAGGCAGGCGCGTGCGGGCACGGTTGCCTTCGTCACAGCCTGCTGGTCAGCTCTCCCAGCCGCGACTCCACCGGCACGTGCCGGTGGCCGATCCCGGTGCTCGGGTCCCAGGACAGGCTCCACCGGCGCACCGGGCGCGACTTGACCAGGAACGTCATGGTGCCGTCCTGCGCGCACGGGATGCGGTGGAAGTCGTGCGCGGTCAGGAAACCCGAGTCGCCAGCCAGGCACTCGGTGCGCCTGGTCAGCCGGACGCCGGTGATCAGGCCGGAGTCGGGGTCGGTGGTGGTGGCGTAGCGCTCGTGCCGGTAGCCGCCGCGCAGGATCACCGTGCAGAAGTGGTAGCGGTGGTTGTGCACCGAGTCCGCGTAGCCGGGCCGCCACTCGTGGCGCGGTTTGTACTCGTGCAGCCAGAAGGTGAACGGCTCGTCGACGTGGTCGCGCAGGCACCAGGCGAAGTGCGTGGTGGTCTCGCGCGAGCGGGCCACCAGCGCCTCGGTGTGCCGGGGGTCGAGGTCGGCGAGGTGGCGGCGCAGGACCGCGCGCAGCACCGCGCCGTCCACCCAGTCCGACACTCCTCTGTGGACAGCGGACCAGGGCCGCTCTGGGACATCGATCTCGCGCATGCGCTGCGCCAGCTGGGACAGCGCGGGCACCGGGGAGGTCACGGCATCAGCTCTCAAGCTCGGCTTTGGTGGAGAACTCGTGGCGGAACTGGTGGAACTTCGCCTCCAGGTCGAGGAACTCGGCCTCGGACAGGGAGGAGCCGGTGATCGCCCCGAAGTGCGCGCAGAACTCCGCGCGGGTGGTGTCGGGGGTGAGCACGAACCGGTGCGCGTCGCGGGCGGCGTGCACGCGGGCGAACTCGGCGCGCTGCATGTCGTAGATGAAGGAGCCCTCGGAGAAGCGCAGCGTGCGCGGGTAGAGCGACGGGGCGCCCGCGACCGCGCTGTAGAGGGTGATCCACACGCAGTCGTCGAACAGCTCGACCCGGTCGAGCGGGGGATCGGCGATGACGGTCACGTCGATGCCCGCGCACCGCGCCCGCGCCAGGTACAACCCGACCAGGCCGATGCGGATCTCCTCGTGCAGGGTCAGCTGGATCTTCTCGAAGTCCGCGCTGGCGCCCTGGTGCCGGGCCAGGTGCCGGGCCCGGCCGCTGATCGCGCCGCGCTCGCGTGGGTCGGCGAGCACCGCGCGCACCTCCCACTGCGCTGGCGAGAGCAGCATCCTGGCCGCGGCGTAGCGGCCGGAGAACCCGCGGAACCACAGCTGCCTGGTCTGGCGCAGGTCGGACATGATCAGCGCGTTGAACGCCGGGTCCGGCTCGGTGCTCGCCTCGAACACGTGGGTGGGGAAGAACTCCTGGTTGAGCGAGCGGTACTCCGCCGAGAGCTCGCGCAGCGCCTTGCGGCTCTCCTCGATCACCGGGGTGACCATGGCGCGCTGGGCGGCGCTCGCGGTGATCAGGGTCTGGCCGAAGCCGACCACCGCGGACACCAGGGTGCCGGTGCCCAGCGCGGTGAGCAGGTTGCGGCCGAGGCCGGGGTCGAGCTCGCCCGACACCCACATCGACAGCCCGGACACCACGAGCAGCACGGTCAGCAGCAGACCGGTGCGGGTCCAGAACATCTCTTGGATGGGGTGGGCGCGGAGGCTCTTGCCGTCCGCGGGCACGGTGGTCACCTCCCTGGGCGCACCCGCACGGCAGCGAAGGGTGTCCGAACGGGGGCTTGCTGTGACTTTACGCTGCTCGGGGCGGGAATTGGTTGCGAACATCGGGTGAGGGCGGTGGGAACCGCACCCCGGCCGCGACCGGTGCGGTAGGGCCACCCCGCGCAGGGGGTGATCGGGGCATTTAAGCTGCCCGCCATGCGCAACGTCGGCAAGTTCATGATCGCGGTCGCGGTGGGGATCAGCCTCACCGCCTGCGCCAACTCCGAGCAGGCCTCCAGCCGGCCGCCAGGGGATCCCGCGGCGAGCGCGAAGCCGCGCCCCACCTCGAGCAGCGCCGCGCCGACCACCACCGCCTCGGCGGCGGTGTCCACCCAGACCGGCGGCCAGGAGTGCTCGGTCGACGACATCCTGGTCGAGGGCGCGCCGGGCAGCAAGCCGAAGATCACCATCCCGCCCGCCTGCGCCGCGCCGAAGACGCTGCAGAGCAAGGACCTGGTCGAGGGCACCGGCGCCGCGGTCACCGCGGGCGTCACCATGGACACCCACTACCTGCTGGTCACCTGGTCCAACCGGCAGGAGAAGGACTCGTCCTGGGACCGCGGCGAGCCCTACCCGCTGGAGAACGTCGGCAAGGCCCAGGTCATCGACGGCTGGAACGAGGGCCTGCTCGGGATGAAGCAGGGCGGCCGCAGGCTGCTCGTCGTGCCGCCGGACAAGGGCTACGGCGAGGGCGGCAACGGCATCGCGCCCAACGAGACGCTGGTGTTCGTCATCGACGCCGTCAAGGTCACCTGATCACCGATCTGCTCTGCCGAGGGGCGCGCCCGCACCGGGCGCGCCCCTGCGCGTCTCAGCCGACCTTGCTCGGCCACCACACCTTGCGTCCTATGTCGACGGTCAGCGCGGGCACCAGCAGCGAGCGCACCAGCAGCGTGTCGAGCAGCACGCCGAACGCGACCAGGAACGCGATCTGCGCCAGGAACAGGATTGGCAGCACCGCCAGCGCGGCGAACGTGGCCGCCAGCACCACCCCCGCCGAGGTGATCACGCCGCCGGTGACGGTCAGCCCGCGCAGCGCCCCCTCCCTGGTGCCGTGCGCCAGCGACTCCTCGCGCACCCTGGTCATCAGGAAGATGTTGTAGTCGATGCCCAGCGCCACCAGGAACACGAACGCGAACAGCGGCACGCTCGGGTCGGCGCCGGGGAAGCCGAGCACGTGGTTGAACACCAGCGCGCTCACCCCCAGCGTCGCGGCGAACGAGAGCACCACGGTGGCGATCAGCAGCAGCGGCGCCAGCAGCGCGCGCAGCAGCAGCGCCAGGATCAGGAAGATCACCGCGAGCACCACCGGGATGATGATCTTCCGGTCGTGCAGCGAGCTGGTGCGCACGTCGAGCTGACCCGCGGTCGCGCCGCCGACGAGGGTGCCGCCGACGTCCCTGGTCCGCTCGCGCAGCCGTTGCACCGTGTCGAGCGCGTTGGGGCTGTCGGCGGCGTCCTTGAGCACCGCGTTGATCTCGACCTTCCCGTCGACGATCTTCGCCCCGCGCACGGCCGCGTCGGCGACGCCCTCGGTGTCCTTGGCCAGTCGCACGACCTCCTGCGCCGAGGACGCCGCGGTCACCAGGATCGCGGGCGAGCCGGTGCCGCCGGGGAAGTGCCGGGTCAGCACCTGCTGGCCGGTGACCGAGTCGACCTCGGTGAGGAACAGCTCGCTCTGCGCCACGCCGTCCGCCCGCAGCTGCGGCAGGAACCCGACCCCGATCGCGAGCACGAGCGTGCTGAGCAGCCAGACCGCGCGCGGACGGCGCCCGACCAGGCCCGCGACCCTGGGCCACACCCCGCGGCGCGGCTGCTCCTCGTCGACCGTGCCGTGCTTCGGTCGCGCGGGCCAGAACGCGGCCCGACCCAGCAGGACCAGCACGGCGGGCAGGAACGTCAGAGCGGCGGCCAGTGAGGCGGCGATGCCGATCGCGGCGACCGGGCCGAGGCTGGAGTTGGACCGCAGGTCGGAGATCAGCAGGCAGAGCAGTCCGGCGATGACCGTGCCCGCCGACGCCGCGATCGGTCCGGCGGCGGCCCGCAGCGCGGCCCGCATGGCCGCGCCCTTGCTCTCGTGCCTGCGCAGCTCCTCGCGCAGCCGGGCGATCAGCAGCAGCGCGTAGTCGGTCGCGGCGCCGAACACCAGGATGAACAGGATGCCCTGGCTCTGCCCGTTGAGCAGCAGCACACCGGCCTTGGCCAGCGCGTAGACCACGGCGACGGCCAGGCAGAGCGCGAGCCCGGCGGTCAGCAGCACCACCAGCGGCAGCACCGGACTGCGGTAGACGACCACCAGGATCAGCGCGACCACGGCCGCGGTGACGCCGAGCAGCAGGCCGTCGATCCCGCCGAACGCGGCGGTGAAGTCGGCGATCAGCCCGCCGGGCCCGGTCACGTGCGCGGCCAGCCCGTCCGGCAGGCCCGCGAGCCGCTCGCGGATGTCGGCGACGACCTCGCGGGGCTTCTCGCCGCCGGTGGGCAGCAGCGCGACCGACTGGGCGGCCTCGTTGTCCTGTGTGGACAGCTTGAGCGGGGTCACCGGGCCGACGCCGGGCACCTTCGCGACCTCGGAGAGAGCGGCGGTGATCGCCTGCTGGTCCTCGCCGGTGAGGCCGCCGGGGCGCTCGAACACCAGCACCGCGGGCAGGGCGTTGACCTCGGCGAAGCCCTTCTGCAGCTCGCCGACCCTGGTCGACTCGGCGGACTCGGGCAGGAACGCGGCGTTGTCGTTGGTCTGCACCGTGCTCAACTGGCCCTGCAGCGGACCGCCGATGCCGCCGACGACGAGCCAGCCGACGATCAGCAGTGCGGGCAGGATCCAGCGCGCGGCGCGGGCGCGGGTACGGTTGTCTGTCATCGCGTCCCTGTGCTGGTGGGGATGGGTGGTGGGCTGGCCGGGGCACATCGCCCGGGAACACTATTGTTCAGCACGCTGAACAACGCAACTCCGAGCGGGGGAGGACGGGTGGCCGGACCGGACCCGGTGGCCTCGTGGCCGACCGGACGACTGCTCTCAGTCGCGGCGCGGCTGGTCGAGCACTCGTGGCAGGAGTTCCTGGCCACCCGGGGCCTCACCCACGCCGGGCTGATCGCGCTGCACCTGCTGCGCGAGGGGCCGCGCACCCAGCGCGAGCTCGCGCACGGCGCCAAGGTGACCGACCAGACGATGAGCAGGACCGTGGAGCGGCTGCACCGCGCCGGGTTCGTCGAGCGCGGCACCGACCCGGTCGACCGCCGCCGCACCGTCGTGACGCTGACCGACCGGGGGCGCGACGTGCACGCCGAGGCGCTGCGGGCCGAGCGCGACGAGCCCGAGGTGCTGGGGGCGCTGCGCGACTACGAGGCCTTCCGGCTGCAGCTGGTCGAACTGGTCACCGCGCTCGGCGTGGACCGGTCCACCGCGGCGCGCCCCGACCCTCGCGGGTAGTCGGGGGCTCTGGCCACCCGGGACCCGGGTGGACCGCCCGGAGCTGAACCGCGGTCGCGTCCCGCGCTTCCGCACCGACCAAGCCGCTGCTCTTTTCGCGGCAGTGCGGACTCCGGTGATCGCTGGGCCCGCAAGTCCATTCACGGCCGATTTCCGGTGCCTGTGTAATGCAGATCACTGTGCGTTTTCTGGCCGAGAACCGCGCTTGTGCGGCGACCGGCGCAATGGTGGCCGGAATTCCGAGACCGCCCGCGGGTGCACCATTCCCTGCTGGTCCACTGACGCGGGCGGTCCTCGCCCCGACGCTCACCGGCATTGCTCCTGTTCGGTGGCTTCTTTACTTGTTCGGCTCAGCGGGAACCCGCCGTCACGGGATCAGCAGCAGCTTCCCGGTGGTCCGCCGACCCTCCAGGTCCTCGTGCGCCTGGCGGGCGTCGGCGAGCGGGTAGCGCCCGGTCACCTCGACCCGCAGCGCGCCGCTGAGCAGCGCGCCGAACACCTCGTCCACCCGCCACTGGTTCTCCTGCGGGGTGGCCAGGTAGTCGGCCAACGTCGGTCTGGTGAGGAACACCGAACCCGCCGCGTTGAGCCGCTGCGGGTCCACCGGCGGCACCGGACCACTGGCCGCCCCGAACAACGCCAGCACACCGCGGCGCCGCACCACCGCCAGGCTGCCGTCGAAGGTCGTCGCCCCGACACCGTCGTAGACGGCCGCGACACCCTCGCCACCGGTCAGCTCCCGCGTGCGCGCCACGAAGTCCTGCTCGGTGTAGCGGATGACCTCGTCGGCCCCCGCCGCGCGGGCCAGCCGCTCCTTGTCCGGTGTGGACACCGTGCCGATCACCCTGGCACCGCGCGCCTTCGCCAACTGCACGAGCAGCAGCCCGACCCCGCCCGCGGCCGCGTGCACCAGGATGGTGTCGCCCTCGGCCACCGGGTAGGTGGAGGCGACCAGGTAGTGCGCGGTCAGCCCCTGCAGCAGCGCCGCGGCCGCCGCCTCGTCGTCCACCCCGTCGGGCACCCGCACCGCCCAGGTCGCCGGGATGACGGCCTGCTCGGCGTAGCTGCCGATCGAGTGCGTCCACGCCACCCGGTCGCCGACGGCGAACCCGGTGACGTCGTCGCCGACCGCCTCGACCGTGCCCGCGCCCTCCAGGCCCGGGGTGAACGGCAGCGGCACGGGGTAGGCGCCCCCGCGCTGGTAGGTGTCGATGTAGTTCACCCCGGCCGCGGCGACCCGGACCAGCAGCGCGCCCGCGCCCGGCCCGGTGATGTCCACCTCCGCCGCGGTGAGGACCTCGGGGCCGCCGTTCTCCGAAACCACGATCGCCTTGGGCACAGTCGTTCTCCTTCTGCGTCGGGAAATCCGCCATCCCCGTTCACGGCCGACCGGGGCCGCGCGTTCTGGGGTACCCCTATCGCCCGCGCTCCGCGAGTGCGTCGGCTCACGGAGTCGGGTGTGGTGGTCGCCAACGTCCTAGGCTCGGGGCATGGCGAACTCAGCGCAGGAGAACACAAGCACGCGGGTCCCGGACGCGGCACTTCGCTCCGCCGCCGCCTTCGTCGCGGCGCACGGTACGCCGTCCCGGGGTGTCGTCGAGGGTATCGGCCGGGCTGGGGTCCGGGTGGTGCTCATCGGGAAGGACGGCGCGGTGGGCGACGTGCTGGTACCCAGCGCGGAGGCCGGTGCGGCGCTGGTGGACCGGGTGGAGGGCCTGGAGGGGGCCAGTTGGGACCGCGAGACCGTGGCGGCCACCCGGATTGGTCCGGGCCACCGGGCCAAGATGGCCTCCCGCTTCCGCGGGTAGACCACCCGTCAGGGCGCCGGATTTCGCCCGACCGGAGTTCGCTCGACCGGGGGAGTGGCCGCTACTGGGGGAGTGCTCTCGACCGGTGAGTGCTCAGGCGGGCACGGGCTGCGCGGGGGCCGCGACGGCGGCGCGGTCGCGGGTCGCGCACCACAGCGCCGAGGTGGCGGCCACGACCGCCATCGCGCCGAGCACGTGCAGCGAGACGAGCAGCTCCGGGACCCCGGTCCAGAACTGCACGAACCCGAGGGCGCCCTGCGCGACCACCACGGCCACCAGCGCCCCGTAGCGCCGCCACAGCGCCCGGTCGGAACCGCCGACGCGCAGCAGCACCCCGGCCGCGAGCAGCATCCCCAGGTACACGAACAGGAACGCGGCGTGCACGTGCGCGAGCGTCTCCACCGGGATGGCCAACCTGGGGGTCTCCGGGTCGCCCGCGTGCGGACCGGCGCCGGTCACCATCGTCCCGGCCACCAGCAGCCCCACCAGCACGACCACCGAGCCGGTGAGCAGCCCCGGCAACGCCGAGGGCACCCGCACCCGCCCGGTCGCCGCCCGCTCGGGGTCCACGGCGTCGACCAGCATCACCGCGAGCCACACCATCACGGCCGACACCAGGAAGTGCACCGCGACGGTCCACCACAGCAGGTCGAAGCGCACCGTGAGCCCGCCCAGGACCGCCTGCACGACCACGCCCACCGGCATCGCCAGCGCCAACCGCAGGTAGCGCGCCCGCCGCGGCCGGGCCAGGTACGCCAACGCGAACGCGGCGAACGCGACGATGCCCACCACCCCGGTCAACAACCGGTTGCCGAACTCGATCCACTGGTTGAGCGCCGCGAACTCCGGGTGCGACACCGGCACCAGGCTCCCCGGCTGGCACTGCGGCCACGTCGAACACCCCAGGCCCGACCCGGTCACCCGCACCACCGACCCGGTCACCGCGATCAGCGCCTGGGTCACCACGACCGCGATCGCGACGGCCCGCTGCACGCGCGTGCTCGGGGTGGGCAGGGCGTCGATGCGGGCCTTCAGCGTCTCCAGCGGCACCGGGCGATGGTAGGCCGAGGTGACTGAGAGTCGTGGTCAGGCCCCGTCCTAGCGTGCGCCGGGTCTCACCACCGGTCGATCGGCGAAAGTGTGGTCATGCTCGCGAAAGGACCCCACGCGGTGATCATGGCGAACTACACTCCGTCGCGGAAGTGCGGACTCCCCCACCCGCCTTCCCGGCTGCCGTCGGACCGGTCACCCCCACGACCCGCGCCGGCGGCAGCCTCGTAACACTCCCTCCCACCACCCGCCCCCACATCCCCGCCCGGCATCGTTCCCGGCTTGGCGGCGTCGGCTCGCCGTGCGGCGGTTGGGTTGGCGGAGGACGGTGTCGTGTCGTGTCCGGCTGGTGGGGGTGGCTCGCCGTGCGGTGGCTGGGTTGGCAGGGGTCGGGGCCGACCCGGCTAGGTGAGTTTGGTGGTCTTGGTGGCCAGGAGGGCGGCGGCGGTGCCCCAGGCGGTGAGGGTGGCCACTGTGGACAGGGCGGGGGCGGTGCCGCGGAACAGGGCGTCGGTCAGGCCCTCGGTCAGGGCGGCGGACGGGAGCAGGCGCACGGCGTCGGCCATGGCGGGGGGCAGGGTGTCGGCGGTGAGCACGACGCCGCCCGCGAGCAGCAGCACCAGCCAGATGACGTTGGCCAGCGCCAGCACCACCTCGGCCTTGAGCGCCCCGCCGAGCAGCACGCCGATCGCGCCGAAGGACAGCGTGCCCAGCACCGCGAGCACGACCGTCCACACCAGACCGACCGCCGACGGTGACCAGCCCAGCAGCGCCGCGGCCACGCCGAGCACCACCAGTTGCAGCGCCACCACCGCCAGGCAGCCCAGCACCCGGCCGCCGACCAGCAGCCAGCGCGGCAGCGCGGTCGCCGCCAGCCGCTTGACGACCCCGTAGCGGCGGTCGAAGCCCAGCGCGATCGCCTGCCCGGTGAACGCCGTCGACATCACCGCGAGCGCGAACACCCGGGGCACCAGGGAGTCGACCCTCGGTTCCGGCAGGTCCACCACCGAGACCTTGGTCAGGCCGATCAGCAGCGCCAACGGGATCAGCAGCGTCAGCAGGACCTGCTCCCCGTTGCGCATGGTCAGCACGGCCTCGGTGCGGGCGTGCGTGAGCAGCATCCGCAGCGGGGCGCCCGCGCCGGGCGCGGGGGTGAAGGTGCCGGGGGCGAACCGCCCGGTCGGCGGCAGGTCGGTCACAGGCGCGGCTCTCGTCCGGTCGGCGGGCACGGGCTCACGAGCGCAGCTCCCGCCCGGTCAGGTCCAGGAACACGTCTTCCAGGCTGCGCCTGCCCACCCGCAGCTCCTCGGCGAGCACGCCCTGCTGGGCGCACCACGCGGTCACCGTCGACACCACCTGCGGGTCGACGGTCCCGGTCACCAGGTAGCCGCCGGGGGAGGGCTCGGTCACCAGGCAGCCCTCGGGCAGCGCGGCCACCAGCAACCCGGTGTCCATCCCCGAGCGCGCCCGGAACCGCAGCGCCTGGGCCTCCGGGCGCTCCTCGGTCAGCTGCGCCGGGCTGCCCTCGGCGACCACCCGGCCGCCGTCGATGATCACCACGTGGTCGGCCAGCGCCTCGGCCTCCTCCATCAGGTGCGTGGTCAGCAGCACGCTGGCGCCGTCCGCGCGCAGCGCCGCCACCAGCTCCCACACCAACCGGCGCGCCTGCGGGTCCATGCCCGCGGTCGGTTCGTCCAGGAACAGCAGCTCCGGGCGGCCGACCAGGGCGCAGGCCAACGACAGCCGCTGCTGCTGACCGCCGGAGAGCCGCTTGTACGGGGTGCGGGCGCAGCCTGCGAGACCGAGCGTGTCGATCAACCAGGCCGGGTCGAGGGGGTTCGCGGCGCACGCGGCCACCAGCCGCAGCATCTCGCCCGCGCGTACACCCGGGTACGCGCCACCGCCCTGCGGCATGACGCCGATGCGCGGCCGAAGCCGGGCGCTGTCGGCGACCGGGTCGAGCCCGAGCACCCGCACCGCGCCGGAGTCGGGGCGCAGGAAGCCCTCGCAGATCTCCACCGTCGTGGTCTTGCCCGCGCCGTTGGGGCCCAGCAGCGCCAGCACCGACCCGGGGGTCACCTCGAACCCGACGCCGTCCACCGCCGTGGTCGACCCATACGACTTGACCAGGTCGGACACCTCGACGGCTGGCGTGTTCACAGTGGTCAAGCCTAGGACGTGGGCGCCGTCACGGCCCCGGCGGGCGTCCACTCGGCACGCGGGATGTGCTTGCGGACCAGGGTCACCGCGACCAGCGTCACGGTGATCGCCCCGATGTAGGCGTAGGGCAGCACGAACACCCGGCCGTCGAAGGTCGCGCCGGTGGGGCCGAGCGCCACCGCCAGGCCCGCGCTGACCACCATCGCCGCGGTGCGGAACCGGGTGTTGCCCGCCCCGGCGGCCAGCGGGACGGCCGCCCACAGCAGGTACCACGGCTGCACGGTCGCGCCGAACACCAGCACCGCGCCCAGCCCGACGCCGAGGCCGGTCAGCGGGCGCAGCTTCCAGCGCAGCGAGTCCAGCAGCAGCTTGGCCGCGATCAGCGGGCCGATCACCGCGCCCACGGTGCGGCTGGCGGTGATCGCGGCGTCGATGTGGTTGCCCAGGCCCAGCACGATGCCCAGCCACCCGGCGCCGAAGCCGAGCGCGGTCATCGGCGCCATCCAGCTCTTGATGGTGGCGGCGGTGTTGAGCGTGGCCACCCAGCCGTAGCCGAGGCCGCTGCCCAGCGAGGTCGCGGTGAGCACCACGGCGAACACCACGCCGAGCCCGCCCGCCACCGCCAGCACGTTCTTCCAGGTGCCGCCCATCCGCCGGGCGATCATCACGCCGAGGAAGCCGAGCGCCAGCGCCGCCGGGATCTTCACCGCCGCGCCCAGGGTGATCACCGCGGCGCCGACGGCGTACCAGAGCAGTTCGCCGCGCTGCCACGGCGGGAACGGCCCGTCCGGGGTGACCTTGGGCATCCGGCGCAGCGCCAGTTCGAACCCGACCAGCATCAGCCCGATCGCCAGCGCCTCGTTGTGCACGCCGACGACCAGGTGGAACAGCACCAGCGGGTTCGCCGCGCCCAGCCACAGCGCGCTGACCGGGCTCACCCCGAACCGGCGGGCCAGCCGGGGCAGCGCCCAGATGACCATCGCCAGGCCCAGCAGCGCCAGCGCCCGGTGCGCGGCGACACCGAGCACCACGTGGTCGCCGGTGAGCCAGTTGACCGCCTTGCCGAGGGTGAGGAACAGCGGCCCGTACGGCGACGGGGTCTCCCGCCACATCGTCGGCACGCCCTGGGTCAGCGGGTGGTTCACGCCGAGCGCCTGCGCCGGGCCGACCGTGTACGGGTCCTGGCCCATCGCCACGATCTCGCTCTGCGCCAGGTAGCTGTAGACGTCGCGGCTGAAGCTGGGCACGGTGAACACCAGCGGCGCGATCCACATCACCAGCGTCCTGGCCATCTGCGGCACCGACACCGCGCGCGCCCGACCCGGCCGCGACAGCCTGCCCAGCGCCAGCCAGGCCAGCACGATCATGAACACGCCGGTGAACGCGAACGCCAGCGCCACCGTGGTCATCCGGCTGAACAGGCCCAGCACCGGCAGCCGGAACACCGGGTTGAACACCGGGGCCGCGCCCGCGCCGAGCGAGCCGATGGTCAGCAGCAGCGAGCCGACCGTGCCGAAGCGGCGCACGACGTCGAGCTGCCGCCGCTCCCGCTCGTCGAGGGGGCCGGACTCCACCCCACCCGGCTGCCCACCCGCGCGCACCGCCCGGGTCGTGTCTCCCGCCACCACGTCCGGAAGGGTAGCGGCAGGCCGATCCCGGCCGATCGGACCTGGGCCCGGCGGTCGCCCGCTACCGTCATGATCAACCGTGGGCGCGGCGCGGGAAAGGCGGTCGAGATGGTGGGTCCCACCCTGTTATCCCTGGTGCTGGCGGGCGTGGCGGGGCTGCTCGCCGTGGTGAAGCGCCTCGAGCGCGCCGACTGGACCAAGCCGCCGCCGTGGGTCGACCTCGCCGCCGCCGTCGCGTTCGCCTGCACCGCGGGTCTGGTCACCGACGCCGACCCCGGCTGGTGGGTGGCCGCCGCCGCGTTCGTCCTGGGGCTCTCCGGCTTCGGCCTGCTCGCGGCCGTCGCCACGTTCTCCCTGTTCCGGCTGCCCGACCCGGAGCTGATGGCGACCACCGCCGTCCCGCTGCTGCTCGGTTTCGCGCTGCACCACTTCCTGACCATCGGCCACAGCGCGGCCGCGCAGATCGAGCTGGCCGTGCGCGACAGCACCCGGCCGGACGCGCGGTGGCGGTTCGCCGCCCGAGTCGCCCCGCTGGTGCCCTTCGCGTTCGTCCTCGGCGTGCCGATGCCCGGCGGCGACCTCGTCGACACCGGGCTGCGGCTGCTGGGCGCGGTCATGATCGCGGTCTACCTCGCCGCCACCGACCGGACCAGGGCGCCGCTGCTGCGACCGCGCCGCTGGAGCGCCAGGTCGGCCGAGCTCAACGGCGCCCTCGCGGTGGCCGTGCTCGCGGCCAGCCCGGTCGGCGCCGAGGTCGTCGCCGGGTGGGCGGACACCCCCGAGCTGGTCGGGTGGGGCTGGTACCGCGCCCTCGTGCTCGTCTTCATCGCGTTCACCGTGATCGCGACCCTCATCGGCCGGGGCATCGCCAGGGGGCCTGCGCTGCTGCTCCTGATCGTCGTCGGCAGCGCCACCAAGGCCCTCGTGCTCGCCGCGCTGGTGCTGACCGCGAGCGTCGTCCTGTTCCACCCGGTGTCCGACCTGTTGGTGTTCGCGGTGGTCGGTGCCCTGCCCGCCGTGATCGTCGCCCTGCGGTCGGTCCGGCGCGCCGCGGTCAACCGGCAGCTCGGCGACAGCGGGCTATTGGCCACGCTGAGCGAGGTCAGCCGCGACCGGCAGATCGACACCTGGGTCAGCGAGCGGGTCCTCGGTGGGGCGCCGGACTTGTCACTGCCCGACGCCGCGGGCGCGTTGGCGCTGCGCTCGCTGACCAACGAACGCGCGCACCCGCCCTGGCAGGTGACCGCCGACCAAGCCCTCGCGGTCGCCGAGGACCTGCTCGCCGCGGTGGACCTGCGCGTCGACCGCGACGGGCTCGTCGACGAGCAGCTCGACCGCTCCCGGCTGGCCGCCCGCGGCGACCTCGCGCTCTGGTACGCCAAGATCCAGGGCGAGCGCGGCAACGCCGACCTCGCCCTGACCGCCGCCAAGACCGCGGTGACCACCTTCGAGGCGGCGGGCACCCCGGTCGCCACCGCGCTCGCCTGGGCAGCGGTCACCGACCACGCCGGGGCCGATCCCGACCTCGACGTCGTCGCCGAGATCGACGGCTGGCTCGCCGCCCACGACCTGCCCGCCGCGGCCCGGCGCCACGCGCTGGGCTCGGCCGCGCGGGCCGCGCTCGACCGGGGCGACACCGCCACGGCCCGTGACCGGCTCGCCGCCGCCAGGTCCACCGCGGTCACCGCACCCGCCTTCGCCGTCGCGATGCGTGCCGACCGGGTGCACTTCGGCGCCACCGCGCGCGAGCTGTACACCCTGATGGTGGTGCTCGAACGCCAGGCGGCGGCCGCCGGGGCGGCGGGCTGACCGGGGCCGACCGGATGTCACCCGAACGGCGCTTGTGAGCCGGGTCACCGCCACCGACCCCCGTCTTTGACCTGCCCCGGTAAATAAGACACACTTGTGTTGTGAAAAAGACCGCTCCCGCTCCGCGGGCCGCCGCGGAGGCCGTCGCCCCCGCCGCGGCCGGGCAGCAGGCCGAGGGTCGCACCCGCGAGGGCGTGGCCAGGCTGCTGCTGGAGCAGGGGCCGGTCACGGCGGTCGCGATCGCCGAGGCGCTGGGGTTGAGCCCGACCGCCGTCCGCAGGCATCTGGACGCACTGGTCGCCGACGGGGAGGCGTACACGCGTGACGCGCCCCGCGTCGGTGCCAGGGGCCGCGGCCGACCGGCGAAGCTCTTCCTGCTCACCGAGGCCGGACGGTCGCGGTTCGGGCACGCCTACGACGACCTCGCGATCTCCGCGCTGCGCTTCCTCGCCGAGAGCGGGGGGGAGCAAGCGGTCCGCGCGTTCGCGCAGCGCCGGGTGGCCACGTTGGTCGACCGGCACCGCGCGGCGGTGACCGCGCCGCAGGACCCGGCGGGTCGCGCCGAGGCCCTGGCCACGGCGCTGACCAGGGAGGGCTACGCGTCCTCGACGCGCAGCGTCGGCGCAGGCGAGCAGTTGTGCCAGCACCACTGCCCGGTGGCGCACGTCGCCGCCGAGTTCCCCCAACTGTGCGAGGTCGAGACGGCGGCGTTCGCCGACCTGCTCGGCACGCACGTGCAGCGCCTGGCCACGATCGCCAGGGGCGACGCGGCGTGCACCACGCACGTCCCGCACTCGGTCCCCTAGGCCCGGCGCGGGCACACAGCACCACAGCACGACAGATCCCGGATGGAGGGAAGTCCCATGACTGCCGCTGCGCAGCAGCGCACCACCACACCCCAGCCGCTCACCCAGGACGAGACCCTGGCGACGCTCGGGCGGTACGAGTACGGCTGGGCCGACTCCGACAGCGCGGGCGCGGTTGCCCAGCGCGGCTTGTCGGAGGCCGTGGTCCGGGACATCTCGGCCAAGAAGAGCGAGCCGGAGTGGATGCTCGAGTCCCGGCTCAAGGCGCTGCGCCTGTTCGACCGCAAGCCGATGCCGAGGTGGGGTGCCGACCTGTCCGGCATCGACTTCGACAACATCAAGTACTTCGTGCGCTCCACCGAGAAGCAGGCCCAGTCCTGGGAGGACCTGCCGGAGGACATCAAGAACACCTACGACAAGCTGGGCATCCCCGAGGCCGAGAAGGCCCGCCTGGTCTCCGGTGTCGCCGCGCAGTACGAGTCCGAGGTGGTCTACCACAAGATCAACGAGGAGCTCGAGAAGCAGGGTGTCATCTTCCTCGACACCGACACCGCGCTCAAGGAGCACCCGGAGCTGTTCGAGGAGTACTACGGCTCGGTGATCCCGCACGGGGACAACAAGTTCTCCGCGCTCAACGGCGCCGTGTGGTCGGGCGGCTCGTTCATCTACGTCCCCAAGGGCGTGCACGTCGAGATCCCGCTGCAGGCCTACTTCCGGATCAACACCGAGAACATGGGCCAGTTCGAGCGCACCCTGATCATCGTCGACGAAGACGCCTACGTGCACTACGTCGAGGGCTGCACCGCCCCGATCTACTCCTCGGACTCGCTGCACTCGGCGGTCGTGGAGATCGTGGTGAAGAAGGGCGCCCGCTGCCGCTACACCACCATCCAGAACTGGTCGAACAACGTCTACAACCTGGTCACCAAGCGGGCCAAGGCCGAGGCGGGCGCGACCATGGAGTGGGTCGACGGCAACATCGGCTCCAAGGTGACCATGAAGTACCCGGCGGTGTTCCTGATGGGCGAGCACGCCAAGGGCGAGGTGCTCTCCATCGCCTTCGCCGGTGAGGGCCAGCACCAGGACGCGGGCGCGAAGATGGTGCACATGGCGCCGCACACGTCCTCGACGATCATCTCCAAGTCGGTGGCCCGCGGCGGCGGCCGCACCAGCTACCGCGGTCTCGTGCAGGTCAACAAGCGCGCCCACCACGCCAAGTCCACGGTGAAGTGCGACGCGCTGCTGGTCGACCAGATCAGCCGCTCCGACACCTACCCCTACGTCGACGTCCGCGAGGACGACGTGGCGATGGGGCACGAGGCGACGGTGTCCAAGGTCAGCGACGACCAGCTGTTCTACCTGATGTCGCGCGGCCTGACCGAGGACGAGGCGATGGCCATGATCGTGCGCGGGTTCGTCGAGCCCATCGCGCGCGAGCTGCCCATGGAGTACGCGCTCGAGCTGAACCGTCTTATCGAGCTCCAGATGGAAGGAGCGGTCGGTTAAATGACCGCGGCAGTTGAGAAGTCCCACTCGCACGGGGCGGTCGTTCCCGAGTCGTCCCGTGCGGAGTGGTTCACCTCGTTCGACGTGAACGCGTTCGAGGTGCCGTCGGGGCGCGAGGAGATCTGGCGCTTCACCCCGATGAAGCGGCTCGCCGGTCTGCACACCGGGGTCGAGGCGACCGGCTCGGCGACCGTCGTGGTCGACGCGCCCGCCGAGGTCACCGTGGAGACCGTCGAGCGCGGGGACTCCCGGCTCGGCGCGGCGGGCACGCCCGCCGACCGGGTCGCGGCCCAGGCGTACAGCTCGTTCACCGCGGCCACGGTCCTCACGGTGGCCAAGGAGACCAAGGCGTCCGCGCCGGTACTGGTGACCGTGACCGGGCCGGGCGCCGGGCAGGTCGCCTACGGGCACCTGCAGGTGCGCGCCGAGCGGTTCGCCGAGGCCGTCGTCGTGCTCGACCACCGCGGCTCCGGCGTGTACGCCGACAACGTGGAGTTCGTGCTGGCCGACGGCGCGAAGCTCACCGTGGTGTCCATCCAGGACTGGGCGGACGACGCGGTGCACGTGACGGCGCAGCACGCCAGGATCGGCCGCGACGCGCTGCTGCGGCACACGGTGGTCACCCTCGGCGGTGACCTGGTCCGGGTGTCGCCGACGGCGGCGTTCGCCGACAAGGGCGGTGAGGTCGAGCTCAACGGGCTCTACTTCGCCGACGCCGGTCAGCACTTCGAGCACCGCACCTTCGTCGACCACTCGCAGGCCAACTGCACCTCGAACGTGGTCTACAAGGGTGCGCTGCAAGGGAACGACGCGCACACGGTGTGGATCGGCGATGTCTTGATCCGCGCGGCGGCCGAGGGCACGCAGACCTACGAGCTCAACCGGAACCTGCTGCTGACCGACGGTGCCCGCGCCGACTCGGTGCCGAACCTGGAGATCGAGACCGGCGAGATCGCCGGTGCCGGTCACGCCAGCGCCACCGGCCGCTTCGACGACGAGCAGCTGTTCTACCTGCAGGCCCGCGGCATCCCCGAGGACCAGGCCCGCAGGCTCGTCGTGCGCGGCTTCTTCCACGAGCTGCTGATGAAGATCCAGGTCCCCGAGGTGCGCGAGCGCCTCGAGGCCGCGATCGAGGCCGAACTGGAAGCCGTCGGGGTATGAACACCCGAGCTTGTGCGTTGTCCGAGCTGGACGACGGCAAGCCGGTCGCCCTGGAGGTCGACGACGTCGCCGTGGTGCTGGTGCGCCGCGGCGACGAGGTCCACGCGCTGCGCGACGAGTGCTCGCACGCCGCCGTGGCGCTCTCGGAGGGCGAGCTGTCCCGCAAGGGCCTGGAGTGCTGGCTGCACGGGTCGTGCTTCGACCTGCGCACCGGCGCCCCCTCCGCGCCACCGGCCACCGAACCGGTCGACGTCTACGCGGTCACCATCACCGGTGACGACGTCCTCGTCGACGTGACCCGCGCCGTGAACCACCCCCCGAACTGACTGACACCCTTTCCGCACAGGAGAAGAAGAACCACCATGGCCACCCTGGAGATCAAGGACCTGCACGTCTCGGTCGCGACCGACGACGGCGCCAAGGAGATCCTCAAGGGCGTCGACCTGACCGTGAGGGCAGGCGAGACCCACGCGATCATGGGCCCCAACGGGTCCGGCAAGTCCACCCTGTCCTACGCGGTGGCCGGGCACCCCAAGTACGAGGTGACCTCCGGGTCGGTGACCCTCGACGGCGACGACGTGCTCGCGATGAGCGTCGACGAGCGCGCCCGCGCGGGCCTGTTCCTGGCCATGCAGTACCCGGTCGAGGTCCCCGGCGTGTCGATGTCGAACTTCCTGCGCACCGCGGCCACCGCCGTGCGCGGCGAGGCGCCGAAGCTGCGCACCTGGGTCAAGGAGGTGAAGGCGGCGATGACCGAACTGGAGATCGACCCGGCCTTCGCCGAGCGCAGCGTCAACGAGGGCTTCTCCGGCGGCGAGAAGAAGCGGCACGAGATCCTGCAGCTGGCCCTGCTCAGCCCCAAGATCGCCATCCTCGACGAGACCGACTCCGGCCTCGACGTGGACGCGCTGCGCGTGGTGTCCGACGGGGTGAACCGGTTCAAGGCCTCCGGCGAGACCGGCGTCCTGCTGATCACGCACTACACCCGCATCCTGCGCCACATCACCCCCGACTTCGTGCACGTCTTCGCGGGCGGCCGCATCGTCGAGTCCGGCGGGTCGGAACTGGCGAACGTGCTGGAGTCCGAGGGTTACGTGAAGTACACCGGCAGCCAGGAAGCCGCGGGCGTCTGAGCGCGTTGCACCGGGTACAGGTCTAAGTCAGAAGGGGGTACCGGTCAGGTGACCGCAGTGACCGCAGTGACCGCAGTGACCGCACCGCTGGACGTCGACGCCCTGCGCGCCGACTTCCCCATCCTCGGCCGCACCGTGCGCGACGGCAAACCGCTGGTGTACCTGGACTCCGGGGCCACCTCGCAGCGCCCGACCCAGGTGCTCGACGCCGAGCGGGCCTTCCTCTCCGAGCACAACGCCGCCGTGCACCGCGGCGCGCATCAGCTCGCGGAGGAGGCCACCGACGCCTACGAGTCGGCCCGCGCCAGGGTCGCGGCCTTCGTCGGCGCGACCCCGGGTGAGCTGGTGTTCACCAAGAACGCCACCGAGGGCATCAACCTGGTCGCCTACGCCATGGGCAACGCGGCCACCGCCGGACCTGAGGCGGCCCGGTTCGTCCTGGGTCCCGGCGACGAGATCGTCACCACCGAGATGGAGCACCACGCGAACCTGGTTCCGTGGCAGCAGCTGGCCCAGCGCACCGGGGCGACCCTGCGCTGGCTCGGTGTGACCGACGACGGCAGGCTCGACCTGTCCACCCTGGACGAGGTGGTGAACGCGCGCACGAAGGTGCTGGCGTTCACCCACCAGTCCAACGTGCTGGGCACCGTCAACCCGGTCGAGCCGCTGGTGGCGCGGGCCCGCGAGGTCGGCGCGCTGGTCGTGCTCGACGCGTGCCAGTCGGTGCCGCACTCGGTGGTCGACTTCCACGCGCTCGACGTGGACTTCGCGGTGTTCTCCGCGCACAAGATGCTCGGCCCGTACGGGCTCGGCGTGCTCTACGGCCGCCGGGAGCTGCTGGCGGCCATGCCGCCGTTCCTCACCGGCGGGTCGATGATCGAGATGGTGGAGATGGCGCGGTCCACCTTCGCCGCGCCGCCGCAGCGCTTCGAGGCGGGCACGCCGATGACCTCGCAGGCGGTGGCGCTCGGCGCGGCTGTGGACTACCTGACCGCCGTCGGCATGGACCGGGTCGCCGCGCACGAGCACCTGCTCACCGTCGCCGCGCTCGACGGCCTCGCCGAGATCCCGGGCATCCGGGTCATCGGCCCGGTCGACGGGCACGCGCGCGGGGGAGCGGTGTCGTTCGTCGTCGACGGCATCCACCCGCACGACGTGGGCCAGGTGCTCGACGACCAGGGCGTCGCCGTGCGCGTCGGGCACCACTGCGCGTGGCCGCTGCACCGCCGCCTCGGCGTCCCGGCTTCGGTGCGGGCCAGCTTCTACGTGTACAACGACCTGCGGGACGTGGACGCGTTCCTGGCCGGGGTGCGCGAGGCGCGCCGCTTCTTCGGGGTCGCCTGATGCAGCTGCAGCAGATGTACCAGGAGATCATCCTGGACCACTACAAGAACCCGCACGGCCGCGGCCTGCGCGACCCGTTCGACACCGAGTCCTTCCAGGTCAACCCGACCTGCGGGGACGAGGTGACGCTGCGGGTCAGGCTCGACGGCGACGCGGTGGCCGACGTGTCCTACGACGGCCAGGGCTGCTCCATCAGCCAGGCGTCCACCTCGGTGCTCACCGACCTGGTGGTCGGCCGCCCGGTGGCCGAGGCGATGGTCAAGCTCGACGCGTTCGTGGAGCTGATGCACGGGCGGGGCACGGTGGAACCGGACGAGGACGTGCTCGAGGACGGCATCGCCTTCGCCGGGGTCGCCAAGTACCCCGCTAGGGTGAAGTGCGCCCTGCTCGGCTGGATGGCGTTCAAGGACGCGGTTACCCGCGCCCGCACCGAAGGAGGACCGGCATGACCGACCCAGACGTCCAGCGCGGCGCCGCCGGGATGCCCACCCAGGCCCCCCGCGCGGACGTGGCCTCCCTAGACGACCTCGAGGAGGCCATGCGCGACGTGGTCGACCCCGAACTCGGCATCAACGTCGTCGACCTCGGCCTGGTCTATGACATCCGCGTCGAGCCGGACAACACCGCCACCATCGACATGACCCTCACCTCGGCGGCCTGCCCGCTGACCGACGTCATCGAGGACCAGACCCGAGCCGCCCTCACCAGCGGCGGCCTCGTCGACGACTTCCGCATCAACTGGGTCTGGATGCCCCCCTGGGGCCCCGAGAAGATCACCGAGGACGGCCGCGAACAACTCCGCGCCCTCGGCTTCACAGTCTGACCCGCGCCTTCCCCGAACGGCCCGCCCCCTTCCCGGAGGCGGGCCGTTCCGGTTCCCTGGGCGGTTCGACCCGCCTGGTACCAGAACATCTTCGGCAGGTCCGAGGAGTGCGTGGCCGCCGTCGGGTGGGTAACGGCCGGTTAGTGTCCACATCGGACGATATGGTCGGGTGGTGGGTTGTCCACAGGACTGGGCGGGGTTCTTGTGGTGTTGTCACAACTCGTGGTGAGCGGGTGTGGGTGGGGTGGGTGCGCGAAGGGGCTGTGGGGCAACGGGTCCGGTCGGTGGGACTTGGGGTGTCGGAGGGGTGCGGCGACGTTCGTCGGTGGCGGGGGTGATCGACTTCTGTTCCCATGGGGGGCGTGCCTCGACCTACTCGCGCCGAGCTCGTGGCGGCCAGGGACCGGACCGTGCCCGATGTGATCGGTGCCGGTCTGGCGGTGTTGTTCTGCGGGATCAACCCGAGCCTGTACTCCGGTGCCACCGGCCACCACTTCGCCCGGCCGGGCAACCGGTTCTGGCCCGCCTTACACCTGTCCGGCTTCACCCCTCGGCTGCTCGACCCCGGTGAGCAGGACCTGCTGCCCACCTACGGCCTCGGCGTCACCAACCTGGTCGCCAGGGCCACCGCGCGCGCCGACGAGCTCTCGGACGACGAGCTGACCCTCGGCGGTGACCGGCTGCGCCGCCTCGTCGCCGAGTACGAGCCCCGGGTGGTCGCGGTCGTCGGCATCACCGCCTACCGGGTGGCGTTCGCGGCGCCCAAGGCGGTCATCGGGCCGCAGGCGGAGCTGTTCGAGTCGGTGCGGGTGTGGGTGCTGCCCAACCCCAGCGGGCTCAACGCGCACTACCAGCTCCCGGACCTCGCCGCCGAGTTCGGGCAGCTGCGCGACTCGCTCGGCTGACCCCGTGCCCGATATCGGGCACAGGAGTTGCCTCGGCGGTCGAACCAGTGCCAGTGTCTGGCGTGAGCGAACCACCCGTCGACCTCGTCCGGTACGTCGCGGGGACCACCGGTCTCCCGCCGGGGATCGCGGCGCGGGTCGTCTCCGACGTGCTGGCGTACTTCGGGGAGACCGTCGAGCAGTACGTGCGCCGCAGGCACACCGAGCTGCGGCGCGGGCAGGTGCGCAACGCCGAGATCTGGGCGCGGGTGGCCGGGGAGCTGGCCGCGCGCCCGGTGGCTGCCCCGGTCCTGAGCGAGCGGCAGCTACGGCGGATCATCTACGGCTAGGGAGCGAAGCTATGTGTGGAATCGTCGGCTACCTGGGGGTGCGTCCGGCGACGCCCGTGCTGGTGGAGGGGCTGCACCGGCTGGAGTACCGCGGCTACGACTCCGCGGGGGTCGCCGTGTTCGACGACGGCGCCATCGTGGTCACCAAGACCGCCGGACGCGTCCAGGACCTGCGCGACAAGCTCACCGACAACCCCGCCACGGTCGGCATCGCGCACACCCGCTGGGCCACCCACGGTGAGCCCTCGGACCGCAACGCTCACCCGCACCTGGACGCCGACAGCCGGATCGCGGTGGTGCACAACGGGATCATCGAGAACGCCGAGCAGCTGCGCACCCAGCTCACCGCAGCAGGCGTCGAGTTCGTCTCCGAGACCGACACCGAGGTCTTGGCCCACCTGATCGCCCGCGAGCGGGCCGACACGCTGGAGGACGCCGTCCGGGCCGCGCTGCGCGGGGTCGAGGGCACCTACGGCCTGGTGGTGCTCGACCGCGACCGGCCGGGGGAGCTGGTGGTCGCCCGCAACGGCAGCCCCATCGTGCTGGGCATCGGCGACGGCGAGATGTTCATCGCCTCCGACGTCGCCGCGCTGGTGCACCACACCCAGCAGGTCGTGTTCCTCGACGACGGCGAGCTGGCGACGGTCACCGCGGCCGGGTTCCGCACGTCCACTGTGGAGGCCAGGCGGACCAGCAAGACGCCGACCACCGTCGAGCACGCCGCCGACGACTACGAACTCGGCGGACACACCGACTTCATGCGCAAGGAGATGACCGAGCAGCCCGAGGCGATCGCCAGGGCGCTGCGCGGGCGGCTCGACGAGCGGTTCGCCACCGCGCACCTCGGTGGGCTCGGCCTGGACCCGATGGCGTTGCGCGCCATCAAGCGGGTCAAGTTCCTCGGCTGCGGCTCCGCCTACTACGCGGGCCAGATGGGTGCCGCCCTGGTGGAGGAGTTGGCGCGCGTGCCAGCCGACGCCGAACCTGCCTCGGAGTACCGCTACCGCAACCCGGTGGTCGACCCGGACGCGCTCTACGTCGCGGTGAGCCAGTCCGGCGAGACCATCGACACCCTCGCCGCCGTGCAGGAGTTGCGGCGCAAGGGCGGCCGGGTGATCGGCGCGGTCAACGTCGTCGGCAGCGCGATCGCCCGCGAGTGCGGCAGCGGCGTGTTCCTGCACGCCGGACCGGAGGTGTCGGTCGCCTCCACCAAGGCGCTGACGAACATGACCGTCTCCTTCGCCATGCTCGCCCTGCTGCTGGGCCGGGTCCGTGACCTGAGCGCGGCCGCGGGAGCACGCGTCGTGACCGGTCTGCGCGCGCTGCCCGGCCAGGTCGAGCGGGTCCTCGCCGACGACGCGGAGATCGCCAGGATCGCCAAGCGGTACGCCCACGCGCGGCACATGTTCTTCCTCGGCCGGGTGCGCGGCTGGCCGGTGGCCCGCGAGGGCGCCCAGAAGCTCAAGGAGATCTCCTACATCCACGCCGAGGCCTACCAGTCCGCCGAGCTCAAGCACGGCCCGCTGGCGCTGGTCGACGCCGAGATGCCCAGCGTGGTCATCGTGCCCGCCGACGACCTGGTGGCCAAGAACATCGGCACCATCGAGCAGGTCAAGGCGCGCGGCGGCCCGGTCATCGCCGTCACCAACGCCGACCTGCCCGACGGGCTGGCCGACGAGGTCATCCGGGTGCCGCGCGGGGAGCCGGAACTGGACCCGATCCTGCTGACCATCCCGCTGCAGCTGCTGGCCTACCACACCGCGACGGCGCTCGGCCGCGATATCGACAAACCGCGCAACCTGGCCAAAAGCGTCACGGTGGAGTGATCGGGACCGCCCCTTGTCCACCCCTTGCCGACCCCTTGCCGGGCAATCCATGTATTCATTCACGCGGATCTGACACCTAGTTTTCGCCCACCGGTCCGCCAGCCCACCTCGTCCACTGCACCGTGGACGGTGCGCGCTCCCGTCCACACGGGCCGGTGGAGGAGACGACATGTCACGCAAGGGTCGCCGGGCGCTGGTCGCCGCGGCTGTGGCCGCGGCGACCGCCGTGGGCGCGACGGTCATCGCGGTGACCGCCACCCAGGCCGGTGCCGCGCAGGACCAGTCCGCCCCCGGCGCCAGGGCGCTGAGCCCGCAGCAGCGCGCCGCCGAGCTCGACCGCGCCGGTGCCGAGGCCGCCGCGGCCGCCAGGGACCTGGGGCTGGGCGCCAAGGAGAAGCTCGTCGCCAAGGACGTGGTCGTCGACAACAACGGCACCCGCCACGTGCGCTACGACCGCACCTACGACGGCCTGCCGGTCGTGGGGGGCGACCTGGTCCTGCACCGCGCCGCCGACAACCGGATCGCCGCCGTCGACCGGGCGAGCACCGAGACCATCACCGTCCCGTCGGTCACGCCCACCATCGCCTCCACCAGGGCCGCCGCGCTGGCGCCCGCGTTGACCGCGGAGAACAAGGACGGCGCGGCCAAGCCCGAGCTGGTCGTCTACGCGGTGAACCGCAAGCCCGTCCTGGCCTACCGGACCACAGTGGAGGGTGGCGGTGCCGAGGTCGTCGTGACCGACGCCGCTAGCGGCGTGCTACTAGACCGCTACGAGAAGCGGCACAAGGCGACCGGCAACGGCTACCACGTCGGCACCGTCGACATCAGCACGAGCAGCGGGTCCGGCGGCTACACCCTGACCGACACGACCCGGGGCAACACCCGCGTGCTCGACGGCAACGGCGGTTCCGAGAACAGCCCGGCCGCGCGTGCGACGGCCTACACCGACGCCGACAACGTGTGGGGCACCGGGCAGCTGGGCAACCGGCAGACCATCGCCGTCGACGCGTACTACGGCCTGGCCAAGACCTGGGACTTCTACAAGAACGCCTACGGCCGCAACGGCATCCGCAACAACGGCCAGGGCCACACGATGTACGTCCACATCGGATCCGGCCTGCTCAACGCCTTCTACGACGACAGCTGCTTCTGCATGGTCTTCGGCGACGGCAGCTCCACCAACCAGAACACGCCGCTGACCCAGATCGACGTCGTCGGCCACGAGATGACCCACGGCGTCACCGCGGCCACCGCGAACCTCAACTACTCCGGGGAGTCGGGCGGTCTCAACGAGTCCGCGTCCGACATCTTCGGCACCATGGTCGAGTTCTCCGCGGCCAACCCGAACGACCCGGCCGACTACTACATCGGCGAGAAGCTGCGCATGCCATCGGGCTACTTCCGCCGGATGGACAACCCGGCCGCCGACGGCAACTCGCTGGGCTGCTGGCGCTCCACCGCGGGCCAGGTCGACGTGCACTACTCGTCGGGCATCGGCAACCGCTGGTTCTACCTGGCCTCCGAGGGCACCGGGAACAAGACCATCGGCGGGCTCCCGCACGTCGGCGGCACCTGCAACAGCACCACGTTCGCGGGCATCGGCCGGGACAAGGCCGCGGCGGTGTTCTACCGCGCGCTGAGCACGTACATGACCTCGACGACCAACTACGCCGGGGCGCGCACCGCGACCCTGCAGGCCGCCGCCGACCTGTACGGCACCAACAGCCAGGAGCGCTACCTGGTCAGCGTCGCCTGGGCCGCCGTCAGCGTCGGCACCGCCCTCCCGGCGCCGACCACGACCACCACCCGCCCGACCACGACGACCAGCCCCACCGGTCCGACCACGACCACCCGGCCCACGACGTCCGTGCCGACCACGACGACGGTCCCGCCGACCGGCAACGCGGTCACCAACGGCGGCTTCGAGTCCGGCCAGACCGGGTGGAGCGAGTCCGCTGTGGTCACCAACAGCACCCAGCAGACCGCGCGCAGCGGTTCGTACTACGCGTGGCTGCTCGGCAACGGCAGGGCCGCCAGTGAGGCCATCAGCCAGCAGGTCAGGGTGCCCAGCACCGGCGCGCCCGCGCTCCGGTTCTGGCTGAAGGTCACCACGCAGGAGACCGGCAGCACCGCCTACGACGTGCTGCGCGTCCAACTCAACGGCACCACGGCGGTCACGTACTCGAACGCCAACGCGGGCACCGCCTACGTCCAACGCGCGGTGGACCTCTCGGCGTACCGGGGCCAGACCGTCACGATCCGCTTCTCCGGCGTGGAGGACGCCTACCTCGCGACCAACTTCCTCCTCGACGACGTCAGCGTCGGCTGACCCGTCCGCAAGCCTCCTCCCCGGCGTGTTTGGCCCCCGCCGGGGAGGAGCCCGACCTCGGCGACCCAGGACCACTGCGCTGGGTCGCCGAGGTCACCGCCGTCCTAGGGGATGAGCGGGTGGCTGGTCAGGAAGCTCCAGATCGCGGTGGTCGCCTTGATCTGCTGGGTCGTCTTGCCCGGCCCGCTCGACACCGGCGCACCCGGCCAGGTGTGGTCCCCGGTAACGATCTTGAAGTGCAGCACCTCCTTGTGCGGCAGGCACGAACCCCAGGCGAACCCGACGACCTCGCTGCTGAGCTGGGCCGTCGCGGGCGTGGGCGAGCACGAGCTGCGGTTGGCCCAGGACTGCGCCCAACTCATGACCGTGGGCAGCGGTTGGCCGTGGTTGCTGCTGTCGCCGTTGTACGCGATGACGGAGTCCGCGGTGCCGTGGAAGTCGATGATCGGCACCGGCGCGGTCGGGTTACCGCAGGCGGAGAGGGTGCCCGGGTAGAAGGCCCCCGCGACGACCCCGAACGCCGCGATGCGTTGGGGGAGCTTGCAAGCGAGCAGGGACACGAACCCGCCACCGTTGGACTTGCCCACGGCGTAGATCCGGTACGGGTCGACGCACAGGGTGGCCTGCACCGAGTCGAGCAGATCCCTGACGAACTGCACGTCGTCCACCGGCGCCGCGTAGGGCGCCCCCTGCCAGGCCCGCTCGTCGTCCTCCCCCTTGGCCCCGATCGGGTACACCGCGATGGTGTCGAGCGCGTCGATCTCCGAGTAGGCCTCGATGTCGTGGCCGTCCCCCTTGCGCCCGTGGAACGCCAACACCAGCGGCTTGCCCTGTCCCGGCTGGTAGGTCGTGGGCAGGTGGATCAGGTACTGGCGGGTCTGGCCACTGGTCACGATCGTCTGCGCCACGGACTGGCCGAGGGGGAGTGTGGTCGAGGTGTACTGGCACCCCGTCGAGGGGATGGTGGAGTTGTGCGGAGGGGCGGCGGCCGCTGTCTGTGCGACGGCCGCCGTGGTGGCCGCGCAGAGCGCGATGGCGAGCGCGGTGGTGAGTGATCTCATGGCACCTCAATGGGTTGGCGAGTGCGGTGGACGTCCCCGGCCGGGGATCGTCCCGATAGGACTGAGTGCGGTCAGGTCACGATCTGCAGCACCGGCTGGTTCGCGGTGGCCTCCCGGCTGTCCAGCTGGACCGCGAACTGGCCCGCCGACAGCCCGAACGTGATGACGCTCGGGTTCGCGGTCAACGCGGCCGTGACGTCCAGCCCGATCCAGTCCGGTGTGCGGCTGATCCGGGCGGTGGCCAGCACCGACCCCAGGGTGGGCTGGTTGTCCCACGTCACGCCGGTCTCCGTCCACGGCCCGGTCACCCGGTGCGCGGTCACCGTGGAGTGGGTGTTGTCGTCGTCGTTGACCCTGCCGTGCAACCACAGCACGGCTCGCTTCGGCGCGGTGGGCAGGGCGAGGTCGAACCGGACGAACGCGCGTCGGTTGTACCCGGCCGCCGCTGTCTTGACAGTGAGCGGCCCGGTGCCGAAGTTCTGGCTCGCGGAGCCACCGTCGCGCACGTAGGCGTCGGCGGCCGCGGCGATGGCCCATGCCGTGCCGGTCGACACCGGCGAACCCGCGCCGAGTCGGACCGTGCGACTGCCGCCGAGCGTGCCACCGACCCCAACCAGGAGCTTTGTGGTCGGCGATGTCTGCAGCACGGTCACCCCGGGATCCGCCGAGGCCGCGGTGAAACCGTTGTCGGGCAAGGTGACGATCACCGTTGGTGCCGTCCGGGTCGGGTCGGCGACGGCCACCGACAGCACCGGCCCGTCCTGGCGGGCCAACACCGAGCACGGCCCGCTCGCGGTGATCGCCCCGCACGCGCCCGCCGCGAAGAAGTTCGCCGCGCGCACCGGTCCTGCCGAGATCCCTTGTACAGCGGCCGTGTTCGCCACCACGGCCACGCCAGGTGACGCGCTGCGAGCGGACGTGGCAACGCTCGACGCGCCAGGCAGGACCAGGTAGGCGTAGGAGGCGTCAACAGGATCGGTGCCGTGGTCGTGCCACAGCGCGAGGTAGCGGCGGGTGATCGGGTCGTCCGAGCCGCTGTCGTCGATGGCGCTCCAGGAACCGGTGCGCGCCGCGCGGGACGCGGTGACGGTCGCCCCACCGAGGAACACGTACCCGCCGAACCCGGCGATCGCCGCCCACCGCGCCCCGGTGAACTTCTTCGACCAGGGCAGCGTCGTCGGTTGGGTCGCGCCGTCCACGACCAGCGCGTGCGTGCCCGCCGCGCCGAGGTTCCGGTTGTCCACAACGGAGTCGACGGACGCGCCGTCGGTCGCGGTGATGCCCGCGCCGAGGCACACCACGGCATCGTCGAGGAAGAACCACGACTTGCGGCCGGTGAGGGTCGACTGCAACCCGGTCACGTGCTGGCCGACCGCGGCCGCGACGCCGTCACTGGCGCCGCCCGCCCAGGTGTTGGTCGGCTTGGTCGCGTTCCACGTGCCGCCCGCCGCGTCGGCCAGCGACTTGCGCGAGGCGGTCGCACCTGGCAACCGGTAGGGGTCGACCGTCGGCCAGAACGCGTCGGTGTACTGACCGAGGCCGTAGTCGTCGCCCCACCAGTAGGTCATGCCGCTGCCCGTGTGCCAGCCGCGCAGGTTCTCGCCGTTGCCGGTCTCGTAGAACGTGGTGCGCTCGGAGTGCATCGACACCGCGAAGGTCCACAGCGGACGCCGGTGCACGGCGCGGTCCATCGCCCCGAAGACCCGGCTCGACGACGGGTGCGCCGCGGCGGGCACACCGCCGTCGGCGAGCAGCGCCACCGCGCGCGCCAGGTCCGGTACCGCCATGTCGGCCAGGTACGGCGCGTGGGTGTCGCGGGTGATCCAGCCCTTCACCAGACCGCGCCACCGGTCCGACTCGGCCACCGCGGCCAACCCGGTGTTCGCCAGCAGCAGGGTCGACGCCATGACGTTGTGCCCGCGCTGGTGGTCGTCCTGGTCCTCGCGGGCGATGCCGCGTCCCGAGACCGCGTCCAGCATGAGTCCGTTGTGGATGAACGGGGCGAACGCCGTGTCCACCGAGCCGAACAGCACCTGCCGGTTCGGGTCGGTCACCGCCCAGGTCGAGCCCGCGAGCAGGTGCAGCACCTTGGCCAGGCCACCGAGCAGCACGGCGCCGTAGCCGCCCGCGTAGGGCACGCAGGTGTGCTGGAGGAACGAGCCGTCCGCGTAGAGCCCGTCGCCGGTGAGGACCGTCGGGAACACCGGGGACAGCCCGTCGCGGGCGGCGGCGATGCTCGCGGGTCGCGCGCCGAGCACCCCGCGCAGCGCGATCACCTGGCACAGGTCCACCCGGTTCGCGCCGGTGCTCTTGTCCTTGTAGGTCGCCAGGCGCGAGACCGGGACGTGGTTGTCCACCGCGGCGAGGACGTCCGCCAGGTCCGGGGCGGGCACGGTGAGCAGGCAGCAGATGTCGAGCAGCCGCTGCGGGGACCCGATCTCCCAGTCCCACCAGTTGTCGTACGGCGCCCCGGTCGGGCCGTACGCGTTGTCCAGCATCCACCGCAGCCCGTCGAGCACCGCCGTCGCCGTCGTCGACGAGCCGGTGTGGCCCGTGCCCGGCTGCGCCCAGGCCAGTGCCATCGTGCGCAACCGGGTGAAGCAGGCGGTCACGTTGCCCGAGTCCCCGTCGATCGGGTGGTCTTCCCAGAGTGAGTCCCCCTCGGGGGTCATGTCGGCCAGGTACCTCGTCGCCGAACCGCCGGTCGCCGCCAACGCGGCCGTGAACGGGGCGACCGCCGGGTCGTACCCGACACCGGTGAGCAGGTCGCGCCACCGGCCCCGCATCCCGTCGTACGGTGCGGCCGCCACCGCGGGCATGTCGAGCCCCAACGCGACGACCACCGCCGACCCCACCACCAGGAACCCCCGTCGGGACACCGCCATGCGCTCCGCCTCACCGCTGGTCCGCCGCGCTGATGATCAACGCCTGCCGCGGCTGACACGCGGGGTCCCCCGTCCCGCGTTGCACGGGCATAAGGATCTTCTCGGGTGCCATCACCCACTCCTCGGTCTTGGGCGTCCGCTGGTCCGGGAGCCCGGGTGCGCTGTCCCACTTCCGCCGATGACGTAGTTCGGTCTCGCCGGGATCGGGAGTGGTTGGGTACGTTCACTGGGTGGTGGCCGTCCCCCCGGTGCTGGGCCGGGCGCAGGTGATCGCCCGCTGTCGGAGCGCGCTCGCCGACGGGGGCGGTCTGGTGCTGCACGGGCCCGCCGGGATCGGCAAGTCCCTGCTGCTCGACGTGCTCGTCGCCGGGGCCGGGGCCGACCTGGTGCTGCGGACCAGCCCGGCCGCCGCTGACCGCGACCTGCCGCACGTCGCGCTCTACGACCTGTTCGCCAAGGTGCTGCCGGTCGTCGAGCTGCCCGCCCACCTCCGGGCCGCCCTGGACACCGCACTCTTGCGATCCGCCCCCGAACATCCCGTCGACCCGCTCGCGTTGCGCTTGGCCGTGGTCGACTTGCTCCGCGAACTGGCCGAGCGGCACTCGGTGCTGCTCGTGCTCGACGACGCGCAATGGCTCGACCCGGCCAGCGCCGAGGTGCTGGCCTTCGCCGCCCGCCGGGTGGTCGACAACCGGGTCTGGGTGCTGGTCGCCGAGCGCGCCGACGGGTCGCCGACGACCGCGGACCTGGCCCCGTCCCCGGTGACCGAGGTGGAGCTGACCGGCATCGACGCCGACGCTGTCGCCGAGCTCCTGCGCACCAGGCTCGTCCGGCCGCTGTCGTCGGCCACCGTCGGCCGGGTGGTCGCCGCCAGCGCGGGCAACCCGTTCTACGCGCTCGAACTGGGCCGCGCGCTGGCCAGGCACGGCGGCTCGGTCGGCGCGGACGAACCGCTGCCGGTGCCGGGCAAGCTGCGCGAACTGGTGGTCGACCGACTCGCACCGTTGCCCGCGCAGGCCTGGGACGTGCTGCGATTGGTGACTGTTGCGGTCCGGCCGGGGCTGGACCTGCTGCCGCTGGGCGACCCCGGTCTCGACGCCGCCGTCGCCGCCGGGGTGCTGGTCGCCGACGAGGACGGGGCGCTGCGGTTCAGCCACGCGCTGGTGGCCGAGGTGGTCGCCGCCGAGGCCACCGCCGCGCAGTGGACCGCCGCGCACGCCAGGATGGCGGCCCTGGTCACCGACCCGATCGAACGCGCCCGCCACCGCGCGTTGGCCACCCCCCGTCCGGACGCGCCGATCGCCGCCGAACTGGTGGAGGCGGCCCGGCTGGCCACCACCCGGGGCGCGCCCGCCACCGCCGCCGACCTGCTGCGACTCGCCGCGCACCGCACACCCGCGCCCAGCATCCGCGCCGAACGCCTGCTCGGTGCCGCCCGCGCCGCCGCCGAGGCCGGGTTGACCGCGTCCGCCGCCGACCTGTGCCGTGCCGTCGTGCGCATCGCCGTCGGACCGACCAGGGCATGGGCCCGGCTGCTGCTGTTCGACCTCGCCGGGCGCGACATCGTGGCCTTCGCCGGGTTGCTCGACGAGGTCGCCGCCGATGCGGGAGATGACCCCGGGTTGCGCTGCGCGTTGCTGTTGCGCCGCGCCGAACTCGCCGCCCACACCGGCCGCACCACCGAGGCGTTGGCGTACCTCGACCAGGCCGACGTGCTCGCCCCCCGCGCCGACGACCCGACCCTGGTCATCCGGTCGCTCATCATGCGCATCCCGTTCGCCGCCGCGTCCGGACCGGACACCGAGACCGACCTGTGCAGGCGGCTGACCCGGCACACCGCGGGCCTGCCGCTGTCCGAACCGGTGGTCTACGCCCGCGTCTACCTCGCCATCATCTGCCTGCGCCGCGGCGACACCCCCGAGGCCGTCGACATGCTCGAACGCCTGCGCCACGAAACCGAGGCGGCGGGCCGCATCCGCGACCTGATCATGGTCCTGTACTCGCTGACCTCCGCCTACGAACGCGCGGGCCGCTGCGCTGACGCCCGCCGCACCGCCGTCCGGGGGGCCCGCCTGCGCGTCGACGTCGACCAGAACCCCGGCATCGGCCTGACCCTGCGCGCCGTCGCCGAGCTCAACACCGGCAGCCTCGACGAGGCGACAACCCTGTTGGCCCAGGCGGAAAAGGCCGACGAACAGGCCAGGGACGGGGAGTGGGCGGCGTACGCGAGCGGCCTGCGCGCCCGGGTCGCCGTGCTGCGCGGCGAGCATCGTGCCGCCGCCCGGCTGTTCGGCAGCTGCTTGGCGACACTGCGCGAGGTCGGCTACACGGACCCGGCAATGTTCCTTGTGGACGCTGACTTGGCGGAATCCCTTGCCTGGGCAGGACAATCCGACCAGGCTGACGCGGTGTTGCGGGACGCGCGCTCCCGGGTCGCTGCCCAGGGCAGGCCCGTCGTCACCCTAGGTCTAGACCGCGCCACCGCCGTCCTAGCCGCCACCGCAGGCGACCCCCGAGGCGCCGCCGACACCCTCCGCGCCCACCTCCCCCCAACCCACCCCTACCCCCTAGAACTAGCCCGCGCCTGGTTCACCCTCGGCACCCTGGAACGCCGCGCCCGCCGCAAAGCCGCCGCTCGAGAAGCCATGACCGAGTCCCTCCGCCGCTACACCACCGCCAGCTGCACCCCCTGGATCGACCGCATAGAAACCGAACTGTCCAAACTAGACACCCAAGACGCCCCCCTCACCCCCCTCGAAACCCAGATCGTCGACCACCTCCACCAAGGCGCCAGCAACCGCCAGATCGCCACCGCACTCCACCTCTCGGTCAAGGCCGTGGAAGCCAACCTCACCCGCATCTACCGCAAACTAGGCATCCGCAACCGCGCCGAACTAACCCCCACCCCACCCGCCTAACGCCGCCCGCCACCCCTCCCCGCCAAGCCCCCACGCCAGTCCCAGCCCACCCGTCACGACTGGCGAAGACCCCACAACGTTGGCCCCCAACCGCCCGCCGACACCGTTGGCCCGACACGCCCGCCGACAACGTTGGCCGCCCCGCGCTCCACCCGAGTCGCTGGTGCCAGGCTGGCTCGATGGGGTGGACTTGTTTTGTGTGGGGGAGGACCACCCGTAGCGTCGTTGCGCGGACAGGGCCATGCTTTTGGGCCCCTGCTTTGCGGTCCTGCCACGGGTGGTTCAGGGGCCCCGCGCAAAACAAGTTCGCCCCATCGAGCAAAGCTCGAAACTCGCGTCAATCCGATGGCGCAGCCGAGGCGTTTCCCGCAGCGCAGCGGAGGCCACGAAAGCCGGAGATCCCCAGCTCAACGCACTGCCGCCCACGGCCGCCAAGATCAACCCGCCCCAAAGACCCCCGAATACACAGCCTACCGAGGGGTACGCGAGCGCGGAGAGGCTGAAAGTCGACCCTGTGGACAACCAGGACCCATGTGGACAACCCCCACCCGGCCCCCCGCCACCCAAAGCCAGACAAGAGCGAGAGCGCTAGACCCGAACTCGCCCAAACCCCAAATGGACTACCCGACGCGGGCGTGGGCGGGGCGGGAGCCGCGGAGGACCTCCACTCGGTCGCTGCCCGGCCGGCTCAACACCCAGCTAGAGCCAGGAACGGACTTGGCCCGCTTCTTGAGCGGTGCCAACAACCGCGAAGCCTCCCGGTAGGACCGCACCGACCCCGCCGCGCACACCAACGATGCCAGCGAGACGCTCACGGACATGCCCTCCGCATCCCACTGGCGGTCGACCAGGCGGGCGGCGAGGGCGCTGATCTCGTCGAGGTCGGTGACGACCAGGAAGTCGTCGCCGCCGACGTGGGCTACTCGGGTGCCGTTGAGGTCGCGTTCGGCGTCGGCGAGGACTCGGCCGATGTGGCGGATGAGGTCGTCGCCCGCGGCGAAGCCGACGGTGTCGTTGACCTGCTTGAAGGAGTCGACGTCGAGCCAGGCGACGACGAACATCTCGGCGGCGTGGATGCGGCGGTCGATGTCGCGGTCGACGGTGTCGCTGCCGGGGAGCCGGGTCAGCGGGTTGAGCGCCGCGGCCTGTTCGATCTTGGCCTCGGCGACGCCGCGCACGACCTCGGAGATGCGGGCCACGCCGACGCACACCCGGTCCGCGTCGACCACCACGACCTCGTCGCCGTGCCGGTCCCAGTCGGTGTCGCCCACCAGGTCCAGCAGCTGCAGGCTGCTGGCGTCGCCGCGGATGGTGCGGGGGATGTCGCCGTGGCGCACGGCGGGCTTCTTGGCGTTGAGCGCGTGCCCGTACAGGCCGGTGACCGCGAGCAGGAACCGGCTGCGCGGCAGCGTGCTCACCGGCCTGCCCTCCGCGTCGACCAGCACCACGCCGCTGATCGCCGGGTTGTCGGCGAAGGTGTCGCGGACCTCCTCGGAGGTCGCGTCCTGGGCCATCGTGGTCGCGGGCCGCAGGTAGTCCGACACCACCGGTACCGGTGCGGCCCCCGTGGTCGCGTTCAGCTCGATGATCTCGGCGACCGGGCGCGGCAGCGGCAGCGAGATGCCGCCCTCCTGGCTGGCGCCCGCGAGCAGGTTGCCCTGCGCGAGCCGCACCCCGAGCCGGTTGAGGCACAGCAACTGCTCCTCGGACTCGACGCCGACGGCCGCGAGCCGGGTGCCGGTGCGGGTGCAGTACTGCGCCAGGCACTCGACGACGGCCAGGCACGCCGGGTCGTCGGGCAGCCCCGCGATCAGGTGCGCGTCCAGCTTGATCAGGTCGGGGCCGACGTCGGTGAGCAGCGACAGCGGCAGGTCGCCGTCGCCGATGGCGTCGAAGGCGACCCCGTAGCCCGCCTCGCGCAGCACCGCGAGGCCGCGGATCAGCTCGGCGCGGTGCACCCGGCTGAACGGCGGGGTGATCTCCAGCACGATGTCGCGCGGCTTGCGCCCGGTCTGGTTCAGCGCGGGGCGCAGGAACCGCAGCAGCTCGTCCGGCGCGGTCGCGGTCGCGGCGACGATGTTGACGTGCAGCGGCAGCGGCGGGTCCTGCCGGACGGAGGCGAGCACCGCCCGGCTGGCCAGGGAGATGTCGGTCTGCACGAGCCTGCCCGCCTTGCCCGCGGCGCGCAGCAGGTCGTAGGTGTCACCGGTGCGCGGTCGGGCCAGGGCCTCCACGGCTATGGCCTCACCGGTACGGGTGCTGAGCAGCGGCTGGAACGCGAAGCTGACGTCCGGTGCGACGGTCACCCTGACATCGTGCCCGGCGACCGCCGTCAGGTGATGGTTAGTCACCATCTGTTCATCGAGCTGTGCCCGGAAGCACCAACCAGCGCCGAGCGCCCGTCACCCTGGTGGGGAATGGCGCGATAGCAGCAGTTTCCCGCGAATTCCCCACCGGGACGCGCCGAACACCGCCGCCATCGCCGCCGCCGTCCCCGCCACGTCCTCCCGTCCGCTCAGGTACGCGCGCTGGAGCCGCGGGGACAACGCGAAGAAGACGTCGAAGAACTCGGCGAGCCCTTCCGGCGGCAGTGCCAGCAGAGCCCGCAACCCGTGCGACCGCATCGCGTGCACGACCCGAGCCCGGGGTGACCACACCGCGGCCCGCCCCGCCGCTGCCGCCGCGACCGGACCCCGCCCGAACGCGCTCGCGATCGCCGCCGCCACGAGCGGGGCCGTGGCCAGCGCGTCGCCCACGCTGTAGCCGGTCGCCGGGTGCACCATCCCGGCCGCCGCGCCGAACGGCACCGACCCGCGGTGCCACGGCGGCGTCGGGGGCAGGTCGACCGGGAACCGGACCCGCTCCACCGGCCCGTCCGGCACCGACCCCAGCCGCTCGCCGAGCCTGCGCCGCAACTCGTCCCACCCCGTGCCGGGCCGGGCCGCCAGCGACGTCTCCTCCAGCAACACCCGGTCGGCCGACACCCCGACGGCGTAGAGGAACGTCGGCGGCCTGCCCCAGTCCATCAGCACCGCGTCACCCGAACGGACAATCCCGTCGGCGACGGCCGAAGGCACCACGACCCCGTACGCCGTCTGCGCCACGCGGACCCCCGGGGCCGGGCCGCCGGACACCACCCGCCGCGCACCGCTCGCGTCGATGACCACCGCGCACGCCAACCGCCGCCCCGACCCCAGCCGCACCGTCGCGCCCCGGCGGCCGAACTCCGCGCCCACCACCTCGTCGTCGACCGACACCGCGGGCCCGCGCCACAGCCGCGCGCACACCGCCGCGTTGTCCAGCACCAGGTACTCCCGGTCGATCACCCGCCCCGCCGCCAGCACCCGCGTCGCCAGCACACCCGGGTACCGGTCCGCTGGGACCTGGTCGGCCCACACGCCGAACGTCGCCGGCCACACCCGTCGCCCGCCCGGCGCGACCACCGCGGTCGTCAGCCCCGCTCGCGCGCAGGCGTCCGCGACCGCCCACCCCGCCGGGCCACCACCGACCACGACCACGTCCAACCGGCTCACCCCCTCTCGCTACCACGCCCCGCCCCACCACGACAGTCCGACCTCTGGCCGCGGCCGGAAAACCCCAGTACTGCCGGCTTCCCACCCAAGCACCCGGGAACGTGTGGATCACGACTCCCACCCGCCAGCCCCCCGGGACTGCACCTAGGCTCGCGGCATGTCGGATCTCCACGAGCGCCGGGTCGAGCGCCGCGACGGCCGGGGCGGCACGGACCTCACCGCCAACCCGTTCCGCGCCGACCGCGACCGGATCGTCGCCTCGCCGTTCTTCGCGCGGCTCGGCGGGGTCACCCAGGTGGTCAGCGCCAGCGGCTCCGGGTTGCTGCACAACCGGCTCACGCACAGCCTCAAGGTCGCCCAGATCGGCCGCGCCATCGCCGAGCGGCTCACCGCCGACCCCGACCACGCGGCGCTGATCGACCGGCTCGGCGGCTGCGACCCCGACGTGGTGGAGGCCGCCGCGCTCGCCCACGACCTCGGCCACCCGCCGTTCGGCCACCTCGGCGAACAGGTGCTCGACCGGCTCGCCCGGCACCGCTTCGGCCTGCCCGACGGGTTCGAGGGCAACGCGCAGAGCTTCCGGATCATCACCACCACCGACACCAGGGGACCGTCCGCCGCCGGGCTCGACCTCACCGCCGCCGTGCGCGCCGCGACCCTCAAGTACCCGTGGACCCGGCTCTCGCACCCCGACCCGCACCCGCGCGACCTGCCCGACCCGCCGCGCGGCGCCGCGCAGCCACCTGAGGGCCCCGGCACCGGGTCGAGCAAGTTCTCCGCCTACGTCACCGAGCTCGACGACCTGCGCCAGGCCCGCGCGGTGTTCGACGACCTGGTGCCGCCGTGGCAGCAGACCGTCGAGGCGTCCGTGATGGACAACGCCGACGACATCGCCTACGCCATCCACGACCTGGAGGACTTCCACCGCATCGGGGTGCTGCAGCACGCGCCGGTGTCGGCGGAGCTGGGCCAGTGGGAGGCCGACCGCGCCGAGTTCGCCCGGCTCGACGACGCCGAACTGGCCTCCGGGCGGCGCCCCGGCCAGTCCCTGGAACGGTTGCGCAGGCGGCTGCACGCGCGCGACTCCTGGGTGGTCGACGACGAGGCGTTCGCCGCCGCGGTGTCGCGGGTGCGCGCGGAACTGGTCGACGACCTGCTGTCCATGCCCTTCGACGGCTCGGTCGCCGCCGAGCAGGCGTTCGGCCGGTTCTCCTCCGGGTGGACCGCGCGGCTGGTCGCGGGCGTGCACGTCGTCGCCGACCCGCCCACCCGCTCCGGGCACGTGCTGCTCGGCCCCCGGCAGTGGCACGAGGTGCAGGTGCTCAAGTTCGTGCACCGCCGGTTCGTGCTGCTGCGCCCGGACCTCGCGCTGCACCAGCGCGGCCAGGCCCGGCTGCTGACCACCCTGGTCGAGGCGCTCGACCAGTGGCTCGGCGACCGCTACGAGGCCGACCGGCTGCCGCGCAGGCTGCACGACCTGGTCGAGTTGGCCCGCGTCGAGTACGACTGGTTGGCCGCCGAGCACCCGCGCGCGCTGGTCGGCGCGACCGGGGAGGGCCCCGAGGGGCAGGCCGGGGTGCTCGCCCTCGCCAGGGGCCGGGCCGTGATCGACTTCGCCGCCTCGCTCGCCGACGGGCAGGCCGCGACGCTGCTGGAGGCGTTGTCCGGCCGGACCGGACAGTTCTGGTCGGACGCTTTCGTGCTGTGAGCCACCGGCAGTTCCGCAGCGGTGGGAAAAATACCGAGCGTGACACTTGGACGGTGAGTATCACTCGAACGGTAGATGTCACCTCGTTGGTGTGAACCATACGTTCACCTGGTCGGGAGCCTTCCCGACGTCGGTGGGCGTGGGTCGGGGCACGCACTAGCGGGGGAGGACCCGTGCGTTCGTCCGATCGCTCGTTCTTATCCAAACGCGCCTCAACCGGTCTGACCGCGGGGGTTTCCGCCTTCGCCCTCGTGCTCGGGATGACCACCCCGGCCTCGGCCCAGGCGCTGCCCGCCGGACCGCTCGCCGCCCAGGAGAACTCCGCCCGCCAGATCGCGGCGCTGCAGAGGCTGAAGCAGACCCAGACCAAGGCCGAGTCCAAACTGGACAGCAAGCTCGCGGTCGAGTCCCGGGTGCGCCGCGACCGCTCCGCCGCCGCGGCCACCCCGTACCTGCAGAGCGGGGTCAAGGTCTCCGCGACCGGCACCGTGCTCGTCGACATCAGCGTCGAGGAGGTCACCGACGACCTGCTCGGCGCGCTCACCAAGTCCGGCGCCGGGATCCGCGCCGTGTCCGCGGGCCTGGGGGAGATCCGGGCCGAGGTCCCGTTCGCCGCGCTCACCGGCATCTCCGGGCGCGCCGACGTCCGCAAGGTCGAGACCGCGAGCGGCGCGATCACCGCCTCCGCCAAGCGGGACAAGGCACCCGCCACGAAGGAGACCAAGGAGCAGAAGGAAGCCAGGGTCGCCGCGAGCGTCCAGTCCGCCCTGGAGCAGCGCGGCACCGCGGCGCTGGTCACCAGCGAGGGCGACCGCGCGCACAACGCCGACACCGCGCGCGCCGAGTACGGGGTCACCGGTGTCGGCGTGAAGATCTGCGCGCTCTCCGACGGCGTCGACTCGCTCGCCGCCTCGCAGGCCGCCGGTGAGCTGCCCGCCGTCGACGTGCTGCCCACCCAGGAGGGCGAGGGCGACGAGGGCACCGCGATGCTCGAGATCCTGCACGACCTGGCGCCCGGCGCCGCGCTCGGGTTCGCCTCGGCGTTCAACAGCGAGGCCAGTTTCGCCGACAACATCCGCGCCCTGCGCCAACAACTGCGCTGCGACATCATCGTCGACGACGTGCTCTACTTCGTCGAGTCGCCGTTCCAGGACGGGCTGATCGCGCGCGCGGTCAACGACGTCACCGCCGACGGCGCGCTCTACTTCTCCTCCGCGGGCAACGAGGGCAACACCGTCGACGGCACCGCCGGCCACTGGGAGGGCGACTTCCGCGACTCCGGACGCATCGTCGGCAAGTTCGCAGGCACCGCGCACGACTGGGACCCGTCGGCGACCACCCAGGTGTTCCAGCCGATCTCCACCGCGTCCTCGGCGCAGGTGCCGGTGACGCTGCACTGGGCGGACCCGCTGGGCGCGTCGGCCAACGACTACGACCTGTACCTGTTCGACCGCAACGGAAACGTGGTCACCTTCAGCCAGGACGTGCAGGACGGCGAGCAGGACCCGTACGAGATCCTGCAGACGCCGACCTTCGGCGGCACCGGCCTGCGCCTGGCGGTCGTGAAGTTCTACGGCGAGAACCGGTACTTCTCGCTTTCCGCTCTGCGCGGTCGGTTCTCCGACTCGGCGGACGGCCTGAAGGCGTTCAACACCCCCGGTGTCACCGTGGGGCACTCGGCGGCCAAGCAGGCGTTCAGCGTCGCCGCCGCGCCCGCCGCCGGTCCGCTGCCGTTCGACCTGGAACCGGGTGACCCGGCCAACCCGCGCGGCCCGCACCCCGGCTCGTTCAGCGCGACGTCCCCGCTGGAGCGCTTCTCCTCCGACGGCCCGCGCCGCGTGTTCTACAAGGCCGACGGAACCCCGATCACGCCGGGCAACTTCGGCGCGACCGGTGGCGAGGTCCGCGCCAAGCCCGACATCACCGCCGCCGACGGCGTGCTCACCAGCGTCGACGGCTTCGACCCGTTCTTCGGCACCTCGGCCGCAGCGCCGCACGCCGCCGCGATCGCCGGGCTCGTGCTCTCCGGCAACCCCGGCATCGCGCAGGCGGAGGTGCGGGAGGCGCTGGTCAACACCGCCATCGACCTCGGCCCCGCCGGGTTCGACGGCCGCACCGGCGCCGGGATCATCCTCGCCGACCGCGTGCTCGCCTACACCGGCGCCAGCCCGCAACCCCGTGCCCTGGCACAGAACCCGACCATCGCCCCGACCGACGGCGGCGACCTGGTCGACCCGGGCGACACCGTCTCGGTGACCCTGCCGGTGCGCAACACCGGCGACGCCGACGCTGTGTCTACGAGCGTTGTCCTGACCTCGCCGACGGCCGGTGTCACCATCGCGCCGCGCTCGCAGAACTACGGCACCGTCCAGAAGGGACAGACGGTCAGCAAGGTATACACCGTGACCGTCCCGCTGAGCCACCCCGTCGGCACGCCGGTCGTGCTCGACGCCAGGGTGACCTTCGCTGCGGCGGCGTCCCCGACCAAGGCGACGTTCACGTTCTCGGTCGGACGGCCCTCGCCGACCGTTCAGGACTTCGCCTACGGCGGCGCACCCGTGGCCGTACCGGACAACAACCCGCTCGGCGCCAGCGTCACCATCCCGGTCTCGGGCGTCGGCCGCGCGTCCCGGGTGAGCTTCTCGGTCGACGGCGCCACGTGCAGCACCGCGACCGGCGCCACCACCGTCGGCCTCGACCACACCTTCGTCGGCGACCTCGTCGGCACCCTCACGGCCCCCAACGGCGCCGTCGCCACCATCCACAGCCGCAGCGGAGGCGGCGGCAACAACTTCTGCAAGGTCGTCTTCGCCGACTCGGCCACCGCCGCCTTCTCGTCGGTGACCTCCGCCAACGCCCCGTTCACCGGAAGCTGGCGCCCCACCACCCCCCTGACCGGCTTCGCCGCGGTCATCGCCGACGGCACCTGGACCTACAAGGTCGTCGACGCCGCGGGCGGCGACACCGGCTCGATCCGCGCGGTATCCCTCCACATCAACGGCTACCTGACCCCACCCCCGGCAGGCTGACCCCTTAGCCGGCGACGGCCGCCCGACACCCTCCCGGTGCCGGGCGGCCTCGCCGTGTCCTCCCGCGAGCCTGGTTCGGACGTACCGTCTTGGGTATGGGGCGGACGCGGGATGTGGCGGGTGGTGGGCGGGCGGTTGAGGTGCCGGTGGAGCGGGTGCCGGGGTGGTTCACCCGCTTCGGTGACCGTCATCGCGGGGTCACCCACACGTCCCTCAGCGCGGGCTCGGTCGTGTGTACCGCCACGGATGGGGCTACGGCCTCGGTAGTGGTGCCGTTCCCGCCGTTGGCGGTGGTGGGGGAGCGGGATGGGCTGGAGGTCGGTCCGCTGCTCGACCACCTCGCCGTCAGTCGGCGGGTTGGTCTTGTGCTGGTTCGGCTTGGCGGGCACAGCCTCGGCATCGCTGAGCCGGGGCGGGTGTTGGTCTCGCGCACCGACCGCCACCTGGTGCACGGGCGTAGTGCCGCCGGTGGGTGGTCGCAGCAGCGGTTCGCCCGGCGGCGGGAGGGGCAGGCCAGGCACGCGCTGGAGGCGGCCGCGCGGGACATCGCGGAGGTGTTGGTGCCGCGCGTGGGCGAGCTCGACGCCGTGGTGCTGGGTGGGGATCGGCAGTCGCTGGACGTGCTGCGGGCCGACCGGGGGCTGGCGCCGGTCTTCGATCTCGCCATCGATCGCGTGCTCGACGTCCCCGAACCGCGGCGCACCGTGCTGGAGGACGCGGTGGAGCGCGCCTTCGCCCTGGAGATCGTCGTCCGCGACCGGCCCTGAACCGTTCACAGCGGACACACAGCTTCGAGGCGCACAGTATGCCCATGAGCACGACCCCGCCCGACCCAGCGCCCGCGGTAGAACCCACCCCCGAACCCGCGCGGACCGAGGCACCCCCGGTCGCCCAGTCACCGGCCGCCTCCGTGGTGGAGGCCCCGCCCAGGACGGTCAGCCTGCTGGTCGCGGGCTTGGCGGGCGTGGTACTCCTGCTCGTCGGCGGCATCGCGGGCTACGCCATCGGCAACTCCGGCGGCCACGACCGCCCCGCTCCAGGCGTCTCCCGCCACGGCGGCCCCGGCCCCCACGCCCGCCCCGACTTCCCCCACCCACCCCGCCCCGGCGGCCAGGGCAGGCGCCCCAACACCCCACCCGCCCCCACCCCATCCAGTGCCACCCCGACCTCCGCCCCGGCCGCCACCCCCAGCAGCTAACGAACCCAGCCAAGACCAGCGCGACTTCGCGTCCAGCGCCGCCCAGACCTCGGCCGCCGAGCAGGTAGCCGCCGGGTGGGTTGGGTCAGAGGGTGCCGGTGGCCAGGAGGCCGCCGTCCACGCGCACGGTTTCGCCGGTGATCCAGGAGGCTTGGTCGGAGCACAGGAAGGCGACGAGGTCCGCGACGTCCTCCGGGGTGCCCAGGCGCTTCATCGGGTAGGGCGCGGACGCCTCTTCCTCCCGGTCGGCGTACAGGGCCGTGGCGAAGCGGGTCTTCACCACGGCGGGGGCCACGGCGTTGACCCGGATGCCCGGTCCCAGCTGCCACGCCAGTTCCTCCGTGAGCCGCACGAGCGCCGCCTTGCTCGCCCCGTACGCCGCGATCACCCCCGAGGACCGCAGGCCCGCCACCGAGGCGATGTTGATCACAACGCCGCCGTGCGCGGCCATCCACGAGTGGTACGCCAGCTGCACGAAGCCCAGTGCCGCGACCACGTTCGTGTCGAAGATCTTGCGCACGCCGTCCAGGTCGACGTCCACCAGCGGCCCGTACACCGGGTTGATGCCGGTGTTGTTCACCAGCACGTCGAGCCCGCCCAGCTCGTCGACGGTCCGCGCCACCACCCGTTCGCGGTCCGCGTCGACGCCGGTGTTCCCCGCCACAGCCAGTACCCGCGCGCCCGGCGCGGCGGCCGTGATCGACGCGGCGGCTGCGTCCAAGTCGTCCTGCTTGCGGGAGCTGATGGCGACCGCCGCACCCCGTCTGGCCAGCTCCGTCGCGATGGCCAGCCCGATGCCCCGGCTCGCCCCGGTGACCAGCGCGGCCCTGCCCGCGTACTCGGCGGTTCCCATACCGGGACTCTAGCCGGCGGGAAACCCCTCGCGCGGCGCGGCTAGACTGGGTCCGTGGTTCTCAACGATGGGTTTGGGGCAGGCAGGGCTGTGCTCACCGACTGATGGGCGGGCGGGCTCGCGGGTCACGGCACGCGAGCGGATCACCCCTGCCCACCACCACCCGCACCCACGGAGCTCCCCTTGATCACCGCGACTGACCTCGAACTGCGCGCGGGCTCGCGCATCCTGCTCGCCGACGCCTCCCTCCGGGTGCAGGCGGGCGACCGCATCGGCCTCGTCGGCCGCAACGGCGCGGGCAAGACCACGACCCTGCGCGTGCTCGCGGGCGAGGGCGAGCCCTACGGCGGCGACCTGCGCCGCACCGGCGAGCTCGGCTACTTGCCGCAGGACCCGCGTGAGGGCGACCTGTCGGTCACCGCGAAGGACCGGGTCTTGTCCGCGCGCGGCCTCGACGAACTGCTCCGCGAGATGGAGAAGGCGCAGACGGCCATGGCCGAGCACGCCGACGACTCCGTCCGCGACAACGCCGTGCGCAAGTACGGGCGGCTCGAGGAGCGCTTCTCCGCGCTCGGCGGGTACGCCGCGGAGAGCGAGGCCGCGCGGATCTGCTCCAACCTGGGCCTCGCCGACCGGATCCTCGCCCAGCCGCTGCGCACCCTCTCCGGTGGTCAGCGCCGCCGGGTCGAGCTGGCCAGGATCCTGTTCGCCGCCTCCGAGGCGGGCGCGGGCGGCGGCGCGGGCACCATCCTGCTGCTCGACGAGCCGACCAACCACCTCGACGCCGACTCGATCACCTGGCTGCGCGGGTTCCTCAAGGGCCACAGCGGCGGTCTGGTGGTCATCAGCCACGACGTGGAACTGCTCGGCGACGTGGTCAACAAGGTGTGGTTCCTCGACGCCATGCGCGGCGAGGTCGACACCTACAACATGGGCTGGAAGCGCTACCTCGACGCGCGCGCCGCCGACGAGAAGCGCCGCAGGCGCGAGCGGGCCAACGCCGAGAAGAAGGCAGGCGTGCTCATGGAGCAGGCCAACAAGATGCGCGCGAAGGCCACCAAGGCGGTCGCCGCGCAGAACATGATCAAGCGCGCCGAGAAGCTGGTCTCCGGCCTCGACGACGTCCGCCAGTCGGACAAGGTCGCCAAGATCCGCTTCCCGGAGCCCGCGCCCTGCGGCAAGACCCCGCTGCTCGCCGAGGGGCTGAGCAAGTCCTACGGCTCGCTGGAGATCTTCACCGGCGTCGACCTGGCCATCGACAAGGGCTCCCGGGTCGTCATCCTCGGCCTCAACGGCGCGGGCAAGACCACCCTGCTGCGGCTGCTGGGCGCCATGGAGACCCCGGACTCCGGCGAGGTCATCGCCGGTCACGGCCTGCGCCTGGGCTACTACGCCCAGGAGCACGAGACGCTGGACCACTCCGCCAGCGTGTGGGCCAACATCCGGCACGCCGCCCCCGACACCGGCGAGCAGCAGCTGCGCTCGCTGCTGGGCACCTTCCTGTTCACCGGCGAGCAGCTCGACCAGCCCGCGGGCACCCTCTCGGGCGGCGAGAAGACCCGGCTCGCGCTGGCCGGGCTGGTCTCCAGCGCCGCCAACGTGCTGCTGCTCGACGAGCCGACCAACAACCTGGACCCGGCCAGCCGCGAGCAGGTGCTCGACGCGCTGCGCCGCTACTCCGGGGCGGTCGTGCTGGTCACCCACGACCCCGGCGCGGTCGAGGCACTGGAACCCGAGCGGGTGATCCTGCTCCCAGACGGCAGCGAGGACCACTGGTCGGCCGAGTACCTCGAACTCGTTCAGCTCGCCTGAAATTGGCCGTTTTGCTGGGATCTTGTATTCGCCGATCACGTTGAGTCCCAGAGCTGCCGCCGCCGGTGATCAGCGGCGGCAGCAACCATTTGCGCGTCTCGTCTGGCATTTCGCGCGGCGGTGTTCGATCATTGCGGCGGTAGGGGCCACCCGTGGCCCCGGCCACACGTGACGGAAGGCGGACAACGTGGCTGACCTCAAGAAAGGCGCCCGGATCACTGGCGCCCTGCGCGACAAGCTCGCCACCGACTTGAAGAAGAAGTACGAGAAGGGCGCCAGCATCAGGGCGCTCGCGGAAAGCACCGGCCGTTCCTATGGATTCGTGCACAGAGTGCTCTCCGAGTCGGGCGTGACGCTGCGCGGGCGAGGCGGGGCGACGCGGACGAAGAAGAAGTAACCCCGCCTGGGTGTGGCGGCGGCGGCTCAGGCCGTGCGCGGTCCACCCGGCGGGCTGTCCACACCGGAGTCCTCGGCCGGTGCGGGCACCCCGGTTCCCACCCGGACCACGTCCACGCGGTCCCGGGTCCGGCCGAGCGCGATCGCGGCGCCCGCCAGCACCGCGGGGTACACCAGGTAGCCCCAGCGGGTCGCGGGCGCGAGCACGATCGCCAGTCCGAGGCCGACCGCTGAGCACGCCAGCGCGTCCCCCGCCGTCCTCGGTGGACGGACGAGCACCCAGGTCGCCGTGGCGGCGGCGGCCAGTCCCAACAGGACGAGCGCGACGGCGTGCCCGACCGGGCCGAGCCCGGCGACCAGGTGCCCCGGCAGCGGGCTGGACGCCGGTGAGGACGCCTGGCCGAGACCGACCGGGAACTTCAGCACGTGCTCGACGAACGACGTCGGGTCGGCCAGCAGCACCGGGAGCACCACGGCCGACCCGACCACGACGAGCGCGGTGCTGAACGCGCCGAGCGCGCGCCACCCCCGGGTCGCGGCGACCCCGATGGCGAGCACCGCGACCGCGGGCACCGCGGTCAACTTCATCGTCACCAGCACCGCGCCGAGCGCGCCCGCGCCCCACGCACTGGCCGGGTCGGCGCGGTAGGCGAGCGCGGCCGCGGCCACGATCAGCGCCACCACCGCGACGTCGTCACCGGCGGCGGCGAGGGTGAGCGCGGTCAACGGGCTGGCCACCACCAGGTGCGCGGCGCGCACCGGGAGCACCGGCTTGCCGATCGCCCACCAGGCCAGCACCAGCGCCGCGGCGGTCACCACGAGGAACGCCACCCTGGCGTCGGTCAGCGGGTGGTCGCCGAACAGCGCGCGCGGGAACCCGAACACCGTCATCGACGGGCCGTACGGGGTGTAGTCGTCCGGGTGCGGCGCCCGGCCGAGCGTGGCCAGGTCGGTGTACGGGGTGCCGTTGGCGAACAGGTCCCGCGCCGATCGTTCGATGACCCAGACTTCGGGCTGCGCGGGGAAAGACCACGGCCACGGGCCCCAGGTGAACGTCGGTGACCGCCGGAACGCCAGGTACAGCAGCGGTGCCGCGGTCGCTACCACCGCGATCACCCACACCGGTACCCACCGCGACCCCCGTCCGGTGACGGCGATCCCCCCGGTCAGCACAAGAGCGGCGAAGTAGCCCGCGATCGCGAAGTTGCCCCACACGCGGTAGCCGTAGAACTCCGAGGCGAACGCGGTGATGAGGGCGAACACCAGGGCGCCGCCGTAGAGGGCGAGGTCCAGCCAGAGCGCTCGACGCGCGGGAGCCCCCTGCATAACCTCCGCCGTCCTCCTCGCGCCGTTTGGCCCACCCAGGCTACCGAGCGCCGGACGACCGCACCTGGGTGGGCGGCACCTGGCCGGGCGATCCGAACACCGCCGGTTGACCGGGGACGGCTGGGGGAACGTCGTGGGGTGGTCCGGTGTTGCACCCGGTGCCGGGCCGCGCCCGGTCGTGTGCCGACGAGAGGGGACGCGTGGACAGTCCGCGCAGGGTGATGGCTGGTGCGATGCGGGCCGCCGACGCGCCGAAGGGGGTGCGCCGGGGGACCGTGCGGCGGGTGTGGCGGTTCAGCGCGCCGCACCGGCCGCGGTTGGTGGTGTTCCTGGTGTTGACCGTGGTGTCCTCGGCGCTCGGGGTGACCACGCCGCTGCTGGCCGGGCAGGTGGTCGACGCGATCGTGGGCAAGCACGCGGTGTCCGCGGTGGTGTGGCTCGCGGTCGCGATCGCCGCGCTGGCCGTGGTCAGCGCCGGGTTGGGGTTGGCGGAGCGGCACCAGTCGGCGATGGTCGGCGAGGGGTTGATCCACGACCTGCGGCGCGCGGTGTTCGAGCACGTGCAGCGGATGCCGGTGGCGTTCTTCACCAGGACCAGGACCGGCGCACTGGTCAGCAGGCTGAACAACGACGTGATCGGGGCGCAGCGGACCTTCACGTCCACGCTGTCCGGTCTGGTCGGCAACTCCATCCAGTTGGTGCTCTCGCTCGGCGTGATGCTCACGTTGTCCTGGCAGGTCACCGTGCTGGCGCTGGTGCTGCTGCCGGTGTTCGTGCTGCCCACCAGGCGCATGGGGCGGCGGATGGCGGACCTGCAGCGCGAGGCGGCCGGGCTGTCGGCGGCGATGACCACGCAGATGACCGAGCGGTTCTCCGCGCCGGGCGCGACCCTGGTGAAGCTGTTCGGGCGACCGGACGACGAGTCGGCCGAGTTCGGCGCGCGGGCGGCCCGGGTGCGCGACATCGGGGTGCGCACGGCGATGGCCAGCCGCTGGTTCCTGACCGGGCTGCAACTGGTGTCCGCACTGGCCCAGGCACTGGTCTACGGCCTCGGCGGGTACCTCGCGCTGACCGGGGCCATCGCGCCGGGAACGGTGGTCGCGCTGGCGTTGCTGCTGACCCGGCTGTACTCGCCGTTGACCGCGCTGGCCAACGTCCGGGTGGACGTGATGACGGCGCTGGTGTCGTTCGAGCGGGTCTTCGAGGTGCTCGACCTGGCGCCGATGGTCGCCGAGAAGCCGGACCCGACGCCGCTGCCCGCCGGTCCGGTGTCGGTGGAGTTCGACGACGTGCGGTTCGGCTACCCGGCGGCGGAGAAGGTGTCACTGGCGTCCCTCGAGGACGTCGCGGTGCTGGACCGCCGGGGTGGGCACGAGGTGCTGCACGGGGTGTCGTTCCGCGCTTCGCCGGGGCAGTTGATCGCGTTGGTGGGGCCTTCGGGTGCGGGGAAGTCGACCATCGCCGGGCTGGTGCCGCGGCTCTACGACGTCGACTCGGGGGCGGTCCGACTGTCCGGTGTGGACGTCCGCGACCTGTCCTTCGCCGACCTGCGCCGCACGGTCGGGGTCGTCACCCAGGACGGGCACCTGTTCCACGACACCATCATGGCCAACCTCCGGTACGCGAACCCCACGGCGACCTCGTCGGAGATCGCGGCCGCCATCGCCGCCGCCCGACTGTCCACTGTGGTCGAAGCGCTACCCGACGGCCTGGACACGGTGGTCGGCGAACGCGGCTACCGGCTCTCGGGCGGTGAAAGGCAACGCCTGACCATCGCCCGACTGCTGCTGGCGCGCCCGGCGGTGGTGGTGCTGGACGAGGCCACGGCCCACCTGGACTCGGAGTCGGAGGCGGCGGTGCAGGAGGCACTGGTCGACGCCTTGCGGGACCGGACGGCGCTGGTGATCGCACACCGGCTGTCGACCGTGCGGGCGGCGGACCTGATCCTGGTGGTGGAGGACGGCGCCATCACGGAACGCGGGACGCACCAGGACCTCCTCGCCGCAGGTGGCCGCTACACCACCCTCTACCGCACCCAATTCGCCGACGGGTCCTCTCGGGCCGCGACCTAGGGCTGGGTGGGGGTTGGGGTCGCGGGGGCGGCCTCTGGAACGGCTGGCTGGGGGTCTCGGGAGCGGCGGAACCGGTGGTTTTCGGGGCTGGGGGAGGTCAGATCCAGCCTTCTTCCCAGGCGATGCGGGCGGCGTCGTGGCGGGAGGTGACGGCGAGTTTGGTCATCGCGGAGGAGAGGTAGTTGCGGACGGTGCCGTGGGCCAGGTGGACGGTGGTGGCGATGTCGAGCACGGAGCCGCCCGCTCTGGTGTGGCGGAGGACTTCCAGTTCGCGGGCGGTCAGCGGGCAGGTGTCCTCGGTCAGGGCGCTCGCGGCGATCTCGGAGTCGACGTAGCGGGCGCCCGCGTGGACGTCGCGGAGGATGGCGGCCAGGCGGGAGGCCGGGGTGGTCTTGGGGACGAAACCGCGGACGCCCGCGGCCAGTGCGCGGCGCAACACCCCGGGGCGCGCGTGCCGGGTGACGATCACGACGGCCGTGCCCGGCCCGATCTCCGCCGCCGCCGCGATCCCGTCCTGGCGGGGCATCTCCAGGTCCAGCACCGCGATGTCCGGCCGGTGCTCGACGACCGCCGCCACCGCCTCGACCCCGTCACTGGCCTGCGCCACCACGGAGATGTCCGGCTCCAACTCCAACAACGCCGCCAGCGCGCCTCGGATCAGGTCCTCGTCATCCGCCAACACCACCCGAATGGTCACGCGCCACCCTCCCCGCCCATGCGCCGACCGCTTTTCCACCAAGGTGAAACGCGTCGGTCTCCGGATCGTCCCATCGCCATGTGTCCGGTGATCACGGGGTGACCGCCTCGGCTGTGAGGGTGAAGGTCGAGGATTCCCGTTCCGCCCGCACGACCCCGCCGACGGTGGCGAAGCGTTCCCGTAGTCCTTGCAACCCACTCCCCGGTGCCGACGAACGGTCGTCCACGCCGTCGTTGCGCAGCTCTACCTTCACCTGTCCACCGTCCACTTCGATCGTTACCGTGCACGACTGGGCGGCACTGTGGCGCAAGATGTTCGTGGTCCCCTCCCGCACCAGGATCCCGAAGAGCGGCTGGAGCGGCGGCGGTACGTCGGTAGCGCTGCCTCGCACAGTCGCGTCGATTCCCGCTGCGCGCAGGATGTCCACAGCGTTGCTGATCTCGGTGGAGAGGCTGGAGCGCCGATAGCCGTGGACGACCGCGCGCGTCTCCCGCAGCGCCGTGCGGGCCAGCTCGCTCACCTCGGAAGCCTGGAGGCGGGCCGCGTCGTCGTCGTGGCCGATCAAGCGCGCCGCCAGTTCGCCCTTCAGCGCGATGGCCTGCAGGTGGTGGCCCTGGATGTCGTGCAGTTCGGCGGCGAAGCGCAGGCGTTCCTCGGCCACCGCCAGTTCGGCCGCCACCCGCCTGGCCTGGTCGAGGTCGCGGGCCATGGACCACAGCCACACCTGCAGGTACTGGCAGAAGGTGAAGAACGGCACCGTCAGCGTCACGACGACCACCCAGGACACGGCTTCCGGCTCGGTGGGCCGCCCGATCACCAGGCCCGACAGCGCGATCACCAGGCCCGCCACCACCGACGCGGGCCAGCGCCACCAGTGCTCGACCATCGGCAGGTACGCGGCGACGACCAGCGAGGACGGCACCGCCCAGGCGAACCCCAGCGGCACCTCCGAGGCCGCCACCCACCACGCCCCCAGGGCGACGGCGAACGACGCGACGATCTCCCAGCGCCGGACCCTGGCGCGGGTCAGCCCGGGCATGCTGGCCCCGCTGATCCGCATGTACGCCGCGATGCCGAGCACTCCGGCGGGGGCGAGCACCGCCGTGGCTGCCCCGCTGTAGCGCAGGCTCATCAGCTCCAGCAGCAGCACCAGCGCGACCACGCCCGAGGTCACCAGCAGGGTGCCCACGATGTAGCGCCGGAACCGGTCCAGGGTGTTGCGCGCCAGTCGGTCCACGGGGTGAATGTAGGGGACCGCGCGCCGCCTGACATTTGTCACACCCGACCCGTGTCGATCACCCGGTGGCCGCTGATCGGTGTTCCTACCGGCCGCCCACCGCGTCGGAGAGGATTCGACCCATGAGGAACCCAGTGATCGAGGTGCGGGGGCTGCGCTGCCGCTACGGCCCGTTCGAGGCGGTGCGCGGGGTGGATCTCGATGTGGCGCAGGGGGAGTTGTTCGCCCTGCTCGGCACCAACGGCGCGGGCAAGACGACGACCCTGGAGGTGCTGGAGGGCCTGCGCGCGCCGAGCGCGGGTACCGTGCGGGTCTTCGGCCTGCGCCCCGACGCCGACCGGGCCCGGATCCGCCCGCGCACCGGCGTCCTCCTGCAGGACAGCGGCGCGGGTGGGGCGTTGACCGTGCTGGAGACCCTGCGGCTGTGGCAGTCGCTGATCTCCCGGCCGACCGATGTGGACGCCGCCCTGGCCGCCGTCGGGCTCGACCACCGCGCCGACGTGCGGGCCAGCGCGCTGTCCGGCGGCGAGCGCAGGCGGCTCGACCTGGCCGTGGCGACCCTCGGCGACCCGGAACTGCTGTTCCTGGACGAGCCGACCACCGGCCTGGACCCCGAGTCCCGCAGGCGCACCTGGGGCCTGGTGCGCGACCTGGTCGCCAGGGGCACCACGGTCCTGCTCACCACCCACCACCTGGAGGAGGCCGAGCACCTGGCGCACCGGCTGGCGATCCTGCACGAGGGCCAGGTCGCGGTCAGCGGGACCCTGGTCGACGTGCTGGACCGGGAGGCGTCGCGGATCGCCTTCGTCGTCCCGCCCGGTGTCACCGCCGTCGACCTGCCCACCCTCGTCGGCACGCTCGACCCCGACGCGTTCGCCGCGGGCCGGGTCGAGATCCGCACCCGCGCCCTGCAGGACGACCTGGCCGTGCTGCTGGGCTGGGCCGCCGCCCGCGACCTGCAACTGGCCAGGCTGCGCGCCACGCACGCCTCGCTGACCGAGGTCTTCCACAACGTCCAGGACAAGGGGGTCCCGGCATGAACCCGGTCATCGCGCTCGCCCGCTCCGAGGTGCTGCAGCTGCTGCGCAACAAGACGACCGCGGCGATGGCGTTGCTGCTGCCGCTGGTCCTCGGCGCCATGTTCCTGATCAGCTCCGACGGGCAGGACTGGGAGATCGCGCTCGCCATGCAACTGGTCAGCGCGCAGGGGCTGACCGTCTACATCAGCTCGACGAGCGCGTTCGCTGCCCGCCGCCAGGACCTCTCGCTCAAGCGGCTGCGCTCCGGGGAGCTCTCGGATCTGGCGATCATCGCGGGCGTCCTCACACCGTTCGTGGTGCTGGGGGTCGCGCAGTGCGTCGTGCTCAGCGCCGCGGTGCTGATCACGGGAGCGCCGGTGCCGGGCAACCCGCTCGGGCTGGTCGTGGCCATCCTCGGGGGAGTGGCGGTGAACGCGGCGGTCGGACTGCTCACCGCCACGTTCACCGCCACGGCCGAGGCCGCGCAGATCACCACCGCGCCGTTCTTCTTCGCCGCGCTCGGCGGCGCCATCTGGGCCATCGCCGGCGACAACCCGTGGGCGACGGCGCTACCCGGCGGCGCGGTCGCCCGGCTGGCGATCGGCGAGGACCTGGTGCGCCCGGTGGTGGCCCTGGTGGTCTGGACCGCCGTGGCCTGCGTGCTCGGCCTGCGGCACACCAGGTGGGACCCCAGGGGCTAGCCGAGCTGGGGCACCCGGTCGCCGTAGCGCTCCAGCAGGCTCGCGTTCGCCGCGTCGCCGCCGTCGACGTTCGAGCTGCGCCACAGCGGCAGCTCGACGCCCGCGGCGGCGGCCTTGTCGAACACCCTGGCCAGCACCTGGTTCCACAGGTAGGCGTTGCTCAACGTGGACAGCGACGCGGTCACCGGGGACGCCTCGGGGTAGCTGACGTCACCGGGGCCGGTCAGGGTGTCGAGGATGATCGTCGCGTTGAGCGAGAGCTTCGTGCCCGCCCGCGGCGGGGTGTCCGCCGAGGCGACCGGCGAGGTCACCGCCACCACCGGGCACCCGGCCTCCAGGGCGGTCACCGCCAGCTCCACCGGGTAGTGGTTGATCCCGGAGTTGGAGAACACGAACAGCACCTCGTGCCCGGTGCGCTGGACCAGCCCGAACACCGACCTGGCCAGCCCCGGCCGCCGCTCCGCCGCCGTCGCCCGCCGCGCCCCGCCGAAGACCTGCAGCTCCTCGGTGAACAGCGGCCGCACGCAGGCGAGCCCGCCCGCGCGGAAGAACGTCTCGGCGACCGCGGCCAGCGAGTGACCTGCCCCGGCGGTCAGGACGAGCCCGTCGGCGCGGACGCAGGCGAGCACGAGGTCGGACACGTCGTCGAGCGCGTCCGCGTTGTGCTCGCCCACCCGCGCCAGGTGGGCGAGGACCTGTTCGCCGTAGGCGTCTTCTGGCATGTGTGCCTCCTTCTAGGTGGACCTGAGTTCGTCGGGACGGTCCGCGTCGGCGCCGTCGGCCACGTCCGCGCATGCGACGTCGACCACCGGCCGCCCGGCCAGGTAGGGCCGCGCGCCGGTGTCGCCGACGGCCAGCTCGGCGACCCCCGCCCAGTGCGCGCGTCCGATGAGGACGGGGTGCCCCGGCACCCCGGCGTAGCTGGCCCTGGCCAGCGCGTCCGGCGCGGCGAGGGCGGCGAGCCTGGCGACGGCGGCGGTGGTGATCCCGGGGGTGTCCACCGGCAGCACGACGACCGCGTCGGCGTCGGTGTCGGTGAGCGCGGCCAGACCCAGCCGCAGCGACGACCCCATCCCGGTGGTCCAGACCTTGTTGACCACGACGGTGGCGGGCAGCGGCGGCACCTTCTCGGCCCCCGCGCCGAGCACCACCACCACGGGCTTGCATTCGGCCAACGCGCGCAAGGCGTGCGACACCAACAGACCGCCGCGGAACGGTGCCAACGCCTTGGGCATCCCGAAGCGCGACCCGCCGCCTGCGGCGAGCAGCAACCCCGCCACCCGCGTGCCGCCCGAAACCGCCATGGCGGCAGCCTAGAGGCAGTTACCGCAGATGATCGAGTAGCAAGCCCGCGACCAGGTCGGGAGCTTCCTGCGGCACCCAGTGCGACGCGTCCTCGACCAGCTCGAATCGGTATAGACCACTGACCCACGCGCCGCAGCTCAGCGCCGCCGTCGAGCCGACCGCGACGTCCTCGCCGCCCCACACGTACATCGTCGGCACCGTCACCGGGTCGGGGACCACATTCCACCGTTCGGCGCGGAACCAGTTCAGCGCCGCGGTCATCGCGCCCGGTTCCGAGAGCCGTGCGATGCACTCGGTCACGTCCGACTCCGGCACCCGCCACTCGAACAGCTGCCGCAGCGCCGCGCCGTTGTCGGCGAGCAGGCGCCGCTCCGCCGAGCGCTCCTTGAGCACCGGCACGTGCTGCGAGCGCTGCCGCTGGTCCTCGTCCTCGCGCAGCGCGGCGGCCAACGCGGCCGGGTGCGGCGCCGACACCGCCGTCAGCGTGCGCACCCGCTCGGGGTGCGCCGCGGCCAGGTGCCAGGCCACGACCGCGCCCAGGTCGTGGCCGACCAGGTCGAACTCGGGCATGTCCACCGCGTCGGCCACCGCGAGCACGTCGCCGACGAGGGCGTCCACCTGGTAGTCCGCGACGTCGTCCGGTCGCATCGAGGGCGAGTAGCCGCGCTGGTCGAAGGCGATCGCGCGCAGACCCGCGTGCCCGAGCACGTCCACCTGGTGCTCCCACGCCGACGCGGCCTGCGGGAAGCCGTGCAGCAGCAGCACCGGCCGACCACCGGCCGGACCCGCCCCCAGCGCGTCGAAGGTCCCCGCCTCGGTGGTGATCTGCCGGTGCTCGCTCACCGCGGCAGGTTACCGACCGCGACCGACACCCCCGACCGCTGTCCACCGACGGCGAGCCACCGACCGCGATTCGGTGACCACGGTCCGTTGCCCCCGTTCCCACGGCTCCGCTCCACCAAGCCGAATCGCGCGCGTGCGCGAAGATTGTGTCGTGACACCCAGGACGACTCCAGCGGGCCCCGAGCCCAAGATCACCGTGTACGGGTCCGGCACCGGGGGCGTCCGCGCGGTCGTCCTGGTCCTGCACGGCGGCCGCGAGCACGGCCACGGGCGGGTCGGCCGCCACCAGCTCGCCTACCTGCGGATGGTGCCCTTCGCCAAGGACATCGCCCGCCACGGCGCCGAGCACGGCGTGGTCGCCTGGGTGCTGCGCAACCGCTTCCGCGGCTGGAACGCCCCGGACCTGCACCCCGTCCAGGACGCCAGGTGGGCGCTGGCCGAGGTCCGCCGGGTCCACGGCGACGTCCCGGTGATCCTCGTCGGCCACTCGATGGGCGGCCGGGTCGCGCTGCGCGTCGCCGACGACCCGTCGGTCATCGCGGTCTGCGCGCTCGCGCCGTGGACGCCCCAGGGTGAGCCGGTCGAGCAGCTGGCCGACCGCGAGGTGCTGATCGCGCACGGCGTCCTCGACCGGATGACCGACCCGCGGCTGTCCTACGACTACGCCCGCCGCGCGAAGGAGGTCACCGACCGGGTGGCCAGGTTCGACGTGCGTGGCGAGCGGCACGCGATGGTGCGCCGCGCCGACCAGTGGACCCGGCTGGTGACCGGTTTCGTCCTCGGCGCGCTCGCCACCCAACCGGGGGACCCCCGGATTACGAATGCCATGCGTCAGCCCTCACCGGGAGGGCTGCGGGTGCCGCTGTAGCGGCGACCAGGAGGAGGAGCAGTGGCCGGTGGCGACAGACGGCGGGTGGCGGTCATCGGTAGTGGGGTCGCGGGCCTCACCGCCGCCTACCTGCTCCAACGCCGCTACGACGTGACGCTGTTCGAGGCGGACGACCGGCTCGGCGGGCACGCGCACACCCACGACCTGACCACGCCCGACGGCGGGAGCACCCAGGTCGACAGCGGGTTCATCGTGCACAACGAACGCACCTACCCGAACCTGCTGCGGCTCTTCGGCGAGCTCGGCGTGGTGACCCGCGACACCGAGATGTCGATGAGCGTGCGCTGCGACGGCTGCGGCCTGGAGTACGCGGGCGCCCGGGGGTTGCCCGGCGTGTTCGCCCAGCCGCGCAACGCGCTCAACCCGCGCTACCTGGCCATGCTGGCCGAGGTGAAGCGGTTCCACCTGCACGCGCGGCGGGTGCTGCGCGCCGACGACCCGGACGACATCACGCTGCGCGGGTTCGTCGTGGTCGGCGGCTACTCCCAGTACTTCGTGGACCACTTCCTCATCCCGGTCGTGTCCGCGGTGTGGTCGTCCGGCCCGGAGCTGAGCATGCGCTACCCGGCCCGGTACCTGTTCCGGTTCCTGGAGCACCACGGGCTGCTCTCGGTCAGCGGGTCCCCCCAGTGGCGGACCGTGGTCGGCGGCTCGCGGACCTATGTGGACCTGGTGGCCAAGCAGCTGACCTCGGTCCTGGTCGCAACGCCGGTGCACGCGCTGCGCAGGCAGGGCGACCACGTCGAGGTCCGCGACGGCGCCAACCGCGCGCACCGCTTCGACCACGCCGTCGTGGCCACTCACCCGGATCAGGCGCTGCGCGTGCTGGGCGAGCCGACCGCCGCCGAGCGCGAGGTCTTGGGCGCGATCGAGTACTCGACCAACGAGACGATCCTGCACACCGACCCGTCAGTGCTACCGCGTGCCGAGAGGGCTAGGGCGTCCTGGAACTACCTCAAGCCCGCGTGCGACTCCCACGACGGCCCGGTGCGGGTGAGCTACCACATGAACCGGTTGATGGGCCTGGCCGAACCCGAGGACTACGTGGTCACGCTCAACGCCAGCGACCTGGTGGCCGAGGGGTCCGTGCTGCACCGGATGACCTACCACCACCCGGTGTACACCCCGGAGTCCGTGGCGGCGCAACGCAGGCTGCCCGAGCTCAACGACGGCGTCATCGCCTTCGCCGGTGCCTACCACGGCTGGGGCTTCCACGAGGACGGCTGCGCGTCGGGTGTCCGTGCCGCCGGCTCCCTCGGGTCCGGGTGGGACACGTGACGGCTCCCCTCGACGCCCCCGCCCGCCACGCCCCGGGGCTCTACGACGCGACCGTCCGGCACGTCCGGATGGAGCGGGTCGACAACGCCTTCGCGCACCCGGTGTACCTCTGGTACGTCGACCTCGACGACCTGCCCCGGCTGCCCCGGTGGCTGCGGCCGTTCGCCCGGTTCGAGGCCCGCGACCACCTCGGTGATCCCGACCGGTCCATCAAGGACAACCTCGTCGGCTGGCTGGCGGGGCAGGGGATCACGGTCACCGGCCAGGTCCGCATGCTCGCCAACGCCCGCGTCCTGGGCCACGTGTTCAACCCGCTCACCGTCTACTGGGTGCACGACGCCGCGGGCGCGCTGGAGTGCGTTGTCGCCGAGGTCCACAACACCTACGGCGAGCGGCACTGCTACCTGCTGCGCACCGACGGCTCCGGTCGCGCCGAGGTGGACAAGGAGTTCTACGTCTCACCCTTCCTGGAGATGGGTGGCCACTACCAGATGCGGTTACCCCGCCCGGGTAGTCGGCTCTCGCTCACAGTCACCCTGCGCCAAGGCGGAACCGTCCCGTTCACCGCCACCCTCACCGGGAGCCACCGCCCGGCCACCACGGCCGAGGTCGCCCGCATGGTGCTGCGCCGACCGCTGATGACGCTGCGGGTCACCGCGCTGATCCGCGTGCACGGCATCGCGCTGTGGCTGCGCCGGATCCCGGTGGTCCGCCGTCCCCGACACGCCCGGCAAGAAGGAGTCCAGTGACCGAGCTGACCACCCGCCCAGCCCACGCCCACGACTGGGGCGACCTGTTCACCCCGCCGTGCGACCCCACCCGCGCGCGGATCGCCAAGGCGCTGTTCAAGCACGCCGTGCGCGACCTGCCGGTGCGCGTGGTGTTCCCCGGCGGCCACCGCCTCGGCGCGGGCGGTCCCGGGTCCCCGGTCATGCGGGTGCTGCGGCCCTCGGCGTTCTTCCACCGCCTCGGCGTCGACTCCAAGATCGGCTTCGGCGAGTCCTACATGGTCGGCGACTGGACCTGCTCCACGCTGCCGGAGCTGCTGACGGTGTTCTCGGCGCGGATGGCCCGGCTGATCCCGGTGCCGCTGCAGGTGTTCCGCAGGCTCGTCGACCGCCGCCAGCCCGCCGCCGAGGAGAACACGCTCACCGGGTCGCGCGACAACATCCACCGGCACTACGACCTGTCCAACGAGCTGTTCGAGCTGTTCCTCGACGAGACCATGACCTACTCGTCGGCCCTGTTCGAACCCGGCTCCACCGACCTCGTCGCGGGCCAGCACCGCAAGCTCGACGGCGTGCTCGACTACGCCGGGGTCCGCGCGGGCACGCACGTGTTGGAGATCGGCACCGGCTGGGGCTCGCTGGCCATCCGCGCCGCCCAGCGCGGTGCGCGGGTGACGTCGCTGACGATCTCCGCCGAGCAGAAGGCCCTCGCCGAGCGCCGGGTCGCCGAGGCAGGCCTGTCCGACCGGGTGCAGGTGCTGCTGCGCGACTACCGCGAGGCGCACGGCAGCTACGACGCCGTCGTCAGCGTGGAGATGATCGAGGCGGTGGGGGAGCGGTACTGGCCCACCTACTTCCAGACCGTGGACCGGTTGCTGCGGCCGGGCGGGCGCTTCGGGTTGCAGTCGATCACCATCCCGGACGACCGGCTGCGCGCCACCCGCGGCGGCTACACCTGGATCCACAAGTACGTCTTCCCCGGCGGCATCCTGCCCTCACCGGAGGCGATCGAGCGGTCGCTGGCCGGGACGGGCCTGCGGGTCGGGCAGCACCGCGACTTCGGGCTCGACTACGCCGAGACGCTGCGGCAGTGGCGGGAGCGGTTCCTGGCCAACTGGGACCAGATCGCCGCGCTCGGCTTCGACGGCACCTTCCGGCGGCTGTGGGAGTTCTACCTGGCCTACTGCGAGGCCGGGTTCGCCTCCGGGTACATCGGGGTTCGGCAGATCTCGATCGGGCGTTGAGGGCGGTGGGTGCCCCAGGGGTGGCCGAGTCCGGCAGATCTCGATCGGCCCGCTGACCCCGGGTGATCGCCGCCCCCTGGTGATCTTGGTGGGGCCCGCCGGCTACGGTGTGCGCGCGGTGCGCCGCCGGTGGGCAACCCATCCCGGTCGTCCCGCGTCCTGACGGGTGAGGTGGGAGAATCCCACGGGTGAGGGGTCGGTCTGTGACGCGCCAGGTGGGTGGGCTCCGATGAGTTCTGGGATGGGCCCTGGGCAGCAGCCGGGGCGGCGCTACAACCCGACCAGGAAGATGGAGCAGCCCGGGTCGGACAACCGGCCGCCGCCGTACCGGCCGGAACCCTCGGTGCCCCAGTACCAGCCGACGTCCTACCAGCCCCAGCAGCGCCAGAACCGCGCCGACCGGCCGCAACCGCCGCGGCAGCAGCCCCGCGCCTACCAGCCGGAGCCGCCGCGCACGCCGCCGCCCGGTCAGCCGCCGGGCCAGAAGGGCTTCGGGGGACCGCCCCCGCGTCGGCGCAGGCGCAAGGGCCGGATCGCGCTGATCGCGCTGGCCGTCGTCGTCGCGCTGTTCGCCGGGCTCTGGGTGTACCTGGAGACCGCGCTCAACCGGGTCGAGGCGCTGACCGACTACGAGGGCAGGCCCGCGGCGGGCGCGGGCACCAACTGGCTGATCGTCGGGTCCGACAGCCGCGAGGAGCTCTCCGCCGAGGACGAGGCGCGGCTGGCCACCGGTGACGCCAAGGGCAAGCGCACCGACACGATCATGCTGATGCACATCCCGGACAACTCGACCAAGCCGACGCTGGTGTCGCTGCTGCGCGACTCGCTGGTCGACATCCCGGGCAAGGGCCAGAACAAGCTCAACGCGGCGTTCGCCTTCGGGGGCGCGCCGCTGCTGGCCAAGACCGTGGAGCTGGAGACCGGGCTGCGGCTCGACCACTACGTCGAGATCGGCTTCGGCGGCTTCGCCAACGTGGTCGACGCGGTCGGCGGCGTGGAGATGTGCCTGCCTGCCCCGATGGAGGACCCGCTGGCGGGCATCAACCTCCCGGCGGGCTGCCAGGAACTCGATGGCGCCAACGCGCTCGGCTACGTCCGCACCCGCAAGGGGCCGCGCGCCGACCTGGACCGGGTCATCCGGCAGCGCGAGTTCATCGGCGCGCTGACCGACAAGGCCACCAGCTTCGGCACGCTGGTCAACCCGTTCCGGGTGATCCCGCTGCTCTCCAGCGCGCCCGCGGCGGTGACCATCGACGAGGGCGACCACCTGCACAACCTGCCCAGCCTCGCGTTCGCCATGGGTGCGGGCGACGGGCTGCTGACGACCACCGTCCCGTTCGGCGGGTCCAAGAGCGTCAAGGGCGTCGGGTCGGCGATCGTGTGGGACGAGGCCAAGGCGGGCAAGCTGTTCACCGCGCTGCGCACCGACGCCGAGGTCCCGCCGGAGGCGATCGTCGCGCCGCCGAAGTAGCCCCGTAGCGATCCGTGGACCGGGCCGCCTGCGTGCGTGGTCCGGCCGCGGAGGCTGCGGGGAACGGTGCGGGAACGCCGAGTTTGGGCCGTTCGGCCGTGCCGGGGTGCCGTCGTGCGCACCTGTTCTGGTGACGGAGGGCTGCCCTACCCTCGCCGTCGGCGACCGACACCCGGCCGCCGACTAGGAGGAACTCGTGACGTCCGTGCTCATCCGCGGGGTAGTCGCCGCGGCGTTGGCGCTCTCCGCCGCCGTGGTCGTCCCCGGTGCCGCGTCGGCCTCGGTCGACCAGCCGCCGAAGGTGACCAAGGGTCCGTGCCAGTACACCGAGACCCCGGACGACCCCGCCGCCCGCCCGGTGGGGCTGCCCCGCGACCCGCGGCACACCCCGAGCCGGGGAACGGTCAAGGTCGACCTGCCCACCAGCCAGGGCCCGCTCGGCCTGACCCTGGACCGGGCCAAGGCGCCCTGCACGGTGCAGAGCTTCCTGCACTTGGCCGAGCACCGGTACTACGACTTCACCACCTGCCACCGCCTCACCGCCTACCCCACCCTCAAGGTCCTGCAGTGCGGCGACCCCACCGGCACCGGCGAGGGCGGCCCCGGCTACAAGTACAAGGACGAACTCCCCACCGACCTGCCCACCTGGCCGGGTGACACCACCGGCACCCGCAAGGTCTACGCCCGAGGCCTCCTCGCCATGGCCAACGCGGGCCCCGCCACCAATGGCAGCCAATTCTTCCTCGTCTACGGCGACTCCCGCCTCCTCGCCAACTACACCGTCTTCGGCTCGGTTGACGCCCGCGGCCTCGCGACCCTCGACAAGGTAGCCGCAGGCGGCATCCAGCCCACCGCAGACAACCCCGCCCCCGTCGACGGCACCCCGGTCAAGACCACCAAACTCCTCCGCGCCCACGTCCGCTGCTGATCCCGCTGACCCCATGAAACACCCAACGGGTCGTGCCCCCACAAGGGACACGACCCGTTGGCTTTCAAGGACTTCGGATGCTTCGCCGCCTGCGGCTGCCGTGCCCACGCATAGCGCGCCTTGTGGATTGGCTTCAGCTGCCGTCAATGACGAGGAACCGCCGTACTGCACCCGATCACTGTGGACAGTGCGGCACGGTTGGAGCGGTAGTGCGCTGACCCTGCTTCGCAAGGCGTTGCGGGATCGGGGGGCGTTGCTCGGCTAGGCGGTCTTGGAGAGGCGTTCGCGGAGGGTTTCCAGGGCTTTGTCGGCGTGGACGGCCATGCGGAGTTCGCTCTTGATGGCGGCGAGCACGGTGCGGTCGGTGTCGATGACGAAGGTCATGCGCTTGGTGAGCAGGGGGCCGAAGCGGCGGCGGACGCCGAACTGGGTGGCGACGGTGCCGTCGGTGTCGGCGAGCAGCGGGTAGTCGAAGGAGTTGATCTCCGAGAACTTGGCCTGCTTGGCCACGTCGTCCGGGCTGATGCCGACCCGGTGCGCGCCGACCTCGGCGAACTCCTTGGCCAAGTCGCGGAAGTGGCAGGACTCCGCGGTGCAGCCGCCGGTCATCGCGGCCGGGTAGAAGAAGAGGACGACCGGGCCCGTCTCCAGCCACTCGCTCAGCGTGCGCGGGGTGCCGGTGTCGTCGGGGAGGGTGAAGTCCGGTGCGGTGTCGCCCGTCTTCATGCGCGGGTTCCTCTCTTCGGGGGGAGCGGGAAGAACCCGCTCGTGCGCGCCACGTAGTCGGCGTAGCCGGGGCGGCTGGACGACAGGTGGCGCTCGGTCAGGGGTTTGCCGGTGCCCTTGGCCAGCAGGTACGTCATGAGGACCGGCGACGCCAGGGTCGCGGCGCCGAGCCACGAGTGGCACGCGGTGAGGTACACGCCCCACCACACGCACGCGTCGCCGAAGTAGTTGGGGTGGCGGGTGTAGCGCCAGAGCCCGGTGTCGAGCACGGTCCCCTTGGTCGCCGGGTCGGCCTTGAAGCGGGCCAGTTGCCAGTCTCCCACGGTCTCGAACACCAGGCCGACCAGCCACACCGCGACGCCCGCGTAAGTCAACGCGGTGACCCTGCCGTGCTCGGCGGCCAGCACCGGCAGCGACACGAACCACATGATCGCCGCCTGCGGCAGGAACACCCGGCGCAGCATGTGCAGTCGCGGATCACCCTTGGCGTTGCCGAGGATCTCGACGTACCGGCGGTCCTCCGGCTTACCCCGGTTGCGCCGGTGGATGTGCGCGGCCAGCCGCACGCCCCACAGCACGACCATCGCCGTCACCGTCAACCGCTGTGCCAAGTCCCCTGTGGACACAACGCACGCCACCACGGCGATAGCGGCGAAACCCAGTCCCCACACCGTATCGATCAGGTCCCAACGCCCACGCCGGACGCTGACGACGAAGGTCGCCCCGACAACGACGACCACCACTGCGAGCGCGACGAGCAGGATCACACCGACTCCGAGGCGAGCAGCTCGGCGCGGGTCCGGGGCAGCCCGGCCACTCCCGCCGCGGTCGGTCGAACGGCCAGCACCTGGTGCACCCCGATCCGGTTCTCCTCGAACGCCAACGCGCTGCCCGCCATGTACAGCCGCCACACCCGCGTGGTCGTCTCCCCGGCCAGCGCGACCAGCTCGTCCCAGCGCGACTCGATCGTCTCGCCCCACGCCCGGCACGTCCACACGTAGTGCTCCCGCAGCGCCTCGACGTCGCGGACCTCCAGACCCGTGTCCTCCAGCATGTCCACGGTCTGCCCCACCGGCCGCATGTTCATGTCCGGCGCGATGTAGGTCTCGATGAACGACCCCCCGCCCTGCGCCACGGCCCCGCGTGACATCTGCTGCAGCAGCAACCGACCCTCGGGCTTGAGCATCTTGAACAGCGTCTCGGCGTACTGGGGGTAGTTCTCGGCGCCGACGTGCTCGCCCATCTCCAGCGTGCCGATCGCGTCGAACGGCTCGTCGGTCAGCTCGCGGTAGTCCTGCAGCCGCACGTCGACCCGGTCGCCGAGGCCCTCGGCCGCGATCCGCTCCAGCACGAAGTCCCGCTGCTGCTCGGACAGCGTGATGCCGGTGACGTGCACGCCGTGGTGCTTGGCCGCGTGGATCGCCAGCGACCCCCACCCGCAGCCGACATCGAGCATCCGCATGCCCGGCCGGAGCCCCAGCTTCACGCAGACCAGCTCCAACTTGTCCCGCTGCGCGTCCTCCACGCCGTAGTCGGGCGCGTCCGAGGTCCAGTACGCGCAGGAGTACGCCATGTTGGGGTCCAGCACGCGCTCGTAGAAGGCGTTGGACATGTCGTAGTGGTGCGCGATCGCCGCCCGGTCGCGGTGCCGGGTGTGCTTGCGGCCCGAGAGCCGGGCCTCCTCCGCCGGTGGGCGCGGGCGGGGACCGACCAGACCGAGCCGCACGCCGGTGCCGACCAGCGACAGCTTGTCCTTGACCGTGACCTCCCGGATCCCGCCGCCGCGCGCCATCGCCCAGAACAGGGACAACGCCTCGCCGAGGTCACCGTCGACGTCCAGCTCACCGGAGACGTACGCGCGCGCCAACCCGAGCTCGTTCGGGTCCCACAGCAACCGCCGCAACGCCCGCCGGTCCCGCACGACCGCCACCGGGCCGCCCTCCGGCCCCGCCTCGCTGCCGTCCCAGGCACGCACCCGCAGGGGCAGCGGCCCACCGAGCACCCGCTCCGCGACCTCGACGAGCACCGGGGCGACTGGGGATGTGGCCACGCGCGACTCCCATCTTCCATCTTCCGAGCTGACACCGACCACCGGTCATTCGGTCCAGCCACCGCCGAGGATGGGTCGCGCGCGTAAGAGCGCCATGATCGACATCGTGCGGCCATGGTCGACACCGGACGGTCGGGGCGGCGCTGTGCGGGCGGTGCCGTTGCTGGCGAAACGCCTCGCAGGCAACCAGCCCGTACGTCACCCCCCAGCGTGGGCGTCACCATCAGGCCACCGAGCCCGGCCAAGATCAACTTCGCTCTCGGGGCCCACCCTCCCGGGGCCCGGGGCCCCATCTCTGAACGTAGCGCTCCGCCGGACTTGTCAATACCCCTGGTGCCGGACCTGTGGACAAACGGCGGCCTTGGGGATAACCCGCGTCTGGGCCGCGGCGACGAGGGTGATCGCCGGTGGCCACGTGTCCGACGTGTGCATCGAACTGGACGCCGCGGTCGACGCTGCGTAGGTGGGGTTCGGTCGGCACTATGCGGGTGGGTGGGGTCGTGATTGACACTGTGCGGGTGAACGAGGTCGTTGTCCGGGAGAACCGGCTGGCCAAGGTGGTCAGTGAGGTGTGTTCGCCCGCGGTCGTGGTGTTGCTGTTGCCGCTTGTTGTCGCCTGGTCGGCCACCGGCGGCGATGTGGCGCGCACGCTGTTGTGGGGATTGGAGGTGGCGCTGTTCTCCAGCGTGCTGCCGATGGTGTTCATCGTCCGCGGTGCCAGGGCGGGCCGTTGGGACACCCACCACGTCCGCGATCGCGAGCACCGGTTCGTCCCCCTCGCGGTAGGCCTGGGTTCCACGGCCGTGGGCATCGCGATCCTGGTGGTCGCCGACGCCCCGCGTGAGGTGTTGGCGCTGTCGTTGTCGATGTTCGCGACCCTCACGGTGTGCGTCGCGATCACCCGGCGCTGGAAGATCTCGCTGCACGCGGCGGTCGCCGGGGGAGCGGTGGCGATGGTGACGCTGCTGCACGGTCCGTGGTCACTGCTCCTGGTGCTCCCCGTCGCGCTGGTGTGCTGGTCGCGGGTGGTGCTCGGCGACCACACCGTGGCGCAGGTCGTGGTGGGCGCGGTGGTGGGCCCGATGGTCGGTGGAGTGGTCTTCCTGCCCCTGGTCTGACGCTGCGTCACCGGCCATCCCCCGAACGGCCGATTGTCGGGTGCGAAAGCTTCAGGTCTGCCTGGTGTGGTCGATGGGATACGTGTGGGGGTCTCGGCTTTTCGGCTCGGGAGGCGCACGTGGTGGACGAGGCCGCGCGGCTCGCCGCGCTGCACGAGTACGGGGTGCTCGACGCGCCCGCGGACGACGAGCTGGCCGCCGTCGTGCGGGTCGCCGCGATGCTGGCCACGGTGCCGACCGCGACGCTGAACCTGTTCGACGAGAACCGCCAGTGCCAGCTGACCACGTTCGGGTTCGAGGGCGCCGACTCGCCGCGCTCGGCCGCCATGTGCGAGGTCGTGGTCGCCACCGGCGTCCCCGTGCACGTCGCCGACGCCAGCACCGACGAGCGCTTCTCCGCGAACCCGTGGGTGACCGGCGAGCTGGCCAGGGTCCGCGGGTACGCCTCGGTCCCGCTGATCACCCCCGCCGGGCACGTGCTCGGCACCCTCTGCGCGTTCGACAGCGAGGCCCGCGCGTTCACCGACGAGCAGATCACCGCGCTGGAGGACCTCGCCACGGTCGTGCTGTCGCTGTTCGAGCGGCGCAGGCAGGCCAGGGTCACCGAGGCGCTCGCGGTGGAGGCCCAGCAGGCGCGGGCGCTGGCCGAGGAGTACGCCCAGCAGCTCGAGGCGCGCCGCCAGCTCACCGACGCGGTGCACGAGTCGATCGACGTGGCCATCGTGGTGTGCGACGAGTTCGGACGGCTGTCGATGTTCAACCGCGCCGCCCGCGAGTGGCACGGCATCGAGCCGGACGCCGGGGTCGACGCCGAGGACTGGGCGGGCCGCTACAGCCTCTACGACCGCGACGGCGTCACCCCGCTGCCGGTGCCGCAGATCCCGCTGTACCGGGCGCTGCACGAGGGTGAGGTCGCGGGCCAGGAGATGGTCATCGCGCCCGCCGGTCGTCCGCCGGTGCGGGTCGTGTGCACGGGGCGCGCGCTGCGGCGGGCCGACGGGAGTCCGCTCGGCGCGGTCGTGGCGATGAGCGACGTGACCGTGGAACGGGCGCAGCGCCGGGAACTGGCCGACCGGGAACGGCTGCTCACCACTGTGCTCGACACCGCGCAGGACGCGTTCGTGGTCACCGATCCGGACGGCGTGGTCACGCGGTGGAACCCGGCGGCCGAGGCGATGTTCGGCTGGTCGTCGATCGAGGCGGGTGGGCGCAGACTGGAGGAGTTGGTGTTCCCGCAGCGCGCCGACGGCGAGAGCCTGCTGGCCCGCGCCGCTTTGGGCAACACCCGGCTGGTCAGGGTCCCCGCGAGGCGCCGGGACGGCACGGCGTTGCTGGTCGAGCTGAGCCTCGCGCCGTTCACCTGGCAGGGGGAGAAGCGCTTTCACGCGTTCTTGCGCGACGTCACCGAGCGTGAGGCGGCCCGGGAGCGCTTGGCGCTGGCCAACAGCGAGCTGGCGGCGGCGAACGACGAGCTCGACCGGTTCACCGCCATGGTGGCGCACGACCTGAAGAGCCCGTTGACCGCGATCACCGCCTACGCCGAGGTCTTCGCCGAGCTGGGGGAGCGGTCGCCGAGCGAGGTCAAGGCCGTCGCCGCGATCACCCGCTCCGCCGCCAGGATGACCTCGATGATCGACGACCTGCTGGCCCACGCCAAGGCCTGCCACGAACCGCTGAGCCTGCGGTCGGTCGACCTCGGCACCCTCGTCGACGACCTCACCACCGAACTCCGCACCTCCTGCGGCGCCCACATCACCATCACCCACGACCACCTCCCCGCCATCCCCGCCCAACCCACCTTCCTGCGCCAGGTGATGGCCAACCTCCTGGGCAACGCCGTCAAGTACGTCGCCCCCGACGTCTCCCCCCGGGTCCACATCACCGCCGAGTCCACCGACGGCTGGGTCACCATCCGCACCACCGACAACGGCATAGGCATCGACGAATCCTCCCGCGACAAGGTCTTCGCCCTCTTCCACCGCGAAGAAGCAGGCGCCGGCTACCAAGGAACCGGCATCGGCCTCAGCACCTGCAAACGCATAATCGAACGCCACGGCGGCCGGATCTGGATAGAACCCGGTCCAACAGACGGCACCACCGTCTGCTTCACCCTCCCCGCCCGCAGCCACACCGCCCCACCCCAACGCTCCGGCCCCGACCACCGCGCCACCGCCGACCGACCCAGGTGAGCGAGTGCCTTCGCCCTCTCGGCCGCGACCTCTGCCCTCTCAACCTCGCCCTCTTGAGCTTTGACAGCCTCGGTAACCCTTCGGACCCGCCGTCCTAGTGATGCGAACTCGCGGCAGGAGGTCCCACCCGTTCAGGCGAGCGCGTGCGCGGTCGTCGTCGGGTCAGTAGTCGGTGCGGTCTGGGCGGGTGGTCCAGGCGGTGAAGGGGGCTGATTCGGTGCCGGGGCGGTGGTGGTCGACTTTGAGCGGCCAGGTGTCGCGGGGGCGGGCGAGGACGTCGTAGAACTCGCTGTCGGCGAAGCCTGCTTTGGCGGCGTCCTCGCGGTCGGCGGCGTAGATGACCCGGTCCAGGCGGGACCAGAGGGCGGCCGAGAGGCACAGCGGGCACGGTTCGCACGAGGAGACCAGGGTGAGGCCGTGGAGGCGGAAGTCGCCGAGGGTTTGGCAGGCGGTGCGGATGGCTACCACTTCGGCGTGGGCGGTGGGGTCCAGGTCGGCGGTGACCCGGTTGACGCCGCGGGCGATGACCTCGTCGCCGCGCACGACCAGGGCGCCGAAGGGGCCGCCGCCTCGGGCGACGTTGGTGGTGGCGAGGTCGATGGCCTCGGCCAGCCAGTGCTCGGCGGTCATCCGCTCAGCGGTCATCGCAGTGTCCTGCTCCTGCCGCGGAACTCGGCGACGACGTCGGCGCCTCGGGTGACCGTGACGTCGTAGATGCCGCTGCGGCCGTAGGTGGTCCGCTCGGTGGCGGTGGCGACCAGGTCGTCGCCCAGGTGGACGGTGGTGACGAAGGTGATGTCGGCACCCGCGGCGACGGTGACCGGCCCGTGGCTGTTGCACGCGCAGGCGAACGCGGTGTCGGCCAGCAGGAACACGTACCCGCCGTGGCCGATGCCGTGCCCGTTGACCATGGTCTCGGTGATCCGCATGGTCACCGCCGCGGTGCCGGGTCCGGCGTCGAGCAGCCTGATGCCCAGCGCGGACGACGCGAGGTCGTCGGCGAGCATCCTGGTCACCGGTTCCGGTATCACCCGACCATCCTAGGACCGTTAGTTCAGCCACACGGTACTTGCCCGTCCGAAAGTAGGACGTCAAACTAAATCGGCTACCTCGCACACCCCCGGGAGGGCCCATGTCCGCCGAGCTGCACCGTCCGGTCAACCCGGTCCGGTTCGTCACCGCGGCCAGCCTGTTCGACGGCCACGACGCGGCGATCAACATCATGCGCCGGATCCTGCAGTCCCAGGGCGCCGAGGTGATCCACCTCGGGCACAACCGGTCGGTCCGCGAGGTGGTGAACGCCGCCATCCAGGAGGACGTGCAGGGCGTGGCCATCAGCGCCTACCAGGGCGGGCACGTCGAGTACTTCAGCTACCTGGTCGAGCTGCTCGCCGAGAACGGCGCGGGCCACGTCAAGGTGTTCGGCGGCGGGGGTGGCGTGATCGTCCCCGACGAGATCAAGCTGCTGCACTCGCGCGGGGTCGCGCGCATCTTCTCCCCGGAGGACGGCCAGCGCCTCGGCCTGGCCAAGATGATCAACTCGATGGTCGAGGCCTGCGACTTCACCCCACCGGGTGACATCACCCGGGACGTGCTGCTCGCGGGCGACCACGCCGCGCTGGCCAGGGCGATCTCCCGGATCGAGGCGGGCACCCTGCCCGACGACATCGCGCTGACCACCGACAAGCACGTCCCGGTCCTGGGCATCACCGGCACCGGCGGCTCCGGCAAGTCCTCGCTGACCGACGAGATCGTCCGCAGGCTGCGCCTGGACCAGCAGGACAAGCTGCGCGTCGCGGTCATCGCCGTCGACCCGACCCGCCGCCGCGGCGGCGGCGCGCTGCTCGGCGACCGGATCCGGATGAACTCCCTCGACGGCGACCGGGTGTTCTTCCGCTCGCTGGCCACCCGCGGCGCGGGCTCCGAGGTCCCCGACGGCTTGGCCGACTCGATCGCCGCCGCCAAGGCCGCGGGCAACGACCTGGTCATCGTGGAGACCCCCGGCATCGGCCAGGGCGACGCCGCGATCGTGCCCTACGTCGACGTCTCGCTGTACGTGATGACGCCGGAGTTCGGCGCCGCCTCGCAGCTGGAGAAGATCGACATGCTCGACTTCGCCGACGTCGTGGCCATCAACAAGTTCGAGCGCCGCGGCGCCGAGGACGCCCGCCGCGACGTGGCCCGCCAGCTGGTGCGCAACCGGGAGGCGTTCGGCAAGTCCTGGGAGGACATGCCGGTCTACGGCACCAGCGCCGCCACCTTCAACGACGACGGCGTCACCGCGCTCTACCAGGAGCTGCGCACCCTGCTGGCGGACAAGGGCGTCGCGTTCACCGACGGCGTCATCCCGCGCGTCGAGGGCAAGGTGTCCACCTCGGCGGCCACCGTCGTCCCGCCCCAGCGCGCCCGCTACCTGTCCGACATCGCCGAGTCGGTGCGCGGCTACCACCGCAAGACCGACCAGCAGGTCGACGCCGTGCGCGAGCACTCCGCGCTCACCCTGGCGCACAAGGCGCTCGAGGCGGCCGGTGCGTCCACAGAGGACGTCGACCGGCTCGCTGGCGAGGTGGCCCGCAAGGTCGAGCGCGACACCGAGGACCTGCTCGCCGACTGGCCGTCCACTGTGGAGCAGTACCGCGCCGAGGAGCTCGTGGTCAGGGTCAGGGACAAGGAGCTGCGCACCCAGCTGTGGCGCGAGACCCTGTCCGGCAACAAGGTCCCCCGGGTCGCGCTGCCCCGCTTCGACGACCAGGCCTCGCTGGTCCGGTTCCTGCGCAAGGAGAACCTGCCCGGCCGGTTCCCGTTCGCCGCCGGGGTGTTCCCGTTCAAGCGCGAGGGCGAGGACCCGGCCCGCATGTTCGCCGGTGAGGGCGACGCGTTCCGCACCAACCGCCGGTTCAAGCTGCTGTCCGAGGGCAACCCGGCCACCCGGCTCTCCACCGCGTTCGACTCGGTCACCCTCTACGGCCGCGACCCCGACACCCCGCCGGACGTCTACGGCAAGATCGGCACCTCCGGGGTCTCCATCGCCTCGCTGGAGGACATGAAGGTCCTCTACGACGGCTTCGACCTCACCGCGCCGACCACCTCGGTGTCGATGACGATCAACGGCCCGGCGCCGACGATCCTGGCGTACTTCCTCAACACCGCCATCGACCAGCGGGTCGAGAAGTTCGTGGCGGACAACGGCAGGCAGCCCACCGGCGACGAGCGGGTCGAGCTGACCGCGTGGGCGCTGGCCAACGTGCGCGGCACGGTGCAGGCCGACATCCTCAAGGAGGACCAGGGCCAGAACACCTGCATCTTCTCCACCGAGTTCAGCCTGCGGATGATGGCCGACATCCAGGAGTGGTTCATCCGGCACAAGGTCCGCAACTTCTACTCGGTGTCCATCTCCGGCTACCACATCGCCGAGGCCGGGGCGAACCCCATCAGCCAGCTCGCCTTCACCCTGGCCAACGGGTTCACCTACGTCGAGTCGTACCTCGCGCGCGGCATGGACATCAACGACTTCGCGCCGAACCTGTCGTTCTTCTTCTCCAACGGCATGGACGCCGAGTACTCGGTGATCGGCCGGGTCGCCCGCCGGATCTGGGCGGTGGCCATGAAGGAGCGCTACGGCGCCGCCGAGCGGTCGCAGAAGCTCAAGTACCACGTGCAGACCTCCGGGCGCTCGCTGCACGCCCAGGAGATGAACTTCAACGACATCCGCACCACGCTGCAGGCGCTGTGCGCGCTCTACGACAACGCGAACTCGTTGCACACCAACGCCTACGACGAGGCCATCACCACCCCGACCGAGTCCTCGGTGCGCCGCGCGATGGCCATCCAGCTCATCATCAACAAGGAGTGGGGCCTGTCGATGAACGAGAACCCGCTGCAGGGTTCCTTCGTCATCGACGAGCTGACCGACCTGGTCGAGGAGGCCGTGCTCACCGAGTTCGACCGCATCTCCGACCGCGGCGGTGTCCTGGGCGCCATGGAGACCGGCTACCAGCGCGGCCGCATCCAGGACGAGTCGATGCTCTACGAGCACCGCAAGCACGACGGCAGCCTCCCGCTGGTCGGCGTCAACACCTTCCTGCCCGCCAAGGGCGAGGAGGACGAGGTCGTCGAGATCGAACTGGCCCGCGCCACCGAGGACGAGAAGCGCGCCCAGGTCGACCGCACCCGCGACTTCCAGCAGCGCCACCGCGACGAGGCCACCGCCGCGCTGGTCCGGCTGCGCGAGGTCGCCGCGTCCGACGAGAACGTCTTCGACGTGCTGATGGCCGCCGCGCGGGTGTGCACGCTGGGGCAGATCACCGAGGCCTTCTTCGAGGTCGGTGGGCAGTACCGTCGCAATGTGTGATGCTGGCCTGGTTTGTCGGAGTGCTGGGTGTCGAGTGGAGATGAGGTCGCGGTGAGCGGGATCAGCCGGGTCGGGGTCGTCGGGGCGGGTCTGATGGGCTCGGGCATCGCCGAGGTGTGCGCGCGGGCGGGCCTGGACGTGGTCGTCGCCGAGGTCAGCAGCGGCGCGCTGGAGTCGGGCCGCAAGCGGGTCGAGGCGTCGCTGGCGCGCGGCGTGCGCAACGGCAAGCTGGCCGAGGACGAGCGCGACGCCGCCCTGGCCAGGCTGCGGTTCACCACCGACCTGGGCGAGTTCGCCGACCGGCAGCTCACCGTCGAGGCGGTCGCGGAGAACGAGCAGGTCAAGACCGACGTGTTCACCACCCTGGACAAGGTCGTCGAGGACCCCGACGCGGTGTTCGCGTCCAACACCTCGTCCATCCCGATCATGAAGCTGGGCATGGCGACCTCGCGGCCGCACCAGGTCATCGGGGTGCACTTCTTCAACCCGGTGCCGGTGCTCAAGCTGGTGGAGCTGGTGCCGTCGCTGCTGACCGCCGACGAGACCCGCGACCGGGCCAAGGCGTTCGTCGAGGGCGCGCTGGGCAAGCAGGTCATCCTGTCGCAGGACCGGGCCGGGTTCGTGGTCAACGCCCTGCTCATCCCGTACCTGCTCTCGGCGATCCGGATGATGGAGTCCGGCTTCGCCTCCGCCGAGGACATCGACAACGGCATGGTGCTCGGCTGCGCGCACCCGATGGGACCGCTGCGGCTGACCGACCTGATCGGCCTGGACACCACCAAGGCCATCGCCGACTCGCTCTACGCCGAGTTCAAGGAGCAGCTCTACTCCGCCCCGCCGCTCCTGCTGCGCATGGTCGACGCGGGACTGCTCGGCAAGAAGAGCGGCCGCGGCTTCTACCAGTATTAGGGGTCACAGCAGGTCGAAGAGGATGAGGACGCCGATCCCGATGAGGACCACTGGCAGCAGCACGTGTCCCCATCGGGTCAGCGCGCGTCCCACGACCGGCCTACTGGCCACGAACAGCCCCACGGCGCACCACACGGCCACCAGCACCAGGAACACGGCGGCGTAGACGACCGTGTCCGCTGTCCCGCTGACGGCGAACACCGGCGCGTAGACGCCCACGTTGTCCCCGCCGTTGGCCAGTGTCACGCCTGCGACGGCGAGCAGCCCCGGACCGGTCCGGACGGACGGCTCGTCGTCGCGGTCCCGCCACGCCGACCAGGCCGCGCGCAGGCCCAAGGCCAGGGGGACCACGCCGAGCAGGGGGAGCAGGTGCTCGGGCAGCAGGCCCGCGCCCAGGCCGACCAGCACCGACGCCAGCAGGATCGCGGCGAACCCGAGGTACTGGCCCGCGACCACCACCGACCGCCGGGTGGCCTGGCCGAAGAACAGCGCCAACAGCACGACGTCGTCGACGTTGGTGACCGCGAACATCACCACCGCCCGACCGATGACAGCCAGGTCCACGCCGCGCAGCATGACAGACCGCCGCCGCTGGGCACGCGCGGTGATCACCCGGCTCGGATGTCACACGTTCAGGTGGAGAACGGTTCCCCGTCTCGCGGATCCGGTGGGTCTCTGGGGAAGGTGGTTGCCGATCTCGGGGCCGTGTCGCGCAGGAGTGGGGTGATGGCGAGGGTGACCTCCGCCTTGTGCGACGGCGCGTCCTGGGCCGGTCCGGTCGACCTGCCGCTGGCCGGGGAGATCGATGTGCAGGCCGCGTGCGGGCTCATGCACGTCAACGGCAGGCGCTTCGGCGCCCCGCGCAGGCTCGACCTCAACTACACCTGCCTGCTGGCCACCGAGCTGGGGGAGACCGGCGCGGTGGCGGTCGAGTTGGGCCGGGCGCGGGGGATCGCGGTGCGCGAGTCGACCACCTCGGCGGCGCAGGCCGCGCTGCTCGCGGTGTCGCAGTACCTCGCGTCGGCCACCGCGGGCCCGGAGATCATCCACCGGCCGGGCGGGGCGCCGCTGGTGTCGGTGGAGGGCATCGGCTACGAGATCGAGGCGGTCGACGCGGCGGTGTGGCGCCGGTTCTGGGACGCGATGGGCGCCGGGCCGCCCGCGATCGCCGCCGGGTGGCCGGTGTTCCACCGCCGCGAGCACACCGCGACCTGCCCGCTGCCCGCCGAACTCGGCCTGGTGGCGGCCAGGACCCCGATCGACCGGGCTGAGCAGTGCGCCCGCGGCACCGGCATGGCCCTGGTCCGCGTCGCGCACCCGCCGCTCGACGACCTCGCCCCGTACACCGCGCACCCGCTGGGCATCCCCGGCGGCGACCTCGCGCCGGTGGACGGGACGCTGCCGCTGTCCGGGCTGCGCGTGGTCGAGTGCTGCCGCCGCGACCACGGCGGGATGACCGGTCACCTGCTCGGCTTCCTCGGCGCGACCGTGGTGCGGGTCGAGCCGCCGGTGGGGGAGCCGCCCGCCGGCGGGGTGCCGATGGTCGGGGACGTTCCGGCCAGGGAACACGCGCTGAACCGGGGCAAGCGGTCCGTCGTCGCCGACGTGTCCACCCCGTCCGGCCGCGCCGTCGTCGGCGACCTGGTGTCCACCGCAGACGTGTTCACCCACGACTGGCCCGCCGGTCGCGCCGAGGCCTGGTCCCTCGACGCCGACGCCCTGACCGCGGTCCGCCCCGGCCTGGTCCACGCCCACGCCACCGACTGGGGTGCCGCGCTCGGCCCGTGGCCACCGCCGGGCAGCGACCCGATCGTCCAGGCGCACGCGGGCCTGCCGCCGACCCTGATGACCGTCGTCACCGTCTACGCGGGCGTCATCCTCGCCCGCGCCATCACCACCGCCCTGGTCCACCGCGCCGAACACCACACCGGCCACCGCCTCGAGTCCTCCCTCCTCTCCGCCGCCGCCACCCTCAACGCCCGCCGCGGCGCCTGCACCACCCCGCTGTCGGTCCCCGTCTGCACCGACCTCACCTCCCTGGCCACCGACCCCCGCTTCGCCAAAGCCCTGACCCACGACGGCTGCGTCGTCCCCACCAGCCCCTGGTCCTTCCACCCCTGACTTGTCCACACCCCCCACCCCCGAAGCCCTGTTCCTGTCACCCCCTCCTGGCAGGCTGTACATCGGGGGCTGCTCAGGCCGGTTCGATCTTGTGCGCCGCCCGCGCGCGACGGCACCACCACCCGATCCGCACGGCCGCCTCACCCGTTCCCGCCTGGACACTCACCCGCGGTGCACGCCCGCTCCCCGCCAACCACCCGTCCGCCGCCTTGCCCCCGGCGGCCCGGTCGTGGATCGGCGGTTCGATCTTGAACGACCGCCGCGCGCCCAGTGTCCACACGGGACAGGGGCCACCCGTGTGGGGTACCGGTGAGTGCTACTGGGCGGTTCGGGTGGGAAGTCGCTGGCACGTAACACCTTTGGTGAGAAATCCATCACAGGCGAGGCGTTACCCGGGGGTAGTTGACCACAGTGTCCCGGTGACAGTCATCGGTTTGCGCCAACGCGCCGGAGCGGTCGGCGCCCGGCTGGTCGGGCTCGGGTCGTACCGGCCTGCGACCGCCGTGGGCAGCGCGGAGATCGCCGCGCGGTTCGGCCGCACCGGCGAGTGGATCCGGGAGCGGACCGGCATCGTGTCCCGCCGGGTCGTCAAGGGCGAGGACCTGGAGACGATGGCCGTCACCGCGGGCACCCGGGCGCTGACCCAGGCGGGCATGCACGCCAGCGAGGTCGACCTGGTGATCGTCGCGACCTGCAGCGCGCAAAGCCCCGTCCCGGTCCGCGCCGCCACCGTCGCCAAGGCCCTCGGCTCGGCCACCGCCGCCGCGTTCGACCTCAACGCCGCCTGCTCGGGCTTCTGCTACGCGCTGGCCGTCGCCGCCGACGCCGTGCGCGCGGGCTCGGCCAGCCGGGTGCTGGTGATCGGCACCGAGGTCATGTCCACCTGGGTGGACCCGGCCGACCTGGGCACGTCGATCATCTTCGCCGACGGTGCCGGGGCCGCCGTGGTCGCCGCCGCCGACGAGCCGGGCATCGGCCCGATCGTGTGGGGCAGCGACGGCGCCGAGGCCAACGCCGAGCTGATCGAGATCCCGCGCGGCGGCCGGATGCGCATGCAGGGCCAGGCGGTGTTCCGCTGGGCGACCACGGAGATCCACCCGGTGGCCAGGCTGGCCTGCGAGCGGGCGGGCATCACCCCCGCCGACCTGGCCGCGATCGTGCCGCACCAGGCGAACCTGCGCATCATCGAGGCCATCGCCCGCAAGCTCGACGCGCCCAACGCGGTGATCGCCAGGGACGTGGTCGAGGCGGGCAACACCTCGGCGGCGTCCATCCCGATGGCCATGGAGCGGCTGGTCGCCGAGGGGCAGGTCGACCCGGGTGGCCTCGCGCTGCTGGTCGGCTTCGGCGCCGGGCTGACCTACGCCGCCCAGGTGGTCCGGATGCCCGCCCTGGTGCCCGCGCGGGTCAGCTGACCACCTGCCGGTACCAGTGGTAGGAGTCCTTCGGGGTGCGCCGCTGCGTGTCGTAGTCGATGTGGACGAGGCCGAAGCGCTCCCGGTAGCCCGCTGCCCACTCGAAGTTGTCCGTCGCCGACCACGCGAAGTAGCCGCGCACGTCCGCGCCTGCCGCGACCGCCTCGGCCAGCGCTCGCAGGTGCCCGTCGTGGTAGGCGATGCGGTCGGGGTCGGGCACTCGGCCGTCGACCGGGTCGGGATCGTGGTAGGAGCAGCCGCTTTCGGTGATGTAGAGGGGCGGAAGCGCGTCGCCGTAGCGTTCCACGAGGGTCGCGACGGTCTCGCGCAGTCCATCTGGGACGATCGGCCAACCGAAGTCGGTCGTGGGGTAGCCGGTGATCGGTCGCGGCGCGAACGGCAGACCTGGTGGGAGCATGGCACCTTCCACCTCGCCGGTGTCTGATGTGGACCCGCCGATCAGGGTGGGCTGGTAGTAGTTGACGCCGTAGAAGTCCAGCGGCTCGGAGATCACCTTGAGGTCTTCGACGACCGGACCCGGCATCGCGGCGGCGAGTTCGGGGGCCGGGTAGGTGCCGAGCAGCACCGATTCGGCGAACAGTCGGTTCACGATGGTGTCGTAGGTCTCCGCGGCGTTGGCGTCCACTTCGGAGTCTGTTTCAGACCACACTGGACCGTGGTTGTTGGCGATCCCGATCCCGGTGCATCCCGCTGCTCGCAGTGCTTGTACCGCGCGTCCGTGTCCTAAAAGGAGATGGTGGACGACGGGAAGCGCGCCGAATCCGAGGGACTTGCCGGGGGCGTGGTTGCCGAGCGCGTAGCCGAACATGGTGACGACGACCGGTTCGTTGAGCGGCATCCACAGCGCGACCCGGTCCTTGAGCCGCTCGGCGACCACGGCGGCGTAGTCGGCGAAGCGCTCGGTGGTGTCCCGTTCGAGCCAGCCGCCCGCGTCCTCCACCGATTGCGGGGTGTCCCAGTGGAAGAGGGTGATGGCGGGGGCGATCCCGGCTTCGACGAGCTCGTCGACCAGGCGGTCGTAGAAGTCCAGGCCGGTCGGGTTGACTTTGCCCGCAGGCATGACCCGTGGCCAGGACACGGAGAACCGGTACGCGCCGACGCCGAGGTCGCGCAACAGTGCGACGTCCTCGCGGTACCGGTGGTAGTGGTCGGTCGCGATCGCACCGGTGTGCCCGTCGCGGATCTTGCCCGGCTCGGCGCAGAACGTGTCCCACACCGACCTCGCCCTGCCTCCCTCGTCGACGGCACCTTCGACCTGGTAGGCGGCCGAGGCCACCCCCCACAGGAAGTCGGCGGGCAACCCTGGGAACGGCATGCGTCCTCCTCAGCGGACTGTCTTGATCTGGAACACCAGCACTGAACCCGCAACGCCGACCACCGCGGCGACGGCGTACAGCATCGGGTACCCGCCGAGCGCAACGAGCGGGGCGGCGGCCACTGGTGCCAGCACCTGCGGCAGCGCGTTCGCCACGTTGATCACCCCGAGATCCTTCCCCCGGTCGGCCGCTGTCGGCAACACCTCGGTCACCAACGCGAAGTCGACCGAGGTGTAGGCGCCGAACCCGACCCCGAGCACGACGGCCGCCGTGACCGCTCCGGTCCAGGTGGGCCACGCCGCCAGCAGCACGGCGGCGGCCGCCATGATCAGCCCGGCGGCGCAGACGAACACCCGCCGCCTGCCGCCCCGGTCGGACAGGACCCCGCCCGCCACCACGGTGCTGAGCAGGGCGGCGGCGTACATCGCGGTCAGCAGGAACACGCCGCTGTCGGGGTCGGGGAGGCGGACCTCGTCCTTGAGGTAGTACAGGAGGTAGAGCAGGGCGATCGCGTTGCCCAGGTTGATGAGGAACCGGGTGGCCCACGCCCATCGGAAGTCCGGCGTCATTTTGACCTTTGTGGACTGTCTACTGGGGACGTGCTCGTTCGCTATGACGGTGAACGGGATTGAGCCGATGACGACCGCCGCGGCGCACGCGATATATCCACTGAGGACTGTTCCGCCGCTGAGCGAGAGACCTGTCCCGGCGATGATCCCCAGTGTCTGCGCCAGGCCGAACCACCCGCCGATCCGACCTCGGCGGTCGGTGGGCACCTGGTCCGGGATCACCGCGCTCAACGCGGCGAACGGCGCGTTCAAGGCGATCTGCACCACCGCCCAACCGATGATCATGCCCACCGTGGAGGTCGCCGTCCCGAGCAGGACGAGCCCACCCGCCCCGCCGACCGCGCCGCCGATGATCCACGGCAACCGCCGCCCCGACCGGTCCGACAACGCCCCCCACACCGGGTTGGCCACCATCGAACACGCCGCCCCGACCGCCGCCACCACGGCCAGCACGGTCTCCTTCCCCGCCCCACCCGCCACCTCGGCCTGCTTGGCCAACAACACCTGCAACGGCCCGTACCACCCGACGAACGTCGCCGCCGTGGCCACCCCGAACGCCACCGTCCACCACCGACCCACCTGCGGCTGCCCCATCGACCCCCCTCTCAAGTCCTGCTCGGTCGCGCCGGTCCTGCGGACCCAAGATCGCCCCTCGGATGACTTTGTTTGACCCACCCGCCAGTACCCCAATCGTGTCTCCCTCTTCGTCGTCCACCTGCCACTTCCCTTCCACCGTGGGAAAATCGCCACTACCGCGGGCGACAGAAGTTGTCCACATGTGGATCTCCGCAGGGGTCGTTTCAAGATCAACTGTCGGGGGGTCCCGGTAGACTGGCCCAGGGACGCCCCCCGGAGAGGGTGGGGGCCGGGCTCGGAGCTTTCGCGCGCGCGAGGCGGTTTGCGGCGGGTGTCGGGGTGGGGGTTGTTCACCTGCGCGGGGCTGCTTGGGGCTGGCGGTGGGGTCGGTGCTGTTCGGTCTGGGTGGGGTGGTGTTCTGGTTGGTGGGGTGGGGGTTTCGGGAGGGCGGGCGAGGTGTGGAGCGGTGTGATGGGCGGCGATGGTGGAGTGGCTGGGGCGGTGACACTGCTGTCGGTCGCGAGGCATGCCGGAGTTGCTGTGGTCGGGTAGGGCCGGGGCGATCCGCGGGCTGGGGCGTGGGGGACCAGGGCCTTGGAGGGGCTGCGTTGTGGGGCTTGGTTGGGTGGGGAAGAGGAAGTTAGAACGGGGAGCCTGCTGAAAGCAAGGGTTTGCGCGGGGGTGTCAGCGGGGGGTGAACTCGGTGGGGCGGTCGCGGAGGCCTAGGAGCCATTGGACGGCTTGTTCGCAGCGGATGGCGGCGAAGCCGTCGCCGAAGGGGTTGTCGGTGGGGGAGGCGGTGAGGCGCTCGACGTGGGTGAGGACGAGTTTCTCGGTGATGCGGGCGATCACGGCGCGGTCGCCACCGGCGGTCCACGGGTGGCCGACGGCCTGGGGTTCGGTCCACGTGCCGGGTTCGCCGCCGAGGAGGAGGGCGGGGACGCCGAAGCTGGGGGCTTGTTCGGCGGGCGTCGAGGTGTCCGTGACGACGGCGGCGGCGACGGAGAGCAGGCAGACGAGTTCCGGCTGGGGGAGCGGGTCGGTGATCGTCACGCGGACCAGCCTGCCCAGCATGTCGTAAGCGAGGTGCCGGAGGTGCCCGCGCGCGATGGGTAGCACCACCTCCAGGTCCGGGCAGGCCAGCACCAGGTCCGCGATCCCGTGCAGCACCGACGCCGCCGTCTCGTCCGGCCACCGCGCGGCGTCGAGCACCACCAGCCCGAGCCGCACCTCCCCGGCCACGACGGCGTTCTCCACCGCCTGCACGCGGGCGTCCTGGTGGCGCACGTACCGGTCCAGCGCGTCGAACCCGGCGTCCACGGCCGTGCTGCCGACGGTGACGACCTTGGGGCCACCGTGGCACTCCTGCGCGAGATTGGCCGCCGCGTCCGGGGTCGCCGTGAGGTGCAACGACGACACCTGCGCGATCAACCGCCGGTGGCCCTCTTGCGGAAACGGCGCCGTTAGGTCAAACGAGCGCACTCCGGCGTCCAAGTGCACGACCGGTACGCGTCGCCAGAACGCGGCCATGGCGGCGCTGAACGCGGTCGCCGAGTCGCCCTGGACCACGACGGCGGCGGGCGGCCGGTCCGCGAACGCGTGGTCGAGCCCGGTGAGCAACTGCGCGGCGACCTGCGGCGTGCCCTGGCCGTCGCGGACCAACTCGACCAGCACGTCGGTCGCCAAACCGAAGCCGGACAGCACTTCCGTCGCCGCCCGCGCGTCATCACCGCACGCCAGCAGCACCGGCCGCACCTGCTTGCGCGCCCGCATCGCCGAGGCCAACGGCGCCAACTTCACCGCCGCGGCCGCGTCCCCCGCGACCAGGCACACCTCGGGGGCGCGACCAGCGGGGGGCGGCGTGGGCAACGGCACGAGCGTGTTCGGCACGGGGCGCCCCCTTCCGGTGTTCGGTGGACACCCCCGGCCGCGTCCCCGTCTTCTGCCTGCGGTATAGACCTAACCCCCAGCGACGTTACCTCCCACCAGGTCCCCCACCCCCAAGACACGCCGCCCCAGTCAGGCACACCCAACCCCCGTGATCCCCGCCCCCAAGCCCTGACAACACCCTCCGCCAGGCACCCCGAACCGTCCCCTCGGCGCGATCACTCGCCCAGGCCCCGCAGCGCCACACCACCGAGCCGCCGGACAGTGCCGACCAAGCGCTAGTCCCCGTGGCATGAACCGGCCGTCGCTCAGGATCCCGATGACTGGCCCGCTTCGCTCTAGCCCGCCCCACCGCCGCCGCACCATCGCGCGCCACTGCCCCAGCTTCGAGCCTTTCGGCGCGACGGCCCTGTATCGCCCACCGGTTCGCGTATGGCCCACCGCGCTATGGCCTCGCTTCGCGAACCTGCCCACCGTGCTTTGGCTTAGCTTCGCGCCCCAGGCCCGCCGCGCCAACGCTCAACCTGGCCAACTTCGTGCACCGCTCCCGTTTCGCGCACTTGGTCTACCGCGCCACCGCCCCCACATAGCGCTACCGAGCGCGTCAGCCCTACCGCCCCGCTTTGCCCCCGCGCGCCAGCCTCGCCCTACCGCCCCGCTTAGCGCTATCGAGCCACCCAGCCCCAACGCTCCGCTTCGCGCCCGCGCGCGGTCCCACCCCAGCCCGGCCCCCACCCTCTCCGGGGGGCGTCCCTGGGCCAGTCTACCGGCACCCCCCGACAGTCGATCTTGAACCAACCCCCGCAGAGATCCACATGTGGATAACTTCTGTCACCCAGAAGACGGAAATATCGGCGGTCAACTCCGGTCGGGAGCGATGCCGCGCTGGAGGCGGGTGGCGTAGACCGCTGCCTCGGTTCGGCGGTCGAAGCCGAGTTTGTGCAGGAGGGTGGAGACGTAGTTCTTCACCGTTTTCTCGGCCAGGTACAGGGCTCCGGCGATCTGGCGGTTGGTCATGCCCTCGGCGATCAGGTCGAGGATCTTGCGTTCCTGCGGGCTCAGCGTGGCGTAGCGGGGGTCTTCGACGCGGCCCGCGCGGAGGCGGTCGAGGACGGTGGCGGTCACGCCCGCGTCCAGGAGTGAGCCGCCGCCCGCGAGGGTGCGGACGGCGGAGACGAGGTCGTCGCCGCTGACCTGTTTGAGCATGTAGCCCGCGGCGCCCGCCATGATCGCGCCGAAGAGGGCCTCGTCGTCGGAGAACGAGGTGAGCATGAGGCAGGCGGGGGGCGGGTCGACGACGGAGCGGACCTCGCGGCAGACCGAGACGCCCTCGCCGTCGGGGAGGCGGACGTCGAGGATGGCGACCCTGGGGCGGACCGCCGGGATCCTGGCCAGGGCCTGGGCCGCGGTCGCCGCCTCGCCGACCACCTCGATGTCCGGCTCGACCTCGAGCAGTTGCCGCAGCCCCCGCCGGACCACCTCGTGGTCGTCGAGCACGAACACGGAAATGCTCATCCACGCCCCTCCTGGCTCTCGGCGTGCCTGGCCAGCGGCACGTCCCAGTCGACCCTGGTCCCGCCCACCCCGGGCGAGTCGATCACGCAGTCCCCGTCCCACCGGCGGGCGCGCTGCACCATGTTCGCCAACCCGCCGCGGTGGGCGATGTCGGCGGGCAACCCGGACCCGTCGTCCTGCACCAGCAACCGCAGCCTGCGCGCGTGCCGGTCGACGGAGACCGTCAGCGCGACGCTGCCCGCCCCCGCGTGCCGGACGACGTTCGACAGCGCCTCGCGCAACGTCGCCATCAGGTCGAGCGCGACATCGGCGGGCACCACCGAGTCCAGCGGGCCCTCCAGCCGCACCGTCGGCTCGAAGCCGAGGGTCACCGTCGCCTCGGAGATCGCCCGCAGCACCTCGCCGCGCAGGCTGTAGGGGCCACCGGTGGGCTGCTGCAACGAGAAGATGCTGCGCCGGATCTCCCGGATGGTCTGGTCGATCTCGGCGACGAACCCGGTCAGCCGCTCCGGCGCGTCCGGGATCGCCGGTGCCCGCTTGAGCCCCTGCAACCCAAGGCCGATCGCGAACAGCCGCTGGATCACCAGGTCGTGCAGGTCGCGGGCGATGCGGTCGCGCTCCTCGTAGAGCGCCAGCCGCTGCCGGTCCTGCTGCGCGTCGGCGAAGTCGATGGCCAGCGCGGCGTGCGTGGCGTAGTCGGTGACCATCCGCAGGTCGTCCTCGTCGAAGCGGGGCGCGCCCTGCTCGCGGGCGATCATCAGCACCCCGCACGGCCGCGCCCCGGCGCTCAGCGGCACGAACACCGCGGGCCCCAGCTCGCTGATCCGGTCCGGCAGCTGCTGGAACGTCGTCGGCGACCGGGTCAGCGTCGCCTTGGCGACCTCGGTGAGCACCCTGGCCCGCCCGGTCACGAACACGTCGCCGGTGATGCTGTCCAGTGTGGACACACACTCGCCGGTCAGCTCGTCGGCCAGCACGCCGTCGACCGCGCTCATCCGCAGGTACTCCGGTCCGGCGGGCACCGCGACGAAGGCCAGCACCGCGCCCGCGGTCTCCCTGGCCCGGCTGGCGAGCAGGTCCATCCCGGCCGACTCGCACAGGCTGGTCCGCAGCACCGCGGTGACCTCGGTGGTCGCCCGCAACCAGCGCTCCCGCCGGTGGCTGCGGTCGAAGTGGCGGGCGTTCTCCACCGCCATCCCGGCCGCGGCGGCCAGCGCCACCACGACGTCCTCGTCCTCCTGGGTGAACGCCCGGCCGTCGACCTTCTCGGTGAGGTAGAGGTTGCCGAACACCTCGCCGCGCACCCGGATCGGCACCCCGAGGAACGAGGTCATCGGCGGGTGGTTGGCCGGGAACCCGGCGGCGTCCGGGTGCTGCGCCAGGTCAGGCACCCGCAGCGGCTCCGGGTGCTTGATCACCAGCCCCAGCACGCCCTTGCCGACCGGCGGCGACCCGATCTCGGTCTCGGTGCGCTCGGCCATCCCGGTGTGGGTGAACTCCACCAGGTGGCCGTCTTGCCCGAGCACGCCAAGCGCCCCGTAGCGGGCACCGGCCAGTTCGCAGCCCGCGGTGACGATGCGGCGCAGCACGTCCGGCAGCGACAGGTCGCTGGCCACCGACAGCACCGCGTCGAGCAGGTGCCGCATCCGCTCCTGGGAGACCTCCGCGGCGGCGGCGCGGTCGACGAGGCCGCGGAAGAGGTTGTCCCGGTGCGCGGCGGTCACCACGGCGGCCGCGCGGGCGCCGGGGGCCTGCCGGGCAGGGGTGCCTGCGGACCCGGGCGTGGCCCTGTCCGGGCCGCCCGAGGGGCCCGCGCCAGCCTCCACCACGGCAGTCACCGCTCTCTCCGCGCGCCCGTCCCGTCCCGTGTGCGACCGACCACGAACCCGGTGGCGCCCGCGCGGCGGCGCGCCGGGGAAATCCGCGGGTGTGATCGGTGCGTTGAGCGTCCACGACATTGCGGCACGGCGCAAGGCTGTACGGGCGATGCCCCCGAATTGACCAGCGATGTTGCCGCCTCTCGCCGCGGCGGCGCGGTTGGTGGCCTTATGGCGGCGCTCACCCCGGGTAGCCGAATGGCGACCCGAGGTGTCGGCCGCGCGCCCGGAAAGGAGGCAGCGCCCCCCGGACGCCGCACCCCGCGGTGCCGCTCGGTCACCGCCGATACGCGCGGCTGATGGCCTGTTCGGCCCAAATGGCGCAGGCGATTGCGGCCGTCACCATTTCCCGTTATCGCGTCAGCGCATTGCGGAAATGGGACGAGTCCGACTCCCGCGCCGATCCTCAGCCGGTGCCCCGGACAATCCAGCGCAGCGTCCAGCGACCGGGTCCACCACGCAGCGTGGTGCGCGACAGCGGCGCCACGTCGACCCGCCAGAACGCCGCGGGACCCGCGCCGAGCGCGTGCCCGATGGCCGCCCGCACGACCGCCGGGTGGGTCACCGCGACGGTGCGCGCCGCGCCGGGGGAGCGGTCGTCGAGCCAGCCGCCGACCCGCCTGGCGAGCTCGGCGAGCGACTCGCCGCCGTGCGGGGCCGACTCCGGGTCGGTGAGCCAGCGCGCCATGCCCGCCGGGTCCGCGGCGGCGACCTCGTCGAGCGCCCGGCCGCTCCAGTCGCCGTGGTCGAGGTCGCGCAGCCGCTCGTCCGGCTCGGCGTCGAGCCCTAGTGCCTCAGCGGTCTGCAAGCAGCGCAACGTCGGCCCCCTCAGGGCGCTGTCGACGTGCCCGAACCCGGGGCCCGCGCCGGTGATCGCGGTGGGCAGCAACGGTTCGTCGAGCGGGAACCCGGCGGACCTCGTCGCCCTGGTCGCGCCGTGGCAGACCAGCACCACCCGCAGCGATGACATATCCCACCCACCAGAACACCGAGTCGATCATGGACCGCGTTGACACCGCGTCGCGCGCTGACCTACGTTGCCGAATCGACCATGATGGTAGAAGGAAGCCGGTGGGACTCCGGCACGGCCGCGCCACTGTGACCGGGGACCACCGCCCTACGGGACCCGGCAGTCAGACCCTTCGCCGTCGACCGCTCCACCCGTCGGGCCGCGTGAAGCCCCGAGGAGGTTCCCCATGGCGCTAGCCGCTGCCATCCCCACCGCCCTGCCCGTCCCCGCCATCCCGGTGCGGCAGATCCTGCCGTACGCGGTGTTCGCCGGGATCATCTCGCTGATCGCCCTCTACTTCGTCGGCGCCGAGCAGGGCGCCCTCGCGGTCTTCGAGGGGACCACGGTCCACGAGCTGGTCCACGACGCGCGCCACCTGCTGGGCTTCCCGTGCCACTGACCGACACCGAGACCGACGCGCCGCCGGTGGCGGCCACCCTCTCCGTCCGCTCACTGCTCGTCTGGGGCCTGCTCGCGGGCCTGGTCGGCGGGCTGCTCGCGTTCGGGTTCGCCTCCGCGTTCGGCGAGCCCTCGGTGGAGCGCTCCATCGCCATCGAGGAGGCGGGCTCCGGCGGTCACTCGCACGGCGAGGAGCACGCCACCGGGGACGCGCACGACCACGGCGCACCGGCCGAGGAGGAGGAAGAGGTCGTCTCGCGCGCCTTCCAGTCCACCGGCGGCCTGGGCATCGGCGCGGTCGCGTACGGCCTGGGCCTCGGCGGCCTGTTCAGCCTCGCCTTCGCGTTCGCCTACGGGCGCGTGGGCTCGCTGAGCCCGCGGGCGACCTCGCTCGCGGTGGCCGGCTTGGGCTACCTGGCCGTGGTGCTGGTGCCGTTCCTGACCTACCCGGCCAACCCGCCCGCCGTGGGCAACCCCGACACCATCGGCGACCGCACCGGCCTGTTCTTCGGGATGGTCGCCATCTCGCTGGCGCTGCTGGTGTCCGCCGTCGCCACCGCCAGGGCGCTGGCGCCCAGGATCGGCGGCTGGTGGTCCACTGTGGTCGGTGGTGTCGGCTACGCGGTCGTGGTGACCGTGATCGCCAAGCTGCTGCCCACGTTCCAGGAGGTGCCCGACGGCTTCCCCGGCTCACTGCTGTGGGAGTTCCGGATCGCCTCGCTGGGCACCTCCGCGGTGCTGTGGTCGGGCATCGGCATCACCTTCGCCGCGTTGCTGCACCGGGGGCTGACCCGCACCCGCGTCGCTTGATCGCGTGCTCTCCGGCCCCGCCCTCCACTATGGAGGGCGGGGCCGGAGCCATTCCTAGGCAGGCCGGAGTTCCGGGGTGTCGCCGATCGCCGCTGGTGGCCAGAGCCGCGTCCACAGCCGGGCCTTGATCCGGTCGGCGGGAACCCAGCCGTACTCCCGTGAATCCTCCGACACGGCCGGGTTGTCGCCGACGACCCAGTACTGTCCGGTTGGGACAGACACCTCGGCGTCGACGCCACCGCGCCCCGTCGACTCGCAGCACTCCCGCGGCGGACGCCCCCACGCGTCACCCGCGCTGGTCACCACCTCCAGCCACGGGCCGGTGCCGCCGGGTTGGACCAGGACGCGGCCGTCGGTCACGCGCACGTGGTCCCCAGGGACACCGATGATCCGCTTGACCATCGGCGCCTCGCGCCCGGGTGGCGACAGCACTACGACGTCGAGCCGCGCGGGGGTGTAGTCGCCCGCGAACGGGTTGGTCAGGACGTGCTCGCCATCGGCCAGCGTCGGTGCCATGCTGCGGCCCTCGACCCGCATCGACAGCGCGAAACCGAGCCCGGCCGTCGTCGCGACGAGCGCCACCGCGACGCAGAGCGTGATCAGCACCGCCCTCGCCCACCGTGACCGGACCCTCGCGTCCTCGGGCACGTCGTCCACCTGATCCTCCCCAGCGCCGGTGCTTGGTCCGGTCGGGCGTAACGAAACCCTGCCGAGTGGACCAGGTGAACACCAGGATGCTGCGATGTTGCGTAACTGTTACCTGTGGTCAGGGGTAACTCTCCGTAGAGGGAGAAGGTGAATCCGACTCGCCTCTGTAGGGCATCGGCCACGGTCGGTGTTCGATCTGACTCAGATTGCGGGTGGTCGCTAACCTGTGTCATGGTATCTGTTACCCGCCGTTACACACGGCGCCCGGTCGGCCGGTCCGGCGGCTCGGACGGGTGCTTGTGGGCTGGCGCACACCCGGGCACCATCTGCCCACCCACGCAACACGGCGTACCCGATCCCCGCCCGCGGCACGGCGCGCGGCAGCCCCCACCTGGGCGTTCGCTCACGACGAACGCGGCTGGCGGCTGCCCGGCCGCGGGTGGGGCGCGCCGAGGGGCGGTCGGCGCACTGGGTGCCGGCCGGACGACCTAGGGAGGCTCGCGTCCAATGACAGAGGAAGCCAAGACCGCCAAGCGGGGCCGGACCCGGTGGGGCCGCACGGCCCTGGTCGCCGTCCCCGCGATCGGCGTGATCGGCGCGATCACCGCCGCCATGGCCCAGGGCCTGCTCGCGGCGTCGTTCGCGGTGTCCGGGGTGCCGATCACGCTGACCTCGCAGAGCGTGGCGGGCACCGGGTTCGCCGGGACCGTCACCAACGCGGGCAGCCAGGGCGTCGCCTACGCGGGGTTCAGCTCGGCGCAGCTGAGCGGCCTGTGCGCGGGCGTCATTCCCAACGTCCCGATCGTCGGCCAGGTGACCTTCAAGATCACTGCGGGTGACGACGACCCGGCGACCAAGGAGTTGGCGGCGTCCAACCTGCTGCTCGACGCCAAGAACCTCACCGGCGACGGCGAGTTCACCGGTCTGGACCTCGGCGTGGCCAGCAACGCGCTGTCCAAGGGACCGGCGGAGGTGCGCAAGGGCGCGGGTGACTTCGGCCTGCAGGCCAACACCGCCAACATCTCCGACCTGCGCGCGGACGCCCTGTCGGCGCAGATCGCGGGCAGCTTCAAGCTCGACAACCTCAGCCTCAGCGTCGTCCCCGGCGCCGCGGGCTGCTGAGTCCCCCTGTCCCGGCGGCGGTGTCGAGCCGCCGCCGGGCACCCCGTCCGGAGGAGGTCCACCGTGGTTGGCAGGTTCTGGCGTTCGTTCACCGCGTGGCGGCACACCCGCCCGTTCTGGGGCGGGCTGTTCGTGCTGCTCGGCGCCGTCCCGATCTTCGTGTTGCCGCTCGCGCCGATCAAGGTGCTGGTGGCCAGCGGCATCGCCGGGGTGTCCGGGCTGCTGCTCGGCTCGATCATGGCGGTGCTGGCGGTCAGCCTCTGGTTCACCCCGCAGACCCGGGTCGTCGTGGGCCTGATCGCGGTGCTGGTGTCCGTCGCGGCGTTCCCGTTGACCAACCTGGGCGGGTTCTTCATCGGGTCGCTGCTCGGTGTACTCGGCGGCGCGATGGCCGCGTCGTGGGCGCCGCGCAAGGTCAAGGCGGCCCCCGCTGACGAGCCCGTCGCCGCCTAGCAGGCGCCCGCTTGGACGAACCGGGCGATGGCGTCTGGGTTGCCCGCCGGGTGGGTGTGCAGGTACGAGGCGTGCAGGGCACCGGTGCTGAAGCCTTCGCCGTGCGCGACACCCGCGTGGTCGCGCCAGGTCCACGCGGGACGGTCGGTGTGCGCCGGGGTCAGGCGGGTGCGGTGGAACTCGTGGCCGGTGACCCGGGCGCCCTCCGGGTGCAGCACCGAGGGGGCCGTGGCGACGGCGTCGCGGTAGCCGAGCAGCAGCCGCGGGGTCATGGTGGCGTCGGCGTCGAGGACACCGCACATGGCGTGCCCGTCGAGCTGCTTGGCCAGGTAGAGCAGGCCACCGCACTCGGCGTGGACCGGCCTGCCGGACTGGGCGAACGCGGCGACCTCGTGGCGGAGGAGTTCGTTGCCGGACAAGGCTTCCGCGTGCGCCTCGGGGAACCCGCCGGGCAGGACCAGCGCGGTCGTGCCCGCGGGGAGGCGTTCGTCGCGCAGTGGGTCGACGACCACGACCTCGGCTCCCGCTGCCTTGAGCAGTTCGGTGTGCTCCGCGTAGCCGAAGGTGAACGCCGGCCCGCCCGCGACCGCGACCACGGGGCGCCCCGAGACGGGTGTCACCTCGTCGTGAGCTGACCACAGCGGACCGTCGAGCGGTTCCGCTGACCGGGCTAAACGCACCACGGCGTCCAGATCCACCGAGGACTCGATCAGCGCCGACATCGCTGCCACGGCGCGGGTCGCGTGGCTCCCGTGCTCCGCCGCGGGAACCAAACCCAGGTGCCGGGACGGGACGTCGACCTCGGCCGCGCGCCGCACCGACCCGATCACCGGCAGTCCGACCTCGCCGCACGCCTCGCGCAGCACCTGCTCGTGCCGGTCCGACCCGACCTGGTTCAACACCACCCCGGCGATGCGGACGCCCGGCCGGAACGACCGGAAACCGTGCAGCAGCGCGGCCAGGCTCGTGCTCTGCCCGCGCGCGTCGACCACCAGCAGCACCGGCGCGCGCAACAACCCGGCCACGTGCGCCGTCGACCCGAGGCCACCCTCCTCGACGTGCTGCCCGACCCGCCCGTCGAACAACCCCATCACGCCCTCGACGACCGCGATGTCCGCCCCCGCCGCGCCGTGCCGGAACAGCGGTCCGACCCGGTGCGTGCCAACGAGGACGGGGTCGAGGTTGCGCCCGGCCCGGCCCGCCGCGAGCGTGTGGTACCCGGGGTCGATGTAGTCCGGTCCGACCTTGAACGGCGCCACCACGTGCCCGCGACCGCGCAGCGCGGCCATCAAGCCGGTCGCCACCGTGGTCTTGCCGCTCCCGGAGCCGGGAGCGGCGATGACGACGCGCGCTACCACTCGATCCCCTTCTGGCCCTTGTGGCCCGCGTCCATCGGGTGCTTCACCTTGGTCATGTGCGTCACCAGGTCCGCCGCGTCCACAAGGGACTGCGGGGCGTCACGGCCGGTGATCACGACGTGCTGGTGGCCCGGGCGCGCGGTCAGGGTCGCCACGACCTCGTCGACGTCAATCCAGCCCCACTTGAGCGGGTAGGTGAACTCGTCGAGCACGTACAGCCCGTGCCGCTCCTCGGCCAGCCTGCGGGAGATCTCGGCCCAGCCCTCCCGAGCGGCCTCGGCGTGGTCGTCCTCGGTGCCCGCCTTGCGCGACCAGGACCAGCCCGCGCCCATCTTGTGCCACTCGACCGGACCGCCCTCGCCGGTCTCCTCGTGCAGCTTGCCCAGCGCCAGGAACGCGGACTCCTCGCCGACGCGCCACTTCGCCGACTTCACGAACTGGAACACCCCGATCGACCAGCCCTGGTTCCACCCGCGCAGCGCGAGGCCGAACGCGGCGGTCGACTTCCCCTTCATCTCCCCGGTGTGCACCACGACCAGCGGTCGGTTGCGGCGCTGCCGGGTGGTCAGCCCGTCCTGCGGGACGACGGCCGGTTTCCCTTGCGGCATGGCGGTTCCCCTCAGGCGGCGCGAGCGGCGCGGACGACACCGGCGACCGCGTCGGCGGACAGTTCCTCCAGGCGCAACCCGGTCGCACCCAGGGCGAGCGCCAGCTTGTCGGCGAGGCCGAGCCGCACCGGGCCGCTCTCGCAGTCGACGACCACGCTGGCCACTCCATCAGCGGCGATCGCGGCGGCCGCGCGCACGGCGTCCCCGACCGCGTCGTGCGACGACCGGCCACCCCGGTTCACCGCCACCGTCGCCCGGCCGTCGGTCACGACCACCAGAAGCGCGCGCCTGCGCGGGTCCCGCATCCGCTCGATCTCCAGCGTCTTGCGAGCGCGCAACAAACCGTCCGCCAACGGGGTCCGGCCGCCGGTCCGCAGGTCACGCAGGCGCGCCACCGCGGCCTCCACAGAGGACGTCGGCGGCAGCGCCAACTCGGCCTCGGCGCCGCGGAAGGTCACCAGGCCGACCTTGTCCCGCCGCTGGTAAGCGTCCCGCAGCAACGAGATCACCGCGCCGGTGACGGCCGACATGCGCTTGCGGGCCGCCATCGACCCGGAAGCGTCCACAGCGAACAGCACGAGGTTCGACTCGCGCCCTTCCCGCACCGCCCGCCGGACATCGCCGGAGCGCACCACCAAACCCGGGCCGCTGCGCCCGCGGGTGTGCTGGAACGGCGCGGCGGCCGTGAGCGTGCCCACCACGTGGATGCCGGTGCCTTGGTTCTGCGCCGCGCGCAGTGCTCGACCGCCGCTGGCGCGTGACCGCGACCGCCTGCCGGGCGCGCCCTCGCCGACGCCATCGATCTGCAGAACCCTTGCCCGGAAAGCCTCATCCGGCCGTGAAGCCGCCTGCGACCGGTCGCCGCCCTGCGGCGCTTCCGTGTCCTGCTTGCCGGGCGACTCGCCGCTGGGCTCACCACTGGAGTCGTCCGGCTCTGGCGCGCCGCCGCCGTCCGGGCCACCATCCGGCGTGTCATCGGGGTCCCGGTCGGCCTCGTCGGCGGCATCCCGCAGGGCCTGCGACAACTGCTCTTGGTCAAGACCGGGCTCGTCGAACGGGTCGCGCCTGCGCCGGTGCGGCAACGCGAGCCGCGCGGCGACCTCCACGTCGATCTCCTCGACCTCGGGCGCGCCCCGCCACGCGGCGTGCGCGACCGATGTGCGTGCCACCACCAGGTCCGCCCGCATGCCGTCGACGTCGAACGCGGCGCACACCGCGGCGATCCGGCGCAACTCCGGGTCCGGCAGCACGACCTCCGGCAACGCCTTGCGCGCCGCGACGATCTTGGTGGCCAGCTCCGCGTCCGAAGTGGACCAGGTGGCGGCGAACCCGGCCGGGTCGGCCTCGTAGGCCAGCCGCCGCCGGATCACCTCGGTGCGGGTGTCCACGTCCCGCGCGGCCCGCACCTCCACGGTGAGGCCGAACCGGTCCAGCAGCTGCGGCCGCAGTTCGCCCTCTTCCGGGTTCATCGTCCCGACCAGCAAGAACGCCGACGCGTGGGAGATCGACACGCCCTCGCGCTCCACGTGCGCGCGTCCCATCGCGGCGGCGTCGAGCAGCAGGTCCACCAGGTGGTCGTGCAGCAGGTTGACCTCGTCGACGTAGAGCACGCCGCGGTGCGCCGCCGCCAGCAACCCCGGCTGGTACGCGCGGACACCCTCGGTCAGCGCGCGCTCGAGGTCCAGCGAGCCGATGACGCGGTCCTCGGTGGCGCCGACCGGGAGCTCCACCAGCCGCGCCGGGCGGGTGTCGGACTCGGGGTCGGTGTGCGGGCCGTCCGGGCACCCGGGGTCGGGCGCGGCGGGGGAGCAGGAGAAGCGGCACCCGGCGATGACCTCGGCCGCGGGCAGCAGCGCCGCCAGCGCGCGCACCACGGTCGACTTGGCGGTGCCCTTCTCGCCGCGCACCAGCACCCCGCCGATCCCGGGGTGCACCGCGTTGAGCAACAGGGACAACCGCAGGTCGGCGTGGCCGACGACCGCGGCGAACGGGTAGCCGGGCAGGGCTGGACGGGACACGTCGTTCCTCACTCCGGGTCCGCGCCCGGATCGATGGGGCAGCGGGGCCGAGTGTCCTGGCTCCCGGATCACCGCGTCGCCCCGGCCTTCCCGGGTACCGCCCGGTGGCGCGCGAGGGGACGAAACTCCCCGGTCACAGTGGCGGGACCGCACCGGAATCGCACCGGCTTCCTCGCTCACCCTGCTGTCGAGCTCTTCAGTTGACTGCCTGGCATCGTCGCAGACCCGGGGGGCGGTGGCCAAGGCACGTGGTGGGGATCTCGGGTCGGTTAGGGTCTTGGCCGGTGCCCACCGCCGGTGGGTCGAGAACCGGCACGGGGCGGGATCGGGCGAGGGCGGGTGGGCGGGATCGGCGTGCTGAGCGTGGTCGGGATCGGGGCGGACGGGCTGGTCGGGTTGGCGCCCGCCGCTCGGGCCGAGCTCGACCGCGCGCAGGTCGTCATCGGTGCGGCCCGGCAGCTGGCGTTGCTCCCCGAGGAGGTCACGGCCGAACGCGTTGCGTGGCCGTCGCCCTTGGTGCCCGCGATCCCCGGGTTGCTCGACCGCTACCGCGACCGCGTGCTGTGCGTGCTGGCCAGCGGTGACCCGATGTTCCACGGCATCGGCACGACGTTGAGCAGGTACACCGAGGTCCGCGTGTGGCCGCACCCGTCGTCGGTGTCGCTGGCGTGCGCGCGCCTGGGCTGGGCGGTCGAAGAGGTCGCCGTGGTCAGCGCCGTTGCGAAACCGGTCGAGCGGTTGCACGCCGTGCTGCACCCGGGACGCCGCGTGCTCGTGCTCAGCGCCAATGGCTCGACACCTGCCGCCGTTGTCGCACTGCTGCGCGACCGGGGCTTCGGTGCGAGCGCGGTGACCGTGTTGCAGGAGCTGGGCGGACCGGGGGAGCGGATCGGCACCGATCTCGACGGGGTGTCGCCGCTGAACGTCGTCGCCGTCGACTGCGTCGCCGACCCGGGCGCCCGGCGGCTGCCGCGCGTGCCCGGCTTGCCGGACGACGTCTACGAGCACGACGGCCAGATCACCAAGCGCGAGGTCAGGGCGGTGACGGTGTCGTCACTCGCGCCGGAGCCGGGTCAGCTGCTGTGGGACGTGGGGGCCGGGTCGGGCAGCGTCGGCATCGAGTGGGCGCGGACCCACCCGGCCTGCCGGGTGATCGCGGTGGAGCCGCGCGACGACCGGGCCGACCGGGTCGCCCGCAACGCCTCCGCGCTCGGCGTGCCGGGCCTGGTCCTGGTCCGGGGGGCCGCTCCGGCGGCGCTCGACGGGCTGGAGCCGCCGGACGCGGTGTTCGTCGGCGGCGGTGTGACGGCCGAGGGCGTGCTGTCTGCGTGCTGGGCCGCGCTCCGGCCGGGCGGGCGGATCGTGGTCAACGCCGTGACGCTGGAGTCCGAGGTGCTCGTCGCGCGCTGGCACGGCGAGGTCGGTGGGACGCTGACCCGGCTGTCGGTGGGGCGGGCGGCACCGGTGGGCGGGTTCACCGGGTGGCGGCAGGCCATGCCCGTGACGCAATGGGTCGCCGTGAAGGAGCAAGCATGACGGTGCACTTCATCGGTGCCGGGCCGGGTGCCGCTGATCTCATCACCGTGCGCGGGCGGGACATCATCGCGTCGTCGCCGGTGTGTTTGTACGCCGGTGCGCTGGTGCCCGAGGAATTGCTCTCCGTGTGCCCGCCGGGCGCACGGAAGGTGGACACCGCGAACCTCACCCTGGACGAGATCGTCGCCGAACTCATCGACGCGCACGCCGCCGGGCACGACGTGGCCCGGCTGCACTCCGGTGACCCGTCGGTCTTCAGCGCCATGGCCGAGCAGATGCGCAGGCTCGACGCCGCGGGCGTGCCCTACGACGTCACCCCGGGCGTGCCCGCTTTCGCCGCTGCCGCAGCGTCTTTGCGGCAGGAGTTGACCGTGCCCGCGGTGGGCCAGACCGTGGTGCTGACCAGGACCTCAGCTCGGGCGACACCGATGCCGCCGGGGGAGGACCTCGACACACTCGGCCAGTCCCGCGCCACGATGGTGCTGCACTTGGCCGTCCAGCGCGTCAACGAGGTCGTGGCCGAACTCATCCCCAACTACGGCGCGGGATGTCCGGCGGCGGTGGTCGCCTATGCGTCCCGGGCGGACGAGGTCGTGCTGCGGGGAACGTTGTCCGACATCGCCGCGCAGGTGCACGCCGCCGGGATCAAGAGAACCGCGGTGATCATCGTCGGGCGGGTGCTCGACCCCGGCGGGTTCTGCGAGAGCCACCTCTACTCAGCGGAGCGGGACCGCCCGTGAAGGTCCTGGTCCTGGGCGGAACCGGGGAGGCACGCGCGCTCGCGGCCGCCCTGGAAGCCTGCCAGGACCACACCGTGGTGTCCTCTTTGGCCGGACGGGTCCGCGACCCCCGGTTGCCGGTCGGCGAGGTGCGGGTCGGCGGGTTCGGTGGACCGGCGAAGTTGGCCGAATGGCTTGTGGCGCAACAGGTCGACGCGGTCGTGGACGCCACGCACCCGTTCGCCGAACGGATCAGCTCGTCCGCCGCGCACGCTGCTCAGCTCACTGGTCTTCCGCTGCTCATGTTGCGCCGTCCCGGGTGGGCTCCGCGGCCTGGGTGGCATTGGGTGGATTCGCTGGACCAGGCCTGTGCGGTCGCGGAAGGTCTGGGGGAGCGGATCTTTCTGACCACTGGCAGGCAAGGGCTCGCCGCGTTCGCCGGGTCATCCCGGTGGTTCCTCGTGCGGTGCGTCGACCCGCCGGATCCGCCGATGCCCGCGCGCTCCGAGGTTCTGCTGGATCGTGGTCCGTACACAGTGGACGGTGAGCTGGACTTGTTGCGGTCTCACCGCATCGACGTTCTGGTCACAAAGGACAGTGGTGGACCGCTCACGGCGGCGAAGCTGGACGCGGCGGCCGAGTCGGGGACCGCGGTGGTGGTCGTGCGCAGGCCGGTGCCACCCGACGTCGCCGTGGTCGAGACCGTCGAGCAGGTCATGGCCTGGCTGCGGTGATCCCCGGCCTCGACCGCTGCGCGGCCACCGTCGAGTCGGCCGACCTGGTCGCCTTCCACGGCGACGCGCTGCCGGACGGGCTTGACCTGGGTGAACTGGTGCTGGCGGGCCGCCGGGTCGCCGCGGTGCGGGTGCCGATCGCCGACGCCGTGCCGGTGCTCGCCAAGGCCCGCCGAGACCCCCGCTGCCACAGCACCGCCGCGTTCTGGGGCGCCGTTGTCGTCGTCGCGTTGCGGCAGGTCGCCCGCGGCGCGCTGGTCCAGGACGACCGCGACCGCTTGGCGCAGTTGGCCGACCGGATGCCCGACGGCGCGCACGTCACCACCTGCGACCCGCTGGCCGTGGTCCGGATGTTCGTCGAGGCCATCGCCGGGCCGCCGCCGGAGGACGTGCTGCGCCTGCCCGCGGGCCTGCGGCTCTCACTGCGACTGGACACGGACGGGAGCTGCGTCCCCCAGGTTCACTCCGCCGGTGTCGTGGTGGACGCGGCCGAGGTCGCGGAGCGCGGTGACGAGGCGGCGCGGACGGCGCTGACCGACGCGCTGCACCGCGCCGCGCGCCGGTGGCCGCCGCTGGGCAGGCTCCTCACCCAGGACGTCCCGGACCGCCTCGCGCTCACCGAGGCCGAGGTGGGCGACCTGCTGGTCAACGCGACCCGCATCGGCGTCGACGTGCACTGGCCCCGGCACATGGTGGCCGAGCTGAGCAGGCGCGCGGTCATCGGCCGCACCGAGTCCGCCTACGGGATGGCCACGGCCGAGTGGGAACTCGTCCTGGACGGGACCCCGCTGACCCGGGCCGAGGTCGAGCGGCTCGCGGCCACCCACGCCCAGGCGGTGCGGCTGCGCGATCAGTGGGTGCTGCTCGACGGGGCCGTCACGCCGCGTGCGATTCGGCCGCTCACCGTCGCCGAGGCGCTGGCGGCGTCGATCACCGGGAACACCGAGGTCGACGGCCGCGAGGTGCCAGTGGTGGCGACCGGGTGGCTCGACGAGCTGCGCGCCCGGGTCGAGGCGCCGGACGAGGAGGTGGTCGAGCAGCCGGACGGTCTTGTCGGGGTCTTGCGGGACTACCAGCTGCGCGGGTTGCGGTGGCTTGCGCGGATGACCCGACTGGGGCTCGGGGCTTGTCTGGCTGACGATATGGGGCTGGGTAAGACAATCACGGTGATCGCGCTGCACCTGCACCGGTCCACTGTGGAGCCTACACTGGTGGTGTGCCCGGCTTCGCTGATGGGGAACTGGGCGCGCGAGATCGCCCGGTTCGCGCCGGGGATTCAGGTGACTCGGTATCACGGGCAGTCCAGGACACTTGCTGCTAAAGGGATTGTGCTGACGACTTATGCCGTGCTGCGCCGTGATGCCGCGCGATTGGCCGGGCAGTCGTGGGGGCTGGTCATCGCGGATGAGGCGCAGCACGTGAAGAACCCGGATTCGGCTACTGCCAAGGCTTTGCGCACTGTGCCGGGTCAGGCTCGGGTGGCGTTGACCGGTACTCCTGTGGAGAACACGTTGACCGACCTGTGGGCGTTGCTGGACTGGACCACGCCGGGGCTGCTTGGGTCACGTGCGTCGTTCCGGGTCCGATGGGCTGAGCCGGTGGCGGCTGATCCTGAGGTGGCGGCTGTGTTCGCTCGCCTGATCCGCCCATTCCTGTTGCGGCGCCGCAAATCTGACCCGGGCATCGTGCCCGAACTGCCACCGAAGACGGAGACTGACCACCCGGTGCCGTTGACCCGGGAACAGGCCGGTCTGTACACGGCGGCCGTCCGCTCGGCCATGGTGGAGATCCGGGGCGCCGAAGGCATGGCGCGCCGCGGCCACGTGCTGCGGCTGTTGACGTCGCTGAAGCAGATCTGCAACCACCCGGCCCAGTACCTGCGTGAACGCGACGGCCGACTGACCGCGCGCTCCGGCAAACTCACCCTGCTTGACGAACTGCTCGACACGATCCTGGCCGAGGACTCGTCGGTCCTGGTGTTCACCCAGTACGTCTCCATGGCCCGCCTCCTGGAACGCCACCTGCACGACCGCAAGATCCCCAGCGGCTTCCTGCACGGCGCAACCCCCGTCCCCCAACGAGAACGCCTAGTCGACCACTTCACCACCGGCGCTTTCGGCGTGTTCCTGCTGTCACTCAAAGCCGCCGGAACCGGCCTCAACCTCACCCGCGCCGACCACGTCATCCACTACGACCGCTGGTGGAACCCCGCGGTAGAAGACCAAGCCACCGACCGCGCCTACCGCATCGGCCAAACCCGCCCAGTCCAAGTCCACCGCCTCATAGCCGAAGGCACAGTAGAACACCGCATCGCCGAGCTCCTCCGCACCAAACGCCACCTGGCCGACTCAATCCTCACCCCCACCGACACCGCCCTGACCGAACTATCCGACACAGACCTAACCACCCTCATAGAACTCCGCCGCTAAACCCTCACGCTCCCTTACAACGGGCGACGTCCCCACCCACTTTGCTGCCTCACGCTCCACCAAGTCCCCACGCCCAGTCCCAACCCTCCCGCCACGACTGGCGAAGACCCCACGATGTTGGCCCCCAAGCACCCGCCAACACCGTCGGCCCCGACACGCCCGCCAAACGACGTTGGCCTCCCCGCGCTCCACGAGGGCGCTGGTGTCAGGCCGGCTCGATGGGGTGGACTTGTTTTGTGTGGGGGAGGACCACCCGTAGCGTCGTCAGGGGCAGGGGAGGGCCGCTCTGTGGCCCCCTGCTTTTAGCCCTTCCCAGGGTGGTCCCGGGGCCCCGCACAAAATGAGTTCACCCCATCGAGCTTCGCTCGAAACTCGCGCCTCACTGCAATGCCGAAGGCGAGCCGTCTACCGCAGCGCAGCGGAGGCCCGAGACCCGGACTTCCCCCAGCTCAACGCACTGCCGCCCACGGCCGCCAAGATCAACCCGCCCCAAAGACCCCCGAATACACAGCCTACCCAAGGGGACGCAAGGCAGGAGAGGCTGAAAGTTGACCCTGTGGACAACTCAACCCCATGTGGACAGCCAAAGCCCCTGTAGACACCCAACCTCCCCTGCGAACACCCAGCCCCCTGAGGACACCAAACCCATCACCCCAGCGACCCCGGATATGTCCGAGGCGTGAACACCACATCCGACCCGTCCGCCCTCCGAAGGTGCCGCGTCTGCGACGACCCCACCAGCAGCAAACACCGCATATCCACCGTCGAAGGATCAAGCTCCCCCAACGGGACCACCCGAACCGACTCCTCCGGCCCACCCACGTCCCGCCCGATCACCACAGGCGTAGCCGGGCTGCGGTACTGCAGCAAAAGATCCCGCGCCTCAGCCAACTGCCAAGTCCGGGTCTTCGAAGCCGGGTTATAGATCGCGATGACCAAGTCAGCAGCAGCCACCGCAGCAAGACGACCAGTGATGACCTGCCAAGGCTTAAGCCGGTCGGACAACGAGATCACGCAGAAGTCGTGGCCCAGAGGGGCGCCGACGCGGCTGGCTACGGCTTGGGCGGCGGTGAGGCCGGGGAGGACGCGGACCGGGACGTCCTGCCACTGGGGGTCGGTGGCGACTTCCAGGACCGCGGTGGCCATGGCGAAGACGCCTGGGTCGCCGGAGGAGATGACGGCTACTCGGCGGCCGCGTTTGGCCAGGTCCAAGGCAAAAGCGGCGCGTTCGGCCTCGACTTGGTTGTCGGAGGCGTGGCGTTGTTGGCGCGGGTTGACCGGGACGCGGGCGAGGTAGGTCTTGTAGCCGACCAGGTCGTCGGCCAGGGATAGGGCTTCCTGCGCTTCGGGGGTCAACCACGGGCGACCGGCCGGGCCGGTGCCGACCACGACGACCTCGCCCGGAGCCGGGATGGCCGAGGTGGCCGGTCGTGTGGAGCTGACGCCGTCGTTGACCGGGCTGGGTAGCAGTGCCAGGGAGAAGTACGGGACGCTCTCGGGGTCCACTTCGGACAATGGGAGGCTCCGGCCCTCGGACCACGTGGCCCGCTCTACATAGAGGGCTCGGTCTAGCTTGCCTGCCTGCTCGAACGCGTCCCGCACCTTGCCGAATGTGCGACCCAGCTTCAACACCGCCGCCGAGTCAGTCCGTGCCAAGTGTTCCGCTAGGGCCTCACCAGGCAGCGTTCCCGGTAGGACAGTCAGGACCTCTTCGCCCTCTACCAGCGGTCGACCCAAGACCGCAGCGGCAGCGCTAACTGAGGTGATACCCGGGACGACCTCGGTTGGATACCGGTCACTCAAGCGCTTGTGCATGTGCATGTAAGAGCCGTAGAACAGCGGATCGCCCTCGGCCAAGACGACGACGTCGCGACCGGCGTCCAAGTGGGCGGCCAACCTGGTGGCGGCGTGCTCGTAGAACTCCGCCATCGCGCCCGCGTAACCGCCGGGGTGGTCCGTTGTCTCTACCGTCAACGGGTAGACCAACTGCTCCTCGATCTGCCCCTCGCGCAAGTACGGCTCCGCGACCCCACGCGCGATAGACCTACCGTGCCGAGCGCTGTGGTACGCGATCACGTCGGCCGCGCCGATCAGTCGAGCCGCCTTGACCGTGACTAGATCCGGGTCGCCGGGGCCGAGCCCGACGCCATAGAGGGTGCCAGTCACTCTGCCTCACTCGCGATCGCGTTGATGGCGGCCACGGCCATGGCGCTACCGCCACGTCGACCGCGAACAACCAGGTACGGGATACCGCCGCCGTGCGCGGCTAGAGCGTCCTTCGACTCAGCGGCGCCGATGAACCCAACGGGCAGGCCCAGGATCGCGGCCGGGCGACCCGCGCCCGCGTCGATCATGTCGAGCAGGTGGAACAACGCGGTCGGCGCGTTGCCGATCGCCACCACCGACCCCGCCAACCGGTCCCGCCACAGCTCCAACGCCGCCGCACTGCGCGTGTTGCCCAGGTCCGCGGCCAGCGCGGGCACACCGGGCTCGGTCAACGTGCAGACGATCTCGTTGTCCGCCGGGAGCCGCTTGCGGGTGATCCCGGACGCCACCATGTGCGCGTCGCACAGCACCGGCGCGCCCGCCAGCAGCGCCGCCCGAGCCGAGGCGACCACGTCGGGGGAGTAGGCGACGTCGTCGACCAGGTCGACCATGCCGCACGCGTGGATCATCCGCACCACCACGCGGGCCACGTCCTCGGGTAACCCGGCCAGGTTGGCCTCACTGCGGATGGTCGCGAACGAGCGGCGGTAGATCTCCGCGCCGTCCCTGATGTAGTCGGTCACCGTTAGTCCTGCCTTCCTTGGGCGACCGCCTCGGCCACCCGCTCGCCGGGGATCGCCCGGCCGTCGACGAGGTAGCCGTCCGTTGTGGCCACCACGTCGAGCACGTCTCCCGCGGGGCGTCCACACCGGCGCCCACACCCCGCCCAGTGCACGGCCCGACCCGGAACCGACACGGCCAGCGCCGCCGCCCGGACGTCGGCCAGCGCCTTGTGGCAGTGCGGCCGCCCCGCGCACGAGGTCACCCCGATGCCCGGCGCCGACGGGTCGGTGATCAACCCGAGTTCCGGCAGGTCACCGCGCACGACGACACCCCGCCACGGCGTGATCACCACATCGCCGAGCGCCCGCGCCTGCTCCGCCGTCAACCGCCCCAGCGGCACCGCCGCCCCGACACCGAGACCGCCGTCAGCGAACACGACCGGTCCGATCGGCCCACCGGTGGGTGGTGTGCCCGGCGTCACCCGCTCAGTTGGCGAGACCGTCACCGGGATGCGCGCCTCGAACGGCTGACCTTGGGCTTCCTGGTCGACGAGCGCGGCCACGATGACGCTCGTGTCCGGCAGTTCGGCGATCCGCCACTGCTCGTCCCGGACCCGCAGGAACGCCTTCGCGCAGGCGACCATCGCCGGGACGACCTGGTCAACCGCCAGCCGGATGCCGTGGTCGACGCCGCCGATCAGCAAGGCTGCGCGGTCGCCGACCGGCAGGGCCGCGAGGTCCGCGCGCGACCACGCCACGTCACCGGCACCGCTGTCCAGGGCGAACAGGAACCGCCCCGGCAGGGCCGCCAGCTCACTCTCCGCGCACACCGCCGTGTCCAGCTCGGCCACCAGGTCACCGGGCCCCAACGGGGACGCCATGATGTTGCGCACTTTCTCGTGGGTCCGCGACGGCAGCAGCCCGATCGCCGCCAGTTCCGCGCCCAGGTCCAGCTCGGCGCCCTCGGCCAGCCCGCGCAGCTGCAGGTTCGCCCGCGACGTCAGCTCCAGGGCGCCATCACCCAGGTCGACGGCCAGATCCGCCAGCCGGTGCAGCTGCTCGGCGCGCAGTCGGCCACCGGGGACCCGGACCCGCGCCAGCCCGCCGTCGGCCGCGCGGTGCACGTCAAGCGCACCGGGACAGGCGTCTGCGCCCGTTCGGCGCTGGGAGGGAGGCACCAGGCGAATATAGGGTGAGTCCGAAGCAGCGATGGCATGCGGAGGAAGCCGGTGCGAATCCGGCGCGGTCCCGCCACTGTCACCGGGGAGCAGAGCCTGAACACGCCACGGCGCCCGCCGGAAGGCCAGGTCGAGCCGCGATCCGGGAGCCAGGACACTCCGGCCGTCGCCACCCACGACCCGGGGCGCGGACCCCAGGAAGGGCCTCATGATCCTGCTCTTGTCGACCTCGGACACCGACCTGCTCTCCGCGCGCGCCAGCGGCGCCGAGTACCGGCTGGCCAACCCGGCCCGGCTGCACCTCGACGACCTGCCGGGCCTGCTGGAGGGCGCCGACATCGTCGTCGTCCGGCTCCTGGGTGGTCGACGGGCGTGGGAGGAAGGCCTGGACTCGCTGCTCGCGGGGCCGCGACCGGTCGTCGTCCTCGGGGGTGAGCAGGTGCCGGACGCGGAGCTGATGGAGCTGTCCACGGTCCCCGGCGGCGTCGTCGCCGAGGCCCACCGCTACCTCGCGTACGGCGGCGCGGACAACCTGCGTGAGCTTGTTCACTTCCTGTCCGACACGATCCTGCTCACCGGCACCGGGTTCGCCGCGCCGGTCGAGCTGGCGCCGTGGGGGCACCTGGAGCGCGAGGCCCGCCGCACCGAGGGCCCGCGCGTCGGTGTCCTCTACTACCGCGCGCACCACCTGGCCGGGAACACCGCGTTCATCGCCGCGCTCGCTGACGCTGTCGAGGACGCCGGAGCGGTAGCTGTACCGGTGTATTGCGCGTCGCTGCGGACCGCGCCGCAGGAGCTGTTGTCGGTCCTCGGCACGCTCGACGCTCTTATCGTCACCGTACTCGCCGCCGGTGGCACCCTGCCTGCCGCCGCTAGCGCTGGCGGCGACGACGGCGCGTGGGACGTGGGCGCGCTCGCCGACCTGGACATCCCGATCCTGCAGGGCCTCGCGCTGACCTCCGACCGCGCGAGCTGGCTGGAGAGCGACGACGGTCTGTCCCCGTTGGACACCGCGACGCAGGTAGCGGTACCGGAGTTCGACGGCAGGCTCATCACCGTGCCGTTCTCGTTCAAGGAGCAGGACCGCGACGGGCTATCGGTGTACGTGCCGGACCCCGAGCGGGCCGCCAGGGTCGCCGGGATCGCGGTCAAGCACGCGGTGCTGCGCCACACCCCGCCCGCGGAACGCAAGATCGCGCTGATGCTGTCCGCGTACCCGACGAAGCACTCGCGCATCGGCAACGCTGTCGGACTCGACTCGCCCGTTAGCGCTATCCGTCTGCTGAACGCGCTCCGCGACGCGGGCTACGACCTCGGCGCGGAGGACTCGCTGCCAGGTCTGGCCAACGGCGACGGTGACGCTCTTATCCACGCACTCATCGAGGCTGGCGGGCAGGACCCGAACTGGCTCACCGAGAAGCAGCTGACCGGCAACCCGGTGCGCATCTCCGCCGCCGAGTACCGCGCCTACTTCGACACGCTGCCCGAGGACCTGCGCTCCGCCATGGAGGAGCACTGGGGCCCGGCGCCGGGCGAGCTGTTCGTCGACCGCTCCGCCGACCCCGAGGGCGAGATCGTCCTCGCCGCGCTGCGGGCCGGGAACGTGGTGCTGATCGTCCAGCCGCCGCGCGGGTTCGGCGAGAACCCGGTCGCGATCTACCACGACCCCGACCTCCCGCCCAGCCACCACTACCTCGCCGCGTACCGGTGGATCGCGACCACCTTCGGCGCGCACGCCATGGTCCACCTCGGCAAGCACGGCAACCTGGAGTGGCTGCCCGGCAAGAACCTCGGGCTCTCCGCGTCCTGCGGCCCCGACGCCGCGCTGGGCGACCTGCCGCTGGTGTACCCGTTCCTGGTCAACGACCCCGGCGAGGGCACGCAGGCCAAGCGGCGCGCGCACGCCACCCTGGTCGACCACCTGGTTCCGCCGATGGCCCGCGCCGAGAGCTACGGCGACATCGCCCGGCTCGAGCAGCTGCTCGACGAGCACTCCAACATCGCCGCGATGGACCCGGCGAAGCTGCCCGCGATCCGCGCCCAGATCTGGACGCTGATCCAGGCCGCGAAGCTCGACCACGACCTCGGCCTCGACGACCGCCCGCACGACGTGGAGTTCGACGACTTCCTGCTGCACGTCGACGGCTGGCTGTGCGAGATCAAGGACGTCCAGATCCGCGACGGCCTGCACACCCTCGGCGACGCCCCCGTCGGCGCCGCGCGGGTCAACCTGGTCAACTCGATGCTGCGCGCCCGGCAGATGTGGGGCGGGCAGGCGGCCGCGTTGCCCGGCCTGCGCGAGGCGCTGGGACTGGCCGAGGACGGTTCGGAGAGTCGAACCCGGGTCGACGAGATCGACGCGATCGCGTTGTCGCTGGTCCAGGCGATGGAGGACGCGGGCTGGGGCGACGCGCGGCAGGTCAGCGCGGACGTGCTCGGCTCGGAGAACCCGGCCGTGGTGGCGGTGCTGACCTTCGCCGCCGAGGAGATCGTGCCCCGGTTGGCGCGGACCACCGACGAGCTCGGCAACGTCCTGCACGCGCTCGACGGCGGCTACGTGCCCGCCGGGCCGAGCGGGTCACCGTTGCGCGGCTTGGTGAACGTCCTGCCGACCGGCCGCAACTTCTACTCGGTCGACCCGAAGGCGATCCCGTCGCGGCTGGCGTGGGAGACGGGTTCGGCGATGGCCGAGTCGCTGCTTGCCCGGTACCGCAAGGACACGGGGGAGTGGCCGCGCTCGGTCGGGCTGTCGGTGTGGGGAACGTCCGCGATGCGCACCTCCGGCGATGACATCGCGGAAGTGTTGGCACTGCTGGGAGTTCGCCCGGTGTGGGACGAGGCGTCCCGGCGCGTCAGCTCCCTGGAGGCCATCCCGCTGACCGAACTGGGCCGCCCGCGCATCGACGTGACGGTCCGGATCTCGGGCTTCTTCCGCGACGCCTTCCCGCACGTCATCTACATGCTCGACGACGCCGTGCGCCTGGTGGCGGACCTCGACGAGTCCGATGAGGACAACTACGTCCGCGCCCACGTGCTGGCCGATGCCGACGCTGACGACCGGACCGCGACCACCCGCATCTTCGGCTCCAAGCCCGGCGCGTACGGCGCGGGCCTGCTCCCGCTGATCGACAGCCACAACTGGCGCGACGACTCCGACCTCGCCGAGGTCTACGCCGTCTGGGGCGGCTTCGCCTACGGCCGCGACCTCGACGGCGTCGCCGCCCGCCCGGCCATGGAAGCGGCCTACCGCCGCATCAACGTAGCCGCCAAGAACGTCGACTCCCGCGAACACGACATCGCCGACTCCGACGACTACTTCCAGTACCACGGCGGCATGATCGCCACCGTCCGCGCCTTGACCGGCCGCGCTCCCGCCGCGTACATCGGGGACAGCACTCGACCGGAAGCCGTCCGCACGCGGACGCTGTCGGAGGAGACGAACCGCGTCTTCCGGTCTCGGGTCGTGAACCCGCGCTGGATCGAGGCAATGCGGCGACACGGGTACAAGGGCGCGTTCGAACTCGCGGCTACTGTGGACTATCTGTTCGGCTATGACGCCACTACGGGCGTTGTGGCTGACTGGATGTACGACAAACTGGCGCAAACGTATGCGCTGGACCCGGAGAACCGGAAGTTCCTGACGGAGTCCAACCCGTGGGCACTGCACGGCATCGCGGAACGGCTGCTGGAGGCGGCCGAACGCAAGATGTGGGCGGAGCCGGACCCGGAGACATTGGCGGCGCTGCGGGAGTTGTACTTGCAGGTTGAGGGGGATATTGAGGCTGGGTCGGAGTAGGTGGCCTGAGGGTGGTGGGCTGGTTTGGTGGCCCACCACCTGGTTGTCCACATGGGTCCTGGTTGTCCACAGGGTCGACTTTCAGCCTCTCTGCTCGGCGCGCCCCCTCGGTAGGCTGTGTATTCGGGGGTCTTTGGGGCGGGTTGATCTTGGTGGCCGTGGTTGGGTGGCGTTGAGCTGCGGAAGTCCGGGTTTCGGGCCTTCGCTGCGCTGCGGTAGACGGCTCGCCTGCGGCATCGGACAGGCGCGAGAAATGCGACGAGCTCGATGGGGCGAACTTGTTTTGCGCGGGGCCCCGAGACCACCCGTGGCAGGACCGCAAAGCAGGGGCCGAAAAGCATGGCCCTGTCCGCGCAACGACGCTACGGGTGGTCCTCCCCCACACAAAACAAGTCCGCCCCATCGAGCAGTTGGCACCAGCGCCGTGGTGGAGCGCGGGGCGGCCAACGTTGTCAGCTGGGCGTTGGCGGGCCAACGTCGTCGGCGGGTGTCTCGGGGGCCAACGTTGTCGGCGGGCTCCTAGGGGCAAGGCGGTTGGGGTTGGTGGGGCGTGGGTGGCTATGCGGCCGGGCCTGGTGGGGTGCGGGGCGGGGGAGTGGCTGGGGTGGTGGGGCGCGGGGCGGCTTGGTGAAGGAAGTGAGTGGGGCGAAGGTGCTAGAGGGGGCCTAGAGGGCGAAGGAACCGGGAGGTGAGGGGCCTGGGAGAAGGGGGCTCTGGTGGTAGTCGCCTGATGGGGTGGTGTGTGGGGTGGTGGGGGTGGGGGCGGTCCTACCGTGGCCGAGAGGGTTGATCCCCGGCGGGGAGGGGTATTGACCGGGTGGACGGAGAGGGTGGGAGGTGCGGCGTGGCCGGAGACGTGATCGAGTTGATCCTGGCTGATCACCGGCGGTTCGAGGACTTGTTCCGGGTGTTGCGGGACAACTCGGCGGATCGGCTGGGGGCGTTGCGGGAGCTGGCGGAGTTGCTGGTGGCGCACGCGGAGGCCGAGGAGGGGGAGGTCTACCCGGCGTTGCGGCGGTTCCAGGACATCGATGACCACGAGGTCGAGCACGGGGCCGAGGAGCACGCCGAGGGCCACCAGGCGCTGTTGGCGTTGATGGAGGTCGGCGACCCCGAGTCCGAGGCGTGGGACGAGAAGCTCGAAGAGCTGGTCAAGGCTATCAACCACCACCTCGACGAGGAAGAGCGGACCATCCTCAACGACGCGCGGGACGCTGTGCCCGAGCAGCGGCGCCGGGAGTTGGGGGAGATCTTCGTCAAGGCGCGCGCCGCGCGGGTGTCGGCCGGGTGCGGGGACATCTCGCACGTGCGCGACCTGGTGGAGCAGACCAAGCACCGAGTGGACTGAGCGGTCCACCGAGGAGAGGGACGAGACCGATGATCCTGCGCAGGCTGGCTCGACCGATGCTCGCCGCGATCTTCATCAGCGGGGGGATCAACGCGCTGCGTGCCCCCGAGGCGCACGCCGAGGCCGCGAAACCGCTGCTCGCCAAGGCGGGCGGCAAGCTCCCCGCCCAGGTGCCCACCGACCCGGTGACGCTGGTGCGCATCGACGGGGCCGTCAAGGTCGCCGCCGGGGTGGCGCTGGCGCTGGGCAAGGTGCCGCGCCTGGCCGCGCTGCTGCTCTCGGCCAGCGTGGTGCCGACCACGGTCGCCGCGCACCCGTTCTGGGAGGAGAAGGACCCGGCCGAGCGCAAGCAGCAGCTGGTGCACTTCCTCAAGAACGTCGGGCTGCTCGGCGGCCTGCTGCTGGCCTCGGCCGACACGCACGGCAAGCCGTCGGTCGCGTGGCGGGCCAAGCGGGCCACCCACGACCTCGGCGACTGGATCTCCGACACCAGCGGCACCGTCGGCAGCGCCGTCGCGAACGCCCCCGGGAAGGCCAAGAAGGCCGTCGCGGGAGTGCTGCCCGGCTGAGTCCGGAATCACCAGGGCCGGTTTTTCGTCCATAACGGTGGATAGGTTGGACGAAGCCACTCCCTGGAGGTGTCGTGACCCTGCCCGTGCCCACCGACTCCGCGCTCCGCCGCGCCCTGCGCCGGGCCCGCGATGGCGTCGCGGTGGACCAGACCGAAGCCGAGATCCTGCTGCACGCCAGGGGTGATCAGCTGGCCGACCTGTTCGCCACCGCCTCGCGGGTGCGCGACGCGGGGCTGGCCGAGGTGGGCAGGGCCGGGATCATCACCTACTCGCGCAAGGTCTTCATCCCGCTCACCCGGCTCTGCCGTGACCGGTGTCACTACTGCACCTTCGCGACGGTCCCGGGTCGACTCCCGGCGCCGTTCCTGAGCCCGGACGAGGTCTTGGAGATCGCCAGGCAGGGCGCGGCCATGGGCTGCAAGGAGGCGCTGTTCACCCTGGGCGACCGCCCGGAGGACCGGTGGACGGCGGCGGCGGAGTGGCTGGAGGCCGCCGGGTACCCCGACACCCTGTCCTACGTGCGCGCGATGGCCATCCGGGTGCTGGAGGAGACCGGCCTGCTGCCGCACCTCAACCCGGGCGTGCTCGGCTGGACCGACTTCCAGCGGCTCAAGCCGGTCGCCCCGTCGATGGGCATGATGCTGGAGACCACGTCCGAGCGGCTGTGGTCGGAGAAGGGCGGCCCGCACTACGGCTCGCCCGACAAGGAGCCCGCCGTGCGGCTGCGGGTGCTGGAGGAGGCGGGCCGCTCGGCGGTGCCGTTCACCACCGGCGTGCTCATCGGCATCGGTGAGACGCTGGCCGACCGGGTCGAGTCGCTGTTCGCCATCCGCCAGGTCGCCCGCCGCTACGGCGGGATCCAGGAAGTGATCATCCAGAACTTCCGGGCCAAGCCGGACACCGCGATGCGCGGCATGCCCGACGCCGAGGCCGAGGAACTGGCCGCCACCGTCGCCGTCGCCCGGGTCGTGCTCGGCCCCAAGGCGCGCATCCAGGCACCGCCCAACCTCATCGGCGGCGAGTTCGAACTGCTGCTGCGCGCGGGCATCGACGACTGGGGTGGCGTGTCGCCGCTGACGCCCGACCACGTCAACCCGGAACGCCCCTGGCCGCAGATCGACACCCTCGCCGAGCGCACCGCCGCCGCCGGGTTCCGGCTCGCCGAGCGGCTGACCATCTACCCCGAGTACCTCAAGCGCGGCGAACCCTGGCTGGACCCGCGGCTGGCCGCGCACGTATCCGCCCTCGCCGACCCGGACACCGGGCTGGCCGTCGAGGGTGCGCCGCTGGTCGGCAGGCCGTGGCAGGAACCGGAGGTCGCGCTGGTCGACTCCGGTCGCACCGACCTGCACGCCACGATCGACACGACCGGCCGCACAGCCGACCGCCGCGACGACTTCGACTCCGTCTACGGCGATTGGGAGTCGTTGCGCGAGCAGGTCGTGCACGCGGACCGCGTCGTCGGTGCTGGGGGAGCGGTGCGGCCTGAGTTCGCCACTGCCCTGCGCCACGCGGAGCGGAACCCGTCGGGGCTATCGGACGCGGACGCGTTGACGTTGTTGTCCGCAGGCCCTGGCGCGGAGATCGAGGCGTTGGCGGCGTTGGCGGACGCGCTGCGCAAGGAGGCCGTTGGTGACGATGTGACCTATGTGGTCACTCGCAACATCAACTTCACCAACGTCTGCTACACCGGGTGCCGGTTCTGCGCGTTCGCCCAGCGCCGCACCGACGCCGACGCGTACACCCTTTCCCTCGACCAGGTCGGCACCCGCGCGGAGCAGGCGTGGGCGGTGGGCGCGACCGAGGTGTGCATGCAGGGCGGGATCCACCCGGACCTGCCGGGCACCGCGTACTTCGACATCGCCGCCGAGGTGCGCAAGCGCGCGCCCGGGCTGCACGTCCACGCCTTCTCGCCGATGGAGGTCGTCAACGGCGCCACCAGGTCCAACCTGTCCATTTCGGACTGGTTGACCGCCGCCCGGGAGTCCGGTGTGGACTCTTTGCCCGGTACGGCGGCCGAGATCCTGGACGACGACGTGCGCTGGGTGCTCACGAAGGGCAAACTGCCGACCGCGGAGTGGATCGAGGTCGTGACGACCGCGCACCGGCTCGGCATCCCGACCACGTCGACGATGATGTACGGGCACGTCGACACGCCCGCGCACTGGGTGGCGCACCTGAAGCTGATCGGCGCGCTGCAAGACGAGACGGGCGGGTTCAGCGAGTTCGTGTTGCTGCCGTTCGTGCACACCAACGCGCCGCTGTACCTGGCCGGGATCGCGCGACCGGGGCCGACGCACCTGGAGAACCGGGCGGTGCACGCACTGGCCAGGATCCTGCTGCACGGCCGCGTCCACAACATCCAGACCAGCTGGGTCAAACTCGGCGACGAGGGCGTGGCCGACGTCCTGCGCGGCGGCGTCAACGACCTCGGCGGCACCCTGATGGAGGAAACCATCAGCCGCATGGCGGGAAGCGACAACGGCAGCTACAAGACCATCGCCGACCTCGAAGCCCTCGCCACCAAGGCAGGCCGCCCCGCCAAACAACGCACCACCACCTACGGCGAGGTCCCCACCGAACGCCGCGAAGCCGCCCTGGCCGCCGACGGCGTGTGGAAGCCCAACCTCCTGCCCCTGCTCTGACCCTGCGGGCGCTCTGTCCACAACCCCGCGAACCATCCACAGCCCAGGCTCGACCCACTTGACAAACCCACCGCTGCGCTAAGTTCAGAAATGGGACCCCGGACCCCGGGAGGGCGGGCCCCGGTCGCGGAGTTGATCTTGCCCAGCAACGGCTCCGCGGCGGGCTAGTCCACCCGGGTTCGCGCTGGGCGAACGGTGGTCATTGGGCCTTTCCTCGACCGGCTCGGCACCGAGGACCCCGACCGCGCGGTCGGGGTCGCCGCCTCGGGCACAGTCGCCTCGGACAGCCGCTTGCGCGGTACTCGGCTGTGTGACCGACCTGACCACCTGGCGCGGTCCGCTGGCCGACCGGTGGGACCGGATTCGGGACAACCCGCCTGAGTGGACGATCGGATATCGGGGGACCGCGCCGCTGGACGAGGGCGGCGCGGTCGGGGGTTAGAGCTTGTCGGCGGCTTGCCAGCCCAGGAGGGCGGCGCCCACGCGGCCTGCGTCTTGGCCTAGGGCTGCGCGGACGACGTCTGGGCGGCGTTGGAATTGGAGGCGGTTGAGGAGTTCCTCGCGCAGGGGGGCGATCAGGGCCTCGCCCGCTTCCGCGACGCCGCCGCCGATGACGATGACGGAGGGGCCGAACAGGGTCACTGCGGCCTGCAAGGCGGTGGCCAGGGCGTCCACGGCGTCGCGCCAGACGGCTCGGGCGTCGGGGTCGGTGGCGAGCAGGCCCGCCACTCCGGCGGCGTCGGTGATGGTGCGGCCGGTGCGTTCGGCGTAGCGGCGGGCGAAGGCGGGGGCGGCGGCCAGGGTCTCCAGGCAGCCGCGGGCCCCGCAGCCGCAGACGGCGCCGCCGGGGTCGACGATCAGGTGGCCGATCTCGCCCGCGTAGCCGGAGGCGCCCAGCATGGCGCCGTCGACCTGGACGGCGGCGGCGATACCGGTGCCGACCGGCAGGAACATGGCGTCCGCGGCGCCCTTGCCCGCGCCGACGGTGAACTCCGCGAGGCCGCCGGTGCGCACGTCGTGGCGGACCAGCAGCGGGACCGACGTCGCCGACTCCAGCTCGGCGCGCAGCGGCACGTCGTGCCAGCCCAGGTTGACCGCCGTGCGGACCAGGCCCAGCTCGTCGTCGACCACGCCCGGCACCGCGACCCCCGCGCCGACCACGTCGTGGCCCGCGCCGAGCCGGTTGACCAGCTCGGCGATCTGGCCGACGTCGGCCACCTCGCCCACCCGCCTGGTCGGCTCGCGCAGGGTCTCGACGGCGCGCAGGTCCCGGTCGACCAAGGCGGCCTTGATCGAGGTACCTCCGACGTCCACCGCGACCACGTGCTGGTCCGCTGCCATGCGCTTCCTTCCCTTGACGTCCGTCTTCCGGCGGCCGAGCGCTCGAATCTGCTCGGACGCGCACCGAATACTGCGTGATCAGTCAGCCGATGCCAAGCGTTTCGGTCGTTGAATGTGGGTTCACGGGGCGATACCTTGCAACGCCGCGAGTGAGCGCGGCCGAGCGCGGAGGTGGGTAGGGGTGGACCGGTACGAGCGGCTCAGCACGCTGCTGGACATGCTCGGGCAGCGCGGCAAGGTCGACGTCGACGACCTCGCCGACGAACTCGGGGTGAGCGCGGCCACCATCCGCCGTGACCTCGACCACCTCGCCGAGCAGCAGCTGCTCACCCGCACCCGCGGCGGCGCCGTGGCCAACAACGTCGCCTACGACCTGCCGCTGCGCTACAAGACCGCCCGGCACGCCTCCGAGAAGGAGCGCATCGGCAAGGCCGCCGCCGCGATGGTCGCCCGCGGCACCGTGGTCGGCCTCAACGGCGGCACCACGACCACCGAGATCGCCCGCGCGCTGGCCATCCGCCCCGACTTCAACCAGTCCGACGAACCGGCGCTGACCGTGGTCACCAACGCGCTCAACATCGCCAACGAGCTCGCGGTCCGCCCGCACGTCAAGATCGTGGTCACCGGCGGCGTCGCCCGACCGCAGTCCTTCGAGCTCAGCGGCCCGCTGGCCACCAGGATCCTCGACGAGATCACCCTGGACGTGGTGTTCCTCGGCGTGGACGCGGTCGACCCGGTGCACGGCGCCTACGCCCACCACGAGGGCGAGGCCAGCATCAACCGGCTGATGGCCGAGCGGGCCCGCCGCGTCATCGTCATCGCCGACAGCTCCAAGCTCGGCAGGCACGCCTTCGCCCAGATCTGCCCGGTCACCGCGATCCGCCTGCTGATCACCGACTCCGCCGCCCCCAGCGACGCCGTCGCCGCCTTCGAAGACGCGGGCGTAGAGGTTCACATCGTCTAGGTGTCCTGAGCGGCCGCGCGGACTTTGGCGAGCGCGGAACCGACGGCGGTGAGTTCGTCGGGGGCGAGGACGTCGACCACGAGTCTGCGCACCTCCAGGACGTGGTCGCGGGCGGCTGCCTCCAGTCGGGCGCGTCCCGGGTCGGTCAGTGCCGCGTGCACGCCGCGGCGGTCCTGGGGGCAGGGGGCCCGTGACACCAGGCCTGCGCGGACGAGGCGGTCCACGGTTTGGGTGACCCTGGCCCGCGAGTGGCTGACCTGGGTGGCGAGCTCGGACATGTGCAGGTGACCCTCGGACAGGTGCACCAGGATCTCGTACTCGGCCAGCGTCAGGCCGTGGGTGTCGCGCAGGTGCTTGTCGACGCGGGCCAGCAGCAGGCCCGCGCCCTCCACGAGCGCGCGCCAGTCCCGCTGCTGGGCGGCGTCCAACCAGGGCGTCACCGGCCCAGTCTAGGCAGGCCCGGCGCTCGTTGACATCGCAACTACATCGGGCTACAGTCGCAGTAGTTAATTCATTAACTAGTTGGTCGGGGAGAGGAAGGCGCAGGGCCATGGCACTGGACGAGGACCGCGTCGCCGAGTTGACCGCCGAGCGCGACCGGCTGCGCGCGGAACTGCTGCACGAGCGCGGTCAGCGCCCGCCGAGCAGCGCCCGCGGCATCCACCACACGGCGCTGATCTCCGGTGACGTGCGGCGGACGGTCGAGTTCTACCAGGGTGTCCTCGGGTTCCCGCTGACCGAGATGTTCGAGAACCGCGACTACCCGGGGTCGACCCACTTCTTCTTCGACGTGGGCAACGGCAACGCGGTCGCGTTCTTCGACCTGCCCGGCCTCGGTCTCGGCGAGTACGCCGAGGTCCTGGGCGGGCTGCACCACCTGGCGATCTCGATGGCGCCGGAGCAGTGGCAGGCGGCCAAGGCGCGGCTCGACGCCGCAGGCGTGGCCTACCTGGAGGAAAGCGGCACCTCGGTGTACTTCCGCGACCCCGACGGCGCCCGCGTCGAGCTCATCGCCGACCCGCTCGGCGAGATGTACGGGGAGGTTGTCGTATGAAGGGCACCAGCATGACCGGCGGCAGCGCGGTGGACATCCGGCGCGCCGGGGACCGGTTCAAGACCGACATCGGCTGGCTGGACTCCAAGCACTCGTTCTCCTTCGGCCACCACCAGGACCGGCGCAACACGCACTTCGGGTTGCTGCTGGTCAACAACGACGACGTGGTCACCCCGGGCACCGGGTTCGACACGCACCCGCACCGGGACATGGAGATCGTCACCTGGGTGCTGCGCGGCGCGCTGGTGCACCAGGACTCCGAGGGGCACAGCGGCATCATCTACCCGGGCCTGGCCCAGCGGATGAGCGCGGGCACCGGCATCCTGCACTCGGAGAAGAACGACTCCTGGCGGGTGTCCGGCGGGCCCAAGCACGCCGACCCGGTGCACTTCGTGCAGATGTGGGTGGTGCCGGACGAGTCGGGCAAGGCGCCCGGCTACGAGCAGTTGGAGATCGACAGCGAGCTGCTCGCGGGCGGTCTCGTGCCCGTCGCGTCCGGGATGCCCGAGCACGACGGCGCCTCGGCGATCCGCATCGGCCAGAAGCACGCCGCGCTCCACGCCGCCCGGATCGCCCCCGGTGGCACGGTCACGCTGCCGGACGCGCCGTTCGTGCACGTGTTCGTCCCGCAGGGCGCCGTGACCCTGGAGGGCTCCGGCCCGCTCGGCACCGGCGACGCCGCCCGCATCACCGCCTCCGGTGGTCAGCGCGTCACCGCCGGTCCGGAGGGCGCGGAGATCCTGGTGTGGGAGATGCACGCCACCGTCCGCCTGGGCTGACCAGCCGCACCCGACCCACATGCCTGAGGCCGCCACACGCGGTCGGTCAGGTGTGTGGGTCGGTCAGGCAGGTGGGTCGGTCAGACGCTGTCGGCGGGCTTCGGGGGAGTGGGGCGCCGGACGTAGAGGACACCCGCGTCCAGGTCGATCGGGCCGGTGGTCAGGTCCTCGACCCGCTCCAGCGCCGGGTCCTGGCCGTTGCCCGCGTCGTCTTGGCTCTCCTTGCGGAGCTTCTGGCTGCCGAACAGCTCGCCGAATGCGCTCATGGTGTCGACTGTAGGGGCAGGTCGACCAGCGGGGCGAGGGTCGCGCGGTGCCTGCCGGGCGTCCCGAGCGCGATCTCGTCGGCCTTGGCGCGCTTGAGGTACAGGTGCGCCGGGTGCTCCCAGGTCATGCCGATCCCGCCGTGCAGCTGGACGCACTCCTCGGCCGCGCGCACCGCGGCGGTCGAGCACAGCGACTTGGCCACCGACACCGCGATGTCCACGTCGACCCCGGTGGTCAGCGCGTCGGCGGCGTGCCGGGCGGCCGCGCGGGCCACCACCAGGCTCTGCCACAGGTCCGCGACCCGGTGCTTGAGCGCCTGGAACGAGCCGACCGGGCGGCCGAACTGGTGCCGCTCCTTGAGGTACGCGACCGTCGTGTCCAGGCACCACTGGGCGAGGCCGACCTGCTCCGACGCCAGGATCCCCGCACCAGCCACCAATGCCGCGCGCACCGCGTCGTCGCCGGGACCCGCCAGGGGAGTGGTCGGGGCGCCGGTGATGTCGACGTCGGCGATGGGCCGGGTCTGGTCGAGCGAGGTCACCGGCGTGACCACGGCGTCGCGCGCGTCGACCAGGTGCACCACGCCCGCGACCGGGACGACCAGCACATCAGCCGCCGCCGCGTCGGCGACGCTACGCACCAGCCCACGCCCGTCCGGCACCGACTCCCACGACGACAGCGGCACCACCAACGCGGCCGTCGTCTCACCCCGGGCGAGGCGACCGAGCAGCGCACGAGCGGCAGGGTCGTCGGCGAGGTGCGTCAGCACGGCCGTGGCCAGGACCGCGCTCCCGAGGAACGGCACCGGCGCCACCGACCGCCCCAACTCCTCGGCGACCACCGCCGTCTCCCGGTAACCCGCGCCCTGCCCACCCAACCCCTCCGACACGTGCAACGACGTGGCACCCATCCGCGCCAGCTCACCCCACAACGCTGTGTCGGCCCCGGACTCGATCCTTGCGAGCACGGTGGCGGGGGCGGCGCGGTCGCTGAGTAGGTCGGCGACGCTGGCTCGGAGGTCTTCTTCGATGTCGGTGTAGAGGAGGTTCATCGGGGGAGGTCCTTCCACGGGACGTCCTTGTCGACCCTTGGCTCGGTGGGGAGGCCCAGGACTCGCTCCGCGATGATGTTGCGCAGTACCTCGGAGGTGCCGCCCTCGATGGAGTTGCCCTTGGCGCGCAGGTACCGGTAGCCCGCGTCGCGGCCGGTGAAGTCGACCATGGCTGGGCGCCGTTGGGTCCAGTCGTCGTAGCGCAGGCCGTCCTCGGCGAGGAACTCCACCTCCAGCCCGGACAACGCTTGCGCCAGCCGCGCGAAACCGAGTTTCATCGCCGAACCCTCTGGGCCCGGTGAGCCGGCCGCGAGCTGTTGGCGCAACCGGATTCCCGCTAGCCGCAACGCTTCCGACTCGACCCACAGCTCCAGCAGCCGGTCGTGCGTCGCGGCCGTCCGGCGTTCCGGGTGTGCGCGCCAGGTGTCCGCGACGACGCCGACCATGCCGCCCTCGCGTGGCACCGGCCGACCGCCGATGGCCACCCGCTCGTTCATCAGGGTGGTCTGCGCGATCCGCCACCCCGCGCCGACCTCGCCGACGCGGTGCGCGTCCGGGATGCGGACGTCGGTCAGGAACACCTCGTTGAACTCGGCCTCACCGGTGATCTGCCGCAGTGGCCGCACGTCCACGCCCGGCGCGGTCATGTCGCACACGAAGTACGTGATCCCCGCGTGCTTGGGGACGTCCGGGTCGGTGCGGGCCACCAGGATCGCCCACCGAGCGTTGTGCGCGCTCGACGTCCACACCTTCTGCCCGGTCACCACCCAGTCGTCGCCGTCCCGCCGCGCCCGCGTGCCCAGCGCGGCGAGGTCCGAGCCCGCGCCGGGTTCGCTGAACAGCTGGCACCACACCTCTTCGCCGGTCCACAGTGGACGCAGGAAGCGCAGGCGCTGCTCATCTGTACCGTGCGCCAGGATCGTCGGGGCCGCCATGCCCAGCCCGATCCCGATGCGGCGCGGGCTGTTGTCCGGGGCACCCGCCGCGGCCAATGCCTGGTCCACCACCGGTTGCGCGTCCCTCGGCGCGGCCATCCCGCCCAGCCCCACCGGGAAGTGCACCCACGCCAGGCCCGCGTCGAACCGCGCCCGCAGGAACTCCAGCCGGTCGGTGGTCGCCGGGTCGTTCGCCGCCAGCAGCGCGGCCACCCGGTCCTGGATCTCGCTCACGATCGCTCCTCCCGTCCGCGACACGACTCAGTCCGCTGGTCCGCCGGAGACGTAGATGACCTGGCCGGTCACGAACCCCGCCTCCGCGCTGACCAGGAACGCCGCCGTGGCGGCCACGTCCTCCGGTTGCCCGATCCGGCCGACCGGGATCGCCGCCGCGACACCGGACTTGAAGTCCTCGAAGGACACACCGAGCCGGGCCGCCGTCGCCGCCGTCATGTCGGTCTCGATGAACCCCGGCGCGATCGCGTTCACCGTCACGCCGAACTTGCCCAGCTCGATCGCCAGCGTCTTGGTCAGGCCCTGCACCCCGGCCTTCGCCGTCGCGTAGTTCGCCTGGCCCCGGTTGCCCTGCGCGGAGGTGCTCGACAGGTTCACGATCCGGCCGTACCGCTGCTCGGTCTGGTGCCGCTGCACCGCCCGGCTCATCAGGAACGCGCCGCGCAGGTGCACGCCGATGACCGAGTCCCAGTCGTCGTCGGTCATCTTGAAGATCAGGTTGTCGCGCAGGACGCCCGCGTTGTTGACCAGCACCGTCGGCGGCCCGAGCTCGGCGGCCACCCTGGCCACGGCGGCCTCGACCTGCTCGGTGACCGCCACGTCCGCGCCGACCGCCAGCGCCGTGCCGCCCGCACCGGTGATCGCCGCGACCGTGCCCGCGCAGGCGTCCGCGTCGAGGTCGAGCACCGCCACCGCGAACCCGTCGCGCCCCAGCCGGGTGGCGATCGCCGCCCCGATCCCGCGCGCGGCCCCGGTCACGATCGCGATCCGCTGGGTCACAGAGTCCTCCACTGGTCGACGGCCCGGCGAACCGGAAGTTACTCCCGGGTCACGTGGGGTGTCCACCGCCGCGTCCGGGGCGCGCGGGCACGGCACAACCGTTCGCCCGTCGAGGCACCGCTGTGCCAGGGTGGGGGGAGACCCACCGATGGAGGCTCAGCGTGGAGAACTCTGTCCCGAACCCGCCGGTCGGCGTGCTGCCCTACAGCGGCATGGCCCTGGACCGGGCGGGCGCCCGCCGCACCGACGCGGCCTGGCTCGACACCCTGCGGCCGCACGGCCACGCGCTGGCGTTCTGGCGCGACCGCTGCCTGGTCCGCGACGGCCGACCCGTGCGCACCGCCGCCACCGACGACGCGGTGTTCCTCGGGCTCGACGGCGACACCGGCCTGTTCGCCCGCGACTTGTCCGAAATGGACGAAGAGGCCGCCCTCGCGGCCGCGGGGGCGGACACCGCCGCCGACATCCGCGGGCTGTTCGCGGACCTCGGTCCGGAGGACGCGACCCGGCTCGCCTACGCGCGCGGTCTGCTGCACTGGCGCCGCAACCAGCGGTTCTGCGGTGCCTGCGGGTCCGCCGCGGTCGACTCGCACGCCGGGCACGTCCGCAAGTGCTCCGGCTGCGGCAAACTCCTGTTCCCGCGCATCGAACCCGCGGTGATCGTCCTGGTCGAACACGAGGACCGCTGTCTGCTCGGCCGTCACCGCGGCGCCCGGGGTTTCTCGACCCTGGCGGGTTTCGTGGAGATCGGCGAGAGCCTGGAGGACGCCGTGCGGCGCGAGGTCGCCGAGGAGTCCGGCGTCGCCGTGGGCGCGGTGGAGTATCTGGCCTCCCAAGCTTGGCCGTTCCCATCCGGACTGATGCTCGGTTTCCGCGCTGAGGCGGTGTCCCCGGACATCGCCGTCGACCGCGACGAACTCGAGGAGGCCAGGTGGTTCACCAGGGCCGAGGTCGCCGCGCTCGGTGACCGCAGGCCGGACTCGGTGGAATCGTTCCTAGTGGACCGCTGGCTGGTCGGTCCCCAACACTGACAAGGCATCCCCGGTGACCGGGGTCACCCCTAGGGGGTGGGCCCCTGGTCAAGATCGGGGACGAATCCTGATTCGCCGCGCCCGCCGCGCTGACAGCCTTCTGCCCAACACAGCAGCAGGTCCATTTCCGTCAGCGGGGGGAACCCAGACATGTCAGGCACAGCCGGGACGGCACAGGCAAGACCAATGGCGACCGTGCGGATCGCCCGGTGGAGCGCGGAACACCCCTGGCGGGCCATCACGGCCTGGCTGGTGTTCGTCGCGGTCTGCATCGGCGTCGGCAACATCGTCGGCACCAAGACCACCGACTTCGACGACAACGCCAAGGGCGAGCTCGCGGTCTACCAGAAGATGGTCGACGACGCGGGCTTCAACCGCCCCTCGTCCGAGAACGTCCTGATCACCGCCCGCTCCGGCGCGCTCGACCAGGCCGCCGCGACCAAGGTCGCCGACGAGGTGCGCGCCAAGATGTCGGGCCTCAAGGAGGTCGGCGACGTCAGCGAGGCGCTGCCCGCGCCGAACGGGACCGCGGTCCTGGTCAGCGTCGACATCGCGGGCGAGAGCAAGACCGCCGACGAGCGCCTGCAGCCGCTGCTGGACGCGACGGCGTCGGTGCAGGCCGCGCACCCCGACCTGCTCGTCGAGCAGGTCGGCGGCGAGTCGCTGAACAAGGCGCTGTCCACCGCGCTCGGCGACGACTTCACCAAGGCCGAGCTGATCAGCATCCCGGTCACCCTGGTGATCATGCTGATCGCGTTCGGCGCGGTCATCGCGGCGGGCATCCCGGTGCTGCTGGCGCTCTCGGCGGTCGCCGCCGCGATGGGCCTCTCCGCGCTCGCCTCGCAGCTGGTCCCGGCCTCGGACAACACCTCGAGCATGATCCTGCTGATCGGCATGGCCGTCGGCGTCGACTACTCGCTGTTCTACGTCCGCCGCGAACGCGAGGAGCGCGCCAAGGGCCGCACCCACCTCGACGCGGTGGAGATGGCCGCCGCCACCTCGGGGCACGCCATCGTGGTCTCCGGGTTCGCCGTCGTGGTCGCCATGGCGGGCATGTTCGTCGCCAACGACGCCATCTTCACCTCGATGGCCATCGGCTCCATCCTGGTCGTGCTCGCCGCGGTCATCGGCTCGATCACCGTGCTGCCCGCGATGCTGGCCAAGCTCGGCCGCTGGATCGACAAGCCCCGGGTGCCGTTCGTGTGGCGGCTCTCCGCCCGCGGTGGCGAGCCCCGCGTGTGGAAGGCGATCCTGCGCCCGTCGCTGCGCCGCCCGGCCATCACCCTGACCGTCGCCGGTCTCGCCCTGGTCGCGCTGGCCCTCCCGGCGCTGAGCATGAAGCTCAACTCGCCGTCGGACGCCGACCTGCCGCGCAGCATCCCGATCATGCAGTCCTACGACCGGATGACCGCCGCGTTCCCCAGCACCGGCGCCACCCACGCGGTCGGCGTGCGGGCCCCGGCGGACAACGTCGCGCAGACCGAGGCCGCGGTGACCGCGCTGACCGAGCGGATCAAGGCCGACGCCGGGTTCGCCCACGACCGCGACATCGAGGTCAACCGGTCGAGCGACGGCCGGGTGTTCCTGCTCAACGCGCCCATCTCGTCGTCGGCGGCCAGCCCCGAGGCGGACAATTCGCTCAACTGGCTGCGCACTGTCGCGCTGCCGCAGACCGTCGGCGCGGTGTCGGGCGCTGAGTTCGCGGTCAGCGGCCAGACGGCGGGGGAGAACGACTTCGTCGACTCGATGAACGAGTCGCTGCCCTGGGTCATCGCGATCGTGCTGCTGCTGACCTTCATCATCATGACCTGGACGTTCCGCGCCCCGATCATCGCGCTGTCGTCCATCGCGCTCAACATGCTCTCCGCCGGTGCCGCCTACGGCGTGCTGGTGCTGGTGTTCCAGAACACCTGGGCCGAGGGCCTGCTCGGCTTCACCTCCACCGGCGGCATCGTCGCCTGGCTGCCGCTGATGCTCTTCGTTGTCCTGTTCGGACTGTCCATGGACTACCACGTGTTCGTCGTCAGCCGCATCCGCGAGGCCAGGGAGTCCGGGTTGGACACCCGCGCGGCGATCGCCAAGGGCATCACGTCCTCGGCGGGCGTGGTCACCAGCGCCGCGGCGGTCATGGTCGGCGTGTTCTCCATCTTCGCCACCCTGAGCACCATCGACATGAAGCAGATGGGCGTCGGCCTGGCCACCGCCATCCTGCTCGACGCCACCCTCATCCGGGCCGTGGTGCTGCCCGCGATGATGGGCGTGCTCGGTGAGCGCAACTGGTGGGTGCCCCGGGTGCTGCGGCCCCGCCGGGTCCCCGCGCCGGTCGACGCCGAGCAGACCCGCCAGCTCGACCCGGTCGGCTGACCCGAGCGGACGTGAAAGGGCCCCGACCGGCTATCCCGGTCGGGGCCCTTTCCCCTGTTCCCTGCCCTGCTGTCCCAACCCTGCGAGGAGGTTCAGCTAGATCCGTGCGCGCTTACCGGTGGACGTGGCTACGCCCGTAGAACCCGGCCACCAGGGCCACACCGAGCGCGGCGAGGCCGACCTGGAAGATGATCTCGATCCAGTCCACGCCCGAGGTGGTGCCGACACCGACCGCGTTGGCCAGCGCGGTGCCCAGGAAGGCCGCGACGATACCGACCACGATGGTCAGCCAGATCGGGATCGACTGCTTGCCGGGGACCACCAGGCGTCCCAGGGCACCGATGATCAAACCGATGATCAGCGCGGTGAAGATGCCGGTGACGGTCATGTCCGCTCCTTGAACTCTCGGTGGGGTCTTGCCCATGAGATACCCGGCCTTCGGCGATCTCACGCGCTCCCCTGAACTTTTTTCGCCCGGCGACCACCCGGCACCGGGGGCACACTGGGGAAATGCACTACACCGACCGCGTCCACGCAGGCCAGGTCCTCGGCGCGCGGTTGCTGTACCTGCGCGATGACGACCCCGTCATCCTCGGCCTGCCCCGCGGCGGCGTTCCCGTCGCCGCCGTGGTGGCCGAGTTGCTCGCCGCCGAACTCGACGTCGTCCTCGTGGGCAAGGTCGGCGCGCCCGGCGCCGCCGAACTCGCCGTGGGCGCGGTGGGGGAGGGCAGGCACGGGACCGAGTGGGTCGAGGTCCGCGCCGACCCGGTGCTCGCCCTGCTGGAACTGTCCTGGTCGGACGTCGCCGACACCGTCGCCAGGGTGAAGGCCGACCTGACCGACCGGTCCCACCGGCTGCGCGGCGGCGTGCGACCGCACTCCTTGGACGGGCGCACCGTTGTGGTGGTCGACGACGGCGTCGCCACCGGGTCGACCGTGGAGGCCGCTGTCCGGGTCGTGCGCGGACTCGGTGCGCAGCGGGTCGTGCTGGCCGTGCCGGTCGCCCCAGCCAACGTGGTCGACCGGCTCACCGAGATCGCCGACGACGTCATCTGCCCGCTCGCGCCGGACGACCTGACCGCCGTCGGCCAGTGGTACCAGGACTTCACCCAGGTCGGCGACGCCGAGGTCCGCGAACTCCTCGCCCGCTGACCCCACCGGTCACCGTCAGTCGACTGTGACCCCGTGCGCTGTCAGCGGTCAGTCGACTGTGACCCCGGCCTCGGCCACTGAGTTTGTCGGCGGTGCTTCCTGCGGTCAGTCGACCGTGACTCCGGCCTCGGCCACAGCGGGACCGAGTAGTTCCAGGATCCGCCGCATGGACGCCGGGGGGTTGCGCAGCACCAGCCTGCTCCGCCCGGGCAGCGTGCCCGCCGCGCGCAGCAGGGTGATCACACCGGACACGTCGATGAAGTCCAGCTCGGCGAGGTCCAAGTGGACATCGCCGGTGGCCTGCGTGCACAGCGCCACCAGCAACTGCTCGAAGTCGGGGCGGGTGCTCAGGTCGGCGTGCCCGGTCAACCGGCCCTGACGGGGCACCACCCCGTCCGGGGTGGCCCGGTCGGCGAGGCGCTCGGCGCGGGGTGGGGGCGGGTGCTCAGCGATCGCCGCCACCACCTTGCCGGTGCGACCAGGACGGCAGGGAGGCCCTCGCGTTGTCGAGCACGGCGAGCCTCCCAGCGGCGTCGGAACCGAGTGGACGGCAGCCTACGCGGCACCGACGCCGCTGTCCCAGGTCCAAAGACCCCAGCCGGGCTCAGCCCGCGCGGACCGCCAGGTCGTACACCGTCTGGCCGCCGATCGTGACCTGGGCGAAGTTCTCCTGAACCCAGCTCGCGATCTCGCTGCCGCCGCCGAAGCCGCCGCCCCGGCCGCCCTCGACGTAGTAGCGGACCTGTCCGGACTCGACGTACGCCTGGAACTCCGCGAGCGTGGGTGCCGGGTCGCCGCCGTTGAACCCGCCGATCGCCATGACCGGGCGGCCGCTGGCCAGCTGCAGCGACGCCGCGCCCTGCGACCCGGTGCTCGCCGCCGCCCACCGGCCGGTCGTCTCCTGCAACGCGGTCACCAGCTCCTGGCTGACCGAGCCGCTCTCGCCGCCCATGCCGCCGCCCATCCCAGAGCCCTGCGAGACCGGACCGGACAGCGGGATCGAGCCACTGTGCGCGGTCGCGGCGGTGGCCACGGTGTACACCGAGGTCGCGCCAAGGCAGGCGATCAACGCCAGCACCGCGACCGGCACCGCCGCCGCGCGCACCAGGTGGACACCCGTCGCGATCGCCGCCGCGGCCAGCACACCGGCGACCGCGATGACCCAGCGCAGCCACGGCAGCCAGGTGCCGTCCCAACCCAACATCACGAACGCCCAGCCCGCCGTCAGCGCGACCATCGACGCCAGCACGATCCGCGCGGGCAGGTGACCGCGGCCGCGCCACAGCTCCACGGCCGAGATCGTGACGACACCGGCGATGCCGGGCGCGAGCGCGATCGCGTAGTACGGGTGGACGGTGCCCTGCATGTAGCTGAACACCAGCGCAGTCACCACGGTCCAGCCGCCCCACAGCAGCAACCCGGCCCGGGTGCGGTCGGTGCGCGGCGCGCGGCGGGTGAACCACAGCCCGGCGACCAACCCGACCAGCGCGGCGGGCAGCAGCCAGGACACCTCGGGGCCGAACGCGGCGCCGAACATCCGGAACAGGCCGGTCTCGCCGCCGAACCCGGTGTTCCCGCCGCCGCCGCCCCCGCCCCCGCCGCCGTTGCCGTCGCCACCGAAGATCCGGCCGAGGCCGTTGTAGCCGAGGGCGAGGTCGAGCACGGAGTTGTCGGTCGACCCACCGATGTACGGGCGCGACGCGGCGGGCCACAGGTCCGCGACCACCACGTACCACCCGGCGGCGACGACCACCGCGACCCCGGCAGCCAGCACGTGCAACGCCCGGCGCACCGGGCTGGTCGGCGCGACCACGAGGTACACCAACGCGAACGCGGGCAGCACCAGGAACGCCTGCAGCATCTTGGTGAGGAACCCGAAGCCGATCGCGGTGCCGGCCAGCACCAACCAGGTCGGGCTCGCCTTCTCCGCCGCGCGCACCGTGCAGTAGGCGGCCGCGACCAGCAGCAGCACCAGCAGCGCGTCGGGGTTGTTGAACTTGAACATCAGCGCCGCCACCGGGGTCGCGGCCAGCGCCGCCCCCGCCAGCAGGCCCGCGCCCGGCCCCGACCAGCGGCGCACGGCGCGGTAGAGCAGCCACACCGACGCGATCCCGGCCAGCGCCTGCGGCAGCAGCATGCTGAACGACGAGAAGCCCAGCACCCGCCCGGACAGCGCCATCAGCCACAGTGCGGCGGGCGGCTTGTCGACGGTGATCGCGTTGCCCGCGTCCAGGGAGCCGAAGAACAGCGCCTTCCAGTCCTGGGTGCCCGCTTGCGCGGCGGCGGCGTAGAACTGGTTGGCCATCCCGGAGGCGCTCAGGTCCCACAGGTACAGCACCGCGGTGGTGACCAGCAGCGCGATCGCGGCGGGCACCTCCCAGCGCGGCCGCCGGGCGGCGGTGGTCGTGGCGCGGACGGGGTCGGTGGCGGTGCCCGGCACGGCCGGGGCGGTCTCGGCGGACTCGGTCGTCGCGGTCTTGGTCGTCACGGTGCTCACAGCGCGCTCTCCAGGACGGGTTCGGTGGGACGGCGGAAGACCCAGCCGCGCAGCAGCAGGAACCGCAGGACGGTGGCCAGCAGGTTGGCCGAGACGAGCACGGCGACCTCGGTGAGCCCGCTCGGCGCGGTGAGCCCGTGCAGCAGCGCGAGCGCCCCGCTGGTGAGGCCGAGGCCGAGGGCGAACACGAGCAGGCCTTGGAACTGGTGCCGAGCGGCGCCCGCGGACCCGCGCACGCCGAAGGTCAGCCGCCGGTTGGCCGTGGTGTTGCCGACGGCGGTCACCAGCAGCGCCACCAGGTTCGCCGCCTGCGGGCCGACCTGGCCGCGCAGCAGCACGTAGAGCACCAGGTACGCCAGCGTGCTGACGACCCCGACGGCGGCGAACCGCACCACCTGCCGCAACAGTCCACGTGGGACACCCGGTGGGTCGCTGGTGATGGCGCCGCGTCCCAGTTGCGCGCGCAGCTCGGCGATCGGCAGGCCGCCGGTCGCCAAGCCGCGCCCGAGGCGGGCGATGCCGCGCAGGTCGGCCAGCGCGGTGCGCACGATGTCGACCCGGCTGTCCGGGTCGTCCACCCAGTCCACCGGCACCTCGTGGATGCGCGACCCGGCCCGCTGCGCCAGCACCAGCAGCTCGGTGTCGAAGAACCAGCCGGTGTCGGCCACGTGCGGCAGCAGCGCCCTGGCCACGTCCGCGCGGATCGCCTTGAACCCGCACTGCGCGTCGGAGAAGCGCACCGCCAGGGTGCCGCGCAGCAGCAGGTTGTAGGCCCGCGAGATCAGCTCCCGCTTGGGGCCGCGCACCACCCGCGCGCCGCGCGCCAGCCTGCTGCCGATCGCCACGTCGGAGTGCCCGGAGATCAGCGGCGCCACCAGCGGCGAGAGCGCGTTGAGGTCGGTGGACAGGTCGACGTCCATGTAGGCGAGGACCTCGGCGTCCGACCCCAGCCAGGTGGTGTGCAGCGCCCGGCCCCGGCCCTTCTGCTCCAGCCGCACCGCGCGCACCCCGGGCAGCGACCCGGCGAGCGACTCGGCCACCGCCCAGGTGCCGTCGGTGCTGGCGTTGTCGGCGACGGTGATCCGGAACCGGTAAGGGAAGTGCGCGTGCAGGTGCGCGTGCAGCCTGCGCACGCACGGCTCCAGGTCGCGCTCCTCGTTGTGCACCGGCACCACGACGTCGAGCACCGGCGCCGGGCCGGAGGTGTGCACCGGGCCGCGGGCCACCTGCTGGGGGAGGGCCCGCTCGACCTCGGGGTCGGCGGCTGCCATCTCGGTGGGGGTCATGCCGTTGACGATCGGGCGCCGCGCTGGGTGGTCGGTGTGCGGTGGCTGTGCGCGCCCTGTGTGAATGCTCGCTGGGTGAACGACAGCTGTGCAAACGACAGCGGTGGTGCTCATCTCAGCGGCTCACGTCGTAGAGGGTGACGCCGCCGACGGTCGTGGGTTCGTAGTTCTGTGCGACCCAGTCGGCGATCTCGTGCGCGTCGTCGCTGCCGGAGGAGCCGCGCATGAACGAGCTGTCGATGAACCAGTGCACCTCGCCGTCGGCCACCATCCGCTGGAACCCCGCCAGCGTGGGCGCGGGGTCGGTGCCGTTGAACCCGCCCAGCGCCAGCACCGGGACACCCGACCCGAGCTGGTACCCGGCCGCGTTGTTGGACCCGATCACCGCCGCCGCCCAGGTGTACTGGTCCGCGCCCGCCGCCAGGGCCGCCGAGAGCTCCGCGCTCGGGGTCGGCGCGCCGAGCAGCCCGCCCATACCACCGCCCACACCGCCGCCACCTGTGCCGCCGCCCATGCCGCGACCGGGCCCGCCCGAGCTGGCGGGCCCCACGGACGGCAACGCGCCCGAGTGCGCCTGCGCGGCGGTCGCCACCGAGTACATCCCCGGCGCCACAAGGCAGATCACCAGCGCGAACACCGCGACCGCGCGCCCGGCCACCTTCGGCAGCACCGGCACGAACACCACCAGCGCCGCCGCGGCCAACCCGCCGACCAGCACCAGCGGCGCGAGCCACGGCAGCCAGTCGCTGTCGTGCGACAGCAGCAACCACGCCTCCAGCGCTGTCACCGCGATACCCGCCGACAGGAACCCGACCGCCGCCGGATCGGCCCGGTTGCGCCACGCGGTGACCGCGCCGATACCGAAGAGCGCGGCGACCGAGGGCGCCAACGCGACCGCGTAGTACGGGTGGATGATGCCGTCCATCAGGCTGAACACGACCCCGGTCACCACCAGCCACAGGCCCCACAGCAGCGCCGCGGCCCGGGTGCGGTCGGTCCGGTCCGCGCGGCGGGTCAACCACACCACCGCGACCAGCGCCAGCAGCGCGGCGGGCAGCAACCACGCGATCTCGCTGCCCATCTCGCTGCCGAACAGCCGCGCCCACCCCGAGCTGCCCCAGCCCGCGCCACCGCCGACGCTGCCCACCTCGTCACCGGTGAGCCTGCCGAGACCGTTGTAGCCCAATGCGAGTTCCAGCACGCTGTCGGACTGCGAGCCACCGATGTAGGGCCTGCTGCCCGACGGGATCAGCTCGACCACCGCGACCCACCAGCCGCCCGCGACCACCACCGCGCCCACAGCGGCGGCCAGGTGCGCGATCCGCTTGCCGAGGGAGGTCGGCGCCACGATCAGATACACCAGGCCGAACGCGGGGAGCACCAGGAACGCCTGCAACATCTTCGTGAGGAAGCCAAAACCCACGAATGCGCCCGCGAGCACCAACCACCGAACACTGGCGCGTTCTGTCGCGCGAACCGTGGCATAAGCGGCGGCGGTGAGCAGCAAGACCAGAACCGCGTCCGGGTTGTTGAACCGGAACATGAGCGCTGCCACCGGGGTCAGCGCCAACGCGGAACCGGCGACGAGACCCGCGTGGTGACCGGACCACCGCCGCACGGCCAGGTACAGCAACCAGACCGAGCCCACACCGGCCAGCGCCTGGGGGACCAGCACGCTCCACGAGCTGAGCCCGAACACCCGCACGGACACGCCCATCACCCAGACCGCGAACGGGGTCTTGTCGACGGTGATGCCGCCCGCGCTGTCGGTGGCGGCGAAGAACCAGGCCGACCAGCTCTGCCCACCCGCCTGCGCGGCGGCCGAGTAGTAGGCGTTGGCCCACCCGGAGGCGCCGAGGTCCCAGAGGTAGAGCGCGGCGGTACCGAGGAGCAGGACGGCGACGGAGAGCCTGCGCGGCAGCGGGGTGCGCGCGGTGCCCGGGGTGGGGGCGGCCACCGGCCGGTCAGCGACGAGTGTCATGCGTCCACGGTCGAGCAGCGTGCTTGGCCGAGGATGTGCGCCGCCTGTGCGGGGGCTGTGCGCCCGCCGGGACGGCTACCCGTTCAGTTGCAGTGCCGCCCGAACGCGTCGGAGGCGGTCTTCACCGTGACGCAGCGGGGGCTGGTGCCGCGCCGGAACAACACCGAGACGAGCCCGGGGGAGGGCTGCGTGGAGAACGGGCGCATCGACGCGGTGGGCAGCCCGAGGCAGTCGTCGTTCGGGAACAGCAACGCGGTGCGGTTGGTCTCGTTGTCCATGTGCCGCACGGTGAAACCGAGCCGGTAGCACCAGTCGTCGTCCGGGTTCACGATGCCGAGGCCGCCGTCGAACTCGTAGTAGACGAAGATGCCGGTCGCGTTGGTCGTCTGGGGCGCCACCGGGGTCTGGGGTGCCGCCGGGGTTTGGGGCGCGGCACTCGTGCTGGGCGCCGTGGCCGTGCCGGGTGCCGTGTTCGCGTGGGGTGTGGCCGTCGCCTGGGTCACCGCGGTCCCGAACGCGATACCGGTGACCACAAGCGACACACCCAGTCTGTGAAAACCTTTCACCGCAAGTCCTTCCGCCGAGAACACATCGCCGGAATTGTTGCGGGGCTTGCCATGTGATCGCCGGAAAGACACCCGATCGTGGTGATCAGCCGATGCCCGCCGCGATCGACTCGCTCGCCGCCGGGACCTTGACGGTGAACGCGGTCCGACCTGGGGAACTGCTCACCGCGACGGACCCGTGGTGCGCCGCGACCACGGCCGAGACGATGGCCAGCCCGAGCCCGGTGCTGCCCTGGGCGCGCGAGCGCGACTCGTCGCCGCGGGCGAAGCGCTCGAACACCTCCGGCAGCAGTTCCGCCGGGATGCCGGGGCCGTCGTCGACCACCGAGAGCACCGCCTCCGGCCCGTCCACCCGCAGCGCCACCGTGATCGTCGTGCCTGCCGGGGTGTGCGTGCGCCCGTTGGCCAGCAGGTTCGCCAGCACCTGGTGCAGCCGCGCCTGGTCGCCAACGGCCAGCACCGGTTCGGCGGGCAGTTCCAGCCGCCACGCGTGGTCCGGACCAGCGACCTTCGCGTCGCCGACGGTGTCGAGCACGAGCCGGGACAGGTCGACGGTCTCATAGAGCAACGGACGTCCGGAGTCCAGCCGGGCCAACAGGAGCAGGTCCTCCACCAGCGTGGTCATCCGGCGCGCCTCGGACTCCACCCGGGAGATCGCGTGCGCCACGTCCGGCGGCACCTCGTCGCCGCGCCTGCGCGCCAGTTCGGCGTACCCGCGGATCGCCGCCAGCGGCGTGCGCAGCTCGTGGCTGGCGTCGGCGACGAACTGGCGCACCCGGGTCTCGCTGGCGTGCCTGGCCGAGAGCGCCGCGCCGATGTGGCCGAGCATCCGGTTGAGCGCCGAGCCCACCTGCCCGACCTCGGTGCGCGGATCGGTGTCCGCCTTGGGCACCCGCACCGACAGCGCCACCTCGCCGCGGTCAAGCGGCAACTCGGCCACCCGGCGCGCGGTCGCCGCCATCCGGTCCAGCGGCCGCAACGTGCGCCGCACGATCAACACCCCCGCCACCCCCGCGATGGTCAGGCCGATCAGCGACACACCGCCGAGCACCAGGCCCGCCGTCCACAGCGTCGCCTCCAGCGTCGCCAGCGGCCGCCCGGTCACCACGACGGCCCCGGTCTGCGTGGACACCGCCATCAGCCGGTACTGCCCCAGGTCGCCGAGATCGCGGTCGCGCGCGCCGCCGTCGACGGGCAGGGCGGCCAGCGTGGCGTGGAGCGAGGTGGGGATGTCCTCCGGTTCCTCCGCGGTGGTCTGCCGCTGCGCCGAGATGACCTGCCCGCCGCGCAGCGCCGCGTTGATCGTGCCGAGGTCCTGCCCCGGTGCCCCGCTCGGCGGGCGGTTCGGGTCGAACCCCGGCCGCGGCGGGCGGGACAGGAAGTCCGCGGCCCGCTGGCTCGCGCCCGCCAGCTGGGTGTCGAGCTGGTCGACCAGGTAGGCGCGCAACCCGAACACGGTCACCACACCGGCCACCAGCAGCACCAGGCTCAGCAGCACCAACTGCTCGGCGATCAGCCGAGCGCGCAGGGACATCGCCCCGCGCGGCTCATCCGGCTGGCTTGAGGACATAACCCGCGCCCCGCATCGTGTGGATCATCGGCTCGCGCCCGGCGTCGATCTTCTTGCGCAGGTAGGAGATGTAGAGCTCGACGATGTTGGCCTGGCCGCCGAAGTCGTAGTTCCACACCCGGTCCAGGATCTGGGTCTTGCTCAGCACCCGGCGCGGGTTGCGCATCAGGAACCGCAGCAGCTCGAACTCCGTCGCCGTCAACGTCACCGACTCGCCCGCGCGGAACACCTCGCGGGTGTCCTCGTCGAGCGTGAGGTCGCCGACTACGAGAGCCGAACCGCCACCGGACTCGGTGACCCCGGTGCGGCGCAACAACGCGCGCAACCGCAGCACGACCTCCTCGACGCTGAACGGCTTGGTGACGTAGTCGTCGCCGCCCGCGGTGAGGCCCGCGATCCGGTCCTCCACCGAGTCCTTCGCGGTCAGGAACAGCACCGGCATCCCGTCCACCTCGGCGCGCAGCCTGCGCAGCACCTCGATGCCGTCGAAGTCGGGCAGCATCACGTCGAGCACCACGGCGTCCGGCTTGAACTCCCGCGCCACCCGCACCGCGCTCGACCCGTCCAGCGCGCTGCGCACGTCCCAGCCCTCGTAGCGCAGCGCGAGCGTCACCAGCTCGGCCAGCGTCGGCTCGTCGTCGACGACGAGCACGCGCACCGGCTGGCCGTCGGGCCTGCGCAACTCCGGCCGCGAAGAGGTGTTCGAGGAGGTGTTCACGGTCATGCCCCCGATCTTGTCGAGCGCGGTTGGGCGGTACCTGTGCCGATCCTGTGTACCACCTGTGTCTGATTCCCTCCTGTCGGTCCCCGGCGGTCATAGCGGACGCCCACCCGGGGCACAGCGTGCGCACAGGGTCGATCGCGATCGTTGGTGCTACCGAGGCCACCGGGCCGCGGACGACCCAGGAGGAACCATGACGGAGCAGACCCCCCAACCGGAGCAGCAGCCTGCCGCCTGGGGCGCGCCGGTTCCGGAGCGCGCCCAGCAGCAGCGGTGGTCGTGGAAGAAGTCCGCCGTCGCCGGGGTGGTCGCCCTGGGCATCGCCGCGGGTGGCGGGTTCGCCGTGTACGCCGCCAGCGACGCCACCGCCGACAACGCGGGCGGGCGCTCGGGTGGCCCCGGCGGGATGGGCGGACCCGGTGGCGGCCGCGGCGGCATGGGTGGCGCGGGCGGGGTTGCCGGTGCCCTGCACGGCGAGTTCACCGTGTCCGAGGGCGACGGCAAGTACGGCACCCGGCTCTTGCAGACCGGGGAGGTCACCGAGATCAGCGACACCTCGGTCACCGCCAAGAGCACCGACGGCTACACCAAGACCTACACGATCGACTCCGCGACCGTCCGCCAGTCCGTCGAGCAGGGCGACACGGTCACCATCATCGCCACCGAGTCCGGCGACACCGCCACGGTGACCACGATCTCCGAGCGCGGCGCCGGTGGCCCCGGCATGGGCCAGGGCGGCATGGGTGGCCAGCAGCAGGGCGTCCCGCCGCGCCGCGAGGACGGCACCGCCCCGGAGGGCGCGCCCCCGACCGAGTGACCTCTGGTGGTGGGCCCGGCGGTCACTTGTCGACCGGGTCCACCACCTTCGACGCGGCGGTGATGATCGACCACAGTGGACTGCGCGTCCGCTCGTAGTACACCCGCCGGTTGGCTGGCTCGCGGTGCTCGGTCAACATCCCCAGGTCCACCAACCTGGTCAGCTCCACCCCGCACGCGCTCTGCGCGATCACCGTCTTCGGCGGCTCCGACTGGAAGAACCGCGGCCCGGCGTGCTGGTGGATCCACAGCGCCACCCGCAACCTGCTCGGCCGCCCGAACAGCAACCGCCCCACATCCCCGGCATCCACCCTTGGCGCTCCCCGTTGCCGTAGCCAGTATCAGGATTCAAGATACTCCCGCCCGACGGTCGGTGTCGAGGCCATCGCGCGGAGTGACCCGCGCTGGAGGGGCGTGCGCGTGCGCCCCGGGGACCGATCCGGCCATGCCCGTTGGTCGAGCCCGGTCGCAGCGGGGCTACAGGACGTCGCGGGGGCGGAACTGGATGCTGACCCGGGGGCCGGTGGGGCGGGTGGACTTGGGGACGGCGTGGTCCCAGGTGCGTTGGCAGGAGCCGCCCATCACCAGGAGGTCGCCGTGGGCGAGGGGGAAGCGCAGGGCGGGGCCGCCGGTTCTGGGGCGCAGGGCCAGGACCCGGGTGGCGCCGAGGGAGGCGATGGCGACGCAGGTGTCCTCTGTGGACCCGCGGCCGACGCGGTCGCCGTGCCAGGCGACGCTGTCGCGGCCGTCGCGGTAGAGGCACAGGCCCGCCGTGGTGAACACGATCCGGTAATGCCTGGATAGCGCTTCCTTTGCCGCGTCCAGCATCGGATCCGGTGGTGCCATTCCCTCCCGGTAGAACGCCAGCAGTCGCGGTACGTCGACGATCGCGTCGTACATCCGGCGTCGTTCCGCCTGCCACGGGACGTCTTGCACCAACGTGGTGAACAGCGTGTCTGCTTCGCGTAACCACCCGGGCAGGACGTCGACCCACGCCCCGCCTGCCAACTCGGTGCGGTGCGCCTGGGCGAGATTTCCCAGGCCAGGGCCGGAATCCAGCAGCGAGGCCTGGAACGGAACGGACATGCGGGGCAGTGTGGTCGAACACGCGTTCGACCGACTGGGTTTGCGCCGGTCTGGCAGACTGGCCCCTGGTGACGTCGCGCCTCACACCGGGACGAGGTTTCGCACCGCCGCGATCGGGGTAGTCGTTGTCGCCCATCCGCGTTCACCGGGAGAGATCGAGGTACCCCCATGGCCACACCCATCACCGCACCCCGCGCCGGGGCGACGCCGCTACCCCACCCCGCCGCGGCCCAGGCGTCGCCGCGCCTGTCCGCCACCGCGCTTCCCGTGCGGGAGCGCACTGTCCGCCAAGCGCGGACGCCCGTGCGCCCGGGATCGCGTCTGCGCGAGGCGGTCCAGCGCGTGCAGGCCGATCCCGCGAACCCCGGCGCCGTCGCCGATCTGATGGCCGGTCTGGCGTGGACGGCGGCCGCGGGGGAGACCTGCTTGCTCACCCGTCCGGTGGCTGACGTCCGCCACGCCATCGCCGCCATCGCCGCCGCCGACACCGCGTCCGCGCGCGCCGCGCTCGACCACGCCGTGGCCGGTTTGCTCGACGCCCCCGCGTTGCCGCTGCCCCGCCCGGCGACGGCTTTCGAGCGCCGTTCGATCTAACGTCCTTAACCCGGACGAGTGGACCCTGCCGCTCCGAGTTCAGCCCCCGCCACCTGAGCGGGCAATCTCAGCTGACTGGCTCAACGAAGCGCCGGACCCCTGGGAGAACTCATGACACGGCAACTGGACGCGCTGCCCTTCCCCGGTACCCCATCCCCCGGTCTCGACCTCCGCCGCGCGGTCGACACCGCCCTCGCCGCACTGATCACCCCGCCGAGTACGGCGGCGGCCCGAGTCATCGCCGACGACCTGCTCGGCGCGCTCGCCAGGACCGCCGCCACCGGCGACACCTGCCTGGTGCTCTCCGCCGCCGAAGCGGTCGGCCTCGCCCGCGGGCACCTGATGGCCGACCGCGAGATCGACGCCCGCGCCGCCCTGGTGCGCGCCCGCGGCCTGCTCGACCGCCGGGCACCGTGACCGATCCGGGCACCTCAGCGCTCGTTGCCCGCATGTCCCCACTCACGACCGGGTACTGAAACGCCGTGACAGCGAACTCCCCCGAGGACGGTCCCGACACCGCCCACCGCCGCCCCCACGGCGTGGACGACCTGACCGTCGAGGCCGTCGGCAAGCTCAGCGAGGCGTTGGAGACCGTCGAACGCGCCCGCGGGCACCTGTACTCGTTCCACCAGCTCACCGGCTCGGCCGACTTCGACCTCGGCTCCGCCGCCGACCTGTTCGACAAGGCCGGGCACGCCGGGATCGCCCAGCGGCTGCGCACCGAGCTCGTCGGGCGCAACGTGCTGCCGGGGCGGTGGACCTTCCAGATCGTCGAGGAGTACGACGAGGACTACTACGCGCGGGTGCGCGCCGCGGAGCAGGCGGCGCGCGACGAGCTGCTCCAGGGCAGGCGGCACGTGTACGAGTCCGAGATGAAGGAAGCCCGCCGCACCAGGGGCGCCGAGGGCCACGAGGCCCGCCCGTGAGCCCGGCCATCCGGGTCGGCGGGGGAACTGGCGTCACCGGACGCGGTACGGAATCCTGGTGACCATGCGGACTCACGCGCGGAACACCATGACGGTGCACGGTCAACCTCGCCTCCCGGTGCGGACCGGGGAGTGCCCGGAGTGCCTCGGCTCCGGGCTCGCCCCCAACCGCAAGGACTTCTGCCCGCGGTGCGGGGGGATCGGCCAGGTGCCTCGTGCCGCCTGATCCCCCGGACCGCACGGGCGCGCCGTGCCCGCACCACTGCGGACCCGACGGCGTCATCCGCTGGCACCAGCCCCGACCGGACGGTCGCGGTGGGACCGAGTTGGCGCAGATGGAACTGCCGTGCCCGGCCGGGCACGCGGGCACCTGGCGGCACCCGGCCGCCGAACGCGACCTGGTCGTCGAGTCGCCCATCCCGACCCGGCTGCCCGGCGCCACCGACGCGGCCAACCAGCTGCCGCCGGGCCTGGCCGCGCTGCTCACCGACATCCACCGCCGCGCGGGCACCACCGAGTGACCGGTACACCCGAAATAACCCCAGCCATAACCCCCATCAGGGGTATGGTCGGCGCATGGCGCTGGCAGACCACCCCCGCATCCCGCTCACCTTCGGCCCGTCCCCGCTGCACCCGCTGACCCGGCTCACCGAGCACCTCGGCGGCGCGCGCGTCTGGGCCAAGCGCGAGGACTGCAACTCCGGCCTCGCCTTCGGCGGCAACAAGGTCCGCAAGCTCGAGTACCTCGCCGCGGACGCGATCGCGACCGGGTGCGACACCCTCGTGTCCATCGGCGGCGTCCAGTCCAACCACACCAGGTCCGTCGCCGCCGTCGCCGCGCGGCTCGGGCTCAAGTGCGTGCTGGTGCAGGAGTCCTGGGTGGACTGGCCGGACTCGGTCTACGACAAGGTCGGCAACGTCCAGTTGAGCCGCCTGCTCGGCGCCACCTCCCGGTTCGTCACCGCGGGCTTCGGCATCGGGATCAAGGAGAGCTACCAGCAGGTCCTCACCGAGATCGACCTCGCGGGCGGCAAGCCGTACCCGATCCCGGCAGGCGCCTCCGACCACCCGCTCGGCGGCCTCGGCTTCGCCCGCTGGGCGGCGGAGCTGGTCGAGCAGGAGCGCGCGGCGGACATCCGGTTCGACACCATCGTCGTCGCCTCGGCCACCGGCAGCACCCAGGCGGGCATGCTGGCCGGGTTCGCCGCGCTCGGTGAGCGGCGCCGCGTCATCGGCGTGGACACCAGCGCCAAACCCGCCGAGACCCGCGCCGCCGTGCAGCGCATCGCCCACCGCACCGCCGCGCTGCTCGAGACCGAGCTGACCGACGAGGTCATCCTGGACGAGCGCTACCACGCCGGTGCCTACGGCGTGCCGGACGAGGAGACCCTCTCGGCGATGCGGCTGGCCGCGCGCACCGAGGCGTTGATCACCGACCCGGTGTACGAGGGCAAGTCGATGGCCGCGCTGATCGACCTGGTCAGCACCGGCGAGATCCCGAGCACCGACACCGTGCTCTACACCCACCTGGGTGGCCAGCCCGCGATCAACGGTTACAGCGCGGTGATCTAGGCCTGGTCCAGGGGGTCGCGAGTTTCACGTTTAGGGCGCGCCCCCCGGTCACGGGATCGGTCCACGGCTACCATCTGGCGACTGAAGAGACGCCCAGAGTGCCTGGAGCCGGTGTGTATGGATGCTGTTGTGGCGTCGCGGGACGTGGTTCGCGTCCTGTTGGTGGAGGACGACGCCGGTGACGCGCTGCTGGTGGAGGAGTTGCTCGCCGACGTCGACGCCCCCATCCGGCTGACCAGGGCCCAGTCGCTGGCTGAGGCGCAGCCGCTGCTGGCCGGTCAGGACTGCGTGCTGCTCGACCTCGGCCTCCCCGACGCCAGCGGCCTGCAGGGGCTGCGCAAGCTGGAGCAGGCGGGTGGCGGCGTCGCCGTCGTCGTGCTCACCGGCCTGGCCGACGAGCAGCAGGGCGTGGCCGCCGTCGCGGCGGGCGCCCAGGACTACCTGGTCAAGGGCCAGGTCGACGGCGACCTGCTGACCAGAGTCATCCGGTATGCGGTGGAACGCGTGCGCAGCGAGGAGATCCAGCGCCAGCTGCGCGAGGAACGCCTCTACGCCAAGGAGAAGGCCCGGCTCGAACGCGGCCTGCTGCCCACCCCGGTGCTCACCGACCCGCTGATCGACCGCGACGTCACCTACCAGCCCGGCAGCCAGCGGATGCTGCTCGGCGGCGACTTCTACGACCTGGTGGAGACCGAGGACGGCACCGTGCACGCGGTGATCGGCGACGTCTGCGGCCACGGCCCGGACGAGGCGGCGCTCGGCGTCCACCTCCGCGTCGCCTGGCGCGCGCTGGTGCTGGCGCAGCGCCCCGTCGACGAGGTCCTCACCACCATGCAGCGGATCCTGCTGCACGAGCGCCACCTCGACGGCCTGTTCGCCACCGTCTGCATGCTCTCGGTCGCCCCGGACCGCCGCACCGCCCGGTTGCGCCTGGCGGGCCACCCGCCGCCGGTGCTGGTCTCCGACGGGCAGGTGGGCCTGCTGCACGCGCCCGTCGGCGTCCCGCTCGGTGTGCGCGCCAAGGCGAGCTGGCCGTCGGCGACGGTGGAGCTGGGCGAGCACTGGTCGGTGCTGCTCTACACCGACGGGCTGATCGAGGGCCACATGGACGACACGACCTCCGAGCGGCTCGGCTCCACCCGGCTCGCCGAGCTGGTCGGCGGGCTCGCGGCGGCCGGGCCGGGCTGGCGGCGGACCGTGCTCGACGACCTCATCCGCGAGGCGTGCAGGCTCAACGACGGCGACCTCGTCGACGACGTGGCCGCGGTGCTGCTGAGCCGGATCGCGGGCGGCCCCGATGCCTGAGCTCGTCCCGCGCCTGGTCGGCGGGTCCCGCTGGCCGCTGCGCCGCTGGCTCTCGGTCGCGATCGGCGTGCTGGTGCTGGTGTTCGTCGGCGCGGTGGTCGCCGGGTCGCTGGCCATCGTCGGCCTGACCGAGGCGCGCACCACCATCGTCGACCGGGTCGACCCCGCGGTGCAGCACGCGCTGCGGCTCGACACCTCGCTCGTCGACCAGGAGACCGGGCTGCGCGGCTATGCGCTGACGGCCAAGGCGGAGTTCCTGGAGCCCTACGACTCCGGGATCGAGCGGCAGCACGCCGCGATCGAGAACCTGCGCCGCACCATCGTGGTCCGCGCCGACCTGCTCGACCGGATCACCGCCATCGAGACCGATGTCGAGCGCTGGCGGGTCGACTACGCCGAGCCCACCATCGACCGCATCCGGGACTCCGGGGTCAGCGGCGACGAGCAGTCCGAGGAGGGCAAGCGGCGCTTCGACGCGGTGCGCGCGGCCGTCGGCGGGCTGCAGCGCGAACTCGACTTGGCGCGCGAGGCGGGCCGAGCGGACCTGGCCGACGCCGCGAACACCCTGGTCATCGTGTGCGCGGGCATCGCCGGTGTGCTGCTGCTGGTGTTCCTGCTGGTCGCGATCGTGCTGCGCGGCGCGGTCGCCGGGCCGATCGCCCAGCTGACCGGCGGCGTGCGCCGGGTGGCCGACGGCGACTTCCAGCACGAACTGCGGGTCAACGGGCCCCGCGAGGTCACCGAGCTGGCGGGCGACGTCGACTCCATGCGGCGGCGGATCCTGGCGGAGGTGTCGGTGCAGCGCGAGGTCAACGCCGCGCTCGACGCCCGCACCGAGGACCTCAAGCGGTCCAACGCCGAGCTGGAGCAATTCGCCTACGTCGCCTCGCACGACCTGCAGGAACCGCTGCGCAAGGTCGCCAGCTTCTGCCAGCTGCTCGAGCGCCGGTACAAGGGGCAGCTCGACGAGCGCGCCGACCAGTACATCGGCTTCGCCGTGGACGGCGCCAAGCGGATGCAGGTGCTGATCAACGACCTGCTCGCGTTCAGCCGGGTCGGTCGGCACGCCCGCGACCGGGTGCCGGTCGCCGCCGGTGACCTGGTGGCCCAGGCGGAGGTCAACCTCGCCGAGGCGGTCGCCGACGCCGACGCCGTGGTGGAGGTCGGCGAGCTGCCGACCGTGCTGGGGGAGGCGCCGCTGCTGACCGCGGTGTTCCAGAACCTCATCGGCAACGCCATCAAGTTCCGCGGCACCGACCCGCCGCTGGTCCGGATCTCCGCCGAGCGCGACGGCGAGCACTGGCTGTTCACCGTCACCGACAACGGCATCGGCATCGAACCGGAGTTCGCCGAGCGGGTCTTCGTGATCTTCCAGCGCCTGCACGGCAAGGACGCCTACCCGGGCACCGGCATCGGCCTGGCCATGTGCCGCAAGATCGTCGAGTACCACGGCGGCCGGATCTGGCTCGACCCGCCCGAGGGCGGCGGCACCCGGTTCCGCTTCACCCTGCCCGTCGCCGACGACCCCGCCGGTGCGGCGAGTACCCTCGGCGAGACCCCCACGGAGAAGGCGCAACCATGACCGACCCCACCGCCATCAAGGTCATCGACGTCCTGCTGGTCGAGGACGACGACGGCGACGTGTTGATGACGCGGGAAGCGTTCGAGCACTACAAGATCCGCAACCAGCTGCACGTGGTGCGCGACGGCGAGCAGGCGGTGAGCTTCCTGCGCCGCGAGGGCCAGTACGCCGACGCCCCCCGCCCGGACCTGATCCTGCTCGACCTCAACCTCCCCCGCTTCGACGGCAGGCAGGTCCTCGCCGAGATCAAGGCCGACGCCGAACTCCGCATGATCCCGGTCGTCGTCCTGACCACCTCGGAGGCCGAGGAGGACATCCTGCGCAGCTACCAGCTCCACGCCAACGCCTACGTCACCAAACCGGTCGACTTCGACCGCTTCATCGAGATCATCCGCAAGATCGATGAGTTCTTCGTGACCGTGGTGAAACTGCCCCGCTAGGCCCTGTTGTCGCAGGTCACGGCACCTGTCGAGCCGCCCGTGCGGCTTCCGACGAGACCCTGCGAGGGTCGTTTAGGCGTGCTCGAGGCAGGTCGCGTTTCCAGGGCTGTTCCAGCGTGCTGTGGCGATCCGCCCTGTTTCGCCTCTGGCTCTGGGCCCCGGCGTCAGTTGAGTTGGCGGGGGCGCGGGGCGGCGGTGGTGGTGGGGCTGCTGCCGAAGAGGCGGCGGGTGCCGAGCCTGCGCGGGCCGCGGCGGCGGCGCTGGGTCGGGATGGTGATGTCCTGGGCGTCGGGCTTGCGGGTCGACGAGGTCAGGCTGGCGGCGAAGCAGGCGATGGCGACGCCGCCGAGGAGCATGGCGATGACCGTCCAAGTGGTGGAGCCGCCGGAGTGGTAGGAGACCGCGCCGCAGGCGGCGGCCCCCGCGGTGGCGAGGAACGCTTCGAGGAAGTACTTGCGCACGGTGACCACGGGCCTCTCGGTAGGACGTACCCGGGAGGTACCCGTTCCGGCGCGGTTCACCCGTGCGGCTTTGGTTCCACTGTGGACGCTGCTCATGTGTTGTTGGTCGCGCTGACGGTCAGCGACTGCGACACCGTCTTCGCGCCCTTGGGCCACACGGTGTACGTGTGCGTGGTCTTGCCGGGCGTGGTGTCGCACGGGAACGACAGCTCCAGCTGGCCCGAGGCGGCGTAGTCGCTGCCGTAGGACCCGTACATCCCGGGGCTGTCCACCGAGATCGCCGCGCCGTCCGCGCCGGTCACCTTCCAGGCGATCACCACGGGGGCGCCGGGGGAGGAGTACGGGGCGCCGGGCTTGGCCAGCACCGGGCAGGCGGGCTTGCTGACCACGGTGAAGCTGACGACCTTCGCGCCGGTGGTGATCGGCTTGGCCGCGGTGGTCGTCGTGGTCGTGGGCTTGTGCGTGGTGGTCGGCTTGGCGGACGTGGTCGGCTTGCGCGTGCCCGTCGCCGCCGAGCTCTCCTCGGTGGACCCCGAGTCGGTGCCCGCGTCGGTCGACCCGCTCGACTTCTCCGCCGCGGACGTCGTCGCCACGGTCGGCTTCTGGTCCGCCGCCTGCACCGAGGTGCACCCCACCGCGCCCGCCGCCAGCACCACGCCGACCGCTAAACCACCCAGTGCCCGCTTGCTCATCGTCCCCACCCCTTCGCCGTCTTCTTGTCCACAAAGACGTGTTGGCGCGCAAGAGGTTGCGGCGGCTACCAGGCCGAAGGCGCGTAGTCCTTGAGGAAGCAGCCGAAGACGTCCTCGCCCGCCTCGCCGCGCACGATCGGGTCGTACACCCGCGCGGCGCCGTCGACGAGGTCGAGCGGGGCGTGGAAACCCTCGTCGGCCAGCCGCAGCTTGGTCGGGTGCGGCCGCTCGTCGGTGATCCACCCGGTGTCCACCGCGGTCATCAGGATGCCGTCGGTGAGCATCTCCTCGGCGCTGGTGCGGGTCAGCATGTTCAGCGCGGCCTTGGCCATGTTGGTGTGCGGGTGCCCCGGCCCCTTGTAGGCCCGGCTGAACTGGCCCTCCATCGCCGAGACGTTGACCACGTACTTGCGCCTGGCCCGCGCCGCCGCCATCGCCGGGCGCAGCCTGCTCACCAGGATGAACGGCGCGGTCTGGTTGCACAGCTGGACCTCGAGCAGCTCCAGCGGGTCGACCTCGTGCACCCGCTGGGTCCAGCTGTTGACGTCGTGCAGGTCCGGCACCAGCCCACCCGCGTCGATGGCGGTGTTCGCCGCGACCCGCTCGGGGCTCGCCGACCCCGCGGTGAGCGCGAGCGCCGTCAACGGGTGCACGTCGTGTGGTGTGTGCTCGCCCGCGATCAACGCCGCCGGGTGGGCCGCGCTGGACTCACCCAGCGTCAGCACCTCGGGCAGCGGACCGTGCGGCAGCGGATCGTGCTCCGCGGCGGCCAGCGGTGCGTACGACCCGGGGGAGCGGCGCACGGTTTGCGCCGCGTTGTTGATGAGGATGTCCAGCGGCCCGCGCGCCGCAACGCTGTCCGCCAACTCGACAACTTGCGCCGGGTCCCGCAGATCGATGCCGACGATCCGCAACCGGTGCAACCAGTCCGCCGAATCGGGCATCGCCGCGAAGCGGCGCACCGCGTCCCTGGGGAACCGGGTGGTGATCGTGGTGTGCGCCCCGTCGCGCAACAACCGCAGCGCGATGTACATGCCGATCTTGGCGCGGCCGCCGGTGAGCAACGCTGTGCGGCCGGTCAGGTCGGTGCGCGCGTCGCGCTTGCCCCGGTTCAACGCCGCGCACTCCGGGCACAGCTGGTGGTAGAAGGCGTCGACCTGGTGGTAGCGGCGCTTGCAGGTGTAGCAGGCCCGCGCGCGCTGCAACACGCCCGCGATCGCCCCCGGCGCGCTCGACACCAGCGGGATGCCCTGGGTCTCGTCGTCGATCCGGTTCGGCGCCCCGGTCGCGGTGGCCGCCGTCACCGCGTCGTCCGCCGCCGTCACCGCCGCGCGCTTGGCCTGCTTGCGCTGCTTGCGGACCTCCTTGAAGATCCGCGCCGTCGCCCGCCGCACCGCGACCGCGTCCGGGTGCTCCGGCGGCAACCCGTCGACCTCCGCCAACACGGCGAGGCACTCCCGCAACCGCTGCGGGTCGATCCCCACCTCGTCGTCAACCATGACCCATCCCCACTCGAGTGAAGACCCCACTGTAGAAGCGCGTCGCCGCCCCCTGGGCCGCAGGGCGTCCGGCGGGGTGGGGCGGTGCGTGATAGCCATTAGGGCGGAACCGACCGAGTGAGGGAGTTCGCTGTGGGTGTGGTCGTGGAGCGGGTCGGCGGGGTCGCCGTGCTGACGGTGGACAACCCGCCGCTGAACCTCTACACCGTGGAGCTGCACGAGAGCTTCGCGGTGGCGCTCGACGACGTGCAGGCCCGGCCACCGCGGGCGGTGCTGATCAAGGCGGGCGGCGACATCGTCAGCGGCGGGGTCGACGTGGCGCTGTTCGCGGCGCAGCGGTCGGCGGCCGAGGCCAAGGCGCTGTTCGACGTGATGATCGAGCTGCCGGAGCGGATCGCCGCGCTCGACTGCCCGACCGTGTTCGCCGCGCACGGCCTCTGCCTCACCTGGGCGTTCGAGATCGCGCTGGCCTGCGACCTGCTGCTGGCGGTGCGGGAGTCGCGGTTCGGGCTGGTGGAGAACGTCATCGGCCTCACCCCGACCATGGGCGGCACCCAGCGCCTCGCCGCCCGCGCCGGGGTCGCCCGCGCCAAGGAGATGGTGCTGACCGGCGACAAGTACGACGCCGACACCCTGTACTCCTGGAACGTCGTCAACGAGGTCTTCCCCGAGGCCGGGTTCGCCGACGCCGCCCTGTCCTACACCACCCTGCTCGCCGACGGCCCCACCCGCGCGCACGCCGCCACCAAGGCCATCCTCCGGCACTTCGAGGCCGGGGGCGTCCCCCAGGCCACCGCCCACACCACGGCCACCGCCGCCGCCCTCTACGACACCGCCGACCTGCGGGAAGGCGTTCGCTCCTTCCTCGCCGACGGCCCCGGGCGAGCCACCTTCACCGGCAACTGACCCCGGGAACGCGAAGGGCCGTCCACCCGGGTGGGTGGACGGCCCGTGTGCCGCTGTGCGGGTCAGCCCTCTTGCAGGTCGGCCAGGGCCGCCTTGACCTTGGACAGCTCCGCCTCGAGCTCCTCCATCCGCGCGCGGTGCTGCTCGCGCGCGGTGTCGAGGACGGACTCGATGGTCTTCGAGATGTCCTCGTGCAGCTCGGCCGCGGCCCGGGACACGGCGGCCGCGGGGACCTGCAGCCCCTGCAGCACCCGCTTGCCGCCCTGGCTGAGCTCGGCCTGCCACTCGCCATCGGCGGTGCCGGTGACGGTGAGGGTGAGCTCGACGGTGCGGGTCTTCTTCGCCGTGCTCTGGGCGCGCGGCACCCTCGGCTTCTTGGTGGGCGCCTCCGCGACGACAGGCTGCTCGGGCGCGGCGGCGGGCACCGACGACTCGGTCGCCACGGTCTCCGCCTGCTCGGTCTCGGTCTCGGTGGACAAGATCCACTCCCTCTCACGACGCGTGGTGAATCCGGTGAATTAGAACACTCGTTCGCCTGCGCGGGATCGCCGGGTCGGGTACTCGCGGGCGTCACCCGATCGGGCGCATCTCCGGTTGGGAGGTGAAGTGCCTGGTCAGCGCCTCGATACTCGGAGGAGGGGAACAGGGAGGGTGCGCGTGTCCGGTGCGGGATGGGACTCCGAGATCCAGCGGTTGGCCGCGGTGAAGGCGCTGCGGCTGCTCGACACCCCGCGCGAGGAGCGGTTCGACCGGATCACCCGGCTCGTGCAGCGGGTGCTCGACGTGCCGATCGCGCTGGTCAGCCTGGTCGACGTGGACCGGCAGTGGTTCAAGTCGTGCGTGGGCCTCGACGCCGAGCAGACCCACCGCAGCGTCTCGTTCTGCTCGCACGCCATCGCCGAGCCGACCATGATGGAGATCCCGGACGCCACCCTCGACCCGCGCTTCGCCGACAACCCGCACGTCGTCGGCGAACCGCACATCCGGTTCTACGCCGGTCAGCCGATCGCGGCGCCGTCCGGTCACCTGGTCGGCACGCTGTGCGCGGTCGACATGGTCCCCCGCGTGCTCGACGACGCCGACCGCGAGTGCCTGCGCGACCTCGCGGCGTGGGTGGAACTGGAGTGCGCGGTCGTGCAGGCCACCCAGTGGGAGGCCGACACCGTGCGCGCCAGGACCGACTTCGTCTCGGTGGTCAGCCACGAGCTGCGCACCCCGCTGACCTCCATCAGCGGCTCGCTGGAACTGGCCCTCTCCGGCGACTTCGGCGACCTCGACCCGCGGGTGCGCAACCTCGTCGCCATCGCCTCCCGCAACGCCGACCGCCTGGTCCGGATGTCCGCCGACGTGCTCGACCTGCACCACATGCGCAAGGGCGACCTGCGGCTGACCTTCGACCGGGTGTCACTCGCCGAGGTGGTCGACCACGCCGTGCACTCGGTGGCGCACGCCAGCCGCACCGGCCAGGTCCTGGTCGTCGTCACCTGCGCCGACACCCTGCACGTCCGCGGCGACGCCGACCGGCTGGTGCAGGTCCTGACCAACCTCCTGGCCAACGCGGTCCGGGTGTCGGAACCGGGCACCAAGGTCGAGGTCGCCGCCGAGCGGACCGGCAACTGGACCACCATCACCGTCCGCGACCACGGCCCCGGCGTGCCCGCCGACCGGCTCAACGCGATCTTCGAACCGTTCGTCCAGTTCGACGTCCCCCGGCAGCGCAAGGCGGGCAGCGCAGGTCTCGGCCTGGCGATCACCCGGGGAATCGTGGAGGCCCACGGCGGCACGATCCGCGCCATGCCCGCGTCCGGTGGGGGGAGTGTGTTCGAGGTGCTGGTACCCGCGGACGGGCCACAGGACGAGGGCCGACCTTGGTGGTAGCCGGGCTCGCGCTCCGGAGAGGCTGGGGTCCGGTAGGAGATCGGACGCGCGCCGGGGTTACCAGCCGAGGATGAGGGCTACCTCGGCGCCGATGCGGCGGGGGTCGAAGGGCTTGGAGAGGACGGCGGCGGCGCCGAGGGCGCAGAGGCGTTGGTTGAGGTCGGGTTCGGCGGCGCCGGTGACGAAGACGACGGGGACGGCGCAGGTGTCGGGGTCGGCGCGCAGGGCGGCGAGGACGCCGGGGCCGTCGAGGATGGGCATGTCGACGTCGAGCAGAACCGCGTCCGGGGCGTGCTCGCGGCAGCGGTGCACGGCCTCCGTGCCCGAGGTCACGGCCTGCACGTCCCACCCCTGGTAGGTCGTCAGGCACATCTCCATCAGGTCGACGAGGTCCTGGTCGTCATCGACGACGAGGACCCGCATTGCTCGTTCGGACACGCCCATCCCCACAGTGTGCGGCCAGCGGCGCGTTTCGGCAGCCGAATCGTCTCGGCTACTCCGCGGCGCGGATGGCGGCGGCCGCCCGGCGGCCCGACACCAGGGCGCCCTGCAGGGACGGGGTGTCGCGGTGGTCGCCGCAGACGTAGACGCCGTCGCCGAGGGCGACGGGTTTGCGCAGCGGGCCGGTGTGCACGGGCAGGGCCTCGGGGATCCGGTAGGTGCGGACGTGCAGCCAGGTCGTGGTGTCGCGGTGGTACATGGCCGACAGGTGTGCGCGGACGGCCTGCTCGCCGGGGTCCTCGGTGCCCAGCACGGTCGACGACACCAGCGTCCCGCCCGGGGCGTACTCGGGGGCGGTGTTGGTCAGCACCACGCTGTTCACCACCGGACCCCGCCGCGCGCCGTCGACCACGATGGCCGCCTCGGCGACGGGTGGGAAGTCCGCGAGGTGGTAGTAGGTGAGGCACCCGCGCGTGCGCGGCGCCGCGATCCGGCCGCCGGACAACGCGTGCGCCGCCGTGCCGCCGACGGCGATCACCACGTGCCGGGCGGTGACCGTCCCGAACTCGCCGGTGACCCGTCCCGGGTGGACCTCGCGGATCGGGTAGCTGTAGCGGATCGCGTCGGTCGGCAGCGACGCGGCCAGTTGGTCCGGGATCGCGCGCATCCCCGCCGCGGGCACGCCGATCACGCCGCGCGCGAACGAGCGGACGACGAACTCGGCGAACCGGCTCGGCACCGTCAGCTCCGGGTCCAGGAACACACCGGACAGGAACGGCTGGACGAACCGGTCGTAGAGCGGGCCGGTGATCCCGTAGTCGGCGAGCCGCACCCGGAACGGCCGGTCGTCGCGGTCCCGCAACGCCTTCGCGGGCGCGGCGGCCAACGCGGCGGCGTACGCGCCGAGCATCATCTTCCTGGCCAGCGACCCGACCGGGGCCCGCAGCGTCTCGCGCAGCTTGCTCGGCTCACGCAGCGGATCGGCCAGCAGGTGCAGGCCGTCGTCGTCGCTGACCAGCGCGGCGGGCAGGAACGGCCGCAGGTCCAGCGCGTCGAGGTCGAGCAGGTCGCGCACCGCCGGGTAGCCCGCGTTGAGCACCTGGAACCCCCGGTCGAGCAGCAACCCCCGGCTCCGGTCCGTGCGCACCCGCCCACCCGGCGCCTCGTCCGCCTCCACCACGACGACCTCGCGCCCGGCCTCCACCAGGGTCTTGGCCGCGGTCAACCCAGCCAGCCCGGCGCCCACCACGACGATGTCGGTCTCCGTTGCCACGCCCGCCACCGTACCCAGCGGCCCCCCACTCCCGGTCCGTCCGACACGGACACCCGGCCCACCAGTCGATCACCCGCTACCGCGCGGACCGGGGGTGATCGAGCCGGGATCCGGCTCGTGGGGTGGGTTCGGGCGGCGGCGACCAAGATCGAACCGGCCTGAGCAGCCCCCGATATACAGCCTACGGGCCGGGGGCGACGGGATGGGCGGGTCGCGGTGGGGGCTGTGGATAACTCGGTTGGCGCGTGGCACTTCGGCGGCGGAGGGGGCGGTGGCGCTCGTGCCGTTGGTGCGGGGCCTGTGGTGGGTTTGGCTCGGTGCGGTGGTGCGGTGGTGCGGTGGTGCGGTGGTGCGGTGGTGCGGTGGTGCGGTGGTGCGGTGGGCGGCCAAGGGCCGGATGGGTGAGGCGGGCGAGGGGCGGGCGGGCGTTGAGCGGCGAGGCTGGGGCGGGGGTGGCCGGGCTGGGGAGGGCAGCCGGGGCTGGGGTGGGCGCGTGGCGGTGGATCGGCGGGCGCTAGGTGGGGAGGGTGATGCGGATGCGGCAGCCGCGGGTTGAGTCGACTACGGCGATGGTGCCGCCGTGGAGTTCGATGACCCAGCGGGCGATGGACAGGCCCAGGCCGGTGCCGCCGCCGAGGGCCTTCTCGCCGCGGGTGAAGCGGCGGAAGACCAGGTCGCGTTCGGCGACGGCGATGCCGGGGCCCTCGTCCCTGACCTCCAGCAGCAGCCCGGCGGGGGAGCGGGCGGCGGTGACCCACACCCGGCCGTCGGGTGGGCCGTGGCGGACGGCGTTGTCGAGCAGGTTCACCAGGACCTGGTGCAGCCGCTCGCCGTCAGCGGTGACGGTCACGGCGTCGGTGGCGACCGTGGTGGTGAACCGGACCGCCGACCGGCCGACCGCCGCGGCGTTGACCTCGGCCTCGGCGACCACGTCGGCCAGCAGCGGCTCGACGGGCAGCGGTTCGCGCGGCAGCGGGTGCGCACCGGCGTCGATGCGGGACAGGTCGAGCAGCTCGGTCACCAGCCTGCTCAGCCGCACCGTCTGCGCCAGCGCGGTGCGCATGGTGGCCGGGTTCGGCTCGCTCACCCCGTCCACCACGTTCTCCAGCACGGCCTGCAGCGCGGCGATCGGGGTGCGCAGCTCGTGCGAGACGTTGGCGATCAGCTCGCGCCGGTTGCGGTCGGCGGCCTCCAGGTCGGCGCTCATCTGGTTGAACGCCCGGCCCAGCGCGCCGACCTCGTCGCGGGCGGTGACCCGGATCCGGCGCGAGTAGTCGCCCCTGGCCATCGCCCCGGCGGCGGCGGTCATGTCGCGCAGCGGCCTGGTCATGCCGTGCGCCAGGATCTGCGACACCGCGACCGCGCCGATGATCGCGGTGACCGAGGTCGACGCCGGGATCCAGCCCACGTCGGCCCAGAAGTAGGCCAGGCCCGCGGTGCCGGAGGCGACCAGCAGGATGCTGATCTTCAGCTTCATCGAGCGCACCGGGTCCAGCGGCCGGGGCAGCAGTTCCAGCAGCTCCAGCGCCCGGCTCCGCACGGCGGTCACCCGGCCACCTCCAGCGCGTAGCCCACGCCGTGCACGGTGCGGATCAGGTCGGCGCCGAGCTTGCGCCGCAGCGCCTTGACGTGGCTGTCGACGGTGCGGGTCCCGGCAGGCTCGCCCCAGCCCCAGATCTCGGCCAGCAGCCGCTCCCTGGGCTGCACCGCGCGCGGCCGGGCGGCCAGGTAGGCGAGCAGGTCGAACTCGATCGGCGTCAGGTGCGCCTCGACCCCGGCCCGCCGCACCCGGCGCTGCACCGCGTCGACCTCCAGGTCGCCGACGACCGTGGGCGCCTGCCCCGGCTCGCTCTGCCCGGCCCGCTCGACCCGGCGCAGCAGCGCGTGCACCCTGGCCACGAGCTCGCGCGGGGAGAACGGCTTGGTCATGTAGTCGTCGGCGCCGACCCCGAGGCCCACGAGCAGGTCGGTCTCGTCGTCGCGGGCGGTGAGCATGAGCACCGGCACCGGACGGCGCGCCTGGACCCGGCGGCACACCTCCAGCCCGTCGAACCCGGGCAGCATCACGTCGAGCACCACCAGGTCGGGGCGGGTCCGCTCGGCGGCGTCCACCCCGGCCGGGCCGTCGTGGGCTAGGTCGACGTCGTAGCCCTCCGCGCGCAGCCGGGCCGCGATCGATGCGGCGATGGTGTGCTCGTCCTCGACCACGAGGACCCGGCGCCTGTTGCCCATGGGGGGCACTCTAGGTGCGGCGTGTGCGCCCACGCGGGGTGGTGTGTGGAGGTTCTGTGCAGGTGGTCGCGGTGCGGCGGGGAAACCGGGGTGAGACCGGCGGGCACCATTGCCTAGGCTGGGGGGCAAATGAGCACCACCGACACCACGGTCGGATCCGCCGACCTGCGCGCCGCCCTGCCCGAGCTGATGCTGCGGGACGAGCGGCGGCTGGCCCGCAGGCTCGACGGGCTGCGCAAGACCAGGGACCCCCAGCGCAAGCGGGCCGCCTTGGCCAAGATCGCCGAAGAGGTCGAGACCGCGCGCACCCGGGTGGCTCGGCGGCGCTCGTCGGTGCCCGCGCTGAAGTACCCGGAGGACCTGCCGGTCAGCCAGCGGCGCGACGACATCCGCGACGCGATCCGCGACAACCAGGTCGTGATCGTCGCGGGTGAGACCGGGTCCGGCAAGACCACCCAGCTGCCCAAGATCTGCATGGAGCTGGGCCGTGGCGTGCGCGGGTTCATCGGGCACACCCAGCCGCGCCGGATCGCCGCGCGCACGGTGGCCGAGCGGGTCGCCGAGGAGGTCGGCACCGCGCTGGGCGAGACCGTCGGCTGGAAGGTGCGGTTCACCGACCAGGTGGGCGACCGGACCCTGGTCAAGCTGATGACCGACGGCATCCTGCTGGCCGAGATCCAGAACGACCGGCTGCTCTCCGCCTACGACACGATCATCATCGACGAGGCGCACGAGCGCAGCCTCAACATCGACTTCCTGCTCGGTTACCTGGCCAGGCTGCTGCCGTCCCGGCCGGACCTCAAGATCGTGATCACCTCGGCGACCATCGACCCGCAGCGCTTCTCCCGGCACTTCGGCGACGCCCCGATCATCGAGGTCTCCGGCCGCACCTACCCGGTGGAGGTCAGGTACCGGCCGCTGGTCGACCCGGAGGACCCCGACGCCGACCCGGACCGCGACCAGACCCAGGGCATCCTCGACGCCGTCGACGAGCTGTGCGCCGAGGGACCGGGCGACATCCTGGTGTTCCTCTCCGGCGAGCGCGAGATCCGCGACACGGCGGAGGCCTTGGCCGGTCGGAACCTGCGCAACACCGAGATCCTGCCGCTGTACGCGCGGTTGTCCAGCGGCGAGCAGCACCGGGTGTTCCAGGCGCACAGCGGCCGCCGGGTCGTGCTGGCCACCAACGTCGCCGAGACGTCGCTGACCGTGCCGGGCATCAAGTACGTCGTCGACCCGGGCACCGCGCGGATCTCCCGCTACAGCAACCGGCTCAAGGTCCAGCGGCTGCCGATCGAACCGGTGTCGCAGGCCTCGGCCAACCAGCGCAAGGGCCGCTGCGGCCGCACCTCCGACGGCATCTGCGTCCGGCTCTACGCCGAGGACGACTTCCTGGCCCGGCCCGAGTTCACCGACCCGGAGATCCTGCGCACCAACCTGGCCTCGGTCATCCTGCAGATGAGCGCGGCCGACCTGGGCGAGATGGCGGACTTCCCGTTCATCGACCCGCCGGACCGCCGCCACATCGCCGACGGCGTGCAGCTGCTGCAGGAGCTCGGCGCGCTCGACCCGGCGGAGAAGGACCCGGCCAAGCGGTTGACCGCGCTGGGACGCAAGCTCGCCCAGCTGCCGGTGGACCCCCGGTTGGCCAGGATGGTCATCGAGGCCGACAAGGCGGGCTGCGTCACCGAGGTCATGGTCATCGCGGCCGCACTGTCCATCCAGGACCCGCGCGAGCGGCCGCAGGAGAAGCAGCAGGCGGCGGCGGAGAAGCACTCGCGGTTCGCCGACCAGGACTCCGACTTCGTCAGCTACCTCAACCTGTGGCAGTACGTGCGGGAGCAGCAGAAAGAGCTGTCCGGCAACCGGTTCCGCAAGCAGTGCAAGGCCGAGTTCCTCAACTACCTGTGCATCCGCGAGTGGCAGGACATCCACTCGCAGCTGCGGCAGGTGACCAAGCAGCTGGGCGTCACCCCGAACGAGGTGCCCGCCGAGCCGCGCAACGTCCACATCGCCCTGCTGTCGGGCCTGTTGTCGCACATCGGTTTCCGGGACCCGGCGGGCAAGGAGTACATCGGCGCCCGCAACGCGAAGTTCGCGGTGTTCCCCGGTTCGGCGCTGTTCAAGAAACCGCCGCGCTGGGTGGTCGCGGCGGAACTGGTGGAGACGACCCGGCTGTGGGGCCGGATCTGCGCCCGGGTCGAGCCGGAGTGGGTCGAGCCGCTGGCCGAGCACGTGGTCAAGCGCACCTACAGCGAGCCGCACTGGGAGGCCCGCCAGGGTTCGGTGGTCGCGACCGAGCGGGTGACCCTCTACGGGCTGCCGCTGGTGGTCGACCGCAAGGTCCACTATGGACGCATCGACCCCGAGGTCTCGCGCGAGCTGTTCATCCGGCACGCACTGGTCGAGGGGGACTGGCAGACCCGGCACCACTTCTTCCGCGACAACCGGGCGCTGCTGCGCGAGGTGGAGGAACTGGAGCACCGCGCCCGCCGCCGCGACATCCTGGTCGACGACGAGACGCTGTTCCAGTTCTACGACCAGCGCATCCCGGCCGAGGTGGTCTCCGGCAGGCACTTCGACACCTGGTGGAAGAAGACCAGGCACGACGCGCCGGACCTGCTGACCTTCTCCAAGACCATGCTGGTCAACGACACCGCCGCCGACGTGCGCGAACAGGACTTCCCGGACGCGCTGAGCCAGCGCGGCCTGACGTTACCGCTGACCTACCGGTTCGAGCCGGGCCGCGCGGACGACGGCGTCACCGCGCGGGTGCCGATCGCGGTCCTCAACCAGCTGGAGGGCGACGGGTTCTCGCTGCAGGTACCGGGGCAGCGCGAGGAGGTCGTCACGGCCCTGATCCGCTCGCTGCCCAAGCCGCTGCGGCGCAACTTCGTCCCCGTCCCCGACTTCGCCCGCGCTGTCGTCCGAAAGCTGGGCGACGTCGAGGAGTCACTGCCGGAGGCCATCGGACGGGAACTGAAGGCGCTGACCGGCGTTGTCATCCCCCGCGACGCGTGGCAGCTGTCCGCTGTACCAGACCACCTGCGCACCACGTTTCAGGTCGTCGACGGCGACAAGACCCTCGCGCAGGGCAAGGACCTGGTGGCGCTCAAGGACCAACTGAAGTCCCAACTACGCGCGTCCCTGGCCGAGGCGACAGTCGACCTGGAGAAGCACGGCCTGACAACGTGGACGATCGGCACCCTGCCCAAGGTCGCCCGCACCGCGCAGAACGGCCTTGTCGTCACCGCCTACCCCGCCTTGGTCGACGAAGGCCCCACCGTCGCGGTCCGCATGCTCGACACCGCCACCGACCAACGCGCGGCGATGTGGACAGGCACACGCAGGCTCTTGCTGCTCAACGTCCCCGCACCGACCAAATTCGTGGTTCGCTCGCTGTCCAACCAGGCCAAGTTGGCCCTGTCCCACAACCCGCACGGCGGCGTACCAGCGTTGCTGGCGGACTGTGTTGATGCGGCGGTGGACCACTTGATGACGCGCGCTGGCGGGCCGGTGTGGAACGAGGCGGCGTTCACGGCTCTGCGCGACAACGTCCGGAAGTCGTTGAACGAGACGACGGTGGACGTGCTGGATCGGGTGCGCAAAGTTGTGCTGGCGTGGAACGAGGTCCAGGCGCGGTTGTCGCGTACTCGGGGGCCGATCTTTGTGGAGCCGTTGCGGGACATTCAGGAACAGGTTGCTGGGCTGGTGTTCCCGGGGTTCGTGACGGCTACCGGGGTTGAGCGGTTGCTTGACGTGGAGCGGTATTTGCGGGCGGTGGAGCGGCGGCTGGACAAGTTGCCGGAGCGGCCGGATCGGGACCGGGCCTGGATGCATACGGTGCAGGACCTGGAGGACGCTTATCACGGGGCCGTGGAGGAATTGCGGCCCAGCGCGCGGGAGACTCCGGAGGTTCGGGGGATCTGGTGGATGATTGAGGAGCTGCGGGTCAGTTATTTCGCGCAGACGCTGGGGACACCGGTGGCGGTGTCGGACAAGCGGATCCTGAAGGCCATTGAGGCGTTGCGCGGGTAGGGCGGTCTCTGGTGGGGTAAGGGCGGTCTTTGGTGGGGGAGTGGGCTGGGGGAGTTGTCCACAACGCCACTGGTTGTCCACAGGGGCGACTTTCAGCCTCTCCTGCCGTTGCGTCCCCTCGGTAGGCTGTGTATTCGGGGGACTTTGGGCCGGGTTGATCTTGGCGGCCGTGGCTGAGTAGGCGTTGAGCTGGGGGAAGTCCGGGTCTCGTGCCTCCGCTGCGCTGCGGTAGACGCCTCGGCTGCGCCATCGGATTGACGCGAGAATGCGAAGAGCTCGATGAGGGTTATGCGGGTTATTCAGGCGTGATGTGGCTGCGGTTGGGTTCTGGGTAGCGCAACAGCCCCTGTCGGTAAGATCGTTTTCCTACCACGGAAGACGTCGACCGATAGAGGCTGTTGCGTGTCGCAGAATATCACCGGGTTGTCGGATGCCCAGGTGCGGGAGTTGGGTGCGGTGTTCGCCGCGAGGGTGGCATGGGATCCGCGGCGGCGGTTCACGCCGGCGGGGGCGGTGATACTGGCGTTGGAGTTCTGGCGGACCAATGCCGCC
>NZ_JAMTCR010000005.1 GCF_024171945.1 Actinokineospora globicatena
CTGGGTTGATAGGCTGGAGATGGAAGCCTCGTGAGGGGTGGAGTCGACCGGTACTAATAGGCCGAGGGCTTACAACAAAGAAGCTACGCATCCACTGTACGGTGTCTGAGACACCAACCACTCCATACCTGGGGTCGACCAGTATATGTCTGGGCGCCTGGTGTGGGTCGAGGTTGTGATTGTTTCATAGTGTTTCGGCGGTCATAGCGGTGGGGAAACGCCCGGTCCCATTCCGAACCCGGAAGCTAAGCCCACCTGCGCCGATGGTACTGCACTCGTGAGGGTGTGGGAGAGTAGGACGCCGCCGGACAATCATTCGGGAAGCCCCCAGCACATCGTGCTGGGGGCTTTTCCGTTTTCCGGGGTTTGTGGGTGGGCTGGGTTGGCGGGTTGTCCACAAATGGCCCTGTCCGCTACCGACGCTACGGGCACCGTCCCCCCACACAAAACAAGTCCGCCCCATCGGGTCGGGGTCCTCGCCAGTCGTCGGTGGTGGGTGGGGCTGGGCGTGGGGGCTTGGTGGGTCGCGGGCGGCAAGGCGGTCGGGCTTGGTGGAGTGCGGGGCTGCAAGGCGGTTGGGGTTGGTGGGGCGGGGAGCAACGTCGGTGGGGGAGTGGGGGTGGGGCACTCGTTCGGTGAAATGTGTCGCGGTGAGGGGGTGGGGGCGGTGACCATGGGGGGATGAGCGTGGTCAGGTATGGCGGGGTTGGGGAGTTCTGGGGTGTGGTGGAGCGGTGGTATGGCGCCGATCCGGTGCGGCACACCGTGGCTATGACGGTGTTGAGCAGGCTTCGGGCGGTTGGGGTGGCGCCGGAGGGGATTCTGTTGGTGGGGGTGCACCGGGGTGGGGCGCTGGTGGGGGCGGTGTTTCAGTTAGGGGCTTGGCCGATGGCGTTGTCCGGGTTGCCGGTTGATACGCATGATGAAGTGGTTGAGCACCTGGTCGCGCGGGGCGAGAGTGTTGGCAGGGTTCACGGGCCGCTGGAAGTCGTGGAGTCTTTTGTTGAGCGGTGGTCTAGGGCCGCTGGGACGACTGTGTCGAGATCGCGGTTCGAGCGGCTTTATCGGCTCGGGGGGTTGGTCGCGCCTGTGGTGTCGGGGCGCGCTCGGTTCGGGACGGCTGAGGACATCCCGCTCCTGGGGCGGTGGTGCGACGAGTTCAGCGATGAGGCCTTGGGCGTGGACGAGCGGATGCCCGACGGGGCCGAGTTCGCGCGGGATGCGATTGACGGTGGGCGGGGTGCGCCGATCTGGGTCGACGGGATGCCCGTGGCGATGGCCATGGTGACCCCGCCGGTGGCGGGTATGTCTCGGATCGGGCCCGTCTACACCTCCAAGGACCACCGCGGGAACGGCTACGGCAGCGCGGTCACCGCGGCGGCCGCGGTCTGGGCGGCCGAGCAGGGCGCGCGGGACGTGCTGCTGTTCGCCGACCAGGGCAACCCGGTGGCGAACTCGATCTACCAGCGGATCGGGTTCCGGCCGGTGCTCGATGCCGTGGAGGCGGTGTTCGCCGGACCGAATACGCTCGGTGTGTGACGTCAGTACGCGTTCTCCTCGTGCAGCTCGATGACACCGACCCGCCGGGCAGGCTCGCCGAGTGGCTGGCCGACGCGGGTGCCGAGATCGAGCTCGTCCAGCCCTACCGGGAACCGCTGCCCGAAGGCGATTACACCGCCGTCGTGTGCCTGGGTGGGCCGATGGGTGCGAACGACGTCATCGACCACCCCTGGCTGGTCGACGTGCGCAAGCTGCTCGCGACCTGCGTGACGAAGCGGACCCCGGTGCTCGCGGTGTGCCTCGGCGCGCAGCTGCTGGCTGTCGCGACCGGGGGTGTCGTCGAGGTCGGGGCGAACGGGCCGGAGGTCGGCGGGGGGCTCGTCGCCAAGCGCGACCTGGGTGCCGCGGACCCGCTGTTCGCCGACCTGCCGATGATGCCGGACGTGGTCCAGTTCCACCACGACACCGTCACCCGGCTCCCGGTCGACGCGGCCCTGCTCGCCGCCGCGACCCGCTACCCGAACCAGGCGTTCCGGGTCGGGCCGGTCGCTTACGGCATCCAGTTCCACATCGAGACCACCCCCGAGATGGTCCTCGCCTGGGCGCGGGCCAACCCGGAGAGCGCCGCGTGGGCCAAGCCGGGGGAGTTCGAACCCGAGCGGCTCGCCGAGCTGCACGCCGACGTCGAGGAGGTCTGGCAGCCGTTCGTCGAGCGGTTCGTGCGTCTCGCGAAGGGCGAGCTGGCGCCGGTCTCCGCGACCCGACCGACGCTGCCGCTGATCTGACGCCATGGCCGACTCCGCGCGCTCCATCTCCTCCGCCGCCCGCTTCGGCCTGACCGACCCGCGCGCCGAGCAGGACCTGCGGGCCGCCGGGCTCTGGGGCGACGCCGGTCCCCAGCGCGAGGTCATCCTCAGCGCGCTGTCCCGCAGTCCCGACCCGGACCTGGCGTTGCGCGGTCTCGACCGGGTCCGCGAGGCGGACGAGGGCAACTGGCTGGAACTGCGCGCGGAATTGGAGTCCGACCGCAGGTTGCGCGCGCGGCTCATCGCCGTGCTGGGTTCTTCCACCGCGTTCGCCGACTACCTCGCGGCCCACCCGGATCAATGGCGCAGGCTCGATGGTGGCGGTACCGCGGTAGAGGACTACACCTCGGCCCTCTATGCCGCTGTGGAAGCAACCGGAGATACGCCTACCGCCGCGGTACGGGGCCACGACGCCGTGCGCGTGCTCAAGTCCGCTTACCGTGGTCTCCTCATGGAGGTCGCCGCTGACGACCTGGGCTACCTCGTTGACTCGACGCTGCCGCATCCCGACTACGACCACGTCGCCCGGCAGCTCAGTGAACTGGCCGAGGCCGCGCTCCGGGCCGCCCTCGCCGTCGCCTGGGCCGAGACCGGCGGGCAGGGCACCGCCCGGCTCGCGGTCATCGCCATGGGCAAGTGCGGTGGCGGCGAGCTGAACTACGTCAGCGACGTCGACGTCGTGTTCGTCGGCGAGGACGACACCGCCGTGGCGACCAGGGTGGCCAGCGCCATGATGCGGGTCGCCACCGAGGCCTGCTTCGAGGTCGACGCCGGGCTGCGCCCCGAGGGCCGCAACGGCGCGCTGGTGCGCACCCTCGACGGCCACAGCGCCTACTACAAGCGCTGGGCCAAGACCTGGGAGTTCCAGGCGCTGCTCAAGGCCAGGCCGGTCGCCGGGGACGCCGAGCTCGGGCAGGCCTACCTCGACGTGGTCACCCCCATGGTGTGGACGGCGGCGGACCGGGAGAACTTCGTCCCCGAGGTGCAGGCGATGCGCAGGCGGGTCGAGGACCACGTGCCAGCCGAACTCGTGCACCGCGAGCTCAAGCTCGGCCGCGGCGGCCTGCGCGACGTCGAGTTCGCCGTGCAGCTGCTGCAACTGGTGCACGGCCGCACCGACGAGCTGCTCCGCCTCGGGTCCACAGTGGACGCGCTGGCCGCGCTCGGCGCGGGTGGGTTCGTCGGCCGCACCGACGCCGCGGAACTGGCCGACTCGTACCGCTTCCTGCGCACCCTCGAACACCGCCTGCAGTTGCAACGGCTGCGCCGCACCCACCTGTTCCCCGCCGACAGCGAGACCGACGAGCTGCGCTGGCTCGCCCGCGCCAGCGGCATCGGACCCGAGCGCGGCCGCAACGCCGCCCAGGTGCTGCTCGCCGACTTCCGCAGGCACACCAACCGCATCCGGCGGCTGCACGAGAAGCTGTTCTACCGACCGCTGCTCGACGCCGTCGCCCGCGTCCCGACCGAGCAGTTGCGGCTGACCACCAACGAGGCCCACGCCCGGCTCGCCGCGCTCGGCTACAGCTCACCGCAGGGCGCGCTGCAGCACATCAAGGCGCTCACCGAGGGCGTCTCGCGGCGCGCGGCGATCCAGACCGCGATCCTGCCCGTGCTGCTCGACCTCCTCGGCTCCACGCCGGACCCCGACGGCGGGCTCTTGGCCTACCGCAAGGTGTCCGAGGCTCTGTCGTCCACGCCGTGGTACCTGCGCGTGCTGCGCGACGAGGGTGCTGTCGCCGAACGGTTGGCGACGCTGCTCGGGACGTCCAAGCTCGTGCCGGACCTGGTGGTGCGCGCCCCGGAGGTGCTGCGGCTGCTCGCGGAGCCCAAGGAGTTGGCGCTGCGCTCGTCCACGGAGGTCGCGGAGGCGTTGCGGGCCGCTGTGAAGCGGCACGGGTACCTCGGCAATGCCGTCGCCGCCGCGCGATCGCTGCGCAGGCACGAACTCCTGCGGATCGCGTGCGCCGACCTCCTCGGGTTCACCGACGTGCTGTCGGTGTGCTCGGCGTTGTCGAGCGTGTGGAGCGCGGTGTTGCAGGCCTCGCTCGACGCCGTCGACCGGGCCGAGGCGGCCGCGGCGGGCGGGCACCTGGCGACCATCTCGGTCATCGCCATGGGCAGGCTCGGCGGCAGCGAACTCGGCTACGGCTCCGACGCCGACGTCATGTTCGTGTGCGAGCCCGCGCCGGGGGTCGAGGACAGCGACGCCCTGAAGTACGCCGGCCGCGTCGCGCAGACCGTGCGCAAGCTGCTCGGGTCGCCGACGCAGGACCCGCCGCTGCAAGTGGACGTCGACCTGCGCCCCGAGGGCCGGCAGGGACCGATCGTGCGCACGCTGGAGTCCTACCGCGCGTACTACGCCCAATGGGGTGAGATCTGGGAGGCGCAAGCACTTCTGCGGGCGCACCCGGTCGCCGGTGACCCGGATCTGGGCGCCCGGTTCATCCAGGTGATCGACCCCATCCGGTACCCCGCAGGCGGCCTGGATCCCGCGCAGGTCAGGGAGATCCGCCGGATCAAGGCCAGGGTGGACACCGAACGCCTCCCGCGCGGCGCGGACCCCGCCACCCACACCAAACTCGGCCGCGGCGGCCTCGCCGACGTCGAGTGGACCGTGCAACTGCTGCAACTGCGCCACGCCCACACCGACCCCGCGCTGCGCACCACGTCCACAATGGACGGCCTGACCGCCGCGACCGCGTCCGGCCTGCTCACCCCCGACGACGCCGGTGCGCTGCGCGAGGCCTGGCTGCTGGCCACCCAGGTCCGCAACGCCGCCACCCTGGTGCGCGGCAAGCAAACCGACCAGCTCCCCACCCACGGCCGTGAACTGGCTGCTGTGGCCGCCGCCATGGGCACACCCCTCACCGAGGACCCCGGCAAGTTCCTGGACGACTACCGCCGCACCACCCGCCACGCCCGCGCCGTCGTGGAGCACGTCTTCTACGACTGATCCCGTGTTGTGCGGCTTCGGCCAAGGTCGCGTCCCGCGGTTCGTGCGCCTCTACAGGGCCGCGTTCCACGGTCCGTCCAGCCCGCGTCCTCGAGCTGATCCCGGCCCGGCGCACCCGCGACCGCTCCGGCCGCCCTGGTGACTCGGCGGGTAGTGACCGCTCGGCCACCAGCCCGCCCAGTCGGACCGCCGTCGCGCCCGCCGCCGACCAAGATCAACTCTGCTCCCGGGGCCCACCCTCCCAGGGGCCGGGGGCCCATCTCTGAAACTATCGAATCGGGCGCGTTGTCAATAGGGGCGCGGGCGGCCTGTGGATGGTTCGCTGCCTTGTGGACAAGGGGTTCGGCGGCCCGCGACCAGGGCCGGTGGTGTTGAGGTGGTGGTCACGGGCGGCTGCGATCCGCAGGGACCGCGCCTAGGCTCCGCGCATGACCTGGAGTACGCGGATCGTCGTGCGCAGCTACGAGTTGGACGCGCTCGGACACCTCAACCACGCCGTCTACCACCAGTACGCCGAGGTCGCCCGGGTCGAGGGATTCGCCGCCGCCGGGTGCGCGTGGGACGGGTTGATCAAGGCGGGCACCGCGCCTGTGCTCCTGCAGTCCACCATCAACTTCCGGCGGGAACTGCGCGCGGGTGACGCCGTCGACGTGGACCTGGTGGTCAAGTTCGGCGCGGGCAAGACCTTCGCGGCCGATTCGACCATCACCAAGCTCGACGGCACGGTCTCGGCGGAGATCACCTGTGTGCTCGGCCTGATGGACCTCGGCGCGCGCAAGCTGGTCGCCGACCCCCAGGCCGTGCTCGCTCAGCGCGGCCTGGACGTCGGCGTCCTCGACTAGGCCAGCACCTCGTCGACCCCGTGGTCGACCAGCTGCGCTTCCGCCGACTCGGCCACCGCGCGGCGCAGCAGCTCACCGGCGAGGGCGGGGGACTGCAGGTCGAGCGGGCCGTACACCGGCACGTCCAGCCCGGCCTGGGCCTCGCGCACGGCCAGCGGCGACGCGGTGAGGAGACCGCTGACCGCCAGCACCGGGTGGTTGCCCGCGCGCAGCCGCTGCACCCCGTAGAGGGCGCCGGACGAGTCGGCCGCGGCGAACAGCACGCCGCTGGTGATCTTGCGGATCTCTGGGCGGTCGAGCAGTTGCGCGGTCTCCGGCTGCAGCAGGCCGTCGGCGATCTCCAGCACGATCGCGTCCACGCCGCGGGCCATCAGGTGGCCGTGCAGAAGCAGGGAACTGGTCACCAACCGTTCCAACGGGATCCGGAAGGTGGTGGCCATGCCCGCGTCGGTGAAGTCCAACGCGGCGACCGCGCCGGAGTCGCGGAACAGCCACGGGTCGCCGCCCGCCGCGGTGCCGGTCAGCTTCGCCGCGCCGACCCGCAGGCCGGACCGGGACAGACCGTGCACAAGAGACGCGCAGGTGGTGGTCTTGCCCGAGTTCATCGACGTGCCGACCACGACGAACGTCGGCGGTTTGCGCAGCGCGGCCAGCGGGGCGCCCAGCGCCAGGTCGGACACGTTGATGACGTGCCCGGCGTGGTCGCCGACCAGCCCGAGCGGGCGCACCGTGGTCGGCGCGCTCACCGCGGCGTTGCGGCTGCGGACCTTGCCCAGCACGCCACCGGCCGCGACCAGGTCGCAGGCGCCGAGGTCGTCGGGCAGTTCCGCCTCGAAGTGGTCGGGGGCGTAGCGCGCGCCGTAGGCGACCAGGATCTCGTCGCCGACGTACAGCTTCGCCTTGCGGCCGTCGGTCAGCTCCAGCACCTGGTGGTACCCGACCTTGGTGACCTCGGCGAGCACCAGGTCCCCGTGCCGGGGCTGGTGATCGCTGTGGTGGACGAGGCTCAGGCTGGCGCAGCGATCGAGGTTGCGCACGGAGTAAGCCGTTTTGAGGCGTTCGACGCGCGCGGCATCAAGGGGTGCGAACATGGCTGGGTCCTCGTCGATAGCGGGGAAGCGTCCGAACGAGACGTGACCGGACGTGTGCGCGGGAGCGTAAAGCCTCCCGAGTCGACAAGGGAATCCCGTACCAGGTCTCGATTCGGGAAACAGTTCTGTAACCCAGCTAACAGCGCTGGTGGAACCGGATGCTCTACCTGATCGGGTGGATTTCAGGCGGGGCCAGGCCATGCCGGGCGGACCCGCAAGGCCACTCGACCGGCCTGCACACCCGCCACTCCGGCCACGACCGCCCTCGGGTCGACCGCGGCGCGCAACGCCGACGCGGTATCCGCGCCCGCGCCGTTTGGCTCATCCGCGCCGAGCAGGGCTTCTTCGTCGAACACGGTGACGGTGACCTCGGTGGTGACGACGAACTGGCGTCCGGTGCTGGTCATGCCTCAAGCCTGCCCAGCCCGGCGGCCCGGCACATCGGGACCGGACCCGGGTTCGATCTCAGGGTCTTCCCCTCCGGGACGCCCACCGGTGCCCCGGGAACGCCGAACGGCCGAGGGGCTGCTCGCCCCTCGGCCGTCGGTCCTCGCCCCGGTTACCGGGTCACACGTCGTAGTAGAGCCCGAACTCGTAGGGGTGCGGGCGCAGGCGCAGCGGGTCGATCTCGTGCTCGCGCTTGAACGCCACCCAGGTCTCGATCACGTCGGGGGTGAACACGCCGCCCTCGAGCAGGTAGTCGTGGTCGGCCTCCAGCGCGGTGAGCACCTCGCCGAGCGACGCCGGGACCTGCGCGACCTCGCGGGCCTCCTCCGGGGGCAGCTCGTAGAGGTCCTTGTCGATCGGGGCGGGCGGCTCGATCTTGTTCTTCACGCCGTCGAGACCGGCCATCACGATCGCGGCGAAGGCCAGGTACGGGTTGCCGGAGGAGTCCGGGCAGCGGAACTCGACGCGCTTGGCCTTGGCGTTGTTGCCGGTGATCGGGATGCGCACGCAGGCCGAGCGGTTGCGCTGCGAGTAGACCAGGCTCACCGGGGCCTCGTAGCCGGGCACCAGGCGGTGGTAGGAGTTCACCGTCGGGTTGGTGAACGCCAGCAGCGACGGGGCGTGCGCGAGCAGGCCGCCGATGTAGTGCCGGGCGGTGTCGGACAGGCCCGCGTAGCCGGACTCGTCGTGGAACAGCGGCATGCCGTCCTTCCACAGCGACGAGTGCACGTGCATGCCGGAGCCGTTGTCACCGAAGAGCGGCTTGGGCATGAACGTGGCCGACTTGTCCGCCGCCCACGCGGTGTTCTTGATGATGTACTTGAACAGCTGCAGGTCGTCGGCGGCGTGCAGCAGCGTGTTGAACCGGTAGTTGATCTCGGTCTGGCCGCCGGTGCCGACCTCGTGGTGCGCCCGCTCCACCTGGAAGCCCGCGCCCTGCATCTTGAGCACCATCTGGTCGCGCAGGTCGGCGAAGTGGTCGACCGGCGGGACCGGGAAGTAGCCGCCCTTGAACCGGGTCTTGTAGCCCTTGTTGTTGCCGTCCTCGAGCGCGCCGGTGTTCCACCAGCCCTCCACCGAGTCGATCTCGTGGAACGAGCCGTTCTCGGTGTAGTCGAAGCGGATCGAGTCGAAGATGTAGAACTCCGCCTCGGGGCCGAAGTACGCGGTGTCGGCGAAACCGGACTCCGCGATGTACTGCTCGGCCTTGCGGGCGATGTTGCGCGGGTCGCGGCTGTAGGCCTCGCGGGTGAACGGGTCGTGCACGAAGAAGTTCAGGATCAGCGTCTTCTCGATCCGGAACGGGTCCAGGCGCGCGGTGTAGGGGTCGGGCAGCAGCAGCATGTCGGACTCGTGGATCGACTGGAACCCGCGCACCGAGGACCCGTCGAAGGCCAAGCCCTCGTTGAAGGCGTCCTCGTCGAACGCGCTCGCGGGCAGGGTGAAGTGCTGCATCACGCCCGGCAGGTCGCAGAACCGGACATCGACGAACTTCACGTCCTCGTCGGCGATGAAGCGCAAGACCTCGTCGGAAGAGTTGAACACGCTGGTTTGCTCCTTCGTCTCCTTCACGGGACCAGACCGGCCCGCCGCGCTCACGGCGTTGCCGTACCCGCTCGGTGATGACGCTATGAGTGCGGTGTTGCCCGACCATCACCCGGATGTTTCGCCGGTGTTAACGCCGCCGCGCGGGCGGTGCCGAGCATGCCAGGGCGCGCCCGGACGGGCACCTTCTACGCTGGTCGGGTGAGCAGATGGACCGGGACGTGGCTGACCGGGCCGGGCGCGGGCGCTGAGCCCGGCGACGGCCCCGTGCGGTATCGGGGAGAGCGGCTGGGCGCGCCGGAGCGCGGAGCGGGGTCGGTGGCGTCCAACGGCATCAGGCTGGGCGCGCTGGTCATCGACCTGGTGCTGTCGTCCCTGGTGACCTCGGTGTTCCTGCGGCCCGACTACGACGACCCGACGCAGATGTGGCGGTTCAACATCTGGGCCGGGCTGGTCTGGCTGCTGATCACCGTCGCCGGGGTCGCGCTGGCCGGGTTCACCCCGGGCAAGGGCCTGCTGGGGCTGCGGGTGGTCCGGATGGACGGCACCGCGCTGGTCGGCCCGTTCCGCGCGCTGCCCAGGACGCTGCTGATCGCCGTGGTCATCCCGGCGGCGATCACCGACAAGGACGGGCGCGGGCTGCACGACAAGCTGCTCGGCACGATCGTGCTGCGCACCCGCTAGGCGCCCGGCTCGACCAGGTGCACGGCGTTGGCGGCGGTGGTGAAGCCGACGGACCGGTAGACCCGGTCCGCGTCGTCGCCACCGGGGGTCAACCAGGTGAGCTCGGCGCCACCCGACTCGGCCGCCACCCGGACGGCGTGCGCGGTGACCAGGGCACCCAGGCCCCGCCGCCGGTACTGGTGCGCGGTCGCGACCCCGACGATCTCGGTGATCCCGTCGGCCACCTGCGTCCACGACGCGACCGCCGCGACCTCGCCGTCGACCCGCGCCAGCACGGACCCACCGTCCACGGGCTCGGACGGCGGACCGGTGGGCAGGTCGCCTTCCACCTCGAAGGCCGCACTCGCCACCCGGGCCCCGGCGATCCGGCCCGCCTCGGTGTCGACGTAGTCGACCGTGACGCCTGCCTCGGTCTCGGGGATGGCGACCCGATCGGCCTCGAGGGTCATCAGCGGCACCCGCGCGGTCACCTGGAGCCCCGCGGCCTGGAGCAGCTCGGCCGCCCCCGGACAGGCCTGGGAGATCAGCTCGAACCGCAAAGTCCCGGGCGCGAAGACACCCCGGAGAATCTCCAGAGCCTGCGCGACCTCGTCAGCATCCGTCACCGCTTCCCCAGGCCGCGACGCGACAGCGTAAGAGAGATAGGCAGGCCCATCTACGGCCAACAACCCGGTGAACGGCCCAGCCGGAACCACTTCCCGGGTCTGCAACAACACCGCGACCCCGTCATCCCCCACCACCCGCCTCGCCCGACTCAACCCAGACAACTGCGCAGCGGCGATACGAGAAGCAACCGGATCAACAAGGTCCACCGCGCGGACGGTAGCCCTACCCGCCTCATTCCGCCTCTGGGTTTACCCCAGCTCTAGAGCCACCGGGAACGGCACGTCGGTCTTGAACTTGCCCGTGACCTCGTCGCCAGCGTGGTACCCGAACTCCTCGCTGAGGTGGGACGGGAGCAGTGACATCGGAGAGTCGAGGTCGACGATCCAGTAGTGCGGGATACCGGCATCGGCGTACTCAGCGAACTTCTCGACTCGATCCGCGCGCTCGGAGCCGGGCGAGACGATCTCGATCACCACCAAGATCTCGCTGGCGCGCAGCAAGCCACCTTCAGCCTGCCTGCGAGCCACCTCGGCCTTGGGCGCGATCACCAGGTCGGGTCGCCTGCTGAACCCGGGGTCACCGGGTTCAGCGAGCCCGAGATCGATGTCGACCTGGAGGAACAGATCGACATCGTCCGGTAGCTGGTCGAACAGTTGGTGGCCGAACCCGAACAACGCCTTCTGGTGTTCGGGGGTGGGACTGGGTGACATCAGCAGGCGGCCCTCGCGCAACTCCGTGTAGCCGATCGCGACCTCGTCGAGATCGGCGTACTCCGCGACGGTCAGCAGGTGTCTGGCCGCGGTGGACCGGGTGCTCGGTCGTCGCATCGCGATCACGTGCTCCTCCTTGAATCCGGTGAGGAGCATGGCAGAGGGTTACGACGAATGGAGTAGTCGGGGTGCCTACCTGCGGCGCATTGTGCGCTGGACGCTGCGCATCTTGGCGCCTGCGGGCATGGGGCCCTTGGGCATGGCGGCGCCGCTGCGGGCGGTGATGGCGGCGAGGCGCTTCTCGACGGTGTCGATCTGGGCGGGGCGCAGGTTGTTGGGGAGCTTCATCAGGTGCTTCTGCAGCTTGCTCAGCTGCACCTGGCCCTCCTCGCGGCCCACGATCACGTCGTAGATCGGGGTGTCGCCGACCAGGCGGGCGATGCGCTTCTTCTCCTGGGCGAGCAGCGTCTTGACCCGGTGCGGGGCGCCCTCGGCGACCAGCACCACGCCGGGGCGGCCGACGACCCGGTGGATGACGTCGAGCTGCGTGGTGCCGTTGACCGCGGTGGCCACCCGCCAGCGGCCGCGCAGGAAGTTCTCCAGCACCCACCCCGCGGCGCCCGGCTGGCCCTCGGCCTTGCCGAACTGGGTGCTCTGCACCCGCCTGCCGAGCAGGATCACCGCCGCGAGCAGGCCCAGCATGATGCCGACCGGCAGCAGGTACCACTCGATGCCCAGCAGCAGGCCGACGCCGAACGCCACCCCGCCGAGCACCACAACCGCGCCGATCATGAGCGGCAGCAGCGCCTTGTCTTCCTTGCGCTGCATGTTGAACGCCTGGAAGATCTGCCCGCGCCGAGCCTTCGACGCGGCCTTGCGCGCCTTCTTGGCTTCCTTGGCGGCCGCCTTGTCCTGCTTGTCAGCCATAACCACCAGGATACGGGGCCGCCTCCCCCGGTTGGTGGGCGCGCTCTGTCAGGATGCTCCCCATGGCTGGCGCGGACACCGACCTGATCGCTGGGCTCGACCCGGACCAGCTCGCCGCGGTGCGCGCCCCGCGTGGCCCGGTGTGCGTGCTGGCGGGGGCGGGGACCGGCAAGACCAGGACGATCGTGAGCCGGATCGCGCACCTCATCGGCTCCGGGCACGTCTCGGCGGGCCAGGTCCTCGCGGTCACGTTCACCGCCCGGGCGGCGGGCGAGATGCGCACCCGGCTGCGCGCGATGGGCGTGCCGGGTGCCCAGGCCCGCACCTTCCACTCCGCCGCGCTGCGCCAGCTGCGCTACTTCTGGCCGCGGGTCGTCGGCGACGCCCAGTGGGACCTGGTCGAGACCAAGTTGAAGCTGGTCGGGCAGGCCGCGCACCGGGCGGGGACGGGCACCGAGCGCGAGGCGCTGCGCGACCTGGCCAGCGAGATCGAGTGGGCCAAGGCGTCGCTGATCGCCCCCGAGGACTACCCGGCCGCCGCCGCGCGCGCCCGCCGCGACACCCCGGCCGCCCCGGAGCTGGTCGCCAAGGTCTACGCCGGGTACGAGGCGCTCAAGAACGCCGCGCGGCAGCTCGACTTCGACGACCTGCTGCTGCACACCGCCGCCGCGCTCGAGGAGCACTCGGAGGTCGCCGAGGAGTTCCGCGACCGGTACCGCAGCTTCGTCGTCGACGAGTACCAGGACGTCACCCCGCTGCAGCAGCGCGTGCTCGACGCCTGGCTCGGCCGCCGCGACGACCTCACCGTGGTGGGTGACGCCAACCAGACCATCTACTCCTTCGCGGGCGCCTCACCCCGGCCGCTGCTCGACTTCACCCGCCGGTTCCCCGAGGCCGCCGTCATCCGTCTCGAGCGCGACTACCGGTCGACGCCGGAGGTCGTGTCGCTGGCGAACCGGGTCATCTCGGCGGCGCGGGACCGGCCTGCCGGGTCGCGGTTGCGGCTGATCGGGCAGCGCCCGGCCGGTCCGGAGCCCCGGTTCGCCGAGTACGACGACGAGCCCGCCGAGGCCACCGCCGTCGCCGCTCGGGTCAAGGAGTTGGTCGAGGCAGGCACTCCGCTCAGTGAGATCGCGGTCCTCTACCGGGTGAACGCTCAGTCGGAGGTGTACGAACAGGCGCTCACCGAGCTGGAGATCCCGTACCTGGTGCGTGGCGGGGAGCGGTTCTTCGCCCGCCAAGAGATCCGCCAGGCGGTCGCGGCACTGCGCACGGCGGCGATCAACGCGCCCGAGGGGGATCTGCCCACCGTCGTGCGCGCGGCTCTAGGACCGGTCGGGCTCACCGAGGAGCCACCGGCGGGTGGGTCGGCTCGCGAGCGGTGGGGGTCGTTGTTAGCTCTAGTCGAGCTGGCCGAAGAGCTGGCGGCAGCGCTACCTGACGCTGACCTGCCGCGGTACGTCGCCGAACTCGACCAGCGCGCCCAAGCCCAACACCCGCCGACGGTCGAAGGCGTCACGCTCGCCTCCCTGCACGCGGCCAAGGGCCTGGAGTGGGACGCGGTGTTCCTCGTCGGCCTCGTCGACGGCACCCTCCCCATCCAGCACGCCGACGGCGACGACGCGGCCATCGAGGAAGAACGCCGCCTGCTCTATGTCGGGGTCACCCGCGCGCGCGAGCACTTGTCGCTGTCGTGGGCTCTAGCCCGGACCGAGGGCGGTAAGCGCTACCGCAGGCGAAGCCGGTTCCTCTACGGCCTGATCCCCGAGAACCACCCCGTCGCGCGCGTGGCCGCGTCGCGGCAGCGGGAGATGCCCAAGCAGGCGATGGCGCGGGGGATGAACCCGGTGCGCTACTGCCGGGTCTGCGGGGACAAGCTGGTCGGCACCATGCCGGTCAAGCTGGGCCGCTGCGAGGACTGCCCGTCCGACCTGGACGAGGGCCTGCTGGAGAAGCTGCGCGAGTGGCGGATGGAGCGCTCGCGGGGGCTGCGGGTCCCGGCGTACGTGATCTTCACCGACGCGACGCTGCTGGCCATCGCCGAGCAGCGCCCCGCTGACCGGGCCGCGCTGGTGGCGATCTCCGGGGTCGGCGCGAGCAAGCTGGACCGGTTCGGCGCCGAGGTGCTGGCCATCGTGGCGGCCTGACCACCGGTCGGGTGATCTGTGACCGGGGTCACGGGAAGTTCTGGAAATTGGGTTGCACGGCCTCTATCAGGGCCAATAATCTGCTGAGGCAGGGCACGGAGTGCCCTGGACAGTCCAGCCGAGCGATCAAGCGTAGCAGGAAGGTGGTGGCCATCGTGGTGATCTTCATGACCAACCAGCAGGGCACCGGCTTCCCGTCGTCCGCTTGCGTCTCCGCTCGTCTGCGCGCCATCGGCGGCTATGTCCCCGCCACGGCGTGGCGCAGTGAGCGCGGCAATGGCACCGGTGTGTTCACCGGGGCCGCACAGGTCGCCGCCACCAAGACGGCTCCGCCCGTCGTCGAGCACGCGCTGCCGGTCATCACCGCCCGGACCGCCGATCTCGTCGTGAAGCAGCACCCGTCCGCAGCCTTGGGCTGGGGGACTTGACGCGCCGTCAAGTAACCCCAGGCCCCGAGGCCGCGGACTCCGACACCGGAGACCGCGGCCTTTTTGTTTGCCCAGGAACAGCACCACATGACACGTCACCAGGTTTCCCAAGACCACCACCAGGTTTCCCAGACTTCACAGGAGTTCACCACCATGAGTACCGCCACCGCCCCCCTGCAGGGGGCGTTCCCCGACTACATGAACCCCACGGGGTCGGGGGTCAGCGAGCTGCTGGACGCGGCTCCCTCGGCCGGGCTTGAGCTGCCCTGCCGCTCCACCACCAATCCCGACCTGTGGTTCGCCGACGCTCCCGCCGAGCTGGAGCGCGCCAAGGTCCTCTGCGGCGACTGCCCGGTCCGGGCCGCCTGCCTCGCCTCCGCGCTCGCCCGGCACGAGCCGTGGGGCGTCTGGGGCGGCGAGATCTTCGAGCGCGGCGTGGTCATCGCCCGCAAGCGGCCCCGTGGTCGCCCGCGCAAGGAAGACATCGCCAGGGACGCGGCCGAGCTGGTCGCGCGCGAGCAGGACGAGGTTGCCGCATGAACGCCCTGGTCAAGGATCCGATGCTCGAGTTCAAGCCAGAGGGTTCCCCGCAAATGCTCATCTATGAAGATCTCGCGCGTTCTCGAAGGCTCGAGGCGGAACAGGACGCGCACGCGCGTCGCCTGGTCCGCCGGTTGAGCACGGCGAAGCGATGGCACCGGATCTCCCGGTGGGCGGCGAGGCGCGCCGATCGCGTCACCGCCCAGCTCTGAGCCAACACCGACCCGAAACCCACCGCTGGTCCGCCCGCGGTGGGTTTCGGCCGTTCGGGTGGAGAAACAAGTTGGCAACGCCGGAGTCACCGAACCCGCGCGGACCGGCGCTACCGTGGCCTTTCCTGCCCACGAGCAGCGTCTGGACGTGGTGATGCACAGCGACGACGCGAGCACCGCCGGTGGTGGGCGCGCGGCCGAGGTCGGGCGCACCGGCGCCCGGTTCGGTCCCCCTGGGCAGTGGCGCACGGCCGCGAACGAGGACGACGACCCGGTCGAGCCCGGTCCGGCAGGCAGACCGGTGGGCGCCCGGTTCGGCACCCACTCCCGCAGGCGGCGCCGGGCCGAGGAAGAGCCGGAGCCGGTTGTCGAACCCGAACCCGCCGCCCCGGAAGACCTGTCGGACATCGAGTGGATGTCCCGCCCCCAGGCCCACGCCCTGGTCCGCCCCTACGCCTGGACCGGCGGCCGCACCGCCGCCCGCGCCGACCTCGCCCTGGAAGCCCTGGTCAGCACGGTCGAGGTCCCCACCAGGGCGTCCTGGGAACACCGGATGATCACCGAACTCTGCCTGAGCCCGCGCTCGGTCGCCGAGGTCGCCGCCCTGGTCTCCGTCCCCCTCGGCGTGGCCCGAGTCCTCATCACCGACCTCGCCGACCGCGGCGTCCTCGCCATCCACCAAGCCGCCGAAGGCACCCCCGACCTCGCCTTCATGAGCCGAGTCCTCTCCGGCCTGCGCAAGCTCTAGGACGCCTGACGCTCTGACTTTCCCGATGCGGTCGCCGCGCCTAGCGTCGGGGTATGGCGCATGCGCATACCCATGACGGGATCGATTGGGCGGCTCGGGTGGGGCACCTGCGGCGGGCTGATGAGGTCGAGGGGGAGGCGCTCGGGGCGGTGGCGAGGCGGTTGTTGGCGCTTTCGCCGGGGCGGCCGACGGTGGTTGACGTCGGGTCGGGGGCTGGGGGGATGGCGGTTGCCCTGGCCAACGCGATGGGGGATGAGGGTGGGCGGATTGTGTTGGTCGACGCGGAGCCCGTGCTGCTGGCGGTGGCGGCGGAGCGGGTGAAGGCGGCCGCGGGGGATCGGGTTGTTGTGGTCACGGTGCTGGCCGACGCGTTGGACCCGGAGTTGCCGTCGCTGGTGCCCGCGGGCGACCTGTTGTGGGCGTCCGGGGTCGTGCACCACATGCCCGACCAGCTCGCCTGCCTGACCGCGCTCACCGGACTCCTGAACCCCGGCGGCCTGTTCGCGCTGCGTGAGGGCGGGCTCAACTCCCGTTGCCTGCCCTGGGACCTCGGTCTCGGCGAACCCGGGTTGCAGGACCGATTGCTCGCCGCCAGGGACGCGTGGTTCGCGGGGATGCGGGCCACCATGGACGGCTCGACGCGGCTCCCGCTCGGCTGGAACCTCGCCCTGGTCAAGGCCGGGCTGGTGGACGTGACCTCGTTCAGCTACCTGGTCGACCTGCCCGCGCCCGCCCCACCCGCGGTCCGCCGCGCGGTGGCCGACTGGCTCGGGGGACTCGCGGCGATCGCGGGGGAGCGGCTTGGCGCGGCCGACCAGACGACGTTGCGGCGGTTGCTCGACCCGGACAGCCCTGATTGGGTGGTGGATCGCAACGACGTGTTCGTCCTCGGCGCGTCGACGGTCTACCTGGGATCGGTGGCGTGATGGCTGAGGTGACCTGCTCGTTGTGCGGTCGGACCAGGGACGGCGAGCCGCCGGTGCGCGCGCTGGCCTGGGTGTCCGAACAGGACGAGCGCGGGCAGACGTGGCTGTGCCCCGAGTGCGCCCGCAAGCACGTGCGCGACATCGAGGGGAAGCTGCCCGCCGACTACTGGTGAGCGCTCAGTCCTCGTCGGCGAAGCCCGGCTGCCACCTGCTGATGATCGCGCGCATGGAGAACTGGGCGTCGAGCTGGCAGAGGATGCCGGTCGCGCCCGCGGTCACCCGCTGGACCAGCAGGTACTGCGGCGGCAGGTTCAGCGACCGGCCGGTCTTGAAGTCCTGCCCGCGCAGGTCGCCGACGCGTTCGGCCTGCCGCTGCATCCACGCCCTGGTGAAGTGGAACGTCTCGACCGAGGCGGGCTCGGCGAACGGCGCCAGGTAGGCCAGCACGTGGTCGGGGTCGAGCCGCATGCCCTCGCGGATGAAGCCCTCGTCGCGCATCAGCTCCATCAGCTCCGTCGAGCGGCCCTGCAGCGACAACCGGGTCATCGCGCCGAGCGGCCGGGGCAGGCCCTCGGGCAGCCTGGCCACCGCGCCGAAGTCGATCACGCACAGCCTGCCGTCGGCGGTGAGCATGAAGTTGCCCGGGTGCGGGTCGGAGTGCAGGAGCCCCGCGCGGGCGGGCGAGGAGAAGTGGAACTCCGAGAGCAGCCTGCCCGCGGTGTCGCGCTCCTCGCGGGTGCCGTCGCGGATGATCGACGCGAGCGGGCGGCCGTCCACCCACTCGGTGATGGTGACCTTCGGCGCGCTGGCCACCACCCTGGGCACCAGCACCTCCGGGTCACCGGCGAACGCCTTGGCGAACGCGCGCTGGTTCTCCGCCTCGGCCCGGTAGTCCAGCTCCTCCACCATCCGGTCGGTGAGCTCCTGCAGCAGCGGCTTGATCTCCATGCCCGGGGCGAACGGCTGGAACAACCGGCTGAACCGCTGCAGCTGGCGCAGGTCCGAGAGCAGCGCCTCGTCCGCGCCGGGGTACTGGACCTTGACCGCCACCACGCGCCCGTCGTGCCAGACCGCGCGGTGCACCTGGCCGATGCTCGCCGCCGCCGCGGGGATGTCCGAGAACTCGGTGAACCGCGTCGCCCAGCCCCGGCCGAGCTGCTGGGCCAGCACCCGGTGCGTGGTCTGCGCGCTCATCGGCGGCGCCGCGGCCTGCAGCTTGGTCAGCGCCTCCCGGTACGGCTCGGCCAGTTCGTCGGGCACCGCCGCCTCGAACACCGACAGCGCCTGGCCGAACTTCATCGCGCCGCCCTTGAGCTGCCCGAGCACGGCGAACAACTGCTCGGCGGTGCGCGCGGACAGCTCGGCGCTGACCGCCTCGGCGCTCTGCCCGGCCAGCCGCTTGCCCCAGCCGCCGACCGCCCGGCCCGCGACCCCGAGCGGGATGCTGGCCAGCCGAGCGGTCCGCGCGGCGGTCTTGCGTGGCATCTCGGTCACCACCCGATTGTCCCCCGTCCCGCGCCGCGATCGCAGGTGTTTAGCGGTCCGGATATCGGAAGCAGGCTCACACCCGCCGTCTTCGCCCAGCTCGGAGCGCGGAACCGGACAGCGGTGCCGAAAGCCCCGGCCCTGGTGGTCAGTGACCCTGCGTGGCCTCCTTGGCGGTACGGCCGCGCCCGCGTGACCGGATCAGGTGGCGGTAGTCGGGCCTGGTCGCGGCGGCACACGGGCAGTCCGGGTGCGGCGGCCACCGCCGGTGGCTGATCGTCGCCGCCACCGGGTCGAGCTCCACAGTGGTGTTCCACGTGCTCGGCGTCGGGTCGGTCGGCTCCCGCAACCACGCCGCGGCGCGCAGCACCTGGGCCACGGCGAGACCTGCGGTGGCGTTGGCGGCGGCCAGGTCGGCGGGCTGGGGACGGCCCGCGAGCTGGGTCGCCAGCACCGGCCAACACGGGTCGCGGTCGGTGCGGTGCTGGTCGGCGCAGTGCAGGCAACTGCTCACGCCGGGCACGACCAGCGGTCCGACGATCCCGATGCCGTCGCGCACCGCGACCGCCAGGTGCGGCTGGCCCGCGTCGGCCAGGGCGAGCGCGGTCGCGGGCTCCGGCACCACGGCGTCGGCCAGCACCACCAGATCGGGTCGGAACCGGGTGAACCGCCGGATCCGGACCGCGTGGTCGGCGCCGCTGACCACCTCGTGCGCGGCGACCACACGCGGCCGGTCGACATCGGCGCCGCTGTACCCGGTGCCCACGTCCTCCGGCCGCACCGACCCGCGCGCGGTCACCTGCAACCGGCCGACCCCGGACGCGGCGAGCAACCGGGCCACGGCGACGGCGAGCCTGCCGTCACCGTCGACCCGCACGCGTAGTCCCGCGCGAACGCCGGGCGGCGGCAACCCGGGGTGCAGCGCCGAGGTCAGCGCCTCGGCGGCCAACCGGGGCGGCACCTGCCAGCCGGGAGCCGCCGCGTCGTCGACGAGGCCGTGGTCGACCAAGTCGCTGACCAGCGCCCTCAGCATCCGCCGGTGGGGTGGGTCCACGCCCGCGACCAGCTCGTCGGTCGTGCGGCCACCGGTGAGCCCGATGGTCGCCGCGGCCACCGGTTCGGGCAGGCCGCTGAGCACCAGCGCGCACCGGGGGTCGAGGCCGATCTGGAGCTCGCCCTCGCGGCGGCGCAACACGGCGAGACCGGCGAGCAACCGGGGCCGTCGGGGCAGGGTTCGTCCACGCATGGCACCAGGGTGCCCGGTTGGGCCGAACGGCGGATCGAGTTGTCCACAGGTGGAGAGTCACACCCGCCCGGTCCTCCCGGAGTGTCGGTGTCGACCCTTACGGTTGTGCCGTGGCCGAACCCCGCGTCGAGGTGCGCCGGAGCAAACGCAGAACCCGCACCGTCACGGCGTACCGCGAAGGTGACACCGTGATCGTCCTCATCCCGGCGAGGCTGTCCAAGAAAGAGGAAGCCCACTGGGTGCAGGAGATGCAGCGCAGGCTGCTGCGCAGCGAGACCAAGCGCCGCTCCCCGGCCCGCACCTCGGACTCCGCCCTGCTCGAACGCTGCGGCGAGCTGTCCGCCAACTACTTCAGCGGCCAGTGCCTACCCCGCTCGGTGCGCTGGGTCCCCCCGATGCGCACCAGGTGGGCCTCCTGCACCCCCGTCGACCGCACCATCCGCGTCAGCGAACGCCTGCGCGAGGTCCCCGCCTGGGTCCTCGACTACGTCCTGGTGCACGAACTCGCCCACCTGCTGGTCCCCGGCCACGGCCCCGACTTCTGGGAACTGGTCCACGCCTACCCCAGGACCGAACGCGCCGTCGGCTACCTGGAGGGCCTCTCCGCCGCCGCTGGCTGGGGGATCTCGACGGTGGAGTAGGTCGAGCTCGCTAGCTGGGACTTCACGGAATGACGCGAGGTCGGGTGCCGGTGGGTGAGCACCGGGACCCGACCTCGGTTGCACCTACTTGTCGTCCCCGGTCTTGTCTTCCTCGGGCTTGTCTTCGTCCGCGGCGCGTTCGGACTGTTCGGTGCGTTCGAGTTGGGCGATCGGGTCGTCCGCCGGGGTGGCGCCGAGGCGTTGGGTGAAGTCGATGGGTTCGTCGAGGTCTTCGGCGGTGGGCATGAGGTCCGGGTGGGCCCAGAGGCCGTCTCGGGTGGTCATGCCGTGCTGGTCGGTGATCATGCGCCAGAGGGCGGTGGCGGCGCGGAGCCTGCGGGGGCGCAGTTCCAGGCCGACGAGGGTGGCGAAGGTCTGCTCGGCGGGGCCGCCGGAGGCGCGGCGGCGGCGCATGGTCTCGCGCAGCGCGTCGGCGCCGGGGAGGCGGTCGGTGACGGCCTCGCCGACGACCAGGTCCACCCAGCCCTCGACCAGGGCGAGCAGGGTCTCCAGGCGGGCCAGCGCGGCCTGCTGCTCCGGGGTCGTCTTCGGCTCGAGCATGCCCGACTGCATGGCCTGCTCGATGGTGGCCGGGTTCGCCGGGTCGACCTGGGTCGCCAGCTCCTCCAGCGCGGAGATGTCGACCTTGATGCCGTTGGCGAACTCCTCGACCGCACCGAGCAGCCGCTGCCGCAGCCACGGCACGTGCGCGAAGAGCCGCTGGTGGGCCGCCTCGCGGGCGGCGATGAACACCATCACCTCGCTGGCCGGCCGCTCCAGGCCCTTGGTGAACTCCTCGATGTTGGCGGGCAGCAGCGCCGCGGTCGCGTCCGGGCCGAGCGGCAACCCGATGTCGGTGACCGTCAGCACCTCCGACCCCAGCTGCGCCAGCGCGTTGCCCAGCTGCGACCCGAAGGCCATGCCGCCCATCTGCCCGACCATCGCCAGCAGCGGACCGGCCTGCGCCTTGGCCTCGGCGGGCAGCGCCTCCACCCAGGCACCGGCCATCCGCTTGGCCACCGGGTCGCACAGCCGCTGCCAGGTCGGCAGGGTGTGCTCCACCCAGTCCTTGGCCGTCCACGCCTTGGTGCTGGTGGCACCGGCGGGCAGCGTCGTCACCGGGTCGAGCCACATCTCGGCCAGGTGCACCGCGTCGGTGACCGCCGTGTGCGCCTCCGCGGGCGCGGTGAACCCGATCTGCCCGGCGAGCTTCTGCACCGCGATCTGCTTGGCCAGGTCGTAGTTCACCGGACCGCTCGACGTGCTGGCCTGGCTCATCATCTGGCCGAGCTGGCTGAGCATCTGCCCGAGCTGGTCGAACGGGTTCTCCTGGCCGTCGCCGCCCTGCTTGCCACGGTCAGGGTCGTCGGGGTTCGGCATGTTGAAGCCGAACGGGAACTCGTTCATGTGTCCACGGTACGCGGCATTCGGGCACGCGCGCCGTCCGGTGATCCGCCCTCGGCGAACGCACGTACCCTGTGACGTCGTGAGCACCGCACCCGAGTCACCCACACCCCCGCCACCGAGCCCGGACGCGCGGCTGGTGCGCGCGGGCCTCACCCGGCGCGGGTGGACCATCGTGGTCAGCGCCGTGCTCACGGTCGCGTTCCTGCTGGTCGGCCTGCTGGTGCCGATCCCCTACGTCTCCCTCGGCCCCGGCCCGACCTACGACACCCTCGGTGACGTCGACGGCGTGCCGATCGTGCGCATCGAGGGCGAGCAGAGCCACCAGACGACCGGTCAGCTGCGGATGACCACGGTGTCGGTCAACGACGAGATCACCCTGTTCGGCGCGCTCGGCCTGTGGGTCAGCGGCCGGTACGCGGTCGCCCCGCGCGAGGACTACTTCCGCCCGGGGGAGACCGAGGAGCAGATCGAGGAGCAGAACACCAAGCTGTTCCAGGACTCGCAGAGCAACGCCGAGATCGCCGCGCTGCGCCACCTCAAGTACCCGATGAAGGTCATCGCCGAGCAGATCACCTCGGGCGCCCCCGCCGACAAGGTGCTCGCGCCGGGTGACCAGCTGCTGGTGGTCAACGGCAAGAACGTCACCGCCGCCGGTGACGTGCGGGCCGCGCTGGCGGGCACGACACCCGGGCAGGGGATCTCCATCACCTACAAGCGTGAGGGCAAGGAGCAGACGGCCACCATCACGCTGGCGAACGCGACCGACTTCGGCCAGGAGAAGCGCGACGAGGGCTTCATCGGCCTCGGCGCGGGCGAGCGCCCGGACGTGGCCTTCAAGACCACCATCCGGTTGCAGAACGTCGGCGGCCCGTCGGCTGGCCTGATCTTCGCGCTGGCCATCGTCGACCGGCTCAGCGACGACGACCTCGCCGGTGGCGCCACCATCGCGGGTACCGGGGAGATCGACGCGGCGGGCAACGTCGGCCGCATCGGTGGCATCCCGTTCAAGATGGTCGCCGCGAAGGAGGCGGGCGTCGAGGTGTTCCTGGTCCCGGACGGCAACTGCGCCGAGGCCAAGGACAACGCGCCCGAGGGGCTGCGCCTGGTGCGGGTGTCCACCCTGGACGGCGCCGTCCAGGCGCTCAAGGACATCAAGGCCGGTCGACCGGTGCCGAGCTGCTAGCGGAAGGTGTCGAGCAGCGCCGTGGTGAGGTTCTGCGCGAGTCCGGGGTGCTCGACGATCTCGTCGACGCCATCGGCGACCGAGCGCAGCCGCAGCACGCAGGCGACGGACCCGTCGCGCAGCACCGCGGCCACCAGCCGGGCCTCCCGCGCCGCCGGGTGGCTGGCCGCCACGGCGCTGACCGCGTCGGTGTCCGCGTCCGGCAGTTCGGCCTCCGCCTCCGGGGGCAGCATCACGATCTCCTGCGCCAGCGCGCAGCCCAGGACCGCTTCGGGCCACAGGATCGTGCCGAGCGCCGCGCCGAGGTCGCCGTCGGGCAGCGCGTCCTGCGCGATCGGGGTCAGCGCCGCGTCCGGGTCGACCTGGCCGACCAGGTCGGGCTGCTCGCGCAGCAGGTGCCCGGTCGGCACGAGCGCGAACAGCTGCGGCGGCTGGTCCCAGCCCCCGGTCGCGACGAACTCCTCCACCTCGCGGGCGGCGGTCGGCAGGTCCTGGGTGCTCACGCCGGACATGGTGGCAGGGCCCGCGCGGCCCGCGGGCACCCGGGTTGTCCACAACGCGCCGAGCCATCCACACATTTCGGACACCCGCGCGGGAACCCGGACCGGCCCTAATAGAGTTGAACAACCAGGACGGCCCAGCTCGTCCGTGGTGAACGTCGAAAGCCAGCGAACCTGGAGCGTGCCCAGTGGCCACTCGGCCCCCGATCGGTCTGCCGAAGCTGTCCCGGCGCAGTCGGATCTTGCTCATCATCGCCGCCGCGCTGATCCTGCTGCTGTTGGTCGGGTCCCGGTTGCTCAGCACCTACGTGAACTGGTTGTGGTTCGGTGAGGTCGGGTTCACCTCGGTGTTCACCACCGTGCTGTGGACCAGGATCGCGCTGTTCTTCGCCGTCGGCGCCCTCGTCGGCGGCGCCCTCGCGGTGAGCCTGTGGGTGGCCTACCGCACCCGCCCGGTGTTCGTGCCGGTGTCGAGCGCGGACGACCCGCTCGCCCGCTACCGCTCCACCATCGTGCAGCGGGTCCGGCTCTTCGGCATCGGCCTGCCGGTGATCATGGGCCTGATCGCGGGCTCGGCGGCGCAGTCGGACTGGCAGCAGATCCAGCTGCTGCTCAACGGCGGCGACTTCGGCGTGCGCGACCCGCAGTTCCAGATCGACATCGGCTTCTACGCCTTCACCCTGCCGTTCATCACCTGGCTGATCAGCTGGCTGTTCGTCACCGTCGCGGTCGCCTTCTTCGGCGCGCTGGTCACGCACTACCTGTTCGGCGGGATCCGGCTCGCGGGCAAGGGCGGTCAGCTCGCCGCCCCGGCGCGCATGCAGCTGTCCATCACCGCGGGCGTGTTCGTGCTGGTCTACGCGGTCGACTACTTCTTCGAGCGCTACGAGCTGCTGTTCAACAAGCACGACCTGTTCAGCGGCGCGAACTACACCGACCTCAACGCGGTGCTGCCCGCCAAGCTGATCCTGATGTTCATCGCGGGCTTCTGCGCGGTGGCCTTCTTCGCAGGCGCGTTCCTGCGCAACCTGCAGCTGCCCGCGATCGCGACCGCGCTGCTGATCCTCTCCGGCATCCTGGTCGGCGCGGCCTGGCCTGCGGTCATCCAGCAGTTCTCGGTGCGGCCCAACGAGAACACCAAGGAATCGCTGTCCATCCAGCGCAACATCGAGGCGACCAGGTTGGCCTACGGGCTCACCGACAAGACGGTGAAGACCGAGGACTACGCGGGTACCACCGACGTCTCGCCAGCCAAGATCCGCTCGGAGCAGAGCAGCTCCAACACCATCTCCAACGTGCGCCTGCTCGACCCGAACATCCTGGCGCCGACCTTCACCCAGCGCGAGGGCCGGGAGAACTTCTACGGCTTCCCGGAGAAGCTCGACGTCGACCGCTACACCATCGACGGCAAGACCCAGGACTACATCGTCGCCGCGCGCGAGATCAAGACCTCCGGGCTCACCGAGACCCAGGGCGGCTGGATCAACCGGCACATGGTCTTCACCCACGGCAACGGGTTCGTGGCCGCGCCTGCCAACACCATCAACTCGGCGCTGCAGGACTCCAACGACCAGGGCGGCTACCCGGTCTTCAAGGTCAGCGACCTGACCAACGACGGCCCGATCAAGGTGACCCAGCCGCGCATCTACTTCGGTGAGCTGGCGACGGACAACTACGCCATCGTCGGCGGCAAGGACAACGGCCGCCCGCTGGAGTACGACACCTCCACCAGCACCTTCGGCTACACCGGCGCGGGCGGTGTGCCGATCGACGGGCTGTTCAACAAGCTCGTCTTCGCCGCGCACTACACCGAGCGCAACATCCTGTTCTCGTCGCAGATCGAGGACGGCGCCAAGATCATGTACAACCGCAACCCGCGGGACCGGGTGAGCTCGGTGGCGCCGTGGCTGACCCTCGACGGCGACCCGTACCCGGCGGTGGTCAACGGGAAGATCCTGTGGATCATCGACGGCTACACCACGCTGGAGAACTACCCGTACGCGCAGCGGACCTCGCTCGGCGAGGCGACCACCGACTCGCTCGACGGCGTGGTCCGGCAGGACAACCGCACCATCAGCTACATCCGCAACTCGGTCAAGGCCACCGTCGACGCCTACGACGGCACGGTGAAGCTGTACTCGATCACCGACGACGACCCGGTGCTCAAGGCGTGGCAGGGGGTCTTCCCCGGCACGGTGCTGCCGTCCTCGGAGATCTCCGACGACCTGCGCTCGCACTTCCGCTACCCGGAGGACCTGTTCAAGGTCCAGCGCGAACTGCTCTCCAAGTACCACGTGTCCGACGCGGTCGAGTTCTTCTCGCAGAAGACCTTCTGGAACGTCCCGGCCGACCCGACCGAGGACGGCGCGTCCAACGCGGCCAACAACGGCGCCAAGCAACCGCCGTACTACGTGCTCGCCCAGGCGCCCGGCCAGACCAAGGCGACCTTCCAGATCACCAGCGCGCTGAACTCGCTCAACCGGCAGTTCCTCGCCTCCTGGGTGTCGGTGTCCTCCGATCCGGCGGACTACGGGCAGATCAGGGTCTTGCGACTACCCACCTCCGGGGCGGCCCAAGTGGAGGGTCCCGGTCAGGTGCAGAACCGGTTCCAGACCACACCGGAGGTCGCGGAGAACCGAACGCTGTTCAACAACCCCAGTGTCGCGCCAAGGTTCGGCAACCTGCTGACGCTGCCGGTCGCGGGTGGTCTGCTGTTCGTCGAGCCGATCTACATCCAGCGCAAGGACGCCAACGCGTTCCCGCAGTTGGCGAGAGTCCTGGTGTCCTTCGGCAACAAGGTCGGGTTCGCGCCGACCATCGATGAGGCGCTCGACGAGGTGTTCGGCAAGGGCACCGGTGACATCGCGCCCAAGCCGGGGGAGACACCGAACCCACCGAGCAGCACCTCAGCGCCGTCCACAACGCCGACCACGACCCCATCACCGGGCACCGGGGGCAGCGAGCTGGACCAGGCCGTGCAGTCGCTCAACGCGGCGATCGCACACCTGCGCCAAGCCCAGCGCGACGGTGACTTCACCGAGCAGGGCAAGGCGCTGGCCGAACTGGACGCCGCCGCCAAGCAGTACGACGAGGCCAAGGCGAAGGCGGGCGGCCAGACGACCGCACCGTCCTCGCCGGGCGCATCACCATCGCCCACACCGGCCCCAGGCGGCTGATCCCGCACCACTCACGGCAGGCCCGCCCCGCACCCGCGGTGGCGGGCCTGCCGCCTTTTCCGGGCCGCTGAGCGCCCAAAACGGACCCCGGTGGTGACCCCACTCACCTAAAGCCACCCTGATTTGCTGCCAGGCCACCACGCGTGTACTGTTACAACTACCGACGCGGGGTGGAGCAGCTCGGTAGCTCGCTGGGCTCATAACCCAGAGGTCGCAGGTTCAAATCCTGTCCCCGCTACAAGGCTGAGGCCCCTTATCCACGGAAAGCGTGGATAAGGGGCCTTTTCGCATTGTATTTGGGGGGCGACCCCCCACGCCCCCACGGTGCGAGGGGGGCGTAGTGCGAGGGACGAGCGCGTAGCGGGGCTGGGGGGCGCGTAGTGCGAGGGGCGAGCGCGTGGCGGGGCCGGGGGAGGCTCGCTTGGGCCTGGGGGCCCTGCGCATCGAGTGGGGTGGGGTAGCGCGAGGGACGAGCGCGTAGCTGGGGAACTCGCTTGGGCCTGGGGGCCCTGCGCATCGAGTGGGGTGGGGTAGCGCGAGGGACGAGCGCGTAGCAGGGGAGCCCGCTCGGGCCTGGCGGCCCGGCGCATTGAGTGAGTGGCGGCGGGGTGGTGCGGAGGGCGTGGGGTGGGGTTAGGGGGATTGGGGACCCCGGTGAAAGTGGGTTGTGGGGGGTGTGTAGAGTGGTTTTTACCACCGCGGGGTGGAGCAGCTCGGTAGCTCGCTGGGCTCATAACCCAGAGGTCGCAGGTTCAAATCCTGTCCCCGCTACAAAGGATTATGGCGGTACTTCCAGGAATGGGAGTGCCGCCATTTTCTATTTGGGGCGGAGTGGGTGTGCGGTGTGGTGGGTGGGGGTGGACGGTCCTCTCGGGTGGGAGGGGGACGCGGGCGATGGTGAGGGTTTGTCATCGTCTGGTCCGAGGGGGCGCTCGGGGGGGTTTTCGCGCGGGTGCGGGATCAACTGGGGGTTAGTCCTCAGTGGACGTTGCGGGGGGCGGGTGGCGCGGCGCGGGGGGTGGGGTGGATGCGCGTGCATCGGCACGCGAGGGTGGGTGATGCGTTTGGGTGGAACAGATGCGCGGGCGGGGTCCATTCAGGACCAGCAAAGAGGTCTTAGTGTGACAGTCGCGAGGTGAACGCACTGGCTGGGCGGGTGTGGACCGGCGGTTTCCGGTCCTGAAGCTGCCGCCGTCAGGGTGATCTGGACCACAATGGCGGGTATTTTCCGGCGGAAACCCGCGTCCTGCGCCGACTACGGTTCGCCCACCCACCACTGGGCCGAACGGGTAGCCCGCTGGGAAGAGATCCACTCCTTCGGGGGAGCAAGCCCGCCGAGTCCACGTGGGATAGTCCGGTTTTGGGCCAACCGTGGACACCTGTCGTCCGCTGATCGGTCCCGGGTCGGATGTCCATCGGGGTGTCGCGGTCGATCAGCCACTGTGGACTGGCGCACATGGCCACTGTGGACAGCACGGCCGTGTCGTGGGACCGTGGTCTTGTGTCTGAACTGAATGCGACCGCCGCCGCCCTGCTCGGCCTGCTGCACGAGGGCCCGCAGACCGGTGGCCAGCTGGTGTCCGCCGCAAGGGAGCGCTTCGGCTCCTTCTTCAGCGTGACCCGCAGCCAGGTCTACCGCGAACTGCCCGCGCTCGCCGACGCCGGTCTCGTCCGGCTGGGCAAGCAGGGTCCCCGTTCCAGCCAGCAGTACGTCATCACCGCGGCTGGCAAGAAGGCCTTCAAGACCTGGCTCGGTGGCGAGCCCGGTCCCGACCACCTGCGCAGCCCGCTGATCCTGCGCCTGGTGCACGCGAGCACGCTGACCGCCAAGCAGCGGGTCGGCCTGATCGACTCGGCCAAGCAGGTCTACAACGGCGAGCACGAGGCGGCCAAGACCGCCGTGAAGACCGCCGAGGACCCGTACGCCAAGGCGATCGCCGAGTTCGGCGTGGCGCGGGCCAAGGCCGTGCTGAAGCTGCTGGACTCCATCCCCAAGTCCTGACCCGGCTACCGCCGCAGCGGCGGCGCCCGTGTCCGCGTAGTCTTTTCCGACGTGAACCCGGACGTCGCCGCTGACCTCAAGGAACTGTCCACCTCGCTGGCCAACGTCGAGGCGGTGATGGACCTTGAGGGGTTGCGCGCGCAGATCGCGGACCTGGAGGAACAGGCGGCTCGCCCGGACCTGTGGGACGACCCGGACTCGGCGCAGAAGGTCACCAGCAAGCTCTCGCACCGCCAGGGTGAGCTGCGCAAGGTCGAGGACCTGCGCTCGCGGCTCGACGACCTCGCGGTGCTCTACGAGCTGGCCGAGGAGGGTGGCGACGACGACGCCACGGCCGAGGCCGTCGCCGAGCAGGACAAGCTCAAGGCCGACATCTCCTCCCTCGAGGTGCGCACCCTGCTCTCCGGCGAGTACGACGGCCGCGACGCGCTGGTGACCATCCGCTCGGAGGCCGGTGGCGTCGACGCCGCGGACTTCGCCGAGATGCTCATGCGCATGTACCTGCGGTGGTCGGAGCGCCACGGCTACCCCATCGAGGTCTACGACACCTCGTACGCCGAAGAGGCGGGCATCAAGTCGGCCACGTTCAAGATCGCCGCCCCGTACGCCTACGGCACCCTCTCCGTGGAGCAGGGCACCCACCGGCTGGTGCGCATCTCGCCGTTCGACAACCAGGGCCGCAGGCAGACCTCGTTCGCCGCGGTCGAGGTGGTCCCGGTGGTCGAGCAGACCGACCACGTGGACATCGACGAGAAGGACCTGCGGGTCGACGTGTACCGCTCGTCGGGTCCCGGCGGGCAGGGCGTCAACACCACCGACTCCGCGGTCCGGCTGACCCACATCCCGACCGGCATCGTGGTCTCCTGCCAGAACGAGCGCTCGCAGCTGCAGAACAAGGCGAGCGCGATGGCGGTGCTGCAGGCCAAGCTGCTGGAGCGGCGCAGGCAGGAGCAGCAGGCCAAGATGGACGCGCTCAAGGACTCCTCGAGCGGGTCGTGGGGCAACCAGATGCGCACCTACGTGCTGCACCCGTACCAGATGGTCAAGGACCTGCGCACCGAGCACGAGGTGGGCAACCCGGCCGCCGTGCTCGACGGCGACATCGATGGGTTCCTGGAGTCCGGCATCCGCTGGCGCAAGACCGGCGTGTGACCGCCTGGCCACCATCGGTGACCAGCGCGGACCGTAACGGGCACCAAGGCTACGGCTCGATAACAACCGAAGGTAGACTCGCCGACCGTGATCCGGCTCGAACAGGTTTCCAAGGTCTACAAGACCTCCACCCGGCCTGCCCTGGAGAACGTTTCCGTGCAGGTCGACAAGGGTGAGTTCGTCTTCCTGATCGGCCCATCGGGCTCGGGTAAGTCGACCTTCCTCCGGCTGCTGCTGCGCGAAGAGGTCCCCAGCAAGGGGCGCGTGTACGTGGCGAACTTCGACCTGACCAGGATGGCCCGGCGCCGGGTGCCCCGGCTGCGCCAGTCCATCGGCTGCGTCTTCCAGGACTTCCGGCTGCTGGCGAACAAGACCGTCGCCGAGAACGTGGCCTTCGCGCTGGAGGTGATCGGCAAGCCGCGGCACACCATCAAGAAGGTGGTGCCCGAGGTGCTGGAGCTGGTCGGCCTCGAGGGCAAGGCCGAGCGGATGCCGCACGAGCTCTCCGGCGGTGAGCAGCAGCGGGTGGCCATCGCCAGGGCGTTCGTCAACCGGCCGCTGATGCTGCTCGCCGACGAGCCGACCGGGAACCTGGACCCCGACACCAGCCAGGACATCATGCTGCTGCTGGAGCGGATCAACCGCACCGGCACGACGGTCCTGATGGCGACGCACGACCACTCCATCGTGGACTCGATGCGCCGCCGGGTCGTGGAGCTCGACCTCGGTCGCGTCGTCCGCGACGACGCCAGGGGCGTCTACGGCGTCGGTCGATAGCCGAGTCTGAGTCACCGCCGCCCGCCCCCTCGTCCCCGCCCGGCATCGTTCCCGACCTGGCGAGCCGGTCGTCGCCAGCGGGACGTGACCGAACGCAGTAGCCCCAGCCCGCCAGCACCACCCCGGAAACAGCGAGGAAGCCCAGCCCGATGCGTGCCAGCTTCGTGTTCAGCGAGGTCGTGACCGGTCTGCGCCGGAACATCACGATGACCATCGCGATGATCATCACGACCGCCATCTCGCTGCTGCTGCTCGGCGGTGGCCTGCTGGTGGTGCGGATGATCGACAACACCAAGGAGCTCTACCAGGACAAGGTCGAGGTCAACATCTACCTGACCAACGACGTGTCCGCCTCGGACAAGGACTGCAAGGCCGACCCCTGCCGGGGGCTGCGCTCGCAGCTGGAGTCCGACCCGGCGGTGGAGCGGGTGGAGTTCGAGAACCGCGACCAGGCCTACGAGCGGTTCAAGCGGATCTTCGAGGCGCAGCCGGAGCTGGTGAAGCTGGCCCGCCCGGAGGCGCTGCCGTCCTCGTTCAACGTCCGGCTCAAGGACCCGGACCGGCCCGAGGTGATCATCCAGACCTACAAGGGCAAGGCCGGGGTCGACTCGATCGGCGACCAGAGCCAGTTCCTGGACCGGTTCTTCAGCGCGCTCAACGGGGTGCGCAACGCGACGTTCTTCATCGCGGGCGTGATGGCGGTGGCGGCGCTGCTGCTGATCTCCAACACGGTGCAGCTCTCGGCGTTCACCAGGCGGACCGAGGTCGGCATCATGCGGCTGGTCGGCGCGACCCGGTGGTACACGCAGCTGCCCTTCCTGCTCGAGGCGGTGGTGACCGGCATCATCGGCGCCCTCGTGGCGATAGCCATGCTGGTCGGCGCGAAGCTGGCCTTCCTCGACGACGTGCTGGCGCAGCCGATCAAGTCCGGTGTGGTGAAGTCGGTCGAGGCCGGTGACCTGGCCTTCGTCTCGCCGATCCTGCTGCTGATCGCGATCGGCGTGTCCGCGTTCACCGGCTACGTCACGCTGCGCCTGTACGTCCGCACCTGATCCGGCCCGTGCTGCGTAGAGTTGACCGTCATGGCTAAGGAACGCGGCCGTAAGGCGATCGTCACCAACCGCAAGGCCCGGCACGACTACGCGGTCATCGACACCTACGAGGCCGGTGTGGTCCTGGTGGGCACCGAGGTGAAGAGCCTGCGGGAGGGCAGGGCGTCGATCGTCGACGCCTTCGCCACCGTCGACGACGGTGAGGTGTTCCTGCGCAACCTGTTCATCCCGGAGTACACGCAGGGCACCTGGACCAACCACGAGCCGCGGCGCACCCGCAAGCTGCTGTTGCACCGGGCCGAGATCGGCAAGCTGATCGGCAAGATCAAGGAGTCCGGGGTCTCGCTGGTCCCGCTGTCGATGTACTTCTCCGACGGCAAGGTCAAGGTCGAGCTGGCGCTGGCCAAGGGCAAGAAGGCCTACGACAAGCGGCAGGACCTGGCCAAGCGCGACGCCAACCGGGAGATCGCCAAGGCGGTCGGGCGCCGGGCCAAGGGCATGGGGTAGGTGGACGGGCCGCCTGGCACCGACGCCGAGGTCCCGGACTGGTTTCGGGGTCTCGGGGTGCCGGGGTTGGTCGACCTGCACGTGCACTTCCTGCCCGAGCCGGTCCAGCGCAAGGTGTGGGCGTACTTCGACCAGGCCGAGCGCACCTACGGCACGGCGTGGCCGATCCACTACCGGACGTCGGAGAGTCAACGGGTGGCGACGCTGCGCGACCTCGGCGTGGTCCGGTTCGCGCCGCTGGTGTACCCGCACAAGCCCGGGATGGCCGAGTGGCTCATCGAGTGGGTGGCCGAGTTCGCCGCGCGCGTGCCCGAGGCCGTGTCGACCGCGACCGTCTATCCCGAACCGACGGTGTCGCGGTACCTGGAAGCCGCTCTGCGCTCGGGCGCGCGGTGCGTCAAGGCTCATGTCCAGGTCGGGGCCTACGACCCGCGAGACGCCCTCCTGGACCCAGCTTGGGGCATGCTGGCGGACGCGGGTGTACCCGTGGTCGTGCACTGTGGACACGGTCCGCTTCCGGGCGATTACACCGGGCTGTCCGTCTTCGAAGAGGTCCTGCGCCGCCACCCCCGGTTGACGCTGGTTCTGGCGCACGCGGGCATGCCGGAGATCTCCCGGGCGTTGGACCTGGCGGAGCGGTACCCGCGGGTGCACCTGGACACCACGATGGTCGGGGTCGGGTTCACCCTCGGGTCGAACCCGCTGCCGCCGGACTGGACGGCTCGGCTGGTCGACCTGGCCGACCGGGTGGTGCTGGGCACGGACTTCCCGAGCATCCCGTACCCGTACGCCGAGCAGTTGCGGGCCATCGCGGACTGGGCGCAGGCCCCTGGCCTGGGTGAACCGTTCCTGCGGGCGGTGTTGCACGACACGGGGGCCCGGCTGCTCGCTCAGGGCGAACACCCCGGGGGAACATAGCCCCGCTCAGGGAAGTTGACGTGATCAGACTCAACTCCTGGAGGCTGATCCCATGTCCGAGGCCCTGAACCTGCCGGTGCTCCCCCTGGACGACACGGTCCTGCTGCCCGGCATGGTCGTGCCCATCCAGCTGACCGGATCCGGCAACGCCACCGAGGCCCGTGCCGCCGTCGAAGCCGCGCAAGCCGCGGGTGAACCCGCGCGCGTGGTGCTCGTGCCCCGGTTGGACGGCAAATACGCCCGGGTCGGCACGTTGGCGGTGGTCGAACAGGTGGGCAGGCTGCCCGGCGGTGAGCGGGCGGCCGTGGTGCGCGGCACCGGCCGGGTCCGCATCGGCGCGGGCACGACCGGCCCCGGCGCGGCCCTGTGGGTGCAGGTCGAGACCGCCGACGAGACGACTGACGCACGCACCCGCGACCTGGCCCGCGAGTACAAGGGCCTGGTCACCACGATCCTGCAGCAGCGGGGCGCGTGGCAGGTCGTCGACAGCGTGACCCAGGTGGACGACCCGGCCGCGCTGGCCGACCTCGCCGGGTACGCCGCGTACCTGTCCGACGAGCAGAAGGTCTGGCTGCTGGAGACGACCGATGTCACCGCGCGGCTGGAGAGGTTGCTGGAGTGGGGGCGCGAGCACCTCGCCGAGTTGGACGTCGCCGAGACGATCCGCAAGGACGTCAAGGAGGGGATGGAGCGCCAGCAGCGGGAGTTCCTGTTGCGCCAACAGCTCGCGGCCATCCGGAAGGAACTGGCCGAATTGGACGGTAAGCCTGCCTCCGAGGAGCAGGACTACCGGGCGCGTGTGTCCGAGTCAGAGCTACCGGAGAAGGTTCGCGAGGCAGCGCTGTCTGAAGTGGACAAGCTGGAGCGCACCTCGGAGCAGTCGCCGGAGGTGGGGTGGATCCGCACCTGGCTGGACACGGTCCTAGAGATGCCGTGGAACGAGCGCACCGATGACGCCTACGACATCGCGGGCGCACGAGCGGTGCTTGACGCTGACCACGCCGGGCTTGAAGACGTGAAGGATCGCGTTATCGAGTACCTCGCCGTGCGCAACCGTCGGGACGAGCGTGGGCTCGGTGTCGTCGGCGGGCGTCGTAGTGGCGCGGTGTTGGCGCTGACGGGCCCGCCCGGAGTGGGCAAGACGTCGCTGGGCGAGTCGGTCGCGCGGGCCATGGGGCGCAAGTTCGTCCGGGTCGCGCTGGGTGGCGTGCGGGACGAGGCGGAGATCCGCGGTCACCGGCGCACCTACGTCGGCGCGCTGCCCGGCCGGATCGTGCGCGCCATCAAGGAGGCGGGCTCGATGAACCCGGTCGTGCTGCTCGACGAGATCGACAAGGTCGGCTCCGACTACCGGGGCGACCCGACGGCGGCGCTGCTCGAGGTGCTCGACCCGGCGCAGAACCACACCTTCCGCGACCACTACCTGGAGGTGGAGCTCGACCTGTCGGACGTGGTCTTCCTGGCCACCGCCAACGTCGTCGAGGCCATCCCGGCGCCGCTGCTCGACCGGATGGAACTGGTCCAGCTCGACGGGTACACCGAGGACGAGAAGGTCGTCATCGCCAGGGACCACCTGCTGCCCCGGCAGCTGGACCGGGCCGGGCTGACCGCCGACGAAGTGGTCGTCACCGAGCCGTCCCTGCGGCTGCTGGCGGGGGAGTACACCCGCGAGGCCGGGGTGCGGCAGCTGGAGCGCGCTATCGCGCGGGTGCTGCGCAAGGTCGCCGCGAAGCTCGCGGTCGGCGATGTGCAGTTGCCGCTGACGGTCGACGTTCAGAACCTGCGCGGTTATCTCGGGCAGCCGAGGCACACGCCAGAGTCGGCTGAGCGGACTTCGGTGCCAGGTGTGTCTACCGGGCTCGCGGTCACCGGAGCCGGTGGCGACGTCTTGTTCGTAGAGGCTTCGCTGGCGGAGAAGGAGACCGGGGCCACCGGGGTGACGCTGACCGGGCAGTTGGGTGACGTCATGAAGGAGTCGGCCCAGATCGCGCTGTCGTTCCTGCGCTCGCACGGCCCCGCGTTGGGGCTGCCGGTCGCGGAACTGGCCGAGCGGGGTGTGCACGTCCACGTCCCGGCGGGCGCGGTGCCCAAGGACGGGCCGAGCGCGGGCATCACGATGACGACCGCGCTGGCGTCGCTGCTGTCGGGCCGCCCGGTGCGCTCGGACGTCGCGATGACCGGTGAGGTCTCGCTCACCGGCCGGGTGCTGCCGATCGGCGGGGTGAAGCAGAAGCTGCTCGCCGCCCACCGCGCGGGCATCACCACGGTTCTGTTGCCGCAGCGCAACGAACCGGACCTGGAGGACGTGCCGGAGTCGGTGCGCGAGGAGCTCACCATCCACCTCGTCAGCGACGTCCGCGACGCGCTCCGGTTGGCGCTAGAGCCGCAGGCGAGTCAACTGGCCGCGTGACACCAGGTGGGCCACTCCGTGACGGGGTGGCCCACCTGCGGCAGTTAGTGGTGTGCGGGCTGGAGGCGCGGCGCGCGCGTCCACTCACGGTCAGACCGGGTGCAGAGGGCGACACCGGTAAGGACTAGTACCGCCCACGGGACCGGGCCTTCGAAGAGGCTGGGGCCGTCGGGCGAGAAGCCGTTGATGGTTAGCCCTAAGAGACCTGCCGCGGCCGCGACGAAGCCCGCCGTCAGCACCTTGGGGGAGGGGACCGCCCGTCCCGCCCCGGTCTCGAAGCGGCCGAAGACCCGGACCAGGGCGGCGAGGACCAAGCCGACGCAGGTCACCCACATCGGTGCCACCGCGAACCACTCGACCGAACCGGGGTCCGGTGTGCGGTAGCCCATGCCGAGCACCATGACGCCCGCGACGACCACGAGCGCGGGCATGTGCCAGAGGTAGATCGTGGTGCAGCGCGCCCCGATCGCCCTGATGGCCGGGCCGTCGAGCCGGTTGAGCACCGGCCGGGCCAGCAGCAGCAACCCCAGCTGGCCGACCGCGAGCGGCAGCAGGACGGCGGCGGGCGGGCTCATGTTCGACATCGGCGCCCCGGGCATGCCGATCATGCTCTGCGCGTACGGTCCGAACGCGACCATCGCGGCGACCACGGCGAACCCGCCGACCGCCATGGCCACGTGCCCCCGCCGACCCAGCTCCAGCTTGCCGTCGGCGTAGCAGATCCCGAGCTGGTGCACCGCGACCCAGATGACCACGGCGTTGACGAACCCCGCCTCGGGCAGCCCGGCGAAGCGCACCACGTCGACCAGGACGGCCAGCGCGGCGAACGGGACCAGCACGCCGAGGCCGAACCGCTCGTGCGCCCTGGCCATCACCGGTGTCACCGCCACCACGACCAGGTACACCACCAGGAACCACAGCAGCTGCGCGCTGATGCCGCCCGCGACGTCCACCGGTTGCGGCGCGACCCCCGCGCCCAGCAGCAGTTCCGGCAGCACCACCCACACCCCGGCCAGCGGCAGCACCGGCACCACCAGCCTGCGCAGCCGCCCGGCCAGCCACGCCCTGGTGTGCCCGGCCGCCCGGAACGAGTGCAGGTTCGCCGCGCCACCGGCGAAGAACACGACCGGCATCACCTGCGAGAGCCAGGTCAACAACCACCAGCCCGGAGTGGTCAGCGCGTTCCCTGTTTCCACCGTCGAGCCATCGCTGGCCAACACCGGCATCAGCCAGTGCTGACCGACGACCAGCAGTACCGCCGCCACTCGGATCACGTCCAAGAACGGGTCCCGCGCTGCTCTCACCACTGCTGCCCCCCTCGCACCTGGCTCGTTGCCGGGTTCGAGCATGTCGGGCCGGACGCGTGTGAGCAGCCAGGCCAGCCGGTGTCCGGCCGGGGGTGGCCGCACCAGCGGCGGGGGTGGGGACAGCCCTACCCCGGGTGTGAATTCACAAGGGTTTTCCTTATTCAGGCACGGATATGCGGGTATCACGTCGGGTTAGCGGGTGCGCTATGGACTGAACAGTGGAATTCATTCCCGTGCGCTGGCGCCAATGGGTGTGATTGTGGTTGTTTCTCACGACCGGCATGCCGAGCCGTTCGCGAACATCGTCCCCTGATCCCTGCATCGCTTTTATTGGAGTCATCCCATGAGACAAGTTCGCGCGAGCCTGCGCAGACGCGCGCTCGCCGCGGGGGTGGTCGCCGCCACCGCAACCGCGCTGGTGGTGGGCATCGGAACCGCCGAAGCCGCTGAGGGTGTCGTCCTCGGAGCCGACCGAGCCGACGCCATCCCCGGCAGCTACCTGGTGACGTTCAAGGACACCGCCGCCATCACGTCCAATGTGGACCGTGCGGTCGCCGACGTGGCGGCCCGCTACGGCGCGACGGCGCGGACCACGTGGCGCAACGCGCTGCGCGGTTTCGCCGCATCGATGTCGCCCGCCCAGGCGCGCAAGCTGGCCGCCGACCCGGCGGTCGCGATGGTCGAGCAGGACGCGGTCGTGCGCGCCACCGGGACCCAGCCCAACCCGCCGTCGTGGGGCCTGGACCGGATCGACCAGCGCAACCTGCCGCTCGACCAGAACTACAACTACGACTCCACCGGCGCGGGCGTCACCGCGTACATCATCGATACCGGTATCCGCACCTCGCACCGCACGTTCGGCACCAGGGCCACCTGGGGCACGAACACCGTCGACACCAACAACACCGACTGCCACGGCCACGGCACGCACGTGGCGGGCACCGTCGGCGGCACCGAGTACGGGGTCGCCAAGGACGTCAAGCTGGTCGCGGTGAAGGTGCTCAACTGCGCCGGGTCCGGCTCCAACACCGGTGTCGTCAGCGGCGTCGACTGGGTGACCCGCACCGCCACCAAGCCCGCCGTGGCCAACATGAGCCTCGGCGGCGGCGCCTCGAGCACGACCGACACGGCCGTGCGCAACTCGATCGCCGCGGGCATCACCTACGCCCTGGCCTCCGGCAACGACAACACCAACGCGTGCAACTCCTCCCCGGCACGCGTGACCGAGGGGTTGACCGTCAACGCCTCCGCCGAATCCGACGCGCGCGCGTCGTTCTCGAACTACGGCACCTGCACCGACCTGTTCGCGCCGGGGCAGAACATCACCTCGTCGTGGAAGGACAGCGACACCGCGACCAACCGGATCAGCGGCACGTCGATGGCGACGCCGCACGTGGCCGGTGCCGTCGCGCGCTACCTGCAGGGCCACCCGACCGACACGCCGCCGCAGGTCGCCACCGCGCTCCTCGCCCAGGCCACCTCGGGCAAGGTGACCAACCCGGGTACCGGGTCGCCGAACAAGCTGCTGTTCACCGGTGAGGGCGCGGGCACGCCCACCACCGTCACCCAGCCGGGCAACCAGTCGGGCACCGTCGGCACCCCCGCCAGCCTCACGCTGTCGGCCACCGGCGGCACCGCTCCGTACACCTGGACCGCCTCCGGCCTCCCGGCCGGGTTGTCGGTCTCCACCGGTGGGGTGATCTCCGGAACCCCCACCACGGCGGGCAACTACAACGTCACCGTCACCGCGACCCCCGCGGCGGGCACCCCGGGCAGCGCCTCGTTCACCTGGACGATCACCGCCCCGCCCGCGGGTGACGCGGAGGTCACCGACCCGGGTGACCAGACCGGTCGCGTGGGCACCCCGGTGAACCTGACCCTCCGGGCGACCGGCGCCACCGCCCCGTACACCTGGTCGGCCGTCGGTCTCCCGACCGGGCTGTCGATCTCCACCGGTGGCGTCGTCTCCGGCACCCCCACCGCCGCGGACATCTACGGCGTCACCGTCACCGCGACGCCCGCCTCGGGCAACCCGGGCAGCGTCAAGTTCAACTGGACGATCACCGATGCCCCCGGTGGCGACATCACCATCGGCGACCCCGGCCCGCAGTCGGGCAAGGTCGGGGTGAAGGCGGGCCTGAAGCTGGTCGCCAGCGGTGGCACGGCCCCGTACTCGTGGTCGGTCACTGGCCTGCCGGACGGTCTTACCTCCGACCACGGCGGTAGCGACACCCTGGTTGTTCGCGGTACGCCGAGCAAGGCAGGCACGTTCCGCGTGACCGCCACCGCCACCGGCACCACCGGCGGCAGCGGCTCGGTCAGCTTCGACTGGACCATCAGCGATGGCGGCGCCGTTGTCACCATCACCGACCCCGGCGCGCAATCGGCGAAGGTCGGTCAGCGGGTGAACGTGGCGCTATCGGCTTCCGGTGGTACTGCGCCGTACCGCTGGTCCGCGCGTGGTCTGCCCGGTGGGGTCTCCATCGACGGTAGTGGTCTCATCACCGGTACTCCTACCGCTGAGGGCACGTACTCGTCGGTGGTCTTCGCCGCCGCCACTGACGGCCAGGGCACTGTCGTCATCGACTGGACCGTCGGCCCGGCCAGCAGCTGCAGCTCCAACCCGCAGCTGGTGACCAACCCGGACTTCGAGAACGGCACCACCGGCTGGACCCAGACCGCGGGCGTCATCGGCACCCACGGCGGTCAGGGCATCCCGTCGCACAGCGGCACCTACAGCGCGTGGCTCGGCGGGCGGGGCACCACCGCCACCGAGAACTTCGGGCAGTCCCTCACCATCCCGACGGGCTGCACGTCGTACACGCTGTCCTTCTGGGTCTACATCAACACCTCCGAGACGACCCAGACGCTGCAGTACGACAAGATGTCGGTCCGGTTCGGCACCACCACGCTGAAGTCGTACTCCAACCTCGACGCCGGTGACTACCAGCAGGTCACCGTCGACGTGAGCGCCTACGCGGGCCAGACTGCCAGCCTCCAGTTCGTCTCCACCGAAGACGCCTCACTGCAAACGTCGTTCGTCCTCGACGACATCACTCTCGCAGTGAGTTGATGAACCGCTCGTGGGGCGGCCCCCGTGGTCGCCCCACGAGCGAATAGCCACGCCACGGCCCCCGGTGCGTCCCACCGGGGGCCGTGCGCGTTAGTCCTGTCCGACCGAGCGACTCAGGCGGGCGGTCAGGTTCTGGATGTGGACGCGGAGTTCCTCGGGTTCGTGTACCTCGAATTCGAAACCGAATGCCGCCACCCAGACCGCGAGTTGGTCGAGGCTGTCGGACCCGATGTGCAACGTGCAGGTCCGGTCGTCGATCGGTTCCACTAGACCGATTGTTGGTGGTACCTCGTCGGCAACCTCGATAGCCGGACCGTGGATCGTCAGCCTTGCCTGGTGCCGGTAGCGGGTGGTGGTCGTAGTGCGCACGAAGTACCGGCCCATGTCTTCCTCCGGTAGGTCACGTGGGGGGAACCTGGGTCCAGTAGGCGTACGTGGCGCGAGTCGATCTACCCGGAACGTCCGCCAGTCACCTCTACCTGTGTCCCACGCGAAGAGGTACCAACGGCGACCGCTGTGCACCAACCGGTACGGCTCGACATCGCGTTGGCCACCCTGGTAGTCGAACCGCAGGCGGTGGTGGTCCCGCACCGCGGCGGCGATCGTGGCCAGGGTCGCGGTATCCACTGTGGAACCCGGGGTCGGCGTGGTGACCATCGCGGCCGCGATCGTGTTCACCTGGTGCCGCAGCCGCGCGGGCAGGACGTGGTCCAGTTTGGCCAGCGCCCGGGCGGATATCTCCTCGATGCCGGTCACCGCCGCCGCCGTCCGCACGCCGACCGCCACCGCGACCGCCTCGTCGTCGTCGAGCAACAGCGGTGGCAGCCGGACGCCGACACCCAGTCGGTACCCGCCGCCGACCCCACCGACGGCGTTGACCGGGTAACCCAGGTCCCGCAGCCGTTCGACATCGCGCCGCACCGTGCGCGGGCTCACCGCGAGCCGCCGCGCCAACTCCGGGCCGGTCCAGTCCAGGCGCGCCTGCAACAGCCCCAGCAGGGACAACAGTCGCGGTTCGGCCATGGCTCGAGTCTCGCAGCAATCGCGGCCAGGACCTGTCCACGATCGGACCTACGGTCGCCGCCATGACGATCCTCGTGTCCGGTGCCACCGGAAATGTCGGCCGCCCCCTGGTGTCGCAACTCCTCGCCGCGGGCCACCACGTCCGCGCCATCACCCGCGACCCGGCCAGGGCCGCCCTCCCAGCCGGTGTCGAGCTGTTCCAGGCCAGCCTCGCCGACACGGCAGCCCTGACCAGCGCGTTCACCGGCGTAACCGCCGCCCACCTGATCAGCTTCGGCGACGACTACGCCCCACTGACCAACGGCCCCGACATCGTCGACCTGGCCCGCGCGGCAGGCGTCCGCAAGCTGACCGTCCTCAAGGGAGACCTCGAGAAGACCGAACTCGACAACGCGGTAGCGGCAAGCGGCCTCGACTACACCTACCTGTCCCCGGTCGAGTTCATGTCCAACACCCTGGAATGGGCCGAGCAAGCCGTCTCCACCGCCGCGTCCGCGACGCCTTTCCAACCATGCCGAGCGCCCTAGTCCACGACGCCGACATCGCCTCGGTAGCCGCAACCGTACTGACATCGGACGGCCACTCCGGCAAGGACTACTGGCTCACCGGCCCGGAAGCACTAACCGCACCAGAGAGGGTCGCCATCCTCGCTGAAGCCCTAGGCCGCGACCTCCACTTCGTCGAACTCAGCCAGGCCGAGATCGTCGCCAAGTGGCAGAACGAGGGCTACAGCGCCTCCGACATCGAGTTCTTCATCGCCATGCGCACCACCCCACCCCCAGCAGGACACACACCGCTCCCGACCGTAGAGGAGGTAACTGGCACCCCTGCCCGCACCTCCACCCAGTGGGCCCGCGAAAACACCCACGCCTTCTAAGCGGGCTCGACCTTATCCGGCTACCGGGAGGGCTGAGTCTCCTTGGCGGCTACCGCTTGGGTTCGATCTCTTCGGGCTTCGGGGCATCTATCTCCACCGACTGGCCCCAGTCGCTGTAGCTGGTGCGGAAGGTTTTGCCTGCGGCCTCGTCCAAGTGGGCCTCGAAGCGCAAGAGCCGACCGCCGGGTCCTACCCAGGCGTCCACCGGGAAGCTGGACTGGGGGAGCCGGAGCAGCACGGTCTCGCTGAGTCCGAAGGCCGAGGTCAGCTTGTCGGTGCTGATCCGCACGCGGTACCGGGTGGCGTCCTGGTCGGGTTTGGCCTCGACCAGGACGCCCGCGCCCAGGTCCGCCGCGACCCGCCGGGGGTCGAGCGAGCCGAACCCGCCGGTCACGCCCGCGATGGCCTGGTCGGACTTGTCCTTCGAGTCCGGACCGATCTCTTGCCACTGCTTGCCGCTGGGCGTCGCCTGCGGCCGCGACAGGTAGAGGTGTTCGCCGAGCGTGAGGACCTTCCAGGTCTCTTGCCCGTTCGGCACCACCATCTCTAGAGCCGTATCTGGCTGATCCATCCGAACGGAGCCCTTGCTGACGATCGACTCGTAGCCCGGCTTACCGGGAACGGTCATGTGAACGGTCCGCTCCTTCGCCGCTAGAGCGTCGATCGCCGCCCCTAGCGCCTTGGCGTCGCCGAACTCGGGGACGACCGAGGGCGGCTCCTCACTAGAGCACCCAGCGAGAACAACCAGACTCGCCACGACAGCGGTAACGGCACCGCGCACAACAACCACCCCCAGGATCGCGGGCAGCGTACCCCCGGGTCAGCCCCGGTCAAGGAAGGTCAGGACCGCGCGAACCCGGCGGTGCTCCTCCGAGGAGGGCTCCAGGCCGAGCTTGGAGAAGATGTTGCCGACGTGCTTCTCCACCGCGCCGTCGGACACGGTGAGCGACCGGGCGATGGCGATGTTGGACAGGCCCTGCGCCATCAAGCCGAGGACCTCGCGCTCGCGCGGGGTGAGCAGGTCGATCGGGTTGCGTCGTCCCCTGGCCATGAGCTGCGCGATCACCTCCTGGTCGATGCAGGTCCCGCCCCCGGCGACGCGCTGCACGGCGTCGACGAAGTCCGCCACGTCGGCCACCCGCTCCTTGAGCAGGTACCCGACCCCGCCCGCGCCCCCGGCCAGCAGCTCCACCGCGTAGCGCTCCTCGACGTACTGCGAGAGCACCAGCACGGGCAGCCCCGGGATCTCCTCGCGGGCCCGCACCGCCGCCCGCAGCCCCTCGTCGGTGAACGTCGGCGGCATCCGCACGTCGACGATCGCCAGGTCGGGGCGGTGTTCGCTGACCGCGCGCAGCAGCCCGTCACCGTCGTCGACCGCCGCGACGGTCTCGATGCCCTCGTCGGCGAGCAGCCTGGTCACGCCGACCCGCAGCAGCACCGAGTCCTCGGCGATCACCACGCGCACGGGAGGTCAGCCCTGATCACTGTCGGCCCACCGATGGGGCTCACCACGGTCATCACGCCGTCAATCGTCGCAGCGCGGTCCGCGAGCCCGGCGAGGCCACCCCCCGGGCGCAGCACGGCGCCCCCGTCGCCGTCGTCGGTGATCTCCACGACGACCTGGTCGCCGCTGGCCCGCTCCGTCCGCCACAGCTTCACGGTGACGAGGCTGGCGTTGGCGTACTTGGCGATGTTGGTCAGCGACTCGCCCACGATGAAGTACGCGGTGCTCTCCACGGCGGCGGGCGGGCGTGGCTCCACGGTCACGGTGACCTCGACCGGCACCGGGCACTTCGCCGCGAGCGACGACAGCGCCGCGTCGAGCCCCCGGTCGCCGAGCACCGCCGGGTAGATGCCCCTGGCCAGGTCGCGCAGCTCGGCCACGGCCAGCTTCGCGTCGGCGTGCGCCTCGTCGATCAGCGCCTTGGCCAGCTCCGGGTCCGCGTCCAGCTTGCCCTTGGCCCGGCCGAGCCCCATCGCGACCGCCACCAGCCGCTGCTGCGCGCCGTCGTGCAGGTCGCGCTCGATGCGCCTGCGCTCGGCCTCCGCCGCGTCGACCCCGCGGGCCCGTGACGCCTGCAGCTGCTCCGCCCGCGCCGTCAGATCCTGGGTGCGGTCGGGGCCGAGCATCGAGATGGTCAGCTGGGAGTGCAGCCAGGCGTAGCGGGGGGCGAGGAACAGCGCCAACGGGAACAACGGGACGCACGCGATCCCCAGCGCGAACCCGAACACCGACAGCGGGAACTCCAGCATCAGGTAGGTGATGTCGCGCCACGTCCGCCGGTCGGTCAGCAGGGCCTGCCACTGTCGCAGCATCCCGTCGCCGTTGGCGGTCATCACCGGACGGGTCGGCAGGTCGGCGCCGAGCAGCGTGCGCGCCCAGGCCCGGTGCGCGTTGCCGAACGCCCGCGCCAGCAGCGCCGCCGCGACCAGGATCGCCACCCCGACCCAGATCACCACGGTGCCGATGCCGACGCAGATGAGGGTGACCGTGACCACGAAGGTGAAGAGGCTCAGTGGGAACGCGCCGATCAGGTACGCGATCGCGCGCGCGGGGTGCGGATACCTGCGTGACTCCATCGTTAGACCCCACTCGGGACGGGCTCGGCACCGTAAGACCCGACTCGTGACCGAGCGGGACCCAGCAGTGCCCTGGCGTAGTAGGCGTGCGCCTTACCCAGACCCTTGGTGACCGGCAGCGTCAACGCCAACAGCAGCAGCCCCAGCGCCGCGAACGGCAGCGCCTCTACGAACGAGTCCACCACGACCCACGGGTGGTCCCAGTCTCCGATCCGCCAGCTCTCCGTGGGCAGGTATCGGTAGTAGATGGGCAGGAACAACAACCCGAGCGTGAGCGACCACGCCGTGACCATCACCGTGAACTCGAACACCCCGATGGGCAGCAGCAACACGAAGTAGCTCACGTCCCGCCACGTCGCGACGTCCCGCACCCGCGCCTTCCACCGCCCCCGCTCCGGCAGCGGCACGTACGGGCTGGCGATGTAGATGTCGAGCATCGCGTACACCCGCGCCCGCTCGACCCGGGCCCCCACCCGCGCCCCCACGACCGCCAGCGCCAGCACCGGCAGCCCCACCCAGACCACCGCCGTGCCCAGGCCCACGCTGAACAGCGTCACCACCGCCACGAACCCCGCGATCCCCAGGGGCAGGTTCATCACCATGTACCCCAGCGCCCCCAGCACCGACGGGTTCGGTCGGGTCCCGTCGCTCTCGATGGTGGTCATCGCGTCTGCCTCCTCAAGCCGTTGACCACCAGCATCGCGGTCGAACCGGCCCCCCTCCATGGGGAACGCTACCGACCTGGGGGTGGGGTTAGCCCTACCTCCGGTATCCGGGATGAAACGCCGGGCCGCGGGCGTTAGACTGACCGGAAGGTTGTCCCAACCCACACGGGGGTGAACGGTTTCGACTCTGGACGTCGAGTCAGGGGAAGCGTGCAGGTGCAGGCGAGATGACCACCTCAAGCGTCGCTCGCAAACCAATAAGCGCCAAGACTAACAGTCGCGCTGACTTCGCCCTCGCTGCCTAAGCGAGTGCGAGTCTGTCGGCCCGGGGGTGCCTCCGCCCCGGATCCCGGCATCAGCTAGGAGGCTCACCGCCAGTCCCGGTCACGGGGCCTGAACGGGAATCCCACAGTGACTGGGCCCGTCACACCGGCTAGTTCGCGTGACCGGTGGGGCCAAGCAGAGACATAGCGAACTGCGCACGGAGAAGTCCTGGTGAAACGACAGAGGACCCGGGTTCGATTCCCGGCACCTCCACGGCCTCGGCCGACCCATGTTCGCGGAAAACGCGAACCGGGTCGGCCGTTGTTGTTTCTGGGGGCCGAGCCCCCAGACCCCACGGTGCGGACAGGACTGGAGCCCTGAGCGCGAGCCTCTCTCGTTCCGCCCCTCCTCGGGGCCCAAGCCCTCAAGTCCCAGCCAGCGGACTCCGGACCCCCTTTGCGGTGGTTGAGTGGGGTGGACGGATTGCTGAAGAGAGGCGACATCCAGATGAGCGCGGACGGGGACTCGCGGGTCTTGCCCTATGAGCACGATCCAGAAGCCGATGCCAGTTACATCTACCTGAGTCCCGGCAGTGGTCCCATCGTGCGCCAGGTCGCCATGGAGAACGCGCCGGGGCGGTTCGACCTGATCCTCGACCTCACCGAGGACGGCAAAGTCGTCGGCATCGAAATCATCGGCTCGAGCGCTTTCTTCGTCGACGCCCGCACCCCGGGAAGGCCTGCGACAACCGGGGACTGATCAGCCCCGGCGGATCGCTAAGATCCACATGAAACCTGGGGGTGGGCGTGATGCGCGGTATTGCTGCCGTGGTTGTGGTGTGCGTGGTGGGCCTGGTCGGGTGTACGAAGCGGGCGGACACCGCGCCGGTGCCGGTGACCACGGCGCCGTTCGTGGCTGAGTTCGCTGATGCCGGGGCGTTGGGGCGGGCCGTGGAGCAGACGGCCAGGCGGGGGACGGCGGTCCAGGCTGATCTCATCGGGGACCAGGGGGAGCGGCGGATGACCGGTGCCGCTTCGATCGAGTTGGACCGGTTGGACCCGACCGTTCGGTTCACCCTCGACACCGAGCACGGTGATCTGACGGTGCTGGCCCTGGGTGGCATGGTCTACGCCACGCAGCCGGGGGAGACGGATCCCTCGAAGCTCTGGCTGGAGATCGACCAGGACAACCGGGACAACCCGTTGATCCAGTTCGTGGTGGCGTACTCGTCGCTGGACCCGCAGCGGGTCGGTGCCGCGATCGCCGCCGCGGGGACGACCGTGGTCGCCGAGCGGGACCACATCGCGGGCCGCGAGTTGACCAGGTACACCGTCCAGGTGGCCAAGGCCAAGCTGGACGGCGACGCGTTCTGGTTCCCGGCGATGGCGTTCAAGGACGTCCGGGGCGAGACCTTCACGACCGAGGTCTGGGTGGAGCCCGGTGGGCGCATCGCCAGGTACCAGAGCAGGCTGGAGCTGACCAAGGGCGCTGACTTCGTGGTCAAAGTGGACTACCACCACTGGGGCGACCTGGTCAACATCGAGGCGCCCAGCCCGGGGCAGGTCGAGCGGAAGTAGCGTCAGCCCCTGATCGTCTCCGTGAGCAGCAGGTTGGACGAGCGTGCCGCCGTGGTCAGGCGCTTGCCCGGCCAGCTCAGCACCGCTAGAGCGGAGGTTTTGAACTCTGGTCGGGTACCGGTAAGAGTCTCGACGACGTCCTCTAGGTCCGGGTTGTGCCCGATCAGCAGGACGGTCCGCGCGTCCTCTGGCACTGACCGCAGCACGGTCAGTATCGACTCGGCGCCCTCCCCGTAGAGCTGCTCGTCGAAGGTCGTGGGCGGGACGGCGGTTAACTCGGCCGCCGCCAGCTCCCAGGTCTGCCTGGTGCGGGTCGCGGGCGAGACCAGGGCGAGGTCGATCTCCTCGACGTTGTCGGCCAACCACCTGCCGACCGCGGGGGCGTCACGCCTACCTCGGTCGTTGAGCGGGCGACGGTAGTCCGGCACGCCCTCCGGCCAAGCCGACTTCGCGTGTCGCAGCACCACCAACCGGCGCATGGGCTCCTCCTCATCAGTGGAACCCCCATCGAACCAGCTTTACTTTCGTCAGTGTCGACAACGCACCCCTGGCTTGTAGCGTCGGTCGGGTGGAGCGGACGCGGACACTCGCCGTTGATGTCGCGATCGGGGTCACCCTGTGCGCGTTGTTCGGCCTAGAGGTCCTGTTGAACCTGCCGGTCACCAAGCTCACATGGGACGTGTTCGGCCTGTTCGGCCTGCTGGTGTGCGCGGTCGTCGTGTCCAGGCGGCTCCCCCTGGTGTCGTTCATGTTGGCCAGCGCCGGGTTGGCCTACCTCGTGCTCTTGGGCATCGGCACTGTCAGCTTCACCATGGCCGCGATGTTGACGAGCTACCTACTCGGTCGCCGGATGGCGGGGCCTCGACCGGCGGTCTATGCGTTCGCGGCTCTAGCGGCAGTCGGGCTCGGTTACGCCGTCGTACTCGGCTTCGTCCGTGGCCGGTTGGACACGCAGATGATGCAGTGGCTGTGGATGGTGTTCGGCCTGGTCCTGTTCGCGGTCTTCCCCTGGTTCGCGGGCCGGTTCGTGCGGCAACGAGCCGAGCTCCTGCGAGCCGGGTGGCAGCGCGCCGAGCAGCTGGAACGGGAGCAGCGGATCATCGCCGAACGGGAGCGGCTACGCGAACGGGCTCGTATCGCGCAGGACATGCACGACTCGCTTGGCCACGAACTGGCTCTTATCGCACTCCGCGCCGGTGGTCTCGAGGTCGATAGAGGCCTCGATGACCGCCACCGGCAGGCAGCGGGTGAGTTGCGTATGACCGCCGGGCAGGCCTCGGAGACGCTGCGCACGATCATCGGCCTGCTAGGGGAGCCCGGGACGCTAGCGCCGCTGCGACCCACCAGTGACTCGGTAGCGGACCTGGTCGAGAGGGCTAGAGCGTCCGGCATGGCTGTCGACCTGGGCGGCGATCTTGACGTAACTGGGGTCGTAGGGCTGGCCGTGCGTCGGGTGGTGCAAGAGGGGCTGACCAACGCTGCCAAGTACGCGCCGGGGGCCGCCGTGGCGGTAAGCGTTGAGCGGGGCGAGAGCGTCACGTCGGTGTCCGTGGTCAACGGGCAGCCCGTTAGGTCTGTCGCCGCCGATGGCGGGACTCAGCGAGGACTCATCGGATTGCGAGAGCGCACGTTGCTGATGGGTGGCACGTTCGCGGCCGGACCTGAGGACGGCGGGTTCGCCGTGCGGGTAAGGCTGCCGCATGATGCTGTCACCGTGGTCGAGCCGATAGAGACCACCGAGAGCGTCCGTGAGCAGGTAAGGCGTACCGCGCGGCGTGGGTTGATCGTCGCGGTAGGCGCACCCGCCGCTATCGCGTTCGGTCTCGTGGCGGTGATGTTCGGCTACTACGCCTACTCGGTGACGCACTCGGTACTACCGCGCGCGGAGTTCGACCAGTTCTGGATAGGGCAGCCCAAGGACGACGTGGAGGCAGCGCTACCGGAGATGGAGATGCTGGACGCGCCTACCTTGCCGAACCCACCTGGAGCGGGATGCCGGTACTACCTTGCTGAGCCCGCCATGTTCGACTTCCACGCGCCGGTGCTGCGGGTGTGCTTCGACGCCGACCGGTTGGTCGCCAAGGACGTCGTCAGGGGGAGCCAGCAGTGATCCGCGTCTTACTCGCTGACGATGAGGCCATGGTCCGTGCTGGGGTTCGCGCGATCCTGGCCGCTGACAACGGCATCGACGTCGTCGCGGAGGCTGGAGACGGCCGAACGGCGGTAGAGCTAACGCTTGCGCATAGGCCTGACGTCGCACTGCTCGACATTCGCATGCCAGGCATGGACGGTCTTGCTGCCGCCGCCGAGATCCGACGCGTCGCGCCCGATACCGCCGTCGTCATGCTCACCACCTTTTCCGAGGACTCTTACATCGCTCGGGCACTGGGAGACGGTGCAAGCGGGTTCCTGCTCAAGTCTGGTGACCCGCGAGAGCTGATCGCGGGCGTACACGCTGTCGCGGAGGGGGCGGCCTACCTGTCGCCCAAGGTGGCTTCGCGGGTCATCGCTGAGCTGTCGTCAGGGCCAGCAGGGCGTATGGGCGCGCGGATAGAGGCGCGGGAGCGCGTCGCGGCACTCTCCGCGCGCGAGCGTGAGGTGCTCGCCTTGGTGGGTGCCGGGATGGCGAACGCGGCGATCGCGCGGCGCCTGCACCTGGTCGAGGGCACCGTGAAGGCGTACGTCAGCGCGATCCTGACCCGCCTTGACGTCCGCAACCGGGTGCAGGCGGCGATCATCGCGTACGAGGCCGGTCTCGTCGGGCCGACACCCGCTTGATCACGAACCAGCCGATGGCCAGCACGAACAGGCCGAGCACGACCTTCTCGAACACCGAGGCGTAGTTCTCGATGAGGTGCCAGTTCTGCCCGAGCAGGTAGCCCGCCAGCACGAACGCGGAGTTCCAGATGAGGCTGCCCGCGGTCGTAAGAAGCGTGAACTTGACCAACGGCATGCGGTTAAGCCCTGCGGGGATGGAGATAAGACTGCGGAAGACGGGCAGCATCCTCCCCAGGAACACCGCCTTGCCGCCGTGCTTCTCGAACCAGTGTTCCGTTCTCTCCACATCGGACACGTCTAGCAGCGGGATCTTCTCCACTAGAGCCCGCAGCCGCTCCCGGCCTAACTTCGCGCCGAGCCAGTACAGGGCGAGCGCCCCTAGGACCGAACCCAGCGTGGTGAAGAAGATCGCACTGAACAAGGTGATGCCACCGCGACTGGCAGCGAAACCGGCCAGCGGTAGGAATATCTCGCTCGGTAGCGGCGGGAACAAGTTCTCGGCGGCGACTAAGAGACCAGCGCCCGGGCCGCCGAGGGTGTCCATGACGTCCAACGCCCACCCGGTCAACCCGCCCTCGGGTCCGGTGCTCACGTGTCCTGCCTCCTTCCGCGCCTGCCTGGTGGCGTACCCGTTTTGTCGGGTTGTGGAACCCCTCGCACGCTGTCGATCACAGCGCCCCCTTCGTCGGTTGCCGGGAACGCTAGGTCCCGGCGCACCCCGGGCGCAGTGGCTGAACGTCCACCCCGAACCACTGACTTAGGTCAGGGCGAATCACCTGTCCGAGTGAGGCGGATCATGGTTTGCGCTGCCACAATGGCTGTGTGGGGCCATTTCCGGCTCTCGCGGCTGGGTGGTGCTTGGGCGCGAGCGGTGCTGGGGCGCGGGAGTGGGGATGGCGGTCACACCGGGGATGGGGCGCGTGGTCAGTTCTGTTGGTCGGACCGTGTTGGGAGGAGGCGGTATTCACGCAAGACGAGGGCGATGGTGATGATGTCCAGGGCCGCGAAGAAGGGGAGGACTATCGAGCCGGTGTGGAAGGACCGGATGATCTCGTAGACGACGAAGGCCGCCAGAACCACGGCGGCGACGGGGTAGGCGGGGCGGATCTGCCGGTGCAGCGCCGCCACCAGACCGAGTTTCACGATGCCGTGCAGGAGCAGGAACACCACCGCGAAGACGCGGGTCCGGGGGCTCTCGAAGTCCTGGATCGCGCCAGCGAGGTGGTGGGCGAGGGTCCCGTTGTGGTTGCCCACCAGATCCCTGGTCAGCACGTCGTTCGCCAGCCCGGTCAACACCGTCGTCGGAACGATGGCGAGCGCCAACCCACCCAACACCTGCGCGCCGCCATCTATGGCCTTCACGGCCATGGCCGCTCGGAACAATCCATGCACAACCACAGCATGAGCCCGCGACCGCCCGCTGTCCTGGCGAAGGTCACCAGGCCGATGGTCTGCAGGTGACCCTCAAGGACCTGGCACGTCCAGGCAGGCCCTGACCACGTCGAAGTACACCCGGATCGCGGCCCAGCCACACGGCCCGACTAGGTCACCGCCCGAGCAAGTCGAGGCGGCGGAGCTGGATGCCCTTGGCGCACCAAGGGCACGGTGACGTGGAGAGCAGGGCCACATGGGCTGCGACAGTCCGGCGAGTGGGGTCTGGTTGGCGTTTCCTGTGCCGGGACGTGTGGAGGGCTAGCGGCGGTTGATGGTGTGGCGGGTGGGGGGTGCGGTCATCGGGTCCTCCGGCCAGCGGTGTTTGGGGTAGCGGCCGCGGAGTTCGGAGCGGACCTGGTGGTAGCTACCCGCCCAGAACGAGGTCAGGTCGGCGGTCACCGCGACGGGGCGACCGGCGGGGGAGAGCAGGTGCAGCACCACGGGGACCTTGCCGTCGACCACCGTGGGGCTCGTCGTCCAGCCGAACACCTCCTGGACCTTCACCGGTAGCGCGGGGGTCTCGCCCGAGTAGTCGAGCTTGATCATCGAGCCGGACGGGACCTCCACCCGTTCGGGGACCAGGTCCGCCAGGCGACCGGCCTGCGGCCAGGGCAGCAGGCCGCGCAGGGCCGCCGTCATGTCGATCCGGCCCAGGTCGGCGCGGTTCCTGGCGGTGCCGATCCACTGCTGGGCCGTGGCCACGAGGTCGTCGTCGGTCACCGCGGGCCAGGGTGGGCCGAGGACGCGGTGCACCAGCGCCAACCGGTCCCGCAGGGTCGACGCCGATGGGGAGAAGCGCACCAGGTCGAGGCCCTCGCGTCGCAGACCCTCCAGGATCGCCTCCCGGACCGCGGACGTGGGTGGGTTCCGCAGTGGCCGCTCCCGCAGCACGATCGCGCCCAGCCTGCGCACCGAGCGGGCGACCACGTCGCCGTCGGCCCAGGTCACCTCGTCGCCCTCGACCAGCAGCGGTGCCGCCGCGCTGACCGCCAGGGCCTCGTCCGCGCGCGCCGCCAGCCGGATCCGGCCGTGCGGGTCGCCGGGGCGCCGCTCGGCGACCGCCACCGCGAGCCACTCCGGGGCGCCGAGGCCACCGGGGGCCTCCACCGCGGTGCCGTTGACCATCAGGTACACCGTCGACCCGGGGGAGCGGCGCCTGGCCAGGCGTTCCGGGTGCGCGAGGGCCACCACGAGCGCCGGGTCGACCCGCGACCGGGCGGGCCCCGGCACCAGCGCGGTCAGGCGCTCGACCTCGCGCCGCCACCGCCCCGGGTTGGCGCGCAGTGCCCGCAGCGCGGCCTCCAGGTCGACGTCGGTGGCCAGCGTGTCGTCGTCGAGGACGGCCACGACCTCGGCGGTGGCCTTCGCGCCCAGCTCAGCTGCGCCGTCGAGCAGGGCGCGGGCCAGCCGGGGGTGCAGGCCGAGCCGGGCCATCGCGCGGCCCCGGTCGGTCACCCCGCCGTCGACCAGCGCGCCCAGTGCGGTCAGCGTCTCCCGCCCAGCCGCGAGCGGACCGGCCGGAGGTGCGTCCCACCAGCGCAAACCTGATCCATCCGGTGTTCCCCAGCACGCGAGCTCCAGCGCCAGCCTGGTGAGATCGGCCGTGCGGATCTCGGGCTCCGGGTACCTCGGCAACGTCGCGTGCTCGTTCTCCGGCCAACACCGGTAGACCCACCCTGGTGCTTCACGCCCAGCGCGTCCCGCGCGCTGCTCCGCTACCGCCGCAGATACCCGTACCGTCGTCAGTCCGGCCATTCCGCGCCGGTGGTCGACGCGCGGTACCCGAGACTGCCCGGCGTCTACGACGATTCGCACGCCCGGCACCGTCAGGCTTGACTCAGCTACCGCCGTCGATAGCACTACCCGTCGACGTTGACCCTGTCGGAGCGCGGCGTCCTGGTCAGCACTAGCGAGTCTGCCGTGCAGGGGGAGCACGTCAGCGTCAACGCCGCGCAGTGCGTCAGCGACCCGTCGGATCTCGGCAGCGCCAGGGAGGAAAACCAGCACGTCACCTTCGCGGTCGGTTAGAGCACTGTGGACGGTCCGCGACACGCACTGCTCTAGGCGTTCACCGCGCATAGGCGGGTTGTAGAAGACATCAACCGGGTAGGTCCGCGCCTCCACCCGCACGACCGGGGCATCGCCGAGCAGCGCCGCGAGCGTGTCGGAGGCGACCGTGGCACTGGTAGCGAGCAACCGCAGGTCGGGTCGGAGGCCGTCCCGAGCGTCCAACAGCAGCGCCAGCAGCAGGTCGGCGTCCAGGTGGCGCTCGTGGCACTCGTCGAGCAGGACCGTGTCCACACCGGACAGCTCCGGGTCGTTCTGCAAGCGGCGCACCAACAAGCCGGAGGTGACCACCTCGATCCTGGTGTCCCGCGAGACCTTGCGGTCACCACGCACCGAGTAGCCCACCGTGCGCCCGACAGGCTCACCGAGCAGGGACGCCATCCGCGACGCGGCAGCCCTAGCGGCGAGTCTGCGCGGCTCGGCCACGACAACCTTGCCGGTTTCCGCTAGCGCCAACGGCACGAGCGTGGTCTTGCCGGTACCCGGGGGCGCTACCAACACCGCCACGCCGTGGTCGGTCACCGTTCGGGTGATCTCGGCCAACGCGGCGCGGACCGGCAGGTCGGGTAGTTCTCTCGGGAGCACCACATCAGCTTCTCAGGTTGCGCTCAGCGTGCCCGAGTAACCTCGTGACCGTGACGAAAGGGACGGTGCTCGACGTCATCGGCACCCTGTTCCGGCTGGGGTTGGCCGGTGTGTGGCTGGTGTCCGGCTGGCTCAAGGTGAGCGACCCGAACCAGACCTTCATCGCCGTGCAGGCCTACGACGTGCTGCCCGGTGGCCTGGTCAGCGTGGTCGCCGCCGCGATGCCGTTCCTGGAACTCGCGCTCGGCGTGCTGCTGCTCGTCGGCCTCGGCACCCGGCTGACCGGGGTGCTGTCGGTGCTCGTGCTGCTGGCGTTCATCGCCGCGGTGGCGCAGTCCTGGGCCAGGGGGCTCAGCATCGACTGCGGCTGCTTCGGCGGCGGTGGCGCGGTGGCCGAGGGCGACACGCGGTACCCGGAGGAGATCGCCAGGGACATCGGGTTCCTGGTCATGGCGGTGTGGCTGGTCGTGCGGCCGCGCACCCGGCTTGCGCTCGACGGCCGCTTCGCGCGGCCCGCGGCGGAGCCGGTGGATTAACGGAGAGGCGTACAGGTGGGCGGAGCGGAACGCAGCGCGCGCAAGCGGCGGCAGAACCAGACCGGCGGGTCGCCGAAGGGCGCCACGTCGGTCAAGAGCGCGCCCGCCGGGCGCAAGGCGAGCCCGGTCGCGGCCGCCAGGCAGAGCGGCGGCAGCCGGAACGCGATCGTCATCGGCGTGGTCGTCGTGGTCATCATCGCCGCGGCCGTCATCGGCGGGGTGATCTACACCAACAGCAAGAAGGACGCCACCGCCGACGCCACCATCGCGCCCAAGACGGTGAGCCTGTCCGTCCCGGTAACCAGGGACGGCGCCGTCGTGGTGGTCGGCAAGACCGACGCCAAGGCCACCATCGACGTCTACGAGGACTTCCTCTGCCCGGCCTGCCGCTCCTTCGAGGACACCTACGCCGCGCAGATCGAGACCAAGCTCGCCGACGGCTCCCTCAAGGTCCGCTTCCACATGCTCAACATGCTCAACGACCGCTCGGACCCGGCGGGTTACTCGACTGACTCGGCGAACGCCGCGCTGCTCGCCGCCGACGAGGGCAAGTTCCTCGCCTTCCACAAGAGCCTCTTCGCCAACCAGCCGGAAGAGGGCGCCCGCGGCTGGACGAAGGACCAGCTCATCACCCTGGGCACCTCCCTCGGCCTGACCTCCCAGTCCTTCACCGACGGCGTCCGCACCGGCAAGTACGACCAGCAGATCACCGACGCCTTCAACCAGGTCCGCGCCACCGACTACCTGCAGCAGGACTACAACGGCCAGAAGGCGTTCGGCACCCCGACCCTCGCGGCCAACAACAAGATCATCGACACCAGCGACGCCAACTGGCTGAACAACCTCACCAAGTAGGTCGGCAGGGCTTCGGCATCGTCGTCGAAGAGACCCAGCGGCGGGCCGGGCCTTGGCTGGAAGCGGGGCTGGTGGTGACTAGTTCCAGGTCAGGCCGGGGATGGGGCTGTCGCCGTCGGTCCAGCGGGTGAGGCGTTTGGCCTTGCCGGTGTCGGTGCGGGGGAGGGTGCCGGGGGCGAGCACGTGGACGTCGCAGGTGAGGCCGAGGCGCTCGCGGAGGGTGGCGGTGAGGGCGGTGGTCACCGGGGCGGGGTCGATGTCCGATCGGGACTCCACCGCGACCCGCAGCTCGGGGCGGGCGGGGACGCGCCGGTCCTCGACCACCAGGTAGTGCGGGCTGAGCCGGGCGTCGGCCAGCAGCACCGCCTCGATCTCGGTGGGGAACACGTTGACCCCCCGGATGACCAGCATGTCGTCGGTGCGCCCGAGCAGCTTCGACATCCGGTACGGGCTGTCCGGCGTCGGCGGCGTCAGGGTGGCCACGTCGCCGGTGCGGTAGCGCAGCAGCGGCATGCCCGTCTTCGTCAGCGTCGTGAACACCAGCTCACCCGGGGTCCCGTCCGGCACCGGCTCCCCCTCGGCGTCGACGCACTCCGGGTGGAAGTGGTCATCGGCGATGTTGAGCAGCCCCCCGGAGTCGAGCGCCTCGCACGCCACACCCGGCCCGATGACCTCGGACAACCCGTAGATGTCCAGCGCGCGGATGCCCAGCAGCCCCTCGATCTGCACCCGCATCTCCTCGGTCCACGGCTCCGCCCCGAACAACCCCACCCGCAGGCTGTTCGGCGCCCCGCCCAGCGCCTCACCCAGGTGGATGGCGTAGGACGGTGTGCAGGTCAGCACGTCCGGCCGCAGGTCCTGGATCAGCCGCACCTGCCGCTCGGTCATCCCGCCCGACAGCGGCACCACCGTCGCCCCCAGCCGCACCGCGCCGTGGTGGATGCCCAGCCCGCCGGTGAACAGCCCGTACCCGTACGCGTTGTGCACCACGCTGCGGCTGGTCACCCCGGCCCCGGCCAGCGCCCGCGCCACGACCTCCGCCCAGATCTCCAGGTCCCCCGCGGTGTAGGGCACCAACGTCGGCCGCCCACCGGTCCCCGACGACCCGTGCACGCACACAACGTCATCAGCGTCCACCGCCCGCAACCCGTACGGGTAGTGGTCCCACAGGTCCCGCTTGCTGATCGTGGGCAACCGCCGCAGACTCCCCAGGTCGACGTCACCCCCATCGGTCACCCCGCAGTCCCGCAGCCGCTGCCCCTGCACACCCCCAGCGGCCAACAACCGGTCCACCAACCTACGCAACCGGTCGAGCCGCAGCCCGACCCCCAACACCTCACCAGCGGTCATCCCCCCGGTCTAACACCCCAACACCCCCGGCGGAAGCCCCAACCCACCCCCCGATTTCACCCCCACCCACCCGGTGTTGTAACGTATGCGCAGCACGCCGGGGAGTTAACCGGTGCTGCTGGTTCGGGGCTGTAGCGCAGTTGGTAGCGCATCACACTGGCAGTGTGAGGGTCAGGGGTTCGAATCCCCTCAGCTCCACCAGGCAAAAGGCCGCTTTCCCATCGTGGAAAGCGGCCTTTTGACGACAGTTCTGACGACAACCGCCTCAGCCGGTCTCATCGTCGTTAAAGAACCCGCTCAGCGTCTCCACCGCGTCCCGCTGCACAGCGTCGATCACCTCGATGTAGATGCTCGTCGTGACCGCCACCGAGCTGTGCCGCAAGATCCTCCGCACCGTAGCCGCGTCCACCCCCATCGTGAACAGCAGCGTTGCGCACGAGTGCCGCAGGTCGTGCACCCGGACCTGACGCACCTCCGCCCGCTGGCACAGAGTCGCGAACATCCTGTTCACGTTGCGCGGCTCGATCGGCCCACCCAACGCCGTCGTGAACACCAGGCCGGTGTCCTTCCAATCCTTGCCAGCAGCGAAGCGCTCCTCAAGCTGCTGCTTCCGATGCGCCCGCAGGATCACCACCAACGGCTTGGGCAGCGGGATGGTCGCGTACGACGCGTCCGTCTTGACGTCTTCGAGCTTGAGCTGCCCATTCACCCGGTACAAAGCGAACCGGACGGTCACCTCCCCAGCCTCAAGGTCGACATCGTCCCAGTGCAGGCCCAACGCCTCACCACGCCGCAGACCGATCGCCAGAGCCACAGCCCACAACGCGTAGAGCCGATGCAGTCTCGCCTGCGCCAGGAGCAGCTTCGCTTCCAGCTCGGTGAACGCCCGAACCTTGCGACCACCAGTCGTCTTCAGTTTCACCAAGCGCGCAACATTGCGCGGCAACAACTCCTCATCAACGGCATCCTGAAGCGCCGCCCGCAACACCCGCAAGAGATGCTGAATCGACGGCCCTGACAGGAAATCCTCACAACACACTGAAGGCTTCTTGGCGCAGCACCGAGCAGCAAGACGAGGATTCGAGGCCCGCTTGACGTCCTTCTCCTGGGCGCAGCATTGGCAGATCTTGCCAATGCGACTCAACCACGCACGAACCTGCGGTGCCGCGAGCGCCTTGAGCTTGTGCTTCCCGATGCCAGGAATGATGTGCAGCCGGATAGCCCCTTCATAGGTGACATATGTCGTCTCGCGGATAGCAGGCTTGGCGACTTCCCTCAGCCAGTACGTCATGTAGTCAGCGACCGTGGTAGTCGTCGTGGCCACCGGCAGCCCCCGCACCACCCGGTCCTGAAGCTTGATCACCTGGGCGTGGCAAGCGTCCCAGGTGTCGGCGTACACGCTGACACGCTTCCAGTTGCCGTCCGGTGTCGGGACGAACACCTTGCCTTCGTACCGCCCGTCCTTCCGCGCGTAGATCGTCCCTTCGCCGTTGACGTTCCGCTTCGCAGCCCGACGACCTTCGCCCTTGCTGGTCATCACGCCGCCTCGCTGATCAAGTTGGACAGGTAGTCGTCAAAGGACTCTCGAATAACGCGCCTACTGCGCCCAATCTGTACCGACCGCACGTGGCCATCCCAGATCAGCCGATACACGGTCCACCTGCTCACCATCATCAAATCCGCCGCCTGTTGGACTGTGATCAGGCGCGCGTTGCTCGTCTCGCTCATCGGTTCCCCCGGGTGGTCAAGCGGCTAGGTATCGAGTTGCTGAAACTTCGGGGGCACCCGGTGGACCTTGTGCCGCCAGCAATGCCCGCTCGTACTCGGCCCGCCAGGTAACCCGTTCCGCGATGGCGCGCATGATGAGGTGATCCCGGGGTGGTGCGTTGCGGTCTCCGGGTGCGAGCTTGCGCCAGACCAGCGCCAAGGTGTCTCGTGCCTGTTTGACGATGCCGGCCGCTGCCAGCGTGTCTGCCACGAACGCCGACCGGTCGGCCCGGTGTTCGGTGAGGGTCTTGCCCGACCACTTCCGTGACACCAGTACACGCCGACCAGGCAGGCCGAGGGTGGTGCGGCGATGGGCGCGGCCCTTGCAGTGCCCCGGGGTGGTCCTAGAGGTGGCTCCGAGAGGTTGGACGCCGTAGAGGAGCCATACCGCGCAGCGTGGCGAGCAGGGAGTCACTGCCAGTTCTGCGTGGAGCCGGTCGTGGTGGTCGCGTTGAGTGTGGGTGTCGGCCTGGACCACCTCACCCGTTGATTTGGTGAGGTATTTGGTCAGGTAGCCGATGTGGCGTCCTGCTTCCTCTGTGCCGCCGAGGATGCCTTTGGAGTGCACTTGTGGTCCGAAGGTGGCCACGTGTGCCGGAGCGTCGACCTGGTCGAGCGCGTCGGCCCAGGTGGTGAGCGGTTTCCGCGTCTCCGGATCGACGAATCCGGTCGTGTCCGGGGACCACACAGGCAGGTGACTGTCGACGTAGACCAGGTGGTCGTGGGCGGGCCACCACACTTGCAGGTAGGTCGCGGCGGTGACCTGGCGCAGCACCTCGTGCGACACAGTGCCCCGGAACGCAGCGTGCAGATGTGGTGCCGCTCGTCGCTGGGGTTCGACGGTGGCGAAGTACTGCACGTCCCAGCCGACGACGCGGCGGAGGTTCTGCCACCAGCGATCGATCAGTGAGGCGAAGTGCACCGCGTCCCGGGCCGCGCGCCGGTAGTCATACCGATCCGGGTTCACTGGGGAGCCATCGGAGCGGACAGGCCCATAGGTGTCACAGGTGAGGGTCACGAACATCGAGGGCCGGAACCCACCTGCGTACTCACGGCCCACGGTGCGCTTCTCCACCCGCCGCCGAGGCAGATTCGGGGCATCCTGACGCCTCTTGGTCGACCGCGTGGGTGCGCGTTTGCCTGCTCCCTCGGGGTTGGGCAACCGGCCACGCACCCCGAGCTGGTGGAGTTCAGCGTCTACCGACCGGATCTCCTCCCGCAGATCGTCCGCGTCCGATCCCGATGAAATCTGGTACTCAGCGACGAGATCAGCGCGCCGCTCCACCAGGGTCCGATGTTCGCCGGTGGGCTCGCTGGCAGCGGTGACGGGCTCTTTGGTGAGATGCCAACCTTCCCGGCACTGGGTCATCCGTAGTGACCGAGCCTTGCGAGCGCAGGGCAGGCAGATGGATTCCACTGTGGAGCCACACGGGACACCGATGTAGTTGATCGCGCCTGTGCTGGGGTCGGTGGTTTCCATGGTGAACGGCTGGACGCACACGCCGTGCTGTTCGGCGGTGCTGCGGATGACGTCTGTGGCGAGTGGTCCCCGGTGCAGGGGTGTGACGTTGGCCGTCATGTGGTCGCCACGGCGTGAGCGCGGAGCCAGTCCAGGACCCAGTCACCGATCCTGGTGCGGTCGACGCCGATGACGTGCTCTTCGGCCAGTGGCGCGACGAGGGATGCCTGGGTGCCGTCCTGGAGGCGCCCGAACAGCATGGCCTTGGGCTGCTGGGGGTCGTCCTCGATCTCCAAGCACGCCGAGGTGCCTGCGAGGGTGTCCCACCAGGCGAGCAGTCGCAGGCAGGAGAGCGGCAGGTCCCCGCAGACGTAGATCTCCACGCGACCGGGTCCTAGGTCGGTGGTGAACACGTCGATGCTGGCCACCGACAGTTCGGGGTGGCGTTCGACGTGGTGACGGGCGGCCTGTGCGAGCCGGGGCAGTTCGGCCCAGATGTCGACGCGGGCCGGGCGGGTATCGAGTGTGGCGGTCATGCTGCTTGTCCTCCATGTGTTGTGTTTTCGGGAAAGGGGATGACGGTCGCTGCTGTGCCGGTGATGTAGTGGCGCAGCTCGACCAGGTTTGAGTCGGTGATGTTGAACGCGCGTGCCCGCATCGGGTCGCGTTGTCCGTCTTGTTTGATCCAGGCGACGCCTGGTGTCGCTTCGGGGATCTCGTGCGCGCTGGCGCCCCGTGCCCGCAGGCCGTCGCCCAAGACCATGTCCACCTGTGTCGGCTCGTCCAGGCGCATCGCGACCCGGGTCGGGAACAGGTGCCGGAACGGGACGACCTCTTTGCGGGGGTCTTGGACGAACCCCAGCACCGCGAGCCCTGGTGCGCGGCCTTGGGACGCGATGGTCTGCAACGCCCCCTGCGCACGTTCACGCAACCGCTTGTCAGGCTGGTAGGCGATCAGATCCGCGAGCTCGTCGACCACCAGCACCGTGAATGGGTCACCGGTCTCCGGGGACCATCCGCGTCGCACCCCGCGATAGGACCCAGCTCGTTCCCGCACGTCAGCGGCGGTCTGTTCCAGCAGGGTCACCGCGGCTTCCCCACCGTCATAGACGACCCTGTCGAAGACGTCAGGGACCTGGCCGAGTTCCATCCCGCCCTTGGGGTCCACGCCGACCAGTCGCACCGCCCCGGCCTTGATCATGGGTGCCAGCGCCCAGATCACGGACCACAGCAGCGAGCCCTTGCCCGCCCCTGTTGCCCCCACGGTGAGCACGTGGTTGCCCAGCAACCGGAGGTGCCATGGCTTACCTGTCTCAGTTCGCCCAACGGTCACCCGCCGCAGATCGACCGCGTCACCGAGTTGGGGAAGCGTCACCGGTGGGGCCAACGGGTCCGAGTGCACCAAGTCCAGTTCGATCGTTCCTGGCTTGATCACTCGAACTCGACACGAGCGAGCCCGGAACGAGTGCGCCAACCCGGAAGCCCTTGCCTCCCACTGTTCCGGTGCCTGGCCTTTGACCATCCGCACCCGGACCCGGTCCCGCCAGCCCTCCGACCGTGTCCGCCGCAACCGAGGCAGGTACTCCCGACCGCGAGCCCGCCCGTCCAGGTTCGCCAAGCGCATGACGGTGCGCCACTGCCACGCGTACACCATGATCCGCCGGAACTCCGTACGTGCCCACCACATCCGAGCGCCGAACCGGTCCGTGGCCCGCCACCACCACACAAACACGGCAACACCGATCGCGACGACCGCCGAACCCGCCACCCACGGTCCGCGCCATGCCCACACGCCAATCCCGAGCGCGGATGCCACCACGCTCGCCGGGTAATACCAACTCACCCGCAAAGCCCGCGCCGCCAACCACACTGCTACCCATACCGCCGCGACTGGCAGCAGCACGACCTTTGCCCTGCCAGGCAACAACGTCCACCACGGCAACCGAGGCCGCGACACCTCCAACGGCGCCGGATCAACCCACCTACCCACGCGACATCACCACCCGATGCGGTCCCTGAAACGACATCCCCGCACCACAGGCCACGGTGTCTAGGATTTCCACGTCTGCTCCCTCACGAGTAGACAGGCACAGAAGCGGGCACTGGCGCGCACCCCACTGACCGCTTCTGTGCCCCTAGAACGAGACGTTCAACGAGAACGACGAAGTTCGTCGACTTTTCGGTGCAGATCCTCGACAAGACTCATCAGGCGCGCCTGCTCTTGCGCCCAAGTCACGAAGAAGTCCTGTGGCGGGTCCTCCGGCAGCGGGACCGGTTTGGGGACAATCCCCAGCGCCACATCCAGCAAGTGCGTCGGGTGTAGCCCCAGTGCGACCGAGATCGCTTCAAGAGTGCGGGCACTACGCCGTCGCCGATCGGTGTCGTACTGCAACTCCCGCACGATCGCCTGGGACACATTCGCTCGCTCGGCCAGTTGCCGCTGCCGCATCCCCAACACGGCCAGTCGATCGGTGATCACCTTCGCCACACCGGCCCACCCCGTAGGCCCTCCGCGATCCAAGTGTCAGTCCTTGTCCTTGAACTGGAACACCTGAAGCCATCGACACGCTTCGATCACCCCGTACGCGGTGGAATCCAGGTTGTCGATCGCAGGCCCTTCGCCGAAGGTCTCCTTTGCGAAGCTCTCCTTGACCTCTCGTGCGTAGTTGATGAGGTCATCGAGATCGGAGACCAACGTCGGCACGAAGGCGGGCCAGCCCTGCCCCAACTCCACCGCCCGCGCCCGGACCTCTGCCGTCGTCTGTGGGAGCCGTGACAACACGAATTGATTCCCGCCTACCGGAGCCACCTTCGGCATGTTCCGTGCGCAGTCCACCGCACTCACCGCCCAAGATCTCGCGTAGACCGGTCAAAGGCGCCGGGAAGATGGCGGACTTGGCCGTCAGTCCTGGCACGCTGCAGCCCCGTCCAGTCCCGTGACTGCGCGTCGAACGCCTCGGCGGCCGTGACCAGCGCCGCGACCAACCACCACGGACTTCCAGGCACGGCGGTGGCCATCTCTCGCCACAACGTCCCCACCGCCGCCGAGACTTCCGCCATGTCGCGGAGGTCCCCGCCGTCGTACCGCGAGTACGCGGCCTCCCAGCGTTCGACCAGTTCAGTCGGCATGCTCCCGGTGGGGGTACCGGATGAGGCGAAACCCATCACCGTCACGCCGCCTTCCCCGACGCCTCTGGCGACTTCCCGCGCGAGTCGGCGCCAGCGAAACCGGTAGCCCTGTAGATGTACGACAGGTACTTGAACTCCCCATTCCCGGACACGCGAGGTTCCGCCGTCAGCCCGACCAGTTCCACCGCCCTCATCCCCGGCAACGCCTCCACCGAGGTAGGAACCGGCTGCACATCAGCCAACAGCGTCACCTCGAACGATGCCCGCTTGGCGTTCACCTCACTCGGATCGGTGACCGTGGCCTTCCACTGCCGCTGCCCACTTACCTCATCCACCCGCTGCCGCACCGGCCGCCCCGCCGCCCTGTCCTCCCGCGACTGAAACTCCGTGTTCGGCCCCACGTCGCCCACCAACACCAACCCCTGCGGGAACGCGTCAGCGAACGTGATCGGGAAACGGTGTCCCTTCGTGATCCCCATCTGCCTGGCTCCTTTGCGTCACCGGCCGCTCTTTGACCGCTGACTACAAAATCGGCTCGTTGGAAGTCCACTCTCGACACCGTCGTGGTCTCGCTTAAGATCAATAAGACTCGCCCGGTCTCACTTTGTCTCGCCCGTGGTAGGCTCACCGCAACGAGTCGCACGGAGGCGCGGTGATGGGTGAATCCGGGACGCTGTTGCGCGAACTACTCAGGCAGCGCAGGGTGCGCGGTTACCCCAGCTTTTGCCGCGAGTACAGCAAGGCCGCCGCTGTGCTGGACTCCAGCCTGACGCACCGCTACCCCAGCAAAGCGCAGTTCTATCGCTGGCTCTCCGGTGAACTCATCAGCTTGCCCTACGGTGAACACTGTCGAGTCTTGGAGGAGATGTTCCCCAGTTGGACGGCTGAACAACTCTTCGAGCCCTACGCGGGCGCGCTGAACGTCGTTCCCCGGCCGGCTCAGGCCGCGGTTCCCATGTCGTCCAGCGAACTCGTCATGGTCCATCCCACTCGCTCGGCAGTCCCGTACGACCTGTGGACTGAGCTGATCACCAGTGTGCGTGCGAACCTGGACGTCCTGGTGTACTCCGGGCAGTTCCTGGTGGAGCAACACAACATCGTGCCTGTCATCCGCGCCAAGGTGAAGGATGGTGTTCGGTTCCGGTTCGTCGTCGGGGACGAGTCCGCCGACGCTGTGGTTCAGCGCGCTGTCGAGGAGGGGACCACAGGCGGCCTCGAAGGTCGCGTGCAGATGATGCGCCGATATCTACGCGAAATCATCCCGCTTCCAGGTGTGGAAGTCCGCACGCACGGCACGGTTCTCTACAACTCGATCTATCGGTTCGATGATCAGATGCTGGTCAACGGCCACGCATACGGCTCGCTCGCCGGGCAGAATCCGGTCCTGCAACTACGTCGGGTCGAGGGCGGTCACATGTGGCGCCACTACATGGAGTCCTTCGACCGCGTGTGGGCAGGAGCCCGGGAAGAGAGCCGTTGACATGGCACGAATCGACTACTTCGACGATCCTGATGCCCCGGCAGTCAACAGCGTCGTCCCGTCAGTCACCGTTGTCGTTCGCAATGAGGACGGACACCTGCTGCTCATCCACAAGATCGACAACAACCTGTGGGCACTGCCCGGCGGGGGTCACGACCCCGGCGAGCGCATCACCGACACCGCTGTCCGCGAGACCCAGGAGGAAACAGGCCTGGACGTGCGCGTCCTCCGCCTGGTCGGCACCTACACCGACCCCCGCCACGTCATCGCCTACGACGACGGCGAGGTCCGCCAACAGTTCTCCCTGTGCTTCGAAGCCGAATGGACCGGCGGCACCCCTCGCGAAGATGGCACCGAGACTCGCGCCGTGAAGTGGGTCAACCCCGTCGATCTCGACGCACTCCAGATCCACCCCTCCATGCGCCTACGCATCGACCACGCCTTGGACCCCAACCGCGCCAGTCCCTACTTGGGCTGAGACTCGCCCACTCGCGCCAAGGTCCGTTCGACCGAAGGACGCAGTTCCTCCCTGGCCACCAGCCATGTCCGGTGGACCGGGTGGTCGGGTTCGTAGCGCCGCAGCACCTCGTCGATGCGCTGGTCATACGTGCACGGCTCACCAGATGGGGTAGTCGTCAAGTCCGCCGTTACCAGGGCGTCCATCACCGGGCTGGTCTCCAGTTCGAATGCCGCCAGCTCAGCCGACAGCCCTCGCTGCGCCGCCTCGAACCGCGCCCCGGAGTGATGAGCGACCAGCCGGACGACCTGCTCCGGGAACCGCTCCGCCCGCAAGTACCGAGCCCCATCCAACGGATGAAACCGCGTGCGCCCAATCTCCGGCGCATACCCGACGTCATGCACCCACGCAGCCGCCACCAGTACATCCCCCGATGCACCCCCACCCACTGCGGCCCGCAATCCCTCCGCCCGCCGCGCCACACCCCGCACGTGATCCCACCGCCGCCCCAGCGGCGACACCAACCGCTCAGCCACCTCACGGGCGGCCTCCACCAACCTCGCACCTTCGCCCTGCAACACCGGAGACCCGCTCATAACCCAACACTAGGAGTTCCACCACGGACGTGCCGCAACATCCGCCGCCGTCATCCACCCCCGCTGACATCACCCACATGGTGCCAACATCGAGACCATGAACCGCATGGCCCCCGCGACTGACCACCAAGCACTACTCGCCATCGCGGACAACGCCATCTCCCTCGCCCGTGACCACATCGCCCGAGCGGGTCCCCTCGCTGTTCACGACAAGGGTGACCGCGACCGGGTGACAGACCTGGATGTCGGCATCGAACGAGCCGTGCGCGCTTATCTGCATGAGCAGACCCCGGACATCGGGTTCCTCGGCGAGGAAGAGGGCTCCATCGACGTCGGCAGATCTATGTGGATCCTCGACCCCATCGACGGCACCTCCAACCTGGTCCACGGCGTCCCCTTCTACGCCGTATCCCTCGCCTTGGTCGTTGACGAACGCCCCGTGGTGGCCGTCATCGACCTCCCGGCCCTGCACATGCACTACAGCGCCGTATCGGGAGCCGGTGCCTACTCAGCCCACGGCCGTATGAGCGCCAGCACGACCACGTCCCTCGCCGATTCGTTCGTCTCACTCGGTGACTACGCCGTGGGCGCCGACGCCGAGGACAAGAACCGCGACCAACTAGCCATCACCACGCGCCTTGCCGACCGCGTCGAGCGGATCCGGATGTTCGGCTCAGCCGCGATCGACCTGGCCTGGGTCGCCGAAGGCCGCACCGACGCCACCGTGATCCTGTCCAACAACCCCTGGGACACCGCCGCAGGCATCCTCATCGCCACCGAAGCCGGAGCACTCGTCACCGACATCGCCGGGCAACCCCACAGCTTCCAGTCGACAACCACCGTCGCCTCTGCTCCGGAGGTGGCCAACGAGCTTTTGAGCCTGCTTGAGACCGGTCGACTTCGGCCGTGATGAGCCGCTGGTTCTCGATGTGCTGCTGAACTTGCCTCTATGGGATCAAGGCCGCGCCGCCTACGCGGCGCGGCGCGCGTTGGCCCGTCCGGTTCGCGGGTGGTCCGTATCCATCGCGCCACGGCGCGGGCTCCCGCTCCGCTCCGCCCGCGCGAGCGCGCGGCACCGCCTGGGACCATCCCGAGAACGCACCGCACCGCGTAGCCGACGCGGAGTACGAGGTTCGAATGCCAGTGAGGCGCGGCAGGATTGTTCGCCTGCCTGGGGTGTGATCCGAGCCGCGATGCACCACGAGCCCGGACCACACCCCAGATCAACCATCTGACAAGACAACCGGAGCCATCGACAGCACGACCGCCGGTCGTCCTAGGTCAGCGCTTGTGTTTTGTGGGGTCGACCAGGGTGTACCCCTGTCCCTTGCCGGGGGTTGGCGGCAACGGCTTGCCCTTGACGGCAGTCACTTCGACGCTGCTACCAGGCACCTTGTACTGGCCGGACTGGGGAGCGGGTGTCCCCGGCGGAATGGGTTTCTTCGCCATAGCGGCTCTACCTCGTTTCGACGAACGAGTACGCCTCTGCGCCAGACAGCTCCTGCGCCGTCTAGGCACGCCTTGTAGAGTCGCAGTGCGCGGACAACGCAACCGGACCCCGGCCGAGGTGTAGACCCCGGTCGGGGTCTTTCACGTTCGCTTCACAGAGCATAGCCACCGACACCGACAACTCTCCACTCAGACACGGCATATCTAGAGGCTGCTCTGTACCGCGCACACAACATGTTGCGTTCGCGGATGCGCGTTGCTTTCATGCATGCACGCCAACCGACGCGGCGTGCCCTCGGCCGGCGAGGATGAACAACGCCCGATCGGTAGTACTTGGAGATGACGTCGCAACCTGCACGAGGCAGGGCTTCCTCTCGCCGTGATCATCTAACGCTGGGAGTGCGCCATCAAGGGCGCCTGCGGCGTCGCTGCGCGATGGAGCGAGCTCCACCCTTGACACCGCCCTCCCAGCGCTAGGGCGGCCGGGACGAGGAAGCGGGAGGGGCTTAGGCAGCGTCGGTCTGACGACAGTTTTGACGACAACGTTGACGACAGTAGGCACGGCCAGCACCAGGACGACGACACCATCGGGGCAGCATCGTGTCTGGTCAGGCGGTGTGCGCGTTCCTGGCAGTGTGAGGGTCAGGGGTTCGAATCCCCTCAGCTCCACGCATGGAAGGCGAGTGCTCGCACAGGGCGCTCGCCTTTTGCGTTTCGCGTGTTCTTTGGGGCCGAGCCCCAAGCCCCAGCCGGAGGGCTTAGCCCCCGGACCCCCGGCGGTGGCTGGGTTGGGTGGGTCTGGCGTCGGGATAGGAAGGTCTACTGGTTTGGTGGCCTTTGCTTGACTAAGTTGCTGGCTTTGTGTGGGGTTGGTTTTGGTGACCAGCGGTCGCTTTTGTCAGCATCGCGACAGGTATTGAGCTTTGCTCCGTTGGCTGCTCTGGAGAGGTTCCATGTCGACCGGGGTGGACTGGGTCGTTGGTCCGATGGGATGATCTTGTGCTGCATCGGGATGACCGTCGGGTGGTCCCTGTTTGTCTTGCCATAGAGTACTTTGCGCTGATGCTGCAACGGTGGTCGATGGCCCGAGAGGGATTGACGTGGCGCACTGCAATGAGTGCTGTTTGGATTTGGCGCTGACCAAAAGTAAGAAGTTGCCGGTGCACTACTTCTATCGAAAAGATTTCTGGGGCTCGGTACTGGTGCGTCGATGCTCGGGTTCGGGCTCGTCAGCGTACTTCTATCCGAACGCTGGAGAATGTCGAAATCCGCGCCGCAAGCGCCTTTGTCCAGAATGCGATACGGGTCCATTGAGAGTTCTTAGAAATGGAATGCTTGAACGGCACAGCCGCTCTGATGGTCGCCGGTGTGAGGTGTGGTAGCTCGAGTCGACCCTGAGTGTTGGGTCTTGTCGTCTCGTCTGGGTGATGGATTGGTGCTTGACGCGGGATTCGGGGAACCCGTTGGGCGGCCAAGGCCGGGCTGAGTCGGGGTATGTCGCTACTCTGTGTGCTCGGCTGGTCGCCAGGGTGGTTGGTTGAGTGCGCCCAGGGGTGGGCATGTCGAGCCCTTCACCGACAAGCGGGGGCGAGTCAAGCCGATCGGGGGCAAGAAGGACGGCGCTGGGGTGGTCGTCGTCGGGGCAGTTGCAGGCCCGCAAGTGGAACGTCGAGTTCACGGGGCCGCGCTGCGGCAGCGATCGCGGCAACAACAGCGTCACCGTCGCCGAAGTGGGGAACGCGCTTGGCGGAAGTTCGACCACGACGCCATCGTGGAGGTTGCCGCGTACCTGCCACGCCTGTGACTGCGGGCGCTCTCGGCGGATGGGCGCGAGGGCGGCGAGGCAGGTGAACGACCGCGTCTTCGATTGACTGTCCATAATAGACCACTATTCCGGTTGACGGGCCAATTGGTCTTGGCCAGGGTTGGGGGCGGGAACTGGGGAATGGGGGAGAAATGGACCTGGTGTTGCCGCCGGCGTTGCCGTTGGGGGGAACGGTTGCTGTGGTGTCGCCGTCAGCGGCGGGGATGGGGGAGTTGCCGGTTGAGGCGGGGCGGGGGGTTGGGGCGCTTCAGGCGCTTGGGTATGAGGTGCGGGTGATGGGGAACGCGCGCGGGGTTCGGGGGTGGACGTCGGGGACGGTGGGGGAGCGGCGGGAGGACTTGCATGCCGCGTTCGCTGACCCGGGGGTCGACGCGGTGTTGTACGCGCTCGGGGGGCAGCATTCCGCCCAGTTGCTCCCGACGCTCGACTTCGACTTGATCGCGGCGAATCCGAAGGTGTTCTGCGGGTATTCCGACGCGACGACGTTGCTCGCCGCGGTGCACCAGCGGACCGGGCTGGTGACGTTCTACGGGCCCGCGCTGATCCCGCAGTTCGGGGAGTTGCCCGAGCCGTACCCCGAGACCGTCGAGCACTTCACCCGCGTGGTGGGGACGGCGGCCCCGGCGGGTGTGCTGCCCCGGTTCGACTACGAGGTCGTCGACCTGGACTTCGACCGCAGGGAGCGCGAGCAGCGGCCCAGGGACCGCCGGGAACCGCAGCCGCGCAAGGTGTTGCGCCGCGGGCGGGCGCGGGGGCCGGCGTTGGCCGCGTGCCTGCCGTCGTTGTGCACCCTCGTCGGCACGCCGTGGATGCCAGATCTGGCGGGTCGGGTGTTGCTGTTGGAGACCCCGGAGCCGCCGTACTCCCCGGGGACCGCGGACGCCCACCTCTGGCACCTGCGCAACGCCGGGGTGCTCGACGACGTCGCGGCCGTGGTGTTCGGCAGGCCGCTCGGGTGGTCGGCCGAGGAGGCCGTCGCGTTCGAGGTGGCCGCGGTGGACTGCCTCGAGGCTCTGTCGGTGCCGGTGGTCGCCGAGGTAGAATTCGGACATACAAACCCAATATGGACAATCCCGCTCGGAATTGACCTCGAGGTCGACGGCGACGAACTCGCCATCCTCGGCGCCGGGGTCCGCTGACCGGTCGTTGTCAAGCCTGCCGATCGGGCCATGTCCTCACCGTTTCGCAGGTCGGCGCCGTGCGCGGCAAGTGGAGTAGTCCGCCCCAGGGGCGCCAAGATCTCTCCACCTTCGAGCCATCGCGGTGGGGTCTTGTCCGGTTGGTCTGTTAACTGGCCGGACTATTCGGTGAAATCGGTCCCAGGTCGTACATCCCGTGGTCACCCGGGGTGTAGTCGATCTTGGGCCCTGTGATGCGCCAGGCTCACGACTTGCCAGATGTTGACAGTTGTTCGGCCTCACTTTTGTTTTCCTTGACTCTCCCCTTGCCAAGACCAATGCTTCAGCGCGCTCGGTGCTGTCCTATTCCTCCCCTGCGGTGTTCTGCCCACGAGGCGGGAGCCGGTCGTGCCGTGCGCAACCCTGCACAAAGGAGCATTCGGATGAAGCGCAGAACGATGGCGGCTGGTGTCGCCTTCGCCGTGCTGGCCGGGGGGACGGTCGCGTTGACCGTCAGCCCGGTGTTCGCCAGCCAAGGGCAGCAGGCCCAGGCCCAGGACCGCCAGGCGCTGGCGATCTCGGCCGCCGACCGCGCCGCGAACAGCGGCCTGGACGCGCTGGCCAAGGGCCCGGACGAGGCCTACTCCCGCGACCTGGTCAACCCCTTCTTCAACGACCTGTACTCGGTCTCCTACCAGCGCAGCTACCGCGGCCTCCCGGTCGTCGGCGGCGACGCGACCGTCCTGGCCGACGGCCAGGGCCGCGTCCAGGCCGTGATGGCCGCGACCAAGTCGAAGGTGGCTGTCCCCTCCACCTCCGCCCGGGTCACCAAGGCCGCCGCCGAGCAGACCTCGCGCGGCCTGCAGGGCAAGACCACCAAGGTCGAGTCCTCGCGGCTGGTCGTCAAGGTCACCAACGACGCCCCCGCGCTCGCGTGGGAACACCTGGTGGTCGGCTCCACCAAGGAGGGTGGCCCGAGCCACCTGACCGTCTGGGTCGACGCCAACTCCGGCGCTGTGCTGGACAAGGTCGAGGACGCCGCCCACGGCACGCTGAACAGCGAGTGGAACGGCAACGTCAACATCGACACCACCAACTCCGGTGGCACGTACCGCATGGTCGACCCGAACCGCCCGGGTCTGCAGTGCGCGGACTACTCGAACAACACCGTCTTCTCGAAGTCCTCCGACTCCTGGGGCACCGGCAACGCCACCTCCAAGGAGACCGGCTGCGGCGACCTGCTCTACGGCGCCCAGCAGGAGTGGAACATGCTCCGCGACTGGCTGGGTCGCAACGGCCACAACGGCTCCGGCCGCAGCTGGCCCGCCAAGGTCGGCCTGAACGAGCAGAACGCCTACTGGGACGGCTCGACCGTCACCATCGGCCGCAACGGGTCCAACAAGTGGATCGCGGGCATGGACGTCGTCGGCCACGAGTACGGCCACGGCCTCGACCAGAACACCCCCGGCGGCACCTCCTCCGAGGCGGGCCTGGGTGAGGCGACCGGTGACATCTTCGGCGCGCTGACCGAGGCTTACGCCAACAACCCGAAGGACCCCGCGGACTACCTCGTCGGCGAGACGATCAACCTCGTCGGCAACGGCCCGATCCGCAACATGTACCAGCCGTCGCTGGTCAACAACGACCCGAACTGCTACAGCTCCTCGATCCCCAACACCGAGGTGCACAAGGCAGCGGGTCCGCTCAACCACTGGTTCTACCTGCTGGCTGAGGGCACCAACCCGGGCAACGGCAAGCCGACCAGCCCGACCTGCAACAACACCACGCTGACCGGCGTCGGCATCCAGACCGCGGGCAAGATCTTCTACGGCGGCATGCTCCTCAAGACCTCGGGCATGACCCACCGCAAGTACCGCATCGCCACCCTGACCTCGGCGAAGAACCTGGACGCGACCTGCGGTCTGTACAACAAGACCAAGGCCGCGTGGGACGCCATCACCCTGCCCGCGCAGACCGGTGAGCCGACCTGCACCCCGTCGGGCGGCAACGAGTTCTCCCTGTCGCTGAACCCGTCCTCGGGCTCCATCGCCAAGGGCAACTCGGGCACCTTCTCCGTCGCCACCCAGACCACCTCGGGCTCGGCGCAGAACGTGAACCTCTCCGCCTCGGGTCAGCCCTCGGGCGTGACCGTGTCGTTCTCGCCGACCTCGGTGCAGACCGGCGCCTCCTCCACCGCGACCGTCGCCGTCGCCTCCTCGGCCACCAACGGCACCTACACGATCACCGTGACCGCGGCGGGCGCCACCAGCCACACCGCGACCTACTCGCTGACCGTGACCGGTGGCACCGACCCGAACCCGAACCCGACCGCGCCGGACATCGACGTGGCCGCGGTCCAGGCGCACATCTCGCAGTTCGGCACGATCGCGTCGCAGAACGGTGGCAACCGCCGCGCCGGTAGCGCGGGTTACACCGCCTCCGTCGCGTACATCAAGGGCAAGCTGCAGGCTGCGGGCTACACCGTGGTCGAGCAGACCTGCACCTCCGGCTGCGTGTACCGCTCGAACAACCTGATCGCGGACTGGCCCGGTGGCGACACCGCCCAGACCTACATGTTCGGTGCCCACCTCGACGGTGTCGCGGCAGGCCCCGGCATCAACGACAACGCCTCCGGCTCCGCGACGCTGCTCGAGGTCGCGCTCCAGCTCGCCGCCAAGAACCCGACCATGGCCAAGCACGTGCGCTTCGGTTGGTGGACCGACGAGGAGCAGGGCCTCAACGGCTCGAAGTTCTACGTGAACCAGCTGACCTCGGCCCAGCGGTCGCAGATCAAGGGTTACTACAACTTCGACATGGTGGCCTCGGTCAACGGCGGCTACTTCATCAACAACATCAACACCGCCGTCGCGACCCCGCTCAAGGAGTACTGGACCTCGCTGAACCTGGCTCCCGAGGAGAACACCGAGGGCGCTGGCCGCTCGGACGACTACTCGTTCCAGAACGCGGGCATCCCGTCCTCGGGCTACGCCTCCGGTGCCTCGGCCCGCAAGACCTCGGCCCAGGCGCAGAAGTGGGGCGGCACCGCCAACGGTGCCTACGACCCCTGCTACCACAGCTCGTGCGACACGGTGAACAACATCAGCGCGACGCACCTGAACCGGTCCGCTGACGGTGTCGCCTACGCGATCTGGAAGCAGGCGGTGGGCACCACGCCGAACCCGACCAACGACTTCTCCGTGTCGTTGAGCCCGACCTCCGCGTCGGTCCAGCCGGGCGGCTCCACCACCACGACGGTGTCGACCCAGACCACCTCGGGTTCGGCGCAGAACGTCACCCTGTCGGCCACCGGCGCCCCCACCGGCGTCACCGTGTCCTTCAACCCGAGCTCGGTGCAGACCGGCGCCTCCTCCACCGCGACGATCAACGTCGGTTCCTCGGTGGCGGCGGGCAACTACCCGATCACCATCTCCGGTGTCGGCTCCGCCACCCGCTCGGCGACGTTCAACCTGACCGTCGGCAGCACCAACCCGGGCAACTGCACCGGCTCGAACGTCATCGTCAACGGCGGCTTCGAGTCCGGCACCACGCCGTGGACCACCACCTCCGGTGTCCGCGACAGCAGCGCCCAGGAAGCCGCGCGCACCGGTAGCTGGAAGGCCTGGCTCAACGGCTGGGGCTCCACCCGCACCGACAGCGCGGCGCAGACCGTCACCATCCCGGCGGGCTGCTCCAACTCGACGCTGACCTACTGGCTGAAGATCACCACCAACGAGACCGAGAACGTGGTCTACGACCGCCTCACCGTCACGGTGAACGGCACGTCGGTCGCCACGTACTCGAACGTCAACGCCGGTGGCGGCTACATCCAGCGCACCGTCAACGTCGGCTCCTACGCCGGCCAGTCCGTCACCGTGAAGTTCAACGGTGTCGAGGACGCCAGCCTGCAGACCAGCTTCCTCATCGATGACGTGGCACTGCAGACCAGCTGACCGGGCAGGACAACTGAATAGGTAGTGCCGCTGGAGCGGGGTGGGACTCGCGAGTCCCACCCCGCTTCGCTGTTCGCTCCCGACGGGACCGCTTGCCTGCGGCGGAGTCGTTGTCGGGCCGCACTTCCTCAGGCGCTCGGTCCTCATCGGACTCCGAATGTCCGGGCCGTCGTTCGCAGGCTCTTGCCGTGGTCGCTGTGTGGACCGTCACACCCCGAAAACCCGCTCGACCCGGCCTCGGCGCCCGCCCCGACCAAGATCAACTCCGCGACCGGGGCCCGCCCTCCCGGGGTACGGGGTCCCACGTTCGAGACTATCGAATTCGGCCGGTTGTCAAGAGGGTCGCGCGCGGGCTGTGGATGGTTGGCGGGGTTGTGGACAACTCCTCCTGGGGGTGGTGCCCGGCTGAAACGCGAACGGGGCCGCCGCTCCGGAGAGTGGCGGCCCCGCGCGTGTTAGGCGATTACTTCATCCAGCCGGGGACGCCCGGGAACGGGCCGGTGGGGCGGGGGAGGCCGGTGCTCGCGATGGCGGGGCCGACCGGGGGTTCGACGGCGGCGCAGCGGGTGCCGTCGCGGGGGGTGCGCAGGGTGGTGAGGTAGGTGTCGGAGATGCCCTTCGTGCAGTCGGAGCGCGGGTACACGCCGTGGCCCCAGCCCTCGTAGGTGACCAGGACGGTGGTGTCGCGGCTCTGCCGGTGCGCGGACACGGCCCAGTCGATGCTGGTCGCGGGGTCGTGCACGGCGTTGAGCATCAGGATCTTCGGCGCGTCGGTGATGTTCAGCCGGTGTTGCGGGTTGGGGGGCTTGGGCAGTCCGATGCACCCGATGGTCGTGGCGTGCCCGAGCACCGATCCGCGCATGTGCGGGGCGAGCCGGTTCGCGGTGGCGACCAGGCCCGCGACCTCGCGGTGGTCGCGTACCCGGAAGTCCCAGTCCTGGCAGAACACCGAGGTGAACGGGTTCTCGACGTACTCGGTCCCGGCCACCGCGGGCCTGGGCGTCGCGGGGACGTCGAGCGAGGCGAGCGCCGAGGCCAGCAGTGCCCAGTCGGGGCCGTAGAACGTGCCGAACGCGGCATTGGTGATCTCCTGCGAGGTGATCACCCTGGACGGCTCACTCGGGTCGTGCACCTCGCCGCGGTCGGCGCGCAGCAGCAGTTCGTCCCACCACTTGGCGACGTCCTTGCCGTGCAGCGCGCACGACGTGGTCCGCTCGCACCAGCGCACGAACTCGGTGAACGAGTCCTCGGCGGTGGCGGCTGCGGTCGCGCCGAACTGGGCGATCTTGGCGCTGGGGTCCATGTTCGAGTCGATGACCATGGCCCGCAGGTTGCGCCCGAACTCCTCGGCGTACTGCTGGCCGATCCGGGTGCCGTAGGAGACGCCGAAGTAGTTGATCTTCCGCTCGCCCAGCGCGACCCGCAGCGCGTCGATGTCGCGCACGACCGACTTGGTGTCGACGTAGTCGAAGATCGGTCCGGTCTGGGCGCGGCAGTCGGCGGCCAGTTCCCGGTTGTAGGCGGCCAGCGCGTCGAACTCCCGCTGGTTGGCGGGGAACAGCGACGGCTGCCGCTGCACCACGTCGAGCGAGCACTTCACCGGCTGGCTGCGCGCCACCCCGCGCGGGTCGAACCCGATGATGTCGAACCGGGCCCGCACCTCCTCGCTGAAGAACTGCTCCGCCCCGAGCGCGAAGTCGACCCCGGACCCGCCGGGCCCACCCGGGTTGATCACCAACACCCCGATCCGCTTGCGCGGGTCGGTCGCCTTGCGCCTGGCCACCGCCAGGTCGAACTTCTCACCCCTGGGCTTCTGCCAGTTGATCGGCATCCGCACCGTCGCGCACTCGGCGTCCGCCCGCTCCGGACACGCCGCCCAGTCCACCCTCCCCCCACCAGACTCCTGAACCGGCTGCGCCCCCGATAACGAAGCGCTCCCCACCACCAACGCGACAGCCGTGGCCATCACACCAGCCACGCGGACCATAGACCGCACAGGCTTCCTCCCCATTCCACTGTCCACAATGTCCACTCACCCCAACGGGGCACCCCAAACGCTCCCAGCGCCGCGACACCCCCACAACGTGCTGGAGGACGATCTCCCGATCACACCTGGGAATGACCTCCCGTCACCCCGCCCCCATCCGGACCAGCACGCCACTTCGCCACCCGTCGAACCCGCTCTGCGGCATGATGATCAGCATGGCTCTCACCGCGCGGTTCCAACCAGGGGCGACCCGGCGACCGTTCGTCAACCGCGAGTCCCTGATCGCCCGGTTCGACGCCATGCTGGCCGCCGCGGGCACCCGTCCGCAGGTGCTGCAGCTCAGCGGGGTCGGCGGGATCGGCAAGTCGCGGCTGCTCACCGAACTGCGCGCCCGCCTGGCCAAGGACCAGCCCGTCGCCCTGCTCGACCTGCAGGTCCCCTCGCAGCGGCAACCGGAGAACGCGCTCGCCGTGCTGCGCCACCAGTTCGGCGCCCGGAAGATCAAGTTCCACCGGTTCGACATCGCCTACACCGTGCTGTGGCAACGGCTGCACCCGCACCTGCGGGTCGCCGCGGACCTCGCCCTCGCCGAGCGCAGCGAGGTGCTCGGCGAGATCCTCAACGACGCCACCGGGATCCCGGTCTTCGGCACGGCGGCCCGGTTGCTGCAGACCGGCGCGGGCAAGATCCGGCGCAGCAGGCTCATCCAGTCCGACCAGACGCTGCAGGAGTTGGACCACCTGACGCTGCCCGCGTTGGAGGAGGCCGTCTCCTACCTGTTCGCGGGCGACCTCAAGGCGGGCGCGGACAAGCCGTACGTGTTGTTCGTCGACGCCTACGAGGCGCTGATGGGCGAGGGCCAGGCCGACGCCTGGTTGCGCGACGTGGTGGCGCAGCTGGACACCGGTCTCGTCGTCATCGCCAGCAGGGAACCCCTCGGCTGGGAGCGGCACGACGCCGAGTGGGCGACCCGCACGACCACCGTCCGCGTCGACGACCTGCCCGTGGCGGCGCGGCACCGGTTGCTGGCCGCCGAGGGCGTGGACGACGAGCGGGAACGCGACGCGATAGCCCGGTCCAGCGCGGGGGTGCCGTTCTACCTGCACCTCGCGATCGACGCCCGCAAGCGCTCCGGCGTGGCGACGGTGCACGAGCCGGTCGCACCCCAGGTGGTGCTCGAGCGGTTCCTCCTGCACGTCCGCCCGGACGAGGTCCGCACGCTCGAGCTGCTGAGCCTGCCGCGCACGTTCGACTTCGAGATCTTCCAGGCCCTCACCGAGCAGTGCGGCCTCCCCAGCCACCGCGACGCCTGGAGCTCGCTGATCGGCTACTCCTTCGTCTACCCGACCGACGAGTCCGACCGCACGACCCGGTTCCAGTTCCACCAGCTCATGGTCGAGGCGCTGCGCGGCCGCATCGCCGCCGACGTGACCGCGGACCTGCACAGCGCGTTGCAGGACCTGTGGCTCGGCAGGGCGGAGACGCCGACCGACCGGGTCACCTCGCTGCGTGAGGCGGCGTACCACGGCATCCGCGCGGGCACCGTCGACGACGTCGACCTCCTGCACTACGCGGACCGGATAGCGGCGGCGGGCGGGAAGCAGGGCATCGACGGGGTCTTGGCCGACCTGGAGATCTACCTGCGCCGTGCACGCGACCGCGATGAGGATGTGCGGTCGTTCGCCGATCTCACCCGCTGCCTGCAGGCCGAGGGCGCGCTGCTGCTCGGCGACGCCAAGTTGGCCAACGCCCTCACGGAGGACATCGACCACGGCACAACCGGACCGGTGGCCGAGCGGCTTGCCCTGGCCGCGGCGAACGCGCGCCGGATCCTCGGGCGGACCGACGAGGCGCTCGCGGCCTACACGGCGCTGTGGACGACCGGGACCAGCCGCGCCCGCCTCGGCGCCGGGCTGTGGGCCGCCGACCTGCACATGGCCCAGGCGCGGTTCGCGCGCGCCATCGACCTGTGCGTCGAGCTGACCGACCTCGCCGACCCGGACGACCACGAGTTCCTCGGCGACGTCGCCAGGCTGCGCCACCTCGCCTACCGGTTCGCCTTCGAGCCCGACCAGGCCGCGCACTACCTCGCGCTGGCCGAGACCCACTACCGCGCGGCAGGCACGGTGATCGGGCAGGCCAACGTGGCGACGAACGCCGCGGAGCTGCTGGCGATCACCGATCCGGCTCGGGCCATCGAGGCGGCGGGCAAGGCCATCGAGGTCCAGCGCGAGCTCGGTGCGTTGCACGAGCTGGGCAAGGCGTACACGGCGCTGGGCTTGGCGCTGATGTCCACCGGTGATCTCGACGCCGCCGAACGGACCTTCATCGATGCCTGCGAGACGTTGGACCGCGCCGGGTACCGGTCCGGCCGGGCGCGCGCCGAGCTGTTCCGGTCCGCGCTGCACGCCCGCCGCGGTGACAAGGCCTCAGCAGTGGCAGGCGTCCGCTGGACCGTCGCGGAACTCGAGGCGGCCAACGTCTACCCGACCCTCGTCCTGGTCGCGCGCGCCGCGCTGGCCTTGCTCGGGTGGACCGATCCCGAGGTGTCCGCCGCCGCGGTCCGAGCGCGCCGCGAGGTCCAGCCGCCCGACCCGGCACGCGATCTCGACCGCGACGCGCACCGGTTGATCGCGCGCGTGCTCGACGTGGACCCGGACGCCTACTACCGGGAGGCGTTGACCAGGACCGACGCGGCGGCGGGCTTCTACAACCACAACATCCGGGTGGAGAGCCCGACCGGTGCGGTGAACGTGCGCATCGCGATCGCGGGGGCGGACGTCATGGACCTGCGCCTGTGGCCGGAACCCGAGGTGCTGCGCGCGATCGAGCCGCACGTCACCTCGGCGCCCCGCCTGCGGTGGGCCGCCACGGAGCCGGACTACCAGGTCCACGACTTCATCGACGGCGACCTCGTCGACCACGTCGCTCCGCGCGGGCGCCCAGTGCCCACCTCGGTGATCGGTGCCGTGGTCGGCCTGTTCGGTGAGCTGGAACGCGTCCCCGCCACGGCGCTGCCCCGACCGGACGGCTGGCCGGAGGATGACCCGGCGGCGTTCGCCCGGAGGTTGTCCGACGTGACCAGGGCCGTGCACACCGCTAATGCGGAGTCGTTCGCGCAGGTGTACCGCGACCTCGGTGTTCCCCGGGATCCGCTGGAATCCGCCCTCGCGGGCTGGGACACGCTGCGGCCACGGCCCTTCCGGTTGGTGCACGCCGACGTCCACCGCAAGAACATGATCATCCGGCCGGACGGCGCGATCGCCGTCATCGACTGGGAGCTCGCGCTGTGGGGCGACCCGGTCTACGACGCGGCGGGCCACCTGCACAAGATGGGGTACCTGCCCGACGAACTCGACTCGTTCCACTCCGCTTGGGCGGCAGCGGATCCACGAGCCGCCTCCGCGCCGTGGCAGGAAGACCTGGCCACCTACCTCGGCCACGAGCGGATCAAGTCGGTGATCGTGGACGCGGTCCGGTACGCCAAGCTGATCGCCGAGGGCAGTCGGAATCCGGTGCAGGAACAGGAACTTGTCTCAAGCCTCGTGGTGAAGCTCCGCGCCGCACGGCTTGTGTGGGGGCAGTCCGAACCAGTTGAGCCGGATGCGGTTGAGGCTGCGTTGCGCGCTTGGAGGTGATCGGAGTCTGGGAACCTGCGGCGGCGTTACCTGTTGCCACTTGGCCAGGGGCGGGTGTTCTTGGGGGCCTCGGTTGGAGCTACTGCGGATCAACGAGTGATGGGGAGAGCATGGGGACGTACGGGCGGGAGTTGTTCTGGCGGTGGGCCGAGGGCGTGATCGTGGGGTCGTTCGCGGTGGGGGTGGTGGGGCCGGTGTCTTGGGTGTTGGGGGTGGGGGTTCCGCGGGCTTTGGGGGTGGTGGCTGAGGTGGCTGCGGGGGTGTTCGCGGTGGTGGTGTTGGGGTATTTGGTCGGCGGTGGGTTGGAGGCGGTGCGGCGGCGGGGGCGTGGGGTTGCGGGGGGTTTGGCGGTGCCGGTGGGTACTGGGCTGGTGGCGGCGTACCTCGTGGCTTGTTTTGTGAATGTGGTGGCGTTGGCGGTTGAGCAGCGGTGGGTCGAGGTGATCCGGGACGTCGCTGTGGTGGTGGTTGTGGTGGTGTTGCCGGTCTACGTCGTGCTGCGGCTTGTGGGCGGCAGGGGAGCGCGGGCTTCAGCGGGGTGAGTCGAACACCGCGGGGTCCAGGTCCACGCCCAACGCGGCGGCCAGGACGTGGGCGGCCAGGCGCGGGGGGATGGCGTTGCCGATCTGCTGGGGGATGTCGCCGCCGGACCACGGGTAGTCGGCGGGGAAGGTCTGCAGGCGGCCTGCCTCCGCCGGGGTGAAGCGGGGGAGTTCGACCCCGTCGGCGGTGGTCAGGCGGTTGCGGGAGATCTTGCCGGTCACCGTGGCGGCGGGTTCGGCGGAGGTGCGGCGGCCCCTGGCCTTCGGGTCGCCGCCCGTGCCGTAGTTGGAGATGACCACGAACGGCTCGGGCCGGTCCAGCGCGTCGGCCATCGAGCGCCAGCGGGGCAGGTCCCCGGCGGGCGCCACCCCCTTGCGGTACCGCTGGTGCGTCGGCCGCGGCAGTTCCGGCAGGCGGTCCCGGCGGGCGACGAGGATCGCGCGGCGGCGGGTCTGCGGGACGCCGAACTCCTCGGTGTTGAGGATCCCCACGGCCGAGCGGTAGCCGATGCCCGCCAGCGCCTCCGCGACCGCCTGCCACACCGGGAGCACGGCCTGGACCTGCTCCAGCACGATCGCCTCGTACGGCCGTCCCAGCCGGTGCGCGGCCAGCGCCCACCGCAGCGGTTCGAGCACCAGCGCGGTCCGCTCGTCGTCGAGCTCGGCCAGGTCGTCGCGCACGTCCTCGCCCGCGGCCATCCGCTTGACGAAGCCGAGCACCACCTCCAGCGCCCGCCGCCCGGCCCCGCCGCCTGCGACGGTGTAGGTCTGGCAGGGCGGTCCACCGGCGAGCACGGTCGCGTCCGGGAAGTCTGCTGGGCCGTGGTCGCGGACGTCGCCGACCACCGTCGCCAGCCCCGCGGCCGCCCTGGTGGCGCACGCGTTGCGGTCCCACTCGACGCCGGTCACCGCCACGCCCAGCCACCGGGCGGCCACGTCGAGCCCACCGGGACCGGCGAACAGGTCGACCATCACCGTCATAGCGGCCGATTCTAGGTAACGGTGCCCGGTGAACCCTTGCTGCCCACCGGGTCCCCGGCTAGCGTCTGCGCACTTCACCAGCCCCGAGGAGGTGCCGCAATGGTGTTCGCACGGGTGGCGACCGTCGTGCTCGCCGTGGTAGCGATGATGATCGGAGACTCCCGCGCCGCGGCGCAGTGGATCACCCTCCTGCCTTTCTAGAGTAATTCTGTGTATAAGTGGAAATCGGTCATAAACTAAGGCCCGATTGACAATAAAATGCCCCCGATCGGCTGGTTTGTCCGCTTTGACCTGCATCTTCACGGTGATGACGTTGTGAAGATTTGGCCGTGTGAAGGACCTGGTTTCACCCTGATGCGCGGGGATAGCGTTCGGCGCCAATAGTTCATCCCTGCGTTTTCCAGGTTTCCCTGCCGTGGATTTCTCCCAACCACGAGAGGCCTGGGAAAGGAGCACCATGAAGCCGGCACATCGCCTGCTCGCCGTCGGCGGCGCGATCGCCGCGGGATTGGTCGCCGTCGGGACCGCCATCGCGGTCCCCAACACCGAGGCCCAGCCCGCCACGGTCGCGACCACCGCACAAGCCCAGGCCAACGCCACCAGCGCCGTCTCAGCGCTGGTCGCCAACCCGCCCGCCGCGCTGCACGCCAGCGGCAAGGACAAGTTCGTGCAGAAGGCCGTGCGCTCCGCTGGCGGCCTCAACTACGTCGCCTACAACCGGACCTACAAGGAGCTCGAGGTGATCGGCGGTGACTTCGTGGTCGCCACCGACAACCAGGGCACCGTGAAGGCCACCAGCGTCGCCCAGGACAACACCCTGGGCGAGGTCGACGTCACCACCGCCAAGCTGTCGCAGGCGGGCGCCGACGCGATCGCCCTCAAGCAGCTCACCGGCGCGAAGCCCAACGGCGCGGGCCGCAAGGTCGTCGTCGCCGAGGGCACCGGCCGCCTGGCCTACGAGAGCAACGTCATCGGCCAGGACGAGCACGGCCACGCCAGCGCGCTCAGCGTCTACGTCGACGCCCAGGACGGCCGCGTGCTGCGCACCGTCGAGCACCTCGCCGAGGGCACCGGCACCGGCTACTGGAACGGCCCGAACCTGCCGCTCAACACCACCAAGTCCGGCAGCACCTACAGCCTCAAGGACCCCAGCATCTCGGGTCTCGACTGCCGCGACTACAGCTCCGGCGCGGTCTTCTCCGGCTCCGACGACTCGTGGGGCAACGGCACCGCGACCAACAAGGAGACCGGCTGCGCCGACGCGCTGTTCGTCGCCCAGACCGAGAACAAGATGCTCTCGCAGTGGGTCGGCCGCAACAGCTTCGACGGCCAGGGCGGCGCCTGGAAGATCAACGTCGGCCTCGACGAGCAGAACGCGTACTACTACAGCTCGCGCCCGGCGTACGTGAACCTCGGCCACAACCCGCAGGGCCAGTGGGTCGGCTCGCTCGACATCCTGGGCCACGAGATGGGCCACGGCATCGACGACCACTCCGGCTCCGGCGGCTTCTCCGGCGGTGGCACCCAGGAGTTCATCGGTGACACCTTCGGCACCGCGACCGAGTGGTTCGCCAACGAGCCCTCGACCTACGACGAGCCCGACTACATCATGGGCGAGGACACCAACCTCGTCGGCTCCGGCCCGATCCGCTACATGTACAAGCCCTCCCTGCACGGCAGCGACCCCAACTGCTACTCCAGCAGCGTGCCCAACATGGAGGTGCACGCGGCGGCCGGTCCCGGCAACCACTGGTTCTACCTGCTCGCCGAGGGCTCGAACCCGAGCAACGGCCAGCCGGTCAGCCCGACCTGCAACAACACCACGCTGCAGGGCATCGGCATCCAGAAGGCCATCAAGATCATGCACGGCGCGGTCCAGCTGAAGACCTCGTCCAGCTCCTACCTGAAGTACCGCACCTGGACGCTGACCGCGGCCAAGAACCTGTACCAGGGCAGCTGCGCCGAGTTCAACGCCGTCAAGGCGGCCTGGGACGCGGTGAGCGTCCCCGCGCAGTCCGGTGACCCGACCTGCACCGGTGGCACCACGCCGCCGAGCAGCACGACCACCACGCCGCCGACCACGTCGTCGACCCCGCCGACCACCAGCACCCCGCCCACCACCACGACCCAGCCCCCGGGCGGCTGCTCCGGCCAGAAGATCCTCAACCCCGGCTTCGAGTCCGGCAAGACCAACTGGACCGACCCGAACACCACCATCGGCAACTGGACCAGCTACCGCGAGCCCGCTCGCAGCGGCACCCAGTCGTCCTGGCTCGGTGGCTGGGGCTCGGCGCACACCGACACCGTGTCCCAGTCGGTCACCATCCCGACCGGGTGCCGGGCGACGCTGAGCTTCTACCTGCACGTCGACTCGGCGGAGACCGAGAACCTGGCCTACGACAAGCTCACGGTCAGCCTCGGCTCCAGCACCGTCGCCTCGTTCTCCAACACGAACAAGGCCGCCGGGTACGTGCAGAAGACCTACGACGTCTCCTCCCTGGCAGGGCAGACGGTGACGTTGAAGTTCGCGGGCAGCGAGGACAGCAACCTGCAGACCTCGTTCGTCCTCGACGACCTGGCACTGACCCTGGGATAGGTGATCCTCCACCAGGGACAGTCCAGTAGGGACAGATAAAACAGGCGGGCACCCGGCTCATCCGACCGGGTGCCCGCCTTCTTACTTCGGTGGTCTACTTGTGGTCGTGCGCGTGGTTGGCCAGCGCGCGCTGGATCTCCTTGTAGGACTTGGGCTCCGCCGTGGCGACCGCGGCCGCGCGGGGCGGGGTCGGGCCGTTGGGGCCCGCGAAGGGCTTGCCCGGGGTGTAGAGCCAGACCTTCAGCAGCTGCCGGACCGGCCGACCGGGCGCGATCCGCTCGGCGAGCGCGGTGAACTCCTCGATCCGGCCGGTGCCGCCCTTCTTGGTGGCCTGCCAGGTCTTGAGGATCTGGAAGAACTTGTCGTCGCCGACCTGCGAGCGCAGCGCGTGCACGGCGGCGGCGCCCCGGTCGTAGACGGCGGCGTCGAACTGCCGGTCGGCACCCGGGTCACCGGGCAGGACCTGCCAGAACGGGTCGTCGGCTGGCTTGGAGTCGTAGACGTACTGCGCCAGCTCCGCCGCGGTGCCCTCGCCGACGTGCTCCGACCACAGGTACTGCGCGTAGGTCGCGAAGCCCTCGTTGAGCCAGATGTCGCTCCAGCGGCCCACGGCGACGCTGTCGCCGAACCACTGGTGGGCGTTCTCGTGCGCGACCAGCGAGGCGTTCGAGCCCCCGATGAACCCGCGGGCCCCGTACACCGGCCTGGTCTGGTTCTCCAGCGCGAAGCCGATCGCGGTGGTGACCACGCCGCCCTGCGCCTCGAACGGGTAAGGCCCGAACTGGGTGGCCAGGAACTCGTTGATCTCCGGGGTGCGCTCGACGCTGGCCTTCGCCGCGCCGAGCGAGTCGCCGAGGTCGGCGCCGTAGGCGGTGATGAACGGCTTGGCGTCGGGCGTGGTCTGCCGGTTGACTTCGAACTTGCCGATCTCCAGCGAGGTCAGGTAGGTGGCCTGCGGCTGGGTGCTGCGCCACCACCAGCGGGTCCAGCCGGTGCGGTTCTTGGTGGTGCGCACCAGGTTTCCGTTGGAGAGCGCGACGACGGAGTCGGGCACCTCGACCGAGACGTCGAAGGTGGCCTTGTCGGTGGGGTGGTCGTTGGACGGGTACCACCACGACGCGATCTCCGGCTCGTTGACCGCGAGCGCGCCGTCGGCGGTCTTCACCCAGGAGGTGAACCCGTTGATCTTCACGGTGGACGGCCGGTCGTTGTAGGCCACGACCACGGTGACCTGGGCGCCCTTGGCCAGCGGCCGCGCCGGGGTCACCACCAGCTCACCGTCGCCAGCCGCGTTGGCCGAGAACGTCGCCGCCACGTTGTTCACCAGCACCGAGGACACCTTCAACCCGAAATCCAGGTTGAATCGGGACAATTCCTGCGTGGTGGTCGCGGTGATGGTCGTCGTGCCGGACAGGACATCCGTCGTGGGCTGATAGCTCAACCGGATGTCGTAGTGCGACACGTCATATCCGCCGTTTCCGGCATTCGGGTAGTACGGGTCGCCGACACTGGGCGCCCCTGGTGCTGGTGCGGCCGCTGCGACGCTGGTCAGGAGCGTGGCTGCGGCGCAGACGAGTGCGGCGGTTGTTGTGCCGCGAACAGTTTTGCGCATGATTCCCTCCCTCGTGGGCGCCGCCGAAGGTAGTGCTTTGCGCATCGGTGCCATACAGCTGAAAGGGGGTTCCTAGTGAATGGGAATCATTTAATTTCACCGCTTCAACAGATGACGACGAACGACGTGGGCCATTGCGACCAACCCGGGTGTGCGATGCTGGCCCGGTGTTGAGCGACGACCTGGTCCGGCTGCGGCGCGCCCGCGATCGGATGGACCGCGACTACGCGCAGCCGCTGGACGTGGCCGCGCTGGCCAAGGGCGCTCTCATGTCCTCCGGCCACTTCTCCCGCAGCTTCCGGGCCGCCTTCGGCGAGTCACCGCACAGCTACCTGATGACGCGGCGGGTCGAGCGGGCCAAGGCCCTGCTGCGCCGCGGCGACCTGAGCGTCACCGAGGTCTGCTTCGCCGTCGGCTGCTCCTCGCTGGGCTCGTTCAGCTCCCGGTTCACCGAGCTGGTCGGCGAGAGCCCCAGCGCGTACCGGGCGCGGGCGCACGACGAAGTGGTGGGCATCCCCGCCTGCTACGCCAAGCGCTTCACCAGGCCGGTCCGCCACCCCGTCACGAATGGAGAAGCGACCCCGCCGAGCGCGAAGTAGCGTCGTCCACATGCCACTGACGATCTCGCACACCTTCATCGCCGTCCACGACCACGACGCCGCCCTGGCCTTCTACCGCGACGCCCTCGGCCTCGAGGTCAGCAAGGACGTCTCCTACGAGGGCATGCGGTGGGTGTCGCTGCGCCCCGCCGCCCAGCCCGAGTTGGAGATCGTGCTGGAGCCCCCGGCCGCGGACCCGAACACCTCGGCCGCCGACCGCGCCGTGCTCACCGACCTGCTGGCCAAGGGCCTGCTGCGCGGCGTCATCTTCGCCACCGACGACTGCGACGCGACCTACGAGCGGATCGCCGCCAGCGGTGCGGAGGTCGTGCAGGAGCCGATGGACCAGCACTACGGGGTCCGCGACTGCGCGTTCCGCGACCCTTCTGGCAACCTGATCAGGTTCACGCAGACCAAGCAGGCGTAACGCCGGGTAGCCAGGGGCCGACATCCTGTTCGCGCCGCCCAGGGCCCGGGTGGCGCGGAGGGGGATGGTGCGGTCGATGCCGGGCAAGTCCCGTGCCGTCCTGATCGGCACGTCGACCTACAGCGACGACGGCCTGCCCGACATCCCGCAGGTCGGTCCCGGCCTCGCGCAGCTGGGGCGGCTGTTCACCGATCTCGGCTTGGTGCAGGGCTGCGACCTGCTGCTCGACCAGCCCAGCATGCCGAAGCTCGGCAGGGGCCTGCGGGCGGCGATGGACCAGGCCGAGGACCTGCTGCTGGTCTACTACATCGGCCACGGGCTGATCGGCCGCCAGCACGAGCTGTACCTGGGCATGCGCGACTCGGAGGTCGACCACCCCGACTTCGGGTCGCTGTCCTACACGTCGCTGCGCGAGCGGGTGCTCGACAGCCCGGCCGCTGTCAAGATCGTCATCCTTGACTGCTGCTTCTCCGGCCGCGCGCTGGGCTCCGCGCTCGCCGCCCCGGTCGACGAGCTGGCCATCGACGGCACGTACCTGATGACCTCCGCCGCGCGCGACAAGGTCTCGCTCGTGCTGCCCGGCGAGGAGTACACCGCGTTCACCGGCCGCTTCCTGCGCCTGCTCACCAACGGCATCCCCGGCCACGGCGACCACGTGACCATCGACGAGGTCTACCGCGAGCTGCTGCGGATCATGACCGCGGGCAACCTGCCCCGCCCGCAGAAGCGCGGCACCCGCACCGCCGACCAGTTCCGCATCCCCAACCGCGCGGTCGTGATCAGCCCGGAGTACCTGCGCGAGCAGGTCAACGCCGTTGTCGCCAAGGCCCGTGCGGAGGGGTGGGCAGCGGCCGTCGACGCGCTGGTCGAGCTGAACGACCGCCAGGTCGACACCCTGCCCGCCGATGACCCGGACGTCCTGCGCACGCGGTCGCACGTGCTGTTCGCCCGCGCTGCCGCAGGTGGGGCCCAGGCTGCTGCCACGGACCTCGCCGCCCTGCTCACGACCCAGGTCACGGCGCAGGGCGAGCACCACCCGGACTCGCTGCGCACCCGCCACTACCTGGCGATCTGCGTGGGGGAGAGCGAGAGCCCCGCCGCCGCTGTCCCGCTGCTGCGCGTGCTCACCCCGGTCCAGCGCACCGTCCTGGGCTACGACGACGAGGACACCTGCCGCACCCAGCACGCGTTGGGCCGGTACCTGTTCCGGTCGGGGGAGCGGGAGGAGGCGGCCGTGGTGCTGGCGGAGGTCCTCGCCGTCCGCGAGCGGGTGCTGGCCGCGGCGGACCCGCTGCTCGCGCAGACCCGGCGGGACCTGGACCTGGTGCGGGGGTCCGGTGGCTGACCGGTTCGAGGGCTTCACGCCCGCCGCTCGCCAGGTCGTCGCGCTGGCCGAGACCGAGGCCGCGCGGTCTCACCACGACTACCTCGGGTCCGTCCACCTGCTGCTCGGCCTCGCCCAGGGCCCCGGCACAGCGGCGGCGGTGCTGTCCGGGGCGAACTTCGGCCCGGAGGTCCTGCGCACCCGAGCCGAGTCCCACGTCCGCCGCGGCGTGTCCACCGGTCGGACCCCGCTGCGCGTCGCCGCCGAGGTGCACCGGGTCGTGGAGCACGCCAAGGAGGAGGCGGCCGAGCTGGACCGCCCGCTGGTCGACACCGAACACCTGCTGCTCGGCCTGCTCAGCGAACCCAACTGCGTCGCCGCCCGGATGCTGCACGGCCTCGGGGCTGACCGAGCCGACCTGCGCGCCAGGGTCGTTGCCGCCGTGGCACCGGAGCCTTCGGGGGACCGGTACACGGAGCCTGTGTCGCCTCTGGTGACCATCGGCCGGGACGCGCAGATCGACACCGTCGCCCGGGCACTGAGCCGCCGCGTTCCGCTCAACGTGGCCATCCACGGGCCTGCCGGCGTGGGCAAGTCCTCTGTCGTCCGTGGCCTGGCCCACCGCATCACCAGCGGCGACGTCCCCCGCGCCCTCCTCAACCGCCCACTCCGGAGAGTCCTGGGCGACCTCCCGGCAGGCGAGCTTCCCGCCCTCGCCGATTGCATCCTCTGGTGCGCCGCCGATTCCCCGGTCCTGACCTCCGCCATCACCCGCGGCATCAGAGTCCTGGTCACCGCAGAAACTCCCATGCCAGCCCCCTTCCACCCCGTCGAGCTACGCCCCCTGAGCATCCCGACCACAGTGGAAGTCCTGACCGCGGTACGCCCCAGCATCCAGGCCCACTACGGCCTCACCATCACCACCGCAGCCCTCACCGCCGCCGCCGAATCCGCCGTCGGCCCCCTCCCCGGCGCCGCCATCGACCTCCTCGACGAAGCCTGCGCCCGAGCCACCAACTCCACGGTCACCGAGGCCGACATCCGCCCCCACCCCCGCCCCGCCTTCGACACCGACATGTGGACCCTCGGCTAGCTCGACGGCGCTTGCCCGGGTGCCTCTAGATCAGATAGGGAGAGCAGCGTGCTCCCACGGACCACCCGGTGGCTGGTGCTCGCCGTCGTGCTTTCCGCCGTGCTCGGCGTGTCCACCAACGTGGCGGCGAGTGTGCTCCCCGAAGGGTGGCGCCCGTACCTGTGGATCGCTTGGCCGCTGTCCGCGGTGCTGATCGCCGTGATCATCGTCGTCGAGCGGCGCCGGGCGCCCGAACGCTCCACCGGCGGCGACAGCAGGCAAGCCAGGCGGGTGCTGCTCGGCAGGGTGCGCCGCTACTGGGTCGATGGCGTCCTCCGGCGGTCCCTCTACCAGGAAGCGCGGCTCGAGCTCGGGCTCGCGGTCAACGAGCTGCGAAACCACCCCTGGGAACTGCGCTCGACCACCACCGGGCAGCGCACGAGGCACGTTGCCGCAGGAACCGCCATGACCACGGTGTTCGACGAACTGGACCGCACCATGGTCGTCGTGGGCGCTCCCGGCAGCGGGAAGACCACGATCTTGCTCGAGCTGGCGAACCAGCTCCTCGACAAGGCCGAAGTGGACCCCGCGGAACCGGCCCCGGTCGTGCTGGCCCTCGCCTCGTGGAGCAAGAGCCGGGTGTCGTTGGCGGACTGGGTCGAGCGGGAGATCGCGCAGCGCTACGAGATCCCGGCCCACTGGGTGCGCGGCTGGCTCGCCGACGGTGCCCTGACGCTGCTGCTGGACGGGCTCGACGAAGTCGACCCCGAACACCGCGCGGCCTGTGTCGCCGCGATCAACGCCTTCCGCGGTGAGCACGGTTCGACCTCGGTCGTGGTCACCTGTCGGGTCAAAGACCACGCCGCGCTCAAGGAGCCGCTCAACACCTACGGCAGGGTGGAGATCCAACCGCTGACCCGTGCGCAGGTGGGCGTGTTCCTCGCCGCGGACAGCTTCAGCGGAGTCCGCGCGGAACTGGCACGTGACCCGTCGTTGTGGGAGCTGCTCGACACACCGCTCAACCTGAGCATCGCGATCCTGGCTTATCGGGATGGCCCCGCGAGCGATCCGGTCGGCGGCGATCAGGCGACCCGCAGGCGCAGGCTGTTCGCCGCCTACGTGCGCACGATGCTCGTCCACCGACCGAGCCCCAGGTACAGCCCGGAGGTTGTGCTGCGCGCCATGGTGCTGGTCGCGGCGCTCCTGCGGCGGTTGAACATCACGCTGCTGTCGTTCGACCTCTTCGACAACTCAACCGTGCCTCGCGGCGACATAATCAAACTCGACCGCATGACCTTGCTGTTGAGGCTCCTGGTCTCCTGTGTGTTCGCACTGATCGCCGGGCTGTTCCTGGGCTGGTATAGCCTGGCATTGGGTGCGGCAGCGGGCTACTTGAGTAGTGCCGAGTCGGAATGGACCGTGAGTGCGTGGGACGTCAACTACCGTGACCTCCGCGGCCGTCCATACCGGCCCGCCCCGGTGTCGTTGCAACTGACGTTCTCGATCTTTGGGACGGGCTACGCCGAACTGGCCAAGGGCATCCCGCTCGCGGTTGGGTTCGGCATCGCGGTCACCGCTTCGAGGCTCGTCGACTTCGGCGGGCAGGCCGACCTGAATTGGTCGTTTCTCGCCTGGGGAGCGGGGCTCGGCACAGCGGTCGTCGTCATGGTGGCCTACTTTCTCGTCGTCAAGTTGTACTTCGTCGTCTCGACCACGTGGCGGCCGCGGCGCAACCGTGAAGTGCCCAGTCCCGGGGTGCTGGGCATGGTGCGGGTCGCGATGGTCCTCGCGCTGTCGACCGCTGCCCTTGTCGGCGCCCTCGGGTTGCTGGTACTGGTGCAGATGGGTGAAGAGGACGTTGTCGGGTACACGATCGTCTTCGTCGTGCTCACCTTCCTCTTCGGGCTCTACAACCTGGCGGGATACGCCGTGGCGGAGCAGTGGTTCGTCAGGCGCAGGCTCCGGGCGGTCGGCTACTTGCCTCTACCTGCGGCTCCGCTGCTCGACCACGCCGTTGCCGCACTCTTCCTCCAGCGGGTCGGCGACAACTACCTCTTCGTCCACCGAGAGCTCCTCGACTTCTTCGCCGACCGCGTCGAACTCACCCGTTTCGGCATCCCCCCGCTCCCCGCCAACACGGACCTCCTGCCGCAGTCGGCCACCTGACTCCCGGCGACGTTTCCCCTGGTCAAGACGAATTCATCGACACACCGATGAGTTCCAGCCGCCTCTGCCGTTACACCGGTACAAGGATGGCCACCAAGGCCCCCTGACCCGAGGAGACAAGCATGGACTGGCAGCTGCAGGTCGTCGTCGTTCCGGTGTCCGATGTCGACCGCGCGAAGGAGTTCTACGCGGGCAAGCTCGGCTTCACCGTCGACACCGACCACCGCGCCGGGGAGGACTTCCGGGTGGTGCAGGTGACCCCGCCCGGGTCGGCGTGTTCGATCACGTTCGGCAAGGGGCTGGGTGACGGTGAGCCCGGGTCGGTCAAGGGGTGCCACCTGGTCGTCACCGACATCGTCGCGGCGGCGAAGCAGCTCGACGCGGCGGGGGTGGAGCACTCCGGGGTGCAGCACTTCGAGCAGGGCGTCATGGCTCCCGGGCCGGACCCGGACGGCCGCGACTACGGGTCGTTCATCTTCTTCGCCGACCCGGATGGGAACTCCTGGGCGGTGCAGCAGGTCGTCACCGCAGCGAGGTGAGCGACTTCGAGCAGTACCGCCGCGAGCTGCACGTCCACTGCTACCGCATGCTCGCCTCGTACGAGCAGGCCGAGGACGCCGTGCAGGAGACGTTCCTGCGGGCCTGGCGCGGCCGGGAGGGGTTCGACGGCGCGAACGCGAGGGCGTGGTTGTACAAGATCGCGACCAACATCTGTGTCGACCAGGCCCGCACGGCCAAGGCGCGCACCGAGGTCGCGTGGCTGACCCCGTACCCCGACCGCGAGCTGGACGAACCGCACGTGGTTGCCGTCGCCAGGGAGACCATCGAGCTGGCCTTCCTGACCGCGTTGCAGGTCCTCCCCGGGCGCCAGCGGGCCGCGCTGCTGGCCAAGGAGGTGCTGGGGTTGTCCGCCGCCGAGATCGCCGACCTGCTCGGGGTGAGCGTGGCGGCCGCCAACAGCGCGTTGCAGCGGGCACGGACGACCCTGCGCGACCACCTGCCCGCGCGCCGCGACGACTGGGCGGCCCGGGAGCCCAGCGCCGCGGAGCGCGACCTGCTCGCCCGGTTCATCGACGCCCACGAGCGGTGCGACGCCCCGGCCGCGCTCGCGGTGGCCGCCGAGGACATCCGGGTCACCATGCCGCCGAACCCGCTGCGCTTCGACGGCCGCGACGCCATCGCGGGCCTGCTCGAGCGCGCTTTCGGTCCCGACCGCGACGGCGACTGGCGGCTCCTGCCGACCTCCGCCAACCGCATGCCCGCCGCCGCGAGCTACCTGCGCAGGCCGGGCGACACCGAGTTCCGCGCGTTCAAGCTGGACGTGCTGCGCGTCGTGGGGGGTGAGATCGCCGAGATCACCACGTTCGGCTACGCGCTGTTCGACCACTTCGGACTCCCGACGCGGCTGGTCTGAGCACACAGGGTCCACATAGGTCGGCCACAACGGGGCCAAAGCGTCCCGGCCGATCGTTGGGGAAATGGAAACGGTGCTGGCCCCGACGGGCGGACGGACGGACAACGGTGACCCGGTCGTGCTCGACGTGGTCATCCCGGTCCACAACGAGGAGCAGGACCTGGAGCCCTGCGTGCGGACGGTGCGAGCGTACCTGGCGGTGTCGGTGCCCTACCGGTTCCGGATCACCATCGCCGACAACGCGAGCACCGACGGCACGCCGGAGGTAGCCAGGCGGTTGGCCGAGCGGTTCAGCGAGGTCAGCGTGCTGAGCATGCCGGAGAAGGGCCGGGGTCGGGCGCTCAAGGCGGCGTGGCTGGCCTCGGACGCGGCGGTGGTCGCCTACATGGACGTCGACCTGTCGACCGACCTGGCCGCGCTCGGGGCGCTGGTGGCGCCGCTGCTGTCCGGGCACTCGGACGTGGCGATCGGGTCGCGGCTGGCCAGGGGCGCCCGGGTCGTGCGCGGCGCGAAGCGGGAGTTCATCTCGCGCTCGTACAACCTGATCCTGCGCGCGGTGCTCGGGGCCAGGTTCTCCGACGCGCAGTGCGGCTTCAAGGCGTTGCGCGCCGACGCGGCCCGGTCGGTGCTCCCGCACGTGGAGGACACCGGGTGGTTCTTCGACACGGAGTTGCTGGTACTGGCCCAGCGCGGCGGTATGCGCACCTACGAGGTCCCGGTCGACTGGATCGACGACCCAGAGTCCTCTGTGGACATCGTCAGGACGGCTATCGCCGACTTGCGCGGGGTAGCGCGGATGTGGCGGTCGCGCTCGCGCAAGGCCGGTCGCGCCGTCAGGTCCGCCCGCGTCGCTGCCCCGGCGTGGTGAACCCGTGGGTGAGCAGCTCCCCGGTCGGCGCGGGAACCCGCAGGTAGGCGGTCTGGGCGAACGACTTGACCCGCACGGGAACCGGGACGTAGAGGCCCGGGTCGTCGCCCGCGTACCCCGACAGCACGGCGTCCACGTACGCCCGCTCCGACACGACGGCAGCGACCTTGGTGCCTGGCCCCGACCGCTCCAACAACGCCCGCACCGGCCCGGCGTCGAGTAGCCGGTGGGCCTGCACCCGGGCCATGCCGCTACCCGCCGTGATCGACCGCCCACCGGTGAGCGGTCCGATGTGGATGGTGGCCCGCATCCTTATCCCGTCGCAGAGGACTTCTTGCAGTGCGGGCAGGAACGGGTTCAGCAGCTTCGGCAGCAACCCGGATCTCAACCCCAGCACCCACCCATCCCCAGTACTGACACTCAACGGCGCCCGCCCCCACTCGGCTCCCAACCCGCAGACCTCCAGCGCCCGCAGCAGTATCCGAGGCACCAACCCCGTCAACGCCGCGTGCTCCCGCCCCCGCCTCCCCCCGAAGTCCTTCACATCAACCACCAAAATCGCCCGGTACGGCGGCAACTGAACCCCACGACTCACCGCGACCCCTCTCACCTGTGAGCCCCCACCATCACCCGCCCTGGCACCCCGGATCGTCCGCTACCGGACTGTTTCACCCCCCGGAAACCGCCCCCACTTGCCACCCGCCACATGCCATAAGCCGCCCCAGCCCCGACCGCGCGCGCCAGCCATCTGGCGGCCGTTAGCACCTACCCGCCCCCAAAGGCTTCGCTGCCCATCCCGGAGGCCCCCGCCCCTACCCGACCGGCGTCGCGAAGGCCGCCCCCTGCTGCTCCCAAGGCCCCACCTCAGGCGCCACAGCCGTCTTGGAGCTACCTTCGCATCCACGCCGCCGCCGTCTCGGAGGCTGCCCCCACGCCTTTGCGGCCACCGCCCGGAGGCCGCCCCACATTCGCGCCCCCGTTCCGGAGGCTGCCCCCGAACTCGCGCCGCCGCTGTTCCGGAGGCCGTCCCCGCGACCCCAGCCCCCACCCTCTCCGGGGGGCGTCCCCAGTGCCAGTCTACCGGTGCTGGGGGTGGCGACCCAGGGGTGCGTGGACCCTGTGGACAACTGCACGGGTTGTGGACAACTCGACCTGGGCGGATGTCGGGGCGCCCGCGCGGATTCACCCGGTTGGGGAGCTGCGGGTGCGGCGGACCAGTTCGTCCCGGTCGACCACCACCAGCCGTGGCCCGGATCGGAGGGCGCCGCAGCGTCGCAAGTCGGCGATCTGTTCGGCAACGGTGCTCCGTGCCATCCCCAGTGCGCGGGCGATGGCCTCCTGGGACAACGGCACCCGCCGATCCCCATCGTCGCCGTGGTCGATGACCTCCAGCAGCAACCTTGCGACTCGGGCCCTGCTTGATGCGTGCGCGACCGGCACCTGGTCCACCATTGCGACCAGCTTGATCCGCAAGTACTCCCGCACCGCCCCGCCGCCCGCCACCGCCGCGTCCAGTGCGGCCGAGCTCAACGCCACAGCCGTGCACTGGTCAAGCGCCACAACCGATGCCGTCCGCGCGACGCAGGCCGCCGGTGCCAGCTCGCCGACCAAGTCCCCCGGCCCGCGCACCGACACGAGCAACTGTGCGCCGGACCCGTCGTCCACCATCACGCGGACCCGGCCCCGCAGCAACGCCAGCACCTGCCCGCCAGGTTCGCCTTGCCGAAGCAACGCCGCACCGGGTGGGTACGCCCGCGCCGTCCCGGCGGCCACCACCGCCGCCCACGCCCGCGCGCCGACCAGGGTCCGGAAGGTCTGCACACCCACCACCTACCGCCCCCGGCCGGGCGCCGCGTGCCGGGGACGCGCGGTTCGCTCGAAGTGATCACGCGTGGCCACCCCGTCAACGCCTGGACAGAACTTGGTCAACCGGGTGCGAACCGGCGGCCGTCCGCGCGGTGGCGGATTACCGTCAGTGACTTCAGCGCAGAGAGGAGCTCCACCATGGAGACCGAACAACCGAGGTGAGTAGCGCGCCGCCGTGGGTCCCGCGATGATCACGGTGACCTGGTGAACGGCGGAGGGTGGCCCATGCGACTTCCGAGTGACCTGGTGGCCGAGTCCCTGATGGCCTACCTCTCCGAGGAGGATCGCGCGCACGTGGTCGGGACCGGGACGCCGCGGGTGTTCGGCGCGGGCGAGACGTTGCTGCGCCAGGGCGACCCGACCGACCACGTGCTGGTCCTGGTGCACGGTTGGGCGAGGGTGCTCACCAGGCGCGCGGACGGGCAAACGGTGCTCGTCGCCTTCCGGGGTCCCGGTGACGTGCTCGGGGACCTGGCGGCGTTGCACGGGTGGGTGCGGTCGGCGGATGTGGAGAGCCTGGAGGAGGTGCACGCCGTGCACTTGCGCGCGCACGAGTTCGGCGCACTGCTCGAGGACCGGCCCACCGTTGCGATCGCCATGGTCAAACAGCTGGCCGCTCGGCTGCGTGAGGCGGAGAACGCCCGCGCCGAGTTCGCCACGATGCACGTCACCGAGCGGGTCGCCGCATATTTGCTCTGGCTGTCGCACAGCTACGGCGTCAAGACCGACGCCGGTGTCGCGTTGCGCGTGCCATTCACCCAGCAGGACATCGCCAACCGGGTCGGCGCATCGTTGCGCGCGGTGGCCAGGGCTTTCGCGGTGTTGCGCGACCGGGGCATCGTCATCAACACCCGCAGGCAGACCGTCATCGCGCGCCCGGACGTGCTGCGCGCCTTCGTCCGCGAGGTCCCCGAGCTCTGATGTGCCAAATGGCGTGCTCCGTGCGCGCCACAGGTCATCGCGGCGGCGTTGACCCAGGGGCATCCTTGGTCTTGCGAGCGAGATCCGGGGAGGGATCGGGATGAGGATGCTGATGACGGTGGGCTCGATGGCGCGAATCGGTTTCTACACTTTCCTGGCCGGGCTGGGGTCCGGCATGTTGCTGGTCAGCGCTTTCTGACCGGTGGACCACTCAATTCTTCGAGTGCTGGCTGCTGCCCTGATTCGGGAGGAGGTGCGTGTCATGGAGAGCCACTGGGTCCTGTTCTTGCTGGTCTGAGCGCCGCCGCCGTGTCGACCGGGGCCGGAGCGGCGGCGGCAGGGGGGATGGGGGAACAAGGGGGAGGCGCCCGGTCCGCAGGGGGGAATGCGGACCGGGCGCCTTTTCGCACTCGCCATTGTCCGACGTTTTCGGCGGTGGCCCTGGTAACGGAGAGGCGGGCGGAGCGATGCTGGATGGGGGAATGGGCGCGCGAAGGGGTGGTGGCCGGGTGGGTGTCGAGATCGCCGATGTCGTCGCCGAGCTGAAGGAGGTCCGCCGTGGCCGGGGTGTCCGCTCGGACGACCTGCACAACCGGGTCGGGCCCGCGCTGCGGATGGCCTGCGACATCACGGAAATAGACGACCCGGCTCTGGTGCGGCGCAAGGTGGTGCTGCGGTTGACCCACCTGGGCGCCCGGCTCCCGTCGGACCTGCACCTGGCGGCGTCAGCGGCGCTCGGTCTGCACAAGGACGCCGACGGCGGGTTCTTGGACCAACGCATCGACTGGCTGGCTACGCGGTTCGACCGCGATCCGCGTACCGCGCGCCGGCGGGTGGACAGCGCGTTCCAACTGTTGGCGGAGTTGCTCTACGACGCGGGTATGCGCGACCGCAAGTCTGGCTCTTACTCGCCGGACGGTTGGTACGTGGAGTCCCTGCACGCGGCTCTACGGCTGGATCTAGAGGTGCCGACGCTGACGGAGCAACGGCAAATCGTTGCCGCAGTGGATGAACTCGACGAGCTGGTGCTGTCCCTGAGCGCGCCGCGTGATCAGGCCATGCCGGACGGGCAGACCATCCGCGCGGAAATCGCCTACGGCGGGGAGATCGTCGAGGAGCAGCGCGTCTCCTCTAGCCATACCCGCTTCATCGTCAGGTTGCCCAGTCCGCTGAGTCTTGGGCAGCGTCATGACTACAGCATCAAGTTCACCTCTTACCCGCGATCGTGGATGCGGCCGTACTACGTGTTCACGCCCTTGCGCCGGTGCGAGGAGTTCTCGGTTCGCGTACGGTTCGATCCGACCAACCCGCCGAAGCGCGTGTGGCGCATCAATGGCTTGCCCGCCAAGGCTTTCGAGGACTTCGCTCCGGGTACGGACGCCCTGGAGATCGACCGTGTGGGTGACGTCGCACTCGAATTCCACGACCTCCAACAGGGCCTCAGCTACGGACTGCAATGGCACAGCTAACCCAAGTCAGTCCACAGTGCACAAACCGTCTGCTTTGGGTGAACCTCCTGGCACCTCAACACATTCCCAGGCCACCATGGAGCCATGCGACTGATCTTGGCTCTCCTGCTCATGTTCACCACTCTCCCGACCACCGCGGCCGCAACCCCGACCGGCATCCACTGGCGCACGTGTCCAGGGGACTCGGTACGGGCCGGGCCTGCGCTACGCGCGCCTGGGCAGCGGTGTGCCCAAATCCGAGTACCGCTGGACCACCGCAGACCTGGTGGGCCAACGGTCTCCCTTGCCGTGTCCCGGCTCGCCACGGCGGACCCGGCTCTACGGCGGGGCGTCTTGCTCATCGTCCCGGGTGGTCCGGGCGGAGCCGGGCTTGATCTGCCTGCCCTGCTGGGCTCGCTGCTGCCCGCCGAGGTCCGCGCGCGGTACGACCTGGTCGGCTTCGATCCTCGCTTCGTCGGGCGCAGTGATCCGCTGACCTGCGGCATCGCCGAGTCCGACCTCATCGACATCCTGCCGTGGCCGCGGCCGGGGTTGCCCGCCTCGATGGACCGCATCGCCGCCGGGTGCGACCCGCGGTTGGCGCACACGAGTACCGCCGACATCGCGCGGGACATCGACGTTGTCCGGCGGGCGTTGGGGGAGGAGCGGGTATCGCTGCTGGGGTACTCCGCCGCGACCTACGTGGCGACGGTGTACCAGTCGCTGTTCCCGGGCCGGGTGGACCGGATGCTGCTCGACAGCGGCGTCGGTCCGGATCTGGTGTGGCGGGGCATCGTCCGGGAGTGGGCTCCGGCGACCGAGGCGCGGTTCCCTGACTTCGCTTCGCATGCCGTGCAGGCGGGTTTGGTGCCGAACGCAGATGCCGCGCGTACCTTGTACTTCACCCTCGCGGCCCGGCTCGATGGCCGACCGGTGCGGTTGGCAGACGGCAACCCGTTGACCGGCGCGGTGTTCCGGGAGGCGACTCGGCAGGCGCTGTACTCCGACCAGTCGTTCCCCGGCTTGGCTGCGCTGTGGTCAGCGGTCCGGGACGGCCGGGCGCCGGGTGTCGGCTTGGCGCAGGTCATCCCGATCCTGGCGGGCAAGGCGGCCCCGGCCGAGCGCGGCTGGCCAGCCGTCCCACCGGACTCCTTCGCCGTCGGCTTCCTCGGCGTCGTGTGCCGGGACGCCCCGTGGCCGCGCTCCACCCGCCAGTACACCGCCGACGTAGCCACCGACTCGACCCGCTACCCCCTAGTCGGCGCGATGACCGCCGGAATGTTCCCCTGCGCCCGCTGGCCCTTCCCGCCCGCTCCCCAGGTGACCCTCCACCCAGCCACCACCCCCACCCTGGTCCTCCACAACCTCCGCGACCCCGTAGCCCCCCTCCACGGCGCCCACTCCCTCGTCGCCACCCTCGGCCCCCAAGCCCACCTAGCCACCTTCCCCCAAGGCGGCCACGGCACCTACCTGCTCTCCAACAACCTCCAAGCCAACACCACCGGAACCGCCTACCTAGCCCACGGCTTATTACCCACCCCCTAGCTCCACGCCCCGCAAACCCCGCCTCCTGCGAGTCTCCGCGCAGGGGTGGTGGGCTCTGCGAGGTGCTGGCCGTGGCCGGTGCCGTGTACCTATAGCCAGCGTGCCGCGAACTCCCACGCCCTTGCGAACACCTGCACCCCGCGAACCGCACGCGTCCGACCAACCTCGCCACTACGACCCCGCTATGCCCGCCAGCGCAAAGCGGCACCCCCACGACGTCCGTCCTCCTCAGCGGAATGGAGATCCTTGGACAATCTGATCCGACTGGCGATTGATGGCAGCCAACTGCCCACGGTCCCAGCCGACCTAGCGGAATGAGGTTCCGAGAAGGCCGCCCGGGGACTGGTGAATGTCCGTAGCCACCTCACCCGCGATCCGCCGCCTACCCCGGTTGCCAGCTGGGACGGGCTTGGAAGGCGCGGTCCGTTGCTCGCCCGTGGCTCTGTCGTCGCCAGACTGGCGTTGAGGGGGCCTGGGGCTCCGTGTGGTGGAGGAGCGGAGCCCCAGGCTGGTGGCTAGGGGCGGGTGGCCCATTCGGGGAAGCGGGTGACTGTGGTGGTGGGGCTGGGGAGGGCGGCGATTTCCTCGGCCAGGGCGGCGACGATCTTGGCTGCGGAGTCGTTGGCCAGGAGGTTGGTGGCGGCTTCGGTGACGGCGTCTGGTGTTACCGCTTCGCCTAGGAGTTGGGTGGCTGCACCTGCGGTGGTGAAGGTTTCGGCGTTGATGAACTGGTCGGCGCCCTGGGGGAGGAAGAGTTGGCGGACGCCGACGGCGGCGGTGCCCAGGGTGGTGCCGGAGCCGCCGTGGTGGACTACCAGGTCGGTGTGGGGGAGGACCTCGGCTTGGGGGACCCACGACTCGATGGTCACGTTCGCCGGGGGGTCGCCCAAGGCGGCGATGTCGACCGTGGGGCCTGCCGCGACCAGAACCCGGTGGCCGGTGGCGGCTAGTCCGGTGATGGCCGTGCGCAGGACGTTCAGGTTGCCGAAGGCGGTGCCGAGGGTCAGGTAGATCAGCTTGCCCTGGCCCGTGGTGACCGACGGCGGGAGGTCGCCGGGGGTGGCGAAGCTGACCGGGCGCAGCGGGACCCGGGTCGAGTAGTCGGCCAGGGTTTCGCTGTCCTGCAACGACTCCGGGTAGATGTCGAGGTACGGGTCGCCGAAGCCCGCGCGGCCGTCGGGGGTGAAGTCGACCCCGTACTCGGCGGCGAGGTTGGGGAGGAAGTTCTGGAGGGCGGGCATCTGCGACAGCGACGTCGGCTTGCTGATGCCGTGGCTGATGGCCGGGACGCCGACGCGCTTGGCGGCGATCGCGGCGCCGAAGGCGGCGGCCTCGTAGACCACCAGGTCGAAGTCGCGGGCCCGCAGCAGGGGTTCCAGGTCGGCGACGGCGATGCGCGGCAGGACGTCGCCGAACACGCGGTGCGCGACCGCGACGACCTCGTCCGGGGTCAGGTCGGCGATCTGCCTGCCGTCGAGGGCGCGGCCGAACTCGCCCGACATGTCGCCGCCCGCCTTGATGGTCTCGAACCCCAGGGCCGCGAGCGGCGGGTGGAACGTGTCCCAGGTGGCGTAGGTGATCTCGTGCCCCGCCTCCTTGGCCGCGATGGCCAGGGGCAGCAAGGGGTAGGTGTGCCCGTGCGCGGGCAGACTGCTGAAGAGGATCTTCACCGGTTCCACCGTAGGCAACATCGGCCCGACCCGGTGCGTGATTTGCCCGCGATGCCCACTAACCGCCGGAATCAGCACGGCGGAAAGCCCACGACCGGAAGATCGGCACGCGGATCACCGGCAGGCGACGAGAGCACCGGCGGAGCGGGAGATCCACCCCACCGGTGCTCCAGGTGTCAGCGGACGACCGGCGGCAACTGGGCCGGGTCACCCGCGGGCCAGGTCAGCGGGTCGCCGAGCGGGACCAGTTCGGTGAGCTGCAGGACGCACCACGGCGAGATGTCGATGTCGCCGGTGCGCACCCCCTCGAGGAACTCGGGCCACGACAGCCAGCGGACCGAGTCGACCTCGGCCGGGTTCGGGTTGGGCTCGGCGTCCACCACGACCCGGTACACGGGGCACATCTCGTGTTCGACGATCCCGTCCGGCATCACCGCGCGGTAGCGGAACGCGGGCAGGATCAGTTCGACCTTGTGCGGTCCCGGCAGCCCCAGCTCCTCCTCCAGCCTGCGCGACACCGCGTCGACCGGTGACTCGCCCGGTGCGGGGTGCCCGCAGCAGGAGTTGGTCCAGATGCCCGGCCAGGTCTTCTTCGTCAGCGCCCTGCGGGTGATGAGGAAGCGGCCGTCCTGGTCGAAGAGGTAGCTGGAGAAAGCCAGGTGCAGCGGGGTGTGCTCGTGGTGCACGGTGGCCTTGTCCGCCGTGCCGATGCTGTTGCCCGCGTCGTCGAGGAGCACGACCTGTTCGGCGTTTGTCACCCGGTCACAATGCCGTCACGCACCGCGCAGGGCAACCCGGATCCCACCCCTCACAGTTCCGGCGGCGCCGAGATCCCCAGCAGGTCCAGTCCGAGCACCAGCACGTCCGAGGTGACCTTGGTGAGCGTCAACCGGGACGCGCGGACCTCGTCGGCCACGTCCGGCCGCAGGATCGGGCAGGTGTCGTAGAACGTGGTGAACGTCGACGCCAGGTCGTAGAGGTAGCTGGTGAGCTTGTGCGGCGCGTAGCTCTCCACCGCGGCGGCGACGGCGGCGGGCAGTTGCAGCAGCCGCACCAGCAGCGTGCGCTCGGCCGGGCTGGTGACCACGACGTCGCCGAAGCGGGGCGTGCCCGCCTTGCGCAGCACCGACTGGCACCGGGCGTTGGCGTACTGCAGGTACACCGAGGTGTTGCCCTCGGTGGCCAGCATCCGCGACCAGGTGAAGACGTAGTCCTTCTCCCGGTCGTTGGACAGGTCGGCGTACTTCACCGCGCCGATGCCCACCGCGCGGGCGACCTCGGCCTGCCGCTCGGTGTCCAAAGAGGACCGTTCGGCGACCGTCTTCGCGGCGTGCTCGACGGCCTCGGCGAGCAGGTCGACCAGCTTCACCGAGTCGCCGGAGCGGGTGCGGATGGTCTTGCCGTCCTCGCCGAGGATGGTGCCGAAGTTGATGTGCACGCTGGTCTGCTCGTCGGTGAGGTACCCGGCCTGCCGGGACGCCGCGAAGATCATCGCGAAGTGCTGGGCCTGCGGGGTGCCGACCGCGTAGAGCAGGTCGGTCATCCCGCGCTCGGTGATCCAGTACCGCACCGTCGCCATGTCCGTGGCCGCGTAGCCGTACCCGCCGTCGCTCTTGCGCACGATCAGCGGCAGCGGCTCGCCCTCGCGGTTGCTGAACCCCGGCGGGAACACGCACACCGCGCCGTCGCTGATCTCGGTGAGCCCCTTGGCGGTCAGCTCGTCGATCACCGTGTCGAGGTACGGGTTGTAGAAGCTCTCCCCGTAGATGTCGCCCAGGGTGAGCGAGATGCCGAGCAGGTCGTAGACCTTCTGGAAGTGCCGGGTCGACGCCGCGACCAGCCCGCGCCACAGCGTGAGCGTCTCCTCGTCGCCGCCCTGCAGCGCCACCACGCGGGCCCGTGCCCGGTCGGCGAACCCCGGGTCGGCGTCGAACTTGCGCCGCGCCTCCTGGTAGAACCGGTTGAGGTCGCTGATCTCGGCGTCGGCGGAGTGCCCCTCGTCGAGCAGGTGCTCGATCAGCATCCCGAACGGGGTGCCCCAGTCGCCGAGGTGGTTGTGCGGGACGACCTCGTGGCCGCTGAAGCGCAGCAGCCGCAGCACCGCGTCGCCGATGATCGTCGACCGCAGGTGCCCGATGTGCATCTCCTTGGCCACGTTCGGGCTGCCGTAGTCCAGCGCGAACCGGCGCGGGTTCTCGACGACCGGAACCCCCAGCCGGGTGTCACCCAGCAGTGAGCCGACCCGGCCCGCCAGCCAGTCGTCGCGCAGCCGCAGGTTGATGAACCCGGGGCCGGCGACCTCCGGCGGCTCGACCACGTCGGCGGAGTCCAGGTGGTCCACGATCGCCTGCGCGACCTCGCGCGGTGCCTTGCCGATCTTCTTGGCCAGGCTCATCGCCGCGTTGCACTGGTAGTCGACACCCTCGCGGGTGGACGGTCGGATGACGGCCTCCGCCGGGGTGATCTCCAGACCGAGCCCGCGCCGCAGCGCCCCGGCCACCCGTGCCCCCAGTTCCAGCCCGACATCCCCGTGCGCCACCCTGGCACCTCCTCGCTTCTCGACCCCGAGTATCCCAGGGTGGCGCACGGGGATTTCCGGCGCCCGGTTTCAGCAGGTCGACCGCTGCGCCAAGCCCGCGAACCTGGCCTCGAGGAACGCGTACGCCGCCGGGTACGCCGCCACCGCGCCGCCCACGTGCGTCGGCGCGAGGTTGGTCGAGAACCGCACGTTCGCGCCGAGCCCGCACCACCGCCGCACCAGCGCCTGCCCGGTCGCGTACGGGATCACGTCGTCGAGCAGCGAGTGCGTGACGAGCACCGGCACCGCGGGCTTGCGCTGCCCGAGCAGCTGCTCGGCCACGATCGAGCGGAACGGCTCCTCGGCCAGCAGCCGGTCGATCGGCCGCCCGTCGCGGGTGAACCCGGCGGTCTTGGCGAAGGCGTAGCGGGGGATCGATTCGAACAGGCACTGCCCCTTCACGTCGGCCAGGAACCGCTTGCCCTTGTCGTTGAGGTACGCCCCGGCGTCGATCCCGTAGGACGCCTCCAAACCGGCCACCGCGTACCCGACGAACGCGGCGTACAAGCCGCCGTCGAGCGCCTTGCCCACATCGGCCAGATCCGCTGGGACCGCTCCCGCCGAGACGCCGCGCAGATCGAGCTCCGGCGCGTACCAGGCGGCGAGTTCGGCGGCGGAAGCGGCAGCTCCACCGCCCTGCGAGTACCCGACGACCGCCACCGGACCCCGGTCCGGCAGTTCCGGCAGCCCGCGCGCGGCCCGGATCGAGTCCAGCACCGCCGTCCCCTGCACGACCCGGCTCATGTACGTGTGCACGCCCGGCGTCCCGAGCCCCTGGTAGTCGGTCAGCGCGACCGCCCAGCCCCTGGCCAGCATCCCGGCCACGAACGGCCCCTCGTACTCCATCCCGGCCGCCAGCTGCCGCGACGGCGCGCACTGGTCGCCGAGGCCCTGCGTGCCCGCCGCGTACCCGATCACGGGCCGTTCCCCGCGACCGGTCCACGCCGCGCGCGGGGTGATCACCACGCCGGTCACCGCGATGGCCGCGCCGGTGCGATCGCTGGAGCGGTACATGATCCGGGTGACCGTGCCGTCCACGCGGATCAGCTTCGCCGGGTCCAGGTAGAACTCCGCGGGCTGCGTCCGCACCAGGTCACCGTTGTGCGCGGCAAAATCGCGGGTGGCTGGTAGAAGTCCTCTTGCGCTACCGCGCCTGTGGACGCCGCGCTGGTCGCGGGTGTGGCGACGAGACCGACCGCGACGGCGGCGGCGAGCACGAGTGGCCCGAGCCGCTTTCGGTTGATTGGCATGGGTTTTCCTCCGACCTGGTGGACGACCAGGTCGAAGCTACCCACAGGTACGGCCACTGTGCTCGTCGTCACAACGGACTTTGTCCCAGCGGACAACGGCAGCCGGTGATGACTGACAAGGAGGGGAAAAGGCGGTGGGGGCCACAACGCCCGTGCGGTAGGCGGTGGCCCCCACGCCAACTGGAGCCGCGGTGCGGGACAGGCTCCTCGTGCGGTGGCTGCGGTGCCCCCGTGCGGGTGGAGGGCGCGGCGGTGGGGGTTATGCACGCCCACCGCCGTCGCCACGTGTTCCCCAGACCCGCAGGGGGGCGGTCGCGCGACGGGTCCGCCGACTCGGTGCAGGGTCCCCGGATCCCCAGCCCTCGTTGGGGTTCTCCGGGGGTTGAGCGGCGTTCCCGTCGCGTGGAACGAAGTCAGTATTTGTTAACCGCCGTGAACATGACAAGACGGTGCGCCGGTGCGGATTTTCCCGTTTCCCAGTTGCGCGCCGTTCAGTCGCCCGCAAGGTCCCGTTCGACCGCCGCCAACTCGGCCGCGCTGCCCTGCACCTTCGGCCCGGTGAACCACTTGCGCGCCGACACAATCCACCACAGCGCCGCCCCGCCGAGCACCACCGCGAACGCGATCGGGGTGTAGTTGAGCGACTCCCAGGTCACCGGGTACACCTGCGGCAGCATGAACAGCACGAAGATGAACCCGACCCAGATCGTGGCGACCGTCCCAATAGGACGTCCCCATCGGCCCAGGTGCCACGGCCCGCGCTCGAAGTCCTCGCCTGCGCGCACCCGCAGGAAGATCGGGATGACGTAAGCCGTGTACAGGCCGACGACGGCGATCGAGGTCACCGCGGCGTACGCGGTGTAGCTCCACAGGTACGGCACGGCCAGTAGGAACGCTCCCACCGCCGCCAACCACACGGAATTCGTCGGCGTCCTGGTGCGCTTGTTGATCCGGTGCCACACCCGTGACCCGGGGATGGCGCCGTCGCGGGCGAAGGCGTAAATCATCCGCGAGTTGCCGGTCACCGCCGCCATCCCGCAGAACAGCTGCGCGCCGATGCAGATCAGCAGCAGCACCTTGCCGGTCGCCAGCCCGACCGCGTCGATGAACACCTGGGCGGGTGGCACCCCGGTCGCCGACCCGGCCGCGCCGTCGTAGTCCTGGATCGCGAACGTGAGCCCGATCAGCAGCACCCACCCGGCGGCCAGCGACACCAGGATCGACATGACGATCCCGCGCGGCCCGGCCACGGCGGCGCCGCGCGTCTCCTCGGTCATGTGCGCCGACGCGTCGTAGCCGGTCAGCGTGTACTGCGCCAGCAGCAGTCCCAACAGGAACACGTAGAGCGGTGAACTCCACCCCGTCTGGTTCACGAACTCGCCGAAGACGAACGACGCGTCCTGGTGCTTGTCCGGCACCACCGCGAGCACGACCACGATCGCCAGCACGCCGAGCAGGTGCCACCACACGCTGATCGTGTTCAGCACCGCCACTACCCGCACGCCGAAGGTGTTGAGCAGGGCGTGCACCAGCAGGATGACTGCCAGCAGCGCGACGGTGTGCCCGGGTGTCGCGGCGAAGCCGAACTGCAGGTCCAGGAACGCGTTGAGGAACAGGGCCGCGCCGAAGTCGATGCCCGCGGTCACCGCGACCTGGCCGACCAGGTTGAACCAGCCGGTGAACCAGGCCCAGGCGGGCGCGTTGCGCTTGGCCAGCTTCGCCGCCCAGTAGTACAGGCCGCCCGCGGTCGGGTAGCTGGAGCACACCTCCGCCATGCCCAGCCCGACCAGCACGACGAACACCCCGACCAGCGGCCAGCCCCAGATCATCGCCGCCGGTCCGCCGGTCTTCATGCCGAACCCGTAGAGGGTCAGGCAGCCGGACAGGATCGAGATGATGGTGAAGGACACCGCGAAGTTGTTGAACCCCGACAGCGAGCGGCGCAGCTCCTGGGCGTAGCCCAGGGAGTGCAGCCTGGTCTCATCCGACTCGGACATGATGTCCTCCAATGGATCGATGGCGCTCCATTGCTGGACCAACAAGTGTGGTCCCCGCCACCTCGGCCGGTCAAGGTCCATTCGCGGTGACCTGTCGACTTCACGCCGTAGTCAGGTGGTGCGCCCGGTCGGCGGCTTCGCGGCGCGGCGGTTGCGCGCGGGCGCCGCGCTTGCGAGCATGCTGGGGATCGTTCTCCAATGGTCTGATGCCGAACCTTTGCGGGAGGCTGGCGTGACCGAGGCAGGGTTGTCGCTCGAGCGGCTGCGGGAGCTCTCCGACGCGGGCGAGGTCGACACCGTCCTGGTCGCGCTGACCGACCTGCAGGGCAGGCTCCAGGGCAAGCGCGTCACCGCCCGGTTCTTCTTCGACGAGGTCGTGGCCAACGCCACCGAGGCCTGCGACTACCTGCTCGCGGTGGACGTCGAGATGAACACCGTCAGCGGCTACGCCAGCTCGTCCTGGGAGGACGGCTACGGCGACTTCGTCCTGCGGCCGGACCTGTCCACGTTGCGGCTGCTGCCCTGGCACCCGGCGACCGCGCTGGTGCTCGCCGACGTGGAACTGGTCGAGGGCGGCCCGGTCACCGTGTCGCCCCGGCAGGTGCTGCGCCGCCAGCTCGACCGGCTCGCCGAGCGCGGCCTCACCGCGTACGTCGGCACGGAGCTGGAGTTCCTGCTGTTCAAGGACACCTACGAGCAGGCGTGGAGCGCGGGCTACCGCGGCCTGACCCCGGCGAACCAGTACAACGTGGACTACTCGCTGCTGGGCACCGGCCGGGTCGAGCCGGTGCTGCGCGCGATCCGCAACGGCATGGCGGGCGCGGGGATGTACCCCGAGTCGGCGAAGGGGGAGTGCAACCCCGGCCAGCACGAGATCGCCTTCCGCTACGCCGACGCGCTCACCACCTGCGACAACCACAGCGTCTACAAGACCGGCGCCAAGGAGATCGCGGCCGCGCTCGGGCACAGCCTGACGTTCATGGCCAAGTACAACGAGCGCGAGGGCAACTCCTGCCACATCCACCTGAGCCTGCGCGCGGCCGACGGCACCCCGGTGATGGCGGGCGACGACGAGCACGGGTTCTCCCCGCTGATGCGGCACTTCATCGCCGGTCAGCTGGCGTACCTGCGGGAGCTGACCTGCCTGCTGGCGCCGAACATCAACTCGTACAAGCGCTTCGCCGAGGGCTCGTTCGCGCCGACCGCGCTGGCGTGGGGAGTGGACAACCGCACCTGTGCGCTGCGGGTCGTCGGGCACGGCCAGTCGCTGCGGGTGGAGAACCGGATCCCGGGCGGCGACGTGAACCCGTACCTCGCCGTGGCCGCGATGGTTGCCGCAGGGTTACGCGGTGTGGACGAACGGCTGCCGCTGGAAGACCCCTTGACCGGCAACGCTTACACTGCCGCCAAACCCCGTGTCCCGACCACCCTGCGCGAGGCGGCCGACCTGTTCGCGGCGAGCACCGTCGCCGTCGAGGACCTCGGCGCCGACGTGGTCGACCACTACCGCAACGCGGCCACGGTAGAACTGCGTGCGTTCGACGCGGCCGTCACCGACTGGGAGCGCGTGCGTGGCTTCGAACGGCTCTGACCGACCGCCGGTCATCGGCATCACGACCTACCTGGAGCACGCCACCTTCGGGATCTGGGAGACCGACGCCGCCGTGCTGCACCGGGACTACCTGGACTCGGTGCGCGCCGCTGGCGGTAACCCGGTCCTCTTGTCCCCGATCGGCGACTGGCGCCCCTCGACCTTGGACTGGCTCGACGGCTTAGTGCTGTCTGGCGGCGCTGACGTCGACCCTGCGCGGTACGGCCAACCTCCGCACCCGACTACCGGCACGCCGCAGCCACTACGGGACGCCTCGGAGTTCGCGCTGTTGGCTGCTGCTCTTGAGTTGGACCTACCTACGCTGGCTGTGTGCCGGGGTCTACAGGTACTCAACGTCGCTCTTGGCGGGACCTTGCACCAACACACACCCGAGGTCGTTGGCACTAACGACCACCTTCCGCACGTGGCTTCTTTTGGCAAGACGGAGATCTCGGTGACGCCGGGGTCGTTGCTGGGGAGCATCTTGGGGGAGTCGGTGTCGGTGCTGTGCCACCACCACCAGTCGGTGGACCGCGTGGCAGACGGCCTGTACGTCGTGGCCCAAGCCCAGGACGGCACGGTCGAGGCCCTGGAACTCCCCGGCCGCCGCTTCGTGGTCGCCACCCAGTCCCACCCCGAACAGAACGCCGACGACACCCGCCTCTTCACCGCCCTGATCACCGCCGCCCGAGCCCGCCGATGACCCACCCCAACACCCGCCGGACGGCGTACACCCTGCCGGGCTCGTGCGGTGCCCTGATCGCCACGCTCGCAGCCAACAGGCCGGTGTGTGCGGTCAACGTGCCCCGGCTGCTGGCTGGCGCTCTGCCTGGCCATGCTGCGTCGGGCGTTAGCGGGGCCACTTCAACCGCGGAAGCCTTGCCTGGGTTCTCTTCGCTCGGGTCTGCCCCTCCGCCACAGCTTCGGGCGATCCCCAGGGGCTGCCCGCAAGCCAGGCGGCCCGCCCCTCCGTCACACCTTCGAGCGAAGCCCCTTGACGCCTCCGGGGGCCACCCCCAAGCCTGGCCCAGCCCCCACCCTCTCCGGGGGGCGTCCCTGGGCCAGTCTACCGGGACCCACCGACAGTGGATCTTGGAAGCACCCCCGCGGAGATCCACATGTGGATAACTTCTGTCGCCCAGAAGAGGGTAATTCGGGCTGGCTCAGGGAGCAGATCGCCTGGTCAAGGGCATGAGGGGCAGGAGCGAGAAGGCGGCGGGAGTGAAGTTGGGTGGAGGAGGGGTTGATGGCGGCGGTGGAGGTTGTTAATCCGGCCACGGCGGAGGTGATCGCTGCGGTGGGGTTGGCGAGTGTCGACGAGGCTGATCGGGCGATCACGAGGGCTGCCGAGGCGTTCCCGGCTTGGCGGGCGGTCGCGCCTGCGGATCGGGCGCGGTTGTTGCGGCGGTTCGCGGACGCGGTCGACGCGAACCTGGAGGAGCTCGCCCAGCTCGAGGTCGCCAATGCCGGGCACACGATCGGGAACGCGCGGTGGGAGGCGGGCAACGTCCGCGATGTCCTGCACTACTACGCGGCCGCGCCGGAGCGGTTGTTCGGGCGGCAGATCCCGGTGGCGGGCGGGGTGAACATCACCTTCGCCGAGCCGCTGGGGGTTGTCGGCGTGATCGTGCCGTGGAACTTCCCGATGCCGATCGCGGCGTGGGGGTTCGCGCCCGCGCTCGCGGCGGGCAACACCGTGGTGCTCAAGCCCGCCGAGTTGACGCCGTTGACCGCCATCAAGCTGGCCGAGTTGGCGCACGCGGTGGGTATCCCCGAGGACGTCTTCCAGGTCCTCCCCGGCCGCGGTGACGTCGTGGGGCAGCGGTTCGTGACGCACCCCGCCGTGCGCAAGGTCGTGTTCACCGGGTCGACCAGGGTCGGCAAGCAGATCATGGCCGGGTGCGCCGACCAGGTGAAACGGGTGACCCTGGAACTCGGCGGCAAGAGCGCCAACATCGTCTTCGCCGACGCCGACCTGGCCAGAGCCGCCGCGACCGCCCCGTACGCCGTGTTCGACAACGCGGGTCAGGACTGCTGCGCCCGCTCCCGGATCCTCGTCCAGCGCACGGCTTACGACGAGTTCATGGCCGCCTTCGAGACGGCCGTGCGCGGTGTCGTGGTCGGCGCGCCGGGGGACGAGGCGACCGAGATGGGACCGCTGATCTCCGCCGCCCACCGCGACCGCGTGCAGTCCTATGTGGACGACGCGCCGGTCGCCTTCCGGGGCAGCGCGCCGACCGGGCCCGGCTTCTGGTTCCCGCCGACCGTCACCACCGGGGGCGAGCACCGGGCGGCGACCGAGGAGGTCTTCGGCCCGGTCGTGTCCGTGCTGCCGTTCGACGACGAGGCGGACGCGCTGCGGCTGGCCAACGACACCGAGTACGGCCTGTCCGGGTCGATCTGGACCCGCGACGTCGGCCGGGCGCTGCGGGTCGCGCGCGGGGTCGACGCCGGGAACCTGTCGGTCAACTCGCACTCGTCGGTGCGGTACTCGACGCCCTTCGGCGGCTTCAAGCAGTCCGGGCTCGGCCGTGAGCTCGGACCGGACGCGCTGGCCGCGTTCACCGAGGTCAAGAACGTCTACCTAGATTCCCAGAGCTGACATCCAGGAGTTGAGCATGCGTCTAGAGGGACGGGTCGCCGTGGTCACCGGCGGCGGCAGCGGGATCGGCCTCGCCTCGGTGCGGCGGCTGGCGAGCGAGGGCGCGCGCGTCGTGGTGGGTGACATCGACCGAGAGAGCGGGGCGAGGGCCGCGCAAGAGGTGGACGGCCTGTTCGTCCCGGTCGACGTGACCAGCGAGGACGAGGTCAAGGCGCTGTTCCAGGCCGCCGCCGACACCTACGGGTCGGTCGACATCGCGTTCAACAACGCGGGCATCTCGCCGCCCGAGGACGACTCGATCCTCACCACCGGGCTCGACGCGTGGCGCCGGGTGCAGGAGGTCAACCTGACCTCGGTGTTCCTGTGCTCGAAGTACGCGATCGAGCACATGCGCCGCGCGGGCAAGGGGACGGTGATCAACACGGCCTCGTTCGTGGCGGTGATGGGCGCGGCGACCTCGCAGATCTCCTACTCGGCGTCCAAGGGCGGCGTGCTGGCGATGAGCAGGGAACTCGGGGTGCAGTTCGCCCGCGAGGGCATCCGGGTGAACGCCCTGTGCCCCGGACCGGTGAACACGCCGCTACTGCGCGAGTTGTTCGCCGCGGACCCCGAACGCGCCGCCCGCCGCCTGGTGCACATCCCGCTCGGCCGCTTCGCCGAACCGGAGGAGATCGCCGCCGCGGTCGCGTTCCTGGCCAGCGACGACTCGTCGTTCATGACCGCGTCCCAGTTCCTGGTGGACGGCGGCATCTCGGGGGCGTATGTCACCCCCGAGTGACCCGCTGGACCCGGTCCTCGCCGACGCGTTGTTCCGCCCGGTCCGGGCGGGCAACGCGTTCGAGGAGACCATGGAGCGGATGCTGCAGGCCATCCGGCTCGGCGTCGTACCCCCGGGCGGCCGGCTCCCACCCGAACGTGAATTGTCATCACGCCTCGGGGTGAGTCGGGTGACCTTGCGTGAGGCGCTGCGGGCGCTGCAGGAGTCCGGCCACGTCGAGTCCCGGCGCGGCCGGTACGGGGGCACGTTCGTCCGGCTCCCGTCGTCGGACCCGCTGCCGCTGCCCTCGGACGACATCGAGGACATCCTGACGCTGCGCTACACCCTGGAAACCGGCGCCGCCGAGGTCGCCGCGTCCCGGTCGCTGACCCCGCAGGTCCGCCGCCACCTGCGCGGCTGCCTCGCCGACGCGTCGACCGCCGGTGTCGACCACTACCGCCGCACGGACTCCCGCCTGCACCTGGCCATCGCCGAGGCCACCGCCGCCCCGTCGCTGACCGCCGCCGTCGCCGACGTCCGCACCCGCCTCAACGCCCTGCTGGCCGCCCTCCCGCTGATCCCGGCCAACCTCACCCACTCGAACGACCAGCACAAGACCATCATCGACGCCATCCTGGACGGCGACGCCGGGGCCGCGCGCCTCGCCATGGCCGAGCACCTGGCCGGGACAGCCGCCCTGATCAGGGGTTTCCTCGCGTGACCGGCGTCCAGGTAGTCGACGACGAACCTCGCCGCGTGGGCATCTTCGTGTCCCACAAACCTCGGTGGACACCGTGCATGGTGTGTTCGAGCCGCCAGGGTGACGCGTTGGCGCGTGGCGTGTCCGTCGCCTACCTGCCGGGAGCCGTCTGGGGCTACGCGAACGCTCCGCCCACAGTTTCCCTCAACGAAGCCAGTTGCGCCGTCACTCGCGTTGAGCGAACATCACGCAGTGCCGTGGTTGCTTGGCTTGCGAGATCACGAGCCCGCTCACGTTCTCCGGTTGCCGCGTACACCTCAGCGAGGTCGATCATGCGTCCGGCCCTGCCCCGTAGTCGATCAGTTCCCATGCGCGGTAACAGGTCTTCAAACCGTCTGATCGCTTCGTGGTGTTCACCGGCAGCCGCCAACGCCTGAGTGATGATCGAGTTGATGTGGTCCTTTGTCAGGAATCCCGCCCATTCGGGCACTTCTCCTCCGCGAGACGCCAACGTCTCCGCTTCCCGAATATGCTGAAGAGCTTGTCCCAGGTCACCGGAACGAGCGAGGTGCTTGGCCAAGCCCGCGTGGAGGTTCGCTCGCTCAAGAGTGCAGACCCGGCGGTCAGCCAGGGCGCCGTTGACGAGGTCCACAGCCTCGGACGGAAGTGCCTCCCCGATCTGCGCCGCGATGTTCAGTAGGACATGAGCTCTTAGGTCCGCGTCAGCGCCCGCGTCCGCGGTACGTAGCGCCAGGGTCGAGAGCTGGCGTGCGGAGTAGGTCCGGCCCGCGTCGAAGTGAGTCCATGCTGTGCGGTCCGCAAGCGCCCCCACAGCCCCGCACAGGGCCACTCTGGTGTCCTCGTGCATTCGAGCGTCCAGAAGACTCACAGCCCACCTGAGGGCGCCTGTGGACAGGTCTGCGGCAACCGCGCCCCCAAAGCGCAGGTCCATGGTTGTGTAGACCGCTGTGGCTTGCTGAACAGCGGTAACCTCCGACCACCCGACCTGGTTGGGTTGGTCTGCTGTCGTCACGCCATCCAGAAGCCGCGCGAGAGGGTCTGTGGCCGAGGTACCCGCGAGGACTGCCGCCGCCGCTGCGAGTAATTCTCGTCGGTTCACGTCTGCACCCAACCCTTGAACGCCAAGCGTTCGTTCGTAAGCGGCTATCAGGTCTGGCGTTGCTGTGCGCTCCCCAGTCTCGACCATGCCTAGCGTGGACTTGCTGTAGTGAACGCGGCCTGCGAGCGCCGACAGACTCAGCCCCGCACTTAGACGCGCTGCTCGAAGCACCCGCCCGGTCTCGTGCACGCGGACCGCTCCCCCTGGTTGTGGACGGCTGTGGACGCCCAAGCCCTACCGACGACACTCCGCGACAGCCACGCTACTCCCGAGGCGCAAGCCACCCGGAATGGCTGGGGCCGGTGATCTCTCCAAGTGCCGACCTCAGCCCCCGGCTATCCGATGTGAGTCAGTCATCCACTAGTCGCTGGGGATATAGCCGATTGACGACAACGGCCAGGTGAGAGGATCAGGAGTGCGCACGGCAATCAAGGGTCTACTCCTTCGCCCGCGGTCACTAATTTTACAGCCTGAGACGCTATGCAACCTCGACTGCGGATACTGCTATCTGCCGTTTCGACACGAGCGGAACACGATGCCCATTTCGGTTGCGCGGGCCGTGGCCGACTCCATCCGCCCCTGGGTCGCCTACGGGACAGTCGACCTTTGTTGGCATGGTGGCGAACCGCTCGCAACGGGCCGCGATCACCTCGGCAAGCTAATCGGGGAGTTCGCTGGCCTGGATGTCAAGCATGGGGTGCAGACCAACGCCACCCTGATTGACAGTGCGTGGTGCGACTTCTTTGCCGAGCGCGACATGTACGTGGGCGTCAGTGTCGACGGGTGGTCATCGGACAACGCAAATCGCGTGGATCGAGCTATGCGACCCGCGTACGACAGGATCATGCGCGGCATTGAACTTCTTCGTGCTCATGGACATGATGTCTTTGCGATCGCAGTCGTCTCGAACCCGTCTCCTGAACGTGCGCGTCGTCTGTACTCGTTCGCTGTGGAGGCTGGAATCACCTCGCTAGGCGTCAACATCGAAGAGCGAGAGGGGGTCAATGCTTCGGTTGGAGCACATGACCGTCAGTTGGTAGAAGGGTTCTGGTCAGAGCTTCTGCGCGCTTGGAAGGCTAACCCGGTCACCCGGGTACGGGAACTGGACAGGGTGCTGGGCTACGTTCGCGCAGTGCTGGAAAGCGATGAGGAGATCCGCCGCGAAAGACCATTCATCGACCCACTGCCGACTGTGGCCTATGACGGCTCGGTGACCCTCATCTCTCCAGAGTTGGCCGGTTTCAGCTCGGATGAAGGAAACTTCTCCAGTGGAAACGTCCTCGACAAGACCCTGTCCGAGATAATCAAGCGGTCGGTCGCGAACACTCCTTGGATATCCGATTTCTCGCGTGGTGTTGACGGGTGCGAACAGGCGTGTCCATATTTCGCATTCTGCGGTGGTGGGCATCCGGCGAACCGCTATTTCGAGCAAGGTCGTATGAGTGGCACCGAGACCGACTACTGCCGAAACAGCAAGATCGCACTATTCGAAGGGGTGATGCACGTTGTCCAGCTTGATCCTGTTGGAGCGCCGAATCCGGAGCCGTAGAACGGCACTCGTCGACCTGCTGCGCCTGGCCGGGAGGCTGCCCACGCCTGCCAACGCATGGAACAACGACCCGACCTGGGACAATGTCACGGGGGGCGGCGGCTTTGACAACCGCCCCGGTTGGGACAACTGGAGTAACAAGCGGTAGCCAGGCGAGCATCTACGGCACGACGATCAGGCCGGCTTCCGCCGCGAGTTGACCGGCTAGGGCGCTGGCCTGATCGCTGTAGATTCGTGCTCCGCGTAGAGCGAGCAAGCCGCGAACGCCCACCAACCTTGATCCGGTCAGATCGCAGCCGGTGGCGCGAGCGGCATCGAACTCGGTCTCAATCAGTTCGCAGTCGTCAAAGACAACGTTGGACAAGTCGCCAGCGAGTACGCTCTCGCGAAAGGAACAACGCCGGAATATTGCCGCGTTCTTTACCTTGTCGAATCGGATCGTCGCATAATCGAATCGGCATTCCTCTGCGTAGAAGTCGACAGCGTGAGCAATCGCAAGCTGAAGGCCGATGGCTTGAGACCGGACTATTTCAGTCCGCCTGGCAGTCTCCACAGAGATAGCAGAATTTGAGAGGGTGACGTCCTCGCATCGCACATTTGAAAGTGTCACTGGGTTAAGTTGCGCCCCCGAGAGATCGACCTCGGATATGAATACCGTCGAAAGCGACCCCTCGCCGACAACGCCTGATTGGTCGCTATGCACGAGGCGTATATCCCTGTAATCGAACTCCCCCCGAAAGTTGGGTGACTCAGCGGACAGGTCGTCTTCGATGGCCACGCGCTGGATCGACTTACCTGCGACCGTCAGGAACTCCATCCAGTCAAGATAGCGCACCTGCACCTCGCCTGGGGAGGTGACACGCGGCCGATGCGAAAAAGCCCTCCACGTCACTTGAGTGGTGTGGAGGGCCTAGGTGTGCATTTTCTACAGAAGGTCACGCTAATCGCCGCTAGTTGTGACATATGCTGTGGTGAACAAGCGGCTGCGCCCGACGGCGCTACTTCGGTTGACGCGCAAGGTGGCGCGGCAGCACAAACGCAGCCCGGTGGAGGAACCCGGACGGGGTAAGGGGTCGCACCGCCTGTACCTGCTGCTGGATGAAGCTGGTGCTGAAGTGGGGCGGATCGTCGTTCCCGATCATGCGCGGGAGCTGTCCTGGACGGTGTTGCGCGGCATCGAGGAAGCGCTCGCCGGTGAGATGGGAGAGCGATGGATGGAGGAGAGGTGACCGAGCGACTGCCCACCTACTCCGTCGTGGTCTCCAGGGAGGACGACCTCTGGGTGGCCGTGGTCGAGCGGCTCCCGGGTGGTGCGACGGACGTCGAGCGCTTCGGCGAGTTGCCGGACGCGGTTCGAGACCTCATCTCGACCCTGGTGGGCGTCGAGCCCGACGCGTTCTGGATCGAGTGGCGCTACCAGCAGGGCGGCGCGGATCTGACCCAGGTGATCGAGACCTTCCGCCAGTGGGAGCGGCTCGCCGCGCAGGTGGTGCGCTACCGGGACTCGTCGCGGCTGGCGGCGGTGCGGGGGCTGCGCGCCGCGGGGTTGTCGTACCGGGAGATCGCCGATGTGATCGTGGTGTCGCACCAGCGGATCGGCCAGTTGCTGGACAAGTCCGGTGGTGCCGACGTCGCCGAGAAGTCGCCGGTCAGCGTCGACGAGGCCGCTGGGGACGGCGACCGGTCGGGTGTCGCCACGCCGTTCGACATGTTGGTGGCGGCCCTGCTCGACAGCGCGCGCCGACTACCGGCGGCGTCCCGGTCCGGTCTGCTCGCCACCGCGGCGTCGCTGCTGCGCGAAGCGTCTGTGGACCTGCGTCCCGCTGGGTGACGCGGTGCGCTAGGTCGGCTCTCCGACCAGGGGGACAACGACGATCTGGTTGGGGTCCTCGTAGATGATCCGGCCGGGGGTCGGCGACTCCAGGCGGGTCCACGCGATGCCGTGGGCGTCGAGGATGTCGAGGTAGCCGGGGACGCGGTCGAGCAGGTGGGTCGCGGACGGCTTGAACCAGGCGGCGGCACCGGGGTGCAGGTCGTGGTCGTACACCGTGGGGTCGACGCTGGTGGGGTCGGCGTAGTTCGCGTCGTACCAGACGTTGCCTGCGCGGCGGAACTCGTCCTGCGCCTCGGTCAGCCGCCCGGCCCGCGCCAGGCCGTTCACCAGGCCGAACACCCCGCCGCGCCGACCGGTCGCGTCGCCGGTGGCCGCCTCGAACCGCACGTAGTGAAGATCATCCACACGCCGATCCTGCCGGCGGCTACTTGGTGACGATGGGTTCGGGCTCGGCGAAGTTGTCGCCGCCGGGGGGTGAGAGGCGGGTGGTGTGGAGGGAGATGACGCGGCCGTCGGTGCAGGTGATGCGGAGGTCGGTGACGCCCTTGTCGACGGCGTAGGTGTCGATGCTGGTGATGTCGGGGTGGGCTGTGGCGGTGAGCTGGTCGCGCAGGTAGGCGATGAAGCGGTCGCGGCGCATCAGAGGGCCGACTCGGGGATCGCGTACGCGGAGTGTGCGGGTACGCCGGGGCCGGTGACCTCGCGGACCATGACGGTGATCCGGGCGCCGCTGGCGAAGTCAACGCGGAGGCGGCTGTGGCCGTTGTCGAGCTTGGTGGCGGCGGTGATCTCGGGGTGGTCCTGGCTGAGGATGTCGAGCAGCAGGGTATCGAGTTCGCGGAGGCGCATGGATCAATATAGGCACACAAAGGCCCCCGAAATAATCCGGGGGCCTCGTGGTCAGCCGACCTTGGTGAGGAGGCTGGTGAACGCGTGAGTGGGGACGCGGAGGGTGGGGGTGGGGTTCTTGGTGTCGCGCAGGTGGACGGTGGTGGGGGTGGGGTGGGCCACCTCTACGCAGTTGTTGTTACCGCCGCCTGCGCCGCTGAAACTGCTGCTGCGCCAGGTCATCGGGTGACGCCGGTGAGGAAAGTGGCGAACGACCCGGGAGTGAAGCGCAGGGTGGGCGCGGCGTTCTTGCTGTCACGAAGGTAGACAGTGGACTCGGTGACTGGCATGGCTACCTCGACGCAGGCGTTGTTGCCGCCCCCGGCGCCGCTACGGCTGCTACGACGCCACTGAAGCTCGTTCACTTGCTCAAACTCCTTACTCTCGCGCGGATCACCTCCGCGCTGGCCTCTGGGTCCAGACTGGCGGTCCGAACCTCGTCGAACATGGTTTGGAAGTGCTGGACGTCGCTTTCATTCTCCACCCACACACCACCGGCCGGGTGCTCCAGATACACCACATCCGAGTCACCCTCGTCGCCGAAGGTCATGATCCAGCAACCCCCGGACATGTTGCCGTAGGCGCCTGTCTCGAACGGGATGATGTGAACCGTCACGTTCGGTTGCTCAATGAGGTCGAGTAGACGCTGCAACTGGTCACGAAGCACCTTGCGGCCTCCGACTTCCCGGTGCAGCACGGCGATGTCCAAGCAAACGCAAAGCTCGATCGCGTCGGGACCTTCTAGGTAGCGCTGGCGTTCCAGTCGGATGTTGACGAGTTCGTCCACATCGGAGGTCACCTTGGCGGTGGCGAAGACGGCCATCGCGTAGTCGGCGGTTTGCAGAAGGCCTGGGATTACTGAGGTTTCGAGGATGTAGATCTGCTCGGCCTCGCGCTCGGTGTTGACGAGTTCGCGGAAGGCCTTGGGGGAGTCGGCGGGGAGGCGGATCTTGGGCATGGTGACCGAGGCGGCGTCGTAGAGGGCGCTGGCCTTCTCCTCGGCGTCGTCGCCCGCGCCGTAGTAGGTCAGCAGGACGGAGACGGCGGCCCAGGCGGGCTTGTAGATGCCGTTCTCGTACCGGCTGATCGTGCTCTCCTCCGTCTTCAGCTTGCGCGCGGCGTCCACCGCGCGCAGGCCTGCTGCCTCGCGGAGCTCGCGCAGGTATCGGCCGAGTCGCTTCTTGCGTCGGGTCGGTGTTGCCGCCATGGGATGAGCCTAGCGACTGTCCGTGTGGAGCATGTGCACTCTAACGGGGCATTGTTGGAGCAACTTGCGCCGGCCTAGGTTGGCGTCACCACAACGAACGAGAGGAAGGTGCTCCCATGCTGCGCTCCGATCTGGAGATCACCACGTGGGCCAAGATCAACGACAGCTGCTCGATCTCCGCTGAGGTCGAGGGCGGGGACCTCGTCGTCCGGTTCGCCGGTCAGCTGGACAACTTCGAGGTCCTGTTCACCCCCGCCAGCCTCGACCAGCTCATCGCCGCGGCCACCGAGGGGCGAGCGCTGCTCAGCGCCTGATCGGACCCCGCAACCCGCCGCCGGTAGGGGCGTTCCCCGCCTCCGAACGGCCCTGTGACGTACCTTTTAAGGGTCCGTCCGGAAGCCAAGGGGGTGCCCACCACATGCAAGACGACCGGCGGCGGGTCCCCCCACCCGCCCAACACCCCCCACCCGGCGACGACATCTGGCCTACCGAGGACGAGACCCCACCCCCCCGAGGCGGCCGCCGTCGCCTCGAGGACAAGCCCACCGGCAGCGCGAATGACAGACCGGGCCGCCCCGAGGTCAACGGCAAGGCGAAGCAGCCAGGTGACCTCGGCTCCACCGGTTCGCGGCCCGCACCGAACGGGTCCGCACCGAACGCCGGGCGCCTGCCCGCGCGGGCACCGGGGGCGGTCCCTCGACGCGACGGACCCGTCCGGCACTCCGGCTCGCTCGGTCCGACGCCGCCCCAAGGGGGTCCCGGCCCGGCCCCACAACCCCCGCGGCGCCAGCCCCCGCAGGGCACCTCCGCCCCACCCCGGCGCGGGCCGGTCCAGGCGCCGCGTCCGCAGGACCGGCGCGCCACTCACCCGGCCGAGGCGCGCACCGAGCTCATCCCGCCGGTCGTCGAGGACGAGCCCACCGTCTTCATCCAGGCGCACCGCGGCTCGCTCGGGTACCGCGACCCCGAGACCGAGCGCATCGACTCCGAACCGGACGACCGCGTCCACCTGGACGACCCGGCCGACTACGCCGACGACGCCCTCGACGACGACCACCACCCGGCAGACGACGAGTTCGACGACGAGCCCCCGCCCGCCAAGCGCAAGGACAGCGCGGCCTTCGTCGTCGTCCGCTCGCTCGGCGAAGCCATGGTCACCCTGGGCATCGTCGTCCTGCTGTTCGTGGTCTACGAGGTCTGGGTGACCGACCTGGTGTCCGCCGAGAAGCAGGAGGACGTCACCGTCGCGCTCGACGAGCAGTGGCACCAGCCCACGGCGGCCGACCCGCAGCGGCAGCAGAAGTTCGAGTTCGCCGACGGCGAGGGCATGGCCAAGCTCTACATCCCGGCGCTCGGCGACGACTACCACTTCACCATCGTGGAGGGCACTTCCACCGCGGACCTCGAGACCGGTCCCGGCCACTACAAGAAGTCCGCGCTACCCGGCCAGCCCGGCAACTTCGCCGTCGCGGGCCACCGGGTCGGCAAGGGTGCGCCGTTCAACGACCTCGACCTGCTCTCCGCCTGCGACGCGATGGTGGTCGAGACCCAGACCAGTTGGTTCGTCTACCGGATGCTGCCCACCAACGACGACGCCAAGAACTGGACCGCCAAGGCCGCCGACCCCAAGTGCGCCGGGGTGGCCCCGCAGACCGGCGACTACGCCAAGGCGACCGGCCGCCAGATCGTCAGCCCGGCGCAGAGCGAGGTCGTCGCCCCGGTGCCCGGCAACCCGTCGGCCAAGACCCCGGCGGCCGAGCGGCAGAAGATGATCACGCTGACCACCTGCCACCCGAAGTTCTCCAACCGGCAGCGGATGATCCTGCAGGGCGTCCTCGTTCGGGAGCAGCCCAAGAACGCGGCGGAGCCCACGGCGGTTCCCGCGGAACTGCGCGAGACGGGGTAAGACCACCCTTCATGGTCCACTTCACACAGTGCTGACCAGCATCGTTACCGATATCTACCCAACCTGGTGAATCACCCGCAGCCACCGCGCGCCATCCGTGCACCCACGGCAGATTCCGATTCGTCGGAAACTGTCGTTCTGCATGGGAGTTGGGACATGTCCATATCGAGAGCGGTCCGCCGTGGCCTAGCGGCGGTATTGGCAACGGTGACCGCCGCTGCGGGGATCGTCGTCCTCGGGGCCGCTCCGGTGGAAGCCGCGATCGTGCGCCCGTTCACCCTGAACTACGACAAAGACCTCTACGGGGACTTCGTGCAGGCGGGCAACGGCAACATGCAGTGCCCGGGCGGCGCCGACCCCGTCGACCCGTTCGGTGAGCCGATCGCGACCTGCGTACAGTCCCAGGCCAGGACGAACACCACCGCCACCGGCATCAACGACAGCTATTACATGCGGTGGGCCGATGTCGACGTTTCCGCCGCGACCTACAACTCCACCACCGGCACGGTCACCGTCCCGGCGGGCGCCAAGATCGACTACGCCCGGCTGAACTGGGCGGGCGACACCGGCACCATCCGGCTCGCCGACGGCACCATCTCCGCGGTGCCCGGCTGCAACACCCGCCAGTTCCTCGCGGACGCCGGGACCGCGGTCCTGCCCGCGGGCACCCCGGAGTCGACCTCGACCCGGCTGACCGTCGGCGGCGTCACCCAGGCCGTCGCACCCCAGGTGATCAGCCGCGACGCGCTGGCGAACGTGCCGAACTCGCAGCCGCAGTTCTACACCGCGTACGCCAACGTGACCTCGCAGTTCCAGACCAACCTGACCACCGGGTCGGCGCAGACGATCACCGTCGGCAACGTCTGGTCGCCGCAGGGCTTCGGCTGCTTCGCGGGCTGGTCGCTGGTGCTGGTCTGGTACTTCGACGCGCCCAACAACGACGCCCCGGCCAAGCGCGAGGTCTACATCTACGACGGCCACGTGCGCCAGTCCTCCGCCGACGCCGCGACCACCACCACGGTGTCCGGGTTCCGCGTCGGTGACAACAACGTCCGCGTCGGCCTGACCGCCTACGAGGGCGACTTCAACATCGCAGGTGACTCCTTCTCCATCAACGGGACCGCGATCGGCGACCCGCTGGCGCCGGGCACGACGAACAACTTCTTCGTGTCGCAGGCCACCAACGCGGCCAACCCCTCGGTCGACAACAACCTGAGCGTCGACTCCAAGGTGATCCCGACGACCCTGATCACCACCGGATCGACGTCAGCGAACCTGACCTTCGCCACATCGGGTGATACCTACCTGGCGGAGAACCTGGTCCTGTCGGTGCCGATCCCGTCGATCAGCATCACCAAAACGCTCAACACCCCCGGCCCGTACAAACCGGGTGACACGGTGACCTACAACTTCTCGGTCGTGTCACCGGGTGGGTCCAATGCCACCAGCGTCGAAGTGGACGACCCGCTCGCCGCGGACTGCGACGAGGTCATCGGCTCACTGCTCGCCGACGTGCCCTACACCTACTCGTGCACCGGCATCGCGGGCGCGGACGACTACACGAACACCGCGACAGCGACGGGTGACGACCCGTTCGGCGACCCGCTCACCGCGACCGGCTCCGTGCCCGTCGTCGTGGTCAACCCGTCGATCGACATCACCAAGGTCGCCGACAAGCCGAACTACCTCACCGGCGAGACGATCACCTTCACCATCACCGTCCACAACGACGGCGACAGCAACATCACCGGCATCACCGTGTCCGACCCGACCGTGCCCGCGTGCGCCAACGCCGTGATCGGCACGCTCGGCGCCGGTGGCAGCACCAACTACACCTGCACCGCGACGGCGCCGATCACCGGTGACAGCAACACCGCCACCGTCAACGGCACCGACGTGCTCGGCGACCCGATCAGCGACTCGGCCACCGCCTCGGTCCCGACCGTGGGCGAGATCTCCGGCCGCGTGTTCGCCGACCGGAGCAACAACGGCACCTACGACCCGGGCGCCACGCAGTACGACACCGGGATCAGCGGCGTGACCGTCACGCTGACCGGTACCACCGCGGGCGGTACCCCGGTCAACACGCCCGGCACCACCGCCAGCGACGGAACGTTCGTGTTCCCGCTCATCGAGGCCGGTACGTACACGGTCACCGAGACCCAGCCCGCCGCCTACGACGACGGCACGGACACCGCGGGCACGCACGCCGTGACGGGTGGCAACGACATCTTCACGGTGACGTTGACCTCCGGGCAGTCGAGCACCGGCAACCTCTTCGCCGAACGGCCGACGTCGAGCCTGGCCGGACGGGTCTACCTGGACGCCGACAACAGCGGCACGGTCAACGGGGCCGAGGGCGCGCTCCCGAGCGGCCCCGCGGTGGCGATCGCCCTGACCGGTACCGACAACGGCGGTAACGCGGTCACGCTGTCGACCACGACCGACGGCTCGGGCAACTACACCTTCTCGGCGCTGCGGCCCGGTACCTACACGATCACCGAGACCCAGCCCGCCGGGTTCACCGACGGCAAGGAGACCGTCGGCACCGCGGGCGGCACGCTCTCGCCGCCCAACGCCATCAGCGCCATCCCGCTGGCGGCGCGCACGACCGGCACCGGCTACCTCTTCGGTGAGTACGTGGCCACCTCGATCGCGGGCAGCGTCCTCGACGACGGCGGCAACGGGATCGGCAACGTGACCATCACCCTCTCCGGTTCCGCGTCGGCCACGACCACCACGGCGCCCAACGGCACGTTCTCCTTCCCGAACCTGGCTCCCGGCACGTACACGATCACCGAGACCCAGCCGATCGCGTACGGGGACGGCCCGGAGTCCGCGGGCAACCCGGCGGGCAACACCTCCGTCAACGACGTGATCAGCGGCATCGTGCTGTCCTCCGGCACCGCGGGCGCCGAGTACGTCTTCGCCGAGGACCGGGGCTCCATCGCGGGTGTCGTGTTCGACGACTACGACAACGACGGCACCAAGGACGCGGGCGAACCGGGCCTGGAGGCCTCGGTCACCCTGAGCGGGGTCGACGCCAACGGGGTCACCATCACCCCGGTGCAGATCACGTCCAACGACATCACCGGCGTGTACACCTTCCCGAACCTGCTCGGTGGCACGTACGTGCTGACCGAGGTGACGCCGGTGAACCGGCTCGACGGCAAGGAGACGGTCGGCAGCACCGGCGGCACGCTGAACCCGCCGAACGCGATCACCAACATCACGCTGGCGGGCGGCGAGGACGCGACCGGCTACACCTTCGGTGAGCTGACCGCGTCGTCCATCTCGGGTCTGGTCACCGACGACGCCTCGACGCCGAACCCGCTGCCGGGCGTGACGGTCACGCTGACCGGTGTCGACGACCTCGGCGTCACGATCACGCCGATCCCCGTGGTCACCGGGCCCGACGGCACCTACGAGTTCACCGGCCTGCGCCCCGGCACCTACACCCTGGCCGAGTCGCAGCCCAACGGGTACGGGCAGGGCACGTCGGCGGCGGGCCTCGAGGGCGGCAACGACACGCTGCCGAACTTCATCACCGGCATCGACCTCGACCCGAACAAGTCGATCACCGACTACAACTTCGTCGACGCGCTCACCTCGATCGAGGGCGTGGTCTTCCAGGACAACAACCGCAACGGCAGCCAGCAGGTCGGCGAGCCGGGCATCTCCGACGTGGTCCTGCACCTGACCGGTACCGACGTCAACGGCCTGACGGTCAACGTGAGCGCGACCAGCAAGGGCGACGGGTCCTACCTGTTCCCCGAACTGGTGGCGGGCACCTACTCGCTGACCGAGGAGCAGCCGGACAACTACAACGACGGCCCGGACACCCCCGGCAACAGCGGCGGGGCGACCAGCGGATCGGACACGATCACGCCGATCACCCTGGTCGCGGGCGAGAACGCGACCGGCTACCTCTTCGCCGAGTACCCCGACTCCATCGGCGGCCGGGTGTGGGTCGACCTCGACGGCGACGGCGTCATCGACAACGACGAGCCGACCCGCCTGCCGAACGTGACCGTGACGCTGCAGGACGGCAACGGCGTGCTGATCACCACGACCACCACCGACAGCAACGGGCACTACACCTTCCCGAACCTGCCGCTGGGCAACTACATCGTGGTGGAGACCCAGCCGGTCGGCTACGGGTCGACGACGCCGAACACGGTGCCGGTGACCCTGCTGCAGATCAACCCGAACACGGTCGACGGCAAGACGGTCAACTTCGGTGAGCGGCACGGCAGCATCGGTGACTTCGTCTGGAGCGACACCAACGGCAACGGGCTGCAGGACAGCGGCGAGCCGGGTGTGGCCGGGGTGACGCTGACGCTCTACAGCGACAACGGCACGCCGATCACCACGACCACCACCGACGGCGACGGCAAGTACCACTTCGCTGACCTGCCGTCGGGCACCTACTACGTCGGGGCCACGCTGCCCGCGGGCAAGTCGTTCACCAAGCCCAACGTGGAGGGTGACGCGCTCAACTCCGACGTGAGCTGGGTGACCGGGGTCAGCGCGGCGCTGGTGGTCGAACCGGACGGCAACGGTGCCATCCCGCAACTGACCGATGTGGACGCCGGTCTGGTCACCAAGGTCGTCGACCTCGCGGTCGGGGTCGCCACCCCGACCCCGAGCGCCAACATCGGCCAGACGGTGATCTTCACCGCGACCGTGTCCAACACCGGCACCACGCCGGTGCAGGGCGCGATCACCACGATCACCATCCCGAACGGCCTGCAGGTCACCTCGGCCGGTGGCACCGCGGTCCCGGCGGCGAGCTCGCAGGACATCAACGCGGCCGCCGCGATCGCGTGGCAGTGCACGACCGCGGGTCAGATCGTGACCTGCTCGACCGACGCGACCATCCTGCCCGGTCAGACCCTCGGCGCGATCACCGTCAACACGACGGCGATCACGGCGGTGACCGACACGACCGCGCGGGCGACCATCACGCTGGCCGACGGGTCCTCGGACGACAACCCGAACAACGACGCCGCGGTGGTCACCGTCGGGGTCTCGGCCACCTCGGACGACACGGGGCTGGTCGACACCGGCGCTGACGTCAAGTGGCCGTTCTTCGGTGGCCTGTTCCTGCTCCTGGTCGGGGCGGTGACGGTGTTCATCACCCGCAGGCGGCGCGGGCAGCAGTAGTCGCTAGCTCTCACCGACGAGGCCCGCGGGTGTGACGCCCGCGGGCCTCGTCGCGTGTGGACCCTGCTTTCGTCGGTTGTGATCACGACCCGTTACGTGCATCGCTGGATCGTGGTGTGTGTTCGTTATCTGATTTCACCTGTTCAGCCCAAAATGTCGATCAAGGACTGGTGCCTGGTAGCCGGCTGGCGTAAACCATCACCCATCAGTGGGTCAGTGGTTGGAGGCAGCATGGGTGAGCCGGTCAATGCGAACTGGCAGGGGTTCTGGACGGACACGCCGCAGGAGCAGGGGGTGGCCATCTGGGACAGCGCGCCCGAGGTGACCTCCACCGCACACCTGCCGTTATTCGCCCCGCACTTCGCCGTCGACCTCCCGGTGCTCGACGTCGGCTGCGGCAACGGCACCCAGTCCGCCGCCCTCGCCGAGCACTACGACCGGGTCCTCGGCCTCGACTTCGCCCCCGCCGCCATCGCCCACGCCACCACCTTGTACGCCGACTCGGGCGTCGACTTCCGCACCTTCGACCTCGCCGACACCGCGGGCGCCACCGCCCTGCACGCGGAACTCGGCGACGTGAACATCTACATGCGCGGCGTCCTGCACCAGATGCCGGACGAGCGCCGCGCGGATGCCGCTGCTTCTTTGGCGATTCTGCTTGGCTCGGCTGGGCATCTGTTCGCCGTCGAACTCGCGCCCGCTGCTGGCGACACGATCAAGTCCGCGATGTCGGAGAGCCCCACGGCCGTACCGAAGATGCGTCAGGTCTTCAAACACAACCTCACCCCGGCGGCTTGGGTGGAGGGGAAACTGGCGGAACTCCTCACTGGGGCAGGGCTTGTCACCTTGGAGACGGGGCCGATCGTGCTGCAGGGGACGGACACCCGCGTGGACGGCTCCCGGCTCGACCTGCCCATGACTTACGCGATCGCCCGGCGGGCCTGAGGTCGGCGCCCCTGGTCGCCTCTTCTGGCGACCAGGGGTGTTTTCGCACTCCTGGTGGTAGCCGCGCTGACGCTCACTCGGGCGATCTTCTTGGCTTGGTGCGGGGCGCTCGGGTTCCTTCCCCAGGTCGCGTTGTCCACAAGGGGGCGAGTTATCCACAGGTTTTCGCCGTCACTCCTTCGGGGGAGGGGGTCCCTGTATACTGGGCCTGGGGACGCCCCCCGGGACAGGGTGGGGGCTGGGGTTCTCGGGGGCGGCCTCCGGAACGGCGGCTGGTGATCACGCCGGGCTGCCTGGGCGATGGCTTGTGCGGCCGGGGCGGGGCCGGCTGGCTGGGGCGGTTGGTCGGGTGGGTCGGGGGCGGCGGCCTGGCTTGGTGGGTGGGGAGGCGGGGGCATGATCCACGCCACTCCACGGGTGGGGGGTGGGTGGATAGGGTCGGGGGTGTGATTGAGCTGATCCTGCCCTCGGCCGTGGTGGCGGTGGAGGCGTTCGTGGACCCGCCGGGGGCTGTGTTGTTGCCGGAGGAGGAGCCGTTCGTCGCCAAGGCGGTGGAGAAGCGGCGGCGGGAGTACACGACGGTGCGGCACTGTGCGCGGGAGGCGTTGGCGCGGTTGGGGCGGGGGCCCGCGCCGATCCTGCCGGGGGAGAAGGGGGCGCCGCGGTGGCCGGAGGGGGTGGTGGGGAGCATGACCCACTGCGCCGGGTACCGGGCCGCTGTGCTGGCTGAGGCCTCGGAGATCACCACGGTCGGCATCGACGCCGAGCCGCACGTCGCCCTGCCGGATGGGGTGCTCGACGCGGTCAGCCTGCCCGAGGAGCGCGTCCACCTGGCCGACCTCGCCCGGCAGCACCCCGACGTGCACTGGGACAAGCTCCTGTTCGCCGCCAAGGAGAGCGTCTACAAGGCCTGGTTCCCCCTGGCCCACAAGTGGCTCGGCTTCTCCGAAGCCCACATCCGCCTCGACCCCGACGGCACCTACACCGCCGACCTCCTCGTCTCCGGCCCCACCGTCAACGGCACCGAACTCACCGGCTTCACCGGCCGCTGGACCACCGGCAACGACCTCGTCATCGCCGCCATCGCCGTCTCCTGAACCGCGCGGCCCCCGTCCTGAGCACTAGTCCGGCGTATACGCGGAACGATCTGGGCGGGTTGGCCAGGTCGTGGCGTAACTCGCTGGGTGAGCTGGGGTTTTGGCAGCCCTGTGTTCCGGGAATAGGGCGGCGGTTGTTGTGGGGCATTGCTTGTCGGAATGAGCGGAATACCTTCCTGAGCGGAGTTCCCTGCGTGAGGAAGGTTTGGTTTCAGTGGACGCGAAACGATGGTGGGCTGTTGGTGCGGCCCTGTGTTTGGTCGGTGGTTTGTCGGGGGTAGTCGCGGCGCAGGAGTCGGGGGTGGCGCCTGCTGCGGCGGAGGTCGTGGTGGTCGGGGCCGGGGACATCTGCGGGTCCAACTGCAAGCAGACGGCCGATCTGGTGAAGGCGGCGAATCCGGCGGCGGTGTTCACGACCGGGGACAACGCGTACGAGAACGGGTCGCTCAGTGATTACCGGACCTACTACGAGCCCGCGTGGGGGCAGTTCCGGTCGTTGATCAAACCGGTTCCCGGGAACCACGAATACCAGACCAGTGGGGCCGCCGGGTATTGGGACTACTTCAACGGCGCCGGGAACAACAACGGGGTCGCGGGGGAGCGCGGGAAGGGGTACTACAGCTGGGACGTCGGCGACTGGCACTTCGTCGCGATCAACAGCAACATCTCGATGTCCGCCGGGTCCGCGCAGGAGGTGTGGCTGCGCAACGACCTCAAGGCGACGAGCAAGCCGTGCACCGCGGCGTACTTCCACCACCCGCTGTTCACCCGCGGCTCGCACAGCGCGACGACCACCACCCGGCCGATCTGGCAGGCCCTGTACGACGCCAAGGCCGACCTGATCCTCAACGGCCACGACCACAACTACCAGCGGTACGCCCCGCAACGCCCCGACGGCACCGCGGACGCGACCAACGGCATCCGCGAGGTCCTGGTCGGCACCGGCGGCCGCGCGTTCTACCAGTTCTCCCGCACCATGCCCAACATCGAGGCCAGCAACGACAGCACCTACGGCATCCTCAAGCTGAACCTCTCCGCCACCGGCTACCGCGGGCAGTTCATCCCGGTCGCGGGCCGCACGTTCACCGACGAGTTCTCCGGTTCCTGCAAGCCGAAGGGCAGCACCGGCGGCTTCTCGCTGACCGCCGATCCCGCGACCGTGGCGCCCGGCGGGTCCACCACCACGAAGGTCACCGTCAGCGGCACCGGATCGGCCACCCTCAGCCTGTCCGGCCTGCCCTCCGGCGTGACCGCGAGCATCCAGCCGAACCCGGTCACCGCCCCCGGCGCGGCGACCGTCACCCTCAACGCGGCGAGCAACGCGACCCCCGGGACCAGCACGGTCACGGTCTCCGGCACCGCCAACGGCCAGACCAAGACGGCGACGTTCGCGCTCACGGTCGGTACCACCGCGGACGTCTACTTCGACGACTTCGAGCGTGACACCGGCTGGACGGTCAACGCCGCGGGCACCGACGCCGCGACCACCGGCGTCTGGGAGCGCGGCGACCCCGAGGCCACCGCGGAGAGCGGCGACAAGCAGCTCGGCACCACGACCAGCGGCACGAACAGCCTGGTCACCGGCCGTCTCGCCGGGTCGGGCGCGGGCAGCTACGACGTCGACGGCGGCCGCACCTCGGTGCGCTCCCCGGCGATCACCCTGCCCAGCGGCGCGCTGCGGCTGTCCTTCCGGTGGAGCGTCGGGCTCGGCGCCAACGCGTCCACTGAGGACTATCTCAAAGTGACGGTGCAGGGCACGAGCAGCACCGTCGTGCTCGACCAGAAGGGGACCGGCGCGCACGTCAACGGGTCGTGGCGCACCGCGTCGGTGGACCTGTCGGCGTTCGCGGGGCAGACGGTCCGGCTGCTGGTCGAGGCGGCGGACGGCGGGTCGGCGAGCCTGGTGGAAGCCCAGGTCGACGACGTCCGGGTCAGCCGGGGGTAGGGGTGTACCTGCGCGAACTCCCGCACAGGGTGAGGTCGGGCAGGGCGGCGCGGTCGGCGGCGAGCAAGGTGCCGTCGACCGTGCTCGCCCTCGGCGTGGTCAGCCTGCTGACCGACATCTCGGCCGAGATGGTCACCGCGTTCCTGCCGATGTACCTGGTTTACGGACTCGGCGCGGGATACCTGCAACTCGGCCTGGTCGACGGCCTCTACACCGGTGCCACCGCACTGTTGCGACTCGCAGGCGGTCACCTCGCGGATCGCACCGGGAAGCCGAAGGCAGTCGCGCTGGTCGGGTACGGCCTATCGGCGGTGACCAAGCTCGGGTTCCCGGCCGCTGGGTCGTCGCTGCCGATGATCGGTGGGTTGCTCGCGGTTGACCGTGCAGGCAAGGGGATCCGCACCGGGCCGCGGGACGCGATGATCACGTTCGCCAGTCCGGCCGGGCAGCTCGGGCGGGCGTTCGGGGTGCACCGGATGCTGGACGCGGTGGGCGCGCTGCTGGGTCCGGTCGTCGCGTTCGCCCTGATCGCGTTCGCGGCCCCGGACTCGGTGTTCGTCGTGAGCTTCTGCTTCGCGGCGGCCGGGGTCCTGGTGCTGGCGACGTGGGTGCGTGATCCCGGGGGTCAGGTCGAGCGCGTTCGCCTTGACCTGCGGGCACTGTTGCGACCGGAGTACCGGCGGGCGACGGTTCTCGCAACGGTGCTCGGCCTGGCCACGATCAGCGACGCGTTCCTGTTCCTGGCCGCCCAGCAGCGCACCGGCGTCGACCCGGGGTGGCTGCCGCTGCTGCCGGTCGGGGTCGCGGTGACCTACCTGACCTGCGCGGTTCCCATGGGACGGCTGGCGGACCGGCTCGGGCGGTGGCGGGTGTTCCTGCTCGGGCACCTGCTGTTGCTCGCGGTGTACGTGCTGCTGTTCGTCGGCGGCAACTGGCTGGTGCTGGTGGCGGCGCTCGGGTTGCACGGGCTGTTCTACGCGGCGACCGACGGCGTGCTGATGGCGTGCGTCGGGCCGTTGGTGCCAGTGGGTCAGACGGCGGGTGGGCTGGCGGTCGTGCAGACGGTGCAAGCGCTTGCCCGGACGTGCGCGGCTGTGGTGTTCGGTGCCTTGGCGGCGTTCGGCGGCCTCGGCGTGTCCTTTGTGTACTTTGGAATCGCGCTCGCGGTGGCGGTCGCGGTGGGCTGGAGGTCGCGGTGAGGAAGGTCGTGGGTGTCGCGGCGATGGTCGCGCTGGTGGCGGCCACGGTGACGTACGTGGTGGTGTCCGCCTCGCCTGGTGGCGCGGTTGACCTGGGTGCGCCGGATTCGTTGATATACGTGGAGAACGGGCGTGTTGGGCGTGCTCCGCTGGCGTCGCCTGAGGCTGGGTCCGTTGGCGGGATGTCGTGTTTGCGCGTCTACTCGGCCGCTTCGACCACGGTGTGTTTGCGCACGGTGGCCATTCCGCCGAGTTTCGAGGCTGCCGTGTACTCGGGGAACTCGCTGGAGAAGACCATTCCACTGGACGGGACTCCCAGCCGTGCCCGGGTGTCCCGGTCGGGTCGTCTCGTCGCGTGGACCGTCTTCCGCGAGGGCGATTCCTACATGCCCGCTGGCTACTTCTCCACCACGGCGGGCATTTACGACCGTGAGACCGGGGTGCTGTACGGGTCGATGGAGGACTTCACCGTCCAGGGGTTGGACTCCCACGACCGCAACTTCTGGGGCATCACCTTCACCCCGGACGACAAGGGCTTCTACGCCACCCTGTCCACCGGCGGCAAGAACTGGCTGATCAAGGGCGACCTGGCCACCCGAACCCTGGTCCCCCTCCGCGAGAACGTCGAATGCCCATCCCTATCCCCGGACGGCACCCGCCTCGCCTACAAGAAACGCCTCAACGACCACTGGCGCCTGCACCTCCTGGACCTGGCCACCAACACCGAAACCCCACTCGGCGACCCCACCGAAGTCGACGACCAAGCCGCCTGGCTGGACAACAACACCCTCGCCTACGCCCGCTCCCCATCCCCTGGAGAGCCACCCGCCATCTACAGCCTGCCCATCGACGGCCAACCCCGATTGCTGAAACCAAACGCGACCTCACCCGCCGCGACGACCGGAGGATGACCGGTATTTGGGCCATCTCGACTGGCCCAAGCACCGCTCGGCGTCAGTCGGGGAGGGTGGCGGCGGTGATGGGGGGTTGGCTGGTGGCGCGCCAGGTGGGGATGAGGGTGGCGGAGAGGGTTAAGAGGGTCATGGTGGTGGCGATGGCCAGGTAGATCCAGGCGGGGCCGATGGGGAGGGGGGAGTCGGAGACTACGAGGGTGAAGGGGACGAGGGTGCCTGCTGCTACGGCGGTGCCTAGGACCAGGCCGACGGCGGTGGTGAGGAGGGCCTCGGTGGTCATCATGCGGAGGACCTGGGGGCGGCTGGAGCCGGTGAGGCGTTGCAGGGCGAACTCGCGGCGGCGGGCGGCGGTGGCCATGACCAGCGTGTTGACCACGGCGATCACCGTGTAGGCCATGATCATGCTGACCAGGGTGTAGTTGACCCAGGTGCCGACGTTCTGGCCCTCCTGGAAGGCGGCGGTCACGGACTCGCGGTCGCCGACGACGGCGCCGGGGGTGCTGGTGACGGCAGCGGCCACTGCTGCCGGGTCGCCGCGGACCAGGATCTGTTGGGGGAGCGCGGTTGTGGTGTGGGGGAGTACCAGCGCGGCCGGGGCCAGGACGGTTTCGAAGCCGGGGACGCCGGTGAAGGTGGCGGCGACGGTGACGGTGGTTTCGGCGCCGTCGCCCAGGCGGACGGTGAGTTTGTTGCCGGGGCGGTAGCCGAGGGAGTCGGGGACCGCGATGGCGTTGCCGGACAAGCGGTCCAGGGACCCGGCGGTGGGGGTGACGGCGGTGGTGGCCGCGATGTCGCCGGAGACGCCGTGGGTGGGGAAGCCGTCGTCGTCCTGGCCGGAGTGGAACGGCGCGGTGATGTAGATCCGGGTGCTGGTGACCGCGGTGGCCGCTGTGATGCCGGGGGTGGCGCGCAGCCGGTCGACCAGATCGGTCGGCAGTCCGCCGGTGGTGGAGGCGACGACGGCGTCCGCGCGCAGGGTGGCTGCGTAGGCCTGCTGGGTCACGGCGACCTGGGTGGTCTGCATGTAGATGTTCGCGGTGGCGATGCCGGTGGCCAACATGATCGGGGTGACCGCCGCAGCGAGGCGGACGGTGCGGGCGCGGGCGTTGAGCAGGCCCAACTCGCCCGCGACGCCGGTGATGGCGCGCACCGGCCAGTGCAGCAGGGCCATCAGCGCCCGGGTGACGCCCGGCGACACCAGCGCCAGCGCGATCGCCCAGAGGATCACCGACGGACCGGCGGTGCTGGCGGCGACCGGACCGTCCATGACGGTGACCGTGACGATCGCGAGCGCGGTGCCGCCGCCGAGGGCGAGCAGCGCCAGGACCGCGCGCGGCACGCTCAGCCAGCGCGTCTCCAGCGACGACTCGGCCAGCGCCTCCGTCGGGCGGGTGCGGGCCGCGCGCCTGGCCGCCGTCAGCGCCGCCGCGAGCGCGGTGAGCAGACCGGACCCGACGGCGATGATCATCGGGATCCAGCCCTGGTGGAAGACGACGCCCTCCGACACCACGCCCTTGGCCACGAGCTGGTCGAACAGCGCCTCCCCGATCCACTGCCCGGGCACGCACCCCAGGGCGGTCGCGACGACACCGACCAGCATGGCCTCGCTGAGCACCATGCGGCGCAGCTGGCCAGGGGTGGTGCCGATGGCGCGCAACAGAGCCAGTTCGCGGGAGCGCTGCCGCACCGACAGCCCGAGCGTGGAGGCGACCACGAACATCGCCGTCGTGATCGCCAGGCCGCCGATGACCCCGGCGAGCGCGATCAGCCCGTTCCCCTTCTCCTCCGCGTCCGGGTACTCGACGAGCCCTCGGTCGTCGCCAGTGAGCACGACGCCGAACGGACTTAACCTGTCGGTCAGCGCCTCCAGGTCCGCGCCCGGCTCGGCGACCACCGAGACGCTGTCCACAGTGGAGCGACCGGAGAGCTCCGCGACGTCACTGTCGGCGAAGGTCGGGTACTCGGCGACCCCGGCAACAGTGAACTCGCGGGACTTGCCTCGGTAGAAGACTGTTGCCCGGTCGCCGGACCCGGCAGGCAGCCACACCCGGCCTGGGGCGGTGGTCTTGGCTGTGGAGGCTGATCCGTGTCCGGTCGCGGGGACACCGTTGATGGCGACGGGGAAGGAGAAGTCCGGTTGTGCTGAACGCACGCCGGGGACGGCCTTGACCTGGTCGACCACGGCGGGCGCCAAGCGCACCCGCTCGGTCAGCAGGACGGTGTCGGTGTGGTTCTTGTCCTCGTCGTCCGACGGCTCATCCCGAGCCAACTCGAACTTGTGCGCCGCCACCACCTGCAGATCCGCGTGCGCCAATCGCTCCGGCGGAATCGCGGTCCGGATCCCGGTCTCCATCAACCCCGCACACGCCAACACCAACGCACTACCGAAGAACAACGCGACGAACGTCCCCAGAAACCCACCCTTGCGGAACCGGAGGGTGCGCAGTGCCAGGGCCAGCATCAGGCCACCGCCCAGGCGCCTAGGTGGGTCATGCGGTCGGCTACGGCTTCGGGGGTGGGGTGGTGGAGTTCGCCGACTAGGGCGCCGTCGGCGAGGAAGATGACGCGGTCGGCGAAGGAGGCGGCTACGGGGTCGTGGGTGACCATGACGATGGTCTGGCCCGCGGTGGTGACGGCCTGGCGGAGGAGGTCGAGGACCTCGCGGGCGGTGCGGGTGTCGAGGGCGCCGGTTGGTTCGTCGGCGAAGATGACGGCGGGGCGGGTGACCAGGGCGCGGGCGATGGCGACGCGCTGTTGCTGGCCGCCGGACAGTTGGGCTGGGCGGTGGGTGAGGCGGTTGTCCAGGCCTACCCGGCGGACGACGTCGGTGAGGGTGGCGCGGTCGGGTTTCCGGCCCGCCAGGCGCAGCGGGAGGGCGATGTTCTGGGCGACGGTGAGCGCGGGCAGCAGGTTGAAGGCCTGGAAGATGAAGCCGATCTTGTCGCGGCGCAGCCGGGTCAGGTGCTTCTCGCCGAGCTCGGTCAGCTCGACCCCGGCCAGCCGCACCGAGCCGCTGGTCGGCTTGTCCAGACCGGCGGCGCAGTGCAGGAACGTGCTCTTGCCCGACCCCGACGGCCCCATCACCGCTGTGAACGTGCCCTGCTCGAACCCCGCGCTCACCCCCGCGAGCGCGGCGACCGCACCGCTGCCCTTCCCGTAGACCTTCCGCACCCCGGTCAGGCGCACCGCGTCACCCACGTCAACTCCCCTGTCGATCCGACTGGGACTGACGTTAGGGCGCTGAACAGCGGGAACCCATGGCGCTGGCACTAGTCTTCGGGGTAGGGCTAGCACTACCCCCGATCGTGGATCACCGGCGTCGACGTCGTCCGGCGGCCGCCGCGGCCCCGGCGCCCACGACGAGCACCATCACCGTCAACCCCCACTGGCGCTTCTCCTCGGTCGGGTTGCTCGCCCGCCTGGTCGTCCGGGGTTCCTCGGTCGGCGTCGTCGGCTGCGGCCGGTACGGGCGCTTGGTGGAAGCGGCAGTCACCGGCGGCGCGGCGGGCGGCGGCGCGGCCGTGGTCGGCACCACCGGCGGAGGTGGCACTACCGGGATCGGCGTCGGGCTGATCACCGGCGGCGACGGCGGGATGGCCACCGGCGCGGGACGTTGCGGTGGACGAGGCGGAGCGGGCGCCGGGGGAGGGGTCTGCGGCGTCGGCTGCGGCGTGGTCGCGGGCTCCACACCCGGCAGGCACGCCGTGGCATCAGCCGAGGCGACCGGGGGCCAAGAGCCCACTTCTGTCGCTACACCTGTGCCCAGGTCGATCCGGTACACCGGAGACCGGTCCCCGATCCGGTTCGCGGCCGCGTATAGAGCGCCATCCGGAGCCAGCAACGCGACACCGTAAGAGGCCGATCCCGGCAAACCCGTCGTCTCGACCCGTGTCACCTGCCCGGTCCTGAGGTCGATGCGCACCACTCGGCTCCTGGAGTAGTCAGCCGCGACGCCGTAAGCGACCCCGTTGCGCACATCGAAGTCGTCGACGTTGCTGACCTGCCCGCCCGGATGGGTCATGACAGCGTCGACCACACCGAGGTAGGTGTTGCTGGCCGGGTCGAGGTCGATCCGGTAGATGGCGGCGTCGACCCGCACCACCAGCTCGTTGCCGACGATCGTGCCCGCCGTGGCCGTGGTGAACCAGTCGTTGGGGAACGCCAGCTCGTTGACCCGTCGAACCGGACCGTGGTCGATGACGTCGCCGTCGGTGCCGATGGACACCACGTGCGCGCCGTCGCCGAAGACCCCGGACGTGGAGCGCGTGGACAGGCCCCACAGCGAGTTCGTGTCTTCCGAGTAAGCGATCGCGTTGACCCGGTAGTCCAAGGTCGCGATCCGCTGGGCGGCAGTGTTGGCCAGGTTCACCCGGCTCAACACCGAGAACCCCCACACGTCAGCACTGTGCACGCGGAAGAACGTGCACGACACCGCCGGGGCGGCTTCACCTTCCGCCAGACCGAGGACAGCGCTACCGGCCAACACCACCCCAACGGCGCCGACGGTCGCTAGACGTTTCATTGCAGTCGCGCCTGCGCGCTCTCGAACGCCGAGGGCTCAATCTTCGCCCCACCGCTGTAAGGGTTCTGCAACTGGTGCGTCGCGAACAACAACAGGGACAACGTCCCCGCCAGAATCGACACGATCACGATATGGGTAACCGGGCGTGGACCGCCGAACAGCAGCGGTAGGGCTACCGACATGACACTTCCGGCGATGAGCGCGAACCACAGCACGTCGGAGACGCCATTGCCCGCCGCGTTCAGCCTTTCCTGCCGCGCCTGGTAGACGTCCCACAGCTTGCCCGCCGCGTCGATCTTCTGGTTGTTCTGCCAGTCGTCCTCGGCCGGGGCCTTCGCCACCGCCGCGCGCATCCGCTCGAGCATCGACCAGCCGTCCCCGGAGACGTCGTCGTTGCCCTGCTCCATGTCCGGCCACTCCTGCTCGACCACGGCCGCGGCGTACTCCGTGCTGAGCCTGCGCACCTCGGAACTGGTGGGCTCGCCGAGGGAATCGGCCGCCCACCGCGCCGCGACCAGGTTCTCCGCCTCGGTGTAGGAGTTGTCCTCCGCCGCGCTGGTGCCGTCGAACAGCGAGATCAGCACGAAGGCCAGCAACACCGCGTGCAGGCCACCCACGATCGTGAACACCTGACCGGCGGCCTCGTTGTTGTCGACCGTGCCCTGGGTCTCGCCGACGCGGCGGATCAGGTACGCGACCGCGGCGGTGGCGATGGCCGCGCCGAAGACCCAGATCAGCCCGGACAGGTAGATGTTCATCGCAGCTTCAGGTGCCCTTTCGCAAAGAGGTTCACGATTCGACCGAGCGCCGGTCCGTGACGCAGCAACTGTGCCGGAAGGACGGTCCGCGTTGCGCGGCGAGCGTGACCGAACTACTCGATCGGATTACCTGCCATCGTGAATTCCGCGCTACCGGCGAGTCCACAAGGTAGTGACCGGCGCGCTCGACCCACAAGGGCGTCAGCCGAAAGCCCTCATTCGTTGCCCCTGAATGACCGAATAGCGGCATCCCGCGGCGACCGGGCGCACCCAGGCGAGACCGGACCCACCCACCGCGGGGCTTGATCGGCTGTCGGGGTGATGGGAACCTCTGCCGTGGTGACCACGCGTGCTCGCCGGGCCGCCGGGCGTTCCCTCCACTGTGGAAGCGTCGCCCGGTCGGCCGGGGGTCCGGGTCACCCGCGGCAGCATCACCTCTCGAGGAGCACCCATGAGCGACGACCGTCGCCAGCGCATCGTGTCCGTCCTGCACTCCGCCTTCGCCGACCTGATGGCCGCCGACCCCACCGCCTTCCGCAGCAAGTTCCGCAAGATGGCCGCCGAGCCGTTCGCGTTCTACCGGGGCAGCGCCTGCCTGTTCTACGCGGACATGGCGGACGAACCGGACGAGTGGGCCGACCCGCGCACCGCCCGGGTGTGGATCCAGGGCGACCTGCACGCGGAGAACTTCGGCACCTACATGGACGCCGAGGGCACCCTGGTCTTCGACGTCAACGACTTCGACGAGGCCTACCTGGGCGCCTTCACCTGGGACGTGCGCCGCTTCGCCGCGAGCATGGCGCTGCTGGGCTGGCGCAAGGCGTTCCCCGACGAGGCGATCACCGACCTGGTGCGCACCTACACCGAGGCCTACGTCCGCCAGGTCCGCGAGTTCGCCGACAAGCCTGGCGACGAGATGTTCAGCCTGCGCCTGGACAACACCGAGGGCGCCATCAACCAGGTGCTGCTGCGGGCCAGGCTCGCCACCCGGGTCGGCCTGCTCAACGAGACCACCAGCGTGCGCGACTTCGACCGGGTCTTCCGCATCGGCCCGGGCGTCCGCGAGCTCGACGACGAGGAGCGCGGCAAGGTCGAGGCGGCGTTCGAGGCGTACCTGGACACCATCCCCAGCGGCAAGCGCGCGACCAGCAGCCTGAGCTACAAGGTGAAGGACGTGGTGGGGCGCAGCGGCTTCGGCATCGGCTCGGCAGGCCTGCCCGCGTACAACGTCCTGGTGGAGGGCCGCTCGCAGGCGCTGGAGAACGACGTGGTGCTCTCGCTCAAGCAGGCCAACGTGGCCGCGCCGAGCCGGGTGGTCGACGACGAGAAGATCCGGTCGTACTTCCACCACCACGGCCACCGGACCGCGGTCTCGCAGCGCGCCCTGCAGGCGCACGCCGACCCGTGGCTGGGCTACACCGAGGTCGACGGGACCGGCTTCGTGGTGGCCGAATTGTCCCCTTATGTCACGGATCTGGACTGGTCGGACCTCACCGAGCCCGCCGACATCCGCCCGGTCGTCGAGTACCTGGGCCGGGCCAGCGCCAAGGCGCACTGCGTGTCGGACTCCGACTCCGAGCAGAGCCTGGTGGACTTCCAGGTGGAGGAGGCCATCGCGGGCGCCATCGGCGACCGGGAGGCGCCGTTCGTCGACGCCGTGGTGGACTTCGCGCACCGCTACGCCGAGCAGACCCGCCTCGACCACCGGCTCTTCGTCGAGGCGTTCCGGGGTGGTGAGATCAAGGGCGTCGAATCCGTGTGAGAGTTCACCGGAACGGGGTACGTAGCGCCGGGCGGAGCTGAGGAGGTTTCATGCCTGACCTGATTCTCGGTCCGGTGCTGCGGCACGTCGACTCGACGTCGGCCACGGTGTGGGTGGAGACGGACGGTGCCTGCGACGTCACCGTCGCGGGTCGGTCCACCCGGACGTTCGAGGTGCTCGGGCACCACTACGCGCTCGTGGTGCTCACCGACCTGGCGCCCGAGTCGGTCACCGAGTACGACGTGCGGCTCGACGGCGACGTGCGCTGGCCGGAACCGGGCGACGACCTGCCGCCCAGCCGCATCCGCACGCTGCCCGACGGCGGCGACCACGACTTCCTGCTGCTGTTCGGCTCCTGCCGCAAGCCCGAGAGCGACGACCCCACCGAGCACAAGCTGTGGGGCACCGACGCGCTCGCCGCCTACGCGCTGCGCATGGCCACCCAGGAGGAGGTCGAGTGGCCCGACTCGCTGGTGTTGCTCGGTGACCAGGTGTACGCGGACGAGACCAGCAAGGCCACCCAGGAGTGGATCAAGGGGCGGCGGGACGCGAGCAAGCCGCCGGGCACCGAGGTCGCCGACTTCACCGAGTACGTGCGGCTCTACCACGAGTCCTGGTCCACCCGGCTGGTCCGCTGGCTGTTCGCCACCGTGCCGACGTCGATGATCTTCGACGACCACGACGTGCGCGACGACTGGAACACCTCCCAGACCTGGCGCGACGAGATCGAGCGCACCGACTGGTGGGCCCAGCGCGAGCGGGCCGCCGTGGTCTCGTACTGGATCTACCAGCACATCGGCAACCTCGCGCCGGAGGAACTGGCCACCGACGAGACCTTCCGCGCGGTCACCTCCTCCGGCGGCGACGCGGTCGAGGTGCTCAGCGACTTCGCCGACGTGGCCACCCAGGAGTTCAACGGCCGCAAGGGCACCCGGTGGAGCTACCGGCGCGACTTCGGCAACGTGCGGCTGCTGGTCGTCGACACCCGGTCGGGGCGCATCCTCAAGGACGGCCACCGGTCCATGGTCGGCGACGGCGAGTTCGAGTGGATCGAGGAGAACGCCGACGGCGACTACGACCACCTGCTCATCGGCTCCTCGCTGCCCTGGCTGATGCCGCACGCGATCGCGCACGTCCAGTCGATGAACGAGGTGTCCTGCCGCCGCACCGACTGGCGCGGCAGGCTCGCCGAGAAGCTGCGCCAGGCCGCCGACCTGGAGCACTGGCCGTCCTTCCGAGCGTCATCCGACCGGCTGACCCGGCTGATCCGGCGCATCGCCGAGGGGGACGCAGCGACCGTGTGCGTGCTCTCCGGGGACGTCCACCACGTCTACGCCGCCGAGGCCACCTTCGACCGGCCGGTCAACGCGCGGGTCTACCAGCTGACCTGCTCGCCGCTGCACAACGCCGTCGAGCGGTTCATGCGGCCGCTGTTCCGGCTGGCCTGGTGGCAGCCGCTGGCCGGGGTGCTGCGCCGGTGGATGTACCGGTCGCCGGAGATCGAGCCGCTGCCGGTGGACTGGACCAAGGTGTCCGGTCCGTTCTTCGGCAACGCCGTGGCCACGCTGCGGGTTCGCGGCCGGGACGCCGAGGTGATCATCGAGCTGGCGCGCGACAGCGCCGACGGGCCGTCGCTGCGCCCGCTGCCCGGGTTGTCGCTGACGGCGGGTCGCCCGAGCTGACCCGGGCGGCCGCTCCTAGACTCCCCGGCGTGGAATACCAGCTCACCGCCGATGTGTTGCCGCCGTCGGACACCGAACTCGACCCGCTGCAGCGCCACGGTGTCGCCGCCCTGCTCAACGAGCAGCTCGACCTGCTCGCGGGCATCGAGGGACCGGACGGGGTCGAGGTAGAGCCACTGGACCACCGGGTCGCCGTGCACCCCACCGGCGCCGTGATCACCTGGCTGCTGGACGCCCCCGCGCTCTCGTTCGCCGAGGAGGCGGCCCGGCACGTGCTCACCGAGCTGCTCGCCGCCAGCGAGCTGCTCTCGGGCTGGACCGTGGGCCGCTGCGAGGTCATCGCCTCCGACGACGACCTCGCCGCCGCGCTCGGTGACGACGACCCCGAGCTGGACGAGGACGACGAGGACGACGAGCTGACCCCGGAGGAGGTCGCCGCGCTGCGCGACGAGCTGCTCGTCTCCGCGGGCACCCTGCGCGCCTTCGGCCCCGAGGCGTTCGGCCACGACCCCGCCGACCCGGACAGCCCCGTCTCCGCCGAGGCCGCGCGCCTGGTCGCGGGCGCCCTCGTGCAGGCGGTGGAGATCGTCACCGACGAGCTGTTCGCCGACGTGCAGGAGCTGGAGGACGCCGAGGAGGCGGCCAGCGAGGTCGAGGCGCTCAGCGTGCTCAACCAGCTGCCGCTGCGCTACGCCGAGCACTACGGCGCCCTGTTCGCCAAGCAGTTCCTGGTGGTCAGCGCGATCCTGGGCTACCGGCTCGCGCAGCCGGGCTGGACCCCGCCGCTGTGCACCGCCGAGGCGCTCGCGCTGCACGTGCTCAAGGCCGAGGCCGCCGTCCAGCTCGACCTGGCCGGGCTGCTCGACGAACTGCCGATCAAGGACATCTTCGCCGCGTTCGACGCGACCGTGTTCGCCGACCTGGACCACGAGCGGCTCTTCGACCTGGACGAGGAGGCGGGCGAGGACGAGATCGACCTGCTCGGCACCCCGGGCCTGGACATCGACGAGTGGTTCCTGCCGCGCGGCACCGACGTCCTGCACCCCTACCTGGCCGCGGAGTCCGCGACCAGTCACGCCGAGTAGTCCCACCCTCCGGACACCGTTGACCCGTCGCGGCCCGACTGGTCGACTCAGTGCTGTGCGTCCCCCTTCGATCACAGGCGGTCGATGTCCGGGCTGAGCACCTCGCGTCTCAGTCCCGTCGAACCCAGGGATAACCATGGCCTTGTCCGCGCTGCCCCAGACCGAACCCGCCAGAGTCACCCTCACCGTCCACGTGACCGCCGAGGCCGACCGCATCCCGGAGCTGACCGCCGGTCTCGTCAACGCCCTCAACGCCCTGGGCCGCGACGAACTGGCGGTCACCCTGGATGGTCCGATGGCACCTGTCTTGCCGTTGCCCGCTCGCCGGTCCGCTCCTTTGCGCGTCCAGGCCGATGCTCGACGGGTGCTGTGGCGCGACCGGGAGGTTGTGCTGACCCGGTTGGAGTTTGACCTCTTGCTCTACCTGGCTACGCACCCGAACCGAGTTCACCGGCGTCGTGCGCTGATGACTCAGGTCTGGCGCACGACTTATGTCAGCGAGCGGACGGTGGACGTTCACGTGCGGCGGCTGCGGGGGAAGATCGGGGGCGGGGAGCAACTGATCCGCACGGTGCGGGGGGTTGGGTATCAGTTGGCTGACCCGGCTGTGGTGACGGTGGAGCGCGGGTAGAGCACCCGGCGGCTTCTTGATCAGGTTGAGTTTGCGGTTCTGGGCCTGTGCTGGCTTGGTCGATCCCGTTGCCGCAGGTCGGAACCGGATGCCTGTGCCGACATTCCGTCTTCTGGGTGACAGAAGTTATCCACATGTGGATCTTCGCGGGGGTCGGTTCAAGATCGACTGTCGGGGGGTCCTTGTAGACTGGACCAGGGCCGCCCCCCGGAGAGGGTGGGGGCCGGGCTGGGGTGGGACCGCGCATGCGCGCGAAGCGGTGGGGTGGCGTAAGAGGCGGGTCGCTGGCTGGGTGGTGCAGGGGCCGCGACTGTGCCGAGGGCGAAGTGGGCGTTGCGACCGTAAGAGGCGGGACGCGGGCTTGGGCGGCGCAAGGTTGGGCCGCGCGTAGGCGCGAAGTGGCGTGCCAATGAAAGATGCCGGTCGCGGGCTTGGGCGTTGCTAATTCGGTAGCGCTAAGAGGGCCGCGAAGTGCATAGGCCATAGCGCTGCGCGAGGTTAGTGACGCGCTGCGGGGGTTGGCCTCGGGCTGTTACGCCGTATTGGGCCACCGGGGGCGGTGGCCCAATACGAGGCGCGGGTTGGGGACAGCGGGGCACTTCGGTGCGAAGTCGCGCCAGTGGGGCGGCGTCGGCGCGACTTCGGGTGAACGAGTGCTGGATCGGCGGGTCACTGGCCGGGTTTGCGGCCGGTTTCCTGTTCCCACTTCGACAGTTGCTGCTCCAGGGCCTTCATGATCTCGAAGACCTGGGACGGGGGGATGCGCACGCGGGAGACGATGCGGGCGGGGGTGGCGAGGAACTCGGCGCCCGCGTCGTCGTGGGCGGGGTGGTTGGGGCCGACGATGGTGGCGAAGTCGAGGACGAAGGACTCCTTGTCGTGCCAGACGACCGCGAAGTTGGCGTAGTGGCCGACTTCCTGCTCCGGGGGCATGTTGACCATGAAGCGGGATTCCAGCGGCTGGTCCATCCAACGGGTCCTCTCCTCGGGGGCTTGCCGCGATGCTAGCCGCGTTCGCGGAAGGCCCGGCGGTACGCCGACGGGGAGGTGCGCATGGCCCGGGTGAAGTGGTGGCGGTAGGTGACGGGGGACTCGAACCCCACCGCGGCGGCGATCTCCGGGATCGGGTGTTCGCCGGACTCCAGCAGGGCGAGGCTGGCCTGGACGCGCTGGGTGATCAGCCAGCGGATCGGGCTGGTGCCCGCGGTCTGCTGGAACCGGCGCAGGTAGGTGCGGGCGGACAGGTGCGCGCGCTTGGCCAGCGACTCCACCGTGATCGGCGCGGCCAGGTTCGCCAGCGCCCAGGTCATGCTGGTGGCCACGGCGTCCTCGGTCGGCGCGGGCACCGGGGCCTCGATGAACTGGGCCTGCCCGCCCTCGCGGTGCGGTGCGACGACCAGCCTGCGGGCCACCGCGTTGGCGATGGTGGCGCCGTGGTCGGCGCGAACCAGGTGCACGCACAGGTCGATGCCCGCCGCGCTGCCCGCGCTGGTGAGGATGTTGCCGTCATCGACGTAGAGGACGTCCGCGTCGACCTCGACCAGCGGGTGCCGTTCGGCGAGCAGGGCCGCGTACTGCCAGTGCGTCGCCGCGCGCTTGCCGTCGAGCAGACCCGCCGCGGCCAGGGCGAAGGCGCCGGAACAAATGGAGACCAGCCGGGCGCCCCTGGCGTGCGCGGTGCGCAGCGCGGCCACGACCGGCTCCGGCACCGGCGACCGCACGTCCGACACCCCGGGGATGATCACCGTGTCGGCCGCCGCCAGCTCGTCCAGGCCGTACCCGGCGACCATGGTCGCGCCGCCGACCACCCGCACCGGGCCGTCCGCGCAGATCACCAGCCGGTACCAGGGCACGTCGAGCTCGGGTCGGGGCAGGCCGAAGACCTCGGTCACGATGCCGAGTTCGAACGGTGACATGCCGTCATAGGCCAGGACGCTCACGGTGCGGATGGCGAGATGTTAGCGCACGAGGGCGTCCGCGCCACTTCCTCGACGGTGCGGGTCACCGCAGGATCATCGGCATGAATGCCATCAGCCACTTCAGCGCCCGCCTCCAGTTCGAGACCGACTCCAGCGACGTGCACGCCGCCCTGCCCGCGGGTGGCTTCACCCTCGTCGACACCCGCTCCACCGAGGCGTGGTCGCAGGGGCACGTGCTCGGCGCCGTCCACCTGCCGACCAAGGACGTCGCGGCGCGCGCGGCCGAACTCGTGCCCGCGGGCACCGCCGTGGTGACCTACTGCTGGGGACCTGGGTGCAACGGCGCGACCAAGGCGGCACTCGAGTTCGCCAAGCTCGGCTACCCGGTGCGGGAGATGCTCGGCGGATTTGAGTACTGGGCGCGCGAGGGATTCCCGGTCGAGGGCCGCGCGGTCCCGGTCGACCCGCTGACAACCGTCGTCACCGGGGGTTGCGGCTGCTAGATGAGGTCCACAGTGGAGTGATTGGGCCCAATGGCCCAACGTGCACCGGAAACCGTTTCACGCACTGGGGGCCAGGGTATCTACCCGGCATCACGCGATGTCCGGGAAGGAGAACCCGATGTCAACAGGCGCGATCATCGGCATCGTCGTCGCGGTCGTCGTCGTAGTGGCCCTCGTCGCGGTGGCGCTGCGGGCCAAGGCCCGCAGCAACCACCTGAGGTCCCGCTTCGGCGACGAGTACGACCGCACGGTCCACGCGAGTTCCAAGCGCGACGCCGAACGCGAGCTGCTCGACCGCGAACGCCGCCACGCCGAGTACGACATCCGCCCGCTGAGCCCCGCCGAGCGCGAGGACTACACGGCGCGGTGGTCGTTGGTGCAGGCCAAGTTCGTCGACCAGCCCGGTGCGGCTGTCGAAGAGGCCGACCGGCTGGTGACCGCGCTCATGGCTGACCGCGGGTACCCGGTCGACGGCGACGACGACACGCGGGTGGCCGACCTCTCGGTCCGCCACTCGTCCACTGTGGAGCACTACCGGGTCGCCCAGTCGGTGCGCGCCAAGCACACCGGGGACGGCGACGCGTCGACCGAAGAGCTGCGCGAGGCCATCGTGCGCTACCGCTCCCTGTTCGACGAGCTGCTCGCCGACGGCACCGACACCGCCGAGTCGTCCGAAGTGGACGGCCAGGTCGGTCGGGCGCACATCGCCCACCCCCGCGACGGGGCCACCCGCGACGCCGCGGTCCGCCCCGCCACCCCTCCGTCCGCCCGCTGAGCCAGCTCCCCCCCGAGTCCCCACGGAAGGCCCAACCGTGACCAAGCCAGACAACGAACGCAGGCTCCAGACCGAGGACCTGCTGGTGGACCGCGACACCGACCAGAACACCGGCGGCACCGGGAGAACGGACACCGGCCGTGACGAGGTGTACCGCGACGGTGAGGTTGACCGCGACCCAGTGACCGGCACCGAGACCAACACCGACACGACCAAGACCGACTCCGGGTACCGGGACTCCGGCTACCACGACTCGGCCTACAGCGACACCGGGTACGGCGACCGGACCGACGCGCCGGGCGGGCTCACCGACCCGGACCGCGCCGACCTGGGTCACGCCGACATCGACCGCACCGACACCGACCGCACGGACTCCGACAGCACCCACGTCGGCCACGCCGGGGCGGACCGCGTCGACATCGACACCGTCGGTTCGGACCGGGTGGACGAGGCCGGGTACGCGGAACCGGAGTACACCGAGCCGGAGTACACCGAGAACGCGCCCACCGCGGCGATCCCGGAGCAGCAGAGCGTCCGCGAGTCGGGCCTCCCGGTCGCGACCGACGCCGAGGAGCCCGCCGCGCAGCTGTTCTCCGAGGAGGAGGTCGGGCGCTTCCGCGAGCAGTGGCAGGCCATCCAGACCACCTTCGTCGACGACCCGCAGGACGCGGTGCGCGGCGCCGACCACCTGGTCGCCGAGGTCATGCAGGCCCTCGCGGCGACCTTCACCGAGCACAAGCGCGGCCTCGAGGAGCAGTGGCAGGGCGGGTCCGAGGCGCAGACCGAGGACCTGCGGCTCGCGCTGCGCCGCTACCGCTCGTTCTTCCACCAGCTCCTGCACTCCTGAGCTGTTGCCCGATCCCCGTTTCCGGCACACTGCCGGGAGCGGGGATCGACGCATGTCTGGAGGTAGGTCCGTGTACGCGTTGTTCGACACGGCGATCGGTCGGTGCGGTGTCGCCTGGGGCGAGCACGGGATCACCGCCGTCCAACTCCCCGAGCGGACGGAGTCGGCGACCGTCGCCCGCCTGCGCCGGTACGGGACCGAGGCCGAACCGCCCGCCGCCGTCGCCACGGCCATCACCCGGATGACGGCACTGCTCGACGGCGAGCGCGACGACCTCACCGACATCGTGGTCGACCCGGACGGCCTGCCCGAGTTCGACCTGCGCGTGCACGCCATCGCCCGTGCCATCCCGCCCGGCGAGACCCTGACCTACGGCGAGGTCGCCGCCAAGCTCGGCCTGCCCGGTTCGGCGCAGGCCGTCGGGCAGGCGTTGGGGCGCAACCCGTACCCGATCGTCGTGCCGTGCCACCGGGTGCTGGGCGCCAACGGGCGGGTCGGCGGGTTCTCGGCGGGCGACGGCGCGGTGACCAAGCTGCGGATCCTGGGCATCGAGGGCGCCGCCCCCGGCGGTCAACCGTCCCTTTTCGACTGATGGTCACCGACGACCGGTTGCGCGCGGCCCTGACGACGGGGCCGTTCAGCCTCGCGCTGCGGCTGGCGTTGCGGGCCAGCGGGTTGAGCCTGGACCGGGTGCAGTACCGGCTGGCTGAACGCGAGGTGCCGGTCAGCAAGACGGCGTTGAGCAACTGGCAAAGTGGCCGCACGCAACCGGAACGCGCGGAGTCGTTGCGTGCTCTCGCTGTGCTGGAAGAGATCCTGGGCTTACCCGAGCGCGCGTTATCGGCGCTGCTCGGTCCGCCGCGCCCGCGTGGGCGGTGGTTGACCCGTGCTCCCAACGACATGCGCGCGGATCAGGCCTGGGCGCGTCCCGACGGGTTGTTGCGGACGCTCGACAGCCTGGGGACCACGTTGGCCGCCGTCGACCGGATGTCGAAGGTGTCCGTGCAGGTGGTCTGCGTGGTGGGGGCGGATCGGGTGCTGCACCGGGTCGAGCACCTGGTGGTGTTGCGGGCGGAGCAGGCCGGGGTCGACCGGTACACCGTCGCGTACCGCAGCGACCTGGGGGAACCGGAGATCACCGCGATGGTCGGGTGCAGGCAGGGGCGTCGGCGCGGTGACCGGGAGACCGGGTTCACGACCTTCGAACTGCTGCTCGACCGCGGGCTGGACGCCGGTGAGCTGGTGACGCTGGCGTACACCATGGCGCCGGGATCGGCGGAGTTGTACCACTCGCAGCGCGTCGGGGCGTCAACGCGCGTGTATGGGGCGTTGGTCCAGTTCGATTCCGGGGCGCTGCCGGTGCGGGTCTACCGGCGGTTCCAGTCCTCTGTGGGCGAGACCGGGTGCGCGGAGATCGACGTCCGGCTGGGGGCCGCGTTCACCGCCCAGCACGTGGAATCCGACCCGGCGCTGGGGATCTACCGCATCGGGTGGGACTGGGACTGACCCGGTGTCTACACTGGACCCGTGGCGGTGATCCTGGTGACGGGCATGTCGGGCACGGGCAAGTCCACCGTGCTGGACCGGTTGGGGCGCTTGGGATACCGCGTGGTGGACACCGACTACGACGGCTGGACCATCCCCGGCGCGGAACCGCTGTGGGACGAGGAGCGGGTCGATGCGTTGATCACCGCGCACGAGAGCTCCGGTGAGCCGCTGTTCCTCGCGGGCACCGTGCGCAACCAGGACCGGTTCCGCGACCGGTTCACCGACGTCGTCCTGCTGACCGCCCCGCTGCCGGTGCTGCTCGAGCGCGTCGCCACCCGGGACACCAACGACTTCGGCAAGGACCCCGCCGAACGCGACCGGATCGTGGCCGACACCGCGGCGGTCGAACCGCTGCTGCGCGCGTCGGCGACCGTGGAGATCGACACCCGGGCGCCGCTGGCCGAGGTGGTCGACCGGCTGGCCGCGTTGGCCGCTAGGCGCGCGCCGCGCTGATCCGCAGCCGGATGGGCGCGTAGTGCGCGACGACCGCCTTGGTGAACGTGTCGACGTCGTCGGCGCGGGCGGCCTCGACGATGCCGCGGTGCAGCGCGACGGTGTCGTGCTCGTCGGTCGGCAGGCCCAGGTGCGGGGCGACGGTCGTGTAGACGTCCCAGAAGGCGTCAGTGAGCTGGCTGACCAGCTCGTTGCCCAGCGGGTGCACCAGCAGCGCGTGGAAGGCGCGGTCGGCGCCGACCGGGTCGTCACCGCGGTCCATCCGGTCGACCAGGGCGTCCAGGCTGGCCAGGTGCTCGGCGTCGAGCGCGCCGACGATGTCGGCGGCGTTGCCCCGCTCGAACAGCTCGCGGACCGCCACCAGGTCCGACAGCACGCCGAACTCGTCGTCCGGGCTGAGCAGGCCGCGGAAGGTCAGGCCCTCCACCAGGGCGGACAGGCTCAGGCCGCCGACGTAGGTGCCGTGCCCGTGCCGGACCTCCACGATGTCGAGCGCGTCCAGCGTCTTGATCGCCTCGCGGACGCTGGAGCGGGAGGCGCCCAGCGCCGCGCACAGCTCGTTCTCCGTGGGCAGCGGGGCACCCGGGCGCAGGCGGTTGTCGAGGATGTAGCGCTTGATGCGCTCGCTGACCTCCTCGCGCAGCAGCGACCGGCCGACCCGTTCGTTGGACACCAACTCCGGCACCCCCTCTCCTCGTGGCCGACACCCTCTCACGTTCCGCCGCGCGCCACGGCGGGCGTCCGGCTTCCGCCAGCTGAATCGATTTTGACACCTCCTCCGGGCGGTCGGTAGGTTCGCAGGCGCGGTGCACGCCAGTGTCGTCGTTCGCCCGGGGGACCAACACCGACGATGCCGGAGAGTGTGTGCCGATGAGCGTGCCGTTGAACTCGGTCGTGGCCGAGGTGACCGCCAGGATCGCCGCCCGCAGCACCGGGAGCCGGTCGGACTACCTGCGCCGGATGGCCGCGGCCGTGCCACCGGGGCCGATGCGCGCGGGGCTCGGGTGCAGCAATCTTGCGCACGGGTTCGCCGCTTGCGCCGGACCGGACCGGTTAGCGGTCAAGGCGGTCAGCGTCCCCGGGGTGGCCATCGTGTCCGCCTACAACGACATGCTCTCCGCGCACCAGCCGTTCCACGAGTTCCCGGCGTGGATCAAGGACGCCGCGCGGCAGGCCGGGGGCGTCGCCCAGTTCGCCGGTGGGGTGCCCGCGATGTGCGACGGCATCACCCAGGGCCGACCGGGCATGGAGCTCTCGCTGTTCAGCCGCGAGGTCATTGCGATGGCCACCGGGGTAGCGCTCTCGCACGACATGTTCGACGCAACGTTGCTGCTCGGGGTGTGCGACAAGATCGTTCCCGGGCTGCTGATCGGGGCGCTGGCGTTCGGCCACCTGCCCGCGATCCTGGTGCCTGCCGGCCCGATGGCCTCCGGGCTGCCCAACGGCGAGAAGGCCCGCGTCCGGCAGGCGTTCGCCGAGGGGAAGGCGACCCGCGACGACCTGCTCGCCGCCGAGTCCGCCTCGTACCACTCGCCCGGGACCTGCACGTTCTACGGCACCGCAAACTCCAACCAGCTCGTCGTCGAGGTCATGGGCCTGCACCTGCCGGGGGCCAGCTTCATCCCGCCCGGCACCCCGCTGCGCCGCGCGGTGACCGAGGCCGCCGCCCGCCGGGCCGTCGAGATCACCGCGCACGGCACCCAGTACACGCCGATCTCGCAGGTGGTCGACGAGCGCTCGGTGGTCAACGGGGTGATCGCCCTGCTCGCAACGGGAGGGTCCACGAACCACACGTTGCACCTGGTGGCCATCGCCGCCGCAGCGGGGATCCAGCTGACGTGGGACGACTTCTCGGACCTGTCGGCGGTGGTGCCGTTGCTCGCCCGCGTGTACCCGAACGGAACGGCCGACATCAACCACTTCGTTGCGGCAGGCGGCGTCCAGTTGCTGATCGGCGAGCTGCTCGACGCCGGGTTGCTGCACGGCGACGTGTCCACTGTGGCCGGTCCGGGACTGGACCGGTACCGGCAGGAACCGGTGCTGGACAACGGGGTCCTGCGGTGGCGCGACGGGTTGCGGGAGTCGGGCGACCTGGACGTCCTGCGGCCGGTCGCGTCGCCGTTCGCTGCGGACGGCGGGCTGCGGATGCTGTCGGGCAACCTGGGGCGCGCGGTGATCAAGGTGTCCGCTGTCGCTGTCGAGCACCGGGTCGTTGAGGCGCCCGCGCGGGTGTTCACGACGCAGGAGGCCGTGGCCGAGGCGTTCCGGGCGGGGGAGCTGGACCGGGACGTGGTGATCGTGTTGCGGCAGCAGGGTCCTCGGGCGAACGGGATGCCGGAGCTGCACGGGCTGACGCCGTCGCTGAGCGCGGTGATGAGCCGGGGGCACCGGGTGGCGCTGGTTACGGACGGTCGCATGTCCGGGGCTTCGGGCAAGATCCCGGCCGCGATCCACTGCACCCCCGAGGCGGCTTCCGGCGGCCCGATCTCACTGATCCGCGACGGCGACCTGGTGCGGCTGGATGCGAATAGTGGGCGGGTAGATGTGCTGGTCGACGCGGACGTGCTCGCGGCGCGGACTCCTGCCGACGAGCCCGCCGCGCCGTGGACCGGGACTGGGCGGGAGCTTTTCGCTGCCCTGCGACATGCCGTTGGCCCCGCTGACCATGGCGCAAGCGTTTTCGGCCCGGCCTACGCAGCCGACCTCGTCCCGTCGACCTGAGCTGGAGCCCGGACATGAGCCTGCTTGATCTGTCACCAGTTGTCCCGGTCGTGGTCCTGCACGACGTCGCTCACGCGGTACCGCTCGCCGAGGCCCTGGTTCGCGGGGGCGTGCGGATCATCGAGGTCACTCTGCGTACTTCCGCGGCCCTGGAGTCCATCCGCCGGATCGCGGACGAGGTCCCAGACGCCGTCGTGGGCGCTGGCACCGTGACGGCTCCGTCGCACGCAGCCGCCGCCTTGGACGCCGGTGCCCGGTTCTTGGTCACGCCCGGCACGACGGACTCGGTGCTGGCGGCCGCCGCCGACACCGGCCTCCCTGTCCTCCCCGGCGCCGCCACCGTCTCCGAAGCCATGCGCCTCGCCGAACTCGGCTACCAGGAACTCAAGTTCTTCCCCGCCGAAGCCGCAGGCGGCATCCCATTCCTCAAGTCCATCGCGGGGCCCCTGCCGGCTCTCCGCTTCTGCCCCACCGGCGGCATCACCCCGGCTACCGCTGCTGCCTACCTCGCGCTCTCGAACGTCGCATGCGTGGGCGGGAGTTGGCTCACCTCAGATCCGGCCGACGTTGTTGGCATCGAGCACTCCGCCCGGGCTGCGGCGGCGCTCGCCTGACACTGGGAAGCCTTGCTGGTTGGGGCTTTCCGGTCTTCCTGGTGCCCGCTGGAAGTTCCGTCTTCTGGGTGACAGAAGTTGTCCACATGTGGATCTCTGCGCCCCTGGTTTCAAGATCGACTGTCGGGGGGTCCTTGTAGACTGGACCAGGGCCGCCCCCCGGAGAGGGTGGGGGCTGGGCGGGGGTGGGACCGCGCGCGGGCGCGAAGCGGCTGGGCGGGGTTGTCTGCGTGCGCGGGCGCGAAGTGGTGGGTGGCGTAAGAGCGGTTGTGGCGGTTGCCCGCGCGCAGTCCCGAACTCGACGTCAGTTATCTGCATCGGATCCAGGGCGCTCTGCGGGTTCCGGCCTGAGGGGCGTGGAAGTGTGCACCCGCCAGGTGAGGGGGAGTGCGATCAGGGCTACCGCCTGGATTGTGAGTAGTGCCGCGACAATGCCCCAATGGTCCGCGATCAGGCCTGCGGTTAAGGCGACGAGGGCGTAGAGCGCGCTGCCGAGTAGTGCCGTGAGGGAGCCCATCGTGGCGCGTTGGTGGGGGGTGAACGCGCGTTGGAGCAGGGTCTGCTGGGCGGTGGTCGACATGCCGTAGGCCGGTGAGCCGAGGAGCAGGGGCGAGAACACCGTCGGCTTGATCAGGGCCACGGTGTTCACCGAGGCGTCGAGTAGTTCGCTGGAGAGCAGGGTGCGGGTCGGGCCCAGTCGGTTGATCACCCAGCCGCTCGTGCGGAAGCTGATGAAGGCCATGCCGTGGCCGAAGGTGCGCCACAGGCCCAGCGCCCACAGGGGCCACAGGCCAGCCACGAACACGGGTGACAGTTGGGCCGCGCTCTCGCTGCTGTACCGGAGCGCCGACACCAGGGTCATTCGGCGCAGGACCGGGTCGCGGCGGACGCCCCGCAGGGCCGAGCCGAGGTGTGCCAGCGCGGTCGACTCCAGTGGGCCGTGCAGCCGTGGTTCCCGGACCCGCAGGGCGACGAGCACGCACAGCACCTGCGGCACGACCGACACCGCGACCACCGCGCGCAGCGACCACGCGCCCGCGAGTACGCCTCCTATTGGCGCTGCCAGGGCAAGTGCGATCTGGAACATCGAGTTCACCCGGCCCGAGTGCCGAGGGAACTCCTCCTCCCGGCCCGCTTCGACCAAGGTGTCGTAGAGCAGGGACTCGTTGTTGCCGCTCCACAGCGACGTCGCCAGCCCCTCCAGCACGACCGCCGCCAGCAGGAGGCCGTAGCCCGACGCGCAGGCGTACCCGACGTGCGCGGCGACCATGACGACGGCTCCGGCGATCATCGTGCCGCGTCGGCCAAGGCGGTCGGAGAGCAGACCGGTGGGGACTTCGAACGCCGCCGAGGACAGCGTCTTCACGGCCAAGAGGCTGGCGGCCGCGGTGTACGAGCCGGTGACCTGCGCGAAGTAGATGACCATGATCGGTCCGTACAGGCGGAAGTCGCCGAGGAAGTTGAACCAGCCCAGCAGGCGGACGGTCTGATCAGCGGCGTTCGGCCTCGGCCTGGACAAGGCCGTGACCCGGGCGTGGAGCAGTGCGGAAAGGCGAGTGAACACAGCAGAACTCTCGGTGAAGGCGGGATTCCGCGGCGCCGTCGACCCTAGCGGCCGGGTGGGGCGGACGGGTCGAGACGGCTGTCGGGTTCCGGTCAGATTGGTTGAGACATCTGACGTTCTCGGCTGGTATTGTGGCTGGCGGCTGCGCACTGGTGCGCGGGGAATGCGGTTAGTGAGCAGTTGTGAGCAGGAAGGGTGGGGCTGGTGTTCGTCGTGCAGGAGATCGCGGGCCAGCCGGGGTGTTGGGGGAGAGTTCGGGGAAGTGCGGTGGCTCGCGCGGGGGAGCGGGTCGCCGTGGTGGGGTGCGGGACCTCCTGGTTCGTGGGGATGGCCTTCGCGGGGTTGCGGGAGGCTCGGGGGCAGGGGTGGACGGACGCGTTCGCGGCTTCTGAGGCGTTGGTGGGGCGCGGGTACGACCGGGTCGTGGTGATCACGCGGTCGGGGACCACCACCGAGGTCGTGGAGCTGCTGGAGCGAACCGACGCGCCCACGACCGTCATCACCGGGGTCGAGGGGTCGCCCGCCGCTGAGGCCGCCGACGAGGTCGTGCTGCTGGACTTCGCCGACGAGAAGTCGGTCGTGCAGACCCAGTTCGCGACCACGGCCCTGGCCTACTTGCGGGCCTCCCTTGGCGAAGACCTCGGACCGGTGATCGACGACGCGTACCAGGCGCTCAGCCTCGACCTGGGCGACCTCCCCGAAGCCGAGCAGATCACCTTCCTCGGACAGGGCTGGACCGTCGGCCTGGCGCACGAGGCCGCCCTCAAGGCACGGGAAGCGGCGGGGCTCTGGACCGAGTCGTACCCGGCCATGGAGTACCGCCACGGCCCCATCAGCATCGCCCAACCAGGGCGGGTCACCTGGATGTTCGGCCAGGCACCGGACGGGCTCGCCGACGACATCGCCAAGACCGGCGCCCGGTACGTCGACAGCGACCTGGACCCCATGGCGCACCTGGTGCTCGCCCAGCGGGTCGCGGTCGCGGCGGCCACCCGGCGCGGGCTCGACCCGGACCGGCCGCGCAACCTCACCCGCTCCGTCGTCCTCGGCGCCTGACGTGCCCCTGGTCCCCACCGCCGCCATCCTCGACGCCGCGGCCGGTCACGGTGTCGGGGCGTTCAACGTCATCCAGGTCGAGCACGCCCAGGCCATCGTCGCCGGGGCCGAGCGCGCCGGGACCGCCGTGGTGCTGCAGATCAGCGAGAACTGCGTGCGCTACCACGGTGACCTGGAGCCGATCGCGCTCGCGACGCTGGCGGTCGCCCGGCTCGCCGACGTGCCGGTCGCGGTGCACCTCGACCACGTCGAGCGCACCGAATTGGTGGAGGAGGGCATCCGCCTCGGCGTCGGCTCGATCATGTTCGACGCGTCCAAGCTGCCCTACCGGGACAACGTCGCGCTGACGGCGGCGGTCGTGCGCCGGTGCCGCGCCGAGGGCATCCCGGTGGAGGCCGAGCTGGGCGAGATCGGCGGCAAGGACGGCGCGCACGCCCCCGGCGCGCGGACCGACCCGGGCGAGGCCGCCGCGTTCGTCGCCGAGACCGGGGTGGACGCGCTCGCCGTCGCGGTCGGCAGCAAGCACGCGATGCTCACCAGGGACGCCGAGCTGGACCTGGCGCTGATCGCCGCCATCCACGCCGCGGTGCCGGTCCCGCTGGTGCTGCACGGGTCCTCCGGCGTGCCGGACGAACTGCTCGCCGACGCCGTGCGCGCGGGCATCACGAAGGTCAACATCGCCACCCGGCTCAACGCGGTGTTCACCGCCGCGGTGCGCGCCGGGCTGGCCGCCGAACCGTCCCTCGTGGACACCAGGAAGTACCTCGGACCGGCCCGCGCCGCGGTCGCCGCCGAGGTGGCCGGACTGCTGGGCGTGCTGTGCGCGCTCCCCGCGTGGAAGATCGGGACCCCCGGATGATCCTCACCGTCACCGCCAACCCCGCCCTCGACGTCAGCTACCGCGTCGACAAGCTCCGCCCCGGGCACACGCACCGCATCGGCGCGGTGTTCGAGCGCGCGGGCGGCAAGGGCTTCAACGTCAGCCGGGTGCTGCACGACCAGGGGGTGCCCACCAGGGCGCTCGGCCCGGTCGGCGGCATCCTCGGCGACTCGCTGCGCGCCGACCTGCTCGACGCCGGGCTGCCGCACGACCTGCTGCCGGTGGCCGCCGCGACCCGGATGACCATCGCCGTGGTCGCCGACGAGGCCACGATGTTCAACGAGCCGGGCGGTCCGCTCTCCGCGTTCGACTGGTCGCGGCTGCACGACCTGGTGCGGTCCTACCTCCCGCGCGCGGAGGTGCTGGTCTGCTCGGGCAGCCTGCCGCTGGACGCCCCGGACGAGTCCTATGCGGACTTCGTCGCCTTGGCGGCCGAGTTCCGCGTGCCCACCGTCGTGGACGTCGGTGGTGCCCCGCTGCGGGCCGCGGCCCAGGCTGGCGTGGCCATCGTGAAGCCGAACGCCGAGGAACTCGCCGCCGCCGTGGACGACGACGATCCGTTGGTGGGGGCCAGGGAACTGCGGTCCCTGGGCGCGGAGGCGGTCGTGGTGTCCCTCGGGGCCGACGGCCTGCTCGCCGCGACGCCCGACGGTGAATGGCGCGCGACCCTCCCGCGACCCGTCGTGGGCAACCCGACCGGTGCCGGTGACGCCGCCGTCGCCGCACTCGCCGACGGCCTCCGCCGGGGACTCACCTGGCCCGAGCGGCTGCGCCTCGCCGTCACCTGGGCGGGTGCCGCCGTCGCCGCGCCGCTCGCGGGCACCGTCGACCCCGATGTCCTGCGCGACCTCTACGACCAGGTCGACATCGCGCCCGCCTAGCCCCGTGGGGGTGCCCACTCGTCGGGGTCGCGCGGGGTCGCGCTGACCTACGATGCGCCCGGAGGCGGGAGACGCGATGGGTGAGGCAGTGGAGGAGGAGCCGGACTACCGGTTCACCCTGGCCAACGAGCGCACGTTCCTGGCGTGGGTGCGCACCGCGCTGGCGCTGGTGGCCGGGGGTGTCGCGGTGTGGCAGTACCTGCCGGACATGGGGTGGCCGGTGCTGCGGTCCGGGATCGGGATCGCGCTCGTCGTGCTGGGGACCGTGCTGGCGGGGTTGAGCCACCACCGGTGGCGGGTCACGCAGCGGGCGATGCGGCTCGGCGAGCCGCTGCCCGCCGGACCGCAGGTGCCGCTCGTCGCCGTCGGGGTGAGCGTCGTGGCGGTCGCCGTGCTGGTGCTGGTCGTGGTCGGCCGTTGAGCGCGGGTAGACGCTTGAGCGCGTGTGGACAGTCGAGCGCACGTGGACAGTGGTGTGTGGAGGGTCGGCGGTGACCGCGCCGGACCGGGGTCTGCAGGCTGAGCGGACCCGGCTGGCGTGGACGCGGACCGGGCTGGCGTGTGCCGCCGTCGGGGCGCTGCTGCTGCACGGGGCGAGGACGCCGGTGGCGTTGGGCGCCGGGCTGCTCGTGCTGCTGTGCGCGGCCGGGATGGTCCTGTGTGGAGCGCGCCGCTACCGGGGGCGGGTCACGGAGCTCGCGGGGTGGGTCGGCTTGGTGGCGGTCGTGCCCGGCGCGCTGGCGGTGGTGGCGCTGCTGGTCGGGTCGCGCGGGTGACCCGGGGCCGGTGCGGCACCACCGACCCCGGGCTCGCACTCGCTCGGACACCGCCCCGCCGCAGGAGGGGGCGACGGGCCTCGACGCGGTGTCCGTGAGCCTGGTGCCCGGGAAGTATCCGCTGGTACCCGGCTGGCGGTCCAGCCCTACCACGGGGTAGGAACCCGCCGCCGGTCGCGCTACGCAGTGTGGAGTTCACTCGGAGTGGGCTCACTCGATGGTGGCACAGTCCGCGCGCGCCGGGTGCGCCGAAAGCAAATGTGCGTAACGTGGCACCAATCGGGGAAACCGCAGGTCAGCGTGCTGTCGGCGTCAGGGCCTCCACACGGGACGGGGGAAGCGGCATGGATGGTGTGGCATACCAGCGCGCGCTGGGGCGTGAGTTGCAGCAGTTGCGCATGCGCCGTCGGTGGACTCGGGCGCAGCTGGTGCAGCGGCTGCCGCACGAGCTCTCCGCGCAGGCGCTCGCCTCCTACGAGACCGGCACCCGGTCCTGCACCGTCGTGCGGTTCGTCCAGCTGTGCACCGCGCTGGAGGCCTCGCCGCACGACCTGCTGGAGCGGGTGCACGACCAGGTCAGCCACGAGGAGTACCCGGCGTCGCTGAAGGTCGACCTCACCGAGCTGGCCACCGACGCCCGCCCCGAGCTGGCCCCGGCGCACCGCTGGGCCGCCACCGAGGTCGCCAGGCACGCCGCGAGCACCCGCGACCTCGACATCAGCGCGCTGGAGTCGCTGGCCGCCCTGTGTGGACTGTCCACAGTCGAACTGGTCCGGATGCTGCGCTCCGGCGGCAAGGTCGACCACTAGCGCCGTTCCGGCCGCCATCGTTCGCCCCACCATCGCTGGGGGACGGGCGGGTTGCCGCTGGGCGAACAACGGTTGACCACTTGGGCGGCCCAGCAGGGGGCCCACCTCCGTTGTCCGCCGTGTCGCGGCGTTCGGCGCATATCACCGGTGCCATTCCGTGTTCGGTCCCTCGCGCGATCGCGTCCTGATCGGTACAGCGGGCCGCGCGCACCTCTCCCGGGGGCCGTGCGGGCGGATCTGGAACCGACGCGGGCCCAGCGGTGCAGCGCGCGGGCGATGGCGGCCGGGGAAGCGGCGGCCCGGTCCATTGTCGCCGATTTCGTCCGCTTCGGCGGGGCTGGTGGGGCGGGTGTGGCGGCTTCGTCGCTGCCCGCGACGCGGCGGGCACCGCATGTGCCGCAACGGGTTCCGCCCTGCCCGGGCACCGTGGGTGAATGTGGACCCGGGTCCCGCCGGAAACGTTGCCGAGCACCGGTGACCGTGACCGGATCGGCACGCAGCGTTGGGTTTACGCCCTTTACCGGGGGCCGTGGTGGTGATTTTCCGCCACCACCCGCGAACTAAAGCCAGGAAAAGCGTTACACCTGGTTTCCGAGTTGTGACAATTGGTTGCCCGTCGTTCGGCGTGAGCGTGATGGCAACCGGGTCGACGCCGTGGATTTTTCTCCCGTACACCCCGGAACAAGACGATTCGCACAACACGTCGGGGCGTGCCTGTTGATGGGAGAAACCCGATGGCTGTCGCTCGCTTCCAGATCTACAGATCCGCCGACGACGCGGTGACGTGGCGCTTCCTCTCCGCCAACAACCGCAGCCTCGGCCAAGCGGCGCAGCGGTTCGTCGACGCGGACGCGTGTTCACGGGCGATGGTGGAACTGCGCGCCAAGCTCACCGAGATTTCCGCCACCACGGCCCGGGAGACGCCGTCGCAACTGTGGTCGTGGCGGGTTCGGCTCGCAGGCCTCGATCTGGCGGTGTCCTCGCGGAAGTACCACCGGCGGGTCCAGGCGCAGTACGCCTGCCGCAGTTTCCTCGGCCTCGTCGCCGATGCCCAACTCGCCGACCTCCCGCGCGTGGTGCATTTCTGATGCTCGGAACCGCCTATTCCAGGCGCAGCCATTCGGCCTATCCGGGCGAGGGGAATCGCGGGCGTTCGTCCGTTGTTCACACCTGGATCCGGATGCGGCCAACTGGGCGGGTTTGGCTATCGCCCATAACCCAGTCCGCGATTCGGAGCAACCCCAGATGACCGAGTTGACGAGCGCGCCCGAGCGGGTCGCGGTCGCCGAGGCACCGCGCAGGCGGGTGTCGCCGCCCGGCGGGATCGACCGGGTGTTCCGCACCGTGCTGCGCGGCGCCGGGTTCACCGTGCTCGCCCTGATGGCCACGGTCGGCGTCTTCCTGCTCATCCGCGGCCTCGGCGCGTTCTCCAGCGCGGGCTTCGGCTTCGTCACCACCCAGGCGTGGCAGCCGGACTCGGGCAACTTCGGCATCGCCGCGGTGCTGGTCGGCACGCTGCTGATCGCCTCGGTGGCGCTGGTGGTCGCCTTCCCGCTGGCCACCGGCATGGCCCTCTACATCTCCGAGTACGCGCCGCGCCGCGTCCGCGGGTTCTTCACCAGCCTGATCGACCTGATGGCCGCGGTGCCCAGCGTGGTCTACGGCCTGTTCGGCTCCACCCTGCTGCAGTGGAAGGGCACCGACATCCCGAAGTGGCTGTCCATCCAGTTCGGCTGGATCCCCTTCCTTGACGTGCCGGAGGCCGACCCGGACAACCCGCTCTCGCCCAACGGGGTCTACATGACCTCCACGTTCTGGGCCGGCCTGGTGGTCGGGTTCATGATCATGCCGTTCATCTGCTCGGTGATGCGCGAGTCGTTCACCCAGGCGCCGCAGGGCGAGCGGGAGGGCGCCTTCGCGCTCGGCTCGACCCGCTGGGGCATGATCCGCAGCGTCGTGCTGCCCTTCGGCCGCTCCGGCATGATCGGCGGCACCATGCTCGGCCTCGGCCGGGCGCTCGGCGAGACCATCGCGGTCGCCATGATCATCTCGCCGGTGTTCGTGATCCAGCCGCACATCCTGGGCTCCGGCGCGAACTCGGTCTCCGCGCTGATCGCCCAGCAGTGGGGATCGGCGAGCCCGTTCGGCCTCGGCGCGCTGATGGCCGCGGGCCTCGCGCTGTTCATGCTGACCCTGGTGGTCAACTTCGCCGCCTCCGCGGTCATCGCCCGCAGCCGGTCCGGCCAGGGGAGTGACGCCTGATGTCCACAGTGGAGCAGACGCCGATGGAGCAGCCCACCGCGCAGCAGGGCCAGGCGCGGCACAGCGCGGCGCAGCAGCAGGAGACGACGCGGGAGATCCCGGCGTACCAGGGTGGTGCCGCCTTCATCGGCCAGGTCACCACCCGGCCGCCGGGACCGCCGCGGGTGGGCCCGCCGGAGGTCCGCCGCGACACCAGGACCATCCGCCGCACCGACATCGTGGCCGCGTTCGGCGCGCTGGTCGCCGCCGCGGCGCTGACCGGGGTGCTGTTCGACCAGATCGCCCCGTTCTCCGGCGTGGTCGGCTTCATCGCCATCGCCTACCCGCTGTTCCTGGCGATCTACGCGCTGCTGGTGTCGCTGGAGGAGAGCGCGCTGACGGTGCGCGACAAGGTCGTCTCCGCCGTCGTGCACAGCACGGCCGTCATCGCCGTCGGCGCGCTCGGCGCGATCATCTTCTACCCCATCTGGATGGGCTGGGACGCGCTGTGGAAGTCCAACTTCTACACCGAGGACATGGCCGACGCGGGCACCCTCGACCCGCTCGAGCTCGGCGGCATCCTGCACGCCATCGTCGGCACGCTGGAGCAGATCAGCATCGCGCTCGTCATCACCGTGCCGCTCGGGCTGGCCACCGCGGTGTTCCTCAACGAGACCAGGGGCGTGTTCACCCGGCTGGTGCGGACCGTGGTGGAGGCGATGACCGCGCTGCCCTCCATCGTGGCGGGCCTGTTCGTCTACGCCTCGCTGATCCTGCTGCTCGGCTTCCAGCGCTCCGGGTTCGCGGCGGGCACCGCGATCAGCATCATGATGCTGCCGATCATGATCAGGGCCGCTGACGTGGTGCTGCGGCTGGTGCCCAGCTCGCTGCGCGAGGCCTCGCTCGCGCTGGGCACCGGGCAGCTGCGGACGGTGTGGCACGTGGTGCTGCCGACCGCGCGCTCCGGCCTGACCACCAGCGTGCTGCTGGCCACCGCCCGCGGCGTCGGCGAGACCTCGCCGGTGCTCATCGCCGCCGGGTTCACCCCCTACCTCAACGCCAACCCGTTCGTCGACGCCCAGGTCTCGCTGCCGCTGGCGACCTACCAGATGGTCGGCTCGTCCGAGGAGACCATGCAGACCAGGGCCTTCGGCGCCGCGACGGTGCTGATCGTGCTGGTGCTCGTGCTGTTCGTCCTGGCCAGGGTGCTCGGCGGCCGGGGGGCTGGCGCGCTGTCCAACGGCCAACTCCGCCGCAGGGCGCGGGCCTCGGCGCGCGACCGCGAGCGCTACATCGCCACCGCCGCGGCCCGGTCCGGCCCCCAGCCCGCTGATCGGTCCGACCTCCCGCCCGCCGCTCGGTCCGACTTCCCGCCCGCTGACCAGCAGCACCCCAACCCGGAGCAAGGAGTTCTGCCATGACCCCCCAGGGACGCACGCGCGGGCGGGTGGTGGGCCTGCTCACCACGCTCGGCGTGCTCGTCACCGTCGTGGTCGGGTTCGCCCCGACCGCGTCCGCCCAGGGCTACGTGCCGATCAGCGGCTCCGGGTCGACGTGGAGCTTCAACGCCCTCGACCAGTGGCGCAAGAACGTCCAGCAGTTCGGCATCCGGATCAACTTCTCCGGCACCGGCTCGACCGACGGCCGCAACCAGTTCAAGGCCAACCAGGTCGACTTCGCCGTCTCCGAGATCCCCTACGGGCTCACCGACGGCGGCGTCCGCGACGACCCGCCCAAGGACGGCAATTTCGCCTACATGCCGATCGTGGCCGGTGGCACCTCGCTGATGTACAACCTGAACATCGGTGGCAAGCGGGTGACGAACCTGCGGCTCTCCGGCGAGACCGTCACCAAGGTGTTCACCCGCAAGATCACCATGTGGAACGACCCGGCGATCGCCGCGGACAACCCGGCGCTGAGCCTGCCCGCCCGGCAGATCCTGCCGGTGGTGCGCAGCGACGGCTCCGGCTCCACCGCGCAGTTCACCAGCTACCTGGCCGACCAGCACGGCGGGCTGTGGGACGAGTTCTGCGCCAAGGCGGGCCGCAAGACCCCGTGCGGGTTCACCTCCAGCTTCCCCGCCTACGCGGGCATCGTCGGCCAGGTCGGCTCGATCGGCGTGGCGAACTACGTGCGGCAGGCGCAGAGCGACGGCGCGATCACCTACGTCGAGTACTCCTACGCCAAGAACGCCGGGTTCCCGGTGGCGAAGCTGCTCAACAAGAGCGGCTACTTCATCGCGCCCACCGCGCAGGCCGTCGCCGTCGGGTTGCTGCAGGCGCAGATCGACCCCAACGACCTGACCCAGAAGCTGCAGGGCGTCTACAACTCGTCGGACAACCGCACGTACCCGATGTCGAGCTACAGCTACATGATCTTGCCGACGGCGGTGAAGGGCAACTTCAACGAGCTCAAGGGCAAGACGCTGTCCGACTTCGCCTACTACTTCCTCTGCGAGGGCCAGCAGCAGGCCGAGCGGCTCGGGTTCTCCCCGCTGCCGATCAACCTGGTGACCGCGGGCCTCAAGCAGGTGGAGCGGATCCCCGGGTCGACCAAGAAGCCGACCGACATCTCCAAGTGCAACAACCCGACCTTCTCCACCAACGGTTCCAACACGCTGGCCGAGACCGCGCCGCGGCCACCGGACTGCGACAAGCTCGGCGCGACCGTCCAGTGCGACGCCACCGGCAAGGCCGTCACCAAGAAGGGCGCCGCCGCCGCCAAACCCACCACCGGTGCGGGCGCGGTCAAGCCCGGGGACACCGCACCCGGCGCGGCCGAGACCCCCGGGGCGGACAAAGCCGCGGCGGACACCGGCGAGGACGGGGAAGCGTCCGGCGAGGCGACCGAGGACGGCGGCGACGGCAGTGGTGGCGGCGCGAGCCTGTCGGCCGTCCCGGTGTCGGTGGACCTGCCGCAGGACGACGGCACGTTGCTCATCGTGGTCGCCGCGGTGCTGATGGTGGTGCTGGTCGCCGGACCGCCGCTGGTGGCCAGGCTGATGCGGGGCAAGGGATGACCATGATCGGACAACGGGTGGCGCGCCTGCTGCTCGCGGCGCTGGTGCTGGCCAGCGGCGGCGCGCTGATGGTGCCGACCGCGGCGGCCGCGCAGACCACGACCCCGCCCGCGCCCTCGGCGGTGACCGTGCGCGGGTCGGGCGAGTTCGCCGCGCTGGAGTTCACGGTCGCCCAGACCAAGGGCCTGATCAACCAGACGGTGCGCCTGACCTGGAAGGGCGGGGTACCGACCGACGGCAAGCGCGGCTACAACTTCCTGCAGATCATGCAGTGCTGGGGCGACGACGCGACCGGGCCGCGCCGCGAGCAGTGCCAGTACGGCACGCCGCTCGCGGCGAGCTACCAGGCCGCCGCGACCTGGTCGCGGTCGTTGTCGGTGACCCCGAAGAAGCTCCCGCCCACCCAGGAGGAGCGCGACGGCCTGCTCATCGACCCGCTGGAGCTGACCAAGCAGCAGGAGGAGAAGCCGGGGTCGGCCACCTACCTGCCCTTCGTCCCGGTCGAGGCCTCCGGCCCGCCGACCAAGCCGAGCGAGCCCGGCTACGGCCTGTACTACGACGCCAACACCACCAACGAGGTGCAGACGGGCGTCACCAGGGAGGACGGCCGGGGCGAGCTCGACTTCGAGGTCCAGACCACGTTGGAGGCGCCCGGCCTCGACTGCGGCAGGCTGCGCACCACCGGCCCGGACGCGGGCAAGGCGCGGCACTGCTGGCTGGTCGTGGTCCCGCGCGGGGACACCGAGGTCAACGGCAAGAAGGTCACCGTCCCCACCCCGCAGGGCGGGCACCTGCACGACTACCTCGACTCCTCGCCGCTGAGCCAGACCAACTGGAACAAGCGGCTCAGCCCGATCCGGCTCGACTTCGAGCCGGTCGGCCAGTCCTGCCCGCTGGGCAAGGCGGAGCGCCCGCTCAGCGGCAACGAGTTCGTCGCCGACGCGGTGCTGCGCTGGCAGCCCGCGCTGTGCTCCAACGACGGCCCGGTGTTCGGCTTCGTCCAGATGCCCGACCGGCAGGCCCGCGACCTGCTCGGCGGCGACGACCCGGGCATGGTGTTCCTGGCCAAGCCCGCGGCCAGGGGATCGATGATCGACGACCGGGCGCTGGTCTACGCGCCGGTGTCGGTCTCGGCCTACACGGTCGCGTTCATCGTCGAGCGCCAGCCGCCGGGGGACGCGCCGGACAACATCAAGGTCGACGACGGCAAGGCCTTCGACCAGCTCAAGCTCACACCCCGGTTGGTCGCCAAGCTCATCACCCAGTCCTACGGCAACGCCGTTCCCGGGCTGCCCGACTACCTCAAGGGCAACCCGACCCGGTTGAGCCAGGACGAGGACTTCCTCACGCTCAACCCGCAGGTCCGGCCGTACACGTCGCTGGACATGCTCACGGTGGACGCCCTGCTGTCCTCTGTGGACATGGACGCCACCGAGTCGCTGTGGGAGTGGCTGCTCGGTGACGCCGAGGCCAAGGCCTGGCTCAGCGGCACGCCGGACCAGTGGGGCATGAAGGTCAACAAGAACTACCTCGCCCTGGCGCTGCCCGCGCAGAACTTCCCCAAGGCGGACCTGAGCTGCCAGGTCAAGACGCTCAACGGGCTGATCGCGGAGTTCTGCGCCAACACCCGCCGCCCGCTGGCCGCCGACATGCACGAGGCGGGCCGGTCGGTCAACCGCGGCGACAGCCTCGGCCGCGAGCCCAACGGGGTGCGCGACCTCAACGACCGCACACGCTCGGCCCTGGGCAAGCTCGGCCGCTCGGTGGTGGGCAAGCGCGCCATGCTGGCCATCGTCGACACCGCGACCGCGCGCCGCTACGGACTGACCGAGGCCCTGCTGCGCAACCCGGCGGGCGAGTTCGTCGCGCCGACCGACGAGGCGGTGCTGGCCGGGGTCGCCGAGATGACCGCGAGCGACACGCCGGGGGTGAAGGTCACCAACCCCCGGTCGACCGCCAAGGGCGCCTACCCGTTGCCCGCGCTCACCTACGCCGCGACCGCGCCGTCGATGCTCACCAAGGACTCCGGCAAGGACTACGCGCGGTTGCTGCGCTACGTCACCACCTCCGGGCAGACGCCGGGTGAGGGCGCGGGCAAGCTCCCCGCGGGCTACGTGCCGCTCCCGCAGGCCCTGCGCGACCAGGCCGACGCCACCGCGGCGGTCGTCGAGCGGGACGCGGGCATCAAGCCGCCGGTCGAACCGGGGCCCGCGCAGGGGGAGTCCGACGTGGACAGCGGGTCCGAGTCCGGTTCGGACCAGCCCGACACCTCGACCCCCGCTCCCGACGCCGAGACCGGTGCGCCCGCTCCCGCTCCGGCGCCCACGCCCGCCGCGGACGCCAAGCCGTCGGAGGACAAGAGCACACCCGTCGCGCAGAGCAAGTACACGCCGTCCACCCCGGTCACCTGGGTGCTGCGCTACCTGCTCGCCGGGCTGCTGATCACCGGTGGTCTCACCGCCGCGGCCGGTCCGGTGCTGACCAGGCTCGGCGCGCGGGCGAGGGTCGGGTGAGTCCGGGTGGCACCGCCGGTAGTCCGACGGTCACTGTCCAGAGTGGACAGTCTGTTGCCAATGACCTGTTCGCCTGCCAGCCATGTTCCGGTGCCCAGGGCGACAACCGCGCCGCGATACACCCGGTGTGCGGACGATCCGGCCGCGGATCGCCCGGGTGTGACGAGGGGGTGAGGCGGCCGACCGGCCCGTGACGGAGTCGCCACTCCGCCGCCGGACCGGCCGGACCAGATGCGTGGCCCCGGTGGTTCCAGACCAGGAAGCACCCACCGGGATGTGCGCGGACACCAGTCCGAGCACCACTGCGAAGAAAAGGATACAGGTAGTGAGCAAGAAGCAGCGTATGATCGTCGTGGCCACCGCCGCACTCGCTCTCGCGAGCGTGTTCGCCGGTACGGCCCAGGCGGACCCGACCGGTGCGCCCACCTACCGCGAGCTGGCCGGTACCGGCTCCGACACCACCCAGACGGTGCTCAACGGTCTCGCCGAGGCCATCACCATCGGCGGCACCAAGGTGCTGGGCTCCTACGACGCCCGCGGCACGGCGACCATCACCACCAAGGACGTCGCGACCAACCCGAACTGCACCTTCGCGCGCCCGGAGAACTCCGGCCAGGGTGTCACGGCGCTGAAGAACAACATCAACAGCGGCGACGGGTGCGTGCAGTTCGCGCGGTCGTCCTCGAACTCGGCCGCGGCGAACCCGGACATGAAGTTCATCCCGTTCGCGATCGACGCGCTGACCTACGCGGTCCGCAGCGACAGCGCGGTGCCGAAGAAGCTCACCAAGGCCCAGCTGACCGCGATCTACACCTGCACCAACACCGCGTTCAAGCCGCTGGCGCCGCAGTTCGGTTCCGGCACCCGCTCGTTCTTCATCCGCTCGGTCATGCCGACCGGCACGGTCGACTCCGCTGGCCTGTTCGGTGTCGGCGGCCAGTACCCCTGCGTCAGCGACAAGGACGCGGGCGGCGGCGACATCCAGGAGCACGTCGGCACCTACCTGACCGACACCCGCCACCTGCTGCCCTACTCGATCGCGGTCTACAACTCGCAGGTCTACGGCAACGCCCCGGCCGCCCAGGGCAAGGCTGTTCTCGGCACCGTCGACAACATCCAGCCGACCAACCTGAACACCTCCTCGGTGTTCAAGCGCGACGTCTACAACGTGATCCCGGCCAACAAGCTCGAGGTCGCCCCGTACAGCACCGTGTTCGTCGGTGCGGGCTCGGCCGTCTGCCAGCGCGCGGACGTCATCACCCGCTACGGCTTCGGTGTCGCGCCGAACTGCGGCGTCCCGGTCCAGTAGGTCCTCCCCCCTTTTCTTCGCTGAACCCGTTCACGGAAGGTTTGCACAACAGTGCGCGCTAACGCATTCACCCGCAGGCTCGTCGGTGGCGCCGTCGTCATCGCCGCCGCCACCGCGGCCACCCTCGGTGCCGCTGGCATCGCCGCCGCCGCTGCCCCCGCGGGCAACCTCGGCACCCTGGCCATCAACCGGACCAGCGGCCTCGACACCGACGCCCCCACCTACACCACCTCCGCCGGCTGCACCCCGGACTCGGACGGCTACAGCCTGTTCGTCTACGGTCCGGGCGCCTGGGACGCGGGCTTCACCGCCACCCCGGTCACCGACGTGGGCTACTCGCAGAGCGCGGGCTTCCCGGTCGTGCAGGGTCTGTCCTTCAAGGACATCGCGGTGGACAACGCCACCACGATCGTCCCCGGCAAGTACACCCTCGCGGTCTACTGCGTCGACCAGTTCGCCGCCGAGAACAAGGGCGCGTTCACCCGCGACATCTGGTTCACCACCGCCACAGCGTGGCAGGACCGCGACCCGAACGCCTCGGTCGCCACCACCACCGCGCTGTCGGTCGCCCCGGCCGCCCCGGTCGTCGCGGGCACCAACGTGACCCTCACCGCCAACGTCACCCCGGCCACCGCCGCGGGCACCGTCCAGTTCAAGGACGGCGCCAACAACATCGGCGCGCCGGTCACCGTCGTCAACGGTGTCGCCACCTTCTCCACCACCGCGCTCGCCACCGGCGCGCGCTCGCTGACCGCCTCCTTCTCGGGTGCCGGCTACGCGACCTCCACCTCGGCCGCCGTGTCGTACCAGGTGAACGCGCCTGCCGCCACGCCGACCACGACCGCCCTCGCGGTCACCCCGAGCGGTACCGCCGCCGCGTACTCCACCGTCACCCTCGCCGCCACCGTGAACCCGGGTGCGGCCGCCGGTGCGGTGCAGTTCTTCGACGGTGCCACCGCCCTGGGCAACCCGGTCGCCGTGTCCACCGGTGCGGCCACGCTGTCCACCTCCACCCTCGCGGTGGGCGCGCACAACTTCACCGCGCGCTTCATCCCGACCAACGCCGCCGCGTACGAGACCTCCGTCTCGGCCGCCGTCGCCCTGCAGGTCACCCCGTTCGCCGGTGTGACCGCCTCGGAGACCATCACCACCACCGTGCTCGCCGGTGAGCTGCTGATCAGCGTCGCCAACCAGAACGTGGTCCTGCCCTCGCCGGTCATGGCCGCCGACGGCTCGCTGCTGACCACCGCCGGTTCGCTCAACCCGATCAAGGTCACCGACACCCGCGCGGGCAACCCGGGCTGGAACGTCTCCGGCCAGGTCTCCGACTTCCTCAACGGCACCAACTCGATCAACGGCGCGAACCTGGGCTGGACCCCCAAGCTCGTCGACAAGTCCGCGCCGCAGGTCATCACCGTCGGTGCGCAGGTCAACCCGGCCAACGCCATCGCCCCGGGTGCCACCGCGCCCAACGGCCTCGGCCTGGCCGCCGCCCGCGTTCTCGCCACCGCGTCCGCCCTCGGCGGCAACGGCACCGCGAACCTGTCGGCCGACCTCGCGCTCAACGTCCCCACCTCCACGGTGGCGGGCACCTACTCGGCGCTGCTGACCCTCACCGCCATCTGAGGTAGCCCCGAGAACGGCTGACACACAGCCAGTGGGGCGGGCCGGGCCAGGTACCCCGGCCCGCCCCACACCCTTGACCCTCTACTAAGGACTGGACAATGAAGCGGATCTGGCGCCGCGCGGTGCTCCCCGGTCTGCTCGCGCTGCTGGCCACCGCCCTGCTCCCGGCGGCGGCGTCAGCGCGACCGGCTGCCCCGCACCTGGCAGCGGCCAGCGCGGCGGCACCCGCCACCTACGGCGTGCGCCCGGCCACCGCTGACGCACCGGACAACCGCCCGAACTTCAGCTACAGCGCCACCCCCGGCGCGGTCGTCGTCGACCACGTCGCGGTGTCGAACGTGTCCAACGACCCGCTCTCGCTCAAGCTCTACCCCAACGACGCGTTCAACACCCCCGACGGCGGGTTCGACCTGCTGGCCTCCAGCGCGAAGTCGGTCGACGTCGGCGCGTGGATCGCCGTCGAGCAGGACCAGGTGCAGATCCCCGGTCGCACCACCAAGATCGTGCCGTTCCGGCTCTCGATCCCGCAGAACGCGACCCCCGGCGACCACGTCGGCGGCATCGTCGCCGCGCTGGTCACCGAGGCCACCAACGCCGACGGGCAGAAGGTCGCCGTCGAGCAGCGCGTCGGCGCGCGGGTCTACCTGCGGATCTCCGGCGACCTGGTGCCCAAGCTGAGCATCGACGGGCTGACCGCCGACTACGAGCACTCGCTGTTCGGCGCGGGCGACACCGTCGTCGAGTACACCGTGCGCAACTCCGGCAACGTCCGCCTCGGCGGCAAGCAGAAGGTCACCGTCGAGACCCCCTGGGGCTCCGGGACCGCCGCGCCGAACCTGCCCGACCTCCCGGAACTGCTGCCGGGCAACTCCTTCCGGGTGCGCACCGTCGTCCCCGGTGTCCTGCCCGCCGGCTGGCTCGACACCCTCGTGCACATCGACCCGATCGCCCCGCCCGGCCCGCAGCCGCAGGCCGCCGCCGTGGACGCGAGCGTGACCGTCGCCGCGGTGCCGTGGCTGGTGCTGATCCTGCTGCTGCTCGTGGTCGCCCTGGTGCTGTTCCTGCTGTGGCGCAGGCGGAGGCGCCGAGCGCGGCCGGTACCCGAGCCCGAGCCCGAACCCACGCCGGAGGTGGAACATGCGGTCTGATCGCTACGTCGTCGTGGCGCTGCTCGCCGTCCTATTCGGACTGCTGGTGCCCGGCACCGCTTCCGCGGACCGCGTCGGCGGCCTGCTGGTGACCCCCGGCGAGAGCGTCGACCAGGTCCCGGTGCGGCTCAAGACCGACAAGGGCTGCCCGCAGGGCGCGACCGGATACATCGCGACCATGAAGGGCCACGGCCTGGACAACGTCGTCGTGGTGCCGACCTCGGACGTGCTGCTCTCGCACACCCAGGGCTTCGTCGTGCCGGTCGCCAACACCTTCCGCGACTACGCCGACGACAACGGCACCACGCTGCAGGGCACCTACGAGATCACGCTCAGCTGCATCGATGCGTTCTCCCAGCAGAACTTCGGCGACTTCACCGCGACCGTCGACATCCCGTCGGCTGGTCACTACGCGGCGGTCGGCGCGGCCAAGGGACCCGCGCGCAACACCGACCCGATCATCCCGCCGGAGTTGGGGCTCAGCACCCCGCAGAACCCGCCGCCGTCGGAGCAGCCGCCCGCGGGTGGGCAACCGCCGCAGGAGGGCCAGCAGCCGCAGGGCGGCCTGCCCGACGCCGAGCCCGCCGACACCGCGGCACCCGCGGCCGACTCCGGCATCCACCCATTCCTCTACCTGGGCGGCGGGGTGGTCGTGCTCGTCGTGGCGGCCGTGGTCGTCGCCGGGGTGCGCAGGCGCGCCAGCGCGGCGACCGAGAGCACCGAGTCCGAAACCGAGTGACGCCGAACCCGGCCGCAGCTCATGAACTGGAGGCAGAGAAGTCATGCGTAAGCGCCAACTGATCGCGGCAGGCGCGGCGGTCCTCACCACCGTCACGGCGGGCATCGTGCTCGCCGCCACCACCAGCCAGGCCGAGCCGCCCACGGCGACGTTGGGCACGCTGGCCGTCAGCAAGCAGTCCGGCCTCGACACCGACGCGCCGACCTGGACCACCGAGGGTCCGTGCACCGAGGACTCCGACGGCTACACCCTGTGGCTCTACGGCCCCGGCGGGTTCGCCAACGGCCTGGTCGCCTCGCCGATCTCGGACGTGGGCTTCTCCACGACGGCGCCGATCAGCGTCACCCAGGGCCTGACCTTCAAGGACGTCGCGCTGGAGAACAGCACCACGATCCAGAAGGGCGAGTTCACCGCGGTCGTGTTCTGCCGCGACGGCTTCAACGGCGTCAACACCGGCACGTTCACCAAGAAGTTCTACTTCACCAGCCCGACCGCGTGGCAGGTGCGCGACCCGGCCGAGCCGACGACGACCACCACGACGCCGACCACGACCACCACGACGACCACGACGCAGCCGACGACGACCACCACCACCACCACCACGACCACGGTGGAACCGACGACGACCACGACGACGGTGGAGCCGACCACGACGACCACGACCGTCGAGCCGACGACCACCACGACCACGGTGGAGCCGACGACCACGACGACGACGGTGGAGCCGACCACGACCACCGTCGAGCCGACGACGACCACCACCACGGTGGAGCCGACGACGACCACGACGACCGTCGAGCCGACCACGACGACCACCACCGTCGAGCCGACGACCACCACGACCACCGTGGAGCCGACGACCACGACGACGACCGTCGAGCCGACCACGACGACGACCGTCGAGCCGACCACGACGACCACCACGGTGGCGCCGACCACGACCACGACGGAGACGACCCCGCCGTCCGACCCGACGCTGCTGGGCAAGCTGCTGCCCAGCAAGGAGTCCGGTCTCCCCGCCGAGGCGCCGACCTACATCACCGAGAAGGCGTGCGTCGAGGGCTCCGACGGCTACAAGATCGACATCAAGGGTCCAGGCGGCTTCGCGAACGGGCTGGCCGCGGCCACCGTCACCGCCGTCGACTTCTCCACCGCCGCCGCCTTCACCGGCACCCAGACCTGGACCTTCACCGACATCGCGCTGGACAACAGCACCACGCTGGTCCCCGGTGACTACACCGTCCAGCTGCACTGCATGGACAGCTTCAACGTGGTGACCCTCGGCCACTTCGACGTCGTCCTCACCTTCTTCACCGAGGCGGACCCGGACGACGCCACCAAGCAGGTCCTCAAGTGGAAGGTGAAGGCGGGCCCCACGACCACCACCACCACCAACCCCACCACCACGACCAGCGCGCCCGGTGGCAGCACCTCGACCACCACGACGATCCCGCCCGCAGGAACCAACCCGACCGTGGACCCGGCGCCGCAGGGCAGCTCCGGGACCGGTGGCCTGGCCAGCACCGGCGCGTCCGTCGGTCTGTCGCTGCTCGCGGGCACCGCGCTGATCGGCTTCGGCGCGCTCGCCCTCGTCGCCTCGCGCCGCCGCAAGGCCGCGGCCGCGCCGGGCGAGTGGCCGACCGAGAGCTGATGACCCCCACCGGTGTGCGCCGCGGGATGCCATCCGCGGCGCACACCGGTTCCCCCGAGAGGACACCAGGGTGACCGTGCTCGACGACAACCCACCGGCATGCCCGGTCCCGCCCGCCCCGCCGCCGCCCGGCGTGCCGTTCGGGCCGCCGCCAACCGGCATGCCGGTCGGGGCGCCGCCGCGCTACCGACCGGAGCGCCCCGGGCTGGTGCTGGCCGGGCAGATGCTCGCCATCCTCGGCGCGGTGCTGCTGTGCTTCGTCGCCCAGCTCACGCTGCTCGGTGCCCTCAAGCACGAACGGGACCAGAACTCCGCCTACACCGCGCTGCGCGCCGACCTGGCCAACGCCACCGCGCCGGTCACCGGGCTGGCCGACGGGCGGCTGCTCGACAGCGGGACCCCGGTGGCGATCATCGAGATCCCCCGGCTGCGGTTGCAGGAGGTGGTGCTGGAGGGCACCTCGGCGCGCACCCTCAAGTCCGGCCCCGGGCACGTGCGCAACACCCCGCTGCCCGGCCAGTCCGGCACCAGCGTCATCTACGGCCGCAAGGCCGCCTACGGCGGACCGTTCGCCGAGATCGACAAGCTGCGCCGCGGCGACGAGATCGTGATCACCACCGGGCAGGGCGAGCACCGCTACTCGGTGCAGGGCGTGCGCCGCGCCAACGACAAGGAGCGCACCGCCGCCGCCGCCGACGAGGGCCGGTTGACCCTCGCCACCGCCGACGGGTCCTACTTCCTGCCGACCGACGTCATCCGGGTCGACGCGAAGCTGGTGTCCGAGGTGCAGGCCAAGACCAGGCAACTGCCCGCGTTCGCGGTCCCCGACAACGAGAAGGCCATGGTCGGCGACCGCTCGGCGCTGGTGCCGATCGCGCTGTGGACGCTGATCCTGGTCGCCGCCGCGGTCGCCGCGGTGTACGTGCGCCAGCGGGTCGGCCGCTGGCAGGCCTGGGTGATCGGGGTGCCCGTCGTCGGCGCGATCAGCCTCACCCTGGCCGACCAGGCCGCCGCCCTGCTGCCCAACCTGATGTGACCGGAGGACCGATGACCGCCGTGCTGCCCCACCCCCACCCCGTGCCGCCCGCCGCGCACGCCAGCATCGACGCGCGCGAGGTGTCCGCCTGGTTCGGCGAGCGCAAGGTCCTCGACCGGGTGTCGTTGCTGATGCCCGGCGGGTCGGTGACCGCGCTGATCGGCCCGTCCGGCTGCGGCAAGTCGACCTTCCTGCGCACCCTCAACCGGATGCACGAGCTGATCCCCGGCGCGTCGCTCGCCGGTGAGGTGCTGCTCTCCGGCGCCGACATCTACGACCCGGCCCGCAAGCTCACCGACGCCCGCAAGCAGATCGGGATGGTCTTCCAGAAGCCCAACCCGTTCCCGGCCATGTCGATCTACGACAACGTGGTGGCCGGGCTCAAGCTCACCGGGCTCAAGGCGACCCGCACCGAGCGCGACGACCTGGTCGAGCAGTGCCTGGCCAAGGCAGGCCTGTGGGTCGAGGTTCGCGACCGGCTGCGCCAACCGGGTGGCGCTCTCTCCGGCGGTCAGCAGCAACGGCTCTGCATCGCCCGGTCGCTCGCGGTGCGGCCCAAGGTCCTGCTGATGGACGAGCCGTGCTCCGCGCTCGACCCGACCTCCACCCGGCGCATCGAGCAGACCATCGCCGAGCTCGCGCACGAGGTGACGATCGTCATCGTGACGCACAACATGCAGCAGGCGGCCCGGGTCTCGCAGCAGTGCGCGTTCTTCCTCGCCGAGCAGGGCACCCCGGGGGTGATCGTCGAGGCAGGGCCGACGACGCAGATCTTCGGCGCCCCGGTCGACCAGCGCACCGCCGACTACGTGCACGGCCGGTTCGGCTGATCAACCCGATCGTGGGTCGTCGCGAACCGGGCCGCGCGGGTAGCGTGGGTGTCCGGCACGGTTCGTGGGGGTTCGTGGGGGTGCGGTGGATCTACGGTTGGACCCGGCGCCCGCTCCTGGCGTCGTCCTGGTCGCCATCGGCGGCGAGGTCGACCTGGTCGCGGCGGGCATCCTGGAGCGGTTCCTGCTCGGCGCGGTCGCCGAGCAGCGCAGCAGCAAACCCGGGTTGATCGTCGACCTGTCCGACGCGGAGTTCTTCGGCTGCGCCGGGCTCAACGCGCTGCTGGCCGCCCAGCGCCGCCTGGAGCGCACCGGCGGCTGGCTGCGGCTGGTCGACGTCTCCGCCGCGGTGGCGCGGGTGCTCGACGCCAATGGCATGAACACGCGGTTGAAAGTCACCAGCTCGGGGGAGTGAGCCGTGCCAATACCCACCGCTCCGGGGGCGCGGTCACCGCACCTGGTGACCGAGTTCGCCGGTCCCGCCGAGGAGTTCCTCGCGCACGCCTGCTTGACCTACGGCGCTGACGACCCGGCCAGGGTGGTGCGCGCCGGGGAGGTGCTGGCAGCGAACCCGGGGATCGTCGACGCGAACTTCGCCGTGCCGGTGGTGCTGGGTGACGTCGAGCGGGTGCGGGCGTGGATCGCACGGGAACCCGCCGCGGCCCTTCGGCAGACGGGTCCCTTCGAGTGGGAACCGGTGCTGTACCTGACTTACGGCCGGTTCGGGGGTGGCGACCCGGTGGCCATCGCCGAGGCGTTGCTGGCCGCTGGGGCGGACCCGGACTCGGGCTACCTGTGGGAAGGGCTGCCGTCGCCGTTCACCGCCCTGACCGGGTGCTTCGGCGGGGGCGAGGGCGACCAGCCGCCGCACCCCGACGGGCTCGCGGTGGCCAGGGTGCTGCTGGCGGCCGGGGCCGACCCGAACGACAACCAGACCCTCTACAACCGCCAGTTCCGCACCGACGACGCGCACCTGCGGCTGCTGTTCGAGTTCGGCCTCGGCCGCGGCGCGCCCCGGTGGCCGATGGCACCGGCACCGGGGCGGATGCTGCACGACGTCCTGCTGTGGGCGGCGCGGACCGGTCAGCGCGACCGGGTGGCCCTGCTGCTCGACAACGGGGTCGACCCCGATCCGGGCATCCCGGGCCACCCGATCCACCTCGGCCTCTCACCGCGTGAGGTCGCGGAGCACAACGGGCACACCGAGGTGGCCGACCTGCTCCGTCCTTAGTGGACTCGCGGGGATTGGCTCAGCCGGTGCCGAAGGTCTGGGTCCAGTAGATCCGGTAGCTGCCGCCCTTGTGCGTGCCGACGCCGATCTCGGTCGACTTGCAGTTCAGGATGTTGGCGCGGTGCCCGGGGCTGTTCATCCACGAGGTCATGACCGCCTCGGGGCTCGCCTGACCAGCCGCGATGTTCTCGCCGCTGGCCTTGGTGTAGCCCTCCGCCCTGATCCGGTCCCACGGGGTGCGGCCGTCGGGGGAGTTGTGGTCGAAGTAGCCCCGGTCGGCCATGTCCTTGCTGTGCTTGCGGGCGGCGGTGGCGAGCTTGTCGTTCCACCGCAGCGGCCCGCACCCGGCCTCGGCGCGCCGGGCGTTGACGATCTCGACGACCTTGAGCTCCTCGGGCTGGCCGTTCTGGCCGCCCGCGGTGGTCGTCGTCGGCTTGGGCTTCGTGGTGGTGGTCGTGGTGGTCGGCTTGCTGCTCGTCGACTTGGTGGTGGTCGTCGTGCTGGTCGGCTTGGTGCTGGTCGAGCTGCTGGGTATCGCCGTGCTCGGCGTGGTGCTGGTCGGGCGTGGTCGGGTGTGCTGCGGCCTGGTCGGGGCGCCGTTGAGCGCGTCGCCGACCAGGGCCGTGGGGACGTCCTGGCGGGCCTCGGTCTGGCTCGGCCAGGCAATCACCATCGAGACGGCCGCTAGCGCCGATCCGGTGGCAACAGCGGCCAGCGCGGTGACTCGGCGTCGTGATTTCACGATGGGTAATCCCTTCGGGCGGATCGCGTGTACGCCGGTTGGACGGAGGGCTTGCGCTAGGGATTACGGTCTGAGGCCGAACCGAACGCGAAATTTCTCCGCGGAGGCCCGCCGTGCGACCGATAGACCCCACCGACGCCGACCTCGTCGTGCGCGCGCGAGCGGGGGACACCGGGGCGTTCGCCCAGCTCTACGACCGGTACCGGGACCCGGTGACGCACTTCCTGACCAGGGTCGTCGGTGATCGGCACCTCGCCGAGGACCTCACCCAAGAGGCGTTCGTCAGCGCCATGCGGCACCTGCCGTCGCTGCGCCGCCCGGCCCGGTTCCGGCCCTGGTTGTTCTCCATCGCGCACCGGGGTGCCCTGGATCACATCCGCCGCGGCGGCCCGGTCCTGCTGGCCGACCTACCGGACCTCGTCGGCGACGACGGGCCCGACACCGCGACCGCCACCGAGGCCACCCGCCTGGTGTGGGACGCCGCCGCGAGCCTGGAACCGCGTCAGCTGGCGATCCTCGAACTCACCCTGCGCGACGAGCTGACCACCCCGGAACTCGCGCACGCCCTCGACGTCAACACCGCCCACGCCGCCGTCCTGGCCCACCGCGCCCGCACCGCCCTCGCGGGCGCCGTCCGCATGCTCCTGCTCGCCCGCGACCCGGCCCACTGCCCACGCCTCGCGTCGATGGTCCCCACCCGCCCCCAAGCCCTGACCAGATCCCAACGCGTCTCCGTCGACCGCCACCTCCGCCGCTGCCCGAACTGCCGCGACCTCGTCGGCCGCCTCACCGCCCCCCTGGCCATCCTCGCGGTCCTGCTCACCGACCCCGCCCCCACGGCCGACGACCCCGCCTGGGCGATGATCGACCCCCGCAGCCACCTGGCCCGCAAGGTCGCCGTCACGGCCTTCCTGACCCTCGCCCTCACCGTCGCCGTGTCGCTGTCCCCGCACAGCGAGATCCCTTCGGACACGGCGCCTCCGGTCACCACCACCACTGAGATCCCAGCGGTGACGACTTCTCAACCTGCGCCTAGTCCTACTTTGTCGACCCCGCCCGCTGTTTCCAGCACTGCCGCGGCTGCCGCCCCTGTTGTGGCTCGTTCCGCTGGGGAGCCTGCGCAGCTCATCGCTCAGCTGAACGCACGTCGGAAGAGTGGTGGGTGCTCGGCGCTCAAGGTCGATCCGGATCTCACGGTTGCTGCACAACGCCACAGTGCGGATATGGTGCAGCGCGACTACATCGGGGTCAAGTCGCCTTCTGGGGTTACTGCGCTGGAACGTGCTCGGGCGGCTGGGTTTGAGGACTTGGTGAGTGCGTTCGTTGCTGCTAGCCGGGAGTCGGCTGAGGATCTGATGCCGTTGCTTGCCGAGTCACCTGCGTTGACTTGTGAGGCGGGGCGGATTGGGGCGGCGCGGGCTGTTGGTGGGTCTTGTGGGTTCTATTGGACAGTCCTGTATGGACTTGATTGATGCTTGCCGTGTGGGAGCGCGGCTGTGGTTGTCCACATGTGCTGGAGTTGTCCACAGGGTCGAACTTCAGCCTCTCTGCGCTTGCGTGCCCCTCGGTAGGCTGTGTATTCGGGGGTCTTTGGGCGGGTTGATCTTGGGGCAGTGCGTTGAGCTGGGGGAGTCCGGGTCTCGTGCCTCCGCTTCGCTGCGGTGGACGCCTCGCCTGCGGCATCGAACAGGCGCGAGAATGCGAAGAGCTCGATGGGGCGAACTTATTTTGCGCGGGGCCCCGAGACCACCCGTGGCAGGACCGCAAAGCCGAGGCCGAAAAGCATGGCCCTGTCCGCTACCGACGCTACGGGTGGTCCTCCCCCACACAAAACAAGTCCACCCCATCGAGCCGGCCTGGCACCAGCGCCTTCGTGGAGCGCGTGTCGGCCAACGTCGTCGGCGGGTGGTCTTGGGGCCAACGTAGTTGGGGTGCTCGCCGGTAGTGAGGGAACGGTGCAGCGAAAGGGGTCCCACCGGGATGTGGTGGGACCCCTTTCGCTGCGTGTGTGTGGAGGGAGGGTTAGTCCTTGTAACCGGCGCGGCGGAGGGCTTCGGCCAGGGAGCCGGTGGCGGGGGGTGGGGATTGGCGGGGGCGGCCCTGGGTGGGGGGTTGGGAGCGGCGGGACTTGGGGTCGGTGCGGCGGGGGGAGCCTGCGGTGGGGTTGGTGGCGCCGGGGGTGGGGAGGTCGTCGTCGAGGCGGAGGGTGAGGGAGATGCGTTTGCGGGGGATGTCGATGTCGAGGACCTTGACGCGGACCACGTCACCGGATTTGACGATGTCGCGGGGGTCCTTGACGAAGGTCTTGGAGAGGGCGGAGACGTGGACCAGGCCGTCCTGGTGGACGCCGATGTCGACGAAGGCGCCGAAGGCGGCGACGTTGGTGACGACGCCCTCGAGGGTCATGCCGGGGCGCAGGTCGCCGAGTTTCTCGACGCCGTCGGCGAAGGTGGCGGTCTTGAACTCGGGGCGCGGGTCGCGGCCGGGCTTCTCCAGTTCGGCGAGGATGTCGGTGACCGTGGGCAGGCCGACCGCGTCGTCGACGAAGTCCTGGGGGCGCAGGGAGCGCAGCGCGGTCGAGTTGCCGATCAGGCCGGGCAGGTCGCCGCCGGTCGCGGCCAGGATGCGGCGCACCACCGGGTACGACTCGGGGTGCACGCTGGAGGAGTCGAGCGGGTCGTCGCCGCGCGGGATGCGCAAGAAGCCCGCGCACTGCTCGAACGCCTTCGCGCCGAGCCGGGCGACATCCTTGAGGCCCTTCCTGGTGCGGAACGGGCCGTGCTGGTCGCGGTGCGCCACGATGTTCTCGGCCAGCGTCGCGCCGATGCCCGACACCCTGGTCAGCAGCGGGGCGGACGCGGTGTTGACGTCCACGCCGACGCCGTTCACGCAGTCCTCCACCACCGCGTCGAGCGAGCGCGACAGCTTCACCTCGGACAGGTCGTGCTGGTACTGCCCGACGCCGATGGACTTCGGGTCGATCTTCACCAGCTCGGCCAGCGGGTCCTGCAGCCGCCGGGCGATGGACACCGCGCCGCGCAGCGACACGTCCATGCCGGGCAGCTCCTGCGCGGCGAAGGCCGACGCCGAGTACACCGACGCGCCCGCCTCCGACACCACGACCTTGGTCAGCTTCAGCTCGGGGAACTTCTTGATCAGCTCACCGGCGAGCTTGTCGGTCTCCCGCGACGCGGTGCCGTTGCCGATCGCGATCAGCTCGACCCGGTGCTCGGCGGCCAGCTTCGCCAGCGTGGCCAGCGACTGCTCCCAGCGCTGCTGCGGCACGTGCGGGAAGATCGCGTCGGTCGCGACGACCTTGCCGGTCGCGTCCACCACCGCCACCTTGACCCCGGTGCGGAACCCCGGGTCCAGCCCCATGGTCGCCCTGGTCCCGGCGGGCGCGGCGAGCAGCAGGTCGCGCAGGTTGGTGGCGAACACCCGGACCGCCTCGTCCTCGGCGTTCTGCCGCAGCCGCGAGCGCAGGTCGATGCCCAGGTGCACCAGGATCCGGGTCCGCCACGCCCAGCGCACCGTGTCCGAGAGCCACTTGTCCCCGGGGCGACCCCGGTCGGCCACCCCGAAGCGGGCCGCGATCTGGATCTCGTAGTCGCTGCGCACCGGCGGCACCGCGGTCTGGTCCACGTCCGGGTCTGGCTCCAGGGTGAGGTCGAGTACCTCCTCCTTCTCCCCGCGCAGCATCGCCAGCACGCGGTGCGACGGCAGCCGCTCGAACGGCTCGGAGAAGTCGAAGTAGTCGGAGAACTTGGCGCCGTCCTCCTCCTTGCCCTCGCGGACCTTCGAGCCGAGCACCCCGCGCTTCCACATCCGCTCGCGCAGCTCACCGATCAGGTCGGCGTCCTCGGCGAAGCGCTCCACCAGGATCGCCCGCGCGCCCTCCAGCGCGGCCGTGGCGTCCGCGACGCCCTTCTCCGCGTCGACGAACCCGGCGGCCACCGCGCGCGGGTCGTGCGACGGGTCGTCGAGCAGCTGCTCCGCCAGCGGCTGCAACCCGGCCTCGCGGGCGATCTGCGCCTTGGTCCGCCGCTTCGGCTTGTACGGCAGGTAGATGTCCTCCAGGCGGGCCTTGGAGTCCGCGGCCATGATCTGCGCGGTGAGCGCGTCGTCGAGCTTGCCCTGCTCGCGGATCGAGTCGAGGATCGCGGTGCGCCGCTCCTCCATCTCGCGCAGGTAGCGCAGCCGCTCCTCCAGGGTGCGCAGCTGCGTGTCGTCGAGCGCCTCCGTGGCCTCCTTGCGGTAGCGGGCGATGAACGGCACGGTCGAGCCGCTGTCGAGCAGCTCGACGGCGGCGGACACCTGCCGCTCGCGCACCCCCAGCTCCTCGGCGATGCGCTGGTGGATTGGTGTGGTCATCCCGATCGCTCCCACGTGTTGGTCACTGCCTGTTGGCATTCTGGCCGATCGGCGGGGGCCGCGGGTGGCGGGGGCTCCGGGCTGTGGACAACTCCGGGGGTTGTGGACAACCCCGGCCTGTGGACAACTCGACGCGGCCGGGCCCGGCCTGTGCGATAAAGGGTGTCGACCCACCGAGAGGAGGACACCATGCGGGTCGGGCTATTCCTCACCTGCCTCAACGACACGCTGTTCCCCGGCGCTGGCAAGGCCGTGGTCCAGGTGCTGGAGCGGCTGGGGCACGAGGTCGTGTTCCCGCCAGCGCAGACGTGTTGCGGGCAGGCGCACTTCAACACCGGGTACCGGCGCGAGTGCGTCCCGCTCGCGCGCAAGTTCGCCAAGGACTTCGCCGGACTGGACCACGTGGTGTCCCCGTCAGCGTCATGCGTGGCGATGGTGCGGGAGAACTACCGCGAACTGGTGGGCGAATCGCCGCCGGTGTACGAGTTCAGCGAGTTCCTGGTCGACGTCCTCGGTGTCACCGATGTGGGAGCAGCGTTCCCGCACCGCGTCACCTACCACCCGACCTGCCACGGCCTGCGTCTGCTCGACCTCGGCGACAGGCCTACCGCGTTGCTGCGGGCGGTTCGTGGTCTGCGGTTGGTAGACCTACCGGACGCCACACACTGTTGTGGGTTCGGCGGCACGTTCGCGCTCAAGAACGCCGATACTTCAGTGGCCATGGGAACCGACAAGGCCAGGAACGTGCTCGGCACCGGCGCCGAGGTCTTGGCGGCGGTCGACAACTCCTGCCTCATGCACATCGGTGGCCTGCTGTCGCGCTGGCGCTCCGGGACGCGCGTGCTGCACGTCGCCGAGATCCTGGCGGCCACGTGAACGTCTGGTTGGGCATGCCGCCGTTCCCCGAGGCCGCGCGCCAGGCGTTGGGGGACAGCCAGTTGCGGGCGAACCTGCGGGCCGCGACCGCGACGATCCGCACGAAGCGGGCCGCCGTGGTGGCCGAGCGCGACGACTGGGAGCAGTTGCGCGAGGCGGGCCGCGCCATCAAGGACCGCGCCTTGCGCGACCTCGACACCTACCTCCTCCAGCTCGAGGCGCAGGTCACCGACGCGGGTGGCACGGTGCACTGGGCTCGCGACGCCGACGAGGCCAACCGGATCGTCGCCGGGCTGGTGCGCGCGGCGGGCGCGACCGAGGTGGTCAAGGTCAAGTCCATGGCCACCCAGGAGATCGGGCTCAACGAGGCGCTCGCGGCCGCCGGGATCACCGCGCTGGAGACCGACCTGGCCGAGTTGATCGTCCAATTGGGACACGACAGGCCGTCGCACATCCTGGTGCCCGCGATCCACCGCAACCGGGCGCAGATCCGCGAGCTGTTCCGCCGCGAGATGCCCGGGGTCGACCCGGACCTCACCGACGACCCGGTCGCGCTCGCCTCGGCCGCGCGGGCGCACCTGCGGCGCGCGTTCCTCGCCGCCAGGGTCGCGGTGTCCGGCGCGAACTTCGCGGTCGCCGAGACCGGCGCGCTGGTCGTGGTCGAGTCGGAGGGCAACGGCCGGATGTGCCTGACCCTGCCGGAGGTGCTGATCAGCGTGGTCGGCATCGAGAAGGTCATCCCGACCACGGCCGACCTCGCGGTGCTGCTGCAGCTGCTGCCCCGCTCGGCGACCGGGGAGCGGATGAACCCGTACACCTCCTTCTGGCGGGGTACGACCCCCGGCGACGGCCCCCGCGAGTTCCACCTGGTGCTGCTCGACAACGGCCGCACCACCGCGCTCGCCGACGAGATCGGCCGCGACGCGCTGCGCTGCATCCGCTGCTCGGCCTGCCTCAACGTCTGCCCGGTCTACGAGCGCACCGGCGGCCACGCGTACGGCTCGGTCTACCCGGGCCCGATCGGCGCCATCCTCACCCCGCAGCTGCGCGGCCCCGACCCGGTCGCCGATTCCCTGCCGTACGCGTCCACGCTGTGCGGCGCCTGCTTCGACGCCTGCCCGGTGAAGATCGACATCCCCCGGGCGCTGGTGCACCTGCGCGGCAAGGTGGCCCACCCGCCGGGTGAGCGCGCGGCCATGCGGGCGGCGGCCTGGGTCATGTCCCGACCACCCCGGTTCGCCGTCGCCCGCCTCGCCGCCCGCCTGGGCGCCCGGCTGGCGCGGCTGCCCGGACCCTGGCGCCGGTGGACCGAGGCGCGAGACCTCCCGACCCCCGGCGAGTCGTTCCGCGATTGGTGGGATGCCCGTGAACGCCCGTGACGAGGTCCTCCGCCGGGTCCGCGCCGCCATCGGACCCCGGCGGGAGCACGTCGACGTCCCCCGGGACTACCGCCGCGCGGCACCCGACGGCACCGACGTCGTCGCCCTGTTCGCCGAGCGCGTGGCCGACTACCGCGCCGACGTCCGGCTGGTCGGCTGGGACGTCGCCGCCGAGGTGCGGCGGGTGGTGCGCGACCTCGGCATCCGCTCCCTCGCCGTCCCGGTCGGCTTCCCGGCGGACTACCTCACGGGCCTCGAGGACGGCCTGGACGGGGTAGGTGTCGAACTGCGCCGCGACGACCCGCCGCTGAGCACCGCCGACTTGGACGCCACCGACGCCGTCATCACCGAGTGCGCCGCCGCCATCGCCGAGACCGGCACCCTGGTGCTCGGCGCCGCGCAGGGCCGCCGCGCGCTGACCCTGGTCCCCGACCGGCACCTGTGCGTTGTCCGCGCGGACCGGGTGGTCGGCGCGGTCCCGGAGGTGCCCGAGGTGCCGATGCCGGTCACCTGGATCAGCGGCCCGTCGGCGACCAGCGACATCGAGCTGCACCGGGTCGAGGGTGTGCACGGACCGAGGACCCTGGTCGTGCTGGTGGTGACCGGGTCATGAGATCGCGCGCGGCGGCCGTCCATCTTGGATCAAGAACCCCAGTCGCACCACCAGCACCGAACCCCAACCGGGTGGAAGGTGGGAGCGGAGCGAGGTGTACCAACGGTTTGTGAACCGCTGACGTGACTCGGTGTCGCACTGTCCACAGTGGTGCACGGGGTGTGGGCCTTCGATGTGGTCGTGGGCGCCCCGGACACCGACAGTCCGTGCGCGCTCGCCACCCCGTCGTAGCTCGATGGTATTGGGAGTGATACCCGGAACGGTGGACTGTGTGCGGGCCCATTGGCGCGGTGGCGGCGGCACGCCCACGATCGGATGGGGGGCAATGCCATCCGATAGGAGGATCTGTGCGCACACTGCGGAAACCGCTCGTGCTCGCTGTCGTCGCCGTCACGGTGACGGTGGGGTTGGCCGTCCCGGCCACCGCGGCACCACCGGGCGTCGTACCCTCCACTGTGGACGTCGTGCTCACCCCGGGCGGCTCGACGACCATCGCCAAGGCGGTGACCACCCCGACCATCCCGGTCAACCCCGACATCGTGTTCCTCGCCGACACCACCGGCAGCATGAACGCGGCCATCGCCAACGTGCGGTCCAGCATCGGCAGCCTGACCGGCACCGTGCTCAGCGAGCAGCCAACGGCCCGGTTCGGCGTCGCCGAGTACAAGGACATCAAGGACACCATCCCGTACCGGGTCAACCTGCAGCCGACCGCCGACATCGCGGCCGTGCAGGCCGCCACCACGCAGTGGGTGGCCGGTGGCGGCGGCGACTTCCCCGAGGACAACATCAACGCCCTCTACCGGATGGCCTCCGGCGACGTGAACTTCCGCGCGGGCGGCACCCGGGTCATCGCCATGTTCGGCGACGCGCCCTCGCACGACCCCAGCGGCGGGCACACCCTGCTGGAGGCGATCGCCGCGCTGCAGGCCGCGAAGATCAAGGTGATCGCGGTCAACTCCTCCGGCCTCGACAGCAAGAAGCAGGCCACCGACCTGGCCACCGCCACCGGCGGGACGCTGCTCAACAACGTGGCGTCCACTGCGGTCCCGCAGGCCATCCTCGACGGGCTGCGCGGGCTCAAGGTGACCGTCAGCCCGACGGTCGGCGCCTGCGCGCCCGAGTTGACCGTCAACACGGTCCCGGTCGGCTCGGCGACCGTCGCGGGCGGCCAGGTCGCGTCGTTCACCGAGACCATCACGGTGAGCCCGACCGCGGGCCCCGGCACCTACACCTGCCTGGTCGACTACCTGGTCGACGGCGTCTCCCAGGGCTTCACCCAGAGCACCACGGTGCGGGTGCTCGGCCTGTCGATCAACGACATCACCGTGCAGGAACCGCCGCTGCTCGGCGCCGGGTCCGCGGTGTTCGCCGTGACCCTCAACGCCGCCTCCACCGCGCCGGTGACCGTCAACTACGCCACCAGCGCGGGCACCGCCACCTCCGGGGTCGACTTCACCCCGGTGTCGGGCACGCTGACCTTCGCGCCGGGGGAGACGTCGAAGACCATCACCGTGCCGGTGCTCGGTGACCTGCTCGACGAGGTCGCCGAGACGTTCCGGGTGACGCTGTCCGGGGCCACCGGCGCCGGCATCGTCAAGGCGGTCGGCACCGCGACCATCGCCGACGGCAACCGCAACGGCAGCTACACCTGCCAGGCGACCGCCGCCAAGCTGATCGTGCTCAACGCGGTCGGCGCGACCGCCGCGGTGGCCAACCCGGCCAACGACCCGTGCGCGGAGGCCAGCGCGACCCTGATCAACGCGTCGCTGCCCAACGGCACCCTGTCGGTGATCACCGGGGACGTGTCGGCGAACACCAACCTGACCCCGGACGACCAGACGGTCCTCCCGGCGACGGGGGACGGCCTGCGCTCCACCGCCGACGTCAGCAGCACCACGATCAGCCTGCTCGGCATCGCCAACATCCAGGTCGGCGCGGTCACCGCCAACGCGGGCTTCACCTGCACGGCGCAACCGGACGGCTCGCTGAGCCCGGTGTTCAGCGCGTCGTCGAACGTGGCGTCGCTGCGGGTCAACGGGCTGAACGTGGCCGTCGGCAGCGGCACGCTGGTCATCCCGCTGGTCGTCGGCCAGTTGCGGATCAACGCGACCACCCAGGTCGGCAACCAGTACACCCGGCAGGCGTTCGCGCTGGACACGGTGCTCGGCACGGTCGTGCTCGGTGAGGCCAAGGTCGGCCTCAACGGCACGGCGCTCAACCCGACCGCCAACCCCTGCGTGGCCTGACGGCGCTCAGCGGTAGCAGAAGAAGGCCCCGCCCGGATCCCGGGCGGGGCCTTCCGCTTCGTCGTGTTCGATCAGACCGCGGTCACGCCGGTCGCCTGCGGGCCCTTCGAGCCCTGGCCGACCTCGTAGCGCACCTTCTGGTTCTCCTCCAGCGTCCGGAAACCGGCCGTCTGAATCTCCGAGTAGTGCACGAACACGTCAGCGCCGCCGTCGTCGGGGGCGATGAAGCCGTACCCCTTCTCCGAGTTGAACCACTTGACGGTGCCCTGGGCCATGCTTGTCTCCTAGCCGTCCTGCTGGAGGGTGACCGCTGGTGCGGACATCCCAGCCGCCCACCTGTCCCCGACGTCCCAGGCGGGCGTCACGGGGGCGATGCGAGCGACCACAGCCAGTCAACCACAACAGGCCGACAACGGGGAGGAAACCCGCGCTGCGTCTTACTTCCGGCCGCGCGCACGCCCCGCTGCCAGCGCGGACAGCGCGCACACCCCGGCCCAGACGCCCGCGACGAGCGCTGACTTGCGCCGTGCGGCGGCGTCGGGCAACCCGGTCCCGAAACCAACCGCGTCGGCGACGTCGGCAGCCACCCGGACCGCGATAGCCGTGCGCAGTGCCGTTCCCGCGGGCGCGACGGCCATAGCCAGCCCGGTCGCCACGTCCCGGACCCCGATGCTCCTGGTCAGCACCGCCACGCCGCGCGCGGGCTCGCCGGTCAGCGTGACCAGCCCGGTGGGCTTGGCCATCAGCGCCGGGCGCACCGTCACCGCGGCGCCGTAGACAGCGGTGGCGAGCCCGAGGGCGCGCGGGATCCAGGTCAGCTTCGCCATGCCCGCAGGCTACCGAGCACCGCCGCCCACCACCCCTCGAAGCGCCTCCGTGAACGAGAGGCGGAAGGCGGCCGCGTCCAGTGGAACCGCGCCCGCCCCGGCGATCCGGTCGAAGATCACGCCGTCCAGGAACGCCACCAGCGCGCGCCCCTGCCGGTCCGGGTCGGGCGCCCCCGCCGCCGCGACCAACGCCGAGGCCAGGACCCGGTACCGCTCGCCGACCGCGACCAGCGCGGCCCGCAGTTCCGGCCTGCGGGTCGCTTCCAGGGACAGTTCGTAGCGGGCGACCATCCGGGCCCGGTTCACCGTGACCGACCGCTCGGCCATGCCCGCCATCAGCTCGGCCAGCCGGTCGACGGTGATCCGCTCCGGCAGGGGGGTGACCGCGGCCAGTTCGTCGGCGTCCAGGTCAGCCAGGCGTTCGACGGTGGCCGCGAGCAGCGCGTGCCGGGTGCGGAAGTAGTACGAGCACGAGCCCTCGGGCAGCCCGGCGGCCCGGTCGACCGCCCGGTGGGTCAGCCCGCGCAGGCCCTCGGCGGCGAGTGTGGCGATCGCCGCATCGGTGATCTCGTTCTTGCGCACTCTACGAGTGTAAAATCCTCTACAGGTGTAGAGGAGGAGACATGGCGACAGTGGCGGTGGTCGGCGGCGGGATCGCTGGCCTGGCGACGGCGATCGGCCTCGAGAAGCGGGGGTGGCGGGTCTCGGTGTTCGAACGCGCGACCGAGTTCACCGAGGTCGGCGCGGGGATCTCGTTGTGGCGCAACGCGCTGCGGGCGCTCGACGCGCTCGGGCTCGGCGACCAGGTGCGGGCCAGGGGTGTCGGCCCCGGTGGCGGCGGGCTGCGGGACAAGCGCGGCCGGTGGCTCGCGTCGGCCTCGGACAACGACCTGGTCATACTGCACCGCGCCGACCTGCTGGAAGTCCTGCTCGGCGCGGTCAAGCCGGACGCGCTGCGGGCCGGGACACCGGTCGACCGGCTGGAGGTCGTAGACGGCAAACCGGTCATCAACGGCGAACGGTTCGACCTGCTCGTCGGCGCTGACGGCTTGCGCAGCACCGTTCGCGCCACCTTCTGGCCGGACGCGGAACCGCCACGCCCCACCGGGCACACCGCGTGGCGCATGGTCCTACCCGCCGCAGGAGTCACCCCTAGCGAGACCTGGGGCGACAGGCAGGTCTTCGGCATCTTCCCCATGAGCGGCGACAGGGTCTACGCCTACGCGGCGGCGGTAGTGCCACCGGACACTGTCTTCCCTGACGGCGACCTGGCCGAACTACGGCGCCGGTTCGCGGACTGGCACGACCCGATCCCCACCCTGGTCAACAACGCCGAGACCGCGCTACGCCACGACCTCTACTACCTCCCGGACCTCTCCTCTTACGTCCGCGGCCCGGTAGCCCTCGTCGGCGACGCCGCCCACGCCATGCCGCCCAACATGGGTCAAGGCGGCTGCCAGGCGCTAGAGGACGCGGTGACCCTCGCGGCCACCGCCGACGACCTGGCGCACTACGACGCACTCCGCAGGCCGCGGTCCCAGAGCATCGCGCGGCGCTCGATCAGCACGGGCAAGTTCGTCCACAGCGGCGCCCCCTGGCGCGACACCCTGGTCCGGTTGTTGCCCGCGAGCCTCGTCCGGCGGGCCGTCGACCGGGCACTTGACTGGTACCCGCCGGTCGCACCCCTGGGCTGAGGGAAGATCGTGGGGTGCAGATAGCCGCGACCAAGGACCTCTGGCAGCAGATCTTCGGTGACCAGTGGGAGCCGCCAGCCACGATGGTGCTGGTCGCCGCTGGGATCGCGCTGGTCGTCGTGCTGGTCAACGCCCTGTGGCGACCGGCGCGCAACGTGATCACCATCGTGCACGAGGCGGGCCACGCGCTGATCGCCCTGCTCGCGGGCCGCAGGCTCACCGGCATCCGGCTGCACTCGGACACCTCCGGCGTCACCGTCTCGCGCGGCAAGCCGGAGGGACCGGGCATGGTCTGCACGGCCCTCGCCGGGTACGTCGCGCCGTCGCTGCTCGGCCTGGCCTTCGCGGCCCTGCTCGGCACCGATCGGGTCACCGCCGTCCTGGTGGTCTGCGCGATCCTGCTGCTGCTGGTGCTGATCATGATCCGCAACGCCTACGGGGTGTTCTCCCTGGTGGTCACCGGCGGCGTGCTGTTCGCGGTCTCCTGGCTGGCCAGCGACGAGATCCAGGCCGGGTTCGCCTACCTCATCGCCTGGTTCCTGCTGGTCGGCGGCCTGCGCCCGGTCTTCGAGCTGCAGGCCAAGCGCCGCCGCGGCCAGGCCCGCGACTCCGACGCCGACCAGCTCGCCCGGCTCACCGGCGCCCCCGCGTTCTTCTGGGTCGGCACCTTCGCGATGGTCAACACGGGGGCCGTCCTGCTCGCCGCGGGCTGGCTGCTGCTCTAGCGTGCGCCCGTCGACCACCGGCGCGCGTGTCCTCACCGGCACCTCGCGCGTTGTGCTCGGCGAGACCCCCACCGAAAGGTCGGCCACCATGACCGAGGCGCAAGGGCAACCCCAGCGGCGCACCCAGCGCGAGCGCCGCGAGGCCACCGTCGGCAAGCTCGTCGACGCCACCATCACCGCCATCTCCGAGGTCGGCTACGCCAAGGCCTCGGTGCAGGAGATCTGCCGCCGCGCCGGGGTGTCGCACGGCGGCCTGTTCCGGCACTTCGAGACCCGGCTCGACCTGGTGGTCACCGTCGCCGAGGAGGTCGGCCGCCGCCAGATCGCGGGCTTCGTCGCCAGGGTGCACCCGTTCTTCACCGAGGCCAGCGACTTCGTCGAGGTGCTGCGGGCCATCCGCGAAGCGTCCCGGTCCCCGCTCAACATCGTCTGGTTCGAGCTGCTGCTCGCCGCCCGCACCGACGACGAGCTGCGCGCCCGCCTCGCGCCCACCATCGAGGCCTACTCCAAGGACATCTACCTCACCGCGCTGCGCATCCCGGCCATCGCCGCCCAGCCCGACGAGATCCGCCAGGTCGCGGTGTTCACCGGGCTGCACATGTTCGACGGCGAGACCTTCGTCAACGCCGTCTACCCGCGCCCCGACCTCGACGAGAAACGCCTGCGCTTCGTCGCCGCCTTCTACGCGTCGACCCCCACCGGTCGAACGGGCGGTTAGCGCTGGTCGCGGGGAGGCGTTGAGCCGCCGCTGCTCCGGAACGCGACGGTTGGCGCAGGTGGGCCATGCGGCAGACTTCACGCCTAGTCAGGCCCACCTGCGAAGGGATCGACCCGTGTCCGACCAGCCCACCATCGGCGAACTCGTCTCCGCGTGCGCGACCAAGGCGTTCGCCGCGGCGCCGTCGCTGGCGGGGGCGGACGACGAGACCATCGACAACGCCATCGCCGAGATGGCCGCCCGGCTGTCCTCGGCGCGCGCCAGGATCCTCGCCGCCAACGCCGAGGACGTCGCCGCCGCCGAGGCCAACGGCATGAGCGGCGGGCTGCTCGACCGGCTGCGGATCACCGAAGCGCGGCTCGCCGAGATGGCCGAGCAGCTGCGCCTGCTCGCCTCCGTCGCGCACCCCGAGCGCTCCCGCCAGGTCGGCACCCTCGACGGCGGCCTCCGGCTGCTCGAGCTGCGCCGCCCGGTCGGCGTCATCGGCGCCAACTACGAGGCCAGGCCCAACGTCACCGTCGACGTCGCCTCCCAGCTGGTGAAGTCCCGCAACGGCGGCGTCCTGCGCACCGGTTCCGCCGCGCTGCGCTCGGCCACCACGCTCATCGAGCACGTCGTGGCCCCCGCGCTCTCGGACGCCGGGCTCGACGCCGACGCCATCCAGCTCGTGCCCAGCCCGGACCGCGAGGCCGCGGGCGCCCTGGTCGACCTGCCGCACCTCGTCCCGCTGGTCATCCTGCGCGGCAGCGGCGAGAGCACCCGCGAACTGGGTCGCCGCGCCGCCGCGTCCGGGGTCCGCACGCTCGCGCACGCGGACGGCGGGGGAGTCCTCTACTACGACCTCAAGGCCGACCCGGCCGTCGCCGAGGACCTCATCACCCGCAGCCTCGACCGGCTCGGCGTCTGCAACCGGCTCAACCTGCTGCTGGTCCACCGCGACGTCTACGACGCGGCCCTGCCGGGCATCCAGGCCGCCCTCACCGCCGCGGGCGTCACCGCCTCGCTGCCGCCGCACGACCACGCCGTCGGCTACGAGTGGGCGCTGGACTCCGACCGCGAGGCCACCGTGACCGTCACCCCGGTGGACGACCTCGCGCACGCCGCTCGCGTCGCCAACACCGAGACCTCCGGTCTTGCCGCAGGCATCGTCACCGCGGACCGCGCCCGGGCGGACGAGTTCATCGCCGCGTACACCGGAACGGGTGTCTTCTGGAACGCGCCGACGCGCCTGCTCGACGGGTTCAAGCTGCTCGGCGTGCCGGAGACCGGGATCAACATCGACCGGGTCCCCGGCCCCCGCGGCCCGGTCACCTTCACCGACCTGACCCTGCGCCAGTACGCCGTCCTGCCGGTGTGAGCTGGGCAACTGCTGATCGCGAGTTGTCCACAGCACACCGTCCCCACCCGAGCCCAGGCCCACCGCCGGGGCTACGATCCCCCCAACGGGCCGATCTGCCGGTCGGTCCGAGGACGCCCACCACCAGCAGCAGGAGGCAGGAGTGACGGCAGTAGCCCCGCAGCCGATCGCCACGCGGCCCTACCCGGCGCGCGAGACGGCCAAGGGTTCGTACCTGCTGCGGCTGTTCCGCACCACGGACCACAAGCAAATCGGCATCATGTACCTGGTCACCTCGTTCGCCTTCTTCATGGTGGGCGGCGCGATGGCCATGCTGATCCGGTCCGAGCTCGCCGTTCCCGGCCAGCAGTTCCTGTCGCAGGAGCAGTACAACCAGCTGTTCACCATGCACGGCACGATCATGCTGCTGCTGTACGCGACGCCGATCCTGTTCGGGTTCGCCAACTTCGTGCTGCCGCTGCAGATCGGCTCGCCGGACGTGGCGTTCCCCCGGTTGAACGCGTTCTCCTACTGGCTGTACCTGTTCGGCGGCCTGATCGTCATGTTCGGGTTCCTGACCCCGGGTGGCGCCGCCGACTTCGGCTGGTTCGCCTACACCCCGCTGTCTGACAAGATCCACTCGCCCGGCGTCGGCGCCGACCTGTGGATCACCGGTCTCGCGGTCGGTGGTCTCGGCACCATCCTCGGCGCGGTCAACATGCTGACCACCATCGTCTGCCTGCGCGCGCCCGGCATGACCATGTTCCGGATGCCGATCTTCACCTGGAACATCCTGATCACCAGCGTGCTGGTGCTGCTGGCGTTCCCGATCCTGACCGCGGCCCTGTTCGGCCTGCTGGCGGATCGACAACTCGGCGCGCACGTGTTCGACCCGGCCAACGGCGGCGTCATCCTCTGGCAGCACCTGTTCTGGTTCTTCGGCCACCCAGAGGTCTATATCGTCGCCCTACCGTTCTTCGGCATCGTCTCGGAGATCTTCCCGGTCTTCAGCCGCAAGCCGCTGTTCGGCTACCGCGGCCTGGTCTACGCGACCCTGGGCATCGCGGCGCTGTCGGTCACCGTGTGGGCGCACCACATGTACGCCACCGGCGCGGTCCTGCTGCCGTTCTTCTCCTTCATGACGTTCCTCATCGCGGTCCCGACCGGCGTGAAGTTCTTCAACTGGATCGGCACGATGTGGAAGGGGCAGCTGACCTTCGAGACCCCGATGCTGTTCAGCGTCGGCTTCCTGGTCACCTTCCTCTTCGGCGGCCTCACCGGCGTGCTGCTCGCCGCCCCGGCGATCGACTTCCACGTCTCGGACACGTACTTCGTCGTCGCGCACTTCCACTACGTGCTCTACGGCACCATCGTGTTCGCGACCTTCGCGGGCATCTACTTCTGGTTCCCGAAGATCACCGGCCGGTTCCTCGACGAACCGCTGGGCAAGCTGCACTTCTGGACCACGTTCATCGGCTTCCACGGCACCTTCCTGGTCCAGCACTGGCTGGGCAACGAGGGCATGCCGCGCCGCTACGCCGACTACCTGCCGACCGACGGCTTCACCACGTTGAACATCATCTCGACGATCGGCGCCTACATCCTGGGCGCGTCGACGCTGCCGTTCATCTACAACGTGTTCAAGAGCTACCGGTACGGCGAGATCGTCACCGCCGACGACCCGTGGGGCTACGGCAACTCCCTGGAGTGGGCCACCAGCTCCCCGCCGCCGCGGCACAACTTCACCGAGCTGCCCCGGATCCGCTCCGAGCGGCCCGCCTTCGACCTGCACTACCCGCACATGCGGGAGGCCACCGAGGCGGACAAGTACATCGGGGTGCTGGGTGGCCACGGCCACAAACCGGCCCCATCCGAGGTCATTGCCGAGAAGATGAACCCCGACGAGATCTCGAAGGGCGACCCCACGTTGCCCAATTGAGCGAACCCGGCCGCTCGGGCTGACTGAGCGGAGCCGGTGGAGGGACTGGAGACGGGTGGAGCCGAGGCGCGCGAGCAGCCTTCGCACCACCCGTCTTCCCATTTCCGGAAGATCCACTGTGGACTTCCGACGCGCTCGACCCCCGGCGGTGGCGGCCGAGGACGCCCGCCACGTGCACCGACCGGGGGAGCTCCACGCGGTCGACCCGCTGACGGCAGCCGACGACGCCTGCCGGGGGCGCACCAGCCCCGCCGGGGACCGCGGGCAGCACCCCGACCGTGACCCGGTCCGGGGAGTGGCCCCCGTCCGCACCACCCCCAGTCACCCAGCAGCCCGGACCGCGTGTGGCGGTGCCGGGCCAGTCGTCATGGGAGTCACCGGATCGTGTCCACCTCACCTGGTCCCCGCCAGACCCCTGTCCTGATCACGGTCACCGGACCGGACAAGCCAGGCGTCTCGTCGGTGCTCTTCGCCGCCCTCACCCGGCACGGGGTCGACATCGTCGACGTCGAGCAGGTCGTCATCCGCGGCCAACTGGTGCTCGGCGCGCTGGTCGGCACCGACCACGACCCCGAGGGGCTGCAGGAGTCCGTCGAGCAGGCGATGGCCACCGTGGCCATGCGCGTCGACGTGGAGATCGGCGTCGACCAGCACCCCAGCTCCGGGTCCACGCACGTGCTGGTCGTGCTCGGCCGCCCGGTCAGCGCCAAGGCCTTCGGCGCGCTGGCCAGGCGGCTGGCCGCCCTCGACATCAACATCGACACCATCCGGCGGGTCGCCGACTACCCGGTGACCGGCCTGGAACTGCGGGTGTCGGTCCCGGAGGACACCGACGCGGCGGACGCGGCGCTGCGCTCGGCGCTGGCCGCGCTGTCGGTCAAGGTCGGCCTGGACATCGCCGTGGAGCGCGACCTGCTGGCCAGGCGGGCGAAGCGGCTGATCGTCTTCGACGTCGACTCCACGCTGATCCAGGGCGAGGTCATCGAGATGCTGGCCGCCAAAGCCGGGTGCGAGGCCGAGGTCCGGGAGATCACCGAGGCCGCGATGCGCGGCGAGATCGACTTCACCGAGAGCCTGCACCGCCGGGTCGCCACCCTCGCCGGACTGCCCGCGACCGTGCTCGACGAGGTCGCCGACGCCCTGGAACTCACCCCGGGCGCCCGCACCACCATCCGCACCCTCAAGCGCCTCGGCTACCGCTGCGGCGTCGTCTCCGGCGGCTTCACCGCGATCATCGACAAGCTCGGCGAGGACCTCGGCCTCGACTTCCAGGCCGCCAACGAACTCGAGGTCGTCGACGGCGTCCTCACCGGCCGCGTCATCGGCGACGTCGTCGACCGCGAGGGCAAAGCCGTGGCCCTGCGCCACTTCGCCGACGCCTTCCACATCCCCCTAGCCCAATGCGTCGCGGTCGGCGACGGCGCCAACGACATCGACATGCTCTCCACCGCGGGCCTGGGCATCGCCTTCAACGCCAAACCCGCCCTCCGCGAAGTAGCCGACACAGCCCTCTCCCACCCCTACCTCGACGTCGTCCTCTTCGTCCTGGGCGTCACCCGCGCCGAAGTAGAAGCCGCCGACCTAGCCGACGGCCTGGACCCCGAACGCCCGTAGCCCGCACTCCTGCTCGTTCCGAACGCCGTGGGCGGTGCCAAGCGCACCCGGCACCGCCCACCGGCTCCGGTGTCCACAACCCCCGTGGGTTGCCCACAGCCGCGATGCGGGCCGGGCTTCCAGCGGCGCCTGACTAGTAGGCTGGAATCGGGGGCCTGCTCCGTCTGCCGCCTGTGATCATCCGCTGATGTTGGGAAGGCCGTTGAGCATCCTCGAGCCCCTCGCCGCCCGGTATGCGACCTGGTTGCGGTTGCCCGCTGAGGCCACGAACGACACCGGTGACGAGGACCCGGCGCTGGTTCGGGCGATGCCGATCGTCCTGCGGGTCGAGCGGGATCCGCAGCCCGGGCGGACCGCCCTGCTCGAAGCCGCGGCGGCGGCGTCCATCGCGGTGTGCCTGGATGAGCGCGCCGAACCCGAGGGGCCTTGGCACGACGACGTCGACGTGTGGGTGCGGGGGCGGATCCGCAAGGTGTCCCGCCGGGCCCGGGGGGCGCACTGGGAGGCCGTGCAGGACCTGCCGGGCGTCACGATCACCGTCGACGGCGCCGAGGCCCGCGCGTTCGTGCCCGGTCTGGTCGTCGAGACCCCGAAGGTCCTGTCCCGCCTGCAGATCTCCGGCAGTGAACTCCCGCCGGACGAACCGGGGCCTGCCCCCGACCAGGGTCCGGTGCTCTGGCTCAACCCGGGCGTCCCGATGACCGTCGGCAAGGGCGCCGCGCAGGTCGGGCACGCGACCATGCTGCTCGCCGCGCTGCTGCACGCCTCAGGCCGCGACGACGACCTCAAGACCTGGACCGCCAACGACTTCCGGTGCGCCGTCCGCACCCCGACCCCCGGTCAGTGGCGCGAACTGCACCCCGGCGACGACCCCGACACCGCCTGGCGGACGCACGGCACCACCGCCGTGCGCGACGCGGGTTTCACCGAGGTCGCGCCCGGCACGGTCACCGTCATCGCCCAGTGGCGGCCGTGAACCGGCGCGTCAGCCGCGTTGCCAGATGACGAACAGCCCGTCCTCGATGGTGGTCATGGCCTCGACGAACGCGTCGTTGTCGAAGTCGGGCAGGGACTGCAGCCGGGCCATCAGGTCGTCGGCCGACGGGTGACCCGCGGGGACCGCGCAGCCACCGCCGCCCGAGCGCATCAGCAGGAAGAAGACGTCTTCCTTCCACGGGCCCTCGGGGGTGGTGCGGATCGCGACCTCGGCCAGGTCGGTCCAGTCCACCGCCTCCTCGGTGCCATCGGCCAGCGTTCTGCGCACGCCATCGTCGTCGACGACGATGCCGCCGTCGCCGGGAATGACAGAGCCGTCGCCGGGAATGACTGACACGCGTCCTCCGCTAGGGATCTCGATGAGCACTCTCAGCTCGCCGCAGCCAGTCGGCGCAGCGCGGCCCGCACGACCTCGGGATCGGTCGTCGGCCAGAACGGGGGCAGGGACGCGCGCAGGAACCCGCCGTAGCGGGCGGTGGCCAGGCGCGGGTCGAGCACCGCGACCACCCCCTTGTCGTCCATGGACCGCAGCAGCCTGCCCGCGCCCTGGGCGAGCAGCAGGGCGGCGTGCGTGGCGGCCACGGTGAGGAACCCGTTGCCGCCCCTGGACTCCACCGCGCGTTGCCGGGCCGAGGCCAGCGGGTCGTCCGGGCGGGGGAACGGGATGCGGTCCATCACCACGAGAGTCAGCGACGGGCCGGGCACGTCGACGCCCTGCCACAGCGACAGGGTGCCGAACAGGCAGGTCGGCGGGTTCTCGGCGAACTTCTTCACCAGCAGCGCGGTCGAGTCGTCGCCCTGGCACAGGATGTCCACGTCGACCTTGTCGCGCAGCTCCGCGGTCGCCTGCTTGGCCGCGCGCATCGACGAGAACAACCCGAGCGTGCGGCCACCGGCGGCGGTCACCAGCTCGCGCAGCTCTTCCAGGTACGCGGGAGGTAGACCGTCGCGCCCCGGGGGCGGTAGGTGGCGCGCGCTATAGAGGATGCCTGAGCGCGGGTGGTCGAACGGGGAGCCGACGTCCATGCCGGTCCACCGGATGTCGTCGGAGGGTTCCTTGTCGGTAGCGGTGCCTTCGGCTTTGACACCGACTCGCTGCTTGCCCGGTAGGCCCCACTGCTTCGCCAACGCGTCGAACGTGCCGCCGAGAGTTAGCGTCGCCGACGTGAGGATCGTGGTGTTCTCACCGAACAGCCGCTCCCGCAGCAGCCCGGCCACTCCTAGAGGCGCCACGCGCAACGAGACCGGTCGCGGCCCGGCGGTGTTGATGTCACCGCTGACCCACACCACGTCACGCAGCTTCGCCTCCTCGGTCCCGAATGCGTCGAGCACACGCACCGCGGTGTCGTGGACTTCCTCTAGCGCCGATAGCGCGAGCTTGCGTGCAGTCGCCGCCTCTGGGTCGTCCTTGCGCTCGGACCCGATCGCGGTGACGCAGGCGTGCGCCGCGTCGCGGATGGCCTGGAGGGTGACGGCGACGGGTTCGGGCAGGTCGTCGACCCGGCCCGCGGGCGCCTCCGACAGCAGCATCGCCAGGCCCTCACCCGCCTCGACCAGCCGGTCGGCCACCTCGTCGGTGATCAGCTTGCCCGCCCGGCGCGCCGCGACGGACACCGCCGTCGCCGACAGCTCGCCGGTGGCCACCGAGGTGACCCGGTCGACCAGGTCGTGCGCCTCGTCGATGATCACCACGTCGTGCTCGGGCAGCACCTGCGCGGTGCCCAGCGCGTCGATGGCCAGCAGCGCGTGGTTGGTCACCACGACATCGGACTTGCCCGCCTCGGCCTTGGCCTTCTCCGCGAAGCAGTCCGTGCCGATCGGGCAGCGCGACACGCCGAGGCACTCGCGCGCCGACACCGACACCTGCCGCCACGCCTGGTCGGACACGCCGGGCACCAGCTCGTCGCGGTCACCGACCTCGGTGTCGCTGGCCCAGTCGCGCAGCCTGCCGACCTCGCGGCCCATCCGGGACACGGCGAACGGGTCGAACAGCACCTGGTCGTCCGGCTCGTCCTTCGGGCCGTCGAGCCGGTGCAGGCACAGGTAGTTGCGCCGCCCCTTGAGGATGGCGAACGTGGGGGTCCGCTTGAGCGGCTTGGCCAGCGCCTTCGCCAACCGCGGCAGGTCGCGGTCCACCAGCTGGCGCTGCAGCGCGATGGTGGCCGTCGAGATCACCACGGACTTGCCGTTGGCCACGGCGTGCCGGATCGCGGGCACCAGGTAGGCCAGCGACTTGCCGGTCCCGGTGCCCGCCTGCACCGCGAGGTGGTCCCCGGTGCGGATGCTGGCGTGCACGGCCTCGGCCATCTCGACCTGCCCCGGCCGCTCCGCCCCGCCGACCGCCGCGACCGCGGTGGCGAGCAGCTCGCGCAGCGAGGGCAGGGAGTCGGGCATGGCGGAGACGGTACCCGGGAGGCCCGTCAGTCCCGCCCGCAGTCCCACCAGCCCGCCGGTGTCGCCTGTCCGGGTGGCGGTCCGGTTCTGCCGGGTGACTCTCGCTGCCCGCGTGGCATCCGGCCCCGGCACGCGATCCACTCGGAACGAGAGGATCGTTCACTTCGCGGAGGGAGTTCGACATGTCACCGGTCAGGTCACTGCGGATCGGCGTGTTGGCGGTCACCACGGGACTGGTCGCGCTGGCGACACCAGCCGGGGCGAGCGTGCCCGCCGACAGCAGCGCCGCAGTCGGCGTCGCGGTAGCCCTCGTCGGCACCGAGGCGATCGACATCGGCCCGCTCGCGCCGTGCGCCGCGGGCGGACCCGGGATCGGCACCACCACCGGGCAGGCCTCCGACGCGGGCCTGGTCAGCTACGGCCTCGGCAGCAGCACCTGCTCCTACGACCCGGCCACCGGCGCCTCGGCCGCCACCGTCAACGGCAGGCAGTTCGAACTCAACCGCAACAACGTCGCCGGGGTCCCGAAGATCAAGATCGCGACGTTCTCCGTCTCCTGCAACACCAACGAGGAGGGCGGCGTCTCCACCTCGCTGAGCCTCGGCGGCGTCACCGGCCTGCAGCTGCCGGAGGAGATCCCGCCCAACCACACCATCCTGGTGCCCGGCTTCTTCCCCGAGGACCCGCCGATCGCCAAGGTCGTGCTCAACGACGTGGTCGAGGCCGAGGCACCGGACAAGTCGCTGACCGTGCACGCCGCCAAGATCTGGCTCTACCCGGACGCCGACCCGGCAGGCCCGCCCGCCCCCGGCAGCGGCTCCATCACCGTCGGATCGGTGACCTGCAACCCGGCCCACGAGTGATCCGCTAGTGTCGACGGCATGACTGCCGGGTCGGCCACGCGCCGCACACAGAACGGGCGCCCGGCCCGCGCTTGACCTCCCGGTGGGCCCGCGGCCCGCCCCCTCCGCCGCTGAGACGCAGGTCCTCGTAGTGGCGGAAGGAGGTGAGAATCAATGAGTTGGACAGAGTTCGAAAACACCCACACCGTCGGCGACATCATCGAGGGCGTCGTCGCAGGCACCGTGCCCTTCGGCTCATGGGTCGAATACCTGGGCGTTACCGGCCTGGTCTACCAACGGCAACTACCCGTCGGCACCACGGTATCCGTCCGCATCACCAACATCGACCAAGACCGCCAACGGTTCAGCCTGCAAGAACTGTGAACAAGGCGCGGGTCCGGGGAAGATGGGCCTCCCCGGACCCGCACCCCGATAACAGCACCCCCCACCGCTCGCCCCCCGAGGTCCCCTACCCCCCACGGACAACACTCCTGTCCACTGTGGAACGTAGGTGAACCCCCTTGAACTGTGCGACGCCAACGCTGGCCCCCAGCACCCGCCGGCAACGTTGGCCCTAAAGCACCCGCCAACACCGTTGGCCCCCAGACACCCGCCAACACCGTTGGCCCCCAGACACCCGCCAACAACGGTGCCCTACGCGCCCGCCGCCGACGTTGGCCTCCACGCGCTCCACCCGAGTCGCTGGTGCCAGGCCGGCTCGATGGGGTGGACTTGTTTTGTGGAGAGGCTGAAAGTCGCCCCATGTGGACAACCCACCCTAATGATCCAGAGCGACAATCCGGGAAGGCAGCTCCTTGTTCCGCCGTGTCTTCGTCCACCCGTTGCGCCCTTGGGCCATGCGGAGCGCGGCTCGCCAGGAGGTTATGTAGAAGGTGTAGATATACAGCGCATAGGCGAGGCCGTAGCCGATCGAGCGGAGAAAACCCTTGGCGGGTTCGCAACGGCGGCGGTAGATGGGGCCCCAGATGACGAAGGGGAGTAGGCCGAACGCTCCGTAGACGGTGAAGAGGAGCCAGGCGCCGTCGGTGAACCAGGTCCAGACGGAGCTGAAGTCGGTGGCGGCGCGGTAGCCCAGGAGCAGGAACGGGATCGGGTAGATCAGGGTGCCCAGCAGCTGCATCCACGGTTGGGCCAGGTAGTACAGCATCTCCGCGGCGCCGAGGGTGGAGAGGTGTTGGGAGTCGAAGATGCGGCGGATGTAGCGGCCGCACTGCATTGTGCCCTGGCCCCAGCGGGTGCGTTGGGCCAGGAAGCGGCGCAGGCTGTAGAGAGCCTCTTGGTCCACGTGGGTGTCGACGGTGAAGCCCGTCTTCCAGCCCTGGGTGAGCAGGTGGACGCCGAGTTCGAAGTCCTCGAGCAGGGCGCCGCGCCAGGGGCCGAGGCCGTGGGCGATGGAGTCCAACGCGGACAGGCGGGTGAACTGGCCGTTGCCGCCCATGGCGATGGTGCCGGTCTTGCCGCGCGACATCTGGATGGCGGCGATGGCGCTGCGGAACTCCAGGTCCTGCATGCGGACCATGGCCAGGCCGAAGCGCCGCCGCCAGCCGCCGGTGTCCGGGGGTGGGGTGCCGCGGTTGCTCATCCGGACGTCGACCTGGACGGCGCCGACGGTGGGGTCGCCGAAGAGGTGGTCGGCGGCGCAGACCGACAGGCAGTTCGCGGCGGGGCGGCCGTCGGCGTCGACCACGACGATCACCGCGCGGTCGGTGTCGGCGTGCTTGCCCATCCAGTTCTTCAGCGCCCGGTACGCCGAGTTCAGCGCCGCGCCCTTGCCGGTGCGGGCGTTGGGGCGCTTGCGGCACACCAGGTGCAGCAACCGGTCGCCGCCGTGCCGGGGGCCCTGCAGCGCGCGGACCACGTCGACCGTCCCGTCCGCCGAGTCGTCGTCGATGACCCAGACGTGCGCGTGGGTGAACGTGCCGCGCAGGTAGCGCACCGTGTCGCCGATGACGGCCTGCTCGTCGCGGCACGGCACGAAGAAGTGCCACTCCAACCGGTGCGGGTCACCGGGAGCGGCCCGGCGGTAGCGCAGGTACGGCACGACGATCAAGCACACGTAGGTCATGAACGCGACGCTCATCGTCAGGGCGAGGGCCTGGGTGAAACCGAGCAGCAGCGGCAGGTTCACCGCGTCGCCTTCCACACGAACAGGACCAGGGCCGCCGCGCCGCCGACGACGCTCACGATGGACCCCAGGAACGTGTGCCCCCAGTAGTAACCCTGGTCGGTGCCCAGCCCGTTGATCAGACCGACCAGCGTCAGCACGCGCAGCTGGTTGACCGCGATCACCGCGACCGACGCCAGGCCGAGCGCGACCAGCACACGCCCCGCGATCCGGCCGCGCAGCGCGATCATCACCGCCGCCACCAGCAGCAGCGGCAGCACCAGGAACGCCGAGGTGCACTCCGGACTCATCCGCAGGCCGAACGGGTGCGCGCCGCCGAGTCCGAAGTAGACGGTCTGCCGCTCGGCGACCAGCTGCACGCCGCCGGACGTGATCACCCGCAGGATCCCGCTCGCCAGCGCCATCTCCGCGGTCCGGTACAGCCGGTTGCCGACCACGAGCGCCACCGCGGCCGCCACCAGGGCGAACGCGAGCAACCTCGTCGATGATCGGGTGACCGGCAGCGCGTTGGCCAACGCCACCGCTGCTCCCTCCTGATGCGCGCGTCGTTCACCCGACGCGTCAGGAATTCCATCGGCCACCCCACCACCAGGGCTTCATCCGCGATCCGGGTGACAAAGGTCCGGAAAGCACTGCACCCAGCGTCAGCAGAATTGTGAAACCACGTCGTGATCCACTCGATCGGGTTGCATCGGCGCAGATCTGTGATCTCTGGCCGGGTGCCGGCGATACGCCTTCCGCAAGCCCCCGGTCCCCTCCGCCGTTCTCCGTGCGGACTCGCGGGCTTGGAATCGCAGATCCCTTGGAGGAACCACGATGTACAAGCGTTGGCTGCGCCGTGCCTGCGCCACCGGAGTGATCGCGGCAACCGTGCTGCTGGCTGGCGCGACGCCCGCCGTCGCCGCCCCCGGTGACGCGTCGGCCTTCGTCGCCTCGGCCAGGGTCGCGCTGCTCGGCCAGGTCACGACCGCCGTCAGCCCGCTCGCCCCCAGCAGCACCAGCGGTGCCGCCTCGGCCCAGCTGGCGAACACCGCGGTGCCCGGGGTGGCCACGGCGGGCCTGGTGACCACCAGCGCCAACCGCGACGACGACACCGGTGTCGTCTCGGCGCGCTCCAGCCTCACCGACGTCGCCGTGCTGCTGTCGAACATGGGCACCATCGGCGCCATCACCGTCAGCTGCGAGGCCACGCAGAGCGGTGTCACCGGCAAGACCTCGCTGGCCGACGTGGCGCTCAAGGCGGCGACCGTGCCGCTCGAACCCCCTGCGAACACGACGATCGGCGTGCCGAACGTGGCGTCGCTGGTGTTCAACGAGCACGTCCGCGCCGCCGACGGGACCCTGACCATCAACGGGATCCACTTGCGACTCAACGCGCTCGTCGGCGAGGGTGACCTCGTGCTCGGCAGCGCGACCTGCGGGGTGGCCGCGCCGCCGATGCCGATGGCGTCCGGCTCGGGGCTGTGGGCCGGGATCGGCCTGCTCGCCCTGGTGGCTCTACCCGTTGGGGTCACGGCAATCCGGCGCCGTCGCGTCGACACGGCCTGAGCGGGGAGGCCACCATGTACCGAGCACCCACCGGAGGTGCCATCGGCGGCAGCGCGGGACTCGCGATGACGGGCGCCGACGTCGGCTGGTGGATCGCGCTGGGCGTAGCCCTGCTGGTCGCCGGCTTCCTGCTGCTGCACGCCAACCGCCGTCGCGCCAGACGCGCGGCGGAATGATCCGAAGTGGATCCCGGGTGCGCCCACCCCTCCCCACCGGTCCCGGGATCCACTTCGCCCCCTCCCCTAAGGAACACATGCGCAACGAAGTCCTGATCCTGGTCGGCACCAGGCCGGAGGCGGTGAAGGCGGCACCGGTCGCGCTCGCCGCGGCCGCCGAGCCCCGGCTCGACCCCTATATCGTCCACAGTGGACAACACCCTGGCATGGTCGAGCAGGCGCTCACCCCGTTCGGCCTCGGCCCGGACGAGGTCATCGTGGTCGACCGGCCGGTCGGCGGTCAGGCTGAGCTGGTCGGCGCCTTGCTGCCGCGCATCGACGCCATCCTGGCCCGCCGCGACCCCGGGGTCCTGCTCGTGCAGGGCGACACGACGACGACCCTGGCGGGCGCGCTGGCCGCGTTCTGGCGCGGCATCCCGGTCGCGCACCTGGAGGCGGGTCTGCGCACCGGTGACCTCACCGCGCCCTTCCCCGAGGAGGGCAACCGGCAGATGGTCGCCCGGATCGCCGCGCTGCACCTGGCCCCGACCGAGGACGCCGCCGCCGCGCTGCGCGCCGAGTCCGTCCCGGGCGCCGCCATCGAGGTCACCGGCAACACCGTCGTCGACGCTGTCCGCCACATCGCCTCGGTAGACCTACCGGCCGCGAACGCGCCTCTTGCCATGCTCGAACACGATCTCGACCGCACCGGCGGCAGGCTCGTCCTGGTCACCGTGCACCGCAGGGAGTCCTGGGGCGCGCCGCTCGCGGGCATCCTCAGCGCCGTGCGGACCATCGCCGACAGGCACCCCGACGTGCGGGTGCTGCTCCCGGCGCACCCCAACCCCGAGGTCCGCGCCCAGGTGGCGACCGTGCTCGGCGGGCACCCCGGCATCGTGGTGACCGACCCGCTCGACTACCCAGACCTGGTGCGCACCCTGCGCCGGGCGGCCCTGGTGATCACCGACTCCGGCGGCATCCAGGAGGAGGCGCCCACCTTCGGCGTCCCGGTCCTGGTCGCCCGCGACGTCACCGAGCGGATGGAGGCCGTCCGCGCGGGCTGCGCGCAACTGGTCGGCACCGACCGGGTCAGGCTGCTCGGCGAGGCCGAGCGGATCCTGGTCACCGGCCAGCGCGTGCCCAACACCGACAACCCGTTCGGCGACGGGCACGCCGCCCGCCGGGTCTGCGCCGCGCTGACCAGGCTGCTCTCCGGTCAACCGACCGTGGGCGTCCCGACCAGCGTCACGTCCGCCGCCCGCAGACCTGCCAGCGCCGCCTCGACGGTCGGCGCGGCCACCCCGGCGGTCAGGTCGAGCAGGACCGTGGTGGCGAAGCCCGCCGCCGCCGCGTCGATGGCCGTCGCCCGCACGCAGTGATCGGTGGCGATGCCGACGACGTCCACCCGGGTCACCCCGCGTGAGCGCAGCCAGTCCGCCAGCGACACCTCGGCCGGGCCGACCCCCTCGAACCCCGAGTAGGCCGCTGCGTAGGCCCCCTTGGAGAACACGGCCTCGATGGGGGCGACGTCGAGCGCGGGGTGGAACGAGGCCCCCGAGGTGTCGACCACGCAGTGCACCGGCCAGCTGTCGACGAAGTCGGGGTTGTCGCTGAAGTGCGCGCCCGGGTCGATGTGGAAGTCGCGGGTCGCCACGACGTGGTCGTAGTCCGAGGCGGCGACGTGCGCCGAGATCGCGGCGGCCACGGCGGCGCCACCGGTGACGGCCAAGGAACCGCCCTCGCAGAAGTCGTTCTGCACGTCGACGACGATCAAGGCGGCCTTGCCCAAGTCGCTCATGACTGCTCCAGGTACACGGTGGGGATGGCGGGGTCGCCCGCCGACAGCTTCAAGCCCTCCCAGGGGAGGCTGACCAAGCCCTTGCGCACTCGGGTTCGGCTGTCCTCAAGCGTGGGCAGGTCGGGCACCGGTTGTCCACCGCGCATCAGGGGGATCTGCAGCAGCCGGTCGTGCTCGCCGAGCTCGGGAGCCGGGCCGCCCGCCGGGTAGATGACCTCCTCGAGCGCGGTGCCGGTCGGCTTGTGCCTGCGCAGCGCCAGCTTCCGGCCGCCGCGCGACTCCTTGTGCGAGCTGCGCTTGGCCACCGGCCTGCCGTCGACCTCGACCAGCTTGTAGACCATCCCGGCGGTCGGCGCCCCGGACCCGGTCACCACCGAGGTGCCCACCCCGTAGGCGTCGACCGGCTCGGCCCGCAGCGACGCGATCGCGTACTCGTCCAGGTCACCGGACACCACGATCCTGGTCTCGGTCGCGCCGAGGCCGTCGAGCTGCTCGCGGGCCTGCCTGGCCAGCACCCCGACGTCGCCGGAGTCGATGCGGATCGCGCCCAGCCCGGTCCCCGCGACCTCGACGGCCGTCGCGATGCCCTGGGTGATGTCGTAGGTGTCGACCAGCAGCGTGGTGCTCACCCCGAGGGCGGCCACCTGCGCGGCGAACGCGGCGCGCTCGTCGTCGTGCAGCAGGGTGAACGCGTGCGCGCACGTCCCCGCGGTCGGGATGCCGTACGCGCTACCCGCCGCCAGGTTGGACGTAGTGGCGAAACCCGCCAGGTAGGACGCACGAGCCGAGGCGATCGCGGCGACCTCGTGCGTGCGGCGCGACCCCATCTCGATGATCGGTCGACCGTTGGCCGCGCCCGCCATCCGCGCCGCCGCCGAGACGATGGCACTGTCGTGGTTCAGGATCGACAACGCGACCGTCTCCAGGACCACCGCGTCGGCGAAGGTCCCGGTCACGGTCAGCAGCGGGGAGCCGGGGAAGAACAGCTCGCCCTCGGGGTAGCCGTCGATGTCGCCGCTGAACCGGTACGCGGCCAGCCACTCCAGGGTCGCCTCGTCGACGACGGAGGTCTCGCGCAGGTGCGCCAGCTCCGCCTCCCCGAACCGGAACGCCGCGGCGGCCTCGACGACCCGCGCGGTGCCGCCGACCACCCCGTAGCGGCGCCCGTCCGGCAGGCGCCTGGTGAACACCTCGAAGACGCAGGACCGCTCAGCCGTGCCGTCGGCCAGCGCGGCGGAGAGCATGGTCAGTTCGTAGTGGTCGGTCAACAGTCCAGTGCTGACCGGACCGACGCCGCTCGCACCCGCGTTCACACCCATGGGTACGAGCCTATGTCGTGTTCGCCTGCCCGATGCCCCTGGTCCCGGACCTGGCAGCGCTTGGCTCGCTCGGCCACCGGCCCCTACGCCGAGCTGCGACGATGCCGGGTGAGCCAAGGTCGCGAGCCGGGGACGATGCCGGGTGGGGACGAGGGGGCGGGTGGTGGGAGGAAATAGGCAGAGCCACGATCGGTGATGGAGTAGTCCGATCGAATGAAGATCCGCCGGTGTGGGCGAAATGGGTCATGCCACCATTGACCCATGACCGCAGCCGTCGACATGGAGCAGACGCAGGCGACGCCGTCGAGCTCGGAGGTGGTGGCCGAGGACCGGCCCTGGCAGACCGTCGTCTGGAACGACCCGGTCAACCTGATGTCGTACGTGACCTACGTGTTCCAGAAGCTGTTCGGCTACAGCAGGGACAAGGCGACCAAGCTCATGCTCGACGTGCACCACGAGGGCAAGGCCATCGTGTCGTCGGGGAGCAAGGACAAGATGGAGGCCGACGTGGCGAGGCTGCACGCGGCGGGGCTCTGGGCGACCATGGAACACACGTCGTGAAGCCGTGGAAGCGCAAGGGCGACCTGGTGCACGCCGACATCGATCGGCAGGAGGCCGCGGTGCTGCGCGGCCTGGTGTCCCAGATCGACGACATGCTGCGCGCGCGCATCGAGGAGACCCCGCAGGACGAGCTCGCGGAGCTGACCGGGATCCGGACCGGCCCGTCGACCTCGCCGGACGACCCGATCCTGTCGCGGCTGCTGCCCGACTTCCACCGGCTCGACGACGACAACCCGAGCAAGGCCGACCTGGACTCGGCCGCGGTGCTGCGCTCGCTGCACGAGCCGACCCTGCTCGACCTCAAGACCGGGGTCGCGGCGGTGGTGCTGGAGACCTGCCCGATGTACGGCGGCGGGATCCGGCTCTCGCTGGAGCAGGCCGACGCGTGGCTCTCGGCGCTCAACGACGTGCGGCTCGCCCTGGGCACCGCCATCGAGGTCACCGAGGACATGCCGGACGAGCTGCCCGACGACGACCCGCGCAGCCCGCACCTGTCGGTCTACCACTGGCTGACCTGGGTGCAGGAGTCCATGGTGCAGGCGCTCTCGACGCCGTGATCACCCAGGTCCCGGGGGTCCGCGTCGGGCACCACCACCGGATCGGCGGGGGGTGGGCGACCGGCACCACGGTCGTCCTGCTGCCCGAGGGCACGGTCGGCGGTGTGGACGCGCGCGGCGGGGCGCCCGGGACCCGCGAGACGGACCTGCTCGCCCCGGAGAACCTGGTCAGCAGGGTCGACGCGGTGTGCTTGTCGGGCGGTAGCGCCTACGGGCTCGCGGCCGCGGACGGTGTTATGCGCTGGCTTGGGGAACGCGGCATCGGGTTTCCGGTAGGGCCAGAGTCGCATCACGTCGTGCCGATCGTCCCGGCGGCTGTGCTGTTTGACCTACCTCGCGGTGAGTGGGGCAACCGGCCGGATGCGGACTTCGGGTACGCGGCCTGCGAGGCGGCTACCGACGGCCCGGTCGAGATGGGCAGTGTCGGTGCTGGAGCCGGTGCGAGGGTCGGTTCGCTCAAGGGCGGTATCGGCTCGGCTAGCGCCAGAGTGGGCGAGTTCACAGTTGGCGCTATCGCGGCGGTCAACGCCAAGGGCGAGGTCGTCGATTTGTCCACCGGAGGCTTCTGGGTCGACGGTGAACCGGGGGAGTTCCCGCCTGCGCCGGGGCGGCCCGCGCAGCTGACAGCGCGACCGTCGGACCTCAACACCACCATCGGCGTTGTCGCTACCGACGCCGCCTTGGACAAGGCGCAGTGCAAGCGGTTGGCCATGGCCGCCCAGCATGGACTCGCCCGCGCGGTGCGCCCGTCGCACACCCTCTTCGACGGCGACACCGTGTTCGCGGCCGCTACCGGGGTCCGACCGGTGTCTGGTCCGGTCGAGCTGGACGCCCTCTATACCTCGGCGGCCGAGGTGTTCGCCCGAGCTGTCGCGCACGGCGCGCTCACCGCCACCACCATCGGCGACCTGCACTCTTACCGCGACGTCTGGGCTTGACTCGCGGTCTCATACGCTCGATTGGCAGCCGCCGCCAAGCCGGGAACGATGCCGGGCGGGGACGAGGGGGTGGGTGGCGGGAGGGAGTGATGCTGCGTTCTCCCACACACTGGGAGGTGCCGACCCAGCCCGTAGGATGGTGGCGTGCTGACGATCCGCCGAGACCTCGTGGACGCGATGGTGGCGCATGCCCGCCGCGACCACCCGGACGAGGCGTGCGGCGTCATCGCCGGACCCGACGGGTCCGACCGGCCGGAGCGGTTCATCCCGATGCTCAACGCGGCCCGCTCGCCCACGTTCTACGAGTTCGACTCCGGGGACCTGCTGCGGCTGTACCGGGAGATGGACGCCAACGACGAGGTGCCGGTGGTCATCTACCACTCGCACACGGCCACCGAGGCCTACCCGTCGCGCACCGACGCCAAGATCGCCGCCGAGCCGTACGCGCACTACGTGCTGGTCTCCACGCGCGACCCGCACGAGCACGAACTGCGCTCGTTCCGCATCGTCGACGGCGTCATCACCGAGGAACCCGTCGAGGTCGTCGAGTCGTACCGGTTCGCGCACACCGGACCGGACGACGTCCCAGAGCTGTGAGTTCCCCGGTGCCGCGGAATACCCGCCGCACCCCCGCGCGTCCCTTTCGATGAACCCACCTCCCGGAGGATGACCCACCATGGCCGTCACCGTCTCGATCCCGACCATCCTGCGCACCCACACCGGCGGCGAGAAGACCGTCCCGGCCGCGGGCGACACCCTGGCCCAGGTCATCGACGACCTCGAGGCCAACCACGGCGGCCTCAAGGCCCGCCTGGTCAAGGACGGCGTGCTGCACCGCTTCGTCAACGTCTACGTCAACGACGAGGACGTCCGCTTCGCCGGTGGCCTCGAGGCCAAGGTCGCCGACGGCGACAACGTGACGATCCTGCCCGCCGTCGCCGGTGGCGCGCGCTAGTTTTTCCGGCTTCGCTTGAGGGGGACCCGTGGCCCGCTACGACTCACTGCTCGACGCGCTGGGTGACACACCGCTGGTCGGGCTGCCCCGGCTGTCCCCGGCGCCGACGGTGCGGCTGTGGGCCAAGCTCGAGGACCGCAACCCGACCGGCTCCATCAAGGACCGCCCCGCGCTCGCCATGATCACCGCCGCCGAGCGCGACGGTCGGCTGGCGCCCGGGGCGACCATCCTGGAGCCGACCTCGGGCAACACCGGCATCTCGCTGGCCATGGCCGCCAAGCTCAAGGGCTACGGCCTGGTCTGCGTGATGCCGGAGAACACCTCCGAGGAGCGCAAGCTGCTGCTGCAGGCCTACGGCGCCCGCATCGTGTTCTCCCCGGCGGCGGGCGGCTCCAACGAGGCCGTCCGCCGCGCCAAGGAACTCGCCGAGCAGCACCCGGACTGGGTGATGCTCTACCAGTACGGCAACCCGGACAACGCCGCCGCCCACTACACCGGCACCGGCCCCGAGATCCTCCGCGACCTGCCGTCCATCACCCACTTCGTCGCGGGCCTCGGCACCACCGGCACCCTCGTCGGCGTCGGCCGGTACCTGCGGGAGCACAAGCCGGACATCCAGATCATCGCCGCCGAACCCCGGTACGGGGAGCTGGTCTACGGCCTGCGCAACCTGGACGAGGGCTTCGTACCGGAGCTGTACGACCCGTCGGTCCTGAGCAGCCGCTTCTCCGTCGGCTCCTACGACGCCCTGCGCCGCACCCGCCAACTCCTGGAAACCGAGGGCATCTTCGCGGGCGTCTCCACCGGCGCCATCCTGCACGCCGCCCTCGCCGCCGCCGAAAAGGCCGCAGGCGCGGGCGAAGAAGCCGACGTCGTCTTCATCGTCGCCGACGCCGGGTGGAAGTACCTCTCCACCGGCGCCTACAGCGGCACCATCGACGAAGCCTCAGACCGCCTCGACGGCCACCTCTGGGCGTAGCCAGTCGGCGCGCACCTGGTCAGCGCCGCGTCGCTGTTGTGCGTGAGGGCGCGGCTTCGAAGCAGCGGTGGACAGCATCGCGCCGGGATGTCGAGCCCCAGAGTCGCCGTGTGGTCGCAGCCAGCTGACCTCGCGTGCCGAAGCCGCGTGGACTTCGGGTCCGTAACGGCATGCAGGCTGGTGGGGCGCACTGCCTCTGCGCTCCACCGCGCGGATGTCTGGAGCGGTGCCCCAGAGTGCGAGCGAGGAAGCCGACGTCGTCTTCATCGTCGCCGACGCAGGCTGGAAATACCTCTCCACCGGCGCCTACAGCGGCACCATCGACGAAGCCTCAGACCGCCTCGACGGCCACCTCTGGGCGTAGCCGCTGACCCGTGCGCGGTGGTCCGGGCTAGATTCTCGGGTATGTCCGGTGTGGTGGAGGTGCTGCGGAGCGCTCAGGTGCCTGCTTCGGTGGAGCAGGTGTGGGCGATCGTGTCGGATGCGGGGCGGGCGCCGGATTGGTTCAGCTTCTCGGAGCGGACCGAGGTGTTGTCCGGGGACGGGGTCGGGCAGCTGCGCAGGCAGCACGGGTTGTGGGGGAACCGGCGGTCGGAGATCGACCAGGAGGTCGTCGCGTTCGAGGCGCCGGTGTTGATCGGGTGGGTGCACAAGGCGGAGCGGCTGGACGGGAAGGCGGCGCCGACGCTGGCGAGGGCGACGCGGTTCACCATCGAGCTCCAGCCCGACGGCGAGCGCACCACCGTCAGCCTGCGCACCGTCCAGGAGCCGGTGGACCTGCTGCGCGGGTTCCTCATGCGCACCGCGTGGACCAGGGAGATCAAGCGGCGGATGGACGAGTCCCTGGCCAGGTTGGCGCGGGCCGCGGTCTCGGGGTGAGCTCCGGGTTTCACCGGATCCGGTGAGGCGCGCGAACACGTAGTCTCAGTGGTGTGAGCACCGTGCCCGTCCAGCCGAGCAAGCCCGCCGCCCGGGTGTTGCCGCCGAACCCGTTGCAGGCGCTGATCGTCGTCGGCGGGTTCGCCGCGCTGCTGTACCTGATCGAGTTCGTCGACGCCGTGCTGCCCGCCGACCTGGACCAGTTCGGCATCATCGCCCGCGACAGCTCCGGGCTCGACGGGATCCTGTGGGCGCCGCTGCTGCACGCGGGCTGGGCGCACCTGGTGTCCAACACGCTGCCGCTGCTGGTGCTGGCGTTCCTGGCGATGGCCAACGGGCTGGCCCAGTGGGTCGCGGTCACCGCCACCATCTGGCTGGTCAGCGGCGTCGGGGTGTGGCTGACCGGCGACGGGGGCACGGTCACCGTCGGCGCGTCCGGGCTGTGCTTCGGCTGGCTGCTGTTCCTGCTGGTGCGCGGCCTGTTCACCCGCAGCGTGCTGCACATAGCGCTGGCGCTGGTGCTGCTCGGCTACTGGGGCACGATGCTGTTCGGCGTGCTGCCCGGCGACCCGAGGATCTCCTGGCAGGGCCACCTGTTCGGCGCGCTCGGCGGCATCCTGGCCGCCTGGCTGGTGTCGATGGGCAACCGGTCGGTGACCAAGCAGGCGGCCGCGTGAGCGCCCCGATCGGCATCTTCGACTCGGGGGTCGGCGGGCTCACCGTGGCGCGCTCGATCATCGACCAGCTCCCGCACGAGCGGCTGCGCTACATCGGTGACACCGCCAACAACCCGTACGGTCCCCGGCCGATCGCCGAGGTCCGCGAGATCACCCTGCGGCGCACCGACGAGCTCGTCGCCAGCGGCGTCAAGATGCTCGTCCTCGCCTGCAACACCGCCTCCGCCGCGTGCCTGCGCGACGCCCGCGAGCGCTACGACATCCCGGTCGTCGAGGTCGTCGTTCCCGCTGTGCGCCGGGCCGCCGCGGTCACCAAGACCGGCAGGGTCGGCGTGATCGGGACCACCGGCACCATCCGCTCCCGCGCCTACGACGACGCTTTCGCCGCAGCCCCGGGCATTGCCGTGACCGGTGCCGCGTGCCCCCGGTTCGTCGACTTCGTCGAGCGCGGGGTCACCTCGGGACGCCAGGTTCTCGGCCTCGCCCAGACCTACCTGGAACCGCTGCAACAGGCCGCTGTGGACACCGTCGTGCTCGGCTGCACCCACTACCCGCTGCTCACCGGGGTGTTGCAGGTCGTGATGGGACCGGACGTGACGCTGGTGTCGAGCGCGGAGGAGTGCGCGAAGGACGTCTTCCGCGTGCTCACCGAGACCGGGCTGCTGACCGAGGACGAGGACGAGCCGGTGCACGAGTTCAGCGCGACCGGTCCGGCCGAGCCGTTCGACCGGTTGGCGCGCCGCTTCCTCGGACTCGGCGGCGGCGCGGGCCTTGCTCCATTGGCTCGATGGTGATCGTGCCGCGATGCCCGCTGTGACAGGCTGTTCGGTGTGCTGCTGACCGTTCTCGGGTGCTCAGGAAGCGTTCCAGGGCCCAACGCCGCCTCATCCGGCTACCTGCTGGAGGCGGAGGGGTTCCTGCTCGGCGTCGAGCTCGGCAGCGGCACCCTCGCCGCGCTGCAGGCGATCCGCGACCCGTTCGCGCTCGACGCCCTGCTGTTCTCGCACCTGCACGCCGACCACTGCGCGGATTTCGCGTCGCTGACCGTCTACCGGCGCTACCACCCGCGTCCCAGCCGCGACCCCCGGGCGAACCGCTTACCCGTGCACGCCCCGAGAGCCGCGCCGCGCCGGTTCGCGGGCGCGTACGCCACCGACGACGACGAGCTGGCTGTCACGGATCTGTCCGATGTGTTCGACTTCTGTCCATTAACGCCCGGTACTGTCCATATAGGACCCTTCGAGGTGGCTGTCGCGACGGCGGCGCACCCGTGCGACGCCTACAGCTTCCGCATCAGCCACGGCGGCCGGTCCCTGGTGTACACCGGCGACACCGGCCTGTGCCGCTCGGTCTTGGCGCTGGCCGAGGGCGCCGACGTGGTGCTCGCCGAGGCGTCGTGGACGCACGGCTCGGGCGCCAAGGAGGCCCTGCACCTGTCCGGTCGGGAAGCTGGCGAGCTGGCCGCCGCGGCGGGCGCCAGCAGACTCCTCGTGACCCACATTCCGCCGTGGACCGACCGCGACGCCGTCCACGCGGAAGCCGTCGCCGCCTTCCCCGGCGAGGTGACCGTCGTCGAGCAGGGCGCGGCCTACGAGCTCTAGCGGCGGCCGGCTAGGCTGACCGGGTGGTGAGAAGCGACGGCAGGAACGACGACCAGCTCCGGGACATCACGATCACCCGCGGCTACCAGGACTGGCCAGCCGGATCGGTGCTGGTGTCCTTCGGCCGCACCAGGGTGCTGTGCGCGGCCAGCGTCACCGAGGGCGTGCCGCGGTGGCGCAAGGGCTCCGGGCTCGGCTGGGTCACCGCCGAGTACGCGATGCTGCCCTCGGCGACCAACACCCGCAGCGACCGCGAGTCGGTGAAGGGCCGCGTCGGCGGCCGCACGCACGAGATCAGCAGGCTCATCGGCCGGTCCCTGCGCGCGTGCATCGACCTGTCGGCGCTCGGCGAGAACACCATCCACCTCGACTGCGACGTGATCCAGGCCGACGGCGGCACCCGCACCGCGGCCATCACCGGCGCCTACGTCGCCCTGGCCGACGCGATCACCTACCTGGGTGCCGCGCGCAAGCTCGCCGACCCGCAGCCGCTGTCCTGCGCGGTGTCGGCGGTCAGCGTCGGCGTCGTCGGCGGCCGGGTGCGGCTCGACCTCCCGTACGAGGAGGACGCGCGCGCCGAGGTCGACATGAACGTGGTCGCCACCGACGCCGGGACGCTCATCGAGGTCCAGGGCACCGGCGAGGGTGCCACCTTCGCCCGCTCCACCCTCGACGCCATGCTCGACCTCGCCCTCGCGGGCTGCGCCGAGCTCAACCGCGTCCAGGCCGAGGCCCTCGCCCTGCCCTACCCCGGCACCCTGCCCGAGCCGAAGGGCAGCCGATGACCCGCGTCCTGCTCGCCAGCCGCAACGCCAAGAAGCTCGCCGAGTTGCGCCGCATCCTCGCCGCCAACCAGGTCGACGGCGTCGAGATCGTCGGCCTCGCCGACGTCCCCGACTTCCCGGAGGCCCCGGAGACCGGCGCCACCTTCGAGGAGAACGCCCTGGCCAAGGCCCGCGACGCGGCCGCGGCCACCGGCCTGCCCGCGATCGCCGACGACTCCGGCATCGCCATCGACGCCCTCAACGGCATGCCCGGCGTCCTGTCCGCCCGCTGGTCCGGCACCCACGGCGACGACAAGGCCAACCTCGACCTCGTCCTGGCCCAACTCGGCGACGTCCCCGACGACCGCCGCGGCGGCGGCTTCGTCTGCGCCATCGCCCTCGTCCACCCCGACGGCACCGAAACCACCCTGCGCGCCGACTGGCGGGGCACCATCACCCGCGAACCAGCGGGCACCAACGGCTTCGGCTACGATCCGATCTTCCGCCCGGACGGCCACGACTGCTCCTCGGCGGAGCTGACGCCCGAGCAGAAGGACGCCATCTCCCACCGCGGCCAAGCCCTCCGACTCCTGCTGCCACACCTGGCCGCGCTCTAGTCCCACCGCTGCTTTCACTCAAGCGGCGCTGAACGCCACCCCGCCATCGCGGGGACCCGCACCGCCTGGCTGGCGCGATTCGGCCTGCCTTCACGGCCTCCATCTCGCCGACGGCCGCTGCCGGGCTAGCTCAACTCGCCGTGGTCGAGCCCCCAGTTGGCCTCCGGCACTGCTCGATTCGCCGTCGCGGGGACCCTCTCTGCCTCACCTTTCGGCGCCGCCCAGTCTGCGCGACCTGCAATCGCGGGGACCCCCACCGCCTCGTCGACCGGCGCTGCCGGGCCCGCCCGAGCCGCCGTCGCGGGGGCCGCCTCCGGCACCCCAGCTCCCACCCTCTCCGGAGGGCGTCCCCGATGCCAGTCTACCGGGGATGGGGGTGGCGGCCTAGGGGTGTGGTTGGGCTGTGGACAACTCGGGGGGTTGTGGATAACGCGACCTGGGGAACGTGTGGGGAGCTGGCCGAGGTTCACTCGATTCGGTACTGGCTGTGGGTGATCGCGTGCGGGCGGCCTCGGTTGGTGCGGCTGCGGACAAGCAGGGCGATCGGGGCTAGGACAGGTACGGGTCCAAGACGGCGGCGCCTGCGGTGACGGCTTTGCGGGCGTTGGCCCAGCGGGTGCCGAGGGGGTACTCGGTGAGCAGGACGACCATGTAGCGCCAGTGGTCGCCGACGAGGCCGGTGCTGTGGACGACGATGTCGTTCGTGCTGTCGGACCAGCCCTGCTTGACGGCCCACTCAGCGGAGATGCCGCTCGGGATGCCGAAGGTCTGGTCGAAGCCGTCGGCGGCGGTGGGGGTCGAGGCGGCCAGGGAGTCGACGATGAGGGCGCGGTCGTCGGCCGGGAGCTCGTCGAGGACGTAGTCGTAGACCTTGGCGACGTCGCGGGCGGTGAGCAGGACGTCGCCCCAGCGGCCGACGATGGCGGGGGGTTCGGTGCCGGTCAGGCCCATCCGCCTGGTCGAGCGGGTCAGCAGGTCGGTGCCGCCCTGGCGGACCCACAGGGACGTGGCGATGTCGTCGTCGGAGGCGGTGAGCATGGCGGAGATCCGCTTGCGGGTCGCCGCCGTCGGGCCGTCGGCGAGCACGTCGACGGCGATCATCAGCTTCACCAGCGACGCCGACCGGAACTGGCGCTCCGCCTCGACCGCGACGAGGTCGGCGCCGGTGTCCCGGTCGACCACCAGCACCCCGACCCGCGCCGACCCCAGCACCGAGCGCACCGCCGCGACGATCTCGTCCGCGTCGGGCAGCTCGGCCGCTCGCTGTTCCGGCGCGGCCTGCACCGTCGGCGACCCGTCCGCGGGCGCGGTCGTCGGCGAGGGCGGGGTGGAACTGGTCTGCTCCAACACCTGCAGCACTTGCGGCTGCTCGGCCACCCCGCACCCGGCCACGGCCAGAGTCGCGACCAGGCCGATCAGGGTGAGGTTCCGAAGTGGGCGCACACCGGTGAAACGCCCGGTCGGACCGGGAAGTTGACCCGGTCAGGCGGCAACTTCCCCCGCGGGGACGCCGTAACGGGACACCGCCCGCTTCGGTTGCCCGGCCGGGCGGACCCTCACCGGATTCTCAGGTCAGACCGAGATGTCCTTGCGCAGCTTGGCCACGTGCCCGGTCGCCCGCACGTTGTACCCGGCGTGCGCGATCTTGCCCTCGGGGTCGACGACGAAGGTCGAGCGGATCACGCCGGTCACCGTCTTGCCGTAGAGCTGCTTCTCGCCGTACGCGCCGTACGCGGTCAGCACGGCCTTGTCGGGGTCCGACAGCAGCGGGAACGTCAGGCCCTCCTCGGCGACGAACTTCGCCAGCTTCGCGGGCTTGTCGGGGGAGATGCCGACCACCGCGAACCCGGCGTCGTTGAACTCGGCGAGGTTGTCCCGGAAGTCGCACGCCTGCTTGGTGCACCCCGGCGTCGACGCGGCCGGGTAGAAGTAGACGACGACGGACCTGCCGCGGAAGTCCGACAGCGACACCTCGGTGCCCTCGCTGTCGGGAAGGGTGAACTCCGGTGCCGCGTCACCGGGGGACAGGCGCAACTGTTCGGTCATGCGACGACGCTAGCGCGCCGCTACGCCTGCCCGTCGAACACGGTCACCACGGCCGCGCCCGCCGGGTCCGGTTGCGCGCTCACCACCACGGCCACCTTCTCCGGCGGCAGCTCGAAGGCCACCAGGAACCGGGTGCTGCGCCCCGGCGGCACGGCCTCGGTGCCGACCGCGCCGGAGTAGCCCTGCGCCGAGTCGATCACCTGCCTGCTCGCCGAGCCGTTGGCCAGCGCCGAGAGCGACAGCAGCGTCGGCGAGTACGGGGAACTGCCCTCGTTGCGCACCGTCATCTCGAACCCGACCGCCCTGCGCACCGCCGGGAACGCCGCCCCGGTCGGCACGAACGACTTCGGCGCCGACACGGTGATCGTCAACCCCATGCCCAACGCCGTCGGCTCACCGCTGCGGGTCGGCTGGCTGACCCCGGCCAACTCGGTCGGGGTGGCGCTCGGGGCGGCCGCGGCCACCGTCGCCGAGTAGGCGGTCGCACCACCGCACCCGGTGATCGCCACCAAGAGCGCGCAGCAGACGGCCACGAGCGCGACGATCTTCACCGGACGTGCCTACTTCCTGGCGGGGGACGCGTGGGGACGTACGACCCCACCATGGCACCACCAGCGGCCACCCCGCCGAGCCGAATAGGCCGTTGAGTCGCACCTGGTTCCGCACTGTGGCCGAGCCGTGATCACCGGTGCACCCAGCGTGACAAAGCCCACTGCGGCCCGTGTCGCCCGCCCCCCGCGAGATCGACTGGCCCGAGGTCGGGTGATCGACTGGATCGGGGGTGGGTGATCCGCTGGACCGAGAGACGGTGGTCGACCGGATCGGGCGCGAGTGATCCGCTGGATCGGGCCGGGTGATCGACTGGACCGCCCCCCGGGGACCCCCGCCACCCCATCCGACGGGCGCCGCCGCCTCGCTCGGGCCGCCGTCGCGGGGGCCGCCTCCGGCACCCCAGCCCCCACCCTCTCCGGGGGGCGTCCCCAGTGCCAGTCTACCGGGGGTGGGGGTGGCGACATAGGGGTGTGGTTGGGCTGTGGACAACTCGGGGGGTTGTGGATAACGCGACCTGGGGGAGAGGCGAGGTGGCGGCTGAGGTTCACTCGATTCGGGACTGGCTGTGGGAGATCACGCGCGAACGCCCTCGGGGCTTGCATGCCGCAGCGGTGGGTGGGCATGGCGCCGCAGGGGGCGAGGTCAGTGCGCGCCGGGGGTCAGGCGGCCAAGGCGAAGAAGAGGATGAAGAAGCCGATGGCGACGAGCCAGGCGGCGATCAGCCAGCCGAAGTCGCGCCACGGGGAGATCTTGCCGTCGTCGGCGCCGGGGACGTGGACGCCGCGTTCCTCGAACTTGTCGACCAGGCCCAGGAGGGCGGTGAACAGGCGGGGCGGGCGCACGCCGCCGATGGTGTCATGGGCGGGGGCGCTCGCGGCGCTTGCCCTTGACCTGGCGGGCGAAGGCGCGTTCGATCTCGCGCTTGGCGTCGCGGTCGGCGAGGTCGGCGCGCTTGTCCCAGGTCTTCTTGCCGCGCACCAGGGCCAACTCCACCTTCACCTTGCCGTCGACGAAGTACATCGACAGCGGGACCAGCGACAGGCCCGACTCGTGGACCTTCTGCGATAGCTTGTCGATCTCGCGGCGGTGCAGCAGCAGCTTGCGGACCCGGCGCGGGGTGTGGTTGGTCCAGGTGCCGAACGTGTACTCGTTGATGTGCAGGCCGCGCAGCCAGATCTCGCCGTCGTCGATGGTGGCGAAGGCGTCGACGAGGGACGCGCGGCCCAGCCGCAGGCTCTTGACCTCGGTGCCGACCAGCACGACGCCCGCCTCGACGGTGTCGAGCACGGCGTAGTGGTGCCGGGCCCGCCGGTTCGTGGCGATCGTCGCGCTGTTGGGGTCCTTGGCCATGCCACGAGAAACTAGCGGACGCCCGCCGTTTCGCTCGCGGGATTTGCGGCGCGGCTGAGCAGCTCGAAGTCGCTCGGGTCGACGTGGCGGGTGCGCAGCCAGTAGCGCCAGGTGAAGCCGGGCCAGATCGTCCGGTTGACGCCCTGGGAGTCCAGGTACCAGCTGGTGCAGCCGCCCTGGGTCCACACCCCGGCGGCGAGCCTGCGCTGGACGTCGGTGTTGAACGCGTCCTGCGCCGCGCGGCGCACGTCCAGCGCCTCGGCGCCCTCGCGGTCGGCCAGCCGCAGCGCCTCGACCACGTACCGGATCTGCGACTCGATCATGAAGACCACCGAGTTGTGGCCGAGGCCGGTGTTCGGGCCGAGCAGGAAGAACAGGTTCGGGAACCCGGCGACGGTGATCCCCAGGTGGGTGCCGATGCCCCGCTCCCGCCACAGCCCCGCCAGGTCGACGCCGTCCCGCCCGGTGATCTTCAGGTAGTCGAACGAGTCGGTGACGTGGAACCCGGTGCCGTAGATGATCGCGTCGACCTCGTGCTCGCGGCCGTCGTTGCCCACGACGCTGGTCGCCCGGACCTCGGCGACGCCGGAGGTCTCCAGGTGCACGTTGGCCCGGTTGAACGCCGGGTAGTAGTCGTTGGAGATCAGCACCCGCTTGCAGCCCATGACGTAGTCCGGGGTCAGCTTCCGCACCAGCTCCGGGTCCCGCACGGCCTTGGTGATGTTGTGCGCGGCGAGCTTCGAGGCCAGCTTCAAGATCCCCTGGTGGCCGTTGAACCCGACCGCGCGGACCTCGTTGACCCAGTACAGCAGGTGCCGGTACGCGCGCAGGGCGCCGGGGACCCTGGCGAACAGGTCGCGCGACCAGACCGGCATCGCGTGGTCGGGCTTGGGCATCACCCAGGGCGCGGTCCGCTGGAACAGGGTCAGCTCGGCGACCTCCGGGGCGATCTTGGGCACGAACTGCACGGCGCTGGCGCCGGTCCCGATCACCGCGACCCGCTTGCCGGTCAGGTCGAAGTCGTGGTCCCACTGGGCCGAGTGGAACGTGGCGCCGGTGAAGTCCTCGATACCGGGCAGCCGCGGGATCGACGGGATGTGCAGCGCGCCGATGCCCGCGATGAGGAACCGGGTGACGTAGGTGTCGCCGCCGGAGGTCTCGACGTACCAGCGGTTCTCGCCGGACTCCCAGCGCGCGCCGGTCACCTCGACGCCGAAGCGGGTGTTGCGGGCCAGGTCCCACTTCGCCGCCACGTCGCGCAGGTACTGCCAGATCTCGGGCTGCGGGGCGTACGAGCGCGTCCAGTCCGGCTTCTGCTCGAAGGAGAACGAGTACATGTGCGACTGGATGTCGCAGGCGCAGCCGGGGTAGGTGTTGTCCCGCCAGGTGCCGCCGAAGTCGGCGGCCTTCTCCAGCACCACGAAGTCCTCGCGGCCCTCCCTGCGCAGCCCGACGGCCATCCCGATGCCGGAGAACCCGGTGCCGACCACCACGACACCGGTGTTGACGAGCTTGCCCACGGCGACCCTCCCTGCCTTCGATCAGGTGTTACCCGCGGTCAACCTTACTTTAAGTAGGTTACTTGCGGTAGAGTGTGTTGGTGACCACCGCGCCGCAGACCCGCAAGCGCCGCATGCCCCGCGCCGAACGGGAACGGCAGATGCTGGCCGTGGCCGAGGAGATCTTCGCCGAACGGGGCTACGCCGCCGCCGCGATGGACGAGATCGCCGAGCGCTGCGGGGTCTCCAAACCCATGCTCTACGAGTACTTCGGGTCCAAGGAAGGCCTGCTGGTCGCCTGCATCCGGCAGGCGCGCGGCCAACTCGCGACCGCCATCACCCAGGCCGCCGTCGGCGCCACCGGCCCCCGCGACGCGCTGCGCCGGGGCCTGGTCGCCTTCTTCGAGTTCACCGACGCCCACCGCCGCGCCTGGTCGCTGGTGCTGCGCAACGAGGCCGCCGTGGCCGGGCAGGCGGCCGCCGCCGAGGTCGAGGCCATCCGCCAGGAACAGGTCGAGATCGACCTCGCGCTGCTCACCGCGTTCCTGCCCGACGCGCCCCGAGTCGACCTGGAAGCCGCCGCGCAGATCGTCGTCGGCGCCTGCGAACGGCTCTCCCTCTGGTACGTCAGCCGCGACGACGTCACCGCCGAACAAGCCGCCGACCACCTGATGCGCGTCCTCTGGACCGGCCTCGCCGCCCTCGTGGAACCCCCAACCGCGCGGTAACCCCCCGACAGGGGTATAGCCCTGCCGCCGTCAGCGAGCGGGAATCGGTCGCGGCGAGCAAGCTCAACGCACGTGGGGACGCACGCCTCGCCTCCCCGCGACGCACCGGAGCAGGAGGGGCGAGCCATGTACGAACCGATCCTGGCCAACTACACCGCGCGCGGCACCGACTGGACCGTCGAGGTCAGGGCCAAAGGCCAGACCAAGACCGCGACCGCGCCAGACCTCGTCACCGCCCGCGACCGCGCCGACGAGCTGATCGAGGACATGCTCGCCGGGGACAAGAAGCGGACCGTCGTGCACACCCTCGACGGGGACGCGGTCGGGTTCACCGCCGCCTACCTCACCGCCCGGCTCGGCCTGGCCGAGCCGGTGGCGACCATCCCCGCCCAAGCCCGCGCCGACAAGGCCCCCGTGCCGCCCCCGGCCGCCATGGCCTGACCGGGAGCGCCGGGACCGACTAGCGGAAGATCCGGCGCACCACGAGCAGGCCCACCAGCACACCGACCCCGATCAGGGCGTAGCGCACCTTCGGGTCGTCCAACCGCGACCGCGCACTGGACTTCGCGCCCTCCACCAACCGCTTCGGGCTGGCCTTCACGCTGAGCTGGTCCAACGTCGCCGCCAGGGCATCACGCGCCTGCTCGATCTCACGCTGGATGGTGTCGGGATCCCGCGCCACTGCATCCTCCTCGCAACCCAGCTACCGGTGGGACCAACGGTAGATCACCGACCACCCGAACCAAGCACGGGCCACGCCGTTTAGGCTGTCAACGCTACCCGGGGGCCGTAGCCCAATTGGCAGAGGCACACGGTTTAGGTCCGTGCCAGTGAGAGTTCGAGTCTCTCCGGCCCCACGAGCTCAGGGCGACCCATGTCCACAGAACGCGTGGACTGGGTCGCTCGTCATTTCTCCCGGGGGCCGAGCCCCCGGAGCCCCGACGGTGCGAGTGGTCGCGAACCAGCGGGGTTCGCTCGGGCCGGGGGGCCCTCGCATTGGACTCAGCGATGGGGTCGCTCGGGCCGGGGGGCCCTCGCATTGGACTCGGTGGTGGGTCGCTTGGGCCTGGGGGCCCTCGCATTGGGTGTGGGGGCGGGGGTGTTGCCCAGGGCGACGGGTGTCGGGGTGGGGGTTAGGGGTGGAAGAACTTGTCTGCTTGGGCTAGGACTTCGTCCAGGTGGGACTCGTTGGTGAGTTTGGCGGAGAAGGACTTGTCGCCGTCCTTGAGCTCCAGGTCGACCACCACGGCCTTGCGGCGGGTGGTCAGGTAGGTCAGGACGGAGCGGATCAGGACGGTGCCCGCGCCGCCGCTGCCCAGGGCGATGGTGAGGGCGTCGATGCCGACGCCCATGTCGCCCTCGCGGACGGGGGCGTTGCGCAGGCGGACCCGTCCGCGCAACTCGTCCTCGTCGCGCAGCCAGTTCGCCAGCTCGCGCAGGTCGTCGTCGGCACCCGTCAGTGCGGCCTCAGTCACCCGTCCAGTGTACGTAGGCGATCACTCCGACAGGCCCCTGATGTGCGCGATGAGCTCGATGGTGTCCATCCCGCACAGCTCGGCCAACCGGTCGAGCGCCGAGACGTCCAGGTGCACCTCGTCCTGCTCGGCCAGCAGCTCCGCCGCCCACCGGCGCAGCGGCATCAGCTGCGGGCGGTCATCGGCCGCCGCGGCGTGCAGGTCCACCCGGACCCGGCCCAGCGGCGTGTCCGCGAACACCCGGTCGTGCACCCTGGCCATCAGGTCGTGCGGCAGCGCCTCGAGCGCCACGCAGATCTCCACGAACCGCACCACAGAGCACTGCCGGGTACCCAGCTCGTAGGTCGCCAGGGTCTGCAGCGAGATCTCGCTCTGCAGCCTGCCGTTGAGCTCCTTGCGGGTCCAGCCCCGCTGCTTGCGCAGCCTGCGGATCTCGTCGCCGAGCACCCGCTGGTAGGTCGCCGCTTCGATGCGCAAGTTCAGCCCCTCCTCGACCGGCGCCGTCCCAGACCGGCGCCTCCACCACAGGAAGTGACCAACCCCGTCACCCTGACGCGGGTTCGGCGAAGTTGCTCCGATCGAGTGAGGGCGAAAACCTCAGTTCACACACGGAGGTCCGGTCTGCACCGCGGCGCGGGCACCCAGGTCGAGCAACGGCGCACCCGCCAGCCGCTCCCCGGGGGTACTGGCAGTGGTGCTGAAGTCCTTGCCGATGATGACGGTCACCTTGCCCTTGCCCAGGTTCGCGTCGGCCTCGCTGGTGGCCTTGCCGCCCAGCGCGTCGACCACCGCGGTGCCGCCCGACTCCTCGCCCTTGGCGTAGCGCACCACTGTCTTCGACCTGGCCGCGGCGTTGCCGGTCGGGGCGGTCGGGAAGCCCTGGCTCTCCAGGGTGTCGGCGACCTCGGCGGCCAGGCCGGTGCGGCCGGACCCGTTGAGCACGGTCACCGTCGGCTTGGTCGACGGCGCCTGCCCGGACGGCGCGCCACCGCTGGTCGGCGGTGGGGCCCCGCCCCCGGTCAGCAGCCCGGTGACGAACTGCCTGACCGCGGTCGGGTCGACCTGCACGGCCGAACCGTCGTTGGGGGTGTCCAGGTCGATGGTGACGATCGGGATCGTCTCGAAGCCCACGGAGCCGCCGGTCACCGAGATCATCTGCTGGGCGAACCGCATGATGTCCCAGTTCTTGTCCAGCACCACCGACTTGCCGATGGCGGTCTTGAGCTGGTCGAGCACCTGGGAACCGGGCGCCAGCACGTCGCCGGAGATCATCTTCTTGGCCATCGCGCTCATGAAGGTCTGCTGCCGGGTGATCCGGTCGATGTCGCCGTTGGGCAACCCGTGCCGCTGCCGGACGAACTGCAGCGCCTGCACCCCCTGCAGGGTCTGCACCCCGGCCGGGAAGTTCGCGCCGGACAGCGCGTCCTTGGTGGCCTTCTTCAGGCACACCTCGACGCCGCCGATGGCGTTGGTGATGTCGTAGAAGCCGAGCAGGTTGACCTCGGCGTAGTGATCGATGGTGGCGCCGGTGAGCTTGGTGATCGTGGCGATCAGGCTCTTGGCGCCCTCCTCGTTGGACCGGCGCTCGAGCTCCTTCTGCTCGGAGACGCCCTCCTTCTGCAGCCTGCCGCGCGCGGCCAGCTTCGCCCGGCCGTAGGCGGAGTTGATCTTGTGTTTGCCGTAGCCGGGGATGTCGACGTAGGAGTCGCGCGGGATCGAGACGCCGACCGCCTTGCCGCCGTCGTTCGGGATCCTGATCATGATCAGCGTGTCGGTGTTGATCTCGCCGTCGGACTTGCCGCCGTTGAGCATCGCCAGCTGCTCCTTCGACAGCGGGTTGCCCTGGGCGTCGGTGCGGCTGTCCATGCCGACCATCAGGATGTCCACCGCGCCGTCGGCGGGCTTCTCCCCGGTGTCCTCCACGACGTTGGCCGTGGTCACCCCGTCGGAGAACGAGTCGGTTACCCGCCAGTAGTAGCCGGTCGCGACCAGCACGACCGCCGAGAGCAGCGCGACCGCCGTGCGGCCGACGACCAACCCCGCGGCGGGCTTGCGCGGCGCGCGGGTGCTCTGCCTGGTCTTCGGCCGGATCCGCTCGGTCGGGGCGACCCCGGACACGCGCTTGCGCGGCTCGGACCCCTCACCGCGGCGCACCGGCTCCCGGGTGCGCACGGCGCCATCCCGGTCCCTGCTGGCACTGCTCCGGGGCGCGCTGTCCCGACTGCCGCTGTCTCGACCAGCACTGTCCCGGCGCGCGCGGTCCTCACCGCGTCCAGCCTCCGGGCGGGGTCGACGGGCACCGTCGGCACGGGGTGCGGCGGCACGGGGTGCGCGCTCGTCCCGGGCACCGCGCTCACGGGCCACGTCCTGGCGCGGCCGCTCCGGCCGTGACCTCGGCGCGTCCCGCTCGGCGCGGAACCCGCGTTCGACGTCGCGGTCCTGGCCGTCGCGCGCCCTGGGTTGGTCGGCTCGCGGGTTGCCGGGCGGGGGGACGCGCCTGCCTGGGGCCGGGGCGCGCGGGGGCACGGGTCGTCCACCCGATCCCGCGCGATCGCCTGGCCTCGGTGGCCGGTACTCCACGCCCGCTCCTCCCTGTCGGCTGACGCCGGTCGGCCCTGGGCGCGCTCGACCGCCGGTGCTAGTGAAGACGTGCGCGGGGTGTCCCAGGTTGTCCGTAGCGTGACATATCCGGGCGTCCCACCCGGCACGGCACGCGTCCCACTCCGCGCAGCACGCCCCTATCGAGTCATGCCCCGACCCGTCGCGCCGCGCGTGACCTGCGGTTGGCCCACGACACCACTCTGATCGCGAACACGGCGAGCGCGACCGCGATGGTCGCCCAGTACACCGCGGCCCCCGGGCGCAGCGCCGCACCCATCGGCGGCAGGCAGGCGACGGCGGTCACCAGCCACGGCCACGCCGTCGCGGTGCTGCCCACGCGCACCGCGTGCAGCAGGTACCAGCCGAGCAGCAGGTGGATGGCGCTGGTCATCGGGTCGACGGACAGGCCGAGCAGGACCGGGCCGTGGTGGGCGCCGGTGAGCCCGCTCAGCGCGAACCCGATGATGCCCAGCGCCCCGTACCCGGTGCCCAGCGCGGCGGCGACCGGGTCCCACCGGCTCACCGGCAGGTCCCGCGGCGTGAGGGTGCCCGGACCGCCCCGGCCGCGCCGCTCGAACAGCAGGAACGCCAGCACGGTCGGCACGGCGAGCAGCACCAGCGCCAGCAGCGTGCGCGGCTGGCCCGCCCAGGTCAGCACGGTGCCGGGCAACCCGGTGCTCGACGCGGCGCCGATGATCCCGGCCAGCAGCAGCATCGCGCACAGGTACACCAGGTAGACCGTCATCGGCGCGGCGCGCACGCGGTGCACCGCTCTGGCCACGCCGCCGTGCGCGATCCCCCGCACCCGGTCGTGCCCGGGCGCCACCACCAGGCACACCTGGACCAGCCCGATCAGCAGCACGCCCAGGGCCGACGGCACGAAGCTGGCCGTCCCCGCCGGGACCGCGATCAGCGCTTTGTCGTGGCCGCCGACGGTGGTCAGCAGGACCAGGCACACCAGCGCGCAGGCGGCCACCACGGGCAGGGCGTGGCGTGGGAGGTGGTCGAACGAGCCGTCGGCGTAGTGCATCGACAGCTGCCCGAACAGCGCGGCGAGCACGATCCCCCCGGCGTACGCGGCGGTGGTGCCGGTGCCGAACAGCCCGAGCCCGGCGACCACGAGGGCCTGGGCGACCGGGGTGCCGACGGGTGCCAGCCGGTGCAACCAGTGCATCGCCGGGGTCAGGCCGACCACCAGCAGATATAGGCCGAGCAACCACAGCGGCTGGGTGATCAACCGGGTGAACGCGTCCACGGCGGCGTCGGAGGCGTCGAGCAGGTCGAGGGAGAGCGGCACCACCAGCCACGCGGTGACGAACGCCAGCACCGGCCGGATCAGCCAGCACACCCGCCCGGCCACGTAGCCGCCGTAGCCGGACCCGTCGGCCAGCGCGGCCCGCCAGGCCAGCAGGTTGGAGTCGCCACCGGCGAAGAAGAACAGCGGCACCAGCTGCAACAGCCAGGTCAGCGGCCACAGCGCGCCGACGCGGGCGCCCAGCAGCGGCGCGAACGCCAGCGCCGACTCGGCCACCACGACCCCGGCCAGGCTCACCACCCGCAGCATCCCCAGGTACCCGGCGCGGTCCCTGGCCCGCTCACCGACCGGCGCGGCGCCACGCGGCACCCCGGTCCGGCGGCGGGCGAACGCGGGCACCCGCACGGCCAGTAGCAGCGCCACGACCAGCAGCGCCACCACCCAGGTGCCGATCGGCTCGGCCCGCGGCGGACCCCAGCGCTGGTGCCACGAGTTCGCCACCAGCCCGGCCGCGTAGAGGGACGCGACCAACTGGCAGGTCCCCGGCGCCCCGCGCGGGTTGAGCTCGCACTGCCGGTGCATGTCGGTGGCCAACCGGTCGTCGAGCGCCCGGCGCGGCCCAGGGCCCAGCGGCTGCCCCTTGGCCGAGGCGTACCGCAGCAGGTCGTAGCCCAAGTCGTGGGCCTTGCAGCCCGCGGAGAAGTCCCAGCGTGAGTTGTCCTCGCCCCACGGCGCCGAGCACCCGCCGTCGACGTGGACCGCGCGCCTGGTGCCGTCGGGGGCGGTCAGCCTGCCGGGCACGACCCCGGTCACCTGGGTGAAGTCGGCGGGCAGCAACGCGATCGGGTCTCGCCCGGACCTCGGGTCGAGCAGCGCGTCGACGGCGGCAGCGGCCTTGGCGACGTCACCGGTCGGCGGCGCGGTCGGCTCATTGGGCGCGCGCGACACCACGATGCCGTACCCGGCGGCCACCAGGACCACCAGCACGAGCCAGCCCACCCTGCCGCGCAGCCGCACCGGCGGCCGGTGCTCGGGCTGCTCGGTCCTCGGCGGTGCCGCGATGGTCGCCGTCACGATGGCAGGTTCCCCACCCCGGGGAGGCTACCGCCGCCCGGGATGCGGGGAGGGCGGAAAGGCGCTAGGGGGTGAACCGGGACCGTGGCACGGCGCACCCCCAGGACGCCGCGCCACGAAAGGTCCCCCCGCGGACCTCCGGTCCCCCGACTTCACACGCTACGGCCTGCCCTGGCATCCTGCCTGTACCGCGCACTGCCGCGACCTGGACCGGCAACAGTGCCGCCGACCAGGGCGGATCCCGGTAGCGGATGCACTACGATGGGCAACCGGCAAGTCTTGTGCCCATCCGGCGGCAACTCCGGCGGCAGTGCCCGCGGTGCGCGAGCGAGGCGAAAGGGACGCAGATGGTCGACCCGTCCGGTGCCTTCGGTGATCTGCTCCGCTCGCACCGGACCCGGGTGGGTCTCACCCAGCAGCAGCTCGCCGAGCGCTCGGGGGTGAGCGTGCGGGCGCTGCGCTACATCGAGCGCGGCGAGGTCGGCATGCCGCGCGCGGACTCGCTGCGCAGGCTCGCCACCGCGCTCGGCGTCACCCCGGAGGCGCTCGCCGACGGCGCCGCCGCCCCGGCCAGGCCGCCGCGCAGCACCCACCTCGTGCTCGGCGTGCTCGGCTCGTTCACCGTGGCCCAGGGCGAGAAGGAGGTCACCGTCGGGGCGCTCAAGCAGCGCATCCTGTTCGCCCTGCTCGCGCTGCACCCCAACCGGCCGGTCAGCCGCGAGGAGATCGTCGACGTGCTGTGGGGCGACGACCCGCCGGAGAGCAGCCTCGGGTTGATCCACACCTACGCGTCGCGGCTGCGCAGGGCGATGGTCGCCGCGGGCAAGCGCAACACCGGCGTGATCGCGGCGACCCCGGCGGGCTACAAGCTCAGCGTCCGGCCCGACCAGCTCGACACGCTGCGCTTCGAGGACCTGGTGCGCCGGGCCAGGCTGGTCCGCGGCACCGACCCCGACCAGGCCGCCGACCTGCTCGACGAGGCGCTGGCCTGCTGGCGCGGTCCGGTGCTGGCCGACCTGCCGACCCGGCTGCGCAAGCACCCCGCCGCGGTGGCGCTGACCGCCCGGCGCCGCGAGGTCGCGCTCACCCACGCCGACGTCGCGCTGTCGCTGGGCAGGCACGCCAGGGTCGTGGCGGGCATCCGGTCGCTGGCGCACGAGGAGCCGCTGCACGAGGGCCTGCACGCGCGGCTGATGCTCGGCCTGGCCGGGACCGGCGAGCAGGCCGAGGCGCTGCGGGTGTTCGCCGACATCCGCACCCGGCTCGACGACGAGCTCGGCGTCGAGCCAGGCCTCGAGATCCAGGACGCCCACCTGCGGGTGCTGCGCGACCGCCCGCCGCCGCCCACCCTGCCCGAGCCGGTCGCCCAGCGGCCCCCGGCGCAGCTGCCCGCCGAGACCCCCGGGTTCGTCGGCCGGGCCCAGCCGCTGACCGACCTGGACGACCTGCTCGACCACGTCGAGGGCAGCCCCGGCGTCGCGATCGTCGCGCTCTCGGGCACCGCCGGGGTCGGCAAGACGGCCCTGGCGCTGCGCTGGGCGCACCGCGCGCGGGACCGGTTCGCCGACGGCCAGCTCAGCGTCAACCTGCACGGCTACGCCTCGGGAACCCCGTTGACCACCCAGGAGGTGCTGGTCCGGTTCCTGCACGCGCTGGGCGTCGCCCCCGAGCGGGTGCCGATCGACCCGGACGAGGCCGCCGGCCTGTACCGGACGCTGCTGACCGGCAAGCGGGTGCTGGTGCTGCTGGACAACGCCGCGACCGCCGAGCAGGTGCGGCCGCTGCTGCCCGGCTCCTCGGGCTGCCTGGTCCTGGTGACCAGCCGCGACCGGCTCACCGGGCTGACCGCGCAGGACGGCGCGCACCAGGTGCCGCTCGACGTGCTCGACCCGGCCGAGGCGGTCGACCTGCTCGGCAGGCTGGTCGGCGTCGGCCGGATGCGCCGCGAGCCGGACGCGGCCGCGGAGATGGCCGCCATCTGCGGGCACCTGCCGCTCGCGCTGCGCATCGCGGGCGCGAACCTGGCCATCCGGCCGCTGATCAGCATCGCCGACTACACCCGTGAGTTGCGCGAACGCGGCCGGATGTCCGGGCTGACGGTGGCGGGCGACGAGTCGGGCGCGGTCCGCGCGGCCTTCGACCTGTCCTACGAGAAGCTGGTCCCCGCCGCGCGCCGGTTGTTCCGGCTGCTCGGTGTGGTGCCCGGCGCGGACGTCGACGCCGAGGCCGCCGCGGAGCTCAGCGGGCTCGCGCTCAACGACGCGACCCGGCTGCTGCGGGTGCTCGACCACGGCAACCTGATCCGCGAGCACGCCAGGGGCCGCTACACCTTCCACGACCTGTTGCGCGAGTACGCCTCCGGCCGCGCGGACGCGGAGGACGCCGAGACCGACCGGGTCACCGCCGTGGTCGCGCTGTTCGACCACTACCTGCGCGAGATCGAGGCGCACAGCGCGGTGCTGTGGCGGGTCGGCGCGATGCCCGAGCACGGCTCGGAGGACAAGGCCATCGCCTGGCTCGACGCCGAGCGCGCGAACCTGGTCGCCGCCGCCACCGCCGCGTCCGGGCTCGGCCTGCACCGGTACGCGTGGCGCTTCGCGGAGGCGCTGCGGCCGTACTTCTGGAACCGGGGCCACGGCGCCGACGGACTCGCGGTCGGCCACGCCGCTCTTGCCGCGGCCAGGGGCGCTAAGAACCTGGACGCAGAGGCCTCTGTGCACGACCTGCTCGGCTTGATCCACACCAACCTCAGTGACTACGTCGCCGCGATCGAGAGCCACCGATGGGCGCTAGAGCTGAGCCAGTCCACCGGCAACCGGATCGTGGAGGCGGCCGCACTGCACAACCTGGGCCGTGCGCACTCCCAACTCGGACAGCCCGCGCAGGCGTCGTCCTTCTATGAGCAGGCCTTGGACCTGAACCGCGTCATCGGTAACCGCTTCGGCGAGGCGGGCGCCTTGAACTACCTCGGCGGGACAGCGCTATCCCTGGGTCGACCGCAACAGGCCATCGAGCGGCACACCGAGGCGTTGGAGCTCAGTACCCGCATCGGCAACCGGCACGTCCAAGCCGCCGCGTGCCAAGGCCTCGGATTGGCTCTATGGGCGATGGGCGACCTACCGAAGGCCGCACAGCGCTACCGCGAAGGTATGGCCATCTGCCGCCGGTACGGCTACCGCCACGGCGAGGTCAGCATGCTCATCTGCCTGGCCGAGACCGGGTGCGACGCCGGTGACTACGCGACCTCGGCCGCCCAGGTCCGCAAGGCCATGGACGCGGGCAGGCAACTCGGCGAGCGCAGGCACGAGGTCAGCGGCCTGGACATCCTGGCCACCATCCAGCAGCGCACGGGGGAGTGGTCATCGGCGGCCACCCACTACACCCGCGCCCTCGGCCTGGCCCGCGAGATCCGCTTCGGCTTCGGCGAGGCCTCGGTCCTCACCGGCCTGTGCGCCCTCTACCGCCGCACCGGCGACCCGCGCTCAGCCATCGAACACGGCAGCGGCGCCCTGGCCCTCATGCGCGACACCGGCATGCGGCTGCTGGAAGCCAGGGCCCTCACCGAGGTAGCCCACGCCCACCTCGACGGCGGCGACGCCGAACGCGCCACCGAACACGTCGAACGCGGCCTGGAAATCGCCCAACGCAGCGGCCAGCGCCTCGCCGAAGCCCGCGCCCGCCACGTCCGCGCCCTCGTCCGCCAACTGGACGGCGACCGCCCAGGCGCTGTCTCAGACTGGCGCGCCGCCCTCCCCGTCTTCGAACGCCTAGGCGTCCCCGAAGGCGCCCACGTCCGCGCCCTCCTAGCCACCTTCAGCGCCGACTGACACCCACCCAACCTGCCAAGACGGGCGAAGACCCCACAACGTTGGCCCCTGGGCACCCGCCGACGACGTTGGCCCCCACACGCTCCACCAAGGGGCGCCATCCAAATGCTCGATGGGGCGGACTTGCTGTGTGGGGGAGGTAGACCCACCCGAGACCTACGCCGCCTCCTGCCGCCCCGCCTCAGCCGCCGCCCGCCCCGCCGCCTCCGCGGGGGTGCGCTGCAACCTCGACCACGACACCGCCAACGGCACCGCCAGCACCACACCCAGCAACCCCGCCAAAGCCACCGTGTTCATCGCGGAGCCGATCAGCTCCGCCACCAGTCCACCGGCGGCGACCCCCAGACCTTGCGACACCCGCAGCCCCGTGCGGGCCGCGCCGAACGCGCCGCCGCGGATCTCGTTGGGGACCAGCGAGTTGAACACGGCCATCACGGTGATCTGGTAGGCGCCGACCATCCCGGCCAGCCCCAGCAGCACGAGCGCGACGACCAGGCTCGGTTTGACCGCGAAAAGCACCAGCACGCCGACCGAGGCCGTGGCCAGCACGCCCACCAGCTTGACCCGGTGCCGGTCGGGCACGAAGTGCGAGATCAGGAACGTCCCCAGGATGAAGCCGAGCGGGTCCGCCGCCAATAACCAGCCCACTGACTCCGGCGGCGCCCCGGCCTCCATCGCCAGGGGAGCGGCTAGACCCTCGGGGATCACGGCAAGGCCGACGAGCCACGACAGGGACAAGAGCACGCGGAGCTTGCGGTCGCTGAAGACCCACTTGGCGCCGTCGAACCAGCCGTCGTCCTTGGACCCCGCGGGTGGCCGGTTGCGGACGTCGCGTTGCACCAGGATGGCCGCGATGGTGAAGGTGCCCGCGTCGATGAGCAGCGTCGTCGTGGTGCCGATGGCCGCGATGAGCAGCCCGCCGCCGCCGAGCCCGAGCAGCATCATCGTGTTCGTGGAGATGCCCCGCAGGTCCTGGCTGCGCAGGTAGAGGGCGTCGTCGTCGGCGAACACCTCGCGCGTGGTGGCGTTCTGCGCGGCCAGCGCGGGCGACTGCACCATCGGCACGATGATGACCAGCACGAACAGCACCCACAGCGGCACGTGCGGGATCGCCATGGTCGCGACCACCACGGCCTGGATGACCGAGCACACCACCATCAGCGTGCGGCGCCGGTAGCGGTCGGCCAGCTGCGAGAGCCCGAGGCCACCGGCCAGCGCGGGCAGGAACGTCAACGCGTAGATGCCCGCGGAGTAGAAGGCCGAGCCGGTGCGCTGGTACACCAGGATCGCCAGGGCGACCCGGGTCAGCTGGTCACCGGCGACCGACACCGCCTCGGAGATCCACAGCGCGCGGAACTCCCGGTTCCGAAGAACCGCGACCATGCTCGGCGCTGCTCGGCTCACGTGTGCTCCCGTCCGGCGGGTTCGTGGCCCGCTGGCTGACTCCCATCCTCCGCGTCCCTGGGTCTGGGGGCGGTGAACCCGGTGCCTGCCGCCGCTCGGTCATCGCGGCGTCGCACAGAGTACCGGCAGTATCGGCGCCGGATCGGCACAGGTGAAGCACCAAGGACCCGGAAAACCCGCTGATGCGCCCGTCCGGCGCAACCGGTCCGATCGGTCGGCGACTACCCGCGGGCTGAATGGCCCACCGCGTTCGGCGCAGCCGCCTCGCCGCTCGTCGCGGGGCACCCCGCGGTGGTGACCGAGTACCCAACACTGGCGTCAGCTTGTGGCGGTGTGACCGCCACCGCGGCGGGCGCTCGTCCGCCGCGGGGATCGGGGCGGCGAGGGGTGGACGGCATGGACGGCAAGGCTGTGGTGGTGACCGGGGCCGGGCGCGGACTCGGGGAGGCGTTCGCGGCGCACCTGGCGCGGGCGGGCGCGGCCGTCGTGGTCAACGACGTCGACGAGGCCCAGGCGACCAGGGTGGCCGAGCGGATCCGCCGCGACGGGGGCGCCGCGGTGGCCAGCGGGCACAGCGTGGCCGACCCCGAGCAGGCCGAGGCCATCGTGGCGCTGTGCGCGGCGGAGTTCGGCGCGGTCCACGGGCTGGTCAACAACGCGGGCCTGACCTACGAGGCGCTGCCGTGGGACGACGACCCGGCGCGGGCCCGTGCGGTGGTCGAGGTGAACGTGCTCGGCGTGATCTACACCGGACTGGCCGCGATCCGGCGGATGCGGGCGGCGGGCGGCGGCGCGATCGTCAACATCTCCTCCGGCGCGGCGCTCGGCCAGCGCACCATCGCGACCTACGCGGCCACCAAGGGCGCTGTGTCCTCGCTCACCGCGTCCTGGGCGCTGGACCTGGAGGACTGCGGCATCCGGGTGAACGCGGTCTGCCCGAAGGCGTACACCAGGATGGTGTGGACCTCGGAACGGGCATCGCGGCACACACCGCCCGAACGCACCCCGGACCTCGTGGCGCCGCTGGTGCACTTCCTGCTCGACGAGCGCTCGGCTGGCATCACCGGGCAGGTTGTCCGGTGCACCGGACCGGAGTTGCACATCGTCGGCCAGCCGTACCTCAAGGCGCCGATCCTGCACCGCGACGCCTGGGACGTCGACAGCGTCGCGACCGCGTTCGCCGAGGTGTTCGGCGGCCACCTGGAGCCCTACGGGTTGGAGAAGCGGTTGTCGCCGCGGTTGCGCAAGTGGCTGACCCCCGTGCGCAGCGCGTAATCGGCCACCCGCGCGGGAGAGTGATCAATTCCCTCTATCGGGCGCTGCGCGGCGGTGGCGAACGCCGTAATCGAGTAGTCGACACGTCCGAGTAGTGTCGTGCTCCATTCGGGCGCTGCTTGGCGTAGCGGGGTCGCTACTGTCGGCGCAGGACGTACCGTGGGGACAGTGGCACGCGGAACGGTCACGCGGGTCCAGCACGGCCCGAATGACACACCGCGTGAGCGGTCGGCGATGTTATCGGCGAGTGCCCGGCGACCACGCCGGGCCGGGTGCCCGGGTCCGGACACAACCCCCCGGGCGCGCGGACGTCTCAGTGGACGCTCGCTCGCGGCGCGGAGGAAGGAGGGCGAGGCGTTGGGGCTCACCGATCGTGGCGACGCGCACGACGCGCCGCGCTCCGGCGTGCCGCCGTTTTCCGGTGGGGACACTGGGGATCGAGGGGATCGCGCTGCCGGGGGCAACGGGGACATCGCCGTCGGGGCGGGCGGGGTTACCGCCGCGGCCGCTGTGGACGGTCGGACCGGGACACCGGTCGAAGTGGACGATCTCGACGTGCTCACCAATCACGGGACACTGGGTGCTCCTCGGGTTGGGTCGGCGGGAGTGGTCGACGCTGAGCTCACCAATCGCGGGACATCCACGGCTCCTTCGGTCGTTGCTGGGCTTGACGGTGGGGCTGTGGTCACCAGTCGCGTGACATCGGGCGCTCCTCTTTCTCCGGTCGGGGCTGTGGCTGGGGTTGACGCTGCGTTCACCAGTCGCGGGACATCCGTTGCTCCTTCTGCTGTCGCTGGGGTCGGGGCTGAGGTGGTCACCAGTCACGAGACATGTGCTGCTCCTCGGGGCGTCGACGGGCTTGATGGCGGGGTACTTGATGGCGGGGTAGTGGTCACCAGTCGCGAGACATCGGGTTCTCCTTCTGCTGCTGAGCGGGATGGCGTGGGGGCTGTGGTCACCAGTCGCGGGACATCTGCGGCTCCTTCTGCTGTCGCTGGGGATGGCACTGGGGTTGTGGTCACCAATCGCGAGACATGCGCTGCTCCTTCTGCGGTAGCGGGGAATGGCGTGGGGGTCGTGGTCACCAGTCGCGGGACATCTGCGGCTCCTTCTGCGGTAGCTGGGGTGGACGCGGGGGGCGTGATCACCAATCGCGAGACATCTGGGGCTCCGTCCGAGGTTGTTGGGGTGGGCGCTGAGGTGGTCACCAGTCGCGAGACATCGAGTGCTCCTTCTCCGGTCGGGTCGGTGGTTGTGGCTGACGCTGTGGTCACCAATCGCGAGACATCCGCGGCTCCTGTTCCTCTTGGGACGGTGGGTGGCGTTGGGGCTGTGGTCACCAGTCACGGGACATCGGGGGCTCCTTGTTCTCCAGTCAGGACAGTGGCTGAGGGTGAGGATGTGGTCACCAATCGCGAGACATCCGGGGCTCCTTCGGTGGTCGACGGGGCGGGGGTCACTGCCGGGGTCACCAGTCGCGTGAGCGCATCGGGCTCTCCTTCGCTGGGTCGGGCCGTGGGGTCGGACGGGGTCACCAATCGCGAGAACGCATCTGCCGCGACTCCTTTGCTCGATGTGGACGCTGCCGATAGGTACGCTGGGAACCGCCACGCTGCCGACAGGGACGTTCACCCTGCGCGGTCGGTGGGCGCGCACGTGCTGGGCGGTAACGTCACTGGTCACGCGAGCGCATCGGACACACCTCCAAGGGGATCCACGCTGGACGAAACGTTCGACAGGCCGGAAGGTGACGCCGCGGCGGCGAATCGCAACCGTGGCGGCACCGGCGTTGGCGCGCCGGGGTCTGCGCCGCGCGGGGGAGGCTGGCGCTGGATCCGTTCACGGCTAAGTGTGACCGACTCGCTGCGCACTGAACACCCTTCGTCTTGGCGGTGGGTCCGCTCGTGGGGCCTGTGGTCGCTCTCGACCGGCGCCCGCCGCTATGTGATCATCTTCGAACTCCTCGCCGCCATCGCGGTCGTCGTCGCCTGCCTCACTGACCTACCACCGACGCGCGCGGATTGGCGCTGGTTCGGGGTGCTCGTCGGCGCGGGCGCGCTGCACCTGTGGTTGTCGCGGCGCACGGAGGAGACCAGGCGCGACAGCGGCACCGGTCCGCACATGGACACCAGTGTCGTGTGGATCTTGCCCGCGATGGTCCTGCTCCCGGCGTGGATGGCCGTGCTGTCGATGTTGCTGCTGCGCGTGCAGCTCTACCCGGTGGCCCGCCGACCGCTCTACCGGTACACCTTCGGCACCGCGGGCATCCTGCTCGCCGCGCTCGGGTCGCTGGCCGTGGTCCGGCTGGCCGGGGTGGACATGACCAGCGCGTTCGGCGCCCGCGAGGCGCTGGTGCTCGCGCTGGCGGGCCTGACCTACTTCGTGATCAACGCGATCGCCATCGGCGGCGTCATCGCGCTCTCGGCGCCGCAGCCGACCTGGACGGTCGTGGCCGGTTCGCGGCGCGACAACGCCATGGCCGCGCTGACGGTGTGCCTCGGCGCGCTCGCCGCGCTGGCCATCGCGCACGCCTGGCTGGCGCCGCTGTTCGTGGTGCCGCTGCTGTGCGCGCTGGACTGGGGCGCGCTGCAGATCGAGAACCTGCGCGGCGACGCCCGCACCGACCACAAGACCCAGTTGCTCAACAGCCGCGGCTGGCACGAGCAGGCGGCCCGTGAGCTGGCCCGCTCGGCGCGGCTGCGCACCACGCTCTCGGTCGCGGTGCTCGACCTGGACCACTTCAAGCTGGTGAACGACACCTGGGGCCACCCGGCTGGCGACGCGGTGCTCCGCGCGGTCGGCCGGGTGCTGCGCGAGACCACCCGCCAGGGCGATGTCGTCGGCCGCTTCGGCGGCGAGGAGTTCATCCTGCTGCTGCCCGACACCGACCTCGACGGCGCCATCCAGGTCGCCGAGCGGATCCGCCGGGGGGTGGCCGCCATGCAGGTCGCCGCCACCGACAAGCGCGGCCAGCCGGTGGTCATCAGCGACCGCACCACCTCGATCGGGGTGGCCGCCGCCGCGGGCACCGCCGACCTGGACACCCTGATGCGCCACGCCGACGCCGCCGTCTACGAGGCCAAGCACGGCGGCCGCAACCAGGTCCGCGCGGCCGACCAGAGCGCCGACGCCGCCCTCTGACGCCCGCCCTGGTGTGGCCCAAGTCCTACCCGGTCGTGTCCCGACATGCGGGAAGCCGGCCCCGGGGGACCGGCTTCCACTGTTCGGTTCGGACTAGCGGGGATTACGGGCGGGACGCCCGCAGGGCGTAAGAGCCGGAGCCGCTGTAGGCGTGGACCTGCCAGCGGTAGTACCCGGCGGTGCCCGTGTACGACACGGACTCCGAGTTGGACGGAGTGGAGCCGCTGGCGACGTTCGCCCACGTGCTGCCGTTCCACTTCTGCAGGTACAGGTCGAAGTCGGTACCGGAAGGACCGGTCAGGCAGCCGCGGTGCGCGCCGGTCACGGTCGTTTGGTAGTAGCTGTTGTTCGGCTGCACGGCCCTACCGCCGCTGGCGAGGCTGCCGGTGTAGGTCGTGCCGGTGCAGTTGCCCGGCGGGTTGGTCGTGGGTGGGGTGGTGGTCGGCGGGGTCCCGCCGTTGGTGACCAGGCTCAGGCCGTAGGCCTGCAGGATCTCGTTGACCGGCTGGAAGTAGGTCGTGCCGCCCGACGAGCAGTTGCCGGAGCCGCCCGAGGTGACGCCCTGGGCCTGGCTGCCCGAGATGGCCGAGCCGCCCGAGTCGCCCGGCTCGGCGCAGGCGTTGGTGCGGATCAGGCCGGTGATGGTGCCCTCGGGGTAGGTGACCGAGGAGTTGCGGGCCTGGATGGTGCCGCAGCGCCACCCGGTGGTGGACCCGGAGCGGCAGATCGACGACCCGACCGGCGCGTCGGTGCTGCCCGCGACCGCGACCCGGCCGCCGGAGTAGTTGTTGACCGCGCCGATCATCGTGTTGCCGGAGCCGACCCGGACGAACGCGTAGTCGTTGCCGGGGAAGCTGGATCCGGCGAAGCTGCCGCTGGGCTGGGTCGTGCTGGCGCCGGTGTTGCCGCAGTGACCCGCGGTGACGAAACCGCCGTTGACGGAGAACCCGACCGAGCAGCGCGTGCCGCTGCCGATGTAGTACGCGTTGCCGCCGACCACGTCGATCAACTTGCGCGGCGACTCGTCGGACGCCTCCACGCTGACCGCGTCCGCCGGGACCCCGCTGGCCGCCACGAACGCCGTGGCCGCGGCGAGCGCCGAACCGCGCGACTTGACGACGATCTTGTTGCTGGGCAGGTCCACGTACCAGGCGGGGACGGTCTTGGGGCTCTTCGCCAGGTTCGCGTCCAACCTGGCCTTGAGGTCGTCGAGCTGCGCCTCGGTCCGCGACACCAGCACCGCGTCCGCCCCGGCCGCCCGCGCGGTCGACGCCGCACCGCTGTCGGTGACCGCGACCACGAGCTTGCCCCGACCCGCGTCGTACCAACTACCGCCGTGCTTGGCCGCCAACTGCTTGCGCAGCACCCGATCAGCCCCAGCCGCCCGGTCCTCACTACCGAGCCGACCGCTGACCGCCTCGGCGGACAGACCGAGATCGCGCTGCGTCGCCGCCCGCATACCGTCGTTCGAGGCCGCGGGCGGTGCGGGCGCCGCCTCAGCCGTCATCGTGACCGCGACAGCGACACCAGCGGTCGCCACCGTGGCCGAGAGTAACGCGATGATCTTCCGTGCCATGGGCCGTTCTCCTCGTGCAGGGGGAGGTGTCCGGAACCCACCAACCCCGCACCGAAGCCACCAGCTGGCTAGGCCGGTCTGTCGACCCCCGCGCGAACCCCGCCCGGAAGATCCCTCAACCGGACGAATCGGTCAGCAGGCCCCTGGCACGGTAATCCACATCACAGCCCTTCGGCCCATACCACTTCCCCATACCTCCTCAAGCCCCCACCGTGGGCCCTCCCCGCACACCCGCCCACAATGCCAACCCCGCCTCTCGCCGGCCTGGCCCGTCGACCAGGTTCGACCCTCGCGCTAACCCAGGCTTCGCCCGAAATCCCGCGCGCCACCACACCTTCGAGCGAACCCCCTTGACGCTCCCGGGGACCCTCCCCAAGCCTGGCCCGGCCCCCACCCATCCCGGGGGGCGTCCCTGGGCCAGTCTATCGGGGGGTGCCGACAGTGGATCTTGGAATGGGGGTGCGGAGATCCACATGTGGATAACTTCTGTCGCCCGGCGGAGTGACATTTCGGCGGGAAAGCCCTGGTCGCGGTGTGCGGAAGGGGTACGGCGGGGCCGTCGAGGGCAAGTCGTTCCGCGAGTGATCATCAGCGGCCGCCGCCCAGCCAAACGACCGCCGCTAAACGAGACGACCGCCCGGCCAGGCAGCAGCCGTCCAGCCAAACGGCAGCCGCCCTGCGGGCCGGGGGTGGGGGAAGCCCGGCCAGCAGGGCGGTGGGTCGAGTCGCGGGGGGAGCGGGCTACACGGCTTCCGGGCGTTCGACGCCGAAGCCGGGGTGGTCGCGGAGGAACTCGGTGTAGCGGGTGCTGCGGGCGATCACGTCGGCGTAGGCGGTGCTGGCCATCTTGACCAGTTGGTCGGAGAAGGCGGCGGCGGAGCCGTCGGGGTGCCAGCCGATGAGGTTGCGCCAGCGCAGGGGGTTTCCGGCGATGGGGACGGGGACGACGCCGGGCATCTTGCGGAACATGGGTTGGCAGAGCACGACCGCGTCACCGGACTCGACCAGGTCGATGCAGCTGTTGACGTCGGTCTCGTAGAGGGTGCGCGGGGTGAACCCGGCGCGGGCGCAGGCGGCGGCGAAGCAGTCGGCGAAGCAGCCGTCGCCGGGGGTGGCGCCCCACTGCCAGCCCGCGAGCGCCGACAGCTCGACCTGCGGCTGGTCGGCGAGCGGGTGCTTGTCCGAGAGCAGCACGAACACCGGGTCGGTGGCCAGCGTCCGCCAGATCAGGCCCGGTTGCGACGGGGGTGGTGCGTCGCCGCAGACCCCGACCAGGGTGTAGTCGACCCGCCCGTCGGCCACCATCGACGCCAGCTCCTCCGACGACCACGACACGTGCGTGGTGACGTGCAGGTCGGGGTAGGCGGCGTTGAGCTGGTGCACGAGCCCGCCGAGGACCGGGCCGGTGGCCGAGCCGAGCCGCAGCCGGGCCGGGGTGTCCCCGGGCAGGGCGGCGTTGTTGGCGAACCGGGCCGCTTCCTCCCGCAGGCCCGACACCGCGGGCAGCAGCAGTCGGGCCCGGGACAGCACGAGTTCACCGAGCGCGGTCGGTCTGGCTCCCTTCCGGTCGCGTTCGAAGAGAGGTCCACCGAGCGCGCGCTCGATCCGGTGGAGCTGAGCGGTCAGCGCGGGTTGGGCGAGTCCCAGGGTGGACGCGGCCTTGGTGATGCTGCCCGCCTCGGCGACCGCAACGATGATTTTGAAGTGGCGCAGCTCCAGCTCCATGGGACAAAGCTAGGCCGAAGGATCACAGACGCCAAGCCCTAGGACCAGGGCGCACGAGTTCTGCCTGTTGTTGCGCGTACACCACCGGTTAGCGACAACTTCGCTCACGGAGCGTGCAACTCTGGTTCAGGGGTGCGCACGTGCGGCCACGTGCGTAGACGTCGATCTGCAAGTTGCACCCTAGTCGGACCGGGTGGGTCTTGTCAGTGGGCGCGAGGGCTTCCGAACACGCTGGGAGCGCTCCACCCGGCTCCCGGATCGACCAGTGTGGACAGTCCAGCACGGACTGGGCGGTCTAGTCCACTGGCTCGGCTGTGCGCTGCCTCGCACGCTGGTACGCCCCGAACGCCACCAGCGCGACGAACATGCCGGTGACCACGCAGATGGACACCCTGGCCACCCCGGCCGCCAGTTGCGCGTCGGTCGGCGGCACCCCCGCGGCCAGCGTCTTGGTGAAGCCGACGACGGACTGGTGGTTCATCCAGGCCATCACCGTCACCGCCCTGACCACCGCGAGCCCGACCCCGGCGGCCACCACCGCGCTGATCACCAGCCACGGCCTGGCGGGCGGGGTGTAGAGCGGCGACACCCGCTCCACCGGCTCCTGCCGCCGCAGCCGCGCGAAGGCGTACCAGAGCACCACGGCCCCGCCGACGACGCTGCTCAGGTACTGCAGGAAGTGGTAGCGCGGCATGCCGACCCACAGCCACTCCCGGAACAGCCGCGGGTACTGCAGCACCACCCAGCCGTCGTGGTGGGTGAACGCGTCCCACACCAGGTGCGTCACGCCGCCGATCAGCACCGACAGCACGATCCACCCGACCGCCGCGACCCCCAGCCGCGGCGGTCGGGGACGCACCCGCACCCGGACCCAGCGCGGTGCCAGGGCCATCAGGGCGGGGACGACGAGCAGGTGGAACACGGCGAGCAGGGCGAGCGCGACCGGCAGGTCGATGACGAGCAGCCCGAGCCAGGTGTGCGTGCGCGCGTCCACGCCGGGTTCGAGGGCCAGGAAGTACAGCAGGTCCGGCGACATCGACCCGACCACGAGCGCGGAGGCCACCAGCGGTCGCCGTCGAACAAACGGCAACACGGCGGCGGCGTGCGACAGCGTGTAGGGCATGGCGCCACCTTGCCCGGTCGGCTGTGTCCCGCGCGCGCCTGAGTGGTGCACATCCTGTGGAGAACCGGTCGAGCCGCGACCGGTCCTGGACGTCGAACGCGGGCCACCCCCCGTCCGGGGTGACCCGCGTTCGAGCGCGGTCAGCGCTGGTGACCCAGCTCGACCGGGTCCTTCGCCGGACTAGCGCGCCGGGGCGCCTGCGACCTTCCAGATGGCGTAGGCGATCGCGTCGCTGTGCCGGTCGAGCGCGGTGGCGTTGATGTTGGTCGTCCGGTCGCACGAGCGGTGGTAGCAGGGGTCGAAGGCCGCGTTGGCGGTCCCGCCCCACTTGCGCGCCTGCGCCGCGGTCTTGGTGCCCTCCGCGCCGCTGAACAGGCCGCCGATCGGGATGCCCGCGCGGGCGAACGCGGCGTGGTCGGAGCGCCCGCCGACCGAGGTGGTCTCGGTGGGCACGCCGATGCGGGTGAAGTGCTCCTCGAGCGCCTGCTGCAGCGCGGCCGACCCGGTGGGCTGGCCGCTGGCGGCGTACACGAAGTACGCCGGGTTGGGCGAGCCGGTCATGTCGAAGTTCAGGTAGGCCTTGATCTTCGACCGCTCGGTGCTCGCCAGCGTGTTCACGTAGTTGGTCGACCCGACCAGGCCGAGCTCCTCCGCGCCCCACCAGCCGAAGCGCAGGTGCTTGGTCGGCTTGAGCTGCGCCCGCGACACCGCGAGCGCGACCTCGAGCAGCCCGGCCGACCCGCTGCCGTTGTCGTTGATGCCGGGGCCCGCGCTGACGCTGTCGAGGTGCGCGCCCGCCATGACCACGTTGTTGGCGTCACCGCCCGGCCAGTCCGCGATCAGGTTGTAGCCGGTGGCGCCGCTGGAGGTGAACGTCTTGACCGAGGTGGTCCACCCGGCCGCGTCGAGCTTGCTCTTCACCCAGTCCACAGAGGCCTTGTAGCCGGGCCGCCCGTGCGCCCGGTTGCCGCCGTTGTTGTTGGCGATGGTCTGGAACTGGTTGAGGTGCGCCTGCACGTTCGCCACCGAGATGTCCGGTGCCGCGAGCGCCTGGGCGGCACTGGCGGTGGGAACGGTGAGCACGGCGCCGACGAGCGCGAGCCCGGCCGCGATCGGTGCGATGGCTTTCCTGGCCATGGTTGGTGCCTCCTGCAGGGGTTTCGGGGACAACCACCCCGATACTGATCCACTGCCCGGTACGTCCGATAGGCCCGCCCATTCCCCTTATTGCCAGATGCGCATAACCCCAGGTCACCGCCCCCGCACGCAAGCGCCCACCAGTGCGCCCCCCAAACAGTTAACACTCCCCCAGAACACGAATCCCATAGCAATGTCACCCAGTCACGGATACACACTGGCGCAATAACTCACAGGCCAACCAAGCCCGCCGATACCCCACCCCTCGCGCACCCACCGCACCGTGGGCGACAACCCGTTGGTTATGCGATGACCGAAGGTCAAGCGACCCCCGCTGGGTCCGCCGCCGACCGCACCGTGGGGGTCTGGGGGTTCGACCCCCAGAAACGACAACAACCGACCAGGTCCACGTACTCTGTGGACACAGGTCGGTTGAGGTTGTGCGCCGCCAGGGACTCGAACCCCGAACCCGCTGGTTAAGAGCCAGCTGCTCTGCCAGTTGAGCTAGCGGCGCTCGTCAGGATCTCTCCTGCTGACGGGTGAAAAGTTAGCACAGGGTGTCGCGCGGACAGAAATCAGGGGGGTGTGTGGGCGGTGCGCGGGTCTCACTCGATCGTGTCTGGTTCGTCGGGCACACTGTTCACAGTGGTCTTGGCTCGGGCGTGGAGCAGGAACGGCAGGTCAGGTATGTCCAGGGGTGGGCGGTCGTTGGTGGGTCTGGTGGGGGTCGCGGTCCTCGCGGTCGCGGGGTGCACGGCGGCTGAGTCCGCCCAATCGGGTGGTACGAGTGTGGCCGGTTCCACACCGAGCGCGACCAGTACGACGGCGACGAAGCCCCCGGTGCCGTTCGCGTTGGCGCTAACTCCGGCGGACAAGGCGGCGGAGGTTTCGCCGGGTGAGTTGGTCACGGTCGTGGCGACGGGCGGCAAGCTCACCGCGGTAGCCGTGACAGGGCAAGACGGCCGTGTGGTCGCGGGCGCACTCGCCGCCGATGGCGCTAACTGGCAGAACACCGAGCCGCTCGGTTACGGCAAGACCTACACGACGACGGCGACCGGGCAGGGCGCCGACGGCAAGGCGAGCACGTCCACGTCGACCTTCACCACAGCGAAGCCGAAGCGGCAGACGGCGCTGTCGATGAACCCGCTCGACGGCCAGAAGGTCGGTGTCGGCCAGACCTTCGCGTTCTACTTCGACACCGTGATCACCGACAAGGCCGCCGCCGAGAAGGCCATCCAGGTCACCGCGAACCCGGTGACGGAAGGCGCGTTCTACTGGTTCAACGACAAGGAAGTGCACTGGCGGCCGAAGGAGTACTGGAAGTCCGGTACGACCGTCACCGTCAACGCGGCGATCTACGGTAAGAGCCTCGGTAATGGGGTCTTCGGCCGAGAGGACCGAAAGGCGACCGTCACCATCGGCGATTCCGTTGTCGCTGTCGCCGACGGTGCGACCCACCAGATGACCGTGACCGTCAACGGTGCCGTCGCCCGCACCATCCCGGTGTCGCTCGGTAAGAAGGCCCACGAGACCCCGGTGGGCACGTACACGGTGATGAGCGAGCACACGAACTACGTGATGGACTCCTCCACCTACGGCGTCCCCGCGGACTCGGCCGCCGGTTACCGCACCAAGGTGGCCGTCGCGACGCGCATGTCCAACAGCGGCATCTTCTACCACTCAGCGCCGTGGTCGGTCCGCGACCAGGGCGCGCGCAACGTCAGCCACGGCTGCATCAACATGTCGACCGATAACGCTGCCTGGTTGCAGAGCATCTCCAACAAGGGCGACGTGATCGTGGTGCAGAACTCCGGCGGACCGGTGCTGGAGCCGTGGGACGGCCTCAGCGTGTGGCAGGTCCCGTGGGAGACCTGGAAGGCAGGCGGCAAGAAGTAGCGGTCAGGGGGAGGTCACCCGGATCTCCTCCGCGCCGACCGTCACGTGGTCGCCGGGGTGGATCTGCCTGCCGCGGCGGAACTCGGTCTCGCCGTTGACCGCGACGTCGCCCGCGTCCAGCAGGTCCTTCGCCTGCGTCCCGTCCTCGGCGATGTTCGCCAGCTTCAGCAACTGTCCCAGTCGGATCATGTCGTCCCGGATCTCCACGTCACGCATGCGTTGACCCTAGGACGGGCAGGTGCCCCCACCCGGGACTGGGTGGGGGCACCTGGTTCGTTCAGTGCTGGCGCCTGGTGCTTAGAGCGCGCCGGTGTAGCCGGTGATCCAGCTCTTGTGCGCGACCACGTCGGTGTAGATGGACGGGGCCTGGGCGCACTGGGAGCCACCGCCGGAGCGGCTGGTGGCGCCGGTCAGCTGCCACACGCCGCCGACCGAGATGATCTGCGGGCCGCCGGAGTCGCCGTAGCAGGCACCCGCGCGGCCGCCGGGGTTGTTGGTGCAGATCTCGATCGAGCCGGAGATGCCGGAGCACCGGGAGTCGGCGACGACCGAGGTGTCGAGCTGCTGCAGGGTCACCGGCGCGCCGCAGCCGCCGGGGGCGGGGCAGGTCTGGCCCCAGCCGATGATCCGGCTGGCCTGGTTGGTGGCGCCCGAGCTCGCGGCGATCTTCGCGGGCGCCTGGGTGACGCTGGTGCTGAGCTGGATCAGCGCGATGTCGTTGCTGGTCCGGTAGCTCGGGTGGATGATGATCCGCGAGGCGCGGGCGACGGTGCCGCCGCTGGTCCGGTTCGTGGTGCCGATCCGGGCCTGCACGCTGGCCGCGGACTTGCCCTGCACGCAGTGCGCGGCGGTGACGATCCAGTTGGCCTTGATCAGCGAGCCGCCGCAGAAGTGGCTGCCCGAGGTGCTCTGCAGCGAGGCCATGAAGCTGTAGGTCTGGGTGGCGTTCCCACCGCCGACGATCGCCGGGGTCAGGACGGGGTCGCCTTCCGGGGCCGCGGTGGCGGCCGCGGGGGCGGCGATCGCGGTCGCCGCGGCGGCCAGCAAGCCGAGCAGCAGGGTACGGACCTTCATTCGGCACTCTCCTTCCGCACCGGGGCCCTCGTCCCGGTGACGAGGAGAAAAGTAGGTAGCACTCAGTGCCCGTCGCCAGGGGCCAAGCAGCGTCCACAGTTACCAGAGGTGCTGTACCGGTCACCGTTTCGACCGCCCGAAACACATTCACCTGTCCGAATACATCGCCCCAACCACCCGAAACACCCCCGTATTGGTCTGGTAACCCAGCTCACCCGCCCCCACCCGCCCACTCCCCGCCCCCGCAAAAAAACATCCCCAATGTCCGACTACCGAACACCCGCCCACCTCACCGCGACGCCCAAAGCCCGAGCGAGCCCCCGCCAGGCCCGTGTGCCAGCCCGTTCCCCCCGGCACGTGCTCGTCCCTCGCACTACGCCCGCGCGACCCCGATGCGACGACCGAAGGTCGAGCGAGCCCCCGCCGTCTTCGTGTGCCAGCCCGTTTCCCCGCTACGTGCTCGTCCCTCGCACACGCGCCCACCGCACCGTCGGGGGTCCGGGGGGCTCGGCCCCCCGGGAATAACAAAGGCGACCCACGTCCGCGCATTCTGCGGACATGGGTCGCCGTCGCCGGGTGAGTGACGGGACTTGAACCCGCGACTTCCTGGACCACAACCAGGTGCTCTACCAACTGAGCTACACCCACCATCGCACCCCCGGGGCTGGCCCCTGCGGTGCTCGAACATCGTAGCGTGCCCGGTACCGGGTCCTGAAACCGGTTAGGCCTTGGGCTCGGACACGGCCTCCGCGACCGCTCGGGCCTCTTCGGTCGTCGGCCCGGGTTGGGGGACGAACGCGGTGCCCCGGTAGTAGCGCAGTTCGCGGATGGACTCGCGGATGTCGGCGAGGGCGCGGTGGGCGAGGCCCTTGTCCGGCTGCGCGTAGTAGACCCGCGGGTACCAGCGGCGGCACAGCTCCTTGATGGAGGAGACATCGACCATCCGGTAGTGCAGGTGGGCGTCGAGGGCGGGCATGTCGCGGGCGATGAAGCCGCGGTCGGTGGCGATGGAGTTGCCGCACAGCGGGGCGACGCGGGTCTCGGGCACCCAGCCGCGCACGTACTCCAGGACCTGGGCCTCGGCGTCGGCGAGGGTCAGGGTGGAGGCGCGGACCTCGTCGGTGAGCCCGGAGCGGGCGTGCATGTCGCGCACCACGTCGGGCATGGCGGCCAGGTGCTCGTCGTCGGCGTGGATGACCAGATCGATCCCCTCGCCGAGGATGGTGAGCTCCGAGTCGGTCACCAGGGCGGCGATCTCGATCAGGGCGTCACGGCCCAGGTCGAGTCCGGTCATCTCGCAGTCGATCCACACCAGCCGGTCGGTCACCTGCGGGAGCTTAGCCCGATCGGTCCGCGCCGCCCGCGCGCTGACCGCCGGGTGGGGGTCGTTGGGCCGAGTGGAGTACGCCCTGTGGCGGGTTGCCCCGGCATGGATCACCCTGGGTGGCATGGGCAAGGACGTGGAGTCCACCGGCTTCACCAGGGCCGACCGCGCGCGGTTCCGGCAGAAGGTGCGCCGGTGCCTCGACGTGTTCGCGCAGATGCTCGCGGAGTCGCGGTTCGACGCCGACCGGCCGATGGCCGGGTTGGAGATCGAGCTGAACCTGGTGGACGGGACCGGTGACCCGGCGATGCGCAACGCGCAGGTGCTGGCCGCGATCTCGGACCCGGCGTTCCAGACCGAGCTCGGCCAGTTCAACATCGAGATCAACCTGGCGCCGCAGCGGTTGGGGCCCGGTGGGCTTGGCGCGTTCGAGCGGTTGGTGCGGGCGGACCTCAACGAGGCCGAGGCGAAGGCGGCGCGGCTGGACGCGCACATCGTGATGGTCGGCATCCTGCCCACGTTGCGCGCGCAGCACACCAGCGCGGCGGCGCTGTCGGCGAACCCGCGCTACAAGCTGCTCAACGAGCAGGTGCTTGCCGCGCGGGGCGAGGACCTGGAGATCAACATCGGCGGGGTGGAGCGGCTGCTGGCCTCCGCCGACTCGATCGCCCCCGAGAGCGCCTGCACCAGCGTGCAGTACCACCTGCAGGTCGCCCCGGACGACTTCGCCCGGTTCTGGAACGCCAGCCAGGTGGTCGCGGGTGTCCAGGTCGCGCTGGGCGCCAACGCGCCGTACCTGTTCGGCAAGCACCTGTGGGCCGAGACCAGGATCGCGCTGTTCGAGCAGGCGACCGACACCCGGCCCGACGAGCTCAAGGCGCAGGGGGTGCGGCCGCGGGTCTGGTTCGGCGACCGGTGGATCACCTCGATCTTCGACCTGTTCGAGGAGAACGCGCAGTACTTCTCGGCGCTGCTGCCGGTGACCGACCAGGAGGACCCGGTCGAGGTGCTGGCCAGGGGCGACATCCCGGAGCTGCACGAGCTGCGGCTGCACAACGGCACCGTCTACCGCTGGAACCGGCCGATCTACGACGTGGTCAACGGGCGGCCGCACCTGCGGGTGGAGAACCGGGTGCTGCCCGCAGGCCCGTCGGTGGTCGACACCGTCGCCAACGGCGCGCTGTACTTCGGCCTGGCCAGGGCGCTGGCCGACCAGGACCGGCCACTGTGGACGCAGATGAGCTTCTCCGCCGCCGAGGACAACTTCCACGCCGCGGCCCGCAACGGCATCGACGCGCGCGTGTACTGGCCGGGGGTCGGCGAGGTCCCGGTCACCGAGTTGGTCTTGCGCCGCCTGCTCCCGCTGGCCTACGAGGGCTTGGACGCCTGGGGTGTTGACCCTGCCGAGCGCGACCGGCTCCTAGGCATCATCGAGCAGCGCTGTCTTACTGGTCGCAATGGCGCTACCTGGCAGGTGGAGACCGTCCAGGCTCTAGAAAAGTCCTCCTCTGTTGACCGGCTCCAGGCTCTACGCCAGATGGTCGGCCTATACCGCGAGCACATGCACACCAACGAGCCTGTCCACACCTGGCCCACTACGCCTTGACCAGGAATTGCCCGATCAGGTCCGGGATAGCGCTGTCTGCCAGGTCGAGCCCTTGCTTGTCGCCGATGTCTAGCACCGAGTAGCCGCTAGAGCCTGCCGCGGTGATCGCGGTCAAGGTGAAGACGCGGGCGCGTCGCTGGAAGAGGGTGCGGGTGAGTTTCCAGCCGATGATGCCGTTGCGGAGTAGGGCAACGGTGGTGCGGTCTAGAGAACCAGAGCGGGCGACTAGGTAGTCGTTGGTGAGGGTGTGCCCGAGGTTGCGGTACCGGTCGAGGCCGAGCACGACGGACACCGGGATGAGCACGGCAGCGACGACCCACGGCCAGGTAGGCCAATCAGCGGTCTCCGCCAACAGCAGGAGAACACCGGCAACGACCACCGTCGGCACTACCGCGCGCACGACTCGGCGAACCTTCGCGCGCGCGGGGTGCTTGGTCAGCGGTGCGGCGGTAGGTGTCTCATCGACGGCAAGAACGTTGGCGGCGACCCGGTCCGCTTCGACGCGCGGAGCCGGGGGAAGCAAGAGGCTGCTTCCGCCGATCTTGTTCAGGCCGGTCGTGACAACTGTGACCCGCGCTCCCTTGCCCGCACGCAGCAGCAGCGGCTCGTGCAGCACCGCGCCGCGCAGCCGCTTCTCCTCGATGGAGACCGAGCGGGTCGTGAGGAGGCCCCGGCGGACGCGGACAGTGCCGTCCGGTTGGCGGGTCAGCCGGTAGTTGTGGTTCTGCAGGAGGTACCCGGCCAGCGAGGCCAGCACGGACAGCACGATCACGAACACGGCCGCCACCGGCACGACCCGCACCGGGTCCGCGTGGCTGACCCAGCCGAACGCCGAGCGGAACGCGCCCACCTCGGAGAACCGGAAGTCGAGTTCGCTCGCCAGGTTCATGACGAAGCCCACCACGATGCCGATGGTGATGAACCCCGACAACGTCAACGGCGCATAGCGGTACCAACGCTTGTCGAGCTGCGAGATAAGGACGCCCTCGTCGCTCTCGTCCTCGGAGTGCGCCACCTTGCGCAGTAGGGCCTGTCGCAGTCGCTCAGCCTCAACGGCGGTGACAGCGTCAAGCGTGACTGTGCCCTCGCCCGGCGTGCGCTCCTGTTGCCCGGTACCGACTCGGACAGCGGATAGGCCGAACGCGCGATGCCCGAGCTTGGCAGTGAGGTCTACCGAGCGGATCCGGTCGCGGGGGATCGCCCGGCGCTGCCGGAACACGACGCCCTTGTGCAGCTCGACCTGGGTCTCGGTGATGCGGTACTTGGTGGTCAGCCAGGACAGCAGGCCGTAGACGATGATCAACCCGACCACGCTCGCGCCGGTGACCACCCGCCAGGTGTCGACATTGCCGAAGAACACCAGCGCGGCCAGCGGCGGCAGCAGCCCGATCAGCTCGTTGAGCGGCCGGACCACGATCATCCTCGGGTCGAGCCTGCCCCACTCGGGCTCGCTCACGTCGCGTCCCCCGGCGTCGCCTGGGTGGTGGCGGCCAGCTCGTCGACCACCCGCGCGGCCACCTCGGCGTCGAGGCCCTCGATCTTCAACGGGCCCTGGGCGGAGGCGGTGGTGACGGTGATCGTCGAGAGCCTGAGCAGCTGCTGCAGCGGCCCGCGCGCGGTGTCCACGGTCTGGATCCGCGAGATCGGCGCCAGCCGCCACTCCTGGGTGACCCACCCGCTGCGGGTGAAGACCGCGTCGGCGGTCGTCTCCCAGCGGTGCACCCGGTAGCGCCACCTGGGCATCACGATCGTGTGCACGACCCCGACCACCGCGGTCACGACGATCGTCACCCGCAGCCACCGGGGTGCCCCGTCGACCACCAGCAGGACCACCGCCTGCGCCCCGGCGACCACCGCCCAGAAGATCGCCGCGCGCAGCGTCCACAGCAGAACGGCCCGCTTGCTGACCAGGTTCGCGGGTGCCCGCAACCGCCACTCCGACTCGCTCACGGGACCAGTCTGCCTGGGTCTGGACCACTCCGGCGTCCGACTCCGGTATCACCGGGGGATCAACGCCGTGTCGCATGTTGGCGAGTAACCAGTCGCCCGCTTGTTCGGGGACATTCTGAGATCGCGTCACTTTTGTCGTCACGTGTCGTTACCGTCCGCGTCATCACCTAGTCGGGTTCCTCGACCCGACGGCGGCGTGGTCGGAGGGGTAGGTGCGGTGAACAACCACCGGGAGTGGTCGGTCGGCTGTCGCGACATCGCGGGTCGGCGGCGGGACGTGACCGTGTTCGTGCGGGGTGGGCGGGTGGTGCTGGTGGCGCCGCCGGGGGAGACGGCGGTGTTCTCGCCGTTGGACGTGGGCAGGCTGCGGGCCGCGCTGCGCGACGCCGTGGTCGACGCCACCGTGGAGGACTAGAACTTCCTACTTTGGAGTAGGTAGTGGCAGACTCGGTGCCGAGGAGGCACGAGATGGCAACCTACTTCGTCACCGGCGGCACCGGGTTCCTCGGTCGCGCGCTGGTCGAGCGGCTGGTGGTCCGCGGTGAGACGAGCGCGGTGCACATGCTCGTGCGGCAGCGCTCGGTGGACCGGTTCGTCGCGGCGGCCCGGCGCTGGAGCCGCCCGGACCTGGTCTTCCCGGTGATCGGCGACCTCGGCGAGCCGGGTCTCGGCGTCGATGCCACCGCGCTGGCCGGAGCCGTCGACCACGTCGTCCACCTGGGCGCCGTCTACGACTTCACGGCTGCGGCCGAGGACAACCAGCGGGCCAACGTCGACGGCACCCGGCACGCCCTGGAGTTCGCCGAGGCGGTCGGCGCGGGCCTGTTCCACCACGTGTCGTCGATCGCCGTGGCCGGTGACCACCGGGGCCGCTTCACCGAGCGGGACTTCGACCTCGGTCAGCGGCACCACTCGCCGTACCACGCGACCAAGTTCGAAGCCGAGCGCTTGGTTCGCCAACAGGGCCGCGTGCCGTTCCGCGTCTACCGGCCCGCCGCGGTCGTGGGCGACTCGCGCACGGGTGAGATGGACAAGGTCGACGGCCCGTACTTCTTCCTCCCGCTCTTGACCCGCCTGGCGCGGTTGCCGAAAGCGCTTCCGTTGGTGCTACCGGACTTGGGCGGCACCAACATCGTGCCGGTGGACTACGTCGTCGACGCCATGACACACCTGATGCACGTCGACGCGGCCTCAGGCACGACCTATCACCTCACGCACAACGGCAAGCAGCGCGTCACCGATGTCTTCAATGCACTCGCGACAGCCGTTGGTGCGCCTCGGGTGCGGGTGAGCCTGCCTTTTTCGTTGCCCCGTTTGCGCGCTGTAAGGCCAGTTCCGGCCGCGGTGCTCAACGAGCTAGGTGTGCCTGCCGAGGTTCTTCCGCACATGGACCTACCAACCGTCTTCGACTCAACGGAGACTGTGGAAGCTCTCGACGGCATAGAGCTACCTGACTTCACGACATACGCCGACGTCCTTGTCCGCTACTGGGCGGAGCACCTGGATCCCGAGCGGGTGTGGGACAAGTCGTTGCAAGGGAAGCGAATCGTCGTTACCGGAGCCTCTAGCGGTATCGGGCGTGCGACGGCTCTAGCGGTAGGAGCGCGCGGGGCAACCGTGTTGCTGGTCGCGCGTAGGCAGGCCGAACTGGATGACGTGCGCAGCGAGATCGAGCAGGCAGGCGGCACCGCGTCGGTCCACCCCTGCGACCTGACTGACACAGACGCGGTCGACGCCTTGGTCAAGGACCTCGGTGTCGTCGACATGCTCGTCAACAACGCGGGCCGCTCGATCCGCCGTGCTGTCCACCTCTCCGTCGACCGGCTTCATGACTACGAACGCACCATGGCACTGAACTACTTCGCGCCACTACGACTCACCCTCGGCCTTCTCCCCGGTATGCGCGCTAGAGGTTTTGGTCGGATCGTCAACGTCACGACCATGGGGTTGCAGACAGACACACCGCGCTTCTCCGCCTACCTAGCGTCCAAGGCGGCCCTAGAGGCGTTCGGTCGCGCGGCAGGTCGGGAACTGCTCGCCGACGGAGTCACCGTTTGCGCTGTCCGCATGCCCTTGGTCCGCACACCGATGATCGGTGCCACGGACGCCTACAAGGGCTTCCCCGCGACCTCACCGGAATCGGCCGCCAAGCTCGTCCTGCGGGCGTTGACCAGCGACAGCGAGGTCGTCCAGCGCGCCGAGGGCCTGGCCATGGAACTACTTCGGGTGCTCGCGCCCGGCCTGGCCCGCCAGGTCCTCAACATCGCCTACCGGCTCACCGGCGAGTCCGCCCCCGAGGCCAGGACCCGCCCCGGGCGACCGCTGCCCGTCCTCGCCACCGCCCTCGTCCGACCGCTCTGGCGCGGCCTGCGGCGCTGACGGCCGCATCAGCGCGAACGTCGCTATCCCGCCCACCGACAGCACCGCGATCACGATCGCCATCGGCAGCGCCGTGTCGCCGCCGCCCAGCCCGACCAGCGGCGAGGCGATCCCGCCGATGACGAACTGGAGCACGCCGATCAGCGCCGACGCCGCGCCCGCGTCCCGGCCGTGGTCGGCCAGCGCCAGCGCGGTCGAGTTCGGACTGATCATGCCGATGCAGGCCACCGACACGAACAGCGTCACCAGCAGCCACACCAACCCGAGGTCCCACACCACCGCGCCCAGCACCCCGAGCCCGCCGACCGCCGCGACCACCAACCCGGCCACCAGCAGCGCCCGCGGCGCGAACCACCGCAGCAGCAGCGAGTTCAGCTGGGCGACCAGCACGATCCCCAGCGCGTTCGCCCCGAACACCAGGGCGTACTGCTGCGGGCTCAACCCGTGGATGTCCTGCAGGACGAACGACGACCCCGAGATGTAGGCGAACATCGCGGCCAGCACGCACCCGGCCGACACCGCGTAGGCCACGAACCCGCGATCGGCCCCGATCCTGGCGTAGGCGCGCAGCGTGCGGCGCAGGTCCGCCTTGCCGCGGTACTCCTTGGGCAGCGTCTCCGGCAGCCACAGCAGCGTGGCGACGAACAGCAGCGCGCCGAACCCGGCCAGCACCACGAAGATCCCCGGCCACGCCGTCCAGCGCAGCACCTGCCCGCCGATGATCGGCGCCAGCATCGGCCCCAGGCCGTTGACCAGCATCAACGCCGAGAAGAAGCGGGCCATCGCGGCCCCGGAGAACAGGTCGCGCACCGCGGCCCTGGCGATCACCACCCCGGCCGAGGCGGCGACACCCTGCGCGAACCGCAGCACCACCAGGGGGTACACCGAAGGGGCGATGGCGCAGGCCAGCGAGCTGAGCACGTAGAGCCCCAACCCGACCAGCAGCGGGCCCCGCCTGCCCAGCGAATCCGACCACGGCCCGGCGACCACCTGACCGACGGCCAGCCCGATCATGAAGGTGGTCAGGGTCAGCTGCACCTGCGCGGGCCCGGTGCCCAACCCGGTCGCGAGCTCGGGGAACGCGGGCAGGTACATGTCGATGGAGAGCGGGCCGAAGGTCGACAGCCCGCCCAGGATGAGGGCGAGGCGGACCCTGCTGGGGGCGGGCTGGGCGGACATCCGCTGATTCTATGAATGCCGAACCGGGATCCGTGAGCGCTGGGGGTGCGGGTAGGACGAACACCACGTGGCGGTGCGTAGTCACGCGTGCGGGTGAGGCGATGCGGCCACTCGGGTGTGGTTGGCGGTAAACGGGTGAACTCTTCACCTTGACGGAGGACACTGGGGTAGCCATTCGTGACCGGGCCGCGCGCGTCGCCGCTGATCCGACCGGTGGCTTGACACACTGGAGGTCGAGGAGCGGAGGGTGCCATGGCCGAGTCGATCGACGCGGTGCTGGTGGAGGCCGCGCGGCTCACGGCGGCCGGTCGCCCCACCGAGGCCGTCGAGGTGCTGCGCCCGGTACTGGTGACCCACCCCGACCACTCCGAGGCCTGGTGCAGGCTGGCCGCGGCCCTGCTCGACGCGGGCGAGTTCCAGCCCTGCCTCGACGCCGCCAAGCGCGCCATCACCCTCGGCGAGCGGTCCTGGGCGCACCGGCTGGCGAGCCTGTCGCTGGCCGAGATGGGCCGCCACGACGAGGCCATCGTGTCCGCCAGGGAGGCCGCCCGGCGCGACCCCGGCGACTGGCGCTCGCTCGTCACCCTCTCGGAGGTACTGGGCCCGGCCGACCCGGAGGAGTCGCTCGCCGTCGCGCTGGGCGCGGTGACCGCCGCGCCCGAGGTGCCGCGCGTGCACGAGGTGCTCGGCCTCGCCGCGGCCCGCGCCGGTGACGACGACCTCGCCCGCCGCGCCTACACCGACGCGCTGCTGCTCGACCCGGGCAACACCGAGGTCAAGGCCCGGCTCGACCGCTTGCCCGCGCTGCCCCGGCGGCGCGGTGTGCCCGCGACCAACGGGTTCGCCCGCCGCCTGTCCAACGGCGCGGGCGACTACGACCACGCCGCCGCGGAACCGGTGGTGATCGACGCCGTCGTTGATCGGGTGGAGACTGTTGGTGCGTTCGTCGGCCCTGTCAGGCCGGTGGACCCGGTAGACCTACCTGACGATGAGGAGTTCGTGGAAGACCGGTGGACAGTCGAGTCGGAGTGGCAGCAGCGGATGTCCGCTGTCTGGCCGGTCCCGGCCAGGCCGGTCGACGCGGAGATCGAGCCGGTCATCCAGGTCGTCGCCGAGCCCGCGGTCACCGTCCGGCCCGCTGACCCCGAGCCCGCCGAGGCGCCCCGCCGTCGGGTGGTGCGCAGGCCGACACGGGAGATCCCGGTCGTCGAGGAGCCGGTTCGCCCGGATCCACCCGCCGCGCGTCCCGGGCACGCGGGGTTCACCCGCGCCAAGCGCGTCTCGCTGTGGTTGGTGCTGCGCCGCTGCGCGGGCTGGCTGGCCATCGGGGGATTTGTCCTTTTAGTGGCCGGAATGCCCGAGCCGAGTCCGCTGCTGGTCTGGTTCGCGCTGGCGTTATTGCTCATTGTCACCGGAGCGGGCGGTTTTGGTTACCGCGCCATTCCCGCTGTCGACCGACCCACCCCGCGTGAGGTCGCCGACCACGCGCCGCTGATCGCGCTCGCGGCGGCCCTGGTGCTGTTCGGCCTGGTCATGCTCGGTGTCTGGACGCTGGTGCTGTCCTTCGGCGCCGCCGGGAAACCACTGCTGGTGACCGCCCTGGTCCTCGGTCTCGCCGCAGGCGGGGTCTCGTGGTTCGGGCTCTGGCGAATACGGACCGCCTCCCGATAAGGTGCGCGGGTCAGTTTTCGAATGGGGAGTCGCGGGTGGGGGCAGCCGCGGATTTCACCGAGGTCACTAGGGGACGCTCGTGCGTGGTTTAGCCGGTTTGCTGATGGTCTACGGGTTCGGGTCCGCCCTGATGAGCCTGTTCGGGTACTCGTTCACCATCGTGTCCTGGGCGTACTCGTACCAGCCCGGCGCCGGGCTCGGCATCGGCGCGCTCGGCCTGCTGATCCTGGTGCTGTCCATCGCGTTCACCAAGGAACCGCAGGACCCGCCGAACACCGTCCTCCCCCCGCCGCCGGGGTACTCGTACGACCCGCAGCAGCCCCAGCCTGGTAACCCGGGTTACCCCGCGCAGCCTGGCTACCCCGCGCAGCCCGGTTATGCCGCGCAGCAGGGCTATCCCCAGCAGGCCTCTTACCCCGCGCAGCCTGGTTACCCCGCGCAGCCTGGTTACCCCGCGCAGCAGGGGTATCCCGCTCAGCCCGGGTACCCGCCCGCCCAGCCGGGTGGTCAGCCGCCGCAGGGGTTCGGGCCGCCGCGCTAGCGCCTCGGCCGGGCGCGGTGGCAGACTCACCGCGCTCGGACGACCCCGGACGGTGAGGTTCGCGATGGCGGAGCACGCGCGGTACCAGAACGAGATCTACCTGCAGGGCCTCGCCGACCGGGTCCCGCCGTTCACCACGGACGCCACCCGGCTCGAGGCCGTCGCCGAGTCCACGATGGACCCCGGGCCGTTCGGCTACGTCGCCGGTGGTGCTGGGTCCGGCGACACCGTCCGCGCCAACCGCGCCGCCTTCGCCCGGTGGCGGATCGTGCCCAGGATGATGACCGGCGCCACCGAGCGCGACCTGGCGACCACGGTCCTCGGCACGCCCATGCCCGCCCCGGTCCTGCTCGCCCCCGTCGGCGTCCAGTCGATCGTCCACCCCGACGGCGAACTCGCCACCGCCCGCGCCGCCGCCGCGCTCGACGTGCCCATCGTGCTGTCGACCGCGTCGTCGTACCCGCTGGAGGACGTCGCCGCCGTCGGTGGGCCCCGGTGGTTCCAGCTGTACTGGCCCAACGACCCCGAGGTCTGCGCCAGCCTCCTGCACCGCGCGAAGGCCGCCGGGTACACGGTCCTGGTCGTCACCCTCGACACCTGGACCCTGGCCTGGCGCCCCCGCGACCTCGACCACGCGTACCTGCCGTTCCTGCGCGCCGCCGGTGTCGCCAACGCCTTCACCGACCCGGCCTTCCTCGCGGGCCTGGCGAAGCCCCCGTCCGAGGACCAGGCCACGGCCATCCTGCGCTGGGTCTCCCTGTTCACCGGCACCGACAAGCGCTGGGACCACCTCCCCTTCCTCCGCGAGCACTGGGACGGCCCCATCGTCCTCAAAGGAATCCAACACCCCGACGACGCCCGCCGAGCCGCCGACGAGGGCATCAACGGCCTCATCATCTCCAACCACGGCGGCCGCCAAGTCGACGGCGCGATCGCCGCCCTGGACGCCCTCCCCGCCATCGCCTCCGCCGTCGGCGACCGCCTAGACCTCCTCTTCGACTCCGGCATCCGCACCGGCGCGGACGTCATCAAGGCCCTTGCCCTGGGAGCCAAAGCCGTCCTCCTAGGCCGCCCTTACATCTACGGCCTAGCCCTAGCCGGCGAACAAGGCGTTCGCCACGCCCTCCGCAGCCTCCTAGCCGACCTAGACCTCACCCTCGGCCTAACCGGCCACCAAACCCCCGCATCCCTAACCCCCTCCTCCCTACACCGCGACTAATCCCTTCCCGCGCTCGCACTAACACCCCCCGCCCCACCAAGCCCACCCGCCTTACCGACCGACGCCCCACCACGTCCCCACGCCCAGCCCCAACCCACCCGCCAAGACTGGCGAGGACCCAACAACGTCGGCCCTGAAGCACCCGCCGACGACGTTGGCCCCAAGAACGCCCGCTGACGACGTTGGCCGCCCCGCGCTCCACGAAGTCGCTGGTGCCACCCCATCGAGCTTCGCTCGAAAATCGCGCCTGTCCGATGCCGCAGGCGAGGCGTTTCCCGCAGCGAAGCGAAGGCCCGAGACCCGGACTTCCCCCAGCTCAACGCCTACCCGCCCACGGCCCCCAAGATCAACCCGCCCCAAAGACCCCCGAATACACAGCCTACCGAGGGAGCGCCCAGGGGAGAGAGGATGAAACCAGAGCCTGTGCACAACTCACCCCCTGTGGACAACTCCAACAAGCCGCCCCGACCCCGCCGCCACCCCGCCCTCACAACCCCGCCCTCACAACCCCGCCCTCACAACCCCGCCCTCACTTAGCATCCGCATAACACTCCACCGCCTGTGCCAGCAACGGAAACCGCACCTGCGTCCCCGGGAACACCAGCCCACTAGCCTCCTCCGCCGCCACCCCGATCTCCGCGATCGCCGTCTCAGCCACTTCCTGAGGGCAATGCACCATCACCTCATCATGCTGAAAGAACACGATCCGAGCCTCCGGCGCACTCTCCGCCAACCGCCGCCGCAACGTCGCCAGCATCGTCAGCGCCCAGTCCGCGGCACTCGCCTGCACCACGAAGTTCCGCGTGAATCGCCCCCAGTCCCGTGCCGCCTGCCGTCCAGCGCGATCCGCGTCTTCATCCCCAGTAGCAGTAGTCCGCTCCCGCCAAGCCTCGCTAGGCGGCGGACTAGTACGCCCAAGCCGAGAGCGCACCACCCGCCCGTCCTCACCCGCCCGCGCCGCGTGTTCCACGTAGTCCACCGCTACCGGAAAGCGCTTGCGCAGCACCGAGAGCAGCGGTTCAGCCTCGCCGCTGGTTCCCCCATACATCGCCGACAGCATTGCGATCTTGGCGCGTCCCCGGTCCCCGTCGAACGCGTCCGCTGCCAGGCTCGTATATAGGTCGTCAGTGCTGGAGACCTCCGCGAAACGTTGGTCGCCAGACAGCGCACCCAACACGCGCGGCTCCAACTGGGACGCGTCGGCCACCACCAACGACCACCCCGGGTCCGCCCGCACCGCCGTGCGCAAGGCTTTCGGCAACTGCAACGCCGCCCCGCCGCGAGTCGCCCAGCGGCCTGACACGACTCCGCCGACGACGTACTCCGGGCGGAAGCGGCCCTCGGTGACCCACGAGTCCAGCCACGACCACCCGTGCGCGACCCACAGCCGCGCCAGCTCGCGGTACTCCAGCAGTGGCGGTACCGCCGGGTGTTCGACTTCCCGCAGCACCCACGCCCGTGCCGACGCGACCTCGACGCCCTCCCGGGCGAAGGCCTTGACGATGCTCGGTGGGCTGTCCGGGTTGATCGGCCGCCCGCCGAAGGCCGCGCTGATCTGCTCGGCCAGTGCGGCGAGCTTCGCTGGCCGCGCCCCCGGTGCGGGTCGAGGACCGATCAGGTCGGCGAGGAGTCCGATGTGGACGTCCGTGCGCCAGGGCAGGCCGTGGTGGCTCATCTCCGCGGCCGCCAGTCCGCCCGCTGACTCCGCCGCCGCCAGCAGGCGCAGACGGTCTGGGTGCGCGGTCGCCGACAGCCGTCGTTCCTGGTCGGCCAGCACCTCGGCGGCTGCCAGCGCCGCGTCCGCGCCGACCGGTGTCGTCCCGCGGTCCGCCTCGAACAGCGTCGGCTGCTCACCCCGGGCCATCGGCGGCGGATCAGCGGGTTCGGCGCCCCCGTGCAGCCGCGCCCACGCCGCGGCCAGGTTGCGCGGTCGACCCGGCCGCTCCTCGAACGCCAGCAGGATCGACTCGACCAGGGCGAGGTCGTGGCAACGACCCAGCCGGACGCCCGCGCGCAGCAACACCGGGTACGCCTCGTCCAGCGCGGGCAGCACCCACCTCGGCGCGTGCCGCCGCTCCAGGTCGGCCATCCACCCAGCGAGGTCCGGCACGTCGACCAGGTCCCCACCGGGCACCTGCGCGCGCCCGGCCCCCTCCGCTCCCGGTACCACCACCACCCGCACGTCCAGCATTCTTGGCCACGGCACCGACAACCGCAGCCACCTCGCGCCGACCCGCCACCCATCTCTGCTGATCCACACCCAGCGGACCCGTTCTCGAGTCACTCCGCGAAGGCGTTCGGCAGATGCGGTGACCAGGCTGTTGACTCGCCAGTAGGTAGTGCGGCACGGTGTTACTTTCGGGTAACACCTGTTGGGAGGCGCCGGTGAGCGAGTACCTGACCCGAGTCCGTGACCTCGTCGCCAAGGTCCCCACGGCGCTGCGCAGTGTCGAGGTGATGCGGCAGGCGGGTCTGGTGCCGCTGAGCAGGCCCGACCACGTGCTCGGGTCGATGATCGCGATGCGCAGGCTCGGCCCCATCGCCGGGGCCGCCCGGATCGCCGCCACCAGGGATGACGCCGCGATCGGGCTGGTCGACGAGCGCGGCAACCTCACCTTCGCCCAGCTCGACCGCCGGTCCAACGCGCTGGCCAGGGCGTTCGCCGAGCGCGGGGTCACCGCCGAGTCGGTGGTCGCGCTGCTGGCCCGCGACCACCGGGGCGCGGTCGAGACGATGCTGGCCGCCAGCAAGCTCGGTGCTCGGCTGCTGCTGATGAACACCGGTTTCGCCCGCCCGCAGCTGGTCGACGTCGCCGAGCGCGAGGGCGTGACCGTGTTCGTGCACGACCAGGAGTTCACCCCGCTGGTCGACGCGCTTCCCGGCTCGGTGCCCAGCTACCTCGCGTGGGTCGACGAGCCCGCGGGGGAGTCCCTAGAGGACTTGATCGCGAACACCGACGACCGCGCTGTGCCGTTGCCGCGCCAGCCGGGCGGCATGGTCCTGCTGACCAGCGGCACCACCGGCACCCCCAAGGGTGCGCCCCGCCAGGTCCGGTCGCCGTTGGCCGCAGCCCAGTTCCTGGACCGGATCCCGCTGCGCACCGGCGAGGCGACCGTGCTGGCCGCGCCGCTGTTCCACGCGACGGGGTTCTCCCAGTTCATCATCTCCTTCGCGCTCGGGTCCCGGGTCGTGCTGCGCCGCCGGTTCGACCCGGAGGCGACCCTCGCCGCCATCGCCGAGCACCGTGCCACCGCGCTGGTGTTGGTGCCGACCATGCTGCAACGCGTTCTCGACCTCGGCGACGACGTGATCAGCCGCTACGACACCACCAGCCTGCGCATCGTGTTCACCGCCGGGTCCGCCCTGTCGCCGGAGTTGGGCAACCGCGCGACCCGCGTGTTCGGCGACGTCGTGCACAACCTCTACGGGTCGACGGAAGTCTCGGTCGCCTCCGTGGCGACGCCGCAGGACTGGCGGGAGGCGCCGGGCACGGTCGGCAAGCCGCCGGTCGGCTGCAAGGTCGCGCTCTATGACGCCGACGGCAAACCGGTCACGGCTCCGGAGGTCACCGGGCGGGTCTTCGCGGGCAGCGGCCTGGCCTTCGGCGGCTACACCGACGGGCGGCACAAGGAGGTCATCGGCGGCCTGCTGTCCACAGGGGACGTCGGGCACTTCGACGCCGCGGGCAGGCTGTTCATCGACGGCCGCGACGACGACATGATCGTCTCCGGTGGCGAGAACGTGTTCCCCGGCGAGATCGAGAACCTGCTCGTGGCCCACCCGGGCGTGGTGGAGGCGGCGGTGCTCGGGGTCGCCGACGCGGAGTTCGGCCAGCGTCTCAAGGCCTACGTCGTGCTGGCGCCGGGCGCCTCGGTGTCGGCGGAGGAACTGCGCGAGCACGTGCGCGCCAACCTGGCCAGGTTCAAGGTCCCGCGCGAAGTCGTCTTCCTCGCCGAGTTGCCGCGCAATGCGACCGGGAAACTGGTCCGTAAAGAGCTCGGCTGATACCACGCTGAATTCTGCGGGCGCAACCCTCCGCGGTCGGGATAAACACACCGGAATGACTCGCTCGACGGTCGAACTGTCGCGATTTTCGAGTGTTTGGTTCACATTCACGCAATGGTTGATCAACCGGTGTCTTGGCAACGGTAAACCGGCTTTGAGCTGCGCGAACTTCGGGTTGTCCACAGGTTACCGGTGAGTATTCAGTGTATGCGGAGTTGTGCCGAATGGCGTAGTTCGACTGGCCCGATCAGTCCACATGTGGCAAGTGGCAACTGTTGATGCGATTCGCGACAGGGCGTTGCATATCACTCACACAACGACGCCGAGTCGGTGTCGGAAGTGCTCTGTCGGGGCTACGAAAGGTTTTCCATGACTACGAGGCGCGAAGGTCGTCGGGGCCGGCTAGCTGCTGGTTTCGCACTCGTCGGTGCCGCCGCTGTCGCCGCGGTCGCCATCACCCCAACCGCCCAGGCCGCCCAGGGCGAGGTCCGGTTCGCCGGATCCGCCGACGCGGTGGCCGACAGCTACATCGTCGTGCTCAAGGACACCAAGGCCGCGGTGAGCGCGCAGGCCAGCACGTTGGCAGGCCAGTACGGCGCCACGGTCAAGCGCGAGTACGACACTGTGCTGACCGGCTTCTCCGCGACCATGTCCGCCGAGCAGGCGCGCGAGCTCGCGGCCGACCCCAAGGTCGCCTACGTCCAGGCCAACCAGCGCTTCCACGCGACCGGCACCCAGGAGAACCCGCCGTCGTGGGGCCTGGACCGGATCGACCAGGCCGACCTGCCGCTCGACGACAGCTACACCTACCCGGGTGAGGCGTCCGACGTCACCGCGTACGTGATCGACACCGGTGTCAACGCCGCGCACGCCACCTTCGGCGGCCGGGCGTCCGGCGGCTTCGACGCGGTCGACAACGACGACGACCCCGACGACGGCAACGGCCACGGCACGCACGTCGCGGGCACCATCGGCGGCAAGGAGTACGGGGTCGCCAAGGGCGTCAAGATCGTGCCGGTCCGGGTGCTCGACGACAACGGCAGCGGCAGCACCGAGGGTGTCGTCGCGGGCATCGAGTGGGTCGCGGAGAACCACAGCGGCGCGTCGGTGGCGAACATGAGCCTCGGCGGTCCCGGTGACACCGCGCTCGACCAGGCCGTCAAGGGCGCCATCTCGGCCGGGGTCACCTTCGCCGTCGCGGCGGGCAACTCCGGTGACAACGCCAGCGGCTACTCGCCCGCCAGGGTCAGCGAGGCGATCACCGTCGCCGCGTCCGACGAGAACGACGCGCAGGCCCAGTTCTCCAGCTACGGCTCCGTCGTGGACATCTACGCGCCGGGTGTGAACATCACCTCGTCGTGGATCGGCAGCACCACCGCTACCAACCGGATCAGCGGCACCTCGATGGCCACCCCGCACGTGACCGGCGCCGCGGCGCTGTACCTCGCGGAGAACCCGTCGGCCGGCCCGGCGGACGTCGCCTCGGCCCTGGTGCAGAACGCGTCCTCCGACAAGATCACCAACCCGAGCTCGGGCACCGCGAACAAGCTGCTGCACGTGGGCTCCTGACCTGGGGGTTCGATGGCCCGCACCCTTTCGGGGGGTGCGGGCCGTCGCCTTGTCCGGCTAGGTTGACTCATCAGTAACTTGGCGGCTGGCTCCGAGGAGGTCTGGCGTGGACTTCGCACACCCGGCACGAGTGCTCGACCTCTTGGACCGGGTCGCCACGTTCGTCCGCGACGAGGTCGAACCGGCCGAGGTGGACCACCGGCGAGCCGTCGAAGCCGACCCGTGGGCGGTGCCGCCAGTCGTCGAGGAGCTCAAGGCGAAGGCTCGCGCGCAGGGGTTGTGGAACCTGTTCCTGCCGAGCGAGTCCGATTTGTCCACTGTGGAGTACGCGCCGCTGGCCGAGGCGATGGGCAGGTCACCGTTGGCGCCAGAGGTGTTCAACTGCAACGCGCCGGACACGGGCAACATGGAGGTCCTGCACCTCTATGGCAGTCAGGCTCAACAGGACCGCTGGCTCAAGCCACTGCTCGACGGTCTTATCCGCTCCGCGTTCTGCATGACCGAGCCGGACGTGGCCTCTTCCGACGCCACCAACATGGCCGCCACCGCGATCCCCGACGACGACAAGATCGTGCTCAACGGCACTAAGTGGTTCTCCACCGGCCTCGGGCACCCCAACTGCTCCGTTGTCATCTTCATGGGTCTTACCGACCCGACCGCGCCCCGCCATGCCCAGCACTCGATGGTTCTAGTCCCGCTCGACACCCCCGGCGTCACCATCGACCGCATGCTCCCCGTGTTCGGCCGTCACGATGAGCCGTACGGGCACGGGCAGGTCACCTTCACGGATGTGCGGCTGCCGCTGGACTCCGTCATCGCGGGGCTCGGTCGTGGCTTCGAGATCGCCCAGGGCCGGTTGGGCCCGGGCCGGGTCCACCACTGCATGCGCCTGATCGGCCTGGCCGAACGCGCCCTGGAACTGGCCTGCGTCCGCGCCACCCGGCGGGTCGCCTTCGGCAAACCCCTGGCCGACCTCGGCGGCAACCGCGAACGCGTCGCCACCGCCCGCATCGCCATCGACCAGGCCCGGCTCCTGGTCCTGCACACCGCGTGGAAGCTGGACGCGCACGGCCTCGCGGCCACCCGCTCCGAGATCTCCCAGATCAAGGTGGCGGTCCCGGCGATGGCCCTGTCCGTCATCGACATGGCCATCCAACTGCACGGCGCCGCGGGCATGACCGACGACTTCCCGCTGGCCGCCGCCTACGCCGCCGCCCGGTCCCTGCGGCTCGCCGACGGCCCCGACGAGGTCCACCAGGACGTCGTCGCCCGCCTGGAACTCAAGAAGCACCGCCCATGACCCCGGACCCACCACCAGGAGCACCTCTGTGACCAGGACGAACATCCTCATCACCGGCGCCAGTTCCGGCCTGGGCGCCGAGATGGCCAGGCAGTTCGCCGCCAAGGGCCGCAACCTGGTCCTCGCCGCCCGCCGCACCGACCGGCTCGCCCAGGTCCGCCAGCAGCTGCTCACCGCCAACCCCGGCATCACCGTCCTGGTCAAGGCCCTCGACGTCACCGACCACGACGCCGTGTTCCGGGTCTTCGCCGAGGCGCGGGCCGAACTCGGCACCCTGGACCGGGTCATCGTCAACGCGGGTCTCGGCAAGGGCCAACCGCTGGGCACCGGCTACTTCCACGCCAACCGGCAGACCGCGGAGACCAACTTCGTCGCCGCGCTCGCGCAGTGCGAGGCGGCCATGACCGCCTTCCGCGACCAGAACGCCGGGCACCTCGTGGTCGTGTCGTCCATGAGCGCGATGCGCGGACTGCCGCGCAACCTGTCCACCTACGCCGCCAGCAAGGCCGGTGTCGCCGCGCTCGCCGAAGGGGTCCGGGCCGACACGCTGCGCACGCCGATCAAGGTGACCACGCTGTTCCCCGGGTACATCCGCTCGGAGATGAACGAGAAGGTCCGCAAGACACCGTTGATCTCGGAGACCACGACGGGGGTCCGGGCCATGGTGCGGGCGGTGGAACGGGAGGTCGCAACCGCTTGCGTGCCCGCGTGGCCGTGGGCGGCGCTGGCGGTCGCGATGCGCGCGTTGCCGCTCGGGGTCGTGGCGAGGTTGTCGTGACCGTGCCCGTGCGGCCGGAGGACGCGTTCGACGTCCCGGCCGTGCACGCCTGGGTCCGCTCCACTGTGGACGTACCGGATGGCGAGCCCGAGGTGCGTCAGTTCCCCGGCGGCGCGTCGAACCTGACCTACCTCTTGCGCTATCCGGGCCGCGAACTGGTCTTACGCCGCCCGCCTGTGGGCCGCAAAGCCGTGTCCGCGCACGACATGCGCCGCGAGTACCGGGTCCAGCGGCAACTCAAGCCCGTCTACCCGTACGTGCCGGACGTGATCGGGCTTTGCGAGGACCACGGCATCCTCGGCAGCGACTTCTACCTCATGGGCCGCGTCCCGGGCACCATCCTGCGCGGCGACCTGCCCCCGGACATGACGCTCGCACCGGCCGAGGCGCGCGCGTTGGCCACCACTCTCGTCGACCGGCTCGTTGACCTGCACCGCGTCGACCCCGCCGCCGCGGGACTGGGGGATCTCGGCAAGGGCGCGGGTTACGTCGGCAGGCAGGTCCGCGGCTGGACCGAGCGGTACGCCGCCGCTCGCACGCCGAACGTGCCCGACTTCGTCCCGGTCACCGACTGGCTCGCGCGGCGGCGGCCCGACGACGTCGCCACCGTGGTGGTGCACAACGACTGGCGGTTCGACAACGTCGTGCTGGACGCCGACCTGGCCGTCGTCGCGGTTCTGGACTGGGAGATGGCCACGCTCGGCGACCCGCTGATGGACCTCGGCGGCGCCCTCGCGTACTGGATCCAGGCCGACGACGACGCGTTCTTCCAGCGCGCCCGCAGGCAACCCACGCACCTACCCGGCATGCCGACCCGCGCGGAGCTGGTCGCGCACTACGCCGAGCGGACCGGCTCGCCGCTGCCCGACTGGTCGTTCTACGAGGTGTTCGGCCTGTTCAGGCTGGCGGTGATCATGCAGCAGATCTACTACCGCTACCACCACGGTCAGACCCACAACCCGGCCTTCGAGGACTTCTGGACCTTCGTCGCCTACCTCGAGTGGCGCTGCCGCGAGGTGATCGGCTAAACCCATCCCCCTGCGACCCGAGGAGCGACCCCCATGGCCCGGCCGAACATAGAGCCCGTTGTCTGGCGTGCACCACGGGCAGGTCGACCGCCGCGCGGTTCGAACCTGCCCCCGTTGACCGTTCGCCCTATCGACGGCAAGGGCGCCGAGGACGTTCTAGTCGACACCGAGGGCCGCGTCCTCACCGGCGTAGAGGACGGTCGAATCCTGCGCGTCGCGGACGGCCGGGTGGATGTAGTCGCGGACACCGGAGGTAGGCCTCTCGGCTTGGAGTGGTACCCGGACGGTCGGCTGCTCGTGTGTGACGCGGATCGAGGTTTGCTGCTGGTCGCCGGTAGCGATATAGAGGTGCTCGTTCCCGCTGGGCCTGACCTCCGCGTGTGCAACAACGCCGCCGTTGCCGCTGACGGCACTGTCTACTTCACCAACTCGAGCGACCGGTTCGACCTCGAGTTCTGGAAAGCGGACCTCTTGGAGCACTCCAAGACCGGGCGACTGCTGCGCCGCGACCCGGACGGAACGCTGCACACCTTGTTGCGCGGTGTGCAGTTCGCCAACGGTGTCGCGCTCGCGCCGGACGAGTCCAGCGTGGTCGTGGCCGAGACAGGGGAGTACTGCCTGCGCCGGGTCTGGCTTACCGGCGACCGTCAGGGCCAGTCGGACCTTCTTACTGACAACCTGCCCGCGTTCCCGGACAACCTGTCCACCGGATCTGACGGTCTCCTGTGGATCGCCATGGCCAGCCCGCGCGATCCACTTGTCGACCTCTTGCTGCGGACCCCGCCGCTGCTGCGCAAGGCCATCTGGCGAGTCCCGGAACGCCTGCAACCGAAGGAGAAGCGCGTCGTGTGGGCGCGGGCCGTCGACTTCGCCACCGGCGCGGTGGTGCACGACTTCCACGGCACCGCCCCCGACTTCCACATGGTCACCGGGGTCCGCGAGCACCACGGCCTCGTCCACCTGGGCAGTCTGGAGGAACGAGCGGTCGCCGCGTTCGACCTGCCCTGACCACGATCGGGGCGCGGATGTCCCCCACACCGGTCGCCGCCGGGCGACGGCCCGACCCGCGCGGCACGATCGACGCAGCGCTACCGGGAGGTGGCGTTCCGTGATCCACCGAGTGGGGAGACCCCATGCGCAAGCTCTTGCGAGCCGCGGTCCTCGGTTTCGCCCTGGTCGCCGCCCTCACCGCTCCCGCACGGGCCGAGTTCCCCGACAGGGTCGTCGGCGATGTCGTAGCACCGCAGGGTGCCTACCCCTGGCTCGCGCGGCTGTCCATGGGCTGCGGTGGATCCCTCGTCACGCCGGACATAGTGCTGACGGCGGCTCACTGTGTTGGCGGAACCGGGGCGAACTCGAGCATAGAAGCGATGTTCGGCGCAGTGGACCTAGAGAGCCCAGACGCGGACATCATCGACTCCCTCTATGTCTATCGGTCGCCGGACTACACCTCAGCCAGCCGTGGGTCCGACTGGGCGCTGATCAAGCTCGACCGCCCCGCGCCCTATCCCGTCGTCGCACTCCAGTCGACGTTGGTGACCACGGGTCCCTTCCGCGTGATGGGTTGGGGTGCGGCACAAGAGGGCGGCGACCAGCAGCGGTACCTCTTGCACGCCGACGTCCCCTACGTCGACGACACCACCTGCGCCGGTCTCTACACCCCCTACGGCTACAAGTTCCTGGCTGCCGGGATGCTCTGCGCGGGTGTTGTCGGCACCGGTGGGATCGATACCTGCCAGGGCGACTCCGGGGGCCCGATGGTCGCGAAGGACGCCAGCGGCGTAGTGCGACAGGTAGGCATAGTCAGCTGGGGCATCGGCTGCGCGCGACCGCAGTTCCCCGGTATCTACACCGAGGTCTCCGCCTACCTGCCCGCGATAGCCGCGGCGATCACGGCGCTGTCCTGACGTCCGTTCGTCCGGTTGGCTACGCCCCGATGAAACCCTGAGGCGGTACACGAGCCACCGCAGGGCTCCTCCCGTGCTCCCGCCAGGTGTGACGCATTGCTCACCGCCCGAGGTAGCCGACATACCGGACAGCGCACCGGCAAGCAACCCCTTGGTGTCGTGACCGGTGCCCTGGTTTGCTTACGCCCGAGCGAGTACCCGAGCGGGTACCGGTGGCCAGGCTGGAGGCACGAGGAGATGACCGCGACCGTCGAGGGCAGCGCGGGGCCGAAACCGATGTTCGGTGCGCCCCGGGCGCACTGGCCGCAGGTCGGCACCTACCTGTTCATCCTGGTCCCGTTCGCCGCGCTGGTCGCCGCCGTCCCGCTGGCCTGGGGCTGGGGCCTTGGTTGGGTGGACGTCGCGCTCGCCGCGTTCTTCTACACCTTCACCTGCCTCGGCGTGACCGTCGGCTTCCACCGGTACTTCACCCACGGCTCGTTCAAGGCCACCCGCGCGCTGCGGGTCGGGCTGGCCGTCGTGGGCAGCATGGCGCTGCAGGGCCCGGTCCTGCACTGGGTGGCCGACCACCGCCGCCACCACGCCTTCGCCGACCGCGAGGGCGACCCGCACTCGCCGTGGCTGTTCGGCACCTCCCCGGCCGCGCTGGCCAAGGGCTTCTGGCACGCGCACATGGGCTGGGTGTTCGACCGCAACCTCACCAACGCCGAGCGGTTCGCCCCGGACATGCTCGCCGACCCCGACCTGCGCCGGGTGCACCGCCAGTTCGGCCTGTGGACCGCCGTCACGCTGCTGGCCCCCGCGCTGCTCGGCGCGCTGATCACCTGGTCGTGGTGGGGCGGGGTCACCGCGTTCTTCTGGGCCGGGCTGGTGCGGGTGTCGTTCCTGCACCACGTGACCTGGTCGGTCAACTCGGTCTGCCACATGATCGGCGAGCGCCCGTTCCGCTCCCGGGACAAGGCGACCAACTTCTGGCCGCTCGCCGTGCTGTCGATGGGCGAGGCCTGGCACAACCTGCACCACGCCGACCCCACCTCCGCCCGCCACGGCGTCCAGCGCGGCCAGGTCGACATCTCCGCCAGGGTGATCTGGCTGTTCGAGAAGCTCGGCTGGGCCACCGAGGTCCGCTGGCCCACGCAGGAGCGGTTGGCGAAGCTGACGGCCAAGTAGTGCCCAGGACGGCGACGGCCCAGACCCCCGACCGCGACGCGCTGCTGGAGTTCCTGCGCGCCCGCACGCGGTGCGTCCTGGTGACCCGTCGCGCGTCCGGTGCTCCGCAGATGTCCCCGGTCACCTACGGCGTCGACGACTCGGGTCGGCTGGTCATCTCCACCTACCCGTCCCGCGCGAAGGCGACCAACCTCCGCCGGGACCCCACGGCGGCGGTCTGCGCTCTCTCCGACGACTGGAACGGCCCCTACGTCCAGGTTGACGCCCAAGCGGAGGTCCTAGACCTACCGGAGGCTCTGGACCCTCTAGTCGACTACTACCGCTCGATCTCGGGCGAGCACCCCGACTGGGAGGACTACCGCGCCGCGATGGTCCGTCAGGGCAAGTGCCTGCTCCGACTGAGCATCACCGGGTGGGGGCCCATCGCCACCGGGGGCTTTCCCCCAGGTCTGGGTCACTAGCCGCGATCATCCGGACGGGGACAATCACTCCTCGGATCACCCAGTTACTCATGCTATCGGGTGATAGACGGTAGCGGTCGGTAACGAAGTGCTCCATTCGGCCGATCGACCGGGTATGTCGGTGGAACTGCGGGATCTGGTCTGGGCCAAGGCCGCGGAGGGGCCTGCCGCGGGGCAGGGCGCCCGCGCGACCGGCGAGCGCCGTGCGGCAGGAGACCCGGCTCGGGTCAGAGCCCTCCGCGTCGCCCGGGTGGACCGCGGCCGCGAGGACCACTGAGCGTTGGCATAGCGGTAAAGCGACAGCTGAAACAACACACAATTCACTGAATCGGACCCAATTTTCCTGTGGTCTTGCGCACGGGCTCGCGTCATGCACCGTTGGCCGGCAACAATCGGGTTATAGTCCCGGCGAACTCGAGCGGTGCTCCGCGTCGGTGATCGTTTCCGTCCGTCCGCGCCGCGAGGGAGGTCCCGGTGAACCCGCGCGAGCCGTTGGCGGTGACGACCAGGGGGACCCGGTCGGCCGTCGTGGTCAGCGCGGTGGGCCGCATCGACATGGTGACCGAGCGGCCGTGGCGCGAACAGGTCGAGGACGCCTGCGCGGAGAACACCGTGAAGCGCTTCGTGATCGTCGACCTGTGCGGGGTCACCCACCTCAGCGTCGGCGCCGCGCCGCTCATCGTGCGCGCCCACTACCACTGCCTGCACCGGGGCAAGCTGCTGCGCGTCGCCGTCCCGATGGGGCCCGCACTGCACACCATGCACGTGACCGGCGTGCGCGACCTGGTCGCGGTCTACCCGAACCTGGACTCGGCGCTGGAACCCCGCGCCTCCCGCTGGTGATCGGACCGAGATAGGCCGCTGGCGCATTCCCCGGGCGGTATTTCGCGCTCCGAGTCCGTTATTGACTCGTACGAGTGAGCGACGGTCGCGATCCGCTGACCGATTCCGGGCCCGGGGGAGTTGTCACCACCCGGTGGGCCCAACCCGGACGAGTGTGGCCATCGCGCAACGCGAGGTCCGGCGTGCGGGCGGCTGCTGATCATCCGGTCACGCCCCTGGCGAGCTGGTAGCCGTTGGACGGAAACCACCAAGCCCAGCCCGAGAGGAATCCCGATGAATCGCCACCTCGCGCGGTTCGTGACCGCAGTCGCGGCCGCGAGCGTGCTGACAGCGACCGGAGCGGGTCTAGCCTCCGCCACGGCACCGGCCGAACAGGACAACCGGGCCGCTCACCTGCAAGAACTGACCGCTGCGTACAACGAGCTCACCGCGGCCGGGGACGACGCCGCGCTCGGCACCGCCGTCACCAGCCTGCGGACCGCCCTCAACCACGTCCGCGGCTGCGGCGCGACCGACCTGGCCACCCCGGCCGACACCAAGGCCGCCGAGGTCGAGCGCATCCTGCCGATCCCGGGGCCGATCAACCCGGTGCTGGTCGCGGGCCTGCTCGACCTGGTCACCACCCTCATCCACCACCTGGCCGCCGCGCTGCCGGTGCCCGGTGGCCTGCCCATCCCCGGCGGTCTGCCCGGCACGCTGCCCATCCCAGGTAGCCTGCCCATCCCGGGTGGCTTGCCGACTCCTGGCACGTTGCCGATCCCGGGCGGTCTGCCGATTCCCGGTGGTCTGCCGACCCCGGGGACGCTGCCCGACCTGAGCACCATCCCCGACCTGAGCACGCTGCCGGACCTGCCCGAACTCCCGGACGTGCCCGATGTCCCGGATGTCGCCGACGTCCCGGACGTCGCCGACCTGCCGGAGCTCACCGACCTGCCCGACCTGTCCGGCATCTCCACCGGTGCCATCCAGCCCGGCCTCCCGGACCTGTCCGGCACCGTCCCGGCGCTGCCCGACCTCGGCGGTGCCCTGCCGACGCTGCCCGGCGGCCCGGAGACGACCTGACCCGGCGCGGACTCCCGGGTCGTTCGGGCTTGTCGGGAGAGCCCGACCCGTCGGTGAGGTCCGGCCACGAGTGTGCGGTGGGGTGATCTGCCCCGCCGAGCAGGCCGTCCGCCCGTGATCGGGTGGTGGTGTGCGTGATCGCCGAGCCCCGGTGGCCCACAAGGCCCCGGGGCTCGACCCTGTCCTAGGCTCGCCGCCATGCCCAGTCCCATGCGCCGCGTCACCGGCAAGCAGGTCGAGGTGGTCGAACCGGGGGCGTTCGCCGACCTGCGGTCCCGCTACTCGGGCGCGGTGCTCGACGTGGGCACCGGCGACGGCAAGCACGCGCTGCACCTGGCGAAGGCGCACCCCGAGCTGCTGGTGATCGGGCTGGACGCGGCCAAGGACAACATGCGCAAGTCGGCCACCAAGGCCAGTGCCGCGCCGAAGAAGGGCGGCCTGCCGAACCTGCTCTACCTGTGGGCCGCCGCCGAGCAGCTGCCCGAGCTGACCGGGATCACCGAGCTGCACGTCCTGATGCCCTGGGGGAGCCTGCTGCGCGGCGTCCTCGGCTCGGACCCGGCGATGCTGGCCGGTCTGGCCGGGACCTGCGCGCCGGACGCCCGGTTCCTGATCGCCCTCAACCTGCACGCCTGGCGCCCGCCGGTGCCCGAGGTCGGCACGCACGCCGAGCCCACGCCGGAGTCCGCGGTGGCCGAGCTGGGGCCCGCGCTCAAGGCGGCCAACTGGCACCTGGACGCCGCCGAGTACATGGCCGCCGAGGCCATCGCCGCCCTGGCCACCTCGTGGACCCGCAGGCTCAACTCCTCGCGTGACCAGCTCGACGTCCTCGCGCTCACCGGTCGGATCAACCCGGCTTAGCCAGCCCGAGCACGAAGTCGTAAGCCTGCTTGCGCGACCACCCCGGTTGCGCTGCCAGTGCCCGTGCGAGAGTCGACGCGGCTACCTCTTGGCCCAACAGCGCTGTCAGCAGTCCGGCGACGTCGAGGTCTACCGCGACGGGTCCCGCTGTCGGATCTAGAGCGCACCACACGGATGCTGATCCGCTGAGGTTGGCGAACTCTGAGACAGGGCCCCAGGTAGGCCGCTCGTCCACTGTCATAACGCTTACGTGCTCCGTGCCCGCGACGCGCTGGGCGTCCGCGAGCCAGCGGGGGAGATCGCTCGCGGGGCAGGTGAACACCACGCGCGCTGTACGGGTTGTCGCGGCCAACTTGACCACGTCTCGGCGGGACAACCCGGTAGCTACGAGCAGTGGGGCCACTTGCGGTGCCGCGCCTGCTACCGCCAACTCCGGCGGTAGGCCTAGCACCTCGACCGACGCGCCTTCGGCCAATAGCTTCGACACCGAGGCGCTAGTCCCGTCCACAGTGGATACCGCCAACGTGCGGCCGGGCCCGTTGATGTCTCGAGAAGGCGTGAAACCCAGAGCGGTCACCAAGGCTCGAGCACCGGCGTCTTCCGCGACGATCACATCGGCGGCAGCGCACTCTGCGCTCAAGCGGTCGTCGGGGCTAAGAGCACCCCGGTACCGCACGAGGTGGGTTCCAGACGTTTCGGCTCTAGTCACCACAACGTCTACGACTACGTCCGGATCGGACAGAGCCACCGCCAACTCGCGGGGGAGGTCGGCTGACGACAGATCTGCGTCCGTGGCGAGCGTGTTCGACATCCGTTGGCCACTACGCCGCACGACCGCGTTTCCGCCGGGGCGCCACCGCGAGTTCGCTTGTGCTCGCACGGTAGCGCTGACTCCGCCGGAACTGATCGTGATGAACACCGGCCCCGCAACGGCAGGCGGCGCTAGGCCGACAACCTCACCGGCGACCCCGACCACGCAGGTGGCGCGACCGGTGATCGCGGCGTCCGCGGTGAACTCCAGCGTCTTGCCGTGGGTCGCGCGGATGTCCTGGTGCCCGCGGCAGCGCAGCCGCAGCAGTTCGGTGGCCACCCGCCCGCCGCTACTTGACGACCTGGTAGATCGTCGAGTCGGTGTTGCGGTAGACCTCGCGCAGCCCGCTGACCTCGTCGAGGTCCTGCAGGCCGATGGCGACCGGGGCCATCGGGTCCGCCTTGACCGAGCCCCGGCTGACGAAGACGTAGCTGATCTTCAGGTTCTGCACCGCGCGGCGCACCGAGCTGTCGGTGTCCAGGTCGTTGAGCCGGTTCAGGATGATCGAGGCGTCGTTGCTGCCGTCCTTGCGCGGCGGGATCGGCCCGATCACCGACACCTTGAACAGCGGCTGCACGCCGTCGATCGCCCACATCCACGGCGAACCGTCGTGCGGGTCGTTGGCCACGATGGTGCCGGGCGGGACGTTCTTCTCCAGCCAGTCCATCGCTTCCATCTTGGTGTGCGATACGACCGGCCCGTCGAGGTAGAGCCACCGCAGCCGGTCGGTGTTACGCGGCAAGTAGAAGCCACGCGTCAGGGCGCCGAAGAGGACCACGACCACACCGAGGGCGATGACCGGGAGGAGAACGCGCTGGCGTTCGCTGGTCTCCCTCTTAGCCGTGACCTTCTTGTACAGCGTCACGAGGCCATCCCGGAAGGTGATGACACCGATGGCGGCCAGCACGATCAGCCCCGGCGTGCTCAACGCCGCGATGCGCCACGGGTCGTTCCACCACGGCCTGCTCAGCGCCCGCACCAGCGGCGTCGAGTACCCGGCCACCCCGATGTAGAGGATGGTGAACGCCAACCCGCCCAGCAGCCACCAGTACAGCGGCCGGAACTTCGCCTTGCGCACCCCGATCAGGCCCACGACCAACGCCGCGGTGAACCACCACGCGGGGAAGGTGGCGCTGTAAGGGGCCGCCCAGGCCGGGTAGCCGACCGCACGCGAGGCGCCCAAGAGCCTGCCGAAACCATCCGCGGGCAACGCCGTCGGCGGCCACGCGACGTCGTCACCGGAGACCTGGATGCCCAGGAATGCCGACACCTGACCGAATCCGATGACGATCGCGAGCACGGCGACCACAGCGCCTGCGGCCAGGTCGGGCAGGATCCGCCGCCGGTTCGTGATCCAGCGCTGCACCAACAACACGCCGCTGAGCAGGATGGCGGCCACGGCGACGCTGGAGTGGATCGCGAGCAACCCGATCCCCGCGAGCCCGGTCGCCAACGCCAGCCCGGGCGTGCGCTTGGTCAGCGTGTAGTGCAGCAGCGCGACGAACGCGGGCACCAGCGCGATCCCGGCGGCGAGCGGGAACAGCGGGCCCCACACCTGGATGTCGTACGGGAAGGTGGTGACGGTCGCGGACAGGATCGCCGTCACCGCGGTCAACGCCGGGCTGTTGGTGCAGACCTTCACCAGCGTCGCCATGCTCAGCACGAACACCGCGATCACGGCCCCGTTGGCCATGTCCAGCGAGGCCACCACGTCGAACCCGCCGATCTGCCGCACGACGGCGACCAGCGAGTGGAAAGCGTTCGGGTAGAAGTAAGTGGCGACGTCCGGGTCGGCCAGCACCTTCAACGCCGACGGCGCCGAGTTCCCGGTGTCGGAGATGAACCGGATCGCGTTGGCGTGGTACGCCGCGTCAAACCACTGCGGAACCGCCGAGAACCCGCGCGAGGCACGGTAAGAGGCGAACAGTCCGATCCCGGCCCCCAGCAGCACACTGCCGCCCACGGCCAAGTGGTGCGTTCGGCTCCAGGGCGCGCGCACCGGTTCCTCTTCGGCCCAACGCCCATCCCACCGCCGCGTGAGCCTGCTGATCCCGAAGCCCACCAACGCCAACACGGCAGACACCCCGAGCAACGCCACGACGTTCCACGAGATCCCCAACCGCGGCAACACCGGCGCCGCGACCCCCACCACCCCGAAGGTCACCACGGGCGCCGTCCCCACCAGCACCCATCCCCGCAGCCCCGAGGCATACCCCACCACCAGCCCCGGCCCCCCCGCGACCGCGACGGTGGTCAAAAGCAACAACGCCATCTCGCCGGTCGGGATCAACTCAGAACTCCACAGGTGGTGTCCTCGGAAAGCGCTCGTGCCCCCGAGCATCAACTCTCAAGCCGCCCCGAGGCTACACCGCCCCACCCCCATCACCCCCGGCAACACCAACCCCACCCACCGCAACCCCACCCCCAATCCGCCCCAACCCAACCCGCGAAGCAATCAGAGCCTTGAGGGCCGCCCCCCGACGAATTGCCCCAGAGCGAAGCTCCCCACACAGGCCTGAAGAATGACGACCAACCAGGTTCGCGCTCTCAGCGAACACGGGTGACCCACAGCGGGGGTCCCGGGGGCGAAGCCCTCCGGGCCAGCCTGTGGTCGCATCCCTGAGAAATGACGACCAACCAGGTTCGTGCCCTCCACCAACACAGGCGACCCACAGCGGGGGGTCCGGGGGCGAAGCCCTCCGGGCGGGTCTGGGGTTGCACCCCAGAGAAGATGACGAGCGACCCTGTTCGCGCATTCCGCGAACAGGGGTCGCCGGAGCTCGTGCCCCCGGCAGGACTCGAACCTGCGACCAAGAGCTTAGAAGGCTCCTGCTCTATCCGCTGAGCTACGGGGGCTGGGCGTGCGGCCGAGGCCGCACAGTAGTCCGCTCACGGGACTGATCGTCCGAGGACGGCTCACCGTTTCCGCTTGGAACTGATCGGGTGACGAACGACGCTCGGATGCGTCCGTTCGGGGGAGGGCCGTTGCGCTAAGCGCGCGGGAGTCTGGTTACCGCGCGTTCAGTGAGCGGTTGCAGGATACGCACCAGGGCGGCCTCGGACACGTCCCGCTTGTCCACCGCGACCAGCAGGGATCGGTCTGGGCGGACCTCGACGGTCGCGGTGCAGGTGCGGTAGCCCTCTGTGACCGTACAGTGCAGCCACGTCGGGTAGCCGAGGGTGGACTCGGCGTGGCCGCCCGGTTGGTCGCGGCGGACCTGGGCGAGGGGCTTGTGCAGGGCGACCAGGGCGAGGTCACTGGTGGCGCCGTTGCCGAGCGGGAAGCCGCAGGACTCGGGGAACGTCTCCGTGCGGGTTCTCGGGGTACCGATGAGGCCGCCTGCCTCGGTGAGGTCGTCGGCGGTGAGTAGCCCGCACAGGTTCACGCCGTCGAGGGATAACGGTGACGGAACGCTCACTGGGGTGTGCGGTGTCGTGACCGGGCCGAAGCCCGCGGCGGGAACGGGGCGGCCCGCCACCGGTGCGCCGCACGCCGCCAGCAGCCCGATGCCGACGACAGCGACAAGAGTCCGCCTCACGCCGCCTACGGTAATGCCTGGCCGCCTGTGTGTGATTACCCAAGCACGGCGGGTTGTGAATCAGCGCTTCTCGGCGCCTCCGGACCCGGCTACTACGCTCGACCCGTGTCCCCTGATAGCTCCACCGAGACCCGTCGACCGGGATCGGGCCTAGCCCCGTTGCTCGTGGTCGGGGGGCTGCTGGCCGCCCTCGTAGGTGCGGCGCTCGTCGCCGCGTCCGGTAGCGACCGGTATGTCCTGCAGGGGCTACCGACGCCGGACGCGTTCACCGAGCACGCGTTGACCGTGGTGCGGGTCCTGACCGAGGTCGGTTGTGTCATCACCGTCGGCAGCCTGCTGTTCGCGGCCTTCCTCGTGCCCCCGCAGCGCTCGGGGGTGCTCGACGTCGGTGGCTACGCCGCCATGCGCATGGCTACCTGGGGCGCTGTCGTGTGGTTCATCGGCGCGCTGCTCTCCGCGCCGTTCACCGCCGCCGACGCTGTTGGCCGATCTATCACGACCGTGCTGCGCGGCGATGTGCTGTTCACGCTCGTTGGCTCTCTCTCCCAAGCGCAGGCGTGGTTGCTCACCGCGGCTATCGCGCTCGTAGTGCTTGTCGCGACCCGGTTCGTGCTCACCTGGAACTGGACGGCGGCGCTGTTCGTGATCGCGGTCGTCGGCATCGTGCCGGTCGCGGTCACAGGGCACTCCTCTAGCGGCGGTCAGCACGACATGGCGACCAACAGCCTCTTGTTCCACCTTGTCGCCGCCGCGTTGTGGGTCGGAGGGCTTGTCGCGCTGCTTGCGCACGGTCGTCGTCGCACCGAGCACCTCGGATTGGCCGCGACCCGGTTCTCGCGAGTCGCCCTGGCCTGCTGGATCGTCATGGCGATCTCAGGTGTGGTCAACGCGCTGGTACGCCTGCCGCTGTCGGACCTCTTCACCTCTTGGTACGGCGGACTCGTCCTAGCCAAGACTGTCGCCCTACTGATCCTCGGCCTCTTCGGCTACCTGCAGCGGGAACGCGGAGTGCGCGCGGTAGTGGAGACCGGCAGCGGTAGCGCACTCGCCCGGCTCGCCGCGGTCGAAGTGCTGATCATGTTGTTGACGATCGGTATCGCCGCCGCGCTGGCCAGGACCCCACCGCCGGAGACCGGCGCCGCCGAACCCGGACGCGTCGAGCTCGCGCTGGGCTACCCCCTCAGCGAAGCGCCGTCGCTGGGGAACCTGTTGTTCGCGTGGCGGTTCGACCTCGTCTTCGGGACCCTCGCCATCGCGCTCGCCGTGGGTTACGTGCGCTGGTTCCTGCGGCTGCGCGCGAAAGGCATCGCGTGGCCCGTGGGTAGGCTGGTGGCGTGGCTCGCGGGCTGCCTCGTCGTCCTCTTCGCGACCTCGTCCGGCTTCGGCAAGTACTCGCCCGCCATGTTCAGCATCCACATGGAAGCGCACATGATGCTGTCCATGCTGGCGCCGGTCCTGCTCGTTCTCGGCGCACCGATGACTCTGGCACTGAGGGCTCTACCGCGCGCGGGTAAAGAAGGCGTGCCCGGAGCGCGGGAGTGGTTGCTGGCCTTCGTGCACTCGCCGGTGTCCCGGTTCCTGACCCACCCGATCGTCGCGCTGGTGCTGTTCGTCGGGTCCTTCTATGGGCTCTACCTGACCGGCCTGTTCGACTCGGCGCTAGAGGAGCACTGGGCGCACCTGGTCATGAATGCGCACTTCCTGATCGTCGGCTACATCTTCTACTGGCCGGTGATAGGAGTTGATCCCGCGCCGCGCCAGTTGCCCCACCTCGGCAAGTTGGGTCTGGTCTTCGCCTCCATGCCGTTCCACGCGTTCTTCGGGGTGATCCTGATGAGCACGCAGACGGTGATCGGCGAACGCTTCTACCAGGGCCTCGGCCTGCCGTGGAACACCGACCTGCTCGCCGACCAGCGCCTCGGCGGCGGCATCGCCTGGGCGTCCGGGGAGATCCCGCTGCTGGTCGTGCTCATCGCCCTGCTCGTGCAGTGGTCGCGCGCCGACGACCGGGAGGCCCGCCGCTCCGACCGGCGGGTCGACGAGGGCACCTCCGACGACCTCGACGCCTACAACGCCATGCTCCGCGAGCTCGCCGACGGAAAGAACCCGACCTGACCGACCGGGTTGTCCACAACCCCGCGAGCCATCCACAGCCCAACCGCACTCCTCGACGGCCGCCCCGCCGCCGCCCACCCTGGACCTGTCAGCAGGACACGACCCAGGAGGGCGAGATGAACGAGACCATGATCACGTTGGTCGGGCAGGTGGCGGGCGAGGTCACCCACCGCCGCTACGGCGACGACAAGGACCTGGTGCGGTTCCGGCTCTACACCAAAGAACGCCGGTACGACCCCGAGCAACGCACCTGGGGCAACGCCAACCCCATGTACTTCACCGTCAACTGCTGGAGCGGCCTCGGCGAGACCGTCCGCAGGACGCTGCGCAGGGGAGCGCGGGTGATCGTCCTCGGCAGGCTCTCGCTGCGCCAGTACGACGACGGCGACGCACAGCGCTTCGAGGCCAAGGTCGACGCCCGCGCCATCGGCGCCGACCTGACCTTCCAGGACATCACCATCGAGCACCCGGCGTGGTCGGGCCCCGACGACCCGCTCACCCAGGTCGAGCGGCCCGAGCCCGCCGCGATGGCGGCCTGAGGTGTTTGCCGTGGCCACGACCAGGGCACCTCTCCCGCGCGACCGGGACGAAAACCGACGGTGCCCGACCCCGGGAGCACGGACGAGGGTGGGCTCACCCACGCTCTCCGAGACCACTGACCACCGACGTCGCGCCCCTCGGGGTGCCCCGTCCCCCCGGTCGCGCTCAAGCGCCCGGGCCGACGCCTCTACGATCGCGAGCATGGCCGAGTTCATCTACACCATGAAGAAGGTGCGCAAGGCGCACGGGGACAAGGTCATCCTTGATGACGTGACCCTCCAGTTCCTCCCCGGGGCGAAGATCGGGGTGGTCGGTCCCAACGGCGCGGGCAAGTCAAGCGTGCTCAAGATCATGGCGGGCCTCGACCAGCCCAACAACGGGGAGGCGTTCATCTCCCCCGGGTACTCCGTCGGCATCCTGCAGCAGGAACCCCCGCTCAACGAGGAGAAGACCGTCCTGGGCAACGTCCAGGAGGCCTTCGGTGAGATCAAGCTCAAGCTCGACCGGTTCAACGAGATCGCCGAGCTGATGGCCACCGACTACTCCGACGAGCTGATGGAGGAGATGGGCAAGCTCCAGGAGGAGCTGGACCACGCCGACGCCTGGGACCTGGACTCCCAGCTCGAGCAGGCGATGGACGCGCTGCGCTGCCCGCCGCCGGACGCCGACGTCACGGTGCTCTCCGGTGGTGAGCGCCGCCGGGTCGCGCTGTGCAAGCTGCTGCTGTCCAAGCCCGACCTGCTGCTGCTCGACGAACCCACCAACCACCTGGACGCCGAGAGCGTGCTGTGGCTCGAACAGCACCTCGCGCAGTACGCGGGCGCCGTCCTGGCCGTCACCCACGACCGGTACTTCCTGGACAACCTCGCCGAGTGGATCCTGGAGATCGACCGCGGCCGCACCTACCCCTACGAGGGCAACTACTCCACCTACCTGGAGAAGAAGGCCGAGCGGCTCGCGGTCCAGGGCAAGAAGGACCAGAAGCTGCAGAAGCGGCTCAAGGACGAGCTCGCCTGGGTCCGGTCCAACGCCAAGGCCAGGCAGACCAAGTCCCGGGCCCGCCTCGACCGCTACGAGGAGATGGCCGCGGAGGCCGAGAAGACCCGCAAGCTCGACTTCGAGGAGATCCAGATCCCGCCGGGCCCGCGCCTGGGCAACGTGGTCGTGGCGGTCGACAAGCTGCGCAAGGGCTTCGGCGACCGGGTGCTCATCGACGGCCTGAGCTTCGACCTGCCGCGCAACGGCATCATCGGCGTGATCGGCCCCAACGGCGTCGGCAAGACCACGCTGTTCAAGACCATCGTCGGCCTGGAGAAGCCGGACGACGGCCTGGTCAAGATCGGCGAGACGGTCCGGCTGTCCTACGTCGACCAGGGCCGGGAGAACATCGACCCGGCCAAGACGGTGTTCCAGACCGTCTCCGGCGGGCTCGACTACATCCAGGTCGGCCAGGTCGAGATGCCCTCGCGGGCCTACGTGAGCGCGTTCGGCTTCAAGGGCCCCGACCAGCAGAAGCCCGCGGGCGTGCTCTCCGGTGGTGAGCGCAACCGGCTGAACCTGGCGTTGACCCTCAAGCAGGGCGGGAACCTGATCCTGCTCGACGAGCCGACCAACGACCTGGACGTCGAGACCCTCGGGTCGCTGGAGAACGCCCTCGAGCAGTTCCCCGGCTGCGCGGTGGTCATCTCCCACGACCGGTGGTTCCTGGACCGCACCTGCACGCACATCCTGGCGTGGGAGGGCACCGCGGAGCAGCCGTCGAAGTGGTTCTGGTTCGAGGGCAACTTCGAGGGCTACGAGCGCAACAAGGTCGAGCGGCTCGGTGCCGACGCCGCGCGCCCGCACCGGGTGACCTACCGCAAGCTCACCCGGGACTAGACGGGGAACGGCGACGTGGCGGCCTGGAACGAGTTACCCGCGGCGGGCACGGCCGAGTGCGCGGCACTCGTGGCCGCGGCCGACCGGCTGCGGTGGAGCGCGCCGGAACTGGCGGTCCAGTTCGCCGACCGTTCGTTGCGCTCCGGCGCGGCGGACGCCGCCACGACGACGAGGGCGCAGGTGCTGCTGGGCACCAGCCTGGTCCGGCTGGGCAGGCACGCCGAGGCGGTCGAGCCCGCGCTCGCCGCGTTGCGCGCGGTCACCGGCGGCGGCTTGGTCGAACGGGCCGCCGCCGTCCGGGTGGCGCTCGCCGCGTGCGCGCGCGTGCTCGGTGAGCCGTTGGTCGGCAGCGAACTGCTGCGGCCGGTGCTGCGCGCCTCGGCGGCGGCACCGGCGACCAGGGCGTTGGCGCTGGGCCAGTTCGTCGCCTGCGCCGGGCACGTCGGGCGGCGCGACGACCTGGAGGACGCGCTCGCCGAGGCCGACCGGTTACTGGCCGCCGACGAGTCGCTGAGCCAGGACGCGCGCAAGCTCGAACGCGCCCTGCTCTGCGTCCGGGCCGCCTCCTACCACCGTCGCCACGGTGACACCGAGGCCGCGACCGAGGTCGCCCGCGAGGGTCTCGCGCTGCTCAACCGGATCACCGGGGCGGGCGTCGAGGCCGGTCTGGCCAAGGCCAGGCTCGTCCTGGAGATGGTCTGCGCGTTGCTCGACGACGGCGACATCGACGAGGCGTCCCTGGTGGCCGCGACAGTGCTCGGTGAGCCGGTACGCGCGACCTCGGCGTTGGCGCTCGGCAGGCTCCGGCTGGCCATGGCGAGCCGGGTGCACCTGCCCTCGGGTCGGGCCGAACTCGGTCACGCCATGTTGCTCGACGTGGTCCGCATCGCCGATCGACACCGGCTGGACTCCTTGGTCGCGGACGCGTGGACCTTCCTCGCGCACGCGGAAGAGGAGGCCGGGCACCCGAGCGAGGCACTGCACGCGCTGCGATCGGCGCGGGCCGCTGAGTACCGGTACCTGCGGGCAGCGTCGACGGCTCGTGGCCTGCTCGTCGCTGAGGTGGGCACGGCGGTCAACCCGGAGAGCGTGGTCTCGCTGCTGCGCGCGACGGTCCGACCCGCGGTTGCCGTGGAAGGCAAGACCGAGGCGGCGGAAACGAGTTCGGGGGAGCGGACCGCCCGCAAGGCGACTTCGGCGACCAGGCGTGCGGCTGCGCGTGACGCGCCGGACGCGGCATCACCGGAGACTCCGCGTCGAGGCGCGTCGGTTCGCGAGTTGGCGTCGCACGGGAAGCAGGCGTCCGACGTGTCGGCACCGGTAGCCGGTGCGGACGCCAGGCAGGCGGAGACCTACGACCGGAGCCGTTCTACTGATCCGGCCGCGCGGGAGGGGACTCGGTCGCGGCGTGACGGGGCCAAGCACGGGGCCGGTGAGGGCGCTTCGGCTGGTGGGTCGCGGCGTCGGGCCTCGTTGCGCGAGTTGGCATCGCAGGGGAGTGCGGCGCCGGGGGAGTCCCGGGCTGGGCAGACCCGGCACAGCGCCGCCGATCGCGACGACGCTGACCAGGCGGACGCGGACCCAGTAGGCGCGGATCGGGCAGGCGCTGGTCGGGCGGACGCGGGCCGTTCGGCTGATCCTGGGGCCGCTGCTGATCGTGGAGGTGCGACTGGGCGCGGTGCGACCAGGCGCGTGGATGTGGCTGGCAGTGGCGGCGCGACTGATAGCGGGATCGCGCCTGGCGGTGGGGACGCTGCTGGGCGTGCGAACGTCGGTGGCCGAGGAGACACGGCTCGGCGTGCGGGCGCGGCTGGGCGTGACGCGGGTGCGCGGGGTGTGGCCGGTCGTGGTGCGACCGCGCCGGGCTCGGCTCAGCACAGCGTTGGTCAGCACAGTGCTGGTGGGTCTAACACCGATGGCGGATCTAGTGCCGACAACCGCACTGCAACTGCTGGTCGACGACCTGGTGGGGCTGCTGAGAGCGGTGCGGCCCAGCACAGCGATGCGCGGGCCAGCGGGGGCGGCCCGGTCGAGCACAGCGTGGCCGAGCAGGTGATGGAGCACGGCGTCGTCCAGCGCAAGGCTGGTACGTCCGGCGGGGAAGGCATTTCGCCTGCCGTCGGGACAAAGGCTGATGCGGCTGCCTCGGAAGTGGCCGGTCCGCTCAAGGCTGATGCGGGCGCGGCGGGGGCTCATCGGGGTGCCGGTGGGGGTTCGCCAACGGTGGCCGACGAGGCGCCGAAGGACGGGCTGTTGCGCGGGGTCTCGGCGCGGCGGGTCAAGCGGGTGACGACGACGCCGACCCGGCACGAGGCCGCCGCGGTGGAGATGTTCGCCGTGACGCTGGTCCGGGTGTCGCCCAAGGGGGTCGCGGAGCCGGTCGAGCCGGAGGAACTGCCGCTGCCCGTCGGGGGCGAGGTCACGCTCAACGCCTTGGCGATCCACGTCCGGGACCTGGCCCCGTCCGACGCCGAGTTGTTGCGGTCGGATCGCGGGGAGTTCGCGGTGCTGCTGCCGTCCACCACGCTCGCCGAGGCGGAGGCGCTGGCGGACGCGATCCGGCAGACCGCGCCGGACGCGCAGTGGTTGATCGACGACCAGGGCCAGGAACTCACGATCAGCACCGGTGTCGCGGCGTTGCCCGGCACGGTGGACGGCCCGCACGACGGCATCGAGGCGCTGCTGCTGGCGGCCCGGAGCGCGTTGACGGTGCCGGAACCGGCCAGCCCGGCGCCCGCCGTGCTGCGCCGCACCGACCGGTTCCGCCGGTCGCCGACCACGGCCAAGACCGTCCCGCTCAGTGACAAGCCCGCCCGGCGGCTCTCCGGCGCGGTCCGCCGCGTCGACCCGGCGCGGCACGACTCGGGTCTGATCGCCCAGCGCGCGGACGACTCGCCGACCATCCCCGACATCTCACTGGCCGACGACAACCCGACGATCCCCGCTCCGACCAGCCACCACACCGCCGCTGACGCCACCGGTGAGGCCGAGCAGACCGAGGGGCGGTGGTCCGTCGAGACCGTGCGGACCACCGGCGCCGAGGAACCCACGACCCAGGCCAACACCGGCTCGATGGGACGACGCGCCGCGCGCCGGGCCAAGGCGGACGAACCCCAAGAGTCCACTGTGGACGAGCAGGCGGGCGTCAAGTCCGTGCTGAGCCGGTTCGGGGTCACCGCCGAGGGCGGCGGCCGTCGCCGAGCACCGGACGGCGACGACGACTACTACGACCCCAACGCGCTGGTCGGCACCGACCTGCCCACGCCGCCGCAATCCTCGGCGCCCCCCGCCAGCGACCCGAAGCGGGCGCACGGGACCGAGCCCAAGCAGGCTTCCCAGCCACCGACCGCCCCGAAGCCCCCTGTCGGCACCGGTTTGCCCGTGCCGCCGATGTTGCCGCAGTCGCTGGAGCCCGACGCCGACGATCCGCGGTGGGCGCACGCGTCGGTCCCCGGGACCGAGGCGAAGAAGCCAGAGCAGGCAGCACAGCCATCGGCGGCGACGGAGATCCCCAGCCCCGACCGCGTGGATCTGCCTGTGCCGCCGATGCTGCCCCAGTCGCTGGAGCCTGACGCCAGTGATCCGCGGTGGGCGCAGGCGTCGGTTCCCGTGGCGGAGTCGAAGAGGTCGGAGCAGGTTGCTCAGTCTTCGACTGCCCCGAAGATCCCTGCTGGCACCGGTTTGCCTGTGCCGCCGATGTTGCCGCGGTCGTTGGAGCCTGATGCCAGTGATCCGCGGTGGGCGCATGCCTCCGTCCCCGGGACCGAGCCGAACGAGCCTGAGCAGGTTCCCCAGCCACCGGCCACCCCGGAGATCCCCGACCCCGGCACGCCGGATGAGATTCCGCCCGCCGCGCCCGAGCCGACGGCGCCCGAGGTTGATCCGCCGCCGAGCCAGGTGGTGGTGCCACGCAAGGTCGGGCAGGAGAGCGGTGTCCGGGCTGCTGGCCAGGTGACCGTGGAGCCCGCCGCGTCGGCGAATGAGCGGCGGGCCATCGACTTCGCTGCTCGGCTGCGGGGCTTACCCCGGACCACCGCCGCGGCCACCGAACCGGCCAAGGACGAGGACGACCGGCCCGCCCCGGACGACGCCGACCAGCCCGAACTCGTCGACCTCGACCCGCCGGACCTGCCTGCCCGGCGTCGGCGGACCCCGAGCGGTCGCCGGGAGCGCACCAACCCCAGTGGCCTCGCCGACCTGCTCGCCGAGGCGCTCGTCGCCTTCAAGGCCACCCAGCCCGACCGCCCCGACGGCGACGCCAACGCTCCCTGGACCGACGACTGGCCCAAGGCCCCCACCATCGGCCAGACCCAACCCACCGCCGACTCCCCACCCGCCGCAGCGCCGCCAGGAGAACCGGGCGGTTCCCCGAACTCGCCACCAGCCGCCCACCTGGACGAGCCGACCGGCCCGCTGCCCGAGTCCGACCGGACCATCGGCACCCAGGTCCACTACTCCGCCGAGCTCCGCAAACCCCGCGCGGACCCGGCCAAGTCGCACAACACCAGCGAGCTGCCCCGCTGGTCGCGCCTGTCCACCGAGTCGCACTGGCCCGACCAGTCCGAATGGCCCGCCCCGTCCGCCGACGGTCCCGCCTGGGCCGCCGACGCCCGAGCAGCCGAACCCGGCGACCGCTCCCGGTCCCGCCGCGCCGACCGCACCTCCCCCCACGACGACCCCCACGGCCGCCACCGCTCCTCCGAGTGGGCCCCCGCCGACTTCGAGAGCGGCTGACCCACCCGAGGACCCCGGTGATCGTTGGCCTCACCGCTACGGGTGGATCACCGACAGGTCGACATCCCCAGGGATCGGGATGCCTGTCCCACCAGGTGGGCGAACGCGAGGAATCGCCGGAGCTGGTGGTGGCTGGTCCGCGACATCGGGTCACCAGCAGGTGGACGGGGTGCCACCGGGGTCCGAACAGGGCGTTCCCATCCCGCGAAACGGCATGTCACGCCTGGGCGGCGGTCGGTCCCGACGTGCGGAAGCGGGGTCGGGCGGCACTAATGTGGGGGATGCATGCGGCACAGCGGCGTGCCGCCAAGCGTGGAGCCAAGGAACACCATGACCTCGACTGGAACACCGCCCCGCACCGATGGAGTCGTCAGCGTTGACGACTCGACGTCGGCGAGGCGGCCGGTCAGCACCAGCCCGGAACAGACAAGAGACGACCTCATCGAGCGGGCCGCCGTGCAGGCGCCCGACATCGCCGACCTGATTCGCCTGTACTTCCGCTACATCCCGCCGGAGGAGGTCATCGGGGACGACCCGGTCGACCTCGTCGGGGCGGTGCGCTCGCACCTGCAGTTGGGCGAGGCCCGGATCAAGGGCAGGCCCGCGGTGCGGATGCTCAACCCGGCCGCCGCCACCGACGGTTGGAGCGCTCGCGGCTCCGTCGTGCAGATCGTCACCGACGACATGCCCTACCTGGTGGAGTCGGTCAGCGCCGAGCTGGTCCGCCGCGGCGTGCAGGTGCAGCGCGTGGTGCACCCGATCGTGGTGGTGCGCCGCGATCTCGCCGGTGGGCTCAAGGAGGTGCTGCCGACCTGCGACGCGGCGGCCCCGCCGACCGACGCGTTCGCCGAGTCCTGGATGCACATCGAGGTCGACTTCATCACCGACGTCGACCGGGCCCGGGAGATCGAGAACGGCCTGCTCAGCGTCCTCAACGACGTGCGCGAGGTGGTCGAGGACGCCACCAAGATGGCGAGCACCGCGCTCGCCCTCGCCGAGCAGCTGGAGACCGCGCCGCCGCCGCTGGACGGGGAGGAGGTCCGCGACGGGGCCGCGCTGCTGCGCTGGCTGGCCGACGGGCACTTCACCTTCCTCGGCTACCGGCAGAACGAGCTGGTCACCGACGACGGTGAGCCCGCCCTGCGCGCCGTGCTGGCCTCCGGGCTCGGTGTCCTGCGCCAGGACAGCCTCGCCGCGCGCAGCCTCACCGCCGGTCCCGACTCCGTCGCCTACGCGCTGGCCCCGCGCCTGCTGGTGCTCACCGAGGCCAGTGCCCCGTCGACGGTGCACCGCTCGACCTACCCGTACTACGTGGGCGTGAAGACCTTCGGCGAGCACGGCGAGGTCACCGGCGAGCACCGCTTCCTCGGCGTGTTCACCGGCAACGCGCTGCACGAGGACGTCCTGGACATCCCGGTGGTGGCCCGCCGGGTGCGCGAGGTCATCCACCAGGCCGGGTTCCCGCTGGAGTCCTACTCCGGGCAGCGGATGCTCGAGGTCATCCAGAACTGGCCGCGCGCCGAGCTGTTCTCCACCACCGAGGACGCGCTCTACGCCACGGCCACCGGGGTGCTCGCCCTGGCCGACCGGCGCAGGCTGCGGCTGTTCCTGCGCCGCGACCCGTACAACCGGTTCTTCTCGTGCTTGATCTTCCTCCCCCGCGACCGCTACACCACGACCTCGCGCATCGCGATGCAGGAGGTGCTGCTCGACGAGTTGGGCGGCACGAACCTGGAGTTCAGCACCCGCCTCGGTGAGACGCCGCTGGCGCAGGTGTACTTCATCGTCCACACCGATCCCGGCCGCCACGTCGACCCGGACGTGCAGCGCATCCAGGAGCGGTTGACCGAGGCCGTGCGCGGCTGGGACGACCGGCTGGTCGAGGCCGTGTTCGCCGAGCAGCGCGAGCAGGCCCAGTCCGGTTCGCCGCTGGGCCCGGAGTCGGCGACCGAGCAGGGTCAGCGCTACGCCAGCGTGTTCCCCGAGGCCTACAAGGAGGACTTCACCGCCGCGGAGGCGCTCGCCGACCTGCACCGGCTGCGCAGCCTCGCCGACGAGTCCGACCTGCGGATGTCGTTCTACGTGCCGCAGGGCGCGGCGCCGGGGGAGCGCCGGTTCAAGCTGTACCTGATCGGCGAGGGCATCACCCTCTCGCAGGTGCTGCCGGTGCTGCAGAACATGGGCGTCGAGGTGGTCGACGAGCGCCCGTACGAGCTGCGCCGCGAGGACGGCAGCCGGTGGTGGATCTACGACTTCGGCCTGCGGATCGAGCCCGCGGTGCTCGAGGGCCGCGACGCCGACGAGCTCGACCGGCTCAAGGTCGACTTCCAGGAGGGCTTCGCGGCGATCTGGCGCGGTGACGCCGAGCCGGACCGCTTCAACGCGCTGATCCTGCGCGGTGGCCTTACCTGGCGTCAGGCCGTGGTGCTGCGTGCTTACTCGCGTTACCTGCGCCAGGCGGGCACTCCGTACTCCCAGGAGTACATCGAGGACGCGGTGCTCGCGCACACCGGTATCGCTACCGCGCTGGTCCGGCTGTTTGAGGTGACCTACGACCCCGCGCTGTCCGAGGACTCCAGGCACGCACAGGCAGGCACCCGGGTCGCCGAGATCTCGGAGATGATCGACGGGGTCACCAGCCTCGACGAGGACCGGATCCTGCGCAGCCTGCTCACGGTGATCAAGGCGACCCTGCGCACCACCTACTACGTCCGCGACGCCGACGGCGCGCCCCGGTCGTACCTGGCGGTGAAGCTGGAGCCGCGCGCGGTGCCGGACCTGCCGGAGCCGAGGCCGCGGTTCGAGATCTTCGTGTACTCGCCCCGGGTCGAGGGCGTGCACCTGCGCTTCGGCTCGGTGGCGCGCGGTGGTCTGCGCTGGTCGGACCGCAGGGAGGACTTCCGCACCGAGGTGCTCGGCTTGGTCAAGGCGCAGGCGGTGAAGAACGCGGTGATCGTGCCGGTCGGCGCGAAGGGCGGGTTCGTGGTCAAGCGCCCACCGGCGGCGACCGGGGACGCGAGCCTGGACCGCGAGGCGAACCTCACCGAGGGCATCGCCTGCTACCGGATGTTCATCTCCGGCCTGCTCGACCTGACCGACAACCTCGACGCGGGCGAGGTCGTGCCCGCGCGCGACGTGGTGCGCTACGACGCCGACGACACCTACCTGGTGGTGGCGGCCGACAAGGGCACCGCGACGTTCTCCGACATCGCCAACGAGGTCGCGGTCAGCCGGGGCTTCTGGCTCGGCGACGCGTTCGCCAGCGGCGGCTCGGTCGGCTACGACCACAAGGCGATGGGCATCACCGCCAAGGGCGCGTGGGAGGCCGTGAAGCGGCACTTCCGCGAGCTGGACCTCGACACCCAGACGCAGGCGTTCACCGTCGTCGGGGTCGGCGACATGTCCGGTGACGTCTTCGGCAACGGGATGCTGCTGTCCGAGCACATCCGCCTGGTGGCCGCCTTCGACCACCGGCACATCTTCTTGGACCCCAACCCGAACCCGGCCGTTGGCTTCAACGAGCGCAAGCGGCTCTTTGAGCTACCGCGCTCCTCTTGGGACGACTACGAGCGGTCGTTGATCAGCGAGGGCGGCGGTGTCTACCCGCGAACGCTCAAGGCCATCCCGGTCACCCCGGAGGTGGCGCGGTCGCTGAGCCTGCCGGAGGACACGGGCAAGCTGTCCCCGCAGGAGCTGATGAAGGCCATCCTGCTCGCCGAGGTCGACCTGCTCTGGAACGGCGGCATCGGCACCTACGTCAAGGCGAGCACGGAGAACCACGCGGACGTCGGCGACAAGGCCAACGACGCGCTCCGGGTCGACGGCGCCGCGCTGCGGGTCAAGGTCGTCGGCGAGGGCGGCAACCTGGGTCTGACCCAGCGCGGCCGCATCGAGTTCGCGCGCTCCGGCGGCAAGGTCAACACCGACGCGCTGGACAACAGCGCGGGCGTGGACTGCTCCGACCACGAGGTCAACATCAAGATCCTGCTCGACCACCTGGTCCGCGACGGCGGGCTGGACCGGGCGAGCCGCGACGCGGTGCTGGCCGAGATGACCGACGAGGTCGGCGACCTGGTGCTCGGCGACAACTACGCGCAGAACGCGGTGCTCGGCGTCAGCCGGGCGCACGCGGGCCCGATGCTCTCGGTGCACGCCCGGTTGGTCGACCACCTGCAGCAGGACCAGGAGGGCTTCGACCGCCGGTTGGAGGCGCTGCCCTCGCGCGAGCAGTTCCGGGCGCTGGAGAAGGCGGGCGACGGCCTGACCTCCCCGGAGCTGGCGACGCTGCTGGCGCACGTGAAGCTGGCGCTCAAGGAGGACGTGCTCGCCAGCGACCTGCCCGACCAGGACGTGTTCTCCCGCAGGCTGCCGGAGTACTTCCCCAGCCAGCTGCGGGAGCGCTTCGGCCCGGCCATCGGGGCGCACCCGCTGCGCAGGCAGGTGACCACGACGCTGCTGGTCAACGAGGTCGTCGACGGCGCGGGCATCTCCTACGCGTTCCGGCTGGCCGAGGAGATGAGCGCCAGCGCGACCGACGCGGTGCGCGCGTTCGCGGTGGCCACCAGGGTCTACGACCTGCGGTCGCTGTGGGCGGAGATCCACGCGCTGGACAACGCCGTGTCGACCGAGGTCACCGACGCCATGGTGCTGGAGTCGCGGCGGCTGCTCGACCGCGCGTCGCGGTGGCTGCTGTCGAACCGGCCGCAGCCGCTGGCGGTGGGCGCGGAGATCAGCCGCTTCCACCGGGTCGTCGGTGAGCTGGCGCCCAAGGTGCACGACCTGCTGCGCGGCCGGGCCCGCGAGGAGGCCGACGCCGACGCCGCGCGGATGGTCGCCGCCGGGGTGCCGGAGGCGCTGGCCAAGCGGGTGTCCGGGCTGCTCGACGAGTACGGCCTGCTCGACATCACCGAGGTGTCGGAGCTGGCGGAGCGGGACGCCGGGCTGGAGTCCGAGCGCAGCCCGCTGGAGACCGCGCAGCTGTACTACGCGCTGTCCGACCACCTCAACGTCGACCAGATGTTGACGTCGGTCAGCGCGCTGGAGCGCGGCAACCGCTGGCACGCCCTGGCCAGGCTCGCCCTGCGCGACGACCTGTACTCGTCGTTGCGCGCGATCACCCTCGACGTGCTGCGCCAGAGCGACCCGGGTGAGGCGGCCGAGGACAAGATCGCCATCTGGGAGCGGGCCAACGCCTCGCGGCTGTCGCGGTCGCGGTCGGCGCTGGAGGAGATCCACGCCTCCGGCAGGCTCGACCTGGCCACCCTGTCGGTGGCCGCGCGCCAGGTGCGCAGCATGGTCCGCTAGTCCTGTCTCCCGGTCGCGGGCCGAATCGGTCCGCGACCGGGGGCAGATAGGGTTGCCCAGGGGATCGGGCAGCTTTGGAGGGACAGTCGTTGGGTGTCTTCGTCGCCGAGGTGCGGCCGCGCTGGTCGGACATGGACTCGTTCGGGCACGTCAACCACGCGAACACGGTGACGTTGTTGGAAGAGGCCCGTGTCGACCTCTTGTTCCACGAGGCCGCGCTGCGCGGCGCCGATGACCTCGCCCGCGGCGTCGTCGTCGCCAAGCTGGTCGTCGACTACAAGGCCCCGCTGTTCGCCAACGGCGGCGTCTTACGCATAGAGATGTCCGTTCGCGAGATCCGGGCCGCGTACTTCGTGCTCGACTACGCCGTGCGCGGCGGACCGACCGAGTCCGACCCGGTAGCGGTAACGGCGTCGACGACCCTCGCGCCGTACGACCTGACTAGCGGCAAACCACGCCGCATCACCGACACCGAGCGGGACTTCCTCGCCGCTTGGCACAGCGGGGGCAACGGTGCCTGACCTGACCTTCACCGACCGCTCCGACCGCGACGACTTGGGCGCCTTCGTGGCCAGGGCTGTCCGGCTTGACCAGCAGGCCGTCGTCCGCCTGCGCGCCCGCGACGGCGACCTCGTCGACGCGTGGGTCGCCACCCCGTTCGACGTCCTGGCCACCCGCACCGCCCGCGCCACCATCGACCCGTCGGACATGACGGTCTCGGGCAACGAGCTCCTCGCCTCCCTCGCCGTCGTCCGCGGCGACCACCTGGACCCAGGCACCTCCCGCGACATGCTCTGGCGCTCCGCGCTACCCCCGACCCGGCACTGGCAGATGGTCGACCACCTCCCCGCGCCAATGGTCTCGGAACTAGCGGACAAGGGCTTGGCTGTCGCCCGGGACAACGTCGGCCCGCAGGGAACCCCGCCCGCGTCCCTCCTGGACCAGACAGTGCTGACTGTGTCTGGTGACGGCCTAGAGGTGAAGGTCCCCCTCCGCTGCCTCTTCGCCCTATCCGGCATGGGCTTCCTCACCGACGACGCAGACGACCAAATCCGCGTCACCGCCACCGACGCCTGGATGCGCCTGGACGCCCGCTACGGCGCCGTCGTCCGCCGCCGCCACGCGCTCCTGCCGCTGCTGATGTAGCTGTCCACTGTGGACGATCTCGGTGGTTTCGGGCCGCTAATCGATCTTCGTTCGGCCGACTTGGCGCGCTTCCGGCTGCCCGTTGGGGCTTGATGTGCCCTGACCTGGCGATCTCTGTTCTTGGGCTGCCCGATATTCATGCTTACGGGTGACAGAAGTTATCCACATGTGGATCTGTGCGGGGGTCTTTTCAAGATCGCCCGTCGGTGGGCCCCGGTAGACTGGCCCAGGGACGCCCCCCGGGATGGGTGGGGGCCGGGCCCAGGCTGGGGCGGGGCGGCGGGGGCTGTCAAGGGGGTTCGCTCGAAAGTGTGGCGGGGCCGGGTTCGCGGCGGGGTTGGGCGGCGCGCGGTGTAATCGCGGCGGTGTCGCCGAGTGTGGTGGCGCGCGGGGCGAAGCCGGGTGAGCAAGGGGGCGGCCTGGTCTGGCGGTTCCACTGTGGATGCAGAGAGGTCCACAGTGGAACGACGTGGGCTAGATGAGCCAGACGGCGGTTTCCGGGGGGAGGTCGGTGGTGGGGATGGGGCCTGAGGACAGGAGGATCTCGCCTGGGGGGAGGGGGACGGGGGCGCCGGAGGTGTTGAGGGCGCAGATGAGGCCGCCGCCCTTGCGGCGGTAGGCGAAGCAGCCGGGGGGTGCGCCGTACCACTCGATGTCGGTGCCGCTGAAGCCCGCGTGGGTTTTGCGGAGTTCTAAGGCCTGCCGGTAGAGGGACAGCATGGAGTCGGGGTCCTCGAGTTGCCGCTCCACCGTCAACCCGGCCCACTCGGGCGGGATCGGGAGCCAGGTGTTCGTCCCCTCCGAGAACGCGAATGGCGGCTCCGTCCCCTCCCACGGCAGGGGAACCCGGGCACCGTCACGGCCGCGGTCGGTGTGTCCCGAGCGCTCCCACAGCGGGTCCTGTAGCGCCCAGTCCGGCAGTTCCACGTTCGGCAAGCCAAGTTCCTCGCCGTTGTACAGATAAACCACGCCAGGTAGCGCTAACTGCACCAGTGCCATCGCACGCGCGCGCCGTGCCCCAAGCTCAGATCCCCCATAGCGGGTCACGTGCCGAACGACGTCGTGGTTGGACAGCGTCCAGGTCGGGGGCGCGGCCGAGCGGGACACCGCCTCCAGTGACAGGTCGATCGCGCGGCGGACGGCGTCGGCGTCGAAGTCGGCGTCCACCAGGGCGAAGTTGAAGCCCAGGTGCAGTTCGTCCTGCCGCACGTACTTGGCGAACTGGGTGTCGGTCTGCACCCAGATCTCGCCGACCGCCATGGTGTCCGGGTACTCGTCGGCGACCTTGCGGATCAGCCGGTGCACCTCGTGCACCTCGTCGTTGTCGAACCGGGGGTCGTCCACGCCGTGCGCCTGCGCGCCGGTGACCGAGCGCAGGTACTCCGGCATGTCCGGCAGCCCGGCCGGTTTCGCCATCCCGTGCGCCACGTCGATGCGGAACCCGTCCACGCCGCGGTCCAGCCAGAACCGCAGCGTCTCGACCAGGTCCGCGCGGACCTCCGAGTTGTCCCAGTTCAGGTCCGGCTGCTGCGGGGTGAACAGGTGCAGGTACCACTGCCCGTCCGGCACCCGCGTCCACGCCGGACCGCCGAAGACGCTGACCCAGTTGTTCGGCGGCTGGTCGCCGTCGCGGAACAGGTACCGCGCCCGCTCGCGCGATCCGGGAGCGGCCGCGAGGGCCTCCTGGAACCACGCGTGCTGGTCGCTGGTGTGGTTGGGGACCACGTCGATGGTGACCTTGATGCCGTGCGCGTGCGCGTCGGTCACCAGGCGGTCGAACGCCGCCAGGTCACCGAAGAGCGGGTCGACCGCGCGCGGGTCCGCCACGTCGTAGCCGTGGTCGGCCATCGGCGAGCGGAAGAACGGGGTCAGCCACAGCGCGTCGACCCCCAGCAGCTCCAGGTACCCCAGCCGGGACCGGATGCCCTCCAGGTCGCCAACGCCGTCGCCGTCGGAGTCGGCGAAGGAGCGCACGTAGACCTGGTAGAACACCGCCCGTTGCCACCAGTGCGGGGCTTGCTCACCCGAGGGGTCTGGCTCGGCGGATCGTCGCACGGTTGTCCATCCTGCCCGCAGGTCGGCTGGCTCGCCCAGCACCTGTGATCTTGACCCTGTCAGACCCAGCTGTTGAGCATGCTGTTGGCGGCCATCTCCAGGTACTGCCACAGCCGCGCCCGGTGCGCGTCCGAGAGGCCCGCGGCGTCCACCGCGATCCGCATGCAGCGCAACCACGCGTCGCGCTCGTTGGGGCCGATGGTGAACGGTTGGTGCCGCATCCGCAGCCGCGGGTGCCCGCGCTGGTCGGAGTAGGTGTGCGGACCGCCCCAGTACTGCATCAGGAACAGCCGCAGCCGGTCCTCGGCCGGGCCGAGGTCCTGCTCCGGGTACATCGGCCGCAGCAGCTCGTCCGCGGCGACCTCGACGTAGAACCGGGCCACGACCCGGCGGAAGGTGTCCTCACCCCCGACCGCGTCGTAGAAGTTCTCGGTGGGGGAGTCGGAGTCATGCGGTGTGCCCACGACACCCATCCTCGCGCACCGGTGGCTAGGCCGGGGCGGTCGGGGGGAACAGCCTGCCCATCGGCGGCTGGATCCCGGCTTCCTCGACCGCGCCCATGGTCCGCGCGCGCAGTGCCCGCTGCACCGCCCACTGCCTGCCCGGGCGCACCTTCACGGTCATCCGGATGGTCACGCTCTCCGGGGTCACCTTCTCCACGCCGAGCACCTCGGGGGCCTCGATCACGTCGGAGGAGAACGGTTCCTCCCCGGCGACCTCGGTGGCCACCCGGCCCAGCAGCGCGATCACCGCGTCCACGTCGGCGCCGTAGCCGACCGGGAGGTCGACCACCGCGACCGCGAAGCCCTGGCTCGAGTTGCCGACCCGCAGGATCTCGCCGTTGCGCACGTACCAGACCGTGCCGTTGACGTCGCGCAGCGTGGTCACCCGCAGCCCCACCGCCTCGATGGTGCCGCTGGCCTCGCCGACGTCGACGACGTCACCGACCCCGTACTGGTCCTCCAGCATCATGAAGATGCCGGACAGGAAGTCCTTGACCAGGTTCTGCGCGCCGAACCCGAGCGCGACGCCGACGATCCCGGCCGAGGCGATCACCGGTCCCAGGTTCACCCCGAGCTCGCCGAGCGCCATGATGAAGGCGAGCCCGTAGACGATGAACGTCACCAGGGACTTGAGCACCGAGCCGATGGTCTTGGCCCGCTGCTGGCGCCGTTCGGACACCAGCGCGCCCAGTGCCTGCGGCGCGCGTTCCTTGAGCGGGCGCAGCAGCGCGGGCGTCTTGCCCTCGCCCGAGGTCAGCCGGTCGATCAGCCTGCGCACCAGCACCCGGATCACGAACGCGATCGCGAAGATCAGCAGGATCTTCAGCGGCTTGGCGACCAGCCAGCCCGCCGACGCGGCCAGCCACTCGTTGCCGGTCAGCCGCCACACCTCCGCGCACCAGGAACCGTCCTCGGTGAGGCACTTGGGCGGCTCGGTCATGAACGGGAGTTGGGTCGGGGCCAGGGGCAACCGGATCAGTGGGGGAGTCGTGGCAATCATCGGCAGCGACGATAGCCGGCCCCGGCGAATCGGTCGAAGCGGGTGTCCACAAGCGGCGTTCACCGAGTTGTTGTCGGGTGATCCGGGACACGTCACAGAACACACGTGCGCCGCGGGCCTGGTTTGTGGTCGACTTAGGCAGCACCGGTGGAGGTGGTCGAGTGCCAGACCGACAACCGACCCGCTCCGGCGCGCCCTCGGGGCACGCGCCGGGGCCGACGCTTTGCCCGGATCCGGACGCCTCGGCGCCGGATGTGCCGCCACGCGCCCGGGCCGCCCCGACCTGCGTCCCCGTTCCGAACCTGCCCGTGCCGCCCGCGCCGTCGTGGGGCAGGCGCCGGGTGCTCTTGCTCAACACCACGTTCGAGCCGCTGACCGCGCTGTCGTTGCGCCGCGCCGTCGTGCTCATCGTCTGCGGCAAGGCCGAGGTCGTGCACGGTGACCCCGCGGGGATGGCGGTCCACTCCGCCACGTCCAGCGTGGTGATCCCGTCGGTGATCCGGCTCAGCAAGCACGTCCGGGTCCCCTACCGCGGCCGCGTCCCCCTGACCAGGGCCGGGCTGATGCACCGCGACCGCCACCGGTGCGCTTACTGCGGTGGCCGCGCGGAGACCATAGATCACGTCATCCCGCGCAGTCGGGGCGGGACCCACACCTGGCACAACTGCGTGGCGTGCTGCGCGAAGTGCAACCACCGCAAGGCGGACAAGATGTTGTCGGAGCTGGGCTGGCGGCTGCGGGTGGTCCCCACCGCGCCGCGCGGCCCGCACTGGCGACTGCTGGCAGGCGTGATCGACGCTGACCCGCTCTGGCTCCCCTACCTGGGTGAGCCCGCCGCTTGAGATGACACTACGCCGATGAACCGGCTGGTGGGCTAGGCCGCGGTGACGCGCGTGCCCGAGGTGACCCGGGTCCCCCTGGTCACCCGGGTGCCGCGCGTGACCCGCGTGCCCCTGGTGACGCGCGTGCCGCAGTCGTCCGCTCCGGTGACGCGGGTACCCCGGGTGACGCGGGTGCCGAGTTCCAGCGAGGTGACCCTGGTGCCACGGGTGACCCTGGTGCCACGCGTGACGCGGGTCCCGCAGTCCATCCCGGTGACCCGGGTGCCCCTGGTGACGCGAGTGCCACGGGTGACGCGGGTTCCGCGCGTGACCCGGGTGCCGCAGTCCATCCCGGTGACCCGGGTGCCCCCGGTGACGCGAGTGCCACGGGTGACCCTGGTACCGCGCGTGACCCGCGTGCCGTTCTCCAACAAAGAAGTCACGCGAGTGCCCCGGTCAAGGGTGGAAGTGACGCGGGTACCACGCGTGACGCGGGTGCCGTTCTCCAGCAGCGAGGTGACCCGGGTGCCCCTGGTGACCCTGGTGCCGCGCGTGACGCGAGTGCCGTTCTCCAGGACCGACGTGACCCGGGTGCCTCGGGTGACGCGCGTTCCCCTGGTCACGCGGGTCCCGCAGTCGAGGGCCGTGACCCTGGTGCCGCGCTCGGCGGCGGTGACCCTGGTTCCCCTGGTCACACGGGTGCCGCGGTCCTGCGCGGTGACCCTGGTGCCCCGGGTCACGCGGGTGCCCTTGGTGACCCGGGTGCCCCGGCCTGCCGAAATCCCCCTGGTGTCCGAGGTCACCTCCGTGCCACCCTGGGAGGTGGTGACCCACGTCGCGCGGGTCACCCGGGTGCCCTGAGCGGTGACCCGGGTTCCCCGCGTACCCCGTCGGGTACCGCCGCCCAGTTGCGTGTCGTCAGCCATTTGGGTGATGATCATTGCCGCGTCGTGGGAAGCGATGGTGTACATGGCGTGGCCTCCTGAGGGCGGTTGCGCGTCGAGAGAAGCGGAGGGGTGGTTTCGCAAGGGCCGTACAGGTGAAAGCTATGACTCGGATCGGTAACCGACAAGACGTCGGTGACCCCCAAGCGCCCCCGCCTGTGCGTTTGAGGCCATTCGCCCCTTGCTGATACGCCCAACGAGCTACGACGTCGGCCGACGCTCGGCCCAGCAGCCTTACCAGGAGAGCACCAACCGCTCACTCGCCGCGACCACCGCGGGGTGCTCTGGGAGCAGTGCTCACACCCGGTCCCAGTCCGGAGGCCGTCTCGGCCGGTCAGGGCCCTGTCGGCTACCGTATCCGCTGTGACGCTCGTCGAGACCCTGCTTGTCTTCGCGGCGATCCCGCTGGCCATCTATGGCGCGATCGCCCTACTGACACTGCGCGAGAAGTTCGCCAAGGCACCTCGGTACCGCCCCGGCCAGGACTGGGAGCACGAGCCGGTGTGGTGGACGGCGAACCCGGCAGGTCTGGGCGCGAGCCACCACGGCTCCGCCGAGACCGGCGCGACCCCGGTGCACACAGCCAAGGGAGGAGCCCGCGGTGGCTGGTGATCTGGTCCGGCACGAGCCGGACGTCTTGGTCGAGGACCCCGAGCACGGCTACGGCGCCGTCCGCACGATCAGCGGGCGCGTGTCGGTGGCCAAGCAGCACCAGGCCCCGGCCCCCGGCCTGCCGTTCTCCACGGTCGCGCTGACCCGCCTGGACGAGGCGCTGACGCTCTCGTCGCGGGCGACCGGCATCGGCTTCAGCGTGTACCTGGGCGACCTCGGTGCCGACACCAGGGCCCGCGCCGAGGAGCTGCACGCGGCCATCGGCGCGCACTCGGCCGAGTCGGTGCTCATCGCCGTCTCGCCCGGCCAGCGCCGGGTGGAGATCGTGACCGGCACCGAGTCCGCGCGCAGGCTGACCGACCGGGGCTGCAACCTGGCCGTCATGAGCATGGTCGCCTCCTTCAAGGAGGGCGACCTGGTCGGTGGCCTGGTCAGCGCCCTGCGGATGCTGGCCGACCAGGCCGGGCACGCCCCCAAGCACTAGGACCTCGACGAGAAGGGCCCCGGACCGCACTGGTCCGGGGCCCTTCTCGTCAGCTCACTTGCCGTAGAGGTCCCGCTGCTCGAAGAGGACCTCGCCGTCGTGCGCGTACAGGTCCTCCGGCCACTCGCCCTCGTCGGGCCCGAGGGTGTCCTCGCGGTCGACGACGACCACGCTCGCGCCGACCGGCCGCAGTCCCTCGACGTCGCCGAGCTTCGGCCACCCGTCCGCGTGCCCGATTTGGTACAGAGCCCGCCCGAGGTGGCTCACGTCCTCGGCGGCGGTGGCTTCATCGTCATCCGGCCAAGACCGCAGGTAGGCAGCGCGACCGGCGGCCATCACCGCTTCCGCGTCGGTCACCCGGTAGTCCTGCCGCTGCAGGATGGAGACGCCGGTCGACGGCGGCTCCTCTTCCTCTTCGTCTTCGTCGTCCTCTTCATCGTCGACGAGGTCGTAGAGGGGGCCGAGCGGGAAGGTGGTGCCGGTGTACTCGAACTGCGCGTCCGCGTACGCCAAGAGCGCGGGCAACAGCTGGTCGCCCGCCGTGAACACCTTCTCGGTGTCCTTCTCGCTCGTCCCCGCCGCGACCGCCTCCGCGTGCGCGGTGATCGCGGCGGTCAGCTCCGCGGCGGCGGCGCGGACCCGCGCCGCCCCGTCCGGGGTCCAGGGGATGAAGTCGTCCTCGTCGTCGCTCACGAGCCGTCGAACTCCCGGGCCGCGAGCGCGCGCACGATGCCCGCGCGGCCCTCGGAGACCAGGCGGCGCAGGGCGGGCGGGTGCTCACCGGTGAGCCACTCGTCGGCGGAGGCCACCGTGTCCGGGTGCACCGCCCAGGCCGGGAACAGCCCGAGCGCGACGGACTGCGCCCGCTCGCTGGAGCGGCGCGCCCACACCCCGGCGACGTCGGCGAAGTACCGCGGCGCGTAGGAGCGCAGCAGCGGCCGCTGCGCCGGGTGCGAGAAGCCGCCGATGATGGCCTCGTTGATCGCGTTGGGCAGGTCGTCGTCGTGGATGGCCCGCCGCCACGCCTCCGCCTTGCCCTCCTCGGTCGGCCGCAGCGACCGGGACCGCTCGGCCTGGCGCTGGCCCGCCGCGGTGGAGTCCCGCTTGAGCTCGGCGTCGATCTCGTCGTCGCCCGCCGCGCCGTGCGCGACCAAGGCGTGCAGCAGCCGCCAGCGCAGGTCGGTGTCCACGACCAGGCCCTCGAGCTCGGCCGAGCCGTCGAGCCAGCCGCGCAGCACGCCCAGCTTGGTCTCGTCGAGCACCGCGCCGGTCAGCGAGTTCACCAGCGCCAGCTGGTGGTCCGAGCCCGGCTGCGCGGCCAGGGCCAGCTCCAGCACCCGGTCGGTGAACTGCTGCCAGCCGGTCGGCGCGAAGGCCGGGTCGGCGTAGGAGGTGAGCGCGGTCTGCGCCTGCAGCAGCAGCCGCTGCACCACGCCGACCTCGGTCTCGGCGTCGAGGCCGTGGCAGACCAGGGTGACGAAGTCGCGGGCCTTGAGCTCGGCCTCGCGGGTCATCTCCCAGGCCGCCGACCAGCACAGCGTGCGCGGCAGCGGCTCGGTGATGTCGCCGATGCGGTCGATCAGCGTGGTCAGCGACCCCGGGTCCAGCCGCATCGTGCAGTAGGTCAGGTCGTCGTCGTTGACCAGCACGAGCTTGCCCGCGTCGATGCCGACCAGCTCGGGGACCTCGGTCAGCTCGCCGTCGACGTCGATCTCCACGCGGTGCGTGCGGACCAGCTTGCCGACGGTGTCGGTGGCGTCGTCGTACACGCCGATGGCGACCCGGTGCGTGCGCAGCTCGCCCTTGCCCGGCTTGGCCCCGCCCTGCAGGACCGCGAACTCGGTGAACTTGCCCTCGGCGTCGACCTCGAAGCGGGCGCGCAGCGAGGTGAGGCCCGTGGTCTGCAGCCACTGCGCGCTCCACCAGGACAGGTCCCGGCCGGAGGCCTCCTCGAGCGCGGCCAGCAGGTCGGCCAGGGTGGCGTTGCCCCACGCGTGCTTGCCGAAGTAGACCCGCAGCCCGGACAGGAAGTTGTCCAGGCCGACGTAGGCCACCAGCTGCTTGAGGACCGCGGCGCCCTTGGCGTAGGTGATGCCGTCGAAGTTGACCTCCACGGCCTGCACGTCCGGGATGTCGGCGGCGACCGGGTGCGTGGAGGGCAGCTGGTCCTGGCGGTAGGCCCAGGACTTCTCGATGTTGGCGAAGCTGGTCCAGGCGTGCTCGTACTCCGTCGCGCTGGCCTGCGCCAGGACGCTGGCCCAGGTGGCGAACGACTCGTTGAGCCACAGGTCGTCCCACCAGCGCATGGTGACCAGGTCGCCGAACCACATGTGCGCCATCTCGTGCAGCACGGTCTCGCACCGGCGCTCGTAGGCGTAGCGGGTGACCCGGCTGCGGAAGACGTAGTCCTCCAGGAAGGTCACGCAGCCCGCGTTCTCCATGGCGCCCGCGTTGAACTCCGGCACGAAGCACTGGTCGTACTTGCCGAACGGGTAGGCCACGCCGAAGTTGTCGTGGAAGAACGCGAAGCCCTGCTTGGTCTCGGTGAACAGCCGCTCGGCGTCCATGTGCTCGGCGAGCGAGGCGCGGCAGTAGATGCCCAGCGGGATCGTGCCGTGCTCGTCGCTGAACTCGTCGCGCCACTCGGCGTAGGGGCCCGCGACCAGCGCCACCAGGTATGTCGAGATCGGCTTGGTCGTCTCGAACACGTGCCGCGCGGTGCCCTCCACCCCGTCGACGTCGGTGATCGACGCGGCGGCGGCGTTGGAGATGACCTTCCACGAGCGCGGCGCGGTGACCGTGATCGCGTAGGTCGCCTTGAGGTCGGGCTGGTCGAAGCAGGCGAACATCCGCTTGGCGTCGGCGGTCTCGAACTGCGAGTACAGGTACACGCCCTTGTCGACCGGGTCGACGAAGCGGTGCAGGCCCTCGCCGGTGTTGGTGTAGAGGCAGCGGGCGACCACGGTCAGCACGTTGCTCTCGGCCAGGTCGACGAGCTCGACGCCGTCGTCCTCGCGGTAGCCGGAGACGTCGATGGGCACGCCGTTGAGCTCGGCGGAGACCACCGACTCGGCGACGACGTCGATGAACGTGCGCGCGCCCACCTCACGGCTGGTGAACCGGATGGTGGCGGTCGAGGCGAAGGTCGTCTCGCCTGGCTGGCCGACGCCGTCGGTGAGGTCCAACTCGACTTCGTAGGACTCCACCTCCAGCAGCGCGGCGCGCTGTTGGGCTTGGTCTCGGGTCAGGTTGGGGGCGGCCACGGCGAACACCTCGGCGAACTCGTCGGTCGGACTGGGGCGGGGGGACTGCGGGCACTGCCAGGACACGGGCGGGTGATCTCCCCGTCGTGGCCTGATGGTGACTTGGCACTGGGTGGAAACTGGCTGGAGCTGACTGGCGACTCGGTGCTGACAATCGCATCCAATCACGCTCCGGGGCCCGGCGGTGCCCCCATCCTCGGGGAAGCATTCCCAAGCGGTCCGCGTTGCACCGGCGGGGGAGGCCGCGCGCACCCGACGCACGCGGCGAAGATCCAACTCTGGAGACGTTTGATGACCGCAGCACAGCACGCCGACTCTGGGAACAAGACCAAGGTCGACTTCTACTTCGACCCGATCTGCCCGTTCGCCTGGATCACCTCGCGCTGGATCCTCGAGGTCGAGCGGCACCGCGAGCTCGACCTCCGGTTCCGGGTGATGAGCCTCTCGGTGCTCAACGCCGACAAGCCCGACCTGCCCGAGCAGTACCGCGAGCTGCTCTCCCGCGGCTGGGGCCCGGTGCGGGTCGCCATCGCCGCAGCCCAGCACCACGGCGAGGAGGTCCTGCGCGACCTGTACACCGCGCTGGGCACCCAGATCCACAACAAGGGCGTCAAGGACTACACCGAGGCGATCGCCGCCGCGCTGGCCGAGGTGGGCCTGCCCGCCGAGCTCGCCGAGGCCGCGACCAGCACCGAGTACGACGAGGCGCTGCGCAAGTCGCACCACGAGGGCATGGACCCGGTCGGCCAGGAGGTCGGCACCCCGACCATCCACATCGACGGGGTGGCCTTCTTCGGGCCGGTCCTGAGCGAGATCCCGCGCGGCGAGGACGCCCTGCGGGTGTTCGACGGCGCGGTGGCGCTGGCCAGCTTCCCGAAGTTCTTCGAGCTCAAGCGCACCCGCACCGGTGAGCTGAACTTCAACTGACCCGGTTCGCCCACCCGGGTCTCGTCCGCCCGGGCGGGCCATCCGGCCGTGCGCGGGCCGCCGTGGATGTGACACCCTGACCCCGAAATCGTCAGCAGGTGTCACAAGTGGAGGTCCCATGGCTGCCCCCGTCACCACTCGCGCCGGTCACGTCATCGGCGGCGCGCTGGTCTCCTCCGCCGGGGAGCGGATCGAGGTGGTCAACCCCGCCACCGAGGAGGTCATCGGCACCGTTCCGGCGGGCACCGCGGCCGACGTGGACACCGCGGTGGCCGCCGCGGCTGCGGCGTTCCCGGCGTGGGCGGCCCGTGACCCGCGCGAGCGGGCCGCCGTGGTGCGCCGGGTCGCCGAGGGCCTCGTGGCCAGGCGCGCCGAGATCGCCGCGCTGATCACCGCCGAGATGGGCTCGCCGATCGGGTTCGCCACCAAGGTCCAGGCGAGCCTGCCCGCCGCGACCACGGCGGGCATCGCCGACCTGCTCGAGGGCGGCTACGCCTTCACCGAGGAGATCGGCAACTCCCTGGTCGTGCGCGAGCCGATCGGCGTGGTCGGCGCGATCACCCCGTGGAACTACCCGCTGCACCAGATCGCCGCGAAGGTCGCCCCGGCGCTGGCGGCGGGCAACGCGGTGGTGCTCAAGCCGAGCGAGGTCGCCCCGCTCAACGCGAACCTGTTCCTGGAGATCCTCGCCGAGGCGGGCGTGCCCGACGGCGTGGTCAACCTGGTGCACGGCACCGGCCCGGTCGTCGGCGCCGCGATCGCCGGGCACCCGGGCGTGGACATGGTGTCGTTCACCGGGTCGACCGCGGCGGGCAAGAGCGTGTCCGCGCTGGCCGCGCAGACCGTCAAGCGCGTCGCGCTGGAGTTGGGCGGCAAGTCGGCCAACGTGGTGCTCGACGACGCGGACCTGGCCAGGGCGGTCAAGATCGGCCTGGCCAACACCTACATCAACGGCGGCCAGACGTGCACCGCGTGGACCCGCCTGCTGGTGCCCGCCGACCGGCACGACGAGGCCGTGGAGCTGGCCGTCGCCGCCGCCGCGAAGTACACCGTCGGCGACCCGCTCGACGAGTCGACCCGCATCGGCCCGATGGCCTCGGCCGCCCAGCGCGACCGCGTGCTCGACTACATCCGGATCGGGGTCGAGGAGGGCGCGACCCTCGCCCACGGCGGCACGACCGACGGCCTGCCCGAGCGCGGCGCCTACGTGCCCGCCACGATCTTCGCCGGGGTCCGCTCCGACATGCGGATCGCGCAGGAGGAGATCTTCGGCCCGGTCCTGTCGATCCTGCCCTACGCCGACGAGGACGAGGCCGTGGCGATCGCCAACTCGACCGTGTACGGCTTGGCGGGCGCGGTGTTCGGCGCCGACCAGGACCGGGCGGTCGCGGTCGCCAGGCGCTTGCGCACCGGCCAGGTCGACGTCAACGGCGGCGCCTTCAACCCGGTCGCGCCCTTCGGCGGCTACAAGCAGTCCGGCAACGGCCGCGAACTCGGCCGGTTCGGGTTGGAGGAGTTCCTGGAGGTCAAGTCCATCCAGCTCTAGCGGCTAGGCGCTGTCCTGCAAGTCCGGCACGCGCTATCCGCGCCCGCCTAGGCGACCCGTCCCCGCTCTAGCGCCGGACGGGTCGCCTCCGCCGGGTACGGGCTTTGCGCTACCGCCTCGTCCACGCTGAGCGTCCCACTGCGCACGCCGTCGAAGAGGCTTGCCACGACCGCTAGCTCTGCCCGCTGGCCGCGCACGAAACCCGGGTCGACCGGTTCCCCGTGTCCCGGCACGATGATCCGCGGTCCCAGGTCCAGTAAGACGTCCAGAGCGGCAGGCCACTCCAGCGGATAGCCGTCCTTGCCGATCGACGGCGGCGCGCCCTGCTCGACGGTGTCCCCGGCGAACACGACGCCGTCGTCGGACACGTGCACCAGGACGTCGTTGTCGGTGTGGCCGCGCCCGGGGTGCACCAACGTGACCGAACGGCCACCGAGGTCCAACTCGACGTGGTCGACGACCTCGTGCGTGGGGCGGACGACGCGCGCGGCCAGCAGCCGGTCGGCGAGGTCGTCGCGGCCGGACTCCCGGTACCGCTCGGCCCACGACTCGGCCTGGTCCCGTGCGTGGCCGTCGATCTCGGCGGTGCAGCGCGGGTGCGCCCACACGTCGGCGCCGGGGAACGCGGCGGTACCGAGGAAGTGGTCCCAGTGCGCGTGCGTGATGACCACTGTCCACGGTAGAGCGGTGATCTCCCGCACCGCCGCGGCCCACTCGGCACCGTGGTGCTCGTCGGTGCCGGTGTCGACCACAAGACACCGGTCGTCGCCCACCACCAGCCCCAGCGTCTGGTCGAGTTCGGCGTAGCGGCTGGCGAACACCCGGTCAGCAAGTTCGATCCATCGCATTACGGGTTTCTACACGATCCCGGGCAAACCGCCTGTAACCCCGACCACGCCGCCCGCGCCCGGTTGGGGCCCGGCCGCCGTCTGATGGCACACTCAGCGCCGTGCGCGTTTACCTGGGATCCGACCACGCGGGCTTCGAGCTGAAGACCCACCTCGTCGAGCACCTCACCGCAGCGGGTCACGACGTCGTCGACGTCGGCCCGCACGCCTACGACGCCCTCGACGACTACCCGCCGTTCTGCGTGGAGACCGCGCGCCGCGTGGTGGCCGACCCGGGCAGCCTCGGCGTGGTGCTCGGCGGTTCCGGCAACGGCGAGCAGATCGCGGCCAACAAGGTGCCCGGCGCCAGGGCCGCCCTCGCCTGGAGCGTGTCGACCGCGCGGCTGAGCCGCGAGCACAACGACGCCCAGCTCATCGGCGTCGGCGCCCGCCAGCACAGCACCGAGGAGGCCACCGCCATCGTGGACGCCTTCCTCGCCACCCCGTTCTCCGGCGACGAGCGCCACCAGCGCCGCATCGACCTGCTCACCGAGTACGAGCGCACCGGCGAGCCGCCCGCACTGCCCGCGTGATCCTGTCCTTCTGTCGCTCGATGGGGTGAAGTTCGCGTGCCCGAAGGGCATACGCTGCACCGGTTGGCACTGCTGCACCACAAGGCGTACGCCGGGTCTCCTGTTCGGGTGAGCAGTCCGCAGGGGCGGTTCTCGGCTGACGCGTCGCTTGTGGACGGTTCGGTGCTCGAGGCCGCCGAGGCGCACGGGAAGCACCTGTTCCACGTGTACGGGCCGGATCGGGTCGTCCACGTCCACCTGGGTCTCTACGGCACGTTCACCGATGGTGAGCCGCCCGTGCCCGAGCCGGTGGGGCAGGTCCGGATGCGGCTGGTCGGCGGTGCACAGTGGACAGACCTGCGCGGGCCGACCCGCTGCGAGCTGCTGACCGATGTCGAGGTGGACGCCCTGCGGGGGCGCCTAGGCCCTGACCCGTTGCGCGCCGACGCCGAGCCGGAACGGGTGTGGGAGCGGATCTCCCGGTCCCGTTCATCGGTGGCGGTGCTGCTGATGGACCAGTCCGTGATCGCGGGCGTCGGCAACGTGTACCGGGCGGAGTTGCTGTTCCGCCACGGCATCCACCCGTCCGTGCTCGGCCGCGACCTCGACCGGGCGCTGTGGGACGAGATGTGGCCGGACCTGGTCGCGCTCATGGAACTGGGCGTCCACAGAGGACGGATCGACACCGTGCGCGACGAGCACCTGCCCGAGGCGACCGGCCGCGCGCCCCGCCAGGACCGGCACGGCGGCGAGGTCTACGTCTACCGCCGCACCGGGATGCCCTGCCTGGTCTGCGGAACCGCCATCCGCACCGAGGTCCTGGCGGCGCGCAACAACTACTGGTGCCCGACCTGCCAACCGGCCTAGATCCGCGGGCCTAGAAGAAGTCCCCGCCGCCGAAATCGCCGCCGCCGAAGTCGCTGCCACCACCGAAATCGCCGCCGTAGTCCCCGCCGCCCGCGTCGCCGTAGTCACCACCGGCGTCCCCGCCCGAGTCGGCGATCGCGTCGGCCTGGCCCGCGTCGTAGCCGGACTCCCACGCCGCCGCGTCCGGGATGCCCGCCATGCCGGTGAACATCGCGTCGAACAGCAGCACGGTGCCGATGCCCCACGCGCCCGCCACCAGCGCTGGCTTCCACCACGGCTCGCTGTACCAGCCCTGCGGCACCGGCCTGCCCGCCACGCGGCCACCGGGGTAGTAGTGCGGCGTCCCCCGACCGGGCATCGGCGACGCCTCGTACGCGTGGCCCTCGACGAGCACCCTGCGGTCCTGCTCGACCTTGCCCGCGCGCTGCTGCTCGGGGTCGGCGGGCAGCTCGGGACCGGGGTCGAGGCCCATCGCCAGCCGGGCGGCGCGCACGTAGTACAGGCCCTCCATCGCGGTCTTGGTGACCAGCCTGGCCTGCTCGACCGTGCCGGCCTGCTCCATCTGCGACCCGGCCGCGGTGTAGCGCTCGGCGGCGTCGGCGATGGCCTGCTTGGACGGCTCGTCGGTGCCGGTCAGGTTCATCACCTGGCCGCCGAGGCGTTCCACCCAGCGCCGCGCCTCCGCCTTGGCGTCGTCGAGCTGCCGGGCCCGGGTGGTGCGCTGGTTGCGCAGCAGCACCGCGACCAGGGCCACGAGGAGGATGAGAACCACCACGATGAAGCCGCCCATTGTGCCTCCTTCGTCCGCTTGACCCAGACAACGCGAGACGCGCCCACCGTGGTTCCCGGCTATCGCTCAGAACACCTCGCGGCAGGACGGCTCGCGGTCGGCGAGCATCGCGTTCGACAGCGCTGTGGTGGCTCCGGTGGTGTGTTCGCGGACCAGGCCTGCCGCGGCTAGAGCGCTCAACCGGGTGCCTCCTAGGTAGGCCGCGCCTAGATCACGGATATCGAGTTCTAGGTCCGGTACCGCCTCGGTGCTCGCCACGGTCATCTGACCACTGTTGGCGGAGAGGTGCCATCGGCCGGTGTTCCACGGGCAGAAGGGGTCCTCTAGCTCGACTACGACGTCTATGGGGGTGAGGTACCGGCGCAGCGGTAAGGCTGCGGCGACGTCGACCAGTCGGATGTGCAGGGCGGGGAGCCGCTTTCGTAGTGCGACTCGGGTGTCGGGTAGGAGCAACGCGAGCGGGTCGTCTGGGTCGCCGTCGTAGTGGATGGTGCGCACGAGGTCGATGTCGAGCAGGTAGCGCCAGAGGTCCGCGGTTGCCTGGGGTGTGGTCGCGATGAACTCGTGCACGTCCAGCTGCCCCTGGGGGCCGGTGTCGTTCCACACCGGTTTCGCCCGGTAGGTGGCGTAGCCCGCGGGGTGCACAGCGAACCTCAGTGGGCTGCGGCCCGCCTGCACCCTGGTCGAGTCGAAGAGGTGGTGGTCCCAGTTGCCGTCGGTCCGGGTCAGCGCGCCGACCCGGTGCTCGGCGTACCGCTCGTACAGGGCGCGGATGACCGGAATGGCCTCGTCCCTGGGTAGCTCCCGCACCAGTGACGAGTCCGCGGTGACGCCTGGGCGGAACGCGATCCTGGTCGGCAGCGTGTAGCGGGTCAGCTCGGTCGCGACGCCGTAGCCGAAACGGCCGTAGATCGCCGCTTCCGACGCCCACAGCGCCGACACCACCGGACCCGACCGCGGCAACGCGGCGCGCATCAACCGGGTCAGCAGCCCGCGCCTGCGGTGGTCTGACGCGACCGCGACGGCCGTGACCGCGCCCACCGGGACCGAGGCCCCGCCGGGCACGCACAGGCTGCGGGCCTGCACCTGCGCTGTACCGACCTGTTGCTCTTGTGCGAAGGCCCCGAGGTTCACCGACCCCGCGAGGAGCCCGGCCCCCCGGGCGGTGATGTCGTCCTCGCTGCCGTCGACCAGGAAAGCCCTGGCGACCATGGGGGAAGCGGCGACCATCTCCTCGGGCGTCAACTCTCGGACGGTGTAGGTGTCCACCGCCGGGTGTCTACGGCAGATCCCCGGGCGTCGCCAGGGACTTCCGGGCCGCGTGCGGGCGGGCGGTCCGGGTCGGTACCCGCGCCGCCCACCCGGGTGCGACCCGGTGTGGCGGGATGTGGGCGATCAGGGGAAGTAGGGCTCACCGTCGAGGCCGTGCTCGACGACCAGCCGGGTGGCCTCGGTCACCGCGAGCTCCGCGAGCCGCTCGGGCTCGAGCCACGCGGCCCGCGCCGACGAGAGCCGACCACCCACCGGGCGGCCGCGGAAGCACACCGCGAGTTCGGTGCTCCACGGCTCGCTGTCGTCGTTGAACACCCCGACGAGGCCGGTGATCTCCACCCACACCCCGGTCAACTCCTCGACGGCCCGCACGGCCGCCACCGGGAGCGCCTCCGTGGCCGGTTGCGGCTTGCCGGGCAGCCGGTACCCGCCGTCCGCGCGGACCATCAGCACCAGCCCCGCGTCGTCGAGCACCACCACCCCCGCCCCGACCACGGTTCTCCGAACGGACAGGGACATGTCTAGGTCGAAATAGCCGGATTGCGACATGGCTCCTGCCTACCGAACAAGTGCTCACCGGCACCACGGCCGTTGACCCGTTCTTCGCGCCCATGACCGAAAATCACCCGCCTGGCTGTGGCCCACACCACACCCCCCGACGATTCGACGGCGACCGTCGCCCCTTCCCACCGAAACGTGGGCTGGGAACGATCCCAACTAACGAAAAGCGGCCAGACCTGATAAGGCCTGACCGCTGTACGAGGGTATCCACGTCCCACACCCGGAACCACCCGCGCCGCGGGGGTCCGGGGGGTCGCTCCCCGGGAATCATGGCGAGACCGACCGGCTCGCGATCTCCGCGAGCACAAATCAACCCCGATCGAGCGGGCGACGGGAATCGAACCCGCGTAGCTAGTTTGGAAGACTAGGGCTCTACCATTGAGCTACGCCCGCGTACGTGTCTTGGGGGACCACGCGTGAAACAGCCTAGCGCCTCCCGCTAGGCTGGTGGCACACACCCCGGGCTGTGGCGCAGCTTGGTAGCGCATCCGCTTTGGGAGCGGAGGGTCGCAGGTTCAAATCCTGTCAGCCCGACAAGGGGCTCTGACCACTGGTCAGGGCCCCTTTTTGGTTCTCGGGGGGCTGGCGCGGTGGTCGGTGACACTCCGCTTGGGAGGTCTGTACGTGCCGCCCCGAGCCGCTCGCTTCGCTCACCGCCGAGTGGGCTCGATCACTGCGAGCCCGGGGGCGAGGCTCTCGCGCCCCCTGTGGCCTGCCGGGCTGCCTGGGGCGGATGCGGCCGGGCCCGGCCAGTCGCCCAGCGCTGCCAAACCACTGTGGTTGGTCGTCGCCAAATGCTCGCCGGGTATGGCCGTCCGCAGCAGCGGGAGGTGGAACCCTGGTCGGCCTTTTCGATGTACGACTTCAGCCCGAATGCGCCGAGAAACAGTGCTCATCCGCGACGGAATGGCACGCCTTGGCCCGATGAGAGGCGCTACCGATAACGATAGTCTGGCACGTCCGCGGCACCCTGGTTGAGCAGGATGAGGAGGAGGACGGCACCCGCGGCGGGCAAGATGATCAGGGTCCAGATGAGGACCAACTTGATTGCCCTGAGCTGAACCAGCACGTGGTACAGGGCCTGCGCCTGAGCGGCCTCGACGTCCGGAGCGGCGTTGATGAACTGCTGCCAGCGCAGAACCGCTTTCGGGGTGTTGACCTTGCTGCTGTCGAATTCCGAGAGGACGTACTCAGCCACGTCAGGCCCCGTCCTGCTGCTGGGCCAAGAGCCGGTTCTGCTCCGCGAGCAGCTTGTTCTGCCTCTTGAGCTGCTTGCCGTTGAGCTTGGTGTTGCGGGCGATGCGTTCCTTGTCGGAGCGGAAGTCGACCATGCCCGCGGTCGAGATGCTGGTTATCTTGCGGAACAAGCCCATAGGTGCCTCCTGCGGAGTCGGGTCGACTTGCTGATCGACTTCCACCCTCTCCGCGTTACTCGTACACGCACGACAGGTGTCACCTTGTCGAGAGCGTGAGACATTTGCGCTGGTTGGATGGTGTTTGCCACCAATAGGGCAATGTGTGCGCGAGGCGCATACCGGCCGGGCGGTTGAACGTGCTGCGGTGGTCCGCATTTGGTTGGCCGGCATTGACCACCCGCTGCGCCGTGGTGTGGATTGTTACCCCGAGGTGCGAGTTCGTAGTCGCGGACCTCGGAGAATTGGCACCCAACTCGATGGCCTGACTGCCTCAACGGGCCGTGCGCGCCGTCTGGGCGGGAGGTCGCCGTCGCGTTGAGGTGATCAGGGTGGCGCTGATGGTCAGGATGCCCGCACCTAGGACTGACCAGCTCGTCACGCGAGTGGTCGCGAGTTCATCGGCGCAGTTCCGGCGCAGGCCAAGGGGAACGCTATCCGCGACACCGGACGCCGTGTTCCCGCACGGCTGTGGGATGCCCGCGACGTTGGGCGTGCTGGCGGGCGCGAACATCAACACGGCACCTGCGATCAGCAACAGGACGCCAGTCGCGATCAACACGACCGCGAAGCGGGGCAGGCTGAGCATGATCGACACATCGGGTGACCTGGGAGGCCTGTTACCCCAGCGCGATGATCCAAGCAGCGCGTTCGTGGAGCGTCTGGTGCCTCCCTCGTCGAGGGCAGGAGGTGTGGCCCGGAGGGCAGGGGGTGGCGGGGCGGGAGGTCGCTTCCCGTCGTTGTCCGCCTGCCCCCTGCCGGGTCGGGGGAGGGGGAGTTAGCAGTCGCGGAGTTCGGGGGATTGGTTGAGGAGTTGGCCGCGGGGGGAGATGAAGGCGCGGTAGCGGTCGCTGTCGACGGCGGAGGGGGTGAAGGCGGCGACGCGGTGGCAGTTCTGGAAGGCGAGCTTGACGCCGAAGTGGCGTTCCAGGCCGCCGCGGATCGCGTCTGAGGCCAGGGCGCGCAGGAGTTGGCCGCGTTCGGTCTCGCTGGGCGGCGGGACCTCGTTGTCGGCGAACCCGGACGCGTCGACCGAGGTCGCGACCGAGGAGATCACCTCCCAGGCGTAGGGCAGCGAGTCGCGGACCACCGCGACGAAGTCCGCGTCGTCCACCGCACCGGCTTCGGCGCGCGCCAACAGGTCGGCGGGCACATCGAGAGACATCCGCACCTCCAGGTCAAGGCGGCGGGAAGGGAGCCGCGGGTATTGCGTACCGCGTTCGTTGAACACCGGACAAGACCCGCCACCGGTTCGGCCCAGCGATCACCCGCTCGCCGCTTGCCCGTCACCTGTGCGGCCCGGTACGAGCAGGGGGGTGAAACTCGGAGTGTTCCTCCTCGCCGCCCGGTTCCCCGGTCAGAGCGATATTGATGCCCTGAAGCGCACTGTTGACGTTGCCGTCGCCGCCGATCAGGCAGGCCTATCCAGCGCCTGGGTCGCCGAGCACCACTTCATGCCCTACGGCACCTGTCCCGACGCCACGACTCTTGCCGCGCACCTGCTCGGTCGCACTACCCGCATCGACGTTGGGACAGCGGTAAGCGTCCTGTCGACCGCGCACCCCGTTGCCCTAGCCGAGCGCGCGCGGCTCCTCAGCGTCGTCAGCGACAACCGCTTCCGCTTAGGCGTAGGGCGTGGCGGCCCGTGGATGGACCTAGAGGTGTTCGGTTCCTCCCTAGAGCGCTACCAACACGGCATGCCTGCCGCGCTCGACCTCCTCCTCCGGGCCCTGCGCGACCCATCCGTCGAAGGTGACGCTGACTATCCATTTCGGTCAGTCCCGCTAGTCCCGACACCGCTCACCCCGCCGTCGGTCCACGTCGCCTGCACCTCCCACGCCACCGTCGAACTAGCAGCGGCTCGCGGCCTCCCGATGCTTCTAGGCATGCACATGTCCAACGAGCAGAAGCGCACGTTCGTGGACCACTACGGGGCACAAGGCGGCCCTACCGACGCCGAGCACGTCTCCGCCATCGCCGTCCACGTCGCCGACACGCGCGAAGAGGCCGTCGCGCAGGTCATGGCTACGGCCCCCGGTTGGCTTACCGAAGGCCTGGCCGCCTACATCCGGGTCGACGGCGGCCCAGGTCCCGACCGAGATCCAGTGGCGTACGCCAGGCACCTGTGCGACCTTCACCCCGTCGGCGATCCCGCCCACTGCGCGCGTGGACTGCGGGAGGCCGTGACCACCTCCGGGATCGACCACGTGATCGCGATGGTCGAGCTGACCGGCTCCCCTGACCACGCGCTGCGCACCATCGGCGCCCTCGCGGCGGCGCAGGCGACCCCACCCGGTCCCGACCTGGGCAAGCTCGCCTAGACTCGGGGGCTGATCCAGGCCGCGCGTGTCCGACCGGGCTGGACCGAGGGACCCGTGAGGGTCCCCGTCACCGCAGCAAGAGGGTGCCCGTCACCACAGCAAGGCCCAACCGCAGTTGTCGTAGACAGTCGCACGAGGAGAACACGTTGAAAAGCACCGTCGAGCAGCTGAGCCCGACGCGGGTCCGGATCAACGTCGAGGTGCCGTTCGACGAGCTCAAGCCGAACTTCGACCGCGCGTACCGCAAGCTCGCCAGCCAGGTCCGCATCCCGGGCTTCCGCCCGGGCAAGGCCCCCGCCCGCGTCATCGAGTCCCGCATCGGCCGCGCGCCGGTGCTCGACGAGGTGGTCAACGAGGCGATCCCGGCCAAGTACATGGAGGCGGTGACCGCGGGCGAGATCAAGGCCCTCGGCCAGCCCGACATCGAGGTCACCAAGCTGGAGGACGGCGACCACCTGGCGTTCACCGCCGAGGTCGACATCCGCCCCGACATCACCGTGCCCGCCTTCGGCGAGTTCACCGTGACCGTCGACGACGTCGAGCTCGCCGACACCGAGGTCGAGGAGCAGCTCGACGAGCTGCGCGCCCGCTTCGGCACCCTGACCGGCGCCACCCGCCCGGTCGAGGACGGCGACTTCGTCGCCATCGACCTCTCGGCCACCGTGGACGGCGAGGAGGTCGAGGACGCCAAGACCAGCGGTCTGTCCTACCAGGTCGGTTCCGGTGAGCTGATCGACGGCATCGACGAGGCCCTCATCGGCGCCTCCGCCGGTGACACCAAGACCTTCACCACCGCCCTGGTCGCCGGTGAGTTCGCCGGTCGCGACGCCGAGGTGTCGGTGACCGTGCAGTCGGTCAAGGTCCGCGAGCTGCCCGAGGTCGACGACGAGTTCGCCCAGCTGGCCAGCGAGTTCGACACCGTCGAGGAGCTGCGCGCCGACCTGCGCGAGCGGCTCGAGCGGGTCAAGCGCATGCAGCAGGGCGTCCAGGCCCGCGACAAGGTGCTCGACGCGCTGCTCGACGTCGTCGAGGTCCCGCTGCCGGACAAGGTCGTCGAGGCCGAGGTGTCCTCGCGCCAGCACGACGCGGTGCACCCGTTCGACCACGACGAGGAGAAGCTCAACGCCTACCTCGCCACCCAGGACAAGACCCGCGAGGACTTCGACGCCGAGGTGCTCGCCGAGGCGGAGAAGTCGGTCAAGACCCAGCTCATCCTCGACGCCATCGCCGAGTCCGAGCAGGTCTCGGTGACCGACGCCGAGCTGACCGAGCGGATCATCTACCAGGCGCAGCGCTTCGGCATCAGCCCGGACGAGTACGTGCAGCGCGCGCAGCAGTCCGGCCAGCTCGGCGCGATCTTCGCCGACGTCCGCCGGGGCAAGGCGCTAGCCTCCGTGGTCCGCCAGGCCGACGTGGTGGACGCCTCGGGCAACAAGGTCGACCTGACCGAGCTCTTCGGTGCGGCCGAGTCCGACACCGCGGCCCCGGCCCCCGAGGCCGCCGACGCCCCGGCCGAGGAAGTCGCGGCGCGATAGCCACCCGGACGGGTGCAGTGAGTGTGACGCTCTGAGCGAAAGTGGGCGGTGTCGGGAAGTCGGCGCCGCCCGCCTTCGTTACTGTCGGTCTAGAGATCAGTAGTGCCCAGGCAGACTTGGAGAAGGCAGGCAGACGTGACGCAGCACCTCTCGCCCCACATGCGGTCCACCGCGGGGCTAACCCTGAACGACTCGGTGTACGAGCGGCTGCTCCGTGAGCGCATCGTCTTCCTCGGTTCCGAGGTCGACGACGAGATCGCCAACCGCATCACCGCGCAGCTGCTGCTGCTCGCCGCGGAAGACCCCGAGCGCGACATCACCTTCTACATCAACTCCCCCGGCGGGTCGGTCACCGCGGGCATGGCGATCTACGACACCATGCAGCTGATCGAGCCGGACGTGGCCACCTGGGGGATGGGCCTGGCGGCTTCGATGGGCCAGTTCTTGCTCGCCTCCGGCACCCCGGGCAAGCGCTACGCGCTTCCGCACGCCCGGATCATGATGCACCAGCCCTCCGCCGGTGTCGGCGGTACCGCGTCCGACATCGCGATCCGCGCGCAGGTGTACGCGAAGTGGAAGTACGAGATGGCGCTGATCACCGCGGAGCAGACCGGGCAGACGGTGGAGAAGGTCACTCTCGACGCCGACCGCGACCGCTGGTTCACCGCCGAGGAGGCCAAGGAGTACGGCTTCATCGACCACGTGGTGAGCCGCGCGGCCCGCGTCGGCTCGGCGAACTGATCCCGGCCCGCGGACGCAGAGAAAACAGGAGCACCTCGTGAGTGAGATCCACGTCCCGCACCTCCCGCAGTCCCGCTACGTGCTGCCGTCCTTCGTGGAGCGCACGAGCTACGGGCCCAAGGAGTCCAACCCGTACAACAAGCTGTTCGAGGAGCGGGTCATCTTCCTCGGCGTCCAGATCGACGACGCCTCCGCCAACGACGTCATGGCGCAGCTGATCTACCTCGAGTCCACCGACCCGGACCGCGACATCACGATGTACATCAACTCCCCGGGTGGCTCGTTCACCTCGTTGATGGCCATCTACGACACCATGCAGTACGTCCGGCCCGACATCCAGACGTTCTGCCTGGGCCAGGCCGCCTCCGCCGCCGCGGTGCTGCTGGCCGCGGGCACCAAGGGCAAGCGGTTCGCGCTGCCCAACGTGCGGGTGCTCATCCACCAGCCCTCCACCGAGGGCGTCTACGGCCAGGTCTCCGACCTCGAGATCCAGGCCGCGGAGATCCAGCGGGTGCGCGGCGCGCTGGAGACCACCCTGGCCAGGCACACCGGCAAGGACGTCGACCAGGTCCGCCGCGACATCGAGCGCGACAAGATCCTCACCGCCGCCGAGGCCAAGGAGTACGGCATCATCGACGAGGTGCTGCCCTACCGCAAGCTCTCCACCCAGAGCTGAGTGGGCGAAATACCTCGCCTGAGTCGGTGAGCGGTCGAAAAGACCCGACACGCGGGCCGTCAGCGGCCTACCGTTGTCGACTAGGTTCGACACCTGCTCGACATGCGCAGTGCAGCAGATCGGCTCGCGTCGGTCCTTGCTTCTCCCGTTCGGCGGGGGTTGGCGGGTACCGTCGAGGGCAACGGTCGCGACCGGCCCGGTCACGCCGCGGTTCACCCGAGCCGCGCGTGACCGGGACCGGACGGATCGGACACACAGCCAGGCGTGCCGCCCCGGGCGCGCCGGAGGGGACAGAGGTCAGCGGTCATGGCACGTATCGGTGACGGCGGAGACCTGCTCAAGTGCTCTTTCTGCGGGAAGAGCCAGAAGCAGGTGAAGAAGCTCATCGCCGGACCAGGCGTGTACATCTGCGATGAGTGCATCGACCTCTGCAACGAGATCATCGAGGAGGAGCTGGCCGAGGCGGGCGACGTCAAGCTCGACGAGCTGCCCAAGCCAGCCGAGATCCACGAGTTCCTCGACCAGTACGTCATCGGCCAGGACGACGCCAAGCGCTCGCTGGCCGTGGCGGTCTACAACCACTACAAGCGCATCCAGGCCGGTGACCGCGCCCGGCCCGAGGGCCGCGAGTCGCGCGAGGAGACCGTCGAGCTGGCCAAGTCCAACATCCTGATGTTGGGCCCGACCGGCTGCGGCAAGACCTACCTCGCCCAGACCCTCGCCAAGCTGCTCAACGTGCCGTTCGCCATCGCCGACGCCACCGCCCTCACCGAGGCGGGCTACGTCGGCGAGGACGTCGAGAACATCCTGCTCAAGCTGATCCAGGCCGCCGACTACGACGTCAAGCGCGCCGAGACCGGCATCATCTACATCGACGAGGTCGACAAGATCGCCCGCAAGAGCGAGAACCCGTCGATCACCCGCGACGTCTCCGGCGAGGGTGTGCAGCAGGCGCTGCTCAAGATCCTCGAGGGCACCACCGCCAGCGTGCCCCCGCAGGGCGGCCGCAAGCACCCGCACCAGGAGTTCATCCAGATCGACACGACGAACGTGCTGTTCATCGTGGCGGGTGCGTTCGCGGGCCTGGAGAAGATCATCCAGGACCGGATCGGCAAGCGCGGCCTCGGCTTCGGCGCCGAGATCCGCTCCAAGGCCGACATCGACGCCGCCGAGGTCTTCTCGGACACGATGCCCGAGGACCTGATCAAGTTCGGCCTGATCCCGGAGTTCATCGGCCGCCTGCCGGTGCTGGCCAGCGTCACGAACCTGGACAAGGCCTCGCTGGTGCAGATCCTCACCGAGCCGCGCAACGCCCTGGTCAAGCAGTACCAGAAGCTCTTCGAGATGGACGGCGTCGAACTCGAGTTCACCGACACCGCCCTCGAGGCGGTCGCCGACCAGGCCATCCTGCGCGGCACCGGCGCCCGCGGCCTGCGCGCCATCATGGAGGAGGTCCTGCAGTCGGTCATGTACGACATCCCCAGCCGCACCGACGTGGCCAAGGTCGTCATCACCGAGCAGACCGTCCGCGAGAACGTGAACCCCACGATCGTCGCCCGCCAGCCCTCCCGCCGCGAACGCCGCGAGAAGTCCGCCTGATCTCCCGCTGCTGACGACCGAGGCCGCCACCCGTACTTCCGGGCAGGCGGCCTCCGTCGTTTGGCCTGCTGGACCGGTGGACGACCGGTCGATCCGTGCGTGCGTCGACCTGCTGGTCCGCGTCCCAACCGGGTGAATCTCGGCAGTGCCGCCGCTTGTTCCCAGGTCGCGGTTGTCCACAAGGGGTCGAGTTATCCACAGATTTTCGCCGTCACCCTTTCGGGCGAGGGGGTCCCGGTAGACTGGGCCTGGGGACGCCCCCGGGACAGGGTGGGGGCCGGGGTTCGCGGGGAGGGCCTCCGCGAAGCCGGGTGGGGTGGCGGCGGGGGCGGCCTCCGGCAGGTTTGCCAGGGCGTCGAGCCCGCGACTGGGCCAGGGCTGGGTCGGAGCCTGCGAGGGCGTTGGGTGAGCCGCTAGAGGCCGCGTTGAGCCGAGTCTGCCGAGGGCGGGTGGGCTACGGGCGGGGCGTGGTGGGGGTGTGCTTGCCGAGGAAGTCGAGGACCGACGGCACGACGCCGCGGTAGAAGGTGTCGCCGTGGCCGCCGGGGCCGGTGTAGGCGACCTCGGGTTTGGCGAGGCGGATGAACTTGCGGGTGCCCTCGATGAAGTGGTCCTCGGTGCCGCACCAGATGCCGACCGGGGTGCGGGCGAGTTTCTCGATGTTGCGCAGCGGGTCGAGGGTGGTCCACTCGTGGTTGTTCTTGAAGGCGCGGCGGGTGCTCATCTCGCGCCAGGACATCAGCAGGCCGGGCGAGATGGCGGCGACGGCGGAGAGCGGGCGGCCGAGTTCGGCGCGGCGGCGGGCGTAGAGCAGGGCGCCGAAGCCGCCCATGGAGACGCCCGCGCAGGCGAACGGCTCGGTGGACAGGCCGCGTTGGCCCAGCCAGCGGGGGACCTCGTCGAGCAGCATGGCCATGGAGTTGTCGCCGACGTGGTTCTCGTGCCAGTAGTTGTCGCCGCCGTCGACGGCCACGAAGGCGAACGGCGGGAGGGTGCCGTCGGCGACGCGCTTGGCGAGGGTCTTGGCCAGGCCGGTGGGCGCGGCGCGGCGGGCGTTGCCGCGCAGGCCGTGCAGGAACAGGCACACCGGGAGGTTCCGGTCGGGCAGTTCGGTCGGCAGCATCGTCACGAGGTCGACGTCGGTGCCCCGGGCGGTCGAGCGCACCCGCTCGGTCCGGATGACCGGGTCGACGCCGCCGACGGCCTCGGCGAGGGCGGTGAGCACGGGCAGGGTGCCGCTGGCCGCGCCGAGCGCGATGCCCGCCGTCGTGGCACCGGCGGCGCCCGCGACGAGCAGCGACCGCCTGCTCACCAGCGCCTTGCCCAGTCCCGCCATGGTCCCTCCCCGGACACGGACGAGACCCGGCCCCTCCCGGGTTCGTCACCACACTCAATCGTGTGAGGCGGCACGGACGTTTCTCGGTTCAGACACGCGCTGTGCCCGCGGTCGGAAAATGATCGCCCGACCAGCCGAGTCAGCAGGCCGGTGTAGCCGACGTCACGCCGCAGAGTCGCAGGTCAGCGATCTTGTCCGCCGGGTACCCGAGCCATTCGAGCACCCGCGTGGTGTGCTCCCCGACCCCCGGGACCGCCCCGGCGACCCACCCCAGACCGTCGACCGGGGGTCGCAGCATCGGGCTGACCCCGCCGGGCACGGTGACCTCGGTCCACCGCTCCCGCGCGACCAGTTGCGGGTGCTCGGTCAGCTCGCCGACGGCCCGGGTGCGCGCGGCGGGCACGTCGGCCCGGTCGAGCTCGGCCAACGCGCCGTCCGCGGTCGCCCGGTCGAAGTACGGCTGGAGCCGCGCGTGCAGGTCAGGTCGATGAGTGACCCGGTCAGCAACGGTCCGGAACCGCGGGTCAGCGGCCAGATCGGGGTCGATCAGCGAGCAGAGCCGCAGCCACTGGCCGTCGTTCTGGACCGCGAGGTGGACGGTGCCGCCGTCGCCGCAGCTGAACGGCCCGTACGGCGAGATCGTCGGGTGGTGCGCCCCGACCCGCTCGGGGTCCTTGCCCGTCCCGTGCGCATAGAGGGCTGGCTGGTGCATCCACTCGGCTAGCGCTTCCATCAGAGTTAGCCGCAACGTGGTGCCCTCGCCGGTACGCGACCGCGCGAACAGCGCCGCTAGCACTGCCGCATGCAGTTGGGTCCCAGCGGCGATGTCGGCCACAGAGATCCCGGCACGCGCGATGGTGTCGCCCTCGCCGGTAGCGGCGACGAGACCGGTCTCGGACTGGATCAGGGCGTCGAAAGCCTTCCGATCGCGATAAGGACCAACGTCGCCGTAAGAGGACAGCTCGGCCGCGATCAGGTGCGGGTAGGACGCACGCAAGGTGTCCGCGTCCAGCCCTAGACGTCGGGCAGCGCCGGGGGAGAGGTTGCACATCACGACGTCGGCGCGCGCGGCGATCGCGGTGATCACGGCAGCGCCATCCGGGTGCTTGAGGTCGACCGCCACCGACTCCTTGCCGACGTTGGTCCACGCGAAGTAGCTCGACACCTCGCCGCACGCCCGGTCGTAGTGGCGGGCGAAGTCACCAGTGCCCGGTCGCTCTACCTTGATGACACGCGCGCCCAGGTCCGCCAGCATCCTTGTCGCATACGGCACCGCGACGGCTTGTTCGAGGCTTAGCACTACCACCCCGTCGAGCGGTCTCACTCGACCCGCCCGTCGCCGGTATAGAGGTTCATCGTGTCGCCGCGCAGGAACCCGACCAGCGTCATCCCCTGCTCGTCGGCCAGTTCGACCGCTAGCGACGACGGCGCCGACACGGCCGCTAGCACCGGTACCCCCGCCATCGCGGCCTTCTGCACCAGCTCGAACGACGCCCGCCCGGACACCAGCAGCACGGTCCCCGCGAGCGGCACCAACCCCTGCTGCAACGCCCAGCCCAGCACCTTGTCGACCGCGTTGTGCCGCCCGATGTCCTCGCGGACCACCAGCGCCTCGCCGTCCGGGGTGAACAGACCGGCACCGTGCAGGCCGCCGGTGCTGCCGAAGACCTTCTGCTTCTCGCGCAGCACGTCCGGCAGGCTCGAAAGCACGCCGACGGACACCCGAACCGGGTCGGCGGCGGGGGAGTACCGCGTCTTGAGCCGGACCGCGTCCAGCGCCGCCTTGCCGCAGACCCCGCACGACGAGGTCGTGTAGAAGTTCCGCTCGACCCCGGGATCCGGCGGCGGGACCCCGTCGGCCAGGGCGATGTCGAGCACGTTGTAGGTGTTGCGGCCCTGGTCGTCGACGCCGTCGCAGTACCGGGCGACCGCGATGTCGGCCCGGTCGCCGATGACCCCCTCGGTCAGCAGGAATCCGTGCGCCAACTCCACGTCGTGCCCCGGGGTGCGCATGGTGACCGCCAGCGCCCGCCCGCCGACCCGGATCTCCAGCGGCTCCTCGGCCGCCAGCGCGTCCAGCCTGCTCCGCCGCCCGTCCGGACCGACCCGGACCACCGGCCTGCGCACCGTCACCCGTCCCATGCGCCCAGCTTAGGAGCCCGGCGCGCCCGGGTGCGGACGAGAAGGAGGGCCGCCCCCCGACGCCTGCGTTCGTCGGGGAGCGGCCCGCTCAGGGGGTTACCGCTGAACTGCTACGCGCGCGCCCAGAGGGACGGCACGTTCGGCGGCTCCCAGCCAGGCAGGGAGTGGTGACCCTGGATGGCCCGGTAGCTGGCGCCGCCGTAGGTGACGGTCGCGCCAACCGCGTAGTTGGTGTACGGGGCCCACGTCCCGCCACCGGGGTTGCCGGAGGTGGTCGTGGTGGGGTTGGTGGTCGGGTTCGGACCACCGGAGGTCAGCAGGCGCAGGCTGTAGACCTGCAGGATCTCGTTGACCGGCTGGAAGTAGAAGGTGCCGCCCTGGCTGCAGTTGCCGGAGCCACCGGAGGTGACGCCCTGCGCCTGGTCGCCCGCCAGCCACGAACCGCCCGAGTCGCCCGGCTCGGCGCACGCGCTGGTCCGGGTCAGGCCGGTCACGGTGCCCTGCGGGTAGGTGACCGACGAGTTCTTCTGCTGGATGGTGCCGCAGCGCCAGCCCGTGGTGGAGCCGGAGCGGCAGACCGACGCGCCGACAGCGGCCTCGGTGCTGCCCGCGACGGACACGGTGGTGTTACCGGAGTAGCGGTTCACCAGCGGTCGGGGGGTGTTGCCCGCGGCGACGCGGACCCAGCCGTAGTCGTTACCGGGGAAGCTGGACCCGGCGACCGAACCGCTCGGGTTGGTGGTCTGGGTGCCCGCGGTGCCGCAGTGGCCCGCGGTGACGAACCCGCCCTCGACGGAGAACCCGATCGAGCAGCGGCTGCCGCCGAAGCTGTAGGCGTTGCCACCGATGACGTCGATCAGCGGCCGTGGCTCCTCGGCCGTCGTCTCGAAGCGCACCGAGGTGGTGTCCAGGCCACTGGCCTTCGCCCACGAGGTCGCCGCGTCCTGGCCGCCCGCCTTGGTCAGCACGACCACCGCGTTCGCACTGACGTCGACGTACCACCCGGGCACGGTCTTGGGGGCCTTGCGGGAGTTGTCGTCGAGCCGGGCCTTGGCCGCGTCGAGCTGGGCCTGACTGCGGGTGACGACCTTGGGGACGGCGCCGAGACCGCGCACCTGGTCCGCCTTGGCGGCGTCGGTGATCGCGACGGTCAGGGTGTTGGCGCCGGAGTCCAGCCAGGCACCGCCGAAGGTGCCGCCGAGCGTGCCGCGCAGGGCGCCCTCGGTCTTGGCCGCCTTGTGCTCGCGGGTCAGGCGCTGCTTGGCCTGCTCCGGGGTGATCTTCAGGTCGCGGGCCATGGCGCTGAGCACCTCGGGCGCGGCCACCTCGGCGACGGCGGGCGCGGGGGCGGACTGGCCCGCGGTCGCCGACGGGGTTAAGGCGATGGCCGTCGTGAGACCACCCGCCGTGAGTGCTGCCAGTGCGGCAGCGGTGAACTTGCGATTCATCACGCTCTCCAATTGAGGGCGAGTTGTGCAGGGTAAGACCCGACGGTAGGAGGGTGATCCCCCATATTGGTACATACCAATGAGGTCATACCTCCCATATCGGCCACTACTGGGAAGGTGGGAACATGAATACTGGGAACGATTCCGGACCTCGGGAGACTCGACCACCGCGGCGGGTGCTGGTTACCGGCGCGTCCGGTGGTATAGGCGCGGCGGTGGCCAGGGCGTTCGCCGCGCTCGGTGACCGGATCGCGGTGCACTACTCCAGCCGGGTGGACCGCGCGGAGCGGCTGGTCGCCGAGTTGTCCGGCGACGGTCATCTGGTGGTGTGCGCCGACCTCGCCGACCCGGCGGCGATCCCGCCCCTCGTCGAGGCCACTGTGGACGGTCTGGGCGGCGTGGACGTCTTGGTCAACAACGCCGCCGTGCTCACCCCGGCGCACCCACCGGTCACGACGTCGTACGCCGAGTGGACCGGGGCGTGGCAGGACGTGCTGGCGGTCAACCTGCTCGGCGCGGCGAACCTGACCCACCAGGTCGCGGTCCGGATGATCGAGCAGGGCGGCGGCGGCCGGATCGTCAACGTCGGGTCCCGGGGCGCCTTCCGCGGCGAGCCGCAACACCCGGCGTACGGCGCGAGCAAGGCCGGTCTGCACGCCCTCGGCCAGTCCCTCGCGGTCGCGCTGGCGCCGCACGGCATCGCGGTCACCTCGGTCGCGCCGGGGTTCGTCAACACGGAGCGGGTGTCCGAGCGGCTGGCGGGCGCGGCGGGGGAGGCGATCCGCGCGCAGAGCCCGTTCGACCGGGTGGCCACACCGGAGGAGATCGCCGGGGCGGTGGTCTACCTGGCGTCGGAGGAGGCGCTGTGGGCGTCGGGGACGATTCTCGACCTCAACGGGGCTTCTTACCTGCGCACGTAGGCCACTACGGTCGGCTGGGTGGACGCATATGACGTTGTCGTGGTGGGCGGCGGGCACAACGCTCTTGTCGCCGCCGCCTACCTCGCCCGTGCCGGCCGGTCGGTGCTCGTGGTCGAACGCCTCGGCCACGTCGGCGGTGCCGCGGTGAGCGCCAGCCCGTTCCCCGGGGTGCGCTTGTCGCGGTACTCCTACCTCGTCAGCTTGCTCCCGGACCGGATCGTGGCTGATCTGGGCCTTCGGTTGGATCTGCGTTCGCGCGCGGTGTCGTCCTACACGCCGATCGAACGCGGCGGGAAGCACGCGGGTCTGCTGGTCGGCGGCGCTGACACGGCGGAGTCGTTCCGCGCGGTAACCGGCTCGGACAAGGAGTACGGCCGCTGGCGCGAGTTCTACGCGTCGATGGCCCGGCTGGCGGAGGTCGTGGCGCCGACCATGCTCGAGCCACTGCCCAGCCGCGACGCGCTGCGGGAACTAGTGGTCGCCGCGGCGGGTCCGGACGCCTGGCGCTGGGTGTTCGAGCAGCCCCTGGCCGAGACGCTGCAGGAGGTCTTCACCGACGACGTCGTCCGCGGCGTGGTCGCCACCGACGGCCTCATCGGCACCCACACCTCACTGGCCGACCCGGACCTGGCCGCGAACCGGTGCTTCCTCTACCACGTCATCGGCAACGGCACGGGCGACTGGCGCGTCCCGGTCGGCGGCATGGGCGCGGTGACCAGCGAGTTGGCCGGCGCGGCCCGCTCATCCGGCGCCCGACTCGTGACCGACGCCGAGGTCACCTCCATCGCCGCCGACGGCGTGACCGCCGAGGTCGTCTACCGCAGCGGGAACGAGGAGATCACCGTCGGCGCCCGCCACGTCCTCTCCGGTGTCGCCCCCGCCGTGCTGGACCGCCTGCTGGGCCGCCTACCCCGCCCCTCGGCGCCAGGCGCCCAACTCAAGATCAACCTCCTCCTGGACCGCCTGCCCCGCCTGCGCTCGGGAGTACGGCCTGAGGAGGCGTTCGCCGGGACCCTCCACCTGGATGAGTCCTATGTGGACCTGGAGATAGCGTACCGGGAGAGCGCCGCGGGCCACCTGCCCGAACGGCCGCCGGGGGAGATGTACTGCCACACGCTGACCGATCGGTCCATTGTGGACTCACCGACGGCCCACACCCTGACCCTGTTCGGCCTGCACGCCCCAGACACCCTCTTCGACGCCCCGGGCGCGAAGGAGGAACTGGTCGCCCGCTACCTGGCAGGCCTGAACCGCTACCTCCTGGACCCCATCGAGTCTTGCCTGACCACCATCGACGGCGTCCCGTGCCTGGAGGCCCGCACCCCGCGCGACCTCGAAACCGAACTCGCCATGCCCCGCGGCAACATCTTCCACGGCCCCCTCACCTGGCCGCACGGCACCGGCTGGGGCGTGGAAACCGACATCCCCAACCTCCACCAAGCCGCCAGCTCCGCCCAACGCGGCGGCGGCGTCAGCGGCATAGCGGGCCACAACGCCGCCATGTCCCTCCTCCACCCCACCAGCTAGCCGGCTCATCCCCTCCTGTGGACGCGCCTGCTTGCTGATGCAGCGGTGTCCTCCTGCGGGCATGCCCGAGAACCGGCAGGCTTGTCGGGTGACGACAAGCGGCCGTGCCACCAGGTGGAGCAATCGACGCGCGGCTCGGAAGGTGGTGTTGGGCTACATCGCCGTTGTCACCGTGGTGTTCGCCGCCGTGGCCGTAGTGCTGGCCGTCAACGAATCCGCCGACGCCTCGTTCGCGCCCGTGCTGGCGGTGGCGGTGAGCCTGCCCGCGTCGCTGCTGATCATCCTGGTGCCCGAACTGCCCCAACCCTGGGACGGCATCGCCGCCAGGGCCACCCTCGTCGGCGCGGCCCTCGTCCAGGCCTGGCTGCTCTGGCTCCTCTTCCGAGGCCACCGCACCGCCTGACCCGGCGTCGCCAACCACCCGGCTCCGGGGCCGCCTAGAGCGCTTGGCTTCGAAGCCTGGGCCGAGGGCTTGGGGCCGGGTCCCGGTGTCGCTGAGCCAACTGGTTCGAGACGCCGAGCCGTCGGACTCGGAGGTGTCCACCCGGCCGGTGTTGGTCGGGTGGGGTGGGGTGGTCCACCCCACCGCCGGTTCGGTGACTGCCTACTGGCCCAGTTCGGCCTTCACCTGCGCCAGGGACGGGTTGGTCAGGGCCGCGCCGTTGGGGAAGTGCAGGGTCGGGACGGTCTGGTTGCCGCCGTTGACGGACATGACGTACTCGGCCGCGCCGGGGGTGTCCTCGATGTCGATCTCGACGTACTCGATGCCCTCGGCGTCCAGTTGCGTCTTGAGCCTGCGGCAGTAGCCGCACCAGGTGGTGGAGTACATGGTCAGCGTCTCTGGCGCGGACATCGAGGGCTCCCTCATCGGCGAGTGGGTCGGTCACCAGCATCAACGCCGGGGCAGGCGCTCCGATGCCACCCAATCATGAGGCGCACGTCACATCAGGGCTCGTCTGAGACCACCTCCGGTTCCAGGCGGATGACGACCGACTTCGAGGTGGGGGTGTTCGACGTGTCGGCGGTCGAGTCCAGTGGGATGAGGGAGTTGGCCTCGGGGAAGTAGGCCGCCGCGCAGCCTCGGGTGGTGTCGTAGGCGACGACCCGGAAGCGGTGGGCGTGCCGTTCCACGACTCCCGTCGGGTCCTCCGGCCACTCGCTGATGAGCGTGACCAGCTGACCGTCAGCCAAGCCCAGGTCGGTGATGTCCTGGGGGTTGACCAGCACCACGCGCCTGCCGTCCTTGATGCCGCGGTAGCGGTCGTCCAGGCCGTAGATCGTGGTGTTGTACTGGTCGTGGCTGCGCAGGGTCTGCAGCAGCAGCCGACCAGGCGGGACGCGCAGCACCGTCAACGGGTTCGCCGTGAACACCGCCTTCCCGGTCCGGGTGCCGGTGAACTCGCGCGAGTCGCGCGGCGCGTGCGGCAGCACGAACCCGTCCGGCTCACGCACCCGCGCGTTGTAGTCGGCGCACCCCGGCACGACCCGCGAGATCCGGTCGCGGACCAGGTCGTAGTCGCCCGACAGCGCTGCCCACGGCACCGGGTGCTCCGGCCCGAACAGCGCTAACGCCAGCCCGCAGACGATCCCGACCTCGGACATCAGGTGCTCCGACGCGGGCTCCAACCGCCCCCGCGACCGGTGCACCACCGACATCGAGTCCTCGACCGTCACGAACTGCTCCCCGGCCGCCTGCTCGTCGCGCTCCGTGCGCCCACGCGTCGGCAGGATCAACGCCGTTCGCCCGTGCACGACGTGCGACCGGTTGAGCTTCGTGGACACGTGCACCGTCAGGTCGCACGCCCGCAGCGCCGCCTCCGTCACCGCAGTGTCCGGACTCGCGGAGGCGAAGTTGCCCCCGACGGCCATGAACACCCGGGCCTGGCCATCGCGCATGGCCCGGATCGCCCCGACGGTGTCCAGCCCGTGCGAGCGCGGCGCGGTGATGCCGAACTCGGTGTCCAGGGCGGCCAGGAACTTCTCCGGCATCTTCTCCCAGATGCCCATGGTGCGGTCGCCCTGCACGTTCGAGTGCCCGCGCACCGGGCACAGCCCGGCCCCCGGCTTCCCGATCATCCCGCGCAGCAGGGCGACGTTGGCGATCTCGCGGATCGTCGGCACCGAGTGCTTGTGCTGGGTCAGTCCCATCGCCCAGCACACGACGGTCCGCTCCGACTCCGCGAACATCCGCGCCACCCGCTCGACCTCGGCCCGGTCGAGCCCGGTGGCCACGTCCACCGCCTCCCAGTCGACCTCCGCCACGTGCGCGGCGTACTCCTCGAACCCCTCGGTGCTCCCGGCCACGAAGTCCCGGTCCACCACCGTGCCCGGCCGCTCGGCCTCCCAGCGCAGCAGCAGGTGCCCGATGGCCTGGAACAGCGCTTGGTCGCCGCCCAGCCGGATCTGGAGGAACACATCCGCCAGCGCCGTGCCCTTGCCCAGCAGCCCGCTCACCTTCTGCGGGTTCTTGAACCGCAGCAACCCCGCCTCCGGCAACGGGTTCACCGCGATGATCCGCGCCCCGTTCGCCTTCGCCTTCTCCAGCGCGCTGAGCATCCTGGGGTGGTTGGTGCCCGGGTTCTGCCCGACCACCACCAGCAGGTCGGCGCGGGTGACGTCCTCCAGCGTCACCGAGCCCTTGCCGATACCGGTCGTCTCGGCCAGCGCGGCACCGGAGGACTCGTGGCACATGTTCGAGCAGTCCGGCAGGTTGTTCGTGCCGAACGACCGCACCAGCAACTGGTAGAGGAACGCGGCCTCGTTGCTGGTCCGGCCGGAGGTGTAGAACACCGCTTCGTCCGGTGTGGACAGTGCGCGCAGCTGCCCGGCGATCAGCTCGAACGCCTCCGGCCAGTCGATCGGCGTGTAGTGCGTCGCCCCTGGTCGCAGCACCACGGGCTGGGTGATCCGGCCCTGTTGGCCCAGCCAGTAGTCGGTGCGCTCGGCCAGCTCGGCGATCGGGTGCTCGGCGAAGAACTCCGGCCCCACCCGCCGTCGCGTCGCCTCCTCCGCGACCGCCTTGGCGCCGTTCTCGCAGAACTCGGCCACTGACCGGTGCCCACGCGGCTCCGGCCAGGCGCAGCCGGGGCAGTCGAACCCCTCGCGCTGGTTCAGCAACCGCAGCGTCGCCCCGGTCCGCAGGGCGCCCATCTGCTCGACACCACGCCGAAGAGAGGTGGTGACCCCGGGGATTCCGGCGGCCCACGTCTTGCGCGTGGTGACGTCCAGCTCGGCTTCGTTGACGTCGCGTTCTGGCGGTGTGCTGACCATGTGACCCATGGTCGGCTATCCGTGTCAACCCTGCAAAAAGTTGTCCACAGGCCCTAGTTCGGGCAGCCGCTTTCCAGCGGGATGTCCGCTTCCGGGTCGAAGTAGGTGACCTTGTCGTGCTTGGCCTTCGTCCGCGTCGGCGTGCGGTCCTGGTAGTCCGAGGCGATGAAACCCTTGGTGTAGGCGTCGCAGGAGATCGAGTAGTAGAAGCCGTCGACCTTCTCGTACCAGAGGCCCAGGCTGCCCGGCGCCCACCGCGCGCCCTTGCGCATCACGTACTCGATGTCGGCGCGGACCACCACGATCACGCTCATCGGGTCCAGCGGCAGGGCTACCTGCTCGGCGGTGAAGGCGTAGGCGAACACGTAGTTGGTGTGCACCACCAGCTCGTCCGCCTTGCCCGCCTCGACCCGCATGGTGCCCTTGACCTTGGGCGCCGCGGGGAGCAGCTGCGAGCCGGTGTCGATCATGCTGACCAGCGCCTGGACCTGCCGCTCGTTGCCGGAGCCGAACAGCGGCCGCAACTGCCTGGCCACGTCGGGCGCGAGCATCCCCAGGTAGCGGTCGGGGTTGTGGTCGCGCAGCATCGCCGGGTCGAGCCTGCTGGCGATCAGCACGTCCTTGACCTGGCGGGTCGCGTCGGCGACCTCCTCGGCGCTGAACTCGCCGACCTGCATCGCGGGCGGGGTCGTGATGCCCGCCTCGCCGTCGGCCCAGTGCGCGGCGGGGGTCAGCGCGAACGGCCGGTTGAGGTCGACGACGTTCTCGGCGCCCGGCTCGTCCCCGGGACCTCCTGGCGGCCCACCGCGCCCGGACCGGTCGAACACCCCGACCCCGGCCAGCAGCATCACCACGGCCACCACGGCGACCAGCAGCATCGACGTCACCAGCCAACGCTCAAGACGGCGACGTCGCGTCCTGCGCAACATCGCCTTCACGTCGGCTTGCGCCGACGCGCGCACTCGGCGGCGCCACGCGGCATCTTGTAACGCCGCGTGATCGCCGTACTCACGTTGGTCCACCGGCCCCCCAAGGGCGATCCAACCCGGCTGGCCGGGCTGGTTGAGGTGTCGACTGCCTGGTGAACACCTCATCGATATGGCCACAGCCCGTGTTAACACCAAGGCCATACGGACCGCTCACGCTGCGGTGAGCGGCGCCCAATGCCGGACCAACGGTCACGATCGCCCGTTGACAGTCGCGCAGTGTCACCCGAACGGCGCAGACCGCCGCCACACCCCCGTGGCGAGTACACAGCGCGTGGGTCCGAGCCTGGACCGGCGTGGATCACCGGGGTCAAGCGTGGCCCAGGTCACAACGCTATTCCACGGCGAGGACGACGCGGACCGCTAGACGATCATCGTCTGATCGGGTGTAAGTGAGCGACTGAACGGCCCCGGTGGCCCGGAGGTCACCCTCCGCAGCCGTGATGGCCGTCTCATCGGCTGCCGAGCAGGTCACGACCAGTTCGGCGACGGTCCACCGCAGTGATCTCCTGGCCTCCGACTTCGCCCGCCGAACCGCCGCGAGCACCGCCGTCACCGGCTCCAGCAACGCGGCCTCGCCATCACCACCGGTGACCGTCGGCCAAGCTGCGGTGTGCACCGAGCCCTCTTGCCACCACGACCACGACTCCTCGGCCGCGAACGGCAGGAACGGCGCCAAGAGCCGCTGCACGGCCGACAGAGCAATACGGAGAGTTGCCCTCGCGGAGCTGTCTTCGCTGTAAGCCCTGTCTTTGACCAGTTCGATGTAGTCGTCACACCAGAGCCAGAAGAACCGCTCCACGAGCTCCAGCGCCTCGGCGTAGTCGCACGCCTCTAGAGCCTCCGTGGCACCCGCCACCACCCTGTCCAGCTCGGCGAGCAGCGCTAGATCCAGCGGAGCGCTCGGTTCGCCGCCCGCGCCCATCCCCAGCGCGAACCGGCTGGCGTTGAGCAGCTTGGTCGCCAGCCTGCGCCCCACGCGCATCTTGGCCTCGTCGAACACGGTGTCCACGCCTGGCCGCGCTGACGCTGCCCAGTACCGCACCGCGTCAGCGCCATGGCGGTCGAGAAGGTCATCTGGCGAGGTAGCGCTACCGGACTTCTTGCTCAGCTTGTTCCGGTCGGGAGTCACCACCCAGCCTGAGATCGCCGCCCGCCGCCACGGCAGCGCACCTGTCTCGGTGTGGGCGCGGAGCACTGTGCTGAACAACCAGGTGCGGATGATCTCGTGAGCCTGTGGCCGCAGGTCCATCGGATAAGTCTTGGCGAACAAGTCAGGGTCATCGTCGGCGCCACACACAAGCAGCGGAGTTAGCGATGACGTGGCCCAGGTGTCCATCACGTCCGGATCAGCGGTGAAGCCACCGGGCACGTCGCGCTGATCGGCCGCGTAGCCAGGTGGGGTCTCCGACGCCGGGTCGACCGGAAGCGCGGTGGGCAAGATAGGGCTGCCGTGGTCCGGTTCTCCGTCGGCGTCTAGCGGGCACCAGAGCGGGAACGGCACGCCGAAGAATCGTTGGCGGCTCACCAGCCAGTCGCCCGCGAGGCCGTCCACCCAACTCTGGTAGCGCGCGTGCATCTGCGCGGGCTGCCAGTCGAGTTCGCGGCCGCGCTCGCGCAGGACTTCCCGATGTCCGGCTGATCGGATGAACCACTGCCGCCCGGACACGATCTCCAACGGCTTGTCACCGCGCTCGTAGAACGCCACCGGCCGCTCCACCGGCCGCGGCTCACCCACGAGCGACCCGTCCGCCCGCAGCAGCGACACCACCCGCTCACGTGCCGTGTGGACGGTCGCCCCCACGAGCGCCGAGTACGGCTCTTGCGGCACGCCGTCGGGAGCATCGGGCAGGAAACGCCCATCGCGGCCGATCACCGGCCGAATCGGAAGACCTAGCTCACGCCACCACCGCACGTCGGTGAGGTCACCGAACGTGCAGCACATCACCAGGCCGCTACCGCGTTCCGGATCCGCCTCGTGGTGAGCCAACACGGGCACAGGCACGTCAAACAGCGGCGTGCGCACGGTTGTCCCGATCAACGCTCTATGCCTGTCGTCGTCAGGGTGAGCGATAAGCGCAACGCAGGCAGGTAGCAGTTCCGGCCGCGTTGTCTCCACATCGATGCCATCGCCGAACCGCAGCGTGTGCCAGGCGCCTTTGAACGGCCGGTGCTCCACATCCGCCTGAGCCACCGCCGTCCCAAACCCGACATCCCACAACGTCGGCGCCTCAGCCTGGTAGGCCTCACCCGCCGCGAGTAGCCCTAGGAACGACCGTTGCGACAAGCGCTGCGCCCGAGCACCGATAGTCGTGTAGGTCCGCGACCAGTCCACGGATAGGCCGAGCCGCCGCCACAACGCTTCGTAGGCCTGCTCATCCAGCGCGGTCTGCCGCGCGCACAACTCCACGAAGTTACGCCGCGACACCGCAGTCGGCTTGCCCGTAGGCACAAAGTCAGGTTCGTAGGGCAGCGCGGGGTCACACCGCACGCTGTGCACTAACTGCACGCGCCGCTCGGTAGGCAGACCGTTGTCGTCCCACCCCATCGGATACAGCACGTCCTTACCGCGCATCCGCTGGTATCGGGCGATCACATCCGTGTGCGTGTACGAGAACACGTGCCCGATGTGCAAGCTCCCGCTCACCGACGGCGGCGGCGTGTCGATGGAGAAGACCGACTCCCGATCCCCGTCACCCCGGAACGCGTAGACGCCTACCTCATCCCACCGAGCCGCCCAGGTCGCTTCCAACCCGTCCAACGACGGGCGCTCGGGGAGTTTCGGGGTATGCGCCATGTGCGGAGGGTAGTCACCACCGAGCGCCCGGTTCGACTTGTTTTCGCTGGCCTTCGTAGACTCGTGGGGTGACTGATAACCCCACCTCGCCCAGTTCTGACCTTCCCCCGGCCTGGGAGCCGGCAGCGGTAGAGGCGGAGCTGTACGAGGGCTGGGTAGCGGCTGGGTACTTCACCGCGGACGCCGCGAGTGAGAAGCCGCCGTTCACGATCGTGTTGCCGCCGCCGAACGTCACGGGCAGTCTCCACATGGGGCACGCGCTCAACCACACGGTGATGGACGCGTTGTCGCGGCGGCGGCGGATGCAGGGCTTCGAGGTGCTGTGGCTGCCCGGCATGGACCACGCGGGGATCGCGACCCAGAACGTCGTGGAGCGGCAGCTGGCGAGCCAGGGGCTGTCACGGCACGACCTGGGGCGGGAGAAGTTCGTCGAGCGGGTCTGGGAGTGGAAGGCCGAGTACGGCGGCAAGATCCTCGACCAGATGCGGCGCCTCGGGGACGGGGTCGACTGGTCGCGTGAGCGGTTCACGATGGACGACGGTCTCTCCCGCGCGGTGCAGACCGTGTTCAAGCGCCTCTATGACGACAAGCTGATCTACCGCGCCGAGCGCATCATCAACTGGTGCCCGCGCTGCCGTACCGCGCTGTCCGACATCGAGGTGGAGCACTCCGAGGACGAGGGCGAGCTCGTCTCTATCCGCTACGGCGATGGTGACAACGCCATCGTGGTCGCCACCACGCGCGCGGAGACCATGCTCGGTGACACTGCCGTCGCCGTGCACCCGGACGACGAGCGTTACCGCCACCTCATCGGTACCGAGGTCGCGCTGCCGCTGACCGGTAGGCGTATCCCGATCGTCGCGGACGAGCACGTCGACCCCGAGTTCGGCACCGGTGCCGTCAAGGTCACCCCCGCGCACGACCCCAACGACTTCGAGATCGGCCGCCGCCACGACCTGCCGTCGCTGACGGTCATGGACCTGACCGGCGTGATCACGGTCAAGGGCCCGTTCGAGGGCCTGGATCGCTTCGAGGCGCGCCCCGCAGTGGTGGCCGCGTTGCGCGAAGAGGGCCGCATCGTCGCGGAGAAGCGCCCGTACCTGCACTCGGTCGGGCACTGCTCGCGCTGCGACACGGTTGTCGAGCCGCGCCTGTCGTTGCAGTGGTGGGTCAACGTCGAGCCGCTGGCGCGCGCCGCAGGTGACGCTGTCCGCGACGGTAGGACCCAGGTGCACCCGCCGGAGTTGGCCAAGCGCTACTTCGACTGGGTCGACAACATGCACGACTGGACCATCTCGCGGCAGCTGTGGTGGGGCCACCGCATCCCGGTTTGGTACGGGCCCAACGACGAGGTCGTGTGTGTGGGTCCCGACGAGGAGCCCCCCACCGGCGACGGCTGGACCCAGGACCCGGACGTCCTTGACACGTGGTTCTCCTCAGGCCTCTGGCCCGTGTCCACGCTCGGTTGGCCTGCCAACACCGACGACCTCGCCAAGTTCTATCCGACGAGCGTCCTGTCGACCGGCTACGACATCCTCTTCTTCTGGGTCGCCCGGATGATGATGTTCGGCCTCTATGCGATGGACGGCAAGCAGCCGTTCGACCACGTCTATCTGCACGGACTTATCCGCGACGCGCAGGGCAAGAAGATGTCCAAGTCGCGCGGCAACGTGCTCGACCCCTTGGACTGGCTCGACCGCTTCGGCGCCGACGCCACCCGCTTCACCCTCGCGCGCGGCGCGAACCCCGGTAGCGACATGGCGCTGGCGGAGGAGTGGGCCGCCGGGTCGCGCAACTTCGGCACGAAGCTGTGGAACGCCAGCCGCTTCGCGCTGATGAACGGCGCCACCACCGCCATCCCGGTGCCCGCCCGCGACCAGCTGACGGACGCGGACCTGTGGATCCTGGACAAGGCCGACGCACTGGTGTCCGAAGTGGATGCCCTCTTCGAGAAGTTCGAGTTCGCGAAGATCTGCGACGCGCTCTACCACTTCACTTGGGACCTCTACTGCGACTGGTACCTCGAACTGACCAAGGTGCAGATCGCCGAGGGTGGCGCGCGCGCCGACGCCACCCGCGCTGTCCTGGGTCACGTGCTGGACACCGTGCTGCGCCTCTTGCACCCGATCACGCCGTTCATCACCGAGGTGCTGTGGAAGGCGTTGACGGGTAAGGAATCCATCGTCGTCACTGAGTGGCCTACCGTCTCCGGTAGCGCTGCCGACGTCGATGCGGCTCGTCGGGTCGAGGGCGTGCAGAAGCTCATCACGGAGATCCGCCGCTTCCGCGCGGACCAGGGCGTCAAGCCCAGTCAGCGCGTCGCGACCCGGTTGTCCGGTGTGGATGAGGCAGGCCTGACGGCGCTCGTCGGCGCTGTCACGTCGCTGGCGCGGTTGGACGCTCCCGGCGAGGACTTCACCGCGAGCGCTTCGCTAGAGGTGTCTCTAGCGGGCGGTAGCGTCACCGTCGAGCTGGACCTGTCTGGCGCTATCGACGTCGCGGCGGAACGCAAGCGGCTCACCAAGGACCTGACGGTCGCCGAGAAGGAACTCGCGCAGTGCGAGGCCAAGCTGGGCAACCCGAAGTTCACCGACAAGGCCCCGGCCGACGTCGTCGCCAAGATCCAGGCGCGGCGCGAGGCAGCGCAGGCCGAGATCGCCCGCGTGCAGGCCAGGCTCGCTGCCCTGCCCGCGGGCTGACCGCTACTCGGGACTACGCGGGCTGGTCGGGGTTCTCGTCGACCCACCGGACCTCGACCGGCCTGCTGCCCCCCAACACCCGCGTCGCCGACTCGGCGGACTGGAACTGCCCGCGCATCCGCGCGCCCTTGTGGTCGGGCATGCCGAACAGCTCCACGTAGTCCTCGCCGAACCCGTCGGCGATCTCCATGCCCCAGCCGAGCACGGCGAAGTCCAGCGCCTGCCCGTCCGCGTCCCGTTGCACCTGGTAGACGGCGAACCGGCGTGGTGCGCACTCGGCCGTGACCTGGGCGATCTGCTGCTCGAGCTGGTCCTCGGAAATGATCGTCTGCAACTTGTACCTCCAAGATAGCAACGTTGCGATACTGCCTGGGGAGCATCGCATCACGACGGGTCGGATCACAATGACGCCATCGAGTGAATGATTTTGCTCTTCAGATGCGAGAGACTGTCGCCGTTGGCCCAAGATCGGGAGGGATGGACATGGCTACTACCAAGCAACCCACTGTCATCGGCAGGGGTCTCGGCGGCGAACTGCGGGTGCTGCGCGAGGGCCGGAAGATGAGTCTCAAGGAGGTGGCCGACCTGCTGGGGTGGCAGGCGTCCAAGATCTCGCGGATGGAGACCGGCAAACAGGGAATCAGGCCCGCCGACGTCGCGTCCCTACTCGTGGTCTACCGAGTGACCGGAAGGGATCGGGACCGTCTGGTCAAGTTGGCCGAACGTTCCGAGGACACAGGGTACTGGGAGAACCAACCTGCGCTGTCAGCGGAGTCCAAAACCCTCATGCGCATCGAGCGCGAGGCTTCCGAGATCGTCATCTACGAGCCGCTGCTCATCCCTGGCCTGGTGCAGACAGGCGACTACGTCAGGGCGCTGATGAGGGCCGGGAACGTCTCTGCGGAAGATGTCGACGCGCGGGTGGCTGCTCGTCTTGCGCGTCAGGCAGTGCTGACCAAGGACACGCCGCCGAAGCTGAAGATGATCGTCGACGAGTTCGTTCTGCGCCGCGTGCTGGGCAATCCCAAGATCATGGCAAGACAGCTCCGGCATGTCCTTGAGTCGGTTGAGCGGGGGACGACGAGCTTCCAGGTGTTGCCCCTGTCGCTATTCGGGCACTCGGGTCTGGATGGCTCGTACACACTCATGGAGTTCGTGCGGAACTTGCCGGTCGTCTACTTGGATCACAAGATTTCCGGCCTCTTCCTGGAGGAACCGGCGCACATCGAGTTCTTCCGCGACGAGACCGATACCCTGAGCGAGTTGGCTCTGAGCCCCGTCGAGTCGGCGGAACTCGTTGCGACCATCGCACGGGAGCACGACCGAGAGTGAGGATCTTGATGAACGCGGTGGACCGGTCTTCGATCGTGTGGCGGAAGTCCAGCCGCAGCGGTACGAACGCGCAGTGTGTGGAGGTCGCGCGTACCCCGGCCGTGACCGCCGTGCGGGACTCCAAGAACCCCGATGGCCCCACCCTGGCCTTCCCCGTCGCCTCGTTCGCGCGGGCCCTCCGTACGCTCTAGGCGTGAGTCTGGAAGAACTGCGTCAGGTCGAGTCGGAGCTGGACACCCGCTGGCCGGAGACCAAGATCGAGCCGTCGCTGGCGCGCATCGCCGCGCTGGTCGACCTGCTCGGGTCCCCGCAGCGGGCGTACCCGGTGGTGCACATCGCGGGGACCAACGGCAAGACCTCGGTCACCCGGATGATTGACGCACTCCTCACCCGGCTGGGGGTGCGCACCGGCCGGTTCACCAGCCCGCACCTGCAGTCGGTCACCGAGCGCATCAGCCTGGACAACGCGCCCATCGATCCGGTGCGCTACGTCGAGGTGTTCCGCGACATCGAGCCGTACATCGCGATGGTCGACGCGGGCGCCGACATCCGGCTGAGCAAGTTCGAGATCCTCACCGCGATGGCGTACGCCGCCTTCGCCGACGCCCCCGTCGACGCCGCCGTGGTCGAGACCGGCCTCGGCGGCGCGTGGGACGCCACCAACGTCGCCGACGGCAAGGTCGCGGTGATCACCCCGATCGGCATCGACCACGTCGACTACCTGGGGTCGGACATCCTGGGCATCGCGGGGGAGAAGGCCGGGATCATCAAGCCCGACTCCATCGCGCTGCTCGCGGAGCAGACCCCGGAGGTGGCGCGGGTCCTGATCGAGCACGCGACGAAGGTTGACGCCACCGTCGCTCGACAGGGCCTAGAGTTCGGCGTCCTCGCGCACGACGTGGCCGTCGGCGGCCAGGTCCTACGCCTACAGGGCCTCGGCGGCGTCTATGACGAGATCTTCCTACCGCTGCACGGCGAGCACCAGGCCACCAACGCCGCTCTAGCGCTCGCCGCCGTAGAGGCGTTCTTCGGTGCGGGGGCCCAACGGCAGCTCGACGTCGACGCCATCCGTGAGGGCTTCGCGTCGGTTGTCTCACCTGGCCGTCTTGAGCGCGTCCGGACGTCGCCCAGTGTGTTCGTGGACGCCGCGCACAACCCCCACGGCGCGGCCGCCCTCGCGAAGGCTCTCGACAGCGAGTTCGGCTTCCGCAAGCTCGTTGGCGTTGTCAGCGTGATGGCGGATAAGGACGCTGCTGGCATCCTCTCCGCGCTAGAGCCCGTGCTCACGGAGGTAGTCATCACCACCAACTCCTCTACGCGCGCGATGGACCCGGACCACCTCGCCAACATCGCCACCGACATCTTCGGCGACGAACGCGTGACCATGTACTCGCACCTGACGAGCGCCATCAACGCCGCCGTCGAACTCGCCGAAGAGACCGACGACCCCGACGAACCCCGCTCCGGCACCGGCGTCATCGTCACCGGCTCGGTCGTCACCGCGGGCGAGGTCCGGGCCCTCTTCGGCAAGGACCCCGCATGACCGCCCCCGACCCCATGAAGGGCTTCCGCGGCGTCATGTCCGCGGTCCTCATCCTGGAAGCCCTCGTCGTCCTCCTGGCCCTCCTCGTCGTCGCCAAGTCCGACGGCGGCCTGGCCACCTGGCAGGGCTGGTCCGTCGGCACCATGGCCCTGATCCTGATCCTGACCTGCGCCTTCGTCGGCCGCCCCTGGGGCATCCACCTGGCCGCCGCCCTCCAGATCATCATGCTCGGCGGCTTCTTCATCGACTCCGCCCTCGGCATCGTCGCCGTCGTCTTCGCCCTGGGCTGGACCTGGATGCTCTGGGCCCGCCACGACGTCCTCAAACGCATGTCCGAAGGCCGCCTGGCCAGCCAACAACCCCCGCCCGACTAGCGCTGGCTCCTAGCGAGCGCAAGCCAGCCGCACCCGGCGAACGTCCCCGATATCAACCAAGCGGTTCCGACGTCGGCGGGCTGCACTGGCCACGAGAACACCATCGCCAGCCCACCTGGCGTACCTGACAAGAGGGCTACCAACGCCACTGATGCCGCAGCGACCGGCAGCACCCAGCCCCGGCTCGCGCCAAGTAGTCCGACGCCTATAGATCCCAGTCCGGCGAGCCCAACGGCGTTTCGCAGTAAGACCTCTGCATCCACACCGCTAGGGCTAAGAAGCTCAATGGCCAGCGGTAGGCCAGCCGCTAGTGCGGCTATCGCTACTAGGTGCACCGTTAGTCGAGGAAGCCAGGCGATGGCAGCCGTGCGGTCCAAGTCCGGGTCCGCACCGGTCAGGCCTCCGCTGGCGACACCGACGGCCACTGCTGTCGCCAGGACCGACATGGCCACGGACAGGCCTGGTGATCCGGTAAGCCTGCCGACCGGGGCAAGCGCGATGGCAGCGCCGACCATCGTGGCCATAGCGGCCGGTATGCCTCTCGAGCGGCAGTACAGAACGGCCTCCCGCATCACTTCTCCGTCAACACCGTCAGCAGATCACCCTCACAGCGAAGGCCCGCTGATCGCACGGCCGCCACTCGCGTCACCTGCTCGGCGCGCGGCAACGCCCGCAGGTCTGCCCAGGTCCGTTGGATGAGGTCTTGCGCTTCCGCCCAGATGTAGCTGTGCCCAGGCAGGGGCTGTAGGTCGTCGACGAACCAGCCTGCGGTGACGGTTCTGGCGACGGTCTCGCGCTCGACATCGGCGTAGGTGCTGTCGTCGGTGGCGCATGCCTGAGTTCCGGCTCCCGCGAGTAGGGCTCGTCGCAGTTCGGCAGGGCCGCCACGCCTGAATGCCGGATCGCCCAAGTCGATCCCCAGCGTGTCCGGCTCACCCGGTGTTCGCGGCAAGTGAGGGGAAGTCGGGTGCTCGACAACAGTCGTAGGCGCGTTCGGCAGCACTGCCAGATCCGCCAGTGCCTGTGCCGAAGGTCCACGGAGTTCGGTGAGCCGCGTCTTGCGCGCCTCGGTCACGCACACCCGCGGCTCGCACACCAACGAGAGAGCGCGTGCGTCCGGGACATGCACCGGGGAGCCGTGCGGCACCACCAGGGCCAGCACTGTCGCCCCCACTGCGAGCGGCACAGCCGCCAAGGCGCGTAGTCGTGTGCCCGCGAAGAGGACGAGCCCACTCGCGGCGAGCATCAGGAACCACAACGCCTGCCCTGTCGACGCACGCGGCGCGACCTGGGTGAAAACGCTCACCCCACCACCGGAAACGGCGGGTGTGAACAGCAGTGCCGTCGTCGACTCCTGGCTTCGCCACACCAGCACCACCTGGACCGCCAACCCCGCGACGGCCGCGACCGGCGGGGTCATCACCGACGGCAGCAACCGCCCGATGCCCAAGCCAAGCAGAGCGACCGCGACGAGGGCCAAGGCACCCAGCAGCGCCACTACGAGCCAGTCGGCGCGTAGTGCGGCACCACTGGCTATGACCCGAACCGCACCCACCGCCACCACGCCGAGGTAGCCCGCAGTGACCCCGATCGCCACCGCGCTCGCCACGGGGACCGCCCGTCGCCACCGTGACGAGGGCACTGTGGCGAGCAATTCGTCCATGTCCGATCGGGTGTCGCGCGCTCCTTGCCACGCACCCGCGCCCAGCACCAGCGGCCAGACGAACATCAGCAGGTATCTCGACCACTCGGCGAGGCCGGTCCACTCGCGGCTCCACGCCGCGTCTCCCTTTGTCCAAGGGCCGGACATGAGATGCGCGATCGCGAGTAGGAGCACGGCGAGCCCAAGACCTGCCGGTAGGCCTACTGACCGTCGGAGATGCAGAGAGGTCACCGCGCAGCCCGGTCCAGCAAGGCCGAGTAGCCCCTTTCAAGCGGGCTGTCCCCAACTTCGGAAGCCTCTCCCGCAGCCGCGAGCTCGTCGGTGCCACCCTGGAACAGCACTCGGCCCTTGTCCATCAGCAGCACCTGATCACAACCTGCCGCGACATCCTCTACCAAGTGGGTCGACACCACTACGCACGTGTCTTCCGCGGATTCCCGCAGCAGCGCGCGGAACCGCATCCGTTCTGCCGGGTCCAAACCCGCTGTGGGTTCATCGAGCAGCAGCACAGCTGGCTCGTTCACGATGGCCTGGGCGATGCCCACCCGCCGGACCATGCCCCCGGAAAGTGTGCTGAGCTTGTCGTCAGCGCGGTCACCCAGACCAACCCGCTCCACGGCGCGCTCGACCGCCCCAGGTATGTCCACCCCGGGCATCTGCTTGAGCCAGGCCATGTACTCGACGAACTCGCGCACCGTGAACCTCTTGTAGTAACCGAACTTCTGCGGCAGGTAGCCGATCCGCTCGCGTACCTGCCGCAACGACTCGCGCGAACCAAGAGCGGTCCCCAGCATGGTCAGTTCGCCGGACGCAGGGCGCAGCACGGTCGCAAGAGCCCGCATCAACGTCGTCTTACCCGCGCCGTTCGGCCCGAGCACACCATGCACACCGTTCTTGAGATCGAGGTCGATCCCATCGACGGCCATCCTGCGGCCCGCGCGCACCCGCAGCCCGACCGCCTGTACCCGCACCATCGTCGCCTCTCTTAGTTTCCACTGGCCAGACGCGTGAATGTGGACGCCCGCAACACAACAACAACCGCTGCGACCGCGCACGCGATCAACCAGAGGCCCGCCGAAGACGGCTCGAGCAGAGCGGGCAGGCTTGCCGTGACCAGGCTGGGGCCCACTACGAACGCAACCCAGGTAGTCGCCAGTCCTACCGCGGCTCGCCTGACGCCGATGAGGGTGCCTAGCGCGAGCGTCGCCGTTGTGAACGCCAAGCACGGCAACAACCACTGCGCGGGGGAGGCCCCGATCAGCCAACCCAACGGCAGCAGTACCGGCAGCAGGACAGCCAAGACCGCGATCGTGCGACGCAGCACCAAGTCCAAGCCCGCGCGCGGAGTGCAGGCAACGATCTCGTGTGCTGGATCCATGCCGCGCGACCACGCCGCGGCCACACCGGCGACCGGTGCGATCGGCGCCAGCAACACCAGCAGTTGAGTCCCTAGGAGATCGGTGACCACAGCGACGGCGGTGACCAAGACCGTCATCGCGATCCACGGCACCATCGCGGGTGACGCCCACACGGCCGCTCGGACCAAAACCGAGTCCCGCGGCCTTGTCGCGCCTAGGTCGATCTCACTCCACACCTCGTCGAGCACCTTGTCCGGCACATGGAGCTTGGAACGGCAGGACGCGCATGTCCCGAGATGGGCCTCTATGACCGCGGCGTCGATTCCGGTGCTCAGGCCTTGGGCGTAGCTCGCGATGAGGGCAGGCGGCACGTGCGTCATGACAGCGCCCTTCCTAGAGCGATCCGGGCCCGACGCGCCCGCGTCTTCACCGTTCCCTCCGGCACGTCCAACACCCGCGAGGTCTCCTTGACGCTCAACCCGTCCAACACCAGCGCCCGCAACACCGCCCACAACTCAGGCGCCAACCCGTCCACCGCGGCCCCCACATCCCCGTCGAGGACCTGCTCGAGCAACGCCTCCTCCGCCGAGACGGCAACCATCGCGTCGGCCGGAACCGGCCGCCCCTCCCGCGCCTGCCTGCGGAACCCGTCCACCAACCGCCTGCTCGCGATGGTCCACAACCACCCCAGCCCGGACTCCTCCGTCAACACCCCGGACAGCCGCCCGGCCGCCCGCCACACCGCCAGGTAGGTCTCCTGCATGACATCAGCGACCAACTGCTCGTCCCGGCACCGCCGCCGCAACCGCACCACCAACCAAGGCGACGTCAGGCGGTAGAACCGCTCAAACGCCACCCTGTCGCCCCGAGCCGCCCGCTGAACCAGCCCAGCCTCGTCGCTCACACCCACACCCAGTGGTCGCCCGCGTTGAGCCATGAGGTTCTCGATCCGACTGTGACCTGAGACATGTTAAGTCGGCTGAGCGCGGCCAACAGCCGAGGAAGGCCCGCTGCTCGGCGGTCAGGCCCGGGTGCGTGAGCCGATAGCAGTTGACCTGCTCGGACCACAACGCTCTGCGCTCGGCGGGCGACAACGGCAGCGAACCCCGGTTCGCTGCGACCCACGCCTGGTGGCGCGGAAGCGTCATCCGCTGGTCAACTCGGGTTGGTCCGGGGGCTGTGGTGGGGGATTACAAAGCGGCGCATGAGTGAACTGAACCGTAGGGCTTTGTTGCGCGCGGGCGGGATCGGCGCTGGTGTGGTCGCGGCTGGGGTTGTGCTGCCCGGGGTCGCGTACGCGGCGCCGAAGGCGCGGCCGGTGTTGACGCACGGTGTGCAGACCGGGGATGTGACCAGTGACGGCGCGATCCTGTGGACGCGGGCTGACCGGCCGTCGCGGATGCTGGTCGAGGTTTCCCGTGACCCGTCGTTCCGGCACGCCCGGTGCCTGCGCGGCCCCGTCCTCACCCCCACCACCGACGGCACCGGCAGGCTCCGGCTCACCGGCCTGCCCGCGGGCGACGAGATCCACTACCGGGTCCGCGCCGAGGACCTCGACGGCCGCACCGCCAGCGCGCCGCTGGTCGGGTCGTTCCGCACCGCGCCCGTGGGTCGCGCGGATGTCCGCTTCACCTGGTCCGGTGACGTCGCCGGGCAGGGGTGGGGCATCAACCCCGAGATCGGCGGCATGACCGCGTACGCCGCGATGCTGGCCCGCCGCCCCGACTTCTTCCTGCACAGCGGCGACACCGTGTACGCCGACGGGCCGCTCAAGGAGTCGGTGACCCTCCCCGACGGCCGGGTGTGGCGCAACCTGGTCACCCCGGAGAAGCTGAAGGTCGCCGAGACCCTCGCCGAGTACCGCGGCCAGTTCGCCTACAACCTGCTCGACGAGAACGTCCGCGCGTTCGCCGCCCGGGTCCCGTCGGTCGTGCAGTGGGACGACCACGAGGTCACCAACAACTGGTACCCCGGCGAGATCCTGGACCTGCCGCAGTACACCGAGAAGCGGGTCGACGTGCTCGCCGAGCGCGCGTCGCAGGCGTTCCACGAGTGGCAGCCGATCGACCGCAGGCGCGCCGAGGACGGCCGCGTCTACCGCAGCTTCGCCTACGGCAAGCACGTCGAGGTGTTCGTGCTCGACATGCGCACCTACAAGGACGCCAACACCGCCGACAAGAACGGCCGGGGGCACGTCATGGGCGACCGCCAGGCCCGCTGGCTGGTCGATGGCCTGGCCCGCAGCCGCGCGACGTGGAAGATCGTGGCCGCCGACCTGCCCATCGGCCTGATCGTGCCCGACGGCAAGGACATCGAGGGCGTCGCGAACGGGCTGCCCGGCGCGCCCGCGGGACGCGAGTTCGAACTGGCGTGGGTCCTGCGCACGCTCGCCCGCCGCCACGTCCGCAACGTTGTCTGGTTGACGGCCGACGTGCACTACACCGCCGCGCACCACTACTCCCCGGACCGCGCCGCGGTGGCGGACTTCGACCCGTTCTGGGAGTTCGTGTCCGGTCCGCTGCACGCCGGTGCCTTCGGGCCGAACGTGCTGGACCCGACCTTCGGGCCGGAGGCCGCGTTCGTGCACGCGCCGCCGGTGGCCAACACCTCGCCGCTGGAGGGCTTCCAGCACTTCGGAGAGGTCCAAGTGGACGGTCGCTCCGGTGACCTCACCGTCTACTTGCGCGACGGTAAGGGAACCTCGCTCTGGTCTAAGACGCTCAAGCCCAGCCGCTAGTACGCGTCGGACACGTTGTTGGCGAACAGGGACCAGATCGCATAGGCGGCACCGGAGTAGATCTTCGCGGCAGCGGTAACGGTGAAGGGACCACCGGCCCGCGCGCGCAGCTCTACTCCGGTGTTGCCGCGTTCGAACGAGAACACGATGTTGCGCCCCTCGCCCTCGGAGTGGCCCGGTAGCGACAAGAAGGTCCATGAGTTCGCGGTTCGGTCAATGACAACGACCGGGTTAGTCCTACCTGCCAGCGAGTAGAGATCGCACCGTCCAGACACAGGAGGTAGGGACGGGCAGTTCGAGTCGTAGGGGAAGTACCGGCGGAAGTCAGCGGTGACTGCGGCCGTCAACGCTTCCACGCTGAGATCGGTCTCTAGGGCTAGTGGGTACCGGTAGGCGTAAGACAGGTCGGTCGGAGAGGCTGAGGCGGGGACAGCGGTCCCGAGCACGGTCACGAGGGCGACGACTGTTGACTTGAACATGAGACCAACGGTGGTCGGCCAAGCGGGAGCCGGACAAACAGTGCCACCGCACCGGGTTACCCTGCTCACACGCTCGTGTGGTCCACACGAAGCCGCACACCCGTGAAATGGAGTACCGAGAGCCGTGAGTGAGCGCACCCTGGTCCTGGTCAAGCCCGACGGCGTGAGTCGTGGGCTGGTCGGTGAGGTCATCGCCCGCATCGAGCGCAAGGGCCTGTCGCTGGCCGCACTCGAACTGCGCACCGTGGAGCGCTCGGTCGCCGAGCAGCACTACGCCGAGCACGCCGAGAAGGGCTTCTTCGGCGACCTGCTCGACTTCATCACCGGCGGCCCGCTGGTCGCCATCGTCGTTGAGGGCCCGCGCGCCATCTCCGCGTTCCGCCAGCTCGCGGGCGGGACCGACCCGGTCGACAAGGCCACCCCGGGCACCATCCGCGGTGACTTCGGCCTCGAGGTCCAGTTCAACCTGGTGCACGGCTCCGACTCCACCGAGTCCGCCGAGCGCGAGATCAAGATCTGGTTCCCGAACCTCTGATCGACCCGGCGCCGCCCGGGGCGATTCCCGGGCGGCGCGGAAACCCGGTCGGAATCGTCAGACCCTCCGACTAGGGTGCCCCGCGTGGTGGCGGAAACAGTGGTTCACGGCGGCGGCCTCCGAGACGGCGCGCTGGTCAGGGCACGTGGCCTGGCCAAGCGCTTCGGCGACTTCGAGGCCGTCCGGGGCATCGACCTGGATGTCCGGCCCGGGGAGGCGTTCGGCTTCCTCGGACCCAACGGCGCGGGCAAGTCCTCGACGATGCGCATGGTGTCCTGCGTGTCGCCGCGCACCGGTGGTGACCTGACCGTGCTCGGCATGGACCCGCACACCCAGGGGCCCGCCATCCGCGCCCGGCTCGGCGTGGTGCCGCAGCAGGACAACCTGGACAACGAGCTGACCGTCCGGCAGAACCTGCACGTCTACGGCCGCTACTTCGGACTGTCCAAGGCGCACGTGCGGGCCAAGGCCGTCGAACTGCTGGAGTTCGCCCAGCTCGTCGACCGCGCCGACGACGAGGTCGAGCCGCTCTCGGGCGGCATGAAGCGCAGGCTGACCATCGCCCGCTCGCTGATCAACGACCCGCAGCTGCTGCTGCTCGACGAACCCACCACCGGCCTGGACCCGCAGGCCCGCCACCTGCTCTGGGACCGGCTGTTCCGGCTGCGCCAGCAGGGCGTCACGCTGATCATCACCACGCACTACATGGACGAGGCCGAGCAGCTCTGCGACCGGCTCGTGGTGATGGACGGCGGCAAGATCGTCGCCGAGGGCAGCCCGGGGGAGCTGATCGCCCGCTACTGCAGCCGCGAGGTGCTGGAGCTGCGGTTCACCACCGACAAGCCGGACGCCGCGGCCATCGACGGGCTCGCCGATCGGGTCGAGGTCCTGCCCGACCGCCTGCTGCTCTACACCGCCGACGGCGAGGCCTCCCTGGCCGCCGCCCACCAGCGCGGCCTGGCCCCGGCGTCGAGCCTGGTCCGCCGCGGCACCCTCGAGGACGTCTTCCTGCGCCTGACCGGCCGGACCCTGGTGGACTGACCCATGTCGACCGCCACGAAGTCCACGGCACACGCCCCTGCTCCGCTCACCGCGGTCTGGCTGGTGGTCGAGGGCCTGTGGGCCTGGTACCGCCGCAACTGGCGCTCCTCCGCCGTGTCCAGCGTCCTGGAGCCGGTGCTGTTCCTGCTCGCCCTCGGCTTCGGGTTCGGCTCGCAGATCCAGCCCAGCGCGGCCACCGGCGGCCTGGACTACGTCGCGTACCTCGCCCCCGCCCTGGTGGTGGCCTCCGCCGTGCAGACCTCCGCGTTCGAGGCGACCTACCCGGTGCTCGCGGCGTTCAAGTGGAAGCGCACGTTCATCGGCATCGCCTCCACCCCCGTGGCGCCCGCCCAGATCGCCTACGGCCAACTGCTGTGGATCGCCTTGCGGGTCGCCGTCTCGTCCACCGCCTTCCTGGTCATCGCCACCGTCCTCGGCGCGGTCACCAGCGTCGGCGTCGTCGGATCGCTGCTGGTCGCCGTGCTCACCGCGATGGCCTTCGCCGCACCGGTGGTCGCCTACTCCGCCACCTTGGAGACCGAGGGCCAGCAGTTCACCGCGATCTTCCGGTTCGTCGTGGTGCCGATGACCGTGTTCGCGGGCACCTTCTTCCCGGTCGACCAGTTACCCGTGTGGGTGCGGCCGCTGGTGTGGGTGACCCCGATGTGGCACGGCACGGAGCTGTCCCGGGCCGCCGCGTTCGGCACCGGCGAACTCCTCGCCGTGCTGGGCCACCTGCTGTTCCTTGGCGCGCTGGTCGTCCTCGGCGCCCGGTTCGCCGTCCGCACGTTCACCCGAAGGCTGGAGGTCTAGGTGACCACGACCGCCCCCGCCCCGAGTGACCGCGCGGGCCTGCTGCTGCGCGTGCTGCCCACCGGCATGTACGCGGGCCGCTCCCGCGTGCTGGTCGAGCGCTCGTTCCTGGTCAACCGCCGCGCCTGGCTCGCGGTCGTCTCCGGCTTCTTCGAGCCGCTGTTCTTCCTGTTCGGCCTGGGCTTCGGCTTCGGCAAACTCATCGGCGACGTCGTCGGCCCCGGCGGCGAGCCGATCAGCTACGTCGCCTACGTCGCGCCCGCGCTGCTGGCCGCCTCCGCGATGAACGGCGCCGTCTACGACGCCACCTTCAACATCTTCTTCAAGTTCAAGTACGCCAAGCTCTACGACGCCATGCTGGCCACCCCGCTCGGCCCGCTCGACGTCGCCATCGGCGAGATCACCTGGGCGCTGATCCGCGGCGCCCTCTACGGCGCGGGCTTCCTGACGGTCATGCTCGGCATGGGCCTGCTGACCTCGCCGTGGGCGCTGCTCGCGTTACCCGCCGCCGTCCTCATCGCGTTCGCCTTCGGCGCGCTGGGGATGGCCGCCACCACGTTCATGCGGTCCTGGCACGACTTCGACCTGGTGCAGCTCGCGGTGATCCCGATGTTCCTGTTCTCCACCACCTTCTACCCGATCACGGTGTACCCGGCGGGCGTCCAAGTGGCCGTCAAGTGCTTCCCGCTCTACCACGGCATCGAGATCATGCGCGGCTTGAGCACCGGTCACGTAGACCTCTCGATGCTCGGCCACATCGCCTACTTCGTGGTGATGGCGGCCGTCGGGGTCGTCGTGGCGTCCAAGCGCCTGGGCAAGCTGCTGCTCGCCTGAGCGGAGGCGGCCGGGCCGAGAGGGTTACCCTGGTTCGCTGTGAGCGTCCAATCGGTCTTCCCCCAACTCGAGCCGCTGCTGCCCAGGGTGTCCAAGCCGGTCCAGTACGTCGGCGGGGAGCTGAACGCGACCGTCAAGGAGTGGGACAGCACCACCGTGCGGTGGGCGCTGATGTACCCGGACGCCTACGAGGTCGGCCTGCCCAACCAGGGCGTCATGATCCTCTACGAGGTGCTCAACGAGATCGCCGACGTGCTCGCCGAGCGCACCTACGCGGTGTGGCCGGACCTGGAGAAGCTCATGCGGGAGCACGGCGTCCCGCAGTTCACCGTGGACGGCCACCGCCCGCTCGGCGCCTTCGACATGCTCGGCGTCAGCTTCTCCACCGAGCTCGGCTACACGAACATGCTCACCGCGCTCGACCTGGCCGGGATCCCGCTGCTGGCCGCCGACCGCACCGAGGACCACCCGGTCGTGCTTGCCGGTGGCCACTCCGCGTTCAACCCCGAGCCGATCGCGGACTACATCGACGCCGCAGTGCTCGGCGACGGCGAGGAAGCCGTCATCGAGATCTCGGACATCATCCGCGCGTGGAAGGCCGAGGGTCGCCCCGGCGGGCGCGACGAGCTGCTGACCCGCATGGCCGAGACCGGCGGCGTCTACGTCCCGCGCTTCTACGACTTCACCTACCGCCCCGACGGTCACATCGACACCGTCGGCCCCAACCGGCCGCGGGTGCCCGAGACCATCGCCAAGCGCACCACCATGGACCTCGACGCCTGGCCGTACCCCAAGAAGCCGCTGGTACCGCTCGCGGAGAGCGTGCACGAGCGGATGAGCGTCGAGATCTTCCGCGGCTGCACCCGAGGCTGCCGGTTCTGCCAGGCGGGCATGATCACCCGCCCGGTGCGCGAGCGCTCCATCGAGGGCATCGGCGCGATGATCCAGACCGGCCTGGCCGCCAGCGGGTTCGAGGAGGTCGGCCTGCTCAGCCTCTCCAGCGCCGACCACTCCGAGATCGGCGAGATCACCAAGCAGCTCGCCGACCGCTACGAGGGCACCAACACCGGCCTGTCGCTGCCCAGCACCCGGGTCGACGCGTTCAACATCGACCTGGCCAACGAGCTGTCCCGCAACGGCCGCCGCTCCGGGCTGACCTTCGCCCCCGAGGGCGGCAGCGAGCGCATCCGCAAGGTCATCAACAAGATGGTGTCCGAGGAGGACCTCATCAAGACCGTCAGCGCCGCGTACGCGCAGGGCTGGCGGCAGGTGAAGCTCTACTTCATGTGCGGGCTGCCCACCGAGACCGACGACGACGTGCTGCAGATCGCCGAGATGGCCAAGAACGTCATCCGCGCCGGTCGGGTCGCCAGCGGCCGCAAGGACATCCGCTGCACGATCTCCATCGGCGGGTTCGTGCCCAAGCCGCACACCCCGTTCCAGTGGGCCGCGCAGTGCGACCCGGACACCATCGACTCGCGGCTGCGCAAGCTGCGGGAGGCCGTCAACTCCGACCGCGACCGCAGCCTCGGCCGCAACATCGGCATGCGTTACCACGACGGCAAGCCCAGCATCATCGAAGGCCTGCTCTCCCGCGGTGACCGCCGCGTCGGCCGGGTCATCGAGGCCGTGTGGCGCGCGGGCGGCCGGTTCGACGGCTGGAGCGAGCACTTCTCCTACGAGCGCTGGACCACCGCCGCGTCGGCCGTGCTCGAGCCGCTCGGGGTGTCCCTGGACTGGTTCACCACCAGGGAGCGCACCGAGGAGGAGGTCCTGCCCTGGGACCACCTGGACTCCGGCCTGGAGAAGAACTGGCTCTGGGACGACTGGCAGGACGCGCTCGACGAGCGCGAGCAGGACGACTGCCGGTGGACCCCCTGCTTCGACTGCGGCGTCTGCCCCGCGATGGGCACCGACATCGAGATCGGCCCCACCGGGCGCAAGCTGCTGCCGATCAGCCCGGTCGGCGTCGGGTCGCCGGTGCGGAACCCGGCGCTGTCCTCCCCATGATCATCCGGCTGGCCACCGACGCGGACATCGCGTCGGTGGCCGCGCTGCGCTTCCGGGCGGCCGAAGAGGACGCTGGCGAGCCCATCACCGATCCGGGGTACGCCGAGGAGTTCACCCGGTGGTGGCACGCCGAGCGGTCGCACCGGGAGTTCTGGATAGCCGAGACGGACCGCCCGATCGGGTTCTGCTGCCTGGTGCGGGTCACCCGCATGCCGAAGGCAGGACAACCGGCAGGCGCATGGGGCTACCTCAGCAACTTCTTCGTCCTGCCCGAGTACCGCGACGCGGGCGTAGGGGCGGCGCTGATGGCCGCGTTGCTCAAGCACGCCGAGGAGCACGGCTACCCGCGTGTGGTTCTTACACCGACCAAGCGCGCGATCCCGTTCTACAAGCGCGCGGGGTTCAGTCCGGCCGAGTCGATGCTCTTACGGCCTACGGAGTAACGGCGGCCAGCGCGTCGACCATCCCGTGGCCGTAGAAGCTGTTGAACGGCGCGTACCCCGAGCAGTACGCGTCCTGCCCGCCCGCGCCGTCGAGGTCGTAGTCCGCCGGGCAAGCGATGCTCTCAGCCTGAGAGGTCAGCAGCCGCATCAGCTTCTGCGGTGACGCACCCGGGTGCGTGGAGGCCAGCAACGCCGCCACCCCGGACACGTGCGGCGCCGCCATCGACGTCCCGCACACCTGCGCGTAGCCGCCCGGCACGGTCGACAGGACGCACCGACCCGTGGACGGCTCGCCACCCGGGGCGGTCACGTCGATCACGCCCAGTCCGTACGCGCTGTACCCGGCCTTCACCCGATCCGGGCCAACCGCGGACACCGCGACCACTCCGCGCAACCCCGCTGGCAGCACCCGGCAGCTGCTGTCGAGCTTGCGCCACTGCCCGTCCGGTCCGGCGGTCTGCCCGCTCGGCGACGCCAGGTCGAGGCTTTCGTTGGACGCCGCGGCCACGGTGAGCACGCCCTTGCCGGTGGCGTAATCGGCCGCGCGGCGCACCGCCTCGAAGACCACCCGCTCCTCGCCCCGGTCGCAGGTCAGCGGCCACGGGTCGACGAAGTAGCTGTTGTTGGCGACCGCCATGCCGTTGGCCGCGGCCCACATCAGCCCGCACACCACCGACTCCGGCCGCACCGTCCCGTCGTCGTCGACCACCTTCACCGAGGCCAACCGCACCCCGGGGGCCACGCCGGTGATCCCCTTGCCGTCATCGGCCGCGGCGATGATGCCCGCGACGTGCGTGCCGTGCACCGAGGTCGTCGGCGCCCAGGCCGCCGGGTTCTGGTCTGCCTTGCCGCTGACGCAGCCAGCCGACCGCGATGCGTCCACCGCGTGCGCGAGGTCCGGGTGGGTCACGTCGATGCCCGAGTCCAGCACCCCGACCAGCACGTCCCGGCTACCCGCGGTCACCGCGTGCGCGGCGTCGGCGCGGATGAGGCCCATGTCCCACTGCTCGCCGGAGCGGTCCTCCGCCGTGTCGCCGCCACCGGTGGTCACCTGCGCGGCCTGCCTGCCGTGCCGCCCGGCCGCCGCCTCCACCGCCTCGGTGCTGAACGCGCGGTCACGACCGACCCGTTCGGCGAAGCGCGGATCACCCGATGTGGCGACCCCGACGGCGATCTCGCCGTAGTAGGCAACCGTCGACCCGCAAGCCAACGTCATCTCGTGGGAGGCGCCCTCGGGACTGGTCCCCTCGGCGAACAGGACCAGGTAGCGCGACTGCGCGCCCGTGGGGTGGCAGGGCAGCGACCCGTCCTCCAGGGGTTCCCCGTCGGCGAGGAGGGGGACGGCGAAGGCCGCCGCGACCATCACGACGCTGACCGCTGCCGCCCTGGTCAGGCGGAGCAGAGGCACGGGCGACCTCCAGTGCGTTCCCTCGGCGGGGTTGACCACTTCCGTGCGGACGCTAGCCGGCCGCGAAGAGGGAAACAAGCTCGCGAGCCGAATTGGCGCTGCCGGTACGGTGCCACCAACGGTGGTGGGCTCACCACCGGAGCACCACCAGACCACCAGAAGGAGTAATCCTGAGCCGCCAGGACCAGCCCAACCCCTCGGCGCCGCCGGTGCAGAAGATCCGGCTCCGCTACGCCAAGCGGGGCAGGCTCCGCTTCACCTCCCACCGAGACGTGGCCAGGGCGTTCGAGCGGGCGCTGCGCCGCGCGGGCGTGCCGATGGCCTACTCGCAGGGGTTCAACCCGCACCCGAAGATCTCCTGGATCGGCGCCGCGCCGACCGGCGTGGCCAGCGAGGCGGAGTACGTCGAGGTCTCCCTGGTCGAACGGGTCGACCCGGCCACGCTCGCCCAGGTGCTCGACACCGCGCTGGCCCCCGGGCTCGACGTACTCGAGGCCGTCGAGGCCGGTCCCGGCGGGTTCGCCGAGCGCATGGAGGCCAGCGACTGGCGCATCGAGCTGCCGGGCGTGGACCCCGGTGACCTGCGCGGCGCCGTCGAGCGGCTGCTGGCCACCGAGCACGTGGAGGTGGAGCGGCTGACCAAGGACGGCAGGCGGCTCATCGACGCGCGACCGGCCGTGATCAGGGCTGTGGTGCTCGAAGGGCCCGCGGAGACCGAGGAAACCCCTATTGATGACGACGCGCCGGGACGTGTGGGCGCGGACATGTCCTACCCGGAGCGTTCGTGTGGGATACTGCGTGTGGTCGTCCGGCAAACAACACCTGCCGTGCGGCCCGACGACGTACTGAGCGCGCTGCGTGTCGTCGCCGCTCTGGAACCACCGGTCCCCGCGAAGGCGACCCGGTTGGCCCAGGGGCGGCTTGACGACGATGGCGGTCTGTCCGACCCGCTGGCCCTCGACAGGCAGGCGGGCCTCGGGTAGTCCATCGGGGAATCGGAGCGCCTCTACCGTGGTCGAACGACCTGCCGCTGGCGGGCCGTGGTCGGTGACGGCCACGCCGCGGCGGTGTCAGGCGAGGATTCCCGCCGCCACAGCGCGGTGGAAAGGACAACTAGGCCCCTGAGCGGCACGCGTCCGCACGACGCGCCCGGGGGCGGAGGAGCTACATGTCGGATATGTCCACCCCTGCCGGAAGTGCCGGCGGGGCTACCACCACACCCAGCGACCAGGCCGCGGCCGACCTGCTGGCCCAGGTGCCAGCCAAGGTCCGCGTGCACGCGCTGGCCAAGCTGCTCGAGGTGAGCAGCAAGGACGTCCTCGCGGCCCTGGAAGGCCTCGACGAGGCGGTGCGCGGCGCGCAGTCGAGCGTGTCCAAGGACACCGCGGAGCGGGTGATCCTGGCGCTGCTGGCGCCGGAGAGCACCCAGGACGAGCCGGTCGCCGCGCAGGCCCCGGCCAAGGCCACGCGCACCAAGCAGGCCAAGGCGGCTCCCGCCGAGGCCGTAACCGAGACGGCTCTGCCTGAGCCTGCCGCCACCGAGCCGGAGCCTGTCGAGCCCGCGCCTCGCCGAATCCCCCCGACGCCGGTGTTCGCCTCCGCGTCGCCGCTGTTCCTGCCGCCGGAGCCCACGACGGCCCGACCGGCGCCCACCCAGCCGGTGGTCGTCGCGCCGGAGCCCGTCGAGGACGAGGTCAGCGAGCCGGAGCAGCCCGAGCAGGACCACAACGACGATGACGACGACGGCGGTTCCGGCCGTCGCCGCCGCCGTGGTCGCCGTGGTCGCGGTCGGGGCAAGGGCGCCGCGGACGACGCGGAGAACACCGAGGACGAGGCCCCCGCCGCCGCTGCCGAGGAGTCCCAGGAGGACACCGAGGCGGAGGAGGAGCAGGCCGAGGCAGGCGACGGTGCCACCAGGCGCCGCCGTCGCCGTCGTCGCCGCAAGGGCGGGGACGACGACAGCGCCGACGCTGGGGACGACCCGCCCAACACCGTCGTCCACGTCCGCGACGCCCGCGAGTCGCGGGAGACCCGCGAACCGCGCGACGCCCGCGACGACCACCGCGGCGAGGCCGCCCGCGACGAGGTGCGCAGCGTGCGCGGCTCGACCCGGCTCGAGGCCAAGCGCCAGCGCCGCCGCGACGGCCGGGAGGCGGGCCGCAGGCGCGCCCCGATCCTGTCCGAGGCCGAGTTCCTGGCCCGCCGCGAGGCCGTCGACCGCGCGATGGTCGTGCGCGAGCACGGCGACCGCACGCAGATCGGCGTCCTGGAGGACGGCGTGCTCGTCGAGCACTTCGTCACCTCGTTCGGCACCGGCTCGCTGGTCGGCAACGTCTACCTGGGCCGCGTGCAGAACGTGCTGCCCAGCATGGAAGCCGCGTTCGTCGACATCGGCCGCGGCCGCAACGCCGTGCTCTACGCCGGTGAGGTCGACTGGGACGCCGCCGGGCTCGAGGGCAAGGCCCGCAAGATCGAGCAGGCGCTGTCCACCGGCGACAGCGTGCTGGTCCAGGTCACCAAGGACCCGGTCGGGCACAAGGGCGCCCGGCTGACCACCCAGATCAGCCTCCCCGGCCGCTTCCTGGTCTACGTGCCCGGCGGCGGCGCCACCGGCATCTCCCGCAAGCTCCCGGAGAACGAGCGGCGCAGGCTCAAGGACGTCCTCAAGCGGATCGTCCCCGAGGACGCCGGTGTGATCATCCGCACCGCCTCGGAGGGCATCAGCGAGGAGGAGCTCGGCCGCGACGTGCGCCGCCTGCAGGCCCAGTGGCAGGTCATCAAGGAGAAGTCGGGCGGCAACGGCGGCAAGCGCACCAGCGCCCCCGCGCTGCTCTACGAGGAGCCCGACCTGCTGGTCAAGGTCGTGCGCGACCTGTTCACCGAGGACTTCACCTCGCTGGTCGTGCAGGGCGACACCGCCTGGGAGACCATCGACGCCTACGTCCGCCACGTCGCCCCCGAACTGCTCGACCGGGTCCGCAAGCACGTCGGCGTGTCCGACGTGTTCGCCACCCACCGGGTCGACGAGCAGCTGCTCAAGGCGCTCGACCGCAAGGTCTGGCTGCCCTCCGGCGGCTACCTGGTGATCGACCGCACCGAGGCCATGACGGTCATCGACGTCAACACCGGCAAGTTCACCGGCTCCGGGGGCAACCTCGAGGAGACGGTCACCCGCAACAACCTGGAGTCGGCCGAGGAGATCGTCCGCCAGCTGCGGCTGCGCGACATCGGCGGCATCATCGTGATCGACTTCATCGACATGGTGCTGGAGTCCAACCGGGACCTGGTGCTGCGCAGGCTCACCGAGTGCCTCGGCCGCGACCGCACCCGCCACCAGGTCGCCGAGGTCACCTCGCTGGGCCTGGTGCAGATGACCCGCAAGCGGGTCGGCACCGGCCTGCTGGAGGCCTTCAGCAGCACCTGCGAGCACTGCAAGGGGCGGGGTGTCGTCGTCACCACGGAGCCGGTCGCCAAGGCGCCCGCCAACGGCGCCGCCCCCGCCCCGCAGGCCACCCAGCCCGCGGCGGAGAAGTCCCAGGGCGGTGGCAGGCGCAACCGCAACCGCGGTGGCGGCGGCGAGCAGTCCCGCGACGAGGCCGCCAAGGTCGCCGTGCGCGACATCGCCAAGGCCACGACCAAGCACGGTGACGACGAGCACACCCCCGTCGAACCCGTCGCGGTCGCCGTCGAGGAGCACACGACCAACGGCACCCGCCCGCACGTCGAGGAGCCCAAGCCGGTCGCCGAGGTCGAGCCCAGGGCCGAGGAGGCCCCGACCAGCAGGCGCAGGCGGCGCTCCGCCAGCAGGGCGCCCGGCGCGGCGGCCCCGGTCACCGCGACCGAGTCCTGGTCGCCGCCGGAGCCGGTGCGCGCGGAGCCCGAACCCGCCGTGTCCGCCTCGGCCGCCGAGGTGCGCTCCGCCTCGCAGCCGAGGGAGACCCAGCAGGTCGAACCGCAGGTCACCGAGCCGGTCGCCGCCGTGGTCCCGCCGCGGCGCCGAGTGGCCAGGCGGGCCGCCTCACGCCCGGCCGGACCCCCGGTCGACGTGGCGCAGGAAAGCTGATGACGAGGGGTCGAACCGCGGGTAAAGCCACCCCGGTTTGACCCCTCTTCCAGCAGGCACGTAACCTGTCTCATGGCCCGCCGCTCGGTGGGCTGTGTCGTGCGAAGCCCGATCCGGTCGCTGTGTCGCGGATGAGGGCGGCAGGACCCCCACCGTCTAGTAGCAGGAGACTTCCGTCCCGATGTACGCGATCGTCAAGACCGGCGGCAAGCAGTACAAGGTGGCTGTCGGCGACGTCGTCGAGGTCGAGAAGCTCGAGGGCGCGCCGGGCACCGAGCTGAACCTCGCCGCGGTGCTCGTCGTCGACGGCACCGACGTCACCACGGACGTGGACGCCCTGGCGAAGGTCTCGGTGACCGGCAAGGTCGTCGAGCAGACCAAGGGCCCCAAGATCCGGATCCACAAGTTCAAGAACAAGACCGGGTACCACAAGCGACAGGGTCACCGCCAGAAGTTGACCCGCGTCGAGGTCACCGGCATCACCAAGTAGAGGACCTGAGCAGCCATGGCACACAAGAAAGGCGCGTCCAGCTCACGCAACGGACGCGACTCGAACGCCCAGTACCTCGGCGTGAAGCGCTACGGCGGCCAGGTCGTCAAGTCCGGCGAGATCCTGATCCGCCAGCGCGGCACCAAGTTCCACCCCGGTGTGAACGTGGGTCGCGGCAAGGACGACACCCTCTTCGCGCTCGCCGCCGGTTCGGTCCAGTTCGGCAGCAAGCGTGGCCGCAAGACCGTCAACATCGTCCCGGTCGAGGCCTGAGCCCCGCGGACGCACGCTAGACCCTTCAGACGAGGGGCGGGCTGGACGACTCCGGCCCGCCCCTCGTCCGTTTGTCGAGAGGAAGTCCCCTGGTGTCCCGTTTCGTCGACCGGGTCGTCATCCACGTCGCCGCTGGCAGTGGCGGCAACGGCTGCGCCTCGGTGCACCGCGAGAAGTTCAAGCCGCTCGGCGGCCCTGACGGCGGTGACGGCGGCAACGGTGGCGACGTCGTGCTGGTCGTCGACAACAACGTGCACACCCTGCTCGACTTCCACTTCCGCCCGCACGCGGACGCGGACAGCGGCAAGCAGGGCCAAGGCGCCAACCGCGACGGCGCCACCGGGGAGAACCTGGAGCTCAAGGTCCCCGACGGCACCGTGGTGCTCGACGAGTCCGGCGAGATCGTGGTCGACCTGGTCGGCCACGGGACCCGGTTCATCGCCGCCCGGGGCGGCCGGGGCGGGCTGGGCAACGCCGCGCTGGCGTCCAAGGCCCGCCGCGCCCCCGGGTTCGCCCTGCTGGGCGAGCCGGGCGAGACCCGCGACCTGGTCCTGGAGCTGCGCTCGGTGGCCGACGCGGGGCTGCTCGGCTTCCCGTCGGCAGGCAAGTCGTCGCTGATCGCGGTGGTGTCCTCGGCCAAGCCCAAGATTGCCGACTACCCGTTCACCACGCTCGTGCCGAACCTGGGCGTGGTCACCGCGGGCGACTCGATCTACACCATCGCCGACGTACCCGGCCTGATCCCGGGCGCCAGCCAGGGCAAGGGCCTCGGCCTGGACTTCCTGCGCCACATCGAGCGCTGCTCGGTGCTGGTGCACGTGGTCGACTGCGCGACCTACGAGCCCGGCCGCGACCCGCTCTCGGACATCGACGCGCTCGAGGCCGAACTGGCCCGCTACACCCCGGCACTGGGCGGAAACCTCGCCGACCGGCCCCGGCTGGTGGTGCTCAACAAGCTCGACGTGCCCGAGGCGCGGGAGCTGGCCGAGTTGGTGCGCCCGGAGATCGAGGCGCGCGGGTTGCCGGTGTTCGAGATCTCCACCGTGACCAGGGCGGGCCTGCGGGAGCTGACCTTCGCGCTCGCCAAGGTCATCGAGGAGGACCGGGCGAGCAGGCCCGCGCCCGAGGCCACCCGGATCGTGCTGCGGCCTACCGCCGTCGACGACGCGGGCTTCACCGTCGAGCACGACCCCGACGACGACACCGGGTTCATCGTCCGCGGCGAGCGCCCGGACCGCTGGATCCGGCAGACCGACTTCAACAACACCGAGGCCGTGGGCTACCTGGCCGACCGGCTGGCCCGTCTCGGTGTCGAGGAGGCGCTGGCCAAGGCCGGTGCGGTCCCCGGCTGCCCGGTGACCATCGGCGGCGTCAGCTTCGACTGGGAGCCCTCCACCCCGGCGGGCGTGGCGATGATGATGCACAACCGCGGTGCCGACCCGCGCCTGGACCGCCCGAGCCGCGTGGGTGCCCCCGAGCGCAAGGCCCAGAAGGTCCTGCGCCGCACCCCGTTCGAGGAACTGCTCGACGAGGACGAGGAGTGAGCACCCGCGCCGCGGTCGCCGGAGCCCGGCTGGTCGTGGTGAAGGTCGGCTCGTCCTCGCTGACCACGGCGGAGGGCGGGCTCGACCCGGCGCGGTTGGACGCCCTGGTCGACGCGGTCGCCGCGCGCAGGGCAGCGGGCAGCCAGGTGGTGCTGGTGTCGTCCGGCGCGATCGCGGCCGGGTTGGCGCCACTGGGCCTGGCTCGCCGTCCGCGTGACCTCGCAACCCAGCAGGCCGCCGCGAGCGTGGGCCAGATCGCCCTCGGGCACGCGTACGTGGCGTCGTTCGGGCGGTACTCGCTGCGCGTCGGCCAGGTCCTGCTGACGGCGGACGACATCGTCCGCCGCTCGCACTACCGCAACGCGCAACGCACCTTGACCCGCCTGCTCGCCTTGGGCGCGGTCCCCGTGGTCAACGAGAACGACACGGTCGCCACCGAGGAGATCCGCTTCGGCGACAACGACCGCCTGGCTGCGTTGGTGGCCCACCTCATCGGCGCGGACGCCCTCGTCCTCCTGTCCGATGTGGACGCCCTCTACGACGGCGACCCCCGCCTCGGAGCGGCCCGGCGCATCGCCGAGGTCGCTGGCGAGTCCGATGTGGAGGGAGTGCGCGCCGGAACCGTTGGCGCCTCAGGCTTGGGGACCGGTGGAATGGCCTCCAAGCTGGCCGCCGCCCGACTCGCCGCCGCCGCAGGAGTACCCGTCCTACTGGCCGCCGCGTCCGACGCGCCGAACGCCCTGGGGCAGGCCGACGTCGGCACGGCCTTCGCCGCCACCGGCCGCCGCCTCACCTCCCGCCGCTTCTGGCTCGCCTACGCGGCTGACGCCACCGGCACCCTCACCCTCGACGACGGCGCTGTGGCCGCCGTCGTCGACCGCCGCCGCTCCCTCCTCGCCCCCGGCATCACCACCGTCAAGGGCGACTTCCAGGCAGGCGACGTCGTCGAACTGGCCACCCTCACCGGCAAGGTCATCGCCCGCGGCATCACCAACTTCGACGCCACCGAACTCCCCGCCCTCATCGGCCACCCCACCCAACCCCACCCCCCCGACCGCCGCCGCGAAGTAATCCACGCCGACGACCTGGTCCCCCTCACCCACACCACCTAGCCCCCGCGGGCCCATGCCGCCCACGGCTCGGCCTTAGGTGTGGCTTCGGCTCACCGCCGCACGACCTTGCCTGCGGCGAGGGATCCCGCCTACCCAGGGCTTGGCCCACCGCCGCACGAGCTAGCTCACCCGTGTGGCGCTCCCTGACTGGGCGTCGCTTGGCCTTGGGGCGAGGCCTTGGCTTGAGCGGTGTCTGCCTGTCAGCGTGGCCTCGGCCCCAGCTTCGGTGTCGCTCCCGCAAGCGCGGCCGGGCGTCGCGGGTGTTCGACCTGAGTGCGGCTTTGGTGTGAGCACGGGAGTGCAGGATCGGTCCTCTATGGACCAGGTTGGCGATTCAGTTGTCACGACTCCTGTCGAGTGGGGTCTCCTTTCTGCGATCGTTGCGGTGGTTGTGTGCTGCGCGGGGCCTCAGCTGGTGGTGGCCAAGGCGAACGGGAGGACCGCGGTGGCTCCTGCGTCGCGCAGCAGGGTGGTGCCGACTGTCATGGTCCAGCCGGTGTCGATGCGGTCGTCGACCAGCAGGAGTGGGCCGGGGGTCGCGCGGACGCGCTCACCCAGGTCCTCGTCCACTGACATCGAGTTCCACAGCCAGGCCAACCGTTGTGCGCTGTTGGCCCGTGGAGCCGACGCGCCGACGGTGACCGTGCCCAGCAGTGGGAGGCGGCCGATCGACGCGATCGCGCTCCCGAAGCTGGACACCAGTCGGGGGTGGCGGGTGGAGCCGACGGTGACCACTCCGGCTGGTCGCTCGCTCCACCCCCACGCGGCCAACACCTTCACGCAGGCGTCGACCAGGTCTGGGGGTACCTCGGTGTCCTCTGTGGACGCGAACAGGTCCCGCAGCCGGTTGCCCCACCCGATGTCGGTCAACCGCCCCAACGCCCGGCCCGGCTCGGCTAGGCGGCCCGCCGGTATCTTCCCCGTGAGCGCGACGCCGAGCGTTGCCATTGCTGTCGGCCAGGCCTTCTTTGGCGTGACCTCGACCCCGGGCCGACGTAATTTCTCTTGGGCGATGGCCATCTCCTCCGCGGACACCGTGGCTTCCCGCAGTTGGCCGGAGCAGTTGTCGCACCGACCGCAGGGCGCGGCGTGCGGGTCGTCGAGTTGGCGGAGCAGGAACTCCATCCGACAGCCGGTGGTCTCCTGGTAGGCCAGGATCGCGTCCTGCTCGGCCTGCCGCGCGCTGGCGATCCGCCCGTACCGCTCGGCGTCGTACTCCCACGCCTGGCCCGTGTGCTCCCACCCGCCGCGCACGCGCCGTACCGCGCCGTCGACGTCGAGCACCTTCAGGACCATCTCCAAGCGCCCTCGGGACAGGTCGACCCGGGGTTCCAGCGCCATAGTCGACAGCGGCCTGCCCGCCTCGGCCAACGCGGCGAGCACCTGGCGCACGAAGTGCTCGGGTGGGAACGCGAGCGAGGCGAAGTACGACCAGATGTCCTTGTCCTCGGTGCCCGGCAACAGCACCACATCCGCTCGCAGCACACCACGACCGGCACGCCCGATCTGCTGGTAGTACGCGATGGGGGATTGCGGCGCGCCCACGTGCACCACGAAACCCAGGTCCGGTTTGTCGAACCCCATTCCCAGCGCCGAGGTCGCGACCAACGCCTTGACCCGGTTCGCCAGCAGGTCGTCCTCGGCGCGCAACCGGTCCGTGGTGTCGGTCCGACCGGTGTAGGACTGCACCTCATACCCGCGTTCCCGCAAGAACGACGCCAACTCCTCGGCGGCCGCGACCGTCAGCGTGTAGATGATCCCGGATCCGGTGAGCTTGCCCAGGTTCTCCGCGAGCCACGCCCACCTCGCTTGCGGCGTCGGCAGCCGCAACACGCCCAACCGCAGGCTTTCCCGGTCCAAGGCGCCGCGCAGGACCAACGCGTCCTCCGCGCCAAGTCCCAGTTGGTGCGCCACGTCCCGAACCACCCGGTCGTTGGCCGTCGCAGTGGTGGCGAGGACCGGCACTCCCGGACGCAGTTCACCCAGCAGTGTCCGCAAGCGACGGTAGTCAGGCCGGAAGTCGTGGCCCCAGTCGGAGATGCAGTGCGCCTCGTCGACGACCAGCATCCCGGCGGACGCCGTCAACCGGGGGAGCACCGAGTCGCGGAAGTCCGGGTTGTTCAGCCGCTCCGGGCTCACCAGCAGCACGTCGACCTCGCCAGTGGCGACGGCCTCGTGCACCCGGTCCCAGTCCTCGGCGTTCGCCGAGTTGATCGTCGCCGCCCGGACACCGGCCCGCGCCGCCGCCTCCACCTGGTTGCGCATGAGGGCGAGGAGTGGTGACACGATCACCGTCGGCCCCTCGCCCAGCTCGCGCAGCAACGCGGTGGCCACGAAGTACACAGCGGACTTGCCCCAGCCGGTGCGCTGCACCACTAATGCCCGACGGCGCCTCGCGACCAGGGCCTCGATGGCCGTCCACTGATCGTCGCGCAGCGTCGCCCCGGGGCCAGCCAGGGCGCGCAGTCGTTCTTCCGCCGAGTTTCGCAATGCGATGTCGTCCACGTCACATGGATACCGCGTCGGGGCGAGTGGCGTCGAGCGGGTGTCGGTGCCCTGTGGACAACTCGGGACGTTGTGGATGGACCCGCCGCGCGCGGACGCGCACCATCCGCGCGGGGCGGGTCCCCGATCATGGTGACCGGGATCCCCGGCGGGCGAAGCGGCAGCTTTCCGCCGGAGCTGTGGGGATCGCTCAGATCCGGACCATGACCTGGTCGAGATCCTTGCGGATCAGGCGCGGGACCGTGGCGTCCTCGGCCGCGTAACCGACCGGGATCACCGCGAACGCCTTCTCGTTCTTAGGCCTACCGAGCACCTCGGAGAGGAACTTCATCGGGCTGGGCGTGTGCGTTAACGCTGCCAGGCCCGACAGGTGCAACGCGGTCAGCAGCATGCCGACGGCGATGCCCACCGACTCGTCCACGTAGTAGTGCTTGTGCTGCTCGCCTTCCTCGTCCAGGAAGTACCGCTGCTCGAAGACGACGATGAGGAAGGGCGCGTCGGTCAGGTGGGGCTTGTTCTGGTCGGTCCCCAGTGGACGCAACGCGGAGAGCCACTCCTCGCCGAGCCTGCCCGCGTAGGAGATCTGCTCCTCGGTCTCCGCCGCCTCGCGGATCCGCGCGCGCACCTCGGGGTCGGTGACCAGGACGAACGTCCACGGCTGCTGGTGGGCGCCGGAGGGGGCGGTGGCCGCCACCGCTATCGCGTCCACGACGACCTGCTCGGGCACCGGTTCCGTGGAGAACGCGCGCACGGTTCTGCGCTGGTCCATCTTCGCGCGCAGATCAGCAGCCGCCTGCAGCGACTCCGCGGCCGAGACCTTGGCAGGTCGGTACGGCACGGGGTCGTACGGCTGATCGTGGATCGGTATCCAAGCCATGTCCGGCAGTCTCCCGGTCCGATCGCCACTCACGGTCATACCGATCCGGTCATAGGGCCGATGTCATGGCCCGAACGGTGGTGTCCGGAAGTCGGCCGCCACCCGGGGTGCGCATGATGTTGCTCATACGTGTCGCCGCATGTCAGGACGTGGGTCGGACCCGGCCGTAGGCTCCGGTCATGGCGCGCCGGATTGGCATCATGGGCGGCACCTTCGACCCCGTGCACCACGGTCACCTGGTGGCGGCGAGTGAGGTGCAGGCCCGGTTCGACCTGGACGAGGTCGTGTTCGTCCCGACCGGGGTGCCGTGGCAGAAGGAGGACCGCCAGGTCAGCGCCGCCGAGGACCGCTACCTCATGACGGTGGTGGCCACGGCGTCCAACCCCAGGTTCTCGGTGAGCCGCGTGGACATCGATCGCACCGGCGTGACCTACACCGTCGACACGCTTCGTGACCTCAGCGCGCAGTACCCCGACGCGGACCTCTTCTTCATCACCGGTGCCGACGCGCTGGAACAGATCCTCGGCTGGCACCGCGCTGAGGAGCTGTTCACCCTCGCGCACTTCGTTGGCGTTACCCGTCCCGGTTATAGCCTCGCCGACGCGCACCTACCGTCCGGGACCGTGAGCCTGGTGGAGGTCCCCGCCCTGGCCATCTCCTCCACGGACTGCCGCACGCGGGTCGAATCGGGTCTCCCGGTCTGGTACCTGGTCCCCGACGGGGTGGTCCAGTACATCTCCAAGCGCGGCCTCTACGCCGCTGGGGACTGACCAGCAGGTCACCCGGTACCCTCGACTGGTTGGACCCTGGGAAACCTGAACGAGGAGTGACGTGGCAGCGACGCACGAGGCACGCGAACTGGCGCTGGTCGCAGCTGGGGCAGCGGCGGACAAGAAGGCCACCGACGTGATCGTGCTGGACGTCTCCGACCAGCTCGTCATCACCGACTGCTTCGTGATCGCCTCCGCCGCCAACGAGCGGCAGGTCGGCGCGATCGTGGAGGAGGTGGAGGAGAAGCTGCGCCAAGCGGGCTCCAAGCCGGTCCGCCGCGAAGGCGCCCGCGAGGGCCGCTGGGTGCTGCTCGACTTCGTCGACGTCGTGGTGCACATCCAGCACGCCGACGAGCGCTCGTTCTACGGCCTGGAGCGGCTGTGGAAGGACTGCCCGCGCATCGACTTCGAGGCGGGCCCCTCGGATGTGACCGAGGACGCCGCCCCGGCCCGCGAGGACGTCGAGTGACCCTGCGCAGGCTCGTGCTCTGGCGCCACGGCGAGACCGACTACAACGCCTCGGGCCGGATGCAGGGCCACATCGACTCGAACCTCACCGAGGTCGGCCGCAACCAGGCCCGCTTCGCCGTACCCGCCCTGGCCCGGTTCTCCCCGGACGTCGTCGTGGCCTCTGACCTGCGCAGGGCCACCGACACCGCCACGGTGTTCAGTGAGGCGGTCGGCGTCCCGCTGCGGTTTGACAAGCGTTTGCGCGAGACCAACCTCGGGCACTGGCAGGGCAAGACCGGCGCCGAGATCGACGAGGAGTGGCCGGGTGGTCGCGCCGAGTGGCAGACCGACGCGACCTGGACCCCGCCCGGGGGCGAGTCCCGCGTAGAGGTCGCGGCCAGGGCTACCGAGGTGGTCGCTGGGCTCGACGAGGGGACTGACGAGACCGCGGTGCTGTGCGCGCACGGTGGCCTCATCACGGCGTTGACCGGGAGCCTCCTAGAGCTCCCCGTGGGCAACTGGTGGCAGCTCGGCAATATCTCCAACTGCCACTGGACGGTGCTAGCTCGCCGCGAGACCAGTGGGCTCGCCTGGCGTCTGATCGCGTACAACGTTGGCATCACCGGCTAGTGCCACCCGGGCGACCGTGCTGGTGTTCGGCGACTCGCTGAGCTTCCACGGCCCCGACGGTCCCCACCCGGCCAACGACGAGCGTCTGTGGCCCAACCTCGCCGCCGCGGCGGTCGACGCGCAGACCGAGCTGTTCGCGGGCTTCGGCTGGACCGCGCGTGACGCGTACTGGTCACTGGTGGGTGACCCTCGCGTGTGGACGCACATGCCCGACATCGACGCGTTGGTGCTAGCGGTCGGTGGCATGGACACGCTGCCGTCGCCACTACCGACCTACCTACGCCAGGGCATCCGTTACCTACGCCCAGACTGGTTGCGGCGCTATGTGCGTAGGGCCTACCTGGCTGTGCAGCCTTGGGCGTCCCGTGCGACCGGTGGATGGCCGGTGGCGCTACCGGCAGAGCTGACCGTCCGGTACCTCAACGACATCGTGGTCGCTGTCCGCGCGCTTCGCCCGGACGTGCCCGTGGTGGTCATGTTGCCCTCGGTCCACCGAGCGCCTGCGTACGGTCACATGCACGGCGGCAGGTCACGAACGCTCGCTCTTATGCGCGACTGGGCGGATCGGAACAACGTCGTGCCCTTCGACGTCGCCGAGGTCATCAGCGAGCACGTTCTGCGTGGTCACGGCAACCCTGACGGCATCCACTGGGGCTGGGAGGGGCACCGGATGGTCGCCACAGCGCTCGCCGGGCACCTTGCGCCGCTGTTGGCCGGGCGCCCGGACAACTAGGCTCCCAACACGTGCCCTTCGCCGTGCTCACCGACTCCACCGCCTACCTGCCGGAGGGCTCGGCAGACCGGCAAGGGGTCCACGTCGTCCCGCTGCTGGTGCGTGTGGACGGTCGAGAGGGCCGCGACGGTCTCGACATCGGGCCCGCCCAGTTGGCGGCCGCGCTCCGGGAGCGGCGGATGGTCACCACCTCCCGGCCCAACCCCGCCGAGTTCGCCGAGAACTTCCGCGCGCTGCTCGACGCCGGTGCCGACGGGGTGCTCTCGGTGCACCTCTCCCGGGAGCTGTCGGGGACCTGGGAGTCCGCTCGGCTGGCCGCTGAGGAGTTCGGTGCGGCGGTGCGGGTCGTCGACTCCAGGACAACGGCGATGGGCTTGGGGTTCGCCGTGCTCCGTGCGGCCGAGGTAGCGGCGACGGGCGCAGGGGGAGAGGCGGTAGAGGCTGCGGCTGTTGAAGCGGCCGCCGCGACCAAGTGCTTCTTCGTCGTCGAGACCCTCGAGTACCTGCGGCGCGGCGGGCGGATCGGCGCGGCGGCGGCGATGGTGGGGACGGCGCTGGCGGTCAAGCCGATCCTGCACGTGGCCGACGGGCAGATCGTGCCGCTGGAGAAGGTGCGCACCACCAGTCGCGCCGTCAGCCGTCTCGTCGACTTGGCTGTGGATGCGGCGGGGGAGTCGCCAGTGGGTATCGCCGTGCACCACCTCGCTGACCCGGATCGAGCGGCGGACCTGGCCACCCGGCTCGGCGCCCGCCTCCCGGGGGCGACCTGCGTGGTGTCCGAGCTGGGCGCGGTGATCGGCGCGCACACCGGACCCGGCGTGCTGGGCGTCGTCGTCGGCCCGCGCTGACCCCGGAGTTATCCACAACCCCACGAGCTGTCCACAGGAGACGGCGGCGCCTTTCCCCGCCCCCGTGGGGTTCCTACCGTCGGTTCCATGGCAGACGAACAGCGCGTCAAGCAGATCGACTCCGTCCTCGCCCGGCTCGCCTCGATCGCCGGGCGCCCCTGGGACCGGGGTGAGCCCCCGGCCGACCCACCCCGCAGGCGGTTCCCGGTCACCCTGGCCATCGGCCTCGCCATCGCGGGCGCGGCCATCGCCGGGGTACTGGCCCTTTCCGGGTCGTCGCCGCCTGGTGAACCGCCGCCTGCCCTGGCTGCGGCCGCCGTGGAGCAGCCCGCGGTGACCACGATCGTCGTCGACGTGGTCGGCAAGGTGCGTGAGCCAGGCCTGCGCACCCTGCCCGACGGCGCCCGTGTCGACGACGCCCTGCGCGCGAGCGGCGGCGTGCTGCCGGGAACCGACCTGGCTTCGCTCAACCTGGCCCGGAAACTGGTCGACGGCGAACAGATCCACGTCGGCGCGCCCGCACCGCCCGTGGTCGAGGACGTCCCCGAACCTGGCGGCAAGGTCAACCTCAACACCGCCACCCTCGCCCGCCTCGACACCTTGCCCGGCGTCGGCACGGTCACGGCCCAACGCATCCTCGACTGGCGGACCAAACACGGCCGCTTCACCAAGGTCGACCAACTCCGCGAGGTCGACGGCATCGGCCCCACCCGATTCGACACCCTCCGCGACCTGGTGGTCGTCCGATGACCCACGTCGGCACCGACACCACCATCGCCGCCCTCGGCGTCCTGACCTTCCTGGGCCTGGTTGTCCACTGGTCCGTCGCCGCTGTCCTCGCCGTCCTCATCTGCACCACAGCAGCCACCTTCAGCACTAGGAGCACACCATGAACTCAGCCCTTGTCGCGCGGCCCGGCTTACCCACTGGCGGATGCTCAGGCCTCGCTGGCCCTTCGGCGGAACGCCACTGTCGTAGGGGAATCCGCAACGACCCTGGCTAGTGGTCGCTTGAGGCAGCGGAGTCAGGGCGACGGTCCAGGCTTTCGAGGTGGGTCACCTGGGGCCGGGCGTGAGCTGACTGGGGCTACTGATCGGTTCTGCAGCGGCTTGGGCTTCACGATCGTGGATCGCTGGGGAGACCGGGCATCAAGTGATGGGTGTCGCTGGCGTGCGGGCTCAGCGCGAGGGGATTGTGCCTGCCGGCCCCGGCGATCGGATCGCGTTTTGCGGGGTGGTGGGACTGAGGGCGGGCCACGAAGTGCTTGCCCGTGTGTTGGTGATGTGTCGCTGTAGTCATGGGAATTGGGATGGCCGGGGCGTTCAGCTCGGTGGATTGCTTGGGAGACAGGGGGTGTGATGGGCGGGGATGTCGGTGGTCCGGACTGGCGGTTGGTGCCCGGGGCACTCGCGGTCTGGTTGGCCGGGTTGGCGGGGCTGTTGGTGCACTGGGTGCTTGCCATCGTGGTTGGTGGGGTGGCTGTGGTGCTAGGTGTCGTGCACCTGCGGCACACCAAGCGGATGCCGGTGATCAGGGCCGGTTGGCCGTTGGTGGCTTGCGGGTTGCTGGCTCTGTGTCCGGTGGCATGGCGGGTTCGGGAGGCGGCGAACGATCCGTTGCGGGTCGCCGCTGCTCATGAGGCGGTGGTCGAACTACGAGTGGAGGTGGCGGAACGCCCGAGGAACCTGCGGGCGAGTGGGTTTGGGGCCATGCCGTCGGGCGTGCGGTCGGTGATCATCCCGGCGACCGCCGAGGGCAGTCGGGTGCTGCTGTTCGCGCCGGTCGACCAGTGGGCCGGGCTCTTGCCCGGCCAGCAACTGGTGGCAGGCGGGACGCTCGGCCCAGCTGAGCCCGGCAGTCTGACTGTCGCCGTGTTGCGGGTTCGCGGGCCACCAACCGAGGTCACGGACGCTCCCGCGTGGCAGGTCGCCGCGCAAGGGCTCCGGGCCGGGCTCCGGCAGGCGTCCTCGGTCCTGGACGAGGAGTCCGCCGGGCTGCTGCCCGCGCTGGTGGTCGGGGACACCGAGGGGATGGCCCCGTCGGTGGACGACGACTTCAAGGCCGCCGGGATGGCGCACCTGCTGGCCGTCAGCGGCGCGAACCTGGCCGTGGTCTGCGTCGCCGTGCTGTTCCTGGTGCGGTTGACGCGGGTCGGGCCACGGGGGTCGGCGGTGGCAGCGCTGCTCGCACTCGTCGGGTACGTCGTCCTCGCCGGGCCGGAGCCCAGCGTCCTGCGGGCCGGGGTCATGGGCGCGATCGGGTTGCTGGCGCTCGCGCTCGGGCGGGAGCGGTCGGCGTTGCCCGCGCTCGCGGTGGCGGTGATCGTGCTCGTCGCGATCGACCCGGCGATGGCGGTCAGCTTCGGGTTCGTGCTGTCGGTGTTGGCGACGGCCGCCTTGGTACTCGTGGTGCCGGGGTGGGTCGATCGGCTGGCTCGGCGGCGGGTGCCCAGGTTGCTCGCCGAGGCGGTGGTCGTGCCTGCCGCGGCTCATCTCGCGACGGCGCCCGTCGTCGCCGGGATGAGCGGGCAGGTCAGCCTGGTCGCGGTGGTGGCCAACCTGGTCGCCGCACCGGTTGTGGCGCCCGCGACCGTGTTCGGTCTCGGGGCCGCGCTGGTCATGCCTGTCTCCCCGTGGGCGGCGGAATGGCTGGTGCGGCTGGCTGGGCCGGAGGTGGACTGGCTGGTGGTCGTCGGTCGCTGGGCAGCTCGAGTGCCCGGCGCGGCCGTCGACTGGCCGTCCGGGTGGTGGGGCGGGGTAGCACTCGCCCTGCTGGTCGGGGGCTTGGTGCTCGGGCTTCGCAGCCGGTCCACCAGGGTCGCCTTGGGTGTGGCCGTCGTCGTGGCGGTGCTCGTGCTGCTCCCGGTCCGGGTGCTGGCACCGGGATGGCCGCCACCCGGGTGGGCGGCCGTCGCCTGCGATGTCGGCCAGGGCGACGCCGTGGTTCTGTCCACAGAGGACCGCGAGCGGGCGGTCCTGGTCGACACCGGACCGGATCCGGCTCCCGTGCGGGAGTGCCTGGACCGGCTCGGTGTGCGGCAGGTGGCCTTGGTGATCCTCAGCCACCTGCACGCCGATCACGTGGGCGGGCTGGAGTCTGTGTTGGCCGACCGCTCGGTCGGTGCGGTCGCGGTCGGGCCGGGGCGCGCGCCGGAATGGGCGTGGCGGCAGGTCCGGGCGCAGACCGCCGCGGCGCACGTGCCGTTGGTCAGCGTGATCGCAGGTCAGCGGATGGCCTGGCCGGGATTGACAGTGGAAGTGCTTGCCCCACAGGGAGAGGAGGAACGTACCGAGACAGATGGCACGGCGATCAACAACCGCTCGGTGGTCTTGCGCGCGACCACCAAGGCCGGGCGGGTGCTGCTCACCGGCGACGTCGAACTGGCAGCCCAGGCCGCCTTGCTGACCGGTCGGACGGACCTGGCGGCGGAGGTGGTGAAGGTCCCGCACCACGGTTCCCGTTACACCGCACCGGATTTCTTGGCGGCGGTGGGCGCGCGGATCGCCGTGGTCAGCGTGGGCGGGGGAAACCGCTACGGCCACCCCAGCCCACAGACCCTCACCGCCCTCACCCGCAGCGGCACCCACATCGCCCGAACCGACCGCGACGGCGACACAGCGATAGTCGCCGGACCGGGAGGTCCCGCCATGGTCCGCCGAGGCGACCCCAGGCCGCCACGCCGGTAGCCCCACGCCCACCGACGCACACTGGGGCTGCCGAATTGGGTCTTGGCAGCCGAACGGGCCCTGGTCGCGGACGCGGACCATCGCTGCTGGATGCGCCAGGCCGCCCGATCTTGCTGTGACAGCTGGATTAGGCCGCGACGGCAAGCTCGCGCAGAGGTAGCTGGATCCGGCGGCGACGGCTGGGATCGTGTCGTGCTGGCCGAATCGCGCGTAGCGGCCTGAGGCGTGGTTGGAACGGAACTCGCCACGGCTGCCGGAACGCGTGTTGGCGGTCGGAGCGGGTCGATGGCGGTTGGAGGGCGGAGACAGACGCGTCCCGTGGGTGGGGTGGGTGCGTCACCCCGCCCACGGGACGGCGAGTTAGGACCTGTGAGGCGAACGAGCGAGGTCAGGCGTGGTGCTGTCTGACCTGGAAAGGAGGTGGGGCTTAGCCGCGGTTGAGGACCTCGTGGACGGCGGCGGCCGTCGGGGGGATCGTGGCGCGGGGGCCGATGTGGTCCTGGACGGCGTCCAGGGTCTTGAGGCCGTCGCCGGTGATGAGGAGGACGGTGTCGGCGTCCGGGTCGAGCTGGCCGGTCTCGATGAGCTTCTTCGCGGTGGCGACGGTGACGCCACCGGCGGTCTCGGCGAAGATGCCCTCGGTGCGGGCCAGCAGGCGGATGCCCTCGACGACCTCGGCGTCGGTGACGTCCTCGACGGCGCCGCCGGTGCGGCGGACCGAGTCGAGCACGTACGGGCCGTCGGCGGGGGCGCCGATGGCCAGGGAGCGCGCGATGGTGTCCGGCTTGACCGGGCGGATCACGTCCGCGCCCGCCTTGAACGCCGCCGACACCGGGGAGCAGCCGGTGGCCTGCGCGCCGAAGATCCGGTACGGGGTGGGCTCGACCAGGCCCAGCTCGCCGAGCTCGCGGAACGACTTGTCCACCTTGGTCAGCTGCGAGCCGGACGCCACCGGGATCACGACCTGGCCGGGCAGGCGCCAGCCGAGCTGCTCGGCGACCTCGTAGCCCAGCGTCTTGGAGCCCTCGGCGTAGTACGGGCGGACGTTGACGTTGACGAACGCCCAGTCCTCGTGCTCGGCGGCGAGCTCGGTGGCCAGCCGGTTGACGTCGTCGTAGTTGCCGTCGACGGCGATCAGCGCACCGTCGTAGACGGCGGTGGTGAGGATCTTCGCGCGCTCCAGCGACGACGGGACCAGCACCACCGAGTCCCAGCCCGCGCGGGCGGCCGCGGCGGCGACGGCGTTGGCCAGGTTGCCGGTCGACGGGCAGGCCAGCACGCTGAAGCCCAGCGTGCGGGCGGCGGCGAGGGCGACCGCGACCACGCGGTCCTTGAACGAGTGCGTCGGGTTGCCGGTGTCGTCCTTGACCCACAGCGACTTCACGCCGAGCGCGGCGGCGAGCCGGTCGGCCTTGACCAGGCGGGTCAGGCCCGGGTCGGTGTTCGGGTGGCGCTCGACATCGGCGGGGACGGGCAGCAGGCGCTTGTAGCGCCAGATCGACTTGGGGCCCGCCTCGATGTCCGCCCTGGTCACGGTGCCGAAGTCGTAGGCGACCTCGAGGGGGCCGAAGCACTCGGCGCACGCGAACTCGGCGGCGAGGGGGATCTGGTGGCCGCACTCACGACAGGACAGCGCCCGGGCGGGGCCGAGGTCGATGGTGCTGGTCTGGACGTCGACAGAGGTCATCGCGAGGTGTCTCCTCATCTATCCCGCGTGGCGGGTCGGAATTGGCACCGTGGTCGTCCGCCTCCTCGCGATGAGGAAGTGACGCGTACGCCGGTTGCCGGGGCTTCATCGGGCCGTTTCCCTCTGCCCCTCTGGATGAGCGGTATTCAGTTGTCGCCGGGGTCACCCGTGCGTGACGGCAACGGTACGGCACCGCCGGGCACCTCGGCCAGCCCGTTGCCCGCGCGCGCCCGGCCAGGCGCGGTCGGACCGGCGTGGCAGGATCGCGGGCGTGAACTCGCCCTCGGTCCTCCCCCCACCACTGCAACTGGTGTTGGGAGAAGAGGAACTGCTCATCGAACGCGCCGTCCGGGCCATCCTGGAGACCGCGCGGCTCGCCGACGCATCCGCCGACCTGACCAGGCTCAAGGTGGCTGATCTCACAGGGCCAGAGCTGGTCGAGATGGTCAGCCCGTCGCTGTTCGCCGAGGGCCGGGTGATCGTGCTCGACGCCGCGCACGAGGCCACCCAGGACATCGCCGCGCTGGTGATCAACTACACCAAGTCGCCCGCCGAGGGGATCGTGCTCGCCGTGGTGCACAACGGCGGCGGGCGCAAGGCGGGCAAGGACATCGTCGCCGCCATGAAGAAGTCCGGTGCCGTCGTCACCGAGTGCGCGAAGATCACCAAGGCCGCCGAGCGGGAGGCCTTCGTGCGCAACGAGATCCGCCGCGCCGGGGGCAAGACCGACCCCAGGGCGGTCGCCGCGCTGATCGACTCCGTCGGCTCGGACCTGCGCGAGCTCGCGGCGGCGTCAGCCCAGTTGGTGGCCGACGCGGCGGGCGACGTCAGCGAGGAGGCCGTGCGCCGCTACCACCGTGGACGCGCCGACGTCAGCGGCTTCGCCGTCGCGGAGAAGGCCGTCACCGGGGACGTCGCGGGCGCCATGGAGGCGTTGCGCTGGGCGATGCAGCTGGGAGTGCCGCACGTACTGGTCGCCGACGCGCTCGCCGACGCGGTCCGCACCGTGGCCAGGGTCGCAGGCGCGGGCCGCGCCGACCCGTTCAAGCTGGCCGGCGAGCTCGGCATGCCCGCCTGGAAGGTCAAGAAGGCCCTCGCCCAGTCCCGCGGCTGGAAACCGGCAGGCCTCGCGGCCGCGATGCGCGCCGTCGCCGAGGTCAACGCCGACGTCAAGGGCGTCGCCGCCGACGCCGACTACGCCCTGGAACGCGCCGTCCTCCGCCTCGCCGAAGCGCACCGCCAAGACTGACCACCATCCACAACGGTCACCGCTCCATCCGCCGTGGACAGCCCGAATAGGGCATGCCCCGTTCCGAGCACCCCCCGAAGATCCAGGGTATGGGGGCGTGTTGGTGGGTGGAAGCGTGCGATGCGGGCTGTGGACGGTGTGGGGGGTTGTGGACAAGTCGGGGGTCAGGGTTTGAGGGCTCGGCTGGCGAGGATCTCGTTGCGGCGGGCCAGGCGGTGTTGGCGGCGGATCTCGGCCTCGCGCAGGCGGCGTTCGTCTTCCTCGGTTTCGGGGGAGACGGCCGGGACGGAGCGGGGGGTGCCGTCGTCGTTGACGGCTACGAAGACCAGGTAGGCGGTGGCGACCTTGGTCGGGGCGACGCCCGCGCGGTCCCACGGCTCGGCCAGGACGCGGACGCCGACCTCCATCGAGGAGCGGCCCGCCCAGTTGACCTGGGCGTGCGCGTGCACCAGGTCACCGACGCGGACCGGGTGCAGGAAGGTCATGCCGTCCATCGCGGCGGTCACCGCCGGGCCGCCGGAGTGGCGCTGGGCGACCGCGCCCGCGACGTCGTCGACCAGCTTCATGACGACTCCACCGTGGACGGTGCCGAGCAGGTTGGTGTCCACCGCGGTCATGATGTGCGACAGCGAGGTCCTCGCCGCCGAGGTGGGCTTCGGGTCCAGGTCCATGGCCGCAGTCTCGCGCATACGGCAGCGGCGCCGCCCCCCGTGGGGAACGGCGCCGCGTGTGAGCCTGAGCTCAGCCGAGCTTGTTCACCCGCTGGGCCATCGCCGACTTCTTGTTGGCGGCCTGGTTGGGGTGGATGACGCCCTTGCCCGCGGCCTTGTCCAGCTTGCGGCTGGCCTCGGCGAGCAGGGCCTGCGCCTTGGCCTGGTCACCGGCCTCGGCGGCCTCGCGGAACTTGCGGATCGCGGTCTTGACCGAGGACTTGACGGACTTGTTGCGCAGGCGCGCCTTCTCGTTCGTCTTGATCCGCTTCAGCTGGGACTTGATGTTCGCCATAGGGGTGCTCCTCGAGGTCTAGTCCGGATCGCGCGCCGCTGGTGGACCGGGTGAGCGGTCGGGTGGCCCTGCTCGCGCAGGTCTCCTCCATGGCGGAGTGCCGCACGGCGCGACGAGCAAGGTTAACAGTCACCCGTCCGGCTGGTCCTCGTCGGGTGCCTTGCGGGGCCGACCGCGCTTGGCAGGCCCACCCGCCCCGTCCGGGAGCCGCCCCGCCTCGGCGAGGGCGCGCCGGAGCATGAACTCGATCTGCGCGTTGGTGCTGCGCAGCTCGTCGTTCGCCCACCGGGCCACCGCGTCGTGCACGGCGGGGTCCAGCCGCAGGAGGACCTTCTTGCGTTCGGTCATCAGTGGTAGAGCGAGCCCGCGTTGACGACGGGGTGGGCCTCGTGGTCGCTGCACAGCACCACCAGCAGGTTGCTCACCATCGCCGCCTTGCGCTCCTCGTCGAGGTCGACCACCTCGCGCGCGGCCAGCCGGTCGAGCGCCAACTCCACCATCCCCACGGCCCCCTCCACGATCCGCGCCCTGGCCGCGACCACCGCGCCAGCCTGCTGCCTGCGCAGCATGGCGCCCGCGATCTCCGGCGCGTACGCCAGGTGCGTGATCCGGGACTCGATGACCCCGACCCCGGCGGCCTCCACCCTGGCCGCGATCTCCGCCGAGAGCCGCTGGGTGATCTCGTCGGCGTTGTCGCGCAAGGACAGCCCGCGCTCGTCGCCGTGCGAGTCGTACGGGTAGGTGGTGGCGATGTGGCGCACCGCGGTCTCGGTCTGGATCGCGACGAAGGCGATGAAGTCGTCCACCTCGAACACCGCCCGCGCGGTGTCCTGGACCTGCCACACCACGACCGCGGCGATCTCGATCGGGCTGCCGTCGGCGTCGTTGACCTTCATCACCGCGGTCTCGTGGTTGCGGATCCTGGTGGACACCTTGCGCCGGGTGGTGAACGGGTTGACCCAGCGCAGCCCGTCGAGCCGCACGGTGCCGGTGTAGCGGCCGAGGAACTGCACGACCCTGGCCTCACCCGGGGCGACCATGGTCAACCCGCCCCCGGTGACGGCCGCGGCGATGGTGATCAGCACCCCGAACACGAGCGCGGCCACGCTCGCACCCTGGCCGAGTTCGATCTCGCCACCCAGCGCGACGACCCCCACCGCGGCGAGGGCGAGCCCGCCGAGCGCGATGACCACCGCCCCGGCGGCGATTGGCAGGCCTGCCGCCCCGAACGCGGGCTTCTCCCGGACGTGCGGCGCGGGCAACAACGGTCGGTCGAAGTCGTCGGGCGTGGTGTTCACGGGTGCCTCCAGGGGCTAGCTCAGCTCTAGCAAAGTGATATCACTTTTTCGCCGAGAGGGCTACCCCGGGTATGCCGAACAGGCCCGGTGCCGGGTCGGGCGGAGGTGGCTAGTGCCAGCCGTAGCGGGTGCGCAGGGTGTCGGCGACCAGCTCGAAGCGCTCGCGGTCCAGGACCGAGCCCTCGCGGCGGATGTCGTGCTCGCCGAGGCCGAACAGGCGGTCCAGGCGCAGGTAGGAGACGCGGCCGTTGCGGTCCCAGGCGCCGCTGCCCAGCTCGAGGGTCTCGTCCTCCTCGTGCGGGCGGGGCGGCTTGCTGGAGAGCATCAGCGCCCGCAGCGACGAGCCGGTGCGGCCCACGACCAGCAGCGGCCGGTCCTTGCCGCGCTCCGGGTCGTCCTCGTAGGGCACCCACGCCCAGACGATCTCGCCGGGATCGGCGTCGCCGTCGAGGTCGGGCGCGTAGCCGAGGTTCTCCGGCCGGTCGCTCGTCGGCACCTGCCACACGGCGCCGCTTGCGGGGCGCGGGTCGTCGTCGATCTGCACGGGACGCAGCGTAATCCCCGGCAGGCGGACGGGTGAGCTGGAACGGGACGCGCTGCGGTCGGCCGGGGTGGCGGGTAGGACTGGAACCGTGGAGTTCCTCAGCAGCCGCGTGATCATCCACCCCCGCGACCCCGAGCGGTCCCTGGCGTTCTACCGCGACACCCTGGGGTTGGCGGTGTTCCGCGAGTTCCCCGGCGGCACGGTCTTCTTCCTGGGCAACGGCCACCTGGAGCTCTCCGGCCGAGGCGGCCACGAGGCGAGCCCGGACGTCGCGCTGTGGGTGCAGGTCCGCGACATCGCCGAGGCGGCAGCCGAACTCCGCGAGCGCGGGGTCGAGTTCGAGCAGGAGCCGCGCCTGCAACCGTGGGGGCTGCACGAGGCCTGGCTCGCGGACCCCGACGGGGTGCGGATCGTGCTGGTGGAGGTGCCCCCGGAGCACCCGATGCGGCTGGACTCGCGCGAGCCGGGCTAGTCGACCGCCGCCCAGAGCCCCCGGTAGGGCGCCAGCCAGCCGTCGATCTCCGTGAGCGGCTCCGCGCGCAGTTCGTACCAGCGGCGCTGCGCGTCCCGGCGGACCCGGACCAGGCCCGCCTCGCGCAGCACCTTGAGGTGCTTGGAGGTGCCCGGCTGGGTCAGGCCCAGCTCCGCGACCAGTTCGCCCACCGACCGGGGCTGCTCGCGCAGCAGGTCCAGGATCCGCCGCCGGGTCGGTTCGGCCAGGACGGTGAAGGTGGTCGGCACCGGCTCAACATAACCGAGCGGGAATATACGGGGGCGGCGGGGCGACCCACCCGAACAGCCCGTCCGCCGTCGGGGCATGGGACGATGGACCTACCCCTGACCATGCGAGGACCTCGAGTGGCAACGTTCGCTGACACGACCTTCACGGCGCCGGAGCAGATCCGCAACTTCTGCATCATCGCGCACATCGACCACGGCAAGTCGACCCTGGCCGACCGGATGCTGCAGATCACCGGTGTCGTCGATGCGCGGGCGATGCGCGCTCAGTACCTCGACCGGATGGACATCGAGCGCGAGCGCGGCATCACCATCAAGGCCCAGAACGTGCGCCTGCCGTGGACGGTCAACGGGTCCGACCACGTGCTGCACATGATCGACACCCCCGGCCACGTCGACTTCACCTACGAGGTCTCGCGCGCGCTCGACGCCTGCGAGGGCGCGGTCCTGCTCGTCGACGCCGCCCAGGGGATCGAGGCGCAGACGCTGGCCAACCTCTACATGGCCCTCGACCGCGACCTGCAGATCATCCCGGTGCTCAACAAGATCGACCTGCCCGCGGCGGACCCGGACAAGTACGCCGCCGAGATCGCGCACATCATCGGCTGCGAGCCCGACGACGTGCTGCGCGTGTCGGCCAAGACCGGTCACGGCGTCGGCGAGCTGCTCGACGAGGTCGTGCGCCTCGTCCCGGCCCCGGTCGGCCAGGCCGACGCGCCCGCCCGCGCGATGATCTTCGACTCGGTCTACGACACCTACCGCGGCGTGGTGACCTACATCCGCGTGGTGGACGGCAAGATCACCCCGCGCGAGCGGATCAAGATGATGTCCACCGGCGCCACCCACGAGCTGCTGGAAGTCGGCATCATCTCCCCGGAGCCCAAGCCGAGCGCGGGCCTCGGCGTCGGCGAGGTGGGCTACCTGATCACCGGCGTGAAGGACGTCCGCCAGTCCAGGGTCGGTGACACGGTCACCTCCGAGCGCAAGGGCGCCACCGAGGCGCTGGCGGGTTACCGCGAGCCGCGCCCGATGGTCTACTCCGGCCTCTACCCCGTGGACGGCTCCGACTACCCGGACCTGCGCGAGGCGCTCGACAAGCTCCAGCTCAACGACGCCGCGCTCACCTACGAGCCGGAGACCTCCGCGGCGCTGGGCTTCGGCTTCCGCTGCGGCTTCCTCGGCCTGTTGCACCTGGAGATCACCCGCGACCGGCTCGAGCGCGAGTTCGGCCTCGACCTGATCTCCACCGCGCCCAACGTGGTCTACCGGGTGGTGCTCGACGACGGCAAGGAACTCGTCGTCACCAACCCGTCGGACTGGCCGGTCGGCAAGATCGGCGAGGTCTTCGAGCCGGTCGCCAAGTGCACGGTCATCGCCCCGAGCGACTTCGTCGGCACGATCATGGAGCTGTGCCAGGGCAAGCGCGGCCAGCTCGGCGGCATGGACTACCTGTCCGAGGACCGGGTGGAGCTGCGCTACACCATCCCGCTCGGCGAGATCATCTTCGACTTCTTCGACTCGCTGAAGTCGCGCACCCGCGGCTACGCCTCGCTCGACTACGAGGAGGCGGGCGAGCAGGCCGCGGAGCTGGTCAAGGTCGACATCCTGCTGCAGGGCGAGCCGGTCGACGCGTTCAGCGCGATCGTGCACCGCGACTCGGCCTACGGCTACGGCACCAGGATGACCACCAAGCTGCGCGAGCTGATCCCGCGCCAGCAGTTCGAGGTGCCGATCCAGGCCGCCATCGGCGCCAGGGTGATCGCCCGCGAGACCATCCGCGCCATGCGCAAGGACGTCCTCTCCAAGTGCTACGGCGGTGACATCAGCCGCAAGCGCAAGCTGCTGGAGAAGCAGAAGGAGGGCAAGAAGCGGATGAAGATGGTCGGTCGGGTCGAGGTGCCGCAGGAGGCCTTCGTCGCGGCACTGTCCACTGACGAGTCCGCCGACAAGGGCAAGGGCAAGAAGTAGCCCTAGTCCAGGGTGTAGTCGAGGCTCCAGGTGTGCTGGTCACCGTCCTTGGTGATCAGCAACGAGCCGGTGAGCCCGGTGAGTTCACCCGTTCCGGTGTCGGGCACGACGGTGACGACCAACGACTGGCCCGAGCTGTCGGCGGTGGCGGAGTGCTGGAGCACGAAGCTGCCGCCGCGGCCCGCCAGCGTGCCCGCGACCCGCTCGATCGCCACGTAGGCCGCTGACTGCGTCGCCGGGACCACCACGCTGGTCATGTGCACCTCGCTGGTGGCGGTCATGTCGCCCGCGAACGTCTTGCGCAGGGTCGTGTGCCCCAGGTCGACGCCGTCGCGCTGGTCGTACGGGGTCTCCGGCTCCCACGCGTCCACTGTGAACGTCCCACTCGCCCGCAAGTGCCTCTCCTCGCCTGTGGACAACTTCCGACGGTTGTCGGCCGCATGCGCGATTCTGGTCCCTGACGGTTCGAGACGAAAGGGGGACCGATGGCCCGCACCAACCCGTTACCGCGGTTGCGCAAGACCTGCCTGGCGCTGCCGGGGGTGACCGAGAAGATCAGCCACGGGTCGCCGTCCTGGTTCGCGCGCGGCGACAAGGGCATGTTCGTGTCCTTCGTCGGCGAGCACCACGGTGAGCGCTTGGCGTTCTGGTGCGTGGCGCCGCCCGGGGCGCAGGAGGAGATGGTGGCGGAGGACCCCGACCGGTTCTTCCGACCGCCCTACGTCGGGCACCGCGGGTGGCTCGGTGTGCACCTCGACGGCGACAACGACTGGGCGGAGATCGCCGAGATCGTGGACCAGGCGTACCGCCTGATCGCCACCAAGCGGTCGATCGCCGAGCTGGACGCCAGGGAGGGCTGACCGGGTCGCGCGGGTGGGCGGACAACCGGGGGCTCGCTGGGGCGTCTTGGTGGCGGGAAGGGCGGGTCGGTGACTCGGTGGTTGGCCAGCGACCCGGGGTGAGGCTGCGGCTTGGGTGGGCAGTGACTTTGGGCGGGGCAGTGAGTCGAGTCGAGTCGAGTGGTGGGAGGGGGCGGGTCAGTGGGTCGCGAGGAAGTCGAGTGCGGTGGCGTACTTGCGGCGGAGCCGGTCCTGGGTCGCCTGGTCGAGTTGGGCCAGGCGGTCGGGGGAGGAGTTGTCGGCGATGTCCACGTGCTTGACGGCGCGGGCGATCGGGTTGGCGACCACCCGGCCCAGGTAGTCCGACTGGGACTCGCCGGGGCGCTTGCTGATGGCGTCCACCGCGGCGACGACCTCGGCCGGGCAGCCCGCCTGGGCCAGGTCGGTGAGCGTGATGGTGGTGTCCTCCACCACGTCGTGCAGGACGGCGGTCATCCGTTCGTGGTCGGTGGCCACGCCCGCCATGACCCGCAGCGGGTGCTCGATGTAGGGCTTGCCGGACTTGTCGAGTTGGTCGCCGTGCGCCGCTCGGGCGATGCGGATGGCGTCGTCCAGGGTGAACATGCCGGAAAGGTAACCGGTGGTCGGCGAATCGCACGTCGATCACTCGATGGTGTTGCACACTGAGCGCGTCGGGCGCGGGTGAGGAGGGGTGATGGACGAACCGTGGGGTCTGTCCGGGCAGGAGTTCCTGGCCGCGTACTGGACCGCGATCGCTGTGGTGCTGGGGCTCGCGATCCTGGTGCGGGTGGTGTCGGTCGTGCGCGCGACCAACGCCGCCTCCCGGGACAACGGGCAGCTCGACCACTACGAGCTGGCCATGCTCGCGCAGGGGTCCAGTCGGGTCGAGCAGACGGCTCTCGCAGGCCTGATCAGCCGCGGCGCGGTGCGGGTGAACCGGGACGGCGTCATCAGCCCGACCGGGGCCGCGCGGCCCGCTGACGCGGTGCAGGACCAGGTGCTGCGGCTGATCGGCTCGTCGCACATGCTCAAGGGGCGTCGTGGCCTTGGTCTCGGTGACACGGACCTGTCCCGGCGATTAGCTGACGGCCTGTCCGGTCGCGGCTACCTGACCAGGGGCAAGCGCTGGGCGCGGCGGGTGCACCTGCTCTTCGGCGTGCTCTTCGTGGTGGCCCTGGTCCGCATGGTCAACGGCATCGCGTTGGAGCGACCGGTCACCTACCTCGCGTTGTCGCTGCCCGCCACCCTGGTGCTGTGGATCGTCGCCAGGGTGCTGGTCGGCTCGAAGTCGCGCCACGCCACCCGGCACGGTCGGGCCGTGCTCAACCGGGCCAGGCAGTCGGTGTCGAACCCGAGGTTCAGCGGGGCCGGTGTCGGCGCGGGGATGCTCGGGGTCGGTGTGCTGGCCCCGGTCGCCCTCTACGGCTGGTCGGGCTACCCGGACGAGGAGATCAGCGGCATCCTCCACCAGACCCAGTACCCGGCGACCAGCAGCGGTTCGGACTCCGGTTCCAGCTCGTGCAGCAGCGGGAGCAGCTGCAGCAGTGGGAGCAGCTGTGGCGGGGGCGGCTGCGGTGGCGGTGGTTGCGGCGGCTGACGCCGGTCGGGGTGCGCCGCGGGTGTGATGTCCGCGGCGAGCCGGGGCGGTGGCCGGGGTGCGCGGTACGGTCGAGCGGTGATCACCGAGTTGGCTGTGCCGATTGTCGTGGCTCCGATGGCCGGTGGGGTCAGTTCTCCCGCGTTGGTCGCCGGGGCGGTTGAGGCGGGGGCGTTCGCGTTCCTCGCGTCCGGGTACGTGACCGCGGATGTGGTGCGGGAGCAGATCGCGCGGACTCGGGAGTTGACCGGGAAGCCGTTCGGGGTCAACATCTTCGCGCCCAGCGTGGAGTCCACTGAGGACCTTTCGGGGTATGTGGACTCGGTGCGGGCGGAGGGGTTGGCCCGGTACGGGGCGGAGGCGGGAGCCGCGAAGTGGGATGACGACCACTACGCGGCGAAGGTCGACGCTGTCGTCGAGGCGCGGATTCCGGTGGTGTCGTTCACCTTCAACCTGCCCAGCGCCGAGGATGTCGCGCGGCTCAAGGAAGTCGGGTCGGTCGTGGTGGTCACTGTGACCACGCCTGAAGAGGCTGTCGCGGCGGCTGAGCGCGGTGCTGACGTGCTCTGCGTGCAGGGTGCGGCTGCGGGTGGGCACCGGGGTGTGTTCGTCGACGACCCCGCTTACCCGGGTGGCGGCCCGCTTTACGACTTGCTGCCCGCGCTCCGGTTGATCTCCGCCGAGGTCGACCTGCCGCTGATCGCCGCCGGTGGGTTGACGCACGGCGCCGATGTCGCGGCCGTGCTCGCGGCCGGAGCGGTAGCCGCACAGCTCGGAACCGTCTTCCTGCGGTGCCCGGAAGCGGGAACGGCGGCCCCGCAGCGTGCCGCGTTGGCGGAAGGCGGGCGGGAGACGACGGTGACCCGCGCGTTCACCGGGCGGCCTGCGCGTGGGCTGGTCAACCGGTTCATCAGCGAGCACCCCGACGCGCCCAGTGCGTATCCGGACCTGCACAACCTGACCCGGCCGGTGCGAGCCGCCGCGGGGAAGGCGGGCGACGCGGAGGGGATGTCGCTGTGGGCTGGTCAGGGCTATCGGTTCGCGCGGGAGGTGCCGGTGGGGGAGTTGGTGCGCGATCTCGCCGACGAGGCGCGTACGGCGGCGGGTGTCCTGGCGCGCAGGCTGGGTGTCGGCGACTGAGGCGTGTGCGGTTGCCCACAGACCAGGGCGGGCCGACCGGCGATCGGGCTTACTTTACGCGTAAGTAGATAAGCGGGGAGGCCGTCGGGTGATCACTGTGGACGCGGTGCGGGCGGCGGCGGGCAACGTGGCGCGCCGGGTGTTGTTCGGCGGGCTCGCCGACCACCGGCCGGTGCCGCGGACCCTGCTGGACCACGGCCGCACGCGGTCGGTGTTCGCCTACCACCGCCCGGCGCACGTGCGGCGCGACGGCGACCCGGTGCTGCTCATCCCGCCGCTCGCCGTCCCCGATTCGTGCTTCGACCTGCGTCGAGGGTGCAGCGTCGTCGAGCACCTGGTCACCGCGGGCAGGCCCACCTACGGCGTCGAGTACGGCGAGATCGGGTTCGCCGACCGGGACCTGGGGCTGGAGCACTGGGTCGAGGAAGTCCTGCCCAGCGCGGTCCGGACGGCGCACGAGCACTCCGGCGGCAAGCCGGTGCACGTCGTCGGCTGGTGCCTCGGCGGCATCCTGGCCGTGCTCACCGCGGCAGGCGCCGGTGCGCTGCCGATCGCGTCGCTCACCGTGGTGGCCAGTCCGTTCGACTTCACCGCGATCCCGCTGCTGTGGCCGGTCCGGCCGCTCGACACGCTCACCGGTCGGACGGCGTTCCCCGCCCTCTACCGGGCTTTCGGCGGTGTCCCCGCCCCGCTGGTGCGCCGGGCGTTCCAGATCAGCGCACTGGACAAGCAGATCACCAAGCCGTTCGCCATCGCCGCCAACCTGGCCGACCGCGACTACCTGGCCCAGATCGAGGCCGTCGAGCGCTTCACCGCCACCATGGTCGCCTACCCCGGTCGCGCCGTGGCGCAGATCTACCACCAGTTCTTCCTGGCCAACGCCCTCGCCAGCGGCAGCATCACCCTCGGCGGCGCGACCATCGACCTCACCGGGGTCACCCTTCCCACCCTGGTGATCGCGGGCCGCGAAGACGCCATCGCCCCGGCCCGCTCCGCGCGTGCCCTGGTCGACCTGCTCCCGAACGCCACGTTCAGCACCGCGCCCGGCGGCCACCTCGGTGTGCTCACCGGCCGCGCCGCCAGGGACAACACCTGGCCGTTGATCGACCGGTTCCACGCCGACGTCAGCGGGTGAAGACGATCTTCCCGGCGGTGTCGCCCGCCAGCATCCGCTCGAAGCCGGCGCGGGCGTCGGTCATCGGCAGCTCGGCGCCGATGCGGGGCCGGATGCCCGCCAGGTCGCAGAAGCGCAGCAGGTCGCCGAGCTCCTCGCGGGTGCCCATGGTCGAGCCGATGACCTGGAGCTGCAGGAAGAACAGGCGCTGCAGGTCGGCGCTCGGGTCGGGGCCGCTGGTGGAGCCGGACACCACGATGGCGCCGCCCGGCTTGAGCGCGCGCATGGAGTGCTGCCAGGTCGCCTTGCCGACGGTCTCGAAGACGGCGTCCACCCGCTCCGGGAGACGGGCACCGGACTCGAAGGTCTGGTGGGCACCGAGTTCCGCCGCCAGGGCCCGCTTCTCCTCGGTGCGGCCGGTGACCCACACCCGCATGCCCGCGGCGCGGCCCAGCTCGACCAGCGCCGTCGACACCCCGCCGGAAGCACCCTGCACCAGCATCGTCTGGCCGGGGCGCAGGCCCGACTTCACGAACAGCATCCGGTAGGCGGTCAGCCAGGCCGTGCCCATGCAGGCGGCCTCGGCGAAGGTCAGGCTGGTCGGCTTGGGCAGCACGTTGCGGGCGGGCACGACCACCGTGTCGGCGAAGGTGCCCTGGTGCTTCTCGGTCAGCAGGGTCCGCTTGGGGTCGAGCGTCTCGTCGCCGCTCCACGCCGGGTCGCCGATGACCGAGTGCAGTACCACCTCGGTCCCGTCGGCCAGCACCCCGGCGCCGTCGCAGCCCAGCGTCATCGGGAACTGCTCGGCCTTGATGCCCACGCCGCGCAGGGTCCACAGGTCGTGCATGTTCAGGCTCGCGGCCCTGACCGACACCGCGACGAACCCGTCGGGCACCTCGGGCTCGGGGCGCTCGCCCACGGTGAGGGTGGCCAGCGGGTCCTCGGGGCTGGGCGCGGAGGCGTAGACGGCGAACATGGGTCGAACATAGCCGTCCGCGCCCGCCGCGCGGGGTTAGGGCTACTCTCGGCTCGTGCTGCGAGGGCTCTCGGACTGGTGGAACGACGTGGAGCTGTGGCTGATCCAGCTGTCGTTCCCGCTGCAGTTCGCCCTGGTGATGGCGATCCTGCTGCCGCTGTGCGTGGTGCTGGCCTGGTTCATCGACCGGGTGGTCGACTACGCCTCCGCCCGGTTCGGGTCCTCGCGCGACGAGGCGCCCCTCGGCTCGCGCCAGGACCTCGATTCGTAGGCTGCCCCGGTGGGTTCGCGCAGACGCATCACAGTGGCGCTGGTCGGTCTGGTCCTCCTGGTCCTGGCGGGCTGGCTGATCAAGGACGCCGGTCCGGCCGCGCCCGAGGGCCCCGCCGCGCTCTCCAGCCTCCCCGCCGAGGCGGCCGCCACCTGGCACCTGATCGAGCGGGGTGGCCCGTTCCCCTACCCTGCCCACGACGGCACGACCTTCGCCAACCGTGAGCGCAGGCTGCCCGAACAAGCCCCCGACCACTACCGGGAGTACACCGTGCCTACCCCAGGCAGCCCTGACCGCGGCGCCCGCCGCCTCATCACCGGTACCGCCGGTGAGCTGTTCTACACCGGCGACCACTACGCCACCTTCGTCGCCGTGGACACCACCCGATGACCGACTACGCGGTCGACGGCACCGGTGTCCGCAGCAAGCGCGCCATGTTCAACACCCTGGCGGGCGCACTGTCCTTCCCGGACTGGTTCGGCCACAACCTCGACGCGCTCTACGACTGCCTGACCGACCTGTCCTGGCTGCCCGAGGGCGAGATCAGGCTGGTGTGGACGGACTCGACGGTGCTCGCCGCCGCCGACCCGGCCGGGTACGCGGGCATCCGCGAGGTGCTCGACGACGCCGTCGAGGGGTTCGCCACCCCGGGCCGGTCGCTGGCGGTCGTGATCTCGTAGCGGGTCAGGGCACCCAGGTCGGCTTGCGCTTCTGGGCGAAGGCGGTGATGCCCTCCTGCCCCTCCTCGCTGGCGAAGAAGCCCGCCGACAGCGCCAGCATCTCGGCGAAGTCCGCGGTCATGTCGGCCGGGCGCTCGCGGCGCAGCATGGCCTTGGTGCCCGCGAGCGCCTTCGGGCCGCCGAGGGCGAGCATCGAGGTGTAGCGGGCGACCTCGTCGTCGAGGTCGGTGCTGGGCACCGCGGAGTTGAGCAGGCCGATCTGCACCGCGCGGGCGGCGTCGAACTGCTCGCCGGTGAGGAACAGTTCGTGCGCGGCGCGCGGCAGCAGCCGGGGCAACAGGGTGACCGAGATGATCGCCGGGACCACGCCGATGCGGACCTCGGTGAGCGCGAAGGTCGCGGTGGTGGCGGCGACGGCGATGTCCGCGGCGGCGACGATGCCGACCCCACCGGCCCGCGCGGGCCCGGCCAGCTTCGCCACGACCGGCTTCGGGCTGGTCCAGATCTGCTGCAGGATGGCCGGGAACTCCTGGACGCCCTGGGCGGCGGCCGAGGCGCCACCGGCCTCCTTGAGGTCCATGCCCGCGCAGAACACCGGTCCTGTGTGGTCGAGGACGATGACCCGGACGGCGTCGTCCTCGGTCGCGGTGCTCAGGTGGGCACGCAGTTCCCGGCGCAGCTGCGCGGAGAGCGCGTTGCGGTTCTCCGGGGAGTCCAGTGTGATCCGTGCGATGCCCGCCTCGACCGCGTAGTGCACAAGCTCATCAGCCATGCCGCTCACCCTAGTGGCGTTAGTGGTGGTGGTAGGAGTGCACGACGGCGTGACCCTTGCCCCTCCCGATGAGCCACTTGTTCACCGGAACGGTCAGCGCGAACGCCACCACCAGCGAGAACGCCAGTGCCAGCCAGAACAGCGCGCTGGCCAGGCCCGCGTCCATCGCGCCGGGCACGACGAGCATCACGCCGTTGTCGACGATCTCCATCACCGTGATCGACACCGTGTCGGCCGCCAGCGCGATCCGCAGCGCCCTCGCGGCGGGGACGCCCGCGCGCAGCACCGGGCCGACGGTCAGCGAGTAGCCGAACACGAAGGCCAGCGCGATCGACAGCACGACTGTGGCCAGGTTCGACCAGCCGAGCGCGGTGCCGATCACCATGCCCAGCACCTCGCCGATCGCGCAGCCGGTCAGGCAGTGCAGCGTGGCGCTGATCGCCTGCTTCCAGGGGTTCACCGGGGTGTGTCCGTGGTGGTCCATGCCGCCGACTATACCCATGGGGGGTATGATGACCGCAGGGCGCGGGAGGGGCGCCCTGCGGTCTCGGTCACATCACCGGCGTCGGCGCGTCAGGTGACGATCGTCGTCGTGATCGCCGGGTTCGGGCTGGGGTAGCACGCGGCGGGCACGTTCACGTCCACGAACAGGACGCGCACCACCCCGGTCGCGGTCAGTCCCGGGTCGCTGAAGCCCGTGCCGTACAGCGAGGTCTCGATGGTTCCCGGTGCGCCCGCGGTGAGGTTGAGCGTGATCGTCGGCAGTTCGAAGGTCGACCCGCCGTTGACCGGTCCCGCCGCGGTGAGCGTCGCGACGCCCCCGGAGACCGAGAGGTTGGTGGCGCCGACCCCGGACCCACCGGAGAGCGAACTGGACACGTACGTCGAGTTCGCCGGGATCGGGACCTTGAACGTCAGGTTCTGCACCCGCTTGAGCGTGTAGGTCCCGACGGTCGCCGGGATGCTCGCGGCCTGCGGGTCGATCACCACGCTCAGCGCGCCACCGGCGGCCACGCTCGCGGGAGCGCTCACGTCGAGCGGCTGGGTGAGGGTCGCCGGGTAGGTCGTGCCGAGCGCGGTGGCCTGGCAGGCGTAGTTGACGGTCACCGGGACGGCGGCCGCCGGTGGGGCCAACGCCACCAGTGGTAGAGCGACGAGAGCGGCGATGGACAGGGCGCGACGCGATGTCGGCTTCATCAGGCACCTCGGACTCTTGTGTCGGACTTCGGATTCGGCCGCGCGGCGTAATCATGGTTGCGCCGTGCGGCCGAATCGGCAAATGCCCGTTCACGTAGTCGGCTGTAGGCACCTTGTGCACAGCGACTCTTCGGAGGCCCGACCCGCCCGGGCGGGCGACCCCCGACTCGACACATCGCCCCCGGCGCGCACCCACAAGGCCCAGCGCCCGGTTCCGGTCAGCGACCGGGGCGGCCACACGAGTGGAGTTCGCGTTTCGGTAAGGCAGCGGGACAGCGGTCAGGCGGTGCGCACCGCGCTGGAGGTGACCTCGTCGTACCGGTCGAGCACGACGTCGGCGACGGACGCGCCCAGCGGCTCGGCCACCGCGGCGTCCCCAGCCAGCGACCGCACGCGGTCCGGCAGCAGGCCCGGCGCCAAGAAGTACGACGCGACCGCGATCCGCCGCGCACCTCTAGCCCGCAACGAGGCGACAGCGGCGGCAACGTCAGGCGTGGCAGTAGAGGCAAACGCGGCTCTTACCCCGGACCACCCGTGGGTGTGTGCCCATCGCTCCGCGATGTCCGTGATCCGCGCGTTGGCGGGGGCATGCGACGAACCGGTGGCGGCGAGCACGACCCCCAGGTCCGGATCCCCAGGCGTGGCACCGACTTCGGCCAACCTACCGAGCAGGGCCGACTCCAGCTTCGGGTCCGGCCCCAACACATCACCGACCGTTGTGGACAGTCGAGGCAACCGAGACCGGGCCTCTTCAAGAAGTCCCGGTAGATCTACCCGCGCGTGAAAGGCCCGCCCGAGTAGAAGCGGCACAACAACAACCTGTCGGTGCCCCTCGGCATAGAGCCCGGAAAGCACCTCGAACACCGATGGCGTCGACAGGTCGAGGAAGGCCCCACGCACGTCCAACTCGGGCCGCAGGGCCCGGACGGCGTCGAGCAGGTCGCCCACGGCGGCCGCTGATCGGGGATCGCGGCTGCCGTGGGCAACACCGACAAGGGGGATCGAGTGCACGCCGCGCCTAGTTCTTCCGGAGCCCGCGGGCGTTGAGCGTGATCTTCTCCACCGGGGCGAACACCAGCAGTTCGATGCCCACGCCCACGAACAGGATCAGGATGATGCCGGTGATCACCATCGGCATGTCGAACAGCGACATGCCGTTGTGCAGGAACTGGCCGAGGCCGTCACCGAGTTCCGGCGAGGACGCGATCAGCTCGGCCGCCATCAGCGACCGCCAGGAGAACGCCCAGCCCTGCTTCATGCCTGCCAGGTACCCGGGCAGCGCGGCGGGCAGCAGGATGTGCCGGGCGTTGGCGAACGTGCCCGCGCCCATCACCTTGCCCACCCTGGGCAGGATCGGCGGGATCTGGTCGATGCCCGCCACCAGCCCGTTGGCGATCGAGGGCACCGCGCCCAGCAGCACCACCATGTAGATCGTGGTGTCGGTCAAGCCGAACCAGATCACCGCGGCGGGCACCCAGGCGACCGACGGCAGGCTCTGCAGGCCCGACACCAGCGGTCCGATCGCCGCGCGGACCAGCTTGACCCTGGCCAGCAGCAGCCCGAGCGGGGTCGCGATGCCCAGCGCGATGACGAACCCGATCACCGCCCGGTGCACCGACGTCCACAGGAACTCCCACACCTGGCCGGTCTCGACCAGGCCCCAGAAGACCTCGGCGATGGTCCCCGGCGAGGGCAGTTGGTGCTCGGGCAGCCACGCGGTCGCCCACACCGCCTGCCACACCGCGACGAACAGGATCGCCGCCCCGATCGGCGGCAGCACCGCCGCGCCGATCCGGCGGGCCCGCGAGCGCTGCGGACCGGCGTTGGGCGCGTCGAGCGCGTCGAGACCGCCGATCGCGCCGTCGACCTCCTCGGCGGTGGCCTCGGTCGGCACGTGCTCGGTGCCCTTGTCGTCCTTCGTGTCCTGGTCAAGCCGCGGCATGGGTGCTGATCACCTCTCGCAGCTTCGCGCCGATGGTGTCCACGGCGACCAGTTCGTCGGCGCCGGTGAGCCCGTTGACGTCCCACTCGTCCACGACCCGGCCCGGGCGCGAGGACAGCAGCACGACGCGCTGGCCGAGCCGCACCGCCTCGCGCACGTCGTGGGTCACGAACACCACCGCGGTCCCGGTCGCCCGCCACACGCGCAGCAACTCGGCCTGCAGCAGGTCGCGGGTGATCGCGTCGAGCGCGGAGAACGGCTCGTCCATCAGCATCAGCGCGTGCTTGCCGTCCGCCGAGCCCTGGATCGCCGAGGCCAGCGAGCGGGCCAGCGCCACCCGCTGGCGCATGCCGCCGGAGAGCTCGTGCGGGCGCTTGCGGCCCGTGCCCTCCAACCGCACCAGGCTCAGCAGCTCGGTGACCCGGGCGGCGCGCTCGGCGCGCCCCACCCCGGCCAGCCGCAGCGGCAGCTCGATGTTGCGGTTCACGGTGAGCCAGGGCATCAGCGCGTGCTCCTGGAACATCACCGCGGGGCGCGAGGTGGTGAGCGTGATCCGACCGGACGTGGGCTGCTCCAGTCCCGCGATCAGGTTGAGCAGCGTGGTCTTGCCGCACCCCGAGGCACCGACCAGGCAGACGAACTCACCTGGTCGGACCGCGAGGTCGATGCCGTCCAGCGCGGTGACCGCCTGCCGCCCGGCGCCGAAGACCTTGTGCAGGCCCTCCAACCGGACGGCGTGCTCGGTCCCCACCGCGTTCTCCAGTGCCACTGCCATCTCGCGCCCCTCTCTCCTCGCGCCCCGCGTCCTACTACTTCGAGTCCAGGCCCGCGGCGTCCACAGCGGACTGCCCCGATCCGGTGAGCACCTCGTTGAGCAACCTCAGGTCGAGGAAGCCCTTCACGTCGGTCTCCTTCTGGGCGACCTTGGCGGTGACCGCGTCCTTGCTCAGCTGCGGCAGCAGCGCGGCGTACGGGTCGAGGGTGAAGTTGAGGTTGGTGAACGCGCGGTCGATGGTGGCCGCGTTGAGGTCCTTGCCGGTCAGCGCCTTGAGCTGGGCGTTGACGGCGGTCTTGGCGCCGGGGACGTCCTTCTTGGTGACGTCGACGCTGGCGACCAGGCCCTTGAGCAGCGCCTTGACGGTGTCCGGGTGGTCGTTGAGGTACGTGGTGGACACGATCAGCACGGTGGTCGGGAACTCGCCGCCGGGCCACAGGTCCTTCTCGTCGAGCAGCACCTTGGCGCCCGCCTCCAGCACCAGCCGCGACGACCACGGCTCCGGCAGCCACGCCGCCTGCACGCTGCCCTTCTTGAACTCCTCCAGCGCCAGCGCGTTCTCGGTGTTCTGCACCTTCACCTTGTCGGTGAGCTGCTTGTCCGAGAGCCACTTCTTCAGCGCGATGTCCTGGGTGTTGCCCAGCTGCGGGGTCACCACGGTCTTGCCGACCAGGTCCTGCTCGGAGTTGATCTCCGGCTTGACCACCAGCTGCGCGCCGCGCGAGGCGGTGCCCGCCACCAGGCGCACGGCCTTGCCGTCGGACTTGCCGAAGGCGTTGAGCGAGGGGCCCGAGCCGATGAAGGTCGCGTCGAGCGAACCGCCGTAGAGGGCGTTGACGGCCTCACCACCGGCGTTGAACTTGGTCGGCACCAGCTTGGTGCTGCCCAGCTCCTTGGTGAACAGGCCCTGCTCCAGCCCGATCAGCGCCGGGGCGTGCGTCACGTTGGGGAAGTACCCCAACCGCAGCTCGGCGGCGGGGCCCTTGCCCGCGCTCGGGGCTCCGCTGCTCGCGGGGGCGGAGCCGGAGTCGCCCGAGTCCGCACGGGAGCAGCCCGCCAGGACACTGGCGAGGGACAGGGCTACAGCGGCTGCGGCTAAGACGCGGGATCGCTTCACTTCGGTGGGGCCTTTCCAGGGAGGTGGAGTGCTACTACTACGGGCCGGGGGAGACGAGGTCTCCCGCCGTGCTCGCGTCGGTGGGACCGGTCGACGCCAGGGCTTGCAACCCGGCGCCGACCAGACCCGCCGCCAACGTCGACCCGTCGGCGGCGTCGATCACCAGGAACGCCCCGGTGCGTCGGTTGACCGCGTAGTCGTCGACCGGCAACGGCTCGGCGACGCGCACCAGCACGCGGCCGATCTCGTTGAGGTTCAACGACTCCGGGTCGGGTACGGCGGTCAGCTTCTGCTCGTCGAAGCGGGCGTTGAGCTCGCTCACGGCCGCCTGCACGGTGCGCGCGCCGTGCTTGACCAGCACCCGGGCACCCGGGCGCAGCGGCTTGTCGGAGAGCCACGCCACGGTCGCCTCGAACTCGTCGACCGGCAGCGGTGGCGCGGTGGCGACGGCGATCAGGTCGCCGCGGGAGATGTCGATGTCGTCGGCCAGCACCAGCGTCACCGACCGGCCCGCCTCGGCCTCGGCCAGCTCGCCGTCGGGGGTGTCGACCCTGGCGACCGTGGTGCGCAGCCCCGAGGGCAGCACGACCACCTCGTCACCGGGGCGGACGGTGCCCGCCGCGACCTGGCCCGCGTAGCCGCGGTAGTCGGTGTGCTCGGCGGTGTTGGTGCGGATCACGTACTGCACCGGGAAGCGCAGCGGCGCGTCGTGCGGGTCCGGCTCGACCGGGACGTTCTCCAGGTGCTCGAGCAGCGTCGGGCCGACGTACCAGGGGGTGTGCGCCGAGCGCTCCACCACGTTGTCGCCGACCAGCGCCGACACCGGGATGGACAGCACCGAGCCGAGCGGGTAGCCCAGCGCGGTGGCGTGGTCGGTGAACTCCTTGGCGATCACCTCGAAGGTCGCCTCGTCGTAGGCCACGAGGTCGACCTTGTTGACCGCCAGCACCAGCCGGGGCACGCCGAGCAGCGCCAGCACCGCGGCGTGCCGGCGGGTCTGCTCCAGCACCCCCTTGCGCGCGTCGACCAGCAGCACGGCCAGCTGCGCGGTGGACGCGCCGGTGACGGTGTTGCGGGTGTACTGCACGTGGCCCGGGGTGTCGGCCAGCACGAACGAGCGCTTGGGCGTGGCGAAGTAGCGGTAGGCCACGTCGATGGTGATGCCCTGCTCGCGCTCGGAGCGCAGCCCGTCGACGAGCAGCGACAAGTCCGGAGTGGACAGTCCCTTGTCCACGCTCGCGCGGTGCACGGCGTCGAGGGTGTCGGCCAGCACCGACTTGGTGTCGTAGAGCAGCCTGCCGACGAGGGTGGACTTCCCGTCGTCGACGCTGCCCGCCGTGGCCAGGCGCAGCAGGTCCTGGGTCGTGTCTGCCATTAGAAGTAGCCCTCCCGCTTGCGGTCTTCCATGGCGGCCTCGGACAGCCGGTCGTCGGCGCGGGTCGCGCCGCGCTCGGTCAGCCTGCTCGCCGAGACCTCGGCGATCACCTCGTCGAGGTCGGCGGCCTCGGACAGCACGGCACCGGTGCACGAGCCGTCGCCGACGGTCCGGTAGCGGACGGTCAGCTCCTCGGTCGGCTCGTCGGCGCGCGGGCCGAACCACGGACCGGCCGTCAGCCACATACCGTCGCGCTGGAACACCTCTCGGGTGTGCGCGAAGTAGATGGACGGCAGCTCGATCGCCTCGCGCTTGATGTAGCGCCAGACGTCGAGTTCGGTCCAGTTGGACAGCGGGAACACACGAACGTGTTCGCCCGCGCGGTGCCTGCCGTTATAGAGGTTCCACAGTTCGGGACGCTGGCGCCGCGGCTCCCACTGGCCGAAGGAATTGCGTAGGCTGAAAATTCTTTCCTTCGCCCGGGCGCGTTCCTCGTCGCGGCGCCCGCCGCCGAAAACGGCGTCGAACTTGTTGGTGGTGATGGCATCGAGCAGCGGAACCGTCTGCAAAGGATTTCGCGTTCCGTCCGGCCGCTCTTCCAGTCGACCGTCGTCGATGAAGTCCTGCACGCTGGCCACGACGAGGCGTAAGCCGTAGCGCTCGACGGTGCGGTCGCGGAACTCGATGACCTCGTCGAGGTTGTGCCCGGTGTCGACGTGCAGTAGCGGGAATGGGACGGGTGCGGGCCAGAACGCCTTCACCGCGAGGTGGAGCAGTACGGTGGAGTCCTTGCCGCCGGAGAACAGGATCACCGGTCGGTCGAACTCACCCGCCACCTCCCGGAAGATGTGGATGGCCTCGGATTCCAGGCGCGCCAACGCGTCGAGCGGGTGGTGCGTCCGTTGTGGGCGCTCGTCCGGCCGCGGCGCGGCGTGGTCGTTGTCGGTGTTGAGTGTCATGTCCCCGTCGTCCTCAGCCGTGCAGTCCGCACTCGGTCTTGCCCGATCCCGCCCAGCGGCCGCTGCGGGCGTCCTGGCCCGGCAGCGGCTTGGCCGTGCACGGCGCGCAGCCGATCGACGGGTAGCCCTCCTGCACCAACGGGTTCTCCAGGATCGCGTGGTCGGCGATGTAGCGGTTGAACTCGTCGTCGCTCCACGCCGCGATCGGGTTGACCTTCACCAGCCCGTTGCGGTCGTCCCACTGCACGATCGGGGTGTTGGCCCGCGTCGGCGCGTCCACCCGGCGCACCCCGGTCACCCAGGCCGCGTACCCGGACAGCGTCTGCCGCAACGGCACCACCTTGCGCAGGAAGCAGCACCGCGTCGGATCCGTCTGGTTCAGCAACCCGAACTCGGCCTCCTGGTCGGCGACCGACTGCTCGGCCTCGGCGTTGACGATCCGGACCTCCGGGTACACCACCGACACCGCGTCCCGGGTGCCGATGGTCTCCGCGAAGTGGTAGCCGGTCTCCAGGAACAGCACGTCGATGTCGCGCTTGGCCTGGTAGGCCAAGTCGATGAGCACCGCGTCCTGCATGTTCGACGCGACGATGAAGTCGTCGCCGAAGGTCGAGACCGTCCAGGCCAACGCCTCCGCCGCGCTCGCCTCCGCCAGTTCGCGCTCCGCCCGCTCGGCCAACTCCTGGGCTGTGGTGGTCACTTCGCTGCCTCCCCCGACAGATTCAGTCCGACGAACTTGACCGTGAAGACCCGCCTGCAGCCGGTGCACAACCAGGCCGCGTGCGGTTCCTCCTGCGGCCGCAGGTCCTCGTCACCGCAGTACGGGCAGTAGAAGGGCGTCGCCCGCTCGCTCATCGCAGGTCGCCCTCGTCGGCGCGCACGACCCACTGGGCGAACCGCTCGCCAGGCTCGCGCCCGGCGACGAAGCGGCGCACCACGCGCTCGACGTAGTCGGGCAGCTCCGCGCCGGTCACCTTGTGCCCGCGCAGCTTGCGGCCGAACCCGGCGTCCAGGCCCAGCCCGCCGCCCAGGTGCACCTGGAAGCCCTCGACCTGCGCGCCCGCGTCGTCGGTGACGATCTGGCCCTTGAGCCCGATGTCGGCGGTCTGGATCCGGGCGCACGAGTTCGGGCAGCCGTTGATGTGCACCGAGATCGGCGCGGTGATGCCGTCGGTGATGTCGGTCAGCCTGGTCTCCAGCGCCGCCACCAGCTCGTGCGCGCGGCCCTTGGTCTCGACGATGGCCAGCTTGCAGAACTCGATGCCGGTGCACGCCATCACCCCGCGCCGCCACGGCGACGGGGTGCTCTGCAGGCCCAACTTGGCCAGGTCCGCCTGCAGCGCGGGAACCTCGGCCTCGGGCACGTCGAGCACCACCAGCTTCTGCAGCGGGGTGAACCGCACCCGGTTCGACCCGGCCCGCTCGGCGGCCTTGGCGACCTCCACCAGCACCGAACCGGACACCCGGCCCGCGATCGGGGCGGCGCCGACGTAGAACAGGCCGTCCTTCTGCCGGTGCACGCCGATGTGGTCGATCGGCACCTCCGGGACCTCCGGCGCCGGGCCGTCGATCAGCTTGCGGTGCAGGTACTCGTCCTCGACGACCTGGCGGAACTTGGCCGCGCCCCAGTCCTTGACCAGGAACTTGATCCTGGCCCGGTGCCGCAGGCGGCGGTAGCCGTAGTCGCGGAACACGCTGATCACCGCGCCGTAGACGTCGGCGACCTCGTCGAGCGGCACCCACGCGCCCAGCCGCTGGCCGATCATCGGGTTGGTGGACAGGCCGCCGCCGACCCACACGTCGAACCCGGGGCCGTGCTCGGGGTGCACCACGCCGACGAAGGCGATGTCGTGGATCTCGTGGGCGATGTCGGGCAGCCCGGACACCGCGGACTTGAACTTGCGCGGCAGGTTCGAGTACGCCGGGTCGCCGATGAACCGGCGCTTGATGTCCTCGATGGCCGGGGTGCCGTCGAGGACCTCGTTCTCGGCGATGCCCGCCACCGGCGAGCCAAGGATGACCCGGGGGCTGTCGCCGCAGGCCTCCATCGTGGTCATGCCCGCGCCCTCGAGCTTCTGCCAGATGGTGGGCATGTCCTCGACCCGGATCCAGTGGTACTGGATGTTCTGCCGGTCGGTGATGTCGGCGGTGTCGCGCGCGTAGGTCTGCGACACCTCGCCGAGCACCGCGAGCTGCTCGGTGGTCACCGCACCGCCGTCGGTGCGCACCCGCAGCATGAAGTACGAGTCGTCGAGCTCCTCGGGCTCCAGCGTCGCGGTGCGCCCGCCGTCGATCCCGGGCTTGCGCTGGGTGTAGAGCCCGTACCAGCGGAACCGGCCACGCAGGTCACCGGGATCGATGCTGTCGAACCCGCCCTTGGCGTAGATGTTCTCGATCCTGGCGCGGACGTTGAGCGGGTTGTCGTCCTTCTTGGACCGCTCGTTCGGATTCAGCGGCTCGCGGTAGCCGAGCGCCCACTGGCCCTCGCCCCGCGGCGGCTTGCGGGCAGCCGCGGGCTTGGTGGGGGAAACCGGGGTGGGGGGTGTGGTGGGGGACACCGGTGGTTCCTCCGGGATCGGGGCGCTCGTGCGCGCCACGACGACCCCAGGCGGCGGTGCGGGGGATCACTCAGCGGCGCACCCGACGCCTGCTGAATGCGAATAGGCGTGGACGTCAGGGGTGCTGACGGCACATCGCGCTGGACACGCGCTGGAAGTCGACGTGGCGGCGGGCCACCAGGAAGACCTCAGTCGCGGACATGGGATCAGCGTGCCACGCGTCCACGGTGTGGTCCACCACCATCCGCATGCTGGGACGCAGGTCACGGGGCTTGCGCCGGTGCGGTCCCGGTGCCCGCGCGGACCTGGGAGGATGGTCGCCATGGCCGCAGCACCCCCCCAGGGCGACCCCGCGCCCGCCGACGGTTCCCTGCCCGAGTCCGCGCTCCTCGGCCTCGGTGACCGGCCGTTCGGCGTGTACGTGCACGTCCCGTTCTGCGCGACCCGGTGCGGCTACTGCGATTTCAACACCTACACCGCCGGTGAGCTGGGCACATCGGCCTCGCCCGCTTCGTGGTTGGCGGGTCTGCGACAGGAACTGGACCTGGCCGCCCGGGTGCTCGGCGCACCCCCGGTCGCTGACACGGTGTTCGTGGGCGGTGGCACCCCGTCACTGCTCGGCGCCGACGGGCTGTCCCAGGTGCTGGACGCGGTGCGGTCGGTGTTCGGCCTGGCGCCCGGCGCGGAGGTCACCACCGAGTCCAACCCGGAGTCGACCTCGCCGGAGTTCTTCGCGGGCATCGCCGAGGCGGGGTACACCCGGGTGTCGCTTGGGATGCAGTCCGCGGCCCAGCACGTGCTGGCCATCCTCGACCGGACGCACACCCCCGGCCGGGCGGTCGCCGCGGCGCGCGAGGCCACGGCGGCGGGCATCGAGCACGTCAACCTGGACCTGATCTACGGGACGCCGGGGGAGCGGCCGCAGGACCTCGCGGCGTCCCTGGACGCGGTGCTGGCGGCGGGCGTCGACCACGTCTCGGCCTACTCGCTGATCGTCGAGGACGGCACGGCCCTGGCCAGGCGGGTCCGCCGCGGCGAACTCCCGATGCCCGACGACGACGTCCTCGCCGACCGGTACGAGCAGGTCGACCGGGCCATGGGCGCGGCGGGGCTGCACTGGTACGAGGTCTCCAACTGGGCCGCCTCCGACGCCGCCCGGTGCAGGCACAACCTCGGCTACTGGCTCGGCGGCGACTGGTGGGGCGCGGGCCCCGGCGCGCACAGCCACGTCGGCGGCGTCCGCTGGTGGAACGTCAAGCACCCGGCCCGCTACACCTCGTTGCTCGCCGAGGGCTCCTCGCCCGCCGCCGCACGTGAGCGCCTCACCGAAGACGACCAGCGGCTCGAACGCGTCCTGCTCGAACTGCGGTTGGCTGAGGGCCTGGCCGTCGACGCCCTCACGCCCGCCGGCCAGGTGGAGGCCCAGTACGCCGCGGGCGACGGGCTTCTGGACCCGGCTGCCCTGACGGCGGGCCGCTGCGTCCTCACCGATCGCGGGAGGCTGCTGGCCGACGCCGTCGTGCGGCGGTTGACCTAGTCCGGGCGCAGGCCGCCGATCATCCGGCCGAGCACCGCGCTGTACTCCGCGCGCAGGCCGGGGCGGTCGGCGAGGTCGGCCTCGGCCAGGCCGTGGCCCGCCGCGCCGATGGCGCAGAAGGTCACCTCGGTCAGCGTGGCCAGCGGTAGCGGCGCCAGCAGGCCCTTGGCCTGGAGGTCGCGCAGGATCGCCTCGATGGTCCCGTGCGCGTACTTCTGCTCGGTCGTGTGCCAGCCGCCCCAGCCCATCGCGATGGGACCCTCGCGCCAGACGACCCGGCTGTAGACCGGGTCGCAGCACTGGTCCAGGAACGCCTCCAGCGCCGCCACGGCACCCGACCACGGGTCGGGCGCGCCCCGGTAGGCCGCGGTGATCCGCTCGGTCGCCTGGACCTCCAGCTCGTCGAGCACCGCCTCGAACAGCGCCTTCTTGCTGCTGAAGTGGTGGTAGACCGCGCCGCGGGTGGCCCGGATGTCGCCCGCCACGTCCTCGAGGCCGGTCGCGGCGTACCCGGCGGTGGCGAACCGGGCGGTCGCCGCCTCGACCAGCGCCGCCCTGGTTGCCTCGGAGTACTGCTCCCGACGGCTCTTGACCACGGTCATACGCTGGGACCCTACTGACATACGCGGTGTATGTGACCGACGCCGTGAATGCCAACTCCGAGGGGGAGCCGTGACCGAGACCTACTACAACCCGTTCGCGCCGGGGTTCACCGACGACCCGTACCCGCACTACGCCGAGCTCCGCGACGCCGCGCCGATCCAGGACCACCCGCTCGGCTTCTGGGTGGTGTCCCGGCACGCGGACGTGACCGCGGTGCTGCGCGCGGGCCTGTCCGTGGAGACCCGCCACCTGGGGCCGAACCCGGTCCTGATGCGCATCCGCGAGGCGGCGGGCAACCGCTCCTGGCGCGGCGACGGGCTGTCCATGCTCGACCGCGACGCCCCCGACCACACCCGGCTGCGCGGGCTGGTCGCCAAGGTCTTCACCCCGCGCGCGATCGCGGCGCTGGAACCCGAGATCGTCGCGCTCGTCGACACCGCGCTGGACGGGCTCGCGAACGCGGGCGGCGGGGACCTGGTCGAGGTGCTGGCGTTCCCGCTGCCGTTCGCCGTGATCAACAACATGCTCGGGATGCCGCCCACCGACGCGGGCCGGGTCCGCGAGCTCACCGGCACCGTCGTGCGCTCGCTGGAACCGGTGGCCGACCCGCAGGTCGCCGCCGAGGTGATGGCCGCCGACATCGAACTGGGCGAGCTGGTCGCCGACGTCATCGCCTGGAAGCGCGCGCACCCGGCCGACGACCTGCTCACCGCGCTCATCCGGGCCGAGAACGAGGGCGAGGTGCTCAGCGACGAGGAACTGGTCGCCCAGGTCGTGCTGCTCTACGTCGCGGGCCACGAGACCACCGTCAACCTGATCTCCAACGGCGTGGTCGCCCTGCTGCGCAACCCCGACCAGCTCGCGGCCCTGCGCGCGGACCAGGACCTGGTGCCCAACGCGGTCGAGGAGCTGCTGCGCTACGACAGCCCGGTCCAGTCCAGCAGGCGGGTCACCACCGCGGAGTTCGAGCTGGGCGGCCACACGATCCCGGCGGGCACCTTCGTCATCGCCAACCTCGGGTCGGCAAACACCGACGAGCGGTTCTGGGGACCGGACGCCGCCGAGCTGCGGCTGGACCGGTCCAACGCCCGCGCCCACGTCTCCTTCGGCGCGGGCCCGCACCACTGCCTCGGCGCGGCCCTCGCCCGGTTGGAGGGCCGGGTCGCCATCGGCCGCCTGGTCGACCGGTTCCCCGACCTCGCCCTCGCCGGTCCCGTCCGGTGGAACGGCCGCATCAACCTGCGCGGGGCGGCCGAGGTGCCGATCACCACCTAGGTCGGTTTCGGGACCTTAGGCCTGACTTCGCGGACAGGCGTATCTGGTACGGATGGACGCCCTCTTGTCGGCAGCGCAACGCCAACAGTGAGGGGTCCTGCGATGGCGATCACCCTGCAGCACGTCCGGCAGCGGTTATCCGAGCCGGAGGTCGACTACTCCGCCGCCGCCGAACTCGGCGACGACGCCCTGCCGCACCTGGCCGAACTCGCCACGCGGTCGGACACCGTGCTCGCCTGCAAGGCCCTCTACCTGGCCAGCCTCATCGGCGGCCCGCGGTCGACGGAGATCATCGCCGACGCCGCCGAGCACGACGACCCGATCATCCGGATCGCCGCCTCGGCGGCGTTGCGCAACCTGCGGCAGGCGGAGCGGACCCGCTAGCCACCACCCGCCGCGCCGCCCTCCGTAAACTCAGGGTGGGGACCCGGGCGCGGACGAGGGAGGTGGGCGGCGTGGTCAGTTCCGACGAGCGGCGGTTCGAGGTGCTGCGGGCGATCGTGGCCGACTACGTCCGCGACCACGAACCCGTGGCGTCCAAGGCGATCGTCGACCGGCACAACCTCGGGGTGTCGAGCGCGACCGTGCGCAACGACATGGCCTCGCTGGAGGAGGACGGCTACATCACGCAGCCGCACACCAGCGCCGGTCGCATCCCCACCGACAAGGGCTACCGGCTCTTCGTCGACCGGCTCAGCGACGTCAAGCCGCTCTCGACCGCCGAGCGCAAGGCCATCCAGAGCTTCCTCGAGGGCGCCATCGACCTCGACGACGTGATGCGCCGCAGCGTCCGGCTGCTCGCCCAGCTGACCCGCCAGGTCGCGGTGATCCAGTACCCGACGCTGACCACGTCCACGGTGCGCCACGTCGAACTGGTCAGCATCACCCCGGCCCGGCTGATGCTGGTGCTGATCACCGACACCGGCCGGGTCGACCAGCGGATGGTCGACCTCGGCGACGTGGTCACCGACGAGGCCGTCGCCCGGCTGCGCGCCATGGTCAACACCACCCTGGCTGGCAAGCGCCTCGCCGACGCCGCGGCCAGCGTCGCCGAACTGCCCGAGAGCGCGCCGGGTGAGCTGCGCGAGGTCGTCACCAAGCTGGCCACCGTGCTGGTCGAGTCGCTGGTCGAACACCCCGAGGAGCGGTTGGTGCTCGGCGGCACCGCCAACCTCACCCGCAACGTCGCCGACTTCCCGCACTCGCTGCGCCAAGTGCTCGAGGCGCTCGAGGAGCAGGTCGTCGTGCTCAAGCTGCTCGCCGCGACCGCCGACCCCGGCACCATCACGGTGCGCATCGGCGAGGAGAACGAGGCCGAGGAGATGCGTTCCACCTCGGTGGTGTCCATCGGCTACGGCACCCGTGCCACCCTGTTGGGCGGCATGGGGGTCGTCGGGCCGACGCGCATGGACTACCCCACCAACATCGCCGCGGTACGCGCGGTGGCGAACTACGTCGGGATGATCCTCGGTCGGTAGAGGATCGGTCGAACAGGCATCGAAGCGCCCCGGCACGCCCGGGGCAGGAGGACTGGACAGGTGGCGAGGGACTACTACGGCACTCTCGGGGTGCGTCAGGACGCGACCTCCGAGGAGATCAAGCGCGCCTACCGGAAGCTGGCGCGCGAGCTGCACCCCGACGTCAACCCGGACGAGGCGGCGCAAACCCGCTTCCGCGAGGTCACCGCGGCCTACGAGGTCCTCTCCGACCCGCAGAAGCGCAAGATCGTCGACATGGGCGGCGACCCGCTCGGCAACGGCGGTGGCGGTGGGGGCGGCGGCCGCGACCCGTTCGGCGGGTTCGGCCTCGGCGACATCATGGACGCCTTCTTCGGCGCGGCCGGTGGCGGCGGCGGTGGGCGCGGACCGCGCAGCCGGGTGCAGCCCGGGTCGGACGCGCTGCTGCGCGTGCAGATGACGCTCGAGGAGTGCGCCAACGGGATCAGCAGGGAGATCGCGGTGGAGACCGCGATCCTGTGCGACCTGTGCCGCGGCTCCGGCTGCTCCGAGGGCAGCACCCCGATCGCGTGCGACACCTGCGGTGGCCGGGGCGAGGTGCAGTCGGTGCAGCGGTCGTTCCTCGGCCAGGTCGTCACCGCCCGCGCCTGCCCCACCTGCCGCGGCCTCGGCGAGGTCATCCCCGACCCGTGCCGCCAGTGCGCGGGCGAGGGCCGGGTCCGGGCGCGGCGCACCATCACCGCGAAGATCCCGCCCGGCGTCGCCGACGGCATGCGCGTCCGGCTCTCCGGCCAGGGCGAGGTCGGCCCCGGCGGCGGCCCGGCCGGTGACCTCTACATCGAGGTCGAGGAACTGCCGCACGCCACCTTCGAACGCGAGGGCGCCGACCTGCACTGCACGCTGCGGGTGCAGATGACGACCGCCGCGCTCGGCGCCGTCGTGCCGCTGGAGGCCATCGACGGCCACATCGAGCTGGACCTGGAACCGGGCACCCAGCCCGGCGCCGAACTGCTGCTGCCCGGGCGCGGCCTGCCCAGGCTGCGCTCCACCGGTCGGGTCGACGGCCGCGGCGACCTGCACGTGCACATCGAGGTCGAGGTCCCGACCCGGCTCGACGCCAGGCAGACCGAACTGCTGCGCGAACTGGCCGCGCTGCGCGGCGAGGAGAAGCACACGCTGGCGTCGGCCACCAACCGCTCCGGAGGCCTGTTCTCCCGCCTGCGCTCCCGCCGATGACCCTGGCGCAGTTCCTGGTCGACGCGCTGCCCGCCGCCGGGCCGTTCACGCTGGACGGCCCGGAGGGCAGGCACGCGGCGGCCGTGCGCAGGCTGCGCGCGGGGGAGCGGCTGCTCGTCGGCGACGGCGCTGGCTCGGTCGCCGAGTGCGTCGTCACCGCGGCGGCCAAGGACAGCCTCGACGTCGTCATCGAACGCCGGTGGACCGAGCCGCCACCGGACCTGCGGGTCGTCCTGGTCCAAGCACTGGTCAAGGGCGACCGCGGGGAACTCGCCGTCGAACTGGCCACCGAGGCGGGCGTCGACGCGGTCGTCCCGTGGCGCGCCTGCCGGTGCGTGGCCAAGTGGGAGGACGGCCCGCGCGGCGAGAAAGCCCTGGCGCGCTGGCGGTCCACGGCGCGCGAGGCAGCCAAGCAGGCCAGACGCCCCTGGGTACCGGACGTGCTCGACCCCGTCGGCCAGTCCGGTCTGCTCGACCTGGTCCGCGCCAGCGCCCTGACCCTGGTGCTGGAGGCCCACCTCGCCACCCGGTTGGCCCAGGTCCGGCTACCCGAATCGGGTGATCTTGTGCTGGTCGTCGGCCCCGAGGGCGGCATCAGCCCGGACGAGCTGACCGCCCTTGAACAGGCCGGGGCCACCGCCGTCCGCCTCGGTCCCGCAGTACTGCGGACTTCCACCGCCGCCGCCGTCGCGCTCGGTGCCCTCGGCGCCCTCACCGCCCGCTGGCGCTAGGTCAGCCCAAGGTTTACCCTTTATCCGCAAAGCGTTTCAGTTATTCCGAAGCGCGTTCACCCGACTACCGCCGGACACCTCCCCCCTCGGTCCGGCGGCGCCGCGCGAGGCGGTGGGGCGACCCCCAGGCTTCACCGCCCGCGCGGCTTCCCTCACCGTGTTCAGAAGCTGCCGCTTCTTTCCCCTTTGCGCCGCCGATATCTCCCGGGGGCCCGAGCCCCCGGAGCCCCCACGGGGCGGGGGGCGCGTAGTGCGAGGGACGAGCGCGTAGCGGGGTGTGGGGCTGGTGGGTCCGCTTCTCGCTCTTCCCCTCTCCCTCTTGTCTTCTCTCCGCTCTTCCTTGTCGGTTAGTGGCCGAAGGTGGAGAGTTGTTCGCCGCCTAGGACGTGTAGGTGGGCGTGGAAGACGGTTCGGCAGGCGTCGTCGCCGGTGTTGAACACGAAGCGGTAGCCGGAATCGTGGATTCCTTCGATCTTGGCCACCTCGGCGCCCGCGTCGATCACGGCCGCCAACAGGTCCGGGGTCGCGGTGAGGTCCTTGGCGTCTTGGTGGTGGGGCTTGGGGACCACCAGGACGTGGACCTCGGCTTGGGGGTTGATGTCGCGGAAGGCGAGGACGTCGTCGTTCTCGTAGACCGTGGTCGCGGGGACCTCACCGGCGATGATCTTGCAGAACAGGCAGCCGCTCATGGGGTCACAGTAGCCAGGCGGAGTGGTTTCTTCGGTGCGGTGGGGGTGGGGGGAGGGCTAGCATCGGGGGGTCGGATGGTGAGGCGCGCGAGCGCAGAAGGTGGGCCAGAGAGCACGTGACGGGTACCGCACCTGGGGGAGACCCCCGTCCTTCGTCCGCTGAGCCGACCCCCGACGCGCAGTCGCGGTTCGCGATCCCGGAGGGGGCCGTGCTGGCCCTGCTCGGTTCCCGGGACGAGAACCTGCGCATGGCCGAGGAACTGCTCGTCGCCGACGTGCACGTGCGCGGCAACGAGGTCACCCTGTCCGGCGCCCCGGCCGACGTGGCCTTCGCCGAGCGGGTGTTCACCGAGCTCACGACCCTGGCCGCGCGCGGTCAGCAGGTCGGCCCGGACGCCGTGCGCCGCACCGTGGCGATGCTCTCGGCCAACTCGGCCGAGTCGCCCGCCGAGGTGCTCAGCCTGGACATCCTGTCCCGGCGCGGCCGCACGATCCGGCCCAAGACGCTCAACCAGAAGCACTACGTCGACGCCATCGACGCCAACACCATCGTCTTCGGCATCGGCCCGGCCGGTACCGGCAAGACGTACCTGGCGATGGCCAAGGCCGTGCAGTCGCTGCAGGCCAAGCACGTCAGCCGGATCATCCTGACCCGGCCCGCGGTCGAGGCGGGCGAGCGGCTCGGCTTCCTGCCCGGCACGCTGTTCGAGAAGATCGACCCGTACCTGCGCCCGCTCTACGACGCGCTGCACGACATGATCGACCCCGAGTCGATCCCGCGGCTGATGCAGGCGGGCACCATCGAGGTCGCCCCGCTGGCCTACATGCGCGGCCGCACCCTCAACGACGCGTTCATCATCCTCGACGAGGCGCAGAACACCACGCCCGAGCAGATGAAGATGTTCCTCACCCGGCTCGGCTTCGGCTCCAAGATCGTGGTCACCGGCGACACCACCCAGATCGACCTGCCCGGCGGGCAGCGCAGCGGCCTCAAGGTCGTCCGGGACATCCTCGACGGTGTCGACGACGTGCACTTCGCCGCGCTCAGCAGCGCCGACGTGGTCCGCCACCGGCTCGTCGGCGACATCGTCGACGCCTACGAGCGCTGGCAGGTCGTGCAGGACGCGGCCGAGAACGACGCGGCCGCGCAGCGGGGACCCGTCCGCGCCGGGGGCAGGCGCGGCGGCCGGTAGGGCGTGCGGGGACAATGGCGCGGTGAGTATCGAGATCGCCAACGAGTCCGGGGTGGCGGTCGACGAGGCGTCCATCGTCTCCGCGGCCCGCTTCGCGCTTGACCGGATGAACGTCAGCAAGCTCGCCGAGCTGTCCGTCCTGCTCGTCGAGCTCGACGTCATGGCCGACCTGCACGAGCGCTGGATGGACCTGCCGGGCCCCACCGACGTGATGGCCTTCCCGATGGACGAGCTGGACTCGGCGCGCCGCCCGGACGCCTCCGAGTCCGGTCCGGCGCTGCTGGGCGACATCGTGCTGTGCCCGGCCTTCGCCAAGGACCAGGCGCGCACCGCGGGGCACAGCCTCATCGACGAGCTGCACCTGCTGACCGTGCACGGCGTGCTGCACCTGCTCGGCTACGACCACGCCGAACCCGCCGAGGAACGCGAGATGTTCACGCTGCAGAAGCGCATCCTCGCCGACTTCCGCACCGCGGCCGCCGACGCCAAGCGCCGCGCGGCCCAGCGCGTCGAGGACGACAAGCTGCTCGGCGCGGTCGGCCTCAACGAGCCGCAGGACTGACCCGGGGTGTCCGCCGATTCGGCCGGTCTGCTGGTCATCGCCGTCCTGCTCATCCTCGCCGCCGGGTGCTTCGCCGCCGCCGACGCGTCGCTGTCGGCGGTGTCCAAGGCCAGGGTCGAGGGGCTGCTGCGCTCGGGCCGGGCGGGGGCGGGGCAACTGCTCGCCGTGGTCGCCGAGCGGCCCCGGCACATCAACCTGCTGCTCCTGCTGCGGCTGGGCTGCGAGCTCGCGGCGACGGTGCTGGTCACCTTCGTCTGCGCCCGCTCGATCAGCCCCGGCTGGCTGTCCGGGCTGGTGGCCGCACTCGGCATGATCGTCGTGTCGTACGTGCTCGTCGGTGTCGGCCCGCGCACCATCGGCCGCCAGCACCCTTACGGCGTCGGCCTCATCGCCGCCGGACCTGTGCGCGTACTCGGCTCGATACTGGGCCCTCTCTCTCGTTTCCTGATCCTCGTCGGTAACGCCATCACCCCCGGTAAGGGCTTCCGCGAGGGGCCCTTCTCGTCCGAGGTGGAGCTGCGCGAGCTGGTCGACATGGCCGAGGAACGCGGGGTCGTCGACGCCGACGAGCGCGAGATGATCCACTCGGTGTTCGAGCTGCGCGGCACCATCGCCCGCGAGGTCATGGTCCCGCGCACCGAGATGGTGTGGATCGAGCAGACCAAGACCGCCCGGCAGGCGCTCGCGCTGTCGCTGCGCACCGGCTACACCCGCATCCCGGTGATCGGCGAGAGCGTCGACGACGTCGCGGGCGTGGTCAACCTCAAGGACCTGGTGCGCGCCGCGCTCGACGCCGGTGACCGGCCGGTCCCGCTGACCGGGGTGATGGGCGCGGCGGTGTTCGTGCCCGACACCAAGCGGCTCGACGACCTGCTGCGCGAGATGCAGGTGTCCAAGAACCACATCGCCATCGCCGTCGACGAGTACGGCGGCACCGCGGGCCTGCTCACCATCGAGGACATCCTGGAGGAGATCGTCGGCGAGATCACCGACGAGTCCGACACCGACGACCGGCCGCCGGTCGAGCACCTCGACGACGGCGCGGTCCGGGTCAGCTCCCGGCTGCCGGTGGAGGACCTCGGCGCGGTGTTCGGGCTGCGGCTGGAGGGCCAGGACGTGGAGACCGTCGGCGGTCTGCTCGCCCAGCGGCTGGGACGTGTGCCACTTCCCGGCGCCGAGGCGGAGATCACCGGGCTACGGTTCCGAGCCGAGGGCGGCAAGGACAACCGGGGCCGGGTGCGGATCACCTCCGTGGTCGTGCGCCCGGTCGAACGGCCGGAGCCCGCGGACGTCGACACCACCCCGGTCGACGAACAGGAGTGGGAGAGGAGCGGTGAGCGTGGCTGAGCTCGACCAGGAGGACGCCAAGATCGTCACCCTCGCGCGGTCCAGCCGGGCCCGCACCGGTGCCGCCGAGGGCGCCGCGGTCCGCGACACCGACGGCCGCACCTACGCCGCCGCCACCGTCGCGCTGCCGTCGTTGCGGCTCACCGCGCTGCAGGCCGCCGTGGCCGCCGCCGTGTCCAGCGGCGCCGAGGGCCTCGAGGCCGCCGCCGTCGTGACCGACGCGGACGCGGTCGACGCCGACTCGCTGGCCGCTGTGCGCGACCTCACCCCGGACGCGCCGGTGCTGCGCGCGGACGCCACCGGCACCGTCGTCGACGTCCTGCGGTGAGCGTCCTCGTCACGGTCTGCCGCGACTGCTGCTGCGGGACGGTCAAGAAGCACCCCACCGTCAACCACGGCGCCCAGGTCACCCGGTTGCGGGCCATCGCGGCCAAGCACGGCGGCAAGGTCCGCGTGTCGGAGTGCCTCGACACCTGCGAGACGTCCAATGTGGTGGTCGTGCAGGCCAAGGGCAGCAAACCCACCTGGCTGGGCTTCGTGCTCGACGACACCGTGCTCGACGACATCGAGGCCTGGTTGGACGCTGGCGGCCCCGGCGTCGTCGACCTGCCCGCCACCCTGGAGCTGAACCGCGTCAGCCCGCCGGGGACCGCAAGGGCACAATGACTTGGTGACAAGCACCGCGCAGGGCCATCGTTCCGGATTCGCCTGCTTCGTCGGCAGGCCCAACGCGGGGAAGTCGACGCTGACCAACGCGCTGGTCGGCAGCAAGGTCGCGATCACCTCGAGCAAGCCGCAGACCACCCGCCACGCCATCCGCGGCATCGTGCACCGCGACGACGCCCAACTCGTCATCGTCGACACCCCCGGCCTGCACCGGCCGCGCACGCTGCTGGGCCAGCGGCTCAACGACATCGTCCGGGAGACCTGGTCGGAGGTCGACGTGGTCGGCTTCTGCGTGCCCGCCGACCAGAAGGTGGGACCGGGGGACCGGTTCATCGCCGCCGAGCTGACCAAGGTCGCCAAGCGCACCCCGGTCATCGGCATCATCACCAAGACCGACCTGGTCTCCCCGGACCAGGTCGGCGAGCAGCTGCTGGCGCTGCAGGAGGTCATGGAGTTCGCCGAGCTGATCCCGGTCTCGGCCGTGGACGGCTTCCAGGTGGCCACCCTGACCGACCTGCTGGTGGCCAGGATGCCCGAGGGCCCGCAGCTCTACCCCGGCGGCGAGCTGACCGACGAGCCGGAGACCACGCTGGTCGCCGAGCTGATCCGGGAGGCCGCGCTGGAGGGCGTGCGCGACGAGCTGCCGCACTCCATCGCGGTCACCATCGAGGAGATGATCCCGCGCGAGGGCCGCGACGACATGATCGACGTGCACGCGCTGCTCTACGTGGAGCGGGCCAGCCAGAAGGGCATCGTGCTCGGCCACCGCGGCGAGCGGCTCAAGCACGTCGGGTCGACCGCGCGCCGCCAGATCGAGGGCCTGCTCGGCACCCGGGTGTACCTGGACCTGCACGTCAAGGTCGCCAAGGACTGGCAGCGCGACCCCAAGCAGCTGCGCAGGCTCGGGTTCTGAGGTGGACTGGCCGGTCTGCCCCGTCAAGGCGCTGACCGGCCTGTGCTGCCCCGGCTGCGGCGGCACCCGGATGGTGCTGAGCCTGCTCGACGGCCGGTTCGGCGACGCGCTGCGCTACAACGCCGTCGCCATCGTGTTCGCCGCCCTGTTCGCCTGGGTGGCCCTCGCGTGGGTGCTGCGGCGGGTCCGCGGCCGGGCGGTGCCGACCTGGCTGGACTGGCCGTGGGCGCGCTGGGCCGCGGTGGGGGTGCTGGTGCTGTGGACCGTGGCGCGCAACCTGCCGGGCACCGGGCTGTACGTGTGAGAATGTGCCGGTGAGCCTGTACCGCGACACCGGTGTGGTGCTGCGCGTGCAGAAGCTCGGCGAGGCCGACCGGATCATCACGCTCATCACCCAGAAGCACGGCAAGGTCCGCGCCGTGGCCAAGGGCGTGCGCAGGACCACCTCCCGCCTCGGCGCCCGCGTCGAGCCGTTCGCCCACGTCGACGTGCAGTTCTACACCGGCCGCACGCTCGACGTGATCACCCAGGTGCAGACCATCGACGCCTTCGGCGCGGGCATCGTCGGCGACTACCAGCGCTACACCGCGGCCTGCGCGGTCCTGGAGACCGCCGACCGGATGTCAGCGGAAGAGGGCGAGCCGGTGCTGCGGCTCTACCTGCTCGTCGCGGGCGCGCTGCGGGCGCTGGCGGACGGGGAACGCGACGCGTCCCTGGTGCTCGACGCGTTCCTGTTGCGCGCCATGGCCTTCGCGGGTTGGTCCCCCGCCATCACCGAGTGCGCCCGCTGCGGCGACCCCGGCCCGCACCGCGCCTTCAGCGTCCACGCGGGAGGCTCGGTGTGCCCCCGCTGCAAGCCCCCCGGCTCCGCCAGCCCCCCGATCGAGGTCCTCCGCCTGCTCGACGCCCTCGCCAACGGCCGCTGGGACAGCGCCGACGCCAGCGGCGAGTCCACCCGCCGAGAGGCCAGCGGCCTGGTGGCGGCGCTCTTGCAGTGGCACCTGGAACGCCAACTCCGCTCCCTACCCCTGGTCGAGCGCCGCCCCTTCCAGCCCTAGATCGCGGTGAGCGTCAACGTCGCGGAGTAGGTCCCCGTCACAGTGGACGTCGGCACGGCCAGCACCAGCTCAGCGGTGAGCCGCGCGGTCCCGTTGCCGCGCACCGCCACGGTCCGTCCCGCTCGTCAGCAGCCGCCCGCCATCCCGGGTCATCACTGGCGACGGCAGCACAACCTCGCGGTTGTCCACACTGATCAACAACTCCCCGGGGTGGACAGTCGTGGTGATGTTCTCCACCGCCCCGCCGACCACCACCGGTGCGACGTCGACCGCGAAGGCGATCGGGAACGACGCGGAGCCGGTGAAGCCCGAACGGTCCGGGGTGAAGGTCGCGGTCAGTGCCGGCGTCCCGACCGGCAACGTCCTTGTGATCAGCCTCGCTTGACCGCTCCTGACCGGGGCCGTGCCCAGCACCGTGGTGCCGTGCGCCTCCGCGAAGTCGCGGAACGACAGGACCTCCGGTGCCGCCCCCACCGGAGGTTTCGCGGGCGAGGTGTCCCGGAGCGCACCCGGAGGTGAGCGGCGGACGAACGTGGATCCTCTGTGGACAATCATGGTCGACGGGGGGCGCCCTGGGCGGCGCCGGTAGCATTTCCGACCGGCTTGGCCAGATCCCGGTGGAGGTGTGCGTGGCGATGTTGCGGCGGCGGCGGACCAGCAGGTCCGATGCGGGGCGACCGGTCGCACCACCCGAGCCGCACCCCTCCGGCGCGCGCCCACCCACCATCCCGCTGGAGTTCGTGCCCAAGCACGTGGCGATCGTGATGGACGGCAACGGGCGGTGGGCCAACCAGCGCGGGCTGACCCGTGTCGAGGGGCACAAGCGCGGCGAGGCCCAGGTCGTCGAGGTCGCCCGCGGCTGCATCGACCTGGGCGTGCAGTGGCTCTCGCTCTATGCGTTCTCCACGGAGAACTGGCGGCGCAGCCCCGAGGAGGTCCGCTTCCTGATGGGCTTCACCCGCGAGGTCATCCGCGGCCGCACCGACGAGCTCGACGACATGGGCGTGCGGGTCCGCTGGGCTGGGCGGCGACCCCGGCTGTGGCAGAGCGTCATCAAGGAGCTCGAGGTCGCCGAGGAGCGCACCAGGGACAACACGGTGCTCAACCTGGCCATGTGCATCAACTACGGCGGCCGCGCCGAGATCGGTGACGCCGCCCGCGAGATCGCCAGGCTCGCCGCCGCCGGGAAGATCAACCCGGACAAGGTCGACGAGCGCACCGTCGCCAAGTACCTCTACCAGCCGCAGATGCCCGACGTGGACCTGTTCATCCGGCCGTCGGGGGAGCAGCGCACGTCGAACTTCATGCTCTGGCAGTCCGCCTACGCCGAGCTGGTCTTCCAGGACCACCTGTGGCCCGACTTCGACCGGGTCCACCTGTGGGAGGCGGTCGAGACCTACGCCCGCCGCGACCGCCGCTTCGGCGCCGCCGCCGACTCCGCCGAGGTCGCCGCCAAGCTCGCCGACGAGAAGGGAACCGCATGAGCACCGAGGTCACCACGCTGATCGACCGCGCCCGCCAGGCGCTGGAGAACTACCACGACGTGGTGGTGGACACCGACGGCGCGCTGACCTTCCGGCACGGCGACGTCCCGTGCGCGGTGCAGGCGATGGAGCTGGCCGAGGGGCTGACCGTGCTCAGCCTGACCTGCGTGGTCGCCTGGGACCTGCCCGACGAGCGCGACCTCGCGGTGTCCGCCGCCGAGCGCGCCGGGCAGGGCCTGTTCGGCACCCTCGGCGTGGTGCACACCGAGCGGGGGATGGACGTGACGCTGCGTTACGCCGCCCCGGCCGAGGGCCTCGCCCTGCCCGCGCTGGGCACGCTGCTCATGCTGGTGGTGTCCACGGCTTCCCAGTTGCGCGGAGAACTGCTGGGAAAAGCGGCTGAACACAGTTCAACCCCGGGTACTGGCGCCTGATCGTTTCCCTGGCATCATTCGGCGGGTGAACCTTCGCCCGCCGCCACCTCCCGTGCGCGCACGGTCACCGCTGGGTGGTGTCGCCCAGCTGGTTGATTCCGGCCCCGGGTGCCCCACCCGCGCCGGTTTGTGTGGGTTGATGGGTCTCCCACCGGCCACCGCGGGAGGAGCCCGATGAGCACCCAGACCGTGGTCGAGCCGGAGCCCGCGGCGACCCCGCCTGCGCCCAAGCGGCGGGTGACGTCGCTGGAAGTGCTCTGCGTCGTGCTGGTCGTGGCGCTGCTGGCGCAGGGTCGGCTGGTGCAGTGGCTCGACGTGCCCGCCATCCAGACCGGGGCCACCATCTTCGTCGCGGTCTGCGTGCAGGCGCTGCCGTTCCTGGTGCTCGGCGTGCTGATCAGCGGCGCCATCGCGGCCTTCGTGCCCGCCTCGGCGCTCAACCGGCTGCTGCCCAAGCGGCAGTCCGTCGCCGTCCCGGTCGCGGGCCTGGCCGGGGTCGCGCTGCCGACCTGCGAGTGCGCGGCGGTCCCGGTGGCCAGGCGGTTGATGCAGCAGGGCGTGCCGACCTCGGTTGCGCTGGCGTTCCTGCTGGCCGCGCCCGCGGTGAACCCGGTCGTGCTGGTGGCCACCAACGTCGCCTTCCCGAACAACCCCGGCATGGTGGCCGCCCGGCTGGTCGGGTCGCTGGCCACCGCCGTGGTCATGGGCTGGCTGTGGGCCAGGTTCGGCAAGGCCGAGTGGATCATCGAACGGGCGCTGCGCAGGCTGCCCGAGCCCGACGGGCGCTCCCGCTGGCGGCTGTTCTTCGAGACCTCCCGGGCCGACCTGGTCGACGCGGGCGGGTTCCTGGTCCTGGGCGGCCTCACCGCCGCCGTGCTCAACGTGGTCATCCCCCGGGCCTGGGTCGACACGCTCGGCGAGCAGATCGTGCTCGGCGTGCTGGTGATGGCCGTGCTCGCCGTGGTGCTGGCGCTGTGCAGCGAGGCGGACGCGTTCGTCGCGGCGTCCATCTCGGGCATGCCGCTGCTGCCCAAGCTGGTGTTCCTGGTGGTCGGCCCGGCCATCGACGTGAAGCTGTTCGCCCTGCAGGCGGGCACCTTCGGCCGGTCGTTCGCGATCCGGTTCGCCCCGGCCACCCTGGTGGTGGCCCTCGTCTGCGCCGTGCTGTCGGGCCTGCTGTTCCTCGGGGGTGCGTGATGCGGCGCGAGACGCAGAACATCCTGCTGGTGCTGGTCGGCGGGGCGCTGCTCAAGATCAGCCTGACCGGCGCCTACCTGCAGTACGTCAAGCCGTCGCACCAGTTCTGGCTCATCGGCGGCGGCGCGGTGATGGTGGCGCTCGCGGTGATCTCCATCGGCCGCGACCTGATCGGCCCGCGCCGCGACCCGGCCGCCGCTGATACCCCGGCCCATGGCGCCGCTGACCCCGCTGTGCACGCCGCCGCTGTCCCCGACTCAGCCGTGCACGCCGCGGTCGGCCTCGATCCCGCCGGGCGGACGGCCGTCGGGCAGGACTCCGCTGGGCATGCCGGTCCCGAGTCCGAGAGCCAGGCCGCCGCTGACCACGGTCCCGACAGCCACGGCTCCGCTGGTCACGGCCCTGCCGGCCAGGCCGCCGCTGACCACGGCTCTGCTGATCATGACTCTGCAGGTCATGATCACGGGGACGGGACGCACGACCACCCGGCCCGCAGCGCCTGGCTGCTGCTCCTGCCGGTGCTGGCGATCTTCCTCATCGCCCCGCCCGCGCTCGGCGCCGACTCGGTGCTGCGCGGTGACAACCGGGCGGCCGCCAGCCGCGCCGCGGGCAGTGACGGCATGGTCGCGTTCTCCCCGCTGCCCGCGGGCAGTCCCGTCCCGGTCCCGATGAGCGAGTTCGCCGCCCGCGCCGCCTGGGACTCGGGCAACTCGCTCACCAACCGCGACGTCCAGCTCTCCGGGTTCGTCGTCGCCCAGGACACCGACGTCTACCTCGCGCGGCTGTCCATCGCTTGCTGCGCCGCCGACGCCTTCCCGGTCAAGGTCAAGCTGGTCGGCCAGGGCACGGCGGGCCTGGCCAACGACACCTGGCTGGAGGTCGTCGGCCGCGTCGAGCCCGGCACCGCCACCAAGGAGAACGACTACATCCCCACGCTGACCGTGTCCTCGATCACCGAGATCCCGCAGCCGGAGAACCCGTATGAGGGCTAGGTCGAGCAGGCCGCGCAGGTGCCGAAGATCTCCACGGTGTGGCTGACCTGCGTGAACCCGTTCTCCGCGGCGATCTTCTCGGCCCACCGCTCCACCGCGGGGCCCTCCACCTCGACGGTGTGCCCGCAGGTGCGGCAGACCAGGTGATGGTGGTGGTGGCTCGAGCAGCGCCGGTAGATCGCCTCACCGGTGTCGGTGCGCAGCACGTCGATCTCGCCCGCGTCGGCCAGCGACTGCAGGGTCCGGTAGACGGTGGTCAACCCGATGCCCTCGCCGCGTTTGCGCAGCTCCTCGTGCAGCTCCTGGGCCGAGCGGAACTCGTCGAGCTGGTCGAGCAGGTGGGCGACGGCGGTGCGCTGGCGGGTGGACCGCCTGCCGGGCACCGTCGCCGATGTTCGCTCCGTCGTCACCGGTCGCCTTCCTCCACGTGGGCAACTGCGTCGACGACGATATGCGACAGGTGCTCGTCCACGAGCCGGTACACGACCTCCCTGCCGTGCCGCTCCCCGTAGACCACACCGGCGGACTTGAGCACCCGCAGGTGCTGGCTGATCAACGGCTGGGCCACCCCGAGCGCGTCGACGAGCTCGTGCACGCACCGGTCGGCCGCGCGCAGCTCCAGCACGATGGCGATCCGCACCGGCGCGGCCAGCGCGCGCAGCAGGTCCCCGGCGGCCCCGAGGGTCACCGCCGGTCTGCGGTGCGCGGGATCCACCACGACGGGCCGGTCGTGGGAGTGGTCGTGCTGCTCAGCGGCGACCCGCAGCTCGTGCGACGCGGTTTCCGAGGTCACGGTCGACATCGGTCCTCTCCTCGTCCCGGAGGCAGGCGGCCCGACGGGGTGATGGTTACCGTGTTCATCTTAGGCGCTCCCCGCCCCGATAGCGCCGACCTCGCGGCGCGGGCCTCACAGCACCGACACCGCGACGGCCACCAGCAGCCCCAGAACAAGCACCCGGCCGACCCGCTGCGCGGGCGCCAGCACCCGCCAAGTCCCGGCCAGCAACACCCCGACCCCGACGGCGAGCACTCCCAGCAGCAGCGCCCCGACCGGCCCGCGCACCAGCACCGCGGTCACGAACAGCCCGACCACCACCAGGAACGCCGCTGCGGGCGGCACCTTCGCCAACGGCCCCCGCCCCGCGAGCAACGGCGCCTTCATCGACCGCGTCCGCCCCACCGGGTCCTCCTCTCGGTCCACCACAGGCCCCGAATCCTCGCACCCCTCCCGCCAACTCACCGGGACGAACACCGATCGCCTTATCCTGCTGTCCCTGCCCCGCGCTCTCGTCCGACCGCCGCTCGCGTCCTCAGGTCGTTGCCCCACCTCGCTGTCCTGCCCTCGTTGCCCCGCTCGGAAGGTCTCGCCCGTGCTGCTGATCGCCAGGTTCACCACCGCTGACGCGGAACCGTTCATCGAGCGGGTCCGAGTGGCCCTGGAGTTGCTGCTGGCGCAGCCGGGCTGCCAGCGCGCCCTGCTGGCCCGCTCCACCGAGGCCGCCGACGGCTGGGTCCTGACCGTCGAGTTCGCGTCCGTGTCGGCCTACCGCAGGGCGCTGTCCCCGTTCGACGTCCGCACGCACGTCATCCCGCTGCTGGCCGAGGCCGACACCACCGAGCCCGCCGCCTACGAGGTCGTGCTTGAGGGCCAGCCGGGCGAGGTCCGCCACCACGTCAGCCTGCTGGCGGCCGACGCCGACACCGTCCGCCTCGGTGAGGCGGCAGGCCCGACCACCGCCCGCTGATCACCCGTCCCCCGGACGGACCACGCCGGGGTGCGGACTACGCTGGTCGCCTCGCCCTTGAGTTCCGACAGGAGGGGTCGTGGCAGCCGACCGGATCGAGACCGTCGTCAGCCTCTGCAAGCGCCGTGGTTTCGTCTACCCGTCCGGGGAGATCTACGGCGGTACGCGGTCGGCCTGGGACTACGGACCCCTCGGCGTCGAACTCAAGGACAACATCAAGCGCGCGTGGTGGCGCAGCGTCGTGCAGGGCCGCGACGACGTCGTCGGCCTCGACTCGTCGGTGATCCTGCCCCGCGAGGTGTGGACGGCATCCGGCCACGTCAACGCCTTCCACGACCCGCTCGTCGAGTGCACCTCGTGCCACAAGCGCTTCCGCGCCGACCAGCTCGTCGAGGAGTACGCCGCGCGCACCGGCAAGGACGTCGCCGAGGGCGACCTGTCCGACGTGCCCTGCCCGAACTGCGGCACCCGCGGCCAGTACACCGAGCCGCGCGAGTTCAACATGATGCTCAAGACCCACCTCGGCCCGGTGGAGACCGACGAGGGCATGCACTACCTGCGCCCCGAGACCGCGCAGGGCATCTTCGTGAACTTCCTCAACGTGCAGACGACGTCGCGGCGCAAACCCCCCTTCGGCATCGGTCAGATCGGCAAGTCGTTCCGCAACGAGATCACCCCGGGCAACTTCATCTTCCGCACCCGCGAGTTCGAGCAGATGGAGCTGGAGTTCTTCGTCGAACCCGGTACCGACGACGAGTGGCACCAGTATTGGATCGACGAGCGGACTCGCTGGTACACCGACCTGGGCATCGCGAAGGACAACCTGCGGATCTACGAGCACCCGCGGGAGAAGCTCTCGCACTATTCCAAGCGGACGGTCGACATCGAGTACCGCTTCCAGTTCGGTGGCCAGGAGTGGGGTGAGCTCGAGGGCATCGCCAACCGGACCGACTTCGACCTGACGACGCACTCCAACCACTCCGGTGTGGACCTGTCCTACTTCGACCAGACCACCAACTCCCGCTACCGCCCGTTCGTCATCGAACCCGCCGCCGGTGTCGGCAGGCCGATGATGGCCTTCCTGCTCGACGCCTACGTCGAGGACGAGGCCCCCAACGCCAAGGGCGGCGTCGACAAGCGCGTCGTCCTGCGCCTGGACCGCAGGCTCGCCCCGGTCAAGGTCGCCGTGCTCCCCCTCTCCCGCAACGCGGACCTCTCCCCGAAGGCCCGCGACGTGGCCACCGCCCTGCGCAAGAACTGGAACGTCGACTTCGACGACGCGGGCGCCATCGGCCGCCGCTACCGCAGGCAGGACGAGATCGGCACCCCGTTCTGCGTCACGGTCGACTTCGACTCCCTCAACGACCAGGCCGTCACCGTGCGAGAACGCGACACCATGTCCCAGAACCGCGTCTCCATCGACAACCTCGAGTCCTACCTAGCCCCCTTCCTCATCGGCTGCTGACCAACTTCTCCATATCGACCGCGGACCCAACTCCTCCGGCACGGACCCCACTTACGTCCGTGCCGGTCGGGTCCAGCTTCTCCACGCCGTTCGCGGACCGATTCCTCCATCGCTTCACCCGCCCAACCCAGCACCCGGCAGGTCCACCCACCGCCGTCTGTCCTGGGCATCGCGGCCCGGCGGGTGGTGCCGTGGAGCATCCAGCTCCCGCACCGGGCATCGGTACCTGGCTCCGACACCCACTACTGGAACCCGTGCCCGGCACTGACATCCAGTGCCCACATCCCCCACGCCTCAAGCCGCGTTGGTTCAGGTGCTGCGCCAGCAAGCGACATCCGTCCCGGCGTCCGACATCCCGCACCGGCCCCTGGCCCTCCGACATCCTGCGCCCGATGCCCGATGCCCGATGCCCGATGCCCGATGCCCGATGCCCGATGCCTGACCGCCGGTGGGTGGGTGCGGTGCGGGTGGCGATCAGGACATGATCACCTCCGGCCGGGGACGAGTCGTGGCCAACCGGTAAGCGCCGCGCAGTTCCTCGACGACCGTGTCCGGCTCGGCGATGACCCGCAGCGGGTCCGTGTGCAGGGGCACGATCCCCGCCGCGGTGAGCCGAGCCGCCCTGGTCAGCGCGGGCACACCCGTGCGTGGTGCCCACGGCCGGTGCAGGTCGCAGTCCCACGCGAAGGCGACCTTGTCCCACCAGGCGTCGACCACCGCCAGGTGCACATCACCGACCGTGCTCAGCCGCGCCGTCCAGGTGGGCGGTGGTAGCCCTGCCCGGTCGACGAGGTCCTGCGCCGCCTTGGCCGACCGCCACCGCAGGTCGCGGTCGATCTCGGCGAGCACCCGGCGCAGCAACGTGGTGCCCTGCTCGGGGACGTGCGCCAGCTCCGCGTGCAGGTCGCTGACCTCGACGCCACCCGCCCGGGTGACGTCGATCAACTCCCGCACCTGGTCCAGCGTCGCCGCTCTCCTGCAGCTGTCCACCGCGGCCCTGGCGGCGGGGGTGGTGGGAAAACCCCGTCGCCACAACGGTTCCGGTGGGTGGGCAGTGCGTTCGACGATGACTGACCCGTCGGCGCGGCCCGGTCGTTTCAGCGGTACCAGCAGGTGCACCGCGCCCTGTTGGGGCACCGGGATGCCGTTGAGCCACAGTGCTTCCCGGCCGGTCACCACGGCGTCGGGGTGGGCGTTCCGGAATGCGGCGCGAAGCCTGCGCAGTCGGTTGGGGCCGGACTCCGCCAGGAGGATGACCTCCGGGGTGGGGTGGTTCGTTCGCATGGTCCCGAGGTAACCCTGGTTCGGCGGGTGGGCGAAAGGGGAGTCGTTGGCCTGTGGACAACTCGACCGGTTGTGGACAACTCGGTCCAGGCAACCCGGCGACCTGCGTGGACGTCTGACCAGGTGGCAGACCAGCCCGTGCCGGGGCGCCGTACACCCGTTCTGGAAGGATGCTGCGCGTGCCTCCCCACCCCCACCCAGTCCGCCGGTTCCTGCGCAGGCTGCTCGTCGGCTTCGTGCTCATGGGGTTCCTCGTGGTCGGCGGCACCGCGTTCCGCGTCTGGCAGGTCGCCAGGATCGATGATCGGGACAAGGCCGATGTCGTGGTCGTCCTCGGCGCGGCCCAGTACGCGGGCAAGCCGTCCAAGGTCCTCGAGGCGCGGTTGCGCCAGTCCAAGGCCCTCTACGAGCAGGGCGTGGCCGGGTACATCGTCACCGGTGGCGGCCGTCGGGCGGGGGACCGGTTCACCGAGGCCGAGGCGGGTCGCCGCTGGCTGGTCGACCGGGGCGTGCCCGAGGACCGGGTGATCGCCGTCGGGGAGGGCAACGACACCCTGGGCACCCTCAAGGCCGTCGCCATCAAGGTCAAGGACCGCGGCTGGGAGACCGCCGTGATCGTCAGCGACCCCTGGCACTCCCTGCGCTCGCGCACCATGGCCAAGGACGCGGGCCTGGACGCGTGGACGTCACCGACGCACTCCGGGCCGATCGTGCAGACCCGCGAAACCCAGGCCCGGTACATCTTCCGGGAGACGGCGGCGTTGCTCTACTACCGCGCCACCAACGCGTCCGCCGACGGTATCGCCATCGACGAAGAAGTGGGCTGACGGACGTAGTCTCTCCTTGTGGGCTACACCGAACAGGACAGTGAACGCCTCTTCGCCGAAGGTCCTAAGGGCGCGGTGCTGGATGGCGCGCTGCCCGCTGCAAGAAGTCCGTTCAGTCGAGACCGAGCGCGCGTCCTGCACTCCGCTGCCTTGCGTCGACTCGCGGGCAAGACCCAGGTCGTTGGCCCTAACGAGGGGTCCGAGGTCCACGGCATCCCCCGCACGAGGTTGACCCACTCGCTGGAGGTAGCCCAGATCGGGCGCGGCATCGCGGATGAGCTGGGGTGCGATCCTGACGTTGTCGACACCGCTGGCTTGGCCCACGACATCGGGCACCCCCCGTTCGGGCACAACGGTGAGCAGGCGCTGAACGCCGTCGCGCAGCCCTGTGGCGGGTTCGAGGGCAACGCGCAGACCCTCCGGATCCTCACCAGGCTCGAACCCAAGGTTCTTGGCGCGGACGGCACCCCCCACGGTCTCAACCTCGCCCGCGCCTCACTCGACGCCGCGACGAAGTACCCCTGGCCGCGACGTCCCGGTCAGGTGAAGTTCGGCGCTTACGACGACGACCTCCCGGTCTTCATGTGGATTCGGGTAGGAGCCCCCGGCGACCGTCAGTGTCTAGAGGCACAGGTTATGGACTGGGCCGACGACGTCGCCTACTCCGTGCACGACGTCGAGGACGGAGTGCGTTCCGGCCGGATTTCCCTGTCAGCACTAGCGGATCCGGTCGAGCGCACGGTGGTAGCCGAACTCGCTGCCAAGCACTTCTCACCTGAACCGTTGTCGGTAGTCGAAGCGGCCGCGGACGGGCTCTTGGCCCTACCGGTTGTCGCGGACTTGGTCGGGCACGACTATGACGGCTCCTTGGGCGCACAGGTGGCGCTCAAACGGTTGACCAGCGAACTAGTCGGCCGGTTCGCCTCTGCCGCCGTCACCGGCACTCGCGCCGTGCACGGCGACGGCCCGCTGACGAGGTACGCCGCCGACTTGGTCGTGCCGCCGCTCGTCGCCGCCGAGGTCGCCCTGCTCAAGGCCATGGCGGTGCACTACGTGATGAGCGACCCCCGCCGGTTGGCGCTGCAGGCCAGGCAACGGGAATGGATCACCGAGCTGGTCGCGGCACTCACCGACCGCGGCGCGTCCGCCCTGGAACCGGCCTTCCAACCCGCCTGGCACGCCGCCCAGGACGACGCACGGCTGCTGCGGGTCGTGGTCGACCAGGTGGCCTCGCTGACCGACGCGCAGGCCCGTGGGTGGCACGCCAACCTGTGCACGGGCGAGCCTGTGGACAACTTCCGAGCCGACCCGCGCTGAGCCGGCACACTCGGGTGCGAGGACAGAACGCGGAACCTGGAGCACCACACGCACCGAGTCGGGAGAAACGCAGTGTCGCACTTGGACTTCACCCTCGCCTTGCACCGGGCCATCGCCCCGGACCCCACCCAGCAGGTGTGCTGGTCGCCCTTCTCGGCGGCCAGTGCGTTAACGCTGCTGGCCAGGGGAGCGCGCGGCACGACCCAGGCCGAGTTGCGCGCCCTGCTCGGTGATCTCGCCGCGCTGGGCGCCGCGCTGGGCGCGGCGGGCACCCTGAGTGAGGTGTGGGAGGGCCAGCCGGAGCCGACCCTCGCGGTGGCGAACACCCTGTGGGCCGACGCGGTGATCGACATCGAGCCGGGTTTCGCCGACCTGTTCGCGGGCAGCGGCGGTGTGCGCAACGCCCCGTTCCAGGCGGAGCCGACCAAGGCGCGGGACCAGATCAACGCGGACATCGCCGAGACGACCCGGGGTCTCATCCCGGACCTCCTCCCGCCGGACGTGATCACCGCCGACACAGTGTCCATTTTGGTCAATGCGCTGTACCTCAAGACATCGTGGGAGGGGAAGTTCACCCCTGACGAGAGCCCGAGCCCGTTCACCGGCGCGCGGGGGACTGTCGACGTGCCGACGATGTACCTCGACAAGCAGCTGCCCTACGCCGCGCGCGATGGGTGGCAGGTCGTCGGTATCCCAGCTCTCGGCGGGGTTCAGGCCGTGGTGCTGCTGCCGGACGGGGATCTCGGACCCGCCGAGGCGGCGCTCACCACGGAGTCGTTGGGCGCGCTGCTGGCCGATCTGGACTGGATGCAGGTCGGGCTGCGCCTGCCGAAGCTGGACGTCTCCACGCAGTCGGACCTGACCGAGGCGCTGAACGACCTCGGCGTTACCACGGTGTTCTCTGACCAAGCCGACCTCTCGGGGATCAGCCCGGACCCGCTCTATGCCCAAGCGGTGTTGCACGAGTCCGTACTGCGGGTCGACGAGCAGGGCTTGGAGGGCGCCGCGGCGACGGCGGTCGCGATGGCCTTGACCGCTGTGGCGACCGAGCGCGTCGACGTCACTGTGGACCGGCCGTTCCTGCTGCTGGTCCGACACCGGGACACGGGGGTGGTGTACTTCGTGGCTCGCGTCACCAACCCCGCCTGACCTGTCACGCCGGGCCGGGCTGTGCCGTCCTCCCCGTGAACGCCCCCAGGCCCCGGGGGCAGCGAGCGGAGGAGGCAGTCATGCCCCGGATCCCCGGCATCGGCACCCGTGAGGCGGGTCCCACCCTGCGTGCCCTGTACTGGTTCGCCAAGCGGCGCTTCGGCGCGGTCCCCGAGCCGTTCACCGTGCTGGCGCACCACCGCAAGCTCATGCTGGCCTCGGCCAAGCACGAGCTGGGCGTGCAGCGGGCCTCGCGCGAACTGCCCGCCAACGTGCGCGAGTTGGCGGTCTACCGGGTGGCGCAGCAGGTGGGCTGCTCGTGGTGCGTCGACTTCGGCACCATGCTGCAGCGGCTCGATGGCCTCGACATCGACCGCCTCAAGCACATCGACGAGTACGCGACGTCGAACGCGTACACGGCCGACGAACGGCTGGCCATCGCCTACGCGGACGCGATGACGGCCAACCCGATGACGGTCACCGACGCCCAGGTCGAGGACCTGCGGCAGACCTTCGGAGCGAAAGGAGTCGTGGAACTGACCTACCAGATCGCGCTGGAGAACCAGCGCGCGCGGATGAACCACGCCCTCGGCATCACCGACCAGGGCTTCACCTCCGGTGACGCCTGCCGGGTCCCCCAGCCCTGACCCCGGTCGCTGACCACCACTGACCGCGCACCAGCCACCGGCCGGTTCGCCGGTCGGTGGACACCCCGCCGACGCGGTTCACCCGCGCCCCACCGGGCTCGAGGTCGACCCGCCCACGGTTCGCGTCGCACGTGACCCGAACCGCCCCGGCGAGACCCCATCTCCGTGCCGTCGTGCCGTCGTGCCGTCGTGCCGTCGTGCCGTCGTGCCGGTGTCGGGTCCGGGGCGGGCGCGGTGGCTAGGCCTCGGGGGCGTTGGCGAGGTCTGGGACGGCGGCGAGCTTGTCCGGGTTGACGATGTCGTAGATGGCGGCGATGCGGCCGTCGCGGACGGCGAAGGTGGTGACCCGGCGGTCGCGGCCCTTGCCCGCGTCGGCGGCGGGGAGCAGCACGCCGAGGTCGCCGTTGACCAGGACCGTGGTGCCGGACAGGACCTCCGGGCCGTACTGGGTGAACAGCCCGAGGAAGAACCGGCCGATCTTGTCCGGGCCGGTGATGAGCTGGCGGGCCGTGCGCGCCTTCCCGCCCCCGTCGCCGACGAAGGTGGCGGTGGGGTGCAGGAGCGAGACGACCGCCGAGAGGTCACCCGCGGACAGCGCGGTGACGAAGCGCTCGATCAAGCCGCGCTGTTCGTCCAGTGTGGCCCGCGCTGGTGCGTCGGCCTTGGCGACCGCCTTGCGGGCCCGGGTGGCGTGCTGGCGAGCCGTGGCCTCGGTGCACCCGAGGGTCGCGGCGATGTCGGCGAACGGCAGGTCGAATGCGTCGTGCAGCACGAGGGCGACGCGTTGCTCGGGGCTGAGCCGGTCCAGCACCAGCAACGCGGCCAGCCGCACACCGTCCTCGCGCACCGCGACGTCGAGCGGGTCCTCGCTGGTGGGTGCCCCGAGCGGGGTGACCACCGGTTCCGGCAGCCACGGTCCGACGTAGCTCTCCCGGCGCGCGGTGGCCGAGCGCAACCGGTCCAGGCACAACCGGCCGACCACGGTGGTCAGCCAGGCGCGCAGGTCGCGGATCTCCGATTCGTCCACAGCGGACAGTCGCAACCAGGCGTCCTGCACCGCGTCCTCGGCGTCGGCGCGGGTGCCCGTCAGCCGGTAGGCCACACCCATGAGGTGGTCGCGGTGCGTGGCGAACCGCTCGGCCAAGGCGTTGTCGCTGACGGTCACCCGGGACAGCGTAGTCGCGGGCGACCACACCTCAGGGTGACGTGCGACCCACGGGTGGGACGCGCCTAGACTCGACGATCGTGGCTGGACGCATCCGGGAGAGTGACATAGCGCAGGTCCGTGAGCGCAGCCGGATCGACGAGGTGGTGGGCGGTTACGTCCAGCTCCGCAGCGCCGGGGGTGGCGCGCTCAAGGGCCTGTGCCCGTTCCACGACGAGAAGACCCCGTCGTTCAACGTCCGCTCGACGCACGGCACCTTCCACTGCTTCGGCTGCGGCGAGGGCGGCGACGTCATCGCGTTCGTGATGAAGATCGACCACTTGACCTTCGTCGAGGCCGTCGAGCGGCTCGCCGAGCAGGCGGGCATCCAGCTGACCTACGAGGGCGGCGGCGCCAGCGTCCAGCGCGACCGGGGCACCCGCTCCCGCCTCGTCGACGCGCACAAGGCCGCGCAGGAGTTCTACGCCGAGCAGTTGCGCACCCCCGAGGCCCTCAAGGCGCGCGAGTTCCTGGCCGAGCGCGGTTTCGACGAGGCGGCCGCCAACACCTTCGGCTGCGGGTTCGCCCCGGCCGGGTGGGACAAGTTGACCAAGTACCTGCTCGGCCGCGGCTTCGAGGTCGCCGAGCTGATCAAGGGCGGCCTGGTCAAGGAGGGCAGGCAGGGCCCGATCGACCAGTTCCACCGCAGGCTGCTGTGGCCGATCCGCGACATCGGTGGCGACGTGGTCGGCTTCGGCGCCCGGCGGATCTTCGACGACGACCAGATCCAGGCGAAGTACCTCAACACCAGGGAAACGCCCATCTACAAGAAGACCCAGGTGCTGTTCGGCCTCGACAGCGCCAAGCGCGAGATCGCCAAGCGGCACCAGGTCGTCGTGGTCGAGGGCTACACCGACGTGATGGCCATGCACGCCGCCGGGGTGCCGACCGCGGTGGCCTCCTGCGGCACCGCCTTCGGCGTCGAGCACATCAAGGTGCTGCGCAGGCTGCTGATGGACGACGCCTCCTTCCGCGGCGAGGTGATCTTCACCTTCGACGGCGACGAGGCGGGCCAGAAGGCCGCCCGCAAGGCCTTCGACGACGGCGACCAGGAGTTCACCGCGCAGACCTTCATCGCCGTCGCCCCCGACGGCATGGACCCGTGCGACCTGCGGCAGGCCAAGGGCGATGTCGCGGTCAAGGACCTGGTCGCCCGGCGCAGGCCGCTGTTCACCTTCGCCATCCACGCCGAGTTGGCCGAGTTCGACCTGGACACCGCCGAGGGCCGGGTCGAGGCGCTGCGCCGCACCGTGCCGCTGGTGGCCAGGATCAAGGACCACTCGCTGCGCGACGAGTACGCCCGCCAGCTCGCGGGCTGGGTCGGTTGGGACGACGCGCAGACCGTGGTCCGCCGGGTCCGCGAGACCGCCGGTGTCGCGCCGACCCGCCGGGCGCGCGCGGTCAACCCGAGCCAGGCCGCGCTCCCCGTCGAGGTCGACGGCCCGCCGCGGCCCAACCCGAACGACTCCGAGCTGCACGCCCAGCGCGAGGTGCTCAAGCTGGCCCTGCAGGAGCCCGCGCTGGCCGGTCCGGTGTACGACTCGATGCCCGCCAGCGCGTTCACCAACCCCGCGTACATCGCCGTGCACACCGCCGTGATGGCGGCGGGTGGGACGGCCAGCGGCCTGGCGGGCGCGGAGCTGCTGGAGGCGGTCAGCAAGAACTGCCCGCCGACGGTGCGCCGGTTGGCCAGCGAGCTCGCCGTCGAGCCGATGCCGCTGCCGAACAAGAACGCCGCCGCCGAGCGCTACGCCTCGGCGATCCTGGCCGCGCTGCAGAAGGAGCAGGTGGGCCGCCAGGTCGCCGACATCAAGTCCCGGTTGCAGCGGCTGTCCCCGATCGAACACGCCGAAGAGGTCCGGGAGTTGTGGGGGGATCTGGTAGCAATGGAGGAGTGGCACAAGGCGTTGGGCATGCAGGCCCGCGGGAGCATGGGGTGATCCCGTGAGCGGCTGGCTGGGCAGGTTCCTCGGTGGCGTCCCCAAGGGCTTCACCGGCACCTTGGAGCGCGAGGAGGCCGTGGTGGCCTCGGCGCCGGTGCGCGACGGCGGCCACCTGGTCGCGACCTCGCTCGGCCTGTGGGTGCCCACCGACGACGGCCCGCGCCGGATCGGCTGGCACCTGGTGTCCAAGGCGAGCTGGGCCAGTGGCGTCTTCGTGATCACCGAGGCCGACGAGGTCGAGCGGGCCGGGGACGCCGTCGTGCTCGCCGACCGCGCGCCGCAGCGGTACGTGGTGGAGCAGCCGGGCAAGCTGCCGCAGGCCGTGCACCGCAGGGTCACCGGCTCGATCCGCACCCGCCACCGCCGCGAGCTGCCAGACGGGGGAGCGTGGTTCGTCCAGCGCAAGGTGCCCGGCCGCGACGGGACCGTGCTGCAGGTCCGCCCGGACCCCGGGACCGACGTGGCCCTCGTGCGCGACATCGCCCAAGAGGTCGCCCAGCGGATGGGTGAAGGGCTCGCGGACGCCTGACCGACGCGCTACTGTGGTAAACAGTACGTACGTACGGTTTATTTGGGAGGCGTCATGTGGGACCCCGCGAAGTACCTGAGTTTCAGCGACCACCGGGCCCGTCCCTTCTTCGACCTGGTGGCCAGGGTGCGCGCCGAGAGCCCGCGCGCGGTGGTCGACCTCGGCTGCGGCCCGGGCAACCTGACCGTCACCCTGACCCAGCGCTGGCCCAACGCCCGGCTGACGGCCATCGACTCCTCCGCCGAGATGGTCGCCGCGGCCCAGGCCAGGGGCGTGGTGGCCAGCCAGTCGGACTTGCGCGACTGGACCCCGGACGACCTGACCGACGTGGTCATCAGCAACGCGGCGCTGCAGTGGGTGCCCGATCACCCCGACCTGCTGGCCAAGTGGGCGTCGGCGCTGTCGCCGGGGGCGTGGCTTGGGGTGCAGGTGCCGGGCAACTTCGCGGCGCCGTCGCACGAGTTGATCAGGGGGTTGGTCGCCGAACCCGAGTGGGTCGATCTGTTGGAACCGGTGCGCCTGCGTGAGGAGGACGCGACTCTCAACCCCGACGGCTACGCCGAATTGCTCAGCGCAGCCGGGTGCGACGTCGACGCCTGGGAGACCACCTACCTGCAGCGGCTCGACGGGGAGGACGCCGTGCTGGAGTGGATCAGCGGCACCGCGCTGCGCCCGATCCGCGCGGCCTTGTCCGACCCGCAGTGGCAGCAGTTCCGCGCCGAACTGGCGCCACGTCTGGCCGAGGCGTACCCCCGTCGGGCGGACGGCACCACGTGGTTCCCGTTCCGCCGGGTCTTCTTCGTCGTCAGGGTCCGGTGAGCCACTCGCGCGGGTGACGCTGGACCGGGTGGACCTAGTGCCGGAGGTCCTCCAGCTTCGCCCGCGCGATCCCCGCCGCCCCTTGCACGGCCGGGTGATCGGCGATCCGCCGGTACGCGCGCACGATCTGCTCGTACCGACCGCGCCCCGCCTTGGCGCCCAGGACATACCCGACCGCGGCGCCAACGAGGAACCTCACCACTACGCCTCCCGAGGGGTGTCACCGTCCACCTATCCTGCCCCACCGCGCCAACCCGCGCCGCGCCGCCACGGGGGTACCCCCGCTGAAAGCGGTGGCGGACATGCGCTAGAGTTACGCCTCGTTGGGCCCCGGCCCGACGGCGATCCTCCATAGCTCAATTGGCAGAGCATTCGACTGTTAATCGAAGGGTTGCTGGTTCGAGTCCAGCTGGAGGAGCAAAGCCCCAGGCCACGCGCCCGGGGCTTCTTTGCTGTCTAGGGCAACTGTGCACTTGCTCCGCACTATCGCCGGGGTCCGGGACCCCTCTTGGCGGCTTCCCGACCAAAGTTGATCAAGAGAATCCCTGGAGTGTCCGCTACACGGACACGGTGGGTAAGATCCAACCCGCTGGGGGCGGTAGCTCAGTTGGTCAGAGCAGGGGACTCATAATCCCTTGGCCGTGGGTTCGAGCCCCACCCGCCCCACTAGGACAGGAGGGGCCTTCACCTGCCTGTTCGCATGTCGACCAGTCCAGGACGGTACCCCTCCGGTCCAAGCCGGAGGGCAGTCAGAGGGCAACTCCTGCGGGTTCAGGCCTGCTGCTGGGTGATGTTGATCAGCCAGCTGATGCCGAAGCGGTCGGTGAACGAGCCGAACTCGTCGCCCCACATCTGCTTCTCCAGCGGGGTGTCGACGGTGCCGCCCTCGGTGAGCTTGGCCCAGTAGCCGCGCAGCAGGTCGGTGTCGTCGCCGCTGATGCTGAGCGTGATGTTGTTGCCCGGCTTGTTGTCCATCCCGGGCGGGAAGTCGGCGGCCATCAGGGTGTAGCCCTGCGGGGTCTCCAACTGGCCGTGCATGATCTTGTCGGCCAGCGCCGGGTCGGGGGCGCCGAACTCGCCGAAGGTGTTGACGCGCAGGTCGCCGCCGAGCACCCCCTGGTAGAACTCCAGCGCCTCGCGGGCGGTGCCGGGGAAGTTGAGGTAGGGGTTGAGCCGAGAACTCATCGCTGTCCTCCATTCGGACTACAGGTCAGCCGGATCCTCGCAGATCGACCCGGGTGCGACAACGCGGGAACCGGCCGTTTGCGCCACCGTGCCGCCGTCGAGACCTTACCGACCGGTACCCGGCACCACCGGTCACGCTCAGTCCACAAGGGAATGGCAATGGCGGTGATTTGACGAAACCGGGACCACCCTGTCAAGTGTCTACTTGGGACTGTGAATTCCCACTGCCTGATCAGGAGAAATGCCCGCTTGGTGGGTATTGGCACGGGATGTGCGGAAATGGTTCGACCATCCACCGCAGCACCCTTGACATCGGGTTTGGTCTAGTCCAATTTTGGGAGGCACCGAACGCGGTCGGGGCTGTCCACCCGGTCGTGTCACCCACCCTGCACTGGAGCGCAAACCATGCGGCTGTCCAGACCACTCACCGCCCTGATCGCCACCGCGGCCGCGGCGGCGTCCGTCGTCGGGATCACCATGGCGACGAACTCGGCGCAGGCCGCGCCGAGCGGCAAGACCACCACCGTGGCGGCCAAACCCCTTCCCACCAGGGTCTTCGCGCCCTATTTCGAGGCGTGGACCGGCGAGAACCCGGCCACCCTCTCGGCCGCCTCCGGCGCCAAGTACCTCACGATGGCCTTCCTGCAGACCGCCAGTCCCGGCTCGTGCACCGCGCTGTGGAACGGCGACACCAGCATGCCGATCGGTCAGGCGACCTTCGGCGCGCAGATCAAGCAGATCCAGGCCGCGGGCGGTGACGTCATCCCGTCCTTCGGCGGCTACACCGCCGACACCACCGGCACGGAGCTGGCCGACAGCTGCACCGACGTCAACAAGATCGCCGCCGAGTACCAGCGGCTGATCACCACCTACGACATCAGCCGGATCGACCTCGACATCGAGATCGACGCGCTGGACAACACCGCGGGTGTCGACCGCCGCAACAAGGCCGTCAAGCTCACCAAGGACTGGGCGAAGGCCAACGGCAGGCAGATCCAGTTCTCCTACACCCTGCCGACCACGACGACCGGCCTGGCGCAGAACGGCATCGCCCTGCTGCGCAACGCGGTGCAGAACAACGCCGAGGTCGACGTCGTCAACATCATGACGTTCGACTACTACGACAACGCGGGCACGCACAACATGGCCGAGGACACCAAGACGGCGTCCCAGGGCCTGGTCAACACCCTCGCGCAGCTGTACCCGAGCAAGACCCAGGCGCAGCTGTGGGGCATGGTCGGCGTCACCGAGATGATCGGCGTCGACGACTTCGGCCCGGCCGAGACCTTCACCAAGGCCGACGCGGTCACCGTCTACAACTGGGCCCTGCAGAAGGGGATCAACACCCTGTCGTTCTGGGCCCTGCAGCGCGACAACGGCAACTGCCCCGGTGGCGCTGCCCGCGACGACTGCTCCGGCATCGCGCAGGAGCTCTACTACTTCAGCAAGACCTTCGCGCCGTTCACCGGTGGCAGCCAGAACCCGTCGGACGACTTCTCGCTGTCGGTGAACCCCGCTTCGGTCAGCCTCGACCCGGGCAAGACCGCCACCTCCACCGTCAGCACCGCCGTCACGACCGGTGCCGCGCAGACCGTCACCCTCTCGGCCGGTGCCGCGCAAGGTGGAGTCACCGCGGCCGTCAACCCCGGTAGCGTCACCGCGGGCAACTCGGCGACGGTCACCTTCACCGCCAACAGCAACGCGACCCCGGGTACCTACCAGTTCACGGTTACCGGTTCCGCCGCTTCTGGCACCCACAGCGCGACGGTCGCCGTCACGGTCAACGGAACCCAGCCGGGTAACGACTTCGGCCTCGCGGTCAACCCGTCCAACGTGACCCTCGACCGCGGCAAGACCGCGACGACCACGTTGAACACCACGGCCACGGGTACCCCGCAGACCATCACGCTGAGCGCCACCAAGCCGCAGAGCGGTGTCAGCGTCGCGATCAGCCCGACCTCGGTCACCGCGGGCAACAACGCGACCATCACGGTCACCACCACCGCGTCGGCCACGCCCGGCACCTACGACTTCTACATCGGTGGTTCGGCGGCTTCGGGCAAGCACAGCGCCAGCTTCACGGTGACGGTCAACGGTGGTACGCCGCCGACCGGCCCGGTCGTCAACGGTGACTTCGAGACCGGCTCGTTGGCCCCGTGGACCGCGCTCTCGGGTACCTCGGTCGTCAACTCCGGCGCCCACGGCGGCTCTTACGCACTCTCGGTCGCCGCGACCAACTCCAGCACCGGTGAGGCGTCGCAGGCGCTGACCCTGCAGCCCAACACCGCTTACACGCTGCGGGCCTGGGTCAAGGGCACTTACGCGTTCATCGGTGTTCGCGGTGGCGCTACCGCCAGCACCTGGGCTTCCCCGGCTGACTGGCAGGAAGTGTCGCTGCCGTTCACCACTGGCGCCAGCGGTGCCGTGACGGTCTACGTCCACGGCTGGTACGGCCTCGGCACCGTGTTCGCCGATGACGTCACCGTCTCCGCGGGCAGCGTCGCCAGGGCGATCACCAAGCGCACCACCCGCTAGTTCCCCGGCGCGGCGGGCACCCCAGGGTGCCCGCCGCGTTCTAGTCCACTGAGGACTGGTAGCGGGTGATCGACAGCAGGTCCAGCGGATCGACGGTGTCATCCGCGGTGACCACTGCGGCGGTGAGTTCGGCGGTGATCGCGGCGGCGTCCAACTCGGCCCCGATCAGCACCAGATCAGTCCGCCGCCCGGCGTCCACCACCGGCGTCACCCACACCGACGACCCGACGGTCTGCACCCCCAGCGCCCCGTCGGTCCCCGCGAACCAGGCGAAGCCCTTCATCCGGTACAGCCCAGCGGGCCGCTCGGTCAGGAACCGCGCGAACCGCAGCGGGTGCAACGGCTCGTCGTGCCCGAACTCGATGCTCGCGTAGCCCGCGTGCAGGTGCTCCTCGTGCTCCACCAGGTCCTCGAAGGACAGTTGCCGCTCCACCGGGTCCGGCCGGTCGACCGGGTCGAACAGCAGCGCCGGGTCAACCCTGCCGTACTCGGTCGGCACCACCGGCGTTCCCTCGGCCAGTTCGCGCACCAGCTCCAACACGCCGGGACCGGCCCGGTCGGCCTTGTTGAGCAACACCAGGTCGGCCTGCCGCAGGTGCAGGTCCAACCGGGGGTGCGTGCGCCGGGTCTCGGTGAACTCGGCGGCGTCGACCACCTCGACCAGCCCCGCGTACCGGATGTGCGGGTTGGCACTGGCCAGCAGCATCTTCACCATCGCGGGTGGCTCCGCGAGCCCGCTCGCCTCGATGACGATCACGTCGACTGGTCCATCCGGGTGCGCGAGCCGGTCCAGCATCGCGTCCAGGTCTTCGGGGTCGACCGCACAGCACAGGCAGCCGTTGCCCAGCGACACCATCGAGTCGACCTGCGCGGCCACGGTCAACGCGTCGATGTTGACCTTGCCGAAGTCGTTGACGATGACGCCGACGCGCAGGCCGGACGCGGTGCGCAGCAGGTGGTTGAGCAGCGTGGTCTTGCCGGCGCCGAGGAAGCCCGCGACCACCAGAACCGGGATGTCCACCGGGGGAGGGTAGCCCCCGCCGAGTCGCGCCCGGCGGGGACCGCACCCCCAGTCCCCCCTCGCGGCCGATCGCTCGACCTGGGGAGGACGGTAATCGGGTGATTACCGGGGGTCATCCGGCTTCAGGATGAGGCGGGCGTCCACCGTTGGGCGGAGCGTCCTTTGTGGTCTTACCTCCGATCGAAGTACGTCTGGATCACCTGGGTGTGCAGTGGGAACGCCAACGGGACGGGACCGCGGACCAACTCCCAGCCCGTCGTCTCGTTCGTCGGGGCGGAAGGCGGTAGGGCTGACTCGGTCGTCGCCGGAGCCAAGCCGAAGACCAAGAGCGTGCCGTCTGGGGCGCTTAAGGCGTCGAACAGCGTGATCTGACCAGCGTCGACAGTGACACCAGCCTCTTCGCGCAGCTCTCGTGCCGCTGCTACCTGCCACGACTCGCCGTAGTCCACGAACCCACCGGGTAACGCCAACTCCTTCGGCTCGATGTCGCGCCGAACGACTAAGAGCCCGTCATCGACCGGCAGCAGTAGTACGGCAACCGGAATCGGATTCAGGTACGACGTTTGTGTGCAGTGCTCGCACCGCCGAGGCCAGGAGAGGCCATCCGGGAAGCGGGTACCGCAGAAGGAGCAGTGCGAGTTCCTCACGGCGCCACCACCATGTCGATCGCGGTGGACCGCTTCAAGGTCCGCGTCACGGTGCACAGCGCGTTGACGGCCCGGTCGACCACGTCGAGCAGTTCTTGGCGCGCCGCGTCGTCCAGCCCGCTCATGTCGATGCCCACGTCGACGCGCACCCCGTTCAACTCGTGCGCGCCCGGCGGCCGGACATCCGTCGCGTCGACCACGGGGGCCGACCCGGTCCGGCGCAGCACCAACTCCTCCGCCGTGATGCCCACGCAGGTCGCCGCGGCCGCGAGGAGCAGCTCGACCGGGCTGAACACCCCGTCCTGCCCCGCGCGCCCCACCGCGACCGACGCCCCCCGGTCGTTGACCGCCGTGAAGACGTGCTCCCCGGTGCGCTCGGTCCGGATCGTTGTCACAGGTCCCTCCCCGCTTCGGGCCAAGATCGTCCAGTGGCCCCTCGATTCCACAGTATGGCGGGGTGACCTGGGGAAACCAGGCGGGGTCGGCGGCTGTGGACAGTTCGAGGGGTTGTGGACAACTGCCGTCGAGTGGCCGGGGTCAGGTGTCCAGCAGGGCGCGGAGGGCGCGGACGCGGTCGACCTCCACCGGGGCCGCCCAGTTGTCCCGCACAAGCCCACCGGCGTGGATGGCGGTGACGCCGATGGACCGCAGGCCAGGCACGTGGGCGTGCTTGAGGCCCCCACCAGCCAGGAGGCGGACACCTGCCGCGCGCCAGTCCTCGCGGGCGGCGAGGCGGGGGAGGCCGTCCTCGAGGCCGCGAGCCGACCCCGCCGTCAGCACCGTGTCCAAGCCCGGGAGACCGCGCAGCGCGGCCCAGGCCTGCTGGGCGTCGGTGGCGTGGTCGACGGCGCGGTGGAAGGTCCAGGGGCAGCCGTCGATGGCGCCGAGCACGGCGTTGGTGGCGTCCAGGTCGACCTGGCCCTGCTCGGTGAGGAAGCCGAGCACGAACTCCCGGGCCCCCGCCTCGCGCAACTCGCCGACCGTGCTGACCAGCCGGGTCACCTCGGCGTCGTCGGCGGTGAAGCCGTCGGTGCCGCGCACCATCACCCGCAGCGGGATGTCCACCGCGGCGCGCATCTCGGCGACCAGTTCGGGATCGGGGGTCAGGCCATCCCGGTCCATCTGGGCGACGACTTCGATCCGGTCGGCGCCACCCTGTTGGGCGGCCACCGCGTCGGCGACGGTCAAGGCGATGATCTCCAGCAAACCGCGCTGTGGCGAGGAAACGGTCACCCGGCCATCATCCGGCCTCGTCGGCGATTTGTAATGCCCCGGTCCCACAATCGGCGGAGTTCGCACAGGTCGACCACGAGAACCGGTGGGGTATAGTGGTCCAGACCACATACTTGGGCAGTGGTTCTTGTGCGGTGACCACAAGTTCGGCACCGCGTGGCCGCTGTGGACAGCCGGCAACCGGACCGGCCGAATGGTGGGAAATAGTGGTCCAGACCACATGGTGTTAGCGTTCGTGAACCGCCCGCGCCCGATTCGCCTCGGTTATGCCGGGCATTCCGGCCCTGGACGCGGCAGCGCCCCGGTGGTTGTCGACCACCGGGGCGCTGTGGACCGGGTCAGGCCGTGGCGGACCGCTCTGCGGCGCTGCGCAGCACGCAGAACTCGTTGCCCTGCGGGTCGGCGAGCACGGCCCAGCCGGTCCCGTTGGACTGGCGCCGGTCGTCGACCACCCGGGCACCGGCCGCGACCAGCCGCTCGACCTCCTCGTCGCGCGGGATGTCGGGCTGCAGGCACAGGTGGAGCCGGTTCTTGACCGTCTTGGGCTCAGGCACCCGGTTGAAGAACAGCGTCGGACCGCCGGGGACCTGGATCCACGCCTCTTCCTCGCCGTCGACGCACTCCGGGTCCACCGGGTGCCCCACGACCTGGGACCACCACTGGGCCAAGGCGTAGTTGTCGTTAGCGTCGAAAGCGATGTTCACGATGCTAGAAGGCATGGTCAGAACCCTAGGCGCAAGGTGGCCACACGGCCCTTCTCACCAGCGGCCCAGCAAGACCCGTCCGCGGCGCAGTCGACGGTGTCGAAGCTACCGCTGTCGAACGCCCGCCAGTTGCGTCCCTCGTCCAGGGTGATGTCGCTTCCGGTAGGTCCAACGGTGATTGCCACCGTGTGCAGGAACGGGTGCCAGGTGATGCCCGAGCGGTAGCCCTTGGGCGCTGACGACGGCTTCTGCCAGGTACGGCCACCGTCACGGGTAGTGCCTAGCGCGTCGACCGCACCGTCAGGCTTGGCGTAGTCACCGCCGACGGCGATGCCACGGGATCGGTCGCGGAACGCGGTCGCGAAGACACCCGCGCTCGCGTTGCTGGCCAGGACGGTGTCGCTCACGGTCCAGGTCCGGCCACGGTCGGACGAGTGCAAGACCCGTGCCTTCGAACCGCCGCCGGTCGCGATCCACGCGTCGCGCGCACCCGCCACGCTGACGCACTGGCCACTCGCGGCGAACGCGAACTCACCGTCCAACGCGGGCGGCATGCCGTCGATGGGGACGACCGACCAGGTACGGCCACCGTCGTCCGTGGAGAGCAGTCGGAACTTGCCGTCGATCGGGTCGCTTAGCGCTAGGCCGTGCTTGCGGTCGAAGAACGCTAGACAGTCGTAGAACCCTGCGGCCTCGGCATTGCGAAAGGTCTCGGCCCAGGTAGCGCCACCGTCGGTGGTGCGGAAGATCCGTGACTGGTCGCCGGGACCGATGCTTAGCGCTACCGCCGTGCGTGCGTCGAACGCCTCGATGTCGCGTAGTTCCAGGGTCTCGGTGCCGGGTGGGGAGGTACGGGACCAGGTACGGCCACCGTCGGTGGTGCGCAGGACAGTGCCACCGCTGCCGCTGGCCCACGCGACCTTGGCGCTGACCGCGGACAGGCCACGCAACCGCGCTTCGGATCCGGTGGGGGACAACCGCCAGGTCAGGGTAAGACCGTGGCCCGCTGTCCCGGCGTCTGGCGTCGCGGAGGCAGGCACGGCCAGCGTGCTCGCCGCCACGACAGCGAGCACGCCGATGATGAGGGGTCGCTTCATGTCGCGGAACCTAGACCAGCCGTGGTGCCCCCAGACAGGTCCAAACGCCGTACCGTCAGCGCGTGACCAGCCCCGCGTCGTAGGCCAAGAGGCCTGCCTGCGTCCGGTTAGCGCACTCCAGCTTGACCAGCATCCGCGACACGTAGCTCTTGACCGTGGCCTCGCTCAGCGACAGCCGGTCCGCGATCTGCGCGTTGGACAACCCGGCGCCGAGCCCGGTCAACACCTCGGTCTCCCGCTCGGTCAGGTCCCGCACCCGCCGTACCGCCCGGTCGCGAGCCGCCTGCTCACCCACCCGCGCCGCCACCAACCGGCTGGTCGCGGCCGGGGAGAGGACCGTGTGCCCATCGGCGGCGACCCTAACGAGGCTGATCAGGTCTTCCGGCGGGGTGGTCTTCACCAGGAACCCTGCTGCCCCCGCGCGCAAGGCCCTGATCACGTACTGGTCGGCGTCGAACGTCGTTAGCGCTACCACCGCGGGCGCGCTAGGCAGCCGCACTATCCGCTCTATCGCGGTCAGCCCATCTACCCCCTGCATCCGCAGGTCCATCAGCACCACGTGCGGCTGGTGGCGCACCACGGCCTCTACCGCGGCGGCGCCATCTTGCGCGGTGTCGACCACGTCGATGTCCGGTGCGGAGCCGAGGATGGTCCGCAGGTGCGCGCACACCATCGGCTCGTCGTCCACCACGACGACACGGATGACAGCACTGGCCATTTACACGCTTTCCGGGGTCGGCACGTACGCGGGGAGCACGGCGTCGACCTCGAAACCCCCGCTGGGCAGAGGACCCGAGGTCAACGTCCCCCCGACGAGCTCGACCCGTTGCCGCAAGCCTGTCAGACCTGACCCGGAACCTGAACTGGACAGTCCACTATCGACGGACTGTGTGGCGGTCGCGTTGCGGACCGTCAACCGCACGCGGTCACCGCTATAGCGCACGTGAACCTTCGTCGGCGCGCCCGGCGCGTGCTTGCGGATGTTGGTCAGCGACTCCTGCACTACTCGGTACGCGGTGCGGCTAACCGCAGCGGAGATGCGGGCAGGGTTACCGTCGCGCACTAGCTCTACCGGCACGCCCACCGATTCTGACTCCGAGACCAGGGTTGACAGGTCGGGCACCTCCGTTGGCTCGTCAACCGTCTCTCGCGGCTGATGCTCACTCGTCTCGTTACGCAGAACACCGACCAGTTCGCGCAGCTCGTTGAGCGCCTCACACCCGGCTACACGCAACCCCTCGGCCGCTGTCTTCGTGCGCTCGTCGGGACCTGTTACCGCCAACGCGCCCGCGTGCAGCACCATCAGGCTCACGCGGTGAGTCACCACGTCGTGCATCTCTTCGGCCAAACGCACCCGTTCGTCTGCCCGCGCTTGTTCGGCCAAGAGGTGCTGTTCGCGTTCCGCGCGTTCGGCTCGGTCGGTCAATGCTTGTACGAGCGTTCGGTGGGCTCGCACGTAGAGCCCGATCAACGCCGGTAGGAGCACCAGCAACACCGTGCCCAGGATCAATTCCGTTGAGGTGTCCCAGGGCCGCACGACGAGACCGAACAAGGCTAGGACGAGCGCGGGCCCGACCAGCGCACCCGCGTAGACCATCGCGGTGTAGACGTAGATCGGTGCCGACGCAGGCATCCATGGGTCTGTAGCGGCGAAATCCGGCTTCCAGTCGCCTTGCGCGTGCCACTCCAACAGCAGATAGGCGGAAGAGACCACCAGCGTTGTCAGCATCAACGCGACCGGGTACCACTTGCGCACCACCAGCAGACCGATCATGGCGATCGCGACCAGGCCATCGATGTAGCCGATCGCGCGGTCAGGGCTACCCTCGTAGATCATGGCCGCGACCTGCAGGACCAGCACGACGGCGGCGGGCAACAGGTAGAAGAAGGCTTCGCGCTTACTACGCCACAGTGGCTCTCGCACCCTTGGCACGGTACTCACCAGGTAGGGCTACCGAGGCCGATCGCCACCATTCGGGTGGTGGCTGTTGCAACGAAAGTTGCTGGTTAGCATTGCCGCACCATGAACGCGCACACCAGCATGGTCGCCGTCGGCGACTCCTTCACCGAGGGCATGTCCGACTTCCGGCCCGACGGCACCTGCCGCGGCTGGGCCGACCTCGTCGCCGCCCGGCTCGCCGAGGACACCCCCGGCTTCCGCTACGCCAACCTCGCCATCCGCGGCAAGCTCGTCCGCCAGATCGTCGACGAACAGGTCGACCAGGCAGCGGCGATGCGCCCCGACCTGGTGACTTTCGCGGGCGGGATGAACGACGTCCTGCGGCCCACCTGCGACATGGACGCGCTCGCGGCGCGCGTCCGGTACGCGATCCGGACCCTGTCAGCGACCTCGCGCCAGGTGGTGTTGTTCCGCGTCATCGACCCGACCAGGCGCATGCGGGGAAGCTCCCGCCTGCTGCCGCGCATCACCCGGCTGCTGTCGCTCGTGGACACACTCGCCGACGAGTACGACGCGGTGGTGGTCGACCTGTTCTCCTCCCGGGTGTTCGACTCGCCAGGGCTTTGGGCGCCGGACCGCATCCACCTCAACACCGAGGGCCACCGCCGGGTCGCCGAGGCCACGCTGCGTGCACTCGGCGTCGAGCCGACCTTCGACTGGGACGCGCCAGTACCCGTCGACCCCGCGCCTTGGCGCGACCGTGCGACCGCCGACCTGCGCTGGGCCCGCGCCCACGCCGGGCCGTGGATCGCCCGCCGCCTCACCGGTCGCTCCTCCGGCGACGGCCAACTCCCGAAACGACCCGAGCTGGACCCGTTCACCCCCTGAGTTATCCACAACCGCGCGATCTGTCCACAGCCATCGACCAAGTGTTGAAAGCCCTTGCCACCCGCCGCGATCCTGGGTGCGGGGCCAGTGGGGTCACTTGGACGTACGAGGAGGTGGGTCGAGATGGGCGCATGACAGGTGAGTGGGGCTCCTCGATGAGGACGAGCCGTCGCGGACCTCAGTCACTGGAACCGGTAGGTGGCTGTTGTCCCGGGGCTCGTCACGGAGGAGGAGCCGGGCGACTCCAAGACGGCGATGACGCGTGGTCGTCGCTTTGGAGCACGTCGAGCGCCGCGGCGCAGGTACCCGCCGCGGCCGTGTCGGAACAGTTAGGCAGGTACAGGAGAGCCGAGGTAGCGCCGGAGGGCGGTCACGGCTGCTCTGCCAGCACGGTTGGCGCCGATCGTGCTGGCGGAGGGGCCGTAGCCGACCAGGTGGACACGGGGATCGGCGGCGACCTGGGTGCCGGTCATCGTGATGCCACCGCCGGGGTTGCGCAGGTGGAGCGGACCCAGGTGGTCCAGCGCGTGCCGGAAGCCGGTCGCCCAGAGGATGACGTCGGCGGACGCCTCGTGGCCGTCCGGCCACGCGGCGCCCGTGGGGGTGAGGTGGTCGAACATCGGATGCCGAGTGAGGACTCCGCTGGCCCGGGCCGCCGCGACCTCCGGGGTCAGCATCAGGCCGGTGACGCTGACGACGCTCTCGGGCACCCTGCCCGACTCCACCGCCTCGGCGACCCTCGCGACCACCTCCCGGCCGTACTCCGGGGTGAACGGCTCGTCACGCCACACCGGCTCCCGGCGGGTCACCCAGGTGGTCTCGGCCGCTACCTCGGCGATCTCCAGCAACGCCTGCACACCAGAGGCACCGCCACCGACGACGATGACGCGCTTGCCCGCGAACTCCTCCGGCCCGTCGTAGTCGGCGGTGTGCAGTTGCCGACCCGCGAACCGGCCCGGGTAGTGGGGCCAGAACGGCTTGTCCCACGTCCCGGTCGCGTTGATCAGGGCACGGGTTGTCCACTGACCCGCGTCCGTCTCAACCACCAGGTCGCCGGTTCCGTCGACCCCGACCCCGCTGGCTCCACCGACTCGGCTAATCCCGCCGAGTATGTCCCCACCACTGACCCCGTCGACCACGCCCGCGTTGTCGGCTCGACTCACGCTGCCCACCTCGCGCACGGCTCGCACCGTCACCGGCCGCAACACCGGTAGGTCGAACTCGCGCTCGTAGGCCCCGAAGTACTCCGCCACTACCTCGGACGCGGGCCGCGACGCGTCCGCGTACGGGAGCGGCATCCCGGGCAGGTCGTGGATGCCGTGCACCTTGCCCAACCGCAAACTCGGCCACCGGTGCTGCCACGCCCCACCCGGCCCCGGGTTGGCGTCCAACACGACGAACTCCATCCCGGCCCGTCGCAGGAAGTAGGCAGCCGACAGTCCTGCCTGCCCAGCCCCGATCACCACCACGTCCATGTCCCCCATAACGCCCAGCGTCCCGACACACTTCCGTTGTCCAGGTCACAGGCCCGGTCGCTGCCTAGCCTCGTCTCCGGGTGCCCTGCCCTGGGCGGGTGCGCCACTCCGGCCGGTTGGCTTCCGCCAGCCCGAGGGCTGGCATCCACGCGCTGGGCAGGTGGCCGGGCGCTGGCACGGCCGAGGGGCTTGTGAGGCATGTGTTCTTGGCGGGCACCTCACTCGCCCGTCCAAGCGGGGGTTCTAGATCCGCATCTGCGTCGGGACGGGTGGATGGCACACCGGTACGGGCTGGGCGAGGCCGGGTACTCGCCTGCCCTGGTGCGGCCACCGGTTGAGGTCTGGGGCGGGGTGGGGATGACGTGTGACCGGGTTAGGGCTGGCCGAGGCGTTCCATGACCATGGGGCCGGGGGCGGCGAAGCCGAAGGACTCGTAGAGGGTGTGGGCGTCGCGGGTGTGCAGGAGCCAGCGGAACTTGGCGCCGGGGCCCTCGTCGATCATGGCTCGGACCAGGGCTTTGCCGAGGCCGTGGCCGCGGGCTTCGGCCAGGACGTAGACGTCGGCCAGGTAGGCGGTGGCCACGCCGTCGGAGATGGCGCGGGCGAAGCCGACCTGGGCGCCGGTCTCGCGGTGGTAGACGCCGACCACGCGCCAGGCGGAGGCCAGTTGGGCGGCGATCTGCTCCTTGGTGCGCCAGGTGCCCCAGTAGGCGTCGGTCGACAGGTAGGCCCAGATGGCGTCGATGTCGATGCGACCGGGGTTGTCGTCGGTCTCGTAATCGCTCACGTTCGCAACCTATAGCGGGCGGGTGACACGCCGATCGCGGCGGTGAACTCGCGGGTGAAATGGGCCTGGTCGCAGTAGCCGAGCTCGGCGGCGAGCGCGGCCCAGTCGACGGGGCCGCCCGCGTCGGCTCTGGCGGCCGCCTCGTGCATGCGGTGGCGTCGGATGACCCACTTCGGGCCGACGCCGACGTACTCGCTGAAGAGGCGCTGCAGGGCGCGGACCGAGAGTCCTGACGTCTGGGCCAAGTGGTCGACCCTGGTCAGGGCCAGGTCGTCCTGGATCAGGGAGACCAGGTCGCGGACCTGGGTGACCACCGGATCGGGTTCGGGCACGCGGGTGAGGAGGAGTGCCTCGGCGGCGGCGACCATGGCGTCGTCGTCCGCGGCCTCGACGACGGGCTTTTCCGTGCCCGCCACGCCGAGCCAGTCCGTCACCGGGAGGGTGCGGTCGGTGAGGGTGGAGACGCGGTCGCCCAGCCACGGGCGGAACCCGCCTGGGTGGAACCGGACGCCGAGCACGTGGCCGCGACCGGTCAGGCGCCGGGTGAAGCGGCCGCGGATGATGCCGTGCACCAGGGCGCCCTCGTCGCTGAACGCGACGTGCACGTTCGGGTGGGGGATGACCTGCTGGGTGAACGGCTCCGTCAGGTCCCAGGACACGATCCAGTGGTAATGCACGAAAGGAGCCAGGGCGGGCGCGGGGTCGACGGTGCGCAGTCGGAACTTGGTCCGACCCGTCTGTTCGTCCAGAACGCCCCGCGTGTCCACAGCGACACGGTAACCCCGGCCACCGACAGCGGTCGCGTTTCTTCAAGAGGCGGCACCCGGGGCATGGCAGGGTGCCGCGCATGAGTAAGAGCCTGATGTCGCGCGCCACCGACAGTGTGGTGGCGCTTGCTGCCGCCGTGACCCCTGACCAGTTCGACCGCCCGACGCCCTGTCCCGAGTGGACGGTCCGGGACCTGGTCAACCACCTCACTCTCTGGAGCGGGGTGGTCGCCGAGCGCGTCGCCCGCAAACTGCCCGCGCCCACCGACGGGTCCGAGGACGAGTCGATCGACTTCGCCGGGCAGTGGCCCGCCCGCTTCGTCGACGGCGCCACCCGGGCCGCGCGTGCCTGGGACGAGCCCGGCGCACTGGACGGCGAGACGTCGATGATGTCCAGCCCACGCCCGGCCACCTTCTTCCACGACATGCTCCTAGCCGAACTGGTCCTGCACGGCTGGGACCTCGCGACCGCCACCGGCCGGCCATTCGTGGTCGACGACGACGTGGCCGCCCGCGCCCGCGACAGCACCGCCGCGATGGCCGAACAGGGCCGCGAATACGGCGTCTTCGGCCCCGAGGTCCCCACCACCCCAGACGCCTCCCCCTTGGCGCAGGCCCTCGGCATCAGCGGCCGCGACCCCGGCACGAATCACTAACTCCACAACCACCGACCGAATACCTCCAACTGAGCCCGTCGGCCGCGACCCCGGCACGGGTCGCTGGCCTCACAACCACCGACGGAAGGCTTCAACCGAGTCCGGCCGCCGCGACTGCCGGCACGGACCACTAGCCCCAACCACTGGCAAAGACGCCGACCGGGCTGGGTGGCGGGCATTGACGTTCGGGTCGCTCGTTGGCCCTCGCCTATCACCTGGCTGTCTGGGTGGTCGCGACACTGCTGCTAGTTGAGCAGATTCGCGTCGGGCTGAAGGGGGCGTGACCTCCTCAGTTGGGCGCGAGCTGGCTCTGCGCTGGGGGCGGGGGGCGGACGTAGGGTGAGGGGTATGGGTTGGGATGTTGTGGTGGTTGGTGGGGGTATCGGGGGGGTTTCTGTGGCGGCGGAGTTGGCCGTGCACGGGTCGGTTGTGCTGGTTGAGGCGGAGTCGGATTTGGCTCGGCACACGACTGGGCGGTCGGCGGCGGTTTACGCGCCTAGTTATGGCGGGGCTGTGGTGCGGGCGTTGACGGAGGCGAGTTTGCCGTTGTTCGGGGAGGGGCTGCTCAGTCCGCGGCCGATGTTGTGGGTGGGGGACGTCGCTGGGCTTGCTGGGGATGTGCAGGAGATCTCGGTCGATGAGGCGTTGCGGTTGTGCCCGGTGTTGCGGCCGGAGCGGGTCGGGGGGCTCGCGGTGGACTTGGGGACCAGGGACATCGACGTCATGGGGTTGCACCAGCGTTATGTGCGGCGGCTCAAGGCGGCGGGTGGTGAGATCCGCAAGGGTGCTCCGGTGACGGCGGTGCGCCGGGACGGGGCTGGGTGGCGAGTCACGGCGGGGACCGAGGAGATCAGCGCGGGTGTGGTCGTCAACGCGGCCGGGGCGTGGACTGATCGGGTCGCTGAGTTGGCAGGGGTGCCTGCGCTGGGGTTGCGGCCGTTGCGGCGGACCATCGCCATCGCGACGGGGGATGCTCCGGTTGGCGCGGGGTGGCCGTTGGTCGCGGATGTCGCGGACACGTTCTACTTCCGGCCGGAGGGGCCAGGTGTTCTGGTGTCCCCGGCGGACGAGACGCCGGTTGAGCCGGGGGATGCCAAGCCGGATGAGCTTGATGTGGCGTTGGCGGTCGATCGGGTCAACGAGGTGACCACCCTCGGACTCCGGTCGGTACGCACCGCTTGGGCTGGTCTGCGGACCTTCGCCCCCGACCGCGAACCCGTCGTCGGCGAGCTTCCGGGGCACCCTGGGTTCAGCTTCTTCGCGGGCCAGGGCGGGTACGGGATCCAGATGGCGCCCGCCCTCGCGGTCGCCGCCGCGCGGATCATCGTGGGGCAGCGGCCTGAGATCGCCGCCGAGTTGGTGTCGCCCGCCCGGCTCGGGGCAGCGTGAGGCTGACCGGGAGCGGGTGATTCGCACTATCGTTGGGGGCGTTGGGCGGCGGAGGGAAGTGCCATGGCGGACATCGGCAGCAGGCTCGCGGGAGTCGTTGGGGACGTGCTGAGCGGGGCCGAGGCGGCCGAGGAGTACGGGCACGACGAGGCGTTGAGCACCAGCCTCGTCCAGCCCGCCTACGTGGTGCGGCCACGCAGCGCCGACGAGGTCGCCGCAGTGTTGCGGTTGGCCACCGAGGAGCGGGTCCCGGTCACGGCGCGCGGCCACGGCACCGGCCTTTCCGGCGGCGCGATCCCCAGCGCTGACGGGATCGTGGTGTCCTTCGAGCGGATGAACGCGATCCTCGAGATCGACACCGACAACCACGTCGCCGTCGTGCAGCCCGGGGTCTCGTTGCGGGAGCTCGACGAGCGCACCGCGGCGGAGGGCTTGGTCTACCCCGTGTACCCGGGGGAGCTCAGCGCCAGCCTGGGCGGCAACGTCGCCACCAACGCGGGTGGGATGCGCGCGGTCAAGTACGGGGTCACCCGCCACCACGTGCTCGGCCTGGAAGCGGTCCTGCCCACCGGCGAGGTGCTGCGGACCGGCGGCAAGTACGTCAAGTCCAGCACCGGCTACGACCTCACCCAGCTCATCGTCGGCTCCGAGGGAACCCTCGCCCTGGTCACCGAGGCGACCCTCAAGCTCCAGCCGCGGATCCGGCACAACGCGACCGTGCTCGCCCCGTTCCGCGACCTGGCCGGGGTCACCGCCGCCGTGCCGAAGGTCGTCGCGTCCGGGTTGGCGCCGTTGATCCTGGAGTACATCGACGGCCTCACCATGGGCGCGATCACCTACACCGCCGACCTCCAGCTCGGCGTCCCCGACGAGGTCCGCGACACCGCGCAGGCCTACCTGGTGGTGATGCTGGAGAACCGCGAGCAGGACCGGCTCGACGCGGACGTGGAAGCGGCGGGGCAACTCCTGGCCGACCTCGGCGCCATCGACGTGTACGTGCTGCCCGGTGGGGCCGCGCGCAAGCTGGTCGAGGCGCGCGAGCGGGCCTTCCACACCGCCAAAGCGGCGGGCGCCGACGACGTGATCGACACCGTGGTGCCCCGCGCGGCGCTGCCGTCGTTCATGGCCGAGGTCACCGCGATCGCGCAGGCCAACGAGACCTTCATCGTCGGCTGCGGGCACGCGGGTGACGGCAACGTGCACCTGGCGCTGTTCCAGAAGGACGCCGACAAGCGCGCCACCGTGCTCAAGGCGTTGTTCGGCGCGGCGATGGCCCTCGGCGGCGCGATCTCCGGCGAGCACGGCCTCGGCCGCACCAAGCGGCGGTACTTCCTCGACCTCGAGGACCCCGCCAAGCTGGCCCTGCTGCGCCGGATCAAGCAGGCGTTCGACCCGGCCGGGGTGCTCAACCCCGGTGTTCTCCTTGACGAAGGGCAGGCATGAACGGCGCGCAGGCACTGATCCGCACCCTCGCCGACTCCGGGGTCGAGGTGTGCTTCGCCAACCCCGGCACCTCGGAGATGCACTTCGTGGCCGCCTTGGACTCCGTGCCCGAGATGCGCGGGGTGCTGGCGCTGTTCGAGGGCGTGGTCACCGGCGCCGCCGACGGGTACGCGCGGATGGCCGAGCGCCCCGCCGCGACCCTGCTGCACCTGGGTCCGGGCCTGGTCAACGGCCTGGCGAACCTGCACAACGCCCGGCGCGCGCACACCCCCGTGGTCAACGTGATCGGCGACCACGCCCAGCACCACAAGGCGGTCGACGCCCCGCTGGAGTCCGACATCGACGCGGTGACCGGCTGGACCGGCGGCTGGAACCGGACCTGCGTCGACCCGGCGCGCATCGGTGCCGACGCCGCAGAGGCCGTCGCCGCCGCGAGCCAGGGCCGGATCGCGAACCTGGTGCTGCCCGCCGACGTGTCGTGGGGCGACGGTGGTGTCGCGGCGAACCCGGTTCCGCCGATCGCACGCTCCACTGTGGAGGATTCGACACTGGCGAAGATCGCCGAAGTCGTGCGGTCCGGCGGGTCCGCCGTGCTCCTCCTCGGCGGCGCCGCGACCCGGGAACGCGGACTGCGTGCCGCCAGCCGGATCGCCGCCGCGACCGGGGTCAAGCTGTTCGCCGAGACCTTCCCCGCCCGCATCGAGCGCGGTGCGGGCTTGCCCGCCGTCGACCGCTTGGGCTACCTCGCCGAGCAGGTGCAGTGGCAGCTCACCGACGTCCGGCACCTCGTGCTGGCCGGGGCCAAGGCGCCGGTGTCGTTCTTCGCCTACCCCGGCAAGGCCAGCGAGCTGACCCCGGACGGCTGCGCGACGCACGTGCTGGCCGAGCAGGCCGACGACATCGTCGACGCCCTGGAGCGGCTGGCCGACCTGGTCGCCGACGGCGTGGAACCGGTGCTGCAGGCCGCTTCCCGGCCCGCGCTGCCCTCCGGCCCGCTCACCCCGCAGAACTGGACCGAGGTCATCGGCGCGCTGCTGCCCGAGGGCGCGATCGTCTCCGACGAGGCCAACACCTCCGGCCTGATGATCCCGATGACCACCGCCGGTGGCCCCCGCCACGACGTGCTCACCCTCACCGGCGGCGCCATCGGGCAGGGCCTGCCGGTCGCCGTCGGTGCCGCCGTCGCCCGCCCGGACCGGCCGGTGATCTGCCTGCAGGCCGACGGCAGCGCCATGTACACGATCTCCGCGCTGTGGACGATGGCCAGGGAGAACCTGAACGTCACCACGGTGATCCTCAACAACCGCGCCTACGCCATCCTGCGCATGGAGCTCACCAGGGTCGGTGCCGAGGCCGCCGGACCCAAGGCCAAGGCGCTGCTCGACCTCGCCGCGCCGGACCTGGACTTCGCCCGCATCGCCGAGGGCATGGGCGTCCCGGCCACCAGGGCGACCACCGCCGAGGAACTGGCCGAGCAGTTCGCCGCCGCCCTCGCCGAGCCAGGCCCGCACCTGATCGACGCGATCGTGCCGTCGCTGATCTGACGCCACAACCGACCTGACAACGCACACGGCGGAGGGGCGTCACCGACAAGCGCGGTGACGCCCTTCCGTCCGTACTCGCGGACCAAGATCGCCGCTGCAAGAGCGGGTGTGGCAACAAGCCTTCCACGCATCGAGCCAGCGCATCGGCGTCGGACAGGCGCCGGGACGCATCACTGTGGACACAACAAGGAGGGCCACCAACCGGTGTGGTCGGTGGCCCTCCTGGCAGCGGCGGTGTTACTTGCTCTCGGTGTCGGTGGTGTTGTCCGAGTCGCCGGTGGTGTTCGTCAGGTTGTCGGTGACGTCGGCGACCGTGTCGGTGACCGTGCTGGTCACGTCGGTCACGGTGTCGGTCACCGGCGCGGTCGGGCTGGTGGTGTCGTTGTCAGTGCCGGTGGTGTGGGTGTGGCGGCCACCGATGCTGATGTCGGCCAGGATGTCCAGGTCGATGTCGTCGAGCAGGTCATCCAGGTCGAGGATGTCGTCGAGGTCCAGGTCGTCGAGGTCAAGGTCGATGTCCAGGTCCAGGTCGTCGAGCAGGTCATCGAGGTCGAGGTCGACGTCAAGGTCGATGTCGAGGCCGTCGAGCAGGTCGTCGAGCAGCCCGCCGAGCAGGCCGTCATCGGTCTCCTCGGCGATGATCCAGAGGGCGTCCTCGACGTCGATGTCCAGGTCTTCGGCGAGGTCGTTGGCCAGGTCGAGCAGGGCCTGCAGCTCGAAGATCGAGTCGTGGTCGGCGAGGTCCTCGAGCAGGTCGTCGTCGAGGCCCGCGATGTCGATGTTCGCGTTGGCGAGGAGGGTGACGACCGCGGACACCGGGACGTCAGTCGTCTCAGCGGAGGCCGTCGGGGCCGCGAAGCCGACGGCGAGAGCCGTGGCGGTTGCCAGGAAACCGAGGCGGAGTGCGGCTTTGCGCATGAGGAAGAGCTCCTAGTGACTGGCCGAATTGGACACTCATGAGCGTTCCAGAGGGACAATCCCGTGGCGAGTCCACATTGGGGTGGTCACGTTCGTGATCGAATTTCTCGCTCAGATGGCCCTGGCGCTGCGATTGGTACACCTTCGGGGGAAGAAATCGGCTGCGGTGAGCGGGCCTCACTGATCGCCACGCCCACGATCGGCGGACGCCCTTCCGTGGGTGGCGTGATCAAAAAAAGCCGGGCCGGAGCGAAAAGCCCCGGCCCGGCCCGCTCGGACTGCTCCGATCAGGGGTTGGTGCCGGTGAGGTCGATCAGCGGGCTGGCCACGTTCACCGAGTCCGCGTTGATCACGTTGATGGTCAGGTCCGGCACGATCGACTCACCGGCCACCCCGCCGTCGGTGGTCTCGGCCGCCGCGCTCGTCGCGGTCGCGGTGGCCAGGCCGAGGGAGAACGCCACGAAACCGAGTGCGGCTCCGAGACGCAGAACTGTTGTGCGCATGCGGTTTTCTGCTCCTAGTCCAGCAGGGGATTCCAGCGGCTAGCAGCCTGGCAGAACCCGAGCCGGACAGCGAGTCCACAGTAGAGCGATCACCCGAAAGATCAGGACCCGGCCGTCCCGGGCCGCTCGACCGGCTCGACGTCGACGACCACCTCCGGCTCGTCGGCACCGCGCCGCGCGGACTCGCCCGCCTCGACGACCTCACCCACCCAGTCGACGACCTCGCGGGCGATGTCGCGCACCGCGCCCGCGATGATCACCGCGATCCGACCCGCGTGCGCCGCCGCCGACTCCGCCACCTCGGTGATGGTGTCCCTGGCACTGTCGAACTCGTCTGCCATCTCGCCCCCGTCCGCCCGTGGCCGCGGCCACCCCGCGGCCATCACCCGACGGTACCGCCGGTCAGCCGGTGAACCCCACCCCGCGGGCCCCGCCGGACAACCGGACCAGGGCCCGCCGGAGCGGGCCGGGGTGTGAGCCGGTACCAGGCGGGATCGTCTCCCACTGGAGGCCCACCCCGGCCGACCAGGTCAGCGCCGGGGCTGGCCGATCCGGCGCGGGGTCAGCAGCGACCGGACCATGTTGAGCGCGCGGAACTCCCCGGGCACCCCGGTCGGCCGGATCAGCCCGGCCTGGAGCAACCGGTGCAGCGCCGACGCCGCCGACTGCTCCGGGATACCGCGCTCCCTGGCGACGTCGCGCACCGACCGGCCCGCGCCGACCAACGCGGTCAGCAGCGCGGTGTCCGACCCGCGCAACCCGTCGAGCGTCGCCGACACCGCCGCGCGCAGGTCGCCGACCACGCGCCGGGTGGCCGGTCCGGCCGGGGTGGTCAGCTGGAACGGATCACGCCTGGCGGCCTCCACCAACCGGGGCAGCGGGTAGAGCGGGAACCAGCTCGCGGCGGCGATCAGCGCGGCGGGCACGCCGTCGAGCGCGTCGCACAGCTCGCGCAGCTCGCTCGCCGGGAACGAGCGGTCCTGGCCCTGGGCGCGCAGCCGCGAGACCAGCAGCCGGGTGGCGGGCGAGTCCGGCCCGTCACCGCGCGCGGCCAGCGGCCGCAGCGCGACGGTGTGCGCCTCCGGCCTGGCCGAGGGCACGCGCGCGGTGGTGAGCAGCCGCAGCCGGGGGCATCGGCTCAGCAGCTCGGCCAGACCCACTTCCGGCACCCGGCCGGGCACCCGGTCGTCGACCACCAGGTACGCCGGGGTGTCGCCGACCAGCGCGGCCAGCTCCGCCAACCGCGGGCTCGCCCCGCCGAGCAGCAGGTCGGCCACGGTGCCGGGCAACGGGGCCGGGCTCGCGCCAGGGTCGACCCACCACACCGGGTCGGGCACCGCGTCGTGCAGCGCCCTGGCCACCTCGGCGACCACCCGGCTCTTGCCGACGCCCGCGACACCGACCAGCGACACCCAGCGGTGCCCGCCGGTGGTGAGCAGCTCGACCAACCCGGTGACCACCCGGTCGCGGCCGACCAGCGGTGCGGCGGAACTCGGCGGCAACTGCGATGCGGTGGCCGGGACCGCGCCGCCGGACTGCAGCCGCAGGTGGTCCGACGGGCTCATGTGCAGCGCGCGGGCCAGCAGCAGCAGGGTCTGCTTGCGCGGGCGCTCGACCTTGCCGAGCTCCAGGTCGCGGATCGTGCGCTCGCTGACCCCGGAGCGCACCGCCAGGCGCGACTGCGTCATGCCGCGGCGCAGCCGGGTCGCGAGCAGGAACTCGCCCAACTCGGTTGCCGGTCGGTCCGCACTCACTGATCCGGTCGATCGTGCTGTGTGCATGGTCGTCAAACCTCACAAGGTCGGCCACGCTCGGTGGCGGTGCGATCGACGCGAGTGGGCCGTGCCGCGCGCAGACGCTGTGTTCACCCCAGAACGCGCTGCGCGCGCGCAGGCCACGACTGATTGCGTGACCTTGTTCAGCCTCTCGCGTTCCCCAGTTCCCGCAGCCGTGCGCTGCGGGTCATTCGCGACGGTGAGCCCCCATTACTCCTTGAAAGCTATCGGTGTGCGCGATCGGGGACAACCAGCTGTGATCTGCTTCACACGTATTGCCCATCGACTGGAGCAGTCCGGCATGTGCGCCGCTCGGAATACTGTCAAACAGTTCTTTTCTCGTCTTTTCGGCGGTGCGTGGTGCGGGATGGTCATGACGTCCGGACCCACTGCGGGTATTCCCCGGCGGAATCGGCGGTGTGGATTCTTGGCCTACTATCGGCGACATTTTCCGGGCTACCGCCAACTGGACCGGGCCGGTCGGCCACTTCCGCGACTGGCAACTGGTGATTACCAGCGCTGGGCGGCCGCAAATGGTACAACTGTACTGTGACCGCCAACACAGTCGTGGGCGTGCCCGCTGAGACAGCCGGGGGCGAGCGGCGGGTCGCGCTCGTGCCGAAGGTGGTCGAGCGGCTGCGCGCCAAGAACATCTCCGTGGTCGTCGAGCCAGGCGCTGGCTCGGCGGCGCTCATCCCCGACGACGCGTACGTCCACTCCGGAGCGACACTGGGCGACCCCTGGTCGGCCGACGTGGTGGTGAAGGTCGCCGTCCCGACCGACGCCGAGGTCGCCAGACTCCGCACGGGCGCGGTCTTCATCGGTTTCCTCGCCCCGCTGACCCAGCCCGAACGGGCCACGGCATTGCGCGCGGCCGGGGTGACGGCCTTCGCGATGGAATCCATCCCGCGCATTTCCCGCGCCCAGTCCATGGACGCGCTGTCCTCCCAGGCGAACGTGGCCGGATATCGCGCCGCGCTGCTGGCCGCCGAACACCTCACCCGGTTCTTCCCGATGCTGACCACCGCCGCGGGCACCGTCCCGCCCGCGAAGGTCCTGGTGCTCGGCGTCGGTGTCGCGGGCCTGCAGGCGCTGGCGACCGCGCGCAGGCTCGGCGCGCACACCACCGGCTACGACGTGCGGCCCGAGGTCGCCGACCAGGTCCGCTCGGTCGGCGCGCAGTGGCTCGACCTGGGCATCGAGGCCACCGGCAGCGGCGGGTACGCCCGCGCGCTGACCGACGACGAACGCGCCGAGCAGCAGCGGCAACTGGCCAAGGCGATCACCGGGTTCGACGCGGTGATCACCACCGCCCAGGTGCCCGGCCGCACCGCGCCGACGCTGGTCACCGCCGAGGCGGTGACGGGGATGCGCGCGGGCAGCGTGGTCGTCGACCTGGCCGGGGAGTCCGGCGGCAACTGCGAGCTGACCACCCCCGGCGCGGTCGTCGTCGAGCACGCGGTGACCATCGCCTCCCCGTTGAACCTGCCCGCCACCATGCCCGAGCACGCCAGCGAGCTCTACGCGCGCAACGTCGCCGCGCTGCTGGAGTTGCTCGTGGACAAGGACGGCGCGCTCTCGCTCGACTTCACCGACGAGGTGGTCGCGGGTGCCTGCGTCACCGGGCAGGAGGTCTAGATGCTCGTGCAGAACCTCGCCATCCTGGTGCTCGCGGGCTTCGTCGGCTTCGCGGTGATCTCCAAGGTGCCCAACACCCTGCACACCCCGCTGATGTCGGGCACCAACGCCATCCACGGCATCGTGCTGCTCGGTGGCCTCATCGTCGCCGGTCTGGGCGCCGAGGGCGTGCTGGACAAGATCCTGCTGGTCATCGCCATCGCCTTCGGCACGATCAACGTCATCGGTGGGTTCCTCGTCACCGACCGGATGTTGTCGATGTTCAAGCAGCCAGGGCGGGCGGGCGGTCAGGTCAACACTGACAAGAAGAAGGAGCAGCGGTGAGCCGCGACGTCGTCATCCAGCTGCTCTACATCGTCGCTTTCGCCCTGTTCATCTACGGCCTGATGGGCCTGACCGGTCCCCGGACCGCCGTGCGCGGCAACTGGATCGCCGCCGCGGGCATGGGGGTCGCGGTCGTGGCGACCCTGCTGACCCCCGGCATGGGCAACTGGTGGCTGATCCTGCTCGGCGTCGCGATCGGCACCGCGGTCGGCGTGCCATCGGCCAAGCAGGTGAAGATGACCGCGATGCCGCAGATGGTGGCCCTGTTCAACGGGGTCGGCGGCGGCGCGGTCGCGCTCATCGCGTGGGTGGAGTTCCGGGAGAGCCACGGGTTCGACGGCTCGCCCGCGCACGTCGCGGTGGCCAGCCTGTTCTCCGCGATCGTCGGCTCGATCTCGTTCTGGGGCTCGCTGGTGGCCTACGGCAAGCTGCAAGAGGTGATCACCGGTCGCCCGGTCGGCATCGGCAAGCTCCAGCAGCCGCTGAACCTGGTGCTGCTGCTGGCCTCGCTCGCGTGCGCCGCCGTGATCATCGGTGGCGGTGACGCGCAGCTGCTGATCATCGGGCTGCTGGTGGCCTCGGCAGTGCTCGGCGTGATGGTGGTGCTGCCGATCGGCGGCGCGGACATGCCGGTGGTCATCTCGCTGCTCAACGCCCTGACCGGCCTCAGCGCCGCGGCCATGGGCCTGGCGCTGGACAACACCGCGCTCATCGTCGCGGGCATGATCGTCGGCGCGTCCGGCACGATCCTGACCAACCTGATGGCCAAGGCGATGAACCGGTCCATCCCGGCGATCGTCGCGGGCGGCTTCGGCGGCGGCGGGGGCGGCGGCACGACCCAGGCCACCGGCGACCAGACGGTCCGCCGCACCAGCGCCTCGGACGCCGCCATCCAGATGGCCTTCGCCAACCAGGTGATCATCGTCCCCGGCTACGGGATGGCCGTGGCGCAGGCCCAGCACGCGGTGCGCGAGATGGCCGAGCTGCTCGAGTCGCGCGGGGTGTCGGTGTACTACGCCATCCACCCGGTCGCCGGTCGGATGCCCGGCCACATGAACGTGCTGCTGGCCGAGGCCGACGTGCCCTACGAGCGGCTCAAGGAGATGGAGGACATCAACCGCGAGTTCGCCCGCACCGACGTGGCCATGGTCATCGGCGCCAACGACGTCACCAACCCGGCGGCGCGCACCGACCAGGACTCGCCGATCTACGGCATGCCGATCCTCAACGTCGACGAGAGCCGCTCGGTCATCGTGCTCAAGCGCGGCATGGCCCCCGGGTTCGCCGGTGTCGACAACGCGCTGTACTTCGACCCGAAGACCACCATGCTTTTCGGTGACGCGAAGGCGTCGGTCGCCGAGGTCACGGAGGAACTGAAGGCACTCTGAGACACTTCTGCCATGCTGTGCCGGTCGGCACGCGGTGGTGGGAGGCGTCATGCGGTGGACCCTGGAAGTTGTCGTCGTGCCGGTCAGCGACGTGGAGCGGGCCAAGGAGTTCTACCGCGACCGGCTCGACTTCACCGTCGACCACGACACCCAGGCGGGGTCGGTGCGGTTCGTCCAGCTCACCCCGCCCGGCTCGGGCTGCTCGATCGTCATCGGCATGGGCTCGATGGAGCCCGGATCGCTCCAGGGCCTGCAGCTGGTGGTCAATGACGTCCGCGCGGCTCACGCGGAACTCGTCGCGCGCGGCGTCGAGGTCGGCGAGGTCCAGTACGCCTCCCGCGAGGGTGGTTTCCGGCCCGCGACCGACGACGACGACCTGAACAACTCGGGTTTCCTCTTCTTCAGCGACCCGGACGGCAACGGCTGGGCAGTGCAGCAGATCACCGCGCGGCCGTGAGACCGCTGGCCCTGTACCGGCACCCGGTCGAGCGGGTCGGTCTGCTGTGGACGTCCGCGGCGTGCCTGCTCGGCGTCGGGCTCGCGGTGCTGCTGTGGACGCCGGAGAGCGTGCTCGACAAGGTCATGTTCGTCGCGGCGGGCGTCACCACGGCCATCGCGACCGGCTACCAGGCGCTGTTCCCGTACTGCTTCGTCCGCGACGGCAAGCTCGGCATCCGGACTGTCCGCGGTCTGCGCACGGTGGAGCTGTCGGAGATCAGCGGCGTGTGGGCGCGCGACGCGCGGGCCCCGTTCGGCCGCGGGATCTACCGGTACCCGGCGATCACCGTCGGCGACAAGGTCGTCCCGCTCGACCGCGCGCACTACCGCCCGGGGTACCGCAGGCAGCGGCGGATCGAGGAGTTCCTCAGCCAGGTCGAGCCTCAAGGCGCCACCACCTCCGGGATCAGCTGACCGGCGCGCACGGCACGGTCCAGTTCGGCCTGGTCGAGTGCCCACACGACGGTGTCGCCGCCGCTGGGGCCACTCGTGCGGAACACCGGGTCCGCGTGCTTGGCCAACCACGGCAGCAGGTCGGGAGAGGCGTAGCCGTAACCGAGGCTGAGCGGGCGGCTCTGGGTGAGCACGTAGTCGGCGCGGAAGCGGTGCAGCGCACCCAGCGACGTCCACGTGCCGACGCGCAGGTTCCTGCCCTCCCCGGAGTGCAACGCGAACTGCGCTGTCGGGGTGGTCAGCCCGACCCGTGACCCGGGCGGCACCTGGGTGTCGAGGAACTCGCGCACTTGCTGGTAGCCGTTGTCGGTGACCGTGCGCGCGTGCGTCGCGAACGCCAGACCCGCGGCGAGCACGGCTGCCCCAGCGGTCACGAGCACCGGCCGCAACCGGACGGGCAGTTCGACCGCGACGATCCCCAACGCGAGCACCCCGGGCACGACGACGAAGTAACCCATCTGCTCCTCCAACGTCCCGAACGCCAAGGAGAACAGGCCGAGCAGACCCATCACGGACGCGACGAGGCCGATCAGCCTGCGGTCGGCGCGGGCCGCGCGCAGGGCCAGCACCCCGGCGGGAACGGCGAGACCGAGCAACAGGTACGACGTGCCGAACCGGCCCAGTTGACCGAGCAGGGTCTCGAGCAGGCTGGGCGCGTTCGGCGAGTTGAAGCCGCTGACCTGGTCCAGGCCCGCCATCCGCCGCAGCCCGCCGATCTTGTGCGTCCACCAGTCCGGCAGACGCCCGGCGACCGCGAGCGCGACGACGTAACCGAGGTACGGGACCACCGCCGCACCGAGGACGCGCAGGGCTGTTGCGCGCGGAAGGGTCTGCTTCCACAACGTGGCCAGGATGACGGGCAGCAGGGCCGGGACAGCGGACACGTCCTTGGCCAGGACTGCCAGTCCCAGCAGGAGGCCGCCGACGTAGACCAGCGGTTTGCGCCTCTCCACGCCCACCAGCAGACACAGCCAACCCGCGAGGATCAGCGCGAACGCCGGGGTCTCCAGCATCACGCGGCTGTCGTTGCGGAGCACGAACGGGTCAGCCGCGAGGACCGTGGCACCGATGATCGCGACCACCGGCTTGGTCGTGCGGAGCAACAGCACGTACGCCAACGCCACCACCACAGCGCCGAGCACCGCGTTGACCCAACGGAGTTGGAACACCAGCGTGGTCGGGTCGGGGGGGAGTCCGAAGAGGTCGGTGATGGCGCCGTTGAGCCAAAACGTGAGCGGCGGGTGCAGGTAGAACCCCTCATCCGCGAGGTTGGGCCACTCGCCGCGACTGACCGAGAGCGCCAGCCGCGAGTACGTGACCTCGTCGATGAACAGCTCGTTCGCCGTGGCCAGACCCCACAGCCGCAGCAGCAGCGCCAGCGAGACCACCGCCGCCCCGGCCAGGACCAGCTTGTTCCGGGCAACCAGCTTGTTCCGGGCAACCAGCTTGTTCCGGGCTGCCTGCTTGTTCCGGGTCACCTGGCGACCACCACCGTGCTGTCCACCCAGTCCGCCGCCGAGCCGAGGACGGTGCCGCCGTGCTCGGTCAGGAACGCCTTGGACTTCTCCTCCCAGTCGAACCCGGCGAACGGCACCCCCATGCCCGCCGCGAACACCAAGGCGTGCAACCGAAGCCCGAGCACCCCACTCGCGCGGCCGACCACTGCTTTCGCCAACGCGGGAGGCAACTGCGGCCCGATCACCGGCAAACCGAGCCCCAGGTCAGCGATCAGGGCCGCGTCACGATGCCCCAGACCCAAGCCGTAGTCGGCGTGTGTCGACAGGGCCAGCCCGGCCACCTCGCCGCCGAGGTGCCGCCACCGGTGGGCAGCCTCAAGACAGGTGTCGCGCAGTGCCGCCATGTGGTTGGCATCGGGAAGTGCCTTGAGGGACAACAAGAGCAGCGGGCTGGTCGCGTCGACACCCGCCCCCGCGAGCGCGAGTTCCGCTGTTTCGCGTGGGGCCGGCGGGAGGTCGAGTGCGAGATCCCCGACCACCGGCACCGGGACGCCCAGAGTCCGCGCGGACAGCTCATCGCGAACGGTGAGTCTGCCGAACATGGCGGCGGAGCGAAGTCTGCGCAGCACCGGCTTCGGCGTACCCGGGTAGACACCGACGGCGAGGTAGAACGTGGCCCGCCCAGCCCGATGAGTCGCCTCGACGACGGTCGGCAGCAACCGGACCAGCGGCGGCAGACCGGAGCCGAACATGCCGCCACCGACCACCAACACCGCGTCGCACCACCGCAACCCCGCCGCGAACGACACCGCCGTCATAGGCCGCGCGGCGACCCCGTGCGTCCACTCGACCAACCTCGGGTTCCTGGACAGGACACTGACCTCGGTCTCAGCGCCGAGTTCGGTGAGCGCCCTGGCCAACAGGGCCTCGTCCCCGGTGTTGCCGTTGCCGAAGTTGCCGACGACCAAGACCTTCCGCGCACCTCCGAGGTCGATGGTCACGGTGTCACCCCTTTGGTCCGCCAGGGCCTGGTTTGTCCGAAGTAGATCGCTCGGTGCAGCAGGGTGGCTGTCGGGAGGACGGTCCTGGGGTGGGTGAATTGCAGTATCCATGCGGTCCGGGTGGAGTTTCCTCGGTTGGGGTGTGCACTGTGGACGGTTTCGAAGAGGTGCAGCGCGGCGCCGCCTGCGGGTAACGGGACATCGACGGCGTCCGAGTCGGCGACGCCCACAGTGCGGAGGGCGCCGCGGCGGTCGGGGACCGGTTCGTGGGGGAGGACGCCGTTGAGGTGACTGCGGGGGACGTAGCGCATGCAGCCGTCGGCGGCGGTCACCGGACCGGTGGGGATCCAGATGGTGAGGCGCCGCTCCGGCAGGCCGGTGCGCTTGTGCACGCGGTCCTGGTGCCACACCGTCTCGAAACCGCAGCCAGGGGGTTTGCGGATGCTGTGGTCGAACCGGAACCAGGTCCCGACGCCGAGCACCTGCTTGGCCAACGCCTTGGTGCGCTGGAACACCGCCGTGCGGCGCAGCGATGGCGACAACACCGACGGGTACAGGATCTCCGGCACCTGGGTGCCGAACTCGCCGTCGGTCGCACCCAGGTCGAGCACGCTCGCGGGTGGCAGGTCACCGAAGCGGTCGAACAACCCGTCCAGGTGCGCGGCCACCTCCGCGACCTCGGCCGGGCTGAACAGGTCCGCCACCCCCAGGTAGCCGTCCGCCAGCAGCGACCGCCGTTGCCGCTCACCGATGATCCGCACGCCTCACCCCTCCTGCCAGTCCCGGACCGCCGCCCGGTACACCCGGTCCTGGTCGACGGCCAGGCGGTCCCACGAGTACGCGCGGGCGAGGTGGCGCCCGCTCCAGCCCAACCGCTCCACCCGCACCGGGTCGGTGGCCAGGTCGACCAGCGCGCGGCCGTACCCGGCGGTGTCGAACGCGGGCACCAGCACCCCGGAGGAGGCGGGCACGACCTCGCGCAGGCAGTCGATGTCGAAGGCCACCACCGGGCTCCCGCAGGCCGCCGCCTCCAGCGCGACCATGCCGAAGGTCTCGAACCGCGACGGCACCGCGACCACCCGGGCGGCGGCGTAGAGCCGGTACTTGGCCACTCCGCTGACCCAACCCAGGAACCGCACCCGGCGCTCGACACCGTGCTCCGTCGCCAAGGCCCGCAGCCGCCGCTCGTCAGGCCCGGTGCCCGCCAGCACGAGATCACCCGGCATCCGGTCGGCGTGCGCGGCGAACGCGGAGATCAGCAGGTCGAGACCCTTCTGCGCGATCTCCAAGCGCCCGACGAAAACGACGTCCTCGCCACGCGGCGCGCGCACGTCGAACGCGGCCGCGTCCACCCCGTTGGCGACAACCGAAACGTCGGCCGCCGCGTTCATCCCACGCAACCGATCGGCGATCCCGTCCGACACCGTCACCAGTTTGCGGTGCGTGCGGACACCGGCCCGCTCGACCAGGAAGAACGGCAACCGGTACTGGCGCGACTTCTCCCTGGCGTTGAGCCACTGCACCACACCGAGCGTCGGCCGCCCGGTCCACAGTGGAGCGCTGATGCTCGACACCGGCGCGAAGAAGTCCTCCACCACCAGGTCGGCGGCGTAGCGGCGGGACACGAACGGCAGCGCGAGCGCGTAGCCCGCGATCCGACCCAGGTGGGTGCGCCCGCTGCCGATGCCGACGTGCTCGTAGCGGACCCCGTCCTGGACCCGGTCGACACACCCCGGCCACCGGGTCGTCAGGACCGTGATGTCGTGGTCGCGGGCCAGCCTGCGGTTCATCTCGTGCGTGCGGACCGCGCCACCACCGGAGCCGGGCAGCGCGGGGTCCTCGAACCCCAGGTGCAGCACGCGCAGCCGGGAACCGGACGCCGCCGGTTTCGGGGACCGGGCCATCCGCAGCGAGACAAGTCCTAAAAGGATGGATGCGGCGATCCACCCGGGTGTCCACCGGCTCACCTGCCACAGGACCGTGCCGGCGACCACAGCCGTGACCAGCGAGATCAGGGGAACTGGCAGGTGCGCCGTCCTGATCAACACGCCAGCCGCGAGGAGGGCGCCGAGACAGACACCGACGGCGATTCCCCAGGTGTGCCAACCAAGAACGGTCCCCGCCGCCATGAGCCCCAGCGCAGTCCCCAGCACCCCAACGGCCCTCCGATAGGCCTCTTGGGCTTGGAGCACGGTCGCGGCCAACGTCACCAGGCCCAAGCCGAGTCCGGCCAGAGCCGTGAACGGCAGGAGCGTGGTCGCGTTCGACAGGTGCGCGGGAACGAGCCAGGACAGCACCTGCGGGGGCGCGGTCACCAGGACGGCCGTCGCGGGGAACGCGAGCCAGCCGTAGGTCGACGCCATGTCCCTTGCCACACACCGGTTCGGCAGCCGGGGGAAGGCGACCACCGCCAACGCCGCCGCGACGAACAGCGGGACCCGGCCCAACACCGCCGCCAGCTGGTAGCCCGCCGTGTCCGGCCCGACCCCGGCGATCACCGGGGCCAGCACGATGTCCGTCGCTGCGACGACACCCAGCAGCGCCTGCACCGCGCTCAACCCGGTGGTCTCGGCCCAACGCTGACGGTCCCGCACCACGCCGCGCTGCCACGACAGGTCCGACCACGCGCGTGACCCGGCCGACCGCGCCGCGAGGCCACCGGCCAACAACACCACCGACCCGACCACGAACGCCCCCAGTGCCCCGGCCGCACCGAAGCCCAACCCGACCGCAGCCGCCCCAACGCCGACACGAGTCACGACCTCCGCGACCCGCAGCGCCGCGAGCCGAGAAAACCGCTGCTCGCCTTGCAACCAGCCAACAGAGCACCCCGACAGCACAATCGCCACGACCGCCGCCGCTACTGCCGCGACCGCGTCGAACGGGGCGTACACAGCGGTCACCGCAGCCACCATGAGAGCCGCAGGCACCGACCCGAGCACGCCGACCGCCACCGCGTGCGCCATCGCCCGACGCCGTTCGACCGTCCCGGCCGGGTGAGCCCGAACCGCCTTGGCCAACGCCCACGGCACCGCCGCCGACGCCGCCGTCCCGGCCAGCAGCAACAACGTCTGGCCGGACGCGAACACCGCGTACTCCGCGCTGGGCAGCCAATGCGCCAGCACGATCCCGTACGCGTAGCTGACCAGGCTCACCACGACCGTCGCCCCCGCCACCAGAAGCCCGGCGCGCGCGAGGTCCGGTTCGCTCACGTCCGCGCGGTCGCCGGTACCGCGACGCCGGTCAGCAGGTGCTCCTCAGTCGCCAGCTCGATGCTCACCGGCTCGACGTTCCACCGCGCCAGCACGGCCTCGGCGTCGAGCTCGTCGCAGCCGTGCAACAACGCGCTCCCCAGGTCCCCGACTATCCGCACCTGGTCGGTCCACCTGCCCCGCGGCGGCGCGACGTCCAGCGGCACCCGGAACCGCACGGCCGTAGCCATGTCCGCCCGCGCCGACCGGCGTTCCCCGGCCCGCCGCCCTCCCCGCTCGATCTCACCCAGCACCACCCCGGCGAGCAGTTCCGCGCTGCGGTCCCAGGTGAACGCCGACGCCCAGTCGCGGCAGTTGTCCGACACCTCGGCCGCCGTGCCGTCGTCGGCCAGGTCGGTGAGCGCCCGCACCAGGGCGGCGGCGAGCCCGTCCGCGTCGGGCACCAGCCAGCCGGTGTGCCCGTGCCGCACGGAATCGTCGATGCCTGAGGCGGACAGCGCCAGGCACGGCACACCGAAGCGCGCCGCCTCCAGCACCGTGCAGCCCCAGCCCTCACCCTGCGAGGTGGAGGTGGTCAGCCAAGCACGCTGCATCAGCTCATTGCGCCGCTCGTCGGAAAGCCTGCCCCGGAACCGAACCACGCCCCGCAGTCCCAGCTCCCCAGCCAGCAGTTCGAGCGCCCGCCGTTGCTTGCCGTCGCCGATCACCTCGACCCGCAGGTTCGGCACTGCCGCCACGACCTCCGGGAGCGCGCGCAGCAACCGGTCGACCCGCTTGTGTGCGACCAACCTGCTCACCAGCACAACCGTCGGCTCCGGGTCACGGGGACCAGCGCGGTGCGCGGGCGCCTCGTTCCCGTTGGGCACGACGAACACCGGGCCGCGTACGCCGAGCGCCGACCGCATCTCCCGGCGGGTGGACGGCGACACCGCGACCATCGCCCGGTCCCCGTAGACCCGCCTGCTGATCGGTCCCTCCAACACCCGCCCGACCGCCGCGACCGGTTTTCCGAAGTGCGCGCCGAACTGCTCCTGGTGGACGTGGTGCACGACCTGCACCACCGCCGTCGACCGGGGCACGAACGCGGGGGCGAAGAACGGGATCCCGTTCTGGCAGTCGAGCACCGCGTCGAACAGCGAGCCGAAGCGCAGCATCGAACCGGCCGCCGCGGGGTAGAGCGAGAACTCGCCGCCGCGCCGCAACACCTGCACACCGTCGATCACGTCCCGGCTCGGCGACCCCGGTGGGCGCGCGGTCAACCAGGTGACCTTGACCCCCGCCTCGACCCACCGGCGGGCGACCTGGTGCGCGTACAACTCGGCACCACCGGCCCTCGGGTGGTGGACGTCGCGCCAGTTCAGCAGCAGCACCGACCGGCCGCGCAGTGCCTCCAGCGCCGTCACGGGCGAGCCCCCCACAGGGTCAGCGCCGCGCGGAAGGCGGGCACGCCGTCGCGCAACGGGCGCAGGGTGGACCGGTTGTCATCGCTCCAGGCGACCGGCAGTTCGACCACCGTGCCACCCTGGGCCTGCACGCCGCGCAGGAGTTCCACGTCGAAGGCGAACCCGGTGACCGCGCACCCGGCGAGGGCGTGCTGGACCGCTCGGCGCTCGAAGAACTTGAAGCCGCACTGGGTATCGGCGACACCGGGCACCATCCGCCGCGCCAGCGCCCGGAACGCGGCCCCGCCGAGCCGCCTGGCCACCGGCTGCTTGCGCAAGATCTCCGCGCCACCGGCGTAGCGGGACCCGATCACCGCCGTCGCGCCCGCCTCGAGCGCGGCGAGGGCCTCACCCAGAGCGTCGATCGGGGTGGCCAGGTCGGCGTCCACGAAACCGACGTAGCGCGCCGCGCTGGTCATCATCCCCCGGCGCACCGCGGCGCCCTTGCCCGCGATCACGCAGCCGATCACCTCGACCGGCACGCCCGTCACGGCCCGTCTCGCCACCCCGGCCGTCTTGTCCGCGCTCCCGTTGTCCACCACCACGATCCGCGACGACCACGACCGGGTCGCCAGGTACCGCGCGGTCGCCGCCAACGAGCCGTCGAGCCGCCGCGCCTCGTTGTAGGCCGGGATGACCACCTCGACGTCCACCGGTGCGCGCCTGCCCGGCCGGGTCGGGGCCGCGGCGCCGGTCGAGGGCGCGGTGCTGGTCGGGGTGAGTTGTGCCTGGGTCACGAACGGGTCCCCCCGGGATCTGGGATTCAACGCGATTCGCCGAACGCGACCATATGCCACCTTTGGGTGAATCGAAACCGGGCCGGGTGAACCCTTTGTTAAGGGCGCGCGTCCGGGGCGGTTAGAACCGCCGGTTGATCGGAGAACAGGTGAATTCCCTCACAGGGTACAACCCGACATTCTCCGGCCGTTTTCGCTGGTCAAGGCGCTGGGAGGGTGGCTGGACAGGGTGCGTCGCATTCGACCGATTCCCTACTTTCGGATGTTTTTGAATAGTGAAATCCGAAAGCCGGTCGCAATAGCGGGGCGGCGCGAGGGTCGATACGATGCGCGCTTTCGCGGCGTACTGGGCCAAACGTGGACCGGGCGGAGATCAGACCCGGCTGCTCTTGTTCGCCGGATGTCCGCGGTCATCGAGCGCTTGGCTGGACGAGGACGGTGCGCGCGGGGGAGTGGTCACCGCCGCGCTGGGCGCCTGTCGTCGGAAGTTGTCAGTGGTGGGTGGTTCGGCCGCCTGCACGACCGGGTCGCGGGCGCCCCGATCGCCCCGCACCCGGTGTGCGCCACGGCTCACCCGGTCCCGGCCCGCCCCTCGCGACCCTGGCGGCCTGCCTGCCCGTGGCGGGATTGTCGGGCAGGCGGCGGCGCCGGGACCGCTCGCGACCTCAGGAGGTGCCGTGGGCTTCCTGGAACTTGGTCACCAGCGCCTGCGGGATCCGGCCGCGCTCGGCGATGTTCTCCCCCTGGGAGCGCGCCCATTCCCGAATGGCCTGGTTGTCCAAGCGGGCCGGGCCGAAGCGGCGCGCGGTGCCGTTGCGCGCCTTGCGGCCATCGGTGCGCCGCGCGTGCCCGACGTACTGGGCGAGGGAATCTCGCAGTCGGGCGGCGTTCTCTCTCGAGAGGTCGATCAGGAACTCCACGCCGTCGATGGCGAAGGCGACGGTCTCGTCTGCCCGGCCGCCGTCGATGTCGTCGACGAGTTCCACAACGGTCTTCTGCGCCACGGTTTCCTCCGCGTGATGAGAGTTCGTTTCCCGGCCCGGTCCGGCGGCTTTATCCATCGCCGGTCCCGGCCGCGGTCCGGGTATTGCTGAACCGATCGGGGGAAGCGTATCGGTAGCCCGGTCGCGGAACCAGCCAGCGCCCCGGGGCGGCGGTCCCTTTATTAGTACCCCATCGGGGGTACCCGGTCCACCAGCGAGAAAGCGACGTGCCCGGTTGGTCCGAACCGGGACTGACGGCCCCAGTTCCGTTCCAGCGTTTCCGCAGGTCAACACCGTAAGTGGAATCGGGAGGTGTTAACCACCACCCGTTCGGCGGTAATTGCCGCCCAGGCAACATGGGTGTGCGTCAGGTATTTCCGAGCGGCCAATCCGGTCCTTCTCGCTTGGTGGCCCGCCGGCGTTACAGTTCGGTCATGGCGCATGACCTGATGACGTTCCCCCGGCTGCCGCTGGGGCATTGGCCGACCCCGCTCGACGACTGCCCGAGGCTGGCGGGCGCACTCGGTCTGCACCGCGTGCTGGTGAAGCGCGACGACGTCAGTGGATTGGGGGTGGGTGGCAACAAGCTGCGAAAACTGGAGTTCCTGCTCGGCGCCGCGGTGGCCGACGGGGTTCGCCAAGTGATCACATTCGGCGCCTTGCAGACCAACCACGGCAGGCAGACCGCCGCCGCCTGCGCGCGCCTGGGACTGCGGTGTGATCTTGTGCTGACCCGCGATGTCCCGCGATCGGGCGAGGCTTATGAGCGCTCCGGCAACATGGCCCTGCACCGTGTCTTCGGCGCGAACATCCACCTGCGCGCCGATGAACACGAGGTTGCGCAGACGGTTCGCGAGCTGACCGCCGAGGCCGCCCAACAAGGCAGGCCGGTCGCCACGATCCCGGTCGGCGGCTCGAACGCGACCGGCGTCCTCGGTTATGTCGCCGCGACCGCCGAATTGCTCGACCAACTAGGCACGGCAGGGATCACCCCGGACCGAGTCGTGGTCCCGGTCGGCAGTGCGGGCACGGCGGCGGGCGTCGCCCTCGGCCTCGACGGCCACCCGGCCCGCCTCGACGCCGCCTGCGTGTCGCGCACGGCCACCGAGTCCCGCGCCAACATCACCCGGCTCGCGACAGAGGCCGCGGAGCTGCTCGGGGCACCGGCGCCCGCGTTGCGCACGCTGCACGTCGACGACCGCGCGGTCGGTCCCGGCTACGGCATCCCCACGCCGCAGGTCTGGGAAGCGCTGACCCTGTTCGCCCGCACCGAGGGCATCACGCTGGACCCGGTCTACACCGGGAAAGCCGCCGCGTACTTGGCCGCGGCGGCCCGCTCCGGGGAGATCGGCGCCGACGAGACCGTCGTCTTCCTGCACACCGGCGGCCTGCCCGGCCTGTTCGCCTACGTGCCGGAGCTCACCGCCGAGTTCGGCGTGTGAGGATTCCGCGTCGGACGGGTCCGGTGCGCGACAGGGCCAGGCTGGACGGGATCAGTGCTGGGCGGGTCAGCCGACGCGGTGCAGCCAGGTGACCGGGGCACCGTCACCGGCGCGGCGGTAGGGCTCGAGCGCCTCGTCCCACGAGGCGCCGAGCAGCTCGTCGACCTTGAACGCGAAGGACTCGCCACCCCGGGCGGACGCGGCGATGGCGCGCAGCTGGTTCTCGTCGACGACGATGTCCCCGCTGGCGCTGGTGCGCGCCCGCCACAGGCCCAGGGTGGGCGCGTAGCAGTACCGCTCGCCGTCCATGCCGGAACTCGGTTCCTCGGTGACCTCGAACCGGGTCATCGGCCACGCGCGCAACGCGGCGGCCAACTTCGACCCGGTGCCCTGCTCGCCCGTCCACGCGCACTCGGCGCGCAACGAACCGGGGGCGGCTGGTTGCGCTGTCCAGCGCAACTCGGCGCGCACCCCGAGGGTGCCCGAGATCGCCCACTCGACATGCGGACAGACCGCAGCCGGCGACGAGTGGACGTACACCACACCTTGGGTGTTGCCACGGGTGCTCACTGCTGACCTCCGCTGCTCGACGAGGATCGTCTTCCCCTACGTCCTGCGCCGGAACGGGTGTCTGCTGACCACACGCGGTATTCCCGGCGCCATTGTGCCCTGCCACCGGACACTTTGGCCACACGAACCCCGAAAACACCCCGAGCCCCACCAATTGCGCCCGAAATGCGGGCACGACTCGGCCGGGGTGGTGGATTCCCGCCCCACCGCCCCCGAGCCGATCTTCTCCAGAAGACGCGCGGGCCCGGGGTGAGTTGCCTGGGTTGTGATCTTTTCCCCGCGATCGGGCTACCCCGTCCCGGTGATCACGCGCGGGTGCCCGCCACATGCGGCCATCTCGTCACTCGGTCGTGTGGTGCTCCCGCTAGCGTGTCATGCCATGGTGGGAATCCCACCAACTCACGCCGGAGGTGACGACCGTGCGCTTGGTCCGCGTCGGTGAGACGACGTCCGAGGTGGGCCGGGACGTGCGGGCCGCACTGACCTCGTGGGGCCGCGGCGACGCGGTGGCGGGCGGGATCGCCCTGCTCGGCGTGCGAATCCCCGGGTTCGGCTCCGCGGTCGAGGCCGTCGTGCTCTTACCCCGCGGCGTGCTCGTGGTGCTCGGCGTCGACCTGCCGGACCCGGCGCTGCGCCTGGAGGCGCCGCTGGAGGACCGCTGGAAGGTCGACGGGTGGCCGATCAGCAGGCCGGAGGGGCCGGTGAACCCCGCCGCCAACGCGCTCGGCGCCACCGCGGCGGTCGCGGCCCTTGTCCGCGAAAAACAACCGCGCCCACTTCCGGTGTGCACCGTTGTCGCGGTCGGTCCCTATGTGTCGCGGGTCGATCAGCCAGTTGCGGATAAAGACCGAGGCGTGCGGATTCTGCACCCGGAACCAATGACACTGCTCGCGGTCGCGCGGGAACTCGCTGTGCACACCCGGCCGTGCCCGATCGATGAACTCCGCCGGGTCTTGGCGGTCCTGGAACCCGGGTCGACGCTCACCGACGAGGACCTCTCCGCCGAGGGGTTCCCCGACGGCCTGTCCCCGGAGGCGGCCGCCGAGCGGACCACGATCCTGCCGCTGACCGCGCTGCGCCGGGCCGAGGAGCCGCGCAAGCCCAAGCGGGTGCGCTGGTGGCCGGTCGCCGCCGCCGTGCTCGTCGCGCTGGTCCTCGTCGTGGGCATCGCCGTGGCGGTCAGCGCCGACAACTCCACCTCCGGACCCGCGCGCGGCACCGGCCCCACCGCGCCCGACGCCGTCGAGTTCGCTGGCCTTGGCACCGCGTCGAGCACCGACTGCGCCGCCCACACCGACGGCGACGTGCGGGTCTGGCTGGAGCGCAACGGCTGCGCCCGGCTCATCCGCGGCCGGTTCGAGGCCACCAGCACCGGCCACCGCGCCGCCGTGCTCGTCGGCGTCCTGCGGTTCACCGGCAGCACCTCCGCCGCCGAGCTCAAGTCCGTGCTCGACCGCCCCGGCGGCGGGACCGTGCTCGACCAGGCCGCGGAGGGCGTGGCGTGGCCGGGCGGCGCCGCACCGCAGTTCCCGGCGGCGCTGCGCGCGGCCGGGCGCGAGGGCAACAGCGTCAAACTCGTCCAGGTCGTCTGGCTCGACCAGCCCTCCACCCAGGACGACCCGGTGCTGCACGAGATCGCGGGCCGCGCGATGCGCATCACGTTGGCGGGCTGACCTGTGGCAGGCTGGCGCCGTGCATCCGGCCGCTGAGCAGGAGCGCCAACGGTGGCTGCTCCCGGTGATCCTCGTCGCCGTGGTCGTCGCCGCCGCGGCCGCCATGGTCGCCAGGGAGCTCTACGCCACGGTCGCGGTCGAGCGCCAGGCCCAACCCGCGCCGATCCTGCCCAGCGCGGGCACCATCCCGATCAGCGCCCAACCCGGCCCCCGCGACGTCCGCGCCACCCAGGACGCCACCGGCCACCCGCTGTACGAGACGGTCCGCCAGCTCCTGCAGACCTACTTCGACGCCATCAACGGCAAGAACTACGCCCGCTGGAAGACGACGGTCACCGACGCCCGCGTCAAGGACATGCCCGAGGACACCTGGCGCGCCGCCTACCGCACCACCCAGGACGGCAGCATCGTCGTCTACCGCATCGAAACGGGCCCCGTCAGCAGCGCCCGAGTCCTGCTGACCTTCGTCAGCAAACAAGACCCCGCCGACGCCCCCCTCGAACTCCCCGCCGAGTGCATCCGCTGGAACGTCATCTTCCCCCTAGCCGACGTCGAAGGCGAATGGCGCATAGACGCAGGCCCCACCGGCGCCTCCCCCCAACACGACCGCTGCTAACCCCGCGCTCCGGAATGCCCTTCTGGCGGCCCTCTTATGCCCGCTGACCGCGGCTGCCCTACTTGCGGCTCACCGCGCAAACGGCCTCTTGCCGACCAGCGCGGAACACGGCGGAAACACGAGTCCCGACCAAGCGCGACCGAAGAATGGCGCCCCATCACCGGGCAAGATTCAGAGCGGGATGTTGCCGTGCGAGCCCCGACCTCCAGGTGCGGCGGCCAAGGCCGCTGTGAGTCGGCGGCGGGTGTGGCGGGGGTCGATCACCTCGTCCACCACGCCGATTGCCAGGGCGCGGTCCACTCCGCCTGCGACGCGTGAGTGTTCGGCGGCCAGGTGCTCGTGCAGTGACTCCCGTTCCTCCGGCGGCGCCGCGGCCAGTTGCTTGCGGTTGAGGATGCCCACGGCTGCCTTCGCGCCCATTACGGCCACCTCTGCCTCCGGCCATGCGAACACCGCCGTCGCCCCCAGCGAGCGCGAGTTCATCGCGACGTAAGCGCCCCCATAGGACTTGCGGGTCACGAGTGTCACGCGCGGCACCACGGCCTCCGCGAAGGCGTGCAGCAGTTTCGCCCCGCGGCGCACGACGCCCTCCCACTCCTGGGCGACGCCAGGCAGGTAGCCGGGGACGTCGACCAGTACCACCAGCGGCACCCCGAAGCTGTCGCACAGCCGCACGAACCGGGAGGCCTTCTCGGCCGACAGCGAGTCCAGACAGCCGCCCTTGCGCAGTGGGTTGTTCGCCACGACGCCGACCGTGTGGCCTGCGAGTCGGCCCAGGCCGATCACGATGTTGGGTGCCCAGCGGGCCTGGAGTTCCTCGAACTCGTCGACGTCGAGGATCGCGCGCACCAGGGGCTTGACGTCGTAGGCGCGGTTGGCGCGCTCGGGCAGCAGGTCGCGCAGCGGTTGTTCGTCGCGCGCCGCGTGCGGGTCGAACGCGCCGGGTTCGGCGAGCAGGCGGGTGATCCGCCGGGCTCGCCGGTACGCGTCGGGTTCGTCGGCGGCGACCACGTGCACCACGCCGGACTTGCGGCCGTGCGCCTCCGCGCCGCCGAGGCCCTCTTGGTCGATCTGCTCGCCGGTGACGCTGCGCACCACGTCCGGGCCGGTCACGAACACCCGGCCTGCGGGGGACATGATCACCACGTCGGTCAGCGCGGGACCGTAGGCGGCACCACCGGCCGCCGGACCGACCACCACGCTGATCTGCGGCACCCGGCCGGACGCCCGGACCATCGCGGCGAAGACCGTGCCCACCGCGTCGAGCGACTCCACGCCCTCGGCCAACCGGGCGCCGCCGCAGTGCCACACGCCGATCACCGGGCAGCCCTCGCGCACCGCCGTGTCGATCGCGGCGACGATACCCGCGCAGCCCGCCGCTCCCAGCGCGCCGCCCATCCGGGTCGCATCGGTGCAGTACGCGACGACCCGCACCCCGTCGACGCGGCCGCGCACCGCGAACACGCCACTGGCGTCCTCCGGGCGCAACGGCGACATCGATTCCTCGTCGAGCAGCGACGCGAGGCGCACCCGCGGGGTCCGCGGGTGCGCCTCGCGCTCGCTGTCCGGGCCTGGCGCCAGCGTGACCAGGGCGGTCATCTGATCCGAACTCCTCTGTCCCTAGCCCCCTCTGGCTTGAGACCCGCCGAGCCCTGCGGTCAGGCGGCGGTGAACAGCACGGCCACGTTGTGGCCGCCGAAGCCGAACGAGTTGTTGATCGCCGCCGCCAGCTCGACCTTGCGCGGCTGCCCGGTGACCACGTCCAGCCCGACCTTCTGGTCGAGGTTCTCCAGGTTCCTGGTCGCCGGGATGGTGCCGTAGTAGATCGACAGCAGCGTCACGATGCTCTCCACCGCGCCCGCCCCGCCGACCAGGTGGCCGATCGAGGCCTTCGGCGCGGTCACCACGACGTGCTCGCCGAGCGCCTTGCGGATCGCCGCCGCCTCGCCGATGTCGCCGACCACCGTGGAGGTGGCGTGTGCGTTGACGTGCGCGATGTCGCCGGGGGTGAGCCCGGCCATGCGCACCGCGTTGGTCATCGCCGCGATCTGGCCGATGCCCTCCGGGTGGTTGCCGGTGATGTGGTGCGCGTCGGAGGTCATGCCGTACCCGGAGACCTTGGCGTACACCCGGGCACCGCGGGCGGCGGCGTGGTCGGCGCGCTCGAGCACGACCACCCCGGCCCCCTCGCCGAGCACGAACCCGTCCCGGTCGACGTCGAAGGGGCGCGAGGCCCGCTCCGGCGCGTCGTTGCGGGTGCTCAGCGTCCGCGACTGGCAGAAGCCCGCCACGGTGATCGGGTGGATGCACGCCTCGGCGCCCCCGGCGATCACCACGTCCGCCCGGCCGTTCTGGATCATCTGCCAGGCGTTGGCGATGCCCTCCGCGCCCGACGCGCAGGCCGAGGCGACGGTGTGCACGCCCGCGCGGGCCCGCATCTCGATGCCCACGTGCGCGGCCGGGCCGTTGGGCATCAGCATCGGCACCGTCAGCGGCGAGACCTTGCGCAGACCGTGCTCCTCCAGGATGTCGTCCTGGTCGAGCAGGGTCACCGGGCCGCCGATGCCGGTGCCGATGCTGACCGCGAGCCGATCCGGGTCGACCGGTTCGTGCTCGTCGGTCGGGATGGCGAACCCGGCGTCCGCCCAGGCCTCCCTGGCGGCGATGACCGCGATCTGCTCGCACCGGTCCAACCTGCGGGCCTGCACCCGCGGCAGCACCGAGGTCGGCTCGACGGCCAGCGTGGCGGCGAGCTTGGCAGGCAGGTCGAACCGCTCGACCCACGGTGCCGTGTTGACCCTGACGCCGTTGCGACCGGCGAGCAGGGCATCCCAGGTGGACGAGACGTCACCGCCGAGCGGCGTGGTGGCGCCCAGCCCGGTGACGACGACATCGACGTTGCTCATCGGGGTTCCTTCGCGAGCGGGATGGGGGAACTCGCCTGCCTCGGCAGGCACGAACGGGGGGAGGTCGGGTGGAGCCGGGGGTGGTGCGCGGTGGTGCCGGGGTCTCAGACGTGCTTGGAGACGTAGTTCACGGCGTCGCCGACGGTCTTGAGGTTCGCCAGCTCGTCGTCCGGGATCTTCACGCCGAACCGGTCCTCGGCCTGCACCGCGATCTCCACCATCGACAGCGAGTCGATGTCCAGGTCGTCCACGAAGGACTTGTCCGCGGTCACGTCGTCGGTCGCGACCCCCGCGACCTCCTCGACGATCTCGGCGAGTCCATCGAGGATCTCGGCGTCGCTGGGCTTCTCCGACATGCCAGGTGTCCTTCCGTAGTGATTTCCGACCCCGCCGGGTACGACACCCGGTGGGGGAGTTGCGGCTGCCCCGGTCAGGGGCAGATGACGACCTGCCCGGCGTAGGACAGGCCCGCGCCGAAGCCGACCAGCAGCGCCACGTCGCCCGGCTTGATCCGGCCAGCGGCGCGCATGTGGTCCATGGCCAGCGGGATCGACGCCGACGAGGTGTTGCCGGAGCGCACGATGTCGTCGGCGACGACCATGTCCTCCCTGGCGCCGTTGGCGCGCAGCTTCTTGGCGATCGACTCGACGATGCGCAGGTTCGCCTGGTGCGGGATGAGCACGTCGACCTGCTCCGGGGCCACGCCCGCGGCCTCCAGGGCGCGCAGCGCGATCGGCGCGATCTTGGTGGTGGCCCAGCGGAACACCGACTGGCCCTCCTGGAAGATCCACCGGTCGTCGCGCGTGCCGATCATGTCGACCAGGTCGCCCGCGCTGCCCCAGACGACGGGCCCGATGCCCGCCTCCTCCGACGGACCGACCACCGCGGCGCCCGCGCCGTCGGCGAAGATGATCGCGTTGGCCCGGTCGGTCGGGTCGACCCAGTCGGTCAGCTTCTCGGCGCCGATCACCAGCACCCGCTTGGCCGACCCGGAGCGGACCAGGTCCGAGGCGGTGCCCAGCGCGTAGCAGAAGCCCGCGCAGGCGGCGTTGAGGTCGAACGCGCCTGCGGCCTTGACGCCGATCCGGTCGGCGACCTGGGCGGCGCCGTTGGGGATGGGCGCGGGCATGGTGCAGTTGGCCAGGATCACGGTGTCGACGTCGGTCGGCGCCAGGCCCGCGTCGGCCAGCGCCTTGGACCCGGCGATGACCGCCATGTCCACCAGCTTCTGCTCCGGGGCGGCGAAGCGGCGCTCGATGATGCCGACCCGCTCCCTGATCCACGCGTCGTTGGTGTCGAGGTGCTGGGACAGCTCGTCGTTGGTGACGATCCGCTCCGGCTGGAACGAGCCGACCCCGAGGATGCGGGTGGCGGTGGCCGCGGTGGCCAGGCGTAGCTCGGTCACGCGGCACCCCCGACCAGCTCGAGCACCGCGTCCAGGTCGTCCGGGGTCTTGAGCGCCACGGTCGGCACCCCCTTCAGCTCGCGCTTGGCCAGGCCCACCAGGGCACCGGCGGGTGGGAACTCCACGATCGCACCGACCCCGCGCTCGGCCAGGGTCGCCTGGCAGCGGTCCCACCGCACCGGGCTGGTGACCTGCGCCACCAGCCGCTCGAGCACCTCGGCACCGGAGGTGACCACGGCGCCGTCGGCGTTCGACAGCAGCGCGCGGGTCGGGTCGGCCGGGGTGGCCAGGGTCGCGGCGTGCTCGCGCAGCGCCTCCTGGGCCGGGGCCATGAAGTGGGTGTGGAAGGCGCCCGCGACCTTGAGCGTGATGGCCTTGGCGCCCTGCGGCGGCTCGGCGGCCAGCTTCTCCAGCGCCGCCTTGCTGCCCGCGGCCACGATCTGGCCCGCGCCGTTGCGGTTGGCCGCGACCAGGCCCAGCTCGTCGAGGCGGGCCAGGATGCCCTCCTCGGTGCCGCGCACCAGCGCCGCCATCCCGGTCGGCTCCAGCTCGCAGGCGGCGGCCATCTCCCGGCCGCGCACCGCGGCGAGCGCGAGCGCGTCCTCGGCGCTGAGCACGCCCGCGATGGCCGCGGCGGCGAACTCGCCGATCGAGTGGCCCGCGATGACGGCGTCGGCGGGCAGCTCGACCCGGCGGGCCAGCTCCTCGGCGGCCAGCAGCGTGGCCGCGACGATCAGCGGCTGGGTGATCGCGGTGTCCTTGATCTCGTCGGCCTCGGCGGTGGTGCCCAGCCTGGCCAGGTCGAGCCCGACCAGCTCGGACCAGCCCGCTACCCGCTCGGCGGCACCGGGCAGCTCCAGCCAGGACGACAGCATGCCGGGGGCCTGGGAACCCTGCCCGGGTGCGAGTAGTGCGATCACGTCGTCCAGCCAACACTGCGTCGGCCGTTCGGCTGCATGCCGCCGCTCACCAAGTCGGGGACCCGTGTTTGTGGAGACCCTCCAAATGTCACCACGCTATTACCACTCGCAGCGGCCATTCGTTGTCAGTTGTCGCGCGCGACACCATGCCGTTGCCGTCCGTTACCAGAGCCCGCGCGACCGCGACAGCCTGCCGACGGCCAACGCGACCCGCAGCACGAGCGCGTCCCGGGGGTCGCCCGCGTTGCGCCCGGTGAGCTCGGCGGCCTTGCGCAGGCGGTAGCGAACGGTGTTCGGGTGCACGAACAGCTGCCGCGCGCAGGTCTCCAGCACGCCGCCCGCGGCCAGGTACGCCTCGACCGTCTCCTGCAGCGCCCCGCCCGCCTCCTCCAGCGGCCGCGCCACCCGGTCGATCAGCTGCCACTCGGCCTCCGGGTCGCCTGCCAGCGCCCGCTCCGGCAGCAGGTCCGCCGAGCGCACCGGTCGCGGCGCGTCCGGCCAGGCGACCACCGCGCGCAGGCCCGAGAGGGCGTCCGACGAGCTGCGGTGCGCCTCGGCGATGCTCGACACCGTCGGCCCCGCGACCACCGCGCCGTCGCCGAACGCCGCCGACATCTTGACCAGGACCTCCTGGTCGACGGTGTCCTCGGCCGGTCCGGCGAGCACCACGACCAGCCGGGAGCCCTGCACGCCGAGCAGCACCGGCCTGCTGACCCTGGCCGCCCGGCTGCGCACCTCGTAGACCACCGTCGGCTGGTCGTCCGACGGCGGGTTGCCGACCAGCACGGTCGCCTCCGCAGCGGGGTCCCACCCGAGGGCGGCGGCTCGCGAGAGCAACGACTCCTCGGCGTCGCCGCGCACGATCCCGTCGACGACCAGCGCCTCCAGCCGGGCGTCCCAGGCACCCCGGGACTCCGCGGCCGAGGCGTAGGACATCGCGGAGGCGAAGGCGACCTCCCGGCCGTAGCGCAGGACGGCCTCGGAGAGCACGGCCCGCTCGGCGTCGTCGGCGGCAAGTCCGGGGACGAGGTCCTCGAAGATCTGCAGGGAGACGCGCACCATCTCGACCGTTTGCCGGAGGCTTATCCACCGCGACAGGTCCCTCGGCGCGCCGCGGAAGGTGTCGGTGGTCAACCGCAGCGCCTCACGCGGGTCCCGCAGCCACGCGGTGAAACCGGCCACGCCGTTCTGCGCCACCAGCAGCACCGAGGCCCGCTGGTCCGCGGGCATCCGCCCGAACCACGCGAACTGCTCGTCCATCGCCGCGACGGCCGCGGCGGCCAGCTTCCCCGAGGCCCGCTCCACCGCCCCGAGCGTCCCCGAGGACAAGCCCGCCGACCCCGCATTCATCCCACCACTCTCGCACGCCCCCCACCCCACCCCACCGCACCCCCAACCATCCCCACCCCACAACCCATCGCACGCCCAAGCACCACCAAGCACACCGCGACGGCCGAAGGCCCAGCAAGCCCCCCACATCACGCGTGCTCGTCCCTCGCACCCCCCGATGCGACGGCCGAAGGCCAAGCGAGCCCCCCGGGTTACGTCTGCCAGGCCCATGCCCCCGCTAAGTGCTCGTCCCTCGCACTACGCGCCCCTCGCACCGTGGGGGCCTGGGGGGTCGCCCCCCAGAACCAAAAAACGCCCGATCCCCCTCCCGTGAGCGCTCTCCGCGAACACGTAAGGCGAATCGGGCGGGCCGCCCGGCATGTCGGTGCGCTCGATGCCGGGCGGCCCATCTCCCCGGTCCCCACCGGTAGTTCCACTATGGAACGTGGCGGGAGGCGATGCCAGGCGAGGCGGGGGAGTTCCCTCTTTCGTGGCATATCGCCGGGGGGAACATCGGGGGTGGGCTGGGTGTTCGGACTAGCTGTCGCCTGCGGTGAGGGGGAGTGGTGGGGGTTCTGCTGGAGAGTTCGGTGACCGTGTTCGGTCAGCGGATCGCGTTGGCGGAGTTGTTCGGGCAGTTCTTCGCGTTGGCCGTGGTGTTCCTGGCGCAGCGCCGGTCGATGCTGACCTGGCCGGTGCAGTTGGCGTCGGTGGTGCTGCTGTTCAGCGTCTACGCCTCGGCGCACCTGGGTGGGTTGGCGGTGCGGCAGGTCGTGGTCGGGGTGATCGCGGTCTACGGGTGGTGGGCGTGGGCTCGGCGGCGGGACCCGGTGTTCGGGGTGGCTGTGCGGCGCGCCACGGGCCGGGAGTTGCTGGTGACGGCGCTGGCCTTCGTGGCCGGGACCGCAGCGTTCGCGAGCGTGCTGGATGCCCTGGACGCGTCTTGGGCGCCGTGGCCGGACGCGGCGATCTTCGTCGGGACCGTGCTGGCGTTCGCGTTGCAGGCGTGGGGTTTGGTCGAGTTCTGGTTGGTGTGGCTGGTCGTCGACGCCATCGGGGTGCCGCTGCAGCTGCGCGGTGGCCTGTGGTTCAGCGCGATCGTCTACACCGTGTTCGCCGGGCTCGTGGTCCACGGCTGGATCAGCTGGTACCGCTCCGCCAAGCGCCAGGTCCCCGCGACCGTCTGACGCGAAACGGCCGGGTCACCTCCGAAGAGGGGACCCGGCCGTTGCACGCGTGGATCAGGCCGAACCGGGGTCCGAGGTCTGCGGACCGGCGGCGGACACGTCGTCGATGCGGTACCGGCGGGCGGCCTCGACCACCGTGTCGCGCGAGACCTCACCGCGGCGGGCCAGCGCGGCCAGCGTGCCGACGGTGATCGACTCGGCGTCGACCAGGAAGTGCCTGCGCGCCGCGGGCCGGGTGTCGGAGAAGCCGAACCCGTCGGTGCCCAGGGTGAGCATGTCGGTGGGCACCCACGGCCGGATCAGGTCCGGCACCGCGCTCATCCAGTCCGACACCGCCACGACCGGGCCGACGCCCTCGGACAGCACCGAGGTCACGTACGGCACGCGCGGCTCGGCCTGCGGGTGCAGCAGGTTGTGCCGCTCCACCTCGACCGCGTCGCGGCGCAGTTCCGCCCACGAGGTCGCCGACCACACCTCGGCGCCCACGCCCCACTCCTCGGCCAGCAACCGCTGCGCCTTCAGCGCGGCGGGCATCGCGACGCCCGAGACCAGGATCCGCGCGCGCGGGCCCTCGGTCGACGGCGCCTCGAGGTACCGGTAGAGGCCGCGCAGCAGGCCCTCGACGTCGAGGCCCTCCGGCTCGGCGGGCTGCTGGTAGGGCTCGTTGTAGACCGTGAGGTAGTAGAAGATGTCCTCGGCCTGCTCGCCGTACATCCGGCGCAGGCCGTCGCGCACGATGTGGGCGATCTCGAAGGACCAGGCGGCGTCGTAGGAGACCACCGCCGGGTTCGTCGCCGCCAGCAGCAGCGAGTGCCCGTCGTTGTGCTGCAGGCCCTCACCGGTCAGCGTGGTGCGGCCCGCGGTGGCACCGAGCACGAAGCCCCGCGCCATCTGGTCGGCCGCGGCCCACAGGCCGTCACCGGTGCGCTGGAAGCCGAACATCGAGTAGAAGATGTAGATCGGCACCATCGGCTCGCCGTGCGTGGCGTAGGAGGTGCCCGCGGCGGTGAACGACGCCGTCGACCCGGCCTCGTTGATGCCCTCGTGCAGGATCTGGCCCTGCTCGCTCTCCTTGTAGGACAACATCAGCGACGCGTCGACCGAGGTGTAGAGCTGGCCCTGCGGGTTGTAGATCTTCTGCGTCGGGAACATCGAGTCCATGCCGAACGTGCGCGCCTCGTCCGGGATGATCGGCACCAGCCGCGGCCCGATCTCCTTCTCCTTGGCCAGGTCGCGCACCAGCCGGACGAACGCCATCGTGGTGGCGACCTCCTGCTTGCCGGACCCGCGCTTGAGCACGTCGTAGACCTTGTCGCCGGGCAGCGTCAACGCCTTGGCCTTGGTGCGCCGCTCCGGCAGGAACCCGCCGAGCTGGCGCCGCCGCTCCTGCAGGTACTGGATCTCCGGCGCGTCCTGGCCCGGGTGGTAGTACGGCGGCAGGTACGGGTTCTTCTCCAGGTCCTCGTCGGAGATCGGGATGCGCAGGGTGTCCCGGAACGCCTTGAGGTCGTCCAGGGTCATCTTCTTCATCTGGTGCGTGGCGTTGCGCGCCTCGAAGTGCGGGCCGAGGTTGTAGCCCTTGATCGTCTTGGCCAGGATCACCGTGGGCTGGCCGACGTGCTCGGTGGCCGCCTGGTAGGCCGCGTACACCTTGCGGTAGTCGTGGCCGCCGCGCTTGAGGTTCCAGATCTCCTGGTCGGTCATCGGGGTGACCAGTTCCTTGGTCCGCGGGTCGCGGCCGAAGAAGTGCTCCCGGACGAAGGCGCCGTCGTTGGCCTTGTAGGTCTGGTAGTCGCCGTCGGGGGTGGTGTTCATCAGGTTGATCAGGGCGCCGTCGCGGTCGGCGTGCAGCAGGGTGTCCCACTCCCGGCCCCAGATGACCTTGATGACGTTCCAGCCCGCGCCGCGGAAGAACGCCTCGAGCTCCTGGATGATCTTGCCGTTGCCGCGGACCGGCCCGTCCAGCCGCTGCAGGTTGCAGTTGATCACGAAGGTGAGGTTGTCGAGCTGCTCGTTGGCCGCGACGTGCACCAGGCCGCGCGACTCCGGCTCGTCCATCTCGCCGTCACCGAGGAACGCCCATACTCGCTGGTCGGAGGTGTCCTTGATGCCGCGGTCGCGCAGGTACCGGTTGAACCGGGCCTGGTAGATGGCGTTCATCGGGCCCAGGCCCATGGAGACGGTGGGGAACTCCCAGAAGTCCGGCATCAGCCGCGGGTGCGGGTACGACGGCAGGCCACCGCCGGGACCGGCGTGCGAGAGCTCCTGGCGGAACCCGTCGAGCTGCGAGGTCGAGAGCCTGCCCTCGAGGAACGCGCGGGCGTAGATGCCGGGCGAGGCGTGGCCCTGGACGTAGATCTGGTCGCCGCCGCCGGGGTGGTTCTTGCCGCGGAAGAAGTGGTTGAAGCCCACCTCGTAGAGGGCGGCCGACGACGCGTAGGTCGAGATGTGCCCGCCGACGCCGACGCCGGGGCGCTGGGCGCGGTGCACCGTCATCGCCGCGTTCCAGCGGATCCACGCCCGGTAGCGGCGCTCCACCTCCTCGTCACCGGGGAACCAGGGCTCCTTCTCGGTGGGGATGGTGTTCACGTAGTCGGTGCTGGTCAGCGCCGGGACCCCGACGTGGCTCTCCCTGGCCCGCTCGAGCAGCCTGAGCATCAGGTAGCGCGCGCGCTGCTGCCCGCCGCCAGCCAACGCGGCGTCGAAGGACTCCAGCCATTCCGCGGTCTCCTCCGGGTCGATGTCCGGCAGGTGCGCGGCGAGGCCGTCGCGGATGACGCGAACGCGCTCGGGGGCGGGCTGGTTTTTCTGCGTGGCCAACTCGGAGCTCCAGCCTGATCAGAGGACAAGATTTCGCGCGCGCGATACCACGCGCTTGGGGGACACTCTGCCATGTTCCGCTCGCCGGGCGGCGGCGTCATCCTTACTGTTCAGTAGGACGAGCGTGGGGTTGATCGCACCGGCGGGGTGCGGACGACCCCGGGCGGCGTGTCGAACAGCGGACGGTTGCGCAGGTGGCCACTGTCAGTGTTCGCTATCGCCTAACCGAACAGGCAGAACGCGGTGGACGGCCCTGGCAGACGGGTCCGCACCCACCGCGCGAGCACATCTGGAGGAGTGACACCGTGGTGGCCGCGGGAGACGCCGGGAACGCCGACGTCGCCGACAAGCTGGGGATCGAAGCAGGCGCCGTAGTCCAGGAACTCGGCTGGGACGAGGACGTCGACGACGACCTGCGTGCCGCTGTCGAGGAGCGCATCGGCTCGGAACTGCTCGACGAGGACGCCGACGAGGTCGTCGACATCGTGCTGCTGTGGTGGCGCGAGGACGACGGGGACCTGGTCGACACCCTCATGGACGCGATCGGACCGCTCGCCGACAACGGCGTGATCTGGGTGCTGACCCCCAAGACGGGCAGGTCCGGGTACGTCGAGCCGAGCGACATCGCCGAGGCGGTGCCGACCGCGGGACTCGCCAGGACATCGAGCATCAGCGTCGGGCCGGATTGGTCGGGTACCAGGTTGGTGTCGCCCAAGTCGGCCAAGACCAAGCGCTGAGACCGTGGCCGTGGTCACCCGGGTGGTCACCCACCCGGGTGGCCTAGGCTGGTCCCGAACAGTCCCGGGCGCGTCCGCGCGCCCCAGCCACGGAGGATGCCGGGTATGTCGGTAGAGGTCGGTTCGAAGGCCCCGGACTTCACGCTCAACGACTACAACAAGCAGCCGGTGACGCTCTCGGAGCAGTACTCGGCGCGCAACGTCCTGCTGGTCTTCTACCCGTTCGCCTTCAGCGGCACCTGCACCGGTGAGCTCTGCCAGGTGCGCGACGAGCTGGCCGGCTACACCGACAACAACGTCCAGGTCATCGGCGTCTCGGTGGACACCCCGTTCAGCCTCAAGGCCTGGGCCGAGCAGCAGGGCTACCAGTTCCCGCTGCTCTCCGACTTCTGGCCGCACGGCGACGTCGCCAAGCTCTACGGCGTCTTCGTCGAGGCCGCGGGCCTGGCCACCCGGGGAACCTTCCTCATCGACACCACGGGCACCGTCCGCTACGCCGAGGTCAACGCCCCCGGCGAAGCCCGCGACCAGGACGCCTGGAAGAAGGCCATCGCCGCGCTGTAACCTTCCCACCCCCGTACGGGCCCCTCACCGGCCCCACGGGCGGCGGGCGCATAGCTCAGCGGGAGAGCACTCGGTTTACACCCGAGCGGTCGCAGGTTCGAATCCTGCTGCGCCCACGAACGGCCTCGGCCGACCCATGTCCACGGAGAGCGTGGACCGGGTCGGCCGTTGTTGTTTCTGGGGGGCGACCCCCAGACCCCCACGGTGCGGGGGGCGCGTGGTGCGAGGGACGAGCGCGTAGCGGGGTGGGGACCTGGCAGACGTGACCCGGGGGACTCGCTTGGCCTTTGGCCGTCGCATCGGGGTGCGAGGGACGGGTGCGTAGCGGGGACGAGGGCCGGCGGACGTGTTTGGGGCTCGCTGGGCCTTCGGCTGTCGCGTCGGGGGGCGTATGTGGGGGGTGTTTGGGGGTGGGGGGGAGACAGTATTAATGGGGGGATTTGGGGGTGGGGGAGGGAGGGGGTATTCGGTGTATTGGGGGGATGGGCAAAGGAATGGTGGGGGGTTGGTGGGTGGCGGAAAATAGCTAGTGGCAAAGAAAGGGTTTGGGGTTTGGGGGGCGGGGGGTGTGAATAGGGGAGGAGGGGTGCAATAGGGTGGGTGGGCCGCCAGGGGGAAATGGTGGTCTGGGGATGGGGAAGTGTGATGTCGGGCGTGGTTTTGTCGCGTCGTCCTGACCGGCGCAAGCGGTTGCCAGGGAACCTGTGGTGGTCGGGCTCGTGTCGCAGCCGGTGCTGCTCAACGCGACCATCGGCCAGGTCAACATGCTGCTGGTCCTCGGCGACGTCGCGGGCATCGGCATCGGTCTGGCCGCGGGGATCAAACTGGTACCGGGCATCTTCGTGGTCTACCTGCTCATCACCCGCCAGTTCCGCGCCGCCGCCATCGCCGTCGGCACATTCCTGGCGACCATCGCCGTAGGGTTCGCTGGCCTGCCCCGGGACTCGCGGTCACGGCCGTCATCGCCGCCGCGGCCCTGTGGACCGCGTGGCGCGCGCACCGCGACGGCCGCGACCTGCTCGCCGTGAGCGTCGTCGGGATCACCATGGTCCTCGTCAGCCCGTGGACCTGGACCCACTACTGGGTCTGGTTCGCCCCGTTCACCGTCATGATCATCGGCGCCGCGCTCCGCTTCGGGTCCTGGCTACCCACTGCCGCAGCCACCACCTACGTCCTGTTGCTGTTCCCCTGGCACATCGGCACCGGCCGCGGCGGAGTCCCCCTGGTGGGCCTGGTGATCCTGCCCGACCACTTCCCGTCGTGGGCCCAAGCGCCATCCCACAACCTGTACGTCGGCATCGCACTGGTGCTGCTGGCCATCGCGGCCCTCCGCCCGGAATGGCTACAACCGGGCTGGTTCCGACCGGAGACACCAGCCCCCGCAACAGAACGAGAACACGCACTGACCTGCTGACCACTGTGCCCATCGGTGAAAGGGCCCTGCGGGTGTCCGGCATTTGTCTGATGAATGTCATGGCTCAACCACGGTCGCGCTGTGTGATTTCCGTTAGCGTTGTGGCACGGGCTGGCGGAACTGCTCCGAACAGGCCCGAAGTCGGGCGTGGAGGAGGAGCGCGGTGCGGATCAGTGTCTATCTCCTCCGGCGCGAGGTTCCATTCTCGCAGGACTGTCTGAGCGAGCCGAGTCAGTTCCACCAGGTGCGAGTTCGGCCGCCCGAGGATTTTGATCACGAAGGCCCGGTCGACTGGGAACTGTTCGTGCGGAGCGCGCCGCCGAAACAGGCTGCCTGGGTGTCGAGTGTGCGGCCGATCGCGCTGGACGACACGCACCTGGACGGCCTGACATCGCAGTCCACTGGCGGCGTGCTGCTGGTGCGGGTGGTCGGGCGGGTCTTCGCGGTGACGTTCGGCAACGGGTTCCACGCCATCCCGGCCGAGGCCATCGAACCGACCTTCGGGTTGAGGGTCGCGGCGAACATCATCGAGTCCGGGGACGTGACCAGCGCGGACACCAAGGGGCTCGGGCTGAGCGCGCGCAGCCAGAAGACGATCCTCCCCGCGCCGAGGACCTTCTACGAACTGGGCGTCGAACCGCTCGAGGAATGGGTCCGGCAGCTCGGCGGCAAGGTGGCGGCCGCGGATCTGGCGACGACCGCGAGCGGCGCCGATTCGTTGCGGCTCACCATCAAGAACTTCTCCCTGCCGGACCTGCCGCGCAAGCTGTCCGAGATCTACGACGCGTACGGGCGTGATGACTACAAGCGCAATTTCGGCTTCATCGACCACTACGTCAGGTTGAACAGGAAGGACCCGGTGGTCGCCGAACTCGATGGCCGGGTGCGGACGATGGTCGGAGCTGAAGACAGTCGGATCAGCTTCGCCGCGCCGGATCCGTTCGAGCAACTGCACGTGGCCAGTTACCGGCTCAAGTACCGCAAGGCGTGTGATATCGACGATCTCACGACCGAGGCCGTGTACGGGGCCATCGGTCAATTGAGCCGGTGTGCGGACAAGCCGGGAAAGGTGTTGGTCACGGCCCACGACGTCGACGGGAAGGATGTCGATCGGCCGTACAAGCTGTATGACTACGTCCAGGTCGAACTCACGCACGACGATGGGCACCTGTACGCCTTGCGGTCCGGGGTGTGGTTCAGGATCGACAAGGACCACCTGCGGGAGATCGACGCCTACCTGAGGCAGTTGCCTGACATCACCGACAGCCTGGTGTTGCCGGAGTGGGACGTCGCGGCGTTGGAGGCGGCTGGTGACGACAAGACCGCTGAGGGTTCGTACAACAAGATGGTGGCCAAGCAGCCGGGTTTTGTGTTGCTCGACAAGGACAACGTGCACTGGGGCAGGCACCGCAAGATCGAGGTGTGCGACCTGTTGACGGATCGGAAGCAGTTGATCTGCGTCAAGCGCGCCACGCAGTCGAGTGCGTTGTCGCACCTGTTCGCGCAGGCGAGTGTGTCCGCTTCGTTGATGTTCGATCCGGTGTACCAGAAGAAGTTGCGGTCTCACTGGTCGCGGCTCGGTACCTCGCAGAAGTTCGACGGTGTGGGTGAGTGGGTGTTCGTGTACGCGATCGCGACGGATCGGGTGGGGGTGTTGGTTGACTCGTTGTTCTTCTTCAGCAAGGTCAACCTGAGGAACCACGCCCAGGCCATCCAGCAGCGGGGGTTCGGGGTCGCGGTGGCGCGGATCTTGGTGCGGTGAGAGGGGCCTGCCCGGTGGCCGGGCCGGGCAGGCGGTGGGTGGGGTCAGGGGTAGGTGTAGCCGAGGGTGTATTGGCCGCTGCCGGTGACGGATTTGACCTGGTAGCGGTAGTAGCCCGCGGTTCCGTTGTAGGAGAGGGTTTCGTTGGCGGTTGTGGTGGTGGCTTGGGCGACGGTGGGCCAGGTGGAGCCGTTCCACTTCTGGAGGTAGAGGTCGTAGTTGGCGCTGGTGGGGCCGGTGAGGCAGGCCTTGTGGGCGCCGGAGACCGTGGTTTGGAAGAAGGAGCCGTCGGGTTGGTACTGGGAGCTGCCCGCGGTGAGGGTGCCGGTCTTGGTGACCTTCATGCCCTGGCAGGGTGTTTGTCCACCTGGGACGGTCAGCGTGTACGTGGTGGGCGTGGTGGGCGCGCCGGTCGCCGCGATGGTGATCGTGTAGGTGCCGGGTGGGGTCGTGGTGCCGACGTTGACGGTCAGGGTGCTGTTCTGGCCAGCGGTGACCGCGGTGGGGGCGAGTGTCGCGGTGGTGCCGGTCGGGGCTCCGGAGGCGCTCAGGGTGAGGGTGGGGTTGCCCGAGATGGCCGGGGTTTGCACGGTGGCGGTCGCCGACGTGCCGGGGTTGACGGTGGCCGCGCTCGGTTGCACGGCGAGGACGGGAGTGCCCGGGCCGGTGCTGCTGTTGTCGATGTCGTTGCGGATCTCGTTGTACACCAAGGTGATCCGCGTGCCCCAGTTCGGGCAGCCGCCGAGGTGGTGCAGGGCGATGACCTTGTGCGACGAGCCCGCCAGCACCGGTGACCCCGAGTTGCCGCCGGAGGAGTCGCACCGGTAGCCGGTGTTGACCCCCGAGGACACCACGTCGATCTTGCAGGTGGCGCCGCCGTCGGACTCCTCGAACAGTGACATCCGCTTGGGCAGGATGTCGCCGTGGCCCGCGATGTAGATGCGCTCGTTCGCGGTCGGCTCGCGCACATCCAGGTAGAGCGTCCCGTACTGGCGGATGCTCTCGAAGTTGCTGACGCTGAACAGGGTGTAGTCCAGGTTCGCCAGCGCGCTGGTGCGGATCAGGTCCTGGCCGCTGACCTTCGTGCCCGCGCGCGGGTTGTTGCCGCCGCAGGTGGCGCACTGGAAGTCGAACTGGAACTCGCTGGAGCGCAGTTCGGCGGCGTCGGCGACGCAGTGCGCGTTGGTCAGCATCCGGTTGGTGTTGCCGACCCGCCAGGCGGTGCACGAGCCGAGGCCGTTCACCAACTGCCTGGCCACCGCGTGCGAGCGCGCGTACTCGGTGGGGTGGCTGTTCTGGTAGCAGACCACGTCCTTGCGGGCGTCGTTGCCGCACACGCTGAACGGCTTCGGGTTCTGCGCCGCGAACTCGCTCGCCCCGTACCCGCGGTCGTAGCTGGTGACCCGGGTGCCGTAGCCCTGGCTGGTCAGCCGCTTGCCGTCGCGGGCGCCGGTGGCGTGCAGCGTGACCACGGCGGTGTCGCCGTCGATCGACATGGCCGCGAACCCGGACCCGCCGTGCTCGGTGAACGGCGACCCCTTGGCCCGGTCGGCGTAATAGGTGTAGACCTCGCGGCCGTCGGGGGACGCGACGGTCACGTAGTCACTCGCCGCGAGTTTCAACGGCGCGAAATGCACCTTCACATAACTCGCACCGGGCGCCTTGATCTCCGTCCGCCACGAATTCCCAGTATTCCCATACTGGATCGCCCTGTCGGCCGACTCGCTGACCCCCGTCTTGGTCACCCGGGTCCCGGCCACCGGCGCCGCACCGACCGGCTCCGCGGCCGATCCGCCCAGCTCAGCGGCCCCGATCGGCGGCGCTGGCCCCACCACGGCCGCCACCAACACGACGGCAGGCACTAACAGACGTCGAAGCATTCTCGCTCCCGGGTGCAGGGTGTCAATTCCAAGAAAAGACTGCCCTGCCGCCGACACGCCCGGGGTAATCTCAGATCCCCATAACAGAATTCACCGCTGTCGAGCGGGTGCTACTGGAAGATGGCGATGGGGCGGATGACCAGCTCGCCGGTGGTGGGTTTCCAGGACTGGACCTTGCCGAGGCAGCGGGCGCGGAAGGGGCCGTCGGGGATCTCGTCGTCGCGGAGGCCGTCGGGGTGGCACTCGATGCGGATCTGGGGGCCTTCCTCGGGGTCGTCCGGGTCGCCGAAGGGGGCGAGCAGGACGGTGCGGGTGTCGGTGTGCTCGGCGACGCGGAAGGAGCCGCGGACCGAGACGTAGTCGTCGACGGCGCGCAGGCGCAGCGTGGGGGAGTCGGAGTGCCCGCGGGTGACGGCGGTGGTGCGGACGATGGTGCGCTCGCGCAGGTCGACGTGCACCACGCCGTGCGCGGCCTCCAGCACGTCGAGCAGGACGCCGATGACCGCGATCGGTTCGGCGTTGCTGATGTAGCGGCTGACCACCTCGCGGCCGCTGGTGCGCCCGCCGTCCACGCCGACGTCCCGGACCTTGATGTTGATCTTGCGGTCGGTGTTGGTGCCGACCCGCTCCTCGACCTCGCGGCGCATCGCGTCGCCGTAGCCGCCGGACAGGTACAGGTCCATCACCGACTTCTCGTGCAGGTAGAAGGTCAGCCCGGGGACCTCCCGCACCGGCGCGAACCGCCGCCTGGCCCGCCACGCCCAGCCCAGCGCCCCCAGCGCGACCACCACCGCGATCGCCGTCGCCGCCCAGACCAGCGCCCACGGCCACCACACCGACCACCACAGAGACCTATCGACAGCCACGGATCTCCCTCACCGCCGACTCCAGCGACGCCTCGGTCGTCTCGACCGCCCGTCCCCCGGTCGAGCGCGCCACCTCACCCAGTTCCGCCTGGTCCGCCTCGCCGAGCCCGATCGCGTACGTCGGCACCGGTCGCTTGCCCGCGCCGAGGAACTCCGCCGCGCTGATACCCGCGTTGTTCTCCCCGTCGGTCATCAGCACGACCGACGCGTCCCCGCGCACCGACCGGTACGCCTGCTCCAGCGCCGACCAGACCGCCGTGCCCCGCCCGTCCGCCGGTGCCCCGACGACCGCCGCCAGTGAGTCCACATCGGACTGACCGGTGACGGTGACTTCCCTCTGCTCCAACACCGTCCCGGCGAAGCGCAGCACGGTGATCGTCTCGCCGACGTGGAACCGCGCGAACCCGCCGGTGCCCGACCCGCTCAACGCCGCGAACGCCGACCGCAGCCGTTCGACCCGGGGCCCGGCCATCGACGCCGAGTAGTCGAGCACGAACACCACCTGGTGCGTCCCCGAACTCAGCCGCCGGTACACGGCTAGCAATGCGTCCAGAACCCCTTGGCTGTCCGGGAAGTAGAGCGCGTTGCCGATCGGTGTGCGCAGCCGCTGCGGCCGTTCCAGGCTCGGGTTCGCCGCGCGCCGAGCGGTGTTGTCCATGATCCACCGCTGCGCGTGCTCGCCCCGCAGCCACGCGACCGCCCGCAGGTAGCCGTCGCGGCGGGCCGGGTCGAGCAGGATCAGCGGGTAGCTGGAGAGCACCATCCCGTCGCGCGGGTAGATGATCTCCAGCGGTTCGCGCAGGTGCCCGCTCGCGTTGAGCGCCAGCAGGGTCGACTCGTGCTCGACGACCGCGTCCACCTCGTCCTGGCGGGCGGTGAACTGCGAGATCAGCTCCGCGCTGGTCCGCGGCCGCAGCACGTGCCCGGCGAGGAACCCGCCCAGCGCCACGCAGCTCACCTGCTCGCTGGTCAACGCGCCCCCGGTGCCCGCCGCCGCGGTCGCCACCCCCACCAGCGCCGCCAGCCCGGACCCGGACCCCGTCGGGTCCGCCATCCCGAACCGCAGCTCACCGGCCGCCGCGCGATCGGCGATGTCGGCCCAGGACGGTGTCGCCCCGAGCCGCGCCGCCACTGCGGGCCGCACGCCGACCACCAGCGGTGACGACATCACCGTGGTCGACGTCGGCAGCGCGTTGCCCCGCCCGTCGGCCTTCTCCCGCAGGTGCAGGTACCGGTCGGTCACCGGCCAGGCGGCGTCGTGCCGGTAGCGCCCCGAGGCCAGTTCGACATCCGGGTCGTCGACGTACTCCAGCGCCAGTTCGACACCCGTCTCGCGCCGCAGTTCGTCGAGCAGCGGCCCCACGTCGGCCAGGTCGCTGTCGGCCAGCACGGTGAGCCGGACCCGCTCCGGCGGGCTCGCCACGCACCCCGCCAGCAGCGCCAGCAGGACCAGCAGCGCCGCGGTCCTCACCCGCACTCGCCGATCTCGGCGATCATCTTCTCCAGCAGCGGCAGCGACGGCAGGAACGTCTCGGTGTCGCTGATCCCGGAGCTGGGCACCGGCAGGCCGTGCGCGGTGAGGAACTCGGCGAACTGGCCGGTGGTGACCGAGCCGTCCGCCTCGAACACCCGGAACCCCAGTTCGAGCGCCCGCCTGCGCAGGTCGGGGTTGGTCATGATCAGCTCACCGAGCCGGTCGCCTGCCGGGGTCAGCGCCAGGAACTCCGGCACGGTCTGCACCTGCGCCGCCGGGTAGAGCAGCACCCTGCGGTCGTCGACCCTGCCGGTCCGCTCCAGGGTGCGCAGCTGGTGGGCGAGGTACTGGTGCTCGTAGATCACCGCGATCGGCGCCAACCCCTGCCCGTCCGGGGCCAGGTAGCCGCCCGCCATGTCCTCCGCTGGCAGGCCCTGCGCGGTCAGCAGCGGCTTGACCTTCCTGGCCAGCGCGATCGCGTCCGCCTCGGTCTGCGGGATGACGTTGCCGTTGGCCACGAACGCGACCAGGCCCAGGTAGGTGGCCGAGGAGTTCGACGAGCACAGGTCCGAGGTCTGCGCGAGCACCCGGTTGCTGTTGGGGAGCACCCGGTTCGGCGCGGCCAGCCGGTCCCAGGTGGTGCCCCGCTCGACCACGTCGACGAACCGGTCCATCGGCATGTCGTAGTACAGCCGCGGCCCGGTGGTGTTCTGCGGCGTTACCACCGGTCCGGTGGCGGGGTCGGCCAGCACCTCGGCGTACTCGCGGTAGCTCGCCAGCACGATGGGGGAGAAGAACGGCTTGTACATCTTCGGCTGCCGGTGCCCCGACTGCGCGAGCCGCTGCTTGATCAGCAGGGCCGCGGGCCGCCCGGACGGGAACACGAAGTCGTAGCCGTCGGTGGAGTTGACCGCGATGTCGCGTGAGCCCGCCAGGTCCAGTGACACCTGGATGCCTTGCGCCATCAGGATCCGGCGCACCTCGGCGTCGGCGAAGAACTCCGCCTTGGACGCCAACCGGCCGTTGACCACGACCACCTCGCGCAGCGGCAGCGCCATGACCCCGCCCGCGAACAGCGCGATCGCCCCGGCCACGGCGATCAGCCCGGCGGGCACGAACACGCCGAGGAAGCGCTTGCGGCGGAAGATCGACCTCGGTGGCTCGACGACGGTGAACTCCGGCTCGGCCACACCCCCCGGGCTGATGGTCCCCGACCCCCTCCGGTTGCGCGCGCGACCCTGTCCCACAGGTGAGATCGCTCGGACGCCGCCGGTGATTACGCCAGCGGCGGCCGATCTTCGACTGAGATCGGCCGCCGCTGAGGGGGAGTGCTCGGGGTCAGACGCGCTCGAGCTCCGGCTCGTCGTCCGGCTTGCGCTCGCTGGTCGCGGTGGGCACGGTCAGCGTGATCGACGTGGCCTCCGCCTCGGCAGCCGCGGCGGCCTTGGCCTTCTTGCGCTTGCTGAGCAGGATCTTGACCACGACGACCAGCACGACCGCGCCGAGCAGGATCGCCGCGCCGCCGCTGAGGTAGGACTCCAGCTTGTGCGCGGCCTCGCCGAGAGCGGCGCCGATGCTGATGTGCACCGCGGACCAGCAGGCCGCGCCCGCCACCACCGCGGGCAGGAACTTGTGGTACGGCAGCTTCGAGGTGCCCGCCGCCGCCGGGGTCAGCGTCCGCACCACCGGCATGAACCGGGCGAAGAACACCGCCCACGCCCCGCGCCTGCGCAGGATGTCGGTGGCCTTGTCCCAGCCCTCCACGCCGTACTTCTGGATCAGCTTCGTCTCGCGCAGCTTCACCCCGTACTTGCGGCCGATGAAGTAGCCGATGGAGTCGCCGATCCCCGCGCACACCGTGACCACCGCCCACAGCAGCAGGAACCGGGGCACGCTGTTGACCGTGGTGGCGGCGATGAGCAGGCCACCCTCACCGGGGGCGATGAACCCGAGGCCGATGGTGCACTCGGCGAGCACCAGGCCGCCGGTCGCGGCAACCAGGGCGGGCTGCGGCAGCGCCTGCAGCCACTCCAGGACGTCGGTCAGCAAGGCCACGGGTCGGATCCCCTCCACGAGCGGGCACCAGTCCCTCCGGTGCCGATCTGTCCGCGCTCGGCCCCCACCGGCCGCGCTCGGGACATGGGACGCACCGCACCGGCGCCGGGTTGCCGCCGATCACGTCCGTCCACAGAAGTCTTCGTCCGCGACCAGCCTGACATAACCGGGATGCCCCGGAGATCCCCCCGGGTACCCACCCACCGGGTCAGCCCCGGGTACTACTACTCGGGCACCACTACCCCTGGTGCTGGGAACTCGGGTGCTGGGGAACCCCGGGATCAGCGCTTGAGCAGCGCGCTGATCTCCTGGCTGGACTCGCCCGCCTCGGCCAGGTGGCGCAGGTTCTCCGGGACCTGCTGGCCCCGGTGCTCCACGGCCTGGGTGTAGAGCCGACCGGCCCGGTAGGACGACCGCACCAGCGGACCGGCCATCACCCCGGCGAAGCCCAGCGCCTCGGCGGTCTCCTTGTGCGCCAGGAACTCCTCCGGCTTGACCCACCGGTCGACCGGGTGGTGGCGCACGCTCGGCCGCAGGTACTGGGTGATGGTGATGATGTCGCAGCCCGCGCCGTGCAGGTCGGCCAGCGCCTCGGTGACCTCGTCCGGGGTCTCGCCCATGCCCAGGATCAGGTTCGACTTGGTGACCAGGCCGTCGTCGCGGGCCGAGGTGATGACCGAGAGCGACCGGTCGTAGCGGAACGCGGGGCGGATGCGCTTGAAGATGCGCGGCACCGTCTCCAGGTTGTGCGCGAGCACCTGCGGCCGCGAGCCGAACACCTCGGCCAGCTGGTCGGGCTCGGCGTTGAAGTCGGGGATGAGCAGCTCGACGCCGGTGCCCGGGTTCAGCGCGTGGATCTGGCGGACCGTCTCGGCGTAGAGCCAGGCGCCGCCGTCCTCGAGGTCGTCGCGGGCGACACCGGTGATCGTCGAGTAGCGCAGGCCCATCGCCTGCACCGACTCGGCCACCCGGCGCGGCTCGTCGCGGTCGAGGTCCGCGGGCTTGCCGGTGTCGATCTGGCAGAAGTCGCAGCGGCGGGTGCACTGCTCGCCGCCGATCAGGAAGGTCGCCTCGCGGTCTTCCCAGCACTCGTAGATGTTGGGACAGCCCGCTTCCTCGCACACCGTGTGCAGGCCCTCACGCTTGACCAGGCCCTTGAGCTCGCGGTACTCCGGGCCCATCTTGGCCCGGGTCTTGATCCACGAGGGCTTCTTCTCGATCGGTGTCTGGCTGTTGCGCACTTCCAGGCGCAGCATCTTCCGACCCTCAGGCGCGACTGTCACACCGCCAGGCTACGCCTCTAGGCCGGATCCGGGGAAACGCCGGTCAGTTCCGCTGTTCGCACCCACAATGTCCGGCCGAAGGCGGGGTCGAGCGCCAGTGATCGCGGTTTCGCCAGCCCGACGGCGCCGAATATCTCGCCAGGTCCGCTCGGGCCGAAGTACTGCCCGCCGGTGACCCCGGGAGCGGTCGCGGCGTAGAGCTGGGGCAGCACCGCGCGGCCGACCGGCGCGGTGGTGAGCCGGGCGCCCGCCCGCACGGCCGCGGCGATCCCACGACCCACCGGACCCGTCATCCGGGCGCGGGTCGAGTTGCTGGCCAGCTCGGTGCTCGCCAACCCGGGGTGCGCGGCGACGCTGACCAGGTCCAGCCCGGCTGCCCGTGCGCGTCGGTCCAGCTCGACGGCGAACAGCAGGTTCGCCAGCTTGGACTGGGAGTAGGCGGCCGCCGCCCGGTAGCCGCGCCGCTCGAAGTTGAGGTCATCGATGTCGAAGCCCTGACCGCGGTGGGCGAGGCTCGACACGGTCACCACGCGGGCGCCGGGGACCGCGCGCAACGCGGGCATGACCAGCCAGGTCAGCGCGGCGTGCCCGAGGTGGTTGGTGCCGAACTGCAGCTCGAACCCGTCGGCGGTCCTGGCAGGCGGCGGCACCATCACCCCGGCGTTGTTGACCAGCAGGTCGAGCCGGTCACCGGTGCGCTCCCGCACCTGCGCCGCCGCCGTCCGCACCGACGCCAAGTCGGCCAGGTCCAGCTCCAGCAGCTCGGCGGCCCCGGTCACGGTCGCCACCGCCGCGCGGCCGCGCTCGACCGAGCGGCAGGCCATCAGCACGTGCGCGCCGCGGTCGCTGAGCAGCTGCGCGGTGCGCAGGCCCAGCCCGGAGTTCGCGCCGGTGACCAGCGCGGTCTTCCCGCTCAGGTCGGGGATGTCAGCGGCGGACCAGGCCATGGGTGCCTCCTCGGCTCATCTGCTACCCGAGGGTAGGAAGGCCGGGCTGAGGAACCGCTCAGGCGCTCGCGGCGAATCGCCCGAACAGGTGCCGGGCCTTGCGGTGCGGGCGCGGGGTGGTGCGGAGCAGGGCGGTGAAGGCGGCGCCGACGCGGGTGATCTCCGCGCGTGGCTCGTCCGGGCCGACGAGGCCCGCGGCCAGTGCCAGCATCCGCTGCTCGCTCTCCAAGCCCGGTCGCAGCACCTCGGGGTCGGCGGCGGCGTGGGCGTCGATGACCGCGCGCAGCGGCCCGTGCTCGGCGGCGGTGTCCAGCCAGGCGGCGGTGACGGCGTCGACCAGGTCCACGTCCGGGTCCCGGTCCGCCTCGGCCTGGGCCAGCCCGATCCGGCCGGTCAGCTTGAGCGTCCACCGGTAGTGCAGAGCGAGCAGAACCTGCGCCGGGCTGTCGAACAGCTCGGCGACCTCGCCGTGGAACGGGACCGGGGCGCCGGGGTCGGACCGCAGGTGGGCGAGCACGGCGTCGAGCGCGGCGCGCCTGCGGTGGTAGTCGGACCAGCTCATGGCTTCCCTCCCCCGGTGCGGGCATACCACGGGTCTGCGGCATACCCACGGTATGGAACCGGACGCGGCCAACGTACCACGGGTACGTGCCGTTGGTATGTCGCGGCGATGTCCTAGGGTTGTGAGCGTGCCGACAGCGCGCCCCCGCCGGGAGGACTACAGCGAGTCGACCAGGCAGGCCCTGGTCGACTCGGCGGTCGCGCTGTTCACCAAGCAGGGCTACGCCGCCACCAGCCTCGACGCCATCGCCCGCCGGGCCAGGGTCACCAAGGGCGCGCTCTACCACCACTTCAGCGGCAAGCAGGCGGTGTTCGAGGCCGCCTTCGGCGCGGTGGAGAAGGCCGTGCTCGCCAAGCTCGGCCAGGTCGTCACCGGCCCAGGCACGCCGTGGGAGCGGGCGGTCAGCGGGCTGCAGGCCTACGTCCAGGTCTGCCTCGAGCCCTCCTACCAGCGCATCGCCATCCACGAGGGCCCGGTGGTGATGGGCTGGGAGCGCTGGCGCGAGGCCGAGGAGCACTTCAGCTTCGGCCTGGTGAAGTCGGCCATCGAGGCGCTGATCGCGGCGGGCGAGATCGACGACCTGCCGGTGGAGGTCACCGCCAGGATCCTGTTCGGCGCGCTGCAGACCGGCGCGGCGATCATCGCGGGCGCGGACGACCCCCGGAAGGCCGGGACGGAAGTCTCGCGGACCATCATCCGGGTGCTGGAAGGCATGCGGGTGGCGTCGCCGCCGGTGTCGCTGCTGCGCGGCCGAGGGTGACTCCGGTAACGGCACCGTCGGGTGGTGTTGCTGTCCTGGACGATCCGAACACCGCGCGGCTGGTGGCCCTGCGCGTGCGGAGTCCGTGGCGGATCGGGTGGGCGGTCGTGACACTGGTCGCGCTCGCCGGGTGGGTCGCCTACGGGATCGCCGCCGGGTTGACGCTCATCGCCGTCGTCGCGTTCTGCCGCTGCGCGCTGGGCATCAAGGGCGTCGTGTTGTGGCTCAAGGCTTTTCGGGCGTCCCGCGCCACGCTTTCGGTGGTGGAGGGTGCCATCTGGTTCCCGTTCGCCGCCACGGTGCTCGGGGGTGTGGGCGCGCAGACCGATCTCGCGGTGCGGATGGGCACGGAGGTCGTGGTGCTGCGGGTGTTCGGGCTCTACGGTCCACATCGGACTCGACTGGGCGTCGACCAAGAGGTCTGGCTGGCCGGTCCGACCTGGGTGGTGGGTCCGGTCGCGATGCGGGGGCCGGTGGGGATGGCCGACCCGGTCGGCCGCCCGATCGCCGTGCGGATCGACGGCTCGTACGACGTCTACCCGGCGGTCCGCCTGGTCGGCACGCCCCACCGCGCCGCGAGTCCGGCGGACGCGACGCTGGCGTGGGCCAAGATGATGCGCACCCGCGCCCTGCTGCTGCTCGGGTGACGGTGATGGTGGCCTGGGTCCAGTCGGCGGTGCGGACGAGGTGGGCCAGGCGGCGGCTGGGCCAGTGGTGCAGGGAGAGCAGGGTGCCCCAGGTCAGCTAGCCCGCCAGCGCATCAGCACTCCTGGCGACCGACCAGCCGCACCGCACGAGGCGAACCCGCTAGCCCTTCGGTTCGCCCCTCCGACGCACTCTGCCAGCCCTTGCTGACGTCCTGGCCGTCCGGCCGTGTCCCAACCAGCCCTCCAGCGCCCGTCCCGCCTATCCGCCACCCGCGCCACCAGCCGTCCGACGCCCCTTCGCCCGGCTCGCCCAGCGACACCCGGCCACCCTCTCGTCACCCCGCCCAGACCGGCGATTCCCATACGTTCGCCCGACAACCCGCCCGGGTGCCCCGTCCGTCGACCTGATCGGCGCCCGCCCGCGGTCGCTCCGCGCTCCGCCCGTCAGCCTGATCGGCGCCGCCCGTGCCCCGCGCCCAACCCCGGCCCGCCGTTCCGGAGGCCGTCCCCGCGAACCCCGGCCCCACCCTGTCCCGGGGGGCGTCCCCAGGCCCAGTCTACCGGGACCCTGTCGCCCGAAGGGGGGACGGCGAAAAGCTGTGGATAACTCGGGGGCTTGTGGACAGTTCGACCAGGCGCGGAGGGCGGGGGCGGGTGGGTTTTCACCCGATCGGGGGTCGCCTACAGTGTGGGCACTGGGATGGGGGTTGGCGTGCTGGTTGAGCCGGTTCTGGGTGCGGGTGTGCTGGGGGATCCGACCACCGAGTTGTTGGTGCGGTTGCGGCCGCGGGCGTCGCGGGCGGTGATGCGGTCGCAGGTCGTGCTGTCCGCGTTGTTGCTGGCGCTCCTGGTGTTCGCCGTCGTCGACGGCGACCCGGTCCTAGCGACGCTCTTGGCCGCCACGTCGCTGTTCAGCCTGTGGAGCCTCTACCACGTGTGGCGGCTGGTCCGGGTGTCCCGCGTCAGCGCCGAGATCCTGCCCGGTGCTGACTGGCGCCCGGTGGACGTCGCGGTGCACGGCGCCCACCCCACGGGCGCGGACGTCGTCGTGACCGTCGACGGCGTGGCGATCCCCCTGCACGTCTACGGTTTGACCCTCCCCTTCCGGGCTGTGCTGCGGCGCACCGGCAAGGCCTGGCTGGTCGACGGCGGCAGCGTCGCGGCGATCCGGATCGAGGGGTCGCACGAGGCGTTCCCCGCGACCCGGGTGCCGAAGGCGCGCCCGGCGCGCAAGTCCGAGGACGCCGACCCGACCGCCGTCTGGGCCCGGGGGCTCGCGAGTCGCGCCATGCTGATCGTCCTCCCGTTCGTGGCGGGGGTGGTCACGATCCTCGGCCTCACTGCCTTCGCCCAGCTCCACCTGTTTGCCGTGGTGACCTGCCTGGTGCTGGTCGTCGTGGTCTTCGGCAGCCGCACCGTGCGCTACGGGCACCGGTGGATCGACCGGCAGCTGCCCGGTCTCGTCGCCAAGGGCGGGTGGCTGCCCGTCGGTGCCACGGCGTCGCGGTGGACCCCGCGGGTGGACTCCACGACGACGACCAACCTCGTGCTGCGCCTGACCGACGGCGCCGTGGCCGTGCTCGAACTGCCGAACGCGGCCGCCGACCTGCTCGGCACCATCCACGACACCGCGGGCGCCTGGGTGGCCGGGCCGCTCACCCCCGGTCGCGTCGTCGCGGTCGGGTACCCCGGTTACCCGTTGTTGGCCGCGGGCAAGGTCGTGTCCACGGAACCGGCATGATCGGCGGACCGCGTGACGCGACGGCCACCGCGAGCGATCACCACGGTGTGTCCGCCACCGCTGAGTCACCCGTCCCGGCCCCGACCACCGCGGTGCCCGCCACCGGCGACCCCACCACGGCGATCCTGCACTGGTTGTGGTCACGGCGTTACCGGTCCACCACGACCACGAGCGCGGTGTGGGCCACCGTCATCGCCGCGACGCTGTTCGCCCTCGCGATGTCGCTGATCACCGATGTCGACGACCCACCCCTCCCGGTGGTCGCCGCCGTGTGCAACGGCCTCGTCCTGCTGGGTTACCTGCTGCCAGGCGGGAACTACCTCTGGCTGCGCTCCGGGCTCGACCAGGTGCGCACCCGCGGGTGGCGGACCGTGCGGGCTCGGGTGCTGCGCGCGGGCCGGTGGACGGCGTTGGTCGAGGTCGTCGACGACAGTGCGGACCCGCTGGTCCTCTCGGTGCGGATCGACCCGGCGCACCTAGCGATGATCACCGACACGGCGTACCTGATCCGTGGTCGCGGTCGGTGGGCGGTGCTGCGCGTCCCCGGATCGCGGGAGATGTTCCTTGCCAAGGTGAAGCCGTCGAGTGGTAATATGTCCACAGTAGACTTCTCCACAGTGGACGTTACGGCGCGGTGGGCGAAGTCCAGGCGTGACGCGATCTTCTGGCTGTTCGGCCAATTGGCGGTGTTCCTGGTCGCGGTGCTCGTGGTTGTCGCGATCGCCATGCCGTCCCAGTACCTGCTGGTGTGGTGGCTGGTTCTGGTGCTGTTGACCGGCGGTGGGATGGCCATCGGACTGCGTTTCCGACTCTCTGACGTCACATTGCCGGAGCTGGTGCGCGCCGGGGAGTGGGTGCTCGCGGGGGCCGCGCTCAGCGCGTGGACGGCCCGTCGGGACAGCACCGCTAGCGCGACCGCGACCCTGCGCTTCGCCGATGGCACCGTGCGCACCGTGGTCATGCCCGCCGCCCCGGTGGACCTGCTCGCCGCGATCACGGACAGTTCTTCCTTGTGGGTAAACGGATCCGGCAGTCGGGTGGCTGTTGGCTTCCCTGGCTATCCGTTGCTCGCGGTGGCCAGAACATGAGCCTGACCGGCGGGCAGCGTCACGAAAATGGCCCCGTGAACGACAGTGGGAGTGTGCGCACACAAGTGGACTCGCCGATTCCCGCCCCCAACACCGAAGCGGTCGCCGCCCAGGACCCGACGACCGCGATCCTGGCGTGGGTGTGGCACATGCGCTACCGGACGACGGCGAGCTTCCGGGCGCTCTGGGTCGTGAGCTTGGCGTTCACCCTCGTCGGTGTGGCTCTCATCAGCATCGCTGACATCGACAACGCCCTTCGCTGGATTCCCCTCGGGGTGGGCAGTCTCCTTCCGGCCGCCATCATCGTCTCGCCGTTGAGCAACTACCGCTGGGTGCGGTGGGGGCTCGACCAGCTGACCACTTACCCGTGGCGGTCGGTGCCCGCGCGGGTGCTGCACCACGGGCGGTGGAGGGCGGTGATCGAGGTCATCGACGGCACCGGCACCCCTGTCGTGCTCACGGTGCGGATCGACCCCGCGCACCTGGCGATGATCACCGACAGCGTGCTGCTGGTCATCGGGCGGTCGGAGTGGGCGGTGCTGCGGGTGCCCGGGTCGCGGGAGCTGTTCCCGGCCAGGGTTCGTGGCCCGTTCCCCACTGGAGAGGCTGTCGACCTGTCCGGGACGGACGTGACCGGTCGGTGGGCGCAGGTCCTGCGTGACCGTCTCTTGTGGAATTACCTGCAGATCCCGGTGACGTTCGCCGTGTTGCTCGTCTTCTACTGGGCGTCGACTGTTTCCCTCGTCTGGTTCGCGTCCTGCGCGGTCCTCCTGTCGTTGCTCGTTCTGGTGCTCTCGCGGCACCGCTTCTCGGACTTCCGGTTGCCGGGACTGGTGCGCGCGGGGGAGTGGGTGCGGGCGGACGCCGCGCTCGACCCGTGGAAGGCCCGCCGCGACGGCACCGCCTCGGCGACCGCGACACTGCGCTTCGCCGACGGCACAACGCGTACCGCCGAACTGCCCGCCGCGACGGTCGACCTGCTCGGCGCCATCTTCGACAGCTCGGCCGTCTGGGTCGCGGGCACGGGTGACCACGTGGCCGTCGGGTTCCCCGGCTACCCGCTGGTTGCCTCCGCACGGCTGCGATGAGGGTGGGTTTCGTCGTCCTCGGCCTGCTCGCGGCGTTCAGCGTCGTCGCCTACGCCATGGACGACCTGGGACGCGCGGCTGTCCTCGGTGCGGCAGAGGCGACTTTCGCGCTCGGGCTCCTGCCTGCGGGGCCGCGCTCGACCCTGGCCGCGGAGGTCCGACTGCGCGCGGCGATCGCGATGACCCCGGTGGTGGTCGTCGTGCTGGTGTGGCCCGCCGCCGCTGTGCTGACCTTCGCCGAGCCGCCGACCCTGGCGGGCATCGGGTTCCTGGTCACCGTGTTCTGCATGACCGGCTTCGGCCTCACCCGCGTCGGCGGCCGGATCGCGGAGTGGCGCCTGCCGTGGCTCGTCCGCCGCGGTCCTTGGCACGAGGTGTCGGCCGCGTGTCACGGCGAACTCGCGACGCTGACGCTCCCTGACGGCGCGGTCTTCCACGCCGCGCTGCCGGTGCGCTTGCTGGACGAGATCGGGCGGACGGGGACGGTGTGGCTGGCCGGGCCGCCTGCCGGAGTCGTCGCCGTGGGCTACCCGGACCACCGCTTGATCACCCCCGCCCACCTCAAGCCCGGCGCCTCAGTGGCCGCCTAGATCCGGGCGTCCCTGGTGCGCTCCAGGCCGTTGGGAAGCCCCTCGGTCGGGTGAACCTTGGGTGCTGCCATCCCGAATCCCCAGGTGGCGTCTGTCCACAATGCCTGGAGTTGTCCACAGGCCAACCGCACCCCTGGGTCGCACCCCCCACTCCCGGTAGACTGGCACTGGGGACGCCCCCCGGAGAGGGTGGGGGCTGGGGTGCCGGAGGCGGCCCCCGCGAGCGCGGCGTTGCCCGGGCGGGGACGGGCCCCATTTGGCGAAGCCTGGCGGCAGGTGAGAGCCGGGCACCTCGAAGTCAAGGTGCCGTCGGAGCCACCGTCGGGGGGTGGGCGGGGTTAGGCCTGGGTGGAGAGGGCGAAGGTGACGCCCGGGGTGGTGGGGGTGGTGGTGCGGGGGATCCAGTGTTCGGTCACCGGGAGGGTGCCGTCGAGGGCGGCGGGGATGGCGGTTTTCGCTAGTTCCAGGACCTCGGCGACGGTGACCTGGCGGCCGAGTTCCTCCGACAGGGAGGTGACGCCCGCGTCCTTGATGCCGCAGGGGACGATGGTGTCGAAGGCGGTGAGGTCGGCGTCGCAGTTGATCTGGAAGCCGTGCAAGGTGACGCCGCGTTGGACGCGGATGCCGATGGCGCCGATCTTGCGCTCGGGGCGGGTGGCGGTGGCGGCGAGCCAGACGCCGCTGCGGCCCTCGACGCGGCCGGTGGTGAGGCCGAGCTGGGCGCACATCGCGATCATGGCCTCTTCGAGCCTGCGGACGTAGTCGACCACGTCGACCGGGTCCGAGAGCGCGACGATCGGGTAGCCGACCAGTTGGCCGGGGCCGTGCCAGGTGATCTTGCCGCCGCGGTCGGTGTCGACGACCTCGGTGCCATTGGTCGGGCGCTCCTCCGGCAGGGTGCGCTTGCCCGCGGTGTAGACCGACGGGTGCTCCAGCAGCAGCAGCGTGTCCTCGCCGGTGCCCTCGGCGCGCGCGTCCACCAGGTCGCGCTGCAGGGCCCAGGCCTCGTGGTAGTCGATGGTGCCGACTTCGCGCACCGAGACCGGGTGGGTGGCGGCGCGGCAGGAGAGGGTGCTCACGGGTCCAGGGTACGCGCGGGCAGCAGCCGGAGGGCCGCCCCGGTGAGCAGGCCGACCGCCGTCACACCGACCGTCGCGCCCACCACGTCGGTCAGCCAGTGCACGTCGAGCAGGATGCGGCACAACGCGGCCAAGGCCACCGCCAGCGACGACACCGCCACGACCGCGCGCAGCCGGTGCCTGGCCAGCCACGCGCACAGCACCACCGCGGTGAACCCGACCGACGCGACCGACACCACGTGCCCGCTGGGGAAGCTCAGCTCCGGGTAGTCGCGCGGCCGCGCACGGTCGAACAGCGGCTTGACCAGCGACACCGCCCGGCACGCCGCCAGCAGCAGCACGCACCGCAGCAGCAGGCCCATCAGCGCCGGTCTGCGCCGGGTGAGCAGCGCCGCCACGACCAACCCCAGCGCCGCCGCCACCGGCAGCACCGGCCCGAGCACCAGGCTGCCGACGTAGGCGACCCGGCCCGCTGTCCCCTGCCAGTCCGCGCCGAGGGTGTCCGCGACCGCCACGTCCACCCCCGGCGGGGCGTCCGAGACCAGCTTGCCCAGGACGAGGAACAGGCCGAGCAGGACGACGCCGAGCGTCGCGAGCCGCCTCACCGCGCCTCGGTGGCCGCCAAGGCCCGGTCGACCGTGTCGTAGCGGAAGGCGAACCCGTTGTCGCGCAACACCTTCGGCGCCACCAGTTGGCTGCGCAGCACCTCGTCGGCGAACTCGCCCGCGACCACCCGCAGCACGGCGCGTGGCATCGGCGGCGGGCTGAGCCGGTGTTTGAGCTTGGCCAGCGCCCGGCTGAACTCGGCGTTGGTCGCGGGGGCGGGGCCCACCAGGTTCACCGGGCCGGAGATGTCGTTGCGCAGCACGAAAGCGAGGGCGTCGACCTCGTCGTCCAGGTGGATCCACGGCATGTACTGCGCACCGCCGCCGAGCCGCACGCCGAGTCCGAAGGAGAACAACGGCCGCAACCGGCCCAGCAGCCCGCCGCGCTCCGACAGCACCTGGCCCGACCGCGCCAGCACCACGCGCGCGCCTGTGGCCGCCTCCGTCGCGGCTTCCCACCGCACGCACAGGTCCGCCAGGAACCCCGAGCCCGCGGGGGAACCCTCGTCGACCGGACCGTCCGTGTCGCCGTAGTAGCCGACAGCGGAACCGTTGACCAGCACCGGGATGCCGTGCTCGGCGACAGCGGCGGCCAGCACCTCGGTCGGCTCGACCCGGGAGTCCACCAGCACCTGCTTGCGCGCGTGCGTCCACCGCCGGTCGCCGATCCCGGCGCCGCACAGGTTCACCACCGCGTCCACCCCGGCCACGGCGTCCGGCGCGATCACCCCAGCAGGTGGGTCCCACGTGCGCTCGTCCGCCGCCTGGGGTTCCCTGCGCACCAACCGCAACACCTCGTCGCCGTCGGCGCGCAGCCTGGCCACGAGAGCGGTGCCGATGAGACCGGACGACCCGGCGACGAGTACGCGCATGTCCTGATCGTCCCAACCATCCCGGCGCCCCGCACGTTCGGGTCGATCACCCCCGGACGCCGCGAGGGCCGCCCCCAACCTGGGACGGCCCTCGCGGTGGTGTCGGTTACAGCCCGAGGTCGCCCTCGAACGCGCCCTCTTCCAGGCGGTTCTTCACCGCGGTCAGGAAGCGGCCCGCGTCGGCGCCGTCGACGAGGCGGTGGTCGTAGGTCAGCGCCAGGTACACCATGGACCGGATGGCGATGGTGTCGTCGCCGCCCGCGTCGGTCACCACGACCGGCCGCTTGACGACCAGGCCGACCCCCAGGATCGCCACCTGCGGCAGCTGGATGATCGGGGTGTCGAACAGCGCGCCCTGGCTGCCCAGGTTGGTCAGGTTGAACGTCGCCCCGAACAGCTCGTCCGGGGTGACCTTGTTCGCCCTGGTCCGGCCCGCGAGGTCGGCGATCTTGTGCGAGAGCCCGCTGATGCTCAGGTCACCGGCGTCGCGGATGGCCGGGGTGAGCAGGCCGCGCTCGGTGTCCACCGCGATGCCCAGGTGCTCGGCGCCGTGGTAGGTGACCTCGTTGGTCTCGTCGTTGATCGAGGCGTTGAGCTTCGGGTGCTGCTTGAGCGCCTCGACCGCCGCCTTGGCGAAGAACGGCAGGAAGGTCAGCTTGACGCCCTCGCGCTGCTCGAACGCGGTCTTCGACTTGGCCCGCAGCTTGGCGATGCGGGTGACGTCGACCTCGATGACCTGGGTCAGCTGGGCGGCGGTCTGCAGCGACTCGACCATCCGGCGCGACACGGTCTGGCGCAGGCGGGTCAGCTTCTGCGTGGTGCCGCGCAGCGACGCGTCCGCCGACGGGGCCGACGACGCCGCGGCGGGGGCCTTGGCGGCGGGCGCGGGGGCGCTCCGCTGCGGCGCGGGCGCCTTCTTGGCCTCGGCGGCGGCGAGCACGTCCTGCTTGCGGATGCGGCCACCGACACCGGTGCCGGTCAGCCCGGCCAGGTCGATGCCGTGCTCGGCGGCGAGCTTGCGCACCAGCGGCGTCACGTACGGGGAGCCACCGCCGTTGTTCGACGGCTCCGCGGGGGTCTCCTGCTTGGCGACCGGCGCGGGGGCGGCCTTCGGCGCGGGAGCCTCCTGCTTGGGGGCTTCCTGCTTCGGGGCCTCCTGCTTCGGCTCGGCCTTCGGCGCCTCCTGCTTCGGCGCTTCCTGCTCGGGCTCCGGGGCCTGCTCCGGCTCGGGGGCGCTGCCCGCGTCACCGATCACCGCGAGCTTGCCGCCGACCTCGACGGTCGAGTCCTCACCGGCGCTGATCTCCAGCAGGGTGCCCGCGACCGGCGAGGGGATCTCGGTGTCGACCTTGTCGGTGGACACCTCCACCAACGGCTCGTCGACCTCGACGCTGTCGCCGACCTGCTTGAGCCAGCGGGTGACGGTGCCCTCGGTGACGCTCTCGCCCAGCGCGGGCATGGTCACGTCGGTGCCCTTGCCGTTGCCGCCCTTGGGCGCGTCGGCGGAGGGCTCCGGCTGGGGTGCCTCCTGCTGCTCGGGCTCTGACTCCGGCTCGGACTCCGGCTCCGGCGCGGCTTCCTCGGCCGCGGGCTCCTCGGCGGGAGCGGAGTCGCCGGAGTCGTCCGACCCGTCGCCGATGATGGCCAGCTGCCCGCCGACCTCCACCGTCTCGTCCTCGGCGGCCACGATCTTCTGCAGGGTGCCCGCGACCGGCGAGGGGATCTCGGTGTCGACCTTGTCGGTGGACACCTCCACCAACGGCTCGTCGACCTCGACGGTGTCGCCCTCCTGCTTGAGCCAGCGGGTGACGGTGCCCTCGGTGACGCTCTCACCGAGGGCGGGCATCTCAACGGAGAACGCCATGGTTGTTCAAACTCCTCGTGCTTGCTGCTTGGCTGACGGGTGGGTTGGGGCTGAGCCGTCCACGCCTCAGCCGTGCACGTGCAGGGGCTTGCCCGCGAGGGCGAGGAACGCCTCGCCGAGGGACTCGTTCTGGGTGGGGTGGGCGTGCACCAGCGGGGCGATGTCCTCGGGGGTCGCCTCCCAGCTGTAGATCAGCTGCGCCTCGCCGATGAGCTCGCCGACCCGCTCACCGACCAGGGTGATGCCGACGACCGGGCCCTCGGGGGACTTGACCAGCTTCACGCCGCCGCTGGTCTTGAGGATCTGGCTCTTGCCGTTGCCGGAGAGCGCGTACACCAGCGTCTCGACGGTGCCGTACTTCTCCTTGGCCTGCGCCTCGGTGAGGCCGACCGAGGCGACCTCGGGCTTGCAGTAGGTGACCCGGGGGATGCCCGCCTCGTCGATCACCTTCGGGTTCTGGCCCGCGATGTCCTCGGCGATGAAGATCCCCTGCTGGAAGCCGCGGTGCGCCAGCTGCAGGCCGGGCACCAGGTCGCCGACGGCGTAGACGCCGGGCAGGTTGGTGCGCAGCCGCTCGTCGGTGAGCACGAAGCCGCGCTCGAGCTTGAGGCCGGCCTCCTCGAAGCCGTGGCCCGCGCTGTTGGGGCCGCGGCCGACCGCGACCAGCAGCAGGTCCGCCTCGAGGCTCTCGCCGGACTCCAGGTTCACCACGACGCCGTCGGCGTCCTGGGTGGCGCCGGTGAACCGGACGCCGGTCTTGAACTTGATCCCGCGCTTGCGGAACGCGCGCTCGAGCTGCTTGGAGGCCCACTCGTCCTCGGCCGGGACCAGCCGGGGCAGCGCCTCGACGATGGTCACCTCGGCGCCGAAGGAGCGCCACACGCTGGCGAACTCGACGCCGATCACGCCGCCGCCGAGCACGACGACCTTCTGCGGCACGTAGTCGAGGTTGAGCGCCTGGTCGCTGGTGATGATCCGGCCGCCGATCTCCAGGCCGGGCAGCGAGCGCGCGTAGGAGCCGGTGGCGAGCACGACGTTCTTGCCGGTGTAGTGGGTGCCGTCCACCTCGACGGTGTTCGGGCCGACGAAGCTGCCGGTGCCCTCGACGACGGTCACCTTATTCGCTTTAAACAGGCCCTGGAGTCCCTTGTACAGACCGGAGACCACACCGTCCTTGTAGGAGTTGACCCCCTGGATGTCGATCCCCTCGAGCGAGGACTTCACCCCGAACTGGTCACCCTCGCGCGCGTTGTCGGCGACCTCGGCGGCGTGCAGCAGCGCCTTGGTCGGGATGCAGCCGCGGTGCAGGCAGGTGCCCCCGACCTTGTCTTTCTCCACCAGGATGACCGAGAGCCCGAGCTCTGCGGCGCGGAAGGCGCAGGCATAGCCGCCCGACCCGCCACCCAGGATCACAAGGTCAGCGGAGGTGTCAGTCACGGGATCTCCTCGACGAACGACAGCGACGTAGGTGCCGGTGTGTGGCGTGGTCGCGGACCCCGCCAGCCACCACAAGACATCTTGTCACTACGCGAGGGGCGCCTGCGAGGTGGCCGGGGTGTCCGAGACCCCTGTTCGGGTTACTTACCGGTACCCCGATCGGGGTCGGGGACAATGGGGGTAACCGGACCGGATTTCGGAGGTGGCACGCATGGGGCTGTTCGACTCCCTGCGCAGGAAGCAGAAGCCGGGAGTGCTGCGCTCGGCGACCAAGCAGGACACCGCTCACCTGGACGAGTGGGCGGGCAGCAGGCACGGGGTGGAGGCCTACGTCGAGCCGCGCACGAACGTGACGGACACGACTGTGGTGCTCGTCGCGCACGACGGCGAGTGGACCAGGCGGCGCATCCCAGACTTCGACGCGGCGCTGGACTTCGGCAAGAAGCGCTCCATCCCCGTCTACGAGGTGGCCAGGGTCGGCTACCCGCAGCGGATGCGCGACTACATGGCGCGGCAGAAGCGGCAGGGCAAAGGCTGAGGGGCGGGTGCCGCCGCGCCCGCCCCCCCGCACAGCCCTGGATCAGCCGTTCTCGGCGATGTCGGCCAGCACGGCCGCGATCGTGCGCACCGGCACGCCCGTGGCGCCCTTGTGCGTGTAGCCGTACGGGCCGCCGACGTTGTACGACGGGCCCGCGATGTCGATGTGCGCCCACGGCAGGCCGTCCGGCACGAACTCGCGCAGGAAGATCCCCGCCGCCAGCATGCCGCCCCAGCGGTGCCCGGTGACGTTGGCCAGGTCGGCCAGCCGCGAGTCCAGGTCCGCCCGCAGCTCCTCCGGCAGCGGCATCGCCCAGCCGCCCTCACCGGTGGCCCGCGCGATCTCGGCGACCCGGTCGCGGAACTCGTCGGAGCCCATCACGCCCGCGGTGCGGTTGCCGAGCGCGATCGGCTGCGCGCCGGTCAGCGTGGAGGTCTCGATCAGGTAGTCGGGGTTGTCCTCGGCCGCGCGCACGATGGCGTCGGAGAGGATCAACCGGCCCTCGGCGTCGGTGTTGAGCACCTCGACGGTCTTGCCGCCGTACATGGTCAGCACGTCGCCGGGGCGGTAGGCGTCACCGGAGGGCATGTTCTCCGCCATCGGCACCGTCGCGGTGACCTGCAGCGGGTACTTGAGCTTCGCGGCCAGCACGACCGCGGCGATCACCGCCGCCGCGCCGCCCATGTCGGAGCTCATGACCTCCATGTTGGGCGCGGGCTTGATGGAGATGCCGCCGGTGTCGAAGGTGATGCCCTTGCCGACCAGCGCCACCTTCTTGCGCGCCTTGGCGCCCTTGTAGGTGATGCGCACCAGGCGCGGCAGCCGGGTCGAGCCGCCGCCGACGCCGAGGATGCCGCCGAAGCCCGCCTTGCGCAGCGCCTTCTCGTCGAGGACCTCGACCTCGAGGCCCGCCTCCTTGGCCAGCGCGACCGCGCGCTCGGCGAACGAGGCCGGGTACAGGTCGTTGGGCGGGGTGTTGACCAGGTCGCGCGCGGTGGCGACGGCCTCGGCGATCGCGGTGGCCGCCTTGAGGGTGGCCCGGTGCTCCTTTGTGCTGCCGTCCTCCGGCGCGGTCAGGTCGACCTTCGCCAGCTCGGCGCCCGCGGCGTCGGACTTGTAGCCGGAGAAGGCGTACGCGCCGAGCACGGTGCCCTCGACGGTGGCCTGCAAGTCCACAGTGGACAGGGTGGAGACGATGTGCTTGCTCGCGGTCAGCGCGCGGGCGGCGGCACCGGCGGCGCGGCGCACCTGCTCCGGGGTGACCGACCCGTCCGCGGCGGGCTTGCCGAGACCGGCGGCGACGACCAGGCGGGCCTTGAGCTTGCCGAGCGTCGGGATCTTCACGACCTCGTCGGCCTTGCCGGTGGCGCCGAGCGCGGCGAGCACCTCGGCCAGGGTTCCCCCGAACGCCTCGTCCACCGCGGCGGCGCCCGGGGCGAGCGCGGCACCGGAGCCGTTCTGGACGGTGCCGACGACGATGGCGTCGACGGGGGCCTGCGCTACCGGTGTGGTGGCCAGGGCCAGCTTGGGGGCGGTCACAGGTGTGCTCCTCGGGTGTCGCTCTGGTGGACCGGGCCGGAGTCCTCGTGGGACTGTCACGGACCTGGTCCGGGGGGTCCTACGGCCAGGTAATGACGCATGCTAACGAGTTGGTCGCGGCTTTCAACCAGAGGTCGGATGGAGAATCCGGTGCGTGTCTGGCACGGTTGTGCCCGTGACAGCGATGGGACAGCTCCGCGGCGCCGCCTGGACTAGGGTGCCCGCCGCCGCGGCGGTGGCCCTCGGCGCCGGGGCCCCGCTGGTCTGCGCACCCGCCGCCGCTGCCGCCGGGTGGTGGTCGGTGGCCGGGGTGGTGCTCGCCGGGCTTGTGGCCCTGCTGACCGCGGTGTCCCTCGCCGATCTTGCCGCACAGTCTTGTCTCACCGGCGTTTCCGCGCATGTCAGAACCCGGCTGGGCGTCCTACCCGGACGGATGGCCGGGGTGCTCGACATCGGCGGCCGGGTGGTGGGCGCCGCCGCGGTGGCCGGTGCCGCGGGCGCCTACCTGCTGCCTTCGCAGCCCAGGGTGGCCGCCGTCGCGCTGGTCGTCGCGGTCGCCGCGCTGGCGCTGGGCCGGGTGGCCTTCTCCGCTCCGTCGCGGCGGGTAATCACAGGTGTGACGATCGTCACTCTGGCCGTGTTCGTGACAACGGGGCTGGCCATCGAGCCCGTCCAGCAGGCCGCGTCGGCCGCCGCGGGCACCCCGGGGTCCGATGATCCCACCGGCGTCATCGCGGCCGCGGGCTTCTTCTCGTTCGGTTTCCTGGGTGTGGAGCGCGCGGTCGGCACCCGGGCGCGGGTCGGCGTCACCGCCGCCGTGGTCGTCGCGGTGGGCTACGTGCTGGTGTGCGTCGCCGCGCTGCGCCAACTCGGCGGGGCCCGGCTCGGGCTGTCACCCACTCCATTGCGTGACGCCCTCGCCGCCGCCGACGGGGCCGCGATCGACCCGATGCTCACGGCCGGGATCGCTGTCGGCGCGCTGCTCGCGGTCCGTGCGCTGCTCTCGGGCGCGGGCGCCGGGCTCACCGACCTCGCCGAGGCGGGTGAGTTGCCTGCGGCCGCCGCTGCGCGGCGTCACCTGATCACCGCGGTCGCCGCCGCCGGTGTCGCGCTGATGGTCGACCCGGCCACCGCTGTCGCCATCGCCGCCACGCTGCTGCTGGGCGCCGCGGCATTCCTCAACTCCGCGGCGCGCACGCTCGCCCGACCGCAGCGCTCGTCCTGGGTGCCGACCGGGTGCTGTGGTCTCGCGCTGAGCGTCATGGTCGGCGTGAACATCTCGACGGGGTCGCTGCTGGCCGCGTTGGTGGTGCTCGTGGTCGGCGCGGGACTGTGCACGGTGCGTGTCCGAAGGGCCGCCGCGGGCCGCACTCCCTGACTCGCCCGGGTGACGTCAGGTAGTCGGACGTCCGAGTGTCGGGATAGCCGATTTTCCGGCGGCTCATCAGCGGATACTGTGCTGAGGTATGACGCCTACGCTGCCGTTCACGCGAACCCCGAACCCACAACCGGCGACCCCGGAGCGGGTCGCGGAGGTACTCGCCAGGCCGGGCTTCGGGCAGTTCTTCACCGACCACATGGTGACCATCCGCCACACCACCGACCAGGGCTGGCACGACGCCAGGGTCGAGCCGTACCGGCCGATCACCCTGGACCCGTCCGCGATGGTCCTGCACTACGGTCAGGCGATCTTCGAAGGGCTCAAGGCCTACCGGCAGCCCGACGGCACGATCGCCTCCTTCCGCCCCGAGGCCAACGCCGCCCGGTTCAACGCCTCCGCCCGCCGCCTGGCGATGCCGCAGCTGCCGGAGGACCTGTTCCTCGCCTCGCTGCGCGAGCTCGTCGCCGCCGACGCCCGCTGGGTGCCGGACCAGGCCGAGGAGTCGCTGTACCTTCGGCCGTTCATGATCTCCACGGAGGCCGCGCTCGGCGTGCGCCCGTCCAACGAGTACCTGTACGTGGCCATCGCCTCCCCGGCGGGCGCCTACTTCGCGGGCGGCGTGAAGCCGGTGACGGTGTGGCTGTCGACCGAGTACGTCCGCGCGTCCCCCGGTGGCACCGGCGCGGCCAAGTTCGCGGGCAACTACGCCGCGTCCCTGGTCGCCCAGGCCCAGGCGGCCGAGAAGGGCTGCGACCAGGTCGTCTGGCTCGACGCCGTGGAACGCCGCTGGGTCGAGGAGATGGGCGGCATGAACCTCTTCTTCGTCCTCGGCACCGGCGCCGACGCCCGCGTCGTCACCCCGGAGCTGTCGGGCGCGCTGCTGCCGGGCATCACCCGCGACTCGCTGCTGACCCTCGCCGCCGACCTCGGCTACGGGGTCGAGGAGCGGCGGATCTCCACCGAGGAGTGGGAGAAGAAGGCGGAGTCGGGCGAGCTGACGGAGGTCTTCGCCTGCGGGACGGCCGCGGTGATCACCCCGGTCGGCCAGGTGAAGCACGCCGACGGCGAGTTCGCGATCAGCGGCGGCGTGACGGGGCCGGTGACCACCCAGCTGCGGGAGACGCTGACCACCCTGCAGCGCGGCGGGTCCCCGGACTCGCGGGGTTGGCTGACGACGCTGAGCTGATCTTGGTGCTCGGACGCGCCCCCTGGCCTGTTGGGGTAGGCCGGGGGGCGCGTTTGTCTATTGTGGACAGTTTGGTCTGGGTTCCGCCGATTGGTGATCTTCGCTGGGGCGACTTGGGTGTCGCGGGGTGGTGCTGGCTGGGCTCGGGTCTGTGACCTGGGGATTTGTCGCTGGGGGCGCTGGGATTTCCGTCTTCTGGGTGACAGAAGTTATCCACATGTGGATCTCTGCGCCCCCGGTTTCAAGATCCACTGTCGGTGCGCCCCGCTAGACTGGCCCAGGGACGCCCCCCCCCGGAGAGGGTGGGGGCCGGGCCAGACTTGGGGTGGGACCCCGGGGGCGTCAAGGGGGTTCGCTCGAAGGTGTGATGGGGGCCTGTGCGGTTGGTGCCTGAGGTCGGTGGGGGCCGGCTTTGATGGGGTGGCGGGGTCGCGCGGGGGACTGGTGATCACGCGTTCTGGAGGCGGGGGTCACCACTCGCGGGGGAGGGGGGTGGGGGTGGTGGGGGAGATGAAGTCGACGACGGCGTCCAGGGCTTGGTCGGCTTGGCCCACGAAGAGGTGTTTGCAGGCGGGGAACTCGATGATCTCGGCCTGCGGGATGGCGGCGAAGCGGGTGCGGGCGGCGGCGGGGCGGACGTAGTCGTCGAGTTCGGGGACCAGGCAGCGCAGGGGTTTGCCGGAGGTGGCCCAGGCGGCGAGGTGCTCGGGTCGGCTGCGGCGCAGGGTGGGGGCGAGCAGGACCGCGCCGGTCACCGACGGGTGCAGGCCGTGCATGAGGACCAGGTCGGTGCCGAAGGACCAGCCGACGAGCCAGATGTCGGGCAGGTCGGCGACGAACTCCAGCGCGGCGGCGACGTCGTGGCGCTCGGTGCCGCCGTTGTCGTGGGTGCCGGTGCTGGTGCCGGACTCGCTGCTCGTGCCCCGGGTGTTGAACCGCAGGGTGGCGATGCCCGCGAGAGCCGGGAGCCGGGCCGCGGCCTTGCGGATCACGTGCGTGTCCATCGAGCCCCCGCCGGTGGGGTTCGGGTGCAGCAGGACGACGGTCGCGATCGGGTCGCTTTCCGGCGGTAGCGCCAACTCCCCAGCTAGGCGTTCACCGTCGGCGGTCGTCAGGACTACCGGCGTGCGGCGGGCGGGTAGGACTGTGTTGGGTCCGATCCTCGTCACCCGCCCATTTCACCACCGGCCGGGCGGGCGGCGGGCGCGGGACTTCCAGCAGTTCGGGTGCCAATGCCTGCGCTGCTCCACCGAGCCGTAGTCCTGCGCGGGCCAGGCGACCACGTGCGGGGTGCCGGGCTGGATCTCGTGGTCACACCCAGGACACCGGTAGACCTTCGTCGCCTGCGCGCCCGGGATGTGCCGCACCTGCCAGTCCCCGTCCCCACCGGACTCCACGCGCTGACTGCCCAGACCACCACCCAGCGGGCGCTCGTCATCTCGGCGTGGATTGTTGCGGCGCGGCACAGGTCACCAGGTTAGCGGCGGCACGTGGGGAACCGGTGAACGTCCCACCCAGGGGACCAGCGGACCAGGGGGCTGGCTCAGGCTGGGGGGTGCAGGCTCATCGGGCCGTAGAGCTCGGTGTCGCAGTCCAAGAGGACGACTTGGGCCACGCCGGTGGCGAGGAGGCCTGCCCAGGCGTCGCCGAACCAGGCTTCGGCGGTGTCCTGGTCGGGGAAGTCCACGTCGGGGCCGGTGACCGGGGTGCCGGATTCGTCCTCGTAGCGCCAGCGCAAGCTCACGCGACCACGGTAGCCCAGCGTCTGGCGCGCCAGCCCGGGGTGCGGTGGGCCCGGTCCGCTCTGGCAGGCTCTGCGGGTGACACGACCGAGCGACGTGGAGGTAGCAGGGTGAGCACCGAGTTCCCGCACATCCCCACCCCGGACGCCCAGGCGCACCGGGCTGCGGTGGCGCGCCACTTGACGCTCACCAAGCCCGCCGGGTCGCTTGGCAGGCTGGAGGAGCTCGGCGTCTGGGTGGCGGCCTGCCAGGGGCAGTGCCCGCCGCGCCCGTTCGCCCGGCCCAGGGTGATCGTCTTCGCCGGTGACCACGGGGTCGCCGCGCACGGGGTGTCGGCGTTCCCGGCCGAGGTCACCGGCCAGATGGTGGCCAACTTCCTCACCGGCGGCGCCGCGATCAACGTCATGGCCGCGGTCGCCGGGGCCACCGTGCGGGTGCTCGACCTCGGGGTGGACACCGACGCGGAGTTCCCCGAGCAGGTCACCGCGCACAAGGTGCGCCGCTCGTCCGGCTCGGTCGACCGGGTCGACGCGCTCACCGACGACGAGATCTACGCCGCCATCGCCGCGGGCAGGGCCATCGCCGACGAAGAGGTCGACGCGGGCGCGGACCTGCTGGTCGCGGGCGACATGGGCATCGCGAACACCACCCCCGCCTCGATCATCATCGCCGCGCTGGCCGGTGCCGAGCCGGTCGCCGTGGTCGGCAGGGGCACCGGCATCGACGACGAGGCCTGGATGCGCAAGGCCGTCGCCATCCGCGACGGGCTGCGCCGGGCCCGCCGGGTCAGCGCCAACCCGGTCGCCCTGCTGCGCACCGTCGGCGGCGCCGACATCGCCGCGATGGCCGCGTTCCTCGCCCAGGCCGCCGTCCGCAAGACCCCGGTGATCCTCGACGGCTTGGTCTCCGGCGCGGCCGCGCTTGTCGCCGAGGAACTCGCCCCGGGGGCCTCCGAGTGGTGGGTGGCGGGCCACAAGTCCGTCGAGCCCGCGCACACGCTGGTGCTGGAGCAGCTCAACCTCACGCCGGTCCTGGACCTGGAGCTGCGCCTCGGCGAGGGCACCGGCGCGGTCGCCGCGCTGCCGCTGGTGACCATGGCCGCCCGGATCCTCGCCGAGATGGCGACGTTCTCCGACGCGGGCGTCACCGAGGGCGACATCCGGCTACCTGCCGCAGTGGACGTCAACGGCCGCAACGGCGGTTGGCGCTAACTGTCCTCCGCCGCGCTCCCGCCCCAGGTGTAGAACCGGGACAGGGCACCGCGGTAGTCGCCTTGGTGGGTCTCGCGGAAACCGGCTTTCTCCGCGACCCGCTGGGCGGGGGTGTTGTCCACAGTGGTCACGATCCACACCGGTAGGTGCGGGTGGGCCTCGGCGGCCCAGGCCATCGCCGCCAGGGTCATCTCCGGCGCGTACCCCTTGCCCCAGGCCGACGGGCGGAACCGGTAGTACAGGTTCAGGTACCGCGCGCCCTCGAACTCGCCGTGCTGCAGACCGCCGAGCCCGACCACCTCGCCGCCGTGCTCGACCGCCCAGTAGCCGAAGCCGTGCGCCCGCCAGTGCGCGACCCAGGCCGCCAGGTTCTCGGCGCACTCGGCGGGCGGGCTGGCCCCGCCGGGCCGGAACCGGGCCGTCGCCGGGTCGCCCTGGATGGCCGTGACGGTCGGCAGGTCCGCCGCCACCAGCGGCCGCAGGCTCAGCCGTTCGGTGCGGATAACACGCATGCCGCCGACGGTAGCTGGCGGTACCGACACCTCGTGCGATTCCATGGTCATCATGGATCGAGTCCACGCCCTGCCGTGTCCCCAGCCCTGGCGCAAGACCGACGGATCACCCAACCCGGCGGGGGCGCCCACCGGGGCGGCCGCGACCGTCGAGACCGACGGCGCGGCTGGCCTGCTGCTGCCGACCCGCCCGGCGACCGTGGCCGCCGGGGTGGTGCTGGTGCTGATCGGGCTCGCGCTCGCCGTGCCGGGCGGCCTGCTGATCGCGGGCGGCGGGGGGCTGGCCGTGTTCGCCGGGGTGGTGCTCGGGCTGCTCGGCCTGCTGCTGCTCGCCGCCGGGGTGTTCGCGCTGACCCGCAAGCAGGGCGACTCCGGCATCGTGCTCACCCCCGAGCACGTGGTGCTGACCTGGGTGCGGCCGGTCGTGCGGGTCCCGTGGACGACGATCACCGAGGTGCGGCCGCTCGCGCTGCGGGTCGGGCGGACCAAGGGCGCGCTGAGCCAGAACTACCTGGGCCTGGCCGCGCGCGACCACGACGTCACCGGGGACCGGATGCGCAAGGTCGCGGTCAGGTTCGGGCCGGACCTGGTGTGCGCGGTGCCGATGCGCACCCTCAACCTCGACCAGCTCGTCGTCCTGCACGCGCTGCGGTTCTACCTGGCCAACCCGCAGCACCGCGCGGAGCTGGCGGGCGAGGACGCGGTGCGCCGGGTGGAGTCCGGGCCGTTGACCGCGAGCTGACCGGGCCACAATGGGCTCCGTGCCGCCACTGCTGCTCTTCCACGCCTTCCCGCTCGACGCCCGGATGTGGGACGCGACCCGCGACGCCCTGTCCGAGCACGTCCGGCTGATCACCCCGGACCAGCGCGGGTTCGGCCGGTCACCGCTAGGGACGGCCGTGCCGTCGCTGGACGTGGTCGCCGCCGACGCGATCGCGCTGCTGGACTCGCTGGCCATAGACCGCGCCATCGTCGGCGGCTGCTCTATGGGCGGGTACGTCGCGATGGCGTTGTTGCGCGCCGCGCCCGAGCGGGTCGCGGGGCTGCTGTTCGTCGACACGAAGGCCCCCGCGGACACCGAGGAGGCCGCTGCGAACCGGCTCGCCATCGCGGAACGGGCAGAGCAAGAGGGGATCGTGCCGTGGCTCGCGGACACGATGCTGCCTGTCCTCGGTAGTGCTGCCGTGCACGGGCAGGTGCGTGGGTGGCTAGAGGAACAGTCACCCGCCACGGTCGCGTGGACGCAACGTGCGATGGCGGCTCGGCCGGACTCGCGGGACACGTTGCGTGCGACCAACGTCGACACGCTTGTCGTGCACGGTGACGCTGACGGCTTGATGCCGGTCTCGCTGGGGGAGGAGTTGGCCGACCTCACGCGCGGATCGCTGGTAGTCCTACCGGGCGTCGGTCACCTGCCGCCGGTAGAGGCGCCGGACGCGTTCGCTGCCGCTGTTGTGCCCTGGCTGACCGAGCGCGCTTAGCGGGTTCCCCGGTCCGAGCCCCGCCCACAAGGGCTCGGACCGGGGGTGGTCCGCAACTCCCGAGCGCGCCGCCCCGGGTGCAGGGGAGCGGCGGCTGACTCGGACGTCGCCGTGCCCTGCTGGTGCGCGGCGGATCGCGGGCCTGCAGGCTCGGCACAGCTCGCTGTACCGATGCCTGGGGTGGCCGCGCACCGATCTCCGTGCGCGGGTGCTGAAGTCTGCGCTATCACCCGGTGCTATGACCAGACCCTTGTCGACAGAAAGTCGGGTCAGGTCGTGTGCACGATCAGCACGTCCACCCCGGCCTTGCGCGCGGCCTCCGCGGGTACGGACCCCAGGATCCGACCGGCGAGCGTGTTGAGGCCCCGGTTGCCCACGACGAGCAGGTCCGCCCGGCGATCGGCGACGACCTTGGCCAACGCGGGCACCGGATCACCGGCGACGACGACGGTCTCGACGCTGGTCGCGCCCACTTTCCTGGCCCGCTCGGCCGCCGCCCGCACCGACTCCTCGGCCGGTGCCGACCCGACGACCTGGTAGGCGACATCGGCCCCGAGCGCGTCCTGGGCCCGCTCCACCTCCCGGCCCGCCCTGGGCTGGTAGGCGGAGGTGATGACCAGCGTCGCCCCGCTGTCCGCCGCGATCACCGCAGCGCGCTCCACGGCGCGGAAGGACGAATCGGAGCCGTCAGTGCCGACGACCACGGTTTGGTAGGCAGTCATGGTCCCTCCCGGGTGGCTACTTGCCAGTAGACTCAACCAGGACAACGACCGGCGCGACCAGAGGTCGCGGGATCTGGGTCACACCTGGAGGTCGCGTGGGTACCGACGAGATGCTGGCCGTCGCGGTGCGCGAGGCGCGGAAGGGACTGGCCTCCGGCGGCATCCCCGTCGGCGCCGCCCTGTTCGGCCCGGACGGCGACCTGTGGGGCAGCGGCCACAACCGCCGCGTCCAAGACGACGACCCCACCATCCACGGCGAGACAGCGGCGTTCCGCGCAGCGGGCAGGCGCCGCTCCTACCGCGGCACGACGATGGTGACGACCCTGTCACCGTGCTGGTACTGCAGCGGCCTGATCCGCCAATTCGGCATCACCGCCGTCCTCGTCGGCGAATCCCAAACCTTCACCGGCGGCCACGACTGGCTAGCCGCCCACGGCACCACCATCACCGTCCTCGACGACCCCGAGTGCGTCGACATGATGACCACCTTCATAGCCACCCACCCCACCCTCTGGTCCGAAGACATCGGCGACTAGCCACCGCCTTCACAACCTCGGGGAACGCCGCTGACAACGTCGGCCCCAAACGCCCGCCGACAGCGTTGGCCTCAAGACATCCGCCAAACGACGTTGGCCCACACGCTCCTCCACCAAGGCGCGCTACCCAGAAGAGACTCACCTCCACCGCGACCCAGCGGCCTGCGGCGGGAGTGGGGTGGGCGCGGTACCTGATCACAGGCCGTTGGCGGCCAACCAGGACTGGTCGGGTGGTATTTGTTGGACGAACTCGACCACGGGGCCCGGGGTGGCGATGAAGAAGTGGCGTTGCCCCCACGGTTCGTCCCGGCACTCGGCGATGATCTCCACACCCGCGGCTGCCAGGCGGGACTCCAGGTCGTGTGCGTCGTCGACCACCAGGGCCAGCACGGTTCCGGTCGTCGCGGTGCGGACCTGGTCGGGCATCGCGGCGTGGTCGCGGTGGACGAAGTCGATGGTGAACGACGGGTCGGACGGGTGGCCGATGTCGACGTACCAGCCGAGGTCCACCAGCACGGTCGCGCCGAGGTGCGTGACGAAGAAGTCCCGGCAGGCGGCTGGGTCGTCGACCATGAAGGCCGTGGCGAAGCGGCTGAAGCGCACGGTGGACTCCACTGTGGACTCAGCGGCGCGCGGCTGGAGTGGGGCGGGCGAGCTTCTGCGTCCGATCAGCAGGCGACGCGGCCGGAGACGCCGCCGGGGTGGACGGTTCAGCAGGCCGACCCTGCTGCGCCGCCGGAGCACGCTCCGGCTCAACCTCCGCCGGTTCCCAATGCTCCTTCGGCGGCCCCACCACCGGCCGCATCGCCTGGGTCGGGGACTCGTCAGCAGGGCTGCCATCGATCGTCTTGGGCGTGGCCCGCTCCTCAGGCAGCGGGTCGAGGACCGGAGCCGCGTCGGCGAGTTGGACGTGGGCGTCGGCGATGAGGTCGCGGGCCGAGTGCAGCTGGTCGGCGACCCTGGCGCGCAGGGCGCGCAGCGCGGCGACCCGTTGGGCGGCGTGGCTGATCCGCCGGTTCGCCTCCTCGGTGGCCTCGCGGACCCGGCGGTGCGCCTCGGAGGTGGCTTCCTGCAGCCGGGCGGTGGCCTCGGTCGCGGCGTCGTGGCGGCGGCGGTTGGCTTCCTCGGTGGCCTCGCGGACCCGGCGCTCGGCCTCGGACTTGCTGGTGGCCTCCTGCTCGGCCAGCGCCCGCATCGACTCGGTGCGCCGCGCCGACATCGCGATGTCGAAGTCCTCCTCGACGGTGGTGCGGCGGCGCTCGGACTCGGACTCCAGCCGGGCGGCCTCGGCGCGCGCGGCGCCGACGGTCTGCTCAGCGTCGGCGCGGGCCTTGTCGACCACGCCCCGGTGCTCGGCCTCCATGGCGGCGCGGCGGGCGTCGAGCTCGGCGATCAGCCCCTCGTAGCGCTGCCGCAGCGCGCCCGCGTCGGCCTCGGCCTTGGCGCGGATGCCGTTGGCCTCGGCGTCGGCGCGGGCCCTGGTCTCCTGGGCCTCCTCGGTGGCCAGCCGCAGCATCCGCTGCAGCCGCTCGCTGAGGCCCTCGAGGGTGGTCGGCGGCTGGGAGAGCCGGTCGACCTGGCCGCGCATGTCGCTGATCTCGCCGCGGGCGGACTCCAGCTGCTTGGCCAGGTCGGTCGCCTGCGACACCGCGGCGTTGCGGTCGGCGTGCAGCAGCTGCAGCTCGGCGTCGAGCCGCTCGAGGTGCTCCTCCACCTGCGCGCGGCTGTAGCCCCGCTTGGTGATGTCGAAACCGGCACCGAGCGGTACGAGATCGCGTTCCTCACCCAAGCCCATGTGACCACGCTACCTGCCCCGGATGGACCACTCGCGAGTAGATCGGTGAGCGGTCGACGACTGGAACCCCCGGCGGTCGCGGGCCCAAGGCGCGGCCGCCGGGGGAGTCGATCACACGCCGCGGAAGCGGTTGATGGCGCTCAGGTGCCGCTCGCGCTTGGCCTGGTCGCGCACCCCCAGGCCCTCCTCCGGGGCCAGGCACAGCACGCCGACCTTGCCCGAGTGGGCGTTGCGGTGGACGTCGAGCGCGGCCTGCCCGGTCTCGGCCAGCGGGTAGGTCTTCGACAGCGTGGGGTGCACCAAACCCTTGTCGATCAACCGGTTGGCCTCCCACGACTCGCGGTAGTTCGCGAAGTGCGAGCCGATGACCCGCTTGAGGTTCATCCACAGGTACCGGTTGTCGTACTGGTGCAGGAACCCGGAGGTGGACGCGCAGGTGACGATCGTGCCGCCGCGCCTGGCGACGTAGACCGAGGCGCCGAAGGTCTCCCGGCCGGGGTGCTCGAAGACGATGTCCGGGTCCTCGCCGCCGGTCAGCTCCCGGATCTTGGCGCCGAACCGCTGCCACTCGCGCGGGTCCTGGGTGTGCTCGTCCTTCCAGAACCGGTAGCCCTCGGCGCTGCGGTCGATGACCAGCTCGGCGCCCATCTTGCGCGCGATGTCCGCCTTCTCCTGGCTGGACACCACGCACACCGGGATGGCGCCGCCGTTGAGCGCGAACTGCGTGGCGTACGAGCCGAGACCGCCGGACGCGCCCCAGATCAGCACGACGTCGCCCTGCTTCATCGCCGCGCCGTTGCGCGAGACCAGCTGCCGGTACGCGGTGGAGTTGACCAGCCCGGGCGAGGCCGCCTCCTCCCAGGTGAGGTGGGCGGGCTTGGGCATCAGCTGGTTGGACTTGACCAGCGCCAGCTCCGCGAGGCCGCCGAAGTTGGTCTCGAAGCCCCAGATGCGCTGCTCGGAGTCCATCATCGTGTCGTCGTGCCCGTCGGGGCCCTCCAGCTCGACGCTCAGGCAGTGCGCGACGACCTCGTCGCCCGGCTTCCAGTTGTGCACGCCGGGCCCGGTGCGCAGCACGACGCCTGCCAGGTCCGAGCCGACCACGTGGTAGGGCAGGTCGTGCCGCTTGGCCAGCGGCGACACCTTGCCGTAGCGCTCGAGGAACTTGAAGGTGGAGACCGGTTCGAAGATCGAGGTCCACACGGTGTTGTAGTTGATCGCGCTGGCCATCACCGCGACCAGGGCCTCGCCGGGGCCCAGCTCCGGGGTGGCGACCTCGTCGAGGTGCAGCGAGCGGCGCGGGTCCTTGTCCTTGGCCGCCAGCCCGTCGAACATCTCGACCTCGTCGGCGTGCACGGTGATCCCCCGGTAGTGCTCGGGCACCGGCAGCGAGCCGACGGCGGCCGACTCGCCTGCCTGGATCGCGTCGAGGATCTTCTGCACGGCGGACCTCCTGGGTTGGTCTGACCAGCGGGTGCGCGGGACGTTACTCATGAGTAGCGATTCAGAGCGCGCCGATGTGACTGACAGCACGGCCCGTGCGGACCGCCGGTTCCACTGTGGAGGGACCGCACTGAGCTGCGGTTGGAGAGTGACGAGATGGACGTCACACTGGTTGGAGGTTTCCAGAAACGGAACGGTGGGTGTCATAGCGCCGAGGTGGTGGCACGTCCACCGCGGTTGATGTGTGGCGGTGTGGCCACACCTGGTGAAAAGGACGTACCGACGGTGACTACGGCTACCGAGGGCGAGCAGGCGCGGGGGTTCTTCGGCCACCCGCGGGGGTTGGCCAACCTGTTCGGCACCGAGATGTGGGAGCGCTTCTCCTACTACGGCATGCAGGCGATCCTGCTGTACTACCTGTACTTCTCCGTCGCCGAGGGCGGCCTGGCGATCGACAAGGCCACCGCGGCGGGGATCGTCGGGGCCTACGGCGGTTCGGTCTACCTCGCCACCATCGCGGGCTCGTGGGTGGCCGACCGGCTGTTCGGTCCCGAGCGCACGCTGTTCTACAGCGGTGTCCTGATCCTGCTCGGCCACGTCGCGCTGGCCGTGCTGCCCGGTGTCGCGGGTGTCGCGGTTGGACTCATCTGCGTCGCGATCGGTTCTGGCGGCCTGAAGGCCACCGCGACGACGCTGGTCGGCGCGCTCTACGAGGACGGGGACGAGCGCCGCGACGCCGGGTTCTCCATCTTCTACATGGGCATCAACCTCGGCGCCCTGGTCGGCCCGCTGCTGACCGGCCTGCTGCAGACCCGGTGGGGCTTCCACTGGGGCTTCGGCCTCGCCGCGGTCGGCATGGCGATCGGTCTGGCGCAGTACACCCTGGGGCGCAAGAACCTGCCCGAGTCCGGCAAGGTCGTGCCCAACCCGCTCGACGGCCTGGGCAAGGTGCGCGCGTTCGCCGTCATCGGGATCGGTGTCGCCGCCGTCGTGGTGCTCGTGCTGACCGGCGTGGTGAACCCGGACAACCTGGCCACCATCGTGACCTGGGTGATCGCCACCGCCGCCGTGGCGCTGTTCGCGGTGCTGCTGCTGAGCAAGCAGGTCGACCGGGTCGAGCGGCAGCGGGTGCTCGCGTTCATCCCGATGTTCCTGGTCAGCTTCGGGTTCTGGTCGCTGTTCCAGCAGCAGTTCACCGTGCTGGCGATCTACGCCGAGGAGCGGGTCGACCTGGACCTGTTCGGCTGGCAGATCCCGCCGTCGTGGTTCAACTCGGTGGAGCCGCTGTTCGTGGTGCTGCTAGCGCCGGTGTTCGCCGCGCTGTGGGTCCGGCTGGGGGAGCGGCAGCCGCCGACGCCGGTGAAGTTCGCACTGGGCGTGAGCTTCATGGGTGTGGCGTTCCTGGTGATGGCGCTGCTCGGGTTCAACCAGGGCGAGCACGTGGTCCCGCCGCTGCTGCTGGTCCTCGTGCTGATCATCTTCGTGCTCGGCGAGCTTTGCCTGTCGCCGGTAGGCCTATCGCTGTCGACGAAGCTGGCCCCGCGCGCTTACACCGCGCAGATGGTCGCGCTGTTCTACCTGTCGCTGGCGCTGGGCAGCTCCGTCGCGGGCGCGCTCGCCGAGTACTACACGGCCGACTCCGAGCCCGCGTACTTCGGCATCCTCGGCGCCGTCGCGATCGGGCTCGGCGTGGTCATGGCCGCGCTGACCCCGTTCGTGCGCAAGCTGATGAACGGCGTCCGCTAGCCGCGGGGCCCGCTCCTGGGACTCAGTGCCCGGGGGCGGGCTCCACCAGTTCGACCAGCACGCCGCCCGCGTCCTTCGGGTGCACGAAGTTGACCCGGCTGCCACCGGTGCCGTGCTTGGCCGCGTCGTAGAGCAGCCGCAACCCGGCTGCCCGCAGCGCCGCCGCCGCGGCCTCCACATCGGTCACCCGGTAGGCGAGCTGCTGCAGGCCAGGACCGCTGCGGCCGATGAACTTGGCGATGGTGGAGTTCTCGTCGAGCGGCGCCAGCAGCTGCACCGCGGTGCCGGACCCGTCGTCACCGGGGGCGCGCAGCATCGCCTCGCGCACGCCCTGCTCGGTGTTGACCTCCTCGTGCACCGACTCCAGTCCGAAGTGCTCTCGGTGGAAGGCGATGGCCGCGTCGAGATCCGGCACGGCGATCCCGACGTGGTCGACGGCTACGACAAAGGGAGCGACTGCATCGCGCATGACGGGAGGATACGCCCTCTCTACTGGCGGGTAATGACGGCCTGTGCGGCTGCTCACACCGACGCGTGGCAAACCGCCCGGCCGCGAGTATGGTCCACGTTAACGCCCGTTCGCATCGCTTAGGAGACCGCTGTGTCCGGATCCGTCATCGTCGCCGGGGCCCGCACCCCGATCGGTCGCCTGCTCGGCTCGCTCAAGGACTTCACCGGCGCGCAGCTCGGCGGTGTCGCGATCAAGGCCGCGCTGGAGCGCGCGGGCGTGCGACCGGACCAGGTGCAGTACACGATCATGGGCCAGGTCCTCACCGCGGGCGCGGGCCAGATCCCGGCCCGGCAGGCCGCCGTCGCCGCGGGCATCCCGATGGACGTCCCCGCGCTGACCATCAACAAGGTCTGCCTCTCCGGCCTCGACGCGATCGCGCTGGCCGACCAGCTGATCCGCGCGGGCGAGTTCGAGATCGTGGCCGCTGGCGGGCAGGAGTCGATGACCCAGGCGCCGCACCTGCTGCCCAAGTCCCGCTCCGGCTTCAAGTTCGGCGACGTGACGCTGCTCGACCACATGGCGCACGACGGCCTGTTCTGCGCCTTCGACCAGGTCGCGATGGGCGCCTCGACCGAGAAGCACAACTCCCGCTACGAGCTGACCCGCGAGGAGCAGGACGCCTTCGCCGCGGCCTCGCACCAGCGCGCCGCCGCCGCCATCGCCGAGGGCCGCTTCGCCGACGAGATCGCCCCGGTGAGCATCCCGCAGCGCAAGGGCGACCCGGTCGTGTTCGACACCGACGAGGGCGTGCGGTCGGACACCACCACCGAGGGCCTGGCCAAGCTGCGCCCCGCGTTCGCCAGCGACGGCACCATCACCGCCGGGTCCGCCTCGCAGATCTCCGACGGCGCCGCCGCGGTCGTGGTGATGAGCAAGGCCAAGGCCGAGGAGCTGGGCCTGAGCTGGATCGCCGAGATCGGTGCGCACGGCGTCGTCGCCGGGCCGGACGCCAGCCTGCACGAGCAGCCGTCCAACGCCATCAAGGCCGCGCTGGCCAAGCAGGGCATCGCCGCGGGCGACCTGGACCTGGTCGAGATCAACGAGGCGTTCGCCGCGGTCGGCGTGGTCTCCACCCGCCAGCTGGGCGTCGACCCGGAGATCGTCAACGTCAACGGCGGCGCCATCGCCCTCGGCCACCCGATCGGGGCGTCCGGCGCCCGCCTGGTCGTGCACCTGGCCTACGAGCTCAAGCGGCGCGGCGGCGGCATCGGCGCGGCCGGGCTGTGCGGCGGCGGTGGCCAGGGCGACGCCCTGATCATCAGCGTGCCGAAGGCCTAGCCCTTGGTCCGGGACCTTCCGGTCGCCGACCTGGTCGACCGCGCGCTCGCCCGTGAGCCGCGCGCGGTCGCCCGGTTGATCTCCCTGGTGGAGGACGACAGCCCGCGCCTGCGCGAGGTCGCGCGGGCCCTGGCCCCGCACACCGGTCGGGCCAGGGTCATCGGGCTCACCGGCCCGCCCGGCGTCGGCAAGTCCACCACCACCTCCGCCCTGGTGTCGGCCTACCGCGCCAAGGGCCAGCGGGTCGGCGTGCTCGCGGTCGACCCGTCCTCGCCGTTCTCCGGCGGCGCGCTGCTCGGCGACCGGGTCCGGATGGGCGCGCACGCGGCCGACCAGGACGTCTTCATCCGGTCGATGGCCACCCGGGGGCACCTCGGTGGTCTCGCCGTGGCCACCCCGCAGGCGGTGCGCGTGCTCGACGCCGCCGGGTTCGACGTCGTGCTCATCGAGACCGTCGGGGTTGGACAGTCCGAAGTGGACATCGTGGCGCTCGCCGACTGCGCGGTGGTGCTGCTGGCCCCCGGCGCGGGCGACGGTGTCCAGGCGGCCAAGGCGGGCATCCTGGAGATCGCCGACGTGTTCGCCGTCAACAAGGCCGACCGCGACGGCGCCGAGACCACCGCGCGCGAGCTCAAGCACGCGATCTCGTTGGGGCGCAGGGAGATCCGCGGCCCGAGCTGGCGCACCCCGGTGGTCATGACCGTCGCCGCGCGCGCCGAGGGCATCGACGGGCTGGTCGCGGCGATCGAGTCGCACCACGAGTGGGCGGCCGCCAGGGGCGAGTTCGCCGCGCGCCGCCTCGCCAGGGCCCGCGCCGAGGTCGAGTCCGTCGCGGTCCGGGAGCTGCGCGCCCGGCTCGGCGAGCTGCGCGGTGACCTGCTTGACCGCTTCGCCGCCGAAGTCCGATCCGGATCGCTCGACCCCTACCGCGCCGCGGACGAGGTCATCGCGGCCGTTACCGGGGAAGGGTGGTTGGACCACCGCCGGGGGTACTAGGTTCGGCGGCATGACCAGCTCCGGTGCCGAGGCGATCGTCGTCGACGACATCCACAAGTCCTACGGCGACCTGCGCGCCGTGGACGGTGTGTCGTTCACCGTCGACCACGGCGAGTTCTTCGGCATCCTCGGCCCCAACGGCGCGGGCAAGACCACCGCGCTGGAGATCATGGAGGGCCTGCGCGAACCGGACCGCGGTTCGGTGCGGCTGCTGGGCATCGACCCGTTCCCGCGCAAGGTCGCCCTGCTGCCCAGGATCGGCGTGCAACTCCAGGCGTCGGCGTTCTTCGACAAGCTCACCGCGCGCGAACAGCTGGAGACGTTCGCGGCGCTCTACGGCGTCGGCCCCGCCCGCGCGGCGGAGATGCTGGAGCTGGTCGGGCTCACCGACAAGGCGAACACCCGCGAGGACAAGCTCTCCGGCGGCCAGCGGCAGCGGCTGTCCATCGCCTGCGCGCTGGTGCACGACCCGGACGTGGTGTTCCTCGACGAGCCGACCGCCGCGCTCGACCCGCAGGCCAGGCGCAACCTGTGGGACGTGCTGCGGGCCATCCGCGAGCGCGGCAAGACGATCGTCTACACGACGCACTACCTCGACGAAGCCGAGATCCTGTGCGACCGGGTCGCCATCATGGACCACGGCAAGGTGCTCGCCATGGACACACCGGCCGCCCTGGTGCGCGGCCTGGACGCCCCGGCGCGGATCACCCTCGAACGCGGCGCCCTCACCGAGTCCGACGCCGCCGCGCTGCCCGGGGCCGACGACGTCAGCGCCGACGAGCAGTCGCTGACCATCACCACCCGCACCCCGGCGCCGCTGCTGACCGCGCTCGCCGAGCGCGGCACCCTCGACGGCCTGCAGGTGCGGACCGCCACCCTGGAGGACGTCTTCCTCCACCTGACCGGACGGGAGTACCGCGCGTGAAGGGCCCCTTCAAGAGCCTGGCGATCGCGATGGCCAAGGGCTTCGTGCGCGACAAGGCCACCCTGTTCTTCGCCTTCGTCTTCCCGCTGATGTTCCTGGTCATCTTCGGCCTGCTCTTCCGCGACATCGGCGCCGAGAAGATGAAGCTCGGCGCGTACGGCGACGGCGAGGTGATCACCGCGCTGGAGCGCTCCGGGGTGGTGGAGCTGGAGCGCTTCGCCACCGCCGCCGAGGGCGAGGCCAAGGTCCGCGACGGTGACCTGCCCGGCCTGGTCGAGGCCACCGGCACCACCGTCGTGCTGCGCTTCGCTGCCAGCGACCAGGCCAAGGCGGGCACCGTCCAGGGACTGGTGGCGGGCGTCACCCAGCAGCTCAACGTGGCCGCCAGCGGTCAGCCGCCCAAGTACGACTTCCGGGCCGAGCAGGTGGAGGACTCCTCGCTCAAGTCCATCCAGTACCTGACCCCGGGCATCCTGAGCTGGGGCATCGCGGTCACCGCGGTGTTCGGCGCGGCGATCACCCTGGTCAACTGGCGGCGCAAGCAGGTGCTGCGCAGGCTGCGGCTGGCCCCCATCGGCATCACGCCGATCCTCACCTCGCGGGTCGTGGTCACCATCGGCGTCGCGGTCACCCAGGCGCTGCTGTTCATCGGGGTCGCGCTGCTGCCGGTGTTCGGGCTCACCCTCTCGGGCACCTGGTGGCTGTCGATCCCGGTGTTCCTCTCCGGCGTGCTCGCGTTCTTCGCCATCGGCATGCTGGTCGGCGCGTTCTGCAAGACCGAGGAGGCGGCCACCGGCGCGGCCAACATCGTCGTGCTGCCGATGGCGTTCCTGTCCGGCACGTTCTTCCCGATCGACCTGGCGCCCAAGTGGCTGCAGACGGTGTCGCAGGTGTTCCCGCTGCGGCACATGAACGACGGCGTGACCGACTTCCTGGTGCGCGGCAAGGGAGCCGAGGCCCTGCTGCTGCCCTGCGGCGTCCTGCTCGGCTTCACCCTCGTTGTGTCCTTCATCGCATCAAGGGTCTTCACCTGGGAAGAAAGTTAAGGGCACGCAACCTCAGGGGACCGTGACGGTAGCCGGCCACGGACGACCACGCGACGTGACTATTTCCCCGCTACGCCACCACACCAAAAATGCGGGGAGGCGGACATGTGGCTAGTGCCACTGTGGGGGTGGGGCTGACGGGGGGTGAGCGCGCTCACGCTCCACACTGGAGGCATGTTCACGCCAGCTGGTCGTTTCCGCGTCGTCGCGCTCGCCGAGGCCGTTTCCTGGATCGGTCTGCTCGTCGGCATGTTCTTCAAGTACGCCACCGGTCTCGGTGACATCGGGGTCAAGGTGTTCGGCCCCGTGCACGGTGTGGTGTTCGTCGCCTACCTCGTGGTGACCGCGGTCACCGCCCGGCAGCTGCGGTGGAGCCGCTGGACCGCCTTCTGGGCGCTGGCGGGCAGCGTCCCTCCATTCGCGACACTGGTCTTCGAGCGGTGGGCGCTGCGCACCGGCAAGCTCGACGACTCCGCCACCCCGGCGGGCATCGGCCTCGCGCTGCGCCTGCGCCCGGCCGCCTGACCCGGCCCTGATCCGCTTCTGATCCGTTCCTGATCCACCGCGGTGCGCCGGTCGGCGTGGCCCGGACACCGCTGGTGGATCCCCCCGGGACGTCCAGGGCCAGCCGTCGGTCTAGTCCTGGAAGTCGCCCGTCGCCCGGCGGACCTTGGCCAGCAGGTCGGTCAGCTGGGTGGTCTGGCGTTCGGTGAGCCCGCGCAGCCCGAAGTCCACCGCGGTCACCGCCTCGGTCGCCTCCGCCTGCCGCTGCCTGCCCGCGTCGGTGATCTCGGCCAGCGTGGTGCGCCGGTCGGTCGGGTGCGGGGTGCGCCGGACCAGCCCGTCGGCCTCCAGCCGGTCGACGATGTTGGTGACGCTGGTCGGGTGCAGCTGCAGCCGCTCACCCATCACCCGCATCGGCAGGCTGCCGCGCTTGGAGAAGGTCAGCAGCACCAGCGCCTCGTAGCGGGCGAAGGTCAGCCCGTGCGGCTTGAGCGCGGCGTCCACCGCGGACTGCAGGATCTGCTGCACGCGCATGACGCTGGTCACGGCCGCCATGGTGGTGGCGTCGCCGATGCGATCCCCCCACAGCTGCGCCGCGCGGGCGATCGGGTCGAACGGCAACGAGCGCGGCCTCATGGGAGTTGAAGCTACCAGTGGGGTTCGCCGGGGGTGCCCGGATAGTGTGCTGGCACCGCCCGCGTCCCGAGGAGTCCGCATGCTCATCGCGTTCAGCGTCAGCCCGCTCGGCGGGGAGTCCGAGACCGTCGGCCCCGCCGTAGCCGAGGCGGTGCGGGTGGTCCGCGAGTCCGGCCTGCCGCACCAGCTCACCGCCATGTACACCATCGTGGAGGGCGAGTGGGACGAGCTGATGGCGGTGGTGAAGCGGGCCACCGACGTGCTGCTCGCCGACTACCCCCGGGTCAGCCTGGTGCTCAAGGCCGACATCCGCCCCGGGCACACCGGCCAGCTCACCGCCAAGGTCGACCGGGTCGAGCAGTACCTCGCCGACTGAGGGTGACGCGCGATAGTCGGGCGTCCTACTATCGGACCACCTACGACTGGATGCCTACGACACGGGGAGCCGCTGTGGAGCCGCGCACGCTCTGGGAGTGCTTCGAGCCGTACCACGCCGTCACCTACTTCACCCCCGAGGCGATCGCCGAGACCGACGCGCTGGGCTGCAAGGGCCGGTGGATGGGCTACTTCGGCACCCGGGCCGCCCCGCTCGGCGCCGCGCCCGGGTGGTTGGCGACCAGCCTGTTCTACACGTTCCACCCCTCCCGGGTGCTGCGGCAGCTGCCCGCCGCCTGGTCGGTCGCCGAGCCCGCGGAGTTCCTCGCCGCCCGGCTGCGCGGGGTCGACGGGGCGCTGCGGCGGCTGCTCGGTGACGAGGTCGTCGAGGGGTCGGACGTGGCCGAGGCGGCCGAGTTGGCCCGCGCGGTCGTCGAGTGGATCCCGACCGCCGGTAGGCCGCTAGGGGCCGCCAACGCCGCTCTCGCGCTGCCGGAACAGCCGCACCTCGCGTTGTGGCAGGTCGCCACGACCCTGCGCGAGTCCCGGGGGGACGGGCACGTCGCCGCGCTGGTGACCGCCGGGCTGGACCCGGTCGAGGCCCTGGTGGCGTTCGCGGCGGACCGCGGTCTCACCGCCGGGTACCTGCAGGCCGCCCGGAACGTGCCGGAGGGGGAGTGGGCGGCGGCGGAGAACCGGCTGCTGGAACGCGACCTGCTGGCCGCGCCTGGGGTGCTGACCGAGTTCGGCGCCGAGCTGCGCCAGTCCGTTGAGGACCTCACCGACGAGGCCGCCGCCGCGCCGTGGCTCGAACTCGGCGACCAGGCCACCACCCGCTTCGCCACCCTGCTCGCCCCGCTCGCGCTGCGCATCACCCTGACCAACGACGTCATGCGCCCCAACCCGATGGCCCTCGCCCCGGAGCGGCGCCTGGCCGCGCTGGCCGGGGTCGAGCTGTAGGGCCGCCGGATCGGTCGCCACCAGGGCGGATGGCCCGGCCCGCCGGGGTTGGGCGGTAGGCCGGACGTGGTGCGGGCAGGCATGCCAGGATGAGGAGGTGACCAGGCCAGATCCACGCCAGACCGCCGCGCTGTCGGCCGCCCTGTCCAGGGCCGTAGACCTGTCCGCCCTCAAGGCGCGCGCCGACGCCGCGAAGACGTCCCCGCCCACGGCGGGCACCCACCCGTCCACCCCGGCCGCCACCAGCGCCGTCATCGACGTCACCGAGGCCAACTTCGAGTCCGAGGTCGTCGAGTACTCGACCCAGGTGCCGGTCGTCGTCGCCCTGGTCGCGGGCTGGTCGGCGCAGTCGACCCAACTGCTGGCCACCCTGGAGAAGCTCGCCGCCCAGGACAACGGCTCCTGGCGCCTGGCCAAGGTCGACGTCGAGACCAGCCCCCGCGTCGCCCAGCTCTTCGGCGCCCAGGCCGTGCCCATGGTGATCGCCATCGCGGGCCGCCAACCGGTCGACGCCTTCAACGACGTCCCCCCGGAAGACCGAGTCCGCCAGTGGGTCGACTCCATCCTCGACGCCCTCCGCGACCGCCTCCCCGGCATCCGCGCCGCCGAAGCCGCCGCCCCCGCTGGCGAAGAGCCCGTCGCCGAACCCGAGGACGAACGCTTCACCGTCGCCGAGAACGCCCTGGCCCTGGGTGACTTCACCGCCGCCGAAGCCGGCTACCAGGCCATCCTCGCCGCCGAACCGCACAACGCCGAGGCCAAGGCCGCCCTGGCCCAGGTCCAGTTCCTCGCCCGCGCCCAGGCCACGGACCCCTCCGTCATCGTCCGCGCCGACATCTCCCCGGACGACGTCGACGCCCAGCTGTCCGCCGCTGACCTGGAGGTCGCCGGCCAACAGGTGGAACAAGCCTTCACCCGCCTCATCGCCGCCGTCCGCCGCTCCGCAGGCCCCGACCGCGACAAGGCCCGAACCCACCTGGTCTCGTTGTTCGACCTCTTCGCCCCGGACGACCCCCGCGTGGCCAAGGCCCGCCGAGACCTAGCCAGCGCCCTGTTCTAACCCTCTCTCCACCCCCAGGCCCGCACCCTTCCCGGTGCGGGCCTTCGTCTTTCCCACCCCCCCCCCCACCAAGCCCAACCGCCTCCCCACGCCCCGCTCCACCAGGTCCCCACGCCCAGTCCCACCCCACCCGCCAACGACTGGCGAAGACCCCACAACGTTGGCCCCAGGACACCCGCCAACAACGTTGGCCCCCAAGCACCCGCCGACGACGTTGGCCCGCCCCGCGCTCCACCGAAGGCGCTGGTGCCAGGCCGGCTCGATGGGGTGGACTTGTTTTGTGTGGGGGAGGACCACCCGTAGCGTCGACAGGGGCAGGGGAGGGCCGCTCTGTGGCCCCCTGCTTTTAGCCCTTCCCAGGGTGGTCCAGGGGCCCCGCACAAAATAAGTTCACCCCATCGAGCTCTTCGCATTCTCGCGTCAAGTCGATGGCGCAGCCGAGGCGTCTACCGCAGCGAAGCGAAGGCCCGAAAGCCGGAGATCCCCAGCTCAACGCCTACCCGCCCACGGCAGCCAAGATCAACCCGCCCCAAAGACCCCCGAATACACAGCCTACCCAAGGGAACGCAAGGCAAGAGAGGCTGAAAGTCGACCCTGTGGACAAATCGGCCCGTTGTGGACAACCAGTCCGATGCCGGTGAAGCACACTGCCTAGCTGAACTGGTTCGCGCAGCCTTTGTCGCCTTCGAAGTAGCCGATGCGGAAGGCTTCTACTCGGGCGAAGCCGGAGGGGACCTGTTTGCCGTTGATGTCGGCCGCGATGAGGCTGTTGTCCTGCAAGAGTTCCGCGACCGCCTCGTCCAGGTCGCCCACCGCCAAGCGGAGTTTGCTCTGGTTGGAAGTCCCAGCGAGGTCAGTGAACTTCGCCCACGCCCCAGTCAGGCAAGCAGTCCGCAGCCCTGTCTTGTCGCCCTCCAGCGACACCCCCACCGCCTTCTGGATCGACAGCGAGTACCGCGAAGCGATTTCCGCGAACGCCGCGAAGTCCCCGATCCCGGCACCGTCCACACCGGGCTCCTGCCCGCGCTTCGGTGGGGTGGCGATCTTCTCCATGGCGTCCGGGTCGATGGCGACGGTGTTCGAGTCCGGGCAGAACGACACCGGTGGGGTGGAGTTGCCCTTCTTGCAGTTGGCGCCGTTGTAGGTGATGGCGGGCGGGTTGGCGCCGGTGCGCTTGAAGGCCTCGTCGAGGCTGGCCTTGAGGAGGTCCTGGACCTTCTCGTTGTCGAACTCCACGTCGCCGTTGCGGGAGTTCTCCATCTCGGTCTCGCCGCGTTCCTTCTCGGCGATGCGGGTGTTGATCTCGTCCTGGTTCATCCGCGCGCAGCGGGTGGGGCCCTCGGAGAACCCGGCCTGGAAGGCGAAGACCCGGTCGAAGGCCAGGCCGTGGGCGCCCTGCTTGCTGGCCGAGAGACCGGCGGGGTCGCGGATGAAGAACATGGTGGCCAGGACGTGGTTGAGGCCCTTGCCGGTGTTGACGTCGAAGTGCTCGGCCTTGCCCTCGGCGACCCAGCGGAAGAAGCCGCCCGCGTAGCAGTCGGCCTGCTGCTCCTTGATGATCGTCGGCGTCGTCTGGGTGATGCCGCTCTTGGCGCCGAGCCGGAACTGCACCGCGTGGCCCATCTCGTGGGCGAGCACCGCGACCACCGACATCGGGCCGAACTGCTTGTCCAGCATGGGCAGCAGCACGCCCCGGTCCCAGGCGACGCTGTCGTCGGCGTTGCAGTAGAACGCGTTCACCAGGTCCGCGGTGCTCTGGCCGCACAGCTTGATGGCCTTGCCCTTGGAGTCGTAGGACGCCAGCCGCTTGATCGGCTCGAACCGCTGGCCGTCGAAGTCGGCGGGCATCCGCTCGGACCAGTAGGCGTAGATGTCGGACAGGGCGTTGACCGCCAGCCGGTCCATCTCGCCGCCGTCGGCGTTCTCCACCTGCAGGGTCGCGTCCGCCGCGCCCTTCTTCGGGCCGGTCGGGCCGTCGTTGTTGACCGGGATCCCGGCCGCGGTGCCCGCGTCGATGTCGCCGACGCCGCGCGCCCTGCCCTGGATCGGCTGCCCAGCGCACCCGCCGAGCTGCACGAGGAGAACCCCGGCCACCGCAAGGGCGGCGACGACCCGCGCCCGCGCACCAAGAACCCGCACCGCAACCCCTACCCGAGCCGTCCGACCTGATCTCCGGGAGAGGGTAACCGGGCACCGGCCCGCCCCGTACGCGGTTCGCGCTAAGTCACGAAAGGCCGCACGTTTGAGCACCCTCCGTGAACCCCTGGCGGAACGCGCGCACCCGGTCGAAGCCCGCCGCAGGCGCCGCACCGTCCACGTCGCGGGCCGCGTAGTCGTAGTCCAGCAGCACCTGGACGGCCTCGTCGAGATCACCGGGGGACAGCAGCCGGGGCCGGGTGACGAACAGCGACAGGGTGAACGCGCCCGCCAGGCAATTCACCGAGCGCTGCGCGTCCGCGCCCTTGAGCGGCTTGCCCGCCGCGGCCAACGCGGCCAGCCCGTAGCGGCTCGCGATCAGCGTGCCGGTCGCGTAGTCGCCGATGTCCGCGTGCAGTTCCGGCAGTTCCTTGCGCACGTCGACCTGCACCGACTTGTCCACCGGGCAGTACGCCACCGGCCCCTGCTTGGTGCCGTCGCAGGTCGGCGGCCCGCTCGACTCGACCACCTTCGGCGCGGTCCACTGCTTGCCCAGCGTCGGCAGCAGCGCCGCGTAGAACCCGTCGAGGCCCAGCGTCACCGACTCCACCATCTGCGCGAACTCCAGGTTGCCGCCGCGCGCCTGGTCACCGGCGTCGATGAACCCGCTGAGGGTGAACACCCGGTTGTCCACGGTCATCTTCGAGCAGGTCGCCGCGCCCTGCTCGTAGCCGTCCTGGAAGGCCGAGACCCGGTCGAAGGCGTCGCCGTGCGCGCCCCGGTCCTGCTGCTCGGTGCCGATCGGGTCCCGGAAGCTGATCAGCGACTCCAGCGCGGTGTCCAGCCGGTCCTTGGCGATGGTCAGGTGCGCGGCCTTGCCGTCGACCACCCAGCGCACGAACGACCCGGCGTAGCAGTCGGCCATCGCCTCGATCAGGATCGTCGGGTACCTGGCCGGGTCCGCCTTGCGCTCGTCGATGCCGCTGCCGGTGCGGTCCTGCACCGCGTGCCCCATCTCGTGCGCCAGCACCAGCATCACCGCCGCCTCACCGAAGCGGTCCCGCAGCACCGGCAGCAGCGCCGCCCGGTCCCACGCGATCACGTCGGCGTCCGGGCAGTAGAACGCGTTGCCCTCGACCTCGGTGGCCTTGTTCGCGCACGGCGGCGCCTTGCTGTCGGCGTCGGCCGTGTCCACGGAGTAGAACCCGCCCTTGAGCGGCGCGTAGTCCTTGCCGAAGGTCGGCGGGAACGTCGCCGTCCAGTACGCCTGCACGTCGGTGACCACCGTCGCCGCCAGCCGATCGATGTCCCCACCGTCGGTGTTGTGCACGAAGGACACGTCGACACCGCTGCCGGTGCCCCCCTCGCCCTTGGCCACCCCGCCCTGGCCCACCGCCTGCCCCGGCACCGTCGTGGTGCACGCCAGCAGCGCGAACACCGCGATCAGGGCGGGCAACAACCGCGCCAGGTCCCCAGGGCTATGCGTGCGCACGGGACCAGTCTGCCCCCTCACGCCGGGTGCGTTTGGGTCACTTCGACAACCCGGTCCATGATGCGTTCGGCCATCATCGCGAAATCGCCGTGCGCGTCGCGCGCGGCCAGCAGGTGACCGCCGTACGCACCGTCGGCGTGGGTCAGGAAGAAGATCGGTTTGCGCGCCTCTTGAGCCAGTGGCACCAGGCTGCGGTAGTGCTTGAGTTGCCCGAGGCAGTACGGATCTTGGTCGATGTCGGGCACGGTGGGGTCGGGCGAACCGAGTACGGAGCCGCGGAACACCTCCGGGATCTGCCGAATCCACCGTTGGTACGCCTGGACCGGCCGATTGAGCCGGACACCGTGCTGGAGGACGACGTAGCCCAGGGCTGCCATCTCCCCCTCCGGCAAGGCGAGGTTCTCCGGGCGCATGTGCAGTCGTTGGCGCCACCCCGTGCGCCACTTCTGCAACGCGGGACCGAGGTTGCGCAATCCCTGCATGCTGAACAGGTCGGGAGCGACCGGGATCACCACGAAGTCCGAGGCCACGAGCGCCGCCCGGTTGATGGCACCGAGGCTGGGCCCGACGTCGACCAGCACGTAGTGCGCGTGGTGTTGCCTGGCCGCGTTCTGCAGCACTGACCAGAAGGCCGAGATGATGCGAAACGCCCGGGGATCACCATCCAGGCACTTGGGCCAGCTGGCGCTGAGGTCGTCCTCGAACGCCGACAGATCGAGATCACCCGCGAGCAGGCCGAGCCGGTCGTCGCCGGTGGGGGTGAGGGTGCTCGCACCGAGGCCGCCTTCGCCCTCCTGGAACGGCCGGATCGTGCCCCAGACCGTCAGTCGCGGACCACTTCCCGACCAGAGCCGCTCGATCTCGTCCTCGGTGAGGAACGCCGTGGTGAGGTTCGCCTGGGGGTCGAGATCGGCGACCACCACCCTCTTGCCGAGGTCAGCCATCATCCACGCGATGTGGTAGACGAGTGAGGTCTTGCCGACGCCGCCCTTGTTGTTGAAGAACGTGATGATCGGTGCGCTCACGACCTGCCTCGAATGGTCACGGCGACGTGCGATTCCGTCGCCTCGAACTCCGGTGGCGGGTTGCCGTTGTCGGCTAGGCCCTTGCGGGTGATCGGGATACCCGCGCCGAACCGCTGGACGTACCCAAGCCCGTGCATCATGTCCGCCAGGGTCGGATTGCGGTAGTCGGTGATCCCGTTGCCGAAAGTCGCGGTGGTGACCACGCCGAACGGACCGCCCGGGCTGACCACCTCGATCCGGTCCTGATACCACGTCATCCGGACCGGTGAGTGCGTGTACTCGTAGGTCCGGTGCATGACCGCGTTGCGGACGATCTGCTGGAGCGCGGCGACCGGGTAGTCTGGAGTTCGCGACTCCAGAGGCCCGCCGGTGATGTCGACAGCGACCCTGATGTTGATCGTGAGCAGTTCGTCGAGTCTGCTCAGCAAAGTAGGCAGTGGACCATCGAGCCGCTTCTCGTCGACGATCGGATCGGTGAGGTCCTGCCCGGCGACTCGGAGGAATTGGATGTAGGCGCCGGGAAGGAAGCCAAGAGGATCTCGCCCCACTGTGAGCAGACCAGCCGCGGTCGGCACCCCCTCCGCCGTGGTGAGCCTGAGCGCCGCCATGCGCTGTCCGGTCGTGCGACCGTTGGCCGCCAGCACCGCCGGTGGCACTAGCGACGGCACCAGGGTGTCAGTGAAGAGATCTTGATCGAGGTCGGTGAGGGTCGCGCCCGCCAGCGGTCGTACGTCGAACGGCGCGTCCAGTGAGCGTCGGCGTTCATTGAGCCTGCGCTCGTCATCCCCATTGGCCAAACCCCGGCGAGGGCCGACTCTGATCCAGATCTGCCCCTTGTAGCGGACCGGCGGGGCGGTGCTCGGCTCGACTTCCACCACCGCCAAGTCCCTGCCACCCAGTACGACCTTGCGCACGGTCAACGACGGTGGTGGGAGGAGATTTCCCTGGTCACGCAGCGAAGCGAGGTTCTGCAGCAGTTGGTCGGTGATGACGAGCCCCGCGTGGTCGCCGTTGTCCTTGACGCCGATGAAGAGCACACCACGCTGCCGGTGACCAGGAAGGTCGTTGGCGAAAGCGCACACTGCTTGGCCGATCTTGTCGACCGCGTGGGCTGACTCCTTGCGCTCCACTCGGTCCGATTCCAGGTCGGCGAACAGCCGTTCGAGTTCGTTGTCGGACAGCGGCATGCACTGATCCTACGGGCACGATCTCGCTGGACTACGAGATCGTGCCTGCCGCGTCGAGGGGCGCTGTCAGACCGCGGGCACGTCAGGGCCGACGTCCACCGCGTCACCCGGGAAGGGCTTGGGCGGGGTCGACTCCGCCTGGGCCGTGTCGGGCAGGGCGGCGTTGGGGAGAGCGCTGTCGGCCTCGGCGATGACCTGGTCGGCGGTGTCGCGGTCCGGGGTCAGCCAGACGACGCCCTGCGGGGGGAGTTGGAGGACGAGGGACGCGGGGCGGCCGTGCCAGGGCTTGTCGGTGGCGGTGACGCCGCCGAGGTTGCCGACGCCGGAGCCGCCGTAGGACTCGGCGTCGGTGTTGACGACCTCGCGCCACAGGCCGGTGCTGGGGACGCCCACCCGGTAGTCGTGGTGCGGGGAGCCGGAGAAGTTGGCGACGCAGAGCAGTTCGGTGTCGCCGCCCAGGCGCAGGAAGCTCAGGACGTTGCCCGCCGAGTCGTTGGCGTCGACCCAGGAGAAGCCTTCGGGGCGGCTGTCGTCGAGGTAGAGCGCGGGCTGCTCGCGGTAGACGCCGTTGAGGTCGCGCACCAGCGCCCCGATGCCCCGGTGCAGCGGCTGGTCGGTCAGCTCCCAGTCCAGCGACCGCGACTCCGACCACTCCCGGACCTGGCCGAACTCGCCGCCCATGAACAGCAGCTGCTTGCCCGGGTGCGCCCACATGAAGGCCAGCAGCGCGCGCAGGCCCGCCGCCTTGTTCCAGTCGTCGCCGGGCATCCGGGTCCACAGCGAGCCCTTGCCGTGCACCACCTCGTCGTGCGACAGCGGGAGGGTGAAGTTCTCACTCCACGCGTACACCAGCGAGAAGGTGATCTCGTTGTGGTGGTACGAGCGGTGGATCGGGTCGTGGCCGATGTAGCTGAGCGTGTCGTGCATCCAGCCCATGTTCCACTTGAAGCCGAACCCGAGGCCGCCAAGGTGCGTCGGCCGCGTCACCCCCGGCCACGCCGTCGACTCCTCGGCGACCATCACCACCCCCGGGTGGTGCTTGTAGACGGTCGCGTTCAGCTCCTGCAGGAACCGCACCGCGTCCAGGTTCTCCCGGCCGCCGTGCTCGTTGGGCAGCCACTCGCCGTCGTTGCGGGAGTAGTCCAGGTAGAGCATCGAGGCCACCGCGTCGACCCGCAGGCCGTCGATGTGGAACTCCTCGATCCAGTACAGCGCGTTGGCCACCAGGAAGTTGCGCACCTCGGAGCGGCCGAAGTCGAACACCAGGGTGCCCCAGTCGGGCTGCTCGCCGCGGCGCGGGTCGCCGTGCTCGTAGAGCGGGCTGCCGTCGAAGCGGGCCAGCGCCCACGAGTCGCGCGGGAAGTGCGCGGGCACCCAGTCCATGATCACGCCGATGCCGCGCCGGTGCAGCTCGTCGACCAGGTGCCGGAACTCGTCCGGGGAGCCGAAGCGCGCGGTCGGGGCGTAGTACGAGGTGACCTGGTAGCCCCACGACCCACCGAACGGGTGCTCGGCCACCGGCAGCAGTTCGACGTGGGTGAAGTTGTGCTCCACCAGGTAGTCACCGAGCTGGTCGGCCAGTTCCCGGTAGCCGAGGCCCTGGCGCCACGACCCGAGGTGCGCCTCGTAGACGCTCATCGGCGCCGCGCTCCACGACGTCGCGTCCCGGCGGGCCAGCCACTCGGCGTCCAGCCACCGGTACTCCGAAGTGGACACCACCGACGCGGTCGCGGGCGGCACCTCGGTGGCGCGGGCCATCGGGTCGGCCTTCTCGTGCCACGAACCGTCCGCGCCGTGGATGCGGAACTTGTACCGGGTACCCGGCGGTACCCCGGGCAAGAAGACCTCCCACACCCCGGACGAGCCCAGCGACCGCATCGGGTTCGCGCGCCCGTCCCAGCCGTCGAAGTCGCCGCACACCCGCACACCGCGCGCGGTGGGCGCCCACACCGCGAACGAGGTGCCCTCCACGACACCCTTGGCGGTGTCGTAGCGGCGCACGTGCGCGCCGAGGATCTCCCACAGCCGCTCGTGGCGGCCCTCGCGGAACAGGTGCAGGTCGAGCTCACCGAGCGTCGGCAACCAGCGGTACGGGTCCTCCACCAGTTCGGGACCCGCGCCGTAGTCGACCTCCAGGAGGTACTCCTCCGGAGCTTCCTTCAGGTCGACGGCGAACACGCTGTCGCCGACCTCGTCCATCTCGTGCCGCTGGTCGCCGAAGATCACCGCGACCGACTTGGCGTTGGGGCGCAGCGCCCGCACCACCGCCCCGCCCTTGCCCCTGGGGTGGATGCCCAGCAGGGAGTGCGGGTCGTGGTGCGCGCCTGCGATGAGCCGCTCGATCTCGTCAACCAACAAGAGGTATCAACCCTGGGATATGTAGGACTGGAGCTGGTCGCGGTCGGCTTCCAGCTGGCTTATGTGGCTCTTGACGACGTCACCGATGCTCACGATGCCCGCCAGCGCGCCCTGCTCGTCCAACACCGGCAGGTGCCGGATCCGGCGCTCGGTCATGGTGGCGGCCAGGCTGTCGACGCTGTCGGTCGGCAGGCAGGTCCGCACGTCCGCGGTCATGATGTCGGCGACGGTGACGCCGAGCAGCTCGGCACCGCGCGCGGTCAGACCCCGTACAACGTCCCGTTCGGACACGATGCCGACCACCTGGTCCCCGTCGAGCACCACGAGCGCGCCGACGTTGTACCTGGCGAGTTCGGCTATCAGGCCCTCGACAGTGGTACCCGGGTCCACCGTGGCCACGGCGGCGCCCTCAGCACCCTTGCCCCGCAACACATCCGCGATCCGCATGTCGCCACACCCCGATCCTTCAACCGGCGGCACCCCGAGAGCGGGCATTGTCGATCAGGTTAACCACGTTCTCGAATACCCGAAACTCGTGTTGCCCAAAAGTCGCAATGACGTCATGTCCGGATCCGGCGCTATCCGGCCGCGGCGACCCGGCTGATCGCGGCCAGCGGGATGGGCACCCAGTCGGGCCGGTTGCGGTGCTCGTAGCCCACCTCGTAGACGGCCTTGTCCAGCTCGAAAGCCCGCAGCAGCACCGCGTCCAACCGGGGGTCGGGACCCACGGTGGCGTACCCGTCGCAGAACGCGGAGCGGTTGCGGTCGGCCCATTCCGCGGCCCTGGTGAGCCGCTGGTGATCGGGTTCCTCGCCCGCCAGCAGGTGCAGCGCGGCGTAGTCGAACGAGCGCAACATCCCGGCCACGTCGCGCAGCGGCGACCGCGCCCTGACCCGTTCGGCCGGGGGCGCGTCCGGCTCGCCCTCGAAGTCGATGAGCACCCATCCGGTGGTCGTGCGCAGCACCTGGCCCAGGTGCAGGTCACCGTGCACCTGCTGGACCGTCGTCCCCGGCAGCCCGCGCACGGCGTCGAACGCCGCCCGCAGCACCGGTTCGTGCTCGGCCAGCGCGGGCACCTCGCGCACCGCCGCGTCCAGCCGGGCGTGCATCTCGTCGGCCCCGGCCATCATCTCCGCCGGGCCGACCGGCTCGGTGCCCAGCGCGGTGGCCAGCGCCGCGTGCACCTCGGCCACCGCGGCGCCCAACCGGTGCGCCTCGCCCGCGAAGTCACCGCCGACCTCGCCCGCGTGCAGATCGGCCTCCGCCAACAGGTCCCGCACGCTGGCGGTCGCCGTCGCCCAGCCCTCGGCGGCGTCACCGAGGAAGCGCTGGGCGAACCCGAGCACCGTGTCCTCCGTGCGCATCACCGCGACCGGCGCCGCGACCCGCGTGCTGCCCGCGCCTGCCAGCGCCCGGTGCAGCTCCACGTCCCGGCTCTCCCCGGGGACCGGGCGCCGGTAGACCTTGAGGATGTAGTGCTCGCCGAACACGATCGAGGTGTTGGACTGCTCCACCCCGATCGGCCGGGCGCGCAGCCCCGGGTGGATCTCCACCCCCGGCTCCGGCAGCCAGTCCACCCCGCCCGCCGCGGACCGGGTGGCGAACAGCTCGAGCAGCCCACCCATCAGCTCCGCGTCGTGCGTGGCGTCGTAGGCGAACGAGCCGTCCTCCAACCTGCCCACGGTCGCGCCGCGCAGGTGCTCCGGCACCTCCTCGACCACGCCGAGCAGCAGTTGGTAGCGCTCGCCGTCGGCGTCGACCAGGGCGTGCAGCAGGCTCGGGGCACCGGGGTCGGCGCCCTCCCACAGCACGGCCGCCCGCTCCACCTGCACGGTGCTGACGTCCCGGCCCTTGGCCGCGAACCAGCGCTGCGCGGGCAGCCAGGTCGGCAGGTCGTCGGCGAGGGAGGCCACCGCGGGCAGCGGTCGGGTGGTCACTGGAGCTCGCCCTCCTCGTGCGGTCGGGTGATCTGGAACCAGTAGAAGCCGTGCCCGGGCAGGGTCAGCAGGTACGGCAGCTCGCCGATCGCCGGGAACCGGACCCCGCCGGTCAGCTCCACCGGCACGTACCCGTCGTACTCCGACAGGTGCAGCTCCACCGGCTGCGGGAACCGGGACAGGTTGTTCACGCAGATCACCACGTCGTCGCCGTGCCTGCGCAGGTACGCCAGCACGCTCGGGTTCGACGAGCCCAGCTCGGTGAAGTCGCCGAGGCCGAACGCCGGGTGCTCGGTGCGCACCTGCAGCATCCGCCTGGTCCAGTGCAGCAGCGACGAGGTGTTGTTCATGTGCGCCTCGACGTTGACCGCCTGGAACCCGTACACCGGGTCGGCGATCGCGGGCAGGTACAGCCGACCCGGGTCGCAGCGGGAGAACCCGGCGTTGCGGTCCGGCGACCACTGCATCGGGGTGCGCACCGCGTCGCGGTCACCCAGCCAGATGTTGTCGCCCATGCCGATCTCGTCGCCGTAGTAGAGCACCGGCGACCCGGGCAGGCTCAGCAGCAGCGCGGTGAACAGCTCCTGCTGGTTGCGGTCGTTGTCCAGCAGCGGCGCCAACCGCCTGCGGATGCCGATGTTGGCCTTCATCCGCGGGTCCTTGGCGTACTCCGCGTACATGTAGTCGCGCTCCTCGTCGGTGACCATCTCCAGGGTCAGCTCGTCGTGGTTGCGCAGGAAGATGCCCCACTGGGCACCGGAGGGGATCGACGGCGTGTGCGCCAGGATCTCCGAGATCGGGAACCGCGACTCCCGGCGCACCGCCATGAAGATGCGCGGCATCAGCGGGAAGTGGAACGCCATGTGGCACTCGTCGCCGCCGATGGCCGGGTCGCCGAAGTACTCCACCACGTCCGCGGGCCACTGGTTCGCCTCGGCCAGCAGCACCCGGCCGGGGAACTCGTCGTCGACGACCTTGCGGCAGCGCTTGAGGAACTCGTGCGTGCGCGGCAGGTTCTCGCAGTTGGTGCCCTCCTCCTCGAACAGGTAGGGCACCGCGTCGAGCCGGAAGCCGTCGATGCCGATGTCGAGCCAGAACCGCAGCACGTCGAGCATCGCGTCCTGGACCTCGGGGTTCTCGTAGTTGAGGTCCGGCTGGTGGGAGAAGAACCGGTGCCAGTAGAACTGGCCGCGCACCGGGTCGTAGGTCCAGTTCGAGGTCTCGGTGTCGACGAAGATGATCCGCGCGTCGGCGTAGGCCTCGTCGGTGTCGGACCAGACGTAGTAGTCGCCGTAGGGGCCGTCCGGGTGCTGGCGCGACTCCTGGAACCAGGGGTGCGCGTCGGAGGTGTGGTTGAGCACCAGGTCGGTGATCACCCGGATGCCGCGCTTGTGCGCCTGGTCGAGCAGGTAGCTGAAGTCGTCGACGGTGCCGAACTCGGGCAGCACCGCGCGGAAGTCGCTGATGTCGTAGCCGCCGTCGCGCAGCGGCGAGGCGTAGAACGGGGGCAGCCAGAGGCAGTCGATGCCCAACCACTGCAGGTAGTCGAGCTTGTCGGCCAACCCGCGCAGGTCGCCGGTGCCGTTGCCGTCGGAGTCGTTGAACGCCCGGACGAGCACCTCGTAGAAGACCGCGCTCTTGTACCACTCCGTCTGCGGCGGCGCTGACCGCGCGTGGTGGAAGTCCTCGGCCTGCGGCTCGGTGAGGTGCCCGTCGGCGGTCACCCCCTCGCCGGTGTGCGGGATGCCCGCGAGGCCCAATGCCGCGTCGGGCGCGGTGGTGTCCTGAACCGTCATGCTTGTCGCCCTCGCCCCGTGTCTCGGCCGTGTGTCAGCGTGTCCCTGCCGGTCGCGTCCAGTGCCGGTGCGCCATGCGTACCACGTTTCGCCCCGGACGACCGCGCACCACCCCGCACCCTCCCGGTCTCCCCAGACTGTCCTGTGTGGGCGGTGCCCGCACGCTCGGTCCACCCGCTCACCGCTCGCGCGCGCCGCCAACAAAGGGATTACCCCCGAACCGGGTGATCCATGCCCGCCGGTGATCACCATCTCAGTCGGCGGGAACCGGGTGCTGGACCCGCGAAACCCTGCCCCCGCGCGCCAGCGGCACACCACCGCCGTTCGGGTGATGTGCCGCTGATTACGCCGTTCCGGGGTCGCGCGGGCTCAGCGTCGGATGTGGACGATGTGCGCGACGCTGCCCCACGGGTCGAGCCGCACGTAGTTCCCGTTGCCCCACCGCCAGGTCTGGCCGGACACCTCGTCGTAGGCGGTGTGCGTGGCCTCCGGGTCCAGGCCGAGCGCGGCCCAGTCGAGCCAGAGCACGCCCTCCTGCGGCGACCTCGGGTCCAGGGTGATCAGCACGACGACGGTGTCCCCGGTCTCCGGGTCGGTCTTGGAGTAGGCGATCAGCGCGTCGTTGTCCACGTGGTGGAAGCGCAGCGTCCGCAGCTGCTGCAGCGCGGGGTGCGCCCGGCGGATCGCGTTGAGCCGGGTGATCCACGGCTGCAGCGACCGGCCCTCGGCGAGCGCGCCCGCGAAGTCGCGCGGCCGCAGCTCGTACTTCTCCGAGTCCAGGTACTCCTCGCTGCCCGGCCGCACCGCCTCGTGCTCGTAGAGCTCGAAGCCCGCGTACACCCCCCAGGTGGGGGACAGGGTGGCGGCGAGCGCGGCCCGGATCGCGAACATCGCGGGCCCGCCCACCTGCAGCGACTCGTGCAGGATGTCCGGGGTGTTGACGAACAGGTTCGGCCGCGCCTCGTCGGCGTGCTCGACCAGTTCGACGCCGAAGTCCACCAGCTCCTGCTTGGCCGTGCGCCAGGTGAAGTAGGTGTAGGACTGGGTGAAGCCGAGCTTGGCCAACCCGTAGAGCCGCGCGGGCCTGGTGAACGCCTCGGACAGGAACAGCACGTCCGGGGCGACCGCCTTGACCTGGCGGATCAGCCACTCCCAGAAGTCCGGCGGCTTGGTGTGCGGGTTGTCCACCCGGAACACCCGCACCCCCTGCTCGGCCCACATCAGGACCACCCGGAGCACCTCCGCGTAGAGGCCCTCCGGGTCGTTGTCGAAGTTGACCGGGTAGATGTCCTGGTACTTCTTGGGCGGGTTCTCGGCGTAGGCGATCGTGCCGTCCGGGCGGGTGGTGAACCAGTCCGGGTGCTTGATCACCCACGGGTGGTCCGGCGCGCACTGCAGCGCGAAGTCGAGCGCGATCTCCATGTCCAGCTCGCGCGCCCTGGCCACGAACGCCCGGAAGTCCTCGAAGGTGCCCAGCTCCGGGTGGATCGCGTCGTGCCCGCCGTCGGCCGACCCGATCGCCCAGGTCGACCCGACGTCACCCGGCTCGGCGACCACGCTGTTGTTGCGGCCCTTGCGGTTCTCCTCACCGATCGGGTGAATCGGCGGGAGGTAGACGATGTCGAAGCCCATCGCCGCTACCCGGTCCAGCTCCTTGGTCGCGGTCTTGAACGTGCCGTGCACCGGCTTGCCCTCGGTGTCCAGGCCGCCGGTCGACCTCGGGAAGAACTCGTACCAGGAGCCGTAGAGCGCGACCTTGCGGTCCACCCACAGCTGCACCGGCTTGCTCTTGGTCACCAGCTCCCGCACGGGGTGCTGGTGCATCACCCGCCTGGTGGACTCCGCCAGCGCCTCGGCGATGCGCGCCGAGAGCGGCATGGCCTCGTCGCGCAGCGCCCGCGCCGCCGACACCAGCAGCTTGCGGTCGCTGCCCCGGTCCGGCCTGCGGCCGACCCGCTCCAGCAGCCGCGCGCCGATCTCCAGGTCGTTGGCCAGCTCGCCCGCTTGCTGCCCGGCGGCGACCTTCACCTCGACCGTGTGCACCCAGGTCGCCCACGGGTCGCTCCAGGCGTCCACCCGGAAGGTCCACAGGCCCTCGGTGTCCGGGACGATGTCGGCGATCCACCGATCGGGCTCGAGACCGTCGGGCCGCATCCGGGTGCGCCGCGCCTTGCTGTCGCCGGGACCCCGCCAGCTGACCGTCGCCGCGATCGCGTCGTGGCCCTCGCGCCACACCGTCGCCCGCACCGGGATGTGTTCGCCCACAACGGCTTTGCCGGGGTACCGGCCGCAGGACACGAGGGGGGACACGTCATCGATGCCAAGCCGACCGCTCACCGGTCAGGCTCCTCTCCGTCGGGTGCTTGCCCACAGTCTGCCCGGTGCGGCCGGATCCGACCCACCCGGGCGGGGGATGGATCTTGACAACGAGGCCTGGGATGACTGCTGGACCTGGGGGACCTCCGGGGTAGGTACCCAGTCAGGGTCAACGGGAACCGTCACCCGATCGACGGTGGTGTTGCCGGGGCGTGGCATCTTGGCCGCCCCGGTGCCCGGTTGGTCCTGTGTGGTCACCCGCCGCGCCCGGGCCGCTCGGCGACATTGCGACCATTCCCACCGGAGCGCACCCGCGCTGATCTGCGACAACTCCGGATCGGCGCGCACGGCGGCGCGCGCACGGCTTGCTCGATCCAGGCAGGCCAGTAGGGTCGGATTCCGTGAAAGCCGTACGTCGATTCACCGTCCGCGCCGGGTTGCCCGCGCCGCTCGCCGATCTCGGGGTGCTCGCCACCAACCTGCGGTGGACCTGGCACCCGCCGACCCAGGACCTGTTCGCCGAGGTCGACCGCGACATCTGGGCGGCGGTCGGCGGTGACCCGCTGCACCTGCTCGCCCAGGTGCCCGCCGAGCGGCTGGACCGGCTCGCCGCCGACCCCGCCTTCCTCGACCGGGTCGCCGGGGTCGCCGACGACCTGCGCCGCTACCTCGGGGAGCCGCGCTGGTACCAGCGCCACGACACCGGGCACAACGGCAGCAGGTTGCCCGCGTCCATCGCCTACTTCTCGATGGAGTTCGGCGTCACCGAAGCGCTGCCCAACTACTCCGGCGGCCTCGGCGTGCTCGCGGGCGACCACCTCAAGGCGGCGTCGGACCTCGGTGTCCCGCTGATCGGGGTCGGCCTGCTCTACCGCTCCGGCTACTTCCGGCAGTCGCTCTCGCTCGACGGCTGGCAGGTCGAGCACTACCCGGTGATCGACCCGAACGGGTTGCCGCTGGAGCCGCTGACCGAGCCGTCCGGCGCGCCGATCCTGGTGCACGTGGCGATGCCCGGCGGCCGGGTGCTGCGCGCGCGGATCTGGAAGGCCCAGGTCGGCCGGGTGCCGCTGCTGCTGCTCGACTCCGACATCGAGGAGAACGCCGACGACCTGCGCGGGGTCACCGACCGGCTCTACGGCGGCGACCAGGACCACCGCATCCGCCAGGAGATCCTGGCCGGGGTCGGCGGCGTCCGCGCGGTGCGCACGTACTGCGAGCTGACCGGGGTCGCCCAGCCGGAGGTGTTCCACACCAACGAGGGTCACGCGGGCTTCCTCGGCCTGGAGCGGCTGCGCGAACTCGTCTCCGGGCAGTCGCTGGACTTCGACCAGGCGCTCTCGGCGGTCCGCGCGGGCACGGTGTTCACCACGCACACCCCGGTGCCCGCTGGCATCGACCGCTTCCCAGTCGACCTGGTCCAGCACTACTTCGGCGACGGCACGCTGCTGCCGGGCATCGACCTGCGCCGGGTGCTGGCGCTGGGCGCCGAGGAGAACCCGGGCATGTTCAACATGGCCCACATGGGACTGCGGCTGGCCCAGCGCGCCAACGGCGTGTCGATGCTGCACGGCGCGGTCAGCCGGGACATGTTCGGCGGCCTGTGGCCCGGGTTCGACACCGACGAGGTGCCGATCAGCTCGGTCACCAACGGCGTGCACGGCCCCACCTGGGCGGCCCGCGAGATGACCGAGGTCATCGGCGACCCGACCGACGAGGGCTACACCGGCGTCGCCGACTCGGTGTCCGACGGGCAGCTGTGGTCGCTGCGCGGCCAGCTGCGCCGCCGGTTGGTCGACGAGATCCGCGAGCGGGTCCGCGCGGCCTGGCTGCAGCGCGGCGCCTCGGCGCTGGAGCTGGGCTGGACCGACACGGTGTTCGACCCGGACGTGCTGACCGTCGGCTTCGCCCGGCGCGTGCCGACCTACAAGCGGCTCACGCTGATGCTGCGCGACGCCGAGCGGCTGCGGGCGCTGCTGCTGCACCCGCAGCGGCCGGTCCAGCTGGTCGTGGCGGGCAAGTCGCACCCGGCCGACGACGGCGGCAAGGCGCTGATCCAGCAGATCGTCCGCTTCGCCGACGACGCCGGGGTCCGCCACCGCATCGTGTTCCTGCCGGACTACGACATGAACATGGCCCGCTACCTCTACTGGGGCTGCGACGTCTGGCTCAACAACCCGATGCGCCCGCTGGAGGCCTGCGGCACCTCGGGCATGAAGGCAGCGCTCAACGGCGGCCTCAACCTCTCCATCCGCGACGGCTGGTGGGACGAGTTCTACGACGGCAGCAACGGCTGGGCCATCCCCACCGCGGACGGCGTCACCGATCCCGTGCGGCGCGACGACCTGGAGGCGGCGGCGCTCTACGAGCTGCTCGGCTCCCAGGTCGCCCCGCTGTACTACGACCGCGACGCCGCCGGGGTCCCGACCCAGTGGATGGCGATGGTCCGCCACACGCTGTCCTCCCTCGGCCCGCGCATCCAGGCGACCCGCATGGTCGGCGAGTACGTGGAATCGGCGTACGCCCCCGCCGCGGCCGCCGGTGCCCTGGCCCAGGTCGACGACTTCCGGGTCGCCAAGGACCTGGCCGACTACCGGCACCGCCTGTTCAGCGCGTGGAACCGGATCAAGGTCGTCGACTGCGAACTGGCCGTCGAGGACAACCACTCCCCGGTGATCGGCGAGGTCGTCCGCGTCAACGCGACCGTCGACCTGGCGGGCCTGACCCCCGCCGACGTCGAGGTCCAGGCCGTCATCGGCCGCGTCGGCGACGCCGACGACCTCACCGACGTCGTCACGGCCATCATGACGCCGACCGAGAACGGGCACTACACAACGGAACTGGCTCTCCCGCACGCGGGCGCTCTCGGCGTGACAGCTCGGGTCCTGCCTCGGCACGGCCTGCTGGCCACGCCCGCGGAACTCGGCAAGGTCGTCCTGGCATAGGTGGGTTCCGGTGCACCCACGTCGGCTCGGTCGCGCGTGGGTGCACCGGAAGTCACGGTTTCCGGTGGACGAGGCGGCTGCGGGTCAGCCTTCGAGGTGGCCGCCTGGTCGGGGAGTCACGTCATGGACGACTCGACTGCCCTTGTGCGGCAACCGATCGTCGGCCGCGCGCGACTCCATTGCGTTGTCCGGCAAGCGAATCACGGTCTGCGGGCCGCTCGGTCAGGAGATGTCCAGCCTGCTGCGGGTTTCGGCGACGCGCGGCCACCAAGCGACGACCTGTTCGGCCTCGGCGAGGGCGGCGCGGGCGGCTGTGTTGTCGCCCGCGGCCATGTGTGCGCGGGCGAGGGTGGCGAGGTCGTCCGCGCGGCCGAGGCGGTCGTCGCAGGCGTCGGCGGAGTAGCGGGCGAGGCTGATGGCCTTGGTGGGGTTGCCGAGGATCAGTTCGCGCAGGGCGCGGCAGCCGTCGAGGCGGTGGGTGGGGTAGCCGAGGGTCTCGGCGTTCTCCAGGGCCTGGTCGGCGGTGTCCATGCCCAGTTCCGCCGCCAGCTGGCCGGATTCGACGGTCGCGTAGGCCAATCCGGCCAGCGCGGCGAAGGAGACGGCTGCCTCCTGGGGTGTCTGGGTGGTGTCGCCCGCGATCGCCATGGCCTGCAACAGGGCTTCGGCATAGCGGCCTTGTGCTTGCAGGACAAGGACTCTGGCCGCCGTCGCGGTGCGCAGGGCCGGGTAGCGGTCCGAGAGCTCCGCGGCCATCGCCGACGCGCGGGCGAGCTCGCCGTCCTGCACCGCGTCCACCGTCGCCGTGACCAGGGGTGCCGCGTCGAGCTGTTGCGCTTGGACGCCGGTCATGCGGGGCAGGTTGAGCACGAGCCAGCCCGTTGAGGTCGAGCCGGGGAGTTTGCGCGGCACCAGGGCGTGGGCGACTGCTGCCGCGCAGGCGATGGCGAGGCCGAGCGTGAAGCCGTTGGAGACCGACAGGGCCGTCACCGCGACCGTGGCCAGAGCGGCGACGGCCGAGCACAGTGCCGCGCCCCACATGCGTTTGCGGGCAGGCGCCTTGCCCGGGCCGACCGACACCGACATCAGCACCGGGACCGCTCGCAGCACGACCGCGCGGCGGGCAGTGGTCCAGTCCGCGACGCGGGTCCCGATGCCGAGGACGACCTTGTGCACCCGCGCCCCGAGCACCACCGCGCCGACCAGCATGCCGACCTGCAGCGACATCAACCCCAGCAGCAGCCCCACCAAGGCGCCGACGACGCCCCACCCGACCTCCCCGGCCGACCGGTAGCCGAAGCCGACAGCCGCGCACACGACCGCGGTCAGGATGGTGAGGGGGTGGCGGACCACCCGGGTGAGGCGCACGAGCAACAGACGCCCCGGGCTGGGGTGGGGTTCCGCAGGTCAGGGACGTGAGGAATCTGCGTGTTCCCAGTCGTTAGGCTCATGGCATGTTCGTCAAGGTCTGCGGGTTGCGCACCCCCGGCGACGTCGACGCCGCCGTCACCGCGGGCGCCGACGCGATCGGGTTCGTCTTCGCCAAGAGCGTCCGCCAGGTGGGGGTCGAGCAGGCCCGCGACCTGGCCGCCCGCGCCCCGGCACACGTGCTCACCGTCGGCGTCTTCAGCGGCATCGACGCCGAGGAAGCCGCCCGGCTGACCGTCGACGCGGGGCTCGGCGCACTCCAACTGCACGGCGACTACCCGCGCGCGGCCTTCACCTCCGTGGTCGGCGGCCCGTTCCAGGTCATCCGCGCCACCACCCTCACCCCGGACACCGACATCGACCTGTGGGGCGCGGACATGCTCCTGCTCGACTCCCCGACCGCGGGCTCCGGCGAACGCTGGGACCTGTCCACACTGGACACCAGGCGCCCCACCGGCCGCTGGCTGCTCGCAGGCGGCCTCCGCCCGGACAACATCGCCACCGCCATCCACGCCGCCCACCCCTGGGGCGTAGACGTCTCCAGCGGCGTCGAATCCACCCGAGGCACCAAAGACCCCGCCCTCATCCGCGCCTTCCTCGCAGCGGCCCGAGCCGCCTGAACAAAGCCCCAGAGTCAGCGAGCCAGTAAGGGACGCGCGGGTTGCCTGGTCAGGACCACGTGATCAGGCAACCCGCGCGAACTGGTGTGGGTCAGGGGACTGCGGGGGTGCCGCCGTCGCGTACGGGTAGGCCTGCGGCGTGCCAGGCGCGGAAGCCGCCGATGAGGTCGGTGGCGTGGGGGAGGCCTAGGGCCTTGATGTCGCGGGCCGCGAAGCTTGAGGCGTAGCCCTCGTTGCACAGGACGATCACGGTGCTGTCCGCGTCGAAGCCGGGGATCCGGTGGTCGCCTGCGGGGTCGAGGCGCCATTCGAGGTGGATGCGCTCGACCGGGATGGAGCCCGGGATCTCGCCCTCCTCGAGGCGGTTCACCACGGGCCGGATGTCGATGAAAACCGCCTCCCCGCGTTCGTGTAAGGCGTTGGCGGCGAGGGGGTCGATCCGGGTCAGGTCGGCGCGGGCGGCGGCGAGGTGGTCGTCGACGGCACTCATCCGGCGAGCCCGGAGAAGCCGGCGAGCCGCGGCGCCGGGAGGGCGGGGATCTCGTCTGGCACGTCGCGCAGGGTGGCGTACTCGCGGGTCGGCACCAGGGGCGGTGAGTAGGCGTGCACGCTGGCGGCCTTCACCTGGCCCAGGTTGCGGACCTGGTGCGCGCGGCCCTGGCCGAACCCGATCGACGCGCCCTCGGCGTGCTGGTGCTCGCGGATCGGGCCGGACGGGTAGCGGTAGGTCTCGGACAGGTCGCCGAACAGGACGGTGAACGACCCGGCCGCGCCGCCGTGGTCGTGCGGGGCGGTGCCCTGGCCGGGCAGCCACGACAGCAGCCACAGCTCCACCTCGTCGGTCACCGCGAGCTGGGTCCACCAGCGCTGCGGGCTGGCGAAGCGGACCACCTCGACCAACCGGGTGCGGAAGTCCGCGGCGACCGACGAGGTCAGCTCGCGCAACTCCCGCGGCGTCCACAGCGGATCGCGCGGGGCGATCAGCTCGTGCAGGCCGGGGTGGTCGAAGCGGGGGTGGACGTCCTTGCTCAGCGCTGGCGCGGTCATCTCTGGTCTCCTCGTCGGTGTGCGCGGGCTCACACGGGACGCGGCGGCACCAGGCCTAGTGGGACAGGGGGGTCCGCCGCGGGCGTCTACAGCCGCAGGAGGCGACGAGCAGCAGGTCGACGGTGCGGTCGCGCCACAGCGGCGGCGACTGCGTCGAGGACGGCTCTGACCGGGTCACGACGCGATCGTGGCATGGGCCAACCGGCCCAGCCACGGATCTCACGGACTGGTACGAACCCGGCTCAGGGGCTGATCCGGGGCGCCCGCAGCAGCAGTGTGCTCCGCCCGGGCAGGGTGATCCGCTTGCCCGGCGGCAGCGGGTCGGTGTCCTTCGGCACGCCCCGCGGCGTCCCCGAGTCCAGCACCGGGATGTAGCGGCGGCCGTACCGCTCGGACGGCAGCACCACCTCGACCTGGTCGGCGCCGGAGTGCAGCAGCAGCAACCACGAGTCGTCGGCGACCAGTTCCCCGTCGCGGTCGCGCGAGAGGCACTCGGACCCGTCGACCCACATGCCCAGCGTGCGGCGGGACTCGTCGAACCAGTCCTGCTCGGTCATCGGCTCGCCGTCGGGCCGCAGCCACAGCAGGTCCGGTTCACCGGATCGGGTGGGCCTGCCGTCGAAGAACTGCGGCTGGCGCAGCGCCGGGGACGCGGCCCGCAGCGCGATCAACCTGCGGGTGAAGGCCAGCAGGTCGTCGGCCCTGGGGTCGGCGCTCCAGTCAACCCACGAGGTCTGGTTGTCCAGGCAGTACGCGTTGTTGTTGCCGTGCTGGGTGCGCCACCGCTCGTCCCCGGCCAGCAGCATCGGCGTGCCGGTGGACAGCAGGAGCGTGGCCAGCAGGTTGCGCGCCTGCCGGTCGCGCAGCGCCAGCACCCCGGGGTCGCCGGTCTCACCCTCCGCGCCGCAGTTCCACGACCGGTTGTCGTTGGTGCCGTCCGCGCCGTGCTCGCCGTTCTCGTGGTTGTGCTTGTGGTCGTAGGAAACCAGGTCGCGCAGGGTGAACCCGTCGTGCGCGGTGACGAAGTTGACCGACGCCCACGGCCGCCTGCCCGCGTACAGGTCCGACGACCCCGACAGCCGGTACGCCAGGTCCCGCAGCCCGGTCCCGCCGCGCCAGAAGTCGCGGGCGCCGTCGCGGAACCGGCCGTTCCACTCGGCCCACTGCGCGCCGAACCCGCCCACCCGGTAGCCCTCCCCGGTGGCGTCCCACGGCTCGGCGATCAGCTTGCGGTTCGCCAGGACCGGGTCGGTGGTGATCGCGGTCAGCAGGGTCGCGTCGGGGTCGAAGGCCCCGGCGTGCGGGCGGCCCAGCGCGCTGGCCAGGTCGAGCCGGAACCCGTCGACGCCCAGCTCGGCGGCGAAGTAGCGCATCGAGTCGACCACCAGCCGCACCACCGTCGGCGACCCCGGGTCCAGGGTGTTGCCGCAGCCGGTGATGTCGCGGTCGCGGCCCTCGTCGTCGATGGCGTAGTAGGCGGGCGCGTCGAACCCGCGGAACGACAGCGTCGGCCCGGCCACCCCGCCCTCGCAGGTGTGGTTGTAGACGACGTCGAGTATCACCTCGATGCCGACCGCGTGCAGCGCGGCCACCATCGTGCGGAACTCCTCCACCTCGTGCCCGGCCCGGCTGGCGTACCCGGCGTGCGGCGACAGGAACCCGAGCGTGGAGTAGCCCCAGTAGTTGTGCCTGCCCGAGCGCAGCAGCATCGGCTCGTCGGCGTGGGTGTGCACCGGCAGCAGCTCCACCGCCGTAACCCCCAGCCGCACCAGGTGCTCGACGACCGCCGGGTGCGCCAGGCCCAGGTAGGTGCCGCGCAGGTGCTTGGGCACGTCCGGGTGCAGCTTGGTGAAGCCCTTGACGTGCAGCTCGTAGACGACCGTCTCCTCGAACGGCACGTCCGGGCGGCGGCCGGTGTCGGGGCCGCCGGGGGAGGTGACCACCGACAGCGGCACCCCGCCCAGGGAGTCGGTGCGCGACGGACCGCCGGTCATCGGGTCGCCCCGGTAGCCGCGGGTGGCGGCCAGGTCGGGCACCGCGCCGGTGACGCGCCTGGCGTACGGGTCGACCAGCAGCTTGTGCGGGTTGCAGCGCAAGCCCCGGCGCGGGTCGTACGGGCCGTGCACCCGGTAGCCGTACCGCTGGCCGGGGGTGACGCCGGGGACCACGCCGTGCCAGATGCCGAAGGTGCGCTCGGTCAGCTCCACCCGCTGCTCGACCTGCTTGCCGTCCTCGTCCTCGGCGACCAGGCACAGCTCCACCGCGTCGGCCACCGAGGAGGCGACGGCGAAGCGCACCCCACCCGCCTCGGGGTGGGCACCGAGCGGGAACGGGCTACCTGGGCGCGGGGCTGAGTGCGGCACCACCCCATCCTGGACCAGAGAGCCGACGCTATCGAGACGCGCGGACCCAACCAAGATCGGATCGAGACGTTCCCCCGCTGCTCAGAGCCCGAAGGTGTGGTGCTCGAACGAGTCATCCACCACCGGTTCGGCCGAGCGCGGCGCTACCCCGGATGGACTAGCCGAAGCGACCAGCTCGGTGAACACCGACTGGTGCGCCGCCCACCCGCGCGCGGACGGCGCGGACAGGGTGAGCAGCAACATCCGCCCCTCCCCGGGCTCCGGGACGAACGCCTGCAACTGCAACGCCACCGGCTGCCTCGCCCTGACCTGCTCAACCCCGGGAATCCGCTGCGCCACCACCACCGGCCCCAACGCACTCTCCACCAGGATCGTCTGCCGCACGTCCGGCCCCCCGACATCCTCCACCGAATCCCGCAGCGCATCGGCGGTCTCGATGTCCCACCCCTCCGGCACCTCCAGCGCCACGCCGGTGAGCAGCGCTGGGTCCGCCACCTCGGACACCACCACGGCCATCAGGAAGGCGCCTTGCCGGAGCACACCCTCTACCGCCTCGGCCGCCAGGGCCTCCAGGTCGGCTGCGGCACCTGGGGGAGCGTTTCTCAGGCGACCGATGATCTCGGCGTACTCCCGGACCGCTGCGGCGGGGTCGTGGAGGGGGAGCTGCCGGACTTGGGCGGGCATGGCGAGCCTCATCTGGCGTGCTCCTTCGGGCGCGCGGTTCCCGGCGGGAGGGTTGGTGGGGTCTCGCCGCGCGTGGTGAGAGTTGTGGGGGTCACTTGGCGTGCTCTCGGGTGCTGGCGGCGACGGTGTTGACCAGGGCGCTTTCGGCGCTGGTGCGGCCTGGGTTGCCTGCGAGCTTGAGCAGTTCGAGTTCTCGCCGTTGTTCTGGGGTGAATTGGACGCCTGCGGCTTGGGCGGAGCGGATGGCTGTGTCGATGCTGGCGGAGTAGGCCTCGCCCGCGGCTCGGAGGCGGCCGAAGGCGTCGCGTTGGGCGGGGGTGAACTTGGTGGGGTCCTGGAAGCGGGCGGCGATCTTGTCGCCCTTGTCGCGGAGGTCCTTGGCGGCTTTCTCGCGCAGGGCGGCGCCGGTGGAGCCTTGTTCGGCGGCGAGGCGGCGCAGGGTGCGGACGTCCTTGACGGCCTTGCCGATGCCCGCTGAGGTGAACCCCTCGACCGCCCCGTCGCGGGCGCCGGTGACCGTCCGCCGGACCCTGCTGCCCGCCTCCACCGCGTCGCCGGTCAGGCGTTTGCCCGCGCCGACGACCCCCGACGTGATGGTCCGGCCCGGGACCAGCCCGAGGCCGATGTCCACCCACGACGGCGCGTTCGACGAGCCCGCGGCCTTCTGCGCGAGCCCGGTCAGCGCGTTGATCCCGCCCGACGCGGCGGACACCGTCCCCGCGACCGGTGCCACCACCTCGCCGACCCCCGGGATCAACAGCGACCCCGCGGCGATCGCCGCCGAGGCGCTGGAGATGATCCCCGAGGTCTTGCCCACGCCGTCGAGTGTCTGCACGACCCAGCCGTCGTTCTCCGGCTTGAACACCTCGTCCGGCCCGCTGCGGATCTTCTCGGCGGCCTGGTCGGCTTCGTTGCGGTGCTTGCGTTCGAGCCGGTGCGCGTCGGAGATCACCTGCTCGAAGGCCGCCCGCGCCTCGCCTGCAGCCCGGACAGCCCCCAGGAACGCGTCGTACCGAGCGCCGTACGACGGGTGGCTCGCGTCGCGCGGGATCGCCCCGGCCGCCCTGGTCTGGGCGTCCCCGGCGTCCGCCATCCGCTCCTTGAGCCGCTTGGCCCGCGCCTCCAGCTCCTCGGCCTTGTCCTGGTTCGCCGTCATCCGGCCCGCCCAGGTGGTCAGCGCCTGGCTGACCTTCTGGATCGACTCGGCGCCCTTGGCGATGCCCCTGGGCAGGTCGTCGCCGTGGTCGCTGAACTCCTCTGCGGCCGACCCGCCCCACTCGGCGTCGTCGGTGATCTTGCAGGCCTCGGTCAGCCGGGGCCCGACGGCGGCGAGCATGACCTGCGCTTCCGCCAGTTCGACGAGCATCGCCTGGACCGCGGACCGCTCGCCGGGGGTCGGGTCGAACCCGAGCGTGGGGTAGTTCACGGCGTGCCCCCGGTCAGGTCGTTGAGCCGCGCCTGCTGGACGGCCGCGCCCCCGCGCAGCGCGTTGACCTGCGCCTCGGCCACACCCCGCTCGACGGCGAACCGCATCCGGTCCGCGCCGCCCTGCTCGACCTGCTCGTAGTTGGCCACCGCCGAGCGCACGTTGTCGGCGATCTTGCCGATCTTGTCCCGCATCGCGCCGAGGTCGTCGCGCCACTGGTCGGCCACCTCCTGGGCCGCCGCGGCGATGTCGCCGGGGCCCAGATCACCCGCCGACAGCGCCAGCCGGTCCGCCGCGACCTCGACCTCGTCGGCCAGTGCGCGCAGCTCACCGACCCGGATGGCCAGGCTGGTGGTGTCGACCGTGTACCCCGATGACATGGGCGCTCCTCTCGTGCCGGGCAAGTCAACCCCGTACCGGGCCGCGGGAGGAGCCGGGGTGCGCAGGGAGGCAAACGCACAGCACCGGTGGGCAAAGGCAGAATGACGGCCGTGACCTCGCGGACTCAGGCCGACACCGGACCCGACAGCACACCGGAAGACCTCGACGACCTCGTCCTGCACATGGCGGGGGTCGGGGTGCGACGCGGTACCTCCGACCTGCTCAAGGACCTCGACTGGCGGGTCGAGCTCGACGAGCGCTGGGTGGTGCTCGGCAGCAACGGCGCGGGCAAGACCACCCTGCTGCGGCTCGCGGGCGCCGAACTGCACCCCACCACCGGCGTCGTGCACGTGCTCGGCGAGCGGATCGGCCGGGTCAACGTGTTCGAGCTGCGCACCCGCATCGGCTTCGCCACCGCCGCGCTCGCGGGCCGGGTGCCCGCCGAGGAGAAGGTGCGCGACGTCGTCGTCAGCGCCGGGTACGCGGTGCTCGGCCGCTGGCGCGAGGAGTACGACCAGCTCGACACCGGCCGCGCCGACGAGCTGCTCAAGACCCTGGGCATCGCCGGGCTCGGCGAGCGGACCTTCGGCACCCTGTCCGAGGGCGAGCGCAAGCGGACGCTGATCGCCCGCGCGCTGATGACCGACCCCGAGCTGCTGCTGCTCGACGAGCCCGCCGCCGGGCTCGACCTGGGCGGCCGCGAGGACCTGGTGGCCAGGCTGACCGACCTCGCGCTCGACCCCGACGCCCCCGCGACCGTGCTGGTGACCCACCACGTCGAGGAGATCCCGCCCGGGTTCACCCACCTGCTGCTGCTCTCCCAGGGCGGCGTGGTGGCCCAGGGGCTCATCGACGACGTCCTCACCAGCGAGAACCTCTCGGCGACGTTCGGGCAGTCGCTGGAGCTGGAGCGCTCCGGCGACCGGTTCTTCGCCCGCCGCCGGGCCTGATCACCTACCGACAGGTAACCTTCCGGCTCCGCCACCAGCGGGGCCGGCTATCAGCAGGAGGGCACAAGCCGTGGGTGAGTTCGTAACGCTTGAGGTCGAGGACGGCATTGGCACCATCCGGCTGGGCAGGCCGCCGATGAACGCGATCAACCGGCAGCTGCAGGCCGAGCTGCGCGAGGCCGCGCACGAGGCGGGCACCCGCGCCGACGTCCGCGCGGTGATCGTCTACGGCGGCCCGAAGGTGTTCGCGGCAGGCGCGGACGTCAAGGAGTTCGCCGAGATGTCGTACACCGACATCGCCGACTACGCCCCCGAGCTCAGCGCCTCGGTCACCGCCGTGGCGCGGCTGCCCAAGCCGACCGTCGCCGCGATCACCGGCTACGCGCTCGGCGGCGGCTACGAGCTCGCGCTGGCCTGCGACCGGCGCATCGCGGGGGACAACGCCAAGGTCGGCCAGCCCGAGGTGCTGCTCGGCCTGATCCCCGGCGCGGGCGGCACCCAGCGGCTGGCCAGGCTGATCGGCCCGAGCCGCGCCAAGGACATCGTCTACACCGGGCGCTTCGTCGACGCCGCCGAGGCGCTGGCGATCGGCATGGTCGACGAGGTCGTCGCCCCCGATGACGTCTACGACGCCGCCCGCCGGTGGGCCGGGCAGTTCAGCCACGGCGCCTCGCGCGCGCTGGCCGCCGCCAAGGCCGCCATCGACACCGGCCTGGACACCGACCTCACCAGCGGCCTCGCCGTGGAGACGAACCTGTTCGCGGCGCTGTTCGCCACCGAGGACCGCACCACCGGCTTGCGCTCGTTCCTGGAGAACGGTGCGGGGAAGGCGCGTTTCGATGGCCGCTGACCCCGCGCCGAACCCGCACGCCACCGCCGAGCAGGTCCAGGCCGCCTACGCCGACCCGAAGCTGGCCAACGTCCTCTACCACGACTGGGAGGCGGGCACCTACGACGAGAAGTGGTCGATCTCCTACGACCAGCGCTGCATCGACTACGCCACCGGCCGGTTCCGCGCGGTCGCGGGGGACCAGGGCTGGCCGTACCCGACGGCGATGGAACTGGGCTGCGGCACCGGGTTCTTCCTGCTGAACCTGATGCAGGGCGGGGTGATCGCGAAGGGCTCGGTCACCGACCTGTCGCCCGGCATGGTCGAGGTCGCCCTGCGCAACGCCAAGGGCCTGGGGCTCGACGTGGACGGCCGGGTCGCCGACGCGGAGCGCCTGCCCTACGACGACAACAGCTTCGACCTCGTCGTCGGGCACGCCGTGCTGCACCACATCCCGGACCTGCCCACCGCGTTCCGCGAGGTCCGCCGGGTGCTCAAGCCGGGTGGCCGCTTCGTGTTCGCGGGTGAGCCCACTCGTATCGGCGACCGCTACGCGCGCAAGCTCGGCCAGGCGACCTGGTGGCTCACCACGAACCTGACCAAGCTGGCCCCGCTGCGCTCGTGGCGCCGCCCGCAGTCCGAACTGGACGAGTCCTCGCGCGCCGCCGCCCTGGAGGCCGTGGTCGACCTGCACACCTTCGACCCGACCGAGTTGGAGACCACGGCGCGCGACGCGGGCCTGGTCGAGGTCAAGGCCGAGACCGAGGAGCTCACCGCCGCCCTGTTCGGCTGGCCGGTGCGCACCTTCGAGGCGGCCGTCCCGCGCGAGAAGCTCGGCTTCGGCTGGGCGATGTTCGCCTTCCGCACCTGGCAGCGGCTCTCCTGGCTCGACGACACGGTGCTGCGCAAGGCCCTCCCGCGCGAGCTCTTCTACAACGTCATGATCACCGGTCGCAAGAGCGGCTGACGAGTCCACTCCGGACATCGCGCGGGCGGTTCGCCGATCAGCGCGGAGTTCGGCCACTGGTACACGGGTACCGCGTTCGCCGTTCCCGTGTACCAGTGGCCAACCCGTCCCGTTCGTGCGCCCCGGGGATCGGTTAGCGTTGCGGCTCATGACGTCCATGTGGGGTTCGCCCATCGCCAGTCGGGTGCGGTCCTGGTCGCGGCGGGACCCGGAGCAGGCCAGGTTCCTCACCGCGGCGTCGCTGCGCTGGGTGCTGCGCAACCGGGCGTACACCCCCTGGTACCTGGTGCGGTACTGGCGGCTGCTCAAGTTCCGGCTGGCCAACCCGCACGTGGTGCTGCGCGGCATGGTGTTCCTCGGCAAGGACGTCGAGATCCACGCCCGCCCCGGGTTCGGCCGCCTGGAGATCGGCCGCTGGGTGCACATCGGCGACGGCAACGCGATCCGCTGCCACGAGGGGTCGCTGCGCATCGGCGACAAGGCGGTGTTCGGGCGGCAGAACGTGGTCAACTGCTACCTCGACATCGAGATCGGCTCGGCGGCGCTGGTCGCGGACTGGGTCTACATCTGCGACTTCGACCACGTCACCGCCGACATCCACCAGCCGATCAAGGACCAGGGCATCGTGAAGTCCCCGGTGCGCGTCGGCCCGGACACCTGGCTGTGCACCAAGGTCACCGTCACCAAGGGCACCCGCATCGGCCGGGGCAGCGTCATCGGGGCGCACGCCGTGGTCCGCGGCGACATCCCCGACTACACCGTCGCCGCCGGGATCCCCGCCAAACCGGTCCGCGACCGCCGCGCCGCCTACGACGCCGACGCCACCCGCCGCGCCGCCGTCGCCGACATGGCCCGCAAGGCGAGCAAGGCGCTGCGCGAGACCCTGGAGTCCTGAGCACCCCGAGCGGGTACCAGCCAGTAGCCTCGGCTACCGTGCCCCCGTGTCCTCAGGTCCCACGCTCCCCCTGACCGGTGAACGCACTGTGCCGGGCATCGCGGAAGAGAACTACTGGTTCCGCAGGCATGAGATCGCGTATCGCCACCTGGCCCCGCTGTGCGACGGGAAGACCGTGCTGGAAGCGGGCTGCGGCGAGGGGTACGGCGCCGCGCTGCTGGCCGGGCGCGCGACGGTCATCGGGCTCGACTACGACGAGTCGGCCATCGAGCACGTGGGCGGGAAGTACCCGGATGTCCGTGCTGTGCGGGGAAACCTGGCCTCCCTGCCGCTGCGCGACGGGACGGTCGATGTCGTCGCGAACCTCCAGGTGATCGAGCACCTCTGGGACCAGGAAGGGTTCCTGCGGGAGTGCCACCGCGTGCTGCGGCCCGGGGGGCGGCTGCTGGTCACCACGCCCAACCGGATCACCTTCTCGCCGGGGCGGGACACGCCGCTCAACCCGTTCCACACCCGCGAGTTGGCACCGTCCGAACTGGACGAGCTGGTCCGCGCGGCCGGGTTCGCCACCGAGTACCTCGGCGGCGTCCACCACGGGCCCGCCCTGCGAGAGCTGGACGAGCGCTTCGGCGGCTCGATCATCGACGCGCAGGTCCAGGTCGCCGTCGCGGGGACCGGCTGGCCGGAGGACCTGCTGACCGCCGTGGCCGGTGTCGCGGCGGAGGACTTCACGGTGACCGAGCGGGATCTCGACGCCAGCCTCGACCTCGTCCTGGTCGCACGCGCGTGACCGGCTCGCCCACGACCGACGTCGGCGGGTTCGCCCTCGTCCTGCACAGCCACCTGCCCTGGTTGCCGCACCACGGGACGTGGCCGGTGGGGGAGGAGTGGCTCTACCAGGCCTGGGCGCACTCGTACCTCCCGCTGGTCGACATGCTGCGCCGCCTCGGTGACGAGGGTGCGCGCGACGTCCTCACCCTGGGCGTCACCCCGGTCCTCGCCGCGCAGCTCGACGACCCGTACGCGTTGCGCGCCATGCACGACTGGCTCGGGAACTGGAACCTGCGCGCCCAGTTCGCGGGCGTCCGGTGGCGCGGTGACGACCCGAGGCTGCGGGAGATCGCGGCCAGCGAGTACCGGGCGTCGTCGGCAGCGCTAACGGAGTTCGAGTCCCGGTGGCGGCATGGGTTCTCCCCGGTCGTACGGCCACTGGTCGACAACGGCGTCATAGAGCTGATCGGCGGCCCCGCGACTCATCCGTTCCAGCCGCTGCTTGACCCCCGACTGCGAGCGTTTGCGCTAAGGCTCGGTCTTGATGACACAGCGCTCCGGGTTGGTCGCGCGCCAGAGGGCATTTGGGCGCCGGAGTGTGGATACGCGCCAGGGATGGAGTCCGGGTACGCGGCCGCCGGGGTGCGCCGGTTCCTCGTCGACGGCCCGGCACTGCACGGTGACACCGCGTTCGCCCGCACGGTAGGCGACTCTGACGTCCTCTGCTTCGGCCGCGACCTTGAAGTCACCTACCGCGTGTGGTCGCCGAAGGCCGGTTACCCCGGCGACAACGCTTACCGCGACTTCCACACCTACGACCACCCGTCCGGTCTTAAGCCGTCACGCGTCACCGGTCGAAACGTCGCCCCGCACGACAAGAAGCCCTACGAGCCCGCCCTTGCCGCAGAGGCTCTTCAGCGTCACGTGCACGACTTCGTCGACACGGTTGTCCGGCGGCTCAAGGAACTCCGCGACCGCCACGGCCGACCTGGGTTGGTCGTGTCCGCTTACGACACCGAGCTCTATGGGCACTGGTGGCACGAAGGTCCCGCGTGGCTAGAGGGTGTGCTGAGGGCTCTACCTGAAGCGGGCGTGCACGTGACGACACTGCGTGGTGCCGTTGACGCTGGCTACGTGGGCGGCCGGGTAGATCTACCTGCGTCTTCTTGGGGCTCTGGCAAGGATTGGCGCGTGTGGGACGGCGCGCAGGTCGCGGACCTCGTCGACGCGGGCGCTCACCTGCAACGCGACTTGCTCGACCTCGTCGACACCACACCCGCGAGCGTTGGCCGTGACCTGGTGATGGACCAAGTCCTCCGCGAGGCCCTCTTAGCCCTGTCCAGCGACTGGGCGTTCATGGTCACGAAGGACTCGGCCGCCGACTACGCCCGCCGCAGGGCAGCGGTCCACGGCGAGCGCTACGCCGAACTCGCGGCGCTGGTCAGGGCCGGGTCGGGGCCCCGGGCACTGGCGCGGGCGGCGGCGTTGCGGCAGGTCGACGGTCCGTTCGGCGGACTCGATGCCCGCACGCTGCGTACCCGGAAGTAGGGTGGCCGGACCATGCGCGTGCTGATGTTGTCCTGGGAGTACCCGCCGGTGGTCGTCGGCGGCCTCGGCAGGCACGTGCACGCCGTCGCCCGGCACCTCGCGGCGCTCGGCCACGAGGTCGTCGTCCTGTGCAGGCACGAGGCGGGCACCGACGCGCACACCCACCCCACCGAGGACGGCGTGCGCGAGGGCGTCCGGGTCGTGCGGGTCGCCGAGGACCCGACGCACCTGGTGTTCGAGCAGGACCTGGTGGCCTGGACGCTGGCCATGGGCCACGCCATGGTCCGCGCGGGCCTGGCCCTGCTGCGCGACTGGCGCCCCGACGTCGTGCACGCCCACGACTGGCTGGTCACCCACCCGGCGATCGCCCTCGCCGAGCAGGCGGGCGTGCCGCTGGTCGCCACCATCCACGCCACCGAGGCGGGCCGCCACAGCGGCTGGCTCTCCCAGCCGCTCAACCACCAGGTCCACTCGGTCGAGTGGTGGCTGGCCAACCGCGCCGACGCGCTGATCACCTGCTCCTCGGCCATGCGCGCCGAGGCCGCCCACCTGTTCGATCTCGACCCGACCGCCGTCACCGTCATCCACAACGGCATCGAACCCCGCGACTGGCGCATCCCGGCCCGCGCCGTCCGCACCGCCCGCGCCCGCCACAGCCCCGACGACGCCCCACTGCTGGTCTTCTTCGGCCGCCTGGAATGGGAGAAGGGCGGCCACGACCTCATCGCCGCCCTGGCCAAGATCCGCCGCTCCCACCCTGGCACCCGCCTGGTCATCGCGGGCAAGGGCTCCCAATCCGACAACCTCGCCGACCTCGCCCGCAAACTCCGCGTCCGCCGCGCGATCGACTTCGTTGGCCACCTGTCCGACCGTGCACTCGTCGCCACGTTGTCGGCCGCTGACGCGGTGGTGCTGCCTAGCCGGTACGAGCCGTTCGGGATTGTGGCGCTGGAGGCTGCTGCTGCGGGGGCGCCTTTGGTTGCTTCGACTGCTGGGGGGTTGGGGGAAGTTGTGGTGGAGGGATCTACGGGGCTTTCCTTTGCACCGGGGGATGTTGACGCGCTCGCTGGTGCTGTCCGGCGGGTGCTGAACGATCCGGTGGGGGCTCGGCGGCGGGCTCGTGCGGCTAAGGCGCGGCTCCCGGAGGCGTTTGATTGGGGGCGGATCGCGGAGCAGACGGTGGGGGTTTATCGGGCGGCTGTTGTGGGGGAACGGGAACCGCTGGGACGCCCGAAGATCGCCACGGGGAATGCGTTCGGGTAGGTCTGGTTCGGGGCGTCCGTGGGGTGGTTATCCACAACGGCTTGAGTTGTCCACAGGCGCTGCTTTCAGCCTCACTGCGCTTGCGTGCCCCTGGGTAGGCTGTGTATTCGGGGGTCTTTGGGGCGGGTTGATCTTGCTGGCCGTGGGCGGCAAGGCGTTGAGCTGGGGGTCTCTGGCTTTCGGTGCCTTCGCTGCGCTGCGGTAGACGCCTCGGCTGCGCCATCGGACAGGCGCGAGTTTCGAGCGAAGCTCGATGCGGCGAACTTGTTTTGCGTGGGGCCCCTACGACACCCGTGGCAGGACCGCAAAGCAGGGGCCGAAAAGCATGGCCCTGTCCGCTACCGACGCTACGGGTATCGCTCCCCCACACAAAACAAGCCCGCCCCATCGAGCCGGCCTGGCACCAGCGCCGTGGTGGAGCGCGTGTGGGCCAACGTCGTTTGGCGGGCGACTCGGGGCCAACGTCGTCGGCGGGCGTCTTGGGGCAATGCGCTCGGGTCCTGGCCAGTCGTGGGTGGTGGGCTGGGACTGGGCGTGGGGACTTGGTGGGGCGTGGGTTGGCGGTGCGGTGGGGCGTGGGCCAGCACCGTGTGGTGTTGGGGTGCGGCGGGTTAGCGCTTGATGGCTAGGGCGCCTGCGATGCAGTACTGGACTTGGTCGAGGGGTTTGAGGCGGGGGCCGTCGGGCCACCATTCGGCGCAGAGGGTGAGGCCGGGGTCGATCATGTCGAGGTTGTGGAACATGGCTTGGATGGCAGGGCCGGTGCGGAAGAGGCCGGTGCCCATGGGGCTGTGCAGGAAGACGTCTTCCATGCGGCGGGCCAGGGCTGAGTGTTCGGTTGTCTCCGGGTCGTAGAAGTGGGAGATGCCGACCACTGAGCCTGGAGGTAAGGCGTCGATGTACACGGCCATGATGTCGGCGGGGGGGCGGGCGCCGTCGTAGTGGTGGATGGTGCCCATCTGGAAGAGGGCGATGGGTTCGGTGAAGTCGAGGTTGCGCTGGACGGTCTCGTTGGCCAGGACCGCTTCCGGCTCGAAGATGTCCTCGGCGATGAAGTGGGTGCGGTCGTTCTCCTCGAGCAGGGCGCGTCCGTGCGCGAGCACCACCGGGTCGTTGTCGACGTACACCACGGTCGAGTCGGGGCGGATGCGTTGCGCCACCTGGTGGGTGTTCTCCGCCGTCGGGAGGCCGGAGCCGCAGTCGAGGTACTGGCGGATGCCGGTCTGCAGCGCGATGAACCGGGTGGCGCGGATGAGGAACTCGCGGTTGTCGAAGGCCAGTTGGGCGGCCTCCGGGGCGACCCGCTGCACGCGGCGCAGGACCTCGCGGTCGATCTCGTAGTTGTCCTTGCCGTTGAGGAACGCGTCGTACACGCGGGCGATGCTGGCCTTCGTCGTGTCGATGTGAACCGGCTCGCGGGGGACCATCGTTCCTCACAGAACGTCGTAGATCGTGGACGTTGCGCACTCAAGGAGTACGCTCACCCTAGGGGTACCCGTGGTGTCGATGCCACGCTGGGTTCCGGCGCCGTGACCGGCGGTGGTGGGACGGAGAGCGGCGGGAGGGACAGGTCGTGGTCGAGGTTGGTGGAGACGGTGGGCAGGGTCCGGGGCCCACGGCGCGCCGGATCGTGCTCGGATCGCAGTTGCGCCGGTTGCGGGAGAAGGTGGAGATCACCCGCGCGGACGCCGGGTACCACATCCGCGGCTCGGAGTCGAAGATCAGCCGGATGGAGCTGGGCCGGGTCGGGTTCAAGGAGCGCGACGTCGCCGACCTGCTGACCCTCTACGGCGTGCACGACCAGACCGAGCGCACCCAGTTCCTCGACATGGTCAAGCAGTCCAACGAACCGGGCTGGTGGCACCGCTACAGCGACCTGATGCCGTCGTGGTTCAACGACTTCGTCGGCCTGGAGGAGTCCGCGGCGCGGATCCAGACCTACGAGCTGCAGTTCGTGCCCGGTCTGCTGCAGACCGAGGAGTACGCCCGGATGCTGGCCAGCCGCGGCAGACCGGAACTGCGCGAGGACGAGGTGGAGCGCCGGGTCGCGCTGCGCATGTCGCGGCAGAAGGTGTTGCAGCGCCTGGACGCGCCGAAGCTGTGGGTGGTCATCGACGAGTCGGTGCTGCACCGGCCGATCGGCGGGCCGCGGGTGCTGCGCGAGCAGATCGACCACCTGCTGGAGATGACCCGGCTGCCCAACATCACCCTGCAGGTCATGCCGTACCCGCTCAGCGGCTACGCGGCCGAGGGCTCGTTCACCATGCTGCGCTTCACCGAGGCGGAGCTGCCCGACATCGTCTACATCGAGCACCTCGGTGGCGCGATCTTCCTCGACCGGGTCGACGAGATCGAGCGCTACAGCCGGGTGGTCGACCGGTTGACCGTCGACGCCGAGACCCCGAGCCGGTCAAGGCAGCTGCTCAGCAAGCGCCGCGAAGAGATCTGAGAAGTCGGATTTCCGCGCCCACCGCCCGTTTGGGCTGGTGGGCGCTTTCGCGTGCGGCACAAGGACAAACCGTTGCCGCAGCAATCTTCTCGTGCGGTTGCCCCTTTCGGATGCACGTGCATTTGCCGGCCCGCTCGGTCGTGTTACGGTCGTCACGATCAACGCACGTGCACCTGCACTGAGTGACCGACTGAGTGACTGCCGAAGGCGAGGTCCAGTGTCTGAGTTTCGCAACGGAATGGCGGCTGACGGGGTGCCCGGGGCGCGGTGGCGCAAGAGCTCCCGTAGCGGCGCGGTGGGCAACTGCGTCGAACTGTCGCCTGTCGACGAGATCCGCACCGCGGTTCGCGACTCGAAGAACCCCTCGGGTCCCGCACTGCTGTTCCCCGGCGCGGTCATCGAGTCGTTCACCCGTGCGGTGAAGGACGGGCACGTCGCGACCACCGACGCCTCGCACGCCGCCGAGGCGTACCTGCGCAAGCTCGTCTCGCGCGGGTTCGAATTCCTGCACCCGCGCGACGCCAGCGGTGAGATCGCCGCCGTCGTCGGGGTGCGCGCCCACCACAACGTCATCGATGTCGTCCGGCTGCACGCCGAGGACGAGGTCATCGCCACCCGGTTGCCCGGGGACACCGACGACGTGCTCAACCCGGACGTGGTGCTCTGGCACCGCGAGGGCTGGGCCGCCGAGGTGCTGCGGCAGATGATCGACCTCCCCGACGACCGGACCCCGGGATCGCTCGGCCAGCTGCGCGACGGAGTGGAGACCGTCGTCAACGGCTGCTGGGTGCCCACGTCCCCGGGGCGGTCGAAGTGGCTGCCCGCCTCCGCGTGAGGCGGTCGGGTCACGGCAACGGCCGGGCGCTGTGATCGGACCAGCGCGCCCTGGTCAATCACACTCCTGAAGGCCACCCCCGCGTCCGGGGGTGGCCTTCAGGCGTTGTGGGCACCGTCACGGCCGCGCCCCGATCGCGCCGTCCACTACTGACTAGTAACATAGGGGTGGCAAAGCCCACCGTGCCCGGCGGTGCGACGGCATGGCAAGGTCAGCCGAACCGCACGAAAATCGGGCTCGCCGGCACACCCGTCGGCCGCCACCACGGTGCTCGTCCCAGGAGGTCGAACAAGACCCATGCCAAACATCGTTGTCCTGGTCAAGCAGGTGCCTGACACCTACTCGGAGCGCAGGCTCGCCGAGGCCGACCACACCCTGGACCGCGAGTCCGCCGACGCGGTGCTCGACGAGATCAACGAGCGCGCCGTCGAGGAGGCCCTGCTGATCAAGGAGGCCCACGGCGGCGAGGTCACCGTGCTCAGCGTCGGACCGGAGCGCGCCACCGAGGCCATCCGCAAGGCGCTGTCGATGGGCGCGGACAAGGCGGTGCACGTCACCGACCCCGCGCTGCACGGCTCCTGCCTGCTGCAGACCACCCGGGTCCTGGCCGCGGCGATCGGCAAGGTCGACGGCGTCGACCTGGTGATCGCGGGCAACGAGGCCACCGACGGCCGCGGCGGCGCCATCCCGGCGATGCTGGCCGAGGTGCTCGGCTACCCGCAGCTCACGCACGCCCGCAAGGTCACCGTCGACGGGTCGGCGATCACCGTCACCCGGGAGACCGACACCGGGCTGACCCACCTCTCGGCGACCCTGCCCGCGGTGGTCAGCGTCGGCGAGAAGATCAACGAACCGCGCTACCCCTCGTTCAAGGGCATCATGGCGGCGAAGAAGAAGCCGGTCGAGACCTTCACGGTCGCCGACCTGGGCATCGACGCCGCCGAGGTGGGCCTCGCCGCGGCGAGCACCACCGTCCTGGAGTCCACCCCGAAGCCGCCGCGCTCGGCTGGCCAGCGGGTCGAGGACGCCGGTGACGGCGGCGCCAAGATCGCCGAGTACCTCATCGGCCAGAAGCTCATCTGACAAGCAGCGAAGGAGGTACGACAGTGTCCGAGGTCCTGGTCCTCGTCGACGAGGTCGACGGCGAGGTCAAGAAGGTCACCTTCGAGCTGCTGACCGCGGCCCGCGAGATCGGCGAGCCCGCCGCCGTCGTGGTCGCCGCTCCCGGCACCGCCGCCAAGGTGAAGGAATCGCTCGCCGCCTACGGCGCGGCCAAGGTCTACGTCGCCGAGTCCGACGACGTGGCCACCTACCTGGTCACCCCGAAGGTCGACGTGCTCGCGAACCTGGTGGGCGCCAAGTCCCCGGCCGCGGTGCTCATCCCGGCCACCGCGGAGGGCAAGGAGATCGCCGGTCGGCTGGCCGTGCGCACCGGCTCCGGTCTGCTGATCGAGGCGATCGGGGTGGAGAGCTCCGGCGACGACGTCGTCGGCGTGCAGTCCATCTTCGGCGGCGCGTTCACCGTCAAGGCCAAGTCGACCCGGGGCACCCCGGTCGTCACCGTCCGCCCCGGCGGCGTCGAGGCCGTGCAGGCGCAGGGCGCCGCGGCCGAGGAGACCGTCGAGGTCCCTGCGGTCGACGCGGCCAAGGCCACCACCGTCACCGGCCGCGAGCCGGTCGTCGGCGGCGACCGCCCCGAGCTGACCGAGGCCTCCATCGTCGTCTCCGGCGGTCGCGGCGTCGGCTCGGCGGAGAAGTTCGAGGTCGTCGAGCAGCTCGCCGACGCGCTCGGTGCCGCCGTCGGCGCCTCCCGCGCGGCGGTCGACTCCGGCTACTACCCGGCCCAGTTCCAGGTCGGCCAGACCGGCAAGACGGTGTCCCCGCAGCTCTACGTCGCCCTCGGCATCTCCGGGGCGATCCAGCACCGCGCGGGCATGCAGACGTCGAAGACGATCGTCGCGGTGAACAAGGACGCGGAGGCGCCGATCTTCGAGATCGCCGACTTCGGCGTCGTCGGCGACCTGTTCGCCGTCGCACCGCAGCTGGCCGGCGAGGTCGCCAAGCGCAAGGGCTGATCGTCGCGTTCGCGGTGTCAGGGGCGGTCCCGAGGGGCCGCCCCTTTCCCTTTTCCGGCCCCGGGTACACCCGAGCGGACCGACGTACCGGCAATTCACTCACTTGCCACTGTCGCGTCATGGCAAAGAACACACCCCCGATGCCGACATCACCCTAATCTCCTGGTATGACGCAGGCCCAGGTGCTGGTCAGCACTGCGAAGCCCGGGATCGACACCCCCACGTACTCACTGCTCGTCGCGCACGACGGCGCCGAGGTCGAGGCCGCCCAGAGACTGCGCTACCAGGTCTTCGCCGAGGAGATGGGTGCGACGCTGCACACCTCCACCCCCGGCCTGGACATCGACCACTTCGACCCGTTCTGCGACCACCTGGTGGTCCGCGAGGACGCCACCGGTGCCATCGTCGGCACCTACCGGATGCTGCCGCCCGAGCGCGCGGGTGACGCCGGATCCCTGTACTCCGACACCGAGTTCGACCTGACCGAGCTCGCGGGCCTGCGCGGCGCGCTGGTGGAGACCGGCCGCTCGTGCGTGCACCCCGACCACCGCAACGGTTCCGTGGTCAGCTTGGTGTGGGCCGGGATCGCGCGCTACATGCTGTTGTCCGGCCACAGCTACCTCGCCGGGTGCGCCTCGGTCCCGTTGGCCGACGGCGGTTCCCTGGCGGCGGGCGTGTGGAACACGGTCAGCACCAAGCACTACAGCGCCGACGACCGGCGCGTGCGGCCCCGGACCCCGTGGGACTTCTCGGCCGTCGAGACACCCGCGCGGGTCGCGATGCCGCCGCTGCTCAAGGGGTACCTGCGGTTGGGCGCCAAGGTGTGCGGCCCGCCCGCGCTCGACGCCGACTTCGGGGTCGCCGACTTCTTCGTCCTGCTCGACCTGGCCAACGTCGACCAGCGCTACCTGAAGTTCTTCCTGGGGGAGTAGAGCCATGGCGCACGACTGGATGCCCACCTCGCCGTGCGGACCGACCTGCCTCACCACCGGTGAGGCCCGCGTCAGCCGCGCCCGCGTCGTCCTGCGTCTCACCGGCGCCGTCGGCGTGCTGCTCGTGGCCGCGCTGTCGGTCCCGCTGATGCCCGTGATCGGCCGCGCCGGACGGGAACTGCTCGCCAAGCGCATCTTCCGCGCCGTCCTGCGCTCCTTCGGCGTCCGGCTCGTCGTCCGCGGCGCCGACGCGCTGCGCGCGGGCGGCAACCGGGGTGCGCTGGTGGCCACCAACCACATCTCGTGGCTCGACATCGCCGCGGTCAACGCCGTCCGCCCGATGCGCGCCATCGCCAAGGTCGACATCCGCACCTGGCCGGTGCTCGGCCGGGTCGTCGCCGCGGCCGGGACCCTGTTCATCGACCGCGAGCGGCTGCGCACCCTGCCCGGCACGGTCACCGAACTGGCCACCACCCTGCGCGCCGGGTCGCTGGTCTACTTCTGCCCCGAGGGCACCACCTGGTGCGGCCAGGGCATCGGCAAGTTCCGCCCCGCCCTCTTCCAGGCCGCCATCGACGGCGGCGTCCCGGTCCGCCCCATCGCCCTGCGCTTCCACCTCGCCGACGGCCGCGAGACCACCACCCCGGCCTTCATCGGCACCGAGACGATCATCGAGTCCATCCGCCGGGTCGCCGCCCTGCGCGGCCTCGTCCTGGAACTCACCGTCCTCGACGAACTGGCCCCGGGGCGCGCCGCCAACCGCCAGGAGCTGGCGGCCCTGACCGAGGCCGCCATCAACTCCGCCCTCGACCGCGTCACCCCCCTCCCGACCCAACGCCGCCGCCCCCGCCAGGTCCGCGTCCCCGCGGCCTGACCGGGCCCCACACCCAGGAGCACCGTCCCCCCGCCGGGGACGGTGCTCCTTGCCGTAGGGGCCAGCTGAGGTCGACGGAGGACCGCCGGTTGGACGTGGAGCCGGTCCTGCACCGACGGGTGTGCGCATTTTGGGGGTGCTGTCGCTGGTGGGGAGGTGTGTGGTTGGCGAAATCACTGGACCTCCACCCCGGTCGAGGTCCGAAGATGGGTGGGTGACCGCTACCGAGACCGCTGATGAGTCCGCCCCCGGGAAGCACCTGTGGGGGGCGAGTACCCGCGCCACCACGTTGGGGATCTTGCTGCTCATCACGATCGCGGCGTTCGAGCACCTCGGGGTGTCGACGGCCCTGCCCAGGATGCTCGCCGAGCTCGACGGTGGTCACCTCTACTCCTGGCCGTTCACCGCGTTCCTCTCCGCCAGCGTCGCGGCGACGGTGTTGAGCGGTTGGGTGTGTGACCGGGTGGGTGCCAGGGCGGTGCTCATGGTCGCCCCCGCGGTGTTCCTGGCCGGGTTGCTGGTCGCGGGGACCGCCGAGTCGATGCCGGTGCTGCTGGCCGCTCGGGTTCTGCAGGGGATCGGGCTCGGTGGTGAGGTTGTCGCGATCTACGTGCTGGTTGCCGCTGTCTACCCGGAGCGGGTGCGGCCCGCGGCGTTCGGGTTGTTGGCGGCGGCCTGGGTGGTGCCCTCGATCGTCGGGCCGACGCTGGCGGGGGTGATCACCGAGCGGTTCGGGTGGCGGTGGGTGTTCCTGGGGTTGGTGCCACTCGCCGTGCTCGGTGTGGTGCTGCTCGTGCCCGCCCTGCGCGGACTGCCGCGGCCGGATCCAAAAGACGGCCCGACCCGCAAGGGGCTCCCGTTGGCCGCGCTGGCCGCCGCCCTCGGTATCCCCGCGGTCAGCTGGGCCGCGCAGCACCCGTCGCTCACCACGCTGTGGCTGGGGCTCGTGGGCCTGGCCGTCCTGGTCCCCGCCCTGCGCACGCTGCTGCCGCGCGGCACCCTCACCGGCAAGCCCGGCCTGCCCAGGGTGATCTTGTCCAGGGGCCTGTTCGCCGGGGCGTTCTTCGGGGTCGAGGCCTTCGTCCCGCTGACCCTCACCAGCGTGCACGGCCTCTCCCCGGCGCTGGCCGGGCTCCCGCTGACCGTCGGCGCCCTCGGCTGGTCCTTCGCCTCGGCCTGGCAGGGCAGGCGCCCCGACATCGAGCGCACCACCCTCATCCGCACCGGGTTCGCGTTCCTCGCCGTCGGGCTGTCCTCGATGGTGTTCGTCGCCGTGCCGTGGGGCTCGCCGTGGCTGGCTGGCCTGCTGTGGACGGTCTGCGGCGCCGGGATGGGCCTGGCGTTCCCCTCGGTCAACGTCCTCGCGCTGCGCCTGGCCCCGACCAACGAGCGCGGGTTCGCCTCGTCGGCGCTGCAGGTCAGCGACATGGTCTTCTCCGCGGCCCTGGTCGGCCTCGGCGGTGTCCTGCTCGCCGCGCTGGCCTCCACCGCGGCGCCGACCGCGGCCGTGGTCCCGATCGACCTGGTGATGGCGGCGGTGGCCGTGGTCGGCGTGCTGGTGTTCCGGCGGTCCACCGATGAGCGGGTGTGAGCTGGCCCGTTTCGGGACCGGGCGGGGTTCGGTCTACCCTGGTTGTGCGATGACCTATCTCGACCACGCGGCCACCACGCCGATCCTGCCCGAGGCGGCCGCGGCACTCACCGGGGCGTTGTCCGCGTACGGCAACGCCTCCTCGCTGCATTCCTCCGGTCGCCGGGCCCGGCGCGCCGTCGAGGAGGCCCGCGAGTCCATCGCCGCCGCCCTGGGCGCCCGGCCCTCCGAGGTCATCTTCACCTCCGGCGGCACCGAGAGCGACAACCTGGCGGTCAAGGGCATCTACTGGGCCCGCCGCGCCGCCGACCCCAGGCGCACCCGGGTGCTGGTCTCCGCCGTCGAGCACCACGCCGTGCTCGACGCCGCGCTGTGGCTGGCCGAGCACGACGGCGCCGAGGTCACCCTGCTGGAGGTCGACGACTTCGGCCGCGTGCACGAGGACACCCTGCGCGCCGCCATCGCCGAGGACCCGGAGGCGGTCGCGCTGGTGAGCGTGATGTGGGCCAACAACGAGGTCGGCACCGTCAACCCGGTGCGCGAGCTGGCGACGACCTGCGCCGCCGGCGGCATCCCGTTCCACACCGACGCCGTGCAGGCGGTCGGCGTGCTCCCGGTCGACTTCGGCCGCAGCGGGGCGGGCGCGCTGACCCTGTCCGGGCACAAGGTCGGCGGACCGTTCGGTGTCGGCGCGCTGCTGCTGAGCCGCGACGTGCGCTGCACCCCGGTGTCGCACGGCGGCGGCCAAGAGCGCGACGTGCGCTCCGGCACGCTGGACGTGCCCGCGATCGTGGCCATGGCCACCGCCGTCCGGGTCGCCACCGAGCAGCGCGCGCAGCGGGCCGAGCGGCTCGCCGGGCTGCGCGCGGAGCTGGTCAGCGCGGTCCGCGAAGTTGTGCCCGGTGCCGTGCTCAACGGCGACCCGGGCGAGTCCGAAGTGGACGGCGCGCCGTCGCGGCTGCCGGGCAACGCGCACTTCAGCTTCCCCGGCTGCGAGGGCGACAGCCTGCTGATGCTGCTCGACGCCAGGGGCATCGAGTGCTCGACCGGGTCGGCGTGCACCGCGGGTGTCGCGCAGCCCTCGCACGTGCTGCTCGCCATGGGGGTCGAGCCCGCGCCCGCCCGCGGGTCGCTGCGGTTCTCCCTGGGCCACACCTCCACCGCCGCCGACGTCGCCGCGCTCGCCGAGGCCATCGGCCCGGTGGTGGCGCGGGCGCGCAACGCCGGACTGGCCGGGCTGCGCCGGGGCGCGTCCCACGCGGAGGTGTAGACCATGCGGGTACTGGCCGCGATGAGCGGTGGGGTCGACTCGGCGGTGGCCGCGGCGCGCGCGGTGGCCGCGGGCCACGACGTGGTCGGGGTGCACCTGGCCCTCTCGGCCAAGCCGGGCACGCTGCGCACCGGCTCGCGCGGGTGCTGCACCGTCGAGGACGCGCACGACGCCCGCCGGGTCGCCGACCTGCTCGGCATCCCGTTCTACGTCTGGGACTTCGCCGAGCGGTTCACCGAGGACGTGGTCGAGGACTTCGTCGCCGAGTACGCCGCGGGCCGCACACCCAACCCGTGCCTCAAGTGCAACGAGCGGATCAAGTTCGAGGCGCTGCTGGACAAGGCGATCGCGCTGGGCTTCGACGCGGTCTGCACCGGCCACTACGCCCGGCTGGCCACCGTCGACGGCCGTCCCGAGCTGCGCCGCGCCGCGGACCTGGACAAGGACCAGTCCTACGTGCTGGCCTCGCTCACCCCGCACCAGCTCGCGCACGCCATGTTCCCGCTCGGCGACTCGGTCAAGGCCGCGGTGCGCGCGGAGGCGACCGAGCGCGGCCTCGCGGTGGCCGAGAAGCCGGACAGCTACGACATCTGCTTCATCCCCGACGGCGACACCAGGGCGTTCCTGACCGGCAAGCTCGGCGCGCGGCCGGGCACCCTGGTCGACGACGAGACCGGCGCCGTGCTCGGCGTGCACGCGGGCGTGCACGGGTTCACCGTCGGGCAGCGCCACGGCCTGGGCATCGACGCCCCCGCCCCCGGTGGGCGCCCGCGCTACGTGCTCGCGCTGGAGCCGGTCCAGGGCACGGTCCGGGTCGGCCCGGCCGAGCGGCTCGCGGTGCGCGAGATCGTCGGCACCGGTCCCACCTGGCCTTCGGGCGAGCCGCTGACCGGCACCGTCGACTGCGTGGCGCAGATCCGCGCGCACGGCGGCACCACGGCGGCCACCGCGTCGCTTGTGGACGGTGAGCTGCTGGTCCGCCCGGCCGAGGGCGTGCGCGGGGTCGCCCCGGGACAGGCCGTTGTCCTCTACCGCCGGGACCCGGCCGGAGATGTCGTGCTGGGCAGCGCCACCATTTCCCGGACCCGCCAGTAGCGCGTTTCCCGCCCCATTCGAACACGGGTGCGAATTCGCCAGTCCACTGACGCCGTCGCGCATTCCCGCCATCGGGTCCACAGTGGATTCTTCGACGATCAAGATCATTTTCGGTCGGACCGACCACGTGTTCGAACAATGTGGCCACCCACAGTGGACAACCGCACACGGTGTGCACTTCCGGCGGCACGTCTTACCCGATAGGGGCGTTGCGCGGGCTCGGATCTTGCTGTTCGCTACGTTCTGGTCCGCCCGTGCGGGCCGTCGATCCGGAATCGGCCGAGGCGCCGTTGGGCTGTCCGAGTGGACGTTGTTGGTTCCACCCCGGCCATTCGCTCACAGATCGTCACCCGGGTATCAGCGCAGAGTTGATCCCAAATGCTCGTTACGCAGCGGCTTTCCCAATCGACGTATCTGGTGACCCCGTTACTGCTCTACTACGGATGAGCAGGTCGGCGGGGCAGCGCGAACGCAGTGACACCGACCGTGACCAACGACTTCGGGGTGGGGTATTCGATGGCGGATGTGAGCGCCAACGGGGGGCAGCGGCATGACACGACCAATCCGGTGCCGACCGACCTGGCTCGGTTCCCGCAGGTGATCGGCCTGACCGAGGACATCCTCGTGCGGCACCGGGCCAGGGTGCTGAACCCGTCCACCGCCGTCCCCGGTGCCCGGGGCAGGCGCCCGGACTCCACGGCGTACCGGTCCAACACCCTGCTCGTGCCGCTCGCGGTGGCCAGGGACGCCAAGGCGATCGCCCGGTTCAACGAGGCGCTGGTCAAGGTCGGCGTGGAACTGGTGGTGCGGCTGCCCAAGACCCCGCGCTGGCGCGAGGCGGTCGACGGCTTCGACGGCGACTTCCCCGTCCCGGTCCTGCTGCACCTGCGCGACGACGCGGTCACCGAGGCCGCGCCGGACCCGTGGACCGTCCTGGCGAACCTGCGCCGGGTGCTGGGCCCCGATGCCACCAAGGGCATCGGTCTCGAGCACCTCGCGGTGGCCGCCTCGGTCGGCATGTACGGCGCCACCTACGGCAGCGGTGCCCCGTTCGGCAACGGCGTGCCCTTCGGCAACGGCGTCCCGTTCGGCAACGGGGTGCCCTTCGGCAACGGGGTCCCGTTCGGCAACGGCGTCGGCGGCGGCGCCATCGCGCTGGGCAACGGCGCGCGCAACGCGGTCCGGCTGTTCCTGCCCAAGCCCGCCCGGCGCGACCCGGCCACCCTCGCCCCCGGCCGCCGCCCGGTCGTCGCGGTGCTCGACACCGGCATCGGCGAGCACCCGTGGTTGACCGTCGGCGCGGCTGACACCGACCCGGTGGTCGAGGTGTCCGCGGAGTTCCAGGGCCTGCTGGCCGACCTGGAGACCACGCTGACCGACCAGAGCGGCGGCGCGCTGCCCTCGTTGGCCTCGCCCAACGACGAGCGCGACGTGCTGCAGCCGCTGCTGGGCATCACCGACTCGCACTCCGGGCACGGCACCTTCGTCACCGGCCTGGTCTTCCAGAACTGCCCGGACGCGCGCGTGCTGTCGCTGCGCGTGCTGCACACCGACGGCATCACCACCGACGGCTCGGTGCTGCTGGCGCTGGAGTGGCTGCGCGAGCGGGTCACCTCGGCGCTGGCCGAGAACCGCCCGCAGGACCTGGTCGACGTGGTGTCGATCTCGCTGGGCTTCTACCCGGAGCACACCGACCAGAGCACCGGCCTGCAGTTGGCCGAGGCGGTGCGCAAGCTGACCGACCTCGGGGTCGTCGTGGTCGCCGCGGCGGGCAACGACGCCACCACCCGGCCGTTCGTGCCCGCGGCGATGGCGCTCAACGCCGACGGGTCCAACACCGGCAACCCGCTGCTGATCGCGGTCGGCGCGCTCAACCCGTCCGGCAAGTCCGTCGCCGCGTTCAGCAACGAGGGCGCCTGGGTGACCAGGTGGGCGCCGGGCAACGCGGTGGTCAGCACCGTCCCGCTGTGGCAGGGCTCCGAGGGCCCGGACCTGCAGAACCAGGGCCCCGGCCCGCTGCCCCGGGCCACCCTCGACCCCGACGACCTCACCAGCGGCTTCGCCGTGTGGGCCGGGACTTCCTTCGCCACCCCGGTGGTGGCGGGCATGATCGCCAGGCGGCTCACCGAACTGGCCGACGCCACCTCCGTCGACGACCGGGTCAGCCGGGCGGGCAACGCCCGCGACCTCGCCGACGCCGACCTCACCGCGCTCGGCTGGCGCAGCTGAGCCAGCCGAGCACCCGCGCCGGGCGCGGGTTGCCGAGCGAGACCCACGTGCCGCGTCCACCACGGGTGGACGCGGCACGTAGGGTTTAGGCCATGCCCGCTGTCCGGCGTGCAGGCGCGCTCTACCGCCGCGGTCGCAAAGCCGTGTACGCCTACACCTTCGCCCGTGCGCGGGCACTGCTCGGTGACGCGCTCACCGTGCTGGACACCGCCCAGGTGCCGACCGCGCCCGAGGTCGTCGAGCTGCGCGTGCGGGTCCTGGTGACCCTGGCCTACGCCGAGACCGAGGGCGCCACCATCACCCAGGGCATCGCCCGGCTCTCCGACGCCGACGCCCTGCTCAACCAGCTGCCCGACGGCCCGCTGCGCGCCGAGCTGGCCGGGCTTTCGTTGGAGCAGCGCGGTTTCCTGCACATCCGGGCAGGCGACCACGACCACGCGCTCGACCTGCTCTCGGAGGCAGCCGAGCGGCTGCGCGCCGGTCTCGCCGACGGCGCGGGCGACCCGTACGTGCTGGCGAGCCTCTACCTCAACCGCAGCCTCGCCCAGATCGAGCGCGCGCACACCGCCGCCGCGATCGAGGAGCTCGACACCTGCATCGAGCTGTGCGAGCGCTACGGCCTGCACGACATCGCCATCAAGGCGCGGCACAACCGGGGCTACGTCGCGCACATGACCGGCGACGTGCCGACCGCGCTGCGCTACTTCGCCGAGACCTCCCGCGACTGCGCCGCCCGCGCCCCCGGCATGCTGCCGGTGGTCCAACTCGACCAGGCCCGCGCGCTGCTCGCCGGTGGACTGGTCGACGAGGCCGCCCGGCACCTGGACGACGCGCTGCCCCGGTTGCGCCGCCAGCGCGTCGGGCAGGACGCCGCCGAGGCCGAGATCGCCCGTGCCGCCGCCGCCCTGCTGCACGGTGACGCCGCGCAGGCCCGGCGCCGGGCCCGGCGTTCGGAGCGGATGTTCACCCGCCGCGGCAACGTCCGGTGGGCCGCCGTGGCCGCGCTCGCCGCACTGCGCGCCGACACGCTTGACGCGCTGGAGGGTAAGAACGCCAACGGGTCCCCCCGCCGAGGAGACGCCGCGTTGCCCGCGACGGCGGTAGCGCTGGCGGAGCAGCTGCGTGGTCTGGCGCTAGAGGACGAGGCAGCGCTGGCGCTGATGCTGGCCGTACGGCTGGAGATCCGCCGCGGCAACCTGGACACCGCCGGGAAGCTGCTCGACCAGGTGCCCGCGCCCAGGGTCACCACCCCGGTCGACCACCGGATGCTGCTGCGGTTGTGCCGCGCCGAACTCGCGGTCGCCGAACGGGACGTGCGGGCCGCGTTGGCGCAGGCGCGCGCGGGACTGTCTGAACTCGGGCACACCCGCGACCGCATGGGCGGCCTGGAACTGGTGTGCGGCACCGCCGTGCACGGGCGGCACCTGGGTGAGCTGGCGGTGCGGCTGGTGCTGGAGGGGCCGCGGCCGGACGCGCGCAGGCTCTTCGGCTGGCTGGAGCGCACCCGCGCGCAGGTGTACCGGTACGAGCCGATGCCTGACATCGCCGACCCGCGCGTCGCCGAGAAGGCGGCCGAGCTGCGGCTGGCCAAGCGGACCGCGCAGCTGGTGCGGTTGGCCGGTCGGTCGGCGGAGAAACTGGAGAAGCAGACCGCCGCGCTGGAGCGGGAAGTCGAGCGGCAGGGCTGGTACGCCAGCCCGTGGGGCAGGCCGCGCCCGGTCGCCACCCTTGAGGCGGTGTCGCCCGCGCTCGACGGCCGGGTCCTGGTGTCGTTCGCGACCTCCGAGGACCAGGTCGTGGCCGTGGTGGTGTGCGGCACCGGGGCGCGGATGGTGCGGCTCGGGTCCGCGAGCGCCGCCGCCGAGCTCGCCGCCCGCCTGCACGCGGACCTCGACGTGCTCGCCCCGGACACGCTGCCGCCGCCGGTGGTCGACGTCGTGAAGGCGTCCGCGGCACGCAGCGCGGGCGGGTTGGACAAGCAGCTGATCCAGCCGTTGCTCTCTCTTATCGGCGACAGCGAACTGGTCATAGTCCCCACCGGCGCGCTGTACGCCGTGCCGTGGGGGAGCCTGCCGTCGCTGTGGGGGAGGCCGCTGGTGGTAGCGCCATCCGCGACGGCTTGGCTTAGCGCCGCGACGGGCTCGTCCCCGAAGGGACGGACCGTGCTCGCGCGCGGGCCCATGTTGACGGGGTTGGTCGCGGAAGACGGACCGCTGCGTGAGGTCTACCCGGACGCGGTAGCGCTAGACAAGGAAAACGCGACGGTCGCGAGCGTGCTCGACGCGCTCGACGGCGCCGAGCTGGCCCACATCGCCGCGCACGGCGAACACGAGCCCACCAACGCCCTGTTCTCCCGGCTGGAACTGGCCGATGGGCCGCTGTTCGCCTACGAGGTCGCCCGGCTGCGCCAACCGCCCCGGCAGGTCGTGCTGGCCGCGTGCGAGCTGGCGCTCAACTACGTGCGACCCGGCGACGAGGCACTCGGGTACGCGGGCGCGCTGCTGGCCAGTGGGGTGCGCACCGTCGTCGCCGCGACCAGCCGGGTCGGCGACGAGGCCGCCGCGACGGCGATGGTGACCTACCACCAGCTGCTCACCGCCGGTCTCACCCCGGCCAAGGCGCTGGCCAAGTCCATCGCCGAGGACCCGTACCGGCGCCCGTTCATCTGCCTCGGCGCGGGCTGAGACTGTGGACAGGTAGGGCTGCCGACCCTACGATCCCGCTCACCTGTGTCGCAGACCACAGTGGTGAGAGGCGGTCGCCGTGGACGAGTACCCGACCTTATGCGCTGCTTTCCAAGACACCGCCCAGATCAACCCGGCGCAGGTAGCCCTACGCACGCCCGGTGGCGTTGTCTCCGTCAGTTGGCGTGAGTACGACCAGAGGGTCCGGACCATCGCCGCGGGTCTTGCCGCGCTCGGCGTCACCCGGGGCGAAGCGGTAGGGCTGATGCTCACGAACCGGCCCGAGTTCCACTTGGTGGACACGGCTGTCTTGCACTTAGGGGCCTTACCCTTCTCGGTCTACAACACCTCCGCGCCGGAGCAGTTGGCGCACGTGTTCGCCAACGCGGGCAACAGGATCGTGGTGACCGAACGATCGTTCGTACCCCTGCTCCGGGCAGCCGCCCCTGACCTCCGGCTGGTGTGCGTCGACGGCGCGGTGGACGGCGCCGAGTCCTTGGCCGAGGTCGAGGCGGGCGGCTCACCGGACTTCGACTTCGACGCCGCGTGGCGCGCGGTCGAACCGGACGACGTCGCCACCATCATCTACACCTCGGGCACCACCGGCCCGCCGAAGGGCGTGGAACTGACCCACGCCAACGTCATGGCCGTCGCGCAGGCGGTCAAGCAGGCCTTCGAACTGCTGCCCGGCGACCGGGTCGTGTCGTTCCTGCCGTCGGCGCACATCGCCGACCGGGTCGCCTCGCACTACGCGTCGATCCTGTTCGGCACCGAGGTGATCTCCGTCGCCGACCCCCGCGACCTGGCGACCGCGCTGCCCGACGCCCGACCGCACCTGTTCTTCGCGGTGCCCCGGGTGTGGCAGAAGCTCCAGCTGGGCATCCAGGCCGCCGTCGCCGCCGAACCCAGCGGGCTCAAGCGCGCCATCGCGACGTGGGCGCTCGACGTCGGCCTCCGGCACCTGCGCCGCCCCCGCTCCTGGTACCTGACCGGCTGCCACGCCGTCGCCGACCGGCTGGTGCTGCGCCGGTTGCGCGCCCGGCTGGGCCTGGCCGAGGTGAAGGTCCCCGCCTCCGGCGCCGCCGCGATCCCGGTGGAGACGCTGGAGTTCTTCTGGGCCATCGGCATCCCGGTGTACGAGATCTGGGGCATGTCCGAGACCGCGGGCCTGGGCACCTCCGGCCGCGTCGGCCTCAACAAGCTCGGCACCGTCGGCACCCCGGTGCACGGCACCGAGGTCCGCCTCGCCGACGACGGCGAACTCCTCATCCGCGGCGCCTCGGTCATGTCCCGCTACCGCAACGACCCGATCCGCACCGCCGCCACCATCGACCCCGACGGCTGGGTGCACACCGGCGACATCGGCGTGATCGACGAGGACGGCTTCGTGTCCATCGTGGACCGCAAGAAGGAACTCATCATCACCTCCTCGGGCAAGAACATGTCCCCGACGGCCATCGAGAACGCCATCAAGGCGGCCAACCCGGTCATCAGCCAGGTCGTGGCCATCGGCGACAACCGCCCCTACGTGTCCGCCCTGGTGGTCCTCGACCAGGACGCCATGACCGCCCTCGCCGCCGCCCACAACCTCCCCGCCACCCCCTCCGCCCTGGCCGCCTCCACCCCCGTCCGCACCCTCGTCACCGCCGCCATCCGCGCGGGCAACCAAAAACTCTCCCGCACCGAACAGGTCAAACGCTTCCACATCCTCCCCACCTACTGGCCCCCCGGCGGCGACGAACTAACCCCCACCCTAAAACTCCGCCGCAAACCCATAGCCGAGAAATACGCCCAAGCCATAACCAACCTCTACGCCGAAACCCCCACCCCCGACACCGTCAACCTAGCCACCGCCCCCTAACCCCACCCCACCTCCCACCCACGCCGCACCCCACCAGCCAGATCGCCTCCCCACGCCCCGCCCCACCAAGCCCTGCCCCCTCACCACACCCCGCTCCACCAAGACCCCACGCCAGCCCCAGCCCACCACTTACGACTGGCTCAGACCCGACGACCTTGGCCCCAAGACGCCCGCCAAACGACGTTGGCCGACCCGCGCTCCACCACGGCGCTGGTGCCAGGCCGGCTCGATGGGGTGGACTTGTTTTGCGTGGGGGAGGACCACCCGTAGCGTCGTTGCGCGGACAGGGCCATGCTTTTCGGCCCCTGCTTTGCGGTCCTGCCACGGGTGGTCTCGGGGCCCCGCGCAAAACAAGTTCGCCCCATCGAGCTTCGCTCGAAAATCGCGTCAATCCGATGGCGCAGCCGAGGCGTCCACCGCAGCGAAGCGAAGGTCCGAGAGCCGGATTCCCCCAGCTCACAGTACATCCGCAAGATCAACCCGCCCCATAGTCCCCCGAATACACAGCCTACCGAGCGGCGCGCAAGGGCGGGGAGCCTGAAGTTCCCCCTGTGGACAACTCAATCCCCTGTGGACAACTCCACCGTGCGGACAACTCCCCCGCAGACAACCCTATGGAAACCCCCATCCCCACACGATCACCCCCGTAGACACCCTGCCCCCACGCAGACCCTCTACCCCGGAGCTCACACACAGGCACCCCCAGGCACCCCAGCACTCCCCAGCCCCAGCGCCCCCCAGAACCCCTCACCGCAGCAACAGGTTCACATCCCCAAACTCATGCCACAGATACCCCTCCCCCACAGCCGCCCGATAGCACTCCTCTACCGCCTCAACCCCAGCAACCGCCACCAGCATGTCCACATGCGACGCCAACGGTTCGTGGAACCCAGTCACCAACCCATCCACCACCCCCACCCCTCGCTCAGGCGTGATCACCAGTTCCGTCCACCCCGAATCGGCCCGCACCACCCCGTCCCGAGCCGCGGACTCCACCGCGCGCACCGCGGTGGTCCCCACAGCGATCACCCGCCGCCCATCGGCACGAGCGGCGTTCACCGTTCGGGCGGTCTCCTCCGACACCCGGAACCACTCCGGATAAGGCCGTTCATGCGCCTCCGGCGACGCCACCCCCGTGTGCAGCAGCACCGGCGCGAATTGCACCCCTTCCGCCACCAACCGGGTCACCAGACGGTCGGTGAACGGGCGGCCCGCGCTGGGCATCTCCGCGCTGCCCGGGTCCACGCCGAATACCGTCTGGTAGTACCGCAGTGGCCACGCGCGCGGGACGTAGCTGTAGCGGATCGGTTCGCCCATCGCGGAGAGGTAGGCGTGGACGGTGGAGAACGGGCCGGGGCGGACTTCGGCTTCCCACAACCGGTTCCGCGAGTACCGGCGGAGCAGTGACACCGAGGCGCCGCCCACGAGGTCCAGTACCTCTCCCGCCGTGCCGAACGGGAAGGGCTGGGTGCCCGAACGCAGCTCTACCAGCCAGGTGCCGTCCGCGTTCTCCGTGGACAGGTGTACCCGCAGCGTGCTGTCCGCCATGGCGACGGACGCGGCGAGTGTGCCGGAGGTGTTGACCACCAACACATCCCCGGCGCGCAGGAGGTCGGGTAACTCGGTGAACCGGTGGTGGCTCACAACACCGCCGTCGCTCACCAAGAGGCGGACGCCGTCGCGGGGGAGGCCTCGGGCCTCGGGGGGCTCGTGGGCGTCCAACCCGGCGGGCAGGGTTACCTGGATTGTCACAGTTCTACCTCCGTCAGGCGGATCCGGCCGGAATCGGGGCGCGTCGCCAGCACGTGCAGCACGGCGGGCACCACGGTCTCCGGGAGTGGTCTGTCGCTGATGTCCTCACCGGGGAACGCGTCCCGGTGCATGTCGGTGCGCAGGTCGCCCGGATCGGCCCACCACACGCGGATCGCGGGCTCCTCGACCGCCAGCACACCGCTGAGCAGCTCCACGGCCGCCTTCGACGCGCCGTAGCCGCCCCAGCCCGCGTAGTGCTCGACGGCGGCGTCCGAGGTGATGTTGAGGACCGCGCCGCCGCGGCGGCGCAGCCCCGGTAGCGCTACCTGGGTGAGCCCGAGCAACGCGAAGACGTTGGCCTCGAACACCTCCCGCAGCGCGTCGAGCGGGTGTTCGGCCAACCCGGGCAGCGGGCTCGGCCCCAACGCGCCCGCGTTGTTGACCACCAGGGTGGCGCCGCCGAGCGCGTCGGCGGCGGCGACCAGGTCCTCCCGGTGGTCCGCGTCGGTGATGTCACCCGGGACCGCCACGACGCGGCCGGGCAGCCCGGCGGCGACCGCGGCGAGCGCGTCCGCGCCCCTGGCGTCGAGCACGAGGTCCCACCCGGCCGCGGCGAGACCGGTGGCGACGGCGCGCCCCAAGCCCCGCGAAGCGCCGGTGACGATGGCCAACTGGTGCACTGCGATCCCCTTCTCCCGCGATTGGACTTCCCGCCCCGGACCTCGCCCCTCCCAGAGATTTCGCGCTGCCCGGGCCTGCCATCGACGTTAGGCACCGCCGCGGGCCGTGCCATCGGACCCGAGGCGGGACTTCCCTCCGACTTTGGTCCTAGGACCAGCGGTTTCGTCGCTCCGCCTCGGTACCGTGGACCCGTGACCGGGATCGGGAGGAACGAACTGCGCGCCGTCAGCGCCGCCGTGCTGGCGGTCGCGACACACCTGTCGGTGCGCGACGTGCTGCGCACGATCCTCACCTCCGCGCGCAGGCTCGTCGGCGCCCGCTACGCCGCGCTCGGCGTGCCGGACGACGCGGGCGGCTTCGCCGAGTTCCTCGCCGACGGCGTCACCGACGAGCAGTGGGCCGCGATCGGCCCGGTCCCGCGCCAGCACGGTCTGCTCGGGGTGCTGCTGCACGACACGAAACCGGTCCGGCTCGACGACATCCGCGCCCACCCCCGGTTCGAGTGGTGGCCAGCCGCGCACCCCGTGCTCACCGACTTCCTCGGCGTGCCCATCACCGACGGGGACGAGATCGTCGGCGAGATCTTCGTGGCCAACAAGACCGCCGACGGCGGGTTCACCGAGCAGGACGAGGAGCTGCTCGCGCTGCTGGCGGCGCACGCGGCCATCGCGATCGTCAACGCGCGGCTGCACGAGCGGGCCAGGGAGCTGTCCATGGTGCAGGAGCGCACCAGGATCGCCAGGGAGCTGCACGACGCGGTGACCCAGAAGCTGTTCAGCCTCCGGCTCGCCGCGGAGTCGGCGGCCACCCTCGCCGGTCGTGACTCCGCGCGCGCGGCGGCCCAGCTCGACCTGGTGCGCGCGTTGGCCGCGGAGGTCAGCGACGAGCTGCGCGCCGCGGTGGTCGGCCTGCGCCCGCCGGACCTCGCGGGCGACGGGCTCGACAGCGCTATCGGCAAGCAGGCCGAACTGCTCAACCGGGTGCACGGGGTAGACATCGTCTACCGGGGTGGCGACGTCCCCCGCCTCACCACGACCCGGGAGGAGGCGGTCTACCGGGTGCTGCAAGAGGCGCTGCACAACGCACTGCGGCACGCCAGCGCCCACCGGATCCAGGTAGACCTGAGGGTGCACTCCGAGTCGGTGGTGCTAGAGGTCAGCGACGACGGGACGGGGTTCGATGTCGAGGGCAGCCGCGACCGGAGGTTGGGACTGACCTCGATGCGGGAGCGGGCACGGGCGGCGGGGGGCCGGTTGCGGGTCACCTCGACCAGCCCCGGGGGGACGACGGTACGGCTGGAGGTGCCCGTTGGGGGCTGAGCTGATCAGGGTGCTCGTGGTCGACGACCACCCGGTGGTGCGCCAGGGCCTGCGCACCTTCCTCGACCTGCAGGACGACATCACCGTCGTCGGCGAGGCCGTGGACGGCGCGTCCTGCGTCACCGCCGCCGAGCTGCTCAAACCGGATGTGGTGCTGCTGGACCTGCGCATGCCGGGCACCGACGGCGTGTACGCGCTCAACGAGCTGCGCGAGCTGGGCAACAAGGCGCGCGTCCTGGTCATCACCAGCTTCACCGAGCCGGTGGGCATAGTCCCCGCCGTGCGCGCGGGGGCCGCCGGTTACGTCTACAAGGACGTCGACCCGTTGGCGCTAGCCGCCGCCGTCAGGTCTGTGCACGCCGGTCACGTGTTGCTGCACCCCGATGTGGCGCGGTTGCTCGCAGAGGGTGACACGCGCCCGGGTGGCGCCACGTTGACCGCGCGCGAACGCGAGGTCCTCGCCCAGGTGGCGCAGGGCAACTCGAACCGGCAGATCGCGCGTGAACTCACCCTGTCGGAGAAGACGGTGAAGTCGCACATGACCGCCATCCTGGGCAAGCTCGGCCTGCACGACCGCACCCAGGCCGCCCTCTACGCGGTCCGCACCGGCTTGGTCTCCCCGGCCGGTCGCTGAGGTCCCTCGGCCATTCGGCCACCCCATCGGCCGATCGGCCAGTCCTGTCGCACATCGGGCAACCCCGCGCGCCGATTTCGCGTCTTTTCCCAGTAGCGGTGCGAAAGTCCTGTGGGTACGCCCGGGGAAGCCTGCTATTCACCGTGTGTATAGTGCGGGCCAGTACCGGTTCGCGAACTTGGGGATATGGGGGTACCGGTGAACTTTCGGCTCATCATCACCGCACTGACGGCGGCCACCGTCGTCGCGGGGTGCTCGACCTCGTCGGCGGGTCCGCCGGTGCCCGGCCTCGCTGAACGCGGGTCGACGATGACCACCGCCACGCTGGCCCGCAAGGACCTGACCACCAAGGTCAGCCTCAAGGGCAAGGTCACGCTCAGCCCGGTCTTCGGCCTGGTGGCGCCGGTCGACGGGCAGGTGCGCTACCTGGACGTCAAGGACGACAAGAAGGGCACGCCGACCAAGCCGACCCGGGTCGGCGCGGTGTGGGCGGCAGGTAAGCCCAACCACATCGAGGTGCCCGCTGGCTCTACCTTCTCCGGCAGGCTTGTCGACGACAAGGCCACGGTCACCGTCGGAATGCCTGTCGTGTCGGCGAAGTTCGGTGGCTACGCCATCGTCGCCGACATCGACGGCGCGCAGGCCTACGCGCTCGCCGACGGCTTGGGCGTGGTGCGCGCGCAGATCAAAAGCGGCCCCGGGCCGTTCGACTGCACTCCGCTCGGTACCACCGCCGCACTGCCTCCCGGCACGATCCCCGACCCGCCCGCGCCGGTCGTCCCGGTCGCACCCGCCCAGGGCCTGCCGACCGACGGCGCGGCCGCACCGGCACCCGCTCCGCAGCAACCGCAGCAGCCCGAGCAGGACAGCCGCACCCCGTCGGAGTCGACCGGCATGCGGCTGGTCTGCGTCCCCCCGGCGGGCACCAAGCTGATCAACGGCGCCGAGGCGACCCTGGAGGTCGTCACCGCCGAGGCCAAGCAGGTGCTCGTCGCCCCGGTCGAGGCCGTCGCGGGCAAGCAGGGCGCGGGCAAGGTCGACGTGCTCGACACCAACGGCAGCAGGCAGACCAAGGACGTCGTGCTCGGCGGCACCGACGGCGCCGTGGTGGAGATCAAGTCCGGGCTCACCGGCACCGAGACCCTCGCCGTGCCGGGACCGGACCTGCCCGCGCCCAAGCAGGACGGGGCACCCGGCAAATGACCGCCGTCCCCCAGCCGCCGCTGATCCAGCTCAACGGCGTGACCAAGACGTTGAAGGGGCAGGGCGAGCCGAGGCCCATCCTGTCCGGGGTGGACCTGACGGTGCGCGCGGGCGAGAGCGTGGCCATCCTGGGCCGCTCCGGCTCGGGCAAGAGCACCATGCTCAGCCTCATCGGCCTGTTCGACCGGCCAGACGGCGGCCAGTACCTGCTGCACGGCGCCGACATCACCCGGATCCCCGAGCGCCGCGCGGCCCGGCTGCGCAGCCAGGAGTTCGGCTTCGTGTTCCAGCGGTTCTTCCTGCTCAAGCACCTGACCGCGATGCAGAACGTGGCGATGGCGCTGGTCAACGGCCAGGGCTGGCTCGCCCGCCGCAAGCGCAGGGCCAAGGTGATGGCCGCGCTCGAGCAGGTCGGCATCGCGCACCTGGCCAAGCACCGGCCCGCCCGGCTCTCCGGCGGTGAGCAGCAGCGGGTGGCCATCGCCAGGGCGCTGGTGCGCCAGCCGCGGGTGCTGCTGGCCGACGAGCCGACCGGCGCGCTGGACACCGAGACTGGTGCCCTGGTCATCGACGTGCTGCACGCGGCGACCGAGCGCGGCTGCGGGCTGATCCTGGTCACCCACGACCACGCGCACGCCAACCGCATGGGCCGCGTCCTGCGGCTGCGCGACGGCCTGCTGGTGCCCGACCGCACGGGGGTGCTGGCCTGATGGGGCTCTCCGGGCGGTTCCGCTCCGCCGTCGTGATCGGCGGCCAGGGCATCCGGGCCCGCAAGCTGCGCACCTTCCTGTCGATGATCAGCCTGTTCCTCGGGGTCCTCGCCGTGGTCGCCGTGCAGGCGAGCTCGGTGCTGGCCAACCGGGCGCTGCTGGCCGACATCGAGATGTCCGAGGGCAAGGACGGCACCGTCGTGGTCGGCGTCCCGCCCGGCCCGAAGGGCACCTCCTCCGCGCTCGAGGTGGTCCGCGGCCGCACCGACGCGGTCGCCTCCTTCTCGACCCAGGCCATCATCGGCGAACCCGGTCTGACCCCGGTCAACCCGGGCGGCATGCCGCTGCGCTACGCCGACCAGGCGGGCCCGCAGACGCGGATGATCTGCGACGGCCGCAGCTGCTACACCGAGGTCTCGGACGAGAAACCGCCACCGCGCGGCAACACCGTCGAGGTCTTGGTGGTCGGCATCACCGGCGACATCCGGCAGTTCCGGCCGTTCCAGCTGGAGGCGGGCAGCTGGCTCGACTTCGGCGGTGAGCCGTCGCTGTCGCCGCGCATCGTGCTCAACCGCGAGGCGACGGAGGCCTTCACCCGCTACCAGCTCCCGGCCGAGATGAGCATCGGGTCCGCCTACCAGGGCAACGGCCCCGGGGCGCCCGGCGCGCCGCACGCCACCCCGCGGGTGATCGGCACCGTCCACGACGGCGGGTTCCAGCCGGTCGTCTACGTCCGGGCGGACGAGCTGCTGAACTGGATCCCGGCGGAGGCGCTCGAGAGCCAGAGCGCGTCGTTGACGATGGCGCCCGCGGCGGCGTCGATCCTCCCCACCCTGCGCGCCAAGCTCGGCCCCGAAGCGGCGGGCCAGCTCTACACCACCACGGTCAACTCCCGCGAACGCATCGGCGGGCAGCTGGACATGATGAGGTGGATCTTCTACGGGATGGCGGCGCTGGTCCTGCTGATCGGCGTGGCAGGCATCCTCAACGTCGGCCTGGCCACCGTCGGCGAGCGGGTCGAGGAGTTCGCCCTGCGCCGGGCGGTCGGCACGCCGAGGTTGCTGCTGGCCGGGATCGTGCTCGCCGAGACCCTGATCATCGGCTTGCTCACCGCGGCGGCGGCGATCGCGGCGGGGGTGGTCGGCCTGAAACTCGCAGGCGAGCTGTTCGGCGCGAACCGGCCGACGCTGCAGAACGTGGACTTCCCCTGGGAAGCGGGGGTGGCGGGCGTGGTCGCCGGTCTGGTCGCGGGTGTCCTCGGTGGACTGTTCCCGGCCATCCGCGCGGCGCGGATCCCGATCGCCACCGTCATGAGGGCCTAACCCCAGGCTGGGTGGGTGGTGGTGTGGCGGGACCCACCCACCCAGCCGCCGGGGTCCTAGGCCGCGATCCACTCGCTGTTGGCCCCGCACACGATCAAGCAAGGTAGCTCTGCCTCGGCCTTCCCGCCGAGCCAGGCGGCCAGCGGGACAGCGGCCGCGGGCTCCACGGCCAGCCGGAACTCCTCCCACAGCAGGTCCCGCGCGGCGAGCAACTCCGCGTCGGTGACCAGGACCGACCGCGCCCCGCTCGACCGGACGACGTCGAAGGGCAGCGCCCCCACCCTGGTCGCGCCCAACGCGGACGCGGCGACCGAGTCCACCACCGCATCGACCGGGGTGCCCGCGGCCAGCGCGTCGTGCATCGCCTGGCAGTTCACCGGTTCGGCCAGCACGACCGACCGGCCGCCCGCGCCCAGCACGGTTCCCGCGGCCAATCCGCCGCCCCCGACGGCGACCACGAACGCGTCGACCTCCGGTGCCTCGGCGACGACCTCCGCCGCGCACGTCCCCTGCCCCGCGATGACCAGCGGATCGTCGTACGCGGGCACATAGCGCGCACCCGTGGAAGAGGCCTCCGTCAACGCTGCCGCCGCGGCTTCGGCGTAAGCGGCGCCGTGGCGCACCAACTTCGCCCCTGCGGCCTCGATGCGCCGGGTCTTCGATTCCGGCGCGCGTTCAGGTACGTAGACCGTCGCCGGTAGGTCTAGGAGGCGGGCGGCGGTGGCGACAGCCATGCCGTGGTTACCGCCAGAGGCCGTCACGACGTGGGTGGGCCGAGGTCCACCGAGAAGCGCGTTCAGGGCACCCCGCAGCTTGAACGACCCGGTGCGTTGCAGGTGCTCCAACTTGAGCACCACCGGTCGACCGTCCAGTTCGGTGCGCAGGATCGGGGTGCGGCGGGCGTGTGGCGCGATCCGCGTTGCTGCCGCGACGACATCGGTGTGGTCCACGACCGCCGATGCTAACCGGGCCGGTGGTGTGCGGCGCCCGGAGGCGATCCACCAGACTCACACCGTGAACACCGCACCCTGGCCGCCAGGTACCGCTACCGGCATCGGCTCGCTGCCTGGGACAGACCCGGTCGAGGCCGCTGCCACCGTCCTCGGTGAGCTGCCAGACCTACCGCACCTGCCCGAGCTCCCCGCGCGGGGACTCGGGGCGGACATCCTTGGTCGTACGGCGGCGCTGCTCGTTGACCTGGCCTTCGAGTTGGTCCCCTCCGGCTACCGCGTCGCCGCGCGCCCGGGGCTCGACTACCGGCGCTCGACAGACCTCATCCGCAGGGACTTGGACGCCATCGAAGAGGCCGTAGAGCGACTCGGTACTCCGCCGCCGGTGGTCAAGGTGCAGCTCGCGGGGCCGTGGACGCTCACGTCAGGGCTAGAGCTACCGCGCGGTCACCGGGTGCTGACGGACTACGGCGCGCTGCGGGAGTTCACCGAGTCCTTGAGCGAGGGGCTGTCCCGGCACGTCGCGGAGGTGCGCAGGCGGCTGGGGACCGAGGTGGTCGTGCAGCTCGACGAGCCCAGCCTGCCGACGGTGCTCGCGGGCGCGGTCCCGACCCCGTCGGGCTACGGCACCGTGCGCGCGGTCGCCGAACCCGAGGCCAGGGACGTGCTCAGCGCGGTCATCGACGCGGCCAAGAAGGCGACCGGGCAGCCCGTTGTGGTCCACTGCTGCGCGCCCAAGCCGCCGTTCGGGCTGCTGGCGGCCGCGGGGGCGGGCGCGATCGCGTTCGACGTGCCGCTGCTCGGCAAGGTGGGCGCGGCGACGCTTGACGCGATCGGGGAGGTGTGGGACGCCGGGACCGTGCTGTTCCTGGGCGTCGTGCCCAGCACCGATCCTGGCAGAGTGCCCAGCACCGATCCTGGCAGAGCGCTCAGCGCCGATCCTGGCAGAGCATCCGGCACGGATCCCGGCCGAGGGTCCGGCGCCGATCCGCGGAGGGCGCCCGGTAGCGGTCCCGGCGGGCTGGCCGCCCTGCGCGAGGTGGCGACCCCGGCGTTCCGGCTGGCCGACCAACTCGGCTTCAACCGCTCCGTCCTGGCCGAGCGGGCCGTGGCGACGCCGACGTGCGGCTTGGCGGGCGCGTCGGAGCCGTGGGCGCGGCGGGCCATGTCCCTCGTGCGCGATGTCGGCAAGGCCTTCGCGGAGCCGCCGGAGGGCTGGTAGTCACCGCAGCGGCTCGACGCCCGGGGGCAGGGCGTTGGCGGCCACCAGGGCGTCGATGTGCCCGAACAGCGTCGACCGGAACGCCCTGGCGGCCGCCGTCGGCGGGGTGTCGGTGCGGTGCGCCAGCGCGATCGTGCGGCGGATGTTCGGGCTGGTCAGCGGTGTCGCGCGTAGGCCTGGGCGGCCGGGCAGCACGAGGCTGGGCACCAGCGCCACGCCGAGCCCGGCCTCCACGAACCGCAGCACGGCGTCCATCTCGCCGCCCTCCACCGCCAGTTCGGGCTCGAACCCGGCCGCGCGGCAGGCTTGCAGGGTGGTCTCCCGCAGGTCGTAGCCGCTGCGGAACATGACCATCGGCCGGTCGCGGAGCGACTCCAGGCGGATGCCGCTCGGTAGGGCTGCCTCCGCCGCCGATGAGGCGACCATGAGGTGCTCGCGCAGCACGGGAGTCATGGTTAGTGCTGACTCGACCCCTTGCGGCCGAACGATCAGCAGCGCGAGATCCAGTTCGCCTCCTAGCAGCGCGGACGTCAGGTCGCGGGAACCGCTCTCTTCGACTTGGAGCCGGATACCGGGGTAACGGTCGTGGTAGCGGCGTAGGACGTCCGCCAGCACACCCACACACACGCTCGGCGTCGCACCCAGGCGGATACGGCCTTGGCGGAGCCCTACGAGCTCCGCGACCTCTAGCCGCGCAGAGTCCACATCGGACAAGATGCGCTTAGCGATCGGTAGCAGTGCCTCGCCTGCGGCGGTAAGAGTGACGTTGCCCCGCGCGCGGGTGAACAGGGCCGCGCCGAGTTCGGTTTCCAGGCCGTGGATCTGCTTGCTCAGTGAGGGCTGCGCCACATGCGCCCGCTGGGCCGCGCGCGTGAAGTGCCGCGTCTGGGCGACGGCCAGGAAATACACGAGCTGCTGCAGCGTCATAGCCCCAGGCTATCGAGATGAGCCGATTCATGTATTGGACGACTTGTCGATGGCACTCCTAGCGTGGCCGTATGGCACTGACCCTTCAGCGCGGATCACCTGGGAGACAAGGGTTCCCGCGCAGGCTGTGGTCGTCGACGGTGGGCAAGAAGGCCGTGATGGCGGTGACCGGCGCGATCCTGCTCGGCTACGTGGTCGCGCACATGGTCGGCAACCTGACGATCTTCCTCGGCGACATCGACGGCTACGGCGTCTTCCTGCGCCGGATGCTCTCCCCGGTCCTCGGGTACGGCGGGTTCGTCTGGGTGATCCGCGTGGTGCTGGTGCTCGCCGTGGTCCTGCACATGACCGCCGCCATCCAGCTCGCCCGGCGGGCGGCCAGGGCGCGCCCCGTGGGCTACGCGCGGCGGCCGAGGGTCCAGGGCGGGTACGCCGCGCGGACCATGCGGTGGGGCGGGGTGATCATCGCGCTGTTCGTGGTCTACCACCTGCTCGACCTCACCGCTGGCGTCCTGAACCCGCACGGCGTCGAGGGCCAGATCCACGCCAACGTCATCGCCGACTTCCAGCACTGGTACATCGTCGCGGCCTACACGCTCGCCGTTGTCGCTCTAGGCCTGCACCTGCGGCACGGCATGTGGAGCGCACTACGCAGTCTCGGCCGCGCCCCCGGCGCCTCCAGCGTGATGGCACTGGTCGTGTCCGTTGGCATCACCGTGGGGTTCTTGTTCGTGCCCTATGCCGTCCTCTTCGGAATCGTGAGGTGACGCAGTGCTCTACCGCGACGGCGACCCGATCGCTGACACATGCGCGCCGGACGGCCCACTGGAGACGAGGTGGGAGCGACGCCGCTTCTCCGCTCGACTGGTCAACCCGGCCAATCGGCGCAAGCTGACCGTCGCTGTCGTTGGCACTGGCTTGGCAGGTGGGTCTGCCGCCGCCACCCTGGGCGAACTCGGCTACAACGTCTTGTCGTTCTGCTACCAGGACAGCCCAAGACGCGCGCACAGCATTGCCGCCCAAGGTGGCATCAACGCCGCCAAGAACTACGCCGGAGATGGCGACAGTGTCCACCGCCTCTTCCACGACACGATCAAGGGCGGCGACTTCCGCTCTCGTGAGTCCAACGTGCATCGACTCGCGGAGGTCAGCACGAGCATCATCGACCAGTGCGTCGCCCAAGGCGTTCCCTTCGCGCGCGAGTACGGCGGTCTGCTCGACACGCGATCCTTCGGTGGCGCGCAGGTGTCCCGCACGTTCTACGCACGCGGTCAGACCGGTCAACAGCTCTTGCTCGGCGCCTATCAAGCGCTTGCGCGGCAAGTCCACGCAGGTAGCGTGCGTTCCTTCCCCCGGACCGAGATGCTCGATCTCGTTGTCTCCGACGGGCGTGCGCGCGGTGTCGTAGTGCGGGATCTGGTCACCGGAGAGATCACGACCCACGTTGCTGACGCGGTAGTCCTAGCGACCGGCGGTTACGGCAACGTCTTTCACCTCTCCACTAACGCCAAGGGCTGCAACACCACAGCGATCTGGCGCGCCCACAAACGCGGAGCCCTCTTCGCGAACCCCTGCTACACCCAGATTCACCCCACATGCATCCCTGTAAGCGGCGACCACCAATCGAAGCTGACGTTGATGAGTGAGTCCCTCCGCAACGACGGCCGTGTGTGGGTACCGGTCCTAGCGGGCGACAACCGGCCTCCCGGTCAGATCCCCGAGGCTGAGCGTGACTACTACCTGGAACGCATCTATCCGAGCTTCGGCAACCTTGTCCCGCGCGACATAGCCTCACGCGCCGCGAAAGCCGTGTGCGACGCGGGCAGGGGAGTGGGACCGGGCGGGCTTGGCGTGTATCTCGACTTCGCCGACGCCATCACGCGGCTCGGTAGGGATACCGTCGCCGCCCGCTACGGGAACCTCTTCGAGATGTACCAGCGCATCACCGATGAGGACCCGTACCAGGTCCCGATGCGGATCTATCCCGCCGTGCACTACACGATGGGTGGGCTCTGGGTGGACTACGACCTGCGCAGCACCATCCCCGGGCTGTTCGTCCTCGGTGAGGCGAACTTCTCCGACCACGGCGCCAACCGGCTGGGCGCCAGCGCGCTCATGCAAGGGCTCGCCGACGGCTACTTCGTACTCCCAGCGGTCATCGGTGACTACCTCGCCGATGGCCCGTTCGGCCCCGTTGACGCCAACGCGGTCGATGAAGCCGAGGACGGTGTTCGTGAACTCATCTCCACACTGCTTTCCCTCAACGGTGACCGCACCGCCGAGTCCTTCCACCGCGAGCTGGGCAAGCTCATGTGGGACCTCTGCGGGATGGAGCGGTCCGAGGACGGGCTGCAGAAGGCGCTCGAACGCATCCCGTCGCTCCGCGAGGAGTTCTGGCGCCGTCTCAAGGTGACCGGTAGCGGTAGCGAACTCAACCAGGCCCTAGAGAAGGCGGGCAGGGTCGCGGACTTCCTGGAACTCGCGGAGCTGATGTGCGTGGACGCCCTGCACCGCACTGAGTCTTGCGGCGGCCACTTCCGCGTCGAGAGCCAAACCCCCGACGGCGACGCACGACGCGACGACGACCGCTTCTCTTATGCGGCCGCGTGGGAGTTCGCCGGAGTCGGAGAGCCACCCGTGCTACACCGCGAGGAACTGCGCTTCGAGGCCGTCAGGCCCACCGTGAGGAGTTACAAGTGAAGTACCGAGTGCAGGTCTGGCGACAGGCAGGCCCTAGCGTCAAAGGCAGGCTCGTCGAATACGAGATCGACGGCGTCACCGCCGAGATGTCGTTCCTGGAGATGCTCGACGTCCTCAACGAGCGCCTTCAACTGGAGGGCGACGACCCTGTCGCGTTCGACCACGATTGCCGGGAAGGCATCTGCGGCGCGTGTGGGGTCATGATCGATGGCGTCGCACACGGCCCGGGTAAGGCCACCACGACCTGTCAGCTGCACATGCGCCAGTTCGACCCGGCCGAGCCGATCGTGGTCGAACCATGGCGGGCCGCGCCCTTCCCCGTCGTCCGCGACCTCGTCGTCGACCGCACCGCTCTAGACAGGGTCATCGAGGCAGGCGGTTACATCTCCACACGCGCGGGTGCGGCGCCGGACGCACACGCACTCCCCGTACCCAAACCCGACGCTGACACTGCCTTCGAGGCAGCCGCCTGCATCGGCTGCGGCGCGTGTGTCGCCGCGTGCCCCAACGGCTCCTCCATGCTGTTCACCGCCGCCAAGGCAACCCACCTCGGCGTCCTACCCCAAGGGCAGCCCGAGAGGTACAACCGCGCGCGCGACATGGTGGAGACACAAGACGACCTCGGATTCGGCGGCTGCACTCTCGCGGGCGAGTGCACGGCCGTCTGCCCCAAGGGCATCCCGCTATCCACGATCTCCCGCCTCAACCACGACGTCCTCTCCGCTGCCATGCGCGCGGGCTAGGCCAAGATGGGCGGATGAGCTGGTTCCGCAAGAAGCCCCAACCGGAGCGGCCCGAACCCGCCGCGCTCGCGGAACGGTTCTGGACCCGGTGGTTCGAGCTGCTCCCGGACGTCGCGGCCGCGCTCGGCGAGGGCGAGCCGAACCGCGTGGAGAACCAGCTCTGCGACCTCGTCGCAGACCTCCACCCAGACCTGCACTTCGCCCTTGAACGCGGCGGTAGGTCTATCTACGCCTTGGTCATCTCCGGCCAAGAGGACCCGAGGTTGCGCCCGTATACCGATGCGTGGAAAGCGGCAGCTCCGCCGGATGACGCTATCTGGGAGTTCCACGACTCAGTCCCACCTGTGCCGGACCCGACCGAGGTGACCGTCAACCTCGGCGTCCACCGCATCCGACTGGCCGACGTCCGGGTGCACGTCCAGGTCGACGAGGCCGCGGGCGTGGTCGACGTCGCCGTGCACCACCCGCTGCTGCGCGAGCTCGACCCGGCCGCCCGATCCGCGATGACCTTCCTGCCCCTGGACGCCACGCTGGGTGAGCGCCTCGCCGGTCGGCGGCTGCGCCGGGTCGAGCCCGCCGTCGACGCCCCCGCCGACACCATCGGCCTGCTTGAGCTGCGCGAACTTGTCCACAGGCTGGCGGGCTGACGCCGCGCGTTGTCGGTCCCCCTCGCTAGTCTGCTCGTGTGACAAGCGCTGACCAGGAGCTACCGCGACACGCCCCCGGGGCCGAGGCCGAGGGCGTCGAGGACGTGCCCGCCGAGGACCGCGAGCGGCACTCGGTGCTCGCCGAGGAGCTGCTCGGCCACCAGTTCCGCTACTACGTGCTCGACTCACCGACGATCTCCGACGGCGAGTTCGACGCGTTGCTGCGCGAGCTGGAGGCCCTCGAGCAGCGGCACCCGGCGCTGGTCACCCCCGAGTCGCCGAGCCAGCGCGTCGGCGGCACGTTCTCCACCGAGTTCGCCGCCGTGGACCACCTGGAGCGGATGCTCAGCCTGGACAACGCCTTCGACGTCGACGAGCTGGGGTCCTGGGTCGACCGGGTCACCAAGGAGGTCGGCGACGCCGCGCACTACCTGTGCGAGCTCAAGATCGACGGCCTCGCCATCAACCTGCTCTACGAGGGCGGCAGGCTCACCCGCGCCCTCACCCGGGGTGACGGCCGCACCGGCGAGGACGTCACCCTCAACGTGCGCACCATGCGCGACGTGCCCGAACGGCTCACCCCCAGCGCCGAGTTCCCCATCCCCGAGCTGGTGGAGATCCGCGGCGAGGTCTTCCTCCGCGTCGAGGACTTCACCGAGCTCAACGCCCGCCTGGTCGAGGCGGGGAAACCGCCGTTCGCCAACCCCCGCAACACCGCCGCGGGCTCGCTGCGGCAGAAGGACCCCAAGATCACCGCGAGCAGGTCGCTGCGGATGATCTGCCACGGTTTCGGCAAGAGGGTCGGTTTCGAACCCACGGCCCAGTCCGAGGCGTACCGCGCACTGACCGCGTGGGGCCTACCGGTGTCCGAGCACACCAAGCTGCTCGACTCCGCGGACCAGCTCGCCGCGCACATCAAGCACTGGGGCGAGCACCGCCACGACGCGGTGCACGAGATCGACGGCGTCGTGGTGAAGGTCGACGAGGTGTCCCTGCAGCGCAGGCTGGGCAGCACGTCCCGGGCGCCGCGCTGGGCCATCGCCTTCAAGTACCCGCCCGAGGAGGCCACCACCACGCTGCTCGACATCCGGGTCAACGTGGGCCGCACCGGCCGGGTCACCCCGTACGCGGTGATGGAGCCGGTCAAGGTCGCGGGCTCGACGGTGGAGATGGCCACCCTGCACAACGCCAGCGAGGTCAAGCGCAAGGGCGTGCTCATCGGCGACCGCGTGGTCATCCGCAAGGCGGGCGACGTGATCCCCGAGGTGCTCGGCCCGGTCATCGACGCCAGACCGGCTGACGCGCGCGAGTTCGAGATGCCCACCGAGTGCCCGGTGTGCGACGCGACGCTGCGCTACGAGAAGGAGGGCGACGCGGACATCCGGTGCCCCAACGCCCGCTCGTGCCCCGCGCAGCTGCGGGAGCGCCTGTTCCACCTCGCCGGTCGCGGTGCCTTCGACATCGAGGTGCTCGGCTACGAGGCCGCGGGCGCGCTGCTGGCCGCGGGCGTCCTCGCCGACGAGGGCGACGTGTTCTCCCTCACCGAGGACGACCTGATCGAGGTCGACCTGTTCCGCACCAAGGCGGGCGAGCTCTCGGCCAACGCCCGCAAGCTGCTGGCCAACCTCGACGCCGCCAAGGATCGTCCACTGTGGAAGGTCCTGGTCGCGTTGTCGATCCGGCACGTCGGCCCGACTGCGGCCCGCGCGCTGGCCCAGGCGTTCGGCTCGATCCAGGCCATCGAGGCGGCCGACGAGCAGCACCTGGCCGACACCGAGGGCGTCGGCCCGACCATCGCCGCCGCCGTCGAGGAGTGGTTCGCCGTCGGCTGGCACCGCGACGTGGTCGACAAGTGGCGCGCGGCCGGGGTGCGGATGGTCGAGGTGCGCGACGAGGGCGTCCCGCGCACGCTGGAGGGCCTCTCGATCGTGGTCACCGGCAGCCTCGCGACGTACTCCCGCGACGAGGCCAAGGAGTCCATCCTGGCCAGAGGCGGCAAGGCCTCGGGGTCGGTGTCGAAGAAGACGGCCTTCGTGGTGGTCGGCGACGCGCCGGGGTCCAAGTACGACAAGGCCGTGCAGCTCAAGGTCCCGGTGCTCGACGAGGACGGGTTCCGGGTCCTGCTCGAGCGCGGCGCGGAGGCCGCGACCGAGTTGGCCACCGTCGGCGAGCCGGACGCGGAGTCCGCAGAGGACTGAACCGTCGCCACTCGGAAGGGTTGCGCGATCAACCTTTTCCGCCGGTCCTGTCCGTGGCCTGCTGCATACCCGTGCGCCCGGGTGGATACGGGAACGCTCCCGCGCTGGGCCATCCGTGTGAGCGCACCGGACAGCACTGTCCGGTACCGCGCGGTGCCGCCGCAACGCGTCGCGAATCCGCCGAACCGGGTGGTTGGCAGCGCCGCGATCCCTTGGCAGGGTGGGTGCAGCGGCCCGTGTGAGCTGGGCTCGCGCGGTGGTCGTCGCTGCGGCGGAGGGGGAGGGGCTGGGGGGAGTCGGACCGGACCGGAGCCACGGTCGGAGCCGACGGTCCGGGGTAGGACGAGTGGCCGGTCGTCCGGGGGTGAGGGACGTCCCCGGTGGTACCCAACCGGATCCGGTGGCACCGGTCGGCGCGCGGGCAGGCAACCGCGCGCGGGCTGGGGCGTCGGAGGAGTCCGGTGGGGTTTCCCGCGTCGAACCCGGCGCGGGGTCGCACCGGGACGACACGACGAACGTGGGAGGCGAGGCGTGGCTGAGGTGGCTGACCTGGTGGTGCGCCAGGCGCGGTCGGACGAGGTGCGGCGGGTCGGTGCGCTGACCGTGGAGGCGTACCGGGCGGTCGGGTACCCGGGGGACGGGGGCGGGTCCGGGTACGCCGCGTTGCTGGCCGACGCCGAGGCGCGGCTGCGCTCGGCCGAGCTGCTGGTCGCCGCGGACCGGGAGGGGTGTCTGGTCGGTACGGTCACCGTCGCCCTGCCCGGCACGCCGTTCGCCGAGATCTCCCGCGCGGGTGAGCTGGAACTCCGCATGCTCGCCGTAGCCGCCCCCGCGCGCGGTAGAGGAGTGGGGGAGTTGCTGGTGCGCGCGGTTATCGCTAGAGCGCGCGAACTGGGTCTAGAGCGTGTCGTGTTGTGCAGTCCGGCAGGGTTAACGCCCGCTCACCGCCTGTACGAGCGCCTCGGCTTCTCCCGCTTACCCAGCCGCGACTGGCACCCCGGCCCCGAGGTCCAACTCATCGCTTACACCCTGGACGTCTGACGGTCCTCTGTTCGTCCATCCGGGCTAGTGGCAACAGGTGGAGACCGACGGCCTCTGCTTCACTGGCCCGGTGGAGCTACAGGCGTGCCTCAACGGCGAGCGCTCACCCGCCGACCACCCCGCCGTCCCGATCACCGCGGCGCAGGTGGCGTCAGCCGCCGCTGATGTCGCCGCGCTCGGTGTCACGGCCGTGCACGTGCACCCGAGGGACGCCACCGGCCGCACGACGCTGCTCGGCCCCGAACTGGCCGCCACCGTGGCCGCCGTCCGCGCGGCAGTGCCAACCGCCACCGTCGGCGTCACCACCGGCGCCTGGACCGAACCAGACCCACACCGCCGAGCCGCCTTGGTCGCCGCCTGGACCGGCCTCGCCGCGGGCCGCCCCGACTTCGCCTCCGTCAACGTCCACGAGGACGGCTGGTGGGAGGTCTGCGCGGCCCTGCACTCAGCGGGCATCGCGGTCGAACTGGGCGTCTTCGACCCACCCGCCGCCGCGACCCTCCGCACCTACGGCATCCCACCCGCCGCAGTCCGCGTCCTGGCCGAAGTCCGCCCCGATGCCTCTGCGGAGCCCCTCCTGGACGCCCTGGCCTGGCTACCCCTGCCGATCCTGCTCCACGGCGAGGAAGCCTCCACCTGGCCCGCACTCACCACAGCCGCCCACCTCGGCCTGGCTACCCGCATCGGCCTGGAGGACACCCTCCACCTACCCGACGGCACCGTGGCCGCCGACAACACAGCCCTGGTCCGGGTGGCCTTGGAGCGGACCACAGTCCAGTTCTGATCAGCCCGGCAGAACCACCGCGACGATGCCGTCAGTCCGGCAGGACTACCGCGACGATCCCGGCCAGGTGGGCGAGGCGGGCGACTTCGGCGGCGCGGAACATGGGGCCGCCGGGGCGGCCGACGAGGAGGACGCGGTCGGGTTTGCCGAGGGGGGTGGCGGCGAGTTCGGTGCCGAGTTCGCGCCAGGTGGCGGGGACCCAGGGTTCCTCGCCGTCGAGGACGGTGGCCCGGGCGAGGGGGAGCCAGGGGAGGGCGATGGTGTGCACGTCGGGGGCGGCGGTGCTCGCGGCGAGGCGGGTGGCGCCGTCGGCGGTGGCCGACACGATCAGCGCCCACCCCGATCGGATGATCCTCGGCACCCCGGCGGCGAAGATCGCCAGGCCGTCGCCCGGTTCGGCGGCGACGTCCTCCACCAGTTCCAGTTCGCGGTGGGTGTCGAGCAGCCCGGCGTACGGGCGGACCGCGTCCACCTCGACCCCCGGGATCGACTCGGCGGCGGTGATCAGCACGTCCGGCAGCCGCCCGCCGGGCAGTTCGACCACCAGGTCGTCGATGGCGACCCCGCCCGCCCGTTCCACCACGTCGACGCTGAGGATGTCGGCACCGATGGCGCCCAGCGCGGTCGCGACCGCGCCCAGGGTGCCCGGGCTGTCCGGGAGTTGCACCCGGATCAGGAACGACAAGGCGAACGCCTCCCGCACTTAGCAACCCCGCGCGGACGCGCGGATTTGTCGACCGCTGATTGTCGCAGACCCCGGCCGCGCCGCCCCGGCTGCCACCGGGCACCGGTTTAGCACCGCGGCGCGTTCCGAACAACCCGTTCGGGGCGGCCGAACCCCGCGAAATAGACTCACCAGGTCCTATCACAGACAACCCCGGGGGTTCGTCGAGTGCCCAGCATCTCCCGCGACGAGGTGGCCCACCTCGCTCGCCTGGCCAGGTTGGCCGTCACCGAAGCCGAACTCGACCTGTTCGCAGGTCAGCTCGACCAGATCGTGGCGGCGGTCGCCCAGGTCGGCCAGGTCGCCGACCAGGACATCCCGCCGACCTCGCACTCGGTGCCGTTGACCAACGTCTTCCGCGCCGACGTCGTGCGCCCCGGGCTCACCCAGCAGCAGGCCACCGCCGCCGCGCCCGCGGTGGAGGACGGCCGGTTCCGCGTTCCGAGGATCCTCGGGGAGGAAGCATGAGCGAGCTGACCCGGCTCGACGCGGCCGACATCGCCGCCAAGGTCGCGGCCAAGGAGGTCTCGGCGGTCGAGGTCACCCAGGCCCACCTGGACCGCATCGCCGCCGTCGACCACGCCGTGCACGCCTTCCTGCACGTCGACACCGACCGGGCGCTCGCCGCCGCCAAGGCCGTCGACGACGACGTCGCCGCCGGTCGCCCGGCCGCCTCGCCGCTGGCCGGCGTGCCGCTGGCGCTAAAGGACGTGCTCACCATGCAGGGCGCGCCCACGACCTGCGGTTCGAAGGTCCTGGAACACTGGCAGCCGCCCTACGACGCCACCGTGACGCAGCGGTTGCGGGCGGCGGGCGTGGTCATCCTCGGCAAGACCAACATGGACGAGTTCGCGATGGGCTCGTCCACCGAGAACTCCGCCTTCGGCCCGACCCGCAACCCGTGGGACCTCGACCGCATCCCCGGCGGCTCCGGCGGTGGTTCCTCCGCCGCGCTCGCCGCGTTCGAGGCGCCGCTGGCGATCGGCACCGACACCGGTGGCTCCATCCGCCAGCCGGGAGCGGTCACCGGGACGGTCGGCGTCAAGCCCACCTACGGGACCGTCTCCCGCTTCGGCCTGGTCGCCTTCTCGTCCTCTTTGGACCAGGCTGGCCCGTGCGCGCGGACGGTGCTCGACGCCGCGCTGCTGCACGAGGTCATCGCCGGGCACGACCCGCTCGACTCGACCTCCATCGACGCCCCGGTGCCGCCGGTGGTCGCCGCCGCTCGCGAGGGCGCCACCGGTGACCTCAAGGGCGTCAAGGTCGGCGTCGTCACCGAGTTCGCCGGTGACGGCTACGAGCACGGCGTCGCAGAGGCGTTCGCCGCCGCCGTCGAGCAGCTGCGCGCGCTCGGCGCCGAGATCGTCGAGGTGTCCTGCCCGAGCTTCGACCTCGCGCTGCCCGCGTACTACCTGATCGCGCCGAGCGAGGCCTCGTCCAACCTGGCCCGCTTCGACGCGATGCGCTACGGCCTGCGGGTGGGCGACGACGGCGGCCACAGCGCCGAGGAGGTCATGTCGCTGACCCGCGCGGCCGGGTTCGGCGCCGAGGTCAAGCGCCGGATCATGCTCGGCACCTACGCGCTCTCCGCCGGGTACTACGACGCCTACTACGGCTCGGCGCAGAAGGTCCGCACGCTGATCATGCGCGACTTCGACGCCGCGTTCGCCCAGGTCGACGTGCTGGTCTCGCCGACGACGCCGACCACCGCGTTCAAGATCGGCGAGCGCACCGCGGACCCGATGGCGATGTACCGGGCCGACCTGTGCACCATCCCGTCCAACCTGGCGGGCAACGCCGCGCTCAGCGTCCCCTGTGGACTGGCCGACGGCCTGCCGGTCGGCATGCAGATCATGTCGCCCGCGCTGCAGGACCAGCGCGGGTACCGGGTGGCCGCCGCCTACGAGCTGGCCCGCAACGCCGCCCAGGGCGGTCCCCTGATCAACCGTGTTCCGGAGCTGGAGGTCGCGCACTGATGGCTGGGTCCAAGTACAAGGGCGTGTTCGGGATCGTCAGCGCGGTCACCTCCGCCACCAGCGCCGCCCGCGGGTTCGCCGCGGCCCGCGCCGACAAGGACAAGCTGGTGCTGGCCAACGCCATCGGCAGCGTCGTCGTCGCCATCACCGGCGTGCTCATCGCCGTCCGCGCCTACCGGAGGGCCAAGTGACCACAGCGGAGCTGATGGACTACACCGAGGTCGTCACCCGGTTCGACCCGGTGCTCGGCCTCGAGGTGCACGTCGAGCTGTCCACCGCGACCAAGATGTTCTGCGGCTGCGCCAACCAGTTCGGCGGCGAGCCCAACACCCACGTGTGCCCGACCTGCCTGGGCCTGCCCGGGTCGCTGCCGGTGCTCAACGCGCTCGCGGTCGAGTCGGCGATCCGCATCGGGCTCGCGCTCAACTGCGAGATCGCGCCGTGGTGCCGGTTCGCGCGCAAGAACTACTTCTACCCGGACATGCCGAAGAACTTCCAGACCTCCCAGTACGACGAGCCGATCGCGTTCAACGGCTACCTCGACGTCACCCTCGACGACGGCGAGGTCGTGCGCGTGCAGATCGAGCGCGCGCACATGGAGGAGGACACCGGCAAGTCCCTGCACGTGGGTGGCGCCACCGGCCGCATCCACGGCGCCGAGCACTCGCTGCTGGACTACAACCGGGCGGGCGTGCCGCTGATCGAGATCGTCACCAAGACGATCGAGGGAACCGGCGAGCGCGCGCCCGAGGTGGCCCGCGCGTACGTCTCCACGCTGCGCGACCTGCTCAAGGCGCTCGACGTGTCCGACGTCCGGATGGACCAGGGTTCGCTGCGCTGCGACGCCAACGTGTCGCTGATGGAGCGCGGCGCCGCGGAGTTCGGCACCCGCACCGAGACCAAGAACGTCAACTCGCTGCGCAGCGTCGAGCGGGCAGTGCGCTACGAGATGACCCGCCAGGCCGCGATCCTGGCCGGTGGCGGGTCGATCCTGCAGGAGACCCGGCACTTCGAGGAGGCGTCCGGCACCACCCGCGCGGGTCGGCGCAAGGAGACCTCCGAGGACTACCGGTACTTCCCCGAGCCAGACCTGGTGCCCATCGCGCCGTCGGCGGAGTGGGTGCAGGAGCTGCGGGGGACGCTGCCGGAGCTGCCCGCCGAGCGCCGCAAGCGGGTGCAGGCGGAGTGGTCGCTGACCGACCTGGAACTGCGGGACCTGGTCAACGCGGGCGCCATCGACCTGGTCGCGGCCACCGCCGACGCGGGCGCCCCGCCCGCTGAGGCCCGCTCGTGGTGGATGTCGTACCTGTCCCAGCAGGCCAACACCCGCGGCGTCGAGTTGGGCGCGCTGCCGATCACCCCCGGCCAGGTCGCCCGCGTCATCGCCCTGGTCGCCGACGGCTCCCTCACCAACAAGCTCGCCCGCGACGTCGTCGACGGCGTCCTCAACGGCGAGGGCGAACCCGACCACGTCGTCGAGACCCGCGGCCTCAAGGTCGTCTCCGACGACTCAGCCCTCTACGCCGCCGTCGACGAGGCCCTAGCCGCCAACCCCGACGTAGCCACCAAGATCCGCGACGGCAAACACGCCGCCGCCGGAGCCATCGTCGGCGCCGTCATGAAAACCACCAAGGGCCAAGCCGACGCCAAACGCGTCCGAGAACTAATCCTAGAACGCTGCGGCGCCTAGCTCCTCGCCCCCAGTGCCGCCCACCCCCTCTCACCGGGGGTTGGGCGGCACTGTCATCTCCGCACTTCTCGCTGCTCACCCACCAGCCGCTCGCTCTGTCCGCCGACCGCACCGCTGCGGCCCCTGACCGCTCCTCCCCCCGGCACCCGCCCGACTGAAGCACCACCCCACCGAGTCGGCCACCACCACTCGGCCACGCCAACCAATTCGCTTCGCCACTCCGGCCACTCCACCTACGCCCCACCCAGCTCCGCCAACTCGCCCGGCCACGCATCTGGCCCCGCCAGAACCGCACCTGGCTCCGCCCGGCCGCCCCCGGCTCCGCCAACCCGCCGCCACCGCTCCGCTCATCACACATTCGGGCGAAGCCCCTTGACGCCTCCGGGGGCCCACCCCAAGCCTGGCCCGGCCCCCACCCTCTCCGGGGGGCGTCCCTGGGCCAGTCTACCGGGACCCACCCACGGGCGATCTTGAAACAGGCCCCGCAGAGATCCACATGTGGATAACTTTTGTCGCCCAGCGGAGGGACAAATGCGCCGTTCGATCGAGGCGCAGCCCCAGGTCAAGGCAAGAAACGGGGGAGCACGAACGGGTGGGTGAAGGTCGCAGGCAGGAAAGTGCGGCAGACTGGGGCGCGATGCGCGAACACGACGTGCGCGCGGCTGATGGGACCAGGCTGCGCGGGTGGTGCACTGAGTCCGACGGGCCGGTTGTGTTGTTGTGTCCGGGGTTGGGGACGATCCCGGAGGCTTGGCCCGCGTTGGTGTTGCCGTCGTCCGGGGTTCGGGTGCTTAGTTGGTATCACCGGGGCACCATGGGGTCGGAGCGGCCGGTTGATTCGGCGCGGATCGGGCTCGATGACCACGTTGCGGACGCGGTCGCGGTGTTGGACGCGGCCGGGGTGCGGCGGTGCGTCGTCATGGGGTGGTCGGTCGGGGTGATGGTGGCCGCGGAGTTGGCGCGGCGGTATCCGGGGCGGGTGTCGGGGTTGTTGCTCGCCGCCGGGGTGTCGGGGGATTTGTTCGGGGGTGTGCTCGGGGTGCTCGGCATCCCGGCCGCCGTGCGCAGGCCGTTGGTGGTCGGGAGCGCGGTGGCCGTGCGTGCCGTGGGTCCGCTGGTCGACGCTGTGCTGCACCGGGTGCCGGTCAACCGGGTCACCGCGGCGCTGCTGCAGCACAGCGGGTTCATGCTGCCCGGCGCCGACCCGGCTGATGTCGCGAAGGCGGTGCGCCGCTTCCTCGGTCACGACTGGCGCTGGTACGTCACCCTGGCCCTCGCGCTCGCCGACGTCCCGCGGCGTGACCTCGCCGGGATCACCTGCCCGGTCACCGTGCTCGCGGCCCGCTTCGACGTCGTCGCAGATCCCCGCCAGGCCGTCAAGGCCGCCGCGTGCCTACCGCAAGCGCGTGTACGGGTAGTGCCAACCAGTCACTTCTTGCCGCTAGAGGCACCCGAGGTGATCGCGGAGGAGCTTCAGTTGCTGGTTGACCGCGTGGCTGTGGTCGAACGCGCGCGGCGGTAGCTGCTCACCGGGGATTCACCTTGTTGGACGTAAGGTCGGTCATCATGGCTGGAGTGCTGCGTACCCCGTTTCGCCTGCTTACGGCGATGTGTGTGGCGCTGGCTGTGTCCTCTTGCGCTACCTTCGCCGACCAGCCGCCCGAGGAGAGTTGGCAGGCCAACGCCCCCCTGACACCTCAGGCAGCCCCCGAACCTGAGACCGGTGGCCGTAGTGGGGCCATAGAGGACCCCCAGGCCGAAGGTCAGGCGACGAAGGTACCTCCGCCTGACGGGTGCAAGGACTTCCATCCGGCCGTTTTGGCTACCTGTCTCGATACGGTTGTCGCGGTGGCAGCGCTACCTGGCGACGGTTCGAACCCGACTTCGTTGGTCGCCGAGCGTAAGACCGGTCGGATCCTGTTGGTGCGTAAGGACAACGAGCCGACCGTGTTCGCTACCGTCGCCGTTGACGCGTCCACCGACGGTGGGCTTACCGGTCTCGCGTTGTCTCCGACTTACGAAGAGGACCAACTGGTCTTCGCCTACATCACGACGCCGACCGACAACCGCGTGGTCCGCATCGCGCCGGGGGACAAGGCGAAGCCCGTGCTCACCGGTATCCCTAGGGGGGCGACGGGTAACCGCGGCTCACTCGCGCGTGACCACCGTGGTGCGCTCGTGCTCGCTACCGGCGACGCTGGCTCGGCGACCGCCGCGGCGGACCCGAAGTCGCTCGCGGGCAAGGTCCTGCGGATCACCGGTGACGGCAGGCCCGCGCCCGGCAACCCGACGTCCGGGAGCGCGGTGCTCGCGGCCGGGCTGCACGCGCCCGGCGGGATCTGCGCGTCGCTCGACGGGACGCAGACCTGGGTGACCGACCGCACGGCGGCGGCGGACGTGCTGTACCGGGTGACCCCGGGCAAGGCGCTGACCAGCCCGGCCTGGTCGTGGCCGGACAAGCCCGGCGTCGCGGGCTGCGCGGCGACCCCGGAACTGGTGTGGGTCGCCATGGCCACCGCCGGTCACCTGGAGAACCTGCCGCAGGCCCCCGACGGGACGTTCACCGGCAAGCCGCAGATCGCCCTGGCCGCCCCGGACGGCTTCGGCAAGGTCGACGGCCTCGACCTGATGACCGACCAGATCGCCATCGCGGGCACCGTCAACCGCCAGACCGGCCCCACCGTCTCCAGCGACGACCGCGTCGTCGCCATCCTCGTCCAGCCCCAAGGCGGCGGCGGGGGCGCGGACTAGCTCTCACGGCTCCTGGGTCATGGCTCTGAGCTGGGGATGTGTGTCCTTCGGGTGACTCAAATTCCGTCTTCTGGGTGACAGAAGTTATCCACATGTGGATCTCTGCGGGGGTCGGTTCAAGATCGACTGTCGGGGGGTGCCGGTAGGCGGCGCGGGCTTGGCGGGTGAGGGCCCGGGCGGGGCGAAGTCGAGCCGGGAGTGGGGCGAGCGGCCCGGGGGCCGGGCGAAGCGAGCTGGGAGCGGTGTGAGGCGGGCCGGGGCGGGGCGAAGGGGGCCGGGGGCGGTGCGAGCGCAGGGGTGTTCTCGCTGGTGGTAGGGCCGGGGCGGGGGGCGGACGTAGGGTGGCGGTCGTGAGTATCACTGTTCTGGTGCCTGATGAGCACGGGGTCGCGGCTTTCGCGGATGTTGATGGGGTGCGGGCGGTTCGGTATGAGCCGGGGGAGTTGCCGGAGGAGGCCGCTGACGCCGAGGTCCTCGTGCCGGGGTTCCTCTCCGCCGACAAGGTGCGGTTGGTCGGGAGCTTGCCGAAGCTGCGGCTGGTGCAGTTGCTGACCGCCGGGGCTGAGGCGTGGGTGGGGCAGTTGCCGGGGCACGTGATGTTGTCGACCTGCAGCGGCGCACACGGGGGCAGTACCGCGGAGTGGGTGGTGGCCGCGTTGCTCACCGTGTTCCGGGACATGCGGGAGTTCGAGGACGACCGGCGGTCGCAGACGTGGGCGATGCACCAGACGGAGACGTTGCAGGGCAAGAAGGTGCTCGTCATCGGCGCGGGTGACCTGGGCAAGCAGCTCAAGCGCCGGTTGGACGCGTTCGACGCCGAGGTGACCATGGTCGCGAACTCGGCCCGCGACGGGATCAGGGCGATCAGCGAGCTCGACGACCTGTTGCCGCACCACGACGTCGTCGCGTTGATGGTGCCGATGACGCCCGCGACCAGGCACCTGGTGGACGCCGCGTTCCTCGCGAAGATGCCCGACAACGCGGTGGTCGTGAACGCCGCGCGCGGGCCGGTCGTGGACACCGAGGCGCTGCTGGTGGAGCTCCAGTCCCGGCGGTTGCGGGCCGCGCTGGACGTGACCGACCCGGAGCCGCTGCCGGAAGGTCACCCGCTGTGGACGGCGCCGAACCTGTTGCTCACCCCACATGTGGCGGGTAGTTGCACCGGTGTGCACGCCCGCGCGTACCGGGTGGTCGTCGAGCAGGTGCGGCAGTTCGCACGGGGTGAGGAGCCGAGCAACCTGGTCCGCGGCGACTACTAGTTGATCGGCGGGGGGTTGACCCATCGCTTACTGTGCGGGCGTGAGTACCGAAGACGACCGCCCACGGCAGAGTGGCGGATACGCGGACAGCGGCTATTTCACGCCGTCGGAGAGCAAGTACCCGACGACCCCCACCAGCGGTGACGACACCCACGGCAGCGGCGCCACCACGACGGCCCTGCCGCGTCCCACCGACCACGACAACGACACCGGGTACGGCGGCCGGGAGGAGGTGCTCGAACCCGAGCCGCACGCCTGGCACTTCGGCGCCGACCTGGGCCTGTTCGTGCTGCGGGTGACCCTCGGCGCGCTGTTCGTCGGCCACGGCCTGCAGAAGGTGTTCGGCCTGCTCGAGGGGCCCGGCATCAGCGGGTTCGCCCAGGCGCTGACCCAGTTCGGGTTCGAGCACGCCACCGTGCTGTCCTGGGTCACCGGGCTCACCGAGCTGATCGCGGGCGCCCTGCTCGTGCTCGGCCTGTTCACCCCGGCGGCCGCCTCGGCCGTGCTCGGCGTGATGGCCAACGCCATCTGGGTCCGGGTCAACATCGACCTGTTCGCGGGCGGTGTCGAACTGGAGGCGGTCTACGCCGCCGCCGCGTTCGCGCTGCTGTTCGCGGGCGCCGGTCGGATTTCCCTGGACCGCAACACCCCGTGGTTCCGCCGAGCGCCCGCGTTCGGCTTCATCTTCCTCCTCCTCGCCGCCGGGCTGAGCGTCGTCACGCTCGTTGTCCTGCGCTGAGCCGAACCCCACCAAGAGACCAAAGGCCCCCGCCGTTGTGGCGGGGGCCTTGGTACGCGCGTAGACCTACCGGCTCGGGTCGCGGACCGCGCCGGTGGAGGCGTCGGTGGCCATCCGGGCGTAGGCGCGCAACGCGTTGGTCACCGGGCGGATCCGGTCGACCGGCTGCCACGGTCGTTCCCGGGCGTCCATCTTGGCCCGCCGCTCGGCCAGCACCTCGGGCGCCACCAGCAGTTCCAGGGTCCGCTCGTGCACGTCGATGCGGATCTGGTCACCGTCCTCGACCAGCCCGATCGTGCCGCCGCCCGCCGCCTCCGGCGAGACGTGCCCGATGGAGAGCCCCGAGGACCCACCGGAGAACCGGCCGTCGGTGATCAGCGCGCACTTCTTGCCCAGGCCGGACCCCTTGAGGAACGCCGTCGGGTGCAGCATCTCCTGCATGCCGGGCCCACCGGCAGGCCCCTCGTAGCGCACCACCAGGACCTCGCCCGCCTGGATCTTCTTGCCCAGGATCACCGACACCGCCTGCTCCTGGCTCTCCACGACCCGCGCGGGGCCCTGGAAGACGAACAGGTCCTCGTCGATGCCCGCGGACTTGATGACCGCGCCGCGCTCGGCCAGGTTCCCGTGCAGCACCGCCAGTCCACCGTCGGCGGTGTGCTTGTGCGCGAAGTCGCGGATGCAGCCACCCGCCGCGTCGGTGTCCAGTGAGGACCACCGGTTCGACGTGGAGAACGCCTTGGTGGTGCGGACCCCGCCCGGCGCGGCGTGGAACAGCTCCACGGCCTCCTCGCTCGGGTTCGCCGCGCGGATGTCCCACTCGGACAGCCACTGCGCCAGCGACGGGCTGTGCACCGAGGCGACGTCCTCGTTGAGCAGCCCGGCCCGCCACAGCTCACCGAGGATCGCCGGGATGCCGCCCGCCCGGTGCACGTCCTCCATGTGGTAGTCGGAGTTCGGCGACACCTTCGACAGGCACGGCACCTTGCGGGAGATGTCGTCGATGTCGGCGAGGGTGAAGTCGACCTCGCCCTCCTGCGCCGCGGCGAGCACGTGCAGCACCGTGTTGGTCGACCCGCCCATCGCCATGTCCAGCGCCATCGCGTTCTCGAACGCGGCCCGGTTGGCGATCGAGCGCGGCAGCGCGGACTCGTCGTCCTGCTCGTACCAGCGCTTGCACAGCTCGACGACCGTGGTCCCGGCGCGGGCGAACAGGTCCCGGCGCGCGGCGTGCGTGGCCAGGGTGGACCCGTTGCCCGGCAGCGCGAGCCCGAGCGCTTCGGTGAGGCAGTTCATCGAGTTGGCGGTGAACATGCCCGAGCAGGAGCCGCAGGTCGGGCAGGCGGAGCGCTCCACCTCGTCGAGCGCGTCGGCGTCCACCGAGCTGTTGGCCGAGGCGGCGATGGTGGTGATCAGGTCCGACGAGGGGTGCGCGACCCCGCCGACCACGACCGCCTTGCCCGCCTCCATCGGTCCACCCGAGACGAACACCACCGGGATGTTGATCCGCATGGCCGCGTTGAGCATGCCCGGGGTGATCTTGTCGCAGTTGGAGATGCACACGATGGCGTCGGCCTGGTGCGCGTTGACCATGTACTCGACCGAGTCGGCGATGATCTCGCGCGATGGCAGCGAGTACAGCATCCCGCTGTGGCCCATGGCGATGCCGTCGTCGACGGCGATGGTGTGGAACTCGCGCGGCACGCCACCGGCGGCGGTGATGGCCTCGGCCACGATGTCGCCGAGGTCGCGCAGGTGCACGTGCCCCGGCACGAACTGGGTGTAGGAGTTGGCGATCGCGATGATCGGCTTGCCGAAGTCGCTGTCGGTCATGCCGGTCGCTCGCCACAGCGAGCGGGCACCGGCGGCGTTGCGACCGTGCGTGGTGGTGCGGGAGCGCAGCGCGGGCACGGCTCCTCCAATGGTCGACGAGTGCGGGTCTGACTGCGTGGTACTGCCTGGCCCACGCCCGTGGTGCGGGGTCGGCCTGGAAGTGGGGAGCGGTGCCGCCCAGGTTACTCCGCTGCGGTCGCGCGGCGTCCCGTGTCTTCGGTGACCTTTTCGGTTACCGCGTCCGCACCGGTGTCCGCACTGGATTCCGTACTCGGCCCAGTACTGGAGTTCGCGCCGGAGTCCTGATCGGTGTCCGCGCCCGCATCCGTGACATCCGTGGTCACCACGTCGGTCGCTGTGTCGGTCACCACGTCGCCGGACTCGGCGATGGGCTCGTCGTCGGACGCCTGCTCACCGAGACCCACGCTGGGGTCGTCCATCCTGCCGCCGCTGACCAGGGCCAACGCGGGCAGGTGGCGCGCCCGGACGTGCGGGAGCCCGATCTCGGTCTCGTCGTAGCGCACCGCGGCCACCCGGCCCTTGGCGTCGATCCGCAGCCCCTTGAGCAGGTTCCAGGCCAGCGCGTGCGTGCTGACCACCTCGCGCACCACCAGACCTTCCGCGTCCGCGGTCGTGCGCACGCGTAACACCCAGACGACGAGCGCGATGGGGATCACGTAGACGGCGACGAGCCCCGGCGCGGCGAACGCGAACGGGGTAGCGCAGACCGCGAACAGGAGCGCGGCCAGCACAGCGACGCCGGGGACGCGGAAGACCAGCCGGGACGGCACTTGCTGCTGCTCAGACACCCTTAGATGGTGCACCCGGGGTGTGCGCGGCCCGCTCCCGGGTCCCGAATCGGTGTCCACCATCCGGGAGCACCGTCCCGCAGAGTTGACGCTCTACCCCGAACGCACTAGCGTCTGCGACGTGCCAGCTCACTCCATTCTCGTACTTCCGCCGCGCGTTCGACGCTGACGGAAGGTCCTGACGTCGAACGCGCGACCCTCGTGCGACCCCTGTGGTCGACGGGGGTTTTTTCGTGTCCAGGCCCGTACTCGCACCACCGATAGTCCGACTTCCCAACAATCGCCCCGGATCCCGCGCCAGCCCCACGAGAACACTCCGACCCACGAGGCAGAACCGATGACCAGCGCACCATCGCGGCCCACCCCGGCCGCAGCGAACCCTGGGACGGCCGCCGCCACCGCGCAGCCTGCCCGGCCCAAGCCCGCGCCGCCGACCGGAACACCCGTCCGGGTGACCGGAGCGCAGTCGCTCGTCCGCTCGCTTGAGGCCGTCGGCGTCGAGATCGTGTTCGGCATCCCCGGCGGCACCATCCTGCCCGCCTACGACCCGCTGCTCGACTCCACCAAGGTGCGGCACGTGCTGGTCCGGCACGAGCAGGGCGCCGGGCACGCGGCCACCGGGTACGCGCAGGCCACCGGCAAGGTCGGTGTCTGCATGGCCACCTCGGGCCCCGGTGCGACGAACCTGGTCACCCCGCTCGCGGACGCCAACATGGACTCGGTCCCGATCGTGGCCATCACCGGGCAGCAGACCCGCGGCCTGATCGGCACCGACGCCTTCCAGGAAGCCGACATCTGCGGCATCACGCTGCCGATCACCAAGCACAACTTCCTGGTCACCGACCCGGCCGACATCCCGCGCACCATCGCCGAGGCGTTCCACCTGGCCAAGACCGGCCGCCCCGGCCCGGTGCTGGTGGACATCCCCAAGGACGTGCTGCAGGAGACCACCTCGTTCAGCTGGCCGCCGGAGCTGCGGCTGCCCGGCTACCGGCCGACCACCCGCCCGCACGGCAAGCAGGTCCGCGAGGCCGCGAAGCTGCTGTGCGCGGCCAAGCGCCCGGTCCTCTACGTCGGTGGCGGCGTGATCAAGGCCGACGCCGCGCCCGAGCTGCTGGAGCTGGCCGAGCTGACCGGGATCCCGGTCGTCACCACGCTGATGGCGCGCGGCGCGTTCCCCGACTCGCACCGCCAGCACCTGGGCATGCCCGGCATGCACGGCACCGTGCCCGCCGTCGGCGCCATGCAGCGCTCGGACCTGCTGGTCGCCCTCGGCGCCCGGTTCGACGACCGGGTCACCGGCGTGCTGGAGAGCTTCGCCCCCGACGCCGCCATCGTGCACGCCGACATCGACCCGGCCGAGATCTCCAAGAACCGCCGCGCCGACGTGCCGATCGTGGGTGACTGCAAGGAGATCCTGGTCGAGCTGATCGCCGCGGTGAAGGCCGAGCGGGCCAACGGCGCCGCCGACATCTCCGCGTGGTGGACGCTGCTCGACGAGTGGCGCGGCACCTTCCCGCTCGGCTACGAGTGGCCGTCGGACGGAACCCTGTCGCCGCAGTACGTCATCGAGCGCATCGGCCGCATCGCCGGACCGGAGGCCGTCTACACCGCCGGTGTCGGTCAGCACCAGATGTGGGCCGCGCAGCACGTGCGCTACGAGAACCCGCGCACCTGGCTCAACTCCGGCGGCCTGGGCACCATGGGCTACGCCGTGCCCGCCGCCATGGGCGCCAAGTTCGGCAGGCCCGACGCGGTGGTCTGGGCCATCGACGGCGACGGCTGCTTCCAGATGACCAACCAGGAACTGGCCACCTGCGCCATCGAGGGCGCGCCGATCAAGGTCGCGGTCATCAACAACGGCAACCTCGGCATGGTCCGGCAGTGGCAGAACCTGTTCTACAGCGAGCGCTACTCCCAGACCGACCTCGGCACGCACAAGCACCGCATCCCCGACTTCACCCTGCTCGCCGAGGCGCTTGGCTGCGCCGGTCTGCGCTGCGAGACCAAGGAGGACGTCGACTCGGTGATCCACCGCGCGATGGCCATCAACGACCGCCCGGTCGTGGTGGACTTCGTGGTCGGCAAGGACGCCCAGGTGTGGCCGATGGTCGCCGCCGGGACCGGCAACGACCACATCATGGCCGCCCGCGGCATCCGACCGCTGTTCGACGAAGCGTGACCCGGCGGACCTGAGGAGGACCGAGCGCATGACCAAACACACCCTCAGCGTGCTGGTGGAGAACAAGCCGGGCGTGCTGGCCCGGGTCGCCGGGCTGTTCTCCCGGCGCGGGTTCAACATCGACTCCCTGGCCGTCGGCCCGACCGAGCACCCCGACGTGTCCAGGATGACCATCGTGGTCGCCGTCGAGGACCTGCCGCTCGAGCAGGTCACCAAGCAGCTCAACAAGCTGATCAACGTGATCAAGATCGTCGAGCTCGAGGCCTCCGCCGCGGTCCGCCGCGAACTGCTGCTGGTCAAGGTCCGCGCCGACGCCACCGTGCGCAGCCAGGTCCTGGAGACCGTGCAGCTGTTCCGGGCCAAGGTCGTCGACGTCTCCCCGGAGGCGTTGACCATCGAGGCGACCGGCACCGCGGACAAGATAGAGGCCCTGCTGCGCATGCTGGAGCCCTACGGCGTCCGCGAGATGGTCCAGTCCGGCATGGTCGCCATCGGCCGCGGTCCGCGTTCGATCACGGCCACGGCCGTCCGCTGAGCTAGTCCCCCCAGTTTCGCTGGCCTCCCGCCAGGTACCGCCAGAAAGGCAGACACAACTCCCATGTCCGTCGAGATCTTCTATGACGCCGACGCCGACCTCGGCATCATCCAGGGCCGCAAGGTCGCCGTCATCGGCTATGGCAGCCAGGGCCACGCGCACGCGCTGAGCCTGCGCGACTCCGGTGTGGACGTCCGCATCGGACTGCCCGAGGGGTCCAAGTCCCGCGCCAAGGCCGAGGAGCAGGGCCTGCGCGTGCTCACCCCCGCCGAGGCCTCCGCAGAAGCCGACCTGATCATGATCCTGGCGCCGGACACCAAGCAGCGCTTCATCTACGCCGACGACATCGAGCCCAACCTCAACGACGGCGACGCGATCTTCTTCGGCCACGGCTTCAACATCCGCTACGACCTGATCAAGCCGCCCGCCAACGTGGACGTGGCCATGGTCGCCCCCAAGGGCCCCGGCCACCTCGTGCGCCGCCAGTTCGTCGACGGCAAGGGCGTCCCCGCGCTCATCGCCGTGCACCAGGACGCCACCGGCGGCGCCCAGGCCCTCGCGCTGTCCTACGCCGCGGCCATCGGCGGCGCCCGCGCGGGCGTCATCAAGACGACCTTCACCGAGGAGACCGAGACCGACCTGTTCGGCGAGCAGGCCGTGCTCTGCGGCGGCGCGTCGGCCCTGGTGCAGGCCGGGTTCGAGGTGCTGACCGAGGCGGGCTACGCCCCGGAGATCGCCTACTTCGAGGTGCTGCACGAACTCAAGCTCATCGTCGACCTGATGTACGAGGGCGGCATCGCCCGCCAGCGCTACTCGGTCTCCGACACCGCCGAGTACGGCGACCTCACCCGCGGCCCCCGCGTCATCACCCCCGCGGTCAAGGCCGAGATGAAGAAGATCCTCGGCGAGATCCAGGACGGCACCTTCGCCCGCGAATGGGTCGCCGAGGACGAGAGCGGCCGCGCGAACTACCACCGCCTCCAGGAGGAAGGTGCCAAGCACCCCATCGAGGAAACCGGCGCCAAGCTCCGCGGCCTCATGTCCTGGGTGGACCGCCCGATCACCGAGACCGCCTGACCTGGTTCGCTGTGATCGAGGAGGGGGCCGCGCACCGGCCCCCTCCTCGCTCGTTGGTGGACGTCATTCTCTGCTGCCACCAGGCGATCTCCGGTTTTCGGGTGCTCGGATTTTCCGTCTTCTGGGTGACAGAAGTTATCCACATGTGGATCTCTGCGGGGCCTGTTTCAAGATCGCCCGTGGGTGGGTCCCGGTAGACTGGCCCAGGGACGCCCCCCGGAGAGGGTGGGGGCCGGGCCAGGCTTGGGGTGGGCCCCCGGGGATGTCAAGGGGGTTCGCCCGAAGGTGTGACGCCGGGGGGTGGGCGCGCCGCGCGCGTGGGGGCGTTGCGAGGTGGGGGAGTTGCGTGCGTTTGGTGTGAGGGCATTGCGCGCGTTGAAGTTTGGGCTCGGCGGGAGCCGGGGTTTGTGGTGGCGCTGGGGTGGGCGTCATCGGTCTGCTGCGGGGTCGCTGATTCGTTGTTGCTGAGCGCCTTTGGCCGCAGGATGGGGCGAGCCAGTGGACTGCCGCTGGTGGCTGTTCGGGGGCCCGGGGTAGTCCACTGTGGAGCGGGGCTAGAAGTCTGGTTCGGTGCTGAGGGTGATCAGGGCGGCTGGGGCCAGTTCCGGGGCGAAGGAGTAGCCGGGGAAGCCGCCGTGGCGGATCGAGGTTCTGAGGTAGTCGACGAGGGTTGTGGTGGGGTGGCCCGCGATTCCGTGCAGGACGGGGTCGGCCACCTGGGAGGGGAGGGTGAGGTCGTGGGTGCCGCCGGGGACGTTGGCCTTGCGGCGTTCGTCGGGGGCGAGGGCGAAGGTGTAGCCGGGCTCGGTGCCGTGTTCGTCCCAGTCGGCGGCGAGGGTGTAGGCGCTGGGGAGGCACAGCGGGTCCGGGTACTCGGGGCCGGGCGGTTGCCCGCGGGGCACGGGTTCCAGGTGGTAGCTCAGCAGCAGCGCCTCGCAGTCGCCGGGGAACCAGACGCGGCCGACGCGGCGCAGGCACGCTTCCAGGGCGAACGGCAGGCCGACCTTCTCCGCCAGGGTGTCGGCGAGGGCGATCGCGCCCTCGGTGGGCGGTTCGTGCGGTTCGACGCCGTCGGCGGAGACCCAGCCCAACTCGGGCAGCGCGGCGGCGATCCTGGCGACGTCCTGGCCGACCCGGATCATGGTCTCGTCCGCGACGGCGGCCACGTCCTCGGCGAGCGCGTCGGGCACCGGGCCCAGCGCGCGCAACTCCTCCCACACCGCGACCCGCTCGCCCCGCAGGTAGCGCCGGAAGTACGAACTCACCCGCGCCACGTTACTCACCGCGACCGCCCGGGGACACCAGCGACACGGTGCGCGCGGCCGCGCTGGTGGCCTGCGGTATACCTGATCCCCGGCAGAACCCCCCGCCACCCCCAGCGAGGAGACGTGATGGACAGCGCACCCATCTACGACGACAAGGCCGAGATCCGCGGCAACCTGGACCTGGCGAAGGCCGAGTGGCAGCGCGCGGCCGAGCCGGACGCCGACCCCGACGGCGAGTACGTCGAGATCGCCTTCGTCCCGCACAGCGACGGCAAGACCTACATCGCCATGCGCAACTCCCGGTTCACCGGCCCCGACGACACCGTGCTCGTGTTCACCGAGTCGGAGTGGGACGCCTTCGTGGAGGGCGCCAAGGCCGGGGAGTTCGACGAACCGTGGTGACCCCACCCGGCGCGGACCCCGGCCACCCCGGCGGGTCGGTCTGGATCACGCCGGAGGCCCTCGCCGCCGCGTCCCGCGCCGCCACCCCCGACGCCGCCCACCCCGGGCAGCCCGACGGCGACGCACCGGACCGCACCGAGGCCATCCAGCACCCCAGAACCACCCCACCCCACCCACCCGCGTCGGGCCCACCCCCCACCCACCCCACCGGCGGCCCCCCACCCGGCCACTCCGGCCACATCCCCCTCCTCGGACGCTCCCCGTCCCCACACCCCGGCCCACCACCCGGCCTGCAACCTGGCCCGCCCTCCCGTCCTGGCATGGCCCCAGTCCCACCAGTCGGCTCCGGCGCGCCACAGGGCCCGGGTACCGCCCCGGCTCCCGGCATCTCTCCCGGCGCCGCCCCGCTCTCCCGCCCGGGCATGGCTCCGGTCGCACCAGTCGGGCCTGGCGCACCACAGGGCCTGGGTACCGCCTCGACTCCAGGCCCACCTCCAGGACCCGGAGCTGCCCCGCCACTGGGCTCCGGCGCGCAGCCACCGCCCGGCAGACCGCCACACCAGGGTCCGCCACCGCACTCCGGCTCGATCTCCCAGCCGGGTCCGCCATCTCACCGCGGCGTGACCTCTCAGTCCGGTGCGTTGCCGCAGCCTGGCCCGCCGTCGCATCCCGGAGCGCCGCCGCGGACCAACTCGCCGACGCAGCAAGGTGTGCCGCCGCGGTCTCGTCCGCAGTCCCCACCTGGCTTGGCTTCCGGGCAGGGTGCGCCACCGCGACCGATTGCGCGGCCTGGTCTGTCGTCAGGGCAAAGCATGGCGCCGTCGACCGGCTCCGGTCAGCAAGGGGCACCGCTGCGGGCGCAGGCTGGTTCGGGGGGCCAGCACGGTCATCAGGGTCAGGTGGGGCCGGGTGGGTCGTCGGGGCGGCTGCCGGTGCTTCCGGGGCAGGTGCCGCAAGCGGTGCGGCCGAACCAGCACGGGATGCCACCGAACCAAGGGCAGTTCCGGGGGCAGCAGCCAGGTGGTCCGCGACCTGAGGCGAGGCAAGCGGTTCCCCCGCCTCCTGGTCAACCAAGGCCCCCGCAGCACACCGGACCCCAGCAGCAGCCCAGGCCCGATATGTCCACTCCGGCGATAGCCCCGCAGCAGGCGCCCGTCTACCCGCCGTTGGCTCAGGCGCCGGTGTTGGAGGCGTTCGGCGGTGGGGGGTTCGGGCCCGCGGGGTCTGGGCTGTACCCGACGGGGTCGACGCCGGTGCCGGTGCGGGCGGTGGAGCCCGACGGGTTGCCGACGGTGAAGGACCAGGTGCGCAAGCGGCCCGCCTACCTGGTCGAAGGCGACGACGACGAGATGTTCGGCAACGACGAGTTCACCGCCCCGCCGGTCATCGGGGAGTGAGCCGGGGGTGGCGAAACACTGCCATGTCACCTGCCTCACCCTCGGGTTGAACGGTTCAGTCACCGGCCTAGACTCATGGCCCTTGGGTTACAGCGCCGTAACCACGTCCCTCCGCAGATCCAGCCCAGGAGCCGCAGCGTGACTATTACGAGCCGCCCCGTCGTCCTCATCGCCGAGAAGCTCGCGCCGTCCGTGCTGGCCGTCTTCGGCGACGAGTTCGACGTCCGCCAGGTCGACGGCACCGACCGCCCCGCGCTGCTGGCCGCGGTGTCCGGCGCGGACGCGCTGCTGGTGCGCTCGGCCACCCAGGTCGACGCCGAGGTGCTCAAGGCGACCGACACGCTCAAGGTCGTCGCCCGCGCCGGTGTCGGCCTCGACAACGTCGACGTGCCGTCCGCGACCGACCGGGGCGTGCTGGTGGTCAACGCGCCCACCTCGAACATCGTCTCCGCCGCCGAGCACGCCGTCGCGCTGCTGCTCGCGGTGGCCCGCCAGATCCCGGCCGCGAACCAGACCCTGCAGGACCGCACCTGGAAGCGCGGCGCGTTCTCCGGTGTCGAGCTGCTGGGCAAGACCGTCGGCGTCGTCGGCCTGGGCAAGATCGGCCAGCTCTTCGCCCAGCGGCTGGCCGGGTTCGGCACCACGCTCATCGCCTACGACCCCTACGCCTCCGCCGCGCGCGCCGCGCAGCTGGGCATCGAGCTGGTCGAGCTCGACGAGCTGCTGGCCCGCGCCGATGTGATCTCGGTGCACCTGCCCAAGACCCCCGAGACCAAGGGCCTCATCAACGCCGAGGCGCTGGCCAAGACCAAGCGCGGCGTGCTGATCGTCAACGCCGCACGCGGTGGTCTGATCGACGAGGACGCGCTGGTCGACGCCGTGCGCAGCGGCCAGGTCGGTGGCGCGGGCGTGGACGTGTTCACCCAGGAGCCCACCACCGAGAGCGTGCTGTTCGGCGTCCCGGGCATCATCGTCACCCCGCACCTGGGCGCCTCCACCGCCGAGGCGCAGGACCGCGCGGGCACCGACGTCGCGCACTCGGTCCGGTTGGCGCTGCGCGGCGACTTCGTGCCGGACGCGGTCAACGTGGCCGGTGGCGCCGTCGGCGAGGAGGTCCGCCCGTACCTGCCGCTGGTGCAGAAGCTGGGCACCGTGCTCTCCGCGCTCGGCGGCAAGGCGCCGACGGCGATCACCGTGCTGGTCCGCGGTGAACTGTCCACTGAGGACGTCTCGATCCTGCCGCTCGCCGCGCTGCGCGGGGTCTTCTCCGGCATCGTCGAGGACCAGGTGACGTTCGTGAACGCGCCGCGGCTGGCGGAGACCCTCGGGGTGACGGTGGAGGTCGCCAAGGAGAGCGAGAGCCTCAACCACCGCAGCGTGGTGACCCTGCGCGGGGTCTACCCGGACGCCTCGGTGGTGACCGTCAGCGGCACGCTCTCGGGCCTCGGCCAGGTGGAGAAGCTCGTCGAGGTGCACGGCCGCTCCTTCGACCTGCGCGCCGAGGGCGACGTGCTGCTGCTGGAGTACCCGGAGCGCCCCGGCGTGATGGGCACCGTGGGCACCCTGCTCGGCGAGACCGGGGTCAACATCGACGCCGCCCAGATCAGCCAGACCTCCGGCGGCGACGCGGTGATGCTGCTGCGGGTGGACCGCCCGGTCGACCAGTCCGTGCTGGAGTCCATCGGCGCCTCGGTCGGCGCGACCCTCGTCCGCTCGGTCGCCTTCGGCTGAGCGTTGCTCGACAACCGGGTCCGACGAGCCCGGTAGCGCTCCCGGCCGTCCACGGGCTGGGACGCGATTCACGCCCCGCGCGGTGCCCGGATCGGTTGGTCGACAACCGATCCGGGCACCGTTCGTGTCAACCGGGGCCCGTTGTGACCTCGATTCGCCACCCAGAGGGGTGGCGAGATGCGGCGACCGGACGACTTCCCGGTAGCCTTCCCTCGACTACCAGGCCCTGAGAAGTTCGGGCCGATATCCGGGAGGTGTGTGCATGCGGCTCGCGGTGATCCCAGGTGACGGGATCGGGCCGGAAGTGATCGCCGAGGCACTGAAGGTGCTCGGTGAGGTCGTTCCGACCGCGGAGATCACCCGATACGACCTCGGCGCGGCGCGGTGGCACGCGACCGGGGAGCTGCTGCCGGAGTCCGTGCTCGCCGAGTTGCGCGAGCACGACGCGATCCTGCTCGGCGCGGTCGGGGACCCCTCGGTGCCCAGCGGCATCCTCGAGCGCGGCCTGCTGCTGCGGCTGCGCTTCGAACTCGACCACCACGTGAACCTGCGCCCGGCGCGGCTCTACCCGGGGGTGAAGAGCCCGATCGCGGATCCGGGCGAGATCGACATGATCGTCGTCCGGGAGGGCACCGAGGGCCTCTACGCGGGCAACGGTGGACTGTTGCGAAAGGACACTCCGCACGAGATCGCCACGGAGGTCAGCGTCAACACCTCCTTCGGCGTCGAGCGGGTGGTGCGCGACGCCTTCACCCGCGCATCGGCCCGTCCCCGCAAGCACCTCACCCTCGTGCACAAGACCAACGTGCTCACGCACGCCGGGTCGTTGTGGTCGCGCGTGGTGGAGGAGGTGTCGTTGCAGCACCCCGACGTGACGGTGGCCTACCAGCACGTCGACGCGACGACCATCCACATGGTCACCGACCCGACCCGGTTCGACGTGATCGTCACCGACAACCTGTTCGGCGACATCCTGACCGACCTGGCCGCCGCGGTGACCGGTGGCATCGGGCTCGCCGCCAGCGGCAACCTCGACATCACCCGGCGCAACCCGAGCATGTTCGAGCCCGTGCACGGCAGCGCGCCGGACATCGCGGGCCAGGGCATCGCCGACCCGACCGCCGCGGTGCTGTCGGTGGCGCTGCTGCTCGACCACCTCGGCGAGGTGGAGGCGGCCAGGCGCATCGAGGCCTCGGTGGCCTTCGACCTGGCCACCCGCGACCACGGCTCACCCGGCGGCACCTTCGCCATCGGGGACCGCCTGGCCGCACTGGTCTCGTCGAACGTCAAGACCAGCTAGGACAAGCACTCGTGCGACGGCCGCTCCGGTTCCCCCGGGGCGGCCGTCGGCGTTCGCGACCACTAACCGCTCCCATGAACTGGGACACGGGGTCCGTGGAGTGGACCGGGACGAGTCCACTGTGCCACTATCGGCGCATGGCTTCCGTTGTCATCATTATTGACCGGCGCGCTGGGTAGCTCCTCTTCCGAGCCCAGCGCGCAGACCTCTCGCACCTTCGCGGGGGGTCTTTTTGTTTGCCAGGAATCCCCACCGCCCACCCAGAACCCGGCAGCACCCAGGAGCGCAGCACCGTGACCAGCTCAGCCCGATCCGTTCCCGCGGGCACCCCGCTCGGCGACACCTTCCACGTCTACGACACGACCCTGCGCGACGGCGCCCAGCGGGAGGGCATCTCCTACTCGGTGACCGACAAGCTGGCCGTGGCGCGGCTGCTGGACGGGCTCGGCGTCGGGTTCATCGAGGGCGGCTGGCCGGGCGCGATGCCCAAGGACACCGAGTTCTTCGCCCGCGCCGCGGCGGGGGAGTTGCAGCTGCGCCACGCCGCGCTCGTCGCGTTCGGCTCCACCAGGCGCGCGGGCACCACCGCCGCGCAGGACCCGCAGGTGCGCGGCCTGCTCGACTCCCAGGCGCCGGTGATCACCCTGGTCGCCAAGTCCGACCGCAGGCACATCGAACGCGCGCTGCGCACCGACGTCGCCGAGGCGGAGGCCATGGTGCGCGACACGGTGGCGTTCCTGGTCGGCGAGGGCCGCCGGGTGTTCCTCGACGCCGAGCACTTCTTCGACGGCTACGCCTTCGACCCGGACACCTCGCTGCGGGTGCTGACCGCGGCGATGGAGTCCGGCGCGGACGTGGCCGTGCTGTGCGACACCAACGGCGGCCAGCTGCCGCTCGGTCTCGCCGAGACCGTCGGCGAGGTCATCGCCCGCACCGGGTTCCGGGTGGGCATCCACTGCCAGGACGACACGTCCTGCGCGGTGGCCAACAGCGTCGCGGCTGTGCAGGCTGGCGCGAGCCACGTCCAGTGCACCGCGAACGGTTACGGCGAACGGGCGGGCAACGCCGACCTGTTCGCCGTCATCGGCAATCTCGTGACCAAGCTCGGCATCGATGCGCTGCCCACCGGTGCGCTGGCCGAGCTGACCCGGGTCTCCCACGCCCTTGCCGAGATCGCCAACATCGCACCCGACACCCACCAGGCCTATGTCGGGTCGTCGGCCTTCGCCCACAAGGCGGGCCTGCACGCGAGCGCGATCAAGGTGGACCCGGTCCTCTACAACCACCTGGATCCGGGCACCGTCGGCAACGACATGCGGGTCTTGGTCACCGAGATGGCCGGCCGGGCCAGTCTCGAGCTCAAGGGACACGAGCTCGGGGTTGACCTGGCCGGCAGGCCGGAAGCCGTCACCAACGCGCTGCGCAAGGTCAAGGACCTCGAGGCCCGCGGCTGGTCCTTCGAGGCCGCCGACGCCTCGTTCGAACTGCTGCTGCGCGAGGAGATCGCCGGGCTCGACCCCACCCAGAGCGAACCGGTGACCCCGTTCGAGCTGGAGTCCTACCGGGTCATCCTCGACCACGACCGCGACGGCTCGGTGGTGTCCGAGGCGACGGTGAAGGTCCGCGTCGGCGGCCAGCGGGTCATCGCGACCGCCGAGGGCAACGGGCCGGTGCACGCGCTCGACGCCGCGCTGCGCACGGCGCTCTCCCCGCACCTGCCGTGGCTCGACGAGGTCGAGCTGACCGACTACAAGGTGCGCATCCTCACCTCCGGCGGCGGCCCGCGCGGCACCGACCACGGCACCGACGCGGTCACCAGGGTGCTGGTCCAGTCCTCCGACCGCGAACGCGAGTGGACCACCGTCGGCGTGCACGGCAACATCGTCGAGGCCAGCTGGCTCGCCCTGTGCGACGCCCTGGCCCACAAGGCGATGCGCGTCCGCGCGGCGGTCAGCGGCTGAACCCGGGGCGCTCGATGGGGCGAGCTCGTCGTGTGCGGGGAAGCTGGTCCTCCGCCACGCGAAACAAGTCCGCCCCATCGAGCATGTGGTTCGCGGCGGCGTGCGGGGGCGACGGTCGTCACCGGCCAGCCGGAGTGGGGGCCTCGGCGGGTGGGCCTAGGCTGGGGGCGTGCGTATCGCTCGAATTGCCCATCCTGACGGGGTCGCGTTCGTCACCATCGAGGGTGACGACGGGGCCGAGGTCGCTGCCGAGGTCGCCGAGCACCCGTTCGGCAAGCCCACCTTCACCGGTCGGCGCTGGCCGTTGGCCGACACCCGGCTGCTGGCGCCGATCCTGCCAAGCAAGATCGTCTGCGTCGGCAAGAACTACGCCGACCACGCGAAGGAGATGGGCGGCCAGGCGCCCGCGAACCCGGTCATCTTCCTCAAGCCGTCCACCACGGTGATCGGGCCGGGCGCGGCGATCAAGCTGCCCGCCGACTCGTCGCGTGTGGACTTCGAGGGCGAGTTGGCGGTGATCATCGGGATGCCGTGCCGGGACGTGCCCGCCGCCCGGGCCAAGGACGTCATCCTGGGCTACACCATCGCCAACGACGTCACCGCGCGCGACCAGCAGCAGGCCGACGGGCAGTGGACCAGGGCCAAGGGGCACGACACGTTCTGCCCGCTCGGCCCGTGGATCAGCACCGGCGTGGACGCCGACGACCTGCGCCTGCGCACCACCGTCGACGGTGAGCTCAAGCAGGACTCCCGGACCTCGCTGCTGCTGCACGACATCCCCAGCGTCATCGAGTGGGTCTCGCGCGTCATGACCCTGCTGCCCGGTGACGTCATCCTCACCGGCACCCCGGCCGGGGTCGGCCCGATCACCGCGGGCCAGGAGGTCTCGGTGTCCATCGAGGGCCTCGGCACGCTCACCAACCCCGTCGCGAACCGCTGACCGACGCCTGGTGCTGGATGGGGCGGACGCCCCGCACAAAACAAGTTCGCCCCATCGAGCCCACCACCTACCCGCGCCCGCCGGGTGACCGCGCGCCGCGGTCACCTGTCCGGGTGGATTCCGGGGTCAGGCCGGTGGGCGGCGGGCGAAGTCCGGGGTCGACTCGGTGATCACGCCGCGGCCGACCAGTTGCGCGGGTAGCCACTGCAGCAGCGGGACCCGCGCGATCACCCGCAGCGGCAGCGGCGGCTTGCTCGACCCGGCGATGTCGACCTCGCCCGCCAGCGCGGGCCGCAGCGCCTTCTCGTGGATGACCCGCTGCATGGTCTGCACCAGCACCGTCGGCAGCAGCCGCCTGCGCCGCACCCGCGCCAGGTCCGAAGTGGACACCGTGCCCGCGCGCAGTGGCCCGGCCAGCACCGCGGCGGCGGCGATCGCGTCCTGCACCGCCAGGTTGATCCCGACCCCGCCCGCCGGTGACATCGCGTGCGCCGCGTCACCGAGGCAGAGCAGTCCGTCGACGTGCCAGCGGGTGAGCCGGTCCAGCTTCACGTCCAGCGTCTTCACCTCGTCCCACGAGCCCACCGCGTCGAGCCGGTCGGCCAGCCACGGCTGGGTCGCGGCCATGTCCCGCATCAGGTCGGTCACCGGCCCGGTCCGCGCCACCGGGTCCGAGCCCTTGGCGATCAGGGTGGCCACCTGCCAGTAGTCGCCGCGGTCGATCAGCACGCTCGCCCGCCGCTTGCTCAGCACCGGCACGATGCCCTCGGGATCGCTGTCCGCGCGCGGCACCCGGAACCACCACACGTCCATCGGCGTGGTGAACGACTTGGGCACCAGGTGCGCCTCCGCGCGCAGCCGCGACCCCCGGCCGTCGCAGGCGATCACCAGGTCGGCCTCGACCGAGCCGGTCCCGCCGTCGGCGGTGCGGTAGTCGACGCCGGTCACCTTGCGGCCGCTCCAGCGCAGCCCGACCGCCTCGGTGTTGCGCCGCAGGGAGAAGGTGGGCTCCTCGGCCGCCGCGCCCGCCAGCAGGTCGAGCAGGTCCCACTGCGGCACCATGGCGATGTGGTTGTTCGGACCGCGCAGCGCCTTGAGGTTGGCCACCCGCAGCGCGCCGCCGCGGTAAGGCACCTGCACCTGCTCGACCAGCCGGTGCGGCAGCGCGCGGAACGCGGGGCCAAGGCCCAGGTCGTCGAGCAGGTCCAACGTCGGCGGGTGCACCGTGTCGCCGCGGAAGTCGCGCAGGAAGTCCGCGTGCTTCTCCAGCACCGTCACCTCGACGCCGCCGCGCGCCAGCAGCAGCCCCAGCACCATCCCGGCCGGTCCGCCGCCGACCACGCAGGCCGTTGTCCGGATTGTCCCCGGCCGCGCCGTTCCCGTGTCGTCCACGATCCCCTCCCCGATTTCAACGCCAGTTGAATAAGCTCAGCATGCACCGGCCCGACCCGGCGGTCAAGCGGGATCGGCCGTTCGGGTCACGCCACCGCGGTGACCACGCGCGGCAGCGGAAACCGTCCACCCGCGACCGGGTTCTGTCCCGTGTTCGTCCTCTCGATGGCCGAAGCGACGGTGCGGACTCGTAAACAGGCCACAGTGGACAGTGGTCGCCCCGCGCGATCAGGCGCTTCCTTTGGGTGACCGGGTTGGCGACGAGGGGGTCTGTCCGCCGGGCGAACCGCTCGCGCGCAGACCCAAGCGGCACAAGGCCTTTGGCCCTGGACCAGGCGGCGCGTCGCCCCGTACAGTGTCCCGCACCAGGTCGGGCGGCCGCTGTGGCCGAGGGTGATCACCCTCTCACCCGATTGCCCGGCTGGCGCCGCGTAACGGGGGCGGACGGCACCGCGATAGACGTAGTTTTGGCTCTGCCACGCGGCTTCGCGCTTGACCGTGTCAGAAGCCCAAACATCACCTAGGCAGACGAATCGCCGGACGCGCCGGGAGATCTAGCCTCGCTGGATGACTTCCGCGCTCGTGCCCGCACCGTCCACATCAGCCGGTCCTGGGCGGGTGGTGGCCAACAACGGGCACGAACCGCCTGCGATCGACGCGATCTGCCTGGACATCGACGACACCCTCATCGACTTCACCGGCTCCGCGAGATCCGCGCTGACAGTGCTGATCGGCTCCGTCGTGCTCGGCAGCGCGGACCTGTGGCCCACCTGGCAGCGGGTCACCGAGGAGCACAGCGCGATGGTGGTCGCGGGCGAACTCGACTACGACGCCATGCGCCACGCCCGCACCAAGGCCTTCCTCTCCGACCTCGGCAGCGACCTCGACGACGACGCCGTCGCCGCGCTCGAGGACCGCCGCCTCGCCCAGATGAGCCGCGCCTGGCGCCCGTTCCCCGACGTCCTCCCGTGCCTGGACTGGCTGCGCGCCGCCGGCCTGCGCCTGGCGGCCGTCACCAACGCCTCCGGTCCCCGCCAGCGCGAGCGCCTCGCGAGCCTGGGCCTCGAGCGCTTCTTCGACGCCGTCATCAGCGCGGGCGAGCTCGGCGCGGCCAAACCAGACCCGGTGATCTTCCACACCGCCTGCGCCGAACTCGACGTCGCCCCCGCCAACACCGCCCACATCGGCGACCGCCTCGACCTCGACGCCCACGGCGCCCGCGACGCGGGCCTGCACGGCATCTGGCTGGACCGGGACCACACCCACCCCCCAACCCCCGGCGTCCCCGTCATCGACACCCTCGCCGACCTCCCCGCCCTCCTCGTCACCGAGTACCGCACCCCCACCGTGACCAGCACGTCCACCCTCCCCATCCCCCGACGGTAGGGGTCGATTTCTCGATCACCGGGGTTGTGGTCTAACATCTTCCCCGGCACGCAGGAACGCCACTGGAGCCCAAGGCTCCAGCGGCAACTCGGCGAGCCATTGGGGTATGGTGTAATTGGCAGCACGACTGATTCTGGTTCAGTTAGTCTAGGTTCGAGTCCTGGTACCCCAGCCAGAGAGACAAAAGATCACTCTGCTAGAGTCTCTCCCGGCGGAAACGCCAAGCAACACCCGCAAGACCATAACTCAATACGAAAGTTCCTGGCCCCGTCGTCTAGCGGCCTAGGACGCCGCCCTCTCAAGGCGGTAGCGCGGGTTCGAATCCCGTCGGGGCTACAGAGGTGGAAGAGGTCTGCTTGGATGCGGTGCATCCTTGCGGGCCTCTTTCGCTATTGCACCCGGGGGGCGACCCCCCGGACCCCCACGGTGCGGTGGGCGCGTTGTGCGAGGAACGAGCACCCAGCGGTCGGTAGCGGTTGGTGATCCGCGCGCCACCAACCCCCACGCTGAACGCGGCCCCCCACCTACGACTGGGTCCAACCCCGAACGCATTGCCGCACACCGCTCCACCACGGCGCTGGTGCCAACTTGCTCGATGGGGCGGACTTGTTTTGTGTGGGGGGACGGTACCCGTAGCGTCGGTAGCGGACAGGGCCATGCTTTTCGGCCCCTGCTTTGCGGTCCTGCCGCGGGTGTCGTAGGGGCCCCGCGCAAAACAAGTTCGTCGCATCGAGCAAGGCTCGAAACTCGCGTCAAAGCCAATGGCGAAGCCGAGGCGACACCCCCGCGATGGCGCAGCCGAGCAGTATCCCTTGCCCCACCCCAAAGAGAAACGCCTGCGGGGGGAGCCGCAGGCGTGGGGGTAGGGGAGGGGCAGAAGGGTCAGAGGCGGTTTTGGAGGGCGTCGGCGGCGGCCAGGAGGTCTGCTGCCCAGCGGGAGCCGGGCCTGCGGCCCATGCGGTCGATGGGGCCGGAGACCGACACCGCCGCCACCACCGCTCCCGAGGCGTCGCGCACCGGGGCTGAGACGCTGGCCACGCCCGGCTCCCGTTCGGCGACGCTCTGGGCCCAGCCGCGGCGGCGGACCTCCAGGAGGGCGCGTTCGCCGAAGACGGCGTCGGCGAGGAGGCTGCGCTGGGTGGCCGGGTCGGCCCAGGCGGCGAGGACCTTGGCGCCGGAGCCCGCGGTCATCGGCAGGCGCGCGCCGACCGGGACCGTGTCGCGCAGACCGCTGGGCGGTTCGGCGGAGCAGACGCAGATCCGGTGTAGACCATCGCGGCGGTAGAGCTGCACGCTCTCGCCGGTGCGGTCGCGCAACCGGGGCAGCACGGCGGTCGCCGCGTCGAGCAGCGGGTCGGTCGCGCCGCCCGCCAACTCCGCCAGCGCGGCACCCGGGCGCCACCGGCCGTCGCTTCCCCTGCGCAGCAGGCGATGCACCTCGAGGCCGACCGCGAGCCGGTGCGCGGTCGCCCTCGGCAGGCCGGTCTTCACGCACAGCTCCGCCAGGCCGCACGGCTCTTTGGCGACCGCCTGCAGTACCGCCATTGCCTTGTCCAGAACTCCGATGCCGCTATGCTGTCCCACGTCTCGATACTACTTTCCCGTTATGTGGGAAGTCCAGTCCGTGGGAAGCAGTGGTGATCAGCGGTGGCCAAAACGCTCGCCGAGAAGGTGTGGGACCGGCACGTCGTGCGCAGGGGCAGCGGTGCCGAACCCGACCTGCTCTACATCGACCTGCACCTCGTGCACGAGGTGACCAGCCCGCAAGCCTTCGAGGGACTGCGCATCGCCGGGCGGCCGGTGCGCAGGCCCGACCTGACGATAGCGACCGAGGACCACAACGTCCCGACAGTTGGGATCGACCTCCCGATCGCTGATCCGGTCTCGCGCACCCAGGTCGACACGCTTCGGGCCAACTGCGCGGAGTTCGGCGTGCGGCTGCACCCGATGGGCGATGTCGAGCAGGGCATCGTGCACGTGGTCGGCCCGCAGCTCGGCCTGACCCAGCCCGGGATGACGGTGGTGTGCGGCGACAGCCACACCTCCACCCACGGCGCGTTCGGCGCGCTGGCCTTCGGGATCGGCACCTCGGAGGTCGAGCACGTGCTCGCCACCCAGACGCTGCCGTTGCGGCCGTTCAAGACCATGGCGGTCACCATCACCGGCGAGCTGCGCCCCGGTGTCACCGCCAAGGACGTCATCCTCGCCGTCATCGCCCGCATCGGCACCGGCGGCGGGCAGGGCTACGTGCTGGAGTACCGCGGCGAGGCCATCGAGAAGTTGTCGATGGAGGCCAGGATGACCGTGTGCAACATGTCCATCGAGGCAGGCGCGCGGGCGGGGATGATCGCCCCCGACGAGACCACGTTCGCGTACCTCAAGGGCCGCCCGCACGCGCCGGGCGACGCCTTGTGGGACACCGCCGTCGCCGACTGGCGCGAGCTGCGCACCGATGACGGCGCGGTCTTCGACGCCGAGGTGGTGCTCGACGCCGACGAGCTGAGCCCGTTCGTCACCTGGGGCACCAACCCCGGCCAGGGGCTGCCGCTCTCGGCCAGGGTGCCCGACCCCGAGCAGATCGCCGACGAGAACGAGCGCGTGGCCGCCGAGAAGGCCCTGTCGTACATGGACCTCGTCCCCGGCACCCCGCTGCGCGACATCAGCGTCGACACCGTCTTCCTCGGCTCCTGCACCAACGGGCGCATCGAGGACCTGCGCGCCGCGGCGGCCGTGCTGGCGGGCCACCGCGTCGCCGACGGGGTGCGGATGCTCGTGGTGCCCGGCTCGATGCGGGTCAAGGCGCAGGCCGAGGCCGAGGGGCTGCACGAGGTGTTCCTCGCCGCGGGCGCCGAGTGGCGGCAGGCGGGCTGCTCGATGTGCCTGGGCATGAACCCCGACCAGCTCGCCCCCGGCGAGCGCAGCGCGTCCACATCGAACCGCAACTTCGAGGGCAGGCAGGGCAAGGGCGGGCGCACCCACCTGGTGTCGCCGCTGGTGGCGGCCGCAACCGCCGTGCTCGGCACCCTGTCCTCGCCGGAAGACCTGGTCACCGCCGGTGCCGCGGCCGCGGTCGAGAACTGAGGGGGAGCACAGATGAAGCCGTTCACCACGCACACCGGGGTCGGGGTGCCGCTGCGCCGGTCCAACGTGGACACCGACCAGATCATCCCGGCGGTCTACCTCAAGCGGGTCACCCGCACCGGGTTCGAGGACGGGTTGTTCGCCGCCTGGCGCGCTGACGAGCACTTCGTGCTCAACCTGGAGCCCTACCGCGCGGGCAGCGTGCTGGTCGCCGGTCCGGACTTCGGTACCGGCTCCTCCCGCGAGCACGCCGTCTGGGCGCTGTCGGACTACGGGTTCCGGACCGTGCTCTCCACCCGGTTCGCCGACATCTTCCGCGGCAACGCGGGCAAGGCGGGGCTGCTGGCCGCCCAACTGGAGCAATCCGACATCGAACTGTTGTGGAAGCTGCTCGAAACCGAGCCGGGCACGGAGGTCACCGTCGACCTCCGGGAGAAGACCGTCCGCGCCAAGGACTTCACCGCCCCGTTCGCGGTGGACGACTACACCCGCTGGCGGCTGCTCGAGGGGCTCGACGACATCGGTCTCACGTTGCGCGAAGTGGCCGCGATCGACGAGTTCGAGCAGGCCAGGGCCGATTACCTGCCTGTAACAACGCCGATCGCCTGAGGTCGGTCGGACCGGTCGGCAATCCCCTTCGCACACCGGGGATCCGGCCGGTCCGACCGCCACCGCGCACCCCACAACCCAACCCGACAGACCCCGTCCGCGGCCCCCCGCGACGCCCGAAAACCTCCGGTTCGGTCCCCCTCAGGGGGTGGACACCGCATGCGGCAAGGAAAAATCGGGCGCGTCGCGTGGAAATCGCGCGCCATTAGGCCTATCTTTGCCAGAAGTCGGCTGATTCGGCCGTGAACGGCAGTGTGGCTCTCTTACGGAGGACTGAAGGGTGAACAAGGCCCAACTCATCGAGGCGTTGACCGAGCGCCTTGGCGACAAGAAGGCCGCAGGCGCTGCGGTCGACGGTCTCGTCGACGTGATCGTTCGCACGGTCAACAAGGGCGAGAAGGTGAACATCACCGGCTTCGGGGTGTTCGAGAAGCGCGCGCGTGCCGCCCGCACCGCGCGCAACCCGCGCACCGGCGAGACGGTGAAGGTCAAGAAGACCAACGTCCCCGCGTTCCGCGCGGGCACGATGTTCAAGGAGGTCGTGAGCGGGGCCAAGAAGCTGCCCAAGGTCGCGGCCACCAAGACCACCGCGGCCACCCGCGCGGCGGCGGCGGCGCCCAAGGCCGCCACCACCACGACCCGGGCCGCGAGCACCCGGACCGCGGCGGCGAAGCCGGCAGCGGCGACCACGCGTAGCACCACCACGCGTACCCGTGCGGCTGCGGCGAAGCCCGCGGCGGCGGCGGCGGCCACCACGGCGGCCAAGACCACGCGGACCCGCGCCACCGCGGCGAAGCCCGCGGCCACCGCGACCAAGGCGGCGGCGGCACCGAAGACCACGGCGGCGAAGACCACCGCGGCGAAGAAGACCACGACCGCTGCGGCGAAGCCCGCCGCCGCGGCGAAGAAGACGACGGCCGCCAAGAGCACCACGCCTCGGGCGACCGCCAAGGCCACCAAGAAGTAGGTCGGCCACCGGCGCCTGGACCGACCCACCCAGGGCGGTCCGGGTCGCGTCTTCACCAGGTCTGCGCACATCGCGAGAGCCCCGCACGCTTCCCCCGTGCGGGGCTCTCGCGTGTCCGCGCAACGCCACGTCCGTCCCACCGCGACACCACCGCTGACCTGCTCGGTTGCGCTGTCGCATGGGTGGTCCGGACCGGTCGCGGGGATGGCCGCGCACAACGGTTTCCGCGGGGCCCCGCGACGCATTCCCGCTCTCGCGGGAGTTCTCCCGGCGACTTCCGCCGAAGGGCCCCACGACCCCATTCCACCCGTTCGTGATGGACCTCAGATCGCCGGTATGTAGTCCGCCGAGACGACCCGGTCACCGGCGAACGAGAGCACCCAGACACTGCCCTTGCGGGCGTGGACATCCACCGCCCCGGTGAGCTCGGACACCACGTCCGGGATCACCCCGCCCTGGCTGCAGATCACCGGTGTCCCACCCGCGGCGGCGATCCGCCGCACCGCGGCCGCCCCGCCGCCGTGCTCCCCGTGCGCCGACTCGGACAGCTCCGGCGCCGACTCCACCGGGACCCCCAACGCCGCCGCCAGCGGCGCCACAGTGGCCGTGCAGCGCAGTTTCGGCACCGACACCACCCGGTCCGGTCCGAACAGCGGCAGCAGCCGCGTCAGGGCGTCGACCTGCCGGAGTCCCGTCGCCGACAGCGGGCGCTGCTCGTCGGGGCCCGGCCACTCGCGCTTGCGGCCCGCGTGCGCGTGCCGCACCAGCAGGACTGTCGTCGTCGCGGCGGGAGCGTCGGTGAAGCGCTCCAGCACCACCCGGTCGTGCGGGTAGGTCAGCAGCGCCGCGGCCTCGTCGACCGGCAACCACCGCAGCAGGTCGACCTCGTCGTTGGGGACGAACTCGTCGGCGGCGTCCGCCGCGCGGGCGGCGAAGTAGTCGACCGTCTTGCTGCCCTCGGGCACGGTGTACTCCACCCGGGTCAGGTGGCGGCCGAGGACAGCGGCGAAACCCGTCTCCTCGGCCACCTCCCGCACCGCCGCGGCGTGGACGGTCTCCCGCTTGTCCAGCTTGCCCTTGGGCAGGCTCCAGTCGTCGTAGCGCGGCCGGTGCACCACGGCTACTTCCACGGCGGCCACTTCCACGGCGGCAACGTCCACCGCGCCACCGCCCGCCGCCGGTCCCGACGGCGACGGGCGCCACAACACCGCTCCCGCGGCGCGAACGTGCACCGGCTCAGCCGAGCGCGTGGTGGCTGGCCAGCAGCGCGGCCTGGTGGTCGCGCACGGACGTGCCGTCCGCGGGGGAGGGCACCCACTCGCCGCCCGGGGTCAGCACCCAGCAACGGGTGGACGGGTCCAACGCGGAGTCGAAGATGGCGTCCAGTTGGGCGGTCAGCCTCGGGTCGGTCACCCGGACCTGCACCTCGACGCGCCGGTCGAGGTTGCGGTGCATCATGTCCGCGCTGCCGATCCAGCGCTCGTCGGACCCGACGAAGTGGAAGATCCGGGAGTGCTCCAGGAACCGGCCCAGGATCGAGCGCACCCGGATGTTCTCGCTCAAGCCGGGGATCCCGGGCTTGAGCGCGCAGATCCCGCGCACCACCACGTCGACCGGGACGCCTGCCTGCGACGCCCGGTACAGCGCGTCGATGACCTGTTCGTCCACCAGGGAGTTCATCTTGATCCGGATGCCCGCGGGCAAGCCATCGCGCAGGTGCGCGACCTCGCGCTCGATGCGCTCCACGATCCCGCGCCGCACACCGTAGGGCGCCACCAGCAGGCTGCGGTACTCGTCCTGGCGGGCGTAGCCGGTGAGGACGTTGAACAGGTCGGTCAGGTCGGCGCCGATGGCCGGTTCCGCCGTCAGCAGGCCGACGTCCTCGTAGAGCCGCGCGGTCTTGGGGTTGTAGTTGCCCGTCCCGATGTGGCAGTAGCGGCGGATCGTCGAACCCTCCTGGCGCACCACCAACGAGGTCTTGCAGTGCGTCTTGAGGCCGACGAGCCCGTAGACCACGTGCACGCCCGCCTTCTCCAGCTGCCGCGCCCACTTGATGTTGGCCTGCTCGTCGAAGCGCGCCTTGAGCTCCACCAGCGCCACCACCTGCTTGCCCGCCTCGGCCGCGTCGATGAGCGCGTCCACGATGGGCGAGTCGCCGGAGGTCCGGTAGAGCGTCTGCTTGATGGCCAAGACGTGCGGGTCGCTGGCCGCCTGCTCCACGAAGCGCTGCACGCTGGTGGAGAACGAGTCGTACGGGTGGTGCACCAGCACGTCGCCCTCGCGCAGCGTCGCGAAGATGCTGCGCGGGGTCTCCCGCTCGCCGAAGGCCGGGTGCGTCGCGGGGCGGAACGGCGGGTCCTTGAGCTCCTTGCGGTCCACGCCGTAGAGCTGCCACAGGCACGACAGGTCGAGCAGGCCGCGCACCACCACGACGTCGTTGGGGTGCACCTCCAACTCGCGCAGCAGCAGCTCGAGCATGTGCTCGCTCATGTCGTCGGCGACCTCCAGGCGCACCGACGGTCCGAACCGGCGCTGCGCCAGTTCCCGTTCCAGCGCCTTGAGGAGGTCCTCGTCGCGGTCCTCCTCCACCTCCAGGTCGGCGTTGCGGGTGACCCGGAAGGCGTGCTGCTCGATGACGTCCATGCCGGTGAACAGCGTCGGCAGGTGCGCGGCGATGAGCTCCTCCAGCGGCAGGAACACCGCGACCTGCTCGTCGGCGCTGCGGTCGATGGGCACCAGGCGCGGCACGTTGTCGGGCACCTTGACCCTGGCGAAGCTCTCCCGGCCGGTGTCCGGGTTGCGCACCGTCACCGCGAGGTTGAGCGAGAGCCCGGAGATGTAGGGGAACGGGTGCGCCGGGTCGAAGGCCAGCGGGGTCAGCACGGGGAACACCTGGTCGCGGTAGTAGGCGGCCAACCTCTTGTGCTCGTCGGCGGTCAGCTCGGTCCAGCTCGCGATGCTGATCCCGCGCTCCCGCAACGCCGGGCGCACGTGCTCGGCGAAGACCCGGGAGTGCCGCTCGACCAGGTCCTGGTTGCGCTTGGAGATGTAGCCCAGCTGCTCGCGCGGGGTCAGCCCGTCCGCGCTGCGCACCGACAGGCCGGTCTCGTTCCTGCGCTTGAGGCCCGCGACCCGCACCATGTAGAACTCGTCGAGGTTCGAGGCGAAGATGGCCAGGAACTTGGCCCGCTCCAGCAGCGGCTGCGAGGCGTCCTCGGCCAGCGCGAGCACCCGGCCGTTGAAGTCCAACCAGGACAGTTCGCGGTTGAGGTAGCGGTCGTCCGGCAGGTCGGTCTCGGTGGCCGCGGGGGTGACCGCGGGCGGCGCGGAGGGGACCCGGTGGGGTTCGCCCTCGGCACTGGGTGCCTCGCCCGCGGGGAGCGCGGTGGTGCTGTCGCCGCTGGTCGTCATGGCCTCGTCCGGGCTGCTCTCGGTGCTCACAACCCCATTGTCAGCTACCGCGGGCGGGGGAGCGCACCCGTGACTCCTACGGAGACGTGAATTCTCGCCACATCCGCCGAGCGCGCGGCTCAGCGCACCCGGCAGGTGGCCCCGGCCAACCGGGCGGTGCGCGCGCCGAGCCCCAGGTCGGCGGCCAACCGCAGGTCACCCGGGGTGTCCACATCGCAACGCAGGTGTGCCAGGCGATCGCCGACCCGGACCGCGCCGGTGCCGTGCGCGGCGGCCGATCCCGGCCCGAACCGCGGGTGCAGCGGGGCTCCCGGCGCGCCGAGCAGCAGCGTCGTCCCGGTACCCGGCCGGTCGGCGACGAACGCCCGCCTGCCCTGGGCCTCGGCCACCGCGGCGTCGAGGTCCTCGGGCCGCAGCGCGGGCAGGTCGGCCTGCATGGCGCCGACGACGGCGCCCGGATCGGCTTGGCGCAGCGCCCGCGCGCCGAACTCCAGTGCCGCGTTGAGGCCTGGCAGACCGCGTTCGTCGACGACCTCGGCGCCGGTGCCCGCGAGCGCGGCGACCACGCGGGCGTCCTCGCACACCACGAGCAGCCTGCGCACCACCGACGCGGCCAGAGCGGCGGTCACCGTGTCCAACACCACAGCGAGCACGAGGTCGCGGTGCGCGTCGGCGCCACCGGGCACCGCGCCGCGCAACCGGGACTTGGCCCGGTCGAGGTTCTTGACCGGCACCACGAGGTCCACCACGTCCTCGATCCTGCCGGCAGCCGCCGCGGCGGGCACCCACCGGTGGACCCGTGTGGACCCGGGGCGGGTCAGCCAGGGAGACTCACGGGTCACGTGCGGCGGCAGCGCCGCTGCGGTTCTGGCGGAGCACTCGAGGAGCGGCGTTGGGCAAGCGTGAGAAGGGCGGGTTCTGGGTCGCGGTGTCCGCGGCGGCGTTCTACCCGTTGAGCTGGATGGCCAAGCGGGACTACCGGCACGCCGAGAAGCTGCCCGCCGAGGGCGCGGCCCTGCTGGTGATGAACCACGTCTCCCACCTCGACCCGCCGAGCGACGCGGTGTTCGTGCACCGCAACGGCCGGGTGCCGCGGTTCATGGCCAAGGACAGCCTGTTCCGCATCCCGGTCTTCGGCAAGATGCTCGCGGGCTCCGGCGGCATCCCCGTCTACCGCGGCACGTCGGACGCCCGCGGCAGCCTCAGCGCCGCGCACGACGCGTTGCGCGAGGGCAAGTTGGTGCTCATCTACCCCGAGGGCACCATCACCAAGGACCCGGCGGGGTGGCCGATGTGGTCGCGCACCGGGGTGGCGCGGTTGGCGCTGGAGAACGACGTCCCGGTCATCCCGGCCGCCCGCTGGGGCACCCAGGAGATCTGGAACGGCTACGACAAGAAGTTCCGGCCGTTCCCCCGCAAGCGGGTCGTGACCCTGGTGGGTGACCCGGTCGACCTCTCGGCCTACCGGGGCAGGCCGGTCACCAACCAGTTGCTGCGCGAGGTCACCGACCTGCTGATGAGCCGGGTGCGGTCGCTGGTCGCCGAGATCCGCCAGGAGCCGGAACCGGCCGAGTTCTACCGCGCGAGCGCCAAGCGCGACACCGCGACGGACTGACGGGACGACGACCATGGCGGGCAAGATCACGGTCATGGGCGCGGGGTCCTGGGGGACCACGTTCGCCAAAGTGCTCGCGGACGCGGGCACCGAGGTGGTGCTGTGGGCGCGGCGCCGCGACGTCGCCGACGGCATCGCCGAGACCAGGCAGAACCGCGACTACCTGCCCGGGGTCGCGCTGCCCGCGCCGCTGACGTCCACTTCGGACCCCCGGCTGGCGCTCGACGGCGCGGACACGGTGGTGCTCGCGGTGCCGAGCCAGACCCTGCGCAACAACCTGACCGCGTGGCGCGCGCTGCTGCCCGCGGGCGCGACCCTGGTCAGCCTGGCCAAGGGCGTGGAACTGGGCACGCTCAAGCGGATGAGCGAGGTCGTCGTCGACGTCACCGGCGTGCCCGACGACCAGGTCGCGGTGGTGTCCGGGCCGAACCTGGCCAAGGAGATCGCCGAGGAGCAGCCGACCGCGACGGTCATCGCCTGCCGCGACCACGACCGCGCCGTCGCGTTGCAGCGCGCGTGCACCACCGGCTACTTCCGGCCCTACACCATCACCGACGTGGTGGGCTGCGAGCTCGGGGGCGCCTGCAAGAACGTGATCGCGCTGTCGTGCGGGATGGCCGACGGCCTCGGGTTCGGCGCCAACACGCTGGCCACGCTGATGACCCGCGGTCTCGCCGAGACCAGCAGGCTCGGTGCCGCGCTCGGCGCCGACCCGCTGACCTTCGCCGGTCTGGCCGGGCTCGGCGACCTGGTGGCGTCGTGCTCGTCCCCGCTCTCGCGCAACCGGACCTTCGGCGCGCGGCTGGGCCGGGGCGAGACCATGGCGCAGGCGCAGGCCGCGGTGGGCGGGCAGGTCGCCGAAGGGGTGAAGTCGTGCTCGTCGATCCGTGAGCTGGCGCTGCGCCACGGGGTGGAGATGCCGATCACCGAGGTGGTGCACCGGGTCTGCCACGACGGGTTCGACCTCAGCGAGATGGCCGGTGCGCTGATCGGCCGCAAGACCCGGCCGGAGCGGTGATGTCCGCTGGTGAGGAGTTCGTGGTGAGCGAGCCGTTCGGCGACGGGACCAGGTGCGTGCACGGTGGTCTCGTCCCCGCCGAGCCCGGTGGACCCGTTCCGCCGCAGCCGGTCATGGCCAGCCAGTTCCACCTGTCCGACGACCCGTCCGCCGACTTCTACGGCCGCGCGGGCAATCCGACGTGGCGGGCGCTGGAGTCGGCCATCGGCGCGCTCGACGGCGGGTCGTGTGTGCTCTACCCGTCCGGCATGGCCGCTGTGTCCGCCTTGATGCGCGTGCTGCTCAAGCCGGGTGACACGGTCGTCCTGCCGTCCGACGGCTACTACCTCGGCCGCTCCTACGTGCGCGAGCACATGATGAACGGCTTGGTGGTCAGGGAAGTCGCGACGACGGCCGCGTGGACAGCGGAGACGGTCGCGGGCGCGGCCTTGGTGCTGCTGGAAACCCCGTCCAACCCGGGCCTGGACGTGTGCGACATCACCGCCATCGCCCGGTTGGCGCACGCGGCGGGCGCCCTCGTCGCGGTGGACAACACGACGGCGAGCCCGTTGGGGCAACGCCCGTTGGCGCTGGGCGCCGACATCACCCTGGCCAGTGACACCAAGGCGGTGGCGGGACACAGCGACGTGCTGCTCGGCCACATCACCGCCACCGACCCCGACCTGGTCGCCCGGCTGCGGACCGAGCGCACGGTCAGCGGCGCCGTGCCGGGACCGTTCGAGGTGTGGTTGGCGCACCGGGGACTCGGCACGCTGGACCTGCGCCTGGCCCGCCAGGCCGAGAACGCGGCCGCCCTCTACGACGTCCTGCGCGAGCACCCGGCGGTGCGTTCCGTGCGGTGGCCCGGGTCCCCGCTCGACCCGGCCCACGAGGTCGCCGCGCGGCAGATGCGCCGCTTCGGCGGGGTCATCAGCTTCGAACTGGCCTCCGCCGAGGCCGCTGCCCGGTTCCTGGCGGCGTCCCGACTGGTGTCCTCGGCCACCAGCTTCGGCGGCCTGCACTCCAACGCCGACCGCAGGGCGCGCTGGGGCGACGCCGTTCCCGAGGGCCTGTTGCGCCTCTCATGCGGCTGTGAGGACACCCGCGACCTGGTCGCCGATGTCCTCACAGCCCTCGAAGCGGTTATCTGAGCGGGTGTTACCTGACTAGTCCGGCAGCGCCATCGCCATCACGACCGGGCCGTGCGGGACGTCCGAGCCACCAGCGGCCTCGATGCTGACCCCGACCTGGTTGGCGGTGCCGATGCCCGCGCTGTCCACGATGGACGCCCGACCGGAGTCGTCCGGCGCGAGCAGTCCGACCGAGCGCGGGCTGCCCTCGTCGCGCATCAGCCACGCCTGGTAGGTCTTGCCGTCCGGCGCGGGCGGCATGTTGGCCGCCAGCAGCATCACCTGGCCCCGCGACCGCGACACCACCACGGTCCCGTTCAGGCCCGCCGCCGTCGAACCGCTGACGAACCGGACGTCGTCGGCAGAGAGCAGGTCCACCATGGCGACCGACTGCGACTTCTGGGTGTCGAGCTCCTGCTGGTTGCGCAGCAGCAGCGCGCCAAGCGACACCGAGACCACCAGCAGCACCGCCGCGGCGATCCCGGTCAGCCGCAGCGCCACCGGCCGCGACCGGGTCGGCGCCGATCCGCCGTGCTGCAGCGGCGGCAGCTGGCGGACCTCGGCGATCCTGGCCAGCACCCGCGCCTTCAGCTCGGCGGGTGGGACCTCCGACACCGCGTCCCCGAGCCGGGCCGCCGTCGCCTGCAACTCGCGCACCTCTTGGGCGCACGCGTCGCACTCGGCGAGGTGCCGCTCGAACGCGGCGCGCTCGATCTCGGGAATGGCGTCGAGGGCATAGGCGCCGGTCAACGCGTGGATGTCGGCGGTCATCGAGCCACCCCCAGGCAGTCGCGCATGCGGATGAGTCCGTCACGCAGTCGGGTCTTGATCGTCCCCAGCGGGGTGTCGAGCAGTTCGGCCACCTCGCGGTAAGTCAACCCCCGGTAGTAGGCCAGCTCCACCGACTCCCGCTGCAGGTCGGTGAGCGAGGACAGGCAGCGGCGCACCTGCTCGTGCTCGAGCCGGGTGCCCACCTGCTCGGCGACCTCGTCGAACGGCCTGCTGGTCTCCCTGCGGTAGGCGCGGTCCTCGCGGTCGGTCGCCGACTGCGACGAGCGCACCCGGTCCACCGCGCGCCGGTGCGCCAGGGTCATCACCCAGGTCATTACGCTGCCCCGCTCCGGGCTGAACCGCGCCGCGGTCCGCCACAGCTCGAGCAGCACCTCCTGGGTCACCTCCTCCGACTGCGCCGGGTCCCGCACGATCCGCCGCACCAACCCGAACACCGGGGCGCAGACGTGCTCGTAAAGCCGCTCGAAGGCGCCCTCGTCCCCCTTGGCGACCCGGAGCAGCAACGCCTCCGGATCCGGTGCCCGCGCCTCGTCGGCCGCGCTCACGCTCGCGATCCGCCGAACCCGCTCGGCCATGTCCACCCGCTCTCCTCGACCAGCCGCGGGACCAGCGTCCCCACGTCGGTGGTCATTCGGCGCACCGGGCACCGCGGATTGGCGCGGGCGTACCCCGGCGCGCTCCCGCCAGTGTCCCACGGTGTGGGCGCGGGGCGGACGGGCTTGCGCGGGCCGGGGTCCGCTGCCAGTCTGTGCCGCGTGTTGCCGCGCACCATCGCCGACCACCGGGGTCACGCCGACCTCGGTCTTGTCGCGAGCGCGCTCTGTCCGTGTCGTTGATCCAGCCCATCCGCCGACCCGCCACCCCGGGCCGCCAGCTGTGTTCACCGCCACCGAAGGACACCACGCGCATGTTCGCCGTCCCGCCCAACACCGTCGCGCTCACCGCCACCCCGGCCTCGGCGCACCCGGCCCTCATCGCCCGCCAGGTCGCCGACGACCGCGCCCGCTGGGCACCACTGCTGCGCTACGACCCGGCCGAGCGCTTCGCCGCCCTGGTCGAACGGGTCGACGGCCAGGAGGTCTGGCTGATGAGCTGGCTCCCCGGCCAGCACACCGACCTGCACGACCACGGCACCGTCGCGGGCGCCTTCACCGTGGTCTCAGGCTCGCTGACCGAGCGCGTCGCCGCACCGCACCGGCCCGCGGAGGTGCTGCACACGGTCCTGGCAGGCCAGTCCCGCGTCTTCGGCCCCGGGTACGTCCACCAAGTCGGCAACGACACCCCCGACCCAGCGGTCAGCATCCACGTCTACCGCACCGCCCGCCCCGCCATGCGCCCCTACCGCATCGACCCCATCACCGGCCCCCAGCGCCTCCCCACCCCTGACGCGCGCGGGTTGTCGAGCTGACTATTGGCCCCAGCGACTCCGCACCACGATGTGAGCGGGTCGTTGACCTGACTACAGGGGGCCGGAGGCCGCTCGTGCGGTGATGTGGGCGGGTTGGGGGAGGTCCGAGTCGGGTTCGGGCTCGCCCCAGATCTGGCGGAGGGGGAGTACGCCTGCCCAGGCGATGTTGGTGGTGACGTCTTCCTCGTCGTCGCCCGGTGCGCCTGTGCGGGTTTTCACCGCGGCCTCGGTGAGGTCCAGGGTCAGTACCGCTGTCGCTGCCAGTTCCTTTTGGGTTGGGGGGCGGGCGTGGTCCCAGGAGCCGGGGGCCATGTGTTCGGTCAGCACGCGGAGACCGTGCAGTTTGGTCTCCGGATCGGTGACCTGGACCGCGGTGCCGTGGATGACGGCGGAGCGGTAGTTCATCGAGTGGTGGAACACCGACCGCGCGTAGACGACTCCGTCGAGCAGGGTCACCGCCACGCAGACCTCCACTCCGGACATCGCGGCCCGGAGGCTGCGGGCGCCGGTGGAGCCGTGCAGGTAGAGGGTGTCGCCGTCGCGGCCGTAGCCGGTGGGCAGGACGATGGGGCTGCCGTCCACGACCGTGGACAGGTGGCAGATCAGACCCGCGTCGAGCACGGCGTACAGGGTGGCGCGGTCAGTGCTGGAGCGGTGCGCGCCCCGCTTGACAGTGCTGCGCGGGGTCGGCGACAGCGGGCTCGGTGACGGCGGGCTGGTCGACGGGTCGGGGCCACCGGTGTCGCCGGGCGGGGTGAGGCAGGTCTCGGTCACGGCGTTTACGCTGCCGCACCCGAGTGGCATCCTGACAGGGCCACAGCTCGGCGATTTCAGGAGGCCACTGGTGTCGGAGAGCCCAGCCTTGCCGGTGACCCTCGACCGGGGGTCACCCACACCGCTGGCGGTGCAGCTCGCGGAGGAGCTGCGGGCCGCGGCGGGGGACGGCAGGCTGCGCAGCGGCGACCGGTTGCCCTCCACCCGCGCCCTGGCCACCCAGCTCAACGTCAGCCGGACCGTCACCGCCGCCGCCTACGAGCAGCTGCACGCCGAGGGCTGGATCACCGGCAAGCACGGCTCCGGCACCTACGTCACCACCGCGCCCCCCGGCTCGCCGTCCACCAGGCCCAAGCCGAGGCCGACCGAGGCCGGCGAGGTCACCGCCGTCGACCTGCGGCCGGGATCGCCGTGGGCCAGCGGCATCGACCGGTCGGCGTGGCGGCGGGCCTGGCGCGGCGCCGCCGACGTCGCCCCGCTGCCCCGGCCGACCCGTGCGGGTGTGCCCGCCTACCGCGCCGCCGTCGCCGAGCACCTGTTGCGGCACCGGGGGTTGCGGGTCAGCGGCGAGTACGAGGGCGAGTCGGTCCTGGCGACGGCGGGCACCACGGCAGCGGTCGCCGAGTTGGCCGCCGCGGTCCTGAGCCCAGGTGACGTCGTCGCCGTCGAGGAACCGGGTTACCAGCGCGCGGTCCAGACCATGCGGGCCGCCGGTCTGGTCGTCGTTCCCGCGCCGGTCGACGCGGACGGACTGCTGCTCGACGCCGTTCCCGCCGGGGCGCGCGCGGTGTACTGCTCGCCCGCGCACCAGTACCCGCTGGGCAGGCGGATGTCCGCGGCGCGACGGGTGGAACTGGTCGACCGGGCGCGCCGCGACGGCTGGCTGGTCATCGAGGACGACTACGACGGTGAGCTGCGCTACGACGTGGCGCCCCTGCCGCTGCTGGCCTCGCTCGCCCCGGACGTGGTGGTGCACCTCGGCACCACCAGCAAGATCCTCACCCCCGCGCTCGGCGTCGGCTGGATGGTCGCGCCGCCCCCGGTCATCGCCGCCGTGCTGCACCACCGCGACATCACCGGCACCAGCCCGTCGGCGGCCGGGCAGTTCGTGGTGGTGGAACTGGCCCGCAACGGCGACCTGGGCAGGCACCTGCGCAAGCTGCGCCGCGAGCTGTCCGAGCGGCGCGGCATGCTCGTCGACGCGCTCACCGGCGCCGGGGTCCGCTTCCTCGGCGACGACGCGGGCGCGCACCTGGTGGTCCCGCTCGGCTCGGCGGCGCGCGAGCACGAGCTGATCGAGGCGGCGGGCGGGCGCGGCATCCTGCTCGACGGCCTGGCCCGCCACCACTGCGGTCCGGCGACCTGGTTCGGCATCGCGGTCGGTTACGCGGCGTGTTCGCGCGCGCAGCTGCGGGCCGCGATCCCTGACCTGCTGTCGCTGCTGTCCCAGTCGAGCGACCAGCGGAGTACTCCGTCCGGGTAGTCTCGTCCACCATGTCGAGCCTCACGCCGTCACCGGGTAGCCAGTCCACGCCGAAGCTGCGCGTAGCGGTCGTGTTCGGCGGGCGCAGCACCGAGCACACCATCTCGTGCGTCTCCGCCGGGAGCGTGCTGGCGAACCTGGACAGCGACCGGTTCGAGGTCGTGCCGGTCGGCATCACCCCCGACGGAGCGTGGGTGCTCGGCCCCGGCGACCCGGCGGCGCTGCGCATCGAGGACCGCGCGCTGCCCACGGTCACCAGCGGCACCGCCCTCACCCTGCCCGCCGACCCCACCTCGGCCGGGCTGGTCGTGCTGGAGCCGGGCAGGCAGGGCGAGGTCATCAGCGGCGTGGACCTGGTGTTCCCGGTGCTGCACGGCGCCTACGGCGAGGACGGCACCATCCAGGGCCTGCTGGAGATGGTCGGCGTCCCCTACGTCGGTCCCGGCGTGCTGGCCAGCGCGGTGGCGATGGACAAGGGCTTCACCAAGAAGCTGCTGGCCGCCGAGGGCCTCCCGGTCGGCCGCTACGTGGAACTGCGCCGCGACCAGGCCACCCTCACCGAGGACGAGCGCGAACACCTGGGGCTGCCGGTGTTCGTCAAGCCCTCGCGCGCCGGATCGTCAACGGGGATCAGCAAGGTCTCCTCGTGGGACGAACTCGACGCCGCCATCGTGCGGGCGCGGGCGATCGACCCGAAGGTGCTCGTGGAGGCCGCTGTCGTGGGCCGTGAGGTCGAGTGCGGCGTGCTGGAGTTCCCCGACGGCGCCGTCCGCGCGTCGCTGCCCGCCGAGGTCCGCCTGGCCGAGGGCATCGACTGGTACGACTTCGACGCCAAGTACCTCGACGCGGTGTGCGAGCTCGACATCCCGGCCAAGCTGCCCGACGAGGTGGCCGAGCGGTTGCGCGCCACCGCCGTCGCCGCGTTCCGCGCGCTGGACTGCCAGGGCCTGGCCCGGGTCGACTTCTTCGTCGGCGAGGACGGCGAGCTGACCGTCAACGAGGTCAACACCATGCCCGGGTTCACCGCGACCTCGGCGTTCCCGAAGATGTGGGACGTCAGCGGGATCGACTACCCGACCCTGCTCAGCGTGCTCATCGACACGGCGCTGGCCAGGGGGACCGGCCTGCGGTAGGGCGACCGGGGGAGACTGGTCATCGGGGGAGTCTGGTCAGGGCCTGACCTCTTGGGCGACCAGCCGCTGACCGACCACTTCGGACACGGTCTGCAGCGGCCCGGTGCCGAGCCCGGCGGGCAGCGTCAACGCCACGTACACCGGCCGGTCGACCGCGAACCAGGTCGCGGCGCCGTCGCCCTCGATGACCAGCCAGCGCACCTTCGACACCTCGCGCAGCGCGGCGGTGTTGGTCAGCTCCGGGGGCTTGCCGAGGCCGCAGCGCAACACGACCGGGTCACCCACCTGGTCACCCCAGGCGGCCGCGCCGACGGGGGCCGGGTCGGCGATCGGCAGCCGCGGCAGCGTCTTGCCGTTGTTGGGAAGCACGTCCGGCAGCGCTGAGGTCAGGCCTGCGCATTCTGTGGAAGCGGAGTCGGGAGCGTCGACCGGGACCAACCCGACCGGGCCGGTCCGCGGCGCCTGCGTCGTCTGGCCAGCCTGGTTCACTGCCACCCGTTCGGGGTCGTCGGGCAGCAGCAATCGGACCACCACGACGCCGACCACCAGCAACCCGGCCAACACCGCGGCGGTGGTGACGGCGGTGCGGGAGAGGCCTGCGGCGGTCTGCGTGCTCACCGGCCCACTAGACCACGGCTCAGAGGTGGACCACCGGGCAGGTCAGGGTGCGCGTGATGCCCTCGACGTTCTGGATCCTGGCCACGACCAGCTGCCCGAGCAGGTCGACGTTGTCGGCCTCGGCGCGCACGATGACGTCGTACGGGCCGGTCACGTCCTCGGCCGTGGTGACGCCCGCGATGCCCGCGATCTCCGCCGCCACCGCAGCGGCCTTGCCGACCTCGGTCTGGATCAGGATGTATGCGTGGACCACGGCGCGCCCCTTCGCGGTTGGGAGTCCCCTAGAGGTAGGAACGTGTCCAGCAACGTACCCCAGTTGCCTTTCGTTGGGGATTCCGAATATCGGTGATCGGAGGAAGCAGTGAGTCCGAACACGCCTGACGGCGCGGAAACCGTTGCCGAGGTGGGTGAGTTCGGACTCATCGATCGGGTCACCAGGGGCAGACCCCAACCGAGGACCACCCTGGTGGGTCCCGGTGACGACGCCGCCGTGGTGGCAGCGCCGGACGGGCGGGTGGTCGCGGGCACCGACGTCCTCGTCGAGGGCGTGCACTTCCGTTTCGACTGGTCGTCGCCGGAACAGGTGGGGCGCAAGGCGGTCGCGGTGAACCTGGCCGACATCGCCGCCATGGGCGCGGTGCCGACCGCGGTGCTGGTGGGCATCGCGTGCCCGCAGACGACACCCGCCTCGGTGATCGAGGAACTCACCGCGGGCATGTGGCAGGAGGCGGCGCGGGCCCGGGTCGGGGTGGTGGGCGGCGACATGACCGAGTCCGCGACCCTTGTGATCTCCCTCACCGCGTTGGGCGACCTGCGCGGCCGGGCACCGGTGACCCGATCGGGCGCGCGCCCCGGTGACGTCGTCGCGGTCGCGGGCAAGCTCGGCTGGAGCGCCGCAGGGCTGGCCGTGCTCGGCCGCGGCTTCCGGTCCCCGGTCAGCGTCGTCGGCGCCCACCGCGCGCCGGAACCGCCGTACGAGGCCGGTCCCGACGCCGCCGACGCCGGGGCCACCGCCATGATCGACGTGTCCGACGGGCTGCTCGCCGACCTCGGGCACATCGCCGCCGCCTCCACTGTGGCCATCGACGTGCGCTCCGACCTCGTCGAGGTGCACCAGCGGCTGCTCGACGTCGCCAGCGCGCTCGGCGGCGACCCCCGGCACTGGGTGCTCACCGGCGGCGAGGACCACGCGCTGGCCGCCACCTTCCCCGACCCGCACGGCGTCCCCGACGGCTGGCGGGTCATCGGGACCGTCGCCAGGGGCCAGGGCGTCACCGTCGACGGCGCGGTGTACTCCGGCGCCGCGGGCTGGCAGCACTGGCGGTAGGCGACAATCGCGGGCGTGCGCATCGAAGTCCGCGACTACGCCCACCCCGACGTGGTGAAGCTCGTCGCCGAGGTCCAGCAGGAGTACGTCGTCCGCTACGGGGGGTTCGACGAGACCCCCGTCGACCCGACGGAGTTCACCCACCCGTCGGGGTTGTTCCTCATCGGGTACCTCGACGACGTCCCGGTCGCCTCCGGCGGGTGGCGCGTGCACGACCCGGAGACCGTGGAGATGAAACGGCTCTACGTGACACCCGCCGCGCGGGGCAGGGGATTGGCGCGCGCCATGCTCGCCGAACTGGAGCGCGTCGCGATCGCGGGCGGCTACCGCAAGCTGATCCTGGAGACCGGCCTGAAGCAGCCGGAGGCGGTGGAGCTGTACCTGTCGAGCGGCTACGACACCATCGAGCCGTTCGGCTTCTACGCCGACGCGCCGCTGGCCCGCCACCTCGGGAAGATCCTCACCCCGTGACCGGGCCCACTCACCCAGGTGGGTATGGTCTGCCGCCGTGGCACGACCGCTGAGCGAGATCGTCGAACAGGGCTGGGCCCTGGCACTGGAACCCGTGGCCGACAAGATCGCCGCGATGGGCGACTTCCTGCGCGCGGAGGTCGCCGCCGGGCGCACCTACCTGCCCGCGGGGGAGAACGTGCTGCGCGCGTTCCAACAGCCCTTCGCCGACGTCCGCGTCCTCATCGTCGGACAGGACCCCTACCCGACCCCGGGACACGCCGTCGGCCTGTCCTTCTCGGTCGCCCCGGACGTCCGACCGATCCCCAAGAGCCTCATCAACATCTACAAGGAGTACGTCGAGGACCTCGGTCACCCGACCCCGTCCAACGGGGACCTCACCCCGTGGACCGAACACGGCGTGCTCCTGCTCAACCGAGCGCTGACCGTGGAACCGGGCAAGTCCAACGCCCACCAGGGCAAGGGCTGGGAAGAGGTCACCGAACAGGCCATCAAGGCCCTCGCCGCCCGCGGCGGCCCCCTGGTGGCGATCCTGTGGGGCCGCAACGCCCGCAACCTCCGCCCGATGCTCGGCTCCGTCCCCGCCATCGAATCCGCCCACCCGAGCCCGCTCTCGGCCCACGCGGGCTTCTTCGGCTCCAAGCCTTTCAGCCGCGCGAACGAACTCCTCGCCGAACAGGGCGCGGCGCCGGTGGACTGGAAGCTCCCGTAGCTCCCGCCTCGCTGAAGTTCTTGCCCCGTCCTGGATTCCCGCGCGTGCTGGGGATTCGGGGCGGGGCTCAGGCCTTTTCCAGGTATTCGGCGCGTTCGGTGTCGATGACCTGGTGGACCATGCCCGCCAGGCCGGGGTAGGCGGTGAGGGCCGGGTCGTCGGCGACGAGGGCTTGGGCGACGACGCGGGCGTCGGCGATGACCTGTTCGTCGCGGATGAGGGAGAGCATCTTGAGGCCGGACTTGGCGCCGGACTGGCTGGCGCCGAGGATGTCGCCCTCGCGGCGCAGTTCGAGGTCCATCCTGGCCAGTTCGAAGCCGTCGAGGGTGGAGGCGACGGCGTCGAGGCGGTCGCGGGTGGCGGTGCCGCCGGGCATGTCGGTGACCAGCAGGCAGACGCCGGGGGCCGAGCCGCGGCCGACGCGGCCGCGCAGCTGGTGCAGCTGGCTGACGCCGAACCGGTCCGCGTCCATGATCACCATGGCGGTCGCGTTCGGCACGTTCACGCCGACCTCGACGACCGTGGTGGCCACCAGCACGTCGATCTCCGCGGCCGCGAACGCCCGCATCACCGCGTCCTTCTCGTCGGTGGGCAGCCGCCCGTGCAGGATTCCCAGCCGCAGCCCCGACAACGGGCCCGCCGCCAGCGTCTCGGTCACCTCGACGACCGCGAGCGGTGGCCGCCGACCGTCGTCGGACCCGCCGGGACCGTCCTCCTCGTCGCCGATGCGCGGGCACACCACATAGGCCTGGTGCCCCTTGCCGACCTCCTCGCGCACCCGCTGCCAGACCCGGTCCAGCCAGGACGGTTTCTCCGCCACCGGCACGACCGTCGTGGAGATGGGGGAGCGGCCTGCCGGGAGTTCGCGCAGCGCCGAGATCTCCAGGTCGCCGTAGACGGTCATAGCGACCGTGCGCGGGATCGGCGTCGCGGTCATCACCAGCACGTGCGGGCTCAGGTTCTCGCCCGCCCTGCCGCGCAACGCGTCGCGCTGCTCGACACCGAAGCGGTGCTGCTCGTCCACCACCACCAGCCCGAGCGCGGCGAACCTCACCTTGTCCTGGATCAGCGCGTGCGTGCCGACCACGATCCCGGCCGCGCCGCTCACCGCGTCCAACATGGCCTGCTTGCGCTGCGGCGCGGTGAGCGACCCGGTCAGCAGGGTGACCTTGGTGGCGTTGTCCGCCGCGCCGAGTTCGCCGCCCTGCCCGAGTTCGCCGAGCAATTCCCGCAGCGACCGCGCATGTTGCGCCGCGAGCACCTCGGTTGGTGCAAGCATCGCCGCCTGCTTGCCTGAGTCCACTGCTTGCAGCATCGCCCGCAGCGCCACGATCGTCTTGCCGGAACCGACCTCGCCTTGCAGCAACCGGTTCATCGGGTGCTCACCGGACAGGTCGGCCGCGATCGCCTCGCCCACCTCGACCTGACCGGCGGTCAGCGTGAACGGCAACCGCTTGTCGAACGCGCTGAGGATCGCGCCCTCGGTCGGCGGGCACGCGGGCGCCGGCCGCGCGTTGGCCGCCTGGCGGCGCTGCGCCAGCGCCAACTGCACCGACAGCGCCTCGTCCCACTTGAGCCTGGTGCGCGCCAACTCCAGGTCCGCCCACTCGGCTGGCCGGTGGATGGAGCGCACCGCCTGCTCGTACGGCGGCAGGCCGAGCTTGTCGCGCAACGCGTCCGGGAACGGGTCGGTGATCTCGTCGAGCACCGCGAGCGCCTGCTGCACGCACTGCGCGATCTGCCACGACTGGATCTTCGCCGACGACGGGTACACCGGGATCAACCCACCGGCGAACTCCTCCACCGCCTCGGTCTCGGCGTCCCCGTCGAGCAGTTGGTAGTCCGGGTTGGCCAGCTGCAACTTCTGCCGGAACGCGGTGACCTTGCCCGCGAACAACGCGCTCATCCCCGGCTTGAGCTTCTCCATGTGCCACGGCTGGTTGAAGAACGCGCAGTCCAACGACCGCTTCCCGTCGGTCAGCGCCACCTCGACCAACGTCCCGCGCTTGGTCTTCATCTGCCGCTTGGTCACCGACACGACCTTGGCCATCACGGTGACGTGCTCGCCGACCTCCAACCCCGCGATATCGGTGAGCTGCCCCCGCTCGGCGTACCGACGCGGGTAGTGCCGCAGCAGATCCCCCGCGGTGGCCAACTTGAACGCCCCCTCCAGGGCATCCGCCGACTTCTTGCCCACCACCCGCTCGAGCCGCTCACCCAGCCCAGTCATCCGCTCCAGCCCCGCATCCGCTCGCCCACCTGCCCCGCACATTCTGTCGCCACCCACCGACACCCGGTCACACAGTGCCCCATCCCCGGTGCTCCCGCGGCAAGAGCGGGTGGGGTCATTCGACGCCGAAGAGGATCAGGGAGTCGGGTTGGCCGCCGCGGTGGACGGAGAGGTCGGCGTCCGGGCGGTGTTGGTGGAGGTAGTGCGACAGCGTGTCGGTCAGGCCGGGGGGTGCGGCTTGGCCCACGAGGGCGGTCACCAGCTCACCGCCCGCGGCCAGCATTCGGTCGACCACGCCGATCGCCGCGCGGCCCACCGCGTCCGGGCCCGCTGGTCCGGGTTCGATCAGCACGACCTCGCCGTCCGCGAAGCCCAGGACGTCCCCGGCTCGGCACGGGCCCACCCAGGTGATGCCGTCCGCCTCGGCGATCACGAGTTCGCCGCGTCTGGTCGCTGCCGCTGCCTCGGCCATGGCCACGACGTCGTCGCCTGCGCGCCTGCGGGGGTCGTGGACCGCGATCGCTGCGAGGGCCTGGACCGGGGACGCGCACGGCACCACCACGACGTCCTGGCCCGCCGCCACTGCTCGGATCGCGGCCTCGTCGGCGACCGCCATCAGCCCCGTGTCCCCGGGCAGCACCGTCACGTGCGCGGCGGCCGTCCCGGTGATCACCTCCAGCAGCGCATACGGGTCCGGCTCGCTCGCGCCGATCCGCAGCACCGCGACACCCTCGGCGACGAAAAGCTCCGCCAGGTCCTCCCCGCGCACGGCGGCAACCACCGCCCGGTCACGGCTGTAGCGCTGCGGTTCGGCGGACGGGGTGTCGGCGAACCGGGCCACCCTGATCCGCCGGGGGCGCCCCGCGTCGATGCCCGCCTCGATGGCCGCGCCGATGTCGTTGCAGTGCACGTGCACGGTCCACAGGCCGTCGCCGTCGCCGACCACCGACACGCAGTCGCCGAGCCGGTCGAGGTCGTCGCGCAGCCGGTCGGCCGCGGCGTCGTCGGTGTCGTGCAGCAGGTACATGACCTCGTAGCCGTACAGGTCCGACCCGCCTTCCCGCGCCATGACCAACCGGGTCTCCAGGCCGTCCGGCTCGTCCGCCCGTGCCCGCGCCGCCGCGACCACCGCCGCGGGTTGCTCGGCGACCACCGCGACCAGGGCGTCGAGCAGCACGACCACGCCGCGTCCGCCCGCGTCGACGACCCCGGCCTCGGCCAGCACGGGCAGCTGCTCGGGGGTCCGCCGCAATGCCTCAGCGGCCGCGCTCGCCGCCGCCGAGGCGACCTCGTGCAGGTCGTCGCCATCGTCGGCCGCCGCTGCCGCGTCCAAGACGCTGAGCATGGTGCCCGGCATCGGCTCGGACACCGCCGCCGTGGCCATCCTGGCGCCCGCCCGCAACGCGGCTCGCAGATCCGGCCCGCCGATCGTGTCCAGGCCGCGCAGCGCCTCCGCCATCCCCCGCAGCAGCTGCGACGCGATCACCCCGGAGTTCCCGCGCGCCCCGGCCAACGCCCCGCGCGCGGCCACCCCGAACGCCGCCCCCGCGTCGACCCGATCCGCCGACGGCGCGCGCAGCAGGGCCTCCAGGGCCGCCCGCAGCGTGTCCAGCAGGTTCGACCCGGTGTCCCCGTCGGCCACGGGGTAGACGTTGATCCGGTCGATCCCGGCCCGGTGCGCGTCCAGCGACTGCACGCAGGCCGCCACCCACCGGCGCACCTCCCCAGCGTCCAACGCGTCGAGCACCGCCACCTCCTACCGGTTCCCGCGAGGGTAGCCCGCTCGACGCCCCCGGTTTGGAGGCGCACGCGAGCACCGGTTACCCTGTCCCGAAGCACCTGGGCCTGCCCGGGTTCTCGTACGTGCGCCCGTCACGCCCCCCGCGCTCTCCGCGCAGTGGGCCGGTGCGGGTAATACCAACGCGAAGGAGTGTCTGACGTGGCTGCCGTGTGCGACGTCTGTGGCAAGGGGCCAGGCTTCGGCAAGTCGGTCTCGCACTCGAACCGGCGGACCAACCGCCGCTGGAACCCGAACATCCAGACCGTGCACGCTCGCCTGGGCATCTCCCAGCGCAAGCGCCTCAACGTGTGCACCTCCTGCCTCAAGGCGGGCAAGGTCGTCCGCGGCTGATCGTTCGGCGAGTCACCCACAGCTTTCACCAGCAGGGCCGGTACCCACACGGGGACCGGCCCTGCTGCCGTTCCCGGGCCAGTGCACGTGAGCCGGTACGAGAATCAACCCCGCCGCCTGTCCGCGTCTCTGAGCGTTAGGTGTCGACATGCAGGACGGGCGGTACCGGGACTGAGTCCGGTACCGCCCGTCCTGTGGTGTTCCTAGCGGGAGCCCGCCTTGGCGGGGGTGCCGTTCTTGGTGTTGCCGCCGGTCTTGAGGGCGGAGCCGAGGCTTTCGGCGAAGTGCTGGCGGGCTTCTTCCAGCACCGCGAAGGTGCCCGCGACCTGCTCGGAGACCCGGCGTTCGAAGGCGTCGGCCTGTTCGTGGCGGGCGGTGGCGTCGGCGAGCTTGGCCTCGGCGTTGGTGACGAGGTCGCTGGCGTGCTTCTCGGCGGCGTCGCGCTTGGCCTTGATGTCGGCGTCGGCGGTGGTCCTGGCCTGGGTGAGGGCCTTCTCGGTGTCGGCCTTCTGCTTCTCGGCGTCGGCGACGAGCTTGGCGGCTGCCTTCTCCGCGGTCTCGCGCTGGGCCTTGAGTTCGGCGTCGGCCTTGGACCTGGCCTCGGCGAGGGCGCGCTCGGTGTCGGCCTTCTGCTTCTCCGCGTCGGCGACCAGGCGCGCGGCGGCCTTCTCGGCGGCGTCGCGCTGGGTGCGGATGTCGGCGTCGGCGCTGGCCCGCTGGTCGGCGAGGGCCTGCTCGGTCTCCTCGGTCTGCGCGAGCAGCGCGGCCTCGATGGCGGCGGTCTGCTCGGCGAGGCTGGTCTCGACCTCGGTGGTGCGCGCGGCCAGCGTCTGCTCGACCTGCTCGGTGCGCGCCGCGATGGCGGCCTCGGCGGTGGCCCGCTGCTGGCCGACCTCGCGCTGGGCCTGCTCCTCGGCGGCGGTGCGGCGGGCGGTGGACTCGGCGTCGAGGGCCTCGCGGGCGGCGAGCGCCTCGGTGTCGAGCTGGTCGCGGTGCGCGGCGGCCTCGTCGTAGAGCTGCGCGATGCGCGCCTCGTTGGCCTTCGCCTGCTGCTCGATCTCGGCGCGGGCGTCGGCCATCAGCTTCTTGTGCTCACCGGCGAGCGTGGCCCGCATCGCCTCGTACTCGGCGTCGAGCTCGGCGTGGTTGCGGGTGTAGTCGGCCTCGAGCTGCTTGCGCCGCTCCTCGAGGTCGGCGATGAGCCGGTCGTGCTTGGCCCGCAGGTCCTTGGCGTAGGCGTCGGCCTCGCCCCTGGTCTTGGCCGAGGCGTCGTCGGCCTGCTTGGCCGTCTTGCCCGCGTACGCCTCCGCGTTGAGCCGGGTCTGCGCGGCGTAGTCGTCGGCGGCGGTGCGCGTGGCCGCCGAGTACCCGTCCGCTTCCTTGCGGGTGTTGGCGCCGTAGCCCTCGGCCTCGGCGCGGGTCGCGGCGCCGTAGTCGTCGGCCTGCCGCTTGAACTCGGCGATCTCCTCCTCGGCCAGCTGCATCATCAACCGCACCCGCTCGGTCATGCCCTCGGTGCTGTTGGGGTTGGCGCTGATCCGGTTGAGCCGGGTCGTGGTCTCCAGCAGTTGCTGCTGCAGCGAGCCGAGCGACTTGGTCAGCTCGGCGACCTTCGACGCGGCGTCGTCGCGGCCCTTGGACGCGTGGCGCAGGTCGTAGGTGAGGCGGGTGACCCGTTCGTTGACCTGGCGCGGGTTGTACCCGCGCAGAACGGTGTCGAAGTGCGGAAGTCGGTCGGTGGACTCGGCGTCACCAGAGGGCATTGCCCCACTTTAGTATGACCGTCGCGGGAGTGAACCCGCCGGAGTAGTTAATTCTCAGTGTGAGAGACCGCGCCGCTACGGATTGCCCTGCGGCGCCACGGGTGCGGCGCATTGCCCCCGGCCCGGCTCCATCCGCAACGCCAGGTTGGGCAAGCGGAACGGCTGCGGGATCGACATCACCGCGATCTGTCCGCGCACCTGGCGGAATTCCGCGAATGTCGCATCGATGCCCACCCGGTGCTCCGCGACGGGAACGCGAAGCGGATTCGGTGCGGGATTCCCCGCCGCGTCCTTGATCGTTGTGACGTTCTCGCCGGGCAGGCCGATCGCGACCACGCCGTCCATGTCCAGCGCGCCGGTCGCCGACACCACGTCCAGTTCCACGTTCTCGGTCTGGATCTCCCAAGTGGACCGGTTCCCGTCGCCGCCGGTCACGTAGACGGTGAACCACGCGCCGAGCACCTGTTGCTGGAACGACAGGCACAGCTCGTTGAGCCGCCCCTCGGCGAACCCCAGTCGTCCCACCCGCACCACGGTCGTGCTGCCGTCGGCGTTCTGCCGGGTGACGTCGCCGACCGACAGCCCGAAGTCAGTCCCATACAGACCACTGGTGGACAACGACAACGTGCCGCCTTGGACGACGACCTCGCTGGCGAGCGCACCGCGGGCGACCTGTGCCCCGAGCACACCGGCGAGCGCCAACGCGGGGACCGCCAATACCGCGGCCTTGCGCCATTGCGTGCGGCCCCTCACGAGGTGCCCTTGCTGGTGACCGACAACGACGCGCTCGGCAGGCGCACGGGGTTGTCCCGGCCGGAGGTGGGGGAGGGGTTGAACGCCTTCAACGCGTAGAGGTCCATCCGGACGTCGCACAGGTGCACGCTCAGCGAGAGGCCGAGGCTCAACAACCACGCGGCGGGAAGCGCGCACAGCAACAGCGGGCTCGACGCGTAGAGGTTGTTGGCCCACAGGTCGGTCTGCATCTGCTGACCGGTCGAATTCGTCCCGCCCAGTTGGGTGGTCCCGGGCGAACCGAGGGTGAGCGCGTAGGTGGAGCGGCTACCGTCGGAGATTGTCAGGTCGTCGAGGGTGAGCGCGCGGAACGTGTAGTGCGCGGCCTGGAACGACACCCCGTTGGCGTCGACGACGGTCTCGGTGCCCTTGTACTGGATCGACGCGGCGTAACCGGAGCTCGCGGTCACCTTGAGCGGTTTGTCCTTCGGCGTGGTCAGGAAACCGATTTGCGGCGCCGGGGTGGGTGCCGCCGCGAGCGCGGCCTCCGCCCGGAAGTAGGGCAGGTCCGGCACGATCGCGCTGCCCAGCACGAGGGCGAGCACCGCGGCGAACACCGCCGGTTTCCGGACCCGCCTCATGCCGCTTCCCCGACCGGTTCCGGCTTGACCCGCCGCGGTCCCCAGCCGAAGGTCATCGACCCGCCCAGGATGCCGAGCAGCATGCCGACCAGGAACCCGCCCAGGTTGGACCCGACCAGCGACGCCACCGCGAACAGCACCCCGAGGAACCCGGCCAGGTGCCGCGACTTGGGCGCGAACCACGCGCACAGTCCGAACAGGACAAGGCCGCCGCCGAGCAGGTACCCGGCGATGCCGCCGAACCCGGCGCTGAGCACCACCGCGATCGGCGCGAAGGTGAGCGACATGATCGCCCAGCCGCCGAGCACCATCCACAGCCCGCCCCAGAACGGCCGGGTGCGCCGGAAGTCGGTGAACCAGCGCCAGCCGGACCCGACGGCCTGACCGGCCCTGACCAGCGCGGTGCTCGACCGCGCGCTGCCGTGTGCCATGGCGCGCCCCTCAGCAGTTGACGGTGCCGGGCACGATGCCCAGGTTCAGCTTGGGCAGCGTGATGTTGCCGCTGATCTCCGCGGTGTAGGCGTCGGCGGTCAGCCCGGTCACCCGCACGACCCCGGCTTCCAGGCCGAACGCGCCGACCGTGCCGCCCTCCAGCGGCTGCCCGCCCATCTGCACCTGGTGCGCGGTCTTGCCCAGCACCATCTCCGAGAACTGGCTCTGCGTGCCCTGCACCGCCTTCGCCTCCAGGATCAGGTTGTAGGCGTCGATGACGTCGGCGCCGCCGTTGGGCGTGCCGTCGACGGGGGAGCCCGCGTTGAGCTTGAGCGTGTAGGGCAGCCCGAGGATGGTCTGGTGGATCACCGCGCACAGGCCGTCGAGCTTGGCCGACTGGAACCCGGCGCGGGCCATCGCCTCGCCCTTGCCCGCCTGGCTGCCGTCGGCGAGTTGCCTGCTGTGCAGGAAGGCGGCGAACCCGCTGCCGTTGACCTGGTCCGAGCGCAGCGTGAACGGCTGGCCGGAGACGAAGAAGTTGGCCGCGAGCGCGCCCTGGGCCATCGCCACGCCCAGTGCCGTCGCCACGGCGGCTGCGGGCAGCGCGACCAGGGTGCTGCGCCCCCACCTGGTGCCGGTCCGGGGTCCCGTGGCGTCGGCCCGCATCCGCTCGTTCCAAGCGCGCAGCGCGGCCCGGGGGCGGAGTCGGCTGTGCTCGGGTCGGGGCATCGGCGCTCCCAGTGTGTAGATCGGTGGCGTGTGATCGGTGGCGTGTGGTCGATGACAGCCCGGTGTGCGGACCCGCGCTGACCTGCGCGGGAGCCCGTCCGCCCCGGTGGTGGGCAACACCATGGCAAACGGCGTGGGCGACCGACAAGGGGCCAATCGCAGTAGGCCGTGACCTCAAGTCACAGTTACCTAGGCGTAACAGCTACTGGCCGTGACGGCGGCCAACAAAGATTGCGAGTGATCTCAATGGTCATGGCCTCGCGAGCAGATCAAGGCTGGTGCGCCGGTTCGGACGATGGTGACTCTGCGTCGATGTGTAACGGTTTGATAAGTACTACCGTGAGGTAACCTCTGGCGCGTGCGGATCCGGGTCTGGCGGGTGGTCGGCGTGGCGGCGGGCGTGGTCGCCGCGCTCGTCATCACGGCCGTCGTCGCCGTCGCCGTGCTCGCGATCCCGATCTCCGGCGGCAGCATGAGCCCGACCTACCGCGACGGCGACAGGGCGCTGCCGTACCCGTTCCGCGGCCCCGACGACGTCGAACGCGGGGACGTCGTGGCGACTCGGTTCGCCGCCGACGGCCCGGTGGTCGTCAAGCGCGTCATCGCCACCGGGGGAGACCGCGTCCGGATCGACCCCGGGCCCGTTGTTCGCGTTCTCCCAGCGGGGGAAACCGAGTGGCGCACGGTCCCGACCGCAGCCGACTGGGGTGTCAAACCGGTCGAGTGCTGCGGCCCGGACGGCAAGGCGGCGGACAGTCCGGCGGACGCCTTGGTGCCCAACGGGATGCTGTTCCTGCTCGGCGACAACCCGGGTGGTTCCGACGATTCCCGCGCCTTCGGCTGGGCGCCCCGAGAACTGGTCGGTGCAATTGTCTGGACCACTGCGTGGCCGCCGGAGTGGTGATCGGCAGGCCGTGGCAACTGGTGAACCTTGCCGCCCACCCGGGACCCCAGTACCGAATTCCCAATGGACATCTCCCCGCACAGCGGATTCCGCCGACCTTCCGGGCGAGCGGCGCGAACCGGGCTCGTCGTCGTTCTGTCCGCCGCCTTGGCCATCGCGCCCGCCATCATTCCCGTGCCGGCCACCATTCCCGCGGCCGCCGCCATTCCCGCGGCCAGCGCTGCACCCGCGACCGCTGAGACCTATGTCGTTGTTCTGCGACCCACGACCGCCGCCGAGTTCGGCACCCGGGTCACCGCTCTCGCCAACCACTACGGCGCGCGCGTCGAACGCCAGTACACGTCCGCGCTATCCGGCTTCTCCGCGCGGCTCACCACATCCGGCGCGAAGGCACTGGCCGCTGACCCGTCGGTCGCCTACGTCGTCCCCGACACCCCGGTGCGGGCTTACGGCGGACAGCCCAACCCGCCGTCGTGGGGGCTGGACCGCGTCGACCAACGCAAGCTCCCGCTCGACAAGCGCTACCGCTACGACACCCTCGCCGCCAACGTCACCGCGTTCATCCTCGACACCGGTGTCCGCGCGACCCACGCCGACTTCGGCGGCCGTGTCCGGGGCGGGCGCGACTTCGTCGACAACGACAACGATCCCGACGACCAGCACGGCCACGGCACGTTCCTCGCCGGTGTCGTCGGCGGAAAGGAGTACGGACTGGCAAAAGGTGTCAAGCTCGTCCCGGTGCGGGTGCTCGACAAGAACGGCTCCGGCAGCGTGTCCACCGTCATCGCGGGCATCGACTGGATCACCGCCAACGCCGGTGGACCATCCGTGGTGAACATGAGCCTCGGCGGCCGGGCGAACCAGGCGCTCGACGACGCCGTGCGCGGGTCCATCACCGCGGGCGTCACCTACTCCGTGCCCGCGGGGTCCTCCGGCGGGAGCGCGGGGACCATCTCGCCTGCCCGGGTCACCGAGGCCATCACCTCCGCGAGCCTCACCCAGACCGATTGCGCCGCCGTGAACTCCAACTCCGGCCCCGTGGTCGACCTGTACGCGCCCGGCGTCGGCATCGTCGGTCCGTGGATCACCGCCAACGACGCCAAGGTGACGCTCAGCGGGACCTCCCTGGCCGCCGCGCACACCACCGGCGCCGCCGCGCTGCGCCTGGGCACCCAGCCGACGCTCACCCCGGCGGGCGTGCAGGCGGCCCTCGTGCGCTCCGCGAGCACCGGCGTGTGCGAACTCCCCGTGAACACAGCGGATCGGATCCTCTACACCGGACCGTTCGGATACTGAACGGTTCGCGGCACCGGCGCGGCCGTCCGGGTGAGACCCCTGGCGCGACCGCCCCGGTGCCGGCACCATCCGCGGCGGTGCGGTCGGTCTGGGGGCCAGTCGACGGGCGCACCGCACCCACGTTCGACGGGGCGCCAGTCGCCCTGACCGAGAGGACCCACCGTGCCCCCAGGTGGCACCAGACCGCGCGTCGTGCCGTTCGCCGTGCTGGTCACCGTGGTCAGCGCCGCGCTCAGCGCCAGCCCGGTCCCCGCGGCCGCCGACCCCGAACCGGACCGCCTCGTCCCCAAGCGCACCGTTCGGGAAGCACCGGTAGATCTACCTAGCGCGATGGCGCGCTTCTGGGTCGCGTATTCCAGCGGCGCGGACCCGCGCAAGGCCGCAGCGATCCTGGACGCGCTGCTGCGGGCGGAGGGCACACCCAGCGAGCCTGTGCGCCGCGCGGTGCGGATGCTCGTCGCGCACGCCGGTGGCGACCAGCGGCGCGCCTGGTGCGAGCGGCTCGACCTGCTCGGCGTCCCCGCCCCGCCCCGGCACGCCGCGTTCCTCGCCGCCGCCTTCGCCGCGTCCGACCAGGCGTTCGGACTGACCAGGCAGACGCCGGTGCCGACCGCGCAGACCGCCTACGCCGGTCACGTGCCCGCCAGGATGACCGACGGTGACGCCGCGACCTTCTACTGGAGCGACGGCGCCCCCCAGCCGGGCACCCAGTTCGTGCTCGACCTCGGCCGGGTCCGCCCCGTGCAGGGCGTCGCGGTGGCCATGGGCACCGCCGACCGGCCGCGCGACTTCCTGCGCTCCGGGGTGCTGGAGGGCTCGGTGGACGGCGTCGACTGGGCGACCGTGCGCCAGCTGCCCGGCCTGCCGACGGTGACCGCCACCCTGGGCCCCGGCTCGCGTGATGTTCGTTACCTGCGGCTACGCGCCACCGCCGGTCAGCGGCACTGGCTGGCCGTCCGCGAGGTCTCGGTCCGCCCCGGGCCCACCGACGCCGCAGGCGACGGCGACCCGGCCACCGCCTACCGGGTGACCGGCGGGCCGGTCGAGGTGAACCTGGGGGTCGACCAGCCGCTGGAGCGGATCGTCGTGCTGGCCGACCGGGGCACCCGCCAGGGCGTTCCCGTGCAGGTCCGCGACGAGGCGGGCACCTGGCGCACCGTGGGCAGGCTCGGTGGCGAGTACACCGACGTCGCCGCGCGCGGGATCGTGGCCGGGCGGGTGCGGGTGCTGTTCGGTCCTGACTCGACGGGGACCGCCGTCCGTGAGATCGTGGTCCGGCCCGCGCGGTGAACGCCCGTTAATCGGCGCGCCCGGGGCAAGCCGCCGATCGGGGAGTAAATCCTCCCAGAACCGGCCCGAAAAGCCGGAAAACCTAGAATCCCGATCGATCGGCATGGCGCCTGTCACGTGGGACTATGTTCCCGACGCGTGGGACATCCGGGATAATCTCCGCCGACCGACTTCTCCAGGTAGCAGGAGGTAACCGGGCATGTTCCGCAAGGTGCTCGTCGCCAACCGAGGCGAGATCGCCATCCGGGCGTTCCGAGCCGGGTACGAACTCGGCGCTGGGACTGTCGCGGTCTTCCCCTACGAGGACCGCAACTCCCCGCACCGGATGAAGGCCGATGAGGCCTACGAGATCGGTGCGCCCGGCCACCCGGTGCGCGCCTACCTCTCCGTCGAGGAGATCGTGAAGGCCGCCACCAAGGCGGGCGCCGACGCGGTCTACCCCGGGTACGGCTTCCTCTCGGAGAACCCGGAACTGGCCAAGGCCTGCGCCGAGGCCGGGATCACCTTTGTCGGCCCCGACGCCGACATCCTCGAGCTGACCGGCAACAAGGCGCGCGCCATCGCCGCGGCCAGGGAAGCCGGGCTGCCGGTGCTGCGCTCCACCGCGCCGTCGACCGACGTCGACGCGCTGCTCGTGGCGGCCGAGGAGATCGGGTTCCCGATCTTCGTCAAGGCCGTCGCCGGTGGTGGCGGCCGGGGCATGCGCCGGGTCGAGGAGGCGGGCGCGCTGCGCGAGTCGCTCGAGGCGGCGATGCGCGAGGCCGAGTCGGCCTTCGGCGACTCCACGGTGTTCCTCGAGCAGGCCGTGCTCGACCCGCGCCACATCGAGGTGCAGATCCTCGCAGACGGCGCGGGCAACGTGATCCACCTCTACGAGCGCGACTGCTCGCTGCAGCGGCGCCACCAGAAGGTCATCGAGATCGCGCCCGCGCCCAACCTCGACCCCGCGCTGCGCGACCGCATCTGCGCCGACGCCGTGGCCTTCGCCCGCCACATCGGCTACAAGAACGCGGGCACCGTCGAGTTCCTGCTCGACACCCGCGGCAACCACGTCTTCATCGAGATGAACCCGCGCATCCAGGTCGAGCACACGGTCACCGAGGAGGTCACCGACGTCGACCTGGTGCAGTCGCAGCTGCGCATCGCCTCCGGCGAGACCCTCGCCGACCTGGGCCTCACCCAGGACGACATCTACCTGCGCGGCGCGGCGCTGCAGTGCCGGATCACCACCGAGGACCCGTCCAAGGGCTTCCGCCCGGACACCGGCATGATCAGCGCCTACCGCTCCCCTGGCGGCAGCGGCATCCGCCTCGACGGCGGCACCGCGGCGGGCGCCGAGGTCAGCGCCCACTTCGACTCGATGCTGGTCAAGCTCACCTGCCGCGGCCGCGACTTCGCCGCCGCGGTGCGCAGGGCCAAGCGGGCGGTCGCCGAGTTCCGCATCCGCGGCGTGGCGTCCAACATCCCGTTCCTGCAGGCCGTGCTCGACGACGAGGACTTCGTCGCGGGCCGGGTCACCACCGCGTTCATCGAGCAGCGCCCGCACCTGCTGACCGCGCGCAGCTCCGCCGACCGCGCGACCCGGCTGCTGACCTACCTGGCCGACGTCACGGTCAACAAGCCGCACGGCCCCCGGCCGCACATGATCGACCCGCGGGAGAAGCTGCCCGCCGTCGACCTGTCCACCGAGCCGCCCGCGGGCACCAAGCAGAAGCTGGTCGAGCTCGGCCCGGAGGGCTTCGCCCGCTGGATGCGCGAGAACAAGCGGGTCGGCGTCACCGACACCACCTTCCGCGACGCGCACCAGTCGCTGCTGGCCACCCGGGTCCGCACCAAGGACCTGCTGGCCATCGCCCCGCACGTCGCCCGCAGCACCCCCGAGCTGTTCTCCCTGGAGTGCTGGGGCGGGGCCACCTACGACGTGGCGCTGCGCTTCCTCGCCGAGGACCCGTGGGAGCGGCTGGCCGCGCTGCGCGAGGCGGTGCCCAACCTGTGCCTGCAGATGCTGCTGCGCGGGCGCAACACCGTCGGCTACACCCCGTACCCGACGGAGGTGACCGACGCGTTCGTCCGCGAGGCCACCGACACCGGCATCGACATCTTCCGCATCTTCGACGCGCTCAACGACGTCGAGCAGATGCGGCCCGCGATCGAGGCGGTCCGCGAGACCGGCACCGCGATCGCCGAGGTCGCCCTCTGCTACACCGCCGACCTGTCGAACCCGGCCGAGCAGCTCTACACGCTCGACTACTACCTCAAGCTGGCCGAGCAGATCGTCGGCGCGGGCGCGCACGTGCTGGCCGTCAAGGACATGGCGGGCCTGCTGCGCCCGCCCGCCGCCGCCCGGTTGATCACCGCGCTGCGCAAGGAGTTCGACCTCCCGGTCCACCTGCACACCCACGACACCGCCGGCGGCCAGCTGGCCACCTACCTGGCCGCCATCCAGTCCGGTGTGGACGCCGTGGACGGCGCGGTGGCGTCGCTGTCGGGCACCACCTCGCAGCCCTCGCTCTCGGCGATCGTGGCCGCCACCGACTACAGCGACCGGGAGACCGGGCTGTCGCTGCAGGCGGTGTCGGACCTGGAGCCGTACTGGGAGACCGTGCGCCGGGTGTACGCGCCGTTCGAGGCGGGCCTGCCCGCGCCGACCGGCCGCGTGTACCACCACGAGATCCCCGGTGGTCAGCTGTCGAACCTGCGCACCCAGGCCGTCGCGCTCGGCCTCGGCGACCGGTTCGAGGACATCGAGACCATCTACGCCGCCGCGGACCGGATGCTCGGCCGCCTGGTGAAGGTCACCCCGTCCTCCAAGGTCGTCGGCGACCTCGCGCTGCACCTGGTTGGCGCGGGTGTGGACCCCAAGGAGTTCGAGGCCGACCCCGGTCGCTTCGACATCCCGGACTCCGTCATCGGCTTCCTGCACGGCGAGCTCGGCGACCCGGCGGGCGGCTGGCCGGAGCCGTTCCGCAGCAAGGCGCTCAAGGGCCGCCCGGCGCCCAAGGGCGTCGCGGAGCTGACCGAGGCCGACCGCACCGGCCTGGCCGAGGACCGCCGCGCGACCCTCAACCGGCTGCTGTTCCCCGGCCCCACCAAGGAGTACCTGGCCCACCGCGACCAGTACGGCGACACCAGCGTGCTGGCCAGCAAGGACTTCTTCTACGGCCTGCAGCAGGGCAAGGAGTACGCCGTCGAGCTCGACCGCGGCGTGACGCTGCTGCTGGAGCTGGAGGCGGTGGCCGAGGCCGACGAGCGCGGCATGCGCACCGTGCTGGCCACCCTCAACGGCCAGCTGCGCCCGATCCAGGTCCGCGACCGCTCGGTGGCCGCCGACCTGCCCGCCGCGGAGAAGGCCGACCGGTCCAACGCCAACCACGTCGCCGCCCCGTTCGCGGGCGTGGTCACCCTCGCGGTGGCCGAGGGCGACGCGGTGGAGGCGGGCGCCACCGTCGCCACCATCGAGGCGATGAAGATGGAGGCCGCGATCACCGCCCCCAAGGCGGGCACCGTGGGCAGGCTCGCGATCGGCGCCGTGCAGCAGGTCGAGGGCGGGGACCTGCTGGTGGTCCTGCGCTAGTCGAAACTGCCGGTCCGCACCCCACCGCACCCGTTGACGACAGCGGGGCGGTGGGGTGCGGCCTGTCCGGGAAACTACGTACCCGGCGCGTGAGCCTGCTCCCAGCGGGCCGGGAAAGCCCAGGCAGGCGGGCCCGCGACGGCTCGTCGACCGCCGTGGCGATGGAGGGCGAGCGTGCTGCCGAGTAGACATCAGGGGGTCGGGGTGCTGGTGCGGGTCGCCCGCTCCCAGCCCGTCGTGGACACATGGGGGTGGGCTGCGGCGTCGGGCGGCCCGCCAGCGGGTCCACCTAGGGTGGCTGGGTGGCCACTGGGGACGAGCTGACCGCGGCGCGGCGCGTTCCGGTCTCGACGTTCGTCGGCCGGGACCGCGATCTGCGCGTGCTCGCCGAACGGGTGCGCGCCACCAGGATGCTGACCGTGCACGGCGCGGGCGGGGTCGGCAAGACCGAGCTGGTCCGCCGGATGGTCGTGGACTACCCGGCGCCGGTGCACTTCGCCGACCTGACCCAGGTGACCGACCCCGGTCTGCTCGTCACGGTAGTGGCCGAGTCCGTCGGGGTCCGCGACCACTCCGCGCGGCCCCCGCTCGCCGCGCTGCTGGACCACTTCGGCGACCACGCGGCGTTGGTGGTGCTGGACAACTGCGAGCACGTGGCCGAGGCGGCCGCCGACCTGGCCACCGCGCTGCTGGCCGGTGCCCCCGCGCTGCGCGTGGTCGCCACCAGCCGGATCGGACCGCTGCACGTCCCGGGGGAGCGGCTATACCGGGTCGAGCCGCTCGCGGTGCCCGCCGAGGGCGCCACGCTGGAAGCGGTGCAGGCGACGGACTCGGTGCGGCTGCTGGTCGACCGGGCGTGCGAGGCCACTCCGGACTTCGCGGTCACCGCGGCGAACCTGGCCGACGTGGTGCGGCTGGTGCGCAGGCTCGACGGCCTGCCGCTGGCCACCACCCTGGCCGCCGCCCGGCTGCGCACGCTGACCGTCGGCCAACTGGTCGGCCGGTTGGACACCGCGTTCTCCGTGCTGGCCTCGCACCGGCGCGACCTCGCCCCGCAGCACCGCGCGCTGGTCGTGGTCCTGGACTGCACCTACCGGCTCTGCGACGAGGCCGAACAGCTGGCCTGGGAGCGGTTGTCGGTGTTCGAGGCGGGCTTCGACCTCGACGCCGCCGAGGACGTCTGCGCCGACGGTGCCGCGATCACCCGGGACCAGGTGCTGGACCTGGTGGACGGTCTCATCCAGAAGTCGGTGCTCGACGTCTGCGGCGGCGACGGCGGTGTCGCCCGGTACCGGATGCTGGAGACGACGCGCCAGTACGCCACCGAGCGCTTGGCGGAGCGCGGCGAGACCAAGGCGGTGCGGGACCGGCACCTGCACCACTACCACGACTTCGCCACCACGGCGGCGGGCAAGTGGTTCGCGCCGGGGGAACGGGAACTGCACTGGGTCAACCGCGCGGTCGCCGAGTTCGCGAACCTGCGCTCGGCCATGCAGTACGGCAGCGACACCGGCGGCGAGACAGCGGTAACCGGCCTGGGGATAGCGGCGGCGTTGGCGAACGTCCGCGTGTGGTTCTTCCGCGGCACGATCCGCGAGGGATACCACTGGCTCAACCAGTTACTCGCGGTGCAGCCGCCGTCGTCGCCGCTAGGACCGCGCGTGGAGGCCGCGGTCAACGCGTGCTGGATCGCGGTTTGCATGGGGGACAAGGCGCGCGCGGACGCGGCTCTTGCCCGCTGTCAGGCTCTAGCGCCGCGCGACCCCGCCACCGCGTTCGCCGAGGGCACCCACCGCCTCGTCATCAACGGCGACGCTGCTGCCATCCACCAACTCGCCCGCGCCAGGCAAGAACTGTCCGCCGCGGGCCGCCGCGGCGCCGCGCACATGGCAGGCCTGTTCTGGGGCATGGCCACCGCGTTCCTCGGCGACCGCACCCAGGCCCGCGCGGTCAGCGCCGAGATCCACACCGAGGCCGCCGCCCACGGCGCCGCCTGGGCCACCAGCTGGACCCGCTGGGTCCAGGCCCTCACCGAACTCCGCCACGGCTCCCCGACCCGCGCCGTCGCCCTGTTCCGCCAGTCCCTCACCGAACAGCGCTCCTGGGACGAGCGCTGGGGCGCGGTCTGGAGCGTCCACGGCATCGCCTGGTCCCTCACCGCCGCGGGCGACCACCCCCGAGCCACCCAGGTCCTCGGCGTCAGCCACACCCTCCGCGCCACCACCGGCGTCCAGATCATCGCCATGATCCCCTTCGGGGAAGTCCACGCGGAGGTGGAACGGCAGTGCTTGCGCGCGCTCGGGATTGACCGGTACCGGAGCGTTTTCGCTTCTGGGGCGGAGCTGGCGTTGGCTGAGGGACAGGCGGTGGCACTGGGGGAGGCGTCTACTGTGGACGATCCTTGGCTGGAGATCACTGCCCGGGAACGGGAGGTGGCTGAGTTGGCTGCTCAGGGGTTGAGCAATCGGGAGATCGCTGAGCTGCTGCGGATTGGGGTCCGGACTGTGGAGACGCATGTTCGGCGGTTGCTGCCGAAGTTGGGGTTGCGTAGACGTGCGCAGCTGCCGCGCTGGTTCGCCGACCACACACGGCCCCGGACGGCGTGAGGTTGGGGCGCCGGTCGTGTTTGTCCACATGGGGTGGAGTTGTCCACAGGCTCGAACTTCAGCCTCTCTCGCCCGGGCTTTCCCTGGGTAGGCTGTGTATTCGGGGGTCTTTGGGGCGGGTTGATCTTGCGGCAGTGCGTTGAGCTGGGGGAAGTCCGGGTGTCGTGCCTCCGCTTCGCTGCGGTGGACGCCTCGGCTGCGCCATCGGATTGACGCGAGTTTCGAGCGAAGCTCGATGGGGCGAACTTGTTTTGTGCGGGGCCCCTGAACCACCCGTGGCAGGACCGCAAAGCATGGCCCTGTCCGCTACCGACGCTACGGGTGGTCCTCCCCCACACAAAACAAGTCCACCCCATCGAGCTGGCCTGGCACCAGCGCCCTCGTGGAGCGGAGGGCGGCCAACGTCGTCGGCGGGCGTCTTGGGCCAACGTCGTCGGGTCTAAGCCAGTCGTCGGTGGTGGGCTGGACTTGGGCGTGGGGACTTGGTGGGGCGGGGGTGGTCAAACCCGGCGGGGTTGGTGGGGCGGGGGTGTGGCCAGGCCCGTCTGGGTTGGTGGAGCGGGGTGGCCAGGCGTGGGGGTTAGTCGGGCCAGCTGGGGTTGGAGGTGATGACGGTGAGGCGTTGGGTGGCGCGGGTTAGGGCGACGTAGAGGGTTCTGGGGCCGGTTGAGGATTCGCGGATGAGGTCCTCTGGTTCCACCAGGACTACCGCGTCGTATTCGAGGCCCTTGGATTCGAGGCCGTCGACCACGCGGACGCGGGGGTTGGCGAGGGTCTCGGCGGCGGTGCGGAGGGTTTCGACTCGGCTGGTGGAGGTGATGATGCCGACGGTGCCGTCTACCTCGGACAGGAGGTCCTGGGCGGCCTTCACCGCTGACTCGGTCAGGGCGGTGGTGACCAGGATCGTCGGGTCGACGCCGGTGGAGCGGACGGCGTGGGGGAGTTGGTCGGGGGTGGCGACGTCGCGGACGACCTTGCCCGCGAGGTCGAAGATCTCCGCTGAGTTGCGGTAGTTGGTGCGCAGACCGAAGCGGCGGCGTTGGGTGCGGGGGCCGCCGAAGGCGGTGTCCATGGCCTGGCGGGCCTCGGCGGGGTCGGGCCAGGAGCTCTGCACCGGGTCGCCGACGACGGTCCAGCTGGCGTACTTGCCGCGGCGGCCGACCATGCGCCACTGCATGGGGGACAGGTCCTGGGCCTCGTCGACGACGATGTGGGAGTACTCGTCGTAGTCCTGGCGGCGGCCACTGGCGACCGAGACCGGGGCGAACGGGTCGTGGTCCACCCGCCTGCGGCGCTTCGGGGGCCTGCCGAGGAGCACGCGCAGTTCGTCGAGCAGCGCGATGTCGGCCACCGACCAGCCCGGCTCGGCGAACGAGTCGGCCAGCATGTCCACTTCGGACCGGGTGAGGGCGCGGCCAGCGGCGCGGGCCAGGACCTTGCGGTCGGCGAGCGCGCGCAACGCCTCGGCCGGGGACTGCAGCAGCCACCACACCACGACGAACCGGTGGAAATCGATGCGCTCGCCGATGTCGCGCACCAGCTCGGCGCGCTTGACCGGGTAATCCTCGTAGGAGTCCGCCTTGCGCCACAGGGCTTCCAGCAGCGCCTCGGCGGCGTCCACCCGCGACGCGTTCGGCGGCCTGCGGCCGTTGTGCACCGCGGCGCGCACCGCGGCCAGGTCGCGGGCCTCCAGCTTGAGGACCTCGCCCCGGTACATGATGCGCAGCTCCGTCGGGGCACCCACCGGGGCCTCGCGGATGGCGCGCTTGAGGATCCGGCGCATCCGCAGCGACCCCTTGATCGCCGCCACCGGCGCCGGGTCCACCCTGGTCGCCGCCGCCCCGTCGAGCAGGTCCGACAACGACCGCAGCTCCACGTTGTCCTCGCCCATCGACGGCAGGACCCGGGAGATGTACGAGGTGAACGCGGGGGAGGGGCCGACCACCAGCACGCCGGTGCCGCCCATCCGCCGCCGGTCGCGGTAGAGCAGGTACGCCACCCGGTGCAGCGCCACCGCCGTCTTGCCGGTGCCCGGACCGCCGGTGATCTCGGTGACCCCGCGCCACGGCGCCCGGATCGCCTCGTCCTGCTCCTTCTGGATGGTGGCCACGATGTCGCGCATGTTCTCGCCGCGGGCCCGGGTCAGGCTCGCGATCAACGCGCCCTCGCCGACCACCGGCATCGTGTCGAGCCTGCTCTCCGGCATCAGCAGGTCGTCGTCGATGTCGACCACCGACTGCCCCGTCGAGCGGATCACCCTGCGCCGGATCACCTGCATCGGCATCTCGGCGGTGGCCTGGTAGAACGGCGCCGCGGCAGGCGCGCGCCAGTCGGTCACCAGGTTCTCGAAGTCCCCGTCGCGCACCCCGAGCCGCCCCACGTACTGCGTCTCGCCGTCGGTGCTGTCCAACCGGCCGAACACCAGGCCCTCGTGCTCGGCGTCGAGCGTGCGCAGGATCTGGGTGGCGTGGCGGACCATCACGTCCCGCTCGAAGAGCATCGCGGCCTGCTCGAACACGGCCTCGTTGCGCGCGCCGTGGGCGAGCTCGTCGCCCCGGACGCGCATGGCCTCCGCCTCGTGGCGCATCTCGGCGACGCGGGCGTAGACGATGTCGACGTGCTTCTGCTCGACCGCGATCTCGGCCTCTCTCACAGAGGTTTCCGACACGCAGCGCTCCCGGGGTGTTCTTCGGACGGAAGAGTGAGATTACGCGTTCGCGTGCGCGGGTGAATCGGTCGCCGGGTGGATGTGCTGTGCCTCACCCGCCCACCCGCCCTCTGCCTCACCCGCCCACCCGCCCCACCCGCCGGGTACCCAACCCCCACCCTGGTCCGGTGTGCCCGCGCGGCGGTCGGGCACCATGGCCCGGTGACCAGGATCGTGGCGGGCGTCGCTGGGGGCCGCAGGCTGGCCGTGCCGCCCAAGGGGACCCGCCCCACCGCCGACCGCGTGCGCGAGGCCCTGTTCAGCGCGCTCGCCGCCGCCGTCGACCTGGACGGGGCCAGGGTGCTCGACCTGTACGCGGGCTCCGGCGCGCTCGGCCTCGAGGCCCTGTCCCGGGGCGCCGCGCTGGTCACGCTGGTCGAGCACGACCGCAACGCCGTCGCCGTGCTGCGCCGCAACGCCGCGACCGTCGCGCTGCCCGGCGTCGACATCCGGGCCTCCCGGGTGGACCGCGTGCTCGCCGACCCGCCCGCCCTGCCCTACGACCTGGTCTTCGCCGACCCGCCGTACGCGCTCGACGACGACGAACTGGCGGGCGTGCTCGCCGCGCTCACGGTGGGCTGGCTCAGCCCGGATGCCACTGTCGTGGTGGAGCGGTCCACACGGTCAGGTGACCCGAAGTGGCCGTCCGCACTGGCCGCCACCCGCTCGCGCCGCTACGGCGAGACCACTCTGCACTGGGCGTCGCACGAGCCCGCGTGAGCGCCGCGACAGCGCCCGGTCGCACGCCCGTCCGGCTGCTACGGTCCGGATCATGACGCGCGCGGTCTGCCCCGGCTCCTACGACCCGCCCACCAACGGCCACCTCGACATCATCGAGCGCTGCGCCGCCCTGTTCGACGAGGTGGTGGTCGCCGTCATGATCAACAAGAGCAAGCGCGGCCTGTTCACCGTGGACGAGCGGCTGGCGCTGCTGGCCGAGACCGCCGCGCACCTGCCCAACGTGCGGGTCGACTCCTGGCACGGGCTGCTGGTCGACTACTGCCGCGCGCACGACGTCCAGGCCATCGTCAAGGGCCTGCGGGCGGTCAGCGACTTCGACTACGAGCTGCAGATGGCCCAGATGAACCAGGGCCTCACCGGCGTGGAGACCATGTTCATGCCGACCAAGCCGCTCAACAGCTTCCTGTCCAGCTCCCTGGTCAAGGAGGTGGCCACCTACGGCGGCGACGTCGCCCACCTGCTGCCGCCCACCGTGCACAAGCGACTCCTGGCCCGCCTCGCCGAGAACCGCGAAGCTGCCGGTTGATCCAGGGCCCTCCACGTCCCGTGCCAACTGGGGAACGATGCCGGGTGGGGACGAGGGGGCGGGTGGCGGGGGAGAGTGTTACAACGGCAGCTTCATGCCTACGTGGCTCGCGACGAAACCGAGGCGTTCGTAGAAGCGGTGTGCGTCCTTACGAGAGACGTCTGTGGTCAGTTGCACCAGGATCGCGCCGCGCTCGCGGGCCTCCTCGACCGCCCACTCGATCAACGCCTGGCCCAGCCCGCTGCCTCGGTGCGCTGAGTGAACACGCACTCCCTCGATCGTGGCGCGCGTCGCGCCCACTCGGGAGAGCCCGGGGGTGAAGGTCAACTGCAGCGTGCCGACCACCCCGCCGTCCGCCTCGGCCACCACCAGCACCTGCCGCTCGTCCGCCGCGATCTCGGCGAACGCCTCGTCGTAGCGGGGATCACCGGGGCTCTCGCGGGCCGCGCCGAGCGGGTCGTCGGCGAGCATGGCCACGATCGCGGGGACGTCCTCGGCGCGGGCGGGGCGGATGAGCACGTTCACAGCCTGCCACAACCGGGTTCACGCCACCGACAGCCGATGCTCACCTGATCGAGTTACGTTCCGTGAATGAGCAACCTCGCTGTGCAGTCTGCCAAGTCCAAGGGCGCCACCGCCTTGCTCGCCGTCATCCTGGCCGCGCTGGGCGTCTTCGGGGTCTCGACGGCCCCGAGCGCGGCGGCCGCCACCCAGGCGCAGCCCGCGTGCGGCAACACGTCCACCTACACCCGCGTCGCCCTGTCGAGCCTGCCGTCGCAGGCCACCGACACCTACCGCCTCATCCGGTCCGGCGGCCCGTTCCCCTACCCGCAGGACGGCACCGTCTTCCAGAACCGCGAGCGGATCCTGCCCGCCTGCGCGACCGGCTACTACCACGAGTACACGGTCAAGACCCCCGGCTCGTCGACCAGGGGCGCCCGCCGCATCGTCACCGGCAACGGCGGCGAGTACTTCTACACCGCCGACCACTACGCCTCCTTCCGCCTGATCACCTTCTGATCAACGGGCGCGGACCCGGGGGACGGGGCTGTCGGGGGACACGCCGGCGGTCACGTCCCCCGAGGTCCCGCGCCGAGCGGGCAGAATCTCCGCGTGGGGGCCTGTCGTGCCCGTACGGCGACCGGGCGGAGGAGGAGTCGTGTACAAGGTCTTCGAGGCCATCGATGAACTGGTCACGATCGTGGAGGAGGCCAGGGGGCTGCCGATGACCTCCGGCTGCGTCGTGCCCCGCGGCGACGTGCTCGAGCTGCTCGACGAGATCCGCGACGCGCTGCCCGCCGAGGTCGACGATGCCCAGGACGTGCTCGACCGCAAGGACGAGATCATCGGCTCCGCCGAGCACCAGGCCGAGCAGGCGCTGAGCAAGGCCACCATGGAGGCCGAGAACGCGATCGCCCAGGCCCGCGCCCAGGCCGAGTCGCTGATCGCCGAGGCCACCGCGCACGCCGACCGGCTGGTCGCCGACGCCCGCGACGAGGCCGACCGCGCCGCCGCCGCCGGGCGCGCCGAGTACGAGAGCCTGGTCGGCCGCTCCCAGTCCGAGGCGGACCGGATGCTGCAGGCGGGCCGCGAGTCCTACGAGCGCGCCGTCGCCGAGGGCCGCTTCGAGCAGGGCAGGCTCGTCTCCCAGACCGAGGTCGTGCAGGCCGCGCACGCCGAGTCCGCCCGCGTGCTCGACGCGACCGCCGAGGAGGCGGCCCGCCAGCGCGACGAGTGCGACGCCTACGTCGACGGCAAGCTGGCCGAGTTCGAGGACCTGCTCACCCACACGCTGCGCACCGTCGGCAAGGGCCGCTCCCACCTGCGCGGGCCGGTGAGCGTGTCCGCCGCGGTGCCCTTCGACTACGACGGCGGCTGATTTCCGCCTGGCCCACGCCGTCGCGTACCCTGTTGTGGCTGTGCCCCGGCGCAGCCCTGTGCTCTTGCCGCTTGATCCCCCGTGCCGAAGGTGCTGACCAGAACCGCCATGCCCGCGAACCGCAAGGCCACCGCCCGCCAGTCGCTCTCCAGCCCGTGGGTGATCGACACCCGCGAGCTGGGCAGGCGACCCGGGTCGAGCCGACCGGTGCGCCGCACCGCCACCGCGACCTACGTCCTCGGGCTCGAGGGCGTCATCGGCGTGCCGGTGGGGGCCGAGGTGGAGCTGGACGTGCTGCTCGAGTCGGTCGTCGAGGGCGTGCTCGTCACCGGCGACGCGACCGGTCCGCTGGCCGGGGAGTGCTCGCGCTGCCTCGACCCGATCACCGACGAGGTGACGGTGCGGGTCACCGAGCTGTTCGCCTACCCGGACAGCACGACCGACGAGACCACCGACGACGACGAGGTCAGCAGGCTGGTCGACGAGCGGCTCGACCTGGAACCGGTGGTGCGCGACGCGGTCGTGCTCGCCGTCCCGCACGTCCCGCTGTGCGCCGAGGACTGCCCTGGGCTGTGCCCCGGGTGCGGCGGCAAGTGGGCCGATCTCGGCCCGGATCACCGGCATGAGACCATTGACCCTCGGTGGGCCGCGTTGCAAGAGCGGTTCCAACAGGATCAGGGGCGCTAGCCCCACCCGCATCCTGCTCAACACCTTGTCAGAGGAGATTCAGTCGTGGCTGTCCCCAAGCGGAAGATGTCGCGTTCGAACACCCGCTCGCGCCGCTCGCAGTGGAAGGCCTCCGCGGTCCAGCTGGTGAGCTGCTCGAACAAGGCCTGCCGCGCGCCCAAGCCGCAGCACATCGCCTGCCCGACCTGTGGCCAGTACGACGGTCGCCAGGTCACGCAGCCCGCGTAGTCCCCGGCGAAAGCAGACCACGGCATGGGGGGTAAGGCCCGCGGCCCGCGTGCGGACCCGGAAACGCTGCTCGACGCGCTCGGCGTCCGCTTGGGCGCCGAGCTGCTCGTGCTCGCGTTGACGCACCGCTCGTACGCGTACGAGAACGGCGGCCTGCCGCCCAACGAGCGGCTGGAGTTCCTGGGCGACGCCGTCCTCGGGCTCGTGGTGACCGACCACCTCTACACGACGCACCCCGAGCTGCCCGAGGGCCACTTGGCGAAGCTGCGGGCCAGCGTGGTCAACATGCACGCGCTGGCGAAGGTGGCCAGGAACCTCGGCGACGGGGGGCTCGGCGCGCACCTGCTGCTCGGCAAGGGCGAGGAGCTCACCGGCGGCCGCGACAAGGACAGCATCCTCGCCGACGGCATGGAGGCGGTCATCGGCGCGGTGTACCTGCAGCACGGCATCGAGGTCGCCCGCGCGGTCGTGCACCGGCACTTCGACACCGCGCTGGCCGACGCCCCCGGTATGGGCCCCGGCCTGGACTGGAAGACCAGCCTGCAGGAGCTCACCGCGTCCGAGGGCCTCGGCGTGCCCGAGTACCGGGTCACCGAGGACGGTCCCGACCACCGCAAGGAGTTCAACGCGGTGGTCGTGGTCAACGGCCTGAGCTACGGCAACGGCGACGGCCGGACCAAGAAGGAAGCCGAGCAGAAGGCGGCCAAGGCCGCCTACAACGAGCTCACCGAGAAGATCAAGTCAGTCCTGGCCGACGACGACGGTGCCTGAGCTCCCCGAGGTCGAGGTGGTCCGGCGCGGCCTGGCCGACCACGTGGCCGGTCGGGTGGTGTCCCGGGTCGAGGTCATGCACCCCAGGGCCATCCGCAGGCACCTGCCCGGCACCGTCGACTTCGCCGGTCGGATCGTGGGCCGCGAACTTGTCGCCGCCCGCCGCCGGGGCAAGTACCTGTGGGTGGACCTGAGCTCCGGCGAGGCCGTCCTGGCGCACCTGGGGATGAGCGGCCAGATGCTCGTCCAACCGCCGGGCACCCCGGACGAGAAGCACCTGCGGGTCCGGCTGGTCTTCGCCGACGACGGCCCCGAACTCCGCTTCGTCGACCAGCGCACCTTCGGCGGCCTCTCCGTCGAACCGGTCGTCGAGGTCGACGGCGTCGCGCTGCCCGCCCCGATCGCGCACATCGCCCGCGACCCGATGGACCCGGCCTTCGACCGCACCGCCGCGATCGCCGCCCTCCGCCGCAAGCGCACCGAGGTCAAGCGCGCCCTGCTCGACCAGACCCTCGTCTCCGGCATCGGCAACATCTACGCCGACGAGGCCCTCTGGCACGCCCGCCTGCACTGGGCGCGCCCCACCGACGCCCTCACCGCCCGCAAGACCGGCGAGCTCCTCGACGCCGCCACCGCCGTCATGACCGCCGCCCTCGCCGTCGGCGGCACGTCCTTCGACGCGCTGTACGTGAACATCAACGGCCAATCCGGCTATTTCGACCGGTCCCTGAACGCTTATGGCCAAGAGGGACTTCCGTGCCCCCGCTGCGGCCGCGCGATTCACCGGGAACCATTCATGAACCGGTCCTCTTTCTCATGCCCCCGGTGTCAACCCCGGCCTGCCTCAGCCTGATCTCCTCTCCCGCCTGCCGTTGTGATCATGGCTCCGAACTGGGCGTTCGCGGTTGTCCACAACGCGCCGAGTTGTCCACAAACCCCTGGTAGCGCCTTGTTTGCCCCCACCCCTCCGGTAAGCTGGGAGCGGGGCCGCCCCCCGGGTGGGTGGGGGTCTGTCCTTTTTTGGGGGCGGGGCGGCGGGAAGTCAAGGGCGCTGGTGGGTGAATTCCGCGGGGGGTGGAATCGCGCTCTGGGGTGAGGGTGGGAATTCGCGGTCGCCTGATGTGGGGAATAGGGGAAATCGGGTTACTGGGGATGTGGGCCGTTGGTCGGGGGAGTGCTCGGGTTCTCGTGGCCGGTTGAGGGGTGGAGCAAGCAGGCGTGGCGCGAGGGGGGTGTGGCTTGCGCGGTAGTGCGCTATGCGCAATAGTGTTCACAGTGCGATAGCGGGGAGGGCGCGCATGGACACCAGTCAGCTGCTCAAGGGAGTGCTGGACCTGGCGGTGCTCGCGGTGCTGCGGGACGAGGACGGGTACGGGTACGACGTGCTGCGGCGGTTGCGCGGCGGGGGGATGGAGGAGGTGGGGGACGCGTCGGTGTACGGGACGCTGCGGCGGTTGTACCGGGCGGGGCTGCTCACCTCGTACGTCGTCCCCAGTGACGAGGGGCCGCACCGCAAGTACTACGGGGTCAACGACGCCGGGCGGGAGCGGTTGGTGGAGTCGGAGCGCGCCTGGCGGGCCTTCGCCGAGGCGATGGACGGGATTCTGACGAAGGGGGCCGTGGCGTGAACGCCGAGACGGAGACCCGGCCTGGGTTGGCTGACTACCTCGACCGGGTGCGCAGGGCGCTGGCCGACCTGCCCGCCGACGAGGTGACCGAGGTGATGGAGGACGTCGAGCCGCACGTCACCGAGGTCTTCGCGGAGGCGGGTGACGCCGACGAGGTGACCCGCCGGTTGGGCACGCCGGAGGCGTATGCGGCGGAACTGCGGGCCGCGGGCGGGTACCCGCCGCCGGAGCCTGCCCCCGGGCGGGCGCGGTGGGCGGCCAGGTACACGTTGTGGATCACGCTGGTGGTGGCGGTCGTCGCTTTCGGCACCGGGACGATCGCGCTGAGCGGCGTCAACGGCCAGTTCGCAGCCCTGGGGGTGTTCGCGATCTTCGCGCTCCCAGCGCTGCTGTGGCTGTTCTCCGGCAAGGTCCGACCGGCCGACGTCGAGGGGCTCGCCGAGTACCGGTACGCCCAGCGCAAGGGCAGCGCCCTGGTCGACCGGGTGCCCAGCAAGGCGGTCGACTACCTGCGGTCGCTGCGACCAGCCTGGTGGCTGGTTCGGGTGCTGCTGGTCGTCCTGGCCATCGCCATCGGCCACACGGAGACCGCGATCGTCCTGCTCGTGGTGGTTGCGCTGGTGTCGTGGGCGGAACCGCGTTCGCGCAGCGACCGCCGACTGGTGCCGGTCGTAGTGGCGGCAAACGCTTGCCTGGCCGGTGTGGTGGTGGTCGGGCTGCTCACCGTCCTCTTCAGCAGCGGTGGGCCATCACCCCGGCAGGCCTCCTACAACGACGTCAGCGGCCTGTACTACGACGGCAACTACGTCCAGAACGTCTACGCGGTCGACGCCCAGGGCAAGGCGATCCCCGAGTTCTACCTCTACGACGAGGACGGCAGCCCGATCAAGCTGTACTCCCGCGCCTGCTACGACAGCCGCGACAACGAGCCCGACTACGACAACAAGTTCCCGCTGCCGCACGTCGAGTACCGCGGGGGTACGTGCCTGGTCGAGCCCGGCCTGCCGTTCGTGCCGCTGCCGCCCGGGGCGACGAAGTCCGTCGCGCCGTCCGCGAGCGGCTCCGCCCCGACGACGGCACCACCGTCGACGACCGGCTCCGCGCCGGTGTCGACGGCTGAATCGGCCCCGGTGTCGACGACTGGGTCCGCCCCGGCTTCGACGACCGCGCCCGCTCCGACGTCGACCCCGGGGAGCTAGCGCCAGGACGGCGTGAAGACGGCGGTTCCCGGCGTCAAGGTCTCATCAAAGCGGGCCAGGTCCGGCCGCGGGAGTGCCACTCTCGCGGCCGGACCGTCCGCGTGGTGCGAGGATGCACCGAGGCTGGGTGCCGCACTGATCTGGAGCCGCCGTGACCACCGTGCTCGTCGTCGACGACGAACCCCAGATCGTCCGCGCCCTGCGCATCAACCTGACCGCACGCGGATACGACGTCCGCACCGCCCACGATGGCGCCGCCGCTCTTAAGGCCGCAGCGGAAAGCAAGCCGGATGTGGTGGTGCTCGATCTAGGCCTGCCGGACATAGATGGCGCCGAAGTGATCGAAGGCCTCCGAGGCTGGACCACGGTGCCCATCATCGTGCTGTCCGCGCGCGGTGACTCCACCGACAAGGTCAAGGCTCTAGACGCGGGAGCGGACGATTACGTCACCAAGCCCTTCGGCATGGACGAACTCCTAGCGAGGCTTCGCGCCGCCGTGCGTAGAGGAACCGCGACGCCCGCGACCGAAGAGGCCGTGGTGGCAACGGCTTCCTTCACGGTGGATCTAGCCGCGAAGAAGGTCCACCGCGACAACGCGGAAGTACACCTGACCCCGACCGAGTGGGGGATCCTGGAACTGTTGGCGCGCAACCGAGGCCGGTTGGTCGCGCAGAAGCAGTTGCTGCAAGAGGTCTGGGGTCCCGCCTACTCCAACGAAACGCACTACCTGCGCGTGTACCTGGCCCAGTTGCGCCGCAAGCTGGAGCCGGAACCCTCACGCCCCCGCCACCTCATCACCGAGGCGGGCATGGGCTACCGCTTCGAACTCTGACTCAGCTCTACCGGTCGAGCTAGTCCTACCAACCGAACATCTGAGTCCAGTAATATCCGCTCTGCACGTACCCGAGCCCCATGGTCTTGAGCCCGCAGTTGAGGATGTTCGCGCGGTGCCCGGACGAGTTCATCCACGCGCTCATCACCGCCGCCGCTGTCCGCTGCCCCTTGGCGATGTTCTCCGCGCCCGGGCTCGAGTACCCGGCGGCCTTCGCCCGGTCCACGAACGTGCGGCCGTCGAGGCTGGTGTGCGAGAAGTAGTTCCGCGCCGACATGTCCGCGCTGTGCGCCTGCGCCGCCTGGGTGAGCCGCGAGTCCAGCACCACCGGCGCGCACCCGGCCTTCGAGCGCTCGTCGTTGGTGATCGCCAGGACCTGGCCCGCCACCGACGCGTCCACCGGCGGCGGCGCCTGGGTCGTGGTCGGCTTGGGCGGCGTGGTCGTGGGCTTCACCGTGGTGGTGGTCGTCGTCGTGACCGGCGGCGTCGAGGACGTCGTGGTGGTCGTCGTCGGGGTCGGGCTCACCGACGAGACCGTGGTCGGGGTCGTGGTGGTGGCACCGGCGGGCGGGTCCGCGGTCGCGCCCTCCACCAGGGCGACGTCACGATCGAGGGACGCCTGATCTGGGGAGGCGAGGGTGCCATCGCCGACGCTGGGTGCGGTCACCAGGGTCGTGACGCCCGCCGTGCCCGCCCCTAACGCGAGGGCCACGAGCACGGCGGGGACTAAGCGGGTACGGCGACCGCCGGAACGGTGTCCACGTGTCACGGTTTGGCAACGTACCACTAATGGGTGACACTGCCACCCTCGGTCACGACGTCGTTGTCGGCGTCGTCGGATCCGGCGTCGTGGTGGTCGTGGGGGCGACCGTGGTCGTGCTCGACGGTGGCGTGGGCGTACCCGGGTTTGTCGGCCGCGTCGTGGTCGTCGTCGTGGTGGTCGGCTTACCGGGACGCTTGGTGGTCGTTGTTGTGGTGGTCGTCGTCTCCGACTCGGTCGTCGTGGTGGTCGACTCCGTGGTCGTCGGGTCCGTCGTCGTGGTGACGTCCGTGGTGGTGGCCTCGGTCGTCGTGGTCGTGGTGGGGGACGTGGTCTGGCTGACCGTCACCTCGGCACCGGGCGGCTGGGCGTCCTCGGTGTCGCCCGCGGCGAAGGCGGCGACGGCGGCGAACACGGTCGCGCTCACCACGCCCGCGACGCCGAGGATGGCGTAGGGGGCCCGGCGCGGCGCCGGACCGTCGTCCAGGTGGTCGTCCACCAGGTCGTTCACGCGGTCGGGATCGGTCGCGGACTCGTCAGCGCGGTCATCGGCTGGCTCGGACATGCGGTCCTACCTCCCTGACCCGTCGGCAAGGCGGGCCACGGCGCGGCAAGCTATCACCCGCTCGGGTCGCCCCGTGCGGCCGCCCACGGATCGGCGCCGCCCGGGGCAGGTGTTCACCCACCGTTCGACCGGCGAACCGCCGCCGTCCGTTGCCGATGACTTGTCTGTACAGGAACCTACCGCCGTACTCGCCGGACCGAGTCCTTGGAGGAACCCCTTGCGGCGAACACGTCTGTCGGCCCTCACCACCGCCCTGGCCGTCGCCTCGGCCGCCCTGCTCGTCCCCGCGCTCGGCCCCGCCGTGGCCGGCGCGGCGGCCAAGACGCCGAAGGTGCTGGTCATCGGCATCGACGGCCTGCTCTTCGACAAGATCGCCCCCGCCGACGCCCCCGCGCTCGACGCCCTGATCGCGTCCGGCTCGGCGAGCAAGACCGCCCTCTACGCGCCGCCGTTCGCGCCCACCCTGTCCGGCCCCGGCTGGGCGACGCTGGCCACCGGAACTTGGCCAGACAAGCACCGCGTGCTCAGCAACAGCTGGGGCAGCACGACGAACCTGGCGACCTACCCGGACTTCCTGACCCGCGCCGAGCAGGCCAGGCCCGCGCTGTCCACCTTCGCCGCCGCCACCTGGGACCCGCTGGTCAACGACTCGGCGGGCAAGGCCATCTTCTCCAGCGCGGTCGACGCGCGGGCCAATGGCGCCAACGACACCGACACCACCAACCAGACCGTGGCCCGGCTGCGCGACGTCGGCCCGGACGCCAGCTTCGTGGTCCTCGACGACGTCGACGCCGCCGGTCACAACTGCGGTGCCGCGACCACCTGCTACCTCAACGCCATCGCCGCGACCGACCAGCGGGTCAAGCAGTTCGTCGACGCGGTCCGCGCCCGGCCCACCTACCCGAACGAGGACTGGACGTTCCTCGTCTCCGCCGACCACGGTCACACCGACGCGGGCGGCCACGGCGGCAACAGCGTGCCGGAGCGGTCGTCGTTCATCATCCGCAGCGGCCCCGGCACCACCCCCGGCACGCCCGCGATCGCCCCGCGCAACGTCGACGTGGCCCCCACCGTGCTGTCGCTGCTCGGCGTCGCGATCCCCGCCGCGCTCGACGGCCGCGTGCTCGGCACCGCCACCGGTGACCCGTTCGACGGCCTGGTCGGGTCGCTGCAGACCCGGGTCGACGAGACCGGCATCCCCACCTCGGTGCGCGGCTGGACCAAGACCGCCCCGTCCGGCTGGACGATCGACAACACCGCCATGGGCACCGGCGGCATCACCGAGTGGCGCGGCTGGTCCTTCGCCACCGACGAGTTCTGGACCAGGACCGAGGCGGACCAGGGCCGCGAGAACAACGTCCGCGCCCGAGGCGTGTTCGCCGTCGCCGACTCCGACGAGTGGTCGGACAAGTCGACCACGGGCACCTTCACCAGCGCCCTGACCTCGTCAGCGGTCCCGGTCGCGGGCAAGACCACCCTCAAGGTCGGCTTCAGCTCGCACTACCGCAAGGAAGGCGCCGAAACCGCCACAGTCACAGTCTCCTTCGACGGCGGCACCCCCCGCACCCTCTCCACCTACACCGGCGACACCACCGCCAAGATCGAGTCCCTCGCCACCCCGATCCCCGCGGGCGCCCAATCCGCCAAGATCACCTGGCGCCTCTCCAACGGCTCCAACAACTGGTACTGGGCCGTAGACGCCCCCACCTTCGCCACCTCGTAACCCCCACCCACCACCAGGTTTACGTCGCGCGCGGCACCCAGCCGCGCGCGCACTCAACCTTCGCCGCGCCTCTAGTGACCTGCGGCTACGCGCCTAACCGCTCTACCTCGCCACATCGCACTCGGCCCACCAGCCAGCAATTCCTCCGCAGCCCCAAACTCACCGCATCGCGCTTGGCCCTTCGGCGCCCCCGCCGCATCAACAAACCCTCTGCGGCCCGCGCCAATTACCCCGTACGGCTTCCCCGTGCCTCCAGCATCCGCAAGCGCCCACCCGCAGCCCGCATCACGCCTCTTACCCCGCAGCCGCCGAGGCCCGCGCCCGCCTCTTACCCCAAAACCACTCCGCGCCCCAGGCCCGCAGCCCGCATCACGCCTCTTACCCCAAAACCGACCCGTGCCCCCAAGCCCGCAGCCGCCCCGACCCCCGCCACGCCTCTTCGCGCCCGCGCGGTCCCACCCCTGCCCAGCCCCCACCCTCTCCGGGGGGCGTCCCTGGGCCAGTCTACCGGCACCCCCCGACAGTTGATCTTGAACAAGCCCCCGCAGAGATCCACATGTGGATAACTTCCGTCACCCATCCGGAGGAAGTTCCGGCTCTAAGATCCCCCGTGCGACCATGGGGCGGTGTCGGGAATCTCCGCGGTTCGGCTGACCGCGTTCGTGCGTGGCCAAGTCCAGGGTGTGGGTTTCCGCTGGTGGACGCGGTCGCAGGCGTTGCGGTTGGGCCTGGTCGGGTGGGCGCGCAATACCGATGATGGGCGGGTCGAGGTGGTGGCCGAGGGCGATAGGGAGCGGTGCGACCAGCTGCTGGCCGCCCTGCGGTCCGGCGAGACCCCGGGGAGCGTCTCCGCGGTCGTCGAGAGGTGGGATGACCCCAAGGGGAACCTGAAGGGGTTTGTCGAACGTTGAGTGACCGGGTCCACAGTGAACCAAACAGCTCCGGGAGGCGTAAGCCCTGAACGTGGGGAGCCCGGGGCAGGACGACGAGTTCGTCCGACAGCTCTACAGCCGATACCGGCGGCCGCTGCTCGGCTACGTGCTGCGCGCGGTCGGCGGAGACCACCAGCGCGCCGAGGACGTCGTGCAGGAGACTTTGTTGCGGGCATGGCGACACGCGGAATCGCTGGAGGCGGACAAGGCCGGGCCGTGGCTCTACACCGTGGCCAAGAACCTGGTGATCTCCGGTTACCGCAGGCAGAGCGCCCGGGTCGCCGAGGTGCCGATCGAGGACGCGGACTGGCCGCGTTCCGGTGACGAGTTCGAGCAGGTGCTGCAGGGCTGGCAGGTCGCCGAGGCGATGCGGGTGCTCTCCCGCGATCACCGCGCGGTGATCGCCGAGTTGTTCTACCGCCGCCGGACCGTCGCCGAGGCCGCGAAGGTGCTCGGGGTGCCGCCGGGCACAGTGAAGTCCCGGTCGTTCTACGCGCTGCGGGCCCTGCGCGACGCGCTGGAGGAGCGGGGGGTGACGGAGCTGTGACGTGTTCGCACACCTTCTCGCTCGGTGCCTACCTGCTCGGGGCACTCGACCCGATCGAGCGTTCCGCGTTCGAGTCGCACGCCGCGCGCTGCGACGACTGCCGCGCCGAGCTGGTCCGGCTCGCCCCGTTGCCCGGCCTGCTGCACCGCATCTCCGCCGCCGACTTCGAGGACACCCCCGAGGTGCCCGCCGACCTGCGCGGCGCCGAGGAGATCGCCTGGTACGAGGAGGACCCGGTCGCGGAGTTGCCGCCGGTCGCGGTGCTCCCCGACGTCGCCAGGGTCCCTGACATCGACGCGCCCCGGCGGGGCCGCAGGCTCGCGCTCATGGGTGCCGCCGCGGCCATGGTGGTCGCGCTCTCGGTGGGCGGGGTGCTGGTCTACGAGTCGCTGCGCGCCGAGGACAGACCCGGGCCGGTGATGGTCAGCTGGTCGGCGACCGACCCGGCCAGCGGGGTCCGCGCCGATGTCGACCTGACCGACCGCGCCTGGGGCACCGAGGTGAAGATCCGGCTGCACGACGTGCCCCCCGGCAAGCCGTGCAAGCTGCTGGTGCGCGGCCGGGACGGCTACCGCGAGGTCGCGGGCTGGTGGGCGACCAGCTACGGCCAGGGCGAGTCGATCCCGGGCAGCACCTCCATCGATCTGACCCGGATCTCGCGCATCCAGGTGCTCACCGACGACGACGTGGTGCTCGTCGACGTGCCCCCGCCGTCCTGACCAGGCGCGACCACCGGACCGGGCGAGGTGTGGGCCCCGCCTCCCCGGAACGGCGGCGGCGCACAGGTAGTCTCGGCCGGATAACGGCGGCTCGTTGTCCCCGGAGCCTCACCTGAAGGGTCTCGCCTCGTGCACCTCAAGAGCCTGACGCTGAAGGGGTTCAAGTCCTTCGCCTCGGCGACCACGCTCAAGTTCGAGCCGGGCATCACCTGCGTCGTAGGCCCCAACGGCTCCGGTAAGTCCAACGTGCTCGACGCGTTGCGCTGGGTGATGGGCGAGGGCAGTGCCAAGGGCCTGCGCGGCGGCAAGATGGAAGACGTCATCTTCGCGGGTACCGCCGGTCGCGCCCCCCTCGGTCGCGCCGAGGTGACGCTGACCATCGACAACTCCGACGGCGCGCTGCCGATCGACTACACCGAGGTGTCGATCACCCGCCGGATGTTCCGCGACGGCGCCAGCGAGTACGAGATCAACGGCCAGGGCTGCCGCCTGATGGACGTGCAGGAGCTGCTCTCCGACTCCGGCATCGGCCGCGAGATGCACGTCATCGTCGGGCAGGGCCAGCTCGCCGCGATCCTGGAGTCCAAGCCCGAGGAGCGCCGCGCGTTCATCGAGGAGGCCGCTGGCGTCCTCAAGCACCGCAAGCGCAAAGAGAAGGCCATCCGCAAGCTCGACGCGATGCAGGCCAACCTCACCCGGCTCAACGACCTGACCGCCGAGCTGCGCCGCCAGCTCAAGCCGCTGGGCAAGCAGGCCGAGATCGCCCGCAAGGCGCAGACCACCCAGTCCGAGCTGCGCGACGCCCGGCTGCGGCTGCACGCCGACGACCTGGTCACCCAGCGCGGCGACATCGCCCGCGACGAGGCCGACGAGGCCACCGCCCGGCGCAAGCGCGCCGAGGTCGAGCAGGCGCTGGAGATCGGGCAGGCCAGGCAGAGCGAGCTGGAGGACGCCCTCGCCGTCGACCAGCCCAAGCTCGCCGCCGCCCAGGAGACCTGGTACCGGCTCTCGGCGCTGGAGGAGCGGCTGCGCGGCACCGTCCGGTTGGCCGTCGAGCGCGCCAGGCACCTCTCGGCCGCCGTCGAGGCACCGCGCGGGGGGCGCGACCCCGACGAGCTGGAGGAGGAGGCCGAGCACACCGCGATGCGCGAGGCCGAGCTGTTCGAGGCCGTCGCCGAGGCCCGCTACACCCTGGCCGAGGCCACCGAGCGGCGCGCCGAACTGGAGCGGATGGTGCAGGCCGCGGAGAAGGCGCACCTGGCCGCGGTCCGCGCGATCGCCGACCGCCGCGAGGGCCTGGCCCGGCTCGGTGGGCAGGTCGAGGCGCTGCGCAGCAAGGCGAACGCGACCGACGAGGAGATCGAGCGGCTCTCCTTCACCCTCGGCGAGGCCCGCGAGCGCGCCGAGATCGCCGCCGAGGAACTGGCCATCGGCCAGGAGGAGTCCGGTGTCGAGGACACCGACGACGTCGCGCTCGGCGAGCGCCACACCCAGGCGACCGCGTCGCTGGAGGCCGCGCGGGCCAGGGTCGAGGAGCTGGTCCGGGCCGAACGCCAGGCCGAGAAGGACATCGCGTCCTGGCGGGCCCGGGTCGACGCGCTCTCGCTCGGCCTCTCCCGCAAGGACGGCGCGGGCGCGCTGCTGGCCGCCTCCGGTCGGCTGCCCGGGTTGCTCGGGTCGGTCGCCGCGCTGCTCACCGTCGAGTCCGGCGCCGAGGCCGCGTTGGCCGCCGCGCTCGGACCGGTCGCCGACGCGGTGGCCGTGGCGAACCCGGACGGCGCCCTGGAAGCGTTGCGCCTGCTGAGGAATGGCGACGAGGGCCGGGCCGGGATGCTGGTCGGTGGCCTGGCCGCGCCGCTCGATCGCGCCGGGTGGCCCGCGTTGCCGCCGGGCGCGCGGTGGGCGGTCGACCTGGTCCGCGCCCCGGACGCGCTGCTGCCCGCCGTGCACCGCGCGCTGGACCGGATGGCCGTGGTCGACGGGCTCGCCGAGGCGCAGTCCCTGGTGGCCGACCACCCCGACGTGCGCGCCGTGACCCGCGACGGTGACGTGCTCGGCGCGTTCTGGGCCGTCGGCGGCTCGGAGAAGGCCCGCAGCGTCATCGAGGTCCAGGCCGCCGTCGACGAGGCCAACGCCAAGCTCTCGGCCGCCGAACGCGCCGTCGAGCAGGCCTCGGCCGCGCTGGAGGGCGCCCGCGCCGAGCAGCAGGCCCGCCGCGCCGACGTCGACGCGGTCAAGGAGGCGCTCAACGACGGCAAGGTCCGCGCCGCCCGCTCCGCCGAGCGCCTCAACCGGCTGCGCGCCGCCGTGCGCTCCGCCGAGGCCGAGGTCGAGCGCGCCGAGCACCAGCGCGGCAAGGTCGAGCAGGCCCGCGCCGACGCGCTCACCAGGCTGGCCGAGCTGGAGGAGCGGCTCGCGGTCGTCGAGCAGGAGCACTCGGTCGACGACGAGCCCGACTCCAGCGAACGCGACGAGTACACCGCGTCCCTGGCCACCGCCCGGCAAGAGGAGATGGAGGGGCGGCTCACCCTGCGCACCTCCGAGGAGCGGCACCGCGCGCTGCAGGGCAAGGCCGACCAGTTGCGCCGCGCTGCCCGCGCCGAACGCGAGGCCCGCGAACGCGCCTCGCGCGCGATGGCCTCCCGCAAGCGCGGCGCCACCATCGCCACGGCCGTCGTCGAGGGCGGCGAGTTGGCGCTGGAGCGCATCGCGCGGTCGCTGGCCCGCGCCGCCGAGGACCGCGACGGCATCCAGGCCCAGCGCGCCGAACGCGAGCGGGTGCTCGCCGACGTCCGCGGCAAGGTCCGCGAGCTGGGCACCGAGCTGGAGAAGCTGACCGACGCCGTGCACCGCGACGAGGTGCTGCGCGCCGAGCAGCGGCTGCGGTTGGAGCAGCTGGAGGTCAAGATCGCCGAGACCTTCGGCATCGGCCTCGACGACCTCGTCACCGAGTACGGCCCGACCGTCCCCGTGCCGCCGAGCCCGGGGGAGGTGGCCGAGTACGAGGCGGCCAAGGAGCGCGGCGAGGACGTCAGCATGCCGCCGTCGACCCCGTACGACCGCGAGACCCAGGCCCGGCGGGCCAAGCGCGCCGAACGGGACCTCTCGCTGCTCGGCAAGGTCAACCCGCTGGCGCTGGAGGAGTTCGCGGCGCTGGAGGAGCGCTACAAGTTCCTCTCCACCCAGCTCGAGGACCTCAAGGACACCCGGCGCGACCTGCTCACGGTGATCAAGGAGGTCGACGACAAGATCCTGGAGGTCTTCGCCTCCGCCTACGAGGACGTCGCCCGCGAGTTCGTCACCGTGTTCAACGTGCTGTTCCCCGGCGGCGAGGGCCGGATGATCCTCACCGAGCCCGAGGACATGCTGGTCACCGGCGTCGACGTGGAGGCCCGCCCGCCCGGCAAGAAGGTCAAGCGCCTCTCGCTGCTCTCCGGCGGGGAGAAGTCGCTGGTCGCCGTCGCCATGCTGGTCGCCATCTTCCGCGCCCGGCCCTCGCCGTTCTACGTGATGGACGAGGTCGAGGCCGCGCTCGACGACACCAACATGCGGCGGCTGATCGGCCTGCTCGAGCAGCTGCGGGCCAGCTCCCAGCTGATCATCATCACCCACCAGAAGCCGACCATGGAGATCGCCGACGCGCTCTACGGGGTGAGCATGCGCGGCGACGGCATCACCCAGGTCATCTCCCAGCGGCTGCAGCACCCCGGCCGGGCCACCGCCGGTGCCGCCGTGGTCGCCGCGAAGGCCCTCGCCGCTGCCGCTGAGGCCGCCGCCGCCGAAGCTGCTGCGGCGCCGCAAGCCACCACTGCGACCGAGGACGCTGCCGTGCCCGAGGACACTGCCGTGGCGGGGGACGCTGCCGTACTAGAGGGCACCGTCGTGCCGGAGAACGCTGCCGTCCCGCCGGGTGACGATCTGCCCGGGGCGCCGGTCGCGGTCGCCATCCCGAACCAGGGCGCGACCGCCACCCAGGCCGAGCCGGGCGACACCGAGGACGCCACCGCCTCGTCTTAGCCGCTGCACGACAAAGCCCCGGCCGCTCAGTGCGGCCGGGGCTTGGTTGTCGTACGGGTTGCTCAGGCCGGGTAGCCCGGGGCCGGGGGCGCCTGCGGCGGGACGGCCTTGCGGGAGTTGGTGAACGCCAGCACGGCGGCCACGGCCGAGACGATGGCCGCGATCAGGCCGAGGTAGAGGCCGAAGCCCGCGCCGACGGAGACGCCGCTCGCGCCGAGGCCGTAGCTCGACGCGCTGGGCAGGGTCAGCCAGCGGATCAGCAGGATGACCACGGCGGCCGCGGCGAGGCCGAGCCAGATGGTGACCAGGTTCGGGACGGCGGTGCCGACGTGCGGGAGCACGAGGATGACCGCGGCGGCCACCAGCAGCAGGATGGGCAGCCAGCCACCGATGCCCAGGCTCCACGCGCTCGCGGACTGGTCGAAGCCGGAGAAGCCGAGGCCGCTCGAGCCCTCGAAGGACACCGAGTACCACGAGAAGAAGCTGAAGATGAACGCCAGCGCGCCAGCGCCGATACCCGCCCACTCGATCGGGGTGACGCGCTTGGGGTCGAAGTTAGCCATCGGCTGGGGCCTTCCTGGGGGAGATCTCTGGGGGTCGCACGCACGCACCCGCGCGCACGTGCGGGTCGCGGTGAGGATCGCACAAAGTATGGTCTGATCCGATCGTTTCGCCAATAACGGGACCGTCTCGGGTGGACGAACGTGGCTTTATGGCCCGCGAACGGTGCCCCAGCGGTCCTGGACTATGGGAACCGGTCACTGCCAGCGGTTATCTGGTCGCTGTGCGCAGCCGCACCGTCCACTTGGTTCGCTCGATCGCGAACCACCGACCGCGCGCACCGCTCCCGGCCACCGAGCGCCCGGTAATCCGGTCGCGCCGGGGTGTGTCCGCCGTTCACGATTTCCGGCATGTATGCGCTCCGTTCCGCGACCGAGGCGGACCTGGCCGCCGCGGTCGACCTGGTGACCCGGCTGCAGGCCGACCCCGGCCACCACATCGGCTACCACGGGACCACCGCCGAGGAGGTGGCCGACGAGCTGACCCGGATGACCCCGGACTGGGCGGGCGGCGCCGTGGTGGGCGTGGACGCGGCCGGTGTCGTGCGCGCGCTGCTCACCGTCGAGGTGGACCCCGAGTTGGGCCGGGCCTGGCTGTGGGGGCCTTACGTCGACGTGCCCGCCGACCACCCGGCCGTCCGCCAGGTCTGGCACAACACCGCCGACGACCTGCTCGACCTCGCGACCGGCTTGCCGCGCGCGGCGGGGACCAGCGATCTCGAGCTCTATGGCCACCGCGGCAACCGCAGGCTGGGCGACTTCGCCGCGCGCCACGGGTTCGCCGCCGGGTCCGCGAGCCGGGTGTTCACGCTGACCGGCGCCGCGCTGCGGTCGGTGCTCGTCGGTGCCGCCGAGCAGTCGGTCGGACCGGGCAAATTGGACGGTGACCCCACCATCCGCGCGCAGGTCATAGACCTCCACGAGCGGTGTTTCCCCAACCGCACCGCTAGTGGCGCGCAACTGGTCGACGGGACTCGCGGCCACACGGTGGTAGTGCTGACGGGTGCCGACGGCGTAATCGGCTACGCGGCAGGGTATCTGGAGCAGGAGGAGTTCTACATCGACTACGTCGCGGTCGATCCCAACATGCGCGACGCGGGCGCCGGCCGGGCACTGGTGCGGGCGTTGGTGCGCACGCTGGCCACGGAGCAGGGTGTGCGGAGTCGGGCGGCCGCGGTCATCGCGCTGGGCAACGACGCCTCGGAGCGGATGTTCACCGCGCTCGGGTTCACCCTCCACCTGGAACTGGTCGCCTACCGGCGGCGGTGATCGGCGGTTATCGTGGCGCCGCCCGTGATCAACTCTGGCGAGGAGTGCCGCATGCCCAACCGCCGTCAGGTCCTGACCCTAGGTGCCGCGATCGTCGCCTTCGACGCGCTCGGCGTGGGGTGGGTGACCCAGGCCCAGGCCGACACCGGTGCGAAGGGCTTACCCGTGCCGCGCCTGGACGGTGAGCTCGTCACCGATGTCGCCGCGCTCGCCGAGGCCGCCGACGACTACGGCCAGATCGCGCACCGCCGCCCGCGCGCGGTGCTGCGGCCGGGGTCGGTGTCCGACGTGGTGAAGGTCGTGCGGTTCGCCGCCGAGCACGGGATCCCGGTGGCGGCGCGCGGCCAGGGGCACTCGACGTTCGGGCAGGCGCAGGCGCCCGGCGGGGTCGTCATCGACTCCCGGACCCTGGCGACGGTGCACCGGGTGTCGGCGCGGGGCGTCGTGGTCGACGCTGGTGCCACCTGGGGCGAGGTGACCAAGGCAGCGCTAGCGGGCGGGTTGACCCCGCCGGTGGCGACCGACTACCTGGGACTGTCGGTGGGCGGCACGCTGTCGGTCGGCGGGATCGGTGGCGCTACCTCGCGGCACGGGCTGGTGGTCGACACCGTGCGGGAACTGGAGGTCGTGACCGGCGACGGCAGGCTGGTTCGGTGTTCGCCGACGGTCGAACGCGAGCTGTTCGACGCCGTGCTCGGTGGGCTGGGGCAGTACGGGGTGATCGTCCGCGCGACCCTGGACCTGGTGCCCGCTTCCACCACCGCCCGGATCTACCACCTCACCTACCCGGATCTCCGCTCTATGACTGCCGCACAGCGGATCGCGCTCGCGGACGGCCGGTTCGACTACCTGGAGGGACAGGTGGTGTGGTCCGGGACCGGGTGGAGCTACCTGTTGGAGGGCGGCGTCTACCACTCCGCGAGCGCACCTGATGACAGGGCTGTCGTGCGCGGTCTGCCTGCTGCCGCCAAGACGGAGATCACGGCCATGCCGTACTTCGACTGGCTCAACCGGGTCTACGCGGTTGTCGAGCAGTTGCGGCCGTTGAAGTTCCCCAACCCGTGGCTCAACCTCTTCCTGCCTGACCGCGCGACCGACTCTTACATCGAGAAGCTGCTCGCGACTCTTACCCCTGCCGACACCGGTGGTGGTCCGATCCTGCTGTACCCGTTCACCCGCAGGCGTCTCACGCGTCCCATGGTGTCGGTGCCGGACAGCCCTGTCGTGTTCATCTTGTCCATCCTGCGGATGGTGGCCCCACCCGACGAGGCCGTGGTCCGGAAGCTGTTGGTGGACAACCGGTCGGCCTACGACAAGGCGGTGGCCGTGGGTGGCACCCAGTACCCGATCGGTTCCATCCCGAGCAGGCCGGGGGACTGGCAGCGCCACTACGGCTCCGCTTACGGCCGTGTCCACCGGTTGAAGAACCGGTTCGACCCGCGCGGCATCCTCGCGCCGGAGCAGGGGATCTTCTAGGTAGTGCTGGGCGTGCGGTGGCGCAGGGAGAGCAATCCGCCCACTACGAGCGTCACCGCCACCCCCAGCGGCGTGTACCAGGGGAACGCGAGTGCCACGGAGTCCCCGCGCGCCTTGGCGAAGTCGATGCCGAGGAAGTGGCCGGTGGCCTTGCTGAACTTCATCCCGAGGATCACGAACGCCATCACGGCGACCGTCACCAAGAACGCGACGATCGCGTCCACCTGCCGGGCCTGCTTCGCCACTAGCCCCAAGACGAACGCACCGAGCAACGCGCCGTAGGTGTAACCGGTGATCGCTAGCGCTGTCTCGACGATCGGGTTCTTGGTCGTGGTGAACATCGACGCGAACACGATAAGCGAGCCCGCCCAGACGATCGTCCACAGTCGACCCGCTCGCAGGGCCTCGGCGTCGGTCAGCTCCCTGCGGATCACCCGCTGGTAGATGTCGGTGACCGTCGACGAGGCCAGCGCGCCCAACGACGAACTCAGCGCGGCCGCGAGGATGCCCGCGATGACGAACCCGGACAGGCCGCTGGGCAGTTCGGTCACGATGAACGACGCGAACAGCTCGTCGGCCGCCGTCAGCCCCAGCTCCGCCACCGGGTCCAGGCCGCGGTAGAACGACCACAACATGGTGCCGATCAGCAGGAACATCGCGAACTGCAGGAACACCACCACACCGCTGGCGATCAGCGCCTTCTGGCTGGCCCGCACGTCGTTGCACGCCATCAGCCGCTGCACCACGAGCTGGTCGGCGCCGTGCGAGGCCATCGACAGCACCGCGCCACCGAGGATGGCCGTCACCGCCGAGTACTGGTTGCCCAGCGGCGCGGAGGTGAAGTCGAAAAGCTGCGTCTTGCCCGCGTCGACCGCCGCGCCCAGCCAGCCGTCCGGCAGCCGGGTGGATAGCACCCAGATGACCGCGAGCCCGCCGAGGACGTACCAGAGCATCTGGATCGCGTCGACCCACACGACCGCGCGGACCCCACCGAAGAACGTGTACGCCACCATCGCCACACCGAGCACCGCGACGATCTGCCAGTAGGCCGCATCGACGCCATAGGCCGATAGCACTACCTTCACCGGGATCGCGGTCGCGAACAGCCGCACCCCGTCGGCCAGCAACCGGGTCACCAGGAACGTCACCGACGCCGTTGCCTGCAACCCACCGCCGAACCGTTCACCGAGGTAGTTGTAAGCGGTCGTCATGTTCCCCGCGACGTACCGGGGCAAGAGGACGAAGGCGACGACGGTGCGGCCGATGACGTAACCGATCGCCAGTTGCAGGTAGGTGAAGGCTCCCAGGTAAGCCACTGTCGGCACGCTCAGCACGGTCAGCGTCGAGGTCTCGGCCGACACCACCGACAGGCAGGCCACCCACCACGAGATCTTCCCGTCCCCGACGAAGTAGTCCTTCGCGGAGCGCTGCTTACCGCCGATCAGCACGCCCAGCAACGGCATGCCGACCAGGAACACCACGATGATCGCGAGATCGAGCACGCGCACGGCAAAGGGCTCCCGCCGGTCGAGGGTGGGTGGGTGCGGTCGGATTGAACGGGGTGGGTGGGTGGGTGCGGGTCGGGCGTGGACACCAAGGTCAACCGGCCTATTGGACCACGCCGGGTCGGCCGTGGCCGGTGTCCGGCGGCCGGTCGCGGCGGGATGCGAGGATGGCCCGGTGTCGAACACCCTGATCGTCATCCTCGTCGTCGCGCTGGTGCTGCTCGTCGCCGCCCTGGTCACCGGGGTCGTGCTGGCCAAGCGCAGGCGGATCAGCCTGCAGCGGCCCAAGCCCGAGGTCACCGAGCGCCCCAAGGGCGGCGGCTACCAGGCGGGCGGTGGCATCAGCCTGGCGCCGGGCGGTCAGCGGGTGGACCAGCCGCACCCGGCGGGTGAGCGGACCGAGGTGGACGGCCAGCCCGGCGTCGGCGACGACGCCTCGGTGCCGCGCGACTCGCCCAAGCGGCCGATCGTCGACATCACCCTCCCCGACACGACCGCTCCCGACACGACCCAGCCGGGCACCGACGAAGCGGACACCGCTGAGCCCACCCCCGCTGACCCCGCCGTGCCGGTGCTGCCCGATGTGGTCGTCCCGCCGCCCGCACCGGTGGTCACCCCCGAACCGGTCTTGCCGGAGCCGGTGGCGCCCGCGCCGGTCGACGAGATCGAGCCGACCAGCGGCCGGTTGGAGCGCCTGCGCGGCAGGCTGGCCCGCAGCCGGTCCACCCTCGGGCAGGGTCTGCTCGGCCTGCTCGGCGCCGGTGACCTGGACGAGGACTCCTGGACCGATGTCGAGGACACCCTGCTGCTGGCCGACCTCGGCGCGAACACCACCGAGGAGATCGTCCAGCGCCTGCGCGCCGAACTGGTCTCGCGCGGCGTCCGCACCCCCGAGCAGGCCCGCGTCCTCCTGCGCGAGGTGCTCTACGACGTCCTGCGCCCCGAGATGGATCGCGCGGTGCGCGCCCTGCCGCACGGTGAGGGCGACACCAAGCAGCCCGCTGTGGTCTTGGTCGTAGGTGTCAACGGCACCGGTAAGACCACCACCACCGGCAAGCTCGCGCGCGTTCTAGTCGCTGACGGCCGCTCGGTCGTCCTCGGCGCCGCGGACACCTTCCGCGCCGCGGCCGCCGACCAGCTCCAGACCTGGGCCGACCGGGTGGGCGCCCAGGTCGTCCGGGGCAAGGAAGGCGCCGACCCGGCCGCCGTGGCGTTCGACGCGGTCAAGCTCGGCCGCGAGACCGCCGTCGACACCGTCCTCATCGACACCGCGGGCAGGCTGCACACCAAGACCGGCCTGATGGACGAGCTGGGCAAGGTCAAGCGCGTGGTCGAGAAGCAGGGCGAGGTCGACGAGGTCCTGCTGGTGCTCGACGCCACCACGGGGCAGAACGGCCTCACCCAGGCGCGGGTGTTCGGCGAGGTCGTCGACGTCACCGGCATCGTGCTCACCAAGCTCGACGGCACCGCGAAGGGCGGCATCGTCTTCCAGGTCCAGCGCGAGCTCGGCGTCCCGGTCAAGCTCGTCGGGCTCGGCGAGGGGGCCGACGACCTCGCGCCGTTCGACCCGAGGGCCTTCGTCGACGCGCTGCTCGACTGAGCCTCCTCACACGAACGGGTGAGTCTCCTCCATCTGGATGAGGACAGCGGCGGCCTGCTGCCGCATCGTCTCGGGCCGTGGAGCTCATCAAACTCTGGCTCGTCGACGACCACGCGCTGCTCACCGAGGCCCTGACCACCAGGCTCGCCGCGTTCTCCGACCTGTGGGTCGCCGGGCGCAGCGCCAGCGACGACCCCCGGTTGCCGACCAAGCTCGCCCAGGAGCGCCCGACGATCATCACCGTCGAGCCGGAGGCGATCCGGGTCCCGCAGGCCGAGCTGTTCGCGACGCTGCGGGCGGCGGCACCCGAGGCGCGGTTGGTGGCGTTGACCGGCAGCAAGGACCCCGCCCGCGCGCTGGCGGCGGCCCGCGCCGGTGCCGACGCCTGGATCTCCAAGGCGTCGGGCATGGCCCACCTGGTCGAAGTGCTGCGCGGGGTCGCCAGGGGCGACGCGTGGTTCCCGCCGCGCCTTCTCGGCGTCGTGCTCCGCGGCCTGCGCGACGACCTCCTGCGCGGCGCGGACGGCCCGTTGGACGCGTTGTCCGGTCGTGAGCGCGAGGTGCTGGAGTGCATGGTCGACGGGATGCGCGGTCCGCAGATCGCCGCCGAATTAGGACTGTCCACAAACACCGTCCGAACGCACACTCATAGTGTCTACGCCAAACTTGGTGTGCACAGCCGATTGCAGGCTGTTAGCGCTGCCCGGGCCGCTGGCCTCTTACCCCGTGCCAAGGATCCCGTCCAGACGTCGTAGGTCGCCTCATCCAGCGGGGTGAGCCGGTTTTGTCCGTCGGAACCTACGGTCGCCTCGTCAAGTGGCTGGGGGTGGCGTGGTGGTCGACGGCGGGCTGGTGCCGAGGTGATCCCGGCATGGGTGTTGGCGGTGGTCACCATCGGCCTGGGCTTCACCGTCGGCGCGGTCCTCGGGGTGGTGCGCAGGGACCGCGAACACGGGTCGTCGTCGGTCGACTCGATCTCGCGCGTGCACCGCTCGGTCGTCGTGCTCATCAACGGGCGCGAAGAGGACTCCGCTGTCGCGATCGAGGCGGCCGAGAAGTTGGTCGCGCGCGAAGACATCTACGTCGGCACGGTGCCTCCCGAGGGCTACGAGTACGTGCTGCTGCTTGAGCCCGATCACCGGCCAGACCCACGGTTCCTCGACCGCACGATGCCGCTGTTCGACGACCCCGATGTCGTCGGTGTGGCCGGGTACGCGCGCGTGGACTGGAGTGGCCCACGGGTGTTGACCGCGTACCGTGCCAGGGCGCTGGCGCTGGGCCAGTGGTTGCTGACAGTCGCCAGAACCCGTCCGCGCACCGAGGTCGCGCGGTTGTCGCCAAGCCCGGCGCGCCTGTTCCGCACGCGCGTCCTCGCTGATCTCGACCTCGGATCCAACCTCTCCCAACAGATCTACCGCCGTCGACTGGGCCGTGTCCTCGTCGTTCGCGGGGCCGTCGTGGACGTCGCGGCACCGGCGGGCCTGGGGGAGTACTGCACGCAAGTCAGCACCGGCGCGCGGGACTTCTGGCGAAGCTCTTGGCGTAACCAGTTCCCCCGAGGCACGCCAGCCTTCGCGGTCGAGACAGCTATCGCCTCAGCTCTGTGGTTGGCGCTACCTGTCCTGGTTGTCACCGGCGTGGTCACCATCCCGGCGTTGCTCTTGGGCGTGTTCCTTCCCGATCTTCTGCTGACACTCGCTGTGGCATTGCGGCAGCGAGAACCGCGCTACTTGCCCGTGGCGTTCTTACTGCCGTTCGTGCGCGTCCTCGACGCGAGTCTTGTGTTTCTCTCGCTGCTGCCGCGCCGCTCGGTGGCGGTAGCCGGTTGGCTGGTCGCGGCCGCCTCCGCCGTGGTGTTCGTGTTCCGCGTGCATGTCATGGCCGCTCGACTGCCGGTCACGTCACTCGAACCAAGCCTGGTGGATGCGGCCTACTCGCGCGTGGCCGGACTCCAGGGCATCCCGGTCGCCTTCGACATGTGGGCGACCACCCTCCAACTCGTGCTCTACGGCGGAGTCAGCGGATCCTTCAGCCGCTACGACTCGGTCCTGGCAGGTGCCCGCGAGGCTTCCGTGGCCGCTGCCGCCGTACTGGCCCTCTGCGCGTTGCTCACCGCGGTCGTTCTCCGTCTACACCCGTTGTTGGTGTCCGCAGTGCTGGTCGTCTGCTGTGCCACCGCCGACTTGTTCGCCACCGCGGGCCCACGTGCTTTCGCCGCTGCTTGGCTCGGTGTCGGCGCGCTCGCGCTTGCCGGGGCTATCACCCGGCGTACCGCGAAACTCATCCCGGCCGTCATCATCGCGGCGATCGCGGTAGTCCTCACTGTTCTCCCAAGCCCTCTTGCGGTCGTCGTACCGGGCTTGTTCGTGGCCGCGTTGTTCGGCGTGGCGATCCTGCTGGACAGGCTTCCGCGCGCTGCTCGTCCCGCGTTCGCGGTAGCGGCTCTGGCCGCCGTAGCCGCTGTCGCCTTGGGCGTCCCCACAGTTCGTCCGGTAGCGCCAACTGTCGACCACCGAGCCATCGCCGACTGGCTCGACTCGAACGCGACCAGCGATCTCGACCTCTCCGCACCGCCGCTGCTGTGGTCCGATCTCACCCGGGACCTCGCCGACACCGACGGCCGCGTCCGCCGCGGTGGACCCGCCGCTCTCGCCGTCGACGGCCCGGGGCTGCCCGTCGCGACCTTCCCCGGTGCCACCGTCACCCTGACCGCGGGCGGCGCCGGGTTCGTCGGCGACGGCAACCGGGTGGTCGCGGGCGTCGACCTGGCCGCCAACACCCGGATCACCGCGCCGGAGCCGGTCCGCCTCGCGTTCAGCACCGGCCGCGTCGACTTCCGCGTGATGGCCGTGCTCGCCGAGATCAGCGCCCAGACCCCGATCACCATCGCCGACGTGACCAACCCGGAGCCCGAGTACAGCTCCGAACTGCCGCTGCGCACCGTCGTGCTGTCCGCTGTGGACGGCCGCCCGGTGACCGACCCCGCCGTCGCCGCGGAACTCCGCGCCTGGTTCTCCGCCCAACTGCCGCCCTACGCCCCCGACGACTTCCGCAGCACCGACGAGGGGTTCGCCGTGTCCTGGCGCCTCTCCGGTGACCCCGTGCCGAACTGACCGAAGGACCCGTCATGCGCCCCACCCTGATCTTCCTCGTAGCGGCGATCCTGACCGCGCTCGGCGTGACGCCCGCGCACGCCGCTAGCGGTACCTACCTCCGGTTGGCCCACCTGTCGCCGGACACCCCATCGGTCGACGTCACGGTCACGAACTTCGCCAGACCGGACTGGTCGGTGAAGCTCGACGGTGTCGGCTACGGCGCTGTCTCGGGCTACCAGCGGGTGGAGCCGGGGACCTACACGATCGCGATGCGCGCTGCCGGTGCCGACCCCAAGTCCCCGCCGGTCATCTCCGCCACCCTGCAGGCCACCGAGGGCCGCGCGTACACCGTGGCCGGGCTGGGCAAGTTCACCTCGCTCGCGCTGAAAGTGCTCGACGACGACATCTCGCTCCCGCCGCGCGGCCAGGCCCGGATGCGGGTGGTCAACGCGGCCCCCAAGACCGGGGAACTCGACATCCGCCGCGCGGGCGTGCCCGTGATCGAGCGCGCTGTCTTCGGCCAGGCGACCACCTACAGCCTCATTCCCTCTGGCGCCAACGTCCTGCAGGTCGTTCCGAAGGACACGGCGCCTACGGACCTACCGGTGACTCTTGACCCGGGCGGCGTCTACACGGTCCTAGTGCTGGAGAAGAACGGCACGCTCACCACCGAGGTCACCGCTGACGCCAAGGGCGCCGAGGTAGTCCCAACTGGTGGCGTTGAGACCGGTGAGGGCGGCACGAGTCCCACGGTGCTGCTCACTCTTGGCTTCCTGGTCGTCGCCGGCGCTGCTGGGGCGTTGTTCACGATGTTGGTGCGGCGCCGCGGATGATCACCCGGGTCGCGGTCGGCGCGCTGGGGGCGATCGTCGTGCTGTTCTGCTTCGCCGTCACCGGCGCGGCGGAACACCCCCACGCGTTGCCTAGCCCTCCGGCCGCGCCCCCCGCGCCAGTCTGGTCGGTAGCGACAACGACCGCCGTTGCGGCTACCGACCCCAGACCAGTCCGACTGCGCATTCCGGCGATAGGCGTCGACACGCCTCTTATCGACATCGGCACCGACAACACGGGCGAACTCATCCCACCTGTCGCTGCTGACGTCGCCGGGTGGTTCACCGCCGGACCGGTACCGGGCGCCGTCGGCCCTGCCCTGCTCGCGGGGCACGTCGACTCCCACGCCGGACCCGGGGTGTTCTTCCGGCTGGTGGACCTGCGGCCCGGTGACCGGGTCGAGGTCGACCGCGCGGACGGAACCCGGGTCGCCTTCGCCGTCGCGGCCACCACGCGCGCGCCGAAGACCGCCTTCCCCACCGACCTCGCCTACGCCCCGGTTCCCGGCCCTGAGCTGCGCCTGGTCACCTGCGGCGGCGCCTTCGACCGCGCCGCGCGCAGCTACCGCGACAACATCATCGTCGAGGCCTACCAGACCCTCGGGTGAGCACCTCGTCACTCCACGTGCGACACACTCGGCAAGAAAGTCCGCCATCCGGGTGAACCATTGCGCAGTCCGCACCGAATACAGCGAAACGCGCGCCCGCTGTGCGCCGATCTCGCAAGTGGACTCTCCGCAGGGGGTGCCGGATGGACTGGCCGCAGGACCGCCGGATCGGACCCGGACGGCGCAGCACCGACCAGGTGCGCCCGTTCGGCGCGGACGACGACGTCCTGCACGACATCGGGCACGAACTGGCCACCCTCGCCCTGCTCGCCGAGTCGGTGCGCGGTGCCGCCGAGCTCGCGGAGCCGACCAGGACCCGGGTCGCGCTGATCGAGTCCCAGGTGGCCAGGCTCGTCGACCTGGTGCGCGGGACGCCGGTGGCCAGCTCGGTGGACGTGCGTGCGCTGCTCGAGCAAGTCGTCGCGGTCGCCGCAGCGGCGGGCGCGCCGGTCGAGCTGGAGCCGGGCGGGCCGGTCAGTGCCGAACTCGACGCGGCCGTGCTCTGGCGGGTGGTGTCCAACCTGGTCGCCAACGCCGTCCGCGCCGGTGGCGAGGTCCGGGTCGCGGTCGTCGGGACCGACCCGCTGGTGGTCGAGGTCGCCGACAGCGGCCCCGGGTTCGGCTCGGGTCCACCGGGGCGGGCCGGTCGCGGTCTGGGCATTGTGGACGCTCTGGTGCGCTCCGTCGGCGGAGTCGTCCGGATCACCCCGCGGCTACCGGTGGGTACGCGCATCCGGGTGGCCTTCGGCGTCGTTGAGCCACCCGAGGGCACCCCGGAGGCGACATGACGGACCTGCTGCTGTGCGACGACCACACGGTCTTCGCCGACGCGCTGAGCACAGTGCTCACCCAGCACGGCTTCACCGTGCGCGGGGTGGCCGCCACCGTCGCGGGCGCCGTCGCCGCTCTCCGCGGTCTCAAGCCCGACCTGTGCCTGCTCGACCGAACGCTCGCCGACGGTGACGGGGTCGCCGCGCTCGGTGAGCTCATCAAGGCCAGCCCGCACACCAAGATCCTTGTCCTCACCGCCGACGAGAACCCCGACACCGTCACCCGCGCGTTAGAGGCGGGCGCGGCCGGTTACCTGCACAAGACCGGCAGCGTCACCGCCCTCGCCCAGGCGCTGCGGCGCGCGCTCAACGGCGAGGTCGTAGTGGAGTTGCCCAACCGCGTCGGCAGGACGCAGTCATCGGAGGTCGGTGACGCCCACCGGCTCGCCGCGCACCTCACCCCGCGCGAGCGCCAGTGCCTCGCGCTGCTGGTCGAGGGCGCCAGCACGGTCGCCATGCAGCGCCGGATGGGGATCTCGTCGACCACCGTGCGCACCCACATCCAGGCCCTGCTCACCAAGCTCGGGGTGCACTCGCGGCTGGAGGCGGCCTCGTTCGCCGTCCGCAACCGGCTGCTGGTCGACCCGCCGCACCGGGCGACCGGCACCTGACCCCGGCAGGCTGGTCCGACTGTTCGAAACGCGCCGACGGGGTCACTATGGAGGCATGCGGACGACCCTCGACGGTGCCCTGATCGCTGGTCTCGTCGCCACCCTCGCCGAGACCGCGCCGGAGGCGTCCCCCGTGGACAGCCGCGCCGTCGCCAGGCAACCCGCGCACACCTGCCTGGTCCCGGTGCAAGACGCGACCGACGACCTCCCGACCCGCTGGGGTGCCTTGGCGGCCGCCGCGCTGGCCGAGCACGCCCCCGACCCGGCCGCGCTGGCCGGGATCGTCGGCCTGCCGCCCGCGTTGGCCACGACCGTGTACGAACGGGTGCGCGGCAAGCTGGCCAGCGACCCGGTCGAGGACGTCCGGATCGACCTGACCCGCCGCGAGCACGACACCGGCGACACCGACGTGGCCAGGGCGGCCGACCTGCTCGGCCGCTGGTGCCTGGCCGAGTCCGGCCTGCGGATCCGCTCGTTCGCCACCGCCGAGTCCTTCCGCCGCTCGGTCCGGTCACTCGACCTGGCGATCACCGCCCTGGGCAGGCCCGTCACGCTGACCCTGCCCGAGGTCACCTGGGCCGAGCAGGTCCGGGTGATGGTGGGCCTGCTGGAGGTCCTGGAGCGCAGGCTCGGCCTGCCCGACGGGGCGTTGCGGTTCGAGATCGGCATCGACACCGCGCGCGCCGTGATCGACCACGGTGGCCGCTGCGCCGTCCCCGAGCTGATCGCGGCGGGCCAGGGCCGGGTGTCCGGACTGGTGTTCGGCGCCGACACCTACGCCGCTACCTGCGGACTGACCGACGCCGAGCCCGACCACCCGGTCTGCGACCTCGCGCGGCACGCGATCCTCATCGGCGCGGCCGGTAGCGGTGTCCGGCTCTGCGACAGCCCGACGACCCTCTTGCCGGTAGGGGACGCCGTAGTCGAAGGCTGGCGACGGCACTACAAGCAGGTGCGGCGGTCCTTGGTCCTAGGGTTCCCGCAGGGCGTTGACGTCCACCCCGCGCAGCTCGTGTCCCGCTATGCCGCCGTCTTCGCTCACCGGCTGGAGACTCACAACGCGGAGAGCCTCGCCAACCTCTCCTCTGGCAGCTGACGGGGACAAGAGACGCACTTAGGCGCGTCGGCCGCTTCGTAGATCAAGCAACAAGAGCCGCGGCGGACGTAGTCGCGCCCGTTGACGTTGACGAATCGCGGCGTCGGTAGCTCCGGTATGTCCTCCGCGAGCGACAGCGCTACCTCCGTCGCACCCCCCGACCACAACACCCGGTTCGCCAACGAATCCGTCGCTATCGCCCACAGCGTGCGGACCTTCGCCCCGGTCGCCTCGGCCACCGCCTCGATCGCCGACTCGAACATCGCGCCCACGGCGACACCGGGGGAGGGGCACAGGGAGTCCGAGGTGGCCCCGAGGATCCGCCCGTCCTCGTGCAGGTGCAGGGTCACCGCCGCCGGGTCCAACGCCAGGCCGGTGACCACCAGCGACTCGATCGTCGGCGCGGGCAGCATCATGCTCGCCGAGTACCACCAGAGCACCCCCAGCGTGGGCAGGTCCCCGAACCGGTACATCCGCCCAGCCGCGCGGACCTGCTCGGCGACCCACCCGACATCCGCCGTTAGCGCCACCGGCGTCGGCTTAAGCCCAGAGGTGCTGGAACCCACGTGATAGGGCAACCGCGTGGCCACCGCGACGTAGACCTCTATTACCCCGCTCATCGCTGACCAGGTTACAACCGCGATTCCGTAGCGGTCCGTTCACTACTCGTGAGGGAAACCTGGCCGTAACACCGACGAGTACGTAGTTCACCCGCGCGAAACGCGCGGAGTCCTCCCGCGAAACAGCGGGCCCTGATGCTTCCCGGCAATCAACGGTTCACGGGAGGACGATGTGAACGCAGGAGACACAGCCTGGGTCCTGGTCAGCGCCGCGCTCGTCATGCTCATGACCCCCGGCCTCGCCTTCTTCTACGGCGGCATGGTGCGGGCCAAGAGCGTGCTCAACATGCTGATGATGAGCTTCATCGCGTTGGCGGTGGTGACGGTGCTGTGGGTCCTCTACGGCTACAGCCTCACCTTCGGCAACGACCTGGGAGGCGGCCTGCTCGGCGGGTTCGACTTCACCGGCCTCAAGGGTGTCGTCGGCACCCTGGTGGGCACCGCGCCCGCCGACGCGAACGCCCCCTGGGTCGACGGCCACCAGATCCCCCACCTGGTCTTCGTCGTCTTCCAGTTGATGTTCGCCATCATCACCGCGGCGCTGATCTCCGGCGCCATCGCCGACCGGGCCAGGTTCTGGGCCTGGACGCTGTTCGTCGCGGTGTGGGTGACCATCGTGTACTTCCCGGTCGCGCACTGGGTGTTCAACTTCAACGGCTTCACCGGCGTCGACTTCGTCGGCGGCTGGATCGCCACCAAGCTCGGCGCGCTCGACTTCGCGGGCGGCACGGCGGTCCACATCAACGCGGGCGCCGCGGGCCTGGCCCTGGCCATCGTGCTCGGCAAGCGCAAGGGCTGGCCGCGCGAACCCATGCGGCCGCACAACCTCCCGTTCGTCCTGCTCGGCGCGGGCCTGCTCTGGTTCGGCTGGTACGGCTTCAACGCCGGGTCCGCCCTCGGCGCCGGTGACCTGGCGGGCGTCGCGTTCATCACGACCACCGCCGCCACCGCCGCGGCCGTCCTCGGCTGGCTGGTGGTCGAGCAGTTCCGCGACGGCAAGCCGACCACCCTGGGCGCGGCCTCCGGCGCGGTGGCCGGGCTGGTCGCGATCACCCCGGCTTGCGGGTTCGTCACCCCGATCGGGGCGTTGGCGATCGGGCTCGTAGCCGGGGTCCTGTGTGCCCTCGCGGTCAGCCTCAAGTACCGGTTCGGGTTCGACGACTCCCTGGACGTGGTCGGGATTCACCTGGTCGGTGGGCTCGTCGGCACCCTGCTCATCGGTCTGTTCGCCACCACCGGGGTGAACCCGGCGGGCAAGGACGGTCTGTTCTACGGTGGCGGCCTCGACCTGCTCGGCAAGCAGGCCATCGCCGCGGTCGCGGTGCTCGGCTACTCCTTCGTGCTCACCCTGGCCATCGGGTTCCTGATCCAGAAGACCATCGGCTTCCGGGTCTCCACCGAGGCCGAGCGGGCGGGCATCGACGAGGCCGAGCACGCCGAGAGCGGCTACGAGTTCTCCAGCCTGCGCGGCGGCGGTTCCTCGCTGGGCAGGACGGCGGACGCGTTGGCGGGCAAGGTCGGCTCCAGCACGGTACCCACGAGCGCGGGCAAGGAAGGCGCAGGACGATGAAGCTGGTCACCGCGATCATCAAGCCGTTCACCCTGGACGAGGTGAAGGCGGCCCTCGAGCAGCTCGGCGTGCTCGGCATGACCGTCAGCGAGGTGCAGGGCTACGGCAGGCAGAAGGGGCACACCGAGGTCTACCGGGGCGCCGAGTACTCCGTGGACTTCGTGCCCAAGGTGCGCGTCGAGGTGCTCACCGACGACGCCACCAGCGACAAGGTCGTCGCGGCCGTCGTCGAGGCCGCCCGCACCGGCAAGATCGGCGACGGCAAGGTCTGGGTGACCCCGGTGGAGACCGTGGTCCGCGTGCGCACCGGCGAGCGCGGGACGGACGCGATCTAGCGGATGGCACTGGGCCTCCCACCCATCCCGACGGCGGCGGACCTGGTCCTCGCCCGCGACCGGCTCCTCGCCGCCGCGGCCCCCAGGTCCGCCGCCGGGCACCGGCTCACGCCTGCCGCGCTGCGCGAGGCGCTGGCCGACCTGCACGAGTTCTGGCTCGCCGGGCACGCCGGGCGGGCCGGGATCGGTGGCAGGGGCGGCGGCGTCGCCCTGTTCGCGGTCGGCGGTCTCGGCAGGCGCGAGCCGGTGCCCTACTCCGACCTCGACCTGGTCCTCGTCCACGATGGACGGAGCTCTGTGGACGCTCTGGCCGAGCGGCTGTGGTATCCGCTGTGGAACTCCGGCATCGGTCTCGACCACTCGGTCCGCACCGTGGGCCAGGCACTGGAAGTCGCCTCAGGGGACCTGCGGACCGCGCTCGGCCTGCTCGACGCCCGACACCTCGCGGGCGACGTGGAGATCACCGCGCGGTTGGCCTCATCCGCGCGCGACCGGTGGCGCGCGGGTGCGCGTAAGAGGCTCGGCGAGCTGGTTGAGTCTGTCCGGACGCGGTGGTCCCGGGCAGGCGAGGTAGCGCACTGGGTGGAACCGGACCTCAAGCACGGGCGCGGCGGTCTGCGTGACATCGACATCTTGCGTGCGCTCTCACTCGCGCAACTCGTCGACCGCCCCGACGCGGATGTCACCGCCGCGCACGCGTTGCTGTTGGACACTCGAACCGAGCTACGCCGTATCGCTAAGCGTCCCCGTGACGTCCTACGACCTCAAGACGGCGATGAGGTCGCCACTGCTCTTGGCCTAGCCGACCGGTTCGCGCTCGCTAGGGCACTGTCCGGCGCCGGTCGGGCGGTCGCCTACGCACTCGACGTCGCGCTCCGGTCTGTTGGCGCTGACTCGACCCCGCGCCGCGTCTTCGGCGTCTTGCTCCGCGCCCCGAACCGGACTCCGTTGGCCGAGGGAGTGGTTCTGCACGGCACCGAGGTCGCGCTCGCCAGGGACGCTGATCCCGGCCGCGACGCCGGTCTCCTGCTGCGGGTCGCCGCCGCGTCGGGCCGCACGGGGCATCCCATCGCCCCCGCCGCACTGGCGCGCCTCGGGGAGACGGCGCCGGAGCCGCGCGCGCCGTGGCCCGCCGACGTCCGCCAAGACCTGGTGGCGCTGCTCGGCGCGGGGGAGGGACTGACCGACGTCGTCGAGGCCCTGGACCGCGCGGGGCTGTGGGCGCGGCTGTTCCCCGAGTGGGGCGCGGTCCGCGACCTGCCGCCGCGCGATGCCGCGCACGTGTGGACCGTCGACCGGCACCTGGTGCGCACCACGGTCAACGCGGCCCGCCTGGTGACGTCGGTGTCGCGGCCGGACCTGCTGCTGCTCGGCGCGCTGCTGCACGACATCGGCAAGGGCCGCGACCAGGACCACTCGGTCGTCGGCGCCGCGCTGGCCGCGCAGGTGGCCACCCGCCTCGGCCTGCCCGGGCCGGACGTGCGGACCGTCGCCGCGGTGGTCCGCCACCACCTGCTGCTCCCGCACACCGCCACCCGCCGCGACATCGACGACGAGACCACGATCCGCCGGGTCGTCGACACCCTCGGCGGCGACCCGGTGCTGCTGGAGCTGCTGCACGCCCTCGCCGAGGCCGACTCCCTGGCCACCGGCCCCGGCGTGTGGACCGAGTGGAAGGCCCGGCTCGTCACCAACCTGGTCACCCACTGCCGCACCGCGATGGCGGGCGGCCCACTGCCCCAACCGGTTCCCCTGGACGACGCCCAGCGCGCCCTGGCCGAATCGGTCGCCGCCACCGGTGCGCCCGGTGTCCTTTTCGAACTCACCGGCCAGTCGACCGCGGAGTCCGCCACGGTCACCCTCGCCACCGCGGACCGCCCCGGCGTCCTGTCCCGGGCAGCGGGAGTCCTGGCGCTCAACTCCCTGCAGGTCCACGCCGCCACCGTCGCCACCCACGCGGGCATCGCCGTCGGCGTGTTCGCGGTGACCCCCAGGTTCGGCTCCCTGCCCAACCCCACCCTGCTGCGCGAGCAGTTCACCCGCGCCATCAGCGGCTCCCTCCCCCTCGCCGAACACCTCGCAGCCAAGGAACGCGACTACGGCGGCCGCGCCCCCGACGCCCCAGCCCCCCGAGTCCTCTGGTTCGACCACGAAGCAGGCGGCCCCGACCCCCGAGCGGTCGTCCTGGAACTGCGCGCCCCCGACCGCATCGGCCTCCTCCACAGCGTCGCCACCGCCCTCGAATCCCAAGGCGTCGACGTCCGCTGGACCAGAGCCACCACCCTGGGCACCGCCGCCGTAGACGCCTTCGGCTTCACCCCACCCCCCACCCCCGACTGGCGCCCCCAAATCGAATCCCAAGTCCTCACCGCCGCCCGCTAACCCCCGTTCCAGTCCTGTGCTCACCGAACGGGCTGGCCGCCGAACCGCGCATGGGATGCGGAGCTGAGTAGTCCTACCCAGTGGTGCTGCGTGCCCTCACGCTGTGCCGGGGCCTTCGAGTGCGGCGAGACTGCTCTTCGTCACGTCAGGACAGTGGGGTCGATGCCGGGGAGGGTGTCAACCCACCCCCACCTGGCGGGGCACTCCCCCGGGAGGGGCCCGTTCGAGGGGTCGGGCCCCATTCCCGGGGGTTTTCGCGTGTGAGGACACTGTCGGCGGTGCGCGGGTCAGGTGTGCTGGGGGTCCTCCGGAGGGCGCGGGGCGTTGGCTAAGTCTGGGGCGGGGGTTGGCTCGTCACCGACGGGCCGGTCCGTGACGGTTGGCGTGTGACTGCCGTTGGGTAAGGCCGGGACGGTCACCGGGGTGTCGAGCCGGTCCGGTGCCGTTCGGATGGCGATGAGGGCGAGGGCCCATGCCGCGACGGCCACCAGGACCGAGCCCCAGACCACCGTGTCCAGCAGGCTTGGTCCGCCGATCTCGATCGCGCTTCCCAGGGCCACCTGGGTCGCGGCTACCCCGGTCAGGGCTACCCCGGCGGTGACGGCGGCGCTTGGGCGGGGGACCGTGGTCAGTGCTGCCGACAGCGCTAGTGCCAGTAGGGCGAAGGCGCTCCACAGGACCCACGGTGAGGACTCGTCGATCGTGCCCGCCGCGCCCCAGGTGTCGGTCGGTGTCAACGGCGCCAACCCGCGCAGCGTCTCTCGCGACTCACTACGCCCGTAGGTACCCCCGAGCACCGACAGCAAGGTGAAACCGGCTGCGCCCAGCACCACCGCCAGCACGGCCTGCCCGTGCGCCAACGCACCCCGGAGGACCAGCACCAGCCCGACCACCCCCGCGACCACCAACGGCAGCCACACGACGAGGGCTGGAGCCGCGTCTCCCGCGTGTAAGTCCATTCCGTACCCCGAGGGCAGCTGCGTCCACCAGATCGTGAACGCCACCTGCCCCACCAACAGGTACGCGGCCGCAGCGACGACCCCTGGCCGACGGTGCGCGCGCACCAGCACCCACACGGCCGCGACAGCCACTCCGAGCCCCACGCAGGCCGCCATCCCCATCGACGACGTCCCGGACAGCGGGTTCATCAAGAAGATCTGGCTGGCCGGTTCGGTCAACGACAACCCGACCAGCACCACACCCGCCAGTACCGCGCCAGGGACTCCCGGCAGCCGCATGGCGAGCACCACGACGCAGGCGTACACGACGAGCGTGAAGCTGCCCCGCGCCCAGTACGGCCAAGCCACAAGGGGCAGCGCCTGCGTGGTGAACGCGACCGCCGCGGTACCCGCGACCGCCGCCAACGCGCCCCGAGTCGTGCCGCCGCCGGGGCGCAACCACCCCGCTGCTCGGCTCGCCGCCCGCAACACCGGTGGCAACAAGATCCCGGCCACCGCGACGACCACGACCACCACAGGCACCGAGGCCAACACGACATCGATCCCGTCGCTCACGGGCTGCGAGTACAGCACCAGCGGCGGTGCCGCGACCGCGCCGCCCACCACCAGACCACCGGCCGCGTCCCGCCGGAGGACCGCGATCACGCCGAACACCGTGGCCACCGCGAGGCCCGCGACGATCGCGGTCGCTTGCACCCCGACCGGCAACACCCGTGCCAGCCCGCTAGACCCGCTGACGAAGCCAAGGGGCATCAGCCCGGTGCCGACCGTCGCCGTCGCGGCAATGCCGCCCGCCGTGATCCCCACCGTGCTCCACGAGGAGTCCGGCGCCACCCGCACCACGACGACCAGCGCGACCAACGCCATCCCGAGCGTCGTCAGCACCAAGGCCGGCTGATCGACCCCGGACACGGCCAACACCGCCACGACCGCCGTGGGGACCACGATCCCGACCCCGACACCGGCCGCCCGCGTCCCCCGCGCCGCGAAGCCGAGCAAGAACACCAGCACTGGCAAGAACGTCATCACCACGACCGCCGTCGGGGACGGCGGAGCCGCCGAGCTGAACCGCCTCGGCGTCGTACTCGCGACCAAGAGCGGCCCGAGCAGGTACGCGCCGAGCAGGACCACCGACGCCCCGACCCCGCGCGCGACGTGCGCACCGGCGACGTCCGCGATCCGCTCCGAGCCGAACACGACGAGACCGATCACGATCACCACCGCGAGCTCCAGGTACCTGAGCCCGGTCGGCACCGCCGCGAACACGCTCACGCACGCGAGCCCGAGCAACACCCCCGCCGCGACCACCGCCCCTGCCGCGAACCGACTCCGTCCCCCCACGACGTCGAGCACACCGTCCCCCTACCTCTGGTTGATCTTCGTTCCCCTTGGTGGACGGCAAGCTAACACCGGGTCCGAGTGCTCCGCGCGGAGTTGTCCACAGGCCACCCGAAGGTCAGATCCAGGACGTCCGGGCGGCACCACCCCCGGGACGACTACCCTCGTCCTGTGGCCGTGCCGAGCACGGCCGACCGACCCGACGCGCAAGGCTGGAGTGCCGCACCCGTGTTCGACACCCTCTCCGACCGGCTCACCGCCGTCCTGCAGAACCTGCGGGGCAAGGGGCGGCTGAGCGAAACCGACATCGACACCACCGCGCGCGAGATCCGCATCGCGCTGCTGGAGGCCGATGTCGCGCTGCCCGTGGTGCGCTCCTTCATCGCCAAGGTCAAGGACCGCGCCAAGGGCGCGGAGGTCTCCGGGGCGCTGAATCCGGCCCAGCAGGTCATCAAGATCGTCAACGAGGAGCTCGTCGCCATCCTCGGCGGTGAGACCCGGCGGCTGAACCTGGCCAAGACCCCGCCCACGGTGATCATGCTCGCCGGTCTGCAGGGCGCCGGTAAGACGACGCTGGCGGGCAAGCTGGCGCGCTACCTCAAGAACCAGGGCCACGCGCCGCTGCTGGTGGCCTGCGACCTGCAGCGCCCCAACGCGGTCACCCAGCTGCAGGTCGTCGCCGAGCGCGCCGGGGTCGCGGTGTTCGCCCCCGAGCCGGGCAACGGCGTCGGCGACCCGGTCGACGTGGCCACCCGCGGTGTCGAGGAGGCCCGCCGCAGCCAGCACGACATCGTCGTGGTGGACACCGCCGGTCGCCTCGGCGTCGACGAGGAGCTGATGCGGCAGGCGGCCGACATCAAGGCCGCGGTCGCCGCCGACGAGGTCCTCTTCGTCGTCGACGCCATGATCGGCCAGGACGCGGTGTCCACCGCCGAGGCCTTCCGCGACGGCGTCGGGTTCACCGGTGTCGTGCTGACCAAGCTCGACGGCGACGCCCGCGGTGGTGCCGCGCTCTCGGTCCGCGAGGTCACCGGCGCCCCGATCATGTTCGCCTCCAACGGCGAGAAGCTCGAGGACTTCGACGCCTTCCACCCCGACCGGATGGCCTCGCGCATCCTGGGCATGGGCGACGTGCTCACCCTCATCGAGCAGGCCGAGCAGCACTTCGACCAGGAGCAGGCGGAGAAGGCCGCCGCCAAGATCGGCACCGGCGAGCTGACCCTGGAGGACTTCCTCGAGCAGATGCTGGCGGTCCGCAAGATGGGCCCGATCGCCAACCTGCTCGGCATGCTGCCCGGCGCGGGCCAGATGAAGGACGCGCTGGCCCAGGTCGACGAGAAGCACATCGACCGGCTGCAGGCGATCATCCGCGGCATGACCCCGGCCGAGCGCCAGGACCCCAAGATGATCAACGCCTCGCGCAGGCTGCGCATCGCCAACGGCTCCGGGGTGCAGGTCCGCGACGTCAACGACCTGGTCAACCGGTTCTTCGAGGCCAAGAAGGTCATGCAGCAGATGGCGGGCCGCTTCGGCATGCCGGGCGGGCGGGCCAACCAGCGCAAGCAGAAGGGCAAGAAGGGGAAGAAGGGCAAGGGCCCGACGCCGCCGCGCAACCGCGGTGGGCTGCCCGGTGGCTTCCCCGACGTGTCCGGGATGCCGCCCGGCCTCAACCAGCTCCCGCCCGGCCTCGGTGGCCTCGACGGGCTGCCCCCGGGCTTCGACCCCTCGCGGCTGAAGTTCCCCAAGAAGCCGTGACCGCGCTGCACCTGCGCGGGGTCGTCCTCCCCGGCCACGACGAGCGCGACCTGTGGGTGGTCAACGGGCGGATCCGGACCAACCCGGTACCGGGAGCGGAGACCGTCGTTGACGGGGGCTACCTGCTGCCCGGGCTCGTTGACGCTCACTGCCACATCGGCATCGGTCCCGAAGGGCCGGTGGATCTCGATACCGCTGCCGATCAGGCCTTGGTGGACCGCGACGCGGGTGCCCTGCTGCTGCGTGACTGCGGTGCGCCTATCGACACCAGTCCGCTGCAAACGCGGTTGGACCTACCGAGGATCGTGCGCGCCGGTAGGCATATCTCCCGCCCTAAGCGCTACATCCCGCATCTTGGTGCCGACGTCGGTGACCCTGAGCAGTTGCCCGCCGCGGTAGCCGAACAGGCCGCTAACGGCGACGGCTGGGTCAAGCTCGTGGGTGACTGGATCGACCGCGACCGCGGCGACCTCGCCCCGCTGTGGTCCGACGACATCCTCGTCGAGGCCATCGCCGTCGCCCACGCGGCAGGCGCCAGGGTCACCGCGCACGTCTTCGGCGAAGAGGCGCTGCCGGGCCTGGTCAACGCCGGGATCGACTGCATCGAGCACGGCACCGGGCTCACCGAGGACGTCATCGCCGAGATGGCCAGGCGGGGCACCGCGCTGGTGCCCACGCTGATCAACATCGAGAACTTCCCCGGCATCGCGGCGAAGGCGACCAAGTACCCCGCCTACGCCAGCCACATGGTCGACCTGCACGCCCGCGCGGGCGCCATGGTCGCCGCCGCGGTCGAGGCCGGAGTGCCCGTCTACGCGGGCACGGACGCGGGTGGCGGTATCGCCCACGGACGGGTCGTCGACGAGATCGTCGCGCTGCACCGGGCCGGGATGTCCGCCGAGGACGCCATCGCGGCGGGCTCGTGGGGCGCGCGCGCCTGGCTGGGCTGGTCTGCTCTGGACGAGGGGTCCGCGGCCGATCTGCTCGCCTTCGACGCGGACCCGCGCAAGGATCTGGATGTGCTCCGAAGCCCGAAGAGGATCATCCTGAGAGGCAGGGTCGTCGGGTGATCCGGCCAGGCGGGCCGGACCACCCCGACTAGTCTCTGCGAACCGCAGGAATCGGACGTACTGACGGGGGACCGCGATGGCACCACCTCCGCCCGGTGACCCAACCGCCGCACCCGCGGCGGAGTCGCCACCTGTACCCGCCGCCGAACCGGCCCGCGACCACAAGTGGGGCTTCGGCGCGTTCTTGTTCGTCTTCGCCGTGTTCGTGATGTCAGCCGTCACCATCAACGCGGTGATCGGCCTGGCCGGACCGGACTCGACCGACTCGGTCGCGGTGATCCTGATCGGCACGATGGTGCCGACGGCGCTGGCGACCGTGGCCACCCTGCTCGTCACCTGGATCCGCGGCAACGGGCCCAAGATCGACCTGCGGCTGTCCTACAACCGCGACGACCTGCGCGTCGGCCTGAAGTTCGGCCTCATCGGCCTGGTGTGCACCACCGTCGCCGCGGCGATCTGGACCCGCGTGGTCGGCGAGGAGAACGCCACCTCGTCGCTGGGCACGCTGGTGGACAACCAGACCATGCCGGTCGTGGCCGCCGTGGCGCTGTTCCTCTACGTGTGGCTGGTCGGCCCGTTCATGGAGGAGATCATCTACCGCGGTCTGCTGTGGGGCGCGCTCGAACGCCTGCAGTGGGGCCGATGGGCGGTGTTCGGGCTGACCACGGTCATCTTCGCGGTCAGCCACCTCGAACCGCTGCGCACTTCGCTGCTGCTGGTCATCGGGGTGCCGATCGGCCTCGCCCGGCTCTTCAGCGGCCGCCTCGGCGCCAGCGTGGTCGCCCACCAGGTCAACAACTTCACCCCCGCGCTCGCCGTGCTCCTCATCAGCCTCGGCGTGATGCACTCGTGACGGCGCTCGACCTCAACAGCGACCTGGGCGAGGGCTTCGGCGTCTGGCGTCTCGGCGACGACGACGCGCTGCTCGACGTGGTCACCTCCGCCAACGTCGCCTGCGGGTTCCACGCCGGTGACGCGCCCACCATGCGCGCGGTCTGCACCGCCGCGGCGGCCAGGGGAGTGGCGGTCGGCGCCCAGGTGTCCTACCGCGACCTGGCCGGGTTCGGCCGCCGGTTCATCGACGTCGAACCGGAGCGTCTCGCAGACGAGGTGCTGTACCAGATCGGGGCCCTGGAGGCGTTCGCCAGAGCGGCTGGCACCCGCGTCTCTTACGTCAAACCGCACGGCGCCCTCTACAACGCCACCGTGCACCACGACGCTCAAGCCAAAGCCGTGGTGGACGGCGTTCGCGCATTCGGTGACCTGCCCGTGCTAGGTCTACCTGGATCGCGCCTTCTCGCTGCCGCGGGCTCCGCAGGCGTTGAGGAGGCCTTCGCTGACCGGGGCTACACCCCCGAAGGGACCCTCGTCCCCCGCGGGACCCCAGAGGCGTTGCTCACTGACACCGCCGCCGTTGTCGATCGTGCTCTCCGGCTAGCGCAAGCGGGGGAGATCGTGGCCATCGACGGCACGGTGTTGGCCCTACCTGCGCGCTCGTTGTGCCTGCACGGCGACACCCCCGGCGCAGTCGACCACGCGCGCGCGGTCCGCCAAGCCCTAGTCGGAGCCGGGGTCGAACTCACCCCGTTCGCGCTCTAGACCCCCGCGAGTTCTCGTTCCGATACCACGTCTGGCAGAATTGGCGGCTGTCCGTCGTGGCCGGACCCTCTCACCGTGCCGTGACACCCGAAACCTTCGGGCGCGTTCCCGCCCCCACACGGGACCGCCGCGCCCGGCACCGCATTACGAGAGCTTTGAGGAGCACCCCTACCCGTGGCCGTCAAGATCAAGCTGCAGCGCCTCGGAAAGATCCGCGCGCCGTACTACCGCATCATCGTCTCCGACGCCCGCACCCGCCGTGACGGCAAGGCGATCGAGACGATCGGCCGGTACAGCCCCAAGGAGGAGCCGAGCCTCATCGAGGTCGACTCCGAGCGGGCCCAGTACTGGCTGGGTGTCGGCGCCACGCCGACCGACCCGGTGAAGCACCTGCTGCAGGTCACCGGTGACTGGCAGAAGTTCAAGGGCCTGCCGGGCGCCGAGGGCACCCTGCGGGTCAAGGAGCCCAAGACCAGCAAGCAGGAGCTGTTCGAGGCCGCGCTGAAGGCCGCTGGCGAGGAGCCCAGCACCGACGCGACGACCCCGAGGAAGAAGTCCGCGCCGCGCAAGGTCGAGGACACCCCCGCCGAGGCGGAGGCCGCGGCCGAGTGAGTGCCCTCGCGGACGCCCTCGAGCACCTGGTGCGCGGCATCGTCGACAACCCGGACGACGTCCAGGTCGAGCTGGTCACCACCCGGCGCGGCCGCACCCTCGAGGTGCACGTCAACCCCGAGGACCTTGGCAAGGTGATCGGCCGGGGCGGCCGCACCGCGACCGCCCTGCGGACCGTGATGGCCGGTGTGGGCGGTCGCGGGATCCGGGTGGACGTGGTGGACACCGACCACTGACGGTGTCGACCATGGGACAACCCGACCTGGTCGTCGTCGGCCGGGTGGCCAAGGCGCACGGCATCCTCGGCGAGCTTGCCGTGGACGTGCGCACGGACACCCCGCAGGTCCGGTTCGCCCTCGGGGCGACCCTGACCGCGCGGCCGCGCGACGGCGCCCAGCACACGCTGACGGTGTCAGCCGCCCGGCACCACGCCGGGCGGCTGCTCGTCCGCTTCACCGAGGTCCCCGACCGCGACGCCGCCGAGGCGCTGCGGGGGGCGCTGCTGCTGGCCAGCCTGGCCGACCTGCCGCCCATCGAGGACCCGGACGAGTTCTACGACCACCAGCTCGAGGGCCTGCGCGCCGAGCTCATGGACGGCACCCTGGTGGGCACCGTCCGCGAGATCGCCCACGGCGCGGGCGGCGAGACGCTGGTCATCGACCGCGACGGCACCGAGGTGCTGGTCCCGTTCGTGCGCCAGATCGTGCCGACCGTCGACGTGGCGGGCGGCCGGGTCGTGCTCGACCCGCCGGAAGGCCTGATCGAGTAGTGCGCGTCGACGTCGTCACGATCTTCCCTGAGTACCTGGAGCCGCTGCGCGCGGCGCTGCTCGGGCGCGCCATCGAGCGCGGGCTGTTCAGCCTGGCCGTCCACGACCTGCGCAAGTGGACCCACGACGTGCACAAGGCGGTCGACGACAGCCCGTACGGCGGCGGTCCCGGCATGGTCATGAAGCCCCAGGTCTGGGGCGAGGCGCTCGACGAGGTCTGCGCGGGGTCCACCCCGCGGCTGGTCGTCCCGACACCGGCGGGACGGCCGTTCACCCAGGCCATGGCGCACGAGTACGCCGCCGAGGAGCACCTGGTGTTCGCCTGCGGCCGCTACGAGGGCATCGACCAGCGGGTCGTCGACGAGGCAGGCACCAGGATGCGCGTCGACGAGGTGTCCATCGGCGACTACGTGCTCGTCGGCGGCGAGGTCGCGGTCATGGTCGTGGTCGAGGCGGTGGCCAGGCTGCTGCCCGGGGTGCTGGGCAACCCGGTCTCCGCCCAGCAGGACTCCTTCTCCGACGGCCTGCTCGAGGGCCCCAGCTACACCCGGCCCGAGGTGTGGCGCGACCGCGCCGTGCCGGACGTGCTGCGCTCGGGCAACCACGCCGCGATCGCCAGGTGGCGGCGCGACCGGTCGCTGGAGCGCACCGTCGAGCGCAGGCCGGACCTGCTGGCCGCGCTCCCCCCGGCGAACCTGGACAAACACGATCGGGCGCTGCTCGACACCCTGCGTGCGGGGGCCGATTTCGGGTCCGGCGACCCGGTCTGACATACTTTCCGGGTTGACGCGCCCCCGGCGCGGCTCACAAGCCCACCCGAGCCAGGCAGTTCGGCACGACGCCGCCCTGGCCGGGACGTACGAGCATCGTGACGAAGACGAGGACGGACTACCGATGAACACCCTGGATGCCCTGGACGCCAAGTCGCTGCGTTCCGACATCCCGGACTTCCGCCCGGGTGACACGCTCAAGGTCCACGTTCGCGTCATCGAGGGCACTCGCTCGCGCGTCCAGGTCTTCCAGGGCGTGGTCATCCGGCGCCACGGCGGCGGGATCCGGGAGACCTTCACCGTCCGCAAGGTCTCCTTCGGTGTCGGGGTCGAGCGCACCTTCCCGGTGCACACCCCCAACATCGCCGAGATCGAGGTGGCCCGCCGCGGTGACGTCCGCCGCGCGAAGCTGTACTACCTGCGTGAGCTGCGCGGCAAGGCCGCGAAGATCAAGGAGAAGCGGGAGCCGCAGACCGCTTCCTGACGCGGTCAGCACACCCGCTCACGTACGCTCGTCTGCGTGGTCGACCGCCCTCCTCACCGTGTGCCACCGGACGCCGTGGCAGAGTCGGAGCACTCCCGTCGGGAGGCGGTCGACCGTACCCGTGAGCCTGAGCGCGCCCCTGGCGCTGACCAGGGCATCCAGCACACGGAGCCGATCAGCAAGCGCGGCGCGAACGGGCACCGGGTCAACGGCGCGCCGGTGGCCAAGCCACCGGTGAACGGCACCCCGGTCAACGGGGCCAAGGTCAACGGCAAGCCGGTGCCCGCGCGGGAGAACCGCACGGAGCCGATCCGCCGCAAGCCGCCGGTGCCCGAGGTCCCCGACCTGCCCGAGGTGGCCCCCGCCGACCCGGAGTTCTGGTTCGGCTCGCCGCTGCCCGACGAGGCTCCGGCGCGTCCCCCGTTGCCCCCCGTGGTCGAACACCGGGGTCCTCAGTCGTCCGGGTACACCCGTCCGGGGGGTAGTCCGCCGCCACCCCGCGTTGGTCCGGTGCCGCCGGGCCCGGGCGAGCATCATGCGGGGATGGTGCCGACCGACGACACCGACGAGACGATCCCGGTTTCGCGGAACACCCACTCCCCGACGCGGACCGATCCGCCCCCGACCCGCCTTCCCGGTGGCTCTAGGTCCGATCTGCCCGTTGTCGGCCCCCAACGCCGTCCCGACTCGCCGTCGCGGACAGACCTACCTGTCGCTGGTCACAACTCGCGGCAGGACCTTCCCGCTGCCGGGCCCCAGCGGTCGTCGCGATCTGACCTCCCTGTCGTGCCCGATGTCGTCTCGGTGCCTCCTCCGCGTACCGACGCCCCTGCCGGACCGTCCGTGCAGCTCTCGGAACTGGTAGAGCCACCGGACTGGGAAGTGCAAGAGGCCGAGGAGTCTGCCAAGGCCAAGCCTGCGGCAGATGTACCTGACGTCGACCTGACCGCGCTCATCCCGCGCGTTCGTGCTCGTGCGCAAGAGATCCCGGTCAAGGGCTCTAGGCGCAGGAGGGTGAAGACAGAGGAACGCCCCAAGGGTGGACGGCACCGCCGTCCCCCGCGTAGGCAGCCGTTGTGGCGCGAGATCCTCACCCTGGTCGCGGTCGCGTTGCTGCTGACGTTCCTCATCCAGCACTTCATCGGCCGCGTCTACTCGATCCCCTCGGGGTCCATGGAGCAGACGCTGCACGGGTGCCCCGGGTGCAGCGGCGACCGCGTGTTCGTGGACAAGGTCGTCTACGTGTTCCGCGATCCGACGCCCGGTGACGTCGTCGTGTTCAAGGGCCCCAACACGTGGACCGAGCACGACGCCGACATGGAGGACAGCGGCAACGCCGTCACCCGCGCCCTGCGCTACGCCGGGTCGTTCATCGGCATCGCCCCACCGGACGAACGCGACTTCGTCAAACGGGTCATCGCCGTCGGCGGGCAGACCGTCGAGTGCTGCGACGAGCAGAACCGCGTGCTGGTGGACGGCAAGCCGCTCGACGAGCCCTACATCTACTGGGAGAACGGCAACCCCAACTCGCAGAAGGACTTCGCGAGGGTTACCGTGCCCGAGGGCACGCTGTGGGTGATGGGCGACAACCGCAACAACTCCAGCGACTCGCGCTTCCAGGGGGGCGGCGGCGTGCGCGGGGTGGTCCCGTTGGGCAAGGTCATCGGCAAGGCCCGCTACATCGTGCTGCCGCCCTCGCGCTGGCGCGGGATCGGCGACCACAACCCGCAGGCGGGCCCGGAACTGTCCGCCGCCGGGTGGCACCAGGGGGTTCCGCTCGGGGTCGGCCTCGCCGCGGCCTGGCCGCTGCTGTGGCTGGGTCGCCGCGTGAAGGACGCACTCACACCAAGGAAGGCTGAGTAGCTTGTCGGACGCACACGGTGTCGTGCCAGGGGACGGACGCGGCACCGAGGACCTCGACGTCGTGGAACCGGACGCCAGGTCCGAATCCGCCACACCACGGGCGACACCGGACAGCCAGACACCCGACAGCCAGACACCTGACAGCGGGGCACCGGGGCACGAGACCGGGGCGGTGGCGACCGACACCGAGCGGCCACCGAAGAAGAAGCGCCCGTTCTGGGTGGAGCTGCCGATCCTGATCGGTGTGGCGCTGGTGTTGACGATCGTCATCCAGTCGTTCATCGCGCGGGTGTTTGTGATCCCGTCGGAGTCGATGGAGCAGACCCTGCACGGCTGCAACGGCTGCGAGGGCGACCGGATCCTGGTCGACCGCGTCGTCTACTACTTCCGGGACCCCGAACCGGGTGACGTGGTGGTGTTCAAGCGGCCCGACACCTGGGACGCGGACGGGCCGGTCACCCGGTCGGGGAACGCGTTCGTGGCGTGGATGCAGGACTTCGGGTCCCAGTTCGGGCTCGCCGAGCCGAGCAACGAGGACGTGGTGAAGCGGGTCATCGCCGTCGGCGGCCAGACCGTGGAGTGCTGCGACGCCCAGCAGCACGTGCTGGTGGACGGCAGGCCGCTCGACGAGCCGTACATCAACCGCAGCTACGGCGACGAGGACCAGCGCAAGTTCGACAAGATCACCATCCCGGCCGGGATGCTGTGGGTCATGGGGGACAACCGCAACGCGTCGGCCGACTCGCGCATCCAGGGCGGCGGTGGCTCCAACGGGTTCGTGCCGGTGGACAACGTCATTGGCAAAGCGCGCTACATCATCTTGCCGCCGTCGCGGTGGCGCGGCGTTGGCGACCACAACCCCCAAGCGCTGTCCGCCCCGGCGTGGCAGTCAGGACTACCTGCGGGGATTGGGATCGCGGCGGCGTGGCCCACGCTGTGGCTCGGTAGGCGTCTGCGTTCGGTGCTGGTGCGCGGAACCGACAAGAGCGCCGGATAGGCTGCCACGGTGTCCGACGGACCCACGACGCCGAACGGCGACCAGAGCCCCGACGAGGTCCCCGAGGACGAGCGTCCGAGCGGAAAGCCCCAGCGGGAACGGAAGAAACGCCCGTTCTGGATCGAACTGCCGATCCTGATCGGCGTGGCGCTGGTGTTGACGATCATCATCCAGTCGTTCATCGCGCGGGTGTTCGTGATCCCGTCGGAGTCGATGGAACAGACGCTGCACGGCTGCCCGGGCTGTTACGGCGACCGCGTCGTTGTCGACAAACTCGTCTATACCTTCGGCGAGCCCGAGCCAGGTGAGGTCGTCGTCTTCGGCAGGCCTGACACGTGGAACCGGTCGGAGTTCGTGACCGCCCGCTCCGACAACGGTTTCGTGCGGTGGCTGCAAGGCGTGGGAGCGAAGTTCGGCTTCGCGGCGCCGGACGAGGACGACGTGGTGAAGCGCGTTATCGCTGTCGGCGGCCAGACCGTCGAGTGCTGCGATGACGCTAACCACGTCCTCGTGGACGGTAAGCCTCTCGACGAGCCTTACATCTACTGGGATCCCGAGCGGAACCAGCAACAGGACGAGTTCAAGCCGGTGACGGTGCCCGCGGGCAAGCTGTTCGTCATGGGGGACAACCGCGGCAACTCCGCCGACTCGCGCGTTCAGGGTGGTGGCGGTCAGAACGGGCTGGTGCCCGTGGACAATGTCATCGGCAAGGTGCGCGCGATCATCCTGCCGCCGTCGCGGTGGCAGGGCGTTGGTGACCACAACCCCCAAGCGCTGTCCGCTCCGGCGTGGCAGGCAGGACTACCCGCGGGAGTGGGTGTCGCCGCCGCTTGGCCGACGTTGTGGCTGATCAGGCGATCGCGGGCGCTCTTACCGCAACGGAAGGGGAAAGGGTGACGGGGGTGCTGGACGGTGCGCTGCGGCCACCGCGCGCGGTGCTGCGCCGTGACACCGGCACCTGGGGGTTGCAGACCGCGCTGCACCGGCGCGGGCTCGGCCCGGTCGCCGGCGTCGACGAGGCCGGTCGGGGCGCTTGCGCCGGACCGCTGGTCATCGCCTCCTGCGTCCTGCGCCCTGGTGACGCTGCCCGGCTCGACGGGCTCACCGACTCCAAGCTGATGACCGCCGCGGCTCGCGACCGGATGTTCGACCTGGTCCGCGCCCGCGCCGTCGACTACGCCATCGTGGTCGTGCCCACCGCCGAGGTCGACCAGACCGGCGTGCACTTCGCCAACATCGAGGGCATGCGCCGCGCGGTGGCCCAGCTCGCCACCCACCCGGGCTACGTCCTCGTCGACGGGTTCCGGGTGCCCGGGCTCACCGCGCCGAGCATGCCGGTGCTCAAGGGCGACCAGGCCGCGGCGTGCGTCGCGGCCGCGTCCGTGCTGGCCAAGGTCACCAGGGACCGGATCATGGCCGAGCTGCACGAGGAGCTGCCGCGCTACGCGTTCGACGTGCACAAGGGGTACTGCACGGGCCTGCACACGCGCGCGTTGCGCGAGCACGGGCCGAGCCACGAGCACCGCTGGTCCTACGCGAACGTCGCCGCGGCGGGGGTCGCGCACGGCTTGCGCGCGCCACACCGGGTGGCGCTGAGTGTGGCCGCGACCGCCGTGGTCCAGAATGGTGGACCCCCGCAGTAGCGGGCGGTACAGGTCACGACCAGGAGGGGCGCGCGGCAGATGAGCGCGGAGGATCTCGAGAAGTACGAGACCGAGATGGAGCTGCAGCTCTACCGGGAGTACCGCGACATCGTGGGGCAGTTCGCCTACGTGGTCGAGACCGAACGGCGGTTCTACCTGGCCAACGGCGTCGATGTGCAGGTCCGCGACGCCGACGGCGAGGTCTACTTCGAGGTGCGCATGTCCGACGCCTGGGTGTGGGACATGTACCGGCCAGCCCGGTTCGTCAAGAACGTCCGGGTGATCACCTTCAAGGACGTCAACGTCGAGGAACTGGACAAGCCGGACCTGCGCCTGCCCGAGGACGGCCCGTTCGGCAGCTGAGCCCACCCCGGTGACCAGGACCTGGTCACCGGGGTGAGTTGTCCACAACCCCCCGAGTTGTCCACCGCCGCGAACCACCCCTGGCCGCGCCGGGCCCGCGGGCCGCACCGTCGTGGTGGGCACGGCGACCGCCGTGCCGCACCCCCGCGACGGGAGCGGTCATGGCACGACACCTGCGACTCGGCAGCCGCGGCGAGGACATCGCCGCCCACCACCTCCAGCGCCAGGGCCTGCGCGTCCTGGCCCGCAACTGGCGCTGCGACCTCGGCGAACTCGACCTCATCTGCGCCACCCCGACCCACCTGGTCGTCTGCGAGGTCAAGACCCGCACCAGCACCCGCCACGGCACCCCCACCGAGGCGGTGACCGCCACCAAGGCCCACCGCATCCGCACCCTCACCCACCGCTGGCGCCTGGACACCGGCCACCCCCCGACCCCCACCCGCTACGACGTCATCGCCGTCCTCATCCCGCCCCACGGCACCCCCACCCTCCACCACCACCGCGGGATCCTCTGATGGTGCTCGCCCGTGTGTGGTCGGTGGCGCTGTCCGGTGTCGACGGGATCCCGGTGGAGATCGAGGCGGACATCGGTGGTGGGCGCCCTCGGACCCAGATCGTCGGGTTGCCCGATGCCGCGTTGAACGAGGCCAAGGACCGGGTTCGGGCGGCCGTTCGCAACAGCGGACTGGAGTGGCCCGATCAGTTGGTGACCTTCGCTCTGTCTCCGGCTGACCTCCCCAAAGGTGGCTCCGGCTATGACCTGGCACTCGCGCTCGCCATGCTCGTCGCGGACAACAAGCTGCCTGGCGAGGCCATCGCCAGCACGGTCCTGCTTGGCGAACTCGCACTGGATGGGCGACTACGTCCTGTCCGAGGCGTTCTGCCCTGTCTGCTGGCCGCCCGCCGCGCGGGACTGAGCCGGGTCGTCGTCCCCGTTCCTGTCCTCGCTGAGGCCTCCTTGGTCACCGGGCTGGAGGTCCTGGGTGCCAACACCCTCGCGGAAGTGGTGGCGTGGACTCGGGGCGACCAGGTCACGCTCCAGTCTCCAAGCCCGCTCGTCGCGCCGCCAACCAACGATCAGCCTGATCTGGCCGATGTCGTCGGCCAGCCGGAGGGGCGATGGGCGCTGGAGGTCGCGGCCGCCGGTGGTCACCACGTGCTGCTCGCGGGTCCACCGGGCACCGGCAAGACCATGCTGGCCCGCCGCTTGCCTGGCTTGCTGCCTGAGTTGACGCCGGATCAAGCTCTTGAGGTAACCGCGATCCATTCGGTGGCGGGTTCGCTTGCAGCCGATTCCCCACTAGTCGCAGCACCCCCGTTCTTCGCGCCGCACCACACCGCGTCTATTGCGGCACTCGTTGGTGGCGGCTCAGGACTTGCGAAACCGGGCGGAATTAGCAAGGCGCATTTCGGTGTGCTCCTTCTTGACGAGGCTGCCGAGTTCGCGGCTGATCGGCTTGAGGCGTTGCGGACGGCGCTTGAGGAGGGGGAGATCCGGCTCGCCCGGCGGGACGGGATTGTCGCTTATCCGGCGAGGTTCCAGCTCGTGTTGGCGACGAACCTGTGCCCGTGCGCCCCGCCGCGGGATCTGGATTGCGTCTGCCCGCCGCAGGTGCGCAGGCGCTACATCGCGAAGTTGTCGGGGCCGCTGCTCGACCGCGTGGACATCCGGGTTCGGATGCGGCCGATCACGGCGATGTCGTTGAGTCTCGACTCGGCGCCGGAGGACACCGCCACTGTGCGGGCCAGGGTGGTCGAGGCGCGGTGCAGAGCCGCCCAGCGGTGGTCCGAGCACGGTTGGCGGACCAACGCGGAAGTACCCGGACCGACGCTGCGCCGCGAGTTCGCGTTACCGAGGGAAGTCACCGCGCTCCTGGACCGCTCGCTGTCCACGGGCGCGATCACCGCGCGCGGCGCGGACCGGTGCCTCCGGGTCTCCTGGACGCTCGCTGATCTCGCGGGTGAGCCTGCACCGACCCGTGACCACGTCGTCGCGGCGTTGAACTTCCGCGAACGCAAAGTCGCCTGATTCCACCATTCCCTGATTTCGATCAACCACTTGTATGAGGAGTACTCCCATGAGTTGTGTCTTGTCGCCATCGTTCCCCGTTGTCGGCGAATGGCGTGTGGTGTCGACGCGGTCCGGCGCCATCCGGCTTGCCCTGGTGCTTCCGCGGCGCCGAGCGGTGCGGGGGAGGGGCCGTGGATGACATCCGGTTGGCCCGCGCGTACCTGTCCCGCGTCGCGGAGCCGCCAGCCGTCGCCTTGGCCGCGTTCGTCGACGAGGTCGGACCGGTTCGGGCCGCCGAGTTGGTGCGCGCGGGCGACGTGCCGGACGCCGTTCGGGACGAGACGTCGGCGCGGGCGGGCCAGGACCTCGTCGCCGAAGACCTCGCCACGGCGGAGCGAGTCGGCATGCGGCTGGTGATCCCCGAGGACGAGGAATGGCCGGCTTGGCCGTTGCTGTCGTTGGCCAACGCCCACGGGCGCGGGTTGCGGTGGGCCGCGCCACCGTTGGCGCTGTGGGTCCGAGGGGCGGCGAAGCTCGACGAGGCGATGCAACGGTCGGTCGCGATCGTCGGCGCGCGGGCAGCAACACCGTACGGCGAGCAGACGGCGGCCGAGTTCGCCTACGACCTCGCTGGGCAGTCGGTCACCGTGGTCTCCGGGGCCGCCTTCGGCATCGACGGCGCCGCCCACCGCGGTGCGCTCGCCACCGACGGCAAGACGGTCGCCGTGCTCGCGTGCGGCGCCGACGTCAGCTATCCGGCCGCCCACACGACGCTGCTCGGCCGGATAGCCAGGGACGGCGCCATCGTCAGCGAGTACCCACCGGGCACCACACCGGCCAAGTACCGGTTCCTGGTCCGCAACCGGCTCATCGCGGCCCTGGCCGTCGGCACGGTCGTCGTCGAGGCGGGGCGCCGCAGCGGTGCCCGCAACACCGCCAGCTCTGCCGCCGCCCTGGGCAAGCCGGTCCTGGCGATCCCCGGACCGGTCAGCTCGCCGATGTCGCAGGGCTGCCACGACCTGATCCGGGCAGGCACAGCCACCGTCGCTACCTCCGTGGCCGACATCCTCGAGGCCATCGGCGCGATCGGCGACCTCGCCGAATCGGACGCCTCGCCATCCCGGCCCACCGACGGCCTCGGACCGCAGGCGATCCAGCTCCACGACGCCCTCCACCGCCGGACGCCGCACTCACCGGAGCACCTGTCCCACCAGTCCGGCGTGCCGCTCGACCGCGTCCGCGCGCTCCTGCCTGAGCTGGAACTCACCGGCTTGGCGGCCGAGACCGAGGAGGGGTGGGTGAGCGCCACTGCATAACGCACCCGTCGGCCCACCTGGCTCGACGTCTCGCCGGACGTGCTGCCAGTCGTGGGGGGCCGGATCCGCTCAACGCCCACGACGGCCGCAGGGTCCACGGCAGCCGGGTTCCGCACCTGCTCGGGCAGCGGTAGTTGATGTTCGTGGCCCACCGGGGTGTGGCGATGCTTGACCCGGTCGGGTCCGTGCCTCAGCGTGGCGGGGGTGTCGCGCGCTCCTCGTCGAAGTACTCGGGTGGACCTGCTCGCGATCCGGGACCGGCTGCCCGAGCCGGTGCGGGTCGCGCTGGTGGCGTACGAGCGGCACCTGACCCACGAGCGGGGGCATTCCCCCCACACGGTCCGCGCCTATCTGGGGGACGCCGTCTCCCTGTTGGGCTACCTGGCCGGAATCAGCCCCGCCGACGCCTCACGATCGGGTGAATTCAATCCACCGTCGGGCGATGACCGCGCGGTCGGGGGGTCGGCGGAACCTGAGGTCAGCGGGGGTGGTGGAGACGCGACCACAGCAAGTCGCATTCTGCAACTCGCGCCCGAGGTGGGAAACGACGACTCCGTTCCGTACGACCATGGTCACCGTGGCGACACAAACCCGACCGCTGACCCCCCCACCGGGGAATCAGACCGCGACCTCCACGCGTTGGACCACGACGTGGCCGTGACGCGGACGACCGCCCCTCCCAGCCCCGACGGCACCCACCCCGGTGTCGCGGGTTTGGATGACGTCGAGGTGGGGTTGCCTGGGTTGCGGGCTTGGTTGGCCGCTCAGCGCGAGGCGGGGGTTGGGCGGACGACGTTGGCTCGGCGGGCGGCGGGGGCTCGGGGGTTCACCGCTTGGGCGCATCGGGAGGGGTATCTGGCGGCGGACGCGGGGGCTCGGTTGGTGGCGCCGCGGCGGCAGCGGAAGTTGCCCTCGGTGTTGCGGCAGGACCAGGCGGACGAGGTGATGTCGGCCTCAGCGGCGGGGGCGCGGGAGCTTGATCCCGTCGCGTTGCGTGACCACGCGGTGGTCGAGTTGCTCTACGCGACCGGGGTGCGGGTGTCCGAGCTCTGCGGACTGGACGTGACCGACCTTGACCTGGGTGGCCGGGTGGCCCGGGTGTTCGGCAAGGGGGGCCGCGAACGGGTGGTCCCGTTCGGGGTACCCGCCGCCGCGGCGGTGGCGACCTGGCTCGACCAGGGCCGTCCGTCCCTTGTCCGAGCGGATTCCCCCCGGGCACTGTTGCTGGGAACTCGTGGCGGACGCCTCCACCCGAGTGCCGTACGGCGTATCGTGCAGGGTGTGACGACCGCCGTTCCGGGTGCCGATGGCCTCAGTCCGCACGGCCTTCGTCACTCAGCGGCGACACACCTGCTCGAAGGAGGTGCTGACCTTCGTAGCGTCCAGGAGTTACTCGGTCACGCTACGCTCTCAACGACGCAGCTCTACACCCACGTGACCGTCGAACGGCTGAAGGCGATCCATGACCGTACCCACCCCCGTTCCCGATGACCGCGGGAATGGCGCCCGGGCATCGGCGCGGCCATCGCGGGCAGGCGGGTCCGCTGGACCGGCGGACCAGGTGAGCGCCCCCGCCGCCCCGTACGGAGCGGGCCAGCCCACCGGGGTGCTGCCCGGCGACCACCGCACCGCCGACGACGTCGAGGCGGGCATCGTCGCGCTCTGGCGCCGCTTCGGCGTGGCCCGCGAGCAACTCCTGCGCGACCGGCTGGTGCTGCACTACGCCCCGCTGGTCAAGTACGTCGCCGGTCGGGTCGGCACCGGCCTGCCCGCGCACGTCGACGTCTCCGACCTCATCCAGTCCGGCATCTTCGGCTTGGTCGACGCGATCGAGAAGTTCGAGCCCGAGCGCGGCCTCAAGTTCGAGACCTACGCCATGCAGCGCATCCGCGGCGCCATCCTCGACGACCTGCGCGCCCAGGACTGGGTGCCCAGGACCGTGCGCGGCCGGGCCCGCGAGGTCGAGCGCGGCATCGAGCGGCTCGGCGCCAAGCTGCAGCGCACCCCGAACGACTCCGAGCTCGCCGACGAGCTCGGCCTCAGCGTCGGCGAGCTGCGCGACGTCTACGCGCAGCTCCAGCTGACCAGCGTCGTCGCGCTCGACGAACTGGCCGCCGCTGGGCGCGGCATCAACTCCCTCGCCGACGTGCTGGAGGACGAGGCCGCCGAGGACCCGGTCGCGCTGCTCGTCGACCAGGACAACCGCCGCCAGCTCGCCGAGGCCATCGGCCTGCTCGTCGAACGCGACCGGGTGGTGGTGACCCTCTACTACTTCGAGAACCTCACCCTGGCTGAGATCGGCCGCGTCCTCGGCGTCACCGAGTCCCGGGTCTGCCAGCTGCACACCAGGGCCGTGCTCCGGCTCCGCGCCAAGCTCATGGAAACCGCCGACGCCTGACCCGTCGATCGCCTCCCGATGTCTGACCTCCTCTCGCATCGATACCGATGAAGCTCATCAACCGACTGTGCTCCAGCCGTCCGGGACGGGGAGCAGCCGGACCCGGGGCCGGTGCAGGGCGACCAGCGGGTCCAGGTACTCCTTGCCCCGCCGCAAGCCCCAGTGCAGGCAGGCGGCCGCCGCGCACCCGGGGTTGCCCGCCGCGAGCCGCCCGATCGGCTCGCCCCGGCGCACCCACGCCCCGGTCACCACCTCGGGCGTCACCGGCTCGTAGGTCGTCCGCAGCCCGCCGCGGTGCTGGACCGACACCACCTCCCGGCCGACGACCACCCCCGCGAACGCCACCACGCCGTCGGCCGCCGCGAGCACCGGCTCACCGACGGCGCCGGGTAAGTCGACACCCCGGTGACCAGGCCCGTACGGGTGCGCGGGTGCCGTGAACGGCCGCGACACCGCGCGCGGCGGCATGAGCGGCGACGAGAACACCGCGGGCGGGTGCACGGCAGGCGCCGCGACGACCTCGCCGGTCCACACACACGACAGCAGCAGCCAGCAGACCGCCAGGAGCCCGAGTTTTCGCAGGTAGGAGCGCATGTGACCACCCTGCCCGGGGGTGGCGCGGACCTGCCAGGCCCGGTTCTGGCCTGTGGACAACTCGGGCCCTTGTGGATGGGAACGATCCGAGTCGGACCCCCGCGGACAGCGGGCGTACACTTTCCCCGCGTCCTGTGGTCACCACTGGGCGACTTCGCGTGCCAGTGCGCGTCCGCGTTCCCCCCCGGGTAACGCGGTCACCGACGCCCGGCGGTCTCGATGGTGGTGCTCTCTCCATCGGGTCCGGGCGTCCGCACGGCACCAGGGCAGTGGACCCACCGGGTCCACGGCGACAACCGCGACCGCGTGCTCGGCCCAACCAGCCGGGCGCGCCCGAACGAAGAGGTGCGTAACCGGCCATGGCCGTCGTCACCATGAAGCAGTTGCTGGATTCCGGCGTGCACTTCGGGCACCAGACCCGCCGCTGGAACCCGAAGATGAAGCGCTACATCCTGACCGACCGCAACGGTATCTACATCATCGACCTGCGGCAGACGCTGACCTACATCGACCGCGCGTACGAGTTCGTCAAGGAGACCGTCGCGCACGGTGGCTCGATCCTGTTCGTCGGCACGAAGAAGCAGGCGCAGGAGGCCATCGCCAACGAGGCCAAGCGCGTCGGGATGCCGTTCGTGAACCAGCGCTGGCTGGGCGGCATGCTCACCAACTTCTCCACCGTCCACAAGCGCCTGCAGCGCCTCAAGGAGCTCGAGGCGATGGAGCAGACGGGCGGTTTCCAGGGTCTCACCAAGAAGGAGATCCTGATGCTCACCCGTGAGAAGGACAAGCTCGACCGCACCCTCGGCGGTATCCGCGACATGGCGAAGGTCCCCTCCGCCATCTGGATCGTGGACACCAAGAAGGAGCACATCGCGGTCGGCGAGGCGCGCAAGCTGCACATCCCGATCGTGGCGATCCTGGACACCAACTGCGACCCGGACGAGGTCGACTACCCGATCCCGGGCAACGACGACGCGATCCGCTCGGCCGCGCTGCTGACCAAGGTCGTCGCCGAGGCCGTCGCCGCCGGTCTGATCGCCCGCTCCGGCGCGCGCAACGGCTCCGACAAGCCCGAGGCCGCCGCCGAGCCGCTCGCCGAGTGGGAGCAGGAGCTGCTCGCGGGCGCCGAGACCGCCGCCGCTGACGGCGAGCAGGCCACCGCCGCGGTCGCCGAGGCGACCACCGAGGCCCCGGCCGAGTCCTGATCAGCACGCCCCGGCGGGTGAGTCACCCGCCGGGGTCCCACGCGCGTACCCGAAGAAGGACGGAAAACGCACGATGTCGAACTTCACCGCGGCCGACGTCAAGAGGCTCCGGGACCTGACCGGCGCCGGGATGATGGACTGCAAGAAGGCGCTCACCGAGACCGACGGCGACTTCGATAAGGCCATCGAGATCCTGCGCATCAAGGGCGCCAAGGACGTCGGCAAGCGCGCCGAGCGCGCCACCGCGCAGGGCCTGGTCGCCGCCGACAGCGGCGTGCTGGTCGAGCTGAACTGCGAGACCGACTTCGTGGCCAAGAACGAGGAGTTCCAGGAGCTGGCGGACAAGGTCGTCGCCGCGGCGAAGTCCTCCGGCGCCACCGACGTCGACGCCCTCAAGTCGGCCCCGCTCGGCGGTGGCACCGTCGACGAGGCCGTGCAGGCCCTCTCGGCCAAGATCGGCGAGAAGCTGGAGCTGCGCCGGGCGGTCAACTTCACCGGCACCGTCAGCACCTACCTGCACCGCCGCTCCTCCGACCTGCCCCCGGCGGTCGGCGTGCTGGTCGAGTACACCGGTGACGGCGGCGACGAGGTCGCCAAGCAGACCGCGCAGCAGATCGCGGCCATGAAGCCGAGCTACGTCACCCGCGACGAGGTCCCCGCGGACGTCGTCGCCAACGAGAAGCGCATCGCCGAGGAGACCGCCCGCGAGGAGGGCAAGCCGGAAGGCGCCCTGCCCCGCATCGTGGAGGGCCGGGTCAACGGCTTCTACAAGGACGTCGTGCTCCTGGAGCAGTCCTCGGTGTTCGACTCGAAGAAGACCGTGAAGGCGCTGCTGGACGAGGCGGGCGTGACCGTGACCCGGTTCGCCCGGTTCGAGGTCGGCCAGTCCTGACCCGCCCGCGGCACCTGGAGTGATTAGGGTTGTGCCCCGCCCTCGGATCCCCGAGGGCGGGGCATAGTCACGAGGAGGGGTCTACGTGACTCAGAACGGCAGTTTCCGCCGCGTGCTGCTCAAGCTCGGCGGCGAGATGTTCGGCGGCGGGAAGATCGGCGTCGACCCCGACGTGGTGCTGACCGTGGCCAGGCAGGTCGCCGACGTGGTGCGGGGCGGTGTGCAGACCTCGATCGTGATCGGCGGCGGCAACTTCTTCCGCGGCGCCGAGCTCAGCCAGCGCGGCATGGACCGCGACCGCGCCGACTACATGGCCATGCTCGGCACCGTGATGAACTGCCTCGCGCTCCAGGACTTCCTGGAGAAGGAGGGCATCGACACCAGGGTGCAGACCGCGATCACCATGGGCCAGGTGGCCGAGCCCTACATCCCGCGCCGCGCCGAGCGGCACCTGGAGAAGGGCCGCGTGGTCATCTTCGGCTGCGGGGTCGGCATGCCCTACTTCTCCACCGACACCGCCGCCGCCCAGCGCGCGCTGGAGATCGGCTGCGACGTGGTGCTGATGGCCAAGGCGGTCGACGGGGTCTACGACGCGGACCCGAAGACCACCCCGGACGCCAAGATGTTCACCGACATCACCCACCGCGAGGTGCTCGAGCGCGACCTGAAGGTGGCCGACGCGACCGCGTTCAGCCTGTGCATGGACAACAACATGCCGATCATCGTGTTCAACCTCCTGACGGAGGGGAACATCGCCCGCGCGGTGCGTGGTGAGAGGATCGGCACGCTGGTCAGTACGCCGACCGCGTGACCCCGCCGCGACCGGTTCGCCGCGAGATGGACAAGGAGCCCCCTTGATCGACGAGACACTCCTCGACGCCGAGGAAAAGATGGAAAAAGCGGTGTCGGTGGCCAAGGACGACCTGGGCGCGGTGCGCACCGGCCGGGCCTCGCCCTCGATGTTCTCCCGGATCACCGCCGAGTACTACGGCTCGTACACCCCCCTCAACCAGCTGGCCAGCGTCGCCATCCCCGAGCCCCGGCTCGCGGTGATCAAGCCCTACGACGTGAGCTCGCTCAACACCATCGAGAAGGCCATCCGCGACTCGGACCTGGGCGTCAACCCCAGCAACGACGGCACGGTGATCCGGGTGGTCATCCCGCAGCTCTCGGAGGAGCGCCGCCGGGAGATGGTCAAGGTCGCCAAGACCAAGGGCGAGGACGCCAAGATCTCCATCCGCAGCGTGCGCCGCAAGGCCAAGGAGGAGCTCGACCGCCTGGTCAAGGACGGCGAGTCCGGCGAGGACGACGTGGCGCGCGCCGAGAAGGAGCTGCAGAACCTGACCGACAAGTACGTCCACCAGGTCGACGAGTTGGTCAAGCACAAGGAAGCCGAGCTGCTGGAGGTCTGACCTCCGCGCACGGACGAGGGAACGCGATGGTGGCCGGACCCGTTGGGGAGCTGGAGCATGACTCGGTCGGGGACCGGCTGGTGAGCGCCGAGGGCGCGGGCGGCCCGGCACCGGCGCGCACCCCGCGCGCCGGGCGGGACCTGCCCGCCGCGATCGGGGTCGGGGTGGCGCTCGGCGCGATCATCCTGACCTCGCTGTTGACGGTGCGGCACACCTTCGTCGGCGTGGTGGCCCTCGCGGTCGCGGTGGCGACCTGGGAGCTGGTCGGTGCGCTGCGCCGCGGCGCGGGTGTCGAGGTCGCGGTCTGGCCGGTGCTGCTCGGCGGGCAGGCCATGGTGTGGCTGTCCTGGCCGTTCGGCCGCGACGGGGTGCTCGCCGCGTTCGTCGTGACGATCCTGGCGTGCTTGCTGTGGCGGCTGCGCGGAGGCGTGACCGGGTACTTGCGCGACGCGTCGGCTTCGGTGTTCACCGCCGCGTACGTGCCGCTGTTCGCGTCGTTCGCGGCGATGCTCGTGCTCCCCGCTGACGGCACCTACCGGGTGCTGTGCTTCCTGATCCTGGTGGTCAGCTCGGACACCGGCGGCTACATCGCCGGTGTGCTGTTCGGCAAGCACCCGATGGCACCGACGATCAGCCCGAAGAAGTCCTGGGAGGGCTTCGCCGGGTCGCTGGTCGCCGGTGTCGTCGCGGGGGCGCTCACGGTGACCCTGATGCTCGGCGGCCAGTGGTGGCAGGGCGTGGTGTTCGGCGCGGCCCTGGTGGCCACCGCGACGCTGGGCGACCTGGTCGAGTCGGTGATCAAGCGGGACCTGGGCGTCAAGGACATGGGCACGCTGCTGCCCGGTCACGGCGGGCTGATGGACCGGATGGACTCGCTGCTGCCCTCGGCCGTCGTGTCCTGGCTGCTGCTGCGCCTGTTCGTGCCCAGCTAATCGTCGTAAGGGTCGTCGACCTCGGCGCCGATCTCGTCCTCCGGCACGACGCTGAGCGCCAGCGAGCGGTCGAGCACGGTGAACTCGGCGCCGGTGACGTCCCGCAGGACCGCGGCGCGACCGTAGGGCGAGTCGAACGGCGGCACGGTGATCCGCCCGCCCAACCGGGCCGCGAGCGCGGCGGTGGCGTCGGTGCCGACCTCCGGGTCGACCTCGAAGAACACCATCCAGTACGGGCGCTGTCCGGCGGGGAACTCCGGGCCCATGCGCAGCCTGCCGAGCAGCTCGTCGCCGCTGAGGCGCCAGGTCGTGTAGTCGAAGGTGTCGCCGTCGCCGATCTGCGTCTGCTCGAAGCCGAACAGGGCGCGGAAGAACTCGTCGGCGGCGGGGCCGTCCCAGGTGTTGAGCTCGGCCCAGGTGAAGGCGCCCGGGAAACCGGTGCCCAGCTCCCAGCCGTGGTCTTGGCGCCAGAAGCCGATCGGGCCGCCGCTGGGGTCGGCCGCGATGAGCAGCCCGCCTTGGCCTTCGATCTCCCTCGGCGCGGTGAGGATCTGTCCGCCTAGGTGGAGAACGCGCTCGGCAGTGTTACCCGTGTCGTGGATCGTTAGGTACAACGTCCAGAGGCTGGGTTGTCCGCCTTGTGGTGTGTAGAGGCCCGCGACGGAGACGTCGTCCATGTAGGCCATGACGTAGCCGTCGTCGCCAACGCGGTAGGTCCACCCGAACAAGCCTCGGTAGAACTCGCTGCTGGCCGTGGGATCCGGGGTGGCGACCTCGACCCAGCAGGGTCTGCCCGGCGTACCGTCGGGTAATTCCTCCAGGGCGCTGATCGCGTCGGTTGGCATCATGGCGACCTCCTCCCGCGTCCCCTGACACTAACCCGATCGGGTGGCTCCGTCAGCCGCTGCCGGGTGGTGATCTTCCCAGCGTTTCAGCAGGCGACGCGCGGGGCACGAGATGTGCTTTCCTTGCCGCATGAGCCTTGCGGGCAGGGGGTTGGTGGCACGGGCGCGGGAGCGGCTGACCACCTCGCTGCGCGCGGTCCAGGTGCTGCCCAGCCCGAACATCTGGCACTGGCCGCAGGTCTACGAGGCGGAGAACCGCGCCCAGGACGTCGACGGCGCGGTGTGGACGGTGCTGGACGGGCTCACTGACTGGACCGGCGACGTCTTGGACGTGGGGTGCGGCGACGGCTTCCACCTGCCGCGCTTCGCCGAGCGGGCCGCGACGGTGCTCGGCGTCGAACCGCACCCCCCGCTGGTCGAGCGCGCGAAGGCACGGGTCGAGGGCCTGACCGGGGTGTCGGTGGCGCTCGGGTCCGCGCAGGACATCCCGGCGGCGGACGCCAGCGTCGACGTCGTGCACGCCAGGACGGCCTACTTCTTCGGCCCCGGCTGCGAACCCGGCCTGCGGGAGGCGGACCGGGTGCTGCGCCCGGGTGGGGCGTTGGTCGTCGTCGACCTCGACGCGGCCCACCCGCCCTACGGCCGGTGGATGCGCGCCGACCTGCCGAGCTACGACACCACCGAGGTCGACCGCTTCTTCGAGATCTCTGGCTTCGAGCGCCACCGGGTCGCGACCCGGTGGCGGTTCGCCGACCGAGAGACGCTGGAATCGGTGTTGCGCATCGAGTTCTCCGCCCCGGTCGCGGCCCGCGCGATCGCGGACACGCCCGGGCTCGAGTTCGCCGTGGGCTACCGGGTCCTGCTGCGGCGCAAGCCCCGCGGGCTCATCGTCGGCTGACTGGGAAAAGATCAGGGCCCGGATCTTTCCCCACAGGATTGTTCACACCACCGGCGTCCGACATCGTCTCCTTGCACGTCGCGGCGCCCTGTCCGCGACGTGCCCAACAGGTTGGAGAGCTGATGCGTTCCCTGCCCCGTTGTCTCCTTCTCTTATGCCTTGTCGCGCTACCGCTGAGCGGCGCCGTTGTGGCGCAAGCAGCCCAGGCACCTGTGGTCGCTGCGGCTAGGCCGATTCCAGGTTCTTACATCGTTGTGCTGGCGCCATCGGCAGCCCAACCCGAGCGCACGGCCACAACGCTGACCCGGCGCTACGGAGGCGTGCCCCAGTCGTACTACCGCAGCACCCACTATGGCTACGCGACCCGCGGCCTCAGTGCGGCCCAAGCAACCAGGCTGGCCGCGGACCCTCTGGTGCGCACGGTCTATCAAGACGGCACCACTCGCGCGGCCCAGTCGGCTGTCCCTTGGGGCTTGGACAGGCTCGACCAGCGGCAGTTGCCGTTGGACAACCGCCCGTTCAGCTCTCGTGGCGGTGCGGGGGCGACCGCGTACCTGATCGACTCGGGGATCACGCTCAACCAGAACGAGTTCGGTACCCGCGCGCGCGTTGGTGCTGACTTCCTCGGTGGCTCCGGGATCGACTGCAACGGCCACGGCACACACGTCGCGGGCACGGTCGGCGGTAAGACCCATGGTGCGGCCAAGGAGACTTCCCTTGTCGCACTGCGGGTCCTCGGGTGCGACGGCCTCGGCCGCGACTCGCACGTGCTCGACGCGGTCGAGTGGGTCACCCGCAACGGCACCCGCCCCGGCGTGGTGGCCATGAGCGTGACCATGGACCAAGCCGGGTTGGGTGACGAGGCGGTGCGGCGCTCGATCGACGCCGAGTTCACCTATGTGGTCGCCGCGGGCAACGACGGCGCGGACGCCTGCGGGTTCGGCCCCGGTCAGACGGCCGAGGCGATCACGGTCGCGGCGACCGACCGGACGGACACGCGGCTGCCGTCGTCGAACTACGGCAGGTGTGTCGACTTCTTCGCGCCCGGCGGCGATATCCCCTCACTCGGGCGCAATGGCCAAGAGGTGAGGTTGTCCGGCACCTCTATGGCTGCCGCGCACGTGACCGGGATCGTCGCCGGTTACCTCGCTCGCAACCAGTTCGCGATGCCGTCGGATGTGCGCAACGCCCTCAGCAGGGCAGCGGTACCGGGCGCCGTTCAGGCTCCTGGCGAAGGCAGCCCTAACCAGTTGGCCAACGTGGCCTACCCGATGGACCCCGAGGTGCCCACCTGCCGCGGTGGCGCTAACACCACCGATGTGGCGATCCCCGACAACGGCACGGCGGTGACCTCGACGATCCTGGTGAGCGGCTGCCCGCCCACCGGCGCCCCTGGCCGCGTCCGCGTCTACCTCGACCACCCGGACGTCAGCGACCTGCGGATCGATCTCGTCGACCCGCTCGGCCGGGTGTTCGAACTGGAGCAGATCGGGGGTGACGACGGTTCGGGCGCCGTGCGCCGGATCTACTCCGTGTCGCCGCCCGGTGGTGACCGCAACGGCTCGTGGACGTTGCGCGTGACCGACCTGGCCCGCGGTGACGCCGGACGGCTCGACCAGTGGGTGTTGTCGTTCGGCTAAGAGCTACTCGGCGTCTTCCTCGGTGGGGGTCTCCTCACCGAGGAGGGCGTAGAGCTCCCGCCGCGCGGTGTTGAGGATGTGGGTCGCCCGGGCCTTCTGGTCCGAGCTCGCCGCCTGCGACACCGTCATCGCGGCCGCGGCGAGCTGCCCGAGGGCCTCCCGCAACGTGACCTCGGCGCGGTCGACGCCCGCGGCGGCCTGCTCCCACGGCGGGGTGTCGAGCCGCGCGGCGACGGCGGTCCCCTCCTCGGTGAGCTGGAACATCCGCTTGCCGCCGTCACCCTCGACCGCGGCGATCAGGCCCTCGTCGGCCAGCAGCTGCAGGGTCGGGTACACCGAGCCGGGGCTGGGCTTCCAGAACCCCCCGCTGCGCTCGGCGATCTCCTGGATCATCTCGTAGCCGTGCATCGGGCGGTCGGTGAGCAGCGCGAGCAGCGCGGCGCGCACGTCGCCCCGCCTGCCCCGGCCGCGTCCGTGGCCCCTGCCGTGCCCGCGCCCGAAGCCGAACGGCGGGCCGGGCGGGAACGGGGGCAGCGGGAAGGGCGGGGTCATCTCATCCTCCGGTCCGAAGTCCGCGCCCAGGTCGGGACGGCCGCGGAGGGGGTGGCGGCGCCAAGGTCCGCGCCGGTGCTGGTGTTGGTGGTCGTGTGAGACACGCATTCTTCTCTCCCCTGGAGTGGTGGTCGCGAACCGGTCGCTCGCGATAGCTCAACGATATATCGGAACATGTCGCGATGCAACGACCAATTTCTGTGCCATGATCGGGGGGTGCGGCTGCTGCTCGTCGGATGCCTGATCGCCCTGTCGGCCTGCGCGACGCCGGTCGCCGGGACCCCGGTCGCCGCCGACGTCACGCCGGTCGCCGAGGACAGCGCGGAGGCCAGGTGGATGAACCGGTTCTGCGGCCTGGGCAAGCTGCTGGTCACCGCGGGGGAGACCGCGCAGCAGCCGATCACCTCCAGTGACCCGGTCGAGCTCAAGCGGCAGTTCCTGGACGTCACCGGTCGCCTGGTCGGCGTGCTCGACGCGGCGCTGGCTGACCTGCGCGCACTGCGGCCGTCGCCCGCACCTGAGGTCGACCCGCTGATCCGCCAGCTCACCGAGGCCTTCGCCGAGTCCCGCGCCTCCATCGCCACCGCCCGCGACGACGTGCGCGCGGTCGAGACGCTCACCGTGGAGGTCTTCTCGGCCGCCGCCCAACGCCTCACCACCGCCCTCGGCGGGCTCGAGCGCGCGGTCAAGCTCCTCAAGGCCGCTCAACTGCCACCTGCGCTGGTGGCGGCCACCGACGCCGCGCCCAACTGCCGCTGACCGGCGTGGGACACTGGGGTGGCCATGACCTCACTCCCGCTCGTCTTCGACGCCCCCAAGCGCGGCCTGCCGCCCCGGCACCTGGCCGACCTCACCGCTGAGCAGCGCCGCGAGGCGGTGACCGAGCTGGGCGAGAAGCCGTTCCGGGCCAGCCAGCTCTCCACGCACTACTTCGCCAGGCTGACCGCCGACCGCGCGGCGATGACCGACATCCCCGCCGCCGCCCGCGACCGCCTCGCCGACTCCCTGCTCCCGCCGCTGTTCACCGAACTCCGCGCGGTGACCTGCGACGACGGCAACACCCGCAAGGCGCTGCTCAAGGCGCACGACGGCACGCTCATCGAGAGCGTCCTCATGCGCTACCCCGACCGCGCCACGCTGTGCATCTCCAGCCAGGCCGGGTGCGGCATGGCCTGCCCGTTCTGCGCCACCGGCCAAGGCGGCCTGCAGCGCAACCTGTCCACCGCCGAGATCGTGGAACAGGTCCGCCTCGGCGCCGCCGCCATGCGCGACGGCGACCTGACTGGCGGACCCGGTCGACTGTCCAACATCGTTTTCATGGGCATGGGTGAACCACTGGCGAACTATCGCCGGGTGGTCGACGCGGTGCACCGGATCTGCGACCCCGCCCCGAACGGCTTCGGCATCTCCCAGCGCTCGGTGACGGTCTCGACGGTGGGCCTGGTGCCCGCGATCCGCAAGCTGACCGAGGAGAACCTCCAGGTCCGGCTCGCGGTCTCACTGCACACGCCGGACGACGAACTGCGCGACACCTTGGTGCCGGTGAACAACCGGTGGAAGGTCGCTGAGGTCCTGGAAGCCGCCCGCGGCTACGCCGACAAGACGGGCCGCCGCGTGTCGATCGAGTACGCCCTCATCCGCGACATCAACGACCACCCGTGGCGCGCGGACATGCTCGGCAAACTCCTGCGCAAGCACCTCGGCCAACTGGTCCACGTGAACGTCATCCCCCTCAACCCCACCCCCGGCTCCCAGTGGGACGCCTCCCCGAAGCCCGCCGAACGCGAATTCGTCCGCCGAGTCAAAGCCCAAGGCGTCGAATGCACCGTCCGCGACACCCGAGGCCAGGAGATCGCCGCCGCCTGCGGCCAACTAGCCGCCGAGGGCTGAGCTGGCCTTCATGGAGGGCTGGTGCGAGGACGACGTCCTTGTCCAGTGGGTCGTGGCGATTCGTGACGCGTGAACCGAGGTCGCCTGCGGGATCGCTTCCGTGCGCGCTGCTTCGTGTTCCGGTCATGACCGACCGGTAGGAGCTGGCGAAGCCAAGCCGGGGACGCGACGGGGTGGTCGCGTCCCTCGGCGGGACTACTTGACCTCGTGCAGCTTCCCCGTGGCGACGTCGAAGACGAAGCCTCGGACGGAGTCGGTGCGGGGGATGAAGGGGCTGGACTTGATGCGGGCGATGGACTGGCGGACGTCGGTGTCGAGGTCGGGGAAGGCCTCGGCGGACCAGGCGGGGCGGATGCCGGTCTCGGCGTGGATGCTGTCGCGGAAGTCCTGGTCGGTGAAGGTGAGCATGCCGCAGTCGGTGTGGTGGATGAGGATGATCTCCTGGGTGCCGAGCAGGCGCTGGCTGATGGCCAGGGAGCGGATCTCGTCCTCGGTGACGACGCCACCGGCGTTGCGGATGACGTGGGCCTCGCCCTCGGCGAGGCCGAGCACGCCGTAGACGTTGATCCTGGCGTCCATGCAGGCCACGACGGCGACGTGCTTGGCGGGCGGGAGCGGCAGCGGGCCGGTGAAGGTCTCGGCGTAGCGGGCGTTGTTGGCGAGCAGGTCGTCCGTGACGGACATGGCGGTCTCTCCGGGGGTGCGTCGGATGTGGACCATCCCGGGGTGGCCGTCCGGGATGGTGTGGACGGCGCGGCCACGCGGGTCAGTGCTCCCGCGCGGCCCCCGGACATGCCTCGTCGTAGTGCCGCGGCCGCCGTGATGGCCAGAACGGCTCCAGGTGGTTGGGGCGCATGGCCCACAGCCAACTGCTCTTATGCGCACACCTGCAACGGATGACCACTGGCTGGGCGGCGGCGTAACCACCAATCCGCCCGCTCGTTTGCGCCGAACGCTACCGCCGCCAGGACGTCCGGTTCTTGTGGATCTTCCACGCGACGCCGCCGAGCAGGACCAGGCCGATGCCGCCTAGCCACAGGTCCTCGGTGCGGCCGGTGTGGTTGCCGATCAGCATGAAGAACATCGCCAGCCCGGTGAACACACCCGCGATCAGCGTCCCCTTGGGGAACGACCCGTGCCAGCCCCACTCCGCCGACGGCTCCTCGGCGGGGGTCACGGTGCCCGCCGCGGTGGTCTTCCGCTTCTCCAGCTCCGTGTTCGCCACTGTTCCTCCTGGCCCGTAGTGCGCTGACGCCCCGAATCCTCCCACACCCCGAACAGCCCGAGGGCGCCGTGGTGACCACGGCGCCCTCGGGTGTGACAGGTCTCGCTCGACTACGTCCGTGCCCGGCCGCGACCGGTGACCGCGCGGTAGATCGCGAGGAGGATGATCGCGCCGAGAATCGACAGCAGCCAGGTGCGCAGGTCGAAGAAATTGCCGAGCCCGCCACCGAAGATCGCGTTTCCGATGAACCCGCCCAGAATGGCGCCGACGATCCCGATGAGGATCGTGATGATGATCCCGCCCGGGTCCTTACCAGGCATGATGGCCTTGGCGATGAGTCCGGCGACCAAACCGAGGACGATCCAGCCGAGAATGCCCATCGAAGCTCCTTCCACATGATCGCCGGCATTTCCCGACGATCTTTCCGTGCTGCCGGTGAAGTGCCCGGCGCGAGCGAAGTTCACTCCTTCGGAGCGGAACTTTTTTCGGATTGCGCCGTTCGGCCCAACCTGGACCCGGCTGGGTGTGTCCACGATCGGCGGACATCACCCCGTGCTGGTTGCCGTCCGTGTCCAGTCATCGGGAACAATGGGCGGTGATGACTGCATCCTTCGCGTCCGGTGGTCCCCGGCGCTCACTGCTCGTGCTCGGGTCGACCGGCTCGGTCGGCACCCAGGCGCTCGACCTCGTCGCGGCCAACCCCGACCGGTTCACCGTCGCGGGGATCGCCGCAGGCGGGTCCGACCCGGCCCTGCTGGCCGCCCAGGCCCTGCGGCACGGGGTCCGCGCGGTGGCCGTGACCAGGGCGACCGCCGCCTCCGACGTGCAGCTCGCGCTCTACGCCGCGGCGCAGGAGGCGGGCTACGAGCGCGGCGGCTTCACCCTGCCCAAGATCTTCGCCGGGCCGGACGCGGTCACCGAGCTGATCGAGGCGGTCCCCGCCGACATCGTGCTCAACGCGATCACCGGCTCCCAGGGCCTCGCGCCGACCCTCAAGGCGCTGGCCTCGGGCGCGACGCTGGCCCTGGCCAACAAGGAGTCCCTGGTCGCGGGCGGTGACCTGGTGCTGGCGGCGGCCAAGCCCGGGCAGATCGTCCCCGTCGACTCCGAGCACTCCGCGATGGCCCAGGCGCTGCGCGGCGGTCGCGCCGAGGAGGTCGACCGGCTGGTGCTCACCGCCTCCGGTGGGCCGTTCCGCGGCCGCACCCGCGCCGAGCTCGCCACCGTCACCGCCGAGCAGGCCATGGCGCACCCCACCTGGTCGATGGGGCCGGTCATCACCGTGAACTCCGCGACCCTGGTGAACAAGGCGCTGGAGCTGATCGAGGCGCACCTGCTCTTCGGCATCCCCTACGACCGCGTCGACGTCGTGGTCCACCCGCAGTCGATCGTGCACTCCATGGTCACCTTCACCGACGGGTCCACCCTCGCCCAGGCCAGCCCGCCGGACATGCGCCTGCCGATCGGGCTGGCCCTGGCGTGGCCGGACCGGCTGCCCGGTGCCGCCAAGGCCTGCGACTGGTCGAGCGCGTCCCAGTGGACGTTCGAGCCGCTCGACCACGACACGTTCCCCGCCGTGCGGCTGGCCCGCGCCGCGGGGGAGACCGGTGGCTGCCTGCCCGCCGTGTACAACGCCGCCAACGAGGAGGCCGTGGCCGCGTTCCTCGGAAAAGACACCACCTTCACAGCCATCGTGGACACTGTGAGCCGGGTACTCGACGACGCCGCCGCCTGGCACGGCGCGCCGCGCGAGGTCGAGGAGGTGCTCGCCGCCGAGCACTGGGCCCGCGCCCGTGCGCGAGAGCTGCTCGCGGTGACTGCTGCCCCGCGCGCCGCCGCGGGGCCGGGAAGGGACTGACACGTGTTGGTTTGGCTGCTGGGGCTCGTGCTGTTCGCGCTGGGGATCTGCCTGTCGGTCGCGCTGCACGAGGCCGGGCACATGCTCACCGCCAAGGCGTTCGGCATGCGGGTCCGCCGCTACTTCATCGGCTTCGGCCCGACGCTGTTCTCCTTCCGCAGGGGGGAGACCGAGTACGGGCTCAAGGCGATCCCGGCGGGCGGGTTCTGCGAGATCGCGGGCATGACCGCGCTCGACCCGGTGACCCCGGAGGAGGCGCCGCGCGCGATGTGGCGCTTCGCCACCTGGAAGCGCGTGGTCGTGCTGGCCGCGGGGTCCATCACGCACTTCATCGTCGGCTTCATCATCCTGTACCTGATGGCCGTCACCATGGGCCTGCCCAACACCTCCGACCGCGCGCTGGTCGGCACCACCTCGTGCGCCGCCCCCACCCAGGACCCGGTGACCCTCAAGTACGCCGAGTGCGCCCCGGGCGCGGTGTCGCCAGCCGCCGCGGCGGGTATCCAGGCCGGTGACGAGATCGTCAGCCTCAACGGCCAACCGGTGGGCTCCTGGAAGGAGCTCATCGGCAAGATCCGCGGCCTGAGCGGGCAGAACACCTTCGTCGTCGAGCGCGACGGCGAGCAGCGCACGCTCACCGTCGACATCGCGACCGTCCAGCGCGTCGGGCTCGACTCCAAGCCGGGCAGCACGGACAACAAGCTCACCGAGGTCGGCGCGATCGGCGTCTCGCAGGGCAGGTACTTCGAGTACGGGGTGGCCTCCGGGTTCTCCGGCGCGGTCGTGTTCACCGGCGAGATGTTCGCCGCCACCTGGGAGGGCCTGATGCGCTTCCCGGAGAAGATCCCGGCGGTGATCAGGGCCATCGGCGGCGAGGACGACCCGGAGCGGCCGGTCAGCGTGGTCGGCGCCAGCATCATCGGCGCGGACGCCGCCGAGCAGGGCATCTGGGAGATCTTCGTCCTGATGCTGGCGATGCTGAACTTCTTCGTCGGCGTGTTCAACCTGCTGCCGCTGCTGCCGCTCGACGGCGGCCACATCGCCATCTCGCTCTACGAGCGGGTCCGCGACGCGCTGCGCAAGCTGCGCGGCAAGGCCCCCGCGGGTCCCGTCGACTACAACAAGCTGGCCGGGGTCACGATGGTCCTGGTCATCATCGGCGGCGCGATCGTGCTGCTCACCGTCACCGCCGACATCGTCAACCCCATCCGGCTGCAATGACACACCAGTGAAGACAGCAGAGAGGTCCACATGCCCGACGTGATGCTCGGCATGCCCGCCACCCCGCCACCGGTGCTCGCGGAGCGCCGCAAGACCCGTCAACTGCAGGTGGGGCCGGTCGGGGTGGGCAGTGAACACCCGATCTCGGTGCAGTCGATGACCACCACGGTCACCGCCGACGTCAACGCGACCCTGCAGCAGATCGCGGAGCTGACGGCGGCGGGCTGCGACATCGTCCGGGTCGCCTGCCCGTCGCAGGACGACGCCGAGGCGCTGGCCGCGATCGCGGCCAAGTCGCAGATCCCGGTGATCGCCGACATCCACTTCCAGCCCAAGTACGTCTTCGCCGCCATCGAGGCGGGCTGCGCGGCGGTGCGGGTCAACCCGGGCAACATCCGCAAGTTCGACGACCAGGTCAAGGAGATCGCCCAGGCCGCCAAGGACCGGGGCACGCCCATCCGGATCGGCGTCAACGCGGGCTCGCTCGACCCGAGGCTGATGGCCAAGTACGGCAAGGCGACCCCGGAGGCGCTGGCCGAGTCGGCGCTGTGGGAGGCGTCGCTGTTCGCCGAGCACGACTTCCACGACATCAAGATCTCGGTCAAGCACAACGACCCGGTCGTGATGGTGCGCGCCTACGAGCTGCTCGCCGAGCAGTGCGACTACCCGCTGCACCTCGGGGTCACCGAGGCCGGTCCGGCGTTCCAGGGCACCATCAAGTCCGCGGTGGCCTTCGGCGCGCTGCTGCGCCAGGGCATCGGCGACACGATCCGGGTGTCGCTCTCGGCGCCGCCGGTCGAGGAGGTCAAGGTCGGCGCGCAGATCCTGCAGTCGCTGAACCTGCGCCCGCGCAAGCTGGAGATCGTGTCCTGCCCGTCGTGCGGTCGGGCCCAGGTGGACGTCTACAAGCTCGCCGAGGAGGTCACCGCGGGCCTCGAGGGCATGTCCGTGCCGCTGCGGGTCGCGGTGATGGGCTGCGTGGTGAACGGACCTGGGGAGGCCCGCGAGGCCGACCTGGGAGTGGCCTCCGGCAACGGCAAGGGGCAGATCTTCGTCCGCGGCCAGGTGATCAAGACCGTGCCCGAGGCGCAGATCGTGGAGACGCTGATCGAGGAGGCCATGCGGTTGGCCGAGGAGATGGGCGAGCCGCTCGACGGCGAGACCGGGGCACCGACCGTCGTCGCGGTCGGCTGACCGGGTGCGTGCGTTTTCCCGCCCGCGCGGTTTCTGGCACGCTTGAGTGGTGTTGCGGCTAGCGGGAGCGCGACTGCTCGATGAGCGGGACGGCCAGGCGGTGCGCGCGGTGCTCACCGCCGACCCGGTCGCGTCCTGCATGGTCGCCGCACGGGTGGAGACGGCCGGGCTGGACCCGTGGCGCCTCGGTGGTGAGCTGTGGGGCTGCGACGCGCGCGGCCTGCGCGGTGCGAGCAGGCTCGAGGCGGTGTGCTTCGCGGGCCCGAACCTGATCCCGTTGCGCGGCAACCGGTCGGCGTTGCGCTCGTTCGCCGACCGGGCGCTGCGGCGCAGGCGGATGTGCTCGTCGATGGTCGGTCCCGCCGAGCAGGTGCTCGGGTTGTGGGCCGAGGTGGAGGCCGAGTGGGGACCGGCCCGCGAGGTGCGGGCCGACCAGCCGCTGATGTCGATCTCCACGACCCCGCTGGTGGCGCCGGACCCCCAGGTGCGCCAGGTGCGGCCGGACGAGCTGGACCGCTACCTGCCCGCCGCGGTGCGCATGTTCATCGAGGAGGTCGGCATCGACCCCCGGGTCGGTGACGGCGGCGCCGGGTACCGGGCCAGGGTGGCCGAGTTGATCGCCGCGGGCCGCGCGTTCGCCCGGTTCGACGGCGGCGAGGTGGTGTTCAAGGCCGAGATCGGCGCGGTGTCCAGCGCGGTCGGGCAGATCCAGGGCGTCTGGGTGCACCCGGACCGCCGTGGTCACGGCCTCGGCGCGACCGGCACGGCCGCGGTCGTCCGGCGGTTGGTCAGTGGCATGGGTCGCACCGCGAGCCTCTACGTCAACGGCTACAACGCGCCCGCCCGCGCGGTGTACGACCGGATCGGGTTCACGCAGGTCGGGCAGTACGCCACCGTGCTGTTCTGAGCGGGCCTGTGGATGGTTCCCGCCGCGGCGCCCGCCGGATTGGGCATACTGCGGCCGTGCGTGCCTCACTCCGTCGCCCCGCCGCGTTGCTCGTGGCGCTGGTGACCGTGCTCCCGCTCTCGGCCTGCGGCCTGTTCGGGTCCGACGCGGATCCGCAGGACGCGGCGAACCAGTTCGTCGCCGCGTTCGCGGGCGGCGACACCGCGACCGCCTCCGGCCAGACCGACGCGCCTGACTCCGCGCGGGCGCTGATGGACAAGGTGCGCGGCGCGCTCAAGCCGTCGACGGTGATGGCGCAGGTGACCAGGGTGGACGCGTCGGAGAACAACACGAAGGCCACCTACAAGCTCACCTGGGACCTGGGCCGGGGCCGGTTGTGGACCTACGACTCGGCGTTCGAGCTGCGCAGGCAGGACGACGTGTGGAAGGTGCACTGGGAGCCGACGGTGCTGCACCCGAAGCTGGCCGTCCAGCAGACCATCGCCGTGCAGGACGCCGAGGCGCAGCTGGCGCCGGTGCTCGACCGCGATGGCGAGCCGGTGCTGCAGCCGGAGCGGGTGGTCTCGGTGCTGTTCGAGCCGGAGAAGGCGGGCGACGCCAACGCGATCGCCGGTGAGCTGGCCAAGGCGCTGTCGGGGATCGACGCGTCGATCACCACGCAGAGCATCCTCGACGGCGCGGCCAAGGCACCGGGGCAGCCCTACCAGGTGGTGGCGCTGCGCGACGGCGACTACCAGAAGGTGCGGTCGCTGATCTACGAGCTCCAGGGCGTCCGGTTCACCGCCTCGTCGCGGCTGCTCGCGGTCGACCGCAAGCTCGCCCCGGCGCTGCTGCCGAACCTGCGCAAGGTCGTCGAGGAGCAGGTGCAGGGCAAGGCGGGGTGGCGGGTGTACACCGTCGACAGCGCGGGCGCGGAGGGGGAGGAGCTCTACGCCAAGGCCGCGGAACCGGCCAAGGCGGTGCAGTTAGCGCTGAGCAAGAAGGCGCAGAACGCGGCCCAGGCGGCGATCGCGGGGGAGGCGACGCCGTCGATGGTCGTGGCCATCCAGCCCTCAACCGGTGAGGTGTTGGCCGTGGCGCAGAACGAGGCCGCGGACAAGGAGGGCGCGCTGGCGCTCACCGGCCGCTACCCACCCGGGTCGACTTTCAAGATCGTCACCGCTGCCGAGGCGGTCGCGTCCGGCAAGGCCACCGCGGACACGCCGCTGGGCTGCCCCGGCACGACCGTGATCGATGGGCGGGAGATCCCCAACAGCGGCAAGTTCGACAAGGGCGTCATCCCGCTGCGCAACGCGTTCGCGTTCTCCTGCAACACCACCTTCGCCGAGCTCGCGCTGGCGATGGGGCCCGACGACCTCACCGACATGGCCAAGAAGCTGGGCCTCGGCGTGGACTTCGTGGTGCCGGGTGTCACCACCATCACCGGGTCGGTGCCGCCCGCCAGCGGCAAGACCGAGCGCGCCGAGGACGGGTTCGGCCAGGGCAAGGTGGTGGCCAGCCCGTTCGGCATGGCGGTGGTCGCCGCGTCGGTCGCCTCGGGCTCGGTGCCCAAGCCGGTGCTGGTGCGCGGGGTCGAGACGAAGTCCGACGCCGCGGGCGACCCGGTTCCCAGCGCCGCCTTGGAGTCGGTGCGCGGCATGATGGCCGAGGTGGTGGCGAGCGGGACGGCCACCGCGCTCAAGCCCTACGGGGACGTGCGCGGCAAGACCGGCACCGCCCAGTTCGGCGACGGGACGCACTCACACGGGTGGTTCGTCGGGTACCGGGGCGATGTGGCGTTCGCGGTGCTGCTGACCGATGTGGGGCAATCGGGTACCGCCGTGCAGGCGGCGGGCCGGTTCCTGGCCGCCCTGGGCTGATCGGGGGGTCGTAGGGTGGGGGCCATGTCCGTTCGCGCCCCGTTGACGCCCGGCGTGCAGACGCCCCGCCGCGTCGTGCCGTCCACCATCGTCCGGCCCGAGTACGTCGACCGGCCCGCGCCCGCGCGCAACACCGACCCGTGGGTGCAGCCGCCGGAGATCATCGAGGCGATGCGGGTGGCGGGCCGCGTCGCCGCCCAGGCGCTGCAGGAGGGCGGCAAGGCCGTCAAGCCGGGCGCCACGACCGACGACGTCGACGCCGTGGTGCACGAGTTCCTGCTCGACCACCGCGCCTACCCCTCGACCCTGGGCTACCGCGGTTTCCCGAAGTCGTGCTGCGTCTCGCTCAACGAGGTCATCTGCCACGGCATCCCGGACTCGACGGTGATCGAGGACGGCGACATCGTCAACATCGACGTGACGGCCTACCTCGGCGGCGTGCACGGCGACACCAACGCGACCTTCCTCGCCGGTGACGTGCGCGAGGAGGCGCGGCTGCTGGTGGAGCGCACGCACGAGGCGACCATGCGCGCCATCGCCGCGGTGCGCCCCGGCCGCGAGTTCAACGTGATCGGCCGGGTCATCGAGAAGTACGCCAAGCGCTTCGACTACGGCGTGGTGCGCGCGTTCACCGGGCACGGCATCGCCCGGTCGTTCCACAGTGGACTCGTGGTGCTGCACTACGAGGACCTCGGCGACCGGACGGTGATCGAGCCGGGGATGACCTTCACCATCGAGCCGATGATCACCCTCGGCGGCATCGACTACGACATGTGGGCCGACGACTGGACCGCGACGACCAAGGACAAGTCGTGGACCGCCCAGTTCGAGCACACCCTCGTGGTCACCGACACCGGCGCGGAGATCCTCACCCTCCCGTAGGCCCGAGCAGCGCCGCCAGCACCAGCCGCGCGACCGGCTCCGGGTCGGTCGCGACGGCCAGGTGGTGCAGGTCGGCCTGGGTCACCGGCCAGCCCAGTGCCCGCGCGGCGTCGGCGTCGGCCCGGTGGTCGGCCGAGAGCCGGGCGTAGGCGCTCGGCCCGGTCCACTCGACGGTGGGCCGGGGCTCCTTGAGGAACACCAGCGGGACCTCGGGCGCCTCGTCGGTGATCTCGGCGCGCAGGGCGTCGTCGGCGATCCCGGCGAGCGGGTCGGTGCCCGACCACCTGGTCCAGCGCGGCAGCAGGCCGTCGCGGACGTGCCCGCGCAGGGCGGCGTACTCGTCGGGCCGTTCGTCGCGCCAGGCGCGGCCCGGGGTGGGCAGGTCGGCGTCGAGGTAGAGCAGGCACCGCACGTCGTCCTCCAGCGCCTCGGCGAACGCGGGCAGCAGCGGACCGGCCGCGCCGTGCCCGACGAGCGCCACCGGCCCGCTGAGGGCCTCGTCGGACAGCGCGTCGGCGAACGCGCCGATCAGCCGCTGGTGCACCGGCGCGGCGGCCACACTGGGTTGCAGGTCGAGCAGGACGGTCGGGTGGCCGAGGGCGGCGAGGCCGTCGGCGAGCGGGCGGAGGCTGGCGGGCCCCAGGTACGGGCTGTGCACCAGGACTGCGGTGACCGCTTCGACGGGCATAAACGAAGATGATGGCAGTCGCGCGGACGTGGCGGGGAGGGGACGCGCACATGGTGGGAGCTCTGCTGGTCGCTGGTACGACCTCGGACGCCGGTAAGAGCGTCCTGGTCGCGGGTCTGTGCCGGTGGTTGGCCAGACAGGGCGTGCGCGTCGCCCCGTTCAAGGCCCAGAACATGTCCAACAACTCGATGGTGACGTTCGACGGTGGAGAGATCGGGCGTGCGCAGGCCGTGCAGGCCGCCGCGTGCGGTCTAGAGCCCAGCGTCAGGTTCAACCCGGTGCTGCTCAAGCCTGGCTCGGATCGCACCTCCCAGGTTGTCGTGCTCGGTAGGCCTACCGGCTTCGCGTCGGCAATGTCCTACCGGGAAAGAAAAGCCGACCTCATGCAGACAGTCCTGACGACCCTTGAAGGGCTCCGCGCGGAGTTCGAGGTCGTCGTGTGTGAGGGCGCGGGTTCCCCTACCGAGATCAACCTGCGTGCCAACGACATCGCCAACATGGGACTAGCGCGTGCGGCAGACCTGCCCGTGCTCGTGGTGGGGGACATCGACCGCGGTGGCGTCTTCGCGCACCTCTTCGGCACCCTCGCGCTGCTCGACGCCGCCGACCAGGCCTTGATCGCGGGCTTCGTGATCAACAAGTTCCGGGGTGATCCCGCTCTCCTGGCGCCCGGGTTGGACCAGCTGCACGACCTGACCGGGCGTCGCGTGCTCGGGGTGCTGCCGTGGCGCGAGGAGTTGTGGTTGGACGCGGAGGACTCGTTGTCCTACGCGGCCGATGGCGTGGTGGGACGGCCCGCGCCGCCGGTGGGGTCGCAGTGGCTGCGGGTCGCCGTGGTGCGGTTGCCGCGCATCTCCAACGCGACCGATGTGGAGGCGCTGGCCTGTGAACCAGGGGTCTCGGTTCGGTTCGTGACAGAGCCGTCGCGTTTGGCCGACGCGGACCTGGTGGTGCTACCGGGCTCGAAGTCGACGGTGGACGACCTGGCGTGGTTGCGGCGCACCGGGTTGGCGGACGCCATCGTGTCTCACGCTGACCGTGGCCTGCCGGTGCTCGGTGTGTGTGGTGGCTTCCAGATGCTCGCTCGGCGGATCGTGGACCACGTCGAATCGGGAGCGGGCGAGGTCGACGGGCTGGGTCTGGTGGACATCGATGTGGAGTTCGAGCCGGAGAAGACCCTGGACCGGCCGACCGGTGTGGTGTTCGGCGAGCCCGCGACGGGGTATGAGATCCACCACGGTCGGGTCGTCCGGCGTGGCGACGTGCCGGGTTTGGTGACCGTGGACGGCGAAACGACTGAGGGAGCCGTCGCGGGCGCGGTGCTGGGCACGCACTGGCACGGGCTGCTCGAGAACGACGCCGCGCGCCGCGCGTTCCTCAGGTGGGCGGCCGAACGGGCAGGTCGGGACGGGTTCCGCCCGGCCGCCGACGTCGACTTCGCCGCGGCCAGGCAGGCGCAGCTCGACCTCCTCGGTGACCTGGTCGCCGAGCACCTGGACACCGCGGCCGTCCACCGGCTCATCAGCGACGGCGCGCCACAGGGGCTGCGTGCGCTGCCGCCGGGTGCCTAGCCGCCGTCCACATCCCGGTTGTCCACACGGAGTTGTCCACAACAGCGGAAACTGTCCACAGGGCGAACCGGGGACTGGCACGCCCGCTCCCGCTCCACGACGCTGGACCGTGTCGGCAGTGCTGTACGAGCAGTTCGGGAAGTTCTGGGGAAGGGGAGTCGGGGGAGATGCGTGGGGAACAGGGGCGCCGGTCAGTCGGTGTCGAGGTCGGCGATCAGCTCGTCCAGGAAGCCCGCGGCCTCGGCGGCGGCGCGGTCGGTGTCCTGGTCGCGGATGGCCGAGAGCAGCCGCTGGTGGTCGACCGTGGCCAGGCTGGGGCGGGTGCTCACCGTGCTGGCGACCGAGGCGCGGACGACCTCGGTGAGGCCCTGGTAGAGCTCGGCCAGCAGCGGGTTGTGCGAGCACCGGACGACGGCGAGGTGGAAGGCGGCGTCCTGGTCGATGCCGACTTCGTAGTCCTTGGCCGACATCGAGTGGTCGCGGGCGTCGAGCAGCTCGGTGAGCTCGTCGAGCTCGTCCTCGGTCCGGTTGCCCGCGGCGAGCCGGGCGCCCTCGACCTCCAGGGTGCGCCGCACCTGCAGCACGTCGCGCAGCTCGGTGCCCGCGAGCCTGCGCACCGCGCCGGAGAACTCGCTGGTGGCGCGGACGAAGGTGCCGTCACCCTGGCGCACCTCCAGCAGGCCCGCGTGCGAGAGCGCGCGGACCGCCTCGCGGACGGTGTTGCGCCCGACGCCGAGGGCGGTGACCAGCTCAGGCTCGGTCGGGATGCGCTCGCCGACCTTCCACTCCGCGCTGGTGATCGCCGCGCGCATCTGCTCGATCACCTGGTCGACGAGGCCGGAACGCCGGGTAGTGGCCAACGGCACAGCGCCATCCTTTCAGCAAGACTTCCTCGGTTCGGGGTACTTGTCCCATGACGCCGCACCGCGGGCGTGGCGCCAGGGACGTCCAGATTGCCACGTCGACCCCGCCCCGTGGGGGCCGGTCGGCCCACCAGGCCGGAAACACTGCCCTCGCGTCCAGCCGGGCGACGGCCCTGATCGGTACCACGCTGCTCGTCATCGGGGTCGCCCTCGCCGCGGCGAACCTGCGACCCGCGGTGACCAGTCTCGCATCCGTGCTGGAGCAGGTGCGCGGGTCCGTCGGCGCCAGCCACGCCTGGGCCAGCGCGCTGACCGCGCTCCCGGCGCTGTGCTTCGGCGCCGCCGGTGTGCTCGCGCCCCGGCTGAACAGGCACTTCGGCCTGGCCAGGGCGGTCGGCGGCGCGCTCGTGCTGCTGACCACCGGGCTGGCGCTGCGGGTGGTCGACGGGGCGGTGGTCGTGCTCAGCGGCACACTGCTCGCCTGCGCGGGCATCGCCTTGGGCAACGTGCTGATCCCGGTCGTGATCAAGCAGTCCTACCCGGACCGGCTGGGTGTCGTCACCGGCGTGTACATGGGCGCGCTGGCCGGTGGTGGCGCGCTCGGCGCGGCTCTGACCCCGTCGATGGCGGACGCGACGGGCAGTTGGCGGCTCGCGCTGGGCGCGTGGGCGCTGCTCGCGGCCGCGGCGGTCGTGCTGTGGGTGGCGGGCGCCCGCCACGCCGACGTGGTCGCCGCGCAGCCACCGCCACCGCGCCGGTCGCTGCTGCGCAACAGGCTGGCGTGGACCGTGACGGTGTTCTTCGGCCTCCAGGCCCTGGTCGCGTACGTGATCATGGGCTGGCTGCCGGAGGTGCTCATCGAGTCCGGCGTCGACCGCACCACGGCAGGGCTCTACCTGGCGATCTGCACCCTGTTCGGGGTGCCGACCGGGCTGTTCCTGCCGCCGTTGGCGGTGCGGATGCGGTCCCAGTCACTGCTGATCGCGGTGCTGACCCTCATCGGGGGCCTTGGCATCGTCGGCCTGCTGATCGCCCCCGGCGCGGCCCCACTCGCCTGGACCGTCCTCGCGGGGTTCGGCATGGGCGTCTTCCCCCTGGTCATCACCGTCATCGCCCTGCGCACCGACCACCCAGCCGACACCGCGTCCCTCTCCGCGATGGCCCAATCCCTCGGCTACCTCTTGGCCGCCTGCGGCCCGTTCCTCTTCGGCCTACTCCGCGGCATCACCGGTGGCTGGACAGCCTCCCTGGTCCTCGTCCTGGCGGTGACAGTCATCCAGGCAGCCGTCGGCTACGCCGCAGGCCGCCCCCGCACGGTCTAGCGCCCGTCCCCCGCGGCGACTCCGTCGACGAAGGATGGTGAGTCAGGCTGGCAGCGGGCGCTGTGCGCGGTCGCAGTGGCTGTGGCAGACGCGGTCGGGTGGCTGACAGACAGGGTCCGCGACGGTCGGCTGCATGGTCCTCGTTTGTGGGCCGTGGCTTCGCTGACCGTGTGTGGGGTCAGTGGGTGGCGCGGGGTGCGATGCCGTCGAGGAGGAAGTTGAGGCCCGCGAGGAAGGTTTCGTCGGCGTTCAGGTGGGGGCCGTCGTGGACAACGGTGGCTAGGGCGGGGAATTGGCCGTTGGCGAGGGTTCGCTGCAGGTAGGGGCCGTGGGTGACTTGCCACTGGCGCTTGTCCATGCCGGAGGCGCGTTCCGCGCGTCGCTCGGCGATCTCCCGGCGGATCGCGCCGATCACGTAGGCGTTCACCGCGGAGACGGCGGGTACGACCGTGCCCAGGTCGACCCCGTCCATCGCGGACAGCACGGACTCGCTGGTGGCCAGGGTGTTCGGGCCGAGTTGGGGGCGGCCGCCGAGGAGGTCGGCGAGCCACTCGTGCCGGTGGGCGGCCGCTCGGGTGGTGCTGGCGAGGGAGTGCAACACCTCCCGCCAGCCGTCGCCGGTGGGGCGGATCTCGGCGTGGACGGCGTCGACCATGAGGTCGAGCAGGTCCTCCTTGGTGGCGATGTAGCCGTAGAGCCGCATCGGCCCGACGCCGAGTGCCGCGGCGACCTTGCGCAGGGACACGGCGTCCAAGCCGTCCGCGTCGGCCAGGTCGATCGCGGCTCGGACGATCCGGTCCCGGCTCAGCGGCGCGGGCGCCGGTCGGTCCGGAGGCTCCGGCTGCTCCCACACCACCATGCCGCTGACAATACAGTGCACGGGTCGATACGCTGTATCGGGAGAGACGGTGTATCGGAGGAGGGCCATGACCATCGCGATCATCGGCGCCGGTATGGGCGGCTTGGCGCTCGCCCGGGTGCTGCACGTCCACGGCATCGACGCTGTCGTGTACGAGCGGGAGCCCGCGCGCGGCACCCGTGACCAGGGCGGCATGCTCGACATCCACTCCGGTCAGGAGGCTCTGCGCGAGGCCGGTCTGACCGACCAGTTCCTCGCGATCGCTCGCGGCGCAGGCCAGGACATGCGACTGCTCGAACCGGACGGCACCCTCCTGCTCCAAGAGGACACTCCCGACGACGCCCCGCTCTCACGGCCCGAGGTGGACCGCGCCGATCTGCGCGCCATGCTGCTGGACTCCCTGCCCGAGCACGCGGTGCGCTGGGGCCACCAATTCGACTCCGCCGACAACGGTGTGCTGCGCTTCGTCGGCGGCGGGAGCACGACCTACGACCTGCTCGTCGGCGCCGACGGTGCGAACTCCCGGGTCCGCGCCCTGGTCACCGACGCCCGACCCGCGCACATCGGTCAGCACATCGTCGAGCTGGGGATCCCCGATATCGACCGCACCCGCCCCGACCTCGCGGCGATGGTCGGTCGAGGCAACTACTGGGTGCTCGGCGACGGGATGTCCCTGGCGGCGCAGCGCAACGGCGACGGTCGGGTCCGCGTCGGCCTCAGCTTCTACAACACCGCCGAGGACTGGTTCGCCACCAGCGCGATCCCGTTCGACGACCCGCCCGCCGCCCGCGCGCGGCTGATCGACCTGTTCAGCGGCTGGGACGCGCGGTTCACCGAGTTGATCGCGGCCTGCGACGACACGGTCGTGCCACGGTCGATCTCCACGCTCCCGGTCGGCCTGACCTGGCCGTCGGCGCCGGACGTCACGCTGGTCGGCGACGCCGCGCACCTCATGCCGCCGGTGGGCGAGGGCGCCAACATGGCCCTGCTCGACGGTGCCCGGCTCGGTCTCGCCCTGGCCGCGCGCCCGCACGACATCCCCGCCGCCGTCGAGGAGTACGAACGCGAGATGTTCGAGCGCACCGGCGCCGCGGCCCGGATGTCCGCGCGCATCCAGGAAATGCTGACCTCGCCGGGCGCGGCCCGCAGGATGCTCGCGTTCTTCCAGCCCGGCTGAGGGCGGCCTACTCCGGGAAGGGGAGGTTGAGCAGGGCGTTCTCCACGACCTCCGGCATGCCGGGGTGGATCCAGTACTGGCCGCGGGCCATGGTCTTGGCGTCGAGGCCGAAGGTCATCGCCTGGATGATCGGCTGGATCAGGGTGGGGGCCTGGGGGCCGATGATGTGCGCGCCGAGGATCTGGGCGGTGTCGGGGTCGGCGAGGACCTTGGCGAAACCGGTCTCGTCCTCCATGGCCCAGCCGTAGGCGATGCCGCCGAAGGTGTGCGTCGAGGCGATCCACCGGATGCCGCGGCGTTCGGCCTCCTGCTCGGTGAGGCCGACCGAGGCGATCTGCGGGGACGTGAACACCGCGTGCGGCACGAACCGGTGGTCGGCGGCCACCGGGTCCTCCGGGTGCAGCAGGTTGTGCTGCACGACCTTGGCCTCGTGGTTGGCCACGTGCTTGAGCTCGTACGGCGAGCTGATGTCGCCGAGCGCCCAGACCCCGTCGGCGGTGGTCCGCTGGTACTCGTCGACGACCACGTGGCCGCTGGGCGCGGTGTCGATCCCGCCCGCCGCCACGTCGAGCTGGTCGCCGTTGGGGGTGCGGCCGGTGGCCACCAGCAGCAGGTCCGCGTCCACGGTCTCCGCGCCGTTGGGGCCTTCCAGGTGCAGCCGGACACCGCCGTCGTGGTTCTGCGCGCGCAGGGTCTTGCGGTCGAGCCGGACGTCCCAGCGCTGCTGGGCGAGTTCGGTGAACCGGGTGCTGACGTCGCGGTCCTCGGCGCGCAGCAGGGCGCCGGAGCGGGCGACGACGGTCACCTCGACGCCGAAGGACGAGAACACGTGCGCGAACTCGGCCGCGATGAAGCCGCCGCCGAGCACCACCAGCCGTCGGGGCAGGGCCGGGACGCGCATGATGGTGTCGCTGGTGTGGAACGGGACGTCGCGGATGCCCTCGATGTCCGGGACGGTCACGCGGCCACCGGCGGCGAGCACGACGCGGTCGGCCGTGATGGTCTCGGCGGCCGAGCCGTCGTTCGGGGTGATCTCCAGCGTGCGGTCGCCGGTGAACCGGGCGTTGCCCGCGTACACGGTCACGTTGGCGTTGTCCGGGTGTTGCGTCCGGTAGGTCTGCCCGCCCGCGGCGATCGGGTCGATCCGGCCGAAGATCCGGTCCCGGATGTCGGCCCAGCGGACGCCGTCGAGCGTCGTGTCCACGCCGAGGCACGCCGAGTGCCCGGGCACCGCGGCCAGGTCGGCGGCGTGCACGAACATCTTGGTCGGGATGCAGCCGACGTTCAGGCAGGTCCCGCCGAACACCCCGCGTTCGACCATCGCCACCCGCCAGCCCGCGAAGCGGGGGTCGAGCAGGGAGTTCCCGGAGCCGGTCCCGATGATCACCAAGTCGTAGTGCGCCACGACCCCATCCAACCCCATGACCCCGGTCCCGCATTCCCGCGCGCCGGATCCGGGCGACCCCGGCGGGGCCGCCCGCGGCGGTGGTGGCTCAGTGCGCGTAGGTCGGCGTGATGATGGCCCTGGCCAGGGTGTGGAAGGCCAGGTTGAAGCTGACCACCGAGGCGCTGGAGTCCTGGTCGACGTCCAGCCGCTCGACGTCTACGGCGTGCACCACGAAGTAGTACCGGTGCACCTGGTCGCCCTGCGGCGGGGCGGCGCCGCCGTAGCCGCGGGTGCCGAAGTCGGACCGCACGTGGAACGCGGCACCGGGCAGGGCGTCGTCGTCGGCGCCCGCGCCCTCGGGGAGCCCGGTGGTGTCGGCCGGGAGGTTGACCGCGACCCAGTGCCAGAACCCGCCCGGGATGGGGGCGTCGGGGTCGAAGCAGGTGACCACGTAGCTCTTGGTGCCCTCGGGGGCACCGCTCCAGGTCAGCTGCGGGGACACGTTCTCCCCGCCCGCCGAGTCGTGCACGTGCCGCGCGGCCAGCGCCTCGCCGTCGCGCACGTCGGTGGAGGTGGCGGTGAACGAGCCGACCTGGGGCAGCAGCTCGTAGGGATCGGGTGCGACCGGGCGGTCCAGGCTCATCGGCATACCTCGCAGCCAGTGGGTGATCTTCCGGGGCCGAATCTAGTCCGGCCCGCCCACCGCCGCCTTCGCGCGACTGCGCCAAACGGACCGCGGACGGGCCTACTGTGGGGGTAGACACCCGGGGAGGAAGACCAGTGACCGACAATTCCGACGTCTCGCGCTCGACCAGCAGGGTTCGGTTCCCGCGGATCAGCCCACGCGCCTACGAGCACCCGGCCGACCGCGGCGCCATGGCGGGCCTGCGCGCGGTGCCCGGCCTGTCCGAGGTGCTCAAGTCCGTCGCGGGGCTGTTCAGCGAGCGCGGTGAGCGGCTGCTGGCCCTCGCCTCGGCCATCCGCGTCGGCGAGAAGCAGTACCCCAAGATCGACCAGCTGCGCCGCGAGACCGCTGAGGTGCTAGACCTGGACACGGTGCCCAACCTGTTCGTCCAGCGCGACCCGGTGGCCAACGCGATGGCCGTCGGCATCGACGAGCCGTTCATCGTGGTCACCACCGGCCTGGTCGAGGCGGTGGACTCCGAGAGCCTGCGCTTCGCCATCGGCCACGAGATGGGCCACATCCTGTCCGGGCACGCGGTGCTGCGCACCATCCTGCTGCGGCTGCGCACCCTGCAGCACTCGATGGCGCTGCTCCCGCCGGGCGCCCTCGCGCTGCGCGCGATCCTCGCCGCCCTCAACGAGTGGTACCGCAAGGCGGAGCTGACGGCGGACCGCGCGGGCCTGCTCGCGGGCCAGGACCCGGCCGCGGCGCTGCGCACACACCTCTACCTGGCGGGCGCCACCGACCTGACCCAGATCGACATCCCCTCGTTCCTGCAGCAGGCCAAGGAGTACGAGGAGGTCGACGACATCCGCGACTCCATCCACAAGCTGCGCAACGTCGAGGGCATGTCGCACCCGTTCGCCGTGGTCCGCGCCGCCCAGTTGCAGCGGTGGGCCGCCTCCGACGAGTACCGCGACATCCTCACCGGCCAGTACCTGCGCCGCGACGACGACGCCCCGACCAGCAACCTCGGCGACGACCTGCGCTCGGCGGCCAAGTCCTACAAGGAGTCCTTCGCCACCTCGGCCGACCCGCTGGTCAGCATCCTCAACACCGTCGGCTCCACCATCACCGACACCGCGGGCAAGGTCTTCAGCAAGTTCTCCACCCCGCGCGCGGACACCCCCAACTAGCGCTCCGGGGCGGCGGTCGGTCCCGCCGCCCCCGAGCCGCGAGTCAGGAGCGGGTGCGCCTGGGTCGGTGCTGCCACCAGCCGATCGCCGTGGCGGCCAGCACCATCAGCGTCGCGGCCCCGGTGGCCACCAGTGCGGCCACGCCCATGTGCTGCCAGGTCGGTGCCGGGTAGGGGAACCCGACCGCGAACCACAGCAGCCACACGGCGAGGAACAGCCATCGCCTGCCGGTATGCGGGGCTGTGTTCGTGCTCGTCACCACCGGTCCTCCTCCAGCGATCAGGTCGCTGTGCGTCACCATCGGTTTCGGCGTGCGGTGCCCGTCGCGACCTCGGCGCGGGGGTGGACACCGTTGGGGCGTCTGGTCGACAACCCCGCGTTCGGGTTGTGCGCGGTCCCCATCAGGGTCGCCTGTCCTGTGCGCAGCGTTACACGTCCCAGCGCTTGGTGATCACCCGCGTGGGGCCCACACGATCATCTGCGCGGCGCCGACGCGATCTTCGCCCCGGGATGGCCGCGGGGTGCAATGTGGCGACAAAGCCGGACGTGACCGGGAGCCGCGTCAGCCCCCGGTCGAGCTGAAGTGCTGTCGGTCGACCGGGGACGTCCACGTCCCGCCCCAGGTCCAGCCGATGCCCGCGAACGCGCGGACCACGGCGTCGCCCGGGTACAGCATCCCCGGTCGCTTCCGTCCTCTGTCCACATAGGACGAGGCAAGCTCGGGCAGCACCAGTTTCCCCTTGGTGTAAGGGTTGCAGAACGGGTTGACGTCGATCGCGAGGCCGTAGGCGTGGGCCGACCAGGTCGTGCCGGTGCGCACCGCGCGGCAGACGAACGCGCCGGTGTTGTTGCCGTCCCCGGTCGGCGCGAGGTCCAACTCGGGCAGCGCGGTCACCCGCATCTCCTCCAGCGGGAACCGGACGGCGAACAGCGTCGCGAACACCGTGGTCACGTCCTGCGCGACCCGGGCGTTGACGATCATCTCCCCGGTGTGCGCCTTGCCGTCGAACCCCCAGAACGACATCGTCAGGTAGCGCAGCTGCGCCCTGGTCACCGGGCACCCGGGCTGCCAGGTGCTGCGCCGCAACACCGCGTCCGGCACCTCTGACACCGTCGCGGCGTACCGGCCGTCGGTGGGCGGTGGGAGGACGTCGCGCGTCGGCAGCGACCGGTTCACCAGGACCGGGGGAGTGGGCAGCACCTTCCCGAACCCGTCCGGTCCCAGCGGCAGCGGGCTCGCGCCGACAACCCAGGTCTCCGGCGCCCGCGTCGTCGTCGGTTGGGCGGGCGGCGCGACCGGAGTGGTGGTCACCGGCGGCTCGGTCGTGGTCGGCGCGGTGCTGGTGCTGACCGAGGACTCGCTGGTCGGGGGCGTCGCCGTGGCGCTGGCCGCGCGCTGCTGTTCGGGGGTCACGCACCCGGCGGCGAGCAGCAGGCACAGGGCGGGCAGGAGGCGGCGCACGTCCCCAGCATGCCGTACCCGGAAAGTTCCACCCGTTCGAGCGACAGCGCAGAGTAACCGTTCGACCGCGATTTGACCTACCGTGTCGACCTGCCGATCCCCGCAACCCCACCCGACAGGAGACACCCATGGGGCGCTACGCCCGCCGCATCCTCGGTGCCCTGGCCGCCGTCGCGATCCTCGTCGCGCTGCTCGGCCAGATCTTCCGCGCCGACGCCAGCGAGCAGATCGTCGGCGGGCAGCGCGTCCCGATCGCCGACCACCCCTACGTCGTGTACCTGGCCACCACCAACGGGTTCCAGTTCTGCGGCGGCACCCTCACCGGCCGGGACAAGGTCGTCACCGCCGCGCACTGCGCCAAGGCCTACCCCCGCGAGCGCGTCGTCGTGGTCGCGGGCCGCGAGGACAAGCAGGGCGCCGAGGGGATGACCGTCGCGGTCAAGGACATCTGGGTGCACCCCGACTACCAGGACGTCACCCAGGGTGATGACGTGGCTGTTCTCACCCTGGCCGAGCGGGTGCCCTACCGGCCGCTGCCGCTGGCCGCCGACCGCGCGATCTACGCCCAGGACGCGCCCGCCGCGATCCTGGGCTGGGGTCGGGTGTCCGAGACCGGCCCGGCCTCGCGCTACCTGCTCGGCGCCGAGGTCCGGCTTGTCTCCGACGCCGAGTGCTCCGTCGACTACGACAGCTTCCTCGACGCCTCGATGGTCTGCGCGGGTCTTCCCGAGGGCGGTATCGACACCTGCCAGGGCGACTCCGGCGGCCCTCTAGTGGTTGACGGCCGACTCGTCGGCATCTCCTCTTGGGGCCAGGGCTGCGCGGAAGCGGGCAAGCCCGGTGTCTACACCCGCGTGGCCGCCTACGCGGACTTGATCGCCGACCACCTGTGATATCCAGGTCGGCGTGACGCTCCACGCCGTTCCCGGGCCCGAGATGACCGCGGCCGACCTCTATGCCGTGCTTGAGCTGCGGCACCTCGTGTTCGTGGTGGAACAGGTCTGCCCGTACCCCGAGTTGGACGGCCGCGACCTCCTACCCGACACGGTGCACCTGTGGTGGCAACCGGATTCGACGCCCTTGTCCTACCTGCGCGTGTTGGGCGCACCGGACTCTGAGCGCCGCGTCGGTCGCGTGTGCACGGCCGCGACCGCACGCGGCACCGGCTTGGGCAGCAAGCTCATGGCCGCCGCCATAGACCTCATCGGACCGGACGAGAGCGTCCTAGACGCGCAACTGCCCGCCCAAGCCCTCTATGCGCGTTTCGGCTACCTGCCCGAGGGTGAGCCGTTCGACGAGGACGGGATCCTGCACATCCGCATGCGCCGCCCCGGTCAGTCCCGTACGGCCACCAGCGTGTAGCTCGCCGCGAGCCGCTCCGGCGCCTCGGTGAGCCGCCACTCGCCGTCGGCGGACTCGGTCATCTGGCCGGGCAGCGCGTTCCACGGGACGCTGTCGTGCTCGTCGAGCCGCACCAGCCGCAGCCCCTCGGCCAGCAGCGCGGTCACGATCTCGCCGAGCCCGTGGTTCCAGGTGTGGCTGCCGCCGTGGGTGAACGTCGCGTCGGTGGCCACGTAGGTGTCGTACTCCTCGAACACCAGCGGCTCGGCGTGCTCGAAGTACGGGTAGCGCAGCACCGGCTCGGTGGCCTTCTCGTCGAGCGCCCACAGCAGCGGGTGCGTCTCCCGCAGGAACAGCCGCCCGCCCGGGCGCAGCAGCCCCGCCACCACCGCGGCCCACCGGGTGATCGACGGCAGCCAGCACAGCGCCCCGATGCCGGTGTAGACGAGGTCGTGGCCGCCGGGCTCCAGCACGTCGAGCGCGGCGTACACGTCGGACTCGTGGAAGTCGACGGCGTCACCGGCGAGCGCGCGGGCCTGGCGCAGCGACTCGGCGGAGAAGTCCAGGCCGCTCATCCGCGCCCCGAGCCGGGCGAGCGAGAGCGTGTCGGTGCCGATGTGGCACTGCAGGTGCACGCCGCGCAGCCCGGTCAGGTCGCCGAGCCGGGGCCGGTCGAAGCGGACCACGTCGCTCAGGTGGGTCGGGTCGGCGCGGAACCGCTCGACGCCGTAGTCGGCGGACGCGGCGTGGGCGGGGGCGCGTTCGTCCCACCTGGCCTTGTTGACCGCGATGGAGGCCAGCGGGTCCGGTGCGTTGTCCATCAGCCGCATGATCCGGCCCGCCCGGCCCGCCGTCGAGCCGGTTTACCGGGGCGCGCAGCGGGTGATCACGTCGACCGCCCGGTCGATGTCGCCCTCGGTGAGGTCCGCGCGCGCGGTGAGCCGGAGTCGGGAGATCGAGTCCGGGACCGACGGCGGCCGGAAGCAGCCCACCCACACACCAGCGGCGCGGCAGTCGTTCGACCACGCGAGTGCCGCGTCGGGGGAAGGCGCGCGCACCGAAACCACCGCGGCGGCAGGATCGCTCACCGACAACCCGGCGGCCTTAAGTCTCTCCGCGAGCGTTTGCGCTACCTCCAGCACACGGGTCGCACGGTCTGGTTCTTCCTTCAGCACGTTCAACGCGGATAGCGCTGCCGCCACGCTGCTCGGGGCCAAGCCGGTGTCGAAGATGAAGCTGCGCGCGTTCTCGACCAAGTGCTTGATGACCCGGCGCGGTCCCAGTACCGCGCCCCCTTGCGCGCCAAGGGCTTTCGACAGCGTCACCGTGGTCACCACGTCCGGCGCGCCCGCGAGCCCTGCCGCCGGTACCGCGCCGCGACCGCCCTCACCGAGCACACCGAGGCCATGCGCGTCATCGACGATCAGCGCTGCCTTGTTCTCCCGGCACAACTGCGCGAGTTCGGCCAACGGAGCCAGGTCACCGTCAACGCTGAACACGGAGTCGGTGACATAGATGGCGCGTTCGGTCCGACGCGTCGAGAGCGCGCGCCCTGCCGCGGCTGGGTCGCTGTGCCCGACCACCGCCACCTCGGCGCGCGACAACCGGCAACCGTCGATCAGCGAGGCGTGGATCGCGGAGTCCGTGACGATGGAGCAGTTCTTGCCCGATAGCGCTGTCACCGCGCCCAGGTTCGCGGCGAACCCGGAGGAGAACACCAGCGCGGACTGGGTGCCGCAGAACCGGGCGAGCTCGAACTCCAGCTCGCTGTGCAGCTCCGTCGTCCCGGTCACCAGCCGTGACCCGGTCGCCCCCGCGCCCCAGCGCAGCGTCGCCGCCGCTGCCGCCCCGGCCACCCGCTTGTCCCTGGCCAGCCCCAGGTAGTCGTTGCCCGCGAGGTCGAGCAGGTCGGAGTCGTACCCGCGCGGCCGCAGCTGCCTGCTCAACCCGGCCCTGCGGCGGTCGTCGGCGTGCGCGTCGAGCCAGTCGAAGACCTGCTCCACGGGGCTGGGTGCGTCGTTCACGCCGCGAGTCTGACACCGGCCGCCGCTCGGGGTGCCCAGGGGGCCGACCGGGCCGGACGATACGGTCGGGCCATGCGTGGCGCCGTGAGTTTCGTGGGAGCTGGACCGGGGGCGGCCGACCTCATCACCCTGCGCGGAGCGGCCAGGATCGCCGAGGCGGACCTGGTGCTCTACACCCCGAGCGCGGTCGACCCGCTGTGGCTGCGCGAGCACACCAGGGCCGACGCCGACCTCGTCGACCACGCCCGCCTCGGCGCCGACGAACTCGCCGAGCTCCTCCGCAGGCTCGCCAGCCGCCACCACCGCGCCGTCCGGCTCGTCGCCGGTGATCCCGCGCACTGCCCGGACCTGCGCGAACAGCGGGAGCTGTGCGCGCGGCTCGGCCTGGACACCGAGGTGGTGCCCGGGGTGTCGCCGGTGTCGGCAGCGGCGGCCGCGACCGGGAACGCGCTGGTCGAGACGGCGGGCGCCGACACCGTGGTGCTCACCGAGGCCGACTTCGAGCGGGTCCGCGAGCTCGCCGCCGACGGGCGCACGGTCGCCGTGCAGGCCCCGGCCGCGCGCGCCGCCGAACTCGTCGAGGCGCTGCTGTCCGCCGGGCTGGACCCGGAGGTGCCGGTGGTGGTCGCGCACAAGGTCAGCTGGGCCGACGAGACGCTGCTGCGCACGACGGTCGGCGAGCTCGTCGCGGAGGTCAAGCGCGCCAACCTGTGGCGGCACGCGCTGTTCCTCGTCGGCGACGCCCTGCGCCAGGCCAAGCCGAGGGCGGGCTACGCGCCGCGCGAGACCGAGACCGGCAAGCGGTGGACGTCGCGGTCGTGGCGCTCGACCGGCACGTGGTCGCGCCGGTCGTTCCCGGAGCCCGATCCGGTCGTCGCCGAGCCGGAGCCCGACGACGTGGACCTCGCCGCGGACGCCCCGGTCGAGCCGGTGGTGGACGCGGCCGAGCCCGTGCGGGTGGAGTCCGTGCCCGAGGTCCCGGTCGCGTCGCAGCCCGATCCGGTCGTCAAGCGGCCCGCGGTGACCAAGAAGCAGCCCGCGCGCACGGCGAGGAGTGGCGCACGGCGCGGCGCGAAGAAGTGAGTCCCGTTCACGGGCGTGGTCGAATACCGCTATGACGGTGACCGTGGTTGGCGGCCAGGCAGGACTCGAGCGCGGCGTGCTCGACGCGGCGGACCTGGTCGTCGGCCCGAGAGCGCTGCTCGGGGACTACGCGGGGTCGGCGCGGGTGATCGAGTCCGCTGGACCGCTGAGCGCCGAGGTGATCGACTCCCTCGCGGCCGCGTCCGCCGCGGTTCTCGTCGTCTCCGGCGATCCCGGGTTCTTCGGTGACCTGCGGGTGCTGCGCGAGCGCGGGATCCCGGTCGTGGTGCGGCCCGGCGTGACCGACGTGCAGCGCCTGGCCGCGCTGCTGCGCAGGCCGTGGGACGACATCACCGTCGTCAGCGCCGCAGGCCGCGACTTCCGGCACGCGGTGAACGTCTGCCGCGCCCGCAAGGCCGTCGCCGTGCTGACCGCCCCCGGTGCCGGACCCGCTGAACTGGCAAGGGAACTGCGCGGGTGGCGGCGTGCGATCGCGGTGCTCGAGGACGTCGGCGGCCCGGCGGAACAACTGTCCGTTGTGGACGTCACCGAGGCCGAGCGGCGGCGCTGGCGCGAGCCGAACCTGGTGCTGTGCCTGACCTCCATCGACGCCGTGGGCACGGCGAGGTGGATCGCCGGTGGTGAACCGGTGCCCCCGGCCGACGGGTGGGCGTTGCCCGAAAGCGCTTTCGCCACCCGTGCGGGAGTCGGCACGCCGTCGGAGGTCGCCGCGTTGGTGTTGGCCAGGCTCGCCCCGCGTCCGGGAACACTGGTGTGGGACGTGTGCGCGGGCTCCGGCGCCGTCGGCATCGAGGCGGCCCGCCTCGGCGCGGCCGTGATCGCCGTCGAGCGCGACGCGGGCCTGTGCGTGCGCATCGTCGCCAACGCCGCCGCGCACGACGTCGACATCCGGCTCGCCGACGGCGAGGCGCTGACCGACCTCCCCCGACCGGACTCGGTGTTCCTGGCCTCCTCCCGCCCGGACCTCCTGCGCACCTGCGCCGCCGTCGGCGCCGGTCGCGTCGTGGTCCTGGTGCCGGAACTCGACCGCGTCACCGAGACCCGCGACACCCTCGCGGGCGCGGGCTACGAGGTCGACGGCTGCCACCTCACCACCGCGCGCCTCACCCCCACCGCCGACGGCGCCACCTCGCTCACGCCGATCACCGCCACCACCCTCGTCTGGGCGGCCCGCTGACCCGTTGTCACGGTGTGTCTCCACTCGTACACGTTCAGTGGTCCGCTGTGCGAACTGGTCCACAGCGCGGGCACGGCGACGTGACCAGATCGATCCATTGACCGTCGGGACCCCGAGATCGGTCGCGGCGGTGGGCGGTTGGTGGATCGACGGGGCGCGTACGGACTCGTTGGCATTAGGCCGAACGCGTGAACGCCGTGCGGCGCCGCGCTGGTGGAATGCCTGTGGCGCTGGGGAAGTGCTGAGCCGGATGGCCGGGGTCGGGTGTCGGGGCGCGGGCTCATCCCAGTTGCCAGTTGGCCGTGGACGCGCAAGTGTTGCGCCGCTTGTGAAGGATCAATGACGGCTTGGGAGCGCTCTCCCGGCAACCGTTTCACTACGGGCGCCCACAGAGCGGTGGTAGACCAATAGGATCCGGCCCAGGGGTCCGTGAGGAGCGGAGAACTTGTGAACACTGCGCGAACTGTTCGGATGTCGCGGCGCTCGGTGCTGGTGGCCGGGGTCGGGCTGGGTGCCGGGCTGCTCGCCGGGTGCCAGCAGCAGCCGGGCCCGGGTGCGCAACCGGACCCCGTCGTGGGCGCCAAGACGTCCACGAGCGACATCCCGCCGGTGGTCACCGGGCGCAACCTGTCCGCGGGCCGCTACCGCGAGGTCGACATCGTCATCATCCGACCGGAGGGCGTGCCGCCGGAGCCGATCCCGGTGTGCATCGCGCTGCACGGCGGCTGGGGCGCGGCCAAGGTCTTCCTCGACTACGGGGTGCCGCAGATGCTGACCCAGATCGTGCGCGACGGGTCGCCGCCCTTCGCGGTGGTCGCGGTGGAGGGCGGCAACTGGATCGGCAACAAGGACGACGACCCGCAGCGCATGCTCAACGAGGACCTGCCCGGCTGGCTCGCCTACCACGACCTGGCCACCACGCCGTTCTCCGTCGTCGGCTTCGGCGAGGGCGGGTCGGCCGCGCTCAACCAGGGCCGCTCGCCCGGGTTCCAGGCCGTCGCCGCGATCAGCCCCACGCTGTTCCCCACCTGGGACGCCGCGCAGCGCGCCAAGATGTTCGTCGACCAAGCGCAGTGGGAGCGGGTGGAGCCGTTGCGGCACACCATGGAGCTGGGCAAGACCCCGATCGGCCTGTGGTGCGGCGCCGACGACCCCGAGCGGCTCGACCTCACCAAGCAGCTGGCGCAGCGGGCCAAGGCGGTCAAGACCGCGTTCGACCCCGGCGGCCACGACGACGCGTACTTCCGCCGGGCCATCCCCGAGGCGCTCAAGTTCGTCGCGGGCTACCTGTAGCCTGCGAGTCGGCGCGCCGTCCGCGCCGACAACGACCTGGGGACCACGCGAATGACCGATCGACCCGATCAGCCGGAGCAGCCGAGCGGACCGGAGCCGACCCCGGCGCCGCAGGCGCCGACCCGCACCGACCACACCGGTGCGATCCAGCTCGGCATCGTCCCGTTGCGGCCGTTGACGCTGCCGGACTTCGTCAGCGGCACGGTGGGGGCGCTGCGGCGCAACGCGCGCGCACTGCTCGGGGTGTCGCTGCTGGTCGCGGTGGCGGGCGAACTGCTGCGGCTGCTGGTGAGCACGCTGGTGCTCGGCGAGGTCCCCGTGCTGGAGGAGTTCAAGCCGGGTGCCACGGTCGACTGGGACGCGCTGTACCCGTACGCCACGGACCTGGCCATCAGCATGGTCAGCATCCTGCTGCTGAGCATCCCGCTCACCGCCGTGGTCAACGTCGTGGTCCCGCGCGCGGTGTTCGGCCACACCACCAGCGCCCGGCACGCGTTGCGCGAGGCCCTGCCGCACCTGGGTCGGTTGGCGCTCGTCACGCTGGTCACGGTGCTGATCTACGGCGGGCTCATCGCCCTCGCCGTGCTCGTCCTGACCGCCGGGGGCGGCGCGGGCGCGCTGATCGCGCTGCCGCTGCTCGTCGGAGCCCTCTACCTCGCCGTCGCCTTCACCTTCGTCGGATCCGTGGTCGTGGTCGAGGGCCTGGGCCCGATCGCCGCCCTGGACCGCTCGCGCACCCTCGTCCACACCACCGGCTGGTGGCGCCTGGCGGGCCTCTCCGTGCTGCTCAACGTCGTCCTCGGCCTCTTCGGCATGGTCGTCACCGCGCTGTTCACCCGCCTCAGCGGCGCCAGCCTCCTCGGCGACACCCTCGCCGTCATCCTCACCGGAACCCTCACCGGCGTCATCACCATGGTCTTCCAGTGCCTCTGGTACGTCGACTACCGCGCCAGGGCCGAGGGCATCGAGGGCCTCTGGGTGAAGGCGGGCTGAACACCGGACGACCGGCTCTCGCCCGTTCGGCCCAACCGCTTCCGCCCCGTTCCGACCTGTCCGAGGTGCACACCCGCGCGTTGACCGACTGGGGCGTGCCGAACATGCCCGACGACTTCCTCAGCCCCGCGGCGCTGACCGACCCGGCGTGGTCAACTCCTCCGTCGGCCAGTTCCTCGAGGTCGCGTGGCGGTGGTACTGGTTGACCGAGCTGCTCGACCACGAGAACTTCGACGAGTTCGTCGACGAGGACAGCGAGCTGGTGTTCTTCGACTTCCTCCGCTGCGCCGACCCGCTCTCGCTCGAGGACGAGCGGGGGACGTTGTGGGGGAACCAGCTGGAGGACGACTGAGCCGTTGGTCCCAGCGGGCGCGCCGGGCACCGGGGGACGCGCTGGCCACCGGCTGAGGCGGTCGTTCGCTCCGTCACACTGTCGGGCGGCGGTTGCGGGTTCGCGGCGGGGGAGCGGGCATGCTGTCCGGCATGGCAGTCGAGCAGCACTACCTCGCCGGGTTGGACCTGGCCGGGCGTCGCGTCGTCGTCGTCGGCGGTGGGACGGTGGCGCAACGGCGGTTGCCCCGCTTGGTGCGGTCCGGCGCGGTGATCGAGGTGGTGTCCCCGGAGGCGACGCCGTCGGTGGAGGCCATGGCCGACGCGGGTGAGGTCACCTGGCACCGGCGGGTCTACCAGGCCGGTGATCTCGCGGACTCCTGGTACGTCCTGTGCTGCACGTCCGACACCGCCGTCAACGCCGCAGTAGCCGAAGAGGCTGAGCGGACACGGGTTTTCTGCGTGCGCGCGGACGCCGGTAGCGCCGGTAGCGCTGTCACGCCCGCGACCGGTGATCACGACGGTCTGCTCGTCGGCGTACTCGCGGGTGGTGAGCACCAGAGGTCCGCTGCCATCCGCGACGGTCTGCTCGACGCGCTCCGGGAAGGCCGGATCGCGGACCAGGAACGGGAACCCGCCGGGGTGGCGTTGGTCGGTGGCGGCCCGGGTGACCCCGAGCTGATCACCGTGCGCGGCCGCCGGTTGTTGGCCCGCGCGGACGTCGTGATCGCCGACCGGCTCGGTCCCCGGGACCTGCTCGACGAACTCGCCCCCTCGGTCACGGTGATCGACGCCGCGAAGATCCCGTACGGGCGCTCCGCGAGTCAGGACGCCATCAACGATGCGTTGGTGGCGCACGCCAAGGCGGGCAAGTTCGTGGTGCGGCTCAAGGGCGGCGACCCGTACCTGTTCGGTCGTGGGTTCGAGGAGTTGATCGCGTGCGCTAAGGCAGGCGTGCCGATCACCGTGGTGCCGGGCGTGACCTCGGCGTTCGCGGTCCCGGCCGCCGCCGATGTCCCGGTGACGCACAGGGGTGTCGCGCACGAGGTCGTGGTCGTTTCAGGGCACATCGGCCCGGACGACCCGAACACGCTGACCGACTGGTCGGCGCTCGCGCGCCTCGGCGGGACCATCGTGGTGATGATGGGCGTGGACAAGCTCGCGGCCATCGCGAAGGTCCTGATCAGCGGCGGGCGCGACGCCACGACCCCGGTCGCGGTCATCCAGGAGGGCACCACCCGGTCGCAGCGCGTCCTGCGTTCCACATTGGACCGCGTGGCCGGTGACCTGGTGGAAGCGGGCATCCGGCCGCCCGCGGTGACCGTGATCGGCCCCGTCGCGGACCTACGTACCGCGCTCTCTTAGCAGAACAATCAGTACCCGTACTGCGACGACTACGGATTGTTCCGCGTATGTCCGGACGGTGATGGTGAGGGTCCGCAACTCAGAGGAGACCCTCACCGTGGCCTACGCGATCGACCCCTTCCTCAGCCCGAGCACGAGCCCGGGTGACTTCACCCTGTCCGTCGAGCCGCTGTCGATGCGCGTGGGTAGGCCCGGTAGCGCTACCGCCGTCGTCGTGACGAGGGCGGGCGCGGAGGGGCACACGCTGACGATGTCGGTCACCGGGCTGCCCTGCGGCGCGTTGGCGACCTTCGAGCCCAAGGTTGTCGAAGCGGGTGAAACGACCCACCTCACCATCGCGATATCAGAGAAGGCGAGCCCGGGCGTCTACCCCGTCACCGTGCACGCCACGGCGCCCAACGGCATGACGGCGCGCGGCTACGTGTCGCTGACCGTGGACGACGCCACGACCCACGACGGCATCCGGGTGCGGCTGGCGCCCGAGGAGTCGACGACGCAGCCGGGCTTCCTCACCCAGACGCGCGTCACCGTCTCCACGGACGAGCCCGTGGAGCTCAGCGTCGGCGGCGTCCCACCGGGGACCCGGGCCACGTTCAGCCCGGCGCGGTTGCCCGTCGGTGGTGGCGCCTGCACTCTGTGGATCTTCACCAGCCCGTCCGCCGCCCCCGGCGCCTACCCCGTCGTCGTGACGGCGACAGGAGCGCACGGGCGCGTCGGCGAGGCCATCTTCACCCTGACCATCACCGGGTGGGACCGGCCCTAGGGCCGGTCCCCCAGCGGTACTGCTAGGTCGAACTGCACTGCTGGGCCAAATCTGCACTGCTTGGTCGAACGCACGGCTGGGCCGGACTTGCTAGTCCGGCCACTCCCACCGCACGCAGAGGATCCCGGGACCGAAGTCCAGGGCCACCGCGTGCGCCTTGCCGTCCAGCGTGACGTCGAGCTTGCGCCGGTTGGTCACCTGGTCGTCCATGTCGACGGTGTACTGCTCCAGGTACGCCGGTAGCGCCCTGGGGTCGAAGCGCAGTTCGAGGACGAACTCGCGCACCGGCCCGGGGAACTTGCGGCAGTAGCTGTCGTCGCCGCGCGAGTAGGGCGGTCCCGGGTGCCGCAGCACGTAGTCGACGATCGTCGTCTCGCCGCGGTTGAGCGGCTGGTCGAGCAGGATCTCCGCGGCCACGAGGCCCGCGGTGGGGTCCTGCGCGACCCGGCCGATGCGGCAGGTGTCGCCCGCGACGATCTCGGGGAAGGGTCTGCCGGGCACCTCCAGGTCGTAGACCAGCAGCGTGCGATCGGCCCCGTCCCGCTCGGCGCGGAATACCTGGCGGATGTTGAGGGCCTTCTCGCCGCGGTCGACGGCGATCTCCATCTTGTCGTGCTGGCTGATCTTGGTCAGCGCGCTGTCTGTCGTGTAGTCGATGCGCTTGAGCAGGTGCGACACCGGTTCGCTGTTGCCCCACAACGCCTCGACGGTCAGCCGGGAGGACTCCCGGTTGACCCTGCCGCGCGGCCGCGGTGGGCCGAGCAGCGCGATCAGCGAGCCGGTGGGCACCCCGAGGACGTCCTCCAGATGGCCGAGCGCGGCCAACGACTCCGCGCGCTCGGGCCTGCGCCGACCGGACTGCCAGTAGCTCAGTGCGGTGACGCTGATCGACACGCCTCGCGCGCGCAGCCGGTACTGGATCCGGTCGAGGCTCAGACCGCTGGCCTGGATCGCCGACCGCAACGCCGTGGGGAACGCGTCGGCCGCCAGCGACTCGGGCTGCTCGGCCGTCAACGCATGGCGGACACTCCCGTTCTGGTGAAGCTCACGAACTGGCTCGCGGGTGATACCGCTACCCATGTTCACTCCCTGGGTTACCCCTTACGCCCTGACGGTCACATTACGTCTTAGGGGCCTCGCTGGGTAGCGCCAGTGTTAATTCATGGGTAACCGGATCACTCCTGGCGGTCACCGGATAGCCTGAACGGGGCCGGTGCTATACCCCTGAACGGTCCATGAGAGCCGTCCATAGGGTCCACCGGGACCGTTCCCATTCCCAGTCATCGCCGCACGTCGCGACCCCGCGGCGGGGCACGGCAAACCTGGTAGACGGGGACCCCGGCCGGTTGGCTAGCCTGACCTTCTGGCGCGGTACCGCGATGCCGGTGACCCGCGCCGTTCCCGAGATCTGGACTAGGAGAGGCACACCGTGATCCGCACGCACGAGGCCGGGACCCTCCGAGCCGAGAGCGCTGGGCAGACCGTCACCCTCACCGGGTGGGTGGCGCGCAGGCGCGACCACGGCGGCGTCATCTTCATCGATCTGCGCGATGCCTCGGGCGTGTCGCAGGTCGTCTTCCGCGAGGGCGAGATGGCCGAGCGCGCGCACCGGCTGCGCGCCGAGTTCTGCGTCAAGGTCGTCGGCGAGGTCGCCGCCCGCCCCGCGGGCAACGAGAACCCCGAGATCCCGACCGGCGCGATCGAGGTGCTGGCCGTCGAGCTGGAGGTGCTCAGCGAGTCCGCGCCGCTGCCCTTCCCGCTCGACGACCACCTGACCGTCGGCGACGAGGTCCGCCTCCGCTACCGCTACCTCGACCTGCGCCGCAGCGTCCCCGCCAAGGCCCTGCGGCTGCGCAGCGAGGTCAGCCGGGTGGCCCGCGACGTGCTCAACGCCGAGCGGTTCGTCGAGGTGGAGACCCCGACGCTGACCAGGTCGACCCCCGAGGGCGCCCGCGACTTCGTGGTGCCCGCGCGGTTGCGGCCCGGCTCCTGGTACGCGCTGCCCCAGTCCCCGCAGCTGTTCAAGCAGCTGCTCATGGTCGGCGGCCTGGAGCGGTACTACCAGATCGCCCGCTGCTACCGCGACGAGGACTTCCGCGCCGACCGGCAGCCGGAGTTCACCCAGCTCGACATCGAGATGAGCTTCGTCGACCAGGAGGACGTGATCGCGCTCGGCGAGCGCGTCATCGGCGCCATCTGGCGCGAGCTCGCCGACCACGACATCACCGCCCCGCTGCCCCGGCTGACCTACGCCGACGCGATGGCCCGCTACGGCTCCGACAAGCCCGACATCCGCTTCGCCGTCGAGCTGACCGAGCTGACCGAGTACTTCGCCGAGACCCCGTTCCGGGTGTTCCAGGCGCCCTACGTCGGCGCCGTGGTGATGCCCGGTGGCGCGTCCCAGCCGCGCAAGCAGCTCGACGCGTGGCAGGAGTTCGCCAAGCAGCGCGGCCACAAGGGCCTGGCCTACGTGCTCGTCGGCGAGGACGGCACGCTCGGCGGCCCGGTCGCCAAGAACCTGTCCGAGACCGAGCGCGAGGGCCTGGCCAAGGCCGCGGGCGCCGAGCCGGGCGACTGCGTGTTCTTCGCCGCGGGCAACCCCAACGACGCGCGCGCGCTGCTGGGCGCCGCCCGGCTGGAGATCGGCCGCCGCAGCGGCCTGATCGACGAGTCCGCGTGGGGCTTCGTGTGGGTCGTCGACGCCCCGATGTTCGAGGAGGCCGCCGCGGCCCAGTCCGCCGGTGACGTCGCCGTCGGCGGTGGTCGCTGGACCGCGCTGCACCACGCGTTCACCTCGCCGACCGCGGAGTGGATCGACCGGTTCGACCAGGACCCGGGCAACGCCCTGGCCTACGCCTACGACCTCGTGCTCAACGGCAACGAGATCGGCGGCGGCTCGATCCGTATCCACAACAAGGACGTCCAGGAGCGGGTCTTCTCGGTCATGGGGCTCGACCAGGCCGAGGCGCAGGAGAAGTTCGGCTTCCTGCTCGACGCCTTCGCCTTCGGCGCGCCCCCGCACGGCGGCATCGCCTTCGGCTGGGACCGGCTGGTCATGCTGCTGGCCGGGTTGGACTCGATCCGCGAGGTCATCGCCTTCCCGAAGACCGGCGGCGGCTTCGACCCGCTGACCGCCGCGCCCGCGCCGATCACCGCCGAGCAGCGCAAGGAGGCGGGGGTGGACTTCAAGCCCGCCAAGCCCGCCCCGCAGGCCGAGGCCGCGCCCACCCAGGCGTGACTTGCTGCACCTGAGGGTCCTGTGCCCCGCTGAGAGCACCGAGCGGGCGCTGGAGGTGCTGCGCGCGCACCCCGGCGCCACGCACCTCGTGCTGTTCCCCGGGGCCGCCGTGGACCCCGCGGGCGACGTCATCGAGGCCGACATCGCCCGCGAGGCCACCGACGAGGTCCTGGCCGCGCTGTGCGGCTTGGGCCTCGACCGCCACGGCGGCATCACCCTGGAGCAGATCGACACCGCGCTGTCGGACTCCGCCGACCGGGCCGAGGAGGCCGCGCCGGGGCAGGCCGCCGACGCGGTCGTGTGGGAGGAGCTGCTCGCCCGCACCGGCGAGGAGTCGCGGCTCAACGCGACCTTCGTGGCGTTCCTGACCATCGCCTGCCTGCTCGCCGCGGTCGGGGTGGTCACCGACTCCGCCGTGACCCTCGTCGGCGCCATGGTCGTCGGACCGGAGTTCGGGCCGCTGGCCGCGCTGGCGGTGGGACTGGTCCGCCGCCGCGCCGACCTGGCGCGCCGGGCCGCCACCGCGCTGCTGGTCGGCTTCCCGGTGGCGATCGCGGCCGCCGCGGTGCTGACCTGGCTCGGCAACCAGGCCGGGTGGCTCGACGCCCGCGCGATCAGCGGCGACCACGAGGTCGACTTCGTCTACCAGGTGGGACCCTGGTCACTGGTCGTCGCCGTCCTCGCGGGCGCCGCCGGGATGCTGTCGATGACCTCGGCGAAGTCGGCCGCCCTGGTCGGCGTGTTCATCTCGGTGACCACGGTGCCCGCCGCGGGCTACATCGGCGTCGCCGCGGTGCTCGGCCAGTGGGACAAGGTGCTCGCCTCGGCGGGGCAACTCGGGGTAAACCTGGTGGGGATCGTGATCGCGGCGGCCGTCGTGCTGCTCACCCGCAGGCGGGCGGCCGCGCGGACCAGGCCCCTGACCCGGGGGTGAACCTCCCACCCGGTGGGAACCCTGTCGTGGGGTACCCACCGGACACCGCGGGAGTGCTGTGATTTCTTGGCAGGTCGCTCGTCGCGGAGCCCGTTCGACCACTACGGTCTTCTCGGCGAGAGTGCTGACCGGGCCGCCACCGGCCCCCTACGATCGGGAGCAGGGTCAGAGGAGATGAGTGTGGAGATCGCCGCCGATCCGCCGGGCACCGGCGAACCGGACGGCCCAGGCGAATCCGAGCAACTCGCGAGCGCGGAGGTGCTGGCCACGGTCGTGGCCGCCGAGTCCGTGCTCAGCAAGCGCTTCGGCGCGCGCATCCACCTCGCCGAACCGGAGGACCTCGGCGGCAGTGAGCGCTCCATCGTGCTGCGGGTGAAGGTCGCCGCCAGCCCGTTCTCCCTCCCGCGCACCCTCGCGGTCAAGCGCTACGTCCGCCCGGCTGGCGGGGCCACCCGCGACAGCTGGGTCCGCGAGGCCGTCAGCTACCAGCTGTTCACCGCCCTGGCCGCCGAGGACCGGATGTGCCCGGAGCTGTTCGCCCACGACAGCGGCACCAACCTGCTGGTCATGGAGGACCTGGGGCGCGCGCCGACGCTGGCCGAGAAGCTGCACGGCGACGACGCCCGCGCCGCTGAGGGCGCCCTGCTGTCCTGGGCGCGGTCGCTGGGCCGGCTGCACGCGTCCACCGCGGGCCGCGAGGCCGACTTCGACGCGCTGCTGCGCAGGCTCAGCCCGCCCAAGTCCAAGGACCCGCTGACCGTCGACGGCCCGATCGCCGTGGAGGCGCTCCCGCTGCTGCTCGATGCCGAGTTCGGCGTGGCCACCCCGGCCACCGCGTGGGACGCCGCCCGGCGGACCCTGGGGCTGCTCGACACCGCGCGGCACCGGGCGTTCAGCCCGTCGGACTCCTGCCCGGACAACAACCTGATCACCAACCGCGGCGTCCGGTTCCTCGACTTCGAGGGCGGCTGCGTGCGGAACATGATGTTCGACGCGGCGTACCTGACCGTGCCGTTCCCGTCGTGCTGGTGCGCCTACGCGCTGCCACCGGGGATGACCGACGCGATGCTGGCCGCCTGGCGGGCCGAGGTGCGGGTCATGTGGCCCGACCTCGACGACGACGCCGTGCTCGGGCCCCGGCTGCTCGACGCGCAGCTGTTCTGGGTGTGGCTGACCACCTGGCAGTTCCTCACCGTGCCCGACCTCGAGCAGCTGGGCTCCGGCGGCTCGGTGCCCCGGCCGCACCAGGCCGACGTGCTGGTGGCCCGCTGGACCGGGTTGGCCGCGTCCGCGCGCCGCGCCAGGGTCGCCGCGGTCGCCGAGCACGCGGAGGCCGTCGTCGCGGGGCTGACGTCCCGGTTCGGCGAGCGTTCGCTGCCGCTCTACCCGGCGTTCGACTGACACCGAAGTCTTCGCCGGGCCGACCCCGCCAGGACACCGCGATCTCACCGCCGGTGAGCCAGCGGGTCGCATCGTTGTCCGCGTGACCGCGCTGGGGATCGAACGCAGCACACCACCGACCCTCGACCCGCCATCCCCCCTCCCGCCGACGTGGACCGCGAGAACGCTCGCCGTGCTCGGCGACTCGACCACCGTCGGCATCGGCGACCCGCTGCCCGGCGGCGGCTGGCGCGGGGTCGGCGTGCTGCTGGCCGCCGCGCTCGGCGCCGAGGTGCACAACGCGTCGGCTCCCGGTGCCCGCATCGGCGACGTGCGCGCCAAGCAGCTGCCGTTGGCGTTGGCCGCTGAGCCTGAGGCCGCGGTGGTCATCGCGGGCATGAACGACACGCTGCGGTCGGACTTCGACCCGGTCGCTATGCGCGCCGACCTCGCGCACGTCGTGACCTCGTTGCAGGCGCGCGGCGCCGTGGTGGTGCTGGTGCGCTTCCACGACCACGCCCGCGTGTTCCGGATGCCCGCCTCGCTGCGCCGGGCGCTGCGCACCCGGATCACCCGGCTCAACGCGGTGATCGACGCCGTCGTCGCCGACACCGGCGCGCCCCTGGTCGACCTGGACCTGGTGCCCGGCGCGTACGACCCGGTGACCTGGAGCGTGGACCGGCTGCACCCGTCCGAGCTCGGGCACCGCATGCTCGCCAAGGGGTTCGCCGAGCAGTTGGCCGGTCGCGGCTGCGCGGTGCCCACCCCGGTCAGCCTGGTCTGCGAGGGCGGGCTGCGCGCCGGTCCGCTCGCGCACGTCGCCTGGCTGCTGCTCAAGGGCATCCCGTGGCTGTGCAAGCGCGGCGGTGACCTGGTGCCCCACGCCCTGGGGATCATGCTGCGCGGCCGCCGCCACTCACCCTGTGGACAACTCGACGTGGACCCCCTCGCCCATCCGTAGAGTTCCGGGCATGGCACTGGTAGACCGCACCCTGCTCGGCCCGGGACCGTCCAACCCCTACCCGGAGGCGACGGCCGCGCTGGCCGCACCGCTGCTGGGGCACCTGGACCCGGAGTTCCTCCGCGTGCTCGACGAGACCTGCGACCGGCTGCGCCGCGTGTGGGGCACGCACAACGCGCGCACGCTCCCGTTGTCCGGCACGGGTTCCATCGGCATGGAGGCCGCGTTCGCGAACTTCGTCCGCCACGGTGACGTCGTCGTGGTCGCGGTGAACGGCCTGTTCGGCGAGCGGATGGTCGACGTCGCGAGCCGCTACGGCGCGAACGTGGTGCGCGTCGACCACGACTGGGGCACCCCGGTGGACGTGGAGCGGGTGCTGGCCGCGCACCCGGAGCCATCCCTGGTGGCCGCCGTCCACGCCGAGACCTCGACCGGCGTGCTCAGCGACATCCGGGCGCTGTCGCTGGCGGTCCACAAGCGCGACCAGCGCACCCTCGTCCTCGCCGACTGCGTGACCTCCCTGGCGGGCATCGAGGTCGCCATCGACGCCTGGGACGTCGACCTGGCCTACTCGGGCACCCAGAAGTGCCTCGGCGGCGCTCCCGGCCTCTCCCCGTTCACCGTCTCCCCCCGCGCCTGGGACCGCCGCGTCCAGCGACCCCCCACCTGGTACCTCGACCTCAACCTCATCGGCGCCTACGTCGACGGCTCCACCGGCGGCCGCACGTACCACCACACCGCCCCCGTCGCCATGATCGCCTCCCTGCACGCCGCCCTGGGCCGGGTGCTGGAGGAGGGCCTGGAGCAGGTGTGGGCCCGCCACCACGCCGCCGGAACCCTGCTGCAGCAAGGGTTGCAGGACCAGGGCCTAGAGCTCTTCGCCGCCGAAGGCCACCGCCTCCCCGAACTCACCACCGTCCGCGTCCCCGCGGGCGTCGACTCGGCCAAGGTCCGCCAAATCCTCCTCACCGAATACGGCATCGAGATCGGCGCGGGCGCAGGCGCCTTCGCCAGCTCCGTCTGGCGCATCGGCCTCATGGGCCACAACGCCCGCCCAGACCGCGTCGAACTGGTCCTCGGCGCCCTACGATCCGCCATCGCCAAGGTCTGACGCTCAGGGCTGGAGCGTGCGTTTGGCCGTCACGGCCGGACGTGGTTCGCGCCATCGGTCTCGCGCTGCCTCGGAACGTCAAGCGCGCCAGGGAAAGTCCAGATTTGTCTACTGTGGAGGGTTGAGTATGCGCGGGACTGTGTTGCACGGGGCTGGGGATGTGCGGTTGGCGGAGTTCCCCGATCCGGCGGTGCGGCTTCCGACTGACGCGGTGGTGCGGGTGGTCGCGTCCTGTGTGTGTGGTTCGGATCTGTGGGGGTACCGGGGGATCTCGCCGGTGGCGGAGCCGAAGCGGATGGGGCATGAGTTCGTCGGTGTGGTCGAGGAGGTCGGTGCCGAGGTCACGACGGTGCGGCCTGGTGACTTCGTCATCGCGCCGTTCGCGGTGAGTGATGGCACCTGTGTGCACTGTCGCAACGGTATCCACACCTCCTGCGAGCGCGGCGGTTACTGGGGCGGTCAAGCGCGGGTCGGGCACGACATCGACGGTGGTCAGGCCGAGTACGTGGTCTCCCCGTTCGCCGATGGCACGTTGGTCGCGACCCCGGAGGTCCCCGACGACGCCCTCGTGCCCAGCCTCCTGACCCTCTCCGACGTCATGGGCACCGGTCACCACGCCGCCGTCGCCGCCGGAGTGAGCCCCGGGGACAAGGTCGTGGTCGTCGGCGACGGTGCCGTTGGCCTCTGCGCTGTTCTCGCCGCCGCCCGGTTGGGTGCCGAGCGGGTCGTCGCCATGTCCCGGCATGCCGACCGCCAAGCCCTCGCCCGGACCTTCGGTGCCACCGACATCGTCGCGACCCGGGGTGACGAGGGTGTGGCCGAGGTCAGGGACCTGCTCGGCGGCGGCGCCGACGCGGTCCTGGAGTGCGTCGGTACCAAGGAGTCGATGGACCAGGCCCTGCACACCGTGCGCCCCGGTGGTCGTCTCGGCTACGTCGGCGTCCCCGCCGGTGGTCCCGAGTTCCCGGTCCGCCACCTGTTCAGCAACAACATCTCCGTCCGCGGCGGTGTTGCGCCTGTCCGCGCCTACCTGCCCGAACTCCTGGCCGCCGTCCTCGCGGGCGAGATCAACCCCGGCCCGGTCTTCGACGCCGAGTACGCCCTCGCCAGCGTCGCCGACGCCTACACCGACATGGACAACCGCAAGGTCATCAAGCCCCTCCTGCGCCCGTGAACCCAGGGGAGCGGCGCCCACCGAGACCGATGGGCGCCGCACCACCCCCTAGATGGCAGGCACCGGTAAGACCCGCGAGAACGTGTCGACCACCGACAGCAGCGGCGCCTCGGCGTCCGGGTGCAGCACCACGCCCGCGGAGGTGACGTCGATGTGCCGGTCCAGCACGAACCACCCCGGCACGATGTGGTGCGCCCCGAGGGACGACAGCACCGGCCGCAGCGCGTAGTCCAACGCCAGCACGTGCGCCGGGCTCCCACCGGTCAGCACCGGTAGCGCTGTCTTGCCCGCTAGCGCGAACTGCGGCAGCAGGTCCAGCAGTGTCTTGAGCAGCCCCGAGTACGCCGCCTTGTAGACCGGGGACGCGACCACCACCCCGTCCGCCGCCTCGATCGCCGCTGTGACGTCCGCGATCGCCGGGTCGGCGACGTCGGCGTGCAGCAGCGCGGCCGGTGGCAGGTCGCGCACCAGCACCAGGCGCACGTCGTGGCCGTGGGCGCGCAGGTGCTCGGCGAGGTGCGCGGTCAGCGCCGCGGTCCGGGAGGTGGCCGACGGGCTGCCGGAGAGGACGACGATCGAGGACAACGCAACCTCCAGGGTCAGGAGTACCAGGTGGGCTCGGGGATCTCGTCGCGCAGGACGAAGACCCCCACCTCGCGCCGCTTGTAGGCGACCGGGTCGTGCAGGGTGTGGGTGCGGACGTTGCGCCAGAAGCGGTCGAGGCCCTCGCGGGCGGCCGTGGCGCGGGCGCCGGTGACCTCGAAGACGCCGCTGGTGATCTCCAGCGCCACCTCGGTCGCGCGGGCCTTCACCGCCGCGACCCGCACCTCGTGCTCGCCGCGTTCGCGCTCGGTCACCACGTCCGGGTTCTGGTGGATGACCCAGCCCTCGGTGGCGACCTGGTCGGCGAACGCCTCGACCGCCCACAGCTTCGCGGTGAGGTCGCCGTACACGTCGAGCACGTAGGGCTCGTCGACCGAGCGCTCCTGCCCGCCGTGCAGCCACGCCCGCGACTTCTGCACGGTGTAGGCGCGGGCGGTCTCCAGCGCCCCGCGCGCGATGCCGAGGTAGAAGCTCACGAACACCAGTTGGATCGTGGGCACGTTGAGCGTGTTGTAGACGCGCGGCGTGAAGACCTTGTCCACGTACCCCGCCGCCGACGCCCAGTCGACCCGCACCCCGGAGATGGTGACGCTGCCCGACTCGGTCAGCCGCTGGCCGATGTTGTCCCAGTCGTCGTGGAAGGTCAGCCCCTCGGAGTCGGATGGCACGATCGCGAAGATGTGCTTGTCGGTGCCCTCGAGCACGCCCTCCAGCACCGTCAGGTCCGACACCTTGCTCCCGGTGGAGAACGACTTGCGACCGTTGTAGACGATCGTGTCGCCCTCGTCGGTGATGACGACGTCGTCGTCGCGCGGGTTGACGGCCCCGCCGAAGAACAGCCGGTTCTTGGTCGCCAACTCCTCTACCGCCAAGACCTGCTCGGGGGTGCCGACCAGCCGTGCGGCCCAGAACCACAGGTAGTGGTAACCGAGTAGTTGGCCGATAGAGCCATCGGACTTCGCGATCTCCCGCACGACCCGGTACGCGGTGGGCCAGTCCTGGCCGCCTCCGCCGTGCTCGACCGGCCCGAGCAGCGTCACCAGGCCGGATTCCTTGAGCAGCCGCACTTCCGCGTGCGGGGTCTTGCCTTCGCGGTCGCGCTGGACAGCGTCAACGGCCAGCAGCGCCGATACCTCTGCCGCGCGGGCCAGCCAGCCCGTGGCGGTGGTCGGGGTGGACTTGGCCCAGTCGGTCTCAGTGGTGGTCATGGTCCCTGCCTCTCAGCGGGTCACGGGTTCGGGGACACCGGCCCCGCGATCGGCGTCGGCCTCGAGGGCGCGCACGATCGGCAGGACGTGGGTGCCGAAGTACTGGACTTCCTCGTGGTAGTGCAGGAATCCGAGCAGGGCGAGGTCGACGCCGCGCCTGCGGTACTCGACCAGCCGGGTGGCGATCTGCTCGGGTGTGCCGATGAGCTTGGTGCGGAACCCGTCGTTGTACTGGACGAGGTCCTCGAACGACGAGTCCGCCCACATGCCTTTGCCGTCACCGGTAGAGCTACCGGCTTGCTTGACCGCGTCGCGGAACCCGGCGACGGCCTCGGGGTTGGCCTTGGCGACGATCTCGCGCAGCGTCTCGCGGGCCTCGGCCTCGGTGTCGCGGGCGATGAGGAACCCGTTGAGGCCGAAGCGCACCCGCCGCCCGTGCGCGGCTGCGGCGGCCCCGACCTCGGCGACCTGCTCGCTGACGCCGTCGAAGTCCTTGCCGTTGCTGAAGTACCAGTCCGAGACCCGCCCGGCCATCGCCCGCGCCGCGGTGGAGTTGCCGCCCTGGAAGATCTCCGGGTGTGGTCGGTCCGGCCCGGTCAGCGGCTTGGGCTTGAGGTCGAAGCCGCGCAGTCGGTAGAAGTCCCCGGCGAACTGGGCGTCGTCGGTGGTCCAGCTGGCCCGCAGCACCCGGATGAACTCCTCGGCGCGGCGGTAGCGCTCGTCGTGCTCCAGCCACGGTTCACCCAACGCGGTGAACTCGCCCTTGAACCAGCCGGAGACCACGTTCACCGCGGCCCGGCCACCGGAGATGTGGTCGGCGGTGGCGACGAGCTTGGCCAGCACGGCCGGGTGCCACAACCCGGGGTGCACCGCGGCGATGACCTTGAGCCGCTGGGTGGCCAGGAGTAACGCGAGGCTGAAGCTGGTGGACTCGTGCTGGTAGGCCGCGCCGTAGCTGGCCATGTAGCGGACCTGGGTCAGCGCGTAGTCGAAGCCGTTGTCCTCGGCGAGCACGGCGAGTCGCCGGTTGTAGTCGTACGACCAGTCGGTGCGCTGCTCGATGTCGCTGACGACGAGGCCGCCGCTGACGTTGGGCACCCAGTAGGCGAACTGGAGCGGGCTGAGCGGGGTGTCTGGCACGGTGGACTCCACGGGTCGGCCGGGCACGCTGGGCGGACCGGCCCGGCGGGCGCGGTCACGCGGGGTGAGCGGTGCCTAGCGACAGGCCTGGCTGCAGACCCGGGCGAAGTCGACGTGCCTGCGCCTGGTCAGGCGCCTGGCTGGCTTCGCGGTGGACACCCACCTATCCGAACACCGGACCCGCGCGTGGTCAACAGATGACCCTCCGCGTCCACCCGGTGGGACCGGGTGCGCTACGCGGTGGACGGCAGTAGCGCCGGGTCGGTCGCCACCGAGCGCAGCAACCGCAGGATCGCCGCGCGGGAGCGGTCGTAGACGGCCATGTCGTCGTTGAGCACGGAGCTGGCGTTGGCCGTCTCCATGAACGCGATCAGCTCGAACGCCAGCTGCCCGCCGTCGAGCTCGTCGGTCAGCTCACCGGCGGCGGCGGCCTCGGCGAGGGTGCGCTCGACCAGCTCGGCCCAGCGCCCCGACAGCCGCGCCAGGGTGTCGCGGACCCGGCCGGGCTGGGCGTCGAACTCGGCGGAGACGGCGAAGAAGAAGCAGCCGCCGGGGAAGACCCGGCCGCGCGAGTAGTCCTGCCAGCTCAGGCACAGCCGCCACACCTTGGCGACGCCGGGCGGCAGGTCGAGCACCGGCCTGATCACGGTGTCGACGTAGATCTTCAGCGCCGCGTCGATGGTCGCCAGCTGCAGCTCCTCCTTGGAGCCGAACAGGCCGAACACCCCGCTCTTGCTGATCTCCAGGTCGGTGGCCAGCCTGCCGAGCGACAGGCTCGTCAGGCCCTCGACGGAGGCGATCTCGACCGCGCGCGCGACGATCAGCCCGCGGGTGTGGTTGCCCCGCTGGACGCGACCGTCCACTCGAGCCTCGGTCATCGTTGCGCTCTCAGGGATCTAGGTCTCACAAGGGTCTAAGGGCTCTATGCGGAGCCGCTGATACCGGTGGTAGGTACCGGTATCGCACGATCTTACTCCCGTGGCTTCCCGTTCCTGTCATGGTAGCGCGCAGTTTCCGGTGCGGGCGGCGCGTGCGTCTGTCCGAAGGGGACCGCCGGTCCGCTGACGCGGTCTGGACCAGCCGGTACGCTGTACCGAAAATATCCGCACGACCGATCGCACTGTGTGTTAGGCTCGACCGGTCCGGCCGCCGGGCTGCGACGGGGGAGAGCAAGCCGAACCGGTATCCGAGGAGTGTCGTGTCCGCAGATCAAGCCACCGGCCAGTCGTTACCCGCCGAGCACCAGGAGCGCGGGGAGACCTTCGTCTTCCACGCCGCCGACATGCAGGACCCGCACGCGGTCTACGACAAGCTGCGCGCCGAGACCCCGGTGCGCGAGGTGCTGATGCCCAACGGGCTCAAGGTCTGGATGGTCACCAAGCACGCCGACGCCCGCGCGGTGATGGCCGACCGCCGCTTCTCCAGCGACCTGGTGCACGGCCGCAAGCTGGTCGAGACCGGCTCCGACGTCCGCCCCACGCAAGAGGACTACGGTTCGCAGTTCGGCAGGCACATGCTCAACGTCGACCCGCCGGACCACACCCGGCTGCGCCGGTTCATGGCCAAGGCGCTGACGCCGCGGCGGATGGAGGGCCTCAAGCCCAACGTCTCGACCCTGGTCGACGAGCTGCTCGACGCCATCGACCCGACCGGTGAGGTGGACCTGGTCGGCCAGTTCGGCAGCCCGCTGCCGCTGACGGTCATCTGCGACCTGTTCGGCGTGCCCGCCTCGGACCGCTCCGACTTCCACCGCTGGGCGCTGGCCATCGGCACCGACTCCGCCCCGGTCGCGCTGACCTCCGACAACCGCTCGGACGAGGCCAAGTCCTCCGCGGCGGCGATGGCCGGGTACCTGCTGGAGCTCATCGACCACAAGCAGCGCAACCCCGGCGACGACCTGCTGACCGCGCTGATCACCGCGCGCGACGAGGACCAGGCGCTGAGCAGCGTCGAGGTGGTCTCGATGGCCTTCCTCACCCTGTTCGCCGGGCACGAGACCGTGGTCCACCTGATCGGCAACGGGACCCTGTCGCTGCTGACCCACCCCGAGCAGTTGGCGCTGCTGCGCTCGGACCTGTCGCTGCTGCCCAACGCGGTCGAGGAGTTCCTGCGCTACGACGGCCCGGCCAACACCTCGATGATGCGCTACTCCACCGAGGACGTGGAGATCGGCGGCGCGGTCATCCCGGCAGGCTCGTTCGTGGCCACCATCCTGACCTCGGCCAACCGCGACGACGAGTTCTTCCCGCGCGCGGCGACCATGGACATCACCCGGCCGATGGGCGGGCACATGACCTTCGGCCACGGCATCCACTACTGCGTCGGCGCGCCGCTGGCCAGGATCGAGGGCAGGGTTGCCTTCGAGCGGCTGCTCACCCGCTTCCCCAAGCTGCGCCTCGCGGTGGAGCCGGAGGAGCTGGTGTGGCAGTCCAACACCCTCATCCGCGGGCTGAGCAGACTGCCCGTCCTGGTCGACTGACCGTCGACCCCACCCACACGAAGAAGCGGGTTCATGACACACGATGTGATCGTCGTCGGCGCGGGCGCGGCGGGCTCGGTCGTCGCCAGCAGGCTCTCGCAGGACCCGACCTGCTCGGTCCTGCTGCTGGAGGCCGGGCCGCACTACGCCACCGAGGCGCAGTGGCCCGCCGACCTGCTCGACGGGCTCGGCTTCCCGCGCGGCCACGACTGGGGCTTCGCCAGCGCCCCGCTGACCCACGGCGGCCACACCTTCCCCATCCCGCGGGGCAAGGTCGTCGGCGGGTCGACGGCGGTCAACTTCTGCGTCGCGCTGCGCAGCAGGCCGACGGATCACCGCGCCTGGGCGGCCAGGGGGCTGCCGCGCTGGGCGTGGGACGAGGTGCTGCCGGTGTACCAGGCGCTGGAGTCCGACCACGACACCGAGCCGCGCGCGCTGCCCGGTCGCACGCCGGTCCGCCGCTACGCGCGTGAGGAGCTGACCGACTCCCAGGAGCGCTTCCTCACCGCGTGCGAGAAGGCGGGCTTCGCCCTCGTCGACGACCACAACGCCGCCGACTCGCTCGGTGCCGGGCTCACCCCGCTCAACCAGGTCGGCGGCAGGCGCTACAACTCGGCGCTGGTCTACCTGGAGCACGCGGCCCAGCGGCCCAACCTCACCATCCGCCCGGACGCCGACGTCGACACGGTGCTGATCCGCGACGGCCGCGCGGTCGGCGTGCGGTTGGCCTCGGGGGAGGAGATCGCCGCCGAGCAGGTCGTGCTCAGCGCGGGCGCCTACGGCAGCCCGGCCATCCTGCTGCGCTCGGGCGTCGGTCCGGCCGAGCACCTGCGCGAGGTCGGGGTCGACCTCGTCGCGGACGTGCCCGGTGTGGGGTCGAACCTGCTCGAGCACCCGTCCACCCCGGCGCTGTTCGCCACCGCCGAGGAGCACCGCGAGTCCCGCCCCGCCCCGCTGCGCACCATGTTGTCGATCAAGACCAGCCGCGACGAGCCGGACGTGGACATCCACATCCACGCCATGGCGACCATGCCCACCCGCGCGCCAGCCGGTCACCCCACCGGCTTCGACCTGCTGATGACCTCCGCCCTGGTCGCCCCGCACTCCACCGGCTCGGTCCGGCTGCGCTCGCGCGACGCCGCCGACCTGCCCGTGGTGGACACCGGGATCTACCGCGACCCCCGTGACGCCGTCCGGGTCGCCGAGGGGCTGCGGGTGATCCGCAGGCTCGCCGAGCAGTCGCCGCTGGCCAGCCTGCTGGTGGGCGAGCGGGTGCCCGGCCCGGGGATCGCCGACGCCGATCTCGTGGACGCCGTGCACGCCACCGTCGGCACCTACAATCACCCGGTTGGCACCTGCCGGATGGGCCAGGCGGGTGACGCCGACTCCGTCCTCGACGAGACCTGCCGGGTGCGCGCCGTCGACGACCTGCTCGTCATCGACGCCTCCGCGTTCCCGGTGAGCCCCCGGGCGACTACGACCCTGCCGACGCTGATGCTCGCCGAGCGCGCCGTGGCGCTCAACTGGCCGAACCTGTGACTCTCCGCACCCGTGCGGTGACCGGTGGGGACGTCGAAGAGCGTCGCTAAACCGCCGCCAGCGGAGAAAAACGTACGAACGATCGGCCTTGTTGGGTACACTGACGCCCGAGGTCGATCGGCGGGACGACTCCCGGCCGGAGGGCATCGACCACCGGGCGTCAGCGGTTGGGGGACTTTCGTGGCGGAGAGTCAGGGCAACGGCGACATGCTGTCCCTGCTGGACTGGGAACGGGCCGCGCAGGCCCGATTACCCGGGCCCACCTGGGACTTCCTGCAGGGTGGCAGCGGCGCAGAGTTGACCGTCGGCGCCAACCGGACCGCCTTCGACCGCAGGGTGCTGCTCCCCAGGGTGCTCGTCGACGTCACCAAACCGGATCTGGGCACCACCCTGCTGGGTGACTCTGTCCGCGCCCCGATCGCCATCGCGCCGATGGCCTACCACCGGCTCGTCCACCCGGACGGCGAGGTCGCGACCGCTCGCGCCGCCGCCGGGTGCGGCCTGCCGTTCGTGGTCAGCATGTTCGCCAGCCGCACGCTGGCCGACATCGCCGCCGCGACCACCGCCCCGCTCTGGCTGCAGCTGTACTGGCTGCGCCGCCGCGACGCGCTCGCCGACCTCATCGGCCGTGCCGAGGCCGCCGGGGTCCGCGCGCTCGTGCTCACCGTCGACGCCCCCCGGGTGGCGACCAGGCCGCGCGACCTGCGCAGCGGGTTCACCCTCCCGCCCGGCGTCACCGCGGCCAATGTCGACCCGGCGGCCATGGCCGTAGCGCGAATGGGCGAATCCGGTTCCTCGATTCAGAGCCATTCCCGGGAGCAATTCGACGCCACCATCACGTGGGCGGATCTGGCCTGGTTGCGGGATACGACCCGATTGCCGCTTGTGCTGAAGGGAATCCTCACCGCCGCCGATGCCCGGCTCGCCGTCGACCACGGGGTCGACGGGATCGTGGTGTCCAATCACGGCGGTCGCCAACTCGATTCGGCCATACCGGCTATTGACGCGCTCGGCGAGATCGCCGCCGAGGTCGGCCGGGCGGTGCCGGTCTTTGTCGACGGTGGGGTTCGTAGGGGTACCGATGTCCTCAAGGCGCTCGCCATCGGCGCCGCCGCGGTGTTCGTCGGCAGGCCGGTCCTGCATGGACTCGCGGTGGCAGGCGACGTGGGCGTGACCGGCGTTCTGTCCACCCTGCGCGCGGAACTCGAGGAGGCGATGGTGCTCTCGGGCACCCCCGCGCTCACCGACATCGGACCGGCGCTGGTGCGTTAGCACGATCGTCCGCGGCAGACTGTCCATTTCCGACGGATACCACACGATTGGGCATTTCCGGTGTTCGGATCGTCTCATGTGTCTGCTCCGCCCGCGGGTCGGGTGGGCGTTGTACCCCTACTGTTCGCCGCCGTGTATCTACTAGTCGGTATCTGTCTCAAGAGGTCAATCGTTGCGCGTTCATCCATTCTTCCGCTGTTCATTCGATCATTGTCTGACCCTGTGACCGTGCCGACGAAAACCCGTTGCGCGAATCTCTTGCGTTCTCCGGATTGCCGGCAGTAACGTGGATCGCAAGGGGTGAGTTGCCGGGGTCGCTGCCGCGTGGGCGCCAAGGTTTTCACCGTCTGTTGTAGACGTAGCGGTTCGTCTGAGGACGTTGTGCACACCATGTCCGCTATTGGATCTTCATTCCCGATTCCGGTTCCGAATAGGGGGGAACACCATGTCGAGTGAGACCCACTTATCCCCGGTCGCGACCGGGGAGCCCTCGGCTCCGGACACCGGCGAGTGGGTCGGCGAGCTGCTGCTCGGCGGGCCGGAGCGCGAGCTGGCGCTGCACCTCGGCGCCCCGCTCGACCGGCGGGCGCTGCGCGAGCTGGTCGACCAGCGCGAACGCGAGCTGGTCGCGGCCGGGCTCGCTCCCGGTGGGAGCGTCTCGTTGCGACTCCCGCCGTCGCTGGGGTTCGTCACCGTGCTGCTCGCCGCCTGGCGGTTGGGCACCCAGGTGTCCCTCTTGGACTACCGGCTCACCCAGCACGAAGTGGACCAAGCGGTGGCCAGGCTGGCTCCGCAGCTGCTCGTGCAACCGGCGGGACCGGTGTCCGGTGCGCTGCGCGCGCTGTTCGACGTGGAGCCCGTCTACCTGCCCAACCCGGCCGGTGTCCCGGCGGCCACGCCGCACACGTTGATCCAGCTCAGCTCGGGCTCGACCGGGCCGTCGAAGATCATCGGGCGGACCGCCGCCGACGTCATCGCCGAGCTGGACCGCTACAACGCGATCGAGGGGATTCCTCAGCGCGGTGAGCGCGCGGTCGTGCTCGGCTCCATGGTCCACGTGCTCGGTCTGGTCGGTGGTCTGCTGCACGGCCTCAACGCCGGTGTCCCGATGGTCGTGCCGCCCAGGCTCACCATCGACGGCATCCTCAAGGCGCTGGCCGACGGCGACGCGCCGACCACCCTCATCGGGGTCCCGTCGCAGGCGGAGGTCCTGGCCGCCGTCGTGGACCCGCCCGCGCTGCCCGGGTTCCGCCGGATGATCACCGGGGGCGAGCTGGTGCGGCCGGAGCTGTGGCGCGCGCTGACCGAGGGCTACGGCATCACCCTGGGCAACATGTACGGGATGACCGAGCTCGGGGTCATCGCCACCGACATCGAGGGCGCGCACCGGCCCGAGCTGACCCCCGCCCCCGGCATCGCCGTGCGGGTCGTGGACGGCGAGGTCCTGCTCAGCCGCGAGCGCTCCCCCTACCTGGGTCTCGTCGACCCGACCCGCTGGGCCGACGGTTGGCTGCGCACCCGGGACGCGGGCGAGGTCGACGCGGTCACCGGCCGGGTCGTCATCAAGGGCAGGCTCGACTCCCAGGTCTCCATCGGCGGGCTCAAGGTCGACCTCACCGAGGTCGAGCAGACCCTCGCCGACGCGCCGGGCGTCGAGGCCGCGGTGGTGCTCTACGACGAGGGAATCAAGGCGTACGTGTCGGTTTCCGCCGACGCGGCCGGTGGCGCTGTCGACGCGTGGTTGCGGGAGCGGCTCGCCGCCTACAAGCGGCCACGCGCGGTGCACGTGCTCCCGGCCATGCCGCGCACGTCCAGCGGCAAGCTCCTGCGCGACCGAGCCGCGTTGCGCGCGGCCGCCCAACGGGTCGCCGACCAGAACTAGTCAGACCGGTCCCCACCAGGCGCCGCCCCACCCCGGGTCGGCGCACGGTCGGCCGCGCCCGCGTCCGGGTGCGGCCGAGTTCCGCCACGAGAGGAAGACCATGAGCACCAAGGAAGAAGTCCGCGCGTTCGTCATCGACGCGCTGGTCGGTCTGCAGTACGCGACCAAGGACGTCCCCGGCGACACCCAGCTCGGCCCGGCCGGGCTGGACCTCGAGTCGCTGTCGATGGCCGAGCTGACCGTGCAGCTGGAGGACCGGTTCGGCGTCAAGATCGACGAGGACGAGATCGAGCAGGTCTCGCTGATGACCATCGACGAGTTCGTCGCCGATGTCGCGGGCAGGCTGGAGCCGGTCGCCGAGGGCAGCGTTCGTGAGTGAGACGACCGCCGCGCCCACCCGCGAGGACGTGGTCGAGATGATCTCCGGCTACCGCGCCCAGGTGTCCAAGGGCGACACCGAGGAGCTCGACTCGCTGGAGCTCGCGTGGCTGCTGCACCAGGCCGAGCAGCGCTACGGGGTGGAGCTCGACCTCGACGACGCCGACCTGTCCCGGATGCACACCGTGGCCGGTGCCGCGCAGGTGCTCGCCGACCTGGTGGGTGGGCGCGGCGATGGCTGAGGCGCACGGGGCCGGTGGCGCGGACGTGGTGGTCACCGGGTTGGCCGCGATCGCGGGCACCGGGTGGGACCTGGCCGCGCTCGGCGAGCGGACCGCGGCGGGCGACCCCGCGTTCACGCCCGTCACCCGGTTCGACGCGGGTCGCTACCGCACCGACCTGGCCGCGCAGCTGCCCGGTGACCCGGTGCTGGCCGACGAGCTCGTCGCGATCCTCGACCGGGCCTGCGCGCAGGCCGGGTTGGGCGCCGACGAGCGCGTGGTCAGCCCGCTGCTGGTCGCCGTGCACGGTGACCCGGCGGTGGCGCGGCTGCCCGAGTCGGACCGCACCGGCCCCGGCGCCATCGCCGACGCCATCGCGCGCCGGGCCGGTCTCGGTCCCGCGCCGAGGGCGTACATGACCGCGTGCGTCGCGGCGAGCACGGCGGTCGCGGACGCGGCCACGATGATCTCGCACGGCCGCGCCCACCGGGTCGTCGTCGCGGCGGGGTACCTGGTGGAGCAGGACAACTTCGCGCTGTTCGACGCGGGCCGCTCGTTGGCCACCGACGGCCACGTCCGCCCGTTCTCCGCGGGCAGGCAGGGCATGCTGCTCGGCGACGGCGTGGCGGCGGTGGTGCTGGAGTCGGCCGAGGAGGCCGCGCGGCGCGGCGCGACCCCGGTCGCCAGGATCGCGGGGTGGGGCCGGGCGGGCGACGCCCACCACATCACCCAGCCCGACCCCGAGGGCGGCGGCATGACCAGGGCCGTCACCGCGGCGCTGCGCAAGGCGGGCCGGGTGCCCGCCGACATCGGCTACATCAACGCCCACGGCACCGGGACCGCGCAGAGCGACGCCGCCGAGGCGGCCGCGCTGCACCGCGCGCTCGGCACCGAGGCGGCCAGGATCCCGGTGAGCTCGTCGAAGTCGGTGCACGGCCACACGCTGCAGGCGGGTGGGTTGTTGGAGCTGGCGGTCACGGTGCACGCGCTGCGCACCGGGCGGCTGCCGGTCAACGCCGGGTACGCCGGTCCCGACGAGAGCCTGGGGCTGAACCTGGTGCTGGGGCGACCGTGGGAGCGCGAGGTCGACCACGCGCTCACCGTCAACTCCGCTTTCGGCGGCGCTAACACGGCATTGGTGGTGGCACGGGTATGACCACGACGACGGACACCGCACTGTCTGTTGTGGATTTGTCCACGGTGGACGGTCTGACGGTGCTCGCCGAGGCGCGTTTCCCCGGGGCGGACCCGTCCCGGCAACCGGCGCCGCTACCCGGGTTCGTCAGCTCGTCGTTCGCGCCGCTGATCGCCCAGGCCGCCGACGACTGCCTGCGCCAAGTGCACGGCGAGGCCCCCGCGCCCGCCGACCGCGGCGACCGCACCGCGGTCGTGGTGGTGAGCGTGCGGGGGGACCTGGGCACCGCGACGGCGGTGGCCGCCGCGATCGAGGCGGGCAAGCGGATGCCGCCCATCCTGTTCTTCCAGTCCGTGGCCAACTCCGCGGCGGGCCGGGTCGCGGTGACCTGGGGCCTGCGCGGGCCGGTCGTGTGCACCAGCCCGGTCGGCGACCCGCTCGCCGACGCGCTGGCCGTCGCCGACCTGCTCGTCGTCGACGAGGCCGCCGACGAGGTGCTGGTGGTGCTGGTCGAGCAGGGTGCCGAGCAGGCGACCGCGCTGCTGCTGGGACACCGCGCGCCCACCACCGAGTAAGACGCGCCCCCGAACCGACCAGAGGAGTACGCAGTGACCGTCAAGACAACCAGGGCGCAGCTGGCGGCCGATCCCGACCTGGGCATCGGCAACGTCCTGAGCACCCTCGTGCGCAGCGGCTACGGGCTCGACGAGCCGACGCTGAGCTTCGACACCGACGTCGAGGGCCACCCCGCCTGGGAGGCGCTGACCCTGCGGCAGCTGGAGTTCCTCGTCGCGGGCCGCGCCTCGGTGTTCCACGCCAAGGGGATCCGCCCGCGCGACCCGGTCGCCATCTACGTGACCGCCTCCGCGGACCTGGTGCTCAACTACCTCGCGTTGGCGCGCATCGGCGCGATCCCGGCGCTGGTCAACAAGAACCTGCCCGGCGCGACGGCGGCGGTCTACATCACCCGGGTCCGCCCGGTCGCGGTGCTCACTGACGCTGCGCACCGCAGCGCACTGGGCGACGGCGTCGAGGGCGTCGAGCTGTTCATCGACGTGACCGAGCTGGTCAACGGCGACCCCGCCGCCGCGCCCGAGCAGTACCGCCACCACGCCGACGACCCGGTGGTGATCACCCACTCCTCGGGCACCACCGGCATGCCCAAGGCGGTCGTCGCCTCGCACTCCAGCCTGTTCGCCTCGGTCCGCCACCGGCTGCGCCTGCCGCGCGCCCAGGGCGTCGACCGGATGCTGTCCGCGCTGCCCGCCAACCACGCCGCGATCGTCATCGCGACCAGCCTGGCGCTGAGCAACCGCTCGCAGCTGCTGTGCCTGTCCGAGCAGTCCGGCGCCAAGGTGCTCGCCGCGGTCGACCGCTGGAAGCCGACCTGCGTGCTCGGCTTCGCCGCGACCTGGCCCGAGCTGGTCTCCGAGGACCTGACCGCCTACGACGTGTCCTCGGTGCAGTTCTGGTGGAACACCGGTGACTGCGCGCACGAGGCGCACATCCGCAGGCTGATCTCGGTCGGCACCCGCACCGTGGTCAGCGCCCAGGGCGTGAGCCAGGTGACCGGGTCGGCGTTCATCGACGGCCTCGGCTCCACCGAGATGGGCCACTCGCAGTTCTTCATCACCCACACCCCCGACACCGACCGCTACGGCCGCTGCATCGGCAAGCCGCACGCGTTCGCCGACATCGCGGTGCTCGACGACAACGGCGACAAGCTGCCCGTCGGTGAGGTCGGTCAGCTCGGGGTGCGGTCGCCCACGCTGGCGCCGGGGTACTGGAACGACTCGGTGACCACCTACCGCAGCAGGCTCGCGGGGTACTTCCTCACCGGTGACCTCGCTTACCGCGACGCGGAAGGGTTCTACTACCACGTAGACCGCGCCGTTGACGCTATCGACCTCGGTGAGGGCAAGCGGCTCTACACCGCGCAGTCCGAGGAGCGCGTGCTCGCGACCAACCCGGACGTGCTCGACTGCACTGTCGTCGCGGTCAAGGACGACAGCGGCCAGGTGGTCTCCGCGGTGCTGCTGACCCTCAACGCGGGCGCGGACACCTCAGTCGACCGGACCGAAGCGGTGAAGGCGGCGCTACCTGAGTACGTCGCCGCGACCATCCGCGAGGTCGTCGTCGTGAACGAGGACGACATCCCGCGCGGAGCGACCGGCAAGGTCCGCAAGGTCGTCCTGCGCCAGCAGCACGTCGACAAGCTCCGCGCGGTGACCGCGTGAGCGCCCCCGGCCGCACGGCGGTCATGACCGGGATCGGCATGATCACCCCGGCGGGGCGCGGCGTCACCACCACCTTCGACGCGCAGAGCGAGGGCCGGTCCGGCATCGTCACCCCGCCGCGCGACCACGTGGTCGCGACCTGGATCGAGAACGCCGGTGTGGCACCGGACGTGGACCCGGCGACCATCTACGACCGCGCGGACCCGTGCCTGGACCGGTACGTGCTGCTCGCCTTGGCCGCCGCCGACGACGCGATCGCCGACGCGGGCATCGCGGTGGGCGACAACGCCGACCCGCACCGGATCGCGACCGTGGTCTCTAGCGGCGGCGGCGGGCTTCTCACCTACGAGGACCAGTCGGCCTCTAGGCGCGAGAAGGGCCGCACCGGGATCAGCCCGTACATGATCCCCGGCATCCTGCCCAACATGGCGGCCGCGCGGATCGCGCTGCGGTTCGGTCTACGCGGCTACAGCGCCGCTATCGCTACCGCGTGCGCCGCGGGTGCCCAGTCGATCGCGGAGGGCCTGCGGTTGATCCGCGCGGGCGAGGCGGACGTAGTGGTGTGCGGTGGCACTGACGCGCCGCTGCACCCGAGCATCGCCACCGGCTTCGTCAACGCTCGCGCTACCGCCAACGGTTGGGCTGACCCGACCCAGGCGAGCCGACCGTTCGACAAGGGCCGCAACGGCTTCGTGCTCAGTGAGGGCGCGTGCGTCGTAGTGCTGGAGAGCGTCGCCCACGCCGAGGCGCGGGGAGCGGCGGGATACGCGGACATCATCGGCTGGGGTGGCACTACCGACGCCCACCACCTCACCGCGCCGCGCGCCGACGGTGAGGGCGCGGCCGAGGCGATGCGCAAGGCCATCGCCGACGCCGGGCTCACCCCGTCCGATGTGGACTACATCAACGCGCACGGCACCAGCACCAAGCGCGGCGACGTCGCCGAGACCAAGGCCGTGCACGACGTGTTCGGCGCGGACAGCCCCGCGGTGAGCGCGACCAAGTCGGTCATCGGCCACTCGCTGGCCGCGGCGGGCGCGATCGAGGCGGCGGTGACCGCGCTGGCGATCGCCAAGGGCGCGCTGCCGCCCACGTTCAACCTGACCGACGTCGACCCGCGCTGCGACCTCGACCACGTGCTCGACAAGCCGCGGCAGGGCCCGGTCTCGGTCGCGCTGTCGAACTCGTTCGGGTTCGGCGGGCACAACATCAGCCTCGCGGTCGGCCCGACCAGCACCACGGCGAAGCGGTTCGGCTGAGCGTCGGCGCGAGCGGCGGAGGGAACGCGATGAGTGGGACGGAAATCGAGAACGGCCGGGTCGAGAGCGACACCGACGCCGATCCGGGGCCACCGCCGCTGCACGAGTTCTGGTGGCTGCACGACGCCCGGTGGTACCAGGGGGTGTTGCGCAGGTTCGGCCAGGAAGCGGCCAACGAGATCAACGCCGAGGCCATTCGGTTCGTGTTCCGCCGAATCGCCCGCTGGTACCGCCACCAACACGGTCTGGATTTCCGCACCATGTCGGTGGACGAGTTCGTGAAGTGGTTCGGCGAAATCCCCAAGATCTCCTGGAACCCGGCGATGATGGTCGCCGAACACGCGGTGACCGGGGACAACGAGTGGGAAAGCGTGATCACCAAGAACTACGCGCTGAAGATGTTGGCCGCCGCGCGGGCGCTGGAGGGGTACGACTGCCCCTGTCCGCAGATGCGCGAGGGCTGGTTCGAGGGAATGGGTGTGGCGGTCCGTGACAGCAGGGTGTCGTGCGTGCGCACCGGTGGTGAAGTGTGTCGATTCCATGCGGTAATGGACCAGGGGTCATGACGATTGTGGTAAACATGTTCTAGAGCCGGGTCGGCCTTCCCATCGACGAACACCGTGGTTGATCGCATCAACCAGGGGTGTTTCCGTCTGCCGCCCAAACCTGGTGTGGTCATCGGTAACCGAATCATTCCCGGAGGGGGATCAATGGATATCCAGGACATCGACCACGTCGAGCTCTACGTCGGTGACGTCCAGCAGTCGGCGTTCTACCTGTGCACCGCGCTCGGGTTCCGGGTGGCGGGGCAGGGCGGGCCGGAGACCAGCCTGCCCGACGACCGGTCGTTGCTGCTGCGGCACGGCCGAATACAGCTGCTGCTCACGTCGGGCCTCAACCCGCGCAGCGCCGCCGCCCAGTACGTGGCCCGCCACGGCGACGGGGTGTCCAGCCTCGCCTTCACCGTGGCCGACGCGAAGGCGGCCTTCGAGCAGGCCGTCAGCCGGGGCGCGACCGCGGTCGTCGAGCCGGTCACCCACACCGACGGCGAGACCAGCGTGACCATCGCCGAGGTCATCGGCTTCGGCGACGTGCGGCACCGGTTCATCGAGCGCCACGGCGAGCGCGACGAGTTCCTGCCCGGCGTGATCGGCATGCTGACCCAGGACGTCGAGGAGGGCGACACCCTGCTCGACATCGTCGACCACATCGCCGTCTGCCTGCCCGCGGGCACGCTGGCCAAGACCGTCCAGTTCTACCAGGACGTCTTCGAGTTCGACCAGATCTTCGAGGAGTACATCGAGATCGGCGACCAGGCGATGGACTCCAAGGTCGTGCAGAGCAAGTCGACCAAGGTGACCTTCACCCTGATCGAGCCGGACGCCAGCCGCCGCCCCGGCCAGATCGACGACTTCCTGGCCCGCCACGACGGCGCGGGCGTGCAGCACCTGGCGTTCCTCACCGACGACATCGTCGGCTCGGTGGAGACCTTCGCCGCGCGCGGCGTGCAGTTCCTGTCCACGCCCAGCGGCTACTACGACGCGCTGCAGGAGCGCCTGGGCCGGGTGGACCTCGGGGTGGAGGCGCTGCGCCGCACCAACGTGCTCGTCGACCGCGACCACTGGGGCGAGGTCTTCCAGATCTTCACCCGGTCCATCCACGCCAGGGGCACCTACTTCCTGGAGGTCATCGACCGCCACGGTGCCAAGACCTTCGGCAGCGGCAACATCCGCGCGCTCTACGAGGCCGTGCTGCGCGCCTCCGAGAGCCCCGCGACCGCGGGCTGAGCAAGCACACACAGGGGATAGAGGGGAACACCAGCGTGACCACGCAACTGCGGACGTTCGACCTTACCGACGAAGAGCTCGCGTTAGTGCCGACCGACGAAGAGGTCCAGTTCTACGCCGAGCACGGGTGGTACCTGAGCAAGAAGCTGTTCACCGACGAGGAGATCGACACCCTCGTCAGCGCGAGTGAGGCGTACTACGCCGGGCACCGCGACCGCACGCTCCCGTCGCACCCGGCGCGCCTGGCCTACTGGACGCCCGAGAAGGGCGACGTGCAGCGGCACAACGACTACGTCCACTACGAGGACGACACCCTCGGCGCGATCCTGCGCAAGCCGCTGCTCGGCGCGGTCGCCGCCCGGTTGGCCGAGGCCGAGGAGATCCGGGTCTTCCAGTCGACCCTGATCTACAAGCAGCCCAAGCCCGACGAGGTCACCAACATCGTCCCGTGGCACTTCGACAAGCACTACTGGTCGACCTCCACCTCGGAGAAGATGCTGACCGCGTTCATCCCCTTCCACGACTGCCCGGAGGAGATGGGCACGATCACCATGGTGGACGGCAGCCACCTGTGGAAGGAGATCGGCGACAACGACACCACCAACCGGCACTTCGCCGAGCGCGACCGCTCCGAGCTCGACCAGATGCTCGAGGACAACGCGGCGTTCAACAACGTCGAGGTGCGCAAGGTCCCGATGGAGATCCCCAAGGGGCACGTGAGCTTCCACCACTGCAAGACCTACCACGGCAGCGGCGCCAACGTCAGCGACCGCCCGCGCCGCGCGATCTCCCTGCACCTGCAGGACGGCGACAACGCCTACCGCGACTTCCGCACCTCGGACGGCTCGCCGGTCAACTACAACCACGACTTCCTGGTCCGCAAGACCGAGGCGGGGACGCCGGACTACGCCGACCCCGAGTACTGCCCGGTGACCTGGAAGTCCTGACCCCGTCGACCGATGGGGTGGCAGCGCCCCGGTGAGAGGAACGAGATGTCCCCGAGTGGTGACCTGTCGCGCACCGGCCGGATCGCCGTGTGCGTGGTCGGCATGGGCCCGCGCGGCCTGTCGGTGCTGGAGCGGATCTGCGCCAACGCCAGGGACGCCCCTCGGGTGGAGCTGACCGTGCACGTGGTCGACCCGCACCACCCCGGCGCGGGCGATGTGTGGCGCACCAGCCAGGACCGGCAGCTGCTGCTGAACACCGTCGCCTCCCAGGTGTCGATGTTCACCGACGAGAGCGTCGACCTGGCCGGGCGGCTGGAGGTCGGACCGAGCCTCTATGAGTGGGCGCGGTTCTTGGTCCTGATGGGCAACTCCGAGGGCTATCCCGAAGAGGTGCTGGCCCAGGCTCGTGAGCTCGGACCGGACTCTTACCCCTCTCGGTCGTTCTATGGGCACTACCTCAAGTGGGTGTTCCGTCGCGTAGTGCGGCAGGCTCCCGGCACGGTGCGGGTGGAGGTGCACCGCTCCAAGGCGGTGTCCCTCGAGGACGCCACCGGCACCGTTGACGGGCCGCAGACGGTCCTGCTGGAGGACGGCACCAGGCTCGATGACCTCGCCGCGGTCATCTTGGCGCAAGGGCACGTGCCGGTCCGGCCTAGCGCGTCGGAGCAAGCGTTGTCCGCTTACGCTGCCGAGCACGGCTTGACGTACGTCCTGCCGTCCAACCCGGCGGACGTGGACCTGTCGTCGATCCAGCCCGGTTCGGCTGTCGCGCTGCGCGGGCTCGGTTTGAACTTCTTCGACCACCTCGCCCTCTTCACTCTGGGGCGTGGGGGCCGGTTCGAGCGGGTCTATGGCCGGTTGGTCTACCGCCCGTCGGGTCGCGAACCTCGTCTGTACGCGGGTTCCCGCCGTGGTGTGCCGTACCACGCGCGGGGCGAGAACCAGAAGGGCCCGTCCGGTCGCCACGACCCGTTGGTGATCACGCCGGAGGTCATCGCGGGACTGCGGGCGCAGAACGGGATCGACTTCCGGACCCAGCTGTGGCCGTTGATCGCGAAGGAGACGGAGACGGTCTACTACGCCACGCTGCTCGCCGAGCGTGAGTGCGTGTGTGTGGCAGACCGGTTCCGTGAGCGCTACCTGAGCAAGGCGTGGGGTGACCCTGCCGAGGCTCTCTTGCTCGACGAGTTCGGGGTCCCCACCGGTGACCGTTGGGACTGGGAGCGCATCGCGACCCCTTATCGCGGTCAGGTGTTCGCCGACCACGACGCGTTCCAGCGGTGGTTGCTGAACTACCTCAGCGCCGATGCCGCCCAAGCGCAGCAGGGCAACCTCAACAACCCGCTGAAGGCCGCCTTGGATGTCATGCGCGACCTGCGCAACGAGATCCGGCTGGTCGTCGACCACAACGGCCTCAGCGGACAGTCGCACCGGGACCACCTCGACGGGCACTACACCCCGCTCAACGCGTTTCTGTCGATCGGCCCGCCCGCGGCCCGCATCGAGCAGACCGTCGCTCTTATCGAGGCGGGCGTACTGCACGTGATGGGGCCGGGCGTGCGTTTGCGCGTAGACCCTGACGATCCGGGATTCGTGCTGGAGTCCCCTGCGGTGCCTGGGTCCGTAGTGCGCGCGACCGTGCTCATCGAGGCCCGGCTGCAGGAGATCGACCTGCGGCGGACAGCGGACCCGTTGCTGGGCAAGCTCTTGGCGAGCGGTCAGTGTCGACTGCACAAGGTGGGGGAGTACGAGACCGGTGGCCTTGCCGTCACCGCTAGGCCCTACCGGATCATCGACGCCGACGACCGTCCACACCCGCGCCGGTTCGCCTTCGGTGTGCCGACCGAGTCCGTGCACTGGGTGACGGCGGCGGGCATCCGCCCGGGCGTGAACTCGGTGACCCTGGGTGACTCGGACGCGATCTCCCTGGCCTGCCTCGATCTCGCCGCCCCCGCGGTGGCCCCGGTCGTCCCGTGCGCGGCGGTGGGCGCGGGATGAAATCGGCAAACAATCCGCACGACCGTGCTAGATTAGCGCCATGACCGAGACACCGCTGCGCAGTGGTCTGTCCGCCGATGTCGAGCCCGGCACGTTCCGGCACGTCAGCCGGGTCTTCTTCGACGAGCTGGACCCGATGGGCGTGCTGCACAACGCCAGGTACGCCGTGCACGTCGAGCGCGCGACCGCCGCGTTCTTCGAGAGCAACGGCTTCACCTGGGAGGCCTCGATCGAGGACAACCCGGACAAGTTCCACGTGGTCCGCCGCTTCGAGGTCGACCTGGAACTGCCCTACCTGGGCACGGGTCCACTCAACGTGGACCTGTGGCTCGACCACCTGGGCACCACCAGCCTGCGCTACGGCTTCCGCTGCGCGGGACCCCAGGGCCAACCCCACGCGAGCGGCCTGCGGTCGGTCGTGAAGATCAACCCCAAGACGCTGCGGCCGGAGCCGTGGACCGACCGGTGGCGCGAGGCGCACCTGGCGGTCCTGGGCCCGGCCCGCGCCGCGGGCTGACCCGAGCCCAGCCGGGCTCGCCAGAACCACGGAGGACTGCCAGTGCCCGGACTGCTCGACGGCAAACGACTGCTGATCACCGGGGTCATCACCGACTCGTCGATCGCCTTCGAGGTGGCGCGCTACGCCGCCGAGCAGGGGGCCACGGTCATCCTCACCGGGTTCGGCCGGATGTCGCTGGTCGAACGGCTGGCCAAGCGGCTGGGCCCGGACGTCCCGGTCATCGAGCTCGACGTCACCGACGCCGACCAGCTCGCGGGCCTGGCCGACAAGGTCCGCGAGCACGTCGACGGCCTGGACGGGGTGCTGCACGCGATCGCGTACGCCCCGCCCACCTGCCTCGGCGGTGAGTTCAGCCAGGCGCCGTGGGACGACGTGCAGACCGCGGTGCACGTGTCGACGTACTCGTTCAACTCGCTCACGGCCGCCTGCCTGCCGCTGCTCGGCCCCGGCTCGTCGGTCGTCGGCCTCGGGTTCGACGGGCAGGTCGCCTGGCCCACCTACAACTGGATGGGTGTCGCCAAGGCCGGGCTGGAGGCCGTCACCCGGTACCTGGCGCGCGAGCTGGGACCGCGGGGCATCCGGGTCAACCTGGTCAACTCCGGTCCGCTGCGCACCAAGGCGGCGGTGTCCATCCCCGGGTTCGCCCAGCTCAAGGCCGACTGGGACAGCCACGCCCCGCTCGGCTGGGACCCGCACGACGCGCGCCCGGTCGCCACGTCCGTGTGCGCCCTATTCTCCGACCTGCTCCCCGCCACCACCGCCTCCGTGCTCATGGTCGATGGCGGCGTGCACGCCATGGGCCTGGCCATGGGCTCCTGAGAGGACCCCGACATGCCACTGGACCCGCAGGTCGCCGCGATGCGCGAGCGCAAGGTCGCGCAGGACACGCCGCCGCTCTACACGCTCTCGCTGGCCCAGGCCCGCGCCGACGACCTCGCCTCTATCCAGGCCGCCGGGGGGACGCCCGAGCAGGTGGGGTCGGTCGTCAACGACTCTTACCCCGGACCGGACGGGGAGATCCCGATCCGCGTCTACCGGCCGGATGTCGAAGGTCCGCTGCCGGTGCTGTTCTACTTCTTCGGCGGTGGTTGGACTCTTGGCACCATCGACACCTCTGACGCCATCTGCCGCCGCCTGACCAACGCCGTCGGGTGTGTGACCGTCGCCGTGGGGTACCGCTTGGCGCCGGAGCACCGATTCCCTGCCGCGCTAGAGGACTGCTACGGCGCCGTGGAGTGGTTCGCCGCCAACGGTTCCCGCTACGACGCGGACGTCAGCCGGATCGCGGTCGGCGGGGACAGCGCGGGCGGCAACCTCGCTGCGGTCGTCTCCCTGATGTCGCGCGACAGGGGCGGACCGCAGCTACGGGCCCAACTGCTCGTCTACCCGAACACGGACTACACGGCGTCTTCCGGCTCTATGGCCGAGAACGTGGACCCGGCGTTCTTCAACAACCGTTCCGTTGCGTGGTACTGGAGCCACTACCTGGCAGACCCGCCGTCGGAGGGCATGGACCCGCGCGTGTCGCCGTTGCGCGCTGCCGACCACACAGGCCTACCGCCCGCTCTTGTCATCACCGCCGAGTACGACCCGCTACGCGACCAGGGCGAGGCCTACGCGCGCAAGCTGTCCGCCGCAGGCGTTCCCGCTGAGGTGAGCCGCTACGACGGTATGGTGCACGGCTTCTTCGCGATGGCCGGTGACTTCGCGGCGGGGGAGCGGGCGCAAGAAGAGGCTGCTGCTTTTTTGCGGAAATTCCTGTAGTCAGATGCCGTAGTGGGTTGCCCGACAGCGAGGGGTGCAGGCGTGTCAGTAGAGACCATGTCGGGGGTGCTGCTGCGGGCGGCCGACCTCCACGGCAGCGTCACCGACCCGGGCATGGAGTCGATGAACTTCCTCAACGAGGTGGTCGGCCGGTTCCCGGACGCCATCTCGTTCGCCCCCGGGCGGCCGTACGAGGGGTTCTTCGAGACCAGCCAGGTGTTCGACTACCTCAAGGCGTACACGGACTACCTGGAGCGCGAGCGCGGGTTCACCCCGGCGCAGGTGCGGACGAACATCTTCCAGTACGGCCGCACCAACGGGCACATCCACGACCTCATCGCCCGCACTGTCTCGAACGACGAGGGGATCGAGGTCTCGCCCCAGTCGGTCGTGGTGACGGTCGGTTGCCAGGAGGGCATGCTGCTCACCCTGCGTGCCCTCTTCGCCGGCCCGGACGACGTGCTGCTGGTCAGTTCCCCCTGCTACGTCGGCATTACCGGCACCGCGACCGTCCTGGACATCCCGATCCACCCGGTGCCTGAAGGTCCGCACGGCGTTGACCCTGCCGCGGTAGCTGCAGCCGCGGCTGAGGTGCGTGCCCAGGGTAAGAGGCCGCGTGCGATGTACCTGGTGCCGGACTTCGCTAACCCGTCCGGTTCCAGCATGCCGGTAGAGGCACGCGAGGAGCTGCTGCGCGTCGCCGAGCAGGAAGACCTCTTGCTGCTAGAGGACAACCCGTACGGCTTCTTCCTCCGCGAAGGCAACCCGCGCCCGACACTTAAGGCCCTCGACCGCGCCAAGCGCGTCATCTACCTGGGCTCCTTCGCCAAGACCGGCTTCCCCGGCGCCCGCGTCGGCTACGTCCTGGCCGACCAACCCGTCGCCGCCCTCGACGGCACCGTGGGCGTCCTGGCCGACAGCCTCTCCAAGATCAAGAGCATGACCACCGTCAACACCGCCGCCCTGAGCCAGGCGGCCATCGGCGGCATGCTGGTCCTGGCCGACTGCAAGCTGCGCGACGCCAACGCCCAGGCGATCGACTTCTACCGCACCAACCTCCAAACGGTCCTCGACCAACTGGAACACCACTTCCCCGCCGACGTCCGCGCGTCCCTCGGCATCTCCTGGAACGCCCCAGAAGGCGGCTTCTTCCTGGTGGTCAAGGTCCCCTTCCCCGCCAACGACGCCGCCCTCCACCGAGCCGCCGGCGACTACGGCGTCCTCTGGACCCCCATGAGCTACTTCCACCACGACACCGCCGGAGACCACCAACTCCGCCTCTCCTGCAGCGCCCTGGACCCCGACACCATCGTCGAGGGCATGACCCGCCTGGCCCGCTTCATCAAGGACTCCAGCGCCGCGTGACCCCTGAACGCCCGGCCGCTCCCGGCCGGGCGTTCACCGCGGTTTCGTCCACGGTGGGTGGATCTGGTCAGCTGCTCGGCTGCATGCAGGTGGGCAACGGGATCGGTGGCTGGTGCCCACGTGGGTCGTACACCGAGGGGAGATTCTCCGGTATGTGTCCCATCCACTCGTTCTCGATGAACTTCCTGATCTTCAGGTTCAGCTCCTCGCACAGCTTGGGGCGGTTGTTGGGAATACCGATCCCATAGCGCTCCGGGCCGATCTCGAACCGGGACGGGGTGCCGTACCCCTCGATGTTGCGCGAGAGCTCCGACAGGATCGAGGCGTCGGTCGAGACTGCCTTGACGATGTCGTCGGGGTTCTTCATCCGGGTGACGCAGTCCATCAGGGACGCGCCCTCGACCGGCCGCCACCCCTTGTCGGTCAGTCGCTCGCTTGCCCGTGCCCCCTTGGTCACGCACACGGTGCCCTTGGGGATCTCGTCGAAGCTGTTCGCTTGCTCGTAGGTGAAGAAGCCCTCGGTGTCCTGGTAGTACGGTCCGGCGAAGTCGATCACCTTCTCCCGCGGCTCGGTGATGGAGAAGGTGGAGATCACCAGCTTGATGTCGTCGGGCTTGCCCAGGTACTCGGCGAGCCGGTCGACCCTGGCGTCGAGCGAGTCGAGTTCGACCAGGTCGAGTTCGAATCCGTATTCCTCGGCCAGGAACTTGATCAGTTCACGGTCGAACCCGATGCCGTGCTTGTCCTTGGTCGCGGTGTTCCACCCGGGGTACTTCTCGCTGGTGACACCGATCTTGACCCGTCCGGAGAGGTACTTGAGCGGGTCCTCCTCGCGGGAGAACCAGTACACCAACCCGGTGGTCAGCAGGATGGCGGCGGTCAACGCGGTGGCGATGGTCAGCTTGCGCCGTCGTCGGGGGTTGCGCTTGGCGACCGCGCGCGGGGTGCTCACCGTCAACAGCAGCGGGACGATCACCGCCGCGACGTTGACCGGGATGACGATGATCGCGGCGACGTCCCCGCCCCACTTGGGGTTGACCAGCAGCCATGTGGTCACCGACATCGTGGCCACCGCGATCGGCAGGATCCAGTAGAGCTGGCCGCGCATGGGCCTGCTCGCCTCGTCGTCCTCGGCCTGCGGCACTTCGGTGGTCACAGCGGAACCTCCCAGCTCTCTTGGCGCTCAGATCGTTCGCTGTACGGTTGCCGTTACCCGGCGGCGCGGGAACCTTGGAGGCGGGTGGGGCGTTGTGGTAGGGCTGTTCGACGCACTTCGGAGGTATTTGTGCCCTTCCCGCCGCTCGACAGGCAGATCCAGCGACTCGATGAGCTGGGTGTCCTCGAACTGGCCCAGCTTTCCGCGCGTGACCTTGACGTTCCCGACATCGACAACGCCCTGCTCGTGGTGCACCCCGATCGGCTCAAGACCTCGGTGTTGGCGCCGCACCTGCGGCACAAGGACAAGCCGGGGTTCGTGGTGTTGGACATGCCGGACCTGGACGACTTCACCCCAACGGTGGAACTTCCGGACAAGCCGGTCTACGTCATCACCGACATCGACCGGGGGGACGGCATGGCCAACTGGACTCCTGAGGACGCGCTGCCCGAGATCACCGGCGCCGGTCGCACGCCGTTGACGGTGGGGGAGGGCGTGCAGTGGCTCTTGCACCAGCCGGAGGCTCTAGAGCGAACGCGCTGCTTTATGACCATCGCGTCGCGGTTGCGCAAGCCGGATGGCAAGTACGACACCAGGACCCCGGCGATCTGGATCAGCAACGGCATGGGGCGTGACGGCAGGGGGCACAAGGACGCGCCCAAGGTCGGCTGGTGCTGGTGGGGTAACCGGCACACCTGGCTCGGGTTCGCGTCCGCCGCCAAGCGCACCGCCTGAGTTGTTGGACATCCGTACACGTACGCTCGTACATGTACGGATGTCCAATACCGGGGAGTGGTCATGCTCGCGTGGGTGTACCTGGGTTTCGCGATCCTGTTCGAAGTGGTCGCGACCAGCCTGATGAAGTCGACCCAGGGCTTCACCCAGCTGTGGCCGACGGTCGCGGTGGTCAGCGGCTACCTCATCGCGTTCTTCATGCTCGCGAAGTCGTTGCAGCAGGGCATGTCCATCGGCGTCGGCTACGCGATCTGGTCGGCGCTGGGCACGACGGTGATCGTGGTCGTCGGCGCCCTGTTCCTCAACGAGGCGCTCACCCCGGTGAAGATCATCGGTGTCGCCCTGGTCGTCGCGGGCGTGATCACCCTCAACCTCGGCGGTGCGCACTGAACCGCCGCCGCGATCCCCAGGCCCGGCGCCAGGAGATCGTCGACGCCGCCTGCGCGCTCATCCCGACCCTCGGTGTCGCGGGCCTGACCCACCGGGCCGTCGCCGCGCGCGCCGGTGTCCCCGTCGGCTCGACCACCTACTACTTCGCCACCCTGGACGATCTGACCACGGCGGCGCTCGAACAGGTCACCCAGTCCTGGACCGCCGACCTCGCCGAGCTCGAAGCCGAGATCAAGACCGCCGACGACCCGATCGCCGCGCTCGTCGCCCTGTCCCTGTCGTACCAGGGCGGCGAGCGCGCGGTGGTCGAAGCCGAGCTGTACCTCGCCGCGACCCGTAGACCCGAACTGCGCCCCCTCGCCGACTGCTGGCGCACCGCGCTGGTCGACGTGCTGACCCTCCGGTTCCCGCAGGACCGCTCGCGCGCCGCCGCGGTGTTCCTGGACGGCGTGCTGCTCGACGTCCTGAGCAACGCCACCCCGCTGGAGCCCGCTGCCGTCACCGCCGCCCTCCGCGCACTGCTGGGCACGCCGGTGACGGCTCACCCCGCGGCGGGGGCGAAGGGCCGGATTTCCTCCATTCCGTCATAAGTGGTCAGGTACGTCGACTCGGGTACCTCCCGCCAGGCTCCGCGCAGGCCGCCCAAGGGCTCGGAGACCACAAGACGCGCGTCGTCGGACAGCGAGTGCAGGTCCGGGTGGTCCGGGTGCTGCTCGCGCAGCGTCGAGATGTCGGTGCTGTGGAACAGAGAGCGGGAACGGCCTTCGCTGGAGTGGCGGAACGCCCAGGTCGTATCGCCGTTAGTGGTCGCGACCGTGAGCTGGATCGGGTAGGTGATGCCGTGGCGTTGCCCCACCCGCTCCACGAAACCGACCGCCCGGGCGACGGCGGCGGGCGGGTCGTGTTCCAGGCCCATGGTCAGCGCGAGGTGGAACAGCACCTCGGAGTCGGTCGACCCCTCGATGGCGGGGTAGAGCTCGGGGTCGACGGCGAGCACCAGGTCGCGCTTGATCGACTGGAAGCCCGCGATCGCCCCGTTGTGCATCCACAGCCAGCGACCGTGGCGGAAGGGGTGGCAGTTGGTCTGTTGTACCGCCGTGCCGGTGGTGGCGCGGACGTGGGCGAACACCCGGCGGGAGGTGGCGTGGGCGGCCAGCTCGCGCAGGTTGTCGTCCTGCCAGGCGGGTTGGGTGACTCGGTAGACCCCGGGTGCCGCCCGGTCCCCGTACCAGCCGATGCCGAAGCCGTCGCCGTTCGTGGTCTCCACGCCGAGCCGGGCCTGTTTGCTCTGCACGATGAGGGAGTTCTCGGGCTTGTAGAGCAGGTCCGCCAGCCGCACTGGCGAGCCGGAGTACGCGATCCACCGACACATGTCGACCTCCTTGCGCCCAAGCCCACCACCGCGATCGTGCCGGGGGCATCGCACGCGCTGGATGAGTCCACCCGGGGTTCCCGTCACCCCATCCGGCGGTTGCTGATAGTTTCCGCGTCAGCTCGCCGCCATCTCGGTCAGCGCCCGGGTCGCCAGCTCGACGAACTGGGTCAGGTTCGCCTGGCTCATCGTCATCGTGTACTCGCCGGACTGCCCGAACTGCAGGGTGGCCTGCCCGCCCTCCACCGAGTCCAGGGTGATCGGGACGTCGTGCGCGAGGTCGACCCAGGCCTCGACAGAGACGCCCGGTTGGGTGAAAAGTGCCATGGAGTGCCGCCTTCGGCTCTAGGGTGGATCTGGGCTCTAAGCCCGACTGTCGTGCTGAACGATAGGGCGACTGTCGGGCCGACAACAAGACCCACAATCGGGTGAACCGAAGGGACCGCCATGGGCCACGCTCGGCCTACATTCGAACGCAGGCAACTGGGCCTGGTGCTTCGCCGGTTGCGGGAACGCTCCGGCATGACACAGCAGGCAGGCGCCGAGGCGGTGGGCAAGGTCCGCTCCCGCATCGTGCAACTGGAGGACGGAACCGCCACGGCCAGCGAGGAAGACCTCCGAACCCTCCTCGATTGCTACACCGTCACCGGCGACGAACGCACCACCGTCCTCGAACTGGGCGCCCAAGCCCGCCGCCGCCAACAGCGGCGAGTGCATGTAGACAATTTGCCTGATGCGTATCGCCGTTTCGCCGACCTCGAGGCCAGCGCGTCCGAAATCAACGTCTACGACACGGGTGTCATCCCGGGGCTGCTTCAGTCGACCGGGTACCTCCAAGCTCTGTTCGCTGAGGCAGAGGGCGTGTGGTGGGCTGCGGACGACACTCAAGCTGAAGACCGCTGGGCCTATCGGATGGATCGCCAGGCGACGATGCTTCGCGAGGGTGATCTCCGCATCATGCGATTCGTCGTCACCGAGGATGCCTTGCGGGCCAACATGGGTGCCCCGGAGATCATGCGCGAGCAGCTGAACCACCTGCTTGGCCTGCTCGACAAGCTGCCTGACCTCAACATTCGGGTTCTTCGAGCGGATGCCTACGGCAATCCGTTGCGGGGCTACGGAATGACGATCCTCGGCTTCGGTGAGCGTGGGGCATCGATCGGCTACTCCTCACCCGTTCTTGGCCCGTCAACTTATTACGACGGCGAACCTGAGACGACGGCTATGATTCGAGCGTTCTACCGGGTGTGGGAAGCGGCTTTGAGTCGCGAAGAGTCCCGCCGGTTGATTCAGCACATCGCGAAGGAGTAACTCCCATGGTCTCCCAGGTCCGGGACACAGGTTGGTTCAAGAGCAGCTACAGCGGCGCCGCCAACGAGACCTGTGTCGAGGTGCGCCTGACCGACACCGCCGTGCGGGTTCGGGACACGAAGAACCGCACCGCTGGCACCCTCGCCATCACCCCGGCAACCTGGACCGCGTTGGTCACCGGCCTCAAGAACGCCTAGGAGGTCCCGTGGACACCGGTTGGTTCAAGAGCAGTCGCAGTGCCGCCGCCGAGGCCAACTGTGTGGAGGTCCGCCTAACCCCCACCACCATCGCCATCCGCGACACCAAGAACCGCACCGCGGGCACCCTCTCCCTCCACCCCACCACCTGGGCCGCCTTCCTCACCACCACCAAGAACGCCTAGGCCCGGTCCAGCCGCCAGCGGACGTAGTCCCGGGCCAGTCGCGCCCGCCGAGCCGATCCCTGGCCGTTGCTGACAGCGATGTGGGTCCAGAGCCCAGCCACATAGCCCGCCCACGCGGTGAGTCCCCGCTCATCAACACCGGCGAACGTGGAGCGGGCTCTGGCCCACCCCTCAGCCTCACTGGGCGTGTGCCCGGCTTCGATCAGTCGCAGCACCATGAACGCGGTGTCGACCCATCGGGCACCCGCACCGGGAACCCGCAGTCGACGACGCGGACGTCCTCGCCGGGCTCGATGCGGAACTGGTCCCCATGCAGGTCGGTGTGCGACAACCGATCCCCGTCGACCAACTCGGGCACCCGCTCGCCGAGCCGGTCCATCGCCCCCACGTCCACCTCCGCCACGACATCAGGCGCCAGCTCGGCGACCTTCGCCCACCAGTCCGTAGGCGCCCACCGCTCTCGCAGCGGCCGCACCCCACCCGCCTCGACCCGGGCGATCCGCTCCACCGCCTCCGCCACCAACGGCAGATCCGGTGACCCCGGAGCCAGGCTCGCCGCCCGTCCCGGCACGAACTCGAACCCCACGACCAGCCAGTCCGCCCCCACCTCAGCGGCCCCGAGGTCGGCGTGGAACAGCACCCCCGGCGCGATCCCCGCCGCCACCCGATTCCCCACGATCTCGTTGCGCAGCCACCGCATCCGCCGGCTGACTCCCGCGACCGCCTTCACAAACGCCCGCTTCCCACCCTCCGCTCGCACCACAACGGCAACGTCACTGGCGCTGCCCCCATCAGCCGGGCGAGCCTCGACCACCACGCCAACGTGCTGCTCAACGACTGCGCGCACCTGTTGTGGCAAGTCCTCCCACTTCAACCGGAGGCTCCTCTCAGTCGGCTCCTACAGAATCCACCCCGGCCAACACTCGGTGGCGGTTCGGCGACCTCCCGCACAGCCAGTGGACGCTCACCGCTTCCATGCCGACCGCACCCCACCTGGACGATCAGCTTCACCACCCCTCCAGATCCGGTGACCCCGGATCCGGAATGGCCGCCCGTCACTGCGCCTTCCTCACCACCACCAAGGACGACCGCAGCACCAGGTAGCGTCGACTCCTGTGGAACAGGAGTTCGACCTCTTCGGCGCCCCCGCCTCCGCTGATGCTGTCCGGAAAGCGCAGGCGAACACGCCTCTAGCGGTCAGGATGCGGCCCGCGACCCTTGACGAGGTCCTAGGCCAAGACCATCTCCTCGGCCCCGGCGCCCCCTTGCGTCGCCTCGTCGAGGGGGCAGCGCCCGCGTCGATCCTTCTCTATGGCCCACCTGGCACCGGTAAAACAACCCTCGCCACCCTGGTCTCCTCCGCCATCGGCCGACGCTTTGTTGCTCTGTCAGCTCTATCCGCGGGCGTTAAGGAAGTCCGAGCCGTCATCGATGAGGCTCGCAAGCGCCTGACGCACTCCGGTGAGTCCACCGTCCTGTTCATCGACGAGGTCCACCGCTTCTCGCGCACCCAGCAGGACGCCCTCCTCGGCGCCGTCGAAGACCGCATCGTCCTGCTCGTTGCCGCTACCACCGAGAACCCGTTCTTCTCCGTGGTCTCCCCCCTCCTGTCCCGCTCGCTGGTACTCCAACTCCAGCCTCTTACCGACACGGACGTCCAGAAGCTCGTCCGTCGCGCGGTCGCTGACGAGCGCGGCCTCAACGCCACCGTCACCCTCGATGACGACGCAGAGGCCCACATCGTCCGTCTAGCCGGTGGTGACGCGCGCAGGGCTCTTACCGCCCTCGAAGCCGCCGCCGACTCAGCTCTAGCTGCCAACGACGGCTCTATCGACCTCGCCACGGTTGAGGCCACCGTGGACAAAGCCGCGGTCCGGTACGACCGACAGGGCGACCAGCACTACGACGTCACCTCCGCGTTCATCAAGTCGATCCGCGGTTCCGACGTCGACGCCGCCTTGCACTACCTGGCCCGCATGGTCGAGGCAGGCGAAGACCCCCGGTTCATCGCCCGCCGCCTCGTCGTGCACGCCAGCGAGGACGTCGGTATGGCCGACCCGACCGCGCTCCAGGTCTGCGTCGCCGCCTCCCAGGCCGTCCAGCTCATCGGCATGCCCGAGGCCAGGCTCGCGCTGGCCCAGGCCACGATCCACCTGGCCACCGCGCCCAAGTCCAACGCCGTCATGGTCGCCTTCGACTCCGCGCTCGCCGACGTCCGCTCTGGCGCTACCGGGCAGATCCCGACCCACCTGCGCGACGGCCACTACGCGGGCGCCAAGAAGCTCGGCAACGCCACCGGCTACCGCTACCCCCACGACGTGCCGGAGGGGGTCCTCACCCAGCAGTACCCGCCGGACGACCTCCGCGGGCGCGACTACTACGAACCCACCCAGCGCGGCGCCGAGCGGCACCTCGCCGACCGGGTGCCCAAACTGCGCCGGGTCATCCGCGGTGAGTAACCGGTTCGCCCGACACCGCCACGCCCGCGCACACTGGTATGGCAACCGGCACGGTAGCCTGGCGCCGATCAAATCCGGGGTCAGGCCAATGAGGAGGGCTCGTGACAGCAGGGCAGATCGCCGCGCTGGTGGCCGCAGGCGCGTTCGTGCTGCTGGTTGTGCTGCTGGGCATCGTGCTGGCCAAGCTCGGCCGCACGCTCGACGAGGCCACCATCGCGATCCGCAAGGCGCACGAGAACAGCGACCCGCTGTTCCTCGGCGCCAACACCACGCTCAACCACGTCAACACCCAGCTCGAGCGGGTCGACGGGATCACCGCCAACGCCCAGGCCGTCACCGGCAACGTCTCGGCGCTGACCTCGGTGTTCACCGCCACGCTCGGCGGTCCGCTGGTCAAGGCCGCCGCGCTGTCCTACGGCGTCAGCAAGGCCATCCGCGCGCGCCGCAAGGCCAAGGGCGAGATCGAGGGCAAGCACTCCCGTTCCGGCCGCCGCCGCTCCGGGCGCAGGGGAGCCAGGTCATGATCCGGCGCGTCTTCTGGCTCGGCGTCGGTATCGCCGCTGGAGTCGCTCTCAACCGCAAGGTGAAGCAGACCGCGCACGCGGTCACCCCCGCGGGCATCGCGAACAACGTCGGCGACGCCATGCGTGAGCTCGCTGGCGCTATCGGCGCGTTCGGCGCCGACGTGCGCGCGGGCATGGTCGAGCGCGAGGATGAACTCGCCGACGCCGTCGAGCGCCGCTCTGGCGTCACCCCCGGCGCGCGAGCGCGTAGGGCGAACGGCTGACTCTTAGGCCGTTCGCCGCGCACCCGACCGCCGAACCCTGACAGCTAGAGGACACAGCCAGTGCAGACCCACGAGATCTCCAACCGCTTCCTGGACCACTTCAAGCGCAACGGCCACACCCAGGTGCCGAGCGCGTCGCTGATCTTCGAAGACCCCAACCTGCTGTTCGTCAACGCGGGCATGGTCCAGTTCAAGCCGTACTTCCTCGGGCAGGCCCCGGCGCCGTGGCCGCGCGCCACCAGTGTGCAGAAGTGCGTGCGCACCGGCGATATCGACGAGGTCGGCAAGACCACCCGGCACAACACGTTCTTCCAGATGGCGGGCAACTTCTCCTTCGGCGACTACTTCAAGGCCGGGGCCATCGAGCTCGCGTGGGAGCTGATCACCAAGAGCGTCGGCGACGGCGGCTACGGACTCGACCCGGACCGTCTCTGGGCGACTGTCTACAACGACGACGACGAGGCCCTCGAGCTCTGGCGCAAGATCGCCGGGCTGCCCGAGGAGCGCATCCAGCGCCGTGACGGCCTGGACAACTACTGGGACATGGGCGTGCCCGGTCCCGGTGGCCCCTGCTCGGAGATCTACTACGACCGCGGCCCCGAGCACGGCCGCGACGGTGGCCCCGTCGCCGACGAGGACCGCTACCTGGAGATCTGGAACCTCGTCTTCATGCAGGACGAGCGCGGCGAGCAGAGCCCCAAGCAGGGCCACAAGCCGATCGGGTCGCTGCCGACCAAGAACATCGACACCGGCATGGGCATCGAGCGCGTCGCGACCCTGCTGCAGGGCGTCGAGAACGTGTACGAGACCGACCTGGTGCGCCCGGTCATCGGTAAGGCCGAAGAGATGTCGGGCCGCCGCTACGGCGCCGGTAACGCTGTCGACGACGTTCGCTTCCGCGTCATCGCCGACCACGCGCGCAGCGGCATGATGCTCATCGCCGACGGCGTCACCCCCGGCAACGAGGCTCGCGGCTACGTCTTGCGCCGCCTGCTCCGCCGCATCGTTAGGTCTGTCCGCCTGCTCGGCGTGAACGAGCCTGTCTTGGGTGAGTTCGCGGCCGTCGTGCGCGACACCATGTCGCCCTCTTACCCCGATCTGGCCAACGACTTCCCGCGCATCGAGTCCGTGATGCGCAAGGAGGAAGAGGCCTTCCTGGCCACCCTCGTCAGCGGGTCGAAGATCTTCGACCTCGCCGCCGACCAGGTCAAGGCGGACGGTCGCGCGCAGCTGCCCGGCGACAAGGCCTTCCAGCTGCACGACACCTACGGCTTCCCGATCGACCTGACCCTGGAGATGGCCGCCGAGAAGGGCCTGTCGGTCGACGAGACGGGCTTCCGGGAGCTCATGGCCGAGCAGCGCGCCCGCGCCAAGGCCGACGCCGCGTCCCGCAAGACCGGCCACGGCAACCAGACCGTGTACCGCGACCTCTTGGCGCAGGGGCCGACCGAGTTCCTCGGATACGAGACCCTGTCCGCTGAGGCCACTGTGCGCGGCCTGGTCCGCGAGGGCGCCCGGGTTCGTAGTGCGTCCGAGGGCGAGATCGTCGAGGTAGTGCTCGACCGGACTCCCCTGTACGCCGAGTCCGGTGGCCAGGAGAGCGACGCGGGCACCATCACCGCTCCCGGGGTGGAGCTAGAGGTTCTCGACGTCCAGAAGGTCGCCCGCAAGCTCTGGGTGCACCAGGTGCGCGTGCGTAGCGGCGAGATCGTCGAGGGGCAGAACGTAGAGGCCCTCGTCGACGCTGAGTGGCGTATCGGCGCGCGGCAGGGCCACTCCGGCACGCACGTCGTGCACGCGGCCCTGCGTGAGGTCCTAGGCCCGACAGCGCTGCAGAGCGGCTCTTACAACAAGCCGGGCTACCTGCGTCTCGACTTCGCTTGGGGCAACGCCCTTTCGCCGGAGACCCGCAGCGAGATCGAAGAGGTCTCGAACCTCGCCGTGCGCAAGGACCTGCCCGTCCGCGTGGTCTACACCGACATGGGGGGCGCGCAGGACTTGGGCGCGGTCGCCCTCTTCGGTGAGACCTACGACGAGACCGTGCGCGTCATCGAGATCGGTGGCCCGTGGTCGCGCGAGCTGTGCGGTGGTACCCACGTCGAGCACTCGTCGCAGATCGGTCCGATCACCCTGCTCGGCGAGTCCTCGGTCGGCTCCGGTAGCCGCCGCCTTGAGGCCTACGTCGGCATGGACGCGATGCGCTTCCTGGCCAAGGAACGCGCTCTTGTGCAGAACCTCGCCTCGATGCTCAAGGTGCCCGACGCCGAGGTGCCCGGTCGCGTAGAGGCCCTGCTCGACCGCCTCCGCAACGCCGAGAAGGAGCTGGAGAAGCTCCGCGCTGGCCAGCTGCTGTCCTCCGCGGGCGACTTGGCCGACAAGGCCGAAGACATCAACGGGACCGCTCTTGTCGCGTTGAAGGCCCCCAACGGCGTTAGCGGTAACGACCTCCGCACGCTGGCGACCGAGGTGCGCAACCGGCTCGGTACGCGGCCTGGCGTCGTTGCCCTGTTCTCCGTCGATGGGGACAAGGTGAGCTTCGTCGTCGCCACCACCTCCACCGCGCGTGACGCGGGGATCGCTGCGGGCAAGCTCGTTCCGTCGTTCTCGTCGGCCATCGAGGCGCGCGGCGGCGGCAAGCCCGACATGGCGCAGGGTGGCGGGACCAACGCGAACGGTGTCGACGAGGCGGTGAACGCCCTGCGCAGGGCGTTGGGCGGCTCGTGAAACCCAAGCCGGACCGGCCCGGAGCCGACGACCCGGGGCGTGGCCGCAGGCTCGCCGTGGACGTCGGCTCCGTCCGCGTCGGCGTCGCCGTGAGCGATCCGACTCCCATTCTGGCCACTCCGCTCGTTACGCTGTCCCGCGACGAGCGGTCGGGCAGTGACCTCGACCGGCTCACCGAGCTCGTCGCCGAGCACGAGGTGGTCGAAGTGGTGGTCGGGTTGCCAAGGACGCTCGCCGCGCGGCACGGCGTTGCCGCGGAGGCCGCGCACGCCTACGCGGTCGCCCTCGCGGCCAAGGTCGCCCCGGTGCCCGTCCGGCTCGCGGACGAGCGGTTGACCACGGTCGCCGCCACCAGGATGCTCAGCGACCGCGGCGTCAAGGGCAAGCGGCAGCGCGCGGTGGTCGACCAGGCGGCCGCCGTGGAGATCCTGCAGTCGTGGCTCGACGCCCGCTCGACGGCGCTCGCACGATCTGCGGAGGCGGAATCATGACCGACGAACTCGGCTTCTTCGAGGAAGACGAGGAGCAGCCCGCCAAGCGCAAGCCGCGCCGCGACCGCAGGCGCGTCAAGCTCGCGGTGTTCGGCCTGGTCCTGCTCGCCATCATCGGCGGCGGCGTCTGGTACGGCATCCGCACCCTCTCCGGCATCGGCGGCTACGACGACTTCTCCGGCGCGGGCGAGTCCGACGTGGTCGTCGAGGTCAAGGGCGGCGACAGCACCGGCGTCATCGCCAACCGGCTCAAGGAGGAGGGCGTCGTCGCCAGCGCGCGCGCCTTCACCGAGGCCGCCGAGTCCGAGTCGAAGGTCCGCGCGATCCAGCCGGGCTTCTACGTCATGCGCACCAAGGTCTCCGGGACCGACGCGGTCGCCAAGATCGTCAACCCGGCCTCCCGGGTGGGGAACCTGCAGATCAAGGCCGGTACCCAGTTCGACGACGTGACCAGCGGCGCCACTGTGACACCGGGCGTGTACACACTGTTGTCCAAGGCTTCATGCGCCGAGCTCAACGGCAAGAGCACCTGCGTTCCCGTCGAGGAGTTGCGCAAGGTAGTGGAATCGGCCGATCTGACCACGCTCGGTGTTCCCGACTGGGCCGTGCCGGACGCGTCGAAGTCGCCCGAGCCCAAGCGCAAGCTCGAGGGCCTGATCATGCCGGACGTGTACGAGGTCCGGCCGGGGTCGACCGCCGAGGAGCTGTGGAAGAAGCTCATCGCCGACTCCTCCGCGCTGCTGCAGAGCGTCGGCATGCCCGCGCTGGCCGACGCCACCGGGTTCACCCCGTACCAGATGCTCGTCATGGGCTCCCTCATCCAGCGCGAGGCCATCGCGGGCGACTTCTCCAAGGTCTCCCGCGTCACCTACAACCGCCTCGCGAAGACGATGAAGCTCGAGTACGACTCCACGGTCAACTACGTCCTGGACCGCCCCGCGATCCGCACACGCCCCGAGGACCGCGCGAAGTCCGGCCCGTACAACACCTACGCGAACACCGGGTTGCCTCCTACCCCCATCGCAGCGGTGAGCCGAGAGGCCTTAGAGGCGGCGGCTAAGCCTGCCGAGGGGACCTGGGTGTTCTTCGTGCGCTGCCAGAAGGACGGCACGTCGTGCTTCGCGAACACGCTCGACGAGCACAACGCGAACATCGCCCTAGCGCAGCGCAATGAGGCCTACTGACGTTCGACGGGCAGCCGTCCTCGGCTCGCCTGTCGCACACTCGCTGTCGCCAGTCCTGCATGGGGCGGCTTTCGAGGCCTTGGGCCTGCCGTGGACCTACGACCGCGTCGAATGCGATGAGGCAGGTCTGCCTGCTCTGGTTTCCTCTTTGGGTGACGACTGGGTAGGGCTATCGGTCACCATGCCCGGTAAGCGTGCCGCGTTGTCTTACGCCTCAACGGCGACGCCGCGCGCGGTCGCTGTGGGTGCCGCCAACACTCTTGTCCGTGCCGACGGAGGTTGGCTTGCCGACTGCACGGATGTGGATGGGGTTACCGGCGCCCTTCGTGCCGCCGACTTCTCTGGCGGTTCGCTGGGTGTGGTTCTTGGGGCAGGCGGAACTGCCTGTGCGGCACTGGCGGCCTTTGCGGACTTGGGGATTACCTCGGCTGTTGTTGTCGTCCGCGAACCTTCTCGCGCTGGCGAGGCCGTTGACTGCGCTGCCCGCCTCGGGTTGCCGCTAGAGGTGTTTCGTTGGTCCGACACGGACTTCTCCGCTCTAGCAGCCTCTTGCGCTGTCTTGGTGAACACGGTCCCGCCTGCCGCCACTGAGCCCTTGGTCGCGTCGCTGGCTTCTACCCGCCACCTGCTGGACGTCATCTACCACCCGTGGCCGACTCCTCTCGCCACCGCGGTCTCTGAGGCGGGCGGAACTGTCACTACAGGCCTGGACATGTTGCTGCACCAGGCATTCGGGCAGGTCGTCCACTTCACCGGCCAGTCCGCGCCGCGCGCTGCAATGCGTTCTGCTCTGGTCGCGGCCACCGGTGGGGTCCACGCCCTGCCGATCTAGCTTTCGCTGGCATATCGGGGAAAGCCTGTCAACCGGTTGTCCCCACCGTATTGAGTGACTGCGGCCCGGACTTCTTTCTCGCTACCGTGGAACGAGAAAGGAGTTCACCCATGCCGATCCAGTCGTCATTCCCGTTTGTCGCCGCACCGTCGGGTTCCCCGCCAACACGCGTCCCCGCGCTGGCGGCCTTGCTCGCCATCACCGCGCTGTGCCTTCCGCTTCCCGCGCTGCTCCACGGAATCGCCCTGTCCACAGTGGCCTTCCCCGCTGGCTACGCCGCCGGTGCCGCAGTCCGCCTGCTCGTCCCCAGGTACCCGGCCCCCGCCCGGTGGTTCGAGCTACCCACCGCCGCCCTCTGGACCACCCTCGCCGCCACCTGGTTCGCGGACCTCATCCCCACGGCGTGGCTCCCCGCAATCGCTTTCCTCGCAACCCTCGCCGTCCCCCTGACCGTCCTGGACCTACTCCACCAACGCCTCCCCAACCGCCTAACCCTTCCCGCCTTCCCCCTCACCTTCGCCCTACTCATCCCACCCGCCCTATCCACCCCCGCCCCCCTACTCCAAGACGCCCTAACCGGCGCCGCAGCCCTATCCGCCTTCTTCCTCCTCACCAAAACAATCGCCCCCCACTCCCTAGGTGCGGGCGACGTAAAACTGGCCCCCACCCTAGGCCTCTACCTAGGCCCCGGCGGCCCCCTGCCGCTCCTCTTGGCCCCACTCCTAGCGTCCCTCCTAACCCTCTCCCTCCACCTCCTCCGCCACCCCACCTGGCGCACCCACATCCCTTACGCCCCAGCCCTCCTAGCCTCAACCTTCGCCCTCTCCCTCCCCACCACCCTCTTACCCACTCCTTGACTCTCGGTCGCCAAAGCTGTCGTTGCCGCCATGGGACCTCTGCCACCGCACTCGCGCTTCCCCTGGTTCCGCTTGCCTACTGCCCACCAGCCCTACGAGTACGTCCGCCGCCGAACCCAGTGATCCTGCGGCCACTGTGCTTGCCGGTCGGCCCCCATGCTCTTTCCGGCGTGGGCCCGACTCTGGTGTGCTAGCTGTGCCGCCACACCGATCCATTGGTCGGCGGCGGTCGTTGTTCGTGGGCGTGCGGGATGTACCCGGGCAGTGAAACTCGGGCAACTCGACGTCGCTGTCACTCGGCGAGCGAACTCCCGGCCCGTTCGACTTCCCACTCACCCACAGCCGCCCGATCAGTAACACCACTCGAACCATTCAGCCGCCACGCTGTTTCACAGCCCACACCAACGAAGCCGGGTGCAGACACGCCGCAGATAACGGAACCTGAGTGCCGTCGGGCCGCTCACCAAGGAAGGCGGGGTGTAAACACGCCGCAGTCCACCGACGCCGAATGCAGACACGCCGCGTGCCACTGGGAGTTGGGTTCTGCCGAACGGGTAGCTGGCCCCGGCGAAGAGTGCCGAGGCCAGCCAGGTTGATCACCGGACGGGTTGGGGGATTTCCGTCAGGCCTGCCAGGGCCTGGGGGAGTGGGCCCTGGTGCAGCACACCGAGGCGTTGGGTGGCGCGGGTGAGTGCTACGTACAGTTCGGCCGCGCCGCGGGGGCCGTCGGCCAGGATTTGGGTTGGTTCGACGACTAGGACCGCGTCGAACTCCAGGCCCTTGGTCTCGGAGGCGGGTACCACCCCGGGGATACCGGGGGGTCCGATCACGACGCTGGTGCCCTCTCGGCCTGCCTCGTCGCGGACGAACTCGGCGATGGCGTCGGCGACCTCGTCCGAGGTGACCTGGCGTGACCACGGTTGGACGCCGCAGGCGCGGACGGATTCCGGGGGGAGGACGTCCGGGGCGAACTCGGCGAGGACGGCGGCGGCGACGGCCATGATCTCGGCCGGGGTGCGGTAGTTGACCGTCAGCGACCGGTACTTCCAGCGGCCAGGGACGTACGGCTCCAGCATCGTCGCCCACGAGCGGGCGCCTGACTCGGTGCGGCGTTGTGCCAGGTCGCCGACGACGGTGAAGGAGCGGCCCGGGCAGCGGCGCATCAGCACCCGCCAGTCCATTTCGGACAGTTCCTGGGCCTCGTCGACCACCACGTGCCGGTAGGTCCAGTCGCGGTCGGCGGCGGCGCGCTCAGCCAGGTCGCGGGTGTCGCGCTCCTCGAAGCGCTCCGCGAGGTCCTCGGCGTAGAGGAGGTCCGTGGCGAACAGGTGGTCCTCGTCGTCCATCGAGTCCTGGCGGCCGTGCAGGCTGTCCAGGACGGCGGCGGCGTACTGGGCCTGGGCGGCGCGTTCCCGCTCGGCGGCCTCGTCCACCCGCGTGTCCCGGCCGACCAGGTCCACCAGCTCGTCGAGCAGCGGCACGTCCGACACCGTCCACGCCGAACCATCGGCGCGGGCCAGCACCGGGTCGCCGCCCGACGCGCGCAGCCGGTCCGGTGAGGAGTACAGCTCGGCCAGCACGTCCTCCGGGGTCAGCACCGGCCACAGGTCGTCGAGGGTGGCGGCGAACTTGTCGTCCTCCGCGAGTTCCTTGAGCAGCTCGGACCGCAGCTTCTCCCAGCCGTCCTTGTCCGCGCGGGTCAGCCAGCCCTTGCCGATCCGGCCGATCGCCCGCTCGGTGAGCACGTAGGTGATGATCTCGGTGAACACCGCTCGGGCCTCGTTGTGCGAGCGGTCGCTGGCCCTGGCCTCGTCGCGCGCCCACTCCGCCGTCGCGGCGTCGATGGTCAGCGTGACGCCGCCGAGTTCGATCGGCACCGGGGTCTCCGGCAGCCGCTGGCGCTCGGCGACCGTGGCGGCCAGCACGTCCAGGATCTTCAGCGACCCCTTGACCCGCGCGACCTCCGGCGCGTCCTCCGCGGTGACCCGCAGCCCCGGCACCAGGTCACCGGCGGTCATGAACACCACGTCGGACTCGCCGAGCGAGGGCAGCACCCGGCTGATGTGGCTGAGGAACGCCGGGTTCGGCCCGACCACCAGCACGCCGTGCCGCTCCATCCGCTCCCGCTGCGTGTAGAGCAGGTACGCCACGCGGTGCAGCGCCACCACCGTCTTCCCGGTGCCCGGCCCGCCCTCGATCACCAGCACGCCCGGGTGGTCGAGCCGGATGATCTCGTCCTGCTCGGCCTGGATGGTGGCGACGATGTCGCGCATCCCGGCCCCGCGCGGCGCGTTGACCGCCGCCAGCAGCGCCGCGTCCCCCCGCGCGTCGCTGTCCGGGCGCCCGAGTACCTCGTCGGTGAAGTCGACCACGACCCGCCCGCGCGAGTGGAACTGCCTGCGGCGCCGCATGTTCTCCGGTGTCGCCGCGGTCGCCACGTAGAACGCCCGCGACGCCGGTGCCCGCCAGTCCAGCAGCACCGGCTCGTAGTCGTTCTCCTCGTCGAAGAGCCCGATCCGGCCGATGTACGAGTGCTCACCCGAGAGCGTGTCCAGCCGCCCGAAGCACAGCCCGTTGTCGGCCACGTCGAGCCGCCGCATCTCCCTGGCCGCCGCCCGCACGTGGTCGTCGCGCTCCAGGTGCGTCCCACCGGTCCCGGCCAGCGCCGCGGTGTACCCCCGCCGCACCCGCGCCCGCTCGGCGTCCAGCCGCGCGTAGAGCCCGGCCACGTAGCCCTGTTCGGACCGCAATTCCTGTTCGTACCCCTGAGTTGACACAGGCCCCTCACAGTGCTTAAGCTGAGTGCAGATCCAGCGTGTTCTCCTTCTCAATCGGAGAACGCGCTAATTTTTTATTGTCCCCCAGGTGTCAAGCCAGGCCGCGGTTTCCCGTACCCGCCACCCAGTCTCCACGGCGCCGACGACCCGCGCCCCACCGGACGCCGCGCCACCGGGACCACTCGGCCTGGTAGGGCCGCAGGTCGCGAGAGTCGACGGCACTCAGTTGTTGCCCAGTTCCAGGTGGACGTCCCCGGTGCGCGCGGCCTGCTCGGAGAACTTGATCTTGCCCCGGTCCGACACCTCCACCTGCACGCTGCCGACACCGACCCGGATGCCCTTCGCGGTGAAGGCGAACTCGCATTCGCCGGTGCCGCGGTGGCCCTTGCCCAGGACGCTGGTGGCCAGCACCTTGGCCGCGTTGTCGTAGACCACGACCCGGGTCCCCGCGGCGATGTCGTCGTAGCCGCCATTGCCGACGCAGCCGCCGTCGCGGGCGTCGAAGTCGGTGTCGTACAGGGTGAAGGTGCCGCGCAGGTCGAACTGCTTGGGCGCGGGCGGTGTGTCGGCCACCGAGGTCGCCCAGGCGAGGCCGCCGCCGAGGGCCGCGCAGAGCAGGACGCTGACCGTCGCGATTACCCCGCGTCGCGACCAGCGCGGCCCGCCCGCCGTGGGATACGCCGCGGCGTTCACCAGAACGGGTGGCTGTTCCACCGACTGGGGGACGACCGGAGCGTCACCAGGCAGCCGCGCCACCTGGGTCGCGTCGAGGACGAAGCCCGGCCCGACCGCGGTGGGGTCGTGCGGTGCCGGGTGGTCGGGCATCGTCATGCCCGGGGCGTCGTGTCGACATTCCACCGTGTTACCGCGAATCCGGCAGGAATGGTTTCCCGCCCGTGCGGAAATCTCGACGGCCGCGCGATCGTTTCCGACAACCACCTGCCGGACACCGTGTTCCGATGAGCGAACGCCCAGGCCCGGCAGTGGTGGGACTCACGTGCCGGTTGGGCAATTGGCCGGACGCGGGGAAGTGGGGGAGCCATGACAGGATCTGCGTCGTGCTGCGTTGGATAACCGCTGGAGAGTCACACGGGCCCGCGCTGGTCGCCGTGCTGGAAGGCATGGTGGCGGGCGTCGAGGTCACCACGGCCGACCTCAACGGGCAGCTGGCCCGCCGCAGGTTGGGGTTCGGGCGGAGCCCCCGGATGGGCTTCGAGACCGACGACGTCGAGTTCCTCGGCGGGGTCCGGCACGGCCTGACCCAGGGCGGCCCGATCGCGGTGAAGATCGATAACGCCGAGTGGCCGAAGTGGGAGCAGGTCATGTCCGCCGACCCGGTGGACCCGGCCGAGCTGGCCGCCCTCGGCCGCAACGAGCCGCTGACCCGCCCCCGGCCCGGTCACGCCGACCTGCCCGGCATGCAGAAGTACGACTTCGACGAGGCCCGCCCGGTCCTGGAGCGCGCCAGCGCCCGCGAGACCGCCGGTCGCACCGCCCTGGGCACCGTGGCGCGCGCGTTCCTGCGCCAGCTGCTCGGTGTCGAGGTGGTCAGCCACGTCGTGTCCATCGGCAAGGCCGTCGCCCCCGACGGCCCCGCGCCCGGCCCCGGCGACCTCGACGCGGTCGACGAGAGCCCGGTGCGCGCGTTCAGCCAGGCCGGGACCGACGCGATGGTCGCCGAGGTGGAGGCCGTCAAGAAGGCGGGCGACACCGTCGGCGGCGTCATCGAGGTCATCGCCTACGGCCTGCCGCCGGGCCTGGGCTCGCACGTGCACTGGGACCGCAGGCTCGACTCGCGGCTGGCGGGCGCGCTGATGGGCGTGCAGGCCATGAAGGGCGTCGAGATCGGCGACGGCTTCACCACCGCCCAGCGCTGGGGCAGCGAGGCGCACGACGAGATCGACCGCGCCGAGGGCACCGTCGCCGGGGTCACCCGGCGCAGCAACCGCGCGGGCGGCCTGGAGGGCGGCATCACCAACGGCGAGCCGCTGCGCGCCAGGGTCGCCATGAAGCCGATCTCCACCGTGCCCCGCGCGCTGTCCACAGTGGACGTCGTGACCGGCGAGCCCGCCGTCGCCATCCACCAGCGCTCCGACGTCTGCGCGGTGCCCAGGGCGGGCGTCGTGCTGGAGTCCGTGGTGGCCCTGGTGCTGGCCGAGGCGGCGCTGGAGAAGTTCGGCGGCGACTCGCTCGGCGAGACCAAGCGCAATGTCGAGGGGTACCTCGAGGCGCTGCGCGGTCGCTGGTGAGCCCGGTCGCGGTCATCGTCGGTCCGCCGGGCGCGGGCAAGACGACGATCGGTGAGGGCCTGGCCGCCGCGCTCGGGGTCGCCTTCCGCGACACCGACGTCGACGTCGAGGCCGCCGCGGGCAAGTCGATCGCCGACATCTTCACCCAGGACGGCGAGCCCGTGTTCCGCGCCGCCGAGGCGAGTGCTGTGGCGACCGCGCTGGTCGAGCACGACGGCGTCCTCGCCCTCGGTGGTGGCGCGGTCCTGGCCGAGGGCACCCGCGCCCTGCTGGCCGGGCACACCGTGGTGTTCCTCAACGTCGGCATGGCCGAGGGCGTGCGCCGCACCGGGCTGTCCGCCGCGCGGCCGCTGCTGGCCGGGGTGAACCCGCGGGCGAAGTTCAAGGAGCTGCTCGACCAGCGCCTCCCGATCTACCGCGAGGTCGCCACCATCGAGGTGGCCACCGACGACGCGGAACCCGAGCAGATCATCGACGGCCTGGTGGCGAACCTGGCCGGCGCGGCACAAGACTGAGCACCAACGGAGGACTTCGGTGAGCGAGACCGGTGTGGGCGAGCAGCCGTGGCGGATCAGGGTGGCCACCAGCGCGCCCTACGACGTGGTCGTCGGCACCGGCCTGCTCGGTGACCTGGTGGAGTCGGTGCGCGGCGCGTCGAAGGTCGCGATCATCCACACCGCCACCCTCGCCGCGACGGCCACCGCGACCCGCGACGAGCTGACCTCGGCCGGGATCGACGCGCACACCGTCGAGATCCCCGACGCCGAGGACGGCAAGGCGCTCTCGGTCGCCGCGTTCTGCTGGGAGGTCCTCGGCCGGATGGGCATGGACCGCCAGGGCGCGGTCGTGGCCATCGGCGGCGGCGCGGTCACCGACCTCGCGGGCTTCGTCGCCGCGACCTGGATGCGCGGCATCCGCCTGGTCAACGTGCCCACCACCCTGCTCGGCATGGTCGACGCCGCGGTCGGCGGCAAGACCGGCATCAACACCGACGCGGGCAAGAACCTGGTCGGCGCCATCCACGAGCCCTCCGCCGTGCTGGTCGACCTGGCCACCCTCACCACCCTGCCGCGCAACGAACTGGTGGCGGGCATGGCCGAGGTCATCAAGGGCGGCTTCATCGCCGACCCGGTGATCCTCGACCTGATCGAGGCCGACCCGGCCGCCGCGCTCGACCCGACCGGCCCCGTGCTGCCCGAGCTGGTCCGCCGCAAGATCCAGGTCAAGGCCGACATCGTCGCGTCCGACCTGCGCGAGGCGAGCCTGCGCGAGGTGCTCAACTACGGCCACACCCTCGCCCACGCCATCGAGCGCCGCGAGCGGTACCGGTGGCGCCACGGCGCGGCGGTCAGCGTCGGCCTGGTCTTCGTCGCCGAGCTCGCCCGGCTGGCGGGCAGGCTCGACGACGCCACCGCCGACCGGCACCGCGCGATCCTGGCCTCGGTCGGCCTGCCGGTCAGCTACGAGGCCGACGCGTTGCCGCAGCTCATCGAGGGCATGCTCAGCGACAAGAAGACCAAGTCCGGCATCCTGCGCTTCGTGGTGCTCGACGGCCTGGCCAAGCCCGCGCGGCTGGAGGGACCGGACCCGGCCCTGCTCGCCGCCGCCTACTCCGCGGTCGCCACCGACGGCGGCAAGCGCACGGGGGTGCTGCTGTGAAGGTCCTGGTCCTCAACGGCCCCAACCTGGGCAGGCTCGGCCTGCGCGAGCCCGAGGTCTACGGCAGCACCACGCACGCCCAGCTCGCCGACCGCTGCCGGGTCACCGGCACCGAGCTCGGCCTGGACGTGGAGGTCCGCCAGACCGACCACGAGGGCGAGATGATCGGCTGGCTGCACGAGGCCGCCGACGCCGGGCACCCGGTGGTCCTCAACGGCGCCGCGTGGACCCACTACTCCATCGCCATCCGCGACGCGGTCGCCCAGCTCACCGCGCCGCTGGTCGAGGTGCACATCTCCAACGTGCACAAGCGCGAGGACTTCCGGGCGCACAGCTACATCTCCGCGCTGGCTTCCGGCGTCATCGTCGGTCTCGGCATCGACGGCTACCTCCTCGCGCTGCGCTGGATCGCCGACAACGCCACCCGCTCGGCCTGACCCAAGGGCTCTAGTCCGCCTTGGTGCGCGGGCGGGGTGACGGCCGGGGCCGCTCGGTGGGCTCCTGCCCCTTGTGCTGGTCCAGCCGCGGTCCGACGACCAAGCCGACGCCCGCCGGGACCAGCACCAGCAGCGCCGTGAACGCGGCACCGCCGGTGAGCGCCTGACCGAGCGCGCTGACCCCGGTCTGGTCGACGAACGCGCCGCGCCCGATCACGGAGAGCACGGCCGCGCCCCAGCCCGCCACCAAGGACGCCAGTACCCACACCCGACCCCGGTCCGGCAGGCCCCGCCAAGCGTCGACCGCGGCCCACACCGCGGCGGCCGCGACCAGCGCGCCGAGCGCCAGCGCCTCCACCGTCGTCCACCCCGTGGGGTCCGCCGCCTTGAGCGCCGCGATGGTCACGGCGACCGCCGCGTGCACGACGGCAAGGACCCCGCCTCGGGTCAGCCAGGTTCGCATTACCCAAGGGTAGGCGGGGGCGCTCTAAGCTCAAGGTCATGTCCGACCCGCACGAGCGGCGTCGCGCCGCGTTGCGCAGCACCTTGCGCGACCGAGGCCTAGACGCCCTACTCATCGGTGACCTGCGCAACCTGCGCTACCTCACCGGGTTCACCGGCTCCAACGGAGCCCTCCTCGTCCACGCCGACGGCGACGACCGCACGGTCTTCTGCACCGACGGCCGCTACCAGGAGCAGTCCGCCGACCAGGTCCCCGGCCTGGAGCGGGTCATCGACCGCGCCAGCGCCCGCGCGCTGGCCGCCAGGGCGGCCGCCGACCGGCTGGCCGCGATCGGCTTCGAGAGCCAGCACGTCACCGTCGACGGGCTGACCGCGCTGACCAAGGCCGCCGAGGGGGTCGAGCTCGTCCGCGCGCCCCAACTCGTCGAGGCGCTGCGGCTGGTCAAGGACGACACCGAGGTGGAGGCACTGCGCCAGGCCTGCGCCATCGCCGACACCGCGCTGGCCGACCTGATCGCCGAGGGCGGCATCCGACCCGGCCGCACCGAGCGCGACGTCGCCAGGGAGCTCGACGACCGGATGCGCGACCACGGCGCCGCCGCCCCCGCCTTCGACACCATCGTCGCCACCGGCGCGAACTCGGCCATCCCGCACCACCGGCCCACCGACGCCGTCCTGCGCACGGGCGACTTCGTCAAGCTCGACTTCGGCGCCCTGCTGCACGGCTACCACTCCGACATGACCCGCACCCTGGTCCTCGGCGAGCCGTCGGACTGGCAGCACGAGATCTACGACCTGGTCGCCGCCGCCCAGGCCGCGGGCACCGCCGCGCTGGCCCCCGGGGTCGCGGTGTCGGCCGTCGACGCCGCCGCGCGGCAGGTCATCGAGGCCGCAGGCCGGGGTGATCAGTTCCTGCACGGCCTCGGGCACGGCGTCGGCCTGCAGATCCACGAGGCACCGAGCCTGGCCAAAACCGGCGAAGGTACACTTTCGGCCGGAATGGCGGTCACCGTGGAGCCGGGCGTGTACCTGTCCGGGCTCGGCGGGGTCCGCATCGAGGACACGCTCGTCGTGCGGGACGCCCATCCCGAACTCCTCACGCAGACCACCAAGCAACTCATGGTCGTCTAGACCTCTCGGACGGCCACGCGCGGACAACAGGAGATCCATCCAGTGGCGTCGACCAACGACCTGAAGAACGGCCTGGTGCTCAACATCGAGGGCCAGTTGTGGACCGTGGTGGAGTTCCAGCACGTCAAGCCCGGCAAGGGGCCTGCGTTCGTGCGGACCAAGCTCAAGCACGTGCTCACCGGCAAGGTCGTCGACAAGACGTTCAACGCGGGTGTCAAGGTCGAGACCGCGACCGTGGACCGCCGCGAGATGACCTACCTCTACAACGACGGCGCCGAGTACTACTTCATGGACGGCGACACCTTCGAGCAGATCCCGGTCTCCGCGGAGACCGTCGCCGAGCAGGCCAGGTTCCTGCTGGAGAACGGCACCGCCGTGGTCTCCTCGCACGAGGGCGTGCCGCTGTTCATCGAGCTGCCGACCTCGGTCGAGCTGGTCATCGAGCACACCGACCCCGGCCTGCAGGGCGACCGCTCCACCGGCGGCACCAAGCCCGCGCGGCTGGAGACCGGCGCCGAGATCCAGGTGCCGCTGTTCGTCACCACCGGCGAGAAGGTCAAGGTCGACACCCGCGACGGTCGCTACCTCGGCCGAGTCAACAGCTGACGTGGGCGCCCGCAGCAAAGCACGCAAGCGGGCGGTGGACCTGCTCTTCGAGGCCGCCGTGCGCGGCGAGGACCCGGTCAGCCTGCTGGCCGACCGGGTCGGCTCGCCGGACGTCCCCCCGGTCAACGACTACACGGTGACGCTCGTCGAGGGCGTCACCACCCACCGCGCCCGCATCGACGAGCTGCTCACCGAGCACTCCGAGGGCTGGTCGCTCACCCGCATGCCCGCCGTCGACCTGGCCGTCCTGCGGCTGGGCCTCTACGAGCTGCTCTGGGCGACCGACGTCCCTGACGCGGTCGCCATCGACGAGGCCGTCCAGCTCGCCAAGACGCTGTCCACCGACGACTCCCCGCGCTTCGTCAACGGGGTCCTCGGCCGCATCGGCGGCATCGCCGAACGCCTCCGCGCCACCCTGTAGGACCCTGCGGCGCGGCCCGGTTCGGCCCCCTGGCCGCACCCCCGCGCCGACCCAGGCCGATCCCACCGCTGGTCAACACCGGCGCACCACCCCTGGCTCGACCGGCGGGCCGCTCCCGGCCCAGGCCGCTTACCACCGGCGGCCACCCAGGACTCGGCCAGCTCGACCCCTGGCAAGCCCCCAGGTCCCAGCCCGCTCACCCCCAGCGCGGCCTCCCGGAACCAGCCGAGGGCGCCCCACTCAAGATCACCGCCCGGCCGCGACCGCCCGGACCCCAGCCCCCACCCTGTCCCGGGGGGCGTCCCCTGGCCCAGTCTACCGGCTCCCGGGGCGCGCGGAAGGGGGCCGCGAGACCTGTGGACAACTCCGGCCGTTGTGGACAACCGCCACCTGGGTGAGGCCCGGTCCGCACCGACCCCGGGCATGAAAAACACCCGACCGGGCAGCATCCCCGTCTGCGCGGTCGGGTGTCGGGCGGTGGCGAATCTAGTCCTCCTTGGACGGGCGCGCCTCGGGGGGCAGCACGCCCCAGTCGATGAGCTGCTCGGTGAGCTCGCCCGGGGTCATGTCGTAGATGATCGCCAGGGAGCGCAGGTCCTCGGTGCGGATGGACAGCACCTTGCCGTTGTAGTCACCGCGCTGGCTCTGGATGGTGGCGGCGTAGCGGGCCAGCGGGCCGACCTTCTCCGCGGGCAACTGCTGCAGCCGCTCCAGGTTGATCACGATCTTGGTGGCGGGCTCGGCGCCGGAGGGGACGCGGCCCTCGGGGAGGAGTTCCACCACCGGCACGCCGTAGAAGTCCGCCAGCTCGGCGAGCTTCTGGACGGTGACGGCGCGGTCACCCCGTTCGTATGAGCCGACCACGACGGCCTTCCAGCGGCCACCGGACTTCTGCTCGACGCCGTGCAGCGACAGCCCCTGCTGCTGACGGATGGCGCGGAGCTTGGCCCCTAGCGCCTTGGCGTAGTCGCCCATGCGGCGGTTCTCCATTCATTCGCCCCGTCGGCGCTAAGGACTGCCGCGGGTAGCTTCAAATCAACACGCAGAGTAATGGTTACCCAGAGTTGTCACCAGGTCAAGCTGGTTCGTCAAGGACATCGCCGCGAGTGGCCCCCGACCACCCGGTCAGTGGCGCGCCTCACCCTGGTACGGTCGACGCGATCCCAGGTCAGAGGGGTCGCTAGACACCTTTAACGACCCGTCCCGTGAGGCGGGGAAGGAGTCCTCCGTGCCGCCACGGCCCCGTGGCGCGCCGGAACCGGCCGAGCGGCGCGAGCTGCTCTCCGCCGGTGACGTCGCGCGCACCATCGCCCGAATGGCCCATCAGGTCATCGAGAAGACCTCGCTCGGCGCGTCCGGCGCCAGCCCGGTCGTGTTGCTGGGCATCCCCACCAGGGGGGCGCCGCTGGCCGCCCGGCTGGCCCAGCGGGTCGCCGACTTCAGCGACATCCAGGTCCCGGTCGGCACCCTCGACGTGACCCTCTACCGCGACGACCTGCGCCGCAAGCCGACCCGCCCGCTCGGGCAGACCGCGCTGCCGCCGGGTGGCATCGAGGACGCCCTGGTCATCCTGGTCGACGACGTGCTGTTCTCCGGCCGCACCATCCGCGCCGCGCTCGACGCGCTGCGCGACGTCGGCCGCCCGCGCGCGGTCCAGCTGGCCGTCCTGGTCGACCGGGGCCACCGCGAGCTGCCCATCCGCGCCGACTACGTGGGCAAGAACGTGCCCACCGCGCGCACCGAGGAGGTCCACGTCCTGTTCACCGAGACCGATGGCCGCGACGCCGTCCTGCTCAACCGGGCGGGGGAGCGGTCGTGAGGCACCTGCTGGGCACCGACGGGCTCAGCCCCGAGACCGCGCTGGCCATCCTGGACACCGCCGACGGTCTCAAGCGCACGCTGCTGGGCCGCGAGGTCAAGAAGCTGCCCACGCTGCGCGGCCGGACGGTCATCACCTGCTTCTACGAGGACTCCACCCGCACCAGGGTGTCCTTCGAGATCGCCGGGAAGTGGATGAGCGCGGACGTGGTGAACGTCTCCGCCGGTAGTTCTTCGGTGAAGAAGGGCGAGTCCCTGCGCGACACCGCGCTCACCCTGGCCGCCGCGGGCGCCGACTGCGTCGTGGTCCGCCACCCCGCTTCCGGTGCCGCGCACCGGTTGGCGTCCTGGCTGTCGCACACCAACACCAGCGTGGTCAACGCGGGCGACGGCACCCACGAGCACCCGACGCAGGCGCTGCTGGACATGGCGACCCTGCGCGAGCGGCTCGGTGGTGTCGAGGGCCGTCGGATCGCGATCGTCGGCGACGTCCTGCACAGCCGGGTCGCCCGGTCCAATGTGCACCTGCTCACCTCGTTCGGCGCCGATGTCGTGCTGGTCGCCCCACCGACCCTGTTGCCGACCCGGGTCGGCGACTGGCCGGTGGGCGCCGCGGGCTCGCTGCGCGTCTCGCACCACCTGGACGCCGAGCTGCCCACGGCAGACGCGGTGATGATGCTGCGCGTGCAGGCCGAGCGCATGCACGGCGGGTTCTTCCCGTCGGCGCGCGAGTACTCCATCGCCTACGGCCTCAGCGAGGCCCGCGCGGCGATGCTGCCCGACCACGCGGTGGTGCTGCACCCCGGTCCGATGCTGCGCGGGATGGAGATCGCGCCCGCGGTGGCCGACTCGCCGCGCGCCGCGATCACCGAGCAGGTCGCCAACGGCGTGCACGTGCGCATGGCGGTCCTGTACCACCTGCTGGCCGGAGAGGAGGACGCCGCGTGAGCACGGTCGTCATCAGGGGCGCGCGCCCCTACGGCGAGGACGCCGTCGACATCGAGGTCACCGACGGCGTGATCACCGCCATCGGCAAGGGTCTCGCGATCAAGGACTCCACCGAGACCGTCGACGCCGAGGGCTTGGTCGCCCTGCCCGGGTTCGTCGACCTGCACACCCACCTGCGCGAGCCGGGCCGGGAGGACACCGAGACCATCGAGACCGGCTCCCGCGCCGCGGCGCTGGGCGGGTACACGGCGGTCTTCGCCATGGCCAACACCGACCCGGTCGCCGACAACGCGGTGGTCGTCGAACACGTGTGGCGCCGGGGCCAGGAGATCGGCCTGGTCGACGTGCACCCCGTCGGCGCGGTCACCGTCGGCCTCAAGGGCGAGCGGCTGGCCGAGCTGGGCACCATGGCCCGCTCGGTGGCCAAGGTCCGGCTGTTCTCCGACGACGGCCTGTGCGTGGCCGACCCGCTGATCATGCGCCGGGCGCTGGAGTACACCAAGGCGCTGGACGCCGTCATCGCCCAGCACGCCGAGGAGCCGAGGCTGACCGTCGGCGCCCAGGCGCACGAGGGCGAGTTGGCCGCGCGGCTCGGCCTGGCCGGGTGGCCGTCGGTCGCCGAGGAGGCCATCGTGGCCCGCGACTGCCTGCTCGCCAGGCACGTCGGCGCCCGCTTGCACGTCTGCCACGTCTCCACCGAGGGCACCGCCGAGGTGCTGCGCTGGGCGAAGGCGCGCGGCACCCGGGTCTCCGCCGAGGTCACCCCGCACCACCTGCTGCTCGACGACGAGCGGCTGAACACCTACGACCCGGTCAACAAGGTCAACCCGCCGCTGCGCACCGCCCCCGACGCGAAGGCGCTGCGCGCGGCGCTGGCCGACGGCACGGTCGACTGCGTCGCCACCGACCACGCGCCGCACGCGTCCCAGGACAAGGACTGCGAGTGGTCCGCCGCGCGGCCCGGCATGCTCGGGTTGCAGACAGCGCTGTCGATCGTGGTCGCGACCATGGTCGAGCCGGGCCTGTTGGACTGGCGCGGCGTGGCACGGGTGATGAGCGAGCGCCCCGCCGAGATCGCGGGCCTTCCCGACCAGGGCCGTCCGATCGCGGTGGGGGAACCGGCCACGATCACCCTGGTCGACCCGGCCGCGCGCTGGACGGTGCGCGGCGCCGAGTTGGCCAGCATCGCCGCGAACACGCCCTATGAGGGCATGGAGCTACCGGGTGCGGTCGTCGCGACCTACCTGCGTGGCCGTTTGACCGCACGGGACGGGAAGGCGACAGCGTGAACCGGCTGACTCTGACCCTGCTGTTCCTCGCGGTCCTTGCCCTCTTGGTCCTACTGATGTGGTGGGGCTACCGCAACAAGGCCCGCCGTCAGGCGAAGGTCCTCCCGCCGTTCCCCGACGTGCCCGCTGCCCTCTTGGCGGCGGTGCGCGACGGCTCCGCGGTGACCCTCTTGCCGCCCAGCACCGGCGTCTACGCCAGCACGGTCACGGCCAAGAGCTGGCAGGACCGAGTGGCGATCGGCGACCTCGGGTTCCGCGCCGAGGCCACCGCCTACCTGGTCGCGGACGGCCTGCTGCTCGACCGGGTCGGCGCGGGCGCCGTGTGGATCCCCGCGGGCGCGGTCCGCGAGGCCCGTACCGAGGCCGGGATCGCCGGGAAGGTCATGGGCGGCGACGGGCTGCTCGTGGTCCGCTGGGCGGTCGACGAGCACGAGTTCGACACCGGCTTCCGCGCCGACGACAAGGACGACTACGACCGGTGGGTGCCCGCTCTGCGCGCGTTGCGCCCGGCCCCCACCGACCCGGCAGCCCCCACTGACACACCGGTGCTGGCACCGGCACCGACACCGGAGGTACGACACGGTGAGTGAGACGAGCACACGGACCGCCGCGGCGCTGGTCCTCGAGGACGGCCGGGTGTTCCGCGGCGAGGCGTTCGGCGCCGCCGGGACCACCTTCGGCGAGATCGTCTTCTGCACGGCCATGACCGGCTACCAGGAGACGCTGACCGACCCCTCCTACCACCGCCAGATCGTGGTGGCGACCGCCCCGCAGATCGGCAACACCGGCTGGAACGACGAGGACGACGAGTCCGACCGGATCTGGGTCAGCGGCTACGTCGTGCGCGACCCGGCCCGCGTTCCCTCCAACTGGCGCGCCACCCGCTCGCTCGACGACGCGCTCGTCGAGCAGGGCGTGGTCGGCATCAGCGGTATCGACACCCGGTCGCTGACCCGGCACCTGCGCGAGCGCGGCGCCATGCGCGCGGGCGTGTTCTCCGGCGCGGAGGTCACCGACGCCGAGACGATGCTGTCGCGGGTCAAGGAAAGCCCCCAGATGCTGGGCGCCGAGCTGGCCAGCCAGGTCAGCACCGCCCAGTCGTACGTGGTGCCCGCCGTCGGCGAGCGCCGGTTCCGGGTGGCCGCGCTGGACCTGGGCATCAAGTCCAACACCCCGCGCATGCTCGCCGCGCGTGGCATCGAGACCCACGTCTTGCCCGCGACCAGCTCGCTCGACGACCTGCTCGCGGTAGGCGCTGACGGCGTGTTCCTGTCCAATGGCCCAGGTGACCCTGCCACAGCTGACCACGCGGTAGCGCTGACGCAGGGCGTCTTGGAGCGTCGGATCCCGTTGTTCGGCATCTGCTTCGGCAACCAGATCCTCGGGCGCGCGCTCGGCCTGGGCACCTACAAGCTGCGCTACGGCCACCGGGGCATCAACATCCCGGTGATCGACGTGGCCACCCGCGCCGTCGCCATAACCGCGCAGAACCACGGGTTCGCGCTCGAGGGCGAGCCGGGCAAGGACTTCGACACCCCGTACGGCAAGGCCACCGTGAGCCACTACTGCCCCAACGACGGTTGCGTCGAGGGCGTGAAGGCGCTCGAGGTCCCCGCCTTCTCCGTGCAGTACCACCCCGAGGCCGCGGCCGGTCCCCACGACGCGGCCAGCCTCTTCGACCAGTTCGTGACCCTGATGGAGGGCGGCAAGTAATGCCCAAGCGCGACGACATCAAGCACGTGCTGGTGATCGGCTCCGGCCCGATCGTCATCGGCCAGGCCTGCGAGTTCGACTACTCCGGCACCCAGGCCTGCCGGGTGCTGCGCGAGGAGGGCCTGCGGGTCAGCCTGGTCAACTCCAACCCGGCCACGATCATGACCGACCCGGAGTTCGCCGACGCCACCTACATCGAGCCGATCACCCCCGACTTCGTCGAGAAGGTCATCGCCGCCGAGCGCCCGGACGCGATCCTGGCGACCCTCGGTGGCCAGACCGCCCTCAACACCGCCGTCGCGCTGCACGAGCGCGGCGTGCTGGAGAAGTACAACGTCGAGCTGATCGGCGCCGACATCGACGCCATCCAGCGCGGCGAGGACCGGCAGAAGTTCAAGGACATCGTCGCCCAGATCGGGGGCGAGACCCCGCGCAGCCGGGTCTGCCACTCGATGGACGAGGTCCGCGCCACCGTCGACGAGCTCGGCCTGCCGGTCGTCATCCGGCCCTCGTTCACCATGGGCGGCCTCGGCTCCGGCATGGCGCACACGCCCGCGGAGCTCGAGCGGCTCGCCTCCACCGGCCTCACCGAGAGCCCGGTCACCGAGGTGCTCATCGAGGAGAGCGTGCTCGGCTGGAAGGAGTACGAGCTCGAGCTGATGCGCGACAAGCGCGACAACGTCGTCGTCATCTGCTCGATCGAGAACATCGACCCGATGGGCGTGCACACCGGCGACTCGGTGACCGTCGCGCCCGCGATGACGCTGACTGACCGCGAGTTCCAGAACATGCGCAACGTCGGGATCGACGTGCTGCGCGCGGTCGGCGTCGACACCGGTGGCTGCAACATCCAGTTCGCGATCAACCCGGCCGACGGCCGCATGGTCGTCATCGAGATGAACCCCCGGGTGTCGCGCTCCAGCGCGCTGGCGTCCAAGGCCACCGGCTTCCCGATCGCCAAGATCGCCGCCAAGCTGGCCATCGGCTACACCCTCGACGAGATCCGCAACGACATCACCGGCGAGACCCCGGCCAGCTTCGAGCCGACCCTGGACTACGTCGTGGTGAAGGTGCCGAGGTTCGCCTTCGAGAAGTTCCCCGGCGCCGACCCGACGCTGACCACCACCATGAAGTCCGTCGGCGAGGCCATGTCCATCGGCCGCAACTTCGTCGAGGCGCTGGGCAAGGCGCTGCGGTCCATGGAGACCAAGGCGGTCGGCTTCTGGACCACGCCCGACCCCGAGGGCGAGTCCCTGGAGTCGGTGCTCGACGCGCTGCGCGTCGCCCACGACGGCAGGCTCTACACGCTGGAGCGCGCGCTGCGCCTCGGCGCCACCGTCGAGCAGGTGCACGAGGCCTCCGGCATCGACCCGTGGTTCGTCGACCAGGTGCTGTCGCTGGTCGGGCTGCGCACCGAGCTGGAGACCGCGCCGGTGCTCGACGAGCCGCTGCTGCGCCGCGCCAAGCGCTCCGGCCTGTCCGACCGGCAGGTCGCCGCGCTGCGCCCGGAGCTGGCGGGCGAGGACGGCGTGCGCAGCCTGCGCCACCGCCTCGGTGTCCGGCCGGTGTTCAAGACGGTCGACACCTGCGCCGCGGAGTTCGCCGCGCTCACCCCGTACCACTACTCGGCCTACGAGCTCGACCCCGACGCCGAGACCGAGGTGCTGCCGCAGACCGAGAAGCCGAAGGTGCTCATCCTCGGCTCCGGTCCCAACCGCATCGGCCAGGGCATCGAGTTCGACTACTCGTGCGTGCACGCGGCGATGTCGCTGCGCGCGGCCGGGTACGAGACCGTGATGGTCAACTGCAACCCCGAGACCGTCTCCACCGACTACGACACCTCCGACCGGCTCTACTTCGAGCCGCTCACCTTCGAGGACGTGCTGGAGGTCGTGCACTCCGAGCAGGCCTCGGGCACCGTCGCGGGCGTGATCGTGCAGCTGGGCGGGCAGACGCCGCTCGGCCTGGCGCAGCGGCTGGCGGACGTGGGCGTGCCGATCGTGGGCACCCCGCCCAGCGCCATCCACCTCGCCGAGGACCGGGGCGCCTTCGGCGAGGTCCTGACCACCGCAGGCCTGCCCGCGCCGAAGTTCGGCACCGCCACCTCCTTCGCCGGTGCCAAGCGCATCGCCGACGAGATCGGCTACCCGGTGCTGGTCCGCCCGTCCTACGTGCTCGGCGGGCGCGGCATGGAGATCGTCTACGACGAGACGACCCTCGCAGGCTACATCCAGCGCGCCACCGAGGTCAGCCCGGAGCACCCGGTGCTGGTCGACCGGTTCCTCGACGACGCCATCGAGATCGACGTCGACGCGCTCTGCGACGGCACCGAGGTGTACCTGGGCGGGGTCATGGAGCACATCGAGGAGGCCGGGATCCACTCCGGTGACTCCTCGTGCGTGCTGCCGCCGATCACCCTGGGCCGCACCGACATGGACGCCGTGCGCCGCTCCACCGAGGCCATCGCGCTCGGCGTCGGCGTGCGCGGCCTGCTCAACGTGCAGTACGCGCTCAAGGACGACGTGCTCTACGTGCTGGAGGCCAACCCGCGCGCCAGCCGCACCGTGCCGTTCGTGTCCAAGGCGACCGCGGCGCCGCTGGCCAAGGCGGCCGCGCGGATCATGCTCGGCGCCACCATCGCCGACCTGCGCGCCGAGGGCATGCTCCCGGCCACCGGCGACGGCGCGGTGCTGCCCGCCGCCGCGGCGGTCGCGGTCAAGGAGGCGGTGCTGCCCTTCCACCGGTTCCGCACCCCCGAGGGCCAGGGCGTCGACTCGCTGCTGGGCCCGGAGATGAAGTCCACCGGCGAGGTCATGGGCATCGACGCCTCGTTCGGCAAGGCGTTCGCCAAGTCGCAGACCGCCTCCTACGGCTCGCTGCCCACCTCGGGCCGGGTGTTCGTGTCGGTGGCCAACCGCGACAAGCGGGCCATGGTGTTCCCGGTCAAGCGCCTCGCCGACCTCGGCTTCGAGGTGCTGGCCACCTCGGGCACCGCGGAGGTGCTGCGCCGCAACGGGATCCCGTGCACCGTGGTGCGCAAGCACTTCGAGGGCGAGGACAACATCGTCGACCTCATCCGCGACGGCGGGGTCGAGATGGTCATCAACACCCCGTACGGCAACCACGGCCCGAGGGTGGACGGCTACGAGATCCGCACCGCGGCCGTCTCCCGCGACATCCCCTGCATCACCACGATCCAGGGCGCCGCGGCGGCCGTGCACGGCATCGAGGCGCTGATCCGCGACGACATCGGGGTGCGGCCGCTGCAGGCGCTGCAGGCCGCACTGCTCGCCGACTGGGGCAAGTGATGGGCAGGGCGCCGTTCGGGGCCAGGCTCGTCGACGCCGTCGCCGCGCGCGGGTCGCTGTGCGTGGGCATCGACCCGCACCCCGGGCTGCTCGACCAGTGGGGCCTGCCCCGCGACGCGAGCGGCCTGGAGCGGTTCGCGCTGACCTGCGTCGAGGCGTTCGCGGGCGACATCTCGGTGCTCAAGCCGCAGTCGGCGTTCTTCGAGGCGTACGGCTCGCGGGGCGTCGCGGTGCTGGAGCGGGTCATCGCCGAGACCCAGGCGGCGGGCGCGCTGGTCCTGCTCGACGTCAAGCGGGGTGACATCGGCTCGACGATGGCCGCTTACGCCCAGGCGTACCTGTCGGACTCCTCGCCGTTGGCCGCCGACGCGGTCACCGTCTCGCCCTACCTCGGGTTCGGTTCGCTGGACCCGGCCATCGAGGAGGCCGCGCGCACCGGTCGCGGCCTCTTCGTGCTCGCCCGCACCTCCAACCCGGAGGGCGGGACCGTGCAGCGCGCCACGGTCGACGGTGTGACCGTGGCGCAGTCGATCGTCGACCAGGCCGCCGCGCGCAACGCGGGCGCGGCCCCGCTGGGCTCTGTGGGGCTCGTGGTGGGTGCGACCGTGGGTCGTACGGATCTGGACTTCTCGGCGCTCAACGGGCCGCTGCTCGCCCCCGGGCTCGGTGCCCAGGGCGCGGGCCCGGCCGACCTCGCCGCCGTGTTCGGCGCGGCCCTGCCCGCGGTGCTGCCCGCCAGTTCCCGCGACGTCCTGCGGCACGGCCCCGATGTCGCCGCGCTGCGCTCCGCCGCGCTGCGCGTTCGCGACGAACTGGCGGCCGCCGCGCGCTGAGCTGAACCCAGCACGAGGACCCCCTCGGTGGCCCGTTTCGGGCCCCGCGGGGGCTTTCGTGCTGCCCGCGTCGTGTTCGCCCAGGTAGACGGCTATGGGCTGACCGGGTGTGTTCAGGGGGCTCCCAGGAGTGGCGGAGGCGACACTTTCGCCAACCGCCGGTGTCCCGATCGCGCTGCGTGACCGCTGCTGTGACGGTCGGCACGGCGGTGAATTCCCAGGTCAGCCCCGCGAAGATCACGCGTTGTTGATCAACTTCTGGCCCGGGGTCACGCACCGCACATGCTGGACCCGCGTTGTCCCCGCAGGCCAGGGGTCGGTAACGTCGCGGCACCGATCCGGAAGAAATCCCACCCCCACGGAGGAAATCGTGGCCCTTCCCCAGCTGACCGAGGAGCAGCGGGCCGCAGCGCTGGAGAAGGCGGCTGCCGCCCGTCGCGCCCGAGCCGAGCTCAAGGAGCGCCTGAAGCGAGGCGGAACCACCCTCAAGGACGTGCTGGCCCAGTCTGACAACGACGAGGTCCTGGGCAAGATGAAGGTCACCGCGCTGCTGGAGGCCCTGCCGGGCGTCGGCAAGGTGCGTGCCCAGCAGATCATCGAGCGCCTGGAGATCGCGCCGAGCAGGCGCCTGCGCGGCCTTGGTGACCGCCAGCGCAAGGCGTTGCTGGCCGAGTTCAGCGGCGAGTGACCGAGCAATCGCCTGGCCGTGGGCCGGGACCGGGCGTAGCGCCCCGGTCCCGGCTCACTGTCGTCTCCGGCCCGTCGGGGGTCGGCAAGTCGAGCGTGGTCGCCGAACTGCGCAGGCTGCACCCCGACGTCTACTTCAGCGTCTCGGCCACCACCCGGGCCCCGCGCCCCGGTGAGGTCGACGGCGCGCACTACCACTTCGTCGACCGCGCGGAGTTCGCGCGGATGCACGCCGAGGGCGAACTGCTCGAGCACGCGGAATACGCGGGCAACTGCTACGGCACCCCGCGCGGCCCGGTGCGCGCCGCGCTCGCCGAGGGCAGGCCCGCCGTGCTGGAGATCGAGCTGCAGGGGGCCCGCCAGGTGCGCCTGGCCATGCCGGACGCCCTGCTGGTCATGCTGGTGCCCCCGTCGTGGGACGCCCTGGTGTCCCGGCTGACCGGCCGCGGCACCGAGGATCCCGAGGTGGTGGCGCACCGGCTGGCGGTGGCCAAGCAGGAACTGGCCGCCGAGTCGGAGTTCGACGCGGTCGTGGTGAACGCCGATGTGCCGACCGCCGCGCGGGAGTTGCTAACCTTGGTGCTTCCGGACCCCTCGAACCAGGAGTGCACCGAGTGATCACCCCTACCGAGCTTGGCGCTCTCGGCGAGCCGACGACGCAGCTCGAAGGCATCACCAACCCCCCGATCGACGACCTGCTCGACAAGGTCAGCTCGAAGTACGCGCTGGTCATCTACGCGGCCAAGCGCGCGCGGCAGATCAACGACTACTACGCGCAGCTCGGCGAGGGCCTGCTGGAGTACGTCGGCCCGCTGGTGGAGCCCGGTCCCCGGGAGAAGCCGCTGTCCATCGCCCTGCGCGAGATCCACTCCGGCCTGCTTGAGCACACCGAGGGCGAGTGACCGAGCGGCCACGGGTCGTCCTGGGCGTCGGTGGCGGCATCGCCGCCTACAAGGCCTGTGAGGTGCTGCGCCGGTTGACCGAGTCCGGTCACGAGGTGCGCGTGGTGCCCACCGAGGCCGCGCTGCGCTTCGTCGGCGCGGCCACGTTCGAGGCCCTTTCGGGCAACAAGGTCCACACCGGCGTGTTCTCCGACGTGCCGGAGGTGCCGCACGTCCGGCTCGGCCAGCGGGCTGACCTGGTCGTGGTGGTCCCGGCGACCGCCGACCTGCTGGCCAAGGCCGCCAACGGCCTCGCCGACGACCTGCTCACCGGCACCCTGCTCACCGCGCGGTGCCCGGTGCTGATGGTCCCGGCCATGCACACCGAGATGTGGGAGCACCCGGCCACCCAGGCCAACGTCGCCACCCTGCGCACGCGCGGGACCGTGGTGACCGAGCCCGCCAGCGGCAGGCTCACCGGCGCCGACACGGGCAAGGGACGGCTGGCGGACCCCGCCGAGATCGTCGACCTCGCCCGGCTGCTGCTGCACCGGCCGGACGCGCTGCCCCGCGACCTCGAGGGGGTTCGGGTCGTCGTCTCCGCCGGTGGGACCCGTGAGCCGCTCGACCCGGTCCGCTACCTGGGCAACCGCTCCTCCGGCAAGCAGGGCTACGCGCTGGCCCGCACCGCCGCCCAGCGCGGCGCCCGGGTGACGCTGGTCTCGGCGCACACCGTCGCGCTGCCGGAACCGGCGGGCGTCGAGGTGGTGCGCGTGGGGACCGCCGCGCAGCTGCGCGACGCGGTGCACGCGGCCGCCGACGGCGCCGACGTGGTGGTGATGGCCGCCGCCGTCGCCGACTTCCGGCCGGTGACGACGGCCACGTACAAGATCAAGAAGACCGGCCGCGACCCGGACCCGGTCGCGCTCACCCGCAACGCCGACGTGCTGGCCGAGCTGGTCGACGCCCGCACCTCGGGCGCGCTGCCGCCCGAGCAGGTCATCGTGGGGTTCGCGGCCGAGACCGGCGACTCGGGCGCCGACGTGCTCGACCACGCGCGCGCCAAGCTCAAGCGCAAGGGCTGTGATCTCCTGGTGGTCAACGCGGTCGGCGAGGGCAAGGCGTTCGAGACCGAGGACAACGCGGGCTGGTTGTTGTCGTCGTCGGGCGCCGAACGCCCGATCGCGTTGGGCTCGAAGGCGCAACTCGCCACCGAAGTCTGGGACTCCGTTGTGGGACTGCTCAAACGGTGAGCCGCCCCAGGGCCCGTTTCAGTACAGTTGCCCGGACACAGGGCGGACGATGTGGGGTAACTCGTGAGCGAGAACGGCAGCCGTAGGCTCTTTACTTCCGAGTCGGTCACCGAAGGCCACCCGGACAAGATCTGCGACGCGATCAGCGATGCGGTGCTCGACGCGCTGCTGGCCAAGGACCCGCGATCACGCGTCGCGGTGGAGACCCTGGTCACCACCGGCCAGGTGCACGTCGCCGGTGAGGTGACGACCGAGGCGTACGCCGACATCCCGAGCATCGTGCGCGACGTCATCCTGCGCATCGGCTACGACTCCTCGGCCAAGGGGTTCGACGGCAACTCGTGCGGCGTGAACGTGGCCATCGGCGCGCAGTCCGCGGACATCGCCCAGGGCGTCGACACCGCGCACGAGACCCGGGTGGAGAACGCGCTCGACGAGATCGACCGCCAGGGCGCCGGTGACCAGGGCCTGATGTTCGGCTACGCCTGCACCGACACCCCCGAGCTGATGCCGCTGCCGATCGCGCTGGCGCACCGCCTCTCCAAGCGGCTGACCAAGGTCCGCAAGGACGGCGTGCTGCCCTACCTGCGCCCGGACGGCAAGACCCAGGTCACCATCGAGTACGACGGCGACCGCGCGGTCCGGCTCGACACCGTCGTGGTGTCCTCCCAGCACGCCGAGGGCGTCGACCTGGACAAGCTGCTCGGCGTGGACGTGCGCGAGCAGGTGGTGCTCCCCGAGATCGGCGAGCTCGACCTCGACTCCAGCGACGTCCGCCTGCTGGTCAACCCGACCGGTCGGTTCGTCATCGGCGGCCCGATGGGTGACGCCGGCCTGACCGGCCGCAAGATCATCGTCGACACCTACGGCGGCATGGCCCGCCACGGCGGTGGCGCGTTCTCCGGCAAGGACCCGTCGAAGGTGGACCGCTCGGCGGCCTACGCGATGCGCTGGGTGGCCAAGAACGCGGTCGCCGCCGGGCTCGCGGACCGCATCGAGGTGCAGGTCGCCTACGCGATCGGCAAGGCGGCCCCGGTCGGCCTGTTCGTGGAGACCTTCGGCACCGAGAAGGTCGACCCGGCCAAGATCCAGACCGCCGTGCGCGAGGTGTTCGACCTGCGCCCGGCCGCGATCATCCGGGACCTGGACCTGCTGCGCCCCATCTACGCCCAGACCGCCGCGTACGGCCACTTCGGCCGCCCGGAGCTGGACCTGCCGTGGGAGCGCACCGACCGCGTCGACGACCTGCGCACGGCCGCGGGCGCGTAAGAGCTTTCGTCAGCATCACCTCTTCCCCATTGGGTACCCGTGGGGGAGAGGTGATGTTCTTATGTGGGCACCTACGATTCGTGGAGTGCACTTCCAGCGACCGAACCCCCTGCGATGGCTGTGGTACGCGGTCGGTGGCAGCCTCCCGGACCGGTACCGCTCCTGGGTGCTGTGGGACCTGACCGCGAGCACCTGGGTTCTCCGGCACTTCGCGCGGGTGCTGGTGTTGTTCACGCCGCTGTGGTTGCTGTTGCTGGTTCCGGGACCGCTGTCCCTGCGGTTCTCCATGGTGGCCGCCGGGTACGCCACCGGGCTGTACTTCTCGTTGTCGTTCATGGAGGACGCGTGCGAGCGGCGCCTCATCAAGCACGGCTACCCCGTAGGCCTCAACCGCCGCATCCGCGAAGAGGCCGAGACCGGCGACCGAGCCGAGATCGTCACCCTCTACGCGTCCTACCACCAGGACCGTTCGGACTGAGCGTCTGGTAGACCAGCCCCTATGTCCGAACCCGACCCCGACGCACTCTTCGACGTCGCGGTGTCGAAACCACCACCACCGGCCCCGGCCAAGGGGCGGCAAGCCGCCGCGCCTGAACTGCCCGTGGCGAAGGTGTGGGTGGACGCCCCCTTGGCCCACTTGGACCGCACGTTCGACTACCTCGTGCCCGAGAAGCTCGACGCCGAGGTCGTCGTGGGGTGCCGTGTGCGCGTGCGGTTCAACCGACAGCTGACCGACGGGTTCGTTGCCGAGAGGGTTGCCGAATCGGACCTAGAGACCAGCCGGTTGTTGTTCCTGGACAAGGTTGTCTCGCCGGAGCCGGTTCTCTCACCCGAGGTCGCTGGCCTCTGCCGTGCTGTGGCAGACCGGTACGGCGGCACGATGATCGACGTCCTGCGGCTGGCAGTCCCACCTCGCCACGCGCGCGTAGAGGCCGAGGAACCCGTTGAGCCTGCCGCGGCTCCCGCGCCACCAGACCCCGCAGGATGGTCGCGCTACCCGCGAGGAGCGGCGTTCCTGGACGCGTTGCACGCCGGACGCCAGGCGCACGCTGTGTGGCAGGCGCTACCGGGGGAGGACTGGCCCGCACGCTTGGCAGAGGTAGCCGCTACTGCCGCCTCCGCTGACCGTGGCGCTGTCATCGTCGTACCCGACCACCGGGACGTCACGCGTGTGCGCGCCGCGTGCGCCGCCTTGGTGGGGGAGGACGGCGTCGTCGCGCTCTCGGCCGACCTAGGACCGGCTAAGCGCTACCGGGGTTGGTTGTCCGTCCGTCGCGGGGTGGCCCGGATCGTCGTAGGCACACGGGCGACCGCCTACGCACCCGTGGCCAATCCCGGGGTTCTTATCGTGTGGGACGACGGGGACGACCAGCACTCAGACCCGCGTTCGCCCTACCCGCACGTGCGGGATGTGTTGATCCAGCGAGCCACTCGCACCGGCGCGGCCATGCTCGTGGCCGGGTTCGCGCGGACCGCCGAGGCGCAACTGCTCGTGGAAACCGGGTGGGCGCCGGAGATCGTCGCCGGCCGCACCGAACTGCGTGCCGCCGCCCCCAGGGTGACCGCCATCGGCGAGCACGACTCGCAGCTGGCTCGCGACCCCGCCGCACGCACTGCCCGTGTTCCGTCGGTCGCCTTCGACGCGGCGCGGGCGGCGTTGTCGGCCGGGCACCCGGTGCTGGTCCAGGTGCCGCGCCGGGGGTACGTGCCCGCGTTGACCTGCCAGGAGTGCCGGGCCCCCGCCCGCTGCCGCCGGTGCGCGGGACCGCTGGGCATTCCGCCGTCTGCAGGCGAGGCCCGCCCACCCGCGTGCCGGTGGTGCGCGGCTACCGAGGCCAACTTCCGGTGCCAGAACTGCGGTTCGCGACGTCTGCGGGCCGCTGTCATCGGCGCGAAGCGGACCGCGGAGGAACTCGGGCGCGCCTTCACCGGGTTCCCCGTCCGCACCTCCGGTGCCAAGGAGGTCCTCGCGACCGTCGACGCCAAACCGGCGCTGGTGGTGGCCACGCCGGGTGCCGAACCGGTCGCCGAGGGCGGGTACGGCGCGGCGCTGCTGCTCGACGGCTGGGCGTTGCTCAGCCGCGTCGACCTGCGGGCCGCCGAGGAGGCCCTGCGCCGCTGGATGACCGCCGCCGCCCTGGTCCGGCCCGGCACCGACGGCGGTCGGGTCGTCGTCCTCGCCGACTCCACGCTCGCCCCGGTCCAGGCCCTCGTCCGCTGGGACCCAGCGTGGCACGCGGGCGTCGAACTGGCCGCCCGCACGGAACTCGGCTTCCCGCCCGCCGTGCGCATGGCGTCGGTCGAGGGTCCGCCCAACGCTGTCGCGAAGCTCTTGGCGGAGCTTCCCCTACCGTCCACAGGCGAGATCCTCGGTCCCGTACCGCTAGGTGACCCTGAGTCCCCGGATACCCGCGAACGCGCTCTTATCCGCGTCGCCCGTCCGGAGGGCCGTGAGTTGGCCGCCGTTCTCGCCAAGGCGCAGGCCGTCCGCACCGCCCGCAAGGACCCGGACCCGCTGCGGGTCCAACTCGACCCGCTGGACCTCATCTGACTCACCCGACGCCGTCGGCGGGTGCGCACGCGGGGTGAATAGACTGGTCCGACCGAAGGTGGTTGTCGAGGGGAGACGTGTGACCGTCCAGCAGATCCGGCTATTCGGCGACCCCGTGCTGCGCACCCCGGCCGCCGAGGTCGTCGACTTCGACCGGGAGTTGCGCAACCTGGTGCGCGACCTGTGGGACACCATGCGGGACGAGGGCGGCGCCGGTCTGGCCGCGCCCCAGCTGGGCGTCGGGCTGCGGGTGTTCACCTACGCCTGCGACGGCGCCGAGGGTCACCTGGTCAACCCGGTCTGGACCGCGCTCGACGAAGAGGTCCAGGTAGGACCGGAGGGCTGCCTGTCCATCCCCGGCTTCTCCTGGGACTGCCAGCGGCTGCGCAACGTTGTGGCGCGCGGCTTCAACATGCACGGCGAGCCCATCGAGGTCGAGGGCAGCGACCTGCTGGCCCGCTGCATCCAGCACGAGACCGACCACCTGGATGGCGTGCTGTTCCTCGACCGGCTCGACGACGAGACCCGCAAGCGGGCGATGGGCGAGATCCGGCAGGCCGAGTGGTTCGACGGCGCCGTGCCCACGCTCAAGCAGAGCCCGCACCCGCTGTTCGGGGCCCGCTGATGCGCCTGGTGTTCGCCGGGACACCTGAGGTGGCGCTGCCGTCGCTGCGGGCGCTGATCGCGTCCCGGCACGAGGTCGCCGCCGTCGTCACCCGCCCCGACGCCCCCGCCGGGCGCGGGCAGCGCACCTCGCGCTCCCCGGTCGGGGCGCTCGCCGACGAGCACGGCATCGAGGTGCTCACCCCGCACAAGGCGTCCGACCCCGAGTTCCTGCGGCGGCTGCGCGAGATCGGCCCCGACCTGTGCCCGGTCGTCGCCTACGGCGCGCTGCTGCGCCAGGCCGCGCTGGACATCCCGCCGCACGGGTGGGTGAACCTGCACTTCTCCGTCCTGCCCGCGTGGCGCGGTGCCGCCCCGGTGCAGGCCGCGATCCGGCACGGTGACGAGATCACCGGTGCCAGCACGTTCCGCATCGTCCGCGAGTTGGACGCGGGTCCGGTCTTCGGTGTCGTCACCGAGCCGATCCGCCCCGACGACACCGCGGGCGTGCTGCTCGACCGGCTCGCCGACTCCGGCGCCGGGCTCCTCGCGTCCACTGTGGACGGGATCGCGGACGGCGTGCTGTCCGCTGTCGACCAGTCGGCCGACGGCGTCAGCCACGCTGCCAAGATCACCGTCGACGACGCCAGGGTGGACTTCGGCCACCCCGGGCTCGCCGTCGACCGGTTGATCCGCGCGGTCACCCCCGATCCGGGCGCCTGGACCGACTTCCGGGGCGAACGCCTCAAGCTCGGTCCGGTCACCCGGGCCGAGTCCGACACCGCCCTGGCCCCCGGCGAGCTGCTCGTCGAGCGCAAGCGGGTCCTCGTCGGCACCGCCAGTTGGCCGGTGCGCCTCGGCGAGGTCCAGGCCCAGGGCAAGAAACGCATGCAGGCCACCGACTGGGCCCGCGGCACCAGGATCGAGCCCGGGGAGCGAGTGGGATGACCCAGCCAGGCAAGCGAGCGCACCGACCGTCACGACCGAGCCGCGCGCACCCGCCGCGCAGGCCCGCGACGCCGGAGCGCCCACCGATCGACGACCCGGCCCGCCGCGCGGCGCTCGACGTCCTGCGCGCGGTGCGCAACGACGACGCTTACGCGAACCTCGTGCTGCCGAAGCTCCTGCGCCAACGCAAGATCACGGGCCGCGACGCCGCGTTGGCCACCGAACTCGCCTACGGCACCTGCCGCGCGTGGGGTCTGCTCGACGAGGTCCTCGCCGAGTGCGTCGACCGCCCGCTGAACAAGGTCGAGCCGGTGCTGCTCGACGCGCTGCGGCTGGGCACCTACCAGTTGCTGCGCACCAGGATCCCCGCGCACGCCGCCGTCGCGTCCACTGTGGACCTGGTGCGGGCCGACCTCGGCCCCCGGGTCACCGGGTTCGCCAACGCGGTGCTGCGCAAGGTCACCGACCGCGACGAGGCGGGCTGGCTCGAGGTCATCGCCCCCGCGCGCGACGAGGACCCGATCGGGCACCTCGCCGCGCACACCAGCCACCCGCGCTGGATCGCCCGCGCCTTCGCCGACGCGCTCGGCTCCACCGGCGACGAACTCGCCGACGCGCTCGCGGCCGACGACCAGCGTCCCGAGGTGCACCTGGCCGCGCGGCCGGGCGAGGTCACCGCCGAGGAACTGGCCGCCATGACCGGCGGCGACCCGGCCCCGTACTCGCCCTACGGCGTCCGGCTCGAAGCGGGCTCCGGCGACCCGGGCGATCTCGACGCGATCCGCGAACGCCTCGCGGGCGTGCAGGACGAGGGCAGCCAGCTGTGCGCGCTCGCCCTGACCCGCGCCCCGGTCGAGGGCGCCGACAGCCGCTGGCTCGACCTGTGCGCGGGCCCCGGCGGCAAGGCCGCGATGCTCGGCGCGCTGGCCGTGATCAACGGCGGCACCCTGGACGCGGTCGAGGTCGCGCCGCACCGGGCCAAGCTCGTCGAGCAGATCACCCAGGGCCTGCCGGTCACCGTGCACGTCGCCGACGGCCGCGAACCCGGCCTGGAGGGCACCTTCGACCGCGTCCTGGTCGACGCCCCGTGCACCGGTCTCGGCGCGCTGCGCCGCAGGCCCGAGGCCCGCTGGCGCCGCATGCCCGAGGACGTCGGCGACCTCACCAAGATCCAGCGCGAACTGCTCACCAGCGCGCTCGACCTGGTCCGCCCGGGCGGCGTCGTCGCCTACGTCGTCTGCTCACCGCACCTGTCAGAGACCGAGGGCGTCGTCTCGTCGGTCGCCCGCGCCACCGGGGCGACCGTCCTCGACGCGCGGACCTGCTTCCCCGAGGACATGCCAGGCCTCGGCGACGGCCCGCACGTCCAGCTGTGGCCGCACCGCCACGGCACCGACGCCATGTTCTGCGCCCTGCTCCGCCGGTGATCCTGGGTCTGGTCGCGGCCGCGGGCGGTGGTCTGGAGCAGCGCCTGCGCCGCGAACTGGCCGAGCCCGCCGCGGCCAGGGGCTGGGACCTGGCGATCACCTTCACCCCCACGGCGGGCCGGTGGATGGCCGAGGCAGGGGAGACCGCGCGTCTGCAGGCCCTTACCCCGCTGCCGGTCCGCACCCACGCGCGGCTGCCCAGCGAACCCAAGCCCTACCCAGTACCGGACGCGTTCCTGTTCGTCCCGGCGACCGCGAACTCCCTGGCCAAACTCGCGCTCGGCATCCAGGACAACCAGGCCCTCACCGCCCTGGCCGAGGCCATGGGCACCCCGGGCCTGCTCGTCGTCATCCGCCCCCAGGCCAACCCCGCCCAACGCGCCCACCCGATGTTCACCCCACACCTCAACACCCTCCGCTCCGCAGGCTGCGTCATCGCCGACGACAAACCCACCGCGCCCTGGGAGCTGATGCTCGACCTGCTGGGCTGATCGTGACGCACACAACCGTGGAAAAGACCGCGTTGGGTGCGACCATCACCATGGCCTGCGCGCAGACGCTCGGGTCTGCCGCCCAGTGAGCTTGGTGGAGGGTCCGTGACGCGGGTAGCGGTGATCGGCATGGGTGGCACCATCGCCATGGCTCCTGGCGCGGGCGGTGGGGTGGTTCCGGCGTTGGACGCCAGTGACCTCGTCGCGGCGGTGCCGGGGTTGGCGGAGTTGGGTCTGGAGATCACCGCGTGTGGGTTGCGGTCGTTGCCGAGTCCGTCGATCGGGTTCGGGGACCTGGTGGCGCTCGCGGGCACCGTTCAGGCGGAGATCGACGCGGGTGCCGCTGGTGTCGTGGTCACGCACGGGACCGACACCATCGAGGAGACCGCCCTCTTCCTGGACCTCACCATCGACTCCGACGTCCCCGTCGTGGTCACCGGCGCGATGCGCCACCCCACTTCCGCCGGTGCCGACGGGCCCGCGAACCTCTTCGCCGCGATCCGGGTCGCGGTGTCCGACGCCGCCCGGGGGCTCGGTGCGCTGGTGGTCATGTCCGACGAGGTGCACGGCGCGCGGTTCGTCCGCAAGGGGCACACCAGCAGCACCGCCGCGTTCGTCTCGCCCGGGTTCGGCCCGCTGGGGCTGGTCGTCGAGGGTGAGCCCCGGCTGCGCGGCACACCCCGGGTCCCGCTGCACCTGCCCGCCGCGCCCGGCGTGTCCGACCTCCGGGTCGCGCTGGTGACGGTCGCGCTCGGCGATGACGGTGAGCTGCTTCGCCTAGGTGGCCCTGCCTTCGACGGCATCGTTCTAGCCGGGCTCGGCGCGGGGCACGTGCCCGCCACGATGGTGCCGGTGGTCTCCGAGGTCGCCGCGCGCGTGCCGGTGGTGCTCGCTTCGCGTACCGGGTCGGGGCCGGTACTACGGCACACCTACGGCTACCCGGGCTCGGAGCGCGACCTGCTCGACCGGGGTCTGGTGCACGCGGGCTTCCTCGACCCGGCCAAGGCGCGGGTGCTGCTGCAGCTGCTCCTGGCCAACGGCGCCGACCGTGCCGCGATCGTGAGTGCCTTCGACCACTATCGGTGACCTCGCGAGCGCGTTCGGCTTAGATGGCGGCCATGGACATCGTTTCCCCGGCCCTGAGCGACTACCTGCTGGCCCACTCCACCCAGCCCGATGACCTGCTGCGCGAGCTGGCCGCCGAGACCGCCGCCGAGTTCCCCGACGCCGCCCGCATGCAGATCAGCCACGACGAGGGCGAGCTGCTCACCACCCTGGTCCGGCTGGTCGGCGCCCGCTACGCCGTCGAGGTCGGGGTGTTCACCGGCTACTCGTCGCTGTGCATCGCCAGGGGCCTGCCCACCGACGGCCGGTTGCTGGCCTGCGACGTCAGCGAGGAGTGGACCAAGATCGCCCGCCGCTACTGGGACCGGGCCGGGGTCGCCGACCGCGTCGACCTGCGCATCGCCCCCGCCGTCGAGACCCTGCGCGCGTTGCCCACCGACCCGGTCGTCGACTTCGCCTTCATCGACGCGGACAAGAAGGGCTACGTGTCGTACTACGAGGAGCTCGTCCCGCGCGTGCGCCCCGGCGGCCTGATCGTTCTAGACAACGTCCTCCAGGGGGGCCGCGTAGCCGACCCCGCCGCTACTGACGAGATCACCGCCGCCATCCGCGAGGTGAACACCCATGTAGCCGCTGACCCGCGCGTGGCCGTCACCATGCTGCCTGTCCGCGATGGCGTCACCTTGGCCAGGAAGCTCTAACGCGTCGTCAACTGCTCGCGCAGTCTCGGCCGTAGCAACACAGCCAGCACCTCGGGTTGGTCGGAGAAGATCTCCTCCGCGCCCGGCCGGGTGCTGTAGCGGACCATCGCCTGGACGACGTCGGCGAACGGCTGCTCGCGGACCGTGCGGATGACCCGCCGCATCGTCTCGCCGTCGTCGACGCGCTCCGCGGTCTCCCAGCGCTCGAACAGGAACCCGAGGGTGATGCGGGCTTGTTGCCGACCGCGGGTCAGGATGTCCCGGTTGAGCCCGCACACCTGTTCCGTCACCTCGCCGCGCTCGGTAAGAGGCCGGTATCGACCTAACGTCAGCGACAGGGCTAAGTGCTCGAACGGGTCGTCGACGGTCGGGTCCAACAGCAGCGGCTTGCCCCGGGCGTCGCGGGGGAACTGGTCGCGCTTGTGGTGGCTGTTGCAGACCGAGCACGCCAACAGGTGGTTATGCCACGCGAAGGCCAGCAGGGGAGTTAGCGCTACCGGGGAGAAGTGGTCGATGTCGGTGCCCTGGTTGTCGCCGCAGTACATGCAGCGTTCGCGACCGGGGGCGAACTCGCGTAATCGGGCACCGAGCGACTGGCGCAACTGCGCTCGTGCGCGCCAGAGGGTCCGCGCCTTCCCGGACTGCTCCTTGCGCGGGACGGCTCTTACCCCGTCTGTGGCGCGCTGCAACGACTCCGCCAGCTCCTCGGGCAGCGGCGGCCGCTCCAAGCGGATCATCGCTGCTCGTCACCGGCGATCAGCCGCGCGGCCACCTCTGTCACCCTGGCCGACGGCGAGCTCGTCAAGGTCTGCTTCAGCGCCCGGTAGCGGTCCCGCTCGGCCTCGTCGGCCACCCCGTCGAGCACCTTGAGCTCCAGCTCCACCAGCAGGTGCCGCAGCGTGATCGCCCGCTTCGAGTACGCGGTGTCCAACCCGAACAGGTCCGAGAGCACCGCGTCGTCGCCGGTTCCGTAGACGATCCGCTCCCACAGGTCGCCGTCGACGGTCTGCGGGCTGACGTCCTCGTCCGGGCCGGGCAACCGGATCAACCCGGCCGGGTCGGCGGACTGGCAGATGTAGGGGCTGTGCGTGGTGACGATGAACTGGATCTGCGGGAAGTGCGCCTTGAGCCACTCGCCGATCCGCTTCTGCCAGGACACGTGCAGGTGCGCGTCGATCTCGTCGATGATCACCACGCCGGGCACCCCGACGACCGTGCCGTCGCTGTCGAGCCGCAGGTCGCCGTAGCTCTCGTAGAGCTGCTTGAGCAGGTCGACCACCAGCGCGACCACGGTCCGGTAGCCGTCGCTCATCTCCCGCAGCGGGAACCGGTGCCCGCCGTCGGAGATCCACAGGCCCTCGGAGTCGACCTCGCTGATCCGGTAGTCGTCGGGCAGCAGGCCGTCGCCGAGGATGCGCAGCGCGGACTCCTTGAGGTAGCGGGCACCCTCGCGCCGCTCCAGCGCCCGCAGGTGCTGCTCGATCAGCCACGCGACGCCCTCGGCCAGCGAGGCGTCCTCGTGGAACAGGCTGGCCATCCGCGCCACGCTGCCCGCGCCCAGCATCAGCCGCTGCACGTCGCCGGTGCCGCCGACCAACCGCCGGAACGGCCCGTAGGCCGCGCAGAACCACCCGGACGGGTTGTCGTGCCACGGCCCGTTGCGCGGCGCGGTCTTGGCCCGCCCGTCCTCGCTGTGCTCCTCCAACGACGGCTGCACCGGCCGCCTGGCCCACGCGGTGTCCTCCGCGTCCGCCGCCGTCCACCGCAACCCCGCCCAGAACGGCCGCTCGGGCGGCCGCCCCTTCTTGAACCGCTCGAAGTTCAGGTCGAACGTCAGCTGCACGGCCGCCGTCGCGTGGGTCTCGCCGACGGAGATCCAGTTGTCGAAGTCCGCCACCAGCGTCCGCGCCGCCGCCGGTCCGCCCACCGCCAACGCGATGCCGCGCAGCAACGACGTCTTCCCGGACCCGTTGCGCCCGGCCAACACCGTCCACCCGGCGTAGGTGTTGTCGGGCCTGCGCAAGTCCAGGTCGACCGTCCGGCCACCGTGGAACCCCCGGACGTTCACCAACCGGACCCGCGACACGTACATACCCGAACACTATCGCCTCCCACCGACAACGACCCCCGGTGAGCAGGGCTTTCAGAGCGCGAACCGGGCCGCCGGGCGCTTGCCGGTGGTGGCCAGGTCGGCCAGGACCTCGCCCACCGCGGGCAGGAACTTGAAGCCGTGCCCGGAGAACCCGGCACCCACCACCACGGGGCCTACCCGATCGAGGATGAAGTCCGAGTTCGTTGTGCTCGTGTACGTGCAACTGATCGGGGTGAAGGTGTCGGGATCGACGCCAGGTAGCCATGTCCGCGCGTAGTCCTGCAACGCCGCTAACTGCCCGGGTTCGGGTAAGAAGTCGCGGTTGTCAGGGTCGACGACAGGGCCAACGCCGTGGAACCCCGCCTTGATCCCGTGTCCCGGTGTGGCCAACCCGTACACGCCGCTGGGATACGGGTCCTCTATGTGGTGCACGAACGAGGGCCAACCCGTTGTCGCGCCAGCGAAGTACGCGGGCTGCTCCTGCGTGACCCGCAGCGGTGGGAGGGTGAGCACTGCGTCCAAGAGCTTCGCTGACCACGCGCCAACCGTCACGACCGCCGCCCGCGCGACCACCGTCCCGTCGTCGGTGTCCACCTCCACCAGGTCATTGCGCACCCGCAAGCGTTTGACCGGTGACTCGTGGCGGATCTGCGCGCCCGCCGAGGCCGCGGCCGACTGCAACGCCGCCACGGCGGCGTCCGCGTCGAGCGTCCCGCTGACCGGGTGGAAGAACACGGTGCCGTCGAACCTGATCCCCGGCCACCGCTCGGTCGCTTCCCCGACCGGCACGAACGACCCGGGGCTCCCCGCTCGGGCGACCGCGTCGGCCAACGCCGTCAGCGGCACCTGACCGTGATCGATCCCGCCGGTGATCTCCAACAGTTCTTTGCCGGTGAGCGATTCGAGTTCAAGCCAGAGCCGGTGCGCGCGCCGCGCCAACTCGACGTAATCGGGTTCGGAGTACGTCACCCGGAAAATGCGCGAGGCACCGTGCGAGGCCCCGAACACGTGACCAGCGGTGAACCGTTCCAGGAGCACCACATCCGTTCCGCGCGCCGCCAACCGCCACGCCGCAGCGGAACCGACACCGCCGCCACCGATGACGACGACATCGGCGGTGCGCCGCGGGGAAACGGTCACGACTGCTCACCTCTCGTTCCCGGTGGCGCATTTCCTCCACTATGGACCACGCCCACGTTTCCAGTCAGTTTCCGGATTCCCGCCGGGGTTGTCCACGAGACGATCATGGCTCTCACATGCTGAACACCGCTTCCCGACGGCCCAGGTCGTCCTAGCATCTGCCGCGTCCACCACGCACCAATCCGTGGAGCCCCCGTGACCTCCTCCTCCCCGCCGAAGCCCGCAAGGGAATCCGAGTTACCGAAACCGGTGGAAGAAACCACCGATGACCTCATCGACAAACTGCAGTCGCGCAAGGTCGTGCCGTTGCGCCATCCGTGGCGGTGGGCGGCGAGCCTGGTCGTCGTGGTGCTGCTCGCGCAGGCCGCGCACGCGCTGACCACCAACGATGCCTTCCAGTGGGACGCTTTCGGCTACTGGTTCACCCGTCCGGTGGTTGTCGAGGGGCTCTTGCTGACCCTGCAGTTGACCGGCTTGTCAGCGGTTTTCGGACTTCTCGGCGGGATCTTGCTCGCGCTGATGCGGCTCTCGCGCAACCCGGTGCTGCAATCGGTGGCGTGGGCCTACATCTGGCTGTTCCGGTCGATCCCGCTGATCGTGCTGCTGCTGTTCCTGGCGAACATCACCGCCCTCTACGCGACCCTCAGCCTCGGAATCCCGTTCGGTCCGTCGTTTGTGGAGTTCAGCGCCAACGACCTGCTCAGCTTCTACATGGTGGCCGTGCTCGGTCTCAGCCTCAACGAAGCCGCTTACGCCGCGGAGATCGTGCGTTCCGGCATCATCTCCGTCGACCAGAGCCAACTGGAAGCGGCGTCCGCGCTGGGCCTTCCGAAGGGTCGGCAATACCGCAGGATCATCCTGCCACAAGCCACTAGGGCGATCATTCCCGCTTACGCCAACCAGCTCATCGGGTTGCTCAAGGGAACCTCGGTCGTTTACATCACCTCGCTGCTGGAGCTGTTCGGCGTCGTGCAGAGCCAGGCCAGCATCAACAGCGGTCAGATCATCCCGCTGCTCATGGTCGGCACCATCTGGTACATCGTCCTCACCAGCCTCCTGTCGGTCGTCCAGTACTACCTGGAGCGGTATTTCTCCCGCGGCGCACTGCGGACCGTGCCGCCCACCCCGTTCCAGCGCTTGAGGTCCCGTCTGCGCACTACGGGGGTGGCACGATGACTGTGGCAGTCAAGGTAAGAGGCGCGGTCAAGACCTACGGCACCAACAGGGTCTTAGACGAAGTCGACTTCACCGCCCAGGCGGGCCAGGTCACCGCGATCATCGGGCCGTCCGGCTCCGGTAAGTCCACCCTGCTCCGGGCGATCAACCACCTGGAGCCGTTGGACAGCGGTTACGTGACCGTCCGAGGTGAACTCATCGGCGTCCGGTTGCACAAGGGCAGGCTGCGCGAGTTGAGCGAACGCGCCATCTTGCGGCAACGGTCCCGGATCGGGTTCGTGTTCCAGAGCCTCAACCTGTTCCCGCACCTGTCGGTGGTGGAGAACATCATCGAGGCGCCCGTGGTCACCCAGCGCGTGCCCAAGCAGCAGGCCATCAAGCAGGCCAAGGAGTTGCTGGCCAAGGTGGGGCTGGCCGACAAGTTCGACGCCTACCCCCGGCAGCTCTCCGGCGGCCAGCAGCAGCGGGTCGCCATCGCGCGGGCGCTGGCGCTCGAGCCGGAGCTGATCCTGTTCGACGAGCCGACCTCCGCGCTCGACCCCGAGCTGGTGGGTGAGGTGCTCACCGTCATCCGGGACCTCGCGGCGGCGGGCACCACGATGATCGTGGTCACCCACGAGATCGGCTTCGCCCGCGAGGTCGCCGACCACGTCGTGTTCATCGACGCGGGCCGCATCGTCGAACAGGGCCCACCCAGCCAGGTCCTCGTCGCGCCCGAGCACGACCGCACCCGGGAGTTCCTCGGCAAGCTCGTCTGACCCTGTCGTGCCGGACAGGTTTTCCACCACGGTGAAAGAAACGAAGAGAAGGACAGCCATGCGCTCTTACCCGAGATCCGTCCGCTTATCGCTGACCGCGGCTACCGCCGTTGTCGCCCTGGCGAGCCTGAGCGCCTGCGGCTCGTCGTCCACCCCGCCCGCCAACGCCGCCGTCGACGCCAGCGGCAACACCGTCGTCACCGTCGCGGGCAACACCGACTTCACCACGCCGATCCAGCTCACCGTGCCGAAGGTGGAGGCGATCCGGGCGAAGCTGCCCAAGGCGATCGTCGACCGCGGCACCCTCATCATCGGCGTCGGCGGCCTGCCCAACAGCACCCCGCCGCTCGACCTCATCGGCTCGGACCAGAAGACCCTCACCGGCAGCGAGCCCGACCTCGGCCGCCTCGTCGCCGCGGTGTTCGGCCTGACCCCGGACGTGCAGAACGCGTCGTGGCAGAACCTGTTCGTGCGGCTCAAGTCCGGCCAGTTCGACGCGGGCTTCTCCAACATCACCGTCACCGAGGAGCGCAAGACCCAGGGGCTGGAGTTCGCCTCTTACCGCAAGGACGACCTCGGGTTCGAGGTGAACAAGGACGACCCGTGGAACTTCGACGGCAACTACCAGAGCCTGGCCGGTAAGACCGTCGCGGTGAACACCGGCACCAACCAGGAGAAGATCCTGCTGGAGTGGCGCAACAAGCTGCAGGCCGAGGGCAAGACGCTGGAGGTCCGCAACTTCGCCGACACCAACAGCACCTACCTGGCCCTGTCGTCCAAGCGCATCGACGCCTACTTCTACCCGAACCCCACGGTCGCCTACCACGTCGCCAAGACCGCGTCGACGCCCACGCCGACCCGCAGCGCGGGCAGCTACTCGGGCGCGGGCGCCACGCTCCAGGGGCTGATCGCGGCCACCACCAAGAAGGACAGCGGTCTCGCCGTGCCGCTCGCCGAGGCGATCAACTACCTCATCGAGAACGGCCAGTACGAGAAGCTCCTCGCCGCCTACGGCCTGCAGAACGAGGCGCTCAAGAAGTCCGAGGTGAACCCGCCAGGGCTGCCGATCAACAACAGCTGACGACACGCGGAGGCCCTGGTTCCCAGAGGAGCCAGGGCCTTTTCGCGTTACGCCGGTTGCACTGCGTTACGCCGGCTGCGTTACCGGCACGCGCACCGCGGTAAACCTGACGTGGCGCCGCAACCGGAACCCGAGCGTCTCGTAGAGCCGGATCGCGTTGGTGTTCGCCGCGCCGGTGTGGAGGAAGGGCGTCTCACCCCGCGCGCGGATCCCCGCCGCGACAGTTAGCACCAACCGCGTCGCCAGCCCCTGCCCTCGGAAGGCGGGATCGGTGCACACCGCGCTGATCTCCGTCCACCCCGGCGGGTGCAGCCGTTCACCGGCCATCGCCACCAACGCGCCCTCGTGGCGGAAACCGACGTAGTTGCCCAACAGAATTGTCCTGGGCAGGAACGGTCCGGGCTGCGTGCGCGTCACCAGGTCGATCATCTCCGGCACGTCCGCCTGGGTCAGCTGGATCGCCTCCGGGTCCACGCGCGGCCGAAGGTGGTCGTCGACGAGCTGCACCCCCGCGATGTCCAGCGTGGTCTCCCACGCCTCCTGCGGCTGCGGCAACCCCGGCGACACCAGCACCTCGTTGCCCGCCCCGGCCAACCCGGCGATGTCCGCCCACACCCCGGGACCGGCCGTCGCGTCGGCGCCGAGGAACGGGGCCACGTCCACGGGGTACCGCGCGGCACCGCCCCGCCGCTCGGCCAGGTGCGCGTGGCCCCCGGTCAGCGACGCCCACACGGCGTTGTCCAGCAAAGACTCGTCAGCGCTCACACCCGCTCCTCGCACACTCGACCGGCCGGGAAATCCAAACACAGCAGGTGTTCAAGACACGCTCTTATTCCCGTCAGCGCGCGACGTCTCACATGCTGGGTGGCCCTGACCGCGCCTTCTAGCCTCGGTTTTGAGCACTGGGAGGGAACATGTCGTTGTTCTTGGCGGTCGAACTCGATGGCGCGGGCGCACATCCGGCCGCGTGGCGCGCGAGCGGGGCAGCACCCGGCTCTGTGCTTAGCCCCAACGTGTTGCGTGAGGCGGTAGCCCTAGCTGACGAAGGCGGGTTCACCCTCGCGACGTTCGCGGACTCCCCGGTTCCGCCCAGCACCGGTGTTGACGTGGCAGGCCGTCTGGAGGCGGTAGGTCGGGCCGCGTTCGTGAGCACCACGACCCGGTACATCGGTCTGGCGCCGTCGGTGCCGACCGCGACGACCGAGCCGTTCCACCTGGCCGCGCAGATCGCCAGCCTCGACCACGCCACCCGCGGCCGCGCGGCCTGGGTCGTCGAGGGCTCCGGTCCCGCCGAACTCGCCACCGTCGGCACGGACGGGCCGCCGGGGGAGACCGCCGAGGTCGTGGCCGCCGTGCGCGCGCTGTGGGACTCGTGGGAGGACGACGCGGTCATCAAGGACGTCGCCACCGGCCGCTACCTCGACCCCGACAAGGTCCACCACGTCGACTTCACCGGCTCGTCGTTCACCGTCAAGGGCCCGCTGATCACGCCCCGCCCGCCGCAGGGCCAACCGGTCGTCCTCGCCGCGGGCGGTCTCGACGTCGGCGCCGACATCACGCTGCTCGACGCCAAGGCCGACGTCGCAGCCGCCCGAGCCGCGGGTGCCCGGCTGGTGTTCGCGGAACTGGAGGTCGTGCTCGACGCGCACAAGCCCGCCGCGGCCCGGCTCGCGGACCTGAACCGCGCCACGCCGTGGAACTCCCGCCGCACCCGCTTCACCGGTTCCGTGGACGGCCTGGTGGCCCTGCTCGCGGACCTGGCCGGGACCTTCGACGGCGTCCGCTTGCACCCGGCCGTGCTGGCGGTCGACCTCCCGGTCCTCGTCGACCGGGTGCTCCCGTCGCTCGACGTCCCCGCGCGCGGGGACACGCTGCGGTCGAGCCTCGGGCTGGCCAGGCCAGCCAACCAGTTCGAGACCCACTAGCCGGTCCAGCCCGATGCGAGGGAGTGCCCCAGTGAGCCAGCCGCGTTTGCACCTCGGCGTCTTCTACACCGGCGTCGGCCAGCAGTACGTGTGGCAGGACCCCGGCAACGCCGACCACACCACCATCGACACCTTCGTCGAGATCGCCCGCACCCTGGAGCGCGGCCTGTTCGACGCGTTCTTCCTGGGGGAGGGGCTGCGGGTGCGGGAGAACCGGGGCCGGGTCCTGGCCACCGACGTCGCCGGTCGGCCGGACGCGCTGACCCAGCTCGCCGCCCTCGCCGGGGCCACCACCCACATCGGCCTGGTGGCCACCCAGAACACCACCTACAACTTCCCCGCCGACCTGGCCCGCAGGCTGTCCACACTGGACCTGCTCTCCGACGGCCGCGCGGGCTGGAACATCGTCACCACGGACAACGCCTGGACGGGCGCCAACTTCCGCCGCGGCGGCTGGCTCGAGCACGACCGCCGCTACGAGCGCGCGACCGAGTTCGTCGAGGCGGCCAAGGCCATCTGGTCCTCGTGGTCCGACGACGCGATCGCCCCGGACCCGACCGCGGCGGCGTGGTCCGCACCCGGCTCGATCCGCGCCGTGGAACGCCACACCGACCTGGTGGACCTCACCGTCGTGCCCACGTTGCCCCGCAGCAGGCAGAGCCGCCCGGTCCTGTTCCAGGCAGGCGACTCACCCGGCGGCCGCGACCTCGCCGCCCGCCACGCCGACGTCGTGTTCTCGGCCAACACCGAGTACGAGAAGGCTGTCGCCTACGCCACCGACCTGCGCCGCCGCCTCGCCGCCCACGGCCGTTCCCCCGACTCGCTGCGCATCCTGCCCGGCGCCACCGTCGTCCTGGGCGCCACCGCCGCCGAGGCCGCCGACCGCGCCGACTGGCTCCGCCGCGAGCAGATCAACCCCCAACGCGCCATCGGCTACCTGGAGCAGTACTGGGGCAAAGACCTCTCCGCCTACGACCCCGACGGCCCCCTCCCCGACATCGACCCCGCCGAGGGCGAGCTGGACCCGTCCCGAGGCACCCTCTCCATCGCCCACCGCACCGGCAAACACGACCGCATCCGCGAATGGCGCCAACTGGCCGCCGACAAGAACCTCTCCATCCGCGAACTGGTCCTCGCCGTCCACCCCCGAGAACACACCTTCATCGGCACCCCCACCCAAATCGCCGACCAATGGACCCACTACATCACCACCCGCGCCGTAGACGGCTTCAACATCTCCCCCTACAACGTCCCCGCCACCATCACCGACGTCGTCGACCTCTTAGTCCCCCAACTCCAAGACCGAGGCATCTACCGAACCCACTACGAAACCCACACCCTCCGCGACCACTTGGACCTCCCACCCCTCTAACCCCGGCACCTCCACCGATCTCACGCTCTACCCGCCAGCGGCAGCCCTCGGTACCCGCGACCTCTGCCGCCCTAGCCCCCGCTCCGCGTGGGTCTCACTGCCCACTCCCGCGCCACTCCGTGGTTCCCCACCCGCGCCCTTGACCCCACAACCCGCGCCGCCATCCAGTCCTGCCGACGTATCGCAGCGCCGTTGACCCCACAGCCCGCGCCGCTGTCTGGTCGCGGGTGTTGACCCCCGACCTCCCGCTCGCCACCCGGCCCCGCCGGCGGCCTCACGCCCCCAACCCCCACACAGTCATCCAGTCCAGCCACCCCGCGGGAGCCCTACCTCGCCCGTAACCCCCACACTCCGCACCTAGCCCTACCGCCCCGCGGCACCCCCACCGCGGCTCGTTTCCCCTACCGCGACCAGGTCCCCCCACCGCCACCGGTCTCGCGCGCGCAGGCAACCACCAGCCCGGCCCCCACCCTCTCCGGGGGGCGGCCCCGGTGCCATTCTACCAGGTCAGGGCCGCGCGCGATCTTCCACAAGCACCCGGGGACCGTCTCCTGTGGATAACTCCGTCACCGGTTCGAGTGATTTCCGGAGCGCGTCCCAGTCGGCGCCACCATCGACCCCGAACCGCGTCAAGAGCCCTGTGGTGCCGTTCACGATCGGGGAAACGGCGTTGAGTGGTTTTGCACGGGCGTGCATACTCATCCACATGACGGTGCGGGTGGCGGTGGCGGGGGCGAGTGGGTACGCCGGGGGCGAGGTCCTCCGGTTGCTGCTCAGCCACCCCGGGGTCGAGATCGGGGCGCTCACCGCGGGCGGCAACGCGGGTGCTCGGCTGGGGCAGCTCCAGCCGCACCTGTTGCCGTTGGCCGACCGGGTGCTCGCTGAGACGTCCGCGGAGACGCTCGCCGGGCACGATGTCGTGTTCCTCGCTCTCCCGCACGGTCACTCGGCTGCCGTCGCCGCGCAACTCGGGCCGGACACCGTGGTGATCGACTGCGGGGCGGACCACCGGCTGACCGACGCGGCGGACTGGGAGCGCTGGTACGGCTCGCCGCATGCCGGGCACTGGCCGTACGGGTTGCCCGAGCTCCCCAACGGTCGCGAGAAGCTCAAGGGGACCAAGCGCGTTGCCGTCCCCGGGTGCTATCCCACGGTCAGTTCGCTCGCGCTGGCCCCCGCCGTCGAGCACGGTCTTATCGCCGACGAGGTCGTAGTCGTCGCGGTCTCCGGTACCTCCGGCGCGGGTAAGAGCCTCAAGACGAACCTCTTGGGCTCCGAAGTCATGGGCTCGCTTAGCGCCTACGGCGTAGGTGGCACCCACCGGCACACGCCCGAGATCATCCAGAACCTCAGCGCCATCGCCGGACGCAGGATCAACGTCTCGTTCACCCCGGTCCTGGCGCCGCTCCCGCGAGGCATCCTCGCGACCTGCACCGCACCGATCGTCGGAGAAGGCAACGTAAGAGAGATCTACGAGCGCGCCTACGCCAACGAGCCGTTCGTGCACCTCTTGCCGCAAGACCAGTGGCCCACGACGGCCGCCGTTCTCGGCTCTAACGCTGTCCAGCTCCAGGTCACCGTTGACGAAGACCTGCGGCGGCTCGTCGTGGTCGCCGCTATCGACAACCTGACCAAGGGCACGGCGGGCGCCGCCGTGCAGTCCATGAACATCGCACTCGGCCTCCCGGAGACGGCGGGCCTGTCCACCGTGGGGGTCGCACCGTGAGCGGGAACATCAACCGGGAGCACGGAGTCGCCACCGCCGCGGGCTTCCGGGCGGCCGGGGTCGTCGCCGGGATCAAGTCCAACGGCAAGCCCGACCTGACCCTCGTGGTCAACGACGGCCCGTCCACCGCTGCCGCCGGCGTGTTCACCCGCAACAAGGTCAAGGCCGCGCCCGTGCTGTGGTCGAGCCAGGTCCTCACCTCCGGCTCCCTCAAGGCCGTCGTCCTCAACTCCGGTGGCGCCAACGCCTGCACCGGCCCCGAGGGCTTCCAGGACACCCACGCCACCGCCGAGAAGGTCGCCGACGTGCTCGGGGTCGGCGCCATCGACGTGGCCGTGTGCTCCACCGGCCTCATCGGCGAGCGCCTGCCGATGGACGCCGTGCGCTCCGGTGTCGACCTCGCCGCCAAGGAACTCGGCACCGGCGCGCAGGCGGGTCTCGCCGCCGCCACGGGCGTCATGACCACCGACACCGTCGCGAAGCAGACCGCGCTGACCCACCCCGACGGCTGGACGGTCGGCGGGTTCGCCAAGGGCGCCGGGATGTGCGCGCCGAACATGGCCACGATGCTCAGCGTCATCACCAGCGACGCCGTGCTCGACGCCGCGGCCGTCGACGCCGCCCTGCACGCCGCCGTGGACACGACCTTCAACCGCCTCGACGTCGACGGCGGCACGTCCACCAACGACACGGTGCTCCTGCTGGTCTCCGGCGCTTCCGGCGTCGAGGTCGCCCCGGCCGCGTTCACCGAGGCGCTCACCGCCGTCTGCGCGGACCTGGTCGCCCAGCTGCAGGCCGACGCCGAGGGCGTGACCAAGCACGTGACCATCACCGTGCGCGGCGCCGCGTCCGACGCCGAGGCGGTCGCCGCCGCGCGCGCCGTCGCGGTCGACAACCTGTGCAAGACCGCGTTCTTCGCCAGCGACCCCAACTGGGGCCGCATCGCGATGGCCGTCGGCAACGCGCCCACCGCGTTCGACTCGACCAACCTCGACATCGTGCTCAACGGCGTATCGGTCTGCCGCGCGGGCAGGCGCGACCGGGAACGCCACGAGGCCGACCTGTCCGGCCGCGACATCCTCGTCGAGATCGACCTGCACGCGGGCGACGGCACCGGCACCGTCCTCACCACCGACCTCTCGCACGCCTACGTCGAAGAGAACAGCGCCTACTCGTCATGACCACCACCCCGGCCGACAAAGCGGGCGTCCTCATCGAGGCGCTGCCCTGGCTGCGCCGCCTGCACGGCGCGCTGGTCGTGGTCAAGTACGGCGGCAACGCCATGGTCGACGACGACCTCAAGCGCGCGTTCGCCGAGGACATGGTGTTCCTGCGGCTCGCGGGCCTGCGACCGGTCGTGGTGCACGGCGGCGGACCGCAGATCGGCGCCATGCTCACCGCGATGGGCATCCCCAGCGAGTTCCGCGCGGGCCTGCGGGTCACCACCCCGGCCGCGATGGACGTCGTCCGCATGGTCCTCACCGGGCAGGTCAGCCGGGAACTGGTGAGCCTGCTCAACCAGCACGGCCCTTACGCCGTCGGCATCTCCGGTGAGGACGCCCGGTTGTTCACCGCCGAGCGCCGCACCGCGTTCATAGATGGCGAAGAGGTCGACCTCGGACTGGTCGGCGATGTTGTCGCCGTTGACCCCGCCGCCGTGCTCGACATCGTTGGCGCTGGCCGCATCCCGGTAGTGTCCACAGTGGCTGCCGACCGCGATGGGGTTACCCACAACGTCAACGCTGACACCGCTGCCGCCGCGCTAGCGATCGCGTTGCGCGCGGAGAAGCTGGTAGTCCTGACGGACGTCGAAGGCCTCTACGCGAACTGGCCGGACCGCTCGTCCCTGCTGCACGAGATCCGCGCGGGCGAGCTGGCCACGCTGCTGCCGGACCTGGAAAGCGGCATGGTGCCCAAGATGGAGGCCTGCCTGCGCGCGGTCACCGGCGGCGTCCCGCGCGCGCACGTCATCGACGGCAGGCTCGCGCACTCGGTTCTGCTCGAAGTGTTCACCAGCGGTGGCGTCGGCACGATGGTGCTGCCGGACGAGGGGGAGTAGTCATGGTCGGGTCCAACCTGGACGGTCAGACGCGGTGGAAGTCCGCGCTGATGGACAACTACGGCACGCCCGGGATCGCGCTCGTGCGCGGTGAGGGGTCCCACGTGTGGGACGCCGACGGCAACCGCTACCTCGACCTCGTCGGCGGTATCGCCACCAACGTGCTCGGCCACGCCCACCCGGCCGTCGTCGCCGCGGTCACCGCGCAGGTCGCCACCATCGCGCACACCTCCAACCTCTACGTGAACCCGGTCGCGGTCGAGCTCGCCGAGGCGCTGCTCGACGTCGCGGGCCTCACCGGCGGCGCCAAGGTCCTGTTCTGCAACTCCGGCGCCGAGGCCAACGAGACCGCGTTCAAGCTGACCCGGCTCACCGGCAGGCCCAAGGTCATCGCCACCACCGGCGCCTTCCACGGCCGCACGATGGGCTCGCTGACCCTCACCGGCCAGCCTGCCAAGCGCGACCCGTTCCAGCCGCTGGTCCCCGGGGTCGAGCACATCCCCTTCGGTGACGTCGCCGCCCTGCGCGCCGCCGTCGACGCCGACACCGCCGCCGTGATCCTGGAGCCGGTCCTGGGCGAGGGCGGCGTGGTCCCGGCCCCCGACGGCTACCTCCAGGCGGCCAGGGAGATCACCAGCGCCGCGGGCGCCCTGCTCATCCTCGACGAGGTGCAGACCGGCATCGGTCGCCTCGGCAGCTGGTTCGCGTTCCAGCAGGCGGGCATCACCCCGGACATCTTCACCCTGGCCAAGGGCCTCGGTGGCGGTCTGCCCCTCGGCGCGTGCGTCGCCGTCGGCCCCGCTGCGGACTTGTTCGCCGCCGGTCACCACGGCACCACCTTCGGCGGTAACGCTGTCTGCGCCGCAGCTGGTCTCGCGGTCCTACGCACCATCGCCGCAGACGGGATCCTGGAGCACGTTTCCGCTCTAGGTAAGGACCTCGCCGCGGGCATCGAGCAGCTCGACCACCCTCTAGTCGCGGCCGTGCGCGGTAGCGGCCTCCTGCTCGGGGTAGCGCTGACGGCTCCGATCTCCGGCGCGGTCGCGACCGCCGCGGCGGCCAAGGGCTTCCTGGTCAACAACGTCCAGCCCGACACCGTCAGACTCGCCCCGCCGCTGATCCTCACCGAGGAGGAAGCGGGCGAGTTCGTCGCCGCCCTCCCCGGCATCCTGGACACCGCCGCCGCCAAGACCCCGGTGGAGGCCTGAGATGGTCCGGCACTTCCTGCGCGACGACGACCTGACCCCGGCCGAGCAGAACGACATCCTCGACCTCGCCCTGCGGCTCAAGGCCGACCCGCTGACCCACCGCCCGCTCGCGGGCAAGGCGGTCGCCGCGATCTTCGAGAAGAACTCCACCCGCACCAGGGTGTCCTTCGAGGTCGGCGTCGCCCAGCTCGGCGGCACCTCGGTCATCGTCGACGGCCGCACCATGCAGCTGGGCCGCGAGGAGACCATCGAGGACACCTCCCGGGTGCTCTCGCGCTACGTCGACGTCGTCGTCTGGCGCACCTACGCCCAGAAGCGCATCGAGGCCATGGCCTCGGCCTCCCGCATCCCCGTGGTCAACGCGCTCACCGACGAGTTCCACCCCTGCCAGGTCCTCGCCGACCTGATGACCATCCGCGAGCGGCACGGCGCGCTCGCGGGCGTCACCGCCACCTACCTCGGCGACGGCGCCAACAACATGGCGCACTCCCTGCTGCTCGGCGGCGCCACCGCGGGCATGCACGTGCGCGTCGTCGCCCCGGTGGGCTTCGAGCCCCGCCCCGACATCCTCGTCGACGCCACCAAGCGCGCCGAGGAGACCGGCGGCTCGATCACCGTCCTCGACGACCCGCGCGCCGCCGTCGACGGCTCCGACGTGCTGGTCACCGACACCTGGACCTCCATGGGCCAGGAGAACGACGGCCGCGACCGGGTCAGCTCGTTCCGCAAGCTGCGCGTCGACGCGGACCTGCTCGGCCACGCCGCCCCCGGCGCCATCGTGCTGCACTGCCTGCCCGCGCACCGCGGCTGGGAGATCACCGACGAGGTGCTCGACGGCCCGGCCAGCGCCGTCTGGGACGAGGCGGAGAACCGGCTGCACGCGCAGAAGGCCCTGCTCAGCTGGCTGGTGACGCACCCGTGACCACCTCGGCCGCGACCAGGGCCGCCCGCCAGGCCCGCATCGTCGAACTCGTCAGCGACCGGGCCATCCGCAGCCAGACCGAGCTGGCCACGCTGCTGCACGCCGAGGGCATCGAGGCCACCCAGGCCACCCTCTCGCGCGACCTCGACGAGCTCGGCGCGGTCAAGCTGCGCGGCCACGACGGCGGCGCCCCGGTCTACGTGATCCCCGAGGACGGCAACCCGGTGCGCGGCGTGCAGGGCGGCACCTCGCGGCTGACCAGGCTGCTCGCCGAGCTGCTCGTCTCCGCCGACGGCTCGGCCAACCTGACCGTGCTGCGCACCCCGCCCGGTGCCGCGCAGTTCTTGGCCAGCGCGATCGACCGGGCCGCACTGCACGAGGTCGTCGGCACCATCGCGGGCGACGACACCCTCATGGTCATCTGCCGCGAACCGGTGACCGGCCTCGACCTGGCCGACCGGTTCACCGCGATGGCCGCCCGCACGCCCGCGAGCACCCAAGACCTGGCAAAACGAGGAGAGAACAATGAGTGACAGGGTGGTCCTGGCCTACTCCGGTGGGCTTGACACGTCGGTGGCGATCGGCTGGATCGCCGAGGAGACCGGCGCCGAGGTCGTCGCGGTGGCGGTCGACGTCGGCCAGGGTGGCGAGGACCTGGACACCATCCGCAAGCGGGCACTGGAGTGCGGCGCGGTGGAGGCCGTGGTCGCCGACGCGCGCGACGAGTTCGCCGAGCAGTACTGCCTGCCCGCGCTGCAGGCCAACGCCCTCTACCAGGACCGCTACCCGCTGGTCTCCGCGCTGTCGCGGCCGGTGATCGTCAAGCACCTGGTCGAGGCCGCGAAGTACCACGGCGCGGGCACCGTCTCGCACGGCTGCACCGGCAAGGGCAACGACCAGGTCCGCTTCGAGGTCGGCATCGGCGCCCTCGCCCCCGACCTCAAGGTCATCGCCCCGGTCCGCGACTTCGCCTGGACCCGGGAGAAGGCCATCGCCTGGGCCGAGGACCGCAACCTGCCCATCGACGTGTCGAAGAAGTCGCCGTTCTCCATCGACCAGAACGTCTGGGGCCGCGCGGTCGAGACCGGCTTCCTCGAGGACATCTGGAACGCCCCCACCGAGGACGTCTACGACTACACCGCGAACCCGGCCGAGCCGCGCGACGCCGACGAGGTCGTCATCACCTTCGACAAGGGCGTCCCGGTCGCCATCGACGGTGAGACCGTGACCGTGCTGCAGGCCATCCAGGAGCTCAACCGGCGCGCGGGCGCCCAGGGCGTCGGTCGGCTCGACATCGTCGAGGACCGCCTGGTCGGCATCAAGAGCCGCGAGGTCTACGAGGCGCCGGGCGCGATCGCGCTGATCACCGCCCACCAGGAGCTGGAGAACGTCACCGTCGAGCGCGACCTGGCCCGCTTCAAGCGCGGCGTCGAGCAGCGCTGGGCCGAGCTGGTCTACGACGGCCTGTGGTTCTCCCCGCTCAAGGAGGCGCTGGACACCTTCATCGCCCGCAGCCAGGAGTACGTCACCGGCGACGTCCGGCTCGTGCTGCACGGTGGCCGCGCCGTGGTCAACGGCCGCCGCTCCGAGCAGGCGCTCTACGACTTCAACCTCGCCACCTACGACGAGGGCGACACCTTCGACCAGTCGCTGGCCAAGGGCTTCATCCAGCTCTGGGGCCTGCCGTCGAAGATCGCCGCCAAGCGCTCCCTGCACCACTGACCAGTTGACTGCCCGGGCGCGGTAGACCTACCCACCGCGCCCGGGTCTCTTAGTTCTAGGAAGGACAGTTCGTTGTCTGAGCAGGAACCCCGGCTGCAGGAACCCACCTCGTTGTGGGGTAGTCGGTTCAGCTCCGGTCCCGCCGAGGCCATGGCCGCGTTGAGCCTGTCGCTGCACTTCGACTGGCGACTGGCCCGCTACGACATCGCGGGTTCCCGAGCGCACGCGCGCGTCCTGCACCGCGCGGGACTGCTCACCGACACCGAGCTGACCGGCATGCTCGACGCCCTCGACACCCTCGAGCGCGACGTCGTCGACGGCACCTTCACCTCCGTGCCCGCCGACGAGGACGTGCACACCGCGCTCGAACGCGGCCTCATCGACCGCGCGGGCCCGGCGCTGGGCGGCAAGCTCCGCGCGGGCCGCTCCCGCAACGACCAGATCGCCACCCTGGGCCGCATGTACCTGCGCGACGCCGCCCGGCTCATCGCGGGCGGTGTCCTCGACGTCGTCACGGCCCTGCTCAGCCAGGCCGACCGGCACCCGAACGCGCCCATGCCCGGCCGCACCCACCTGCAGCACGCCCAGCCCGTGCTGCTGGCGCACCACCTGCTCGCGCACACCCAGGCCCTGCTGCGCAACGTCGACCGCCTCCAGGACTGGGACCGCCGCACCGCCGTCTCGCCCTACGGCTCCGGCGCGCTCGCGGGCTCCTCGCTCGGGCTCGACCCGGCCGCCGTCGCCGAGGAACTGGGCTTCGACGCCCCCGTCGAGAACTCCATCGACGGCACCGCCTCGCGCGACTTCGCCGCCGAGTTCGCCTTCGTGGTCGCCATGATCGGCGTCGAGCTGTCCAAGGTCGCCGAGGAGGTGATCATCTGGACGACCGCCGAGTTCGGCTACGCCACCCTCGACGACGCCTGGTCCACCGGCAGCTCGATCATGCCGCAGAAGAAGAACCCCGACGTCGCCGAGCTGGCCAGGGGCAAGTCCGGCCGGATGATCGGCAACCTCGCTGGCCTGCTGGCCACCCTCAAGGCCCAGCCGCTGGCCTACAACCGGGACCTGCAGGAGGACAAGGAGCCGGTCTTCGACTCCATCGCCCAGCTCGAGCTGCTGCTGCCCGCGATGGCCGGGATGCTCGGCACGCTGACCTTCGACACCGACCGGCTCGCCGCGCTGGCCCCCGCGGGCTTCAGCCTGGCCACCGACGTCGCCGAGTGGCTCGTCCGCGCGGGGGTGCCCTTCCGCGACGCGCACGAGGCCGCCGGGGCGTGCGTGCGCGCGGCCGAGGCCCGGGGCGTCGGCCTCGAGGACCTCACCGACGCCGAGTTCGCGTCGATCAGCCCGGCGCTGACTCCCGAGGTGCGGGACGTGCTGACCGTGGCAGGCTCGATCGCCTCGCGCGACGCGTACGGTGGGACCGCGCCGCGGCGGGTCGCGGAGCAGCGGGACCGGGTCGTACGACGAGTCGAGGAGTACCGGGCGTGGTCGGAGCAGGTCATCCGGAAGTAACCCGGGTTCTGTTCGTCGGCAACAGCTTCACCTACTTCCACAACCTCCCCGAGCTGGTGGTCGCCCTCGCGCGACCCGACCGCGCCGTGTCGGTGGCGATGTTCGCCGAACCCGGCGCGGTCCTCGGGGAGACGTGGGCGAGCGGAGCGCCGTCGAACGCCTTGCGCGAGGGCGGCCACTACGTCGTCCTGCAGGAGCAGAGCACTCTAGGCGGCGACCTGGTGGTCGACGGCATACCGCGACCGCAGGACCCCGCCAAGTTCCACGCCTCTGTGCGCACTGCCGTAGCGGACATCGTCAGCGCCAACGCCACCCCAGCGCTCTACATGACCTGGGCCAGGCAGGACGACCCTGGCGCTCAGCAAGCACTCACCGACGCCTACGCCTCTATCGGCAAGGAGTTGGGCGTCGCTGTCTCGCCGGTGGGCATCGCGTGGCAGACAGCGCTAACGGAACGGCCGGACTTGGTCCTCCACGACGAGGACGCCAGCCACCCCGCCCCAGCGGGCTCTTACCTTGCCGCGTGCGTTCTGACGGCGACCCTCTTCGGCCTAGACCCCCGAGGGCGCGTCCATCGCGTTACCGGCCAGGCCATCGACTCCGAAGGTGTCTGGGGCGAGCCCGACAGCACGCTGATCGACCTGCCGGAAGCCGACGCCGCCTACCTCCAGGACGTCGCGTGGCGAACCGCCTGTTGACTCGCGAAGAGCTCGCGATCGACCCCGTGGAGGCCGCCAAGCTCATCCTCGGCGCTGTCCTCGAAGCGGATAGCCCTGACGGCACCGTCCGTGTCCGTGTCGTCGAGGTAGAGGCCTACCGAGGTGGGGACGACCCCGCGTCCCACTGCTACCGCGGTAAGACCCCGCGCAACGAGGTCATGTTCGGCCCGGCCGGCTACCTCTACGTGTACTTCGTCTACGGGATGCACTTCTGCGCCAACGTGGTCTCCCTGACCGACGGCGTACCCGGTGCCGTCCTCCTCCGAGCCGGTGAGGTCATCGACGGCGTGGACATCGCACGCGCGCGACGACCCGCATCCCGCTCGGACGCCGAACTCGCCAAGGGGCCCGCGCGGCTCACCTCCGTGCTCGGCCTCAACGCCGCGCACAACGGGATAGACCTGACGGACCCGAACTCACCGGTTCGCCTCCACGAGGGCGAGCGCGTCGCACCAGAGGACGTCCGGGTAGGACCGCGTGTAGGCGTGGCCGTCGCCATCGACGTCCCGTGGCGGTTCTGGGTCAACGGCTCGAAGGCGGTCAGCGCATACCGCCGTGGCGGCAAGAGGGGCGTCGTGCGGGTCGTACCTGGCCCTTAGCGCAAACCCGGTGGTTGGCGGCGAGCGCCGCGAGGGAAGATAGCCGCCGTGAGTGAACACATCCTCGACGAGTTGACCTGGCGCGGCCTGATCGCGCAGTCCACCGACCTCGACGCCCTGCGCAAGGACCTCGACGCGGGCCCACTCACCCTCTATGCGGGCTTCGACCCCACGGCACCCAGCCTGCACGCGGGCAACCTCGTCCCGCTGCTCATGCTGCGCCGCTTCCAGCGCGCCGGTCACCGTCCGATCGTGCTCGCCGGTGGCGCTACCGGCATGATCGGCGACCCGCGCGACACCGGTGAGCGGACGCTCAACACGCTCGACGTGGTCGCGGAGTGGGCCGAGCGCATCCGCGGTCAGCTGGAGCGGTTCGTGGACTTCGACGACTCGCCGACCGGCGCGGTGGTGACCAACAACCTCGACTGGACCCGCGACGTGTCCGTCCTGGACTTCCTGCGCGACGTCGGCAAGCACTTCTCGGTCAACGTCATGCTCGCCAGGGAGACCGTCAAGCGCAGGCTCGAGTCCGATGGCATGTCCTACACCGAGTTCAGCTACCTGCTCCTGCAGTCGCACGACTACCTGCGGTTGCACCAGAGCCACGGCTGCAAGCTCCAGGTGGGCGGCTCGGACCAGTGGGGCAACATCATCGGCGGGGTAGAGCTAACGCGCCGCATGGCCGGAGCCTCCGTGCACGCGCTCACCGCGCCGCTCGTGACCGACGCCGAGGGACGCAAGTTCGGCAAGTCCACCGGCGGCGGCAACATCTGGCTCGACCCGGCGCTGACCTCCCCGTACGCCTGGTACCAGTACTTCGTGAACGTGGGCGACGCCGACGTCTTGCGTTACCTGCGCCTGTTCACCTTCTTGAGCCAAGAGGAGATCGAGGCCCTGGCCCAGGACACCGCTGAACGCCCTCACCTGCGGTCCGCGCAGAAGCGCCTGGCCGAGGAGTTCACGACCCTCGTGCACGGCGAGCGGGAGACCAACCAGGTGAAGGCCGCGAGCCATGCCCTCTTCGGCAGGGGGGAGCTGGCGGAGCTGGACCTGTCGACGCTGGACGCCGCCATGGCCGAGGCCCCGACCGGCACCGCCCGGCTGTCGGAGGCACCGACGATCGTGGACCTGCTGGTCGCGTCCGGTCTCGCGGACAGCAGGGGAGTGGCGCGCCGGACGGTCAACGAGGGTGGCGCCTACGTGAACAACGCCAAGGTCACCGACGAGGCGTGGACCCCGGCGCAGGCGGACCTGCTGCACGACAAGTGGCTGGTGCTGCGCCGTGGCAAGCGGAATACGGCGGGGGTCCAGGTCCAGGCCTGAGCCCATCCGAGTGGTCCTCCCGTGGCCGTCGACCTGCCAAGGTCGGCGGCCACGAGCGTTTCCGCAGGTCAGAGCGCGCTTGGCGGTCCTCACCGCACCGGATGAGAGAAAGTTGACGTGACGGCGGTCACATACACACGGCTCTGGGGGTGGGTTACGGTGGTTTTGCGGCCCGACACAGGGGTGGTGACCTGCGGTTTCACCCTGTGGTGGGTTCCTGTGGGTGCGATTTGACCCTGGGTTTGTGGCCGTGTAACTTTCTCTCTGTCAGCGCGACACGGGCCGGGAAAACCGGAACGAGCGCCAGACGGAGCAAGGCCTCGAATCAGACTTCCGAGGGGCGCGAACCAAGCTCCCACCGCAGGGTGGTAGAGTGGGTGCACTCGAAGGTTTCGAGACACAAGCCAAGAAGTGCCCAGCCTCTAGTGGCACCGCTCGAACGCGGTTGATCTGGATGTGCGTGTGTTGTTTGAGAACTCAACAGTGTGCCGATTTAAGCCAGTAGAGCTTGAATGATTGAACCCCATTTGTGGGTTCCTTTGAGATGAATATGATGCCAGTTTGGTGTCTGTTTGTCAGGTATTACTCTTAAAGCATCTTTGGAGAGTTTGATCCTGGCTCAGGACGAACGCTGGCGGCGTGCTTAACACATGCAAGTCGAGCGGTAAGGCCCTTCGGGGTACACGAGCGGCGAACGGGTGAGTAACACGTGGGTAATCTGCCCCATACTCTGGGATAAGCCCGGGAAACTGGGTCTAATACCGGATATGACCCTGCACCG
>NZ_JAMTCR010000006.1 GCF_024171945.1 Actinokineospora globicatena
ACCTTTGAGTGGTTAAGGCTCCCAGTAGACGACTGGGTTGATAGGCTGGAGATGGAAGCCTCGTGAGGGGTGGAGTCGACCGGTACTAATAGGCCGAGGGCTTACAACAAAGAAGCTACGCATCCACTGTACGGTGTCTGAGACACCAACCACTCCACGCCTGGGGTCGACCAGTATATGTCTGGGCGCCTGGTGTGGGTCGAGGTTGTGATTGTTTCATAGTGTTTCGGCGGTCATAGCGGTGGGGAAACGCCCGGTCCCATTCCGAACCCGGAAGCTAAGCCCACCTGCGCCGATGGTACTGCACTCGTGAGGGTGTGGGAGAGTAGGACGCCGCCGGACAATCATTCCCGAAAGGGCCTGTGGTGAGGCACGTGTAACGTGCGTCAGACCACGGGCCCTTTTCGGCATGTCGGAGCAAGGTGCGGGCAGCCCCGCAAGCGGGAGGATCAGGTGTCGGAGTTCGGTCGACGCAGCGGCGGGGACCGCAGCGACAACGAGTCAGGTCGTCGGCCCGAGGCAGGCGATACCCCCCGACGCGGCGCTGACCGCGGCGACAACCGCTCTGGTTCGGACCGCGGCGGCTACAACAAGACTGGCGGGTACAAGTCCGACCGCGGTGGGTACCGCGGCTCGGACCGGGACTCGCGCCCCAGCGGCGACCGTGGCGGCTACCGCTCCTCGGACTCCGACCGGGGTTCCCAGGACCGCGGCGGCTACCGAGCCAGCGGCAGCTCCGACCGTGGTGGTTACCGCCCGGGTGGCGGCTCCACCGGCGGCGGCTACCGCTCCAACGACTCCTCGCGTGGCGGCCCCCGGTCCGACGATCGCGGCGGCTTCCGCTCGGGCGGTTCGGATCGCGGCGGCTCCCGCTTCGGTTCCGACCGTGGCGGCTACAAGTCCGACGACCGTGGCGGATCCCGCCCCAGCGGCTCCGATCGCGGTGGTTACAAGTCCGACGATCGCGGCGGCTCGCGGTCCTCGGGTGGCTACCGCTCTGACGACCGGGGCGGCTCGCGCTCCAGCGGTTCCGATCGGGGCGGTTTCCGTTCCGATGACCGTGGTGGTTCCCGCTTCGGCAGTTCTGACCGTGGCGGTTCGCGCCCGACGAGTTCCGACCGTGGTGGCTATCGGTCGGACGACCGTGGCGGCTCCAAGTTCGGCGGTTCGGATCGCGGCGGCTACAAGAAGTCCTCCGACGATCGCGGGGGCTCGAAGTTCGGTGGTTCCGACCGGGGCGGCTACAAGCCCGCTGACCGGGGTTCGCGCCCGACGGGTTCTTCCGACCGGGGCGGTTACCGCTCTGACGACCGAGGCGGCTCCAGGCCCGGTAGCTCAGATCGCGGCGGCTACCGGTCCGATGATCGTGGCGGTTCCAAGTTCGGTGGCTCGGACCGCGGTGGGTACAAGCCCGCTGACCGGGGTTCCGACCGCGGGGGTTACCGGTCGGATGACCGTGGCGGCTCGAAGTTCGGCTCTGACCGCGGTGGCTACAAGTCGGACGACCGGGGCGGATCTCGCTCGGGTGGTTCGGACCGTGGTGGCTACCGGTCCGACGACCGCGGCTCGCGGCCCGGCGGCTCCGACCGTGGCGGTTCGCGTTCCGGCGGTTCGGATCGTGGTGGTTTCCGTTCGGGTGGTTCGGATCGCGGCGGTTACAAGTCCGACGACCGTGGCAGCTCGCGTCCCACGTTCCGCTCTGATGACCGCAAGTCTGACGACCGTGGCGGCTTCCGCTCCGGTGGGTCCGACCGTGGCGGTTACAAGTCGGACGACCGGGGCGGATCCCGCCCCAGCAGCTCCGATCGCGGCGGCTACCGGTCGGACGACCGTGGTAGCTCGCGTCCCAGCTTCCGTTCGGACGATCGCAAGTCCGATGACCGTGGCGGCTCGCGTCCGACGTTCCGTTCTGATGACCGCAAGTCTGACGACCGGGGTGGCTCGAAGTTCGGCAGCTCTGACCGTGGTGGCTACAAGTCCGGCGATCGCGGTGGATCGCGCTCGGACCGTGGTGGCTACCGGTCCGATGACCGTGGCAGCTCGCGTCCGACCTTCCGTTCCGATGACCGCAAGTCTGACGACCGGGGTAGCTCGCGTCCCACCTTCCGCTCGGACGACCGCAAGTCCGGTGACCGGCCGCAGCGCTCCGACGACCGGGGTCCCCGTGACGGCGAGCGTTCGGGGTTCCGGGCGTCGGGCCGTGGGCACTTCCGGGCCGACGACGTCGAGCCGGACCTCGTGTCGACCGAGACCCCGGGTGCCGCGCCGGAGCGCGCCGACCGGCCGGTCGAGCGCCGCGAGGACAGCAGGGACACCCGCTTCGCCGAGGTGACCGGGCGCCGGGACCGGCCGCAGCGGGACTCGGGCGACCGGGACGCCGCGCCGGTCGAGTACGGGCCCGCGCTGCCCGAGGGCGCGGACTACTCCGCGCTCGACGTGGAGGCCCGGGCCGGGCTGCGCAGCCTGCCCAAGTCGCTGGCCGAGCTGGTCGGCAAGCACCTGGTCGCCGCGGGCATGCTCGTGGACGAGGACCCGGAGCGGGCCCTGGTGCACGCCAGGTTCGCGCGGGAACGCGCCGCCCGGGTCGCCGTGGTCCGCGAGGCCGCCGGCCTGACCGCCTACCACGCGGGGGAGTGGGCCGAGGCCCTCTCCGAGCTGCGGGCCGTCCGCCGGATGAGCGGCGGCAACGCCTACATCGCCGTGATGGCCGACTGCGAGCGCGCGCTCGGCAGGCCGGAGCGGGCCCTGGAACTGGCCAAGGAGGCGGGCCGCGACCTGCCCGCCGACGTCGCGGTGGAGCTGCGGATCGTCAGCGCCGGTGCCCGTCGGGACATGGGCCAGCTCGAGGCGGCTGTGGTCAGCCTGCAGGGGCCGGACCTCGAGGCCAAGCGCCGGGACCCGTGGAGCGCCCGCCTGTTCTACGCCTACGCCGACAACCTGGCCGCCGCCGGGCGCACCGAGGAGGCCATCCGCTGGTTCCTCAACGCCGCCCAGGCCGATGACGACGAGGACACCGACGCCGCCGAGCGCGCGTTCGAGCTGGGTGCCGACGAGTCCGAGATCGCCGCCGCGCTGCCGGGCGAGACCGTCGAGGTCGAGGACGAGGGCGCCGAGCTGTCCGAAGTAGACGACGAGTCCGGTGACGACGAGGCCGATAGCGCTACCGACGCCGACGACACTGTCGACGACAAGAGCGCCGACGCCGACGAGAACACCGTCAGCGACAAGGACTCCGCGGACGACGTGGACGACACGGCTGCGGACGACGACAAGACTCCTGGCAGCGACAACACCCCCGGCGATGACAAGAGCGCTGTGGGTGACAAGAGCGGTAAGGACGCCGTGGATGGCTGATCGGCTGCTCGACGCCTACGACGCCTTGTTGTTCGACCTGGACGGCACCGTGTACCGCGGTGGCCAGGTCATCGACGGGGCGGCGGAGGCCGTCGCGGCGGCCAGGGCGGAGCGCACCACGGTGCGCTTCGTCACCAACAACGCCTCGCGCTCCCCGGACCAGGTCGCCGAGCACCTGACCCGGCTCGGGGTGTCCGCGACCGCCGACGAGGTCAGCACCAGCGCCCAAGCGGCCGCGGTCGTCCTCGCCGGACGGCTGGAGCAGGGTGACCACGTCCTGGTCCTGGGGACCTCCGCGCTCGCCGCCGAGATCACCGGGGTCGGTCTGGTCCCGGTGCGTACGGCCGACGGCGCGCGGGCGGTCGTGCAGGGTCTGTCGCCGGACCTCAGCTGGAACGACCTGGCCGAGGCTTCGGTCGCCATCCGCGCGGGCGCCCTGTGGGTCGCCTGCAACGTCGACCGCACGCTTCCGACCGAGCGCGGCCTGTTGCCCGGCAACGGGTCCCTCGTCGCGGCGCTGCGGCACGCGACCGAGCAGGAACCCGAGGTGGCGGGCAAACCGGCCACCCCGTTGATGGACGAGTCGGTCCGCGCCTCAGGGGCCCGGCACCCGCTCGTCGTCGGCGACCGGCTCGACACCGACATCGAGGGCGCCGTCGCCGCGGGCCTGGACTCGCTGCTGGTGCTCACCGGCGTGTCCACCGCCGCCGACGTCATCGCCGCCGGACCCGAGGCGCGCCCCACCTACATCGCCGCCGACCTGGGCGCGATCACCGCCCCCGCCGATGACCTGGCGATCGGCCCCAAGCCGGGCTGGGACCTGCGCAGCGGACCCGACGAGATCGCCGTCACCGGCGACGGCGACCCACTCGACCTGCTCCGCGCCCTCTGCGCCGCCAGTTGGGCCTTCCCCACGCCCCCACCCATCACCGGCGACCACCCCGCGCTCGCCACCCTTGGCCTCACCGCTCCCCGCTAACGCATATCGCGCTCGCCGTCAGAGCCGCCCGGCGCTCTCAACACCCCTTGTGGACCCGGCTCCGGACCAGATGTCCACAACCCCCCGAACCATCCACAGGCCACCCGCGGACCCCTTGACACCACCCCGGTTCCGATAGGCTCGAACGTGGGACCTCAGACCCCGGGAGGGTGGGCCCCACCACGCGAGTTGATCATGGTCGGCGCGGCGTCGGGGGGTTCGTGCCGCGGGTCTGGTCGCGGGCGGTTCGCGCTCGGCGAAGCAGTACCCATCGGCTAGCGTGGAGGAGTGCAGGTGGACCTCACCCCGACCCCGGGGCCCCGGATCCCCGGGTCCCCGGTGCCCGGACCCCCGAACCCCGGACCGCCGTCGCCGGGGCTGATGAGGCCTGGACCGCCGTCGTCCGGACCGGTGGCGCAGGCCCCGATGACGCCGGGCTCGATGGCGCCGGGGCCGCCGCGGGATCCGGTCCGCGACGAGGCGATCGCCGACGCGGTCGCCGGGCTCGACGGGTTGGACGCGCTGCCGGTCGCCGAGCACGTGGAGCGGTTCGACGCGGTGCACGTCGCGCTCACCGCCGCGCTCGCCAGCATCGACAAGGTCTGACGCGGTGCCCAGGAGGGCGCGGCTGGACGCCGAACTGGTCCGCAGGGGGCTGGCCCGCTCCCGCGACCACGCCAGTGAGCTCATCGCCGCGGGGCGGGTGACCATCCGCGGCACCGTCGCCAGCAAACCGGCCACCGGCGTGGAGACCGACGCCGCCGTGGTGGTCAAGGACCTCGACGACGACCCGGGCTGGGCCTCGCGCGGCGCGCACAAGCTGCTCGGCGCGCTCGACGCGTTCGCCGTCGCGGTCGAGGGCCGCCGCTGCCTCGACGCGGGTGCCTCCACCGGGGGGTTCACCGACGTCCTGCTCCGCCGCGGCGCCACCCAGGTCGTCGCCGCCGACGTGGGGCGCGGCCAGCTGGTGTGGCGGTTGCAGAACGACGCCCGCGTCGTGATCAAGGACCGCACCAACGCCCGCGCGATCACCCCCGACGACATCGGCGGCGAGGTCGACCTGGTCGTCGCCGACCTGTCGTTCATCTCCGCGCGCCTGGTCATGCCCGCGCTCAGCGGCTGCCTGCGCCCCGGCGGCGACCTGCTGCCGATGATCAAGCCGCAGTTCGAGGTCGGCAAGGAGCGCCTCGGCACCGGTGGTGTGGTGCGCGAGCCCGAGCTGCGGGTGGAGGTCGTCTCCCGGGTGCTCGTCGCCGCCGGTGAGCTCGGCCTGCGCGTGCACGGGGTGGTCGCCAGCCCGCTGCCCGGGCCGTCGGGCAACGTCGAGTACTTCGGCTGGCTGCGCCGCGGTGAGCCGCTGGCCGAGGCCGAGGTGGCGGACCTGGTGGCGACCGCCGTGCAGGAGGGACCGCAGTGACACAGGGCACCGGGCAGATCCGCGACACCGAGCGGCCGCCGCGCGAGATCCTGCTGGTCGTGCACACCGGCAGGCCGGAGAACCGGCGGGTGGCCGAGAAGGTCGCCAGCTGCTTCGCCGCGGCCGGGGTGCGGCTGCGGGTGGTCGACGAGGAGGCCCCCGACCTGGACCCGTCCTGCTACAGCCGGGTGGTGCCGGTCGGGCCGGAGGCCGCCGTGGGCACCGAGCTGGTGTTCGTCCTCGGTGGCGACGGGACGCTGCTGCGCGCCGCCGAGATGGCCCACCCCGCCGGGGTCCCGGTGCTCGGGGTCAACCTGGGCCGGGTCGGGTTCCTGGCCGAGGCGGAGTCCGACGCGCTCGCCGAGACGATCGAGCTGGTCGTCGAGCAGGGCTACCTGGTCGAGGACCGGATGACCGTCGACGTTCGGGCGTACCTCGGTGACGAGCTGCTCGCCGACACCTGGGCGCTCAACGAGGCCAGCGTGGAGAAGAGCAGCCGCGAGCGGATCCTGGACGTGCTGGTTGACGTGGACGGCCGCCCGGTGTCCTCCTTCGGCTGCGACGGCGTGCTGTGCGCCACCCCCACCGGCTCCACCGCGTACGCCTACTCCGCGGGCGGTCCCATCCTGTGGCCGGACGTGCGGGCCATGCTGGTGGTCCCCAGCAACGCGCACGCCATGTTCGCCCGGCCGCTGGCGGTGTCGTCCAAGTCGGTCGTCGGCATCGAGATCGACCCCGACGGTCAGCCCGCTGTGCTGTGCTGCGACGGCAGGCGCACCTTCGACATCCCGCCGGGAGCCCGCATCGAGGTGCGCGGCGGTCGGCAGCCGATCCGGCTGGCCCGGTTGCGTGACGAGACGTTCACCGAGCGCTTGGTCGACAAGTTCGACCTGCCCGTGCACGGCTGGCGGACGCGGTGAACCTGTGGGCGGGCGGTTACCGCGATCACCGGGAGCCGCTAGGGTGCGCCCTGTGCTAGCCGAGATGCGCATCCAGGACCTCGGCGTGATCGACGAGGCCACGCTCGAGCTCCACCCGGGGTTCACCGTCGTGACGGGGGAGACCGGCGCGGGCAAGACGATGGTCGTGACCGGCCTGCACCTGCTCTCCGGTGGCCGGGGCGAGGCGTCGCGGGTCCGCAGCGGGAAGCCCAAGGCCGTGGTCGAGGGCCGCTTCGAGGGGCTCGAGGGCACGCCTGCGGCGGCCGTGGCCACCGAGGCGGGCGCCGAACCCGAGGACGACGGCAGCCTCATCACGCTGCGCAGCGTCAGCACCGACGGCCGCTCCCGCGCCCACGTCGGGGGCCGCTCGGTCCCGGTCGGGGTGCTGCAGGACCTGGCCGAGCAGCTGATCGCGGTGCACGGGCAGAACGACCAGCTGCGGTTGCTGCGCCCGGCCGAGCAGCGCGGGGTGATCGACCGGTTCGCCGGTGCCGAGATCGCCGACGTGCTCACCGAGTACCGGTCCGTGCGGGAGCAGTGGCTCGCGGTCACCGCCGAGCTCGACGACCGGACCCGCCGCGCCAAGGAGCTGGCCCGCGAGGCCGAGATCCTGCGGATGGGCCTGGAGGAGATCACCGCGGTCGACCCGCAGCCGGGTGAGGACACCGAGCTGGTGGACCGCGCCCGCAGGCTCGCCGACGCCGACCAGCTGCGCGAGGCCGCGACCGGCGCCAGCTACGCCGTCTCCGGTGCCGCCGACGGTGACCCGGACGCCCCCGGCGCCCTCGGGCTGATCGGCGAGGCCCAGCGCCGCGTCGCCGGGTCCGACGACCCGAGGCTGCGCGAGCTCGAACCCCGCCTCGCCGAGGCCGCCGTGCTGCTCACCGACGTGGGCGCCGAGCTGACCGCGTACCTCGACAGCCTCGACGCCGACCCGGCCGTGCTGGAGCAGGTGCTGGCCAGGCAGGCCGAGCTCAAGGCACTGACCCGCAAGTACGCCGCCGACGTCGACGGCGTGCTGACCTGGGCCCGCGACGCGGTCGACAAGCTCTCCGGGCTCGACACCTCCGAGGAGGCCCTCGGCGAACTGGCCGCGCGCAAGGCCGCCCTGGCCACCGAACTCGGCGCGCTGGCCGCCACCCTGACCCAGGCCCGCTCGGTCGCCGCCGACGCGCTGGCCAAGGCCGTCACCGACGAACTCGGCGGCCTGGCGATGACCCACTCCAGCGTGCAGATCTCCGTCCGCCCCCGGCCCGCCGAGGCGAACGACCCGCTCGCCCTGACCGTCGGCGGAGTCGACCTGCACGCGGGCGCCGACGGCGTCGACGACGTCGAACTCCTCCTGGTCGCCCACGACGGCGCCCAGCCACTCCCGGTGCACAAGGGCGCCTCCGGCGGCGAACTCTCCCGGGTCATGCTGGCCATCGAGGTCGTCCTCGCCCACACCGACCCGGTCCCGACCCTTGTCTTCGACGAGGTCGACGCGGGCGTCGGCGGCCGCGCGGCCGTGGAGATCGGCCGCAGGCTGGCCAGGCTCTCCCGCAGCCACCAGGTGATCGTCGTGACCCACCTGGCCCAAGTGGCCGCCTTCGCCGACCGCCACCTCATCGTCGACAAGGGCATCCACGGCGGCGTAACCCGCAGCGACGTCCGCACCCTCGACGACAGCGAACGCGTCGTCGAACTCGCCAGAATGCTCGCGGGCATGGACTCCACCGAAACCGGCCGCGCCCACGCCGAAGAACTCCTAGGCGTAGCCGAAGGCGAAAAACACGACTGGAAGCTCAGCGGCAAACCCCGCCCCACCCGCAAGAAGCGCCAGTCCTAGCCCTAAAGCACCCGCCACCGACGTTGGCCGACACGCGCTCCACGAAGGCGCTGGTGCCAGGCCGGCTCGATGGGGTGGACTTGTTTGTGTGGGGGGACGGCGTCTACCGTAGCGACGCGAAGGCACGAGAGCCGGACTTCCTCCAGCCCCCCGCCCACCCGCAGCGAGAGCGGCGAAGCCTACCGCCACACTTCATGCTCCGTTCAGACCAGTGCGGCGTGGCGAACGGACTAATCCCGCTCGGTTTGTCACCATCGGTCGCATGAGATTCTCGGGTTTGCTCAGCCGCTCACAGCCGCCGCGCCCCGGGATCACCGGGCCCGCCCGGGTCGACCGGCGCACCGGTGACCTGCTGCGCAGGCTCGACCCCGGCGACGTCGTCGTCCTCGACCACCTCGACCTGGACCGCGCCACCGCGGACGCCCTGCTGCGCGCGGAGGTCGCGGGCGTGGTCAACGCCTCGCCGTCGATCTCCGGGCGGTTCCCGAATCTGGGGCCGGAACTGCTGGTGAACGCGGGCATCCCGTTGATCGACGGTGTCGGCCAGGAGGCGCTGCGCACCATCAAGGAGGGCAGCAAGGTCCGGCTGCACGAGGGCGCGGTCTACGTCGGCGACCGGGAGGTGGCCAGCGGGACGCGGCAGACCGCGGAGACCATCGCCGACCAGATGATCGAGGCCAAGGCCGGGATGTCGGCGCAGCTGGAAGCGTTCTCCGCCAACACCATCGAGTTCCTCCGCCGCGAGCGCACCATGATCCTCGACGGCATCGGCGTGCCCCAGGTCCCGGTGCTGATGCGCGGCAGGCAGGTCGTCGTGGTCGCCCCCGGGCTCGACCACGTGGCCGACCTGCGCGGCCTGCGCCGCTACATCGCCGAGCACCGCCCGGTGCTCATCGGCGTCGAGTCCGGCGCGGACGCGTTGCGCGCGGCGGGCCACCGGCCGGACGTGATCGTCGGCGACCCCGACGGCTTCGCCACCGAGACACTGCGCAGCGGCGCCCGGGTCGTGGTGCCCGCCTACGTCGACGGGCACGCGCCCGGCCTTGGTCGCGTGCAGGACCTGGGCATCGAGGCGGTCACCTTCCCGGCGTCGGGCAACGCCGAGGACCTGGCGCTGCTGCTGGCCGACGCGCACGAGGCGACGCTGGTCGTCGCGGTCGGTTTCCAGGCCACGTTGCGCGAATTCCTCGACCGGGGCCGCTCCGGGTCCAACCCGTCGACCTTCCTGACCCGGCTCAAGCTCGGTGCCAAGATCGTCGACGGCAAGGCCGTTGCCACGTTGCACCGCAGCCGGGTCTCCGCGGCCGCGGTGGCCGTCATGGTCGGTGCCGCGCTGCTGGCCATCACCGCCGCCATCGCGGTGTCCGGGGTCGGCTCCGCCTACGGGGAGTGGTTCACCGACACCTGGTCCGCGGCGTTCTCCTGGGTGAAGGGGCTGTTCTCGTGATCACCTTGCGCTACCACATCACCTCCATCGCCGCGGTCTTCCTGGCCATCGCCGTCGGCGTGGTGCTGGGCTCGACGACGCTGAGCCGGTCGCTGCTCTCCGGGCTCAACACGGAGAACTCCGACCTGGGCACCCAGGTCGCCCAGCTCGAGCAGGACCGCAACGCGCTCAACGCGCGGCTGGCCGACGGCGACTCGTTCGCGGGCGCGATCGGCCCGCTCGCGGTGCGCGGCGTGCTGGACAAGCGCACCGTCGTGCTGATCACCACCGCGGACGCGCGCCCGGCCGACCGCGACGCGGTGAAGGCGCTGGTGACCGCCGGGGGTGGCAGCGTCACCAGCGAGCTGCAACTCACCGACGCGTTCGCCGACCCGGCCAAGGCCGACCAGCTCAAGGAGATCGTGATCCGGTTGCTCCCGGCGGGCGTGCAGCTGCCGACCGCGACGGACCCGGGCACGCTCGCGGGTGGGCTGCTCGGTCCGCTGCTGCTGATCAGCAAGGCGGACAACAAGGAGCAGGCCTCCCCGGAGGAGGCCGCCGCCGCGGTCGTCGGGCTCACCGAGGGCGGGTTCCTCGCCGCCGCGCCGGAGGTCAAGCCCGCGCAGCTGGCCGTGGTGCTGACCGGTGGTTCGTCCACAGGGGACGACGCGGGGGACAAGGCCGCGACGATCGCCCGGTTCGCCACCCAGGTGGACCGCTCCGGCGCGGGCGCGGTGCTGGCCGGGGGAGCGGGCTCGGCCGAGGGTTCCGGTGCCATCGGCGTGGTCAGGGCCGACACCGCGGCGACCTCGATCGTGTCCACAGTGGACAATGTGGACACGCCTGCGGGCCGGGTGGTCGTGGTGCTGGCGCTGGCCGAGCAGGTGGCCGAGCGGGCGGGCCGCTACGGCAGCGCGGGCAACGCCCAGGCCGCCGCGCCCGGCGCCCCCTCCGAGTAAAGCCGTCGCCCGGGCGGGTGACGTCGTCGCGCGCGGTCATGAGCATCCCTCACCAACGAGCGAATGGGGCTCCCGGACGGGTAAGGATCATGATCAGCTGGTCATTTTCCGACCGTCGAAACCGATGACGCCCGTGGTGGAAGTCCGTTCCGCCACGGGAGGTCAAGGAGCAATGATGGGGCACATCACCAAGGCGCGGCTCGCGTTCACCGCGGCAGCCGCGTTCACCGCGTTGATCGCGACCGGCACCCCGGCGCTGGCCGTCGCCGCGCCGGGCACGGCGCACATCGGGTCGGCCACGCTGGTCCGGCTGGGCGTCCCCACGACCCTGCAGCCCATCGCCCAGTGCTCGGTCACGGGCCAGGCCACGGGGTCCTCCGGCGTCGTCAGCGCCGCCGGGGTGAAGTTCGGTGGTGGCACCTCGTCGTGCACCACCAGAGTCGTCGACGCCGACGAGGGCCTGACCGAGACCAAGTCCGAGGCCACCGGCTCGAACTTCGAGCTGTCCGCGCTGGTGCTGCTCGGCGGCCCGCGCATCAAGATCAGCACCTGGAAGGTCAGCTGCGTCGGCGACAACGAGGGCTCCACCGCGGGCTGGTCCTTCGGCGGGCTCACCGGTCTGACCGCGCTGCCCAACCCGCTGCCGACCAACTACGTGCGCGAGCTCAAGGGCGCGCTCAACGAGACCCTGGCGACGATCACCTTCAAGGAGGTGACCACGCCGTCGGACGGCAGCATCACGCTGAACGTGGCGCACATCCGGTTCCAGCCGCCGTCGGGCATCTCCGGCGACGTCCTGATCGGCGCGACGACCTGCTCGCCGACCCCCTGACCCGATCCGCGGCCCCGCCACCGCCCCCGGGCGACACGGCGGGGCCGCGCGCTGTGCGGACCTGCGCGCGGCTGGTGTTAGCATGAAACCCCGTGGACCGGCGCGGTCATTGAGCCGCGGCCAGCGCGACACCGCCACCGCGATCTAGACCACGGGAGCCCTCTTGGTGCAGCACGCTCGGACGACCAAGCACGTCTTCGTCACCGGAGGCGTCGCCTCCTCGCTCGGCAAGGGCCTCACCGCCTCCAGCCTCGGTCAACTGCTGACCGCGCGGGGCCTGCGGGTGACGATGCAGAAGCTCGACCCCTACCTCAACGTGGACCCGGGGACGATGAACCCGTTCCAGCACGGTGAGGTGTTCGTCACCGAGGACGGCGCCGAGACCGACCTGGACATCGGCCACTACGAGCGGTTCCTCGACCGCGACCTGGCGGGCACCGCCAACGTGACCACCGGCCAGGTGTACTCGGCGGTCATCGCCAAGGAGCGGCGCGGCGAGTACCTCGGTGACACCGTGCAGGTCATCCCGCACATCACCGACGAGATCAAGGCCAGGATCCGGGCGATGGCCGAGCCAGACGAGCAGGACCGGGCGCCGGACGTGGTGATCACCGAGGTCGGTGGCACGGTCGGCGACATCGAGTCGCTGCCGTTCCTGGAGGCCTGCCGCCAGGTCCGCCACGACGTGGGCCGCGACAACGTGTTCTTCCTGCACGTGTCGCTGGTGCCCTACCTGGCGCCCTCCGGTGAGCTCAAGACCAAGCCGACGCAGCACTCCGTCGCCGCGCTGCGCAACATCGGCATCCAGCCGGACGCGATCGTCTGCCGCGCCGACCGGGAGATCCCGGCCGGGCTCAAGCGCAAGATCGCGCTCATGTGCGATGTGGACACCGACGCGGTCGTGGCCGCGCCGGACGCCCCGTCCATCTACGACATCCCGCGGGTGCTGCACGGCGAGGGCCTCGACGCCTACGTGGTGCGCCGCCTCGGGCTGCCCTTCCGCGACGTCGACTGGACGGTGTGGGGCAACCTGCTCGACCGGGTGCACAAGCCGACCGAGACGGTGCGGATCGCGTTGGTGGGCAAGTACGTCGACCTGCCCGACGCGTACCTGTCGGTGACCGAGGCGTTGCGCGCCGGGGGGTTCGCGCACCGCGCCAAGGTCGAGGTCGTGTGGGTCCCGTCGGACGCCTGCGAGACGCCCGCCGGTGCCGCGGCCGCGCTGTCCGGGGTGGACGGTGTACTGGTGCCCGGCGGGTTCGGGGTGCGCGGCATCGAGGGCAAGGTCGGCGCCATCACCCACGCCCGCACGCACCGCGTGCCGATCCTGGGGCTGTGCCTCGGCCTGCAGTGCATGGTGATCGAGACCGCGCGCAACCTGGCCGGGATCGCGGGCGCCAACTCCGCGGAGTTCGCCGACGACACGACCGAGCCGGTGATCAGCACCATGGCCGACCAGCAGGACGTCGTGTCCGGCGAGCGGGACATGGGCGGCACCATGCGGTTGGGGTCGTACCCGGCGGCGCTGGCGGCCGGGTCGGTGGTGGCGGGTGTCTACGGTGAGCGCGAGATCACCGAGCGGCACCGGCACCGCTACGAGGTCAACAACGCCTACCGCGAGCGGCTCACCCAGGCCGGGGTGCTGTTCTCCGGCACCTCGCCGGACGGGCGGCTGGTGGAGTTCGTCGAACTGCCCGCCGAGACGCACCCGTTCTTCGTCGGCACCCAGGCGCACCCGGAGCTCAAGAGCCGCCCGACCCGCCCGCACCCGCTGTTCGCCGGGTTCGTCGGCGCCGCGCTGACCTACCTGCGCGCCGAGCGGCTCCCGGTCGACCTGGACGAGCCGGTGGCGGTGGACGCGTGAGCGCGGGCGAGCCCGAGGCCGGGACGCACGTGTTCGACGTGGTGTCCACACGCGACATCCACGTCGGCCGGATCCTGGCGCTGCGCCTGGACGAGGTCGCCATGCCGGGCGGGACGACCGCCAACCGCGAGGTCGTCGAGCACCTCGGCGCGGTCGCCGTGGTGGCGGTGGACGACGACGGCGCGGTGGCGCTGATCCACCAGTACCGGCACCCGGTCGGCGCCCGGTTGTGGGAACTGCCCGCCGGGTTGATCGACCACGCCGACGAGGACCCGCTGGAGGCGGCCCGCCGGGAACTGGTCGAGGAGGTCGGACTCGCCGCCGCGACCTGGTCGGTGCTGGTCGACATCGCGGTCTCGCCTGGTTTCACCGACGAGGTCGTGCGCGTCTACCTGGCGACCGGCTTGTCCACCGTGGACCGCGTGCTCCTCGGCGAGGAGGAAGCCGACCTGGTCATCGCCCGGGTCCCCCTCCCCGAAGCCGTCCGCCGCGTCCTGGCCGGAGAGATCACCAACGCCGCGGCGGTGGCCGGACTGCTGGCGGCCCAGGCCGTCACCACCGGCGTCGTCGAGGCCCGCCCGGCGGACGCCCCCTGGTCAGGCAGACCAACCGCCTTCGAACGCCGGACCTAGAGCCGATCACGGACGGCGGGGGTCAGTCGCACAAGCGACGACCCCCGCCGCCGTTCGGTATTTCACAGGTCCGAACGCCGGGCCTAGAGCCGATCGCGGCCGGTGTGCGAACGCCGGAGCAAGTGCGGGGTGTGGACCTCAGTCGCGCAGGCGGCGGCCTTCGCCGTCGCGGCCGCCGTTGGCGAGCAGGATGATGCCGTCGACGATGCACCAGATCCAGAGGCCGCCGCAGGTCAGCAGTTGCAGGACGGCGATGGCGTAGTGGCCGGTGTAGAAGCGGCCCGCGCCGAAGGGGAGCAGGATCTGCAGGAGGCCCGCGACGGTCTTGGACCTGTCCGACATCACCTCGTCGTACGGGGAGACGCGGCCGTACATCGGGTTCGGCGGCGGGTAGTACGGCAGCGCCGGTGGTGGGGTCGGGGCGGCCCAGGTCGGTGGCACGAGGAACGGCGGGTGCGGTGCGGGCAGGTCGGTGAACAGGGCCCGCAGGTCGGCCCGGGTCACCGCTTCCGCGGCCGCGCCGACGCGCTGTTCGTACTCGGCGATGGGCAGCCTGCCCTGGGCGAAGTGCTCCCCGAGTGCGCGCATGGAGTCCTCGCGCTCGGTGGTGCCCACGCGCACGGCGTCGGGGCCATCGGGGACGGTCACACCGAACACGATACGTGATCACCATCGCCCGTTCGGCTGGTCCGGCTAGGCTCGCGCCATGGATCGGGGCGGCGGGGGCACGGTGGTGTCCGCGCTGCGCACCTACCTCGACCACCTCGCCGTCGAGCGCGGGACCGCCACCAACACCCTCGACGGGTACACCCGGGACCTCAACCGCTACCTCGACCACCTCGCCGGGCACGGCGTCCGGGACCTGGTGGACGTGGGGGAGCGGCACGTCACGTCCTTCCTGGTGCTGCTGCGCGAGGGCGACGCCGACCACCCGCCGCTGGCCGCCTCCTCGGCGGCACGGGCCGTGGTCGCGGTGCGCGGGCTGCACCGGTTCGCGGTCCGGGAAGGACTCGTCGAGCACGACGTCGCCCGCGCCGTGAAACCGCCGACCCCGCCGCGACGGCTCCCCAAAGCGCTGCCGGTGGACGACGTGCTGCGGTTGCTCGAAGCGCCCTCCGGGGACACCCCCGGCGAACTGCGGGACCGCGCGCTCCTGGAAGTCCTCTACTCCACCGGCGCCCGCATCTCCGAGGTCGTCGGCCTCGACCGCGACGACATCGACGCCACCGAGCGCACGGTCCTGCTCGACGGCAAGGGCGGCAAGCAGCGGCTGGTCCCAATCGGACGACCCGCGCTGGAGGCGCTCGACGCGTACTTCGTGCGCGCGCGCCCCGGGTTCGCCGCCGCCGGGCGCGGTACCGCCGCGGTGTTCCTCAACCGCCGGGGTGGGCGGCTGTCGCGGCAGAGCGCGTGGAACGTGCTCAAGGCCGCCGCCGAGCACGCCGGGATCGCCGTCCCGGTGTCCCCGCACACCCTGCGGCACTGCTTCGCCACCCACCTGCTCGAGGGCGGCGCCGACGTCCGGGTGGTGCAGGAGCTGCTCGGGCACGCCTCGGTGACCACGACGCAGATCTACACGCTGGTCACCGTGACCACCCTGCGTGAGGTCTACGCCACGGCGCACCCGAGGGCGATCGGCTAGTCGGGAGCACCGCGTGCGCGGTTGAGGTGAAAACTCCCGAAGTCAACCTGTTTTCGATGATCCTTCCCCTACTCTGTTCCGCCGGAGGTGCGCGATGGGCGCGATGGGCGAGGTGGACGAACCGGGGATGGAGCGGCTGACCCTGCCGGAGGTGCTGCACGCGCTCAGCGACCCGACCAGGCTGGCCGTGGTGACCCAGCTCTCGGACGCGGGTGAGCTGTCGTGCGGGCACCTGGAGGTCTCGGTGGCCAAGTCGACGCTGTCGCAGCACCTGCGGGTGCTGCGCGAGGCGGGGGTGACCCACACCCGCCGCGACGGCAACCAGCGCTGGCTCTCGCTGCGCCGCGACGAGCTGGACCGCCGGTTCCCCGGGCTGCTGGAGTCGGTGCTCGGCGCCGTCGTGCGGGCCGAGGGCTGAGGGAACCAGCCGGTGCGGCTTGACAACCGGCTCGACAGGTGCGACCCGCACCGGCGAGCCGCGTTGGTGGCTGACCGGCACCCCCTTACGCTGCGCGTGAGAGCAACGCAGGCGACAAGGAGCTAGATCGCCATGTCGACACTTCCGCACGGGGGTGCCGTGGAGCTGAGTATCGCGCCGCGCGCAGCCTCCGACGCTGACGACGACGGCCCGGAGGAGGTGAGCGGTACCGGGATCGGCCCGACCGGTCGGCCGAGGCGGCACATCCCCGAACCGGCGCTGCTCGACCACCACGGTCCGGCGCGCGTGCTGGCCATGTGCAACCAGAAGGGCGGCGTCGGCAAGACGACGTCGACGATAAACCTGGGTGCCGCGCTGACCGAGTTCGGCCGCCGCGTGCTGCTGGTGGACTTCGACCCGCAGGGCGCGCTGTCGGTCGGCCTGGGCATCCCCGCCCACCAGCTCGACCGCACCATCTACAACGTGCTCATCGAGCGCTCGGTCGGCATCGAGGACGTCGTGCTGCGCACCGGCGTCGAGAACATGGACCTGCTGCCCAGCAACATCGACCTGTCCGCCGCCGAGGTGCAGCTGGTCTCCGAGGTCGGCCGCGAGCACTCGCTGCTGCGCACCATCCGGCCGGTGCTCGACTCCTACGACTACATCCTGGTCGACTGCCAGCCCTCGCTCGGCCTGCTCACCGTCAACGCGCTGGCCGCCGCCGACGGCGTGCTCATCCCGCTGGAGTGCGAGTTCTTCAGCCTGCGCGGGGTGGCGCTGCTCATCGACACCATCGAGAAGGTGCGCGAGCGGCTCAACCCGAAGCTGGAGATCACCGGCATCCTGGCCACCATGTTCGACCCGCGCACGCTGCACTCGCGCGAGGTGATGGCCCGCGTCGTGGAGGCGTTCAAGGACACCGTGTTCGACACCGTCATCAACCGCACCGTGCGGTTCCCGGAGACGACCGTGGCCGGTGAGCCGATCACCACCTGGGCGCCGCGCTCGGCGGGGGCCAAGGCCTACCGCCAGCTCGCCCGCGAGGTGATCGCCCGGTGACCAACCCGCTCGACCCGGTCCCCCGCGGCACCCCGCGCCAGAAGCACAGCTCGAAGATCACCGTCTACGTCTCCGACGAGGAGCTGCTCGCCCTCGAGCAGGCCAGGCTGACCCTGCGCGCCGGGTTCGGCGTCGCCGTCGACCGGGGCCGGGTGGTGCGCGAGGCGGTCGCCACCGCGCTGGCCGACCTCGCCGAGAACGGCGCGGACTCGGTGCTGGTGCGCAAGCTGCGCCAGGACGGCGGCCAGTGACCGAGGAGGAACCCGCGGTCGCGGTGAGCGGTCGGTTCACCGTGCGGCTGTCGAACTTCGAGGGCCCGTTCGACCTGCTGCTGCAGCTGATCTCCCAGCACCAGATGGACGTCACCGAGGTGGCGCTGCACCGGGTCACCGACGACTTCATCGCCCACATCCGCTCGCTCGGCGACGACTGGAGCCTGGACGAGACCACCGAGTTCCTGGTCGTCGCCGCCACCCTGCTCGACCTCAAGGCCGCCCGGCTGCTGCCCGCCGGTGACGTCGAGGACGAGGAGGACCTGGCGCTGCTGGAGGCCCGCGACCTGCTCTTCGCCCGGCTGCTGCAGTACCGGGCCTACAAGCAGGTCGCCGCGCTGTTCAGCGAGCTGGAGGCCGGGGCGCTGCGCCGCTACCCGAGGTCGGTGGCGCTGGAGGACCGCTTCCAGGAGCTGCTGCCGGAGGTCATGATCGGCGTCGACCCGCAGCGCTTCGCCGCCATCGCGGTCGCGGTGTTCCGGCCCAAGCCGCCGCCGGTGGTCTCGCTCGACCACCTGCACATGGGGCGGGTGTCGGTCCGCGAGACCGCGGCGCTGCTGCGGGTCCGGCTGGCGGAACTGGGCAAGGCGAGCTTCGCCGAGCTGGTCGCCGACTGCGAGCACACCATCGAGGTGGTGGCCCGGTTCCTGGCGCTGCTGGAGCTCTACCGCGAGGCGACCGTGCTCTTCGAACAGGTCGACCCGCTGGGGGAACTGCACGTGGAGTGGACCGGTGGGCCGCTGACCGAGGCTGAGGCCGGGGTCGAGGCGGCGCCGGTGGGCACCGAGGACGAGGACTATGGCTGACGACCTGGCTGACGACAACTTGGCTGGCACTGACCTGGGCACGACCGCTCCCGACCCGGCGGCCGACGGGGCACCTGGTGACGTGACCCGTGACGGCGATGACGCGGCTCCGGGTGCTGAGCCGCTCGACGGTGATGTGGAGCCGTTGGGGGGTGGCGCGGGCGCGGTGGACGACGGCGTCGACGCGGCCGGGACCGACGCCGCCGGTGTGACCGTGGACTCAGCCGACGGCGCCGCTGTGGTCGCCGCCGAGGCCGCCGCCGAGCCGGACACCGACGACCTGGTGCAGACCGGGACCGGGTTCCCCGACCTCACCGAGGACGCCGACCTCGACGCCGCGCTGGAGGCCGTGCTGCTCGTCGTCGACTCGCCCGCAGAGACGGAACTGCTGGCCACAGCGACCGACCAGCCCGTCCGGCGGGTGCGGGAGGCACTGCGGCGGATCGCGGCCCGCTACACCGAGCAGGGCAGCGGGATCGACCTGCGCCGGGTCGGGGAGGGGTGGCGGCTGTTCACCCGCGACCGGTTCGCGCCGGTCGTGGAGAAGCTGTTGCTCGACGGGCAACGGGCCAAGCTCACCAGGGCCGCTTTGGAGACACTGGCCGTCATCGCCTACCGTCAGCCAGTGACCCGGTCCCGGGTCGCCGCGGTGCGCGGGGTGAACGTCGACGGCGTCATCCGCACCCTGGTGGTGCGCGGGCTGATCGAGGAGACCGGGACCGATCCCGAGACCGGTGGGATCCTGTACCGCACGACCGAGTTGTTCCTGGAGCGGTTGGGGCTGTCCTCGCTGGAGGACCTGCCCCCGATCGCCCCGTTGCTGCCAGAAGTGGATGCGATCGACGATGTCAACTAGCCCCCAGGGCATCCGGCTCCAGAAGGTCCTCTCCAGCGCCGGTATCGCCTCCCGCCGCGCCGCCGAGGACCTCATCGACCAGGGGCGGGTCAGCGTCGACGGCGAGATCGTGCGCGAGCAGGGCAAGCGCGTGGACCCCGACGCCGTGGTCATCCACGTCGACGGCGTGCGCGTCGTGGTCCGCGAGGACCGCGTCTACCTCGCCCTGAACAAGCCGAGCGGTGTGCACAGCACCATGGAGGACGACCGCCGCCGCCCGTGCGTCGGCGACTACATCCGCGACCGCGCCGACCGCCTCTTCCACGTCGGCAGGCTCGACGCCGACACCGAGGGCCTGCTGCTGTTCACCAACGACGGCGACCTCGCGCACCGCCTCATGCACCCGTCGTTCCAGGTCCTCAAGACCTACCTCGCCGAGGTCCACGGCCCCGTCGCCCGCGACGTCGGCAGGCGCCTGCGCGACGGCGTCACCCTCGACGACGGCCCCGCCCGCGCCGACTCCTTCCGCCTGGTCGACAGCTACGCGGGCAAGGCCCTCGTCGAGGTCGTCCTGCACGAGGGCCGCAAGCACATCGTCCGCCGCATGCTCGAGGAGGTCGGCCACCCCGTCCTCAAACTCGTCCGCACCCAGATCGCCGACGTCCGCCTCGGCAACCAGCGCCCCGGCTCCATGCGCGCCCTCAACCGCACCGAGGTAGGCGCCCTCTACACCGCCGTGGACATGTAGGTCTCCTGCACTGGTCCACGGCCCGCCTTGCGTTTGGTTCACCTCGCGCTTGGCCCACGCCGTGTTCGGCAGGTTCCACGGTCGTGACCAGAGTTCGATGCGCTCGGCCCGCACCGTGTTCCGCGCGCGAGCGCTCGGGGCGTGCTGTGGTCGGGTGGTGACGGACGGTGTGGGAACGGTGTCGGGGTGTCGGTGGGGCACGGCATGATCTCCGGGTATGACCGACGAGGCGTTCTGGCAGTTGATCGGGCGGGCGGTGGAGCAGCCTGGGGACCGGGATGAGCGCGCGGAGTGGGTGACCGAGGAGTTGACGCGGTTGCCGGTGGCCGGGGTGGTGGAGTTCGCGCGGCGGTTGGCTGTGGTGTGCGGGGCGGCGGACACGTGGACGATGTGGGCCGCGGCTCGGGTGGTGGCGGACGGGTGTTCTGCTGAGGGGTTCCGGTCGTTCCAGCTGTGGTTGTTGACGTTGGGGCGGGTGGTGTTCGAGCGGGCGGTGGTGGACCCGGACAGCCTGGCCGAGGTGGCGCAGGTGCGGGCGTTGGCGGCCAGGCCGATGCGGGAGTGGTCCGATCAGGACTGGCCGGAGTGGGAGAGCCTGGACTTCGCCGCGCACGAGGCGCACCAGGAGGTGACCGGCGAGGAGTTCGGGCTGGAGCGGCTCGGGTTGGCCGTCGCGGCGTCGCGGCCGGGGGCCGATGCGTGGGACATCGCCGACGAGGACGAGGTGGCGGTGCGGCTGCCGCGACTGTCCGCGCTGTTCGCCGACCGGCACGCGACCGCCTGAGGGAACGAAACGGGCAGCGGACTTGTTACCGTGGTGTGGTGAACGTCGAGGTGACCCCGCTGCCGGGGATCGGAACCCGCCATGACTTCGTGTCCAGGACCGGGCGCCGGATCGGTGTGATCACGCACCGGGACGGCCACTTCGACCTGGTCGTGTCCCGCCACGACGACCCGGACTCCTGCGTGGCCTCCATCCCGCTGACCGTGGAGGAGTCCGCCGCGCTGGCGAACCTGCTCGGCGCGCCGAACCTGGTCGCCCAGCTGCGCGACCAGGCGCCCGGGGTGAGCACCCGGCAGCTGCCGATCGCGCCGAACTCGCCGTACGACGGCCGCACCCTCGGGGACACCGCGCTGCGCACCAGGACCGCCGTGTCGGTGGTCGCGGTGGTGCGCGCGGGCACCGTGCACCCGTCGCCGCAGCCCGACTTCGCGCTCGGCGGTGGTGACTTGTTAGTCACGGTCGGCACGGCGGATGGCCTGGCCAAGGCCACCGAAGTCCTCGAACGCGGCTGAGCGGGGCAAGGCACTTGCACGATTCCTCCATCTCGTTGATCGAGCTGGGCGCTGTCTTCTTCGGGCTGGGTGTGCTCGGACGGCTGGCCTGGCGCATCGGTGTGTCCCCGATCCCGCTCTACCTCATCGGCGGCCTGGCCTTCGGCGCGGGCGGGTTGGTGCCTTTAGAAGGCATCGAGGGGTTCACCGAGATCTCCAGCGAGATCGGCGTGGTGCTGCTGTTGCTGCTGCTCGGCCTGGAGTACTCGGCCGCGGAGCTGGTGACGGGGCTGAAGCGGTCGTGGGTGGCCGGTCTCGTGGACATCGCGCTCAACGCGCTGCCCGGCGCCGCGGTCGCGCTGTGGCTCGGGTGGGGCCCGGTCGGCGCGCTGGCGATGGCCGGGGTCACCTACATCTCGTCGTCGGGCATCGTGGCGAAGGTGCTCAACGACCTGGGTCGGCTGGGCAACCGGGAGACCCCGGTCGTGCTGTCGATCCTGGTCTTCGAGGACCTGGCGATGGCCGTCTACCTGCCGATCCTGACCGCGCTGCTGGCGGGCGCGACGCTGCTCGGCGGGCTCACCGCGGTCGGCGTCGCCTTGGTCGCGGTCACCGTCGTCCTCGTGGTCGCGCTGCGCTTCGGCCGCTACGTCTCGGTGCTCGTGGACAGTCCCGAGCCCGAGGTGTTCCTGTTGCGAGTGCTGGGTGCGGCGTTGCTCGTCGCCGGGCTCGCGTCGCAACTGCAGGTGTCCGCCGCCGTCGGTGCGTTCCTGTTGGGCATCGCCATCTCGGGGTCGACCGCGGAGAACGCCACCAAGCTGCTCGAACCGCTGCGCGACCTGTTCGCCGCGATGTTCTTCGTGGTGTTCGGCCTCAACACCGACCCGCGCAGCATCCCGCCGGTGCTGGGCTTCGCGGTGGCGCTGGCCGTGGTGACCACGGCGACCAAGATCGGCACCGGCTGGTTCGCCGCGAGCAGGCAGGGCATCGCCACCCTGGGCAAGGCGCGGGCGGGCGCCGCGCTGGTGGCCAGGGGCGAGTTCTCCATCGTCATCGCCGGGCTGGCGGTCAGCGCGGGCGCCGTCGACAGCCAACTCGCGGCCCTGGCCACCGCCTACGTGCTGCTGATGGCCATCCTCGGCCCCGTCGCCGCGCGCGTCGTCGAGCCGGTCACCCGGCTGTTCCTGCCCAAGCCCAAGCCCAAGCCCGCCGCGGCCTAGGCGCTGTCCTGCAAGTCCGGCACGCGCTATCCGCGCCCGCGCGGCCCCTGGCCGCACGGCCGGAAAACCCGAGTACAACCCGGTACGGGCGGCTTCCCGTCCGCGCACCCAGGAACCACGCGGATCACGAATCCCACCCACCGGACTTACAGGACAGCGCCTAGTCACCGGTCCAGGTCCGCCAGGAGCAGCCCGCTGCGCGGCTTCGGTGTGAAGTAGGTGCTCTTGCGCGGCATCCGCCCACCGGCGGCGTGCACGGCGAGCACCTGTGCGAGCGGAACCGGCGCCAATCGCAACACAGCGTCCACTTCGACATCGGGCGCGCGACCGTCGGGCAGCGGTCGCACGTGGGTCCCCTCCGGATCAAGCCGCAGCGCGTCGTGCAACAGCAGCGTCTCGACCTGCGCGTGGTCGATGGCGGTCGACGGCGGCAACTCCACGCACAGGGTCCGGCCGTGCGTCTCGACGACCACCGATCCCGGGTGCTCCGGCGGGGTCGCGGCTGGCACCTCGCGCACGTCGAGACCGACCGCGCGCCAAGCGGTGGCCAGGGAGTCGGCGTCGTGCCCGGTGCCGGTGATGACCCGGTGGTAGCCGCCGATGCGCAGCCCAGGACCGGCGGTGACGAGCGCCAGCAACCCGCCCAGGTCCGCGGCGGCGGCCGCGGCGACCCGGTGGTTGCCGTCGGCGACCATCAACGGCCGCGCCGCGATCACCGCCAGCACGGCGTCCTGGACCGGGCCGGGACCGAGCAGCCACACCCGGTGCCTGCGCCCCGCGCTGTCCACTGTGGAGATCGCGGGCGCCCCGGCCGCCGCGATGGCCTGGTCGACGGTGTCGGTGAGCACCTGCCCGTCGACGACCGGGATCAGCAGCGCGGCACTGGTGGCGCACCCGAGTCCGGTGAGGACGGCGGCGCGCTCGGCCACGACCTCCGGGTAGACCTGTTCGCTGTGGCGGACCCACGACACGCCGTCCGCGCCCACCGCCGCCGGGTCGACCAGGCAGAGCACCCCGGTGGCCGACCCGTCCGGACCGTCCACCCGGTAGGGCGCGATCACGTCGGCCACCGGCCGGTACGCGGTGCGGGTCAGCTCCCGCAGGGTCCGGCGCGCGTCAGCGAGGACGTCGAGCAGGTCCCGGTTCGCGGCCAGCGCGGCGGGCGTGCGGTGCGGGTGCTGCACGGCCAGCAGCGATCCCCGGGTCCCCGGCCGCGCCAGGGCCGCCACCACCCGGTCGGCGTCCGCGAACTCGTCGACGTCCGGCCCGGGCACCTCGCCGCGGACCACCCACCCCCGCCTGATCGGGCGGACCCATTCGGTCATGCCCGCTATCGTGCCCCACGGTTGATCAGCTCCGCCAAGGTCACGCCGCCTGGACCAGGATGTAGACCACGGTCGCACCACCCTCGGTGACGAACCGGACAGAACGCCGCACGTCGGTGTCCTGCGGGGACACCCCGGTCGCGGGATCCGGGTGCCAATCCGCGTCGGCGTCACTGGCTGGGTTGCGGAACGCCCCTTGCACGGCCGTGGGCTCGCCCAACCCGTTGTCCCGCCGGAACCGCTCCTCCGACCCAACCCGCACCCGGGCGGAGAGGTGCCACTCCTGGAAGTACGAGTACCACCCCGCCACCAACTCATCGCCCGCCGCGAACCCCAGATCCGACACCTTGGCAACCTCATCCAACGACACCGCACGCGGCGGATCACCCAGCGTCACCCGCTCACCGGCCCCACACCCGGCCACCAGCACCACGACGACCACCCACCACATCCGCATACCCGGTGGGACACCCCCACACGGTGGTCGGTTCCCTCACCCACCTCGGAAGACGGGCTTACTCCCCACAACCCCGTGCACAAGCGGCCCGAACCGGATCACCTCGACCTCGCCGAAGCCCGCGTCCGCTAGAGCCATCGCGACCGTGCTGATGTTGTTCGCCGCCAAGCCAACCGCGCCCGGTCCGCGCCCCAGGTAACCCAGGTTCGGGCGCAACTCGACGATGAGGACCTTGCCGCCGGGACGCAACGTAGTGAAGGCCCGCTTGAGGATCTCCGGGCGGTGGGCGCTGGGGAAGTCGTAGTAGGCGAGGCACGAGACCACCGCGTCGACGGAGCCCGCTGGCGCCTGGTACTCCTCGGCGGCAGCGACGACGAACCTGCAGTTCGCCCCCGCCTGGCTCGCCGCGTGCCGAACCATGGCGGGGGAGGTGTCGACCCCGACCGCGTGGCCGCCCGGCCCGCACACCTCACCGGCGAGCGCGGTCAGGATTCCCGGGCCGCACCCCAGGTCGAGAACCGCGTGCCCGGGCCGCACTCCGGCGACATCCAGCATCGACCGGTAGCAGCGTCGGCGGCGACCGAGGAACACCGCCGCGGAGAAGAATCGGTACACCTCCGGATAGGCGTAGGGGTCCACTACCCACCGCTTCACGACCACGCGCTGATCTCCGTTGCCCTCGGGTGCTCCCGCGCCGATGGTAAGATCATTCCCGCTGGCGACCACTGGTCCTGGAGGCACACCTGCGTGAGAACCGCACAACGCCGCCGGATCGCTCTCGGGCTCGTCGTGGTGGGCACCATCGCCCTTGTCTACGCCGGGTACATGCTGACCGGCGGCAGGATGGATGTCGGCGACAAGACGTCGAGCATCGTCGGCGCGGTGATGGGGTTCTTGTCACTGGCGCTCGGTCTCATCTCACTCATCCTCCAAATGCGGGCCGTTCCGCCGCTGGACGAGACTCTCGCGGCTGTCGCAGGCGATACCGCCCGCCGGTGGCGCGATGAGTTGACCACCCGCGGTATCGACCGGCCGCTCATGACCCGGTGGTCGACCGTGGGTGCGGGCACCGTTGAGGGGCGCGTGCTGCGGGACCGGGGCAGCGGCGACATCACCGAGGTCGAAAGCCGGTGGCGGGAGCTCAAGCACCCGCTCCTGGTCGTCGTGGGCGCGCCCGGTGCGGGCAAGACATCGCTGCTCATGGTCTTGGTGGAGGCGTTGGCCCGCAACCACAGCCCCGGCGACCCCGTGCCCGTCATGCTCGACCTCTCCGCGTGGCCCAACAGCAACCTGCCCAAGTGGATCGTCGGGGAGGTCGCGAAGCAGTGGGGCGTGTCCGCCAAGACCGCGGCGGTGTTGTTCGACCGAGGCAAGGTCTTGCCGGTGCTCGATGGTTTGGACGAACTGCAACCCAAGCGGCACAAGACCGCTGTGGAAACAATCTCCCAGTGGTCGGGTGGGGTTCGGCCCTGCGTCGTCGCGTGCCGTGTCAAGGAGTACCTGGAAGCGGTCGCCGCCTACGGCGAACAGATGGTGGGCGCCACCGTGGTGGAGGTGCAGCCGCTGGAGACCAAGGATGTCGCGGTCTACCTCAGCAGCAGCGCGTTGCCATCGAACCGGTGGAGTGCGGTCGTCGAACACTGCGTCGAGGATCCCGAGGGTGATCTCGCCAAGGTCCTCCGCAGGCCGCTGATGGCCTACTTGGCCCGCAACGCCTACCGCGATCCGTCGACCGACCCGACTGAACTGACCACGTTCTCGTCGAAAGCCGCGATAGAAAAGCATCTACTCAGCCGCTACATCCCCAGTATGTACGACGAACGCCTGTGGTCGCACACCACATCCCGCTACACGACGGCGCAGGCCCTCAAGTGGCTGACCCCGCTGGCGGTCGACTCCCAGTACCACAGCTTGACGAACCGGAACCTCCCCGCGATCGGTTGGCACACCGCCGTCGGAGCATCGGCGATCGCGGGGCTGATCGGCTGGGCATCTCGCGGCCTGCTGCCGCCGACCGCGTTGACCGCGTTCGCGTTGGCCGCGACCTTTCTCGTGACCCTCGTCTGCGTTGGCGCGTTGATGGGCAAGGTGTCCTGGGGTATGGCTCTGTTTACCGGCTTCCCCGGCGTTGCTGTGATTGTCGGGTCGATGACGTGGTGGCACATCCCTGTGGCCGTAGCGACTCTTGTTGGTCTGGTCGCGGTGGGTGGCATCAGCGCGCGGGCCGGTCCTGAAACGGTGCGGAAGGCGCGATGGATCTATCCGGCTCTGGCTGTCGCTGTCGTGATAGCCGCACCGGTGGTGCTTCTGGTGTTGGCGTCGAACAGTGTCGAGGTCCTGATCGGGTACGCGGCCATGGGGGCCGTGGTTTTGCTGGTCATCTTCCTGCTACCGCTCCTGCGTTACCTCAACTACGCCATGGCTGCGCTGCTCGGGCGTGTGCCGTGGCGGCCTGAGGAGTTCCTCCGCGACGCGCATCGGCGAGGGGTGTTGCGCAAGACGGGCGATGGCTACCGGTTCCGGCACGAGTACCTGCGTGACTACCTGGCCCCGTGATCAGCGGCGGAAGAGGCTGCGGGCGATGATTTCGCGTTGGATTTCTGAGGTGCCTTCGTAGATGCGGGGGGCGCGGACTTCTCGGTAGAGGTGTTCGAGGAGGTGGCCGCGTTCCAGGGCTTGGGCGCCGTGGACCTGGATGGCCAGGTCTACGGCTTGTTGGGCTGTTTCGGTTGCGAAGAGCTTGGCCATGGCGGAGCGGGCGGCGGTGGTGCCGGGGGCGGCGTCGTAGGCGGTGGCGGCGTCGTGGACTAGGAGGCGGGCGGCGTGCAGGCGGGTGGCGACGTCGGCCAGTTGGTGGGTGATGCCCTGGAAGGCGGACAGGGGTTTGCCGAAGGCCTCGCGGTGGGTGGCGTGGGTGACGGCGGCGTCGAGGGCGGCCTGGGCCATGCCGACGGCGAAGGCGCCGACGCTGGGGCGGAACATGTCCAGGGTGCGCATGGCCACGGTCCAGCCGCCGTCGAGGTCGCCGAGGATGTTGGCGCGGGGGACGCGGGCGTCGGTGAAGCGCAGGCGGCCGATGGCGTGGGGCGAGATCAGGTCCAGCGGGTCGCCGTCGAGTCCCGGGGTGTCGCGGGGGACGGCGAACGCGGTGATGCCCTTGGCGCCGGTGTCGCTGGTGCGGGCGAACACGGAGTAGACGTCGGCCTCGGGGGCGTGCGAGATGTAGGTTTTCTCGCCGGTCAGCAGGAAGTCGTCGCCGTCGGGGACGGCGCGCAGGCTCAGGTGGGCCGCGTCGGAGCCCGCTCCCGGCTCGGTCAGGGCGAACCCGACAGCAGCGTCACCGGCGGCGATCCGGGGGATCCACGCGTCAACCAATTCCTGACTGCCCGCCAGCACGATCGGATACGCGCCCAACCCCTGCAACGCGAACGCCGTCTCCGCTTCCGTGCAGTGCCGGGCGAGCGCCTCCCGGATCGCGCACAGCACCACCGCTTTGGCGGGCCGGTCGAAGATCTCCGCCAGCACACCGTGTTCAGCCAACGCCTTGAGCAGCCCCCGGTTCAACCGCCCCGGCGTACCGCTCTCCGCCGCTGTCCTCAGTGGACCTTGAGCCAGCTCCGCGCACCGCGCGCCCAGCTCATCCAGCTCGGTCATCAGGGGCACCTTCCGCGGCGGGGATGACGGCGGTCGCGACCAGTTCGATCATCGCTTCGTCGTCGAAGAGTTGGGTCACGCCGAGCAGCGCCACCGCTGGGTAGTGACGGCCGAAGTGCTTGCGCCACAACGGCCCCAGCTCCGGCAGCGCTGCCTTGTACGCGGCGACATCGGTGACGTAGATGATGAACGACACCAGGTGCTCGGCCCGGGACCCCGCGGCCTCCAACGCCAGCACGACATTGCCCGCGGCTTGGTCGAACTGAGCGGCCATGCCCGAGCCGACGATCGCGCCCGTGCTGTCCTGCGCCGTCTGACCACCGAGGTGAACGGTGCTCCCCGGCGCGGCGACGACGGCGTGGGCGAAGCCGACCGGCGGCGCCAGGTCGGGGGCGGTGACGATCCTGTGTGGAGTCATCGGCCCCGCCACACCGGCTTGCGCCCAGCCGACCAGGCCGCGTAGAACTCGGCGTGGTCGGTGGACTTCATCAGCAGGGCCTGGCTGATCGCCTCCAGTTCGATCGACGACGCGAGGTCCAGGTCCTGCTCGCGCGTCAACAGAACCTTCGTCATCGAGTACGCCAACGCCGGCCCCTCCGAGAGCCTGCGCGCCAGGGACGCGGCAGCGGCGGGCAAGTCGTCCACGACCGTCCCCAAGCCCAACTGCTCGGCCCGGGCCGCGTCGACCTTCTCGCCCAGGATCAGCAACTCCGTCGCCCGACCGAGGCCGATCAGGCGCGGCAGCAGGTAGGCCGATCCCATGTCCGCCCCGGCGAGCCCGACCTTGGTGAACAGGAACGCGAACGTCGCCTCCTTCGCCAGCAACCGGAAATCCGCCGCCAGCGCCAGCACCGACCCCGCGCCCGCAGCGACCCCGTTCACCGCCGCGATCACCGGCATCGGGCACTCCCGCAGCGCGCGCACGACCGCGCCGGTCATCCGGGTGAACTCCAGCAGCTCGGCCGCCGCCATCGACTGGAGCTCGCCGATGATCTCCTCGACGTCGCCGCCCGAGCAGAAGCCGCGCCCGGTTCCCTGGAGCACCAACACCTTCGCGTCACCGCGGTGCGGCAGCTCGGCCACCAGGTCGCGCAGGTCCGCGTAGACGTCGAAGGTCAGCGCGTTCAGCTTCTCCGGTCGGTCCAGGGTCACCGTCGCGACCCCGTCCACCACGGTGAACCCGAAGTGGCCCCACTCGCCGGTCACCCCAGGCGACGCCCGGAACGGGCTCATCGAATCCCTCCAACACCGGTCACTGGACTCCTCCTCCGTCGAGCACGAGCGACTGCCCGTTGACCGCGCCCGCGTGCGGCGCGGCCAGGAACTCCACCGCGAACGCCACCTCGTCCGGCTCCAGCAGCCGCCCCAGTGGCGACGCCGACGCCAGCGCGGCCTCCGCGTCGCCCGGGGTGCGGCCGGTGCGGTCGACGATGGTGCGCACCGCCTCGGCGGCGATGTCGGTGCGGGTGAACGTCGGGCAGACCGCGTTCGACGTCACCCCTGTCCCGGCGACCTCGGCGGCGACCGCGCGCATCAGCCCGATCGCGGCGTGCTTGGCCGACGAGTACGCGGCGGTGTAGCGCTGGCCGACCTTGCCCGCCGTCGACGCCACGAACACGACCCGGCCGCTGTCGCGCTCCAGCATCCCCGGTAACACCGCCCGCGTGCACAAGAACCCGCCCAGCGCGTTCACGTCGTGCTGCGTGCGCCACTGCGCCACCGTGGTCTTGCCCAGCGGCGCGCTCGACGCGATCCCGGCGTTGTTCACCAGCACGTCGACCGGTCCCAGGTCGGCGAACAGCGCCGTCACCGCCGCCTCGTCGGTGATGTCGCAGTCGGCTCGCCCCAGTGCGAACACCTCGTCGCCCGCGGCGCGGAACCGGGCGGCCACGGCCGCGCCGATGCCCCGGGTACCGCCGGTGACCACGACCCGTCTCATAGGGACACATCCAACGCGCGCAACGCCCTGCGGTCGAGCTTGCCGTTCGTGGTACGCGGGAGAGTGTCCACAAAGACCACTCGTTCGGGGGTCTTGTGCGGTGACAACCGCTCCCGGACGTACAGCCGCAGGTCTTCCTCGGTGGCCTCCCCGGTGACCACCACGAACGCGTACGGCCGGATCAACCCGTCGCGGTTGTGCCCGAGGACGGCGCACTCCACGACGTCCGGGTGCCCGATCAGGCAGTGCTCGATCTCGCTCGGGGCGACCCAGATCCCGCTGACCTTCAACAGGTCGTCCGCGCGCCCCCGGTAGTGGAACTCGCCGTCAGGGTCCCGCGAAACCAAGTCTCCCGTGTGGACGGTGTCGCCACCGGGGAAGGTGACGGCCGACTTCGCGGGATCGCCGACGTACCCGGACGCCACGGTGGCCCCGGTGATCTCCAGGGTCCCCACCTCGCCGTCGGGGACGTCGCTCCCGTCCGGGTCGACCACCCGGGCCGTGTAGCCGGGCACCAGCGAGCCGATGCTGCCCGACCGCGCCGTGCCCGGCCGGTTGGAGATGTAGATGTGGTACGCCTCCGACGAGCCGATCCCGTCGATCACCTCGACGCCGAAGGTGTTGTCCCACTTGCGGTGCAGCTCGGGCGGCAGCGCCTCGCCCGCCGATGTGCACAGCCGCAGGCAGCTCAGGTCCTGGTCGGCGGCCAGCGGGTGCGCGATCATCGCGGCCATCATCGTCGGCACGTTGACCAGCACGGTCGGCCGGTGCTCGGCGATCAACGCGAACACCCGCTCCGGCGTGGTGCGTTCCGGGAACACGATCCCGGCCCCGCCGACACCGAACGGGAACAGCGCGGTCAGGTCGCGTGCGTAGCCGAAGAAGAGCTTCGGCACCGGCAACACGATGTCGTCCTCGGTCAGCCCCAGCACGCCGCGTGCGTACCACTCGTGGCTGTTGAGCGGACTCTGGAACCCGTGCGGGCAGGCTTTCGGCGCCCCGGTGCTCCCCGTGGTGAACTTCCACAACACCACGTCGTCAGCACCGCGCGGCACCACATCCAAAGTGGACTCGGCTCCGGCGGCCAGGGCATCGAGGTCGTGTTCGTTGTCGCGTAACTCCTGTCCGCCGACCACCAGCACGACCCGGTCGGCGATCCCCGCCTCGCGCAGGCGATCGAGCGTCAACGAGTCCGCGATCACCACCGTGGCCTCGGTGTACCCGAGGAAGTACGCGTAGTCCTTGGCCGTCAAGAACGTGTAGACCTCGGCGGTGACGGCACCGACCTTCTGCGCCGCGTACCAGGAGGCGACGAACTCCACGCCGTCGGACAGGGCTAGTAGCACCCGATCCCCTGGCCGGACCCCGAACGAGAGCAGCACGTTGCCGATCCGGTTGGTGAGCCCGGCGAGGTCGGCGTACGAGGTGGGGCCGGTCGGGCCGAGCAGGGCTGGGCGGTCCGACCGGCCGAGGTCGAGGTTGCGGTCCAGGAAGTGGTCGGCGAGGTTGAGCTGGGTGGGCACCGGGCTCCTCTCAACGCACGTGGTCGTGGCAGGCGGCCCGGATGGCCTCGACCAGCAGGTCGGTCAGCCGGGCGAACGTGTCGTGCCCCTCGGCGGCGCTGGCCTCCGCCGGGGCGCCGCAGTAGGCGTCGGTCATGCCCATCTCGTGGAAGCCGTGCGCCCCAGCACCCATCGCGGCGGGCATGTCGACCCGCACCGGCGGAAGGCTTGCCATGGCTGCGGTATCGACCAGGTGTGGGTGGTCGGCGAGCACGAGCGAGGTCTCGTAGCGGCCCGCGTGGCAGGACCCGGACTGGAACTCCTCGGTCAACCGGGCGACGGCCGCGCGGCGCAGCAGGTCGAGATAGGACGTCTGGATTTCCTTGTCGGCCAGGGTCTTCACCGCTGTCCGCAGCGCGCTCACGTGGCCGGGCTCGAAGTGGTTGTTGACGATGACCACCCGGGGGAAGCCCTGGGCGGCCAATGACGAGCAGATCTCGACCACCAGCGCGTGCAGCGTCTCCGCGCTGATCCCGACCGCTCCCGCGAACGCCGACCCGAACTCGGTCACCCCGTAAGAGAGCGTGGGCAGGATCTTCACCGTGATCGCCGGGTCGTCGGCGAACAGGTCCGCCGCCCGCGCGCACATGCCTGCGGAGATGATCGGGTCGGTGTCCAGTGGCGCGTGCGGACCGTGTGGTTCCACCGCGCCGACCGGCAGCAGCAGAACGGTCGTGTTCTCCCGCAGTGCGGCGGCTTGTGGTGAGGTGAGGTCGGCGAACTGGTGGCTCACGGCGCCTCCGTGAGCACGCACAGGTCAGCCCTGCCCGCCGCGACGACCGTGTTGACCTCGTCGAGCGTGGTCAGGTATCCGCCGACGAGCGTCGGGATGCCCGCCTCGTTGCGCACCCGGTCCGACAGCGTCGTCAGGTACCCGCGCCGGTACTCCGGGCGGAAGTCCGGCGTCGTGTGGCCCGCGCGGACGTGCACCAGGTCCGTGCCGTGCGCGTGCAACTGCCGGGCGAACGCGATCCCGTCGGCCACGCTCGTCCCGCGCGGCGCCCAGTCCGTCACCGCCAGCCGGACGGACAAGGTCCGGGGGAAGGCCGCCCGAACGGCGTCCAGCACCGACAGCGGGAACTTGTGCCGGTCGCCCCACTCGTCGGTGCGCTTGTTCGTCAACGGTGAGAGGAACCCGGCGAGCAGGTGTCCCTCCGCCATGTCCAGTTCCAGCAAGGCGAACCCGGCCTCGGCCGCCTGCGCGGCGTGGTCGGCAAACGCTTGCCTGACCGCGTCCAGGTCCGCCAGCTCTACCGGCACCGGCGCGCCAGGGCCGTAGGGGATAGGGGACGCGGCGGCCGGGGGAGTGGCTGCTGCCCGAGCGCCCGCGTGCGTGAGCCGAACCCCCAGTGGCGCATCGATCCCTTGCCACGCGGGCAAAGGAAGGGAGTCCGCCAGCCGCCCCTGGTCTGTTACCGCGACAGGCCCGGTCAGGACGAGCCCGTACCCGTCGGCGGCCTTGCGTGCCGCATCGTCCGGTGTGGACGCTTCGGCCACCAACCGGTTGGCGAACCCGCCGAACGGGGCGAACACCGGCGGCGGCGCGATGGCCCGGCCCGCGATCCACGAGTCGACCCGCCGCACCAGCCGGGGATCCCGTTGCGCCAGGTTGGCGTGGGAGACGCGACCGCTGCGCGTGAGCAGGTTGACCGCGAACTGGACCGGTTCGAACGACGTGTAGTTGGCCGTCCGCCCGAAGTACGCCGCGCTCTCCGCCGCCGCCTGCTGGAACCGTTCGACGGCGGGCTGTCGTTCGAGTTCGTAGTCGGTGAGCGCGGCCTCCAGCGACGGCGTCCGCTCCAACGAGTTCGCCAGCGCGATCGCGTCCTCCATCGCCAGCTTCGTGCCGGACCCGATGGAGAAGTGCGCGGTGTGCGCGGCGTCGCCCAGCAGCACCAGGTTCCCCTTGTGCCAGCTCCCGCACCGGATCAACGGGAAGTCCAGCCACTGCGAGCGGTTCGAGCGCAGCCGCGACCCGGCCAGGTCGTCGGCGAAGAGGCGCTCGCAGAACGCGATGCTCTCCGCCTCCGACGCGGTGTCGAGCCCCGCGCGCCGCCACACCGGTTCCGCGCACTCCACGATCCAGGTGCTGGTGTGCTCGTCGAACGGGTACGCGTGCGCCTGGAACAGGCCGAACTCGGTCTCCCGGAAGGCGAAGGTGAACGCGTCGAGCACCAGGTCGGTGCCGAACCACACGTACTTGCCGCCCTGGGTGGACACCGAGGCCCGGAAGTGGCGTTGCCGGGTCTTGCTGTTGGCCCCGTCGGCCGCGACCCGCAGGTCGGCGGCAGGCGGTTCGTCCACTTCGGACTCGAACCGCAGGTCCGCACCCAGCTCGGTGGCCCTGGCCTGCAGGATCGCCAGCAGGTGCCGCCGGGCGATCGCGGTGAACGAGTGGCCGGTGGAGCGCACGACCTCGCCCCGGTGCCGGATGTCGATGGTCGACCAGCGGGCGAACGAGTCGGTGATCTCCAGGTGCGTCGGCGGGTCGGCCTCGCGCAGCGCCCCCAGCGTCTCCTCGGAGAACACCACGCCCCACCCGAAGGTCGCGTCCGGCGCGTTGCGCTCGTGCACGGTGACCCCGTGGCCCGCTTTGCGAAGCAGGATCGCCAGGTAGAGCCCGGCGGGCCCGGCGCCGAGGATCGAGACGTCCATCAGAGCGCCTCGGCCAGTCGGTCGATGTCGGCGACGTCGAGCGTGGTCGGGAACAGGATCAGCTCGTCGCAGCCCGCGTCGGCGTAGCCCCGGATGTAGTCCTTGATCGCCCGCACGCTGGTCAACGCCCCCGCCGCGATCTTGTCGGCGAACGGCCCGGTGAAGGCGTAGTAGTCACTGAGGTAGTCCCGGCCGCGATCCGGGTCGCTCACCGCGAGGTAACCCTGGCCCCACAGCGCGGGATCGCCGGACCGGCCGTGGTCGTACCAGGCGGCCCGTGCCTTGGTCGCGGCGGAGGCGAACGCGCGGGGCGGACCGCCCCCGTGGGCGTATCCGTCGGCGTAGCGCGCCATCCGGGCCAGCGCCGAGCCGGAACTGCCGCCCACCAGGATGTCCATTTCGGACCCGCGCAGGTGCGCGAGCTGCGACGACAAGGTCGCCCCACGGGTGGACGGGTCGACCCCGGCCGCCTCGTAGTCGTCTTGCCTGGCGCCGATGCCCAACCCGAGGGTGAACCGCCCGCCGGAGATCTCGTGCACCGACTGGGCCTGCTTGGCCAGCACACCGGCCGGGCGCAGCGGGCCGATCGCGATCATCGTGGCCAGCTTGATCCGCTCCGTCACCGCACCGGCGGCGGTCAACGCGATGAACGGGTCGACGCTGTCGTAGCGCAGCCGGTCGAGCACCGCGAGCGTGCTGAGCCCGGCGGCCTCGGCGCGCCTGGCCCAGTCGAGCACCGTCGTGCCGTCCCGCGCGGGGACCGTGTTGGGGAGTCCGATACCGACCTTCACCAGCGTCACACCCTTGTGGCCGGGGTCACTGGCGAAAACGTTACGGTTGACCCCGCTCAGGTGTCAACTAAGCTCGCCCCATGTTCGACGCCGCGCCGCAGGACCTCGTGCTGACCATCCTCGGCGCGCACCTGCGCCCCCGCGACCGCACCACCGTGTGGTCCGGCGGCCTGGTCGCGCTGCTCGGGGAGTTCGGCTCCACCCCCGGCGCCGCCCGGGTCGCGCTGACCCGGCTCGTGCGCCGTGACCTGCTCGAACGCGTCCGCGACGGCCGGATGGTGCACTACCGGATCACCCCGCGCGCCGCCGCCGTGCTCGCCGAGGGCGACCGCCGGATCTTCAGCCTCGGCAGCCGCGGCGGCGAGGCGGGCCAGTGGACGGTGCTCTGGCACGCCATCCCCGAGGACCAGCGGGTGGCCAGGGCGCGACTCGTGCGCAGGCTGCGCTTCCTCGGCTTCGGTTCGGTCCAGGACGGCACCTGGCTGGCCCCGCACGACCGCGCCGCCGAGGTCGCCGCGCTGCTGGCCGACCTGGGGGTCGCCGCGCACGCCGGCGTCTTGGTCGGCGCGCCCGCCGCGGTGCCCGACTTCGCCGAGTTCGTCACCCGGGTGTGGGACCTCGACGCGCTGGAACGGCGCTACCGCGACTTCGTCACCGAGTTCACCGACCGCGACCCGGACCCCGACCCGGCCACCGCCTTCGGCTTACGCGTGCGGCTGACCCACGCCTACCGCCAGTTCGCCCTGCTCGACCCCGAGCTACCCGAGGGCATCGCCCCGCCACCTCCGCACCGGCGGGCCGCGGTCGCGCTGTTCCACGACACCTACCCCGCGCTGGCCGAGCAGGCCCAGCGCCACTTCGACGGAGCGATGACCCCGTGACCGAGACCGGCACCAGCCCCGCGGACACCAGCCCGACCGACAGCGACCTCGCTGGCGCCTGCCCCGCCGATACTGGACCCGCCGATACTGGACCCGCTGATACAGCGGCGGCCCTCACCTACACGTCCTACCTCGCCCTCGACGAGGTCCTCGACGCCCAGCACCCGCGCTCCGACGAGCACGACGAGCTGCTGTTCATCGTCATCCACCAGGTCTACGAGCTGTGGTTCAAGCAGCTGCTGCACGAGCTGACCCACCTGCAGGCCGTGCTGGTCAAGGGCGACACCGCGCACGCCACCCGGGTGCTGCGCCGGGTGCTGACCATCCTCAAGGTGATCGTCGCCCAGATCGACGTGCTGGAGACGATGACCCCGCGCCAGTTCACCAGCTTCCGCGCCCGCCTCGACGCCTCCAGCGGCTTCCAGTCCGCCCAGTTCCGGGAGCTGGAGGCCGTTCTCGGGCGCCGCGACCGCCGGGCGTTCGCGCACTACCTGGAGGGCGGCGAGCAGCGCGCCCGCATCGCTGGCGCCATGTCCCGGCCCTCGCTGTTCGACTCGTTCCTCACCTACCTCGGCACGCACGGGTACACCGTCCCCGCCGAGGTGCTCGACCGCGACGTCAGCCAGCCCGTGGCGCCCTCCGAGGAGCTGCAGCGGGTCCTGCTGGCCGTCTACGCCGACGACGGCGGGCCGTCCACCGTCGCCGAATACCTCGTCGACCTCGACGAAGGTCTCCAGGAGTGGAGGTACCGGCACGTGAAGATGGTCGAGCGCACCATCGGCACCAAGAAGGGCACCGGCGGGTCGGCAGGCGCGGCGTACCTGCGCGGCACCCTGTTCGACCCCGCGTTCCCCGACCTGTGGGCCGTGCGGAGCGAGCTGTGAGCGACCTCGCCGCGCACTACACCCGGTTCCGCGTGGCGGACCGGCTGCTGCTGACCGGGCACTCGCACCAGGCGTGGCCCGATGTCGCGCTGGAGGGCCAGATCGAGGCCTTCGACGACGCCGCGCTGGAGGTCGACGAGAAGTGGGGGCGGGCGTTCGCCAAGGCGGACCGGCTGCGGGCCGCCTACGGTGAGCTGCTTGGCGATCCCGGCGGGGACATCGCGCTCGGGCAGAACACCCACGAGCTGGTGGTGCGGTTCCTGTCCGCGATCGACATCACCGGTCGCCCCAGGCTGATCACCACCGACGGCGAGTTCCACACGCTGCGCAGGCAGCTGGGCAGGCTGGCCGAGGAGTTCGTCCGGATCGTCCGGGTCCCCGCCGAACCGGCCGACACCCTGGCCGAGCGGCTGGCGTCCGAAGTGGACGACCGGACGGCCGCGGTGCTGGTGTCGGGCGTGCTGTTCGAGACGTCCCGGATCGTGCCCGGACTCGGTGCGGTCGCGTCCGCCTGTGAACGGCATGGCGCAGAACTGCTTGTCGACGCGTACCACGCCCTCGGCGTTGTGCCGTTCGACATCGACGGGCTGGCGGACGCGTGGATCGTCGGTGGCGGCTACAAGTACCTGCAACTGGGGGAGGGCAACTGCTTCCTGCGGCTGCCCGCGCACGCGCAGCAGACCCGCCCGGTGATCACCGGCTGGTTCGCCGAGTTCGACGCCTTGGCCGACGAGCGCGACCCCACGCTGGTCGCCTACGGGCCCGGCGCGACCAGGTTCGCCGGGTCCACCTACGACCCGACCAGCCACTACCGGGCCGCGCGGGTGCTGGACTTCTTCGTCGAGCAGGACCTCACGCCCGCCCGGCTGCGGGAGGTCTCGCTGCACCAACGCGGCGTGCTGGCCTCGGCGTTCGACGACCTGGGGCTGGCCGACGAGGTCATCACCCGGGATCGGGAGACCCCGAGTGGGCGATTTGCCGGGTTCCTGTCGCTGGTCTCCCCGCGCGCGTCGGAATTCCAACGCGCGTTGGCCGAACGCGGCGTGCTGACCGACAGCCGGGGCGAGCACCTGCGGTTCGGACCGGCGCCCTACCTGCGCGACGACCAGCTGCGGTCGGCCATCGGGGCACTGGGGGAGATCGCGACCTGAGCGGGTCGCCGTGCGGCGACCTAGGATCGCCGCGTGGCACAGGAGAAGGAGGAGAGCACCCTCACCGTGGTGCTCGCCGGGTCGGTCAACCTGCTGATCGCGGTGCTGAAGCTGGTCGCGGGCCTGGTCACCGGCTCGGCGGCGATGCTGTCGGAGGCCGTGCACTCCTTCGCCGACACCATCACCGAGGTGCTGCTGCTGACCGCGCTGCGCGTCTCGCGGCGCCCGGCCGACCGCGCGCACCCGTTCGGCTACGGCAAGGCCCGCTACTTCTGGTCGCTGCTCGCCGCCGTGTCGATCTTCGCGTCCGGGGCGATGTTCGCGCTGTACGAGGGCTTCTCGACGGTCTTCGGCGAGGCGGAGGAGCAGACCTCGCCGCTGGTGGCGTACCTGGTGCTGGCCGGGGCGTTCGTGCTGGAGACGGTGTCGTGGGCCCAGGCGCTGCGGCAAGTGCGGCGGGACGCGGCCGAACAGGGGCGGACGTTCCGGCACCAGCTGCGCTACAGCGACGACCCCACGGCGACGACGGTGTTCTACGAGGACACGGCCGCGTTGTCCGGCTTGCTGCTCGCGTTCGCCGGGGTCGGGCTGCACCAGCTCACCGGCTCGTCGGTGTGGGACGGGGCGGCGTCCATCGCCATCGGGGTCCTGCTCGCCGGGGTCGCGTTCCTGCTCGGCCGAGCCAACGCGGCGCTGCTGATCGGGCGCCAGGCGGCACCGGACCTGGTGTTCGGGGTGCGCGACCACCTGTCAGCGGCCCCGGAGGTCGACGCGGTGGTGGACCTGCAAACCATGCTCATCGGCACCGACAGCGTCCTGGTCTGCGCCCGCGTTGACTTCGACGACACCCTGACGGCGGGTGACCTCGAACGCGTCTGCGTCCGCCTCGCAGGCGAACTGCAGTCCGCGCACAACGACGTCACCGAGGTCTTCATCGAACCCGTCCCCCGCACCAACACCGACCTCCGCGCCGCCGTGCTGGCCCGCTACGGCGAACGCCCAGGGGTTTCCACAATGGATGACGGTCGAGCGGATTCGTCCACAACGGACTGATCGTGTCCGCGTCGGCGGGTCAGGCGCGGGTGAACCAGGCGGTGAAGGTGGTGCGGCCGTCGGTGACGGCGAGGTTCACCTCTTCGGCCAAGGCGCGGACGATGGCCATGCCTCTGCCTGCCAAGACGACGCCGGAGGCGGGGACGCGCCAGCCTGCCTCGTCGACCACGGTCACCACGACGACGTCGTCGTCCACGTGGGCGCTGACGCCGAGCACCGTGGTGCTCCGGTCCGCCTGGCCGCCGTTGGCGATGGCGTTGCTCATCGCCTCGTCGGCCGACCAGACGGCGTCGTCACACGTGTTCTCGCCGACGCCGAACCCGGTCAGCCAGTCGCGCAGCGCGTGCCGCGCCAGGTGCAACTGGCCGGGTTCGGCCGGGACCGCCACCGACCACACCGCCATCTCCGTCATGCACCGGGAATACCTCGGTTGTCGAGGGTGAAACGCCGCGGCCCGGGATGAACCCGTCAGGCGGCGTCGGTGCGGACCAGTTCCGAGCGGTGCTCGCGCAGCGCCAGCAGCAGCCCCTCGGTGGTCGACCAGGGGCTGACGGCGACCGCGTCGTGCCCGGTCACCTCCATCAGCGCCCGCGCCGCGACCGCACCGGCCAGCGACTGGTTCGCGCGGTGCCGGGAGATGCCCGGCAGCTTCGCCCGCCTGCGCGCCGAGAGCGCCGCCAGCCGGGGGATCCAGCGGTCCAGGTCGGTCACCCGCACCGTGTGGTGGCCCGCGAGCTTGGCCAGCCCGCCGAACACCTTCGAGCAACCCACCGCCCGGCCCCGGTGCAACGCGGCCAGGTCGCGGTCGGTCAGCGCGTCGCGGATCAGGTCCTCGACCAGGTCCTCGCGGTGCGCCAGGCCCAGCGTGGTCAGCGCCCTGGCCCCGTAGGGCAGCGACGTGGCGACCTGGGGCTGGTCGGCCGACCCGGTGGCCAGCTCCACGGTCCCGCCGCCGACGTCGAGCATGGTGAGCCTGCCCTGCTGCCCCGACCACCGCCGCGCCGCCAGGTACGCCAGCTCGGCCTCTTGGGCGCCGGTGAACGTGCGCAGCGTCATGCCGGTGCGGCGCTCGACCTCGCGCACCACCTCGTCGGCGTTGCCCGCGTCGCGCACCGAGGACGTCGCGAACGGCACGAACCGGCCGACCGGCAGCCCGGCCCGCCGGATCCGCCTGCGCACGGAGGTGATGGCCGCCGTGATCGCGTCGACCCCTTCCTCCGTCAGGCACCCGTTCGCGTCGTACGAGCGGTCCAGCCGCAACCGGACCTTGTCGGAGTGCACGGGGCACAGCGGGGCGCCCGACTTGCCCGCCACGACGACCAGGTGCGCGCTGAAGCAACCGACGTCGAGCACCCCGACGGTGTCTTCGCGCATGGCCTCGGTCCTCTGCTGGATGGCGTCACCAGGTGAATCAGTCTCGCATCGGCAATTGTTACCCGATCCCAGTATCCGGCAAACCTCCGTTCCCGGCCAAAACCGAGTGGGTGACATCGAACCGGTATACAGGGGTTTGCCCAGGTCACCCGTGTGGCACAGTGAACCGGGTGACGAACGAGGAAATCCGCGACGGGGTGTCGCTGACGAACCTGGACCAGCCCCTGTTCGACGGTGCCGAGGCCACCAAGCGCACCCTGGTGGACTACCTGGCCGCCGTCGCGGACCGGATGCTGCCGGGCCTGCGTGACCGCCCGCTGTCGGTCGTGCGGATCCGGCCGGGGCAGCCGCCGTTCATGCAGAAGAACACCCCGAAGTACACGCCCGAGTGGGTGCGCACGACCCCGGTGTGGGCCGAGACCAGCAAACGCGAGATCAACTACGTGGTCTGCGACGACCACCGCACCCTGCTCTGGCTCGCCAACCAACGCGCTGTCGAGTACCACGTGCCCCTGTTCCGCCTGGGGGAGTCGGTGCAGACCCACCTGGTGCTCGACCTGGACCCGCCACCGGAGGCCGGGTTCGAGTCCGTCGTCGCCACGGCCCTGCTGGTGCGCCGCGCGCTCGCCAACGACGGGCTGACGGGCGCGGTGAAGACCAGCGGCTCGAAGGGCGTCCACATCCTGGTGCCCTTGGTCGCCACCTCAGCCGACGACATCGCCGCCGCCACCCGCGCCCTCGCCGCCCGCACCGAGCGGTTGAACCCGTCCATCGCGACCACGGCGTATATCAAGGAAGACCGGCAGGGGAAGGTCTTCCTGGACTCGACGCGCGCTTACGGGGCGACGATTGCTGCGCCTTACAGCCCGCGCATCCGACCGGGGGTGACCGTGTCGTACCCGGTGACGTGGGACGCGCTGGAAACCGTTACACCGCAGGACTTCACCATCCGGACAGCCTTGGACCTGTTGGGGGACGGGGATCCTTGGGTCGACCTGATGCCAGAGGCGCAGGCGTTGCCGGAGGACTTGGTGGCGGAGGGCCGAACCATTCCCGTCGCGCGGGTGGTTGCCATGCACGAGGGCAAGCGCCGCGCCCGCGCCCGGGAAGCCGCTGAGGGCAAGGAGTAACGCTGCCCGCCCCCGATGCGATCTTCGGACCGACGAGGGGGCGCGCAGTGGGAACGGACGGCACTTCACCGCACAGAGGCGTCTTCGACGGGTTCGAGGAGTACCGAACACCGAGAACCGGGGACTACCAGCAGGCGCTGACCGAGGGCTTGGTGGTCCTCGATGCCAACGTCCTGCTCAACCTCTACCGCTACAACAAGAGCGCCCGCGACGACCTGCTGTCGGTGATGGGCCGAATCGGCGACCGCCTGTGGGTCCCACACCAGGCGATGCGGGAGTTCTGGCGCAACCGCGAATCCACCCTCGGCGCCCTTCGCGGAGCGGCCAACGAGGCCGTCACGGCCCTGGAGAAGGCACACCGCTCGTCCGAGAGCGCGATCTCCGCTTGGACAAAGAAAGCCGCCTTGCCTGACAGGCTGCGCGACGACCTTAATTCCCGGCTGGAGAGCGCCTATGCCGAGGTGCGCCAAGCGATCGAAGCGCAGGCTGACATCGACGCCTCCGCACACACGTACGACACCAACGAAGACCATGTGCTGTCCCGGTTGGCCACGGTCCTCAAACGGCGGGTTGGGCACCCGTTGACAGTCGAGGACCACGCCAAGGCGGTTGTGGAAGCCGAAGATCGCATCAAGCACCAGCGCCCACCCGGCTATCTGGACAAGGACAAGGAACCGGATCTCCGCATCGGCGACTACCTCGTCTGGGAACAGCTCCTCCGCGAGGCGGAAACCCGAACACTGGACACACTATTCATCACCAGCGACACCAAGGACGATTGGTGGACCCGGTCCCGAGACCACCTGCGTGGGCCCCGGCGCGAACTGGCCACCGAGTTCCACGAACGGACCGGGTGCAGGCTGTACATGCTGCAGCCACAGGACTTGCTCGACCACGCCAGCTCACTGGACGTGCAGATCGAACCCGGTTCCGCAGAGGAAGTCGCCCGGGTGAGCCAATCCCGCGAACCAAGCCCGCCACCTCGAATGGAGATGTCGCAGGCAACGGGCATGGTCGATATCGGCGACGGCGAGATGGCGGTGAGCCCGGCTGATTACTTCCAGGGCATGGAGGATCGCGTACGGGCGGCGGTAGCGATCCTCCAGGCGGTGTGCGGGCCGGGGTGGATGATTGAACCGCGCTCGCTGCGCGCGAACCCGCTGGGCTGTCGTGTCACCAACGGTCGGGTGAAGCGGGATGTGTTCTGGGGCCCATTCGCGCAGATCAACAGCCTGCTCTTCCGAGCGGCCAACTCGACTCACTTCACGCCTGCGCTGGGTGCTCATCCGATTCTCGCTGTCGTGCTGGACGACAACGATGTCCTGTCGGATGACATCCGACTCGGTCTTGTTCGGACGGCAGGCGAGTTCAACGTAGAACTGCACTTCCTGAACGGCTCGTTCACCCTCATCCCGGGTGCGCGGGAGGTGTAGGCGCGGGTTTGCGGCGGGGTGGGCGGGGGTGGTCGGTGCGGGTGGGGGGTCTGGAGGTGTAGGGCGGCAAGGTGTGGGGCGGGGGCGTGGTCAGGTGGACCATTCCCGGTCTGTGGGGGAGTGGTAGGTGCGGTGGAAGGTGTGGGGGTCCAGCACGTGCAGGCCCCGGTGGCTCAGGACCAGGAAGGCCTTGAGGGGCAGCGGGTGGGTGCCGGTGGGGTCGGTGAGCAGGCCGGTGGGAGGGTCGTCCGTGGTGATGGTGAAGGTGACCTCCGGGGCGACCTTCCCCTGTTGGCGCAGGGCGGTGACCCAGTGGCTGATGTCGGACAACACTGTCGAGTCGGTGTAGTGCGCTGCCTGGACGGGGGCGGGCCAGGGTTGGTAGTACCTGGCCACCGTGGAGCGTCTCACGGGGACAGCGTAGCAGAGTGTTCGAACATGTGTTCGAACGTCAGGCGAGTTTGCGGACCTCCCCGGCCAGCGCGGGCAGCTCCTCGGCGGGGTCGCGGTAGCGGTGCAGGGCTGCTCGGCCCGCGGGGCCGCGCAGGGCGGTGGCCAGGCGGGCGGGGACGGCGATGGTGAACAGGAGGCCGCGGTTGTCGAAGCCCTCCACGATCCACGAGACCCAGGGCAGTTGCAGGTTCGACGTCGGGCTGAAGAACACCGGTTGCTTGCCGCCGAAGGTGACCTCGTAGATGCCGAAGCGGCTCCAGTTGGTGATGGTGAACGTGCGGCGGTCCGGGTCGAAGCCGACCGGGACGCACTCGCGCAGGCGGGAGCGGCCGATCGACTCCAGGAACGCGCGGTTGGCCCGCAGGTTGAGCTGCGCGCGCGGGAAGTCGTCGACGGCGGCGCGGATCTGGGTGGCGATCGCCGCGGCGGAGGCGTTCGGTGGGCAGGTCACGTACATCTCGCCGACCAGGTTGCCGATGACCCCCGCGTCCAGCCCCAGGAACCGCCGGACGTTGACCGGCATGGCGATCGAGCGCTCGTCCTCGGTGTCCCCGGCCAGCGTCCGCACCACCGAGGTCATGTGCCCGCACAGCACGTCGTTGACCGACAACCGCTGCCCCGCCGCCGCGCTGACGTCCTCGCGCAGCGCCGCGATCTCCGCGTCGGTGAAGTACACCTGCACCGTCCGGTTCGCGCGCACCGCGCCCTCGAACTCCGCGCCGAGGCGCTCGGCCTGCTCCGGGGTCGGCAGCCGGAACCCGGGCCGCCCCGAGTCGGTCGGCGGCAGCACCGAGTCCAGGAACGCGTCCGGATCGGTCAACAGCGTGATCTCCGGGGCGGTCGTGCCCTCGGTGGCCGCCGACCAGGCCCGGACCAGGAACATGAAGCTCGACAGGTCGCCGACCGAGTGGTGGAACGAGCAGCCCAGCGCCGAGGTGCCGTCCGAGAGGTGGGTCAACCGGACGGTCAGCAGCGGTAGGCCGCCCTGGCGCGCGGCCGGTGCCTGCACGTGGTCGACGAAGTCGGCGCCCGGCAGGGTGACCCGGCCGATCGCCTTGGGCAGCGTCTCGTCCAGGTCGTAGGTGTCGAACGGGATGCCCGAGTCGTCGCAGACGATCTCCAGCACGTCGCCGGTGGTGCGCAGCCTGCCCGCGAACCCGGGGACCGCCGCGAGCGCGGTCGCCAGCCCCTCGGCCAACCGGTCCTCGTCGAGCGGGTGGCCGAAGAAGAACACCACCGAGACCGGGACGTCGGCGATCACCGTGTCGGTCACCCCGCAGGTGACCACCGTCCCGGGCGCGAACCCGGCCCGCACGGTCCGCGACGAACGCAGGTGGGGCCATCCGCTCATGGCACAGGTTCCTTTCCCCGGTGGGTTGGGGGAACCGTAGATCAGCTCGCGGCCCGCCGACAGACTCCATTCGCCCTACACGAGAAGGGTCCCCGGCGGGCAACCGCCGGGGACCCCGTTACGCCACTCGTCCTAACAGGACAGTTCCTTGTGCAGCGCCTTGATCAGCTCGCCGTCGCTGGTGTCCGCGTCGAGCGACCAGATCATCGCCCCCGCCAGGCCCTGGCTCTCGATGTAGCGGGCCTTGCGGCGGATCTCGATCGGGTCGTCGTAGGTCCAGAACGTGGTGCCGTCGAAGAGCCAGGCGTGCCCGGCCTTCTCGTCGCGGTACACCTTGTACGCGCCGACCTTGGTCTTGAGGACCTTGTAGTCCTCGCCGCCCGCCTCCCAGGTGCCGGGGGCCGGGCCGGTGGCCTTCTGGTACAGGCCGTTGTTGGCGTTGGTCACCCCGGTCCACCCGCGACCGAAGAACGGCACGCCGAGCACGAGCTTGTCCCGGGGAGCGCCGCGCGAGACCCACGCGTCGACCACGACCTGGCTGCTGTAGCCGGGGGCCGGGGTCGGGTCGCCCTTGGCGGTGCGCAGCGCCGACTGCTGGTTGGTGGTCGGGTCCCAGCCACCGTGGTAGTCGTAGCCCTGCAGGTTGCCGAAGGTCAGGTAGCGCAAGACCTTGCTGACCTCGAAGCCCGCGTTGATCTCACGCGTGTTGGCCGGGAGGTACGCGGTCAGGTCCCGCTTGCCGCGCGGCAGCGTGTCGAGCTGGGTGCGGTACTCCTTGAGCAGCGCGGTGTAGTTGACCTTGTCCTCGGGCCGGACGATGTTGTTGGGCTCGCCCGCGGTGCTGCCGGGCCACTCCCAGTCCACATCGATGCCGTCGAAGATGCCCGCCGCGACGCCGGGACCCGCGATGTCACCCTTGATCCACTGGTTGATGCAGGAAGTCACGTGCGCCTTGCGGGACTCCGCGGTGAGCGCGGCGTTCGAGAAGTACTTCGAACCCGACCACCCGCCGAGGGAGATGTAGACCTTCAGCTTCGGGTACTTCTTCTTCAGCTTGCGCAGCTGGTTGAGGTTTCCCGACAGCGGCTGGCCCGCGACGTCGGCGACCCCGTCGACGCTCTGCTCGGCGGCGAAGGGCTTCTGGTAGTCGGCCCACGCGTCGGCGCTGACGCAGCCGCCCTGCTCGTTGAGGAAGCCGAACGCGTAGTTCAGGTGCGTCAGCCTCGCCGCCGAGCCGTTGTCGACGAGGTTGCGGATGGTGAAGTTGCGGGCGTAGATGCCCCACTGGGTGAAGTAGCCGATCACCTTGGCCTCGGCGCGGCCGTGGCCGTGACCGTGGTCTGGCTGGTGGGCCTGCGCGGCGGGCGCCGTGGCGACCGTCGCGGCGACGGCCGCTCCGGTCAGCAGCGCCGCGACGCGCCATTTACTCGCGGACATGGTCCTCCTCGATGTCGGGCGGTCTAGCCACCCTTTGGTCTGGACCAAACTATGCGGTGGTCTAAACCACAGCTACGGCCGAACGGCGCAATTCGGGCGATCACCTGTCGATCCACTGTGGACCCTGAGGGTGATCTCAGGGTGGCCCTACCCCACCGGGGGGACGAGCCGGACCCGGGTCCGACCTAGCGTCGACGCCATGGCAGGCAGGGGATCTGGTGGGGGAAGCGTGGAGACGTTGGTGGGGCGCGTGGCCGGGATGGCCAAGCACGTGTGGTGGGCGACGCGACCGGTCGGTGCGGCGCAGGTGTTGCTGTGGTGGTGCGGCGCGCTGCTGCTCGCCTCCGCCGCGGTGCACGGTGTGGTGGCGCTGGTCGACGGTGGACCCTGGCTCGGATCGGTGACCTGGCGCAAGCCCGTGGTCTTCGGCGCCTCGTTCGGACTGGTGACCTGGTCCTCGGTCTGGGTCATGCGCCAACTGCCCCGGCGGTGGTTCAGCTGGCCGTTCGCGCTGGTGTTCGGGCTGTCCTCGCTGATCGAGGTCGGGTTGATCACCCTGCAGAAGTGGCGCGGGGCGCCGTCGCACTTCAACTCGGCCACCCCGTTCGACGAGGCCGTGTTCAGCGGCATGGGGATCACCGTACTGCTGGTCGCCGCCGCGACGGGATTCCTTCTGGTGTGGGCGGTCCTGGACTTCCGGGGCACGGCGGTGTCGCGGGTGGCCGCGCTGGCCGGGTTGCTGGCGCTCGCGGTCGCGGGCTACGTCGGCACCGACCTGATCGCCGCCGGTGACCAGGTGTACGCGACCACCGGGCACGTGCCGGAGGACCTGGTGTTCGGCGCGGCGGGCAGCGCGAAGCTCGCGCACGCCATCGGCATCCACGGCATCCAGGTGCTCATCGTGCTGGCGGTCCTGCTCGAGGGTGCCGCCATGGCGACAAGGACGCGGTTGTGGACGATGCTGGTGGGGACCGCGGGCTACGCGGCGGTGTACACCGCGGTCACCGTGACCGCGTACGCGGGCCGCGCCTGGACGGACCCGGTCCTGCCGGTGGCGGTCCTTGGCCTGGTCGGTGTCGTCGGAGTGGGTGTGGGCTTCTGGCAGGCCCTCGTGGCTAGGGGTGTGGCTGATGACCGTTCCGCGGTGGCTGTCTGACCGTCGGGTCTGGCTGTTCGACGGTGCCCTGGGGGTCATGGCGTTCGTGTCCATGGCCCTGGTGAGCCCCGGTCCGCTCTGGCTCGCCGCCGGGGTGTCGATCGGGCTGGCGCTGCGCACCCGCGCGCCGCTGGGCGGGTACCTGCTGGGGACCGCGGCGCTGATGGCGGGTGGCCTGCTCGGGGTCGCCGACCCGGTCGCCCCGTACGCCAACGTGATCGGGATCCACGCGCTGGGCGCCTACACCTCGGTGCGGCGCTCGCTGTTCGGCCCGCTGCTCGTGGTGCCCGGGGTGGTCGCCTACAACGCGCAGCTGCCCGGCTCGGCGGTGGCCATCGCCGGGAACGTGTTCTTCTGGTTGCTGGCCTGGGCGGTGGGGTTCGCGACCGCCAGGGCCAGGGAGCGCTCGGCGCTGCTCAACCGCGCCGCGGTGGCCGAGGAGCGGACCAGGATGGCGCGGGAGCTGCACGACCTGGTGGGGCACACGGTGAACGTGATGCTGGTGCAGGCGGGGGCGAGCCGGGTGGTGCTGGACTCGGACCCGGCCAAGGCGAAGGAGTTGCTGATCGCTGTGGAGCGGACCGGCCGCGACGCGCTCGACGAACTCGACCGCGTGCTCTCGGCGCTGCGACCCGACGACCCGGACCTGACCCGGCTGGCGTCGCGGATGACCGAGGCGGGCATGGCGGTCGACCTGCGGGTCGAGGTCGGTGGGCTGCCGGGGCCGGTGGAGTTCGCGGTGTACCGGATAGTGCAAGAGGCGCTGACGAACGCGTTGACCCACGGGCACGCCAGGTCGGCGTCCGTGTCCGTGCTGTCGGCTGGGGAGGGTGTCGCGGTGGAGGTCGCCGACCAGGGGCGTGGACCCCGGCCGGGGTACCGGGTCGGGCGCGGGCTGACCGGGATCGCCGAGCGGGCCGAGGTGCTCGGCGGCTCCGTGGTGCACGGGGGAGGTGACGGGGGCGGGTTCCGGCTGCGGGTCGTGCTCCCGCTCACGTGATCCGGGTCGTGCTCGCCGACGACGACTCGCTGCTGCTGGCCGGGGTGCGGGTGGTGCTCGGCACGGCGGGCGACATCGAGGTCGTCGGGGACGCCGGTGACGGGCTGGCCGCTGTCGCCGCCGCCGTGGAGCTCCGGCCGGACGTGCTGCTGATGGACGTCCGGATGCCCGGGGTCGACGGCGTGGAGGCGACCAAGCGGGTGCTGGCCGCGTGCCCGGACGTCGCGGTGCTCGTCCTGACCACCTTCCGCCACGACGAGTACGTCTGGGGCGCGCTGCGGGCCGGTGCACGCGGGTTCCTGCTCAAGCGCGCCTCCCCGGAGCGGCTGATCGACGCGGTGCGCACGGTCGCCGCGGGGGAGAGCGTGCTCGACCCGGCCGTGACCGGCGACCTCGTCGACCGGTTCGTCCGGCAGCTGCCGACCCCGGTGTCGGACCCCAGGCTGGCGCGGCTGACCGACCGCGAGACGCAGGTGCTGCGGCTCATCGCGCACGGCAACAGCAACGCCGAGATCGCCGAGGTGCTGGTGATCGCGGAGTCGACCGCCAAGACGCACGTGAAGCGGGTGCTGGCCAAGATCGGCGTCCGCGACCGCGCGCAGGCGGTGGTGGTGGCCTACCGGACCGGGCTCGTCACGCCGGGGTGAGCGCGTAGCGGTCGAGTGCTTGCTGCTTGAGGCGGTCGAACTCGTCGCTGCCGGTGTGCCCGGAGTCCTCCACGACGACCAACTCCGCGTCCGGCCACGCCTTGGCCAGCGTCCACGCCACCTCCACCGGCCCGCCGATGTCGTGGCGGCCGTGCAGGATCGTGCCCGGGATCCCGGAGAGGCGGTGGGCGTCGCGCAGGAGTTGACCGTCTCCCAGCCACGCGTCGTGCGCCCAGTAGTGGGTCACCAGGCGGACGAGCGTGTGCAGCGCCGGGTCCGGTCGACTGCTGTAGGGCGCGGAACCGCCGTTGGGCTCCAGGGACACGACGGTGTCCTCCCAGGCGGTCCAGTCCCTGGCGGCCTTGTCGCGCACGGCGGGGTCGGGGTGCGCCATCAACGCGTTGTAGGCGGCGATCACGTTCTCCGCCCCGCCCGCCCCGGCCCGGAACCGCTCCAGCGCCTCGGGGAAGAACCGACCCACGCCGCAGGTGATCCACTCGTGGTCGGCGTGCCGGGACAGCGTGGCCGCGCTGAGCACGATCTCACTCACCCGATCGGCGTGCTTCTGCGCGTACGCCAGGGTGAGGGTCGAGCCCCAGGAGCCACCGGAGAGCAACCACCGCTGGACCCCCAGGTGTTCCCGCAACACCTCCATGTCCGCCACCAGGTGATGGGTCGTGTTGTGCGCCAACCCGGTCGTGGGATCTCCGGCGTTGGGCAGGCTCCGCCCACACCCCCGCTGGTCGAACAGGATGACCCGGTACCGCTCCGGGTCGAAGTACTCCCTGCTCCGCCGGTTGCTCCCGGACCCGGGCCCACCGTGGACAACCAGCGCGGGCTTGCCTTCCGGGTTGCCGGACTCTTCCCAGTAGACCTGGTTCCCCTGCCCGACCTCAAGCAGACCGGACGCGCGGGGATCACCGTGTGAGTAGGGCACCGGGTCAATGTAACAGCACTGTTGTATCCAGGGGAGCCCTTGCCGTTCCCACCCGAACTGATGTGCTGCCGCGGGTGAGACCTTGGCCTGCCCGACTGGGGTCACATCAGGGTGGAGCCCTCCAGGGTGAGGAGGTGGCGCTTGGCGGGGAGGCCGCCGCCGTAGCCGACCAGGGAGCCGTCGGCGCCGATTACTCGGTGGCAGGGGATGACGATGGAGATGGGGTTGCGGCCGTTGGCCATGCCGACGGCTCGGGAGGCGGTGGGGGTGCGGCCGAGTTGGTGGGCCAGGTGGCCGTAGGTGGTCGTGTGGCCCCAGGGGATGGTGGTCAGGGCGGTCCACACCTCGCGTTGGAACGGGGTGCCGCGGGGGGCGAGGGGGAGGGTGAACTCGCGCAGTTCGCCTGCGAAGTAGGCGGCGAGTTGGGCCTTGGCCTCGGTGAACGGGGACGCCTCCGGCACCCAGTCGGGGCCGATGCCCGCGAAGTGGCGGTGTTCGACGCCCATGTACAGGCCGGTCAGCGCGGTGCCGTCGCCGGTGAGCAGGAGTTCGCCGACGGGGGTGTCGACGGTGGTGTAGCGGGTCGGGCCGTCCAGCGCCTCGGCGAGCGTGGTCGGGGCTAGCAGTGACACCAGGGGTCTCCTACGGCGAGTCGGTGGGCAGGTGGTTGATCGGGTGGCTGCCGGTCGCCCACAGGTACTGCACCGCGTACGAGCGCCAGGGGCGCCAGGCGGCGGAGTGGGCGATCAGCGCGGCCGGGGCGGTGGGCAGGCCGAGTTCCCGCGCCGCGATCCGGATGCCCAGGTCGCTGGCGACGAACGCGTCCGGGTCGCCGAGGGCGCGCATCGCGATGGTCTCGACCGTCCACGGCCCGATGCCCGGTAGTGCCGCGAGATCTTCCCGCGCCGCCCGCCAGTCGCCGCCGGGGGTCAGGTCGATGCGCGGCAGCGCGGCCACCAGACCCAGCAACGTGGCCCGCCGGGAGCGCGGGAACGCCAGGGTCTCCGGGTCGATCTCGGCCAGCGCGGTCACGTCCGGGAACAGGTGCGTCAGGCCGCCGCCCGGGTCGGAGATCGGCTCGCCGTGCGCGATGACCAGCCGGGCGGCGTGGGTGCGGGCGGCCTGGGTCGAGACCTGCTGGCCGAGCACCGCGCGCACCGCCATCTCGTCGCCGTCGACCGTGCGCGGCACCCGCCTGCCCGGTGTCGCGCGCACCAGCGGCGCCAGCAGCGGGTCGGCCGCCAGCAGCTCGTCGACGGCCACCGGGTCGGCGTCGAGGTCGAGCAGGCGCCTGCACCGGCTGATCGCCACCGGCACGTCGCGCAGGTCGGTCAACGCCAGGTCGCAGCGCACGTGGTCGGGCTGCGGCCGCAGGCTCACCACCCCGGGGCCGTTGGGCAGCCGCACGGTCCGCCGGTAGGCGCCGTCGCGCCACTCCTCCACCCCGGGGACCGCCGTCGCGGCGAGGTGGCCGAAGACGTTGCTCGGGCTGAACGGTGCCCGGAACGGCAGTTTCACCGTCAGCCCGCCGGAGACCGGCCGCGCCCGGCCGTTGGCGCGCCTGCGCAGGTCGGTCGGCGAGAGCGCGAACACCTCGCGGACCGTGTCGTTGAACGTGCGGATGCTGCCGAACCCCGAGGCCATCGCCACCTCGGTCATCGGCAGCAGGCTGGTCTCGATCAACACCCTGGCCGTCTGCGCCCGCCGCGCCCTGGCCAGCGCCAGCGGCCCGGCGCCGAGCTCGGCGCGCAGCTGCCGCTCCACCTGCCGCACGCTGTAGCCGAGCCGGGCGGCCAGCGCGGGCACCCCGCCGGTGTCGACCACCCCGTCGGCGATCAGGCGCATCGCCCGGCCGACCAGGTCGGCGCGCTCGTTCCACTGCGGCGAGCCGGGGGAGGCGTCGGGCAGGCACCGCTTGCACGCCCGGAACCCGGCCTGCTGGGCGGCGGCCGCGCTCGGGTAGAAGCGCATGTTGCGGGCCTTGGGCGGCAGCACCGGGCAGCTGGGTCGGCAGTAGATCCCGGTGGTGAGCACGGCGGTGAAGAACCAGCCGTCGAACCGCGCGTCCCGCGACTGCACGGCGCGGACGCACCGCTCGGTGTCGGAGTGCATGGCGCCAAGCATCGCGGGTCCGCGCCACCGACTCCAGCGGGAAAACGACATCACGCTCGGCCCGGTTGCGCCGCCCGGGTGGTGTGACCGGCGGAAAAACCCATTCGGCCCAGCGCGACGCCATTTCCGACTACCGAACGTGCGGGATTTCGGCCCGTTCTTGGAATTCCCCAACTGCTTTGTCAGTGGTGCACTGGGAAACGGTCAGTACGCGTTGTCGCTGGATCGTGTCGTGGTCGCGGGAATGGGTAACGGGGTCTGGATCGACCACGATGCCCGGCTCGAACGGAAGGAGACGCGGTGACCAGACGACAGGTGCTGCTGGTGCACCCGGGGATCTACGACGACCGCAATCCCCTCGCGTTCCCGCCGTGGGGCGCGCTCACCATCGGCCATGCCCTGCGCGCGGCTGGCCACGGCGTCACGGTGCTCGACCTCAACGGCGCCGACCCCGCCGCAGGCCTGGACGCCGCGCTCGCCGACCTCACCCCGGAGGTCGTCGGGGTGACCGCAAAGCAGGGCGTCGGCGCCCGCCGGTTCCGGGCCGTCGTCGACCACCTGGCGGTCGTCGCCCCGGGGGTGCCTGTGGTCGCCGGTGGCCCGCTGGTCAGCACCTTCCCCGATCCGGACGCGCTGATCTGGCGGGGCGTGCACACCCTGGTGCTCGGCGACGGCGAGCAGGCGATGGTGGCCTGGCTGACCGACCGGCCGCGCCGCGGCGGGCTGGTGCACGGGGTCGAACCCCCGGACCTGGACGCGGTCGGCGTGCCGTCGTGGTGGCCGGCGCTGGCCGACTACGTGCACCCGGCGCGCAGTTGGCCGAACATGGCGGTGCCCGGTATCCACGTCGCTTCCGCGCGCGGCTGCACCCGCCGCTGCACTTTCTGCTACCTCAACGCCCAGTACCCGCACGCGCGGTTCCGCTACGTCACCGCCGGGAAACTGCACGAGGACCTGCGAGAACTGAACTCGGTCACCGGTGCGCGCGGATTCTACTTCGTCGACGACTGTTTCATCGACGCCAGACAACGGCGGGTTCGCGACTTCTGCGCGCGCGCCATCGCCGACGGCAGCCCATTCCGCTACGGCTGCGACGTCCAGTTGTCCGATCTCGACCGGTACCCGGACCTGCTCGCGCTCATGCACCGCGCAGGGTTCCGCGCGCTCTACGTCGGGGTGGAGTCGGCCTCGGCGGAGACCCGCAGGCGGCTGGCCAAGGGCACGCTGCGCGGCCGGGTCGCCGACGTGCTCAACCGGGCGATCGACATGGGCTACGTCCTGCGCGCCTCCATCGGCATCGGCTGGCCGGGCGAGGGCACGGCCGACGCGCGGGCGACGCTCGACCTGATCGACTCGGTGCCCGCGCTCGCCTTCGACGCCTACCGCTACTACCCGCTGCCGCACACCCCGCTCGGCGAGCGCTCGCACTGGGCGTCGGCGCGGGCCCGGCTCACCCCCGCGGAGCTGTCGGCCACGGCGTTCCAGGACTACTCCGACCACAACGACAACCACTCCGCGATCCCCACCCGCGACTACGACGCGCTGTGGACCCAGTTGCGCCACCGCGAGGACCAGCGACTCGCCGCCTACTTCGCCACCGAGCACTGAAGGGGGACGCCGGTGTCCACCACCCCCACCGTCGTGCTGTCCGGCGTGCACTCCGGCCCGAACCCGTCACCGGGGCTCGGGCTGGCCAGGTCGCTGCGGTTGGCCTGGCCCCGGTTGCGGCTGGAGGCGCTGGACTACTCGCCGCGCTCGACCGGGCTCAGCGCCTCGGAGTTCGACCGGGTGCACGTGCGGCCCGGGTGGCACGCCGCCGACCTGGACGCGCTGTGCGCTGGCCTGGTGTCGATCGTCGAGTCGGCGAGCGCGGTGTTCCTGCCGGGGCTGGACCTGGAGGCCGCGCTGCTGGCCGACCGCAGCCCAGGCCACGCCGCGTTGCTGCTGCCGCCGAGCGCCGCGTTCGACGCCGTGGCGAAGCCGGGGGAGACGGCGGCAGCGCTGCTGGGGCTCGCGATCCCGGAGTACCGCTTCGCCGAGGGAGTCGAGGACGGCGCCGACTTCGCCGTCCGGCACGGCTGGCGGGTCTGGGTGAAGGGGCCGCGCTACCAGGCCATCGCCACCGGCTCGCGCGCCGAACTGGCCGCCGCGATCGCCCGGCTGCGCGAGACCTGGGGCGGGGAGAGCCTGCTGCAGCGGCACGTCGACGGCACGGAGGAGTCGGTGGTGTTCGCCGCGCTCGACGGCGAGCTGCTCGGCGCGTGCGCGATGCGCAAGACGATGGTGACCGCCGAGGGCAAGACCTGGGCCGGGTCGGTCGACCTGCTCGACCCGCCCACCAGGGCGCGGCTGGTGGACCTGGTCCGGGTCACCCGGTGGACCGGCGGTGGGGAGGTCGAGATCGTCCGCGAGGCCGAGACCGGCGTGCCGTACCTGCTGGAGGTCAACCCGCGCTTCCCGGCGTGGATCCACGGCGCCACCCTGGCCGGGGTCAACCTGCCCGCCCGGCTCGTCGCGGCCGCCACCGGGATCCCCCGCCAGGAGCGGGAACGGGCCCAGTCCAGCGCGTTCGTGCGGGTGGTCGAGGAGATCCCCGCCGGGCCGCACGCCACCGGTGCCGTCCCGCTCGCCCACCGCGCCCTGCCCGCGCCGCCGGGCAAGCACCCGTCAGGCATGCCGGTGCTCTCGCGCAGGCTCGCCCCGCCGCGCCCGCGGCAGCGCACGGCGGACCTGGACCACCAGCGGGCCGCCGACATCGCCGACGCGCTGGTGGTCGACCCCTACGAGTCGCCCGCGCGGGTCTACTTCGGCGGCGTGCTCGACCGGGGGCTCGACCGGCTCGCCGGGGTGTGCCGCGACGTCGAGGACGCCACCGGGGTGCCGACCCGGTTCGCCTACTCGGTCAAGACCAACCCGGACCCCCGGGTGCTCGGCGCGGTGCTGCGCCGGGGCGCGCTGGTCGAGGTGATCTCCCAGGCCGAGGCCCGCCGGTGCGCCGAGGCGGGCTTCCCCGGTGACCGGGTCGTGCTGGGCGGTCCGGCCAAGTGGTGGCGCTTCGACGGCGGCCCGGCCAAGTTCGGCGCGGTGTTCTGCGACTCGGTCAGCGACCTGGAGCGGACCCTGGCGCTGATCGCGGGCGGTGGCGTCTACGCGGACGTGCTGGGCCTGCGGCTCGCCCCGCCCGGGGTGCCGTCGCGCTTCGGCATCGACGTGACCTGCCCGCGCGCCTACCGCCGGGTCGCCGACGCGCTGCGCGGTGCCCCGGTCGCCCGGCTGGGCCTGCAGTTCCACCACGCGGCCAGCCAGATCGGGCTGCGCGCCTGGCTGCGCGAGTTCGCCGCGGCGGTCACCGTGGCCGCCGACCTGCTCACCCGCGTCGACGTGCGCGCCAGGTGCGTCGACCTCGGCGGCGGCTGGCCACCCGGGCTCGGCCGCGCGGAGCTGGGCGGCCAGCTGGTGCGGGCCACCCGGACCGCGGTGCGCGAACTCGGCCCGATCGACCAGGTGCTGTTCGAGCCGGGCAAGTACCTGGTCGAACCGGCGATGGCGGTGTTCACCACCGTGCTCGACGTGCGCGACGGACCGCACGGGCGGGCCGCGGTGGTGGACGCGTCGATCGCCGAGCTGCCGGACTGGGGCTCGCACCCGCACCCGGTGCTGTGGCGGGCACCCGGGGCGCCGTGGCGCAGGCTGCGGCCCGGTGACGAGTCCGTGCTGGGTCGGCTGTGCATGGAGCACGACCGGCCGCGCGCGGGCCTCGCGCTGCCCGACGGCATCGCCGAGGGCGACCACCTGCTGTTCCTCGACGCGGGCGCCTACGACGCCAGCATGAGCTTCCGGTTCGGAGTGTGATCACCGTGCCCGTCACGTCCACCCCCGGTGTCCCGGTCTCGGTGCCCGACCACCCGCCCTCGGCGCTGACCGAGCACGCGGACTGCCTGGCCTGCGCGGACACCCGGTCCTGGCTGCTCGCCCACGACCGCGCCGAGGCCACCCCCGCGCGCGAGTGGGACACCACGACCTTCGGCCTGGGCTGGCTGTTCCGCTACTTCCGGTGGGGCCCGACCCGGTGGCCGTTCGCGTGGTGCGACGTGCCCACCGCCGAGCACCTGGACTGCGGTGTGCTGGCCTGCGTCGCGGGCATGGTGCTCGCCGCGCGCGGCCTGCGGGTGGAACGGGTCCAACTGGTGGAACGGGCGGCGGTGGAGGAGACCGTGCTGTGGCGCGGCCGCTGGCTGGCCGCCGGGTGCCGCCCCGACTGGATCCTGTCCGACCGCGAGGTCTACCACGAGGTTCTGCTGGTGCACGCCGACACCGGACCGGTGCTGTTCGACCCCACCGAGCTGCGCCAGGTCGGCCAGGGCCGCGACCGTCCACTGTGGATGCGGCAGTGGGCGCGGTGATCGTCGTGGCGTGAAAGGTGGGGTGCCCGTCGTTGACGCCCTCCGTGCGCGGCGAACACCATGGGAGGTGTGCACAACGTCCTGCTGATGCTCTACGACGGCGTCAAGGGCCTCGACGTGGTCGGGCCCGCGGAGGTCTTCTCCTCCGCCAACGACGTCCTCGCCGAGCACGGCAGGGCCCCCGCGTACACCATCACCACCGGCAGCCTCGGCGCGGCGGCAGTGCGCACCTCCGCGCGGTTGCGGCTGGCCCCGGACATCGACCTCGACGGCGCGCCCGCACCGGACACGCTCGTCGCGCCGGGCGGGTGCGTGCCCGCGACGCTGGACCTGTCGCTGGTGTCGTGGTTGCGCGCCAACGGACCGCGGGCCGGGCGGCTGGTGTCGGTGTGCACCGGCGCGTTCGTGCTGGCGGCGGCCGGGTTCCTGGCCGGGCGCCGCGCCACGACGCACTGGCAGTACTGCGCCGACCTCGCCGAACTGCACCCCGATGTCACCGTCGACGCCGAGCCGATCTTCGTCCGCGACGGCAACATCGCCACCTCGGCCGGGGTGACCGCCGGGATCGACCTGGCGCTGGCCCTGGTGGAGGACGACCTCGGCCGGGACGTGGCGCTCGCGGTCGCCAGGCACCTGGTGGTGTTCCTGCGCCGACCGGGCAACCAGGCCCAGTTCAGCGCGCAGATGTCGGCGCAGCTGGCGCACCGCGCGCCGTTGCGCGACTTGCAGCGCTGGATCGCCGAGCACCCCGAGGCCGACCTCTCGGTCACCGCGCTCGCCGCCAGGGCGGGTCTCTCGCCCCGGCACTTCACCCGCTCGTTCACCCAGGAGGTCGGGGTCGCGCCGGGCCGCTACGTCGACCAGGTGCGGCTGGAAGCCGCCCGGCTGCGGTTGCAGGACACCGACGACAGCGTCACCAGGGTCGCGCGCGCCTGCGGGTACGGCACGCCTGAGGCGATGCGGCGGGCGTTCCTGCGCGCGTTGTCGGTGGGGCCCGCGGAGTACCGGCGGCGCTTCTCGTCCACTGTGGAGAGCTGATCCGCGCTGGGGGTGTGCCCCGGCCCTCGGGTCCCCCGGGGTCGGGGCGGGATCCCAGTGCTGGCAAGGCGATCGGTACTTGGGCCATTCGGGGGTACCTGTGCGCCGTGGTGTTCTTCTAGCGTGACCGGCGTTCGCTGGCACGACCGCCCCGCGGGGGTGGGCGGGCCAGGCCGTCGGGGAACGAGGGCGAACTGGTGAACTCTGTCCAGGACAGCGGCGGTGGGTCCGCGCCGGGAGACGAACGCGGGACCGCGCCGGTCGGTCGGCGCGGGGTCCCGGTCGGCGCCCCGCGCGCCCGCGCGGCCGAGGGTGCCGCACCGGCCACTGTGGACATGATCGAGCACCCGCCCCGCCCGCTCGGGCCAACCCCAGAACTGCTCGCCGAGGTCGGCGCGCTCGGGACAGACCGGTGGCTGGTCACCCAGCTCAACCCCGCCGGGATCCCCGACGCCGACCGCGGGTGGCAGGCGCCCCCGACCGCGCCGATGTCGGCGCGGCGGGTGCGTGGTCGCCGTGGAGGAGTACGGCTGGACGCGATGGTGGCCTATGCCCAGGCCACCCTCGCGCGCCAGTCGCCGCCCGGCTGAGCTCGTCCCGACCGGCCACCGGGGTCCCTTGTGGACCAGGCAGGCGCCGCCCGCGCGCACACATCACCCGATCGGGGTCGGCCCGGGCGGGTTTGGCGAAAGTCTGCCCAGGCCACGGGTTTCGACCACTGGTCGCGTTCGGTCGGTACCGCACCGGGTGGGTGAGGTTGCTGGCTTCCGCCCTCTGTGGACGGTACGACTCTGGGTGCCACGCCGATCGGCGCGGCGTCGCGTCCCCGAGGAGTGGAACCGATGAGGCGTGCCCACGTCACCAGACTCGCCGCCGCCGTCGTGGCGGTGTTCTGCGCCGCGACCGTCCCCGCCCAGGCGGCACCACAGGCCCCGTTCCAGTGGGTCGCCCTGGGTGACTCCTACGCCGCCGGGGTCATCCCGGCAGCGGGTGTCGAGCTGCCCGTGCCCGGCGGCCGCGACGGGTGTTCCCGCACGGCGGGCTCGTACCCGGAGGTGCTGCGCGTTCGCCTCGCGGCCGTCTACGACCTGACCAACGTCTCCTGCGGCGGCGCGACGATCGCGAACCTGTTCAACGAGTCGCAGGAACCCACCGGGTACCACCTGCCGTTCTTCGACGTGCTCGACCCGGGCTACCCGTTCCGGCCGGTGCCGCCGCAGATCGACGCCGTGTCCGAGAGCACGAACCTGGTCACCATCGGCGTCGGCGGCAACACGTTCGGGTTCGCGGAGGTGATCTACGCCTGCCTGCAGCTGGGTGCCTCCGCCGACAAGGACACCGACCACCCCTGTGCCGACGCCTTCACCACCGGCGGCGACGGCGTGCCCACCGTCAACGACCGGCTGGCCGCGGTCAGCCAGCAGTACGGCGAGCTGATCGAGATGATCAAGGCGCAGGCGCCCAACGTCACCGTGGTCGCCGTCGGCTACCCGGCGATCATCCCCGAGGACGTCTCGACCTGCGCGTACGGCTACGGCCCTGAGGCGCTGCGCGACTTCGCCACCGCCACCTACCCCGACCTGAGCTGGCTGCGCTCCGACGTGCTGATCCGCCTCAACGACGTCATCGCCCAGCAGGCCGCGACGCACAACGCCGTCTACGTCGACACCTTCGCCGGTACCGAGGGCCACGACGTGTGCCGTCCCGAGGGCACGAACTGGATCGAGGGCATCCTCGACAACTCCGGCGGCTGGGCCCTCATCCACCCCAACGCCGCGGGGCACCTGCGCATCGCCGACCTCGTCGAGGCCGCGCTCCCGCTGAACTGACCCGGGCCGGGCACGTCTGCCGGGGCGACCCGGATGGCAGGCGTGCCCGCGCGGTCACGGCTCGATCATGGTGACGCCGTTGCCCGGGGTGTTGCCCATCGCGGTGAGCGCCGTGGGGGCCTCGTCCAGGCCGATGGTGCGGGTGATGAGCAGGTCGGGCCGCAGGGTGCCGGTGGCGACCATGGACATCATCTCGGGGTAGGCGTGGGCGGGCATGCCGTGGCTGCCCAGCAGCTCCAGCTCGTGGGCGATGACGCGGGACATGGGCACCGGCGGGTCCTTGGGGAGCAGGCCGACCTGGACGTGGCGGCCGCGTCTGCGCAGGCTCGTGATGGACGCGGCGCAGGTGGCGGGGCTGCCGAGGGCGTCGAGCGAGAGGTGGGCGCCGCCGCCGGTCAGGTCGGTGATGGCCGCGGGGATGTCGACCGTGGTCACCGGGTTCAGCGATGCCACCGCACCCAGCGCGGCCGCCATCTCCAGGGCGGCGAACGAGATGTCGACGGCGATCACCCTGGCACCGGCGGCCGCCGCGACGGCCACCGCGGACAACCCGACACCCCCGCAGCCGTGGACCGCGACCCACTCGCCCGGCTTCACCCGGCCCTGCGCGATCACCGCCCGGAACGCCGTCGCCACCCGGCACCCCAACCCGGCGGCGGTGGCGAACGGCATGTCACCGGCCAGCCCGATCAGGTTGACCTCCGCGTCCTCCACGGCGACGTACTCCGCGAACGACCCCCAGTGGGTGAACCCGGGCTGGGTCTGCCGCTCGCACACCTGCTGGTCGCCCGCCGCGCACGACGGGCACCGGCCGCACGCGCACACGAACGGCACCGTCACCCGGTCGCCCTCCCGCCACCGCGTGACGCCCGCGCCCACCGCCGCGACCGTGCCCGCCAGCTCGTGCCCCGGCACGTGCGGCAGTCGGATGTCGGGGTCGTGCCCGATCCACCCGTGCCAGTCGCTGCGGCACAACCCGGTGGCGGCGACCCGGATGACCACCCCGCGCGCGGACGGCGCCGGGTCCGGCACCACCTCGACCCGGGGGTCCTCACCGAACTCCTCGAACACCACGGCACGCACCGGCGGTCTCCCTCCACACGCGGACCCACCCAGCATTCGGCCAGGCACCGCGCACGGTCAAGGCAGGCACCCGGTCGGCAGCAGGCCCCCGCGCCCACCGCGCCCCGCCACCGCCGGGGAGGATGGGTGAGTGACCCCGCGCCGGATCGACGTCAGCCAGCTCCCCGCCGAGGCCGTCGCGCTCATCGACGCCCTCGGGCCGGACGAGCACCTGGTCATCACCCGCGACGACGTCCCGATCGCGGCGGTCGCGGCGTTGTCCGCGCCGGAGGAGGCGTCCGAGGACGACGGCGAGGTGACCGTCGTCGCCACGGCGATGAAGCTGTCGTCGGAGGCGCGCGCCGCGTTGTCCGCCGGGCTGGGGCCCGGGTACATCGTGCTCGACCTGCACTCGGCGCCCGACACCGCCGATGTGCTGCTGGTCCCGCCCGCGAGCCCGCAGCTGGTCGAGAGCCTCCGCGAGATGTACCCGAAGGCGCGCGTGGTGGTCACCGAGATCGAGGACCGGGAGCTGGGCATCAGCTACCGGGGCCCGGTCCGCCGCCTGCTCGACGCGGGGGCCGAGACCTACCTGACCCCGACCACCATCCCGCGTCTCGCCCGGCAGCTCGACCACACGATCACGCACCGGCCCCAGATCACCGGTACCCGCTTGCGGATCGACAGCGGCGAGGGCTAGCCCAGTTCGGCGCGGACCTGGGGGAGGACCTCGGTGCCCAGGAGTTCGATCGCGGACATGACGTGGTTGTGCGGCACACCCGCCCAGTCCATCTGCATCGCGTAGCGGTCAGCGCCCACGAGACGGCCCACGGTGATGAGGCGCTCCGCGATCTCGTCAGGGCTACCGGCGAAGATGGCCTGCGAGTTGTGGGTGTAGCTGTCGTAGTCGGCTCGCGACGGGATAGACCAGCCACGGGCGCGCGCGCCGTACTTCATGGTCTCCAGCCAATACGGGTAGAAGATGTCCTTAGCTTCCTGGGACTTCTTCGCGATGAACCCGATGGCGCCCATCGTCACGTGCAGGCCGGTCTGACCGTTGCTCTCACCCGCGCGGCGATAGAGCTCGACCAAAGGCGCGAACCGCTCGGGTGCACCGCCGATCACGGCGTACACGACAGGTAGACCCAACAGGCCCGCGCGTGCGGACGATTGGGGGTTGCCGCCGGTGCCGATCGAGATTCGCAGGTGCTCGCCATAGGGCCGGGGGAGCACGTGCGCGTTCTCCAGCGGCGGGCGGAACCGGCCGGACCACGTGATGGGGTCCTCGCGGTCGAGGTGCAGCAGCAGCGCCAGCTTCTCGTCGAACAGGTCCTCGTAGTCGCCGAGGTCCGCGCCGAAGAGCGGGAACGACTCGGTGAACGACCCGCGACCGGCGAGCAGCTCCGCGCGACCCCGGCTGAGCTGGTCGAGCGTGGTGAACTGCTGGTAGACCCGGACCGGGTCCTCGGTGCTCAGCACGGTGACCGCGCTGCTGAGCGTGATCCGCTCGGTGATCGACGCGGCGGCCGCGAGGACGGTGCCCGGGCTGGAGATGGCGTAGGTGTCGAGGTGGTGTTCGCCGAGGCCGTAGAAGGAGAGGCCGAGCTCGTCGGCGAGCTTGATGCGCTCCAGCGTGTTCGCCAGCGCCTCGGCCACCGAGACCTGCTCACCGGTGACCGGGTCGGGGTGGCGGTCGGCGAAGCTGTAGATGCCGAGTTCCATACGACTTATGATGACACATCAACAAACTGCCCGAGGGAGGCCCACCGTGCCGCGTTGGCTCGACGACCGCGAGTCCCGGGTCTGGCGTGCGTACCTGGCCCTGCACACCGAGTTGCACGCGGTCCTGGAGCGTGAGCTCGCCGCCGACTCCGGCCTGTCCCTCGCCGACTACGCCCTGCTCGTCCCGCTCTCGGAATCCCCTGGCGGCGTCGTCCGGGCCCGCGACCTCGCCGTGTCGGTCGGCTGGGAGCGCAGCAGGCTCTCCCACCACCTCACCCGCATGCAGGGCCGCGGCCTTGTCGTCCGTGAGACCTGCCCGGAGGACGCCCGCGGTTCCATGGTCCGCATTACCCCTGAGGGCATGGCGACCATCACCGCCGCCGCCCCGTCGCACGTCGCCACCGTTCGCCGCACCTTCATCGACCCTCTTACCGAGGCCGATCTCACCGCGCTGGACGACATCTACAGCCGATTGCGCGCGGCCTTGGTGGAGGAATCCGAGCTGTAGCGTCTCGGGGGGCGGGAGAGGGCGAGAAAGAGGGGGCCTGGATGGACGCGCGGGATTTGGTGTGGGGTGCGAGGGCGGTCGTGTTCGACCTCGATGACACGTTGCTGCTCACGCGGGTGGTGAAGTGGGCGCACCACCAGGCGGTGGCGGCGCGGTTCTACGGGTTCGAGCTGACCGAGGCCGAGCTCGGCGAGCACTGGGGCAAGCCGTACGACGAGCTGATCACCCTGCTCTACCGCGGGTCGGCGTCCCTTGAGGACATGAAAAAGGCCAACCTGAGCCTTGAGCACCTCTACCGCAAGACCGCCGCCAAGGGGGCGCGCGAGCTGGTCACCGCGCTGCTCGACCACGGCACGCAGGTCGGCGTCGTCACCTCCGCCAATACCGATCCGACCCTCGCCGACCTGGACCACTCCGGTTTCCCGGTGGATCGACTGGCGTTCGTGCACGGTGCCGACCGCACCGACAGCCACAAACCGGACCCGGCCGTGTTCGACGAGGCCAAGCGGATCCTCCAGGCCCGCGGCGTCACCGAGTCCGGCACCGTCTACATCGGCGACGCCCCCATGGACGCCGTCGCCGCGCGGGGAGCCGGGTTCGGGTTCGTCGGCGTGGGATCGGCGCTGGGGGAGTTTTGGGCACCCGACCTCGCGGAGTTAAGGTAAGGCTTACTTAACACTGGGAGGCGTGGGTGCGGTTGGGGCTGCTGGGCGCGGGGCTCGTCCTCGTCTGCCTGTTCAGTGTGGCCGTCGGGTCGCGGACGATGTCGATCTCGACCGTCTGGGACGTGTTGACCGGGGTGATCCCGTCGGGCGACGAGGCGACCATCATCTGGGACCGCCGGGTGCCCAGGACGCTCATCGGGCTGGTGGTCGGCATCGCGCTCGGTGTCGCTGGGGCGCTGATGCAGTCGTTGACCCGCAACCCGCTGGCCGACCCGGCGCTGCTCGGCGTCGACATCGGCGCGTCGACCGCCGTGGTGGCCTCCATCGCGTTCTTCGGGATCACCACCGTCAGCGGCTACATCTGGTTCGCGTTCCTCGGTGCCGCCATCGCGTCCGTGCTGGTCTACGTGCTCGGCTCGACCGGCCGCACGGTCACCCCGGAGCGGATGGTGCTGGCGGGCGCGGCGATCAGCGCGACGCTCGGCGCCTTCGTCGCGGCGACCATCGTGCTCGACCCGGCCGCCTTCCAGCAGTTCCGGTTCTGGCAGATCGGCTCGTTCGAGGGCAGGGACATGGCGGTGGTCCTGGAGATCACCCCGTTCATCGCCACCGGGTTGGTCGTGGCGGCCGGGCTCGCCTCGCCGTTGAACGCCATCGCGCTCGGCGACGAGACCGGTCGGGCGCTGGGGGTGAACCTCACCCACGTCCGGATCGCCAGCGCGGTCGCCATCACGCTGCTCTGCGGTGCCGCGACCGCCGCCGTGGGCCCGATCGCGTTCATCGGCCTGACCGTCCCGCACATGGCCCGCGCCATGGTCGGCCCGGACCTGCGCTGGGTGCTGCCGATCAGCGCGCTGCTCGCCCCGGTGCTGCTGCTCGGCGCGGACGTGGTCGGCCGGTTGATCATCGCGCCCCGGGAGATGGAGGTCGGGATCATCACCGCCTTCATCGGCGCCCCGGTGTTCATCGCGCTGTGCAGGCGCAGGAAGCTGGCGCACCTGTGAGCGTCGTGACCGGTGTCCCCGTCCGCCTCGGGGCGGTGTCCTTCCGCGCGCACCCGCGCGCGATCCTCGTCGTCGTCGGACTCCTGCTGCTCGCCGCCGGACTGGCGCTGCTCGGGCTGCTGACCGGTGACTTCCCGTTGAACCTCACGCAACTGTGGAACACCTTGCAGGGCGCGGGGACCGGCGGCCAGAAGTACATCGTGTTCGACCTGCGGCTGCCCAGGGTCACCATCGCGGTGCTGGTCGGTGCCGCGCTCGGGATCAGCGGCGCGATCTTCCAGAGCCTGTCGCGCAACCCGCTGGGCAGCCCGGACATCATCGGCTTCTCCACCGGGTCGGCCACCGGCGCGATCCTCGTGCTGGTCGTCTTCGGCGGCGGCATGACCGAGATCGCGCTCGGCTCCATCGCGGGCGGGATTGTGGCCGCGATCGTCGTGTACGGCCTCGCCTACCGCACCGGCGTTCAGGGCTACCGGCTGATCCTCATCGGTATCGGTGTCACGGCGGTTCTTGGCTCTCTTAACACTTACGTCCTCACTAGGGCCGGGTTGCGCCAGGCGCAGGCGGCACAGGTGTGGCTCGTGGGCAGTCTTAACGGCCGTGGGTGGTCGGAAGTGCTGCCGATAGCCATATCTCTCGCGGTACTCCTACCGGCGGCCGTCATTCTGGGACGCAGGCTCGCGGTCCTGGAGATGGGCGACGAGACGGCGACGATGCTCGGCATCCGCACAGAGCCAACGCGGCTCTCGCTCGTGGTGATCAGTGTCGCTCTTACCGCCGTCGCGACCGCGTGCGCCGGTCCTATCGCGTTCGTCGCCCTCGCCGCCCCGCAGTTGGCGCGGCGGCTTGCGGGCTCGTCCGGGGTCGCGCTGCTGCCTGCCGCCGCCATGGGTGCCGCGTTGCTGCTCGGCGGGGATGTGTTGTCCCAGCGGGCTTTCGGCCAGAACGCGTTGCCGGTGGGCGTCACGACGGCGGCCATCGGCGGCCTCTACCTCGCCTGGCTGCTGGCGACCGAATGGCGGTCCGGCCGCCGGTGAGCGGGGTCGCGGGCGCCGCTGGTCCATCACATTGACACCCCGGCGTGTCGCAAGTAAGGATGACCTAACTTTTCTTAGCGCGCCCTGACTCGCGCGCGGCCACAGGGAGGACACCGGGGTGGATCTGCTGCGCAGCGGCCTGCGGAGGGAGCGGGTCGTGCTCGGCGCGGGCCTGGCCGCCACGGTGGTGCAGCAGGCCGCGCTGCTCGCCCTGCCGTGGTGCGTCCAGCACGGCCTCGACGAGGGGATCGCCCCCGGCGACACCGGCCGCACCGTGTTCTGGTCGGTCACGACCTGCCTGGTCGCCGCCGTCATGCTGGTCGCGGCCGTGGCGGGCAAGTGGTGGTCGAACCTGGCGGCGAACCGGATCGCGCACGCGCTGCGCGCCGACCTCGCCACCCGGGTCGGCGCCCTGGACCGGGCCGCCATCGCCCCGTTCGGCCGCGGTGACCTCGCCATGCGGGTCACCAGGGACACCGAGATGATCAACGCCTGGGTGCAGGGCCTGAGCAGGTGGGCGCGGGTCGCGGTCACCGTGCTGGTCGTGGTGCCCGCCGTCGCCGTGCTCGACCCGGTGCTGCTGGCCGTGCTGCTGGTCGCGATGCCGGTGCTCGGCCTGCTCAACGCCCAGTTCCCCGGCCGCTACCGGCGGGCCAACGAACGCCTCTCCGGCGCGCACGGCGACCGCGCCGACGCCGTGGAGGACCTGCTCTCGGCCAGCGCCGCGGTGCGCGGGCTCGGCGGCGAGCAGGTGCTGGTGCGCCGCCACGGCGAGGTCAGCGCGCACGTCACCCGGCACACCCTCGGGGTGGCCAGGATCTCGGCGTGGTGGGTCTCCGCCCCGCCCGCGGTGCTGCGGCTCGCGGTCGCCGTCGGGCTCGCGGTCGGCGGCCTCGCCGCGATCGACGGCCGGATCACCGTGGGCTCGCTGGTCGCGTTCACCTCCTGGATGATCACCATGACCGTGGCGGTGACCGTCCTGGTCGACCTGCTGGTCAACCGGGGTCAGGCCAGGGTCGCCGCGGCCAGGGTCACCGAGGTGCTCACCGCCAAGCCCGCCGTGGCCGCCCCGGACGACCCGCGACCGCTGCCCGAGACCGGGATGCTCTCGGCCGTCGGGGTCAGCGCGGTGCGCGACGGCAGGACCGTCCTCGGCCCGGTGGACCTGATCGCCGCCCCCGGCGAACTGGTCGTGGTGACCGGTCCGACCGGGTCCGGCAAGTCCGTGCTGGTCCGCCTGCTGTGCAGGCTCGACGACCCCGACCACGGCACCGTCCACTTCGGAGGGATCGACCTGCGGCTCGCGGACCCGGAGGAGGTGTGGCGCCGGATCGGCGTGGTGCCGCAGCGGCCGGTAGTGCTGTCGGGGACGTTGCGCGACAACATCACTCTTGACCGCGACGTCGACCCGGACCTGGTTCGCGAAGCATGCCGTGTCGCCTCTCTCGACGAGTTCATCGAAGACCTACCTGATGGTTACGACACCGTGGTCGGTGAACGCGGTGAGACGCTCTCCGGCGGTCAGGTCCAACGGCTCGCGTTAGCCCGGGGGCTGCTGGACAAGCCACCGGTGCTGGTGCTCGACGACGTCACCTCCGCGGTTGACGCCGAGACCGAGCGGACGATCCTGCGCAGGCTGCGCGACTGGTCTCCCCAGACCGCGATCGTGTTCGTCTCACACCGCCCCAACGTCGTCGCGGCCGCCGACCGGTTGATCGTGCTGGCCGCGGACCGGGAAGACATGGAGGTCGTCGGTGGCTGAGATCCGCACCCTGGACGAGGCGCCGCCGACCAAGGGCGTCCTGCGCCGGTTCTGGCCCCACCTGCGCCCGCACCGCTGGCGCATCGGCGCCGCGCTGCTCACCACCGCCGCCGCCACGGCCGCCGTGGTCGGCATCGCGCCGGTGATCGGCTCCGGCGTGGACGCCGTGCTCGGCAAGGACTCCGACGGCCTGTGGACGGCCGTGTTCGTCCTCATCGGACTGACCCTGGCCCGGCTGGTGCTGCTCGCGATGGCCGAGCTGCAGCTCACCTCGGTCGGCGAGCGGGTGGTGCGCCACCTGCGCGAACTGGTCGTCGACCGGCTGGCCGGCGCGCCGCTGCGGTTCATCGAGGCGCACCGCACCGGGGACCTGCTGCGCCGCAGCACCGGCGAGGTCGCCGAGCTGGCCCAGTTCGTCCGCGCCAGCCTGCCCGACCTGCTCGGCGCGGTGATCTCGCTGAGCATGACGATCATCGTGCTGCTCGCCTACTCCTGGCTGCTCACGGTGATCCTGCTGGCGGTGTTCCTGCCCGCCGCGGTCCTGGTGCTGCGCTGGTTCGAGCGCGACGCCGACGACGCGTTCGGCGACCAGGCCGCCGCCGAGGCCACCATGGCCGCGCAGTTCACCGAGTTCGTCGCGGCGGGCGAGACGCTGCGACTCGGCGGCGGGGTGCGGGCCCGGCTGCGCCGCTTCGGCAAGTCCAACGACGAGGCCCTGCGCGCGGCCAACCGCTCGGTCGCGGTGCAGAACCGGCTGGAGACGATGAGCCTGCTCGAAGGGCTCTCCACCGCCGTCCTGCTGCTGCTCGGCGTGTGGTTCGTGACCTCGGGGCAGATCAGCGTGGGCACCGTGGTGGTGTTCGTGCTGGCCACCAAGAACCTGTTCGAGGGCGTGCTCAACCTCTCCGAGCTGCTGGCCGAGATGCAGCTGGCCCGGGTCGGCCTGGCCCGGCTGCTCGATCTGCTTGGGGCCACCGAGCGCCCGAGCAGGCAGAGCGCCGCCATCGCGCCGCCCCCGCGCGCCGAGCTGTCCACCTCGGACCTCGGGTACGCCTACATCGGCGGTTCCGAGGTGCTGCACGACGTCTCGGTGTCCTTCGCCGAGGGCGACCGCGCTGGACTGGTGGGGCAAACCGGCTCCGGTAAGACAACCTTGGCCAAGCTGCTGAGTGGCCTCTACACCCCAGACCGGGGACAGGTCACCTACGGCGGCGTTGACCTAGCCGATCTCGACGAGGCCGACCTGCGGGGCAAGCTTGTCCTAGTGCCACAACAGGTCCACCTGGTCGACGGCACTATCGCCGACAACCTCGCTCTTGCGCCTACCGCCCCGACGCGCGCGGACATGGTCGCCGCCGTGCACTCCCTCGGGCTCGACGACTGGGTCGCGTCGCTGCCCGACGGCCTGGACACCGTCGTCGGCCGCCGCGGCGACCGGCTCTCGGCGGGGGAGCGGCAGATCCTCGGCCTGGTCCGCGCCTCGCTGGTCGACCCGGCGGTGCTGATCCTGGACGAGGCCACCGCCGACATCGACCCGGAGACCTCGGCCCGGTTGGAGCGCGCGGTCGACCGCCTGCACACCGGTCGTACGCTGATCGTCATCGCGCACCGCGAGGCCACCATCGAGCGGCTCCCGCGTGTCGTCACACTCGCCGGTGGGCGGGTCGTCCAGGAGGAGAGGGCAGGTTAGTGCCGCTTGTCGAGGTCAACGGCATCAGTTTGAGCTACCACGACAAGGGCACCGGTGACCCTGTCCTGATGCTGATGGGCACTGGCAGCTCTGGCCGTGTGTGGCACCTGCACCAGCAGCCCGCTCTTGTCGCGGCCGGCTACCGCGTGATCACAGTGGACAACCGCGGCATCGCGCCGACCTCGGAGTGCGCGGACGGCATCACCGTCGCCGACATGGCCGCCGACGTCGCCGCGCTGGCCGAGCACCTCGACCTGCCCCGGTTCGACCTGGTCGGCACCTCGCTCGGCGCCAGGATCGCCATCGAGGTCGCCGCGACGCGGCCAGACCTGGTGCGCGGCCTGGTGCTGATGGCGACGCGGTCGCGGGCGGAGGCGCTGCACGCCGCGTTCGACGCGGGCGAACTGGAGTTGGCGAAAGCGGGAATCCGACTCCCGGCCCGCTACCACGCTGCTTCTACAGCTTTGTGGAACCTTTCTCCGCGCACCCTGTTCGACGCCGGGAAAGCGCGGGAATGGCTCGACGTGCTCGAGTTCGGCACCCAGCCGCCGAGCCGGGGCGTGCTCGCGCAGATGGCGATCGCCGACGACCCCGACCTGCTCGCGGTCTGCGCCAAGATCACCGCGTCCACGCTGGTCATCGCCTTCGCCGACGATGTGATGACCCCGCCGCACCTGGGTCGCGAGGTCGCCGACGCCATCGCGGGCGCCCGGTTCGGCCTGGTCGCCGACGGCGGTCATTACGGTTATCTGGAACAGCCCGCCGAGGTCAACTCCCAACTGCTGGAATTCCTCGGGCAGCGCTGATCGCGCCGGTGTGACCGAACCCGCACGAGTTCGACTACCACTTCTCCACCAGGGCGAATTAGGTTAGCCTAACCAACGGAAATCCCCGGTCCCTGAGGAGTGCGCGCGATGTCGACCAACCCGTTCGACGACGAGAACGGCACCTTCCACGCCCTCGTCAACGACGAGGGCCAGTACTCGCTGTGGCCGACCTTCGTGGCGGTCCCCGCGGGCTGGCAGGTCGTGTTCGGTCCGGACACCCGGGCCGCCGCGCTGGCCCACATCGAGGCGAACTGGACCGACATGCGCCCGCGCAGCCTGGCCGCCCGGATGGACGCCGACAAGGCTGGCGCCTGACCGTGGCCGCTCCAGGAGTGGCCCGCCGCGGTCCGGCTGGGCGCGATTCGCTGCGCCCGTACCGGCTCACCGTGGCCAGGACGACGCGGATCACCCCGCACATGCTCCGGGTAACGCTGACCGGGCCGGACTTGGTCCACTACACCGAGGTTGGACCGGAGCCGCGGTGCAAGGTACTGCTGCCGCCCGCCCCTGGTGCGGAGGTCGTGGTGCCCGACAGCGTCCCGTTCTGGGACGCGCTCGCGGCGCTACCGGAGAGTCTTCGGCCCATCGTCCGCACTTACACCGTGCGGGCCGCGCGCCCGGCAGAGCAAGAGATCGACATCGACTTCGTGCTCCACGGCGACACTGGTCCTGCCTCTCGGTGGGCGGCCTCTACGAAGTCGGGTGACGCGGTTGGCCTCTATGGCTGCCTGAGCAGCTTCGCCCCGCCCGCAGATACCGCTGCCTATCTCGTTGTCGGTGACGAGACCGCGCTGCCCGCCATCACGGGCATCGTCGCGTCGCTGCCCGCCGGTGTGGCCGCGCGGGTCATCGTGGAGGTCGACTCGGCCGACGAGCAGCAGCCGCTGGAGTCGGCGGCGGACCTGTCGGTCACCTGGCTGCACCGCGGCGGCGCCGAGCCCGGCACCGGGACCGGGCTGCTCGACGCGGTCCGCGCCGAACCGGTCGACCAGCGCGCGTACGCGTGGGTGGCGGGGGAGTCCTCGGCCGTGCAGGCCATCCGGGCGCTGCTCGTGCTCGAGCGGGACCTGACCAAGCAGCGGGTGTACTTCAGCGGCTACTGGCGGCGCGGGCACGCCGAGGACGACTGAGCCGGGTTTACCAGCGAGAGCAGTGCACGCCGGGCCGCCGTCGCGGACCCGGCGTGGTGAAGGCCGTGCCGGAGAGGGTGAAGCGGGGATGTCTGTGCCAGTGGTCGCGGTGGGTCTCTCGCCCGCCCAGCAGGCGCTGTGGTTCGCGCAGCGGCTCGACGGCACTGGAGCCGGGTACACCACGGCCGAGGCGGTCGACCTGCGCGGACCCCTGGTGGTGGCGGCGTTCGTGCAGGCGGCCACTGCGGTCGCCGCCGAGGCGGAGGCGCTCGGCACGGTCTTCACCGTCGACGGCGACGAGGTCGCGCAGCTGCCTGGCGCGGTCGAGGTACCGGTCACCCTGGTGGACGTCAGCGGCGAACCCGACCCGGTGGCCGCGGCACGGCGGTGGATGGACGACGACCGCGCGCGGCCGATCGACCTGGTGACCGGTCCGGTCGCGGCGCAGGCGCTGTTCGTGCTCGGGCCCGACCACCACCTCTGGTACCTGCGCGCGCACCACATCGTGCTCGACGGCTACGGGTTCTCGTTGGTCGCGCGGCGGGTCGCCGACGTCTACCGCGCACTGTCCACTGGCGCGGAAGCCGGTCCCTCGCCTTTCGCGCCGGTGTCCGCCTACGTGGCAGAGCAGGACTCTTACTGCGCTTCGGATAAGTTTGCCGCCGACCGTGTGTGGTGGACCGAGCGGGTCGCGGACCTGCCCGAGGTGGTGTCACCGTCGAACTCGACTGCGTCGGTCGTGGGGTTCCGGCGGGTTCGGGGCAGCGTTGACCTCAAGCTGGATCCCTTGCACGGCCCGGCTTTCGTGTCCGCGGCTGTGGTGCTCGTGGTGCACCGCGCGACCGGGGCGGACGAGGTCGTGTTAGGCCTGCCGATGATGGGCAGGCTCGGATCGGTCTCGGCGAGGATCCCGACTACGACGGTCAACGTCTTGCCGCTGCGGGTCGCGGTGGCGCCTAGTACGTCAGTGGGGGACTTGCTCGCCGCGGTACGGGCAGAGCTGCGCGCGGTAAGTCCCCATCAAACCTACCGGGGCGAGGACCTGCGGCGGGAAGCGCACTTGCTCGCAGCCGGGCGGCGGTTGGTCGGACCGTGGGTGAACCTGAAGCCGTACCGCGCGGAGTTGGACTTCGGCGGGGTCGACGCGGCGGTGCAGTACCTGGCTGCTGGTCCCACGGAAGACCTGTCGTTCACGGTCTACAGCGCGCAGGGGTCGCTGGAGATCGAGGTCGACGGTAACCCCGCTCGGTACACTGAGGCAGACCTCTTGGGCTACCTCGACGCGTTCGCGACCGTGCTTCGAGGCCTGGTTGGCGCTGACGCTGAGCTGCCGACCGGTCGACTGGGGCTGCTGGACGAGCCTGTCTCCCTGGTGGGTCCTGCGCCGGTTCGTCCGTCGCTGGGGCTGGCGGAACTCGTTGTCGCGCAGGCAGAGCGGACGCCAGCCCGGATCGCGGTACGGGACGGTTCGCATTCGGTGACGTACCGCGAACTGGTTGACCGGGTCGGTGCAATCGCTGCGACGTTGCGTGAGCGGGGTGCTGCTCCGGAGACGGTGGTGGCGGTAGCCCTGCCTAGGACCGTTGACCTTGTCGCGACCCTCCTCGCGGTGGCGTCGACCGGCGCGGCTTACCTGCCGCTGGACTTGGGTTTCCCGGCCGACCGCATCGAGTACATGCTTGCCGACGCCTCACCGGTGTTGGTGGTTGGCGCCAACGGCTTGCAGCTCACCGAGGTTGGTACTGGGACCGTTAGCCCTGTCTCGGTGCGTTCTGACCAGGCCGCGTACGTGCTCTACACCTCGGGCTCCACCGGTCGCCCCAAGGGCGTGGTGATCCCGTCGGGCGCGTTGGTCAACTTCCTGCTGGACATGGTCGACCGGTTCGCGCTGGGTGCCGACGACGTGTTGGTCGCGGTGACGACGGTTGGGTTCGACATCTCCGGGCTGGAGTTGTTCGTCCCGCTGCTGTCGGGGGCCACGGTCCGGTTGGTGGATGGGGACACGGCGCGCGACCCGGCACTGTTAGCAGCGGTCATCGCCGATGGCGCCACCGTCATGCAGGCGACCCCCTCGCTGTGGCAGGCACTGCTCGCCGCATACCCGAGTGCGGTCCAAGGCCTCCGCGTGCTGGTGGGTGGGGAAGGCCTACCAGCCGACCTTGCCCGCGACCTCGCGTGGTCCCGTGGCGTCACGAACCTCTATGGGCCTACCGAGACCACTATCTGGTCGACCGCGCATGAGCTGAACGGCGACGGCGTCTCTATCGGCCTGCCTATCGCGAACACGACCGTCTATGTGCTGGACGGCGCGCTTAAGCCTGTCCCCGTTGGCGTTCCCGGTGAGCTTTACATCGCCGGAGACGGTCTCGCGCGTGGCTACCACGCTCGTCCCGGCTTGAGCGCCGAGCGCTTTACCGCCGACCCGTTCGGCCCCGCTGGCACGCGCATGTACCGCACCGGTGACGTCGCGCGCCGTGGTCCCGACGGCCTGCTGTCTGTGCTGGGCCGGGTCGACCACCAGGTGAAGGTCCGTGGCTTCCGAATCGAACTCGGGGAGATCGAGACCGTTCTCGCCCGGCACGCCGAGGTCGAGCGCGCCGTAGTGGTCGCGCACGGGTCGGGTCTGGCGGAGCAGCGACTCGTCGCTTACGTCGTACCCGCGGTCCCGGATGACCTGGCTGACTGGGCTCGGTCAGCGCTACCGGACTACATGGTTCCGTCCGCGCTGGTGGGTCTTCCTGAGATTCCGTTGACCCCTAACGGCAAGGTGGACCGCCGTGCGCTGCCTGAGCCGGACCTGGTTGGTGGCGGTCGAGCCCCGCGAAACCCCCGTGAGCGCGCGTTGTGCGATCTCGTCGGTGAGGTGCTCGGCGTTCGCGATGTCGGTATCGACGACGACTTCTTCGCGCTAGGTGGCACTTCGCTGCTCGCGACTCGGTTGAGCGTGCGGGCGCGGGTTGAACTCGGCGTCGAGGTCTCGATCCGTTCGGTGTTCGACGCGCCAACGGTGGCCGGGGTGGTCGAACACCTGACGACGGCTGCCGCTGTGGCTGTTCCAAGAGCGGTGGAACGACCGGAACGCGTGCCACTGTCGTTCGCGCAGCGGCGGTTGTGGTTCGTGCACGAGCTTGACGGACCTGACCCGACCTACCACATCCCGCTGCTGCTGCGGTTCGCCGAGAAGATCGACGTGCGGGCACTGCGCGCGGCGGTCGCCGATGTCGCGGAACGGCACGAGGTGCTGCGCACCGTCGTTGCCACTGACGCCGACGGGATCGCGTACCAGGTGATCGGGCACGCGTGGCCCACCGTCGTCGAAGGCGGTTCGGTGAACGAGGCCGCACGCGCCCCGTTCGACCTACGCGCCGACTCGCCGTTGCGGGTCCACGTGCTCGGTGACGCTGTCTTGCTCGTGTTGCACCACATCGCTGGTGACGAGTGGTCGCTCGGGCCTCTTGTGGCTGACCTGGGCGTGGCGTATAGCGCCAGGTTGGCGGGCTCGGCCCCGTCGTTCACGCCGCTTCCGTTGCAGTACGCGGACTTCACGTTGTGGCAGCGCGGGCTGGCCGAGGACGGCCTGGACTTCTGGGCCACGACATTGCGCGGCGCGCCGGACGAGGTCGGGCTGCGGCCGGACCACGCCCGTCCCGCCCGCTCGTCGCACCGTGGTGGCACCGTGCCGCTGGAGATCCCCGCCGACTTGCACGCGGGCGTGCGCGAGTTGGCGGTGCGATCGGGCACCAGCGTGTTCATGGTCGTGCACGCCGCCCTCGCGGCAGTGCTATCGCGGCTGGGCGCGGGGACCGACATCGTGATCGGTACGCCTACCGCCGGTCGGGTCGATCCCGTGGTGGACCCGCTGGTCGGGTTCTTCGTCAACACGGTGCCGCTGCGCACCGACGTGTCCGGCTCGCCGACCTTCGCGCGGCTGCTCTCGCGCGTCCGCGCCGCCGACCTCGCCGCGTTCGACAACCAGAACACCCCGTTCGAGCGCATGGTGGAGACCCTCGCGCCGCGCCGCTCGGCCGGTCGGCACCCGCTGTTCCAGGTGCTGTTCGCCTACCACCCCGAGCTGCCGACGGGCTTCGCCGAGTCGCTGGAACTCGTGCACACCGACACGGCCAAGTTCGACCTAACCGTCGACCTGTCGGAGCGGTCCGGCGGGCTGCACGGTTTCGTGGAGTACGCGCTCGACCTCTACGAGCCCGCCACCGCCGCGGCGTTCACCGCTCGCCTGGTGGCCTTCCTGCGCGCCGTGGTGGCCGCGCCCGAGGTCTCGGTCGAGTCGGTGGACCTCCTGTCGGCGCCGGAGCGGGCCGCGGTGACGTCGCTGTGGCAGGGCGCGCGCGTGCCGGTCACGGCTGAGTCGATCCCCGTGCTGTTCGCGGCCCAGGTCGCTTCGCGCGCTGACGCCCCTGCCGTGCTCGTCGATGGTGGCATCAGCCTGACTTACTCCGAACTCGACACCCGTGTGTCCGCGCTGGCCGCCGAACTACGCTCCCGCGACATCGGCGAGGACTCCATCGTCGGCGTCCTCTTAGAGCGCTCCGCCGCCCTGATCGTCGCCCTCCTCGCCATCCAACGCGCAGGCGCCGCTTACCTCCCGCTAGACCCGGACTACCCCCACTCGCGCCTGACCTACATGGTCGACGACGCCACTCCCGCGCTCGTCATCGCGAGCCCCGGTGGGCCCCTTGTAGGCACCTCCCACTTCCTCCTCAACCCCGACGGCACTTGTCCACAAGCGCCCAATTCCGGCCCTCTGCTCACCCGTCTGAGCGACACTTCGGCGCCCGATTCACCCACAATCCCTCCACAGTCAACCAATCCATCCACAGCCCAAGCCGACCCCTACCCCGCACCCCCCACCCCCGGTAGACTGGACCAGGGACGCCCCCCGGGAGTGGTGGGGGCCGGGCCGCGCGCGAGGGCAGCGGATGGTGTGCCGTTTGTGGGCGCGGTTGTGGGCGCTGGGCGGGGCGGGGTTGGAGCTTCAGAGTCCGGTGTGGACGGTGGACTCGACGGGGTTGTCGGGGTCGGTGATCGGGCCGCGTATGTGATCTACACGTCCGGGTCTACGGGGCGGCCCAAGGGTGTGGTGGTGCCGCAGTCGGGGATCGTGAACCGGTTGCGGTGGATGCAGGCCGAGTACGGGCTCGTTCCGGGGGAGCGGGTGCTGCAGAAGACGCCCGCCAGCTTCGACGTATCGGTGTGGGAGTTCTTCTGGCCGCTCATCGCCGGGGCGACGCTGGTGTTCGCGAAGCCGGGTGGGCATCGCGATCCGGCGTATCTCGCGGAGGTCGTCGAGCGGCACCAGGTGACCACGGTGCATTTCGTGCCGTCGATGCTGCGCGCGTTCGTGGCGGACCCGGCGGCCCGTGATGTCACTAGCCTTAAGAGGGTCCTGTGCTCCGGCGAGGCGCTGCCGGAAGATCTGCGAGACGAGTTCCGGGCCATCTCCGCCGCCGAGCTGCACAACCTCTATGGCCCGACAGAGGCGTCCGTCGATGTTACGGCTATCCGAGTCGAGGACACCGGGACTGTCTCTATTGGACGACCGGTCTGGAACACCGATACCTACGTCCTGGACCACAACCTGCGTCCGGTCCCCCCTGGCGTCCCGGGTGAGCTGTACCTGGCGGGTGTACAGCTCGCCTGGGGCTACCTCAAGCGCCCCGAACTCACGGCCACCCGGTTCGTCGCCAACCCCTTCGCCGAGGGCAGGCTCTATCGCACGGGTGACCTCGCGCGGTGGAACGACGGCGTCTTGGAGTACCTGGGTCGAGTGGACGACCAGGTCAAGCTCCGCGGGTTCCGCATCGAACTCGGCGAGGTCGAAGCCGCAATGGCGGCCGTCGACGGTGTCACCCACGCGGTAGCGACCGTTCGGCAAGACAGGCTTATCGGCTACGTAGTCCCGGCCGACGCCAGTGCTGGTGTCCGGGATGAGCTGGCCAAGACCCTACCCGCGCACCTAGTGCCCTCTGTTGTGGTTGGCGTTGACGCCATCCCGTTGAGCCCTAGCGGTAAGACTGATCGCAAAGCCCTCCCGGAGCCGCAGGCGCAGGCAGACATCCGCCGCGCCCCCAGCAACTCGGTCGAAGAGTTCCTCTGCGCCGCCTACGCCGACCTGCTCGGTCTCGACGCGGTGGGCGTAGACGACGACTTCTTCGCACTAGGTGGCCACTCGCTGCTGGCGACCCGCCTGGTCAACCGTGTCCGCACTGGTCTCAGCGCCGAACTCTCGGTAAGAGACGTCTTCGAGGCGTCGACGGTCGCAGATCTAGCGGCGCGCACGGACGTCACCACCGCCCCACGGCCCATCCCCGGCGAACTGCAGCGCCCCGAGCTGGCTCCACTTTCGGCCGCGCAGCAACGCCTCTGGTTCGCCCACCGCGTCGAAGGCCCCTCCCCGACCTACAACATCCCCTTCGCCGCGCGTCTTACCGGTGACGTTGACGTCCCCTCTCTCGTTGCCGCGCTGCACGATCTAGCCGCGAGGCACGAAAGCCTCCGCACAGTCCTCACCGACACCCACCAGGTCGTCACCGACCGTCAGCCGGGTCTCGACGTCGTCGCGACCACCGAGGAAGCACTACCGGCGCTCGTCACCGAAGCCGCCGAGCACGCCTTCGACCTCGCCACCGACATCCCGGTCCGCGCGTGGTTGTTCACTACGCCCGCCGCGTCCGTGCTGCTGGTCTTGGTCCACCACATCGCTGCCGACGAGTGGTCCGAGGCGACTCTGTGGGCCGAACTGGGCTCTGCCTACGCCGCCCGCAAGGCAGGCCAAGAGCCCGAGTTCACCCCTCTAGCAGTGCAGTACGCCGACTACGCCGTCTGGCAGCAGGCTCTGCTCGACACTGTCGCCGACACCCAGCTCGCGTACTGGCGGCGGGCCCTGGACGGCCTCCCTGAGGAGATCCCGCTCCCGACGGACCGCCCCCGGCCCGCGTCGGCCGACCACCGGGGCGCCCGCGTGCGCGCGGAGGTCGACGCCGACACCCACCGCGCGCTCACCGACCTCGCCGCTGGTCAGGGCGCGTCGGTGTTCATGGTCGGCCACGCCGCCGTCGCCGCGCTGCTGACCGGCCTGGGCGCGGGCACCGACATCGTGCTCGGCGCCCCCGTCGCGGGCCGCGTGGACGACCGGCTCGACGGGCTCATCGGGTTCCTGGTCAACACCGTCGTCCTGCGCGTCGACACCTCTGGCGACCCCACCTTCACCGACCTGCTCGCCCGCGCCCGCACCGCCGACCTCGCCGCGTACGCGCACCAAGACCTGCCGTTCGACCGGGTCGTCGAGGACCTCGCCCCAGTCCGCTGGCTGGGCAGGAACCCGCTGTTCCAGACCATGCTGGTGCACCGCGCGGCCCCCACCGCCAGCCCCGGCCTGCCCGGTCACGGCGGCGCGGCGGAACCGGTCGAGCTGACCACCGCCAAGTTCGACCTCACCATCACCCTGGCCGAACGCGCCGAGGGCGGCATCGACATCTCCGTCGACTACGCCACCGCCCTGTTCGACCGCGAGACCGCCGCCGACCTGGCCTGGCGCCTCACCACGCTGCTCACCGCGATCGCCGCCGACGCGGGCACCCGCCTGTCCGACGTGGACCTCCGCACGCCCCGGGAACTGGCCTGGCGCCAGTCGACGCCGCTGCCGGACGGTCCGCGCACGCTGCCCGAACTCCTGGCCGCGCAGGTCACCGCCCGCCCCGACGACGTGGCGCTGGTCGCCGACGAGACCCTCACCTTCGGTGAGCTGGGCTCGCGTGCCCGCAGGCTCGCCCGGTACCTCGTCCAGCTCGGGATCGGCGCCGAGGATATCGTGGCCGTCGCCTTGCCGCGCGGGGTCGACCTGATCGTCTCCCTGCTCGGCGTCATCGAGGCGGGCGCGACCTACCTCCCGCTCGACCCCGACTACCCGCGCGCCCGGCTCGACCACGTCCTCTCCGACGCCAGGCCCGCACTGCTGATCACCGACGGCCTCGCCGCGAACCTGCCGACGCTGCGCCCGAACGACCCGGCGATCGCGACCCAGCCGGACACCGCGCTCGGCGTCCTCCCAGACCCGGACGCGGCCGCCTACGTGATCTACACGTCCGGCTCCACCGGTCTACCCAAGGGCGTCACGGTCGCGCACCGCCAGATCACCGCCCTGTTCCAGGCCAACCAGGCCGCCGTGTTCGGCCCGGTGTCCGGCGGCGCGCGCGTGAAGGTCTCGCACGGGTTCTCCTTCGCTTTCGACGCGTCGTGGCAGCAGTTGCTATGGCTGCTCGACGGGCACGAACTGCACCTGCTTACCCGCGACGAGTACGCCGACCCCGCTGCCTACCTCAAGGCCGTCACCGACCGCGCCATCGACTTCGTCGAGGCCACGCCCAGCACCATCGGCATGCTCGTCGAGCGAGGGTTGCTAGACACCGGCGTCAAGGGTCTTGGCATGGGCGGCGAAGCGGTGCCGGAAGCGCTATGGGAGCGGTTGACCGGCATCACCGCGTTCGACTTCTATGGGCCGACCGAGGCAACGGTCATGGTCACGATGGCGCCCATCAGCGGCGACACACCCAACATCGGTGGTCCGGTGTCAGGGTCGACCGCTTACGTACTCGACGAGCGGTTGCGGCCTGTCCCAACCGGTGTCACCGGCGAGCTCTATGTCGGTGGAGCCCAGGTCGCGCGTGGCTACCTGAACCGTCCCGCGCTCACCGCCGAGCGGTTCGTGGCCAACCCCTTCGGTGAAGGCAGGCTCTACCGCACAGGTGACCTCGTCCGCCGTGGGCGCGATGGGTCGCTGAGGTTCGCGGGACGTGCCGACGATCAGGTCAAGATCCGTGGTTTCCGCGTAGAACTCGGCGAGGTCGAAGCGGCCCTGTCAGCTCTACCCGGAGTCCGCGCGTCCGCCGTCGTCCTCCGCGATCGTCGGCTGGTCGGTTACGTAACCCCGGCCACGGTCGACATCGCCGCCGCGCGCGCGGCACTGCAAAACACCTTGCCGGAACAGGCAGTGCCGGGCGCTCTAGTCGCGCTCGACGCGTTGCCGCTGACCATCAACGGCAAGGTTGACCGCGCCGCACTGCCCGAACCGGACTTCACCGCCGTTGTGTCGTCTCGTCAGCCCGAGACGCCCGCCGAGCACGCGCTGGCCGAGGTCTTCGCGACGGTGTTAGGCCTGCCGACCGTCGGTGTCGATGACGACTTCTTCGCCATCGGCGGCGACAGCATCATGTCCATCCAGCTGGTCACCGCCGCGCGCGCCGCCGGAGTCGGCATCGCACCCCGAGACGTGTTCGAACTACGGACGGTCAAGGCTCTCGCCGCACACAGCTCTACCGTCTCGACGGGCCTTGTAGGCTCACCCACCGGCGGATTGCCTCTTACCCCGGTCATGCGTGACCTGATCGAGCGCGGTGGCCCTATCCGCCGCTTCGCCCAGACGACCGTTCTAGTCACCCCCGAGGGCCTTACCGAAGATGTCCTGCGGCTCGCGCTGCAGCGGGTCCTCGCGACCCATAGCGTTCTTGGGGCTCGCCTCACCGAAACCGGCCTCGTCGTCGGCGATGCGCCTGTGGTCGCTGATGTCCTGCGGGTCGGCGCGTGGGAGGTGGCCGAGGCGCTCGACGCGTTGGACCCCTGGGCGGGCGCGATGATCGCGTTCCGCTGGGACGGCACCAGCAGGCTCCTCATCGCCGCGCACCACCTCGTGGTCGACGGAGTTTCGTGGCGTGTGCTGGCCGGTGACCTTGCCTCCGCGTGCGCGGGTGAACTGCCGCAAGAGTCGACCGCGTTCCGGCTCTGGGCGCGGGAACTGATGACCCGCCCCCGCACCGACGGCGACTTCTGGCGCCACCTGCTCGCCGAACCCGTCCAGCCGTGGGGGACCGCGCCGCTGGACCCGGCCCGCGACACCGCGGGGTCGACCCGCACCGAGCGCGTCGAACTTGACGCTGAGACCACGGCGACGCTGCTGACCGCTTTGCCCCGGCGCTTCGGCGTCGGCGCCCGGGAGGCCATCCTGACCGGTCTGGCGGCCGCCGCGGGCGGTCCCGTGCTGGTAGACGTCGAAGGGCACGGCCGCGAGGAGCAGGCCGTTCCTGGGGCTGATCTGACGCGCGCCGTCGGCTGGTTCACCTCGCTGCACCCGCTGCGTCTCGATGGTGGGCTCAAGCAGGTCAAGGAACTCTCGCGCGCGGTGCCGGACAACGGCATCGGCTACGGCCTGGTCGGTAGTCCTACCGCTGAGGTGCTGGTCAACTACCTAGGCAGGTTCACGCTCGACGGCCGCCCGTGGTCGCCTGCCCCTGACGCCAACGCGCTCGGTGGTGGCGTCGACCCGCAGATGCCTGTCAGCCACGCCATCGCGGTTAACGCCGCCATCGAAGACCGTGCAGGTGGCGCTGTCTTGGTGGCCGAGTGGACCTACGCGCCAGGTGCGTGCGCCGGCGTTGACGTCTCCGCGCTCGCGGCCGCGTGGTCTCTAGCGGTCAAGGAACTCGCCGCCGAGGCTCGATCCTCTGACGCCGTCGAGCACACCCCGTCTGACTTCTCGCTGGTGACGCTGCCACAGTCCGATGTGGATTCACTGGTGGCCGCCTACCCGACTCTGACGGACATCTGGCCTCTTAGCCCTCTCCAGACCGGCCTGCTCTACCTCGCCGAGACTGACGACGTCTACACGGTCCAGCTAGTGCTCGACCTCGAAGGTGACATCAACGCCGACCGTCTCCGCCGCGCCGTTGGGGCTCTGCTCGAACGGCACGCCAACCTGCGCACGTCCTTCCTGACAACGGATTCCGGCGTCCCCATCCAGGTAGTCACACCGCTGGCGGATATCCCCTTCGCGACCGCTGACGACCTGGCTGTGTTCCTGCAAGAGGACCGGGCGCGCGGGTTCGACATCACGGCCGGACCACTGGTGCGGTTCACTCTTATCGGCTCGCAGCTCGTGGTGACCAACCACCACCTAGTGCTCGACGGCTGGTCCGGCCCCCTCTTGGTCCGCGACCTCATCGCGCTCTACTCCGGCACGGAACTCCCCGAGCCCGGTGACTACCGCCGCTACCTCGCCTCCCTAGCCCAGCGCGACAGCAAGCCGTGGCAGGCCGCGCTCGACGGGCTCACCGAGCCCACGGTCCTCGCCCCCGACATCGCGGTCTCCGGCCCGCCGAACGAGGTCGCCGTCCCGGTGCGCCGGGACATCACCGCGATCGCCCGCGCCCACCGGGTCACCGCGAACACGGTCATCCAGGTCGCCTGGGGCCTGACCCTGGCCAGGCTGCTCGGCCGCGACGACGTGGTGTTCGGCACGACCGTGTCCGGCCGCTCCGGCGCGGTCGACGGCATCGCCGAGATGGTCGGCCTGTTCATCAACACCGTGCCGGTCCGGGTCCGCCTGGACCCGGCCGAGTCGCCCGGCGCGCTGCTCGCCCGGGTCCAGGACGAGCAGGCCGCGCTCATCGGCCACCACGACGTCGGCCTCGCCGAGATCCAGCGCCAGGCCGGGCTGGGCGAGCTGTTCGACACCCTGATGGTCGTCGAGAGCTACCCGATCGCCGACGAGCCCGCGGCCGCCGAACTCCGGGTCACCGGCGCCGTCGGCCACGACGCCACGCACTACCCGGTGGCCGTGGTGGCGCACCCCGGCCAAGACCTGCGTTTGCGCTACCACGGTCAGATCGGTGAACTCGCCGAGCGGTTCGCGATCGTGCTCGACACCCTTGCGACCGCTGACCAGGTCGGCGAGATCGACGTCCTCACCGACGCCGAGCGCGCCACCATCCTGGAGGCGTTCAACGACACGGCCGAGCCCGAGGTCACCCGCACACTCACGGCCATGGTCGTCGACCGGATGACAGCGACGCCTGACGCCATCGCCGTTGTCGACAACGGCCGCAGGCTCACCTACCGCGAGCTGGACACCCTGACCGCGTCTCTTGCGGCGAAGCTGCAAGACCACGGTGTCGGCCCGGAGAAGACCGTTGGCATTGCCTTGCCGCGTTCGGCCGAGATGGTCGTCGCGCTCGTGGCCGTGCTTCGCGCGGGTGGCGCGTTCGTTCCGGTCGACCCGACCTGGCCTTCTGACCGGCGCGAGCGGGTCCTAGCCGACTCGCGCGCGGTTGCCGCTATCACCGGCCCCGACGCGGTAGCGCTCACTGTGCCGACCGTTCCGGTCGACCTAGACGCCTGGCCGCACCCTCTCGCCGCCCCGAAGCCGGTGGCCGTTGACGGGCTCGGGCTGGCCTACGTGATCTTCACGTCCGGCTCCACCGGCGTCCCCAAGGGCGCCATGATCCGGCACGAGGCCATCTGCGCCCGCCTGCACTGGCAGCTGGGCCTGCTCGGCTTCGGCGCCGACGACGCGACCCTGTTCAAGGCGCCGCTGGCGTTCGACATCTCCATCAACGAGATCTTCCTGCCGCTGGTCGCCGGTGGCCGGGTCGTCGTTGCCGCTGCCGGGGGCGAACGCGACCCGAACTACCTGCTCGACGTGATCGACACCGAGGCGGTCACCTTCGTCTACCTGCCGTCGTCGATGCTCGACGCGTTGCTGACCGTCGCCACTGAGCCCGGGTCGCTCGCGGGGCTGCGGCACGTGTGGTGCGGCGGCGAGGTGCTGACACCGGACCTGTTCGACCGGTTCCGGCGCAGGCTCGACACGACGATGTACCACGGCTATGGCCCCGCCGAGGCCACCATCGGCGTCTCGCACGTCGTCTACCGGGAAGCCGCCGAGCGCATCGCGACCTCGATCGGCAAGCCCAACCCGAACACCCGACTCTATGTCCTCGACCCCCACCTTCGTCCGGTTCCGGTAGGGCAGACAGGTGAGCTTTACGCGGGCGGCTATCTCCTCGGTCGCGGTTACGTCAACGCGCCCAGCCTCACCGCGAACAGGTTCATCGCGGACCCGTTCGGTCCGGCTGGTGAGCGCCTCTATCGCACGGGTGACCTCGCGCGGTGGAACACCGACGGCTCTCTCGACTTCGTCGGGCGTGCCGACAACCAGGTCAAGATCCGCGGTATGCGCCTCGAACTCGAGGAGGTCGAGGCAGCCCTATCCACGCACCCAGCGGTTCGGCGTGCCGTCGTGACCGTGCGGCGATCGTCTCTAGTGGCCTACATCGTTCCTGACGGCGCGGTCACTGTGGCCGAGTTGACCGACTGGTCGCGGTCTGCCCTACCGGAATACATGGTCCCGTCCGCGTTTGTCCTCATGGACGTTCTACCGACGACCGTCAACGGCAAGGTCGACCGGGCAGCTCTACCTGAGCCGGAACGCGTCACCACGACCACCCGCGCCCCTGCGACGGCTGTTGAGGCCGCGCTCGTCAGCCTCTTCGCGGACGTCCTCGGGCTGGACGAGGTCGGTGCTGACGACGACTTCTTCGCGCTCGGCGGCGACAGCATCGTCTCCATGCAGCTCGTCGCGCGCGCTAGGGCTACCGGGATCAAGTTCACAACCCGGCAGGTCTTCGAGACCCGCACCGTCGCCGCTCTGGCCGCTGTCGCTGAGTTCGGCACGACAGCGCAAACGCTGCCGGACAACGCTATCGGCGAGATCCCGCTGACCCCGGTCATGCGCGAACTCCTAGGCCGGAGCGGTCCGATCAACCGCTTCCACCAGTCCAGGCTTCTCCTGTCCCCGGTCACGCTCACGTTCGACCGGCTGGTCTCCGCTGTGAACGCGGTGGTCGAGGTGCACGCTGTACTGCGCACTCGTCTCACAGGTGACGCCCTTGTCGTGGGCGCGGCGACTGCGGTCGTCACACACGTTGATGCTGCCGGGCACTACGGCCCGCAGTGGAGCAAGACCCTGCTGGACGCGACCGAGCGGGCCATCGGCGAGCTGGACCCGGCGGCGGGAGCCATGCTCCGCGTCGTCTGGTTCGACCGTGGCCAAGGTGAGCCGGGCCGCGTCCTGATCGTCGCGCACCACCTCGTCATCGACGGCGTCTCGTGGCGGATCCTCGTGCCCGCTCTCGCCGCCGCCGTCAACGGTGAACGCCGCAGCGCAACAGGCCTGTCTTTCCGAGGTTGGGCTACCGCGCTCGTCCGGCAGGATCGTGATGCGGAACTGTCCGCGTGGCAGGAGATCGTCGCCCCGGCGCACAGCCTCACCACCCGGCCCCTAGACGGTGCCGTCGACACTGTCGGCACCGCACGGAGCCACACCGTCACGATCCCCAACGCGACCACCCTGCTCGGCCCGCTCCCGGCCGCGTTCCACACCGGCCCGACCGAGGTGCTGCTCGCCGCGCTCGCGACCGCCATCGGCCAGCCGATCGTGGTCGACCTGGAGGGCCACGGCCGCTCCGACGAGGTCACCGACACGGTCGGCTGGTTCACCGAGATCCACCCGGTCCGGCTCAGCCCCGGCGACGACCCGGCCGCGACGCTCAAGCTCACCAAGGAGGCCGTCCGCGCCGTCCCCGGTGACGGGCTCGGCCACGGCCTGCTGCGCGACCGGCTCTCCGCCGACCCGCGCGACATCCTGGTCAACTACCTCGGCCGGATCGGCGCGGGCGAGACCGGCGACTGGTCGGCCGCCCCGGAAGCCGCGACGCTCGCCAGCGGCGCCGACGACGCGATGGCCGTCGGTCACCCGATCGCGCTCAACATCCTCGCCGAGGGCGACATGCTCACCGCGCACTTCGCCTGGGTCGGCGCCGTCGCCGACGACACCGTGCGCGACCTGGCCGACCGCTGGGCCGCCGCGCTGGCCGACCTCGCGCGCGTCGACGGCGGCGGGCACTCCCCGTCGGACTGGCCGCTCGCCGGGCTCACCCAGGCCGAGGTCGACGAGATCGACGCCGCCCACGACCCCGCGGACGTCTGGTCGACCACGCCGCTGCAGGAGGGCCTGCTCTTCCTGACCGCGTTCGACGAGTCCGAAGTGGATGTCTACACCACCCAGCAGGTGCTGACGCTGCGCGGCCCGGTGGACGGCAATCGTTTGCGCGCCGCCGCCCAAGCCGTCGTCGACCGGCACGACACGCTGCGGGCCGCGTTCCCGACGCTGTCCACCGGCCGGATCGCCCAGGTCATCACCCGCCGGGTCGACGTGCCGTGGCGCGAGGTCACCGCGGCCACCGCCGCCGACGCCGAGAACGTGATCGGCGCCGAGCGCGCCACCCGGTTCGACCTGGGCACCGCGCCGCTGATCCGCTTCCTGCTGGTGCGGCTGCCCGGCGACGAGGCGAGGTTGGTGCTCACCAACCACCACGCCATCCTCGATGGCTGGTCCACTCCGCTGCTCGCCCGCGAGCTGTTCACGCGCTACGCGGGGCAGGAACCGCCCGCTGTCCGCTCTTACCGCGAACATCTCGCGGACCTGGCCGCACGCGATCACGATGCCGCCAAGGCAGCCTGGCGCGACGCTCTAGCCGGTCTTGACGAGCCGACGCTGATCGCCCCGGATGCACCGCGCACCGGTGTGCTCCCAGGCCAGTTAGATCTAACGCTGCCCGCTGAGACTGTCACTGCGCTCACCACGACAGTGCGGGGCATCGGAGTCACGCTTAACGCCGCCGTGCAAGCCGCGTGGGCGCTGGTGCTGGCCAACCACACCGGCCGCGACGACATCGTCTTCGGCGCCACGGTGTCCGGCCGCGACGGCGATGTCGAGGGCGTGGGCTCGATGGTGGGCCTGTTCATCAACACCGTGCCTGTGCGGGTCCAGCTCGACCCGGCCGAGTCGCTGGCCGCGCTGCTGACCCGGCTGCACGGCGAGCAGGCCGCGTTGCTCGACCACCAGCACCTCGGGCTGGCCGACATCCAGCGTGGCCACGGCGAGCTGTTCGACACGCTGACCGTGTTCGAGAGCTACCCGATCGACTCGGACGCGTTGGAGCGCGCGGAGAACGCGGCCGGGTTCCAGGTCGCCGAGGTCGAGGGCCGCGACTCCACCCACTACCCACTGACGCTGTTGGTGCTACCGGGCGCGCGAACCACGCTCACCTTGCGCTACCGGCCGGATGTCGTCGACGAGGACACCGCGCACGTTCTGCTGGGTCGGGTCGAGCGCGCTCTAGAGACCATCGCTGACCAAGCAGCGGCCTCGGTGAGTGGGGTCTCGCTGCTCACCTTCGAAGAGAGCTACAACGCCCTCACGGCATGGCAGGGCTCCCCGGTCGCGGTCGACGCCACCACGCTGCCCGCCCTCTTCACGGCACGAGCGGCTCAGACCCCTGACGCAACCGCTGTTGTGGTGGACGGCGGGAAGTCCCTCACTTACGCCGAGCTGGATAACCGGGTCGCCACGCTTGCGGGCGTTCTTGTTGCTAGAGGAGTCCAGCCGGGTTCTGTTGTGGGTGTGCGGTTGGAGCGATCGGCCGCGTTGATCGTGGCGCTCCTCGCGGTGCAACGAGCCGGTGGCGCCTACCTGCCGCTAGACCCTGAGTACCCGGCGGACCGGCTCGCGATGATGATCGCTGACGCGGAGCCGACGGTCGTGATCGCCAGTGACCGCGTTGACGGTGAACTCGTCGTCGATGCTGACGGCGTACCGGGGGAGTGGGCGCTACCGCTCGCTAGTGAGGCCGCCGACCAAGACCGTCCTGCCTACGTCATCTACACGTCAGGGTCGACTGGGCGCCCCAAGGGCGTGGTGGTGCCGCACTCCGGCATCGTCAACCGTCTGTTGTGGATGCAGGCCGAGTACGGGCTCACCCCCGGCGAGCGGGTGCTGCAGAAGACCCCGGCGAGCTTCGACGTGTCGGTGTGGGAGTTCTTCTGGCCCCTCATCACCGGCGCCACGCTCGTGTTCGCCAAGCCCGGCGGTCATCGGGACCCGGCCTACCTGGCCGAGGTCATCGAACGGCACCAGGTGACCACGGTGCACTTCGTGCCGTCGATGCTGCGCGCGTTCGTCGCCGACCCGGCGGCCCGCGAGGTCACCACCCTGCGCAGGGTCCTGTGCTCCGGCGAGGCCCTCCCCGCCGACCTGCGCGACGAGTTCAGGCAGGTATCCCAGGCTGAGCTGCACAACCTCTATGGCCCAACCGAGGCGTCGGTCGATGTCACCGCCATCCAGGTAGCCGACACGGGCGCCGTGCCGATCGGACGGCCGGTCTGGAACACGCAGACCTACGTTCTCGACTCGTTCTTGCGGCCGGTAGCACCGGGCAACCCCGGTGAGCTCTACCTCGCAGGTGACCAGCTCGCGTGGGGTTACCTCAACCGACCCGAACTCACCTCCGTCAGGTTCGTCGCGAACCCGTTCGGCACCGGACGGCTCTACCGCACGGGTGACGTCGGCCGCTGGACCGACGGTGTCCTCGAGTACCTCGGTCGCGCTGACGACCAGGTGAAGCTGCGCGGGTTCCGCATCGAACTCGGCGAGATCGAAGCGGCGATGGCCGCGCACGTCACCCACGCCGTCGCCGCTGTCATCGACGACAGGCTCATCGGCTACCACGTCGGCGATGTCGACACCGACGCTCTCCGCGCCGAACTCGGCAAGACGCTGCCTGACCACATGATCCCGTCCGCGTTCGTCAGCCTCGACCACGTGCCGCTGACCCCTAGCGGTAAGACGGACAGGAAGGCCCTACCCAGGCCGGACTTCGCTGCCTTGATCACCGACCGGGAAGCGGAAACCGACATCGAGCGGGTCTTGGTCGAGTTGGTCGCGACCGTGCTCGGCCTCCCCGCTGTGGGCGTTGACGACGACTTCTTCGCGCTGGGCGGCGACAGCATCGTCTCCATCCAGCTCGTCGGACGCGCCCGCGCCGCCGGGATCACCTTCTCCCCGCGCGACGTGTTCGAACGGCGCACTGCCGCCGGGATCGCGCTGGTCGCCACGGTCGAACGCCGCGAGGCCGAAGCCGAGGGCGAGGGCATCGGGCTCGTCCCGTTCACCCCGATCATGCGCGACACCCTCGCCCGTGGCGGACCGCTCGACCGGTTCTCCCAGGCCAGGCTGCTGCGCGCCCCGGCCGACCTGGACCTCGACCGGCTCGTCCGCGCCGTCGACGCCCTCCGCGCCAAGCACCACGTCCTGCGCGCCCAGCTCACCGACGACGGCCTGCTCGTGCCCGACCTGGCGCCCGCCGACATCGTCCGCCGGGTCGACGCCAGCGCCCTCACCGACGCCCAGCTCGCCGAGGTGGCCGCGGGTGTCGCCGACGAGCTGGACCCGGCGGCTGGCGTGGTGCTGCGGGTCGTCTGGTTCGACCGTGGTGGCCGCGAGGGCAGGCTGCTGCTGGTCGCCCACCACTTCGTGGTCGACGGCGTCTCCTGGCGCGTCCTGGAGCCCGATCTGGTCACCGCGTACCGGGGTGCGGACCTCGACCCGGTCGGCACCTCGTTCCGGCGCTGGTCGCTCGGGCTCGCTGAGGCCGATCGCAAGGCCGAGCTCGACCACTGGAGCGGTCTCGCCGACTGCTCCGGCGCGCTCATCGCGACCCGGGAGATCGACGCCAGTGACACGGTCGCGACCGGCCGCGAGCTGCGGTTGACCCTGTCGCCGGAGGAAACGCTGCCGCTGCTGACGACCGTCCCGGAGCTATTCCACGGCACCGTCAACGATGTCCTTTTGGCAGGTTTCGCTATCGCCGCCGCCGCGACCAAGGGCAACGTCCCCCGCGTCGTCGACGTAGAGGGCCACGGCCGCGAAGAGCAGGCCGTGCCCGGCGCGGACCTATCCCGCACCGTGGGCTGGTTCACCACCGTCTACCCCGTGCGACTCGACCTGGCGGGTATCGACGCTACCGACGCGTTCGCCGGGGGAGCGTCCGTGGACGCGGCGGTGAAGAGGGTCAAGGAGCACCTGCGAGCGGTACCGGACAACGGCATCGGTCACGGCCTGCTCGGCGACACCGGTATCGCCCGCCGCGAGGTGCTCGTGAACTACCTGGGCCGTTTCGGTTCCGCTACCGAGACCGGACCGTGGACGGCAGCGCCAGAAGCGGCCGCGCTCGGTGGCGGGGTCGACCCGGCCATGCCCATCACGCATGCCATCCAGGTCAACGCCGTCACCGTCGACACGGCGGACGGGCCGACGCTGACCGCCACGTGGGCGTGGGGCGGCGCTGTCGTCGACGAGGACGCCGTGCGGGACCTGGCGAACGCCTGGTTCGCCGCGCTGCGCGCGATCGCCCGGTCCGGCAGCGGTGGCCACACCCCGTCGGACCTCACCTTCAGTGACCTGTCGCAGGACGAACTCGATGAGTTCGAGTCGGAGTGGAACCAGTGAACACGCGCAAGTCCGGACTGGAAGACGTCCTGCCCCTCTCGCCCCTGCAGCAGGGCCTGCTCTTCCACAGCGAGTACGGCACCGAGGCCGAGGACCCCTACCTGGTCCAGTTCGTGCTCGACCTGGACGGGCCGCTCGACCCTGCCGTGCTCAGGGGCGCCGCACAGGCTCTTATCGACCGGCACACCAACCTGCGCGCGTGCTTCCGTCGCCGTAAGAGCGGCGAGGTGCTGGCTCCGGTCCCGCGCGAGGTAGAGCTGCCGTGGCGTGAGCTGGAGCTGGACGAGTCCGAATGGGACGGTGTGCTCGCCGCCGACCGCGCTGAGCGGTTCGACCTCGCGCAGGCCCCACTGCTGCGGGTTCTCCTGGCCAGGCTCGGTGAAGACCGGCACCGGTTGCTGCTGACCTATCACCACATCCTGCTCGACGGGTGGTCCACGCCGCTGCTGGCGCGGGAGCTGTTCCAGCTCTACACCGCCAAGGGGGACGCGTCGAAGCTACCGACCGTGCGCCCATATAAGGACTACCTGTCGTGGTTGCGCGCGAAGGACGCCGACATCGCCCGCGCCGCCTGGGCCGAGGCGCTCTACGGCGTCGAAGAGCCCACGCTGCTCTCACCCGGCGCCGACCCGTCCGGCTCCGCAGAGCAAACCCCCATCGCGCTACCCGACGGGCTGCTCGACGGACTGACTGCGCTGGCCCGCTCGGCGGGCGTCACCCTCAACACCGTCGTGCAGGCCGCGTGGGCGTTGCTGCTGGCTCGCACCCTGGGCCGTCAAGACGTCGTGTTCGGCGCCACCGTGTCCGGGCGTCCCGCCGACCTCGCGGGCGTCGAGTCGATGATCGGCCTGTTCATCAACACCGTCCCGGTGCGGGTGCGGCTGGACCCGGCGGAGACCGTGGCCGCGCTGCTGGCCCGCGTCCAGGCCGAGCAGGCCAGGGTCATGGACCACCAGTACCTCGGCCTCGCCGACATCCAGCGCACCGCCGGGATCGGCGAGCTGTTCGACACGCTCACCGTGTTCGAGAGCTACTTCGTCGACACCGACGCCCTGGACCGCGCCGAGGCAGCGACCGGGCTGCGGGTGCGCGCGGGGGAGACCCGCGACGCCACGCACTACCCGGCCACGCTAGTCGCCACCGGCGGCGCGCTGCTGCTCAAGTACCGGCCCGGCCTGGTCGACCCCGACGCCCTGTCGGCCCGCCTGGTCCGCGTCCTGACCGCGCTCGTCGCCGACCCCAGCGCGGTGGTGGCGACGGTCGACAGCCTGTCCGACAGCGAGCGCGACAACCTCGCCAGGGTGTGGAACCCCACCGGGCAGCCGGGTGCGGCCGCGACCATCCCGGCCAGGTTCACCGAGCAGGTCACCCGCGCGCCGGACGCGGTGGCGCTGGTCGCGGGCGCCGAACGGCTCACTTACGCCGAGTTGGACGCGCGGTCCGACCGTCTCGCGCGCGTCCTTGTCGAGCGTGGCGCACGACCGGGCGGGATCGTCGCGATCGGGCTGCCTCGCTCGGCTGACCTCGTGGTCGCGGTACTAGCGGTCCTCAAGTCGGGCGCGGCTTACTTGCCGCTTGACCCGGGTTACCCGCGCGCGCGACTCGACCTGATGCTCGCCGACGCTAACCCGACGCTGCTCGTGACAGACCTAACCGACTTCGACGTCCCCACGGTCGCACCGACAGAGGGCACTGACGGACCCCTGGAGCCGGTAGCACTCACTGCCGACCACCCGGCCTACGTCATCTACACCTCGGGCTCCACGGGCACGCCCAAGGGCGTTCTGGTGCCACACCGCAACGTCGACCGGCTTCTTACAGCCACCGACCACTGGTTCGGCTTCGGCCCGGACGACGTGTGGACCCTGTTCCACTCTTACGCGTTCGACTTCTCGGTCTGGGAGCTGTGGGGGCCGTTGCTGCGCGGCGGGACGCTCGTCGTCGTCGACCACGCCACCAGCCGCTCCCCAGAGGCGTTCCTGGACCTCCTGGAGCGCGAGCGCGTCACCGTGCTCAACCAGACCCCGTCCGCGTTCCACCAACTCGACGCCGCTGACGCTGCCCGAGGCGGAGCAGACCTGGCGCTGCGGTACGTCATCTTCGGCGGTGAGGCTCTAGAGCCGCGCAAGCTCGCTGGCTGGTACGAGCGCCACGCGGACGACGCCCCGCGCCTGGTCAACATGTACGGCATCACCGAGACCACCGTGCACGTCACCTACCTCCCGCTGACGCGCGCGGCCGCCACAGAGGGCACCCCCGACATCGGTGTCCCGATCCCCGACCTCCGCGCCTACGTCCTAGACGACGGGTTTGGCCTCGCGGCGCCTGACGTAGTGGGAGAGCTGTACGTCGCCGGTGGCGGTCTCGCTGACGGTTACCTCAACCGGCCAGCGTTGACGTCGACTCGCTTCGTTGCCAACCCCTTCGGACAGGGCCGCCTCTACCGCACCGGCGACCTAGCCCGGTGGCGCGCTGACGGCACCCTGGAGTACTTCGGCCGCGCGGACGGACAGGTCAAACTGCGCGGGTTCCGAATCGAACTCGGGGAGATCGAGTCAATCCTCTCCGCGCACCCCTCGGTCGCGCACGCCGTTGCTGTGGTCCGCGAAGACCGCACTACCCGTCTCGTCGCCTATGTGGTGCCCACGGCTGGTCAGACGCTCGAAGACACCGACCTAAGAGAGTGGGCAGCGCGCGACCTACCGGAACACATGGTGCCCGCGGCGGTCGTAGTGCTCGACCGGATCCCTCTTACGCCGAACGGCAAGGTGGACCGCAAGGCGCTGCCTGCTCCCGACTTCGCGGGTCTCACTACGTCCCGGCAGCCCGAGACCGACGCCGAACGGACCCTCGCCGCTGTGTTCGCCGAGGTCCTCGGCGTTCCGTCGGTCGGGCTCGACGACGACTTCTTCGCCCTGGGCGGCGACAGCATCATCTCCATCCAGCTCGTCAGCCGCGCCCGCGCCGAGGGCCTCAAGTTCTCCCCGCGCGACGTCTTCGAGCGCCGCACCGTCGCCAGGATCGCCGAGGTCGCCGCCGAGCCCGCGCCGGTCGCCACCTCCACCGGGACCGGCTCCGTGCCGCTGACCCCGATCATGCGCGAACTGCTTGGTCGGGGCGGCCCGATCAACCGGGTCTCCCAGGCGCGGCTGCTGGTCGCCCCCGACGGGCTGACGGTGGACCGGCTCACAGCGGCAGTCCAGTCCGTTGTGGACACCCACGACATCCTGCGTGCCCGGCTCGCGGATGACGTGCTCGACGTGCGTCCGATCGGATCGGTTCGAGCGGCCGACATCGTGCGTCAGGTCTCAGGCGCCGACTTCGCGGCGGAGGCCGCCCGCGCCTACGGGGAACTCGACCCGGCGGCGGGCGAGATGCTGCGGATTGTGTGGTTCGCGCCCGACCGGCTGCTGGTCGTCGCGCACCACTTGGTCGTCGACGGTGTGTCCTGGCGGATCATCGTGCCGGACCTCGCTGACGCCGTCGACGGCAAGGCGCTCGCGCCGGTCGGGACCTCGTTCCGCGACTGGGCGACCGCATTGTCCACTCAGGATCGTACGGCTGAACTCGACCACTGGCGTGCGACAGTGGAAGGGGTTGCGGGCCGTGAGGTCGTGCCCGCCCGCGACACCGTGTCCACCGTCCGGTCGGTCCGCGTCGCGGTGCCTCGCGAGACCACATCCCGCCTGCTCGGCGCCGTCCCCGCCGCCTATCACGCCGGCATTGAGGACGTCCTGCTCGCCGCGCTGGCGTTGGCCGTCGCACGGACCCGAGGCGTGTCGTGGCAGGTCGTGGACCGCGAGGGCCACGGGCGCGTGGAGGAAGCCGTCCCAGGCGCGGACCTGCACCGCACCGTCGGCTGGTTCACCTCCCTGCACCCCGTCCGCCTCGACCTCACCGGAGTCGACATCGCCGACGCGTTCGCAGGCGGCCCGGCGGCGGGATCGGCGCTGAAGCTGGTCAAGGAACAGCTGCGCGCCGTGCCGTGGGAGGGCATCGGATTCGGATTGCTGCGGGACTCCCTGCCCGCGGCCACCCCCGAGATCCTGTTCAACTACCTGGGCCGCTTCGGGACCGCGGGAGCCGTCGGGCCGTGGTCGGGCGCGCCGGAGGCCGGGGCGCTCGGCGGCGACGCCAACGCGGACCTGCCCGTCGGGCACGCGCTGGACATCAACGCCGTCACCGCCGATGGCGAGCTGACCGCGACGTTCGCTTGGCCCGCCGCTCTGCTGGACCAGGCCGAGGTCGACGAGTTGGCCGCCGCGTGGGTCAGCGCGCTGGACGCCATCGACCAGCACGCCGCGACCGGCGCGGGTGGCTTCACCCCGTCCGACTTCCCGCTGGTCGACCTCGTCCAGTCCGATGTGGATGCTCTGGCCAGCACGCACCCCGGTTTGGTCGACGTGTGGCGCCCGACGGCGTTGCAGCAAGGCATCGCGTTCCTGTCGCGCTTCGACGACGCCGCCACCGATGTCTACACCGTTCAGTTCGCCTGCGAGCTGAATGGTCCACTTGACACTGTTCGACTGCGGTCCGCCGCCGAAGCGCTGATCGCCCGCCACGACACCTTGCGGGCCGGGCTGGGCAGCACCGCGGGCGGCGATCCCCTCTTGGTCGTGAACGACCGGGTTTCACTTCCGTGGCGCGAGGTCGATCTGGACGGCTGGGACGAACTGGTCGCCGAAGACCGGCGGACCAGGTTCGACGTCACCGCCGCGCCGCTGGTGCGCTTCACCCTGGGGCGTGGCGGTCCTGAGCGGCACCGCCTGCTGTTCTCGTTCCACCACGTCCTGCTGGACGGCTGGTCGACGCCGCTGCTGGTGCGGGAACTGTTCGAGCTGTACGCGGGCAACGCGCTGCCCGCTGTTCGGCCGTACCGCGACTTCCTGACCTGGCTGTCCACTCGGGACGCTGGCGTCGAACCGTGGGCACGCGCACTGGATGGCGTCACCGAGCCCACGCTCGTCGCGCCTGCGGGTGCCGCGAAGTCGGGTGCGTTGCCGCGCAAGGTGGACTTGGTGTTGCCCGAGGGACTGCCGAAGGTCGCGCGGGAGCGTGGGGTCACGGTCAACACCCTCGTTCAGGCGGCGTGGGGCCTCACTCTCGCGCGGGGGCTCGGGCGGGGCGATGTCGTGTTCGGCGCGACCGTGTCCGGTCGCCCGGCGGACCTCCCGGGCGTTGAGTCGATGATCGGCCTGTTCATCAACACGCTGCCGGTGCGGGTGCGGCTCGACCCGGCCGAGTCCGTGGCGTCGCTGCTGACCCGCGTCCAGACCGAGCAGGCCGCCCTGCTCGACCACCAGCACGTCGGGCTCAGCGACATCCAGCGCGCGGTAGGTATCGGCGAGCTGTTCGACACGCTGACCGTGTTCGAGAGCTTCCCGATCGACACCGCCGCGCTGGACCGGGCCGAGACCGCCGCCGGGTTCCAGGTGAGCGGCGTGACCGGCGCGGACGCCACGCACTACCCGATCACCCTCACCGTCGGCGCTGGTTTGTCGGCGTGGCTTGATGTTCGAGACGACCTCGTCACCGCTGAGGTCGTCTCGGCGTGGGCGCAGCGGTTCGTCCGGGCGCTGGAAGCCTTCTCGGCATCGGGAACACGGGTCGGCGACCTGGATCTTATGTCTGATGTGGAGCGTTCTCGGCTGCTGTCCGCCGCGCGCGGGCCGGTGCTGGACGTCACGGACTCGTCGGTGTTGGACGTGCTGGCGCGGCAGGATCCGTCGGCGCGCGCGTTGGTCGGGGCGGATGCTGTCCTGACCTACGGCGAGTTGGCCGACCGGTCGGACCAGATCGCTGGACTTCTTGTCTCCCAGGGTGTTCGGGCGGGTGACGTGGTGGCGTTGGCGCTGCCGTCGTCAGCCGGGCTCGTCGCCGCGATCATCGGCGTGTGGAAGGCGGGGGCGGCCTACCTGGTGCTCGACCCGGAGTACCCGGCCGACCGGCTGGCGTACATGGTCGAGCAGGCGCGGCCCGTGGTGACGCTGACGATCGCCGCTGTCGGGTACCCCGGCGCGCTGGAGATCGACACCGTGTCCGATCACGCCTTCACCGGCGGCCCGGTGTCCGGCGCGGCGTACGTGATCTTCACCTCCGGCTCGACCGGCCGTCCGAAGGGTGTCGTTGTCGAGCACTCCGGTCTGGTGAACCTGTTGGCCTCGCACCGCGCAACGGTGATGCGACCCGGCCCGGCGTTGCAGGCGGCGTCGTTCTCGTTCGACGCGTCGCTCGACCCGCTGCTGTGGATGGTCGCCGGGCACGAACTGCACGTCGTCGCCGATCCCGGTGTCGAGTACGTGCGGTCCAACGGCATCGCCTACGTCGACGCGGCACCGTCGCTGCTGGGGCAGCTCGTGGCCGACGGTCTGCTGACCTCCGGTGTGTCGGTGGTCGGGACCGGCGGTGAGTCCGTCAGCGCGGCGCTGTGGAGCGAGCTGGCCGCCAGTCCCGTTGAGGCATTTAACTTCTACGGTCCAACAGAGTGCACTGTGGACACTGTGGTGGCGCCGGTCGCGGGATCGGATGTCGTCATCGGGCGGCCGGTGGCGAACTCCGTCGCCCACGTGCTGGACCCGGCGCTCGGGCTCGTCGCGCCTGGCGTGGTCGGTGAGCTGTACATTGGCGGGCCTGGTGTGGCGTGGGGCTACCTCGGTCAGCCAGGGCTGACTGCCTCCCGCTTTGTGGCGAACCCGTTCGGGGACGGGCGGTTGTACCGGACCGGTGACCTCGTGCGCTGGGTGTCCGGGTCGCTGGAGTTCCTCGGGCGGGCCGACGACCAGGTGAAGGTGCGCGGCTTCCGGGTCGAACCGGGCGAGGTCGAGGCCGTGCTGTGCGAGCACCCGGACGTCACCGCCGCCATCGCAACCGTGCGCGACGGCCGACTTGTTGCGCACGTCATCGGATCTGTCGACCTGCGTGCGCACGCGGCGTCTCGGTTGCCGGACCACATGGTCCCGTCCGCCTTCGTTGCGGTCGACGAGTTCCCGTTGCTGCCCAACGGCAAGGTGGACCGCGCGGCGCTGCCCGACCCGGACTTCGCGTCCCTGGTCTCCGCGCGCGCCGCGACCACCGACCTCGAGGCCGCCCTGGTCGAGATCTTCGCCGCTGTCCTGGGACTTCCCACGGTCGGCGTCGACGACGACTTCTTCGCGTTGGGCGGCGACAGCATTGTCTCCATTCAACTGGTGAGCCGCGCCAGGGCCGAGGGCCTGCGCTTCTCCCCGCGCGACGTCTTCGAACAGCGCACCGTTGCGGCACTCGCACTGGTCGCGGTCACGGACAAGCCCGCGGTCGCAACGGATGACGGCACCGGCTTGGTCCCGTTCACCCCGATCATGCGTTCCGTCCTGGACATCGGCGGCCCACTCGACCGCTTCGCCCAGACCCAGGTCCTGCGCGCCCCGGCCGACCTGACCTATGAAGGTCTCGTCGCCGCCGTGCAGAAACTGCTCGACACCCACGACATCCTCCGCGCCCACCTGACCCCCGAGGGCCTCCAGGTCCCCGCGTCACTCCCGGCCGAGACCGTCGTCCACCGCCACAACGGCCCCCTTGACGTCGACCGCGTCCTGGACACCCTCAACCCCCGCACCACAACCCTCCACATCGCCTGGTTCCCCGACGCCACCCTCCCCCCGATCGGGTCAACTTCCGCGGCACCCGACCCCGTCACCACGGCATCCGCTTATCCACAACCCCCCGAGTTGTCCACAGGCAACGCCACCCCCTTCGCCGCGGGTGGGGGTGCCGGTAAACTGGACCAGGGGACGCCCCCCGGAGAGGGTGGGGGCTGGGGTCCGGCCGGAGGCCGCGACGGCGCCGAGGCGGGGGCGTTCTCCGGGGACTTCGGGGGCGACTTCAGCGGGGACTTCGGTGGCGGATTCGGCACTGACTTCGCGGGCGCCGGAATGGCGGCCGGTGCCAGTTCTGCCGCTGCAGTGGGCTCTGCCGTCGCGAGTGATGGTGAAGAGGCCACGGCGGGGGTTGTTGTGGTTGCGGCGCATCACCTGGTTGTCGACGGGGTGTCGTGGCGGACGGTGGTGCCGGATCTTGCCGCGGCCTACCGGGGTGAGGCGTTGCAGGCGGTTGGGACGTCGTTCCGGGGGTGGGCGCTCGGGTTGGTTGGGGCCGCGCGGCAGCGGGTTGACGAGCTCGCGCACTGGACCGCCGTGGTGGCCGCTGATGAGGCGCCGCTCGGGGATCGGGTGTTGGTGCCGGGGGACACCGTGGCCGGGCTCCAGCGGGTGGTCACGACCGTGGCCGCCGATGTCGCCGAGGCGTTGTTGGGGCCGGTGCCTGAGTTGTTCCACGCCGAGGTCGACGACGTCCTGTTGACCGGGTTCGCGCTCGGGGTGGCCCGGTGGTCGAGCCGGTACCGCGGCCAGCGCCGGACCGCGATCTCGGTGGACCTGGAGTCGCACGGTCGCGACGAGGAGGCCGTCCCCGGGGCGGACCTGCACCGCACCGTCGGGTGGTTCACCAGCGTGCACCCGGTCCGGCTCGACCTCGCGGGCATCGACATCGCCGACGCCGTCGAGGGGGGACCGGCGGCCGGACGGGCGGTCAAGCAGGTCAAGGAAAGCCTGCGGTCGACGCCGGGCACCGGGATCGGGTTCGGTCTGCTGCGCCACCTCAACCCCGACACCGAGCTGGCGCTCACCGGCAAGCGGCAGGTGCTGTTCAACTACCTGGGCCGCTTCGACGGCGCTGCCACGACCGGCCCCTGGTCCCCGCTGCCCGGCATCGGTGGTGGTGCAGACGTCGACATGCCCGCCGAGTACCCGTTGCAGGTGGACATCACCACCGTCGGGGGACCTGAGTTCCGCATCGCGTGGACCTACCCCGATGGGGTGTTCACCGAGCGCGACATCCGCGACCTCGCCACCTGCGTGGCCGGTGCCCTGCGCGCCTTGGCGGAACACGGTGCCGAGGAGGGCGCGGGCGGGCTCACCCCGTCCGACCTCCTGGTCACCGGCCTCGGCCAGGACCAGATCGACCGCTTCGAGGCGAAGTGGCGGGATCTATGAGCACCGCGCGAGCTGGGCGCCGCGCGGGGTCGCGGTCGAGTCGTGCGCGTGTTGGTTGCTACGAGGCGAATGGGAGGACCTCGTGAGCCGCGCGGGTCTGCAGGACATCTGGCCGCTCTCGCCGTTGCAGGAGGGGCTGCTGTTCCTCTCCGGCTACGACGAGTCCGAAGTGGACGTCTACACCGTGCAGACGGTGCTCGACGTCGAGGGCCCGCTGGATGCGGAGCTGATGCGCGAGGCGGCGGGGGCGTTGCTGCGCAGGCACCCGAACCTACGGGTCTGCTTCAGCACCGAGGACGCCGCCCGACCGGTGCAGCTGGTGCCCGCGCGCGTCGCCGTGCCGTGGACCGAGATCGAGACCACCGAGGCCGAGTGGCCTACCGTCGTCGAGCGCGACCGGGCCACCCGGTTCGACCTGGCCAGCCCGCCGCTGATCCGGTTCCTGCTGGCCAGGATCGGCCCCGACCGGCATCGGTTGCTGGTGACCAACCACCACATCCTGCTCGACGGCTGGTCCACGCCGCTGCTGCTCGGCGAGCTGTTCGAGATCTACGGCGCGCGCGGCGACACCGGGGGCCTACGCCGGGTCCGCCCGTTCCGCGACTACCTGGTCTGGCTCTCCCGCCAGGACCGCGACCTGGGCGAGAAGACCTGGGCCGAGGCGCTCGCGGGCGTCACCGAGCCCACGCTCGTCGGCCCGCCCGGGGCCGCGAACTCGGGCGCGCTGACCCAGCGGGTGCCGGTCGAGATCAGTCCCGACCTGGCCGCTCGGCTGGGTGTCGTGGCCCGCGAGCTGCGGGTCACCGTCAACACTTTGCTGCAGACCGCGTGGGGTCTCGTTCTCGCCCGCCACCTTGGGCGCGACGATGTCGTGTTCGGCGCGACCGTCTCGGGTCGCCCGGCTGACCTGCCCGGCGCCGAGTCGATGATCGGCCTGTTCATCAACACCGTCCCGGTCCGGGTTCGGCTCGACCCGGCCGAGACCGCCGCGCGGCTGCTGTCCCGCGTGCAGGCCGAGCAGGCGCGGGTGATGGACCACCAGTACGTCGGTCTGTCCCGCGTGCAGCGGCACACCGGCCTGTCCGAGCTGTTCGACACGATCACCGTGTTCGAGAGCTACCCGGTCGACACCGAGGCGTTGGGCCGCGCGGAGAACGCCGCAGGGTTGCGGGTTGTCGGCGTCGAGGGCACCGACGACACGAACTACCCGTTGACGCTGACCGCGGAGGCCTCCGGCGGGCTCGACGTCTGGATCGACCACCGGCCCGACATCATCGACACGGCCGCGACCGCCAGGTTCGCCGACCGGCTGGTGACAGCGCTAACCGCGTTCGTGACCGACTCGTCCATCCCGGTGCGGGAACTCGACCTGATGACGGTCGAGGAGAAGTCGACAGTCGCTGTCCTCTCTCGTGGCGTCACCATCGGCGTCGGCGGAACCTCGGTACTGCAAGCGTTTGCGTCATCGGTGTCGGCAGCCCCAGACGCTGCTGCGGTCGTTGACGCTGTCGACTCGTTGGCCTTCGCGGAACTCGATGCCCGGTCGGACCTGCTCGCGGGGTGGCTGCAATCCCAGGGCGTCACGCAGGAAGACGTGGTGGCGTCGATGCTGCCGCGCACGGTTGACGCTGTCATCGCTTTGCTGGCCATCTGGAAGGCTGGCGCGGTACACCTGCCGGTCGACCCGGGGTATCCGGCTGAGCGCATCCGGTTGATGCTGGAGGACGCGCAGCCCACATTGGTGCTGTCCTCCATAGAGGACCACATGTCGGCGGCCCTCACGCCTGTGCCGGTCTCGGGCGCGGCCTACATGATCTATACGTCTGGCTCGACAGGTAGGCCTAAGGGCGTCGTTGTCGAGCACGCCGGTCTAGTGAACCTGCTGGCCGCGCACCGCGCGATCATGCGACCTGGTCCCGTCCTGCACGCCGCGTCGTTCTCCTTCGACGCGTCACTCGACCCGCTGCTGTGGTTGTTCGCCGGGCACACGCTGCACATCGCTGATGGCGACCTGATGCGCGACCCCCAGGCCCTGGTCGAGTACGTCCGAACCCGGGACATCACCTACCTCGACGCCGCGCCCTCTCTGCTGACCCAGCTCGTCGCGGATGGCCTGCTGGACTCCGGTGTGTCCGTTGTCGGTACCGGCGGCGAGGCTGTCGGTGCGGCTCTATGGCGCGACCTGGCTTCTAGCGCTGTCGAGGCGTTCAACTTCTACGGGCCTACCGAGGCCACTGTGGATGCAGTGGTGGCGCCGATCGCGGGCACGGATGTCGTGATCGGACGTCCGGTGGCCAACTCGACCGCGTACGTGCTCGACCCGGCGCTGGCGTTGGTCGCGCCCGGTGTCGTGGGTGAGCTCTATGTCGGCGGAGCAGGTGTCGCACGCGGGTACTGGGAGCAGCCTGCCCTAACTGCGTCCCGGTTCGTCGCGAACCCCTTCGGTATCGGTCGCCTCTATCGGACAGGCGACCTGGTGCGGTGGACCTCGTCCGGGGCCCTGGAGTTCCTGGGCCGCGCCGACGACCAGGTCAAGGTCCGCGGTTTCCGGGTCGAACTCGGCGAGGTAGAGGCTGTCCTCGCGGAGGTCGCTCCCCGCGTCACGGCCGTTGTGCGTGACTCGCGACTGATCGCCTACGTCGTGGATGCTTCCGCCGAGACGGTTCGCGAACACGCGAAGGCAGTTCTACCCGAGCACATGGTGCCGTCTGCGGTGGTTGTCGTAGACGAGTTCCCCTTGCTCCCCAGCGGCAAGATCAACCGGGCAGCGCTACCGGACCCCGACTTGAGCGGGCTCGTCAGTGCAAGCCGGGAACCGCGCACCCACACCGAGTCCGTGCTGCGCGACCTGTTCGCGGGTGTCCTCGGCCTCTCCACGGTGGGTGTGGACGACGACTTCTTCACCCTGGGTGGGGACAGCATCGTCTCTATCCAGCTGGTCAGCCGCGCCCGCGCGGCCGGGGTCACGCTGTCTCCGCGCGACGTGTTCGAGCAGCGCACCGTTGCCGCGCTTGCTGTGGTCGCTGACGCTAAGAACGAGCCGGTAGTGGTCGAGGAGGAGGGGACCGCTGTCGGGCTAGTTCCGCTCACCCCGATCATGCACGACCTCCTGGCCAACGTCGGCCCTATCAACCGCTATGCCCAAGTGCAGGTACTGACGGCGCCCGGCGATCTCACCGAATTCAGTCTTAAGACGACGGTCCAGAAGCTCTTAGACACTCACGTCATCCTCCGGGCTCGCCTGACGCAAGACGGTCTCGACATCGCTGACACGTCGGACGTCGCTAGCGCTGTCTCGGTCGTCAAGGGCGCGCTCGACGTCGACGCTGTCCTGGACACCCTTGACCCTGCCGCTGGCCAGGTTCTCCGCGTGGTGTGGTTCCCCGACGAGGGCGTCGTCGTGATCGCCGCGCACCACTTGGTGGTCGACGGCGTCTCGTGGCGCATTCTGCTGCCGGACCTGGTCGAGGCGTACCAGGGCGCCGACCTGCAGCCGATCGGCACGTCGTTCCGGCGGTGGGCGCACGGCGTGGTCGACGCCGCCGCCGGTGTCGACGAACTGCCCCACTGGACCCAGACCCTGGCCGGGGACGACCCGCTGCTCGGGGCCCGCGCTCTCGACCCCACCGTCGATACGCTGGCCACCGCGCGCACCGCCCGCACCGAGATAGGCGCGCTGCCCACCGAGGTGGCCACCCGCTTCAAGGCCGAAATCGACGATGTCCTGCTGGCCGGGCTGTCCGTCGCCCTCGGGCGCTGGCGCGGCCTGACCTCCGTGCTGCTCGACCGCGAGGCCCACGGCCGCGATGAGGACCTCGTCCCCGGCGCCGACCTGCACCGCACCGTCGGGTGGTTCACCAGCCTCTACCCGGTGCGCCTCGGCGGGATCGACCCGTGTGACGCCGCCGCGACCCTCAAGCGGGTCAAGGAGAGCCTGTGCGCCACCCCCGGCACCGGAACCGGCTTCGGCCTGCTCCGCCACCTCAACCCCGACACCGCCGACCAGCTCACCGCGAAGCCGCAGCTGCTGGTCAACTACCTGGGCCGGTTCGAGGCCACGAGCCAGGACGACGCGCCGTGGTCCCCGGTCGAGGCGGGCATCGCGGGTGGCGCCGACAAGGACATGCCGCTCGACCACGCGCTCCAGGTCGACATCGTCGCTGTCGGGTCAACCCTGACTGTTGACTGGACCTGGCCGGACGGCGTGTTCACCGACGCCGAGGTCAACGCCATCAGCGACCACTGGCGTGACGCGCTCGCGGAACTCGCCACCGCCACAGGTGGCCGCACACCGTCAGACTTCCCTCTAGTAACCATCGACCAGGCTGAGGTCGACACGCTTCTTACCGACGACGTGGTCGACATCTGGCCGCTGTCGCCGCTGCAAGAGGGACTTCTGTTCCTCTCCGGGCTCGACGGCGCGGACGTCTACACCGTGCAGACCGTCTTGCACCTAGAGGGAGCTGTTGACGCTTCCCGGCTGCGTGCCGCTGCTGACGCACTGCTCGCCCGGCACGCGAACCTGCGAGTCTGCTTCCGCGAGCGCGCTAACGGCGAACTCGTGCAGTTGGTGCTGGGCGACGTCCGCGCGCCGTGGCAGGAGATCACGGGTGACGAGTCCGTCATCGCCGCTGATCTCGACACCCGGTTCGACCCGGCGACCGCGCCGCTGATCCGGTTCCTGCTGCTGCACCTGCCCGACGGCGGCCACCGCCTGGTGATCACCAACCACCACGTGCTGCTCGACGGTTGGTCGACGCCGCTGCTCGGCCAGGAACTCTTCGAGCTCTACGGCGGCGTCGAGCCCGGCGCGCCGCGCCCGTTCGTCGACTACCTGACCTGGCTGGCCAAGCAGGACGCGGCCCAGGCGAGGTCCGCCTGGGCCAAGGCGCTCGACGGCGCCGAGCCGACGCTGCTGGCCGCGCCGAGCACGACGACCGTGCGCCCCGAGAAGGTCGACGTCGACTTCACCCGGGCGCTGTCCGCGCCGGAGCGCGCCCGCACGCTCACCGCCCGCCTCACCGACGGCGCCAGGGCGCTCGGCGTCACCATGAACACCGCCGTCCAGCTCGCCTGGAGCCTGGTGCTGGCCCGCCACCTCGGCCGCGAGGACGTCGTCTTCGGTGCCACGGTGTCCGGCCGACCGCCCGACCTGCCCGGTGTCGAGTCGATGATCGGCCTGTTCATCAACACCGTCCCGGTCCGGATCCGGCTCGACCCGGCCGAGACCGTGGCCGAGGCCGCGCGTCGCGTGCAGGGGGAGCAGTCCGCCCTCATCGAGCACCAGCACCTGGGGCTCGCCGATGTCCGCCGCGCCACTGGCCTGACCGAGCTGTTCGACACCCTTACCGTGTTTGAGAGCTACCCGGTCGACACCGATGCTCTAGGGCGCGCGGAGCAGGCAGCGGGTCTACGCGTAACCGGCGTGTCTGGGACCGACGCGACCGACTACCCGTTGACGCTAACGGCCGAAGTTGGCGACACCTTGGAACTGTCGCTGGAGTACCGGCCGGACGTGCTCGACCGGGACACCGCTACCTGGTTGGCCGACAGCCTGGTCCGCGTGCTCGACACGATCGCCGACGAACCGAAGTCCCCGGTGCGCGGCATCACTCTTACGTCCGACCACGACCTGGCCACACAGGGCCGCGCGGGGACGGGTGTCACCGTTGTCGCTGCCGAGTCCGTTCTTGCCGTGTTTGACCGCCAGGTCACGGCGAACCCCGATGCCACTGGGGTTGTCGACGGGCAGCGCAACCTGAGTTACAGCGAACTAGACGCGTTGTCCCGCACGGTCGCCGGTCACCTTGTTGACCGTGGCGTGCGGCCAGGAGACGTCGTCGGATTGTCCATGGCGTCTTCGGCGGATCTTGTCGCCGCCATCTTCGGCGTGTGGCGGGCCGGTGCCGCTTATCTAGTGCTGGACCCGACCTACCCGGCTGACCGCATCTCTTACATGCTCTCCGACGCACAGCCGACCGTGGTCCTCAACGGCATCGATGTCACGGGTTTGTTCGACGGCACGAGCGCGCTCAGCGCTGCCTACGTGCTCTACACCTCGGGCTCCACAGGTAGGCCTAAGGGTGTCGTTGTCGAGCACAGCAACCTGGCCAACCTGCTCGCCTCGCACCAGGCGACGGTGATGCCGGAGCAGCGGCAGCGAGTGATCAACGCGGCGTCCTTCGCCTTCGACGCCTCCGTCGACGGTCTGCTGTGGATGGTGGCCGGGCATGAGCTGCACATCGTCCGCCCGGACTCGACCGCCCTCGTCGCCTACGTGCGCGAGAACGGCATCAACTACCTCGATGCCGCGCCTGCCCTCTTGGGGCAGCTGATTGATGATGGCCTGCTGGACACCGGGATCGCGTATATCGGCACCGGTGGCGAGGCGGTGAGCGAGACGCTGTGGGATCAGCTCGCGGCGTCGGGCGTGACCGCGTTCAACTTCTACGGTCCGACCGAGACGACCGTCGACGCTACCTTTGCTCGTATCGAGGCAGGTTCGCCCGTCATCGGTGGCCCCCTCGGCAACACCGAGGTCTACGTTCTCAACCGCACTCTGAGCCAGCCGCCTGTCGGCGTGCCGGGGGAGCTGTACATCGGCGGAGCCGGTGTCACTCGGGGCTACCTCAATCAGTCCGGTCTTACCGCGTCCCGGTTCATCCCGAACTTCCTCTCCGGCACTGGGCGGCTCTACCGCACTGGCGACCTGGTTCGCTGGACCCAAGACGGTCAGCTTGAGTTCCTAGGCCGCGCTGACGACCAGATCAAGGTTCGTGGTTTCCGCATCGAACCCGGTGAGGTCGAGGCCGCGCTGACGAACGACGCGTCCGTGGCCCGAGCGACCGTCATCGCTCGGGACAACCAACTCCTGGCTTACGTCATCGCAGCGGGCGACTCCACGCCTGACCCGACCAGTCTGCGTAACCGGCTCGCGGCAGTGCTGCCTGAACACATGGTGCCTGCGGCGGTCGTAGTGCTCGATGAGTTCCCGACTCTCCCCAGCGGCAAGGTGGACCGCAAGGCCCTACCGTCGCCCGAGTACGCCGCTCTCGCTGGCGCCGGCCGGGCACGCACCCCGGCCGAGGAGATCGTCGCGTCGCTGTTCGCCGAGGTGCTGGACCTGCCGTCGGTCGGCCCGGACGACGACTTCTTCACCATCGGCGGCCACTCACTGCTGGCCACCCGGCTCGTCTCCCGACTACGCGCGACCGTCGGCACCGAGCTGGCGATCCGGGACGTGTTCACCGCACGCACAGTCGCCGGCATCGCTGCCTTGGTCGGTAGCACCGAGGACGCTCGCCCGGCGCTACAGGCTGTCGAGCGGCCCGAGCGCCTACCGCTGTCGTTCGCGCAGCAGCGGTTGTGGTTCTTGTTCCGGATGGAAGGCCCTAGCGCCACCAACAACATCCCGTTCGTCGCTCGCCTCACCGGAGACGTCAACCCTGCCGCGTTGCAGGCCGCGCTCAATGATCTGGTTGCCCGGCATGAGAGCCTGCGGACGGTCTTTCCGGACCACGACGGCGTTCCGTATCAGTCGGTGTTGTCGGATGTAGAGGTCCCGTTCGAGGTTGTTGACGGCGGTGGCGTGCAGGAGGCCACGGAGTACGCCTTCGACCTGTCGCGGGAGATCCCGGTTCGCGCGTGGCTGTTCCGAGAGTCCACTGACGTGTCGGTGATCGTGCTGTTGGTGCACCACATCGCCGCTGACGAGTGGTCGACCGCGCCGCTGCTGGGCGACCTAGGTGCCGCTTACGCGGCACGCCGCGATGGGGCTGCCCCTGAGTGGACAGCACTACCGGTGCAGTACGCGGATTACACGCTCTGGCAGCGAGAACTGCTCGGCTCCGAAGATGACCCCACCAGCCTGGTGTCCAAGCAGGTCGCCTACTGGCGGGGCACTCTCGCGGGCGCACCCGAGGAGATCGCTCTCCCGCTAGACCGCCCCCGACCCGCCGTGGCCTCTTACCGCGGCGACGATGTGCGCTTCGAATTGCCTGCGGAGGTCGCTGCCGCACTACGCGACCTCGCTCGCCGCGAGGGCGTGACCACGTTCATGGTCGTGCAGGCCGCCGTGGCCGCGCTTCTCTCACGGCTTGGCGCGGGCACCGACATCCCCCTGGGAACGCCCATCGCGGGCCGCACGGACGAGAACCTGGACCGGCTGGTCGGCTTCTTCGTCAACACCCTGGTGCTGCGCACGGACGTCTCCGGCGACCCGACCTTCGCCGAGCTGCTGCGGCGCGTCCGTGAGGCCGACCTGGCCGCGTACGCGCACCAGGACGTGCCGTTCGAGCGGCTGGTAGAGATCCTGAACCCCGCCAGGTCCATGGCCAGGCACCCGCTGTTCCACGTCATGGTCACCCATACCGGGCTCGACACCGACGACCTCGGCCTGCCGGGCACCGAGACCGCCGCGCAGGACCTGGCCACGACCACGGCCAAGTTCGACCTGTCCGTGGGTTTCTCCGACACCCCCGGCACACCCACAGCTCCCGGCGCGCCAGCCGGGATGGTCGGGTCGATCGAGTACGCGACCGACCTGTTCGACCGATCCACCGTCGTCGACGTTGCCGCTCGGCTCGTCCGACTGCTCACCGCGGTGTCGGCCGACCCCGCGCAGGCGATCCGCACGATCGACCTCTTGGGCGCAGATGAGCGCGAGCTCGTGCTGCGAGGGTGGAACAACACAGCCGAGCCCGAGGTAACCCGCACGCTGCCGGAGTTGCTGACGGCTGCCTTCACCGGTTTCCCGCACGAGGTCGCTCTGGTGTCGGGCTCGACCAGGTTGTCCTACCAGGAGCTGGACGTCCTTGTCGGACAGTTGGCTACGGAACTCCTCGCCCGAGGTGTCGGGCCCGAGCGCGTAGTGGCGATCGGGGTGCCGCGCGGCGCTGAGATGGTCATCGCCCTCTTGGCGATCCTTCGCGCGGGGGGAGCGTTCGTCCCTCTTGACCCGACTTGGCCGGTGGCGCGACGCGAGACTGTGCTGAAGGAGTCCGGCGCGGTGTTGACCGTGACCGGCCCAGGCGGAGTCGCGGAGTCTGACCTCTTCGTCGATCTGACGAGCTGGTCGTTCGGCGGACATCCGGTCGCTGCGTCTGCCCACACACACGGCGCCCAACTCGCCTACGTCATGTTCACCTCGGGTTCGACCGGTACGCCTAAGGGCGCGATGATCCGGCACGAGGCCATCAGCGCCCGGCTGGTCTGGCAGAGTGGACTGCTCGGTTTCGGACAAGGGGACGCCTCGCTGTTCAAGGCACCCCTCTCGTTCGACATCTCCGTGAACGAAATCCTGCTGCCCCTGGTCACCGGAGGGCGCGTCGTCATCGCCAAGCCGGGCGGAGAGCGCGACCCGCGTTACCTGCTCGACCTCATCGACACCGAGCGCGTCGCCTTCGTCTACCTGCCGTCGTCGATGCTGGACGCCTTGCTGGAACTGGCGTCGGGAACCGAGTCCCTGCGCGGCCTGAAGCACGTGTGGTGCGGTGGGGAAGTCCTCACACCGGACCTGTTCGACCGGTTCCGCGCCGCGCTCGACACCACGATGTACCACGGGTACGGCCCGGCCGAGACCACCATCGGTGTCTCCCACGTCGTCTACCGCGAAGGCTCCGACCGGATCGCGACCTCCATCGGTAAGCCGAACCCCAACACTCAGCTCTATGTGCTCGACGATGCCCTTAACCCTGTCCAGGCCGGTATCGCGGGCGAGCTGTACGTGGGCGGTTATCTCCTTGGGCGCGGTTACGTGAACCGGCCCGATCTCACCGCGTCCCGGTTCGTCGCCAACCCGTTCGGTGCCCCCGGCACGCGCCTCTACCGCACCGGTGACCTGGTGCGGTGGGCCGGAGATGGATCGCTCGACTTCGTCGGCCGCGTAGACAACCAGGTCAAGATCCGCGGCATGCGCCTTGAGCTGGAAGAGGTTGAAGCCGCCCTGCTGGCCCACGACGGCGTGCGGTCCGCGGTCGTCACAGTGCCCGCCGGTAGCGCCTACTTGGCCGCTTACGTTGTCGCCGACGGTGGGGCTGACCTGTCTGATTTGGCCGCATGGGCGCGCAACACCCTCCCCGACTACATGGTGCCGTCCGCGTTCGTGGAGCTGGAAGCCCTACCGATCACGCCTAACGGCAAGGTCGACCGGAAGGCCCTACCTGACCCGGTTGTGGACACGGGGGAGAAGCGCGCCGCGCGTTCCCCGCGCGAGGAACTCGTCGCCGGGATCTACGCCGACCTGCTCGGGCTGGACAGCGTCGGCACCGACGACAACTTCTTCACCCTAGGCGGACACTCACTGCTCGCGACCAAGCTGGTCAGCCGCGTGCGCTCGGTGCTAGGCGTCGAACCGAGCATCCGTGACGTCTTCGAGGCCCCCACGGTAGCGGGGCTCGTCGCCCGCTTGCCGCTATCCGGTGTTGCCCGACCTGCCTTGACGCGGTTGGACCGCCCGGAGCGGTTGCCGCTGTCGTTCGCGCAGCAGCGGTTGTGGTTCCTGTTCCGCATGGAGGGGCCGAGTTCGACCTACAACATCCCGATGATCACCCGCCTTGCTGGAGACGTCAACCCTGCCGCGTTGCAGGCCGCGCTCAATGATCTGGTTGTCCGGCATGAGAGCCTGCGGACGGTCTTCCCGGACCACGACGGCGTTCCGTACCAGTTGGTGTTGTCGGATGTAGAGGTCCCGTTCGAGGTCGTTGACGGCGGTGGCGTGCAAGAGGCCACGGAATACAACTTCGACCTGTCGCACGAGATCCCCGTGAGGGCATGGCTGTTCCGTCAGTCAACGGGCCAGTCGGTGATCGTGCTGCTGGTGCACCACATCGCCGCTGACGAGTGGTCGACCGCGCCGCTGCTGGGCGACCTAGGTGCCGCCTACGCTGCCCGTCGTGTCGGTGCCGCTCCGGAGTGGACAGCACTACCGGTGCAGTACGCGGATTACACGCTCTGGCAGCGAGAACTGCTCGGTTCAGAAGACGATCCCGACAGTGTTGTGTCGAACCAGGTCGCGTACTGGCGATTGGCACTCGAAGGCATGCCGGAAGAGTTGGCGCTACCGGTCGACCGACCGCGACCGGTGGTGGCGACCTACCGGGGCGGGGAGGTCACGTTCAACCTCAGCGGTGACGCCCTGCGTGGCCTGCGCACCGCCGCACGAGCCAACGGCGCGACCCTGTTCATGGCGACCCAGGCGGTCGTCGCCGCGCTGCTGTCGCGGCTCGGCGCGGGCACCGACATCCCGCTCGGCTCGCCCATCGCGGGCCGCACGGACGAGGCGCTCGACGACCTGGTCGGCTTCTTCCTCAACACCCTGGTGCTGCGCACGGACGTCTCCGGCGACCCGACGTTCGCCGAGCTGCTGAGCCGCGTGCGCGCCACCGACCTCGCCGCGTACGCGCACCAGGACGTGCCGTTCGAGCGGCTGGTCGAGATCCTCAACCCGGCCCGGGCCATGGCCAGGCACCCGCTGTTCCAGACCATGGTCATCTTCCACGACGCCGACGACCGGGACCTCGGCCTGCCCGGGGTCGCCGCCGCGGGCCAGGACGGCGCCGAGCCGGGCGGTGCGGGCCAGGAGATCGAGGTGACCACCGCCCGGTTCGACCTGACCTTCACCTTCACCGAACTGGCCGACGGCATCACCGGCACCGTCGAGTACGCCGACGACCTGTTCGACCGGGCCACCGCCGCGCGGCTGGCCGACCGGCTGGTCCGGTTCGTGGAGGCGGTCGCCGCCACCCCGACGGCCCCGATCGGCACGGTCGACCTGCTCACCGGCGACGAACGGCGCGCCCTACTGGACTTCCCGGTAGAGCTACCCGTCACCGACACGATCCCGGCCCGGTTCGCGGCCCAGGCAACCGCCGCACCGGACGCCATCGCCGTAGAGGCAGCTGACGGTTCGATCACCTACGGCGACCTGCTGACCCGGGTCGAAGCGTTGGCCGGTGAGCTTGTCCGCCGCGGTGCGGGTCCCGAGCGAATCGTCGCGTTGGCCCTACCGCGCTCGGTGGACATGGTCGTCGCGATGCTCGCGGTGCTGCGTTCCGGCGCGGCCTACCTGCCACTTGACCCGGAGTTCCCGGCCGACCGGCTGGAGTACATGGTCGCGGACACCGACCCCGCGCTCTTGGTGACGACCGAGGCTCTTAAGGCAGTGCTGCCTCCCATCACGGAGACCGTCACCTTCGCCGACACGTGGAGCGGCGTCGCCTCGGTTGACCTGCCGGACGTCGACAGCCCTGCCTACGTGATCCACACCTCCGGCTCAACGGGGCGCCCCAAGGGTGTCGTCGTCCCGCACGGCGCGGTCGCGAACTTCGCCGAGGCCATGGCGAGCCTCATCGGGATCGGACCCGGTGATCGGTTGTTGGCCGTGACCACGCTGTCCTTCGACATCGCGGTGCTGGAACTGCTGGTGCCGTTGACCCGCGGGGTGACCGTGCGGGTGGCCTCCCGCGAGGAGGTCTTGGACCCGAGGCTGCTGTCCGGGGCGATCACCGACTTCATGCAGGCGACCCCGTCGCTGTGGCAGGCGGTCCTGGACACGGGCGTCGACCTCAGCGCCACGACGGTCCTGGTCGGCGGTGAGGCACTGCCGTCATCGCTGGCAGGCGCGCTCGCCGCCCGAGCCCGGCGGGTGGTCAACCTCTACGGCCCGACCGAGACCACCGTCTGGTCCACCTCGGTGGAGATCGTCGACGACCGGGTCGTGATCGGGCACCCCATCCGCGCCACTCAGGCCTACGTCCTGGATTCCGCACTGGGGCTGGTTCCTGACGGTGTGGTGGGCGAGCTGTACCTGGCCGGACATGGTGTGGTGCGCGGCTACCACCGCCGCCCCGACCTGACCGCGTCCAGGTTCGTCGCCAACCCATACGGCCCCGGGCGGCTCTACCGCACCGGCGACCTCGTTCGTCGTACCGCTGCGGGGATCGAGTACCTGGGCCGTGTCGACGACCAGGTCAAGGTTCGCGGCTTCCGCATCGAACTCGGCGAGGTGGAGTCCGTTCTCGCTACCGCGAACGACGTCACCCGCGCGGTCGTAGTGGCCCGCGACTCGCGTTTGGTCGCTTACGTGACACCCGCGTCCGTCGACCCAGCCCTCTTGAAGGTAACCGCGTCGGCACGCCTGCCGGAGTACATGGTGCCGTCCGCTTACGTCATCCTGGACGCATTCCCCCTGACCGCGAACGGCAAGGTCAACCGCCGCGCGTTGCCCGCACCGGACTTCGGGGCACTCTCTATCGGGCGCGAACCGGCCACCGACCGCGAACGGTTGCTGTGTGGGCTGTTCGCCGAGGTGCTCGGGTTGGACACCGTTGGTGCTGACGACGACTTCTTCGTCCTAGGCGGCCACTCGCTGCTTCTTGTCCGCCTCAGCGCCGCGCTCGAATCCCACACCGGCGTGCGCCTACCGATCACCACCCTCTTCACCGCGCCCACCCCGGCAGCTCTAGCGGCTCACCTGGACGGGGGCGCAACGGTCAACGCGCTTGAACCCGTGGTCGAACTCCGCGCGGGCTCTGGCGTCCCGGTGTTCGTAGTGCACCCCGCCAGCGGACTCGCGTGGCAGTTCGCCCCGTTGAAGGCATGGCTACCGGACGACGTTCCCCTCTACGGCTTGCAGTCCCCGCTACTCACCGAACCGGGGACGAGATTCGACAGCCTCGCCGACGTCGCACGCCGCTACGCCGCCGAGATGACCCAGCGCCAACCGGAAGGCCCGTACCGACTCGTCGGCTGGTCCTTCGGCGGGAACGTGGCCTACTTGATCGCCGCCGCCCTGCGCGACCAGGGCCACGAGGTGTCGCTGCTGGCGCTGCTCGACTCCCGCCACTTCGACCCCGTGCTCGACACTGTCCCCGCTGACCAGCGGGAAGCCCTGGAGGGCCTGCTGTCCGACTTGGACTACCCGCTGCCGGATGTGGTGACCATGGACTCCGCCGTGGCCGCGATCCACTCTCGTGGCGACGTCATGTCGGAGTTCGACCGCCCCGCTGTCGAGGCCGTCGTCACCAGCTACCTGACCAGCCAACGCCTACTCGCGACCGCCGAGTACCCGCCCTACGACGGCCCTCTCCTGCTGGTCGACGCGCTCGTCCCAGAGCCGGGCTTTGAAGAGGCGCACTACTCGGCCGCGGACGATTGGCGTGACCTGGCGCCGTCCCTCGAAGTCGTCGAGTTCGCGTGCAGGCACGCGCAGGTCGTCTCGCCCAAGATGCTGCCCGCGCTGGGGGAGGTGCTCTCCCGGCTGCTGTAAACCGTTGGGGTACAACAGGTTGCCCATCGGGGTAGGGTCCGGCCACGGGGCGGAGGCGGACCGACACGTTGTGCTAGTGTCGGATTTGCCCCTTTCTCTGACCTGGATCCAGGAGTCGCCAGATGTTCAAGCGGATGCTTTCGGCCTTCGGCGTTGGGGGGCCCTCGGTGGACACCGTGTTGGACTCGCCGCACGTCGGACCGGGTGGCACGCTCACCGGTCGGGTCCGCATCAAGGGCGGCAGCGCGGACGTGGAGATCGGGCAGGTCGTCCTCGCGCTCCAAGCGCGGGTCGAGGTCGAGCACCACGGCGGCGAGGCGCACGGCACCGGCGAGCTGCTGCGCGCGGTCGTGGCCGAGCGGCTGCGGATCTCCGCGAACCAGGACCTGGACGTGCCGTTCCAGCTGCCGGTGCCGTGGGAGGCGCCGATCACCGCCGTCGGCGGCAGCCCGCTGCCCGGGATGAACCTGGGCCTGCGCACCGACCTGGTCATCGCGGGCGCCCCGGACAAGGGCGATCTGGACCCGGTCGTGGTGCACCCGCTGCCCTCGCAGGACCGGGTGCTCGACGCGTTCGGCGCGCTGGGCTTCCGCTTCGCCAAGGCCGACCTCGAGGTCGGGCGGCTGCACGGGGTGCCGCAGCAGCTTCCGGTGTACCAGGAGGTCGAGTTCTACGCGCCGCCGCAGTTCTCCGGGCGGATCAGCCAGGTCGAGCTGACCTTCGTGGCCACCCCGAACGAGCTGCACATCGTCCTGGAGGCCGACCGCCGCGGCGGGGTCTTCGGCGGCGGCGGTGACGCGTTCGGCCGCTTCTCGGTGTCGCACCAGGAAGCCGAAAGCACCGACTGGGCGCCGCTGATCGGCCAGTGGCTGGAGCAGGTCTCCCAGCGCTCCCACGGCAACGCGGCCTTCGGCGGCGGCCACCAGCCCGGCTACGGCCAGCCCGCGTACGGCCAGCCCGGTTACGGCCAGCCCGCCTATGGCCATCACGGTCACCACGACCAGCACCGCCGCGGCCCCGGCATGGGCGCCGTGGTCGGCGGTGCCGCCGCGGGCATCGTCGGCGGCATGATCCTCGGCGACATGCTCGACGGCGGCCTCATCGACGGCGACGACTCCGGCGGCGAGGACTTCGCGGGCGAGGAGTGACCACAAGCGGCCCGCCACCCCCAGGCGGGCCGCTTGTCCCTCGTGGGTCAGAGCGCCGGTGGACCGCTTTCTATGCGCCGCAACACCGGAGCGAGGCGGTCGAGGTCCGCGCTGTCCTGGAGCTGTCGTTCGTCCCACCACGTCGCGCCCGCGGATGCCAAGGGACCAATGGTGTCCGCTGCGGTAGCCGGGTCGGTAGCGCCGCCGAGGACGATCTCGATCGGCGTCGCGCGCAGCGAGCGGACGTAAGAGATCACCTCTTGCGCCAACGCGAGCGGCGGCACAACCCCGTGGCGTGCCTCGGTAAACAGCGGCACCACCCCGTCCCACTGCACTGCACGGCGGATGGGGCGGCGGTGGGGCCAGAACCCGCCGACCCACACCGGCGGACGGGGGCGCTGCACAGTCGCGGGAAGCAGAGTGACGTCACGGACCCGGTAGTGCTGCCCGTCGTGGTCGACAGGTTGTCCTGACCAGTACCGGGTCAACAAACCCAAACCCTCGTCTAGCCGCGACGCCAGCACCCGCGCATCAGTCGGTTCCCCGAAGCTGCCGTACTCGTCGTCCACCGGCCCCCCAAGACCAGTGCCGAAGACGACGCGACCACCGCTCACCGCGTCCAGCGTCGCGACCTGCCGGGCCAACTGTTCCGGTCGCCGCCGCGCCACCGGGGTGACCAGGGGGCCGAGTCGGATCCGCGAGGTCGCCAGTGCCGCCGCGGTCAGCAGCATCCACGGGTCGCCGAACGGGGTGCCGCGGCGTTCCGCCTTGTAGTGCACGACGTGGTCCCAGATGAACAGGCCGTCCCAGCCCGCTTCCTCGGCGGCGCTCGCTACCCGCGCCACCGCCCTGGCATCCGCGAAATCGCCGAAGTTGGGGATGTTGATCGAGAAGCGCATCCCGGCATGCTGCGCCCGCCCGGCCGGCCGGGCAACCCGGTTACCGCCGCCAGGCCGCCGAGTACCGCTCCTCGCGCAGCCGGTCCCGGTCCGCCGTCCGCGCGCGCCGGGCCTGGGCGGCGGATCCGTGCGGGTGCCCGTAGCGGGTCATCCGGTACTCGGTGCTCTCGATGGCGTACGACAGCATGAAGTACACGCCCACCACCAGGCCGAGCCCGCCGCACGCCAGCGCCAGCCCGACCGGCGCGTCCATGCCGAGCAGCAGCCCCAGGGTGATCAGCGTCGTCAGCGGCACCATCCGCAGCAGGGTGCGCACGCCGAACCACGCCAGCCACGACGGGCGCGCCGCGTCGACGAGCACCCAGTCGCGGTAGCGCGCCGGCAGTCGCCCGCCCAGCAGGTACCAGGCTCGTCTGGCCAGGTTCGGTGTGGTCACGGTTGCTCTCCCGCCGCCTCGATCACGCGTGTCAGCGAACTGTGCAGCTGGACCAGGGCGTCGACCTCGATGCCGAGCCGGGCCACGACCGCGGCCGGGATCGCCAGCGCCTGCTCGCGCAGCGCCTGACCGGTCGGGGTGAGCCGGACCGCCAGTTGGCGCTCGTCGGTCACCGCCCGGTCGCGGCGCAGGTAGCCGATCGCCTCCAGCCGCTTGAGCAGCGGCGACAGGGTGCCCGGGTCCAGCGCGAGCATCCCGCTGAGCTCCTTGACCGACAACGGGGTGCGGCCCCACAGCGCCAGCATCACCAGGTACTGCGGGTGCGTCAGGCCCATCGGCTCGAGCAGCGGCCGGTACAGGCCGATGACGCTGCGCGAGGCGATGGCCAGCGCGAAGCAGACCTGCCGCTCCAGGGCCAGCGGGTCCGCGTCGTCGTTGCTTGGTGTACTAATCATTAGGGCACCATGTTAACCGACCGGCCCCACCCCTGGCTACTGAGAGGCCGCGCACACGACGAACGGGGCGGTCCACAGTGGACCGCCCCGTTCGGTGGAGCTACTGGGTCAGAGCTTGCCGAGCACGGCGTCGACCTGGTCGAGCACGCGCAGCGCGTCGCCGTAGTCGAGGATGTTGTACTCGCCGTCGAACACCTTGCCCGCCTTGACCGCGGTGATGGAGGTGAACAGCGGGTCGGCCTTGAGCTTGGCGCCCGCGCCCGGCGCGGTGACCGGCGGACCGAGGTCGTCGAAGAGCAGCACGGTGGCGCCGTTGAGCTGGTTGAGCTGCTCGATGGAGTACTGCGCCACGTTGCCGTCGGCGACCTTGGTGGTGGCCTCGTCGAAGGCGATGCCCAGGTCGGCCAGCGCGGTGGACGGGCCGCCGACCTTGTCGTAGAGGTACCAGCCGGAGCCGTCGTAGGTGCCCAGCGTGGCCCACTTGCCCGCGGCGATCTTGTCCTTGTGCTTGTCCTTGATCTCGGTGACCCGCGCCTGGTACTTCTTCTCCAGCTCGTCCACCGCGCCGGACTTGCCCACGGCCTCGGCGACCGCCTTGACCTGCGGCTTCCAGCCCGGGGTGTCACCGGCGGCCGGGATCAGCACGGTCGGGTAGCGGTCCTTGAGCTTCTCGTACTCGGGCTCCTGGTAGTCCGCGGCCAGGATCAGGTCCGGGTCGAGCTCGGCGATCTTGTCGAAGTTCAGCTCGCCGGTGTCGGTGCCGATGATGGTCAGCTGCTTGAACGGCTCGCCGTCCTTGGCCGCGGTCAGGTCGATCGCGCCAGCCAGGTTCGCCTTGAGGTCGAGCAGGATGTACGGGATCTGGAAGTCGATCGCGACGATCTTCTTCGGGTCGCCGGGCACCTCGACCGGGCCCTTGGGGGTCTGCACGGTGCGCTTGGCGGGCGCCGCGGCGGCGGAGCTGGACTGCCCCCCCGAACCTGTCGTCTGCTCGGTGGTCCCGCCGCACGCGGACAGTGCGAGCAGGACCGCCGCACCCAGGGCGATCAGGCGCGAATGGGCTTTCGCTCTCATGTGACTACTCCAAGTGAACTGTTTCCTCGCCCGAACGGGCGGCCATGACGCGGAGATTAGGTGAGGCTATCCTATGTTGACAACGCGTCTGCTGTCACAAGAGGGAGTTCGGCCAGATGACCGCTTACCGCGCGACGGTGCGGAACACCGCGGCGATCACCCCGCTCATGCGCCGGGTGACCCTCGGCGGCGAGGCGCTGCGCGACTACGAGGGCAGTGGCCTGCCCGACGAGTCGTGCCGGATCGCCTTCGGTGCCGACCTCACCCGAAATTACACGATTCGACGGCGAGATCCGCTCCGTTGTGAGATCGACATCGACTTCGTCCTGCACGAAGGCGGCGTCGCGGCGACCTGGGCGGCCACTGTCGAGCCGGGCGCCGAGATCACCATCAGCGGCGCGCCCGCGGGCAAGTACGCCCCGGCCGACGACGTCCCGTGGCGGCTGCTCGTCGGTGACGCCACCGCGCTGCCCGCCATCGGCCGAGCGGTCGAGGAGCTACCGGCAGGCGCCGTCGCCCGCGTGATCGCCATCGTCGACAACCCGGACGAGCGGCAGACCTTCGACACCAGCGGTGACGTGACTATCGAATGGGTGTACGCCCATTCGGATGAGGCTGGCGACGCGCTGCGCTCCGCCGTCCGCGACCGCGACCTGCCCGACGGACCGGGCTACACCTGGGTCGCGGGCGAGGCCGCTGCCACCCGCGACGTCCGCCGCCACCTGCGCCACACCCTCGGCTTGCCCGCGTCCCGCTACGACACCATCGGCTACTGGCGCTTCGACGCCGAGGCGTGGGAACAGCGCTACCGCCAGGTCTCCGCCGTCATCGACCCGAGATTGGCCGCCGCCGACGAGATCGCCGACGACGAGCAGTATTTCGACGCCGTGGATGAAATCTACATCGAGGTGGGACTTTGAGCCGCTTGCACGCCGAGGAGTTGACCCTCGCCTACGACAACCGGGTGGTCGCGAGCGAGTTGGGCGTCTCCATTCCGGATGATTCCTTCACCGTCATCGTTGGCCCTAACGCGTGCGGTAAGTCGACCCTCCTGAAAGCGTTCGCGCGCGTTCTGAAGCCGAGCAAAGGCGCGGTCTATCTCGACGGTGAGGTCATCGCCTCCTACCGGTCCAAGGAGGTAGCCCGCAGGCTGGGACTCTTGCCCCAGACCTCCATAGCGCCAAGCGGGATCACCGTGGGGGACTTGGTCGCCCGCGGCCGGTACCCCCACCAAGGCCTCTTGCGCCAGTGGTCGGTCGACGACGAGGCGGTGGTCACCGAGGTCATGGAGCGCACGGGCGTCGCCGACCTCTCCGGCCGCATGGTCGACGAGCTCTCCGGTGGGCAGCGCCAACGCGTCTGGCTCGCCATGGTGCTCGCGCAGCGCACGTCGCTGCTGCTGCTCGACGAGCCGACCACGTTCCTGGACATCGCCCACCAGGTCGAGGTGCTCGACCTGTGCGCTGAGCTGCACGAGCGCGACGGCTACACCCTGGTCGCGGTGCTGCACGACCTGAACCAGGCCTGCCGCTACGCCACCCACATGATCGCGCTGAGCCCCGGTGGCGTCGTCGCCGCGCAGGGCCACCCCACCGAGATCGTCACCGCCGAGTTGGTCGGCGAGGTGTTCGGGCTGCGCTGCCGCGTGGTCGACGACCCGGAGACCGGCACCCCCATGGTCGTCCCGCTGGCCAGGGCCAGGCAGCGGGTGTCCACCTAGGACCGGGTGGCGCGGTTCGGCGCGCGACGGTGGCCACACCGGCTTGACCGACCACTGCCGGAAAAAGGTAAGTTAGGCTAACCTAAATGACGCGGGTGATCACATCACCTGATGATCGTCCGCGTGGTCCGCGTCATCGCCGCCGCAAGGGGTCCGCCATGGCACACCGCGCCTCCGCCGTCCCGGCACCGTTACCCCGGGGGGCTTCCTGATGTCCGACAACGCAGCGCGGCGCGACGCGGTGGCGGGTGACGGGAAGACCCCGGCACGGTTCGCGGGCAAGATCGCCCTGGTCACCGGCGCGGGCCAGGGCATCGGGGCCGCCGTGGCCGCCGCGCTGGCCGCCGAGGGCGCCGCCGTCGCCGCCGTCGACCTGGACCGGGTCCGCGTCGAGGCCGTGGCCGCCGAACACCGCACGCGGGGCGCCGAGGTCCGGGCCTACCCCGCCGACGTCTCCCACGGCGACGCCGTCGACCGGGTGGTCGAGCGGGTCGAGAACGACCTCGGACCGATCGACGTCCTGGTCAACGTGGCGGGCGTGCTGCGGGCGGGCACCGTCCTCAAGTCCACCGACGACGACTGGCTCAGCACCTTCGCGGTCAACTCCGACGGGGTGTTCTTCGTCTCCCGCGCGGTCGCCCGCCGGATGGTCCCCCGCGCCGCGGGCGTGATCGTCACCGTCGGCTCCAACGCCGCGGGCGTGCCCAGGATGGAGATGGCCGCCTACGCCGCCTCCAAGGCCGCCGCCACCATGTTCACCCGCTGCCTCGGCCTGGAACTGGCCGCGCACGGCATCCGCTGCAACGTGGTCTCGCCCGGCTCCACCGACACCGCCATGCAGCGCGCGCTGTGGACCGGCGACGGCGCCCGCCGGGTGATCGAGGGTTCCCCGGAGAGCTTCCGGGTCGGCATCCCGCTCGGCCGGATAGCCGAGTCGGCCGACGTCGCCGACGCGGTGCTCTTCCTCGCCTCGGACCAGGCCAGGCACATCACCATGCAGAACCTCTACGTCGATGGCGGCGCGACCCTGGTCGGCTGACAAGTCCACTCCGGACACCGGAGCTGGCGATGAACGAGTGGACACCGATCAGAACGGAGCAGTCTGTGCCTGTCCTGGGAACCCTCCCCGTCGAGGCCCGACCCGAGGACCTGCCCGCCGCCTACCGGCCGGGCGCGTTCCTGTTCACCTCACCGGCGGGCGTCCTGCTCGCCGAGGGCGAGCGCGCCGTGCTGGGCTCCCCGGTCGAGGCGCTCGGCGCGCTCGGCGCCGACGAGACCGTCGTCGGCGCGATCCCGTTCGACCCGGCCACACCGAGCAGGCTGGTGATCCCCGAGGTGGTGCGCCGGTCCGGCCCGCTGCCCGCGACCCCGCGCCCCGCGCCCCGGGTCGCCGCGCGCTGGCTGGCCCAGCACACCGACGCCGACGCCTACCGCACCGGCGTGCGGCGCGCCCTCGAGCTGATGGCGTCCGGCGCGCTGAGCAAGGTGGTGCTCGCCCGCAGGCTCGACCTGGTGGCCGCCGAACCGGTCGACGTGCTCGACCTGGTCCGCGCGCTGGCCGCCCGCGACCCGCGCGGGCACACCTTCGCCGCCGACCTCGGCGACCGCACGCTGCTGGGCACCAGCCCGGAACTGCTGGTGCGCCGCAAGGGCAGGCTCGTCGCGTCCAACCCGCTCGCCGGGTCGCGGCCGCGCTCGGAGGACCCGGTGCTCGACGGCCGCAACGCCACCGAGCTGCTCGCCTCGGCCAAGGACCGCCGCGAGCACGCGGTCGTCGTCACCGCCGTCGCCGACGCCCTCGCCCCGTACTGCAAGCAGCTGACCGTCCCCAGCGAGCCGGAACTGCTGCCCACCCGGTCCATGTGGCACCTGTCCACCCAGGTCGCGGGCGTGCTGGCCGACCCGGACACCCCCGTGCTCGAGCTGGCGACCGCGCTGCACCCGACGCCCGCCGTCTGCGGCACCCCCACCGCGGCCGCCCGCCGGGTGATCGGCGAGCTCGAACCGTTCGACCGGGGCTTCTACACCGGCGTCGTCGGCTGGTCGGACGCGCGCGGCGACGGCGAGTGGATCGTCACCATCCGCTGCGGCGAGGTGCGCGGCGCGACCCTGCGGCTGTTCGCGGGCGCGGGCCTGGTGCCCGGGTCCGACCCGGAGGCCGAGCTGGCCGAGACCGGCGCGAAGCTGCGCACCCTGCTCGGCGCGCTCGGCGTGGAGGAGTCGGCGTGAGCGACTGGGTCCGCTACCCGGAGGAACTGGCCGCGAGGTACCGCGAACGCGGGTACTGGACGGGGGAGACCTTCGGCGCATTCCTGGCCGACCGCGCCGAGAGGTTCGCCGACCAGGTCGCGGTCATCGACGACCGGCAGCGCTGGACGTATCGGGAACTCGACGAGCGCGCGACCCGCATGGCGCACGGGTTCGTGGCGCGCGGGATCGAGCCGGGTGACCGGGTCGTGGTGCAGCTGCCGAACGTGGTCGAGTTCTTCTCCGTCGTGTTCGGACTGTTCCGAGCGGGTGCCGTGCCGGTGTTCGCGTTGCCACCGCACCGGTTCGCCGAGGTCTCGTACTTCTGCTCGCACACCGACGCTGTGGCCTACGTCATCGCCGACCGGTTCGGCGGGTTCGACTACCGGACGTTGGCCGACCAGGTCGGTGTGCGCCAGGTGTTCGTGCTCGGCGACCCGGGACAGCACACCGCACTCGCCGACGTCCCAGTCGACCCGGCGGGCGAACTGCCCATTGTGGACGCTGGGGAACTGGCTTTCCTGCAGCTGTCCGGCGGCAGCACCGGAGTCCCGAAGCTGATCCCGCGCACGCACGACGACTACCTCTACAGCGTCAGGGAAAGCGCCGACATCTGCGGCCTCGGACCGTCGTCGGTCTACCTGGTCGCGCTGCCGGTCGCGCACAACTTCCCGATGAGCTCGCCGGGCGTGCTCGGGGCGCTGCACGCCGGATCGCGGATCGTGCTGGCGTCGGCGCCGAGCCCGGACGTGGCGTTCGGCCTGATCGAGCGGGAACGGGTGACGATCACCGGGGTGGTGCCGCCGGTCGCGCTGCTGTGGCTGACCGCCGCCGCGACCCGGCCCGAGGACCTGTCCAGCCTGCAGGTCCTGCAGGTCGGCGGCGCGAAGTTCGCCGAGGAGGCCGCGCGCCGGGTCCGCCCGGAGCTGGGTTGCGGCCTGCAGCAGGTGTTCGGCATGGCCGAGGGCCTGGTCAACTACACCCGCTTCGACGACCCGGCCGACCTGGTGGCGATCTCCCAGGGGCGGCCGATCTCCCCGGACGACGAGCTGCTCGTGGTCGACGAGGACGACGTGCCGGTCGAGCCGGGCCAGGTGGGCCAGCTGCTCACCCGCGGGCCGTACACGATCCGCGGCTACTACCGGGCCGAGGCGCACAACCGGGTCGCGTTCACCGACGGCTACTACCGCACCGGCGACCTGGTGCGCGTGCTGCCCTCCGGGCACGTGGTCGTCGAGGGCCGGGCGAAGGACCAGATCAACCGCGGTGGCGAGAAGGTCGCCGCGGAGGAGGTGGAGAACCACTTGATCGCGCACCCCGCCGTGCACGACGCGGCCGTCGTCGCCGTGCCCGACTCGTTCCTCGGTGAGCGGACCTGCGCGTTCGTGGTGACCACCGCCGAGGTGACCGGCCCGCAGCTGCGCGCGTTCCTGCGCGAGCGCGGCCTGGCCGGGTACAAGATCCCCGACCGGGTCGAGTTCGTCGCGGAGTTCCCGCACACCGGCGTCGGCAAGACCAGCCGCCGCGACCTGCGGGCCCTGCTCGCCGCGCGGGGGGTGTGAGCCGTGGGACTGCCCGCCATCGCGCCGTACCCGATGCCGACCGAGCCGGAGCTGCCGAAGAACCGGGTCGAGTGGACCCCGGACCCCGACCGCGCCGTGCTGCTCGTGCACGACATGCAGAACCACTTCCTGCGCGCGTTCCCCAGCGGGTCGCAGCCGATGCTCGACCTGGTGGCGAACCTGCGCGAGCTGCGCGAGGTGTGCAGGCGGCTGGGGGTGCCGGTCGTGTTCTCCGCGCAGCCGGGCGGCCAGACCGCCGAGCAGCGCGGCCTGCAGCTCGACATGTGGGGCCGCGGCATCGGCCAGGACCCCGCCGACGCCCAGATCGTCACCGACCTGCGCCCCGGCGGCAGCGACCGGCTGATGACCAAGTGGCGCTACAACGCCTTCCACCGCACCGAGCTGGAAACCCTCATGGGCGACCGCGACCAGCTCATCATCACCGGCGTCTACGCCCACATCGGCTGCCTGATGACCGCGACCGACGCCTTCATGCGCGACATCCAGCCCTTCCTGGTCGCCGACGCCGTCGCCGACTTCTCCGCCGAGGACCACGCGATGGCCCTGCGCTACGCCGCCACCCGCTGCGCCACCACCCTCACCACCGCCCGGCTGATCACCCACCTCACCCAGGACAGGCCATGACCCCCGACGACATCCGCACCCAGGTGGCCGCCCTCCTGGAAGTCCCCCCCACCACCCTCGCCGACCACGACAACCTCCTCGACCACGGCCTCGACTCCATCCGCGTCATGTCCCTCATCGAGACCTGGCGCGCCACCGGCACCGACCTCACCTTCGCCGACTTGGCCGAAACCCCCACCATCGCCGCCTGGTCCACCCTGACCTGCTAACACCGGAAGGGTGTCGGCTGCAGGCGTGCGGGCTCCGGTGCGGTGCCGATCACGTGCCGTTGGCGCGGCGGTCGCGCACCGCCGCCTCCACCCGATCCGCGGCCAAAGCCGAGTCCTCGTGCTCCCACACCCGGATGACGGTCCAACCCTGACTGGTCAGCCGCTCGTCGGTGTCAGCGTCCCTGGCTCTGTTGCCCGCGATCTTGGTCGACCAGAACTCGCTGTTCTTCGACGCGGGACGGTGGTGATCAGGGCACCCGTGCCAATAGCAGCCATCGAGAAAGACCGCGATGCGCTGCGCTGTGAACACGATGTCCGCGGTTCGCCGAACCTCGGGCAGCGGGCGGAAGTTGACGCGGTAGCGCAAGCCGCGGGCGTGGATCGCGGACCTCAACGCCAGTTCCGGACCTGTGTCCCGACCTCGATTCGCGCGCATGACTTTCCGCACAGCCTCCGAGCTCGCCCACGATCCCTCGGGTAACTCCGAGCCGTCGCCTTCGTGCCGCTCTGGATCCACGCCGCCCCGTTCTGTGAGCACTCGCCACGGTGAAGCCAGACCGTCCGCGCTCGACCCATCGTCCGACGCGTCTACGTCGCTGAACTTGGACTTCTCAGGGTAAGAGAAGAGATCCGCTCGGCAGGTCAGGCGGTCCGCAGTCCAGGTACCCGCGCGGCGTTGAGCGCTCCGCCGACCGAGTCGGCGATCGCCCGGCCCAACCGAACCGGTACGGCGTTGCCCAGCTGACGCATTTGCTCACCTCGGGGGCCCGCCAGCGTCCACTGGTCGGGGAAGGTCATCACCCGGGCCACCTCGCGCACCGTCATGTACCGGATCGAGCCGTCGTCCCGGCGCAGCACGGTCTCGCCGCCAGGAACACCGTGGACACCCGCCTTGACTGTCTTCGCGGGGCGGTCGAGGTCGTTGGGGGTGTGCCCCGGGTACTCGCGCGCGCCCGGCCATCCGAAGTGGTGCAACCACTCGGGGTGTTCGATCTTGTCGCCCAAGGGGGCGGGGAGAGCGGGGACGCCGGATTCCGCGTCGCCCAAGAGGGCGTCACGCAGCGTTCGCCAAGGCTTCCGACCGTCCGACATCGGCATCGTGGCCGGAACGAGATCCGCTCGCGGTGACCGTCCCGCCCGATCCCAATAGCTCCCGTCCGCTTGCGAGTGCCAGAGCGCGACCTCGGAATGGGTCGGGTCCGGGAAAGTCCAATCGGCCAAGCCGAGGTCCTTGCGGAAGGCGACGACGACCACTCGCCATCTCGTCTGCGGGACGCCGTAGTCCGCCGCGTTCAGCAGCGCCATTCGCACGTCGTACCGCTCAGTCGGATCCGAGCCCTCAGAACCCAGTGCCTTGATCAAGCGCCGGTCGTGGTCGGACCACTCCTCGCCCTCGACGCGGCGCTCGAACGGCGTCTCGAGTTCTCGCAGGATGTAGTCGTAATAAGGCCGGAAGGACGGGCGGAGCAGGCCTTTGACGTTCTCGGCGATGATCGCTCTCGGTCGCGTCTCGCGCACGACCCGGAACAACTCAGGCCACAGATTGCGGTGGTCGTCGTAGCCCTTGTGAGCGCCCCCGAGGCTCCACGGCTGGCAGGGGACCCCGCCCGCGATGACGTCGACCGCGCCTTCCCACCGGGTGAAGTCGACGTTTCGGACATCGCCCTGGACCAGGGGCCACCTTGAGCGAACGTCCTTCGGGTCTGGCGCGCCCTCCACGTAGTCGACCGCGTGGTTGGCGCGTAGCGTCTCGCAGGCCCTGCGGTCCAGTTCGACGGCCAGGAGGTGCCGGAAGCCCGCGTCGTGCATGGCACAGGCGAGGCCGCCTCCACCAGTGAACAACTCGATGCTCGTTCCCACCTCGACCTGGGTCTTCCGTCGACCGGTCGCCGTTCGCTTCGCCACGCGTGGACAGTACCGCGGCGGTTCTCGAACGTCCGTTCGCCCAGCTGCTCTTGGCGTGTCGATAGACTGTGATCTCCACCGGGGAGACGGAGGTCTACGGAGATGTCAGCGAGTGGCGAGTTCCGCCTCAGCATCACCCAGGCTCTCGCCGACCAGCTCGCGTCGGGGCTGGCGGACTTGAGCCCGGACCCGTTGGATCCCACGCACATCGCCAATGTCGCCGCGAAACCAGGCGTCTACCAGCTCTACGAGAACGACGTCCTCGTCTACGTGGGTAAGGCCGAGGCCGCCGAGTCGCTGCCCAAGCGGCTCCGACAACACCACGACAAGCTTTCGGGCAGGCGCAACGTCGGATCAATGACGTTCACCTGCCTGTACGTCCACGAGGACATGCACGCTGTCTCGCCCGAGCGCCTTCTGATCAAGAAGTACGGGGCCGCCGGGTTCGCCTCGTGGAACTACGCGGGCTTCGGCAGCAAGGATCCCGGCAAGGAACGCGACACCACGAAGATCGATGACGGCCACTTCGACGCGACCCACCCGATCAATCTCGATTTCGTCTGCGCGGGGATTCGAGCGCGTTCATACCTGCTCAGTGATCTGCTGGTCACGGTCAAGGCAGCGCTTCCGTTCCTCTTCAGGTACCAGAAGGCGCCTTTTCACGACGACGTGATCGTGGCGGTTCCGAACGACGCGCCGAAGGCGGACGACCTCCTCGCCATCATGGGGGCCTGTGTCGCCGAGGCGGACGCGCGGTGGCGGATCATCGCGCTCCCCGGCTACGTGATCATGTATCCGAGGGAGGCGCCGTCACACGCCCTGAAGACATACCCCGAGTCGGCGGCGGTGACACCCGCTGCCCCGCCTAGCGCCGGTGACTTGTTCAGCGAGGATGACTACACGCTGTGATGTCTTTGGCCGAGAGAGGCACCATGTGGCCGTCAAAGCCGACTCGCGCTGAACCGCTACTCGATCGGGTGGCATGTCAAGCGGTAGCGGGTGGGTGCGGCCGGGGGCGGCAGTGTCCTGAGTGGACCACTGGTCGTTCGCTCAGGAGGTAGAGATGCGTGCGTTGTTGCTGGCTGTCGGGATGCTGGTGCTGACCCCCGTGGTGGCCGCGGCTGATGTCGTCGAGGGGGAGGTGGCGGTGCGGTCGGTGTCGACCGGGCAGTGCCTGACCCGGCCGCTGGAGGAGGGGGTGGTGTACGGGGACGCGTGTGCGCCGCTGGACCGGCAGGCGTGGCAGTTGACGGTGCACGACGACTCGAGTGTGGCGATCACCGCGGCGGGGACCGACCTGTGCCTGGCGCACGTCGACCTGGACGTCATCTCCACGCCGTGCGACGACCTCGCCGAGCTCCAGGTGTGGCGGCTGATCGAGCAGGACGGCTCGTTCCACATCCAGGCCACCAAGGACGACGCGGGGCTCGACTGGTGCCTCTGGCACGCCGACGACAGCCAGTACGTCGGCCTGCAGCCCTGCGCGGGCACGGTCGAGGGCGAGCGCTGGCAGTTCCCGCCCTTCCAGAACTGATCAAGGGGCCGATGCCCGGCTCCGCCAGTGGAGCCGGGCCGCGGAACCCTAGGGGGCGAACGGTTTCCGGACCAGCAGGTGCGCCTGCTGGAAACGCTCGTCGGCGTACGGCTCGCGCACCAACCGGGCTACCTCAGTGAAACCCGCCTGCCGCAACAGGTTCGCGAGCCCGTCGGGTGACCAGCGGTACGCGGGCGTCACCTTGTGGTCGAACACCTGCGGCGCCGGGTCGTCCCCGGCGAAGAAACCGAGCAGCAGGTGCCCGCCTGGCGTCAAGACCCGCTCGAACTCGCTGAGAACAGCGGGCAACCGAGCAGGCGGGACATGGATGACCGAGTAGAGCGCGAGAATGCCGCCGAGTGATCCGTCGGCGAGATCCAGCGCGGTCATGGAGCCTTCGTCGAACCGCAGATCCGGGTGGGCCTGTCGAGCCAGGGCGATCATCGCGGGGGACAGGTCGACGCCGAAGGTGGTCGGGCCGAGCGCGTGCAGGTGTGCCGTGACGTGGCCGGGACCGCACCCGAGATCGGCGACCGGCCCGTCCTGCACCAGCTCGGCGAACGCGGCCAGCAGCGCGCGCTCCAGCGGCCTTGTCTTGAGCGCGTCGCTGAAGAGTTCGGCGTAGAGCGGCGCGACGGCGTCGTAGGCGGCCCCGACTGGTTCGATCACGCCGAAACCCTAGCCCGTGCCGCGAGGAGTAGCCACTGCCCTTGAGTCCACAACGGACTCAAGGGCAGTGGTTCCCGATCACACGGCCGAGAAGTGGGAGGCGTCACCCGTGCGGACGACGCTCGAGGTGCCGTCGATGCTCACCGGGACGTCGCCCGCGAGGGTGATGCGGTGCAGGCGGCGGGGGGCGTCGTCGTAGTCGGCGATGGCGTAGTGCTGGGTGGCGCGGTTGTCCCAGATGGCGACGTCGCCGTCCTGCCAGTGCCAGCGGACGGTGTTCTCCAGGCGGGTGACGCGGGCCTGCAGCAGCTGCAACAGCGCCTGCGACTCGACCGAGGTGACCCCGATGAGGCGCTTGACGAAGTGGCCGAGCAGCAGCGAGCGCTCACCCGTCTCCGGGTGTAGGCGGACAACCGGGTGCTCGGTCTCGTACAGGTCCGACTGGAACTCCGAGCGGTACTGCTCGGTCTTGACGTCCACGCCGCCGATGCGCAGCTCGTCGATGTTGGCCGCGTAGTCGTAGGCGTTGGTGTGCACCGCCCACAGGCCGTCGACGAGTGCCTTGAGCGAGAGCGGGAGCGACTCGTACGCCGCGACCGTGTTGGCCCACACCGTGTTCCCGCCGTACGGCGGCAGGTGCACCGCGCGCAGGATGCTCACCGACGGGATCCGGTCGACGAACGTCACGTCGGTGTGCCAGCTGTTGGCCTTGCCGTACTCCGAGTCGATCGGCAGCACGTTCGGGTTCACCACTCCGCGCACGGTGGGGTGCGCCAGCGTCACCTCGCCGAGCAGCGAGCCGAACGCCAGCTGCCCGTCGTCGTCGAGGTGGTCCTGGCCGCGGAAGAAGATGACCTTGTTGGCCAGCAGCGCGGCGCGGATGGCGGCGACCGAGGCCTCGGACAGGTCACCGCCCAACCGCACGCCGTCGATGCGCGCGCCGATGTTCGAACCGAGCTTGACGACCGACACCTCGGTCTCCACGGACTGGCTCACGGTGGGGTTCCTTTCGCTGGCGGGTGCCGCGACCGCGGCGAGAGGCGGGGTGGGCCCGCGACTCGAACCTACGAACGCGACCGGCGGGCCAACAAGCTTCCGCGAAGCACTGAAATTAAGTGGCGCCCCCGGTTCCATATCCCGGACGCCGTTGACATCCCCTGTGGACGAACGGATTCTTCCCCTGTGCGCCGCTGTTGTCGTTGACCCCGCCCGCCGATCGCCCGGCACCGCCGACCGGGCTGTTCGTCTCCACGTGAGTTCTTTACCCGCTCGAACAAAAGCGGGTCACCCACCGTGCGCTCCCGTTCACGATCCCCGTCCGGAGGAACCCGCCCGTGCCCGACATCCCGCGCCGACCGAGCGTGCGCGCGACCAACGCCGCCGCGGTGCTGGCCGTGATCCGCCGCGAGGGCCCGCTCTCCCGCGCCGCCATCGGCGAGCACACCGGGTTGAGCATGCCCACGGTCAGCAGGCAGGTCGGGTGCTCATCGAACTCGGTCTGCTGCGCGAGTTCCCCGAACTGGTCCCGGTCGGTGCGATCGGCCGCCCCCGGGTGCCGATCCACCTCGACGACACCACCTTCGCCGCCTGCGGGGTGCACATCGGGGTGAGCACCACCACTTACGGCCTGGCCGACCTGCGCGGCACCCTGCTCGACTCCGAGGAGATCCCCACCCCGCAGGGCAGCGCCGAGGACGCGCTCGCGCACATCGCGGGCAAGGTCCGCGCGTTCCTGCGCCGTTGGCCGCGCCGCCGCGTGGTCGGCATCGGCCTCGCCAGCGGCGGCCTGGTCGACGTCGAACGCGGTCACCTCGACCACGACCGCCTCGGCTGGCACCGGGTGCCCGCCGCCGACCTGCTGCGCCGCGCCACCGGCTACCCCGTGCACCTCGACGGCCACGTCGCCGCGATGGCCAACGCCGAACTGCTCTTCGGCTGGGGACCGCGGGTGTCGAGCCTGCTGTACTTCTACGCCCGCGAGGTCGTCGGCATCGCGCTGTCGGTGGACGGCGTGCTGCACCGCGGCCCCGGTGGTGGCGGCAGCATCGCGCACCTGCCCATCGGCGGCGACACCCGATGTCCGTGCGGCGCCACCGGCTGCCTGGAGGCCACCGTGGCCGACCGCACCGTGGCCGACCGCGCGGTCGCCGCCGGGATCGCCGCCGAACCCGACATCCGGCTGGTGCGGGCCGCCGCGACCGCCGGTGACGCCACCGCCAACGCCCTGCTCGCCGACCGCGCCACCGCCCTCGGCCGGGCCGTCGGCCTGCTGCGCGACGCGCTCAACCCCGACCGGGTGGTGCTCGGCGGCCAGGCCATCACCGACCCGGCGGAGCGGCTGCCCGACCTGCTGCGCGCCTTCGCCACCACCACGACCCTGCCGGGGACCGACATCGTCTCGGTCACCCGGTTCGGCCCCACCCTGCAGGCCACCGCCGCGTGCACCGGCCTGCTCAACCGCCTGTTCGACCACCCGCTCGACCTGCTCGACCAGGCACCCAGGACCGACCACCCGGCCAAGCGCAGCACCGACCCCGTCGGCGCCTGACCGGGACCGCCCCCGCGACCACCACAGCGTCACAGCCACAGCGCGACCACCACAGCGCGACCACCCACCACAAGGCAACCCCCAGAGAGGCCCCCGCTCCGATGAACGCTCCGTCCAGACGCCAGACGCTCAAGGCCATCGCGGCCGCCGCGCTGTTGCTCGCCGCGACCGCCTGCCAGTCGGCGGTGGACGCGCAGACCAGCTCGGCCGGTGCCTCCGCCGCGCCCAAGCCCGGCGGCGTCGCCGAGGTCGGCGTCGCGCTCGACCTCGTGCCCGCCAACCTGTTCACCAACAGCAACGTGTCCATCACCACCGTCGTCGGGTTGGTCTACGACACGCTCGTCCGCTACGACCTCAAGTCGCTGGAGCCCCAGCCCCGGGTCGCCACCGAGTGGAAGCAGTCCGACGGCGGCAAGACCGTCACCTTCAAGCTGCGCAAGGACGTCAAGTACCACACCGGCCGCACGCTCACCTCGGCCGACGTGAAGTTCTCGCTGGCCAACTACGCCGACCCCAAGTGGAACGGCCAGCTGCTCAGCACCGCCAAGACCATCACCGCCGTGGAGACCCCGGCCGCCGACGAGGTCGTGCTGCGCCTGGAGCACCCGGTCAGCAACCTGTTCGACCTGCTCGACACCGTGCCGCTGGTCGACTCCGAGACCGCCGCCGACATCGCCACCGGCAAGAAGCTCGTCGGCACCGGCGCCTTCAAGTTCGACTCGTGGCGCCCCAACACCGACATCACCTTCAGCAAGAACCCCGACTACTGGGGCGGCGCGCCCTACCTCGACGGCGTGCACGTGCGGGTCATCCCGGACGCCCAGTCGCTGGCCGCCGCCGTCAAGTCCGGTCAGGTCCACCTCGCCCGCGGCGTCGGCTACCGCGACGCCGAGTCCCTCGCCTCGACCCCGGGCGTGCAGGTCACCTCGCTGGAGGGCGCCGAACTCCAGGCCTACGTCGGGCTGAACGTCACCGCGCCCGGGCTCGACGACCCGAAGGTCCGCCAGGCCATCGCCTACGCGTTGGACAAGGAGCGGATCATCAAGGAGGTCTTCCGGGACAAGGGCTACCCGACGTCGCTGCCGTGGCCGCGCACCAGCCCGGCGTACGACAAGGAGCTCGACGGCCGCTACCAGCGCGACCTCGCCAAGGCCAAGCAGCTGATCGCCGAGTCGGGCAAGCAGGTGCCGGAGATCCCGCTGTCCTACGTCGGCAACGACGGCGTCTACACCGCCATCGCGCAGATCATCCAGAACAACCTCGCCGAGATCGGCGTGAAGGTCGCGCTGACCCCGGTCGACTCGACGCAGTTCATTAAGCAGCTCATCGGCGCCCAGTTCCCCGGCCTGTGGACCACCAGCCACTCGTGGGCGCAGTTCTCGCCCGCGACGCTGACCGTCAGCGCCTACCCGTTCAACGCCCGCCGCAACGCCTCCAAGTTCAGCTCCCCGAGCTACACCGCGGCCGCCGAGAACGCCTGGAAGCTGCCGTCGGCCACCGGCGCCGAGGCCACCGCGGCCTACAAGGAGCTGTCCACCCAGCTGCTCGACGGCGCGTTCCTGGCCGAGATCGGCGTGGTGTTCGAGCTCGCCGCCACCCGCGACACCCTGCACGGCCTGGACTGGTCGCGGCGCCGTGAGCTGGACTTCAGCGCGGTGTTCCTGGCATGACCCGGTACCTGCTGCGCCGCGCGCCGTCGGCGCTGATCGTGCTCTGGCTCGCCTCGGTGCTGATCTTCCTGGTCATCCGGGCGATCCCCGGCGACGCGGCCGCGGCGATGGCAGGGCCGGACGCCTCCGAGGAGGCCATCGCGGCCATCCGGCACGACCTCGGGCTCGACCTGCCGGTGTTCACCCAGTACCTGCACTGGCTCGGTGGCCTGCTCAGCGGTGACCTTGGCCGGTCGTACCTGATCGGCGGCGACATCGCGGGCCTGGTCGGCGAGGGTTTCGCGAACACACTGACCCTCACCCTGGCGGCGCTGGTGATCGCGGTCCTGGTGGCGCTGCTGCTCGGCCCGATCTGGGCGGCGACCACCAACCGCTGGGTCGACCGGGTGCTCACCGGCTTCCACACCGCCGCGGTAGCGCTACCGCCGTTCGTCACCGGCGTAGTGCTCATCATCGTCTTCGGTGTGTTCTTCCGGTTGCTGCCTACAGGCGGCGTTCCACCTAAGGGCATGTTCGACCGGCTCGACATCACGGCGCAGTACCTCGTGCTGCCTGCCGTGTGTCTAGCGCTACCGGTGGCAGGTGTGCTTACCGGGTTCCTCGCCGAGACACTGCGGGGGGAGTTGCGTCAGGACTACGTGACCACGGTCCGCGCGGCGGGGGTGAAGCGGCGCGAGATCGTCGTCCGGCACGCGATGCGCGGGGCGCTGCCGGTGGCCATCACCACGCTCGGGCTCCAGACGGGCGCGCTGCTCGGCGGTGCGGTCCTGGTGGAGTCGATCTTCTCCTGGCCCGGCCTCGGGCTGCTCGTGGAGCAGGGCATCACCCGCCGCGACTACCCGGTCGTGCAGGTGCTGCTGATGCTCTCGGTCACCGTGTTCGTGCTGGTCCAGCTGCTGACCGACGTCATACACGCCTACCTGGACCCGCGCGTCCGGTTGGGAGCGCAGACATGACCGCCACCCTGGAGGCACCGGAGCCGGTGGAGGTCGCCGTGCCGGACCGACCGCGCCATTTCCTGCGCGGCAAGGGCCTGGTCGGGCTGGTGCTGGTCGGCCTGGTGATCGTCACCGGGCTGCTCGGGCCGCTGCTGGTGTCGTGGGACCCGTACGAGCAGATCCCCGGCGCGAACCTGCTCGGCCCGTCCGGCACGCACCTGCTGGGCACCGACGACCTCAACCGCGACATCCTGGCCCGGCTGGTCACCGGCATCCGGGTCGACCTGCTGATCGCGTTCACCGCCGTGCCCGTCGGCGCACTGGTCGGCTGCGCGGTCGGGGCGCTGGCCACGGTGAACTCCGTGCTGGACGTGGCCGTGCAGCGGCTGTTCGACGTGCTGCTGGCGTTCCCGCAGCTGATCCTGGCGATCGGCCTGGCCGCGGTGATCGGGCCCGGCACCACCTCGGTGGTGATCGTGATCGTCTGCGTGGAGATCCCGGTGTTCGGCCGGTTGCTGCGGGCGGCGGTGCTGCGGGTGCGCGAGGCGCAGTTCGTCACCGCGTCCGAGGTGATCGGCGCGGGCAAGGCCCACGTCCTGCGCCACCACGTGCTGCCGAACTCGCTGGAGCCGATCCTGGTCCAGCTGGCGCTGTCGCTCTCGGTGGCGGTGTTCATCGAGGGCGCGATGAGCGTGCTCGGCATCGGCGTCAGCCCGCCGCACCCGTCCATCGGGTCCGTGCTGACCACTTCCCTGCGCTACCTCGACCTCAACCCGCTGTTCGCCATCGGCCCCCTGGCGGTGACAGCGGTGCTCGTGCTGGGCTTCCAGCTGATCGCCCAGGCCGCGAACGCCGCGCGCGGCGCCTGACCCGGAGGACTCGACCATGACCGATCCGACCGCGACCGACCCGACCCCGCCCGCTCTCCCACCGCACGCCCGCGGGTACGACGGATTCACCGGCCAGGTCGGCCGGGTCTTTGCCGAGTCGCGCCCCGGGTGGCCCGCGGAGAAGCGCGCCATGGGCCCCAACATCGTCGTCGTGCTCGTCGACGACCTGGGGTACGCCGACATCGGCCCGTTCGGGGGCGAGATCGCGACTCCGGCGCTGGACGCACTCGCCGCCGGTGGCCTGCGGTTGACCAATTACCACACGACACCGCTGTGCTCGCCCTCGCGCGCGGCGCTGCTGACCGGGCTCAACCCGCACCGCGCGGGCTTCGCGTTCCCGGCCAACTCCGACCCCGGCTACCCGGCGTACTCCTTCCAGCTGCCCGACAACGCGCCGTCGCTGGCCGAGTCGCTGCGCGGCGCCGGGTACGCGACCTTCGCCGTCGGCAAGTGGCACCTGACCCGCGACGCGGCCAGCCACGACGCCGCCGACCGGTCGTCGTGGCCGCTGCAGCGCGGGTTCGACCGGTACTTCGGCAGCCTGGAGGGCCTGACCAACCTGCACCACCCGCACCGGCTGGTCTGGGACAACAGCCCGTATGACGGTGATTTCCCCGAGGGCTACTACCTCACCGACGACCTGACCGACCGCGCCACCCGCATGATCGACACGCTGCGGGCCAGCGACCCGGACAAGCCGTTCTTCCTCTACTTCGCCCACCACGCGATGCACGGACCGCTGGGCGCCAAGGACTCCGACCTCCAGCGCTACCGGGGCCGCTACGCCGAGGGCTGGGACGCCATCCGGGAGAAGCGGTTCGCCAAGCAGCTCGCCGAGGGTCTGTTCCCGGCGGGCACCGCGCTCCCGCCGCGCAACAGCGAGCCGGGCAAGGACGTGCCGCCGTGGGACGAGCTGACGGTCGAGCAGCAGGAGCTGTTCGCCCGGTACATGGAGGTCTACGCGGCGTCGCTGGACAACGTGGACCAGAGCGTCGGGCGGATCGTGGAAACCCTGCGCAAGCACGGGGAACTGGACAACACGATCATCGTCTTCACCTCCGACAACGGCGCGACCGCCGAGGGCGGGCCCGCCGGGACGCGCAGCTACTTCAGCCAGTTCGTGCACGTGCCCGGCGTGCCGTCCACTTGGGAGCGTGACGTCGAGCGCGAGCTCGACCTGCTCGGCGGTCCGCAGACCACGATCCACTACCCGCGCGGCTGGGCGCAGGCGTCGAACACCCCGTTCCGGCTCTACAAGTTCGACACCTACGCCGGTGGGGTGCGCACGCCGTTCATCGTGCACTGGCCCGCCGGGCTGGAAGCAGGCCTGCGGCACCAGTACGTGTACGTGACCGACGTGACGCCGACGCTGCTGGAGCTGGCCGGGGTGCCCCGGTTGGCGGATCGGCACGGCGTGGCGTCGGCCGAGGAGGACGGCGTCAGCGCGGTCCCGGTCCTGCGCGACCCGGCGGTGGAGAGTCCACACACGACCCAGTACACCGAGACCGGCGGCAACCGCGGGTACTACGCGGATGGGTGGAAGATCGTCACCCGGCACATCCCGGGCAAGCCGTTCGACGACAGCGAGTGGGAGCTCTACCACGTCGCCACGGACCCGACCGAGACGACGAACGTCGCGGCCGAGCACCCGGAGAAGCTGGCTGAGTTGGCGGCGGCGTGGGAGCACGCGGCGTGGAACAACGCTGTGTTCCCGCTCAACGACTACACCCCGGCCAACGACCTGCGCCGCCCGGCCGATGAGCGCTTGGAGCGGCCCGTCACGCTGTACCCGGGTACGCCGTTGCTGGAGCGGTACCGGTCGGCGCAGCTGGTGCAGTTCCGGGACTTCGTCGTCGAGGCCACTGTGGACGGTGTACCGGGCGAGGGGGTGCTGTTCTCCCACGGTGACCAGGGCGGCGGGTACGTCGTCTACCTCGAGGGCGGCGCGGCGCACCTGACCTACAACGCCTACGGCGCCGTGCACCGCTCGGGCCCCGTGCCGCTCGACGGTGGACCGATCCGGTTGTCGGCCACCGCGTTGCCGGACTTCCAGTGGTCGTTCGTGCTGGCCACCGACTCGGGTTCCGCCGAGGTGGGCCCGGTCGCGCAGCTGATCGGTCTCGCGCCGTTCACCGGCATCAGTGTCGGCGCGGACCGGGGCGGCCCCGTCGACTGGGACCTGCACACCCGCGCGGGCACGTTCCCGTACACCGGGACCCTGCGCCACGTCCGGTACGAACCGGGCGCGCAGGCCGACTACGACCCCAAGCTGATCGCGCGACTCTGGGCGGAGGCCGAGCGTGTCTACGACTGAGGTGTTGGCAGTGGCGGGGTTGCGGGTCTCCTTCGGCGCTGTGGAGGCCGTTCGCGGGGTCGACCTCACCATCGCCGAAGGGGAGATCCTCGCGCTGGTGGGGGAGTCCGGCTCGGGCAAGTCGGTAACGGCGCGGGCGGTGCTCGGTTTGCTGCCGGGCACCGCGTCGGTGAGCGGCAGCGCGCGGCTGGGGGAGCAGGAGCTGGTCGGCGCGTCCGACGAGACCTTGCGGCAGGTGCGCGGGCAGCGGATCGCCATGGTGTTCCAGGAACCCGCGACCGCGCTGAACCCGGTGCACACCGTCGGCTGGCAGATCGCGGCGGTGCTGCGCGCGCACCAACCGCTGTCGAAGGCACAGGCGCTGGGGGAGGCCGTCCGACTGCTGGACCTGGTCGGCATCCCCGACCCGGGCGAGCGGGTGCGCCACTACCCGCACCAGCTCTCCGGCGGCCAGAAGCAACGCGTGGTCATCGCGCTCGCGCTGGCCAACAACCCGCGGCTGATCATCGCCGACGAACCGACGACCGCGCTCGACGTCACGGTCCAGGCGGAGATCCTGGACCTGCTGCGCGACCTGCGGGACCGGCTCGGGACCGCGATCCTGCTCATCACGCACAACATGGGCGTGGTCGCCGACCTCGCCGACCGGGTGGCGGTCATGCACCGGGGTGAGCTCGTCGAACAGGCCCCGGTGGAAGACCTGTTCGCTCGCCCGTCCCGCGCGTACACCCGTGAACTCCTCGCCGCCGTGCCGCGCTTGGGCCACCGGGAGCCCGCGGCGGTGGCGGTGGACGACGTGGCGCTGAGCCTGGACCAGGTCGTGGTGCGGTACAAGGACTTCCTGGCGGTGGACCACGTCGACCTGCGGGTCGGCCAGGGTGAGGTCGTCGGGCTGGTGGGGGAGTCGGGGTCGGGCAAGTCGACCATCGGCAAGGTCGCCGCCGGTCTGCTGCGCCCCGAGTCCGGCACCGTCTCGGTCCTCGGTGGTGCCCCTGCCGCGGCGCGCCGCCAGATCGGCTTCGTCTTCCAGGACCCGGGGGGCTCACTCAACCCGCGTATGTCCATTGAGGACTGTGTCGGCGAACCCCTGCGCGTTCACAAGGTGGCCCGCGGCGCCGACTACCGAGCCCGCGTCGCCGCCCTCCTGGACTCGGTCCGCCTCCCTGCGTCCTACGCCCGCCGCCGCCCCCGCGAACTCTCCGGCGGCCAACGCCAACGCGTCGGCATCGCCCGCGCCCTGGCCCTGCGCCCTACCCTCCTGATCGCCGACGAACCCACCAGCGCCCTGGACGTCTCCGTCCAAGCCGCCATCCTGGACCTGGTCACCGACCTCCAACAGACCCACGGCTTCGCCTGTCTCTTCATCAGCCACGACCTGGCCGTCGTCGACTCCTTGGCCCACCGCGTCACCGTCCTCCACCGCGGCAAAGTCATCGAGGAAGGCCCTCACCACCAAGTCCTCCGCACCCCCACGGCCGACTACACCCGCCGCCTCGTCAACGCCGTCCCCATCCCAGACCCAGTCGAACAACGCACCCGCCGCACCAGAGAAGCCACCCCCGTCGGCTGAGCCTCAGGTCTAGTGGTCGGTGCGGCGTGCGCGCAGGTTGGCGATGGTCTCGCGGGTGACGATGGACTCCGGGTGGTCGGGGCCGAGGACGCGGAGTTGGTCGTCGGCCAGGTCGGTGAGTGCTTCAATCGCGCCTGCCACGTCCCCGGCGTCTCCGCGCGATCGGGCGAGTTCGTGGCGGGTGGTGAGGGTGTCGGGGTGATCGGGGCCCAGCGCGCGGAGTTGGTCGGTGAGCAGCTCGGTGAACGCCAGGATCGCCGCTGCGGTGTCGCCCGCGATGCCGACGTACTTCGCGAGGTTGTTGCGGGTGATGAGGGTGTGGGGGTGGTCGGCGCCGATGACGCGGGTTTGGTCGCGGACGAGGTCGGTGAGCGCTCGGATCGCTCCGGCCGCATCACCGGACTTTCCCCGCCACGCGGCGACGTTGTTGCGGGCGATCAGGGTGTCCGGGTGGTCAGGGCCCAGCACCCGCAGCCGGTCGGCGAGCAGGTCGGTGGACAGCTCAGCCGCCCCCTCGGCGTCGCCTGCCCGGCCCGTCGCGCGGCCGAGGTTGTCGCGGGTGGTCAAGGTGTTCGGGTGGTCGGCGCCGAACACCCGGGTGACGCTGGTCAGCAGTGCGGTGAGGATCCGCGCCGCAGCCTCGTGCTGCCCCGCCTCGACGTGCCAGTGCGCTGCGTTGTTGATCAGCGCCATGGTGTCGGGGTGGTCGGCACCGAGGTGGTGGGCCGCCGCGGCGTGTAGTTCCTCGTGCCGGGTGATCGCCGCGTGGACCTGCCCGGATTCGCCCAGGCTGCCTGCCGCCACGAACAGCACATTGTGGCACCCGTCCCGCCACAGGAGCGGTCCGCCGCGCTCGGAGACGGCCGCGGCGTTGGCCCGCAACACCGCCCCGAGCCGGACATCCCGCTCCACCGATGGCCAACTCGCCACCAGCGCGTCGGCCGCCACGGTGACGAGCACCTCGAGCCACTCGGCGGGGAGCTGTTCCCGAGTCGCCTGCTGCACCAAGGCGTGCGCCCGCACCACCGGACCCGAATCGCCTGCACGAGTGGACACCAGGCTCAACCGCCGCAGGCACCCTAGGGCCCGCGCCGCGGTGTTCTCGTCCACCGAGTGGTTGCTGCCCTTCGACAAGAACTCGCACACGGGTCCGCTTGTCAGCACGGACAAGGGAATCCCGTTGGGGTCCAGCAGCGAGACGATCCCCAGCAACGGCCGCGCCATGCCCACGGGGTCGAGCCGGTCCGCGGCCTCGATGGAGATCGACCACGTCGTCGCCACGGTGTCGACGTACCCGTCGGCGCCCGTCCACCCGTGCGGGAACAGCTCCGCGAGGACCGTGCGCTGGTCGTGCCACTTCGCCAGGTAGTCGTGGCAGGTCATGCCGGGGACCATCGTGATGTGCGCGGCGGCCTGGCCCAACGCCAGCGGCAGGTGGCCGAGCACCGCCGCGAGTTCGCCCGCGCCGTCGACGTCATCGAGCGCGCCGCGCAGGTACGCCAGTGACTCGTCCTCGGTGAACACGTCGACCGGCACCACCACGCGTGTCGCCGACCGCAGTACCCAGGGCTCGTCGCGGCGGGTGGTCACGACCAGCCGCCCGGCCCCGCTGGTGCTCGGCCAGAGCCCGGCCAGCTCCGCCGGGTCGTCCACGTCGTCGAACACCACCAGCCACCGGGTGCCGGTCGTCGCGCACCAGTCCAGGAAGTGCTGTGCGCCCTGGTCCGCGTCGTCGACCACGGCGCCGGTGACGACCGCACCCAATTCCGCCAACGCGCCGATCACGGTCGCGCGGTTCGTGGCCGTCACCCAGCCGACCAGCGCCAGTTCGCCGGACTCCCAAGCCCAGGTGGCGTGGTCCGCCGCGGCCTGGGTCTTGCCGACCCCGCCCATGCCCGACAGCACGACCCCGCCGGGGGCCAGCGAGTCCAGCTCCGGGATCGATCGCCGCTGGAAGCCCGCGACCAGTTCGGGCACCGCGGCCGACCGGTGCGGCAGGTGTCTGGACCTCACCCGCCCATCTTGGCCTAGGCGCCGAGGTTGTAGTGCTGGGTGACCTGGGTGGAGGTGAAGGCGTAGGGGTAGAAGGAGACGAAGGCCATGTAGTCCCAGAAGTGGGCCAGGTCCTGGTCGGAGCCGAAGCCGTTGGTGAAGCCGTTGGTGTTCTCGTAGCCGATGCGGAAGTACGCGGTCAGCGCGGACGGGTGGCCGCTGGCGTTGGAGGCCCGGAGGGCGCCGTCGACGTAGAGGAACAGGCCGGTGGAGGCGTTGTGGACGCCGACGACGTGGTGCCAGGCGCCGTCGTTGAGGGAGTACGAGGTGGTCAGCTCGTAGTTGGACGAGCCCTTCACCAGGAACGCGACCCGGCCGGTGCTGGTGATGGTGAGCAGGTTGGTCTTGTTGGTCGACGCGCCGGTCTGGGTGCCGCCGAAGCCGCAGATGACGCCCTGGCTGTTGACGGTGCGGAACCAGGCCTCCTGGGTGGTGCTCGACCCGGGGGCGATGGCGATGGTGCCGGGGGTGGACACCCAGTGCGTCTGGTCCAGGCGCGCGTACCAGTCCACCGGGCGCGCGCACGGGTACGGGTTGGCGGCGTTGGAGTTGCGGCCGCCCTGGTAGGTGCCGTCCGCGCCGGTGGAGGACGCGTCGTAGGCGATGACGCCGCCGCTGCCCTCGTTGAGCGGGTAGTGGCGGGTGGCGCCGTCGGCGAGCGGCACCTGAGTGCAGTCCAGGACCGCCGAGGTGACCCGGTTGGTGGTGTTGACCACGCGGGCCAGGAAGGCGCTGACGGTGGAGCTGGTGCCGAGCCAGGTGACCAGGACGAGCACCCCGGCCAACGCCGCCAGCCGCCGCTTGGTCATCGCTCCGTCCTTCTGCCCAGCACCACCGATACCGCCAACGGGACGCAACACAGCGCCAGGCACACTGTCCACCACAAAACGGACATGTGCGCGTCGACGGTGAACGGCACCTGCCCGTCGGCGTTGGCCGCGGCGCTCACCAGCTCGCCGACCTGACCGGCGTGCAGGTCGGCGAACACCCCGTCCGGGTCCTGCACGCGGATCGGCAGCAACCCGGTGGCCACGACCGTCGCCGTGGTCAGCCCCGCCTCGCCGATCGTGGTCAGCACCGCGGCGTTGACCAGCGGGCGCAGCACGAGGATCGCCGCGCACACCACCACGGAGTAGCCGACCAGCCGGGTCGACATCCGCCAGCGCGGGGTCGACCAGCGGGTCAGCAGCCACACCAGCCCGGCGCCGGGCAGCAGGACCGGCAGCGACTTGACCAGGTACGCCACGCCCCACAGCCGGGCCACCACCTTGCCGACCAGGTGGTCGGCGGCCACCGGGCGCGGGTCCTCGGCGCCGTTGATGTCGCCCTTGGTGAACACCACCCCGTCGGTGATCCGCGAGACCCGGTGGGTGTGGGTGACCCCGCCCTCGACCGGGTCGAACGAGATGATGTCGCCGACCCGGACCTCGTCGAGCGTGGTCGGCCGGGTGAGCACGAGCGTGCCGACCGGGGCCGCCTGCCCCATCGACGGCGAGTCGACCGACAGCCACCGCCCACCGGTGGCCCGCCAGCTCAGCACGAGCACCAGACCCAGGACCAGCACCGCGCCCACCGCCGCGAGCAGCCGCACCACGGCGCGCGACGGAGCGGCCCGGTGCTTGGCACCGCGCCGCTCTCGTCGCCGCTGCTGGTCGGTCATCGCATTACGAGCTGAACGTCCAGGTCAGCTGCTGAGAGGCGGTGAGGCCCATGTAGCTGTTGCCCAGGCCCGAGGGCAAGCTGACGACGAAGGTGTACGCCTGCGAGCCCGCGGGTGCGAGCGCGGTCAGCGACAGCGGCGTGGTGAACGCGGCGAGGGTGCCGTTGTAGGAGGTGGGGCCGGTCGCGGTGGCGGCGGCGTAGATCTTCAGCGTCACCTGCGCGCAGAAGTCCGACGCCGGCGTGATGCCGCTGACCGAGCCGGACTGGCTGCACGTGGCCGGGGTGAGGGTGAAGGTCGCGGGGGTGATGCTGCCCTGGTTGGACAGGGTCACCGTCTTGGTCGCGGAGCCACCGGGCATCAGCGTGTTGCCGGTGTACTTGTTGATGGTCGCGCAGTTCACCGAGTTGGTCGCCGAGCTGCTGCTGGTGCAGGTGTTGGTGCCGTCGGTCTCCTGCATGACCAGCGAGCCGGTGGACACGGTGTCGGTGGTGTTGGTGATCGCGGCGGTGAACGCGGACAGCGTCCCGGTCAGCGACAGCGCCAGCAGCACGGTGCCGATGAGGCCACCCAGGATCACGATGAGAGCGGACCTGCGGTCACGCGTGCGCGACCGCTGACGCGCGGCGGGCACGTTCTCCGGGGACGTGGTCATGGCCAACCTCTTCTCGGTCCGGCATGGGTGGTGCCGGTAGGGCGGGGACGCGGTTCCTGCTCGTGTGCACCACACAGTCCATCGCGGACTATGGGCTGGTTCTTAGGAGTGACACGAACGAGTGTGCCCAGCGTGACGCAGCGGGTGGATCGACCGGGTGACTGTGGACAGTCCAACTCGGACGCTGCGTGTCATTGAGGGGCACCGCGACCCCGCCGCCGGACCGATACGGGCCGAGAACAACGGGCGAACTACACGCTCTGTGGCAAAAATGCCGACCTGAGCGGCTTTAGTAGCTAGAAAGGGTGAATCTGAGGGAGTGGATCGCGGAACACCGGTCCGAGTGGTCCAAGCCACACGTTCCGGGCGCCTTTTCGTGACGTGGTGTCAGCTAATCAGGCGGATCCGAGCGGCTCGGTTGCCCCGGGGGAGCGGACCGGGTGCGCAGACTACCGCTTCGCGGCAGGCAGCGGGTCCCCGGTTTCCAGCAGGGTCTTGAGGCTGGAGACGATCTCCGGCCAGCCCTGGCTGACCCCGGCCACCAGGTCGCTGCCCGGCTCGAACCCGTCGTGGGTGACCCGCAGCCGCACCCGGCCCTCGAGCGGCTCGATGTCGAAGGTGACCTTGGACCGGCGCTGCCCGGCCAGCACCGCGATCTCCGCCGGGTCGAACCCGTGCGAGTCGCGCCACTCGTCGCTGAGCGTGTGCCAGGTGTAGGACAGCCGCCGCGGCGGGTCGGCCAGCAGCACGACCTGCTCCGGGTCGGTGATGCTGACCCCGTTCTCCTTCCAGGTCATCGGCGCGCCGGTCACCCACTCGGTGGTGAACTCCACGCCCCAGTACCTGCTGGTGAACGCGGGCTCGGTCAGCGCCTGCCAGAGCCGCTCCGGCGTGGTGTCGATGTAGGTGGTGTAGACGAACTCGGTGGGTCCCTCGGGGGCGGTCATCGGGTGCTCCAGTGCTTGTCTCAGGTCGGCGAGCGCGCGCACGCGCCCCCGGTCGTACTGCCTTATCCAGCGGTCGGCGATGGCGTTGACCGGCTCGGCGTTGAGGTGGTGCAGCTTCTCCCGGCCGCGCCACGCGGTGCTGACCAGGTTGGCCGCCTCCAGCACGGCCAGGTGCTTGCTCACCGCCTGCCTGCTCATCGCCAGCCCCGCGCAGAGTTCGCGCAGGGTCAGCCCGTCGTGCTCGTTGAGCCGGTCGAGCAGGTCGCGGCGGCTGGGGTCGGCCAGCGCGCGGAAGACCTGGTCGCTGTGGTCCACGCCCACCCCTCCAGACAGGCAACCCTGTGGTTGCCCGTTCAGCATAGGCAGCCGCGCGGTTGCCTGTAAACCCCGCCCGGGTGGCCGCCGGACCCGGCCGGGTGGTCTCGCCCGCGCGCCGTTCACGCCGGTCGGCGGCTGCGGTAGGCCGGGTGGGGGGCGCGGCAGCCCGATGGCGCCCACGTCGACGGAAAGGACCGACATGACGCAGGTCGACAGCCGCCCGTCCGCTGTGCGCGGCGACGTGTTCAGCGAGGACCTCGTGCTCCCGGACCCGGAGGCGTGGAACTCGCTGCCGCCGGGGCCACCCACCGCCGAGCAGCTCAAGCTCCGGCGCACGGGCCTGACCGACACCGAGCGGGCCGCGGTGCTCGACCAGTTGGCCGCGCACCTGGAGTACAAGCGCGACCACCTGCTCGGCTATCAGGTCAACGCGGACATGGGCGGCTACGCCGAGGACCTCGGCCGGTTCCTGCGCACCCACATCAACAACATCGGCGACCCGTTCGCCGACGGTGGCCTCAAGGTCAACTCCAAGGTCGTCGAGCAGGCCGTGCTCGCCTACTTCGCCGAGCTGTGGCACGGCAAGCCGTACGCGCCCACCGACCGCGAGTCCTGCTGGGGTTACGTGCTGAGCATGGGCTCCACCGAAGGCAATATGTACGCGCTGTGGAACGCCCGCGACTACCTCGCCGGTCGCAGGCTGCTGGGGGAGGAGGGGCCCGAGAGCACCTCCCTCACCTACGCCGACCCGCACGACGCGACGCCGGACAACCCGGCGTACCAGCCGGTGGTGTTCTACTCCGAGGACACCCACTACTCGTTCAGCAAGGCCGTGCGGGTGCTGAACCTGCCGACCTTCGGGGAGATGGGCCGCGGGCGGTACCCGACGGAGTGCCCGATCAACGGCGGCGTCTGGCCGGACGACGTGCCCTCCGCGCTACCGAGCGGCACCGACCGCGACGAGCGGTACTCGACCTTCGGCCCCGGGTCGATCGACGTCGACGCGCTGGTCGCGGTGGTCGACTTCTTCGCGGGCAAGGGCCATCCGATCATCGTCAACCTCAACTTCGGCAGCACCTTCAAGGGCGCCCACGACCCGGTCCGCGAGGTCGCCGACCGCCTGCTCCCGGTGTTCCACCGGCACGGGCTGATCGATCGTGAGATCCACTATGGACAGGGCCGCAGAAGCGACCGCAGGCGCGGGTTCTGGATCCACATCGACGGCGCACTCGGCGCCGGGTACGTGCCGTTCCTGGCCAGGGCGGAGAAGGAACCCAAGTACGGCTACACCCCGCAGGTCCCGGTGCCGGAGTTCGACTTCGGGGTCCGGTCCCGGTTCGCGCCGCACGACGCGGAGCCGGTCGAGCTGGACATGGTGGCCTCCATCGTGGTCAGCGGGCACAAGTGGCTCGGCGCGCCGTGGCCGTGCGGCATCCTGATGACCAAGGTCAAGTACCAGATGCAGCCACCGAGCACACCCGACTACATCGGCTCGCTGGACACGACGTTCGCCGGGTCGCGCAACGGGTTCTCGCCGATCGTGCTGTGGGACCACCTCGCGCGGACCTCCGAGGGCAAGCAGGTCTCGCTGGCGGTGCACTCCCAGCGGATGGCCGCCTACCTCGTCGAGCAGCTGCACAAGGTGGAGGCCTACCGGCGGCTGAAGTTCGCCGAGGACAGCCTGTTCGTCGACCGCACGCCACTGGCGATCACCGTGCGGTTCCGGCGGCCCAGCGCTCGGCTGGTGGCCAAGTGGTCGCTGTCGACGGTGAGCCAGCGGATGCGACCGGGCGACGACAGCGGTATCCGGCACCTGGCGCACGTCTTCCTGATGGCGTCGACCACCCAGGAGAAGGTGGACGCGTTCGTGGCCGACCTCTACGCCTACGACGCCTTCGACGCGATCGACACCGACACCGAGCTGCACCGCGCCACAGCCGCGCTGGCCGACACACCCTTCGCGGACCGGGGTTTCGCGTAACCGGTCCACAGTGGCCCGGCCTGGAGTCCAGACCGGGCCACTGTCCTGTGTGGTCGGTGGTTGGGGCCGTTGGGCCACCGACCGTCGTTCAGCAGGCTGTGCTCAGCCGACCTTCACTCAGCCGACTTTGACGACGACGTCGTCGATGTAGTAGGTGCGGGTCGACGGCCACGCCGCCGAGATGCCCACGGCGACGTTCAACTCGGGCTGCGACACCGTGTTCACCGTCGTGGTGAAGGTGTACTTCGCCCACGTGTTAGCGGTGTGGGTGATGCCCTGGTACTGCCACCCCGCGCTCGGCGAACCGGAGTCGCTGTGCGGGTTGACGGTGCTCGCGTACGCCGACGCGTTCCACGCGTTCGCCGCTCCACCCGAGGAGGAGCGCACGTAGAAGCTGATCTCGACCGGCAGCGCCGCCGACTGCTGCGGGTTCAGGTAGGTCCACTGGATCCACGGCTTGCCCGCGGAGTTGAACGACCGGATCCGGTACCGCGCCGACTTGGTCCCGCTGCGCGCCACGGTGGAGTTGCGGTCCACCCAGTAGCCGGAGGTTCCGCCGTCGTCGTGCTGCACGTCGCCGTCGGTGCCGTCGAAGTTGTAGGTGTAGGTGACCGCGGTGGTGCGGCTCGGGCTGGCGGCGGCATCGCCCGCGAACAGCGCCGCGCCCGCGGTGACGACCGCCGCCGCGATGGCGGTGAGTTTCCTGGACAACATCGTTTCCCCCAGGTCAGCCGATGGTGACGGACACGTCGTCGAAGTGCAGGTAGTCCCTTGTGGTCTCGAAGTTCGCGTGCAGCGCGATGGCCACGTTCACCTTGTTGCCCGAGGCCACGGTGTTGACCGTCGTCGACTTCGTGTACTGGTGCCAGCCGCCGTAGTAGTGCTCCGGCGTGATGTCCCAGGTGCCCAGGTTGTCCCACGGCGGGTTCGACGCGGTGGCACCGAGGTCGTGGTCGACGCCCTTGATCGACGCCGTCGTCAGCCAGTAGCCCGAACCAGGGCCACCCGCGGCGGGCGACCACGCCCAGTAGGTCACCGCCACCGGCACGGCGGTGCCCGTCGGCGCGGTGAACTCCTTCTCGATCCAGATGGTCCCGTTGTCCCAGGTGCCGTCCAGTTGGTAGTTCAGCGACTGGCTACCGCCGTGCGCCTGCGCGGTGGTGTGGTCGATCCACCAGCCCCTGGTGTTGCCACCGTCTTCCGGTGACCAGCCTTCCCAGTCGCCGCCTTCGAAGCCTGCGGTGTAGGTCGTCGAGGTGACCCCGGCCGGTGCTGCGGCGGGGGCGGTCGGCGTGGCGAGCGCGGGCGCGGCGATGCCGACCCCGGCCACGAGGCCGACACCGACGACGAGCGCGGCGAGCCTGCCTTTCGGAGACACAGCTGTCCTCCTGGTGGTGTGGGCTTGCGATTCGTGCGAAGAGTCCGCGCGAAGACCACCGGCATTCGCGGGAATAGCCGCGAGTGCCGGTGGTGCGCGGGTTTCGGTGGTCGATCTCCCCAGAGTCCTTCCGAAACCCAAGCTAGCAGCCCACGTGAACGCCAGTCAGCGCCGATTGGGTGTATCCCAATAAATGGTAAAGGCCATGCGACCCCTTGCCGTCACCCGCGACACCGGCGCCCGAGTATTCCTCAATGGACTGTTTGCCGGTCGACGCCGCCGCTGGGAACGATTCCGGATCAGGTGCGGACCGCGGTCCTGCTGGACTGGTCGGTGCCCCACTCGACCGGGCCGCGGCGGGTGGTGACCAGCACCCTGGCGAGCAGCGTCACAGCGACGAACACCGCCACGTCCACCACGTAGGCCTGGCGGGTGCGCACCAGCGCGACCATCGTCGCCATCCCGGTGCCCGCCGCGCTGCTCTGCTGGATGTGGGTGTTGCCGCGGTGCACCCGCTGGCGCCTGCGCACCAGGCTGCGCAGGTCCTTGGGCGCCCGCACGGTCACCACCGCGCCCGCCACCACGGTCCGGTTGCGCACCGAGTTCGACACGTGGCCGTCGTCGCTGATCAGGTCCGGCGGCAGCGGGAACAGCCGCTCGTGCGCGTCGCGGTCGAGCACGTAGACACCGCGCCCGGCGGCCGAGCGGTGCACCGACGGGAGCCGCTGCCAGACCGCGTAGTAGCGGCGCACCGCCCACGACGCGCCGGTCAGGTCCAGCCGCGCCGACGGCATCGCGGCCGCGACCCCCGGCTCGCGGGCGGCCGCGGCGAGTGCGTCCAGGTCAGCGCCGCGCAATTCGATATCGGCGTCCAGATAGGCTCGCGGGAAATCGACACAGAGCGCGTCGCCCGCATTGAGCGCGGCCGCTTTCCCGGGTTCCGGGACCTCGAGGACCAGCGGTGCGCTGGGATGGGCACGGGCCAGTTCGGCGGTTCGATCGGCACAGCCGTTCGCGACCACGACGACGCGGTTCACCTCGACCGACTCGGCGAGCCGGTCCAGGCACGCGGTGATGCCGAACTCCTCGTTGTGCGCGGGCACAACGACATCCATGAGAAATCCCCCTACGCCATCCCCCGATGATCACCAAGACACCTACGGAGTCGCGGCGAACAGGTTGCCGTTACTGGGTTCGCTCGCTCGTCGAGGCGATCGCCGACCACCTCCGGCGGAAGGCGTTGGGCCGTTCGGGGAAAAGGGCCACCAGACATTTCGGTCATCGAAGTACGAACGGCGCCGCGCCGTTCACCGAATGTGCAGGCAGCGGTGGTCGCACTACTCTCGTCGTGGTGGCGCGCGTCAGACGCGGCTACCCAGGGTTCGCCGCTCGTTCGCTTTCCCGGGCCGGAACTGTTCTAGTGTGACGTTGCCGACTTCCGCGCCAACCGGTCTATTCCGGACAGTAGGAACCGGGTTCGGACGCGGTACGGTCAGTCGGTTTCCTCGCGCGCGGACAACCGCCTGCGGGCGAACAGCGCGACCCCGGCGGCCAAGAGCAGCCCGCAGGCGACGTACCAGCGGTTGCGGGTCACCCAGGAGTCCGCCGCGGCGGCCACCACCCGCGCCGAGTGCGACGCGCACACCAGCGGCGGGCCGTCCTGCACCGTGCTCGCGCACGCGATGGTCGCCACCCTGGCCTTGTCGTCGCCGACCACCGTCATGGTCGAGCGGAACACCGCCTCGCCGCCGCCCGCGAGGTCGACCGACCACTGCACGGCCGTGGCGCCCGCGGTGCCGCTCGGGTCGGCGGTGTCGAAGCGCAGCCCGGTCGGCACGCTCTGGGTGAGGGCGAGGCCGTCGACCGCCGCGCCGCCCAGGTTGCGCAGCACGACGGTGTAGGTGAGCCGCTCGCCGGTGATCGCCGCCGCGGTGTTGTCCACCGAGATGCTCAGCCGCGGTTGCCCCTCGGCGGGGGCGGGGAGCGCGGCCAGCAGGACGGCGGACAGTACTGCGGTCGCGATCACGGCGGCTCCTCGGCTGGGATTCCCCACGCGGGCCTGCGGCATTGCCGCGGCAATTCCCACGCGGTGCGGACCCACCCTACGGAGCAGCGGGGAAATCGCCCTTTCCTGCCACCCGATCGTGTGGCGAACTGCCGGTGGGAATGCGTTCCTTGACGGCTACCCCTTGCTGGGGTTATACATGGGGGTATGCCCAAGGTGAATGTCTACCTGTCGGATGACCTAGCCGAGGCGGTCCGCGACTCCGGCGTGCCGCTCTCGGCGATCTGCCAGCGCGCCCTGGAGGAATCGGTCCGCCGGGTCACCGCCATCCGCGCCACGGTCCTCGGCGACGTCGACACCGACCCCACCGCCTCGCTCACCCACTTCACCGACCGCGCCAAGGCCGTCGTCCGCCTCGCCGTCGACCGCGCCCGCACCGACGGCGTCCCCGAGGTCGGCGCCGAACACCTCCTGCACGGCCTGCTGGCCGAGGGCGCCAACCTCGCCGTCCACGTCCTGCGCGCCACCGGCGTCGACCCCGCGGCCATCCACCCCCCACTGTCCACAGGCGACACCCCAGCCACCCGCTTCGCCCCCTCCGCCGCCGCGGCCCTCGAACTGGCCGTCACCGAAGCCCTGACCCACGGCCACAACTACGTCGGCTGCGAACACCTGCTCCTCGGCATCCTCGCCGACCAGGAAACCCCCGCCGCCCACTCCCTCACCACCCACGGCGCCACCCTCAAGCAAACCCGCACCGCAGTCCTCGCAGCCCTCGCCGGCTACGTCCACCTCCGCGCCAACACCCCAGACCCCACCCCAGCCCTGACAACAGCATTGCGCGCCGAACTGGCCCCCCTCCTGGACCGCCTATCCCGCCTCGAACACCACGCAGGCCTGGCCTGACCCCTCGCCTCGGTGCCCTTCTTTGCCCCAGCCCCCGTCCCTGAGGCCCCGCGCTGCGGCCAGGCTCCGCCTCATCCCCAACAACAGTGGCCTCGGCTTCTCGTCAGTCCCCACCCCGCCAGCCAGGCCTCCGGTACTCCCCACCACGCGGAACCCTGCCACCCGCGGCGCCTCACTCTTTTTCGCGCCTACACCGCCACCAGCGCCCCGCCGTGAGTCCCCACCACCGCAAGCCGCCGCCGCGCCATCCGACCGCCTCGGTGACGCCGCCCCCAGCGCGCCGCCGCGCGCCCCCCAGCGCGCCACCGTGCACCCCCATCGTCACACCTTCGAGCGAACCCCCTTGACGCCCCCGGGGGCCCACCCCAAGCCTGGCCCGGCCCCCACCCACTCCGGGGGGGGGGGCGTCCCTGGGCCAGTCTACCGGGACCCCCTGACAGTGGATCTTGAACCGACCCACGCAGAGATCGACATGTGGATAACTTCTGTCACCCAGAAGAGGGATTTTCGGGCGGCCCCGGCGGCGAACTGCCAGGTCAGAGCTCCGCAGCGGGCCCGCAAGACCCCCATCGCCTCGAGCGCGGGCACGGCCAGGGGGCGCAGGCGATGAGGCCCCAGGTCACCCCGACAGCGGGGCGATCACCGTCAAGTCCAAGCCTGTCGCCCGGGCCAAGAAGCCGCCAGCGCGAGGCGGCCCCAGCGGTGCCCCCGACCACGGCATCCGATCCCCGGAAGTCAACAGCCGAACCGTTCCCACCTGGGCCAGGTCCGGTGTCAGAGCGCGCACCGCCGCCAAAGCCGCCGCCAAGTGCACCCCGTCGTAGCAAGCCTCCGCGTAGGCGTCCAGCACCGGCGCCGTTCCCCCGAACAACGCCCGGTGTCGCTCAGCCAGCGACATCCGCCGGTCGTCGCCCTGTCCCGCGAACGACCGCATCGCCGCGTACAGCTCGCCCGTGTCGTCACCCCCGGCCGCGAGCAGGCCGTTTTCCTCCAGCGAGCCCGACAGTCGCACCACGCGGGAAGCCAGTGGCGACGCGGCGAACACCCGGTTGAACTGCGCCAGGTCCCGCCCCACCAGGCTCAGCAAGATCGCGTCCGCGCGCAGCCGACCCAGGCCCGTGACGATGGCCTCCGCGTCGATGCCGGTCCCGGGGAAGGGCACCAGGCGCTCGGCCACGACCTCCGCCCCCAGGGCGCGCACGATCCGACCCGCTGCCTGGTGGACCGCCCGTGGCCAGATGTAGTCACTCCCCACCAGGGCCCAGCGGCGCGCACCGCGCCGGGTGACCAGCCAGCGGACAGCCGGGGCCAATTGCTGTGTCGGACTGTCACCCAGCAGCACGACCCCAGCGCGACGACGGCCGCCCTCGTGCGGGGGCGTGAAGATGTACGGCACCCGCCCGCCCAGTGCGATCTCCAGCGCCCGGTGCACGTCGCTCGTGTGGAATCCGACATAAGCGTCGACAAGCCCGGCCAGCGCGATCGCGTCGGCGGCGACCACCGCCGGCGCCTGCCCCGCGTCGAGCAGCACCAACTGCACCGGCCGCCCCACGACCCCGCCCGCGGTGTTCAGCTCGGTGGCCGCCAGCGTCGAGGCCATCAGGCCCGACGGACCGGTCAGCCCGAGCGCCCCGGAGAGCGGCAGCAGCAGGCCCAGGCGCAGCACCGCGGGGTCCGGTCCGGTCAGCGCGACCTCCACCCGGTCCCGCACGACCGCGCGCACGACCGAGGTGGAGTCCATGACCGGACAGTATGCTCGCCGGGAGGTCTCCCGGCGAAGGGCACGTCATGGCTGGTCAGCGCGGCACGCAGGTGCCCGACCTGGTCGATCTGCTGACCAGGGCGCAGCGGGCGCTCGCCCGTGACCTGGGCACCGCCCTGGAGGAGGAGTCGACGACCGTCGACCAGTGGCGGGTGCTGCGCGCGCTCGCCGCCGATCCGGACGGGCGGTCGATGGGGGAGTTGGCGGTCACCGTCGAGATCCCGCACCCGACGCTCACCCGCCTGGTCGACGCCCTGGTCGACTCGGCTTTCCTCTACCGCACCCAGTCTCCGGAAGATCGTCGCCGGGTGTCGGTGCACATCTCTGAACTGGGTCGTACGAAGCTCGACCGGCTGGAGGCGCTGGCCGCGGCCCATGAGCGCGGGCTCGTCGAGCGGCTCAGCGCGGACACCGTGGCGGGACTCTCGGCGCTGCTCCGGGACCTCAAACTCTAGGCGTCCACAAAGGACGCATCGGGTCAGATGTCGGTGCGCTGCAACGGGTCGTCACTGGTGGCCGGGGCGAGCGCGGTCGGCTCCAGCCGCTGCATACCCACGGCGCCGAGCATCAGCACGAACGGCATGGCGAGCGCGATCCACATCGGATGGTCCCCTCGATTGGCGGTCGTTGTCGTTCCCCGGTCAAATACCCCCGGGGTGCGCGGCCTACACCGGACGGGTGGCGATGTGGCCCCGCTCACCCGGTTGGCCGACCCGCTGATCGACCGCGCGCCGGGCCGCCGCGCCGTGTCCCACCAGCTCGGAGCGGGAAACGCCACCCCGTCGGAAACCAGTCCCGGCTGAACTATTTTCAAATGGAAGCAACGGCTCTACGCTTCGCCCACCGCGGCCGGTTGGCCGGGGCGTGCTCGGGCTAGGAGGAGCGATGGGCGAGGACGGTGGGCTCGGCCAGTACGGCTACACCCAGGAGCTGCGGCGGACGCTGGGCTTCAAGGACCTGCTGGTCTACGGCTTGATCTTCATGGTGCCGATCGCGCCGTTCGGCATCTTCGGCAGCGTGTTCGCAGGCTCCGGCGGCATGATCGCGCTGGCCTACGCCATCGGCATGCTGGCGATGCTGTTCACCGCCAACTCCTACGCCCAGATGGCCAAGGCGTTCCCGATGGCGGGCTCGGTCTACACCTACGCCGGGCGCGGCATCGCCTCCCCGGTCGGGTTCCTCTCCGGCTGGATGATCCTGCTCGACTACGTGCTGGTGCCCAGCCTGCTCTACCTGATCGCGGGCATCGCGATGAACTCGCTGCTGCCCGCCATCCCGGTGTGGCTGTGGCTGGTGGCGTTCGTCCTGCTCAACACCGCGGTCAACTTCCTGGGCATCGAGATGACCGCCAAGGTCAACCGGGTCATGCTGGTCGCCCAGTTGCTCATCCTGGCCGTCTTCATCGTCATCGGGGTCGTCGCGCTGACGCAGGGCAAGGGCCGCGGCTTCAGCTTCGCGCCGTTGTTCGACAGCGCCACCTTCTCCTGGACGCTGGTGTTCGGCGCGGTCTCCATCGCGGTGCTCAGCTTCCTGGGCTTCGACGGCATCTCCACCCTCGCCGAGGAGAACCGCGACTCGGCCAGGGCGATCGGCCGGTCGATGATCGCCGCGCTGCTGGTCACCGGCGTGCTGTTCATCGTCCAGACCTGGGTCGCCGCGCTGCTGGTGCCCGACCCCGCCGGGCTGATCGCCAACGGCGACGCCGCCGGGACCTCGTTCTACGACGCCGCCCGGGTCGCCGGTGGGGGGTGGCTGGCGGTGCTCACCGCGGCCGCGACCGCCGTGTCCTGGGGCTTCGCGAACTCGCTGGTCGCCCAGGCCGCCACGTCCCGCCTGCTCTACGCCATGGCCCGCGACCGGCAGCTGCCGAAGTTCCTGGCCAAGGTCCACCCGACCCGCAAGGTCCCGGTCAACGCGACCCTGCTCGTCGCGGGTGTCTCGCTGGCGCTCGGCCTCTACATGCAGACCCGCGACGACGGCATCACCCTGCTCAGCTCCCTGGTGAACTTCGGCGCGATGACCGCGTTCCTGGTGCTGCACGTGTCCGTCGTCGTGCACTACGTCATCCGCTCGGGCAGCCGCGACTGGTGGAAGCACCTCATCGCGCCGCTCATCGGGTTCGGCATCCTGGCCTACGTCGTGATCAACGCCAAGGTCGCCGCCCAGGCGCTCGGCTTCGTCTGGCTGGGCATCGGCGCGGTGATCCTGGTCGGGCTGCTGGCCACCGGGCGGCGCCCCGCGCTGGCGGGCATCGGCGGGGAGGACAAGTGAGGGTCCAGCGACTGGAGTCCGAACCCGCGTACGCCTTCGGCAACCGGGAACCGGCGCTGACCGTGCCGCCCGGGACGGTCGTCGAATTGTCCACTGAGGACTGTTTCGGCGGCGCGGTGCGCGGGGTGGACGACCTGCCCAGCCAGGTGTGCCAGTTCCCGTACCTCAACCCGGTCACCGGTCCGATCGCGGTCGAGGGCGCCGAACCTGGGGACACCGTCGCGGTGCACTTCGTCGACATCCGGCCCCGCCGCGACTGGGCGGTCTCCACGACGTTCCCGCACTTCGGCGCGCTGACCGCCACGCACACGACCGCGATGCTGCACGACGCGCTGCCGGAACGGGTGTGGCGCTACGACGTGGACGTGGACAAGTGGGTGTGCCGCTTCCACGCCAGGAACAGCGATTTCAGCATCGAACTGCCGCTGGACCCCATGCACGGCACCGTCGGCGTCGCCCCCGCCGCGCACGAGGTGATCATGAGCATCACCCCCGGCGCGCACGGCGGGAACATGGACACCCCGGAGATGCGCGCGGGCACCACGGCGTACTTCGGCGTCAACGTCCCCGGCGCGCTGATCTCCCTCGGCGACGGCCACTGCCGCCAGGGCGAGGGCGAGGTCTGCGGCACGGCGGTGGAGGCGGCGATGTCGACGGTGGTCGTCGTCGACCTGATCAAGGGCGCGGCGTGCCCGTGGCCCCGGCTCGAGGACGACCGCTACCTGATGTCGACCGGGACGGCGCGCCCGCTGGAGGACGCGTTCCGGATCAGCCAGCACGACCTGGTCGGCTGGACCGGGCAGCTGCTCGGGCTCGACCCGCTCGACTCCTACCAGCTGATCAGCCAGACCGGCCTGGCCCCGGCGGGCAACGTCGTGGACACGAACTACACGATGCTGGCCAAGGTCGGCAAGGACGTCGTCGGCGTCCCGGCCTACGACGGTGTGCACGACCGGCTCCGCGCGACCGCGACGCGGTACCTCGCCGAGCGCTAGTGCCACCTGGCGGGCGGGTGTGCGTGGTGTCCGACGCAGGGTGGCACCACGCACACCCGCCGTTCAGTCCACAGGTCGTCCGGTTCGCGGCTGGTTGATCCACAGCCGTTCAATCCAAGATCCTTTCGTCCACAATCGACTGTCCACACCCGTCTAGTCCACAGCGGAGCAGTCCACCGCGGAGACATTGGCGCGCACCCGGCCAAGCAAGGTCACCAGGGTCGCGGCCTCGGCGCTGGACAACCCGAGCCGCCCCTCGAACCCGCTGACCACGTCGCTGAGCCGCACGAACAGGTCTTCCCCGCGCTGGGTGAGCGCCACCTCGTGCACCCGCCGGTTGCCCGGTGCCCGCCGCCGGGTCAGCAGCCCGCCGTCCTCCATGCTGTTGAGGTGGTGGGTGAGCGTCGCGCTCTGGATCCCCACGGCCGCCGCCAACTCCCGCTGGTTGCCCACCGATCGGGTCTTCACGGTCAGCAGCACCTGCCACACCGGGACGCTGCCGCCCTCCGCCGCCATGGCGTCCTCCATCGCGCGCCCCACCACCTTCGCGGTCTGCGACAAGAACAACCCCAGCGGCCCCTGGACGACCTCGCGCATTGCCAGAGGCTACACCCGCGTCCCAGCCCTGACCTGCGACAACGACGAGGTCAACACGAAAGCGGGTACCCGCGACCGTCCACTTGGCACCGGTCAGGGCTGGGTCAGCGGCAACCACACCCGGAACCGCGTGTCGCCCGGCTCGGACTCCACCCGGATGTCACCGTGGTGCTTGGCCACCACGATCCGCCAGGAGATGTCCAACCCGAGCCCGGTGCCCTCGCCGACCGGTTTGGTGGTGAAGAACGGCTCGAACACCCGGCTGACGACCTCCGGTGGAATCCCGGACCCGGTATCCGCTATCTCCACCAGCAACCGGCCCTCGCTGTGCGAGGTGCGCAGCGTCAACACCCCCGACCCGTTCATCGCGGCCAGGGCGTTGTCGATCAGGTTCGTCCACACCTGGTTCAGCTCGGCCGCATAACCGGGCAACAAGGGCACCGAGCGGTCGTACTCCTTGTGGACCTGGACGCCGGTTCCGAACTTGCCACCCAGCATCACCAGGGTGGCGTCCAACAGGTCGTGGACGTCGACGACCTGGAACGGCGCGCGGTCGAGTTGGGAGTACTGCTTGGCGGCGCCGACGAGGGTGGAGACCCGGGTGGTGGAGTCCTCGATCTCGTTGATCAGGGCCTCGGTCTCGACCGTGTAGGCGAGCCAGCGGACGGCGGCCTCGGTGGCGGTGACCGGGCAGGTGCCCACGGCGGTGGCCAGCCAGGTGACGTCGAGACCGCCCGCGACCAGCACCGGGGCCAGGTCCCAGCCGCCCGCGATGCCGTGGTCGGTGAGCCAATCGGCCAGTTCGTCCTCGCGGTCGCTGGCCTCCATGGGCGAGAGCCGGGGCGCCTTGGCGACCCGCTCTACGGCCTCCTCCTGCAACCGGACCAGGGCGGGCAGCGTGGCGGGGTCGAGGGTGCCGGAGGCGAGGAGGGACAGCTTGTGGCGCATGCCCGCGACCCGCTCGCGCAGCGCGGCGGTGGCCCGGACGGCGGCGGCCGCGGGGTTGTTCAGCTCGTGGGTCAGGCCCGCGGTCAGCGAGCCGAGCGCCAGCAGCCGCTCCCGCTGGCTGACCACCGCCTGGGTCGCCTGCATCCCCCAGAACAGGCCCTCCAGCAGGTGCACGCCCATCGGGAACCAGGACCGCACCGCCGGGCCGAACTCGGCGGCGGGCAGCTGCAGCATCCGCACGTCGGTGACCGCCACGACCGTCATCAGGTAGACGCGCCGCGAGGTCACGTCGTCCTGCAGGTACGCCTGCGTCGCGCCGAAGTACGAGCCCCGGTGGTCGGTGCGGCTGATCTCCGCGCGCTCGCCGCCGATGGTCCGCAGCAGCGACACCGTCCCGTCCAGCAGCACGAAGAAGCAGGTCGCGGGGTCGCCCTCGGCCAGCACCTCGGTGCCCGCGGCGCTGGTCTCGACGACGCCGTGCTCGGCCAGCCACGCCAGCTGCTCGTCGTCGAGGCTCTCGAACAGGAACAGGCCGCGGATCTCGTCGGGGGTCATGCCTTCTCCAGGTACCGGTGCACCAGCGAGACCGCCATCGCGCCCTCGCCGACCGCCGAGGCGACCCGCTTCACCGACTCCGCCCGCACGTCACCGGCCACGAACACCCCCGGCAGGCTCGTCTCCAGGTGGTACGGGTCGCGCGCGAGGTCCCAGCCGGGCGGTCGGGCGCCGTCGGTCACCAGGTCCGGGCCCGCCAGCACGAACCCGTTGCGGTCGCGGGACAGGGTGCCCTCCAGCCAGTCCGTGCGCGGCGCCGCGCCGATGAACGCGAACAGCCACGACGCGGCCACCGTCGTCGACTCGCCGGTGCGGTTGTCGCGCAGCGTCAGCGTCTCCAGGTGGTCGCCACCGGTCCCGGCGACGACCTCGGTGCAGGTCAGCACCTCGATGCACGGTACCTCGGCGATCTGGTCGATGAGGTAGCGCGACATCGACCGGTCCAGCGACTCGCCGCGCACCACCAGCACCACGCGCTTGGCGTGCCGCGCGAAGTACATCGCCGCCTGGCCCGCGGAGTTCGCGCCGCCGACGATGTAGACGTCCGCGCCGGAGCACGCCGGTCCCTCGGTGGTCGCCGCGCCGTAGAACACGCCCCGACCGGACAGGTCGTCGAGGCCGGGCGCGGTCAGCATCCGGTACGACACGCCGGTCGCGAGGATCACCGTGTGCGCGGCCAGCTCCGTGCCGTCGTCGAACCGCACCACCCTGGCCGCGCCGCGCGGTTCCAGCGCCACGACCTGCCGCGTGGTCAGCACCTCCACCGCGAACTTCGCCGCCTGCCTGCGCGCCCGCTCCGTCAGCTGCTCCCCGGACACCCCGTCGGGGAAACCCAGGTAGTTCTCGATCCGGCTGCTCGTCCCGGCCTGCCCGCCGGTGGCCATCCGCTCCACCAGCACCGTGCGCAGCCCCTCGGACCCGCCGTAGACCGCCGCGCCGAGCCCGGCCGGGCCGCCGCCGACCACGATCAGGTCGTAGAAGTCGGTCGTCGGCACCGTGCTCAGGCCGACCGTGGCGGCCAACTCCGCGTCGGTCGGTTCGACCAGCGCCGTGCCGTCCTCGGTCACCACCACCGGCAACCGGGTCCCGTCCTGCCCGGCCGCGCTGAGCAGCCGCTCGCTCTCCGCGTCGTCGCCGAGCGCGTACCAGCTGAACGGCACCGAGTTGCGGGCGAGGAAGTCGCGCACCTCGTACGAACGGCTCGACCAGCGGTGCCCCACCACCCGCACCTGCCGCGCGGGCTGGCGACCCGCCACCGACCAGGCCGCGAGCAGGTCGTCGAGCACCGGGAACAGCTTCTCCCGCGGCGGGTCCCACGGCTTGAGCAGGTAGTGGTCCAGGTCGACCACGTTGATCGCCCGGATCGCGGCGTCGGTGTCGGCGTACGCGGTCAGCAGCACCCGCCTGGCCAGCGGGAACACCACCATGGCCTGCTCGAGGAACTCGATACCGGACATCCCGGGCATCCGGTAGTCGGCGACCAGCGCCGCGACCTCCTCGCCGCGCAGCTTGATCTCCCGGACCGCCTCCAGCGCCTGCTCCCCGGACTCCGCCCGCACGATCCGGTACGCCGCGCCGTACTGGGCGCGCAGGTCGCGCGCGATCGCCCGGGACACCCCCGGGTCGTCGTCGACGGTGATGATCGAGGCGCGCGCTGCCCGCCCGGCCGCATCAGCAGTGGTCATGGCGCCAGTCAAGCACCCGGTCCGAGCCGCGCGGTAGCCACGACCCGTGCGGCATTCACGTTCGGCGGGGTGGGGAAATCACCCCGCCGAACATCGGTTGACGCCCACTGAGCACCGGGTAAAGAATTCCGGGCCGTCGGGGAAATACTCATGTCTCACTACGTCGAATCGCGCGGAACGAGCCATGTGCGGTAACGCACGTCGGACAATGGGCGATGCGACGCGGGGAGACCGCGAGTTGTGGGGGGTGGCGTGAGCGACCGCCGCGAACGGGTGTTGTCGAATCCACGGTTGTTGCGTGCGATCGGGCACGAGTTGCGCACCGCGCGCGAGGACCGCGGGTGGACGAGGGCGCAGTTGGTCGCTCGGCTCGACCTCGAGGTCCACTCGCAAACGATTGCCACGTACGAGTTGGGCATCCGACAGTGCACAGTGGCCAGATTCATCTCGATCTGCGAGGCATTGGGCATTCCGGCGCCCGAGGTCTTGGCCACCGCGCTGCGCCAGGCCGAGGTCCAACCGCACCTGCTGGTCTGCTCGGTCGACCTGCGCGCGCTGGCCGCCGACCGGACACCGGAGCTGCAACCGGTGCGCCGCTGGGCCCGGCACCGGCTCGCCACCGACGCGGGTGATGACGGCGTGGTCCACCTGGAACCGAAGGCGGTCGCCGAACTGGCCGTCTTCTGTGGACTGACCCATGTGGAGCTGTTCGACCGGCTGACCGGGTTGGCGGCCGGGGAAACCGACTAGTGGTAGTCCCACCACGCGAGCGCTGGTGGGGCGAAGACGACGGTGAGGGTGAACGCGACGAACACGGTCGCGACGAGCTTCTTGACCACGGGGTGTTGTTCCTCAGGAGACAGCGGTATGCGGCGGCGGTGAGCCGCGCGACGCGCTAGTTCAAGATCATTGCAAGCACCATGGTGGGGCACTCGATGCGGTGAAGTCAACCCCCACGGGCCGCGAAAAACCCTGCGTTGTGCCGATGGCCAGCCGGTTGCCCTGCCCGCACCGGGGGTGATCAGGTGCGGGGGAGCTTGGCCAGGACCTCGTGCTGGTGGGTCGAGTCGCCCATCAGGGCGTAGAGCGCGGCGGCGTCACGCCAGGCCGCGTGCGCCTGCGGTGACCTGCCCTGGCCCGCCAGCACGTCGCCGAGCAGGTCGAGGGCCTTGGCGTGTTCGGGCAGGTGGTGCACCCGGTCGGCGAGCGCCACGGCGCGCCTGGTCAGCGCCTCGGCGGTGGCGAGCGCGCCCCTGGCGTGCTCCACCTCGGCCAGCGCGGCGAGCGTCGTCACGACGATCACCGCGTCCCGCGCCGCCTCCGCCGTGCGCAGCGCCGCCTCCCCGTACGCCGCCGCCTCCGGGAACCGGCCGCGGGCGCGCCAGACCGCGCAGATCCCGGCCAGCACGCTCGCCCTGGCCGACTCGTCGCCGCCCGCCACCGCGAGCCGCTCGGCCTCGCGCAACGCCGTCAACGCCTCGTTGTGCCTGCCCGCCGACAGCAGCGCGTCGCCCAGCGCGTGCAGGGTCCACCGCTTGCCCTGCTCGTCCTGCCCGCGCTCGGCGAAGACCAGGCTCTCCTCCAGCAGCCGCACGGCCCGCTCGGTGTCACCGAGTTGCGCGGCCAGTTTGCCCAGCTGGTACCGGATCACACCCTGCCCGCGCGCGGTTCCCGTCGCGTCGGCGAACGCCAGCGCTCCGAGCAGGCTGCGTTCCGCGTCGGCGAACCGGCCGAGCGTGAGGTAGGTGAGCCCGAGGTCGGCCAGCGAGGAGGCCTCCGCCTCGGGCTCGCCGTCCGCCCGCGCCGAGTCGACCGCGATCTCCCTGGCGATCCGGCAGTCCTCGTGGTGGCCGCTGCGCCGCAGGTACCGGCTCACGGCGTGCGGCAACCGCCAGGCGTAGGCGTGGTGGCCCGCTCGCGCGGCGAACACCGTGGTGGCCATGAGGTTCACGTGCTCGGCCGCGAACCAGCCGCGCGCGGACTCGGCGTCGGGGAACCGGTGCGGCACCACCAGCGGCTCCGGCGGGAGGGGCGGGCCGCTTGAGTGACCGGGGTAGAGGACGTCATGGGCGGCGATCGCGGAACCCAGGTAGTAGGCCAGGATCCGCCTCTCAGTGGCATCGCGGTGGTCGCGAGTGTCCTCGTTGTGCGTGAGGTGGTGGGCGCACTCGCGGATGAGGTCGTGGAACCGGAAGCGGCCGGGCGCGGTGCCCCGGTCCACCAGGTTCGCATCGACCAAAGTGGACAGTGCGCCGGTGGTCTCCGCCTCGGTCCTGCCCCAGCAGGCCCGCGCGGCGGCGGCGGTGAACTCGCTGCCGGGGTGCAGGCCCAAGGCCCGGAACAGGCCGCGCGCCTGGGGCGGTAGTGCGCGGTAGGACCAGGTGAACAGCGTCTGCGGCGAGGTGTCGCTGTCAGCGTCGATGCCCAGTTCCAGCAGCAGGCGGCGGGGCGACAGCCCGCTCTGGCGGCGGCGCAGCCGGTACTCGGCGATGTTGCGGCCGACCACCGCGATCGCCAGCGGCAGGCCCCCGCACAGTCGGATCACCTCGGCGCGCAGGTCGGGGTGGGCCTCGGCGCCACCGAGGCGGACGTCGAGCAGGGCGCCGGACTCCGCGGGCGCGAGCGGTCCGATGTGGACGAATCGGGTGGTCGGCCCCGCGCCCAGCTCCGCGAGCGAGTGCCTGCTGGTCACCACCACGAGGCATTCGGTCAGCAGCGGTAGCACGGCGTTCACCTGTGCGGCGCTGTGCGCGTTGTCCAGCAGGACTAGGGGGTGCCGGGTCGCGAGCACGCGGCTCAGTGCCGCCGCGCGGACCACGGGTGTCGCGGAGCTGTTGGGCTCCTCGCCCAGTCCGGCCAGTAGTTCGTCGACGATGGCGGCGGGGGAGGCGGCCGGGTGGGCGTGGTGGCCCGCGAGGTCGACGAACAGGTGACCGCCCGGGAACAGGCCGCGGACCCGCCGTCCCCAGTGGACCGCCAGCGCCGTCTTCCCCACGCCCGGCATGCCCTCCAGCACGACCACCCCGCGCGGCGGGGTCCCGTCGTCGGCCAAGGCCGCCGCGTCCAGCAGCGCCAGTTCCCCGCCGCGACCGACGAACTCGGTCGTGTCGCGGCGCGACCGCTTCGGCGGGTGGGGGAGCGCGTGCACCAGCGACTCGTGGTGGCGCAGCAGGTGATCAGCGGTTTCGAGGTCGCCGTCGGCGTCCAGGGATCGGCGCACGGCCAAGTAGTACTCGTTCGCCTCTTCGGGCCGGTGCAACGCGTGCAGGACCGTCAGCCGCAGTTTGTGCAGCGCGAGGCTGTCGTGGTACTCGACCTGCACGACCTCCAGCAGCGCCAACGCCTCGTCGGCTCGACCGAGTTCGACCAGGGCGGTGAGGTGGGTGCTGTGCGCCGGGATCAGTTCGGCGCGCTCGAACCGCGCCCGCCAGGCCAGCGCGTCCGGCGACCGCAGGTCGGCCAGCGGCTTGCCCCGGCTCAGCCGCAACGCCGACTCGGCGTGCCGGGCGGCGCGCGCGGGGTCGCCGCGCCCGCTGTGCAGGCGCGCGGCGGCGGACAGTTCGCGGAACTGCACGAGGTCGATGGCGGACGGCTCGGTGTCGAGGTGGTAGCTGCCCCGGTCGCCGCGCAGGCTCGCCCGCACCGGCAACCGCTTGAGCAGCCCGCGGATCCGGGTCGCGTAGACGTCGAGGGTGGCGGTGGTGTTGCCCGGCTTGCGCTCGTCGTCGCCCCACACCCAGCGCACCAGGGCCGCCGTCGACACCGTCGCGCCGGGCGCCACCAGCAACGCGGCGAGCATCGCCCGGGGTTTCGCCGGTGCCCACCGCGCGGCGAGCGCGCCGTCGATCCGCAGTGCCGTGGAACCGAGGACCCCGAACGCCGCCTCCACCAGCCCACCCCCCGCCCTGGATTTCCCCGGATCCGGCAGCCGCCCGCGCGGGGCGATTGTGCGTTGGCTCGGGAATCGAGTGTAGTGAGCGGTGAACCTGTTCCGCAGCACCATTCCGGGCAGCGTCAGCCGCATGGTGCAACGATTCTGCGAAAAGCGCGCCGCGCTGCCGACATTCGGTCTACCCCGTTGGTTCGGTGCTGTCCGGCTTTTGGCATCCAGCTGTCGGGAAAACGTGAGAAATCGCGCTTGGGCCGGTCAACGCTCGGTTTGCCGGAACCGCTCTCGGTTGTGGCGCCCGGCGAACCGGTCATTCCGGCGCGCCGGACCCCGGCCTGCCGTGAACGGCGCCGGTCGCGGGCGGGGGTGGGTGGCGGGTGTGATCGGCGGATCATTGCCGTGGAGCAAGGATTTTGCTTAGCATAGCTAAGTGACACGGACACCGGACGCGGCGCGGGTGGGGCGGGGGTTCGCCCCCGGACCGCGCTACAAGTGGATCGCGCTGTCGAACACGACGCTGGGCATGCTGATCGCCACGATCAACTCCTCGATCGTGCTGATCGCGCTGCCGGAGGTGTTCGCCGGGATCGGCATCGACCCGCTCGACCCGGCCAACACCGGCTACCTGCTGTGGATGATCATGGGGTTCCTGGTGGTCACCGCGGTGCTGGTGGTCGGCTTCGGCCGACTCGGCGACATGTTCGGCCGGGCCAGGATGTACACCCTGGGCTTCGCGATCTTCACCGTCTCGTCGGTGCTGCTCGCCCTCACCTGGTTCACCGGCGACGCCGCCGCGCTGTGGCTGATCGGCTGGCGGGTCGTGCAGGGCGTCGGCGGGGCGTTCCTGATGGCCAACTCCCCGGCGATCCTCACCGACGCGTTCCCCGCCCACCAGCGCGGCATGGCCCTGGGCATCAACGGGGTGGCCGCCATCTCGGGGTCGTTCCTCGGGCTGGTGGTCGGCGGGGTGCTCGCGCCGGTCGACTGGAACCTGGTGTTCCTGGTGTCGGTGCCGTTCGGGCTGGTCGGGACCGCGTGGGCTTACCTCAAGCTGCACGACACGGGGGTGCGCGGGCACGCGCCGATGGACTGGTGGGCAACCTGACCTTCGCCGTCGGCCTGGTCGCGGTGCTGGTCGGCATCACCTACGGCATCCAGCCCTACGGCGACTCGCAGACCGGGTGGGGGAGCCCGTTCGTGCTCGTCTGCCTGCTCGGCGGGGTGGCGGTGCTGATCGTGTTCGTGCTGGTCGAGCGCCGGGTCGCCAGCCCGCTGTTCGACCTGTCGCTGTTCGGGTCGCGGTCGTTCACCTGGGGCAACGTCGCCAACTTCGCGGCCTCGCTCGGGCGCGGCGGGCTGCAGTTCGTCCTGATCGTGTGGTTGCAGGGCATCTGGCTGCCGCAGCACGGCTACAGCTACGAGCAGACGCCGCTGTGGGCCGGGATCTACATGGTCCCGATGACCGTGGGGTTCCTGCTCTCGGCGCCCGCGTCCGGGATCCTGTCCGACCGGGTGGGCAGCCGGTTGCTCGCGACCGTCGGGATGCTGCTCACGGCGTTGTCGTTCGCGCTGCTGATAGCGCTACCGGTCGACTTCCCGTACCCGGCGTTCGCGGCGGTCCTGGTGCTCAACGGCATCGGGATGGGCATGTTCTCCTCGCCCAACCGGGCCGAGGTCATGAACAGCCTGCCCGCGCGCACCAGGGGCTCCGGCTCGGGGATGATGACCACGTTCCAGAACACCGCGATGGTCCTGTCCATCGGCTTCTTCTTCAGCCTGATCATCATCGGCTTCGCGGGCAGCCTCCCCGACGCGCTGCGCACCGGCCTGCAGGCCCACGGCGTCCCGGCCGCCGCCGCGAACCAGATCGCCGGACTCCCGGCCGTCGCCGTCCTCTTCGCGGCCTTCCTCGGCTACAACCCCATCCGCGAGCTCCTCGGCGACCAGCTCGTCACCCTCCCGCCGGACCAGGCCGCCTACCTGACCGGCCGCGGTTTCTTCCCCAGCCTGATCTCCGGGCCCTTCGCCACCGGCCTCACCATCGCCTTCACCAGCGCCATCGTGTTGTGCCTGGTCGGCGCGTTCGCGTCGTGGATGTGCGGGCCGGTGACCCGCACCGAACTGGTCGGCGCGGAACTCGCCGCGGTCGCGGGGTCCCGGGTCTCCTAGTCCACTGTGGAGCATGTGGGTGTCGCGTGGACCGATGCGCCTGGGCCGCCTCGCTCGCGGGGTCGTTGGTGTGACGGTCGAGCGGTTGACAGGGGGTTGGTCAAGGTTCGACGCCTATCGGGTGGTGTTCGGGGGCGCGTATACCGAGAGCGATATGTCTCGCTGATCACGGTTAGCGCAACCACTGATAGGAGGAGAACGTGGCCCGAACCCCGATCGTTGTGCTCGCCCTTGCCCTCGCGGCAGGCGGTGCGATGTTCGGCCCTGCGTGGGTCTCGTCCGAACCCCAGGCGACAGCGGCGCAGTTAGCGCCGGCGTCAGGTGCGATGAAGGTAGGTGAAGAGACAGTTCTCGGTGCCACCGTCGCTTACGCGGGTACCGAGCGGCAGGAGATCAAGCAGCCGGGGGCGACCTACATCAAGGTCCACTTCGGTTCGCTGCGGCTCGCGGGTGGTGACTTCGTGACCGTCGCCGACCCGACCGGTCGCGAGGTCCACACCTACCACGGTGACCCCACCGCGGGCGCCGCGCGCGCGGGTGACAGCGACTTCACCCGGCACGGCCGCAAGGGCTTCGCCGCGATGTCGATCGACGGTGACACCGCGGTCGTGACCCTGCACAAGGCTTCGGTGCGCTCCGCCCAGGCGACCGCTGGCCTTGGCTTCACCGTTGACCGCTACTGGCGCGGTTACTCACCTGCGGAAGTCAGGTCTAACAACCCCACCTTCTTCAGCGTCTGCGGCACCGATGCCAGGCGTGACACCGTTTGCTACAAGAGCAGCCACCCCACCGAGTACGCGAAGTCGAACGCAGTGGCCAGGTTGCTCATCAGCGGTGGTGGGCTCTGCACCGCGTGGCGCGTAGGTAGCACTAACCGCGTGCTGACCAACAACCACTGCATCTCGACCCAGTCCGCGGTGTCGTCCTCGGAGGTCCAGTTCGCTTACGACTGCGCCACCTGCGGGGGCAACAACCCCGGCGCGGGCACCAAGGTCAGCGGCGCGACCTTCTACAAGACCAGCCCCGGTGGGTCCAGCAGGCTCGACTACACGCTGTTCTCGGTGAACAACTTCGCCGCGATCCAGCAGTACGGCACGCTCTACCTGGACGTGCGCAACCCGGTCGCGGGTGAGCGGATCTACATCCCCGGTCACGGCGACGGCAAGCCCAAGCGGCTCTCTATCTACGACAACACCCAGGGCGGTCCGCTGTGCACCGTCCGCAGCGCCGCGTCCGACTCGTACAACATGAGCTACAGCTGCGACACCTCCGGCGGTAACTCCGGTTCCCCGGTGCTGGCCGCCAACCACAAGGTCATCGCGCTGCACCACCTCGGTGGCTGCCCCGGCAACCAGGGTGCCCGGATCAACCTGATCTACAACGAGATCAAGGACCTGATCGTCAACACCCCCTAACGCCAACCGCCGCCCCTGAAGACCTGACCGGTGTCGACGCCACGGCACCGGTCAGGTCTGTCTTGCGGGTTAGTCAGGCAGGTTTGTGCGCACCAGATCGGTCAGCTCCCGCACAGCGCCAACTGTCGGCCAGTGCTCGGTAAGCCTCGTGTGCACTAGCCGCATCTCCGCCCGCACTCGTGCCGAGCCGTGAGGACCTGCCGGTGGGTCTAAGAGCGTGGTGAGCACCGATGCTGCCTCGTCTGGATGGCCCGCGTGTGTGTGTGAACTCGCCAACCGGGTCGCGACCACCGCGCGGTCGTGTTCGTTCGTGGTCGGTACTTCTGCCAACGACCGCGTTGTGTGGTCGACCGCCGTGCTCGCCAACCCGGAGTGGTCGCCGCGCGCGGCCAGGTCGCGGTAGCAGGTGCCCATGGCCAAGGCCAGCACCGACGGCGCCGCCCACGGTTCGGTGACCGGGTCGGCCGCTGCCATCAACGCGGCGGCCTCGTCGAGCCGCTCCTCGCAGCACCGCCGGTCACCGGCCAACGCGTGCCCGCGCGCCTCCGCCAGGCACGCCCACGCCCGCACACCGGGGCTGGTCCCGTCGACCCGCCGCGCCCGCTCGGCCAGCGCGATCGCGCCCGCCGCGTTGCCCACCGACCAGTGCACGGAACTCTGCCTGGCCAGCAGCCTGCTCATCAGGTCGCGGTCGTCGGCCTGCGTCGCCCAGGTCAGGCCGCAGGTGTACCAGAACTGGGCGGTCGGGTAGTCCGCACCGTCGAACCGCGCCCAGCCCGCCAGTTGCGCGAACCTGGCCGCCAGCCTGGTTAAACCGGGCGCCGATGACACTGCCTGCCACTGCACGACCGTGCGTGTGTAGTGCTCTAACGGCACAACGAGGTCGCGGCCGCCGAGCTGCGAACCGGTCACGTGATAGGCCGCTAAGAGCGCCTCCATGGCCTCTGGCGCTGTCGGGCTCGACGGCGTCGATGGGGCTACCGCCTCCGGCTGACGCGCGCCGGGCGCCTCTTGTCGTTCCCGCTCCACCAGCGGCCAGAGCGCCGCCAGCTCACCGCCGGTGTCGAGCACCCGGTCGGCGCGGTCCGGCAGGTCCGGTGGTGGCCACCGGTCACCGCTCTCGACCTTGCTCAGGTGGGAGTCCCCGTAACCGAGCCGAGCCCCGAGCTCGCTCTGGGACAACCCGCGCGCGCGTCTCCAGTGGCGCAACCGCCACCCGAAATAGGCACGCAAAGACCCGGCGGGCTGCAGTCGCCGCGACATGCCCCGTCCTCCTCGCTCCGTACGCCCGCCCGGGGGTCCGCCCAGCATGGTCGGTGCCCCCGGCGCCGGACAAGGTCCGCCCACCGCGGCGCGGACACTGCCAATTACCGGATTTGTCGGGAACCGCGCGCCCGCCCGCGCCGTTGGGACGGCATGGGCTGGTTGTGGGCGATGAGCCTGCCCGGGGTCGTCGTGCTGCTCGTGGTGCTGGCCACGCTGGAGCGCTTCGGGCTCTGGGCGCACGAACGGAGCTGGCTGCCGTGGCGCCGCGAGCGCACGGGCACGCCCGTGTCCGCCGCCGGGTTCGACGAACTCGGCGCCGCGTTCTCCGGTTCCAAGCGCGACGAGGTCGAGTACCGCAAGACCGAGCTCATGCTGCGCGAGGACTCGGAGGACGGCGCGCCACCCCACACGACCGTCGACCTTGACGGCTTCGGCGTGCGGGTAGTGCTACCTCCGAAGGGTTAGCCGGTCGCGGGCTTCTCGAAGTGCTGGTAGTCGATCGGTGTGGTCCAGTACCCACCCCAGTCCCAGCCCCGCCGCTCGAAGGCGCGCAAGGTGGCGTCACCGGCGTGGATCAGGCCGGGGTCGGTGCGGGTCCGGTCGACGTAAGGGGCGCCGTTGGGCGGGTACACGGCCCCGGACCCGGAGATGTAGGGGTTGAGAACCGGGTTGATGTCGATCGCCCTGCCGTAAGAGTGATTCGACCACTCCGTACCCCCGGTGATGGGACGACAGTTGAACGCCGACGTGTTGTTCGCAGCCATGGACAGGTCATCATCGGCGTCGTATTTCTCTACCGTCACCATCCGCTCTATGGGATACCGAGCACGGTAAAGCTCCCCAAACACCCACACAACCTCCCCCGCCACCTCTTTAGCGACGACCAACTCCCCCCGATGCACCCGCCCATCGAGCCCGACGACGGTAAGAGTGACCAACCGCAACCCTTCCGGCCCAACCGGACACCCCGGCCGCCAGCTCTTACCCAACCGCTTCTCACTCACCGGTCTAACCACCGCAACAAACGGCGGCAAATGCCCCCCACTCGCGGTAACCCCACCCGCCTGAGCCGCACCAGCCTGCCCACCCCCACCAGCAACAGCCGTAGCGACCAGTACCGCCGTCAGCAGAACGCGCATCGCTTCCCACCTCCGGCATCGAGTCTAGACGGCAGCACAATGTCCTTAGTGGACGTATCCGGGTACGATGGCCTCTTGTCGCGCACCGAAGGTCCTGGTCACGGGGGGGACCTCGGACGGCGGTGGCGTGTTGCTGCCTGCCGTAGCGTGGGTGGTGTCGTCAGCATTTGTGCTGTCGTCCACCGTGACAGGAGAAGCCGATCATGAGCTCCCCCCTTCCCGTACTGGTCGCGGTCGATGGATCCCAATCCGCCCTGGCCGCGGCGCGCTGGGCAGCCGCGGAAGCCGCCCGGCGCGGCACCTGGCTGACCGTCGTCTCCGTCTACCCGTGGCCGTTGACCGGTTACCCCGAAGCTCTCGTCACCCAGCACGACCTGCGCGATGGTCTGCGCGCCCAGACACTCGCGAACCTGGATGAGGCCACCGTTGCCGCTACCGAGACCGTGCCGGGACTAGAGGTGCGGGTGAACGCGCTAGAAGGTGACGTCGTCGGGTCCCTGCGCTCCGCCAGTGAAGACGCGGCGCTCTTGGTCTTGGGCTCGCGCGGTCTAGGAGGCTTCTCTGGCTTCTTGCTCGGGTCGACGGCGGTAGCGCTAGTGGCTCACGGTCATTGCCCCACGGTCGTAGTGCGAGGCGAGGACACCGGGCCGCACGGCCAGATCCTGGTAGGTATCGACGGTGGAGACACCGACGACGCGTCACTGGGATTCGCCTTCGAACGCGCGAGCACTACGGGCGAAACCGTTATCGTAGTGCACGCGTGGGGGAGTGGCATCACGGACGCGGTCGGGTTCGCGGCACTCGACTGGACGCTGGTGGCCGAGGCTGCTGACGCCTTGGTCGCCGAGCGGGTGGCGCCGTGGCGGGCCAAGTTCCCGGATGTGGCGGTGACCGAGGTCGTCGTGCGGGAGCGGCCCGCCCGGGCCCTGCTCGACCGAGCCGTCGATGCCGATCTGGTCGTGGTCGGGTCGCGGGGTCGAGGCGGGTTCGCGGGCTTGGTGCTCGGGTCGACCAGCCAGGTGCTCGTGCGGCACTCGCCCAGCCCGGTGGTCGTCGTCCGCGCTTGATGCTTGACGGGTGGTGCGGTGTGCCCGGCCGGGATGACCTGGCCGGGCACACCTGTGTCTACCAGTCGATGACGTCGGAGAGGGGTCTGCGGGGGGTTCTGGGGACGGGGGTGTTGCCTGGGGCGGGTTCGCCGATGCGGAGGACTAGTTGGGGGGCTAGTTCGCCGCCTAGGATTTGGCGTTGGAGGAGGCCTCGCGTGCGGCGGACTTCGATCGGTTGGCTTATGGGGCAGGACGCGAGTCGTAGCGAGGTAGCGGTAAGAGTCACCGCTGAAGTTGCCTCGCCGGTTCGCAGCCAGGACAACCGGTCATCTGACGTGGTTCCCAGCACTAGAAGCGTTCCAGCGCCACCGTCGGGCGAAGCCTGGGCCAGTCGGGGGACGGTGAAGCGCCGCGTGATGAGGTCGCCGTACCGTGTCTCGGTAGGACTGTTAGCGGCTGGAACGCCGTCAGGAGAAGCGAACCTGCCCGTCCACAGCGCCAACTCACGCAGGTAGGCGCTATCGGCCTGTTGTGTCGCATTGGCTTCTGCGACGTAAGCGGCAAGATCCGACGACCGCAGTGCCTTAACCCTGACTTCCTCACCGCTAGCGGCAGCCAACTGCGCAAGGTAGGCCTCACTGACCTCCTGCGGCGCATACGCTCGACGGTCACTTCGACGCTGAGTGATCGCGGCCGCGAGGACGAGGTCAGCCTGACCCGGCACAGTTGGCTCTACCTCAACGGCCGCTAAGTACTCGGGCGTGGCCGAGTCGGGAAGCCGGTGAACACGCGCGGCCCACCCGAACCCGGCCAGCGCGACGACCAGGTGGTGCAACGCGGCGCCGCAGCTGATGACCAGGTCACGGCCGTCGGGGTCGGTCGCGGGCAGCCTGCGGTCCGGGTCGGCGAACAGGTGGACCGACGAGCGGCCGACCCGCCACCGCCACGGCTGCGTGTTGTGCACCGACGGCGCGCAGCACGCCATCCGCACCGCCGTCAGCACGGTGTCCCGGTCGGGTGAGCCCGCCCGCACCACTGTCATCGCGTCCCGTCCTCATCCTCGGCAGGACCCCAGCGTCGAACACGGCGGGGTGCGCGCCACAGAGCGGGAGGTCCTGACCCGGGAGGGACCTACGGATGGGCTGGCCAGGTCAGAGCGGGTTCCCGTTCCACTTCCACTCGGTGAGCCGCGGCCTGCCCGGCAGGTCGATCCGGCCGGTGCACCACTGCAGCGCCCGCCACCCGTGCACGTCCTCGGGCGCGTAGCGGAACAGCCGCGCCAGCACCCGGTCGCACAGGTCGTCCGGCGGGGTCCAGTCCAGCCCGAGGCCCTCGGCGATGTCGGAGCCGTGCACGATGGTCTCCACGACGCCCATCCCGGCGAACCCCTCGGGGTCCGACTCGCCGTACGTGTGGTGCGCCAACGCCGTCGGGTTCGCGGTCGTCACGATCGAGGACAAGAAGGTCCCGCACGCCTCCAGGACCTGCATCAGCCCGGCCGTGCCCGCCGCCCGTTCAGCGAAGATGATGTTGGCGGGCCCACCTTCGCGCCTGGGCGCCCAGTCGAAGGCGACCGCGGTGGTCGGTGGGACCCGCGTGGCCAGTTGACCGGCGTAATAGAAGAGGCAGTCCGCGATGTGCTCGGCGGTCTCCCAGCAGGTCCACTCCAAGGAGCCTGCCTGGCTGTCCCACCGCTCCGCGGGCACGTCACCGAAGACCGAGATGGCGAACTGGACAGCGTCATCGACGTCGCTCGGGGTAAGCGGGCCAGGGTGTGTGTTGGGCATCGCCGCAGACTAACCACGGTCACGCTCAGGAGTCGTCTGATTTTGCCCCGCCGGCAACTGGGATGGTGAATCAGCGCGATCCGGACAACCCGGGTCGCCGCGCGTTCCGTCCTGTGGACATGCGCACTCGACTGCTGACACCGACGCTGGTGGCCCTGCTCGCCCTCGCGGGATGCGCCCAGGGCGGGACTACCCCGGCCAACCAGGCCCCGCCCGCCCCCAACGGGCCCACCCCGGCGGGCAAGACGTTCACCGCGACGTCCGCGACGGACAAGGGCACCCCGCACGCGCTGGTCACCGGCTCCACCGTCACCCTCGGTTTCCCCGAGGCCGACCGGCTGACCGCGAACGCGGGCTGCAACACCATCGGCGGCACGGTCTCCTTCTCCGGCGGCACCCTGCAGCCCGGCGAGCTCAGCCTCACCGAGATGGCCTGCGACGCGCCGCTGCACGACCAGGACAAGTGGCTGGCCGGGTTCCTGGAGGCCAAACCCACCTGGCGCCTCGACGGCGACAAGCTGACCCTGACCTCGGCCGAGACGGAACTGGTGCTGACCGTGCCCAAGAACGCCGACCTCGCGGGCCCCAAGTGGACCGTCGACTCCCTGCTCACCGGCGAGTCCGCCGCCTCGACCCCGGCCACCGCCACGGCCTCCCTCACCTTCACCGCCGACACCGTCGCCATCGAAACCGGCTGCAACTCCGGCAGCGCCCCGTACACCGTCGAAGGCACCACCCTCAAGTTCGAACCCCCCATCCTCACCAAGATGGCCTGCACCCCCGAAACCACCGAACTCGAGTCCGCCATCGTCGCCGCCCTCACCCAATCCACCACCTTCACCATCGAAGCCCAATCCCTCACCCTGACCGCCGGTGAGAAGGGCCTCCGCCTCCACGCCACCCAGTAGCCACCCCCGAACGCGCGCCAGATGCCCACCCGCGTCTGGCGCGCGTTCGCGTGTTCCGCCACCGACAGGCCCGCCGTACGGTCGAAGGGGCACTGATCATCGGCTGACAGGTGCGAACGCGATGGCACAGCGGTGGGAAGCGGACCGCACGGCGGGGTTCGGCAGGCGGCTGGGCAAGTCGGCGGCCGAGCTCGGCCTCTCGGACAACAACCCGTCCTGCCCGGACGTGTGGGAGCTGGACAACGGTGACGTCGTGGTGATCGGGCGCGACCTCACCGACGACTACGCGACGCGGCTGCCCGAGGGGGTCAGCGTCGGCGCGGACGAGCGGTTGGTCGTCATCCCGCGCGCCACCATCCTGGCCGCGAAGGACGACTTGGTCTGATCTGTCCCCGCCGCCGTGGCCCACGCGGTCCCGGCGGCACCCCCGCCCGGTGCGGGATCTCACAGGTGCCGTTCCGGCTGGTGGTCGGGGTGGTGGTCGATGGACCGGTGGGATTGGGTGGGGTGGCGATGGGGGAGACATGACGGTGGCGGTGGGGGTTCGGCCGGTGGCGGCGGGGTGGTTGCCGTTGTTGTCGGCGCCCGTGGCCATGGCGAACAACGCGCCGGGGTTGGTGTTGGGGGAGATGGGGGGTGCGCTGGGGACGGCGCCCGCGACGACGGCGTGGGTGGTGACGGCGTTCGGGCTGGGGTTGGCGGTGGGGACGCCGGTGGCCGGGCACCTGATCCGGGGGCGTGGGGCCAGGGCCGCGTTGCTGGTCAGCGCCGGGTTCATGCTGGTGGGGACGTTGCTGCTGGTGGCGGCGCCGTCGTTCGGGCTGGTGGTGGCCGGACGGGTGGTCCAGGCCGTCGGGGGCAGCGGGATGATGGTGGTCGCGATCAACGCGGCGGGGACGGCGGCTCGGGCCGGGCTGGTGACGGCGGGCGCGGGGGTCGGGGGCGCGCTAGGCCCGATCGTCGGACTGGCGGTGACCTCGGCGACGTCCTGGCACGTGGCACTGGCGCTGGGCGCGGTCACGCTGGGGACGGTCCCGTTCCTGGTGTCACGGCTGCCTGACGCCGCACCGGGGGCCACGCGGTTCGACTTCGTCGGGGCCGGGCTGTTCCTCGGGCTGGTTCTCGCGCTGGTCCTGAGTACCCGGTTCGACGCCGCTGTGGTGGTCGCCGTGGCCACGGTCGTGCCGCTGGTGCTGTGGGTCCGCGCCCGACCCGAGGGGTTCGTCCCGGTCGCCCTCGTGCGGTCAAGGCCCTACCTGGTGGCCTGCGGGCTCATCCTTGCCCTGGCCACGGGCTACTTCTTCCTGCTCTACCGGGTGCCCGCCCTGCTGCGCGCCGCCGGGTGGGACGCGGGGCACATCGGGCTCGCCCAGTTGGTGCTTCTGCTCGCCGGATCCGCGCTGTCGCTGGTGTTCGCGTCCAACTTCGACCGCTTCGGCCGCCGCGTCGTCGTCGTGGGCATGGTCGCGCTCGGCGCCGTCGCCCAACTCCTCGGACTCCTGGTCGGCGTCAACCCGCTGCTCCCCGTCCTCGGCCTCGGCATCGCGGTCCTCGCCATGGTGTCCGCCCAAGCCGTCCTCATGATCACCGGCACCGAACACCTCACCCACGCCCACCGCCCCGTGGCCGTAGGCCTCTACTCCCTCTTCTTCCAACTCGGCGGCGCCTTCGGCCCGATGTTCGCCGCCCTGCTGACCTAGCCGCTCGGTCAACCCGACGGGGCGGTGAGGTCAGCAGGGCGCGAATGGCTGATCGAGTCAGTCGGATGGGTGAGGTGGGCGGGGTGGCTAGCTGGGCTGGATCGGGATCGGGCTCATCACCGATCGGAGGAGGAGGGCTTCGGCGAGGGTCATGTGTTCGAGTTCGGACTGGCTGACGCTCTCGTCGGCGCCGTGGGCGTGGGTGGTGGGTTCCTCGCAGCCCCACAGGACGATGTCCGACTCCGGGTTGGCGGCCTGGAGCGCGTTGACCAGGGGGATCGACCCGCCCTGACCGGCCCTGGCCACCGACGTCGCGTGGTACGCCTCCAGCAGCGCGCGCTCGATGTCGTCGCTGTGCTCGCCGGGGACCGAGACGAACCCCGAGCCCGACGCGATCCGCTTGACCACCGGCTTCAGGCCCCACGGCGCCGCCCCCATGATGTGCGCCTCCAGGGCCGCGTACGCCTCCCCGGCGTCCTGGTTCGGGGCCAGGCGCAGGCTCACCCTGGCCTTGGCCTTCGGGCACAGCACGTTCGTCGAGCCGCTGACCAGGGGCAGCCCGCTCAGCCCGACGACGTTGACCGACGGTTTGCCGTAGAGCAGCTTGGCGATGGTGCCGGACCCGATCAGGCTGGTCGTGGGCAGTACCCCGGCGTCGCGGCGGTAGGTCGCCTCGGTGACCGTCGGCCAGGCGTGGTCGAACTGGGTGAGGCCCGCGATGGCCACGTCGCCGGTCTTGCGGTCCTGCAGCGTGGCCAGGATCTGCACCAGCGCCATGAACGCGTCCGGCACCGGGCCGCCGAACATGCCGCTGTGCGCCTTGCCCGCCAGCGTCTCGACGGTGACCTCGGCGGCCACGATCCCGCGCAGCGTCTCGGTCAGCGTCGGCGCGCCGCGTTCGACGTTGCCCGCGTCCGCGACGATGACCAGGTCGGCGTGGAACCGGGGGTCGTCGGGGTGCTCGGCGAGGTAGGACTCCAGCACGCTGCTGCCCGCCTCCTCCTCGCCCTCGATGACCAGCTTGATGTTGAGCGGCAGCTGGCCCCGGTCACCGAGCAGCGCCTTGATCGCGCCGAGGTGCATCATCACGCCGGACTTGTCGTCGGCCGCGCCGCGCCCGTAGAGGCGCATGTCGTGGTTCTCGTCCATCTTCTCGGTCGGCTCGAACGGCTTGGTCGTCCACTTGGACGCGTCGGCGGGCTGCACGTCGTAGTGCGCGTAGAGCAGCACCGTGGCGACCGCGGTGTGCGCGACCTCGTCGGCGACCACCATCGGCGCGGACGTCTTCCCGCCGTGGGTGATCGTCTCCACCTTGGCCGTGCGCAGGCCCGCGGCGCGGAACAGCTCGGCGACCACCTCGGCGGTGTCGGCCAGCGGCGGGGCGGGGGTGGTCGCGACCGAGCGGTGCCGCACCAGGTCGCCGAGCGTGCTCCACAGCTCGGGCACCAGCTGGTGCACCCGGTCCCGGACCTGCTGCTCGGGCAGCACCATCGTCATGGGGGAGTTGGGGCGCATCGTCAGGCTCCTCTCGCCGTGGCGGCGTCGGCGGGCCCGGGTGTCCGCGGTGTCCGCGGGTGGTCCGCACTCCTCACCACAACACGCCCGCGCGCGGTGGGATACCGGTGTGACCTGATCAGGCGACACGCGAACCTCTCACTCGAACGAGTGGTCCGATTTGGTCAGTTGACCTCGGTGGGGGTCGATGAGGTGTCCGTTGCAGCTGGACCCAACGCGGGGTTGGCCGGGGTCGGTGCGCTGGTGCGCGCCCGCTCGACGGCCGCCGCGGCAGGACTCGACGAAGGGCGCCAAGGACATGACCGAGACCACCACCGCTGATCCCGCTGTCGCGGGCCGAGGAGGCGTGCGAGGGGTGTTCGCCAACCGCTCGCTCAGCACCAAGATCCTCTCTGTGGTCGTCTTCTCGACGCTGGTCACCATCGCCGTCGGGCTCGTCGGCGTCTTCGCGCTGAACTCCGCCGCGGACGCCACCAAGCGCATCGACAACAACGTCGCCGCGCTCAACGACCTGAACACGCTCAACGCGGCCGGGTCGGGCGGCACCCTGTACATGCTGCTGGCCACCGCGGTCGGCGACCCGGCCGAGGCGCAGAAGATCCTCGCCGAGGCCAACGCCAAGATCGACGTGTCGTTCGCCGCGTACAAGAGCTACCAGGAGCGCGGCACCTTCGACCAGGGGCTCATCGACGAGTGGAACGCCGCCAGCGCCGCGTTCGGCAAGGTCCTCGGCGAGAAGGTCATGCCCGCCGCGATGAGCGGTGACGCCAAGACCGGCGTCGACGCGTTCAACACCGAGGCCCTGCCGCTGCTGGTCAAGTTCAACGAGGTCTCCGCCCGGATGCTCGAGTCCGAGCGCAAGCGCACCCTGACCGAGATCGAGTCGGTCAGCGCCGAGCGCGACACCAGCATCACCCTCGCGGTCGTGCTGCTCAGCGCGGGCCTGGTCATCTCCTTCGGCGTCGGCGTGCTGATCACCCGCTCGATCACCAAGCCGATGCGCGGCCTGTCCGCCGCCCTCGAGGCCGTCGCCGACGGCGACCTCACCCAGCGCGTCGAGGTCCGCTCCAAGGACGAGGTCGGCCGGATGGCCGCCGCGCTCAACAAGGCCACCGACGGCACCCGCGCCATCGTCGGCACCATCTCCCGCGGTGTCGGCTCGCTCAAGGCCTCCACCCAGCAGATGGCCGACATGTCCAGCCAGGTCACCGCGTCCGCCGAGGAGACCTCCGCGCAGGCCGGTGTCGTCACCGCCGCCGCGGACCAGGTCGCGCTGAACGTGCAGACCGTGGCCACCGGCGCGGACGAGATGTCGGCGTCGATCAAGGAGATCGCGCAGTCGGCCAACGAGGCCGCCGGTGTCGCCGGTCAGGCCGTGTCCGTCGCCGCCGCCACCAACGGGACCGTCGCGAAGCTCGGCGAGTCGTCGATGGAGATCGGCAACGTCGTCAAGGTCATCACCTCGATCGCCGAGCAGACCAACCTGCTCGCGCTCAACGCCACCATCGAGGCCGCCCGGGCCGGTGACGCGGGCAAGGGCTTCGCCGTCGTCGCCAACGAGGTCAAGGACCTGGCCCAGGAGACCGCCAAGGCCACTGAGGACATCTCGCGCCGAGTCGAGATGATCCAGGCCGACACGGCGAACGCGGTGAACGCCATCGACGAGATCTCCGAGATCATCGGCCGGATCAACGACTTCCAGCTGACCATCGCCTCGGCGGTGGAGGAGCAGACCGCCACCACCACCGAGATGAACCGCAACGTCGGCGAGGCGTCCGCCGGTGTCTCCGAGATCGCCGCCAACATCGGCGGCGTCGCCGAGAGCGCCGGGAACACCACCGGCACGGTCACCAAGACCACCGAGGTCCTCGACGACCTCTCCCGCCTCTCAGCCGAACTCCAGAGCCAGGTCAGCCGTTTCCACCTCTAACCCGCGCCACTCTTGTTGCCCCGCGCGGCCGGACTCCCTCATCGGGAGCTCCGGCCGCGCGGTCGTTTCTGTCCACAGTGGAGCTATTGCCCAACGGCCTTGCCGCGCCTGCCTAGCGCTCGCGTCGTGAAGCCGCTCTGCGCTCACGGGCTTGCTTGAGCCCAGCCCCACTCCCCTCGCGTGCCCGAGGAGTCCCTCGCCCAACTGACCCCGCTTCGCGCCCCCACGCCCCCGATTCCGCTCTACCAAGCCCACTTCGCGCCACCGGCCAGCCGGTTCCCCTTCGCCCCCCGCATCCCTCGCCTTGCTGCGCGGCCTCGCCTTCACACGACCTAGATCGCCTCGCCCCCCGGGCTGCCGCGTTCGCTTCATCCCTTGCGCGACCGAGACCGCTTTGCCTCTCAGCGCTGCCGCGCTCGCTTACTCCCGCACCGCCGCGCCTGCTTCGCGCCCGCGCCAACGAGATCGCTTCGCGCCCCCCGCTCCACCGAGCCGCCTCGCGCCCGCGCGCGCAGGCAACCCCCTGCCCGGCCCCCACCCTCTCCGGGGGGCGTCCCTGGGCCAGTCTACCGGGACCCCCCGACAGTGGATCTTGAACAAGCCCCCGCAGAGATCCACATGTGGATAACTTCTGTCACCCATAAGACGGAAAATTGAGCCACCCCCAACCAAAGATCCCCAGCTCAACGCACAACCCCACCCCAAGAACAGCCGGCCGCCAGCAACTCGCCCCGCAGGTGATCAGGAAGGTTGACCAGGCAGCGGCATGGGTTGGCGGGCGGCGCCGGGGGAGGTGCCGAAGGTGCGTTTGAAGGCTCGGCAGAAGGCGGCTTCGGAGGTGTAGCCGTAGCGGCGGGCTATGGCGTGGAGGGGGGCTGGAGAGGTGGCCAGGTGGAGGCGGGCTAGGCCTAGGCGCCAGGTGGCGAGGTAGTGCATGGGGGGTTCGCCGACGAGGGTGGTGAAGCGGGCGGAGAAGGTGGAGCGGGACATGCCTGCGGTGGTGGCGAGGGTGGCTACGGTCCAGGGGTGTTCGGGGGCGCGGTGGATGGCGAGCAGGGCGCGGCCGATGTGGGGGTCGCGGAGGGCGGCGAGCCAGCCGAGGCGGGCCTCGGGGGCGGTGTCGAGCCAGGCGCGGATGGACTGGATGACCAGGACGTCGGCCAGGCGGGTCAGCACGGTCTCGCCGCCGGGGCGCGGGGTGGCGGCCTCGCGGGTGATGAGGTTGAGCGTGCTGTGCACCCAGTCGTCGTCGAGTGAGCGCAGGTACAGCACCGTGGGGAGTTGCGCGAGCAGCCGCTGGGCCGCGACGTGGTCGAAGCGCATCACCGCGTACGTGACCTGGCTCGGCGCGCCACCCCCGCCGTAGGTCATCGTCTCGAGCAGGTCGCTGACCCTGGTCACCTCCAGGTCGAACAGCGGCTCGACCGCCGCGTCCGGCGCGCTGCGCAACCGGTGCGCCGACCCGTGCGGCAGCAGCGTCAGGCTGCCCTGCGGGAGCCGCACCTGCTCGCCGTCGGCCACCTCCAGCCACGCCTCGCCGGACGTCACGACCTGCAAGATCATGTACTCCGGCAGGTCCGGCACGTCGACCCCCCACGGCGCGGTCAGCTCGGCGCGGCAGTAGAGCGTGCCGGTGAGGCGCAGCAGGTGCAGCACCTCGCCGAGCAGGTCGGTGCTCTCGGGGAGGTCGCGGGTCGGGCTGCTCGGCATGTGACCAGTATGCCGGTCGTCCACCCGTTCTGGACGATCGGCACAGAAGCGCGGACGCATCGTCATTGAACGTCCAGCGAGACGCCCCAAGACTGGACGCTACCTACAACAGCGAGGAGCGTTCGATGTCCATTCTCGTCATCGGGTCCACCGGCAAGACCGGGGTCCGCGTGCTGCGCGGCCTGGAGCGCCGGGGCGTCGCGGCCACCGGTGTCGCCCGCGGCACCACCCCGCGGTTCGACTGGACCGAGCCCGACACCTGGGCCCCAGCGCTCGCGGGTGCCAGCGCCGTCTACATCACCTACGCCCCCGACCTGGCCGCCAAGAGCGCCCCCGCCGCGATCGAGCGGTTGACCGAACTCGCGACCGCCGCGGGCGTCGAGCGGCTGGTGCTGCTGTCCGGCCGGGGCGAGCACAACGCGGGCGTGTGCGAGGAGATCGTCCGGGCATCCACAGTGGACACGACGATCGTGCGGGCCAGTTGGTTCGCGCAGAACTTCAGCGAGGGCGCGCTGCGCGACTCCGTGCTCGACGGCGTGTTCGCGCTCCCCGCCGGTGACCTCGCCGAGCCGCTGGTCGACGTCGACGACATCGCCGACGTCGTGGTCGCCGCGCTCACCGAGGACGGGCACGCGGGCAAGGTCTACGAGGTCACCGGCCCCCGCCTGCTGACCTTCGCCGAGGCCGCCGCCGAGATCAGCGCCGCCTCCGGCCGCGAGGTCCGGTACCTGCCGGTGACCCTGGAGCAGTTCAACACCGCGCTCGTCGAGGCGGTCGGACCGGAGTACGCGGAGATCGTCACCGCCCTGTGCGCCGAGGTGTTCGACGGCCGCAACGCCTCGGTCACCCACGGCGTCCGCGAGGCCCTCGGCCGCGAGCCGCGCGACTTCAGCGAGTTCTGCGCCGCCGCCTTCAGGAGCCAGCCGTGACCAAGGAGCCAGTCGTGACCAAGCGGCCAGCCGCGTCCAACGGGCCTGCCGTGACCAAGCCGGTCGTGAACAAGGTCATCCTCGCCATCGCCGGTCTCGTCGCCGTCGTCATCGGTGGTGCCCTGCTGTTCGTCCCCGTCGGGTTCCACGAGCTCAGCGGCCTTGCCGCCGCCACCGATCCCGGCAACGTCAGCGAGGTCAGGGCAGGCGGTGCCGCCGTCCTGATCGCGGGCGCGGTCATCATGCGCGGCGCTTTCAAGCCCACCCTGACCAGGTTCGCTGCCCTAGTGGGGACCGGCTTCTTCCTCGCCTACGGGGTGGGGCGGTTGATCGGCATCGTCGCGGACGGCCTGCCGCCAAGCGGGATCGTGACGGCCATGGTCAGCGAGCTCGTCCTCGGCATCGCCTGCGCCTCGGTGGTGGCGCGCACCCGTGACCGGGCCCCGGTGTGACCGGGGGTCAGTCCAGCGGTTGGTCCACAAAGGACCGGTGGGCGGCCGCGGCGATGGGCCGGGCGGTGAGGCCCAGCTTGGTGTAGAGCGTGCGGGCCGCGTCGTTCCACGAGTCGACCATGAGCGCGGCCCGGCCGGTCCTGGCGACCAGCGTGTCCACCACCAGCCCGCACACCGCCGCGGCGTGCCCGCGACCGCGCGCGGCCGGGGCGGTGACCACCCCGGCGAGGAACCCGACCTCCGGCGCGGACCAGGCGTCGGCGGCGGCCGCGACGAGGGCGCCGTGCTCGTCGCGCACCCCGGCCCAGCGCCGGATCCCGGTGCCGCCCGGTCGCGCGTACGACCCGGGGTACTCGGTGTCGAGCAGCGCCCGCACCTCGGGGACGGCGTCGGCGCCGAGCCAGCTCGCGCCGCCGCGGAACCCGGTGCGGTCGCTGGTGTCCATCCACCAGAACCGGTCGAGCAGCTCGATCTCCGGGAACGCCGCCACCACCTCGGTGACCGCGTCCGCGTCGCCGAGCGGCCGGTACTCCGGGCCGACCTCGGCCAGCGCGTGCCGCACCAGCCCGAGCAGCCGCCCGCCGGTGCCGTGCACCGCGAGCCGGTGCCGCCGGGACAGGTCCGGGCAGGCCACGACCACCGCGTCGCCGTCGCGCCAGGCGCGTACCCCCGGCCGCATCCCCTGGGCGCTCCACAGCACCAGGGGATCGGCGGGCAGGTCGGAGACAGCGGTCAGCCGCGTGGGTGGCACAGGTACATCATGGCCGCATCAGGGGTCCAGGTAGCGCGAGGCGGGGATGGGCTTGCGGCCGGGCACGGTGCCGAACCACTTCTCGTAGGCCGCGGCGAGGCTGCCGTCCGCGCGCATCCGGTCCAGGACGCCGTTGACGAACCGCACCAGGTCTTGGTCCTCGTCGCTGAAGGCGATGCCCGCCTCACCCGTGCTGGGGGCGCGGTAGTCGAGCAGGACGGTCGTGGGGTCCTGCAGCCGGAAGCCCTCCAGGATCAGCACGTCGGTGTAGATCGCGTCGACGAGCCCGCGCTGCAGCAGCATCAGGCACTCGCTGGTGTCGTTCACCGACACCGGGACGACCTCGGACTTGCCAGCCGCGCGCTGCCGGTCCCGGAACTCGATCATCTCGTCGCTGTTGGTGGTCGCGGTGCCGGAGCAGATCTTGCGGCCGCCGAGGTCGTCGGGCGAGTTGACGCCGTGGTGGTCCCCGGTGCGCACCATGAGACCGGTGGTGGTGGTCAGGTACGGCGCGGAGTAGCGCAACCCGTAGGTGTCGACCCGCCCGCACGTGATGCTGACATCGGCGATGACCATGTCGAGGTTGGGGAGTTCCCCGAGTTCCGGGCGCTGCTTGCGCGCCTCCCGGTTCTTGGCCGTGTCCACGGCGAACAGGCGGCTCCCGGTCGGCATCGTCACCAGGCGCAGGCGGGAGTCGTCCGGCTGGAGGGGTTCGCCGAAGAGCTCCCGGGCGATCCGGCGGACGATGTCGACCTCGAAGCCGACGAGTTCACCGGTGGCGAGGTCGCGGCGGCTGAACAGCGGGGCGGTCTGGCTCACCCCCACCACGAAGCGCTTGTCCTCGTTGCGGATCCGGTTCAGCGTCGGGGTCCGCACCTGCTCGAGACCGGCCGGGCTCAGGCTGCGCCCGGGATCGGGGCAGGCCCGCACCGGCGGCGAGTGCACCGCGGGCTCGGTGTAGCCCTCCGGCCAGATCACCGGCGCGGACCGGTTCGGTCGCGGCGCGGGCTCCACGGCTCCACACCCCGCGGCGACCAGCACCGCGGTCAGGGCCAGCAGGACAGCGCGAACGGGGGCGGGGGTGCGCATCAGTAGTACTCCCGGATCCGCGGCCACAGCCCCCAGCCGAGCGAGAGCAGGGCCAGGGTGGCGCACACCACGAACACCGCGTCGATGTTCGTCAGCGCGCCCCTCGCCGTGGCCGTGCTGGTGGCCGCGTGGGTGCTGTGCCAGGTGATGGCGTCGGTGAGGACCTCGTCGAACTGCTGGGCGTGCGCGGCCTGGTCGGTGCCGATGACCAGACCGGACATCTGCTGGTAGGTCAGCGGCGCGCCGCCCGGCTCGATCAGCGGCCGCACCGCCGCCCGCCAGGACAGCAGCGCGGTGGCCGCCCGGTCGATCCGCTGCCGGTCACCGCCGCCGCTGCCCGCCGCGCTGACCTGCTCGTCGAGCGCGGCGAGGCCGTCGCGCAGGCTGGCGACGTCGCCGACCTTCGGGAACACCAGGATCCGCACCTCGTCCCCGTCGGCCTCCCTGGCCAGGTTGCGGGCCTTGGCCAACGGCGCGACGACGGTGTCGAACTCGCGCACGCTGGCGCCGGCGTGCCCGGCGGCCACGGTGACCGAGATCCCCACGGTGACCAGCGAGGCGAGCACCAGCGCGGTCGAGAGCACCAGCCCCCGGTTGAACCTGCGCCGCGTCCGGCGGGCCAGGTACCGCTGTGCCAGCACGAAGAGGACCAGGGTCGCCGCGCCGACCGCGAACACCTCCCACGGTGGTCGCCCGGCCGCTGACTGCGCCTCGGTCAACGCGGCCGCTTGCTCGCGGTGCAGCTCACCGGCCAGCCGCAGCAGGTCGCCGCGCACGAGGTGCGAGGCCTGCGCGAGGTAGGACGTGCCGACGGGCTGGCTGACGGCGCTGTGCCGCCACCCGGACTCGACCAGCCGCGAGTACTCCGGCAGCCGGTCCGCCAGGTCGCGCACCCGGTCGGCCGACGGGCCCGCGGGGGTGAGGGAGGCCGCCACCCGCAGCGCGTCCGCCGCGTCGAACAGGTCCTCCCGGAAGCGCTTGCGCTCGGCGCTGACCCGGTGCGGCTCGACCACCACGGCGTTGAGCGAGGTCGCGTCCGCGTCGGCCAGCGCCCGGTAGACGTCGAGCGCCGCGCCGGTGAGCGTGTTGCCCCGGTGCACCGCGTCGTCGAGCAGCGCCTCGCGGTCGCGCACCGCCGACTGCCCGAGGAACCCCAGCAGCACGAGCGCGGCCGCGAGCACGGCGGTCACCGCGACCAGGCGCTGCTCGGTCCGCTCGAACCGCCCGGCGACCCCTGCCAGCACCGACGTCCAACCCCGGGCGGACACCCGGGATCGCGCACTGTCGATCATCACTAGCTGTCGTCGGGCGGGCTCGGGGCGTTACGCCTCAGCGGATCGGGTCCGGTGCGACCGCACCGGGGATGGCCGCGAGCAACTCCTTGGTGTACTGCGCCGTCGGGGCGGTGAGCACCGCGTCCGCCGGGCCGTACTCGACGACCGAACCACCGCGCATGACCGCGATGTGGTCGGCGATCTCCCGCACCACGGCCAAGTCGTGCGTGATGAACAGGTACGTCAGCCCCAACTCCTCCTGCAGCCGCACGAGCAGGCGCAGGATCTGGGCCTGCACCGAGACGTCGAGCGCGGAGACCGGTTCGTCGCACACCAGCAGGTCCGGGTGCAGCGCCAGCGCCCTGGCGATCGCCGCGCGCTGCCGTTGCCCGCCGGAGAGCTCCGCGGGCTTGCGGGCCAGCATCCCCGACGGGAGGGCGACCTGGTCGAGCAGTTCGGCGGCCCGGGCGCGGCGGTCGGCGGGGGAGCCGACCCCGAAGGCGCGCAACGGCTCGGTGACGATCTCCTCGATGGTGAACCGGGGGTTGAGCGAGGCGTACGGGTTCTGGTAGACGAGCTGGAAGCGCCGCCGCAACAGCCGTAGATCTTCCCGGCCGAGCGCGGTGATGTCGTTGCCGTCGAAGGTCACCGTGCCCTCGGTCGGCGCCTCCAGGCCGACCACTACCCGGGCCGTCGTCGTCTTGCCGGAGCCGGACTCGCCCACCAGGGCCAGGGTGCGGCCGCGGGTGAGGGTGAACGACACGTCGTCGACAACCTTGGTCTTGCCGTCGAACGACTTCGCGACACCGGTCACCGCCAGCAGCACGTCCGAGCCTGCATCCCGTCGGGGCCGCAGGGGTTCCCTGGCCAGGCTCGGCGCGGCCGCCAGCAGTTCACGGGTGTACGGGTGGCTCGCCGCGGTGAGGATCTCCCTGGTCGACCCGGTCTCCACGACCTCGCCCTGGGACATCACCACGACACGCGCCGCGCGGTCGGCCGCCACCCCGAGGTCGTGGGTGATCAGCAGCACCGCGGTGCCGGACTCGACGGCCAACCCCTCCAGGTGGTCCAGGATCTCGCGCTGCACCGTGACGTCCAGCGCGCTGGTCGGCTCGTCGGCGATGATCAGCCGCGGCCTGCCCGCCAGCGCGATCGCGATCAGCACCCGTTGCCGCAGCCCGCCGGACAGCTCGTGCGGGTACTGCCGCGCCCGGCGCTCCGGTTCCGGGATGCCCGCCGACCGCAGCAACCGGATCGCCTCGGCCGCCGCCGCTCGCCTGGGCGCCAACCGGTGCACCAGCAGGACCTCGGCGACCTGCTCCCCGACCCGCCGCACCGGGTCCAGCGACACCGTCGGGTCCTGCGGCACCAGCGCGATGTCGGTGCCGCGCAGCCCCTGCCACTGCTTGTCCGAGAGCCCGGTCAGCTCCCGCCCGGCGAAGGTGATCGACCCAGACTCGACCCGCCCGCCGCGCGGCAGCAACCCGATCGCGGCGTGCGCGGTGGTGGACTTGCCCGACCCGGACTCGCCGACGACGGCCACGATCTCGCCCGGCGCGACCGTCAGGTCCGCCTTGCGCACGGCGGGCACCACCCCGGACCGGGTGTGGTAGGACACCACCAGGTCGCGGATCTCCAGCAGCGCGCTCACACCAGCCTCCGTTCACCGTCGAGCGCCCGGGACACCCGGTTCGTGGCCAGCACCACGGCCGCGACCGTCAACCCCGGGAACGTCGTCATCCACCACGCGGTGGCCAGGAACCCGCGCCCACCGGCCACCAGCGACCCCCACTCCGGCGTCGGCGGCGTCGCGCCGTAGCCCAGGAAGCTCAACGCGGACACCTCCAGCACCGCGGTGCCGAAGGTCAGCGTCGCCAGCACCAGCACCGGTCCGAGCGAGTTGGGCAGGATGTGCCTGGCCAGCACCCCGGTCCAGCGCACCCCCGCCGCCCGCGCGGCCTCCACGAAAACGCCTGTGCGCACCCGCAGCACCTCGGCGCGCATGAGCCGCGCGAACGTCGCCAGGTTCGCCACCCCGACGGCGATCGCGACGTTGGTGGTGCCGAAGCCCAGCGCGGTCACCAGCGCCAGCGACAGCAGGATCGACGGCACCGACTGCAGCACGTCGACCACCCGCATCACCAGCGAGTCGACCCACCCGCCGCGACTGCCCGCCAGCAGGCCCAGCGCGGCGCCCGCGATCAGCGACACCAGCACCGACAGGACCGTTGCCCGCAGGGACAAGGCGGCGCCGTGCACGACCCGGGCGAACACGTCCCGCCCGGTCTCGTCGGTGCCGAAGAGGTGTGCCGCCGAGGGGCCCTGCAACCGCTCGGCGGGCACACCGGCAATGGGGTCGTGCGCGGTGAACAACTCCGGGACCACCGCCCACAACAGCACGAGCAGGATCACCGCTACCGACAGCACAAGTCCGGGTCGGCGCAGGTAGAACCCGGCCTCCCGCCTGGCCGCGCTCGGGGTGGCGACACTAGACACCGGACACCGCCTTGCCTCTGGACTGGGCCTTCGCCGTGACCCGACCGGCGAGCCGGGGGTCGAGCACCGGGTAGAGCAGGTCGACGGCGAGGTTGAGCACCACGAAGAACAGCGCGGCCAGCACGATCACCGCCTGCACCACCGGGATGTCCTGCGCGCTGACCGCCGACGCGGTGACCCGCCCGATGCCGTCGCGGGAGAACACCGACTCGGTGATCACCGAACCCGCCAGCAGGTTCCCCGCGAGCACCCCGACCAGGGTCAGCGCGGGCAGCGCGGCGTTGCGCAGCACGTGTCCGAAGTGGACCCGCGCTCGGCTCGCGCCCTTGGCCAGCACCACCTCGACGTACGGTTCGTCGAGCTGGGTGCGCAGGCTCTTGGCCAGCACCTGGCCGATGATGGCCCCCGTCGGCAGCGCCAGCGTCACCGCGGGCAGCACCAGCGCGGAGAACCCGTCCGACCCCAGCGCGGGTACCCAGCCGAGGTTGAACGAGAAGATCTGGATCAGCACCAGCCCCACCCAGAACGTCGGCAGCGAGTTGCCCAGCGGCGGCAACGACGCCAGGAACTGGCTGAGCCACCGCGACCGCGTGTACGTGCCCAGGATCGCGATCGCACCGCCGAAGACGACCGCGAACAGCAGACCGAGCCCGGTGATCGACAGCGTGGAGGGCAACGCGTTGAGCACCAGCGTGGTCGCGTCCTCGCCGCTCGCGATGGACCGGCCGAAGTCGCCCTGGACGGCGGCGAGCAGGCGCTTGCCGTACTGCACCACGACCGGGTCGTCCAGACCGAGGGCGGCGTGCTCGCGGGCCACGTCCGCCGCGGTCAGCGTCGAGCCGCCGTCACCCCCGCCGAGCTTGGCGAGCACCGCGTCGCCCGGCAGCAGGTAGAGGATCACGAAGGACAGCGTGAACGCCGCCCACAGCACGACCACCGCCTGCGCCAGGCGGCGCGGTATCCCGTTCGTCATCCGGCGAGCCAGGCGTCGAACAGCCGCATCCGCGAGGACGCCTCGAACGCCACGTCGTGCGTCTTCGGGCCGAGACCCCACACCTGGGTCAGCTCGAACACCGGCACCGCGTACGCCTGCTCGATGATCACCCGCTGCGCCTGCTCCACGGCGGGCTTGCGGGTGGCGTCGTCCACTGTGGCCGCTTGCGCGTCCAGCGTGGCGTCGAGCGGGTTGCCCGCGGCGAGCTTGCTGCGGTTGCCCGCCTTGGTGGAGAACAACTGCCGCAGGATGTCCGCGTCGGCCCGGGTCGTGTTGTACCAGATGAAGTCGTAGTCCCCGGCCAGCGTCAGCTGCGTGGTCTCCGCAGTGGTCCGCTGCTCGATCCGCAGGTCGAACCCGATCTTGCGCAACTGCTGCTGCACCAGCTCCAGCACGCTCTGGTTCTGGTTGAACACCAGCGAGAACACGATCTTCGCGGTCAGCCGCTGCCCGTCCTTGACCCGGATGCCGTCCGGACCGGGCGCCCAGCCCTGCTCGTCGAGCAGCTTCTTGGCGCCGTCGGGGTCGTAGGCGAGTTCCTTGGACAGGTCCAGGTGCAGCGGGGTGGCCGAGCCGAGGATGCTCGACGCGGGCTTGTAGTTCTTGGTCAGCACGGTGTCGGTGACCTCCTGGCGGTTGACGCCCTTGAGCACCGCCTGGCGCACCTTCACGTCGCTGAGCACGCCGCGGGTGACGTTCGCGTGCAGGTTGAACACGATGCCCGGGTTGGCCCGCACCGGCTCGGTGAACCCGTTGCCCGCGAACTGCGGCTCGTCGACCGGTTGCACGTCGGTGATCGCGTCGAGCTGACCGGAGGCGAGGCTGCCGGTGCGCACGCCGGGTTCCGGCACGATCCGGAACTCCACCTTGTCCAGGTACGCCTCACCGGTGTGCTTCCACAGCGGCGAGCCCCAGGCGTAGCCCTTGCGCTTGCTGATCACGATCTGCTGGTTGGACTTGAAGCTCTCGAACACGAACGGCCCGGACCCGACCAGACCGTCGCCCTGGCACCGCTGCTCCGGGGTCTTCTGGTAGGCCGACGGCGCCAGCACGCCGAGCGACATCGTCGAGCTGGCCTGCAGGAACTGCGCGCTCGGGGCTGAGAAGTCGAGCCGCACCGTGCTCGGATCGACGACCGTGGCGCTCTTGTACGCCGCGAGGTACCCGTTGCCCAGCTGCGCCTTCGGCCCGATCGCCTTGATGCCGTCGAAACTGGCCTTGACCGCGGCCGCGTCGACGGGGGTGCCGTCGGAGAACGTCGCCCCCTTGCGCAGGGAGAACGTGAAGCTGGTGGAGTCCGCGTTGACCTCCCACTTCTCCGCCAGCCAGGGGGTGATCTTGCCGTTGCCCGGGTCCTGGTCGGTCAGCGAGTCGACCAGCTGGCGGCCCACGTTCAGCGCGGCGTTGGTGCCGACCTGTTGCGGGTCAAGGCAGTCCGGGTTGGACGAGATCCCCAACCGCAGCGTGCCGCCCGCGCGTGGCGGTCCCGCGTCACCACCACCGCTCGCGGCGGGGGCCGTGCCGCAGGCGGCGGCCAGTCCGAGAACCAGGACGAGTCCGGTGGCGGATAAGAGACGTACGGGGTTCCCGAACACGAGTGTGCCTCCAGCGGGGGAAAAGCGGATCAGCACAGCCACGCTAACCGCGATCCCACGCCCGGTCCCACGCACTGAATGGCACTCCCACATCGCGGGCGGCGATGGGAGCCCCTTGACCGCGCACCCGCATGTGTACTCGGCGAAACCGGTTGCCGGAAACAGGTTCGCGGTGGCTCAACCAGTGGTACCCGCGTTCCCACGATGTGATCGACAGGGCCGCTACCTGCGCGTCACCGCGTCCCAGGCGGCCATCGCGGCGTCAACCACCGCCACCAGCTGCGTGGTGGAGGCGTTGTCCCGCGCCCGCACGGACATTCCATAAAGGACTGAAAGGTAGAAGTCGGCCACCGCCTCCGGTGCCGTGGTGAACTCGCCGCGGGCGTGCGCCTCGCTCAACCTGGCCACCAGGTCGGCCCGGTCCCGCGCCCGGATGTCCGTCACCAGCGTGCGCACGGGGTCGTTCGCCGCGCTGATGTTGGTCGCCGCGAGCACCACCATGCAGCCGGGTGGGGTGTCGGGCTCGGCGTAGGCGGCCGCCCGTGCGCGCAGCATCCGCTCCACCGCCTGGCACGCGGTGGGCGCGGCGTAGAAGCCGTCCGCGGTGCCCGTGCCGTTGTAGAGGTCGATGGCCTCCCGGAACAGCCGCTCCTTGCTGCCGAACGCGGTGTAGAGGCTGCGCGTGCCGATGCCCATCGCGGCCGTCAGGTCGGCGATCGACACCGCCTCGTAGCCGCGCTCCCAGAACAGGCGCATGGCTGTGCGCAGGGCCGCGTCGCGGTCGAACTCGCGCGGCCGACCGGGTCCCGGCATCACGCCTCCTCGCGGTTGACAGCGCCGATGCTACTGCGGCAGGCTGATTAAGCAACGTTCGATGCACAATTAGGGAGCACGGCGATGGGGATGGATGACCGGGGACAGCCGCGGGGACAGCTGGCTGGCGCGGTCGCGCTGGTGACCGGTGGCAGCCGGGGGATCGGCGCGGCCATCGCGCGCCACCTCGGCCGGGCGGGCGCCGACGTCGCGATCACCTACAACACCTCGGCAGAACAAGCCGCCAAGGTCGTCGCCGAGGTGTCCGCGCTGGGGGTGCGCTCGGTCGCGGTGCACGCCCCCGCGACCGAGCGCGGCGCGGTCGACGCCGCCGTGCTCGCGGCCGCCGCCGACCTGGGCGGGCTCGACATCCTGGTCAACAACGCGGGCATCGCCCGCTACGGCCCGGTCGCCGAGACCAGCGACGAGGACATCGACGACATCATCGACGTCAACATCCGCGCGGTGTTCACCGGAACGCGCGCCGCGCTCGGGGTGCTGCGCGACGGCGGCCGGGTCATCACCATCGGCAGCAACCTGGCCGACAGGGTCACCAGCCCCGGCCTCGCGCTGTACTCGATGAGCAAGTCGGCGCTGGTCGGGTTCACCAAGGGCCTCGCGCACGACCTCGGGCCCCGGCGGATCACCGCCAACCTGGTGCAGCCCGGGTCGACCGACACCGACATGAACCCGGCCAGCAGCCCGGACGCGGCCGAGCAGTTGGCCACCAGCGTGGTCGGGCACTACGGCACCGCCGACGACATCGCCGCCACCGTGGTCCACCTCGCAGGTCCCGGTGGCGCACACATCACCGGAACCGTGCTGACCATCGACGGCGGTCAGAACACCTGAGCAGCGGCGTTGGGCGCCGTGAGCGCGGCGTCCACGCGGCGTTCACCTGGACTGCATAGCTTTCTGCCCGGATCGGGGACTCGGGAGAAGGAGGGGCTATGCGCAGAACAGTGGCGTACGCGGCCATCGGGGCCACCGTGCTCGCCGCGGGGGTGTTGGCGGGCATGCCCAGCTCGGCGACACCGGACCACGGCCGGGGCTTCGGCCAGGCGACGCTCACCGCGTTCGCCGCCCTACCGGCGGAGACCTTCGTCTCCGCCAGCGACCCGTCCGGCGCCGCGCTGGGCACCACCCCGGTCAACGGCGTCGTCCCGCCGTTCGCCGACCAGCCGGTGCAGGGCTTCAGCGGCATCGTGCGCAACGGTGACGGCACGTTCGAGGTGTTGTCCGACAACGGTTACGGCACCAAGGCCAACAGTGGCGACTTCGTGCTGCGGATCCACCGGATCGCCCCGGACTTCGGCCAGGGCGCGGTCGACGTGCTCGGCGGCGTCAACCTGACCGACCCGAACCGGAAGGTGCCGTTCGCGCTCACCCGGCCCGACCGCGTGCTCACCGGGTCCGACTTCGACGTCGAGTCCATCGTGCGGGCCGCGGACGGCAGCTACTGGATCGGCGACGAGTTCGGCCCGTACCTGCTGCACTTCGACCGCGCGGGCAGGCTGCTCGCCCCGCCGGTCCCGCTGCCCGGTGTGTTCGCCCCCGAGAACCCCGCGGGCACGCCGAACCTGGGCGGCAGCAAGGGGTACGAGGGTCTGGCGATCTCCCCGGACCGCCGCACGCTCTACGCGCTGCTGGAGGGCACCGTCGCCGGTGACGCCGCCGGGACGTTGCGGCTCAACGAGTTCGACCTCGGCTCGGGCGCGTACACCGGCAAGCGGTGGACCTACCAGCTCGACCAGCCCAACCACGCCATCGGCGACCTCACCGCGGTCGACAAGGACCGGTTCCTGGTCATCGAGCGCGACGGCGGCCAGGGCGTGGACGCCAAGGTCAAGAAGGTCTACCTGCTCGACAAGCGCGACCGCGACCGGGACGGCAAGCTCGACAAGGTGCTGGTCGCGGACCTGGTGAACCTGGCCAACCCGCGCCGCGTCGGTGGGTTCGCCGACCCGTTCACCTTCCCGTTCCAGACCATCGAGGACGTCGTGGTCCTGGACGACCGCACGCTGGGTGTGCTGAACGACAACAACTTCCCGTTCTCCTCCGGCCGCACCCCCGGCAAGCCCGACAACAACGAGTTCATCACCATCCGGCTCACCGACCGGCTGCACGCGGACCCGCGCGTCCTGCGCTGACCCGTCACACGAAACGCACGGCCCCCGGCCAGGTACTGCCGGGGGCCGTGCGCCTCGGCCTAGGGCTTCGGGGCCTGGACGACCCGATAGCCCAAAGCGGTGAACATGCCGGTCAGCATCGCGAGCGTGTTCTTCTCCGCCCGCTGCGTCAGACCGGACTTCTGCGCGGCCTCGCTGATGCGCTGCTCCGCCGCGACGTAGAACTCGCGTTGGTCCTGCGGGGCGCTCACCAGCGCGCTGAGCTGGTCGAACAACCCCTTGTCCTGCCGGAACAGGTAGCTGCGCTGGTTGTCCAGGTTCGGCTTGCCCAACTGCGCCTTCGGCAGCCGCACCTGCACCGTCTTGGCCTGCTGGTCGACGGTGAGCGCGTTGTCGGCCAGGTTCCGGAAGTCGACGAACGCGTCGACGCTGCCCGCCGCGACGAACAGCGTGCGCGACCCGGCGATCTCCGCGGGGACGTAGCGGACGTCCTTCTCGATGTCCACCACGACCTGGTAGTCACCGGCCGCGGCGTGGTACTCGCTGAGGTCGCGCACGGCCTGCAGCACGGCGGGTTGGCTGCGGTCGACGGTGTCGGTGCCCGGCGAGAACCAGCCGGACGCCCCGACGCCCACGGCGCCCGCCGCCACCACCAGCACGATAACGGCGACGATCCCGATCCACTTCTTGCGCACCTGCCATCACCCCACTCGGTATCACCCACCAAGTGCCACCGGTGGCCGCCGCTGAACCACCGACCCCGATATTGCTCCGTTCGGGTGATTTGCCGATCCGGTATTTGCCCGATGCCACTCGGCGACCCGCGCGTACCGGGTAAACCGGGGCGGAGCACCGTGCGCGGGCAGTGATCAGTTCCGGTGGGCAACGCCCGTTCGGGGGTTTTGCGGCGATGTTCGCCACCTGGTCGACGGTGCGGCCCTTTCGGCCGAATTGGCACTGTTGTCGCAGGTCAGGGCGGTGGGAATTGCGGCAAATGGTGATATCCGCTGACTTCTCGCCGTTGTTCGGAAGTCGTTGACCCCCGGTGCGCGGCCGTGCCACGATGTGTTTCGGGGGGTGTTCGCACGACCACGCGCGCATCCGTTTCACGCTGTTCCGGCACGGGTCTTCAACTGGGGGATTGATGACTAGTGGGATGTTGGCGCGCGGCTTACCGGCCCTGCGGCGGGCCGAGGACGTCGTCCGCGCCGCCCGCGTGCACGTCGCCGTCCTGTGGCGCGACGGGGTGCTCCCGCTGACGCCCCGCGCCACCGTCGCCCTGCTGGCCGAGGTCGCCGACCGAGGGGTGTCGGTGCAGGTGCTGTGCGCGCGGGACAACGCCTACGCCGCGGCCGAACTCGCCGTCGTCGACCCGGGCAAGCGCGCCATCGAGGTCCAGTACGCGGCCAGGGGCCTGCCGGACGCCATCGTCGTCGACCACCGCATCGCGGTCTTCCCGCCGACCCTCGCCGACGACGCCCCCGCCGCCGTCCTGCGCCACAGCGGCGTCGTCTCCGCCGCCCGCGAACTGTTCACCACCGGCTGGCGCGCGGCGGCCCTGGCCCACCACCGAACCCCACTCGACCCGCTCGCGGGCGCCGAACTCCACCAGGAGATCCTCGCCCTGCTCGGCCAGGGCCACACCGACGACACCGCCGCCCGCAAACTCGGCGTCTCCGTCCGCACCTACCGCCGCCACGTAGCCACCATCATGCGCACCCTTGGCGCCGATTCCCGCTTCCAAGCAGGCGTCCTGGCCCGTGAGCGCGGCCTGGTGTGACCCGGCTCGCCTGACCGGCCACTCTCGACCTGTCCACACGCTGACTTGGTGGAAACTCGGCCCACCCGACCAGCCGCTTCCGAGTTGTCCACAACCCCCGCGACCATCCACAGCCCACCCGCGGCCCTCTTGACAAGCCCCCGATTTCGCTATGCTCGAACGTGGGACCTCAGACCCCGGGAGGGTGGGCCCCACCACGCGAGTTGATCATGGTCGGGAGCGGTCGTGGCGGGCGTGGGTGGGCTGTGGTCGCGGGTGATTTCTCGCTCGGCGCAACCACGGCAGCTGCTCGGATGGGGAGCCTTCGGGGCCTCGGTCGGCGATCCGGGTGGCGCTGTCGCTTGTCGCGTCTGGCCTGAGGCGGCCGCTGCGTGTCCCAGTGAGTCGCCGCGTCTGGTCCGGACAGTCGCCGCGTGCGCCCTTGATCGAGTTCTCGCCCGGTGAGCCGCCACCGGAGGCGTCTCGGTCCGGGCGTCACCGCAGTCGACAGACTCTCCCGGTCACGGCGTCCGCGACCAGGCGTCGCTACTGTCCTCTGTGGAGGGTCAGCGGCGGGGTTGGGGCTTGTACTGCCCGGCCGCCTTGCGTTGGGTGATGCCGGTGCGGTTCCAGGCGTTGATGAGGGTGGCGGTCATGATGACCTTGGCCAGCGTGGGCTCGTCGAAGACGCGGGCGGCCTCGGCGTAGACGTCGTCGGGGACGTGGGTGCCGATGAGGTCGGTGATGGACTCGGTCAGGGCGAGGGCGGCGCGCTCCTGTTCGGTGTAGAGGTCGGTTTCCCGCCAGGCGTCCAAGAGCAGGAGGCGCTGGGGGGTCTCGCCCGCGGCTTGGGCGTCGAGGGTGTGCATGTCGAGGCAGAACGCGCAGCCGTTGAGCTGGGAGGCGCGGGTGAAGATCAGCTGGATGAGCACGGGGTCGAGCCCGGACTCGACAATGGTGCTGTGGAAGGCGTACAGGGCGCGGAAACCGTCGGGCCACGCCTCCGCCAGGTTGACTCGGGTCATGGCCGGAACCTACACCGGCGGCACCGCGAGCGCGGCCCCGTGCGCCGAACGCGGCCCGATCAGGTGGTGATCAGCGTCCGCACAGCGAACACGGTGAACACGACCGCGACGATCCCGTCGGTGATCCGCAGCGCCAGCGGGGTGTGCAGCAGGGTGGACAGCTTGCGCACCAACGTGATCCACACCAGCAGCCACCCCATCACCAAGCCGAGGTACACGACCGCCAACGGCGTCAGCCCCGCGACCGGGTCGGTGCCGCGCGGGATGAACTGCGGTAAGAAGGCCATCATGAACAGGCCGACCTTCGGGTTCGTGCCGGTGCACAGGAACCCTTGCAGGAACGCCCGTCCCGGTGGCGGCGCCGTGAGGTCGCGTTGTGGCGCGGCGGGGGACAGCGCCGAGCGCAGCGCGAACCCGGCCATCACGAGCAGCACGCCCGCCCCCGCCACGCAGAACGCCGTGTACAGCCCGGGTCGGGTGGCCACCAGCGCGGCGAGGCCGAGCGCGCCGACGACCAGGTGCGCCGCGCCCGCCACGACCATGCCGAGCGCGGCGGCCACCGCGGGGCGCTGCCGCCGGTGGGTGAGCAGCAACCGGGTCAGCAGCGCCAGGTCCGGTCCCGGGGTCATGATCACCAGCAGTGCGCTGACCACGAACGTCGTGCTGACCACGGCCCCGCTCAGCCGATCGGCGCGGGCTGGTCGCTGGTGATCACCAGTTCCCGCTCGAGGCCGCGGATAACCTGGTAGTCCGCCGCGACCTGCTCGGCGTCCGGGTGCGACAGGATCGCGAAGCCGAACTCCAGGCTGTCCACCAGGTTCCGCGTCGCCTGCACCGGGCCGCCCTCGGTCAGGTTCTGGATGGAGAAGTGGTGGCTCGGTAGGTCCCGCACCTTGTCCAGCGCCGACACCCCGTGCACCGTGCCGGACGCGGGCGCGATGTGGAAGACGCAGGTCTGGTGCCGCGCCAACCGGTAGGTCTCGGACACCGGCTCACCGACCAGGCTGCGCACCGTGCGGTCGATCTGGCTGTCACCGGTGGCGATCCGGTTGAACCGGGGCTGACCACCGCCGTGCGGGCGCGCGCCGAGCTCGATCAGCAGCGGACCGCCCTCGGTGAGCATGATCTCCACGTGCGCGGCGCCGTAGCGGACCCCGACCGCGTCGAGCACCCGCCGCGCGTAGTCGAGCAGCCCGGGGATCTCCGGGTCGGTCTCCGGCAGCCAGCGCATGGTGTCGTAGACCGCCATGTACGGCCCGTTGTCCACCTTCTGGTAGCGGCACACGTCGACCAGCGCGTGCACCCCGTCCTGGCTGAACGTGTCGATGACGTACTCGGTCCCGGTGACGTACTGCTGCACCAGCAACCGGTCGTCCACCTCGCCGAACTGGTTGACCCGGCCCAGGTTCGCGGTGAACACGTCGGCCCACCCGACGCCGCCCGCCACCTTGACCACGCCGTCGGTCGACGCGCTCTTCGGCGGCTTGACCACCAGGTCCGCCCCGACCAGCCCGGTGTCGACCAGCCACGCGCGGACCTCGTCCACGTCGTCGGTGCAGATCTGCGGGATGGTCGGGATCCCGGCGGCGGCGACAGCGGAGGCCATCGCCCACTTGTCCCGCCGAGCGTCGGCCAACCCCGCCACGTTCGCCCGCGCCGGGGTCACCAGCGGCGCCAACCGCTCCGCCAGCTCCACCCCGGACTCGCACCCGGCGAGCACGCACCGCGGGTCGAGCGCCCGCAGCCGGTCGACGACCTCGCTGAGGTCGCCCCGGTAGACGATCGGGTCTCGGTAGTCCCGCGGCTGGTAGGACGACGCGTAGGCCTCCGGCGGCCGCTCCGCGCTGAGCACCGCGACGACGTCGATCCCGCGCTCGGCCAGCGCCGAGGCGAACAGGGCGCCGGAGGAGTACGGGTCGACGATGACCGCCGGTCCACTCGGCTCAGACACCGGCGGCCTCCGCGTCCGCGACGGTGCTGCCCGCGTCTGTGCTGGTTGCGACGGTGCTGCCTGCGACCGTGCTGTCTGTGATGGTGATGTCCTTGCCCTCGGCCAGGGTCACCACGGCGGCGCAGAACCGGCGGACCATGTCGGCGGCGGGCTCGCTGACCCCCCTGGCCCGGACCGGCGCGTGCACCATGCCCGCCTCCAGCACGTACCGCACCGGCGTGTCGTTCTGCTCCAAGAGTTCCACGTACTTCTCGGCGTCCACCCGCAACGAGTCCTTCTCGCACCCGACCACGTAGGCGGGCGGCAGCGCGTGGAACTTCCCGCCCAGCAACGGCGAGACGTACTGGTCGGCGGCTTGGTCCACCTCGGGGCAGTAGCAGGCCACGAAGTACTCCATCTCGCCGCCGGAGAGCAGCGGCGCGTCCTCGCCGCCGTGCCGCCAGCGGGTGAAGTCGAGCACCGGGCTGATCAGCGCCTGGCCGCGCAGCACGGGGCCGCCGCGGTCGCGGGCCAGCATGGACAGCACCACGGCCATGTTCGCCCCGGAGCTCTCACCCGCCACGACGGCCGCCGCCGGGTCGATGTCCAGCCCGAACGCGGCCGGGTCGGCCAGCACGGCGCTGACCCCGGCGTAGCAGTCCTCCACCGGGCCGGGCGCGGGGTTCTCCGGCGCCATGCCGAAGTCGATCGCGATGGTCACCAGGCCGGTCCGGTCGGCGATCTCGGCGACCAGGCTGTGGTGGCTGTGCAGCGAGCCGATGACGAAACCGCCGCCGCGGACGTAGAACACGACCCCAGGGCCGGAGGTCGTGGCGGGCTCGTAGATGCGCAACCGGACACTGCGACCTTCGTGCTCGGCGGTGACATCGCGCCAGGTCACGGCGTCGCGGACCGGGATCGGCAGCGCCTCGGTCAGCGAGTCGTAGAGCTCGCGCTGCCGCTCGACCGGGTAGGTGTAGTAGTCGGGGGGCAGCGCGGCGTTCACCGTGTCCACGAACTCCTTGATGCCCACTGCGTACGACATGTCCGCGCCTCTCGTGCTGTACCTGGGGTGGAACGGGTGCCTCGGTGGAGCTGTACTGCCTGGTGGGCCGGGTCGGACCGGTGCTCCCACGGTGGAGAACACCGGACCGCCCCGCGGTGTTGCAGTCAGCCGGTCAGCCCGCGCGGCGCGCGCTGCACAGGTCGGGCGAGAGCGGTCGGTGGCTGGTGACCACCTCGGTGTCGGCGGCCACCGCGAACACGGCGGTCACCCGGTTGCCGCTGCGCACGGCCGGGATCCCCTTGCGCAGCAGCCTGGTCATCGAGGTCGGTTGGTCGTGCCACGGGCACAGCAGCCGGTTGCCGCTGGCGTCGATGGTGGCCAAGTGCAGCGGGCCACCCCGGTGCGAGCACCGCGCGGGCGCCACGAACGCGCCCCGGCCGGTGCGCGCGTACACGTAGGGCACGCCGCCGACCTCGGCGCAGTTGCCCACCCCGGAGGCGGCGAAGGTCAGGACAAGCATGCGCGGTAGTCACCCACCGAGTGGATCTCGTACACGCACTCGTCGGACTCGATGATCGCGCCGTGCAGCCGGTTGCGCCAGATCACCGTGCCCTGGCCCGCCTCCAGGATCTGGTGCGAGTCGTAGCCGCTGACGAACTTCATCGTGCCGGACACGATGTGGCACAGCTCGTCGCCGTCGTGCTGGTGGGTGTTGGACAGCTCGCCGTGCGGCTCCACGATGTGCGCGACCGGCGCGGTCACCTCGCCCGCCTCGACCTTGCCCCACACCGGCTCGTGCAGCCGCTTGTTCTCCGGCCCGGCGTCCATCCAGGCCACCTGCGCGGCGAAGTCCTCGTCGGCGATCCGGTTGACCACCTGGAACTCCTCGAAACCGCGCACGATCTCGGGGATCACCGACTCGCCGCAGTGGTCGACGATGGGCAGGATCAGCTTCTCCAGCGCCATCCGGCCGTGGTGGGTGTCGATGTGCACGTGCTCGGTGAAGTAGCGGACGTCGGCCTCGCCGTCGAACACCTCGGTCAGCAGGTCCGCGGCGCGCCGGCACCAGGGCACCAGGGTGGTCTCGGTGTAGTACAGCGCGCCGAGGTAGCGGAAGAAGTGCTCGTGGTTCTTGCCGAGGTAGTGGAAGTAGTTGCTCAGCGCCAGGCTGCTGGTGAGGTAGTACTGCCAGTAGCGGTGCAGGTCCGCGCCGAGCCCGACGGAGGTCAGCGTGTCCTCGAACAGGGTGCTGTGCTTGGTCTCGTGCACGCCGTAGCCGTACTCGTCGATGATGACCTTGAACCACTCCGACTGCACCGGGCCGTAGTAGCCGAGCACGTTGCGGATCATCGGCGAGGCCTCGGACAGGAAGTCCGGCGCCATCTGGATCAGCCAGTTGCGGGCCGCGCGCTTCGGGTCGCTCGACCCGCGGACCGCCTTCTCGCTCGCCGACGGCGAGTCCGGCTGCTCGGCCAGCTTGCCCAGGTACGCGGCCAGGCTCTCCTTGGTCCACGAGCCGCTGACCTCGACCTCGTCGTCGAGGAAGCCGAAGACGTGCCGCTCGAGCGAGGGGCGGATCATCTCGCCGCGGGCCCGGTTGGTGGCGCTGTAGAAGGTGCGGAAGTCCGCGTAGGACTCCTCGGTGAAGCCCTTCTTGGGCAGGAACACCAGGTCGGTCTCGTAGATCGCGGCCAGCAGCCGGTTCGCGGCCAGCGCCGAGTACTCCAGCACCTGGTCGGCGGCGAGCGGCTCGCTGAAGTCCAGGTGCTTGATGATCTGCGGCCGCAGCTGCCGCCGGTACGGGTTGTCGGAATTCTCCCATTCCTCGTTGTCGAGGTAGATCGGGCTGCTCGCGTAGTCCAGCGCCAACTCGCGGAGCCGCTCAGCGGATAACTCGAAGGGGGTGTGGTTCGGGACGAAGTTCACGATATTCCTTCCGCCGCGCGCACGAAGTCGAGTTGCCTGGCGGATAGTCGACCGCCGGTCCAGGAGAAAACAATCCGGAGCCGCGCACCGGCGGCGTGGCCGACCGGTTCGGCGAAAGGCACGAACGCCTGCATCCAGTGCGAGGCGAGGTTGTCCGGGGCGTTGCGCAGCGCGATGCCGCCGCCGAGGCGCAGTTCGAACCACACCGCGAGACCGTGCGCGGTGCCGGGCTCGGTGACCTCGAAGTCGACCACGACCTTCTCGTCGGTCAGCGCGCCGGTGGCGAAGTCGAACCCGGCGATCTCGGTCGAGGCCGAGAGCAGCCGGTGCGGCCAGGTGGGCAGCCGGACCGGGAAGTGGCCGCGGGTGGCCAGCGCGTTGAGCAGCCGCACGTCGAGCCCGGCCGCGGACTGCACGCGGTTGAGGCCGTCGACGGCCTGGCTGTCGAGCAGCGCCCCGTAGAGCACGGCGGACTCGGGCAGCAGGACCCCGCCCGGCTCGAGGAGGTGTTCGCGGGCGTGCCGCACGGTGGGCAGGACACCCTCGCCGACCAGGCCGCAGTCGACGATCTCGGAGACGACCACGTCCGCCCGCCTGGGCAGGTCGACGCCGACGACCAGGTCGGTGGACAGCTTCGGCACCACGGTGATCCGGTCGGACAGGCCGTGCGCGGCGATGATCTGCTCGGCGACGGCGGCCAGCACCGGGTTCACCTCGCAGGTGGTGACCGCGCCCGCGCCCGCCTTGACCGCCATCATCGCCAGCAGACCGGTGCCGGAACCGATGTCGAGCACGTGCGCGCCGCGCGGCACCACCCGCTCCAGCGCGACGGCGAACGCGTCGTTGCGCTCGAGGTCGTTGAGCATCGCGAAGTGCCAGCGCGGCACCGAGCGGATCGCGGCGCCGAGCAGCGCGTCGGTGACCTCGGCGCGGGCGCGCGCCCCGGGGAGCAGGGTGCGCGCGGTGGCGACCGACTCGCCCGCCTGGTCCAGGGCCACCTGGATCGCCGCGGTGGCCAGCGCCTCGTTCACGTCCTGTTCGGACACCGGTCGGCCGGGGGCCCGCTCGGCATTGTCCGGTCTTTTCCCGAGGTCTTCTTCCGCTAATCGGTCAACTGGAGGCGAATTCATCAGACATCCCCCCAATAATTGATTTTACTGCCGGTCTTCCCGGGCAGGTCGGGGGTAGTGAAACAGGTTTCTTGGGGGTCGTCAACGAGGTCCGAACCGAGCAATTGTATTGAATTCACGGATAGGGGTTGTCGGTATTGGGCCGTTCGAGTGGCCCCGGTGTCGCCCACACGGCGCAGCCCGCTCGCCGTGCGTGCCACCCGGTTCGACCATCCGGCGCACCTGCCTGCGACCGGGGACCGCCCCGGGTCCGGCTGATCGACGCGGCGTACGGGGATCGGGTGAATGTGGCCCGCTCGTCGCCGGGTGGTTCCTGGCTGGGGTGACCCCGGTGCGGGTAGGCTGGGTGCCGCACCCCCATTCGAGCGAGGCGCCCTCCCCATGAGCAGTTCGCAGTACGGCCAGTTGGCGATGCCCGGCCTGTCCGAGGAACCCGCGCGCACTCCCGCCCCGCCGGGCACCGAGGTGGTCGCGGCGGCCGGGTTGGACTGGACCGCGCTCGCCGCGGAACTCGACCGCAACGGCTTCGCGCTCACCCCGCCGTTGCTCTCGCCGCAGGAGTGCGCCGAGGTGCGCGACCTGTTCGACGAGCGGGACCGCTTCCGCAGCACCGTTGTCATGGCCCGCCACCAGTTCGGCGAGGGCGTGTACCGCTACTTCGAGCACCCGCTGCCCGACCCGGTCACCCGGCTGCGCGGCGAGTTCTACGGCCCGCTCGCCGAGATCGCCAACACCTGGGCGCGCAGGCTCGGCACCGAGGAGTTCCCGCCGGAGTTGGCCGGGCTGCACGAACTGTGCGCGCGGGCCGGACAACACCGTCCGACTCCGCTGCTGCTGCGCTACGAGGCCGGTGGCTACAACTGCCTGCACCAGGACCTCTACGGCGACGTGGTGTTCCCGCTGCAGCTGGCCGTCATGCTCAGCGAACCGGACGAGGACTTCACCGGCGGCGAGAACGTGTTCGTCGAGCAGCGCCCGCGCGCGCAGTCACGGCCGCTGGTGGCCCGCCCGCGCATCGGCCAGGGCATGATCTTCACCGTCCGCGACCGCCCGGTGCCCTCGGCGACCAGGGGCTGGCGCCGGGTGGTGCTCCGGCACGGGGTCAGCGAGATCCACAGTGGACTCCGCTACACCCTGGGCATCATCTTCCACGACGCCACCTGAGGGCTCAGAACAACCGCAGGTCCCCGCTGTCCGGTGTGGACTCCAGGTCGAGCAACCCGCGCTTGACCTCGAGTCCACCCGCGTAGCCGGTGAGCGCGCCGGAGGACCCGACGACCCGGTGGCAGGGCACGATCACCAGCACCGGATTCCCCGCCAACGCCTTGCCCACCGCCCGCGACGCGGTGATCGGCAACTCGAGCTCGCGCGCCAACCACCCGTAGCTCACCGTCGTGCCGTACCCGACCCGCTCGGTGAGCGCGGTCAGCACCCGGTTGTCGAACTCGGAGACACCAAGCCTGAACGGCACGCTGAACTCCCGCACCTCACCCGCCAAGAACCCCACAACCTCCGCGATGGCCGTGTCAGCGAGGACAACCTCGCTGGCCTCGTCCCGCCCACCCCCGAACCGCTCCCCAAGCCGCTCCGCGGGCATGAACTGACACCCCACCACAGCCCCACCCCGAACCGCGACGGACACCTCCCCGAACTCCGTCACCGCCGACCGCACAGTCACACCCACAGCACGACCACCGGCTTCCGACTCGTCCCAAGATCGAACCGCACCAAGCAGCCCCCGATATACAGCGTACCGGTCATCGGCCACACCCTCGCCGCGCACATTTGGCCCTGTGGACAGGATCCAGCCTTGTGGACAGCTCCTCCCCAGCCCCGCACAGGGTTGTCCACAGCCCGAGCACAAACCTTCCACCCCCACCCCGCCCACCGATAGACTGGTCTCGGGGGCTGCTCCGCCCGATTCGATCTTGAACCGGGCCCGAGCCCGCTCGCCAGCCCGCCTTGACCGCGCTCGCCCCGGTTCCGCATCAGCCGCGCCCGACCTCGCCCAGCCCCCACGCCGGAGTTGTCCCCGGCCACGCCGGAGTTGTCCCCGGCGCGCAAAGGGTTGTCCACAGCCCGAACGCGAATCTTCCAGCCCCACCCCGCCTCTCAGTAGACTGGATTCGGGGGCTGCTCAGCGACGTTCGATCTTGGTCCCCGCCCCGAAAGTAGGGTGCGGTGGTGGGCCGGGGGACGGCCCACCACCGCTGGGGGAGAGGTCAGGACGAGTCGCGGGGACCGGCGTGGGCCTCATCCAGGGGAACATCCGCCCCGGGCGAAGGCGCAACCACAGTGTCCTCTGAGGACACCGGCTGCCGCATGCCGACCACAGCGGCAAGAACGGCGACCACCGTGATGATCGACGAGCCCCACCACACACCAGAAGGCCACACCGTCCACAGCGCCACACCGAGCGCCGGGCCGATCGCGTAGCCGATCTGCATCGGGAATGCCGCCGCGGCGATGTAGCGGCCGCGAAGTCCCGGGGGAGCGACCTGCCCGGGGTAGGCCGAAGCCGTCGGGGTGCCGATGATCTCGCCGAGGGTCCAGACCAGGGTGGCGACCACGAACATCGCGATGGCGGGCCCCGCGATGTACAGGTTCATCCCAACGCCGACCAGGCCCACCCCGAGGGCGACCGCGACCTTGGCGGGCAACCGCTGCACGAACTTGGTGAACGGCAACTCCAGCGCGATCACGACGATGGCGTTGAGCGACAGCAGCGCCGCGTACACCCCCGGCCCGTGCCCGTCCGCGGTGATCTGCAGCGGCAGCACGGCGATGTGCTGGATGTAGACGACCGCGTTGAGGAACAGCGCCAGCATGAACAGCGTGAACCCGCGGTCCGACAGCACGGCCAGGTACGACTTGCGCTGCCCCTCCTCGCCCTCGTCCTTGGCCGACGCCACCGCGTGCGGCAGCCGCAGTGCGAACAGCGCGAACACCACCGAGGTGACAGCGTCCACATAGAACATCAGGTCGTACGAGTACGCGATCAGCAGCGCGCCCAGCAGCGGACCCGCCGTCGTGCCCAGGTTGAACGCCAGTCGGTACACGGCGAACACCATGACGTGTTGCTTCTCCGGCGTCAGTTCCACCAGCATCGCCGACGATGCGGGGCGGTACGCCTGCGCGAGCAAACCGGTGGCTGCCGCGACAACGAGCACCAGCCAGAACGCGGACAGGTGCACCAACACGGCCGTCAACGCACCGGCGCCCGCCATGGACACCACGATCGTCCACCGGTAGCCGAACCGGTCGGCGATCGTGCCGCCGAGCAACACGCCGACGACCGACCCGATGCCGTAGGCGCCGAGCGCGACGCCCGCCTCCGTCTCGCTGAAGCCCTTCTGCGTCAGGTAGAGCACCAGGAAGATCTGCAGGAAGTTGCCCAGCCGGTTGACCAGCATGCCGACCAGCAGCAGCCACACCGGCCGGGAGATCTGCCGGAGGGTCTGCACCACCGAGGGGTGGTCGCTCTGGTTCACGCGCCCACCTCGACGGGGGTCCCGGTCAGCTCCACCAGGTCGCTCGGGTTCGCCAGCGCGGCGGTGACCTCGTCGACGGTGTCGGCCACCGCGATGATCCGGCCGTAGCGCGCGATGTACCCGCGCGGCGGCAGCCGCAGCACGGCGCCGGGGTCGGTCATCGCGATCGCCTCGTGGATGTGCGGGCCGAGGTTGTCCTGGTGCACGGAGATCTCGTCGACCCGGGTGTCGCGCTCGGGGTAGAGGAACGACACCGCGGCGACCTTGCGGTGCTTGACCGCGGTGTCCGGGACCTGGCCCGCGGCGACGTCGGCGGCGGCGAGCGCGATGTCCACACCGGTCGCCAGGTAGCCGAGGTAGGGGATCGAGTCACCGCCGAGCCGGGCGTTGACCTCCAGCAGCCGGGGCCCGCGCGAGCCGAGGCGGAACTCGGTGTGCGTGACGCCGGTGTGGAAGCCGAGCGCCTTGTGCGCGCGCTCCAGCGCCTCCAGCAGCTCGGGGTCCGACAGCAGCGGGTCGGCCGCGTCGACGACGTGCCCGGTCTCCTCGAAGAACGGGTCGAAGCCGACCTGCTTGCGGGCCAGCGCCAGCGGCACGAACCGGCCGTCGTGGAACACCGCGTCCACGCTGATCTCCGGCCCGTCGACGTACTCCTCGACCAGCACGGACATGTCGAACACCGGCACACCCGGGTAGGTGATCGCGGTGGCGGCGGCGTACGCGTCGGCGACCTCGCTGGCGTCACGGGCCAGCTTCACGCCCATGCTCCCGGCCAACCCGCGCGGCTTGACCACGACCGGGTACCCGATCTCCCCGGCGGCGGCCAGCGCCCCGTCCAGGTCGTACACGCCGATCGACACCGGCTGCGGCACGCCCGCGTCGGCCAGCGCCACCCGCGTCGCGTTCTTGTCCCGGCACGCCGCGATCGCCTCGGGCGCGTTGCCGGGCAACCCCAGCGCCGCGCTCACCGACGCGGTGGGCCACACCAGGCCCTCGTCGTAGCAGAACACCCCCGCGACCTCGTTCACGGCGGCGACCTCGCGCGCCGCCGCCACGAGCTTGTCGTGGTCGGTGTTGTCCACCACGGTGTTCCCGACGATGTAGGGCGCCTCCCAGCTCACCTCGGCGGGCTGCAGCAGCCACAGCCGGTACTTGGGGGCGACCGCCCGCAGGATGAACTCCCGGCCGCGGCGCGCGCTGCTGCCGATGAGCAGCAGCAGCGGTCTGCGCACCGCCTCGTTGTCCGACACCATCTCGGGCACTCCTCACCCACAACTCGACAGACCCCAGCTCTCACCCGCAGAACACCGCCGCCCCACCACGCGTTGCAGTCGTCCGCATCCCGGGCGTGTCGATCATGCTCGAACCGCTTCGGCGGCGCCGTTGGCCGAATTCCCACGGCGCTATTCCCGGAACCGCGCAGGTCTATACCACAAATGCCGCGCGCGCATTGTGTGGCGCGATTCACGTGCCGGGTGAAAAGTGTTGTCGCTGGTAGTCGCCTCGTGGTTGATGTCAAGTGGGTCCGGCGACAACGGCGCGCGACGGAGGACTATCGGTCGCGCGGGAAAGGGCACTGGTAGGTTCTGCCGGGGAAAGAACCAACCATCCGATCAGCGGGGACAGCGATGCTGAGCCTGTACCACGAGGCGCGCTCTCCCGTGCACCGCTCGCCCGCCGGGGCGAAGCTCGCGGTGCTGCTGGCCGTGGGGACCGGCCTGTTCTTCGTCCGGTCGATCGCCGCCCTCGGCGCCGTGCTGCTGGTGGTCGCGCTCTGCTACGCGGTGGCCAAGGTGCCCGCCCGGGTGGGGCTGCGCCAGCTCCGGCCGGTGCTACCGGTACTCATCGCGATCGTCATCGCCCAACTGGTACTCACCGGGTGGGTGACGGCGGTGCTGGTGGGTCAGCGGGTGCTGGTCTTGGTGGCGCTGGCGAACCTGGTCACGCTGACCACCAGGACCTCGGCGATGATCGACACCGTCGAGGCCGTGCTGCGCCCGCTGCGGCCGCTGGGCGTGCGGCCGGAGCGGGTCGGGCTGCTGGTCGCGCTGACCATCCGGTTCGTGCCGGTGCTCAAGGAGCAGGCCGACCAGGTGCGGGCCGCGCACCGGGCCAGGGGGCTGCGCGGCACCCGGTTCCTCACCCCGCTGTTGATCAAGACGCTGCGCCTCGCCGACGGCCTCGGCTCGGCCATCGAGGCGCGCGGCGGCCCGGACTGAGGAGGAACCCCTTGCGCAGCAAGGACATCGCGCTGGTGGCGCTGTTCGCCGCGATCATGGTCGTGCTCGGCCTGGTGCCGCTGATCGAACTGCCGCTGGTGCCCGCGCCGTTCACCGCGCAGACCCTGGGCGTCATGCTGGCCGGGTCGATCCTCGGCGCGCGCCGGGGTGGGCTGGCCATCCTGCTGTTCGTGGTGCTGGTGGTCATCGGCCTGCCGGTGCTGCCGGGCGGCCGCGGCGGCATCGGGGTCATCCTGGGCCCGACCGGCGGGTTCGTCCTCGCCTACCCGGTCGGCGCGTTCGTCACCGGGCTGATCACCGAGTGGCTGTGGCGGCGGTACAACCTGGCGGCGGCGCTGCTGGCCAACGCGGTCGGCGGGGCGCTGGTGCTCTACGTGATCGGCGTCCCCTGGATGTCGGTCTCCGCAGGGCTACCGCTGGGCAAGGCCATCACCGGATCGGTGGTCTTCCTCCCGGGTGACCTGGCCAAGGTCATCATCGCCTCGCTCACGGCCGTCACGGTCCGCCGCGCCTACCCCTTGGTCAAGCCCGCGTGATCGAACTGGAGAACGTCCACCACGACTACGGCGACCACAAGGTCCTCGGCGGCATCAGCCTCACCCTCGCCGAACCACGTATCGCCATCGTTGGCGCTAACGGCTCCGGTAAGAGCACGCTCGCGCGGTTGCTCAATGGACTGTTGCTGCCGACCAGCGGCCGCGTGCGCGTCGACGGGCTGGACACGAAGAAGGACGGCAAGGCCATCCGCCGCAAGGTGGGGTTCGTGTTCCAGGACCCGGACATCCAGATCATCATGCCCACGGTCGCCGAGGACCTGGACTTCGGCCTCAAGCGCCACGGCCTGACCCGCGAGCGGCGCGCGGCCAAGGTGACCGCCGCGCTGCTCGAACACGGCCTCGACCAGCACCGCGACCACCCCGCGCACCTGCTCAGCGGCGGTCAGAAGCAGCTGCTGGCGATCGCCGCCGTGCTCATCACCGACCCGACCCACCTGGTGTTCGACGAGCCGACGACCCTGCTCGACCTGCCCAACCGGCACCGCGTCACCCGGCTCATCACCGGCCTGACCCAGCAGGTCGTCCTGGTCACCCACGACCTCGACCTGGCCGCCACCGCCGACCGCGTCATCGTGCTCGACCACGGCACCGTGTTCGCCGACGGCCCGCCCGCCCGCAGCATCGACGCCTACGTCGCGCTGCACACCGCCTAGACGGTCACCGGCTCGGCCTCGCGGGCGCGCGCCAGCTGCGTCACGCCCAGGGCCGCGACGATGCCGCACAGGACCGCGAGGGTCAGCTCGACGGGGGAGGCACCCAGCTCCTCGCCGAGGAACACGATGCCGATGAGGGTGGCGCTGACCGGGTTCACCAGGTTGGTGACCGCCAGCGGCGCGCCGAGACCGTCGCGGTAGGAGCGTTGGGTCAGCACCGTGGCGCTGATGGCGAACGCGGCGATGGCCAGGATGGTGAAGATCGTGACGGGCCACAACAGGAAGCCCGGTCCGCTCGCGCCGAAGTTGACGACCACCGTCTGGCACAGCGCCGAGCACACCGCGAAGGCCAGGCCACCGGCCGCCGCCTCCCACACCGTCGACGCGCCCGCACGACGACCGCGCAGCCCCAGCACCACGACCACGCCGCACGCGACGGCCAGCAGCACGGCCAACTGGCCCGCCGTCAGCGCCGCCGACCGGCCGGAACCCGCGATGATCATGGTGAGACCGGCGAGACCGACCACCGTGCAGGCCATCCCGCTCAGCTCGAGCCCGGTCACCCGCCGCTTCGCCGCCCCGGCCGCGAACGGCACCGCGATGACCAGGGTCAGCACGCCGAGCGGCTGGATCAACGACAGCGGGCCGAACCCGAGGGACACCACGTGCAGCGCCGCGCCCGCCACGTTGAGCGCCTGCGCGACCCACCACACAGGAACCTTCGTCAGCTCGCGCACCGACAGGTGGCCCAGCCGCGCCTGGATCAGCGCGGCGATCGCGTAGATGATCGACACCGCCACGCACAGCAGGACCGTGATCGCCAAGTCACTCACCGCGTGATTCCCCCTCGGTCTCCAACCGAGCGGGCCGAACCCGGCGTCGGCGCGCGCACCCCCAAGAATAGTCCGGGGTCACGGCGACCTGAGTAGTTTTGACCGAAGTCACACGGTGGTGACCGGGGTCACCGCGCTCGGCTGTCGAGCACCCCCGGGCGGCTCCGTCACCAGGTCAGACCACCGAGGAGGACACCATGAGCAAGGTCTTCTGCGATATCTCCACATCACTCGACGGGTACGTCACCGGCCTCAACCAGCGGCTGGACGCCCCGTTCGGGGACGGCCCGGCCAGGGCCGAGCTGCACCGCTGGGCGCTGGAGGCCGCCGAGGAGAACGCGGTCGAGCGCGAGCGGGTCATCGACGCGGGCGCGTTCATCATGGGCCGCAACATGTTCGACCCGCACCGCGGCGCCTGGGATCCGGAGTGGACCGGCTGGTGGGGCGCCGAGCCGCCGTACCACGGTCCGGTCTTCGTGCTCACCCACCACGAGCGCGACGACCTGGTGATGGACGGGGGCACCACGTTCCACTTCGTCACCGGCGGTATCACCGAGGCGCTCGACCGGGCGAAGGCCGCCGCGGGGGACCGCTGGGTGTCCATCGCGGGCGGCGCCTCCACCGCCAACCAGTACCTCGGCGCGGGCCTGGTCGACGAGCTCCGCCTGCACATCGCCCCGTACGTGCTCGGCGCGGGCGAACGCCTGTTCACCGGTGTCCGCCCGTTCGGCCTCACGCCGGTGGAGGTGCGCCACACCGCCGCGACCACCCACGTGCGCTACGTCATCGGCTCCTGATCGGGTCACCGCACGGTCGGGTTGCCCCACGCCAGCTCCGGGGGCTTGCGCGAGAGCCCGGTCCCACCGCCGCCGAACGGGGTGGCGGTGGGGGCGGGCCGGTACATCTCCAGGCGCAGCCTGCGGGTGTCGACCAGGTCGAGCCGGATCGTCACCGGCCTGCCCCACGCGACGGTCTCGATCATCCGGGGCTTGCCGTCGAGGGAGACCTCGATGCGGCCGGTCTGGAACCGCTCGACGGCGTCGTCCACGATCCCCGCGGTGGCGGTCAACTCGCGGTAGGTACCCACGCCGAGGTCGACCTCGATGTAGCTGCGGACCACCGGGGTGCTCACGGGCCGCAGCAGCAGGCTGTTCTCGTAGGGAACGCCCTCGATGCTCGCGGTGCCGATGTTGAAGTCGTCGCTGCTGTCGAGCCAGCGGCTGGCGTCGCTGAGCAGCAACCTGGGCTGCTCGCGCGCCTTGCTCTCCAGCCCGCCCCGCCACGGCGCCCGCTGCGGGGTCGGGTGGTCGGCGGTGCCGGTGATGGCCGATGCCAGGTAGGCGACGCCGCTCTCCGTGATCTCGTCGATTACATAGTGGGTCGTGGAGTACGGGGTCAGGAATGCCGGAATCTCGTCCACGGACCTGCCCGGTAGCACTACTGGCAGCACTCGCGCGTTGCCCGCCCTCAGGTCCTTCGTGAGGTGGTCACGGATGATGGCCGCCTCGAACTGGGCGCCGCGCCCCTCATGCGGCGCGGCGCGGCCCTCGGCCCTGCGCTGGTACTCGGGCGAGGCGATCACCAGGATGAAGTCCGCGTCCCGCAGGTGCTCCATCGCCCACAGCGACCAGTCCTGCCGTGCCCCGTCTGCCCACTGGTCCAAGTGGACGTCCAACCCGATCCTGGACCGCAGGTACGTCGCGAACTCCCGCACCGAGCGCTTGTGCCGCTCGGTGTCGTGTGAATAGGTCACGAACACGCGCGGCGGCGAACTCTCCGACATCGACACTCCTTTGTGACTTTCCCCCGGGCCATTACGACTATCGGCGCGAGACGCATTGTCCGTGACCACGCGGCACCGGTCGACAGTTGTCACCCACTTGTCGTCCGGTTGTCGCGAACCCGGCCGGTGTCCATGTTCTGTCGTCTTTTTGTCAGGTTTTCGCCCCTGTCTCCACCGCGCCGAACGCCTTTACGATCAACCGGCCCGATCGCCTTCCCGAAGGAGCGATGTGTACGAGTACGACGTGTACATCAGCTACGACCGGGAGAGTGAGACAGTCAGCCCCTGGGTGCGCCACCACTTCTACCCGCGGCTCAAGGAACTCCTCAACGACAACCTGCCCAAGAAGGTTCAGGTCTTCTTCGACCAAGAGGTCGGCATCGGGGCGAAGTGGCCGGACGCGTTGTACGAAGCGTTGCGGTGCACCAGGGTCCTGGTCGCGGTGCTCTCCCCGATGTACTTCGAGAGCGAGTGGTGCGTCGCGGAGTGGGACTCCATGGTCCAGCGTGAAGAGGACATGGGTATGCACACCTACGGTCTGATCTACCCGGTGACCTACAGCGACTCGCGGCACTTCCCGGACTGGGCGACCCGACGGCGCCCGCTGGACCTGCGCCCGTGGAACCAACCGCCGATCAACTACCAGGACACCCACGCCTACTTCGATTTCCGCAAGGCGGTTGAGAGGCTCGCGGAGAGCATGGTGGACGCGGTGCTCAAACCACCTGACTGGCAGCCGGACTGGCCCATCCTGCAACCGGTTCCCAGTGCTGTCGCAGGCATGCGGTTGCCGAGGTTGCAGCCATGACCGAGAAGATCGGGAAGGTTTTCACCTTCTACTCCTTCAAGGGAGGCGTGGGCCGCAGCTTCGCGATGTCCAACATCGCTGTCCTGCTGGCCCGGTGGGGGTTTCGCGTGCTAGCCGTCGACTGGGATCTGGAGGCACCCGGTCTGCGGCACTACTTCGACTCGAAGATCCATCATCCGCTGGAGTCTGGAGTCGTCGACCTGGTGGACGACTTCCGCGCTGGATTGCTCGTGGACCGGGCCATCCGGCTGGATGACGGGCTGGACTTCATACCAGCGGGCCGTGACGGTGATGAGTACTACAGCCAGGTCCAAGCCATCGACTGGGCGCGCCTGTACGACGACGGCTTTGGCGAGTACCTCGAGCAATGCCGTCGGCAGTGGACCTCGCAGTACCACTTCGTCCTGCTCGACAGTCGTACCGGCATATCCGATGTCGGCGGCATCTGCACCGCGCACCTTCCGGACCGGTTGGTCCTCCTCTACACCGCCAACGTGCAGAGCATCCGAGGCGCGGTCAACGTCGCCAAGCTGGCCAACGCCGCGCGGGACCGCCTGCCGCTTGACAGGCCAAGGCTCTCGGTCGTCCCCGTGCTGTCCAGGTTCGACACCCGGGACGAGTACGCGCAGGCCGAGCAGTGGCGGGAAACCTGCCTGCGCGAGACCAGGGAGCTGTTCGACAACTGGGTCGACGCCCGGGTGTCCGCCGATGTCATGTCCCGGCACCTGACCATCCCGTACGTCTCCTACTGGGCGCTCGGCGAACAGTTGGCCGTGAACCGGGAGGAAACCCCGACTCCGGACCAGATCAGCTACGCACTGGAGACCATCGCCGCGGTCCTCGCGCACGACCTCGACCGCACGGTGCTGCTCGCGGACAACCGGGACGCCTTCGTCACCGCGATCCGCACCCGCAACCGCGCCTTCGCCCATGCGGTCCGCGTCAGTTCTCCTCGGCAGAGCAAGGATCTCGCCGACGAGTTGGTCGACGCGCTGCGGGCAACGGGGCTATCGGCTGAACGCGCGCTCTCCGGCGACCGCGAGATGCTGGCCAATGCCGCGGACGCCGCTGAACACCTGTGCCTGCTCATCGACGGCGAACCCACGCGGTGGCAGGAAGCGGAGGCCGAGCTGTTCCTGTACCGCACCGCAGGCCAGGACCGGCGGGTGTTCGTCGTGCTCACCGCGAGCACGGACCTAGCGCAGCTCCCCGGGTTCCTGGCCAACCTGCGCTATCAGCGGCTCGGCTCCGCCCATCGCGCCGAGCACGTCGCCAAGGACGTCGTCGACCAGCTGAACAAGGTGTTCCGGGAAGTGGCAGGTGAGGTCGACCTGATCGGCCTGCTCCGCCGGGCAGGTCGGGCCACCATGCGACCGGCGTTGTGGGGTGTGGCCGCGGAACTCGTGCGGGACATCAGCACCGCCGTCAAGGCCGGGGACGACGTGCGAGCCCGTGAACTCGGTGCCGACCTCGCCGTGCTGACCAGGCCCAGGACCCATGGGTACCGCGTTCCCGCGCCCGCCGACACTCGCGACGCGATCGAGTTCGCCGTGCGCGTCTTGCAGACCCGATCCACGAGCACCACCTAGGACGAGAGGACTTCCCATGGCAGATCGTTTGGGGCACAACCAGACCGCGGTGATGTTCACGATGTTGGTGCTGGGGAAGGCGGTCACCAACACCGACCTGAAGGCCTACGGCCTGACCCTCGACGGCGCCGACCGCCGCGCGCTCAACGACCGGGAGCTGGTCGAGACCGACACCCAGCGCAGGCCCTACGTGCACTCGCTCACCAAGGCGGGCCTGGACTGGTGCCGCGAGGAGTTCGCCGCCGGTGAGCCGCCCCGGCCCGCGCCGCGCAGCACGTTCGCCCCGGCCCTGTACGTCATCCTCTCCGGACTCGACCAGTACCTCCGGCGGCAGCGGCTGTCGATCACCGACGTGTTCGGCGTCGAGGTGGACATCACCCCGGAGGAGATCGAGCGCCGCGTCCGCTCGGCCTACGCCAAGCTGGTCGACGCGGGGGACTGGGCCGGGTTGGCCGAGCTGCGGCCGATGCTGGGCGGGGTCGACCGGGCCGCGGTGGACGAGGTGCTCAAGGACCTGAGCAGGCGCCGCGTGATCGACCTGGCCCCGGAGTCCAACCGCAAGGCGCTCACCGCCGCCGACCACGAGGCCGCCGTCAAGGTCGGCGGCGAGGACAACCACCTGATCTCCATCGGGGCGTCATGAACGATCAGGAGGCCGCCCTCGCCACGCTGCGCTTCGACTGGGCGGACACCCCGGACCACGTGTGGGTCGACTCACCGTTCCACGTGGACGGACTGCACCCGGATGTCCAGGTGGCGACCGACACCTGTGCCCGCGACGCGGTGGCCAGCGCGGGACCCAGCCCGGTCGGGCTGGTGCTGCAGGGCATCAAGGGGGTCGGCAAGACCCACCTGCTCGGCATGGCCCGCCGCCAGTTCCACGCCGTGGGCGGGTACTTCTTCCTCAACAACATCTCCACCGGCGACGCCTTCTGGGCGACCGCCGTCCAGGCGCTGCGGCACGGCCTGGAGCGCGTGGACGACTCGGGCGAGACCCAGCTGCGGAGCTTCCTGCGCCGCGTCTGCGCGCACGGCATCATCCCTGACGACACGGCGGCGGTGGTCCTCGCCGGGCGCGGGCTGACCAAGGCGCACTTGGACGCGTTCATCGCGGGGTTGCGTTCGCTCGACCGCGTGGTGGGCAAGGAGTGCGCCGACACCGCGCGGATACTGGTCCTCTACGCCACGGAGTCCGATGCCACCAATGACATCGCCGAGGACTACCTGGAGCTGATCGACCACCGGGACCGGCAGCGGTGGGGCGTGCGGCGGTTGCCCAAGTCGCCGATGGACCTGGTCCGCGACATCACCTGGCTGCTCGCGCTGACCGGGCCGGTGGTCATGTGCGTCGACCAGCTCGACAGCCTCGTCGCCAGGTCGGAGCACAGCACCTACGCCTCGGGCCACGCCGAGGGCCAGCTCGCCGAGGTCGCCGACGGGTTGATGCGGCTGCGGGAGATCACCCGCCGGACGGTGACCGTGTTGGCCTGCCTGCCCAACACGTGGGCGCAGGTCAAGAAGCGGGCGGCGGACACCGTGCCGGACCGCTTCCGGGAACTCCGCACCCTGGGGCGGATCCCGGACGGTGCCACCGGCCACGCGTTGGTGGAGAAGCGACTTGGTGCCGCCTACGCGGCGATGGGTTTCACCCCGCCGTACCCGACCTGGCCGGTGGCGCCGTCGGCGTTCGACCAGGGCTGGGACGACATGACGCCGCGCGAGCTGCTCAAGCGCATCGGCGCGCACATCGACGGCTGCTTGCGCACCGGGCAGATCCGCGAGATGACCTCGTTCAGGAACTACGAGCTCGCCGAGCAGCAGGCCGCGCCCCCCGTGACCCCGGTCGAACGCGTCGAGCGTGTCGAACAGGGTGCGGAACTGGACCAGCTGTTCGAGAAGGCCAGGGCGGAGGCCGACCTGGACGCGTTGTTCGGGCAGGACACCGGGGACAAGCTCATGCCGGACGTGCTCTCCGCCGCGCTGCGGTCGTGGATGGTCGAGGTGGGCAACGACAATCTGGCCTGGGAGTCACCCGGGTTCGCCAAGGAGCTGCACGCCTGGATCAAGTGCACGGTGGACGAAGAGGCCGACCTCGTGGTCCAGTGGGCGTTCCGGGCCATCCCGCACGCGCACTACCTCGCCGCGTTGAGCCGGTTCCGCAAGGCGCGCAAGGCCGTCGTCGGGCTCAGCGACAGCGCCGACCAGAAGCTCATCATCATCCGCAACCGGAAGTGGTCCGCCGGTGTGAAGACCCAGGCCGAGCTTGAGGCGTTCAAGGCGGCTGGCGGGGTGTGGATGGAATTGTCCAATGAGGACGCTCGAACCTACTGGGCGTTGGACAGGCTCATGGCGGACAAGGTCCCGGGGCTGCACCAGTGGTTGGTCGAGCGCCGACCGGCCACCGGGTCGGCGTTCCTGAGCGCGGTGCTGGCCGAGTCGGGGCACCGCAGTGGTGATACGCACCCGCCGCCCGCGGAGCTCGACGGTGTCGGCTTGGGGGTGACCAGTGGCGCGGGGGAGCCGCTGCGGATCGAGTTGGCGGCGTTGCGCAAGCACGCTGTCGTGTTCGCGGGATCGGGATCCGGCAAGACGGTCCTCTTGCGACGGATCATCGAAGAGTGCGCCTTGCAAGGGGTGTCGGCGATCGTGCTGGACCCCAACAACGACCTCGCGCGGCTCGGGGACGCGTGGCCGCAGGCGCCCGAGGCGTGGGGTGAGCACGACGCGGCGCTGGCCGAGCGCTACCTCGCGGGCACCGACGTCGTGGTGTGGACGCCGGGGCGGTCCAACGGCAGGCCGTTGGCGTTCCAGCCGCTGCCGGACTTCGCGGGTGTGCTCGACGACGAGGACGAGTTCACCGCGGCGGTCGAGGTGGCGGTGGCCAGCCTGGCCCCGCAACTGCGGCTGACCGGCACCACGGTCCGGGTCAACAAGGGGCTGGCCGTGCTGCGCCAGGCCGTCATCCACCACGCGCGGTCCGGGTCGCGGAGCCTGCCCGGGTTGATCGCCGTGCTCGGTGACCTGCCGGAGGGGGTCAGCACCCTCAACAGCGGCCGCAAGATCGCGGGCGAGCTGGCCGAGGCGCTCAAGGCGGCGATGGTCAACGACCCGCTGTTCGCCGGGCGCGGCACGGCGGTCGACCCGGGGGACCTGCTCACCCCCCGCCCCGGCAAGCGCGCCAGGGTGTCGGTGATCAGCTTCATCGGGCTGCCCGCCGACGCCCAGCGGCAGAACTTCGTCAACCAACTGCAGATGGAGCTGTTCGCCTGGGCCAAGCGCAACCCGGCCGGTGACCGCCCACTCGGGGCGCTGTTCGTGATGGACGAGGCGCAAACCCTTGCGGCGTCGGGGACGGTGACCGCCAGCACGCGCAGCACCATCGTGCTGGCCTCGCAGGCCCGCAAGTACGGGCTGGGACTGCTCTTCGCCACGCAGGCGCCCAAGGGCCTGCACAACCAGATCGTCGGGAACGCGACCACGCAGTTCTTCGGCAGGCTCAACAGCCCGGCGCAGATCGCGGCGGCCAACGAGATGGCCAGGGCGAAGGGCAGCCAGGTCGCCGACATCTCGCGGCTGGAACGGGCCCAGTTCTACGTCTCCAGCGAGGCGTTCGGGTTCCGCCAGGTCACCACGCCGCTGTGCCTGTCGCACCACCCGGCGAGCCCGCTGCGCCCCGAGGAGGTCATCGAGCGGGCGGCCAGGTCGGCGGAGGAGGACGCCATCGCGTGGCCGCCCGACTCAGCCGAGTTCGAGGGTGGTGATCCCGAAGAGGCCGTTTAGGTCGATGTCGGGGGCGGGTCCGGTGTACATGCGGGCGGCTTCGAAGGTCGGGGTGAACCCGGCTTCTTCCACCAACCGCACCGCGGCCGGGTTCGCGTCCGGGACGTCCACCACCACGGGGTTCCCGGCTGAGAGCGCGCCGAGCAGGGCTGTGGCTGTCCGGGGTGAGTCGGCGTACAGGGGGCCGATTCGCCCCGGACCGCGTGCGTCTCGGCGGACGCCGAACCCGGTGATGATGTTGTCCTGCAAGGCAACCAGTGCGGTTCGGTCGGGCAGCCCGATCCAGGTGGACAGGAACGTGTCCCTCGGCTCGGGGAAGAACCTACGGTCGTAGGCGGCGATCTGTTCAAAGGGGATGGTTCGGGCGTCGACCAATCGCGTGTCGTCCACAGGGGACAGTGAGCCTTCGTAGCGGACGTTGTTCCAGGCGCGGACAAACCCGGACCTGCGGTAGTTGTCCTGCTGGTCGACCACCCCGTCCAGGCCGACCAGTCTGTCGGACAGCCGCCGCATGCCCGCGTGCCACAGCTGGATCCCGTAGCCCTGGCCGCGAACCTCGGGACGCGCGATGTAGAAGCCGATGAACCCGAACCCCGCCCCGTAGCGGATAGCCGACACGCAGGCGACCGGGGTCGAGTCGAGCCTGCCGACCAGGCACCCGCCCGGGTCGACGGGCCCGAACGCGAGCGCGTCGGACCGGCCGGGGTTCCAGCCCTCCTCGTGCGCCCACTCGCCGATCAACCCGACCTCGCCGACACTCGCGGCCCCGATGTCGAACCCCACCCTCGAACCTCCCGCCAGCCCCTCGGCGGCCACCCTGGCACACCCACTCGCCGATGATCCATCCAGATGACCCGACTCCACCCGGCGGTGTCGCGTTTCTGCGTTCCGTGACCGCAGCGGGCACGTTGGGTAGTCGGTGGGGTTGCAGTCGCGTGTGGACGGTCGTGCTTCACCGGCGCCCCCGTGCTGGGCTAGGGTGTTCGGACGGTGAGGAGGGAGTCCGCGTGTGAGCGAGACCGCGCGTGACCAGGCCACGACCGCGGCCGGTGAGGTCACTGGGTCGCTCCAGGGCGAGCCCAGCGTGACCTCGGGTGACACCCCGTCGGACGCGGTGCACGCCTCGGCCCCGGGTGCCGTGGTGCTGGAGCCGCCTGGCGCGACCGGGCCGGTCCTGCGCATCGAGGTCACCGCCCGCCCCGAGGACGTCCAGGTCGTGCGCGCCGCCCTGCGCTCCTGGCTGACCGCCCGCGGCGTCCCCCGCCCCCTGCTCGGCGAGATCGTCCTGGCCGTCGACGAGGCCGTCACCAACTCCGTCGAACACGCCTACCGCGGCCGCCCACCCGGCCCGGTGACCCTGACCGCCACCCCCGAGGCCGCCACCACCCGCATCACCATCACCGACCACGGCACCTGGCGCGAACCCACCACCCCCACCGACCCCCGCCTCCCCATCCGCGGCCGAGGCCTCACCATCCTCCGCGCCATCGCCACCCGGGTCACCATCACCCCAGCGGACCCCGGCACCACCACCACCGCCCACTTCCCGACCACCTGACCCGCCCCTGCACCGCTCTCGCCGAGCAGATCGCCGTCTTGTCGTGCGGGACCCGTGACCAGGGCTATCCAGGTGGAATGGCGCTGCGGGTTCCGCGATCACCCCGCGTGGGCGCCTGTTCACCGAGCGAGAACCCGCCGCCGTGCGGCCCCGTCAACGCCCTCCGACGCCCGCCAGTTCCATGATCAACTCGCGTGGTGGGGCCCGCCCTCCCGGGGTCTGAGGTCCCACGTTCGACGCTACCGAAATCGGCGGGTTGTCAAGAGAGGCGGCGTGGGCCTGTGGATGGCCTGCGGGGTTGGGGATAACCCCGCGAAGCGGGGCGGGGGTCAGGTGTCGGTGGGGGTGTCGAGGGCGGGGAGGGTGAAGCGGACGCGGGTGCCCGCGGAGTGGGTGGTGTCGATCCAGATGGTGCCGCCGTGGAATTCGATGATCTTGCGGCACATGGCGAGGCCGATGCCGGTGCCGGGGTAGCTGTCCTTGGCGTGCAGGCGCTGGAAGATGACGAAGACGCGGTCGGCGAACTGGGGTTCGATGCCGATGCCGTTGTCGGTGACCGAGAAGGTCCAGTTCGGGCCGTCGCGGTCGGCGGTGATGGTGACGGTCGGGGGTTCGGTGCCGCGGAACTTGATGCCGTTGCCGATGAGGTTCTGGAAGACCGAGGTCAGCAGCGGGGCCTCGCCGTGCACCGCGGGCAGGGGGTCGATGGTGACGGTGGCGTCCGCGGCGGTGATGGCCTCGGTGAGGTTGCGGGTGGCCTGCTCGGCCAGGGCGGTGGCGTCGTGGTCGGCGTGCTTGCCGGTGTGCCGCCCCACCCGGCTGAACGCGAGCAGGTCGTTGATCAGCACCTGCATCCGCAGCGCGCCGTCGACCGCGAAGCCGATGTACTGGCCCGCCTTCTCGTCGAGCTGGCCCTTGTACCTGCGCTCCAGCAGCTGGCAGAAGCTGGCGACCTTGCGCAGCGGTTCCTGCAGGTCGTGCGAGGCGACGTAGGCGAACTGCTCCAGCTCCGCGTTCGACCTGGCCAGGTCCCGCCCGGCCGCCTGCGCGCGCTCCAGCTCGGCGACGACCCGGTCGCGCATGGACTCGACGTCGTGGCCGAGGGAGACGACCTCGCGCGGTCCGCTGACCACCACCGGGTGGTCGAAGTCCCCGGCGGCGACCTGCCGGACGTGGTTGGCCAGCCTGCTCAGCGGCCGCACCACCGAGGTCGTCATCAGCCCGACCCCGATCAGCACGACCAGCAGCAGCGCGCCCAGGGTGATCACGCAGGTGGTGGCCAGCCGGGAGGCCGCGGTGTTGAGCGCGGCCCGGCCCGCGGTGCGCTCGTCCTCCAGCTTGGACTGCAGCGTGCTCAGCGCCGAGCGGACCGCGTCGAACTCGGCCTTGCCCGCCTCCACCGCCAGCGGTGGCGCGCCAGCGCGGGTCGCGGCGATCACCGGCTCGGCGTAGACGGTGCGCCAGGCGTCGATGGCCCGGTCCAGCTGCTCGAGGTCCGCGCCCACCCACGGCAGCTCGGCGCTCGAGGCGGCCACGGTGCCGCGGGCCTTGGCCGCGTCCGCCACCCCCGTCTGGTACGGGGTGAGGAACTCCGCACGGCCGCTGAGGGTGTAGCCGCGCACCCCGGTCTCCTGGTTGACCAGCGCGGTGCCCAGCTGCTGCACGCTGACCACGGCCGGGCCGATGGTGTCCAGCAGCCGGGTCCGCGCCCTGGTCAGGTCTGCGATCGCCCACCCGACGCTGATCATGGACCCGAGCAGCAGGAGCACCAGCAGCAGCGACGCGCCCAGCCACCACCGGCGCAACGACCAGCGCGACGCGGACGGACGGGGGACCTGGCCTTGGCTCATCGCGGCGCGCTTTCGCTCCGGTGGGCCGGGCGGACCCCGACGGCGGCCACCTGCCGTCGACACCCCCGCCGTTCCCACGAGGTGGTGGCGGCTGTTCGCTCAACCGTCCGTGTTGGGCGCAGATCCTAACGGGCGGCCGACAGCACAGGACCCCGGCCATCGAGACGGCCGGGGTCCTGGGTGCGGGTCCTAGAGGCCCAGCTGCTGGCGCACCTGCGCGCGCTGCGCGGGCGGCATCTCGGCCAGCCAGTCGTCGCGGCTGCCGACCAGCAGGTCGTACCGGTTGTCGGCGCTCAGCAGCGCGCCGACCCAGTTGCCGCGCTCGGAGTTCCAGAACTTGGTCTCGGTGACCGCCAGCTCCTTGAGGTTCGCGTTCGTCGGCGGCTTGGCCAGCACGTGCGCGACGTCCTTCTGGTAGTGGTCGCCGATGCTGGCCGAGGCGATCTCGCCCACCCACCACTTCAGCGACTTGACCGGCGGCAACGCGACCGTGGCGACGCTGACCGGGTGCTGCGCGGAGATCCGCTCCAGCACCTCGATGGCCTTGCGCCGCTGCCGGTGCGAGTAGGGCTGCTCCTGGACCGGGACCACGGTCGCCGCCGGGCCGGTGCCGTCCCCGCCGCCGAACACCCGCGCGTGCGCGTCGTCGATCTCCTGGTAGTCGGCGACCACCGCGCGCAGCCCGTCCTGCACGTCCGCGTACGCCTTCGCCGTCTTGGTGATCGCCTGGCGCACGTCGTCGCTGGCCAGCGCGATCGCGCTGGCGAAGAACGCCCCGATCGCCCCGTAGGCGTCCCCGCCCACGGTGGCCTGCGCGATCCTCAGAGCCGCGTTCACCTCGCTCGAGATCGTCGCCACCGTGTCGGCGTGCGCGCGCACCTCGCCCAGGTTGATGTCGAACCCGCTCATCCCCGCCCCTGTCGTCGCCGTCCCGCCGATTGTTGCCCACCGCGCCTCGCTGGTTCGTCGAACCCGGAAATCGTGTGCGGAAGCGATCGAGTGCTACTGTCAGGGCAGTCATACAGGGCGATCGCCCTAGTTGGAGGTTCGGGATGACGGCGGCGCGGGGGCACGAGGTCAGGCGGCGGCTGTTGGCGGCGGCGGTCGAGTTGGTGCCCGAGCGGGGGTGGACGGCGGTCAGCACGCGGGTGCTGGCGGACCGCGCCGGGGTCACGCCGAGCGTCGTGCACTACCACTTCAGCTCCATGCAGGCGTTGCTCGCCGAGGCCGTCCTGGGCGCGATGCGTGCTGTCGCGTCCGTTGTGGACGACGTGCTGGCCGCCGCTGAGTCACCTGGGGACGCCGTCGACTCGATGATCGCGGGCTTTTCCGGCACCGACTCGACCTCGGTCCTGTTCGTCGAGGCATACCTGGCCGCGATGCGCGACGAAGGGCTCCGGAAGGACATCAGCGCGATCGTCGACGGGGTCCGGCAGCGGTTCGGTGACTGGCTGGCGGAGCGAGGGGTAGCGGCGCCACACGACACAGCCGCCGCGGTACTGGCCGCACTCGACGGCGTGGTCCTGCACCGCGGACTCGGCGCGGGTCCTTCCGCCACCGCGTTGCGCCGGATGGTGTCGTGATGCGAGTCGTGATCTGCGGCGCGGGCATCGCCGGTCTCGCGCTCGCCAACCGGTTGGCCGCGAACGGAATCACGGTCGTGCTGCTGGAGCGCGCGCCTGGTCCCCGGCCGCAGGGCTACCTGATCGACTTCTTCGGCCCCGGCTACGACGCCATCGCGCAGATGGGCCTCTTGCCCGCCGTTGAACGGGTCGGCTACCGCATCGACGAAGCGTCCCTTGTGGACGAGACAGGCAAGCGGCGCGCCAGGATCAGCTACTCGCGCTTCGCCGAGGCGGTCGACGGCAAGCTGATCAGCGTCCTGCGGCCAGACCTCGAACGCGTGCTCCGCGAGAGCCTGCCCACCTCGGTGGACCTGAGGTTCGCGACGACGGTCACCACCATCGCCAACGAGAGCAACGGAGTCCGGGTCACCCTCGACGACGGCACCGAGTTGGCAGCGGACCTCTTGGTCGGCGCGGACGGCGTCCACTCGGCGGTGCGCGGGCACACCTTCGGCGCCGACGACCGGTTCGTGCGCCACCTCGGCCTGCACACCGCCGCGTTCCAGTACCCCGACCCGCGACCAGGCGCGGACAACCACATCACCCTCACGGACACGGTTGACCGCCAGATCGGGCACTACGCGCTGCGCGACGGCCGCGTGGCGGTCTTCGCCGTTCACCGCGCACCGGACCCCGGCCTTCCCGCCGACCCGCGCGCCAAGATCCTCGGCACCTATGGATCCCTTGCGCCAGAAGTGATCCGCCACTGCCCCGACGACTTCTACTACGACCAAGTCGCCCAGGTCATCATGCCCGCGTGGAGCCGGGGCCGGGTCGTGCTGATCGGCGACGCGGCGCACGCGGTGTCCCTGCTGGCCGGGCAGGGCGCCTCACTGGGCATCGGCGGGGCCTTCGTGCTCGCCGACCGCTTGAGCCGACTGCCGATCGATGCCGCGCTCACCGACTACGAACGCCTGTGGCGGCCGGTGGTGCTGGGCCGCCAACGCGCGGGCCGGGCAGGCGCGCGGTGGTTCCTGCCGAGGTCCCGCTGGGAACTGGTCGTCCGCAGGCAGGCGTTGCGCCTCGCGGACCTCCCCGTGCTCAGCCGGGTCGCGGCCGCCCGGATCACCGGCAAGCCCACCACGCTCATCGCGGACCTGGCTGGCGCGTAAGGGGAAATGCGGCCGGGCCGGCCGAGCGCGGGGGTGTGCGCTCGACCGGCCCGGGGGGACAACGGTGGGTCAGCTCGTGGTGACCGACACCGTGTCGACGAGGAAGTCCGTCTGCAGGTTGCTGTCCTCGGTGCTGTAGAACCGCAACGTGATCGTCTTCCCCTTGTAGGCGGAGAGGTCGACCGTCTGCAACGCGTAGCCGCTGTTGGCGTTGGCGTTGCTGTAGGTCTTGAGGTTGGTCGTGGTGGAGCCGCTGATGGCCTGCACCCGCAGGACGTCGTAGGCGGTGGTGCCCGACTCCGCCGTGGCGATCCGCAGGTAGAACTTCAGCGTCGCGGAGGTCGCCGTGGCCGGGATGGTGATGTTCTGGCTGGCGGTGTCGGTGTTGACCTGGCCGTTGCCGCCGAACCACGCGTAGTAGCTACCCGCCTGGGCCGCGTAGTAGGTCCAGTTGCCGACCGAGCCGCCGGTGACGGTCCAGCCGGTGGTGCCGCTCTCGAAGCCGCCGTTGGTGACGAGGTTGGTGCCCGGGTTCGGGTTGGTCGTCGTCGTGGGCGGGGTCGTCGTGGTCGGCGGGGTCGTGGTGGTGGGCGGCGTGGTCGTGGTCGGCGGCCGGGTGGTCGTCGTGCCACTGCTGCGGTAGTCGATGGTGTGGGTGTAGATCCGGTTCATCGTCGCGGTGGAGATGTCCAGGTTCTTCGTCGGCCGGTCGGTGACCACGTACTCCCGGAAGCTGCTGGAGGTGTTGCCCACCATCAGCCCGAAGGTCCCACCGGGGCCGCTGTCCACATTGCGCCACAGGTCGATCAGCGCGCCCGCGACGCGCAGCTCCACGGTGTCGCCGTCGTTGGGGTTGGTGCGACCCGCGGCCTGGCCCGAGTTGAACCAGTTGGTCTGCATGAGGTCGATCCAGCTGCCGTCGGCCCAGTAGTAGCGGCCGTCACCCATCACGTAGCCCGCGACGGCGTTGGCGAAGCCCTCGGTCCACGCGCAGTTGGTGCCGGTGCGCAGGTGCAGGTAGTGCGGCGACGGGCAGTCGCTGGTGGCCCACCAGCCGCCGTAGAGCATGTCCATCAGCGCGTGGCCGGACTCGTGCAGCACGGTGTGCGCGGAGTCGGGGTCGGCGTCCATGAGCGCGATGTAGCGGTTGGCGACGGCGACCTGGTTCTGGAAGTACGTGCCGTCGGTGCTGCCCGGCTGCCAGTGGATGGTGATCTTGCGGCAGTTGCTGGTCTCGCGGGTGGTCCAGCAGGCGCTGGTGCCGTGGATCGCCCACAGGTCGTTGACCTTGTCGAAGGCGTGCCAGGCGCGCATGTACGTCGAGGTCGGCGTGGTGGTGCCGAACGCGGCGTCGGAGCCGCTGGCGACCGAGCTCTTGGCCGCGGTGGTCACCGAGTAGGTGGAGGTGCCCGCGTTGTTGGTCACCCGCCACAGGTTCGAGTCCGCCCCGAACTCCACCCACACCTGGTACATGGTGGTGACCGGCGCGGTGAAGCAGAGCGAGTAGGTGCCGGTGCCGCTGGTGAACCCGGAGGCGTAGTACGCGCTCGCGGCCGAGGAGGTGGTCTTGCCCGCCACCTGGACCTTGACCGTGCGACCGGCCTTCCAGTTCCCGGACGGGTCGCTGTACTGGAACGCGCCGGTGGCGCAGATCTGCCCGGGCGGGGCCAGGGCGGCCAGGCCCGCGCTCGGCGCGACCCGGGTGATGCCGGTCGTCGTGGTGGCGGCGATGCCCGCCTTCGACGCGCCCTTGGCGTCGGCGACGGTCAGCGTGGTGGAGCCGTGCGCGGCGCGGTCCGCCGCCGGGCTGTCCACACTGGTCACGTCGGCCTGGATGTTGACCGGGCCCGCGGCGAGCGCGGTGACGCCGAAGGTGACCGTGCGGCCCTGCGGCGAGAGCGCGAACTGCTGGTCGGCCACCTGGTCGAGGCCGACCGCGCGCGGCTGGGACAGCCCGCTGGCGCGGGCGTCGAGCCGCAGGGTGTCGGGCAGCTTGACCGCGAGCTTGGCCTTGGCCACGTCCACCTGGGACCCGACCTTGACCGTCACCGTCGCCGACTCGCCGACCGCGGGCAGTCGGTCGACCGACACCTCGGCGGAGACGCAGCTGGCGGGCTTCTCGGAGTGCTCGCCCGCGGTGGACAGCGAACAGGCGGGGCCGGTGGCGGCGGCGGTGGCCGAGTCGGCGGCACCGGCGGAACCGGATACAGCGAATACGGTTCCCGCGACGACGGCGGCGGAAACGGCGACGGAAACAGACAGGGGGATTGTCCCGAGTTTGCGGTGCATACGGGGTGCCTTTCGGACGACTGGAACTGTCGTCACTTCGCAGGGTGACGCCCGATAGGATGACCGCAGTTACGGTAAGGAAGCAATCACGATGATGTAAAACGTGGGATGATCCGGAAATCTGTGAAAACGCCCGGGTGACGACCGGGGTCCAACAGTTAAACTGTGAAGAACCCGTTCACCAGGTCCAGCGGGTGCCGACGATGCCGGGGGAGAGGTTGAACCCCACCTGGCAGCTGGCCCCGGACGGCCCGACGGTCAGCGGCTCGGCGATTTGCTCCGGCCCGTGCAGCGAGGTCCGGCGGAAGCCGTGGCAGCGCGACGGCAGGGTCCCCTCGAACTGCACCTGCTGGCTGTACTCGGCCACCGAGGTGAGGAACTGCCGGTAGTAGAACTCCACGCGGGGGCCGGGTTCCGAGGCCATCTCGTACTCCACGACGGCGTGGTCGCCCGCGCGCAGCGGCTTGTCGAGCAGCAGTTCGGCGACCATCAGCCCGGTCGCTGCGTCCATCCGCGTCTCGCCCCGGCGGCAGAACCGGACGGCGGTCAGCGCGGGGGGCAGGTCGGGGGAGTCCGCCTGGTACTTCACCAGGCACCGCGTCACCCGTCCGCGCTCACCCCTGAGCACCAAGCGTGACCGGACGCCGCGTTCCTCGCCGTCCGCGCCGACGGTGAACACGTCGTGCGCGGAGACCATCGTGTGCTCGCCCTCGTCGGGGTTCTCGAACTCGGCCATCAGCGGCAACTCGGTCTCCCGGCGCAGCCACCTGCCCCGCGGCCGGGGCGGGCCGAGCAGCGTGAGCAGCGAGGTCGCGGGCAGCCCGAGCAGCGCCTCCAGCGCCCGCACGGCGCGCAGCGACTCCTCGCGCTCCGGGCGCCTGCGGTCGCGCCGCCAGTAGCTCAGCGTGGCGACGCTGACGTCGATGCCCTTCTCCGCGAGGTGGTAGCGGACGCGGTCGAGCGTCAGCCCGCGCGCGGTGATGGCCGCGTCGAGCGCTTGCCCGAACGTGCCGGATCGCGACACCCGGCTCAGGTCCCGACCGAACTCCGGTGACCGGATCGATCGCACCACGACTGCCTCCTCGTCCGGCGACCGGCGGGCGACGAGCAGGGGGCGTCGCGGTGCCAGTCGCGCGGGCTACCACTATCTGTCGCCGCGCCCGCCGTGTCCAGCACCGGATACCCACGATTACCACGGTTGTTCGGCCGGTGACCGGACCCGATAGTCCTCTTGGCCGCCGCGGACGTCCCCGCCGGTGGTCCGGTCACCGGGGCCCCGACCGTTCGATTCCCTGCGACAGAAGGACATCGAAGTGAGAGAGCGCAAGTTGTTGCTCGCCGCCGTGCTGGCACTCGCCGCGGTCGCCGTCCCGGTGACCGGCGCGGCGGTCGCCGCCCCCGGCCCGGCCACCGCGGCCACCCCGACCGACCAGCTCGTCGTGGACGGTGGCAGCGCCCAGGTCGTCAACGGCCAGCGGACCACCGTGCGGGAGCACCCGTTCGTCATCGCGGGCATGCGCGCCGGGGGCGGTGGGCCGCAGGGCCAGTCCTGCACCGCCTCCGTCGTGGGCAAGCGCAAGATCATCACCGCCGCGCACTGCATGATCGACGCCGCCGGGGCCAAGCACTACCTCTACGGCGACGACGACCTGAACACCGCCGGTGACGAGAGCTTCCGCACCAAGCTCGCCTCGTACAAGACGCACCCCAAGTACACCGGCAGCGGCGGGTGGCAGACCGGCTACGACGTCGCCGTCGTGACCACCGAGGACGACCTCCCGGTGCCGGAGAGCCAGTGGGTCAAGGTGGCCGGGTCCGGTGACACCGCGCTGACCCAGCCCGGCAAGAGCGGCACCGCCGTCGGCTACGGCAGGACCTCGGCCAACGGCGGCTCCGGCGTGCTCTACAAGACGACGCTGCCGGTCAACGACGCCACCAACTGCCAGGTGTTCAACATCAGGGTCAACCCGGACCTGATGCTGTGCATCGGTTACGACGACGGCCGGACCGGCACCTGCACCGGCGACAGCGGCGGTCCGTTCACCGTGGACGGCGTCATCGTCGGGGTCGTGTCCTGGGGGTCGAGCGGGTGCGACCGGTACAGCGTCATGGCGCGGCTGACCAACGAGATGGGCGACTGGGCCAGGTCCGAGATCGGCGGCGGAACGCCCCCCGGTGACGGCAAGTTCACCGTCGCGGTCAACCCGACCTCGGGCAAGGCCGACCCCGGCAAGTACATCTCGGCGACCGTCGCGACCACGGCCGGTGACCAGCCGGAGCGGGTGGAGTTGTCGGCCGGCGGCCAGCCTTCCGGTGTCTCGGTGAGGTTCCAGCCTGCGGCGATCAACTCCGGCGAGTCGGCCAAGGTCACCTTCGACGTCGCGGCGTCGACCGCGAAGGGCAGCTACCCGATCACGGTGAGTGCCAAGGGAACCTCCGGCACCAAGACCGCGACCTACACGCTGACCGTGGGTGACGGCGGCTCCACCGACGGTCCCAAGCCGACCGCGTCGCCGTCGTCGGCGACGGTGGGCCGGGGCACCAGCGCCAGGGCCACCATCACCGTGGCGGGCGGCACCGGCGCCAGCAGGCTCAGCGCGACCGGCCTGTCCTTCGCCCCGATGTTCTTCCCCACCAGCGTGTCCCCGGGTGGCAGCAGCCAGATGTCGCTGTTCGCCCCGTTCCAACCCGGCACCTACAAGGTCGTCATCACCGCGACCGACACCGCGGGCAGGACCGGCTCGACCGAGTTCGTGCTCACGGTGACCTGAGCCCCGGCAGGGTAACGGGAGGAAAAGGCGGTGCGGCCGGGCGACCCCTGGCCGCACCGCCCATTCCGCATCCGGTTCCGTGGTGGAAAACAACCGTGGAAACAGTAGGTACCAGTGGAATGGGTACGTACCGGGGAAATGGGATTCGATGGCGCCTGGGAATGGGTACCGGAGCCCATTCGGGCTCGGTAAGCTCCGGCGCATGGGCTACCTGGCCGACCGGGGACCGGATTGTGGCTCGGCGGGCGCGCGGGTCTGGGTGCGCCCGGGCGGCACGGCGCTTGTGGCCCGTGACCGCGAACTCGCCGAGGTCACCGAGGCGGCGAAGTGGCCGCCGTCGCTGGTGCTGGTCGAGGGCACCGCCGGGGTCGGCAAGAGCAGGCTGGTCGCCGAACTCGCGCGCCGCCAGGGCGTCGAGCACTGGGTCGGCGCCCGCCGCTGCGACCCGTCGCGCCACCCCGCGCCGTTCGGCGTGCTGGTCGACCTGCTCAGCACCTACCCCCGAACCCTCGGCGCGCTCGGCCCGTCGGCGGGTGCCGTGCGGCCGCACGTGCCGGAATTGGCAGACCGGTTGCCACCGCCCGTACCCGAGCAGGCGCGCCGCGTGGTCGTCGCCGGGTTCCGCGAGGTGATCGGCGCGCTCGGCCGGGTCACGCTGGTGGTCGAGGACGCGCAGTGGGTCGACAAGTGGAGCAGGCGGGTGCTGCGCGCGGTCGTCGACCACCCGCCTGCCGGGCTGACCCTGGTGCTCACCTACCGGCCGGAGCAGGTCGGCCCCGGCGGTCCACTCGGGACGCGACCGGGGCGGATGACCAGGACCAGGGTCGTGGTCGAGCCGCTGGAGCGCGATGGGGTCGGTCGGGTCGCGGCGGAGGTCGTCGGGCCGGTGTCGGACGCGGTGGCGGCTGCGCTGTGGCGGCGGACCGCCGGGTTGCCGTTCGCGGTCGCCGAACTCGTCGGAGCGGTGCGCGACCCGAGGGCGTTGACCCGGGCTGACGACGCCGCCGCGGAACGCGTGCTCGGCGGGCTGCCGGTGCCGTGGTCGGTGCGCGACGAGATGGCCGACCAGGTGCGCGGGCTCTGGGGCGCGGCGGCGGCGTTGATGCGGGCGGCGGCGGTCGTGGCTCCCGCGTCCGCTGCGGTGCTGTCCGCGGTGGCCGGAGTGGACAGTGCGGAGGTCGAGCGGCTCGTCCGGCGCGCGGTGCTGGTCGAGACCGACGCCGGGATCGGGTTCCGGTACCCGTTGGCGCGACAGGCTGTGTACGAGTCGTTACCGGCGAGTGAGCGGCGGCGGCTGCACGAGCGCGCGCTGGCGGTGCTCGGCGAACACCTGCCCGCTGACCAAGTGGCCACGCATGCGCGCGGAGCGGGTGCGCTGCGTGAGTGGGCGCGCCACGGTGTGCGCGCGGCGGAGGAGGCGATGCTGGCCGGGCGCGATGACGTCGCCGTCGGCTGGCTGACCGAGTTGGTCACCGAACCCGCGCTGCCCGCCGCCGACCTGGCGCGCCTGGTGACCATCCTGTGCGGGCACGGGCTGAGCGGGGCCCGGCACCGCGAGCTGATCCCCGTGCTGGAGCGGCTGATCACCGACCAGCGGCTCTCCGACGGCGCCCGCGCCGAGGTCGCGATCGGTCTCGGCCTGCTGCTGATGCGGGCACCGGGTGACCTGCCCCGGGCCGACTTCAAGATCAGGAGCGCCGTGCGCACGCCGGGGGTCGCCGAGGCGTGGAGCCTGCGCGGGGTCGCCATCTTCGGCATGCCCTACCTCGGCAACCGGTCGGTCCAGGAGTGCCGCCGCTGGCAGGGGCTGGTGTTCTCCCGCATCGGGGCCATGGCGCCCGGCCCGGCGCGCACCGCGCTGCTGGCCAGCATGCTCCAGTCCCGGCTGACCCTCGGCGACGCGGACATCGCCGACCTGGAGGACCTGCTCCCCACCCGGGTCGACCCCGACGACCACGAACACCTGCGCCAGCTGGGGCGCGCGCGGTGCAACCTCGCCGACGTGTGCGCCTGGCTCGGCCACTACGACCACGCCAGGGCGCTGCTGGCCAACGGCCTGCGCGGGGTCGAGTCCGCGCCGTACGTGCGCAGCACCGGGCTGGGCACCGAGGTCCGGCTCGACTGGCTGGCGGGCCGGTGGTCCGGTCTCGCCGACCGCGCCGAGGCGATCATCACGGCCAACCCGGGCGCGCTGCCCGTCACGGGGGAGATGCGCCTGGTCCAGGGGTGGCTCGCCATCGCCAAGGGCGACGTCGTCCGGGCGGCGGCGTGCCTGCGCGAGACGGGGGTGGCCGACCCCGAGTCCGCCGTCGCGCCGGTGGTGCTCGCCGCCATGGCCGCGCTGTCCACTGTGGCCATGGACCGCGGTGACGTCCGCGCCGCCTGCACCCAGGTCGACGCCGGTGTCGCGCTCCTGCGCCACCAGCGCGTGTGGGCCTGGTCCGGTGACCTGGTCCCCGCCGCCGTGATCGCCTACACCGCGGCGGACCGGGTCGACGACGCCCGGAGGCTGTTGGACCAGACCGCCGCCGGGATCGCGCCGCTGGACGGCCCGTACCTGCGCGCCGCACTCGCTGCCGGGTACGCGCACCTCGCGGCCGCCACGGCGTCGCCGGAAGCTGTTGCGCCCCTTTACACCTCCGTCGCCGCCCAACACCGCGCCCTGGGACTCCCCTACGCCGCGGCGACCCTCACCGAACGCGCCGCCCTCCTCGGGGCGCCGCACTCCTTCTCGGACCTCGCCCTGGAGTACGAGGACCTCGGCGCCGTCATCGCCGCCGCCCGCTGCCGCCACCACGCCCGACGCGCGGGAACCCCCGTCCCCTCAACCCGAGGCCGCCGCGGCTACGGGCGCGCCCTGTCCCCCCGCGAAACCGAGATCGCCCGCCTCCTCGCCGACGGCCGAACCAACCGCGAGATCGCCGACACCCTCTTCCTCTCCCGCCGCACAGTCGAGGACCACGTCGCCAACATCCTCCGCAAACACGGCGCCCTCACCCGCTCCGCCTACGTCACCCGACACGGCACCTGACCGCGTTCCCAGTCAGCGGGCGCGGGTTCCGGTCCGGTCGGCCTCCCGCCGCACCCGCCGCTCGTGCGGCCCGCTGACCATCCCGAGTGGGGTGTGCTCGCCCGGCACGCCACCGGGTCCGAGCCCTTGGCTGCCCGGGATCGGCGCGGCCGCGTTCCCAGTCGGCGGGCGCGGGTTCCCATCAAGTGGTCTGAAGTCGGACGTTCACAGTTAAAGCGGACGGGCAATCACTGTTATGCGCGGGTGCCGGTCGGCGGATTGACTGGAGGGGCTGGGTGGGGCTGGCTGGTGGTCCCTGCAAGAAGTGAAGGAGCGCCCATGCGGCCCCTGCCCCGCGCCGTGCTGGTTTCCGCGCTTGTCGTCGCTGGTGGTGTCCCCTTGGTCACCAGCGCGGCCTACGCGCGAGAGAACACAGCGGCCAGTGCCCGAGACAGCACTGCGGCGATGCTCGAGGAACGGGTCTACGTCGAGACGACGGTGGACACCGACGGCAACGGGCGGCTCGACCGAGTCGCCATCGACATCTCGCGGCCGACCGGGAGCACCCGGGTCCCGGTCGTGTTCGAACACAGCCCGTACGTCAAGGGCCTGAACACCTCACCGAACTACAACCCCAATGTGGACCGGTTGCCGCAGGAGGGTGTCACCGCCGGGTCCGCCGCCGCGCTCGCCGAGTCCCTGCGGCCCGCGCCGGACCTGCCCGACTGGTACGACGACTACTTCGTGCCGCGCGGTTACGCCGTCGTCATGGGGCACAGCATCGGCACCGGCGACTCCGACGGCTGCCCGACCACCGGCGACCGCAACGAGACCCTCGGCGCCACCGCCGTCATCGACTGGCTCAACGGCCGCACCAAGGGCTACAACGCCTCCGGCACCGAGGTGAAGGCCACCTGGAGCACCGGCAACGTCGGCATGATCGGCATCTCCTACAACGGCACGCTGCCCAACGCCGCCGCCGCGTCCGGGGTGCCGGGGCTCAAGGCCATCGTGCCGATCGCGGCCATCTCGCGCTGGTACGACTACTACCGGGCCAACGGCCTGGTCGTCGCGCCCGGCGGGTACCAGGGCGAGGACGCCGACGTGCTCGCCAAGGCCGTGGTGGGCAACGCCTCGCGCTGCTCGGGCCAGATCGCGGGCATCACGCGCGACCAGGACCGGGTCACCGGCGACTTCACCAACTTCTGGCAGCAGCGCGACTACCTGCGCGACGCCAACAAGGTCACCGCGGGCGTGTTCGTCATGCACGGCCAGACCGACTGGAACGTCAAGGGCTCGCAGTACGCCCAGTGGTGGGACGCGTTGAAGGCCAACAACGTCCCGCGCAAGATCTGGCTGCACCGGGGCGGCCACGGCGCACCGTCGCGTTCGGACTACCAGGCCGCGGTGCTCAAGTGGTTCGACTACCACCTCAAGGGCATCGACAACGGCGTCATGAACGAGCCCAAGGCCGACGTGCAGTTCGCCGACGGCACCTGGCAGCAGTTCGCCGACTGGCCGGACCCCGCCGCCCGCAACGCCGTGTTCCGCCTCGGCGCCACCTCGGCGACCGCGCCCGGCACCCTGTCGCTGACCGGCTCCGGCGGTGACGTCAAGCAAGCGTTTGTCGACAATGGACGGACGAGCACCGCGACCACCCTCGTCGCGAGCCCGGACAGCGCGAACGGCAGCAGGCTCGTCTACCGCAGCGACGCCCTCACCGCCCAGGCCAAGCTCTCCGGCACGCCCAGGGTGACGCTGCGCGCGTCGGTCGAGAACCGCAAGGCCGCGAACCTGACCGCGCTGCTGGTCGACTACGGCGGCTCGTCGCCGGTGATCGTCACCCGCGGCTGGATCGACCCGCAGAACCGCGACGGCATCAGCACCAGCCAGCCGATCACCCAGGGGCAGGAGTACGACCTCACGTTCTCCTTGCAGCCCAAGGACCACGTGTTCGCCTCCGGGCACCGCATCGGCCTGGTCGTGATCTCCACCGACTACGACTACACGCTCCGCCCCACCGCGGGGACCCAGCTCAAGCTGGCCCCGGGGGCGAGCACGCTGACCGTGCCGTTGACCGGGATCTCCCAGCCGGGCAACGACTTCTCCGTCGCCGTGGCGCCCGCGACCGGCACCACCGCGCCCGGCGGGTCGACCACCGCGACCGTCTCCACCGCGACCACCAGCGGCAGCGCGCAATCGCTTGCCCTGTCGGCCACCGGGCTTCCCGCCGGTGCCACGGCCACCTTCGCGCCGACGTCGGTGACCTCCGGTTCGTCGTCGACGCTGACGATCGCGACCTCGGCGAGCACGCCGCCCGGCACGTACCCGGTGACGGTGCAGGCCAAGGGCGCCACCACCAAGACCGCTACCTACTCGCTCGTGGTCAGCGGCCCCGGCGGCGGTTGCAAGGCCAGCACGACGACGGCGGTGGCGATTCCCGACAACACCACGGTGGAGAGCCCGGTCACCATCTCGGGCTGCACGGCGACGCCGTCGGCGACCAGCAAGGTCGACGTCGACATCCAGCACACCTACCAGGGCGACCTCGTCGTCTCGCTGATCGCGCCGGACGGCAGCGCCTATGTGCTGCACAACCGGACCGGTGGGTCAGCCGACAACATCGTGCGCTCGTACACGGTGAACCTCGCCGGTGAGGCGCCGAACGGCACCTGGAAGCTGCAGGTCCGCGACGCGGCCACCAACGACACCGGCACGGTGCGGGGCTGGGGGATCACGCTCGGCTGAGCGGCGGTGGCGCCGGGTCACCCCGGCGCCACCGACCCCGCCCGAAAGCGCACGACGAGGGTTTTCCCTTTCCCAGTAAGGCAATCGCCGCGCCGGTGGTAAAGAGCTGTTCTTGTCGGGGTAACCGTGCATTTGGTACCGTCGAGAACCCGAAATGGCGCGGCATCGCCACCCCTGAACTCCCGCTCCCGCTCACACCGGGGTTGTCGGGCACCCGTTTTCTCCCAAGGAGGAGAGCAGTGAAGTCACCAAGAGCGGCCCTCACCGCCGTCGTGTCGGCGGTGCTGGCGCTGGGCGTCACCGCGGGGATCGCGAACTCCGCGCCCGCGCCCGCCGCGCAGGCCCCCGCGCTCGTGTCGGCCGCGCCGGAGATCCCGGCCGAGAACGTCATGGCGCACCTGAACCAGCTGCAGACCATCGCCACCAACAACGGCGGCAACCGCGCGCACGGCAGGCCCGGGTTCCGCGCGTCGGCCGACTACGTGAAGGGCAAGCTCGACGCGGCCGGGTACACCACCACGCTGCAGCCCTTCACCCACAACGGCGCCACGGGCTGGAACGTCATCGCCGAGTGGCCGTACGGGGACGCGACCAAGGTCGTCATGGCAGGCGCGCACCTCGACAGCGTCACCGCCGGACCTGGCATCAACGACAACGGCTCCGGTACGGCGGCGGTGCTCGAGGTCGCTTTGGCTGTGTCGCGGGAGAATCTCCGGCCGGAGAAGCGGCTGCGCTTCGGTTGGTGGGGCGCGGAGGAGCTCGGCCTGATCGGGTCGAAGTACTACGCGGACAACCTCGCCGCCACCGAGCGCGCCAAGATCACCGCGTACCTGAACTTCGACATGGTCGGCCAGAAGGACGTCACCACCTGGGGCGTCTACAACCACAACGCCACCATCGCCAACCACTTCAAGGAGTACTTCCAGGCCAAGGGCATCCCGACCACGCCCATCAGCTGGAACGGCAGCTCCGACCACTCGTCGTTCACCAAGCACAACATCACCGTCGGCGGCATCGGCTCCGGCACCGACCCGTGCTACCACGCGGCCTGCGACACGATCAGCAACGTCGGCGCCCGCACCATCGGACACAGCACCAACGCGATCGCGCACACCGTGTGGAAGCTCGCGGGCGTCTCGGACACCCCCGCCAACGACTTCGCGGTGTCCCTGTCGCCGACCGCCGGTGAGGCCATGCCGGGCAACACCCTGACGGTCGCGGTCGCCACCAGGACCACCGCGGGTCAGAGCCAGTCGGTCTCGTTGTCCGCCACCGGGTTGCCCACCGGCAGCACCGCCACGTTCACCCCGCAGACGGTCACCTCGGGCCAGTCGTCGTCGCTGTCACTCGCGCTGCCCACCGCCGCCCCGGGCACGTACTCGGTCGTGGTCACCGGCACCGCCCCCAGCGGCACCCGCACCGCCACCTACACCCTCACCGTCCGCAACGACGCCCCCACCGGCTGCCGCTTCATCAACGGCACCGACGTCGCCATCCCGGACAACGCGACGGTCGAAAGCAAGATCACCCTCACCGGCTGCAACACCGGCGCCTCCGCCAACAGCAAGATCGACGTCAACATCCAGCACACCTACCAGGGCGACCTGGTAGTCACCCTCCTAGCCCCCGACGGCACCCCCTACGTCCTCCACAACCGCACCGGCGGCAGCGCCGACAACATCGTCAAGTCCTACCTCCTCGACCTCCGCACCAAATCCCCCAACGGCACCTGGACCCTCCGAGTCCGCGACGCCGCCACCAACGACGTGGGCAAGATCGACACCTGGACCCTCGACCTCCAGAACCCGGTCCGCTAGAGCTCGACCCGTGGGGGCGACCACTGTCGTCGCCCCCACGGGTTGTCCACATGGGGCGGAGTTGTCCACAGGGGGCAGGTTCAACCTCTCTCGTCTTGCGTCCCCCTGGGTAGGCTGTGTATTCGGGGGTCTTTGGGGCGGGTTGATCTTGGCGGCCGTGGTTGGTGGGGTGTTGAGCTGGGAATCTCCGGCTTTCGGTGCCTTCGCTGCGCTGCGGTAGACGTCTCGGCTGCGCCATCGACTTGAGCGCGATTTTCGAGACAAGCTCGATGGGGCGAACTTGTTTTGCGCGGGGCCCCTACGACACCCGTGGCAGGACCGCAAAGCAGGGGCCGAAAAGCATGGCCCTGTCCGCTACCGACGCTACGGGTACCGTCCCCCCACACAAAACGAGTCCACCCCATCGAGCCGACCTGGCACCAGCGACTTGAGGGAGCGATGGCGGGCAACGTCGTCGGCTGGCGTGTGGGGGCCAACGTCGTCGGGCGGGTGCTTAGGGCCAACGTTGTTGGCGGGCGTTGTTGGGGCCAAGCCTTCAAGCCCAGGTTCCGCCCACCGGCCAACGGCTAGATACCCACTCGACGGCCTTGGGCCCTGTTGGTGGGGCGGAGGTCAGCCAGCGGGGTGGCTACAGGGTGTGGGTGAAGCGGACCTTCTCGACGGCGGTGGCGCCTAGGCGGCGGTAGAAGCGGATGGCGCCTTCGTTCCAGGTGGGGGTTTGCCATTGGACTTGGACCATGCCTAGTTGGCGGGCGTGGTGCAGGACGGCGTCCATGAGGAGTTGGCCGATGCCGTGGCCTCGGGCTTGGGGGCGCAGGTAGAGGCAGTCCATGTGCAGGTACTCCCAGCCGTCCCAGGTTGAGATCTCGGGGGAGCAGGTGGCGTAGCCGACGGCGGTGCCGTCGATCTCGGCCAGCAGGCAGCGCAGGCGTGATGACGGGCCGAACAGCAGGGCGTCGAGGCGTTGGGGGAGGCCCGGGCCGGGGGACGGGGCGCGTTCGTACTCGGCGTGTTCGACGATCAGTTGCAGGACGACCGGCAGGTCGGCGCGCTCGGCCGTGCGCACGACGGTCACCGGGGCACCCCAGCCGCCGCCCGGTGCCGCACCGCCCGCTCGTCCACCGCACCACCCCGTTCGCCCGAGAACCGTTCACCCGAGAACCGGTCACCGCTCATGGTCCTCGCCCGTGCGCGCGGGCGCGCGGTCCACTTCCCTGAGAAAGTCCGCAGTCCACTTACCGGCGGTTTCAGCTGTCCCGCATGATCCGGTAGCCCAGCCCGGGGGCGACCCGCATGATCCCGGCCAGCAGCGATGTCGCGCCGACGTGCACCACCGCCCGGTCCCGGCGCACCCCCGCCAGCACCGCCGCGGCCGCCTCAGCGGCACTGATCTTCTTGATCCCGGCCTTGCCGCGCCCCCGGGTCATGTCGGTGTCCACGAGCGGGAACACCGCGTCGACCACCCGCACGTGCGGCGCCCCGGTGCGGCACTGGTAGCCCAGCGCGCGGGTGAACGTGCGGACCGCGGACTTGGTCGCGCAGTACACCGGCGCGGTCGCCTTGGGGGCCAGCGCGAGCCCGGTGGTGACGTTGACGATCGCGGCCGACTCCTGCCCGCGCAGGTGGGGGAGCAGCGCCCCGCACAGGGTGACGACCGCGTCGAGGTTGACCGCGATCTCGGCGCGCACCGTCGCGCGGGTGGCGACCGGGTCGCCGTCGAGGAAGTCGGTGAGCGACTGGATACCGGCGTTGTTGATGACCACCGACAACTCCGGGTGCCACTCGACGAGCCGGTCGGCGAACTCGGCCGTGGCCACCGGGTCGGCGAGGTCGACGACGTGCGGGCGGACCCGGGCGCCGTGCTCGGCGACGAGCGCGTCGAGCCGGGCCTGGTCGCGGCCGACAGCGACGACCGTGGCGCCGAGGTCGACCAACTGCCTGGTCAGCTCCCGGCCGACGCCGCGCGCCCCGCCGGTGACGAGAACCGTTCTGCCAGCGATTTCCATTGTTTTGTGCTCCATTTCGCGTGCGGGAACTGGTCAGGGGGAGAAGGACTGCCGATAGGTGGCCGGGGACATCGCGGTCCGCCGGGTGAAATCGCGGGTGAAATGCGGCTGGTCGGCGTAGCCGCACGCGAACCCGACGGTGCTGAGCGGGTGCCCGCCCGCCAGCAGCAGCGCGGCGGCCGCCTCGGTCCTGGCCGCGCCGACCAACTCCTGGAAGCCGCCCGCCTCGCGCAGCCCGCGCTGCAGGGTCCGCCTGGATGTGCCCACGACCGCCGCGACCTCGTCGAGCGACCACCGCTTGCCCAGGTCGGCCGCTACCAACCGGCGCACCTCGGTGACGGCGTCGGACTGATCAGCCGCCACCACCACCGGCTCGCGCGGCGTGGTGCTCGACCACGTGAACAACCACAGCTCGGAACCGACCACGGGCGGCGCCGCGACGAACTCGTCACCGGTGAACACCACCACCTCGTCCGGTCCAACCGCGACGGTCAGATCGCGGACGCCGATCACCCCGAGCAACGCCACCAGGACGCCCAGTACCACCGCGTCCTCCGCGGGCTCCGGCGGCGTTCCCGGTGGCCCAGCGTGCTTTAAAGCGAGTTGACCGGAGTCGCTGTGCTGCACCACTACGTGGTGACGCGAGTGTGTGAACCGCTCCAGCCTGCGCCAGCGCTCCAGCAGCCCGGCCGGTGTGGACGCCAGCGACAACGCCGCGACGGCTGGATCCGCGGCCATCTCGCGCAGTACGCTGCCCGCCCGCGCCAACGGCAGCAGCCCGTGCGCCGCGGCCACCTCCGACAGGTACCGGCGTTTGGCGGCGAGCGGCAGCAGCGCGCCGGTGGCCCTGGGGGCGGCCGTGGCGATCCCCGCCTCGGCGAGCCCCCGCCGCACCGCACCCACCAACCGCGCGCTGGCGAACTCGTCCACCCGACCTCCCCGGCCCTGCCGCTGTCCACTGCGGTCAGGCTAGGGCCGTGGTCGCCCCGGGGTCTTGAACGATCGCGCCACGTCCCGGTGACCCGATTCTGGCGAACCGCTCACCGCACTCCGTTGAGCCGCACCCGGAGTGAATAGGGTGTTGTTGTTCAAAACTGTCAAACTACGTACCGGTTCTACAATTTATAAGTACCGGGTACGGATTGATCACGCTCCGCCATCGCCCGCACGATTGCCCGGTGTCCCCCCTGCGTGACCCGGAGTCCCACCGGGTCACTGGACTATCCGCGCACCGCTGTCCCAGCGCGGAGAAAGCGATGGTCATGAAGATCCTCAAGTCTGTTCTCGCAGTTGTCGCCACCGCGGCCGCCGTCGCCGCTGTCGCCCCCGCCGCCTCGGCCAAGCCCGCGCCGCCGGTCGACCCGGGCGCCACCGTGCAGATCATCGGTGGCAGCTACTACAACGGCAGCGCGACCTGGGCCGCCCGGCTGTTCTCCAACGGCCAGCAGAGCTGCACCGCGACCCTGATCGCATCCCGCTACATTCTCACCGCCAAGCACTGCGCCAGCGGCACCCTGTCGTTCCGCATCGGCAGCCTCGACCAGAACTCCGGCGGCACGGTCGCCAAGGGCGTGCAGACCACCACGCACTCCGCGGCCGACCTGGCCATCGTCCGGCTCGACCGCTCCGTCGCGGGGCCCTACTCCCCACTGGGCACCACCTCCGACGTCGCGGTCAACCAGTACGTCACGGTCATGGGCTGGGGTGCGACCTGCACCAACCAGGCCGAGATCAACTGCCAGTCCCGCTACCTCAAGCAGGCCACCGTCCGGGTCAACACCGTCAACGGGCGCGACTACGTCGGCGGCGTCGGCATCGGTGCCTACTGGTACAACGGCCTCACCGCGGGCGGCGACTCCGGTGGCCCGATGTGGGGCAACGGCCGCCAGGTCGGCGTCGCGTCGACCAGCAACCGCTCCGACTACACCACCTACACCAACATCACCCGCTACCGCTCGTGGATCCAGTCCATCGCGGGTGTCTGAGGTGGGTTGACCACTGGTCCGAACCGCGGGGCGGGGGCAACGGCGCCCCCGCCCCGCGGTGATGGGAGAGACACATGCCGAGCCACGAACCGCACTCCGTCCTGATCGGCCGCGAGCACGAACTGGGCCTGCTCCAACTGCTGGTGCGCCGCAAGCCCGCGCTCGTCCAGGTCGAGGGGGAGGCGGGCGTCGGCAAGAGCAGGCTGGTCCGCGAACTGGTCGACACCCTCGGGGGCGACGTCCCGTCCGTGCTGATCGGCTACTGCCAGCAGTTGCGCGAACCGTTCGTCCTCGGCGCGGTGCTGGAGGCGTTGCGGCGCGCCAGCGGCAGGCTCGCGCAGTGCGCGGACCTGAACCCGGTGACCTCGGCGCTGCGCACGGCGGTCCCGGAGCTGGCCGACGTGCTGCCCGCCCCGGCGACCGGCACCGCCGACCCGGAGTTCGACCGGCACCTGCTGTTCCGGGCCATCCGCGAGGTGCTCGCCGCGCTCGGGCCGGTGCTGCTGGTCATCGAGGACCTGCACTGGGCGGATGATGGAACCCTCCAGCTGCTCCGGTTCCTGATGGCCGACCCGCCCCCGGAGCTGGCCGTGGTGGTCACCTACCGGCGCGAGGACGTCGCGGGCGGCATGCCGCTGGGCACCGCGTACCGGCCGGGCGCGGGCGTGACCGCGGAACTGGTGCAGCTGCAACCCCTTGGCGTGGCACAGGTCCGGAGGCTGGCCGCCGCGATACTGCGCACTGACAACGTAAGCGCCGCGTTCGCCGCGGAACTGCACGAGCACACCGCTGGGCTGCCGTTCGTGGTCGAAGAGGTGCTGCGCTCGATGAGCGACAAGATGGTCGCCGAGAGCGGCGACAGCACCGTAACCCGCCGGTTGACCGAACAGGGCGAGGTCCCGGTTCTGCTGCGCGAGTCCGTCGCCGAGCGGTTGGCCGCGCTGTCACCGGAAGCGGGCAGGCTTGTGCGCGCGGCCGCTGTGTTCACCATCCCGGCGCCTGTGGAGCTGCTGGGCGAGGTCGCGCGGCTCTCTGGTGACACCCTCAGCGCTGCCGTCGACGAGGCGTTGGCATGCTCGATCCTGCACGACCCTGGCGACGGCACGTGCGCGTTCCGGCACACCCTGGCGCGCCAAGCCGTCTACAGCACCGTCAGCGCGATGGAGCGCCGTGAACTGCACCAGCGGGCTGTGCGGCTGCTCTCCGCGCTCGACCCGCTGCCGCTGGTGCAACTCGCTGAGCACAGCAGGCTGGCCAACCGCAGGGCGGATTGGCTCAACTACGGCGAAGCAGCCGCTGATCAGGCGCTCGCGGTGTCCGACGCGACGACTGCTACGCCGCTGCTGCAACGACTTCTCGCTGAGCCGACACTCACCGGTGCTGACGTCGACCGGCTCGGTGTGAAGCTCGGTGAGGCTTCGCTGCTCGGGCTCTACACGCGTGGATCCGCTGTGCTGCTCAAGCGCTTGCTGGTCGACCCCCGGCTCTCGTCGTCGGCGCGCGGTGAGGTCCGCATGCAGCTCGGTCTGTTGCTGTCACGGCAAAGTGACGCGCTCGCCGAGGGCCGGGCGCAGCTGGAACTGGCTGCCGACGAGCTGGCCGGACGTGCCGAGATGTCCGCCAAGTGCATGAGCGCGCTGGCCCAGCCGTTCACCGGTGACACGCCGCTATCCCTTGTCGCGCCGTGGATGCGCAAGGCGGACGCGTTCATCGACGAGTGCCAGGACCCGGAACTGCGGATATTCCTGATGGCCAACGTGGTCGGCTCCATGGTGGCCATCGGCGATCCCGACATGCACGACCGGCTCGCCACCATGCCGACGCTGGCCAGGACCCTGGGGGAGCAGCGCCAGGTCGCCCGCGCGCACAGCAACCTCGCCGACTCGCTGACCATCATCGGCCGCTTCGACACCGCCCGCGAGTTCCTCCGCTTCGGCACCCGCGCGGCGGAGGAGAGCGGCGCGCTGTACGTGTTGAGCACGGCGCGCAGCACGGCGATCCGGCTCGACTGGTTCACCGGCGCTTGGGACGGGCTCGCCGCTCGGGCCGAGTCGCTGCTGGTCGAGTACCGCGAGTTGATGGCGGTCGCCACGGAGCTGAACCTGGTGCTGGGGCTGCTCGCCTTGGCGCGGGGGGAGTGGGCGGCCGCGGGCGGGTACCTGGCGGACACCGGGGTCCGGACGCCGCAGAACGCGATCGCGCCGATCGCGCTGGGCGGGAGCGCCGGGTTGGTGCGGTTGGCGTTGCGCAACGACGACGCGGTGCTCGCTGTCGTCGAGGCGGACGCGGGGATGGCTCTGCTGCGGCGCAAGGAGGTCTGGGCGTGGGCGGGCGAGTTCGCACCTGCCGCCGTCGACGCTTACCTTGCGGCAGGACGGGTTCACGACGCCCAGGACGTGTTGCACTCGCTCACCCAGGGCATCACCGGGGTCGTGGCACCGATGGCCACCGCGGCCCTGCACACCTGCCGCGGCGCTATTGCCGAGTATCTAGGCAAACCTGCCGCCGAGCACCACGCGGCCGCCGCCCGTGCCTACGACGACCTCGGCGCCCCTTACCTCGCGGCGACCGCCTGGGAACGCACCGAGGCCCACCGCCTGGCCAAGGGCGACACCAACGCCAGCGACGCCCTCAGCCGCTGCGCCGAACGCTACGAGGACCTGGGCGCCACCCACGACGCCGCGCGGTGCCGCCATCTCTTGCGCACCCTCGGCATCGTCACACCTTCCCGCCAGGGCCGCCGCGGCTACGGCAACACGTTGTCCCCCAGAGAACGCGAGGTCGCCCGCCTCTTGGCCGCGGGCCACACCAACAACCAGATCGCCGAGATCCTCTTCCTCTCCCCGCGCACAGTCGAACAACACACGTCGCGAGTCCTCCGAAAGCTGAAGGTCGTCTCCCGCCGCGACATCCGCGCCTCCGACCTGCCCTGACCGGCTTACCGGGCAGGAAGCCCGGTCGCGGCAGGAAGCTCGCCCGGTGCGTACCTCCGGTGCGCACCGGGCAGCCGTGCCCTCAGTTAGCTCGCAAGCACCTGCTCCCGCAGGATGTCCGCGTGTCCACAGTGGTGCGCCAACTCCCGCAGCACCTGCAGGTACACCCAGTGCACCGTCCGAGGCCCACTCCGGTGCCCGGTGACCACCACATCCAACCCAAGCCCGGCAACCTTCGCCCGGGCCGTCACACAAGCCTCCCGAAACCCCGCCACAACACTGGCAACGGTGTCCCCGTCATCCAGCCGAAACGACTCCTCCGGACTCCCCACCAACCCGAGCTCCACCCGGGAAGTCCCACCCACACACTCCTCGAACCACACCCGCTGCATCCACGTCACATGCTTCACCAAGCCCAGCAACGTAGTAGCCGACGACACCAACCTCCGACGAACCTGCTCCTCACTCAACCCCTCAAGCACCCCCACCACCGCATGGCGATACTCCTCAACAAACGCGTCTAGCTGAGCCCGCGCATCACCCAGCGGCACATCAAACGCCCCCATCGCCATCCTCCCCTCCCTTCGTTCCCGTATCCAGTGCAGGCGATCTTAGAACTTGCTGTCTGTCCCAGAGGTTCGTGCTGTTCACAGGGATGACTGTCAATCCCTCGTTCGTCATGGTGCCTGGCGCGGGCTCTCGGTGGGCGCCTGCGCTGTGATCGGTGGACAGGTGCCGCAGTCATGGCCCCGTCCGACAGTTCGAGCGCGGGTCATGGCACGTGGCAGCGCTTCTCGCTGCGGTGTTCCAGACCCATCGGGGATTTGTAACACGTGGTCGTGTCGTGGCGAAGCATGACTGTGATCACTCCACGCCACGTCGCGCGAATCGCACTCGCGTTGGTCGGACTGTTCGTGTTCTGGCGCGTACAGAATGGCGACGACAAGCTCTACGTGTTCTTGTTCTACATAGTGGGACTGTTTGTTGAGGAATTCGCGATGAGCGCATTCCGTGAACCGAAGCAGAAGCCCGGCGCCCAGGCGGGCTCGAACTCCTACCCGTTCGCCGTGGCGGGCGAAGCGTACGCGCCGACCCGTGGAGGTCGACCAGAGCCAAGCGCGAGCGCGTTCGCGGACACCGTGTCCATCTTCGTCGTCATGCTCGTGCTGGCGATCATGGGCGACTGCGCCTTCTTTACCGACTGGCTGGTGCTCGCCGACCCGGGTGACCCCGGAGAAAGCGGGTGGATCACCCTGGTGAAGATCATCCTCAATCTCGCCGGGTTCGGGGTGGCGTTCCTCGGTCCGCTTGTTGCGGCGACCGTCTTCTGGTCCGCGCTGTCGGACGCCTCCTACAAAACCAATCGTGGCCCGCTGCAAACGGATGCTCTTGGATGCCTGGCGGTTCTGCCTTCTCTCGTTGTAGGTGCGCTCGGATACGGCCACTTCTTCCTTGCGTACTGGTTCTACAACTCGATTGGCGCACTGGCTCATACGTGAGGAACGGTCGCTCAAGGCGGTCTTCGGCCTAGCTGGCGCGCGTGGACTAACCGAGACGGCATCCGCTGGGTCCGTTGGTGACCTGGCGCCCTCAATGTCGGAAACCCTTTCCAACGATCTGCGCCCCCATTCCGGAGGCCGTCCCCGCGAATCCCAGCCCCCACCCTGTCCCGGGGGGCGTCCCCAGGCCCAGTCTACAAGGACCCCCTCGCCCGAAGGGGTGACGGCGAAAACCTGTGGACAACTCGGGCCCTTGTGGACAAACCCGAGCTGGGAGAACGGTTTCAAGCGGGGGAAGTTCGCTCGATCGGGAAGCGTTGGAGGGTCGCGAAGAAGCAGCAGTGAGGCCGGAGGAAGGTCGCAAAGGGGCGCGAGGGGAGGCTCCGCGCAGGGGGACGCAGAGGGCGGCGGGCAGGTGGCAAGGGAGAGCGCGCGGGGGCGCAGGGGTGGCTGCGGGAGGAGGGAGGTAGTGCTGGCGCTACCCCCGATCGGCCAGTGAGCGGGATCGTGGTGGGGGGTGTGCGTCGCCAGACTTGTGCCTGGTCAGAGCGATTGGGTGGAGGGCACAGGGATGCAGGCGTTGGCGTTGGAGGGTGTGCGGAAGGTGTACGGCAAGGGGGATGGGGCGGTCGCGGCGCTCGATGGGGTGACGGTCGGCGTCGGGCGCGGGAGTTTCACGGCGGTCATGGGGCCGTCCGGGTCGGGCAAGAGCACGTTCCTGCACTGCGCGGCCGGGTTGGATCGGCCGACGGCGGGCCGGGTGTTGTTGGGGGACACGGATCTGGCGTCGTTGGGGGAGACCGCGCTGACCCGACTGCGGCGGGATCGGATCGGGTTCGTGTTCCAGGCCTACAATCTGCTCCCGTCTCTGACCGTCGGCCAGAACATCACGCTGCCGTCGCGGTTGGCGGGCGTGCGGCCGGACGCCGGGTGGGTGCGGGAGATCGTCGGCCGCGTCGGCATCGCCGATCGCCTGGGGCACCGGCCCGCGCAGTTGTCCGGCGGGCAGCAGCAGCGAGTAGCGATCGCCCGGGCGCTGGTGGGCAAGCCCGAGGTCGTGCTGGCCGACGAGCCGACCGGCGCGCTGGACTCCCGGACCGGCAAGCAGGTGCTCAGCCTGCTCCGCGAACTGGTCGACACCCTCGGCCAGACAGTGCTGATGGTGACCCACGACCCCGTCGCCGCCTCTTACGCCCATCGCGTGGTGTTCCTCGCCGACGGTAAGCACGCCGGATCGCTTGAGCAGCCGACGCCCGCCGCCGTCGCCGAGCGCATGACGCACCTCGGGGAGTGGTGACCATGCTTTCTCTGTCGTGGAACACAATGCGCACCAGGCTCAGCGGGTTCGTCGGAGCCTTCCTCGCGGTCCTCTGCGGTACGGCCATCGTCGCGGCCTGCGGCGTGTTGATCGAGTCGGGCCTGCGCGCCGGGGTCCCACCCCAGCGCTACGCGGCCGCCGCGGTCGTGGTCGGCGGACCCCAGTCCGTGCGACCCGAGGGCGTCGACATCCTGGGCGGCCTCCCCGCCGCCGAGCAACCGACCATCGACGCCGGACTGGCCACCCGGGTCGCGGCCGTACCCGGCGTGCGCGCGGCGATCAACGAGGTCGACTTCCCCGCCACCCTGATCACGGAAAGCGGTCCCACCAAGCCCCAAGCGCGAGCACACAATTGGTCTGCCGCCGCCCTCGCGCCCTTCACGTTGACGGCAGGCGAGGCGCCCAACGGTCCAGACCAGGTAGTCCTAGACGCCGACCTAGCAGCGAAGGCGGGTGCTGCGCCCGGCCACCAGATCCAGATCGAGACCCCGTCCAGCACACGCGAGTACCGGGTCGTCGGCGTGGTGTCGGCCCCCGGCGTGACCAGGCAATCAGCGCTGTACTTCACCGACGACCAGGCGACCGCGCTCTACGGCCGACCCGGCCAGGTACACGCCATCGGCGTCCTGGCCGACGACAGCACCCAGGCCGACGACCTGGCTGAACGGGTCGAGCAGGCCCTCAAGGACGACCACGTCGAGGTGACCACCGGCACCGACCGCAGCACCGTGGAGTTCAGCGACGTCAGCCAGGCCCGCGCCGTGCTCATGGCGATCGCCGGGTCGTTCGGTGGCGTTGCCTTGCTGGTGATGGTCTTCGTCGTGAGCAGCACGTTAGCGCTATCGGTGACCCAACGACGCCGAGAGTTCGCGCTCCTACGAGCCATCGCGGCCACACCAAGACAGATCCGCGCGCTAATCGGCGCCGAGACCCTGTTGGTGTCGGGTGTCGCGGCAGCACTAGGCGGCCTCGGTGGGTTTCTCGTCGCAGGTTGGCTAAGAGACGCGTTCGCCGAGATCGGGATCGTGCCGTCGGACTTCGAGCTGGCTCTAGGACCGATTCCCGTCGTGGCGGCGTTGTTGCTAGGTGTCGGTGCGGCCAGGTTCGCCGCTTACGTTGCCGGGCGCGGACCGTCGAAGATCTCGCCTGTTGAGGCGCTCAGCGAGGCCGTCATCGAACGGCGTGGCCTCGGTCGGGTCCGCACGACGGCCGGGTTCGTGGTCACCGCGGCGGGATTCGGCGTGGCGACCCTCCCGCTGTTCCTGGACACGCCACTCGTCGCCGCGTTCAGCGCGATGGCCGCGCTGGTGATCGTCATCGGCGTCGGCCTGCTCGGCCCGACCCTCGTCGGCGCGGCGATCCGGCTCGTGACCGGTCCGCTCAGCCGGATCGCCCCGGTCGGTGGCTACCTCGCGGCGGCCAACAGCCGGGCCAACACCCGCAGGCTGGCGGCGGCGATCACCCCGGTCATGCTCGCGGTCGGCTTCGCGGTCGCGCAGGTCTTCAGCCAGACCACCCACGCCGACGCGGTGCGGCAGCAGACGTCGGCGGGCACGCTGGCCGACCACGTGATCGTCAGCCAGAGCGGCGGCCTGCCCCCGGCCGTGGCGGACGCGGCGCGCCAGGTCCCCGGTGTCGCGTCGGCGTCGTCGGTGGTGCGCACGCAGGTGTTCACCACGACGACAATGGGTGACAAGGTGGACCTGGAACAGGGCTCCGCGCTCGGGCTGGACGGCGACCAGGTGCGCGGCAACCTCGACCTGGGGACGGTCACCGGCGATCTCGCCGCGTTGACCGGGGACACGGTCGCGTTGAGCGAGAACCAGGCGGACTGGATGGACAAGCAGATCGGCGACCCCGTCCCGCTGCACTTCGGCGACGGCCGGGTCGGGTCACCCCGCCTGGTGGCGACTTACACCCACAACCTGGCGTTCGGTGACTTCGTGTTCCCCGCCGCCCTCGCCCGCGCGCACACCACGGACGCCGTCGACAGTTCGGTGCTGGTGCGGCTGGAGCCGGACGCGGACCCGACCGTGGTGACGGTCGCCCTGCGCGCGCTGAGCCCCACCGTGACCGTCGGTGACCGTGGTGCGCTGAAGGCCGCGGACACGACTGCCCAGGAGCAGGGGTTCTGGGTCAACCTCGTCGCTTTCGGCGTCATCCTCGGCTACATCGTGATCGCGGTCGGCAACACGCTCGTGATGACCACCGCCCAGCGCGGCCGCGAGTTCGCCATGATGCGGATGGTCGGCACCACGCGCAGGCAGGTCCGCCGGATGATGTGGCTCGAGGCAGGCCTGACCGGCGGCATCGCGGCCGTCATCGGCACGCTCATCCCGGCGGTGCCGCTCGTGCTGCTCGGCATCGGCCTCGCGGGCGACCCGATCCCGTCCGGCCCGTTCCCCGCGTACCTGGCCATCGTCGCGGGCGCCGTGCTGCTGGCCCTGGTGGCGACCGTGATCCCCACCCGGCTGGCGCTGCGCGTCGGCCCGGTGACCGCGATCAACCTGCGGGACTGACCCGCGCGCCCCCGTCCGGGTGTCGCCGGACGGGGGCGACCGGGCATGATGGCGGGGTGGAGTCCGTCCGAGTGGACTGCTGGCTGTGGGCGGTCCGGCTGATGAAGACCCGCCCCGACGCCGCAGCGGCGTGCCGGGGTGGTCACGTGCGCGTCAACGACCGCCCCGCCAAAGCCTCCACGGTCCTCGTCCCCGGCGACGAGGTCCGCATCCGCACCGGCGGCACCACCCGCGTCGTCGAGGTCACCAACACGATCCGCAAACGCGTCGGCGCGGCCGTGGCCGCCACCTGCCTCATCGACCGAACCCCCAAACCACCCCCCGAAACCCTCATCCCCGTCGCCCGCCGCGACCGAGGCACCGGCCGCCCCACCAAACGCGAACGCCGAGTCCTGGACCGCTTCCAACAGCAGTAACCCCTTGGCCCGCGCTCCCCGCCAAGATCAACCGAGCTGAGCAGCCCCCGATATACAGCCTATCGACCCGCCAGGTCACGGCTCGACGCTCAACTATGGCCCTGTGGACAACCAGATCCCTTGTGGACAGAGAGCCACGCCCCACCCTGCACGCCCACGCGGGGAAGGACTTTGGCGGGTCCAGAACACAAGCGCCGCCCATTCTGGGAGAGCAGAGCGTCCGGGCCCGCCCGCCCCGCGCCCGCCCAGCCCGCTCACCCGCAAAGGCGCCCCGGCCACCACCAAGCCCGACCGCCTTGCCACCCCACGCTCCACCAACCCCAGCGGCATGGCTATCCCACGCCCCACCAAGCCCCCGCGCCCCAGTCCAGCCCACCACCTGCGACTGGCAAAGACCCAACGACGTTGGCCCTAAAGCACCCGCCAACGTCGTCGGCCACGACACACCCGCCGACGACGTTGCCCGCCATCGCTCCCTCAAGTCGCTGGTGCCAGGCTGGCTCGATGGGGTGGACTTGTTTTGTGTGGGGGAGGACCACCCGTAAGACCCCCGAATACACAGCCTACCGAGGGGGCGCGCCGAGCAGGGAGGCTGAACGTCGAGCCTGTGGACAACTGAGGCCCATGTGGACAACCCCACCCTGCGAAGCCGCTCACGCCTCCCGCTCCCATCACCCCACCACCGACGCGTGTGCCGCTACCACCTTCCACCCCGACTCCCCCCGGATCCACGTCCGCGTATACCTCATCCGAACCGCCAACGCCTGCCCCCCAACGGTTCCCTCCAGCACCCCCAAGAACCACGTCACCCCCGCATCCCCCACAGCAAGCACCTGCAGGTCTTCCTCCTCCACCCGAGTCAACGCAAGATGCCCACCAGCGTGCGCAGCAAGGTCGTCCTGTTTCGTCAGGACCACACCGTCAGGCCCAGTGAAGCGGAGACCGTCGTCGAGGAGAACTTCGAGGGCGGCGGTGTCGGAGGTGAGTTGAGCGGCTTGGAGGCGGCGTTCAGCTGCGCGCAGGCTGTCGGTCATAACACCACTATGGCGGCGGGGGCGGCGGGCGTGGGCCGTGTCCGCTGAGGGCGGATCAGTCCCAGCCGGTTCCGTGGACGGCGTGGGGGTCGATGGCCGCGAGTTCGGCGTCGGTGAGCGGGGCGGTTTGGGCGGCGAGGACGTTCTGCTCCAGTTGGCCCACCGAGCTCGCGCCGATGATGACTGAGCTGACGCGGGTGTCGCGCAGGACCCAGGACAGGGCCAGTTGCGCCAGGGTCTGACCGCGTTCGGCGGCGATGTCCCGCAGTGCCTGGGCGCGCTGGAGGTAGACCGGGGTGATGTTGTCGGCGGAGAGGAAGACGCTGGTGGCGGCGCGGGCGTCGGGTGGGATGGTGCCGTCCAGGTAGCGGTCGGTCAGGAGTCCTTGCGCCAGCGGGGAGAACGCGACCATGCCGGTGCCGGACTCGGTCAGGACGTCGAGCAGGCCCTCCTCGGCCTCGCGCTCGAACATCGAGTACTCCTGTTGGTGGACAAGGAGTGGCACGCCGTGGGGGGCGAGTGCGGCCGCGGCGGCGCGGGTCTGTTCGGGGCTGTAGTTGGAGATCCCCGCGTACAGCGCCTTGCCCTGCTTGACCGCGCTGGCCAGCGCCCCCATCGTCTCGGCGATCGGGGTGTCGGGGTCGGGCCGGTGCGAGTAGAAGACGTCGACGTAGTCGGTGTTCAGCCTGCGCAGGCTGCGGTCCAATGAGGACAGCAGGTACTTGCGCGACCCCAGGTTCCCGTACGGCCCCGGCCAGCTCTCGTAGCCCGCCTTCGTGGAGATGACCAACTCGTCGCGGTACGGGCGGAAGCTGGTGTCCAACACCCGGCCGAACGTCGTCTCCGCCGAACCGAACTCGGGGCGGCCGTAGTTGTTGGCCAGGTCGAAGTGCGTCACACCGAGGTCGAACGCCCGGTGCAGGATCGCCCGCTGCGTGTCGAACGCCCCACCGACCCCGAAGTTGTGCCACAACCCCAACGAGACGGCGGGCAGCAGCAGTCCACTGTGCCCACACCGCCGATAGGTCATCGAGCCATACCTGTCATCCGCGGCCTGGAACACCACGTGGAACTCCCTCCGCCCACGCCTCGGTGACGCGGGCACCCCGGCCCCGCGTCGACCGCCGGATGGCAGCGACCCCGACCAGGCGCGCGAGCATAGCGACGCCCCGCCCCACCCGCGCCCCATTTTCCGATCACCGACGGTAGCGCCGCGGTCGAGCAGGGCCAGGTGGAACGCGGACCGGCCGATGATCGACAGTGGTGGTGTGAGCGAGTCACGGACAGCACCGGTGATCGACAACCTGAGTGAGTGGGAACAGGAGGTGGTCGACGCATCCCTGCGCGGCACGTGGGCCCAACCCGACATCACGATGGGGATCGAAGGCCTCGCGATCACCCAGGACCCCGGCGTGCTGGTCCGCGCGGACCTGATCCGCGAACTGCTCCTCGGCCGCCGTGGGGACGTCGACCCGCGGGGACTGCGCATCCATGGGGTGCGGGTTGTGGGGCGACTGGATCTGGACCACATCTCCGCTGAGGTCGGACTTGCCCTCGTCGACTGCGTCCTCTCGGACGGACTCAGCTGCAACGCCGCACAGTTCGGCTGGCTGAGCCTCGCAGGTAGCAGAGTCGCGGGTCTCCGCGCCCCGGGCTTGCGAACGAAGGGCAATCTCGTACTCGATGGCGCCACCGTGCGCGGCGAGCAGCGCGATGGCGCAGTGTCGCTGCGGGGTGCGGAGATCGGTGGCCAACTCGTGTTGGACCTCGCCACCGTCATCAACCGCACCGGCCCGGCCATCTCCGCTGACGACGTTCGCCTCAGTGGCGGCTTCCTCTTTCGAGACGCCACCGTGCGCGGGGCGGGGAACCTGGGGTCTGTGCGGCTGCACTCCGCGCAGATCGACGCCCCGATCGAGATGCACCGCACCACGATCACCAACGACACGGGACCTGCCCTCTTGGCGGACAACCTGCGCGCGGGTAGCTACGTGCTCCTCGAACGCGCTTTCCTCCGTGGTGGGGGAGCAGCGGGCGCGATACACCTGGTCGGCGCCTCGGTAGGCGGTCGGTTCTCGCTCGACGAGGCAGTTCTGATCAACCGCACCGGCCCATCCCTGGAGGCCGCCGGTATGCGCGTCGACGGGAATCTACTCGCTCGTGCCGCGAGCTTCCTGGGATCGATCGAGCTGTTCGGCGCACACATCACCGGACAGCTCGGACTCGACCGGGCGACGGTCACGAGCAGGTCGAGCATCAGGCCTGCCGTAGAAGCCGAGGGTCTGCGCACAGGCGGCCACGTGCTCCTTCGGGACGCCGAAGTGCACGGTGCGAATCGGAAAGGGACGATTCGACTGCACGGCGCTCACGTCGGTCGTCAGCTCGAACTCGAACGCAGCACAGTCACGTACCGCACCGGCCCTGGGTTGTCGGCGGAAGGGCTGCGCGTGGACGGGCACCTCTTGTTCCGGGATGCCCTGCTGATAGGTGCGGATAGTGAGGCCGTTCGCCTCAACAGCGCCCACGTCGGTGGTCAGGCCACATTCGAGCGAACGGAGGTCGTCAGCACCTCAGGCATCCTCCTCTCGCTCACCGAGATGCAGGTCGCCGGTGCCTTGTTCCTCCCAGCGCGGCTCGTGTGCACGAAGGCCGCGGTGCACCCGGCCAGGAGAGGGTGCCCGGACCAGGATCGCGCACTGCGGCTGAGCGGGCTGACGTCCTCCGTCCTGAGCGCGGTGACCTGGCGGGAGTGGCTGCATCTGGTGCGGTACCACACAAAGAACTACCGGCCGCAGCCGTATCAGCAGCTCGCCGCGGTGGAGCGGAGTGCGGGCCATGACGGCAATGCCCGTCGCGTGCTCATCGCTCAGCAGGACGACCTGCGTCGGCGGACTCCCGAGTCCCTGGGCGGTGTGTTCGCGCGGTGGCGGCACGTGCTGTGGGGGTGGGTTGGGCGCTACGGCTACCGGGCCCACCGGATCGTGACCATCCTGATGGTCGTCCTAGCCCTCGCCGGAACGCTGGGCTACGTAGCCGGGCAGATCTCGACCCGCCCCGACCACCGCGCCGCCGAGCGTGTTGTGCCAGCGACTACTCCGGCTACGACACCCGGGATCCCCTGTTCGACGGCCGAACTCATCGGTCTCGGCATCGACCGCGGGCTTCCGCTCGGCGCGACCGGACTGCGCGCCCGATGCGACCTCGACACCGGCACTCGGTGGGGCCAGGCCTTCACCTACGCGATCTGGGTGCTGCAAGCGTTGCTCTGGGCCCTCGCCACGCTCGCCATCGCCGCGTACACCGGTCTGGTTCGCAAGCTCAGCTAGAAGACTCAGCGGCGTCTGCGTAAGCGTCTGCGGGCAAGGGGTTCGCGGAGGACGGCTCTTCAAGTGGTGCGGGTGGTGATCCCGTCGAGCAGTTCGTCCAAGCCGGACTTGATGCGGGTGGGGCTCATGCCGCGTTGGCGCTGGTAGGTGATCGTGCTGGCGGCCAGCGGGGCCAGGAGTGCGTCGGCGAGGTAGTGCGCGTCGCAGCCGGGTTTGGCTTGGTTCAGCAGGGTTACCAGGTGCGTGTGGTGCACGGCGTAGGCGCCGCCGGTGTAGCGGGCGTGGGTGGAGTTCATCTCGGCGACCACCAGGAGGTCGGGCTGGGCCTCCACGCGGTCGTGCAGGGCGTGCAGGAACGCCTTGATGCGGGCGACCGGGTCCGCGCCGGGGCCCAGCGGGGGCGGGCCGCTGAGGAACGCGGTCTGGAGTTCGCGTTCCCGTTCGTCGAGCAGCGCGTACGCCAGGCCCGCGCGGTCGCCGAAGCGGCGGTACACGGTGCCGATGCCGACACCGGCGCGCTGGGCGACCTCCTCCATCGACAGGCCGTCCACGCCCGCCGTCGCCACGATGTGCGCCGCGGCGTCGAGGATCTTCCTGCGGTTGCGCGCCGCGTCGGCCCGCTCGGTCGGGGGCAGGCCGACCACGGGCAGCCCGACCAGGCCGTTCACCGGCAGTTCTACAGGCTCGCTCGCCACCTCAGGTCCCCTCCCGCACTCGCCTACGACAGCCTTCGACACCGCAGGTTACGCGGCCGGGACCGGGCCTGTGCACCTCCGGCTCGAGATTAACGGAACTTCCTCCACTTACTGTTGCGGATCGACCGCGCCGCGTATAGCCTCGGACTAAGAGGAGGCGGTTCCGCTTACCGGATCCCAGCCCAGTCCCGCGCCCGCACCACCGCGCGCGGCCCCGACCGCCAAGGAGTCACCACCGTGCCCAACATCGGAATCGTCGGCAGTGGCATAGCAGGCCTGCACCTCGGCCTCTACCTGCGCAAGCACGACATCCCGGTCACCATCTACAGCGACAAGACCGCCGCGCAGCTCGCCGAGGGCCGCCTGCTCAACACCGTCGCCCACCACCGCACCACGCTCGACCGCGAGACCGAGCTGGGCGTCGACCACTGGGACCTCGACGAGTACGGCTACTTCTGCAACCACCACTACATCGGCGGCCCGTCGCCCATGTACTTCCGCGGCGACTTCCCGACCCCGTCGCGCGCGCTGGACTACCGGGTCTACCTGCCCCGCCTGGCGCAGGACTTCGAGGAGCGCGGCGGCACGCTCGCGGTGCGGCCGGTGACGCCGAACAACATCGTCGAGCTCTCCGACCAGCACGACCTGATGGTCATCTCCACCGGTCGCGCGGGCCTGGGCGCGATGTTCGGCCGCCGCGCCGACAAGTCGCCCTACGACGCCCCGCAGCGCAACCTCGCCGTCGGGCTCTACCACGGTGTCACCTACAACGACCCCAAGGGCCTGTCGCTGAGCGTGTCCCCCGGGCACGGTGAGCTGCTGGAGATCCCGATGTACTCGCACGAGGGCCACGTCACCGGCCTGCTGTTCGAGGCCATCCCGGGCGCCAGCGACCTCAACGAGCTGCGCGACACCCGCTACGACGAGGACCCCGCCGCGTTCGAGAAGCTGGTGCTGGCCAAGCTGCAGGCGCACTTCCCCGGCGTGTTCGAGCGCGTCGACCCGACCCGGTTCGGCGTCACCAGGCCGCAGGACGTGCTGCAGGGCGGCGTCACCCCGGTCGTGCGCGAGGACTACACCCGGCTGCCCAACGGCAAGTACGCCATCGCCCTCGGCGACGCGCACATGACCGTGGACCCGATGATCGGCCAGGGCGCCAACACCGCGTCGTTCTCCGCGTTCACCGTCGGCGAGGCCATCGTCGAGGACCTCGGCTTCGACGAGCGGTTGTGCCTGCGCATCGCCAACCGCCGCGCCGGGCACCTGATGTCGGCCGCCGACTGGGCGAACTTCATGGTCCGCCGCGAGCCCGCGCCGCACCTGCTGGAGCTGTTCGCGCGGATGAACGAGGACGACCGCGTCTGCCGCGACGTCGTGGACAACTTCAACTTCCCCGAGCGGCAGTGGGACATCATGTCCACCCCCGAGCGCACCCGCGCCTACCTGGCCTCCTTCGCGGCCTGAGGAAAGAGGACGGCGATGACAGCGCGGACGCCCGAGCGCGACCACGACCGGACCGGGTTCGACCCCGGCACGTTCCGCCGCGCCATGGGCCGGTTCACCACCGGCATCACGGTGATCACCACCGAGGTCGACGGCCAGGTGCACGGCATGACCGCCAACGGGTTCCTGTCGGTCTCGCTCGACCCGCCGCTCGTGCTGGTGTCGCTCGACCGCAAGACCAGGATGCAGCCGCTGCTCGCCGAGTCCGGCCGCTACGGCGTGAGCATCCTGGCCGACCACCAGGAGATCCACTCCCGGCACTTCGCCGGGCGGCCGGTCACCGCGCTCGACCCCGAGTTCGAGACGGTGGCGGGTGTCCCGCTGCTGGTCGGGTCGCTGGCGCGGATCGCCTGCCGGGTCGTCGACGTGCACGAGGCCGGTGACCACGTGCTGCACATCGGCGAGGTGGAGCACCTGGACTACCAGGACGGGGACCCGCTGGTGTTCTACACCGGCGGGTACCGGGTCCTGCACACCACCATCACCGAGGACTTCTTCAGCTACTGAGTCGCGCGGACCCCCGGTGCGACGGGGGTCCAGCCGACCGCACCGAGGCGCCGGTCCCCACCGGAGACACCCCCGCCCGAGAAAGGACCAGTAGTGAACACCTCGTCCGTGGCAGGCACACCGGCGCTGCGAGAGGCCGTGGCCGACCTCGACTCCCGGCTCGGCGGCAGCGCCCTGCTGCCCGAGCACCCCGGGTACGCCGAGGCGATCGCCGCGCACAACCAGACCGCCCCGCACCGGGTCGCGGTCGCCGTGCTGGCCGCCGACGCCGATGACGTCCGGGAAGCAGTCGCGTTCGCCGCGGCGCACTCCCTGCCGGTCGCCGTGCAGGCCACCGGGCACGGCCCGTCGACAACCGCCGACGACGGGCTGCTCATCGTCACCCGCGCGCTCGACGGCGTCACCATCGACGCCGCCACGCGCACCGCCCGGGTCGGGGCGGGGGCCCGGTGGGGCAAGGTCGTCGCCGCGGCGGCGAAAGAGGGCCTGGCACCGCCGAACGGGTCGTCGCCGCTCGTCGGTGCCATCGGCTACGCCATCGGCGGAGGCGTCGGACCGTTGGGCAGGGCCAACGGGTACGCCGCCGACCACGTCCGCTCGTTCGACGTGGTCACCGCCGATGGCGTGGCGCTCACCGCGTCCGCCACGTCCGAACCGGACCTGTTCTGGGCGCTGCGCGGCGGCAAGGGCAACTTCGGTGTCATCACCGCGATGGAGATCGGCCTGCTCCAGGTCACCCGCCTCTACGGCGGCGGCCTGTTCTTCGAGGGTGACAACGCCGCCGAGATCCTGCGCACCTACCGGGACTGGACGACCACCACCCCGGAGGAGCTGGCCTCGTCCATCGCCTTCATCCGCTTCCCGGACCTGGACGTCTTCCCGGAACCGCTGCGCGGCAAGTACATCGCGCACATCCGGGTGTTCTACTTCGGATCCGCGGACGACGGTGAGCGGCTGGTCACCCCGCTGCGCGCCATCGGCCCCCGCCTGATCGACACCCTGGCCGACATGCCGTACACCGAGATCGGGACGATCAACAACGACCCGACCGAGCCCGGCCCGTACTACGAGCGCTCGACCTTGCTGCGCTCCCTGGACGACGACGCGCTCGACACGGTGATCGGCCTGATCGGCCCGGAGGCCAACAGCCCCCTGCTGGCCGTCGAGATCCGCCAACTCGGCGGCGCGCTGTCCCGAGAACCAGCCGTCCCCAACGCCGTCAGCTTCCGCGACGCGGCGTTCAGCCTGTTCCTGGCCAGCGTTCCGGCACCGAACGCGGTGGACGAGGCGGTGGACTACCAGACGAAGGTGCTGTCCACAATGGCCCCGTGGTCGACCGGTGGGCCGTACCTGTGCTTCATCGGCAGCCATGAGGCCGATGAAGAGACCGTCCGCGCGGCCTACGAACCGGCTGTGTACCAACGACTCCGTGAGGTCAAGCGGCAGTACGACCCCACGAACCTCTTCCGGGTCAACCACAACATCCCTCCCGCCTAGAGGAGATGTTCACATAGAGGCCCGTGGGCCCCGGCGGGAAGCGACCCCCGCCAGGCCCACGGGCCTTTCCCGACCTCTAGCCCTGTCGCGCTGAGGTAGCCCTACCGCTGGCTGCCCCGCTGCCCCAGCGATGGCGCCGCTACCGCTGGCTGTCACGCAGGCCAGCGACGGTGCTGCTACCGCTGGCCGCTGTGCCTGCCGTGCAGAGGTTCCGCTACCACCGGCCGTTACCCCTGCCTGGCCGCGGCGGCTTCAACCGCTCACGGTCCCCACCGACCACAGATGGCCCCACCACTCACAGTTGGCCCAGTCGCCCACAGTTGGCCTCACCACGCGCGGTAGCCCCCGTCGCTCACAGTTGGCACCACCGCCCGCAGTTAGCACCACCGCAACCGCCCCGCGCGCGCGGTCCCACCCCTGCCCGGCCCCCACCCTCTCCGGGGGGCGTCCCTGGGCCAGTCTACCGGGGCCCACCGACAATGGATCTTGAAAGCGCCCCCGCGGAGATCCACATGTGGACAACTTCTGTCACCCGCAAGCATGAAAATTGGCACCAGGTCTGGAAAGGATCACCTGGTCGCGAGCGTCAGACAGGGTGACGGAACGCCGCTGCCGGGAAAGTAGGGATTGACCCAGCCAACAGACGCGAGGGGCCGTGGGCCCGACGAAGGGGCCCACGGCCTTCCTCACACCCTCGCGCGGACCAAGCCCAGGCGGGAGACGACTTCGCGGGTCGCCTTGGAGCGGTTCAGTGTGTAGAAGTGGAGGCTGGGGACGGACTCGGCGAGCAGGTCCGCGCACAGTTCCGTCGCCAGGTCGATCCCCGCCGCCCGGAAAGATGAGGGGTCGTCCTCCCAGCGCATCAGCCGCGACACCACCCGCGCCGGCGCCGGAACCCCGGCCAGCTCCACCGCCTTGGTGAACGTCCGCACGGTGGTCAGCGGCATCACCCCCGGCACCAGCACGGCATCGCACCCCCGCTCGGCCACCCGGTCGCGCAGCCGGAGGAAGTCCGAAGCGTCGAAGAACAGTTGGGCGATGGCGAAGTCGGCGCCCGCGCGCAGTTTGCGGACCAGGTGCTCGGTGTCGGTCGCCAGGTCGGGGGAGCGGGGGTGGCCGTAAGGGGATGCCGCCACCCCCACGCAGAAGTCGCCCAGTTCGCGGACCAGGCGGACGAGGTCTTCCGCGTACGTGAGCCCGTCCGGGTGGGGGACCCACTCGCCGTTGATGTCACCGGGTGGGTCGCCCCGGATGGCGAGGATGTTGCGCACCCCGACCGAGGCGTACCACCCGATGACGTTGCGCAGCTCCGCCACCGAGTGGTCCACCGCGGTCAGGTGCGCCACGGGGAGCAGGGTGGTCTCGGTGGCCACCCTGCCCGTGGTGCGGATCGTGCGGTCGCGCCGGGTGCCGCCCGCGCCGTAGGTCACCGAGACGTACGCGGGGTCGAGCGGCTCCAGCTCCCGGATCGTGCGCCACAGCAACCGCTCCTCGTCGTCGCTGCGGGGTGGGAAGAACTCGACCGAGAACACCGGGTCGGGTCCGCGCAGCCGCTCCAGCACCGTGGCCACGCCGATCAGGTCCCGACGACCTGGCGCAGCGCGTCGGCGCGGTCGGTGCGCTCCCACGGCAGGTCGACGTCCGTGCGGCCGAAGTGCCCGTAGGCGGCGGTCGCGGCGTAGATCGGCCGCAGCAGGTCCAGGTCCCGGATGATGGCCGCGGGCCGCAGGTCGAACACCTCGCGGATGGCCTGCTGGATCTTCACCGGGTCCAGCGTCTCGGTGCCGAAGGTCTCCAGGAACAACCCGACCGGCGCGGCCTTGCCGATGGCGTAGGCCACCTGCACCTCCGCGCGCGTCGCCAGCCCGGCCGCCACCACGTTCTTGGCCACCCAGCGCAACGCGTACGCCGCCGACCGGTCCACTTTGGACGGGTCCTTGCCGGAGAACGCGCCACCGCCGTGGCGGGCCATGCCGCCGTAGGTGTCGACGATGATCTTGCGGCCGGTCAGGCCCGCGTCACCCATCGGGCCGCCGATGACGAACCGACCGGTCGGGTTGACCAGCAGCCGGGTGTCCGACGCGTCGAGCCCGAGCGCGGCCACCTCCGGCGCCACCACGTGCTCGCGGATGTCCTTGGCCAGCATCCGCTCCAGGTCGACGCCGTCGGCGTGCTGGCTGGAGACGACCACGGTGTCCAACCGCACCGGCTGGTCACCGGCGTACTCCACGGTCACCTGGGTCTTGCCGTCCGGGCGCAGGTACGGCAGCGTGCCGTCCTTACGGACCCCGGTCAGCCGCCGCGAGAGCCGGTGCGCCAACGCGATCGGCAGCGGCATCAGCTCGGGGGTGTCGGTGCACGCGTAGCCGAACATCAGGCCCTGGTCGCCCGCGCCCTGGCGGTCGATCTCGTCCTCAGTGGACTCGACCCTGGATTCGTAAGCGGTGTCGACGCCCTGGGCGATGTCGGGCGACTGCGCGCCGATCGCCACGTTGACCCCGCACGAGTTCCCGTCGAACCCCTTGGCCGAGGAGTCGTAGCCGACGTCGAGCACGACCTTGCGCACGATGGCCGGGATGTCGGCGTAGGCCTGCGTCGTCACCTCCCCGACCACGTGCACCTGCCCGGTGGTCACCAGGGTCTCCACGGCCACCCGCGAGGCCGGGTCCACGCGCAGCAGCGCGTCGAGCACCGAGTCGCTGATCGCGTCGCAGAGCTTGTCCGGGTGCCCCTCGGTCACCGACTCGCTGGAAAACAGCCTCGACGACATGTCGCTCCCTTGCAGAGTTCGAAGGTGTGCCGCCCCCGCTAGCGCTTGTGCGCGATGACGACCCCGTTGGCGCCCACCGCGTCGAAGGCGATGACCTCGGGGTCGGCGAACCCGGCGTCGGTCAGCCAGGTCGCGTACTCGGCGACGGTGTAGTTGCGCCCCTCGGTCTCGATCAGCTTGTTGAGGCTCATCATCGCCGCGGGCAGTGGTCCGGTCTTCTCGTCGTTGACGAGCAGTTCGCACAGCACGACCGCGCCACCGGGCTCCAGCGCCTCGAACGACTTGCGCAGCAGCACCCGGTTGCGGGTCTCGTCCCAGTCGTGCATCACCATGGAGAACAGGTGCAGGTCGTGCCCGCCGGGGAAGGCGGGGTCGGTGAAGAAGTCGCCGTTGATCGTGCCGACCCGGTCGGAGGCGCCCGCGGCCTTGATGTTCTGCTCGGCGATCTCGGCGACGAACGCGAGCTCGTAGACGTTGGCCCGCAGGTTCGGGTACACCTGGGTCAGCACGATGTCGAACGCCGCCGAGCCGCCGCCCACGTCGAGCAGCGCCCGGTACCCGCTCAGGTCGACGTGCTCGCCGAGGGTCCGCGCGGTCTGGGTGGACATGGCGTGCATGGCCTCCCAGAACACCTCCAGCATGCGCGGGTCGGCGCTCTCGAACAGCGACCGCTCCTTGTCGGGGTCCCAGGTGGTCGGCCGGTTGGTGCGCACCGCGGTGGTCAGCTTGTCCCAGCCCGCGTAGAGCCGCTGGTCGAACATGGTGATCAGGCCGCCGAGGTGCCCGGCCTTGCCCGGCACCAGGTACTCCTCGCTCAGCGGGCTGTTGCGGTAGCGGCCCTCGTGCTTCTCCAGCAGGTCGAGCGCCGCGCAGCCGGTCAGCAGGATCTCCGCGGGGCGCTCCTGGATGCCGAACTCCTCGGCCAGCTCCACCGCGGTGACCCCCTTGCCGCCCGAGAGCAGGGTGAACAGGCCGAGCTCGTAGGCTGCGGCGAGGGTCTTGAACTGCCAGAAGCTGGTCGCCAGCGCCATCAGCGGCAGCGGCGAGGGGGATCCGGTCGTGGCCATCGGTGGTCCTTTCCTTGCGGGGCGGGGGTTCAGGCCGGGACGGCGACGATCACGCTGGTCGGCGACGAGGTCGCCCGGATCTCGGTGATCCGCAGGTCGGCCGCCTCGAACAGCGGCAGCAGCTCGGCCTCGGTGCGGATGTGCCCGGTCAGCAGCGCCAGCATCACGATGTCCTCGAACTTGCCGAAGTGCGGCGCGTCGCCCGGCGGCGGGACCTCGTCGATGACGATCAGCGTGCCGTCGGCGGGCAGCACCGCGCGGATGTTGCGCAGCAGCGCCACGGAGTCCTCGTCGTCCCAGTCGTGCAGCGTCCACGACACGATGTAGAGGTCGCCGCCCTCGGGCACCCACTTGAGGAAGTCGCCGCCGACGCAGCTCGCCCGGCCCGCGACACCGGCCTCGCGCAGCACCTCCTCGGCCGCGGGCACGACCCGGGGCAGGTCGTAGACGACCGCCGTCATCTCGGGGTAGCGCTTGAGGATCGACGCGACCAGGTGGCCCTTGCCGCCGCCGACGTCGACCAGGTGCCGCGCGCCGCTGAGGTCGTAGCTGTCCAGTGTGGCGCCGTTGACCAGCTGGGCCATGTTGCCCATGGCCGCGTTGAACACCGACGCCAGCTCACCGTGCGCGGTCAGGTACTCCCACCAGCTGGTGCCGTGCACGTGGTTGAACGCCGGGGTCCCGGTGCGCACGCTGTGCAGCAGCGCGCCGAAGGCCTGCTGGCGCGGCGCCAACCCGACGTAGCGGGCCAGGTCGCGCATCGAGCCGTCGGCGTCGCCGCGCAGCGTGGCCGCCAGCGGGGTGAGGCCGAAGACGTGGTCCTCCACCTCGGTGAACACCTCGACGCTGGCCAGCGCCCGCAGCGCCCGGTACAGGCTGCGCGGGTGGCTGTCGGTCAGCTTCGCCAGCTCGTCGACGTGCTTGGGCTCGCCCTCGCGCAGGTGGTCGGCCACCCCCAGCTCGGCGACGACCACCAGCAGGTGGCTGGTCAGCGAGCCGTAGAGCATCTCGTACATCCGCACGGCAGGGGGCACGTCCTTGGCCATCTCGTCTCCAGGGGTCGGGAGGTCTGGGGCGGTGCGCGGGCTGCCAGGTCAGGGCGGTGGGCGGGCTCGTCGTCGAGCCGGGCGCCACCGCGTCCCGCAGGCGCCTGGCGCTCGGCGCTCGGGCACCTGCTCAGCCATCCTCCCGCCGGTCGCGCCCGGCGCGCATCACGCGATCACGCGACCGGCGCGGCCATCAGGTGGCGACCTCGTCGGGCTCGCGGTCGCGCACGACGACCTTGCGGGTCAGCTCGACCCGGCTGTTGACGCCCAGCTTGCTGAAGCTGTGCCGCAGGTGGCTGTCCACTGTGTGCGGTGAGAGGAACAGCCTGCTGGCCACCTCCCGGTTGGTCAGCCCCTCGGCGACCAACCGCACCACCCGCAGCTCCGACTGGGTCAGGCTCGCCCAACCACCCGCCCGCCCGGCGGGGGTCTCCCGGCGGAACTTGCGCCGGACCCCCATCCGCCGCAACGCCTTCTTGGCCTTGGCGGCGTCCCGGGTGGCCCCGCAGTCGAGCCAGGTGCCCAGCGCCTCCTCCATCAGGTCGACGGCGTCACCCGCTCGGCCCGCCGCGTCCTCGGCGAGCGCGGTGTCGGCCATCGCCGCGGCGCGGGCCAACGGGCGCGGGCTCGACCGGTAGGTGCGGACCGCGGACCGCAACAGCCCGATGTCGTTGTGCAGCACCCCTTTGGCGTGCAGCGCCGCGGCGACCAGCGAGGGCACGTCGCTGTTGCGCTCGGCCAGCAGGCGGGTCGCGGCGACCGCCACCTCCGCGAGGTCCTGCGCACCGGCGCGCCGCGCGATGTGCACCAGCTGCGCGCCGACGCCGGTGTCGTGGGTGAACAGGTGCAGCCGGTCCGGCACCGTCGCCAGCACACCGGTGAGGCCCGCCACCGCCTCGGTCGGGTTGCCCGCCGCGTCCCGCACCAGCGCGCCGGTCCAGACCACTTCTTCCACTGCGGTGCCGATCCCGTCGGCCACGAGCGCCTCGGCCCGGTCCACGTGGGCGCGGGCGGCGTCCAGGTCGTCGCGCAGCAACGCGATCCTGGCCAGCAGCGCCCGCAACGGCACGCCGCGCGCGGGCGTGCTCAGCCGCTCGGTCTGGGCCAGCCCGGCCTCCGCGTGCGTCAGCGCCTCGGTCAACCGGCCCCACGCCAGCATCAGCTCCGCCTGGTGCAGGTGCCACAGCGGCTGCGACCACGCGGTGCCGAGCTGGTCGGCCTCGCGCTGGCCCATGGTGAACGCGGCGTCCGCGTCGGCGAAGCGGTCGACGGCGGTCAGCGTGCGGCCCAACCACAGCTGGGGGTGCTGGTGGCGCACGACCCCGCCGATGCTGTCGGCCAGCGCCACCGCCCGCTCGCCGTGCGCGACGGCCTCGCTGAGCCTGCCCTGGATGCGGGTCGCGACCCCGCGCGCGGCGTTGCCGCACACCCAGGCGGCGTTGACCCCGATCGTCTCCGCGAGCGCGGCGGCGTCCCGGCCGGTCCGCTCGGCCTCGGCCACGTCCGGCGCGTCGAGCAGCGCGTACGCCCGGATCGCCATCAGCTGCGCGCGCACCGGACCGGCCAACTCGGTGCGGGCCAACGCCCGCGCGGTGTAGTCGACCACCGGCGCGGTGTGGCCCGCGACGTACATCGCCTCCGCCAGACCCAGCAGCAGCGTCGCCTCGTCGTCCACGCCGAGGCCTGCGTGCAACGACTTCTCGCCCAGTTCCCTGGCGTGCTCGAAGCGCCCGGCCGACGCGAGCAGCCGCACCGCGTTGGCCACCAACCTGGGCCGGGGCTCGTCGTGCTCGCCCATCAGGTCGAGCATCCGCAGGATCAGGTCCGCCGCGGTGTGCGGCGCGGTCGGCGACAGCTGGCGGACCGCGTTGCCCAGCACGCCGAGGGCCTGCGCGTCGCCGCAACGGCCGCTGCGCACCAGGTGCTCGGCGACCTCGACGCTGGAGCGGCCCTCGCCGTGCACGACCTTGGCGGCCTCCCGGTGCAGCGCGAGCCGGACCGGGCCGGGCAGCGCGGTGTAGAGCGCCTCGCGCACCAGGTCCTGGCGGAAGGCCAACCCGGTCCCGTCGGTGACCAGCACGCCGTCGTCGACCAGTTCGCTGATCAGCGGCATGATGTCGACCGCGGCCTGGCCGAGCAGCCCGGCGACCTCGTGCACGGTGAACGCCCTGCCGAACACGGCACCGGCGTCGAGCAGCCAGCGGGTGCGCTCGGAGAGCCCGCCGAGGCGCCGCTCGACGGCGCTGAGGAACCCGGCGGGCACCTCGTCGCTCTCGACGGTGGCCACCCCGTCGGCGACCCGGGCGGCGCCGGTCTGGTGCAGGGTGCTGAGCAGTTCCCTGAGCAGGAACGGGTTCCCGCCGGTGCGCTCGACCATCGCCAGCACCCGCCGGTCGGGGGTGCCGCCGAGCACGTGCGCGCACAGCCCGGCGACCGCGTCGTGGTCGAGCGGGCCGAGCCGGACCCGGCGAGCGCCGTCGTCGATGAGCCGGTCGATGGTGTCCTGGGTGCGGCCGCGGCTGGGGGAGGGGCGGCGGGCCAGCACCCACAGCACCGGGGCGTCGGCGAGGGCGGGGACCAGGGCGCGCAGGATGTGCGCGGTCACCTCGTCGGCCCAGTGCGCGTCGTCGAGCACGACCAGCAGCGGGCGGGCGTGGGCGCACCGGGTGATCCGCTCGCCGAGCTTGTCGACCAACCGGGCGGGGTTGGCGAGCGGGTCGTCGGTGTCGGCCTCCTCGAGCACGGGCATGCCGTTGGCGCGCAGCAGGGTCCGCAGGGTGCGCAGCGGGGCCGCTCGGTCCAGGTGCGCGGCGCGGCCGAACGCGGTGCTCAGCCGCCCGGCCGCCGCGTCGGCGACGCACCCCACCAGGCGGCTCTTGCCGGTCCCCGCCTGCCCCTCGACCACGTAGCAGCCGCCGGTCCCACCGAGCACCGCCCGCGCTGCCCCGGTCAGCTCGGCAAGCGCCGAATCCCGGCCGACCAGCGGAATTTGGACCATCTCCAGCCCACCCCTCCCCATGACGGATTCCTCGGATGCCCACGCAGCATCTTTCTGGACCGCCGTCGGGACACCGACCACCATTAGGGTGAAAGGGCAACAAACTACCGGTCTGTCTAGTTGATCTTGTACGAGATGTACCCACCTTTCCCGCGGGACAACGGCGGCGGGTGTGGTGGAAAAGGAAGAGCGGGACCGGCTGGGCGCACTGGCCCCACTCTTTCCCATACTGCCACGGATCGGTCTCCGGGGCCGCTCAGCGCAGTGCGCTGGGGTGGGTGGTCCGGTCCACTCAGCCGCGACCGGCGACGAACTGCGCCGCCTTCTCCGCCACCCGCCTGCCCTGGAAGTTGGCCGCCGCCAACTCCTGCTTGGTGGGGTTCTTGTCGACGTGGATGCTGCTGACGCCGTAGGGGTTGCCGCCACCGGCGGAGACCACGTCGTCGGCGTAGCCGGGGGTCACGATGATCGAGCCCCAGTGCATGAACACGTTGTACAGGCTCAGGATCGTCGACTCCTGGCCGCCGTGCACCTCGTCGGAGCTGGTGAAACCGCTGACGATCTTGTCGACGAGCTTGCGCTCGAACCAGATCCCGCCGGTGGTGTCGATGAACTGCTTGAGCTGCGCGGCCACGTTGCCGTAGCGGGTCGGCGAGCCGAACAGGTACGCGTCGGCCCAGAGCAGGTCCTCCAGCGTCGCCTCCGGCACGTCCTCAGTCGCCTTGGCGTGCTCGGCCCAGTCCGGGTTGCTCGCCACCGCCGACGGCGGTGCCAGCTCGGCGACCTTGCGCACGCGCACCTCCGCACCCGCGTCGATCGCCCCCTCCTCGATCGCCTTCGCCAGCTGGTACACGTGCCCGGTGGAGCTGTAGTAGATCACCGCGACCTTGACGCCCATTGTTGCTTCCTTCGTGTGTTGTTGTTTACCGATGTGCCGGGCGCGCCATTGCGCCGAGCGTCGTCGCGTCCGTTATCCGCGAATCTGTCGAAACGAGTCGCATTAACCGGCCTTTGTGGACCGGAAACGCGCTATAGAACTCTGCTACCTGGTCAGTTGGCCGCTCGGTTGAGCAGGTCCACGTACACCTCGGGATCGTCGTGGTCGATCACCGGGAATCCGATTCCCCATTCGCCCTCCCAGTGCAGGCGGACGCCGGGGTTGTGGTGCGCGGTGCCGTCGGGCAGGAACAGCGTCGGGCTGCCCTGCACGGTGTCCCCGGCGCACAGCGGCACCTGGCGCTCGATCTCGGCCCTGGCCCAGCCCTCGACCAGGCCCGCCTTGACGGCCTCGACGTCGACGCCGGTCTCGCCCGCGATCTGCAGCACCACGTGCCGCATGGAGATGTTGCGGCTCTGCCCGAACAGCGCCAGCCGCAGCCCCCGGTCCAACCGCTCGCTGGCCGCCAGCCCCTGCTTCTTGGCGACCTCGACGGCCTCCATCGCCAGCAGGGTGGTCACCGGGTACTCGTGGGTGGCGGCCTGCCACACCTGCCACCCGGCCTCCGGCGCCAGTCCGCCCGCGACCGGGATCTCCGCGTCGAGGATCAGCTTCGGCGTCGCCATGTCGTTGATCAGTTCCAGCGGGAACGCGCGGATGTCGAAGCGCACCCGCTCGGTGAGCCCGAGCCGCTCGCGGGTCGTGTGCAGCCGGTGCGCGGCGATGTGCGCCCACGGGCAGCCGATGTCGGCGTAGAACACGATCGTGCCTGGTGCGACATCGATCCCCTGGTTGCTTCCCACGCCGTTGCTCCTCACCGAGTGCCCCTGGAGGCGCCCTAACCGGAACTGCCTCCACATCCTGTGATCAGGCTATCCGGAGGAGCCTCCAGATGCAACAACCGGAGTTGGTTCCGATTATGGCAGAGCGCTGGCTGCCCACGCGCGAAACCGCCGCCTCCCCGGCTGGTGCGGGGAGACGGCGGCGGTGTAGCTGGGAGAGGGGTGGGCGGTGTCGCCCTTGTGAGCGCGGCTAGTGCGCGGCGGAGTACACGGGGGTCGGGGCGCTGGTGGGCAACCAGGCCAGCGGCACGTGCGAGGTCGTGTACAGGCGCGGCAGGCGCGCGAGGCAGGCCCGGGCGATGGCGTCCGCGTCACCCAGGATCACCGAGTCGACGCCCGGTCGGATCCCGGCGGCGGTCACCCAGTGCACCGTCTCGGTCGGGATGCCGAACGCGAACCGGCTCGGGTGCGCGGCGCCGTCGGCGTCCACCACGTGGTACGGCCGCCGGGTCACCGCCAGTCCACCGGTCTCGTAGGAGTCGATCCGGTAGGGCGCGCACCCGCCTTCGTCGCGCAGCCGGTCGATCAACGGGTCGCGGGTGTGCCGGATGTCGACCTCCGGCAGTCGCGCCTCGATGAGCGTCCGCACGACCTCCGCCGACCCGGGCACCGCGTCGGCCCGCAGCAGGAACCCGTCCGGCCGCGGTTCGACCGCCATGCCGGGACCGAGCACCCGCAGCACGCCCGCCTCGATGAGCGCGATCATCTCCTCCACGCGGCTGGTCGGCGGCCCGATGGACAGGTACGCGTTGAGCGGGGTGTACCAGCGCTGCAGTTCCGTGCGGTACGACTCGCCGGTGATGCCGCTGTGGTCGACGATCAGCCGGATCTCGTTGCGCATGTCCCGCAGCACGTCCAGCGCGGCCTTGACCGGGTCGGTGACGTTGCCGCGCCGGGCGGCCACCACGTCCGCGCGCAGGTGCTCCAGCAGCCACCGCTGGAACCGCGCGGGGTCGCCGAACTCCAGGTCCGCGTACGGCCGGGCGACCAGGTCCCAGTCCCAGCGCGCGCCCGGTTCGATGCCGAAGCGGTCCAGCGCGCTCTCGTCCCCGGCGACGTAGGCGCGCTCGAACTCGTCGACCGCCTGCCCGCGTTGGGCGAGCAACGCCCGGTAGTACGCCAGAGTGACCTCTTTGGACACCAGCGGCCACACGTCCGCGGTGAACTCCACCTCGCGCGCTCGCAGGTCCGCGATCACGGCCGGGGTCACGAACACCGGCTCGTGCCTGCCCGACACGCCCTTCTCGTTCTCGCCGCGCGCGTGGTAGGGCACCCCGCGCCGCGAGCCCGCGACCAGCACCGGCTCCATGCCCGACGGCGTGTACACCAAGCCGTTCTCGCCCCTGGTGAACGTCCCGCCGCGCCCGGAGGTCAGCAGCGCCATGTAGTCGAAGAAGTTCAGCCCCATGCCGCGCAGACCGACCGGCTCACCCGGTGCGATGCCGTCCAGGTCCGTGTCCGCCGGGTTCGACGGCGGCAGGTAGCCCAGCCCGTACTCGGCCGCCAGCGCCGCGAACCGTTCCTCCTGCTCGCCGACGGGCATCTCGACGTGTCCCTGGGCCAACACGACCGCCGACAAATCAGCGAGCACCGTCCCGTCGGCCAGCGTCACGACCTGGGTGCCGTCGGCCGCGTCGGTCACCGACACCGCCGTCGTGGCGTGCGGCACCACCGCGACCCCCGGCGGCGCGGTGACCACCAGCCGCCGCAGCACCCACGCCAGGTAGTGGCCGTAGAACGCGCGCGAGGGGTAGGAATCCGGGCCCAGCGCGGCCGCCTCGCGCCGCACGTGCGCGGGGTAGTCGTCGAAGTCGGCCATCGTGGTGAGGAACCGCGCCCACTCGTGCAGGCTCGGCCCGGGGACCACCGGTCCCGCGCAGCCCACGCTGTCGTCGGTGAACATGGTGACCTGCGAGGCGATCGTGTTCATCAGCAGCAGCGGCGACTGGTCGACCCGCCACACCCGGCCACCCGCGAGCACGTGCGGGTCCACCACGTGCACCTCGACCGGGCGCGCCGCGTTGGCGCACAGCCGCTCCACCACCGAGATCCCGCGCGGCCCCGCGCCGACCACACACACCCGCGGCGCGCCGTGTTCGCCGTTGCTCATGCAGGCCTCCCCGTTCAGGGCGCGACGCGATCCACACAGGACAGTGGGCGCCGCGGCACCGCCTGCGCCCCACTCTAGTGCGATCCCGTGATCGCGCATCCCGTCTTGACTTGATGTTCGCGCACCGGATCCGGCCCCCACCAGCAACATCACGCGTTCCCGGGATTACCCGCCGCCGCGGGCTCGGTAGAAAGGGAGGAGTCCGCTGACGGATAACCCGGTGAGGGTGCGATGACCACGACCGTGCTGAAGTTCGGTGGCACCTCATTGGCGACCACCGAGAAGATCCGCCGGGTGGCGGCGATCGCGCACGGCTCGCACGCGGGCGGCACGGCCACCGTGGTCGTCGTCTCCGCGCGCGGCAAGACGACCGACCAGCTGCTCGCGGCGGCGACCGCGCTCAACACCGCGCCGTCGGCCCGCGAGACCGACCAGCTGCTGGCGACCGGGGAGAACGCCTCCGCGGCCCTGGTGGCGCTCGCCCTGCAGGACCGCGGCGTGCCCGCGGTGTCGCTGACCGGACCGCAGGCGGGCATCCTCGCCACCGGCCCGCACGGCGCCGGGATGATCGCCGCGATCGACCCGCAGCGGATCACCGGGCACCTGGCCAAGGGGCGGGTCGTGGTGATCGCCGGGTTCCAGGGCGAGGGCGAGGACGGCGACATCGTCACCCTCGGCCGGGGCGGGTCGGACACCACCGCGGTCGCGCTCGCCGTCGAACTGGGCGCGCGGGCCTGCGAGATCTACACCGACGTCGACGGTGTCTTCACCGCCGACCCCCGGCTTGTCCCCACCGCGCGCGTGCTGAGCAGCGTCGACCCGCTGGTGATGGCCGAGATGGCCTTCTCCGGCGCGCAGGTCATGCACTCGCGCGCGGTGGAGCTGGCCTCGGTGCACGGGCTGGATGTGCTGGTGCGCAACACCATGACCGGTGCGGGTGGCACGACGATCCTGGGACGGAGCAGCGACATGATCGAGACGAGGGGCTTCATAGCCGCGGTCACCCACGACCGGGCGGTGGCACGGGTGGTGCTGCGCCGCGGGCGGCGGGGGGTGGACCTGGTCACCACCGCGCTCGGCGCCTTCGCCCGCGCCGCGGTCCCGGTCGACATGCTCGCCTGGCACACCGACCGCGGCGAGGTCGACCAGGTCGGCTTCGCGGTGCACCAGAGCCACCTGGTGGCCACCAGGGGCCTGCTGCGGCAGCTGGCCGCCGCGCACGCGTTGGGCACCGGGCTCGACGAGGGCGTCGGCAAGCTGTCGGTGGTGGGCACCGGGCTGCTCAACCGGCCCGAGTTCCTGGCCAGGATGCTGGCCGCGCTGGCCACTATCGACGTGGCGCCGGACTGGTTCGCCACCGCGCAGTCGCGGATCTCGGTGCTGGTGCCCGCGCCCCGGCTCACCGAGGCGGTCATCGCGGTGCACCGCGAGTTCGAGCTCGAAGGCGATCAGCTGCCCGCCGGGTCGATGACCCTGGCCTGATCCCCCCACCCGTCCTGGCCCGTCCGACCCGAGAAAGGGGACCCCGGGTGTCCGCCAACAGATCTTTCGGTTCGCAGGTGCGGTTGCAGCGCCTGTTCCGGCACGCCGTGAACCGGTTGCTCGTCGTGCCGCTCGACCACTCGGTCGCCGACGGCCCGATCGTGGCCAACGGCGACCTGCCCGGCCTGGTCGGCTCGCTGGCCGCCAACGGCGTCGACGCGGTGGTGCTGCACAAGGGCAGCCTGCGCGGTCTCGACCCGAGGGTCTTCACCGGCACCTCGCTCATCGTGCACCTCAGCGCCAGCACCTCGCACGCCCCCGACCCGGACGCCAAGTACCTGGTGTCCACTGTGGAGCAGGCGCTGCGCCTGGGCGCGGACGCGGTGAGCGTGCACGTCAACGTCGGCTCGGCCGACGAGCGCAGGCAGATCGCCGACCTCGGCGCGGTCGCCGACGCGTGCGACCGGTGGAACATCCCGCTGCTGGCGATGATGTACCCGAGGGGACCGCGCATCGGCACCCCGACACCGGAACTGGTGGCGCACGTGGCCACCCTGGCCGCCGACCTGGGCGCCGACGTGGTCAAGTCGGTCTACGCCGGTTCGGTGGCCGCGATGGCCGACGTGGTGCGCGCCTGCCCGATCCCGGTGATCGTCGCCGGTGGTCCGCGCAAGGCGGGCACCGAGGCCGTGAAGTCCTACGTGGACGAGGTGTTGCGGGCCGGGGCGGCCGGGGTCGCCATGGGCCGCAACATCTTCCAGGCCCCCGACCCCGGTGCGCGGGCGGGCGAGATCGCCGCGCTCGTGCACTCGGGCGGCACCGGGCCGTCGCTGGAGTTGGAGCTGGCAGCGAGCCTGCCGAGACGATGACAAGGAGCGAGACCCCCATGAAGCTCTGCTGGCTTGATGTCCGCACCACCGGCCCGTCGCGCGCGGCGATCCTCGAAGAGGCGCTGCACCAGCGGGTCGACGGCGTCGTCGCCGACGACCCCGCGGTGCTCGCCGACCTCCCGCCCACCGTCACCAAGGTCCTGCTGCCCCGCGGCAAGCCGCTGCCCGAGACCCTCGACGGCGTCGACGTGCTCGTCGTCGACCCCGACCGCGACGCCAACGCCGCCGACCTGGCCGCCAGGTACCCGTCGGTCGAGATCGGCCGGTTCGTCGAGATCATCGACGCCGACACCCTGGAGCTGGCCTGCCAGGCCGCGCGCACCGAGCGCTGGTCGGTGCTGCTGTTCCGCGACCCGACCAAGATCCCGCTGGAGATCGTGATCGCCGCGGCCGCCCGCGCCACCGGCAGCATCGTCACCATCGCCGCCGACGTGGAGGAGGCCGAGATCATCTACGGCGTCCTCGAGCTCGGCTCCGACGGCGTGCTGATGGCCCCGGCCAAGGTGGGCGACGCGACCGCGCTCAAGGCCGCCGCCATCGCCACCACCCCCGAGCTGGACCTGGTCGAGCTACGGGTCACCAAGACCACGCACATCGGCATGGGCGAGCGGGCCTGCGTGGACACCTGCACGTACTTCCGCGAGGACGAGGGCATCCTGGTCGGCTCGCACTCCAAGGGCATGATCCTGTGCGTCAGCGAGACCCACCCGCTGCCCTACATGCCCACCCGCCCGTTCCGGGTCAACGCGGGCGCCATCCACTCCTACACGCTCTCGCAGGACGAGCGCACCAACTACCTCAGCGAGCTCAAGGCGGGCAGCAAGGTGCTCGCGGTGGACGTCAAGGGCCAGACCAGGCTGGTCACCGTCGGCCGGGTGAAGATCGAGACCCGCCCGCTGATCTCCATCGACGCCGTCGCCCCCAACGGCACCGAGGTCAACCTCATCCTCCAGGACGACTGGCACGTCCGCGTCCTGGGCCCCGGCGCCGCCGTCCTCAACAGCACCGAACTCCGCCCCGACGACGTCGTCCTCGGCTACCTCCCCTCAGCCGACCGCCACGTCGGCTACCCGATCAACGAGTTCTGCCTGGAGAAGTAGCCCGAGCCACCTGCGCCCGGTCGCCACAGCACCCCTGCGGCGACCGGGCGCAGGTGCTTTCCATCCATCCAACCGGGCCGCTGCCTCCACAGTGGACAGACCCTCCGCGCACGCGGGCACCGCCCGGCACCGCGAAGTCAGCGTCTGCGCACTCGTCGCCCGACGCGCCCACCGCTGCGGCGTCTCCCGCTCGTCAGCGGTCAACACCAACTCGACCTCCGGTCGCCTGCGATCAGGTCAGCGGGCCCAGGTCTTGGCCGATCCTGCCGAGCAGAGCGGCGATGCGCTCCTCGTCCCGGCGGTAGTGGGTCCACTTGCCGACGCGGGTCGAGCGGACCAGTCCCGCGCGCTCGAGGATGGCCATGTAGGCGGAGACGGTGGACTGGGCGAGGCCCGCCCGGGCCTGGATGTGGCTCACGCACACGCCGACCGTGCGGGGGTCGGTGATCTCGGGCTGGACGGGGAAGTGCTTCTCCGGTTCGCGCAGCCATTGCAGAACCTGCCAGCGGACCGGGTTGGTCGCGGCTTTGAGCGCCTCCATGACCTCGGTGTCCGGGTCCGGTTCCGGGCTATTCGCAGCCACGCTCATCGGACGTCGCCGCCTCCTCCCTGGTGCGCATGACCGCGCAGCGCCGCGACAGTCGACACATCGAGGATATACGATCCTCGGGCTCGACAGCCACCCGGAGCCCGGATGCGCCCGACCGGGGGGTCGGTCTTGACATCTCGCTTCGTCATACTGCGATACTACGATGCGTTCTGGTCGGCGGTGTCGCCGTGGCGCACCGCTCGCCCCCTCCTCCACGCAACGGAAGGTAGTCACCATGCCTATCGGGCTCATCGCGTTGGCGCTGGGCGGTTTCGGCATCGGGCTGACGGAGTTCGGGATTGTCGGCCTGCTGCCGGAGATCGCCCGCGAGTTCGCGGTCTCCGAGTCCGCGGCCGGGTACCTCGTCTCTGGCTACGCGCTCAGCGTCGCCCTTGGCGCCCTGCTCCTGACCGCGGCGCTCGCGCGCTTCGAGCGCAAGACCGTCCTGGTCGGACTGATGGTGCTGTTCATCGCGGGCAACCTCGTTTCCGCCCTCGCCCCCACCTACGGGATCCTGCTGGGCGGGCGGATCATCGCCGCGCTCTGCCACGGCGCGTTCTTCAGCGTGGGCGCCGTGGTGGCCTCGGAGATGGTCGCGGCGAACAAGAGGGGCAGCGCGGTCGCGCTCATGTTCGGCGGCCTGACCGCGGCCAACGTGCTCGGCGTCCCGCTTGGCACGTTCCTCGGCCAGCAGCTCGGGTGGCGGTCGACGTTCTGGGCGATCACGGTCATCGGCGTCGTCGCCCTGCTCGGCATCCAGGCGCTCGTCCCCCGGACCGCCGCGGCCGCGGGCGGGAGCCTGCGCGCCGAGCTGGCGGTGTTCCGGCGCGGGCAGGTCTGGTACTCGATCGTGCTCGGCGTGCTGGCGTTCGGCTCCGTCGTCGGCGCCTACACCTACATCGCCTTCACCCTCACCGAGGTGACCGGGTTCGCCGCGACCGCCGTGCCGTGGCTGTTGGTGCTGTTCGGCGTCGGCACGTTCGTCGGGAACTACTTCGGCGGCAAGGCGGCCGACAAGTCCCTTGACCGCTCGCTCATGCTCTTCCTGGCGGTGTTGACCGTCGTGCTGGCGGTCTTCGCGCTCACCGCGCAGAGCAAGGTCGCCACCGTCGTCGCGCTGCTGCTGATGGGCACGATCGGCCTGGCGGCGGCGCCGGGGTTGCAGGTGCGCGGCATGAAGTACGCGCAGGACGCGCCGAGCATGGCCTCCGGCGCGACCATCGCGGCCTTCAACATCGGCAACGCCCTCGGCGCCTGGATCGGCGGACTGACCCTGGCCGCCGGGCTCGGGTTCGTCTCGCCGCTGTGGGTCGGCGCGGCCCTGGCGCTGGTGGGTTTGGCGGTGGCGGCCGCTGCGGGCGCGTCGGCGCGGCGCGCCGAACCCACGGCGGCGGCGCAGGCACCCGTCGGGGTGGCGGCGTCCGAGATCCGCTGAACCAAAAACCGGCAGAAGAGTCCCGCAAGGCTTTCGCCTTGCGGGACTCTTCTGCTGTCCGGGACCGCCTTCTTCGACACGAAGAAGGCGTAAGTGCATTTTGTCACCTTGGCGAGCGCACTTGAAAAAACTTTGCACAACAGCTCGCGAAGATCCATGGGAACGGTTGAAAAACCGTGCCGGGCTGGCCAAGATGGAAGAGCGCGGCCACCGTGACCCCAGGTCCACCGCCCGCGAACCTTATCCCACATCCGTCGTGGACCAATTGCGTGTTCCACGCAACTGCGCTCAGGGAAGTTGCCGAAGATGATGCTATCCAACTTCGACCACGCTGACGCCGCGCTCTATCCCGGCAGATCTCTTCTACCGTTATCTAGAACACAGGAAATCCGCCTCGCTGGATTCTTCCCCGGCCTCGGCAGTCGAGTGGCCTATCGCGGCATCGGCGACAGCCTCCTGCGGGCAGGGGTGCCCGGAGTGACCTCCGTCTACGAGACCGCCGCCGCCACGCTCGGCCTCGCGGGCGGGCCCGCCGCGGTCGCCGCCCTCGCCGAGGACCCGTCGACCGGGAGGCTCGACCGCCAAGCCGCGGTCGGCGTGTCCGTGCTCGTGCACAGCCTGGCCGTGCACGAGCTGCTGCGGGCGGAGGCGGGCAGCGGCTTCGGTTTCGTCGCCTACACCGGCGAGAGCTTCGGGATCCTGACCGCGGCCGTCGCGGCGGGCGCGCTCTCGATCGCCGACGGCGTCCGCGTCGCGCAGGCGTTCACCCCGCTCGCGTTGCTCTGCGCGGGGGACCGCGATGGCGGCCGGGCGCAGGCCGGGTTGCTGCGGCACCTGCCCGCCGGAGTGCTCGAGCGCCCGGTCGTCTCCGAGCCGCACCACGTCCTCGGCCTGCGCAGTCCCACCCGCACGGGGCTCGCCGCGGCGCTGGAGGGGCTGCGCGCACGCTTCTCGACGCTGGACGTGGAGCTGCACAAGCGTTACTCGCCCCGCCAGGCCAACGTCTACGTGCGCGCGGGTGCGCACGCGGACTTCCTCGACTTCGTGCGGGAGGCGGGCTCCGGGGTCGAGGTGGTCGAGCTCAAGGAGCCGACCACGTTCGTCGCGCACTCCGCCCGGATGCTCCCGGCCAGGATCGCGCTGCGGGCGTTCCTGGCGGCCAACGGCATCACCTTCAACGACCCGCTGGTCCCCGTGCTGTCCAACAGCGGCGCGGGCGCCCTGCGCTCGGCCGCGGGGATCAAGGACGCGGTGCTCGCGATGATGGACGTGGTGATGGACTCGCGGGGCACCGCCGAGCTGCTCGCCGCCGTGCGGCCGGACGCGGTCCTGGAGCTGGGGCCCGGCGGCAGGTCCCTCGACCTGCTGCTCGACAACGACAGCGAGGCCGTCGTGGGGCCCGCGCCGATGTCCGCCCCCGACGCCGCCCGGCTCGCCCGCTCGCTCGAGGCCGTCAGCGACGCGCTGCGCCACGGCGAGGACCTGCGCCGCGCCGCGGACCGGGCCGACCTCGTCGAGGCCGACCTCGCCGCCATCCGGCGGGCGGTGCGGGCGACGGCGGACGGCGGGCTCGGCCGCGCGGTGCTGGCCCGCCGCACCACGAGCGCGCACCCGGTCGGGGGGCACTCCACCGCGTTCGCCCGGTACACCGAGGTCCTGCGGCTCACGCTGCGCCACGCGGCCGAGACGAGCGCGGGAGACGGCGAGGTGGTGCTGCGGGCGCGGCTGCGCAAGCGACTGAGCACCACGCTGCCCGCCGAGCCCGCCCGGACGCGGCTCGAGCTCACCACCGCCGCGGCGGACGGACGGCGCAGCACCCGCCACCTCGACACGGCGCTCCCCCAGGTCCAGGTGGTCCATTTCGGCTACACGCCCGGGATCGACGCGCGAACCCGCCGCCGGGAGCTGCGTCAGCTCCTGGAGGCCAAGTCCGGGCAGCACGACCACTACGCGGCGTTGACCACGGCGGAGGCTTCGAGTTCCCAGCTCGCGATAGTCGTCCTGTACCTGATGTTCCGGGACCTGTCCGACCGCATGCCCGAGCTGCTCGCGCACGCCCCGGTCTGCCTGCACGCGGTGGAGCGGGTCGGCGGGCTCGCATCGCTCGCGGCCTCCGGGGCGCTGACGCTGGCGGAGGTGCTGGCCCTGCACCGCGGCGACCTCTCCGCCGACACGGCCGAGCAGCTCGTCGTCGACTCCGCGGTCCCGGTCGTCTCGGCGGGCGGCGTCCCGGTGCGGGCTCGCCGCGACCTCGTGGCGGTGCTGCGGACCCTCCTCGCGGGCGCGGTGCCCGCGCTGCTCAGGCTGAACGGCGACTGCCACGTCCTGGCGCTGGGCGGGGCGCTGCCGCGCGGCCAGGTCGACGCCGACGGGCACGCGGTGGACACGCTCGACGTGCCCGATCACGACGCCCTGCGTGCCCGGCCGGGCACCGCACTGGCCCGGTACCGGCGCGACTGCCTGCTGCGCGTGACGCCGGAGAACACCCTGACGGTGGCGACCGCCCAGGCCAGGCGCATCACGATCGGCACGGTGAACGCCTACGTCGAGGCGGGCGAGGAGATCACCGGCTTCGGCCAGGGCGGCAGCGAGTCGATGACGATCTTCGTGCGGAAGGAGGGGGACGACGAGGTCACCGTGCGCAAGATCCTCAGCGAGTCGCTCACCACCGCGCCGTGGAACCCCGCGGGCACGGGGGTGATGCTGCCGCCGTTCACCAAGGCGTGGAAGCAGGCCGAGTTCCTCACCAGCCTGCCGGACGCGCTGCGCGACTGCTTCCCCCGGGTCCTGCGCGCGCTGCGGCGCACGGTCCACGTGCCGGTCGACGGCGGCGGCCACCGGTCCGACAGGGAGGTCATCTACGAGATGAGCTACGTGGCGGGTGAGGAGGTCAGCGGTTTCGTGCGCCGCCACTCGCCCCCGCCCGCGGTCGTGGCGCGGCTCTACGAGCAGGTCTTCCGGGTCCTGCGCTCGCGCGTGCACCGCACCGGCCGGACGGCGCCGTCGGGGGACACGCTCGAGACCTCCTACTTCCGCAAGATCGAGGACCGGCTGCGGCTGTGCCGCCGCACAGCGCCGCGGACGTTCGGCCCCGCGCTGCTCGACAGCGACCACCTGGTCGTCGACGGTGCGCCCTACCTGAACGCGGGCGAGGTGCTGCGCCGGTTCCGGGAGAACCCCGCGTTCCGGCGGGCGCTGGAACCGCGCTTCCACTCGCTGGTCGTGGGCGACACCAACACGGAGAACATCAAGATCGGCAACACCGCGACGCTGCTGGCCGCCCAGCGGGCCGTCGAGGGCGGCGGATCGGCCGCCGAGGTGGCCGCGGCGCTGCGGGCCGTCACGCCCGAGGCGCTGGACCTGCGCTTCCTCGACCCGCGGGCGATCGGGTTCCGCAGCGAGGGGCGCGATACCCGCGACGACCCGATGTACGACAACAAGCCGTGGCACAACTCGATCGGCCACTACGACGAGATCCACTTCGAGCACTTCACCCTCGCCGCCGACTTCGACGGCCCGCGACCGGAGGTCTCGATCCGGTTCACCCCCGGGAACCCGTACCAGCGCTCCTACCGGGTGCGGGACGTGACCGCGGGGGACGGGGCGGTCGACCCCGCGCGGCCGCGGGGCGTCGAGGACCACTTCGCCGCGGTCATGACCGCCGCGTTCGACCTGGAGGACCCCGAACGCTCCCACGAGCTCGAGGACCCGTACTGGCTGGTGCGGTTCGTGTTCATGATGGGGCAGCACTTCACCGCCATGCCGCCGTTCCACTTCCAGCGCGAGCTCGACGGCACCCTGTGCGACGACCCGCAGAACCAGCGGCGCCCCATCGCGATCTACTGCGAGGGGATCAAGTGGCTCAACTGGAGCCTGCAGATGCTGGAGGGCAGGCGGACGGAGTTCCTTGGCCTGCCGGTGGCGCTGCCCGACGAGCTGCGCCTCAGCGCCGCCCGGCGACTCGCCGCAGAGCGGACGGTGGCATGAGCGGCACGGTGGGCATCACACCGCCGGTGGGCGGACTGGCCGCGCTGGGCACCGAGAGCCGCGTCCTGGCCACCCCGTGGAGCCGCATGGTCCGCGGGATCGGTCTCGGCCAGCACCCGGTGGGCCACGACGCCGCCGCCGCGGACCGGATCAGGCACACCTTCGCCGCGCTGGCCGGGCGCGGCGTCGAGGAGGGCGACCCCTACGGGCGGTTCGCCCGGCTCCTCGTCGAGCTGGCGCTCGACCACGCCCGGGACGGCGCCGTCGAGCCCGCGCGGATGTCCGCCGTGCTGGCCGCGGCGCGCGAGCACCCGAACCCGTACTTCCGGGTGATGGCCGGGTGCGTCGCGGCGGACGCGTTCGGCAAGCTCGGCCTCGGCGGGCAGCTCGCCCGCCTGCCCGGCGCCGACCCCGCCGCGGAGCTGCTGGCCGCCGTCGAGGGCATCGAGGCGGACCGCATCCGCGACGAGAACGCGGGCAGGCACGGCCACTACGAGCGGCTCTCGGCGTCCTCGGCGGTGCTCTTGGCGCTCGGGCAGCTCGGCGCCACCGTCGAGCCCGGCCGCCTGCTCGGGGCGCTGGACCTGCTCGACGGTGTCCCCTCTCCCTTCTTCCGCGGCCGCGGCGGGTCGGTCCTGCTGGCGGCGGCGATGCTGCTGGGGCGGGAGGACCTGCTCACCGAGGGCGGCCGGGACCGGATCGCCGAGACGCTGCGCTACCTCGGCCACACCGGGCCGGGGGTGACCGCACCGGTCTTCCCGCAACCGATGTCGCCCGCGTTCGTCGAGGTGTACCCGCTGCTGACCATGCTCAACGCCGTCTCGATGAGCAGGCGGTCGGGCGACTACCTCCGGCTCGGCGAAGACCGCCTTGCTCAGGCCAGGGCCTTGATGGGGGCGCTGCGCCCGGTCGAGCGCACGCACATGGGCCTGTACTACGTGGTGGCGTTGCACAACCTCGGCGTGCTCGACGAGCAGGTGCCCGACCTCGACCGGTTCGCCGAGGACCTGGTCGGCCAGTGGCGGACCACCCCGCCGGGCGAGAACTACTTCCTCAACGGGATCTCCTACGCCTACCTCATCCAGACCGCCGTGTTCACCGGGCGGCCCGACCTGGTGACCGAGGAGTTCCTGGACCGGTACGTCGACAGCTTCCCCGACCTCGACCGCACCGACGACGACCGGGTCAACCGGCCCTACCCGTTCGCCTACGCCTTCAACGCCCTCGCCGAGATCGGGTGCGACGACCTGCTCTTCCAACCTCGGCGGGCCTACGGCGGCGCCGCGCCGGTCGACTGGGTGGTCTCGCGGCTCTCGCCGGGGGCGCGTGCGGAGCCGCGCCTGTACATGCTGCACCACGCGTTGATCAGCTACGCCCTGCGGATGCGCGAGCCCGCCCCGGAGGCCCCGGTGTTCCGGGACTTCGTCTTCCCGGCGAGCCACTAGCTCCGCCGAGGCACCAACGCACAGAGTCACCATGGGGGATTGACTGTGAAGCGAGTATTGGTCATCGATGACGACGGCCCCGCGGCTGGGGTGGTCGAGTTCCTGCGGGGTTGCGGCTGCGCGGTGGAGTTCGCGGACAGGGGGCCGCAGGCGGCGGAGCGGTCGTCCGACGCCGACGTGGTGCTGCTCGGCGCGGACTCCGCGGCCACCGGGGAACTCGAGGTCTGCCGCGCCATCCGCGCGGTGAGCGGCGTCCCGGTCATCGTCCTGCTCGGCGTCGACGACGAGCGGGACAGGATCACCGCCCTGCGGGCGGGCGCGGACGACTGCGTGCCGCGCACCTGCGGGCCCCGGGAGGTGCTGGCCCGGATCGACGCCGTGCTCCGCCGGTGCCTGCCGTGGGCGCCACCCGGCTCCACGGGCGACGTCCTCGACCTGGGAGCCCTGCACATCCACCTGACCGCCCGCGAGATCTGGCTGTACGACAGGCGGGTGGCGACCACGGCCAAGGAGTTCGACCTGCTCCACGCGCTCGCGTCGCGCCCGGCCCAGGTCCACTCGCGCAAGGAGCTGATGCTGGGCGTCTGGCACTGCGACACCCGGGTCCCCAGCCGGACCCTGGACACGCACGTCAGCAACCTGCGCGTGAAGCTGGGCTCGAGGAACTGGATCGTCAACGTCCGCGGCATCGGGTACCGGCTCGGCGCCGCGCCCGACAGGCAGGTGGTCGCGGACCGGTGAGGTAGACGCCGCTGAGACGGCACTGACCCGGCCCGCCCCCGAGGGCGGTGTCGCTCGCGACCTGGATGCGGGCCGGGTCAGTGCCGTCTATCAGCGCGTGGTTCGGTGGACCATGCGCGGGTGGGGCCTGCCGTCGACCTCGGAGGCCCAGATGGCAAGCCCTGGTAGAACTTCTGGTCTGCGGGCAGCGTCGTCGGCGGGCGGTTGGGGGCCAACGTTGTTGGGATACCCGGGTTTGGCTACTCGGGGTGGGCGATGAGCAGGCTGGTCGGGGCTGAGGTGGGGCGGGTCTCGATGTGCCGGAAACCCGCCGCCGCCAGTAGTTTGGCGAATTCGGCCTCGGTGCGGGAGCGGCCGGTGAGCAGCGTGAGGATCACGATGTCCTCGAACTTGCCGAAGTGCGGCGCGTCGCCCTCCGGTAGCACGTCGTCGATGAGGATGAGTTCGCGGCCGGTGTCGCCCATGGCGGTGCGGACGTTGCGCAGGATGCGGATCGAGTCGTCGTCGTCCCAGTCGTGGATGGTCCAGGACAGCAGGTAGGTGTCGCCGCCCTCGGGGACCGACTTGAAGAAGTCGCCCGAGACGCACTCGGCGCGGTCGAGCACGCCCGCGGCGCCGAGCACCGCCACCGCCTCGGGGATGACCCTGGGCAGGTCGAACACCACCGCGGTCAGGTCCGGGTAGCGGGTGAGCAGGGTGGCGACCAGGTGCCCGTGGCCGCCGCCGACGTCGACCAGCCGCCGCGCGCCGGACAGGTCGTGGGCGGCCAGCGTCGACGAGTTCACCATCCGGGCCATGTTCCCCATGGCCCGGTCGAACAGCGTGCCCAGGTCGCTGCGGTCGCCGAGCAGCGACCACAGGTCGGTCCCGTTGACGTGGTCGAACGCGGGCCGCCCGGTGCGCAGCGTGTGCGCCATCGCCCCGAACGAGAGCTGCCGCTCCGGCCTGCCCAGGTAGCGGGCCAGGTCGCGCATCGAGTCCGGCCCGTCGCCGCGCAGGGTCCTGGCCAGCGGGGTCAGCGCGAACGTGCGCGGCTCGACCTCGCTGAACACCCCGACGCTGGCCAGCGCCCGCAGCGCCCGGTACAGCGACTCGGCGTGGCAGTCCAGCCGGGCGGCGAGGTCGTCGACGTGCGCGGGGGCGGCACCGATGGCGTCGGCCACCCCGATCTCGGCGACCGCGATGAGCACCTGGCTGACCAGCGAGCTGTAGAGCATCTCGTACATGCGCACCGACGGCGGGACGTCGGCCGGGTGGGTGTCGGTCATCTCGTACCTCCGCGTGGGGGTCTCACGGCCGCTCGGACACCGCTGCCCGGTGCGCGCCCGCTCGGTCCTCGGTGGCCCGCTGGTCGGTCAGCGCGGTCGCGAACCGCTCGCGGAGCCTGCGCTTGAGCACCTTGCCGGTCGCGCCGGTGGGGAAGTCCGCGTCGTCGGCGGCCACCACGGCGCCGCGCAGCTGGGGCAGCCCCTGGGCGGCCAGCGCCGCGTTGAGCGTGGCCAGCACGTCCGCGGGCGGCTCGTGGCCGGGGCCCAGCTTGACGGTCGCGAACGGCGCCGAACCGCCCTCGGGAGCGTCGACGGCGACCACGGCGCAGTCGGCCACCTCGGCGCAGCCGACGAGGATCGCCTCCTCCAGCGGCAGGCTGTACACCGGGCCGGTGCGGGTGTGGATCACGTCCGGCACCCGGTCGACGTGGAAGAACCGGCCACGCTCGTCGCGGTAGACCACGTCCCCGGTGAGCCAGAACCCCGACAGCGACGACTGCGCGGTCAGCTCCGAGGCGTTCCAGTACCCGGGGGTCCGGGTCGGGGTCCGCACCCCGAGCCTGCCCACCGCGCCCGGTCCGAGCTTGCGGCCGTCGTCGTCGAGCACCGCGGCCTCGGTGACCACCTTGACCGGCACCCCGACGCAGCGGCCGTAGTCGGTGCTGGACGGGTCGCTCACCTTGCGGAACAGCGCCATGCCCATCTCCGAGGAGCCGAGCCCGTCGACGAACTCCGAGCCCGCCTTGCCGGAGCGGCCGCGCTTGCCCGGCCGGTACCCGTGGCGCACCAGCGCCTTGATGTGCGCCTCGTGCGCGGAGTCGCCGGTGTTGATCCAGGTGTGCACCTGGTCGGCGGCGCCCTTGAGGTCCAGCTGGGCCAGCTCGGCCCAGGTCTGCGGGAAGGCGACCACGAGGGTGGGCCGGACCCGCAGCATCATCTCGCGCACGGCCTCGCCGGAGGTGTCGGCCATGACCACGATCGGCAGGCCCAGCAGCGTCGCGGTCATCAGGTAGCTGATCCCGGCCGAGTGCGACTGCGGCAGCGCCGAGAGCGCCCGGTTGCGGCGCGCGGCGGGGAAGCTCCACAGCCGGTGCCGCTTGCCGAGGAAGAACTGGCGGTGCGCGAACACCGCGGACTTGGGCGGCCCGGTCGTCCCCGAGGTGTGGCACAGCATCACCGGGTCGTCGTCGCCGGGCGGGTAGGGGAACAGCGACGGCAGCGCGCCGCGGTCGGGGGCGTCGGTGGGCAGGTCGTCGGACACGGCGAGGAACCGCGCTGTGTCCGGCAGCGCGCCGGAGGCGGTGAGGGCGTCGAGCCGCTCGCGGTCGGCGACCACCCCGACGGCGCCGATCCGACCGGTGTAGGCGGCGGCGATCGCCGGGTCCATCCGGCCGTTGACCAACGCGGCGATGGCGCCGAGCGAGCTGAGCGCGAGGAAGTGCAGGAACGGGTCGACACCCTCGCCCAGGTACACCGCGACCGGGTTGCCCTTGCGCACGCCGTTGGCGTGGTACCAGGCGGCGTAGGCGTCGCGGATCTCGGTGATCCGGTTGAGGCTCAGCGGTTCCACCGACCGGCCCGCACCGGTGACCCGCTGGGCGAACAGGAACGGCGCGGCCGGGTCCGGGCTCAGCGCCCTGGCCTTGTCGAGGAAGTTGCCCACCCCCAGGTCGCCGTCGGCGAGCAGCCGCAGGCGGGCGGGCAGCGGCAGGGCGGCCGCCGTGGTGATGCCGAGTGCGTCAGTCATCATGGGCTCCCGTCGGGAATGCGCTGGGGTGTTCGGTGTGCGGGCGCGCTCGGGGCGGAACAGATGTGGGAAAGGGAACTGCTGGGGGAAGGGAACTGGGCGCCGCGGTGTGCGCGGCGCCCAGTCCCGGCCTGCTCAGCCCTCGTAGACGGTCAGCTCGTAGCCGTCGGGGTCCTTGAACTGGAACTCGCGGCCGCAGAAGCCGTCGCACGGCGGCTTGGTGATGGTGACCCCCGCCGCCGAGACGACCTCGGCGAGCTTGTCCGGGTCCTCCGCCTTCACCCAGATCACCACGCCCCAGCCCAGCTCGGGCACCGAGTCCAGGTCGATGACCGCCTTGCGCAGCGCCAGCTTGATGGGCGCGGTGTCGAGCACCACGGCGTTGGGTGCGGCGGTCTCGGTGGTGGTGAACCCCACGACGTTGGTGTAGAAGTCGCGGGCGCGGTCGAGGTCGCGGACCTGCAGGGTCAGGAAGTTCGGTCCGATCGCGTTGTTGGGCATTGGTTCTCCCTATCGACAGGCGGCACTGTGCGGCACTGGCCGTTCCAGCATCGCCCGGCCGTCCCGGGCGATCATCACGCGTTCGCGTGATACCACTGGGTCTTTCTGTCTAAAGAGGACTTTCGCTGTCCGGCAGCACCCCGGTTTTGGGCTGCCAGTCCAGGAGTTCCCGCGCCGCGGCACTCGACACCCGGTGCGACACCTCACGCACCGCCTCGGTCGAGGTCCCTGGCGCGGGGGCGCCGTCGTGTTCGGCCAGGCGCCCCAGGTAGTCGGCGACCAGCAGTGGCTCATCGGCGATGTTGAGCACGACGCCACTCACGCGCCGTTCGACGGCCGCAACCACGGCGGTCGCGAAGTCCGCGACGTGCACGAGCGAGGTGTACCGGTCGTCTGGGTGGGCGTGCAGCGTGCCTTCCTTCAGCCGCGCGCGGATCGCGTCCTGCGCCGTACCCGCGCCGACGAACCGCGCGCCTCGCAGAATCGACCACGCGACCCGGTCCCCGCCGATCTCCACCACGGCCTTCTCCATCGCGGCAACCGGTTCCACGATGGAACCCCGCGCCGGATCGGGGTCGAACGGGGCCTGCTCGGTCAACCAGGCATCACCCCCGTCGGCGTAGGCCATGGTGACGCTCATCTGCACCACGGCTGGGACCCCCGCCGCCAGCACGGCATTGAGGACCCGCACCGTGCCATCGCGGCGCAGTTGGGTGTTGCGCTCCCACGCCCCAGGCGCACCGAAGTCCCGAGGAATCGCGGTCGCCGCGTTGACGACCACGTCCACCCCGGCCAGTTCCCCGGTCAACACGTCGGTGACCCCCGGGTCAAGCAGATCGGCATCAACCGCCCGAACCCCACCCGGCAACCGCTCCAACCGATCACCGGGCGCCATCGCCACCACGTCGTGTCCACGCCCCACCAGCAACGGCACCAGCCGCTGCCCCAACACACCCGTCGCACCGATCGCGAAGACCCGCATCCCACTCACCCATCCCACAGCGCAACGACGAGATCCTCCGCCACATCGACAAAACCGTCCGACTGCCCGCCCGCCACCCGATTCGCCAAGGCCCGCATCTCTCTCACCCGTCTCGTAGTGCTGCGGCGAGGTCTGGTGCCACCTCGGCGAAGTCGCGGGGTTGTCGGCCGGTCCAGTCGGCGACCGTTGTGGTCACCTTGGCGGCACCGAGTGTGGGGATCCGCATTCGGCTCATCTGCTCAGCGCCACGGCGGGCGGGATCCGATACTGGCTCGGTGAGGTCGCGTGATCGCCGGTCGGCCCGGTTCGCCGGCGTGGTCGTCCGTGCTGTGTCATCTGCGCGTGCATTGCCTGCGCCATAAGGCAACCGCTCCAACCGATCACCCGGCGCCATCACTACCACGTCGTGCCCACGCCCCACCAACAACGGCACCAGCCGCTGCCCCAACACGCCCGTCGCACCGATCGCGAAGACCCGCATCCCGCTCATCCGTCCCTAAGCGCGGCGGCGAGGTCCGGGGCGACCTCGGCGAAGTCGCGGGGTTGTCGGCCGGTCCAGTCGGCGACGGTGGTGGTCACGTGTTCTGCCTCGCCCGCGCGCAAAGTCTCGTAGAGGCCCAACCGGGCGGCGATGGCCCATTCCGGTACGCCGTTGGCCGCCATGACTCGGCCTGCTTCGTCCGGGGCGATGTCGACGTGGGTGATGTGGCGGCCGACCACTGTGGACACGATGGCGGCGGCGGTGGCGTAGCTGATCGCCCGTGGGCCGGTCAGGTCGAGGGAGCGGTAGTCGGTGCCGTTCTCGGTCAAGGCTACCGCCGCTACTTCCGCGATGTCGCCCGCGTCGATCATGCTGACCTTGGCCGGGCCGACCGGGAGGACGATGGTGTCCCGTGCCTTGATGGTGTGCGCCCACTGCACCGCGTTCTGCATGAAGGCGTTGGGGCGCAACAAGGTGTACCGCAGTCCGGACTCGATGACGGCCTGGTCGCCCTCGCCGTGCTGGCGGTGGATCAGCACCGGGGAAGCAGGATCCGCACCGAACGCCGAGAGGCGCACCACGTGCTCGACCCCAGCCCGCTTTGCCACGTCCACCAAACCCCGGTGCAACGACCCCTGGTCCGGGTGCAACGGTGTCAGCAGGAACAGGTCGGTGATCCCCGTAAGCGCCTCACGCAAGGTCTCCGGGCGCTCCAGGTCAGCCGGGACCGCCTCGACCAGGTCCCCGGCCGGGCGCCTGCCACCCGGCCGGACCAGGGCGCGCACCCGGTGCCCACGACCGGTCAGCCGCGCCACCAGCCGCACTCCGACCGTCCCCGTCGCCCCGGTGACCGCGATGGTCATCTACGCCGCCTCGAGTGCGTCGGCGCCCGCCCGCTCCAGGGTCTCCGGCAGCTGGTCCTTGAGCGCGGTCTCCGCCAGCAGGTCCCCGAGCGCGGGCGCCATCTTGAACAGGTTGTGGCCCGCGATCGCGCTCACCCCCGGCCGGTGCCACGCCCGCAGCGCGTCGCTCCCCTTGGGCAGCTTGGTCATCACGCACACCCGGGCGCCGACCGGTTCCGGGTCCAGGCCGGGCATGGCCTTGGCGACGTACGCGCTCACCCGCCGCACGTGGTCCTCCATCCCGGTCCCGGCGGGCAGCGCGCCACCCGGTCCGAAGGGGACGTCCACGTCGGCGCCGATCAGCCCGACCACGTAGGTCCCGGTCTCGCCGATGGGGGAGCCGTAGACCTTGGCGCCGAACTCCTCGGAGACGTCCACCCAGCACGGCAGCGGCGTGCCGAGCAGGTGCGGCCGGACCCGGAAGTGCGGCCGGGCGTGCAGCGCGCTGACCAGCGGGATGTCCAGACCGGCGCTGGAGGCCAGCCACGGCACCGCCGTGCCCGCGCAGATCACCACGTGCCGGGCCCGGTAGATGGCCTCGGTGGTCTGCACCTCCGCGCCCGCACCGTCCGAGGGCACCGTCACGCTGTGCACGTCGAACGGGATGATCCGGTCCCCGACCCAGCTGACCAGGGCGTCGATGGTCCGCTTCGCCCTGATCGCGCCCGCGCCCGGGTCCACCAGCAGCGGCCGGTCCACCGGGGCCAGCGCGGGGAACACCTCGGCACCGTCACCGCCGGGGACGAACGAGTGCTCGACCCGCTGCGCCACCATGCCGGTGACCCACGAGTCGTCCATGCCGTGGTAGACCGCGCCCTCCGGGCCGATCAGCTCGCGCCCGAGCCGCTCCTCCCAGCGCGCGAAGCCGCGCCTGCCCTCCACGGCCATCGCCACCAGCGCCTCGCTGTCGTGGCGGTGGCGGAAGGTCCTGGTCAGCCCGCCGGACAGGCCCGCACCCGGCGGTCGGCCGTCGAACACGGCCACGTCGGCACCCCGGCGGACCAGGGCCTCCGCCGTGGCCAACCCCAGGATCCCCGCCCCGATCACAGCGATGTCGAGTTCCCGCCGGTGAGTCATTGCCGTCTCCCGCGCCGAAGTTCCCCATGGACGCCTTCGAGCGTCGCGGCACCGGGCACCCTGGATCATCCCGTGTTCGCGTGATCTGCCACGCCATCCCGCGCCCGCCCGGCCACCGGACACTCCACTGTGGATTACCCCGCGCGCTGCGGGACGGGCCACAAGAACCCCTACCGGCCACCCCCGCGCCCCCAGGCGCGCCCACCCGAACCCCGAGGCCCGGCACCCGCGTGAGCCGACGATGTCACCGGGTGGATCTCCGCCGTCAACCAGGTGGTCACCGCGTTGTCCGCGCCGTCGCGGCGCCGTCGTCACGCGGGCCGTGGGGTCGGTCGCGCTTTGTAGCAGAGGTGGTGCCCGGAGCGGGCCGGTTGGGCCAGTCCCGCTCGCGTTTTGTGGAGACCCTACAAAATGACAGGGCCGGCACGCGTGGCTGGGGCAGTGGTGGACCCGCCGGTAACGCAGCAGGGTAGTGCGGAGTGCAGGCGACGCTCCGGAACCCGGACGTCGCCTGCTTCGCGCGGGAACTGGGGAGGACTCAGCCGGTGTTCAGTCGTGTCGCCATCGTCAACCGCGGAGAGGCCGCGATGCGGCTCATCCACGCCGTCCGGGACCTCTCGGCGCAGACCGGGGCGCGGATCGAGACGGTCGCGCTCTACACCGACGCCGACCGCGACGCGACGTTCGTCCGCGCCGCCGACGTCACCTACTCCCTGGGCCCCGCCTCGGCCCGCCCCTACCTCGACCACGCCGTGCTCGAGCGCGCGCTGGTCGAGACCGGCGCCGACGCCGCCTGGGTCGGCTGGGGGTTCGTCGCCGAGGACCCGGCGTTCGCGGAGCTGTGCGAGCGGGTCGGCGTGACCTTCGTCGGCCCCAGCGCCGACGCGATGCGCAAGCTCGGCGACAAGATCGGCGCGAAGCTGATCGCCGAGGAGGTCGGTGTCCCGGTCGCGCCGTGGAGCCGCGGCGAGGTCGCGACCCTGGAGGACGCGCTGGCCGCGGGTGACCGCATCGGCTACCCGCTCATGCTCAAGGCCACGGCGGGCGGCGGTGGGCGCGGTATCCGGATGGTCGCCTCCGCCGACGACCTGACCGACGCCTACGAGCGCACCAGCCAGGAGGCGCTGCGCGCGTTCGGCTCCGGCGTCGTGTTCCTCGAGCGCCTGGTCACCGGCGCGCGGCACGTCGAGGTGCAGGTCATCGCCGACGGCCAGGGCACCGCGTGGGCACTGGGCGTGCGCGACTGCTCGGTGCAGCGGCGCAACCAGAAGATCATCGAGGAGTCCGCCTCGCCAGTGCTCGCCCCCGAGCAGACCGCCGAGCTCAAGGCCTCCGCCGAGCGGCTCGCCGTCGCCGTGGGCTACCGCGGCGCGTGCACCGTCGAGTTCCTCTACCACCCGGGCGACAAGCTGTTCGCCTTCCTCGAGGTCAACACCCGGCTGCAGGTCGAGCACCCGATCACCGAGATCACCACCGGCACCGACCTGGTCAAGCTGCAGCTGCACGTGGCGGGTGGCGGCACGCTGGATGGCCCGCAGCCCGCCGAGAGCGGCCACGCCGTGGAGGCCCGGCTCAACGCCGAGGACCCCGACCGCGACTTCGCCCCCTCCCCGGGGCGCATCGCCCGGCTGGTGCTGCCCGCAGGCCCCGGCATCCGGGTCGACACCGGCGTCAGCGAGGGCGACACCATCCCCGCCGACTTCGACTCGATGATCGCCAAGGTCATCGCGCACGGCCGCGACCGCGCCGAGGCGCTGGCCAGGCTGCGCCGCGCGATGGCCGAGACCACCGTGATCATCGAGGGCGGCGCCACCAACAAGAGCTTCGTGCTCGACCTGCTCGACCAGCCCGAGGTCGTCGACGCGACCTGCGACACCGGCTGGATCGACCGGGTCCGCGCCGAGGGCCGCCTGGTCACCCACCGGCACTCCGCGATCGCCCTGGCCGCCGCCGCCATCGAGGCCTACCAGGACGAGGAGGAGGTCAGCCGCCAGCAGCTGCTCTCCACCGCGCACGGCGGCCGCCCCCAGGTCCGGCACGAGAGCTGCCGCCCGCTCGGCCTCAAGCTGCGCGGCGCCGCCTACCAGGTCGGTGTCGCCCGCGTCGGGCAGAAGCGGTTCCAGGTCACCATCACCCAGGGCACCCAGGAGCACCGCGCCGAGGTCGACGTCGACCGGTTCGACGCGCACAGCGGCCAGGTCGTGGTCAACGGCCGCCGGTTCCGGCTCGTCTCCGCCACCCACGGCCCGACCCACCTGGTCGAGGTGGACGGCGTCACGCACCGCATCAGCCGCGACGAGGGCGGCGTCGTCCGCTCCCCGGCGCCCGCGCTGGTCGTGGCCACGCCGCTCGCGGTCGGCGACGAGGTCGAGGCGGGCGCGCCGATCGTGGTGCTCGAGAGCATGAAGATGGAGACGGTGCTGCGCGCGCCGTTCCGCGCCAGGGTCCGCGAGTGCCCGGTCTCGGTCGGCAGCCAGGTGGAGACCGGCGCGCCGCTCATGCGCCTGGAACCCCTGGTCGACGAGGACACCGACGCCGCAGCCGCCGACACGAGCGCCGACGACGCCGTTGAGCTCGACCTGCCCACCGGCCCCGCCGACCTCTCCGCCGCCGAGCGGGTGGAGCGCGGCCTGCGGGACCTGCGCGCCCTGCTGCTCGGCTTCGACGTCGACCCCGACGAGCGCGGCCGGGTCCTCGGCGACTACCTCGCCGCCCGCGCCGAGCTCGGCAACCGGCCCTCCGCCGGTGAGCTCGACCTGCTGACCGTGTTCGCAGACCTCTCCGAGCTCAGCCGCAACCGGCCGGGCGACGAGCTGGAGGTCGAGCCGGGCAGCCCCGTGCACAGCCCCCGCGAGTACTTCCACAGCTACCTGCAGAGCCTCGACGTGGAGCGCGCGGGCCTGCCCGACGGCTTCCAGGCCAAGCTCAAGCGGGTCCTGGCCCACCACGGCGTCACCGACCTCGACCGCACCCCCCAGCTGGAGGCGGCGGTCTTCCGGATCTTCCTCGCCCAGCAGCGGATGGCCACCGACGTCGCCGTCGTCTCCGAGCTGCTGCGCCGCTGGCTGGCCGGGTCCGCCCCGGTCGAGTCGCTGCGCGAACCGCTCGGCCTCACCCTCGAGCGCCTGGTGGAGGCCACCCAGGTGCGCTTCCCGTCGGTGTCGGACCTGGCCCGCGGCGTGGTGTTCCGCTGGTTCGCCCAGCCGCTGCTGCGCCGCAACCGGGCCAGGGTCTACGCCGCGGTGCGCGCCCAGCTGCGCCACCTCGACGAGTTCCCCGACGCCGCCGACCGCGCCGAGCGGATCCAGGCCATGGTGGTCAGCGCCGAACCGCTGGTCCGGCTCATCGGCCAGCGCATCGGGCACCCCGGCAACGACCACGCGCCGCTGCTGGAGGTGCTGACCCGCCGCTACTACGGCAACGGCGGGCTCTCGGACGTGACCACCCGGGAGTGCTCCGACTGCCGCTTCGTCACCGCCGACCACACCGACGCCGTGGGCGTCACCAGGGTCGTCACCACCGCCGTCGACATCGACGCGCTGCCCGCCGCGATCGCCGCGGTCGGGGTGCTCGCCGCCGACGTCGCCGAGCGCGGCCTGGTCGCCGACCTCTACGTCACCTGGGAGGACCAGCCGGACGCGGACGCGATGGCGGTCCGGCTCGGCGAACTGGTGGCCGAGCGGTCGCTGCCCGCCGGGGTCCGCCGGGTCACCACGACCGTCGCGGGCACCAGCGGCGCGGTGATGCACCACCACTTCACCTTCCGCCCGGACGGCCCCAGCGGGACGGTGCTCACCGAGGACCGGCTCATCCGCGGCCTGCACCCGCAGATCGCGCAGCGGCTGCAGCTGCGCCGCTTCAGCGAGTTCCAGCTGACCAGGTCGCCCTCGGTCGACGAGGAGATCTACCTGTTCAACGCCGTCGCGCACGGCAACCCGGCCGACGAGCGCCTGGTGGCCATGGCCCAGGTCCGCGACCTGACCGCGCTGCGCGAGACCGACGGCAGGCTGGTGGCGCTGCCCGCGGTGGAGGACACCTTCATCGCCTGCCTCGACGCCATCCGCGGCATCCAGGCGCGCCGACCGCAGAACCAGCGGTTCGACACCAACCGGATCGTCATGTACGTGTGGCCGCCGACCGACCTGGTCGCCGAGGAGGTCAACACCCTGGTCCAGCGGATCCTGCCGACCACGGTGGGCGCCGGGCTCGAAGAGGTGCTGTTCCTGGCCCGCAGGCGCAACTCGGCCGGTGAGCTGCACGAGGTCGCGGTGCGGATCACCCTGTCGCCGGGGCAGGAGGCGCGGTTCGAGGTCGGGGAGCCCACGACCGAGCCGGTGCGGCCGCTCGACGACTACGACCAGAAGGTGCTGCGCGCGGCGCGGCGCGGCAACGTCTACCCGTACGAGCTGACCGGCCTGCTGGCAGGCCCGCGCGGCGAGTTCGTCGAGCACGACCTCGACGAGCGCGGCGACCTCGTGCCGGTCGACCGGCCCAGGGGCCGCAACAGCGCGGCGATCGTCGCCGGTGTGGTGAGCACGCCGACCGAGCGCCACCCCGAGGGCATCACCCGCGTCGTGCTGCTCGGCGACCCGACCAAGGCGCTCGGCGCGCTCTCGGAGCCGGAGTGCACCCGGGTGATCGCGGCGCTCGACCTCGCCGAGCGGCTGCGGGTCCCGCTGGAGTGGTTCGCGCTCTCGGCCGGTGCCCGGATCTCGATGGCCTCGGGCACCGAGAACATGGACTGGGTGGCCGCCGCGCTCAAGCGGATCGTCACCTTCACCCAGGACGGCGGCGAGATCAACATCGTGGTCGCGGGCATCACCGTCGGCGCCCAGCCGTACTGGAACGCCGAGGCCACCATGCTGATGCACACCAAGGGCATCCTGGTGATGACCCCGGACTCGGCGATGGTGCTCACCGGCAAGCAGTCGCTGGACTTCTCCGGCGGTGTGTCCGCCGAGGACAACTTCGGCATCGGCGGCTACGACCGGGTGATGGGCCCCAACGGCCAGGCGCAGTACTGGGCGCCGAACCTCTCCGGCGCCCGCGACGTGCTGATGGCGCACTACGACCACACCTACGTCGTGCCGGGTGAGGTCGCGCCGCGCCGCGCGGAGACCAGCGACCCGGTGACCCGCGACGTGTCGGACTTCCCGCACGCGGTCGTCGGCAGCGACTTCGCCACCGTCGGCCAGGTCTTCTCCGCCGAGCACAACCCCGACCGCAAGAAGCCCTTCGACATCCGCACCGTCATGCGCGCGCTGTCCGACCAGGACCACCGGGTGCTGGAGCGCTGGGCGGGCATGGCCGACGCGGACACCTCGGTGGTGCAGGACGTGCACATCGGCGGCTGGCCGGTCTGCCTGGTCGGCATCGAGTCCCGTTCGGTGCCGCGGCGCGGGTTCCCGCCCACCGACGGCCCCGACACCTACACCGCGGGCACGCTGTTCCCGAGGTCGTCGAAGAAGACCGCGCGGGCCATCAACTCCGCGTCCGGCAACCGGCCGCTGGTGGTGCTGGCGAACCTGTCCGGGTTCGACGGTTCCCCGGAGTCGATGCGCAAGCTGCAGTTGGAGTACGGGGCGGAGATCGGCAGGGCCATCGTCAACTTCCAGGGCCCGATCGTGTTCTGCGTGATCTCCCGCTACCACGGCGGCGCGTTCGTCGTGTTCTCCAAGGCGCTCAACCCGAACATGACCGTGCTGGCGCTGGAGGGCTCGTTCGCCTCCGTCCTCGGTGGCGCCCCCGCCGCGGCGGTGGTGTTCTCCGGTGATGTCAACAACCGCACCGCGACCGACCCGAGGGTGACCGACCTGCAGGCCAGGGTCGCGGCGGCCGAGGGCGCCGAGCGGGCCGCGCTCAACATCAGCCTGGCCGAGGTCCGGGCGTCGGTGCGCGCGGAGAAGCTCAGCGAGGTCGCCGCCGAGTTCGACCGGGTGCACAGCATCCAGCGCGCGGTCGAGGTCGGCTCGGTCGACGCCATCATCAGCGTCGCCCAGCTGCGGCCGCGGATCATCGAGGCGATCGAGCACGGCATGAAGCTCTGAGCCCCCGCGTCCCATGTGGCCGGTGAGGTCTGCCCGAAGGGGCGGACCCCGGGCCCTGGGTTCCCGGCCCGCGACGTGGTGTCGTGGAGCGGAGTCCGGGAGGGGCAGTGCGACGACGAAGCGCGGTGTCCACCGCTGGTCCGACCCCGTTACCCGGGGCAGGCCAGCGGGGACCCGGCTTGCTCGCGTTGCAGCGGTCGGCGGGCAACAGCGCGGTGTCGTCCTTGCTCGGGTCACCGCAACCGCATCGGGTCGAGCCGCCGTTGGACGTGCCGGTCGCGATCCCGGACGTGGGCCTGCCCGGGGAGATCGTCGGTGAGGCCGAGCGGCAACGGGTCGTCGTGCACGAGGCGGCCGAGCGCGCGGGGGAGCAGGTGGACCAGTCGGTCCGCGCTCATCAGGACCGGTTGGCCGCTACGGCCGCAGCGCAGGAGGCGACCGCTCAGGGTGCGCTGAGTGCGTTGCGCGCCAACGTGAGCACGCAGGCCGCCGGTCAAGCTGCCGCGATCCAGGCCACGTCGACGGGGACACGTGCCGCTCTCCGCGCTCAGGCTCAAGGGTCGCGTGTGGACTCAATGGCGCGGATCGACGCGATGGGCGAGGAGTCCCGCGCGGCCGGGCAACGTGAAGCCGACCGTGCTTCGCGGGAGACACCGACCGCCGATGCCGCGCGCCCTGCCGCTGTCGCAGGGGATCCGGACATCGCGGCTGGACAAGATCGCATCGGGCAAGCGGTGGCCGGTAAGGCGAGTACCGAACTGGCGCGTTCGAGCGGGGAGGCGGCCGGGCAGGTCCGGGCTGGCGTCACGGCTGCCCAGTCGAGCCTGTACGACCCCGCGAAGGCCAGTGCCGCCGAACAGGTGACCGCCGCGGCGGACCAGACTGACCGGGCGTTGGCTGAGGGAACGGCGACGGCGACCGGTGCGATGCGGGCGACCGGCACCCGCACTGTCGAGTCGGCGACGCTCGGCCATCAGCGGTTCGTCACCGCCCTACGGGCAGGTCGCCAGACTGCTGAAGGTGACCTCACGGCGTGGGCGGCGGAGAGCCGGACCCGGTTGCGTGACACGGCTGTCCAGCTCGGCGCCGGGTTGGTCGACCACGCGCGTTCGCTGGCGGCGATGGTGGCGGCCCGGTCGAAGCCGGTGGGCGACCCGCTCGGCGCGGTCCGGGCGGCAGGCGACCAAGTGGTGGGTGGTATCGAGGACGCGGCGGGCGGGCTGGACGAGGGCGCGGGGCAATTGGCCTCCGGGCACCAGCAAGCCGTTGGGGGAGTGGGGGAGCAGGCGGCCGGGGCGTTTGGCCGGGTCGAGGAGGCGGCTGGGACGGCGTTGCGGCAGGGTGCTGCCGTGTTCGCCGGGCAAGCCGGGCAGACCCGCGACGCAGTGGGTGCTGAACTTGATCGCGTCCCAGCCGTGGCGGCCGATGCCCTTGCGGCGCAGCACCGTTCGAGCGTCGATGGTCTCACTGGGACAGTCGACCGGAGCGTCGCTGCGCAGCAGGGGTGGGTTTCCGACGCGCGATCCCGTGGTGCCTCAGGGGCGACCAGGTTCGCGAGCGAGGCCGACCGGTTGTCCGCGCAGGCCCGCGACGAGCAACCGGTCCAGCGCTGGCTCGCCGAGATCGTCGGCCGGATGCGCAACTGGCTGCGCGAGAAGTGCGGCGATGTCCTGGGCGGCATCCTTTCCGGGCTGATCCTGTCGATCCCCACGATCATCATCGGGGTCGGTCTGCTGCTGGCGGGACCGGTCGGCTGGACTGTCCTAGCCGGACTCCTCGTGGTCGGTGTTGGGCTGGGGATCTACGGGCGTTGGCAGGAGTACAAGGCGGACCACGGTGGCGAGGGGCCGGGGTTCCTGGAGGGGCTTGGCCTGGTGGGACTGGGAATCGCGGACCTCACTGGCATCCCGTACATCGTCGAGGCCTGCGTCGGTCAACGCGCGTTCGCGCCCACCGGCATGAGCGAGTTCGAGCGCTGGGAACGCGGCACCCAGGGCGTGGTCAACCTGGCCCTGCTCATCGCCGGTGGCGCCAAGAAGCTGTTCGCCGAACGTGCCCCGGTCGACCCCGTCCGCGCCCCCGTCGACCCGCACACCGTGCCCATCCCCGGCGAGGGCAACAACGCCCGCTTCGAGGCCGCCCGCCAGGTCATCCTGGACACCCCGCCCGCCGACCGCGCCGCCGCGACCCGCGTCCTGTTCGCCCGCCTCACCGAGATGAGCGGCAACACCTGGAACTTCCGCGCCAACCCCACCCGCGGCGGCGGCGTGCACTTCACCGGCGAGGGCGCGCCCTTCATCTTCGCCGTCGACGCCGCGGGCAACGTCTACCAGGGCAAGATCGGCCCCGGCACCCTCACCATCCACCCCGACGGCACCACCACCGTCGACTACGGCACCCTGCGCCCGCTCAACCCGACCCCGCCACCAACCCCACCGCCCGCTCCCGCGACCAACCCGATACCACCGGTCGCCCCGCACCTGCCACCGCCGTCCCACGAGCCGGAACCGGTGCCGTGACGGCTGCGCGGGGTGCTCGGCCGTGGTCGTGAACACTGCTCCGGACGAGCGACACGCCCACTAGATGTGGGGTGCGCGGCCCGGGTCGGGGCCCATGTATGGTGCCCGTAGCTGGTTCGGCCGATCATCCAGATCGGTCGTCGCAAGAGGGAACCCGGTGCGATTCCGGGACTGCCCCGCAGCGGTGAGTGGGAACGAAAGCCGTCACGAAGCACTGGGCCCGCGGGGCCTGGGAAGCGACGACCGGTAGGTGCTGACAAGCGCGCCCACGAGTCCGAAGACCTGCCAGCACCCCGTGCGCGTCCGCGTGCGGGTGTCCGCGGCCCCGAGGGAGGGCGGGAGGACGTGGCGGTCGCGCGCGCCCGTTCACTCCCCGCTGCCCACGGAGCCGCCCCGTTCGCGAGGAGAGACCTGTGACGGCCACGACCACCATGCGCGTGCGCAAGCGCGATGGGACGTTGGAACCGGTCGACGTCAACGAGATCGTCGGGGCCGTCCGCGCCCAGGCGATCGGGCTGTCGGATGTGGACCCGTTGCGGGTGGCCACCAAGACCATCAGCGGTCTCTACGACGGCGCGACCACCGAGGAGCTGGACAAGCTCTCCATCCAGACCGCCGCCGCGCTGGTGGCCGAGGAGCCGGAGTACTCCAAGCTCGCCGCCGGTCTGCTCGCCGCGTTCATCGGCAAGGAGGTGCGCAGGCAGGGCATCGGCTCGTTCAGCGAGAGCGTCGCCCTCGGCCACGACCAGGGCCTCATCGGTGACAGCACCGCCGCCTTCGTCGCCGCCAACGCCGCCGAGCTCGACGGCGCGATCGACCCCGCCGCGGACCGCCGGTTCGAGTACTTCGGCCTGCGCACCGTCTACGACCGCTACCTGCTGCGCCACCCCGCCCAGCGCACGGTGGTCGAGATGCCCCAGTACTGGCTGCTGCGCGTGGCCTGCGGCCTGTCGACCACCGCCGCCGAGGCCATCGGGTTCTACCGGCTGATGTCGTCGCTGGCCTACCTGCCCAGCTCGCCGACGCTGTTCAACTCCGGCACCCAGCACACCCAGATGTCCTCGTGCTACCTGCTCGACTCCCCGCGCGACGAACTGGAGTCGATCTACGACCGGTACGCCCAGATCGCCAGGCTCTCGAAGTTCGCCGGTGGCATCGGCGTGCAGTGGTCGCGGGTCCGCTCGCGCGGCGCGCTGATCCGCGGCACCAACGGCCACTCCAACGGCATCGTGCCGTGGCTGCGCACCCTGGACGCGTCGGTGTCGGCGGTCAACCAGGGCGGCAGGCGCAAGGGCGCGGCCTGCGTCTACCTCGAGACCTGGCACCCGGACGTCGAGGAGTTCCTTGAGCTGCGCGACAACACCGGCGAGGACGCCAGGCGCACGCACAACCTCAACCTGGCCAACTGGATCCCCGACGAGTTCATGCGCCGGGTCGAGGCCGACGCGGACTGGTCGCTGTTCGACCCCGACGAGCTGCCCGAGCTGGTCGACCTGTGGGGCCCGGCGTTCGACGAGGCCTACCGCGCCGCCGAGCAGGCGGGCCGCGCCGTGCGGACCGTCAACGCCCGCGAGCTCTACGGCAAGATGATCCGGACCCTCGCGCAGACCGGCAACGGCTGGATGACGTTCAAGGACACGGCCAACCGCACCTGCAACCAGACCGCCGAGCCGGGCAACGTGGTGCACCTGTCGAACCTGTGCACCGAGATCCTCGAGGTGACCAGCGACGAGGAGACCGCCGTCTGCAACCTGGGCTCGGTCAACCTGGGCGCGCACGTGGACCCGGTCGACGGGGTGGACTGGGACCGGCTGCGCGCGACCGTGCGCACCGCCGTGGTGTTCCTGGACCGGGTGATCGACATCAACTACTACCCGACCGAGCAGGCGGCGCGCAGCAACCCGCGCTGGCGACCGGTCGGCCTGGGCGTCATGGGCCTGCAGGACGTGTTCTTCAAGCTGCGGCTGCCCTTCGACTCCGCGGCGGCCAAGGAGCTCTCGACCCGCATCGCCGAGGAGATCTACCTGACCGCGCTGGAGTCGTCGGCGTCGCTGGCCGAGGAGTCCGGTGCCCACCCGTCGTTCGCGCAGACCCGCGCCGCCCGCGGTGACCTGCAGCCGGACCTGTGGGGCGTCACCCCGACGCAGACCGAGCGGTGGACTGCGGTGCGCGCCCGGATCGCCGAGCACGGCCTGCGCAACTCGCTGCTGATCGCCGTCGCGCCGACCGCCACCATCGCCTCCATCGCGGGCTGCTTCGAGTGCATCGAGCCGCAGGTGTCGAACACCTTCAAGCGCGAGACCCTCTCCGGCGAGTTCCTGCAGATCAACTCGTACCTGGTGCGCGAGCTCAAGGCCCGCGGCCTGTGGACCGACGAGACCCGGTCGCGGCTCAAGCGTGACGAGGGGTCCGTGCAGGGGCTGGTCGAGCTGCCGCTGGAAGTGCGCGAGCTGTTCCGCACGGCGTGGGAGCTGCCGCAGAAGGCGCTGATCGAACTGGCCGCCGCGCGCGGGCCCTACATCGACCAGAGCCAGTCGCTGAACCTGTTCGTCGCGTCGCCGACCATCGGCAAGCTGTCGTCGATGTACCTCTACGCCTGGAAGTCCGGGCTGAAGACCACGTACTACCTGCGCTCCCGCCCGGCGACGCGCATCCAGCAGGCGACCGTCTCCGCCCCGGTCGAGCCGGTCGAGGCCATCGCCTGCTCCTTGGAGAACCCCGAATCCTGCGAGGCCTGCCAGTGACCACCCTCGAGAACACCGGCCTGTCGAGCACCGCGCGCGGCCACGCCCTGCTCGACCCCGGGATGGACCTCACCCTGCGGCCGATGCGCTACCCGCAGTTCTACGACCGCTTCCGCGACGCCATCAAGAACACCTGGACCGTCGAGGAGGTCGACCTGCACACCGACCTCGCCGACCTGGCCAAGCTCTCGCCCGCCGAGCGGCACCTGGTCAACCGGCTGGTGGCGTTCTTCGCGACCGGCGACACCATCGTGGCCAACAACCTGGTGCTCAACCTCTACGAGCACGTCAACGCCCCGGAGGCCCGGCTCTACCTGTCGCGGCAGCTGTTCGAGGAGGCCGTGCACGTCCAGTTCTACCTGACGCTGCTCGACACCTACCTGCCCGACGAGGACGAGCGCGTCGCCGCCTTCGCCGCCGTGGACAACATCCCGTCGATCCGCGCCAAGGCCGAGTTCTGCTACAAGTGGATCGACTCGATCTCCGGCCTCACCCGCCTGGAGACCAAGTCCGACCGCCGTGGCTTCCTGCTCAACCTCATCTGCTTCGCCGCCTGCATCGAGGGCCTCTTCTTCTACGGCGCCTTCGCCTACGTGTACTTCCTGCGCTCCCGCGGCCTGCTCAACGGCCTGGCGTCGGGCACCAACTGGGTCTTCCGCGACGAGTCCATGCACATGGCCTTCGCCTTCGACGTGGTCGACACGGTGCGCCGCGAGGAACCCGACCTGTTCGACGAAACCCTCTTCACCCAGGTCCGCGAAATGCTCCGCGAGGCCGTCGACGCCGAAACCGCCTTCGCCGAAGACCTCCTCGTCCAGGGCGTCGCGGGCATGTCCATCACCGACATGCGCACCTACCTCGAACACGTCGCCGATCGCCGCCTCCAGGTCCTAGGCCTACCCCCCATCTACGGCTCCGCCAACCCCTTCCCCTTCATGGACCTCCAAGACGTCCAAGAACTCTCCAACTTCTTCGAACGCCGCGTCTCCGCCTACCAGGTAGCCGTCACCGGCACCGTCTCCTTCGACGAGGACTTCTAGCCCTCTTCTCGCTGGACCCCGGCCTACTTTCCCCGGGGTCCAGCCTTCCCTCTTTCGCGTGAACCCCAGTCTCACCCCGATCACGTTCCCCAAGTCGCGTTGTCCACAACCCTTCCGGTTGTCCACAGCCCAACCGCACCCCTGGGTCGCGCCCCCCACCCCCGGTAGACTGGCACTGGGGACGCCCCCCGGAGAGGGTGGGGGCTGGGCTCCGCCGAAGGCGGCCCGCCGCGGCGCAGCCGAGGTCGAGCGGTCGCCGCAGAGCGAAATCGTCTGCCCGTGAACTCAGACCTGCGCAGGCGGTATCGGTCTCGCGCTGGTGGCAGGCTCCACTCTCAGTGGTGGTCTTACTCGAGTTGAAGCAACTCCTGCTGGACGCGATCGGCATCGGCGATGCGGTACAGCGCCTGGTAGAGCGCGAGAGCCAGTTGCCACAATCTCCGCGCGTCGTGATGTCGACCGAGCGTTCGCGAGATCTGAGCCGATCGATCGAGAATGTCGGCTTCGTAGTACTTGAATCCCAGCTCGCGGCAGATGCTGAGCGATTCGCGGTAGTAGTCCAACGCGTCCTCGTGGTGGCCCGCGAGGTGGGAGATGTGCCCCAGGTTGTCCAGCACCCCCGCCGCCACGTGCTCGTTGCCGTGGGATCGCGCCAAGGTGAGGGCGGCTTCGCAGTAGCCGCGCCCTCGGTCGTAGTCGCCCAACCTCGCGTGCTGCTCGCCGACCGCGTTGAGGACGTCGGCTTGCCGCGCGGGCAAGTCCAGGCCCTCGAACAGGTGCATGGCGTTGATGGCGTGGTCGAGGGACCGCCGGTGATCACCCTGCTGCTTCCACGCGAACCCGAGCATGTGATGGGTGTAGGCCTGTTCTTCGCGGTTGTCGGCACGCTCGACCAAGGCGAGTGCCTGTTCCAGGTGGTGTACGCCCTCCCGGTGCTCTCCCAGGTTGGCGTGGGCGCAGCCGAGGCGTCGGTGCGCCACGGCGCGCACGACGTGGTCTGCTGACCTGCCCGCCGAGGCCAGGCCCGCTCGCCACATCCGGACGGAGTCGGGGAAGTGTCCCTGGCGCACCAGGAAGACGTCGAGCGCCCAGGCCAACTGCCACACCACGTCGTGCAGGTCCGTGGTGATCGCGAGTCGTTGGATCGCGATCAGGTTGGCGTGCTCCGCGGTGAACCAGGCCAACGCTGCGGTGGGGTCCGCGGGTGGTGGAGTCGGACCGGTCGTGCCTGCGACCTCGACGTGCGGTCGATCCGGCTCCAGCACGTGGTCGGCAGCCAGCGCCGCGTGCAGGTAGAAATCGATCAGTCGCCGCTTGGCGTCGGCACGGGCGCGTTCTGACAGCACGCCGTGGTTGGCGCGTTCGGTGCAGTAGAGCCGGATCAAGTCGTGCATGCGGAAGCGGTCTGGTGCGTGCTGCCGCACCAGGTGGGCGTTTTCCAACTCCCTCAGCACAGACCTGGTGTTGGAGTTCGACAGCGCGGTGAGGCTGGCGGCGGCTCGCAGGCTGAGATCAGGACCAACTGCGAGCCCCAACAGCGCGAGCACCGCGGCCGCCCCGGGAGAGAGGGCGTGTTCGGAGTACGACAGAACAGATCTGATGTCGGCGGTCAGATCCCCCGAGCCAAGAGCGTCGAGTCGGCTGGTCTGGTCACGCAGTTCGCCTGCCAGGACGGACAACGGGAAACTCGGGTGGGTGCGGACGCGCGCGGCGACGACACTGAGCGCCAGTGGCAATCCCGCGCAGCAGTGCAGCAACTCGGCGGTGGCATCGGGTTCGGCGGTGAGCCGCCCACCGCCGATGTGGTGGGTGAGCAACTCGTGCGCTTCGTGTGCTGGCAACACGTCCAAGTCCAGCGCGGTTCCCCCGTGCGCGGTCAGCACGCCCGTCAGGCGGCGCCTGCTGGTGATCAGCACCGCGCACGAGGGGCTGCCGGGGATCAAGGAGACGAGTTGGGCGGTGTCGGCGGCGTTGTCCAAGACGATCAGCATCCGCCTGCCGACGAGGAGACTGCGGTACAGGCCGACGCGGGCGGCTGGATCAGGCGGGATGTGCGCGGGCTCGACGCCGAGCGCGTCGAGGAACCCGCGCATCGCCACCGCGGTGGGCATCGGCTCACCGCTTGGGTCGAATCCGCGCAGGTCGACGTAGAGCTGCCCGTCGGGGAAGTGGTCGACTCGCCGGTGCGCCCAGTGCACGGCGAGCCAGGACTTCCCCATCCCACCCGCGCCGCCGATCACGGAGATTCTCCCACCGCCATCGAGGACGTGATCGAGCCGAGCGAGTTCCGCTTCGCGACCGACAAAACCACTTGGCGCCGCGGGCAAGTGCCGTGGCACAGGGCGCCCGGCGCGGAGCGGAGCATGTACGTGCAGTTCGCGGGTGATGAAACCGGCCTGCACCACTGTTCCGATTGCCGCAGCGGTGACCTCGTTGTGCACTGGCTGGGAACCGGCTTCGGATTCCGAACTCACTTCGGACATCGCCACCCCCGTGAGAGCAGGAGATCCGAGGGTAGCGACGGTACCGGCTGGCTCATCAGGGAGTCGCCAACCCGTGCCCGATCGGGCACAGAGACACTGACGATCGGGCAGGAACACCCGGTCGGTGCGCGGTGGGTTGTACGGTGTCCGGCCCGACGGCAGGCGCCTCATTCGACTGAGTGGCTCCGGGGCGGAACAAGCACGTGACGAGCTTGTCGCCGGACTTGCCGGGCCGGAGTGCGGACACCGCTGACGTCCTCTGGGCAGGCAGGCCTTGAGGGTCGCCTTCGGCTAGCAGGTGATTCCGGCGGAGGTGAGGGCTGAGCAGGTCGCCGTGGCGGTGTCGTTGGTGGGGCGGGGGTCGGTGGGGGTTCCTGTTGTTCGGGTGGCTGTGGCGGTGAACTGGCCGATGGTGAGCAGGCCGATGGTGGCGCGGATCGTGCGTTGGGTGGCGGTGGCGACCTGGAGTGGGCCGATGGTGCAGGTGATGGTGCGGGCGTTGCTGGTGCAGCCTGGTGGGGGTGCGGCCAGTGCTGTCACGGTGTTGGGCAGCGTCAGGACTACCGTGGCTGAGGTCAGGGGGCTGGGGCCGTTGTTGGTGACACCGATGGTGTAGTCCACGTAGCCGACTGGGGCTGTGGTGGCGGTGAGGGTCACGGCGGCGTCGGCCTTGGGGGCGTCCGTGGCCCAGTCTGTGATGAACATGGACACGCCGGGGCCGCCGGGGGACGCGGCCAGCGGGGTCCGGTTCCGGCCGTCGGAGTCCACTGTGGAGAAAGTGCGGTTCGCGCCGTCGACGAAGGCGATCTTGGTGCCGTCGGGGGACCACTGTGGACTGTAGTCGTTGGGGCCGGTGGTCAGCGCCGTCACCGCGCTGCCGGTTGCCGTGGCGACGCCGATGTTCTGCCGGTTGACCAGCGGGGCCATCTGGGAGAACGCGATCCGGGCGCCGTCCGGGGACCACTCCGGGTTGACCGAGACGGTGAACGCCGGGTTGGTGGTCACCCGGACCGCGTTGCCGCCGTCCACATCGGACACCCACAGGTCCACGCTGCCGATGGTCGCCGATGGCCTGCTGTGCGCGATCCGCCGACCGCTCGGGGACACCGCCAGGTCGAACCCGGTGACGCCGGTCAGCGCGCGCCCGCTGCCGTCGGGGTTCACCGAGACGATCACCTGGTCGTGGTTCGAGTAGTAGATCCGCCCGTCCGGCGACCAGGAGAACACCCGCGAGATGAAGCCGCGCTCGTCCACGCCGTCCGTGCTGACCTGGGTGACCCCGCCGCCGCCCCGGTCCATCGTCCACACCTGCTCCACGCCGGTGCGGTCGCTGGTGAACGCGATCCTCGTGCCGTCCGGCGAGGCCACGGCGGACACGTCGAACGCCGGGTCGGTGGTCAGCCGCGCGCGGTTCGAGCCGTCCGGGTTCACCGAGTAGACGTCGAAGTTCCCGTTGACGAGGTCGTAGTAGTACAGCTTCCCGTTCGTCCCGGGGAACGACGCCGAGGCCGCCGGCGCGAACACCACCGAGCTCACCACCGCCACGACCGCCAGTGCCAAGCGGGAAACCGGACGCGACTGCACAGCGAGCACGCGGGGCATGAGGTTGTCCGTTCCCTAGCCGGTCGACGCGGTCCGTCCACTATGAACGTAGACGCCGCGGCGCCGCGTGCACATCGCCCGATACGGTCCGCCGGAGGGGTGACAGACCCGGGCGGGCTCACGGAGACGGAGCCCGCCCGGGTGGACGCTCGGGGCGGTGGGTGGTGGAGCACGGACCGCCCGGGCGTGGTCAGGCGGCGTGTTTCGCCGTCGGCCGCAGGTGGCGGGGCTTGGGCCCGGACTCGCCCTGGGGCGGTTCGGAGACATCGGTACTGGTCTCGCCCTGTCCATAGAGGACTGGTGTGCCAGGCGTAGGCTGCTTGCGGAAAGCGCGCGCGACGACGAACAGCAACGCGAGACCGACGACGACTGGCAGGTGAGACACGACGCGCTCCGCGGACGCGCTGCCGGTGATCAGGTCGCGCACGGAGAACCCCACCAGGACGGCGACGAACCCGGTCAGCGTCGGCAGCAACCCGGCGGCGCGGTGGGCCTGCCCGGCGGCCACGAGCAGCCCGACGCCGAGGGCGAGGTTCCACGCGGCGCCCTCGTTGAACAGGTGACCGGTCATGCCGTGGTCGCTGTGCCCGCCGCTGGCCCCCGTGAGCAGCTGCGACAGCGCGAGCCCCAGCTGCAGCAGCGCGACGACGGCCAGCGCCGCCCGGGGCCCGATGGCGACCGCGCGCGGGGTGGGGGTGGCCGCCAGCACCGCGTCGACCAGGTCGGGCACCGCCTCGGCTGGTCGCACCCGGATCGACCTGGTCAGGACCTCGGCCCTGGCCCGCCACTCGGCGCAGGCAGGGCACTGCTCGAGGTGCGCGTCGGTCTTGGCGGCAGGCGCGGGCTCGGCCTCACCGTCGAGGCGGGCCGAGAGCGCGGCGCGGCAGGTATCGCAGTCCACGTGGTGAATAGTCGCTCCATATGGCGCACGAGTTCCCGGCGGGGTGTGGTTACCATCCGGGATCATGACCCCCGATGACGAGGTGACCCGCTGGGCGCTGCGCGCGCGCTCGGGCGACCGGGACGCACTGGAGCGGTTCGTGCGGGCCACCCAGCGCGACGTGTGGCGCTTCGTCGCCCACCTCGCCGACGTGGGGGTGGCCGACGACCTCGCCCAGGAGACCTTCGCCAGGGCGTTGACCAGCCTGCGCGGGTTCGCCGGGCGGTCGTCGGCCAAGACCTGGCTGCTGGTCATCGCCCGCCGCGTGGTGGTCGACCAGGTGCGGATGGCCAAGGCCCGACCCCGGCTCGCCGCGGGCGTGGTCTGGGAGCAGGAGGCCGACCGCTTGCGCCCCACGTCCGGCTTCGAGGGCGTCGTCGAGCTGAACCTGCTGCTCGACGCGCTCGACCCGGACCGCAGGGAGGCCCTGGTCCTGACCCAGGTCCTCGGGCTCAGCTACGCCGAGTCCGCCGAGATCGCGGGCTGCCCGGTCGGCACCATCCGCTCCCGCGTCGCCCGAGCCCGCGACGACCTGATCCGCGCCGTCGGCGACGACACCGCCACCGAGGTCGGCTAGAAACTCCCTGGTGACCGGCGGTGCCGGCTGGGTACCGTCCGCGCCCGTGAGGTCCAACGACGCCACCGCCCAAGCCCTGGCCGACGGCACGCGCCCCCTGTCCCACACCTGGCCCGCGACGAAGTCCGACGGCTGGGTGGGCATGGCGATCTCCCGCACCCCGGACCACGTCACGGTCGCCGTCGCCCGCATGACCGGCATCGGCACCCTCTGCGACCTCCACAGCTTCTACCGCGCCGACGACAACTGGTTCCCCGCCGCGGCCTCCGGCGGCACCCTCGTCGACCCAACGATCCCCATCGCCCCTGGCACCGTGGCCTGGTTCTACGGTCACCAGATCTCCATCGGTGAGGACGAGGACCTCCTGGAAGCCCAAGTGGGAATCGCCTCTCCCACCGTCACGGCCGTGGAAATGCGCCACCCCAATGGCGCCACGGAACTCTTCCACCCCAGTCCCACAACCGGCGTCATCGTCGTAGCAGCCTTGGTCCCCGACTTCGGCCCCCTGACGATCCACTCCACCTGACCCCAACTCCAGCCAGCCCCATCGCGCGCGATGACGGTTCGCCCAAGCCATCCCCGACGCCCGACATCGACTCGGAAACCACCTCCGGCACCGTTCCGCAGCTCCTGGGGGCTACCCCCGGCCTTGTCGCGCGACTCCCTGGGGCTACCCCCGGCCTTGTCGTGCAACTTCCAGGGGCCGCCCCCGTCGATCGCAACCGGGCCGCGGCGGCCCGCCTCCGGCGGACCCCAGCCCCCACCCTCTCCGGGGGGCGTCCCCGATGCCAGTCTACCGGGGGTGGGGGGTGCGACCTAGGGGTGTGGTTGGGCTGTGGACAACTTGGGGGGTTGTGGATGAGGCGACCTGGGTGGCGTGACCTGGGTGAGACTTGGGTTCACGCGATTGGGGGACGGAAAAGGTGTCGGGGGCGCGGGTGATGGGTGCCGCAGCCGGAGAAGGGTGAGGCCGAAGATAGCCGGCGGGCGCTGGCGAGCGGCGGCTGGTTTGGATGGATGCGTTGCTGTGGCGGCCGCGCGATGACGTAGAGGTCCGCACTGGAAGCGGCTACTTAGGACTACCGCCGCGAGGCACGCCTTTGCGAGGCTTGAAGGCGCGCGTGGGAGGCGCCGAGGATGACTCGGCGGGCGGTAGGCGCGGGAAAGCGTCTCGGATGGACGTCCGTGGGTGGTGCGGGGAGTCGTCTCCAGGGCAGGCGAGGCGCGGGAGCGTTGCGGTGGCCCTTCTTGGCGGCGAGGGCCGTCGGGAGAGGCATCTCGGCGACCACGGCAACGGGGACCACCCCCGGTCGACCACGAACGCGTCGTGGTGACCACCCCCGGCGTCCGACCCGCGACGTCGCGGGGACCGCCTCCGGCACCCCAGCCCCCACCCTCTCCGGGGGGCGTCCCCAGTGCCAGTCTACCGGGGGTGGGGGGCGCGACCCAGGGGTGCGGTTGGGCTGTGGACAGCTGGAAGGGTTGTGGACAACGCGACCAGGGGAACGTGACCGGCCCGAGACTGGGGTTCACGCAATAGAGGGACGCGGCGTCCAGCGCGGAAGGCAGGTGGGGGCTCTCGCGGGACGCCGTCGAGGCGGGAGGCGTCCTGCGAGAGGGGCAGCGGAAAGCAGCCCGCGAGCGGGTCAGCGGGTGAGTTTTCGGGCGGCTATGCGGGCTGCGCCTGCGAGGACGCCTACGGGGCCGTGGGTTCGGTATTGGGCTACGAGGCGGTCGGCGATTCGGGGGCGGGGGGTCGCGGCGGCGAGTTTGGGGCCGATGGTGGGGGTGGACTGGGGGAGCATGGCGAAGCCGATGGTGACCACGCCGGAGGAGATGGGGGCGCCCGCGCGGGCGGCGAGGGGGAGCCACACGGCTGAGTAGTTCAGGTCGAACTCGACCAGGTTGCCGCCGAGCCAGGTGCATTCGGCGAAGGTCAGCTCCGCGAAGTCGGCGGGGTCGTCCCAGCGCAGGATCTTCGGGACGGGGTCGTGGCCCGCGATGACCCTGGCCTCCATCCAGTCGACGCGCACGAGGGCGGGTTTGCCGGGCAGGGCGAGGGAGATGTGGGTGATGTCGTCGCCGACGAAGCCGAGGCGGGCGAAGGACAGGCCGTTGTGGTTGATCCGGACGCGCCTGCTCGGGCCGTCGTGCCAGGTCCCCTTCTCGTCCAGGAACCGCAGCCGGGTCGCGAACGGCTCGCCCGAGGCCTCGAACACCTCCGGGTCCACCGCGCCCGCCGCCAGCGCCCGCGCCGCCGCGCCCAGCTTCGGGTCCGACGCCGCGAGCAGCGCAGGCCAGAACGAGTCGCGCATGTGCAGGTCGTCGAGGTCGTTGGGGGACAGGTACGGGATGGCGGAGGCCAGGTCGTCGGGGATCAGCCGGGTGACCACCGCGGAGCCGAAGTTGTCGTCGTGCTGCCAGTTGCCCAGCACCGACGCCTCCCGCGCGGTCGGCGTGCGCAGCACCGCGGTGAGGATCGCGGCCAGCCGGGGCGCCGCGCCCGCCGAGAGCAGCGGCCAGTTCTTGTCGGTGGCCACGTAGCGGTACCAGTTGTCCTGGAACGCGTGGATGCCGTCCTGCACGGCGCGGCGCTCGGTGTTCTGCGACGCGGTCCCCGCGACCGGACCCAGCACCGGCTCGCCGTCCTCGGTGAAGTCGATCAGCGACCCGCACAGCGCGTTGATCGACTGCTCCAGGATCTCCGGGCTCCGGCTCACCGCCGCGGTCAGGTCCCTCGGGTGCCCGGCCTGCCCGAGGTAGCCCTCGACCCGCAGCCCCGCCAGCAGCACCGGCGTGCACCGCTCGTTGGTCGCCAGGTACAGCCCCGACGGCTTGATGTCGATGCCCGCCCGGTGCAGCAACTCGGCCAGCCGCAACTGGATCGTGCCGCCCCAGCCGATGTCCACAATGGTCAGCTGGTCGCTGTCGAGCGCGCCGGCCTCGCGCAGCGACCGCAGCAGCCGCTCGCGGGTGGCGGTGACCATGACCGACAACCGGTTGCGCAGGTGCGGGGTCTCGGTGAGCGCCGTGCAGACCGCGGTGATGGTGCCGTCGTTGTCGAACATCGCGTCGAGCGAGTCGACCAGCGCGGGCACGTCGCCGGGGTGCAGGTGCAACGTCTCCAGCAGTTGACGCACGGTGAGCTCGTGGCGCGGCCGTAAGAACTCGCGCACCGCCTCGGGTTCCGTCGCGTCCAATGTGGCCACCGTGACCACGTGCCGCGACAGCCACACCGGCCGCGCCCGCACCGCCCAGCCGCGCGCCTCGGCGGCCTTGTTGATCATGGCGGCGAACAGCTCGCCCTCGCGCATCGGGCACCACACCACCGGCGTGCCCGCCTCGTGCGCCTGGTGCGCCACCCACTCGGCGAACCCGGTCAGCACCGGCCCGATCACCGACGCGCCGTAGCGCCACGCGGTCTCCACTGCGGCGCTCGACTCCGGGACGTGCGACAGCAGCGTGCGCGCCCGCAGCGTGGTCAGGCCGAAGTCGCCGTGCGCGGGGTCGACCAGGTCGCCGAACGGGCCGAACGAGTCCAGCGTCTCGCTCTCGCGCTCGATGACCCGCTCGAACTCGCGGTCCACCCGCTGGTAGTGCAACGTGCGCAGGCCCAGCTCACCGGGCACCTCGTGGTCGGCGACCAGGTTGTCGCCGATGTGCAGCACCTGGCTGGCGGTGCGGCCCAGCTCGGCGAGCACGACGTCCCACAGCCCGCGCGCCTTGTCGGCGCCGTGCTGGTGCGACCGGAAGACCCGCGCGTCCTCGAGCGGCCCGAGCTCCGGGCGGTCGAGCAGCAGCGCCAGGTGCTCCGCGGTGAAGTAGGTGTCTGACACCAGCACCAGGGGGATGTCGTTGGCCTTGGCCGCGTTGATCAGCTCGGCGATGTCCAGGTCCACAACGGTGAACTCGCGCTCGACGCGCACCTCGGCGGCCACCAGCTCCTCGAGGCCGACCGGGTCGACGACCGCGGCGGGCATCGCGGCCCAGATGTCGAAGAGCGAGACCTCCCAGCCCATCGACTCCCGGCGCGCCCTGGCCAGCTGCTCGGCGGCGATGCGCATCCGGCGGAAGGCGGCGTCGCCGATCCAGCCGGGCAGCTGCCCGGTGGCGCGCAGCCGCGCGGCGAGCACGGTGAACAGGTCGGTCGGCCGGGGGACCCGGCGCCACAGCACGGTGTCGAAGATGTCGAGCGAGAGCACCGAGCACGATCGGTCCGCGATCATGCGCACGACGGTGCCGAGTTGCGCGTGCCGCGCGATTCCCGACTCTGCTGAGGTCTTCGCCATGTGCATTCCCCTGGTGAGTCGTCCTTGTGGACGACGCGGGAGCCTAGACCATCGCCGGGCCCGATCGGGGATCCGCCCGGACGGATTTCCACGCGCAACGCTTTGCTTGACGCGAACTGCCGCATATTCGCTACCGTGATCACGGTGGGTAGTCGCGACCCCGGTGTGAGCTACCGAACGTAGTGGCTGCTGACCTGTGCGTGCGTCGTGTCACACAGTGACGACCACACGCCGCGTGACCCGCGATCGCCCCTCCGTCGCGCCCCCATTCCAGACGCGGAAATGGCCCGTTCCAGACCGGGATAACAGGTCTTTTCGCGCGAATGTAATTGTCCGGCATTCGCGCTATCGCGCTGCGCCGAATGAATGCCGGGACGGTCAGGAAGTGGACCGCATGACCAGCAGCGCGATGTCGTCCTGGGTGGCGTCCTGGTCGACCAGCGCCTCCATCACCTGCGCGCACACCGCGTCCGGCTCGTCCGGCTCGACCGCGGCCACCAACCGCGCCAGGTACGGGTCGATCGGCTCCCGGCGGCGCTCGACGAGGCCGTCGGTGTAGAAGGCCAGGACCGCGCCGTCGGGCAGGTCGAGCACGGTGTTGCGCCTGCCCCGCGCCGCCCCGAGACCGAGGCCGACGGGGGTGTCCGGCGGCACGTCGACCAGCGCCGACCCGACACCCGGCACCGCGATGACCGGCGGCGGGTGACCGGCCGAGGACAGCGTGACCCGCCGGGTCACCGGGTCGACCACGGCGTAGGCGACGGTGGCCATGCTCCGCTTCTCGAAGTGCGACACCTTGCGGTGCAGCTTGGTGAGCACCTCGGCCGGGTCGTCGTTCTCCAGCGCGTAGGCCCGCAGCGCGCTGCGCAACCGGCCCATCACGACCGCTGCCGCCAGCCCGTGGCCCGAGACGTCCCCGATCGCCACGCCGACCAGGCCGGTGGGCAGTTCGAACACGTCGTACCAGTCGCCGCCGACGCCGGTGACCGTGCCGGGCACGTAGCGGGCGGCGAAGCGCAGGTCGTCGCGGTCCGGGAACCGGGTGGGCAGCAGGCTGCGCTGCAGCGCCGTCGTCGCCGCCCGCTCCGCGCTGGTCAGCTCCGCCTTGATGGCCAGCGCGACCCGGTCGGCGACCAGCCGCAGCAGGTCGGTGTCGCCCTCGGTGAACGCCCGGTCGCCGGTCGACCCGACGTGCAGCACCCCGACCAGGTCGTCGCGGGCCAGGATCGGCACGCCGAGCAGCGACCGCAGCCCGCGCCGCCACAGCAGCGGGTTGGCCACGGTCGTGCGGTCCACCCGGTCGAGGAGCAGCGGCGCGCGGGTGGCCGCGACCCGACCCGCGAAGCCCGCCCCCAGTTCTATGGTGACCCCGTGCCGGATCTCCTCCTCCAGCCCGACGGTGGCGTGCACGGTCAACCGCTCCGCGGCGCTGTCGTAGAGCAGGATCGTGGCGGTGTCCACGCCGAACGCGTCGCGGACCCTGGCCAGCAGCGCCCGCAGCGACTCCTCCAGCTCCAGCTGCCGCAACCCGACGTCGGTGATCGCTTCGAGCACGCTCACGCGGTCCGTGGAGCCGGGGATCTCTGGCACGACGCGCAGCCTAGCCGGCCGTCCCCGCGCGCACCCGCCCGCGCGACCCGATCACCGGTGATCGGGATCGGCGGGCCGCCGCGGGCCTTCTGCGCCTCGGGCACCCCCCGATCGCCGGTGATCGGGAACGAGCCCGGTGATCCCGCGGGGTGGCGGAGAGCGCGCGCACGATCACATCAGCACTGGTCGCGGCCGGACGCCGGTGGACGCGCCCCCGTAGAGTGGGGTTCGGTCCGGCCACCAGGTGGCACTCTTCGACTGCGTCGCCCGCGGCGCGACGGTTCGACAGTGAGGTGAGGGTGGGCAGCGACTCGGGGCAGGGCTATGAGCACTCGGCGCTGTGCCACTCCAGCGACCGGGAACTGCTCGCCAGCGCCCTCCCGTTCCTCAACGGCGGCGTCGACGCCGGGGACATGGTGGTGGTCGCGCTCAGCCGCGCCCGGATCGACCTCGTGCTCGCCGAGCTGGACCGGCCCGACGCGGTCACCGTGATGTCCATCGAGAGCCACTACTCCCGCCCGGCGTCGGCGATCAAGTCCTACCGCGACCTGTTCGCCGCCTCCCTCGACGGCGCGGGCTCGGTCCGGGTGCTCGGCGAGCTGCCGATCGCCGCGATGGCCGAGGAGTGGGACGCCTGGGCGCGGTACGAGGCGGCGGTCAACCGCGCCTTCGCCGAGTTCCCCGTGCGCACCATGTGCACCTACGACACCCGCGTCCTGTCCCGGGCCGATGTCGACGACGTGCTGAGCACCCACCCGCTGATCGCCAGCCCGACCGGCGCCCACCCCCGCAACCCGGGGTACGTGGACCCGTCGTCGTTCCTCGCCCGCCCGCAACGCGCCGAGCCGGACCCGCTCCAGCACACCCCACCCGCCGTCGAGCTGACCAACCCCTCCCCGTCGGTCGCCCGCCGCGCCGTCGCCGCTGTGAGCACCCTGGCCCCTGGCGAGCTCGAGGACCTCGTCGTGTCCGTCAGCGAGGTCGTCACCAACGCCCACGCCCACGGCATCGCGCCAGTCGAGGTCCGGGTCTGGGCCCAACCCGGCCACACCGTGGTGACCGTCCGCGACTCCGGACCCGGCCCCACCAACCCCTTCGCGGGCCTCATCCCCGAACCCGGCGACTACGGCGGCGGCTACGGCCTCTGGATAGCCCACCAGGTCTGCACCAGCGTCCTGCACACCCGCGACGCCACGGGCTTCACCATCCGCCTCACCATGGGCACCCCAGTCTGATCACCAGGTGACGGGCGGTGCCTCGGTCGCGAGTAGGCGAAGCGCGTTGAGCGGGGTCTTGAGGTTCGGGCTATCTGGCATTGCCGTGGGGTGGGCCGCGCATGGGCTGATCACCAGGTGACCAGGAGGCGGTCGAGGCCGCGGACCATTCGGCCTTGGCGCCAGGGGAGGGTGGTGGGGTCTTCGGCGGCGCGGAGGGTGGGGAAGCGGTGGAGCAGGGCGGTGAGGGCGATGCGGAGTTCGGCTTTGGCGAGTTGGGCCGCGACGCAGTAGTGGGGGCCGTGGCCGAAGGCCAGGTGTGGGTTGGGGCGGCGGGTGAGGTCCAGGTCGTCGGGGCGCTCGAACACCCGCTCGTCGCGGTTGGCGGCGTCGAGGTGGACCATCACCGCGTCACCGGCTCGTACCAGGACGCCGCCCAGTTCCACGTCCTCGGTGGCGATGCGGGTGAACCCGGCCGACGTGACCGTGGGTGTGAGTCGCAGCAGTTCGTCCACCGCCCGGTCGAGCAAGCCCGGGTCGGCGCGCAGGGCCGCGAGTTGGTCGGGGTGGGCCAGCAGGGTGTGCACGAAGTTGCCGATGTGGTTGGACGTCGTCTCCAGGCCCGCGTACAGCAGCGTCACGCCGAGCACGACCAGTTCGTCCTCGCTGAGCCCGCCGTCCTGGTCGCGCGCCACGACCAGGGTGCCGAGCAGGTCGTCGGCCGGTTCCGCGCGGCGCAGCGCGACCAGGTCGGCCAGGTACCGCTTGAGCGCGGCGAACGCCTCGTGGATCGCCGCGGGCGGGAACGCGGTGGTGGCCAGCGCGACGTCGATCCACTCGGCGAACCGGTCGCGGTCGACCAGGGGGACGCCGAGCAGGTGGCAGGTCACCGCCACCGGTAGCGGGATCGCCAACCCCGCCACCAGGTCCGCGGGCGGCCCCTCCGCCTCCACCAGGTCCAGCAGCTCCTCGGTGACGCGGGTCGCGTGGTCGGCCAACCGGTCGAGCTGGCGCGGGCTGAACGCGGCGGACACCAAGCGGCGCAACCGGTTGTGCTCCGGCGGGTCCATGGTGTGCAGCGTCGGGTCCGTCAACCGGCGCGGTGACGTGCGGGGAACGTCGCGGTCCAGCAACGCCGCCCGGCTGAACCGCGGATCGCTCAACACCACGCGCACGTCTTCGTGCCGCACCGCGAGCCAAGCCTCACCGCCGTAGGGCAAGGAGATCCGGCTCAACGGCTCGTCCGCGCGCAGTCGGGCGTACTCGGGTTCCAGTTCCAGCGCGGTCGGCTCGCGGAACGGGTACGGGCGGGCGGGTCGCATGGTGAGTCCCCCAATCTGCCGTCGCTCCAGTAGTCGGCGCGGCGGCGGTCGCGGTTCCGGATGGTCGACACCGGGAACCGCCGACCGCGCGCCGACGACATGTAGTGCTGGGAGGACGGCACGAGGGCGGGAGCGACATGGGTTGGTACGAGGACGACGACGTCTGGGTGGGGTTCGCCGACGTGATGTTCCCGCCGCGGCGCGCGGCGGAGGCGCAACGGCTGGTGGCGACCTCGCCGCTGCTCAAGGTCGCGGGCGGTGACCGGGTGCTCGACCTCGCCTGCGGACCGGCCACGCACGTGGTGCCGTTGGCCGCGCAGGGCGCCGTGGTCACCGGGGTGGACCTGAGCATGTCGATGCTGGCCATGGCGCAAGCGGCGTGCGAACGGGCCGGGGTGACGGCGCGCTTGGTGCGCGCGGACATGCGCGAGTTCGTCGAGCCGGGCGGCTACGACCTGGTGATCAACATGTACACGTCGTTCGGCTACTTCACCGACCCCGGCGACAACCTCGCGGTGCTGCGCAACGCCCACGCCAGCCTGGCCCCCGGTGGGCGGCTGCTGGTCGACGTGCTGGGCAAGGAGGTGCTGGCCGGGTGGGTCGGCCGCCCGCAGGCCGTGGACGTCGACGGGGGCGGCACGGTCTTCATGCGGGACACCATCCTGGCCGACTGGACCAGGTTGCGCACCGACTGGACCTACGTGCGCGGCGACGAGGTGCGGCGCACGTCGATCCACTGCGTGCTCTACAGCGCGGCCGAGTTGCGGGCGCTGTTCGAGGCGGCCGGGTTCACCGACGTCGAGTGCTACGGCGACTTCGACGGGGCGCCCTACGACAACCACGCCCGTCGGCTGATCGTGCGGGGGACCCGTGCCTGAGACACCGGTCCACGAGCACATCACCGACGCGGTCAAGACCCCCGCGCTGGTGCGACTGGCGCCCAACGTGGTGCTGGTCCGGTTCGAGACGCTCAAGGTGTACGCCGCGCTCGGTGCGTTGCGGCACCTGCTCGACACCGGGGTGATCCGGCCCGGTCAGACCGTTGTGGACAGTTCGAGCGGCATCTACGCGCTCGCGTTGGCGATGGCCTGCCACCGGTACGACCTGCGGTGCCGCATCGTCGCGTCTACGACTGTCGACGCCGCTACCCGCGCGCAGCTCGAGATCCTGGGCGCGATCGTCGACCAGATGCCGCCGTCGGACGACCTGCGGCTCGACCAGAACCGCCGCGTCGCCCGCGTCCGGGAGCTGCTGGCCGGGGACCCGGACCTACACTGGATGCGGCAGTACCACGACCCGGTGCACCACCTCGGGTACGCCGAACTCGCGGAACTGTTGCGCCAAGCGCTACCCGGTGCCCGGATGACCGTGGTCGGTAGTGTCGGAACCGGGGCCTCCACCGGCGGCCTGATCCGCTCCCTGCGCAGGCACGACTCCCGCGTGCGGCTGGTCGGCGTCCAGCCCTTCGGCAGCGTGACGTTCGGCAGTGAGCGCTTCACCGACCCGGACGCGATCATCGCCGGGATCGGCAGCGCCATCCCGTTCGACAACGTCCACCACGACCTCTACGACCAGGTCCACTGGCTGGACTTCCAACACGCCATGGCCGCCACCGTCGCCCTGATGCGCGATCATGCCGTGTTCGCGGGCTTGTCCACCGGCGCCGCGCACTTGGTCGCGGCGTGGGAAGCCGCGCGTGCACCTGGGGACACGCACGTGGTCATCGGCGCGGACACGGGCCACCGCTACACGGAACGGGTCTTCACCCGGCACCGCGAGGCCCTCGATCCCGCCGACCTGGCGCCGCTGGTCATCGACGGTCTCGATGACCTGGCACCACCGTGGTCGACGATGGCCTGGGCGCGACGTGGTGCTTGGGTTCCGGTTCAGGGGCGTCGACGGAAGGACGCGGTGCTGTGACGGTCGTGCTGTTGGAGGCGTTGACGTTCGGGTTGGGGCGGTTGGCTGAGGCGGCGCACGAGGCTGGGCACGGGCTCGTGCTGCTGACGGGGGACCGGTCGATCTATCGACATGAACTGTCCGGGGTGGACTCTTCGCGGGGGTGGGTGGTGGATGTCGACACCACGGACGTGCGGGCGTGCGAGGCGGCGTTGCTCAAGGTCCCGGACCTGGCGGGGTTGATCAGCTCGACGGACACCTGGGCGATCCCCGGCGCGGAACTTGCGGCGCTGCTGGGTCTTCCTGGGCCGTCGGTCGATGCCGTGCGGGTGTTGCGGGACAAGGGGTTGGTTCGCGAGCGGCTGCATGAGCGTGGGCTCAGCAGGGGTGGGCTTGTCGCGCATGACGAGTTTCCTCTGGTGCTCAAGGATTCCGCTGGGACCTCGTCGCGCGGGGTGTGGTTGGTCCGGGGGCCGGAGGAGTTGGCCGCTGCCTTGGCGGAGGCGGCGGTGACGCCGTTGAGGGGGCGGCTGGTGGCGGAACCGTACTTCGAGGGGCCGCTCTACAGCGCGGAAACCATCACCTGGGAGGGGCGGACCCGGCTGTTGGGGGTGCTCAGCAGGCAGCTCTCTCCGGAACCGGTGCGCCGTGAGGAGGCCGCCGCGTTTCCGGTTGCCTTCCCTGAAGCCGAACTCGCCGAACTCGCCGACTGGATCGGGCGTGTCCTGGAAGCCGCGGGGCATGACCGGGGTTTCGCCCACACCGAGTTCATCCTCACCGCGGACGGTCCCGAGGTGGTCGAGATCAACCCGCGCATCGGTGGTGCTCTCGTTGGTGAGTCTCTGTGTCGGGCGCTTGGTGTCAACGTATACCGCGACATGGTCGCGATGGCGCTGGGTGAGGAACCCGCTCTTCTCTCCAGCGCACGGCGAGAGGTCCACCGCGCAACCGCTTTCGTCCTGCTCTATCCGTCCACTCCGGGCACTCTCACGGGGTGGTCAGGCTTGGAGCGGTTGCCCGCGCTTCCTGGCTCACCCGAGTGGTATCCCACCGCTGTTCCCGGGCAGGCCGTCGACCACCTCGCCGACCAGCGCTCGTGCACCGGGATCGTCCTCGCCGAGGCGCCCACCGCGGAACTGGCTCTGCACCGCGCCCTCTCCGCGGCGGGCGGCATCACTCCGTTGATCGCTACGAAGACCGGGTGAAGCACGTGCCTCGCTGGTCGGGGAAGAGGTCCGGGGCGAGGCCTGTGGCGAAGTCGCGGATCAGGACGTCGACATCCAAGTAGGTCTTGGCGCGGCACTCCTCGAAGTTCTTGTCCACGCCCGCGATGTACGACTTCTCCTGGAAGGGGCGGAACTGGAGCATCCTGGGTTCGGTGCGCAGCGTGTCCTGCACCATCTTCATCGGGTCGTAGACGACGAAGAAGTCCGCGTCGACCGCGGCCCCGATGGCGGCCTCGTAGTCGTACGGCTTCCCGTTGGGGGCGCCGTTGTCGGCCGCGAACACGTTGTCCACGCCGAGTTGGGTGAACAGGCGGCCGACGAGCGTCTCGGTGCCGTGGCCGTAGACGAACTCGCACCCGCGCTCCGGCGTCACGCACAGGTAGCCGACCCGGTGGTTGTCGATCTTGCCGGAGACCGTGCGCACCACCTCGTCGTACCGGGTCTTGATGGTGGCGAACTCGGAGTTGGCGGCCGCTTCCGCGTTGTAGAAGGCGCCGACCATCTTGATCCACTCGGCGGAGGCGAGCGCGTGCCGCTCCATCCGGTTGGACACGCTGATCCCGGGCAGCCCGGCCGCGCGCGCGGTGGAGATGTCGTCGAAGCCCTGCCCGAACCCGGACATGAAGATCGCCTGGGTCTTGGCGCCGAGCAGCGCCTCCAGATCGAGGTCGGTGTACTCGCCCACCGCCACCGGTTGCCTGGCCGACTTCACCACGCCGTCGTACCAGGGGTCCTTCTTCGCGTTGCCCAGCAGTTGCCCGCTGAGCCCGGTGATCGTGGAGTTCTTGCCGAGCCGGTCCACCATCGCCAGGGCGTTGAACGACGTGACCGCCACGGTCGTCACCGGCACCTGGACGAACAGTGCGCCCTCCAGCTCGCCAGTCGCTCGCGGCTGCGGCGTCCCGCACTGGTACAGCACGTACTTCAGCTTGGTGCCGCTGGTGTTCTCGGTGTCGGACAACGTGATCGTCTTGTACGAGTTGTGGTAGCTGATGTCCCACAGCTCCGACTCGTCCACGGTGCTCTTGTCGGGGAAGTAGTCCCGCCCTTCCGCGTAGTCGGTGACGCAACCCTCCGCGCCTACCGCCGTGCCGGGACCAGTCGCGCCGCACCCGGTGAGGGCTAACGCCAGCGTGGCAACGAGGACGAGTGGCTTCACAGCTCTCCCACGTGGTTCATCGAAGGAACGGCTTGAGATTCGCGCAAGTGGGCGACCAACGCCCCGAAGCCGACGCCCGCGACCCCGTCCACCCACCACCGGCACGGATTGCCCGGCTCGACCCGCACCACCGTCGCGGAGTCCTCGCTCGGCGCCCATCCCGCCCGCCGGACCGCGTGCTCGGCCCACTGCCGCACCCGCCCGGCTGCCTCCACCCGGGCGGTCGCACCGGGCGTCGCGGTGTCGGCGACCACCACCGTGGCCGCCGCGTCGTCGAACGCCATGTTCTCACCGGCGAAGCAGTCGGCGATGGCGCCACCGTAGGCGAGGTCCTCTGGCGCGCTGGCCGTCACCGCGGACCCACCCCCGACGAGCCACACCTGGTCCGCCCGGCGCAGGGCGAAGCCGAGGTCGTGGGTGGACAGGATGATCGCGGCCCCGGTTGTCGCCGTGAGCCGGGCCAGCACCGCCGCCAACTCGATCCGCCTGGCCACGTCCAGGAACGCCGTCGGCTCGTCGAGCACCAGCACCGCGGGCTCCTGCGCCAGCGCCCTGGCCAGCATCACCCGCTGCCGCTCACCGTCGGACAGGTCGCTGAGCATCCGACCCCGCAACCGCCCGACCCCGGCGTCCGCCAGCGCCCGGTCCACAGCGGACTGGTCATCCCCGGTCTTGGTGCCGAGCCACGACCGGTACGGCAACCGCCCCAACGCCACCACGGACTCCACGGTCATCAACCCGACGTCCACCGGCTCGGTCAACATCACCGCCAACCGCCGCGCCCGCTGCCGCGGCGACAACGACGCCAGATCCGCCCCGTCGAGCAGCACCCGCCCGGACAACGGTGCCTGCGCGCCGACCAACGTCCGCAACAGCGTCGACTTGCCCGCACCGTTGGGCCCGACGACGGCGACGAGCTCGCCCGGCCTCGCCACCAGGTCGACGTCGCGGAGCACGGTGGTCGCCGGGTGTCGACGCCGCCGCTGGTAGCCGGCATCGACCCCTCGCGCCTCCAGCACCGGCCGTTCGCTCATCGCCCCCGCCTCCGCGCCCGCCCCGACAGCAGCACCCACAAGATGACCGGCGCGCCGACGAACGCGGTGACCGAGTTGAGCGGCAACGACGTCCTGGTCAGCCCGTTGCCGCCCGCCACGTACTCGGCGACCAGCACGACCACCGCGCCGATCAGCGCGCTCGCGGGCAGCACCAGCCGGTGGTCCGCGCTGCGCAACAACCCCCTGGCCAGGTGCGGCGCGGCGAGCCCGACGAACGCGATCGCGCCGCAGTAGGCCGTGGTGATGCCGGAGAGCACCGCGACGCCGGTCAGCGACAGCAGGTGCACCCGCCGCACGTTGACGCCCAGGCTGGTCGCGTACCGCTCACCGAGCAGCAGCGCGTTCAGCGGCTGCGCGAGGTACACCGAGAGCCCCAGCACCACGGCGCAGGCGATGGCGATGATCTCCAGTTCGTCCCAGGTCACGTTGCGCACCGAGCCGCGCCGGAAGGTGGTGAGCGCCTGCAACCGGTCGGGGTCGGTGTAGTAGATGAGCAGGTCGACGAGCGCGGTCGCCAGGTAGTCGAGCATCACGCCGACCACCAGCACCACGACGGGATCGCCGACCTTCCTGGCGATCCCCAGTGCGATGAGCAGCACCGCCCCCGCCCCCGCGACCGCCGCCCCGGTCACGCCGATCCGGCTGATCACGCCGATCCCCGCCAGCCACCCCGCCCCACCCGCACCCAGGATGACGATCGCCGCCCCCAGCACCGCGCCGGAGCTGACGCCCAGCACGAACGGCTCGGCCAGCGGGTTGCGGAACAGCGTCTGCATCTGGACCCCGCTGACCGCGAGCGCCGCGCCCGCCAACAACCCGGCGAGGACCTTGGGCAACCGGGCGTCCACCACGATCGTCCTGGTGATCTCCGACTCGACGTGCTGCCCGGTCAGCACCCTGATCACCTCGCCGACCGGGATGGCGACCGACCCCTGGGTGATCAGCACGACCACCACGGCCACCACCAGGACGACGAGCAGCACGAACAGCCCCGCCACGTACCCCACGCGCCGCCGCGTCCCCTGTTCCGCGCTGACCGACACGCCGCACCGTCCCCCTCCTGCTCGCGTCCACCCACGAGGAAGTCGGCCGGGCGCGGCGGTTGGTTCCCGGGAGAATCCCTCGCCCGAAGGGAACTCCGGTGACCGGCGGGCCGACTTGTGCCGTGGTTGCCGACGTTCGGGGAGGCATTTCGTGGAGCACTACGGGCCGGAGACCTACGGCGAGCTCAACGCCGACGTGTACGACGAGTGGCACGCCGGGCTCGACCCCACCGACGCCGTGCGGTGCCTGGCCGAGCTGATCGAGCAAGGGCCCGCGGGACCGGTCCTGGAGCTCGCGGTCGGTACGGGCCGGGTCACCATCCCGCTCGCCGCGCACGGTGTCGACCTGCGCGGCATCGATGCGTCGGCGGCCATGGTGGATCGCATGCGTGCGAAGCCGGGCGGCGACCGGATCCCGGTGGCGCTCGGCGACATGGCCGATGTCGACCCGGGCACGGACGACCGGTTCGCCATGGTGTTCGTCGTGTTCAGCACGTTCTTCTTCCTGATGACCCAGGACGACCAAGTCCGCTGCTTCGCCAACGTCGCGGAGCGGCTGCTGCCCGGCGGCCGGTTCGTGCTGGAGTGCCCGGTGCCGGATGTCGCGCGCTACCAGCGCAACCAGAGCGTGGACGTGCACGACGTCGGTCTGGACCACGTCCGGCTCGTCACGGTGCGGCACGACCCGGTCGGGCAGCGGTTCGACGGCCACCACGTGCTGATCGGCACCGGCGGGATCAGGCTGGCACCGGTGTCGATGCGCTACGCCTGGCCTACCGAGCTGGACCTGATGGCCCGGCTGGCCGGTCTGGAACTCCGGCACCGCTGGGGAGGCTGGCACCGCGAACCGTTCCGCGGCGAGGGGATGTACGTCACGGTCTACGAGAAGCCAGCCTGAGCACCAGGAGCGGCAGCACGGCGCACTGGACCGCGACGACCAGCCAGAACGCCGGCTCGACCCCGGCCGCCGCCAACCAGCCGTACACGGCGCCGCCGAGGACGCCGCTGAGGAACGCGCCCAAACCCGCCGCCAACCGCTGCTGCCCGAAGGTGACCGTGGCCGACCGCGTGGATTGGGCCAGCGCCTCCAAGTCGTTCTTGAGGAACAGGACCGCGGTGCCTGCGCTGATCGCGGCGACGCCGACGGCGATGGTCACCACCGTCCCGCCCGCGAAGGCGAGCATTCCGAGCGCCAGGCAGGAGAAGCCGACCGCGAGCGCCACCGGGTAGCCGAGGCGCCCGACCCTGGTGGCGACCAGTGGTTGGACCACCGCAAGTCCGAGCGAGTAGCCCATCATGATCACGCCGTAGCCGGTGGTGGGCAGCCGACCGTCCACGAACACCGACAGGTATTGGTAGAACTGCATGTAGATGTAGTGGGTCACGACTGTCACCGCGAACGGCGTCCTGGCCAGGCCGCGCAACACCCTCCGCACCGGCTCCGAACGCTCGGTGGGCGCTTCGGCGCGCAGGAACGCGTGCCCGACGAGCAACGTTGCGTACAGCACCGAGGTCATGCTGAACAGGCGCGTCGGGTCGTGCAAGAACACGGCACCGACCACCGGACCGACCGCGATCCCGAGGTTGCTCGCCGCGTTGCCCGCGGACACCAGCCTGGGACGTTGCTCAGGGGTCGCCGAATGCGCGAGGTAGCCGCGATATGCGGGGGAGTAGAGCGCGCCAGCACCGCAGCTCAGGAACAAGCCAAGCACTACCGGACCGGTCAGATATGCGACGGCGCCCAACGCGTACAGCACCGTTGCGCCTGTCAGTGCCCGTTTGAGCCCGATCCGCTCCGCCACCGCCGCCGTCACCGGCGCGCTGGCAAATTGCACCAACATGGCCGCGCCGAGCACCACCCCGACCTCGGCCATCCCGACGCCCAGCCGATCCCGCAGCACGACCGCCAGGTACGGGTACACGGCGAACGTGCCCACGTTGACCAGGAACCCGCCGACCAGCAACGACGCTGAGGACCCACTGAACACGCGCATCGACCACACCGGTCGGGCAACGGTGCCACTTAGTTCCCGGGCCGATCGGTTCCCGGGTCAGATCAGACGAACGCCTCGGCCAGGATCATCAGCACCGAGTCGTCGACCGGTCCGCTGACCGCGTAGGTGTAGCCCTTGGCCACCCAGGTGAGCCGGGACCCCTTGCAGTCGATCGCGCCGCCGAACCCCCGGTTAGGGGTGTCGCCCTGGTAGCGCAGTTCGTAGGCCTCGTCGCTGCGGTACCAGAGCCCGGGGTACTGGCCGACGGTCGTCGGCGTCGTGGCGACGCGGCTGTTGGCGGTCGACACCGTGACCTCGGGGCCGTAGCGCTCAACGGTCACCAGGGCGCCCGTCACCCGGTAGGGCGCGCTGAGCATCACCGAGTCGTCGAACATCCGGTAGATCCCGACCGGCGTCCCGAAAGCGGTCGCTGGCAGCACCCACTCGGTGACTTCCGTGGCCCGCGCCATGGGCACGAACTCCGCGCCCGGCATCGCCACGCACCCCTCGGGCTGCACCGCGACCGACAGGCTGCCCGCGGGCATCTGCTTCATTCCGCTCGTGGCGGGACCGGCGGCGAGCGCGGCGGCCGCGACCGTCCCCGCGAGCACCGCCGCCGTCGCCGCCAGGGGCGCCCGCCACGACCGCCGCGGTCGCCGCTCGCTCAACCGGCTCATGATCGCGGTGACCACCGCGTCGCTCGGCGGTCCGCACAGGTCGCGTCCGGCCGCGGTCAGCCGCGTGGCCAGGTCGCCGTTCTCACGCACGCCGCAGCCCCCCGTCGAGGACCGCCAGCGCCGGGGGCGCGCGGTGCGGTGTCTCGCGGTCCTCGGGTTCGTTGAGGGAGTGCGGGACGATCTCCCGCAGCCGCGCCAACGCCCGGGACGTGCGGGACTTGACCGAGCCGCGCGGCCACCCCAGCACCTGGGCGGTCTCGGCCTCAGTCAGGCCGAGCAGGTAGCGGCAGCCCAGCACCTGCCGGTCCTTCTCCGGTAGCCGCAGCAGCGCCGACCACAGTTCCCGGCTGCGCTCGGAGGTCACCGCGACGCCGTGCGGGTCGTGCGCGACGGTGACCTCGTCGACCGACTCCCGCAGCACCGCGACCCTGCTGGTCACCTTGGCGCGCCGGGTCCGCGTCCGGTGCAGGTTGCGGGCCAGGTTCACCACGATCCGCAGGAACCACGGCTTGAACGGGGACCCTGCCCGGAACCCCGCCAACCCGTCGTAGGCCCGCACGAACGCCTCTTGCGCGACGTCCTCGCAGTCCGTCCCGGCCCCGGCCAGCGCCGCCACCCGGCAGGCCACCCCGTGGTAGCGGCGGACCAGCACCTCGAACGCCCCGAGCTCACCGGCGAGCGACCGAGCCACCAGGCTCTCGTCGTCATCCACGGTCCTCGCCCCCCTGGTGATCCCACCCCTACCCGTGGGATACACCGCTGAGCGGGGAACGGTTTCAGACCTCCAGGAACGCGAACACGGCCGCGCGGAACTCGTCGCTGTTCAGGGCGCCGACGTGGTCACCGGGCACGTGCCGCAGCTCGGCACCGGGCACCTGGGCGACGAGGTGGTCGACCCCCTGGGACATGGGGTCCTCCTGGCCCGCGAGGAACAGCGTGGGCACCCGGGGCGCGCGCGCGGCCGGGTCGAACGGCTCCCTGGCCAACCCCTCGACCACGTTGAGCAGCGACGCGGTGTCCTGGCCGGGGCCGGTCACCATGTGCGTGATGATCCCGGTCAGCATGTCCTCCGGCTGCGGGCCCCCGTCGGCGGCCGCCCGCGCCTTGGCCAGGTCGACGGCCGCGAACGGCTCCATCGGGCTGAGACCCCCGAGCACCAACCTCCGCACCGGCACAGCCCCCGTCGCGGCGAGGTCCCAGGCCAGCCTCGCCCCCAGCGAGTACCCGACGAGGTCGACCTCCTCCTGCCCGACCGCCTCAGCGATCCGCGCCAACAGGTGCGTCGTGACCACCTCGTCAGGCGACCCGACGGCAGGCCCACCCGCGTGCCCGGGCAGGTGCACCACCACGGTCTCCCGCCCGGCCGCCGCGAACGCCTCGGCCCACCGCCCCACCGGCCAATCGACATCCCCACTGGTGGCGAACCCGTGCACGAGCACCACAGGCGGCCCAGAAACCTCGACATCGACCCCGGTACGGGTGGTCGGCAACGCCACAACACTGGTCATTCTACGAGCGTAGATAAAAACTTCCCCCACCTCAAGCCGCTCCCCGCCGCCTTGTGGTCAAGCCCGTGCTCGGACCTCTTTTCCGGATCTTCGCTTCCGGACGGTCTAGGTCCACCTTCGCGCACTGCCATATGCGCCCCGACCAGCGAATGTTCTCGTTGCTCCTGCTCCGAGATTCCCTCCGCTGGGCGACAAAAGTTATCCACATGTGGATCTCCGCAGGGCCTGTTTCAAGATCGCGCGTGGGTGGGTCCCGGTAGACTGGCCCAGGGACGCCCCCCGGAGAGGGTGGGGGCCGGGCCAGGCTTGGGGTGGGGCCCCGGGGGTGTCAAGGGGGTTCGCTCGAAGGTGTGACGGGCGGGCTGGCGCGGCGGGAGCGGAGCGGTCGGGAAGGTGATGTCCCGGTGGGTGTTGCGCCGCAGGCGGAAGCGGGGGGCCGCAGGGTGGCATGGCGGTTCTGGATGTCGCTGGTCGGAGCGGGCGAGAGGGCGGCTCCCGGCGGGAGCGCCGCAGGCCGGCGTGGCGGCTGGGTGCCGTAGGTCGGAGCGGGAGAGGCAACTTTTCGGCGGGAGCGCCGCAAGGCGGCATCTCGGCGTGAGTGGAACACGTGAACGCCATCGGGGCGGCCGAAAGTTGTGGGAGCCCGCGGGGAGGCCGCAAGCCGTCAGCAGGCGTGCCTCGGAGTGCGGCCCCATTCCGCCGGAGCGGCCCCGATTGGTCGTCCGATGGGGGCGAGCAGGAGCGGCACGGCTGAGGGGCGCAGGAGGCGATTCAGGCGAGTTGCCGCAGGTGGTGTCTCAACGAGTCACCCGGCGATGCGGTGGACTATGCCGTCGACGTAGGAGCTGTAGCGGGGGACCAGGTCTCCCACGGGGTGCATCAGGCTGGCCACGTTGGCGCCGATGGTGACCGAGATGACCTCGTCCGCCAGTACCTCCACCGCTGCCGCTGGTAGGGCCGAGCCGCACGCGGCGGAGATGCGTCGGATCAGTTCCAGGCGCCAGGCGGTCAGCAGTTCTCGGTACTGGCGGGCGAGTTCCGGGTTGGCCACCGAGTGCTCCCACAGCACCAGCAGGACCCTGGCCGAGGTGATCCGGTGCTCGTCGAGGGGCATCGCCGCCTCGACGAAGCCCCGCAGCGCCTCGACCGGGCCGACCGACGGGTCCAGGGTCGACACCCGTTGCTCGGTCTCCTGCAGCACGCTCTCGAACGTCGCCGCGATGATGCAGTCCTTGCTCGCGAAGTAGTGCTTGAGGGCGCCATTGGCGAAACCGGCCGCGGTGACGATGCTGCGCATCGTGGCTGCCTCGAAGCCGCCTGCGGCGATCAGCCGCTTGGCGACCTCGACGATCTCCCGGCGCCGCTGATCATGGTCGATGACCTTCGGCATGGTGGTGGCCTCTTGTGGGGTGTCACGCGGAGTCGCGCAGGCCGAGCCAGGCGGCGCGGCGTTCGGCTTGGCGTGCCGGGTCGGCGACGGGTGCCGCCAGCAGCAGCCGCCGCGTGTACGGGTGGGACGGTTCGTGGGTGACCTGGTGCGTCGGCCCCGACTCGACGATCTCGCCGTGGTACATCACCGACACCCGGTGGCAGACCCGCCGGACGACGCCGAGGTCGTGCGAGACGAACAGGTACGACACGCCGGTCTCGCGCTGCAGGTCGATGAACAGGTCCAGGATGGTCGCCTGCGTCGTCAGGTCCAGCGCGCTCACCGGCTCGTCGCACACGATCAACCGGGGACGGCGCACCAGCGCCCGCGCGATGGCGATGCGCTGCCGCTGACCGCCGGAGAACTCGCTCGGGTACCGGTGCACCGAGTCCCCGGGCAGCCGCACCCGGTCGAGCATCTCGGCGACGACAGCCCGCGCCTGCGCCCGGGAGGTCCCCGCGACCTCCAACGGCTCGGCCAGCACCTCGCCCACGGTCATCGTCGGGTCCAGGGAGCCGTACGGGTCCTGGAACACGACCTGGATGTCGTTGGCCAGCCTGCGCCGCGCGGCACCACGGGCGTGCGTGATGTCCTCGCCGTCGAAGGTGATCCGGCCGGACTCCACCGGGGTCAGCCCCAGCAGTGCCCTGCCCAGGGTGGACTTCCCGGACCCGCTCTCGCCGACCAGCCCCACGCACTCCCCGGCCCCGACCGAGATCGAGACCCCCTTGAGCGCGCGGAACCGGACCTTGCGGGCCAGCCGGTAGTCGACCACCAGGTCCTGCACATCCAGCAGTGGTGCCGTCATCGCGCGTCGTCCTCTCCACCGGCGACCGCGTGCGCGGGTGCCCAGCCCTGGTCCAGTTCGTCGCGCCCCGCGACGTCGTCGAGCGAGGCGCTGATCAGCTCGGCGGTGTACGGGTGCGCCGGGGCCCGGAAGATCTGCTCCACCAAGCCCGTCTCCACGATCCGGCCGTCCTTCATCACCACGACCCGGTCGCAGATGTCGGCGACCACGCCGAAGTTGTGCGTCACGATCACCAGCGCCATGCCGTACTCCTGCTGCAGCTCCCGCAGCAGCTCGAGCACCTCGGCCTGCACCGTGACGTCCAGCGCGGTCGTCGGCTCGTCGGCGACCAGCACCGACGGCCTGCCCGACACGGCGCCCGCGATCAGCACGCGCTGCGCCATACCGCCGGAGATCTGGTGCGGGTAGGAGCCGAGCACCCGCTCCGGGTCGGTGATGCCCACCCGGACCAGCACTTCCCGCGCCCGGGCCCGTGCGTCTGCCTTGGACAGACCATGAACGTGCCGCAGCGGCTCGACCAGCTGGTGCTCGATGGTGTAGCAGGGGTCCAAGTTGGACAGCGGCTCCTGCGGCACGTACCCGATGGAGCGCCCAAGCAGCGCCGCGCGGTCGGCGGAAGAGAGCTTGCTGACCTCCCGGCCGCTGATCCAGATCCCGTCCGCGACCGCGGTTCCGCCCGAGGGCAGCAGGTCCAGGACGGCGAAGCTGGTCTGCGTCTTGCCCGACCCGGACTCGCCGACGATCCCGAGGACCTCGCCCGGCGCCGCGTCCAGCGACACCCCGGACACCACTTCCTTGATCCCGTTGTTCGTGGCGTACCCGACCCGGAGGTTCTCCACGCGTAGCGCGCAGTCCTCGATCGCGTGCACGTGCGACCCGCTCGTCTCGCGGTCGGGCAGATCGGCGGCCGCGGGAGCCGCCAGTGCCTGGCGAACCCTGGCCCTGGCCCGCCGGTTGGGCTGCTCGGCGCGGATGCTGATCAGGTCGGCCAGCGTCGACCCGATGAACGCCAGCGCCGCGATGGTGACGCCGAGGGCGATCGAGGGCCAGAGCAGGATCTTCGGGTAGGTGAGCATGGTGTTGAAGCCGTCGTTCATCATCTGGCCCCAGCTCGGCGTGGACGCCGAGCCGATGCCGAGGAACTGCAGGCCCGCCTGCATGCCGATCGCGATACCGGCGGTCAGCGCCGTCTGCACCACGATCGGCGCGTACACCGCGCGCATCATGTGCGTGCGCAGGACCCGCGGGTTGGTCACCCCGGCGACGCGGGCGGCGTCGATGTAGGGCTCCTTGCGCACCGCCATCGCCCGCGCCCGGCTGATCCGGTAGTAGCCGGGCGCCATGAACACGCCGAGGGCGACCATCAGGACCGGGAACGACTGGCCGGTGCCCGCCGCGACCACCAGCAGCACGATCATGCCGGGGATCGACTGCAGCGCGTCGCTGATCCACGAGCAGATCCGGTCGGTCGCCCCGCCGAAGTAGCCCGCGCTCACGCCCGCGGGGACACCGAGCAGCAGCCCGGCGACGCAGGTGATCACCGCGCCGTAGAGCGTGGTCCGCGCGCCGTAGAGCAGCCTGCTGAGGATGTCGCGGCCCGCGGAGTCGCCGCCGAGCAGGTGCCCGTTGCCCGGGTCGGCGTGCACGATCTTGAAGGTGACGAAGTTCGGGTCGAACGGCGCCAACCACGGCGCCAGGACCGCCGCGGCGACCACGAGCAGCAGCACGACCAGCGCGACCACGCCGAGCGGGCGGCGCAGGTAGCGGCGCAGCAGCGAGATCCGCCGCACGGGCGCCAGGGTGGTGGGGAACGGGGCTGTGGTCATCGCTCGCGCACCTTCGGGTTGACCCACCCGAGCACGAGGTCGAGCAGGAAGTTGACGAGGACGACGAACACCACGGTCACGGCGGTCAACCCCATCAGCACCGGGATGTCCCCGATCTGCGAGGAGGACTGGGTGAGGCTGCCGATGCCGGGCAGGTTGAACACGATCTCCACGACGATGGCGCCACCGAGCAGGCCGACGAACATCAGTGCCAGCACGGTGAGCGCTGACGGGGACGCGTTGCGCAGCACGTGCGTGGTGACCCGCCGCTTGGAGAGCCCGCGCGCCCGCAGGGTCCGCACGAAGTCCTGGTTGTTGACCTGCAGGAAGCCGTTGCGCAGCTGCTCGCCGACCATGACGATCGCGCCGAGCGCCAGCGACACCGACGGCAGCGTGATCGAGCTGAGCCAGCCGCTGACCGACACCTCGGGGGAGACGTAGCCGATCGCGGGGAACCAGCGCAGCTCGATGGCGAACCAGGTGACCAGCACGAGGCTGACCCAGAAGCCGGGCAGCGCGAAGAGCACCACCGAGGCCAGCTTGAGGCCGCGGTCGAGCAGGCCGCCGGGGCGCAGGCCGCAGGCGATGCCCACCGCGACACCGATGACGGCCGCGAGCAGGGTCGCGAAGACGACGACCGACAGCGTCACCGGCACCCGCAGCGCGAGCTGGTCGCCCACGGGCTGGAAGCTGCGCCACGAGGTGCCGAAGTCACCGGTGGCGGCGTGCGAGATCCAGTCCCAGAACTGGGTCAGCACCGGCCGGTCGTAGCCGATCTTGGCGCGCAGCGCGTCGCGCTGGGCCGCGGTGGCGCTGTTGCCGAGCAGCCCGGGGGTGGGGTCCCCGATGGCCACGAACGCGAGGAAGAAGGTGCCGCTGCACACGACGATGAGCAGCAGGATGCCCGAGAGCAGGCGTTTGGCGATGAAGGAAAGCATAATCTCGGCTCCTCACCGGCAGGTCCGTCCACTCGGGACGGACCTGCCGGAGCACGGGCGCGTCAGCCGCGCTGGATGAACCGCAGGGTCGGGAACATCATGCCGGTGACCGGCTGCACCTTGATGCCCTTGACGCTGAAGTAGGTGTTGTCGGCCTGGTACCACACGCTCCACCAGGCCAGGTCGACCAGCTTGGTGTTGAGCTTCTTGAGCAGCTCGGTCTGCGCGGCACCCTCGTCGGCCTTCTCCACCTCGTCGACCAGGGCCTTGACCTCGGGGAACTTGTCCACCGACGGGTTCGGGTTGTACCACTGCGCGGTGGTGACCTGGTCGCTCAGCGTCGCCATGTCGTTGCCGCTCATGGCGATCACGGCGAGGAACATCGGGTAGGTCGGGGCGTTCTTCTGGTAGTCCGGCATCGCCATGTCGACCCACTCGACCTTGATGCCCAGCTCGCCGAAGGTCTGGTTCGCCGCGGGCTGCCAGGCCTGGAAGATCGGCGACATCGGCATCTTGACGCTGAAGCCGTCGGCGTAGCCCGCCTCGGCCAGCAGCGACTTGGCCTTGGCCATGTCGGTCTTGTACTTGGTGTCCATCGACTTGTCGTAGACGCCGCCGTCGACCGGCCACAGCTGGTTGGTCGCGGTGCCCGCGCCGTTGCCGACCGCCTGCAGGATGCCCGCGGAGTCGAACGCGTAGCTGATGGCCTGGCGCACCTTCTGCTCACCGAGCGCCTTGACCTGCGCGCCGGTGCGGTCGGCGAACTGCACGCCGACCCACGAGGACGGCTTGGAGGCGACGTTCCAGCCGTTCTCCTTGGCCTTGGCCAGGTTCGCCGCGTTGGCGAACTGCATGTTGAGCTGGCCCGACAGCATCGCGTTGAAGCTCGCGGTCTGGTCGGTGATCGGGAACAGCTTCACCGACGGGAACGGGTAGGTCGCGGTGTCCCAGTGGTCCGCCTTCTTGGTGAAGACGTACTGCGACTGCGGCGCGGAGTTGGCCTTGTCGAAGGTGTACGGGCCGGACCCGACCGGGCCGTTGGCCAGCGAGCCCGCCGAGATCGCCGCGGGGGAGGCCATCCAGCTGCGGCCGAGGCCCATGAAGTACAGCAGCGAGTCGTCGCGCTTGGTCAGCTTGATCTCGATGGTGTCCTCGTCCTTGGCGGTGGCGCCGGAGACGTTGAGGTAGGCCTGGCCGGAGCGCACGCCCTTCTTCAGGTGCTCGATGTTGGCCACCGCGGCGGCCGCGTCGAACTTCTGGCCGTCCTCGAAGGTGACGCCCGTGCGCAGGTCGGCGGTGAGGGTCAGCCGGTCGGCCGACCACTCCCACTTGGTGGCCAGCGCGGGCACCGGTTTGCCGCTGTTGTCCAGTGCGACCAGCGGGTCGTAGACGGCGGACATGTACGGGCCGTCGAAGCCGATGTCGGCGACCGCCGGGTCCCAGGACGTGACGTCGAGGAACACACCGGCCTTGAGCTCGGTGATCTCCTGGCCGCCGCCGCTGGTGCCGCCGGTCGACCCTCCTGCGGTGCCACCCGCGTTGCCGGTACAACCGGCGAGCGCGGTCGCCGCCGCGACAGCAATAGCGACCAGTGCCGCTGTCCGTGTCCTCGTCATGGAGCCTTCTCTCGGGTGGGGGGACTAGCTCACGGGGGTCCCGCGCCGCTGCCGCGAAGCCGTCCTCGCCTTGCGAAACATGCGGATCAAGAAGTGAGACCTGGCTCACTGTGGTGCGGGATAGTCTACGGTTGTCGGCAAATAAATCAATGGTCTACCGGCGTTGAAATTCTGTGTCTTCCCTGGCGCCCGCCGGTGGACGACTACCCGGCGGGCGCGATAACTCCTGGTCAGACCGCGTCGGCGACCAGTACCCGGGGGCTGCCGGGCAGCGCGATGACCTCGCGCGCGCGCCAGCCGGTCGCCTCGAGCCAGCCGCGCACGACGGCCTCGGGGTAGACCACTGTTCCGTCGATGACGAAGTACTCGCCCGCGTGCAGCGCGTCGATGGGGCGCTGGCGCGCGTCGTCGTCGAGGAAGAAGTCGAGCAGCAGCAGGGTGGCGCCGTCGCTCGCGGCCGCCCGGGCGTTGGCCAGGATCGTCTGGTTCTGCTCGGCGGTGAACCGGTGGATGACGTGGTTGACCATGACGATGTCGTGGTCACCGCCGGGGGTGGCGGTCTCGGTCGGGGCGGGCTCGACGGTCGCGCGCTCGGCGAAGCCCGCCGCGGCCACCGCGTCGGTCACGGCCTGCTCGAAGTCCGGCGCGAAGACGAACTTGACCGACAGCTCGGCGTTGGCGCGCAGCGCGCCGAGGGCGAACTCGGGGGAGAGGCCACCCAGGTCGAGCATCGAGCGGTACGGGGTGAAGTCGAAGCCGCGGGCCAGCATCGCCGCGTGCAGCGCGTTGTAGCGCATGACGCCCGCCATGAAGGTTCCCCAACGGGCCTCGTCCATCTGCAGCTCGCCGGGCTTGCCGGTGTCGACGGTGGTGTCGAACTGCAGCCAGTGCCCGTAGCTGATGTCGTTGAGGAAGGTCAGGAACGGCGCCAGGTCGGTGTCACCGGCGCCCGCGAGGTAGGCGGCGGAGTCCTCGGCAAGGGAGTAGGCGCCGTCGGTGCGGTCGAGCAGGCCCTTGGCGTTCATGGCGTCGGCCAGGATGCGGACCAGCTGCTCGCTCACGCCGGTGCTCGCGGCGAGGTCGGCCACCGAGCGGGGGCCGTCGGCCAGGGCGGTGAACAGTCCGATCCGCGAGGCGGCGAACAACTGCTTGGCGCCCATGTAGCCGATCGCGATGTCGACGATGCGGTCAGGGGTGGGTCCGGTCATGGACGTCTCCTCGGTGGGGTGGTTGCGACCTCGGTGCGCCGACGGCGAGAGGCGGTTAGTCTATGTACGTAGACTAAAAAGGTAGCCCCGGCAGTCAAGCCCCGGGCGGGGCTGGTGCGGTAACGAGATGTCAAGCTTGGGTAACGTCCGGGTCACGGGCGGAATATCTCCAGGTGGCGACCGACACCCAGTAGTCGGGCCAGCACGCGAACGCCGGGTGTCTTGCCTGGCGAATTTCTGCGCTCGTACATTCACAGCTCGACTTCGAGAGGATTTGATGATGACTTCTGCGCGCACCGTCCTGGTCACCGGGGGAGCGGGCGGCATCGGCCGCGCGATCGCCTCCGCATTCGCCGCGCTCGGCGACGACGTCGTCATCGCCGACGTCGCCGGTGTCGACGAGGCCGCCGCCGACCTCGGCGTGCGCGGCGTCGCCGTCGACATCACCGACGAGGACTCCATCACCGCGGCGCTCGACCAGGTCGGACCGGTGGACGTGCTGGTCAACAACGCGGGTGTGCTCACCGTGCACGGCGCGCTGCTGGAGCTGCCCGCCGCCGACATGCTCAAGATCCTGCAGGTGAACGTGCACGGCACCTTCCTGGTCACCCAGCACGTCGGCCGCCGCATGGTCGCCCGCGGCACCGGCGGCACCGTGGTCAACCTGTCCTCCATCGGCGGCCGCCAGCCCACCCCCGGCATGGGCGGCTATGAGAGCAGCAAGGCCGCCGTCGACGCCCTGACCAGGTGGGCCGCCATCGAACTGGCCCCGCACGGCATCCGCGTCAACGCCGTCGCCCCCGGCCCGGTCCTCACCCCCATGCTCGCCATGGGCCTGCCCGAGGGCTCCCCGGCCCGCGAGGCCTGGACCAACCGCATCCCCCTGCGCCAACTGGCCCCCGTGGACCAGGTAGCCGCCGCCGTCGTCTTCCTCGCCGGCGACTCGGCCACCCACATCACCGGCACCAGTCTCCCCGTGGACGGCGGCCAACTCCTCGTCTAACCCTCCCCGGGGCCGGACCACCCCCGGTCCGGCCCCCGCCCACCTCCCCGCCCCACGCCGACCTCGGGCTTCTCGCACATATCCACATCCCCCTCACCCACCCACAGGCGGCGATCTCACCCGCTCGCCGCCCCCACGCCCCTCGGTAGGCTGTGTATCGGGGGCTGCTCAGCGCGCTTTGATCTTGCGGCCGATATCCCACCCCCGCGACCTGCGCTTCTTCAGCACCCCCAGCCTCGCGACCTGCGCGTCTCCGCGCCCTGTGGCCCCGCAGCCCGCACCCCTCGGGCCGCCAACTCGCCCAGTCGCACGCCTCGCGAGCCACGCGCCTCCCCAAGCTCCAAGCCCCCAGGCCGCGAGCCCCCGAGCCACGCCCGTCCCCGGTCTCACCACCCCACCTGCCCGCCCCGTCACCCGCGCCACCCACCCCCCGCCAAAACCCGCTGTGGCACGGGTCTCGACTTTTTTATCGACAGACGTAGACTAACGCCACCCGGGCGGTCGGTTCGCGGCGTTCGGTACTGGAAGGAGTGCGATGAGCGTCCCCACCTCGACCCGCGCGGCGGTGTTGATCGAGCACGGCAAGCCGCTGCACCTCACCGAGCTGCCGCTGCCAGCCGAGGTGGCCCCCGGGGCGGCGCTGGTGCGCGTCTCGTGCGCCACGCTCTGCGGCACCGACGTGGAGATCTGGTCCGGGAAGATGAGCTTCCCCGGCATGCTGCCCATGGTGCTCGGCCACGAGATGGTCGGCGAGGTCGTCGCCGTCGGGCCCGACACCCGCGACGCGCTCGGCCGCGAGATCGCCGTCGGCGCGCGGATCGGCTGGTCGGAGTCCACCTGCGGCGAGTGTCACGGCTGCGTGGTGCTGCGCGAGCCGGTCGCCTGCTCGAAGCGCGGCTACGGCTTCCTGCAGCGCTCCGACGTCCCCCCGTACGCCACCGCGGGCCTGAGCGAGTACGCCTACGTCGTCCCGCGCGCGGCGAAGCTGCTGCTGCCCGACGCGGTGCCCAGCACCTGGGCCGCGATGGCCGGGTGCGCGGCCAAGACCGTGCTGCGGGCGTTCAGCTACGTCGGTGGACTCACCGGCAAGCGGGTTGTCGTCCAGGGCTCCGGCGCGCTGGGCATCTTCGCCACCGCCGTCGCGCACATCTCCGGCGCGGCCAAGGTCATCACCGTCGGCGCGCCCGAGTCCCGGCTCAGCCTCGCGGGCGAGTTCGGCGCGGACGCGGTCGTCGACATCGCGCTGGGCTCCGACGGCATCGTCGAGCGGGTCCGCGAGCTCACCGGCGGCCACGGCGCCGACTTGGTGCTCGACTTCGCGGGCGCCCCGACCGTGGGCGCCGAGGCGGTGGCGATGGCCGCGCAGCGCGGCCAGGTCGTCATCGTCGGCACCACCGGTCCGGTCTCCGCGCCGCTGCCGCTGGGCACCGTGATGGGCAAGGAGCTCACCATCTCCGGTTCGCTCAACGGCGACATCGCCGACTACCACCGGGCCATCGAGTTCTTCGGCGCCTTCGCCGACCGGTTCCCCTGGGACCGGCTCTTCGGCACCCCGGTCGGCCTCTCGGCCGCGTCCGACCGGATCGCCGCGATGCACCGGCTCGACGAGGTCAAGGCCGTCATCGACCCCCGTCTCCCCTGACCAGTAGGAGTCCCACCGTGTCCTCCCTCCCCCGCCGCCGCGTCGGATCGTCCGATGTGGAGGTTTCCGCGCTCTCGGTCGGTTCCTGGCACACCTACGACCGGATGGACTTCGCCGACGCCGTCGCGATGATCCGCACCGCCGTCGCCGCCGGGGTCAACCTGTTCGACGTCGGCGTGTACGGCTTCCCCGGCATGCCGCCGGTGTTCACCGACGTCATCTGGAGCGCGATCATGCGCGCCTCCGGCATCCCGCGCGAGGAGTACCTCGTCTCGGCCAAGCTGTGGCTCGAAGGTTTCGGCGACGAGGGTTTCCGCCCCCAGCTGGAGAACGCCTTCCTGCGCGGCGGTTTCGACGTCGCGGACCTGGTCATCCTCGGCGACATCCGGCGTGACGACATCGCGCTGGAGGACCTCGTCGAGGACCTCGCCGCGCTCACCAAGGCCGGGCTGATCCGCGCCTGGGGCGTGAACAACTGGTCGGCGACCAACATCCGCCGCCTGCAGGAGATCGCCGCCGAGCGCGGGGTCGCCGGGCCGCAGATCGCCCAGCTGAAGTACAGCATCGGCCGCCGGTCCATTCCGGACGGTGAGCCGTTCGCCGCGCTGTTCGCCGAGGGCTTCAGCATGCAGGCCTCCGACGTGCTGGAGGGCGGTCTGCTCGCCGGTTCGACCACCGGCCGCGAGATCGGCCGCGATCCCGGTGGTGTGCAGGGGAAGATCCGCGAGAACGCCGCCGCGGTGGCCGAGGTCGCCGCCAAGCTGGGCACCAGCGCCGCCCGCCTCGCCGTCGCCTTCACCCTCACCCACCCGGCCAACGTCACCACGCTCTTCGGTGCCACCAAGCAGTCCCAGCTGGCGGACAACCTCGCCGCCGTCGACCTGGTCGAGCAGGTCGGCGCCGAGGAGCTGCGCGCCCTGGTCGAGCCGTTCTGGGTCGACCGCGGCGTCGTCGACCCCGAGGGTCCGTGACCACCCCCACCGCCAGCGAGGAGCCTGTCGTGACCACCACCCCCGTCCCGTTCGACCCCGACATCGAGCCCGCGCTCGCCCAGATCGTGCTCCCGGACGCCCCGCCGTTCACCCCGGAGACCATCCCGGCCATGCGCGCGGGCATGGCGGCCATGTTCCCGCCCGCCGCGGAAGCGGTCGGGGACGCGCCGGTCGACGTCGTCGAGCGGCTCATCCCCGGCCCGGACGGCGCGCCGGACCTGGAGATCACGATCATCTCCCCGCGCGGGCTGACCGCGCCGGTCCCCGGTCTGTACAACATCCACGGCGGCGGCATGATGGTCGGCCACCGCAACATGGACGTCGGCAGGCTCCTCGCGCTCGTGCTGGAACTGGGCGTCGTCGCCGTCAACGTCGAGTACCGGCTCGCGCCGGAGCACCCGCACCCAGCTCCGGTCGAGGACTGCTACGCCGGTCTGGTGTGGATGGTCGACAACGCGGCCGAGCTCAACGTCGACCCCGCCCGGATCGTCGTCATGGGCGGTAGCGCGGGTGGTGGCCTGTCGGCCGGTGTCGCGCTGCTGGCCCGCGACCGGGGCGGCCCCGCGCTCGCCGGTCAGCTGCTGCTGTGCCCGATGATCGACGACACCAACACCACCGTCGCCAGCCAGCAGTACAGCGGTATCGGCACGTGGACCCGTGAGTCCAATTTGGCCGGTTGGCGATCGCTGCTCGGCGACGCTGTCGGCACGGACGACGTTTCCCCCTACGCCGCACCGACTCGCGCCACGGACCTGTCCAACCTGCCGCCCGCGTTCATCGAGGTCGGCAGTGCGGAGCCGTTCCGCGACGAGGACACCCAGTACGCGCTGCGCATCTGGGAGACCGGGGGACAGGCCGAGCTGCACGTGTGGAGCGGCGCGTTCCACGGGTTCGACATGTACGTGCCGGACTGGCCGGTCAGCAAGGTCGCCCTGGAAACCCGGAACTCCTGGTTCCGCCGGGTCCTGGGGCTGGGCGCGTGACCGCCGAGCAGTACCAGCCGGTCCCGTACGACCCCGAGCTGGAGCCGGGTCTCGCGGCGTTCCTGGAGCTGGTCGAGCAGATCCCGCTGCGCGCGGACACGATCCTGGTCAACCGCGACCACTTCGCCACCATCCTGCCGCCGGTCGAGATCATGGTCGGCGACCAGCCGGTGGAGCTGGAGGAGCGCACGGTGCCCGGTCCGGCTGGTGCGCCGGACATCCAGCTGACCATCGTCCGCCCCCGCGGCGGGGTCTCCAACGCGCCCGCGATCTACAGCATCCACGGCGGCGGCATGGTCCTGGGCAACCGGACCTTCGGCATCGACGGCCTGATCGCGGACGTGCTGCTCTTCGGCGCGGTCGGGGTGTCGGTGGAGTACCGCCTGGCACCGGAACACCCGGCCCCGGCAGCGGTTGAGGACTGCTATGCCGGTCTGGTGTGGTTGGCGGAGAACGCGGACGAGCTTGGTGTCGATCCACAGAGGATCGTTGTGACCGGCGCGAGCGCGGGCGGTGGTTTGTCGGCTGGTGTCGCGTTGCTGGCCCGCGACCGGGGCGGTCCGCACATCGCCGGGCAGGGTCTGCTGTGCCCTATGCTGGATGACCGCAACACCAACGTTTCCACCCGCCAGTACGACGGGCGCGGGGCGTGGGACCGCAACAACAACGACACCGCGTGGGACGCCATCCTCGGCGACAAGCGGTTCACCGACGAGGCGTCCCCGTACCAGGTCCCGACCCGGATGAAGGACCTGTCCAACCTGCCCCCCGCGTTCATCGACGTCGGCGCCGCGGAGATCTTCCGCGACGAGGCGACCGACTACGCGCTGCGGATCTGGGCCACCGGGGGACAGGCCGAGCTGCACGTGTGGGCGGGCGGGTACCACGGCTTCTCCGGGTTCTCCCCGGACGCCGAGGTCTCCCGCGCCGCGGTCGCCGCCAGGTTGTCCTGGCTGCGGCGGATCCTGCGGGCGCCGTGAGCCTGCGCCGCGTCGCCGTCGTGCTGGGGCTGCTCGAGATGTTCGGTCCGATCTCCATGGACCTGTACATGCCCGCGCTGCCCCAGCTCGCGACGGAACTCAACACCAGCGAGAGCCTCGCGCAGGCCACCATGTCCGCGTGCATGCTCGGGCTGGCCCTCGGCCAACTCGTGGTCGGCCCGCTCAGCGACCGGTTCGGCAGGCGCCGCCCGCTGCTGGTCGGCGTCGGGCTGTTCGCGCTGCTGTCGCTGGTGTGCGCGGTGACCCCGTCGATCGAACTGCTGCTGGCCGCCCGGTTCTTCCAGGGGCTGTGCGGTTCGGCGGGCATCGTCATCGCGCTCGCCGTCGCCCGCGACCTGACCGAGGGCGTCGACCTGGTGCGATTGCTGGTGATGCTGACCACGGTCGGCGCGCTGGCACCGATCGTCGCCCCTGTCGTGGGCGGGCAGTTGGCGCCGATCATGGGCTGGCGCGGCATCTTCGCCGTGCTGGCCGCGATCGGCGTGGCGCTGTTCGTGCTGGCGTTGACCGCTTTACCGGAGAGTCTCCCGCCGTCGGCACGTCACGCCCGCGGTGGGGGAGAGGGCTTCGGCGTCCTGCTGAAGAACCGACTGTTCCTCAGCTTCCTCGTCGTCGGCGCGTTCGGCGGCACCGCGTTCTTCACCTACCTGGCGTCGATCAGCTTCGTGCTCCAGGACAGCTACTCGCTGTCCCCGCAGCTGTTCAGCCTGTGCTTCGCCGCCAACGCCGTCATGTCCGTCATCGGCGCCCAGATCAACCGCGTCGTGGTCCGCAAGGCAGGCCCAGCCCGGATGTACGCGATCTGCACGATCGCCACCGCCGTCGCCGCCCTCGCCATGCTCCTGACCGTGCTCTTCGACGCGGGCATGATCGCCCTCCTCATCCCCCTGGCCCTCATGATGCTCGTCGGCGGCGGCACCCAGTCCAACGGCACGGCCTTGGCCCTGGCCGACCACCGAGACCGCGCGGGTACCGCAGCGGCCCTCCTCGGCACCGCGGGCTTCGCCATCGGCCCCCTCGTAGCCCCACTGGCGTCCCTCGGCGGAACCACCCCCCTGACCATGAGCCTCACCATGACCATCGCCTACACCGGCGCCGCCCTCCTGGTCTGCCTCACCGTCCTCCCCCGCCTCCGCCGAACCCCCGTCGGAGTCACCATCCCCGAACCCGTCCCCCCAGGCCTCTGACGAAACCTCGGCTGGCCACCACGACCCTCTGCTGGCCGTCACCTCCACAGGTGGCGGCCACTGGGCCTCGCCGAGGTGAAGGTCCCCGCCTTCGGCGTCCCCGCCTTCGGCGCCGCCGCGATCCCGGCCGTCTCCCCACCCCGCTTCGGCACCCGTTTCGGAGGCCGCCCCCGGCGACCCCAACCCCCACCCTCTCCGGGGGGCGTCCCCAGTGCCAGTCTACCGGGGTTGGGTGGGTGACCGGCCGGTAGCGGTTGGCCTGTGGATAACTCCGGCCCTTGTGGATGAGCCGACCTGGGCGGATGGGCGGGCGAGTCCGGAACTTCACCTGGTCGGGCGATGGATCGTGATGTGCGGCGATAGCGCGCGGAGGAAGTCGGGGGCGTCGAAGAGGGCGCCTGCTGAGGCGACGCCGGTGCGACGGAGCCGTCCAGTCAAGATCCGCTCCACCGCCTCGGCAGCGAGGGGAGCCGTGACCGCGTAGATGTCCCGACCGGAAGCGGCAAGCCGACGCGACTCGCCGCCGGAACGCACGATCACGTCGACGAGGAAAGTCTCCGGAGTCCGCGTGGTCGACCCCGCCGCGAGGTCCGCCGCCGCGTCAGTAGTCATGTACGTGCGCACCTCACCCACCTCCACATGGCTGGGAATCGTCACGACGTCCGCCATGGTGAACTCGCCGAGAACAGCGCGTCGACCCAGCGGCTGTGGAAAGTCCCACTCCTCCACAGGCAGCGGCCCCGAGCAATACTCCAAGCGCCCCCCGACGAACCGGACCCGCTTCCCGCCGCGCCGATCCCGGGAGACCGCCCCCGCCGCCAAGGTGCCCGGTGTCGGGTGCCACCCGCTCAAGCCGTATGCGACGTGCACAGAATCCGCGCGCACCCAGTCGCCCATCGCCGCCGTGGCCAACAAGTCGCCGAGGCCTCCGAAGAACGCCATCCCCGGAACCGCAACACCTTCCATCCCTGCGAACCGCGCAAGCGTGTCCACATTGGCCTCGATCTCCGCCGCGATGTCCACATAGGGCACGCTCGCCCGCAATGCTGCCTCCACCACAGGCCCCGCTGTCACCGCGAACGGCCCAGCGCAGTTGATCACCGCGGCCGCCCCCGCCAGCACCCGGTCAAGCCCGGCCGCGTCATCAACCGCCGCTACCCGCACGTCCAGCCCCGGGAAGTCCGACGCCCGACGCCCGGCAGGAATCGGCTCGAACCCCCGCCGCGACAACTCCGCGACCACGAAGCGCCCGGTATGCCCGGAAGCCCCATAAACCACCACCGCGTCGCCCACAGCTTCCCCCTCCTAGATCCACTGTGGACATCCTCCGCTCTCCCCCTCGACCCCACCAGTGTCCGGAACGCCACGATCCGCACAGTTTCGGACACCGCCGACGTACACTCCCGGACATGCCCACTGTCGCGTTGGCCGCCACCGACGGCATGCTCCACTTCGAGTTGGCCCTGGCGCACGAGGTCTTCGGGGCCGACGGCGTGGTCAGCCCCTGGTACGACCTCGCCATCTGCGGCTCCGCCCCGGTCACCCTCGGCCGCTTCCACCTGGTGCCCGACCACGGCCTCGACCACCTCGCGCGCGCCGACACCGTGATCGTCCCCGGGTGGACCGACGTCGACGTGAACCCGCCGGAAGACCTGGTCGACGCCGTGCGCGCGGCCCACGAGGCGGGCGCGAGGGTCGCCTCCCTGTGCACCGGCGCGTTCGTCCTGGCCGCCGCCGGGCTGCTCGACGGGCGCCGCGCGACCACCCACTGGGCGCACACCGAGGAGCTGGCCGCCCGCTACCCCCGCGTCGAGGTCGACCCCGACGTGCTCTACGTCGACAACGGCAGCGTCCTCACCTCCGCGGGCAAGGCCGCCGCGATGGACCTGTGCCTGCACCTCGTCCGCCTCGACCACGGTTCCGCCGTCGCCAACACCCTCGCCCGCCGCCTCGTCGTGCCGCCGCACCGCGCGGGTGGCCAGGCCCAGTTCGTCAGCACGCCCGTGCCCACCACCGACGACCACCCGCTCACCGCGCTGCTCCCGTGGATCACCCGCCGCCTCGACCGCCCGCTGACCGTCGTCGACCTCGCCCGGCAGGCCAACATGAGCACCCGCACCCTCGGTCGCCACTTCCACGCCAGCACTGGCACCACCCCGCTGCAATGGTTGCTCACCCAGCGGATCCGCCGGGCACAGGAAATGCTCGAGACCACCGACGACAGCGTCGACGCGATCGCCGTGGCCACCGGCATGGGCACCGCCGCGACCCTGCGCCGCCACTTCAACCGGACCGTCGGCGTGCCACCGGACACCTACCGCCGCACATTCCGCGCTTGAGCAAGGAAGACCACTGCGCCAGGGCTTCGTCAGTTCCTCTGTGCCATAACGGTTTCTGTTCTACGGAGGATTCGCCCGATCGGACCTGACGCCGATTCTCGGCCAGGTGGCAAGGTTGGCGGCGCTGGGGGGGAGCGCGGGGGAGGGGATTGTTGTGCGACGTCCGAACATCTTGATCGCTGCGGTAGCGCTGGTCCTGGGATTGGTGGCATCGCCGGTGACGGCCCAGGCCCTACCGGCGTGCTCGATCTCCGGGACCCAGGCTGTCCCCGGCGGTTACGCGGTGCACCTGGATTGCCAGAGTGGAGGCTATTTCCGCGGGGTCGGCACAACGCTCAACGACGCGAACTCGGCCGTCTACGCGTTGCAGCAGTACGCCGCGAACACCGGCGTCGTCTGCCGTGCCGACGACCCCGTCGCTGCCACCGGCGGCTACGAGGCCCGGCTCGACTGCCGCAGTTCCGGGTACTACCGGGCCGTGGGCACGTCGGTGACCAGCGCCGCCACCCAGGCCTTCGACTTCCGGACCCTGGCCGCCACCACCGGAATAGTCTGTTCCAGCACCGCACCCACGACCGCTACCGGCGGCTACCTGGCCTACCTCGACTGCGCGAAATCAGGCTTCTACCGCGCCGTCGGGACTTACCTGACCGACGCCGAGACCGAGGTCGTCGCCCTGCTCACCCTGACCCGCCAGACCGGCAAGGTGTGCCGACACTCCTCAACGGACACCGTGACCGGCGGCTACCAGGTCACCCTCGACTGCGCCAAGGCAGGGTTCTTCCGCGGCGTCGGTTCCACGGTCACCGACGCCTCTCGGCAGGCACGCGCCCTGGCTGGTTGACCTGGCCGGTGCGGGAAGACCGCACCGGCCAGGCGGGTCAGCTGAGCGAGCCGCTGCCCGCGTACCGGGCCTGCGAGCCGAGCTCCTCCTCGATGCGGATGAGCTGGTTGTACTTGGCGGTGCGGTCCGAACGCGACAGTGAGCCGGTCTTGATCTGGCCGCAGCCGGTGGCCACGGCCAGGTCGGCGATGGTGGTGTCCTCGGTCTCGCCGGAGCGGTGCGACATCACCACCGAGTAGCCCGCCTTGAACGCGGTGTTCGCGGTCAGCAGCATCTCGGTGAGGGTACCGATTTGGTTGACCTTCACCAGGATCGAGTTCGCGATGCCCGCGTCGATGCCCTCGGACAACAGCGCCGCGTTGGTGCAGAACACATCGTCGCCGACCAGTTGGCAGCGGTCGCCGAGGGCCTGCGTGACCAGCTTCCAGCCCGCGATGTCGTCCTGCGCCATGGGGTCCTCAATGGACACGATGGGGAACCGGCGGACCAGCTCGGCCAGGTACTCCACGTGCTCCTCGACCGAGCGCTTGCGCCCTTCGCCCCGGTAGTCGTACACGCCGTCGACGTAGAACTCCGAGGCGGCCGGGTCCAGCAGCACCGCGACGTCCTCGCCGGGGGTGTAGCCGGACTTCTCGATGGCGGCTACCACGAACTCCAGTGCCTCGTCCGCGGAGTTCAGGTTCGGCGCGAACCCGCCCTCGTCGCCGACGTTGGTGTTGTGCCCGGCCGCGCGCAGCGTCGCGCGCAGCGTGTGGAACACCTCGGAGCCGATCCGCACCGCGTCGGCGAAGCTCTCCGCGCCGACCGGGGCGATCATGAACTCCTGGAAGTCGATCGCGTTGTCGGCGTGCGCACCACCGTTGATGATGTTCATCATCGGCATTGGCAGCAGGTGCGCGTACACCCCGCCGACGTAGCGGTAGAGCGGCTGCCGGTGCGCCGCAGCGGCGGCCTTGGCCACCGCGAGCGAGACCCCCAGGGTCGCGTTGGCGCCCAGCCGCGCCTTGTTCGGCGTGCCGTCCAGCTCGACCATGGTGCTGTCGACCTCCGACTGGGCCCGCGCGTCCGCCCCGAGCAGCGCCTCGGCGATCTCCCCGTTGACCGCCGCGACGGCCTTGCGCACGCCCTTGCCGTGGTAGCGCGCCGGGTCGCCGTCGCGCAGCTCGACCGCCTCGTTCGTGCCGGTCGACGCGCCGGAGGGCACCGCCGCCCGCCCCGACGAACCGTCCGCCAGCTCGACGTCCACCTCGACGGTCGGGTTCCCCCGGCTGTCCAGGACCTGCCGCCCGTGGACGCGCGTGATCGCGGTCATGTCACTCCTCAACGCTGAGACGTGTCTGGTCGGCCCCATCCTGGCAGCCCGCCTCCGGATCGTGGTCGCGCATGTGCTCAGCGCTACACCTGCCGGTACACGCCCTCGGCTCGGGCGTTCTCGTCCCCGTGCCGCAGGTCAATCACGCGGGGTTTCTTGATGGGCGAGAAGTTTCCTTGCGCTGCCTCAATTTTGTCGCGGCTATCATCCTTTTGGGACTATCGCGCTGCGCGATGTGCAACGCAGGGCGGGAAAATCCGGCAGAGTGGGCCATTGGGTCGATTGTGCCCGGAAACGGACTCCTGAACACTTCCCTTGCCCGAGTGGGCACCAGCAATCAGGAGGAAGTCTGTGGGATCGACATCCCGGGCGCTCGGCGGCTTCGTCGCCGTGGTCGCGCTCGTCGTGGGGATGACCTCGGTGGCCTCGGCCGCGCAAGAGCACGAAGCGCGGCCCGGTGCGGTGGACTGGCGGCCGTGCCCCGAGTTGGCCGAGGTCGAGTGCGGCACGGTGCGGGTCCCGGTGGACTGGACCAACCCGCGCGGCGCCAAGGTCGACATCGCGCTCGCGCGGCGCAAGGCGCTCGACCCGGCCAAGCGGGTCGGCAGCCTGGTGATCCACCCCGGTGGGCCAGGTCCCTCGGGCGTCGAGTTCGCCTTCGCCGCGCCGTACTGGTTCAGCCAGGACATCCAGGACCGGTTCGACATCATCGGGTTCGACCCGCGCGGGATCGGCCGCAGCCAGCCGATCGTGTGCTCGTCGGCCCTGCTCGCGGCGCGGCCGTCGACCACACCGACCACCCGGGCCGGTTTCGAGGCGCTCGGGCGCTACAACCGGGAACTGGCGGCGGATTGCCGTGCGCGCAGCGGCCCGGTCTTCGACCACGCCGACTCGCTCGCGGTGGTCGAGGACATCGACGCGATCCGCCGGGCGCTGGGCGAGCGGAAGATCAGCTACTACGGCGTCTCGTACGGCACGCTCGTCGGGCAACAATACGCCGAGCGCTACGGCCGCAACCTGCGCGCCATGGTCAACGACTCCAACCTGGACCACAGCCTGGACGCGCGGACGTTCCTCGAGGGCACCGCGAACGCCAGCGCCGACTCGTTCCGCGAGTTCGAGAAGTGGTGCGCCGCATCGGAGACGTGCGCCCTGCGCGGCCGCGATGTCGGTGCGTTCTACGACGACCTGATCGCCCGCGCGGGCCGCGGCGAGATCACCGAACCGGGTGATCCCACGCGGAAGGTGTCAGCCAGCCAGATTCTGGACTACACGCTGTGGTCCTTCTACGACCCGAGTTGGACCCAGCTCTCCGAGTGGCTGCTCACCCGCGCGCGGACCGCGCCTCAGCGGCTCGTGGCCGACGAGGTCGAACCGAACGCGTTCCTCCCGGCCTTCTGCCAGGACTGGCAGATCCGCCCGCGGTCGCTGCAGGAGTACACGAGCCTGCTGCGCCGAGCCGACGAGCTGTCCCCGCACATGTCCCGCGCGTTCCTCGGCCACCAGGTCCTGCACGGCTGCGTCGGACTGCCTGACGCCGCCAATCCGCAACGACTGCCGCAGTTGGACGACGCCCCGAAGATCCTGATGCTCAACAACCTGCACGACCCGTCCACCGGCTACGACTGGGCGCGGTCGTTGCACCGCAAGACCCGGGGCAAGACCGTCCTGCTGACCTACGAGGGCTGGGGGCACGTCTCCTACATCCGCACCGACTGCGTGCGCCAGGCGGCGGACCGGTACTTGATCACGCTCCGTGCCCCGGCTGACGGAACCCGTTGTGCCGCGGCGGAATCGCCCGAACTCCCGATCCAGCCGACGGCATTGGTGGCCGGTCCGCGTTCGGCTCGCTCAGGCTGGTGATCTGACAGGTGCCCTCTCGGTTCGCGGGAGGGCACCTGCCGGTCAGAAGGCGTACGGGCCGAACCGTCCCCATGCGACGAACGCCGACAGTACGAAGAGGACGGCGGGCACGACGATCCTCGCGGTCTCGTTTCTACGGGCGTGGACGATGATCGCGCCCAGCATCGCCGCCGCCAGTCCGGTCGCCGCGATCGGGACCAGGATCGGCGCGATGTCGAGGAGCGCGGGCAGGATGAGCCCGATCGCGCCGAGCACCTCCAGGGCGCCGATGGTCTTGATCGCGCTACCGCTGAAGTCCGCCGTCCAGCCCATCCTCGGCTCGGCGGCCAACTTCTCCTTCGGCTGAGCGGCCTTCATCCCCCCGGCACCGAGGAACGCGGCGGCGAGCACCCCGGCGACGATCCACAGCACTACGTTCACGGCAGGCTCCTCTTGTCCACATGACTTGCACCGTGAAGTGAACGCTAGCCCCGTTGACTTCACGGTGCAAGTAACACTCGGCTAGGGTGACCGCATGGTCGACCGCCCATCCCCAGAGCCCCGCTGGCTCGACGACGACGAACACCAGACCTGGATGGCCCTGGCCACCCTCATGGTCCGGCTCCCCGCCGCCCTCGACCGCCAACTCCAGCGCGACTCCGGCCTGACCCACTTCGAGTACCAGGTCATGGCAGGCCTGTCCGAGGCCCCGGACCGCACCATGCGCATGAGCGTCCTCGCCTGCTTCGCCGAAGGCCAACTCCCCCGCCTCTCCCAAGTAGCCACCCGCCTGGAAAAACGCGGCTGGCTCACCCGTCGCCCCGACCCCACCGACGGCCGCTACACCCTCGCCACCCTCACCGACGAGGGCATGAAGGCCATCACCACCATTGCCCCAGCCCACGTCAACACCGTCCGCACCCTCGTCTTCGACGCCCTCACCAAGGCCCAAGTCCGCCACCTCCGAGACATCGGCCACCGCATCAACCACGCCATCACCAACACCACCCCCCGCTAACCCACCCCCGGTGGGCCGGGACCAAGCGCGTGCGCGCACCTGACCATCGACGCTGGCCCCACGAGCCCGTCACACCGCCCCGGTCGAGCGCGGACGACCGATAGGGCCTCGCTCCCCCAAGTCCCCACGCCCGGCCAGCCCACCACCTACGACTGGCGAAGACCCAACAACGTTGGCCCAAAAGCACCCGCCATCAACGTTGGCCCCGACACGCCCGCCAGACGACGTTGGCCGCCCCGCGCTCCACCCGAGTCGCTGGTGCCAGGCTGGCTCGATGGGGTGGACTTGTTTTGTGTGGGGGAGGACCACCCGTAGCGTCGTTGCGCGGACAGGGCCATGCTTTTCGGCCCCTGCTTTGCGGTCCTGCCACGGGTGGTCTCGGGGCCCCGCGCAAAACAAGTTCGCCCCATCGAGCTTCGCTCGAAAATCGCGCCTGTTCGATGCCGCAGCCGAGGCGTCTACCGCAGCGCAGCGGAGGCCCCGAAAGCCGGAGATCCCCAGCTCACAGCACCCCCACAAGATCAACCCGCACCAAAGAGCCCCGAATACATAGCCTACCCAGGCGAACGCAAGGCCAGAGAGGCTGAACCCAGACCCTGTGGACAACCCAGCCCCATGTGGACAACCATCCGGCCACCAAGCCCCGGTCTGTGGTTCGTTCGCCCACCGTTAGGGGGATTGCTGCGGTGGGGTTCACGGGGTTGGTGCGGTTGGGGTGCTTAGGTGGGTCCGTGGGTGAGACGGTGGATTCTGGGCGGGCTCGGGGTGCGTTGCGGTCGGCGGCGCGGGTTGGGCTTGATGGGTTGTTGGTGTTGGGGTTCGCCGCGGCGGTGCTGTGGCTGTTGGGGTGGATGTGGTCGGTGATCTGGCCGGTGGTGATCGCGTTGTTGATCACGACGTTGACCTGGCCGGTGGTGCGGTTCCTGCGGTCGCGCGGGTGGTCGGGGGCGGTGGCGGCGTCGGTGGTGACGGTGCTGTTCCTGCTCGTCGCGGCGGGGACGGTGACGTTGATCGTGGTGCCGGTGGCGTCGCAGTCCGGGGAGCTGGTCGACGGGGTGGTGGACGGGATCCAGCAGATGCGGCAGTGGGCGTCCGGGCCGCCGCTCAACATCCGCGACGACCAGGTGACGACCGCGCTCGACGCGGCCGTGGCCAAGCTGCAGGGCAGTGTGGGCAGCATCGTCAACGCCACCGTGACCGGGGTGGGGACCGTGGCCAGCGGGCTGGTGACGGCCGTGCTCGCGGTGTTCCTGATGTTCTACTTCCTCAAGGACGGGCCCCGCTTCCTGCCGTGGCTCTCCGCGCAGCTGCCTGGTCGGCTCGCCACCGACGTCCCCGTGGTCGCGGGCCGCTGCTGGGACACCCTCGGCGCGTTCGTCCGCTCCCAGGCCTTCGTCGGCCTGCTGGACGCGGTGTTCATCGGCCTCGGGCTGTGGATCATGGGGGTGCCGCTCGTGCTCCCGCTGGCGGTGCTGACCTTCGTCGCCGCGTTCGTCCCGATCGTCGGCGCTCTGTTCGCCGGCTTCGTCGCGGTGCTGATCGCCCTGGTGTCCAACGGCCCGACCGACGCGCTGATCGTCCTCGGCATCATCATCGCCGTGCAGCAACTGGAGGGCAACGTCTTCCAACCCATGCTGCAGAGCAAGGGCCTGGGCCTGCACGCCGCCGTCGTCCTCCTCGCCGTCACCCTCGGCGGCAGCCTGGCAGGCGTCGTCGGCAGCCTCCTCGCCGTCCCCGTGGTCGCCATCCTCGCCGTCATAGCCCGCCACATCCGCGACCGCCTTACCATCCAGACCCCAGTCGCCACTGAGGAGTAACTCGCTGGTGTCAGGCGAGGAGCAGTTCGGCGGCTGTGGTCGCGCCGGTGGGGGTGATCATGGTGGCTACCTCGGAGGCGCGGGGGTGGAGGGATGTGGCTTGCGCTAGGGCGGTGGACAGGGAGTCGACCGTGGGTGTGGGGCCGTTGTGGGCTACGCCGATGCCCAAGGTGGTTACGCGGCCTGCCCAGTACGGCTGGTCCGTCTGTTGGGGCACCACCACCTGCGGCACCCCCGCCCTGGTCGCGGTGGTCGTCGTGCCCGCGCCGCCGTGGTGGATGACGGTCGCGACCTGGGGGAACAGGGCCTGCTGGTTGACCTCCCCAACGGCCAGGCAGTCGGGGGCGGTGTCGGTCAGGCGCAGGTCAGCCCAGCCTCGGCCGAGGAGGACGCGGCGTCCCTGGGCGCGGATCGCGTCGATGGCGATGCGGGCCATGTCGCTGGCCAGGGGCATGCTGCCGAAGCCGACGTACACCGGTGGGTCGCCCGCGTCCAGGAACGCCTGCACCTCGGGCGGTAGCGGGCGGTCGTCCGGCGGGATCCACGCGCCGGTCTGGGTGACGGCGAGGTCAGGGATCTCCTGCCACGGGTCCAGCAGCGGGTCCGTCGCCAGCAGCGGATCGCCCGCCAGGGCGTAGTCGCGGACGTTGGCCACCGGCGGCAGGCAGGCGGACGCGCGGTGATTGTTGAGGGCCGCGCCGAACAGGGTGGTCACGGTCTGGGCGTCCTGGTCCCACAGCGCCCGGTTGTCGGTCACCTCCGGCGGCAGCGGCCGACCCCGGTACGCCAGCGGCGGGTGGTGCGGCGACGGCAGCGTGATCGACTGGAACGCGGCGCACCGGTAGCGGATGCCCAGCTTCTCCGCCGCCGATCGCGCGGCCGCCGTGGCCGGGACCGGGCCCGTCGCCACCACCACGTCCCACCCGTCCGCCAAGGCCACGACCGCCTCGTACTGCGCCGCGACCACCTCGCCCGCGCGCCGGGGTAGCTCCTCGGGCGACGGCCGCACCCCGATCGTCAACTCGCGCACCGACCCGCCCACCGGCACCACCGGCACACCGACCCCCGCCAGCCGGTCGACGAACTCCCCGTCCGGCGGCGCGCACACCCGCACCTGGGCGCCCAGCGACCGCAACGCGACCGCGAGCCCCACCATCGGCTCGACGTCCCCACGCGATCCCCACGTCGACAACAGAACACGCACCACGCGACTCCCCGTTTCCCCGGCATCCGGCCTCGGCGGGAGATTCTGCGGTACCGACCGGGTCTTGCCACAAGCCCCCACGTGCGCTATACGTTGGCAGTGGCGGAAAGCGACCTCCGCGCTCAAGGCAGCACGTAGGACTCGTCGGCCAGGTGGATCACGGCCAAGTCGTCCTCGGTGATGCCACGGCCGATGAACCTGGCCAGTGCCGCCAACCCCTTCGCCGTGCGGTGCCGGTAGTCGGCGAAGTCCATGCCCTCGGTGTACGGCGCTGGCTGCACCCTCGGGTCGCCCGCGAACGCCACCGTGCCGCGGGTGGCGACGGTGAACTGGAAGTTGCCGTTGACGTTCCAGTACACACTCCCCGCCACCCCCTTGCGGGACAACGCTTTCACCGTCTCCAGGTCCGCGCCCCGGAACCCGTTCTCCTCCACGGCGATCACCACGTCGTCCACCGCCAGCACCGCCACCTTCTGCGGCAGGTGGTAGTCCATCCGAAAGAAGGACGATGCGTCCGGGGCGAGCGGCACGGGCGCGGCCGGGTCGCCACCGAAGGCGCGGATCACCTCGTCGGCGGAGAGGCCACGGACCAAGGTGACCGTGGCCGCCTCGGACAGCGAACTACGGGTGACCCACCGGTACTCGGCTTCCGGCGCGACCACCTGCGGCGGTTCGGACTCCCCGCGCAGCCGGTGCCCGAGCCGGTCAGTCGCCTTGTGCACCAACGCTTCCGTCGTGGGCGCCTGCCACACCACCAGCTGGTACGACTCGTCCGCACCATCCCGATCAGCACTGTCGTCCCGCGCGGTGGCGTGCACGCGGATGCGGTAATCCCCTGGCCACGGCGGCGTTTCGCAGCGCGGCCGGTGGCGGTCCGACGTGGCGCCGGACAGGACTGCCCCGCCCCGAGGTGCGATCCAGCTGATCTCGACGACCTCGTCCCAGTGGTTCAGCTCGACGGCGTCGGGCGGCTCCGCGAGGACGTTCACCGTCAGCCGCACCTGCCCGTCCGCCATGCCAGTGCGGATCACCACCCCGTCCGGCGCGGCGGTGACGAGTCCGTTGGCGGAGAAGTCGGCCGCTGCGGGGATCGAGCCCTCGGTGAGCCAGAACTGGTTGCCCGTCACGCGTGCCGAGGCACTCGACCACTGCGGGAACAGGTACTCGGCCTGGCGCTTGGCCAACACCGCCGCCGCGTACCCGGGTGGTTTGGGCACACCCGGCAGCACCGTGACCACCGCGCCCAACGCCACCCCGATGATCGCGGACGCCTCGCCCGCCACGGCCGTCCCCAACCCGCGCAACACCGCCGTCGACACGACGATGGCCAACGCGAGGTGCGCGGCCCCGTGCTGCGCCGCGATCTCCTGCTCGCTCCCCGCGGCATCCGGCACCGAAGCCTTGTCCAGCAACGCCTCCATCAGCTCGACGACGAGGTCGGACGCGCCGGGGTGCACCTGCTCGACGAGCGACGCGCCCGTCCGCGCCGCACTCGTCCCACCACCGATCGTCGCGATCCCGAACAACGCCCTACCCGCGTTCACGACATCCGGCAACGCGCTGTCGGACACCCCGGGATCAGGAACCGCGACCAGGGCGGGCACCGCGTTCATCGGGATCCCGGCCAAGGTGCTGATCTCGACCGTGTTGTCTGCCGGAGTGCTGTCTGCTGGGGTGTTACCTGTCGGCGCGGTGTCGACCGCTGTGCTGCCCGTCGACCCGATGCCGTAGGAGGTGGCGGTGATCGGGGGCAGTCCGGCGAGCAGGTCGGCCGGGGTCCCGACCACCAGCCGGTCGACGGTCAACTCCAGTGCCCCCAGCACGCGTTCGGCGAGCAGGTCGCCGACCTCGTCCAACGCCGCCTGCGCTCTCGGTCTCCGCCGCCCGCGCTCCCGAGACGCGCGCCGCTCGTTCTCCCTCCAGGCGAACCTGCCGAGCTGGGCGGCCGGTTCCCCCGGTATCGCCGCGAGCACCCCGGGCAACGCGGCGACGACAAGTGGTTCGAACTCCTTGATCCCCATCACGCCATGCTGCCGGCCCGGGGAATCGCCGGGGAACCGGCCCCCTGGAACAACATCGGGTCCACAAGAGACTCCCTTGTGGACGGTCAGGTGTCGTCGGCCGTGGCGAGCGGGTTGCCCGCGACCTGCCACTCCAGGATGCCGTCCGCGAGCCGGACCGCGCGGCGGCCCGCCGAGTTGAGCAGCCGCACCGCGTCGTGGGAGAAGGCGCAGTAGATGCCCCGGCAGTAGGCGACGACCTCCAGCCCGGCGGGCAGCTCGTCGAGGCGCTCGACCAGTTCGTCCAGCGGGATCGACAGCGCGCCGGGGATGTGACCGGCGGAGAACTCCGTGGCGGGCCGCACGTCCACCACGATGGCCTCGCCCGCGCCGACCCGGCGCAGCAGCTCGTCGCGGCCGATCGCCTCGGTGTCCTCGGGGCCGAGGTAGCGGCGCGCGGCGATGTCCACATCGGCCAGTTGGGCGGCGGCCACCTCCAGCAACCTGCTGTAGAGGGCGGTCACCCCGGCGCTGGCCAGCCGGTAGCGGATCGTGGTGCCGTCCCGGTTCGACGCGACCAGGCCCGCGTGCTTGAGCGTCTGCAGGTGCGCCGAGGTCGTGGTGACGGTCAGCCCGGCCGTGGTGGCCAGGTCGACGACACCGCGCTCGCCCTGGGCCAGCAGGTCGATGAGCTCCAGCCGCTTGCCGTTGCCCAGCGCCTTGCCCACGCGCGCCAGTTCCTCGAACAGGTCCGGCCTCGATTGGTTGTCCCGCAAGGCTTCACTCCAGTTCCCGTGTTCCTTGGAATACTGTAGTCTCCGAGGGTGAGGCCGGCCAAGCACGAGGGGAAATCATGGGATCGGGTGACCGCGAGGTCCGCGATGTGGTACCGCGCGACGCCGCGGTGTCCGATGTGACGATGCGCGATGTGGCGGCACGCGAGGTGACCGTGCGCGACGTGATCGTGCTGGGTGGGGGAGCTGCGGGCCTCAGCGGCGCGCTGCTGCTGGCGCGGGCGGGCTTGGACGTGGCCGTGCTGGACGCTGGTTCACCGCGCAACGCCCCCGCCGCCCACATGCACGGATTCCTGACCAGGGACGGCATGCCGCCCGCGGAACTCGTCGAGCGCGGCCGGGCCGAGGTCGCCGCGTACGGCGGTGCGCTGGTCGACACCGAGGTGGCGGAGGTGCTGCCCGGTTTCGTGGTCCGGTTGGCGGACGGCACGAGCCAGAGCGCGCCGCGGCTGTTGGTGACCACCGGCATGCGCGACGAACTGCCGGAGGTCGCCGGTGTCGCGCAGCGGTGGGGGCGCGATGTCCTGCAATGCCCGTACTGCCACGGCCACGAGGTGCGCGACCAACCGCTGGGCGTGCTGGCGACGGGCCCGGTCTCGACGCACCAGGCGCTGATGGTCCGCCAGTGGTCCGACGACGTCGTCCTGTTCGAGCACACCCACGCGCTCTCCCACGACGAACGCGAACAGTTGGCGGCCGTCGGGGTGCGGGTCATGCCGGGGACGGTGACCGAGCTGGTCGTGCGGGACGACGTGCTGCGCGGTGTCGAGACCGAGGGCGGCAGCACACCGAGGTCGGCGGTGTTCGTCGCACCCCGCTTCGTGCCGAACACCGCGGTGCTGGCCGGGCTCGACTGCCGCGCCACCGAGCAGGGATTCCTCATCGTCGACGAGTCGGGCGCCACCAGTGCGCCCGGTGTCTGGGCGGCGGGCAACGTGGTGAACCCGCGAGCGCAGGTCATCACCGCCGCTGGCGCGGGCGCGGCGGCGGCCATGGCACTGCACCAAGACGTCGTGCTAGCCAGGACCAATGCCGCTGTGTCAGCGAAACGGTTGCACGCCAACGGGTTCACCGCCGAACTGGAGCGGGAAGTCGCCGAGATCGTGCTGGGGGACCGCCGGTACGGCCTGTGAGGCCCGGTCGCGCGGCGGTGCCGGAGTAGGTGGTGGACCGACCATCCTGGGGGTAGCTCAAGTGGGGCACGGTGGCGAGTACGACCAGCCGGGGACTTCCCCCGAGCACTGGGTGGCGCGGTCCCCGTCGGTGACTGTCCCGATCAGTGTATTGCGGCCCTCGGACTCACCGCGGTTAGCGGGCGAGGACAGCGAACACGTGCGTGCGCTCGCCGAGTCCACCGCGGTATTACCCCCGGTCCTGGTGCACCGCGCGACTATGCGGGTGATCGACGGCATGCACCGGCTGCGGGCGGCCGTGCTCTGCGGCGAGGACACCGTCCGGGTGCTGTTCTTCGACGGCGACGAGGCGGAGGCGTTCGTGCTCGGCGTCCGGGCCAACATCGCGCACGGCCTGCCGCTCTCGCTCGCCGACCGCCGGGTCGCCGCCATGCGGATCATCGCCTCGCACCCGCGCTGGTCGGACCGCGCCATCGCGTCGGCGACCGGCCTCGCGGCCAGGACCGTCGCGGTCATCCGCCGGTGCGCGACTGGCGATGCCCCGCAGTCGCGCACCCGGATCGGCCGCGACGGCCGGGTCCGCCCGCTCAACAGCGCCGACGGCCGCCGCCTCGCCTGCCTGATGCTGCGCGAGGACCCGTCCACCTCCCTGCGCCAGGTCGCCACCGCGTCCGGCATCTCCCTGAGCACCGTCCGCGACGTCCGCGACCGCTTGGCGCGGGGTGAGGACCCGGTCCCGCCGCGGCAACGCCAGCAGGAACGGCCCGACACCACCCCCACGGCCCCGGACCGCGACGTCGAGGACCTGCTGTCGCGCCTGCGCCAAGACCCCTCCCTCCGCCTGAGCGAGATGGGCCGCGCCCTCATCCGCCTCCTCAGCCTCCACGCCCTCACCGACCAAGACCGCAAAGCCCTCCTCGACGCCGTCCCACCCCACTGCCGCACCACCGTCGCCGAACTCGCCCACGCCTGCGCCGAGACCTGGCAGGACCTAGCCCTCTGGTTCGCCCAAGACCCCACCGACACACCCCGCCGAACCGACCAACTCGTCCCCTGACGCCAGCCGCCGAGCCCCCTGCGCGTGCCGCTGCGGCCGCGCTGGTGTGGAAGGCCTCGCGAGCCGTAGAAGGGCCCTGGAACGGCGACAGGCCGGTCGGAATGCCTTCTCCGACCGGCCTTGACGCAGCTCGCACAACGCCCTGCTTGACCCCACGCGCTGAATCCCAGCTTCGCGGCTGCGTGCCCTTGGCTGCGTCCAGCACCCCGCCCGCGTCGATCCCGCATGCCCCTTGGGCCTACCGACCCCGGATCGCGCCCGCGCGCGGTCCCTCCCCCGCCCAGCCCCCATCCTCTCCGGGGGGCGTCCCTGGGCCAGTCTACCAGGACCCACCGACAGTTGATCTTGGGAAGGCCCCAGTGAAGATCCAGATGTGGATAACTTCTGTCACCCAGAAGACGGAAAATCTGAGCTGGGCGAAAAGGGCTGAGGGACTCCGGAGAGACTCGTTAGGCCAAGAGGCTGCGATTAGGCCAAGAGGCACCGCGACCGAGAAGGTGGGGGTAGGCCAAGAGGTGCCGCGAGCGGCGAAGCGCGGTTAGGCCAAGAGGTGCCGTAATCGAGCGAGCTGGATTGGCCAAGGGATTGCGTTACTTGAGGTGTCTAGTCCAGGAGGTCGCTGATGGTTTTCGTGACTGTGGCGGGGGACGGGATGGTCGGGTGGTGGGAGAGGGCGCCGGTGTGGATGTCGGTGGTGGTGTGCCATTCGGGGGGTGGGAGGTGGTGGCCGTCGGCTTGGAGTTGGGTGATGTTGCGCTGGACGGCGGGTTTTTCCCACATGGCGGCGCCCATGGAGGGGAAGAAGAGGGTGCCGCGGCGGGCGGAGAGGATGACCGTGGCGAGGCGGTTCGGGGCGGAGCCGGTGGCGGCCGCGGCGAGGATGTGGGCCGTGGCGGGCAGGACGACGCACAGGTCGTGTTCGGCGGCCAGGCGTGAGGGTTTGTCGGTGGGCCAGTCGGTGGGGGACTCGCCGCTGATGACGCGGTCGGCGTGCATGGCGACGGTGTGCGGCGGCAGGAACAGGGTCGCGGTGTGCGTCATCAGGACGGTGATGGTGGCGCCGAGGGTGGCGCGCAGCTCGGTCAGGTACAGCGGCAGGGCGGTCACCGCGATCGAGCCGGTGGCGCCGATCAGGATCCGGGGGGTCATGCCCGGCATCGTGCCCGGAATTCGGAATGCGCTCAACGAGGGCGATTAACGCGCTCACTCGTCTGGCCCAGTTCGAAACGCACGAAATAGCGCGCGCGAACCCGCACGTTGCCCGAGTGCCCGCCGGAGAACCGGAAATTGACCCGATACCCGCGTGCTTGACAGCGATCGCGAACCGCTGGTCTTATGCGGAGCAGGAAATGACGGCCCGTTCAGGGCTGCCGATCGGACCGAGCCATTCCAGTCCGGTCGAGCCGCGATCCACCCCCCGCCCGCTGTGTCCGTTCCGCGCGTTGGTCCCGCGATGCGCGAAGGAGAGGTGCGCCCACGATGGATGACCTGACGACCCCCGACCTGCCCCGCGCCGAGCCCCACCCGCACCAGCGCCACGACCCGTTCCCGCTCACCGACATCCAGTACGCCTACCTGATCGGTCGGCACCGGGGCTTGGAACTCGGTGGTGTGGCGAGCCACTTCTACTTCGAGTTCGACAGCCGGGGCTTGGACCTGCCCCGGCTCACCGACGCGCTCAACGAGGTCGTCGCCCGCCACGACATGCTCCGCGCGGTCGCCGACGCCGACGGGGAACAGCGGGTCCTGGACCAGGTCCCGCCGTACCGCATCGCGAGCACCGACCTGCGCGCCGAGCCGCCCGCCGCCCGGAACGCCGCTGTGGCAGCGATCCGCGCCGAACTCGCCGACCAGGTGCTGCCCGTGGACACGTGGCCGCTGTTCGACATCCGCGCCACCCGCCTCACCGACGGCCAGACGCGTCTGCACGTGAGCATGGACCTCGTGTTCGTCGACGCCCGTGGGTTCTTCCAGCTGATGCGCGAGTGGCGGGAGCACTACGACAACCCCGCCCACGAGCCCGCCCCGCTCGACCTCACCTTCCGCGACTACGTCCTCGCGGAGCAGCAGTTGGCGACCTCGACCGCGGGCCGCTGGGCCGAGAAGTACTGGCTCACCCGCCTCGACGACCTGCCCGCCGCACCGGAACTCCCGCTGGCCACCGCCCCGGAACGCATTGGCAGGCCTACCTTTTCCCGCCGCGAGACCCTGATCACGCGGGAGCGCTGGGCCGCCCTCACCGAGGTCGCCGCGAGCCGTGACCTGACCCCCGCGGCGGTGTTGCTGACCGCCTACTGCGAGGTGCTGCGGACCTGGTCGAAACGCCAGGAGTTCACCGTCGCGCTGAGCAAGCTCGACCGGCACCCGCTGCACCCGGACGTCGACGCGATCATCGGCGACTTCCTCTCGCCCAGCCTGTTCGTCGCCCAACCGGGCCCGACCTTCCACGACCGCGCGGCGGCCACCCAGCGCAGGCTGCGCGACGACGAGGCCAACTCGGCCTTCGGCGGCATCCGCGTGCTGCGGGAACTGACCCGCAAGCAGGGGGACGGCCGGGCCGCGTCGATGCCGGTCGTGTTCTCCGACATGCTCGGCTGCGGCGCCGAGGCGCTGACCGGGTTCGGCGACGTCGTGCACAGCGCGAGCCAGACACCTCAGGTGTGGCTGGAGAACCAGGTCACCGACCAGGACGGCGGCGTCGCCGTCAGCTGGAACTCGGTCGTGGGCCTGTTCGCCAGCGGTGTGCTGGACGCGATGTTCCACGCCTACCGCACCCTGCTCGACCGGCTCGTCGACGACGTCACCGCGTGGGGCGACACCGCCGCGATCATCCCGCTGCCCGCCGCCCAAGCCGACGAACGCGCCCGCGCCAACGCCACCGACGCCGACATCCTCCCGGCCCGGCTGCACGACCTGGTCGCCGCCGCCGCGACCCGCACCCCCGACGCCGTCGCGGTCATCGCGGGCGACGCCGAGGTCACCTACCGCCAGCTCACCGAACCCGCGCACCGCCTCGCCCGCAGGCTGCGCGAGTGCTGCGGCGCCGAGCCCAACACCGTCATCGCCGTGTCCATGCGCCCCGGCCCCGACCTGGTCACCGCCCTGCTCGGGGTGCTGCACTCCGGCGCCGCCTACGTCTCGATCGACCCGGAACTGCCGGAGCAGCGCAGGATCAAGCTGCTCGACCGCTGCCGCGTGCGCGCGGTGGTCACCGAGCCCGATCTGCGCGACGCGCTGACCTGGCCACCGGAGGTCGACCTCGTCACGATCGACGACGACGCCACCCGGCGCTGCTCGGCGGACCCGGTGGACAGCAGGCAGCGGGTCGACGACCTGGCGTACGTCATCTTCACCTCCGGCTCCACCGGCGAGCCCAAGGGGGTGATGATCTCCCACCGCAGCGCGGCGAACACCGTGCAGGACATCAACCGGCGCTTCGGCGTCGGCCGCGACGACCGGGTGCTCGCCCTGGCGCCCACCGGGTTCGACCTCTCGGTCTACGACATCTTCGGCGTCCTCGGCGCAGGCGGTGCCGTCGTCGTCCCCGCCCCGGAGCGGGCCAGCGACCTGACTCACTGGTCCGAGCTGATCGACCGGCACGGGGTGTCCATCTGGAACAGTGTGCCCGCCCCGATGCGGATCTGGGTCGAGTCCCTCGGCGACACCACTCCGCTGGGCAGCAGACTGCGGCTGGCCCTGCTCAGCGGCGACTGGATCCCGACCACGCTGCCCGAGCAGGTCCACCGGCATTTCCCGGAGCTGAACCTGATCAGCCTGGGTGGCGCCACGGAGGGCTCGATCTGGTCGGTGTTCAACCCGATCGGCGTGGTGCCGCCGGAGTGGCCGAGCATCCCGTACGGCAAGCCGCTGGCCAACCAGACGCTGCACGTGCTCGACAAGCGGTTCGAGCCGTGCCCGACCTGGGTGGCCGGAGAGATCCACATCGGCGGCGTCGGCGTCGCGGACGGCTACTGGGCCGACCCGGAGCGCACCGCCGAGCGGTTCGTCGTGCACCCGGTCACCGGCGAGCGGCTCTACCGCACCGGCGACCTCGGCCGGTACCTGCCCGGTGGCGACATCGAGATCCTCGGCCGGGACGACTTCCAGGTCAAGATCAACGGCTACCGGGTCGAGCTCGGCGAGATCGAGGCGGTGCTGAGCAGGCAGCCCGGTGTCCGGCAGGCCCTGGTCGCCGCGCCGACGCACCCGCACAGCAAGCAGCGCCAACTCGCCGCGTACCTGGTGGTCGACGGCTCGGAGAGCACCGACCCGGCCGTGCTGCGGGCCGCGCTCGCCGAGCAGCTGCCCAGCTACATGGTGCCCAACCACTTCGTCAGCATCGCCGCGCTGCCCCTCACGGCGAACGGCAAGATCGATCACGGCGCCCTCCCCGCGCCATGGCAGGACGGCGCCGAACCCGGTGAGCGCGTCGCACCGCGCGACGACGTCGAACGCGACCTGCTGGCGATCTGGTCGCGGCAGCTCGGGCACGACGACTTCGGCGCGCAGGACGGCTTCTTCGACGTCGGCGGCGACTCCCTGCACGCGGTCGGCATCATCGGGCACCTGCGCACCGCGTTCAACATCAGCTCCGCCGCCGAGCAGGAGGTCATCGAGGCGCTGTTCACCAACGCCACCATCGCCGACTTCGCCGCCGTCATCGGGTCGCTGCGGGACTCCGGGTCATGACCGCGCCGCACTGGGAACACGTCATCGTCGGCGCCGGGTCGGCCGGGTCCGTGGTCGCGGCCCGGCTCGCCGCGCGCGGGCACCGGGTCCTGCTCCTGGAGGCGGGTGCCGACCAGCCGCTCGACCTGGACGCGCCGAACCCGTTGCGGGACGGCACGAGGCTCATCCTGGAGGGCTTCAACTGGGACTACCAGGCCAACCTGCGCGGCCGGGCGCGTGCGCTCGCGACCGTGGGTGGGTCGGCCACGGCGAGGTCGAAGGCGCTGTGGGGCCGTTTCCCCTACCGCTTGGGCAAAGTGGTCGGTGGATCGTCCTCTGTGAACGGTGCGGTGGCCATGCGCGCCCTGCCGGGGGACTTCGCCGACTGGGTCGCGATGGGCAACACGGAGTGGTCCTGGGACCGGGTGCTGCCCTTCTACAAGCTCGTCGAGCGCGACACCGACTTCCCCGGCGGCGACCACGGCACGCGCGGCCCGATCCCGATCCGCCGCCCGCGCCGCGACCAGCTGCACGAACTCGACCTCGCGTTCTGGGACGAGTGCCGCCGGATGGGGGTGCCCGACCTGACCGACCTCAACGCCGGGGTGGACGTCGGCGTCGGCGCGGTCCCGGCCAACACCGTCGGCACCGAGCGGGTCGACGCCGCGGCCGGGTACCTCCGGCCGGTGCGGGGCCTGCCGAACCTGGAGATCCGCACCGGTTGCCAGGTCACCAAGCTGCTGCTCGACGGCCAGCGGGTGACCGGCGTCGAGGTGCTGCGCGACGGCGAGCTGAGCACCATCACCGCCAGGAACGTGGTGCTCAGCGCCGGTGCCATCGGTTCGCCCGCGATCCTGCTGCGCTCCGGCATCGGCCCCGCCGACATCTGCGTCGACCTGGGCGTCACCCCGGTCGCGGACCTGCGCGGCGTCGGCGAGAACCTGGTCGACCACCCGTCGGTCGTCATCTGGGCCAGGCCGCGCGACGGCCTGTGCACACCGGGCATCCCGTGGCGGCAGGTCGCGGCCAGGGTGGCCAGCGGGGTCGGCGGCGACGCGGCCGACCTGCAGGTGTGGCTGCTCAACAACGTCGAGACCTCGACCATCCCCGGGTTCGCCAACCGGCTCGGGTGGCCGATGGTGGTCGGCATCTCGGTGATGCTGCTGCGGCCCGAGTCCCGGGGCCGGGTCTGCCTGCCCGACGCGGACCCGCGCACCCAGCCGGTGATCGAACTGGGCTTCGGGTCGGTCGACGACGATGTCGACCGACTCGCCCTCGGGGTCCGGCAAGCCTGGCGGATCCTGCGGTCGAGGCCGTTCGCCGAGCGGCTGACCGAGGTCCAGCTGTGGAACGACGCCATGGTCGCCGACGACACCGTGCTGCGCAGCGCCGTCCGCAACGTGATGAGCCCCGGCTGGCACGCGATCGGCTCGGCCCGGATGGGCCCGGCCGCCGACCCGATGTCGGTGGTCGACCAGCGGTGCCGGGTGCACGGGGTCCGGAACCTGCGGGTGGTCGACGCCTCGGTGTTCCCCACCATGCCCAGCGCCCCGACGAACCTGACCACGATCATGCTGGCGGAGAAGATCGCCAGCGGACTGGGGGAGTGACCGTGCCCAGGCCCCAGCCCGTGCGGCTGTACTGCGTCCCGTACGCGGGAGCGACCTCGTCCATCTACCGGCCCTGGCAGACCGCGCACGGCGCCGCGGTGCGGGTCATCGGCATCGACCCGCCCGGCCGGGGCACCCGCAGCCGCGAGCCCCGGGTCCTGGACTACCGCGAGCTGGTCGACTCGATGGCCAACCACGTCGCCGTCGACCTGGCGCAGTCCTGGGACCAGGTCAGCGACCTGCGCTACGCCACCTTCGGGCACAGCTTCGGCGCGATGCTCAGCCTCGCCGTCGCCGACGCGGTCGCCCGGGCGGTGGGACGGCCACCGGAGCGCGCGATCGTGTCGGCTGCCCTGCCACCCGCGTTGCAACCGCCCGGGGACGAGACGGCCGCGCTCACCGACGACGAACTGCTCGACAAGATCCGCGCCGACGGCGGCACCGCGCCGGAACTGCTGGCGCACAAGGCGATGGCGGGCTACCTGGTGCGGCTGATGCGGGAGGACTACGCGATCCGGCGGCAGTTCCACCGCGACGACGCGCTGCTGGTCGGGTTCCCGATCACCACCCTCGCAGCCCGACAGGACCGCTACGTGACACCGGAGCAGATGCGGCGGTGGGCCGCGCACAGCACTGCCCAGAGCCGCCAGGTCGAGATCGCGGGTGGGCACTTCGCCGCGTTCGCCGACCCGGCCAACACCCTGCTGATCGCCCACCACCAGCTGAACGAGCACCTCGTCCGGCGTTGAGGAGGAACCGCGGTGGAGCACGACGCATACGAGCGGGAGCACGGGGAGTTCCGCGACCTGTGCCGCGCCTTCCTGGCCAGGGAGGCGGTCCCGTACCACGACGAGTGGGAGCGCGACGGCATCGTCAGCCGCGAGGTCTGGCGCAAGGCGGGCAAGGCCGGGCTGCTCGGCCTCGGCGTCCCGGTCGAGCACGGCGGCGCGGGGGAGACCGACTTCCGCTACGTCGCGGTGTTCATCGAGGAGCTGGTCCGGTCCCGGGTCACCGCGCCCGGTTTCGTGGCGCACAACGACATCATCGCGGCCTACCTGTCCACCCGGACCACCCCGGAGCAACGGGACCGGTGGCTGCCGGGGTTGTGCGCGGGCGAGCTGGTCGCCGCGATCGCGATGACCGAGCCGGACGCGGGATCCGACCTCATGGGCATCCGGACCACGGCCGTGCGCGAGGGCGACCACTACGTCCTCAACGGCCAGAAGACCTTCATCACCAACGGCGAGAACGCCGACCTGGTCGTGGTGGCGGCCAAGACGGCGACCGCGCGCGGCGGCCAGGGCATCACCCTGCTGGTCGTCGAGCGGGACACGCCGGGGTTCACCAGGGGCAGGCGGCTGGAGAAGCTGGGCTGGCAGGCCAGCGACACCAGCGAGCTGTACTTCGACGACTGCCGCGTCCCGGCGGCGAACCTGATCGGCAAGGAGAACGCCGGGCAGGGCTACCTGATGGCGGGCATGCCCCGCGAGCGGCTGTGCATCGCCACGGTCGCGGTCGCCACCGCCGAGAAGATGTTCGCCGAGGCGCTGGCCTACGCCAAGACCCGCACCGCGTTCGGCCAGCCCATCGGCAGCTTCCAGCACAACCGGTTCCTGCTCGCCACGCTCGACACCGAGATCACCCTCGCCAGGGTGTTCCTCAACCACTGCGTGACCGAGCTGAACGCGCGGCGGCTGACCGTCACCGACGCGGCCAAGGTGAAGTGGTGGACCACCGAGTTGCAGGTGAAGGTGGCCGACCGCTGTTTGCAGCTCTACGGCGGCAGCGGCTATCTGAAGGAGAGCCCGATCGCCAAGGAATGGGCCAACAGCCGCGTGCAGACCATTTACGGCGGCACCACCGAGATCATGAAGGAAATGATCGGCGTCTCGCTCGGTCTCTGACCGGGCACCGCACCGGAGAGAAAAGGGGAACACCACCATGGCGGACGCGGTTCCGACCCTTTATGAATGGGCCGGTGGCGCCGAGGCGCTGGAACGGCTCACCGAGGCGTTCTACAAGAAGGTCCTCGCCGACGACCTGCTCGCGCCGATGTTCCGGCACATGACCGCCGAGCACCCCAAAGACGTCGCCATCATGCTCGGCGAGGTCTTCGGGGGGCCCAAGCGCTACAGCGACGAGCACGGCGGGTTCCCCCGGCTGCTGTCCAAGCACCGGGGCCGCAACATCCAGCCGGAGCAGCGGGAACGCTGGGTCCAGCTGATCCTGGAGGCCGCCGACGAGGTGGGGCTGCCCTCGGACCGGGGGTTCCGCTCGGCGTTCGTCGCCTACATGGAGTGGGGCTCGCGCGGCGCCATGGCCAACTCGCAGCGCGGCACCAAGCCCCCCGAGCGCGAGTCCCTCAAGATCTGGGGCTGGGGCGAGGCGTCCCCCGGCAACGACTGAGCCCCAGGTCAGCCCGCGTGCGCGCGAGCGGTGACGGCGTCGGCGATGTCGCGCTGCACCAGGTCGATGTTGATCGCGAAGCCCGCCGCTGACCCCATCCCGGCGGCGGTCACGACCTGGGCCCTCGGGTCGATCACGTTGCCCGCGGCGAAGACCCCGGGGACGCTGGTCTGCCCTGCCTTGTCCACGCTCACCCAGCCGTCGGCGCCGACCGCGCACCCGAGGCCGGTCAGCACCGAGTCGTTGGGCACCATCCGCGGCACGACGAACACCGCCGACCGCGCGACCACCGTCCCGTCCGCCAACTCGACCCCGCGCACCGCGTCGTCGACGACCGCCACCGAGGAGATGGCGCCCGCCACCACCTCGATCCCCCTGGCGTGCAGCTGGTCCTGCTCCTGCGGGGACAGCGCAAGCGTGTGCGCGAACAGCACGACGTCCGCCGACCACTGCCGCAGCATCTGCGCGTGGAACACGGCGCCGGGGCTGGTGCCCAGCACGCCGATCGGGCGGTCGCGGACCTCGTAGCCGTGGCAGTACGGGCAGTGCACCACGTCGCGGCCCCACCGCTCCCGCACGCCGGGGACCTCCGGCAGCTCGTCGCGCAGACCGGTCGCCACCACGACGCTCCTGGTGCGCAGCGCGACGCCGGTGTCGAGCACCGCGGTGAACCCGCCGCCGTCGTTCGCGACCACGGTGTCCACCACCGCCGCCACGACCGACGCGCCGTAGCCGAGCACCTCGGTGCGGCCCACCTCCAGGAACGCCGACGGCGCGATGCCGTCCCGGGACAGGAAACCGTGCATGTGCGCGGCCGGGGCGTTGCGCGGCCGACCGCTGTCCACCACGGCGACCCGCCGCCGCGCCCGCGCCAGCAGCAGGGCCGCGTTCAGCCCGGCCGCCCCGGCCCCGATCACCACGGTGTCGTACTCGTGCTCGCTGGTGTTCGTTGTCATCCCAGTGATCACCTCCGGCGCCATGGTGACCCCGATCGTGCGAGATGAGCAACGAAGGTTGCCGTTTCCGGGACATGCTGCTCTCATGGCGGCATGGCCCCGTTCGACGACCCGGCCCCACCCAGCACCGCAGCGCCGAACACAGCAGCGCCGAACACAGCAGCGCTGTCGGCCGCCGCGGCGCACCGGGGCGCGGCGGCGCACACCGACGACATCGCCTTCGCGCTCGCCGGTGTCGGTCCCCGGCTCAAGCGGTTGCGGTCGCAGCGCGGGCTGAGCCTGGCGGCGCTCTCCGAGCTGACCGGGATCTCCAAGAGCACGCTGTCGCGGCTGGAGGTCGGGCAGCGGCGGCCGAGCCTGGAGTTGTTGCTGCCCATCGTGCGGGCCTACCGGATCCCGCTCGACGAGCTGATCGGCGGCCCCGAGGTGGCCGACCCGCGCATCCGGCCGACGCCGCGCCGGGTGGACGGCAGCGTGGTGCTCGCGTTGACCCGCCAGCCGAGCCCGCTGCACACCTTCAAGACCATCATCCCGCCCGAGCGCAACACCCCGGACCTGTGCTCGCACGACGGGTACGAGTGGCTCTACGTCGTCTCCGGGCGGTTGCGGCTGGTGCTCGCCGACCAGGACATCGTGCTGGAGGCGGGCGAGGCGGCCGAGTTCGACACCCGGCTGCCGCACTGGTTCGGCAGCACCGGCGCGGGCGCGGTCGAGGTGCTCAACATCCTCGGGCCCCAGGGCGAGCGCATCCACATGCGGGTGAAACCGGAGAATAGCGCCACCGGCGAATAGCGGAAAGCCGCGCGAGTTCGCGTTGCTGTTTCCGGGACATTCATTGTCCTGCCGGGGGCGGGCTGCCAGTATCTGGGGTACCGCACGGAATGCGCGACAACCCGCTGGGCGCCATTCGCCGCTCGCCATTGCACCGCTTGCCATTCCGCAACCGCACTGTGCGGTTTCCTTCGAACAGGATGGGAACCCCCATGAGTTCCACCGGTGTGCCCAAGAACAGCTATGACGTGATCGTCGTCGGCAACGGGGTGCTCGGCCTCTCGCTCGGGCTGGAACTGGCCAGGCGCGGCCAGGACGTCGCCGTGCTCGGCGAACCGCACCGCCCGTACGCGGGCACCTCGGCGGCCGGGGCCATGCTCGGCTGCTTCGGCGAGGTCACCACCACGCTGGTGGCCAGCGCCGCGGGCCGGACCAAGCTCGAACTCGGCATCCGGGCCACCGAGATGTGGCCGGAGTGGCTCGGCGGCCTCGGCCCCGGTGCCGCCGAGGAGGTCGTGTCCGCCGACGGCACCACGGTCATCCTCAACGCCATCGGGATGGCCGAGATCGACGACACCAACTTCCGCGCCATCCGCGAGGAGCTGACCCGCTACGAGCAGCCCTTCGAGGACGTCGACCCGCTGGACCTCGAGTGGGTCGACGCCGAACCGCTGTCGCGGCCGCTGCGCGCCTTCCACATCCCCGGCGAGCACGCGGTCAACACCGTCGCGCTCGTGCTGCGGTTGCAGGACAACTTCCTCGCCGCGGGCGGCACGCTCATCGCCGCGGAAGCAAGCCGGGTCGACCACACCGGCGAGTCGGTGACCGGCGTGACGCTGACCAACGGCGAGCGGCTCACGGCCGGTGCGGTCACCCTCGCCGCCGGGTCCCGCACCCAGGCGCTGCTCGACGACCTGCCCGTCGGCGAGCGGATGCCGCCGCTGGTCAGCGGCTACGGCGTGTCCGTGCTGATGCGCACCTTCGACGGCACCACCCCGCGCGGGGTCATCCGCACCCCGAACCGGTCCTTCGCCTGCGGCCTGCACCTGGTGCCGCGCGGCGACGGCGAGGTCTACGTCGGTGCCACCAACGTCGTCTCGGTGCGCCCGCGTGAGGTCGCCGACATGCGGGACCTGGTGTTCCTGCTGCAGTGCGCGCACCGGCAGATCCGGATGGGCCTGTGGGAGAGCCCGATCCAGAAGGTCCAGGTCGGCAACCGGCCGATCTCGGTCGACGGGTTCCCGATGCTCGGCGCGGGCGGGATGGCCGGGCTGTGGATCATGACGGGAACCTACCGCGACGGCCTGCACCTCTCGCCGCTGGTGGCAACCGAGATGGCGGCCAGGATCCTGGGCGGGACCACCGCGCACGACTTCGACCTGTTCACCCCGATCCGCAAGCCCATCCAGTCGATGACCCGCGAGCAGATCGTCAGCAACACCTTCGTCGAGCAGTTCGCCATCGGCCCCGAGCAGGACTGGACGCTGCCGGTGGACTGGCACCACTGGATCGGCATGGACCTGCGCCCGGCCATCGAGCGCTGGGTCGCCGAGATCGACCCGGAGATCACCCCGCCCGCGGAGCTGGTCTTCACCTCCCGGTTCGACCCGGACCTGCTCAAGCTGCTGCGCGAGTACTACGCCAGGACCCGCCAGCTCTGGTGACCGACGCGACGGTGCCCTCGTCCAGTTCCCGGGGCGAGGGCACCGTCGCGTGTGGATGGTCAGGGCAGGATCGCGGTCGCCTCGACCTCGATGAGGAACTCGGGCTCGGCGAGGGTGGCCACGCCGATCAGCGTGGTCGGCTTGACCAGGTCGACGCCGAGCCGGTCGGCGGCGCGCTTGACGCCCTCGGTCACCGCGTCCCACTTGGACAGCGACCAGTCCACCGCGTAGACGTTGAGCCGCATCACGTTGTCGAAGGTGCCGCCGACCGAGGCCAGTGCCCTGCCGACGTTGAGGTACGCCTGCTCGGTCTGCGCGGCCAGGTCGCCCGGGCCGACCAGGTCGCCGCTCGGGGTGCGCGCGGTCTGTCCACTGAGGAACGCCAGCCTGCTGCCGGTGCCGACCGACAGCTGGCGCCAGCCGTAGGGCTCGGGCAGGTCCGGCGGGTCGAAGAGTTCGACGGTCACGTGTTTGACCTTTCTCGGCGTGAGGAGGGTGGGAGGGTGGGAGGTTGGGGAGAGGGTGGGAAAGGGTTGGGGTGGCTCAGTTCCGCTCGAACTCGAAGAGGGTGAAGTCCATGCCCATCATCCCGTGTTCGTTGGTGTTGGCCCTGACCGCCGCGGACTGGTCGAAGTCGGCAGCGGGCAGATCGACCGACGCAGTGCGGTACACACCGCCCTGGAAACCGGCGTCGGTGGCCGCGCGCAACATCTTCTCCGGATTGCCCATCACCTCGCTGAAGCCCAGGTAGACCTTGCCGCCGTCGACCAGGTGCGCGCCAGCGTCGCGGAAGAACCGCTGCTGCAGGCCGTAACCGGGGTCCATGACGGCCCGTTCGATGTCCTTGCCGTACTGCCGGTCCTCGGGCGCCTCGATGAACGGGCTGTTCCAGAAGACCACGTCGAAGGTGTCGGTGTCGTTGAGCGCGTCGAACAGGTCGCTGGTCATGGCCGTCACCCGGTCGCTCACCCCGTGCCGCCGCGCGTTGCGCTCGGCGTTGCGCGCCGCGGCCGGGTTGATGTCCACCGCCACGACCCGCGTGGCACCGGCCTGGGCGGCCAGCACGGCGGAAACGCCCGCACCGCACCCCATCTCCAAGAACCGCTGCCCCGCCGCGTAGGGCACCCACGACGCGAACAGCCCCGGGCCGGGGTCGGTGTAGGGTGGGAACACCTCAGGCAGCAGGTCCCACTCCATGCCCAGCAGGGAGAACGTGCTCTGCAGCGGGCTGTCCGGGTCCTCGATCCGCGACAGCGTCCAACTTCCTAGTTCGTAACCGAGCTCGTTGAACATTGCTCGTTCCTCCCTTGTGGGGACCGGTGAGCGGCGGGGGTGGGTGGGGGGAGATAGAGGGCAAGGGGAGTTCGCTTGCGGTAACAGGCAAGAGGTGGCATCAAGAGGGTGAATGCCTTGGTGTGAAACGATTCCTGGCCGCTGGGCGAACTCCGGACTGGATCGTCACACGGGTGCGGTGCGGTGTCAACGATCGTCCCGGGAACGGCAATGCGCACCGCCGGACCCGGCTCGGAGTGGGGTTCCGGGCCGGGTCCGGGTACTGCCGACCGCGCTACGCCTGGCGACGGGTGAGGGTCTGGTCCACGAGGATCGCCGGGATGGTCAGCACCGCGATCCCGGCACCGATCCACGGGATCGCGGTCAGGCTCGCGCCCGCGCTGAGCGCGATGCCCGCCAACACCGGCACCAGGCTGATCCCGAGCTGGAACATCGACACGGCGGTCGACCCGGCGAGGGTGGGCGCGGCGTGGGCGAGGGTGAACACCCGCCCGTAGATCGCCGGGTTCAGCACGAACCCGGCGACGCCCATCAGCGCGACGATGACGATGACGGCCAGGTCGTGCTCGGCCAGCACCGCCAGTGCGACCGAGCACACCGCGATGCCCACCGCGCCGATCAGCAACGCGTGAAACGGCCGCACGTCGGAGATCCGGCCACCGATGGAGATGCCGACGAACGCGCCGATGCCGAACAGCGTCAGCATCGCGGGCACCCACACCGAGTCCAGCTTGGTGACGTCGGTCAGCAGCGGCGCCAGGTAGTTGTAGGAGATCATGTAGGAGGCGGTGCTCAGCAGGGTCGCGACGTACACCGCGACCAGCCGGGTCTGCTTCATCGCCCGCAGTTCCTGGCGCACGCTGGGTTCCGCGGCGGGCTTGGTCGCGGGCACGGCCGCGACGGTCAGCACGGCGCCGATCACGGTCAGCGCGAACACCGCCCAGAACCCGCCGCGCCAGCCGGTGAAGTGCGAGAGCATCGCGCTGGCCGGACCACCGGCGATCATCGCGACGCTGAGCCCGCTGACGACGACACCGGACGCGCGCGCGGTGCGCTCCGGCGGCACCAGGCTGATCGCGGTGACCGCCGCGACCGCCCAGAACCCGGCGTAGGCGATGCCGCAGACGAACCGGGCGACCAGGATCAGCGCGTAGTTGTCGGTCACCAGGCTGACCGCGACCGCGAGCGCGAACACCAGCTGCGTCACCACCAGCGTGGTCCGGCGCGGCCAGCGCAGCGTCAGCACCGCCATCGGCGGCCCGCCGATGACCACCGCGATGGCGAACGCGGTGATCAGCGCGCCCGCCGCGGACAGCGAGATGCCCAGGTCGACGGCGATCGCGGGCAGCACGCCCGCCACCAGGAACTCGGCGCTGCCCATCGCCAGCAGGCTGAACGCGAGCAGGTAGACCCCGAGCGGCAGCCGCTTGCCCGCCACCTCGACGGGGGTCGTCGTGTCAGCGCTCATCGGTGGGCACCTCGGATCGGGGCGGCGGGGACCTCGGCCGGGACCGGGCGCCTGGCGGGGGTGGGGGACTCGTCGGGTGTCCGCGCGGCCACTTCGCTGGCTCGTCTGCGCATTGGCGTTTCCTTGGATCGTCTGCGGTGGTGTGCTCGGGTACCGGTCGACTTCCCCAGCGGGGCAACGGATCCATCGCCCGCGGGGGAGTGGGTCGCGGTGCTCGACCAGCCCGTTGTGCCGGTCGGCCCAGTGTGGGTACGGCGTGTCCGCGGCGACAAGTCTTGTTGCCAAAAGCGGGACGCGACCGGCTATCGCGGTTCGACGGTGCCCGTCGCGGTGCCCGCGTCCACTTCGACCCGTCGCGGGCGCTCACCCGATGGCAGCATGGACCACCAGTGCAGCACCGCTGTTGTCACCGACAGCGTGGTGGTTGTCGTGGCGCACACGGTCGACCCGTCCCGCAGCGCGGCGACGACTGTGCCGCCCGGCGCGGTGGCCGTCGCCAGTCTGGCTCCCGGGAGCCGTTCGAGCAAGGATCGGATGTGCGACTCGGCGCTTTCCCGGTCGGCGAAGGGGAAATCCGCCCAGACCGCCGACGCGCTCTCCACCAACGCGATCTCCGGCGCGGTGTCCGCCACGCTCAGCGAGCCGCCGATCTCGGCGTGGGTGGTGCGCCGCAGGGCGAGGCGCGTGGCTCCGCGCTCGGCCCGCACGGCGGTCACCGTGGTGCGGTAGTGGGTGGGGGCGGAGAGTTCCACGTCACCAACGGGAATCGGCTCGGTGGCCGGTGCCGGGTGCGGGACGGGCAGGTCCACGATCCGGTAGAACAGGCGGTTCATCGCGGCCGCCGCCGTCCCCGGCTGGTGGAAGATCGCGTCGACCACCGAGGCGTCGACCGGATCTGGCGCGGTCTCGGGGAATCCGCTGTCGGGCAGGCGGGGCAGCGCGGCCAACAGCCGGGCGAGCGGCGTGCCCGGCACCACCTCCGGACCGCCGTCGGACGCCAGCAGCACCGGTTTCCCGGCGGCAGCGGCATAGCTGGTCAACGAACCGTGGTCGGAGACCACGAGGTCCGCCGCCACCAACGCCTGGCGCCAGTCCCGGCCGGGCGGGACCAACGCGAGCCCCGCGCCCAGCGCCGCCCGCAACCAGGCGCGGACCTGGAGCCTGCCGTGCCGCTGCCAGATGTTGGGGTGCAGGGTCATGGCGACGCGGTACTCGTCGGCGGGCAGCGTGGTGACCAACCGCCGCGCCAGCCCCGGGTCCGCGCCGAACAGCGAGTGCCTGCCCCAGGTCGAGCACAGCAGCACCATGCGCCTGCCGTCGGCGGCGAAGGCCCGCCGGTACCGGTGGCGGTGCGCCGCGCTCGCGGTGATCCGGTCCAGGCACGGGTCGGCGGCAACCAGGGTGTGGCCTGCCAGGCGCGGGTCGACCGAAGTGAGCGCCGCCGCTTGCCGCTCGTGCGCGACGACCACGGTGTGCGGCACGACGCGCCCGTCCGCGAGCAGACCCGACCCGCTCAGCCCCGAGATCGACTCGGGATCGGTCGCGGACCGCCGGTGGTAGCCCGCGCCGTGCGGCATGAGCACTAGAGGGGCGTCGAGCAGGTGTAGGTCACTGTTGTCGCTTGCCGCTAGAGCCAGGTCGAACCGCTCTTGGCACGCCTGGGACCAGGGGACGATCAGTGCGCCTGAGGCTCGTAGGTGGTCGAGCAGGCCGCCGGAGAAGGCAGAACCACCGTCGACGGTGAAAACCACTTCGACGCGGAGGTCACCTAAGAGCGTGGGGAGCACGTCGTTGAGCCTGCGCAGCGCGGCAGGGGTGCGCACGACTACTAACGCCCGACGCAGTGGCGTGAAAGTGTCCCACGGGCTTGCGCTCGCGGCGGATCTCCGGTCGGCCAGGGTCACGGCGCCCCGGTTGGATCGTCGGCGTTGAGGCTCAGCGGACGCGTTGCCTCGTCCCCGGGTTCCCGCCTGAGCGGCTCGGTGCGTCGACTCGCGGCATGGTGGCCTCCCCAGGTCGGCTGTTCCGGCTGCACGGTAGCAACCCGCCGATCGGGACCAGCCGCGCCGCCGGATCACGTGCAGTACCGTGGCCTTCTCGCCATCGCCACGGGGGGCCGCCGCAATGGGAACAGAGGCAGTGGGAACAGAGGCAGTGGGAACTGAGCAAGTGCGCAACGTGCAGGCCGGGGTGGCCACGCAGGTGGTGCAGGCGCGCGACATCGGCACGGTGACCTTCCTCCCGGCGCAGGCGCCCGCCGCGATCCCCGCTCTCGTGCCCCCTGGCCCGGCCGCGTTCGTCGACCGGGTCGAGCACCTGGCCGCTGTCCGGTCGCTGCTGGGTGCCGAGCCGCGGCCCGGCAGGCCGGTGGTCGTCGCGGTGCGCGGGATGCCGGGCGTGGGCAAGACCGCACTGGTGCGCCAGGTCGCTTCCGTGCTGGCGGGCGAGTTCCCCGATGGCGCGCTGCACGCGTCGTTCGGAGCGGAGGGCGAGTCACCCGCCGAGGCCCTCGGTCGGTTGCTGAAAGCGCTCGGCGTGCCTGACTCGCTCGTGCCCGCCGACTTCCGGCGCCGCCGCGACATGTTCCGGTCCCTGACGGCCAAGGCCCGGCTGATCACCGTGCTCGACGACGTCACCGACGCGGGGCAGGTCGAGGCGCTGCTGCCCAACTCCAGCGCCGGTCTGGTCCTGGTCGCGAGCAACACCACGCTCGAAGACCTGTACGCCGACGGCGCGGTGCCGGTCGTCCTGGAGCCGCTGGCGGTCGCGGACGCGCTCGACCTGTTGCGCGGGGTGTGCGCCGACGGCCGAGTGGACCGTGAGGTCGAGGCGTCGGTGGAGTTGGTGACGCTGTGCGGGTTGCTGCCGCTGGCGGTGCGGGTGGTCGGTGCCCGGCTCGCCGCCCGTCCGCGGTGGACCGTCGAGCGGCTGGTCGACGAGTTGCGCGGCGCCGCGGCCGATCGGGTGTTCGACCGGGTCAACGCCGTGTTCGACGCGGTGCACGCCGACCTGCCGGACGAGGTCCGGTCGGTGTACCGGGCGCTGGGCCTGCTGGTGAGCCAGGACTTCGGGGTCGAGGAGCTGGCCGCCATGGTCGAGTCACCCGTCGCCCAGGTCGCTGATGTGCTGGACCGGTTGCACGCTGCGGCGTTGGTGGAGGAGCGCGCCGATGGCCGCTACGCCATGCACCGGCTGGTCCGGGCGCACGCGCTGCGGGTCGCCGCCGCCGAGACGTCCGATGTGGACCGGGACGGGCTGCTGAGGCGGGCGGTGCAGTGGTGGCTGCTCGGCGCGACCGCCGCCGATGTCGCCGCGACCGGGCGCCAACGCTTGCGCGTGTCCGATCCGGACCGGTTGCTGCACGGCGCGGACCTGGCGATGACTCCCCGGTCCGCGTTGGCGTGGTTCGACCGCGAGCACGGCAACATCGCCGCCGCCATGCGTGTCTGCGCGGACAAGGGTTGGCACGGCTACGTGTGGGAGTTGTTCGAGGCGACCTTCGCCTACTACGACTCCCGTCGGCCGCTGGCGTCCTGGGTGGAGACCGGTCGACTCGCCGTCGTGGCGGCCGAGCTGGACGGGAACACCGCCGCCGAGTCGCGCTGCCGGTGCCTGCTGGCCAAGGCGTACCAAGAACTTGAGCGCTACGACGACGCGGCGGCGGAACTGGCCCGCGCCCGCGACCTCGCCGCCGACGACCGCCTCCGAGCGTCCACTTTCGACTTCACCGGGAACCTGGCCTTGCGCACCGGCCGGTTCGACGACGCGCTGCACTGGTTCAGCACGGCCCGCGACATCAACATCGCGTTGGGCCGCAAGCGGGGGACAGCGATGCAGACGTTGTTCGTCGGCCGCGCGCTTGTCGGTCTTGGGCGCGGGGCGGAGGCGTTGGACACCTTCGCCGAGGCGGCCCGACTCGCGACCGAGGCTGACGCGCCGAGCGTGCTGGCCAAGTGCCTGCTGGCCACCGCCGCGCTCGACCCTGCCTCGGTCCTGGCCATCGCCGAGGCGGAGGAGATCGCCACCCGGCTCGACAACAGCGCGCTCCAAGCGGAGATCCACCTGTTGCGCGCCAACGCCACCAGCGACCCGGCGACCGCCAAGTCCCACCGCCGCGCCGCCGCGGCCGCCTACGAGCGCATGGGCAGCCCCAAGGCCGCGCGCTTGCTGGCCGACCTCGACGGCTGAGGGGAGGTCCCCGCGACGGATCGCGGGGACCTCCGTTCGCTCAGCTGCTGACGAGCAGGTCCCAGCCCGCGACACCGGACCGGCAGGTGAAGCTCTTCCACGCCTTGGGGCTGGCGTTCTTGCCGTTGTTGCCCGCCGCCTGGCACTGCGCCAGCGTCGGGAAGGTGGCGATGTAGGTGCCGGAGAACGTGGCACCGGTGGGCTCACCGATCAGGTCGTACCCGGTGAACCCGGACTGGCACACGTACCCGCCGGAGGTGAAGACACCACCGGACACGGCCTGCGCCCCGGCGCTCGTGCAGTCGCTGAGCGTCGGGAACGTGTAGATGTACGCCGTCGGGGTGTAGGTGGTCGCCGCCGCGGGCGCTGCCAACGCCACCGCCGCCGCGAAACCCGCCACCGCTACGGCCGCGATCCGAGAACCTGCGGACATGTAAGCCCTCCAGTCGTCTGTGTTGCCTCACTGCGACACCGACGTTAACGCTCGTTCATAGACCCAAGTGGACTGTTTGCCGGTCGAGCCCACCACGGACAGTGATTCCGGACCGAGGTGCCTCGAGGTGCGCTGTTCGTTGTCCAGCAACGATCACCACTGGGCGCCGCCCAAACAGTCGACACGCCCCCGTCACACTCCGTGCCCGACTGTGCTTCCCGCCACCGTCGCACCCCCACCACCCGCCTGCACCGTTCGGCGGCACCATCTCGCCCAGCAGCCCACACCGACCGTCCGGTGCACCCGTCGTCCCGACCGGACCGAATCGGACATCCCACACTGGACACATCCCGCCCAGCGCCCAGAAAGCATTGTGCGAACCGGAGAGCCAACCGCCATGCGTGTCCGAAGTGTCCGGGTCCACCCCTGTGGACGCGCCGCACGACGGCACCAGATGTGGACTGTCAGCGCGGTGACAGGTTCCTGTCAGTCCGACTTGCCCATGGCCTTGCGAATCTCGGCCAGGCGTGCACGGCCTGCTTCCTCGCGTTCGGCGAGTTGTTCGTCCAGGGACTTCACACTGGGGCCGGTGCCGCCGAGGCCTGCCAGGTCGGTGGAGCCGGTGGCGGTGGCGGAGCGGGACTCGATGCGGTCGCGGACGTAGTCGAAGGTGGGAACGCCCGCGTCGGTGTAGTCCGGTTCGAGTGGCGGGGTCGGGATGACGGGGAGGGCGGGCTGGACGGCGCGGCCGGGGTCGGGGGTGTCGACGACCTCGGCGTCCACCACGGTCGGGTCGTCCTGCTCTGGCGTGTTCATGGCTGCTCTCTCCGCTCGGCGGGGGATGTCCCCAGCATAGGCGCGAACGCCGACGTGCCCGGGTCCAGTGCGGACCCGGGCACGTCAGGAGCGCTGCCTACACGTCGAAGCGGTCCAGGTCGGTGACCTTGGTCCAGGCGGCGACGAAGTCGGTGACGAACTTGTCACCGGCGTCGGCGCTGGCGTAGACCTCGGCGACCGCGCGCAGCTCGGAGTTCGACCCGAAGAGCAGGTCGACGCGGCTGCCGGTCCACTTCACCTCGCCGGTCGCCCGGTCGCGGCCCTCGAAGGCCTCCGCGTCGCCGGTGGTCGGCTTCCACTCGGTGGCCATGTCGAGCAGGTTGACGAAGAAGTCGTTGGTCAACGTCTCCGGCCGGTCGGTGAGCACACCGGCGGTGGAGCCGCGGTGGTTGGCGCCGAGCACCCGCAGGCCGCCCACCAGCACGGTCAGCTCGGGGGCGCTCAGGGTGAGCAGGTTCGCCCGGTCGACCAGCAGGTACTCGGCGGGCAGCCGGTGGCCCTTGCCCAGGTAGTTGCGGAACCCGTCGGCGGTCGGCTCCAGCGGCGCGAACGACTCGGCGTCGGTCTGCTCCGCCGTGGCGTCGGTGCGGCCCGGGGTGAACGGCACGGTCACGTCGCGACCGGCCGCCTTGGCCGCCTGCTCCACCGCGGCGTTGCCGCCGAGGACGATCAGGTCGGCCAGCGAGACCTTCTTGCCGCCGGTCTGCGCGCCGTTGAAGCGCTCCTGGATGCCCTCCAGGGTGCCCAGCACGCCCGCGAGCGCCTCGGGCTCGTTGACCTCCCAGCCGCGCTGCGGCTCGAGGCGGATCCGGGCACCGTTGGCGCCACCGCGCTTGTCGCTGCCGCGGAAGGTCGACGCCGACGCCCACGCGGTGCGCACGAGCTGGCCGACGGTCAGCCCCGAGTCGAGGATCTCGCGCTTGAGGGCCGCGATGTCCTCGGCGGAGACGACCTCGTGGTCGAGCACCGGCACGCGGTCCTGCCAGATCAGCTCCTCCTGCGGCACCTGCGGGCCGAGGTAGCGCTGGATCGGGCCCATGTCGCGGTGGGTCAGCTTGAACCACGCGCGGGCGAACGCGTCGGCGAACTGGTCCGGGTTCTCCAGGAAGCGCCGCGAGATCGGCTCGTAGATCGGGTCGAACCGCAGCGACAGGTCCGTGGTCAGCATTGTCGGCGGGCGGGTCAGCTCACCGGACTCCGGGTCGGGCACGGTGTTGGCGCCCGCGCCGTCCTTGGGCTGCCACTGGTGCGCGCCGGCGGGGCTCTTGGTGAGCTCCCACTCGTAGCCGAACAGGTTCTCGAAGAAGCTGTTGCTCCACCGGGTCGGCGTCGCGGTCCAGGTGACCTCGAGGCCGCTGGTGATGGCGTCGCGGCCCTTGCCGGAGCCGAAGCTGTTGCGCCAGCCGAAGCCCTGCTCCTCCAGCGCCGCGCCCTCGGGCTCCGCGCCGACGTGCTGGTCGGGGTCGGCCGCGCCGTGCGCCTTGCCGAAGGTGTGCCCACCGGCGATGAGCGCGACGGTCTCCTCGTCGTTCATCGCCATCCGGCCGAAGGTGTCGCGGATGTCGCGCGCGGCGGCCAGCGGGTCCGGGTTGCCGTTGGGGCCCTCCGGGTTGACGTAGATGAGGCCCATCTGCACCGCGGCCAGCGGGTTCTCCAGGTCGCGGTCACCGGAGTAGCGCTCGTCGCCGAGCCAGGTGCGCTCGGGACCCCAGTAGACGTCCTGGTCGGGCTCCCACACGTCGGCGCGGCCACCGGCGAAGCCGAAGGTGGTGAAGCCCATGGTCTCCAGCGCGCGGTTGCCGGTGAAGATCATCAGGTCGGCCCAGGAGACCGTGCGGCCCCACTTCTGCTTGACCGGCCACAGCAGGCGGCGGGCCTTGTCCAGGTTGCCGTTGTCCGGCCAGCTGTTGAGCGGGGCGAAGCGCTGCATGCCCGCGCCCGCGCCGCCGCGGCCGTCCTGGATCCGGTAGGTGCCCGCGCTGTGCCAGGCCATCCGGATCACGAACGGGCCGTAGTGGCCGAAGTCGGCGGGCCACCAGTCCTGGGAGGTGGTGAGGACGGCGTCGACATCGGCCGCGAGCTCGTCGAGGTCGACGGTCTGGAAGGCGGCGGAGTAGTCGAACTCGCCGCCGAACGGGTCGGCCACCGCGGAGTGCTTGCGCAGGATGGCCAGGTTCAGCTGGTTGGGCCACCAGGTGTGGTTGGTGCCGCCCTCGGTCGGGTGGTTGAACCGCCCCGCGGACACCGGGCAGCCACCGGCGCCTTCCTCGTTCATGTCACCAACGCGGGCGTTCGGGCTTTCGGACACGCGATTCCTCTCAGGACGGGAAAGGGTTGATCAACTGCGGTGCGGCGGACGTGCCCGCTGTGGACGTGCCTGTGGTGGCACAGCTGGGGCACAACCCCCGGTAGACGACCTCGGCCTCGTCGATGGTGAAGCCGTGGGCGTCCGAAGCGGTGAGGCAGGGCGCGAACCCGACGGCGCAGTCCACGTCGGCGATGGCGCCGCAGGACCGGCAGACGACGTGGTGGTGGTTGTCCCCGACCCGCGCCTCGTACCGGGCCACCGACCCCGGCGGCTCGATCCGGCGTAACAGCCCGGCCGAGGTCAGCGCCCGCAGCACGTCGTACACGGCCTGGTGCGAGACCCCGCCCAGCTGCCCGCGCACGACCCCGATGATCGAGTCCGTGTCCGCGTGCGGACACCCGTGCACCGCCGCCAGCACCGCCACCCGCGGACTGGTCACCCGCAGCGACGCCGCACGCAGCAACTGCCGGAGCTCGGAGTCCGTGGGCACACCGGCGAGTCTTCCGGGTTTTCTGGAATTAATCAAGTTAACACTGTCCGTCATCGCGGTGCCGCCACCCGTGAGCCGCGCTCAGCTGGGTGGCCGCGTCAGAGGAGACACTCGTGATCCTCGCCTGGGAGCGAGTCAAGACGCGGCGGCACCCGGTGGTGATCGCGGTGCGAACCGTGCTCGATCGCCCGCATGTCGGTGTCGGTGAGCGGCCCGGAGAACGGGTGGACGAAGACCTCTCCGAGGTACCGGCCTTCCCGGCGGGATACGGCTTTCGTTGTGAAACTGGAGAAGTGCGGTTCCGCCATGCGCGCAGGCGCGGACCGACCAGCCGCGATCGCGCCCGAGGCGATGGCCGCCGTGCTGGGGACTGGTCCTGCAACGCCGTGAGCCCCCGGCGAGGGACGTCGCCGGGGGCTCACGGGTCTGGTCAGACCGCGGTCATCACGTTGTCAGGGTCCAGCTGTCGATCTTGCCGGTGTCGTTGACGTAGGCGTCCGCGACACGGAGCTTCCAGGTGCCGTTGCGGGCCTCGCCCGACAGGTTGACCGTGTAGGTCTTGTTGATGTTGTCGGCCGAGCCGCCCGCGCGGTTGTGCAGGACGTAGGTGCTGCCGTCCGGCGCGACCAGGGTGACGACCAGGTCGCCGATGTAGGTGTGGGCGATGTTCACCGCGACGGTCGCGGTGGCCGAGGCGTTGCCCGCGCAGCCGGAGACGGTCACGGAGCTCTCGACGGTGGCGTTGTCGCGGATCGCGACGTCGGTGTCGTTGGTGACGGCCGAGCAGCCGCCGCCGGTCGGGGACACCGTGATGGTGAAGGTGGCCGAGCCCGACTTGGTGGCCGCGTCGGTCGCGGTCACGGTGACGTTCGCGGTGGCCGCGGCGGTCGGGGTGCCGGAGATGCGACCGGTCGAGGACGCGATGGTCAGACCGGCGGGCAGGCCGGTGGCCGACCAGGTGTACGGGGAGGTGCCGCCGGACGCGCTGTTGTCCAGGGTGAACGCCTGGCCGACGGTCGCGGTCTTGTTGCCCGGGTTGGCGACGGTGACGCCGGTCGGGGTGTCGGTGTTGAGGAAGCCGGTGTAGAGCAGCACGTTCGGCGAACCGGTGTTGATGCCGGTCAGCTTGCCGGTGGAGCCGTTGTTCACCAGGGCGTCGCGCACCTGCGCCGAGGTGGCCGAGGTGTTCTTCGCCAGGTACACCGCGGCGGCGCCCGCGACGTGCGGGGAGGCCATCGAGGTGCCGGACATGGTGGCGCTACCGGTGTTGCTGCTGTACGAGGCCGAGACGATGTTGTCGCCCGGCGCCCAGATGTCGAGGCAGGTGCCGTAGTTGCTGTCGCTGCGGCGGGTGTCGGTCTTGGTGCTGTTGCCGACGGTGATCGCCGCGGGCAGTCGCTGCGGGCTGTAGTAGCAGGCGTCGTCGTTGGAGTTGCCCGCCGCCTGGACCCACTGCACACCACTGTCCACAACGGCCTTGACGGCGTTGTCGATGGTCTGGTTGGTGCAGCGCGAGCGGCAGCCGATGCTGTAGTTGACGACAGCGGGCTTGACCGCGTTGGTCTTGACCCAGTTCATCGCCGCGATCAGGTCGTCGTCGGTGGCGCTGCCGGAGCAGTCCAGCACGCGCAGCGCGACGATGGTGGCCTTCTTGGCGACGCCGTAGGAGGTGCCCGCGGCGGTCCCGGCGACGTGCGTGCCGTGGCCGTGGCAGTCCTGCGGGGTGCTGTCGCCGTCGACGAAGTCGTAGCCCTGGGCGATGCGGCCGGTGAAGTCGGTGTGGCTGGCGTTGATGCCGGAGTCCATCACGTACACCCGAGCGCCCTGACCGGGGTTGGTCGGGTAGGTGTAGGCGCTGTTGAGCGGCAGGTCCCGCTGGTCGACGCGGTCATCGCCCCAGTTCGGCGGGTTGGTCTGGGTGTCAACGGCGGCGTACTTGGTGACCTGCTGCACGTAGGACACGTTCGGGTCCTTGGCGACCTTGGCCGCCTCGTCCGCCGACATCGACGCGGCGTACCCGTTGAGCACGGCGTCGTAGGTGTGCCGGACCTGGCCGCCGTACTGGCGGGTCATCGACGCGGCCGACGCGCTGACCGCCTGCGCGCCCTGGCCCTGGTTCTTGAACACCACGATGTAGCGCCCGGCCACCGCGTCCGCCGAGCTCGCGTTCACGATCGACACCTGCTGGGCCTCGGACGCCGACGCACCTGGGGACAGGAAGTACGCGGCGATCCCCGAAGCGGCGGCCGCGACGGCGACCACCTTCAGTGTTGTTTTTCTCATGAGTAGCCGAATTCCTCACTTCGCAGGGTGGTGGGGTCGGCAACGTAGGGAACGGCCGGACCCCGCGCAAACCCTACGAGCACATTCCCGCTGTGAACAAGAACTGGCCTTCCACAGTTAAAACAGTTGGTAAAGCCCCAGGTCAACCGTCGGTTCCGATTCACCTACGGATCTTCCTACCTAGGATTTCGGCGGCCGGTACCTATCGCTACGCAATGGCCCACCCAGTCAATCGTCGGCCGCCTTTCTTGAGTTTCACCCAAAGCCAGCCGATTTGCGACAACTCCCGCCGGGCGTCGTCCCGTTTCCCTGGAGGCGGTGTTCCGGTCGCCCGGGTCGAGAAATCGTCCGCGCCGGAATGGGACCGCGCAGTGGAACCCGGGCGTCTCGAACGGTGTACCGGGTGTGCGGGAACCGGTGGACGCGCGTCACCGCTTCGGTGGAATGACCGGGGGTGGGGGAGTGCGCCACGATGCTGTCTTCTCGGAGGGGGAGTCGAGTGGGGCGCAACGCGGGGTTCGACGAGTTCGTGCTGGTGACGGCGCGGGCGGTGGTGGCCGATCTGGCGCCTGACGAGGCGGTCGTGGTCGATGTCGTGGGGCAGGAGTTCCTGCGCGACCCCGAGCGGCTGCTCTCCCGCGACGGCTCGCGGCCGCCGGTGCTCGGGTCCGGGATCGGCACGGTCGTGACCATGGTGACGCCGGTGGCCCTCGCCGTGGGTGCCTCGGTGTACCAGCACCTGCTGGGCAAGGCGGGGGAGTCCCTGGCCAACGGCACCGTCAAGCTGGTCCGCAAGGTCTTCCGCCGCGACGAGGGCGCCGCCGACGAGGTCCGCCGGGTCGTCGTCGAGCGCGCCAGGGAACTGGGCCGCTCCGCGGACGAGGCCAACCGGATCGCCGACACCGTGATCGCCGAGCTCACCCGTGACGACGACGCCGCCTGAGGCGCGGGTGGCCGGGGCGGGTGTCCCGGCGGGGACGACGTTCCGGTTCCTGACGCTGGTCGGGATCGCGGTGGCGATCACCGCTTACGTGGCCGACCACTTCGCGTCGCTCACGGGCGCGGACCGAGGTCTGGCCAGACTGCGGTGCCAGGTGGTCAGCGGCGTGTACCCGGACGCCTCGGTGCGCATCGAGCCCGACGAGGGCAAGTGGAACTCCTACTACGACTGCCTCTACGCCCTGCGCGGCACCCAGTTGCTCTGGCTCGGCGGCGCCTTGGCGTTGCTCGCGCTGGTGACCTGGCTGTTCTACGTCGCCCAGCCCGCCTGGCGGATCAGGCGCGGACGCCTCGTGCTGCTGCGCGACGTCCCCGCGCTGTGGGCTCGCCTGGAACCGACCCTCACCGAGCTCACCCGCAAGGCCGGGCTGGCCGCGCTGCCCGAGTTCCGGCTCGACCCGGGCAGCACCCGCGCGGGCGGGGTCGCGTTCGGCACGCACCGCCGGTCCGTGGTCTGCCTCGACGTGGGACTGGTGCTGCTGCACGACCGCGACCGGCCCGCGTTCGACGCCGTCGTGCTGCACGAACTCGCCCACCTGCGCCACCGCGACGTGCCGATCACCTACGCCACCATCGCGGTCTGGCGGGCCGTGCTGCTGGTGGCGGTCCTGCCGTTCACCGTCAGCCTGGTGCGCTCGCAAGTCGTGACGCCGGACGTGGACCTGTTGGCGCTGCTGGTGTGGTCCCCGCTGCTGGTCCTGCTCGCCTACGCGGCGCGGGCCTCGGTGCTGCGGGTCCGCGAGCACCACGCCGACGTGCTGGTGGTCGCGTGGACCGGCGCCGACGACCCGTTCCGGACCCTGCCGGACGTGCGGTCGCCCCGCTTCACCACGCACCCGAGTCGCGCGGCCCGGCTCGCCGTCACCCAGGACCCGCGCCTGCTCCTGCGGCCCGGGTTCTGGGCGTTCTTCCTCGGCGGGCTCACGTGGCAGGTGGTCGCCAACACCGCGGGCATGGCGCTGGGCACCCTGTGGCTGCGCTCGGACTCGGCCGGACCGGCCGTGCTGCGGCTGGCGTGGTCGGCCGGGGCGGCGGCGCTGGTGGGCGTCGCGGCGTGGCGGGGCGCGGAGTACGTGCGCCTGGGCGGTGACCGGCGTCGGGTGTTCCTCGCGCCCGGGCTGGGGATCGGCCTCGGGTTGGGGCTGGGCGGGCTGGTCGTGCCGATGGTCGTCCTCGACCCGCTGGGGGTGCAGTTCGCGCCGCTGACCCTCTGGTTGCGCGCCGTCGCCGTGGTCGTGGCGGTGCTGGTGTGTGCGTGGGCCGGGTGGTGCGTGTCGCTGGCCAGGTCGAGGTTCCAGCGGGTCGCGGTGGCCGTCGCCGTGGTGGTCGTCTGCTGGAGCGTGCTGGGGTGGCTGCCCACCGCGTACGGGTATTCCGGGCTGTGGGACTCGATGCTCGCCCCGGCGCTCGAACGGCTCGGCGACATCGCGGGCGGTGGTGTGGACGCGGTGCTGCTCGGGGCCGCGGCACTCCCGCTCTTCGCGGACGTCGACCGGGTGCTGACGACGGTCGCGCTTGGACTGGTGTGGCTCGTGCCCGCGCTCTTGGGCCGTCCACCCCGGGCAGCGTTCACCGTTGGTGCGGCGGGGATGGCGGTGGCGGCCATCGCCGTTCTGGTGATCGGCGGCGCGGATCCGCTGGTGGCGACCGCGTGGCAGTTGGCCGCTGTGGCCGTGGTTCAGCTGGCGGTCGCGTGGGTGGCGCGTCGGTCCGGGGTCGTCGCGGCGGTGGTGGCGGCGTGGCTGACCGGGATAGCGGGCTGCTTGGCGATCTGGGCCGCGCACTGGTCGGCGGGCGAGGTCGACGCCGTCCTGGCGCGGCAGCCGATGCGGGTCCTGCCGTTCACCGCCTTGGTCGCGGCTGCCCTGGTGGCGGTGGTGGGGCGGCGGCGGGTGGCCGCCCGCCCGGTGCGACGGGTGGCGTTGATCCCCGTCGTCGCGCTGACCGCGGCCGTGCTGGTGCCGTTCCCGGTGGCCACCTCTTCGGCGGTGGCTTTGTTGCCGCGACAGCCCACCACCGGGATCGTCGACCCGCGGCGGGCGTTGTTCATCTGGGCGCACGGTGGGGGAATGGCGCTGCTCAGCGACGTCGGACAGGCGCAGTCGCGGGCGCTGTTGGGGATGGCCGAGGACGACCGGGCCGCGCAGGTGGCGCGGTGCGAGGAGCTGCTGGACCGGATCCGGGTGGCCCGCGAGTACCCGGATCCGCCGGAGCCGGTCGCGCGTGGGCACTGGAACTCCGGGATGGACGCGTCGCGGCTCGGTGCCCAGGAGTGCGTGCGGATCTTCTCCGGGCCCGACGGCGACCCCAATCCCGTCTCCACCGCCTTCACCGCCGCCGCCGATGACTTCCTGCCCCTGCTGCGGGCGATCTCGGATGTGGCGACAAGCGTCCCACCCGAGCCGCCCGCGCCGACCACCAGCACGCCGCCACCGCCGCCCCCACCCCCGCCCGCGCCCCCGGTCGACCTGGCGACGATGCTGCTCACCGCCGCGGACTTACCGCGTGGTGCCAAGGAAAAGCCGCCGTCGACCGGTGGGTCCTCTTCGGACATCCGCACCGAACCGTCGGACTGCGGGGTGGACGTCGGCCCGCCTGAACTGACCAAGGCCTCGCGCACGTTCGACATGCCCGACGGGTCGTGGATCTCCACCTCGGTCTACCGCTACACCGACGATGGCGGGGAGGCGATGCGCAGGATCGCCGAGAACTACGCGCACTGCCACCAGTACCGCGTGTTCTCCGGGAACATCAAGCAGAAGGTCACCATCGACATCGTCGGTGGCACACCGTGGGTCGCGGACATCACCTACGACGGCGGTTTCGTGGTGTTCCGCTCGCGCCAGGTGTGGATCGTCAAGGGCGAGTTGCTCGCTTATGTTGGTGTCTCGGGTAAGCGCAAGCCCGATCCGTCGCTTGTGGACTCCTTGGCGGCGACGCTGGCCAGCCGGTTGGTCACCCGCTGAGCACCCCGCGCGACACCCGCTCGGCGATGGCGGCGACCATCTTGCGCGGGCGGCGCGGGGTGAGGTGCGCGTTGGCGGAGTTGAGGAGTCCGGGCACGAGGTAACCCCGGTCGCGGTCCAGCGCGCGCAGGGTCGCGGCCACGACTGCTCGCGCGGTCATGAACTTGCCGCCGATCGCGGCCTTGCGCCCAACCTCGACGGTGTCGAAGAACTGGGTCTCGGTGGGGCCGGGGCATACACAAAGGACAGTGGCGCGGCCTTTGAGCTCGGCGCGCAGGGCGAGGCTGAAGGTGAGCACGAACGCTTTGCCCGCGCCGTAGGTGGCGAAGTACGGGGTCGGCTGCAGGCCCGCGGTGGAGGCGACGTTGATGACCGCGCCCTTGCCGTCGAGGACCTGCGGGATCAGGGCGCGGGTCAGCCCGACGAGGCTGACGACGTTGACCATCAGCTGCTCGCGGTCCCGGCCGTCGGCGATCTCCTCGAAGCGGCCCGCCGAGCCGAAGCCCGCGTTGTTGACCAGGGTGTGCACGGTGACGCCCCTGGCCGCCAGCTCGCGGGTGATCGCCGGGGCGGCGTCGACCGCGCTCAGGTCTTGGGCGATGACCTCGGCCCGCACGCCGTAGGTGCTGTTCAGGCGCTTGGCGAGCTCCTGGAGCCGGTGCTCGCTGCGCGCCACCAGCACGACGTCGTACCCCCGCGCGGCGAACTGCTCGGCGAACTCGACCCCCAGGCCCGCGGACGCTCCAGTGACCAGTGCGGTGCTCATGCTGCTCTCCCTCTGCTCGGCTAACTGCATCACAGTTGTAGCAGATAATGGGCTAACTGCAACAGTGGTGTCGCAGATGTTAGGCTGGCTCGGTGGTCACCCAGGGACGCCCGCTGCGCGCCGACGCCGAACGCAGCGTCCGCGCGATCCTGGAAGCGGCCGAGAAGGTGCTGGCGGCGAACCCGGCCGCGTCCCTGGAGCAGGTCGCGGAGGCCGCGGGCGTCGCCAGGACCACCGTCCACCGGCGCTTCGCCAACCGCCAGGCCCTCGTCGACACCCTGGTCACGACCGTCATGGACCAGCTCGACGCGGTGATCGACGCCGCCAACCCCGACACCGCGCCCCCGCTGGTCGCCCTGCACCAGGTCACCGCCAGCGTCCTGCGCCTGAAACTCGGCTGGCCCTTCGCCATGACCGAGTCCTTCGCCCCCGACTCCCGCTGGTCCGAACGCCAACACCACACCGCCACCCGCTGCGTGACCCTCCTGGCCCGCGCCCAGACCACCGGCCACATCGCCCCCGACGCCGACCTCGACTGGACCTGCAAGGTCTACTACGCCCTCATCGGCGAAGCCGCCCACAACACCACCGAACCCGACCCCGACCTCCTCGCCACCAAGGTCATCACCACCCTCCTGCACGGCGCGGGCCCGAGGTCTTGATCTTCAGCCGGTACGCTGCGCGGCATCGACCTGGGGGGTGCGGTGGCGGAGTCCGCGCGGGAGAAGCACTACAAGGTGGCGTTCGACCTGCCTGACGACGTGGCGGCCTACGCGCTCGCGTCCGTGGAGCGCCTGTGGGTCAGCCGCACGGCCACGCGCTTCCACGTCGAGGTCCACAACACGCCGTTCTTGGCGTGAGAACGGCCGTCCGGTTGGTTCCTCATCGCGTCAACGGCTTGTGCAATGGGAACTCGGCTGGACGGTTCGGGTGAGCGGTGGTCTTGCGGGCCGGGGCCAAGAATGGTTCAACCACGGCGGCCAGAACTGGATGCGGTGTGCCGGTGGCGAACTGGGGAATGGAAGTCGCCGTCGTGTGTAGTGGCTGGTCGTGGACTTGTGCGATCGGCTCACCGGTGGTGCGGCTAGCACGCTGCCGGAACTGGGCAGGAGTGTTTCGCTCAGATTTCCGGCACATGAGCGAAATCGACCGGGAAAGCCCTGGACCGGACTTCCGCGATGTGTTCGGCGACGAACGCGCCCGGGCAGGGGCGGGCCCTGCCCGGGCGTGCTCAGGCGGTGGCGCGGCCCGCGACGGCGGTGACCTCGGGGTGGTGGGGTTCGGCGGCGAGGAGGGTGGCGAGTTTGGCCCTGGTGTCGGACATGCGGTGCGGGACGTGCAGGAACATGCGTATCCGGTCCGGGCCGTCGAGCAGCCAGGACTGGGTGTCGAAGCTCAGCCTGCCCACCTCGGGGTGGTCGACCTCCTTGCTGCTGAGCCGGGCGTCGAGCACCTCGTGGGTGTGCCAGAGCTGGGTGAACTTCTCGCTCTGCGCGCACAGGGTGCGGATGAGGTTGTTGAAGATCGGGTCGTCGTAGTGGCCCGCGGCGCTGACCCGGAACTGGGCGACGGCCATCCTGGCCATCCGGTCGGGGTTGGTGTAGCGCGACCAGATCTCCTCGCGGCAGAAGAAACTGGTCAGCAGGTTGCGGTCCCGGTCGGTCAGGCCGAACACCAACCGCGCGGAGCGGTTGCTGGCCACCAGGTTCCACAGGCTGTCGACCACCAGCGCCGGGCTCGGCAGGCACTCGTCGACGACCTGGCGCAGGTCGAGGTTCGGGCACTCGCCGACGGTCGCCTTCGCCGGGGGCGGGCTGATCCCCAGCAGCTGGTAGAGGTAGCACAACTCGGACCGGTTGAGCCGCAGCGCGTGCCCCACCGCACGCGCGACCGGCTCGGAGACGTTGATGTCGCGACCCTGCTCGAGCCACGTGTACCAGGAGGTGCCGATGCCCGCGAGCACCGCCACCTCCTCGCGGCGCAAACCAGGCGTTCGGCGTCTACCGGAGGATACGGACAAACCGAAATCGGCCGGGGATAATCGAGCCCTGCGCGTCGTCAGGAAATGACCCAACTCCTCGCGCCGCCTACTGGTCCCCCCACTCTTTCCCATGTTCGGAGTTTTGCCACTTTCCCACTCGGGTGTCAAGCGGTACCGCACGAGGTGATCATGCGATTACCGGCCGTGCAACTCACGCGCTGCCACCGGCGGATCGTTGAGCGGCCAACGATTTCGAAAAGCAAAGAAACTCGTCGGTAGCTCTGATTCTGGCGAGAAAACGAAAGCGTGCGCGTGGCGTGGCGAGTTGCCCCAGGCGGCGATGTGCGCAATTGCTGGGGAACGAACGCCGAAACCGGTTCGTGATCGGCGGGTGCGCCGGTCAACCGGGCGGCGGCCGGACGGCGGCGCCGCGCACCGCCCACAGCAGCAGGCAGGCCGCCGCGAGCAGGGCGCCGACCCCGCACACCGCGAGCCAGCCCGCCGCGGCGTAGGCGGCACCGGAGGCGGCCGCGCCGACCGCGCCACCGAGGAAGTAGGTGCCGGTGTAGGCCATGGTGATCCGGCTGCGCGCCTCGGGCCGCAGCTGGTAGACCGCCGACAGGTTCGCCACCTGCACGCCCTGCACCCCGAGGTCGAGCGCGACCACGCCGAGCACCAGCGGCACGATCCAGCGCCCGCCGCCCAGCGCCATCAACCCCCACGAGAGCAGCACCAAGCCCAGCAGCGACCCGGTCACCAGCTCCCCGCGACCGCGGTCGACGAACCGCCCGGTGGCCCGCGCCGCGTACGCGCCCACCGCTCCCAGGAGCCCGAACGCGCCGATGACGCCCGCGCCGTAGTGGTAGGGCTCCCCGGCGAGCAGGAACGCGGTGGTCGCCCAGAACGCGCTGAACCCGGCGAAGGACAGGAACCCGTAGGCGCAGCGCAGCCGCAGCACCGGTTCCTCGCGCACGATCGCCACCACCGAGCGCAGCAGCGCCCCGTAGCCGAGCCGATCGGCGACCCGCACGTCCGGCAGCACCCGCCACAGCACCGCCGCGAGCAGCGCCATCAGCACCGCGGCGGCCGCGTAGACCGCCCGCCACGTCCCGGCCCACTCGGCCACCAGGCCACCGCCGGTGCGGGCGAGCAGCACCCCGACCAGCACCCCGCTCATGACCGTCCCGGTGACCTGGCCGCGCCGCTGGGGTGCCGCGAGCGTCGCGGCGAAGGCGACCATGATGGGTGCGACCACCGCGCACGGCGCCAGCACGGCCGAGACCAGCATCAGCACGGTGATCGACGGCGCTGCCGACGCGGCGGCCTGGATGAGCGCCACCGCCGAGAGCATCGCCACCACCAAGCGCCTGCGGTCGAGGATGTCCGCGAGCGGCACGACCAGGCCGAGGCCGACCGCGTAGCCCGCCGTCGTGACCGTGACCAGCGCCGACGCCGTCGCGCTGCCGACCCCGAACTCGGCGGCGATGGCGGTCAGCAGCGGCTGGGCGTAGTAGACGTTGGCCACCGCGAGCCCCGCCGCGACGGCGAAGAGCCGGACCAGGCCCGCGGACATCCCACCGCCGGGCGTCAACCGCGCCCGACCGGCCACCGGCACTCGACCGGCGGGCACTTCTCCAGGCACATCGCTCCAGCAGGTAGGTCCCCGAACGCCGCGGGCGGCGGCGTGGTCACCCTCGATCGTCGCGCACCGGCCCGGTCGCGGCCAGGCTGTGCCGGACCCTCCCCCCGGTGGTACTGGTACTGGCAGGGCCACCCAGCGCTGAGTCCACTGTGGATGAGCAGCTCATGGGATGATCATGTTGTGCGCCTGCGCTTCCCGATGGCGCAGGTGAGCCGCGCGGTGCACGTGCGCCTGCCGGACTCGTCGACGATCACGATCTCGTAGGTGGCCGTCGCCCTGCCCTCGTGCAGGGCGGTCGCGGTGCCGGTGACCAGGCCGGACGAGACCCAGCGGTGGTGCGTGCAGGACAGGTCGAGCCCGACGGCGCGACCCCCTGGGCCCGCGTGCGCCCAGGCGGCGAGGGAGCCGAGCGTCTCGGCGAAGGCAGCGTTGGCGCCGCCGTGCATGATGCCGACCGGCTGCCGGTTGCCGGTCACCGGCATCGTGCCCACCACCCGCCCCGGCCCGCACTCCACGAGCCGGATGCCCAGCTTGGCGATCAGCTGCTCCGCTTGGTAGCCGGGGTGCGCGGGCACCCCGAACACGGTGTCGACCTCCAGCGCCGCGGAGTCCTCGGACGCGGCGGAGCCCGCGGGTCGGGTGGGCGGGGTGGAGTTGATGTGCGGGGTGGGCGGGGCGGAGTCGATGTGTGGAACGGAGCCATCGGACACAGTGGTCACCGGGGACCTCCAGGGCGTGCGGACCGAACAGGACGAAAGGGGCGACCGGGCCACGGTGGACGGACACACGCGACACACCGCGCACACAACACGGGGCGCCGCAACCGGTTCCGGCGGTTTCGCCGCCGAACTGTTGCCCGTGGACACCCGGACCACCAGGCTGGGTCGACCGGCCGCCGCGCTGCCATCGGTTGTGGCACAGGTCATCCTGGTGCCCGTGGTACCCGGATGGCGGTACCCGTACAAAGCGACGCAGGTTCCGCGCCCGGCGCCGGTGTAGCGTCGATCTCGACAGCGGCCGTGGGTGTTCCGGTTCTGTCCGCAGCACTTCGCTCGCCTGCCAAGTTCCCCCAGCCACGCGGACCACCTCGGTGGCCGCGGACGGGAGTGCCCAGAGATGACCAACCCAGCGCCGCCGCGCCCGACGGTCGACGACTACCTCGGCGACGGCGCCAAGCGCTTCTTCTCGGCGGGCTACCGCCGAGTCGGCTACCACTTCGGACCGGTCGCCACCGACGTCGCCAGCACAAGCGACGCCACGGTGCGCACGCACGTGGGACTGTCCTACCCGACCGACTGGTCGAAGAAGTCCGCGGGCGTCGACCTGCGCCCGCACCTGAGCACCATCGACGCCATCCTCTTCGGCGCCACCCTCGCCGAACTGGCCGTGGTCAGCGCTTTCGGCCTGGACGAGCAAGCGCGCCGCGCCGCGTGGGTGCGCCGGGTGCGCATCCGGGCCGGGCAGAGCCCCGAGGAGGACCTGCGCCGGTTGCCGCTCTCCGCCCAGCTGACCGACACGACCACCGAACCGGGCGGCTTGTCCACGGTATCTACTGTGGACAGTCAGGTCGGATCCATGCGGGTCCGGTGCGAGGTGGTGCACACCGGTGGTGCGGTCACCCCGGGCGCCACTGAGCACGACAGCCCGGACGCACTGCTCGGACCCGCCGCCGACCGCTACTACGGCACCGGTTTCGCCCGTGTCCACCACCACCTGGACGACCTCGCGCTGGACGTCCCCAACACCTCGGCCGAGGCCGTCGTCCGCCTGGAGCCGTCCGACGCCACCGCCGGGATCGAGGGCGCCTACCAGCCCGCGCCGACCATGGTGGAGGCCTTCGCCGCGGGTTTGCAGCTCGCGCAGGTCCTGCTGTACGAAATGGACGGTATGCGCCGCAGCGGCAGCAACACGCTGTGGATGCGCTCCACCACGCTCACCGCCACGCGCCCGGTCGCGGGCACCGGTCCGTTCGCCCTGCGCACCAGCCTGGCCACCACGAACCTCGTCGAGATGAACGGCGGCGTCTGGCGCACCGCGGACATCCACACCGAACTGGCCGGTGTCCGCTTCACCTGCGCCGTCGCCCACGCGCTGCCGCGCGGCATCTGAACCACACCACCGAGAACCCAGGGGAACCCATGAAGCTCGCCATCTCCGGCACCTACTCCTCCGGCAAGACCCTCACCTCCTACGCGCTCTCGCACCTGGTCGACATGCCGCGCACCCGGGCCCGCACCATGCGCGAGCTGCTGCCCTTCGCCGTGCCCGGCAAGACCCTGGAGCAGTGCGACGGCGCCGAGCTGATCCAGCTGATCGTCCGCCGCCACGTCGAGCGCGTCGTGCACGAGAGCCACCTGAGCACTGGTTTCGTCTCCGACGGCTCGTCGCTGCAGGAGTGGCTCTACGGCTCGGTCCGGGTGATCGTCGGCATCAACCCCAACGACTCCGTGCACCTGTCGGACGTGCAGACCGTCGAGCGCACTCCCGAGATGCTGTTCTTCGAACACGTGATGGACCAGCTCGGGGTGGCCATCAAGGAGCACGTCAAGAACACCTACGACGTGTTCGTGCACCTGCCCAACGAGCTGGAGCTGGCCAAGGACGGGCACCGCCCGGTCAACGAGCGCTTCCGCAGGCTCGCCGACGAGGGCATCGCCGCGGCCATCGACGAGCTGGGCATCCCCCGGCACGTCATCGGCGGCACCCTGGTGCAGCGGCTGGAGGGCATCGTCGAGGTGCTCGGCCTGACCCCGGTGACCGACGTGCACACCGCGATCGCCCGCGCCCAGGACGAGTACCGAAAGGTCGACATGACGATCGAGTCCGACCGCGCCTGGGCCGTGGCGTCGGCCTGAGCGGGACGAGCGGGCGGGGGAGGGGCGCAGCGATGGGACGCGCCGCGGTGTTGGCGGGTGTGGGGTCGGCGGTGCCGGACCGGGTCGTCACCAACGACATGTACGCCGCCAGGATGGACACCACCGACGAGTGGATCAGGACGCGGACCGGCATCCGCGAGCGCAGGCACCTCGAGCGCGGCTCGGCGACCAGCGACCTGGCCGCCGAGGCGGGCAGGCGGGCGCTGAAGTCGGCGGGCGTCGGCGCGGTCGACGCGGTCGTGCTGGCCACCACGACCCCGGACCACCCGTGCCCGGCGACCGCGCCGACCGTGGCCGCGGCGCTGGGCCTGGGCACCGTCCCGGCCTACGACGTCGGCGCGGTGTGCTCCGGGTTCCTCTACGCCCTGGCCAGCGGGGCGGGCCTGATCGCGCTGGGCACGGCCGAGCGGGTGCTGGTGATCGGCGCCGAGGCGTTCACCACGATCATCGACCAGTCCGACCGGGGCACCGCGCCGATCTTCGGTGACGGGGCGGGCGCGGTGGTGCTCAGCGCGGGCGACCAGTCGCAACCCGGCGCGCTGCTGGCCTTCGACCTGGGCAGCGACGGCGACCTGGCCGACCTGATCATCATCCCCGGCGGCGGGTCCCGGCAGCGCGCCTCCGGGCTGCCCGCCGCGCCGGGCGACGAGTACATGGCGATGCACGGCCGGGAGGTGTTCCGGCACGCGGTGCTGCGGATGACCGAGTCCTCCCGCACCGTGCTGGCCCGCACCGGCTGGGACGTCGGCTCGCTCGACTGGCTGGTCGGGCACCAGGCCAACGTGCGCATCCTGCGCGCGGTGGCCGACCACCTGGGGCTGGCCCAGGAGCGGGCGTTCGTCAACGTCGACCGCTACGGCAACACCGCCGCCGCGTCGATCCCGCTCGCCCTCGACGACGCGGCGACCACCGGGTTGATCACGCCGGGCGACCGGATCGTGCTCACCGCCTTCGGTGGCGGCGCCACCTGGGGCGCGATCGCCCTGGAGTGGCCGAACCTCGCGGTGGCCTGAGCCCGGCGCGGTCCACATCAGACAACACGAAGCAGGGAGATATCTCGTGAACACCACGATCAACGAGCGCGTCCTGGCACTGGTCGCGGACAAGGCCGAGGTGCCGCCCGCGCGGCTGAGCCTGGACAGCACCCTGGAGGACATCGGGCTGGACTCGCTGCACCTCATGGAGATCGCGCTGTGGGCGCAGAAGGAGTACGGGGTGGTCATCGCCGAGGGCGAGCTGCACCACGAGCAGACCCTGGCCGAGGCCCTCGCGCTGCTCGACGCCCGCACCGGCGCCACCGCGTGACCCACCGGCGGGCCGCGTTCTTCGACGTCGACGGGACGCTGATCACGATCACCAGCATCTTCCGGTTCCTCGCCTTCGACACCGCCGAGCGCGGCCTGCCGGACTCCGTCCACACCGGACACCTGGCCGAGCTGGCGCGGGTCAAGGCGGCGGGGGCGAACCGGGAGACGGCCAACCGGGCGTTCTACCGGGCCTTCGCCGGTCGTCCCGCCGCCGACCTGGCCGCCGCCGGAGAGCGGTGGTTCACCGCCGAGTACGCCAAGGGCGGGCTGTTCGACCCGCGGGTGCTGACCATGCTTCGCGCGCACCGGGCCGCAGGCGACCACGTCGTGCTGCTGTCCGGGTCGTTCCCGCCGTGCCTGACCCCGATCGCCCGGTTCGCCTGCGCGGACGTCGTGCTGTGCACCGAGCCGGAGGTCGTGGCGGGCGAGCTCACCGGCGCGGTCGGGACCCCGATGGTCGGCGCGAACAAGGCCATGGCCGTGCGCGAGTTCGCCGCCGCGCGGGGGATCGACCTGACCGACTGCTTCGCCTACGGCGACGACCACTCCGACCTGCCGGTGCTCGAACTGGCCGGGTGCCCGGTGGCGGTCGGCGACGAGCCGGTGCTGCGCGCGCACGCCGAGCGGGCCGGGTGGCGCCGCATCCCTCCCCTCGCCGGGGAGGACTCCGAGCAACGAGAGGAAGTCCCATGTCCGAGCAGATGACCGTCATGCAGACGGTGGCCGCCGGTGGTCCGGAGGTGCTGGTGCCCGCCACCGTGCCGCGCCCGGTGCCGCTGCCCACCGAGGTGCTGGTGCGGGTGCACGCGGCCGGGGTGAACCCGGTCGACTGGAAGATCCGCGCCGGGGTCTTCCCGCCCGGCGGGTTGGGCGCGCACCCGTTCACCCAGGGCTGGGACGTGGCGGGCGTGGTCGAGTCCGGCCCGCGCGTCACCCGCTTCCAGCCCGGCGACGAGGTGTTCGGCCTGCTGTGGTTCCCCCGCCAGGCGGGCGGCTACGGCGAGTACGTGACCGCACCCGCCCGGCAGTTCGCCCGCAAACCCGCGTCGCTGTCCTTCGCCGAGGCCGCCGCGCTGCCGATGGCCGGGCTGACCGCCTGGCAGACCCTGGTGGATGTCGCGGGGGTCGGGGCGGGCACCCGCGTCCTGGTCACCGCCGCCGCCGGTGGGGTCGGGCACCTGGCCTGCCAGATCGCCAAGCACCGGGGCGCGGTCGTCACCGGAACCGCCAGTGCGCCCAAGCACGAGTTCCTCGCGGGCCTCGGGGTCGACAACGCCGTCGACTACACCAAGGTCGACGTCAGCACCACCGTCCGCGACCAAGACGTCGTCCTCGACCTCCTCGGCGGCGACCACACCCTCGGCCTGCTCGACACCCTCCGCCCGGGCGGTCTCCTGGTGCTCACCATCGGCCAGGTCAGCCCGGAGGTCACCCGCGCCGCCGAGGCGCGCGGCGTCCGGGTGACCCCGTTCCTGGTCGAACCGGACTCCACCGGCCTGGCCGCGGTGGCCGACCTCGTGGACCGGGAAGCCGTGCGGGTGCACGTGGAACACATCCTGCCCCTGGCGGAAGCGGGCAAGGCCCACGAGATCGGCGCGGCCAACCGCACCACCGGCAAGATCGTCCTCGCCGTCACCGGCACCTGACCCGGTGTGAGTCCACTGTGGTCACCGTGGGCGCCGCCCACTCCATGAGTCGGGTGCGATAGGCCCATCGAGCGGGTGTCGTGGGTGTGCGCGGGCACCGCGTCGCCTCGTTGATCGTGTTCGCCGTGATCCCCTCTGTCGCAAGGAGTTCTGCTGTCGTGTCCGCCACCCTCCCCCCGGTCGAGCGCCGTGCCACGGCGACGATCACCCTGATCGCGGTCTGCGTCGCGTGCGGGTTGCTGCCCGCGTCGCTGACCGGGACGTCGATCGCGTTGCCCGACATCGGGTCCGACCTCGGTGCTGACCTGGTCAGCGTGCAGTGGGTCGTCAACGCCTACAACCTCGCGTTCGCGTCGGTGATGCTCGCCGCCGGGGCGTTGGCCGACCTGCTGGGCCGCAAGCGGATGTTCACCATCGGGCTGCTGGCCTTCCTGCTGTGCACCGCGGGCGTCGGCGCGGTGTCCGACATCGTGCTGGTCGACCTGTTGCGCGCCTTGGCCGGTGTCGGCGCGGCCATGGTGCTGACGTCGGCGTCGGCGTTGCTGGCGCAGGCTTTCGACGGTCCGGCCCGGCTCAAGGCGTTCGGGTTGCTCGGGTCGTCGTTCGGCCTGGGGCTGGCGCTCGGGCCGTCGACGTCCGGGATGCTGGTGTCGCTGTGGGGGTGGCGCGCGGTGTTCTTCGCGCACGCCCTCATCGCCGCGGCCGTCCTGTTGGCACTGCCCGCGTTGCGCGAGTCGCGTGACCCGGACGCCACCGGTGTCGACTGGCCGGGCACCACGACCTTCAGCGGCGCCTTGGTCGCGTTGACCCTGGCCCTTGTCGAAGGCCCGCAGCGCGGCTGGGGCGACGCGCTGGTCCTCGCGCTGTTCGCCGGGTTCGTCGTGCTGATCGTCGCGTTCGTGGCGGTCGAGCGCAGGCAGGCTCGGCCGATGTTCGATCTGGGGCTGTTCCGGCAGCCCAGGTTCGTCGCGGTGTGCCTGATGCCGGTGCTGCTGGCCTTCGGGTTCGTCTGCCTGCTGGTGTTCCTGCCGTCGTTCTTCATCGGCATCACCGGCATGGGTGCCAAGCAGGCGGGCCTGACCATGCTCCTGCTGACCGTGCCGGTGCTGGTGTTCCCGGTCGTCGCGGGCACGCTCGCCAAGACCATCCCGGCCAGGGTGCTGCTGGGGGTGAGCCTGCTGCTGGTGGCCGTGGGCGCCGCCTGGCTGACCGTGATCGACCGGGCCGCGGGCGCGGGCACGCTGATCGGGCCGCTGCTGGTGATCGGCACCGGCGTCGGCATCTCCTTCGGCCTGCTCGACGGCGCCGCGATCGGCAGCGTCGACCCGGCGCGCGCGGGCATGGCGGCGGGCATGTTCAACACCATGCGGCTCACCGGTGAGGCCGTTGCCATCGCGGGCATGGGCTCGCTGCTGGTGAGCCTCACCCGGGGCGGTCTCGGCGGCCTGACCGACTACCCCGACGCGGGCGCGGTCGGCGAGGTGGCCAACAAGGTCGCCCAGGGCGAGATCGCGGCGGTCGCAGCCCGGGTGGGGGAGACCCACCGCGCCGCGTTCGTCGACTTCGTCTCCGGCTCCTACACCAGCGCGTTCCACACCGTGCTGTGGATCCTCGCCGCGGTCTGCGCACTGGGCGCGCCGGTGATCGCGGTGATGTTGCGCGACCGCCCCGCTGTGCCCGTCCACGCCTGATCCCCTTCACTGGAGGCGAAACCCATGTCAGAGACATCCCCGGTCCTGGTGGTCGGCGCGGGCCCGGTCGGGCTCACCGCCGCCGCCGAACTCGCCCGCCGCGGCGTGCCGGTGCGGCTGGTCGACCGGGCCGCCGAACCGAGCCCGTTGACCAAGGCGCTGATGGTCTGGCCACGCACCCTGGAGGTGTTCCGGCTGCTCGGCGGGTCCGGGCACCTGGACACCTACGGGCTGCCGGTCCAGGCCTTCCGCTACTACTCCGAGAGCCGCGAGGTCTGCGCGCTCGCCTTCGACGCCGAGACCAAGCCCTCGGTGGTGACCCAGCCGGACGTGGAGGCGTTGCTGCGCAAGGCACTCGCCGACGCGGGCGGGGTGATCGAGTGGGAGACCGCGGTGACCGCCGTGCGCCACGACGGCACCGGGGTCGAGGCCGCCATCGCCGCTCCGGACGGCACCGAGACCGTCGAGCGGTTCTCCTACCTCATCGGCGCGGACGGCGCGAGCAGCCTGGTGCGCAAGCAGATCGGGCTGGAGTTCCACGGCGCCACGTACCCCAACGTGTTCATCCTCGCCGACGTCAGCCTGGACGGCGACCTGCAGCGCGACGCGGTGCACTACTACTGCTCCAGCAAGGGCATCATGGTGCTCATCCCGCTCTACAACGGGCGGTTCCGGGTGTTCACCGCCGGACCGCCGGGGATGAAGCCGGAGGAGCTGACCGAGCAGGTCCTCCAGGACTACGTCGACCTGCGCGGCCCCGGTGGTCTGCGCACCCACGACGTGTCCTGGAAGACGACCTTCAGCATCCACGCCAGGCACACCGAGCGGCTGCGCGTCGGCCGGGTGTTCCTCGCGGGCGACTCCGCGCACGTCCACAGCCCGGCGGGCGGTCAGGGCCTCAACACCGGGGTCACCGACGCGCACAACCTGGCGTGGAAGCTCGCCCTGGTCCACCAGGGCAAGGCCGACCCGGTGCTGCTCGACACCTACGAGGTCGAACGCCGGTCGGTGGCCGCCGCCGTGGTGCGCCAGGCCGACGTGCAGACCAAGGCGTGGATGTTGAAGAAGAAGTGGCAGATCCGGTCCCGGGACGTGGCCGCCGGGCTGGCCGAGAAGCTGGGCCTGTTCGACCGGTACTACTCGCCGTGGCTGGCCGGGTTGACCAACCACTACCCGGAGAACCCGGCGGTGACCGGACCGGTGGCCAAGCGGGCGGGCACCAAGCGCGACCGGCTGCTCAGCGGGTACCTGGCACCGGAGCCGCTGCGGGCCGTGCTGCCGATCGACCGCTACACCCTGGTGGTGCACGGTTCCACGAACACCGCCGACCAGCTCGCCGCCCGCCATCCCGACCTGGTCACCGTGCGCGAGATCAGCGAGGCGGGCGTGGTCGACGACGCCGAGGGCACGCCGGTGACCATCGGTTGGCGCCCACGTCGTCCGATGGCCGCCCTCGTGCGCCCGGACGGGTATGTCGCCGCCGTGGACAAGACACCGGACCTGCCCGCCCTGCGCGCGCACCTCGCTGCGCTCCACGGCTGAGTTTACCGTTACCCGTTAAGGAGAATCGCATTGTCCACTCGCGACACCGAAGCCACGATCACCGAGTTCTTCACCCGCTTCGGCGCCGGTGACCGGCCCGGCATGTTGGAACTGTTCGCCGACGGCGCCGAACTCGCCGTCGCGGGCGCCGACACCGTGCCGTGGACCGGCAGCCGCGTCGAGGCCGCCGCCATCGACGAGTTCCTCCGCATCGCCCTGGAGGACGTCAACACCGAGGTCTTCGACATCGACCGGATCGTGGTGGACGGCGCCGACGGGGTCGTGCTCGGCTCGTTGGCGCACCGGATCACCGCGACCGACAAGGTGTTCGCCAGCGCGTTCGCCCTGCACGTGCGGGTGGTCGACGGGCTTATCACCAGTTACCGGATGTTCGAGGACAGCCACGCCGCGGCGGTCTCCTGGGCCGGGTGAAATCGGCGATAACGGTCACCCGCTGCCCTTTGTGGGCGCGGGTGACCGTTTCGCTGTGGGCGGTCGGCGGTTAGCCGTCGTGGCCGGGTTCGCCACGGTGATCTCGTGGTCCTCCGGCGGCGCGCACGCCGAGGTGATCTACGGCTACGACGCGACCAACGGCACCATCAGCGTCGGCGACCCGTGGGCCAGCTACAACCGGTACTGGACCTCGTCGTACAACAACTACCTGTACAACAACCAGTTCGCCTGGACCGACTCGGTCTCCGGGATCCGGAGGGCCTGACCGCCGATGCCCCGGCCCACCCGGTTCCGACTGTCCACTGTGGCCCTCGTCGTCGCCGCGCTCGCCCTGTCGGCTCCGCAGGCCCACGCGGACCCGGTGCGCCGCGCCGAAGTGGTCCCGCTACCGCGCACGGCCCTCGCCGCCGCGGTAGCCGCGGCCACCACGCCGCAGGCGATCAGCATCGCCAGGACCAACTTCAAGCAGGGCGGTCAGCCGGAGCCCGCGACGATCACCGTCGCGGGCTCCGGCCTCCCGGTCTACACCCTCGCCCCCGACTTCGTCCGCGGCGACCCAGCCGCCGCCCCCGGCCGCTTCGCCTACGTCGCCGTGGTCGCCACCGCCGACGACGGCCGCCAAGCCACCATGGCCGCAGTCGCCCTCACTGCCGTAACCGTGGCCTGGCGCCGCACCCGCTCATCGGTCAGCACAGTGCGGCGCCGTGCCCAGGGCGCCGATGCCGATGGCGAACAGGGCTAGGCGGTTGGTTCCTCTACGGCGTCGTGGAGGGGTGGGGTGCTCCACATGGCCAGGAGGGAGAGGGCCTGCTCGGCGGGACTGGCGGGTTCGGGGGAGAAGGTCACCAGCCGTTGGTCGGATTCGCCGGGGAGGTCGAAGTTCTCGAAGCGGAGGGTGAGTTCGCCGACGACCGGGTGGCGGAAGCGCTTGGTGCCGTGGGTGCGCTGCTTGACGTCCCGGCCCGCCCACAGGGTGCGGAACAGGTCGCTCTTCATGGTCAGTTCGCCGAGCAGGGTGGCCAGGGCCTCGTCGTGGGTGTGGCGGCCCGCGGCCAAGCGGAGGGTGCCCGCGGTGGCCCGGCAGACGTCCTGCCAGTCGACGAAGCGCTCCTGGCTGTTCGGGTCGAGGAAGCCGAAGCGGGCCAGGTTGCGCTGGCGGGGGGACGCGGCGGCGAAGTCGAAGAACAGCTGCCCGGCGAGGTGGTTCCAGGCGAGCACGTCCAGCCGGTGGTTGATCACCAGGGCGGGCACCCGGTCCAGGAACGACAGCAGCTGCGCCAGCTCCGGCCGGGCCCGCTCGGTCCGCGGACCCCGGGTCGCCGCCGGGCGGGGCCGGACCAGCTCGTCGAGGTAGCGGCGCTCCACGTCGTCGAGGGTCAGCGCGCGGGCCAGCGCCTCCAGCACCGACTCCGACGGCCTGCTGGCGCGCCCCTGCTCCAGCCGCACGTAGTACTCGACGCTGATCCCCGCCAGGGACGCGACCTCCTCGCGCCGCAGCCCCGCGACCCGGCGCCTGGCGTGCACGGCGATGCCGACGTCGGCCGGGTCCACTCGGGCGCGCCGGGACTTGAGGAACCGGCCGAGCTCGTTGCGATCGTCCACGCCCCGAGTGTGCCCGAGACCGCCGGTGCGCAGCGTGGTCCTGTCGGTACCAGTAACACCAGGGGCCTGGTTGCCACCCTCAGCGGCGGTCACTGTGGGCCCGGTCAGCTCCTGACCACCTGAAAGGTTCGCGCGATGTGCCACAGCACCGACAGCAGGCCCCCCGCTCTCGACAACCCCGGTGAGGTCGCCGAGGAGGGTCTGCTCGAGCTGACCTCCGCGGACGGCACCGCGTTCTCGGCGTTCCGGTCGATCCCGGCCGAGCCCAACGGGGTCAACATCGTGATCCTGCCCGACATCCGCGGCACCCACCCGTACTACCAGGCGCTGGCCAACCGGTTCGCGCAGGCGGGCTACACCACCGCGGCGATCGACTACTACGGCCGCACCGCGGGCCCGGGCGTGCGCGACGACAAGTTCGAGTGGCAGCCGCTGCTCCCGCAGGTCAAGCCCGAGGAGGTCGCCGCCGACGTGCGCGCCGCGGCCACCTACCTCGAGCAGCACAACACCGGTCCGGTCTTCACCGTCGGGTTCTGCTTCGGCGGCGGCCAGTCGTGGCGCCTGTCCGCCGGTGCCCTCGGCGTCACCGGCGTGATCGGCTTCTACGGCCTGCCCAGGCTGGTCAACGACGTCGTCGACGACATCTCCGCGCCGCTGCTGCTCCTGCTCGCGGGCGAGGACGTGGCGACCTCGCAGGAGGAGTTCCAGGAGTTCGCGGGCAAGCTCGACGCCGCGGGCAAGGACTACGACCTGCACGTCTACGAGGGCGCGCCGCACTCCTTCTTCGACGCCAGCTACGCGGAGTGGCAGGAGGCCTGCGACGACGCGTGGGAGCGCGTGGTCGGGTTCATCCAGAAGCACACCGCGCCCGTCGCGGTCTGATGCCGACCGAGCGCTTCCGCCGCGGCGCCGCCCGGCTGGCCGAGATGGGCGGCGACATCGACGCCATCGTCGCCCCGCTCGCCGACGTCGCCCCGGACCTGGCCCGGTTGGTCGGCGAGTTCGCCTTCGGCGACCTCTACACCCGGCCCGGCCTCGACCTGCCGCACCGGCAGCTGGTGACGATCGCGTCGCTGGTCACCCTGGGCGACACCGAGCGGCAGCTGCGCTTCCACATCACCGCCGCGCTCGCGGTCGGCGTGACCCCGCAGCAGGTGGTGGAGACGATCATCCACCTGCTCGCGTTCGCCGGGAACCCGCGGGTGTTCAACGCGGTGCTGGTGGCCAAGGCCGTCTTCGCCGAGCACGGCCTGCTGCCGCTGCCCGCCGCCGACCAGCCCGGCTGAGGGACCTCCCCCCGACGCCGGTACCGGCGTCCGGTGGGCGAGGTGGGCCGCCCCGAACCCCCACCTCGCCCACCGTCGGGTCGCCGTGCCTAGCGGCGGGTCCGCACGAACACCACCGCGGTGACCTTCGCGATGTCCCGGCCCTTGCGGGGCGGCAGCACCAGCGCGGACTTCCCGGTGCAGTCGGTCGAGTTGTAGAGGACGGCTTGGCGGTCGGTGCGGTTCTCCACCCGGCGGACGGTGGAGCCCAGCGGGTAGCAGGTGTTGTCACGCGGGTCCACGACGCCCGCGCCGCCGTCGTCGTCGTAGAAGGTGAACGTTCCCCGGGCGGCCGCCGCCGGGGTCACGAGCTGGCAGGCCAGCACGCAGGCCATCGCCATGCCGAGCGCGATTCGGGTCGCTGATCTCATGGGTTCCTCTCGTCGGTGCGGATATCAGGGCGGCCTTGGACCCCGGCGGTCTCGACCTCGGTGACAAGCAGGGGCGCGATCAGGGACGGCGCCGACCCGACCGGCTCAGACCCACGGTGTGCGCACGGCGTAGGCGACGGTGGGGTAGATCTCCACAAGCTCCCAGACCGGTGTCTTGCTGAGCCCGCGCAGTGCCGCCACCTGCCTGGCCACCACCCGCAGGCACGTCGACGGCCGCCCCCGGTGGTAGGCCGACAGCAGCGCGTCCGCGATGCCCTTGCCCGCGGTGCGCAGACCGAACAGGTCCGCAACGAGCAGCGGGGGCCGCGTGTCCACCGCCGCGGTCAGCGCCGCGCCGAACTCCTGCGCCGCGTTGTGGTCGGGCAAACCGGTCACCCGCACGACGACCGCACCGGTGTCGAGCGTGGTCGAGCTGATCCGGTAGGCGTTGGGGCTCGGTCGGGGGATGCGGCCACCCGGCTTGGCGCGCTCGTGCACGAGCGGGTCGACGTGGCTGGGCCCGGTGCTGGTGAACTCGGGTCTGGCGACCTCGTCCGCGGTCCGCTCCATGCTCACCTCAGGTCCTGGTCCGGCGCGGGTGGGCGGTGGTCTCCGCCTTGTCGGCCGGAGGCGTGCGGGTCATGGTCATGAGGATGCGGTCGTCGATCGAATTCCTCAGCACGATCGCCGGGGTTTGCCCGCGAATCGCCCTCTTCGGGTGATGTTGGTCGAGACCCCTTGCGCGCGGCCGCGATCATCGAATTCGCCTAGAGCCGAAAGGGAATCGCGTTCCGCGCCGCCCGGGCCAGATCGTCCACTGTGGACAAACAAGCGCCCGTCCTGGTGCCGGGTCGGATCGCGCCAGGTCAGCGGGCGCGCGCGCCGGTCCGACCCCCTTCTGTCGACCCGGCTCACCGGGATCCGAGAAATTTCTTGGAACCCGACCAATCCGCCGCCCACCCCGGCCGCGAATCGCCTATCGAGACCGAAGCCAGTCCCACCGGGACCCGCTCCCACAGTCCTCTAGCGATTCGACCGCTGTCGACATCGCCATGGAGCGACTTCGACATCCCCCACACTGGAGTGCACGCGCCATGCAGAACAAGCTTCGTACCGCCGTCGTCATCACCGGGATCAGCGCCCTCGCGCTGGTGGCCTCCGCCTGCGGGAACAGCGACACCGCGGCAACTGGCTCGAACTCGTCGGCGACGACCACCACCACCGCGGCCCCGATGACCACCACCAAGCCCGCCATGGCCGACCCCGCCGCGGGCCTGGTCGGCGCCGGGTGCGCCGACTACGCCAAGGCCGTGCCCAGCGGCGCGGGCTCCGTCTCGGGCATGGCCGCCGACCCGGTCGCCGTCGCCGCGAGCAACAACCCGCTGCTGACCACCCTGGTCGCCGCCGTCTCCGGCAAGCTCAACCCCAAGGTGAACCTGGTCGACACGCTCAACGGCAGCGAGTTCACCGTCTTCGCCCCGGTCGACGACGCGTTCAAGAAGATCGACGCCGCCACCATCGAGAAGCTCAAGACCGATGACGCGCTGCTGACCAAGATCCTGACCTACCACGTGGTCGCGGGCCAGAAGTCGCCCGACGCCATCGTCGGCTCCCAGACCACCGTGGAGAAGGGCGCCGTCGAGGTCACCGGCTCCGGCAACAACCTCAAGGTCAACGACGCCAACGTCATCTGCGGCGGCGTGAAGACCGCGAACGCCACCGTCTACCTCATCGACTCCGTGCTGATGCCCAAGAGTTGATCCCGACCGGGCTGACGCGCTGTCCCGGCCCCTGGACCGGCTGCGGGACAACGTGAACGCTCTGGGCCGTGCCTGCTGGCTTCCCCGTCGCAGCAGGCACGGCCCGTTTGGCGTTTCGCTGCCCTGGCGCGTGATCGTGGGCGCGGCGGCCCGGCGCGCGCGTCGGGTTCGGCCGCTCCCAGCCGGAGTCGAACACCGTCCACACGTGATCGTCGACCTGGTCCGGTCATGATCGGATCGCGCGGGTCGCCGGTGCGTGGTGGAGTGGGGTGGCCGGGGATCACGCGGGGATCACGCCAGTGGTCCCCAGTGGTACCGGGGCAGGGGAGTTCGGGGTGGGGAGGCGCCGTGGCCCGCGTGCTGGTCGTGGAGGACGACACCGACGTCCGTGATCTCATCGCGCAGTGGTTGCGCGAGGACGGCCACGAGGTGCTGGCCGTCGAGAGCGGGGTGCTGGCGCTGGCCGCCGTCGAGCGCGACGGCCTGCCGCACGCGGTGGTGCTGGACGTGGCCATGCCGGGGATGGACGGGGTCGACCTGCTGCACCGGCTCAGGGAGCTCGACGAGCGGCTGCCCGCCATCTTCCTCAGCGTGCTGTGGTCGGGCGCCGACGTCGAGCGGATGCGCGCGGCGCGGGCGGTCTACGTGGGCAAGCCCTCCAGCGGTGAGCGGCTGCGGGCCGCGGTGCGGGAGCTGCTCGCGGACGGGAACGCGGAGGGGTTGGTCTAGTGCGCATCACCAGGGCTGTGCCGCGGCCGAGGAGACCGGAGCCCGACGAGCCACCGGGCTCGGTGTTGTCCTACCCGCTGGCGCGCACGGCGGCGTTCACCGCGCTCTACGTCGTGGCGACGCTGGCGGGCAGGCTGACCGTGCTCGACCAGATGAGCCTGAGCCTGGTGTGGCCCGCGGCGGGGGTCGCGGTCATGTGGTTCTGCGCGCAGCGCGGCGTCGCCGACCTGCGGGTCGACGTGGTGGCCTTCTCGGCGACCACGGTCGTGGTCAACATGCTCACCAACGCCAGTGCGGGGCAGGCGGTGGTGTTCGTCGTCTCGAACCTGGCCCAGGTGTCGGTGTTCGTCGTGCTGATCTCGCGCTGGCGGCCGCTGCTGTGGTCGCTGCGGCCCGAGGGCGGTCTGCAGGGCCCGCGCGACCTGTGGCGGGTGCTCGCCGCCGCCTACCTGGCCGCGTCCACCGGGGCCGTCGTGGGCACCTCCGGGCTGTGGCTGGCCACGGGGCACTTCTCGCTGATCACCGTCGCGGTGTGGATGGCCCGCAACTTCGCGGGCGTGCTGGTGGTGGGCATGACCGGGTTGTGCGTGGCCCGCACCGTGGCGACCCGCTGGGCGGCCAGGCGCGACCCGGCGACACCCTGCGGCGGCGCCGCGGTCCCGGCCGAGTGCGCCCTGGTGATCCTCTGCTCGGTCGGCGCGTACGCGGTGGGCTTCGGTACCACCCACGGGCTGCCGGTGGCCTCGACGCTGATCGCGCTGACGGTGTGGGCGGCGGTCCGGCTGCCCACCACGTTCGTGGCACTGCACACCCTGTCCGTGGCCGTCGTCGCGGTGGTGTTCACACTGAACGGTGACGGGCCGTTCGCGGCCGTGGAGTCCACCGCGGTGCGTGCGCTCGTCGTGCAGCTGTTCGTGACCGTCGTGGCGGTCATCGGGTTCGCGCTGGCGCTGAGCCGCGACGAGCGCGACACCCTGGTCCACCAGCTCGCCCAGGAGAAGGACGCCGCGGGCCGCCGGGCCGCGCTCAAGCGGGCCATCATCGACTCCATGGCCGACGGCCTGTCCGTGGTGGACGCCGAGGGCCGGATCACGTTGCGCAACCCGGCCGCGCTGCGGCTGCTCGGCGGCCGGATAAGCCCGGACGACACGGTGGTCGACAGCGGCCACTACGGCTTCTTCCACCTCGACGGCACCCCGCTGACCGCCGCCGAGATGCCGCACGTGCGCTTGGCCTCGGGGGAGCAGATCGAGCCGGTCGACGTGCTGGTCCGCAACCCCGGCGTGCCGGACGGGCGGATCATCAACGTCCGCACCACCGCGCTGCCCGACGACCACGGCGGGCACAACGCCGTCGTGCTGTTCCACGACGTCACCGCCGAGCGCCGCCACCGCGACGAGCTCGCCGCGTTCGCCGGGGTGGTCGCGCACGACCTGCTCAACCCGCTGACCGCCGCCGAGGGCTGGACCGACGACGCGGACGAGGCGCTGCAGGACGCGCCGAACAGCCCGATGGTCGACCGCGCCCGCCAGGGCCTGGTCCGGGTCAAGCGCTCCACCGGCCGGATGCGCGGGCTCATCAACGACCTGCTCGCCTACACCACCGCCCGCGACGCGGCCATCGCCCCGACCAGGGTGGAGCTGGCCGACCTGGTCACCGACATCGCCGCCGCCCGCTCCGACAGCGCGGCCGCCGCGGGCCTGCCGGTGCCGGTGTTCACCATCGGCGCGCTGCCCGTGGTGACCGCCGACGCGGTGCTCGTGCGGCAGCTGGTGGACAACATCGTCGGCAACGCGGTCAAGTACACCGCGCCCGGCACCACCGCCCACGTGGCCATCAGCGGCGACCAGCGCGGCGACCTGGTGCAGGTGACGGTGACCGACAACGGCATCGGCATCCCGGCGGGCCAACACGAGATCATCTTCGACAACTTCCACCGCGCGCACCGGCACACCACGCACCAGGGCACCGGCCTCGGCCTGGCCATCTGCAAGCGCATCGTCGAACGGCACGGCGGCACCATCACCGCCACCGACAACCCCGACGGCGGCTCCCGCTTCACCTTCACCCTCCCCGCCGCCTGGTCCCCCGCCGACGCCCGCGACGGCCTGAACCACCCGGTGGCGCACCGCTAGTCCGGTGTGGATGCCCGCTGTGGATGCCCGCTGTGGATGCCCGCTGTGGTAACGCTTGGTGTGGATTTCGTGGGGCAACTGGCAGTGAAGGGCGATCTCGGATCCCCGTGTGGGTGGCGGTGACCCACGCAGTGTCATGAGAGCTCGGTCGTCCCTATCGGACTGATTACCCCGATCCGTTGGTGGGCAAGGATCTCTGCGGGGCTGAACGGTTGCGGGCCGGGTGCGGACCGAGAGCTGTCCGGGTAGTTCCCATGCGGCCGCCGCCGTCGCCGGGCAAGGATGAGTCCATGACCCCGAGCACCGAGGAGCGCACCATGAACACCACCACCGCCACCATGGACACCGCCACCATGACCGCCACCGCCGCGCCGGTCTGGATCGAGGCCCGGGTCGACATGACCGAGGACGACGTGATGGCCACCCTGTTCGACGTCTCCGAGGGCGCCGTCCTGTTCCACACCGGTGACTCCGACAGCCTGACCGGCTTCGGCTGGGCGCACTACGACGGCACCCCGGCGGGCTCGCTCCCGCTGTGGCAGTCCGACATCCTCGCCGCCCTGCTGCGCCGCCACCTCATCGCCATCGCCCCCAGCGACACCACCATCCGCGCCATCCACCTCACCGACAAGGGCGCCGAGCTCTTCTACGGCGTCACGGACATGCCCATCGCCGCCTGACCACCGCTATCCACTGTGGACTCGGCAGCCGGATAGCACGGGTTGGTCGAGTGCCGCTCCCGCCAAGGGAGCACCAGATCGCCGACCCGCGCGCAGCGGGTCCACGTCCCAGCTCCCGCTGACGAGGCCGCGCCCCCAGTGCCGGGGAGCGCCACCCCGCACCCCGCGCCACGTGACTCTCCGTGGCCGCGCGGACCGGTCGGGGAGTTGGCAGGGAGAGTCAAGAATCCGACCCCGCTCCGGCCTAGCGTCCTTCGCACCCGGCTGGAGGGGGAGGATGGTGCTGGACACACCGCACACACTGGAAGTGGTGCGCCGCAGGGGGTTCGCGGCGCGGTGGGGCGTCGGGGCGGTGCTCGTGGCCGCGGTCGGGTGGTTGGCGGTCACGGTCGCGACCAGCCCGAACCTGGACTGGGTGGTCATCGGCGACTACTTCCTGTCGACCCCGATCATGGCCGGTGTCGGCACCACGCTCGTGCTCACCTTCGCCACGCTCGGCATCGGGCTGGTGCTCGGCGCGGTGCTGGCGATGATGAGCCAGTCGCGCAACCCGGTCGCCGGGGTGGCCGCGTCCGGCTACATCTGGTTCTTCCGCGGTGTGCCCCTCGTGGTGCAGATCGTGTTCTGGTTCAACCTGTCCCTGCTGTTCCCCAGCCTCGGGTTCGCCGAGACGAACGCGGTGATCACCCCGTTCCTCGCCGCCATGCTGGGCCTCGGCCTGCACGAGGCCGCCTACCTCGCCGAGATCATCCGCGGCGGTTTCCTCGCGGTGCCCCGGGGTCAGGTCGACGCCGCGCTCACCATCGGCATGACCAGGGCGCGGGCCACCAGGCTGATCGTGCTGCCCCAGTCGATCCGGGTCATCCTGCCCGCCCTGGGCAACCAGTTCGTGCTGATCCTCAAGGGGACCTCGCTGGTCTCGGTGATCGGCGGCGGCGACCTGATGACCAGGGCGCAGCAGGTCTACGGGCAGAACTACCAGGTCATCGCGCTGCTGCTGGTGGCGACCGGGTGGTACCTGGTCCTGGTCACCCTCGCGGGCATCGGCCAGCGCTTCCTCGAGCGATGGGCGGCGGCGTGATGAGCAGCGCGGTATCCGGTGATGGCTCGACCACCAGGGGCGGACTGCGGCTGCGCGGGCTGCGCAAGTCCTTCGGCGGGCTGGAGGTGCTGCGCGGCGTCGACCTGGACGTGGCACCGGGCGAGGTCGTGTGCGTGATCGGCCCGTCCGGCAGCGGCAAGAGCACCCTGCTGCGCTGCGCCAACCACCTCGAGCCGCTCGACGCCGGGTTCGTCCAGGTCGACGACGTGCTCGTGGGCTACGAGCAGCGCGACGGGCGGCTCTACGAGAGCAGCGAGAAGGACATCGCCCGCGCCCGGCTGCGGATGGGCATGGTGTTCCAGCAGTTCAACCTGTTCAGCCACCTGACCGCGCTGCGCAACATCACCCTCGGCCCGGTCCGGGTGCTGCGCCGCGACCCGGCGGAGGTCGAGCGGGAGGCGCGCGACCTGCTGGCCAGGGTCGGACTCGCCGACCACGCCGACAAGCTGCCCGGCCAGCTCTCCGGCGGTCAGCAGCAGCGGGTGGCGATCGCCCGCGCGCTGGCCATGAATCCGTCGGTGCTGCTGTTCGACGAGCCGACCAGCGCGCTGGACCCCGAACTGGTCGGCGAGGTCCTGGCCGTCATGCGCGGGCTGGCCGCGGGCGGCATGACCATGGTGGTGGTCACCCACGAGATCGGCTTCGCCGCCGACGTGGCCGACACCGTGGTGTTCATGGACGACGGCGTGGTGGTCGAGTCCGGCCCCGCCGACCGGGTGCTGCGCTTCCCCGACTCCCCGCGGACGGCGGCCTTCCTCGCCCACGTCCACCGACACCCCGACAAGGAGACCGATCATGCGTAGACGTATGGCCGTCCTAGCCGCCGCCCTGCTCCTCGCCGGGTGCGGTGACCCCGGCGCGGCGAAGCAGCCCGCTGCCCCCGCCGAGTCCGGCTTACCGGGCAAGGACCAGAAGCTGCACGACATGCTCCCGCAGCGGATCAAGGACGCGGGCAAGCTGCACGTCGGTACCACCTTGCCGAACCTGCCTTACCTGCTCACCGACGCGAGCAACAACATCACCGGCGGTATCACCCCGGACGTCGGCAAGGCGGTCGCGGCCAAGCTGGGGCTGGGCTACGAGATCGAGAACATCGCCTGGGAGGCCCTGCTGCCCGGGGTGGCCGCGGGCCGCTTCGACATGGCCGACGACGGCCTGTCCGACACCGAGGAGCGCCAGCGCGTGGGTGTGTTCGTCGACTACATGCAGTCGGCGAGCGTGCTGGTCACCGCGAAGGCGAACGAGGGCAAGTACACCTCCGTCGACGACGCGTGCGGCAAGCGGATCGCCACCATCCGCGGCACCACCGACGTCCAGCACGCCGAGGAGATCTCCCAGGCGTGCGCGGGCAAGGGCAAGCCGGGCGCGGAGGTCCGCCAGTTCCCGACCGCCCAGGACGCCGACCTGGCGCTGCGCTCCGGGCAGGCCGACTTCCAGGTCGCGGTGACCGAGCAGGCCAAGTACGCCATCAGCACCCAGGGCGCGCCGATCGTGATCGTCTCGCAGGACTTCGCGCCCACCTACGTCGGCATGTACCTGCGCAAGGACGACACCCAGCTGGCCGAGGCGCTGCTCGCGGCGCTCAAGGCGCTCAAGTCCGACGGGACGCTGGACCGGATCATCGGCCACTATGGACTGACCGCGCTGCCCGAGCCGGGCATCAACCTGGCGACCAAGGGCGGCTGAGCCCAGGAGGCGCGATGGCCAGGTCGAGCACCCCGCCACTGCCGCTGCACGAGATCGAGGTCCCGGTGCCCAGCGGCCTGTCGCCGTTCGCCATCGGGACCTTCGACGAGATCGGGTCCTTCACCAGGGCGCGGTTCCCGCACCGGCACGACTTCTACGAGGTCCTGTACCTGACCGGCGGCGGCGGTGTGCACGTCGTCGACTTCGAGCCCTACGACATCGAGCCGAACTCGGTGTACGTGCTCGCCCCCGGCCAGGTGCACTTCTGGCAGGACACCGAGCAGATCCGCGGCCGGGTGCTGGTCTTCGCCGAGGAGTTCCTGCTCGCGCACCCCGGCGGGCTGCTGCCCGCGCCGGGCGGCAGCCCGCTGGTGCGGCTGCGCGGCGACCAGGTCGGCCTGGTCGACGGGATACTCGACGACATCGACCGCGAGTACCGGGCCAGGGAACCCGGCTACGCCACCATGCTCCAGGCGCACCTGCACATCCTGCTCGTGCACATCCAGCGGCTGCGGCGCGCGCACCCGAGCGTGCCGGTGTCGTCGTCGCTGGTCTGGCGGTTCACCCGGCTCGTGGCCAAGCACGTGCTCACCGAGCGGTCCGTTGGCGCCTACGCCGAGCGGATCGGGGTCACCGCCGGTCACCTCACCGACCTCGTGCGCGCCGCCCTGGGCACGACCCCGGGTGCGGTGATCCGGGCCGCGCTGGCCCTGGAGGCCAAGCGGCTGCTGGCCCAGACCGACCTGACCGTGGTCCAGATCGCCCACCGGCTCGCCTTCGACGACCCGTCGTACTTCGGGCGGTTCTTCAAGCGCGAGACCGGCGCGAGCCCGGGGGACTTCCGCCGGGACATCCGCGAAAAGTACCAGATCGCCCGAGAGCGCTGACTGTCAGCGCGAGCGCCCGGTTCGTACCTTCGATAGGACAGCGAAGCGAAGGGAACCGTTGACATGGCAGGGAAATTCGAGAAGTACATCGTTCGGAACATGGTCCGCGAGGAGCTGCCGAACGAGGGCGTGCTTGCCTACGGCGAGGTCGAGGGCGGTACCAGCGGCGCGCACGCCCTCATCAGCGGCTGGCAGGTGCCGGGCTGCCAGGTGCACATCGCCTACAGCTGGATCTACGAGGTCCCCACCCCGAACCCGTACGTGCTCGAGCACACCCACGAGTACGACGAGGTCCTGCTGTGGATGGGCTCGAACCCCAAGGACATCAACGACCTCGGCGCCGTCGCGGAGCTCACCATCGAGGGCGAGGTCTACGAGATCTCCACCAGCGCGTCGGTCTACATCCCGGCGGGCGTGCGGCACTGCCCGCTCGGCTACAAGAGCGTCGACCGCCCGTTCCAGTTCATCGCGCTGTCGCTGCACCCGGAGTACAAGTCGTGACGCCCGCGACCCTGCTGCACGACATCCGCGAGTTCATCGACGCCCGGCTCTCCGACCCGGACCTGACCCCGGCCGAGGTCGCCGCCGCCAACCACGTCTCGACCCGGCAGCTCTACCGCCTGTTCGAGAGCGAGGGCACCACGGTCGCCAAGTGGATCCGCGACCGCCGCCTGGAACGCTGCCGCGCCGACCTCCTCGCCCACGACCGGGTCAGCACCATCAGCGCCCGCTGGGGCCTCCCCGACTCCTCCTACTTCAGCCGAGCCTTCCGCGAGCGCTACGGCTGCGCCCCCCGCGACTACCGCCGAACCGGCGTGGCCTGACCCGGCCACGCCACCACCGCAGGCCGCCGAGCACCTGTCATGCAGGGACAGCCCTCGGCGGCCTGCGGCCGTGCCCGCCCGGATTGCCCTGCCTGCGTTGCGCCATCAGGGTGATCGCGGGTGGTGGCCGGAAACGAAGCCTTTGTGGACGGACGGTCACCGTCGGCGACGAGGCGTGGCGGACGGTGCTCCGGGCGAGGGAGGTGCCGTACAGTCCTTGGCGTGAGCCATGCGGCTGGGCGGAGTGACGGGACCACGGCGAGTGGCCCCGGTCACCTCTGTTGGGCGTTCGCCGAAGCGGGGGAGTTCGTCACCGGGGCGAAGCGGTTCCTCGTCGAAGGCGTGGCGCAGGGCAAGCGCGTCTGCGTGACGGCGCCCGGGGACGTGGCGGACCTCGCCCGCCGCTTCGCCGACCTGCCGGACTTCGACAACCTGCGCGACCGGGGCGCGGTGCGGTTCAAGTCGCTCGACGGGCTCTACGGCACCGACGCGGTGGTCGACGCGGCCGAGCAGGTCCGCACCTACGCCGCCGAGACCGAGGAGGCCGTCGCGGCGGGGTTCGCGGGCTTCCGGGTGGCCGCCGAGGTGACCAACCTCGTGCGCACCCCCGCCCAGCTCGACGCCTTCGCCGGGTACGAGCACGCCGTCGACCGCTACATGGCCGCGTACCCCTTCGAGGCCCTGTGCGCCTACAACGTCCCGGTCCTGGGCACCGCAGCCGTCGACAAGCTCGCCAGCATGCACCCGCGCGGCAACGTCGAGGGTGTCCCGTTCCACCTGCACGGCTGGGGCCAGGCGGGCGCGGTGGCGCTGGAGGGCGAACTGGACCTGCGCGCGCACGACCTGTTCCCCTGGGCACTCGACCGCGCCGCGCCGCAGTGGGGACCGGGCGAGGTGGTGCTCGACGCGCGCGAGCTGACCTTCATCGACCACCGGGGGCTGCTGCGGCTGGCCGAGCAGGCCGACCGCCGGGGGATCACCATCGTGCTGCGCACCCGCCGGTTCAGCGCGGCCAGGATGGTCGACATCCTGGGCATCGCGGGGGTGCGGGTGGAGCAGGTGGCATGAGCGGCACCCCCGACCACGTCGCGCTGTGCTACGCCGACGACACCGAACTCCTCGGCTGCGGCGTCCCCTTCCTCACCGACGGCCTCGACCGCGGCGACGCCGTACTGCTCGCCCTCGACCCACCGCGCGCCGAACTCGTGCTGGCCGCCGTCAACCGCCCGGACAAGGTCACCGTCGTCTCGACCAACCTCCAGTACGTCCGCCCCGCGGTCGCCATCAAGTCCTACAGCGAGATGTTCGCCCAACTGATCGATGGCGGCGCCAGCGCGGTCCGCCTCTTGGGCGAGATCCCGGAGTTGGCGCTATCGACGGCGTGGGACGTATGGGCGCGGTACGAGGCGGCTGTCACTTACGCGTACGACCGGTTCCCGCTGTTGAGCATGTGCGCCTACGACACCCGGACGACGCCTGCGTGGGTCTTGGAGGACGTCGCTAAGACCCACTCGCTGGTCGCGCACCCCGGGCAGGGCAACCTGGACAACCCCGGATACGTGCAGCCGCTGTCGTTCCTGGCCACCACCCGCCCGGTCGTGCCGTACCCCATCCAGGCCGGTCCACCAGCCATCGAACTGGTCGACCCGACCCCCGCCGAGGCCCGCACCGCCGTCACCACCCTGGCCGCCGCGTCCCTGCGCCCCGACGACCTGGACGACCTGGTCGTGTCGGTGAGCGAGGTCGTCTCCAACGCCATCAAGTACGGCAAGCCCCCCGTCACCCTGACCCTGTGGCCCGGCCCCCACCACGCCGTCGTCACGATCCACGACAACGGCCCAGGCCCCACCGACCCCTTCGCAGGCCTCATCCCCACCCCCACCCCCACCGGCGGCGGCTACGGCCTCTGGATCGCCCACCAACTCTGCCACCACGTAGCCCTAACCCGAACCCCCACCAGCTACACCACCCGCCTAACCATGGGCGACCCCCACCACCCCTAACCCCCACCCCCGCTCGGCTACCACCCGCGCGACCCCCCACGCCCAGCCCCACCCATCACCTACGACTGGCGAGAACCCAACAACGTCGGTCTCTAACCGCCCGCCGACAACGTTGGCCCCCAAGCACCCGCCGACAACGCTGGCCCCACTCACCCGCCGACGACGTTGCCCACCACCGCTCCACGAAGGCGCTGGTGCCAGGCCGGCTCACGGCCGACAAGATCAACCCGCCCAAAAGTCCCCTGAATACACAGCCTACCCAAGGGAACACAAGCCCAGAGAGGCTGAAGTTCGACCCTGTGGACAACTAGAACCCATGTGGACAACCCACCTCACAGTCCTCAATGGACACCCAACTGCCAACCCCAAACGCGCCGAGGCCGTCCAGCCCCGGCGCGCTCAGGCTCACACCCTCAACCAGACACCGTCAAGAACAGCATCGACCGAAACGCCGCCCCCTGATACGTCCCCTTCGGGAACACCACCGACGCCAGCCCCCGACAAGCGGTGTTCGGGTACAGCAACGCGACCCGAGCCGTGTCGTTCACCGCCGACGTAGCCGTGACCCCATCCCGCGTCGTCACACACAGCCGGTCAGGAATGGCCCCAACCACATACGTCCCACCCGCCGTCGTGTACCGGAACGTAGGCACATCAGCCCGCGCGACGCAGTCAGAGCCGCCTTCCAGAACCCCCAAGGCTCTGTCGTTGCGAACCCACCCTTCACGACCGCATGCCGCCGCGCCGTCGTCGGCAGGTCGGACGTTGGTGACAACGCCGGACTGGGGGTCGTCCTCGGCCGCGGCGGTTCCCGTGCCGCCGATCGCCGCTGTCGTGACCATCGCCGTGATCGTGAGGACGCGCGTGAGATAACCCATGATCTTCCTCCTACGGCTCCATTACCTGTTCGGACCTGAATGGGGTTTCACGACACGCCCAACATCCACCACGGAGAACCCGATCGTGTGGCCAATTCACCAACCTCGTCGCCCTGCGTAGGTCACCGGGTGCGGCGAAACCGCTGAGCCCGGTGATCATCGGGCGATAGCGTGCGGGTTCCGGCACCGAACGGGTTGGAGACGTCGTGGCGCACCGCTACACCGGTGAACACCGGGCCCTGCTGGCCGAGTTGCGGGAGGGCGTCAACCTCGACGTCGCCGCGGACCTGCGGAAGTACCACCTGCTGAACGTCAGCGTCTTCACCGCCAGGGCCAAGGCCCACGGGACGCACGGCTCGTTCAGCCACCTGGCGAAGGCGCACAGCCGGTTGGGCCACTTCGACTTCGACACCGCGGACTACGAGGCGGCGTTCGACAACCTGGACTACGCGGAGGACCTGTACCGCCGGTGCCGGAAGACGGATCGCTTGTCCTGGTACGGGGACTGGAAGTCGCGCACCGCCGAGGCGCGGACCGAGCAGGCCCGGCCCGCGTCGTTCCTGCGCAGGCCGCTGACCGCGATCGCCGACGCGGCGCACGGCGTCGACCACGTGCGCGCGACCCGGCAGGCGGCGGCCCGGCTGGCGCACGCGACCTGGGTGTGGTCGCTGGTCAGGTGGGACGCCGAACTGGTCGCGGAGGCGTTTGGGCGGAGTCGCTTGTGCTGGGCCGTGCCTACGCGGACGCGGGGGAGTGGGCGCAGTTTGAGGACACGGTGCTGTGGCTGACGAGGATGCGCAGACGCGTGCCGTCGAAGCTGCGCGGGGAGGTGGCCCGGTTCGCGAAGCTGCTCGACGACGTCCCGGACGCGGATTCCCTATGATTGTGGGGTGTCCTCTCTGGTGAGACCTCCGTTGTTCGACAGGTTGGCGTCCGCTTCGAGCGTGCTGGTGGCAGGCGCCGGTGGCGGGTTCGACGTGTACGCGGGCCTGCCGCTGGCGTTCGCGTTGCGGGACATGGGCAAGCGGGTGCACCTGGCGAACCTGTCGTTCAGCGCGCTCGACCAGCTCGACCTGGACGACTGGCTGGCACCGGACGTGGCGGCGGTCCGGCCGGGCAGCGCGGGACCCGAGGAGTACTTCCCCGAACGCACCCTGGCCCGGTGGCTGGAAAGCCGCGCCCTCCCGTCCACTGTGTACGCGTTTCCACGCACCGGCGTCCGCCCGCTCCGCGACGCCTACCGGATCCTGGTCGACCACCTCGCCGTCGACGCGATCGTCCTGGTCGACGGCGGCACCGACATCCTGATGCGCGGGGACGAATCCGGTATCGGCACCCCGGAGGAGGACATGACCAGCCTGGCCGCCGTCGCCGCACTGGACACTGTGGACAGACTGGTCACCTGCCTGGGCTTCGGCATCGACTCCTACCACGGCGTCTGCCACGCCCACGTCCTGGAGAACCTGGCCGCCCTGGACCGCGCAGGCGGCTACCTGGGCGCCCTCTCCATCCCTTCCGCCTCCCCAGAAGCCCAGGCCTACGTGGACGCCGTGGCCCACGCCCACTCCCAAACCCCACTACGCCCCAGCATCGTCAACGGCCAAATAGCCGCCGCCCTCCGCGGCACCTTCGGCAACACCCACTTCACCACCCGCACCGCCACCAGCGAACTCTTCATCAACCCCCTAATGACCCTCTACTTCACCGTCGACCTCGTTGCCCTCGCCACCACCGTCACCTACCTGCCTTCCCTCCAGGACACCGAGTCCATGACAGAGATATCCCTAGCCATCGAAGCCCACCGAGCCCAAACCCCCACCCGCCCCCACCGCACATACCCCCACTGAGCGGCGGAACCGGAGCGCTATTCGCAGGCGGTGCCGTCGTTGTTGCGGTCCAGGGCGGGGCGGTAGCCGGGTTCGCCTCGGTGGATGGGGGCGGCGCCTGCTGCTCGTGCTGCGGCGCAGTTGGCGTAGTAGGCGTCGGCTGGGGGTTCGGGGAGTTCTGGTTCGGTTGTGGGTGGTTCGGGGGCGGGCGGGGGAGCGGGGGCCGGTGGTACGACGGTGCGGGTCGCGGGGGCTGGCTTGTCCACCCGGATCACGGCTTGGCCGGGGGTGAGTTGCTCGATGGCGACGACCGTCCAGTTCTCCGGGACCATCACCTGGCGGCCGTCGACCGACTCGTAGACAGCGGTAGTGAAACCGGCCTCCGTCAAGGCTTTCTGCGCTTCCACCGCGTTCTTGCCGACGAGATCAGGCGGCACCGCAACAGGAGCAACCGAGGTGGTCGGCGAAGTAGCGGGAGAAGTGGTCGGGGCGGTTGCCGCGGCTTGGTTGGGGGGACGGGGATTGCCCGCGATCCCCGCCACGACGAACAGGCCCAGCAGGAACGCCCCCACTATCCACAGCCACTTGCGCTTGCGGCTCCGCCACCACGCCAGCATCGCGGCGCCCCCCTCCGAGAAAGATCGACCTACGTCCCGGTGGATCGCGCGGTCACCAGACCCCGTTACCCGACCCGGCCACCAGGGCCACGGGGTTCACACTGGCGGGTGACAAGCACGAACGGCCCGCTGCGCAGGTCAGCGGGCCGTTCGTGGCGCGAGGAGATCTCCCCGCGCGGGGGCGACTACTCAGGAGCGGTAGTCGATGGTGTGGGTGTAGACGAGGTTGCGGGTGGACGTCGTGACGCTGAGGCCGACGGCGGGGCGGACGGTCTTGAACCAGTGGCTGAAGGTGCTGGACTGGTACCGGATCATGCTGGCGAAGGTGGCGGACGGGCCGCCGTCGACCTTGCGCCACAGGTCGATGAGGGAGCCCGCGACGCGGCACTCGACCTGGTCGCCGTTCTCGACGTTGGTGCGGCCCGCGGCGTAGGCGGGGTTGAACCAGGTGGTGGTCATCAGGTCGATGGTGCCGCCGTCGGCCCAGTAGAAGCGGCCGTCGCCCTTGACGTAGCCGGCGATGGCGTTGGCGAAGCCCTCGGTCCAGGCGCAGGAGACGCCGGTGCGGGCGTGCAGGTAGTGCGGGCTGGGGCAGTCGGAGGCGGGCCACCAGCCGTCGTAGAGCTGGTCCATGAAGGCGTGGCCGCTCTCGTGCAGGACCAGGTGCTCGGAGTCCGGGTCGGCGTCGCCGAGCAGGACGTAGCGCTGGGTCTTGGCGACGGAGTTGTTGAACCGGGCGCCCTCAGTGCTGCCCGGCTGCCAGCGCAGCGAGATCTTGGTGCAGTTGCTGCTCTGCCGCGACGTCCAGCAGCCGGTGCTCGACGCGCGGGCGAACCACAGCAGGTTCAGCGTGTCGAACGCGTGCCAGCCGCGCATGTGCTGGGTGGGCGGGGCGATCGAGCCGAACGCGACGGTGGTGCCGTTGGCGACGTTGCTCTTGGCCGCGGTGTAGGTGGTGTACGCCGAGGTGCCCGCCAGGTCGGTGACCTGCCACAGCGTGCCCGCAGTGGAGAAGCTCACCCACAACGACGACACGGTCGTCACCGTCGGGGTGAAGCAGAGCGAGTACTTGCCGTCCTGGTAGCCGGTCAGGCCCGAGGTGAAGGTCTGGGTGGCGCCGTTGGCGGTCGTCTTGCCCTGCAGGTACACGGGGATGTTGCGGCCCGCGAGCCAGGTGCCCGCCTTGTCGGTGAGCGCGAACGACCCGGTGGCGCAGATCTGGGCCGCGGCGGCGGCGGAACTGGCGGCCGGGGTGGCGGCGACCGGGGCCGCCTTGCCGTTGGTCGGGGCCTTCGTCTGACCGCTGCTCACGGCCGGGGCGGACGGGCCGCCGACGCCGGGGCGCGACGCGCCAGCGGTCGCGCCGACGGTGAACTCGGTCGAGGCGTGCGCGGCGTGCTTCTCGTCGGTGCCCGCGACGTCGGCCTGGATCTGCGCGGGTCCGGCGCTGAGCGCGGTGACCCGCAGCGAGACCGAGCGGCCCTTGGTGGTCAGCGCGAGGGTCTGCTCCGCCACCTGCTCCTGGCCGACCGTGCGCGGCGCGGACAGGCCGGTGCCGCCGGTCTCCAGCCGCAGGGTCTTCGGTAACCGGACGGTGAACCGGGCACCGTCGACCTGGGTGTTGGCGTTGAGGGTGACGTTGACCGTCGCCGACTCGCCGACTGCGGGGAGCCGGTCGAGCGACACCGCGGCGGAGACGCAGGCAGGGAGTCGGGTGACCGTCGACTCGCCCGCCGCGGCGCACTGCACGGGCTGGCGTTCGGCGGCGAGGGGCGCGGCGGAGATGGACGGGCTGAGCGTGACGACGAACGTCCCGACCGTCACGGCCGCGACGGCGTAGCGCAGGGTTTTCGATGACATGGGCGCAGAACCTTTCCCGGAGCAGGCACTCCCGGATGCAAGGGGAACCGCACGCGAAGCGCACGGGGGAGATATCCGTCGACCTGGACAACGGGGGACATCCGGTGCGCTCGGCCCTTGTGGGGGAGTGCACCGGGCAACGTCGGTCGGTACGTGCGAGCGGCCGATGCCCAGGTCGAACGGACTTTCCACGTCCTGGTGGAGAATGCGTTCCCAGAACGGATCGAAGGTTATCCAGTGAAAAACTGGCCCGTCAAGGTTCGGTTCACCTGAAGTCGGAATCGTATTAACCGGGGGTCGGAGAACTGATTTCCACTTCGGTTCCAGTGCATTAACCAGGTAGTCCGGCCTTTTTTCCAGGTAGTGCCCCCGCCCGGGTGGGCGCACCCCGCCGACCAGGTGCCGTTGCCCCGACCGGCCGGGTGAGCCACAGTGTTTGCCTACGCAGCTGCGCTGGAGGAGGGGCATGGCACACGCGGTGACCCCCCTGATCGGGCGCGCGGACGAGGTCGCCGCGCTGCTGGAGCTGGTCTCCGCCCGGCCCGCGGTGGTGCGGGTCGAGGGCGACGCGGGGGTCGGCAAGACCCGGCTGGTCGAGGAGGTCCTGGCGCACCCGGCGCTGCGCGGCACCCGGGCCCTGGTCGGCACCTGCCAGTCGCTGCGCGAGCCGCTGCCGCTGGCCCCGCTGGTCGACGCGCTGCTCTCCGACGCCGCCATCCCGTGGACCGACCGGCCGGACCCGCTGCTCGGCGCCGTCGCCCAGCTGCTGCCCGAGCTGGGCACCCGCCTGCCCAACCCCGCCGAGGCGCTCGACGACCCGCGGATGGAGCGCCACCGCCGCTACCGCGCGCTGCGGCACCTGCTGGCCCTGGCCGGACCGGCTGTGCTGGTGCTCGACGACTTCCACTGGACCGACGAGGCCACCGTCGAGTTCCTCCGGTTCCTGGTCGGCCACCTGCCGCCCGACCTGGCCATCGTGCTCAGCCACCGGCCGGGCCCGCGGTCCTGGGGGATCACCCCGCCGCGCTCCGGGGTGAGCACCGGCCTGGTCCGCCTCGAGCCGCTGTCGCTCGACGACACCGCCGCCATGGCGCACGCGGTGGCCCACTCGACCGGACCTGCGCCCGCCGCCGCGCTGCTGAGGCTGACCGGTGGCCTGCCGTTCGCCATCGAGGAGGTCGTCCGGGCCGCGATCGAGCGGGCCGCCCCCGGCGCCGCCCCGTGGGAGAGCCTGACCGGCGACTTCGTGCCCGACGGGTACCTGGAGCTGATCGGCGGCAGGCTCGCCCCACTCGACGCCACCGCCAGGGGCCTGGTCACCGCCGCCGCCGTGCTTGGGGCGCCGACCTCGGCCGCCGAGCTGTGCGCGGTCGCCGAGGTGGACCTCGACGAGGGCGAGGACGCGCTCGACCGGCTGGTCACGGCCAGGTTGCTGCAGCACGCGGACGAGCGCTACCGCTGCACGCACGACCTCGCCGGCCACGCCGTCATCCGCACGGTGACCCCCAGCGCCCTGCGCGCCCTGCACCGCCGGGCCGCCGCCGTCCTGCGCGACGCCCCCGGCGAGCCCCGGCACATGCGCGTCGGCCACCACCTCAGGGCCGCGGGTGACCACGTCGGCTGGCGGGAGAGCGTGGCGGCCGGGGTCGACCGGGCCATCGAGCTGGGCGACACCGGCGCCGCCCTCGCCGCGCTCCAAGACCTGCTCGACGCCACCGACGACCTGGACGAACGCCGCACACTGGCGGTCAAGCTCGGCCGCGTCGCGCTCTACGGCCTGGACTTCGCCGAGACCGAGCAGGTGCTGCGCGGGCTGCTGGCCACCGGCGGGCTGCCCGTCGAGGTGCGCGGCGAGCTGCGCAAGGACCTCGGCCTGCTGCTGCTCAACCAGGCGGGCGACGCGGCGGCCGGGTACCGCGAGCTGGTCGCGGCGGTCGACGAGCTGCGGGGACCGCGCCCCGACCTGGCCGCCCGGGTGATGTCCTGCCTGGCCAGCACCAACGCCTGCCACCAGCACATCGACGTCGGCATGCGCTGGCTCAGCGAGGCCGACGCGCTCGCCGACACGCTGACCGACCCGGTGGCCCGGTTCGCGTTCCTGGTCAACAAGGCCTCCGCGCTGCTGGAGTGCGGCAACCGGGCGGGGTGGCCGCTGGCCAGGCAGATCCTGGCCACACCCGCCGACTTCGAACGCGGCCAGCACCTGGTGCGGGCCTGCTTCAACTTCGCCGAGGCCACCTGCTGGCTCGGGCACTACCGGCGCGCCGAGGACGACATGGCCAGGGGACGCGGCCTGGCCAGGGAGTTCGCCGCCCCGTTCACCGAGGAACACCTCGGTGCCAACGACGTCCTGCTCGACTGGCAGCGCGGCGACTGGCGCGGCCTGCGGGAGCGCGCGGCGGCGGCCGACCACGTCGAGCTGCCTCGCATCACCGCCGGGTACCGGCTCGTGGCCGGGGCGCTGGCGGCTGAGGCCGGGGACAACACCGGCGCGTTGCGGTTGCTGCGGGGACTGGTCACCGGGCCGCCGCCTGCGCCGCCGGTGGCCGCTGCCGCGCACGCCATCATCGCCGAGGTCCGCCACCGTGCGCCGACGCGTGTGGACGCGGCCCAGGACCTGGAGGCCGCGCTGGAGGTCATCCGGGGCACGGGCATGTGGGTGTGGGCCGCGGACGTCACGCCGATCGCCGTCGACCTGCTGTGCCGGATGGACCGTTCCGGGGACGCGGAGGTGTTGCTCAAGCAGCACCGGGAAGGCGTGCGCGACCTGGACTGCCCCGCGGCGGACGCCGCCCTCACCCTCGGCCGCGCCGTGTTGTGGCACCGGCGGGGAGACGTGGACGCCGCGCTTGCCGGGTACGCCGAAGCGGAGACCGCTTTCGCCGCCATGCCCCGCCGCTTCTGGTGGGCCCGCGCCCGCCTGGGACACGGCGAGTGCGCGCTGGCGACCGGCCAGGACGGCGTGCCGCTCATCCGCGAGGCCGAGGCCGTGTTCACCGAACTCGGCGCGACTGTCCGAGTGCGACAGTGCCAAGAGGTCCTCCGCGCCCACCGCGCCTTGCCCAGCCCCAAGCGCGGCCGTCCCGCCTACGGGGACCGGCTCTCGCCGCGGGAACGCGAGGTCGCGGCCCTGGCCGCGGAGGGCCGGAGCAACCGTGAGATCGCCACGACCCTGGCCCTGTCGGTGCGGACGGTGGAGCTGCACGTGGCTGCTGTCCTGCAGAAACTCCGCGTCAGCTCCCGCGTCGAGATCGCCTCCGCGCTGGCCGAGAGCTGACCCGTGTTGGTGGGGCTCAGGTCGAGATGACCACCTTGCCGGGGAAGTCGCGGGTGGACGTCGCTATGTCGGTGATGAGCTGGGGGAGGTCGTCGAGGGTGATGTAGTGGGAAACGAGGCGTTCCAGGGGGAAGGCCTCGGGGTGGGTGGTGTGGAGGCGGAAAGCTTCCTCGTAGTCCGACTTGGCGCAGCCGTAGGCGCCGGAGACGGCGAGGGGTTTGGCCTGGTGGGTCAGGGGTTTGATGAGTTCCTGGCGGCGGATGGTGTCGATGTCGAGGGTGCTGTCGGGGAAGCGGTCCGTGGACCGTGTGCCGCCGTAGAGGTGGAGGGTGCCGTGGGCGGCGGCGATGGCGGCGGCGGTGTGCAGGACGTCCTGGGTGACGATGGTGGGGACCACGATCACGACGTCGAACGTGTCGCGGAAGGACTCGGCGTCCGCTAAGGGGTGGATCTCCTGGGCGGTCAGGATCTCCCGCTGCTGGGCGAAGTCCCGGCGTGGCTCGCCCCGGTTGAACACCACGATGGAGGCGCCGAGGTGACGGGCGTGCAGGGCGAACATCAGCCCCGAGCACCCCGCGCCGATGATCCCGACCCGCTTGCCCGCCAACGAGTCCAGGCCGGTGAGCTCAAGTAGCTTGGCGTTCGCGTGCACGATGCAGGCGAACGGCTCCGGCATCCACGCCGGGTCCGACTCGGGCACCCGGATCACCGCCTGGTCTAACTCTGCCGCCGTGCCGTGCACGAAGACGTACTCGGCGAACCCGGTGGTGCGGTTCGGGGTCACGTTGGGGTTGAAGGTGACCAGCTCACCCTCGCGGAAGCCGGTGTCGGCCCCCGCGAAGGCGACCGGCCCGAGGAACTCGTGGCCGAACAGCGGTCCCCGGTCGGTCGGGATGTCGCGGGATCCGACGACCTCCTTGGCGTCCGCGCGGCAGATCCCCATGAGGTCGGGCTTGATCACGACGGTGCCCGCGCCGAGCGACTCGTGCGGGAACGGCAGGGCCGCGACGGTCACCTCGCCGTTCACCAGGGCGGTCGTCCGGTACGTCGACGGGAACACGACAACTCCTCCTCGCGGCGGGGGTTCAGTCCTCGGTGGAGATCAGTCCTCTGTGGAGCCGACTTTGACTTCCTCGGCCGGGGCGGTCGAGCGGTCCATCCGCCACGACAGCAACGTGAGCAGCAGGCTCACCGCGGCGAGACCGGCGGCGGCGGGCAACACTGAACGCACGCCGAATCCGCGGTCGATCACCGCGCCACCGAGCCACGCGCCGAGGCCGTTGCCCAGGTTGAACGCCGACACGTTGACCGACAAGGCCAACGTCGGGGCGGCGTCGGCGACCGACTGGATGCGGGCCTGCAGCGACGGGATGATGGAGAAACCGACCGCGCCGAACAGGAACAGACCCACGGCGGAGAGCACCGGCACCGTGCTCGTCGCCCAGAACAGCAGCAGCACCACCACGTTCGCGACCAGCACCGTGGTGACCCCGCGCATCACGTGGCCGTCGGCGAGCTTGCCGCCCGCGAAGTTGCCGAGCACCGCGCCGACGCCGAAGACCACCAGCAGCGCCGCGACCGTGCCCGCGCTGAACCCGCTCACGTCCATCAGCAGCGGCACCACGTAGGTCGACGCGGTGAACACGGCGCCCTGCGCGAGCACGGTGATCACCACCGCCAGCTGCAGGTTGCGTTGGGTCAACACCTTCACCTCGCTGCGCAGCGCGCCCTTCTCGGGCCGCTCGGGCCGGGGCAGGGTGGAGGGCACGAACAGCGCGATCAACGCGACGGTCAACCCGGCGATGACCACGATGGCCAGGAACGTCGCGCGCCACCCCAGGTGCTGGCCGACGAAGGTGCCCAGCGGCGCGCCGAGCGCGTTGGCCAGGTTGAAGCCCAGGGCGATCTTCGCCATCGCCGAGCCCTGCTTGTCCGCGGGGGAGAGCATCGCGGCCAGGTTGAACGCGACCGCGACGAACGTGCCGTGGCTGAGCGAGGTGAGGATCCGCGCGGCCATCAGCGTGTCGTAGTCGGGGGCGAACACCGCGGCGACGTTGCCGAGCGCGAACACGCCCATCAGCAGCAGCACCAACGTCTTGCGCGGAAGCCGGGTGGTCAGCAGCGTGACGAACGGCCCGACGATGGTGACCCCGAGGGCGTACCCGGTGACCAGCAGGCCCGCGTCGGGCACGGTCACCGCGAGGTCGGTGGCCACGACCGGCAGCAGGCCGGAGATCACGATCTCCGCCGTGCCGACGCAGAACACGCCGAGCATCAAGGCGAACAGGACTATCGGCATGGGACGCTCCCAGGGGTCGACGAGGTGGTCTTCACGCGGCAGCGCCGCTGGGTGAACGGGTGGCGACGTGCGCCCTGAGCCAGTCGAGGTCGGCCGCGACGCGGGCGAGATCGCCGTCGCGGTGGTCATTCTCCAACACCAGCGCGGTGATGGTGACACCGGCCCGGTCGAGTTCGGCGAGCGCGTCTACGACCGGCGATTCCTCCAGTGCCAGGGGTTTCACGGCATCGGCGTTCTTCACGTGCACCTGGTTGGCGACCAGCGGCCCGGCGGCGTCGATGACCTCAGCGGACGTGAGCCCGAACACCGCGATGTTGCCGGTGTCCACCACAACCCGAAACGACGGCGAGTCGACCCGCCGGACCAGCTCCCGCAGGTCCCCAGGTGTCAGTACATTCTCATTGGCCAGCAACAACTCCCGCCGCCCAGCCTCATCACACGCCCACCGCAACACCTCAACCGTCCGCGCCAACGCTTGCGCCCCATCAATCGCGCTGCGCCGAAAACTGGGCAGGAACACCAACCCCGCCCCGACACTCCCCGCCAGATCCAACGCCCGACTGATCACCCCCCGCACCCGCCGCGCCCCCTCCGTCCCCTCCGGCGCCGTCAACCCGATGTCATTGAGCACATTGACCGACACCGCCAACGGCGCCACCCCCGTATCCCCGAACGCGCTCCGCATCCCCCGCAACCGTCCCGGTTCATCCAACTCCGGCGCCCGCCCCGGTCCTCCAAAGTCCACCTGCAGCCCATCCGCCCCCAACTCGGCGGCGAGCACGACTGCTTCCGGCCCATTCACCGGCAGCCGCCAGTCGACGAGGCCGATCTGTGTGGTGGTCACACTCGGCTCCGGTGGGATTGGGAGATCGGGGTGTGGTCGTGGATGGGGGTCCAGGTGCCGTCCGGGTGGACGACCAGGTTGTCGCCGTTGTGGTCGGCGCCCGCGGTGGTGGCGAGGGTGAGGGCGATCGGGGCGAAGCTCTCCGGGCGCATGTAGTCGGAGTAGTCGAAGTCGGCGGGGCGGCGGCGGCGGATGCCGGGGGAGTCGACCATTCCCGCTGGTAGGACCGACACGATCCGCACGAGGTCCGGGTCTTCCTCCTGGTACACGGAGTCCACAAGGGACGCACCGGCGGCCTTGGTGGCGGCGTAGCCTGAGCGCCCGGGGCCGCCGTTGAAGACCACCTCGGAGGAGACGTTGATGAACAGGCCCGGCTGGGCCGCGCGCAGCGAGGGGAGGGTCGCGGCGAGGGTCAGCCACAGCCCGTGCAGGTTTACCTCGACCTGCGTGCGCCACTGGTCCAGCGGCGTGTCGGAGAAGGTGGCCCGCTTGTCGCCGTAGCTGACCGCCGAGAACGCCACCGCGTCGAGGGGTTCCCGGCCCGCAGCCTCCAGCACCGTCCTCGCCGCCTCGGGGTCCGTCAGGTCGACCGGCGACCACCGCAGCGCACCCGGCTGCGACCGACTCAGGACGTGCACGTCCATCCCCGCCCCCGACCAGGCCCGCGCGATCGCGCCGCCGATGCCGGTGGACCCGCCCACCACCAGACCCCGGCGTCCTGCCAACGCGGTCATCCCACGCCTCCCCGTGTGTCGTCCCCCGGCGCGAAGCGCACGGCGAGTTTGATCAGTCGTCGACCGGACACCACTCGTTCGCGAGAACGCGCGAGGTGCCGCATCGCTTCCGCCGCACCGTCAACATCAACCAGATGGGTGATGAGTTCCCGGTACCGGCCCGGGTGTTCCACGAGTTCGGCCGCCGCCGCGACCAGGTGGTCGTTGCCCACACCCCGATGTCCGTGCAGGGTGACGGCGGCACCGACACTGGTCCGGACCACGAACCGCAGCGCGGGATCCGGTACCCCAGCGCAGTTCGCGGCCCGGATCGCCGTGAGGTTCGCGCCGGGCAGCAGCGGACTCGTGGCCCCAGGCGGCAATCCGCCGAGCAGGTCGACAGCCACATGCCCCCGAAGCGCGCCCAACGCGATGTCCAGACATTTGAGCGTCGCGTCCCGAGGCGTCGCAAGCAACACCGCGACCCGCTCGTCGGCCGGGAGTTCAGCCAGCAGCCGGGCCCCCGCCGCGTCGTTGAGCACGCTGTGAACCCGCGGTACCGGATGGTCCTTACTCCACTCCAGCCCCGGCGCGGTGTGGTGCAGGTGGACGATCCGAGTGCTGGCACCCACCAACGTCGGTATCGCCCGCACCGCCAGATGCCCGACGACACCGTCCCCGAACACCACCACCGTGTGCGGCTGGTGCTCCGCCAACAAACCAAGCGCGTACCGCACCACCGCGAGCGGCTCCAGCAGCGCGGCATCCACCGTGCCGTTGGCCGCGGGCAGCGGCAACACCAACCCATCCCGCACCGCCGCCGCCGCGATCAGGACGCGCCCCTGTAACAGTCCGTCCACATTGTGCCCAAGCAAAAACGAAGAATCCCCAGGATGCGTCGGGTTGACACACACGAGCGTCCCCGGCTTCAAGTGCCCCGGCACCCCGCTCCCCACCGCGACAACCCGCGCAACCCCCTCATGCCCGATGACAGGACTGGGATCGGACCGCAGCCCGCGCAACATCTGGATGTCCGTCCCACACAACCCGGCAAACACAGGAGCCAACAGAACCTCCTGCCCCCCAGGCTCCACTGTCGCCCGCTCCTGCACCACAACCGTCCCGCCTGTCCGAACCACCGCCCGGTGCGACCCACTCACGCGCCCACCCCCGCCAACGCTGCTATGCCTGCGCCCACCAGACAGTCGGCTTCTCCGGCGAGGCTGACGACGATGCGGTCCGCGATCCAGTCGGGGGTGTACTTACTGGTCAAGTACAAGCCCTCGTCGGCCAGCCTGGTGAGTAGGGCGGTGCGGTAGTGCTCGCCGAGGGCGTGGGCTACTCCGCCGGTGAGGATGATGCGGTCGAGGTCGGGGTCTAGGCACAGCGCGGTCCGTAGGACGTCGGCGACGGGGGCGGCCACGGTAGCGAGTAGTTCCACCGCCAGGCTGTCCCCGGAGTGCACGGCAGCCGCGAATGTCTCCTCCCACGGTCTCACCGAGCGACCAAGCGCGGACGCAGCCCAAGAGGCCGGACGTCGTTCGCGCATGACCCGGGCCACGCGGGCGATCCCCGGCCCGGACGAGTACGCCGACACGTGGCCCAACTGACCGCAGTCGCACGGCAAGGAGACAGCCTCGCCCGCGACCGAAGCCGTGGCGGGGAGGTGGCCGATCTCACCTTGCAACCCGCTGCCGTCCAACGGGATCCGCCGAGAGCGCCGGTCGATCGTGCGGGCCGCGATCCCGGTGCTGATGGTCGCGAGCAACACCTTGCGGTCCCGCGCGCACAGCGGAGACGACGCCACGTGCAGCAGCGCCGCCGTCACGTCGTTCACCACGTGCCAGTCCACATCGGACCGGACGGCGCGCAGCGAACCCAGCAGGTCGAACGGGTCCTCGTGCGGCCCCCACAACGGTGCGGACGCGTACACCGTGCCGTCGCGCTGGTCCATCGCCGCGCCGAAGGACACGCCCGCGACACCAGTCGCGGGCACGGCGTCGCAGATGACCTCGACCAGCCGCCGGCGCAGTTGCGGCACGGTGAGGTCCGGGTGGGTGCGGAAGGTGGGGGAGGTCAGGCCGCGCCGGTCGCGCAGCCCGCCCTCCGGGGTCCAGCTCGCCCACCGCACGTGGGTCCCGCCCACGTCGATCACGGTGGCCTGGGCGGTCATGACACGGGAGCCCGCTCGCCCTGGGTCTCGGCGACGAACTCCAGCGCCGCCGCCAGATCGTCGGGGGTGAGGTCGTTGACGAACACCGCGGCGCCGATGCCGTTGGTCAGCGGGACCCGCTGCAGGCCGTCGCGGTGCTTGATCGCGTCCCCGAGGGCGCCGTCGAGCAGGTCGGCGGTGAACACCGGGTGCGACGTGGGCAGACCGGCGTCGCGCATCAACCTGATCGCCCGCTCGGCGTCCTTTGTGGACAGCAGGCCCCGGTTGCGGGCCAACGCGACGCAGATGGCCATGTCGACGGCCACCGCCTCGCCGTGCAGCAGCGGCGGGTCGGCGCGCAGCTCAAGCGACGGGCTGAACGTGTGGCCGTAGTCGACGGCCCGCTCCAGGTCGTCCTCCCACAGGTTGGGCTCCAGCTCGTCGAGCATCCCGGAGATGGCCCGGAACAGCACCTCGCCGGTCGCCGAACCGTGCCGCGCCAACACCTCCGCGGTGATGTCCGCGACGGTGGACTCCAGCAGCTCGAACAGGGCGACGTCCTTGATCAGCGCCATCTTGATGATCTCGGCGAGCCCGTTGACCACGTGCCGGTGCGGCAGTGTGCGCAGGAACTCCGGGTCGATCAGCGCCGACTCCGGCGCGCAGTAGGTGCCGAGCCGGTTCTTGTGGTGGCCGTGGTTGACCCCGGTCTTCACCCCGATCCCGGCGTCGATCTGACCGACCAGCGTGGTCGGCACCCGGACGTAGGGCACGCCCCGGCGGTAGATGCTCGCGGCGAGACCGGCCACGTCGAGCACCACGCCACCGCCGATGGCGACGACCTTCTCGGTGCGGCGCAGGATCCCCATCCGGTTCATCGCCCCGGTCACCGCGACCGCTGCTTCGAGCGACTTGGCGGCCTCGTCGCCCGGTACCGGCTCCCAGTGCGCCTCGACCCGCCACGCGTCGAAGTACTCGCGCAGCCGCTCGCCGTAGAGGTCGTGCACCGTGGAGTCGATGACGACCAGGCAGCGGGTACGTCGACGACCGTCGGCGCCAACGGCCTTGGCGAGCGCGGAGTTGTTGAGGGACAACAGGTTCCTGGTGACGCTGACCTCGTAGTCGACCAGCCGGGTGGCCTGCACCCGCCAGTGCATCCCCGGCGGCTTCGGCAGGTCTAAGACGGTGCTGAGGCGAACGGGAACCATGGTCACTGAGGTGGTGCTGGACATGCGACATCCCCCCGTGGAAGTTGTGGTGACCGGGTCGCGGGGGCGAACCGCACACCCGTCCTGGGCGACCCATTGCCAGGATGGCTTCGCCCGCGCTCCCCGTGCTACCGCCATTTCGGTGACGCGACCGGAAGAAAGCTACACCACGTGCCTTCCGGGCCTCGCAGCGAATGCGATTCGTGCTCGTTGCGCGCTGATTATCATGGCGAGGTCAACTATATACGATCCGAATTGTGACCTGGTTAACTCCCGCCAAGTGGACGCCCCGGCGACGATGCCTGCCGTGTGGGCCCACTCACGCGGGGGAAACTGTGCCGTACTGGCTGGATCTCCGCAGGATCGTCCGCGTGACTCGGTGGACCATGTCTCGATCCCCGAGGGAAGTAGTTGGTGGTCGGCGCAGGAACAATCGCCGGTGGCTGGGTATTCCGGGATGCCCCTTGTGTGCGAAGAATCGACGAGATGGGCTGGCGGCGAATGCCGTGCGCCCCGCACTATCAATGGTGTGGCCATCCTGGCGAATCATTCCACAGCGTGAGATCCCGCAATCGCGTGACGCCCGGGACCGCTGTCACCAGAGGCGGAACCGCGGACCTTTGATGGCGGAGTCGCCGGGGTTCGGGATCGCGGGCGGCTTCGGTTCCGGCACCGCTGGCGAAGCCACGGCCTGACTGGCGAGAGCCCTCTCCAGCGCCTCGTCGAGCCGGTGCGCCAGCGCTGGCTCCGCCAGGTCCTTGGTGACGAGGTCGCGCGCGCACTGGCAGTGGCTCAGCTGGTCGTCCGCAACACAGGCCAGCACCCCGACGACCCGCAACGTCTGGGCGATGGCCCGCAAGGGGATCGGCTCGACGAGCGCGCGGGTCATCGCCTCGGCGATCGTCTCGGCCACCAAGCGAGGTGCGCCGACGACAGTCGCGACCCACCGGATGCCCTTCTTGACGGCGGTCGGGATCGGCGCGAGCCCGTTGGCGATCGCGCTCAACGTGGCGCACCGGTCAGCGGGCCACAGAGTGCTCCGCGCCAGCTCTCCGGCTTCCCGCACGACACCCTTGGCCACCGCGGTCGCCATGTCGTCAGCCAGCAGGTCGACCACGAACTTGGCCGCGATGCCCCGCCGGTCGTCGCGGTCCTCCGGCAGGTCCCGGTCAGCGGTCACCGGATCGGCGGCGGCACTGGTCATGGCCGCAGCAGCGGGATCGGTCGCGCTGTCGGGATCGGCAGTGCCGCTGGGAACGGCAGTGCCGCTGGAGACAGCTGTGCTGTTGGGAGCGGTGGCCGCACAGGGAGCGGCCGCGGTGGTCGCACTCGCCTTGGCCGCCCAGAGCGTGCCGAACGAGAGGTCCAGACAATCACCGCACCCGGTCCCGCCCAGCCGCCGCGCGTCACAGGTGTTGTCCGGCCTGGTGTTCAGCTGCACCACCGACGAACAACCGGCGCACGCGAACAGATCCACCTCGGTCCGCTCGTCCGCCGCCGCCTCGGCTTGCGCCCGCGCCCGCCGCTCGTCCTCGACGGCCTGGAGTTCCCCGTGCAGCGCGAGAACCGCCCGCTGCCGCCGCTCGCTTTCGTCCCGCAGCTCCTCAAGCTGTCGCCGCAGCTCAGCGACCTCCCACCGCGCCGCCGCCAGCCCCTCATCCCGCCGCGCGAGCTCCTTGCGCTGCCGCTCCCTCAGCTCGTCGATCACCCGCTGAGCGGTAGCCGACTCCTGCCGCACCGCCTCGTCGACGGCGGCCGTCACCCGACGTCGGAACGGTGCCAGGTCGAGCAGCAGTGCCCACAACATCCCCACACGGTAGCGACCCCACCTCCCGCGCATGGCGGAATCGCGAAGCCGCACCTCAACGGTGCCGCCAGTCGCCCGACTGACGGCACCGTTGAGGGCCGGACGGCCGTATCCCTCCACCCGAGTGCGATGGGTGGGTGTGACCGTCACACCTGCGAACTCGTGTCGCCCGGAAGCCCGATGACCGTCTACTTCGGAGTGGAGATCACGCTCACGCTGTCCACCCGCAGCCGTGCGCCCTGGCCCCACAGCCGGTTCGACGGGAGGCTCTGGTTGTCGCGGAAGGTCTGCGGGGTCGGCTGGCCCTTGAGCGTGTCGAAGTACTTGCCCGGCGCGTCGGAGATCCGGACCAGGCCCGGGCTGCCCTGCGCCGATCCGGCGAGGAAGGTGAACATGCCGAGCCCGCACGCCATCTGCCTGGGGTAAACGCGTTCCTCGCGGCCGCCGAGGTCCATCAGCAGGTGCTTGCGGTCGAGCACCCGGTGCCCGATCTTGTCGACCCGCAGCGCCGTGCGGCCGTCCACCCGCCACTGGACCGCGCCCGCGGCGTTGTCCAGGACGGTCTCCAGGACGTGCACCTGGTCCGGGCGCCGCGACGCCACCGGTACGGCGTAGGTGAACGCCGCGTGGTCCTTGCCCGCGACCGGCAGCCGCTCGTAGATGGCGAAGATCGTGGTGTTGGTGATCACGAAGTCGGTGACGACCTGGGTCTCGGTGTCGATGGTCGCGGTGGAGGTCGCGGCCAGCCGCAGGTCGCCCTCGGGGTTGGTCACGGCCGCGCCGAAGGGGTGCTCGCGGGTGCCGAAGGTGCGCCCGGAGATCTTGTGGCGGCAGGTCAACTGCTGCCCGGGTTTCGCGTCGAACCCGGGGAACCCGCTGCTCGCGGTGTGGTTGACGGTCGCGATCCACTTCAGCTGGTCGAGGTCACCGCCGCCGCCCTGGCTCTCGGGCGCGGTGGTGAAGCGGAACGCGGGATCACCCGTCCTCGGGTTGGTCCCGGTCGGCACGACGGTGAGGACCCCGTTCGCGGTGGTCGGCTTCGCGTCCCCCTGCGGGAACCCCTCGGACGACCAGGAAGTCCACTTCTCGCTGCTGAACCCGTTGTCGAAGTCGTCCCACACGATGTGGAAGCCCCCACTCGCGCTCGCGGGGGACGGCACGGACACCGCCACCGCCGCGACGAGCACCGCCGAGGCCAGCCGCGCGGCCGATCGGGTCTTCACCAGGTAACCACCTCTCGGGAGCTTACCGGAACCGATTCCGGTAAGCCCACCATAGCGCGGCGACCCCGGCCGGGGGCAAGGCTTTCGCCGGGGGAGGCCGGTCAGTCGCCGGTGAACAGGTGGTCGAGCCCGCCTCGGCGGCGACCGCGCGCAAGGTCACCGCCTGCAACCCCTGCCCGGCGGCGATGGTGCAGATGCACTACACAAATCTGGGACGACCGATGATCGGCACATTCGGCACCGAGAAGGCGCGGGAGGGCTTCCTCGCCGCGTACGCGGACATCCAGCCCCGGCCGAGGAGGTGGACGTCGAGACGCGCTACGGCACGACCCGGGTCCGGCGCAGCGGGGTCGGTCGCGGCACGCCGGTGGTGCTGCTCCCCGGCTTCATGGGCACGTCGCTGACCTGGTACCCGCACGTCGCGGACCTCTCCGAGCGGCACGAGGTCTACGCCGTCGACACCCTCGGTGAACCCGGGCTCTCGGTCCAGACCCGCTGGCTGCTTCCCCCGGCTTTGCTCCGCCTGACCACCACCGGCGACCCGACCATCCGCCCACTCCTGTTCGGCGGCCTCAAGTTCAAGGCCCACCTGGCACCCCAACACACGCGGAGGTTGTGCCCGGCGCGAACCACGTGCTGAACCTGCAGAATCCCGGGCTCATCACCACCCGGATGCTGGAACTGTCCACACCGGACTAGAGCGCGTCAGGTGGGTCGCCGCTCGGGGCAGTCGGAGTCGGTCCAGGTCGCGGTGAGGTCCTGGCTGGTGATGATGAGTCTGCCGGAGAGGAAGGAGAACTCGTGGGTGCAGCCGTGGGGGTGGGGGAGGATCTCGTCGAGCATCAGGGAGTTGAGGGCCGCGAGATCAGGATCGGCGGGAGTGATGTCGACGACGCCGGTGTACTGGACGGTGAGGTCGTCCTCGTGCTTCCAGCAGTTGTGCCGGAAGTCGAGCCGAACCCAGGAATCGCCACGCTCCACGGCCCGCAGCGTGAGGTCCTTGACGCAACGACCCCCGTGAAAGTCATAGCGATCCGGGTCCATGGCGAACGCGCGAGCCCCGGGCGGCAGGGCGTCAGCGAAGGTGGGCAGCAGCCTGGCGTACTCGGTTGGATCGAGGTACCTACCGCCGTCCACCGCCTCCACCTTGACGTACCGCACCCTGTCTCTCCTTCTCTCGCCTACCGCATCGTCGCACGTCAGCGTTGTGCGGGGCCACCCGATTCGGCCCGAGGTTCGTCCGCCTGAGTGGCTGCGCGATTACCACTATGAGTTCGGCCTGCCGCAAGCACGCTAGCCCCGCGGTCCGGTAGGTCTTGCTCGACCTGCCGGACCACGATCGGCCGCTGCTGTTACCCCGTCCAGCAGCAGCCGCAGCCCGTACTCGAACATGACGTCCAAGTCCTGTTCGAACTCCTGGGTCACCACGTGCGCCATCGTCGGGTACCGCCCGTCGCTGACGATGCCCAGGAACGCCGCCTCTTGCGTGTCCATCCACTCATCACTGGTAAGTCCGGTGTCTTGACGTTCCCGTGCTTCTGCTTGGACGGACAGTGCCAGACCACGGATGTGGCTGAACAGGTTCAAGTGGACATACATCATGTCGTCCATACCCAGACCCAGATCGCGCAACGCGGTCAGCACCCACTCCGAGTAGAACAGCAAGTGCGGCGCGGCTCTCGGTCGGGTCATGGACATCACCTCCGCAACCCAGGGCCGCCGTCGGCAGATGGTCCACAGCAGACGGCACGAGAACTCCAAGCGGCTGCGCCAGTGGGCGGGCGGCTGGGCGCGTAGCACTACCTCGGCGGCTGCCGCGTCGGCCATGAGCAGCGTCAGGTCCTCCTTGCTGCCCACGTGGCGGTACAACGACATCGTGGCCACACCGAGGTCAGTCGCCACCCGGCGCATCGACACCGCGGACATCCCCTCGGCGTCCGCGATCGCCATCGCCGCACGCACGACCCGGTCACGGTCAAGCTCCCGGCGACGGGGAGTGGACGGCTGTCGGGTGGCCCGCACGATCGTCCCGCTGCCCGGCTTGGTGTCGACCAGCCCCGCATCCCGCAGCGTCGCGATCACCTTGGTCGCGGTCGCCATCGCGACGCCCCACCTGGCGCAGATCTGCCGGGTCGACGGGATCCGGTCGCCTTGGCGCAACCGGCCGCTCAAGATCCATCCCCGGATCTCCGCGGCGATCGTCCGGTAGGGCGCTTCAGTGTCCACGGGCTGAACTGTACTAGTGCGCTCGATGGCAAGTGCTGCTTATGTCAAACCGTACTAGGACATGCGTACGCTGTACTCAAAGGTTGGCTACGGTCCCTGGCATGCGCACTGTTCTCATCTCCGGCGCTGGTATCGCCGGGCTGTCCCTGGCCTACTGGCTGCGCCACCACGGCTTCCACCCCGTCCTGGTCGAACGTGCCCCCGCGCCGCGCTCCGGCGGCCAGGCGATCGACGTCCGCGGCGCCGCCCGTGACGTCGTGGCGCGGATGGGCATCCTGGACGCCGTCAAGGCCCACCACACCGGCACGCACGGAATCGCTTGGCTCAACGAGAAAGGGAAGCGCGTCGGGACCATGACGCCGGACGACTTCGGCGACTCAGGCGGGATCATCGCCGAGATCGAGGTCCTGCGCGGCGACCTCCTGCTGATCCTGGCCGATGCCGTCGGAGACGTGGAAGTCCTCTACGGCACCGTGATCACTGATATCGCCGAGGGATCGGATGGCGTCAAGGTCACCTTCGACAACGCGCCTCCACGCACCGTTGACATCGTGGTCGGCGCCGATGGCCTGCGATCCGGTGTGCGTTCCTTGATGTTCGGACAGGACAAGGACTTCGTCCGGGACCTCGGCTACTACCTGTCGTACTTCCCAGCCCGCACCGATCTCGACCTCAATGGCTGGGAGTTGATGTACAACCTGCCTGCGGGCAATGGCGTCGGTGGGCGTGTCGCACTGTTGTACCCGGTGGGGAGCGCGGGGGAGTTGCGGGCGTTGCTGGGATTCGTCTCGCCAGATCTTGGCCATGACCGGCGGGGTGTGCAGGCTCAGAAGGACCTGCTGGCAAACGTTTTCGCTGGCGCTGGGTGGCAGCTGCCCGAGCTTATCGACCAGATGCGACGCGCCGACGACCTCTACTTCGCGAGGGTCGGCCAGGTCCGCCTCGACGAGTGGTACCGCGGTCGCACGGTCCTGCTCGGTGACTCCGCGTTCGGCGGCTCGCTCGGGATGGGCACCAGCATGGCCATCGTCGGCGCCTACGTCCTCGCAGGCGAGTTGGCTGCGGCCTGCGGTGATCATCAGGCCGCGTTTCCCCGTTACCACCAGGAGATGCGTGACTACGTGGCGGTGAACTCCAAGCGCCCGCCAGGTGCTTTCGCCCCGCGCACCCGCCGTGGGATCTGGATGCGCAACCAGTTCATGCGCGCGCTCCCTCATCTCCCCGGCGGCGGCAAGATGATGGGCGGCATCCAGAAGGCGGCGAACTCGATCACGCTGAAGGAGTACCCACCCGCTACCTAGGCGTCAGCACGCAGAACTCGTTGCCGTCCGGATCGGCCATGGCTACCCGGTCACCGGTGGTGTCGAGTCGTTTCGCCCCAAGGAAAACGAGGCGGTCAATCTCCGCCTCTAGATCACCGTCGGCGGGTGGGGCGAGATCGAAGTGCAGCCGGTTCTTCCCGGTCTTGGCCAGCACGGGCGGGCCACCCCAGGTGAGCTTGGGGCCGCCGTGCGGGGAGCGGATCGCGGTCTCTTCTTCCTGGTCCCACACCAGCGGCCAGTCCAATGCCTTGGCCCAGAAGTAGCCGACCGCCTGCGTGCCATCGCCCGCGAGGGCACCGATGAGGCCGCACTCGGCGAGGAACCGGTTGCCCGGCTCGATGACGCAGAACTCATTGCCCTCGGGATCCGCGAGCACGACGTGCCCCTCTTCCGGCCGCTGCCCGATGTCAATGTGCTGGGCCCCGAGCTCAACGGCCCGCTCCACCCGCGACCGCTGATCCTCGAGCGAGGTGCTGGTCAGATCGAAATGCACCTGGTTCGGCCCCACCTTCGGCGCCTCCGCGGGGATGAACCGAATCTGGAAACCCGTGTCATCATGGGGAATCAGCGTGACATCATCCGCCTGCTCCCAACCGAGGAAGTCCGCCCAGAAGCGAGCGAGCCGCACCGGATCGTTGGCGCCAAAACACAGCGCAAGCAGCCGTACGGTCCTGGCCGTCCGAGTATCCACCACGGTCACAGTAGGAACCCGACGCCCTTGGCGCAACCGATTAACGCACCTGCCTGGCGGCAGCGCAGACCTCAGACCACCGCGACAACGCCGAATCGACAAGCGCCACTTCCATCGTGCCGCATCGGACGAGGTCGCCGGTTCGCGTGTATTGATGGGAGTGGTGCTTTGACGCCGGACAGTCGCCTTGGGGGTAAAGGGATGGTCATGGAGTTGAGGAAGACCGACGTCATCGTGGTGGGCAGCGGGCCGACCGGACTGATGTTGGCGAACGAACTCGCGCTGGCCGGGGTCGGCGTGGTGGTGCTGGACCGGTTGGCTGAACGCAGCGGGCAGTCGAAGGCCCTGAACCTGCAGCCCCGCACGGCCGAGGTGTTCGACCTGCGCGGACTGCTGGAACCCGTGCGGCGGTACGCGCTGGGGAACTGGGGGAGCGGGCACTTCGGTGGACGGCCGTTGACCTACGAGGGTTGGGAGACCCGCCACCCCTACCAGGTGCACATCCCGCAGGCCGGGGTCGAGCGAGCGCTTGAGGAACGGCTTGCGGAGCAAGGAGTCCAGGTGTCGCGCGGCCACGAACTGGTCGGGTTCACGCAGGACGACGCAGGTGTTCGGGCCACTGTGCGAACCGCTGCGGGGGAGTTGCAGATCGAGGCGGAGTACCTGGTCGGCTGCGACGGCGGCCGCAGCACCGTCCGCAAGCAGCTCGGCGTCGCCTTTCCCGGTACGGACGCCAGCCTGTTCGCTTTCGTGGCCGACGTATTCCTCGCGAACAGACCGGCGACCATCCCGACGCGTCTACGGTCGGTGCATGACGCCATCGGCAGGCGCAGCGACAAGGGGTCGGGCGGCCTGATCCCCATGGGTGAGCCAGACCTCTTCCGCTTGATCTACACATCTGCGGCGCGCCCGGATCGGGCGGTGCCGGTGTCGGTTGACGAGATCACCTCGGCGCTGCACGCGTTGTACGGCAACGAGGTCGAGGTCGGCGAGGTCCGCTGGGCCTCTCGTTTCACCAACGCCACCCGTCAAGCCGCCCAGTACCGCGTCGACCGCGTCCTCCTGGCGGGCGACGCCGCACACATCCACTTCCCGGCGGGCGGCCAAGGCCTCAACCTCGGCGTTCAGGACGCGATGAACCTCGGCTGGAAACTCGCCGCCCAAGTCCAGGGCCGCGCCCCCGAGGGCCTTCTCGACACCTACCACACCGAACGCCACCCCGTAGGCGCCCGAGTCCTGGACAACACCCGAGCGCAAACTCTCCCACCTCAACCATCCCCGGAAACCGTCGCCATGCACCGCCTGATCACCGAACTGGCGAAACTCCCCGAAGCCAACCGCTACCTAGCCGGAATGGTGTCCGGTCTGGACATCCACTACCCATTCCCCGGCCCACCCCACCCCCTCCTCGGCCGCCGCCTCCCCGATATCGAACTGACCCCGGGCAAGTGGTCCAGCACCCTGTTCCACCCCGCCAAAGCCGTCCTCCTCACCACCAGTCCCGACCACCTGAAAACCGCCGCCCCCTGGTCCCCCCAGGTCAACGCGACCCTCGTCCCCACCCTCCCAACCCCCGCCACCCTCACCCGCCCCGACGGCCACATCTGCTGGACACCCCCACCCAACGACCCCACCCCAGACTCCCTCCTAACCGCCCTGCACACCTGGTTCGGCACCCCGCCCTCCCGCCCCTGACCAGCACCAACCCCGCTCATCCACCCCCCTGAGAACCCCACAACCCCCCATGCGCTAGTCTTCCCCAGCACCCGCCAAGAGCGGATGCGGCCGGGCTGTGGCGCAGTTTGGTAGCGCACTTGACTGGGGGTCAAGGGGTCGCAGGTTCGAATCCTGTCAGCCCGACGGTCGAGGCTACGTTGACCCAGGTCAGCGCCAGTCTCAGAGAGACAGAGCGATCAAACGCCCTGTGCCATGCAGAGTATGTGCAGCATGGCACAGGGCGTTTGACGTTCCTCATGCCGCCAGGGCGAGCGCGGACCGACGCCGCTCATCGAGCACGTCGGCGACCTCGTCCAGGCGGTCCGGCCACAGGTGCCCGTAGATGTTGACCGTCATGGCAGCGTCCCTGTGACCCAGCATGAGCTGGACCACCTTGACGTCCGCCCCAGCTGCGATCGCCAGTGACGCGGCGGTGTGACGGAGCTTGTGCGGTGTCAGCCCCTTGACCGCCAGATCTGCCGCCGTGACGGCGGCGTTGAACTCCCGCACCCGCCAGTTGTTCGCCCGGAGCGACTGGCCGCGCTTGGTGAGGAATAGCAGCTCGTCGCCGGGCCGCTCGCCGATGAGTTCCGCCAGGATCGGAACGAGAAAGGCAGGGAATCCGACTGTTCGCGACTTGCCGGTTTTCGTCGGCCCTTCCTTCTGCACGCCACCAACCTCGTAGAACGTGCACACGACCCTGATGCGCCGTCGCGCGAGGTCGATCCTGCTGATGCGCAGAGAGGCTGCCTCGCCCCACCGCAAGCCGGTGTACGCCAGCAGCAGTATCAACGCCCGGTTCACCGCCGCCGAGGCCGTTGGCTGGTTGTACTTGGTCCGCAGGTTGCCCGCTGAGTCCGCCAGCTTCTCCACCTGTGCGTACGAGAGGTAGATGTGCTCCGCGTCCGGTAGCACAGGGGCCTTCACACCGCGTGCCGGGTTGCTCGGGAGGCGCTTGGGAACGCACCACTTGAGAACCATGCTCAACACCCGCAGTGCATGCCGAGCCTGTGATGGTCCCAGCCCACTCCCTCCCTCGCTGGAACTCTTCAACAGCTTGGCGACCCACACCGAGATGTCCTCTGTATCGATCGCGTTGACCGGCAGGTCGCCCCACCGGGGGATCACGTGGTTGTCGAGGAGTCCTCGGTATTTCCACCACGTGGACTCCCTCAGATCGTGGCGGGATTCGAGCCACTTTTCAGCTATCTCAGCGAATTTGACCTTTCCTGCGGCAGGGTCCACATAGGTGTTGGCCTCGATCGAGGCCAACAGTGCCATGTAGTAGGTCTCGGCCGACGTCTTGGTGGCGAACGTGCGGGACCGCTGCTTGCTGGCCTTGTCCAGGTGCAGCACCATCCAACGGCCCGGCGGCTTGCGCTTGGCCGCCTTGGCCCTGGCTACCTGCTCCTGGTACCCGATGGACTCACTCCGGTCGTAGATCCAAGCCCGGGCCATCAGTGCGACCCGTTCGGCTGTGCCTTGACCCAGGTGTAAACGTCCTCAGGCAGGAACCGCACGTGCTTGCCGACTCGGTGCCCTGGTGGCCCGTACTCCTTCGTGCGCCACTGATAGACAGTCGTCACCGGGATGCCCAGGTACTCAGCCAGCTGCTTCGGTCCCCATAGCTTGGTCATTGCGGTCCCTCCTGTCGGTACTTGCTGGCTCGTTGCAGGGCGAGGCGGTCGGCGATGGCTGCCGCCAGTTCGCGTTCGGCGTCGTTGGCGTGTCCGGCGCCGAGGAAGTCCCAGGTGCCGATGAGCAGGGTGGTGGTGGGGTCGAGGTCGGCGGCGGTGAGGGATTCGTGCAGGCGGAACGCGCGCCGGTCGCCTCGGATGGTTTTGAAGGTGGTCGAGTAGCGGCGGGATTTGGTGAGGAAGTGGCCTCGGAAGGCGAGCATGTGCGCCCAGCGCCGCAGCTTGAGGTCCGAGTATTTGTCGAGTTCGCCGAGGTCCCAGGCGGTCTGGATGATGCGGCGGTGGTGGTCGCTGACGCGGAGGTAGGCGATGTCCTCCTGGCAGCGGATGGGGCGGTCGGCCGCTTCGGATTTGCCGGTGCCTTTGGTGGCGTATTTGGCGACGTATCCGGCGAGTTTGGATTCACTGATGGCGCCGTGGTCGTCTTCGACGTCGGTCGCGGCGATGGTGCGGACGTCGAGTTGGGTGCCCCAGCGCAGCGGCAGCGCGGTCCCGTCGGGGCGCTCGGTGTCGACCTGGCAGGCGGCGGTGGCCAGGCGCACGGCGTCGGCGAGCAGGTCGGGTGTGGCCCAGGCGGGGGGTGGCAGGTCGGGGCCTTCGGGGCCGTCGAGGCGGATCACGGCGTGGAAGTGGATGAGGCCGCGCCGCTGGTATTCGGCGACCTTGCCGTAGGACAGGCGGGCGTGTTCCTTGAACGCGGTGATGGTGATGCCGAGCAGGCGGGCGCAGGTGCGCAGGACGCGGCGGGTGAACTCCGCCCACAGCTTGCCGGTGTTGGCCTGCCACAGCACGGCCCCGACGTAGTCGTAGCCCTCGGGGTCCAGGGGTGCGCCGATGCGGGGGTCGTACTGGTGGTGGCAGTCCCCGCAGGCACAGCGCCGCACCTTGCCGTGGGTGGTGATGGAGCGGTTGTGGACCGGCCCGAACGAGGGAGCGGTGAGGGTGACGAACAGGCGGGGGTGGGTGGTGACCGCCTCGGGGACGCCTTTGGAGCCGCCGGAGAGGCCCGCGCGCATCAGGTGGAACGCGTCGGCGGCGTAGCGCGCCGAGCAGGACGGGCAGACGCTGTCACGGCGGTTGTTGCAGGGGACCACCACGTCCCCCTCATGGCTGTGGATCACCCGGCCGGTGGGGGCGTCGACCAGGTCGTAGCCGCCGGTGAGACGAATCGGCTTGGCGCACCCGCCGATGGCCTCCATCTTGGCGCGCCAGTCCTGGTAGTCGGCGGCTCGGATGCGTTCGGTGATGCGGTCGTCGACGGTGTGCACTGCCACCTCCTGATCGGGTTGGAACACAGGGAGTGGCACCGTCGTTGGTGGACGGTGCCACTCCCTGTGGGTGTGATGTGGCCGGAGCCGGGTGGGCGGAGGCCGGGGGTCTACTGGGGGATGTGGGAGGCCATGTCCGTCATCACCTGGCGGCCAACGGCGGTGAGAGATAGCAGCCGGGCCTGCACGTCGTCGGTGTCCTCGTGCGGGCGCACGGTGAGGTGGTTGTCGGGGACGAGGGCGCCCCGGTCGACGAGGTCGTGGACCCTGTCGGCGTAGGCGGCGCCGAGCCACATCCAGCCTCGGTCCGCGTCCCGTTCCAGTACCCGCGTGTCCGCCTGGGTGACCGCGAGGGAGCCCTGTTGTGCTGCGAGCAGGGACATGTAGTAGTCCAGCGGTTCACGGGACCAGAACGGCTGTGTCGGGTTCGATGGCATCGTGCTTCTCCTTCGGGTTGTCGTCGGTCGACTACGGCTGAGTGACCGACACGTGGTGAGCGGCGACGGTTACGCCGCCCGAGCGTGATGGGATCGCCGCTACTGGAACGGGTTGGCGTTGATGTCGTCGAGCAGCGCCCGCCCTTGGGGTGTGAGGGTGAGGCGGGTCGCGGTGAGTGCTTCGGTGTCGCCGTCGGGGGTGAGAGTGACGGTGGTGTCGGTGGTGACGTGTCCGGAGTGGACAAGGTTGTGGATCATGGTGTCGTTGAGGGTGCCCATCCATTCCCAGGTGCCGGTGTCGTAGTCGGCCAGGTGGCGGTGGTTGACTGCGGCCACCTGGTTGCGGTGGGTGTAGGTGAGCACCACGTGCGCGCTGAGCCGGTCCATGCCGCTCAGGTCGTGATGGGGGGTCATGCCGCCTCCCGGGCGGTGTCGGTGGTCGCGGTCGGCGACGGGTCAGGACAGGAGCGCGCGGCCCTGCAGGGTGAGCAGGACGGTCCGGATGGTCATGGGGGTGTCCTGCCCCTTGACGGGTGCGGTGATGGTGGGGCCGCCCTCGCAGATGCCGAGGTCGAGGAAGTCTTGGGTGATGACGGCCAGGCGTGCGCCGAGCGGTTGCCAGGGGCCTTCCACGTTCTCCACGAAGGACTCGGGGGTGGCGCCGAGGTGGCCGTCGTGTGCCCACACGAGCAGGCTTGCGGCCATCGCGGACTCGATGGCGGTGCTGCGGGGGTCGACGCTGATCCGGTCGCGGAAGGCGGTCCCCGAGGGGGTCCGGCCGAGCAGGGTGACGCTGACGGGTTCGTTGTCCTCGTGCAAGGTGGCGTTGACGCGGCCTTCCCAGGCCAGGTACCCGGCGTTGGTGAGGCGGTTGATCAGGTGGTCCGCTGCCGCCCCTTCCCAGGTCCACACGCCGTCGCCGGTGGTGGTCACGGCGCGGCCCGAGGCCAGGCCGAGGGACTGGTCGGCTGCCTTGTCGAGCAGGTCCACGCTCACGGTGGCCTCGTGGCTGGAGAACGGGTGTCTCATCGGTGGTGTCCCCTTCAGTGGGTGTCAAGGTCCGCCAACACGAGTGCGGCGGTGTCCGGGGGGAGCGCGACCACGCGGGTCACGTCCTCGACGGTGGGTGCGCGGCCGGATCGGCGCGCGGTGGTGATCTCGGTGCGGATCGCGGCCAGGATCGGCGGGGGAAGCCGCGGTGCCCTGGGCGTGGCCGGGGGGATCTCAGGGGTGGTGTCCGGGCCGGTGGTGATGGCCGCTACCGGGTCCTGGGTCGGGTGGTCGGGGCGGGAAGCGGCGACCACTGTCGGCCTGGGTGCCTGCGGCGGCGGTGTGACCGTGGTGGCGGTGCGACGCATGAGGAGCTTGCAGACCACGAGGAACCCGAGGGCGGGCATCGCGGCGAGCAGCCATCCGGCGAGGGTGTCGCGGGCGCCGGAGACCTGGGCGGCCATCTGCACGCCGAACGCGACGACCAGGACGACGGTGGGCAGGGTGACCCGCTTGTGGTGTCCGCGTTGGTGATCGCGCATCACCTCGAACCCCGCGACCACCGCCAGGCCCTCCACGACCACCGCCACAGCCCAGGCGAGCCAGCCGGTTTGGCCGTTGTCGATGGCCCAGTCGTGGGTGTGTTTGAAGCCCGCCGCGCCGCCGATCCCGCCGAGGACGACCGCGACGACGTTGCCGGTCACGTCCACCAGGGAGATCCGCCGTCGGTCACTGTCCTGGGTGGACATGGATGAGGTCCTTTCTAGAGTGGGTGCAGCACGCTCCATCGCTTGAGGAGCGCGTGGCCGGTCTTGGTCAGCCGTAGGGGGGTGACGGGTTTGCGGATCACGCCGTGCAGGCAGGAGACGCGGTCGCGGGCTGGGCCGCGTTCGATGTAGTGCTGTGCGAGCAGGTGCAGGGCGGTGTCCTCGTCCAGGGACACCCGGACGCGGTCGTCGTCCTCGAACACCACGATCCGGTCGGAGTCGTCGAGCGCGCCGAGCTTGCCGTGGTGGATCTCGGCGAGCACGTCGGCGGCGACCTGCGGGCGCATCGGGCGCTGCTTGCGCGAGCGGGTGCCCGGCACGGCCGGGGCGGGTGCTGGTGTCGGGATCGGGGGTGTGTCGGGTGTGGCGAACATGTCGAGTTGCTGGTTCATGTGTCCTCCCGGGTTCCCTTGTGGTGCAGCCGGTCCAGCAGCGCCGCACCGGTCGCGGTCAGCGCGGGCAGGTGCACGTTGTGGTCCTCGCGCCCCCACCAGGTCGAGAAGAAGCCGTCCGGGGTGAAGCACCCCGCCGCGTCCAGGCGGGCGAACACCTCCTGCTCGTCGGACCACAGCGGCGAGGAGCAGGTGTCGTCCACGTCGACCGCCGAGTTCACGACCCGCCCCAACCGACCCGTGCGGGCACCGGTGAGCAGCCGCAGCACCAGCGACCGGGGTCCGAGGTCGGCCGGATCGAGCGAGGGAACAGGGCGGGGGCTCATCGCCTGCGCTCCCGGCCCTCGGTGACGCCCTCGCGGCGGGCCAGGTCCGTCAGCACCACCCGGGCACCGAGCACCACCAGCACGGTGCCCCCTGCCAGCAGCCAGAACAGCAACGTCGGGCCCTGGGCGAACAAGGCCAGCACGGCCAGCGCCCCGCCAGGCACAGCGAGGCGGGTGTACTGCCAGGCCCGCCAGAGCCGATAGCCGATACCCCACACGGTCGTCTCTCCTGTCGTCTGGTTCATGTCAGGCCACCTGTCCGGCGCCATCGCAGGTGTCGCAGCACCAGGTGTCGGTGATGTGGCCGTGGCCGTCGCAGTCCGGGCACAGCCGGGCCAGCCCGGTCCCCCGGCACACCCCGCAGCTCTCGCCGCCGCCGGGGGCGGCGCAGAAGCCCTGTCCCTCGCACAGGCCGCAGGTGTCGACGTGGACCACCAGGTCCGTTGCCGCCCCGAGGATCGGGCGGATCAGCAGGGTGGGGATGGTGGCGGTCATCGGTGGCCCCCGGTGCGGTCGAGGCGGGTGCGGAACAGGCTGGTGTGGAACAGGAGCGTGATCACGAGCGCGACGTAGAGGGCGAACCCGGGCAGGGCCGCCGTGGTGATGGAGTCGGCCGGGGCGACGATCAGGGCCCCGGCGAGGGCAACGCGGACAAGGGTGTTCATCAGGCCACCGCTTTCAGGTGTGGTTCGGGAGAATCGGTGTGCAGTGCCGCGCGTCCGGCCAGGACGAACGCGAGCAGCTCGTCCAGCTCGGCGTCAGTGACGTAGGCGGCGCGGACGCGTTGCGGGACACGGGAACGCGGCTGGATCACGTAGCCGATACCTGCGGTCTCGGGCACGTTCGGGATCTCATCGGCCAACGCCCCGCGTAGTCGGGCGTTCTCGCCCAACACCATGTCGACCTGTGCCGCCGTGGTGACCCGCAGGCACACGCGCAGGGTGAACAGGTCGCGGACCGGGACGGTGTCCTTGGTGGGTTCCTGCACCAGGCCGATCACCCGGTTGAGCGTTGCCCGGCCCTGGGTGAGGATCACCGCGAGATCCTTCGACACCATGCGTGCCTCGCGTGGGTCTGCGGCGTAGGCGAGCACCGCGCCGATCTCGTCGACGATCAGCAGGTCCAACGGTGTCTCCGGCGACACCCGCAACGTCCGGTCACCGTCGGCGGCCATCCGTGCCTGTTTGGCGGCCATGGTGGCCTTGAACTGCCCGATCAACGCCGCGATCGTCAGCGGCTCCCCGCCCTCGTGCCCATCGTCGTCGAGGTCCTCGTCGTCGGGGGCCTCGCTGAGACTGGAGTAGCGGTAGGCGATCGGTTCGAGCTTGGAGAACTCCAACTGCTTGGGGTCGGCGATCCACAGCCGCACCAAGCCATCGCGGATCAGCGGCGCCAGGGCCCGCAGGATCGACGCCGGTATCGAGTTCTTCCCGGCCCCGGTCGCCCCCGCCACGAACACGTGGTTGCCGGTGATCGAGACCCGGAAATCGGTGTCGTACTCGGTGTCCCCCACGTACACACTGGACAGATCCACCGCGTCGACGTCGCCGGGCATCTCCGGGGCCGCGATCACCTCCGTGAACGGCTCACGCCGCTCGATCACCAGAACCACATAGCCGGGCTTGGTGCGCTCGACCGCCACCCGCCGCACCCGCAACGTGTCCGCGAGCTCTTCCAACTTGGCCTCGTACTGCTTGGCCGACTGGCCACGCACCATCCGCACGACCACCGTGTCCACCGACGGCGAGTACGCCCGCACCCGCACCACCCGGGGGAACTCGTCGACCCCGCTGCGCCGGTCCGTGCGGTACAGCTCGCACGCCTCCATCACCCGACGCCACCGCACCCCCACATAGGTGCCCCACCGGCGCCGCCACGCCCGCAACACCGGCGCCGCGTAGTAGTCGAACGACCCGGGCGCGCCCCGCCGCCACGCCACCCCCGCCGCCACCGACACACCAGCGGCCCACCCCGCGCCCACCGCCGCCGTCCCCGGCCCCCACTCGATCACCGCCCCCGCGCCCACCGTGGGCAAGGCCATCACCCCCGGGTGCCTCACCGCCCACCTCACCGCGCGGAACTCCGCCCCCTGCCGCCGCGTGCTCCCCCTCGTCCCCTTCTCGTCTCGCTTGCGCATCCCCGTGTTCCCCTTCCCTTGACACGACAACGGCCCCGCACCCCCTTCATCCGGGGCACGGGGCCGAACTCGCGAACCTGGTCGGCGTTACCGCCGTCGATCAGTCATCCGACAACGAGGAGGCGTTGTCGGCGACCTCCACCGTCAACCGCGCCACCGCCGTGGTCAGCGCCTTGTGCGTCGAGCGGAAGAACTCCCGGCGGATCTTGATCCCGTCCACCGCGTCCTTCAGCTCGGTCATCGCCTGGTCCATCTCGTCGAGCGCGTTGTTGATCCGTGCAGCCATGGTCAGGGCCTCCACTCGCGAGCGATCATGTCCGCCTCGTACCTCTTCGCCGTGTCGCGCAGGTCGTCCAACGTCGCCTGGGCGTTGCGCCGCAACCCCTGCAACTCCTTCGTCGTGCGAGTCCGCCAGTTCACCGACACCGGCCGCATCCTCTTCACGACCTTGTCCAGCTCGTCGAGCCCCTCCTGCACCGCGTCCATCGCGGACACCAGCGCCAAGTACTTCTCCTGCGCCTCGTTGTCAGTCTTCACACGACACCCCTCGTCTGATCGTCACCCGTGCGAGCCGAAGCCCTTCCCTGTAGCCCTCCTGGAACTCCGGCGACATCACCGCCACCGCTTCCGGCAACGGCGACCCGATCCGCCGATCCAACAAGGCCACCCACCGACGCATCACCCGCGCCGGATTCACCCGGTAACCCACAACCCACCTCCCTTCCACAGCCATGAACACCCCCGGCACCGCAACCGACCCGGGGGCGAACATCACCGTCCGACGCACTCAACGCGCCGGAAAAAGGCATGGGTGTATCCACTATGGAATTCTCAAACAACGATGCTTATCGAGGAATCACACCGGGACTCACATCAACCGGCGACCCCAAGGCAGGCAGAACACCAGGCGCACAGCACCCGGAACGATCTACGCGGCCGACGCGACCTGTGCGGCGCCGACGGGCTTGATCCCGGTCGCCTTCCACGACAGACCCGACGTCGTGCGCCCCTTGCTGGTCCGCTCCCAGTGCGACACACGCGGGTTGATCAGCTCCACCACGTCACCCACGCTGAACTCGTCCCCCGGGTCGGTCTCCAAGGTCACCTTGATCTCAGCGCCCTTCCCGGTCCGGCCATCCGGCCCCGGCAACGGCTTCAGGAACACACTCACCACGTACAACGGCGCACCGTGGAAGTCCTTCGCCACCGTCTGCACCTTCGTGTCCTCGTCCTCGTACATCTTCATCGTCGGCGCCTCCTCCACCCGCACCCTGTGCCCGCTCAGCTCCACCGGGATGTTCTTCAGCACTTCTGGCCTCCCCTGTCTAGTCAGCAGCTCAACCTGTCTAAGACAACAGTAGATCTGAGTACTCAAGATGTCAAGCGTGTCGAGCAAGGTGCCCACCTGTCTAAGCAGGTATGCTCGGCGGCATGCAGCCAATCGACCCGGCCGACCCTCGAAGCCCATACATCAAGATCGCTGCGAGCATCCGGGCGGCGATTCTCTCCGGCGAACTAGACCCAGAGGCTCAACTGCCCACTGGCGACGAACTGGCCAAGTTCTATGGAGTAACCAGAGCGACCATCGGCTCTGCGATACGGATGTTGCGAGACGAAGGGTTCGTCCAAAGTCGACCCGGTGGCGGGGTGTACGTCACCGGACAGGCCAGTTTGCCCGTCGCAGAAGGGCACACGCACCCGCTTGCCGGGGTGGGGGCGTTCCTGCACGAGGCAGGCCACCTGAAGAACCTTCCTCGTTCCGGGTGGCTGCTCCTTGGTATCCGCCAGCCCGAAAGCGTCGCAGAACACTCATTTCGTGTCGGCCTAGTCGGGATGGTGCTAGCGACGATGGAGGGTGCCGACCCCGGGCGCACGGCCGCACTTTGTCTGATGCATGACGTCCATGAGGCGCGTATCGGGGATGTCCCTTCGGTCGGCAGAGCGTATGTCACGACCGCCGTGCCACAGGCCGTTACCGCCCATCAGACCGCTGGAATGCCGGACGAGATGGCAGCCGCATTCCAAGGTATGACAGCGGAGTACGAGGACACCGAGACCCTAGAGTCGAAGGTCGCCCACGACGCCGACAAGATCGAGACGCTGCTGCAAGCGACTGAGTACGCGACACAGGGTTACGCGAGCGAACCGTGGCAAGACACGTCCATCCAGGCTCTGCGCACCGAGTCCGCCAAGCAGCTCGCACAAGCCATCATTAGCACCGACGCACGCGGTTGGTGGATGAGCTTCGCGTCCAGCTACCACGAGCTTAGGGCAGGCACTCGCGCCAGGCAGGGCCTGAAGCCGTAGCAGCCGCCACGACCGGCGTGTTCAAAGTTTCTTCTCTTCATCAAGGCGGGCGCCCTTCGGGCGCCCGCTGGCACGCTGTGTTCTCTGCGTTCGGCGCAACTCCGCCCGGGGCGTGCGGCCTTCGGCCGGTCCCCGGGCGGGCACCGACCGCCGAGGCGTGCCTAAGCGGTACAGGGCTAGCCATGCCCCAGGATCACTAATAGCTTCCACCCCCGGTCGCAGAGGGACAGGGCGAGGAAACCGGCGGTGAGGTCCAGGCGGCTCCGCGCCGGTCTAGGACATGCGCTCGCCGCGCGGCAGGTCTCCAGGATGGTCGGCGGAGCTTGTGCGCGGCGGTTCGTCGGGGGACAACCCGCCATCCCGTCGACCTCCCAGAGGGCTACCACGGTGGCCCCAGGGGCGCAGAGCACGGGCTGCACGGCCGCCGGTGTCCATCGAGGGCTGCGCCCCTGGGGCCACCGTGGTAGAGCGAAGCCAGGTCGACGGGATGGCGGGAAGCCCCCTCCTTGTAGAGTGTCTCAAAGTCGAGGGTCGTTCGAGGAGGGTCAATTATGCAATCTTCCGGCAACCCGATCCCATACAGCGCGAACGTGGTGTCCGAATGGCTTGATGGCCTCTTTGACGGTACGCCAGTTCGTCAACTCTGGCCCCTTTTTTCGCCGTCCTTGCGCACCATTTACGCACAGCAATGGCTTTATTTGCAGGGTCGAGATCGCAACGATGGCGTGGTAAAGGCTCTATCGTTAGAGGATGCCAACGGAACTCTGGCCCAGCAGATGTTTTCCGACTATTCGGCGCACTGGAAGTCTGTCTACTCTGACCTTTCCTCCGGTCACGCATTCTGGGACAAGGCCGACCTCGTCGGGCCCGACATGGAAATTGTGGTCGCATTTGCGCGTATTCATCAGGGGTTCTATTCTGCCGGGAAATCGCTACCTGCGCATTCCTTTATCGTGATCTTTGATGAAGGAATCTGGCGGATTGCAGCACTCGCGCGGCGGATCCCTGTGCCCGGCTGGCCACCGACAGAGCAAATCATACCGGGCCTGCTAGGCGACGGACCTAGCGTTCACGAGTAGCCACGCGACATGAAACTCCTACCGGTGCCCCCATGGCGAGCGGTACAGCAGTCGAGTGCAGCAGCACAGCAGCCATGGAACGACCGCGAGCGGTTCTGGGCACCGCCGTACTGACCTCTACGACCTGCGGGAACGAGGTTGTCAGTAGTTCATACCGGAGGGGTCGTGCACAGCTCGTGGCATGCAGAGTCTGCGCAGAACGCCTCCGGCAGACACCTGCAAAGGACGAGATACGTCCGCAGAGAAATCGCAGGCCGGGACGACTCTGCGGGTAGGACCGCGTGGTCACGGCGGGGCCGAATAAGGGCAAGGGGTCGCAGGTTCGAATCCTGTCAGCCCGACGGTCGAAGCAACGCCCCTCGCTTGCGAGTTTTCGCAGGTGAGGGGCGTTCTTTGTGTAGGGCATCATGATCATGGCTTGATCCACTTCGGACGGTCTTGGGGACCGTTTGGGGACCGTGGAGCACTGCATGGAGTCGACATGGTCCTAGACCACCCGCAGCTGGGGTGTCCGGGGTGCGTGCAGGTGGGCGGAGAGCAGATCGCCCGCGTCCGTGATCGACTGCTTGTCGGGGTGGATGTAGCGCTGGGTCGTGGTGAGGGACCCGTGCCCGGCGATCACCCGCAGGACGTGCACCGGAACACCGGCATCGGCCAGCCAGGTGATCCCGGTGTGGCGCAGGTCGTGCCTGCGCAGGTGCTCGTAGCCGAGGTCGGTCACCACCTCGTCCCAGTGCGTGGCATCCCGTAGAACAGCGGTCGTGATACGCCCGCCTCTCGGACCGGTGAACAGCCGCGCTTCCGGATCGCGATCGACCTCCGCCATCCGCCGCTCGATCATGTCCCGGATCTCGACGATGATCGGCACATCCCGCGCCCGCTTGCTCTTGGTGCCCTTGTCCGCCAAACCGCCTGGCCCCGGAGTTGTCTGTCGCCGAACGTTCCAGATCCACGACGTGGTGTCGATGTCCTTCACCCGACACCCCGATGCCTCACCGATACGTGCGGCTGTGCACCCCATGAACTCGATGACGTCGCCCCAACCATCGAACTTGCCGGTCGACTTGGCGACCAACGCGTCCGCGAGTCGCTTCAACGCGTCCCAGCTCGGCAACGCCAACGAACGCGGATCATCAAGCTCATCCTCCGCTTGGCGGTAAACCTGCTGCCATCCTCGCACCTGCGCCGGATTCCGATCGACGATCCCGTCCCGCTTGGCTTGCTCCATTACACGAACCAGAACCGCGAGCGAGTTCTTCACTGTCGATCGACTGCACTCATCCGCGATCCATCCCATCACCGCGCGATCCGCCGCCCCATTGGTCACCATGGCGACCGGGATGTGCCCCAGTGTCGGAACAACCCGCTTCCGCCACCCCGCCATATACGGATCACGCGTCTTGAGTTCCAACCCCCTCAACGCAAGGTCCATATTCGCGTCGCCATACTCCGACAACGACACCACCGCTTGCTGTGGTGACAACCCCCGTGCAGCAGCGTTGTCCATCGCGCTAATCCACGCCGTGGCCTCATCCTCCGTGGCGAAGGACTCGGAGATCGAATCCCGCTTTTTCGTCGCCGGATCGGTCCACCGCACCCGCGCCTTGAACGGACTGGCCCGGTCTGGCCGGTGCTCGACGTTTGACCTGATCTTCACCCCGATCGGCAGGTTCACCCGGTCCGCCATCAGGCCGCCACCTCCCCGGGATCCACTCGCCTAACGCGCAACCACGACTCGACGTCATGCACCGAGTACATGACTACCCGATCCGAGACCCGCACGAACGCAGGCCCCTGGAACGGTCTCAGCGTCCGCCACCGCCGGACGGTCGACGCATCCACGTGCAGCAACTCCGCCAACTGTTCCGTGGTGTACCAGCCGCCGTCTACCAGCCGAAGTATCGCACTCACGCCGCCACCCCCGCATTTGCTGAAAGTTCTGACCCTGGTGGCCCCTGCGCGGCCAAGAGCGCCCGGTCATACTCAGCCCGCCATGTCACCCGTTCTGCGATGGCGCGCATGACGAGGTGATCTCGGGGTGGTGCATTGCGGTCTCCGGGGGCGAGCTTGCGCCAGACCAGCGCCGAGGTATCTCGTGCCTGTTTGACGATGCCGACCGCTGCCAGCGTGTCTGCCACGAACGCTGATCGGTCGGCCCGATGGTCGGCGAGGGTCTTGCCCGACCACTTCCGCGACACCAGCACCCGCCGACCAGGCAGGCCGAGGGTGGTGCGGCGATGGGCGCGGCCCTTGCAGTGCCCCGGGGTGGTCCTAGAGGTGGCTCCGAGGGGTTGGACGCCGTAGAGGAGCCAGACCGCGCAGCGTGGCGAGCAGGGAGTCACTGTCAGTTCCGCGTGGAGTCGGTCGTGGTGGTCGCGTTGAGTGTGGGTGTCGGCCTGGACCACCTCGCCTGTTGATTTGGTGAGGTACTTGGTCAGGTAGCCGACATGTCGTCCGGCTTCCTCGGTGCCGCCCAGGATGCCCTTGGAGTGCACCTGCGGACCGAAGGTGGCCACGTGTGCCGGGGCCTGTACCTGGTCGAGTGCGTCGGCCCAGGTGGTGAGCGGCTGTCGCGTGTCCGGGTCGACGAATCCGGTCGTGTCCGGGGACCACACCGGTAGGTGGCCGCCGCTGTAGATGGGCTGGTCGTGGGCGGGCCACCAGACTTGGAGGTAGGTGGCTGCGGTGACCTGTCGCAGCACTTCGTGTGACACGGTCCCCCGGAACGCTGCGTGCAGATGTGGTGCCGCGCGTCGCTGGGGTTCGACGGTGGCGAAGTACTGCACGTCCCAGCCGACGACGCGGCGGAGGTTCTGCCACCACCGATCGATCAGAGAGGCGAAGTGGACCGCGTCTCGGGCTGCCCGCCGGTAGTCATACCGGTTCGGGTTGACGGGGGAGCCGTCGGAGCGGACGGGCCCGTAGGTGTCGCAGGTGAGGGTGACGAACATCGAGGGCCGGAACCCACCCGCGTACTCACGACCTACCGTGCGCTTCTCCACCCGCCGCCGAGGCAGGTTCGGCGCCTCCTGACGCCTCTTGGTCGACCGCACCGGGGCGCGCTTGCCCGCGCCATCGGGGTTGGGCAGTCGACCACGGACACCGAGCTGGTGGAGTTCGGCATCTACCGAGCGGATCTCCTCCCGCAGGTCATCCGCGTCGGCACCATCCGATGACTGATAAGCGGCCACCAGGTCAGCCCGCAGTTCCGTGAGCGCCTGGTGATCACTGGTCGGTGTGCTCGTGGCGGTGGTGGGTTCCTCGGTGAGGTGCCAGCCTTCCCGGCACTGGGTCATCCGCAGGGACCGAGCCTTGCGAGCGCACGGCAGGCACACTGACTCCACAGTGGAGCCACAAGGCACCCCGATGTACCGCACGGCACCGGTGTCGGAGTCGGTGACCTCCATGGTGAACGGGCGGGTACACACGCCGTGTTGTTCGGCGGTAGCACGGATGACATCACGCGACAGTGGGCCTCTGGTTGGAAGATCGACCACATTGGTCATGCCGCCGCACCTTCTTCCGGCTCCCGGCTGGGAAGGTGCACGATGGTGGCCGACGTGCCGACGATGTAGTGCCGCAGCTCCACCAGGTGCCCGTCGGTCACCTCGAACGCCCGCGCCCGCACCGGGTCCCGCTGTCCGTCGACCTTCACCCACGCGACACCAGGCGTGGACTCCGGGATCTCGTGCGCGGTGGCGCCCCGTGCGCGCACGCCGTCGCCCAGGACCATGTCCACCTGGGTGTGTTCGTCCAGGCGCATCGCGACACGGGTCGGGAACAGGTTCCGGAACGGCACGACCTCCTTGCGTGGGTCCTGCACGAACGCCAACACCCCGAAGCCCGGTGCCCGCCCCTGGGACGTGATCGTCTGCAACGCCGCCTGTGCCCGTTCCTTGAGCCGCTTGTCGGTCTGGTAGGCGATCAAGTCCGCCAACTCGTCGATCACCAGCAACGTGAACGGCTCCCCAGTCTCCCGAGCCCACAACCGCCGCAACCCTCGATACGACGCGGCTCGTTCCCGCACCTCAACGGCCACGCTTTCGAGCAGAGTCACCGCGGCTTCACCGTTGTCATAGGCGACCCGGTCGAACAGCTCCGGAACCTGTCCCAACTCCATACCGCCCTTGGGATCCACGCCCACCAAGCGCACAGCGCCTGCCTTCACCATGGGCGCGAGCTGCCAGAGCATCGACCACAACAGCGAGCCCTTACCCGCTCCGGTGACCCCCACGGTCAGGATGTGGCTGCCCAAGAGCCGCAACCGCCACGGCTTGCCCATCTCGGTGCGACCGATGATCACCCGTCGCAGGTCCGTCTCAGTGGCGCCCAACGCAGGTAGCGGAACTGAGGCCGCCAACGGGTCGGAGTGAACAAGGTCCAGTTCCAGCACTCCAGGGCGCACGACCCGCACCCGACACGATCGAGACCCAAACGAGTGCGCCAAGCCCGACGCCCGCGCTTCCCACTGCTCCGGCGCCTGCCCCCTGACCATCCGCACCCGAACCCGGTCACGCCACCCCTCCGACCGGACCCGCTTCAACCTAGGCAGATGTTCACGCCGCCCCGCAGTCCCGGTCAGGTTCGACAGCCGCACCACCGTCCGCCACTGCGACGCGTACACCACCGCCCGCCGGTACTCCGTCCGCGCCCACCGCAACCACCGCGCATGTGTCTCGTGATCCCGCCACCACCACACGGATTGCGCAAGTACCAGAACCACCACCAGGCCGCCGAGAACCCACGGCCCCAACCACACCCGCGCTGTCTGGCCCAGCAAGAACGCGGTCGCTGTGACCGGGTAGTACCAGGCGAACCGCACCAGCTTCGCCGTCAACCAGACCGCGAACCACGCCAACCCGAACGGCAACAGCACCAGCTTGGCCCTACCCGGCAACAAGGTCCACCACGGCAACCGGGGCCGAGCCACCTCCAACGGAGCTGGGTCAACCCACCTCCCCCCGCTATTCATCACCAACCACCCCGCACCGAGGTGTGCACCGGAGTCCCGATAGTGCTGAACTCCAACGCCAGCACGCCCAGGCACGCCGCACACTCCGTGTCACCGGGCAGCATCCGAGCGAACCGCTTGCACTTCCCGCATCGCGTCCGAGGGAGTCCCCTTGCGGAAACACCCCGATCATCACCTACGATTGCCATTGTCTGCTCCTGCGAGTGGACAACACAGAAGCGGAGCGGGCCGCCAAACCTAGATCCGCTTCTGTGTCTACTTCCCCTGTGCCGCCGTGAAGGCATGCGGCATCGCCACGCGTGCTTGCGCATGGCGTGTCCCTTGTGGACTTATGGCTTGTAGTAGCTACTTGGGTCGATCCGTGTTCCCGAGTCGGTCAACCTCCCTTCCCAGTCGCGGGCGATGTAGACCTCCGCCAGTGCCTCGTTCATGTGCCGGGTGTCGGTCTGTGCGATCGCCTGGAACACCTCTTGGCACCAGCGGTAGAACTCGATCCACTCCGCCCGGGGTGCGTTTCGTCGTGGTCCGGGCGATACGTAGGCCCGTCCGGCGGTCAGTGTCTCCGGGATCGGAGCCCGTGACCGCCACGAAGGGCGCTGGGAGATCACCGGGCGTTCTTCGCCGGGAACGATCTGGTCGCTCACGGGGTCTCCCGGGGGCTGGCTGCTTCGAGCTCGGCCCGGCCGGTCGCGATCGCTTCCGCGAGCATGTCCAGTGCGGCCCGATCGACGATGAGGACCACGGGGAAGGCTTTGCCAAAACGGATCTCGACCCGGTCCGCGAAGGGCAACGCCTTCGCTCTGATGGGTAGGTCATCCGTGACGTTGACGTGGACCATGTCGCGCATGTCTGTCTCTAGTCGCTCACGCCGCCGTCTTCTGTTCGCCAGCCGGTTTGCGGCCGGTAGTGGGCGCACGCATCCCGGTGGCGCGGAAACTGTGGGCGATCCGCCCCTTAGCGTTGGCATAGGGGGTCACCGTCAGCCCCTCGAACTCGACTGCCGCGAACGGGAAGCCGTTGGCCTTCTCCGGCGGTACCGGCTGGTGGTCGGCGGTCACCTTGACCTTGAACTCGGCACCGAACCGTGCTGCGTCCTCGTTCGCGTCCAGTGCCCGCACGATCCACACGAGCTGGCCGGTTTCCTTGTCCCGTTCCTGCTGCTTGGGCGCGGCCGGGTTGTCCGAGAACGCCATGGACGGCTCGACACCGAGCACGAACGCGCCCACAGGGAACACCTCCCCGAACTGGACCTGAAACCGCGTGGGGATGACTGGCATGATGCTGTTCCTCCTGGTCAGGTGCCCGGGCCTGTTCCCGGCATACCTAACTTTCGTCCACAATGGAGGACGGGAGCACCGCATGGCGGGACATCTACGGACGTCTCGTGCTAGCTTAAGACGTCCCTAAACGTCACCGGAAGGGGTGACCATGGCCAACGAACGACTCAGAGACGCGCTGCTCAGGAGCGGTCTTGACATCAACCAGGTCGCCAAGGCCACCAACGTCGACCCGAAGACGGTCGAACGTTGGATCACCCAAGGACGGACGCCGTACCCGCGTCACCGGCATACGATCGCGTCCATGGTCCGCGAGACCGAGAACTATCTTTGGCCCGACGCCGTGGCTCCCGAGCGCAAGACCGAGATCGGCACGTCAGAGGTGGTCAAGCTCTACCCGCACCGCCACTCGGTGCCTTCGGAGACCTTTGACCGGCTGTTGGACGGTGCCACCCGGCACATCGAGATCCTGATCTACGCAGGCATGTTCCTCGCCGACAACCCCCGCTTCATCCGCAGCTTGCAGGCCAAGGCCGCAGATGGCGTGAAGGTCCGCATCCTGGTCGGTGATCCCGCAGCACGAGCCCTGGCCCAGCGCGGCGACGAGGAGGGTATCGGTCGCGAGGCCATCCCGGCCAAGGCCCGCAACTCGCTGGCGTTCTTTCGGCCGCTCGCCGACGCCCCGGGCGCTGAGATCCGGGTTCACGGCACCACGCTCTACAACAGCATCTACCGCTACGACGATGACATGTTGGTCAACATGCACGTCTACGGGTTCGTGGCTGGGCACGCTCCGCTGCTGCACCTGCGCAGGCTCTCCGGCGGGGACCTGTTCGAGACTTACTCGGAGAGCTTCGACAGCGTCTGGGGCTTGGCCAAGCCCCCTAAGTGGTAGGAGACCTGTATGGCCCGCACCGACTTCTACCACGACCCGAATGCGCCGACGCCGAACAGCATCGTCGTTGCCGTCACGGCATACATCACCAACGCCGACGGGCAACTCCTGCTGATCCGGCGTACCGACAACGACCTGTACTCGATCCCCGGCGGAGCGTTGGACGTGGGGGAGACACTGACACAGACGGTGGTTCGTGAGGTCAAGGAGGAGACCGGCATCGATGTCGAGGTGACGGGGTTGGTTGGGATCTACAGCGACCCGGGCCACGTCATCGCCTACGCCGATGGTGAAGTCCGGCAGGAGTTCTCGATCTGCTTCCGCGCGCAAGAGACCGGTGGGGCGCTGCGCACCAGCGATGAGAGCAAGGAAGTCTTGTGGCGGCCGCTCGATTCCCTTGACGGGCTGAACATCCACCCGTCTATCCGGCTCCGGATCAGTCACGGCAGCCAGCAACAACCGCCGTACTTCACCTAGCCGGTGCTACACCGGGCGACGACTCTCCCGGCGTAGCACCGGCGTGACTAGGCGGTGTGCTTCTGGAGCCAGTCCAGGACCACGTCACCGAGTTGGACGCCGCTCATGCCCTCTAGGTCGTCTGTGGACAGTGGTGCCGTCACGGTCACTGCGGTTTTGTCGTGGAAACGGCCGTACACGCTGACTCTCGGCTCGCCCGGTTCGTCGGTTGCGTCGAGGTGCAGTGAGGTGTCTAGCAGGCTGTCACGCCACGCGAGGAGCTGACCGCACGATTCCGCGCGATCACCGGACACGAAGATCTCCACCCGACTGGACGGGCTCTTGGTGCTGAACAGGTTCACGCTGGCGACAGCCAACTCGTCGTGCCAGTAGAGGTGGTTGCGCACGACGTGGTTCAGGCGTGTCAGTTCGTTCCACACCAAGTTCGGGACGGTGATGACTGTGACGTCTGCCCGGTGGTACTGGAGCCAGCGGCACGCCTCCACGATGCGCGACGATACGGCGTCGAACTCGTCGATTTCAGCGCCCGTGCCGAGGGTGCCGTCCTCCACGCTGCTGCGGACCATGGCCGCGAACTTGACCAGGTCGTCGAGTTCCTCGACCAAGGACGGCACCCCTGGTGGCCATGGTGGCGGATTCTCCGAGGGCGTGGTGTTCCTCCTCCACCTACGAGGTAGGTCCTCCTGCGCTGAGTTCACGTGTGCTCCAAATGGTTGACGGTTGGGCAACCAAGGGTGGAGACGGGTGGCGGACCGATGCGAGACCACCGTGTGTCCCGCTGGTGGCCATCTCGCCAGGTCGCGGGGCTGAATCCTGACCGGGATGTGTGCCGAGGGTTCTCACCGGGTGATATGACGGTCATATAGGGCCGGTGTATCGGTCTGGTTGTGGCGTGACCGGCGACCCCAGCCGTTGTTACCGTGGGTACCTGGCTGGCTACCAAGGGCGTGACCAGCGCTGATGCGGAAGCAGGCAAGCATGAGCACCTGGGGTAACCCCAACGACAGACCCGATCCGGCGATCTGGGACCACCCCGTCATGCGGTCCGCCTTGGCCGAGCGCGACATCGTCACCGTCTATCGCACCTTGAAGCGGCACGGTGTCTCCCAACGTCGCATCGCGCACCTGACCGGTCAGGCCCAGCCCGAGGTCTCTGCCATCGCGCGTGGCCGCCAGGTCCTGACCTATGACGTCCTGGCCCGCATCGCCGACGGCCTGGGCATCCCCCGTGGCCTCATGGGCCTCGCTCACACCCCGACTGTGGAACCTTCCACCAGAGAGGCGGTGCCGACAGTGCCCGACCGTCGAGAGTTCATGGGCCTCTTGGCCAAGATCGCCATGGGCGCCACCCTCACCACCGCGGACTTGGCTCTCCTCAGCAGTCCCGCTGTCGCCACCCCTGCGCCGTCCCGTGTTGGAGCCACCGAGGTCGACCAGCTCCGCGAACTCACTCGCGTGCTGTGGACCCAGGAACAACAGTTGGGCGGAGGCGCTGTCCGAGACGCCGTCATCGCCCAACTCGGCTGGGCGCGGTCGTTGCTCAACGCCGCCCACACGGACCAGGTCGACCACCAGCTCCGCGCCGTTCTCTCCGACCTCTTGGCGCTCGCTGGCTGGGCCTCACAGGGAGTCGGCCTCTCTGGCGCCGCCCTCCGCTACACCGGCCAGGCCCTGGCCACTGCCCGCCAGGCCGACGACCCCATGCGCGAGGCTCTTGCCCTCAACCAGATCGGCCGCATCTACACCCATTCACGCCACTACACCGAAGCCAACAATGCTTTCACTCTCGCAACCTTGTCCGCCGACCAATCCAACTCCGGCGAAACCCAAGCCCTCGTCCTTGCCTCTCACGCCCGCGCACACGCGGACTCCGGCCACCCTTTCCGCGCTGTGGACACACTTATCCGCGCAGAATCAGCCCTCACTAACACCGACGACAACCTACTCCCGCAACCCCGCACATACACCTCAACACTCCTCACGGGCGAAACCGGCCTTATTTACACCACCCTTGCCACCAGGCAACCCGCCTACGCCACCCAGGCCATCGACACCCTCACCGCAGCCACCAACCAGTCCCACACGCTCCGTGCCAAGCGCCTGGCCTTCCTGCTCACGGACCTGGCCACCGCCCACCTCACCGGCGGAGACCCGGACACCGGAGCCCAGCTCGGTCACCAGGTCGCCGACATGGCATCCCACATCCGCTCCAACCGCCTCGCCGAACGACTCGACATCCTGCGCGCCGCCACCGACCTGCACCCGACGAACCCGCAGGTGATCGAACTCGGCCACCGCCTACCTTGACCGTGAATCCGACTAGCGCCCCCGACGACTGGGTAGCTGTCGCGCAGACAATCAACGAGCGCATGACCTTCCTCGGCCTGCGACAACGCGAACTAGCTGACCGCTCGCACGTATCCCAGGCTGTTGTCCGAGAAATACAACACCGCACCATCGAGCGCCGGCGCAGCACCCGCACCCTCGAAGCAATCTCCACAGCACTCGGCCTACACCCCGACCACCTCGACGACGTCCGCCAAGGAAATACCCCACGCCCGGCGGATGCGATCGAGGCAGATCCTGTGCCATCTCAACTGCGCTCGATCGAGCAGCAACTCGCCCTCATCGTGGACATGTTGGGCGACCTCCAGACGTGCAAGTGCAGATCAACCCACTAGCCAGCGCCTTCCCCGGCCAGAGCTTGTCCCCAACCCTGCTGAACTTGCCTCTATAGGATCAAGGGCCGCGCCGCCTACGCGGCGCGGCGCTGTCGTGCCCGCCCGGTCCCAGCGCGGTCCGGATCCATCGCGCCAAGGCGCGGGCTCCCGCTCCGCTCCGCCCGCGCTGGCGCGCGGCCCAGCCGGCGTAGTGGTCCGGCCCCGCGCCACCCCACGCAGACGGCGCGGCCGAGCCGTCAGGAACGCCGCATCTCATCAGCGATCTTTCGCCAGTAGGCGATGTTGCTGCGGATGGTCAGGGTGTCGGGGTGGCCAGCACCCAGAATCCGAGTGCGGTCGGTGAGCAGGGCCTCGAACTCGTTCAACGCTTTCTGCGCATCTCCGGTTCGTCCCCGCCAGGAGGCGATGTTGCTGCGGGTCGTCAGGGTGTCGGGGTGGCCAGCACCCAGAACCCGAGTGCGGTCGGTGAGCAGGGCCTCGAACTCGCTCAACGCCTTCTGGGCATCTCCGCTTCGTCCCCGCCAATAGGCGATGTTGCTGCGGGTGGTCAGGGTGCTTGGGTGATCGGCACTCAGAATCCGGGTGCGGTCGGTGAGCAGGGCCTCGAACTCGCTCAACGCGCCCAGTACATCCCCGGAATCAGCCTGCCAAGCGGCGATGTTGCTGCGGGTGATCAGGGTGTCGGGGTGATCGGCACCTAGAACCCGGGTCTGGTCGGCGAGCAGGGCCTCGAACTCGCCCAACGCCCCCGGTACATCCCTGGTTCGTCCCCGCCAGGAGGCGATGTTGCTGCGGGTGGCCAGGGTGTCGGGGTGATCAGCACCCAGAACCCGGGTCTGATCGGCGAGCAGGGCATCAAACTCACCCAACGCCCCCAGCGCATCCCCCGACTCACCCCGCCAAGACGCGACGTTGTGGCGGGTGAGGAGGGTGCTGGGGTGATCAGCACCCAGAACCCGGGTCTGATCGGCGAGCAGGGCATCAAACTCACCCAACGCCCCCAGCGCATCCCCCGACTCACCCCGCCAAGAGGCGATGTTGTGGCGGGTGGCAAGGGTGTAAGGGTGATCAGCACCCAGAACCCGAGTCTGGTCGGTGAGCAGGACTTCGCACTCGCCCAATGCCTCCAGCACAATCCCGGTTCGTCCCCGCCAGGAGGCGATGTTGTGGCGGGTGAGCAGGGTGCTGGGGTGATCGGCACCCAGAACCCGGGTGCGGTCGGGGAGCAGGGCCTCGAACTCGGCCAGCGCCCCCAGCACATCCCCGGAATCACCTCGCCAGGAGGCGATGTTGTGGCGTGTGAGCAGGGTGTCGGGGTGATCGGGTCCGAGGTGGGTGAGGGTAGTGGCGTACAGGGTGGTGAAGTGGCCGAGCGCGGCGGTGACCTGACCCGCCTCACCCAGACTTTGCCCCACACGGAACACAACTGCGTGCGCGTCCGGGGAGAACAACAGCGGGCCCGCGATCGCGGTCAGGGTAGTGGTGTTGGCGCGTAAGGCCATCGCGAGGCCGGTGTCTATCTCGATTTCCGGCCACACCTCCCACAGCGCGTCCGCGGCGACCCGGGCATGGTCGGTGAACTGGCCGCTGGGAGTGGCCTCGCGGGTGGCGCGTTGGGCCAACGAGTGGACACGGATCGAGCCCGGACCGGTACCGGTGGGGGTGTCGAGGGTGATCAGGCTGAGCCGTTCCAGCCGCCCAAGAGCATCCCGCGCGTCGTCCTCGGACACGAGGGTGCCCCGTGTTGAGGACAGGTGTTCCAGGACCGGGGGTGCGGTCAGGACCGGTAGTGGAATGCCGTTGGGGTCCAGGACCGAGGCGATGTGCATCAACGGCCCCGCCACCCCCACCGGGTCCAGGGTGTCGGCAAGTTCGATCGACAGTGACCAGGTCACTGCCACCGTCCGGTCACGGCCCTCGGGCAACTCCCGCTCCGGCGGGAACAGCGACGACAGCCGCCGGTCCCGGTCACGCCACCGCCGCAGATACTCACCACAGGTCAGGTTCCGGTCGGCCATGTAGGCCCCGGCCTGCCCCACCGCCAGCGGCAGATGCCCCAACTCCTGAACCACCTCGTCCACGCCGTCGAGCAAGTGCGGGCGGTCCGCCAGCACCCCGGTCAGGCACGCCCGCGACTGCTCCGGGGTGAACATCCCCACCGCGACCGTGCGCCGCCCGTGGCCTTTCAGGGCCGCGTCCTGTCTGCGTGTGGTCACCACCACCCGCCCATTGGTCGACGGCGCAGGCCACAGGCCGTGGACGTCCTGGGGGTCCCACACATCATCGAGGACCAGCAGCCACGACACCGGGGTCTCGGCCAGCCACCCCAGCACCCAGCGCACCGCGTCCGGCGGGTCACGATCGACCCCGCTCAACCTTCCCGCCAATGCGGTGTAGGCCGAGACCACCTCATCGCGCGAGGCCGCAGGCACCCACGCCACCACCTCGGCCTCGCCACCGGCCCACACCCGCTCGACGAAGTCCGCCGCGAGCTGTGTCTTACCCGCACCACCCGGGCCGGTCACCACCACACACTCACCAGCAGCCGGCAACAGGCCCGCCTGATCCCGCTGTTGGAACCCCGCCGCCCGAGGCGGCACCTGCCCGAACCGGCACGGAAACCGCACCTCAGCCGCCGCTGGGCCATGCAGGTGGACACCGCCGTGGATGTCGCGAGCCTGCACGAGCTTGCCGGCGTTGTTGGCCACCGTGTTGCCGTGCACCGGCCGCTCCGGGGTGTCCTGGCTCATGTACCCATGATCGCCCACCAGCCCGTACGCGATACCCCCGCCACACCCAAACCCGCCCGGACCGGGGCTTCCTCTCGCCGCAATCATCTAACGCCGGGAGGGAGCCATCAAGGGCGCCTACGGCGTCGCTACGCGATGGAGCAAGCTCCACCCTTGACACCACCCTCCCAGCGCTAGAGCGGCCAGTGCGAGAAAGCGGGGACAACCAACCCCCACCAACTCCACCCACACCCTCGACTCACCCACAGGAACCACCAGGTGCGTAACACCCGTCGCGACCCGAGCAGAACCAAACCGCCCTCTGGGACACGCTTGGGACCACACGTCACACGCGACCATGCACAAGCAGCTCGCAAGCAGTGTCCTAACACGACAGGCAACGCGCCTGACGTGCACAGATATCAACTCTGATGAGCTGGGGGTCAAGGGGTCGCAGGTTCGAATCCTGTCAGCCCGACGGTCGCGACAACGCCCGTTGATCTGGATACTTGACCAGGTCAACGGGCGTTTTTGCATTCCCGTGACGATCACCCGACACTGTCCACTGTGGTCTCAACGAAGATCGACAACCCCATCCTGGGGGAATCCTGGAGCGGGCGGTCTCCGGTGTGATCAAAACACTGTTACAGAACCTTGTTGATCTACACCCTATGGGGTGTTGTGGCGAACTGACTTCATCCGCTCACGGTGAAGCTTCATCGCCCGGAACCGACCAGTTCTGCGGCGTCGGACATGCGGCAGAGGCGGGGTCGGGTCGGCGCGGAGTCGCGGGCGTCGAGCGGCTGGCTGGGGAGCGCTTTCGGAGTTGCGAGGACTCTAACGCTAGTACCGTAACCCTGCGGCGAAGGCGCAAGAGCACAAGCCGTCGCCCCGACATCTTGACCGCCTACTTGGGCAGTTGAACTGGTAGCACTTGCGGTCTCGGTCAGAGCGGGCGCCGGCAGCCAGGAAGTTCGAGATGACGCGCACAGCGCGATGGCGTTGGGCGCGATCGGAGCAGCAGGACGATTCGTGAAGGGAATCAAGGACTTCTTCTGATGAACGACAGCCACCCCGGTCGCTGCAAGGCACGGTTCTGGGCCATCGCGGCCGTGATCTATGTCAGCCTGGCCGTACTCGCGATCGTGTTCCTCCGCGACGTGTTTCCCGGTGTCGGTGGAGCGGTCGGAGCCCTCGGTGCCGCTCTTGTTCTCGCCGCCTGGACGAATGCCCGAGGCGACCGCGGCGCAACACCCTGACGCAGCGGGTGGCGCGAACGCAGACTGTGTTCGTGCCACCCGACGCGTGAATCTGTGCGTGCCGAACCTACGTCCGTGATTGCTAAGGCGCACGGTCTCGAACCCCACTTCGATGATCCTGGCGTAGGCGAGCGGGCCGCGACCGGTTATCGTGCACCGTCATGGCTGACTCAGCCGCGGTCAACGAGATCTCCGGCACCGTCATCGGCAACCCCGTCATGGCAGGGCGCGTGGATCATGTCCACCTGTACGCGGGTCGACCAGGCGCTTCGGACGAGGCGGGTTTGCGCCTGCGTGACGCGCTGCGGCGGGTCACGGTCACCGTAGGGCAGACGGCTGGGTTCCTCGTCGCACCGGGCACCGTGCTAGCCCCCGCGCGCTCGAGGGCACCCGGCACCGAGGTGTCGGTGCGTGGAGTCGGTGGGTCGCACGTGGTCGCTACAGTTCACCTCGAAGTCGCGGGCTGGGCCCTGCTGCACTTGTCAGCCGGGGATGGGTTCCACGGCGAGATCGGGGCATCGCCCGCTTCGGGCGACCTGCTGGAGGCTTGGGCACCGACACCGGACGGCGCCGAACTGCTGACGCTGGACCGCGGCGCGGAGGGGGCGGACGGTGTTCGACTACGCGGGCACGTCCCGGACTCGGCGATCGGCGCCCCGGTGCTCGACCAGCGCACCGGGGTAATCTGCGGCCTGCTCGATCGGGGCCCGCACCTTGTCCCGGTGACCCAGGTCGTGCGCCGGTTCCCCGCGCTCCTGCTCCCCGATGTCAACCCGGCGTGGCTCAGCTTGCTCGATGACGCCCGCCTGCGTGCGGGCGCGCACCGGTACCCCGGCGACGCCGTGCGCCGGTATCTGACCTCCGTGCTGCGCGCGGGCCACCGGCACCCCTACAGCCACCTCGTCGACAATGCGCCCTCCTTGTCGACTGTGTACGTGAGCGGGCGCGAGACCACGGCCACCACGTGGGAGCCGTCGCCGAACCGGGACCCGCGCCTGCACACCGTGGTGCGCGGTATGCCCGCCGAGGACATCCTGCGGCATCACCCTGGCGGCGCGCAGGTGGAGGGCGCACCGGGAACCGGGAAATCCAGCCTCGTGCGGCACTTGGCGGCCGACCAGGCGCGGCGGTGGCTCGACGGGGGAGCGGGCGAGTTCGTCCCGGTGCCGGTGTCAGCGGCGGCGTTCGCCCGCGGGCACGGCCTGCCCGACGCGCTGGCGCACGGGGTCGCCAACGAGATCAGCGTCGGTCTCGACCATGCCGAGCTTGTGCGGCTTTTCCGGGACGAGCCGATCCCTGGCGTGCCGTGGCTGGTGCTGGTGGATGGGATGGACGAGGTTTTCGACCCCGGCCGCAGCCGGGCGCTGAGGGCGATCGCCGACCACCGATTGGACTCGCGTTACCGATTCCTGGTCACCAGCAGGCCGCTCGGTATCGACCTCGCACAGGCGCTGACCAGTCCAGTGGGTAGCCGGTGCCCGACCTACACCATTGAACCGTTCAGTACGAAGAACCTGGTGAGCCTGGCCGTAGCCTGGTTCGAGGCACTGGGCAGGCCCGATCCGGCGGCGATGGCCGACCGGCTGGTCCGCGGCCTCGACGACCACCGGACTCACGAACTCGGCCGAATCCCGCTGTTCGCCACCATGCTGTGCATCCTGCTCGACCACGATCCGCAAGCCCGGCTGCCGCGCGGGCAGGACGAGCTGTTCGGGCGCTTCATCGACTGGGCCACCGGAAAGCTCGCGCACCCCGAGCACCGCCATAAGATCACGCGTGGTCTGGGCCGGGGCAGCGGGGTGGACGACGTGGTCGCGCGGCTGTGCGACCAGGTTCTGCCCCTGTTGCGGGAGATCGCCTACCAACGGCAGGGACTCGACGATCGCGTGCGCTCCGCGCCGGTGCTGGAACTGGCCGAACAGTGGCAGGGGATCACCTGGCCGGACGCGGTGGCGGAGCCGGAGCGACGCGCCATCCTGGCCGAGGTGCTGCGCTCGTGCGGGTTGGTCACCGAGCGGCGGGGCGGATTCCAGTTCCTGCACTACACCATCGAGGAGTACCTCGCTGCCGACCACCTCGCCGCGCGCTACCCGGCTGGTCCGACCTGGTCCAGTCCCGCGAGCCGCCGGTGGTTGGCGCCGAGGTCCGAGCTGCCGTGGCCACACCTGGAAGTGCGTATGTTCCTCACCGCGCGCTGGGCACGCTCCGGTGCGCGGGTCGACCCCGCGCTGCGGCGGATGTGGCGGCGCAACGGCCCGGCGAACGTAGAGTTCCTCGTGGAACTGGTGCGGCGCGGCATGGACTTGCCCGACGACGTGCATCGCGCCTGCGTCGAACACCTGCTGGCGCGGATCAGGCTTGCGGAGGGCAACGAGGACTGGCGGGTCACCATCCGCCAGTTGTGGATGATCGATCCTGCGGGAGCGGCGGCGGAGATCCGGACCATCGCCCGACGAACGGAGCGCGGGGACAGTGCGCGGTGGTGGGCGGCGGTGACCGAGGTGCACGCCCAGGACCCGGCGGGCGGTGTCGAGCTGATGCTCACCCTGGCCGCCGACCAAGCGACGCTGCCTACCAGACGACTGCAGAGCGCGGACCTGCTCGACAAACACACCTCCTGCGGCCCCCGTCTCCTGCGGCAACTCGCGCGCGACCCGGCGATGGGCGTACACCGGGTGCGGGCGGCCGAGTTGGCGAATGCACCAGAGGAGCTGGTGCGCCTGGCATACGCGACCTGGTCAGGCGCTCAGAACGCCCGGCAGGCGCTGCGGGCATTCCTGACCCGGCACGAGAACGACCCTCGGATCCATCTGACCGTCGCGGAACGTCTACGCGGGGTCGACCCCAGGTGGGCAGTCGAACTCGCCTACGCCCAGGTGAACCCCAGATATCGGGAGCCACCGATCGACCTGAGGCTGCGCGCGTTGGCCTTGCTCGATCGACTCGACGCCGAACGTGCCGGGTACGCGCGCGATCTGATGATCCGAGACCACACCGTGCCCGATGAGGTCCGGCTCGACCTCGCTCTCCGGGTCGAGCCCGCGGCCCGCCGGACCGCGCTGCTGACCCGGATAGGGCTGCGTCGGGGCCTCGCGGCGGATCTCAAGACGCGGGTGGGGCACGCGGTGGCGGAGTTCGACCGCGCGGCGGGCGCCCGGGTACTTGGCGACGTCCTCGACAGCTGTGTGCTCGACGACGACCGGTACCTGGAGGTCGTCCTGGCACTGCGGGACAGCGACCCAGAGCAGGCCACTCATCGGGTCGCCGACCTATCGGTCTCGCCCACTCGATCAGCCGCGTGCCGACTGCGGGCGGCGGCGTACGTGGCAGAAGCGTTAGGGCAGGGAGAGATCTGTGCGCTCTATGCTGCCATCGCGGAGGCCGCAGATGGTCCATTGGCGCTCGGGGCGGCACGCGAACTGGTGGCACGGCTGCCCGAACCCGGCCGCGCACTCGCGGCCTGGGTCGCGAGAAAAGAACGGTTCTCCTCCGCAGTACGCCAGGACGCCGAAAGGCTCGCCTCCGGAGGCGAGCGTAGGATCGACCACATTCCGCCCGCAGGGTGAGAATGGTTGCGACTCTCCCAGATCAATCCAGTACGAATCGAAAGCCAGACCACTGGCGCGTACGATTTCCAGCCTTGGTACAACTGCCATGGCAACTCTGGTCGAGCGCACCAGCAGGTTCCTGATCCTCGTCCCACTCGCCACCAGAGACTCGCTCACGGTCACTTAGGCGGTCATCGCCGCCATCGGCGACCTCTCCGTGCCGACGTAGCTGGTTGCGTTGGACAGGGGCCGGAGAACGGCTGTTGATCACGGCGTGTCTTCGGGACGAACCCGCGCGGTCTCCCTGGAATCGTTCAATCGGCGGTCCTGTACGGGAGTCCGATGCCAACCTTATCAACCGTGATGCTGTCGGGAGCGTCATGCATGAACGGAGACCTCCGCACTCGTGCACCTGAAAGCTTCTCTGTGAACGGCTTCCGTTCGCTTGTCCAGGTCAAGGACGTTCCCATCAGTTCTCCGACCATCGTCGCAGGACACAACGACGGCGGCAAGACCGCGTTCGACCTCGACGAGTGGGAGCAGACCGAGTATGATCTCCCCGCCGAAACCCGCATCAGGCGGGTCGCTGGCAGTGAAGGCACAGTGCTGCAGTCCTGGACCTCAGTCCCCGCCGACACTCGGCTGATCGATCTGCCACAGTATAAGACTACGGATCTCAAGTCATTAGTACGGGAGTTCGGCCTGCAACCTGCGGGCGCGCGAATGGTGAACAATGTCGCTGCCTTCCGCGAGTACGCGAAGGCCAACACCTCTGGTGAAGCTTGGACTCCTGCGCCCAAGTGGCTTGACACCCGTATGCCCCGGCTTCTCCAGTTCGACGGCAACGCCGAGAACCCGGATGCCGCCGTTAAGCGGCACTCACTTCGCGATTTCACTCATGGTTCTCTACGGGCGGTGGTGGCTTGTTGCGCTCCGACGATCCACGTAGCTGCGGCGCCGCTGAGGGTGTTGTCTCAGTGTCGGCGTGCCCGACCGGCTGGCTTGATCAGCCGCGTGGGCGCTCGTGCGGGTCAAATCGTTTGGCTGAGGGCATCCTGTGACAGGGCAGGCTGATCGGCTAGTGGGGGTGGGTGTGTTGCGCCAAATGGGTCCGCTTCCGCAGGCGCGCGCACGACAGCGGTGGGCACGGGGTCGGGTTGGCGCTGGCCCGCAGGCTCGCGGAAGCCGAGGGCGGACGGCTGCGGTTGATGCGGACCGACCCGACGCGGTTCACCCTGGTGTTGTCGACCCGCTGATTCGCCCCGGCCAACGCCGCCCTGGCCGGGCGAGTCACTTGCCGCCGCGTCATCGCCCTGGTACTGGTGTGCCCGACAGCGGAGAACCATCACCACGGCGCGGACCGAGTGGCAGGGATGACGTTGAGGTCGCCGGTGGGTGCTCGTAGTGCCCACTCGCCGGGGCGCACCGCCTCCACATTTCGCAACCCGCAGCGCAGTGTGCGTCCTGTTGTTCTTGGTCCCAGGACGGTGTTGCCGCCGGTGGTTCAGGTGCTCGCGAGGTGGGCGAGTTCCACGATCCTGTCGTAGATGTCCAGCCCGGCGTAGGTCTTCCCTGCCCAGGTGGCGGCGGTGAACAGGACGTGCCGCTGCCCGTTGCGCAGTTTGAACAACAGTGATTCCAGGAACGACACAACCTGGACCTTGGCACGGGACTCCGGCCACGCCTCGGCGAGAGCGATCATTCTCGGGACGACAACATCGCCGTCCTCCACCAAGAAGGCGCCGGAAGTGGGCAACTTCTGGTCGAGTAGGTCGATGCCGCCGCGGAAGCCGACCCACACCAAGGTGGCGTCGCTGAAGTCGTTGCCCTCGAAACGATTGACCGTACGGCCGACAAGCCGAGCGTTCATCGGTGATATGGCTCCGGCGAAATTGGTCTCGCTGATCCGCCCGGTGAACACGCAGTCGATGAACTCGACCGTATCGCATAGCCACTTGACCAGGCGGCTATCACGGAAAGTGCACCGCTCGAACCGGGCCACTCCGGGAGAGAGCGCGCCGATGTGCGCCCCGTCGAACGTGCAGTCCACGTACTCGGTGTCATCGACGCCCGCCCCGAAGCAGGCCTGGCGAATTCTGATCTTGTCGAACGAACATCGGTCGAACCGCGCCGCCAGCCCGTTGAAGTAGTCCAGATCGAGACCCGCGAAGGACTCCTCCACATGGGACCCGCTCAGACTCAGACTCTTCGCTGACGACACGATCCGACTCCTGTTCATCGCTGCGAGGCCATCGCACCCAGATTGTACGCGACGTAAGCCGTGTCCTTGTATGCGCCGCCTCGATTGTAGTGAGCGGTGACCTGTCCACGAGTGGTCAGCTCGACATGGGAGTTGGTCTGCTTGTCGAAGAAGTCAGGACCACGAGATGCGCTGTAGGTGAACCGATTGGGGAACATTCTGTCCAGCATCTTGCTGGTTGCTCTGTGCACCGCGGTTCCTGCGAACGCCCGGGTCAACCACGGCTTCGACCGCAAGGCCTGGGCCTCTTTGGGCGACAGGTTCTCGTCGATCAGGGACTCCATGGTGTTCTCGGTGAGGACCTTCTCGGTCGCCGAGCGAACGATGTCAGCGGACTCGAACTTCTTCTCGGACACGCCGATCGGCGCCGCGACGAAGACCGTGGTCGAGGCGATCTCGACTCCGATGTCGACGCAATTCGCCTGGTAGGACTTGCAGAGCTCCGCGTGCAGTTCCTCCCGCATGGCCTCCTGGATGTGCGACGGCGCGCCGTTGTCGTAGTCCAGGAGTTCGTCGTAGGTCTTGCCGTCGGCCACCCGCTTGGCCACGTCGGCCTTGACCCGCTCCATGTCCTTCGCCCACGGGCGCGGCTTGGGCTTCGGGATCAGGGACCGCTGGGTCCACCGGTCGACCGCCGCCTGCCAACGACCCCGCTGCGCGGGTTTCAACGCCGCCGCTGCCCCGGCGCTGATCGGGCGGGTGCCATCGGCCTGGTAGAGCACGTTGTCGTAGCCGTAGCGGTCGGACGCGCACCCGCAGTCGGAGAACTCGCCGCCCGGGTCGCTCAGGGTGACGGGGTTGCCGTTGGCGTAGGCGTACCCGTTCATCTGCTGCGGGTCGGTGACGTCCAGGACCGGGTCGACCGAGATGAAGCGGCCGGTCGCCGCGTCGTACTCGCGCGCGCCGAGGTGGACCAGGCCCGTGCTGGCGTCTGTCGTGCCGTTGACGAACGAGCGCTCGCCCGGCCACGCGGTCGGCGCGGTCCCGCGGCTGCCGCCGAACGGGAGGTACCGCTTGCGCTGGACGTCCAGGGTGACGGCGTCGACCGCGAAGTGGCTCGTGCCGTGGTGGTCGGCGGAGAACCACGTGACACCGGCGGCGGTCCTGGCGCCGATGACGCGGTCGGCGAAGGTGTAGTAGCGGGTTCCCGTGACCGTGCCCGCGGCCCGGTTGCACCGCAGCTCGGTGTCGCCCAGGTACAGCGTCGTGTGGGTGGGGTCTCGCCGGAGCAGCCGCTCGCCCTCGGCGGTGTAGAGGAACGTCGTGGTCTGCCCACCGGCGGTGTCCGACGCGAGCGAGCCCTCGGCGTCCCAGGTCAGCGTGTGGCCCGGCTGGCCCGCCACGTTCCTCGTGAGGGTGTCACCGGTGTTGTTGTAGGTGAAGGTGTCGGTCGTGGTCGGCTGGCCGGTTTTGGCCGTGCTGACCTGGCTGAGGCTGGTCGTCCTCGGCTGGCCCGCGGCCGGGTAGGTGTAGGTCCTGGTCGTGTCACCACCGGAGGCGTGCTGCGTCTCGCCGGTCCGCTTGCCGATCGCGTCGTAGCTGTACGACTGCCAGTACGGGGCCGGACCACCGAGCGCGGCCACGGTCGGGTTCGTCGCGCAGTTGTCCGCCGCGGGGGTCCAGGCCTCGGTGACCCGCTGCTGGCTGTCCTGCCGGAAGCACTGGATGTCCGACGGGAGCCCGATCGGCAGGTCGGCGATCCGCGTGACGTTGCCCGCCTCGTCGTAGGAGAAGTAGAGGTTCCCCTGGTTCAGCCCGGTGGCCTGGCGGTCGAGCCGCAGCTGCGACAACCGCCGCGTGCCGCGCTCGTAGTAGAAGGTCTGGGTGACCTTCTTGCCGGTCGCCGCCGTCGAGGTGATCAGCTGGCCGAGTTCCCCGACGTCGGTGTAGGTGGTCTGCTTGACGTAGCTGCTCGCGCCGGTGAGCGTGTCGGGGAGCCCCAGGGCGTTGTACCCGATCGCCACGGTCTCGCTCGGAAGTCCTCCGGCCGCGGGGTGGGCGAGGCTCTCGAGGCTCCCGTTGGGGCGGTAGGCGGCCGTGGTCGAGTAGGAGCCCGCGAGGGCGCCTTCCGCGGCGGGGATGGTGATGGTGGTACCGGTTGACCGGCCACCCGCGTCGTAGCCGTTGACCGTGGTCGTGTAGGCGTTCTGGTTGTCGTAGCGCGTGCTCGACGCGGCCATGCCGATGCCGTTGACCGCGGTGTCGTACGTCCACGCCGCCCGCTTGGTACCGGTCAACGAGCCTTCGTAGACGCCCGTCTTCCTCGAGAGCTTGTCGTACTCGTAGGCCAGGGTGACGTTGCGCGCGTCCGTCGAGGTGCTCAGCCGAGCGGCGTCGTCGAAGGCGTAGTTGGTCGTCCCCTTCGCGGGGTCTTCCTCCTTGGTCCTGAGGCCCCGCAGGTCGTAGGTGTTGCGCCACAGGTTGCCCGCCGGATCGGTGACCGTGGCCAGTTCCGAGGCGTGCGTGTAGGTGTAGCTCGTGCTCTGGTAGGTCCCGGTCGGGCCTGCGCCGAGGTAGTGCCGCAGCTCCGTCGTCTTGCCCCTGGCGTCGGTGATCGTCGTGGTCGGGGTGGCGCCCACCGGCGGGTCGACGTGGACGCGGTCACCGCCGTAGGTCGTGGTGGTCCGCCACTTCTCGGTGCCCATCTCCCGCAGGATCTCGGCCGTCTTGCGGCCGACCCCGTCGAACTCGGTCACCGTCTGGTTGGGGACGTCGTTGTCGTTGACCGGCGTGGCCAGCGTGATGTCGGCGGGGCCGCTGTTGAAGAACGGCCCGTTGGTCTTGAACGCCGATCCCCTGGCGTCGTAGTAGACCTCGCTGATGACTCGACCACCAGCGATGCCGGGCGACGGGGCCTGGGACTGGCGCGGCCGCAGGAGGCCGTCGTAGAAGGCGTAGGAGTAGGTGTAGCTGGTGCCGTCGGGCCGGAGGGACTTGGTGGTGACGTAGTTGGCCGCCCCGGTCTGCAGGACGTACTCGTACTCGGTGCTGGCACTCGAGGTGGTGGGCCTGCCCGGCAACCACACCTTGGACAGCCTGCCGAGGGCGTCGTACCGCACGTCGGTCCGCCGCGAGTTGGCGTCGTTGATCGACACTGGCGTGCCCCAGGCCGGTTCGACACCGGTCGTGATGGCGTGGCCGAGCGGGTTGGTGACCACCGTCTGGGTCACCGGTCCGCCCGTGGCCGGGGTGAACGCCATGGTGCTGCGCTCGCCCGCGGCGTCCCAGGACTCGACCGCACGACCGTACTGGTCGTGGGTCGCGCGGTCGCTGACGACGTAGGCGGGCGCGGACCCACCCCAGGACTTCGCGATCTCCGTCTTGGTGATGTTGCCCTTGGTCGGGGGCGTGCCGTGCGCCGTCGCGCCGTCGTAGTAGGTGCGCTTGTCGGAAACCAGATCCGCGGGGTAGGCGGCGGTCGCGGTGCAAGCGACGCCTAGGACCTCCTCGCGGCTCGGGTACGCGAGCAGCCCCGCGGTGGTGTTGGCCGCGTACGTCGTCTTCGTGCACAGGTCATCGGTCGTGGTCGCGGTGTCACCGAGGTCGGACACCGTCAACGGCTGACCGGTGGCGGCGTCGACGGTGGTGTCGACGCGGGTATTGCGCCACCCGCCCGCGGCGAGGGCGGTTCTGGTGCGGACGCTGGTGTTCGCGACAAGGTTTGCCGTGGTGGTGCCCCAGGGGCGGACGCTCGTGGCCTTGGCCGGGGAGATCCAGGGGTCGACCACGGTGGCCGATACGACCGTGTTGTCCGTGGCCGACTTGTAGGTCACCGTCTCGCGGACCGAACCCGCGAGCAGGTCCTTGTCCTCGATGGTGCCGCCACTGCCGTCGGCGACCCAGATGTCGCGGCGGGTGCCGTTGGCGAGTTTGTCGTCGTCCATGCCGCGCAGGTAGGTGGTGACCGAGCGGGTCTTGGTGACTGTGGAGTCGCCCACGATCGCGCCGACCTGGCCGTAGCCGCGCCACTGGGACCACGTCTTGCGGGAGGCGGGGACGAGGCCGTCCTCGTCGTCGTAGTGCCAGGCGGGGGTGCCGGGGTAGTCGTAGGTGGTGAGGACCGGGCGACCGCCGGAGGTGTTGTCGGACTCGGTGACGCTGGTGACCACGTACTTGTGGAACCAGTCCAGCAGTTGCGGCTGGCCGTCCGGGGTCCAGTAGACCGGGAAGCAGCGCTTGGTGTTGGAGTCCGGCGAGGCGGGCATCACGCCGTTGCGGCTGCACTCGGTGGCGGAGTACTGCACCGCGACCTGGCCGCCGGTCTCGTTGGCGATGGAGGAGATCCGGTAGCGCACCAGCGGCGGCAGCGTGTCGATGCCGTCGACGCGGTTGCTGAGCGGGATCTCGTTGAAGTTGACCTCCGGCACGGTCGCGGTGCCGCCGACCAGGCCGGTGTGCTTGATGGACTCCAGCCACAGCGCGGAGCTGGTGGTGTCGCCGGGGTCGAGGTAGCGGTGGTCGAGGGTCCAGGAGTCGACGTCGCGGTAGGCCGCGCCGCCCCACACCTGGGTGGTGATCTTGCTGAGCCGCTTCTGGGTCCAGAAGGTCGGCGAGACCTTGCCCGCGCAGGTGCCGCTCGCGCAGTTCTGGTCCCACGGCACGTCCGGCCAGTTCGACGGCGTCGCCGAGGTGCAGGTGGCGCCCGCGGTCACGCAGCGGTCGGCGGCGGTGAACTGCACGCGCATCGGGGCCTGCGCTGTGGTGACGGCGGTGTTGGTGCCGTAGTCGATGCGGTCGAGCCAACCGCCGCGGTGGTAGGTCGCGCCCGCCGAGGCGAGGTTGCGACCGTACAGGTTGGACTCGGTCTGGTAGGTGTAGACCGTGGTGTTGCCGTTGGGGTCGACGGTGTAGTCGAGGTTCCAGCGGTAGGCCTGCTGGCACCACGAGGTCGCGAACGACCCGGCGGCGTAGCAGTCCTCACCGGGGTTGTTGCCGAAGACCGGGACGGTCCACACCGAGTTCGACGTCGCGCGGGTGCCGAAGTGGTACTGCGTCCCGTCGACGGTGGTGATGCGCCACGACTCGCCGTTGTTGTCGCCGTTGCCCGCGGTGGTTGTCTTCTCCACGCGCGAACCGTCGTCGTTCTTGAGCTTCCACACGCCGTCGGCGTCGTTGCGGATCAGCTCGCTGGCCTTGCCGCCCAACGTGACGAACGCGTTCTCGGCACCCCAGCACAGGTCACCGGTCTTGGTCTGGCCGTTGTTGCCGCCGAGGTCGTCGGAACAAGCTTTGTAGCGGCGTTCCACGTGCCCACCGACGGGGAGGTCGAAGCCCTCACCGACCCAGGACGGCTGGTTGTTGGTCGACGACGTGCGTCCGTCCACACTGCCCGAGGAGTACGCCAACGCGAGGTCCGGCGCGGCGCCGCCCAGCGTCGGCGGGACACGCATCGGGTAAGACCAGGTGAACTCGCCCGATGACCCGCCAGCCTTCCAGGTGGACGACGGTGCCAGCGCGCTGGCACCGAAGTCGCCACCACCGCCGGAGGGCCCGGCCAGCAACGCGTACATGCGGCCATCGGCGACACCGTCCGCGGCCACCGTCCCCGCCTTGGCGTCGTTCTTCGACGCCACCTCAGTCGGCGCGCACTCCGGTTTGTCCGGTGTGGACAGGGCGCACTCCGGCAGTCGGGCCAACCGCAGTCGCGATGCCCAGTCACCACCGAACGCCGAGCGGAACTGGCCGTAGTCGACTGAAACCCGCACGCCCGGCTTGGCCTGTCCACCATCCACTCGGAACGCGAGCGTCCCTGGCGACCTGGTCTCCACGGTGCGCACCCGGACCTTGCCCGGCGCGGCCAGGCCCGCCGTGGCCGCCCCCGGCCTGCTCACCGAAAGCGGCGACTGCGCCGCCTTGACCAGTCCAGTCGCCGCGCCGAGGTCCACCTCGGCGTCGACCCCGGTGGGCCACGCCACCGACGGGGCGGCGACCAAGGCGCGCTTGGGTGCGGAGTCGGTCTTGCGCGAGGCGTCGGCGGGACGCACCGGCACCGACTTCTCCCGCTGCGGGGCTGGGAGGGCGACCTCGCGGTCGCGCTCCGGCGCGGCGGTGGCGACCGACGCGGGCAACACCCCTGTCACCAGGGCGGCGATCGCCACCATCGTCGTCAGGCGTAACGAGGTCTTCCGCTGGGCTGCGGGCATGACTGATCTCCCCGAGTGCCGGAGTTGGCTGTGTGGAAGGAAAGAGCGGTGGGTCAGAAGAACCGGGCGCGGGTGGCGTCGAGTCCGTTGTCGCCGCTGTTCCACTTCTCCAGGGGCGCGCCGAAAGCAGACCCGGAGGAGTAGTGCAACCACAGCGCGGTGCGCCGGTTCGCGTACTGGTAGGCGAAGCCGATGTCGCCGTCACCATCGCCGTCGAAGTCACCCGCGAAGGGCTGCATCCACGCCCATTCGGCGTTACCAGGCGGGTTGTTCCACCAGATGGTGGGCGCCAGCGTTCCGGTGGCGGTCGACTTGAAGGTGAAGACGCTGTACGTGGCGTTGTAGTAGTTGTAGAACGCCACCAGGTCCTCCTTGCCGTCGCCGTTGGCGTCGGTCACGAGGTACTTGGCCCGCCCCATGTCCCAGCCGTTGACGCCGCTGTCCCAGACGAGGGTGCCGCCGCCGAGCGCGGTACCGGTCGAGTAGTGGAACCAGAGCTTGGTCCGCGCGCTGCCGTAGTCGTAGGTGTAGCCGACGTCGTCCTTGCCGTCGCCGTTGAAGTCGCCGGAGAAGACGTTCAGGTAAGCCCAGTCCGCGTAGCCCGCGGGGTTGTTCCACCAGATCGTGGGCGCCTGCGCACCGGTCGCGGTGCTGAGGAACGTCCAGATCGAGTAGGTGGAGTTGAAGTAGTTGTAGACCGCGATGACGTCGTCCTTGCCGTCGCCGTTGACGTCGCCGATCGTGGCCTTGACCCGGTTGAGGTCCCACTGGCCGGGACCGCTGTCCCAGGCCGGACCGGACGGCGAGGAGTACCCGAGGCCGTTGCCGTAGAACACCCACAGCGTCACCCGGTAGCCGCCGTCGTCTCGCAACACCAGCAGGTCGCTGCGGCCGTCGCCGTTCGCGTCGCCTTCCAGGACCCTGGTGCGGTCGGGCAGGAACGCCGTGTTCGGGCCGCTGTACCAGCTCTGCGTCACGGGGTAGAGGCCCGCGCCGGAGGAGGCGAAGGTCAGGAAGTCGGACTCGTCGCTGTCGAGCTGGCGCATGGCGGCCACGTCGGCCAGGCCGTCCCCGTTGACGTCGTGCTTGACGTGCGGGGTCGGCATCGGCTCATCGGGGTAGAACGGGTACGCCCGGTAGGTGTCGGACCTGTTGCCCGCCTTGTCGACGCTGTAGACGTACATCGTCAGCAAGGTGCTCGACGGCGCCACCACCGGCACCGTGGCCGGACGCCCGGTACCCGCACCCGCGGCCACGAAGTACGTCGTGTTCTCCGTCAACCCGTACCGGTAGCCCCACACGTCCGGATCCGCTGAGGTGAAGGTGAACTCGCCCCGCAGCCCCGCCGAGATACCCAGGTCGTTCTCCGGGAACGACGAGGAACTCACGCCCGGGACAGCGGTGGGCTTCGAGGTGTCGTACCCGAACTCGCAGAACCCGCTCCACGGACCGAACACCCGGCCGTCGGCACCACGGACCCGCCACTTGTAGACAGTCCCGTTCACCAGCCCCGAGGTCGGTACCACCGCGGAGAACCTGGTCCCGGAGGCCAGGAACGGCGTCACGTAGCCACCCACCGCGGTGCCGTCGAGCTTGACCCACTCGTACTGCAGCTGCACGTTCGCGCTGTCCGGATCGGTCCCCGTGGCGAACAGCGTCGGCGAGGTGTTCGTCACCGGTCGGTCGACGCCCGAGGCACACGGCAGGTTGATGTCGCCGTAGAGGTTGGCCGGGGTGTCGGGCGGCGAGTTGTACTCGATCACCAGCTTCGGGTCCGAGCTGAACTTCTTCCACGACTGCGTGTTCAGCGCGTCTTCCACGGCCACGGGGGCCTGCAACGACAACACGGTGTTCGGGTAGTTGTTCGCCGCGGCCTCCACCACGGCCGACTTCGCGTCGAACTCCACGATCCCCGGCGCGCAGTCGCCCGTCCCGCCGGACTTCTTGGCCGCGGTCACCGACGTGATGAGCCGCCGCCACGGCTGGTTGTTCCACGTCGTCGCGGGTCCGATGTCACCACCGGCCCACAACTGCGTCTCCGTCTTCGTGCAGGTCCAGCTGTGGTACATGTTCGTGCGGAACGTCGCGCTGATGATGTCCTTGCCGTTGACCGCGCTCGTGCCCATCCGGAAGTACGCCCGCTGTGTCGTGCCGTCGGTGGACTCGTAACCCGAGTTGGTCCCCACCTCGCGCGCGTAGGACCAGTACGACTGGGTGGGGAACTTCTTGTTCACGTACGTCCACGCCCACGTGTCCGCGGTGAACCACGGGTCGATCGACACCGGGTACACCGTGTCCGGGGCGGTGAGCACCGCCGCGTCCGGGACGACCGCGAGTTCGGCGCCGTCGAGCCGCACCGGCATCGCCGCCTCCTTGCGCGAGGGGGTTCCCTCCGCGGAGATCGCGGCCCCGCGTGCGGCGGGACGGGTGTCGGACGAGTCCCACATCACCGGAGTGCCCGCCGCGAACACGACCGCGCCCGAACCGTCCACAGCGGATACCGCACCCGAACCGCCCTCCTGGCGCAACCGCAGGCCGGAAGTGCTGTACCGGTAACGAAGCGCCGCCAGCTCGGGGTTCGCCGCCGCGGCGCGGTCCTTCACCACGACCAGCAACCGCGCGCCGCCCGCCTCCGCCCGCAGCTGCAGGTCCACGCCCTTCAACACCTCGGGATAGGTCGCCGTGTCACCGGAGAGCACCGGCGCAGGCAGCACACCCGGCCACGACAAGGCCATCCGCTTGCCGTTGCGGGTGAACGCCATCAACGGCGTCGTGCCACCGGGCGAGAAGCTCACGTCGACCGCGGTGGCACCCGCGACGACCCGACCACCCTCGAGCCGCAGGGACGTGTCGATGTCGACCCACGCCCCGTTCTTCTTGGTCCGCACCGGCTTCCCGGTCTGTTCCAAGGTCAACGACCCCGACGGATTCACGAACACCTGCGCCGACTCCGACCGCTGGTCGAGAACCTCGACCCGCTTGCCCGAAGTCCGCGCGGCCGCTCGAGCGGCCGATTCCGTAGCCGCCTCAGTGACCGCTACCGCCGGTTGCGAGGGTCGCTGCGCGGCGGCGGGAACCACCGGGAGCACGACCATCGCGGTGCTGAGCGCGCACGCGAGCACGCCAAGTCTTCCAAGCACGGATACCCCATCCATTCACCACGCGCTCCCCAGAAGCGCGACCCCAGTTGACGCACACGGGACTATGCAGCCTGGGTAGATCGACAACAAGGGGCTGTTCAGCCCAACAGGCTCGGTAAACTCCTGATCATGGCGCCGGATGGCGAGAAAACGACCAACAGGGAATGTGTCCTGCGGGTGAGGCGCACACCGGCGCATCATCAACAAGGAACCGGACCTGGGGATCCTCCGGTGGCGCGCTCCGACGAGCGAGGGGGTGTCTCCCGCCGGTGGACGGCGGTCAGCATCTCGCCAACCGATCCGCTATGAGGGGCAGAACACAGCGGTGACCCGCGCCACCCACGATCCGTGACTACCTCCGCGCCCCGGAAGTCGGCTTGCGGAACCGCTGTTCGGTCCTGTCCCAGTCCCGCTGGCGAGTCCCTTCGGACGGTCTTGGGGCCGTGGCGCTCTGGATGGAACGGTCCCAGCGTCCGCCTTCGCCGGATGACCGACCCATTCACGTGCGGCAACTCCGCCAACTTTTTCGCGGTGTACCGACCGCCAGCTATGAGGTTTGCCTTTTGATCGCGATCTTGCCGATTTCCGATAATGGTGCGGCTTGAGTCGCAAGGGGTTTGTTCACGCATCGCCGCAGATTGTGGTTTGCGAGCCGAGAAATCGCCGGCCTTGGCGGGTGTGAGGTTCTCGCTGGGAAGTTGGTACCGCGAGCCACTTACTTTCGGACGGAGAGTTCGATGTCGACAGATGCTCATCTTCGTGCCGCTGTGTGGTCACTCTTTTGTCGGTGCGGGATCACTCCTTTGTCTGGCCGGGTGCACCTTGACCCTCGTGTGGATCCCGTCCATGATGAACGGCGCGGTCGAAGGAACTCTGCGCTCAAGCAGGGTAAAGGTTGCAAAGTGCTGGCACGTTAGCGCTTGTCATTGTGCGCGTGACGAGAGAGATTATTCAACGAGGTGGGTGCGGGACCCGCTCAGGTCGTGCTGCTCCATGTCGCCTCTGCTTTGTCGTGCCGATTTGCCACGTATCCGCGATTGTGCCCGCCACCTCGCCGCTCAGTGCGGGCGGCCCAGGGCGGGCTTGGACCCGTTGAAGGGATACCAACTCATGGATGTCGCGTTCTCGCAGGCACCGCGCCGTCGATCCGGGTGGCGGCGGAGGGTGGCTTTGGCGGTGGGTGTGTCAGTGGTATCGGCCGGGGTGGTCGCCGTCACCGCGCAGCCTGCCGCCGCGGTGCCTGTTGTCACCCACCAGTTCGCCTACGTAGCCAACAGCGGTGGCAACACGGTGACCGTGTACGACACCGTGACCGCGTCCACGGTCTCGAACATCGTCGTCGGCGCCGCGCCTCTGGAACTGGTCGCCACGCCGGACGGCTCGCGCGTGTACGTCACCCAGTTCGCGGGTGGTGTCTCGGTGATCGATACCGTCACGGCGAGCGCGGTGGCGACCATCCCGCTGAGTTCCACGTCCTCGGGCCTGGCGATCACGCCGGACGGCACGCGGATCGTGGTCGCCAACAGCGGCGGCAACTCGGTCTCGACGATCGACACGAGCACGAACACGGTGATCGCGACCGCCGCGGTCGGGTCGTCCCCCTCGACGGTGGCCATCAGCCCCGATGGCGCCACCGCGTACGTCACCAACAACCTGTCCTCCTCCGTGTCGGTGCTCGACGTCGCCACCACCACGGTCACCGCGACGATCGGCACCGGGCAGGCGCGGCCGACGGGCCAGGCCGTCACCCCGGACGGCACCCGGCTCTAGGTCGCGCACCGCGGCGGCGTCGTGGTCGTGATCGACACCGCGACCAACACGGTCACCGGCACCCTGGCCCTCGGCGCCAGCGCCATTTCGGCGGGCGTGGTCGCCTCGCCCGACGGCAGCCACGTCTACGTCGCGAACATCGGCCCCGACACGGTCTCGGTGATCTCCACGGCCACCAACACCCTGACCGCGACCGTCTCGGTCGGCAGCAACCCCAGCCGCGTCACCATCACCGCCGACGGCGCGACCGTGTTCGCCACCAACAACGGCGCCTCCTCCGTGGCCACCATCGACACCGCCACGAACACGGTGACCTCGACCATCCCGGTCGGTTCCGGTCCGTTCGGCGTGGTCACCACGCAGGTGATCCAGCCGCAGGTCACCGCGGTCAGCCCGGGCAGCGGCCCGACCGCAGGCGGCACGGCCGCCACCGTGACCGGCGCCGACCTCGCCAACGCCACCGCGGTCCGCTTCGGCGCGACCCCCGCGACCTCGTTCACCGTCGTGAACGACACCACCATCACCGCTGTGGCGCCCGCGGGCGCGGCCGGGGCGGTCGATGTCACCGTCACCACGCCGACCGGGACCAGCGCCACCTCGGCCGCGGACCGGTTCACCTACGTCGACGCCGATCTGTCGGTCTCGGTGACCGACTCCGCCGACCCCGTGGCACTGGGCGGCGATCCGTACACCTACACCGTCACCGCGGCCAACGCCGGACCGTCCAACGCCACCGCGGTGACCACCTCCACCACCCTGACCGGTCCGGTGACGATCAACTCGGTCACCTCCTCCCAGGGCTCCTGCACGGTCAGCTCCCTGACGGTGTCCTGCGCGTTGGGTGCGATCTCGGCCTCCGGCTCGGCCATCGCGACCATCACGGTGACCCCGTCGGCCACCGGCACGGCCACCGCCACTTCCACCGTCTCCGCAGCCGAGCCCGACTCCCTGGCGGGCAACAACTCCGCCAACCAGTCCACCACCATCACCAACTCGCTCGGCTGCACCATCACCGGCACACCCGGCGACGACACGCTGATCGGCACCAACGCCGCCGACGTGATCTGCGGCCTCGGCGGCGACGACTCGATCAACGGCGGCAACGGCGACGACACCATCCACGCGGGCGCGGGCGATGACGTCGTGAGCGGCGGCAACGGGAACGACACCATCCACGCGGGAACCGGGAACGACTCGACCTACGGCGAGACCCTCCTCGACCTCCTCCTGCACCTGTTCGACAACGGCGCAGACACCATCTACGGCGGCCCGGGCAACGACACCCTCATCGACCACGACGGCACCGACTCGATGAGCGGCAGCCTCGGCAACGACACCATCGACGTCCAGGACGGCGTCGGCGGCGACACCGCCAACGGCGGCCTCGGCACCGACACCTGCGCCACCGACCACGGCGACACCCGGATCGGCTGCTGAGGTTGCTCGTGTTCCTCCACAGAGGACGGAGATCGCACTCCAGTCCTGCGCTATGGATGTGTGTCCTCGCCTCCACGGACCTGACCCAGCTCGCCGGCATCGTCGACCACGACTCCATGAGTGGCGCCAACGGCAACGACGCCGTCTCCAGCTACTGACCACAAAGGACAGGTGCGCCCGTGTCCCGCGGGCGCACCTGCTCCTCTTGCCCACGAGAGGTGGCCTGACGCCTTCGGCCACCGACCAGCCACACGAACGGAGACCTCGATGAGCACCCACCCCGGCAGGCGATTTCCTAGACGGTGACAGTCTGCGGGGCGAGCGTGAGGCCAGTGCTGCGCGAGTGCCTGTGGTCGACCAGTGCGCGGGTCGGCGCCGAGGTGGGGTTGGTGCTCGACGCGCCCGCCACCGGGGTCATCTGGCGGCGGTGGTCAGCCTGGCAGCCGGATCGACTGGGCGTGCCGGAATACCTCACGCGGGTCGAATCTGGCCTTGGCCCGCTGCAGCCTGGGGTAGCTGTCCTTGAAGTACAGCTGGTGCCAGGCCACTCCCGAGGTGTTCCACCTCGGGTCGCCGAGGTCGATGTCGGCGTAGTTGATGAAGCAGCCGTCGGTGTCGGCGTTGGTGACGGGCACGCCGCCGGTGTCGGCGTAGACGGCGCGGTAGAAGGTCTGGTGCCACGGCAGGTGCGAGGCGTCCTCAGCGGCCTCCGACCAGGTCGTGCCCCACAGGAGCTTGAGCACCGAGTCGCGGTGCGGGTCGGCCGTGGCGTCGCTCGCGACGGTGTTGACCCGACCGCCGTAGGAGGCGATGGACACCGCGAAGCCCAGGTGCGCGTACCGGGTCTCGGCGAGCTGCTCCCAGAACGCCTCGATCTGGCTGGTAGTGAAGCCGCGCCGGTGGTAGCTGCTCTTGTACTTGTAGCGGTCGGTCGGACTCGACACCCACAGGCCCTGCCAGCCCGTGGAGTGCAACCACGGCAGCTTGCGGTCGTCGGTGACCGTCGTCGCGACGTCGACCCCGGCGCGGACCTCGGCGAGGAAGGAGTCCAGCAGGGCGCGCGCGTCCGGGCGGGTCGCGTCCACCTGCACCACCATGTGGATCGGCGCGCTCACCCGGGTGCTGAGTTCCAGGCGGGCGAACAGCCCGGTGTAGGGGGAATCGGCGCCGCTGTTGCGGGTGTGCCAGGTGCCGTAGTTGCGCAGGAGACGGGTGAACCTGGCCTTCGTCAGCCCCTCCCAGGACCACTCCACCCGGTGGATCCACACCTCGGCGGGCGGCGCGGGCAGCAGCGCGGACGGGTCGGTGCCGGTGGCGCCGGGGCTGCGGAACCAGAACCGGGTGGCGATGCCGAAACTGCCGCCGCCGCCACCGGTGTGCGCCCACCACAGCTCGCGGTTGGGGTCGCCCGCCTCGCGGGTGGCGACCACGGCGCGGGCGGTGCCGGTGCTGTCCACCACGACCACCTCGACGGCGTACAGGTGGTCGACGATCACGCCGAACGCCCGGCTCAGCTGCCCGTACCCCGCGCCGGGCACGTGCCCGCCCGCGCCGACGGTGTGGCAGGAGCCGCCGGGCAGGGTCACGCCCCAGCGCTTGAACAGCGTCGAGTACACGTCGCCGAGCCGCGCGCCCGCCTCGACCTGGAACGCGGTGCGGCCCGCGTCGAAGGTGACCCCGCTCATCCCGGACATGTCCACGATGACCTCGGTGTCCGGCGCGTCGACGAAGTCCTCGTAGCAGTGCCCACCCGAGCGCACGGTGACCTTGCGCCCGGCGTGGACGGCCCGCTGCACGGCGGTGACCACCTGCGCGGTCGTCGTCGGCAGGTACACGCACTCCGGGTCGCTCGCGAACCGCTGGTTCTGCCCCCGCGACAACCCGGGGTGCCGGGGGTCCTCGCGCAGCACGGTCACCAGCGGCTCGACGGGGGACTGCGCCGCCACCGCCGACCCACCCAGCGCGGGCACCGCCGCGCCGCCGACCACCGCCCCTCCGGCCGCGACTCCGCCCGCGATCACCGCGCGTCGGGACACCGTGCCCATGGAATCCTCCAAGCGTGCCTGTGGCGACCCACCTGCCGGGCCGCGTTCCGCGCGAACCTCCGTCAGGACGGGCACCAAGAAACCACGCCGGGAGCCAAGAGGGACATCACGTGATCACGTGGTTGTGGGGCCGGGACGGCCTGTGCGCCGCCGTGGGCGTCCAGCCCGCCGCGGGCAGCGGAAGAGAACAGCCGGGGCATCGAGGTCCTCGGGCCGAGGCGGTGACCCCGGGCCCCCTGTTCCCGCGTTTCAGCGGTACGTTCGGCTCGCCTCGGGTGCGGACCGCGCCCTCGGTCGAGGTGGACCGCCAGGACGAAGGTCCCGTTCCACGGGTGTCGCCGGTCGGTGTTCGCGAGCGCGGGCCCGGGGGAGTCTGGGGTGGACCGAGACCCCAACCCTGGGAGGGAACCACGATGACCAGCATCCTGCCGAGGTCCGCCTTCGTCCCCGACCTCGCCCGCCTGTTCGAGGCGTTCCCGTTCTACGACCGGCACCTGCTGCGCGTCGAGGACCACATCGCCGACGGCGTGTACGTGCTGCGCGCCGAGGTGCCCGGCGTCGACCCGGAGGAGGGCGTCAAGGTGACCGTCCAGGGCGACGTGCTCACGGTGGCGACCGAGCGCTCCGAGGCCAAGCACCAGCGCGGCCGCAGCGAGTTCCACTACGGGCTCGCGGCCCGCTCGGTCACCCTCCCGCGCGGAGCCGACGTCGACGCGATCAAGGCGACCTGCCGCGACGGGGTGCTCGAGTTGCGGGTGCCGCTGCGCGAGTCGCCCGAGGGCAAGCAGATCCCGGTCACCGCGACCGGTCACTGACCCGCTCCCGGCCCGGTCCACACAGGACCGGGCCCCTCCGCCCGCGCTGTGCTGCACGGCGGCACGTGCCGGGTCGCCGCGGTGCGCGCAGGGAGGTGACGACCATGGACCCGACCGAGCGCTGGAGCGAGGACGACACCGCGGTGCTGGCGGCCGCGTTCACCCGCGCGCCCTCGGTGCACAACAGCCAACCCTGGACGCTGCGCCTGAGCGGTCGCCGCGCCGTGGTGCACGAGCGGGTGGACGTGGTGCTGCCCAGGCACGACCCCCTCGGCCGGGACCGGCTGATCTCCTGCGGCGCCGCGGTCACCAACCTGCGGCTGGCGGTGCGCAGGCTGGGCTGGGCCGCGCCGTGGCGGCAGTTCCCCGACCCCGCCGCACCCGGCGCCCTCGCCGAGGTCGACGCCCCGGCGCCCGCGCCGATCACCGACACCGAACTCGCCGCCTACCGGGCCATCGCCCGCAGGCACAGCCACCGTGGCCCCTTCGCCGACCGACCGGTCGCCCCCGCGCTGGTCGACGCGCTGCGGGTGGCCGCCGCGCCGCCTCGGTGCTGACCCAGCCGCTGCACGTACCCGAGGCGCGGGCCGGGCTCGTCGAGCGGCTCGAGCGCCCCGGCTACCCGCAGGGATTGCTGCGCGTGGGCTACCCGGCGCGGGAGTTCGGGCCCACCCCGCGCAGGCCGTTCGCCGACGTGGTGCGGGTGGCGGACGCGTGATGCCGGGCGGCCGTGCGCACGCTGGCCGACCCGCCCCCTCCGCGTCCCGGACCGGGTCGGTGTCCGCGGAGCCAAGGTCCCTGCTCACGCGGGACTTCGGACAGCGGCGCGCCCGCGGACTCGTCCCCTAGCGTCGGTGCGGACGACCCCGTTGGGAGGAGACCCGATGCGAGCGCGTGATGTGATGTCGGCACCGGTGCTGACGGTCGGACCGGACACGCCGGTCACCAGGGCCGCGGAGCTGCTGGTGGACAAGGGGTACACGGCGCTCCCGGTGGTGGACGACGACGACCGCCTGATCGGGATCGTCACCGAGGCAGACCTCCTGCGGGGCCGATTCGCCACCGACTCGCGGTCGCGCACCGGCCGCCGGGCCGACCCGCACCTGCCGACCTCGGTCGCCGAGGTCATGACCACACCCGCCGTCGCGATGAGCGCGGGCACCGACACGGGTGTGCTCGCCAGGGTCATGGTCGACGACCGCCGCCGCTGCGTGCCGATCGTGGACGGCTCGCGCCTGGTGGGGGTGGTGACCCGGCGCGACCTGGTGCGGGTGCTGGCGCGGTCCGACGAGGAGGTCGCCGCCGACCTGCGCGGGCGGCTGGCCGTCCTCGGCGGACCCAGCCGGTGGACCGTCCGGGTCGCCCTCGGCTCCGCCGAGATCACCGACCGGTACGACGAGCCTGCCGACCGCCAGGTCGCGCGGGTGCTGGCCGAGGCCGTTCCCGGCGTCGTGCGCGTCAACGTCCACAGTGAACCGGAGAGCGCGGTGTGAACACGGGCCCCGGCCGGGCGCGGTGCGCAGCACGGCGGCGGGACGCCGGTCGCGTCCCGGAAGCGGTCCTCCGTCCACCTTCGCCGTGATCGGCCGGAACCGGGTGGCCGGTCAGCCGAGCGCGACCTCGGGCAGTTCCGTGTAGCACTCCGACCAGGGCCTGCGCGGTGTCCTCGGCGGTGCGGGCGCAGGTAGCCCGTAGCCGATCCGCAGGAACAGGTGCGGTGTGCGGTACCGGCGCAGCAGGCGGTCGCTGACCTCGGCGCGGTAGCGGGGGTCGGCGAGGGGCTGCGACAACGCGCAGGACGCGAGCCCCATGGCGGTGGCGGTGAGCAGGACGGCGCTGGTCGCCTGACCCGCCCCCACCCGGTCCGCGGTGCCGTCCCCCTTGGTGGACAGCAGGAGCAGCGCCCCCGCGGACAGCTCGTCCGCCGCGGCCCACGAGCCGAGGGGCGGGTTCGCGGCCGCGTGGTCCACCGCCACCGCGAACCGGTGCCGCTCGACGTCACCGGTGACGGGGGTGAGCAGGACGCCGTACCGCTCGGCGCGCAGGCGCAGGGTGGTGAGCAGGTCGGCGGGCACGGGGTCGGGGGAGAACGGACGCCGTTCGGTGCGCCGGGCGCTGATCGCCCCGGCCATGGTGAGCTCCGCCGCCGACGGGGAGTGCGGCCCGACCACCTCGACCACGGCCAGGTGGTCGGGCTCGGTCGGCGACGGTGCCGTGCTGATCGCCGTGCGCACGCCCAGCGCGGCGAGCGCGGTGCCCAGGTGGTGCAGGGCCGCCCCGCAGCTGATCTCCACGTCGTGTCCGTCCGGACCCGACGCACCGTCCTGCCAGGTCCGGTCGGCGACGAGGTGCAGCGCCCCCGCGGCCGACACCCACCGCCACGGCTGGGTGTTGTTGGCGGAGGGCGCCCGGGTGGACACCGCGAGCGCGAGCCGCAGCGTCCGCTGGTCGGGTCGGGTGCTCACCGGTGGCCTCCGTCGCGTTGTGCCCCAAGCCATCGTCGGCACCCCGGGCCGCCCGCGACAGGGACCAACGGCCGCGCTCGCCGGGTCTTGCGCCTGCCACCGCCGCCCTGGTCGACCTGGGACCAAGGTCCCCGAACCCGGTGGCCTCCGGTGCTGCCCCGGGGTGCCTGCGCGGCGCGAGAGTGGACGGGACAAACACCGCCTGGTTTGAGGAGTGCGCCGTGAGCACCACCAGCCGATCCCCTGTCATCGCCGCGGTCGACGGGTCGCCGTCGAGCGCGGCCGCCGTCGCCTGGGCCGCGGACGAGGCCGGGGCACGGGGACTGCCGCTGCACCTCGTCCACGTGTACGTCCCGCCGTCGGTGCGCTACCCGCTCGACGGCGCCGCGAGCGACGAGCTCACCGACGCGCTGCGCGAGCAGGGCGGGCAGTGGCTGGCGGAGGCGGCCAAGGAGGTCGAGCGGCTGCGGCCGGACGTGGCGGTCCGCACCGAACTGCTCCCCGGGTGGCCGGTGGAACGGCTGCTCGCGGTTTCCGACGGGGCCGCGGTCGTGGTGACCGGGCACCGCGGGCTCAACGGGTTCGAGGGCCTGCTGCTCGGCTCGGTGTCGGACTCGGTCAGCGCGCACGCCGGGTGCCCGGTGGTGGTGGTCCGCGGTACCGAGAGCGACAGCGGGCCGGTGGTGGTCGGTGTGGACGGCTCGGAGTCGAGCACCGCCACCCTGGAGTTCGCCTTCGCCGAGGCGTCCCGGCGAGGGGCCGGGCTGGTGGTCGTGCACGCGTGGAACGACACCGCGTACGCGGGCGCGTGGGTACCGGTGCCGATCGTGGTGGACTGGGACGCGATCGCCGAGGACGCGCGGCTGGCACTCGCGGAGGTGACCGCCGGGTTCGCCGAGCGGTACCCGGACGTCGCCGTCGACCGCGTCGTCGTGCGCGGTCGAGCCGCCCAGGCCCTGGTCGAGCGCAGTGCCGGAGCCCGCCTGGTGGTGGTCGGCCGCCGCGGCAGGCGGTTGCTGACCGGACTGGGCATGGGTTCCACCAGCCGCGCCGTGCTGCACCACAGCGCCTGCCCCGTCGCCGTCGTCCACCCGTGATCGGAGGCACCGTGAGCACCGCGCGACACCTGCCCGACCCGACCGAGGCGGCCAGCGCCTCGTCCCCGCGGTGGACCGGGGACGAGGTGGCCGTGCTCGCCGCCGTGCTCGCCGCCGCGCCATCGGTGCACAACAGCCAGCCGTGGTCGCTGCGGCTGGCGGGCCGCACGGCGACGGTGTTCGAGCGGGCCGAGGTCAGCCTCCCCCAGCACGACCCGACGGGCCGAGACCGGCTGATCTCCTGCGGCGCCGCGGTCGCGAACCTGCGGTTGGCCGTGCGCGAGCTGGGCTGGACGGCGCCGTGGCGGCAGTTCCCCGACGCGGCCGCGCCCGGTGCCGTGGCCAGGGTCGAGGCGGGTGAGCGCTCGGCGCCCACCGAGACCGAGACCGCCGAGTACCGCGCGATCGCGCGCAGGCGCAGCCACCGCGGCCCGTTCGCCGACAAGCCGGTCGCACCCGCTCTGCTCCGGACCCTGCTGGACACCGCCGCCGATGTGCGGGTGCCCGGCGTGGTGGCGCACACGCTGGGCGGCGACGACCACACCCACCTGGCCAGGGTGCTCTCCCACAGCGCGCTCGTCCTCCGCGACGACCGCGCCTACCAGCGCGAACTCGCCGCGTGGCGGGGAGCAGCGGGGATCGCGACGGGCGACGCGTCGTGGTCGCTGCCCTGGGCGGGGCTCGTCGACCGGGCGACGCCGGTGCCCGACGACGCCGTGCTGGCCGAGCGCCTGGCCGGGGAGTCCTACCTGCTGGTCGGCACCACCGGCGACGGGCGCGGCGACCACCTGCGCGCGGGGATGCTCACGCAGCGGCTCTGGCTCGCCGCGGTCGCCGCCGGGCTCGCCTGCTCGATCATGACGCAGCCGCTGCACGTGCCCGAGGCCCGCGCGGGTCTTATCGAGCGGCTGCGGCTGGCCGGCTACCCGCAGGTCCTGCTCCGGCTCGGCTACGCGGCGCGGCCGCCCCGCCCACCTCGCGCAGGCCGCTGACCAGGGTCGTGCCCGCCGACGACTGATCCCGTGGCCGCGACGGGCCCGGTGCGGTGGACCACCGCACCGGGCCCGAGGCGTCATCGGCGGGCGTCGTCGGTCAGCGGGGTTCGTGGGTGATGTCGACGACCATCGCCTCGGGGATCGTCACGCCGGTGTCGTCCCACTGGTAGGTCAGCTGGTTGCGCAGGTCGACCACACCGTCGACGGACCGCGTGAGCGAGTCGATGACGGCCACCCAGCTGCGCCGCTCGACCTGGCCGTCGAGGTGGACCAACCCGGCGTCCACCCGGATCGCCACGCCCGCGGGGGACAGGCCCATCGCGCGCAGGAACACCTCCGCCGCGATCTCCTCGGCGATGGCGTCGTCGGGCCGCAGGAACACCCGCAGCAGGTCGCCCTGGTCCACGACGCCCACGAGCACCCCGTCGGCGTCGACCACGGGCAGCCGCCGGACGCGGTGGTCGGCCATCAGCCGCGCGGCGTGCGGGACCGTCGCGTCCCTGGGCACGGTGACCGCGGGCGAGGTCATCAGCTCGCCCGCGGTGGTGCCCCTGGACTTGACCCGCTCGGCGTGCCGGTGCAGCAGGGCCAGGGCGGCCCGGGGCCGTTCCCGCACGCTCTCCTTGGCGATCAGGTCGCTCTCGGACACCACGCCGAGCACATGGCCGTCCGCGTCGACGACCGGCAGCGCGCCGACCCCGCGCTCGGTCATCAGCCGGACCAGGTCGACGAACCCGGTCTCGGGTGTCGCCGCGGCCGGGTCGGTGACCATCACGTTCTCGATCTGCCTGGTGCGCATGGGTTCCTCCACCTCACGTCCCCCGGGGCACCGAGTGAACGCCGGGGCCGGGGGCGCGGGGAACCGGCGGAGGGCACCGGGTCGACAGCGAAAGTCCCGGCTCTGGCGGGACCTCGGCCATCGGCGGCCACCCGGCGGGGGCCCTAGCGTTGTCCCCGACCGCGTCTTGGTGCTCGCGAAGGAGACCCTGGTGACCGACTTGGCCGTTGTCGACGCCTACTGGCGGGCCGCGAACTACCTGTCGGTCGGGCAGATCTACTTGCTCGACAACCCCCTGCTGGCGGAGCCGCTCGCCGTCGGGCACGTCAAGCCCCGCCTGCTCGGGCACTGGGGCACCACGCCCGGCCTGAACTTCCTGCAGGCACACCTCAACCGGGTGATCCGAGACCGGTCCACCCCGGTGCTGTTCGTCACCGGTCCCGGGCACGGTGGCCCGGCGCTGCTGGCAAACACCTGGTTGGAGGGCAGCTACAGCGAGGTCGACCCCGCGGTCGCCCAGAACCTGGACGGCATGCGCGCGCTGTTCCGGCAGTTCTCCTTCCCCGGCGGCGTGCCGAGCCATGCGGCGCCGCAGGTGCCCGGCTCGATCCACGAGGGCGGTGAGCTGGGCTACTCGCTCGCGCACGCCTACGGAGCCGCGTTCGACAACCCGGACCTGGTGGTGGCGTGCGTGATCGGCGACGGCGAGGCCGAGACGGGCCCGCTGGCGGCGAGTTGGCACGCCAACAAGTTCCTCGACCCGGTGCACGACGGCGCCGTGCTGCCCATCCTGCACCTCAACGGCTACAAGATCGCCAACCCCACGCTGCTCGCCCGGATCCCGCACGACGAGCTCGACGCCCTGCTGCGCGGCTACGGTCACGCACCGCACTACGTCGAGGGCGACGACCCGGCCGCCATGCACGCCAGGATGGCCGAGGTGCTCGACGAGGTGTTCGACGAGATCGCCCGGATCCAGCAGGCCGCCCGCCGAGGCGCCCGCGCGGGCAGGCCGCGCTGGCCCGTGCTCGTGCTGCGCAGCCCCAAGGGCTGGACCGGACCGTCCGAAGTGGACGGCAAGCCGGTCGTGGGCACCTGGCGTGCCCACCAGGTACCCCTCGCGGGTGTGCGGGAGAACCCGCGACACCTGGGCCTGCTGGAGTCGTGGTTGCGGTCCTACCGGCCGGACGAGCTGTTCGACGGTGCGGGCAGGCCACGTCCCGAGGTGGTTTCCCTGGTTCCTGACGGACCGCTGCGCATGGGCGCCACCCCGTACGCCAACGGTGGCCTGCTGCTGCGCGACCTGCGCCTGCCCGGTGTCCGCCCGCACGCCGTCGAGGTGGCGGCACCGGGCGCCTCGACCGCCGAGCCGACCCGGGTGTTCGGTCGGATGCTGCGCGAGGTGATGGTGCTCAACGCGAGCGCCCGGGACTTCCGGCTGTTCGGCCCGGACGAGGTCGCCTCGAACCGGCTGGACGCGGTGTACGAGGTCACCGGCAAGCAGTGGCAAGCCGAGGTGCTGCCGGTGGACGAACACCTCGTGCCCGACGGGCGCGTGGTCGAGGTCCTGTCCGAGCACCTCTGCCAGGGGCTGCTGGAGGGCTACCTGCTGACCGGGCGACACGGTGTGTTCACCTGCTACGAGGCGTTCACCCACATCGTGGACTCGATGGTCAACCAGCACGTGAAGTGGCTCAAGACCCACCGCGCGCTGCCCTGGCGCAGGCCGGTGGCGTCCTTGACCTACCTGCTCAGCTCGCACGTGTGGCGCCAGGACCACAACGGGTTCTCCCACCAGGACCCCGGGTTCATCGACCACGTCATGAACAAGGATCCCGAGGTGGTGCGGGTTTACCTGCCACCGGACGCCAACACGCTGCTCGTGGTGGGCGACGAGTGCTTGCGCGGCCGCGACAAGGTCAACGTGATCGTCGCGGGCAAGAACGAGAGCCCCGACTGGCTGTCCGTCGAGGACGCCGTCGTGCACTGCGCGCGGGGTGCGGGGATCTGGGAGTGGGCGGGCACCGAGGACGGGGTCGCCGAGCCGGACGTGGTGCTCGCCTGCGCCGGGGACGCCCCGACCCTGGAGGTGCTCGCCGCGGCGTCCCTGCTGCGCGAGCACCTGCCCGAACTGCGGGTCCGGGTCGTCAACGTGGTCGACTTGATGCGCCTGCTGCCCGACACCGAACACCCGCACGGCATGGCCGACGCCGAGTTCGACTCGTTGTTCACCCGGGACCGGCCAGTGGTCTTCGCCTACCACGGCTACCCGTGGCTGATCCACCGGCTGACCTACCGGCGGGCCAACCACCACAACCTGCACGTGCGCGGGTACAAGGAGCGCGGCACCACGACGACGCCGTTCGACATGCTGGTGCTCAACGACCTCGACCGCTACCGGCTGGTCATCGACGTCATCGACCGCGTGCCGGGTCTCGGGTCCCGGGCGGCCCGGGTGCGCCAGGCCATGGTCGACCAACGCCACCGGCACCACGACTGGATCCGCGCCACCGGTGAGGACCTGCCCGAGGTGCGCGAGTGGACATGGGCCTGATGCGGGTCCTGGTAGTCAACGCGGGGTCCTCCAGCCTGAAGCTGCGCGTGCTCGACGACGACGACACGGTGGTCGCCGAGCACGACGAGCAGCGGTGGGACGGTGGCACCGGTGTGCTCACCGAGTTCCTCGGCACCGCGCCCGCCGTCGACGCGGTCGGCCACCGGGTCGTGCACGGCGGCTCGGTCTACACCGGACCGGTGGTGGTCGACGACGGCGTCCGCGCGGGCATCGAGGCGCTCGGCGACCTCGCGCCGCTGCACCAACCCCGGGCCGTCGCCGGGATCGACGCGGTGTCGGCGCTGCTGCCCGGCGTCGCCCAGGTCGCCTGCTTCGACACCGCCTTCCACGCGGACCTGCCCGACGCGGCGTCGACCTACGCCCTGCCCGAGGCGTGGCGCGAGCGCTGGGGCCTGCGCCGGTACGGCTTCCACGGCCTGTCGCACGCCTACGCCGCCCGCCGGGCGACCGCGCTGGCCGGGCTCGCTCCCGACCTGGCCAGGGTCGTGACCTGCCACCTCGGGGCCGGGGCGTCGCTCGCGGCGATCCTCGGCGGTCGGTCGGTGGACACCACGATGGGGTTCACCCCGCTGGCGGGGCTGGTGATGGCCACCCGCAGCGGCGATGTCGACCCCGGCCTGCTGCTGTGGTTGCTGCGCGAACTCCCCCCGGACCACCTCGCCGACGGCCTGGAGCACCACTCCGGGCTCGCCGGGCTCAGCGGCCACGCCGACCTCCGCGACGTCCGCACCGCCGCCGACGACCGGTCCGCGCTCGCGCTGCGCGTCTACCTGCACCGGCTACGCCAGTCCATCGCGGGCATGGCGGCCGCCATGGGGGGCACCGACCTGCTCGTGTTCACCGGTGGCATCGGCGAACACGACTGCGCGCTGCGCGCGGACACCGCCGAGGGACTGGCTTTCCTCGGCATCGCGGTCGACCCGCGCCGCAACAGCGCGACCACCGCCGACGCCCGCGTCAGCCCCGACGGTGCCCCCGTCGGCGTGTGGGTGGTCACGGCGCGGGAGGACAAGGAGATCGCGGCCCAGACCCGCGCCGTGCTCGGCTGACCCGCCCACCCCGCGGTGCCCCCATCGCGCTGGGACCCAGCCCGGCGGCGCCCACCACCGGGCTGGTGGGCCGGACCCGCCCGCGGTCCGGCCGTGCCGGGAGCCCCGGGGCCCGCCACGGCCCCGGGTGCCGATGGACCCGGCCGAGTCGGTTCCTAGGGCCGTGGGCGGGGGTGCGCGCGGCGGGCAGGCTCGGGGCAGGCGGATGGAGGAGGGGCGATGGCCGGATCGGCGACCACGCGGCGCGCGGTGGAGCGGGACGTGCCGCGGCGACGCGGGACCACGCGGATGACCGTGCTCGCGGCGATGGCGGGTGTGATGGCGCTGGTGGCGTTCGGGGGCGCTCTCGGGCTCCTGCTCGGCGCGATCGACTTCGGGGAGGTCGTCGACCAGCGGCTGCCGTTGGGCAGCAAGCCGTTGGCGGGTGTGGCGCTCGCGGTGGTCGTCGGGGTGCCGATGGTGGTGGCGGCGGTCTCGGTGCGGCGGGGGTCGGCGCTCTCGCGGCTCATCGCCCCGGCGGCCGCGTTGGCGCTGTACGGCTGGGTCGTGATCGAGGTGGCGGTCACCCGCGACGCCCAGTGGCGGCAGTTGGTGTGCGCGGTGTACGCGGCGGTGCTGCTCTGGCTCGCCCTGCGCCGGGACAGCGACGACGGGGAGCGGCGACGTGGGCAGCGTTGAGAGCGGGCGGATCGTGGTCGGGGTGGACGGGTCGGCGCACGCCGCCGCGGCGCTGGCGTGGGCCGTGTCGACGGCGAGCCGCGGCGGTGCCGTCGTCGAGCCGGTCGCGGTGTGGCGCAGCGGCCCGCCGTGGCCCTGGCGCCGCACCACCGAGGCCCAGGTCGAGGCCGCCGCCGCGGTCGACCCCGCGGTGGTCGTGCGCTACAGCGAACGCACCGGCTCGGCCGGTCCCGCCCTGGTGCGCGCCGCCGAGCACGCCGACCTGCTGGTGCTCGGCCGCCACACCGGGGACCCGGGCTCCGCGGGCGCCGTGGTGCACCACTGCGCCCGGTACGCGACCTGCCCGGTAGTGGTGGTGGGGGAGGTCGTGCCACCACCGGTCGGACCACTGGTCGTCGGCGTCGACGGCTCACCGCTGAGCCTGGCCGCGCTCGACTGGGCGCTCGCGGAGGCCGACCGCCGCGGCACCGAGCTGCACGTCGTCACCACCCGCCCGGCGGGGCAGGACACCGCCGACCTGACCGACGCCGTCGCCGAGCGGTGCGCCGAGCACCCCGAGGTACCGGTGCGCCGTGAACGGCACACCGGTAGCCCCGGGGTCGACCTCGTGTCCGCCGCGCGGACCGCCGACCTCCTCGTGGTCGGCAGCCACGGGGCGGGCGGACTCCTGTCCGCGCTGCTGGGCTCGGTGAGCGACCACTGCCTGCGCAACGCCTCCTGCCCGGTAGCGGTCATCCCGGCCGCCATGGCCGACGGGGGCGCACCGCGGCGGCTGCCGACGCTCTAGCGCCGGACCGCAAGCAGTCGATCAGGTCGTGGGGATGCCCTGCCGGACGCGGTGTCCACGGTGTTGCCGCGGCCGTCCGCGTAGATCGTTCGGGCCTCGCGGGATCGGAGGAGGCATGGCAACCTGGTTGCCGCACGACCCGTCGGAGGTGCACCGTGGAGTCAGATGTTCCCGATCCCGTACCGGTGGTCGACTTGATCGCGCGGCCTGGTCGACCTTCTCGGGCTCGTGAGAGCCACCTCCTCCGTGCCGAGGTCGCGGAGGCGTGGCCGGTTGTCTGGAACCACGAGGCGGTCGCCTGGGCCAACGGCGTGCGGAGCGGGGAACAGCCTTCGTACGGCACCTGGGGAGCTCCGCCCGGGCCAACCGAGTACGAGGCCGAAGATGTGCAGCGGGTCGCCGACGCGATCGCCGGTGGCACTGCCGTCCTCGAACCGCGGTGGCGCAGGGACACCGAAGAAGGCCGCGAGGCGCAGCGCCGGCACCACGAGCATTGGCGGCGCAAGGCGGTGCGCGCACGCTGGATGGTGGGCGCGTTCGTGCTGCTCATGCTGGGCGGCATCGGGGTGCTGTGGTACGTGTCGGCCCGTTCCTAGCCCGCGGCCGACCACGCCGGTTGACCCACACGCCGGTTGACCCAGCGGATGTTCTGGGGCAGGCGCCTGCCCCGCCCTCAGCCCGCCGCGGGATGCCCGCCGTCGCGCGTGTCGGCGGCGCTGTGCCAGTCGCGAGCCCGATCAGGGCGCGTGCGACCCCACCGCCAGTAGGCGATCGGCCCGGCGAAGTTGACCGCGATCGCCGCCGCCCAGCACGACTTGCGGCCGCGCACCCGGTCCGGCGGCAGGCGGGCGAGGTCGGTCCACGCCCACGCGGCGAGCGCGAGCTGGACGGCCCCCGCGGCGACGACGGCCGTGCGCCTGCCGCGGCTGAGGTCTGACCACGTGCGACTCATGGTGTCTCCTTCCCCCGGTGTCACCGGGATCTCGTGAAGGCGCGGACGGCGGTGGGCAGGGTGGTGAACACGTGGTCCTCGCCGATCCGCTCGAGGAACCCGGCCCGGGTGAGGTCCGCGCGCAGCTCCTGCTTCACCCGCGCGAGCGCCAGGACCACGCCGCGGTCGGCCAGTTCGGCGCGCAGGTCCTCCAGCGCGTCCACCGCCGTCAGGTCGACGTCGACGATGGCCTCGGCGTTGAGCAGCAGCCAGCGGGCACGGGTCGGCGCGGTCGCCACGGCGGCCAGCGCGCGGTGGCGGAAGTCCTCGGCGTTGGCGAAGAACAGCGGCGCGTCGTACCGGTAGACGACCAGGCCGGGCACCTGCGCGGCGCCGGGGTAGTCGTCGACGTCGTGCATGCCCGCGACGCCGTCGACGTAGCCCAGCACGCCGTCGTGCGGGCGGGCGACTCGGCGCAGCAACTCCACCAGGGACATCGCCACGGCCGCCAACACCCCGTCGAGCACGCCGAGGACGAGGACGGCGACCACGGTCGTCGCCGCGATGAGCGCCTCGCTGCGCCGGAACCGGGCCAGCCTGGCGAACCCGGGCACGTCCACCAACCTGGCGGCGGCGTAGATGACGAGTGCGCCCAGTGCCGCCACCGGGAACGACGCGAGCAGGGGACGACCGACCAGCAGGATCGCCACCACCGCCGCCACGGCGACCAGCGAGTGCGCCTGGGTGCGGCTGCCCACGGCGGCACCGAGCGCGGTCCGGCTCGCGCTGCTGCTGACCGGGAAACCGTGCAGCAGGCCCGCCGCGGCGTTGGCGGCGCCCAGCGCCAGCAGTTCGGCGTTGGCGTCGACGCGGTGCCCCGCCCGGGAGGCGAACGACCGCGCGGTCAGGACGTTGTCGGCGTACCCGACCACGGCCACACCGACCGCGGGCAGCAGCAACGCGCCGAGGTCGGTCGCCGACACCGCGGGCACACCGGGCAGCACGACACCCGCCGGGAGCGAGCCGACGACGCGGACCCCGGTGTCCGACAGGGAGAACAGGGCGGTCGCCGCGGTGGCCAGCAGGACACCCACGAGCGGCACGGGCAGCCGCGGCCACCGCCGCCCCGCCAGCACCAGGACGGCCAAGACCGCGGCGGAGAGCACCACCGTCGGCGGGTGGGCGTGCGGCAGCGCCCGCGCGAAGGAGACCAGCTGGGTCAGTGCGGAGGTGTTGTCGAGGTCGGCACCGATGACCTTCCCCAGCTGCCCGAGCACCATCAGCGCCGCGATCCCGGCCATGTACCCGACCAGCACCGGCCGCGACAGCAGGTCCGCGAGGAAGCCGAGCCCGGCAACCCGGCCCGCCAGGCACAGACCCGCGACCAGCAGCGCGAGTGCCGAGGCGAGCGCTCCGCAGCGCAGCGGGTCACCCCCGGCGAGCGGGGCCACCGCGACCGCGGTCATCAACGCCGTCGAGGATTCCGGACCCACCGAGAGCTGCCGCGAGGTGCCGAGGACCGCGTACACGGCCAGCGCGCCCACCGCCGCCCACAGACCGGCGACCGGCGCGACACCCGCGATCGCGGCGTAGGCCATCACCTGGGGGACCAGGTAGGCGGCGACCGTCACACCCGCGACCGCGTCCCCGCGCAACCAGGACCGGCGGTACTCCCGCACCCAGGCGAGCGGCACCGGGGCTCGGCGACTCACCCCAGGTCCCGCCCGCGCAGCGCCAGCAGGCCGCCGAACGCCGCGACCGCGGCCACCGCGGCCAGGGCGGCGACCGGCCAGGCGCTGAACTCGCCGCCGGGTAGGCGCGGCACGTGCGCGTACGGCGACAGGTCGCTCAACCACCCCGGGAGCCCCAGCAGCGGTCCGAGCTCGCCGAGCAGCACGAAGACCACCACCGCGCCCCACCCCGCCGCGGCCAGGCGCGGCGCCGCGCCGTAGACCGCCAGGACGATCCCGGCAAGCACCCACCCCGCCGGTGCCTGGACGACCGCGCCGAGCACCACCCGGCCCACTTGGCCCGCGTCGCCGGTGCGCACCGCGTGCACCGCGCCCGCCGCCAGGCCCGCCGACACCAGGACGACCACCACACCCGCGCACGCGGCCGCGAGGTGACCGGCGGCCCACCGCACCCGGCCCACCGGAGCCGACAGCAGCAACGCCGCCCGGCCCGTGTTCTCCTCCGCCGACGCGCGCAGGGTCGCTTGCACCCCGTAGACCGACGCCACCACGCCGAGGATGCCCAGCATGGCCGCCAGCACGGTGTCGGTCAGCTCCCCCTGACCGCCCAGCTCGGCGAACAGCTGCCGCGCCTGGTCGCTGGTGAGCATCCCGCCGACATCGGCCGCGACGCCGCCCACCACCAGCCCGTACGCGGCGAACCCGGCTGCCCAGGCCAGCAGCGGGCCGCGGTGCAGCCGCCAGGCCAGCCCGGTGGTGGACCGCAGGTCGCGCCCGGCGCGGGCAGGACCTGCTCGATCCGGGAGCAGACCCCCGCCGAGGTCGCGGTGGGCCACCAGCGCGTACGCGGCGGTGCTCACCACGGCCGCGGTGAGCACCGCGAGCCCCCCGACCCACCACCGGTCACCCGCGTAGGGCCGGACCTGCTGGGCCCACGCCAGCGGTGAGGCCCACGAGAGCCACGGCGCGGCGGTGTCACCCACCGCGCGCACCCCGAACGCCGCGCCGAGCAGCGCGACGGCGAGGCCGGTGGCCGCCCGCGCCCCGGTGACCAGTTGGGCGGTCACCCCGGCGACGGCCGCGAACACCAGTGCCACCGCGAACCAGGCCAGTGCCACCGCGACCGAGCCCGCCACCGGCAGCCCGACCGCGCCGAGCCCGACAGCCGTCACCGCGCCGAGCACCGCGTTCGCCCCGACGACCACGACGAGGGCGGCGGTCAGCGGCGCGAACCGGCCCACCGCACCCGCCTGGACGAGTTCGAGCCTGCCCGCTTCCTCCTCCGCCCGCGTGTGCCGCACCACCAGCACGATCGCCAGCACCGCGACCGCCAGCGCCCCAGTGGCGAGCGGCTTGAGCATCGCCAGCGCGCCCAGCGAGCCCACGTCGGGGACGCGGCCGTAGAGGGCGACCATCGCCGGGGTGTCGTTGACGGCACCGACCGCTCGCACGACCGACGCGGCGGTGGGGTAGAGGTCACCGGTGGCGGCGGCGGAGCTGATCGCCACCAGGGCGAGCACCGCGATCCAGGTGGGCAGCAGCACGCGGTCGCGGCGCAGCGCCAACCGGACCAGCGCCCCGACGCCTGCCAGACCCGTCACGACCGGCTCCCGTAGTGGCTCAGGAACAGCTCCTCCAGAGTCGGGGGTTGGCAGACCAGGTCGCGGACGCCGCGTTCGCCCAACGCGGGCAGCACCCGACCGAGGGCGTCGGCGTCGACCCGGAACCGCACCTGGTCGCCGTCGGTGCTCAGGTCGTGCACGCCAGGCAGCGCGGCGAGCCCGTCGGCGGGTGCGGCCAGCCTCGCCCGCACCGAGGTCGTCGTGAGGTGGCGCAGCTCGGTGAGCGAACCGCTGTCGACCACCCGACCCGAGCGCACGATGCTCACCCGGTCGCACAGCCTCTCCACCTCGGCCAGCACGTGGCTGGCCAGCAGCACCGTCCGGCCCGCCGCCCGCGCCTCGCGCACGCACTGCTCGAACACCGCCTGCATCAACGGGTCGAGCCCCGCCGTCGGCTCGTCGAGCACCAGCAGCTCGGCGTCGGACGCCAGCGCGGCGACCAGCGCGACCTTGCGCCTGTTGCCGGAGGAGTAGGCGCGGCACCGCTTGGTCGGGTCCAGCTCGAAGCGCTCCACCATCGCGGCCACCCGGTCGTGGGCGACCCCGCCGCGGAGCCCGCCCAACAGGTCGATCACCTCGCCCCCGGTCAACGACGGCCACAGGGTGACCTCGCCCGGCACGTAGGCCAGCCTCCGGTGCAGAGCGGTGGCGTCGCGCCAGGGGTCGGCGCCCAGGACGTCCACGGCACCCGAGTCCGCCCGGACGAGTCCCAGCAACACCCGCAGCGCGGTCGACTTGCCCGCGCCGTTGGGCCCGAGCAACCCGTGCACCTCACCGGTGCGCACGGACAGGTCCAGGCCGTCGAGGGCGCGCGTGCGGCCGAACGCCTTGCACAGCCCGGATGCGGTGATCGCCATGGTGGCTCCATTTCGGATCGGCTCGTCGACCACTCTGCTGCCCGCACCGCCACCGGGGTGAGCGACCAAGGTCCCGCGTCGCCGGGCTTTGGGCCCGGTCCGCGCGGTCCAGCCGCCACCCGCGTCCCGGCCGGTGACTACCCGGGCCGGTGCCCGGCGGCGCGGGGCCGGGCCGGGGCCATGCCGGGCAGGTAGGCGAACACGTCGGCCAACGGCCTGCGCGGGCTCTGCGGCACCGCTGGCGCCGAGGTCGGCGCGTAGCCCACCCGGACCACCAGTTGGGCGTGGCCCACACCGTCGAGGAAGCGGTCCCGGATCCGCTCGCGGTGCCGGGGCACCTCCAGCGGCTGCGACATCGGGCAGGTGGCCAGGCCGAGTTCGGTGGCCGTCAGCAGGACCGCGCTCGCGGCCTGCCCGGCGCGCAGCCGCGCGGTCTCGTCGTCATCGGTGGTGCCGAGCACGAGCAGGACCGACGCGTCCTGCTCGTGCTCGCCGGTGGGCGATGGCGCCAGGGAGCCCGCGGGGAACGCCCGCATCGGCACGCCCTCGACGTCGACGGTGCGCGCCGGGATCGCCCCCGCGGGCACGCCCTCCTCGGTGCTGCGGCCGCGACCGGCCCAGAAGGCCAGCTCGGAGGTGTAGGCGGGGTCCGCCTCCTGCTCGCGCGCGGCCGACGCGGCGGCGCGGGCGAACTGGTGCCGCTCGACGGGGTCGGTGACCGGTACCGCGACGACGCCGAAGTCCGCGGCGCGGCGCGCCATCAGGTCCAGGTGCCCGGTGGGCACGGCCCACGAGGAGTACGCCCGCCGGTCCGTGCGCCGGTCGTCCAGCGCCGTGACCAGCGCGATGTCCTCGGCGTCGGTGTGGTGCGGGTACGCCTGCACCGCGGCCAGGTGCTCGGGCTCGGCGGGGTTGGGCAGCAGGTGGGTCACCGCGCGCCAACCGAAGGCGGCCAGGGCTACCTCCAGGTGGTGCAGCGCGCCGCCGCAGCTGATCAGCAGGTCGCGGCCGTCCGGGTCGGTGGCGGGCACCCGGCGTTGCGGGTCCGCCATCAGGTGCACCGATCGATCCCCCACCAGCCAGCGCCACGGCTGGGTGTTGTGCACCGACGGCGCCCGGCACGCCAACGCGAGCGCGTCGAGCACCGTCTCGTGGTCGGGTCGGGTTCGCGTCATGTCCGATCGTCCTCTCGCCAGTGGGCCTTCCCCAACGGTCGCGGGCGCGCCGGGTCCCGGCCAGGGACCAACGGGCCGTTCCGGCAGAGACCGAAGGCGCTCACCCCGTGCGCGGCTGGACCTGTGTGGACAGACCTGGAGGTCCCGCTGGGGGCTGCTCGGTGGCGGGCGCGGTCGCCACCGCGCGGGCGATGCCAGCCGCCCAGGCGCGGATCTCGTCCCAGTCGCGGTAGTCGCCTGTGGACTTCCGGGCGATGGCGCGGTCGACGGCGCCGCGGGCGAGCGCCGGGTCGAGCCTGCCGCCGAACACGGTCGGAGCCGAGGCGCCCACGCGGGCGGCTCGGCGGCGGCCGCCCCGGGTGGCGACGGGGGTGCCCGGACGGGTGCCCACCCAACCGCTCTCGAAGAGCCAGACCCGGCGCCTGGCCAGTTCCTCGCGGTGGCGGCGGAAGAAGCGGGCGGCACCGCGGCGCCACCGCGCGACGTAGACAGCGCTGCCGAGGACGACCGTGTCGTAGCCGTCCAGTGCGCGGACCTCCAGCACGTCGTGGACCTTCACCCGCAGGCCGTGCGCCGCCAGCTCCGCGCCCACCGCTTCGGCGATCTCCTTCGTCGACCCCATCTTGCTCGCGTACAGCACCAGTGCTCGTTGCATGCGAACAGACTTCGCGCGCGACCGCCGTGCCTGCCAGAGCCGCAACGCCCGGTCCGGCACGTCCCTAGGACCCGTGGTGCGGTGCCCGGGTGCCGGGGACCAAGGACCCGGCACCCAGCCCTGGCGCTTCGCCGTCACCCGGCCGAGGCCGCGTCGAGGTGTGGTTCGACCGGGACCGCGTGGTGCTGACCACCGACCCGGACGTCACCGGGGCGCGCGTCGGCACCCGGTGGATCAGCGCCGCTCGTGGCGCAGATCGGCGGCCAGCACCGCGGCCTGGGTGCGGCGTTGCATGTTCAGCTTGGCCAGCAGGTGCGAGACGTAGTTCTTCACGGTCTTCTCGGCCAGGAACATCCGCTCGCCGATCTCCCGGTTGGTCAACCCCGCGCCGATGAGGTCGAAGACGGTGCGCTCCTGCTCGGTCAGGTCCGCGAGCGGGTCGCTGCGCGTGCGCTCCCGCCGGATGCGCTCCAGCAGGGCCGAGGTGGTCCTCGGGTCCAGCAACGACCCGCCCGCGCCCACGGTGCGCACGGCGGCGACGAGGTCGGTGCCCAGGACCTGCTTGAGCACGAAGCCCGACGCCCCCGCCAGGATGGCGTCGAGCAGCGCCTCGTCGTCGGGGAACGAGGTCAGCATCAGGCAGTGCAGTCCGGGTACCGCGGAGCGCAGGTCCCGGCAGAGTTCGACCCCGCTGCCGTCGGGCAGCCGGATGTCGAGCACCGCCACGTCCGGCCCCGCGGCGGGGACCCGCACCAGCGCCTCGGCGACCGAGGCGGCCTCGCCCACGATCTCGATGTCCGGCTCGTCGAGCAGGTCAGCCACCCCGCGCCGCACGATCTCGTGGTCGTCGACCAAGAACACCCGCAGGCCCATCGCCCCCCCGTTCGTCCACCGCCGTCCGCGACCCACTGTAGGTCGCCGCCGCGGACCTCTCCAGTGCGAGCGGGGGGGTTGCCCGCCACCCGGCGGTGCGCGGTGGTGATCGGCAGCCTCACCACCGCGACCGGTGCCCAGGTGCCTGCCGTCGCCCGCGGTTCACGAAGGGGGCCCGGCGGCGCCCGCGCGCCGCGCGGCACCGACGACCAGCGCCGCACCGCAGGCGAGGGCGGCCGCTCCGGTGGCGAACAGGGCGACCGCGATCCAGGGCAGGGCGGGGGCGGTGGCGCCGACCGAGGCGCGCACCCGGACCCCGGCCGAGGCGTCGGCGTTCATCACCACCACGGTCCACTCGCCGGGGGCGGGCGCCCAGTCGAGCGCGACCGTTCCGGTCCCGGTGGCCGAGGCGGTCCAGAACCCCGCCGCGGCAGGCCGGGCGGGGGACTGCCACCCGGCGACCTCCTCGGTCGTCGGGCCGTTCTCCCCGTCCGCCCGCAGGACCGCGTGCGCGACACCGCCCAGGTACCGGTCGACGTCGTCGGCCGGGGCGACACCGACGAACACCGCGCGGTCACCGGCCCGCACGCGCACCGAGACCTCGCCCACTGCGGCGGCGGCCCAGGACCACCCCGGGTCCGCGTCCAGGTCCACCCGGGGCGCCGTCACGGCGTGGCCGCCGCTGGCCAGTACCCGCTGCGGTGTGCTGAGGTAGCCGTCTGCGTCGCGCTGGGTCCGGTCGGCCACCAGCACGGCGATGCCGCCGGTGAGCACGCCGACCGCGGCCATCGCCACCACCGAACCGGTGATCAGCGCGAGCACCCGGCCCACCGTCCACCCTTCGCGGTGCGGCGCGGGCCCGCCGATCGCCGGGAGGTCCGAAGTGGACTCGGCAGCGGCGGGAGGGGCCGGGGTGGCGGTCGACGGGCCGGGCGCGCCGCCGTCGGGCTCGGTCGGCCCGGTGTCGAGCCGGAACGGCGGGTACTCGTCGGTGAGCAGCGCGGCGTACGCCGCCACCCGCAACACCCACCGGTCGAGGCCGACGAGCAGGTCGTGCAGGGGCCGCGGGTAGGTCCCCCTGACCAGCAGCACGACCCCCGCCACCAGGGTGAGCACGCCGATCAGCCCGCCCGCGCCCCAGTGGAACCCGTCGCCGCTGGTGCCCGCCACCCAGAGACCACCACCGGCGAGCAGGCCCACGACGACGTAGTGCGGCAGCGCCAACAGCCACCACTTCACCAGGACGAGCCCGCGGGAGAGCCTCGGCGGGTAGTCGACCGCCAACCGCGCCGGGTAGTCGGGGACGTCGGCGAGGGTGAACGGCGGGTACCGGTCGGTGCCCAGCGCCGCGTAGCCGTAGTAGTGCACCCGCCAGCTCCAGCGCAGGACGCCGACGCTGAAGTCGAACAGCGGGCGCGGGTAGCGGCCGGTGGCCAGGATCGCGAAGAAGGCCAGCACGCCGACGACGGCGAACGCGAGCCACAACGCGCTCAGCACCAGCAGGTGCGGCAGCAGCAGCACCCACTTGACCAACCACAACCACCGCGACGGCGCACCCAACTCGCCGGTCACCCTGACCGCGCCCACCCGTTCGTCCATGGCCTCCCACCCCCGTGTCCGGTTGTCCCCAGCCTCCTGGGCAGGCCACCGGTGGGGACAGCGACGGAAGTCCCGGTCCGACCGGGCAGTCCGCACCGTCCACACCGGATGGGGTGGGTGCGGCGGGGACAAAGTCCCACCTCGCCCGGGTCCCCGGGCGGTGTCGCGCGGTCGACGGCCGGAGCAGCGTGGGTGGCGTGCCCGTGGTGGCGAGGTAAACCGGTGGGAGGTAGCGGGTGGGAGACGACGAGATCGTGGTCGCCGTCGACGGGTCGATCCCGTCGCTGGCAGCCGCGCGGTGGGCCGCGGTCGAAGCGGGCCAGCGGGGCCTGCCGCTGCGGCTGGTGCACGCGTGCGTGCGGGCGCCGACGCCCTACCCGCGCACGCGCGACGAGCAGGTCGCTGTCTTCCACGCCCTGTCCGACCACGGCCGGACCTGGTTGCGCGAGGCGCAGGGACTGGTCGAGCGGACCTGCCCCGGGCTCGACGTGCGGCAGGACCTGCGCGTCGGGCAGGCGGTGGCGGTCGTGCTCGCCGCGGCGCGGCGGGCGGTCCTGGTGGTCACCGGTGCGCGCGGTCTCGGCGGGTTCGACGGCCTCGCCGTGGGGTCGGTGGCGTCCGGACTGGCGCACCACGCCCCGTGCCCGGTCGTCATCGTGCGCGACGACCGCTTCCCCGTCGCCGACGAACCGGTCGTCGTCGGGGTCGACGGCTCCGCGGCGGGTGCCGCCGCGCTCGCCTTCGCCGTGGGAGAGGCGGTGCTGCACGGGGTGGACCTGGAGGTGGTGCACACCTGGAGCCCGGTCGCGTTCCCGGACATGTGGGCGGTCCAGCCGCTGGACGCCGACCTCGCGGCGCTCGCCGCGCGGGAGGAAGGCCTCCTGCGGCGGTTGGTCGAACCGCACCGGGCAGCGCACCCCGGGCTGACCGTGCGCACCGTCGTCGTCCGGGACCGCCCGGTGCGCGCGCTGCTCGACCGCGCGGCCGGTGCCCGGTTGCTGGTGGTCGGCGGCCGGGGGCGGCACGCACACCCCGGTGTCGGCCTCGGGTCGACCAGCGCCTCCTTGACGCACGTGAGCCCCGGGCCGCTCGCGGTGGTGCGCGCGGCACCCGTACCGGACAACGAGAACCCCATCGGGAGGGAACATGAAGGCGATGGTCTACAGCGGACTGAAGAATCCTGAGTGGACCGAGGTGCCCGCGCCGGGGGTCCGCGACCCCGGCGACGCGGTCGTGCGGGTCACGGCCGTGACCATCTGCGGCACCGACCTGCACATCCTCGGCGGTGACGTGCCGGAGGTCGAGGTGGGCCGGGTGCTGGGCCACGAGGCCGTGGGGGTGGTCGAGCGGGTCGGTCCCGGTGTGGTGGCGCTGCGCGAGGGCGACCGGGTCCTGGTCTCCTGCATCAGCGCGTGCGGTCGCTGCCGGTTCTGCCGGGCCGGGGTGTTCGGCCAGTGCCGGGGCGGCGGTGGCTGGGTCCTCGGCCACACCGAGGACGGCACCCAGGCCGAGTACGTGCGGGTGCCCTTCGCCGACACCTCGACCCACGTCCTGCCGGACGCGGTGACCGACGCCGCGGCCGTCATGCTCGCCGACGTCTTCCCGACCGCGTACGAGGTCGGGGTGCGCAACGGCCGGGTGCGGCCCGGCGACAGCGTGGTGGTCGTCGGTGCGGGACCGATCGGGTTGGCCGCGGTGCGCACCGCGAACCTCTACAGCCCCGGGCACGTCCTGGTCGTCGACCCGGTGCCCGCCCGCCGCGCCGCCGCGCAGCGCCTCGGCGCTGACGCCGCGGTGGCCACCGCGGAGCAGGCCGCGGCGGTCGTGGCCGAGGTGACCGGGGGGCTCGGCGCCGACGTCACCATCGAGGCCGTCGGCGTGCCGGAGACCTTCGAGCTGTGCGCGTCCCTGGTCCGCCCCGGTGGCCGGGTGGCCAACGTCGGGGTGCACGGTCGGCCCGCCGCGCTGCACCTGGAACAGCTGTGGATCAAGGACGTGACCATCACGACCGGGCTGGTCGACACGATCACCACCCCCGAGTTGCTGCGCATGGTCGCCGCGGGCCGCCTGGACGTCGAGCAGTTGATCACACACCGGTTCGAGCTGGGGGAGATGGCGCGGGCGTACCAGACCTTCGCCGACGCCGCCGACACCGGGGCGCTGAAGGTGGTGCTCTCGCGGTGAACGCCGAGCACCTGCGCGGATCCGGATCACAAGTTGCCCCGGCCACGGAGCCGGGCCCGCCAGAAGGAGTCACGATGAGCACCACTTCACACACCGGTTCCCCGACCCGGACCAGCCCCACCACGGCAGAGGTGGGGCACACCCGCCCGCGGGGCACCGCGGCCGCCCATCCGGCGTTGGCGGTGACGCGCCTGGTCATGGCCGGGATCTTCCTCTGGGCGTTCCTGGACAAGGCGTTCGGCTGGGGCTACGCGACCCCCGCGGGCAAGGGGTGGTTCGACGGCGGGTCACCGACCCGGGGGTTCCTCAGTGGACTCGACCACGGCCCCTTCGCGGGCGCGTTGCGCTCGTGGGCGGGCAACCCGGTCGCCGACTGGCTGTTCATGCTCGGGTTGCTCGGAGTCGGTCTCGCCCTGCTGCTGGGGATCGGGCTGCGGGTCGCCGCGGTGAGCGGGGTGGTGATGATGGGTCTCATGTGGGTCGCGGAGTGGCCGCTCGCGCGGCACACCGACCACGGTGGGCTGACCCGGTCCACCAACCCGCTGCTGGACTACCACGTCGTCTACGCGGTGGTGCTCGTGCTGCTCGCCGCCCTCGCCGCGGGCGACGTGTGGGGCCTGGGTCGCCGTTGGTCGGCCATGAGCTTCGTGCGGAGCAACCCGTGGCTGCGCTGACCACCACCGACACCCGCGGTGTGCCCGCCGGGGCGGGTGCGGCGACCGGGGAGTTCGTGGTCGACCTCGCCCAGGTGCGCGCCCCCGACGCGGCACTGGTCGGGGGCAAGGGCGCCAACCTCGGCGAGCTCATCGCCGCTGGGTTCCCGGTGCCGGAGGGTTTCGTCGTCACCGCGCACGCCTACCTGCACTCGATGGGCCTCGCCGGTGTGCGCGCCGCTCTGCTCGCTGCCGGGCCGCAGGACGCCCGCCAGTCGCAGGAGCGGGTGCGTGAGGCCGGGATCGCCGCCGAGGTCGCCGTGGCGGTGCGGGCCGCCTACCGCGCGCTCGGTCCGGGCGCGGTGGTGGCGGTGCGCTCGTCGGCCACCGCGGAGGACTCGGCCGACCTCTCGTTCGCCGGGATGAACGACACCTTCACCAACGTCGAGGGGGAGGAGGACCTGCTGGCGGCGGTGACCGCGTGCTGGGCGTCGCTGTTCGGCGAGCGGTCGCTGGCCTACCGCCGGGAGCGGGCCGTCCCCGGCGAACCGGCGATCGCGGTGGTCGTGCAGCGGATGGTCCCCGCCCAGCGCTCGGGGGTGATGTTCACCGCCGACCCGGTCACCGGGGACACCGACCGGATCGTGGTCGAGGCGGCCTTCGGTCTCGGCGAGGTCGTCGTCGGCGGGGTGGTGGAACCCGACACCTACGTGCTGGCCAAGCGGGACCTGCGGGTGCTGAGCAGTCGGGTCGGGCACCAGCGCGAGATGGTGGTGCGCGGCCCGGCAGGTGGGGACGCGCGGGTGGCGCTCACCCCGGCCGAGGGAGGCCGCCGGGTGCTCACCGACGTCGAGGCGATCGCCCTGGCCAGGATGGGCACCCGGGTGCGCGAGCACTACGGCGCCGAGCAGGACATCGAGTGGGCGATCTCGGGTGAGAGGACGTGGCTGGTGCAATCCCGCCCGATCACGACGCTCACCACCGACCGCGGCGCGGATGGGGAGCTCAGCGGGCTGGCCGCGTCCCCCGGGGAGGCGACCGGGACCGTGCGGGTCCTGCTCGACGCCACCGATCCCGCCGGGTTCGCCGACGGTGACGTGCTGGTGGCCCCGATGACCGACCCCGACTGGATGCCGCTGCTGCGCCGGGCCGCGGCCGTGGTCACCGACGAGGGCGGCTTGACCTGCCACGCCGCCATCGTCGCCCGCGAACTCGGGGTGCCGTGCGTGGTGGGCACCCGGGAGGCGACCGCGCGGCTGCGCGACGGCGAGCGGGTGACCGTGGACGGCACGGCGGGTCTGGTGGTCCTCGGCGGGTCCCGGCGCACGCGGTCGACCACACCGGCGCGGGTGCGCGAGCCGGTGCCGGTGGTCGGGGCGGCCGAATCCCTGGGAACCCGGGTGTACGTGAACCTGGCGGTCCCGGAGCACGCCGCGCACGCCGCGGCGCTGCCGGTGGACGGGGTCGGTCTGCTGCGCGCCGAGCTGATGCTCACCGACGCGCTGCGGGCCACGCACCCACGCCGGTTCCTCGCCGAGCACGGGCCCGAGGAGTTCGTCACCGCGATGGTCGAGCCGCTCACCGCGATCGCCTCGGCGTTCGGCACCCGACCGGTCGTCTACCGCGCGACGGACCTGCGCACCAACGAGTTCCGCGGCCTCACCGGCGGTGCGGAGTTCGAGCCGGTGGAGCGCAACCCGATGATCGGCTTCCGCAGCTGCCACCGGTACGTGCGCGACCCCGAGCTGTTCGCCCTCGAGCTGCGCGCGGTGGCGCGGGTGCGCGAGCGGAGCCCGAACCTGCACCTGATGCTGCCCTTCGTCCGCACCAAGTGGGAGCTGGAGGCCTGCCTGCACCTGGTCGACGCGAGCCCGCTCGGCCGACAGCGCGGGCTGCTGCGCTGGGTGATGGCCGAGGTGCCCTCCTCGGCGTACTGGATCGGCGAGTACGCGGGACTCGGCGTCGACGGCGTGTCCATCGGCAGCAACGACCTCACCCAGCTCGTGCTCGGCGTCGACCGCGACTCGGCGCTGTGCGCGGAGGTCTTCGACGAGGCCGACCCCGCGGTGCTGGACGTGATCGGCCGCATCGTCGGCGCCTGCCGGGCCGCGGGGATCACCTCCTCGCTGTGCGGCCAGGCACCCACCGGACGACCGGAGTACGCCGAGCACCTGGTGCGCCTGGGCATCACCTCGGTGTCGGTCGACCCCGGCTCGGTCACCGCGGTCCGCGCCGCCATCGGGTCCGCCGAGCGGAGGCTGCTGCTGGCCTCGGTTCGGTGAGCACGTCCGGTGCCTCCCGGTGGCGGCCGGGAGGCACCGGCGCGTGCCCGCACGCCCGGCGCGGGCGCCGGGCCGTTGGCCGTGGTGGCTGGCCCGGGGGGGTGCGGCCTGGTCGGCCAGTTCACCCACCCCGCTCGCGTCGCTGCTCTGGCTCGCCGCGGCGCGCGGTCGCCGCGCTCACCGCCTACCTGCCGATGCGGGCGACCGTCGTGCGCGACGGGCGGCGCACCCGGGTGGCGGTGACCGAGGTGGTCCCGGGGGACGTGGTGATCGTGGCCGAGGGCAACCGGGTCCCCGCGGACGCGCGGCTGCTCGAGGGGCGGTGGAGGTCGACATGTCCGCCCTCACCGGGGCAATCGGCCCTGGTGCCGCGCTCAGCCGACCGAACAGGGTGACCACCGCGGCACCTCATCCGGGTGGTGCGGACCACCCGGCGGTTGACGCCGTGCCATTGTCCTGTTGTCGGGCGAGAGCGGAGACCAAGGTGGAGCAGATGGGCAGGGCGACCGGGTTGATCTCCGGTCTGCGGTTGGACGAGCTGTTGCGCGAGCTCCACGAGCGCATCGGCGACCTGATGCGCACGCGCGACAGCCTGCAGGGCCTGCTCGACGCGGTGATGGCGGTCGCCGCCGGGCTGGAGTTGGACTCGACGCTGCAGCGGATCGTGCAGGCGGCGGTCGACCTGGTCGACGCCCGCTACGGTGCGTTGGGCGTGCTGGGCCACCGCGGGTTGTCCCGCTTCCTCTACGAGGGCATTGATGCCGAGACCCGCTCCGGGATGGGGCACCTGCCCGAGGGGCGCGGTCTGCTGGGTCTGCTGATCGAGCACCCGGAGCCGATCCGGCTGCTCGACCTGGCCAAGCACCCCGCGTCGGTGGGGTTCCCGCCGAACCACCCGCCGATGGGGAGTTTCCTCGGCGTCCCGGTGCGCATCCGGGGTGAGGTGTTCGGCAACCTGTACCTCACCGAGAAGCGGGGTGGGCCGTTCACCGCCGAGGACGAGGCGGTGGTCCAGGCGTTGGCCGCCGCCGCCGGTGTGGCGATCGAGAACGCGCGGCTGTTCGAGCGCTCGCGCGATCGCGAGCGGTGGTTGACGGCGGCCGCCGAGGTGAACACCCAGTTGCTCGCTGGCGCGTCCCAGGGCGAGACGCTCGACCTGATCTCCCGCCGGGTGCTGGAGCTGACCAGGGCGGACTGCGCGCTGATCCTGCTGGTCGACAAGACGACCCGGGACCTGCTGCGGGTCGGCGCCGCCACTGGGACGGTCGGCGAGCTGCTCTCCGACGCCGAGGTCGCCGCGTTCGCGCCGCTGATCGAGGAAGTCCTGGCGACCGGGGAGGCCAGGGAGGTCGCCGACCTGGCCGTCGAGCTGGGCTGCGGCTCGCTCGGGCCCGCCGTCGTGGTTCCGCTGCGCACCGCGGGCGGTGTGCTGCTGGCCGCTCGGGAGACCGCCGGGCGGTCCTTCGGCCCGGACAAGGCCCCCATGCTCGCCTCCTTCGCGAGCCAGGCCGCCGTGGCGCTGGAACTGGCGGAGAAGCAGCGCTCGCAGCGGCGGCTCGACGTGCTCGCCGACCGCGACCGGATCGCCCAGGACCTGCACGACCACGTGATCCAACGCCTCTACGCCACCGGGATGAGCCTGCAGGGCACCTCGCGCCGCATCGAGAGCGGCGACATCCGCGATCGGGTCCAGCTCGCCGTGGCGCAGCTCGACCAGACCGTGCGCGAGATCCGCACCTCGATCTTCGACCTGCAGGCCGCCGACGAGTCGAGCAGCCTGCGCCGCCGCCTGCTCGACGTGGTCGCCGAGATCGGTGCGGGCGCCCCGGTGTCCCCCGCGGTCGCGATGTCCGGCGCGATCGACACCGTGGTTCCCGCCGAGGTCGGCGAGCACGCCGTCGCGGTGCTGCGCGAGGCGCTGAGCAACGCCGTCCGCCACGCGGGTGCCACGGAGATCGCGGTGGCGGTGACGGCGGGTGACGAGCTGCTCGTCGAGGTGCACGACGACGGCGTCGGCCTCGGTGAACCGGGCCGACGCAGCGGCCTGGACAACATGGTCCGCCGGGCCGCCCAGTGCCGCGGCCGGTGCGAGATGGACCCGGCCGAAGGCGGCGGAACCGTGGTGCGCTGGGTGGTCCCGCTCGGCTGATCGTCGAGCGGGCGCGGCACCGCGGTCTCGAGGTGGGTTGGGCCCGCCGCCGGGACCGGCCACGGGCAAGCGGCGCGCCCGGTCCCGGCGACCGGGACCCGCACCCCGTCCGCCCGCGCTGACCGCCGGACGAGCGGCACCCGCGCCGACTCCGCCCCGCGCGGTGAGATCAGCCGGGCGCTCCACCGCGCCGCATGTCGGCCCCGATCCGCCTCGCCCAGGCGTCGATCGCCCGCCAGTCCCGGTGATCGCCGAAACGGCCGCCCATCGCCCGGAACAGCCGCGCACCCAGCTTGCCGAGCCCCTCGGCGGTGACCACGCCGGTGAACAACCTGTGCCCCCTGGCGCGCGCGGCGTCGGGCAGGCGTGCGAGGACACCCGCTTCCTCCCGGTGCGCCCACCGCCGCATCGGACCGCGGAACGCACCCGGCAGGCCGACGCTGAACAACCACACCGGTCTGCTGGACAGGACCTGGCTCTCCCGCGACAGGAAGGCGGTCGCACGGGGCAACCACGCGCCGCCGTGCACCGCGCTGCCGAGGACGACCGCGTCGAAGCCGCGGGCGTCCGGCGCCTCGGCGATGTCCGACACCGCCACGTCGTACCCCTGCTCCCGCAAGGTCTCCGCGATCCGGCGGGCCACACCCCCGGTCGACCCGGCGGCGGTCGCGTACCCGACCAGCACCCTCATCCGGCGCCTCCCCTCGTCCGATCTGGTTCCCCGCTCAGCCGGGTTCGTTGCCCACCCGGATCCCGCCGAAGGCCGCGGTGGCGCGCACGACGAGCACGGGCGCGTCCGGCGGCAGCGCCGAGTCGGTGGTCTTGTCCTCGCAGCCGCCCATCACCGGGATTCCGGTGATGCGCACGCGCCACCCGTGCGGCACCAGGATGTCCACCCCGCCGAACAGCGCCAGGGCGTCCACGGTCGCCTCGCGGTCCACGTGCGCCCCGCGCAGGTCCAGGGTGGCGCCACCGAACACGGCGGAGACCTCGGCGTGGGTCAGGTGCGCGGAGCGGTCGACGGCCCTGCTGCCGCCGAAGACCGCGACCGGCGTGGCGAACCGGTCGTGCGTGGCGACTCGGTGCGTGCTCAACCGGGCCAGCACCGAGGCGCCCAGGACCACGAACACCGCGGGCCACAGCACACCACCGTGCGCCCAGCCCGCCTGGTCGGCCAGCAGCACGAACCCGAGGACCACGACCACGACCGGGCCGACCGACACCCGCCGCTGCACGAGCACGACCACGCCGCCCAAGCCGATGACCGCCACCGGCCACCAGTGGTCGACAACGCCCCCCGCGTCGAACCAGGCGAACGCGTCGGCCAGCCCCAGCACGCCGACCACCAGCAACACCAGGCCGATCCACAGGCGAACCGCTTTCACGCGCGACCTCCTCGTGCGGCAAGGGCACCCGGCGGGGATCCGCCGCCGTCGCCGGGCAGTGCGAGCACACCCGACGCTAGGGCGGCACTCGAGCCGGGCAACGCCCGCGGAGGTCCCGCACCCGCAGGGCCTTCCGCCTCCGACCACCCGTGGCTCCGCGCCCCGGTCACCTGTTCGGACCAGCGCGGCGCGACGGCGGGGACCTTGGTCACCGGACGCGGGATCGTCCGGTCCCTTGGCGGCCCGGCCGCGCGGCGCCACTGTCGACGGGCACAGGTGATCTTGGGAGTGCGGCGGTGGGAGGCTGGCGATGAGCAGGGGTGGGAAGACCAGCGGCGCGGTGGGAGTGGCGTTGGCGGTCGTGGCGTTGCTCGCGGTGGGCGCCGCGCGGTCGGCGGGGGAGGAGGTGGCGACCCCGGCGGCGGGGAACCCGACGGCACCGGGCGGTGCCGCGGCGGTGGTCACGGCCGCGGCGACCGCGCCGAGCGGCCCGACCCGCCCGCCGGTGACCACGACAGCGGTACCTGCGAGCGCCGCGCCGCCCACCTCGGACACCGCGCCACCGGTCCCGGTGGACGCCCCGACACCCACGTCGGTCGCCGGGCCACCGGTTCCGGCCGACACCGCACCGGCGTCGCCGGTCACCACCACCGAGCGGCCCGCGCCTGAGCGGGTGCGCCAGGTCGAGGTGCCGGACTTGCGCGTGACGCTGTCGTTCGCCAAGACCTCCTACGACATCCACGAGTCGGCCGTGATCCGCCTGTCGGTCGTCAACGCGGGCACCGGCACCGCTACCCGCGTCGCGCTGAGCACGTCCGGGCCGCTCTCCCCGTCCTGGGCGGGCAACCTGTTCCCCGGCGCCGCGCTGGCCCCCGGGCAAGTGGTGACCGACACCGGGACCGTGCCGCTGATCCAGCTCACCGACGACGGCCCCCTCACGCTGACCGCCACCGTGTCCGCCGACGAGGCCGACGCCGACGAAGCCGACAACACCGCGAGCGCGACAACGCTGGTCACCCTGGTCCGCGCGCCGCTGAGCGGGGTCGTCTACGGCGACGCCGACCGCGACTCGACCTTCGAGCCCGGGGAGGAGCTGGTCGGCGTGGCGGTGCGAGCTGCGGGCGGGACCCCGAACCGGACCTACGAGACCACGTCGGGCGCGGGCGGGGGGTTCACCTTCGACGAGCTGGCCGTCGGGTCCTACTGGGTGAGCGCGCGGACCTCCACGGGGTGGCGGTTCGCGGGCGTGCCCGCGCGGGTCGCGCCGGGCGGCGACCTGATCATCTCGCTGCCCGGGGTGCGGCCCTTGGCCGAGGACCTGTCCGCGACGATGGCCTTCCAGCCCGGGGAGGCCCCCGCCGGGCTGGCCACGCCGCTGGTGGTGACCCTCACCAACCGCGGCCCGGCGCTGACCGGGCTGGTCGCGCACTGCGACGACTCGGGGACATCCGGAACCCGTTGGGACGCCCTCGGACGCAACGGCGGCGGTGTGACCGTCCCGGAACGGTCCGAGGTGCGGGTCGAGGTCCTGGTGGGCATCCCGGTCACCGCCCCGGTGGGCGGCGTGTTCACCGTGAGCTGCACCTTCGACAACTTCTACAGCCGTCCCGACGCGGTCCCGGCGACCGCGTCGGTGCGGGTGCTGCCCGGTGTGGCCGAGCTGTCCGGTTCGGTCTACGCGACGTCGCCGGGGGACCTGTGCCGGATGAGTTCGCAGTGCATTTACCTGCGGGGAGGCAGCCCGGGCGTGCGGGTGCTCCTGCGCGAGAGGTCGACCGGGCGCGTGGTCGCCCGAACCACCAGCACCACGTGGGGGACTTACACCTTCCCACCGCTCCCACCAGGGGACTACCTGATCGATGCCGAGGGCGGGTGGCGCGTCCAGGTGTTCGAGCAGGCCATCCGGCTCGTGGTGGGGTACAACAGCCTCCGGTTGTGGGTCGTCAGCGCCTCGTACCTGATCACCCCGAGCAGTCCGACCGGCGCGACCGCCGTGTCCTCCACAACGGCGCCCGCTCCCGCCGCGGCCCGCGCGCCACTGCCGAGCGGTTCGACCGCAGGCCTGGCCCGAACCGGCGCGAGCACCGCGCCCGCCTTGCTGGGCGCGGTGATGGTCCTGACAGGCGCCTGCCTGATCCGCCTATCGCGCCGCTGCCGCCCACCAACCGGGGGTTGCCCCGCGCGGGAAGGGGTTACCACTCGATGTTGGCGAAGGGGGTGAACCAGCCGACTCGTTTGCCCTCGATGACGGCGAAGCCGCCGTGGAGGCCGTAGCAGAGGGCGCCGTCCTGGAGGGCGGAGAGGACGGGGGCGCCGCTGTCGCCGACGGTGGTCGGGTGGGTGTAGTCCACTACGACGACGTTGTGGGCGAGTTCGCCGGTGGTGCCGTCGCGGACGTCGGCCTTCTTGTGCAGGACCGTTCCGGTGACCGCGCCGCTGTTCGCGCCTTGGAGCACGACGCTCGCGCCGATGTCGGGGAGTCCGGGTTTGTCGAACTTCACCGTGATGGTGGTGTTGTCGTCGACCCACACCCCGCCCACCTTGGCGGGGATCCCGACCGATCCGCTGACCACCGCCAGGTCCGCGCCGTCAGTGAGCAGGTTGGTCTCCACGACGCCCGCGGTGACCGCCAACCCCGGCTGCCCGACGAGGTCTCCCGCGTTGCCGACCGCGTGCCCGGCGGTCACGAACGTGAACAGCGGTCCGTCCGCGCTGATGACCAACCCCAGCGTCGCCGTCGCGAGCTGGTCGGTTCCCCGCCTGCCCTCGACGCGGATACCGCCGACCAACGGCCGGACCTGCTTGTTCCCCGCTGCGGGCATCTGTTGCCTCCCAAAGACCACGACCTCGACGACCCCGGAGAGTTATCATCCGCGGGCCGGGGAGCACCAGGCGAAAGGGCAAGACGCGCGCCGACTCGACGAGTTCGCCCCGGCCCTGTAATGCGCGCCCCCGTGAGCGCGACAACGCTCAGAACAGCGTCGCGGGCTCGATGGGGTCAGGCTCGGGCAACGCGTCCAGGCCGGGCACGAGCGCTCGCACCTCGTCGTGGAATCGGCGGGCGAGCGCAGGGGCGTCGTCGTTGTCGGGGGTGTGCAGGAAGACCGTCGGTGACCGGCCCTCGCGCAGCCACCCGGCGACCACCTCGGTCCACGGCTGCCACCCCTCGACCGTCTCCGCGACCGAGTCCCGGCCCAGGTACCGGACGACCGGCCGGTCGGTCAGCGCCCGCGTCCGCCGCGGCAGCCGGGGTTTCTTGGCCCAGGCGTCCTGTTCGGCCTCGCTGGTCGGCGGGCGCTGGAAGAAGACTGTGGTGTCGAACGGGACCCACTCGGCTTCCGCCCCGGCGAGGACTTCCTCCAGCGCCGACGTCAACGCCGCGTCGGTGAAGAAACTGGGGTGGCGCACCTCGACGGCGCGCCTGCGGTCGGCGGGGAGTCTGCGCAGGAAGCGCCCGAGGGCGTCGACCTCTGCGGGGCCGAACGAGCCGGGCAACTGGGTCCACAGGACGGCCCGTTCACCGAGGGGTTCGATCGCGTCCAGGAACGCCCGCATCTCGGTCTCGACACCGACCAACCGGCGCTCGTGCGTGACGACCTTGGGCAGCTTGACCACGAACCGGAAACCGGGATCGGTCTGCTGCGCCCAGGTCTCGACCGTCTTGCGGGCGGGGGTCGCGTAGAAGGTGGTGTTGCCCTCGACCGCGTTGCACCAGCCCGCATAGGCCCGCAGCCGCTCCTTCGCGGGTAGCGATGACGGCAGGAACCGCCCGGGCCACGTCTTGTGGGTCCACATCGCACACCCAACATGGAGGCGCACCATTCCGCCGTCAGCTCCCCTCGATCATGGGTGAAGGTATCAGGTACGGCCGAATGCTTCGCTTGCACCGGACCCGCGGACTATCATCGGGACGAGGCCGCCGGTCAACGTATTCCAATGAGGACAGTGAGTGCTCGTGAGCGATATCCCTGATCTCGGCCCGGTGCCCCAGCGGATCACCGTTGGTGTGGAGCAGGTCGAGCGGCTCTTGGCCGACCAGTTCCCGCAGTGGGCTCCTCTGCCGGTCTTGCCGGTGGCGAAGGGCGGCTGGGACAACGTGACCTTCCGCCTCGGCGACGCGATGCTGCTCCGGCTGCCCAGCGCAGGGGAATACGCGTTGGCTGTCGACAAGGAGCACGAGTGGTTGCCGGTGCTGGCCCCGTCGCTTCCTCGTCCGATCCCGGTGCCGCTCGCCAAGGGAGAGCCGGGGGAGGGGTATCCGTTCTCCTGGTCGGTCTACGAGTGGATCGAGGGCCAGCCTGCGAGCTTCGAGGCGGTGGCCGACCAGATGGGGCTCGCGCGGGACTTGGCCGACTTCATCCTGGCGTTGCGGGGCATCGACGCCTCCGCGGGGCCACAACCAGGGATCCACAACTGGTTCCGGGGTGCGACTCTGCTCACTTTCGACGGCTACGCCCGTCGTGCGCTGGCTGACCTGCGCGGTCGCATCGATGACGAGCTGGCTGTGGAGATCTGGGAGCACGCGGTCGAATCGCGCTGGGACGGCGTCGACACCTGGTTCCACGGCGACCTCGCGGAGGGCAACCTGCTGCTGGACAACGGCACCCTCCACGCCATCATCGACTTCGGCACCTGCGGGGTCGGAGACCCCGCGTGCGACCTGGCGATCGCCTGGACCCTGCTGACCCCCGAGAGCCGCGCGGCCTTCCGAGATCACCTGGCCACCGACGACACCCAGTGGTCCCGCGGCCGCGGCTGGGCACTGTGGAAAACACTGGTGTCCTACGCCAACACCACGGACGACACGACAGCCGCGAACTCCCGCCGAGTACTCAACGAGATCCTGACCGACTACACCGCCCGCTGACCGGCCGCCAGACTTGAGTACCGCTCAGGAACGGTGTTGGCCGGGCACCGGTGCGGGCTCCCGCAGTCGCCTTGCGAGCGGAACCGCAGTGTGGATGATCACCGTTCGCGCAGGGCGACTGCCGCAGGGGCGTTGATCGTTCAGCCGACCCTGGCCCCGCCACTCCGCGACCTGAGCCCGTCGATCACGCGGCCACATAGACGGGACCGTCCCGCGGGTGTCGCGGGACGGTCTCGGGGCGGGGGCGGGGGCGGGGGCGGGGGTGGCGGTCAGAGTCGTGGGCGGTCGCGGAATGCTCGGATGTAGGCGGTGCTGACCAGCAGGAGTAGGAGGGTGTAGCCGGTGCCCATGGCGTAGACCAGGGGGCCGGTGCGGACGTAGGTCACCACCAGGTGTGTCGTGTACAGGCCCACCAAGAGCCAGGGGACCACGTAGACCAAGGCGATGATGATCCGGTAGGGCCATGGCGCCAGTGTGGGGTTCACGATGTACTCGCCTGCCTTCGAGCCGACCCGGTTCCGCTTCCTCGGGTCCAGGCCGGTGTGGCTGAACAGGGCCTCCTCGACGATGAGGGCCGAGGATCCGCGCCTGCCGGTGAGGGCGACGAGCACGGTGCTGTAGAGCATGCCGACCCACAGCGGGATGGGGACGAGGCCTGCCGCCGCGCGGGGCAGTTGTGGCACCTTGTCGAGGAAGGCGACGGAGGCGGCCGCGTAGGCCAGGACGGCGCCGAGCAGGGCGATGTTGGTGTTGAGGAGCGAGACGTTCTCCGACCGCTCCGCCTGGTACATCGAGCCGAGGGCGGCGACCTCGATGGTGGCGCCCGCCTGGCCGCTGGGCACGGAGGTGTTGTGATGTCTCTTCATGGCTCTCCTTCAGGCGGATGGGTTGGCAGGCAAGAGGATCTCGACGACCGTGCCTCGGCCGGGGCCGCTGTCGATGGTCAACGCCGCCCCGACCTCGGCCAGCCGGGTGGTCATGGAGCGGCGCGGCCCGGTGTCGTCCGCGACAGTGGCCGGGTCGAAGCCGGACCCGTGGTCGGTGATGGTCACGGTCACCTCGCCGTCCGGTTCGCCGGTGGCCACGACCCAGGCGCGTGTGGTGCCCGCGTGCTTGGCCACGTTGTTCAGTGCCTCGGTGACCGCCGCCGCGATGGCATTGACCACAGTGGACGCCATCGTGCTAGGCAGTCCATCGGAGCTGTAGTGCACCTCCAGGCCATGTGCGCCTTGGAGGTAGGTGACCTCGGTCAGTCTTGAGTCCAATGTGGTCCCCTCGACACCGGGGCCGCCGTCGACCAGCACGCGCAGGAACCTGGCCTCGCGCGCACACTTGGCGCGGACCGCCTCCGGTAGGGCCGGGTGGCTGGCCAACAGCGCCAGCGTGTTGAGGACGTTGTCGTGCAGCACCTCGTACTGGCGGACCCGTTCCTCGGCCCGGGCCGTGGCCTCACGGGCCCGTAGCGCGCCCTCCGCTTCGGTGTCCGCCTGCCGGGCGGTGCCGAGCAGCTTGGCCGCGACCAGTCCGCCCGCGAAGGTGAACACCACCAACTGGCCGGTGACGCCGAGCAGCGTGCCCGCCTGGGCGACGCCGTCGCCGCGCAGTCCGGTCGCCAGGTACATCCCGCCCAGCGCCACCGCGGCACCCGCGCCCCACCGGTATCCGCCGTAGACGTGGGCCAGGACGGCCACGCCGGTCGCGGGGGCTGGTGTCCAGTTCTGCCAGGTCGCCACGGCCTCGGCCGGGAGGACGAAACCGACGAAGGCCTCCGCGGCCGTCATCACCGCGATCGCGGCGGCGATCGGGACCCAACCGACCTCCGGGCGCCGCATGACCCAGCGCAGGAGTCCCGCCGCCCAAACCAAGTACATCAGGTAGGACACGACCACGGGCATCGGTGCCAGCGACGACTCCGAACCCGACCACAGCAGCAACACGCCCCACGGCACGGCCTGCGCGATCCACAGCAGTGCGAGCGCCCGCGTGAGCCAGGTCCGGACTTGTTCTTCCACTCCACCCTTGCGCATGCGGGAAACGATGCCCGATCGAGCGCTGTCGCCGTGACGGGTGTTTCACCCCCACCTACAGGTCGGCGCCGTCCTCACGCAGGCGGTCGCGCAGCTGCGCGGCGGTGCTGTAGGGCCGGTCCGCGTCCTGGTACTTGCGCTTGACCCGCTCCAGGTAACCCTCGACGGTCTTGGTCGTCACGGTCATCCGCTCCGCGATCTCCTTCACGCGCAGGCCCCGACCACGCAGCAGCGCCGCCTCCACCTGGCGCTCGGACAGCAGCGGGCTGCCGGGACCGCGATCGCGGCTGATCGCGAACGCCAGTTCCTGGCCGAGCACGTAGCGGTTCGCGGCGATGTCGGCGACCGCCCGGACCAGGCTGTCCAGGTCGCCCTTGGCGTGGTAGTCGATCGCCCCCGCGCGGATGGCGTCGAGCTTGACGTCGCGACTGGTGTGCGCGGAGAGCAGCAACACCGCCGTCCCGTGCTGGACGAGGCGGGAGATGTTGTCGACGAACCTGGTGCCGTCGTCGAGCCGCAGGTCGAGCAGCACGAGGTCGTCGGCGGGATCGAGCGCCAGGTACTCGGTCACCGTGGCGGCCCTGTGCTCGACGCGCATCCCCGGTGCGTTGGCCGCGAACCAGCCCGCGGTGGTCTCCAGCAGCATCCGGTCGTTGTCGATGAGCCCGAGGCGGATGATCCCGTCGCTCGCCTGCTCGGGTTCCGTGATCATCCCGTACTTATACCGCGCGCAGCCCTGGGACGCGGTTGTTATGTCGCGGCACAGCCGAAGCCCACCGTGGTCGTGATCCACCCACCTCGCAGCCGCGCTTGCGGGTCGTGCTCCGAGTCTCGCCGCTCGATCATGTCGGCCGTGGCGTGGAGTTCTCAGTGCCCGTGGTGGCGAGCAGGGCCGCTGTGTGGTCGTTGGCCGGCAGGAAGGCTTCCAGGCGGAGTTCGGCGACTGTGACGTCCTGGGCGGTGGCGAAGTGGGTGAGGGTGGTGAGGAGGTGGAGTTCGCCGGTGGTGGTTCGCAGGCGTAGGGGGGCGGCGAAACCTAGGTGGGTTGGGGGGATGTGCCGGGTGGGGGCGTAGGTCGACAGCTCGGTGATCAGGGAGTCGAGTTGGGGGTCTGGGGTGCGGGCGGCCTGGGTGCGCAGCGCGTCGAGCACGTGGTGTGCCCACTCGTCGAGGTTCGTGATTCGGGGTGCCAGGCCTGAGGGGTGGAGCAGCAGGCGGGGGATGTTGACGGGGTGCGTCCGGAGTTCGGGGGCGACGTCGGCGGTCAGGGTGTGGAAGGCCGCGTTGGCCGAGACCAGGGTGCCGTGCCGGTCGACGACGATCGCCGGGTACGGGTTGTGGGCGCCGAGTACCTGTTCCACGGCGGCGCGGATCGGCGTCAGGTGGGTGTCGTCCCAGGGCGTTTCGGGGTAGGCGGGAGCGTAACCGGCGGCGAGCAGCAGGGCGTTGCGCTCGCGGAGCGGGATCTCCAGGGACTCGGCGAGGCGGATGACCATGGCGCGACCCGGGGTGGAGCGGCCGCTCTCGATGAAGCTGACGTGCCGCTGGGTGGTTCCGGCGCGCAGTGCCAGGTCGATCTGGCTGACCTTGCGGCGCAGGCGCCAGGCGCGCAGGTCGTCGGGGAGTGCGGGCACGGGTCCTGTGTAGTCGATTCGGTGCGGCTCGGCTATTCCCTGCGGGGAATTGCCGGGCGACCCTCCACACCGGCACCGTGGCGGCACGAACCCGAGGAGGAGTCATGCCCCACCCGATCGAGTTGGCCGACCGCTACGTGGCGGTGTGGAACGAACCGGACGCGGCCGCGCGCCGGGTCGCCATCGGTGAATTGTGGGCGGAGGACGGCAGGCACATCCTGCAGCCGCCCGGAGAGGTGGTGAAGGCCGCCGACGACCTGGGGCTGACCACGACCTTCGAGGCCCGCGGACACGAGGAGTTGGAGCGGCGGGTGCGGCTCGCCTACGAGGAGTTCGTGGCACCGGGCGAGTTCGCGTTCCGCCGCCGGGGCGACGTCGCGAGGCTGCGGGACGTGGTCAAGTTCTCCTGGGAGATGGTCGCCACGAACGGCGACATCGCGGGCGTCGGCACGGAGTTCCTGGTCTTGGACGGCCAGGACCGGATCGTCGCCGACTACCAGTTCATCGAGGGCTGAACCGGTGTCCCTCGGCTACCTGCTGCCCACCTCCGCCGCCGAACCGGGGTCCCTGGTGGAGCTGGGCGGGCAGGCGGAGGAGGCGGGTTTCGACACCGTCTGGGTGCCGGACAGCCCGCTGGTCTACGGCCTGCCCGACCCGCTGGCGCTCTTGTCCGCACTGGCCGCGACCACCCACCGCGTCACCCTCGCCACCGGCGTCCTGCTCGGAGCCCTGCGGCACCCGGTGCTCTTGGCGCACAGCCTCGCGACCCTGGACCGCCTGTCGTCCGGACGCCTCGTCGTGGGCCTGGGCTCCGGCTTCACCGCACCGGAAACCGAACGCCAGTTCACCGCCGCAGGAGTCCCGTTCCACGACCGCGGCATCCGCCTCACCGAGACGATCACCGTCCTGCGCACCCTGTGGTCCGGCGGCACCACCCACGAGGGCCACCACTTCACCTTTCAGGACGTCACCCTCTCCCCGAAACCCCACACCCCCACCGGCCCACCGATCTGGCTGGCAGGCGCGGGCCTCCGGGCCGAACGCCGGATCGCCGAACTGGCCGACGGCTGGCTGCCCTATCTGCCCACAGTGGACAGCTACCGCGCCGCCCTGCACCGAATCCAGGACGCCGCCGAGAAAGCGAACCGAACACCGCCGCTCCCAGCCCTCTACGCCACGGTCGCCGTCGACCGGTCCGAGGACACCGCCCACCGTCGATTGAGGACAGTCGTCGAACAGTGGTACGGCTACCCGTTCGACACGGTCTCCACCCTCCAGGCCATGTACGCGGGCACCCCGTCCGGCCTCCGGACCTGGCTGGACACCTACCGGCAAGCAGGTGCCCGACACATCTCCCTCCGCGTCGCCGACGACCACCCACAACGCGGCCTCGAAACCCTCGCTGCCGCAACCCTCTAGCCACCGGTCGTTCGCTTGTGGACATCTGGCAGGCGTCCAGTTGTCATCGCGGGGCAGTACTCTGGGTTTCGTGGACGAGGTGGAAGAGCGGCTCACCGAGGTGATGACCGCCTCGTTGGAGTCGGTAGTGGACGTTGAGCACCAGGTGCTGCCGCCTGCTCGGGTGGTTCGGGAGTGGCGGTTGCCCGAGGGTGATCTCAGCGCCTTGGCCAAGTGGGGACTTCCGCCTGTCGCGCTCGGCGTGCTCGACTTCCAGGTCGAGTCCGAGCCGGTGCTCGTACCCAACGTGGCGGGCCCTGTGGAGAGCCGCCTGATCACGCCGGAGGATCGGTTGTACCGCGTGGGTAGGTTGGGCAGTGATGACTCCAGCGCGTTCGTCGGCGCGGTCGACAACGACGGCAGGATCATGGCGATCCACGACAAACCGCTGACCGCGCAGGACATGCACCCCGACCTGCGTGAACACTACCGTGATCTGTACCGCCCCTCGGTGTACCTCATCAACTCGTCGATGGCGCACCTGGTCGAGATCAGCTGGCGCTGGCTCGCGACTCTGGACATCTTCTCATCGCTGGAATTCGCCGCTCGAGCGTCGCTTGAGGACGCTGACGAATACCTCGGGAGCGTTGACGAGTACTACGCCCGTATGGCGTCATATCAGCGGCTCGTCCTCGAGCACATCGAGAGGATCGACGACCAAGTGCGCGCTGACGACCCGGAATCGTACTGGGGTCAGACCGTGACCGACCCGGGCTGTTGATCAAGAGTCGCCTGCGAGCTCCGGTCACGCGCGGGCGTAGCGCTCGGCCAGGGCGCGCAGGAGCGGGCGTAGTTCGGGTGGGGACTCGACGGTGAAGTCCAGGCCGAGCATGCCGGAGAAGACCGCGACGGTCTCCAGGGTGTCGGCGCCGGTGACCAGGACGGAGGTCGCGGCGTCGACGGCTTCCACGACGCCGACGGCGGGGTTGATGCGGGCCAGGACGGTCTCGGCGGGGGCGTCGACGCGGAGGCGGGCGTGCACGGCCCAGCCGCTGCTGGCGACCTGGCGCATCGCGAAGGCTGTGTAGTCGCCGTCCTCGATGGGGGTCGGGGTGAAGCGGCGGTGGGTGCGCATGCGCGGGGCGAGGCGGTCGGCGCGGTAGACGTCCCAGTCGCCGGTGGTGGGGTCGCGGGCGACGAGGTACCAGCGGCGTTGCCAGGACAGCAGTCGGTAGGGCTCGACCAGGCGCGGGGTGTCGTCGTAGTCGAAGCGGAGCAGTTCGGTGCCGTGGATGGCGGTCGCGACGGCGCGCAGGACGGTCGGGTCGACCTCCGGATCGGGTGCGTCGGTGGCGGTGTTCTCTGGCGCGTGCTCGACGGCCGAGGACAGGGCCTCGACGGCGGGGCGCAGGCGCGGGGGCAGGACCTGCTCGAGCTTGGCGAGGGCCCGGGCGCTGGCCGCCTCGATACCGGCGATGCCGCGACCGGCGCGCAGCCCGATGGCCACCGCGACCGCTTCCTCGTCGTCGAGCAGCAGCGGGGGCAGCTTCCCGCCCGCGCCGAGCCGGTACCCGCCGGTGGCGCCCCGGGTGGCGTGGACGGGGTAGTCCAGGCCGCGCAGCCGTTCGATGTCGGTGCGGACGGTCCGGGTGGTGACGCCGAGGCGCTCGGCCAGCTCGGTCCCGTTCCACACCGGCCGCGACTGCAGCAGTGACAGCAGGGCGAGCAGCCGCGCCGGGGTGTCGGTCATGAAGTCCGCCTCAATTAGGAAGTAAACGTTCCTATAGGCACTCTAGCGTTGCTGTCATGACGAACACGAGCATCCGCCCCTTCCGCGTCGAGATCGCCCAGGCCGAGCTGGACGACCTGGCCGACCGCCTCGCCCGCACCCGCCTGCCGCAGCCCGCGCCCGGCGACGACTGGGCGACCGGCACCCCGAACCACTACCTGCGTGAGGCCGTCGCGGCGTGGCGGGAGTTCGACTGGCGGGCCGCGGAGGAGCGGATCAACGCGCACCCGCACTTCCGCACCGACATCGAGGGCCAGCCGATCCATTTCATCCACGTCGAGTCGCCCCGCCCGGACGCGATCCCGCTGCTGCTCCTGCACACCTACCCGGGCTCGTCGGTCGACTTCCTGGGCATGATCGACCGGCTGGTCAACCCCGCCGCGGCGGACCAGGCGTTCCACGTGGTGATCCCGGACGCGCCCGGCTTCGGCTTCTCCACCCCGGTCGCGGAATCCGGCTGGACCTCACCCCGCATCGCCCGCGCCTACGACGCCCTGATGCGCCGCCTCGGCTACGACACCTACGGCGCGCACGGCTCCGACCAGGGCGCGGTGATCGCCCGCGAGCTGGGCCTGCTCGCCCCCGAGGGCTTCCTCGGCCTGCACGTGCTGCAGCTGTTCTCCTTCCCATCCGGCGACCCGGGCGAGTTCGAGCGCCTGGAGCCGCAGGACTACGCGGGCCTAGAGCACATGCAGTGGTTCCAGAAAGTCGGCGGCTACAACACGATGAACGCGAGCCGACCCCAGACGATCGCGGCAGGCCTGAGCGACTCGCCGCTCGGGCTCCTCGCCTACAGCGAGCTGTTCAACTCCTTCGGCAACGGCACATCGCTGGTACCGCTGGAAACCGTGCTGCTGGAAGTCTCCGTCGCCTGGTTCACCAACGCCGCCGCGGGAATGACCCGCTCCTACTACGAGAACGCCGAAGCCCCCGAACCCGCGACGGTCAACACCACCCCCACCGGCGTCGCCGTCTTCGCCAACGACTTCCAGACGATCCGGACTTTCGCCGAACGCGACAACAGCGCCATCGTCCACTGGAGCCGCTTCGACCACGGCGGCCACTTTGCCGCGCTGGAAGTGCCGGAGTTGGTGGCAAGCGACATCCGCACGTTCTTCGCCGGTCTTCGCTGAGCCCTCGGGTGGTGCCAGGGCTAGCGACCTCTGGCACCACCCGAGGTTGACCCGCCAGGCAGGACGGGTGTGTCCGGGGCGATGGGGTGCCCTGATGTGACTCGGACGGCCACGCGAGGCGATCGCACCGTTGCGCCGAGCCGTGGCTGTCTGGCTCGAACTCGGTGACCGCCATTTCGAAGTGTTCGCCGGGGTGAACCTGGGCAACTGCCTGGAAGATCTCGAGGGTGCCGCGACCGCTCGTCGACGCACCGGCGACGGGGAATCGCCTGGTTGATCACGGCCGGTGGAGAGTGGGAGTGGGACCCCTTCGTTGTAGGGTTGTTGGTGTGCTTGGGAGTCGGCTTCGGTTGGATGCGGTTTCGGTGGGGCACGTCGACGCGTTGCTCGAGGCCGCGAGTGGGGATCGGGCGTCGTTCGCGTTCACGATCGTGCCTGGGGATCGGGCGGCGATGGTCGCGTATGTCGAGCAAGCGCTTGCCGAGCAGGCGGCGGGGCGCGGGCAGGCCTATGTGGCGGTCGATCTCGCGGACGGGCGGGTGATCGGGTCGAGTCGGTTCATGAACCAGCAGCGGTGGGTGGAGCCGGACGTGCTGGTCGCGGAGATCGGGTACACCTGGCTCACCGCCGAGGCCCAGGGGAGTGGCGCCAACGCCGAGATGAAGTCGCTGATGTTGACGCACGCCTTCGAGGACCTGGGGATGGCGAGGGTGTCGTTCATGACCGACGCGCGCAATGCCCGCAGCCGGGCCGCCCTGCACAAGCTCGGCGCGCGGTTCGAAGGCGTCCGCCGCGCGCACATGCCCGCTTTCGACGGCGGGATCCGCGACTCGGCCTTCTTCTCGATCCTCGCCGATGAATGGCCGCAGGTGCGGGCCGGTCTGCGGGAACGCTTGGCGCGGTAGCGCGCTATTCGACCTCGCGCAGGACGTGTTCCACTGACGTGAGGCGGGATTGCAGGTCGGTGAGCTGGGAGCGGGCCTCGACCAAGTCCCTCTCCAGCTTCTCCTGGGTGCTGACGGCGCGGTGGGCCAACTGCTGGTAGGCCGCCTCGCGGGCGATGTCGGCCTTGGCGCGGACGGACGCGGCGACCTGCCAGATGGTCACCGTCATCACGCACGTGAGCAGGACGAAGATGCCGACGACACCGGCGACCTCCTGCCAGGCGCGGATTCCCATGTCAGTCGTCCTCTCCGGCCGCCCGTGCGGCGGTCAGCGTCGCGGCGGCCTCGGCGATGCTGCCGGGGGTGAGGGTGAAGGCGAGCGGGGTGACCTCGTAGAACTTCATGGCCTTGCCGTCCGCCGAGAGTTCCAGCCGCGACTCGACCAGGCCCGCTGCCTCGAGCTTGCGCAGGTGGACCTGGAGCAGTGCCCGGCTGATGCCCAGGTCCCGCGCCAACTCGCTGACGTAGGCGCGCTTGTCGAGCAGGGTCGCGATCACCCGCATCCGGTGCGGGTTGGCCAGCGTCGCCAGCACCCGCACCAGGTCATCCCCCGATGGCGCCGCCAGGTGGCCGAGCGGATGGCGAGCTGGTCGGCCCGGTACCGCGCGTCGGCGATCCTCGGGCGGTTGGGGTTCGTCGTGTTGGCGCTGGTGGCGGGCCGCTGGAGCGGTTCGAGCAGCACGTGAAGACCGCGACGGAGGTGGTGGACGCCGTGGCGGCCGAACACCCGGGGATCCGGGTCGCGCAGGCCGGTGACCGCACCCTGACCTCCGCCGTGGACGCCGCGGTGAAGGCCGACTTGCACCGCTCACACCTGCTGTCGCTGCCGTTCGTGCTGACCATCCTGCTTGTCGTGTTCGGATCCCTGGTGGCCGCGGGCATCCCGGTTCTGCTGACGATCACCGGCATCGCGGGCGCGCTGAGCCTGGTGGCAGTGGTCGGCAAGGTCATCTCGATCAACAGCGCGGTGTCGGCGCTGATCCTCTTGGTGGGCGTAGCGGTCGGCATCGACTACTCACTGTTCTACCCGCGCCGCTACCGCGAGGAACGGCACGGCGGCAGCGATGTCGCGACTGCGCTACGCGCTACTGCCCGTACTTCTGGCCACGTGGTGCTGTTCTCCGGCGCGACAGTGATCCTGTGCTTGTCCGGCTTGCTGTTCACCGGGCTCGGCGTGTTCATCGGCGCCACGATCGGCCTGGCGCTCGTCGTCGGCATGGCGATGATCGCCTCGGTCACGGTGCTCCCGGCCGTGCTCGCCTCGGTGCGCGACCGCGTGGACAAGGGCCGGATCCCTTGGCTGGGAAGGAGTCGAACGGCGGCGCGAGAGTCGCGGTTCTGGACGGCCGTCGCGCTAAAGGTGGCCAAGCGACCTGCGGTGTGGGGTGGTCTCGGGGTGCTCGTGCTGCTGTTGATCGCGGCGCCCGCGCTGGGCATGCGGTTGCAGGACGCGGCATCGGTCGACAGCCTGCCGCGCGATGTGCCCACTGTGGACTCGGCGATCCGGATGGGTGAGGCGTTCCCCGGTGTTCCGGTGCCCGCCCAGGTCGTCGTGTGGCGGCCGGATGGCACGCCTGTAGACACAACCGAGGTGCGCACCGCGATCAACGGGCTGCACGGTCGGATCGCGGCGAGCGACGGGTTGCTCGCCGAGCCGTTCACCGTCGACCGGTCGGCGACGCTCTCGTCATCCGGTTGCCGATAGCCGGGTCGAGCACGGACCGGGACTCCATCCGCGCGCTGGAACTGCTGCGCACCAAGGTGATCCCGGAGACCATCGGACGGCTTGACGGCGTCGACGCGGCCGTGACCGGCAAGACGGCGATGGCGGCCGACTTCGCTGAGAAGCTGCGCGACAACACCTGGGTGGTGTTCGCCTTCGTCCTCGTGGTGTCGTTGCTGTTGCTGCTGATCGTGTTCCGCTCCCCGGCGATCCCGGTGCTGTCGATCCTGCTCAACCTGCTGTCCATCGGCTCGGCCTACGGGGTGGTCACCTGGGTGTTCCAGGCGGGCAACCTCAGCGGCGCGCTCGGGTTCACCTCCTACGGCGGGTGATGACCTGGCTGCCGCTGTTCATGTTCGTCGTCCTGTTCGGACTGAGCACGGACTACCACATCTTCGTCCTCAGCCGGATCCGCGAGCGGTGGCTGGCGGGCACGAGCGCGCGGGACGCGGTGGTGAGCGGTATCGGTCACAGCGCGGGCGTGGTGTCCAGCGCCGCGGTGATCATGGTGGTGGTCTTCTCCGTGTTCGTCACGCTGACCTCGGTCGAGAACAAGATGCTCGGAGTCGGCCTCGCGGTCGCCGTGGCCATCGACGCCACGGTCGTGCGCGGCGTCCTGCTCCCGGCGGCGCTGACCCTGCTCGGTGAACGGGCGTGGGGCAGGCGCGCCGGTGCGGGAATCACGAGAAGGACCCCGCGCCCGTGAGGTGACCACGGCGGCGGTGCACGGTTGGCGGAACCAGGGTTCACGCTGCTGAGGGACGTAGTCTGTGGTACCAGCGGGTTGGACTCACGCTCCGTATGCGTATAGTCCTGGCGTAATGCTGGGGGGCGCGCACTATGGGGTGAGTTGCGTCCCGAGCCACTACGCAAAGGACCGGTGTGGTGACCGACGACCCGAGAGCCGACGGCAGGCGGACGATCACGTACGTGTTCCCGATCTACAACGAGGCCGGGAACATCGATCTGTTGCACCGCACGGTGACTGAGGTCACCAACGCGCTCACCGACCGTTACGACGTCACGTTCATCTACGTCGACGACGGCAGCAAGGACGACTCGCTGGCGCACCTGCACGCGGTGGCCGACGCCGACCCGCGGGTGACGGTGATCGAGCTGGCGCGCAACTTCGGCCACCAGATGGCGGTCACCGCCGGGCTGGACGCCGCGGACGCCGACGCCGTGATCATCATGGACAGCGACATGCAGGACCCGCCCCGGGTCAGCCTGGAGCTGGTGGAGAAGTGGGAGCAGGGCTACGAGGTCGTCTACGCCCAGCGCCGCTCCCGGCAGGACTCGCCGTTCAAGAAGTTCACCGCGAGCGCGTTCTACTGGTTCCTGCGCAAGGTCGCCTCGATCGACATCCCGCCCAACACCGGTGACTTCCGGCTGGTCGACCGCAAGGTGGTCGACGAGCTGCGCCGCTTCCGCGAGCGCGACCGCTTCCTGCGCGGCCTGGTCAGCTCGATCGGCTTCCGCCAGACCGGCGTGCTCTTCGACCGCGACGAGCGGCACGCGGGCGTCACCGGCTACCCGCTGAGCAAGATGCTGCGCTTCGCCGCCGACGGCATCCTCGGCTTCTCCGTCGCCCCGCTGCGGCTGATCAGCCGGATGGGCTACCTGATCTCGTTCCTGAGCTTCCTCGGCATCCTCTACGTCGCGGGCGTGAAGCTGTTCGCGCCGGAGACCGCGGTGCCGGGCTGGGCGTTCATCACCGTCGGCATGTTCTTCCTCGGCGGCATCCAGATCAGCATGCTCGGCGTGCTGGGCAGCTACATCGGCCGCACGTACGCGCAGTCGCAGGGCCGCCCGCTCTACACGGTCAACTCGGTGCGCACCGGCCTGCGCGGACCGGTGCGCACCCGGCTGCCGGAGAACCTGGTCCACGGAAGCTACGTGCCGTGAGAGCGGGGCTCGCCACCAAGCTGCGGTTCGGCCTGGTCGGCATCGTGAACACGCTCATCGACCTGGTCGGCTACACCCTGCTGACGCTCGCAGGCGCGCCGCTGCTGGTGGCGAACACGGTGTCCACCTCGGCCGGGATGCTGTGCAGCTTCACCCTGAACCGCTCGTTCACCTTCCGCGCCACCTCGGGGGACGCCCGCGCCCAGGCGCTGCTGTTCTTCCTGGTCACCGCGTTCGGCCTGTGGGTCGTGCAGCCCATCGTCATCACCCTGGTCTCCGGCCCGTTCGACGGCGCCCCCGCGCTCGTCGCCACCGCCGGGCCCAAGCTCGTGGCCCTGGTGTTCGGCCTGGCCTGGAACTACGTCCTGTACAGCAGGGTCGTCTTCAGATCGAAGGAAGCAACTCCATGACCGACGTGACGACCGCCCCGTCGCAGGCCGCCGCGCCGACCACCGAACCCGAGCGGGCCCCGTCGCGGCTGCGCGCGTTCGCCGCCTCGGACTGGGCCCGCACACTGGTCATCGTGCTCGCCTGGCACGCCGTGCTCACCGCCGTGGCGATCCTGTTCCAGGGCACGATCCCGCTCAGCGAGGGGTACCCGACCAGGCTGCTGGGCCCCGAGCCCAGCCTGCTGTCGCACACCACCCGGTGGGACGGCGAGGCGTACTACATGATCCTGCACGGCGCCTACAGCGACCCGGCGACGGCGTGGTCACCGGCGTTCTACCCGTTCTTCCCGTTCTGCGTGTGGCTGGTCCAGACCATCACGTTCGGCAAGGTCGGCTTCCTGGCCGCGGGCATGCTGGTCAACCTGGTCGCCTCCTGGCTCGCGGTCACCGCGCTGCTCAAGATCGCCCGGCACTTCCTGGCAGGCGAGCGCGGCGCGTGGCTGGTGGTCGCCGCGTACCTCACCGCCCCCACCGCGTTCTTCCTGCACGTCTTCTACACCGAGGCGGTCTTCTGCGCCCTGGGCTTCTGGGCGTTCCTGTTCGCCCTGCGCAGGCAGTGGGTGTGGATGGGCCTGGTCCTGATGCCGCTCACCGCCACCCGCATCACCGCCGTCCTCTTCGTCGGCCTGTGCTTCCTGGAGTTCTGGCGCTCCCGCGACTGGCGGCTGCGCGGACTGCTCTCGTGGCACCTGCTGTGGTTCCCGGCGTCCCTGGCGGGCTTCGCCGCGTACACGGTGCTGCTGAAGATCATGACCGGCGACCCGCTGGCGATGTTCCACGCCTACGAGCACGCGAAGTCCTGGGCGTACCACGTCACGAACCCGAACTTCATCGGCACGTTCCTCGACGAGGTGGGCATCTCCTGGGACGCCCTGGCGACCCGGATGCCGACCAACTGGCAGCTGCTGTCCCACGTCCTGCCGGTCGTGGGCCTCGTCGTGCTCGCGGCCTGCTCGGTGTACCTGTTCGTCGCCCTGCGCAAGGACGGCCTGCCCCTGGCCCTGTTCGGCCTGGCCAGCTTCGCGATGTTCACCTTCAACAGCAACGTGGTGTCCGTCCACCGCTACCTGCTGCCGTGCGTGGTCATCTACATCGCACTCGTCCTCGCCGCCCAACGCCACCGCGTACTCAGGCCCGCCCTGCACATCTACCTCTACGCCACCACAGTCGTCCAGGCGATGATCTACCTCCTGTTCGTAGCGGGCTACTGGGCAGGCTGACCCCTGCGACCCCACGCCCGGAAGCCGCGCCGGTCGCAGGCGTCAGCTGGACTCCTGCCTTTCGCGCCTCGGCCACCGCTCGCCCGAGCTGCGCCACCCCCGCCCGGCCACCGCTCGCCCGACCACCGGTCCGCCCGAGCTGCCGTGACCGCGCCCGGCCACCGGTCTGCCCGGGCTGCGGCGACCGCGCCCGACCACCGTTCGACCTGAGTTGTCCACAACCCCTCTGTCCATCCACAGGCCAGCCGCGCCCCTCTTGACAAACCGCCGTTTTCGCTAGGCTCGAACGTGGGACCTCAGACCCCGGGAGGGTGGGCCCCACCACGCGAGTTGATCATGGCCGGGCGGGCCGTCGGCGGGGCTGGGTGGGGCTGGGCGGAGGTCACGATCCGCTCACGGGCCTCGGCGCGACACCCGGCGGCCTCGGTGCGGCACCCAGTGGTTGGCGGCCACGGTGGGCCCGTCGTGCCCAAGCACGGCCGCTGTGGTCCGTGCTGAAGCGGTTTGCCGCCGCTGCTCAGGCCGGAGCTCAGCCCTGCCGCTGCCCGAGGCGTGGCTTGACCACGTCGCCCAAGGCGGGGCGCTTGGTCCCGATGCTGCCTGAGTCGGAACGCACGACCCCGCCGCGCCACGGGATGACGTAGGCCTCAGCTTCCAGCAGGCCAAGCCCGGCGGTGTAGGCCGAAGGGCGACCCGCGCCCGAGTGGGCGCGGGTCGCCGGGGGGCTAGCGGGCGCAGCGCCAGGAGTAGGCGTTGCGCGCGTCGAGCAGGACGGAGAACGCGTTGGCGCTGTACTGCCTGCGGCAGGCGTCGTTCATGTCCACGCCGTAGTCGATGCCGGTGTAGGGCGAGTGGCAGCGCCAGGAGTACGCGTTGCCCGGGTCGAGCAGGCGGGCCTGCAGCGGGCGCCACTCCTGCACCGCGCACTGGCGGCTCACGTCGATGCCGCCGATGATGGTGGCCGCCGAGGCCGGGGCGGCGGTGGCGACCGCGATGCCGCCCAAGCCGACCGTGGCCGCCGCGACGAGCGCGGCGCGGGCCGTTCGCTTCCCGAGTCCCATGTCTTCTCCCTGCGTTGGCGGGCAACGGTTTCGCCCGGTGCCACCAGCAGACCGCCGGGTGGCCGGTCGCGGAACCCCGCCGGGGGACTCCCGGACAAGCCCGGACGGCCCAGCCGGTCGCGGACCCGGTGACACGCTCCGTGTGCTCGTACCCGATCCGCGCCGGTCATTCAGGTTGTCCGGACGGTTCCGGACGCACAGCGCCCCCGCGCCCCGCATCATCTGGACAGCCGAGGGAAAGGGGCGCGGTGACCGATCCCGACGACATCGAGGACGCGGCGAGCTTCGGGGCCGCACTGACCGAATTGCGCGACCGCGCGGGTTTGACGGTGCGGCAGGTGGCGGCGAAGGCAGGTCTGCCCCGCACCACAGCGGGCGACTACTTCTCCGGGAAAGCCGTGCCCAGCAACGCTTCCGCCGCCGCGCTGCCCGCGATCCTGCGGTGCTGCGGAATCTCCGACGCCGGACTGCTCGACGCGTGGGAGCGGGCGCGCGTCCGGGTCCGCCGGGTTCCCGGACCGGCCCCGCTCGACGTCCCCGCCCCGTACCGGGGGCTCGCGCCGTTCCGCATGGAGGACGCCGAGTGGTACCACGGCCGGGCCGACCTGGTCGCGGCGACGGTCGACGCGGTGCGCGGCGCGCTGGGCTCGGGGAGTCCGCTGGTGGTGGTCGGGCCGTCCGGCGCGGGCAAGTCGTCCCTGGTCCGAGCGGGGGTCATGCCCGCGCTGGCCGACTGGGACCAGCGGCTGACCACACCCGGTGGGCACCCCCTGCCCCGCCCCGGGACCGGTCCGATGCTCGTCGTGGTCGACCAGGCCGAGGAGCTGTTCACCGTCGCGGAGCAGGCGGACTACCTCGACGCCGTCGCCGAGTTGGCCGCCGCGGACTCGGTGGTCGTCGTGCTGGTGCTGCGGTCGGACTTCTACGAGACCGCGCTGCGCCACCCCGTGCTCGCCGAGGCGTTGGGCCGCCGGACCGTCGTGGTCGGACCGCTGTCGGACGAGGGGCTGCGGGAGGCGATCCTGCTGCCTGCGCGCACCGCCCGGCTCACCGTGGAGGACGGCCTGGTCGAGGTGCTGCTGCGCGACTTCCGGCCCGCGGAGACCGGGTCGCTGCCGCTGCTGTCGCACGCGCTGCTGGCCACCTGGCACAGCGGCAACCGGCGCGCCCTCACCATCGCCGCCTACCAGGCGACCGGCGGGGTCGCGCACGCTGTCGAACAGTCCGCCGAGGCTGTCTACGCCGCGTTGGACGACGAGCGGCGGCACGCGGCGCGGACCCTGTTCCTGCGCCTGGTGCACCACGCGGACGCCGGACCCGCGACCCGGCGCACCGTCGCGCGCGCCGAACTGCCCGACCGCGCGGCGGAGGTGCTCGACGACTTCGTCGGGCAGCGCCTGATCACCGTCGACGGCGACCGGGTGCACATCAGCCACGAGGTCCTGGTGCTCGCCTGGTCCCGGTTGCAAGGCTGGCTCGACGCCGACCGCGAGTCCCTGCGCCTGCAGCGTGGCTTGCGCGCGGCGGCGGCCGGATGGGTCGACAGCGGCCGGGATCCGGGAGGTCTCCACCGGGGCGCGGTGCTGGCGGCGGCGCGAGAGGCCGTGGACGTGACCGAGCTCAACGCCGTCGAGCGGGAGTTCCTCGCCGCGAGCACTGCCGAGCAGGACTCGATCCGGCTGGCCGAGCGCCGACGGGTGCGGGTGCTGCGCCGGTGGGTCGCCTGCCTGGTGGTGATGAGCCTGGTCGCCCTGGGTCTGGTGGTGCTGGTGCTCCGGCAGCGCGCGGACGCCCTCGCCGAACGTGACCTGGCCATCTCCCGGCAGATGGCGCTGCGAGCCGCGGACCTGCGAGCGACCGACCCCGCTCCGGCCGCCCGGCTGGCGTTGGCCGCGTACCGGATCGCGCCGACGGCGGAGGCCCGGTCCGCCTTGCTGACCGCGGCGGCGGGACCGGTGGTCGGGCGGGTCCGCGCATCGCCGGGCACCTTGGCGGCCGCGACCAACGGCACTGGAGAAGTGTTAGTCACCGGCGACATCGCCGGGTTCGTGCGGGTGTGGCGGGTCGGCGACGGCGGGCACCTCCGGCTCGTGGGCGAGCCCGTGGCGGTGTCCGCGGTGGGCATCTTCGCGGTGGCGGTCGACCCGGGCGGGCGGTTCGCCGCGATCACCGGAGCCGACCGGCGGGTGCACCTGCTCGACCTCGCCGACCCGGCACGACCGGTGCCCGACGCGTTCGCTGACCTGGGCGGAACCGGCTTCGCGCTCGAGTTCTCCGCCGATGGCGGCTCGCTCGCGGTGGCGGGCAAGAGCGGCGTCAGGGTGTGGCGACGGGACGCCGCGCCGGTGGTTCTGACGGAGGACGCGGACTTCAAGGCGGTCGCGTTCCACCCCGACGGTCGGACAGTGGTCGCGGGAAGCGCCGATCGCACGGTGCGCGGGTGGCGGGACGGGGTCGAGTTCGGCGCGGAGTTCCCCCGGCTGGGTGCCGCGGTCAACGGTCTGACCTTCAGCCGGGACGGCGCGCGACTCGCGGTGGCGACCGGTGACCGGATCCCGACGCTGTGGGACACCACCGATCTGACCCGTCCGGTCCGCCTGCCGGACCCGGTCACCGGGTTCACCGGCCCGGTTTACGCGGTCCGCATCTCCGCCGACGGCTGTGGTCTGGCCGCGAGCGGCAGCGACGGCACGGTCCGGCTGGCCGACCTGTGCGCGGGCAGGCCAGCCGTCGTGCTGCCGCACCCGTCACCGGTGACCGAGGCGCTCTACCTGCCGGACGGTCGGGTGGTCAGCGCGGCGGCGGACGGGCACGTCCGGCTGTGGTCACCGCCCGGGGCCGTGATCACCGGGACGCCGGGCCCGGTGGCGGCGCTCGCGTTCGACCAGGCGGGCGCGCTCATGGTCTCGGCGGGTGACGTGGGTGTGTCCGACGGCGGCGTCCGGTGGTGGGACGTCCGTGACCTGGCGCGACCGGTGGCAGGCGGTCCGATCGTGGGCGAACCGGGCCCCACCATGCCGACAGGGGTTTCCGCGCTCAGCCCGGATGGCCGGTTGCTCGCCGTGGCCCGGGCGGATGGCGTGAGCGAGGTGTGGGCGGGGGACACCCCGATCGGGCCGCCGCTGCGCGGCACCGAGGGAACCGTGGAGTCGATGGCCTTCACGCCGGACTCGCGCACGTTGGCCATCGCGGGGGAGGACCACAAGATCCACCTGTGGGACCTGCGCACCCCGTCGCGGCCCCGGCTGTCCGCGGTGCTGACGGGGCCTGCGAACATCGTGCTCGCCGTGGCGGTGAGTCCCGACGGCACCCGGCTCGCGGCGGGCAGCGTGGACAACCAGGTCTACCTGTGGGACATCGCCGATCCGGAGAAACCTGTTCTCCGCCAACGGATCTCGGGGCACACCGACTACGTGTACGGGGTCGCGTTCGGTCTGGGCGGGCGGGTTCTCGCGACCGGAGGCGCGGACAAGACCGTCCGCCTGTGGGACGTCAGCGGTGACCAGGTCGCGCCGATCGGTGACCCGCTGACCGGGCCGGACAACCGGGTGTACTCGCTCGCCTTCGTCGGGTCCGTGCTGGCCGCGGCGAGCACGGACAAGACCGTGCGGATCTGGACCGTGGCCGATCCGGCGAAACCGGTGCCGTTCGCCACGTTGCCCACGTCGGCGGCGGTCTACGCGGTCGCCATCAGCGCAGACGGGCGGACGGTCGCGGCGGGCGGGGCGGGCAAGGAGGTCCGGTTGTGGGAGTTGGACTCCGATGCCGCGGGTCGCCGGGTCTGCGCCAGCGCCGACGTCGGGATGACCGAGGCGGAGTGGGCCCGGCTGATCCCTGATCTTGGCTACCGGGACCCGTGTGACGGCCGGTGAGGTCCATTGCGGACTGTTAGGGTGCTGGGCAGTCGGGGGTTGATGGAGGGTCATGGGTTTCGCGGTGCTCGCGGTGGTGGCGTTGGGGGTTTTCGGGTATCGCGTGTGGCGGGAGCCTCGGCGGCTGGGGAACGCGGTGTGGCTCGGGGTGGCGGGGGTGCTCGCCGGGTTGTGGTTGGTGGTGGGGCTTTCCGATGACGTGGTGATCGTCGGGTTCGTGGTGGTGGGTGGGGTTGTCGCGCTGGTGTTGCCCGCGGCGCTGATCGCCAATGGTGTGCTGATGGTGCGGCGGGAAGGTCGCACCCTGGGGAACCTGTTGTCGCTGCTGGCGGGTCTGGCGATGGTGGGGCTCGGCGGGGTGACGGCGGCCGTGCTCGGGTTCGACAGCTCGCGGTGGTTGGTCGCGGCGGTGGGGTCGCTGGTGTTCGTGGCGGGGTACCTGGCGTTCCTGTTCGGCGCGCTGCTCGTGTACTCCGTGCTGTACGGCCGGATCGGGCGGGACAGGCGGGCGGACGCGATCATCGTGCTCGGCGCCGGCCTCAACGGGTCCAGCGTGCCGCCGCTGCTCGCGCACCGCCTCGACCGCGCGGTGCAATGCCTCCAGGAGGACGCGGTCCTGGTGGTCTCCGGCGGCCAGGGCACCGACGAGGACCTCTCCGAGGCCGAGGCGATGGCCCGCTACCTGCGCGACCAAGGCGTGCCCGACGAGCGGATCCTGGTGGAGGACAAGGCGACCACCACCGAGGAGAACCTGCGCAACAGCATGGCCCTGCTCGCCGACACCCCGGGCACCGTTCTCGCGGTCACCAACAACTACCACGTCTTCCGGACCGCGGTCCTGGCCCGCCGCCTCCGCCTGCCCCTCGACGTCGTCGGCGCCCACACCGCGCCCTACTTCGTCCCCAGCGCCTTCCTCCGCGAGTTCGTCGCCCTGCTCGCCCAGTACCGCCGCACCAACGCCGCCCTCATCGTCCTGCTGGCCGCGCTTCCCTTTGTTCTCACGGCTCTGGCAGGCTGACCTCCGCTACTCGGGCTTGGTCTCCGCCACCGGATCCACGGTGTCGCAGCGCTTGTCATCGCGCTGAGTCCTGAAGTACGCACACGCGTGCGGGGCGCCGACCGGGGTGCGGAGTTGGACGTGGGTGAACAGCGAGCCCGGGACACCCGGGTCGAACCGCCGCTCGACCAGCTCCGTGGCGCCCGCCTCGGCTGGGAGGTGCTGGAGCCGGACCGGGATCTCGACGGCCACCCGACCGTCGAGATCCGTCCGGCAGGCCCCACCACCTGCCGCTCGTCGATGGTGAAGTGCCGGTCGATCAGATCCACTGGACGCTGTCCGCGGTGATGACGTGGGCGACGTCCTGGATGGACAGGGCTGTCTGTGGTGCCGCCGGGATGGATGGCGTTGACCGAACTTCTGGCAGGGAGTACCGCGACGAGGGTGGTTCCGTTTGCTCGACAAAGGCGGGCCGCGTGCCGGGAACGGCTATTCCGGTCGCCACCAGCGCGGGAACGGCGGCGTAAGCGGGGATGTGGCCTGTTCTTGGACATTCCCGGGCGTGCGGTGTCGAAGGTGCTGTGTGGACTGGACCACACGGGGCCTGCTCCCGCGAGGCCGGGGGCGATCATGGTGCCGTGCTGAGGGTGATTCGGGTTCTGCTGGTGGGGTTGGTGCTGCCCTTGGGCGCCCTGGCGGCTGTCGGGGGCGGGGCGTTGTTGATGGGGGAGGGGCGCTGGGGTTGGGGGATCGCGGCGTTTGTGGGGGCTGTGGTGGTCGGGGTGGTGGCGTTGTGGGGGATCTTCACGATGTTCGTCCCCGGGGCCGGGGAGGAAGCCGCGGGGATCGGGTGGGTCTCGGGGTTCGTGCTCGTGTTCGCCGCGGTGTTCGTGGGCGGTATCGGGGTGCCGGGGTGGATGACCCTGGCGGGGGCCGAGGCGGTGCGGTGCGAGGTCGTGAGCGTGGACGACGGGGTGTGGGAGGACGGGGTGGACGGCAAGTACGTCACCTACAGCCACGTCCTCGCCTGCCCCGGCGGCTACCCGGCGACCTACCACGTCAACGAGCAGTACGTGGGCACGGTGGACCTGCTCGTCGACCCTGACCGCGAGGTCGCGCCCGAGGACCTCAGAGCGGCCGAGTTCATGGCCGCACTGGGAAGCTGGGGTGGCCTACCCCTTGCTGGGCTTCTAGTGCTGCTCAGCACGGGTAGGGCCATCTACTGGTTCAGGACTTCCGGGCCTTCTTCTCGCGTACCCGCACCGAGATCCTGACAGGGCTACCGGTGAAGCCGAACTGCTCGCGCAGCTTGCGCTCGATGAAGCGGCGGTAGCCCGCCTCGAGGAAGCCGCTGGTGAACAGCACGAAGGTCGGCGGGCGGGTCTGGGCCTGGGTGGCGAACAGGACCTTGGGCTGCTTGCCGCCGCGGACCGGGGGCGGGGTGGCGGCGATGAGGTCCGAGAGCCAGGAGTTGAGCTGGCCGGTGGACACGCGCTGGTCCCACGACTCCAGGGCGGTGCGCAGCGCCGGGGCCAGCTTGCGCACCGAGCGGCCGGTCAGCGCGGAGACGTTGATCTTCTCCGCCCACGGCACCCGGACCAGGCCCCGGTCGAGCTCGCGCTCGAGCTGGTGGCGGCGGTCCTCGTCGACCAGGTCCCACTTGTTGAACGCCAGCACGCACGCCCGGCCGGTCTCGACCACCATCGACAGCACCCGCAGGTCCTGCTCGGCGATGGGCTCGGCCGCGTCGAGCAGCACGATCGCCACCTCGGCCGACTCGATGGCCGCCTTGGTGCGTAGCGACGCGTAGTACTCGGTGCCGCTGGCGAAGTTGACCCGCTTGCGCAGGCCCGCGGTGTCCACGAAGCGCCAGATCTGGTCGTCGAGCTCCACCAGGGAGTCGACCGGGTCGACGGTGGTGCCCGCGACGGAGTCGACGACCGCGCGGTTCTCCCCGGTCAGCCGGTTGAGCAGGCTCGACTTGCCCACGTTCGGCTTGCCGACCAGCGCGACCCGGCGCGGGCCGCCGCGGATGCCGAAGGTCTCCTTCGGGGTCTCCGGCAGCGCCCGCAGGATCGCGTCCAGCAGGTCGCCGGAGTTGCGGCCGTGCAGCGCGCTCACCGGGAACGGCTCGCCGAGGCCCAGCGACCACAGGGCGGCGGTGTCGGCCATGAGGCGCTCGTCGTCCACCTTGTTCGCGACCAGGATCACCGGCTGCTTGGACCTACGCAGCACCTTCGCGACAGCCTCATCGGTGGAGGTAGCGCCAACGGTGGCGTCGACCACGACCAGCACGGCGTCCGCGTTCGCCATCGCGTACTCGGCCTGCGCGGCGATAGCCCTGGGCAGACCGTCTAGACCGGGCTCCCAGCCGCCTGTGTCGAGCACCGTGAACCGGCGCCCGTTCCACAGCGCGTCGTAGGCGACCCGGTCCCGGGTCACACCCGGGATGTCCTGCACCACGGCCTCGCGGCGACCCAGGATGCGGTTCACCAGTGTCGACTTGCCCACGTTGGGCCTACCGACCACGGCGAGTACCGGTTGCGCTACCGCGCCGCCTGCGTCGTCCTCGTCGAAGGAGTCGACCTCGGCCCATTCGGACTCGTCGGACCAGGTCCCGTCCAGGGCGTCCTCGTAGGTCCCATCAAGCTCTGTCATGACCCCGTCTTCCGTACGACATCGAGTTCTCGGACCAGACCCGCCAAGCGGGCCCGGATCTCTTCGGTGGCCGAGACCAGCCCGGCGCGACCCTTGCCGACGGTGAGCTCGAACGGCTCGCCCACAAGGACGTCCACCGGTGGGCGAAACCGCCGCCCACCGCCCTCCGGCCTGCGGGTACCCCGCGTGGCGACCGGTAGCACTACCGCACCCGAGGAGCGCACCAGCCACGCGGCGCCCTGCTCGGCCGCGTTGACGTCACCCGCGCCGCGGGAGCCCTCGGGGAAGATCCCGACGACCCCACCGGCCCGCAGGACCCCCACCGCCGTGGTCAGCGGTGTCCGGTCCGGTGCGCCGCGGCGCACCGGGATCTGCCCGATCGCGCGCAGCCCGCGGCCGACGAGACCGCGGAACAACTCGCCCTTGACCAGGAACACCGACCGCCTCGGCAGCATTCCGAAGATCAGCTGCGGTTCGAGCATGGAGCTGTGGTTGGCCACCACCACGACCGGTCCGGTGCGCGGCACGCGCTCGCGCCCGGTGATCCGCAGGCGCAGCCCCGGCCGGAACACGTAGCGGCCGATCAGCCTGCACAGGTCGTGCAGCCAGGGTACCGACCCGTCGGGGAGCTGGGACGTCACCGGGGCGCCGCCGTGCTCAGGTCGCGGTCGTCGACCAGGTCGAGCAGGTGCGCCAGCACGCCGTCGACGTCGAGGTCGGTGGTGTCCACCTCGACGGCGTCGACCGCGGGGCGCAGCGGGGAGGCGGCCCTGGTGGAGTCCAGCCGGTCCCGGCGTTCGACGTCGGCCAGCGTGGCGTCCACAGTGGAGTCGCGACCGGCGGCGGCGTCCTGCGCGGTGCGCCGGGCGGCGCGGGCGTCGGCCGAGGCGGTCAGGTACACCTTGAGCGCGGCGTCGGGCACCACGACGGTGCCGATGTCGCGGCCCTCGACGACGATACCGCCGAGCCTGCCGCGCGCCTCGCTGATGATCCGGCGCTGGGCGGCCACCAGCAGCTCGCGCACCTTCGGCACGGCCGACACCGCCGACACCGCGCCGGTGACCTCGGGGCCGCGGATCTCGGCCGCGACGTCCTCGTCGCCGAGCCGCACGTCGGCGGCTGTCGGGTCGGTGCCGATGCGCAGGTCGGCCCCCTCCGCGCAGCGCAGCACCGCGGCGCCGTCCTCCTGGTCGACCCCCGCGCGCAGCACCGCCAGCGTCACCGCCCGGTACATGGCGCCCGTGTCCAGGTAGGCGGCGCCCAGCGCGACCGCGAGCCTGCGCGCGACGGTGGACTTGCCGGTGCCAGACGGGCCGTCCAACGCGACGACGCCCCGCAGCTCACCCTGTCCCACCACGTGCTCCTCTGCTCACCCAGCCCGACCCGTTGGCGCACCATTCTGCCTGGCCGTCCCCCCGCGACCCGGACGCGGGGTTTCGATCCGGCCCGACGGGGGAAGGCGCCGCGCCGTTTCCCACGACCGGTGGGCGGCGGCATCGGGCTGGTTGTGCGGTTTCTGGGGGTGACTTCGCGGCCGCTCGGGACAGAATGGGGGGAGTTCCCCCGACTGTGAGGACGTGGCCGTGACCGATCCCACCTGGCTCGCGGCTCAGCGGCGCGCCCTTGTCCGTTTCGCCGCGAAGTCCGTCGACCCCGCTGGGGGGTTCGGGTGGCTGGACGCGGCGGGGGAGCGGGTCCCGGACAAGCCCGTGGCCACGTGGATCACGGCCCGGATGACGCACGTCTTCGCGCTAGAGGACGGTCTGGGCGACCCTGACGCCGCCGCGCTCGTCGACCACGGTGTCGCCGCGCTGCGCGGGCGTCTGCACGACGACGAGCACGGGGGCTGGTTCTCGTCGGTAGCGGACACGACGAAGGCGGCCTACGAGCACTCGTTCGTCCTCTTGGCCGCTTGCAGCGCCCACGCCGCCGGTCGGCCCTACGCGCCGGAGCTGCTCGCGGAGGCTCTTGAGGTCATCGAGACGAGGTTCTGGGACGCCGAGATAGGCCTACCGTTCGAGAGCTGGGACAAGGCCTGGACCACCACAGAGGCCTACCGGGGCGCGAACAGCACGATGCACTTCGTCGAGGCGTTCCTGGCGGCGGGCGACGTCACCGGCGACAAGATCTGGCACGAGCGGGCGCTGGGCCTGTCCGAGCGCATCATCCACGTCACCGCCGCCGCGCACGGCTGGCGCGTTCCGGAGCACTTCTCCGAGGACTGGCGCACCGACCTGAACTACAACCGCGACGACCAGCGGCACCCGTTCCGCCCATTCGGCGCGACCATCGGGCATTGGCTGGAATGGGCGCGACTGCTGCTGCACGTCGAAGCCGCGCTCGGCGACAAAGCGCCGTCCTGGTTGCTTTCCGACGCGCGCGCGTTGTTCGACTCCTCGGTGCGCCGCGGGTGGGGCGTCGACGGCCACCTCGGTTTCATCTACACGGTCGACTGGGACGACCTGCCGGTCGTGCGGGAGCGAATGCACTGGGTCATGGCCGAGGCGATCATGGCGGCCTCCGCGCTGCACCGCCGTACGGATGAGGACCCCTACGCGGACTGGTACGCGACGTTCTGGGAGTACGCACGCAAGAACCACATCGACCCGATTGGCGGCTGGCGGCACGAACTCGCGCCCAACGGCTCGCCGAGCGCCGGGGTGTGGGCGGGCAAACCGGACACCTACCACGCCTACCAGGCGACGCTGTTCCCGCTGCTCCCACTGGCCCCGGCGGCCGCGCTGACCAGCCGCCAGCCCTTCCAAAGTCGGTAACAAGACATAACGGATATCGCGGTCCATTTACGGTCATAGGTGGTCGCGATAAGACTGGTGCTATGTCTGGCTAACTGGGAAAAATCGTCCCACCCAGTGGTTGTTGCGGGGTTGCGGCCAGATCACGAACAGGTGCATATTCGGTTGGCGAAATCGAGTCCACGATTTCGCTGTCAGAACTGCCATATGCACTCACCAACCCCTGCATTGGAAGACACTTATGCGCAGAATCCTCGCCGCCCTCGTTGGCGCGGGCCTGGTGCTGCTCTCGGTCATCGCGATGACCGGCACCTCGAACGCCGCCGAGCAGCAGCCCGCCATCATCGGTGGCCACGGCGCCACCGAGACCTACTCGTGGATGGTCTCCCTGAGCAACGGCTGCGGTGGCAGCCTCGTCGCCCCGCAGTGGATCGTCACCGCCAACCACTGCGGCAGCGCCTCCCAGGGCCGCGTCGGCTCGACCAACAAGAACTCCGGCGGTGAGCTGCTGCGCATCGACCGGCGGATCACCAAGTCCGGCACCGACCTGACGCTGATGCACACCAGCACCGCCTCCACCAAGGCCCCGGTCAAGCTCGCCACCGCCAACCCGGCCGCGGGCACCGGCGTCCGCCTGCTCGGCTGGGGCTGCCTGAGCTGGCCGTCCTGCTCGACCCCGAGCACCCTGCAGGAGATCGACCTCACCATCCTGGCCAGCAGCCGCTGCTACGCCGGTGGCGGCGCCTCCACCGACGTCTGCGTCTCCGGCGACCGCACCCACTCCGCCTGCCACGGCGACTCCGGCGGCCCGGCCGTCGTGGGCACCCGCGGCAACTGGACCCTGGTCGGCGAGACCCACGGCCCCGGCGACAACAACGGCGAGTGCGCCACCACCACCCTCTACACCGGCATCGCGGCCAACCTGAGCTGGATCAAGCAGCAAACCGGCCTCTAGAACCACCGAGCCACCGCCACCCCAAGCACGCGACAGGCGGTGACCCGGTAGACCGGCGCACGCAGGCAGGACGGTGCCTGCGCGCGCCGGTCTTTGCCATTCCCGGTTCCCCGGCGGCTCGTCGATGCCCGCGCGGCCGCCCCTTGCGGACGGCCCGCGATTCGCTGGTCCCTCGCCTGCTCCGCGCAGACGGTCCCCGGTGTCTCGGCTCCCGCCGAGTCCATGCGGACCACCACGTCCCCGGCTCCCACGGTTGCTCACGCCCACTCGACCGCGATCGCCCAAGACCCCTCGGTCTCGGCCACCACACCCCGCTCGGTCGCTGCTGCCACACCCCCCCAGCGGCAGTTGTCCACAACCCCTTCGCCCATCCACAGGCTCGCGGCGCCCCTCTTGACAAACCCCCGTTTTCGCTAGGCTCGAACGTGGGACCTCAGACCCCGGGAGGGTGGGCCCCACCACGCGAGTCGATCATGGACTTCGGCGGCCGTGAGCGGGTCGCGGCGGTGGATCGGGCGGGGAGTCCGCCGTTGGCGAACGCCGGTACCGGCAAGGCCGGATCACTTGAGGACCTGCGGACCGGCTCTCCGCGCGTGGTCAGCGGGTGGGGCGGCGGAGGGCTTGGGCGGCGAGGGTGAGGGTGGCGAAGCCCAGGATGACCCAGATGCCCGGGTACAGGTCCCCGAGGGTGCTGGCGGGGGTGATGGTGGCGGTGACGACGGCCAGGCCGAAGGCGCCGCCGATCTGCAGGGAGCTGTTGAGCAGGCCCGCGGCGAGGCCCTGTTCGGTGTCGGGGACGCCGGTGGTGCCGGTGACCATGAGGGCCGCGAGGCTCAGCGCGAAGCCGAGGCCCCAGATCACCGACACCGGGACCAGCACCATCCACAGCGCGGGTTCTGGGCCGAGACGCAGGAGCAGCAGGTAGCACGGGAGGAACGACAGCAGCCCGGTCATCAGCACCCTGTTCACCCCGTAGCGCCCGATCAGCCAGCCGATGCGCGGTCCGACGAGCACCACCACCAGGCCCGCGGGCAGCAGGACGAACGACATGTGCCACGGCTCCCACCCGTTGAGGTTCTGCAGGTAGAGCGCCAGCACGAACTGGAAACCCATCGCGCCGCCGTAGAGGAGGAAGGAGCTGGCGTTGGCGGCGAGGATCTCCCGGTCGCGGAAGATCGCCAGGCGGATCAGCGGGGCGGCGACGCGGCGTTCGATGAGGGCGAACGCGACCAGCAGCGCGGCCGACAACGCGAACCCGCCGAGCGAGAGCCACAGCCCCAGGTCCGACACCACCGTGAACACCAGCAGCAGCGTGCCCAGCAGCAGGGTCACCGCGCCTCCGACGTCCAGGCGGGGGCGGTCGGCACGAGGTGGGTCCGGGGGCAGGTACTTGAGCGCGCCGAGCATCAGCGCCACCGCGACCACGGCGGGCAGGACGAACGTGGTCCGCCAGTCGATGGCCGCGAGCAGGCCGCCGACGAGCAGGCCCGAGGAGTAGCCCGACGCCTCGAACACGTTGAACACGCCGAACGCCCGGTTGCGCTCGGGGCCCTCGGCGAACGTCGTGGCCAGCAGGGACATGGCCGCCGGTGCGGTGAAGCCCGCCGCGACGCCCTTGACGAAACGGGTCGCGATGATCAGCAGCACGTCGTCGGCCAGCGCGCCGAGCACGGAGACCAGCGCGAACACCGCCATCCCGACGACGAACACCCGCTTGCGGCCGAACAGGTCGGCGCACCGGCCGCCGAGCAGCAGGAACGCGCCGAAGGCCAGGATGTAGGCGCCGGGGACCCACTGCGCGGTCGCCGCGCCCACCCCGAACGCGGCCTGGATCCGCGGGATCGCCACGGCGATCATCGAGTTCTCCAAGCCGTCGAGCATGATCGCGCCGCTGAAGAGGAACAGCAGGATCCACTGCCGGGTCCTCCAGCGCACCGGGGTCACGCCGGTCGACATCTCTGGGTACCACCCTCCCGGGCCACCGCCCGCCAGAACCAGGTGGGCCACTCCCGGTCACGGCGACCGCGCGCCGCCCAGGTCCGGGTAACCTGAGGGGCGCGCGTGTTACCGGCGTCCGAGATATTTGCACACGCCTGATGTTGCACGCGACCGATAATGCCGCATGCAAGTAATCGACGGCAAGGAGGGACTGGCAGTGGAGATCTCCGACGAGCTCGCCGAGACCAGGGCCCAGGGCTGGCGGACCCTGGCCGCGCTGCACGCGCGCATCGAGGACGTGCTCGAACGCGACCTGCAGCGCGGACACGACCTGTCGGTCAGCGAGTACAGCCTGCTCGACGTGCTCTCCCGCCAGGAGCAGCTCAGCGGCTGCTACCTGCGGATGACCCAGCTCTCCCGCGCGGTTGTGCTCAGCCAGTCCGCCACCACCCGGCTGGTGACCCGCCTCGAGCGGCGCGGGCTGCTGCAGCGCTACCTGTGCCCCGACGACCGCAGGGGCATCTACACCGAGGTCACCGCCGAGGGTCGCGCGCTGCTCGAGCAGGCCCGCTCGACGCACGACGACACGCTGGCCGAGGCGCTGCGCGACGCGGCGGAACTACCGGAGCTGGCCCCGCTGGTCGACGCGCTCGCCACCCTGCAGGCCGTGCCCGCGCCCAAGGCCTGAGGACCCGCCGCCACCGCGCGGGTCCTCAGTGGACCGGCCTCAGTGCTTGTGGTCGCTCAGGATCGCCTCGCCCTTGGTCAGCCAGGAGACGCCGAACGCGACGATCGCGATCGCCTCCAGCCACAGCGCGGGCCGCATGCTCGCGGTCGCGGCGTCGAAGAGCCAGACGCTGCTCGCCAGCAAACCCAGGCACACCAGCATGATCACGCCGCAGACCAGGTACACCCGGTTGCGGGCTGTCTTGGCCGGGGTCGGCGTCGGGTCGTCGCTGCGCCGGAACAGCACCAGGCTGAAGTAGGACAGCGACAGGAAGAACACCACCGAGCTGATCAGGTGCAGGGTGCTCACCAGGCCGTCGCCGCCCATCGGGTGCGCGGGCGCGGTGGGGAAGATCGCGACACCGACCGCGGCGAGCGCGGCGATGTTGGACACGATGTCGTCGACCGGCTCGTAACCCCGGTAGGACAACAGGAACACCCCGACCGCGCACATCGCGCCGACCAGCAGGTCGCGCACCCCGCTGTAGTAGTAGCCGCTGATCGACGCGCGCATCCCGTCGCCGAGGACGAGGTTCAGCACGATCAGCACCACGGGCAGCGAGAGCCCGACGACGCCGATCGCGCGGCGCAGGAACAGGTACGAGTGCACCAGGGTGTCGTGCGGGGCAGTGGGTGTCGCGACCATGGCCGCCTCCGGGGGGATCTCGCGCGCTGGTGAGAAAAAGATAACCCCCCGGTCCGCTTCTACCCCGACAGCGCGCGCAGAACCGCCCTTTCGGCCCTATTGGGCCGGGTCCCGAGCAGTTCGGGGTGCCCGGGCAGCGGCGGGCGGGGGCGCGGGGGCGGCGGCGGGCACAGGAAGTCCGGGTGTGGGTAGAGGACGGTGCCCAGCGTCGTGACCGCCCGGCCGATCGCGGCCCGCCATCCCAGGTTCGGCATCCGGGGATTCTGGCGCGCCCGGCGGCGGCGCGGGGCCGTTCTCGAATCGTGGACGGTTGACCGCGCCGGGTAACGGGTACTTCCCGGGAGCACCCCCGATCCCCAGAGGAGAACACCAAACACGAGCCCGCCACCCGCGGGCGGATGGGAGGTCGATCATGGGATCTCTGCGCAAGAGCATCGGTGTGGCCGCGATCGCGGCGGCCATGGGCACGGCGGGTCTGGTGGCGACCGCCCCGCAGGCGGCCGCGAGCCCGGCCCCGTGCAGTGCCGCGGCCCGCGCGTGTGTCGCGTTGGGCGCCAAGTCCGCCTGGCTGATGAACGGTGGCGTGGTCACCTACGGGGCTGTGCCGATCACCAGCGGCAAGCCCGGCTACCGCACGCCGAAGGGCAGCTTCAAGGTCACCTACAAGGACATCGACCACTGGAGCAGCGCCTTCAACGGTCCGATGCCGTTCTCGGTCTTCTTCACCACGACCGGGGTGGCCTTCCACGAGGGCAGCCTCTCGCAGCTCTCGCACGGCTGCATCCACCTGTCGCGGGACGCGGCGCGGACGTTCTTCGACAACCTCGCCCCGGGCGACGTGGTCGAGGTCGTCGCGTAACCACCGAGTGGGCACCAGAGGCGGGTCCGGGCATCCCGGGCCCGCCTTCGTCCGTTGTTGCGGTCCCCGACAGCGTCGGTTCACCGAGGTCTGCGACGGTGCGTCGATCGGTGGCGCCAGTGGGGGAGAACATGGCTCGTGTGGTGGCGCTCGTCGTGCTGCTGGTGTTCGGGCAGGCCGGTACGGCGTGGGCCGACCACACCGCGGACCAGACCGTCACCGTGCGGGTGGTCGACGGTGACCTGCTGCTCTCGGTCGAGCGCGGCCCGATGGCGCTGCCCACCCCGGCGTTCTCGGGCGCCTGGTACACCACGACCGGCACGCTGCCCAGGCTGACCGTGGTCGACACCAGGGCTGCCGACCCGGGGTGGAGCCTGTCGGGCCAGTTCGCCGACGAGTCGGGCGGGACACCGCTGTCGTGGACGCCGACCCTCGTCGACCAGTCCGCCGTGCAGGTGTTGACGATGGGCAAGGCGATCATCGGGATGCGGGGCAGCGGTCTGCTGGCCGTGGCCGACCCGGCCGCCGGGCGGGGTACCGCGCACCTGACGGCGGGGTACCGGCTGCTGCTGCCCAAGGCGGACGGCTACACGGCCACGTTGACCCTCACGGTCATCTAGGCCGTTCGTCGTTCACCCACCGGGACGCCACCGTTCACACGCGTGTGCGAGGTTGCCGCGTCAGCAGGAAACCTGGGGAGTGGCCTGGCCGAGTTCGCCGCCGGTCACGTGGACTTCGCCCTGTCCGAGTCCACCTTCGCCCAGGCCGGTATCCCCTCGGGCAGGCCGTCGACCTACGTCCCGATCGCCGCGCAGAGCATCTCCGTCGCCTACAACGTGCGGCTCGACGGGGTGCCGGTCCAGGGCCTGCGGCTGTCCAACGCCACCACCGCGAAGATCTTCACCGGCGTGGTGACCAGGTGGGACGACCCGGCGATCGTGGCCGACAACCGCGACATCGCGTTGCCCTCGCTGCCCATCCGGCCGGTGGTGCGCGCCGAGAGCTCCGCGACGACGCGGCGGTTCACCGACTGGCTCAACACCGTCGAACCCGAGCTGTGGCAGGCTTTCTGCCCCGGGTGCGGTGCGACGAACACCTATCCGAGTCCACCTGGGATGTTCGCGATCCCCGGTGCCACCGCCGTCAACTGCGGTCCGAGCCACGCGACGCAGTCGCTGCGGACGGAGGTGGTGGCGGGGGAGTTGGCCACCACCCGGGTGCTGGCCGTGGCCACCCGGGGCGCGGGCACCGCCCGGCTCACCGCGCGCCTCGACCTGTGGGTCCCCACCGCCACCACCGCGGGCGACTACCGGGCGCTGCTCACCCTCACCGCGATCTGACCCGGCCGTCCACGAGGTCGACGACCTGGTCGACGCCCGCGAGGTGGGCGCGGTCGTGGGTCACCAGGACGGTCGCGACGCCGTGCGCGCGGGTCGTGGAGGTGATCAGGTCGACGATGGCCGCGCCGCGCGCGTGGTCCAGTGCGCTGGTGGGTTCGTCGACCAGCAGGACCCGGGGGCGGTTCACCAGCGCCCTGGCGATGTTCACCCGCTGCCGCTGACCGCCGGAGAGCTGGTGCGGACGGCGGTGCGCCAACTCCGCCATGCCGACCTCGGCCAGCAGGTCCGCCGTGCCGCGCCTGCCGTCGAGGTGGGCCATGACGCGCAGCTGCTCGGCGGCGGTGAGCGCGGGCAGCAGGTTGGGCTGCTGGAAGACGATCCCGATCGAGCGCCTGCGCAGGGCGGCCAGGGCGCGGCGGTCCATGCCGTGCACGGGGGTCTCGCCGACCAGGACCTCGCCGGAGTCCGGGCGGACCAGGGTGGCGGCGACGGCGAGCAGGCTGGACTTGCCCGAGCCGGACGGGCCGACGACGGCCGTCACGGTGCCCGCGGGCACGTGCAGGTCCACGGCGTCGAGCGCGGTCAACCGCCGGTCGCCGTCGGGGTAGGTGAGGGTCACCGAACGCAGGATGAGGCTCATCGGGCACTTCCCAACGCGGTCAACGGGTCCACGGCGGTGACCCGGCGGATGGCCAGCGCCGCGCCGACGAGCCCGAGGCCGACGAGCACGGCGGCGGGCACGAGGAGCGTGGCGAGGTCGAGCACGAACGGCACCGCGTCGCCGAGCGCGGCTCCGATGGTCGCTGCCAAGCCGGTGCCGAGGGCTGTTCCGATGAGCAGCAGCACCGCGGCTTGGCCCAGGGCGTCGCGCAGCAGGTAGCCGGTGGACGCCCCGAGCGCTTTGAGGACGGCGATGTCACCTGAGCGCTGGATGGTCCAGACGGTGAAGAACGCGCCGACGACCAACGCCGAGATCGCGAACAGGAACCCCCGCATCAGCACCAGCGAACCGTTCTCCGCCGCGAACGACCCGATCCGGTCGACGGCGTCGGACGTGCTCTCGGTCGACGTCCCGATCGCCGCATCCGCCTTCGCGATGTCGCAGTCCGATGTGGACAGAATTAGGACGGAGAATCTCGCATCGGCTGGGAGATGTGTCCAGACGACTGGGGCGTGACTGAAGTATTCGTCGCTTGTGGACAGTCTTGCGGTGGACTCGACGTCCCCGATGGTGACCCGCTGCCCATCCTTGACTCCCAGCTCGTCCGCCGCCCCTGCCGACACCACGACCTGCCCCGGCTCGACCCCCCGCAGCGCCGACCCCGACGGTACCGCGAACACCGCCACGCCCGCGCTCCTTCCCCCCGCCTCAGCCCGCCCCAGCGACACCCCTAACCGCTCAGCCCGCTCAACTCCCGCAGTCCCCGCCCAGGCCCGCGCCACCCCCTCGTCCAACCCCGTCCCGCCGAACACCCCATCCACCCCGGAAAACACCACGTGATCCCCACCCAACCCGACCACCGCGGACGTATTCCGCCCCGCCAACCCCGCCGTCAACCCCGACAACAACCCCACCAACACGGTGATCAGCAAAACCACCCCCACCAACAACCCGAACCGCCCCCGCGCGAACCACAATTCCCGCCACGCCACGAACACCAGCCATCTCCTCCTCCAACTCCACGTGACACCCCACCCTCCCGCCCTGCAGTGACACCCCCACCCTCCCGCCCTGCAGCGACACCCCCCACCCTCCCGCCCACTCCGCCCCCTGCCATCACCCCCAAGACCACACCTCCCCACCATCCGACCGGTTCCCGGCTCAACCTTTCGATTGACCCCGCCGGTGCTGACGGGGAGTGGCACGCGTCCGCCCCACCTCTGCTGGAGCCCCGGTCGGTCTCACCCCCTCGGTGGCCTCCACGGGCGCGCTCAACCTTTCGATTGATGCGGTGTGGGGGAGTGCGCGTTTACGCTGGGGCATCGTGACCTCAGTGGACTCCCCAGCCCTGCCCCGGCTGCTTGTCGCGGGGCCGGATCTGCTGGGTTTGGGGTTGATCGGGCTGGCGGCGACGAGGGATCCGCGGCCCGCTGTTCTCGTGCTCGCGGCCGCGATGGTGGGGTGCCAGTTCGTGGCGCTCCGGCGGCGGTGGGTGTTGGGGTTGTTGGGGATCCTGTGGGTGACGCTCCTCGTGGTCACGCCCAGTGCGGTGTGGTTCGCCTTCCCGCTCTACTTCCTCCTCCTGCGCGCACTCCCGATCCGCCTGGCGACGGGGGCTGTGGCGTTGACGGCGGCCACCGCTGTGGCTGGGTTCGGGTGGCATCAGCACGTGCTCTCCATAGGTACTGTCATCGGCCCTCCGATCGGCGCGGTTGTCGCGGTGGCTGTCGTGGTCCTCCACCGGGAGGGGGAGCGGCGGCGGGTGTTGACCGAGGGGTTGGCGGCTGCGGAGCGCGCGGCTGGGGTGCTGGCTGAGCGGGAGCGGTTGGCCAGGGAGGTGCACGACACGCTGGCGCAGAGCCTGTCGAGCATCCACCTGCTGCTCAGCGCCGCCCAGAAGGGCGATACCGCCACCCACGTCGCCGCCGCCAAGGCCGCGGCGGGCCAGGCGTTGGCCGAGGCGCGGCGGTTCGTCCGGGATCAGAACCCGCCCGCGCTCGACGGCGGGTCGTTGCCGGACGCGCTGCGTGCGGCCTGTGCCGCGACCGCCGCCGCGTCCGGCCTGGCCGTGCGCTGCGACACCACCGGGCACGAGGTCGACCTGCCCGACACCCACCAGCTCGCCCTGCTGCGCGTCGCCCAGTCCGCGCTGGGCAACGTCGTCAACCACGCCGGGGCCACCGAGGTCCGGGTCACCCTCAGCTACCAGGACACCGAGGTCACCCTGGACGTCGTCGACAACGGCGTCGGCATCACCACCGGGCCCGGATTCGGCCTCGCCACGATGCGGGCCAGGGCGCGGGCGCTCGCCGGGGACCTGGTCGTCGAGTCCGACCCCGGCCGGGGCACCGCGATCGCCGTGACGCTGCCGGTGGTGATCGCGTGATCCGGCTCCTCATCGCCGACGACCACCCCATCGTGCGGTCCGGGCTGCGGGCGGTCCTGCACGGCGAACCCGACTTCACCATCGTCGCCGAGGCCGCCACCGCCCAGGACGCCGTGCGCAAGGCCGGGCTGGCCGACGTCGTGCTGATGGACCTGCGCTTCGGCGACGGCATGTCCGGCGCGCGGGCCACCGCCGCCATCACCGCCGCCGCGCACGGCCCCCGGGTGCTCGTGCTGACCACCTACGACTCCGACGCCGACATCCTCGCCGCCATCGAGGCGGGTGCCACCGGCTACCTGCTCAAGGACGCCCCGCCCGAGGACCTCGCCGCCGCCATCCGCGCCGCGGCCAGGGGGCAGTCCGCGCTGGCCCCCGCCGTCGCCGCCCGCCTGGTCGACCGCACGCGCGACCCGGCCGCCGCGTTGTCCGCCCGAGAAGCAGAGGTCCTGGGTCTGGTGGCCGAAGGACTGTCCAACCTGGCCATCAGCAGGCGGCTGCACCTGAGCCAGGCCACCGTGAAGAGCCACCTGGTGCACGTCTACGCCAAGCTCGGCGTCGACTCCCGCACCGCCGCCGTGGCGGCCGCCACCGCGCGGGGCCTCATCAGCGGCCACCCGGTCGTGCACCGAAATGTGTAACGCAAAGCCTCAGCCGCCGAGCGCGCCCGCCGATGAAGGCGTCGACACCGGACCTGGAAGCGTGGTGGAGCGTGGAAGACTTCGATGATGTGGTCCAGGAATTCCTGGTCGAGTCCTACGAGAACCTCGACCAGTTGGACCAAGACCTCGTCGCGCTCGAGCGCGACCCAACGGCCCGCGACCGACTCGCCAGCGTTTTCCGCACCATTCACACCATCAAGGGCACCAGCGGGTTCCTCGCCTTCGCGAAGCTGGAGCAGGTCACCCACGCGGGTGAGTCGCTGCTGGCCCGGCTGCGTGATGGCGCGCAGACGCTCGACCGCCGCGGCGCCGACGTGCTGCTGCGCGTCGTCGACGTCGTCCGCGCCCTGCTGGCGCAGATCGAGCGCGACGGCCAAGAGGGCGACACGGAGATCCTGGACGTGATCGCGGAGGTCGAGGCGTGCATCGCTGGCGGCCCCGCGCCCACCCCGGTCGAGCCGGTCGCCGAGCAGGCGCCCGCCGCCGAGACCGCTGAGCCGACCCCGGTCGCCGAGGTCGCCGAGCCGACCCCGGTCGCCGAGGTCGCCGAGCCGACCCCGGTCGCCGAGGCCGCGCCCGCGCAGCCGGAGACCCCCGAGGCCGCCACCCCGGCGCCCGCCGAGGAGGCCGCCGCCAGCCGCCGGGGTGTCGCCGACACCTCCGTGCGGGTGGACGTCGACCTGCTCGACAAGCTCATGCGCCTGGTCGGCGAGCTCGTGCTGACCCGCAACCAGATGGTGCGGGCCACCGAGCACGCCGGTGACCACACGATGAGCCGGGCCGCCCAGCGGCTCAACCTCATCACCAGCGAGCTGCAGGAAGGGGTCATGAAGACCCGCATGCAGCCCATCAGCCACCTGTGGTCGAAGCTGCCCCGCGTCGTCCGCGACCTGAGCAACTCCGTGGGCCGCCAGGTCCGCCTTGAGCTCGAGGGCGCCGAGACCGAGCTCGACCGCAGCCTGCTGGAGGCGGTCAAGGACCCGCTGACCCACCTCGTGCGCAACGCCGTCGACCACGGCCTTGAGTCCCCCGAGGACCGGGTCAAGGCGGGCAAGAGCCCCGAGGGCACGCTGACCCTGCGCGCCTACCACGAGCACGGCCACGTCGTGGTCGAGGTCGCCGACGACGGCAAGGGCGTCGACCCGAAGCTCATCGGCGCCACCGCGGTCAAGCGCGGGCTGCTCACCGCCGAGCAGGTCGCGGCCATGGACAACGACGAGGTGCTGCGCCTGGTGTTCCGGGCGGGCTTCTCCACCGCGGCCAAGGTCAGCAACGTCTCCGGCCGCGGCGTCGGCATGGACGTCGTGCGCACCAACCTCGAGGCCATCGGCGGCGCGGTCGACCTGCGCTCGGTGGTCGGCAAGGGCACCACCTGGCGCCTGACCATCCCGCTCACGCTGGCCATCGTGCAGGCGCTGATCGTGGAGAGCGACAACGAGCGCTACGTGCTGCCGCAGATGTCGGTCCGCGAGCTCGTCTCGGTCGAGGGCCAGACCTCCGCGCGCATCGAGTACGTCTCCGGCGCCCCGGTCTGCCGCCTGCGCGGCAAGCTGCTGCCGCTGGTCCGGCTCACCGAGGCGCTCGGCGGCAAGGCCGTGCGCCCCGAGGAGAACGGCGAGGCCATCTACATCGCGGTGCTCAACGGCGAGGGCCACGAGTTCGGCCTGGTCGTCGACCGCGTGCTGACCACCGAGGAGGTCGTGGTCAAGCCGCTGGCCAGCCACCTCAAGGACGTCGGCTGCTACGCCGGTGCCACCATCCTCGGTGACGGCAGGGTCTCGCTGATCCTCGACGTGCTGGCCCTGGCCCGCAACGCCCACCTGGGCAACGCCGAGCGGGCCGCCGCGGCCGCCGCGGCGATGGCCGAGGTCAAGACCGAGACCCGCGACCGCCTGCTGGTCACCCGGGTCAGCGACCGCCGCGTCGCCATCCCGCTGAGCATGGTCACCCGGCTTGAGGAGTTCCCGGTGCAGGCCGTGGAGCGCGTCGGCAGCCGCGAGGTCGTGCAGTACCGGGGCCAGATCCTGCCGGTGCTGCGGCTCTCGGGCCTGCTCGGCTCCTGGTCGGAGGACGTCTCCGACACGGTGCCCGCGGTCGTGTACTCCTCGGGTGGCCACTCCGTGGCCCTCGCGGTGGACGGCATCCTCGACATCGTCGACGACACCGCCCCGCACGGCCCGTCCGACGGTGACGGCCTCTCCGGCTCCACCGTGATCGACGACAAGGTCACCGAGCTGCTGGACATGCGCCGGGCCATCATGGCCGCCGACCCGGACTTCGAGCTGCCCGAGTTCGTGACCCGTGACTACGTGGAGGCGTCGTGAGTTCCGTCCGGTACGCCACCTTCGAGGTGGCAGGCCAGCTCTTCGGCCTCGAGGTCAGCGAGGTCCAGGAGGTGCTCGCGTTCTCCGAGTACACCCCGGTCCCGCTCGCGCCCGGCCACGTCGGTGGGCTGTTCAACCTGCGCGGCCAGGTCATCGCGGCACTGGACCTGCGGGTCCGCCTCGGTGAGCCCGCCCAGGAGCGCACCGGCCCGGCGATGAACGTCATCGTCCGCACCGACGACGAGTCGGTCAGCCTGCTGGTCGACCGCATCGGTGACGTGGTCGAGCTGGAGCCCACCGCGGCCGAGCCGATCCCGGACACCCTGTCCGGACCGGCCCGCGAGCTGATCACCGCGGCCTTCCCGCTCGCCGACCGGCTGATGCTGGCGCTCGACGCCCGCGCCGCGGTCCGCGGCAGCGAGGCCTGACGAACACCACCGGAGGCTCCGGGACCCACGGGTCCCGGAGCCTCTGCTCAGGCGGGACGACCCGCCTCCCCTTCTTCTCCCGCACCCAGCTCAGCCGCCCAGCCCGGCGGCGCCATGGAAGGGCCCACGCAGATGGCTGACTCGACCCCCACGGCAGACCCCGGTTCGCGCCGCGGTGGTGTCGGCAGGTTCCTCGCCGACCGCTCGCTCGCCACCAAGATCTTCGCCGCCATCGCGCTGCCCGCCGTGGTCGCCATCGGCGTCGGCGTCCAGGGCATCGTCGCCACCGACAGCGGCGCGCACACCTCGCAGCGGCTGGGCAAGAACGCCGCCGCGGTCGGCTCGATCAGCAACTTCAACGGGGTCGCGATCACCGCCATCCAGCACCTGCTGAGCTCGTTCATCAGCACCGACATCGCGCGGGTGCAGAAGGAGGTCAGCGACACCACGGCCGCTGTCGGCGCGCTGCGCGAGGCGCTGGCCAAGTTCCAGCAGGGCATCGAGGCCGACCCGGAGTACAGCGCGGTGCCGCTGGCCACCGTCAAGCGCGCCATCGTCGGCCTGGACCGGGTCGCCTCGGTCGTGCAGGAGCAGGTCTTCCCGGCGGCGCTCGCGGGCCAGTCCCAGGTCGCCCTCGCCCGCTACAACAACCAGGCCGGGCCCGCGCTCGACGACCTGAGCGCCGCGCTGGTCGAGATGCAGCAGGTCGAGCTCGCGGCGGTCAGCGCCGAGGTCGCTGATGCCGCCGCCGCCAGCGACACCGCCCGCTACACCACGCTGGTGCTGCTCGGCTCGGGCCTGCTGCTCGCGCTGCTGGTCGGCTGGCTGATCATCCGCGGCATCACCCGCTCGGTGCGCGGGGTCTCCAGCGTGCTGGAGTCGGTCGCGCACGGCGACCTCACCCGCAAGGTCGACGTCCGCTCCAGCGACGAGGTCGGCGTCATGGCCGCCGCGCTCAACACCGCGACCGCGAGCATGCACGACACCGTCACCGCCATCACCGACGGCATCCAGTCCCTCGAGGGCGCCACCCAGGACATGGCCACCATCGCGGGCCGGGTCAGCGACAGCACCGACGAGACCTCGGCCCAGGCCGGTGTCGTCTCCGCCGCCGCCGAGCAGGTCGCGCTCAACGTGCAGACCGTGGCCACCGGCGCGGACGAGATGTCGGCGTCGATCAGGGAGATCGCGCAGTCGGCGAACGAGGCCGCCGGTGTCGCCGGTCAGGCCGTGTCGGTCGCCGCGGCCACCAACAGCACGGTCGCGAAGCTGGGCGAGTCGTCGATGGAGATCGGCAACGTCGTCAAGGTCATCACCTCGATCGCCGAGCAGACCAACCTGCTCGCGCTCAACGCCACCATCGAGGCCGCCCGGGCCGGTGACGCGGGCAAGGGCTTCGCCGTCGTCGCCAACGAGGTCAAGGAGCTCGCGCAGGAGACCGCCAAGGCGACCGAGGACATCTCGCGCCGGGTGGAGATGATCCAGGCGGACACCTCGAACGCGGTGAACGCCATCGACGAGATCTCCGAGATCATCGGTCGGATCAACGACTTCCAGCTGACCATCGCCTCGGCGGTGGAGGAGCAGACCGCCACCACGACCGAGATGAACCGCAACGTCGGCGAGGCCGCCGCGGGTGTCTCGGAGATCGCCGCCAACATCGCCGGTGTCGCAGACGGCGCCACCACCGCCACCAACAGCATCGGCGAGTCCAACCTGGCGGTGGAGACCCTGACCAGGCTCTCCGCGCAGCTGCAGGACCAGGTCAACCGCTTCACGACCTGACCGCAGCCCGGTCGCCCCGGCGATCACCCCCCGCGAGACCAGGCGGCGCCGTCCCTCACCCCCCAGGGACGGCGCCGTCGCTGTGCGTAATGGTTCACCCGATTTAGTACTGTTTCCGTAATCGAGGGTGCATACTCTCTGGGGTGTACAGCCTTGTCAGCGCCCCCGTGTTGGGCTTCGACCTCACCCGGATGGCGGGCGGACCTGCGACGGCGGAGATACTGCTGACGCTGCTGGGCCGCACCACCGCCGACATCGAGGTCCTCGCCGAGCGCGCCGCGCCCCCGTCCCCCGCCCTGAACCTGGCCAGGTCGCACGCGCTCGCCGCCGCCAGCGAGCTGCCCAGCGTGCGCGACCTGTCCGGTCCCGCCGCGGTCACCCTGCTGCAGCACGCCCCGATCGGGTCACTGGCCGGTCTGCTGCACTGCGTGCGCACCGACGTGCTGGTGCCCGACCGCGACACCTTCCCACCCGGCACCGCGCCCGAACCGCCCGACGGCGCGGTCGCCCTGGTCACCGACGCGGTGTGCGCGACGTACCTGCGCCAACACCTCACCGACACCGACCGCCGGGTGCTCGGCTCCGCCTGGGTCACCGCCCGGCGCGACCTGCCGGACACCACCCCGCACCTCGGACCGACCAATGACCTCGTGCACCGGTTGCTCGACCGGGTCCGCGCCGCGCACCCCGCCGAGGTCAGGGCACTCGCGGTGTCCGCCGAGCGGATGCGCGCCGAGCAGCAGGACTGGTCGGCCGCCATGCACTCCTCCGCGTGGGCCGTGCACGTCGCGGGCCGCATCCGGGAAGCCGCCGCCGCCCAACTGCTCTTAGTCCGGGCGGTCGACCTCGCCGGTGTCACGCTCGACGACCGCGCCAGCGGCGTGTGGAACGTGCTCAGCGGCGCGGTCCAGGCGTTGATGGTCCGCGACCTCGTCGACTCGGCCTCCGCCCAGGAACTCCTCGTCCCCTGCTTAGCCGCCTTCGGCCCCGACTGGTTAGTGCAGTAACGCGGTATCACTCCCTCCCGCCACCCACCACGTATCACTATCTCCCGCCACCCACCCCCTCATCCCCGCCCGGCATCGTTCCCGGCTTGGCACCGTCGCCGACCCGCGGTGGTGCTGTTCATCCGGATGTGCCGCTAGCCCCCATGTCCCGCCCGGCATCGTTTCCGGCTTGGCGGGTGACGGTCTCTCCTTACGTTCCCGGCTTGGCGGCGGTGCCGACCGGGTGGTGGTGTCGTTCGTTCGGACAGGTCTCCTGTCCTCTCTTACCCGCCCGGCGGCGTTTCCGCGCGTCACCCGCTTGGTGACTCGATCGGCTGGTCACCTGTGCGGATCAGCCGGTCGGGTTATCCACATCGGACGGAGCGGACAACTCAACAGCGCGGATTTACTGTGATTGGCGTGAGAAGTCGGCCGGGGTGAGCGCTCAGGACCGGCCGGGTCCGGCCGATGCCACGGTTGTCGCGGAGGCGGGTGCCTCCGCCGCCGACCCTGGAGGCCCACGTGATCTCAGTGCTGGTGGTGGACGATTCGGTGGTCATCCGCCGCCTCGTCACTGATGTGCTGTCCGCGGACCCGAAGGTTCGGGTGGTCGGCACCGCGCCCAACGGGCAGATCGCGCTGGCCAAGATCGCCCAGCTGAAGCCGGACGTGGTCACCCTCGACGTCGAGATGCCCGTGCTCAACGGCGTCGAGACGGTCCGCGAGCTGCGCAAGACCAACCCCACCCTCCCGGTCATCATGTTCTCCACGATGACCAGCGACGGAGCCGAGGCGACCGTGGCCGCGCTGGCCGCCGGTGCCACCGACTACGTCACCAAGCCCGCCAACGCCGGTAGCGTCAACAAGGCCGTCACCGAGGTCCGCGAGCAGTTGCTGCCGCGCATCCACGCGCTGTGCGGCAAGCCGGTCTACGCCGCGCAGCCGCTGCGCCCGGCGACCCCGGTCAAGCGACCGCCGACGAGCACCGGACCGCGCAAGCCGGTCCAGGCCGTGCTCATCGGCTCGTCGACCGGTGGCCCCGAGGCGCTGCGCACGGTGCTGACCCGGCTGCCCGCCACGCTGCCGGTGCCGGTGCTGGTCGCCCAGCACATGCCCCCCGTCTTCACCACCATGCTCGCCCGTCGCATCGACCAGGAGGCCGCGCTGCGCGTGGTCGAGGCGCGCGACGGTGAGCCGCTGCTGCCCGGGACCGTCTACATCGCACCCGGCGGCAGGCACATGGAGGCCGCCAAGACCCCCGGTGGGGCCAAGGTGCGGTTGCACGACGGCCCCATGGAGAACCACTGCAGACCTGCCGTCGACGTGCTGTTCCGCTCCTGCGCGCGCGTCTACGGCTCGGCGTCACTGGCCGTCATGCTCACCGGCATGGGCCAGGACGGAAAGCGCGGCACCGAGGACCTCGTGGCCCTCGGCGCTGGAGTACTGGCCCAGGACCAGGCCACCTCGGTGGTCTGGGGCATGCCTGGTGCCGTTGTCAGCGCGGGCTTGGCCGACGCGGTACTGCCGCTCGGTCTCATCGCGGAGAACATCGTCGCCCGCTTGCCCGCATCGGCGGCGGCTACAGGAAGGGAGGTGGCGCGGTGGAAATGACCCCGGCGCTGTTCGGCTTCGTGGCCGATCTCGTCTACCGAGAGGCCGGCATGGTCCTGCGCCCCGGTAAGGAATACCTGGTCGAGTCCAGGCTCAAGCCGGTGGCGAAGGCCACCGGGCACGACACGGTCGGTTCGCTGGCCAACGCGCTGCGGACCGCAACCGCCGCGCTGCGCACCCAGGTGGTCGAGGCGCTCACCATCAACGAGACCTCCTGGTTCCGCGATCGTGAGCCGTTCTCGGCGTTGACCGACACGATCCTGCCCGACGTGCTCGCCGCCTCCACCCGCCCCGTGCGGATCTGGTCGGCCGCGTGCTCGAGCGGCCAGGAGCCCTACAGCATCGCCATCACCCTGGAGAAGGCCCTCCCGGCCGGTCGCGGCTACCAGATCATGGGCAGCGACCTGTCCGAGGAGATGCTGCGCCGCTCGCGCGCGGGCCGGTTCAACCAGCTGGAGGTCAACCGCGGCTTGCCCGCGACCGACCTGGTGACCTACTTCCAACGCGCTGGCGCGGAGTGGGAGGCGATCCCGCGGATCCGGCAGAACCTGTCGTTCCAGCGGATCAACCTGTGCGCGACGTTGCCACCCATGCCGAAGTTCGACGTGGTGTTCCTGCGCAACGTGCTCATCTACTTCGAACCGGAGACCAAGCGCGCGGTGCTCGACCGCGTGCGGCAGGTGCTCAACCCCGGTGGCTGGCTCCTGCTCGGGGCCGCCGAGTCCACTGTGGGCATCGACTCCGTGTTCGAGCGGGTACCCGTTGGACGGACAGCCATCTACCGGGCACCTGCCCGAGATCGCCAAATGGTGAAAGAGGTGACGCAGTGCTAGGGATTGTGATCGACGATTCCCGGGCCATGCGCAAGATTCTCCGAGGCCTGTTGGCCGACCTCGGCTTCGAGGTTCTGGAGGCTGGCAACGGCCGGGAGGCACTGGATCTGCTCCAGAGCACTGGTCGGGTGCCGGACCTGGCGCTGGTCGACTGGAACATGCCGGTGATGACCGGGCTCGAGTTCGTCATCGATGTCCGCAAGATCGCCGAGATGCGTCAGATGACGCTGATGATGGTGACCACCGAGAGCGAGCACGGGCAGATCGTCCGCGCGCTGGCCGCCGGTGCGCACGAGTACGTGATCAAGCCGTTCACCCGTGACGGCATCATCGACAAGCTGGCCCTGCTCGGGCTCGTCCCGGTGGGGGTGTCCTCATGACCAACGATGTGTCTACCGCAGTCGAGGTCGATCTCGACATGATCGCCGAACAGGTGTGGTCCGCGTTCCTCAACGGCGGTGAGGAGGAGACGCTGTTCGCCGACACCGACTCCGGCGCCGGTGTCGAGCTCGCCGCCTCGGTCGCCATGGTCGGCGCGTACGAGGGTCACCTGGTCGTGTCCTGCTCGCACAAGGCTTCCCGCGACGTCGCGTCCGTGCTGTTCGCGATGGAGCCCGACGAGGTCACCCCCGACGACGTCGGTGACGCGCTCGGCGAGCTTGCCAACGTGCTCGGCGGTAACGTCAAGTCCGTGTTGCCCTCCCCGTCCCAGCTCTCCCTCCCGAGGGTCTCGGCGACCGCGCACGAGCGCTGGCCGGGGACCGTCGAGGTGTGCCGGACGGTCGTCCGGTGGCGCGACGAGCCGTACGTGGTGACCTTGCTCAGCGGTGGTCCCGGTGGTTCCCACAACGCACAGGAGGCGTGAGCTATGAAAATCCTGGTCGCTGACGACAGCAGGGTCATGCGCCAGATCGTGATCCGGACCCTGCGCCAAGCCGGGTTCGACGACCACGAGATCGTCGAGGCCCCCGACGGTGCCGCGGCGAAGGACAGCGTCGCGAGCGAGAACCCCGATCTGGTGCTGTCGGACTGGAACATGCCGAACATGTCGGGCATCGAGCTGCTGCACGCGTTGCGCGCCAGCGGGAACACGGTACCCTTCGCCTTCGTCACCTCCGAGTGCTCGGACGAGATGATCGCCAAGGCCGAGGCGGGCGGTGCCCTGTTCCTGATCAGCAAGCCGTTCACCGCGGAGACCTTCCGCGACCGGCTCTCCGACATCCTGGGGTGAGTCCATGCCAGAGACGCTGCCGGTTCCCAAGCAGGTCCGCGACGTCCTGTCCGACCTGCTTGGCCGGGAGGTCACGGTCAACCTGACCGACCCGGCCGGCGACGCCCCGGTGGTCGCGGTGTACCAGCGCAACGACCAGCAGTTGGCCGGTGTCATCGGGTTCACGCTGCCGCTGGCGGCCAACACCGCGGCGGCGATGGGCCTCGTCCCGCCGGGCGGGGCCGAGGCCTGCGTGGAGGACAACGAGCTCTCCCCGCTGCTCTCGGACATCCTCGGCGAGGTCAGCAACATCCTCACCAGCCTGTTCAACCACGCCGGTGGGCCGCACGTGAAGTTCCACGCGCTGCACACCGACGCGGGCTCCGTGCCCGCCGACGCCCGCTCGCACTTGGCGTCGTTGGGCAGCAGGCTCGACCTCACCGTCGACATCGCGGGCTACAAGGGCGGCACGCTGTCCATTGTGGTCCCGACGAACTAGTCCATTCTGGAGGGATTCACGCGAACGTGGGCGTGTCGCCACTCGGTTGGGCGAATCCCACGGTCAGGTAGTTGCTCCAGGTGCTGTTCAGGGAAGTCCGTGGTGGCAGGTCGCCGGTTCGGGGCCTGCCACACCCGGGCGCACTACCCGCTGGGTAGCTGTGACAGGTGTGCACCAAGGCTGTTTTCCCGGTTCGGACCCCACCGCGGGGCCCGCACCCACTAGCGGTTCGGCGTCGGCTCGGCGATGCTCTTCGGAGTAATGCTCAACAGGGCTCCGGCTCGGCCGATGAACCGTCCGACGTGGAGCCAGGAAGGCAGTACCAGGCCAGGACGGCCGCACACCGGACTTCCGGGATGGACGATGAACTCACGGCGGTTGAGCCAGTTCGCGGTACCCGCGGGCGTCATCATGATCATCGTGTTGATGGTCGTGCCGATGCCGACGTTCCTGCTGGACATGTTCATCGTGCTCAACATCGCCCTGGCGCTGCTCATCGTGCTGATCAGCATGCAGGTCCGCAAGCCGCTGGAGTTCTCGGTCTTCCCGTCGATCCTGCTGCTGGCCACCCTCTTCCGGCTCGCGCTCAACATCAGCGCCACCCGGCTCGTGCTGCTCGACGGCGACGCGGGCGCGGTCATCGGCGCCTTCGGCCACGCGGTTGTCGGCGGCTCGCTGGTGGTCGGCCTCGTCGTGTTCTTCATCCTCATCGTCATCCAGTTCGCCGTCATCACCAACGGCGCGGGCCGCGTCGCCGAGGTCGGTGCCCGGTTCACCCTCGACGCGATGCCCGGCAAGCAGATGGCCATCGACGCCGACCTCAACGCCGGGCTCATCGACGAGCCCGAGGCGCGCAAGCGCCGCCAGGAGGTCACCGCCGAGGCCGACTTCTACGGCGCGATGGACGGTGCGTCGAAGTTCGTCAAGGGCGACGCCATCGCCGCGGTCGTCATCACCCTGATCAACCTCATCGGCGGCTTCTCGGTCGGCCTCATCCAGAAGGGCATGGCCCCCGCCGACGCCATCAACACCTACAGCCTGCTGACCGTCGGCGACGGCCTGGTCTCCCAGATCCCCGCGCTGCTGCTGTCGGTGGCCACCGGCCTCATCGTGACCCGCGCCGCGGGCGACCAGAACATGGGTTCCCTGGTCTCGAGCCAGTTCGGCGCCAACAAGATGGCGATGCGGATCGGCGGCATCTCGCTGCTGGGCCTGTCGCTGATGCCCGCCATGCCGATGCTGCCGTTCCTGCTCGTCGGCGGCGGCCTGATCATCGCCTCCACCCGCGGTCCCAAGCCGGGCGAGGAGGTCGTCGAGACCAGCGACTCCACCGAGGTCGCCGAGACCGCGCCGGACGCCACCGAGGCGCTCATCGCCGAGATGCGGGTCGACCCGCTGGAACTGGCGCTGGCCACCGACCTGGTCGACCTGGTCGACGCCGCGGGCGGCGACCTGCTCGACCGGGTCCGCGCGCTGCGCCGCAAGATCGCGCTGGAGCTGGGCGTGGTGATGCCGCCGGTGCGCACCCGCGACGACCTGGACCTCCCGCTGTCCTCCTACGTCATCCGGATCAACGGCGCCGACGTGGCCCGCGGCTTCGCCCCGCCGGGCACCGTCCTGGCCATCGGCGACGACCTCGACGCGCTGCCCGGCCGCGCGGGTGTCGAGCCGGTGTTCGGCCTCGCGGGCAAGTGGGTGCCCGCCGAGCTGCGCCACCAGGCCGAGGCGCTGGGCGCCACCGTCGTCGACCGCGCCTCGGTGCTGGTCACCCACCTGGCCGAGGTCACCCGCACGCACGCCGGTCGCCTGCTGGGCCGGGAGAACGTCCGCGCGCTCACCGACGTGGTGCGCCGCACCCACCCGGTTGTGGTGGAGGAGTTGACGCCCGCGCTGATGAGCCTGGGCGAGATCCAGCGCGTGCTGCACCGCCTGCTCGACGAGGGCGTCCCGATCCGCGACCTGGTCGGCATCTACGAGGCGCTCTCGCCCGCGGCCAAGGCCGGTGCCGACATCGACCGCCTGGTGGAGTCCGCGCGCGCCGCGCTCGGCCCGGCCATCGCCGCGCGGCTCGCCGTGGACGGGGTGCTCTCGGTCATCACCCTCGACCCGCGGGTCGAGCAGACCCTGCTGGAGAGCCTGCGGGTCACCGAGATGGGGGACCGGCTCGCAGTGGACACGGGCACGCTCGAGGCGCTCGTCGGCGACGTCGCCGGGCTCTCGAGCCGGGCGGAGAGCCAGGGCCAGGCCGCTGTGCTCGCCTGCGCGCCCCGGCTGCGCACCCCCCTCTACCGCCTGGTGCACGCCGCCGTGCCGCGGTTGGCCGTGCTGTCGTATTCCGAGCTGTCCGGTGGCACCCACCGGATAGAGACAGTCGGGGTGGTGAACAGTGGCTACACGCTTGCTGCTTGAGGGTCCTGATCTGGAAGCGCTGCTCGACCGCGTGCGCACCGAGCACGGCGCCGACGCGCGCATCGTGTCCGCGGACCGCCTGCGCAAGGGCGGTGTGGCGGGGTTCTTCTCCAAGCAGTGGTTCGAGATCGGCGTCGAGGTGCCCGAACCGGGCGACCCGGCGGTGCCCCGCGAGCAGGTGCTGTCCGTCGCCGACCTGATGGAGCTGGCCGACAAGGAAGACGTGGCCGCCGTCGGCGCGCCCGCCGACGAGCTCGTCGACCGGGTGCCCGAGCAGCGGGTGGGGGTCGCCGAGGAGGAACCGACCAGGTCCGCCGGTGACCCGTTCGCCCGGTTCTTCGCCGAGGCCGGTGGCCCACCGGTTCGCGCCAACGGCGCTGAGGCGGGGATCTCCGCCGCCCAGGCGCGTGCCGCCGGTCCGGCGCCGCGCGGGCAGAGCGCGGGGGAGTGGGCCAAGGCCGTGCGCCCGCGCGTGGGGGAGGCGCCGTCGCGCCCACTGGAGACCGCCGCGAAGCGCCCGGCCGAGCGCACCGCCGCACAGAAGGAGGCCGACGCCATGTTGCGTGCCGCCGTGCTCGGCGAGCAGCTCGCCGACAGGTCCGAAGTGGACGAGATGACCGACGAGCAGCTGCGCGCGGTGCTGCTCGGCGCGCAGACCGCCCCGCCGCGCCCGAGCGGCGTCCGGCCCGCCGAGTTCCCCTCCGTGCAGCGCCCGACCGGTCGGGTCTTCGCGGCCCAGCCGGTGATCGACGACGAGCCGGAGGTCGAGCCGGTCAAGCCCGTCGCCGCCGCCGTGGCCGCCGTGACCGTGGACGAGACCGAGACGGAGACCGCCGACGTGCCCTACGCCGACCTGAGCGCCGCTGTCACCGAGGAGCAGGCCGTCACCGAGGAGCGGGCGGACTTCCACGACCTGCTGGTGCCTCCGAGGATGCCGTCGTCCACCGCCAGGCACGCGCTGCCCGACGAGGACGAGGACTACCTGGACACCTCGTCGGCGGAACCGATCTCCGCCGAGCCGTTCGCGGCCGACCCGGCCTGGCCGACCGCCGACGAGCCGCGCCTGGTCACCGACCCGTCGCCGCGCCCGCGCCGCCGCTGGGACACCCCGGTGCCCACCGACCTGCTGGTCGCGCTGCCCGGCAAGGTGATCGTCGTGGCCGGTGCGCTGCAGGAGGCCACCGCGGCCGCCGAGTGGATCTGCCAGAAGATGCGCCTGGGCCCGGGTGCGGTGCAGGTCGCCGGACCGGACCAGATCGGCCGCGGCCGGGTGCTCGGCCCGGAGCACGCCGCGGAACTGGCCTACGACCTCAAGCGCAACCCGGTCCCGTCCGTGGTCGCCATCGCCGCCGCGGTGGAGGACCCCGACGGCGGTCGCTGGGCGGGCGCCGTCGCGAAGGCCCTCGGTGCCCGGCACATCGTGGCCGCTGTCGACGCGACCCGCAAAACCGCTGATCTGCGGCGGCACCTGGCCGATCTGGGTGGTGTCGACGCCCTTGCCGTGCACGGTGCGGCGGCCAGCGCGGACCCGGACTCGGTCCGCGAGCTGGGCCTGCCCATCCTGACCATCGATGGTGTCGCCCCGACCGCCCCCGGCCACCGGAGGACCTGATGTTCCGCTACTCCACCCTGGCGGCCGCCGTGCTGATGGCGTCCCCCTCGCTGTGGGCCGCCTTCGTCATGTCCACACTGGACCCGACCGACGCGATCATCCGGCTGCTCATCGCGGTCCCGATCGCCGCCATCCTGCTGTCCATCCCGCGCGCCGCGTTCGACCGCTACGCCCGCACCCTCCCGGCCAGGGAGATGCCCGCCTCGCCGACGATGCTCCAGGCCACCACCACCCGAGCCGACCGCGAGGGCTGAGGACGCTGGTCAGCCCACTCCCAGGACCTCGGGGAGGTCTTCGGTGTGCAGGATGGTCAGCCGGGAGACGGCTCGGGTCAGGGCGATGTAGAGGAGTCGGCCGCCGTCCGGGCCGGAGTCGATGATGGCGGCGGGTTCCAGGACGTAGACGTGGTCGAACTCCAGGCCCTTCGCCAGGGTCACGGGGATCAGGGTGATGTCGTGCGCCGTGCCGTCCTCGATGGCGTGGGCGACGCTGAGACCGTGGTCGGTGAGCACCTTGAGGACGGCTGAGCGCTGGTCGTCGTGGACGACGACGCCGGTGCTCTCAGGCGTCGGGTCGGCTGCGATCGCGGCCGCGAGGGCGGTGGCGACATCGGGGACCCGCGTAGTGGTGAGGGATCCGGGGGCGTGCCGGACCGACAGGGTCGGGGGCAGTTCGGGGGCGATGAGTGGCAGCAGGCGGTTGGCCACGGCCAGCACCTCGACGGGGACCCGGTAGCTCTTGCTCAGCGTCAGCACCCGGCTCGGCAGGCCCAGGTGTTCGCGCACGGCGTCCCAACTGCCCGCCGCCCACGGAGTGGTCCGCTGGGCCATGTCACCCAGCACGGTCGCCGAGTCGACGCAGCGGCGGCCGACGGCGCGCAGTTGCAGCGCCGAGAGGTCCTGGGCCTCGTCGACGACCACGTGCCCGTAGCGGTCCGGTTCGCGCAGGCGCGCGCTGATCTCGTCCAGCAGGTACAGGTCTGCCGCCGACCACTTGGCTGACCCGCGCGCCAGCAGGTCCCGCTCGGCCTCGTCGAGGATCCCCTCCGACGCCGCCGCCAAGACGTCCGGGTCGGACAGCAGGTCGCGCAGGACCTGCTCGGGGCGCACCGGCGGCCAGATGGTCGCGACGAGCGCGCGCACGCCCTTCGTCCTGGCGACCCGGCGCATCTCCGTGTCCGACGGGGCTCGTCCGCGCAGTTCCAGGCGGCGGCGGATGTGGTCGACGAGCCGGTCGGTCAGGTGGGTGCGCGCGCGGTCCCACGGCACGCCGGTCCCGATCAGGTCGGCGGCGAGACCCGCTACGGTCTCGGGGGACACCCGGACGAACGGGCTGGTCTCCCGGACGACGAGGTCCTCGGTCGGCGCGCCGACCTTGGCGGCCATCGCCCGGCTGATGACCGCCACCATCCTGGCGTCGCCCTTGAGCCTGGCGACCTCCGGCGCCTCCGGGACCGGCGCCCGCTTGGGCTCGGTGAGCCGCTCCAGCACCACGTGCCGCACGTCCTTCTCGCCGAGCGCGGGCAGCACCCGGCCGATGTAGCGGACGAACACGTCGTTCGGGCCGACCACCAGCACGCCCCGGCGGTGCAGGGTCGAGTGCTCGAAGAGCAGGTACGCGGCGCGGTGCAGGCCGACGGCGGTCTTCCCGGTGCCGGGACCGCCCTGGATGAGCAGCGTCTGCGCCAGGTCGCCGCGCACGATCTCGTCCTGGTCGGGCTGGATGGTCGCCACGATGTCGCGCATCGGCCCGAACCGGGGTCGCTCGATCTCCCCGCGCACGAGCGCGCTCAATCCCCGTCCGCCTCGCGCACCGGCTCGTCGTCGAAGCTGGTGAGCGTGCTGTCCTCGGCGAACCCGAACCGCCGCTTGCGCAGCACGCCCATCGGGTCCGCCCGGCTCGCCCGGTAGAAGCTCGCCGCGAGCGGTGTTCGCCAGTCGGTGACCACGATCTCGCCGTCGCGCGCGGGATCGCCGACGTGGCGTCTCCCGATGTAGACGATCCCGACGGCCGGGTCGTCGAGCTCCACCCGGCCGAAGAACAGCGGCAGCCCGTCGTCCTCCGCGATCTGCTGGGCCCGCCGCAGCAACCAGATGACCATCTCGTCGTCACTGGTCCTCATGGCCCGTTCGGCCATCTCCAGCAACTCGGTCCTGCTGCGCCGCAAGCAGTCCACGGCGTAGGCGAGGTGCTCGCGCTCGGCTTCCAGTTCGGCCCGGCCCGCGGGCGCGCGATCACCGCTCATCACAAGGTGTCCAGGGGGTTCGTCCGCGACGCCGATCAGGCGCCGGAAAACCCTACTACCGGGTGCGCGCGCCCCGCCTCCCCATTAGCCGCGCGGCGCGTCGACGAGTTCGCCGATCGCCGTCGTCCGGTCGTCGAGCCCGGACCGGGGGAGCACGGCGACCACCAGCCCGTCGTGGGTGATCACGACGGCGTCCTGGGCCGGGGTGAGCCGGTCGCGCACGCTCGCCACCGACTCGTGCACGCCCGCGATGGGCAGCGCCGGTCCCAGGTGGTCGGCCACGAGGTCCTCCGCGGCGGCGTCCCGCAGGTCCGCGGGCGACGCCGAGCCGATGACCTGGGCGACGGTCACCGGTTCCACCTGCTCGTCGGGCCGCACCACGACCGGGAGCGAGTGCCCGCGCCGCAGCGCCGCCCTGGCCTGCTCCACGGTCGCCGAGTGCGCGATCGTCTCGCTGACCAGCGCCGCCGCCGGGACCTGCCCGGTCTCGGGCCCGAACCCGCGGCTGCTCACCCAGTCGTCGTCGAAGTACTTGCTGAGGTAGGACCGGCCCGAGTCGGGCGCGATGGCCACGACCACGTCGTCCGGGCCGAGCGTGTGCGCCAGCGCGACCGCGGCCGCCACGGCCAACCCGCCGGAGGCGCCGAGCAGCAGGCCCTCCTCCCTGGCGAGGGCGCGGGTCATCGTGATCGACGCCCGGTCGGGCACCTGCCGGACGGTCGTGGCGACCGACGGGTCGTAGGACCGGGGCCAGACGTCGGTGCCGGTGTCCGGGTGCACGAAGCGGCCGGTCGCCTCGACCAGGTGCGGACGACCCGAGCCGCCGCCGTACACCGAGCTCTCCGGGTCCGCGCCGACCACCTGGACCCGGTCGCCGGACACCTCCCGCAGGTAGCGGCCCGCGCCGGTCAGCGTGCCGCCGGTGCCGATCCCGGCGACCAGGTGCGTCACCCGGCCGCCGGTCTGCGCCCAGATCTCCGGGCCGGTCGTCGAGTAGTGGGCGTCGATGTTGGCGGGGTTGTCGTACTGGCCCGCGTACCACCCGCCGGGGGTCTGGGCGGCCAGCCGGGCGGCGAGCGCGCGCACCTGGTCGGGGTGGTCGGCGGGCAGCAGCGCGGGCGTGATCACGACCCGCGCGCCGTAGGCCCGCAACAACCCCAACTTCTCCTGGCTGCTGCGGTCCGGCACCACCACGACCACCTGGTAGCCCAGCGCCGCACCGATCATCGCCAGCGCGATCCCGGTGTTGCCCGAGCTCCCCTCGAAGATCACCCCACCCGGCTTGAGATCACCGGAGGCCTCCGCGGCCCGAACCATCGACAGCGCCGCCCGATCCTTCGAACTCCCCGCCGGGTTGGCCGCCTCCACCTTCACCAACACCGCCGCGGGCGCCCCCCGGGTGACCCGCTTCAGCCGCACCAGCGGCGTCCGCCCGACCAACCCGGTCACATCATCGACCACCGCGACCAGGTCGGAGAACTCGTCCGGCATCCAGCGCACCCTTCGTCGAACCCCCCACCACGAGGCCTCGAGGGCGGGCCACCGCCAACATACCCGTCACCCACACCGCCACCAGGCCTTCCGCAGGCTGAGACCCCCGCGCTTCGACAACGGGATCTCCACGCCAGACGTGGTAGCCAGGTGTCTCCGCCACCCGCTCGCCCCCGCTGCCTGCCGAACGCTCTCGCGGCGGACGAGGGACCGGCCGGGGTGGGCACAAGCCGACCGACCGGGTTAAACCAGCCGGGGAGTGCGTCAAGTCGGTGCAGCGCTGGGTCGCCGCCGCGGGGTGGACCGTCCGGGTGTGGCGGTTCGGGACGGTTCGGGAAGGCGCGTCCCCCGGGTCGTCCGTCGGGAATCTCGACGTCGTCAGCCAGGACGCGACGGGTGTCCGGTTCCGCGGGTGGGCGCGTGACCCGGACACCTCGGCGCCGATCGCCGTGCACGCGTACGTGACACCCGAGCACGGCGTCGCGACGACCGCCAACCTGGACCGGCCGGACGTGGGCGTCGTGCACACCGCGAGTGGATCGACCAACGGGTTCGAGGTGACCTGCGGCGGCATCGTCCCGGGTCGGCGTGCGCCTACGGGATCAACGCTCCCGGCAGCGCGGGTGGGAACCGGTTGCTCGGCTGCAAGTCCGTCACCATCTCCTGACGGCGCACCGGCAAAGCCGTGTGGCCCCGGGAAGACCGGGGCCACACGGCTGAGCGAGGGGGATCAGGCCGCTGCTTCCGCGGGCATGTTGTGGGTGCCTGCGGCGGAGCCGCGGGAGCGGAGGCGGTGCAGGAAGGCCAGTACGTGGGCCACGGGGCCGAAGAGGTCGACCGGGATCTCCTGGCCCACCTCGCAGGCCTTGTACAGGGCGCGGGCCAGGGGGATGTCGCGGACGATCGGGACGCGGTGTTCGGTGGCGAGTTCGCGGATCTTGGCGGCGATCTCGCCGGCGCCCTTGGCCACGACGCGGGGGGCGCCCTTGTCGGGGTCGTAGCGCAACGCCACCGCGACGTGGGTGGGGTTGGCCATGATGACGTCGGCGGTGGCGATGTCGGACATCATCCGGTTGCGGCTCATGGCCAGCTGCCGGGAGCGGATCTGGCCCTTGATCTCCGGGTTGCCGTCGGTGTTCTTGTGCTCGTCCTTGATCTGCTGCTTGGTCATCCGCAGCTCCTTGCCGACCCGGCGCTTGGCGACCAGGTAGTCGGCGATGCCCATGGCGAGACCGGCGACGGCGGCGAGGCGGATGAGCGAGAGCACCGTGTCGCCCAGGGTGGCGACCAGCGACTGCAGCGGCAGCGAGCCGGAGCCCATGATGGTGGGGATCAGGTCCTTGACCGCGGTGTAGAGCACCACCCCGAGGATGCCGCACTTGAGCAGGGTCTTGACCAGCTCCCACGCCGACTGCGGGCCGAACATCCGCTTGATGCCCGAGAGCGGGTTGAGCCGCTTGAAGTTCGGCTTGAGCAGCTTGATCGCGGGCCGCAGTCCACCTTGGACACCGGCGCCCGCGAGCACCGCCAGCAGGGTCGCGCCCAGCAGCGGGGCGATCGCGGCGGCGCCGTTGCCGAAGGCCTCGCCGAGGATGGCGAACGCCTCGGCCTGGTCGGGGTTGGCGATGAACTTGCCGACCCGGTGCAGCAGCTGCGCGCTGCTGTCGAACAGGTCACCGAAGACACCCGGGATGACCCAGGTCGCGACCAGCACCGCCGCCCACGCGCCGAGGTCCTGGGTGCGGGCGGTCTGCCCCTGGGACCTGGCCTCCTTGAGCTTCTTCGGTGTCGGCTTCTCGGTGGCGTCCTTGTTCGCGCTCATCGCCCGATCGCTTTCAGTACGGCGTTGGTCGCTTCCTCGGCGATGGCGTGCACCGCCTGCGGGAGCAGGGTGATGGCCAGCCCGACCATCACCAGCGTGAGACCCACCTTGGCAGGGAAACCCACGGAAAACGGGTTCAGCGCGGGTGCGACTCGGTTGAGCAGGCCGAGGCCGATGTCGGCGCAGAACAGCACCACGATCATCGGCCCGGCGATGAGCACCGCGGCCAGGAACAACCGCCCCAGCCCGCTGGTGAGCAGGTTCGACAACCGTTCGAGGGAGAACCCACCGCTGAGTGGAACCGCTTCATACGAAAGCGTGAAGCCGCGCATCACCAACTGGTGCGCGTCGGTGGCGAACATCAACGCGGTGGCGGTCAGGCCGTAGAACCGGCCGAGCACACCCGCGTTGCCGGAGAACGAGAGCGGGTCGTAGGCGAAGGCCAACGAGAACCCGCCGAACACGTCGAGCAGGTCACCGGCGGCCTGCACCCCCGCGAAGATCACGGCGGTCAGGAAGCCCAACCCCGCGCCGATCAGCACCTGCTCCACCGCGCTGATGGCCAGCGCCCAGGTCTCCGCGCTCGGCACGTCACCGGCCAGCTTCGGCACCACCGGCAGCACGATCGCCACGCCGAGCATGGCCTTGATGGCGCCCGGGATCGCCCGCCCGTTGAACGGGGGGCAGGTGATCAGCCACGCCACGGCCCGGATCACGGCCAGCAGCAGGGCCGGGAGCGTGCCTGGGGCGAGCTGGGCCTCCACCGGATCAACCGACCAGCGACGGGATCCGCTCGTAGAGGCCACCGGTGAAGCTGACGATCTCGTGCACCATCCAGCTGCCGGTGAGCAGCAGCGCGGCGGCGACCCCGATCGCCTTGGGCACGAACGACAGCGTCACCTCCTGGATCTGGGTGACCGACTGGAACAGCGAGATGCCGAAGCCGACGACGAGCGCGGTGAGCAGGATCGGCGCGGCGAGCTTGCCGGTGACCAGCATGGCCTGCACGCCCAGCTCGATGATGGTGGTGTCGTTCACGGCGTTCCCTTACGAGTAGGTGCCGACCAGGGCGGTGATGAGCAGGCCCCAGCCATTGGCGAGCACGAACAACAGGAGTTTGAACGGCAGCGCGACGGTCACCGGGGGCAGCATCATCATGCCCAGCGACATCAGCGACGCCGAGACGACCATGTCGATGACCAGGAACGGGATGAACAGCACGAAGCCGATGAGCATCGCCGCGCGCAGCTCCGAGAGCACGAAGGCCGGGATCAGGGTGGTGGTCGGGACATCGGCGGCGGTCGCGGGCTTCTCGTCGCCCGCGACCTTGGTGAACAGCGCGATCTCCTCGGGGCGGGTCTGCTTGAGCATGAACTCCCGCAGCGGCTTCATCCCGTCGGTGAACGCGACGGACTGGGACTTCTCGCCGTTGAGATAGGGCTGCACTCCTTGCGCGTTCACCTCGCTGACCACCGGTCCCATGATGAAGAGGCTCAAGAAGAGCGCCAACCCAGCCAACACCTGGTTCGGCGGGACGTTGGTCAATCCAAGGGCATTGCGTGTGATGCTGAGCACAACGAAGACCTTGGTGAAGCTGGTGCACAGCAGCAGCAGCGACGGCGCGACCGACAGCGTCGTCAGCAGCAGCAGGATGACGATGGACTCCGACGGCTTCTCCGGGGTCCCCACGGTCACCGTGACGGCGTCGTTGGGCTCGGTGGGGCCGGTCGGACCCGAGGGCTGGGCCACCGCGACCGGCGCCGCGGCGGACCCCGGCTGCGCGGAGGCGGACCCGGTCGCGCCGAGCAGTCCGATGAGGACCACCAGCAGCGCGAGCACGCTGGAGCGGCGGAACCGGCCCGGGCGCGCCGACCTCATTTGCGCACCGACCGCTCGCGCAACGCGTCCAACGCCTGTTTCCACGTGCTCGGCGACAACGCCGACCCGGTCAGCACACCCGGCTTGTCCGAGGTGGACGACCCGCCGGGGCTGTCCACGGCGGTGCCCGTCTTGTCCGGGGCCTGGCGCGGCTCCGGCGGCGCGAAGGACGCCACGTCGGCGATGTGCAGCAGGTTCACCTGGTGGTCGGTCACCCCGAGCACCAGCGCGGTCTGGTCCACCTGCACGACGGTGACGCTGGCGCCGCGGGAGAGCTGGGTGCGCGCGAGCACGTCCATCGTGCCGCCGCGGCGCCGGTTGCGCATCGGCCGCCTGGCCAGCCGGGCGGCCACCCAGAGCGCGGCGAGCACCAGCAGCAGGGCGATGAACACCCGCAGCAGCTCGGCCATCAGATGGCGTCCGCCGCCGCGCCCGCCAGGATCTCGGTGATCCGGATCCCGAAGTTCTCGTCGATGACCACGATCTCGCCGCGCGCGATGAGCCTGCCGTTGACCAGCACGTCGGCGGGCGCCCCGGCCGCCCGGTCCAGCTCGATGACCGAGCCGGAGCCGAGCGAGAGCAGTTCGCGCACGGTCATCCTGGTGCGGCCGAGCTCGACGGTCACCTCCATCTCGACGCCGCTGAGCAGGTCCATCGCCGAGGCGGCCGAGCGGCTCGGCGCACCGGCCTGGCGCGGCGCGGGGGTGCTCGGCTGCGGGGTGGACAGCGCGATGACGGCCTGCATGGCGGCACCGGCGGTCAGCGGGACGCCGACCAGCGCGCCGCTCTCGGCCATCGAGGCCAGCGCGGCCTCCGGGGTGGTCTGCCTGCCGGGGCCCGCGACCGAGCCGAGCACCTTGGCGGCGGCCTCCAGCGCGGGCGCCACCGCCGCGCCCAGGTCCAGCTCGCCCAGCGGGCTCGACTTGAGCGCCTCGACCAGCTCCTGGTTGACCAGCACGGCCAGGGTGCCCTGCGTCTGCCCGCTGAGGTCCGCGCAGACGGCCGCGCCGGGCAGGGCGAGGGTCGAGGCGTCGGAGACGGGGGTTCCCACGGTGAGCGCCTCGCTGGCGGGCAACACGGTCAACGCGGCCTCGGCGGCGGCGCGCACGGCGGCGGCGGAGTCGGTGTGCGTGCTGGTGCTCATCCGGGGAAGTCCTCCTTGTTCGCGGACACGACCTGGCAGGCGAGGCGGTTGCCCTGTTTCGTGGCGACGGCGTGGCCGAACACCCGACCGGCGGTGGTGATGTCGAGCGGGCGGCTCACCGGGTGCCCGAGCGAGAGCAGGTCACCGGGGCGCAGGTCGAACAGGTCGTTGGAGCGCAGCTTGGCCGGGGCGAAGCGGACCGCCACGTCCACCGGCACCTCGCGCAGGCCCTGGGTGAGCAGGTCGCGGGCGGCCTGCTGGGCGGCGCGCTCACCGGCGGTGGTCTCGGCGCTCTCGCTGTGGCGCTGCAAGGAGGGCAGCACGGACTGCAGCGGGACGGTCAGCGTCAGCGTGCTCTCGGCCTCGCCGACGGTCAGCTCGAAGTTCGCGGTGACCATGACGTCGGCCGGTCCGCCGACCTGCACCAGCTGCGGGTTGTACTCCAGGGCGCCCAGGATCGGGTCCACCCGGACGAACTCGGCCAGGCCGATCTTGAGCTCGGTCAGCACGTCGGCGAGCAGGTCCCGGATGAGCGGGGTCTCCAGGTCGGTCAGCGGCCGCACGTGCTGCTTGCCGCCGGGACCGCCGAGCAGGTGGTCGATCAGGGTCAGCGCGGTGACCTGCGGGAGCTCCAGGATGGCGGTGCCCGGCAGCGGGTCGAACCGCAGCGGCGCCACGACGACCGGCTCGGTCTCGCGCGCGAGGAACTCGTCGGTGGAGATCTGGTCCACCGCGGCCACGCCGACGCGGCAGACCACCCGCAGCTGCGAGGTCAGCAGGATGGCCAACCGGTGCGAGAAGGTCTCGTAGGCGAGCTGGAGCGTGCGCAGGTGCTCGCGCGGCAGCTTCGCCGGGCGCAGGAAGTCGTAGCTGGCCAGCGCGCGGCCATCGGTGACGAGCCCGCCGGTCTTCGCGCCGCCAGCCCGACGGCCCGGTGATGACGAAGGAGTCTGCACGTGGCCTCTATCGGCCGGGTCGCGGTGGATCTGAGCGCACAACCACCCGATGTCGTCCTATCGGGTGACATCGGGCTCGCGAGTGGACGGTCATCCGATCGGGGGGCTGGTGTCCCGGAAGGATCTTCGTCGTGGCGGGGCCCGGTGTCCTGATCGGACCGGGGACCCGGGCTGGGTGGGTCCCCGGTCCGATCAGGGGGTGGTCCGACCGGCCGGGCTGGTGGCCGGTCGGACCCGCGCGTCGTACTCCGTGCTGGGCGACTCCGTGAGGTGACTCCTGTGTGCGTCGACTACCGCGTGGCAGCGTGACGACCTACTGCATGACGAACTCGGTGAGGTAGATGTCCATCACCTCGTCCTCGTAGGCCTCGGCGATCTTCTCCTTGAGCTCCTTCTTCTGCTCCTCGCGCGCGGCGTTGCTCGACAGCTCCGCCACGGACTTGTTGCTGAACTGGGCCACGGCCAGGTCGAGCGCCTTGCTGCCGTCGAGCTTCTCGGTCACGTCGACGGTGGCCTGCAGCGCCAGCTTGAGCTTGAGGTAGTGCCCGTCGGTGAGGTTCATCGTCACCGAGTCGAGCACCAGGACCTCGCCGGGCTCCGGGGGAGCGGGCTCGCTGGGGGTGCGGAAGAACATGAAGTACGCCCCACCACCCCCGCCGAGCAGTACCACGAGCACCAGGATCAGCAGCAGCTTCTTGTTGCCCTTCTTCTCCGGCGCGTCGGTCTCGGCGGTCTTCTTGTCATCGGTCTTGCCCATGGTTCCTCCCTCCGGATCACTTCTCGGTCGCCGCGGTCGGCAGCAGTGCCTTGACCTCGGCTGACTGGTCTGACATCACGACCACCTCGACCCGCCGGTTGCGGGTCACCGAGAGGGGGTCGCTCGGGTCGTAGAGCGGTTTGGTGTCGGCGTAGCCCGCCGCGGTCATCCGCGACGAGGGCACCCCGTGGCCGAGCAGGTAGCGCACCACGCTGGAGGCCCGCGCCGTGGACAGCTCCCAGGAGCTGGGGTAGTTGCGCGTGGGCACCGGCAGCTGGTTGGTGTGGCCGCCGATCTCCAGGTGGTTGGGCAGCAGGGCCAGCGACGGCGAGATCGCGTCGAGCACCTCCTTGCCCTGCAGCAGCAGCTCGGCGCTGTCGCCCGCGAACACCACCGAGGAGGTGATGATCGTGACGACCAGGCCGCGCTGGTCGATGGTGAACTGCACCGAGTCGGTGAGCCCCGCCTTGGCCAGCAGCTCGGTCATCTTCTTCTGCACCTCGCGCAGCTTGGCGACCTCCTCGCGGGCCTTCTCCAGGTCGGCGGCGGCCTTGGCCCGGTCGGACTGCTGGACCGCCTTCTCCGCGTCGCTCTTGCTCATCGTGGTCACGTCGGCGCCCTCACCACCGGCCGCCGACTGCAGGTCGATCTTGTCGGGGCTGACCCCCGCGGTGTCCGGGCTGCCTGAGGCACCACCGACCACCAGCGACTGGCTGCCGCCGAACGCGCCAGCCAGGCTCTCCTTGAGCTGGTCGAACTTCTTCGCGTCCACAGTGGACATCGCGAACATGACGATGAACAGCACCATCAGCAGGGTGATCATGTCGGCGTAGGTGAGCAGCCACCGCTCGTGGTTCTCGTGCTCCTCCTCGTGGCCGCCGCGCTTGCGCTTGCCGCCGCCGGACATCAGGCTGCCTTGTCCTGTTCACCGCTGGCAGGCACCAGGCTGCGCAGCTTGCGGGCGACCAGTCGCGGGTTGGACCCGGCCTGGATGGCCAGCACCCCCTCGAGGGCGAGCATCATCTGCTCGCACTCCAGCTCGCTGATCCGCTTGAGCCGGTTGGCCATCGGCAGCCAGAACACGTTGGCCGTCATCACGCCGAACAGCGTCGCCACGAAGGCGCCCGCGATCAGGTGGCCCAGCTCGCTGGGGTCGGCCAGGTTCTCCAGCACGTGCACCAGGCCGAGCACGGTGCCGATGATGCCGATGGTCGGCGCGAAGCCGCCCATGTCGGTGAAGATCTTGGCGCCGACCTTGTCGTGCTTGCGCTTGGTGTCGATCTCGGACTCGAGGATGTCGCGGACCTCGTCGGAGTCGGTGCCGTCGATGGCCAGCTCCAGGCCCTTGCGCAGGAACGGGTCCTCGACCTTCTTGGCCTCGTCCTCCAGGGCGAGCAGGCCCTCGCGGCGGGCCCGGTCGGCGAGCTTGACCACGGTGTCGATGACCGCGCCCGCCTCGATCTTGGGCGAGAGCATCGCGCGCTTCATCAGGCCGACCACGCCGATGGCGTCCTTCATCATGCCGCTGGCCATGGCCACGCCGAAGGTGCCGACGAAGACCAGGATGATGGGCGGCAGGAGGATGATCGACATCGGGTCGCCGCCCTCCATGAGCATGGAGACGACGATGGCGATGAGGGCGAGCCCCATGCCCGCCAGGCTTGCCGGGTCCATCAGATCCCCCTCTCCGGCAGGTGCAGCAACGTGGCCTCGCCGTCCTCGACGAGGGTGGGTCCGGTCCGGTAGCCGTGCTCGGCGGCCTCCTGGGCCTGGCCGAGGATGACCGCGCGGTGCTCGCGCACCAGCGCCGCCAGCTCGTCGAGCGACTGGGCCACGACGTACTTGGCACCGTTGACCAGCGTGATGACCGTGTCGGGGGTGGACTCGGCGCGTTCGAGCAAGTCCGGGTTGAGGGCGAAAGGTTGGCCGTTGAGCCGATTCAGCAAGATCACAGCGTCCGTCCTTGGGGTGCCGTTTGGTTGGGCCCCTCCGTGGACCCCGCTTGTCAAGACATCGGCGGGCGGTTCACCTCCTTGAGGTGAACCGCCCGCCCTAACCGCTAGCGCTTGAGGTTCATCAGGTCCTGGAGCAGTTCGTCGGAGGTGCTGATGATCTTCGAGTTGGCCTGGAACCCGCGCTGGGCGATGATCAGGTTGGTCAGCTCCTGGGCGAGGTCCACGTTGGACATCTCCAGCGCGCCGGAGACCAGCACGCCCATGCCGTTGCTGCCCGGGGCGTTGACCTGGGCGGCGCCGGAGTTGGCGGTGGCGCGGTAGAGCGAGCCGCCGATCTTCTCCAGACCGGTGACGTTGGAGAACTTGGCGATCGCGATGCGGCCGATGTTCTGCTGCTGGCCGTTGGAGGCCAGGATGCCGACCAGGGTGCCGTCCGGGGACAGCGAGTAGCTGGCGTAGGTGGTGGAGTCGATGGTCAGCGCGCCGATCGGCTGGGTCTGGTCGATGACGCCCGCGGTGCCCATCCAGCCCTGCACCAGGCCGCCGTCGGCGGAGGTGAGGCGGCCCTGGGCGTCGGAGGCCATCGAGCCCGCGCGGGTGTAGGCCTGCTGGCCCGCGTTGTCGATGACGAAGAAGCCGTCACCCTGGATGAGCATGTCGCCGGTGCGGTTGGTCAGCTGGCTGTTGCCCTGGGTGAAGTTCACGCTGGTGCCCGCGGTCTTGACGCCGAGGCCGACCTGCGCGGGGTTCTGCGCGGCGGTGTTGGCGCCCGCCGCGGCGGCGGTGCGGATGCTCTGGCTGAGCGCGTCCTCGAAGACCACCGCCGAGCTCTTGAACCCGCTGGTGTTCACGTTGGCGATGTTGTTGCCGGTGACGTCCATCATGGTCTGGTGGCTGCGCAGGCCGCTGATGCCCGCGAAGAGGGAACGCAACATGTGGTTTCCAGCCTTCTTCTCGTGTTCGACGCTGAGGTCTGTCGGTGGGGTCTGTCGTGTGGGGACCGTCCGGTGTGGAGCTGGTCCCGGGGGAGTGCTTGGTGGCGCTGGGTCAGACGGTGCGCTGACCGGTGACCAGCGCGAGCGGGACGTCCGCGGAGCCGATGCGCACCGTCGGGCTCGCGCCGAAGGTGGCGGCGGTGACGGTGCCGGTGAGGGTCTCGCCGTCGACCTTGGTCTTGTAGCTGACCGACTTGCCGACCAGGGCGCTCGCCTGCGCGCTCAGCGTGGAGGTGAGCATGCTGGTCTGCGACTCCGCGAGCGACGACAGCTTCTCCACCTGGGTCAGCGTCGCGGTCTGGGTCATGAAGGCGGTGGGGTCGGCCGGGCTGCTCGGGTCCTGGTAGCGCAGCTGGGCGACGAGGAGCTTGAGGAAGGCCTGGGAGTCCAGCGCGGTCAGCGGGCTGCCCTTGGTGCTGCTCGACGCGGCGGTCTGCGTCGTCGCGGCACCCGAGATGGGGGTGGTCATGGATCTCCTCGCTCCTAGGCGTGCAGGTCGAGCACACCCGCGGTGCGCGCGGGTGCGGCCGGGCCGGTCGACGTGGTGGTCGCGGGCAGGCTGGTCTTGGCGGTCGCCGCGGTCTCGCGCCTGGCGGCCGAGGCGGTCCACTGGTCCCACTGGGCGCGCTGCGACCACTGGTCGCCCGCGCCCCGGTCGGTGCCCGAGTAGGCGCCGTCGCTGAGCTGGCACGAGCCGAACCCGGCCTGCTCCAACTCGCGGCGCAGCTCCGGCAGCGCGGCGCGCAGCGCCTCGCGGCCCGCCTCAGTCGCGCTGCCCAGGTCGAGGTGGATGTCGCCACCGGAGATCCGGGCGGTCAGGCTGACCGGGCCGAGGTCGACCGGGTGCAGGTGCACGGTGAGCGTGTGCTCGCCGTTGTGGCCGCGCAGCGGGCTCAGCTCGGCGGCCAGCTGGTGCGCGTTCTGGGTGTGCACGGGGGCGTGCGGCGCCTGCGGCGCGGCCGGGGTGTCGACCGCCTGCACGCGGGCCAGGTCGACCGTGGCGACCGGTACGGTGACCGGTGCGGCCGCCGCGGGGGTGGTCACGGTGCCCTGGTCCTGGGTGGACGCCCGAACGACCTCCACCGCGAACTCCTGGGTGGACAGTGCGGTCGGCTCGACCAGCGCGGTGGCGTCAACGCCGGGCGCGGCCTGCTTGTCGTCGTCCTTGGCCGAGTCGTCCTTGGTGGACTTCTCCGAGGTGGCCTGGGTGGTGCCCTGGCCCACCGCGGTGGACGTCGCGGACGTCGCGGTGTCCCCGGTGCCCGACTGCGGCTTCTCCGCCGCGGGAGCCGTGCTCGCCGTCGGTTGGGTGGGGATCGCGGTCGCGGCGGCGGTGCCGTCGGCCTGGGCGGTGGGCACCACGACGCCGTCGACCGGGGCCGTCTGCTGGGCCTCGGCCCGCACGGTCCCGGAGTGGGTGGTCGGCGCGCTGGCCGACAGGGTGGTGGTGTTGTCCACGAAGGGGTTGTCGGCAGCCCCGGTGGCCGACTCCAGGCCTGCACCCGTCTCGCCGCCGGTCGGCACCTGTTCCGCTCCCGTACCCCCGACGACCGGGGTGGTCACGGCGCCCGCGGGCAGTTCCGCGGTGCTCGCGTCCGCGCTCGCGGACTCGGCACCCGCGGCCGTCTGCTGCGGGCTCACGGCCTCGGTGGCCGCCCGCGCCGGGGACTTCGGGGCGCCTGCTGCGGGGACCTCGACGAAGCCGTTGGCGTCCGCGGTGGACACCGCCGCCGCGGCGGGGCGGGACGCCGCGGCGGCGGGAGCCTGGTCACCCGGTGCGGGCTGGGTGGGGGCGGTCACCGCGTCCGGCGTGCCCTTGGCCTGCTCCGCGTTCGCGGTCACCGGCTGGGCGGCCGCGAAGGGTAGCCCGAGAGTCGGCACGACCATGGCCGACATGAGCGCGGCGGTGGTATCGGTCTCGGTCTGCTCGCCCTCGGCGCGCGCGCCGATCTCGCCGGGCAGGCCGGCAGTGGTGGCGGTGGGGGTGGTGGTGGCGGGCGTGGGAGTGCCCCCGATCGCGAGCGCCTGCAACAGGTCCGCGAAGGCGGGGGTGGTGTCGGTGCCGGGCTGGTCCCCGTTCGGCGCGCTCTCGGCCGTGGTGGCCGTCGTGGTGGCGGTGGTGGGCCTGGTCAGCGCCGGGGTGAAACCGGGGATGGTCATGCCGCGACTCCGGAGTTCAGGTTCGCCATGATCTTGCGGACGTAGTTCTGGGTCTCGTTGTAGGGCGGGATGCCGTCGTACTTGCGCACCGCGCCCGGGCCCGCGTTGTAGGCGGCCAGCGCCAGCGGGACCGACCCGAAGGTCTCCAGGTGGCTCTTGAGCAGCCGGGCGGCGCCGTCGACGGCCTGCGTCGGGTTCATCGCGTCGACGCCGAGGCCCTTGGCGGTGGCGGGCATGATCTGCATCAGGCCCTGGGCGCCCGCGCCGCTGACCGCGTTGGGGTTGTAGTTCGACTCGGCCTTGGCGACCGCGGAGAGCAGGCCGGTCGGCAGGCCGTACTTCTGGGTGGCCTGGGTGAACAGCGCGGAGTAGGCGGAGGAGCCGCCGCTGGACACGCCGTACTTGCCGGTGAGCGCGGTGAGCGAGTCGGCGCCGGTCAGGCTGGAGAGGCTCGACAGCCCGGACAGGTTCGACAGGCCCGAGAGGTTCGACAGCGACGAGGTGCTGGAACTGGTCTCCGGCAGCACCCGGCGGATGGCGGTCGGGGTCTCGTAGACCTTGCCGACCTTGACGTCCTGGCCCGCCTCGGGCGCGTGGATCATCTTGCCGTCGCCGATGTAGATGCCGATGTGGTGCACCGGCGAGCCGAAGGCGACCAGGTCGCCGGGCTTGGCCTGGTCGAGCGACGGGACGGCGGTGCCGACCTTGGCCTGGTCGCGGCTCACCCGGGGGAGGTCGACACCCAGGTCGCCGTAGACCTGCTGCACGAGGCCAGAGCAGTCCAGACCGGTCGCCGGGTCGGTGCCGCCCCACACGTAGGGCACGCCGATGTACTTCTGGGCCGCGGTGACCGCGTCGGCACCGGTGGCCGACCCGGCGTTGGCGTCGCCGAGCGCCCCGCTCAGCGTCGCGGCGAACTCGGAGCTCGAGGTGCTCTCCGCCGCGCGGGTGGACGGCACGACCAACGCGTTGATCTCCGCCATCCGCGACATGATCGCCTGGATACCGCTCACAGGTTGCCTCCCGGCCCGTCGGTCCGCGCGTCACCGCGCCGTTGCCCGGCCACTTCATCGGCAACTCGCTGCTCGGCGGCAAGATTCGCGAGGCGTTCTTCCTCAGTCACCCGTTCGACGAGTTTTTCCACGCCGCGGCGACGCTGTGCGGCTTCGCGCAGCCGCCCGGCCTCCACTTCCGACTCAGAGCGCATCGCCCGTTCGTGGGCGCGTGCCTCGCTCAGTGCCGACGCCAGCGCGCGGCCCGCGGCGACGGCGGCCAGGTAGCTGGTGGCGTCCCCGTCGCGCGGCCCGGACCACGCCCGCATCGACTCCGCGCGCGACTCCACGTAGGAGCCCGCCTCGGTCAGCCGGGCGTTGGCCATGGTGACCGCGCTCTTGGCGATGTCCTCCTGGGCGCGGCGGGCGCGCAGGACGGCGGCCAACTTGGTGCGGATCGTCATCAGTGCCCTCCACCGGTGGGTGCGGAACCGTGCAGCAGCTGCGCCAACTGCTCCCAGGCCGCGGTCGCGGGGACCTGGTCGTCGATGCTCTGGCGCAGGAAGTCGTTGATCGGGCCGCGCAGCGCCAGCGCCCGGTCGGCGTCGGGGTTGGTGCCCGGCACGTAGGCGCCGATCTCCACCAGCTCGCGCACGTCGCGCTGGGCGGCGAGCAGCCTGCGCAGCGTCGCGGAGTCGGTCCGCTGCTCGCGGGTGGTGATGGCACCGGTCACCCGCGACACCGACTCCAGCACCTCGATGCTGGGGAAGTGGCCCGCGGTGGCCAGCTTGCGGTCGAGCACCACGTGACCGTCCAGGATGGACCTGGCCGCGTCGGCGATCGGCTCGTTGTGGTCGTCGCCCTCCACCAGCACGGTGTAGAGCCCGGTGATGCCGCCGACCGGGGCGGGCCCGGCCCGCTCCAGCAGGGTCGGCAGCAGCGCGAACACCGACGGCGGGAAGCCGCGGGTCGCGGGCGGCTCGCCCGCGGAGAGGCCGACCTCGCGCTGCGCCATGGCGATGCGGGTCAGGCTGTCCATCATCAGCAGCACGTTCCTGCCGGTGTCGCGGTAGAACTCGGCGATGCGGGTCGCCACGAACCCGGCGCGCAGCCGCACCAGCGGCGGCTGGTCGGAGGTCGCCACGATGACCACCGAGCGGGCCAGGCCCTCGGGGCCCAGGTCGTTCTCCAGGAACTCGCGCACCTCGCGGCCGCGCTCGCCGATCAGCGCGATCACGGTGATCTCCGCCTGGGTGCCGCGGGTGATCATCGACAGCAGGCTGGACTTGCCGACGCCGGAGCCCGCGAAGATGCCGATGCGCTGCCCGTGTCCACAGGGGACCATCGTGTCCAGCGCGCGCACACCCAGCTGCAGCGGCTCGCTGATCAGCGAGCGCTCCATCGCCGATGGCGGCGCCATGTCCACCGAGACCCGGGCGAGGCCGGTCAGCGGCGGGCCGCCGTCCATCGGGTTGCCCAGGCCGTCGAGCACCCGGCCGCGCAGCTCCTCGCCCACCGCGATGCGCAGCGGGCCACCGGTGTTGACCACCGGGCTGCCGACGCCGACGCCACCGAGCGGGCCCAGCGGCAGGCACACCACGCGCTCGTGGTCGAGCGCGACGACCTCGGCGAGCAGCGGCTGCTCCTGCGGGCCGATGCGCACCAGGTCGCCGATGCGGGCCACGATGCCCGCCACGGTCACCGCGAGGCCGACCACGCCGACGACCACGCCGGTGCGGCTGGGCCGCGCGACGGGCAGCAGCGCGGCGAACCGCTCGCCGAAGGCGCTCTCGCGCAGGGTGCTGGTCACGGTGCCAACTCCGCCCTGACCCTGGCGAGTGCGGCGCCGAGGGTCGCGTCAACGGTGGAGACCGCGGTCTGGGCGATCGCGTCGCCGCGCGCCACACCTGGGTCCCCGATCAGGGTCACCTGCTTGCCGGGGGTGGGGTCGCCGTTCGCGGTGAGCTCGGCCAGGTCGAGCGGATTCACCCGCACGGTCACCGACGCGGTGGCGGGCAGGCCGCTGATGGCCCGCTCCAGCCCGGCCCGCGCGCTCTCGGCGACCGCGGTCGAGAGTTGGGTACCCAGCATCGCCTCGGCCAACTCCACCGCGGCGGCCAGCACCTCGGCGGCCATGTCCTCGGCGCGGCGCACCGTGGTGCCCAGCACCTGCCGCACCGCGTCGTCCACCGCGGACACCGCGAGCGCGGTGCGGGTGGCGCGGTCGGCCAGCAGCCGGTCCAGCTCGGCCTGGGCGCTGGCGCGGGCGGCCGTGGTGGCCTCGCGCGCCTCGCGCATGCCCTGCGCCCAGCCGGTGGCGTAGCCCTCGGCGTGCGCACCGGCGCGGCCGGACTGGTTGACCGAGGTGACCCCGATCTGGAACGGCACGGCGGCGTCGTCGCCGCGCACCACGGTCCCGATCCGCTCAGGCGACGAACTCATCGTCATCCCCCCGCCGCAGCACGATCTGACCGGACTCCTCGAGCGTGCGGATCTCGCCGATGATCTTGGCCTGGGCCTCCTCGACGACCCGCAGGCGGATCGAGCCGAGCACCTCGATCTCCTCGACCAGGCTCTCCGCGGCGCGCTCGGACAGGTTGCGCAGCACCTTGTCGCGCACGTCCTCGCGCACACCCTTGAGCGCGGTGGCCAGGTCCGCGGGGGACACGTTGCGCAGCACCAGCTGCAGCGACTTGTCCTCGATGCCGACCAGGTCCTCGAACATGAACATCTGGCTGCGGATCTCGTCGGCCAGCTCGGGCGAGCGCTTGGCCAGGCCGTCGAGGATGGAGCGCTCGGTCGCCCGGTCGGACCGGTTGATGATGTCCACCAGCGGACCGACACCACCGATGGTGGAGACGTCGGAGGGCTGCAGCAGCGAGGACAGCTTGCGCTCGAGCTGGTTCTCCAGCTTGCGCACGATCTCCGGGGAGGTGCGGCCCATGGTCGCCACCCGCAGCGCGACCTCGCTCTGCCGCTCGGGGGCGAGCCCACCGAGGACCGCGGAGGCCAGGTTGGCGGGCATGTGCGCCAGCACCAGCGCCACCGTCTGCGGGTGCTCATCCTGCACGAACGAGAGCACCTGGCGGGGCTCGGCCCGCTGCAGGAAGCGGAACGGCACGTCCACCATGGTCGCCCCGATGCGGTCGACGATCTCGTCGGCGCGGTCGTGGCCCAGGGTCTCGATGAGCAGCTCGCGGGCGTAGTCCATGCCGCCGTGCGCGACGTGCTTGCGCGCCTTGGCCATCGCGTGGAACTCGTCGAGCACGTTGGTGGTGTAGCTGGCGTCGACCGCGCCGAGCCGGGCGACCTCGGCGGAGAGCATCTCCACCTCGGCCTCGCGCAGCTTGGAGAGCACCTTGGCCGAGCCGTCCTTGCCCATCTTCAGCAGCAGCACCGCGGCCTTGCGCAGGCCCTCGGGGGTGTTGGCGGAGTCGGTCATGGTGGTCAGGCCCCCTTCGTCGCGAGCCAGCCGCGCAGCAGCCTGGCCACCTCGTCGGGCTGCTCGTCGACGAGCGCCTCGATCTCCTTGAGCTTGCGTTCCTGCTGGCCGCCGTCGGCGTCGCCGCCGAGGCCGCCACCGATGGCGGTCAGCTCGCTTGCCGACTCCAACCGGGCCTTCTCGCCAGCGGCCTCCAGGGCCACGGCCCTGGTGCGCTCCAGCTCGGCCTTGATCTCGTCGAGCCGCTGCATCTCCGCGGCCTGCAGCACCCGGTTGCGCTTGCGGCGGCGGCGGCTGGCGAACCAGGTCACCAGCAGCAGCACCACGACCGCGAGCGCGGCGGCGCCCTGCTTGATCAGCGACAGCTGCTCGGCCTTGCCCGCGTCGGCGGTCTGCGCTGCCAGCTCCTGCTGGGCGGCGTCGGCGGTCGCGGTGTTGAACTTCATCGAGGTGACCGCGAGGGTGTCGCCCCGGGTGGTGTCCAGGCTGACCGCGGAGGCGGCCAGCTCGCGGATCTGCGCCATGTCGGCACCGGCGGCGGTCGTCTCGTCGAGCAGCACCGCGACGCCGAGCTTGCGGACCTGGCCCGGCGCGTTCTGGCGGGTCTCGATGACCGAGTTGACCGCGTTGTCGCGGACCGCCTTCTGCTGCGAGTACGTGCCGTTGCCGTCGGTGGTGCCGGTACCGGTGCTGGTGGTGTCGCCCTCGGTGCCGTTGGTCTGGCCCAGGACGCCGCCGTTCGCGCCAGCCGCGCCCGCACCGGTGCCGGTGTAGGTCTCGTCGGTGGTGCTCTCCGACAGCGCGGGGGCGTCGGACTTGGTGTACGTCTGGCTCTTGGTCTCCGAGGTGTCGAAGTCCAGGTCCGCGGTCACCTTGACCACCGCGTGGTTGGGCCCGACGACCTGGGTCAGCAGCGACTGCAGCGAGCTGGACAGGCGCTGCTCGTAGGCGGCGGTCTCCTGCTGGCGGGTGCTGGTGGAACCCGAGTCGCCCTGGCCGGGCGCGGCGAGCACGGTGCCGTCGGAACCGGCCACCGTCACGTTGTCCGGGTCCATGTTCTCGACCGCGGAGGCGACCAGGTGCACGACGGTCTGGACCTGCTCGGCGGAGAGCTTCTTGCCGCCCGCGGTGGCCACCATGACCGACGCGGTGGGCTTGCTGGAGTCGTCGGAGAAGACGTCCTTGGTGGGGATCGCCAGGTGCACGGTGGCCGCGGTGACGCCGTCGATCGACTTGATCGTCTTGGTCAGCTCGCCCTCGAGCGCGCGCTGGTAGGTGACCTGCTGCATGAACTCCGAGGTGGTCACGCCCTGCTGGTCGAGCAGCGAGTAGCCGGTGTCCTCGGAGGCGGGCAGGCCGGAGCTGGCCATCTTCAACCGCAGCGCGTAGAGCTGGTCGGCGGGCACCATCACGGTGGTGCCGCTGTCGGCGAGCTCGTAGGGGGTCCCGGCGGCGGTCAGCTCGTCGACGATCGCCGAGGCGTCCTTGGCCGCGAGGTTGGTGAACAGCGGCGAGTAGTTCGTGGTCGCGGCGAAGAAGCTGAAGTAGACCCAGATCCCGATGGCCGCGACGAGGGCACCGGCGACGACGACGATCTTCTGGCCGAGCGAGAAGGCCTTGAAGCCGTCCACAACGCGGCGGAGCAGCACCATGATCCGGTCCTGGTTCATGCCTGCAGCCTCATGATCTCCTGGAAGGCCTCGATGGCCTTGTTGCGGACCTGGACCGTGAGCTGGGTGGTCAGGTTGGCCTCAGTGGCCGCGGCGAGGTAGTTGTGCACGTCGATGTCGGACCCGGTGGCGGCCTTGACGGCCAGCGCGCTCGCCCGGTCCTGCACCTGCTGGCTGCTCTCCAACGCCTTGCCGATGATCGCGCCGAAGCCGGACCCGGAGGCCGACTCGGCAGCGGAGGTCTCGCCGAGGGAGATGGGGGCGACGACGGCGGGCGGGGCGATCGCGGATGTCACCGCGCTGATGGGGCTGCTCACGCGTTCTTCCCGAGGTTGAGTGCGGCCTGGTAGGCCGAGGTGGCCCGCTCGACGGCGGCGATGTTGGCCTGGTAACCGCGCTGGGCCATGATCAGGTAGCCCATCTGCTCACTGAGGTCGATGTCCGGGTAGCGCACGTAGCCACCGGCGTCGGCGAGCGGGTGGGTGGGCTCGTAGACCATCCGGCCGGTCTTGTCGCCGGAGAGCACCTGGGAGACCACGGTCCCGTTGTGCGTCGGGAGCTCCTTGGCCACCACGAACCGCTCCTGGAACGCGTTGCCGGTCGTCGAGGCGACGTTGTTGATGTTGGCCATGTTGTCCGAGACCGCGTCGAGCCACTTGCGGTGCACCGAGACGCCACTGGCGGCGGTGTCGATGATGTTGAACATGATCAGCGCACACCCTTCAGCACGGTGCTCACGAGCCCGTACCGGTCGTCCATGGCGCGCAGCATCAGCTGGTAGCGCAGCCCGGTCTCGGTGGAGCCCAACGTCTCCTCGTCGAGGTTGACGTTGTTGCCGTCCTGCCTGGCGGCCAGGTTCGAGGTCGAGAACGACGCCCGCACGCCCTTGGCGCCATCGCCGCTCGAGATCGCCTGGGCCAACGCGGTCTCGAACTCGACCTTCTTGGCCTTGAAGTGGGGGGTCTCGATGTTGGCGATGTTGTTGGCCTGCACCCGCTGGCGCATCGCCAGACCGTCGAGCGAGGCCCGCACGGCCTGCGTGGTGAGATCGTCGAACACGACCGGTGCTCCTTCGTGCCGGGTGGTCGCCGATCCGTGGCGGGTGACTCTGAGCGATCCGTGCTCAGGCGCTTCTTCGGCTCCGTTGGAAGAAGAATGAGCCGGCAGCGGTGGTGCACCGGTCGTCGTTCGGTTGCCACTCGGGTGCTCTTCCACCAGGTCAACCGCATGGTCATCCTGGTGACCCCGATCACAGGGGTGCGCGGGGGAGATCATCGGGAGTCCACACCGGACGCACGCACCGGGCACGCACACGGACCGCGCCCGCGACCTGGGAGGAGGTGGTCGCGGGCGCGGTCGTTCACACAGCCGGGCTAACCCGGCCGCGGGTCTTCTTCAGTTGGTCACGCGGTCACGTCGGGGCTCACATGGCCACGTCGACGTAGCTGGGCCGGGCCGGGTCGCGCCGGTCCTCGACCATCTTGCCGATCACCAGCGAGTGCATCGCGGCACCGGACATGGCGGCGGCGAGCTTGGTCGCCACCTCCAACTGCCTGCGCAGCACGGCGTCCGCGCGCGGGCGCATGTCCAGCGGCAGCGGCCCGAGACCGGCCGGTGGCGTCCACGGGTCGAACCTGGGCAGCTCGCGGAGCATGTGCTCCTCGAGCAGCAACGCCTCCGCGGAGGCCACATCGGACTCCAGCCGGTCGAGCGCCTGGGCCCAGGCCAGGTTCCACGCGCTCGCCGTGCCGCTCACGACTTGCCGTTCGCCGCGGGGAGGGCCTCGACAGCCTCCCGCCAGGCGTCGCGCAGCGGCTCGACGATGCCCAGTGCCGCGCGCACCGCGGCGGCGTCCTGGGCGATGTTGGCGCGCATCAGCGCCGCGAGCAGGAACGCGTAGATCCCGGCCAGTTCCTTGCCGCCGTCCCAGGCCTCCGGGCGCAGGGAACCCTGCAGCTCCAACAGGATGTCCTGGGCGTGCAGCAGCAGTTCCGACGCGGCGGAGCGGTCACCGGCGTCGACGGCGTCCGCGCCGCGGGCCAGGTCGAGGCAGAGCCGGTCGTAGAGCATGACCAGCAGGCGACCCGGGGTCGCGGTCGTGACCGAGTCAGCGAGGTAGCGCTGGCGCAGTGCGGGGCTCGACATCAGGGTTCTCCTAGCTCAGGCTCGAGAGCTGGCTGGAGAGCCAACTCGACTGGTCCTTCAGCTTGCCGAGCGCGGTTTCCAGGTTGGTGTACTGCCGCTGCAGCGCCACCTTCTTGGAGGCCAGCTTGCTGTCCCAGTCGGTGATCTGGTCGTTGAGCTTGCGGACGTAGGCGTCACCGTTCTGGATGACCAGGGTGAGCTTGCCGGTGGTGCTGTTGATGACGCCGTCGGCCACCTCGGTGTAGCGGCCGGTCAGCGTGGTGCCGATCTGGGCCTTCACCGCCGCGGGGTCCTTGCCCGCCGCGGCCAGGAACGCGGTGCGGTCGAACTTCAGCGCGCCCGTGCGGTCGAGTGACACACCGGAGGTGCTGAAGGTCCCGTTCGGGACGCCGCTGCTCACCGTGGTGAGCAGCTGCTCGCGCAGGCTGCGCACCATCGGGTTGCCCGAGAGCACCCCCCCGGTCTTGGTGGTCGCGTTGTAGGCGGTGTAGCCGTCGATCAGCGACAGCGCCGAGTTCACCGCGTTGACCAGGGTCTGGGTGGCGTCGGCCGCCTTGCCGGGGTCGGCGGTCGTGGACACGGTGATGCCGGACTCGACCTTGTTCGCGGTGACCGTCACACCCGGGATGAGACCGGTGAAGGTGTTGTCGGCGCTGGCGAGCTTGTAGCCGCCCGCCAGCGGGTTGCCGACGGTGACGACACCGTCCGCGCCCTGCGTCATGACCGCGGTCGCGTTGGTGAGCCCGGAGACGCTGAACGACTTCGCCGCGCCGGTGCCGGTCGCGGAGAACTGCAGCACCTGGCCGGTGGTCGTGGTCAGCACCGTCGCCCGCACCCCGGCGTTGGCGCCGTTGATGGCGTCCGCGACGCCCTGGGGGGTGTTGGTGGCGACCGGGACGTTGACCGTCTTGCCGCTGAACACCAGGTCCAGCGAGGCGCCCGCGGCGGGCGTGCCGGAACCCGGCACCGCGGAGGTCAGCACGTGCGTGGCGGCCAGCGAGGTGACGTCGAAGGTGGCGGTACCCGCCAGCGCGGTGGTCGACGCGGCGACCGAGACCGCCGAGGAGGACGAGGTGGCCTTGACCGCGGTCCAGGTGGTGGACGCGGCGAGGTCCTTGGCCGCGTTCTGCACCGCCAGCATGCGGGTGTTGATGGCCTGGTAGGCGGTGGTGAGCTTCTGCTGGTCGCTCACCTTGCTCTTGAGGCGGGTTTGCGGCGCCGCCTCGAGGCTCATCAGCTGGGAGATGATCGAGGTGGTGTCCAAACCGGTGACGAGTCCGTCGACACTTGTCATGGAGGGGCCTTCTTCTTCGTCCGGGGTCGACCACTACATCGGCCGCTGGCGGCCGGGAATGAGAAAAGCCCGGGCACTGATCTGGCTGATCAGTGCCCGGGCCGTGTTCACTCAGCCACGCAGGAGCTGCAGAACGCTCTGCGGGGCCTGGTTCGCCTGGGCGAGCATCGCGGTGCCCGCCTGGGACAGGATCTGCGACCGGGTGAACTTGACCATCTCCTGCGCCATGTCGGTGTCGGTGATCGCCGACTTGGACGCCGAGAGGTTCTCCACCTGGACGTTGATGTTGTTGATGGTGTGCTCGAACCGGTTCTGGTACGCACCCAGCTGGCTGCGGGCGGTCGACAGGTTCTTGATCGCGGCGTCGACGGCGTCGATCGCGTTGCGAGCGTTGGTGGTGTTGTTGAGCGACACCGTGTTGCCGACGCCGAGGCCAGCGCTGTCGAAGCCGGTGGCGGTGGAGCCGGTGGTGCCCGCGACCGCGGTGCCCGCGGTCAGACCAGCAGCCGACGAGGAGACGGTGATGGTCTCGGTCTGGGCGACCTTGGACGAGATCTTCAGGTCCGCGCCCGCCTTCGTGGCGACGAACGAGGCGCTGAAGCTGGCGTTGCCGTTGAGCTGGTTGACAACGTCGTCCAGGCTGGACGGGCTGTTCAGCGTGACCGTGGCACCGTTGCCGCCGATGGAGGCGGTGATGGTCTCGGTGTCGAGAGCGGCGCTGAAGGTACCCGCGAGGGTGTTGCTGGCCTTGGTACCGGCGGCACCGAACACCGACGCGTCCATGGACACGTTGATGCGGTCGTCGGTGGTGTTGTTGGCGCCGACCTGGAAGGAACCGGTGTAAGCGGTACCGCCAGCGGTGCCAACGGCCAGCAGCTTCTGGCCGCCGAAGGAGGTGGTCTTCGCGATCCGGTCCAGCTCGGACTGCAGCTGGCCGAACTCGGTCTGGGCCGCCGCCTGGGCGTTGGTGTCCTGCGAACCGCCGTTGGCGGCCTGGACAGCCAGGTCACGCATGCGCTGCAGGATCTCGGCCGACTCGTTCAGGGCGCCATCGGCGGTCTGAACGACGTTGACGCCGTCCTGGGCGTTGCGGGTCGCTACCTTGAGGCCGCCGATCTGGGACTGGAGCCCCTGGGCGATCGACATGCCCGCGGCGTCGTCCGCGGAGCGGTTGATCCGCAGGCCAGACGAGAGCTTCTCCAGCGAGCCCTGCATCTGCTTGTCGTTGACCGACAGGTTGCGGTACGCGTTCATGGCAGCGATGTTGGAGTTGATGCGCAGACTCATGATGTTTCCTCCTTGAAGAGAGTCCCAATCCCCGCCCTTCCGTGGGCAGGCACCGAGTTATTCGGCGTTCCCCGCCGGTATCTGAGGTTCCGGCGGAAGTTTTTTGCAGGAATCAGGCGGACATGTCCACCGGCACGCCCTGGGGCGTGGTCTTGGCCAGCCGGGTGCGCAGGGTGCCCTGCGCCGCGACGGCGGCGTAGTAAGAGGCGCGGCGGCGCGCGGCGCACCCGTCCGGCTTGTCCGAAGAGGACACGCGCTCGGGGTCGAGCTGGGAGTTGATGCCCTCGCGCAGCAGCGCCGTCGCCTCGGCGCGCAGCTGCGAGACCCGCGACTCGGTGACCCCGAGCCGCTCGGCGATCTCGGCCATCGGCCGGTTGTTGAAGTAGTACTCCTCGATGACCACGCGCAGCCGCTCCGGCAGCACCTCGACGGCGTCGCGCAGGTACCCGACCCGCTCGCGCTCGACGATGAGGTCCTCGGGGGTGGCGCGCTCGTCGGGGATGACCATCTCGGTGGCCTCGGGGCCCTCGGAGACGACCGACTGCAGGCTGACCACGAAGGAGCGCTGCACGTCGTCGCGGATGGACACCACGGTGCGCACGTCGGTCTCCAGCGCCGCCGCCAGCTCGGAGTCGTTGGGGACCCGGCCGTGCTCGGCGACGAAGGCGTCGCGGGCGCCCTCGAGCTTGCGGACCTTGCCGCGCACCGAGCGGCTCGCCCAGTCCTGGCCGCGCAGCTCGTCGAGCAGCGCGCCGCGGACGCGGACCGCGGCGTAGGCCGGGAACGGGACGCCGCGGCCCGCGTCGTAGGCGTTGGCGGCGGCGACGAGGGCCTCGGAGCCCGCGGAGAACAGCTCGTCGCGGCGGACGTGCGCGGGAACCCGAGCCAGCATCTCCCGGACGACGTGGCCGACGAGGGGCAGGTTCGCCGCGATGAGACCGTCGGTGTCGGTGGTGCGGGTGGTGGTGGGGTTCTCGGACATTGTCGGTGCCTCCGCCGCTCATCCATCTGGGACGTCGTGTGGGCGGTTGGTGCGTCCGCCCTGATGACGTCAAAGGTGGGGGGTGGAGGGTGCGCCCCAAGTGCCGCACGGGTGCGTCTCGGGTGCGACCGGTCGGGAAGCTTTTACGCGGTTTCCTCAAGCGTGCCCCGCCCGCGTCGATAGGGCTTGGTGAACGAGCCGTCCAACCGCCTACCGGAGGCAGCGCAGATGAACCCCGTGGAGACCTCAGCGATCCTCTGGCGGCAGCGTGAGCTGCTGTCCTTGCTGCTGTTCAAGCTCGAGGTGGAGAGCCTGCTGCTGGCCGCGGGCCGCACCAGGTGGCTGGGGTCCGCGACCTACGAGGTCGAGCTCATGCTCGAGCGCATCCAGAGCACCGAGCTGCTGCGCGCCGCGGCCGTCGACGAGCTGGCCGAGACCCTCGGCCTGCCGCCCGGCCCGAGCCTGGCCGCGCTCACCGACGCGCTCGACGAGCCCTGGTCGGCGGTCTTCGCCGAGCACCGCACCGCGCTGGCGACCCTCTCGGCGGAGATCGAGTCCGCTGTGGAGGCCAACCGCGACCTGCTGACCTCCGGTCGGCGCGCGGTGGCCGAGGCGCTGCGCGTGGTGCGCGGCGGCGGCGACAGCAGCCTGTACCGCGCCGACGGCAGCACCGCACCCGCGGCCGTGGGTGCCCGACTCGTGGACGAGGCCCTGTAGATGAGCTCCTTCAACGGGATCAACACCGCCCTCACCGCCCTGCGCACCCAGCGCCAGGGCCTCGAGCTGGCCGGGCAGAACATCGCGAACGCGGGCACCGAGGGCTACACCCGGCAGCGCCTGGAGACCTCGTCCATCGGCGGCTCGCCGGTCGCGGCCTTCTGGTCCACCCCGAACAAGTTCTCCACCGGCCAGGGCGTCCAGGTCACCTCGGTGAACCGGCTGCAGGACGCCTACATGGACGCCCGCGTGCGCTCCGAGCACGAGCGCAAGGCCGCCACCGACACCAACCACGACGTCCTCGTCGACGTCGAGCGGGTCTACAACGAGCCGAGCGACAACGGCCTGCAGGCCCAGCTCACCGACCTGTGGTCGGGCTTCGCCGACGTGGCCGACAACCCCGGCGACCTCGGGTCCCGCACCCAGCTGCTCACCAGGGCCCAGTCCGTGGCGGGTACGCTCAACGCCGCGTCCGCCGAGCTGGCTGGCCAGTACACCGAGCGCCGCACGCAGCTGGTCAACAACGTCAACGACATCAACGCCGCGGCCAAGCAGCTGGCCAGCCTCAACGAGGCCGTCGTGCGCGCCAAGGCCGCCGGTGTCAGCGCCAACGAGCTCTCCGACCAGCGCGACACCGCCGCCCTCAAGCTCACCGAGCTGACCGGCGGTCAGCTCACCCGCGGTGCGGATGACTCCATCACCATCACCCTTGGTGGGTCCAACCTGGTGAGCGGCAGCACTTCCCGCGACCTCAAGGTGACCAACGGCGCGGACATCGCCTCCGCTGGCGCCGACCCGGTGACCCTCAAGTGGGTGGACACCGACACCGTCGCCACCGGCGCGGGCGGCAAGGCGGGCGCGCTGCTCAACGGCCTCAACACCGTCCTGCCCGACCAGTTGGCCCGCTTCGACAAGGTCGCCAACGCGCTCACCACGACCATCAACACCGCCAACGCCGCCGGGTTCACCAAGGCGGGCGCCGCGGGCGGCGCGCTGATGTCGGGCACCACCGCGGCCACCATCAAGGTCGCCACCACCAACCCGGCCGACATCGCCGCCTCGGCGAGCGGCACCCAGGCCCTCGGCGGCGGCAACGCCGACGCGATGGCCCGGCTCGGCTCGAAGTCCGGCGGCGCCGACGAGGTCTACCGCACCAACGTCGCCGACATCGGCATGCGCGTGCGCGCGGCCGAGCAGGCGGCCACCACCCAGGGCACCATCACCAACCAGGTCGACTCCGCGCGGTCGGCCACCTCCGGGGTCAACCTGGACGAGGAGCTCACCTCGATGATCACCTACCAGCGCTCCTACGAAGCCGCCGCCAAGGTCATGTCCACCGTGGACTCCATGCTCGACACGCTGATCAACCGGATGGGGGTCTAGCCATGACGGGTTTCCGGGTGACCGAGCAGTCCACCTCGGCCAAGGTGCTGGCCGGGCTGCGCACCAGCCAGAACAACGTCGACCGCCTGCGCGAGCAGATGACCACCGGCAAGCAGGTGTCCAAGCCCTCGGACTCCCCGACCGGGGTCGTCTCGGCCATGCAGGTCCGCTCCGACATCGCGACCCGCGACCGCTACGACCGCAGCGCCACCGACGGCGTCGCGCGCCTGAGCACCGCGGAGAACGCGCTGAGCACCGGCAGCGACCTGCTCAACCGCGCCCGCGACCTGGTGCTGCAGGGCATGTCCGAGCCCGCGCTGAGCAACCCCTCCGCGCGCGCCGGGATCGCCGTCGAGGTCCGCTCGCTGCGGGAGAACATGCTCTCGGTCGCCAACACGACCTACCTGGACCGCCCGGTCTTCGGCGGCACCACCGACAAGACCAGCGCGTTCCTCGACACCGGCGTGTACCAGGGCGACACCGGCAGCGTGCAGCGCCGCGTCGGCGACAGCACCCAGGTGCGCGTCGACGTCTCCGCGGACGTGTTCGGCACCGCCGCGGGCAACGTCTTCGACGTGCTCGCCTCCATCGCCACCGGCCTGGAGACCAACCCCGCCACCCTGACCGGTGACCTCGATCGGTTGGATCTCGCCAAATCGCGTGTCACGAACGAACTGGCTTCCGTGGGCAGCCGTTACAGTCAGCTCACCGCGGCCCAGGACACCGCGAGCACCCAGGTCCTGGCGCTGACCGGGCGGTTGTCCGAGATCGAGGATATCGACATGGCCAAGGCGGTGATCGACCTGCAGACCCAGACCGCCGGGTACGAGGCAGCGCTCGCGGCGACCGCCCGGGTCGTGCAGCCCTCGCTGCTGGACTTCCTGCGATGACCGCCGGGCTCTCCACGCTGACGGCTGGACCGTCCACCCCGAACACGGGTCTGTCCACGCTGACCACCAGCCCGTCCACGCTGACCGCGCCACCGGCCCGAGGAGGCACCGCGACCGCCGTGAGCACCACCCCAGCCGAGGCAGGGCACGCACTGCCGACCATCGAGTTCCGCACCCCGATGCCGGGGTTCCCGGAGCACCGCGAGTTCGTGCTGGTCGCCGTGGACCCCGACGGCCCGCTGTTCACCCTGCGCTCGGTCGACGACCCGCGGCTGCGCTTCCTGGTGGTGCCGCCCGCGCCGTTCTACCCCGACTACGCGCCCCAGGTCGGCGCCCAGGTGCTCGAGCAGCTGGGCACCACCGACCCGGAGGACCTGCTGGTCCTGCTCGTGGTCACCGCGGCGGGATCGGTCGCCGAGGCCACCGCCAACCTGCTCGCCCCGGTCATCGTCGACCAGAGCACCCGACGAGCGGTCCAGGTGATCCTGGAGGAGGATCTCCCCATCCGAGCCCGGTTGCTGCCCGCCTGAAGCGGTGGGGGGAGGAGAGATCACGTGCTGGTGCTGACCCGTCGGACCGGGGAGAGCGTGCGGATCGGGGACGAGGTCACCGTCACCGTGCTCGACATCAGGGGCGACGTGGTCCGCGTGGGCATCCAGGCGCCCAGATCCGTCGCCGTGCACCGCGACGAGGTCTACCGCGAGCTGCGCAAGGCCAACGAACAGGCCGCGCGCTCGGTGGACGAGGGCGCCGCACTGCTCACCGACGCGCTGCGCAAGCGCGGGCAGGGCCCGGTCCCGGGTCCTGCCCGCCCCGCGACCGAAGCGGTACCCACACAGTCGGAGGCACCCGTGGCCACGCCCGGTCCCGTTCCCTCGCCGAGCCCGATCCCGTCACCCGGTCCGGTGCCGTCCCCCAGCCCGGACCCCTCGCCCAGGCCTGCTCCCTCGCCCAGCCCGTCGCCCAGTCCGGTGCCGACGCCGCCCCGGCCGGCGCCGCCCACGCGCAACCCCACGCCCCGACCGCCGGGGAGCTGACCGCGCCACCCCCGTGCCCGACCGCTCGCGGCCGGGCAATTCGCCCATCCCGGGGTGAATCGGCGCCCGGAAACCCTTGGTGGGCCCGGGAAAACCCGCGCGAGCCGGTCCAGTGCGGCATGCTGCACCCGTGCAGCGAGTGACCCCCGAGGGCGAACAGGACACCACCGAGCCAGCCGAGCCGTCCGAGCTCGCCGAGCCGACCGAGCCCGAGTACCGGCTCCCGGCCGAAGTGGACTCCCCGACCAGCGGTGGGCCGCCCCGGCGGCCGCTGGCCAGGTGGCTGCTGCGCCACCGCGTGCAACCGGTCGGTCGGGCGGGCCACGAGGAGCACGGCACGCCGCAGTCCTGGTGGAAGGTCATGTGCCTGACCGGGGTCGACTACTTCTCCACGCTGTCCTATCTCCCGGCCATCGCCGCCGTCGCCGCGGGCGCGGTCGCCCCGATCGCGACCGTGCTCATCGTGGCGCTGACCCTGTTCGGGATGCTGCCGATGTACCGGCGGGTCGCGGGGGAGAGCCCCAACGGGCAGGGCTCGGTGGCGATGCTGGAGAAGCTGCTGCCGTTCTGGCGCGGCAAGGTGTTCGTGCTGGTGCTGCTCGGGTTCGTCGCCACCTCGTGGATCATCACCATCACCCTCTCGGCCGCCGACGCCACCGTGCACATGGTGGAGAACCCGTTCTTCCCCTCGGCGCTGCACGGCAACGAGGTGCTGGTGACCGTGGTCCTGCTGTTGGTGCTCGGCGGGGTGTTCCTGCTCGGCTTCAGCGAGGCCGTCTCCGTCGCCATCCCGCTGGTCGCGGTGTTCCTCGCGCTCAACGCCGTCATCGTGGTCGTCGGGGTGGCGGACCTGACCACCCACGGCGCCCAGTTCGCCGACTGGTGGACCGCGCTGACCTCCGGCGGCGACCTCGCGGGCACCGCCGTGCTGGCGTTCCCGCTGCTGGTGCTGGGCCTGTCCGGGTTCGAGACCGGGGTCAGCATGATGCCGCTGATCGCCGCCGACGGCGCCAAGCCCAAGGAGCGGCTGGCCGGTCGGATCCGCAACACCCGCAAGCTGCTGACCACCGCCGCGCTCATCATGTCCGGCTACCTGATCGCCACCAGCCTCATCACCACCGTGCTCATCCCGGCCAAGGAGTTCGAGCCGGGCGGCGCGGCGGTCGGCCGGGCGCTGGCCTACCTCGCGCACACCCGGTTGGGTGACGTCTTCGGCACCGCCTACGACATCAGCAGCATCCTGATCCTCTGGTTCGCAGGCGCGTCCGCGATGGCCGGGTTGATCAACATAGTGCCGCGCTACCTGCCCTCGTACGGCATGGCGCCGGAGTGGGGCCGCGCGGTGCGCCCGGTCGTGCTCGTCTACACCGCGCTCTGCGTCGTCATCACCATCGCCTTCGGTGCCGACGTCAACGCCCAGGCGGGGGCCTACGCCACCGGCATCCTGGCGATGATGGTGTCCGGCGCGTTCGCCGTCACCATCTCCGCGCTGCGCCGCCGCGAGACCGGCAAGACCGCCGGGTTCACCGCGCTCACCCTGGTGCTGCTCTACGCCCTGGTCGCCAACGTGGTCGAGAAGCCGGACGGCATCGCCATCTGCGCGGTGTTCGTCGCCGGGGTCATCGCGGTGTCGCTGGTCTCCCGGGTCACCAGGACCACCGAGCTGCGCGCCGACCGCATCGAGTTCGACGAGCAGGCCCGCCGGTTCGTCACCGACTCCCTCGAGCACGACGGCAGGCTCAACATCATCGCCAACAAGCGCCAGGCCGGTGACGCCGAGGAGTACGCCGCGAAGGAGATCGAGCAGCGCGGCCTCAACCCGGTGCCGGGCAGCGCGGACGTGCTGTTCCTGGAGATCGACGTGGTCGACCCGTCGGACTTCAGCGACGTGCTGCGGGTGCGCGGGGTCGACGTCGACGGGCACCGGGTGCTGCGCGCCGACAGCCCGGCCGCGCCCAACGCCATCGCGGCCCTGCTGCTGGCGCTGCGGGACGCGACCGGGGTCAAGCCGCGGTGCTACTTCGAGTGGTCGGAGGGCAACCCGCTCACGCACCTGTTCCGCTACCTGCTGCTGGGCCAGGGCGACACCGCCCCGGTGACCAGGGAGATCCTGCGCACGGCGGAACCCGATCCCGGTCGCAGACCGGGTATCCACGTCGGCTGACCGGGTGACTCCGGCCACCCATCGTGTGACGTTCTCCTCAGATCGCCCGGTTGTGAGCCGAGTGTCCGGGAAACGAACGTCGTCAGTGGAGAGGAGTGGGTCGTGGCACTGTTCGCACCAGCCAGCGCGTTGCTCGGCAGGCTCAAGTACGCGTACAAGATCCTTCTGCTCACCGTGGTCCTGGTGCTGCCGCTGGGGTTCGTCACCTACGGCTACATCGGCATCCAGACCGCCCAGGTCGACTTCAGCGCCAAGGAGCGCGACGGCGTCGCCTACCTGCTGCCCGTGCTGAAGCTGACCGCGGCCACTGTGGACGCCCGCCGGGCCGCCTCCGCGGGCACCACGACCGGCGCGATCACCGACGAGATCGCCGCGGTGGACGCCGTCGACGTGACCCTCGGTGCCGAGCTCGGCGTCAAGGAGGCGTGGAGTACCGCCAAGTCCGCGCTGTCCGCCGCCGTGAGCGCGGGCCAGGGCCAAGACGCGTACGACGCCTACAGCAAGGCGTCCGCGGCGCTGCTGACCCTGATCGTGTCCATCTCGGACACCTCGAACCTCACGCTCGACCCGGACCTGGACTCGTACTACCTGATGGACGCGCTGGTGTTCCGCCTGCCCGCGCTGCTGGACCTCGCGGGCCAGGTCGTCGACGACGCCACCCTGGCCATCGCCGACGGGTCCGCCGACCGGCTGCAGGAGACCCGGCTGCGGCTGTCCAAGGCCGCAGGCGCCCTGGAGAGCACCCAGGCCGCGGTGGACACCGGCATGAAGACCTCGTTCGAGAAGACCGCCCGCGCGGAGCTGGCCGCCGCCAAGTCCGATGTGGACGCCGAGCAGAAGGCGCTGCGCGCGGTGCTGGCCCAGGTCAACACCGCCGTGGAGACCGGGAACCTGACCGCGGTCACCGCCGCGACCGGGGACACCGCGCGCACCGAGGTCAGCCAGCTGATGGACAAGCTCGGCCCGGAGCTCGACGAGCTGCTGCAGGTCCGCATCGCCGGGTTCGAGCAGAAGGCCCTCGTGGTCGAGCTCGCCACCCTGCTCGCGGTGCTGCTGGTCGGCTACCTGCTGGTCGGCTTCTACCTCTCGGCCACCGTCCCGCTGCGCCGCACCGTCGGCACCCTGCGCGCCCTCGCCGAGGGCGACCTGACCCAGCGGGTCATCATCGACACCCGCGACGAGGTCGGCCAGATGGGCACCGCGCTCAACGAGGCCCTCGGCCGGGTCAAGTCCGCCATCCAGGAGCTGCAGGGCGACGCCGAGGGCGTGGCCAGCGCCTCCACCGAGCTGTCCGCGGTCTCCGGCGAGCTGCGCCGCACCGCCCAGTCCAGCGCCGCCAAGGCGGGCGAGGTCGGCTCCATCGCCAACCAGGTCTCCGCCCACGTCGACTCGGTCTCCTCCGGCGCCGACGGCATGACCGCCGCCATCGACGAGATCTCCTCCGGCGCCAGCCGAGCCGCCGCCGTCGCCATCGAGGCCGTCGACGCCGCCATCGCCACCCAGTCCACCATCAACCGCCTCGAGGAGAGCTCCAAGCAGATCGGCGAGGTCGTCAAGGTCATCACCGCCATCGCCGACCAGACCAACCTGCTGGCCCTCAACGCCACCATCGAGGCCGCCAGGGCAGGCGAGTCCGGCAAGGGCTTCGCCGTGGTCGCAGGCGAGGTCAAGGACCTGGCCCACGAGACAAGCAAGGCCACCGGCGACATCTCCGCCAAGGTCGAGGCCATCCAGACCGACGCCAAGGCCGCCGTAGCCGCCATCGAGGGCATCGCAGGCGTCATCGCCCGCATCAACGACTTCCAGACCACCATCGCCGCGGCCGTGGAGGAGCAGTCCGCCACCACCGGGGACATGAGCCGGGCAATCGGCCAGGTCGCTTCGGGGGCCCGCGAGATCGCGCTGGGTATCGGGGATGTCGTGGACGAGAACGAGCAGACCACGACTGGTGCTGTGTCTACGGCTGTTGCCGCTGAGGAACTGGCGGGGACGGCGGAGCGCATGCGAGGGATTGTGGGTCGGTTCACGATCTGATCTGTGGCGAGGGGAACCGGGATCCGCGTTCGTGCGGGTTCCGGTTCTTTTGTGCGGGGCCCCTACGACACCCGTGGCAGGACCGCAAAGCAGGGGCCGAAAAGCATGGCCCTGTCCGCGCAACGACGCTACGGGTACCGTCCCCCCACACAAAACAAGTCCACCCCATCGAGCCGGCCTGGCACCAGCGCCGTGGTGGAGCGCGTGTCGGCCAACGTCGTTTGGCGGTTGTCTTGGGGCCAACGTCGTCGGCGGGCGGTCTTGGGGCCAACGTTGTTGGTGCCTTGCCAGCCGTGGCGGGTGGGCTGGACTGGGCGTGGGGACTTGGTGGGGCGTGTGGTGGGGGAGGTTGTGGTGCAAGCGAAAAGGGGGCGTGGGTGGGCGGTGCCCGGGTCCACGCCCCCTGGGGGAAGGGGTTAGGCGGCGGCCAAGTGGTGGTGGGGGTGGGTTTCTGGGCGGCCTACCACGATGGCGGTGGCGTTGTCGTCGCCGCGGGCGGCGGTTACCAGGGTGGTGGCGGGCGCGGGGGAGTGGGATAGCAGGGAGGCGATGCGGTCCGAGGTGAGTCCTTTGTGGACGCCGTCGGTGGTGAGGAGTAGGGCGGTGGGGAGGTAGGAGTCGACCTCGCCGATGGTGGCGGGGGGTGCTGTTCGGACGCTGGTGGTCACGATGTTGTTCAGGCGGGGGGCAACAGCGACGCCGCGGGTGGCGAAGTACTGGGCGATGGTGTGGTCTGTGGTCAGTTGCCGGACCGCGGTGCCGTTCCAGGTGTAGGCGCGGGCGTCGCCTACCCAGGCTATGCGGTAGCCGGTGGGGGTGGCGTGGGCGATGACCAGGACGCAGTCGCCGTCGGTGAGGGAGCGGACGGCGCGTTGGGCGGCCAGTAGGCCCTCTCGGGGGCTGAGGCCGACCTCGACGGCGGCCGCGGTGGCGACTCGGGCCGCGAGGGCGGCGGCTGGGGTGTCGCCGATGCCGTCGGCGAGGGCGAGCACCACCGTGTCGCCGATCGTGCCGGACGCGGCGGCGTCCGCGTTGAAGTGCCTGTTGCCTTGGGTACCCGCCAGGTGCCAGTCCATCGTGTCCTCCTCCGGCCACCACCCACTGTCGGCGCCGAAGCTGTGCGTTGCCTGTGCGGGAGCTGACCGCCGGTTATGAAGCCGGGCCTGCCAGCGGGAGCTCCAGGCGGATCACCGTCCCGCCGTTGCCGCCGTGCGAGGGGGTCAGGACCATGGCGCCGCCGTGGCGTTCGGCGATGGCGCGGGTCAGGACCAGGCCGAGGCCGGAGCCGATGAGCTGGTCGCCGTTGGTGGCGCCGAGGGTGGTGAACAGCCTGCCGGAGTCCCCCGGCAGCGGGTTCTCGTCGACGATCTCCAGGGTCCAGTCGTGCCGGGTGACCGCGGAGTTGACGTACACCGAGGCCGACGGCGGCGAGCTGCCGATCGCGGCCGCCACCACGTGGTGCACCATGCGGGCCAGCAGGTCGCGGTCGCCGGTGAGCACCGTGGCGTCGGCGCCGAGGCTGTTGACGACCGTCACCGACCGGTCCGCCGCGAGCATCGACAACGTGGCGATCTGCTCGGCCACCAGCGGGCCTACCGGGGTGGGCGCCAGGTCCAGGTGCCGGGAGTGCGACTCCAGCCCGGCCAGGAACAGCAACTTCTCCACCAGCGTCGCCATCCGGTGCACGTTGCGGTCCACCGCCAGCGCCAGCGTCCGGTCGCCCTGGCCGTCGGTCAACAACGGCGTCAACGAGGTCAACGTCGTCAGCGGCGTGCGCAGCTCGTGCGACACCGTCGCGATGAACTCCGTCTTGAGCGACGCCAACCGCGACAGCTCAGCGTTGCGGCGCTGCAAGGACCGTTGCGACTCGACCTGCTCGGTGACATCGCGCAGCACCCACAGGTTCCCCAGCCGCTCCCGGTCGTCCTTGATCGGCAGGAAGTCCACCTCCAACACCCGGTCCGGTCCGAAGGGGACCACCGCCCGCCGCACGACCAGCCCGTCGGCCATGCACTGCCGCGCCAGCTCGTCGAGCCCGGCGTAGTGCCCCGGCGGCAACCCCCGCAGCCCGCGCACCACCTCGGCGCGCTGCCCGCTCAGCTCGGCCGCCGACCCGCGCAGGTCCAGCAGCGCCGCCGCCGCGGTGTTGATGGTCAGCACCACCCGGTCGTCGTCCTGCAGCAGCACCCCGACCTCCAGCGAGTCGACCAGCTGCCGCAACCGGGTCGCGGTCACCTCCTTGGCCCGCTGCGCCTCCTGCAGCGCGGTGATGTCGTGCGCGAAGGCGACCAGGCCGCCGATGACCGGGTCGTCGATGCGGTCGAGGAAGTCGATGTCGAGCACCCGCCAGCCGACCGGGGTGCGCACCCGCGCCGAGTGCTTGACCTGCCCGCCGCGGTTGTCGGTGTGCAGGGTCTCGATCAGGTTCGCCAGTTGCGGCTGGTCGTCCGGGTGCACCAGCGAGGTGATCGCCGACAGCGTCGTCTCGCCGTAGCGGACCGGGGTGCCGTCGGGCCAGTGCACCATGTTGCTCCACCGCAGCAGCCCGTCCGGGGTGAACAGCGCCACGATGCTGGGCATCTGCGCGATCACCGCGTCCCGGAAGTCGATGACGCCGCCGTCGGTCCGCACCCCGTCGAGGGTGGCCGCGACCGTGTCCACCAACGGCGCCAGTCCCGGGTCCGGGTCGCCCTCGCAGCGCACCGACACGACTCCACCGGAGGTGAGCGCGACGGCGACCGTCGCGCCGGGCACGAGGGTTCCCACACCGGCATCGACCACGCCGGGCAGCCCGCGCAGCACGCTCAGCGCCGCGTAGACGGCCCGACCGGACCGGTCGGCCCAGGTGACCGCGCGCACCGCCGCCGCGCAGTCCCACGGGGAGCTCCCCGCGGAGGTGTCCGCCATGTGACCTCCTTGTCGTGATCAGTGTGGCGAATCAGGACCCCCGGGTCGCGGTGGGGACAACCGTTCCGCACCGGTTTCGCTACCGGTGTCCACCCGATCCGGTGAAAAACGTCCATCGTGGACCGGAAAACCCCACCCGGACCGGTCGCGCTCGTAGTGTTGCCCCGGGGACGCCCCGTACCGCCACTGGAGTGAACCTATGTCGTCGGACCAGGCAGGCCAGCGAGCTCGACCCGCGCTCGCGGGGCTGCTCGACGAGGCCACCCGCCTGCTCGGCGGCGACGACCCGGCCAGGGTGGCGGACCTGCTGCACGAAGCGGTCCTGGGTGGACTCGACCCGGACGACACCACGGTGCTGCGCTCGGTCATCGGCCTGGTGCGCGCGCTCAACGACACCACGGCCGAGGACAGCGGGGTACCGCTGCCGCGCTCCGGGCTGCAGCCGGTCGCCGACCGCGCCCTGGTCGTCACCGTCACCCAGGACGGCACCATGATCGCCGCGCCGGAGGCCATGCGGGACGTGCTCGGCTACCCGCCGTTGGCGATCCCGGCGCGCAGCCTCGGCGACCTGGTGCACCCGCACGACCTGGCCGGGCTGCAGCGCGCCTTCGCCTCGCTCACCTCCTCGCCCGGCTCCCAGGTCGCGGTGGACGCCAGGGTCCGGCACGCCGACGGCCGGTGGCTGGTGTTCGCGGTCAGCATGGTCAACCTGCTGGAGACGACCGGCATCAACGCCGTCGTGGCGCACGGGCACAACGTCACCGAGAAGCGGGCCGCCGACCGGGCGCTGGCGGTGGAGCGGGCCAGGCTGCGCGAGCTGGTGCTGCACCTGGCGGGCGGCGTGGTGGTCGACGACGGCTACCGGGTGCTGCTGGACAACGGAGCGTTCGACCGGATCTTCCGGCCCGGCCGCGCGGTCACCGGTGCCACCGTGGCCGAGCTGCTCGACCTGATCGCCACCGAGTGCGCCGACCCGGCGCTGTCCTGGGAGATGCTCGACCGGATGGTGCGCTCCGGCTCGGTGCACCGCGCGGTGCGGCTGGCGCTGGCCGGTGGCCGGGTGGTGACCTGCGACCTGGTGCCGCTGCGGGCCAACTCCTCGATGGGCACGCTCTGGTACTTCCGCGACATCACCCGCGAGTCGGTGGCCCGCTCGGAGCTCGAGGAGACCAACCGTGCGCTGGAGGAGGCGGCCAACCTCAAGAGCCGCTTCGTCGCCACGGTCTCGCACGAGCTGCGCACGCCGCTGACCGCTGTGCTGGCCTTCTCCGAGATGCTGGAGGACTGCCCCGACCCGCTCTCCGCGCAGCAGGCCGCGCACCTGGCGGTGATCAGCCGCAACGCCAACCGGCTGCTGCGCCTGGTCGACGACCTGCTGCTGCTCTCGCGGCTGGAGACCAACCAGCTGTCGATGTCCTTCACCGACATCGACGTGGCCGACCTGGTCACCAAGGCCGCCGAGAACCACGTGCCGATCGGCGCCAGGGGCGGCATCTCGGTCACCGCCTCGGTCGGCGACGGCCCGCACATCCACGGCGACCCGGCCCGGCTGACCCAGGTCCTGGACAACATCCTGACCAACGCGCTGAAGTTCACCAGGACCGGCGGCGCGGTGCGGGTGCAGGCCCGCGCCGACCAGGCCAGCTGGACCATCGCGATCTCCGACACCGGCATCGGCGTGCCCGCCGCCGACCTGCCCGGCCTGTTCGAGGCGTTCACCAGGGCGTCCAACGCGGGCGCGGCGGGCATCCCGGGCAGCGGGCTCGGCCTGTCGATCTGCAAGCAGATCGTCGCGGTGCACCAGGGCGCGATGACCATCGAGAGCACGGAGGGCGTCGGCACCACGGTGCGCGTGACGCTGCCCGCCGGGCCGGGGGCGGACGGGGTGGTGGGCATCGGCGGGCAGCTCGGCGGCGAGATCGGTGAGGGGATCGGCACAGGCGGGATGGGGCGGCGATGAGCACGGTGCTGGTGGTGGAGGACGAGCCGGACATCGCGCTGGCGCTGCGGGTGATCCTGGAGCGGGCCGGGCACGACGTGATGGTGGCCCCCGACGGGCGCCAGGGGCTGCGGGTGCTGCACGAGTCGCACCCCACGCTGGTGCTGCTCGACATCGGGCTCCCGGTGATCGACGGCTGGATGGTGCTCGAGCGCATCCGCGACGTCAGCGACGTGCCGGTGCTGCTGCTGACCGCGCACGGCATGGAAGCTGACAAGGTCCGCGGCCTGCGCGGCGGCGCCGACGACTACCTGACCAAGCCGTTCTCCACCAGCGAGCTGCTGGCCCGCATCGAGGCCATCCTGCGGCGCACCGAGCAGACCGGCGGCAGCAGCCAGACCGAGGTCTACGACGACGGGGTGGTCCGGATGGACCACCGCTCCCGCCGGGTGTTCGTCAACGGGGCGGAGGCCGAGGTCAACGCCACCGAGTACCGGCTGCTCTCGACCTTCGTGCAGCACAAGGGCGCGGTGCTCTCGCCGCGCCAGCTGCTCAACCTGGTGTGGAACGACCCGACCGGCATCGGCGCCGACCGGGTCAAGTTCGCGGTGCTGCGGCTGCGCCGCAAGCTCGGCTGGTCGGCCGACGACTCCCCGATCAAGGCCGCCCGCGGCATGGGCTACCGCTACGACGTCCCCAAGTCGTGATTCTTTCCCGCGGTAACTTTCGGTGAATACCGACAATTGACCCACGGTGGTACATTCGCCGCGTTGTCGTTCGTCATCGTTCGTCGCTATTGTCCGGTTGGACCGTTGTGGAATGGGTATCCGGCCGGGCGAATAGCGACGGTGTCACCGGTGAATTGACACGCCGATCGCGAGTGCCGCCGGTCTGTTTATTTCCCATGTCCGGAGTGTGCCGCAGGCCACACCGCATTACCTGGGCCGGTGCTACGCTCCCCGCTTTCCACGGCCCGTGCGGGCCGGGCGAGCGGGAGGCGGCATGGCTGGCCACGCGAGCGGGCAGTCCGCGCACTGGCCGGAGTTCGGCCGCCGGATGCGGGAGTGGCGCAGGCGGGCCGGGCTCACGCAAGCCCAGCTGGGTCTGCGGGTCGGCTACCACCACAGCCTCATCTCCAAGCTCGAGAGCGGCGTCCGCGTACCCCCCGCGGGCCTGGTCGAATGCCTCGACTCGATCCTCGGCGCCGACGGCGAGCTGGTCGCGCTGTGCCGCGAACCGGCCAGGGAACCCGACTCCCCGCAGCGCACCCTGCTGTCCCTGCTCCCGGGGGCGGGGGTGCGGCCGGTGCCGGTCGCGGTGCGGTTCTGGCCCGCGACCCTGCCCGAGGACGGTATCGGCTGCCCGCTGCACGGCCACGTCGGCTGCGCCGTGCCCGACCTCGAGACCGCCCGTGACCTGCTCGCACTGCTCGGACCAGGCAGGACGCCGCCCAGGGGGCTCGAACCGGACCTCACCCACGTGCTCACCGCGCTGCTGGTCGAGTACTCCCGGCTGAGCCTGGAGAGCGAGTCCGCGACCGTCTTACCCGCGGTCGAGTGGCTGTTGCACGCGTTGACCCGCCTCGGCGACGTGGCGGAGGACGCGCACCCCGCCCACCAGCGGTTGGCCGCGAACTACGCCGCCATCGCGGGCAGGCTGCGCATGCACCGCGGCCAGACGACGCTGAGCATGGCCTGGTTCGGCCACGGCCTCGCCCGCGCCGACCTGATCGGCGACGTCGGCGCCCGGGTCCGGCTGTTATCCGAGGTCAGCACCCTGGCCAGGCTCGACGGCGACGCCGACACGGCCCTGGCCTGCGCGCGGGCCATGGCGGCGGCCGACCCCACCCGCTCGTGGACGGCGGTGCTGGCCACCATGGCCCTGGCCAGGGGACACGCGGCGGCGGGCGACGACGCCGAGGCGCTGCGCGCGGTCGCGGCGGCCGAGTCGGCGTACGGCAGGCTTGATGAACGCGATCACTTAGAGGCCCCCTGGATCGGCGGTGACCAGGGACGATTGCGGGTCGACGCGGCCGCGGGGGCGGCACTGCGCGACCTGGCCGCGGTCACCGGCGACCGGGCGCTGGCCAGGCAGGCGGTGGTGGTGACCAGCCAGTCCGTCGCCCTGGTCCCGGAGCGGATGCGGCCAGCCGCGCTGCTGCTCTCGGTGCGGTTGGCCGACGCGTACGCCTGCTCGGGCGAACCGGACGCGGCGGTGGCCATCGCCGAGGGCGTCCGGGTGGAGGCCGAGGCCGCGGGCCGGGCCACCATCACCGCGGAACTGGCCGGTCTGCGCGCCCGGCTGGGGCGGCGCTGGGGCGCGGTCGCCGCGGTGCGCGAGTTCGCCGACCGGGTACCCGGACCCGGGGGCCATACGATCCGGCCATAACGAAATTCATCTTTTCGCAAATCGGACAATGCACACTCGGCATTCACCAGGCCTTTTGGTGAAATCGTCGTACGGGGGCCGTGTGCACGAATTTGCCGGGTTTTGACAATCAGGCGTTCCCACTGTGGATTCCATTGACTGTCACATGGCGATATCTGAATGCTTCGCTGCGCTCGGTGACGTCCGCGTTCCACCCGGCGGTGCTCTGCCCACGAGGCCGGAGCCGGCCGCGCCGCGCACAACCCTGCCCACAAGGAGCACTCGATGAAGCGCAGAACGATGACAGCCGGGGTAGCCCTGGCTGTCTTCGCTGGGACGGCGGTCGCGTTGACCGTCAGCCCGGTGTTCGCCAGCCAGGAGCAAGCCCAAGCCCAGGACCGCCAGGCGCTCGCCGTCTCCGCCGCCGATCGCGCGGCCAGCAGCGGCCTGGACTCCCTCGCCAAGGGCCCGGACGAGGCGTACTCGCGTGACCTGGTCACCCCGTACGTCAACGACCTCTACTCGATCAGCTACCAGCGCAGCTACCGCGGCCTGCCGGTCGTCGGCGGCGACGCCACCGTCCTCGCCGACGGCGAGGGTCGCGTCAAGGCGTCCGTGGCCGCGACCAAGGCGAAGGTGGCCGTCCCCTCCACCTCCGCCCGGGTCACCAAGGCCGCCGCCGAGCAGACCTCGCGCGGCCTGCAGGGCAAGACCACCAAGGTCGAGTCCTCGCGGCTGGTCGTCAAGGTCACCAACGACGTTCCCGCCCTGGCGTGGGAGCACCTGCTCATCGGCACCGCCAAGGACGGCGGCCCCAGCCACCTCAACGTCTGGGTCGACGCCAACACCGGCGCTGTTCTGGACAAGGTCGAGGACGCCGCCCACGGCACCGTCAACGGTGAGTGGAACGGCAACGTCAACATCGACACCACGAACTCCGGTGGCACCTACCGCCTCGTGGACCCGAACCGCCCGGGTCTGCAGTGCGCGGACTACAGCGGGGGCACCGTCTTCTCGAAGTCCTCGGACTCCTGGGGCACCGGCTCGGAGACGAGCAAGGAGACCGGCTGTGGCGAGCTCATGTACGCCGCCCAGCAGGAGTGGAACATGCTCCGCGACTGGCTCGGCCGCACCAGCCACAACGGCTCCGGCCGCAGCTGGCCCGCCAAGGTCGGTCTGAACGAGCAGAACGCCTACTGGGACGGCTCCCAGATCACCATCGGCCGCAACTCGGCCAACAAGTGGATCGCCTCGATGGACGTCGTCGGCCACGAGTACGGCCACGGCCTCGACCAGAACACCCCGGGTGGCACCTCCTCCGAGGCGGGCCTGGGCGAGGGCACCGGTGACATCTTCGGCGCCCTGACCGAGGCGTACGCCAACAACGCCAAGGACGTCCCGGACTACCTCGTCGGCGAGACGATCAACCTCGTCGGCAACGGTCCGATCCGCAACATGTACAACCCGTCCCTGGTGAGCAACAACCCCAACTGCTATAGCGCCTCGATCCCCAACACCGAGGTCCACGCGGCTGCGGGCCCGCTCAACCACTGGTTCTACCTGCTCGCCGAGGGCAACAACCCCGGCGGCGGCAAGCCCACCAGCCCGATCTGCTCGGGTGGTCCGTCCTCGATCACCGGCATCGGCATCAAGGACGCCGGTCGCGTCTTCTACGGCGGCATGCTGCTCAAGACCAGCGGCATGACCTACAAGAAGTACCGCGTCGCGACCCTGACCGCGGCCAAGAACCTGGACTCGACCTGCAACCTGTTCAACAAGACCAAGTCCGCGTGGGACGCCATCACGCTGCCCGCGCAGTCCGGTGAGCCCACCTGCACCGGCACCCCGGGCAACGAGTTCAGCGTCTCGCTGAACCCGTCCTCGGGCTCCATCGCCAAGGGCAACTCGGGCACCTTCTCCGTCGCGACCCAGACCACCTCGGGCTCGGCGCAGAACGTCTCCCTCTCCGCCTCGGGTCAGCCCTCGGGCGTGACCGTGTCGTTCTCGCCGACCTCGGTGCAGACCGGCTCCTCCTCCACCGCGACCGTCGCTGTCGGTTCCTCGGTGGCCAACGGCACCTACACGATCACCGTGACCGCGGCGGGCGCCACCAGCCACACCGCGACCTACTCGCTGACCGTCACCGGTGGCGGCAACCCGGACCCGACCGCGCCGAACATCGACGTGGCCGCTGTCCAGGGTCACCTGACCCAGCTCAACACCATCGCGACGAACGCGGGCGGCAACCGCCGCGCGGGTAGCTCCGGCTACACCCAGTCCGTCGCCTACGTCAAGGGCAAGCTGCAGCAGGCGGGCTTCACCGTCGCCGAGCAGAGCTGCACCAGCTGCACCTACGTGTCGAACAACCTGATCGCCGACTGGCCCGGTGGCGACACCGCCCAGACGATCATGTTCGGTGCGCACCTGGACAGCGTCTCCGCGGGCCCCGGCATCAACGACAACGGCTCGGGCTCGGCCACGCTGCTGGAGAACGCGCTGCAGCTCGCCGCCAAGAACCCGACCATGCTCAAGCACGTCCGGTTCGCCTGGTGGACCGACGAGGAGCAGGGCCTCAACGGCTCGAAGTTCTACGTCAACCAGCTGAGCTCGACCGCCCGGTCGCAGATCAAGGCGTACTACAACTTCGACATGGTGGCCTCCCGCAACGGCGGCTACTTCATCAACAACATCAACACCACCGCCGCCGCGCCGCTCAAGGCCTACTGGGACTCGCTGAACCTGTCCCCGCAGGAGAACGTCGAGGGTGCGGGCCGCTCGGACGACTACTCGTTCCAGAACGCGGGCATCCCCTCCTCGGGCTACGCCACCGGTGCCTCGGCGCGCAAGACCTCCGCTGAGGCCACCAAGTGGGGCGGCACCGCGAACGCCGCCTACGACTCCTGCTACCACAGCTCCTGCGACACCACGAGCAACATCAACGCCACGGCTCTCGACCGCAGCGCTGACGGTGTCGCGTACACGATCTGGAAGCAGGCCGTGGGCACCACCACGCCGACCAACGACTTCTCGGTGTCGTTGAACCCGACCTCGGGCACCGTCCAGCAGGGCGGCTCGGCCACCACCACGGTGTCGACCCAGACCACCTCTGGCTCGGCGCAGAACGTCACCCTGTCGGCCACCGGTGCCCCCTCGGGCGTCACCGTCGCCTTCAGCCCGTCCTCGGTGCAGACCGGTTCGTCGTCCACGGCGACCATCAACGTCAGCTCCTCGGCGGCGGCGGGCAACTACCAGATCACCATCTCCGGTGTGGGTAGCGCGACCCGTTCGGCGACGTACAACCTGACCGTCGGCAACACCAACCCGGGCAACTGCACCGGCTCGAACGTCATCGCCAACGGTGGCTTCGAGTCCGGCACCACCCCGTGGACCACCACCTCCGGTGTCGTCGACAACTCGGCGCAGGAGGCCCCGCACGGTGGCTCGTACAAGGCGTGGCTGAACGGCTGGGGCTCCACCCGGACCGACAGCGCGGCGCAGACCGTCACCATCCCGGCGGGCTGCTCCAACTCCACGCTGACCTACTGGCTGCGCATCACCACCGCGGAGACCGAGAACGTCCAGTACGACAAGCTGACCGTCACCGTCGGTGGCACCACGGTCGCCAGCTACTCGAACGTGGACGCGGGCGGCTCCTACGTGCAGCGGACCATCAACGTGGGTCAGTTCGCGGGCCAGTCGGTCACCGTGAAGTTCAACGGTGTCGAGGACGCGAGCCTGCAGACCAGCTTCCTCATCGACGATGTGGCGCTGCAGACCAGCTGATCACGTGCTCTGACAACTGAATAGAGCGGGGCGGGACCCATGTGGTCCCGCCCCGCTGCTGTCTCTACAGAGGACCTAGCTGATCCACTCCTTGGCGAGCAGCTCGAAGGACCTGACCCTGGCCGCGTGCTCGTGGGTGATGGTGGTGACCATCAGCTCGTTCGCCCCGGTGACCCGGCGCAGCGTGTCCAGCTTCTCCGCCACCTCGCCGGGGGTGCCGACGAACTGGGTCTCGATGCGGTCGGCGACCAGCGAGCGCAGCTGGTCGGTCCACTCGAAGGCCGCGGCCTCCTCGGCGGTCGGGAACGGGATCGCGCCCTCGCCCGAGCGGATGCTGAGCACCCACTGCCCGTAGGGCCGGGCCAGCTCCCGCGCCGTGGCGGTGTCCTCGGCGACCACCACGTCGGCGGAGACCATCACGTACGGCTCGGGGAACGCCGCCGACGGCACGAACGCCTCCCGGTAGGCCGCCACCGCCTCCAGCACCGACGACGGGCTCACGTGGTAGTTCGCGGTGAACGGCAACCCCAGTTCGCCCGCGGCCTTCGCGCTGGGGCCCGCGCTGGAGCCGAGCACCCACAGCTGCGTGTCGGTGCCCTGCGCGGACGGCGCCTGGAACAGGTGGCCGTCGTCGTCGGTGTGCCCGGTGGTGAGGAACGCCAGGATCTGGCGCACCTGGACCCCGTAGTCGACCTCGTCCTCCCGCGCGCCGAGCAGCCGGTGGCTCGCCTCGAACCGCCGCTGCACCTCGGGCCGGTCCAGCGCCCCCTTGGGCCTGCCGGGGATCACCAGCCCGTCGACGTCGCGCGAGGGCACCTGCGGCGCGGTCGTCGACCCGAACAGCTTGGCCAGGTCCTTGGCGCGCACCAGCCCGGACCGGCCGAGGCCGAGGTCGACCCGCCCCGGGTGCGCCAGCGCGACGGTGCCGAACTGTTCGGCCACCGACACCGGCGTGTAGTACCCGAGCAGGACCGCGCCGGACCCGACCCGGATCGTGCTGGTGGCCCCCGCGATGATCGCGCTGAGCACCGCGGGCGACGACGACGCCACCCCCGAGGCGAAGTGGTGCTCGGCCACCCAGAACCGCCGGTACCCGAACTGCTCCGCCCGCTGCGCGAGCTCGACGGTCTCCCGCAGCGCATCCGCGGGCCCACGCCCCGACGCGACCGGCGCCAAGTCCAAAATAGACAGAGGGACAGACATGGCTCCCCTTCCTCGATCGGCTGGGCCGCCCACGACGCTACCGCCCGGTCAGGCGCATTCCGGGATGTGGGAACCCCGGAATACCCACACCCCGTGACCGGTTGCAGCAAGATCGACCCGATCGGCGCAGTATCGCCACCCCCCACCCGCACGATCTTCACGACGGGACCGTTCCGGGGGGAGCCGCACTGTGCCCACACGAGCCACCCGCGGCCACGGCCGCACCACACCACTAGCGCGCGCTTGTGGGTGCCCGGCGCCAACCCCACCCACCGCCCGCGCGCGGCCGAACCCCTACACCCCTTCAGCGCCAACGCGCTTGCGCCACCCGGCCCCCTCCGAAGCCCTGTTCGACGGCCTAAACCGCCACACTCCTGAGGGCCTGTCTCTAACGGCACGCGGACCCGCGGCCGTCAGCGGTACCGCGAGCACACCTACGGCGGGCGGGACGAGCCGCGTGTCGACCCATGCGGACATCGCCGCGCGGGCGGGTCAGGCGGTCGACGCGTCACTGTGTTCCTCCTCCTCTGGCTCGTATCGGTGGCACCCCGGCGAGGCGGCTTTCGGTATCGGTCGGGCAAGGGCACCGGCCAAGCGAGCCCCTTCGGTCGAACGGACGACATCGGTCAGGCGAGCGGTGCTGCTCAAGCAAGGGGTGTTGGTCAAGCACGTCCCGGCGGCCCGGCGGACGACGTTGCCCGGCGGCCGTATCGGTCGGACGAGTGGCGTTGCTCGGTCGGGTGGCGGTGATTGCGTGAGCGCTGCTGGTTGGGCGGATCGTGTTGCGGGTGGGCGGGGTGAGTCGTGGTGGTTGGGCGGGTGGTGTGAGCGGCGTGGGTTGTGTTGGTGGGTGGGCGGTTTGGTTGGGCGGGTGAGGGGGATGGTGCGGCCAGGGGTGTTGGGCGCGTGAGTGGTGCGTGGGCTGGTCGGGGTTTGTTGGCGGGGTTGGGTTGTCGTGGTGGTGCGGCACAGGGGGATGGACGTGGCGGGTTTCGGGGTTGTCGGTGGCGCTTCGGTGTGGGGGCGGTGGTTGGTCACTGGGGCGTGCGGGCAGCTGGGCGGGCACGTGACCGACCTGCTCGCCCGGCGGGGAGCCGCCGTGCTGGGCATCGGGCGGCGCGGATGCCCTGGGGGACACGGGACTGTGCTCCCCATGGACCTGCGCCGGGCCGGTGATCTCGACGCCGTGCTGCGCCGCTACCGCCCGACCCACGTGGTCCACCTGGCCGCGGTGTCGGCGCCCGGTGCGGTGGCGGCCGACCCCGCAGCGGGGTGGGCGCTCAACGTCGGCGTGACCGAGCGGTTGGCCCGGTACGCGCGCGACGAGAACGCGTGGCTGTTCTACCCGTCCAGCGACTTCATCTGGGCGGGTTCGGCCCGGCGCAGGTACCGGGAGGACGACGTGCCGGTGGAGCGCACCGCCTACGCCTGGACCAAGCTCGCCGGGGAGCGGGCGGTCCTGGCGGCGGACGTGGGCACGGTCGCCCGCCTCTCCCTGCTCCACGGCGACCCGTTGTGCCCCAGGCGCACCACCTGGACCCGGGTCGCGGCGGCACTGCGCGCCGGGCAAGAGGTGCCGGTGTGCACCGACGAGTACCGCACGCCGGTCTCCCTTGCCGACGCCGCGCGGATCGTCGTCGGGTTGGGGGAGCGGCGGGTGCGCGGCCTCGTGCACGTCGCCGGGCCGGAGGTGCTGACCCCACGCGACCTCGTCCTGCGGATCGCCGACGGACTCGGTGTCCCGCCCAGGTTGCGGTCCATCTCCCGTCGCGATCTGCCCGGCGGCGTCGACCGCCCGGCGAACATGGCCATGTCCGGCGAGCGCCTGGCCGCCCGGTGGCCCGAGCTCGCCCCCGGGCCGATCCGGGTGCGCCCCGCGTTCGGCGTGGTGATCCCGGTGTACCGGGGCGCGGACGTGCTGCACCGTGCCATCCACTCCCTGGCCGCCCAGGACTTCACCGGCGACCTGCACGTCGCCCTCACCGTCAACGACGGTGACCCGCGCACCCTGCGCGCCGCCCACCGCCTCGCGCCGGTGCTGCGCGAGGCGGGTGCCCGGTGCGTGGTGCTGACGTCACCTCCCGGTCGCGTGCCCGCGATCAACGCGGCCGAGGCTGTGCTCCCCGAGGGCGCGCGTCTCTACCTGGATCAAGACGCGGTCCTCTCACCTGACAGCCTCACCGCCCTTGCTCGCGCGCTCGCGCCGGTAACCGGCCTGCACTTCGCCGTCCCCGCTGTGCGCATCGCCGCCACCGACAGCGTCGTGTCCCGCGCGTACTACCGCACGTGGCGCTCCCTTCCGTATGTCCGCCAATCCCCAGCAACCATGGGCGCCTACGCCGTCTCGGCCCAGGGTCGCACCCGGTGGGACACCTATGCCCCGGTGCGCTCGGATGACAAGTGGGTCCGCTGGCACTTCGCCCCACACGAGCGCACAGTCGTCACGACGGCCACCTATGAGGTGATCGTCCCGCGCGGCCCCCGCGAGTTGGTGCGCGCCCGCCGCCGCTACCAGCGCGGCAACGAGGAACTGACCCACCTGTCCCTCGCCCACGGCGACGGCGCGAACCGGCACCGGGGCGTGGCCGCCACGCTGCTGCGCCGACCAGCGGCAGCCGCCGTCTTCCTCGGCGTCCACGTCGCGGCGGCCGTGCTGGACCGGTTGTCGGTGAAGTGAGTCCTGTGTGCGTCATGGCATCAGTTTGCGGGCGTCGCGGGGCGATCGGTGGGGGACGAGTTCGCCTGTGGACAAGTCTGGGGGTTGTGGACAGATGCGCCTGAGGGTGGACGTGGTCGTTCCCGCGCGGGACGAGGGAGCGCTGGTGGGTGCCTGCGTGCGCTCGGTGTTCGTCGGGAGCGAGGGGGTGGACGTCCTCGTGATCGTCATTGCGAACGGCTGCTCCGACGACACGGCCGAGCGAGCACGGGAAGCCGGGGCTTTCGTCGTCGAGGTCGCGGGCGAGGGCAAAGCCGCCGCCCTCAACGAAGGCCTGGCGCGGTGCCGGGACAACACGGCGGTGGTGTTCCTGGACGCGGACACGGTTCTGTTGCCGGGCACGCTGGCGCAGATGGCCTCGGCGATGGACGCGCCCGAGCCACGGCTGGTAGGCCCGCGACCACTGGTGGTCCGGCCATCGGGTTGGCTGGCCCGCAGTTTCGCGGCAGTCTGGACCCGGCTGCCCGCCGTGACCGGGGACGTCATCGGCGCGGGGTGCTACGCGATCAACGCCGCCGGACGCACCCTCGTCGACCGCTTCCCCGACGTGGTCGCGGACGACGCCTGGGCGCGGACGCGCTTCCAGAAACGCATCGTCGCAGGTGAGTTCTTCCTCGTCTTCCCCGAAGGCCGCGAACTGGCCCACGTCGTGCGCCGCTGGCGCGACGGCAACGCATCCCTACCATCGGCCCCATCTGCCGGGACAGGCCAGAACCTGGGATTCGCCCTGCGCAACCCGACCCTATGGCCCCGACTCCCAGGCTTCCTGGCAGTACTCGCCCTAGGCCGCAAACACCACGGCTGGGCTCGCTCGAACGGCGTCCGAACTGCCACAAGAATGGCCCCCGCCTACACCTTTCTCACAGACGGCCCAACAACGCCCGGCGCCCGAGAACGCCTCTACGCACTAGCATCAAGACTCCCCACCGCCTCGCTATACGGCGGCGGCCCAACCCCGGACATCCGCCCCGGCAAACCTCACCACGCAGCCCTAGTCGAAACCCGCCTATGGGAACGCATGGGAAAACCCAAGACCTTCGACGACTTGTGGTCACGAGCTCGCGCCGCAGGAGCAACCCCATTGGTGTTGCCGCTACGACCACCCGACGCTGTCTCCGCCTCTATCGCCTAGGTGATCTCGCAACGCCCATCCTCGTTCGAATGACGACAGGCTGCTGCGGCAAGCAATAGGCTGCTGGTGGGTGTGACAGTGGGTCCAAGGCCGGGCGGTGCACCGTTCACGTCGCGTTGACGGGTGAACACCGTTGCCTTCGAGCAGTCCTGGCTGACCGCGCCGTCGCGGGTCTACCGTCTCCCGGCCTGAGTCGACCTTCCTGGCGCAGCGCCGGTGTGCTGGTGCCGGAGTGCGTGGGCCATGCCGGACAGGACGCCGACTTCCTCGTCGCCGAGTGTGTCGTAGCCATGGAGGCCGCCTGGTTCGGTGTCGTTCCACTGGCCGAGCCAGGCGATGGTTCCGGTGAGGTCGAGCAGTGGCCCGCCCATGGCGCGGACGAGTTCAACGGCCACCGCATTGGGGTGCTGCGGGGTGCTCGGGCACGCGTTGCAGCCCTCGACGACGACGCCGCGCAGAGTGCCCAAGTCGTGGAAGGTAAGGGCCTGGGGGCGGTAGCCGTGAGTGTCGCGGCAGCGGCCATTGGGGTCGAGCGCTTCGCTGTAGAGGGCGACGATGAGGGGCCACTGGATCCATCGCGATTGCGTGTCCGGGGCGGCGTGTTCGGTGGGAGTGGGGTCGAACGCGTAGCGGCTGGGGGTTTCGTGCCGGGTGAGGTTGCCGTCGGGAGCGATGGACACCCAGTGGATGACCTCGTCGGGCTCGGGCCTGTCGAAGATCAGGTCTGGCATGCCGTGGACCCGGATCGCGGAGAGCTGGATGGTCGCTGTGTAGGCGGCGATGTCAAGGGAAGTGGTGGTTGCGTGGTCGTAGTTGTAGAGCAACTGGGCCGTGGCGGGGACGGGCCGGTCGATAACGCTGTCGGTCATGGCTGATCCTCGGTCATGTGGTGTGGTTCGGTGGGTCGACCGCGTGGTGCATCTCCCGCCATGTGGTCCACCCTCCGCGCCGGATCTCCATCGGCCCCTGCCGGATCCCTCGCCAGGACCACGACCTCATGTCAGAAGCCGATTTGAGCTACATCAATGTAGCTCACGAGGCTATGTGTACTACCCAGAGGTGAGCTAAAGGTAGCTTGAACTACACTCGCTAGTGATGCAAGTCTAACTTGGTCTACCATGGTCGGGTCGACCGAAAGCCACGGGATGTGAGAAGACGACATGGCGGGATACCTGGACATCGCGGCTCACTTCCGCAATCGGATCGCGTCCGGGGCGTTGGCCCCCGGCCAGCGGCTGCCGACGCTGCGGGAGGTCATGGCCGAGTTCGACGTCGCCCAGCAGACGGCTGGTCGGGCCTACAAGGTGCTCAAGGCCGAGGGGTTGACCAAGGCCACCACCGGGGGCGGGACGGTGGTCGCCGATCCCGCGAGTGCCATCGACGCCAGGGTGCGGGGTTGGGCCGCGACCGGTCGCGCGTTGTCCGCCGACGAGTCGTCCGAGATCGTCGAGATCGGTACCGTCAGTGCTGACGAGCCGGTCGCGACCCGACTTGAAGTCGAACCGGGCAGCCAGGTTTTCGTCCGCAGGCGGGTGGTCAGTCGTGGCGGTGTGCCCGCGCACCTGACGAGTTCCTACTACCTCGCCGAGGTTGTCGCGGCGACTCCGGAACTGGCTGAGCCGACCTCCACCGGTGGATCGAGAGAACTCGCCGCGCAACGGTTGGGTGCCAGGCAAGACCGAGTGCTCGAGGAAGTCACCTCCAGGCAGGCAACCGATGACGAGAAGACCAGACTCGGTCTGACCGGCTCAGGACCGACCGTCGTCACCCAGGTCACCCGTACCGTCTGGCTCGTTGACGGTCGCATCGTCGAGGTCGCGGTGAAGGTCTGTCCTGGTGCGACAGTACTCAGGTGGTCCACCCCCTTGGGCTGATGTCGCCCCTGGGTGAGGGTCTTGTCCTCGAACCGCGACTGCGCAGCCCGCGGACTTCGTCACGGGGCGCGCTGAGCGGCGCGCGCACCGGACGGAGCGGGGGCGTGCTCTGCGGGACAAGGGGTGTGCGGTGGTTGGCTAGGGCTGGGGGGCGGTGCGCGGGTCATACTCGGGGGTATGACTGCGACGAGAGCTCAGGTGCGGCATCCACTTGACCCGTTGAGTGGTGAGGAGATCGCTCGGGTGCGGGCGGTGTTGGTCGCCGCGGGGCGGGTCGGGGAGACCACGCGGTTTCCCAGTGTGTTGTTGGTGGAGCCGCCGAAGGCCGAGGTCCGGGGGTACCGGGAGGGGGCGGTGTTCAGCAGGCGGGCGCAGGCCGTCGTGCTCGACGTCGCCACCGGGGTGGCCAGTGAGGCGGTGGTCGACCTCGTCGTGGGTGAGCTGCTGAGCTGGCGGGACCTGGCCGCGGGCGAGGGGCAGCCCGCGGTGCTGTTCGAGGAGTACGACCGCAGCGCCGACCTGGTGCGCGCGGACGAGCGGTGGCAGGCCGCGCTGCGGCGCCGGGGGATCGAGGACTTCTCGCTGGCGTTCGTCGCGCCGCTCTCGCCCGGGTTCTTCGACTACCCCGAGGAGAAGGGGCGCCGGGTTCTCCGGGCGTTGACCTTCCTGCGCGACTTCGAGGAGGACAGCCCCTGGGCGCACCCCGTCGAGGGCCTGCTCGCCAAGGTGGACCTGATCACCGGCGAGGTCATCTCCGTCGACGACAGCGGGAACGTCCCCGTGCCCGCTGAGCACGGGAACTTCGACGCCGCGCACGTCGGGCCCGCGCGCACCACCCTCAAGCCCATCGAGATCACCCAGCCCGAGGGCGTCAGCTACACCGTCGACGGCAACGAGGTCACCTGGGAGGGCTGGCGGTTCCGCGTCGGCTTCAACGCCCGCGAGGGCCTCACCCTGCACCGCATCGAGTTCGACGGCGACTCCGTGGCGCACCGGGTGTCCATGGCCGAGATGGTCGTCCCCTACGGCGACCCCGCCCCCTGGCGCTACTGGATCTCCTACTTCGACGCGGGCGAGTACCTGCTGGGCAAGAACGCCAACAGCCTCAAGCTGGGCTGCGACTGCCTCGGCGTCATCCACTACTTCGACGCCGTCGTCGCCGACGACCACGCCAACGCCGTCACCATCCCGCAGGCCATCTGCATGCACGAGGAGGACTACGGGATCCTCTGGAAGCACACCAACATCCTCACCGGCGCCACCGAGGTCCGCCGCTCCCGCAGGCTCGTCGTGTCGTTCTTCGCCACCATCGGCAACTACGACTACGGCTTCTTCTGGTACTTCTACCTCGACGGCACCATCCAGCTCGAGGCCAAGGCCACCGGCATCGTGTTCTGCGGCTCCGCCGAACCCGGCACCACCTCCCCGTACGCCGCCGAGATCGCGCCCGGCCTGATGGCGCCGGTGCACCAGCACCTGTTCTGCGCCCGGCTGGACATGGAGGTCGCGGGCGAGCGCAACACCGTCGACGAGGTCGACGTCGTGGGCATCCCCACCGGCCCCGACAACCCCTACGGCAACGCCTTCACCACGACCACCACCACCCTGGCCAGCGAGTCCGGCGCGCAGCGGGTCGCCGACGCCACCAAGGCCCGCACCTGGGTCATCCGCAACGACGACAACACCAACCGGCTCGGCAAGCCCCGCGCCTACCAGCTCATGCCGCACACCGGCCCCACCCTGCTCGCTCAACCCGACTCCACCGTGGCCGCGCGGGCCGCCTTCGCCACCAAGCACCTGTGGGTCACCCAGCATGACGAGGCGGAGAACTACCCCGCAGGCGACTACCCCAACCAGCACCCGGGTCAGTCAGGTCTACCGACGTGGACCAAAGCCGACCGCGACCTGGAGAACCAGGACCTTGTCCTCTGGCACGTGTTCGGCCCCACCCACGTGCCCAGGCCCGAGGACTGGCCGGTGATGCCGGTCGACTACAGCGGGTTCACCCTGCGCCCGCACGGTTTCCGCGACCGCAACCCCGCGCTCGACCTGCCCGACGGCGCCAAGTCCTGCTCGCACTGCCCACCCGGGCAGTGCCACTGCGGACACTGAGGAACGCCACGCCCGATCTGCAACTTGCGTATACGGTTGTTGACTCCACCCACTGTGGCGGAATCGCGACCAGAACGTGACCCGCCCTGGACTTTCCCGGGCGGGTCACGCCCGTTTCGGCCCCGTGGCGGCGCGGTTGTCCACTGGTCCCACCGCATTTCGGTATTTCTACGGACACAGTGGCCCACCCCACAGGCGCAGGCTGTTCGCCACACCGCCACCCCCCGTTTCCCAAGGATGGTGCTTCCCCGTGAGTGTTCTGTCCATCGCGGACGTCTCGGTCGAGCGATCGGGCCTGCCGATCGTGCGCGGCGCGACGGTCGCGGTCGCCAGGGGCGCGGTCACCGTGCTGCTCGGGGTCAACGGCGCGGGCAAGACCACCCTGCTCGAAGGGGTCTCCGGGGCCATCCCGACCACGGGCGGCCAGATCACCCTGGAGGGTGTGCGGATCGAGAAGCTGCGGGCCTGGCGCAGGGCGCGCGCCGGGCTCGCTCACGTCGAGCAGAACCGCACCGTGTTCCGCGACATGTCCACTGAGGACAACCTGCGGGCCGCGTGCGGGCCGGGCGTCGCCGTCGACGAGGTGCTCGAGCTGTTCCCCGAGCTGCGCAAGCAGATCTCCGCCCCGGCCGGGCTGCTCTCCGGCGGCGAGCAGCAGATGCTGGTGGTCGGCCGCGCGCTGCTGGGCAGGCCAAAGGTCCTGATGATCGACGAGATGTCGCTGGGCCTGGCGCCGATCGTGGTGGAGCGGCTGGCCCGCGCGGTCCGCCTGCTCGCCGACAGCGGCGTCGGGGTGCTGCTGGTCGAGCAGTTCGCCACCCTCGCACTGGGCATCGCCGACCGCGCCTACGTCATGGCCAGGGGCGAGATGGTCTACGCCGGTGACGGCAAGGCCCTGCTGCGCGACGAGTCGCTGCTGCGCGCCCTCTACCTCGGTGACACCCGGGTCTGACGGCCCCCGACCACCAGACCACCCACCGGCGACTGGAGCCCCACGAAGTGGACACTGTGCGCAACACCCGGCCCAAGGGCGGGTTCCTGGCCGCCGCCGGGCCCCTGGGCAAGCCGCTGCCGCTGGCCCTGGCCGTCGCCGCCGTGGTGGTCGTCGTGCTCTCCGCCGTCTCGGACACCTCCACGCTGTTCAACCTGACCAGCGCCGCGGTCTCCGTCGTGTTCATGCAGAGCTACGGCCTGATCACCGGCCGGGCGGGCGTCATCTCCCTGTGTCAGCTCTCCTTCGCCGCCATCGGCGCCTGGACCGTGGGCTGGGCCAACGTCAACGACGTCCCCGGCGGGCTGTACGTGTGGCTGCTGCTCGGCGGCCTCGCCGCCGTCGTCGCGGGCCTGCTCATCGGCCTCCCGGCGCTGCGGCTGCGCGGGGTCAACCTCGCCGTCGGCACCTTCGCCTTCGCCATCGCCCTCGACGTCGTCTTCGGCGGCCTCAACTTCCCCGGCCAGAGCAGCTCCGACTTCGTCGAGCGCCCCGAGCTGTTCGACACCGACCAGGCCTACTTCGTCTTCGCCGCCACCGTCGCCGCCCTCATCTTCGTCGGCCTCCACTTCCTCGACCGCTCCCGCCTCGGCGGCGCCCTGGTCGAGATCCGCCACTCCGAGCGCGCCGCCGCCGCCCACGGCATCAGCGTCACCCAGGGCAAGCTCGCCGCGTTCGCCCTCAGCGCCTTCGTCGCGGGCATCGGCGGCGGCCTGATGGCCGGGCAGCTCGGCGTGGTCACCGCGGGCAACTTCTCCTCCTTCGCCTCGGTCGCGCTGTTCGCCATCGCCCTGTTCGTCGGCACCAACAACGCCGAGGGCGCCATCGCGGGCGGCCTGATGGGCGCCTTCGTCCCGGTGCTGATGGACCAGATCGGCATCCCGCAGGACCTCGCGTCGCTGCTGTTCGGCCTCGGAGCCATCCAGGTGCTGCGCATGGGCCAGAGCCAGACCGACCTGCTGCGCGTGCAGCGCCGCCGCAAGCGGCTCGCCAAGAACCCGGTGACCCCGCTCGAACCACCCCCGGTGTCGGTGTTCCCGCGCAAGCGCCCCATCCGCGTCACCCGGGCGGGCGCACCCGCCCTGGAGGTCAAGAACCTGCGGGTGGCCTTCGGCAACCTCGTCGCCGTCGACGACGTCAGCCTGGTGCTGCCGCGCGGCCAGATCGTCGGCCTCGTCGGCCCCAACGGCGCGGGCAAGTCGACGCTCATCAACACCGTCACCGGCTTCACCAACCGCTACACCGGCCAGGTCCTGCTCGGCGGCAAGCCCATCGACGCCCTCGCCGCCCACCACCGGGCCAGGGCGGGCGTGCGGCGCTCCTTCCAGCAACTGCGCGTGCCCACCTCCATCTCCGTGGGCATGTTCCTGCAGGTCGCGGCGGGCAAGACGCTCACCGCCAAGGAGATCGACGAGCAGCTCGCGCTCTTCGCCTGCCCCCCGGCCGACACCCCGATGGAAGCCGTCGACGTCGCCACCCGGCGGCTGCTGGAGGTCGCGGGCCTCGCCGTCGGCCGCCCCCCGGTCCTGCTCCTCGACGAACCCGCCGCGGGCCACTCCAGCGACGAGACCCGGCTGCTGGTCGAGCGCCTCTCCGAGATCCCCGAGCGCTTCGACACCTCGCTGCTGCTCGTCGAACACGACATCGAGCTGGTCAGGGCCACCTGCGACCAGGTCGTCGTGCTCGACTTCGGCCGCGTCATCGCCGCGGGCCCGCCCGCCCAGGTCCTCAACGACCCCACGGTCATCGCCGCCTACCTCGGCGACTCGACCCACTAGCCGCACGACGCCCCGTCAGCACCAAGACGCATCCCCGACGACACGAGCACCACCCGCAGCACCCGGCAAGTCCCCCTCTGTGTCCCAGGAGTCAGAACATGCGCACAGCGTTAGTCAAGGTCGGCGGCATAGTCGGCGCCGCGGTCATCGCCACCTCCGTGGTGGCGGGCTGCGGCTCCAGCGACGACGGCACGATCAAGATCGGCGCCATCGCGGGCCTCACCGGCAACTTCATCACCGAGGAGGTCGTCAAGACCGCCAAGCGCGTCTTCGACGACGTCAACGACGCGGGCGGCATCAACGGCAAGAAGATCGACTTCATCGTCAAGGACGACGCGGGCAACCCGCAGCGCACCGCCCAGGTCGCCCGCGAACTCGCCGACGACGACGTGGTCGCCATGGCCGCCTCCGGCAGCTTCACCGACTGCGACGTCAACGACGCCTTCTACCGGCAGCAGAAGATCAGCTCCATCATGGCCGTCGGCGCCAGCGCCAAGTGCTTCCAGAGCCCCACCATCGCCCCGGTCAACGTCGGCCCGTTCACCCTCATCACCGCCGAACTGCTCTTCGCCTCGCAGACGCTCAAGAACGACAAGATCTGCAACTTCACCGTCGTGCTGCCCGGCTCCGAGGAAGCGGTCAACAACGCCCTCGCCCAGTGGGAGAAGATCAGCGGCAAGAAGCTCGCGGTCAGCGACACCACCGTGCAGCAGAGCGGCGACCTCACCCCGTACCTGCTGCGCGCCAAGCAGGCGGGCTGCGACGCCATCCTGTTCAACCCCGGCGAGCAGCTGGTCGTGCCGTTCCTCAAGGCCGCCCAGACCCAGGGCATGACCGACGTCGACTTCCTGCTGATGGCCCCCGCCTACACCGAGAGCGTCGCCAAGGCCGTCGGCGACCTCGGCCTCAAGGTCTACGCGGGCAGCGAGTTCGAGCCGTTCACCGCCGACAGCGACGCCAACAAGGGCTGGAAGGACGCCGTCACCCGCGCCGGTGCCCCGGCGACCGCCTTCTCGCAGGGCGGCTACCTCGCCGCGGTGTTCCTCGTCGACGTGCTCAAGTCCATCAAGGGCGACATCACCCGCGAGTCGGTCAACGAGGCGCTGCGCACCATGCGGCCCATCAGCAACCCGATGGTCGGCACCCCGTTCACCTTCGGCCCCGGCGACCGCCACGCTCCCAACCAGGCCTCGAAGATGGTCGAGCTCAAGGACGGCAAGTGGGTCCCGCTCGGCGACTTCATCACCGTCCCGACCTCCTCCTGACCCGCCCTCCCAACTCTTGATCTCCTGACCCGGAGGCTGTCGTGCTCCAACTGTCCGCGGCCATCGCGGGACTGGTCACCGGCGGGGCCTACGCCCTGATGGGCCTGTCCACGCTGCTGACCTACCGCCTGGTGTCGGTGGTGAACTTCGCCCAGGCCGCCGTCGGCGCGTTCGGTGCCTTCGCCATGGTGGTGCTCTACGAGGGCGGCCTGCCGCTGGTCCTCGCGGTGCCCGCGGGCATGGCCGTCGGCGCGCTGCTGCACTGCGGCCTCGGGGCCATCATGGTGCGCTGGTTCTCCGAGTCTGGCGAGGGCGTCAAGGCCGCGGTCACCATCGCCATCTACACCGGGCTCGTCGCGGTGGGGCTGCGCCTGTTCGGGGCGCAGCACCCGCACCGCTTCCCCAGCCCGTTCGACGCCCCCGCGCTCACCCTGGGCGGCGTGGTGGTCACCTGGACCGCCATCGTCACCATGGTCCTCGCGGTGCTCTTCGCCGCCGCGCCCGCCGTGCTGCTCAAGCGGACCCGCGTCGGCCTGCTGCTGCGCGCCCAGGCCGAGCGGCCCACCACCGCCGAGCTCATCGGCATCCGGGTACCCCGGCTGTCGATGATCGTCTGGGGCATCGCGGGCGCCGCCAGCGCGCTGGCCATCATGATCATCGCCCCGCAGCTGGCCAGCGACTTCGGCTCACAGGCCGCGCTGATCACCCCGGCACTGGCCGCCGTGCTCATCGGCGCGTTCCGCAGCTTCCCGATCACCCTGCTCGGCGGCCTCGCCCTCGGCGTCCTGCAGGGCCTGGCCAGCACCTGGCAGGCCGTCCAGCAGTTCCGCGGCGTGCTGCCGTTCGTGGTGATCCTGGTGGTCCTCGTCTGGACCCGCCGAGGCGACCGCTGGGACGAGCCCGCATAACTCGGTGTCACTCCCTCCCGCCCCCCGCCCCCTCGTCCCCGCCCGGCATCGTCCCCGCCCAGCCAAGAGTCCACTGGGGACTGAGTCTCACCCCGTGATCCCGAGGAGTCCGCATGAGGCCACGTGTGACCATGGCCGCGGTGCTGCGCGAGTTCAACGCGCCGCTGGAGATCGAGCAGGTGCCGCTGCCCGCCGACCTCCCGCCCGGCTCCGCGCTGGTCCGGGTGACCCGCACGACCCTGTGCGGCACCGACGCGCACCTGTGGCAGGGCGTGCTGCCCTTCGTCGGGCTGCCGCAGGTCCTCGGGCACGAGATGGTCGGCGAGGTCGTCGCCCTCGGCCAGCACGCCGACCGCGACGCCCTCGGCCGCCCGATCACCCACGGCACCCGGCTGGTCTGGTCGGAATCGGTGTGCGGGAGCTGCTACGGCTGCACGGTCCTGCGCGAACCGGTCCTGTGCGCCGACCGCGGCTACGGCTTCCGGCAGCGCGCCGACAAGTGGCCGTTCGTCATCGGCGGCCTCACCCAGTTCACCTACCTGCCGCCCGGCGCGCACCGGCTCGTCGTGCCCGACGCCATGCCCGACACCTGGGCCGCCTCGGCCGGGTGCGCGGTCAAGACCGTGCTGCGCGCCTTCGCCAACGCCGGTGGCGTCCGCCCCGAGTCCACAGTGGTCATCCAGGGCGCCGGGCCGCTCGGCCTGGTCGGCACCGCGCTGGCCAGGGCGACCGGCGCGGGCCGGGTGATCACCATCGGCGGACCTGCCAACCGGCTGGCCATCGCCCGCGAGTACGGCGCCGACGTCACCATCTCCATCGACGAGGTCTCCGACCCCGACGAACGGGTCGCGCTGGTGGAGGAGCTGACCGAGGCGCGCGGCGCGGAACTCGTGTTCGACTTCGCCGGATCGCCCTCGGCCAACCGCGAGGGCGTGCTGATGTGCGGGCAGCGCGGCAAGCACGTGGTGGTCGGCCTCGCCGGACCGCAGGCCATGCCGGTGCCGATGGACGTGGTGATGGGCCGCGAGATCCAGGTCATCGGCTCGCTCAACGGCGACGTGTCCGACCTGGACCGCTCGCTGCGCTTCCTGACCGCCTTCCGCGACCGCTTCGACTGGGACGCCATGTTCGACGCCCCGGTCGGCCTCAGCGGCGCCGACGGCGCCATCAAGGCCATGGCCGCGATGACCGCCGTCAAGGCCGTCATCGACCCCGCACTCGACTTCGAGGAGATCTCCGGATGACCAGCGACCCCGTCGACCCCACCCCGCTGGCCGCCGTCGCCTCGGGGTTCATGGCCGCCAAGCAGCTGTTCGCCGCCAGCGAGCTCGGTGTCTTCGCCGCGCTCGGCGCGGGCGCCACGACCACGACCGAGGTAGCCGACGCGGCAGGCTTGCCGGAGCGCTCCGCCCGCGTCTTGCTCGACGCCATGGTGGGTCTCGGCCTGGTGTCCTATGTAGATGGTGCATACCGCAACACCGACGCCACCGCCGCCTACCTCTCCGGCGGTGCGGGCCTGGACCTGCGGCCGTGGCTGGCGTTCTGGGACACCCTCAGCTACCCGCACTGGCTGGGCTACACCGACTCCATGCGCACCGCCGAACCCCAGCCCTTCGACATGGGCGGCGAGCGGATGGGCACCTTCATGGGCGGCGTCCAGACCTACAACTCCCTGCACGCCCAGCAGCTCGCGGGCGTCTACGACTTCACCCCGCACCGCAACCTGCTTGACCTCGCGGGCTTGTCGACCGCCTTCCTCGACGAGGCGCACAAGCGGAACCCGTTGCTGCGCGGCGCTTTCGTGAGCACCGACATGATGCTCCAGATGGCCAAGGCGGGCGCCCCGGCCGGGTTCACCGACTTCGTCGAGTTCCACGAGGCCGACCCGCTGACCACCGACGTGCCGGGGCACTACGACGCGGTGCTGCTCGAGCACGTCCTGCACCGGTTCACCCCGCAGGAGAACAAGACCATCCTGACCCGCGCGCGGTCGGTCGTCGACGCCGGTGCCACCCTGCTGGTGCTGGACTTCCTGCTCGACCCCAGCGACGGCCGCCGCCTCGACCCGGTCCTGGCGGGGGAGTACCTCGTCATCGACGGCACCGTCGTCTACCCCGAGGACGAGGTCAGGTCCTGGCTCGCCGACACCGGCTGGCGCTGGGTCGAGACCCGCCCGGTCCCCGCGTCGCCGCGCGTGCTCATCGCCGAAGCGGTGTAGCGCCGTGGGCTCCCCGATCCCCCGCCAGCGACCGAAGGGATGACCCCGACATGACTCGTCGTCCGGTCGACCACACCGACGCGCCGATCACCGCCTACACCGACCGGATCTCCGCCCGGCCCGGTGAGCGGATCGGTGTGCGCGCCAGCTCCACCGAGCAGGAGGCGCGCGTGCGGCTGCTGCTGGTCGACCACGACGGCACGGCCCCGGTCCGGGTCCCGGTCGCCGCCGGGCTCCCGGACCGGGTCACCGTGGCCCACCAGCACCTGGACCAGGGGTCCTACGGCGTGGTGCCGAACCCGCCCGCGTGCGACGGCGGGGTGACCTTCGCGGTGTGGGTGTGGCCGACGTTGCTCGGCGAGACCAGGGTCGGGGTGCTGACCCAGGACTCCGTGGCCGAACTGGGCATCGATGCCACCGGGCGCCCCGAGTTCACCGCGCACACCGACGACGGCCCGGTCACGGTGACCGCGTCCGCGCCGCTGTCGGTGCGCCGCTGGTACCTGCTCACCGGGTCCTACTCCGAGCGCGGCGCCCGGCTCGAGGTCCGCCCCGGCGCGCCGCTGGCCAGGGAGAAGGCGTCCACCGTGGTGGTGTCCCCGCCGCGCGGCGCCCTGTCCACATCGGACACGCCGCTGGTGTTCGCCGCCCGGCTGGTCGACGGGGTCGTCGCGGACAACTACGACGGCAAGATCAGCGCGCCGTGCGTGTTCGACCGGGCGCTCGACGCCGCCCAGGTCGCCGAGCTCGCCGCCGACACCACCGGCGCCTGGCACCGCGGCGCCGCCGCCCAGTGGGACCTCGCCCAGGACATCGGCGGCGACCGGCTGCTGGAACTGGTCGACGGGCGGCACGGCACCCTCCACAACGGACCGCAGCGCGGAGTCACCGCGCACGACTGGACCGGCGAGGTCCTGGACTGGCGCTTCGCCGACACCGGCTACGGCGCCGTCCACTTCCACGGCTCCGACTTGGAAGACGCTGGCTGGGACGAGGTCCTCGCCATCGACCTGCCCGAGGACCTGCCCGGCGGGTGCTACGCCGTCGAGCTCACCACCAGCGCGGGCGTCGACCGTGTCCCGTTCTTCGTCAGACCCAAGGCCGACGCGCCCCGCGCGCCCATCGCGTTCCTCGTGCCGACCCTGAGCTACCTCGCCTACGCGCTCGAACACGTCCACATGGCGTTCCTGCCGGAGGACCCGGCCGAGATCGCCGCGCCGTTCGCCCGCCGCAACCGGCTGCACAGCCTCTACGACCGCCACAGCGACGGCAGCGGCGCCGCCACCGCGTCCCTGCTGCGGCCCCTGCTCGGGATGCGCGACGACCACGTGTTCCGGCACGCCAGTGGCCCGCACCAGTACAGCGAGGACCTGCACCTGGTCGGCTGGCTGGGCCGCCAGGGCTTCCACTTCGACCTGGTCACCGACCACGACCTCGACGCCGAGGGCGGCGCCGCGCTCGCCGGGTACGGCACCGTCGTCACCGGCAGCCACCCCGAGTACTGGACCGGCACCATGCTCGACGCCGTCACCGACCACCTGCACGGCGGCGGCAAACTCGCCTACCTCGGCGGCAACGGTGCTTACTGGGTCACCGCCGTGCACCCGGAGAAGCGGCACGTCGCCGAATTGCGCCGCGGGTACTCGGGCGTGCGGATGTGGGAGAGCGAGCCGGGGGAGTTGCACCTGGCCGCGACCGGCGAACCGGGCGGGCTGTGGGCCGAACGCGGCCGCTCCCCGCACCGGCTGTTCGGCATCGGCACCACCGCGGCCGGGCTGACCACCGGCGGGTCCTACGAGATCGTCGCCAAGCCCGGTGACGCCGTGCTCGACGCCCTGCTGCGCGGCATCGACCGCGACGTCCCGCTCGGCCAGTTCGGCGCCCTGCTCGGCGGCGCCGCCTCGTTCGAGACCGACGCCTACGACGAACTGCTCGGCAGCCCGCCCGACACCCGGCTGCTCGGCCGCGCCCTGCTCGGCGACGCCTACATGTCCGCCGACACCGGGCCGACCACGCCGCACCCGCTGTCCGACCCGGTCGACCGCCGCCGCTCCGACCTGACGCTCCTGGACACACCGGGGGGCGGCGTGGTGTTCTCCGTCGGCTCGATCGGGTGGTGCGCCGCGCTGTCGCACCGCGGTGACGCCAACGACGTCTCCCGGCTCACCGCCGCCGTCCTGCGCTCGTTCGGCGCCGACCGGTACGGAAAGGAGCACTAGATGCCACTGCACCCTGAAGCCAAGGCGGTCATAGAGGCAACCGACGCCGCTGGCGGCCTCATCCCGGTAGGCCTGTCACCCGCCGAGCTGCGCGCCGCGTTCACCGAGAGCTGGCAGATCCCCGACGACGTCGAACCCGTCGGCCGCGTCTACGAGCGCACCATCCCCGGCCCCGGCGGCGACCTGCGCGTCCGGGTCTACGAACCCACCGGCGAGGGCCCGTTCCCCGGCCTGGTCTGGTTCCACGGCGGCGGCTGGGTCCTCGGCTCGTTCCAGGAGAACGAGGCCGTCTGCCGCACCCTGTGCCGGGAGGCGGAGACGGTCGTCGTGTCGGTCGAGTACCGGCTCGCACCCGAGGACCGGTTCCCGGCCGCCGCTGACGACGCTTACGCCGCACTCGCGTGGGTCACGGAGAAGGGCGCGGAACTAGGCATCGACACGCTGCGGATCGCGGTGGCGGGGGAGAGCACGGGGGGCAACCTGGCCGCTGTCGCCTGTCTTATGACTCGCGACCGGGGTGGTCGGCTGCCGCTACTGCAGGTCTTAGCGTCACCGGTGATCGCCCCGCCTTCGGACGACCGGCCCTCCTACGTTGACTACGCGACTGATCACTTCTTGACCCGCGCGTCAATGGAGTGGTTCTTCGAGCAGTACCCGCGCGACCGGACTGACCTGACGGACCCGTACCTGTCCCCACTGGCCGCCGCTGACCTGTCCGGCTTGCCACCCGCCCTCGTGATGACCGCCGAGTACGACCCCCTGCGTGACGAGGGCGAGGAATACGCCCACCGCCTCATGGACGCGGGCGTCCCCACCGAACTCGTCCGCTACCACGGCCAGATCCACGGCTTCTTCGCCCTCCTGGCCGACCGCCTCACCATCGGCCCGGTCGCCCACCAGCGCGCCATCACCACCCTCCGCAAATCCTTCACCGAGGGCCTGACCCTGGAGATCCCCCGCATCCGCCCCAGCCACTAGCCCGCCTCCGGGGATACACCGGTAGCTCTGTGTCGTTCAGAGGCGTTCGACGCGGTCGGCCTGCGGGCCCCGATCGCTCTGGCGCACCGCGTACCGGACCCGGTCACCCTTCTGCAGCGGCTCCGACCCCATGATCACCGACACGTGGGCGAAGAGATCGTCGCCGCCCGCGTCCGGGGTGATGAAGCCGAAGCCGCGGTCGCCGTCGTAGCGCGCGACGACGCCCTCGCCGCCTCGTGCGGGCACGTCCCGCGCGGCAGGCCCCGCGGCCGCGGCAGGTGCCGACCGCTGCGGCGCCGTCTGGGGCTCGGCGCCCCGGACCAGGTGCACGTCGCGGGCCTGCGGGCCCTTGTCCCCACTAGCCACCTCGTAGGCGACGCGGTCGCCCTCCGCGAGCCACGTCAGCCCCTCGGCCAGGGCCCGGGCGTGGACGAAGACGTCCCCGGCGCCGGAGTCGGGGTTGATGAAGCCGAAGCCCTTGTCCTCGTCGTACCAGGCCACCGTGCCGTCGGCGCCGTCCCCGATACCAGCCGCGGCGGGTAAGCCTGCCCCTGCTCCCAGCGGGACCACGTGCCCGGCCTGCGGGCCGCGCTCGCCCTCGACGACCAGGAAGGCCACCCGCTGCCCCTCGGTGACCACGCCCCCGGTCACGATGGCGGAGCTGTGCACGAAGACGTCAGCGCCGCCGCCGTCCGGCGACGCGAAGCCGTACCCCTTGCCCGGCTCGTACCAGTTGACGGTGCCGAGCAGGCCCACGGCGCTGCCGGTGGCCGCGTCGGCGGTGACGCGAACGCGCAGCGCCTGGGGCCCGCGGTCGTTCTCGCCGACCTCGAACGCGACGGCCTGACCCTCGCGGAGCACTTTCGGACCGCCGTCCTCGACGATCTCGGAGGCGTGCACGAACACGTCCGGCGAGCCGTCCTCGGGTGCGAGGAAGCCGAAACCCCGTTCGGCGTCGAACCAACGGACGGTTCCTTGCGGCATCAAAGGCTCCAGATCGAGAGGGCGGGCACTGGCCCCCAGTCTCTCTGACGGACTTCCGGTCCTTCGGGCCGGGCCCACAGGCGGGCGGTGCGGAGCCAGCGGCGGGCCGTTCATTCACCTAGCGACACGCCGATCATTCACCTAGCGACACGCCGAGTTTGACCAGGTCTAACTCCAGCCCCGCCGGCTAGCCCTCGACCTGGCCTCTAGCCCCCGCCGAACCGCTCCGCGCGCGCGGTCCCACCCCTGCCCGGCCCCCACCCTCTCCGGGGGGCGTCCCTGGGCCAGTCTACCGGGACCCCCCGACAGTGGATCTTGAAAGTGCCCCCGCGAATATCCAGATGTGGATAACTTCTGTCACCCGGCCGTGTGGAGTTTCGCCTGGCCGGGGGTCGGGGCAGCGTGTCACGAGACGTGGTGATGCCGTCACCCTGGGAGACGGTTGGGTGCACTTTGTGTCGATCGGCGGGTCACTCGGTGTTGTGGTATTGCCCCGTTCGGCCCAAAGCCCGTAAATTTCTGTAACTGGCGTTGCGGCGGAGGGCGGCGAGATGGACCCCACGATGGTGGCGTCGGCGGTGCGGATCGGCGCCGCGCTCGGGAGTGGGGCCGACGTCGAGTGGGACGAGGTGTTCGACGCGATCACCGGTGCCGTCCCCGACGTGTGCGCCGCCCAGGTCACCGGGTGGGACCCGGTGGCGCGCGGGTTCGTGATCCTCGCCGAGCGCGGGTACTCGCGGACCATCTCCCAGGACCTCGCCCACGAGCTGCCGCGCACCCGCTGGGGCGGGCAGCTGTTCGACTCCGCCGTCCCGCTGCTCATGGACGACGCGCCGCACAACTTCCGCGACTCGCCGCACTACCAGGAGAACCTGCGCCCGGCCGGGCTCGAGGACGGGCTGTCGGCCGCGCTGCGCCTGGGCAGGCAGCGCGTCGTCGGCATCCTGCACATCAACGCCTCGGTCCAGGGGTCCTTCGGCGAGCGCACCCGCTCGTTCGTCACCGAGTTGGAAACCACCTTCGCCCGCCGGGTCGACCCGCTGCGCTCCCCGCGCTTCGAGGCCTGGTTCGGCCCCGAGTGGACCGCCAGCCGCATCGTCCCCGGCGGCACCCCGCTCCCGCTCGCCGACCGCCAGCCCTCGCCGCTCGCCGACGACCCCAAGGTCCAGGCCCTCGGCGCGGCCTTCGGCGAACTGGGCGTCGGCACCGTCGCGTTCCTCTGGCCGGGCCCGGACGGCTGGTACCGGGTCCGCCTGCTGCGCGTCACCGAGGGCCCGCGCACCGGCGTCATCCTCGCCACCGCCCCGTACGCCAACGCCATGGGCCTGACCGCCCGCGAGATCGACGTGGCCACCGGCATCGTCGCGGGCCTGAGCAACCAGGCCATCGCCGAGGGCCTCGTCGTCAGCCGCCGCACCGTCGAGACCTACGTCGAACGCCTCCTGGGCAAGCTCGACTGCCAGTCGCGCGGCGAGGCCGCCGGTGTCGCCGCCCGCGCGGGCATCATCCGCCCCACCCCGACCCCCAACGGCGTCGGCGACCTCCACCGCCTCACCCGCGGCTCCGAACCCCGCTGGCCCTGACCCGCGTTCAGTCGACGTGGATTCCCGGCACCGCCCGCGAGAAGGCGACAAGCCGAGCCAGCGATGGCGCGGAAATGTCCCGGATTCCCGTCGAACACAATTCGACGCAGTGCTTTCCGTTGCAACGACTACTTCTCCGCCAGCGGACGGTTGCGCATCCCCGGACAGCTCCAGACCCGCGGCTACGTGCGTGAGCAGCTCGCGCCGTACTTCGCGGTCGAGAAGCTCGAGTCCGCCATCGCGGCACGGCTCACGCGACAGGAACGGCTCTGGGGAGGATGGCGTGGTTCCTGCTTGCCGTGGGACCGGTATCGGCGGTCATCGCCGTGCTGGTCGTGTACCTCATGTCCCATCATCACGCCGTGGTGCGCCGTTTCCCGGGCGGCGGGTTCGGCCTGTTCGGTCCATAGTGGATCGGTCGGGTCGGGCGACCGAGGGGTGGCGTGGGATGCGGGTGCTGCTTGCGGGACTTCTGCTGCTGGTGACGCCGGGGATGGCGGCGGCTCAGGCGCGAGGGTTGCCGTTGGCCTATGGCGGGTCGGCGGGTCAGGTGGTCACGGTGGTGGTGGGGGCGCCGGGGGCGACCACGGGGACGTTGACCGGGTGGCGGCGGACGGCGACCGGGTGGGTCGCCGAGGTGGGGCCGGTGAGCGCGTTCGTGGGGAAGGCGGGGGTCGGGCAGGCGAGTGAGGGGAGCACCAAGACGCCGGTGGGGGTTTGGGGGTTGACGGAGGCGTTCGGGCACAGGCCGGGCAACGGGACGCGGGTGCCGTACAAGCAGGTGGACACCTGGGACTGGTGGGTGTCCGACGTCGGGTCCGCGCACTACAACAAGCCATACCGGTGCGCGCCGGGGAGTTGCCCGTTCAACGAGGGCGCGGGCGAGAACCTGGGCAAGGTCGGGTACGCCTACGACCGGGCGGTGGTCATGGACTACAACCGGGCGCCGGTGGTGCGCGGGGCCGGGTCGGCGTTCTTCCTGCACGTCAGCACGGGTCGGCCGACCGCGGGGTGCGTGAGCGTCCCCGCGCCCGCGCTCGACGCCGTCCTCGCCTGGCTCGACCCGGCCGCCCGCCCGGTGATCAACGTCGGGGTGGGCTGAGGGCCCGGTCCGGCCACACCGCCACCACGGCGCCGACGACCACGGCGAGGGTCATCGGGTCGGTCAGGAGGGTTTCGCGCGGCTCGAGCAGCAGGATCGTCGCCACCAAGCCCAGCCGGGCCGGGACCGACGTCTGGCGGTCGGTGAGGATCGGCAGCGTCACCAGCGACAGCGCGGCCGTCGTCCAGAACGGCGTGTAGCTGTGCCAGCCGATCACCGCGTAACCGGCGACGGCGACGGCGATGACCTGGAAGGTGACGTCCCTGGCCAGGGGGGCGCCGGTCCGCACCCTGGTCGTCACGGTGATCACGGTGACCACCAGCAGCACGCCGAGCGCGAGCAACGCCGCCACGTGCGAGTCGTCCCGGTAGCCGGGGAACAGCACCCCGACCGTCGCCACGACGGCCCAGGCCGTACCGGCGACGGCCTCCCACGTCCCGTTCCCGCGCCGCACCCCGTTGTGCACCAAGACCGCGGCGAACGCGGCGAGCAACCCGAGGCCGTACACCCGAATCGGCCAGTTCCCGCGCGCGACGGACTCCGCGAGGGCGGTCGCGTACGCCGCGCTCATCGCGATCGCGCCGAAACCGACGCCGATGGCGATTCCCCGCCACCGTTCGCGTGCGACGACCAGCCCCACCATCGCCGCCACGAGCACCCAGTTCACCACCGGCATGACCGCGCCGATCGCGGCCAACTGCCACATCCAGGTGTCGATGTCCGCACGCGCCTCCGCCCAGCCCCGATCACCGGTGAGCACGGCCAGGGTGATCGCCGCCGCACCCGCCAGCACGCCGCCAAGGACCCGCCACCGCAGCGCGGGGTCGCTCAGGGTCGGCCCCGAACGAGCGGGTCGTGGCGTGGTTGTCGGAGCAGCGGGCCGGGGTGCCGGTTTCGTGGCCAGGGCGGTGGCGGCTGCTTCTGACACCGCTCGGCTGTCGTCCTCGGCGAGGTCCTCCAGTGCTAGTCGCGCGGCGAGGGCCAGCCCCTCGTGCCCGCCGGTGACCATGCCCGCCAGTTCTTCGATCGCGCCCAGCCGCACCAACCGGTTGGGGTGGTCGACGGCCTCGCGCAGGTCCACCGGCAGCTCTGACGGCACGGTCACCGGACGCGCGCGCCGGGCGATGTGCAGGTCACCTTGCAGGTCGAACACCCACTTGCCCGGCGTCTGGTTCGACGTGGACGCCCGGACCCGCTCGTAGACGTACTCGTAGAGCTCGTCCAGCCCCACGTACCCGTCCTGGTCGCGGTCGGCGTCCCCGGTGCGCAACCCCTCGACCAACGCGGCCGTGAACACCGACGGCCCGCCCGCGCCCGATTCCGTCACCTCCTGGCCCTCGAATGCGTACTCGAGCGCGCTCGACGCCGTGATCACCGCCCGGCCGCGCCCCTCGAACTGCTCGCCCAGCGCCACTGCCGTCCCCGCCCGCGCGACCACACCACGCCCGAACGCGCCCGCGTAGCAGCAGTCCAGCAGCAGCACGACCCGCCGCGCCCTGGTCCGGTTCATCAACCGCCGCACGAAGTCCCCGGCCACGGCCGTCGCCGCCAACCGGTTCAACTTGGTCCCGGCGGTCGCGAAGTACAGGTCCCCGGCCTCGTCCTTCACCCCGTGCCCGGAGAAGTACAGGACCAGCAGCTCGTCGGGTGTGCGGTCGGCGAAGAACTCCTCGATCGCCTCGCCGGTCTCCGCCACCCCCGCGTTGCGCACCGTCCGCACCGCGAACCCGCCGATGTCGGCGTCCTCCAACACCGCCGCCAACTGCTCGGCGTCGTGCTGCGGCGCCCGCAACTCGCGGAGCCCCGGGTCCTGATAAGCGTCGTTGGCCACGATCAACGCATGTCGCACGGCACACCTCCTCGGCTGACTACATCGAGCGCGCGGGCTCCTCTATGTCTGATGACGCGACTGCGTCACCCCACAGGGCGAGTCCGATGGCGGTTAACCCGAACGCGATGTTCACGTAGGTAGCGATATCGACGCTCGTTACCGGAGGCATGTGGATGAGCACGGCAGCGACAACGCCGATCCGCGCGATCGTCAGTGCCCGGCCTGTTAGGCATACCTGCGTGGTTAGCCCGATGACCACGAAGGCGATGTACATCGCCGTGTTCGATGTGGACGGACGTGACAGGCTTGTGTAACCGAGGTCGCCTAGCAGTAAGAGGGGAAACAGAAGGTCGACCACGATTGGCTTACCTTCGCCGTAGCTCCTAGCGATGTCAGCGATTGCGAAGCCTAAGAGCAGTACTACGCCTACACCGATCGGGATCAGCCACTGCGGGTCCTTGCTGTAGGCGTTCGGGACGAACAGGTCGACCACCAACGCGCCACACGCCGCGACCGCGACCACGTGCGCTCGCCCGAGACCGGTGAGCCGCGATGACGCAGAGCCGTTGAGGGCGAGACACCCCACGGCGAGCAGCAGTCCGACCACATAGAGCGTGGTGGACGCGTACTGGCTCGCTCTCCCCATGGCCACCGCCGTGGCGACCTTCGCGGCGTACGCGAGCCCCACCATCGCCAAGGGCAACCCGACCGCGGGCGCGAGGTTCCGCCGCTCCCACGGCCGCACAACCACCGCGATCAGGGCGACCACCAACAGCCACGTCGCCGCAGACGTAAGCACCAACGCGAACGGCGTCGCGATCACCCACTCCGCCAACTCCGGGGAGACCACCACCATCTGCGTCGGCGCCGCCGCCACCAACGCCACCACCGCCGCGACGGCGAGCGCCACAGCGCTCCACAGCCTTGCCAGCCGCACCGTGACCAGCGGGACCGACGAAGTGCTCGTGGTGTCGCCGCTGATCACCGGTGTGTCCGCAGAGTCGGACCTGTGCGGCTGCTCGACCTCCTCATCGACTTCGTCCGACGGCTCCGCCACCGCTGTCTGCTGGTCGACTCGTGGTTCGCCGGAACTCGACGCTGGCACAGGAGTTGGGGTTGGTGTGGGTATGGGCGCGGGGGAGTGGGCCTTGAGCACCTCGGTCGCCGCGGCGACCACCCGGCGGCTGTCGTCCGCGGCGAGGTCGGCCAAGGCGAGGCGAGCAGCTAGAGCCCTGCCCTCGTGGCCCGCTGTCAACAGGCGCTCAAGGTCCTTGACCACGCCCTCGCGCACCGAGACCAGCAGGTGCCCCATGGCGTCGCGGAGCTGTTCGGGCAGTTCCGACGGCACCGTCACCGGTCGTGCTCGGCGGGCGATCCGGAGGTCGCCGCGCAGGTCGAACACCCATTTGCCCGGGGTCTGGTGGGGTGTCGCCGCGCGGACTCGGTCGTAGACGTGGTCGTAGAGCTCGTCCAAGCCCACGACGCCGTCCTGGTCGCGGTCGGCGTCGCCGCTGCGCAACCCCTCGACCAGCGCGGCCGTGAACACCGAGGGCTCACCGGCGGTCGAGTCGGTCAGGACCTTGCCCTCGAAGGCGTACTCCATCGCGCTCGACGCCGTGATCACCGCGCGGCCCCGGCCCCGGAAGCGCTCCTCGACGCCGACCTGGTCGCCCGCCCTGGCGACCATGCCCCGGTGGAACGCACCGGCGTAGCAGCAGTCCAGCAGCAGCACGACCTGCCGCGCCCGGGTGCGGTCCATCTGCCTGCGGACGAACTCCGCCGACACCGCCGTGGACCCCAGCCGGTCCAACCTGGTCCCGGCGGTCGCGAAGTGCAGGTCCCCGGCCGGGTCCTTGATGCCGTGGCCGGAGAAGTAGAGCAGCAGCAGGTCCTCGTGCGCGCGGTCGGCGAAGAAGTCCTCGACGGCCTCCGAGGTCGCGCCCGCGGTGAGGTCGAGCTCGGTCGTGACGGCGAAGTCACCGATGGCGGGGTCGGCCAGCACGGCGGCCAGCTCCCTGGCGTCGTGCTCGGGTGCCCGCAGCGCGCGCAGGCCGGGATCGGCGTACGTGCGGTTGGCGACGAGCAGCGCGAGCCTGGCCATGGGGCCAGACCGTACCCCCTACGACGCGGTGTCCTCCCCGGACTCCAGGAAAGTCTCGATCAGGCGCTGCTCTTCGCGCGCGCGGGCACCGGTGATCTCCAGCGCGCGACCGTCCGCCGCGGTGATGGTGATCTTGCGGTCGGCGGCGCGGGTGATCCAGTCGCGCAGCGCCCTGGCGAGTTCCACCAGCACTGGGGAGGAGCTGACCGCGACCACCAGGGTGGTCAGGGTCGCCGGGTCGACGCCCTTGCTGTGCTCGGGCGGGGTGCCCTTGCCGCCGAGGTCGACCGAGTCGACGTCGAGTTCGAGCAGCTCGGCGCGCAACTGCCTGGTCAGGGCGTCGGACTCGGACTCGTCAGCGCCGTGCACGTGCACGGAGATCGACCTCATGGTCGACACCGTAGCGGGGCCGGTGACCCCGCCACGGCACCGGGATCACGCGACGAACTCGGTCAGCACCATGACCTTCGGCTCGGTGAAGTCCAGCATCGCCGACTGCACGCCCTCGCGGCCCACGCCGGAGTCCTTGACCCCGCCGTAGGGCATCTGGTCGGCCCGGTAGGTCGGGACGTCGCCGATGACCACCCCGCCGACCTGCAGCTTCGCCGTGGCGTGCGCGGCGACCCGCAGGTCGTGGGTGAACACCCCGGCCTGCAGGCCGTAGCGCGAGCGGTTGGCGGTCGCGACGGCCTCGTCCACCGAGGCGACCCGCTCGACCACGATCACCGGGCCGAACACCTCCTCGGTGACCACCGCGCAGCCCGCGGGAACGTCCGCGAGCACCACCGGGTCGATGGCGTTGCCGTTGGTCCTGCCGCCGGTGAGGAGTGTCGCGCCCCTGGTCACCGCGTCGGCCACCCAGTCCGACACCCGGCGGGCGGCGTCGGCGTTGATCAGCGGGCCGACGTGCGTCGCCGGGTGCGCCGGGTCGCCGGTCGGCAGCGCGCGCACGTGCCTGACCAGCGCGGGCACGAACTCGTCATAGACGTCGGTGTGCGCGTAGACCCGCTGCACCGACACGCACGACTGGCCCGCCTGGTGCGTCCCGTACATCGCGATCCTGGCGGCGGCGCCGTCGAGGTCGGCCCAGTCCGGGGCGACGATGACCGGCGCGTTGCCGCCCAGCTCGAGCAGCACGTGCTTGCGCGGGTGCGAGTCGTTGATCCGCCAGCCGACCGCGTCGGACCCGGTGAACGAGATGACCGGCAGCCTCGGGTCGCCCACCAGGGCCGCGACCTGCTCGTTGGTCATCGGCAGCACCGACCACGCGCCCGGGGGCAGGTCGGTCTCGGCCAGCAGCTCACCGAGCAGCAGCGCCGAGAGCGGCGTCGCCGGGGCGGGCTTGATGAGCACCGGACAGCCCGCGGCGATGGCCGGGGCCAGCTTGTGCGCGACCAGGTTCACCGGGAAGTTGAACGGGGTGATGCCCAGCACCGGCCCGCGCGGGACCTGCCGGACCAGCGCGACCCGGCCCTCGGAGCCGGGGTCGGTGTCGAGCCGCTGCACGCTGCCGGAGAACCGGCGGGCCTCCTCGGCGCCCCACCGGAACGTGGCCACCGCGCGGGTGACCTCGGTGCGCGCCCAGGTGATCGGCTTGCCCGACTCGGCGGTGATCAGCGCCGCCACCTCGTCGAGCCGCTCGGCCAGCCGCCGCGACACGTGGTCGAGCGCGTCGGCCCGCACGTGCGCGGGCAGGTTGGCGACCTCGTCGCGGACGGCGGCCGCGGCGGCCACCGCCTCCTCGATGTCGGCGGCGGTGGCGTTGCTGGTGACCCCGGTGACCGCGGCGTCATACGGGCTGCGCACGGTCACCGGGGAGTCGGAGGTGCGGGGCTTGCCCGCGACCCAGTACGGGGTCGGCACGGGAGTGGGGCCGCTCACTGGGCCTGCCCGTAGTGCATCCAAACGCCCTTGATCTCGGTGTAGGCCTCGATCGCGTAGGGACCCATCTCGCGGCCCCACCCGCTGGACTTGAAGCCGCCCCACGGTCCGGCGGCGTCGGGGATGCAGGGCATGTTGACGAACACGGCGCCCGCGCGGATGCCGTCGGCGAGGCGGTGGGCGGTGCGCACGTCGTCGGTCCAGACCGACGCCGCGAGGCCGTACGGGGAGTCGTTGACGCGGTGCAGCAGCTGGTCCTCGTCGTCGTAGTCCAGCACGGTCAGCACCGGGCCGAAGATCTCCTCGCGCACGATCGCCATGTCGTCGGAGACACCGGCGAAGACGGTCGGGCGGTAGAAGTTGCCCTTGGCCAGATCACCGTCGACGCGCGCGCCACCAGCGACAAGCTGAGCGCCAGCGGTAACGCCACCGCGCACGTAGGAGTCCACCTTGGCCAGGTGCTCGGCGGTGACTAGAGGGCCGAGCTGGGTGTCTGCGGCGTTACCCGGACCGATCTTGAGACCGTCGACAGCCTTGCCGAGCTTGGTGGCGAACTCGTCCACGCGCTTCGAGTCGACATAGAGGCGGGCGAACGCGGCGCACACCTGGCCGCTGTTGAGCAGACCGCCCGCGACCGCGCCCGCGACGGCGGCGTCGATGTTGGCGTCCCGCGCGATGACGGTCGGGGTCTTGCCGCCGAGCTCCAGGGTGACGCGCTTGAGGTCGTGCGCGGAGGCGGCCACGATGTCCTTGCCGACCTCGGTGGACCCGGTGAAGGACACCTTGTCGACGCCGGGGTGGCGGACCAGGGCCTTGCCAGCCGCGGGGCCGCCGGTGATCAGGTTGACCACACCGGCCGGGACGCCCGCCTCGGCGCACAGCCTGGTCAGGTAGGCGGCGGTCAGCGAGGTCTGCTCCGCGGGCTTGAGCACCACGGTGTTGCCGCAGGCCAGCGCCGGTGCCAGCTTCCACGTCATGATCATCAGCGGGAAGTTCCACGGGGCGATCAGCGCGCACACCCCGACCGGCTCCCGCTTGTCGAACTGCAGGGTGTCCGGGAACGACACCTGCCGCACCGCCCCGTCGATCTTGGTGGCGAACCCGGCGAAGTAGCGGAAGTGCTCCACGGCCCCGGCCACGCTGACCGCCTTCGCGACCCCCAGCGGCTGCCCCTGGTCCGCGGTCTCCAGCGCCGCGATCTCCTCGCCGTTCGCCTCGATCAGGTCCGCGATCCGCCACAGGATCCTCGCCCGCTCGGTCGCCGGAACCCGCCCCCACACCGGCAACGCGGCCCGAGCCGCCGCCACCGCCGCGTCCACCTCAGCCGCCCCGGCGTCCACCAGGGTCGCGATCCGCTCCCCACTGGCCGGATCGACGCTGGCGAACTCCCCCGCCCCCGCTGGGCGCACCCACTCCCCGTCGATGAAAAGACCCTCGGTGCGCATCGGCTCCCCTTCCTTGCCGCCACTGGACGAACGCGAGGGTAAGTGTCAGCCCACCCCCCACCCCAGTGATTGCCTATCAGCGCATGGGAATTGACCCGCCGCGCCCGGTGGTACGGTGGCATCGACTCTGGGGAGGGTTCGACTTCCATGCGTTTCCCGCTGCTCGCGGCCTGTGCCGTGCTGCTCACGTCCTGCTCGTCCGACCCGGCACCGGCGCCACCGCCCGTGGCCCCGGTCGTGTCCACGCTCGCCGCCCCCGCGGTGTCCACCCCGCTGCGCATTGACGAGTACACCGGTGAGCCGTGCCTGCTGATCACCGTCGACGACCTCCAGGTCGACTACCCGGTCAGCGACCACATCACCAGCAACGGCGAGGACCAGTGCTGGTACGAGGCGACCAGTTCGGACTACGGGACCTTCCAGACCAGGCTCAGCACCGACACCTCACCGCTGGAAGCCGCCTACCGCAACGCCTCCCGCTACGAACACTTCGAACCGACCGTGATCGAGGGAATGCCCGCCGTCACCGCCGCCGAGAAACGCGACGGCACCGACGGCTGCGCGATCATCGTCGGCACGTCGCCCACCCAGGGCTTCACCCTCATCCGCAACCCCGACAAATCCCCCAAACCCGCGGCCGACCTCTGCGCCCCCACCCTCACCTACGCCACCAACGCCCTCAAACGCCTGCGGTGACCCCTAGGGCAGTTCCCGCTCCACGACCTTCGCCGCATCCAGCGCAGGCGCGCAGAGCTCCGCGGGATCCCCACCGATCCCCATGACGTCGACCCGGGAACTCGCGGTCAGCTCAATGCTGACGATGCACCCGATATTGTCCGGACCTAGCCCTTGCACCGCAGTGCGTCCGCCCAGGTCGACAGGGGCGGCCGGGCCCGCGGTCCGGAGGTCCTTGAGACCCAGCGCGGGGTAGTACCCGACACTGATGGTGTAGCTGTCCGCTGCGGAGTCCTTGCGAACGCGCCAATCACACCAGGTGACACCGGTGACCTGCCGAGGCTTGGGCTGACCAGTGATCCCCAGGGCCTGATGGGTCGAGTCCGGCAGCAGTTCACAGGGCTTCACCGCGTTCTCCGGCCCAGAACTGGTCCTCGGCGGCCGGGTCGACGTGCTGGCCCCAGACTCAGCAGGCGCCGGAGTACCCGTGGTCTGCGTCGTGCACGCGGAGAGCAAGACCAACACCACCGCAGAACCAAACAAGAGCGAACGCCGCACGGTCTGGTGCCCCTTCAAGAGAGTGTGCCCGCTGCTTGGTGGTCAGCCTGTTGATAGTTTGCCATGGCCTGACGCACACCGGTCTCCGCGCTGGCCAAGGACTCGCGTAGACGGAGTAGTTGCGTGATGAAGCCTTGTTCATCGTTGGCGACCTGCTGGAGGAACGGCTTCATCGCCTCCGCGTTGTTGGAGCTGCCCAGCTTGGCCACCTGGTTCAGGAAGGCGAGCTGAGTTTGCTGCTCATCGATCCACTCGATGAGGTTGCGGATTGCAGTCAGTAGGGCCTCACCGCCACGCTCGTTGACAGCGAAGCCGCCACGCAGTGCTAGGGCGGCGAACTCACCCACTGCTGCCCCGATGCCATCAGCTGGTTCCACCCGTGCTCCCCCGATGTGCTCCTCCGACGATCCTAGCAAGGTTGACATCGGGGCAATGCCGAAGGAGGCAACTCCCGCACCGAAACTGAGGGGTCGCCACGGCGGGCAGATTTGTCCGCAGAGAGGTTGGAAGGCCAGTGCCGGTGACCGCGTTGCAGTCGCTGAGGCGCACGCTCAAGTGCCTGCGAGAAGTGCGGGCGGGCTCCTTGGGTGCTAGTCGGCGCGGTGGGTGGCGCTGCGTTGGCGGTATTCGCTGGGGGAGAGGCCGTATTCGGTTTTGAAGGCGCGGCTGAGGTAGGAGGCGTCTACTAGGCCCCAGCGGGCGCCGATGGTGCCGATGGCCAGTTGTTGCTTGGCGGGGTCGGCGAGGTCTTGGCCGCAGCGCTCGAGGCGGCGTTGGCGGATCCAGCCGGAGACGGTCACGCCCGCGTCGCTGAAGAGTTTGTGGAGGTAGCGGGTGGAGATGTGGTGGGCTGCGGCGATCTCGGTGGGGGACAGGGCCGGGTCGTTGAGGTGGGTCTCCACATAGGACTTGATTTTGACCAGCAGCGCGCCGCGGGTGGACTCGGCGGGGACGTTGGAGTAGTCGACGCGGTCGGCCAGGGCTGTGCCGAGGAGGTCGACGACGTTGCGGGCCAGGCGGACGCTGCCGTAGACCTGCGGGTCGTCGAGGTTCCTGGCCAGTTGCACCAGGATCGACGACACGATGCCGGACACGCCGGACACGCCGGAGAAGCGGGTGGCGGTCAGCTGCTCCACGTGGCCCGACGGCAGGCACAGCATGTCGCGCGGGAACATCAAGACCAAAGTGGACGACACGTCGTCGAAGGCCAGGGTGTAGGGCCGGGTCGTGTCGTAGATGGCGAAGTCGCCCGGGTCCAGCGCCGCCTGGCGGCCGTCCTGCGACAACCGGGCGGTGCCGTGCAGCTGCAGGCCCAGCTTGTACATCTCCGGGTTCGCCCTGGCGATGGCGCGCTGGGTGCGGCGGACGGTGTGGGCGTCGGCGGTGGCCTCGTAGACGGCGACGCTGCCCAGGTTCTGCCCGCGCAGCCGCCCCCGGAAGGCCGCGCGCTCACCGGGCGCCGCCTCCAGCGGGACGAACGTCTGCGACACCGCGGACTCCCACAGGTCGAACTGCTGCGCCGCTGGCGCGCCCGCCGTCGTCACCGAGTACGTCAACGCCTGTACCTCCTTGCCGCAAGTGACACTGCGTGACTGGGAACACTCTGCCCCGCGCCCCGGTCCCGTCAAGGGGCCGTCGCGCACCGAGTCCGACCCGCAACACGGGCCTGCCGCGATGCGCTGGTGGACAACCGCTGTGCACCCCTTGCCAACCGCACAACGCCGGAAGTGGGTAGACCTGTTCCCATCGGTGGCACGCGCCGCCGCCGGAGTCGGAATCATAGGCGATCGGCTACATGATTTCGACGACGAAGTCCGATCGAGGAGGTCACCATGGGTGAGCTGGTCCTGGCAGCCAAGATCACGCACGTTCCGTCGATCTGGCTGTCCATCCAGCCCGGCAAGAACCACGGCATCCGCAAGCCCGCCGAGGAGGGCCTGGCGGAGGTGGGCAGACGGGCCCGCGAGCGTGGCGCCGACACCTTCCTGGTCGCCGACTCGCACTGGATGAACAGCATGAGCTTCCACGTCAACGGGAAGTCCAGGCACTCCGGCAGCTACGCCTCGCACGAGCTGCCGCACTTCATCGCGGACCTGGAGTACGACTACGACGGTGCCGCCGACCTGGCCGCGCTCATCGGCGAGGAGATCAACGCCGGTGGACAAAAAGCGATGGTCCACGACGTCAAGGACCTGGGCCTGGAGTACGCGACCCTGGTGCCGATGCACTTCATGAACCGGCCGGAGAACACCGGCGGCGCCGAGCCGCTCAAGGTGCTACCGATCGGCTGCAACATCTACTCCACCATCGACGAGAACCGCCGGGTCGGCGAGGCCATGCTGCGCGCCATCAAGCGCTCCGACCGCAAGGTCGCCTTCCTGGCCAGCGGCTCGCTCTCGCACCAGTTCCCCACCAACGAGATCTCCTCGCAGTACCTGAACAAGATCTCCAACCCGTTCAACGAGCAGGCCGACCGGGTCGTGCTCGACCAGTGGCGCGAGGGCCGCATCGCGGAGTTCCTGGAGACGCTGCCCACCTACAACGAGCGCTGCACCGGCGAGGCCGCGATGGCCGACACCGCGATGATGTTCGGGCTGCTCGGCTGGAAGGACTACAGCGGGAGAGGTGAGCAGCTCTGCGACTACTTCCCGAGCAGCGGCACCGGCCAGGTCATCGTCGACTTCCCGGTCCCGGCGTGAGCGGGCACCCGCTGGGTCTCCAGCCGTCGAAGATCATCGCGGTGCACCTGAACTACCGCAGCCGCGCCGCCGAGCGGGGCCGCTTCCCCGAGGAGCCGTCCTACTTCGTCAAGCCGCCGTCGTCGCTGTCGCACACGGGCGCTGACCTGGTCCGACCCAAGGGCACTGTCCTGTCCGCGTTCGAGGGCGAGATCGCCGTCGTGATCGGCAAGCGCGCCAAGAACGTGAGCCGCGCGCAGGCACTGGACCACGTCAAGGGCGTCACCGCCGCTAACGACTTCGGTGTCCACGACCTGCGCTACGCCGACCGGGGCTCCAACCTGCGCAGCAAGGGCGCCGACGGCTACACCCCCGTCGGACCGGTCCTGGTGGACCCCCGCACCGCCGACCTGACCCTGCGCACCTGGGTCAACGGCGTCCTGGTGCAGGAAGCCAAGGTCGACGACCTGCTGTTCGACTTCGCCTACCTGATCGCCGACCTGTCGCGCACCATCACCCTGGAGCCCGACGACATCATCCTCTGCGGCACCCCCACCGGCGCCACCGTCGTCGAGCCGGGTGACGTCGTCGAAGTCGCTGTCGGTGACACCGAGCGCCTGGTCAACACCGTTGTGGAGGCCGAGAACGAGCTCCCCAAGCCGGGTGCGCGGCCGCAGGTGACTCCGACGGACCGCGCGATCGCTTACGGCAAGGACGTTCCGGCGATCAAGCCCGAGACCGAGGCGGCGCTCAGGGCGGTGTCCACCGCGACGCTGTCCAGCCAGCTGCGCAAGCGCGGTCTGAACCACACGTTCCTCACCGGACTCGCCCCCGCCCGCCCCGACCTGCGCATGGTCGGCACCGCGCACACGCTGCGCTACCTCCCGTTGCGGGAAGACATGTTCGACCAGCGCGGCGGCGGCATGAACGCCCAGAAGCGCGCGGTCGAGGCCATCGGCGACGGTCAGGTCCTCGTCATCGACTGCCGCGACGAGCACGGCGCGGGCACCATCGGTGACATCCTCGCCCTGCGCGCGGCCCGCCGCGGCGCGGTCGGCATCGTCACCGACGGGTGCCTGCGCGACAGCCCGTCGTTCCGCGAGCTGGAGATCCCGACCTACTCCGCGGGCGCGCACGCGGCGGTCCTTGGCCGCAAGCACGTGCCGTGGGAGATCGGCGTCGACGTCGCCTGCGCCGGTGTGCTGGTGCGCCCCGGTGACGTGCTGGTCGGCGACGGCGAGGGCGTCATCCTCATCCCGCCCGCCATCGTCGACGAGGTCGCCGCCGACGCGCTGGAGATGGAGCGCCAGGAGAAGTTCATCCTGGCCCGCGTCGACGAGGGCGAGTCGGTCGACGGCCTCTACCCGCTCGGTCCGAAGTGGCGCGAGGCCTACGACGACTGGGACGGCCAGTGATCACCCCGGCGCTGGAGGGCCGCTCGAAGACGCAGTTCGCCTACGAGGTCCTCAAGCAGCGCATCGTCGACGGCTGGTACGGCCCCGGTACCCGGCTGGTGTTCGACCGCATCGCCCGCGACCTCGGCGTCAGCGCCGTTCCGGTGCGCGAGGCGGTGCGGCGGCTGGAGGCCGAGGGCTGGGTGGTGTTCGAGCGCAACGTCGGCGCCCAGGTCGCCGGGGTGGACCCGGACCAGTACCGGCACGCCATGCACACGCTGGCGCTGCTGGAGGGCCACGCCATGGCCACCGCGCGGCTGACCCCGGCCGCGCTGGGCAAGGCGGCCACCCTCAACGAGCGGATGCGCGCCACCCTCGCCGAGTTCGACCCGCTCGGTTTCACCCGGCTCAACCGCGAGTTCCACCTGCTGCTGTGCGGCGGCTGCCCCAACCCGCACCTGCGGGACCTGATCACCAGGGAGTGGAACCTGCTCGACGTGCTGCGCCGCTCGACCTTCGCGCTGGTGCCCGGCAGGGCGCGCGAGTCGGTCGAGGAGCACGACGAGCTCTTGCGCCTGCTGCGCACCGGGGCACCCGCCGCCGACGTCGAGGCGTTCGCCAGGCAGCACAAGCTCACCACCGTCAGCGCCGTGTCCACGGTGTCCGGCAAGTAGCACTTCCAAGGTCAGCACCGATGGTCCCCCCGCACGTCTGCGAATGTCTACACTTGGAGACGAAATGAAGTTCCGCGCCACCCCGTCGTTGATCAAGGGGTCGATCGCCCCGGTCGTCACCCCGTTCACCGCCGATGGCGCGGTGGACACCGATGGCCTGCGCAGGCTCGTGCGCTGGCAGCTCGAGTCCGGCTCGCACGGCATCTCCATCGGCGGCTCCACCGGTGAGCCCAGCGCGCAGAGCGTGGCCGAGCGGATCGCGGCGATGAAGGCCGTCGCCGAGGAGATCGACGACCGCGTGCCGTTCCTGCCCGGCACCGGCTCCACCAAGCTCGAGGAGACGCTGGAGATCACCGAGGCCGCGCACAAGCTCGGCGCCGACCTCGCGCTGGTCATCACCCCGTACTACAGCCGCCCCACCCAGGAAGGCCTCATCGCCTGGTACGGCACCGTGGCGCGCGAGTTCCCGGACCAGCCGATCGTCATCTACAACGTGCCCTCCCGCACCGCTGTGGACATCGCGCCGGAGACCGTGGCGACCCTGCGCCGCGCCCACGACAACATCGTGGGCATCAAGGAGACCACCAAGGACTTCGAGCACTTCTCGCACGTGCTGCACCAGTGCGGCCGCGACTTCCTGATGTGGTCGGGCATCGAGCTGCTGTGCCTGCCGCTGCTGGCCATCGGCGGCATCGGCTTCGTCAGCGCGCTGGCCAACATCGCCCCGGCCGCCGTGGCCAAGATGTACGAGCTCTACGTCGCCGGTGACCACGACGGCGCGATCGACCTGCACTACCAGCTCGCGCCGCTGGTCGAGCTGCTGTTCGTGGAGACGAACCCGGCGCCCGCCAAGCACATCCTCAAGGACCTGGGCCTGATCGAGAGCGGTTTCGTCCGCGCCCCGCTGATCGAGCCGACCCCCAAGGGCCTCGAGCGCATCAACGCCCTGCGCGCCCAGGCCGAGCACCTGCTGGTCCGCCCCTCCCTCTAGCAAGCGCCCCGAGCCGACCCCCACCTAGGAGCAACCATGGCCGAGCAGGCTGTTCCCCGTCCCGTCGACCTGCCCAGCGACCTGCGGCACTTCATCGACGGCAAGCCCGCGTCCAGTGTGGACGGTGCGACCTTCCCGGTCGCCGACCCGGTGACCAACGAGGTCTACGGCCGCGTCGCCGCCGGTGACGCCGCCGACATCGACCTCGCCGTCGCCGCCGCCAAGCGCGCGTTCACCGATGGCCCCTGGCCGCGGCTCTCCGCCCGCGAGCGCGCCAAGATCCTCAACAAGATCGCCGACGGCATCGAGGTGCGCGCCGAGCGCCTCGCCGAGCTGGAGACCTTCGACACCGGCCTGCCGATCACCCAGGCCCGCGGCCAGGCGCACCGCGCCGCCGAGAACTTCCGCTACTTCGCCGACGTCATCGTGGCGCTGCACGAAGAGGCCTACATCGTCGGCGACAAGCAGGTGAACTACGCGATCCGCCAGCCCGCGGGCGTCGCGGGCCTGATCACGCCGTGGAACACCCCGTTCATGCTGGAGACCTGGAAGCTGGCCCCCAGCCTCGCCTCCGGCTGCACCGTGATCCTCAAGCCCGCCGAGTGGTCGCCGCTCTCGGCGAGCCTGCTGCCGGAGATCATGGCCGAGGCGGGCGTGCCCGACGGCGTGTTCAACCTGGTGCACGGCATCGGTGAGCAGGCCGGTGCCGCGCTGGTCGCCCACCCCGACGTCCCGCGCATCTCCTTCACCGGCGAGAGCGGCACCGGGCAGATCATCATGCGCACCTCGGCGGAGAACCTCAAGGAGGTGTCGATGGAGCTCGGCGGCAAGTCGCCGTGCGTGGTCTTCGCCGACGCCGACTTCGACCGGGCCGTCGACGCCGCGGTGTTCGGCGTGTTCTCCCTCAACGGCGAGCGCTGCACCGCCAGCTCCCGGGTGCTCGTCCAGCGCGAGATCTACGACCGGTTCGTCGAGGCGCTGGCCGCCCGCGCCGCCGCGGTCAAGGTCGGCCCGCCCGCCGACCCGGCCACCGAGGTCGGCGCGCTCATCCACCCCGAGCACTACGCCCGGGTGCTGGAGTACGTCGAGATCGGCAAGCGCGAGGCCCGCCTGGTCGCCGGTGGCGAACGCCCCGCGCACCTGACCGAGGGCAACTTCCTGCAGCCGACGGTGTTCGCCGACGTGCGCCCGGACGCCCGGATCTTCCAGGAGGAGATCTTCGGCCCGGTCGTCGGCGTCACCCCGTTCGACACCGAGGAAGAGGCCATCGAGCTGGCCAACGCCACCAAGTACGGCCTCGCGGGCTACGTGTGGACCAAGGACCTGCAGCGCGGGCACCGGGTCGCGCGCGCCGTGCAGTCGGGCATGGTCTGGATCAACTCGCACAACGTGCGCGACCTGCGGACCCCGTTCGGCGGCATCAAGGCCAGCGGCGTCGGCCAGGAGGGCGGTGTGCACAGCATCGACTTCTACAGCGACGTGCGCGCCATCCACGTGGCCGTCGGCGACCTGCACACCCCGCAGTTCGGGAAGCAGGCCTAGTTCGGCAAGCAGGGCTGGTTCGGCAAGCAGTGGTCACAGCCTCGCGGCTCGGTCCCGGACCGGGCCGCGAGGTTGGCGCCGGGCGAACATTCGTTGTCCGGCCGCGCACTAGTGGCCCCGGCCGTGGCGGAAACCACTCGCCCGGGAATTAGCGTGCCCGCCATGGGCAGCATGGGCGGGAAGGTGGCACTGGTCACCGGGGCCGGTTCCGGGGTGGGCGCCGCGATCGCGCGGCTGCTCGACGCCGAGGGCGCCACGGTGGCCGTGCTCGACGGGGACTCCACCGCGGCCGAGCTGGCCTCGCGGGTGCTGCGCCGGGGCATGGTGGTGCGCGCGGACGTGGCGGACCCGGTCCAGGTCGACGGCGCGGTGCGCGCGGTGGTCGACCACTTCGGCAGGCTGGACGTGCTGGTGAACAACGCGGGTGGCCGGGAGTGCGGTCCGGTCGGCCCCGGCTCCACAATGGACATAACGGACGAGCAGTGGCACACCGCGCTCGCCGAGGGCCTCGACGGCGCCTTCTACGCCACCAGGGCCGCGGTGCGGGCGATGAAGGGCCAGGGCGGCGGCGCCATCGTGACCGTCGCCGCGCGGTGCGGGCACCTGGCCCAGCACAGCGCGGTGGACGGCGCGATGCGCGGGTTCACCGCCGCGGTGGCCAGGGACGTGGCCCCGTTGGGCATCCTGGTCGGCGGGGTCGCCCCCGACTGCGCGGACTTCCTGGTGCCCGACGACATCGCCGCCGCCGTGCTCGAGTGGTTCGGGCCCGGTGGCGAGCGGCGCAGTGGACAGACGATCACGACGAGAGGGACGAGCGGATGAGGTTCGCGGACACGGTGGTCCTGATCACCGGTGCTGGCACGGGGATCGGCGCGGCCACGGCCAGGCGGGTCGTCGCCGAGGGCGGCAAGGTCGTGCTGACCGGGCGGCGCGAGGCCCCGCTGCGCGAGGTCGCCGACCCGCTCGGCGACGCGGCGCTGGTGGTACCGGCCAACGCCGCCGACGGCGCGGCCATGAAGGCGGTCGTCGCCGCGGCCGTGGAGCGCTTCGGGCGGCTGGACGTGGTGGTGGCCAACGCGGGCGGCCACGGCCTCGGGTCCGCGCTCGACACCGACGACGCGAGTTGGGCGCAGGCCATCGAGGTCAACCTGACCACGGCCTTCGTCACCATCCGCGAGGCGCTGCCCGCGCTGTCGGTGCGCGGCGGCTCGGTGGTGCTGGTGTCCTCGCTGGCCGGGCTGTTCGCCGGTCCCGCGGTGGCCGGGTACGTCACCACCAAGCACGCGCTGATCGGCCTGACCCGCTCGATCGCCCGCGACTACGGCAAGCACGGCGTGCGGGCCAACGCGGTGTGCCCCGGCTGGGTGCGCACCCCGATGGCCGACCTGCAGATGGACGAGCTGGCCGCCGCCAAGGGAACCGACCGCGACGGCGCCTACGGCATCGCCACCGAGAACGTCCCGCTCGGTCGCCCGGCGACCTCGGAGGAGGTCGCCGCGGTGATCACCTTCCTGGCCTCCAAGGACGCCGCCATCGTCAGCGGCGCCGTGGTCACCGCGGACGCCGGGTCCAGCGCGGTGGACCTGCCCACCATCGCCTTCGACTAGGACCGGGCTCGGGAGAGGCCAGGGGCGTCGCTCCTGGCCTCTCGCGTTCCCGGGCCCTGCGCGACCGGTCCGCTACGCTGAGCGCATGTCGACGTGGCGCGATCTGGTCCAGTACGTGTCCGAGGAGTACGAGGTCATCTCCAGCGAGGGTGACGAACTGCGGATCCTGTTCAACTTCGAGGCCTTCGACGAGGACGACGAGCGCACCCAGGTCGTGATCATCGCCCGCGAGGTGCTCGACGCCAAGCACGAGTGGGTGCAGATCGCCTCCCCGGTGGGCCTGGCCGAGAAGGTCGACCTGCGCGCGCTGCTCACCGAGATCGGCCAGTCGTCGATCGCCTGCGGCGCCGCGATCATGGGCGAGCACGTGGTGCTGCGGCACTCGCTGCCGCTCAAGGACCTCGACATCCACGAGTTCACCGACCCGCTCGAACTGCTCGCGGGCACCGCGGACCAGATCGAGGAGATGTTCTTCGGCGGGGACAACTACTAGACCCGCTCGACTTCCCACCACAACCCCATCGGCCGAGTCCGGTGGGGTTTTTCACGTTCCCGGCCCGGGTGGTCGCGACCTGATTGTCCGGTCTGCGAAACCGCGTCAGGGGATAGCGGGGCAATGCGCACAGGGAAAGGCGCATCCTGCCACGGAGTCGCGTTCTTCGCCGATCGGTGCCGCCGAGTGCCGTAACGCCGGGTATGCGCCATGGGTGGGTGTTATCACCTGTGCTTATCATCCAGGCTCCCCGGTGCCACGTGCGGATCATACCGCTGCGACGTTCGGACCAGCTCGGACCTCGGGCCCACCGCCGCATTTCGAGTAATCGGACCGCGGTATGCGGGCGTGTTATGGATAGCGTCGAACGGGTGTCCTGAATTTAGTTGTCCGAACATTCCCAGAATGGGAACCGGTGGGAATGCTAGTCCTTTCGGGTTGGCTTTGTGAATTCCTCCACCCACAAGGGGGTGCATGTGGTTGCTTAGCAACAGCTATGTTTCGCATGTCGCCCACATCTGCGACAACTGTGAATCGTGTGAATGCCGGTCGGTGGTCCGGCGTGGAATCCGCGCGCCCACCGCGAGGTGAAAGGAATTCATTATGATCGCACCGGAGTCCGTCGCGGTCGTCGACGACGCCGGGGTCCTGGTCGGCGCGGGCTGCGCGCACGGCGCGCGCTGGCGGCACGGGGACCGGCTGCAGCACCTGCTGCGGCGCTCCGACCGGGTCGCGGTGGACACCGGCGACCTGGTCCTGACCTACGCCGAACTCGACGACCGGGCCAACCAGCTGGCCAGGTACCTGCTGAGCAGGGGAGTCGGGGCGGGCGACCGGATCGGGCTGCTGTTCGACCAGGCCTGGCGCGGCTACGTGGCCATGCTCGCCGTGCTCAAGGTGCACGCCGCCTACGTCCCGCTCGACCCCGGTTTCCCCGCCGACCGGATCGCCTACATCGTCGGCGACGCCGATGTCGCGCTGGTGCTCACCCAGCAGCACCTGGTGCCGCTGCTCGGTCGCGGTGAGACGGCCGTGCTCGGCGTGGACACCGCCGCCGAGGCCATCGCCGCCCGCGACCCCGCGCCGCTCACCGACGACGAGCACGGCGGTCCGGTCGACGACCTCTGCTACATCATCTACACCTCGGGTTCCACCGGCAGGCCCAAGGGCGTCGCGGTGGAGCACGCCAGCATCTGCAACTTCGTCCGGGTCGCGGGCGAGGTGTACGGGCTGCGCCCCGACGACCGGGTCTACCAGGGCATGACGATCGCGTTCGACTTCTCCGTGGAGGAGATCTGGGTGCCCTGGGTGGTCGGCGCGACCCTGGTGCCCCGGCCGGGCGGCGCCGCGCTGGTCGGCCACGACCTCGCCGAGTTCCTCGTCGACCGCGCCGTCACCGCGCTGTGCTGCGTGCCGACCCTGCTGGCCACCCTGGACGACGAGTTACCCGGGTTGCGGTTCCTGCTGGTCTCCGGCGAGGCCTGCCCGCGCGACCTCATCGCCCGCTGGCACCACCCCGACCGGCGCTTCCTCAACGTCTACGGCCCCACCGAGGCCACCGTCACGGCCACCTGGACCACCGTCGACCCCGACCGCCCGGTCACCATCGGCGTCCCGCTGCCCACCTACTCGGTGGTCATCCTCGACCCCGACCGCACGACCGCGCTGCCCAGGGGCGCCACCGGCGAGATCGGCATCGCGGGCATCGGCCTGGCCCGCGGCTACCTCAACCGCGACGACCTCACCGGCAAGGCGTTCATCGCCGACTTCCTGGGCATCGACAACAACCCGTCGGGCCGCATCTACCGCACCGGCGACCTCGGCCGGGTCGACGCCGACGGCCACATCGAGTACCTGGGCCGCATCGACACCCAGGTCAAGGTGCGCGGCTACCGCATCGAGTTGACCGAGATCGAGTCGGTGCTGCTCACCGCGCCCGGTGTCGTGGCGGCCGTTGTGGACACCCACCGGCCGGACGCGGGCACCGTCGAACTCGTCGGCTACTACACCTCGCGCGGCCCAGCGGGCCGGGACACCGCAGGCCGGGACTCTGTGGGCCGGGACTCTGTGGGCCAGGACTCTGTGGATCAAGACGCCGCGGATCAGGATGCCGTGCGCGCGCACCTGCGGGAACACCTGCCCGCGTACATGGTCCCGGCCTACCTGCAGCGGCTCGACGCCATCCCGATGACCCCGAGCAACAAGGCCGACCGCAAGAACCTGCCCGCCCCCAGCGGTCCCCGTCGGCTCAGCGCCAAGGACCACGTGGCGCCCGGGACGTCGATGGAAGCCGCGCTGGCCGAGGAGCTGGCCGCCGTGCTCGGCGTCGACCGGGTGTCGGCGCGCGGCCACTTCTTCACCGACCTCGCCGTGGACTCCCTGCTGATGTCCCGGTTCTGCGCCAGGATCCGCAAGCGCGACGACGTGCCGACCGTGACGATGCAACAGGTCTACCAGCACCCCTCGATCCACGACCTCGCGACCGTCCTCTCCGAGACCGTCCCCGCCGAGACTGTGGCGGTCGACGAGGTCGAGCCTCCTGAGCCGATCAAGGACTGGCGCTACCTGCTCTGCGGCGCCGCGCAACTGGCGTTCCTGCTCGGGTACGTCTACTTCGCCGCGCTGGTCCTGGATGTCGGCTTCGGTTGGGTCCTCGCCGGTGCGGGCCTGCTCGACGTGTACGTGCGCGCGGTGGCCTTCAGCGGCGCCGGGTTCCTGATCGCCTGCACGGTCCCGATCGCGCTCAAGTGGTTGCTGGTCGGTCGGTGGAAACCCGGCTCGTTCCGGATCTGGGGCCTGGCCTACTTCCGGTTCTGGGTGGTGCGCTCGCTGATCCGGTTCAACCCGATCCGGTTGTTCACCGGGTCCCCGCTGCTCGCGCTGTACCTGCGCGCGATGGGCGCGAAGGTCGGTTCCGGCGCGATCATCCTGACCAGGAACATCCCGGTGTGCACCGATCTGCTGACCATCGGCGACGGCGCGGTCGTGCGCAAGGACACCTGGCTGGTCGGCTACCGGGCCGCGGCTGGGATGATCACCACCGGGCGGGTCACCATCGGCGCGGGCGCCTACCTCGGCGAGGCGGGAGTGCTCGACATCGACACGGAGCTCGGCGACGGCGCCCAGCTCGCGCACGCCTCCTGCCTGCCAGCGGGCGCCGCGGTCCCGGCGGGGGAGCGCTGGCACGGCTCACCGGCCCGACCGACCACAGTGGACTTCCGGTCCCACATCACCGCGGACGTCACCCGGTGGCGCCGGTTCGGCTACAGCTTCCTGCAGGTGTTCACCACCGTCGCCTGGTCGCTGCCGGTCGTGCTGCTCATCGGCGCCCTGCTCGCCGACACCTTCGCCGGTCTCGTCCCGGCCAACCCGGGCAGTGTCGCCTTCTACGCGATCCAGCTGGCGGCGGCGGCGATCTTCTACGTCGGCGGCGTCATCCTCGGCCTGCTCGTGGTCACCACCGTGCCGCGCCTGCTCAGCCGCCCGCTCACCCCGGGCGAGGTGTACCCGCTCTACGGCTTCAAGTACACGTTGCAGCGCACCATCACCCGGCTGACCAACTCGCGCACGAACCTCTACCTGTTCGGCGACAGCTCCTACATCGTCGGCTACCTGCGGCTGCTCGGGTACGACCTCGGCCGCGTCGAGCAGACCGGCTCCAACTTCGGCGTCGAACTCAAGCACGACTCACCGCTGCTGAGCGGGGTGGGCAGCGGAACGATGGTCTCCGACGGCCTGTCGATGATCAACGCCGACTACTCCGGGACCGCGTTCCGGGTGCGCCGCGCCGACATCGGGCCGCGCAACTTCCTCGGCAACAACATCGTCTACCCGCCCGACGCCCGCACCGGGTCGAACGTGCTGCTCGCCACCAAGGTCATGGTCCCGGTCGACGGACCCCGACGCGGTGACACCGGGCTCCTCGGCTCGCCCGCGTTCGAGATCCCGCGCACAGTGCAGCGTGACACCTCGTTCGACCACCTCAAGTCCGGCGACACCTTCCGCACGCGGCTGGCCGCCAAGAACCGGCACAACCTGGCCACGATCGGTCTGTTCACGCTGGTCCGCTGCGTAGAGCTGTGGGCGCTGGTGGTGATCAACGTGATCGCCGCAGGCCTGTACCCGCGCCTGGGCACCGCGGCCACCGCGCTCGGGCTGCTCGCCACCTACCTGTTCGTGGTGCTGTTCGGGGTCCTCGTCGAACGGGCCGTCCTCGGGTTCCGCCGCCTGCGCCCCCGGTTCTGCTCCATCTACGACCCGCTGTTCTGGCGCCACGAGCGGTTCTGGAAGCTCAGCGCGGGCCGCTACCTGGCCCTGTTCAACGGAACCCCGGTGAAGGTGCTGCTGTGGCGGCTGCTCGGCGTCCGGATGGGGCGGCGCGTGTTCGACGACGGCAGCGCGATCCCGGAGAAGACCCTGGTGACCATCGGCGCGGACTCCGTGCTCAACGTCGGCAGCGTCGTGCAGGGGCACTCCCTGGAAGACGCGACCTTCAAGTCCGACCACATCGTGCTCGGCGCCCGCACCACCGTCGGGGTGGCCGCGTTCGCCCACTACGGGGTGCGGGTGGCCGACCGCACCACCGTGGACGCCGACTCCTTCCTGATGAAGGGAAGCGAGACCGGCACCGGGTCCCGCTGGCGCGGCAACCCGGCCACCGAACTGACCCGGCACGCGCCCACCGGACCCGAACCGGTCGTGCCGATCGCGAACCACCACGCTGCCAAGAACACGGGAGTGAGCCGATGACCGACCTGATCGCCGAGATGACCCAGCCGCGTGTCGACGGCGCCCTACCCGGGCCGGGGTCAGCGGCCTACCTCGCCCGCCAGGCGCGCACGGAGTCCAACGCGCGCAGCTACCCCAGGGGCCTGCCGATCGCCATCGAGCGCGGCGAGGGCAGCTTCGTGCGCGACGTCGACGGCAACGTGTTCATCGACTTCCTCGCGGGCGCGGGCGTGCTCTCGTTGGGGCACAACCACCCCGAGCTGGTGCGCGCCATGGTCGAGCAGGCGGGGGTGCTGACCCACGCGCTCGACTTCCCCACCCCGGCCAAGGACGCCTTCGTCGAAGCCCAGTTCTCCATGCTGCCGCCCGCCATGCGCGCCCGCACCAAGATCCATTTCTGCGGGCCGACCGGGGCGAACGCGGTCGACGCGGCCATCAAGCTGTGCAAGACCGCCACCGGCCGCGGCGACATCATCTCCTTCCAGGGCGGGTTCCACGGCGCGAGCCACGCCGCGATGGCGGTGACCGGTCTGGTGTCGCAGAAGCAGCCCGTCGCCAACGGGATGCCCGGCGTGCACTTCCTGCCGTACTCGTCGTGCTCGCGCTGCCCGCTCGGGTTGCGGCCGGACACCTGCGAGACCAACTGCGCCACCTACTTCGAGAACGCGCTGCGCGACCCGAACGGCGGCCTGCCCAAGCCAGCCGCGGTGATCATGGAGCTGGTGCAGGGCGAGGGCGGTGTGGTGCCCGCGCGGCCGGAGTTCGTCCGCCGGGTCCGCGCGGTGACCGCCGAGCTCGACATCCCGCTCATCGTCGACGAGGTGCAGACCGGCTGCGGCCGCACCGGCACCTGGTTCGCATTCGAGCGGTACGGGATCACCCCGGACGTGGTGGTCGCGTCCAAGGCGCTGAGCGGCGTCGGGTCCCCGGTCGCGGTGATCCTCTACGACGAGCGGCTCGACGTGTGGAGCCCCGGCGCGCACACCGGCACCTTCCGCGGCAACCAGCTCGCCTTCGCCGCGGGCACCGAGGCCGTGCGGATCGTGCGGCGCGACAACATCCTGGGCAACGTCGTCGCGCGCGGCGAGCAGGTCGCGGACCGGCTGTCGGTGCTGCACGCGCACCCGCTGGTCGGCGAGGTCCGCGGCATGGGGCTGATGTGGGGCATCCAGCTGCTCGACGCCCCCGACGGCACGCCCGCGTCCGCGCTGGCCGCCGCCGTGCGCACCGAGGTGCTCAACCACGGCCTGATCCTGGAACTCGGCGGCCGCGACGACACCGTCGTGCGGCTGCTGCCCCCGCTCAACGTCACCGCGGAGGTCCTCGACACCGCGTGCGACATCCTCATCGCGGCCATCGGCGGGCTGCCGCACCAGGAGCGCGGTTGACATGGCCCTCGTGGTGCAGAAGTACGGCGGGTCCTCCATCGGGTCGCCGGAGCGGATCCGGCGCGTGGCCGAGCGGGTCGCCGCCACCCGCGCCGCCGGGCACGACGTGGTCGTGGTGGCCTCCGCGATGGGCGACACCACCGACGAGTTGCTCGACCTCGCCCACCAGGTGTCCCGGGCGCCCGGGTCGGCCAGGGAACTGGACATGCTGCTCACCTCGGGTGAGCGGATCTCCAACGCGCTGCTGGCCATCGCGCTGACCGACCTCGGGTACCCGGCGTGCTCGCTGTCGGGGCCGCAGGCGGGGGTGTTCACCACACCGGAGCACGGGTACGCCCGCATCGTCGACGTGCTGCCGACCCGGGTCCGCCAGGAGTTGGACCGGGGGCAGGTGGTGCTCGTCGCGGGCTTCCAGGGGCTGTGCAAGGACACCGACGACGTCACCACGTTGGGGCGCGGCGGGTCCGACACCACGGCCGTCGCACTGGCGGGCGCGCTGCACGCCGACGTCTGCGAGATCTACACCGACGTCGACGGCGTGTGCACCGCCGACCCGCGGGTCGTGCCCACCGCCCGGCTGCTCGACCGCGTCCCGTACGCGCAGATGCTCGAACTCGCCGCGCACGGCGCGAAGGTCCTCATGCCGCGCTCGGTCGAGTACGCCCGCAGGCACGGCGTCGTCGTGCACGTGCGGTCCTCGTTCACCGACCGGCCGGGGACCGTCGTCGCCGACCGGGCCGACCAGGAGGTGCAGATGGAGAAGACCGCCGTCACCGCCGTGGCCCACGACCGGGGCGTCGCCCTGGTCTCGGTGACCGGCGTCCCGGACGACGACCCGATCAGGCCCGCCCGCGTCTTCCGCGTCCTTGCCAACGCGGGGGTGGAGGTGGACATGCCCGTCCACAAGTCCACCCGGGGCCGGGTCGACCTGTCCTTCGCCGTGGCGCGCGGCTCGGCACCCGCCGCGGTCGCCGCCCTGCACGCCGCCGCCGACACCATCGGCTTCGCAGCGGTCACCAGCGACCACAACGTCGGCACGGTCTCCGTCGTCGGAGACGCCCTCACGGCCGACATCACCGCCACAGTCTGCGAAACCTTCGCCGCCCTCCCCACCCGCATCCGCCTGCTCACCACCTCGGAACTCCGCATCTCCGTCCTCTGCCCCGACACCGAACTCGACCGAGCCGTCCGCGCCCTGCACGAGGTCTTCGAACTCTCCACCCCCCTCACCGGCCCCCCGGCCACCGTCTACGCGGGCACCGGCCGAGGCTGGTGATCCGTTCCCTTCCGTCCCCGGGTGTCCAGCCGACACCCGGGGACGGTGCGGTGCCGTCGCCAATCGCCTGGCGACCGGGCACGTGGGTGAGTTCGCTGGAGCGGTGGTCGGCTCGCTGGAAACCGGGTGCGTGGTCCGTTGCGCCTGTCCCGACTTGTGGGCGTGCAGCGGCCGGATTCCCAGTGTTGGCAGGGTTAAATGGGAAGTACCGGTGCCGGTGGCAGGGATGATCCACTCGTTGGGGTGAGGTGGGTGGGGGGCGTGTAACGCCGTGGGGGTGGGGGGCGACCAGGTGAGTGCGGCCCCGGCCAAGTCTTCTGACAGCCCCCCGATCAGCTGGACGGGGCCGCGCTCCGCTCTTCCCGGTAGCGTCGGTGGGGTGATCACCGTCGTGGGGTTGCGCAGTTACCCGGTCAAGGGGTGTGCCGGGGTCGAGCACGTCGCGGTCGACGTGGGGTTGATGGGGCTCGCGCACGATCGGGCGTTCTTGGTGGTCGGGCCCGGTGGGGTCGGGCGCACGCAGCGCCGGGATCCGCGGTTGGCCGTGGTGCGGCCGGAGGTCGTGGGCGAGAAGTTGGTGTTGTGGGCGCCCGGGTTCGGGGAGGTCAGCGCGGTCGTCGACACCGAGGGGCCGCGCCAGGACGTCACCATGTTCGGCGACCCGTACCGCGGGATCGACCAGGGCGACGAGGTCGCGGGCTGGCTCACCGAGGTGCTCCAGGCGCCGAGCAGGCTGGTGCGGGTGCCGCCGGAGCACCACCGGGTGATCGAGGGGCCGACCTCGGGCGTGTCCGGGTTCGCCGACAGCGCCGCCGTGCACCTGCTCTCGCTCGCGTCGTACCGGCAGTTGTGCGAGCGCATCGGCGGCGCCGCGGTGCCTCTCGACCGCTTCCGGCCCAACATCGTCGTCGACGGCCTGCCCGCGCACGGCGAGGACGACCTGCGCCACTGCGCCATCGGCCCGGTGCGGCTCGGCTTCACCAGACTGGCCGTGCGCTGCGCGGTGGTGCAGGTCGACCAGACCGCGGGTACCCGCGCCGGACCGGAACCGCTGCGCACCCTGGCCGGGTACCGCCGCGCCAAGACCGGGGTCACCTTCGGCACCAAGCTCTCAGTCATCACCGGCGGCCCCATCGCGCTCGGCGACGAACTCGTCCCGCACCAGGTGTGACTCGGACATCCAGCAGGAAACGGAGATCGCCCGCGTCGGCGGTAGTCCTGTGATCCGAAGTGGAGGGTCTGTAGGTCCACACTGGACGGATGCGGGCGCGGTGACCGCACTCGCCGCGTAGTGGTGGGTACTGGCGAGTAGCCTGGGCCGGTGATGGCACAGCCCTTCGGGTCTCGACTGCTTGGTCCGGCGGACCAGGGTGGTCGCGCGCTGCGGGTCAGGGTGCAGGGGTTGCTCACGGTCACCCTGGTCATCGCCAACCTCATCGGGGCCGTGGTGGCCGTTGTGCTGTCCACCTGGGTCATCCCCGGGCCTGGTCCGGTCGCCGCGACCTGGGTGATGATCGCCGTCGGGGTGCCGTGCTACGTGGTGGTGGCGCTGGTGTTCGGCACCGTGTGGGGGACGGGGCGGGCGCTGCGGGCGGTGCGGTGGGCGATCGCGGATCGGGAGCCGACCGAGGGGGACCGGCGCGCGACGCTGCGGGTCCCGTTGCGGCTCACCCTCATGCAGGCGTTCCTGTGGGGCCTGGCGACCGCGCTGTTCACCGGTGTCGTCGCGGTCGTGCAGCCGGAACTGGTGTTCACGGTCGCGTTCACCTCCGGTTTCGCGGGGATCGTGGTGTGCGCCAACGCCTACCTGCTCAGCGAGTTCGCGCTGCGGCCGGTCGCGGCGAGGGCGGTGGGGGACGAACCGGCCGGCGGCGCGGGTGTGCGGGTGCGGATGCTGCTGTTCTGGTGCTTGGGCACCGGGGTGCCGGTCGCCGGGTTGCTGCTGGTCGCGGTGTTCGCCCTGCTGCGCGACACCGTGCCGAACACCCGGCTCGCGGTGACCGTGGTCGTGCTGACCGGCGTGGTGCTGGTCGTCGGGTTCCTGGTCACCGAGTTCACCGCCCGCGCGATCGTCGGCCCGGTCCGCTCCGTGCGCGACGGCATGGGGCTGGTCCGGCGGGGGCACCTCGACACCAGGGTCGCGGTCTACGACGGGACCGAGCTGGGACTGCTGCAGGCCGGGTTCAACCGGATGGCCGACGGCCTCGCCGAGCGCGAGCGGATCAGGGACCTGTTCGGCAGGCACGTCGGCCGCGAGGTCGCCGAGGCCGCGCTCACCGCCGACGTCGACCACCGGGTGCAGGACGTCGCCGTGGTCTTCGTCGACTTGGTCGGCTCCACCGCCCTGGCCGCCACCCGCCCCCCGACCGAGGTGGTCGACCTGCTCAACCGCTTCTTCGCCGTGGTCGTCGACGAGGTGGACCGCCACGGGGGAGTCGTCAACAAGTTCGTCGGCGACGCGGCCCTCGCCGTCTTCGGCGCGCCACTGCCCCTCGACGACCACGCGGGCCGCGCCCTCGCCACCGCCAGGGCCATCGCCACCCGCCTACCCCGCGAATTCCCGACCTGCCAGGCAGGCATCGGCGTCGCCGCGGGCCAGGTCGTCGCGGGCAACGTCGGCGCCCAACGCCGCTTCGAATACACCGTCATCGGCGACCCGGTGAACGAAGCCGCCCGCCTCACCGAACTCGCCAAGTCCACCCCCGGCAAACTCCTCGCCTCCTCCCAAGCCGTCGCCGAGGCCGCACCCAGCGAAGCCGCCCACTGGCACCTCACCGACCGCGTGACCCTGCGCGGCCGCACTGAGGAGACCCTTCTCGCCATTCCCCGCGAGCACGCTGAATGACCGGACTCAACATCGGGCTGTGAGGCCGCGCGGCGTTCTTACTCGGGGAGCCGGACCAAGGTCGCGGGGGTGGTGCGGGAGTCGCCGGGGGGTGTTTCGGGGGAGTGGAGGGCGAAGCCCTGGCCCACGGGTTCTAGCCAGCCCTCGGCGGCGGCTGCCTGGTCTACGCGGGTGCCGGTGACTCGGAGGATCTGGGAGGTTCCCTCGCCGACCTGGGCGCCCAGCCACAGGACGTCGCCGTCGACCCGGAGTCGGGGGGCTTCCGCCGGGACCACGGATGCCAGGTTGCCGAGCAGGCCGGGGAAGGTGCCCAGCGACCGGGGGGAGCGGTCGTCGTAGAGGTGCAGGGACAGGCCGCGGTTGGGGACCAGGGAGTCCTGCACCACCCCGTACATCCGGTTCGCCGTGGCGACCCAGCGGGCGGCGCCCGCGCGGGGGCGTTCGACGAAGAGCTTGCGGTCGGTGCCCGCGTAGGTCTCCAGGCCGACGTTGGTGCCCAGGTACCAGGAGTCGCGGCGCAGCACCTGGTGCACCCACAGGGCGGTGGCGTCCAACTGCTCGGCGACCACCGCGAGGGTCCCGTCGGCGTCCACCGTCGCCACCGTCTGGCTGGGCACGACCACGCTGGAGCGCAGCCCGGTCCGCCGCTTGGTGATCTTGCCGAGCACCACCGCCGCGCCCCTGCCGTCGCCGAGGGCGGTCGGGGGCACCGAGGTCGGCATGGCCGGGTCCAGCAGCCTGCGGCGGGTGCCGTCCTCGTTGATGTACCAGGTCGCGGCCGGGCCGAGCGGCCTGGGCGTGGGGTTGACCGGGGCGAACGAGGTCGCCGGGCGGATCAGCACGACCTGCAGGTCACCGGTCTCGCCCCAGGGCAGGCCGACCGAGTTGTCCACCGGCCTGGTCGACGGGCCGCGCAGGAACACCCAGCCCTGGCCGCCCTGGGCGACCAGCCACGGGTCGTGCGCGGTGAGCAGGTCGGTGGTCGAGCGGATGATCAGCTCCGGGCTCAGCGCGTGCACCCGCACCGCCTGCTCGCGGCGCTCGGCGACCAGCACCAGGTCCTCGGCGATGGTCCAGCCGGTCACCCGGGTCATCGGCAGCTCGCGCTCGACCCGGCCACCCCGGTCCAGCTTGCGCACCACGTGCCCGTCGGGCCCCGCGCTCCACGTGTACAGGGCGCCGTTGACGGCCTGGGCGTCGATCACGTCGGTGGCCAGCACGGACAGGCCCCCGCCCGGCCGCCGGGGCGCGGTCACCGGCCGGGCCGTCAGCGTCCGTTGCGCCCAGCGGGCCGCGCCGAGCGCCACCACCGTCTTGGGGTCCTGCCAGGTGCGGACCAGCCCGTCGTACTGCGCGCGCAGCGCGTCGCGCACCAGCGGGATCCGGCTCGCGCCGCCGGTCAGGAAGATGCCCCGCAGGTCGCCCGGCGCGCGGCCGCTGCCCTCGATGCTCTGCGCGAGCAGCCGGGTGGTGCGCCGCACGTCCTCGCCGACCAGGGCGTCGAACTCGGCCCGGGTGATCCGCACGTCGACGTCGGCGCCCGCGACGTACTGGCTGGCGTCCTCGTAGTCCGACAGCGACTCCTTGGCCAGCCGCGCCTCGGTCAGCAGCTCGGCGGCCGCGGCCAGCCAGCGCCGGTCCGGGTTGGTGCTCACCTGCTCCCACCACTCGGGCGCCAGCCGGGTCAGCTGGGCGCCGAAGTGGTGGAACACCCGCTCGTCGAAGGTCTCGCCGCCGATCTCCGGGTCGCCGCCGGGGCCGCCGACGACGGTGAACCCGGACCCCTCCACGGCCAGCACGGCGGTGTCGAACGTGCCGCCGCCCAGGTCGTAGACCGCGACGCTGTCCCGGCCCCCGATGCCGTCGGCGGCGTGGGTGTGGCTGTAGTGCACGGCGGCCGCGACCGGTTCCTCGATCAACTCGACCGGTCGACCCGGCAGCACGACCTCGGCGACCTCCAGCAGCACCTGCCGCTGCGCCGGGCTCCACGCCACCGGGTGGGTCAGCACCAGGGACGCGGGCGCGGCCCCGTCGAAGCGCCTGCGGGCCTCGGTGACGAACAGGTCCAGCAGCGCGGCCAGCGCCCGCTGCACGGTGACCGGCTCGCCGCCGAGCAGCATCGGGCGGCGGCCGACGTAGCGCTTGGGGTTGCGCTCGGCGCGCTCCGGCGCCCGGCCGACCATCCGCTGGGCCAGGGTGCCCGCGACCAGCCTGCCGGACTCGTCGAGCAGCACGGTGGACGCGACGCGCCGCTCACCGGAGACCTCGATCGACTCCACCCGCTCGGCCGTGGCGATCGCCGCCGCCGAGAAGCTCGTGCCCAGGTCGACGCCAAGACTCCACCGTGTCACGTCGCTCCCGCTCACTACTAGCCCATTCGTGTCCCTGTACAGGATCGCCTGTCGCCGGGCGGCGTTTCGGTCGGGGTGCGCCCAGGTCCGTAGACTCCCGCCATGGCGACGTACTTCGACGTGCACCCGGACAACCCCCAGCGGCGCTCGTTGGCGCAGGTCGTGGCCCTGCTGCGGGACGGCGGGCTGATCGCCTACCCCACCGACTCCTGCTACGCGCTGGGCTGCGCGCTGGGCAACCGGGAGGGCATCGACCGCATCCGGGCCATCCGGCGGCTCGACGACCGGCACCACTTCACCCTCATGTGCCAGGACTTCGCCCAGCTCGGGCAGTTCGTGCACCTGGACAACGCGGTGTTCCGCGCGGTGAAGGCATCTACTCCCGGTAGCTACACCTTCATCCTGCCCGCCTCGAAAGAGGTACCCAAGCGGCTGCTGCACCCGAAGAAGAAGACCGTCGGCGTGCGCATCCCCGAGCACACCGTCGCGCAGGCGCTGCTGGCCGAGCTCGGCGAGCCGCTGCTGTCCTCGACGCTGCTGCTGCCCGGGCAGGCCGAACCGATGGTCTCCGGCTGGGAGATCAAGGAGGAGCTCGACCACGTCCTCGACGCGGTGCTCGACTCCGGGGAGTGCGGAACGGTGCCGACTACGGTCGTCGACTTCTCCGCGGGCGAACCGGAAATCATCCGGCGCGGAGCCGGGGACACCACAAGATTTGAATAGCGGTTTTCGGTTGCACGGTGTGTCTCTGGCCACGATCGTTGTATAACGAGGGCATTACGCTACTGTCCACGCCGTGTCGGACCATGACCATTCACCCGATCAGCCGTTGCGCGCGGTGCCGAAGTTCCCCCCGCGTCCCGCGGAGCCGGTGTCCGCTCCCGCGATGATCGTGAGTGCCCTACCGGATGAGCTGCCCTGGACGCCCAGGTCGCAGCCGGAGGCCGCGTCGCCTCCCAGCACCACCCCCAGCCCCGTGTCCCCGCCGCCCGGCGCCGCGCTGACCGGTCCTGCATCGACCGCTACCGCGCTGTCCGCCCCGGCCCCGTCCGGCCCAGCCCCCGCTGGGCCCGCCCTGCCCAGCCCCGCCCTGCCCAGCCCCGCCCTGCCCAGCCCCGCCCTGCCCAGCCCCGCCCTGCCCAGCCCCGCCCTGCCCAGCCCCACGCTGTCCGGCCCCACGCTGTCCGGCCCCACGCTGTCGGGGTTCGCGCCGGTGGCTGGTCCCGCCCGGATGTCCGGTCCTGCATCGACCGGCGCCGTGCTGACCAGCCCCCGGATGGCCCCGGTGTCCGCTCCCGGGCTGACGCTGGAACCGACCACGGTGACCCTGCCGGTGACGCTGACCGAACCGGTGCGCGGTAAGCCCAAGTGGGTCTTACCCGTGACCGCGCTCTTAGTCGCCGCCGTGGTCGCCGCGTTTGTCGTGTGGCTGATCTCGGGTAACGACGACCCACCGCCGGTAACGCCAACCGCGCCAGCCAACGAGTACCTCTTCCAGCGGATGGGGGAGACGGTTGAGCCTGTCCGCGACAGTGACTGCGTCGAACACGCTTACGGCCAGGTCAAGCAGTTCCTCATAGCCAACCCGTGCAGGCAGTTGACCCGCGCGGTGTTCCTCACCGCCACCGACAGCGGCCGCACGGTCTATACCTCGCTAGCCGTGGTGCGCATGCCGGATAGGTCTACCGCCGAGAAGCTCGAATTGCTGGTGCGGCAAGACCAGACCGGCAGCGTTAACGACCTGCTGCGGGAGAAGAAGGTCACCGTCCCCGGGTTGGATCGCTTGAGCCGAGGTGGCTTCTCCGCCATGACGCTCGACCGGGACGTGGTCATCGCCGAATCGGATAGCGCTGACCGCGACGAGGACCCCGCCGCGCACAAGGCCGAGATGAAACGCGTCAGCGTCGAGGCGCTGCGGTTGGCCAAGGAACTCGGGTAACCGGACCACCTCCACAACCGCGCCACAACCGGGGTGCGCTAACCAGACCCGGGGCGCACTGAGAGAGGGGTAAGTCCATGAGGGCTTTGTTGCTCGCGGCGGCGGCGGTCGCTGTGGTGTTGCCAGTCGTACCGGCGCAGACCTGGACGACGGCCGCCTGCGGACCGGCGACGGTCTCCGCGGGTGACTACCGGCAGTACGAGGGGACCGGACCCGGCACCACCGCGTTCACCTTCCTCGTCACCGTGTCCACCGCCCCCGGCTGCACGGCGACGGGGTCGGTCAACTACGTCACCGAGCACGTCAGCACCACCCCGGCCGACCTCGTCGCCGCGTCGGGCACCCTCACCTGGACCGACTCGACCACGGCGGCCGCGGTGGTGGTCGGCGTGGTCCGCGACAGCGCCCCGGAACCGGAGGAGGCCTTCTCCGTCCGGCTCTCCGGCGCGCAGAACCTGGTCATCGCCAAGGACCGCGGCCGGGGGCAGATCATCGACGACGACCTGCCCCCCGTCGAGACCTCCCTGGACGGCGGCAAGATCTGCTGGCGCTACGAGGGCTCCGTCGACATCGGCGTGCACACCTCGACCCCGGCCCGCGCCCCCATCACGCTGCACTACCGGACCATCCACACCGGCACCAACCCGCCCGGGTACTACCCGGTCAAGGACGGCCTGATCACCATCCCGGTCGGCGCCACCAGGGGCACCGCCACCATCCGCCTCAAGACCGACCAGTCCCTACCCGACGACCAGTTCTACGTCGAGATCTTCTCCCCGTCGGCAGGCACCCTGGGCCTCACCAAGGTCCCCGTCACCGTCAAGACCAAGCGATAACCGCCTAGCGCCCGGGCCCGGCCACCGTCTCTGGTGGCCGGGCCCGCTCGCTTTGCTGGTACTCGCCGGCCCCGTCTCGCACCGGCTGGGCCCCGCTTCGCACTGGCTGGCACCGGCATCGCGAGGCGCCCCAAGCGCCTGCCGAAGCCCGCCGCACCGCCCGCCCATCACACCTTCGGGCGAACCCCCTTGACGCTCCCGGGGGCCACCCCCAAGCCTGGCCCGGCCCCCACCCTCTCCGGGGGGCGTCCCTGGGCCAGTCTACCGGGACCGACCGACGGGCGATCTTGAAAGCACCCCCGGGGAGATCCACATGTGGATAACTTCTGTCACCCAGCGGAGTGATTTTAGCGAGAGAAGTCCCAGGTCAGCGGCACATGGGGGCCTGGCAGGCCGGTCACCGCGAGCAAGTCGTCCGGAGCGAGGGCTTGCCAGGGGTGAGTCCTCCGAGGAACAGCCCCCGGACAGGAGAACGGCCCGGCCACGTCGTGTGGCCGGGCCGGTTCCCTCCCCCGGGACCTGTGTCGAGATGAGAGCGGCCCGGTCATCCCGCGCCGGTGGCCGGGCCGCTCTCGGCACCCCGCGGTCCTACTCGGTGGTCAGGCGGAACTCGACGCCGCCGAGGTCTTCGCCGCGTTCGTCGGTCTGGTTGAGGCGCAGGACGGCTCGGGTCTGGGTGGTGGCGGTGAACTCGAGCTCGGTCTCGAAGCGCTCCTTGGGGTCGATGGTCAGGCCGAGGAAGCGGGCGGCCTTCGGGTCGGCGATCTCGAAGCGGGTCTCGCCGACCTGGCGGATGCCCTCACCCTTCTGGCCGGTGGCCTTCCAGCGCTCGGCCAGGGTCTTGCCCAGGTCGATGACGACCTTGCCGGTGAACGCGCCCTCGGGGGCGGTGAAGACCAGGTTGGTCAGCGCCCGCGGGTTGGGGTTGGCCAGGGTGAACGGGCGGGTGGTGGGCTTGCCGGGCACGACCCGCACGGAGTCGACGTTGCGCCAGGCGATGTTGTTGTTGTTCCTGGTGTTGGTCAGGGTGTTGGGGCCCTCGGCGAAGGTCATCGGGTCGGTGGCGGACTCCCAGCGGGCCAGCAGGCAGAAGTGGCCGGGGCCGGGGACGCCGTTCCACGGGACGACCACGCTGGTGGTCCCGGCGGGCACCGTCACGTTCACCGCGGTGTTGATGTGCGTCCAGTGCGTCGGCCAGACCGCCGCGCCGCCCTGGGCCGTGTAGTACAGCTTCAGGTTGCCGTTCGCGGTGCCCGACCCGTTGGGGCCCGGGTTGTTGAGCTTGACGTGGATGTAGCTGGTGGACCCGACGACCGGGTTCGCGCCCGCGCAGGGGGCGGCGGTCGGGCAGACGGTGATGTCCGGGCTGGTCCAGATCGGGTTCAGGCCGTGCGGCTCGACGCCGGTGTCGGAGCCGTGGTCGCGGATGAACACGTCGGTGCGCTTGCAGTTGCGCAGCGTCTGCTGGATGGTCGTCGCCGTGTTGGACCCGTTGGCCGCGGCGAGGGTGTAGACGCCGCCGGTGGTGTTGGCGTAGTCCTGCATGATCGACACGATCGGCGCGGACACCCCGCCGGTGGGGATGTAGACGCTGCTGATCTTGATGTCGTTCTGCGCGTCGAGCGCCCGCTGGTGGGCGTTGGTCACGTCGACCGCGGTGTGCGCGTCGTCGAAGCCGCCGGGCAGGGCGTCGGTCACCAGCACGACCATCTTGGTCGCGTTCGACCGCCAGGTGCCCACGAAGTCACCGGTCTGCGGGCGGCCGAGCGCGGGCAGGTTGTTGACCACGGTGTTCAGCGCCTCGTCGGAGGCCTCGGGGGTGTTCCCGCCGCCGGTGGCGACCAGCCCGTTGACCGCGGCGGTGACCGCGGCCTGGTTGCCCGCGGCGAGGTCGTTGAAGACCTTCACGTTGTCCTTGAAGCTGACCAGGCCCAGCTTGAAGTCCCCACCGGAGAGCGTGGAGACGTCGGTGATGATCGAGTTGATGCCGGTCTTGATGTTGGCGATCGCGCCGCCCATGCTGCCGGTGTCGTCGATGACGAAGGTGACGTCCATCGGGCCGCAGGGACTGGCGGCGGGCGGCGGGACGGCCTTGGCGACCGCGGGCTCGGCGCCCGCGGGTAAGGCGGGCAGGACCGCGGCGACCATCGCCGCGGCGGCGACCAAGGTCGCCCGGCGGCGACCGGTTGAGCTGGTGGGCATCGGTGTCTCTCCTCGCGGGACAGGTCCTGAACAGGGCGAGCTGAAGCGTGGTCGCGACCGGTTGTGGCATGGTTGTCGCGGAACGCAACCGCCTCGCGGTTTCGCGGCACCCCTCCTCAACCGGTTGGGTGTTTGCGCAGCGCAGCGGTGTCGTTACGCTCCCTTTACCAAGTGGCGCGGAAGGAGCTGGGGTGAGCAGACCCGGCGAGCTGCGCGTGCTGGGTCCGGTCGAGGCCGTCGGCCCGGCCGGGCGCGCGCTGGTGCACGGCACCCGCCAGCGGGCCGTGCTCGGCGTGCTCGCGCTGCACGCGGGCTCCGTGCTGCCCGCGTCCCGGCTCATCGACGTGCTGTGGGGCGAGAACCCGCCGCGCACCGCCGTCAAGACGCTGCACAGCCACGTCGCCCGGGTCCGCCAAGCGCTCACCGCCTGCGGCTTCCCGACCGTGCTGCGCACCAGGGAGCCCGGCTACCTGCTCGAGGTCGAGCCCGAGGTGGTCGACGCGCTGCGCTTCCACCGGCTGGTCCGCGCCGCCCGGGACCACTTGGGCCGCGACAACGCCGACGCCGCCGCCCCGCTGCTGCGCGAGGCCCTCGCCCTCTGGCGCGGGGACGCGTTCGCCGACGCCGCCCTGGAGAGCTGGGGCTGCGGCGAGGTCGACACCCTGCACGAGCTGCGGCTCTCCGCGCTGGAAGACCTGTGGGACGCGGAGCTGCGCCTGGGCGGGCACGTCGAGGCGGCCAGGGAGCTGCCGCGGCTGCTCGCCGCGCACCCGACCCGGGAGCGGCTGGCCGGGCTCTGCATGCTCGCCATGCACCGGCGGGGCCAGCACACCGACGCCCTCGGGGTCTTCCGCGCGCTGCGCACCCGCCTCGCCGAGGAGTTCGGCGTCGACCCCGGCCCCGAGCTGGTCGAGCTGCACACCGCCATCCTGCGCCGCGACCCCGAGCTCGACCCCCGGCCGACCCCGCGCGGTCCGGCCCAGCTCCCGGCCGGTGTCGGGCACTTCACCGGCCGCGCCGCCGAACTGTCCACACTGGACTCCGTGATCGCCGGGTCCGGCGACGAGCAGCCGGTCGTGGTCATCTCCGCGGCCGCAGGCATGGGCAAGACCTCGTTGGCGGTGCAGTGGGCGCGCGGCGTCGCCGACCGCTTCCCCGACGGGCAGCTCTTCCTCGACCTCGGTGGCCAAGACGCCGGCCGCGCTCTTACTGCCGCCGACGCGTTAGCCCACCTCTTACGCGCGTTGGACGTGCCGGATGAGCGGATGCCCGCCGAGCTGACCGAGCGTTCCGCGCTCTACCGGTCGCTGCTGCACGGTCGGCGCTGCCTGGTCCTTGTCGACAACGTCGGTACGACCGAGCAGGTCCTCCCGCTGGTACCGGGCAGTGGACGGTCGCTGCTCGTGGTGACCAGCAGGCAGACGCTCGCGGCGTTGGGGACACGGCACGCGGTGCGCCCGGTCGCGCTCGACAGCCTGGGGCACATCGAGTCGGTGGAGTTGCTGAGCAGGGTCATCGGCGCGGATCGGGTCGGCAGGGAGCCGGGCGCGGCGGCCCGGTTGAGCCGGTTGTGCGGCGGGATGCCGCTGGCGCTGAGGTTGGCCGCCGCGCGGCTGGTCGCGGTCCCGGGGCGTTCGGTGGCGGTGTCCGCGGCGGAGTTGGTCGGCGCGGGCCGCTTGGACACTCTCGCGGTAGAGGGCGATACGCGAACCGTGCGGGCGGTGTTCGCCAGCGCCTACGACCCGCTGGAACCCGGTAGGGCCAGGATGTTCCGGTTGCTGGGGGTAGCGCCGGGGACCACGGTCAGCGCGTCCCTAGGGGCGACGTTGTGTGGAGTGCCGCTAGAGCGTGCACGGGAGTCGTTGGCGGCGTTGTCGGCCGCGCACCTGATCACCGAGGTCGACTCCGACCGGTTCCGCTTCCACGACCTGGTACGGGAGTTCGCCGCAGGTAAGGCCAAACGGGACGAGCGCGCGTTGGCGCTATCGCGGCTGGTGGACTGGTATCTGGTGGTGGCCGATGAGGCTAACCGCGTGATCGACCCCAACCGTGACTTGGTAACCCCAACGCTGCGCCACACCCGCACGCGCGTCCCGTTCGACGACAGGCGTGGGGCGCTGGCGTTCCTAGACGCTGAACGGCCCAACCTGCGTGCGGTAGCGCAATGCGCGCGCGAGTTAGGCAGGCTCGACTCGGCGTGGCAGTTCACGTACCTGCTGACAAGCTTCTTCGACGCCACCGGACACTGGCACGACCGGGTCGAGCTCTGCCGTCAAGGAGCAGCGGCGGCAACGGCGTTGGGCGACCCGGTAGCGGAAGCGGAGATGCTGCGCGCGCTCGGCGTCGCTTACTTCATGACCCGCCGCCTGCGGGAAGCCCTAGAGGCCAACCAAAGCGCGCTGCGCACCGTCCGCGCGGCGGGGGACCTGGTCGGCGAAGGGCACGTGCACAACAACATCGCCAACGCATACGCCGAATTGCGCCGCTTCGACGAGGCCATCGCCGCGCACCGGCTCGCCGTCGCCCGGTGCGCCGAGGCGGGCAGCGACCTGGGCCGCGCGCTCTCGCAGCGCAACCTGGGCCACACCTTCGTCCGGATGGGTCGCGCGGAGGAAAGCCTGGTGCCGCTGACCGACGCGCTCGCCACCTTCCGCGGCCTCGGCAACGCCCGGCTGGAGGCCGCGACCCTCGACACGCTCGGCGAGGCCCTGCTGCAACGCGGCGACCACCGCGCCGCGCTGGCCCACCTCGGCGAGGCGGTCGCGGTCAGCCGCGCCATCGGCGACCGCTGGCTGGAGTGGGAATCGCTGCTCGACACCGGCCGCGCCCACCTCGACGCGGGCGACGTCCCCCAGGCCCTGGCGCACTTCCGCGAGGCGCTCGACCTCAGCAACGAGGTCGGCGACCGGCACGGCGAGGCCTCCGCGCTCAACCAGCTCGGCCGCGCCTACCTCGCGGGCGGTGACCTCGCCGCCGCCCGCGACCACCTGGAACGCAGCCTCGCCATCCGCACCGCCGTCCCCGACGACTACGAACTGGCGCACCTGCACCGAGACCTGGGCGACCTCGAGTCCCGCACCGGCGACACCACCACCGCCACCCGCCACTGGTCGCGCGCCCGCTCGCTCTACCACCAGGCCAACGCCACCACCGAGGCAGACGCCCTCGCCGCCCGCGTCCCCTGAACTGCGGGAATCGGGCAGGAGTGGCGTGGGTTACAGGCAGTTCACCCGGGTGGTCCGTAGGATGTGGACATACCTCATGGAGTAGATCAGCGGTAGATCGCCCGGCTCGTAACCGGGAGGGCGCGGGTTCGATCCCCGCCTCCATGTCTGTGGCGCACACGGTCTGGACGACAGGGCTCGGTCCGGTGTCAGGACTGGGGAGTCGATGTGTCTGGTTACGCGTACGGGCAGTGGTTGCGTGCTTTGGCGTCGTTGGGCGCCGGTAGTCGCGGCGCGGCGGCGAAGGCGCGCAAGTGGCGGGCCGTCCTCGACGGCGTCAACGCCGGTCAGGTCACTGTGGGCAGCCGGACGCCGGTTGCCGGGGTACCCGCGTGGGTGACGGTGGAGGTCGTGCACGCGGGGTTCGCCACGGGCCGGTTGCTGGCGGAGCGGCCGTTGACCGCGGACGAGGTGGCGAAGCTCCGGTCCGCGACCCCGGGCAGCACAGACCGTGAACGCCTGAACCTGCACTACCTCAGCGATGCCGGGCAGGTCGAGTTGCTCGACGCGCTCAAGAGCGGTCAGTACCGGATCGACCTGTCCGAGGAGGCCGCGATCCCGGTCGCGGTAGCGCTATTCGCGGCCGGCAGGGACAAGCAGGCGTTCGACTTGCTCGAGGAGATCTGGCCGTGGATCCACCGGCTCAAGTTCACGCCGACGTTCACCGAGGTCGCGGTGCTCTCAGGTGACGCTGTCCGGGTGCGGTCCGTGAGGGAGGTCATCACCACGCTGGAGCGGGTGACGGTGCCCCAGCAGATCACGGCGATGCGCGAGACGGTGACGGTCTGGAACCCCCGCTACGACGCACTTGTGGCGTTGTGGGCGCAGACCGTCAACGGTCCTTTGCCGCGTCTGGACGGGGGCGAGGTCGTCGGCGGTTGGCCGTGCACCCGGTGGCCGGACGACTGGGCCGAGCAGCGCTCGCAATGGCTGGCCGACCTCCCAGGTGCTGTCACCGGCAAGCACGCTCACCCCAAGGGCAACTTTGCGCGTCTGCATGAGGCGTTGCTGCTGTGCCCACGTGACAGCGCGGACCTCAGCCCGCGTCAGGTCGGCTGGATCCGGCGCGCTCTGGCCAACGCGCTCACCAAGGTCCGATCGGCTGGCGCCTTGCCCGAAGGCCCCAGTTACGCCGAGATCGCCGCGACTCTGGCCACCCGACTGCGCGAACTCCGGCCGTACGGCGGCATTCCGGCGGTTGAGCCTGTTACCGCGCACCTGGACCCGCCCGCGCACTTGGTCGCCAAGCTGACCAAGGCGCTGGAGGCTCCCGCGGCTGAACTCGTGCACCGCGGCGTGATCACCTCGGGCGAGACCCTGGGCGCGGTGCTCCCGCAGCGCACGTCCCGGTTGGCCGCGCGGCACATCGCCGACCCGGTGCTGGCCGCGTTGCACGAACGGACTTACACCGCTTTCCGCGAGCGCCGGGGTCTGCTGCTGCTCAACCTGGCCAGGCAGGTCCAGTTCGACGAGCTGCCGTGGGTTGGTGCGAACCCGGCCCCCGGCACCGACGACGGCAGCGCGCGTGGGGTCTTGCGCGACACGGTTCGGTTGGCGCTGACCGCCTTCCCGCACACGATCACGCCGAACCCGCTGGTGACCGAGCTGCGCGCGATGGCGGACCTGGCCGACCTCGACCCGCCGCTGGTCCACGAACTCGCCGCCGACATCTTCACCGGCGAGTTCACCTCCGCCTCGCGCCGGGCCGCCGCCACCGCCAGCCGCCTCCTGCGCGGCACCCTCTACGCCAACTACTACGACCTGCCCGACGAGTGGGACAACGCGGACTTCACCACGGTGTGCTCCGACCGGGCAGTGGCGGCGGGCGCTCCAACGCGCGGGGTCGCCCGCACCGGCGCGCAGCTGGAGCAGGCCCAGATCCTGACCACGCACAACCTCGCGGTCCTCGTCGACACCCTGGACCTGGCGGACTGGCTGGCCGAGGCCGCCCCCGACCTCGCGGGCACCGCCCTGGACTGGATCGCCCGCCGCGCCACCCAACGCCCCCCGAACAGGCACGCGGCCCTCGTCCAGGTGAAGAACATCGCCTACGCCCTGCGCCAGGCCCTCTTCTTCCTCAGCTACTGCCCACCCGACCACCGCCGCGCCCACGTCCACCGCCTCGCCGCCAACCCCGACTTCACCCATGTCGTCCGCGGCCTCGAGCACGTCATCGCGGGCGGCCGCTTCGACTCCGCCGGCACCACCCCCAACGGCGGCCAACGCCTCCTCGGCTGGGTCGACCACCGCGCCTACTGGCCCCACATCACCGGAACCTGACCAGGCTGCTGCTGGCGATTGGATGGCCACGGCCGCCGCGCCGGCTCTGTTGTGCGGCCCGAACCGCTCGGTCGCCTGTTCGCGAGTAGGTACTGGTCCGGCGGTACCCCGAGGTGACCGCCGGACCAGGGCAGGGGGTTACTCGCCGGTGATGTCGGTGAGGCTGCCGTCGGAGAGGTGGCGGGCGAGGGAGCGGGGGAGGAGGTAGGCGTGGCCGCCGCCGGGTTGGTTGTGCCAGGGGACGGTGGTGCCTGCCAGGACCGCGAGGTCGCGGGCCACCCGGTAGCGGCGGGGGCGGTCGGTCTGGTGTTCGGCGCGCAGCGACATCTGGGGGAACTCGGTGTTCGGGGTGAACACCAGGTTGCCCTCGGCGTCGCCGTGGCGGATGACCTCGCGGCCCTCCAGCAGGACCGCCAGCCGCTTGTGGGTGAGCAGGGTCAGCGGCGGTTCGCCGGGGAGCGGCTGGATGGGCCAGTCGTTGAGGGCGGCGACGGTGTTGTTGTCCGGGAACCCGGCGCGGCGGCGGGCGGGCAGGATTGTCACCGTGCCGAGCAAGTACGCGCCCGCCTCGGTCAGCGTCGGGAACTGACGTGCCGCGAACGCCCTACCGCGCTCGTACTGCGCGACCTGCCACTGCCCGTCGACCCGCTCTAGCGACCAGCTCTCGTCGACAGGACCGTCCAAGCTGTACGCGCGGGGAGACACACCCGCCTCAGACAGCGCCAACGCGATCCGTGCCAACTCCGCGGAGTCGTCGTCCACGGCAGCCGCCGGTGCGCTCACGACCTCACCGGTGAGCGCGGTGTACGCGAGCGCCGCCGCCTGCCCGTCCACCGCGGGCGGGGTGAACCCGGCGGCCCGGATGTGCTCGACGAGGTCGGGCTCCGGCGGCACGCCGTGCTTGGCCAGGTAGTGCGGGATCGACGCGGGCCAGATCCAGCTGCCGTCGGTGTGGAACCCGGCCGGGACGTCCGGCGCGCTGTCGGGCACGAACAGGTCCGGGTCGTGGCCCCGCCCACCGAGCAGCACGTGCGCCCCGGTGAGGTACCGCAGCACCCCGGGCACCTGGTCGGCGGGCACCGGCGGCCGGTCCACCACCGGGCGGCCGTCGGGCTCGCGGCGGTCGAACACCCGCGCGCTGCGCACCCGCGACCGCGCCGCCAGCACCTGCTCCAGGTCCGGCACGATCCCGCGCATCCACCCGGGCACCGCGTCGGGCTTGCGGGGGAACCGGGTCAGCTCGTCGAGGACCGCCGGGCGCGGCGGCGGGTTCTGCCAGCCCGGGTCGTCGTAGGCGTAGCTCGTGCTCGCCCGCAGCGGGTACTCCACGATCACCTGCGCGCCCGACCACGGGCCGCGCTCGGGGTGCGCCATCCTGGCCCGCAGCACCGCGAACTCGTCGGCGACCTCGGCGGGCGGCGCCCAGTCGCGCAGCTGCCCGTCCAGGCCGACCACCTTGCCGCGCAGCTCCACGTACGCCCCGGCGGCCCGGTAGCCCACCCGAAGCTGCGTCCAGTCGCTCGGCGCCCGCATCACCAGCAGATCGCTGATCCGCTGGCCGAGCACCTTCTGCTCGTCGAGACCGGCGGGCTCGGCCGACACCGGCAGCGGCGGCATGCCCAGGCGGCGGCGCAGCCAGTTCGGCACCTGGTCGGCCTCGCGCGGGAAGCGCTCCAGGTCGCGCGCGTACACCTCGGTCGGGACCGGCGGCTCCCAGCGCGGCTCCTGCTGGTAGTTGAAGAACACGTGGTACTCGGTGGGCGGGTTCATCACGAACCGCGCGGTGAACCACGCGCCGGTCTCCGGGATGTAGGTCACCTCCCGCAGCCCCAGGAACGCGTCGGCGACCTCGGCGGGCGGCTCCTGGGCCGCCGCGCTCCCGTCGGCCAGGTGCACCACCAGCCCGTACTCCTGGACGCTGGAGGTCACCGCGGCCACCAGGTCGAGCCTGCGCCACCCCGGTGGGGCGGCCTCCAGCAGCGCGATCCCGATCCGCTGGATCAGCTCGCCGTACCGGGCGGTCTTCTCGGCCTCGGACATCGTGCCGTCCGCGTCAGACATTGTCGTATCTCCTGAGGATGATCCGGGGTGCCCCGGAGGCGTCGGTCAGCACGAACCTGGTGTGCACCTGGTGCGGGGTCGGACCGCCGTCACCCTGGAAATCGTGCCACTCGACCCGGGCGCCGCCGCGCTGGTCCCTGGCCACCTGCATGTCCTGGCCGTACCAGGTGTCCCGGTTGTTGGGCGTGCCACGGCCCTGGTTCTGCGTCGTGAGCTGGGGGAACTGCCCCACCGCGTCCGGCGTCGGCTGGGTCACCTGGTTGGGCTTGATGTGCCCGCCGTCGAATCCCGTCCCGCCGACGCCCGCCACGATGTCCTGCGACCACTGGTTGCGGGTCTCGCGCCTGCTCGGCCCGTAGGTGCGCTCGTCGGTCGCCTCGCCCGCGACGCCGTGCTCGTTGGTCTCGATCACGAAGCTGCCGTCGAGCACGTAGAGCGTGTTGGGGTGGAAGTTGTTCATGTCCGGGTTGGCGCTGTCGCGCGGCCCACCGGGGCTCGACACCGCCTCCACCGCGACGACCTGGCCGAACCCGTTGGCGTCCGGTGCGCCGGTGTAGAACGTGCCCCGGCCGGGGACGTCGAACCGGGTGTGCGGCGGCAGGTTCGTCCGGTCGCTGAACGCCTCCCGGTGCCCGAGCGGCCCCAGCGGGTCACCCGGCACCGCACCGGGCGCGGGTACCCGCACCGGGTCGTTCGGGTTGGTGGTGAACGGCTGCGACCACTCCAGGTAGCGCGGCGGGAAGCCGCGGTCGTCGGTGGTGTAGCGGTGCTCGGCCCCGTCGACGTCCACCCGGTAGGTGGTGTTCGGCGCGGGCCGGTTCACGTCGGGGTTGCTGTCGTCGCGGGTGTTGGGCGAGACCAGGTCGGCGTGCGTGATCACGCCGCGGTGGTCGGTGTAGTAGGTGCCCCGGCCGTCCACCTGGTACGCGGTGTTCGGGTCGAGCCCGGTCCGGCCGATGAGCGGCTCGTCCGAGCGCAGCGGCCGGTGCGGGTCGGCGGGGTCCTGGGTGGCCTGGTCGTCGACCGGGATCCTGGTCGGGTCGTCGGCGTTGCGCACCGGTGGCGGGGTGAAGTCGGACTGGATCAACCCGCGCGACAGGTCGGGCGGCGTCGAGTCCGAAGTGGGCCTCGGGGTGGTGGCGTCGGTGACCGGCAGGCCGCCGTCCCCGGCCGGGGTGATGTCCCCGGTGGGGGCGAACGAGTTCCAGCCGCCGTCCGGTGGGATCCGCGGGTACACCCGGCCGTCGGCGTCGACGTAGTCAGCGCTCGACGAGTACGGGGTCGTGTTCTGCTCACCCGACCACGCCCGCTCGGTCGGCGCGATCACCGGCACGCCCGCGTGCCTGGCCAGGTCGGCGCCGAGCCCGTCCGGACCCCGCCCCGCCTCGCACGCGTTGAGCACGATCGGGTCGGTCCCGTTCCACCCCGACGCGCGCGCCAGGTCGGCCAGCTCCGCGCCGCCGAGCCGCTGCCCGTCGACCACGGCGGCGTTCCCGTCGCTGTGCACGTCGAGCACGAAGTGCCCGGGGATCGGGGTGACGGCGTTGGCCGCGGCCCTGGTCCTGGCGTCGGCCGGGTCGAACAGCGCGGCACCGGCCGGGGTCGGGAAGGCGTTGCGGTCGGCGATCGGCCGCAGGTGCTCCGGCAGGGCCGACGAGTCGACCCCGGGGGCGGGGACGGCGTGCACCTCGCGGATGACACCCCGGTCCAGCAGCTGCTCGACGCTCGTCGTGTCCGGCAGGGTGAACTGCCTGCCACCGCCGGGCTGCCCGAGCGCGGGCGCCACATCGGCCATCTCGCCGCGCAGCCCGGCCGGGTCCATCACGACGTAGACGTGGTACCCGACCTCCGCGTTGTCGGGGAAGATCGCCCGCTCGCGGTAGTGGTACGGCTGCCCGTCCTCGCCCATCGGCGACAGGTACCGCCCGGTCTCGCCACCGAACCGGTCGAGCACCGAGCCCACCGGCAACGTGACGTCCCGCTGCGACCCCGGCACCGCCCCACCGTGCGGCGGCCACTGGTTGGTCCGGTACGTGCCGTCGGGGCGGTGGTGCTGGTTGAAGTCGTCCCGGTCGCTGTGCGAACCCCACGGGTTGTGGTCGGAGATCAGCGGCCGCACCCGCTGGTCGTAACTACCCATCCCGTTGGACCGGTCGCCACCCATGGGCACGTAGTCACCCATGTCCGCGAACGCGTGCTCACCCTGGCGCGTCCCGAGGAAGGTGAGGGGCACGCCGTTCTCGTCGACCCCGGGGGTGGGGGAGGCGACGGGGGCGGGGCCGTCGTCACTGGTACCCGGGTCACTCGAGGTGTCGGGATCGGGCGCGGGACCGTCGTCGGAGTTCCCGGAGATATCGGGCGCGGAGCGGTCGACATCCCCTTGGTCGGACTCGGGATGGCGGTGGGGATCCTGCGGGGTGCCGTCGCGGTCGGGGGAGTCCGGGTTCGGGTCGCCCTGGTCTGGCCGGTGGGCGGGATCGGGCCGCGAGTCAGCGTCCGGCCGCGCGTGCGGATCGGGCTGGGAATCGGCATCCGGCCGGTGGGTCTGATCGGGCCTGGTGTTGCCGTCGGGCCGGGCATTCGGGTCCGGCCGCGCGGCGGTGTCGGGCCGGGGGTCGGTGTCCGGTCGAGCGTGGGGGTCCGGGCGCGTCGTGGTCTCCGGCCGCGTGTTCGCGTCGGGGCGGGAGGTGGGGTCCTGCCCTCGCGGCTGGTCGGTGCGGTCCGGTCGGGCGGTCTGGTCGGCGCGGGCGCCGGGGTCTGGCCGGTGGGCGGGGGTCTGGCCACGGGAGGTGTCGGGGTTGGTGGGCCTGCCCGTGGTGTCCGGGCGGCTGGTGGTGCCGGGACGAGACGCGGGGTCCTGTCCGTGCGGGCCCTCCGGGCGGGGGGTGCGGTCTGGGCGCGCTGGTGTGGTGTCCGGGCGGGGTCCGGGGTCCGCGCGGTGGCCGGGGTCTGGTCGGTAACCGGCGCCGGGGTCGGGTGTTCTGCCGGGGGTGGGCTGTCCTGTGTGGACGTCGGGGCGGGTTTGTTGCTGTGCGGGGGATCCGGTGGGGTCAGGGGTGCCACCGGCGTACGACTGTGGGGGTTGGCCGGTTGTTTGGTCGTGGCGGGGCGTTAACGTGGCCGCGCTGCCGGGGGAGGTGTAGTTGCTGGGCGTGCCAAGGCCATCCGGGTTGGATGGGTGGTTGACCCCTTGTGGAGGGGCTAGAGGGCTGCCTGTGCGGGGGGCGCCTGGTGCGCCGGTGTCGGGGTGGTTGCCGAACCCGCCCACCGGTGGTTGGCCGCTGAGGTTGTTGCCCGCCAAGGGGTGTGCGCTTGCGCTTGGGCCACCTGTGGGCGTCTGCCCGGTGGTGCCTGGGGTGTTGCCTGTGAGGGGTTGCCCGCCCAGTGGGCCGGCGGTCGGGTGGCCGCCCGCTGGGTTCTGGCTGCCGGTGAGATCGCCCGTAGGTGAGGGACCACCGGTGAGGGTGTTGGCAACATTGCCGGGGGCACCCGAGGACGGGTTGCCCGCCACCCCGCCTGCTGGAGGCTGGTCGCCGGTGAGGGAGTTGACCAGGTTGCCCGGCGTGCCCGGGTGTCCGCCCGATCCGCCTGCGGGTGGCTGACCGCCGGTGAGGGGATTGGCGAGGGTGCCGCCCAGCCCACCCGCTGGTGACTGGCCACCGGTGAGGGTGTTGGCCAGGTTGCCGGGAGCCCCCGTGACCGGGTTGCCCGCCGGGGACTGGCCGCCCGTGAGGGTGTTGGCCAGATTGCCTGGCGCGCCCGAGGTGAGGTTGCTCGGTGCGCCTGAGGTCGGGTTGCCGCCTGGTCCACCTGCTGGCGGTTGGCCGCCTGGGTTTCCGGCGAGGTTGCCTAGTGCGCCGGACGCTGGGTTGCCGCCGGGACTGCCAGTCGGGGATTGGCCGCCGGTGAGGGGATTGCCTGGGGCGCCCGAGGTGGGGGTGTTGCTCGACAGCGGGGGTGCGCCCAGGCCGCCTGGGAGGGGGCGGTTGGTGGGGGCGGGTTGGCTGCCTGACTGGGGTGGTGGGGCGCCGGGGGTCGGGTCGGACAGGGCGCTGGGTGGGGAGGAGGGGCGGCTGGCGGGGCCCGGGTCCGTGGTCGGCAGGGGTGGGGCGAGGCCGCTGGGGGTGGTCGACGTCGGCGACGGCGGGGTGTGCGGGCCACCGGCAGGGGGTCCACCGGCGGGCGGCGCACCAGCAGGAGGTCCACCGGCAGGCGGGCCGCCAGCAGGGGGGCCACCGGCGGGAGGCCCGCCAGCAGGAGGCCCGCCGACAGGCGGGTCGCCCAGGCCGGGGATGGGGCCCGCGGTGGGGGTGTCGAAGTGGGACTTCGCGCCGCCGATGCCGCCGGAGACGCCGCCGGAGACACCGGCGCGCAGGAGGTCGCCCGCGGTGAGGTCCTGGCCGGTGACGGCGGCGTTGATCACGGTGGACCCGGCGCCCTCGGCCATGCCGCGGAAGGCGCCCTCGGCGGTGCGGCCGGGCAGGCCGGTGGCCCTGGTCGGGATGAAGTCCATGCCGCCGCCGACCAGGCCGGAGATGGCGCCCGACAGGGCCGCGCCGCCGGTCTTGGCCAGGTCCCAGCTCTTGCGGTCGCCCTTGGCCATCTGCAGGCCCTGGATGGCGGCGTCGATGGCGACCTCGGTGAGCACCTCGCGCAGGATCGCGGTGATCAGCTTGCGGAAGATCATCTGCACGGTGATCCGGGTCGCGGCCTGCGCGATCGGGATGCCCGCGCTGGAGGCGCCGAAGGTGCCGAACGCGGCGGCGATCAGCGCGGCGATCTCGATGGCCAGCATGACCAGCGCGGCGATGATCGAGTACTTGGCGTACTCGACCTCGAGCGCGCAGTTGTCGCACGACTCGCCGAGGCCGTCGCAGGCGGCGCGCAGCTTGGTCAGGTACGCCTCGTCGCCCTCGACGAACTGCGCCCAGTACTTCTCGAACGCCTCGGCGGCCTGCCCGTCCATGCCCCCGATGGCCTGGCTGGCCGCGCTCTTGGCCTGCGCGATGACGTCGTCGATGTCGCCACCTGCGGTGCGCCAGGTGTCGGCGAGCGCGCGCAGCTTGTCCTCGTCGCCCTCCGGCCAGCTCTCGCCGACCACGATCGGGAACAGCCAGGTGATCTCGGACGGGATGGTGATCGACATGCTCAGCCCCGGATCGCGGTGAGGCCGTCACCGCTGCTCGTGTCGGTGCCCTGCTGGCTGGCGACCGAGTCCGTCAACGCCTTCTTGATCGCCTGCAGCGCCGCGGCCAGGTCGCCGAACGCCTTCGTCATGCCCTCGACGGCGGGCACGTAGTCCTTGGCGAAGGTCTTCCCCGACTCGTCGCCGCCCCAGCACGCGCCCTGCGCGGATAGCCCGTCGGTCAGCCGGGTCGCGGCGTCGCCGAGCAGGTCGCCCGCCGTGCCGAAGCCACCCGCGCCACCGGTGACGGCGGCCGGGTCCATCTCGAAGCCCGAGGTCACCGCTGACCCCCGAACACGCTGCCGAAGCCGTCGTCGTCATCCGGGTCCGCCGCGTGCCGAGGTCCGCGCCCCGAGGTCGGCGGAGCCGGTGGCGGGGTGGGCGGGCGCAGCAGGTCGGCGAACGACGGCGCGCCCTCCACCAGGCTCGACAGGTCCGTACCGCCCTGCAGCGGCGCCAGCAGGCCCTCGACCTGCTCGCGGGCCGACCCGGCGGCGGCCTGCGCGGTCGCCACCACCAGCCTGGCCAGCTTCTCCGGGGTCGAGCGGGTGAACGCGGTCGGCGCGAGGGTCAGCTCCGTCAGCACGCCTGCCGGGTTGACCACCGCGCGGACCAGGCCGTCGGGCGAGGTCGCCGCGCCGGTCACCGCCGCGGCCCTGGTCTGCGCGTCGGCGAGCTCGCTGGTGCGCCGGTTCAGGTCGGCGAGCAGGCCCGCCACGTTCTCCCGCATCGCCGCGTTGCGCGCCTCGAGCCGGGCCCGGTGCTCAGCTGGGTCGGTCATGCGTCCCCTCCGATCGACTCTGGGACACCCCTGCGACGCGCCGCGGCCCGCTTTGGATCCCCCGAGGTTGCCATCAAACCCAAACCGCGCGCCGGGCGCGAGGAGTTCTCGGTGGACGGTCTGGCCTAGACCTGTGGTAATTCCCATCTGGCAACGAACTCGGGCAGCGTCATGCCCAACAGGACGGCGTCCCAGTGGCGGCCCGCGAGGAACTCGTGCGCGCGCAGCCGACCCTCCTCGGTGAACCCGAGCGACCGGTGCAGCCCGAGCGAGGGTTCGTTGAACTCGTAGACCTTCGCCTCGCACTTGTGCATCCGCTGCTCGCCGAACATGTAGCGCAGCAGCAGCACCACGGCCTCGGCGGCGTAGCCGTTGCGCTGGTGCTGGTGGCCGATCCCGATGCCGTAGCCGAACCGGCCCGCCCTGCGGTCGACCCCGTGGGTGGACAGCGAGCCGACCAGCTCCCCGGTCTCCAGGGACTCGATCGCCAGGTCCAGGTCGGTGCCCGGCTGCTTCGCGCGCGCCGCCGTGGCCTCCTGGAACCACGCGGCGGAGCGGGGCGGGTACAGCCGGTCGACCGCGCGCTGGTCGGCGCTGTGCTCGGTGAAGGACTGGAACACCTCCCAGTCCGCCGGTTCCACCCCGCGCAGCCGTACCCGCTTGCCGGTCCAGAACGAGCTCATCGGCGCAGTCAACCAGGTCGACCCGCCCCGCACGCAGCGGTTTTCGGCTAGTCGGCGCGCTCGCGCATCGGCACCGCGAACCACAGCAGCATGATCAGCGCCGCGCACACGCCCGCGATCACGAACGCCGCCCAGCCGCCGATCACCATCTCGGCGAGCAGCAGCACCGAGGCCGCGACCGCCAGCGACAGGCACACCAGGCCCGCGATCGTGGTCCGCGTCGCCAGCCGCATGATCTCCTCGCGCTTGCCCTGCCGGAACAGGATCCGGTGCCACGCGGCGGGCGCGGTCAGCAGGCCGACCGACGCGACCGCGAACAGCACCGCGATCAGGTGCGTCGCCCGCTCGAAGGCGTTGGCGTCGCGCACGTAGACCTCGGTGAACGCGATCGAGAGCAGGAAGCCGAACAGGATCTGCACGCCCGCCTGGGCCACCCGCAACTCCTGGAGCAGCTCGTGCAGGTTGCGGGTGAGCCGCTGCTGGTGCGTCTCCTCGCTGTCCTGGTCGGCACCGCCCTGGCTAGCAACCCCACTGCCCTGGCTGGCAGTGGGGTTGCCCTGCTCGATCGTCATGCGTGGCTCCGTGGGCTCGGTAGGTGGGGACCTGATCCGAACATTCCTCGGGAAGACCGATCACAAACCGGACACACCGCCGGTCGCCGCGTCCGTAGGATCGGTGCCGGGGGAGCCCACTCGAGCAGGAGGACCACGTGGCAGTGCAGGTCGTCGACGTCGCCGAGCGCGGCCGGTTCGAAGCCCTCATCGACGGCGAGGTCGCCGGGTACGCGGAGTACCTGCGCGGTGACAGCCTGGTGGTCTACCCGCACACCGAGGTCGACCCGGCGTTCGAGGGCCAGGGCGTCGGCGGCGCGTTGGCCAGGGCCGCGCTGGAGGACGCCAAGTCACGCGGGCTGCCGGTGCTGGCCACCTGCCCGTTCATCGCGTCCTGGATGCGCCGCCACCCCGAGTACCTGGAGCTGGCCTACCAGAACCGGTCCACCGCGGCGGACTGAGACGATCGGCGGACTGAGGCGCTCGACCGGCTGGGGCGCTCAGCGGCGGTGCTCGCCCAGGACCCGCCGCAGATAGTCCTCCAGCGGCACGGTCCGGTCGTCCAACTCCACCTCGACCGGCGCCGGGTAGGGCTCCCAGCCGGAGATCAGCGCCCGCACCACCGTCCCGTCGGGGCGCAGCGCGGCGCTATCCCCGCGCGCGACCGGGACGTACACCGGGCGCACGGTCGCCTGGGCCATGCTGATGACCACGCCCCGGCCCAGGCTCCAGCCGCGGACCTCGCCGGGTACGGCCACCACCCGGTGCCGCACCTTGGCGCCCTCGGTCGTCTCCCGGTGCTCGCCCCTGGGCAGCTTCTCCGCGTGCTCGACGGGCAGGGGCGCGGGCAGCAGCCCGCCCGCGAAGGCGGCGGCCGGGAAGTCGCGCACGGCCTGCTCGACCTGGGCGATCACCTCGGGGCCGACCACCTTGCGCCGCTCGGCGTCCCGGGCCAGCCACCGGGGCCAGGCGAGCGGGTCGAGCAACGTACTCAGGTCGATCACGGCGTGATCGTACGTCCGACCACTCCCGGGCCTCATGCGTGGATCCCCTGCGGCACGCGCGGCAGCGTAGGGAGCCCCGGTGAACACCACGCCGGGCTCGGGTGTCGCCCTTGTGTTCGACCGACGGCGGGCGCGCGGGTGGTCGGCGGGCGCCGCCCCTGACCTGCCCGGAGTGGACAGTCGTCGGCCACGCGCTGTAACGCCGTTAGGCCGAACGCCAGGAAGCCGCCAACCCGCCATCACGCGGTGATCGGATCGGACAGTCCTGACTGGACGTCACGGTGACCGATCTCATGCTCCCCTTGGGACGGACGGAGCCGGGGCCCGCGCCCCGGCCGCCGCCGTCAGGCCTGTGTGGACCCGTCGCGGGAGTCGACCAGAGCCTGCACGCCGTCGAGGATGCGGGCCAGGCCGAACTCGAACACGCGCTGCGGGTCGTCCGCCGCCTGGCCGACCGCGGCGACCACCGAGGCCGCCAGCGGGTACCGGGTGTGGTCGAGCAACGTGGTCAGCACCGGGCTGTGCGCGGCCCACCACTGCTGCTCGCTGACCCCGCCCTCCCCGTCGCCGTCGGCCTCCACCGCGCGCCGCGCCGAGGTCTCCGCGTGCCCGATCACCAGGGTCAGCACGGTGTCCATCTCGGTCTCGGACAGCCCGATCCCGGCCACCGTGCCGAGTTCGTAGTCGTACTTGGCCATCACGTTCGGGCCCAGCGGCGGGCGGCTCACGCCGACGCGCAGCATCCACGGGTGCCGGTGGTAGAGGTCCCAGTTGCGCCGCGCCACCTGCTCCAGCCGGGCCCGCCAGCAGCGCCGGTTGTCCTCGGCCACCTCGGGCGCGGGCTGCGGGGTGTCGGCGTAGACCGTGTCGAGCATCAGGTCGACCAGTTCGGCCTTGCCGGGGACGTAGGTGTAGAGCGACATGGTGCCCACGTTGAGCTTGTCGGCCACCCTGCGCATCGACAGCGCCCCGAGCCCGTCGGTGTCGGCGACCTCTATGGCCGCGGCCACGATCCGGTCGACGCTGAGGTCACGCCTGCCGTTGCGGACCGGCGCCTGGGTCTGCTTGCGCCACAGCAGCGCGAGGCTGCGCGCGGGGTCGCCGCCCCCGCTGTGGTCCTTCGTCGCGTCCTTTGCCATGGTGGCCCGATCCTAACTGGTCCGCCTCGGTGCGGTCGGCGACGCACAGGCCCGGGCCAATCCGGCCACCCGCGGATCACCGACCGTGATCGGTCCCAACGTTCGCGTGTGGACGATCGGCGCGCAAGCCCGCTGCCTCGACTCGGCCATCCGTCCCCTCCTGGTGTGCATAGGGATACCAGTGGCGGTCCGGCCGGTGTCCGCTGCCCGGCCCCGGCGCGCCCGGCGCGCGGTGCCGGTCGCCGAACGGACGGGGGCGCGGCACCGGGGGTGGACCAGCGCACCGGACCCCACCGTACCCGAGTTCGTACGGTATACGCCCGCAATGCCGCGAGGCCCGGACCGAATGCCGGTCCGGGCCTCACTCGCTTGGGGCAGTCCACCGCCTCGTCGCGGGCGGTGACCCGCTAGTTGGCGCTGATCGCCCGCAGCTGCTCGATGCTGCTGAGCTCCGACTCGCGCACCGACACACCGCGGGCGTGGGTCACCCGCCACAGCGTGGTGACGCTCTGCAGGGGGTGCAGGAACCAGCCCCACGCGCCGATGACCGGCAGCGACCGGGCGACCCGGCCGCGGGCGCGCCGCTCGCTGCGCGAGTGCCACCCGATGTGCAGCTCGAAGAGCAGGATGCCGACGGCGGCGGGGGCGGCGAACATGATCGACGCCTCGATGCCGTAGCCCTTGCCCGCCGCGTGCTCCCAGTTCAGGTAGACGCTGCCCGCCAGCAGGGCCAGCAGGGCGAAGCGGGGACCGGCACCGGAGTACGGCGACAGCGCGTAGCGGTGCGCGAGCCCGGCGACGATCAGCGCCGAGGCGTCGAACACCAGCGACACCACCGCCGCGAGCGGGGTGGGGATGCTGAAGCCGCGCGCGTACTCGAACAGCGACCACCACGAGATGCCCATGGCGGCGACCAGCACCACGATCCACGCCATGTTCGCCGACCAGGACAGCACGGTCGGCACCCGGGGCGTCAGCGGCGCGGCCGGTTCGAGCAGCGGGTTGTCGATCCGCTCGGCGCGCGCGGTGACGTAGGCGTCGACCGGGGAGACCGCCTCGACCGGCACCTGCTCGGCGACGACCATCGCGTTGCCCACCCGGGGCGCCTCGGTGGTGGTCCCGGCATCGCCGTTCGTGGAGGCGTCGCCCTCGGGGGCTTCGTCCTTGCGAGCTTCGGCCTTGCTGGCTTCGTCGGGCGCGTCCGGGGTCTGCTCGGCCTGGGTCGTCTTGGCCTTGTCCGACTTCGCGTCGGCGGGCTCTGCCGGGGCGTCGGTGCTGGGGTCCGCGGGGAGGGTGATGGTCGCGGTGTCCGCGGCGGCGGAGTCTCTGTCGGTGTCCACGGTGTCCACGGTGTCCGAGTCGGGGTTGGGAGCGGGGGAGGAGGGGGCGTCGTCCTGGCGCGCGGCGACGGTTTCAGCGGTCTTGCCGTTCTCGGTGGCCTCGGCGGCGGTCGGGTCGACCGGGGTGAGGCCGACCACCGTCGGCGACTCGTCGGCCGGGCCCGCGTCCGCACCGGTACCGGTGTCCGTGCCGTCGATGCCGTGCTCGGTGGAGCGCAGCGCGTCCAGCTCCGCCAGCAGCTCGGGGCTCATCGCCACCAGGTCGCCGGTGTCGCCGATCTTGTGCTCGCCGCGCCAGGTGTTGATGATCCCGGTCGCGTACGCGCGGGTGACGCCGTTGACCCCGTAGGCGGCAAGCCACTGCTGGACCGCGTGCGTGGTCGGGGGTTCGACCAGCGCGCACGCGTAGCGGATCTTGTCGGCCAGCGTCGCCTTGGCCGCGATGGCCTCGGCGTGCTCGGGGTCTATGTCGATCTTCGGACTCACCTGCGCGCTCCTGTCGAGTGGATGGCGGATGACGCGGGACCCGGTGTCGAGTCGATGGGGTGAGAGCACTCTGTCGGACGCGCTCGGTGGCCGTCCACCCGGGGGTCCCCCGGCGCGACCTCAGATCAACGATCTTGACCCACTCGTGCCCTCCCTGTTATCAAGGTCCACTCGGCGTGCGCCCATCCGTCCACAGTGGAGCGTCCACGACCGGTGGCGGCGGCCCCGCGACCAGCGGCGACGGCGCCCGATCCGGTGACCGCCGCCACGGCCGCCCGCGGCCGCGGATGTCCTGCGGCGTCCACGATGTGGGCACCGCGGACCGCGCCGGGGTGACGCGGCCCACCACCGACCGGGTGACCTGCGGCTGGGGCCGCCCCGATCGGCCACGGCACGGCTGGGCCCTGTGATCCCGCGGGCGATCCTGGATTCACCCCCTCGGGGGTGCCTACGGTGGGACGACCCGATCCGTGGAGGCTGGCCCGTGCCGCGTCTGAGCGAGCAGTACTCGACCCTGTCGCACCTGGAGTGCCCCAAGTGCGGCGCGCACCACGACGCGGCGGTCGTGCAAGGGACCTGTGAGTGCGGTTCGCCGCTGCTGGCCCGGTATGACCTGGATGCCGCACGGGGGATGTCGCCCGCCGGCCGTGCGCCGACCCTCTGGCGCTACCACGAGGTCTTGCCCGTGTCGGTGGAGTCAGCGGTGGTCAGCCTCGGTGAGGGCATGACGCCGCTGTTGCCTTTACCGGTGCACGGCAAGCGCATCGGTGTTCCCGACTTGTGGATGAAGGACGAGGGTCTTGTCCCCACGGGCTCGTTCAAGGCTCGCGGTGCGGCGGTAGGGGTCTCCCGCGCGGCTGAGTTGGGCGTGCGCGGGATCGCCATGCCCACCAACGGCAACGCGGGTGCGGCGTGGGCGCTCTACGCGGCAAGAGCCGGAATCCGCTCTCTTATCGCGATGCCCGTAGACGCTCCCGTGATCACGCGCGCCGAGTGCGTCGCGGCCGGTGCTGAGCTCTACCTCGTAGACGGTCTGATCTCGCACGCGGGCGCGTTGATCCGCGCGGCGTTGGCCAAGCGGCCGGACTACCAGGACGTGTCGACGCTGAAGGAGCCGTACCGCATCGAGGGCAAGAAGACGATGGGCTACGAGATCGTGGAACAGCTGGGCATGCGCGCGCCCGACGTCCTGCTGTACCCGACCGGCGGTGGCGTCGGGCTGATCGGCATCCACAAGGCGCTCGAGGAGATGCGCGCACTGGGCTGGCTCACCCCCGAGACGCGCCTGGTCGCCGTCCAGGCCGAGGGGTGTCGGCCCATTGTGGACGCCTGGGAGGCGGGGGAGCAGGAGAGCACCGCGCCCGCCGCGCCCACCACGATCGCCTTCGGCATCAACGTGCCCAAGCCGCTCGGCGACTTCCTGATCCTGCGTGCCCTCGCCGAGACCTCCGGCACCGCGGTGGCCGTGTCCGACGCGGAACTGCTTGCCGCGCAACGGGAACTCGCCGCCGACGAGGGTGCGTTCGTGTGCCCCGAGGGCGCCGCCTGCTTCGCCGCGTTGATCCGGTTGCGGGAATCCGGCTGGCTGCGCGGTGACGAGCGAGTCGTTGTCCTGAACACCGGCACCGGCGTGAAGTACCCGGACACCGTGCGCGTCGACGTCCCCACGATCCCCGCCGACGGCGCCCTGCCCGACCCGGTCTAGGCCTGGGGCGCGGTGACCGGTGCCGTGCGCTGCCTCGGTGCCACCTGGTCCGGGGGCAGCCCGCCGCTGTCGAGCAAGCCGAGGAACACGTCGACGATGGTCGGGTCGAACTGCGTACCGCGACCGGCCAGCAGTTGCGCCCGCGCCTGATCAGCGGTTAGCGCTGCCTGGTACGGCCGGTCCGACAGCATCGCCACCCACGCGTCGCACACCGCCACGACCGTGGCTTCCGCGCGGATCTCGGTGCCGCGCAGCCCAGCCGGGTAGCCGGTGCCGTCCCAGCGCTCGCGGTGCTGGCGGACGACCTCGGCGACGGCGGTGTGGCCCGGGACGATCGACACCATCCGGGCCCCGTGCGCGGGTACCGCCCGCAGCAGCTCCCACTCCGCCTCGGTCAGCTCCGAGCGCCTGGCCAGGACCGGGCGCGGGACGGTGATCTTGCCGATGTCGTGCAGCCGCCCGGCCAGCTGCGCGATCCCGGCCGACGCGTCGTCGAGGCCGGACTCGACCGCGAGCAGCCGCGCCAACCTGGCCACCGCGCGGCTGCGCTGCCTGCCCGCCAACAGCGCGTCGACCTCGTCGGCGACCAGGTGCAGGTAGTCCAACCCGCCGCCGGTGCTGTCGGCGCGGCTGGGGGCGCGGCCGAACACGACCTGGTCGCGGCCCGCCGCCTTCGCCGCGTAGAGCGCGCGGTCCGCGATGGACACCAGGTCGTCCGGAGTGGTTCCGTGGGTGGGGAACACGGCCGTGCCGACCGAGACGGTCACCAGGATCTGCCGCTGCGCCGAGACCGGGATGGCGGTCCCCGACACCTCGTTCCGCAACCGCTCGGCGATGATCGGCAGCGTCTCGGCGGTGGCGCCGGGCAGGATCAGCGCGAACTCCTCGCCGCCGTAGCGGGCCAGCACCTCACCGGCGCGCACGGTGCCGCGCAGCCTGGCCGAGAGCTCCACCAGCACCTGGTCGCCTGCCGGGTGCCCGTCGCGGTCGTTGATGGTCTTGAAGTGGTCCACGTCGGCGATGAGCACCGCGACCGAGCCGCCGGTGCGCCGCGCCCTGGCGATCTCCAGCGGCAGCTGCGCCTCGAAGAACCGGCGGGTGTGCAGGCCAGTGAGCGCGTCGGTGATGGCCAGCCTGCGCTGGTCGGACACCAGCGCGGCGAGCCGGGCGATGGTGAGCGCGAACAGCAGCGCGCAGGTCCCGGCGACGACCGGCACGTCGCGCACGAGCCCACTGGCCCACTGCACGAACAGCACGGTCGGGGCGATCAGCGCCGCGGCGGAGAGCCCCGCGATGCGGAACGGGCTCAGCGGCGCGTCGGGCACCGGCGAGGGCTCGGCCATCGACCGCATCGTCGGGTGCAGCGCGCTGGCGCCCAGTGCCAGGTTGCCGGTCAGCCAGATCGCGTCCAGGAAGTTGCCCGCCTGGAAGGTGCCGTTGAGCTGCTGCACCACGTAGATCGTGTCCGCGGTCATGATCGCGGCGAGCCAGCCGATGAACAGCAGGAACGCGGGCGGGCGGGCACCGGGGCCCAGCAGCAGTCCCAACGCGACGGTCAGCAGCGCCAGGTCCATCACCGGGTAGCCCAGCGACACGACCTCCACCAGCAGCGGCGCGCCGAGCCTGGTCTGCGGGCCGATCACGTAGAGCCAGGACAGCATCGCCGCGACCACGGCCAGCGTGCCGGCGTCCAGCAGCCCGGCCAGCCCCCTGCCCGGGGTGCGGCGGCGGATCAGCAGCACGATGCCCGCCACCGCCAGCGGGTAGTGCGCCAGGTAGAACGGGTCGGCCAGCGACGGGTACGCGGTGATGTCCAGGGCGTAGTGCAGCAGGTAGAAGATGGCGTCGGCCAGCGCATACACCAGTTGGCTCGCCGCGATCAGCAGCCACGGCAGCATGGGTCTCGGCCGGTGCCAGGCCAACCCGACGATGACCGCGACGGCGGCCGAGGCGCTGACGAGGCAGTACAGCACGACCCGCAGCGGGAAGCCGCCCGCGGTGACCGGGGCGAGGTAGTAGAGCACGACCAGCACCGCGCCCGCCGCGAGGTAGAGCACCCACGGCCAGCGGGCCGCCGCGCCGGGCCTCACCTGCCTGACCCCCGCACCGGGTGCCCCGCCGCGGCGCGCGGCCCCCGGGCTGCGCGCCGAGAACGGACGGATGCGGCGTTGTCGACCACTCGGACAGAGTGGCATAGCGGGATTCCGCCCCGCGACACGACTCGACCGGTGATCGTCACGTTAGGCCGAACGTGTCGCCGGGGCCGGGGCAGGCGGCCCGCGTCCGACCCCGGCGACACGGTGGGTCAGCAGCTCAGGTTCGAGCCGGGGGTGGTGCCCAACAACTGGGTGAACCGCTGGTAGGCGTTGATCCGGCTCTGCACCTGCGCCGGGTTGCCGCCGTTGCACTCCAGGGCGCCGTTGATGCTGCGGATCGTCTCGCCGAACCCGCGCCCGTTGACGATGGCCTCGTGCGGGGTCATCGTGCCGGGGCCCTTCTGGGTGTTCCAGTACCAGAGCGCGGTCTTCCAGGCGACCGCCGGATCGCGCTCCACCAGGAACGGGTTGCCGAGCAGGTCGATGCCCAGCGCGTCACCGGCGGCCTTGTAGTTGAAGTTCCAACTGAGCTGGATCGGGCCGCGGCCGTAGTACGCCGCCTGACCGGCCGGGCAGCCGTAGGGCTGGGTGGCGTCGCAGTAGTGCGGGTAGTTCGCCTCGTTGATCTCCTTGATGTAGACCAACCCGCCGGTCTCGTGGTTGACGTTGGCCAGGAACGCCGCCGCCTCCTGGCGCTTGGTGGTGTCCGTGCCGGTGTTGGCGAACCCGGGGTAGGCGGCCAGCGCGTCGGTGAGGCCCTTGTAGGTGTAGAAGGTGTTCCGGCTCGGGAACATCTGGTTGAACTGGGCCTCGGACACCACGAAGTTGCCCGCGGGGGTGGACGTCGTGGTCGGGTTCGACGTCGTGGTGGGGTTGGTGCTGGTGGGGTTGGACGTCGTCGGGTTGGTGCCGCAGGTGAACGGGTCCCAGTACCAAGTGCTCACCACCGGGCTGTAGCCGGGGTTGTCGTGCTCGGCGATGTAGAACTTGCCGTCGGTGAACCGGACGACGTCACCGGTCTTGTACTGCTTGCCCTGGACCCAGTCCGGGTGCAGGCAGCCGTCCGGCCCGGTCGTCGGCGTGGTGGGGCGCGTGGTCGTGGTGGTGGTGGGCTTGGTCGTCGTCGTGGTCGGCCGGGTGGTGGTGGTCGGCGTGGTGCCGCCGCAGGCGCCCTGGTCGGCCCACACCTGGGCGGTGCCGGGGGTCTCGCCCTGGGTCCACCACTTCGCGGCGTAGTTGCGGCCGTTGTAGGCGGCGGTCTTGCCGCCGGTGTAGACAGTCGCGCTGCTCCACGCGGGCGCGCAGTCGGCGGCGGACGCGGTGACGGTCGGCACGAGGAACGCCACCCCGCCCACCGTCGCCGCGGCGATCAACGCCGCGATGATGCGGTTTCTCGACACGTGATCACTCCTTTGGGGCCCACCGGGGACGGGGTGGGCGTGCAGGGGACGGCCGGTGTCCACCGGGACGCGGATCCTGGCCGATTTTCAGCTAAGCCGATGGGCCAACCGGCGTCAAGGTCTAGACCATTGTTCTGGTCGTCCAGCCAATCCCGCTCTGGTCGTCCAGCCGATCCCGTCTTGGTCGTCCAGCTGATCCGCGCCCGGTGGTCCGCCTCGGTCGGCGTCCGCTGTGGAACCCGGCGCGGCGCGCGGGCGGCTGAAGATGATCTAGGGTGGGACCGGGTCGGGCAGGCGCGCAGGGAGGTCCGCTATGGGTGAGACGGGCAAGGAACTGTTGGAGCGGGTGCAGCGGGAGCTGTTGCCGGGCGAGCACGACAACCGGCTCGTCCCCGCGGTCGCCGCCGGGACCGCGCCGCTGGCCGCGCTCGCCGCGCTGGCCGCCGAGCAGCACCGGATCATCCCGAGCGACTGGCGCACCTTCCTCACCCTCGCCGCGCAGGCCGTCGACCCGGCCGCGCGCGAGGTGCTGAGCACGCTGGCCGGTGGCGAGGGGCTGGCGCTGGCCAAGCTCGGCGACTTCGCCCGCGCCTGCGGTCTCGACGACGACGCGATCCGCGACTACCAGCCGACACCTGGCTGCCAGGCGTACCCGGCCTACCTCGCCTGGCTCGCGCTCAACGGCAACCCGCGCGACGCGCTGCTGGCCATCCTGGCCAACTTCGCGGCGTGGGGCGGCTACTGCGCCACCATCTCGGCGGGTCTGCGCGAGCACTACGGCTTCGACGAGACCGGCACGGGCTTCTTCGACTTCTTCGCCACCCCGGTGCCGGAACTCGAGGAGCTCTACGCGGTGGCCATCCAGCAGGCCCTCGACGGCGGGTGGACCCCGGAGCGCGCCATCGGGTACGGGCGCCTGCTGCAGGGCTACGAGCTGATGTTCTGGAACACCCTTGCCGACATCCCGGGCGGTACGGCCTAACGCCGACCGCACAAGAACCAGCGAACGGCCCCCCATCCGCGGGGGCCGTTCGCCGTTGGCGCGTTTCCCCTGGCCACTGACGGATTCCGTCCGTTTCCCGCGCCGCCGCCGACATTCGTCCCAAGCCCCGCCGCCGATCGGTCGGTGACGGTCGGGGGCCCGGTGCTCCCATCGGGTGGTGGGTGCTCCGGCGGTGACACGCCGCCGACACGTACGCGATACGGATGCCAGGCGTGTCGTCGATCCGGTCGGCCGTGTCGAAGGGGGAACGATTTCCGTGCGTGTCAGTGTGCTCGACTTCCTGGTGTGCCCGTCGTGCTCGGGCAAGCTGCGCCTGGGCGGCACCACCGCCGACGCCGCCGAGGTGACCACCGGCGAACTGCTCTGCGTCGACTGCGGCCTGGACTACCCGGTCGCCGACGGGGTGCCCCGGTTGGTCTCCGCCCGTGAGCGCGACAGCCACGTCGCGGCCAGCTTCGGCTTCGAGTGGCAGACCTTCCACGACGGCGGGTTCGAGTCCGACACCGTCTTCGGCCGCACCATCGACGAGGACGTGGCCCAGTTCCACGACGTGTTCGACATCAAGGCCGCCGAGTCGGGCGAGGCCGGGCGGCGCGACCCGCTCGACGGCCTCGTGGTGGCCGACATCGGCTGCGGCAGCGGCAAGCTCACCGTGGAGCTCGCCCGCCGCCACCCCGGCGCGACCTTCCTGGCCGTCGACGTGAACCCGGCCATCACCGAGGTGGCCAAGGCGGCCGCGGACCTGCCGAACCTGCACGTGGTCCAGGGCAGCGTGTTCGCCCTGCCGGTGCGCGAGCAGAGCGTCGACCGGTTGTGGTGCAACGGTGTCATCCACCACACCGGCGCGACCGAGATCGCCTTCACCGGGCTGACCCGGTTGGTGGCCCAGGACGGCGAGCTGTTCGTCTGGGTCTACCAGCGCAAGGTGAGCCCGTTGGTGCTGGTGCGCGACCTGCTGCGCCCGCTCGGTCTGCACACCTGGTCGCACCGCACCGTCTACCGGATCTGCCGCGCGCTGTCGCTGCCGACCCTGATCGCGGTCCGGTTGCTCAACACGATCGCGGGACTGCCGGTCCTGCGGTCGCTGGTCGAGCGCAGCACCCACGCGCGCATCCTCACCCGGCGCAGGAATTACGACGAACTCGCGCTCACCTGGTTCGACGTGCTGTCCCCGCGCTACCGCGACACCTACACCGTGGAGCAGGTGGAGTCCTGGTACACCCACAGCGGCTTCGAGCCGGTGCGCCGCTACTGGTGGCCGGTCGGCGTCACCGGCAAGCGCACGAAGCCGCTGCGCTGAGGCCGTTCCCGACTCGTCCCCGGTGTCCGCCGCCGTGCTCTCGCGTCTACTTCGGAGTGCCCGGTGTGGACGGCGGTGGGCGGGTCGGTCCGCGCGCGGTGCTTCGGGCTGCTAACTTCCACAGCAACCCCCAGCGAACCAGTTTGCGCGATGAGGTGCCCGCATGGCTCAGAAGACCATCGTCCAGCTCTACGACGACCTCGACGGATCGAGCAGTGACGACATCCGTTCGGTCGAGTTCAGCCTGGACGGCGTGAACTACGAGATCGACCTGACCGAGGCCAACGCCGAGCGCCTGCGCGGCGAGTTGGCCGACTACGTGGCCGCGGCGCGGCGCACGGGTGGTCGCGTCAAGCGCGCCGCCGCCCCGGGCAAGCCCGCGGGCGAGGGGCGCAGCAAGGAGGAGACCAAGGCGCTGCGGGACTGGGCGCGGCGCAACGGCCACGAGATCTCCGAGCGCGGCCGCATCCCCTCCGCGGTCGTCGAGGCCTACGAGGCCGCGCACGCCGAGCCGGAGCCCGAGGCGCCGCCCGCCGCGAAGCCCCGCAGCCGGGCCAAGGCCCGCAAGGCCGCGTTCTCCGGCTGATCAGCGCACGGCCCAGCACGGTCGGCCCGGGTGGCGTTCACCGCACCCGGGCCGCTCTGCTGAGCAGGTACTCCCGTTCCGGCGCGCTGGTCGTCTGCCGTGCGGCGGTCAGGTACTGCTCCCGCGCGGTAGCGGGCTCGCCCGCCAACTCCCACAGGTGCGCGCGAACCGCGGCGAGCCGGTGGTTGGTCGCGAGGCGCTCGGCGATGCCATCGGTGACCGCCAGACCCGCCAGCGGGCCGTGCACCATCGCGGTGGCCACGGCGCGGTTGAGCGTCACGACCGGGTTGTCGGTCACCTGCTCCAACAAATGGTAAAGCGCGAGGATCTGCGTCCAATCGGTGTTCTCGGCGCTAGAGGCTTCAGCGTGAACGGCCGCGATCGCCGCTTGGAGCGCATAGGGTCCGAATACCCGTCCACGGGTCAGTGCTGTTTCCGCTAACGCCGTCCCCCGCGCTATTCGCTCCCGGTCCCACAGCCCGCGGTCCTGTTCGGCCAAGGGCACGAGTGCCCCTTCGGGTGACATCCGAGCGGTGGCCCTGGCGTCGGTGAGCAGCATCAGCGCCAGCAGCCCCGCCACCTCCGCGTCGTCGGGGCGCGCCCGGTGCACGTGCTCGGTGAGCCGGATCGCCTCGGCCGCCAGGTCCGCGCGTCCGGTGTGGCCCTCGGTGAACACCAGGTACAGCACCTGCAGCACGGCCGCGAGCGAGCCGGGCTCGGCGAACCCGGTCCCGGAGTCCAGGACCCGGCGCTTGGCCCGGGTGATCCGCTTGGCCATCGTCGGCTCGGGCACCAGGAACGCGCGGGCGATCTCGGCGGTGGTCAGGCCAGCCACCGCGCGCAGGGTCAACGGCACCTGGGCGTCCTGCGACAGCGCGGGGTGGCAGCACAGGAACAGCAGCGCCAGGGTGTCGTCGTGGTCGGGGACGACCGGGCCGCCGTCCACCACACCGCCGTCCTGCGCGCGTGTCGACTCGGCCGCGACCACCTCCTCGCGGCGCCTGCGGGCCGACTCGGCGCGCAGGCCGTCGATCAGCCTGCGCGCCGCGACCCGGACCAACCACGCCTTGGGGTCCGCCGGTGTGCCTTCCACCGGCCACTGGGCGTGCGCGGCGATGAGCCTCCTGCACGGCGTCCTCGGCGGCGTCGAAGTGCCCGTACCGGCGCACCACCGCGCCGAGCACCTGCGGCACCAGCGCCCGCACGAGGTCCGTGCGCACCGCTACAGCTCGCCGTTCTGGTTCATCAGCGGCCGCACCTCCACGGTGTCCCCGGTGGCCGCGACGACCCGTGCGGCGATCTCAGTGGCCCGTTCGGGGGTCGCGCAGTCGACGATGCCGTAGCTGACCAGCACGTCCTTCGACTCGGCGAACGGGCCGTCGGTGGCGACCGGCGCCCCGGCCGACGGGCGCACGGTGCGGCTGTGCGTCGGGTCGGCCAGGCCCTCGGTGGCGACGAACTCGCCCGAGGCCACCAGCTCCTGGCCGAGTTCGGCGAAGAACGCGCAGGCGGCGGCCACCTCGGCGGGCATCTGCCCGGTGGTCGTCCACTCCCGCGTGGCGGCCGCCCAGGCCTCGTGGTTGGTGTAGGCCAGCAGCATGTACTTCATGGTCGTGCTCCTCGGTCGCTCCGCCCGCCGCGCCGGTCGCGGTCGGTCACCCGGGACGTCGTAGCCGGGTCCACGCGATGGACACCGGATCCGAGGCTAGCGGGATCCCGCCGTCCGGCGGCCAAGCGTCCGATCGGGTGGCCCCGGTTGTGCTGCGATAACGGCGCCGCAGTGCGCGAGCGATTACGCGGAGGTAGCACCGGGGGCGACCGAGGGGGGCTGGCTGGGGTGTCAGGGCGGGCGGCCGTCGCCGCGCACTTCCGGCGGACCGAGGGGAAGCTGACCCTCATCGCGGGCGTCGTGCTCGCCGCCGCCGTGGTCGCGGGCCTGGTCGGGGTGCTGAGCATCGGGCAGCGCGCCGACCTGCTGACGGACCTGGCCGAGCGGCGCGGCTCGGTGAACGCCGCGGCCGGAGAGGTCTACCGCGCGCTCGCCGACGCTGACGCCACCTCGTTCTCCGTCGTGCTGGTCAACGGCGAGAAGGTCGCCGCGCAGCAGCAGGCGTTCCGCGATGACGTCGTCGCCGCGTCCGCCGCGCTCGATTACGCCACCAAGGCCGTCCCCGAGGTAACGCCAACTGACCGAGTTAACGAACTGACCAGCCAGGCCAGACGGGCCTACCTGGCGACTGGTGGGCTTACGACGTCCGAACGCCTGGCAGTGCTGTCTTCCCTGCTACCCGTCTACACCGGTCTGGTTGAGGCCGGTTGGGTCTACAGCAGCAGAGTGGACCCGGTCGGCACCTCTTATCTCAACGAGGCGTCTCTGCTGCTGAGAGACACCATGCTCGAACTGGCCAAGGACCTCCGTGACGCGAGTCCACCGGCTGGGGTGGACTCGTTCCCCTGGTTCGCGCTCGCGGTAGGTCTATCGATGGTCCTGCTCCTCGTGGCCGTCCAGCGCTACCTCGCCCGCCGCACCCGCAGGCGGTTCAACATCGGGCTGGTCCTGGCGACCGCGCTCACCCTCGTCGCCTTCGGGTGGTTGACCACCGCCTCGCTCGTCGCCGCGGGCAACGCCGCCGCCAGCGCCCGGCTCTCGGCGACCCGGCTGGTCCCGCTGACCGAGATCCGCGCCGAGGCGCGCAACCTCGACGGCGCCCAGGCCCGCGCGTTGATCTTCCCGCTCGTCGGCGACCTGGACGAGCTGACCTCGCGCGTGACCCGGATCCAGGACAAGCTCGCCGACGTGCGGGCGGGCCAGGACGACGCCGTCCCGCTCGACACCCTCGGTCAGCACGCGCTCGACGGCGCCGTGGTCCTCGTCGAGCAGTGGCCGGCCGCGATCAGCCGGGACTACTCCGCCAGCCGCCCCCGCTACGACGAGGTCGCCGCCACCATCACCGCCAACGAGGAGCTCAAGGACGAGTTGGACGGGGTGATCGCCACCGCGGGCCGCGCGGTCGACCAGTCCATCGTGGACGCCAGGTCGGCCCTGTCCGGCACCGACGTCGGGGTGGCCGTGCTGATGGCCGTTGCCGGTGCCGCCGCCGTCGCCGGGCTGTGGCCCCGGATCGCGGAGTACCGATGACCAAACCACCCGTGGCCCCTCGCGCCCGGCTCCTCGCGCTCGCGCTCGTGCTCGCGCTGGCCACCGCCGCCTGCGCGCCGGTGCCGCGCGATCCCGTGCCGAGACCGAGCGCGCCGCAGCCGCAGCCGCCCGCGGTGAGCGCCCCAGCCGCGAACCAGCGGAACGCGGCCTGCCAGGGCACCACGGCGTCCCTGAGGCCGGACGGCACGGAACTGGTCCGGCTGCCGCGCGGCGGGGTGATCGACGCCATCCGGCAGCGGGGGCTGCGGGTCGGCGTCAGCCAGACCGCGGCCAAGCTCAGCTCCCGCAACCTGCGCACGGGCGTGGTGGAGGGCCTGGAGGCGGACCTGGCGCTGGAGATCGCCAGGGCGATCTTCCCCGACCGCGACCCGGCCGAGGTGCCCAAGCTCATCGAGTACGTCGCGATGCCGACCAGGGACCGCTTCCTGGCCCTGGAGACCGACCAGAACGGCCGGTTCCCGCCCGCCACCAACGTGGCCAAGGTCCACCTGATCATCGCCGACGCCAGCGTGACCTGCGAGCGGGTCGACACCTTCGGCGTGCGGTTCTCCGTGCCGTACCTGGAGACCAGGCAGGCCCTGCTGACCTACCGCGGCACCGACGGGGTGTGGGACCCGCGCACCGGCGTGCAGGGCCGGACCGTCTGCTCCGGCGCGGGCACGGTCAACCTGGCCAGGATCACCGAGCGCGGCGGCATCGCGGTGCCGGTCGTGGACACCACGGACTGCCTGGTGCAGTTGCAGCGCCACCAGGTCGACGCGGTCTCCACCGACGACGTGATCCTGGAGGGGTTCCACGACCAGGACCCCAACACCGAGATCCACCCGTTCCCGCCCGACACCACCGACTTCGCCGCCGTGGCCGTGTCCCACCGCGACGACGACCTGGTGCGGCTGGTCAACGCCGTGCTGGAGCGGATGCGCGGCGAGCGGATGCGGGCGCTGTACGCCAAGTGGTTCGGCGACCGCCCGATGGTGATGCCGCCCGCCGACTACGAGGGTGGGTGACCTGATGGCCGAGCACTTACCAGATCCGAACCGGTCGCGGGCGGTCGTGATCGGCGTTGGTGGCTACACGACGCTGTCACCGCTGCCGAGCGCCACCGCCTCACTGGACAACCTGTGCGCGGTCTTGACCTCTCCCGATGGAGTTGGTCTGACGCATTGCACTGTCTTAGCGGACCCGGCTTCCGCGGCCGATGTCGTACGCGCGCTCGACCAAGCCGCGTCCGAAGCCGAAGATCTCTTGCTGGTGTACTGCGCGGGCCGTGTCTTGTCGGAAGAGGATGGTGCGCCGCATCTAGCCACTACCGCAACCGATAGCCGTTACCTCGCCACGACCGCACTACCGCTCGCCGAGATACGCCGGATCCTGCGGCGCAGTCAGGCTTCCCGACGCGTTGTCCTTCTCGACTGCGCTCCCGGACACGCGGTGGGCGACAGCCTCGACGTCGAGGGCGTGTTTGTGCTGTGCGCGCCGGATCACACACCGGCCCTGTTGGCGGCCTTGCGCGACGGGATAGCGGGGGAGGGGGCGGTGTTGACCCTGTCCGCGCTCGCCATGGCGACGGGCGCGAGTCGCGTGCACGACGGTGGCCTCGGCGCCGAAGTGATCTCGCTGAACCCGGTCGACCGGGTCCAGGCGGTGCTCGCGCGGCTCGCCGACACCGAGCACCTGCTGGGCCTGCTGGCCGCCGAGCACACCAAGACACTGGGCGGGCTCGCTGAGGTGCGCACCAAGATCTCCTCGGCCGACCGGCTGGGCGCCGACGTGTTCGACGCTCCGGCGGCCGCGGTGCGCGACTTGCGCGACGCGGCGGCTGTCGGGCACTGGTCGGTGGTGGCCGAGCGTGTCGACGCGGTGGACGCGATGATCAACGCCGCCTCCGAGTCGCTCGCCGTGACCAGGGCCCGGGCTACCGGCCTGCTGGAGCGCCGCGACGAACTGCGGGGGCGGCTCGGGGTGTACCTGGCGATGGCGGTCCGGGTCGGGCTGGCCGAGGACCCGGAACTGGCGGCCGCGCACCGCGACGCCCACCGGCTGCTGTGGACCGCGCCCTGTGACCTCGCGGAGGCCACCGTCGCGGTGACGACCTATCAGAACGCGGTCATACGGAGGCGCGGATGACGGCACGAACCCCCTGTGTTCGGCCGGGTTGCGGCGGCTCTTACCTGGACGACGGCTCTTGCGACGAGTGCGGCTTCCTCGGACCTAGCGGCTCCTTGGCAGCGTCAGCTCCCGCAGGACCGCCACCGACGCTGATGTCGGGTAAGCGTTTGCGGCCTGCCTTACGCGGAGAGGACACGGGTAGGGGAAACACCGGCAGGAGTACCGGAAGGGGGATCACGGCGCGTGGGGAGAGCGGTCGCGGTATGACTACCGGCGGCCGCATGCCGAGGCGGCCGGGCGGTAACCCGTTCGACGACGTCCCACTGCCGTCGTTCCCGATGCCCGACCCGGCCGACGCCGTGCTGCCCGACCCCAAGGTCCCCTACACCAGGCGCGTCTGCCCGGCCTGCGAGCAGCTCGTCGGCCAGCCGCGCGGCGACCGCCCCGGGGTGGACGAGGGGTTCTGCCCGCGCGACCGCACGCCGTTCTCCTACGTGCCGAACCTGGCCAAGGGCAGCCGGATCGAGCGCTACGAGGTGCTGGGTTGCCTCGCCTACGGCGGTCTCGGGTGGATCTACCTGGCCCGCGACCTGCACCTGGCCGAGGGCACCGCCGAGCGCTGGGTCGTCCTCAAGGGACTGATCAACTCGCACGACCAGGCCGCGGTCGCCGCCGCCGCGCGCGAGCTGCGGTTCCTGATCTCGGTGGACCACCCGAACATCGTGCAGATCAACGACTTCGTCGAGCACACCGACCAGCGCACCGGCGTGGTGGCGGGCTACATCGTCATGGAGTACCTGCCCGGCCGCACCCTGTTCGAGGTGCTGCAGCGCAGCCGCGACGACAACGGCGACCGCACGCCGCTGCCCGTGCGCGTGGTGCTCCGCTACGCCGACGAACTCTTGGCCGCTCTCGGCTACCTGCACCACAGGGGTCTTGTGTACTGCGACCTGAAGCCGCACAACGCCATGCAGGTCGAGCAGCGCGTGAAGCTCATCGACCTTGGAGCCGCCATCCTCGCCGATAGCGACAACGACGCCTACGGCACTGTCGGGTTCATGTCGCCCGAGGTGGAGAACGGCACCGATAGACCTACCGCGCACTCCGACCTCTACACATTGGGTCGCAGCATGGCCGTGTTGAGCTTCCCCTTCCCGGAGTTCAGCACCACCCACGTCCACGACTTGCCCGACGATCTCCCCTTCGACGGGGCCTACGAGTCCTTCGGGCGGCTCTTGCGCCGGGCAGCGCACCCCGATCCCGCGCACCGGTTCTCCACGGCCGAGGAGATGCGCGAACAGGTGCTCGGCGTCTTGGCCGAGGTCCGCGCCTACGAGTTGGACGAGTCGCGCGGGACGGTGTCGACCCTCTTCACCAGAGAGCGCAAGGTGTTCGGCACCGGCGCGGGGGTCGTGTCGGTCGACAAGGTCCCCTCCGTGACGTGGACCGAGGTGCCGGTAAGCCTGCCCAGCCCGTTGGTCGACCCCGCCGACCCCGCCGCGGGCTTCCTCGCCACCCTGGGCGCAATCACCCCGGACCGGCTGGTCGAGACGCTGCTCGGCGCGGCAGAACGCACCCCGGAACTGTTGCTGCGCCTGGTCGACGCGCACATCGTCGCCGGTGACGTCACCACCGCCCGCACCCTGCTCGACGAGTTCTCCACCGCGCTGCCGGGGGACTGGCGCACCGACTGGTACCTCGGTGTCGCCGCGTTCGCCGCCGAGGAACCGGTGGTGGCCGTCACCCACTTCGAAGCCGTCTACGGCGCGCTCCCGGGCGAGTTGGCCCCCAAGCTCGCGTTGGCTGCGGCGCTGGAATGGGACGGCGACACCGATCGCGCGCTAGACCTCTACGAGCGCGTGTGGAACACCGACCGCTCTTACGTCAGCGCCGCGTTCGGCCTCGCGCGCACTCTTACCGCGTTCAAGCACTACAACAACGCCGTTGACGTACTAGACGAGGTGCCGGAGAGCTCCACCCACCACCTCGCCGCCCAAGTCGCCGCGATCCGCACCAAGCTGGCCGACCCCGGCACGGTCCCCGAGGCGGTCGGCAGGCTCGACGGCCTGGGGCTCGACGCCGAACGGCTCGCCCGGCTCGACATCGAGGTCCACGGCGTCGCGCTGCTCGCGTTGGCCAGTGCCACCCCACCGCCGACCGACGAACTGGTGGATGAGGAATCCCGGCTCCGTGCCCGGTTGGAACGCTCCTACCGGGCGCTCGCGAAGCTCACCGCGGACCGCGACCTGCGGTCCAGGCTCGTGGACCGGGCCAACGAGGTCCGCCCGAAGACGCTGGTGTGAGGCCGTGACCGAACCCGAGGGCGCCGTGCCGTCCACCTGCGCGCACTGCGGTGCCGCGCTCGAACCGGCGTGGCGGTTCTGCGAGGACTGCGGCCGCGACCGGGCCACCCCGCCCACCGTCGACGCCACCCTCGCGTTCTCCGCCGCCGACCCCAGCCTGGACCTGGACCGGGTCGCCGCGATCACCGACCGGGGCCGCCGCCGCGAGCGCAACGAGGACGCCGTCGCCATCGGCGTGCTCGGTGACGTCGCCGCCGCCGTCGTCTGCGACGGGGTCGCCTCCGCGCCCGGCTCGGCGGCCGCCGCGCTCGCGGCCTCGGAAGCGGGCCTGCGGGAACTGCTCGCCGCCGTCGCCCGCGGTGACGAGCCGACCGCCGCCACCACAGCCGCCGCCACGGCCGCCGCGGACGCCGCCGCCGCCCTCGGTGACCCGGACGACGCCAACCCGCCCTGCTGCACCTACGTCTCCGCCCTGGTGACCGACGACGGCGTCACCGTCGGCTGGGTCGGCGACAGCCCCGCCTACTGGGCCGGGTCCACCGGCACCCGCAGGCTCACCGTCGACGACTCCGCCGCCGGGCGCCTGTTCGCCGAGGGCGTCGCCGTCGACGACCCGCGGATGGCCGAACCCGGCGCGCAGGCCCTGGAGCGCTGGCTCGGCGCCGACGCGGGCCCGATCACCCCCCGGGTCCGCCGGTTCAGCCCGACGGAGTCCGGGCTCGTCCTGCTCTGCAGCGACGGCCTCTCGCGCTACCTCGACGCGGGCGTGGTCGCGCCCGCCGACCACCTCGGCGCCCCGCTCGCGGTCGCCCGCACCCTGCTCGGCCGCGCGCTGGCCGCCGGTGGGCACGACAACGTCACCGTCGCCGCCATCGCCGCGGTGGGAGGAGCACCCGCATGAGCCTCACCTTCGAGGTCCACGTCGACCAGAACGAGTACCTGCCCTCGGGTGGGCGGGTCATGGACGCCGTCGTCTCGGTCACCCTCACCGGCGAGACCCTCGGCGCACCCGGCCTCGACCGGGGCCTGGCCAGGGTGGTGCTGCTCGACACCTCCGGCTCGATGTCGGGCAACAAGATCGCCCAGGCCAAGCTGGCGGTCGGCGCGGTGATCACGGCGCTGCCCGACGGGGTGCCGTTCGCCATCGTCGCGGGCACCGAGGTCGCCACCATGGTCTACCCGACAACCCCCACCCTGGCCGAGGCGTCGGCCACCACCCGCGCGGAGGCGCGGCGGGCCGTCGGGCGGCTGGTCGCGGGCGGCGGCACCGCCATCGGCAGCTGGCTGCGGCTGGCCCAGCAGCTGCTGGAGGGCACCACCGCGCCGATCCGGCACGCGGTCCTGCTCACCGACGGCCGCAACGAGCACGAGAGCACTGAGCAGTTCCACGACACCGTCATGGCCTGCGAGGGCAAGTTCACCTGCGACGCGCGCGGCATCGGCGACTCCGGCTGGCAGGCCCGCACCCTGGAGCGGGTCGCCGACACCCTGCACGGCACCGTGCGCGGCCTGCCCGACCCGACCGCGCTGGGCCAGGAGTTCCGGGAGATCACCGAGAAGCTCATGGGCACCGCCGCCGTCGACGTCACCCTCCGGCTGTGGACCCCCGCGCACGCCAGGCTGCGCTTCCTCAAGCAGGTCTTCCCGCGCATCGTCGACCTCACCGACCGCGGCGTCCCCGTCCCCGGCAGCCCCCGCGTCCGCGACTACCCGACCGGGCACTGGGCCGCCGAGACCCGCGACTTCCACCTGTCCATCGAGGTCGACGAGGGCGAGGTCGGCGAGGGCCTGGTGGTGGCCAGGGTCCGGATGAGCGTCGGCGACCAGGAGTCCCCCGAGCACCGGGTCCGGGCGTTCTGGACCGACGACCCGGTGCTCTCCACCCGGATCAGCCCGCAGGTCGCGCACTTCACCGGCCAGCAGCACATCGCCGAGCTCGTCCGCGACGGGCTCGACGCGCACCAGGCCGGTGACCTGCCGCTGGCCACCGACCGGCTGGGTCGGGCCATCGACCTGGCCAAGCGGGCGGGCAACGAGGAGACCGTCAAGCACCTGGCCAAGCTCATCGAGGACGACGGCGCAGGCACCACCCGGGTCCGCGACCGGATGGACGACGTGCTGCGCCAGATGGCCGACATCGAGTCCAAGCGCACCACCCGCGTCCGCCCGAAGGAGTGACGCCGATGCCCACCTGCCCGAAGGGCCACGACTCCGCCGACCCCGCCGAGTGCGACGTCTGCGGCCGCCCCATCGGCGCCCGCCCCGCGCCCGCCGCCGAACCGGAACCGGCGCGCACCTGGGACTGCCAGCACGGGCACCCCGGCCAGACCGGGCGCTTCTGCGAGGTCTGCGGCCACGACTCCCACCTGCCGCCGGGCGACCAGCAGCCACCGGCGCCCGCCGCCGCGGCCACCACCTGGTCGATCACCGCCACCGCCGACCGCGCCTACTACGACGAGACCAAGGCGGGCACCACCGACCTGCGCATCGACTTCCCCCGCTACCTCCCGCCGCGCCACTTCCCGCTCACCGGCGAGTCCCTGGTCATCGGCCGGGCCGACCCCACCCGCGGCATCCACCCCGACATCGACCTCACCGGCCCACCCGAGGACCGCGCCATCGGCCGCTCCCACGCCATGCTCGTCGCCCACGACACCGGCTGGTCCATCGTCGACCTGGACTCCACCAACCACACCTTCGTCAACGACATCCACACCCCCATCCCCCCGAACCACCCCACCCCGCTCTCCGCGGGCGACCACATCTACCTGGGCGCCTGGACCGTCCTCACCCTCCACCCCGACTAGGACCTCGGTGCGCCGCAACCCACCCATGACCTTCCAGGGCGCCCTGGCCGTCCTCGGCGTCCACGACCGCCCCTGGCTGACCCGCTTCGACACCCTCCTCGGCGGCGCCATCCTGTCCTCGGTCGGCATCCCACCCATCGCCGACCTGTGGGGGCTGGTGGACCAGAAGACCGAGGGCATCCGACTCATGCGCACGGGCCTGGACTGGGCGTCGGACAAGCTGCTGGGCACCAACGGACCGCACCGCCAGGACCTCCTGGTGGCGGCCCACACAATCCTGGTGATCAGCTCCTACTTCGAGGTACTGGACGACAAGGAGCTGTCGGACCGCCGGAAGATCGAGATAGCCACCGGCAACGACCTCACCGGCAGTTGGCTGACCCACCTCTACACAAGCCCGATCCCGGTGCCCTCCGCGACCATGCCATTCCGGCGACTGCTGGACGAGATCGGGAAATGGGCCGCGAGCCTCAACGACAACGCCCACGTCGTGACCGCCGTGACGCAGACCTACAAGAGCCAGTTCCTGCGGATGGCCGCACGGGTCCCGGAGTTCCAGACCTGGGCCAACATGGCCGAACAAGACGCGATCGGGTCCACACTGGACCGCCTGCACACCCTGCTGTCACACGGTTCCCTCGCGGCCCCCGGTGAACTCCGCTCAACCCTGGCCAACGCCAACAACGCCGAACTGGACGTCCCAGTAGCGGAAGGCGTGGCTCCCAAGTTCCCCACCGTGCGCGAAATCTTCGTGACCCCCCGGTTCTCCCTAGTGGAGAACGACGAGACGTGTCTGCTCGCCGATGACACCTGGTGGGCTCACCGCGATGTCCGATCAGACCTGAACCACGTGTTCGCGGTCCACTTCAGCACCCCGGCCGCGACAGAGCGACCCCTGCTCCTCCTCGGCCACCCAGGCGCGGGCAAGTCGCTGTTGACGAAGGTCCTGGCGGCGAGCCTGCCTGCCTCGAACTACACGGTCGTCCGCGTCCCACTGCGCCACGTCGATGCCAATGCCCAGGTCGACACCCAGATCCAGACCGCTCTCGACGCCCTCACCCACCACCGCGTGGCATGGCCGGACCTGGTGCGGCAGAACAGCGACACCATCCGCGTCGTCCTGCTCGACGGGCTCGACGAATTGCTCCAAGCGACCACCCACGACCGCACCGCGTACCTGGCCGACGTGCAGACCTTCCAGCGCCGCGAGGCCGCCATGGGTCATCCGGTCGCCGTCGTCGTCACCTCGCGAACCCTGGTCGCCGACCGGGTGACGGTGCCCCCGTCGGTGCCGGTGGTCAAGCTGGCGACCTTCGACGGCAACCAGGTCTTGGCGTGGACGGCGGTGTGGAACCGGGTCAACCAGCACACCGGCACCCGCCCGCTGCCGGTCCGGCTCACCGACAATGTGATCGCCCTCGCCGAGCAGCCGCTGCTGCTCATGATGTTGGCGGTGTACTACGCGGACTGGTCGGCACCCGAGCCGACGGCGGACATGTCGCTGACCGACTTGTACGAGCGGATGGTCAACCTGTTCGCCCGACGCGAGGCGGAGAAACGGGCCGATGGCGACGTGGACGCCCGGGTGCGGGAGTCGCTGCACAGGTTGTCGGTCGCCGCCCTCGGAATGCTCAACCGCGGCGCTCAGTCGATCACCGAGCTCGATCTGACCGCCGACCTGATCGCGCTCGGCGACACTGTGCAGACCGGGAAACGCCTGCTCGCGGAGTTCTTCTTCGTGCACGCACCCCAGGCCAACACGGACGTGGAGGTCCGTGCCTACGAGTTCCTGCACGCCACGTTTGGCGAGTACCTGGTGGCCCACCGCATCATCGAAGTCCTGCGCGACGTCGCCGACAGCGCCTTTGGCAGACGAACCCAGCACCGACCCGACGACGACCTGTTGTTCGCGCTGCTCTCCCACCAGCCGCTCTCGATCCAGCGCCCGGTGCTCGACTTCGCCGCCGCTCGCCTCGCCAAATTGCCAACCGACGAGCAAACGGCCGTGGCCAAGACCCTCGAACTCCTCCTGGCCGGCTACCACGAGAGGCGGGGTACGAGCAGGTACAACTACCGGCCGTTGCCCCAGCACACCGTTCGTGAGACGGCCGCGTACAGCGCCAACCTTGTCCTGCTGCGTGCGGCGTGTTCCGACCGTGAGTTCGACCTCAGGTTGGTGTGGCCAAGCGGGCCGAGGCCGCAGTGGCGTTCGCTGGTACAGCTGTGGGGCGCGGGACTTCGCGCCGAAGGTCTACGCACGATCAGTACCAGCCTGGTGATTCGCCGCCTCACCATCAGCGCCGCCCAGGTGCAACACCTGCCGCTGGACCTGCTGGTGTCCAGGCTGGTCGGAGACGCGGGCCAAGAGGAGAGGCTGTGGGTCGGGTATGCCCTCCAGCAGAAGGTGATCTGCCGGAGTGGGGAGCTCGCGCGAGAGTGGTTGCTCTCCATGAAGTCCTGGTTGATTTCCGCCGCTGTGTCGCCTTACATATTCAAGCCGTTTTTGGCTCGACCGCCCGAGTCTGTCAGCCGGAAACAGTTGCGACCCGTCATTGAATTGGCCATCCACGTGCTCCGTTCGCGCTTCGGTGATTGGAATGCCGGCTATACGCTCGCCTACCTCCGATGGCTGGGCGGGCTGGAGTCGAGCCCGGTCGACGCGTGGTCGACCTACTTGGACGACGACCTCCGCATGCGTCTGGCGGCGAAGTTGTGCGAGGTGTCCGACGATCCAGCGGCCGCCCGGCTCGTGGCCGAACTGCGGGCAGTCGGCAGGTCGAACACCGGGTGGGAGCCGGGTGTCTCAGGGCTTCAGGCGCCGTTCACGGTCTAGCCGCCCCTCTATGGCCCGCGCTGAGGGGCGCGTGGTGTGCTGTGCGGGTGACTGGTCCGAGGCAGGGGCGTTTCCCGGTGCGGTTCGGGACCGCTGAGGTGGTGCGGGATCTGGATCGGGGGAATGGGTGGTTGGTCAGCGTTGACGGGGTGGCGCAGTCCTACGTCGACCTGGACGATCCGACGCACCTGGAGTTCGACTACGTGCGGCGGATCGCGGACGTGGTGGATTGTTGGGGGAGTCCTGGTGGGGCGGTGGACGCGTTGCACCTGGGGGGTGGGGCGTGCACGGTGGCCAGGTACCTGTCGGTGGCGCGGGCGGGGTCGCGGCAGACGGTCATCGATGCTGATGGGGGCATGGTGGCGTTGGTGCGCGACCAGTTCGGCGTGGACGACATCCCCGGGTTGACCGTCCACGTGGGAGACGGGCGGGCCGGGTTGGCCGGGCGCGGGGACCGGTCCAGTGACGTGGTCGTGGTGGACGCCTTCGAGCGGGGGATGGTGTCGGCCGGGTTGTTCAGCGTGGAGGCGACCAGGGAGCTGTCCCGGGTCCTGCGCGCCGACGGCGTCTACCTGGCCAACCTCTCCGACGGCCCCGGTCTCCCGTTCGCCAGCCGGGTCGTGGCGACGCTGTCCGCGGTGTTCGGCAACGTCCTGCTGCTCGCCGAGCCGTCCGTCCTGCGGGGCAGGCGCTTCGGCAACATCGTCCTCGCCGCTTCCGCCGTCGACCTCCCCGCCGACGACATCGCCGCCCGGGCCGCGAACGCCGCGTTCCCCGCCCGCTGCGTCACCGACGCCGAACTCCGCGCCCTCGCAGGCCCGGCCCGGTTGCTCACCGACGCCGAGCCCATCACCCCGCCCACCCCGCCGAAGGACCCCTTCGCCTAGACCGACGCGTGGGCGCGGTCGCGCAACGGGGCCAAGGCGGTGCTCCAGGCGACCACCTGGTCCAGCAGGGTCGTCAGCGCGGGCACGTTGTAGTCGCCGGGCTTGAAGACGCTGAAGTTCTCGAACTCCGTCATCAGCGACAGCGCCACCTGCTGCCGCACGTCGGCCATCTGCAGCTCACCGGCTATCAGCCGCAGGTGCTCCACCGCCCGCGCCCCGCCGACCGAGCCGTAGGACACGAACCCGACGGCCTTGTTGTTCCACTCGGCGTAGAGGTAGTCGATGGCGTTCTTCAGCACCCCCGACGTGCTGTGGTTGTACTCCGGGGTGATGATCACGAAGCCGTCGAAGGAGGCGATCTTGGCCGCCCACGACCGGGTGTGCTCGTTCTGGTAGTCGCCCATCGACGGCGGCACGGGCTCGTCGAGGTGCGGCAGCGGGAAGTCGCGCAGGTCGACCAGCTCGTAGTCCGCGTCGGAGCGCTTGGCGGCGATGCCGTGCACCCACGAGGCCACCTGCTCGCCGTTGCGGTTGGGCCGGGTGCTGCCGAGGATGATGCCGATCCTGGTCACGGTCTGTCCCTTCACCGTCCACTTGGGCTTCCCAGCCACAGTACGACGGGGTAGTGCGGCGGGCGACTCAGCTGAAGAGCCGCTCACCCCAGAAACCGCCGTCGGCCAGGCCGGGTGGGCAGGCGAAGTGGCCGGACCCGGTGTGCTCGAGGTACTCCATCATCCGGTCCCGGGTGGACAACGCCCGCTGCATCGGCACGAACTGGGTGCGGCTGTCGCGGTTGAAGCACACGAAGAACAGCCCCGCGTCCAAGTGCCCGAACCCGTCGGAGCCGTCGGTGAAGTTGTAGCCGCGGCGCAGGATCCGCGCCCCGCCGAGGTTCTCCGACGCCAGCCGGATGTGCGAGTCGTCGGCGACCAGCGGCACCCCGCCCGCGCCGCGCACGTGCGGGTCCACCGCGTCGAACTCGTCGCGCTGGCCCAGCGGGGCGCCGCTGCCCTTGGCCCTGCCGACGATGTCCTCCTGCTCGACCAGCGACGTGCGGTCCCAGATCTCGATGTGCATCCGGATCCGCCGCGCCACCAGGTAGGTGCCGCCGACCATCCACTCCGGACCCTCGGTCACCCACACGTGCTGGGCCAGCGCCGCCGGGTCCTCCGCCTTGAGGTTGTTCGTGCCGTCCTTGAACCCGAACAGGTTGCGCGGCGTCACCTGGGTGGTGGACGTGGCGGAGGTGCGGCCGAAGCCCAGTTGCGACCAGCGCACCGACACCTTGCCGAACCCGATCCGCGCCAGGTTGCGGATGGCGTGCACCGCGACCTGCGGGTCGTTGCTGCACGCCTGCACGCAGATGTCGCCGCCGCTGCGGCGCGGGTCGAGGTCGTCGTGCGGGAAGCGCGGCAGGTCGATCAGCGCCTCCGGGCGCCGGGCGGCCAGGCCGAACCGGTCGTCGAACAGCGACGCGCCGAACCCGATGGTCAGCGTCAACGCCGAGGCGGGCAGGTCGAGCGCCTCCCCGGTGTCGGCTGGGGGCGCGTCGCGCGGCCCCCCGACGGCCCCGCCCTCGGCCGCCTCCTTGCCCGCCGTCATCCGCTCCGCGGCCGCCGTCCAGTCCCGCAGCAGCCGCACCAGGTCGGCGCGGTCACGCGTGGTCACGTCGAACGCCACGAAGTGCATGCGGTCCTGCGCCGGGGTGACGATCCCGGCCTGGTGCTGACCACGGAACGCCACCGGCGCCGAGGTGTCCGCCACGGGGGCGGGCTGCTCGCCGGAAGCAATCACCCCCGCCGCCGCACCCAACCCGGCGACCGCCACACCCGCGCCCGCCAGGCCGAACAGCCCACGCCGCGACACCCCACCCCGGCGCGCGGCCGGGGCGGGGACCTGCTGAGGCGCGTCGCTCACTTCTGCGCCACCACCTCGGCGACCTTGCTGATGGGCTCGCCCAGCGCGTCGACGGCGGCGGCGAAGTCCTTGATGTCGGACTCGCTCAGCTCGCTGTAGAGCTGGTAGCCGTCACCGCTGCGGTGCTTGTCCAGCAGCGCGGTCACCGCGTCGAAGCGCGTCTCCAGGGTCTTGGCCAGCTCGGGGTCCCGCTCGACGATGACCGGCCGCAGCGCGCTGACCGCCGCCGCCGACCCCTCCACGTTGGCCCGGAAGTCCCACAGGTCGGTGTGCGAGAAGATGTCCTCCTCGCCGGTGATCTTGCCGGTGGCGACCTCGTCGAGCAGCTCCTTGGCGCCGTTGGCCAGCTGCAGCGGGGTCAGCTCGACCGCCTTGGCCCTGGTCGCGATCTCGGTGACGTCGGTGAGCAGCCGCTCGGCGATGGCGACCGTGTCGGACTGCGGTCCGCTGACCCACAGGTCCTTCTCCAACCGGTGGAACCCGGTGAACTCCTGCCCAGGCTCCAGGTCGGCCTCACGGGCGTCGATCTTCGGGTCCAGGTCGCCGAAGCTCTCCGCGACCGGCTCGATGCGCTCCCAGTAGGTCCGCGCGACCGGGAACAGCCCCTTGGCCATCGCCACGTCGGCGGCCTTGATCGCGGCCACGAACTCCGTCGTCTTGGTGACCAGCGGCTCGACCTGGGCGTTGATGTAGTTCTGGTAGTTCTTCGTGGCCTCGGCCAGCTTGGTGTTCGTGTCGACCTGCCTGGTCGCCGACCCCTTGACGGTGAACTCGGCGCGGATGCCCTCGCCGCTCATCCCCGGCCTGCACGAGGTCTGGTACTTGCCGCCGTCGGGCACCTCGACGATCAGCCGCCTGGTCAGCCCGGGGGTGATGTTCTCGACCTCACCCATGATCCGGTCGCCCTCGCCGTAGAGGTAGAACTCGGTGACCCGGCTGCCCTTGTTGGTGACCTCGAAGGTGATCGTGCCCGCGTCCGAGTCCACCCGCGCCACGCCGCACGCGTCGTCCTTGGCCTCCACCGCGATCGGCCCGCCCGGCGCCGCCGCCGTGCCCCCGTTGTCCGAGGAGCAGGCGACCAGGGGCAGCAGGACGGCGAGGCCGGTCAGGCAGGCGCCGATGTCCTTGAATCTCACGGGGTCGCTCCTTGGGAGGGGACGGGGTCCGCGACCGTGCGCGCGGGCCAGAGGAAGGCGGTGAGGGTGATCGCCACGTAGGCCACCCAGGCGGCGGCCTGCACCACACTGGTGCGCGCCGAGTAGTTGAAGATCCCCTTGAGCAGCGCTCCGTACCAGGAGTCCTCGGGCATCGGCCCGGACAGGTCGAACGCGAGCGTGTTCAGACCGGGCAGCACCCCGGCCTCCTGCAGGTCGTGCAGGCCGTAGCCGAGGACGCCTGCGGCGACGAAGATGAGCAGGATCCCGGTCCAGGTGAAGAACCTGCTCAGGTTGATCCGCAGCGCGCCTCGGTACAGCGCCCAGCCGATCGCCACGGCGAGCGCGATGCCGATCACGAACCCGACCAGCGGCCCGCTGTTGTTGCCCGCGCTCTGCGCCGAGGCGTAGAAGAAGACGGCCGTTTCCAGCCCCTCCCTGCCGACCGAGAGGAAGGCCAGCACCACGATGGCCAGCGGGCCGATCGCCACCGCGTCGGACAGCTTCCCGCGCAGCTCGCCGCTGATCTTGCGGGCCGCGCCGCGCATCCAGAACACCATGGCGGTGACGAACGCGACCGCGATCAGCGACATGACGCCGCCGAAGGTCTCCTGCGCCTCGAAGTCCAGGCTGTTGCTGGTGAAGGTGATCAGCGCGCCGACCCCGACCGAGAGGGCCACGGCGACGCCGACCCCCAGCCAGACCCAGCGGATCGACCCGCGCCGGTCGGACTTGACCAGGTAGGCGAGCAGCACGCTGACCACCAGCGTCGCCTCGAGCCCCTCCCGCAATCCCACCAGCGCGCTGGCGAAGACGTATTCCATGTCACCTCCCGGGATTGTTGGCAAGCCTTGCCTCACGGAACCTAGGTAAGGCTTGCTTCACCTGTCCAGTGCGACGAGCGTGACACATCCCGTTCACCGGGGCGAAAAGTCCGGATCATCCCGCTGTGCACACCACCGGCGGCCGCCACCGCCCATAACGAATCGGTAGCCTGCCGGGGAGTGACGGGGGAGGGGACCGGGTGCGGGAACTGCTAGTCCACGATCCGCGACGCGTCGGTGACTATGCGTTGCTCGGCAGGCTCGGCCGGGGCGCCATGGGCACGGTCTACCTGGCGCGGTCGCCGGGTGGCCGGTTGGTCGCGGTGAAGGTCGCCAGGGGCGAGCTGGCGCAGGACCCGGAGTTCCGGCTCCGGTTCCGCCAGGAGATCGAGATGGCCCGCGCGGTCGGCGGGTTCTGGACCGCGGCCGTGGTGGGCGCCGACCCGGACGCCGACCGGCCGTGGCTGGCCACCGAGTACGTGCCGGGTCCGACGCTGACCGAGGCGGTGCGCGCGGGCGGCCCGCTGCCGGAACCCGCGCTGCGCGCGCTGCTGGCCGGGTTGGCCGAGGCGCTGGCCGCGATCCACACCGCCGGGCTGGTGCACCGCGACCTCAAGCCGTCCAACGTGCTGCTCGCCGAGGACGGTCCACGCGTGATCGACTTCGGGATCGCCAAGGCCGTGCGCAGCGTCGGGGTCACCGCCACGGGGGTGTTGTTCGGCACTCCGGGGTACTTGTCGCCGGAACAGATCTCGGGTGGGGTCGTCGGCCCGCCTTCCGATGTGTTCGCGTTGGGCGCGGTTCTCGTTTACGCGGCGACGGGCACCGGGCCTTTTGGCAATGGTGAAGTGGCGTCGTTGTTGTACCGAGCCGTGCACACCGGTCCGGATTTGGACGGGGTGCCGGGGGAGTTGCGGCCGGTGGTGTCGCGGTGCCTCAATTCCCGGGCCGAGGCGCGGCCGACCCCGGCGGACCTGCTGGCCGAGGTGGGGCACGGGTCGACCGGGCAGTGGTTGCCGCCCACGGTGCAGACCCTGGTGGAACGGCACCAGACGGAGTTCCTCAAGCCGGTCACGCCGCGCACGCCGACGCTGGTGCAGCGGGTGGAGGAGGCGGCGGGGGAGCGGTTACCGCGGCCGAGGAAGCCGGAACCTGTTGTCCCTAAGCCTGTTCCCGCTGTTCCTGCGGTGGCTGCTCCTGTCGTGCCCGCTGCGGCTCGTGCTAGGCCTGTGCCCGCTGCTGTTGACCATCTGCGGGTGCGGACCAGTCGGGGCATGCCGTTGCTGTGGTCGTTGGTCGCGGGCGTGGGTGTGGTCGCGGCGCTGGGGGTCACCGCGCGGGCGTCCAAGGCGGGCTACGACGGGGTGGCCGCGATCGGTCTTGTCCTCTCCGCGGTGCTTGCCCTGTCCGCCGCCCGGTCGTTGTGGCGCGCGGTGGTCGTGCGGCCCAGTTCGGTGGTCATCACCAGCACCGGGTTGGCCATCTCCTCGAAGCACGGCAACCACCACCTCACCTGGCTGGAGATCTCCCGTGTCCGGGTCGTTGGCGACAAGGGCAAGCCGTGGCTGGTCGTCTGGCCGCACCCCGACCGCCCCCTGGGTAAGCGCCACAGCCGCCGCCACGGCGGCTACCGCGTCCACCCGGTCGCCCACCACCACGGCAAGACCCGCCGCTCCCGCGACATCCTGGAACTCCGCTCCACCCTCGAACGCCACGCGGGCCGCGCCTACGACCCCACGCCCTAGGCTTGGAGGCGTTCTCGCAGCCAGGCGAGGGCGGGCGCGGCCTTGACCCGCTGGAACTCGCGCAGCCGGGGGATTCCCGGGGGCGGCGGCAACAACGCGGCGTGCACGAAGTACCCGGCAACGGCCGCCACCACCGCGTCGAGCGCCTCGGGCTCCGGCGTCCACCGCGCCCTGGCCATGATCTCGGCAGGCGACGGCCCACCCTGCGCCACGACACTGGGGACCATGAGGGCGAGGTCGACCCAAGGCGCCCCCAGGGCGGCGTGCGGCCAGTCGACCACGACCACACCGGCGTCGGTCAGGGTCAGGTTGTCCGCGCGGAGGTCGCCGTGCAGGAGGGTGTTGCCCGCGGCCGCCGCGGTCCAGCGCGATTCCCACTCGGCCAGCCGGTCGAGGTTCGCCTTGCTCCAGTCGTCGATCCGATCGGCCAGCGCGGGCTCCGCGGCGAGCGAGCGCCAACCGCTGAACATCTTGTCCGCCAACGGCTCGACGTCGATCGGACTCGGCGTCAGGGCATCAGCCAGGTCGGCCAACTCCTCCTGAACCCGCCACCACGTATCCGCCCGCCAAGGCAACGGCGGCGTCCGCCCCTCCACGTCCTCGAACACCAACGTCACCCAGTCACCGTCATCATCGGACCACAACAACCGCGGCACCGGCAGCCCCTCCGGCAACCTGCCAGCCACTGCGATCTCCCGCCGACAAAGCCGCGGCGCGACCGAGTTCACCCCACTCCCCACCGCCTTCACAAACACCCGCCGCCCCGACCCCAACCCCACCCGAACCGCCAACCCCGGCGAGAACCCACCCGCCTGACTGACTGCCGTTACCACCGGCTCCCCAAGTGCGCGCTCGATCCGAGCGCGCACATGCTGCGGTACCTCACCCCACGACATCCGCGTACCGCCGTCACCCTCCATCCCCGCACCCCACCATGCGTTACCTGGCCTTGGCGAGCCGGTTTTGGCTCGGGGCATCGGCGCCTGTTGAGCCGTGGTTGGGTTGTCCACATGGGTCTGGGTTGTCCACAGGGTCGACTTTCAGCCTCTCCGCCCTTGCGTCCCCCTGGGTAGGCTGGTCTGCCATGGATTTTTCGGACAGTGGTTAGTGGGGTTTCAGGCTGCTGGTGATGTTGCGTGGTAGAGGTTTTCGGCTTCGTTGGGGGTGATGTAGCCGAGGGTGGAGTGGAGTCGGGTGTGGTTGTAGAACAGCTCGATGTAGGTGGCGATTTCCTGGCGTGCTTGAGCGTGGGTGTGATAGGTGGTGCGGTGGACGAGTTCTTTTTTGAGTGTGGCGAAGAAGGATTCGGCGAGTGCGTTGTCCCAGCAGGCGCCGGTGCGTCCGAGTGATGGTGTGATGCGGTGTGCGCGTAGGTGTTCGCGGAACTCGGCGGAAGTGTACTGGGTGCCGCGGTCGGAATGGAAGATGGCGTCAGGGGCGAGTGTGGTGTGGGTGGCGGCCATGGTGATCGCGTCTCGGACAAGGCTGGTTTTGAGATGATCGGTGCAGGCCCAGCCGATGATTTTCCGGGTTGCGCAATCGATGACCGTGGCCAGGTAGAGCCACCCTTGGCCGGTGGGAATGTAGGTGATGTCGCCGACCATTTTGTGTCCGGGGCGGTCCGCGGTGAAATCGCGGTGGACGAGGTCCGGCGTGGCGTGGACGCCGGGTGCCGCGACGGTGGTGAGAGGCCGACGCCGACGCCCGGTCGGGGCCAGGCCCAGGTCGCGCATCGTCACTCGGACGAGTTCCGGTCCGCACCGCACGCCCCGGCGTGCCAACGCGGCGTGTACCCGACGGTATCCGTAGGTGCGTCGGGAGTCGGTGAATATCGACGTGATCGGCGCCGCGAGTGATTGTCGACGCTCCGTGGTGCATGGTGCCGGTCGTGCGCGCCAGTCATGAAAGCCGGATCGGGACACGCCCATCCACTCGCACATCGATGCCACCGGATATGAGCCTTTCTCGCCGTCGATGAACTCGTAGAGCTCGGTCACCGATAGTCGCGGGCGAAGAAGGCCGCGGCTTTTCCCAGGAACTCGTTCTTCATGCGAAGTTCGTGGTTCTCCCGTTCCAATTCCCGCAACCGAGCACGCTCGTCCACACTCAGTGGATCGACTGTCTTCGGGTTCTTCTTCCGGTGCGCCTCGACCCAGTTTCGCAGGGTCTGCTCGATCAGCCCCAACTGGCGCGCCGCTTCCGCGACCGACACGCCGGACTCGACCAATTTCACGGCCTCGTCCTTGAACTCCGGCGAGAAACGACGACGACGTTGACCCATGACATCTCCGATCATCCAAGACCCATTCTACTTGGGCCCGATGTCCGAGAAATCCATGGCACTCCAAGGCTGTGTATTCGGGGGACTTTGGGTCGGGTTGATCTTGCGGGAGGGCTGCGAGCTGGGGGGAATCCGGCTCACGTGCCTCCGCTGCGCTGCGGGGAACGCCTCGCCTGCGGCATCGGACAGGCGCGAGAAATGCGACGAGCTCGATGGGTCGAACTTGTTTTGTGCGGGGCCCCGAGACCACCCGTGGCAGGACCGCAAAGCCGAGGCCGAAAAGCATGGCCCTGTCCGCGCAACGACGCTACGGGTGGTCCTCCCCCACGCAAAACAAGTCCGCCCCATCGAGCACTTGGCACCAGCGTCTTCGTGGAGCGCATAGGGGCCAACGTTGTCGGCGGGGGCTAAAGGGCCAGCGTTGTCGGGGCGGGGCTGTCGGGGGATTGGTGAGTCGTCGGGGTGTGGTGGGACTGGGCGTGGGGACCCGGTGGAGCGCGTGGGGGCGGGGTTCTGGTGGTGGGGGCGCGGAGGGCGGGTCTTCAGCGGCCGTGGTGGTCGAACCGGGGGGATTGAAGGGGAGGTGTGGTGGAGAGAGCCGGGGGTTAGAGGCCGGGGCCGGTGACGGTGGTGCCTCGGGGGGTGAAGTGGAGGCGGTAGCGGGCTGGGGAGGGCATGGCGTTGCTGAAGGGCCAGTCGATGGTGGTTTGGCCTAGGCCTAGGAGGGCTCGGCTGATGAAGGTGCCGTGGGTGGCGACCAGGACCCGGTGGTGGCGTTGGGTGAGGGACCTCAGCGCGGTGGTGGCTCGGGTGGTGAGTTGGTGCAGGCTTTCGGCGTTGGGGCGGGATGTGTGCGGATTGGACCAGCTCTCGGCGTAGTGGTGGGCGTAGTCCGAGGTGGGGGCTAGGCCGGAGTCCCATTCGCGGAGGGTGGGGGTGGTGTGGATGGTCATGCCGAGGGCTCGGGCGGTGGGGATGAGGGTTTGCACCGCGCGCAGGTACGGGCTGGACGTGATCAGGGTGGGTTTGAAGCGGGCCAGGATGGCGACGAGGTGTTCGGCCTGGGCGGTGCCCGCGGCGGTCAGCGGGCGGTGGTGGTCGTCCGGGCCGTCGGGGGTGGGGGGTGCGGCGTGGGCGTGGCGGACCAGGACGATCTCGGTGCTCATCGGTCGAGCATCCACGAGGGGTCAGGGGCGGAACAGGTGGGCCAGGCCGGTGATCGACAGCATTCGGGCGACGTTGGGGTCGATGGCGCTCACCGAGAGCCTGCCGCCGAGGTTGGTGACGCGTTTGTACGCGGTCAGCAGCGCGGAGAGGCCGCTGGAGTCGCAGAAGGCGAGTTGGCCCAGGTCGAGGGTGAGGGTGGCGCCTTGGTCGAGCGGGAGGGCCGCGACGGTGGCGGTGAGTTCCGGGGCGGTGGCGTAGTCCAGTTCCCCGCTCAGCGCGAGCCCGCCGTCGTGCAGGCGGGTGATGTCGAGGGCGTGGGGATCGGTCTCCACCGGTGGGGCTCCTCAGCTAGGCTGCGACCCCCGAGGTACCCGTTTCGGGCAAACCCCACACCCGTGCGTTCACGTGGGCGGCACCACAGGTCCCGCCGAGCCGGACGTGAACCATGCTTCGTACCCGGTCGTGCCGACGTCCAGGTATTGGTCAGGGCCGGGATCCTTCTCGTCGCCACGGTGCACGATGTAGTTCAGCCCGCTCGCCCCCGCGACCAGCGGCACCGACCACAACGCCCCGAACGCGTCCTGACCGGTCGGTGGGCTGGAGCTCGCCCAATCCGGACTGGGGTGCTGCGAGCCGGTCCAGTGGTAGAGCGTCCACCCCGTGTAGTCGCCGTCGGGGCGGTGGTAGTGGATCACCGCGCGGTTCTCGGCCGACGCCAGGCTCGCGTGCAGGCGACTGTCCCCGTCCCGCAGCCACACGCCCGCGCCCGGTGGCGCCCCACCAGCCACAACAACCCCACCGACCACAACAGCCACATCCGGTGCCGCCGCCACCGTCGCGACAGCACCGAACGCGTCGCGGCCGCTCAACGGGACGTCCGGTCGACCGGCCACCCGCACCGCCGCCGCGCTGTAGTCGCCGGACGGCCGGGTGAAGTGGACCGTCACCGTGCCGGTCGCCTCCACCTCGGACCGGTACCGGACATCGGACCCCTGCCGCAGCCACACCTGCGGGGACGTCGGGTCGATCAGCCGGTCACCGCCGTCCTTCTCGTCGCCGCGGTGCACGATGATCCCGACCTCCCGCGCCCCCGGTCGCAACCGCACCCACGCGAACCGCCCGTACCCCGTCTCACCCGCGAACGGCTGCGGGCGCTCCCACGTCGTCGGCTCCACGACGTCGCCCCACGCGTGCAGCCCCCAGCCCGCGTAGTCCCCGGCGGGTCGGTTGTAGTGCACCACCAACCAGTCCGACCCGACCGGCTCCGGCGGCGCGGCGACCAACCGGACCGCGGCCCCGTCCGCTCCCAGCGGCCCAGACCCGTCCCGAGCCACCACCCGGAACTCGACCTCGGCGCCCACCCCGGCTCCTGGCAGCGCGGTCACGTCGGCGAACACCCGGTACGGCGCCGCGTCGTCAGTCCCCAACACCGTCCACTCCCGCGCTCCCTTGACCCGTGCCGCGAACGTCGCCTGCGCGAACGGCGCCGTGATGCCGTCGGCCCTCAGCTCGACCCGCTTGTCCAGCACCGTCCCCACGGCCGGCGCGACCAGGGTCGGCGCCACCCGAGCCGACGCCAGCCGGTCCGTCGCCCGCAACGCGACTGCCGACAGCGCGGGCACAGCCACCCGGACCTTCCCGTCCCGAACAGTCGCCCGCGCGCCCGCCTCGGGGAACTCGACCCGGTAGCCGCCAGCCGACACCGGAACGTCCACTGTGGTCGGAGACGATCCCGAGTTGACGACCACCACGTGTTCCCGTCGATCCCGCGCGGAGAACCGGCTGAACGCCAACGCGTCGCCCTGGACCAACCGCAACGCCTGCGCGCCATCGGCCCACACGTCGTCACCGTCCACAAAGGACGACAGTCGCGCGAGCTGCCGGTACAGCGGATGGTTCCGGTTGTAATTGTCTGAAGCCCCCGTCCGACCCGCGCCCACGAACGTCTCCGCCGCGTACTCCGGGGTGCGGCTGGCGAACATGTCCTGCCGCGCCAGCTTGTCCCCGCCGCGGCCCGCGAACCCCTGCTCGTCGCCGTAGTAGACGACCGGGTTCCCGCGCCACAGGTACATCAGCGTGTTGCCCAACCGCAAGCGGGACAGCAGTTCCTCGTCGCCGATACCCGGCCGCCGGTCCCGCAGCATCGACGCCAGCCGTCCCATGTCGTGGTTGCCGAGGAACGTGGGCAGGGCGGCGGCGTTGGAGTCGGCGTCGGTGTAGCGGTCGTCGGCGAGCAGCACGTCGGCCAGGTGCTGGGCGCCGCGACCCGAGAGCAGGTCAAGCGCGCCCGCCTGGAACGGGAAGTCGAGCGTGGCCTGCATCCGGCCGGTCGTCGTGTAGGAGGACGTCAACGCCGGGTCGTCGCTGTAGACCTCGCCGAAGACGAAGAAGTCGCGCTTGCCCCGGGACCTCGCGTACGCCTGCACGTGTGGCGCCAAGGCCTGCCAGAACTCCATGTTCACGTGCTTGACGGTGTCCACCCGGTACCCGTCGATGTCCAGCACGTCGATCCAGCTGGTGAAGATCTCCTGCATCCCGCGCACCACCCTCGGGTGCTCGGTCATCAGGTCGTCGAGCCCGATGAAGTCCCCGTACTCGCTCGACTCGCCCGCGAACGTCGAGTCGCCCCGGTTGTGGTAGAGCGCGGGATCGTTGAGCCAAGCGGGAGTCTTGGCGTTCGGGTCGGTCACCACCGGTGTGTACGGGAAGGTCGCGATCGTCGGGAAGTCCGGCTTTCCCGCGTACGCCTTGATGTCCACCGGATCGCCCTTGGCGTCGCGGTACGGGAACGCCCGCGTGTCCCGGTACGAGTGGGTGCCCTCGGCGTAGTCGATGACGTCCGCGGTGTGGTTGGCGACGATGTCGAAGAACACCTTCATGCCCAGCCGGTGCGCGTCCGTGATCACCGCTCGCATGTCCGCCGTGGTGCCGAAGTGCGGGTCCAACCGGGTGAAGTCGGTGGTCCAGTACCCGTGGTAGCCCGCGGAGACATCGGCACCGCTGCCCTGCACCCAACGGTTGGCGAACATCGGCGTCATCCAGATCGCGGTGGTTCCCATGCCGCGCAGGTAATCCAGCCTCGACCGCAGGCCCCTGAGGTCGCCGCCGTGGTAGAAACCCTTGTCCGCGGGGTCGAACCCGGTCGTGAGCCGATCGGTCGACGTCGAACCGCCCCGGTCGTTGCCCAGGTCCCCGTTGGCGAACCGGTCCGGCATCACGAAGTAGAACCGCTCCCCGGTCAGGTCCGGCCTGGGTGCCCGCAGCGCCAACCGCTCGTCCCGTGGTCGCACCCCCGGCGCGATGTCCACGACCTCACCGACCGCCAGCCGCTCACCCGGGGGCGCGGCGGCCCCCGCCACCGCGGGCGCCGTCAGGTTTCCGGCGACCAGCGCCAGGACAGCGATCCCGACAACCGAACCGCGACCCATGCCGACCTCCCTGGGGGTGAACGACAGGCCTCTGCACCACACCACGAGCGGGGCGCACTCCGATAGCGCCGTCCGGGAGACAGCCGACCGCGGCACCGATCGCGGACCGTGACCCGCTCGGGCGGTGGGCGGGGAAGCGGGTGGACCGAGCAGGGCAGGTGGGTGAGGACAGTGGCTGCATGCCACAGCGCCCAGTTGAGTCAGCGCCCACCTGGGTCAGGCCTCTCGGAGGCCGAGCCTGCGCAGTTCCAGCCGCGCCAGCACCCGCACCGCCTCCGGATCACCCGAGCGCCACCCGTCGCCGACCGGGCCCGCCGTCGCCAGCCGGGTGAACGGCTGCGTGGTCAACGCCCGCAGCGCCAGCATGTCGTGCCCGGGCGCGCCCAACCCGCGCAACCGCGCCGCCCCGGTCGCCTGCCTGACATACCGCACGCGCAGCGGCAGCCAGGTGACCAGTAGGAACAGCACCGGAACCACGATCAGCACCACCGTCAGCCAGAACGCCAGGTCCTGCACCGCCTCGATCTGGCGCCACCCGGCGTCCGAGATCCGAGCGGACGCCGCCGCCCCGCCGCGCAGGGCCTCGGCCACCGAGTCGCCCGCCAGCGGGATGCCGTCCGCCTTGTCGGCGGCGGTGTTGAACGTGCCCTGCAACGCCGTGCCCGCCTCCACCAGCCGATCCCCGGGGCCGCGCAGCGCGAGCACGGTCTCCCGCACGGTCAACGCCACCCACACCGCCAGCGCCGCGACGACTACAGCGGTCACGTCGGCGAGCGCCTGCCGGAGCACGCGGTCGGGGCGTTCGGCGTAGAGCTTCATCGGTCCTCCCAGCGGGGATCAGCCCGCGACGGCGTGCGCACCGGCCAGGCCGCACCAGAATGCCGCGAGACCCGCGATCAGCGACACCGCGATGTTGGCGAACGCCCGTCGACGATCACCCGACTCAGCCAGCACCAGGGTCTCGTAGGAGAAGGTGGAGTAGGTGGTCAGCGCGCCGCAGAACCCGGTACCCAGCAGCGGCAGCCAGTCGCCCCACCCGACCACGGCGCCGAGCACGAGGCTGCCCACCACGTTCACCACCACCGTCCCCCAGGGGAAACCCGACGGCCGGGGGATGGCCCGATCGACCAAGTAGCGCAGCGGCGCACCGACAGCGGCACCGATCGCCACCTGCAGTGCCCCGTTCACCGCGCACCCGCCAACCGCCGCGTGACGCGAGCACCGGCCGTGACCGCCATTAGCGCCAAGGCGAGGGTCCCGAGCAGGTAGGTGAACGCGAGCAGGACGTTCTCGTCGAGCATCCGCTGGAAATCCGCGCAATAGGACGAGAAGGTGGTGAACCCGCCCAGAACCCCTATCCCCAGGAACGGCCGCACTAGGGGGTGCGGGGTGCGCAGTTCGACCACCACGACCATGAGGCAGCCCATCGCCAGGCAGCCGACCACGTTGATGACCAGCGTCGACCACGGCGAGGGCCACGCCGTGCCCGCCCCGTAGCGGGCCAGCGCGCCGATCACGCCACCGGCGGAAACCACCGCCGCTGTTGCCTTGTCCCGCATTTCCCTCCATGGTCGAACTATCACGCCGATGTTATGGATCGGCGGAGTGTTGTGCCCACCGGACCCGATGTAGAGGATGCCGCCATGGAGTCGACCCGCCCGGTAAACACCGTCACACCGCGCGCCGGTGTGCGGTCCGGGGGCGGTCTGGCGGGGCGTCGCGGCGCGTCGTCCGGCCCGCTGGCGCCCCTTGCTCCGACGGTGTCCGATTCGTCCGCACGGGTGACGCACGACACGCAAACGCGTCACTCTGGCCTGCCCGGCGCGCCCCGTCAAGGGGTCCGCGCCGAGCCGTGACCGATTCGGTTCTTCATGATCACATTCGACATCAGTGCTGGCCAAGGCCGGTGTGGCCGGAGTATGGTCTAGACCAAATCACCCATCTGTCCGATTGCCGGGCCCCGGGAACCGCCTCGACCATGAGCGGGTCTCGCGAACCGGTCGCGTGACGGTCGAAGGAGTTTGCGCGTATGTCCGCCGCACTTCCGCAGAACCCCAGTCGTCGGTCGGTGCTCAAGGGGCTGGGGATGGCCGCGCTCGCGGCCGGTCCGCTCTCCGCGTGCGCGTTCGGTTCCTCTTCCGAGCCCAGCACCGGTGGTGCCACCGGTGAGAAGTCCGCCAACAACCCCTTCGGTGTCGTCGCCAACGCCCCGCTCGAGGTGGTCATCTTCAAGGGCGGCCTCGGTGACGCCTACGCCACCGACGTGCACGAGCCGCTCTACAAGAAGGCCTACCCGCAGGCCGAGATCAAGCACGTGCCCACCCAGCAGATCGCGCAGACGCTGCAGCCGCGCTTCGCGGGCGGCAACGTGCCCGACATGATCGCCAACTCCGGCAGCGACATGATGGACAACGGCGCGCTGCAGGGCGAGGGCCAGCTGCTCGACCTGACCGCGCTCTACAACGCCCCCGCCATCGGCGGCACCGGCACCGTCCGCGACAGCCTGCTGCCCGGCAGCATGGAGGCGGGCTTCATCGGCGGCAAGCCGTACATGATGAAGTACATCTACACCGTCTACGGCCTCTGGTACGACTCGGCGCTGTTCACCAAGAACAGCTGGGCCGCGCCGACCACCTTCGAGGAGTTCGACGCGCTGCTCGGCAAGATCAAGGCCGCCGGACTGCAGCCGTACGCGTACGCGGGCAAGAACGCCGCCTACTACCAGTACTGGATGATCGCGGTGACCGCGGGCAAGATCGGCGGCAACCAGGTCCTGATCGACATGGACAACCTCAAGGAGGGTGTCTGGACCTCCGACCCGGTCCGCCAGGCGGCCGAGGCGTGGGCGTCGATCGGCAAGAAGTACCTGGACCCCAGCTTCGAGGGCCTCACCCACACCGAGGTGCAGACCGCGCAGAACCAGGGCAAGGTCGGCATGTACCCGTCCGGCTCGTGGTTGGAGAACGAGCAGAAGGAGCAGACCCCGGCCGGGTTCCAGTACGCGCTGGCCCCGACCCCGAGCGTCAGCTCCTCGGACAAGCTGCCCTACGGCGCCATCCGCGCCGCGGCGGGCGAGTCCTACATCGTGCCGTCGAAGGCCAAGAACTCCGCCGGTGGCCTCGAGTACCTGCGCGTCATGCTCTCCAAGGAGGGCGCCCGCGGCTTCACCGAGAAGACCGGCATCATCACCGTCGTCAAGGGCTCCGCCGACGGCCTGAAGCTCTCGCCCGGCACGCAGTCGTCCAACGACGCGCTGAAGAAGGCCGGCGACAACATCATCACCTACAACCTGTTCGAGGACTGGTACAAGGAGTTCGAGACCGAGCTGCGCTCCAAGACCAACGCGCTGATGTTCGGCCGGATCAACGCCGAGCAGTTCTGCAAGGACATCCAGGCCAAGGCCGACGCGGTCAAGGCGGACTCCTCCATCACCAAGCAGTCCCGCACGTCATGAGGATGCCCCGCGGCGGCGCCAGGTTCGTCATCGGCTTCCTGGCGCTGCCGGTCCTCCTGTACGTGGTCTTCGTGATCGCGCCGTACCTGCAGGCGTTCTACCTCGCCTTCACCGATTGGCGCGGGGTGTCGTCCACCCCGCGCTTCTCCGGGTTCGACAACTTCACCCGGCTGCTGGCCGACCCGACGTTCTGGGCCGCGGTCGGCCACCACGTGGTGCTGCTGCTCGCGCTGCCGCTGACCACGCTGGCCATCGCGCTGTTCTTCGCGTTCCTGCTGAACATGGGCGCGGGCACCAAGGGCGTGCGCGGGTCGAAGTTCTACCAAGCGGTGTTCTTCTTCCCGCAGGTCCTCGCGGTCGCGGTGATCGGCGTGCTGTTCCAGGCGGTGTACCGGCCGGACCAGGGTGGTGTCCTCAATGGACTCCTGGACCTGGTCGGGGTCGCTCCCATCGGCTGGCTCACGCAACCGAAGCTGGCGCTGTGGTCGCTGATCGCGGTCCTGGTGTGGCAGGCGGTCGGGTTCTACGTCGTGCTGTTCGCCGCGGGCATGGCCAACATCCCCAAGGAGGTCGTGGAGGCCGCCGAGATCGACGGCTGCGGCCGGGCGCGGATGTTCTTCCAGATCACCCTGCCGCTGCTGTGGGACACCGTGCAGGTCGCCTGGGTGTACCTGGGCATCGCGGCGTTCGACGGGTTCGCGCTGGTGGCCACCCTCTCGGTGGACCGCGGCGGGCCGGACGGGTCGACCACGGTGCTGCCGCTGGAGATCTGGCGCACCGCGTTCACCTACTCCAAGTTCGGCTACGCCTCGGCGATGGGTGTCGCGTTGTTCGTGCTGAGCCTCACCTTCGCCGTGCTCACCCTGCGGGTGACCAGGCGGGAACGGATCGAGTACTGATGAGCAACCTCACCGTCGACCGCCCGGCCGAGCGCGCGGAGGCGGCCGGGGCGCGCCGGGCGGACAAGCGCGCCCCCAAGGTCTTCAACGGGCTCTCGCACCTGGCGCTGGCGATCTGGGCGGCCACGGTGATCCTGCCGATCCTGTGGACGTTCCTGGCCTCCTTCAAGACCAACACCCAGATCTTCAGCGAGCCGCTCGGCCTGCCCAGCTCGATCAAGTGGGACTCGTGGGGCCGGGCCTGGGAGAAGGCCAACGTCGGGCAGTACATGCTCAACAGCGTGTTCGTGGTGGCGCTGTCCACCGCGGGCACGATGCTGCTCGGCTCGATGGCGGCCTACGTGCTGGCCCGGTTCTCCTTCCGGGGCAACCGGTTCATCTACGTCATGTTCGTCTCGGGCATGGTGTTCCCGGTGTTCCTTGCCCTGGTGCCGCTGTTCTTCGTGGTGCGCAACCTGGGCCTGCTCGACACCCACACCGGGTTGATCCTGGTCTACATCGCGTACTCGCTGCCGTTCACGGTCTTCTTCCTGACCGCGTTCTTCCGCACGCTGCCCTCGCAGATCGCCGAGGCGGCGCTGATCGACGGCGCCTCGCACACCAGGACGTTCTTCCAGATCATGGTGCCGATGGCCAAGCCCGGCCTGATCAGCATCACCATCTTCAACGTGATCGGCCAGTGGAACCAGTACCTGCTGCCGATCGTGCTGCTCTCCGGCGACGTCGAGGACAAGTGGGTGCTGACCCAGGGCATCGCCAACATCTCCACCAACGCCGGCTACCAGGCCGACTGGCCGAGCCTGTTCGCCGCGCTCACCATGACCATCATCCCGGCGCTGGCGGTGTACCTCGTGTTCCAGCGGCAGATCCAGGCAGGCCTGACCTCGGGAGCCCTCAAGTGAAACTCGCTGTCGTCGGCGGCGGCTCGACCTACACCCCGGAGCTGGTGGACGGCATCGCCCGGCTGCACACCGAGCTGCCGGTCACCGAGCTGTCGCTGGTCGACCCGGACGTCAACCGGCTCGAGCTGGTCGCCGGGGTGTCGGCGCGGATCCTGGCCCGCGCCGGGCACCCCGCGCGGGTCACCACCAGCACCGAGCTGGAACTCGGGGTGGCGGGCGCGGACGCGGTGCTGGTGCAGCTGCGCGTCGGCGGGCAGGCCATGCGCCACCAGGACGAGACGGTGCCGCTGGAATGCGGGTGCGTCGGCCAGGAGACCGTCGGCGCGGGCGGGCTCGCCATGGCGCTGCGCACGGTGCCGGTCGTGCTGGACGTGGCCGAGCGGATCGCCTCGGTCGCACCGCGCGCGTGGATCGTCGACTTCACCAACCCGGTGGGCATCGTGACCCGCGCGCTGCTCGACGCCGGGCACCGCGCCATCGGCCTGTGCAACGTCGCCATCGGGTTCCAGCGCCGGTTCGCCGCGCTGCTCGACGTCGACCCCGGCCGGGTCGCGCTCGACCACGTCGGCCTCAACCACCTGACCTGGGTCCGCTCGGTCTACCTGCGCGGCGAGGACGTGCTGCCGCGCCTGCTCGACCAGCACGGCGACGTGATCGCCAAGCAGGTCGGGCTTCCCGAGCACGTGCTGCGCGGCTTGGGGATCGTGCCGTCGTACTACTTGCGCTACTTCTACGAGCACGACGCGGTGGTCGCCGAGCAGAGGGTGTCACCGTCGCGCGCGAGCACCGTTGCCGACGTCGAGGACAAGTTGCTCGCGCTGTACGCCGACCCGACCGTCGACACCAAGCCCGACCTGCTGACCAGCCGGGGCGGCGCGTTCTACTCGGAGGCGGCGGTCGCCCTCCTCGCCTCGTTGTTCGGCGAGGGCGGGGACGTGCACGTGGTGAACGTCCGCAACAACGGGACGCTGCCGTTCCTGCCGGACAACGCCGTCATCGAGGTCCCCGCGACGGTGACCAGCGCCGGTGCCCAGACGTGGCCGATCGCGCCGGTGTCACCGCTGCTGGCCGGGCTGATCGGGCACGTGTCGGCGTACGAGACCCTCGCGGTCCGCGCGGCCATCACCGGCGGCGTCGACCTGGTCACCGAGGCGCTGCTGGCGCACCCGCTGATCGGCCAGGCGTCGGTCGCGGAGAAGCTGGCCCAGCGGCTGGTCGAGGTCAACCGCCCGCACCTGCCCTGGGCGTCATGAGGACCCTCCTCGCGGTCGACGGCGGCAACAGCAAGACCGACATCGCACTGGTGCGCGAGGACGGCACCGTGGTGGCGCGCGGCCGCGGCCCCGGCTTCGAGCCGCAAACCGTCGGTGTCGCTGCCGCTGTCGACGTGGTCGTCCGCACCGCCGCTCAGATGGTGGGCTCGGGTCCACCCTTCGCCGACCACGTCGCGGCATACCTCGCGGGCGCCGACCTGCCCGAGGAGGAAGTCGCCCTCCGCGAGGAGTTCTTGCGCCGCGGCGTCGCCCCGTCGGTCGAGGTCGGCAACGACACCTTCGCCCTGCTGCGCGCCGGTTCCACCCGGGGTTGGGGCGTTGCCGTCGTGTGCGGGGCCGGGGTGAACGCCGCGGGCATCGGCCCCGACGGCCGGGTCGCCCGCTTCCCCGCCCTAGGCCGCCTCACCGGCGACTGGGGCGGCGGCCAACACCTGGGCGAGGAAGTCCTCTGGCACGCCGTCCGCGCCGAGGACGGCCGCGGCACCCCGACGGAACTCGTCTCCTTGGTCCGAGGCCACTTCCGCGCCTCATCCGCCACCGACGTAGCCCTCTCCGTCCACCGAGGCGACATCCCCCGCCACCACCTGGGCGAACTCACCCGCCCCCTGCTCACCCTGTCGGACCCCGTGGCCCTAGGCCTGGTCGCGCGCCTAGCCGAGGAAATCTGCCTCCTAGGCTGCGCCATCCTCACCCGCCTAGACCTCCTAGGCACCCCCGCCGACCTAATCCTCGGCGGCGGCGTCCTCACCGGAGGCGCCACCTCCCTGATGGCCGCCGTGGAGTCTGGCTACGCCGCCCGAGCCCCCTTCGCCCGCCTGCAGGTGGCCAGCCAGCCCCCGATCTTGGGCTCCATCCACCTAGGCCTCTCGCACCTCAACGCCACCCCCACCGCCCACACCCGAGCCACCACCACCCTCACCACCACAACCGTCGCCTAAGCGGGCCCCTCACCAAGCACCGCCCCACCACGCCCGACGCCAAGGCACCCCCGCTCCACCAAGTCCCCACGCCCAGTCCCAGCCCACCACCTGCGACTGGCCAGGACCCGAGCGCATTGCCCCAAGGCACCCGCCGACAACGCTGGCCTATAAGCGCCCGCCGACGACGTTGGCCGCCCCGCGCTCCACCCGAGTCGCTGGTGCCGGGCCGGCTCGATGGGGTGGACTTGTTTTGTGTGGGGGAGGACCACCCGTAGCGTCGGTAGCGGACAGGGCCATGCTTTTCGGCCCCTGCTTTGCGGTCCTGCCACGGGTGTCGTAGGGGCCCCGCGCAAAATAAGTTCGCCGCATCGAGCAAAGCTCGAAACTCGCGCCTGTTCGATGCCGCAGGCGAGCCGTCTACCGCAGCGAAGCGGAGGCCCGAGACCCGGACTTCCCCCAGCTCAACGCCACTCAGCCACGGCCGCCAAGATCAACCCGCACCAAAGACCCCCGAATACACAGCCTACCGAGGGGAACGCAAGCGCGGAGAGGCTGAAGTTCGACCCTGTGGACAACCCAGCCCCATGTGGACAACTTCCAACACCCCTAGCCGCCCTGCAAAGGCAACTCCCCAGCTCCCGAGCCGGCCCCCTCAAACCAGCCTGTCACCCGTTTCAGGGTGGAACAGGTGGAGCTCGTCCGAGTTGCGGACAGCAACGCGAATCGTGTCAGCGAGCGTCGGTGGCGTGCGGCCGTCCACGCGGAGGACCAGACGCGTGGGGTCTGGGTCTTGAGGGAGAGACCCGTGAACAAGGGCATCAGCGCCCAGTTCCTCCACGAGTTCCACCGTCAGGTCGAACCCCGGCGTATCAGCGCCCACCGGGGTCAACGACTCCGGTCGCACCCCCAAGGTCACCTCCGTCAGCTCCGCCTTCGCAATAGCCGTAAGCGCTTCGCGAGGAAGAGGCACAGGCAAGCCGCCCACCGTCACCCCATCAGCTGTCACGGCCGTAGAGCGCAAGTTCATCGACGGCGACCCGATGAACCCGGCCACAAAGGCGTTGTCCGGCCGGTCGTACAGCGCGCGCGGCGTGGCGCATTGCTGCAGCAGGCCGTCCTTGAGCACGGCGACCCGGTGGCCCATGGTCATGGCCTCCACCTGGTCGTGCGTCACGTAGATGGTGGTGGTGCCGAGGCGGCGTTGCAGGGCGGCGATGTTGGCGCGGGTCTCGACGCGCAGTTTCGCGTCCAAGTTGGACAGTGGCTCGTCCATGAGGAACACCGCCGGGTCGCGGACGATGGCGCGGCCCATGGCGACGCGTTGGCGTTGGCCGCCGGAGAGGGCTTTGGGTTTGCGGGCGAGGTAGGGCTCCAGGTCGAGCAGGCGCGCGGCCTCGGTGACCTTCTCGGCGATGGCGGCTTTCGTCAACCCCTGAAGTTTGAGCGCGAACCCCATATTCTGCGCGACCGTCATATGGGGGTAGAGCGCGTAGGACTGGAACACCATCGCGATATCGCGGCCCTTCGGCGGGATGGCGGTGACATCGCGGTCGCCGATCCAGACGCGGCCCTCGTCGACCTCCTCGAGGCCTGCCAGCATCCGCAGCGCGGTCGACTTCCCGGAGCCGGAAGGTCCCACCAGCACCAGGAACTCACCGTCGTCGATGGACAGGTCGAGCTCGTCCACCGCCCGCACCGGCGGGGAACCCGGGTACACCCGCGACGCCGCCTCGTAGCGCACCTCGGCCATCGATCACCCTTACGTCCGATTTCGCGAGATACCTCGCCTGGGCACACCGGAGCACCAGAGTGCCCCATCTCCGCGATCGGCACCAGGCGAGCTTCCCGCATTGCCGTAAAGCGTCATCCGAATGCCGCACCGTTTGGTAACAAAACGGTAACGACGTGCAGTTGTGCATTTCCCACCCGGCGGCGGGCGAGAACAGTGCGAGAGCACAACGGGGCGTTTCCGGTCACCGCGTGCTCGGCGGTTTCCGGTCCCCCGCAACGCTTTCAGGAGGCTCCCGTGATCCTGCCCCGCCGAATCGCCCTCGTCACCGCGGCCACCGCGGCGCTCGTCCTCGGCGCGAGCGCGTGCGGGTCCGGCACCGGCAGCCAGGCGCCACCGGGGCCAGCGGCGCTCGAGGGGGTCGGCCCGATCACCCTGGTCACCGGCAAGGACACCTCCGGCAACCTGCAGAACCAGGTCGACGAGTGGAACGCCGCGCACGCCGACCAGAAGGTCACGGTGATCGAGCTCCCCGAGGACGCCGACGCCCAGCGCCAGCAGATGGTGCAGAACGCCAGGACCCAGTCCGACGCCTACGGGGTGCTCAACCTCGATGTCGTGTGGACCGCCGAGTTCGCGGCCAACCAGTGGGTGGTCCCGTTGCCGGAGGCCGACTTCCCGCTCACCGAGCTGCTGCCCGCCACCGTCGAGACCGGCAAGTACTTCAAGCGCCTCTACGCGGTCCCGATCACCTCCGACGGCGGGCTTCTGTACTACCGCAAGGACTTGCTCGACGCCGCGGGGCTCAAGCCGCCCACCACCTGGGCCGAGCTCAAGGACGCCTGCGCCAAGGTGCTGCCCAGCAGCCCCGGGACCGCCTGCTACGCCGGGCAGTTCGAGAAGTACGAGGGGCTGACCGTCAACTTCAGCGAGGCCGTCAACTCCGCGGGCGGCACCGTGGTCGGCGACGACGGCAGGCCGACGCTCAACACCGACGCCGCCACCGAGGGGCTGAAGTTCCTGGTGGACGCGGTGAAGTCCGGCGAGATCCCGCAGAAGGCGCGCACCTTCAAGGAAGAAGAGGGCAGGCGCGCGTTCCAGGCCGGTGAGCTGCTGTTCCACCGGCAGTGGCCCTACCAGTACGCCAAGGCGGGCGCCACCGACGGCTCCTCCGCGGTCGCGGGCAAGTTCGCCGTCGCCCCGCTGCCCGGTGCCAAGGGGCCAGGCGCTTCCGCGCTCGGCGGCCACAACTACGCCGTCAGCGCCTACACCAAGAACAAGAAGACCGCCGTGGACTTCATCAAGTACTCGGTGAGCGAGGACCAGCAGCGCAAGAACCTGGAGAAGTCCTCGCAGGCCCCGACCTGGGCCGCGCTCTACGACGAGGCCGACCTGGTGGCGAAGTTCCCGTACCTGACGGTGCTGAAGAAGAGCATCGAGAACGCGGTGAAGCGCCCCTCGGTGGTCAAGTACCAGGAGGTGTCGCGCGCCATCCAGGAGGCGGCCTACAGCGCGATGAGCGGCGGCAGCACACCGGAGGACGCGCTGAAGTCGTTGCAGGGCAAGCTCGAGTCCCTCACCCAGTGAGCCAGGTCGGCGACGGGGTACCCCCAGGCCCCGTCGCCGACCACCCCGGAGGTGCGTTGTGGTCACCCTCGCCCCGGTGGAGCCCGTCGGGCCCGCCCCGGCCGGACCCGGTCGCCGGTCGGGCACCGGCAGGCTCGCCGCGCTGCTGGTCTCGCCGACGCTGCTCGTGCTCGGCCTCGTCGTGGCCTACCCGATCCTGTCCGCCGTGCGGCTCGCGTTCTTCCAGCGCGACGACGGCATCGACCCGGAAACGGGGCTGCGCAAGCAAGGCGATGTGTTCGTCGGGTTCGACAACTTCACCGACATGTTCACCGGCGACACCGCGGACCGGTTCCTCAACGCGCTGGCCAACACCACCAGCTTCACCGTCGCCGCCGTGTCGGTCGAGGTCGTCCTCGGTGTGCTGATGGCGCTGCTGATGCACCGCGCGTTCCGGGGCCGCGCCCTGGTGCGCGCGGCGATCCTGGTGCCGTGGGCGGTGCCGACCGCGATCGCGGGTCTGCTGTGGCGCTGGGTGTTCCAGGCCGACGGCGTCGCCAACGACCTGCTGCCCGGCCCGCCGGTGCTGTGGACGACCGACGGCGCGCAGGCCTGGTTCGCCGTCGTCATCGCCGACACCTGGAAGACGGCGCCGTTCATCGGGTTGCTGGTGCTCGCCGGGTTGCAGGTCATCTCGGCGGAGATCTACGAGGCCGCCCGGCTCGACGGCGCGGGCCCGGTGCGCACGTTCTTCGCGATCACGCTGCCGCTGGTGAAGCCGACCCTGCTGGTCGCGGTGCTGTTCCGGGTGCTGGACACGCTGCGGATGTTCGACCTGCCCTACACCCTGATCGGGCCGGGCAAGGACGCCACGGACACGGTGACCGTGCTGGCCTTCGAGGAAGCGGTGAAGTTCGGCAAGTACGGCCCGGCGTCGGCGTACGCGGTGGTGCTGTTCCTGTACGTGGCCGTGGTGGCGTTCGTGTTCGTCCGGCTGCTCGGCGCGGACGTGTTCGGCACCAGGAAGGGGTCCCGATGAGCGTGCTCCGATGGCGCTACCTGGGGATCGGCGCGATCGTGCTCTACTGCCTGGCGCCGTTCTACTGGATGGTCGTGTCCAGCCTGCGCCGCACCAGCGACATCTTCGACTCCGGCCCGGTCCCCGCGCCGATGTCGCTGGAGTCCTACCGCGCGGCCTTCGCCGAGGGCAACGGGTTCCTGCGGGCGCTGCTCAACAGCTTCGTCGTCGCCGGGGCGACCACGGTGCTGGCCCTGGTCGTGGCGACCGTCGCCGCCTACGCGCTGGCCAGGCTGGAGTTCCGCGGCAAGAACCTGGTGCTCGCGCTGATCATCGCCACCAGCATGTTCCCCGGCATCTCGCTGCTGATCCCGCTGCTGGAGCTGTTCTCCGGCATCGGCTGGATCAACACCTACCAGGCGATGATCGTCCCGTCGATCGGCTGCGTGCTGCCGCTGGCGGTCTGGAACCTGACCGCGTTCTTCCGCCAGATGCCGCACGAGCTGGAGGAGGCCGCCCAGATCGACGGCTGCACCCCCGCGGGCGCCTTCCGCCGCGTCATCCTCCCGCTGGCCGCACCCGGCGTGTTCACCACCGCGATCATCACCTTCATCGCCGCCTGGAACGAGTTCATCATCGCCCTGTCGGTGGTCAACCGCACCGAGCTCAAGACCGCCCCGGTGATCACCAGCCAGTTCACCGGCACCACCTCCTTCGACTCCCCCTTCGGCACCCAGATGGCCGCGGGCGTCATCGTCACCATCCCCCTGGTGATCCTCGTCCTCCTCTTCCAACGCCGCATCGTCGCAGGCCTCACCGCAGGCGGCGTCAAGTAACCCGGTTGTCCACAGCGCAACCCTTTGCCGGTCCACTCCGCACGCCATCCCCGGTAAGCTGGCTATCGGGGGCTGCTCAGTCGCGTTCGGACCAGTTGTCCACACCCCCTCCGCCGCTCGCCCCGTCCGCCCGCCGTTCCCCGATAGACTGGAAAACGGGGGCTGCTCAGGTCGGTTCGATCTTGGAGTGGGGCGGACCCGGCACCGGCAAGTAGGCTGCCGCCGTGAGTGATCCGCAGGCGATCGGGACCCGGCTCCGGCACGTGCTGGAGTTGATGGAGGCCGACATCGCCCGGGTGTACACCGAGGCGGGGTTGGGGTGGTACCGGCCGCGGTTCAGCGCCTACGTGCGGTTGCTCGCCGCCAGGGGGCCGCACTCCATCCGGGAACTGGCGACCGCCGTCGGGGTCACGCACTCCGCCGCCAGCCAGACCGTGGCCCAGATGCGGCGCGACGGGCTGGTGACCCTCGAACCCGGGGCCGACGCCCGCCAGCGCATCGTGCGGCTCACCCCGCGCGCCGAGGAGCTGCTCCCGTTCCTCGACGCCGAGTGGCAGGCCACCGCGACGGCCGCCACGGCCCTGGAGGCCGAGCTGCCCTACCCGCTCGGCACGCTGCTGACCGCGTTGGAGGCCGCGTTGGAGCGCAAGCCGCTGCGCGCGCGCATCGCCGAGACATGGCCGGGCGCGCCGGGGCCCACCGGCTAGTCTGGGGTCCCCAGTGCTGATACCCGGAAGCGAGACTGACCCACCCATGTCCGACCGCGCGGCCATCGACGCCCTGTTCCCCGCCGACCTGCCCGACCCGGAGCACTGGGAGCGCCGGTACCCGGCCCGCGAGCTGCCCGAGGGCGCCAAGGTCACCCGGTTCGGGCCGTCGCCGACCGGGTTCGTGCACATCGGTGGTGTCTACGTGTCTACCATCGACAAGGACATCTCGGCCCGTTCGGGTGGCGTGTACATCGTCCGGGTGGAGGACACCGACCAGTCGCGTGAGGTCGAGGGCGCGCTGGCGCAGTTCACCCGGGCGTTCGACTACTTCGACCTGCGCCCCGACGAGGGTGACGACGCAGCGGGCGGCGACACCGGCGCGTACGGTCCGTACCACCAGTCCGCCCGCGAGTCGATCTACCTCACCTACGTGCGGGAGCTGCTGCGCGAGGGCAAGGCGTACCTCTGCTTCGCCACCAAGGACGAGCTGGCCGACATCTCGGCCAAGCAGCAGGCCACCAAGCTGCCCACCGGCTACTACGGCAGGTGGGCGCTCTGGCGCGACGCCGACCCGGCCGCGGTGGCCGCCAAGCTCGCTGAGGGCGTGCCCTACGTCGTGCGGTTCCGGGTGCCCGACGACGGCCCGAGCAGGGTCCGGTTCACCGACGAGATCCGCGGCGAGCTCGAGGCCGAGGCCAACCGCAACGACGCGGTGATCCTCAAGTCGTCCGACACCTCGCCGCGGCTGCCCACCTACCACTTCGCGCACGCCGTCGACGACCACCTGATGCGGGTCAACCAGGTCATCCGCGGCGAGGAGTGGATCTCCTCGGTGCCGCTGCACCTGCAGCTGTTCGCCGCGCTGGGCTTCGAGCCGGTCCCGTACGCGCACATCGCGCCGCTGATGAAGCAGATCCCCGGCGGCAAGCGCAAGCTCTCCAAGCGCAAGGACCCCGAGGCGGGCGTCGACTTCTACATCGAGGCGGGCTACCCGGCCGCGGCGATCCTGTACTACCTGCGCGGCCTGGCCAACGGCCGCCTCGCCGAGGTCCCGCTCGCCGAGGCGCTGGCCACCCCGATCAGCCTCGCCCAGTGCGGGGTCGCGGGTCCGCTGGTCGACCTGGTCAAGCTCGAGGACATCAGCGCCGACCACGTCTCGACGCTGACCAGCGACCAGGTCTACGACGCGGTCCGCGCCTGGGCCGAGCAGTACGACAAGGAACTCAGCACCGTGCTCGACGCCGAGCGAGACCTGGCACTGCGCGCGATCGCGGTCGAGCGCGAGGGCGTGGAGAACCCGCGCAAGGACCTCCGCAAGTGGTCGGACTTCCGCGCCGCCTACGGGTTCTTCTTCCCCGCCCTGTTCACCCCCCTGGCGGGCCCGACCGACGACCGCGTCACCCCGCTCGGCGTCGCCACCGACGTGGTCACCGCCTTCGCCACCGACCTCGCCGACGGCTACACCCACGCGGCCGAGCAGCCGGACTGGTTCAACCAGGTGCGCGAACTCGCCACCAAGCACGGCTTTGCCCCCAGCCCCAAGGACTTCAAGAAGAACCCCGAAGCCTTCCCGGGTTCCATCCGCGAGGCCTCACAGCTGGTCCGCGTCGCCCTGACCGGCTCCACCCGCAGCCCGGACCTGCACGCCATCAGCCAGGCCCTGGGCGCGGACGAGGTCCTGCGCAGGCTCCGCGCCCTCGCGGGCTAGCCGTCCGACTCGCGGTGCCGGGTGGTGTCCCGGCACCCCGAGTCGACCAAGGAATCGTCCACCGCGCGACGATGTCCTGGGTTAGCAACAATCTCGCGCTGGTCGACCTGTGCGCCGTCGGTCAAGCTCCTGGTGTGGGCGGGCTCGCGGTGCCGGGTGGCGTCCCGGCACCGCGAGTTCTACTAAGGAATTGCCCACCAGGCGGCAGTGTCCTGGGGTAGAAGTAGTTTCGCACCGTCTACTTCGCACTGTTCGGACGTGAGGAGCAGCGGTCCACAGAGGATCTCCGTGTCCGGGCCGAAGTTCACCGCGCAGCCGAGGCCGCCCCGGTGGAACGTGAGGACGCCGGGCGCCGACTCGAGCCATTCCAGTTCGGCGGCTTGGTCGAAGTCCCGCCGTAGCCGTAGCGCTGTGCGGTAGAGCTCGAGCACAGACGCCGGGTCGTCGGTTTGGGCTGCTACCGACAGATCCGACCACCCCGACGGCTGCGGCAGCCACGGTGTCGTGCCGTCCGGGGCGAAGCCGAGTGCGGTTCCGGAGCGGGTCCACGGGATCGGGACCCGGCACCCGTCGCGGCCGCGTTCGGTGTGGTTGGAGCGGCGCCAGATGGGGTCCTGGAGTACCGAGTCCGGCAGGTCGAGCACCTCCGGCAGGCCCAACTCCTCGCCCTGGTACAGGTACACCGACCCCGGCAACGCGAGGGTCAGCAACGTCGCCGCGCGGGCCCTCCGGACGCCGACCGGGCCGTCTCCGTAGCGGGTCACCACGCGTTGGACGTCGTGGTTGGACAGGACCCAGGTCGCGGGCGCGCCGACGGGGGTCGTCGCCGCAAGGGTGCCTGTGATGACCGCGCGCAGGTCGGCGGCCGACCAGTCGGCGCGCAGGTAGTGGAAGTTGAACGCCTGGTGCAGCTCGTCCGATCGGACGTAGCGGGCGGTGCGGGCGGCGTCGCGCGTCCAAGCCTCGGCCACCGCCACCCGCGGCGGGGAGTACGAGTCGAGCACCGCGCGCCACGAGCGGTAGATCTCGTGCACGCCCTCCTGGTCGAAGTACGGCAGCCGCTGGGTGTCGGCGACGCCGTGTTGGTCGTTGTCCCCGGCGTCGGGCAGGCCGTCGGCCTTGACCAGGCCGTGCGCCACGTCGATCCGGAACCCGTCGACCCCGAGGTCCAGCCAGAACCGCAGCACGTCGACGTACTCGGTCCGCACCTCGGGATTGGACCAGTCCACATCGGGTTGGCTGGAGTCGAACAGGTGCAGGTACCACTCGCCGTCGGGGACCCTGGTCCAGGCCGGACCGCCGAACACCGATTCCCAGTCGTTGGGAGGACCGTCGCCGCGCCCCGGCCGGAACAGGTACCTGGCCCGCTCGGGGGACCCGGGCGGGGCCGTCAGTGCCTGCTGGAACCACGGGTGCGCCGCCGAGGTGTGGTTGGGCACGATGTCGACGATCACCCGCAACCCCAGCGCGTGCGCGTCGGCCACCAGGCCGCGCGCGTCGTCGAGGGTGCCGAACGCCGGGTCGACGTCGCGGTAGTCGGCGACGTCGTAGCCGCCGTCGGCCATGGGGGAGGGGTAGAACGGGGTGATCCACAGCGCGTCGACGCCGAGGTGGGCCAGGTGGCCCAGTCGGGACCGGATGCCGGGCAGGTCGCCGATCCCGTCGCCGTCGCTGTCGGCGAAGCTGCGAACGTAGACCTGGTAGATCACCGCGTGCCGCCACCAGTGGGCGCCGGGGTCCCCGGTCACTGCTGTGCTCGAGTCGGGGCTCATGCTCCAAGCTACCACCGGGTACTGGCGGTGTGACGCGGGTCATGGCTATAGTCGACAACTTCCTTTAGCGCCGTCGCCGCGCTCGTCGACCCCGATCGGTGAGTTCTCCTCAATGATCGGATCCGACCTTCCACACCGGATTGTTCACCCACGCTAATATATCGTCCATGTAATGGTCAGGTGTTATGGGGTTGCACAGCGAAAGCGCACCTGCAACTTGCAGATTTGGATTTATTATTTAGCCGGGTGATACCCCGTTCGGCCGTGTTATGGCGGTAGGGTGGCGGTATCGCGACCGGTCGCCCGAAAAAAGATCGAGCCAATTCACCCGATCGTGATCACCCTGTGGCGTTCGGGTGGCATTCTTGAGGTGTGACCGCCACTGGGCGGTACCGCGAGGGGGTGGGGGATATGCGCGAGAATGCCTTCGAGGACGCGGCCGGGTGTTTCGAGTCGACCGGCTACCCGCGGTCGATCAACGACCCGGTCATCGTCGACCGGGCGGACGCCGCTGAAGCGCTGCTGCGATTCTTCCTCTCCAACGCCGACGCCAACGACCACGACGCCAACGACTACCTCGTCGAGGAGTTCTGCAGGCGTTCGCGCGACTCGCGCACGACCGCCGCGCCGATCCCGGTGCAGATGGTCCCGCTGGTCGAGTGCGACTGAAACCGCGATAGCGGCCTTATCCGACTATTCAGCGTATTGGCGACCAGCGGCGGATGGCCGGGCGTCGAACCCGCGACAAGGGAAGCGGCCGGGCCGCGCCCGAGGACGAACCCACTGGTTCCCTCGGCGGCTTGGCGGTGATCACCACGCGGCGCGATAGTTCAGTGCGTCGAGCAACCGGCGCCGCGCGCCCGAACGTGGGTCACCCGACCACGAACGCCACGGCCGCCCCTGTCGAGGCGACCGTTCGGACGTGGTTCCACGCCGTCCACCGCCGCAGGTAGCCGGGCCAGTACTCGGCTGCCTCGGCGGTGCCCGGCTCCAGGGCGTCGAGCTCGGTGTTCCACGGGACGTTGCGGACCCCGGTCACCACGAACACCCCCAGCAGGTACAGGGCGGCGCCGAGCACCCGGGGCCACGGGCCCGCGATCGCCAGCCAGACGCCCAGCACGCCGGTGCCCAGGAACAGCACCAGGAACAGCGGGGTGATGATGACCCGGTTGATCGACCGCATGGTGGCCACCCCGACCTCGGCGGGCAGCGGGGCCAGCGCCCGCATCACCACGACGGAGAAGGTGAAGAACAGCCCGGCGACCATGCCCGCCATGACCGCCGCGACGACCCCGACGACGTCGGTCGCGCCGAGAGCAGTGGCGCCGAGGGCGGCGAGCTGCGGGGAGTCCACGTCGGACAGGCTAGCGGTTGTTCTACGCCTGGAGGAAATCGACCGGCAGCGCGCGGCGGGCGGCGGAGGTGGGGCTGTCAAGGCCTGCGGGCTGGAGTGGACCGGTCCACCCGGGCATACACCGAATGCGGTGCGGGGGTTTTCAGGGTCTGGTCGCGCCCCTGCATGACGCGACCAGACCCGGCGCTCGGGTCTCAGCGAGGGCACGGACCCGCGAACGCGTTCCCGCCGTTCGGGCGCCCTCCCGGGGGGAACGGGTACACCATAGAGCGTCCGGCGGCGGTAGCGGCAGCCGGTTGGGGGAGAAAACCGGGAAAAAAAATCGCGAGGGCCGGGCGCGTGAGGGTGCGCCCGGCCCTCGCCGGGACCCCGGTGCGAACGCAGGCATCGCCCGCACCGGGGTGGGGGAGCCGCCGCCCCTGTCTCGACCGCGCGCCCCCGGTGTGGCTGTCAGCCGGAGTACGGCTTGGCCGCCTTGCTCGCCGCGTACAGCAGCATGCCCTTGACCTTCGGCCAGTACAGGCTCGTCTGGCACGAGTAGGCGGGGGTGAACCCGGAGCAGGTGCCGCTCGGGTTGCCGATCTCCCACACGAAGCTGGACACGCCCAGGTCGTCGTAGACCCAGTCGTCGGTCGCGCCACCGGCGTTGTAGAGGATCTCGCCGGGTTGCCCGTAGCGCCAGCCACCGGCCAGCGAGGCCATCTGCCTGGCGATGGCGCGCAGGCTCGCGTCGTTGCCCGACTTCACCGAGGAGTTGAAGCCCCACGGGAACAGCACCATGTTGGAGTAGCTGTGCATGCTGATGACCATGCCGGTGGTGTCGGCGGGCGCGGCCGCGGTGGTGCCGGTGGCCCGGCGGTCGCGGTAGAGCGAACGCCACAGCGACTGCAGCGCCTTGGTCTCGACCTCCGAGTTGGCGCTGGGGCCGCGGTAGGTCTCCGAGCACGGCGAGGTGCTGCTGCCCACGCCGTAGCCCGAGCTGGTGTTGCGGTTGAGGTCGATGCCGACCTGGCTCGACCCGCCGGTGGTGCCGCAGCCGGTGCCGTTGGTGTTGTTGGCGTTCTTGCGCTGCAGGTACGGGTACGACCCGCCGCGCTGGACGATGTCGACGCCGTCGGGGTTGGCGATCGGGACGACCCACACCTCGGTGGTGTTGAGCAGGGTCGTCACCTGGGTGTCGGTGCCGTAGCCGTCGGTGAGGTGATCGATCCAGCGGTAGGCGACGTCACCGGTGGTGATCTCGCGGGCGTGCAACTGGCCCATGACGAACAACCGGGGCTTCGGCGCGGCTGTGGAGAGCGCGCAGTCACCCGCGTTCTTCTTGGTGATGCAGATGGCCTTGAGGTCGTAGCCGCCGGAGCCCCGGCTCTTGCGCCACGAGTCGCCGTAGTCGACGACGGTCGCCAGCGCGGCGTGGTCGCGCGCCACCTGGTCGAGGTGGGCGTACTGCGCGTTGACCGTGCGGTACCCGCCCGCGTAGGTCTCTTCGGCCACGGCGGCGTCGAGCGAGGCCGCTTGGCCGCTGCGCGCGGGAGGCGCCCAGTTCACCGGCGGCAGCACCTGGTCGACGGACGCGCGGTGGCCCGCGGCGCGCAGCCGGGTGCCCACGTCGGCTGAACCCATGACGAACAGGTCACCGCCTTGGCGCTCTTCGAGCACGTCGAAGCCTTCGCGCAGCAACGCCTCCGCGCGGTCCACGCCACCGGTGACCCGGTAGACGTAGCTCGCGCTGGGCTGTTGCGGGGTGGGGGAGGGGGCGGCTGACGCCCCCGGGAACGCCCCGGCGAGCATCGCGGCCGCGGCACCGGCCGCGACCGTCATCGCCAGAGCGGAACGTCGGGTGAGGGACACCCGTGCACCTCCTCGCGTCGCGAACCCGGTCCCCGATCGGCAGGGTGGGGCCGGGTACCGCAGTGGTTCGCGCGCCGCGGTGCACCGCGCGCGATGGGATCTCACCGAGGGTGCCCTATGACCGCTCCGGCGCGCCCATCTCAACTATGCATAGCGAACACCTAATGTCTGAACTGGGAAAATGGGATCACCTCAGCGGTTCCGACGGGCGTTCACCGTCCACGTCGGACTATCAGACGCCCCCGAGGGGTGGATGATTCACTCGATCATCCGATGTCCGGTGGGTGACGACCATGGGAACTGGGAAGGAAATAATTGGTCTAGACCGGTTGAGTTATGTGGTTTAGACCACTTACGCTCATGCACATCCCTGCATCCCTGCTCGTGTCCCCAGGAGGTGAAGCGTGGTCAGAAAGAGCCTCCCCTTGCTCCTCTTGCTGGCTCTGCTCTCCGGTATCACCCTCGCGGTCGCCGCGGCACCCAGCAACACCGCCGCGGCCGCCGACAACTCCGACTGCCGCCCGGACGGGTTGGCCACGACCGCGAACCTCGCGGTGCCCTACTGCCTCGCCTACGACACCGACGGCCGCGAGAAGATGGGTGCCGACCACCCGCGCCGCGTGATCGGCTACTTCACCAGCTGGCGCACCGGCAAGAACGGCCAGCCCGCGTACCTGGCCAGCAACATCCCGTGGAGCAAGATCACCCACATCAACTACGCGTTCGCCCACATCGACGGCGCGGGCAAGGTCTCGGTCGGCCCCGACTCGGCCGACAACCCCGCCACCGGCATGACCTGGCCGGGCGTCGCGGGCGCCGAGATGGACCCGTCGCTGCCCTACAAGGGGCACTTCAACCTCCTGAACAAGTACAAGAAGCAGTACCCCAACGTGAAGACGCTGATCTCGGTCGGCGGTTGGGCGGAGACCGGCGGTTACATCGGCGCTGACGGCAAGCGCGTCGCCGACGGCGGCTTCTACTCGATGACCGACTCCGCCGCGAAGATCAACACCTTCGCCGACTCGGCGGTGGACTTCATCCGCAAGTACGGCTTCAACGGCGTGGACATCGACTACGAGTACGCCACCTCGATGTCGAACTCGGGCAACCCCGACGACTTCACCGTCTCCAACCCGCGCCGCGCCAAGCTGATGGCCGGGTACGTGACGCTGATGAAGACGCTGCGCGAGAAGCTCGACGCGGCCGCCGTCGCCGACAACAAGTACTACACGCTCTCGGTCGCCGCGCCCTCCTCCGGCTACATGCTGCGCGGCATGGACACCTACCAGGTCACCCAGTACCTGGACTACCTGAACATGATGACCTACGACCTGCACGGCGCGTGGAACAACTTCGTCGGCCCGAACGCCGCGCTCTACGACGACGGCAAGGACGCGGAGCTCCAGTTCTGGCAGTACTACACGACCTCGCAGTACGCGGGGCTCGGTTATCTGAACAGCGACTGGTCCTACCACTACTTCCGCGGCGCCATGGGTGCGGGGCGGATCAACCTCGGTGTCCCGTACTACACCCGGGGTTGGCAGAATGTCACCGGTGGCACCAACGGGTTGTGGGGTTCGGCGCCACTGCCGGACCAGACCAAGTGCCCACCGGGCACCGGCGGCACGGTCGGCTCGAAGACCTCGTGCGGCAACGGCGCGGTCGGCATCGACAACCTCTGGCACGACGAGGACACCAAGGGCAGTGAGGTCCCGGCGGGCTCCAACCCGCTGTGGCACACCAAGAACCTCGCCGAGGGCAAGGTCGGCAGCTACGGCCCCGCCTACGGCCTCGACCCGACCAACAAGCCCGAGGACCGGCTGACCGGCACCTACGCCCGCAACTACGACTCGACCCTGGTCGCGCCGTGGCTGTGGAACGCGCAGAAGAAGGTCTTCCTGTCCACTGAGGACGAGCAGTCGCTCGGCACCAAGGCGCAGTACGTCGTCGACCGCGGCCTCGGCGGCATCATGATCTGGGAGCTGGCGGGCGACTACGCCTACGACCAGACCAAGGGCGAGTGGTTCATGGGCAACACGCTGACCACGCTGCTCTACGACAAGTTCAAGACGGCCTCGCCCTACGGCAACACCAAGGCCAAGATCACCATGCCCAGCGACGTGCTGGACGTGAAGTTCACCCTCGGCGGCTTCCCGGTCGGCGACGCGAACTACCCGATCACGCCCAAGGCGAAGGTCACCAACTCCTCGACCACGACCCTGCCCGGCGGCACCGAGATCCAGTTCGACTACGGGACCTCGGCCCCGCCGACCATCGGGCAGCAGTCCGGCTGGAGCCTGTCGGTGGTCTCCACCGGCCACACCGGCAACAACATCGGTGGCCTCAAGGGCGACCTGCACCGCTTCTCGCTGAAGCTGCCGTCCTGGCAGAGCCTGGCGCCGGGCGCCAGCGCCGAGGTGCAGCTGTCCTACTACCTGCCGGTGGCGACCCCGTCGAACATCACCATCACCTTCGGCGGCAAGTCCTACACCGCGGCGCAGGAGTACCTGCGCGGCACCGGTGGCACCACGCCCCCGTCGTCCACCACCGCCCCGCCGTCCAGCTCGACCCCGCCGTCGAGTTCGACCCCGCCGTCCAGCTCAACGCCGCCGTCGAGTTCCACGCCGCCGTCGTCGAGCACCACCAAGCCGCCGACGTGCACCGCGGCTGCCTGGGACGCGGCGAAGGTCTACGCGGCGGGCGGGACGACCGTGTCCTACAACGGTCGCCAGTACAAGAACAAGTGGTGGACCCAGGGCGACCGCCCCGACCTGAGCGGTCAGTGGGGGGTGTGGCAGGACCTCGGTGCCTGCTGACCCACCTGAGGTAGCCGGGTCCGCCACGCGGGCGGACCCGGTGTGAGAGCAACGCGGGACGATCGCCGGTGTACCCGGCCCGGCGGTCGCCCCGCGGTCCACTCGGACCGGCCCTGGGAACCCTGCCCCAGGGCCGGTCTTTCTTTTCCGGCTACGTGCTGGGAACCGCCGAGTTCGGGTTCACGCCCGCGAAGGCGAGGCCGATGACGAACCCGGCGACCTCCTCCAGCTGCCGGGCGCGGCTGAGCGGACCGAGGACGGCCGGGGTGGCCCCGGTCTCGCGGACCAGCCCGGCGACGGCGGTGAGCGCGGCCTGGTCGTCGCCGCAGAGCGGGACCACCGTGCCGGTCGCGTCGGCCCAGTGGGCGGCGGGGAACAGGTGGAACGCCTTGACCACGTGGGCGCCGCTGCTCTCGGCGACGGACTCGGCCGCCGAGGTGCTGGGCAGCAGGACGCCGATGCCGTGCTCGACGGCGTTCGTGGGGTCGATGAGCGCCTTGCCGCGCAGCGCGTCCCCAGCGGCCGCCAGGACGTCCGGCACGCCTTCCCAGCGCACGGCGAGCAGGGCGACGTCCGCGTTCGTGACGGCCTCGCGGAACGTCGCGGCGGTGGCACCCAGCCGGTCGGCCAGGGCGCGGGTGTTGGCGGGGGAGCGGCCCGCGATGGTCAGGTCGTGGTGTGCCCAACGGGCGCCGAGGGCGGCGGCGACCGCCCCGGTGCCGAGGATTGCGATTCGCATGCCGCGACGGTAGGCAGTTCGACGCGCACCGAACGGTAGGCGTCGGAGGCGGCACACTGGGGGAATGTGCGAGACGTGGGTGGCGGACTGCCGGTTGCGAGCGGGGACGGACCTGTTCGCGCACCGCTGGGACACGGTGCTGCTGGCCGCGCTGCGCCCCGGTCCGCTGCGCCGGGTGGACCTGCGGGCGTCGGTCGGCGGGCTCAGCGACAAGGTCCTCACCGAGTCGCTGCGCCGCCTGCTCGACCGGGGGCTCGTCGAGCGCCGCCGCTACGCCGAGGCCCCGCCGCGGGTCACCTACGAACTGAGCGCACTGGGCGTGACCCTGGTCGACGGGCCGTTGCGCGCATTGGGGGACTGGGTGGTCGAACACGGTGACGCACTGCTCGGCTGAGAATTTCTCTTGTACAGCGGACAATAGTCCCGTTACATCTGGGAAATCCCCACTTGGGCGGATTCCGAGCCCCGGATGGGCCACGCCACCTGCGACTATGTGAACGAGACCGGCGTAATAAGGCTGCTTTATGTCTTCGGTCTATATCTGGCCGTGATGGGTGTTCCTACACTCGGGAAGCCGAGTGTTCGAGAGAACACTTAAACCCTGCATCACAAACGCCAGGAGAGCCCTATGTCCCTGCGTGGATACACGCGCGTCCTCATCGCCGGTGCCGCACTGGTGCTCGGTCTCACCGGTGCGACCGCCACCGCCGCTGCCGCCCCGGCGGCGCCGCAGGCAGCGCCCACCGTCGCGGCCCGCACCGTCTACTACAGCGCCACCGGTTACAGCTCCCAGGCCGACCAGGCCGCCCAGATCTGGAACTCCCGGGTCCCGAACCTGCGCCTGGTCCGCGGCGGCAACGCCACCATCCGCATCTCGGCCACCAACGGCGGCGGTTCCCGCGCCTACCCGTGCGGCCTGGGCTGCGGCACCATCTACATCGACAACCGCGACGTCGCCGCGGGCAACGACGCCCTGCGCATCGTCGCCCACGAGATCGGGCACGCCCTCGGCCTGCCCGACAACTACAACGGCGTCTGCTCCCAGCTGATGTCCGGTGGCAGCGCGGGCACCTCGTGCCGCAACCCGTACCCGAACGCGACCGAGTCGAACCGGGTCAACCAGCTCTTCGCGGGCCGCGCGCAGCTCGCCCCGCTCAGCGAGACCCGGGTCTACGCAGGCTGACCCACCCCTGCGGTCTGTCCCCCCGGCGGTCCCGCGCCGCGTTGACCGCACCACACCGAGGCCCTGGCGGGCGTCCCACCCGCCAGGGCCTCGGTCTGTTGTGGACTGGAGGGTTGGCTGCCGACGACGGATGCACGACCTTGGTCGGCGGCCATCGGTTCAGCGTTGCCATCCCGCACTCGCGGCGTGATCCTCGGGCCGCTCTCGCCAGAAGGACCTTAGGCGGCGAGCGCCTTGTCGAGTTCGTCCTGGAGCCGGGACTTGGAGCGGGCGCCCACCCAGGTGGCCACGGGCTTGCCGTCCACGAAGAGCATCAGGGTCGGCAGCGACATGACCTGGTAGTCGCGGGCCACGCCGGGGTTTTCGTCGGAGTTGAGCTTGACCACGGTCAGGGGGCGTTCCGCGGCGATCTGTTCCAGGATGGGGGCGATCATGTGGCAGGGCGGGCACCACTGGGCCCAGAAGTCGACCAGGACCGGGCCGTCGGCCGCGAGCACGGTGTCGGCGAAGGTGGTGTCGGTGGCGGTGATCACGGGGTCTCCTGGACGGTGCAGGTGGGGTGGGGTTCGCGGGCCATGGCGGCGGCGAGTTTGCGGGTGAGGTCGGCGCGCAGGTCCGCCAGTTGGGCCAGGCAGGTCTCGACCTCGGTGAGTTTGCGGCGGTAGACCTCGACGGAGTCGGCGCAGGCGTCGCCCTCGGGGTTGCCCGCGCGCAGGCAGGCGACGAACGGGCGGGTGTCGGCGAGGCTGAACCCGGCGGCCTGCAGGGCGCGGATCTCGGCGACCAGGCGCAGGTCGTGCTCGTCGTAGGAGCGGTAGCCGTTGGGTGCGCGCTGGGCCGCGAGCAGGCCCTGGGCCTCGTAGAAGCGCAGGGTGCGCGTGGTCGTCCCGGTCCGTTTGGCCAGCTCACCGATCCGCATGCCGCTGACGGTAAACCTTGCCGCGCGGGTCAACGCAAGCGTTGTTTCGCGGCCTTCGAGATCTCGTCGGAGTTGGCGACGAAGTGGTCACGCTTGGCGACCGCCTCCCGGACGTAGGCGCCGACCTGGGCCGCGTCGACCTCGGCGCCGATGGGGATGTCCCAGGTCATCAGGGTGGCGGTGCCCGCGCGCAGCACCCCGAGCGGGTCGTCGAGCAGCACGCCCCACAGGAACCGCAGGCACGCGCCCTTGCGGGTGATGTTGATCCCGGTCACCCAGTGCTTCCAGCCGCCGTCCACCGTGTACATCAGCAGCCCGTACTTGACCGCGACGTCCAACTCGGCCACCGCCACGACGGCCTCGTGCAGCGCGAGGACGGTGGCGGCCTCCGCCGGGGTGTGCCGGTCCGCGTACTCCTGGGCGACGGTCATGCGCACACGGTAGCTGACCTGCGGCGTTGACACCTCATGCGAACATGTGTTCGTGTTGAACGAGGGCCCCATCCTGCACGCCGACCTGGACGCGTTCTACGCCTCGGTCGAGCAGCGCGACGACCCGGCGCTGCGCGGGCGGCCGGTCATCGTCGGCGCCGGCGTGGTCCTCGCGGCCAGCTACGAGGCCAAGGCCAGAGGAGTGCGCACGGCGATGGGCGGGCGGCAGGCCAGGCGGCTGTGCCCGGACGCCATCGTGGTCCAGCCGAGGATGGCGGCGTACTCGGCGGCGTCGAAGGCGGTGTTCGAGGTCTTCCGGGACACGACGCCGCTGGTGGAGGGGATATCCATCGACGAGGCGTTCCTGGACGTCGGCGGGCTGCGCAAGATCGCCGGACCACCCCGCCAGATCGCCGCGACCCTGCGCGCGGAAGTCGCACGACGGGTTGGTCTACCGATCACCGTTGGCGTTGCCCGCACGAAGTTCCTCGCCAAGGTCGCCAGCGGGGTCGCGAAGCCGGACGGACTCCTGGTCGTGCCGCACGACGCCGAACTGGCCTTCCTGCACCCGCTCCCGGTGGAACGCCTGTGGGGCGTCGGGGTTGTGACATCGGGGAAGCTGCGCGCGCTCGGCATCACGACGGTCGGCGAGGTCGCGGCGTTCGACGTCCGGGAACTGGTGAGCATGCTGGGCGCCGGGTCCGGGCGGCACCTGCACGCGCTCGCCCACAACCGAGACCCGCGCCGGGTGCGGGTCGGGCAGCGCAGGCGGTCGATGGGCGCGCAGCGGGCGCTGGGGTCGCGCAGGCGCAGCCTCGCCGAGTTGGACGAGTTCACCGCCGGGCTGGCCGACCGCCTCGGCCGACGACTGCGCGCCGCGGACCGGGCCTGCCGCACGGTGACCCTCCGGCTGCGGTTCGCCGACTTCACCCGGGCCACCCGCTCGCACACGGTTCCCAAGCCCACCAACGGAACCGAGGTCGTCCTCGCCACCGCGCGGGGCCTGCTCGCCGCGGCGTGGCCGATGATCGCCGACCGCGGCATCACCCTGATCGGCCTGTCGCTGTCCAACTTCGACGACGACGCCATCCAACTGGAGCTGCCCTTCGACGACGGCCCCGACCGCGCGGCCCTCGACAGCACGCTGGACTCCCTGCGCGGCCGCTTCGGCTCCGCCGCCATCACCCGGGCCGCGCTGCTGCGCCACACACCGCAGGACGAGATGCCGATCCTGCCCGACTGAACCGGGTCCGCCCGATCGAACCGAGTCCACAGCGGTGTGGTGCGGTCGACGCGGCGCGGGACCGCCCGTGGCCACCTGGGTCGGGGCCCGATCGAAGTCCCGCATCGAACAAGACCTGGACAAGGCCCTCACTCCCGCCGCCTGACCTCATGCTTGGCGGTGGATGAGCCGCGTTTCCTCGGGCCAACCCGACGCCGACACCCCGCCCTCGACCCGATCCAGGCGGACCGGGTCGAGGGCGGAGGGCGTCAGCAGCGGTTGGTGAAGTCGCTCGGGGGGATCCAGTGGGTGCCGGGGTAGAAGATGCGGCCCGGTGGGAGGTACTGGCGGGCCATGACGTTTCCCCAGGGGCGGACACCGGGCGGGGTGAAGTTGTAGAGGTTCCAGTCGTTGGGCCAGTAGGCGTCCCAGGCGCTGGTCTTGACCGAGGTCCAGTACGGGGCGACGTTGTCCGGGAGCTGGCGGATCTGGTAGCCGGTGTACTCGTCGCGGCGGAGGTAGGTGTTGCCCGCGCCGTCGAGGTCGGCCTCGGCCAAGAGGATGGCGCCCGCGGTGTGGTCGATGTTGTCCGGGTCGGCGTCGCGGTGGCCGATGCTGCTCTGGCCGCGGATGTAGGCCGGGCGGACGTAGTCGATGATGCCGCGCAGCATGCCCGTGAAGCCGGAGCGGGTGTACGCGGGCCTGCCGTCGATGGGGGCGGCGGAGAACCCGGGGGTGTTGATCAGGCGGTAGAGGTCGCCGCACTGGTCCCAGCCGGAGGCGGCGTGGATGAAGGTGAAGATCAGGTGCACCCGGGTGCCGACCAGGTTGTTCACCGCGACCGGGTGCCCGCCGAAGTACATCAGCTGGAACTGCCAGTTGTTGGCGACCCCCGCCATGTTCGAGTAGGCGGCCCGCTCACCCTGCACCCGGGTGTCGGCGTAGCTCATCCCGCAGTGCCCCAGCAGCAGTTCCCCGGCGGTCAGGTAGGTGGCTCACACCTCGTAGTCAGTCTTGATGTCCGAGGCGATGGTGGGTTTCGTGGGCAGCGTGTGGCCATTCTGGCCGCTGCCCGAATGGCCACTGTGGACCGTTTGGTCCGGTGTGTCAGCAGGTGACGTCCGCTGGCGGGATCCAGGGGATGCCGGGGGTGAAGACGCGGCCCGCGGGGTGGTACTGCTTGGCCATCACGTTGTCCCACGGGCGGTGGCCGGGTGTGACGCCGCGGTAGAGGTTCCAGTCGTGGGGCCAGTAGGCGTCCCAGGCGGCGCGTTTGGCGGTGGCCCAGTAGGGGCTGACGTTGTCCGGGAGTTGGCGGATCTGGTAGCCGGTGTACTCGTCGCGGCGGACTCGGGTGGTGCCCGCGGCGTCGACGTCGGCCTCGGCGACGAGGATGGCGCCGGTGACGTGGTCGATGTTGTCGGGGTCGGGCTCGCGGTGGCCGACGCTGCTCTGGGTGCGGATGTGGTCCGGGTCGACGTGGTCGATGATCGCGTCGAGCATGCCGGTGAACGCGGCCCTGGTGTAGCCGGGCCTGCCGTCGATCGGGTGCGCGACGAAACCGGGCACGGTGATCAGCCGGTACAGGTCGCCGCAGTTGTCGGCGGGGCCCGCGGCGGCGTGGATGAAGGTGAAGACCAGGTGGACCTGGGTGCCGACCAGGTGGTTGACCGCCACCGGGTGCCCGCCGAAGGTCATCTGCTCGAACTGCCAGTCGTTGGCCACCCCGGCCATCGTCGAGTACGCGGCCCGCTCACCCTGGATGCGCGTGTCGGCGTAGTCCATGCCGCAGTGCCCGGCGAACTCCGGCGTGCACGGCAGCTCCCCGGCGGTCAGGTAGGTCACCCACACCTCGCGCCCGGCCTTGATGTCGGCGGCGATGTCGGGGTTCATGAACAACAGGTCGTCGTCTTGGTGCGCCACGAAGCTCAACGTGGCAGTGGTCGTGGCGCTCGCTGGCACTGACATCGCCAGTGCGGTGAGCACCACCGCGCTGAGTCCGGCCAGCAGCCGCTTGATCCCCCGGTTCGTCACGGCACCGAGTCAACCGGACACCGGCGGCGCGCGCCACTGCCAAAGGAGTCGCGCGCGCTCGCCGGTCCACAGTGGACCTTACTTGGGCTCGTAGGCCAGGTTCGGGCGCAGCCAGCGCTCCACTTCGGACAGGTCGGTGCCGGTGCGCTTGGCGTAGTCCGACACCTGGTCCCTGCCGATGCGGCCGACGGCGAAGTAGCGGGAGTCGGGGTGGGCGAAGATGAGGCCGCTGACCGCCGCCGCCGGGGTCATGGCGAAGGACTCGGTGAGGCCGATGCCGAGCTTCTCGGCGCCGAGCAGGTCGAACAGCGGTTGCTTGAGGGTGTGGTCAGGGCTGGCCGGGTAGCCCAGCGCCGGGCGGATGCCGCGGAAGCGCTCGGCGTGCAGGTCGGCCAGCAGCGGGTCGGCGTCGGGCTCGAACCACTCGCGGCGGGCGCGCAGGTGGATCCACTCGGCGAAGGACTCCGCGAGCCGGTCGGCCAGCGCCTTGATCATGATGGCCCTGTAGTCGTCGTTGTCGGCCTCGTACTCGCCTGCCATCTCCTCGGCGCCGTGCACCGACACCGCGAAACCGCCCAGGTGGTCGTCGGCGGGGGCGACGTAGTCGGCGAGGCAGCGGTTGGCGCGGTTCTCCGGCTTCTGCGTCTGCTGGCGCAGCATCGGGAACCGCACCCCGTCGACGAAGATGTCGTCGCCCTCGCTGTGCGCGGGCCAGAAGCCGTAGACGCCCTTGAACACGAACCGGTGGCCGACCTCGTCGAGCATGGCCTGCGCGTCGTCGAACAGCTCGCGGGCCACCGGCTGGTCCAGGATCGCCGGGTACTTGCCCTTGAGCTCCCAGGCCAGGAACAGGAACTGCCAGTCGACCATCGCGCGCAGCTCCGCCAGCGTCGGGCTCACCTCGCGGACCCCGGTGAACCCCGGCGTCGGCAGGTCGGTGAAGTCGACCTGCTCGCGGTTGAGCCGCGCGGTCGCGATGTCGAGCAGCGGCTGGGCGCGCCGGTTCTCGTGCTGCTCGCGCAGCGTCGCCTGCTCGGCCCGGTTGCGGGTGTCGAGCAGGTCGGAGCGGGTCGTGTCCATCAGGTCCGACACCACGCCGACCACCCGGGACGCGTCGAGCACGTGCACCGTCGTGCCGTCGTAGGCGGGCGCGATGCGCACCGCGGTGTGCTGGCGCGAGGTGGTCGCGCCCCCGATCAGCACCGGCAGCTTCAGGCCGCGCCGCTGCATCTCGCCCGCGACGGTCACCATCTCGTCGAGCGACGGGGTGATCAGCCCGGAGAGCCCCACCACGTCGGCGCCCTCGGCGACCGCGGTGTCGAGGATGACCGACGCGTGCACCATCACCCCGAGGTCGATCACCTCGTAGTTGTTGCAGCCCAGCACCACGCCGACGATGTTCTTGCCGATGTCGTGCACGTCGCCCTTGACCGTGGCGAGCACGACCTTGCCCTGGCCGCGGCTGGTGTCGATCCGGCCCTCCAGCCGGGCCTTCTCCTTCTCCGCCTCCATGTACGGCTCCAGGTAGGCCACCGAGCGCTTCATCACCCGCGCGCTCTTGACCACCTGGGGCAGGAACATCTTGCCGGAGCCGAACAGGTCGCCGACGATCTTCATGCCGTCCATCAGCGGGCCCTCGATCACCTCCAGCGGCCGCGCCATCTGCGCGCGCGCCTCCTCGGTGTCGGCCTCGATGAAGTCGACGATCCCGTGCACCAGCGCGTGCGAGAGCCGCTTCTCGACCGGCGCCTCGCGCCAGGCCAGGTCCACCACGCGCTTGGTCTTGGAGCCCTTGACCGTCTCGGCGAACTCCACCAACCGGTCGGTCGCGTCCTCGCGGCGGTCGAAGAGCACGTCCTCGACCAGCTCCAGCAGGTCCTTGGGGATGTCCTCGTAGACCACCAGCTGACCGGCGTTGACGATGCCCATGTCCAGCCCGGCGCGCACCGCGTGCAGCAGGAACGCCGAGTGCATGGCCTCGCGCACGGTGTCGTTGCCGCGGAAGGAGAACGACAGGTTCGAGATGCCGCCGGAGGTGCGCGCGCCCGGGCAGCGCTGCTTGATCAGCGGCAGCGCGTCGATGAACGCCTTGGCGTAGCCGTTGTGCTCGGTGATGCCGGTCGCCACCGCCAGCACGTTCGGGTCGAAGACGATGTCCTCGGCCGGGAAACCGATCTCCTGGGTGAGCAGGTCGTAGGCGCGGCCGCAGATGCTGACCTTGCGCTCGGTGGTGTCGGCCTGGCCCTTCTCATCGAAGGCCATCACCACCACGCCTGCGCCGTAGTCGCGGATCTTGCGCGCCTGCTCCAGGAAGGTCTCCTCGCCCTCCTTGAGGCTGATCGAGTTGACCACCCCCTTGCCCTGCACGCACTTGAGCCCGGCCTCCAGCACCGACCACCGCGAGCTGTCGACCATCACCGGGATCCTGGCGACCTCGGGCTCGGTGGCGATCAGGTTCAGGAACGTGGTCATCGCCTCGACGCTGTCGAGCAGGTCGGCGTCCATGTTCACGTCGAGCAGGTTCGCCCCGCCGCGCACCTGGTCGAGCGCCACGTCCACCGCGGCCTGGTGGTTGTCGCCCTCGATGAGCCTGCGGAACTTGGCCGAGCCGGTGACGTTGGTGCGCTCGCCGATCATCACGAACCCGGTGTCGGCGCCGATCGCGAACGGCTCCAACCCGCTGTAGCGGCTGGCCTTCTCGACCTCGGGCACCACCCGGGGCGCCAGGCCCTTGACCGCCTCGGCGATCTTGGCGATGTGCGCGGGCGTGGTGCCGCAGCAGCCGCCGACGATGTTGACCATGCCGTCGCCGACGAACCCGGCGAGCAGCCCGCTGGTCTCCTCCGGGGTCTCGTCGTAGCCGCCGAAGGAGTTGGGCAGCCCGGCGTTGGGGTGGCTGGCGGTGTAGGTGCCCGCCAGCCGCGACAGCTCCGCCACGTGCGGGCGCATCTGCTCGGCGCCCAGCGCGCAGTTCACCCCGACCACCATCGGCTCGGCGTGCTCGATGGAGCGCCAGAACGCCTCCACCGTCTGCCCGGACAGGGTGCGCCCGGACAGGTCGACGATGGTCACCGAGATCCACAGCGGCAGCTCGGGCGCCACCTCGCGGGCCGCGGCGATGGCGGCCTTGCAGTTGAGCGTGTCGAAGATCGTCTCGATCAGCAGCAGGTCGACCCCGCCCTCGACCAGCGCCGCGATCTGGTTGGCGTAGGTGGCCTTGACCTGGTCGAAGGTGACCTTGCGGTACGCCGGTTCGTCGACCTTGGGCGAGAGCGACAGGGTCACGTTCAACGGGCCGATCGAGCCCGCGACGAACCGGTCGCCGTCGAACTCGTCGGCGGCCTGGCGGGCCAGTTGGGCGCCGCGCAGGTTCATCTCGGCCGCGTAGTCCTCCAGGCCGTAGTCCGCCTGGGCGATCGTGGTCGCGGTGAAGGTGTTGGTGGTGGTGATGTCCGCGCCCGCCGCCAGGTACTGCCGGTGCACGTCGAGGATGAGGTCCGGCCGGGTCAGGTTGAGCAGGTCCGGGTCACCGGCGACGTCGCGCGGGTGGTCGGTGAAGCGGTCGCCCTGGTAGTCGGCGTCGGTGAGCGAGGCGCCCTGCAGCATCGTGCCCCACGCGCCGTCGAGCACCGCGACGCGCTGGGCGAGCAGCTCCCGCAGCCGCTGGATCCGAGCCTGATCGGTCACGCGCACACCTCCGGTATCCGGAGGCGCCCTTGTCGCGGTGGTCCACCTGAGGCGGCGGACCGGAGCCGAGCGTGGCGGGCTGGGACACCCCCTGGCCCGTTGCAGCGCCTCTCGGCCTCGGGTCTGACTCTACCGGACAGCCACGGCGCCGACAGCACGTCCCATCCGTTCGGGCGGGCCCGGACCCGCATGTCACGGCGCAGATGTGCCCTCCGCTCGGCTTTGCCGCACGGGCGCCGCCGACGCTGTTTCCCCCGGTAATCCGAGGCGTGCGGTCCGTGCGGGCACGGGTCGGTGGGCGACCCCGGCGATTACGCACCGCAGCCGTCGGCAGGTTCGCACGGCGTCCCACGATGTGGACCACCCCGTCCGCGACGGCAGTCGATCACGGCGGTCATCATGGGTGGGCACACGAGTGGGAGAGGGGGCGGCGGGTGGCTGAGCGGACCTACCGGGCGCTGCTGGTGGCCAACTGGTCGTTCCCGGACGACCCGGGCGGGCTGGCCCCGCTCCTGGGGCCGGAGCGCGACGCCGAGCTGATGCGGTCCGCGCTGACCGCCCCCGGCGTCGGCCTGCACCGGCCGGAGCACGTGCGCGTGCTCGCCAACGCCGACCAGCGCGGAGTGATGCTCGCCTTGGACGAGTTCTTCGACGGCGCCGCTCGCGACGACCAACTGCTCCTCTACTACAGCGGCCACGGCAAGCTCGACGCCCACGGCAACCTCCACTTGGCCGCCCGCGACACCCGGGCGAACCGCGTGATGTCCACCGGTGTCTCGGCCAGGGCTGTCGTCGAGATGATGGCCGCCTCCCGAGCCCGGGCGAAGTTCGTCCTGCTCGACTGCTGCCACTCCGGCGGTTTCAAGTCCGCCCCCGACCTGCCCCGCCACCTCGCCGGACGCGGGGTGTTCGTGCTGGCTAGCAGCCTGTCGGTCCAGCTCACCAAGGACGCTGAGCGCGCGGGGGAGCCGAGCCCGTTCACCCGCTACGCGGCCGAGTGCCTCACCACGGGCCATCCGGCAACCGGCGGGTACGTCACTGTCGACGACCTCTACCGCCACATCTCCGACCGCATGGCCGACGCGGGCCTGTCCACCCCGCAACGCCGCTTCGACGACGCCGTGGACACCATCGCCCTCGCTCGAACCCGGGCCTCAGTGCCGACCGTTCCCGACCACGCTATGTCGCCCCAGGACGCCTTGGTGATCGCCGAGAACATGATCGCGTCGGCCGAGGACGCGCGCTCCGCCATCCGGTCGGTCCGGGACTACCTCGACACGGCGGCGGCGGACCCGGCACTGGCCGAGAAGGTGATGCTGACCTACTGCCTGCTGCACGAGGCCGCCGACGAACCCGAGATCGCCCAAGGCTACCTGCGCAAGGCCGAGGCGCTCAGAGCCAGTCCTTCCGCTTGAACATGGCGTAGAGCCAGATCCCGAGGCCCAGGATGACCGTGGTCGACACCCAGAAGCCCCACGGCTCCCCGTTGCCCGGGTAGGGCACGTTCTGCCCGTAGAAGCCGGTGATCGCGGTCGGCACGGCGATGATCGCCGCCCAGCCGGTGACCTTCTTCATCACCAGGTTGAGCCGGTTGCCCTGGATGGTCAGCTGGGTCTCGCGCAGCGCGGTCACGTGGTCGCGCAACGACTCCGTCCACTCGGTGGCGTGCACGACGTGGTCGCGGATGTCGCCGAAGTACGGGTCGAGCTCCGCGTCGACCAGCCCGGCGACCCTGGCCAGCCCGGTCATGATCTCCCGCATCGGCAGCACCACCCTGCGCAGCCGCGACAGGCTCCTGCGCAGCAGCACCGCCTCGCGCTGCAACCGCCGCACGTCCGGGGTGTCCTCGAAGACGAGGCCCTCCAGGTCCTCGATCCGGTCGTCCAGGGTGGACACCGCGCCGAGGTGCCCGTCCACCACGACGTCGAGCAGCGCGTGCAGCAGCGCCCCGACCCGGTCGCAGGCCACCACCGAGTCGTCCCAGCGGCGGGTCACCGGGGTCATGTCGAACCCGTCGTGCACGGTGACCAGCGCCCGGTCGGTCACGAAGATGGACAGCTCGCAGGTGGTGAGCGAGCCGTCCTCGGCCACGGTCGTGCCGTAGACGGCGAGGAACTGGTGTGTGCGGTACTGGTCGAGCTTGGGCCGCTGGTGCCGCTGCTCGGCGTCCTCCACGGCCAGGTGGTGCAGGCCGAGTTCGGTGCCGACGGCGGACAGCGCCGCGTCGTCGTGGTGGTCGATGTCGACCCAGGCGATCGCGTCCCCGGCGGCCAGCCGCGCCCGCAGGCCGTCGACCGGGAAGTCCTCTTCGGACAGCTCGGCGCCCCGGTAGAGGCGCGTCGTGCTCACCCGGTCCGCCGCAGCACCGCGGCGTAGAGCGTGAGCCCCGGTCCGAACGCCATGGCCACCACCAGTTCTCCCGGCCGCGCCGCGACCTCGCGCAGCACCAGCACCACCGTCGCCGACGAGCAGTTCCCGTGCTCGGCCAGCACCTTGCGCGATGGTGCCATGGCGGACTCCGACAGCCCCAACTCGGTCCGCACGACGTCGAGCACCCGCGGGCCACCGGGGTGCACCGCCCACCCGGCGACCGAGTCCACGTCGGCGCCGTGCCTGGCCAGCATCTTGTCCACCACCGGCCGCACGGCCCCGGCGAGCGCGTCGGGCACCCGCGCGGACAGGCCCATCCGGAACCCGAGGTCGGTGATCCGCCAGGTCATCAGCGCCTGGGTGTCGGTGTCGGTGTGCGCGGCGATGTCGAGCACCTCCCAGCCCGGCACGTCCCACCCGGCCTGGCCGCCCGGCTCGACCACCACGGCCGCCGCGGCGTCGCTGAACAACGCGTGCGCCACCACCTGCTCCGGGTCGGCGGTGGGCGGTTGGACGTGCAGCGAGGTCAGTTCCACGCACACCAGCGCGGCGGGCAGCCCGCGCGCGGTCGCGAAGTCCGACACGGTGCCGAGGCCGGGGATCGCGGCGTAGCAGCCCATGTGGCCGACCAGCAGCCGCTGGGTGTCGGCGGCGAGCCCGAGCCGCTCGGCCAGCGCGATGTCCAACCCGGGGGTGCTGTAGCCGGTGCACGACACGACCACCAGCAGCCCGAGGTCGGCGGGGGAGCGGCCCGCGTCGGCGAGCGCGTCCGCGAGCGCGGACGTGGCCAGCGCGGGTGCCTGCTCGGCGAACCGGTCCATCCGCAGCGCGGTCGACCAGCCGGAGATGTCCTCGGTGAACGGGTCGACCGCGGTGTGCCTGGTCCGCACGCCCGAGCCCGCGAAGATCCGCCGCGCGACGCCACCGCCGCCGGTGTGCGCGCGGAAGTAGCCGTCCCACAGGGCTTCCTGAGCCACCGGCGGCGGGGTCGCCACGCCGATCCCGGTCACTGCCGCCACTGGTTCTCCTTTGTCCCCGTCCCCTGGAACAGGACGGCGGTCGTCGGCACCCGGACCATCCGGACCGCGTCCCGCGCGCCTGCCACCCAGGCGAGCAGGTCGAGCACTGCGGGTCGGATACCCCGTAGCCGCAACCGCACACCGTGGCGGGCACACTCCCGGACCAGCAGGTCCCGGTCCACCAGCAGCGCCGGGTCGTGCACACCGCGCGGCACGCCGGGCAGCCGCTCGGCGACGGTGATCGCCAGGAACCGGCTCAGCGCCGTGTCGGCGAGCGTGTCGAGCACCAGCAGCCCGCCGGGGCGCAGCAGGCGGCACGCGGCCTCGACGGCGCGCGGCAGGTCTGCCAGGTGTTCGAGCACCTCGCCCAGCACGACGACGTCCGCGCACCCCGGGCGCAGCGGGACGGCGAGGACATCGCCCTGGACGGCCTTGACGCCGTGCGCGGCGGCCAGGCGCGGGCCCTCGCGGGACAGGTCGACGCCGACGTGCAGGTAGCCCTTGCCGCTGATGTGCGGGGCGAGCAGCCCGCCGCCGCACCCCAGGTCCACCAGCACGGCACCCGGCCTGCGGGCGGTCGGGATCAGCGCGGCCCTGGCCTTGGCCAACCAGTGCAGGGCGGCGAACGCCCCGCGCGGCCGCCACCACTGCGCGGCGAGATCGTCGTAGAGGGCGGTCACCGCCTGAGGCTGGCACACCGGTGCCCGCCCTGCTTGACGCGCCGCGGCCCGGGACGGCCTGATCGTTGACGTACCGTGGGCCGGGTGATGCCGCTGCTGCGCGCCGCCCACCCCGAGCCCGCCGTCGCGGTGACCCTCGCCGCGACCGGACTCGCGATCGGCCTGGGGCAGACCGGGTGGGGCGCGGTGGCGGTCGCGGCGGCTGTGTTGACGGGGCAGTTGTCGGTGGGGTGGCTCAACGACCTCGTCGACGCTCCCCGCGACGCGCGCGTTGGGCGGACGGACAAACCCATCGCTGCCGGGACCTTGTCGGCCACTGTGGTTCGAGCTCTAGTCGCGGTCAGCGCGCTCGCGGCGATAGGGCTGTCGTTCTTGTCCGGACCTCTTGCCGGCGCCGCGCATGTTGTCGCGCTCATCTCGGCGTGGGGTTATGATCTCCGCCTGAAGGCGACGCCGTTCTCGATCGTCCCCTATGCCGTGTCATTCGGACTGCTGACCGCTTTCGTCACCCTTGGCCTGCCGTCGCCGTATTTGCCGCCTTGGTGGTTGGTGGCGACAGCGTCCCTTTTGGGCAGTGCGGCGCACTTCGCGAACACGCTCCCGGACCTTGCCGACGACCGCGAAACCGGAGTCATAGGGCTACCGCACCGCGTCGGCGCTACCGGCTCACGGGTGGCAGCGGCGTTGCTAGTCCTAGCGGCGTCCGCCACCCTGGTCGCGGGACTACCCACCGTGCTCGGCTTCCTTGCCCTCGGTGTCGCCGTGATCGTGACGGCGGTGGGTCTGGCGCTGGGCAGGCGGCCGGGATCGCGTGCGACGTTCCACGCGATGCTCGTCGTGGCCGTGCTCGACGCGGCGGTTCTCGTCGCGGGCTGAGCCACCGTGGGGCCGCACGGGTGGGTGACGCGCCCGAATTCACCCGATCGACGCGGCGGCCGCCGATCGCGCGAGCCGCCCTCAGCACAGCGTGTCCTCCCGCGCCACCGCACCCGGCCCCCGCGCCCCTGATGGGGCTGACCAGCGGTTATGTCGGCCCGCGCGGGGGCCGGGTTGAGCTATGTGCTTGCGCCAACACCCATGCCCCAGGACTGGTCACGGCCCCGGCGCGCTGCTAGCTCTTGGGTCAGCCCGAGTACCTCGCTCACCCGACCAGAAAGGGCGCCCCACTGATGTTGATCCACGCGACGCGCGCCGTCGTGATCGCCACCGCACTCGCGTTGCTCCCCCTCCCCGCCGGCGCGGACCCCGGGACCGACCTCGACCGGCTCACCGGCGAACTCACCACCGCGACCACCGTCGACCAGGTCGACCACGTGCTGGCGGCGCTGCCGCCGGTGCTCAGCGACCTGCGGGAGATCACCGAGAGCCAGGACGCGCTGCACGTGCTGGCCAACACCCAGGCCTTCGTCAGCACCGCGGGCGACCTGCCGATCAGCGTGGTGACCGCGCTGCTGCCCGGGCTGCTCAACCTGCTGTCCGCGCTGATCAGCCAGTACCAACCGCAGCTGCCGCTGATCCCGCTGCCGTTCCCGTTCCCGCTCATCCCGCTGGCACTGCCGTGACGGCGTGAGACCGAGAGCCACCTCCCGCGCCCTGACCCCGTGCGGCCGGGTGGCCACCCCGGGCCCGCGACCCCGATGCTCCCGGTCGCACAGCGGGCCCGCCGCCCCGCTTCCGGCCCCCCGGCCCGGAAGCGGGGCCCTTTTTTGCCGAGTGCCGGGGCCGGGGTCGGGTCGGCGATGGGCGGGCTGGGTTCAGCGCCTGCGCGGCCAGGTGGCCTTGCGCAGCGCGGCGTAGAACTCCTTGGTGGCCGGTTCGATCTGGCCCAGGTACTCGCGCAGCTGCTCCGGTCGACCCGCCGGGTCCGGCACCGGCCGGGGCGTGGTGGTCAGCCACTTCAGCTCGCCCACGGTCGCCACGACCTGCCGCCACCAGCCGTTGATCTCCCCGGTGACCTGGGCCTGGGCCTCGGCCGCCGCCTTCACCCGGTCGTCGGCGGCGTGGATCTCGGCGACCAGGTCGACCGCGCGCCGCCGCTCGTGCTCGGAGTGCGCCCTGGCGGCCTGGTGCGCGGTCTCCAGCAGCTCCTTGTACCGGGCCACCGGGTCGACCGGCTCGTGCTCGGGGATCACGGCCTGGCCTCCAGCGCGGTCGCGGTGTCGAACGGGATGAGCACGTCGGGGCGGCTGTGCGTGGTGCGGTCGAAGAACACCGCCCGGTTCGGGCGCGGCGACCAGTCCACCAGCTGGCCCGCCGCCAACTGGTTGAGCTCGCTGCCCTGCACGTCCAGGGCGACCCAGGCGCTGACGTCGTCGTTGCCGCCGAACCCCAGGGTGTCCTTGAACCGGGCCACCCCGCGCCACCAGCCGAAGGTGTGCACGTTGGTCGCGGGGCCGTGCTTGAGCAGCAACCGGAACCGGTCCAGGCCGCTCGGCGCGCCGAGTTCCTTGTGCTCCAACCACTGCGTGGCCGCGTCCACCGCGTAGAAGAACACGAACCGCGTGTCCTTGTCCTTCTTGTCGATCTGCGCCATCGCCTCCATGCCGAACCGCGTCTCCACGGTGTGCCCCATGTGGTGCAACGACTCGGCGACGGCGGTGACGTTCGGCCGCAACGAGTCCACCGGGCACCACAGCTCGAACTCGCACGAACCGGTGGCGTACGCCTTGCCCAGGGACAGCGCGGCGCTGGCCATGACCGACAGCGCGTCCTCCTGCGCCGTCCCCAGCACCGCCAGGTTCCGGCCCGGCACCGGCTCCAACCGCAGCACCGCCGCCCGGTCCTCGACGTCGATGATCTGCCCCAACAACGGCGCTTGCCCGGCCTGGTAGCCCGCCGCCGTCAGCAGCGCGGGCTGGTGCGCGCCGTCGAAGAGCCGGGGCGCGGTCGACGGGATCTCGCCCCACAGCCGCCGCTGCAGCTCGTCGAAGGTTCCCCGGCTCGACGAGTCCGGCACGTGCGCGACCTCGTTGCCGTGCGGCACACCGGAATCGTGGTTGATGACGGTGTGCCAGCGCGGCAGCGTGTTCGCCGCCAGGTTGTCCTGCGAGAGCACCCGCTTCGCCTTGGGCATCGCGATGCGCAGCGTGCACTGGTCGTACACCGCGGGCTTGCCCCAGAACGCCTCGATGCCCGCGATGTCCTGGCTGGCCAGCACCAGGTGGATGCCCTGCGAGCGGCCCCGGCGCGCCACGTCCTCCAGCAGCGCCGCCGCCTGCTGGGTGATCTGGTCGCGGCCGGAGAACAGCGCCTGGAACTCGTCGATCACCGCGACCACCCTCGGCCAACGCGCTGCGGGCTCGGCGTCGCGCAGCTCGGCCAGCTTGGTGACCTCCTGGCGCTTGGCCGCTTCCGCGCGCCTGGCCAGCTCGCGCGCCAGGTACCGCAGCAGTGCCAACCCGAACTCGCGGTCGGTGTTGACGTTCACCCCGACCAGCCGCGCCTGCGGCAGCCAACTCGGGTCCTTGGTGCCCGGCGTCAACCCGGCGAAGGACACGCCCTCCTTGAAGTCGAGCAGGTAGAGCTCCAGCTCGTCGGGGGAGTAGCGGGCCGCCAAGCCGCCGAGCATCGCGTAGAGCAGGTTCGTCTTGCCCGACCCGCTCGGCCCGGCCACCAGCGCGTGCGGGGTCGCGTCGCCCAGCACCAACTCCACTGGGTCGCCCTCGTCGAACCCGATGACGGTCCGCAGCTCCTCGCGGGAGTTGTCGCGGCCGAGCGAGCGGGGCAGCAGGTCGTCGAACGAGCGCGGTTTCCCCCGCCGCACCACCATGTCGTCGCGGATCGCCGCCGCCGCCCGGCTCGCCGCCGACGGCGACACCGGCGGGTCGGCCCGCACGATGACCCCGCTGCCGGTCATGCTGGAGGTCGCGGTCTCCGCGTCGCCGAAGGTCACCGTCTCCAGTGGACTGCTCGCCGACACCGGCATGTCCACCAGGACGAGGTGCACGCCCGCCTCCGGCCCGGTGCGCGCGATGCGGTTCAGCTCCCGGTACTGCTCCTCGTCGAGCCGCTCGCCGTTGCCGAACAGCACCGCCACCCGCCACGGCTCCACCCGGCGCCCCGCCGCGGCGCAGGCTTCCTTGAGCGTGGTCCGCCCGGCGCGCAACGCGTTCGCGTGCACCTTGCGGATGTGGCCTGCCAGCAGCGCCAGCAGGTCGTCGAGCCGGGTCGGGTCGTGCACCACCAGCAGCCCGGCGGCGGTCAGCGGGTGCAGGTTGGGCAGCGGCCCGGTCAGGTGCCCGATGTCCCACAGGTGCAACCGGACCAGGCCGGGGGTGAACGTGCTGACCATCCGCAGCAGCAGCGTCTCCACGATGCTGTCGACCGCCGCCCTGGTGCCGCGCGCGGAGTTCAACCGCAGGTGGGAGTGCTCCAGCAGCGGGACGGCCAGCGGGAAGCCGTCCTCGGGGGACTCGTGCTCCACGTGCGCGGTCCCGATCCGCCACAGCCGCGGCGCGCTGACCCCGGGGTCGGTGCCTAGCGTCCCCAGCCACTCCTGCCACGGCCGACCGGACGGGCCGGGGGTCTCCGCCTCGACCAGCGCGCGCACCGCGCCCTGCCCGTCGCGGCGCCACTGGGCGTAGCTGTCGTCGCGCTCCCGGGTGATCCGCGCCCACACCGGCGCCAGGTCCGGGTCGGTGACCTGCTCGGCGACCTCCCGGTCCCGGGTGGCCCTGGCCAGCCCGAGGCGCTGCACCGCGCGCTCGAACTCCAGTTGCCGCTTGAGCAGCACCGCCCGCTCGTGCGCCCCGGCGGCGGCCCCGAGGGCGTGGCCGAGCACGGAACGCAACCGCGCCAGCGCCTGCTCGGCGCGTTGCCTGCGTTCCCGCTTACCCAGCATCACAGGGCCCCATCAGCTCGTCCGGCCGGTGTCTTCGTCGTCCGGGCGCGTTCCCGGGGTGCGGCGCCCACCTGCCCCGTTCGGTGGCGCCGGGTCGTGGCGGGTGGTTCAGCGTCCGCCCAGGTAGCCCTCGGCGGCCGCGATGCCCTCGTAGAGCGTGTCGCGCGCCTCGGCGAGGGATCGGCCCGCCTCGGCGAGCAGGCTCTGCGACCGGGCCAGCTCGGCTGGCTCGCGCCCGGAACTGGCGGTCGCCAACGCGCCGCGCGCCTCGTCGAGCTCCAGGCTCGCCTGCGCGATCGCGGCGATCCCCGACCGCGCCTTCTCCGTGGCCACCGCGACCCAGGAACGCATCTCCTCCACGCCCGCCATATCTGCACAGGTTAGTGCGGATGATCTCCGTCGGCCGAACCGGGTTCGGCTCGCTACTCCGATCGTGTGCGCGGGCGACCGGCCGGGCCGTTATGCCGATCTGTGATCTGTTCCCGCTGATCACGACCGGTTTACCGTGGGTTCACCGCCGCGTTGGGCCGATCCGGTGATCCTGGACCCGCCGTGCGACCGACCGGGTGGGGGAGGGGTGCGCCCAGGACCCCTTCCTCTTTCGCGCGCGCAAGAGGTACCGTCGCTGAACCGCCGATCGGTGCGGGTGGGGATGCGGAGGAACCGTGGAGCTGGAGATCCGCCACCTGCGCGCGCTCACCGCCATCGACGAGACCGGCAGCCTCACCCAGGCCGCCCGCCGGTTGGGCATGTCCCAGCCCGCGCTCTCCGGCCTGCTGCAACGCATCGAGCGCAACATCGGCGGCCGCCTGTTCTTCCGCGCCGAGTACGGCTGCCTCCCGACGCCGCTGGGCGCGGAGGTGCTCACCGAGGCGCGGGTCGTGCTCAGCGGGATGACCGCCATCGCCGAACGGGTGCAGGAGTGGTCCCGCCGCGGCCTGCCCTCCGCCCCGCTGCGCGTCGGCGGCTACTGCGGCTTCCTGCACGTGGAGATCAGCCGCTGGCTGCGCGACCAACCGTGGTGCTCGGGGGTCAGCCTGCAGGAGGACATCGACGAGCGCATCAGCGTCGACAAGGTCGCCATCGGCGCCCTCGACCTGGCCCTCGTCTACCGCGCCCCCCTCTCCGGCCTCACCCAACCCCCCGGCGTCCGCAGCGTCGTCGTGCACCCCGAGGAACCGGTCTTCCTCGCCCTGGCCCACGACCACCCCCTGGCCGCCCTCCCCGCCATCACCCTCGCCGACATGGCCGAACACCCCTGGGTCGACGAACCCCCCGGCACCACCCGCTGGGGCGCCTACGTAGCCCAGGTCTGCCGAGACCACGGCGTCACGCTCGACCAACCCCACAGCACCCAGTGCCTGGCCACCCTGCTCGAGTTGATCTACGCCAAACTCGCCATCGGGCCCGCTCTGGCGACCAGCCGGGACCGTCCTGGCAGCATCGCCATCCGGCCCATTGTGGACCACCCGCTGCGACAAGAACTGCGGCTGTACTACCGCCCGGGAACCGTTGTGGCGGCGCACATCGAGGAGATCCACCACCAGGTGCTCGCCACGTTCCACCTGCGGCAGGGGTGCAACCCGGCTTACGACCAGTGGTGGCATGAGCGTGGTCGCTCTCTGGCTCTTACTGGGTGAGGTTCCTTGCCTTCGCTTCGCTGCGCTCGTCGGCTCGCCTGCGGCATTGCAGCTAGGCGCGAGAATGCGAAGAGCTCGATGGGGCGAACTTGTTCCACCCCATCGAGCCGGTCTGGCACCAGCGCCTTCGTGGGGCGCGTGTGGGCCAACGTTGTCGGCGGGCGTCCCGGGGATGTGTGGACAGCTCGATGTGACGGGGAGCCCACCTCTTGGGCCGGGGGAGGGGAACTGGGGCGACAGGGGGAGTGGGCGCTGATTCACTGTCCTCATGGAGCTCACCACCACACCTGAGCCGCCGTACTACGCGGTGATCTTCACGTCCATCCTCGGCCCCGATGACGAGGGGTATCACGAGGCTGCGGAGCGGATGTTCGAGTTGGTGCGGGCCGCGCCGGGGTTTTTGGGGGTGGATTCGGCTCGGGGGGAGGATCGGGTGGGGGTGACGGTCAGTTACTTCCGGGACGAGGTGGCGATCGCGGAGTGGCGGGAGGAGCCGGAGCACGTGGTGACCAGGGCGGAGGGGCGCGGGCGGTGGTATGACGCGTTCGAGGTCAGGGTGGCGCGGGTGGAGCGGGCCTACGGGAGCCGGTGATCCCACATGCCGGTCGCCGTCCCGGGGACCGGCATACTGCCGGGGGAGCGCGGACGGCGGACGGCAGGGGTGTGATGGGGCGGCAACGGTGGGTGGACGTGGCGCGGGTGGTGGCCGGGAAGTTGGCCGCCGACGCCGTGGAGCGGGAGCGGGCCGGGGCTGAGCCGCTGGCCGAGGTCGCCCTGCTGCGCGAGAGCGGGCTGCTCACCCTCCTCGTCCCCGCCGACCGCGGTGGCCACGGTGAGGACTGGGACACCGCGCACGCCGTGCTCGCCGAGATCGCCGCCGCCGACGCCTCCGTGGGGCACCTGCTCGGTTACCACTACCTGCACGTCTGGCGGACCACCCTGTTCGCCAACCCGGACCTCACCGAGCGGCTCGACCGGGACACCGCCGAGCACGGCTGGTTCTGGGCCGGGGTCGCCAACCCGAGGGACGACGCGCTCGTGCTGTCCGATGTGGACGGTGGATTCCTGGTCAACGGCCGCAAGTTCTTCGCCACCGGCGCCAGCGTGGCCGACCGGCTGGTGGTCAGCGGCGCGCTCGGCGACCGCAAGCTCACCTTCACCCTGGACGCGCGCGCCCCCGGCATCCGCTACCTCGGCGACTGGGACAACCTCGGCCAGCGCCTCTCCGCCAGCGGCGGCGTCGAGTTCACCGACGTCCACGTCCCCGCCGCCGACGTCCTCGGTGTCCAGCCTGCCCCCGGTGATCCCCTCGCGCAGCGGGACTCGTTGGCACCGCTGGGTTTCCAGCTCGTGCTCAGCCGCGTCCTCGCCGCCATCGGCCGGGGCGCGCTCGTCGAGGCCGCCCGCTACACCCGCGAGACCTCCCGCGCCTGGCCCGCCTCCGGGGTCGACCGCGCCGTCGACGACCCGCACGTGCTCGCCGGGTACGGCAGCCTGCTGTCCCGCTTGGAGGCCGCCGACCTGCTGGTCGACGCCGCCACCACCGCGTTCACCGACGCCGCCGCCCGGGGCGAGGCCTTCACCGCCGACGAACGCGGCCGCACGTCGATCCGGATCTCCCACGCGAAGGTCGTCACCTCCGAGCTGGCGGTCGAGATCACCAGCAAGGTCTTCGAGTTCACCGGTGCCCGCGCGACCGCCGCCCGGCACGGGGTGGACCGCTTCTGGCGCAACGCCCGCACGCTCACCCTGCACGACCCGACCGTCTACAAGGCCGCCGAGGTGGGCAGGCACCTGCTGACCGGCGAGTTCCCCGCCCAGAGCGGGTACAGCTGATGACCAGGCCGACCCTGGACGAGAGCGTCGTGCTGCACGACGATGCCGTCGCGATCCTGGACCGCCGCCGGTTCCCGTTCGAACGCGTGTGGGTGCGGTGCGCGACGGTCGACGAGGTCGCGGTGGCCATCACGGACATGGTCACCCAGTCGTCCGGCCCGTACTTCGCCGCGCTCTACGGCATGGTCCTAGCTGCGCGCGACGCCGCTCACCTGTCCGCTGTCGACGCGCGCGCCGCGCTCGACAAGGCCGGGGACCTGCTTGTCGCTAGCCGCAGCACTAACAACCACCTGCGTAAGGCCGTCAACGCGGTCCTAGCGGAAGTTGACGCTACCGGCCAGGTCACCGGCAACGAGCTGGTTGACGCTGCCACCCGAGGCGCGGCCAACGGCGATGAGACTTACCGCGCTAAGAGCCGTGCGTTGGGGGAACACAGCGCCAAACTCCTCCCCGACGGCGCCCGCGTCCTCACCCACTGCTGGGCCGACGCGTACCTCATCGAGACCGTCGCCGCCGCCGGTCGCCTGGGCAAGGACATCTCGTTCGTCTGCACCGAGACCCGCCCCTACCTGCAAGGCGCCCGGCTGACCGCCGAGACCCTCGCCGAGATGGGCGTCGACACGACGCTGATCACCGACGGCATGGGCGCCTCTGTGCTGCAGAGCGGCGCGGTCGACGTGCTGCTCACCGCCGCCGACCGGGTCACCCTCGACGGCCACGTGGTCAACAAGATCGGGACCCTCGGGCTCGCCGTCGCCGCGCACGCCTTCGGGGTGCCGTTCCTGGCCCAGGTCCAGGCGCCCGACCCGGCCGCGCCCACCGCCGCCGACGTCCCGATCGAGTACCGCGACGGCGCCGAGGTCCTGCACACCCTCGGGGTGCGGACCGCCAGCGACAAGGTGCGCGGCCACTACCCGGCTTTCGACGTGACCCCGCCGAGGTTCGTGACCACGATCGTCACCGACCGGGGCCCGTTCGCCCCCGACGCCGTGGCCCGCTACCACCAGCCCGCGTAGTCCCGCGCCCCCAGCACGCGAGAGCCGGCCAGTCCCGCTGCCCAGCCAAGAACCAGCCAGTCCAGCAGTCCAGCAGAGAGAGGCACCGTGACCGACACCCTGTCCGCCCAGTGGGTCGTGCTCGACATCGAGGGCACCCTGATGCCGACCTCGGGCGTCCACGTGGTGCTCTACGACTACGCCCGCCCCCGGCTCGGCCCGTGGATCGACGCGCACCCCACCGACCCGGTGGTCGTCTCCGCCGTCGCCCAGGTCAAGGCCGAGGCCGGGTTGCCCGCCGACGCCGACACCGCCGCCGTGGTGGCCGTGCTGCACGGGTGGATGGCGGCCGACCGCAAGGCCGCGCCGCTCAAGGAGTTGCAGGGGCTCATCTGGCAGGACGGCTACGCGCGCCGCGACCTGGTGTCGGAGTACTTCCCCGACGTCGTGCCCGCGCTGCGCGGCTGGGACGCGGCGGGTCTGAAGCTGGCCGTGTTCTCGTCCGGGTCGGTCGCGGGCCAGATCGCGTCGTTCTCCACTACGACCGAGGGCGACCTGACGAACCTCTTCCGCCACCACTTCGACACCGTCAACGCGGGCCCTAAGCGCGAAGCTGCTTCTTACGCCGCCATCGCCGAGGGCATCGGTGGGCCTACCCCGCCGCGAATCGTGTTCCTGTCGGACGTTCCGGCGGAATTGGACGCGGCGGCCGAAGCGGGTTGGCAGACGGTAGGCCTAGCGCGCGCCGGCGAGCCCTACGCGGACGCGGACTTCGGCGACCACCGCGTCGCCAAGTCCTTCGACGACTTCCGGATCGTCCCCGATGCCTGACCTGATCACCGCCGGTCACGCCTTGGCCGCTGAGTCCGCCCGCTACACCGCGATGGGGTGGATGCGCGGCACGTCCGGCAACCTCTCGGTGACCCTGGGCCGCGACCCGCTGCGCCTCGCCGTCACCGCGAGCGGTCTGGACAAGGGCGAGCTGACCGCGCACGACGTCGTCGAGATCGACGGCACCGGGGAGGCGTTGCCCGGTCAGCGGCTGCGGCCGTCCGCGGAGGCCGGGCTGCACGCGCGGATCGCGGCGGTCGCCGGGGCCGGGGCCGTGGTGCACCTGCACATGCTCGCCCCGGTCGTGGCCGCCGAGCGCTGGCCGGGCGGGATCGAGCTGCGCGACCTGGAGATGCTCAAGGGCTTCGGCCGCCGCGCGCACGACGACCTGGTGACCGTCCCGGTCGTGCCGAACTCCCAGGACATGACCGTCCTCGGCGACGCGTTCGAGGCCGGGTTCGACCCGGCCACCCCGGCACTGGTGGTCGCCAGGCACGGGGTGTACGTGTGGGGGGACGACCTGCTCGTGGCCAGGCACCGCGCCGAGTGCCTGGAGTGGCTGCTGCGGTTCACGACCGCCATCGCGGAAGGGTGAGACCCATGACCCAACTGACCATCTGGGCCGACGACGACCCGGGCACCGTGCTCACCAGGACCAGGGACGCGGCCGAGATCACCGACACCCTCGGCGCGCTCGGCGTCCGCTTCTCCCGCTGGCCGCTGGTGGACCTGCCAGCCGAACCGACGTCGGACGAGGTCATCAAGGCTTACCAGACCCACGTCGACGAGGTCTCCACCCGCGAGGGCTACCACTTCGTCGACGCCGTCACCATGGTCCCCGCCGACACCGACGAGTGGCGCGCCACCGCCGCCACCGCCCGCGCCAAGTTCCTCGCCGAGCACACCCACGACGACGACGAGGACCGCTTCTTCGCCCGCGGCTCCGGCATCTTCTACCTGCACATCGCGGGCAAGGTCCACGCCGTCCTCTGCGAAGCGGGCGACCTCCTCAGCGTCCCCGCCGACACCACCCACTGGTTCGACATGGGCACCCACCCCGAGTACGTCTCCATCCGCTTCTTCCACGACGACGACGGCTGGATCGCCACCTTCCTCGACAACTCCATCGCCCACCACTTCCCGACCTACGACGAGATCACCGCCCAGCCGTAGCTCGGTGCAACGCCCCGGTGTCCGTGCGCGATAGTGGGGTGTCCCCGACTCCGCGTCAGGTGCGGAAGATCCGGTTCTTGCTGGCCAAGCCGAAGGTCAACCACATGCCTCTAGGTTCGGAACCCGAGCTCGAACCAGGGACGCCGGGAGCCTCTAGCGCTGTCCTCGGGCGGATCGTGTCACCGCAGATAGTGGGTGTGGCCGAGGTCGTCGGTCGGGACCAGGAGTTAGCTGACCTCAGGGCCGCGTTCACCGCCGAACAGACCCGTCGCGGCCCGCGTGTGCAGGTTCTTACCGGCATGGGTGGTGTCGGTAAGACCAGCCTCGCCCGCGCCTACGCTGAACGGCATCTAGACGACTACGACATCGTGTGGTGGGTCCGCGCCGAAGACCGCGAGACGCTGGACGCCGAGTACCGCAGCCTCTTAGAGCTTGTTCGTCCCGTCTCCGAGGCCACGCTCGTCCGCGATGCCATGCAGGCCGCGAACCTCTGGTTATCCCAACACAAGCAGCCCTGGCTCTTGGTGCTGGACAACGTCTCTAACGCTGCCGCGCTGCGTGGCCTCTACCCGGCCAAGGGCAACGGGCACGTCCTCGTCACCAGTCAGTCCACAGGCACATGGCCCGCGGGCGTCCACGCGGTCGCCCCGCTGGGTACCGAGGCGGCGGTCGAACTGCTCACCACCGTCTCCCAGGACGGGGACGCGGACACGGCGGCCGAACTCGCCGACGAACTCGACGGCCTGCCGCTCGCCCTGACCCAAGCGGCCTCGTTCACCGCCACCACCGGCATCGACCTGACCACCTACCTGCGCCTCTACCGCGCGCGCAGCGCCGACCTCCTCGCCGACGGCCAGCCCGACGACTACCCCCACACCGTCGCCACCACCTGGCTCCTGGCCATAGAACGCCTCACCGACCCGGCCCGCGAGGTACTCGACACCATCGCCTACCTCGCCCCGGACGCCATCCCCACCTCGCTGCTGCACCCCCTGTTCGACGACGAACTCACCCTGCTCCGCGCCATCGGCGACCTCCGCTCCCACAGCCTGATCACCCGGGGCCCCGACACCACGATCACCGTGCACCGCCTGGTCCAGGCCGCCACCCGCCACCGCCACGGCGACGGCCTCCGGCACGCCAACCGGGCCCGGGACCTGGTCGCCATCGCCCTGCCGGACCCGGTCCTGACCTTGACGACCATGAAGACCTGGCGGGATCTGCACAGCCACGTCCTCGCGGTCGGCGAGCGGTTGCCCGACGACCCGGAGACCTTCGACCTCTTCCTCCGCCAAGCCCACCTCTACGACGACATGGACCACCCCCGGGCCGCCGCGACGCAGATCGATGCCCTGGTGGTGAGGATGACTCCGTCGCTGGGGCCCGAGAGCGACCGAGTGCTCCGCGCGCGGTCGCTCTCGGCGACCTCGGTGCACGCGTACGACCCCGCGAGGGCCAAGGAGCTGTTCGCGGACCTGGTCCGGATCCAGGGTGACCTGTTCGGTGCGGACCACCTGGACACCCTGGTGTCGCGGCACGAGCTCGGCAGGTGCCACTACAGCCTGGGCGAGTTCGAGCGAGCGAGTGAGCTGTTCGGCCCGGTGGCGTCCGCGCGCTCGCGCCTGCTGGGCCCGCGGGCCTACCTGACGTTGATCAGCCGGTCGTGCGACGCGGACTGCGCCACGGCGCTCGGCCGGTTCGACGAGGCCATCGCGACCTACCGGGACGTGGCCGCGATCGCCACCGCCGAGTTCGGCGAGGCGGACATCAGGACCATCTGGCTTCACCTGTTCCACGCCGACGCCGTTGGCGAGGCGGGTGATCCGGGCGCGGCTCGTGACCTGCACGAGTTCCTGCTCGACCAACTCCGCGAGCAGCGGGGGCCGTTCGACACCACGACCATCGGCATGCACCTGTCGCTGGCCAAGTGGACGGCCATCGCGGGGAACCCGACGCGCGCGGCGCACCTCATGTTCAGCATGCTCGCGGCCCTGCGCGGCGCCCAGGGGAGGAAGAGTCCCCTGGTCAAGCAGTTCGAGGAGGGGCTGCACGCGATCAAGACCGGTCAGGCCAGGGCAATGCCGGGGAAATCCGCCAGGAGGCGGTAGCGGTGCGGGTGTCCACCTCGGACGCGCGGCGCACCGACGTCCCCCTCGGCCAAGGACCCGACCTGCCCGCGCACGACTACGGCGGGCCCCGCGTCCCCGGGGCCCGCCGTAGCCACCAGCTACCTCACTGCTGCTGGTAGTTCAACAACTGCTGGATCTGCCCCGTGCGCGACTTCACGACCTTGTCCGCGAACGCCTTCACCGGGGTGCTGGCGCCCTCCTTGCCCTCCGTCAACGCGAACTCGACGGCGTTGTGCTGGTGGGCGGTGAGCAGGGCGATGAACTGCTTCTCGAACTCGCCGTCCGGGAGCTTGCCGAGTTCGGCGAGCGACTGGGCGTCGGTCACCGGCATGCCGCCGTGGTGGGCGTGGGCGTTGGGGTCCGGGTTGACGTCGGTGGACTGGGACCACTCGGTGAGCCACTTCTTCATCTGCTCGAGTTCCTGCTCCTGGGTCAGCCGGATGGCGGCGGACAGGTTGCGCAGGTCCTCGCGGATGGGGCGCTTGTCGGCGAGGTGGACCAGTTCGATGCCCCGGTTGTGGTTGGCCACGGCCATCTGCAGGAACATCACGTCGGCGAGGTTGTAGTCGCCGACGGCGGGGGCCGCCGACCCGCTCGCGCTGGTGACCGGTGCCTGGGCCGGTGCCGACGCGGGGGTGGTCGGGGCGAGGTCGTGGCCCGCGTGGTCGGTGCTCTCGTGACCGGCGTGGCCGTTGCCCGCGCAGCCGGTGAGCGCGATGAGGCACGCGGCGGCGATCAGCGGACGTCTCATGGGTGCCTCCTTGAGGGACCCGGCCCGGACCCGCCGAGGTCCGGGCCGGGTGGCCATCAGTTCTTGGCCCAGAGAGCCGGGGTGGTGCTCGGCTCCCAGCCCGCGAGCGCGGTGTGGGCCTGCAGGCACCGGTAGGAGCCACCGTTGTAGGTCACGGTGGAGCCCGCGGTGTAGGCAGTGCCCGCCGCCCACGTGCCCGACTGCGGCGGCGTGGTGGTGGTCGTCGTGGTCGTCGGACGAGTGGTGGTCGTCGTCGGCTGGGTGGTCGTGGTGGTCGGCTGCGTGGTGGTCGTGCCGCCACCGCCGCCCACCTGCAGGTCGACGCAGCTGTAGAAGGCCATCGCGGTGTCGGCGATGTTCCACACGGCCAGCAGCTTGACCCGGCCCGAGCGACCGCCGAGGTTCACCGTGTGGCTCTTGGTGGCACCCGGCTGCGCGCCGTTGTCGTTGAAGACAGCGACGCGCTCGCTGCCGATGAAGTACTCCCAGGTCGAGGTCGCGTGCCGGGCGGTCAGCGTCCAGGTGAAGTTCACCGAGTTGCCGACCGAGGCCGCGGGCCAGTTCTTCGACTCGTCGTTGAGCGAGGCGAACTGGGAGAGACCGCCGTTGCAGCTCTTGAGGCCCTTGGGGCCCTCGACGCTCTGCGGCTCGTAGATGATCTGACCGCAGTTGCTGACCTTGCCCGCCGCGCAGTTGGCCTGGCGGCTGGGCGGGGTGCTGATGTAGCCGTGCGCGGAGGCAGGGCTCGCGGGCAGGGCGACCATCAACAGCGGGGCGATCGTCGCCCCTGCCGCTGCCGCGGCGAATTTGCGCTTGTGCTTCATGGTTGCGTGCTCCTCCACAGGAGTGGACGGCGTTTCCGCCGGTCGCCACAGGGCGACCGGCGCAGGGGTGGAAACGGGAGCAGGGGGACGCCTGCCACCCGTCGGGCGTCGGCCGGACCCGGACGCCGGGGTGGTGCTGGTAGCTGTCACTCGGTGTTCGTCACAGCCCGTCGCACCGCGAATACGGTGTAGATGTGCTGTGGTCTAGACCATAAACGCGGGTCTGATCACCCGTCAAGACGAGGCCTACCGGCCACCGGGCGGTAAATTCACACAACCGCCGGTGCGTTTCAACCCCCGGTCAAGCGTCCGTACGGCGCATGCCATCACCATCTGGGGGTCCCGGCGCCCGGACTGGACCACCCCGGCCCGGCCGGGCCCCCCGGTTCGGACCATCCGCCTCGGACCGTCGGCGCGACCCGGCCCGTGGCGGGCGCCACGCCGCTCGCCCGGCGCGGTGCGCCACGGCTGTCGGGGTGGGCCGATACCCTCCGGTACCTTGGGACACCTGTTCGAGCGGCACCGGCCGCGCGGGCGCCGGGCGCGCGCCCGGGAGGACGACAGCAGCGGGAGAAGCACGCGGTGACTGCCGAGACCCTCTACGGGGCCGACGACCTGACGCACCTGGAGGGTCTGGAGGCGGTGCGCAAGCGGCCCGGCATGTACATCGGGTCGACCGACAGCCGGGGCATCAACCACCTGTTCGCCGAGGTGGTCGACAACTCCACCGACGAGGGCGTCGGCGGGCACGCCACCTCCGTCGTGGTGACCCTGCACGCCGACGGCAGCGTCCAGGTCGACGACGACGGCCGCGGCATCCCAACCGGCGTGCACGCCAAGTCGGGTTTGTCCGGTGTGGAGCTGGTGCTCACCAGGCTGCACGCGGGCGGCAAGTTCGGCGGCTCCGGCTACAAGACCTCCGGCGGCCTGCACGGCGTCGGCGCCTCCGCGGTCAACGCGCTCTCGCACCGCTTCGACGTCACCGTCAAGCGCGAGGGCAAGGTCCACCGGATGTCGTTCGCCCACGGCGTGCCCGGGGTGTTCGACGGCGACGGTCCGAAGGCCCCGTTCACCAAGCGCTCCGGCCTCGACGTCGTCGGCAAGATGCGCCGCGGCGAGCGCGGCGGCACGTCCATCCGCTACTGGTACGACGCCCGCTACTTCGAGAACGGCGCCGCGCTCGACGTCGAGGCGGTCCGGGCCAAGCTGCGCAACACCGCGTTCCTGGTCCCCGGCGTCAGCTACGTCCTGCGGGTAGAGGACCAAGAGGACCCCGGCACCTACTCCGAGGAGTCCTTCCACTTCCCCAACGGGCTCACCGACATGGTCGAGTTCTTGGCCCCCGACGGCGAGCGCGCCGTCTCCGGCACCCTGCTGGTCACCGGTGAGGGCACCTACCAGGAGAACGCCGCCGACGAGAACGGCGTGATGCGCTCCAAGGTCGCGCGCCGCGCCGAGGTCGAGGTCGCCTTCCGCTGGGGCACCGGCTACGAGCGCACCGTGGAGTGCTTCACCAACACCATCCGCAACGCCCACGGCGGCACCCACCGCAAGGGCTTCGAGCGGGCGGCGGTGAAGGCGCTGCAGGAGGCCATCACCAAGACCAGGGGCCTGCTCAAGCCCAAGGAGGACCCGCCGACCCTCGACGACGTGCTCGAGGGCATGACCGCCGTGGTGCACGTGCGCGTCCCCGAGCCGCAGTTCACCTCCCAGACCAAGGACGAGCTGTCCACCGCGGGCATCACCAAGGTCATGCAGGGCGTGCTGGAGCGGCACCTGCGCGAGTGGACAGAGGACCGGCGCACCAAGGCCGAGGCCAAGGTCGTGCTGCAGAAGATCGTTGACGCCGGTCGGGTCCGGCTGGCGCAGAAGCAGCAGAAGGACGCCGCCCGCCGCAAGACCGCGCTGGAAGGCGCGGCGATGCCGCCCAAGCTGGTCGACTGCCGCACCACCGGCGTCGCCCGCAGCGAGCTGTTCCTGGTCGAGGGCGACAGCGCGCTCGGCTCGGCGCGGATGGCGCGGGTCTCGGAGTACCAGGCGCTGCTGCCGCTGCGCGGCAAGATCCTCAACGTGCAGAAGGCCAGCCTGGCCGACACCCTGCGCAACGCCGAGATCGCCGCCATCGTGCAGGTGCTCGGCGCGGGCACCGGCCGCACCTTCGACCTGGCCGCGATGCGCTACGGCCGGGTGATCCTGATGGCCGACGCCGATGTCGACGGCTCGCACATCCGCACCCTGCTGATCACCCTGTTCGCCAAGTACATGCGCCCGGTCATCGACGACGGCAGGCTCTACGCCGCCATGCCGCCGCTGCACAAGATCACCACCCGCGGCCGGTCAGCCGAGACGATCTTCACCTTCACCCAGCGCGAGATGGAGACCACGGTCGCCAGGCTGGAGCGCTCCGGCAAGCAGGTCGTCACCCCGGTGCCCCGGTTCAAGGGCCTCGGCGAGATGGACGCCGACGAGCTGTGGGACACCACGATGAACCCGGCCACCCGCTCCGTCCGCCGCATCACCCTCGGCGACGCCGAGGCGGCCGAGGCCGCGCTGGAACTGCTGATGGGGGAGAAGGTGGAGCCGCGGCGCAACTGGCTGGTCGACTCCGCCGCCCGCGTCGACCAGTCCGCGATCGACGTCTGAGCCAGACCGCACCCGAGAGAGAGCCGCAGCCGATGGCCCGCCGCAAGGCCCCCTCCGCCAAGGTCGACCCGTCCGCCTTCGACCAGGCGGGCGCGACCGTGGTGGACAACCCGGTCCGCACCGAGATCGAGGACTCGTACCTGGAGTACGCCTACTCGGTGATCCACTCGCGCGCCCTGCCCGACGCGCGCGACGGCCTCAAGCCGGTGCACCGGCGCATCCTGTTCTCCATGCACGAGCAGGGCTACCGGCCCACGCACGCGTACGTGAAGTCCTCCCGCGTGGTCGGCGACTGCATGGGCAAGTACCACCCGCACGGCGACACCGCGATCTACGACGCCATGGTGCGCCTGGCCCAGGACTTCTCGCTCAACGCGCCGCTGGTCGACGGGCACGGCAACTTCGGCTCGCCCGACGACGGCCCGGCCGCCAGCCGCTACACCGAGGCCAGGATGTCGCGCGAGGCGATGCTGCTCGTCGGTGAGCTCGGCGAGGACACCGTCGACTTCCGGCCCAACTACGACGGGTCGCTGCTCGAACCGGTCGTGCTGCCAGCGGCGTTCCCGAACCTGCTGGTCAACGGGACGTCCGGGATCGCGGTCGGGATGGCGACCAACATGATCCCGCACAACCTCGGCGAGGTCGTCGCGGCCGCGCGGTACCTGATCACCCACCCCGAGGCCGACCTCGACAAGCTGATGGAGTTCGTGCCCGGCCCCGACCTGCCCACCGGCGGCATGCTGCTGGGGCTCGACGAGGTGCGCAAGGCCTACGAGACCGGCCGCGGCGTGGTCCGGATGCGGGCCAAGGTGGAGATCGGGCACCTGGAGGGCAGCAGGCGCCAGGCCATCACCGTCACCGAACTGCCCTACCAGGTCGGCTCGGAGAAGATCATCGAGAAGATCACCGAAGAGGTGAACAAGAGCAAGCGGCTGACCGGGATCGCCGACGTCAAGGACCTCACCGACCGGGAGAACGGCACCCGGCTGGTCATCGAGTGCAAGGTCGGCGTCAACCCGCAGGCGCTGCTGGCCGACCTGTACCGGCTGACCCCGATGGAGCAGTCCTTCGGCATCAACAACCTGGTGCTCGTCGACGGGCAGCCGCGCACCCTGGGGCTCAAGGCGCTGCTCGAGGTCTTCCTGCGGCACCGCTACGAGGTCGTCACCCGGCGCACCCGCTACCGCAAGCGCAAGCGCGAGGAGCGGCTGCACCTGGTCGAGGGCCTGCTGGTGGCCCTGCTCGACATCGACAAGGTCATCCGGCTGATCCGCGGCAGCGACGACGCGGCGGCCGCCAAGACGGGCCTGATGACCCGGTTCAAGCTCTCCGAGATCCAGGCCACCTACATCCTCGACACCCCGCTGCGCCGCCTCACCCGCTACGACAAGATCGAGCTGGAGGAGGAGCAGGCCAGGCTGCGCGGCGAGATCGAGGAGCTGGACAAGATCCTCGACGACGAGAAGGTGCTGCGCCGGGTCGTGTCCACCGAGCTGGGCAAGGTCGCCAAGGACCTCACCGCCGAGCGCCGCACCGCGCTGATCGACGGTGACCTCAAGGAGGTGCTGGCCGCCTCGAAGCCCGCCGGTCCGCTGGAGGTCGCCGACGACCCGTGCCAGGTGGTGCTCAGCGCCACCGGCCTGGTCGCGCGCACGGCGGCGGAGTCCGAGGAGGCGTCGGAGGGCCGCACCCGCAAGGGCCGGGCCCGCCACGACGCCGTCACCGCGCTGGTCCACTCGACCGCGCGCGGCCAGGTCCTGCTGGTGACCAACCGGGGCCGGGCGTTCAAGACCGACGTGCTGCCGCTGCCGGTGCTGCCGGAGCAGAGCGGCACGGTGTCGCTCTCGGGCGGCATGGCGGCCAGTGAGCTGGTCGCGCTGGAGAAGGGCGAGCGGGTCATCGGCATCGCCCCGCTCGGCGACCAGGCGGCGGGCTCACCCGGTCTCGCGCTGGGGACCCGCCAGGGCGTGGTGAAGGTGTGCGCCCCGGAGTGGCCGGTCCGCTCGGACGAGTTCGAGGTGATCACCCTCAAGGAGGGCGACGAGGTCGTCGGCGCCACCTGGCTCACCGACGGCTCGGAGACCCTCGCCTTCGTCACCGCTGACGCGTCCCTGCTGCGCTACGCGGCCTCGCTCGTGCGCCCCCAGGGCCTGCGCGGCGGCGGCATGGCGGGGATCAACGTCCCCGCCGACGGCAAGGTGGTCTTCTTCGCCGCCCTGCGCATCGACGACCCCGACCACGGCGAACCCCAGGTGGTCACCTCCACCGGCCAGTCGGTCAAGGTCACCCCCTTCGCCGAGTACCCCGCCAAGGGCCGGGCCACCGGCGGCGTCCGCGCCCACCGCTTCCTCAAGGGCGAGACCGCCCTCGTCCTCGCCTGGATCGGCCCCCGCCCCGCGGGCTCCACCCGCACCGGCTCCGCCGTCGAACTCCCCGAACCCGACCCCCGCCGCGACGGCTCCGGCCACGCCCACCCCGGCCCCGACGTCATCGGCCACCTCGTGGAACGGGCCTGAGCCAGCAGATCCGGCCGTGGTCAGGCACATCTGTCGATCCGGTGTGCCTGACCACGGCCTGTTCACCGGTCAAGTGGACATGACCGTCGCGCAGGCTCGTCCTGATCACGCTCATTGACGCACAGAACGCACTGCCGCACTTGGGGTCCGAGTGGTTCGGGACCGTGGTCAGCGGTGGTTGTTCCCGGTTGGTGCCGTCTGTACTGTGTCGGGACCTGTGAGCCGGTGAGGTGAGGGCGTTAATGGGCGGTGCCGGGGCCGCGCGTGGGCTGGTGGGGCGGGAGCGGGTGTTGGCCCGGGTGCGGGCCGGGCTTGAGCAAGGTGGCGGGGTGTTGCTCACCGGGCCGAGCGGGATCGGGAAGACGACGATCCTCGACGCGATCGACAGCGGTGGGCGGGTGCTGCGGGCGACCGCGGCCGAGGCGGAGCGGTGGATCTCCGGTGGGGTGTTGGCCGAACTGCTGGCGCAGGTGCCGTCGGCGATCATCGCCGCGTTGCCGGAGGAGTTCCACCGCGCCGCCACCGAGGTGCTCGTGGGGCGCCGGGACGACGGCGGGATGCCGCTGCGGCACGCCTGGCACCTGTCGCTGCTTGCCATGGCGGCCAAGGAACCCGTGCTCGTGCTGCTCGACGACGCCCAGTGGGTCGACGCCGCCTCGGCCGATGTCATCGCCTACGCCGCGCGGCGGGTCGGGTCGGCGGCGGTGCGGACCGTGGTCGCGGGCAGGCTCCCCGAGGCCGTCCCGCTCGACGACGACGGTCCCCGGGCGGTGCCGCCTGCCGCGCTCGCGCCAGGACCGGTGCTGCGCCTGGAAGTCCCGCCGCTGAGCGCCGACGACCTCGCCGAACTGCTGGACGCGCACGGACTCCCCGCCCGCACCGCCGCCGCCATCCACGCCGACTCCGCTGGGAACCCGTACCTCGCGCTGATCCTCGCGGGCGCGGCCACCGACCGCGACCACCCGCCGAACGTCGCGGCACTGGTGCGGGAACGGCTGGCCGGGCTCACCCCAGCCGAACGGGAAACGGTGCTGTGGTGTGCTTTGGCGTCCAGGCCGACCGTGCGACTGCTGCTGCGGGCCGGTCGGGCCGAAGCGGTGCGTGACATCGCCAGGGCGGCCGAGGTCGGGCTCGTGGTGACCGACGCGGACCGGATCCGGTTCACCCCACCCGCCGCCGCCACGATGATCGCCGACCTCGCCGACGCCGGGTACCGGGCCGCCGCGCACACCACGCTGGCCGAGGTCGTCAGCTCCGACGCCGACCGGGAACGCCACCGCGCGCTGGCCTCCGCCGACCCGGACGCCGCGACCGCGCGGGCACTGGTCGTCGCCGCGGAAACCGCGCAGCGCCAAGGATCCCGGGACTTGGCAGCCGAGTTGTACCTGCTCGCCGCCGACCGCACCCCGCGCCACGAACGCGCGCAGCGGCTGGAGTGGTTGGTCGCGGCCGCGCAGACAGGGGCGGTGGCTGCGCGCCAAGATGTGGTGCGCCGCGCCGCCGACGCGGTGCTCGCCGCGGATTCCGCTCCGCTGCAACGGGTTCGCGTGCGGATGTCGCTGATCCACCTGGCGGGCCAGGGAGTCGCCGACGAGCAGGAGCTGTTCGCGTTGGCGTTGGCCGACGCGGGGGACTGCCCGCGCTCCGGTGGCCTGCTGTGGCTGTGGCGGGCGTGGGCGGCGATGATCAACGGGTGGCCCGCCGCGTCGGCCGAGCAAGCCGGTCGCGCGGTCGAGTTGGCGCGCTCGGTCGGTGACACCTCCATCGAGTCGATGGCGCTGGCCACGATCGCGCTGATGCGGCGGCTGGCCGGGGACCCCGACTTCGAGGAACCGTTGCGCGCGGCCCTGGTGCTTCCGCCGCCGGACATGGACGGCTGGCTGCACTTCTCGCCCGCGTCGGTCGTCGCCCGCTTCGCCGCGCTCGACGACCGGCTGGAGGACGCCCGCGCGATGTACCTGGGCATGCTCGGCATGGTCGAGCGCGGCGCGGCGGAGGAACTGGTCAACGTCCTGCGCGGGCTCACCGAGGTGGCCGCCCGCCTGGGTCGCTGCCGCGAGGCGATGGAGTACGCGGCCCGGGCTCGGCGGATCGGCGGCGAGGCGCGGCTGAGCCCGGCCCCCGGCTGGCACACCAGCGCCGTCGCGGAACTGGCGGGCGGCAGCGTCGCCCGCGCGGTGACCTACGCCGAACGCGGTGTGCGGGCCGCGGAGCAGGACTCGGACCTGGTGTTCCTGCGCAGGCACCTGCACCTGCTCGGCCAGGCCCTGGTGCGCACCGGCCGCCCGGCCGAGGCGGTCGTGGCGCTGCGCCGCATCCCGGAACTCGAGGCCCCGCGCGGCATCCGCGACCCGACGATGCTGCGCTGGCACGCCGACCTGGCGACCGCGCTGGTGTCGGTGGGGGAGCACGACGAAGCCGCCGACCTGCTGTCCGACACCCGCGACCGGCTCGCGAACGTGCCCGAACCGGCGGGGGTGTCCGCACAACTCGACCGCGCTGAGGCCTCGCTGCTCGCGGCGCGCGGAGACGCCGACGGGGCCGTGGACCTGTTGCTGGGGGCCGAATCCGTGTTCACGGCTTTAGGTCAACCACTGGAGACGGGCCACTGCTTGTTGGTGCGCGGCCGGGTCGAACGCGGCCGCCGCCGGTACGCCGCGGCGAGGGAACCCGTGCTCCGGGCGGCGGCCCTGTTCGCCGCCGCCTCGGCCCGCCCGTGGGCCGACCACGCCGACCACGTCCTCACCCGCCTGGCGGGCGCCGCCGAGGCCAGCCAAGCGCCGACGGACCTGACCGCCACCGAGTCCCGCATCGCCGCCTTGGTCGCCGAGGGCGCCTCCAACCGCGAGATCGCTGACCGGCTGTTCATCAGCGTCAAGACGGTCGAAGCCTCCCTGACCCGCGTCTACCGCAAACTCGGCATCCGCTCCCGAACCCAACTCGCAGCCCGCCTCCACACCGACTGACCCGCGCCGCGCCTCGATATCACCGACTTATCTCGACCATCGAGAAGCCTCGCATTGCCTCTCGATGTGGCAGGCGCGACCACCCATCCGGCGGACTTTTCGCCCCGCTCCACCCGCTCCGCCGGGGTTCGCCCAGATCGCGTTGTCCACAAGGGGTCGAGTTATCCACAGGTTTTCGTCGTCACCCCTTCGGGGGAGGGGGTCCTTGTAGACTGGGCCTGGGGACGCCCCCCGGGACAGGGTGGGGGCTGGGGTTCGCGGGGATGGCCTCCGCGGCGGCTTCCGGGGGTGGTCTTCGGGGCCGCTGGGCGGGGTTGGGGGCGGGCGGGTCGGCGAAGTGAGTGGCGGGCGGTGGCTTGGCGGCGCGCGGGGCGGTGGGCAGGCGCAGGCGAGGCGGCGGGTGAGTGGGCGGCAGGTGAGGCGGCGGCAGGTGGGCCAGCGGAAAGCGAAGCGGCGGCAGGTGGGGCGCCTGGCGGGGGGGGCGAGCGGGGTGGTTGGACAGGCGGTGGGGGAGTGTTGTCGCAGGCGGGGTGGGGGTGCGAGGGTTTCCCCTGATGCTCGGGCGCGGTGCCGCGCCTAGCGTGTGCCGCACAGGTCGGAGCGCTGGGAAAAGGTGGCAGGCATTGTCGGCGCCGGGCTCGCGGAATTCGGCCTGGGGCGGGCGCGGACCCCGCTGTGATATCCACCTTACGCCCGAGGGTGGTGGGGTTCGCGCCGTGCCTGCGTGGGCGGTTTGGCCTGCGGGTAAGGGTTTCACAGTTAACCGGGATGGCCGGTGGCGGCGGGTGATCATGCCTGGGCGCTTATCCGGGAAGGTGAAATCGGTTCGCTGGAAATGCGCAGACCAGCGGTGGTTTTCCCACCGGATGAATATCCGGTAACAAGTTCCCCTTGTGGTCGTCCAGCGCCGCGAGCACGATTCGGGAACAGCCGCCGGATACGTCGCGAGTGAGGGCTTGAGCGCATTCGGCGGAAAGGGCCGGTTTCACCGCGGCCCGCGTCCCCTGCAATCGAGAACCGATGGAGCACATGTGAAACGCACACTCGTCGCCGCCGTGGTGCTGACCGCGGCCGCGGCCGCGGTGGCCACCGTTCCCGCGTTCGCCGGTCAGGAAGCCGTCCCCGCCCCGACCGCCTCCGACGTCACCCCCGAGGTGCTCAGCGCCATGGAGCGCGACCTCGGCCTGTCCCGCGACGCCGCCATCGCGCGGCTCGACAGCGAGACCAGGGCGACCGCGCTCGAGGCCGAGCTGCGCGGCAAGCTCAGCGACTCGTTCGGCGGCGCGTACTACGACGCCGGGTCCGGCAAGCTCGTCGTCGGCGTCACCGACAGCGGCAAGGCCGCGCAGGTCCGCGCGGGCGGTGCCGAGGCGACCGTGGTGCGCCACAGCGCCCGCCACCTCGACGCGACCGCGCAGGGGCTCGAGGGCAAGGCCGCGCCGCAGGGTGTCACCGGCTGGTACGTCGACGTCCAGCGCAACACCGTCACCCTGACCGCCGCCAAGGGGTCCACGGCCGCGGCCAACCAGTTCGTCGCGGCCGCCGGGGTCGACGCCACCGCCGTGTCGGTCGTCGAGTCCACCGAGTCCCCCCGCCCGCTCTACGACGTGCGCGGCGGCGACGCCTACTACATCGGCTCCGGGTCGCGCTGCTCGGTCGGGTTCTCGGTGCAGGGCGGGTTCGTCACCGCCGGGCACTGCGGCCGCTCGGGCGCCACGACCAAGGGCTCCAACCAGGTCGCCCAGGGCACCTTCGCGGGTTCGTCGTTCCCCGGCAACGACTACGCCTGGGTCCGCACCAACACCAACTGGACCCCGCGCGGCGTCGTCAACCGCTACAGCGGCTCCACCACCGTCGCGGTGAAGGGCGGCACCGAGGCCGCCGTCGGCGCGTCGATCTGCCGCTCCGGGTCCACCACCGGCTGGCGCTGCGGCACCGTGCAGGCCAAGAACCAGAGCGTCAACTACCCGCAGGGCACCGTCAGCGGCCTGATCCGCACCAACGCCTGCGCCGAGCCCGGTGACTCCGGCGGCTCGTGGCTCTCGGGCACCCAGGCCCAGGGCGTCACCTCCGGTGGCTCCGGCAACTGCTCCTCCGGTGGCACCACGTACTTCCAGCCGCTCACCGAGATCCTCTCGGTGTACGGCCTGCGCCTGGTGACCAGCTAGCCGTCACCTCGCACAGCGGGCCCCGGCGACGTCGTCCCAACGGCGCCGGGGCCCGCTGCCCCGTTCAGTCGCACGGCAGGTCGGACCTGGTGCGCACCCCGCACTTGCGCAGCGCGTTGGCCACGTGGTCCTCGACCGTGCGCACCGAGATGAACAGCGCCTCGGCGATCTCCCGGTTGGTGCTGCCGCGGGCAGCCATCCCGGCCACCGCGGCCTCCCGCGGCGACAACGCGTCCCCGTAGCCCCGCCGCCCGCCCCGGTGCCGCGGGGTGACGCCGTGCTTGCGCAGGGCTTGGGCGCACCGGGCGGCGTCCCAGCGCGCGCCCAGGTCGGTGAAGCCCGCCACGACGTCCACCATCGCCTCCTTGTCGCCGTCGTCCAGCAGCACCGCCGCCAGGGCCTCCCTGGCCAGCAGCCGCGCGTACGGGCGGCCCATCGCCTCGTACTCACCCTCGGCGGCGGCGAACAGGTCCACCGCCTTCGCCCGCGGCGCGACGTACCCAGCGGCCTCCAGGGCGGCCGCACCGGCGGCGGGCGCGTCCCGGTCCACCACGGCGTCCGCGAACTCCCGGTGCAGCGCCACCGCACCGGCCCGGTCGCCGAGTGCCACCATCGCCGCGCACGCCTGCGGCACCGCCTGCGCCGCCCACCCCCAGTTCCCGTGCCTGCGCACCAGGTCCACCGCGGGGGTCAGCAGCGCCAGCGCCTCCTGGGCGCGGTTGCCCGACAGCGCGATCCTGGCCCGCGCCGCCGCCACCCCGGCCACCTGGGAGATGGTCAGCAGCTCGGCGCGCTCGCCCACCGCCCGCAGGTCCACCTCCGCGTCAGCGAGCGATCCGGTCGCCAGGGCCAGTTCCGCGCCGACCAGCCGCACCTCCGCGTCCAGCAGCGGCAGCCGGTGCGCCTGCGCGCTCGCCAGCACGTGCGCGATCCGCTCCGGCAGGCCCTCCCAGTGCCCCGCCGCCAGGTCCAGCCGCAGCCGGGTCCCCGCGACGAGCCGGTTGGTGTAGAGCCCGGAGTCCTGGTCGACCAGCGTGGGGATCAACGCGAGCAGGTCCCGCGCCCGCGCGTCGTGGCCCAGCAGCAGCGCCGCGTCGGCCGCGTTGCTCGCCCCGCGCAGCAGGTGCAGCCGGGCCTCCGGTGTCGACCCGCGGGCCAGCGCCGCGCGCCACACCGGCCAGCCGTCGGGGTCGCCGTAGTACAGCAGCACCGACGCGTGGTTGACGTGCACCGCGGTGTGCACCGCGTGGTCGTCGAAGGAGCCGAGCATGTTCAGCGCCCGCTTCGCCCACGCCAGGTGCTCGGTGACCGTCCCGGAGGTGGAGGACGGGATGGCCAGCGCCGCCATCGCCCGCGCGGCCAGGTCCGGCCGGTCGGCCAGCTCGGTGACCGCGACCCGCAACTGCTCCCGGCCCGCACCCGACTTGCCCGCCTGCGACACCAGCAGCATGCCGAGGCCGAACCGGATCTCACCGCGCGGCCGCTCGGGCAGGTCGTCCTCGGTCAACACCGCCCGCAGCGCCGCGACGGCCTCGTCGTGGCGCAACCCGGGCTGCGCCGCGCGGCTGAGCAGTGCCGCGACCCGTGCCCTGGTGGTGATGTCGATGCCGGACCCGGACACCACGTCCGCCAACAGGTCGACCGCGGTGTCCCCGTCGCCGAGCGCCACCGCGCGCGTGGCCGCCGCTTCGGCGTGGCGCACCCAGTCGGCCACCAGCCCGGCGTGCTTGCAGTGCCGGGCCAACCTGGCGTGCGGCACGGGGTCCACGTCGGCGAGCACGGTCGCCGCGGCCCGGTGCGCGCGCCGCAGTTCGTCGGGTGCGAGCAGGTCGATCACCGCGCGGGTCGCCAGCGCGTGCCTGGTCGCCAGCAGCCCCGGCGCGCACTGCCGCAGCAGCCCGTGGGCCAGCGCGCGGTCGATGGCCTCGGCCGCCGTCGGGCGGTCCAGACCAGCGACCCGGCCGAGCAGGTGCTCGTCGACCGGGGCGCCGAGCGTGGCCGCCGCGCCGACCACCTCGCGCACCGTCGCCGGGAGCGCGGCCAACCGCTCGGCGATCGACCCGCGCAGCGCCACCGGCGCGGTGAGCCGGTCGAGCACCGAGCGCGGCGCGTCGGCCAAGCGGGGCGCCGGTTCCGCTGGCAGCGCCCGGCACACCTCCTCGACCACGAACGGCACGCCTCCCGTCAACTCGTGTAGACGTGTGGCGAACTCGGCGGTGACCCTGGTCAACCCGAGCAGACCGGCGGCCAGTTCACCGACCTCCGCGACCCGCAGCGGCCGCACCGTGGTCTCCACCGCGCGGGCCCACCGGGGCAGGTACCCGGCGAGGTCGACCACCGGCCGCTCCGCGCGCACGCTCTCCGGCCGGTAGGTGACCAGCACCTTCAGCTTGGGCGGCAGCCCCCGGCACAGGAACCGCAGGAACTCGTAGGTGGCCTTGTCGGACCAGTGCAGGTCCTCGAGCACCATCACCGCGGGGCCCAGTTCGGCCAATCCCGCGCGCACTCTGGGAAAAACGTCGACCCGGTCCACCCGGCCGACCGGCGGGCTGAACACGTCCAGACCTTTGAGCGCGTCGAGCACCGGCCCGAGTGGGAACGGCTCGCGCAGCGGCAGGCACTCGCCGACCAACCAGTGGTGCCCGAGCAGGTCCGGGTGCTCGCGCAGCTCGGCCACGATCCGGCTCTTGCCGATCCCCGCCTCGCCCGCGACCAGCACAAGCGCGGGCGCGCCGACCGCGGACAGCCGCGCGAGCTCGGCGGCGCGGCCGACCAGCGGCGCGCGGTCCGGCCCGGTTGATCTGTCCACAGTGGTTCCCAGAGGACCCGATTCCATGCTGCACCTTTTGCCTGGGGTGAACGGCTTTCGCGCCCTGTTCACCACGGATCTGCTCACGGTAGCGCCTGAGTTAAGCCCGTATCGCCACGGATTGCAACGAGGTCGTCACTGCAACAGCATCGGGTGTGCCAATCCGTGACGATCGCCAACCCGGTGGTCTCGTCGTAGGAGGTACTCCCCAAGTGACTGACCAGCTCCCCACCACGGAAGACGCAGGCGAGGGCAACATCACCCGCAAGCGCCTGCTCCAGCTCGGCGCCCTCGTGGTCCCCGCCGCGGGCATCATCGGCGCCACCGCCGCCGGTGGGTTCGCCGCCGCCAGCCCGGCCGAGGTGCGCCCCGAGGGCGCCGAGGCGATCAACCTGGCCTGCACCCCCGGCCAGAGCACCACCATCGCGCAGACCGAGGGCCCGTACTTCAAGCCGGGCTCCCCGCAGCGCACCAGCCTGATCCAGCCCGGTACCACCGGTACCAGGCTGACCGTCAGCGGCTTCGTGTTCAGCCGCTCGTGCAGGCCGCTGGCCAACGCGCTGCTGGACTTCTGGCAGGCCGACAGCCGCGGCGCGTACGACAACAGCGGGTACACCTTCCGCGGGCACCAGTACACTGACGCCAGCGGCAAGTTCACCCTGACCACGATCGTGCCCGGCCTCTACCCGGGGCGCACCCGGCACATCCACGTCAAGGTGCAGAACCCGGGTGGGCGGATCCTGACCACCCAGCTCTACTTCCCGGGTGAGCCGCGCAACAACACCGACACCATCTACGACCCGCGGCTGCTGATGAACGTCCGCACCGTGGGCTCGGCCAAGGAGGGCACGTTCGACTTCGTGCTGAACGTGGCCTGACCAGCTAGCCCGCGCTCCACAGTGGACGGCTCGTGAGCCGTCCACTGCCGCGCGGTGAGACGTCCGACGGCGCAACCCTGCCGCCGGTCGACGCCACCCGACGCGGCGGAAAACCGATGGCGGACCGTGCACCTACGCCTCGCACCCCGCCGCCGCCCGCGTCGGGCCCGGCGGCGCCGGTCGCGGCGGCGCGGACGTCGGACTCGAGGTCGCCCCCGGGTCGGACCGGCCGGGGATCGGCCACGGGGGTAGGGGTGCCGGGCACAGCAGGGCCCGGCACCCCGTCTTTCGTCCGCCCTGGTCGCGCGTTCGCACTACGGGTGGAGAACAACCCCAGGTCAGTGCGACCAGCCGGGCCCCTTGTGTCCACTGTGGACGTCGAGCTGGTAGCCCTTGGCGGTGAAGCTGGCCAGCACGCTGAACCGGTCGCCGCGCACCACCGTGTGCCGCCACTCCACCGGGGTCCGCCCGGCCAGCCCCAGCCGGTCGATGGCCAGCGCCGCGGTGTCCGCGGGCGCGGCGAGCAGCCTGCGCTCACCCGGGGTCGGCACGACCGCGCGGATGCGCTCCTGGCCGTCGGTGAGCCGGATCCCGCAGCGCTCGTCCAACTCCCGGTAGAGCGAGGTCTCGGTGAAGTCCGCGTCCCGCAGCCCGGCGGCCAGCGCGTGCGGCAGCCACACCCGGTCCACCGCCAGCGGCGTGCCACCGGCGAAGCGCACCCGCTCCAGGTAGAGCAGCGGCGTCGACTCCTCCAGGCCCAGTTTCGCGGCCACCACCCCGTCCGCGCGCACGTCGAGCACCCGGACCGAACTGGTGGCGCTCAGGCCGTTGGCCCGCACCGACGCGAACAGGCTGTACAGCGCGCCCAGCGGCTGGGTGATCTCGGTCTGCCTGCCCAACCGGGGCGGGTGGCCGCGACCGGCGACGACGGTGCCGTCGGCGCGCAACCGGCGCAGCGCCTCGCGCACGGTGTTGCGGCTCACCTCGTAGGCTGCGGCCAGCGCCAGCTCACCGGGGAAGGAGCGGGTGAACTCACCGCCCTCGACCCGGCGCAGCAGGTCCGCGTGCAGTTGCGCCCACAGCGGGGTGGGCAGGCTCCGGTCGAGGCGGGCCGCGCCTGGGCGCTCGACGGCCGGGATCACCGCCGCTCACCCCCCTCGCGTGCCTGGTCGGCGGATCGTTCACCGTCGAACCTAGCAGGTGGGCGCGCGCTCCTGGGGGCGCTCGGGCGAATCAACCGGTCGCGGGCGCCACCGGGAGTTCACTGTGGATTACTGGTCGGTCGGGGTCGGCTACCCGACCATCTCGTGCCCGCGCACGGCCTCGCGCTGGCGGGGGAGCGCGGTGCTCTCCAGGTACCACTGGTAGGTCGCGGCGATCCCCGCGCGCAGCCGGATCCTGGGCTCCCAGCCCAGGCCGGTGAGGGTGCGGATGTCGAGCACCCGGCGCGGCGCCCCGTCGGGCATCTCCGCGTCGAACTCGAAGGACCCGGTGTAGCCGATGGTCTCCGCCAGCATCTTGGCCAGGTCGGCGATGCTGATGTCGCGGCCGGTGCCGATGTTGACCGGCGCGGGCTCGTCGTAGTGCTCCAGCAGCGTCACGCACGCCTCGGCCAGGTCGTCGACGTGCAGGAACTCCCGGCGCGGGGTGCCGGTGCCCCACACCTGCACCGACTCCGCGCCCGACTGCGCCGCCTCGTGGATGCGCCGCATCAGACCGGCCAGCACGTGCGAGGAGGTCGGGTGGAAGTTGTCGCCGGGGCCGTAGAGGTTGGTCGGCATGGCGCTGATCCAGGCCAGCCCGTCCTGCTCGCGCACCGCCCGCACCTGCGCCATCCCGGCGATCTTGGCGATGGCGTAGGACTCCGTGGTGGGCTCCAGGGCGCCGGTCATCACCGAGGTCTCGCGGATCGGCTGCCGCGACTCGCGCGGGTACAGGCACGACGAGGCCAGGAACAGCAGCCGCGGCACCCGCAGCGCGCGGGCGGCGTCGAACACGGAGACCTGGATGCGCAGGTTGTCGGAGATGATGTCGGCCGGTTGGGTGACGGTGGTGAGGATGCCGCCGCCGCGCGCCGCGGCGAGCACCACCACGTCCGGGCGGTGCTCGGCGAAGAACCGGGCGGTCGCGGCGTGGTCGCGCAGGTCCACTTCGGACGACGAGGCCAGGACCAGGTTCTCGTGGCCCGCCGCGCGCAACCGCCCGCACAGCGCCGAGCCCGCCAGGCCGCGGTGGCCCGCGACGAGGATCCGGCTCGCCGTGGTGAGCCGAGGAGCGTGCATCTGCGGTCCTTCCCGTCCAGGGGTGCCGGGCCCCGGGGCCCGGCAGCCCCGGTGATCACCGACGGTCGTGCGCCAGGATGGCATCCGCCGCGCGGCCGCGCCGCTGGTCGGGGCGCTGGTGGGACCGGTGGGGCACCTGGGGGCGACCCGGGCCGCGACGGTGCGTGCTGAACACCCGGGTCCGGACCTGCCAGCATCCCCTGAACAGGTAGAGATCGACGGACTTGAGTCACTGAAGGTCCTGGTTTTTCCCGATTGGTGGCGGCGTTACCCCACCAACGGGTCAACTTCGGGTGGGCGGGTCGCCCGGTGGTCGTCCCGTCCACTGTGGAGGACCGGGCCGTCACCTGTTCGGGCGCGCACGACCGTCCCTTTGGGAAGGTCCAGGGGGAGGGGGCGGATCCGCCGGTGGGGCGGCACGGCGACCGCGGTGGCCCCGGTCGACGCGGCTGGGCGCGCCACCGGGGCGACGGGTGATCAGTGCAGGCGCTGCTGGGGGATGGCCACACCGGGGTCGGCGGCCAGCGCGTCGGCGACGCTGCGGAACGGGGCGATCTCGGCGAGCAGGCGGGTGACCTCCATCGCGCGCAGCACCTGCGGGCAGCAGCAGGCCACCGCGACCCGGCCGCCGTCGCCCCTGGCCCGCTGCTGGGCCTGGGTGAGCAGGGTCAGGCCGCAGGCGCCGACGAACCCGACGTGGGTCAGGTCCAGCACCAGCAGCCGCGGCTTGCGGGCCAGCCGGACGGTCAGCGCCGCCTCGACGGTCGAGCGGGTGGCCAGGTCGATGTCGCCGCGCAGGCGCAGCACGGGCACCTCGGCGCCCAGTTCGCCCAGGCGGTCCTGGCAGATGGCTATCTCGGGTGGGTGCCTCATGGGTTTGTGGCGCTCCCTTGAATCGGGGCGGCCACGAAGAAAATGAAGTCCGAGCTCGGTCGTCGCCACCCGAATCGCATCTCCGACGCAGCATCACCGTGCGGTCGGCTCACCGACCACGCTACGCCCCGCAGCCCCACGCACAACCCCCCAACCCGCGCGCGGGGTGCTGACCAGCGGGAACGCCGGTCACAACCACCCGCGCCGAGCGGCGAGCAGGCCCGCCTGGAACCGGGTGTCGGCACCCAGGGTAGTCATCATCTCACCGATCCGGCGCACGACCGTGCGCTGGGCCACGCCGAGCGCCCGGGCGATCGCCTGGTCCTTGAGCCCGGCGGCCATCAGCGACAGCACCTGCCTGTCGCGCTCGGACAGCGTCGCGGTCCGCTCGGCGGCGTCCTGCCCGCCGAGCACCGGCGCGGCCTGGTCCCACAGCGCCTCGAAGCACATCACCAGGCCCTCCACCAGTGGCGCGGCATGCACCAAGAGCCGGGTCCTGGTCTCGGCCGAGGCGAACGACACCGGCATCAGCGCCACCCGGCGGTCCACGATCATCATCTTCATCGGCGCCGAGGCCAGCGTCCGGGCCTGCTCGCCGAGCTCGATGCAGGCCATCATCTGCGCGTAGTGGCCGGGCAGCGCCAGCGCCGGGCCGTGGTAGAGCGAGCGGTACCGCACCCCGCGCCCCAGCGCGACCAGCTCCTGGTCGTTCTGCACCGGCGTCCCGTGCAGGTACGGCGGCGCGTCGATGATCAGCACCTCTTCGCGCGCGCCCAGCTGCATCTGCGCCAACCGGTGCTGGATGACGTCGTTGCCCTCCAGGATCTCCACCAGGCTCGACTCCGCCGACGCCGGTGTCTCGCGCAGCCGCAGCGCCAACTCCCGCGCCGCCGCGCGCAGCCCCTCCAGTTCCTGCTGCCTGCGCGAGACCAGCGCCTCGATGGACACCTCGGGCGGGGCCACGACGTAGCGCATCGGCCGGGCCAGCAGCGTGGTGACCAGCCCGGCGGCGGTGAGGGTGCGCAGCGCCCTGCGCACCGCGGGCAGCGGCAGCTCGGCGGAGTCGGCGACGTCCTGGGCGGTCCCGCGCGGGGTGGTGGCGAGCGCGAGGTACACCGAGTTGTCCGTCTCGCTGAGCCCGACCGGCCCTAACAGGTGCGCCATGGCGACACCCTAGGCGCGGCCGCCGCGCCATCACAGCCCCTCGCGGCGGCCGCTGTGAAAATCCACGCGTGTCCTGATCGCGCCGTTGTCCTGTTCGACCCTCGTCCCGTCTGGGGCGCCGGGGCACGCTGGTCGGGCACGACCTCCTCGCTCCACCCTCCCTGCAGAAGAAGGATCCCGCCATGACCCGCGCCAACCGACGCGTTCGCGGCCTGAAGCGAGCGTTCGCCTCCGCGTGATCCGGTCGCTGGGCCGCCGTTCCCGGGGCGGCCCAGCGGCTGTCCGGACAACTGGTCTGGTCAGCAGGGGCTTGGTGGTGGGGTCTGGTTAGCGGGGTGGCCGCACGGTCCAGCGCAACGGGACCGAGCGGTAGTCCGACGTCGTGGCCGTGCCGATGACCGTGCCCGTGTTGTTGAGGCCGACCGGTGTCGCGTCGGTCTGGCCCGCGGTGCCGAGGTCGTAGGACCGCCCGGCCCGCCACAGGAAGACGCGGGTCTGGCCCTGCGGGGTCCGCGACCACCCGACCACGTCGCCGAGGTCGTTCACCGCCACCGCGGCGCTCTGGCCCCCGCCCGGTGACCCGAGTTCGACCGCCGCCCCGTCGCGCCACAGCGTCGCGCGACCACCGGAGGCGCCCACGATGTCACCGCGCTTGTTGATCGCCCGGCGGTTGTTGGACACCGTCGCGTCGCCTGCCCCGGTCAGCGCGGGCAGCGCGGCGACCTGGTCGCCCTCCCAGCGCAGGCCGACGCCGTTCTGGTTGCCCACGACCACGCCGTTGTCGTTCGCCGCGACCGGCCGGACCTCGCCCGTGCCGCCGGGGTACGCCGCGAGCCGCGCGCAGGTCGTCGCGTCGCACCGGAACGCGTAGGCGCCGGTCCCCGACATGGGCAGGAACGACCCCGCCGTGGTCCCGTTCTCGGTCACGACCGACAGCGACACGTGCGGGCCGGGCGTCGGCGCCGACAGCCTGCTGAACGCGCCGCCGCGCCAGTAGCCGATGTTCTCCATGTGGTACCCGGCGGTGCTGTTCGGGTAGGTGACGGGGGAGATGCCGCTGTCGGTGATGTCCCCGGTGCCGACGTAGGACCGCGCGGGCCCGGCCAACACCGTCGTCGTCCCGTCCTGCCACAACTTCGGCGTCCGCTCGTACTGCCCGCTACCGCCGTTGACGTACTCGGCCCCCACGACCTGCCCGAGGTTGTTGAGCCCCGTCGGCGACCCGCCACCGAGCACGCTCACCGAGTCCCCGCGCCACAGCACCACCTGCTCGGGCCCATCGGCCCGCCCGCCCGCGACGACATCGCCCCGGTCGTTGAGGTCCACCACCCCCGCACTGGTGAACCCCGGCGGTAGCGGTAACACGCCGTCCGTCAACAACGGACTCCGCACCGCCCCCGACGCCGCCCCCACCCCGATGAACGGCGCCACAGCCAGCACAACCCCGACAACCACGTACTTGCGCTTCATAGGACGAACCTAGTCGTCACCCGACCACCACAAACAGCACCCGGACAGACCAAAGTGGTCATTTCGAACCTCGAACCTCTTGTCCCACAAGGGATTTGCCCCGACCCGTTCGACGCACGACCACTTGCCGCCCACGTCCGCGGCTGAACGCGAACGACCCCACAACGGGCGACACCCCCGCCTGACCGACCGAGGCGGGGGTGTCGTGTCCGGACTGCGTGCTCCCGAACGGAACTGACTAGAAGGTCAGCTTCCAGCTGTTGATGTAGCCGGTGTCCTGGCGGTAGGTGTCCTGGACCTTGAGCTTCCACGTGCCGTTGGCGACCTCGGTGGAGGCGTTCACGGTGTAGGTCGCGACGACGTTGTCGGCCGAGTCGCTGGTGGAGGAGTTCTTCAGCCGGTAGGCCGAACCGTCCGGGGCGACGAGGTCGATGACGAGGTCACCGCGGTAGGTGTGCACGATGTTGACGTCGACCTTGAGCGTGGCCGGGGCGTTGCCCGAGATGCCCGAGACCGCGATGTCGCTGGTGATGGCGGCGCCCGCGTCGGGGATGTTCACGTCGTTGGTGTTCTCGAACGTGCGGCCCGACGGCGGGTTGGTCGTCGTGGTCGGCGGGGTCGTGGTGGTCGGCGGGGTGCCGCCCAGCTCGCTCGCCTTCGCCCGGATCGCCGAGGACAGCGCGCTCACCTCGGCGTACACGCCGGGGTAGTTCGGCCGGGCGCAGCCCTGGCCGTAGGAGACGATGCCGACCTGGACCCACTGGCCCGCGCCGTCCCTGCGGAACATCGGGCCACCGGAGTCGCCCTGGCAGGTGTCGGTGCCGCCCTGGGTGTAGCCCGCGCAGATCTCCACTGCGGACTTCAGGCTCGGGTACGCCGACTTGCACGACGAGTCCGACACGAACGGCACCTGCGCCTTGAGCAGGTACCGCTGCTGCGCGCCGCCCTCGGAGGCCGCGCCCCACCCGGCGATGTCGAAGGTGCCGGAGTCGTTGGCGGTGGTGGTGGCGATCGGCAGCAGCGCCGCGCCGGTGATCGGGCTGGCCAGCTGGATCAGCGCCCAGTCGCCACCGGTGGAGGTGGAGTAGCCCGGGTTGCGGTAGACGTACTTCGACTGCCGGGTGACCGCGGAGCTGCTCTGCAGGTCGACCACGCCGTAGGTCGCGGTGATGCCGGTGTTGTTGCCGGTGCTGTTGACGCAGTGCGCCGCGGTGAGCACGAGGCTCTCCGAGTACATCGCGCCGCCGCAGCCCATCGACAGCCGCACCATCCAGGGGAACTCCCCCTGGGCGGCGCGGGTGCCGCCGACGACCTGCGGGCTCATGTCGGTCGGCGGCTGCGCGCTCGGGGACGCGGCGAGTGCCTGGCCCGCCACGGCAGCGGCGGCGGCCACTGACCCGACGGCCAGCACCAGCGCCTTCTGGAGCTTGGTCAACCTCTTCAAGGGTCTGTCCTCTCGTGTCCACACAGCACGTTCGTCGGTGCTGTAGCAGGGTGTGGAATCCGTGGGACGGCTAGAAGGTGAGCTTCCAGCTGTCGATGTAACCGGTGTCGGAGCGGTAGGTGTCCTGGGCGCGCAGCTTCCAGGTGCCGTTCGCGACCTCCGTCGAGGCGTTCACGGTGTAGGTGGCGATGATGTTGTCCGCGGAGTCGCTGGTGGAGGAGTTCTTCAGCCGGTAGGCCGAACCGTCCGGGGCGACCAGGTCGAGCACCACGTCACCGCGGTAGGTGTGCTTGACGTCCACGTCGACCTTCAGCGCGGCAGGGGCGTTGCCGGTGACGCCGGAGACGACGATGTCGCTGGTGATCGCGGCACCCGCGTCGGGGATGTTCACGTTGTCGGCGTTCTCGAAGACCTTGCCGCCGGGGTCGGGCGGGGTGCCGTCGCAGGTCTTGCCGATCGCCCTCGGCGGGCAGTCGGAGTAGTCCAGCAGGTTGAGCACCGCGGCCTTGTTGCGCGCGGTCTCCCGCGAGATGACCTCGTCGGGCGGGTAGAAGCCGCCGCCGCTGGAGCCGGTCGGGTACATCTCGAAGGTGAACGCCCAGATCTTGTGCGCGCCCCACAGGTAGTCGTCGATCGCGCCGTCGGTGATGTAGAGCGTCGAGTCCTGCTCCGGGGTGTAGCCGTTGGTCGCGGCCATCGACTTGCCCAGCGTCTGGAAGGTGTTGTACTCGTCGCGGGTCATACCGGGCACGACCTGGTCGTAGGTCCAGCCGAACGGCCACATGACCAGCTCGCCGTAGGAGTGGAAGTCGATGGCGGTGCTGAGCTGCTGCTTGCCGCCCACGACCCGGCTCTTGACGAAGTTCTGCACCGTGGACACCTCGGGCGCCGAGCCGGGGGACGGGCCGCGGTAGGTGTCGGAGCTGGGGCTGGTCGACGAGCCGCCGCAGCAGCCCCACTTGAAGTCCCAGTTGCGGTTGAGGTCGGTGCCCACCGCGCTCGAGCCCGAGTTGGGCTGCCGGTTCTTGCGCCAGCTGCGGTAGGACCCGGTGGCGATGTCGTACTCGCCGCCGTCGGGGTTGAGGTCGGGCAGGACCCAGATCTCCCGCGAGTCGACCAGGCCCTTGATCCGGCTGTCGGTGGCGTAGTTGTCGGTGAACAGGTTCACCAGGTACACCGCCATCTCCACGGTGATGTGCTCACGCGCGTGCTGGTGGTGGGTGAACAGCACCTCGGGTTCGTTCTCGTCGGTCGCGGCGTTGTCGGAGATCTTGAACGCGTACAGGTCGCGGTTCTGGTACGACTTGCCGATGACCTGCTTGCTGATCAGGCCGGGGTGGTCGGTGACCGCCTTGTTCAGCTCGGCGACCATCTCGGCGTAGTTGTGGTAGCCGGCGTCGGCGCTCGGGAAGTCCAGCGCCCCGGCACCACCCCGGTCACCGGGTGGGGCGGCGTCGGCGACCACGCCGAAGCCGAGCGCGCGGATCTTCGCGACCTCGGCCGGGGTGGCGGTGATCAGCAGGCGGCTGTCCTCGCGGCCGTTGACCGCGGCACCGGTCGCCGCGATCGCGCTGCGCTGCTGCACGGTGCGCACGCCCGAGACGGCGTACTCCGCGGTCGCGCGCTGCTCGGCCTGGGCCTGTTGCCCGCCGGAGGCGACACCACCGGTGGACACCACCACCGCGGCCGCCACGGTGATGGCGGCGAGCAGGGTGAATCGAGTGCGTTTCAACGTTCCTCCCGCAGGGAGCGCCGCGGACGGCGCTGGAGGGTTTGCCGCCACCGGGCCGCGTCCGGATCAGACGCGGCGTCGACAGCGTTACCGGCGAATACTGGCCCCTCTTCCGCGCCCTCGGCAAGACCGGGACGGGCATGGGATGTTGCCGTTTCTTCCCATCTGTTGATCCGCGTCCGGGCGTCGGTGGGAAATCGCTGGTATGACCGGGCGATACCGCAGCCGATCACCCGCACGGGCGCGCACGTTCGGTACGCTGCTTCAGGTCAACCGCTGGTCAGGGCGGTGACAGACCGAAAGCGCGGCTATCTGTCAACGGTGAAAACCCTTGCGTACCCGGTCGGCCGATACCTGGGTCCGCCTTGTCCGGCTCCGGTTTCGGTAAGTGCCGGGATATCGCTGCAGCTACCGGATCGGGTATCTCTCAATCGGGGACCGGGGACGGATCGAATTACCCGGTGATTTCCCAACGGACGGCCCCGATATCGAACGTGGCGCCGCCGCTCGTGCAACGAACCACCTCTTCCGCTGCCGGGCGGCCGCAGCTACCTTCCGGTAGGTGGACCCGGCCCCGCACTGCTTCGCCGACGCCTTGCGCGCGGCCATCGCCGACAGTGAGACGACCCTCGAACGCGTCGCCGAGGCGCTGCGCGCGAGGGGGACTCCGGTCAGCCTCGCGACGCTGAGCTACTGGCAAACCGGGCGCAGCCGACCCGAACGGCCGCGCTCGATCGCCGCGTTGGGCCACTTGGAGGACTTGCTCGGCCTCGCCGCCGGTGGCCTGCGCGGGTTGCTGGAAGCGCCGCGCCCCCGAGGTCGGTCCGCCCGGCGCGCGCCGCAGCCGCTGGCCGCGTCCGCGCCGTGGGCCGACACCACCGAGTTCCGCCGCCTGGTCGCCGAACTCGACCTGAGCCACGACTCGGCGCTGACCCGGCTCTGGGCGCACGACCGGATCGAGATCGGCGCCGACCGGGCCAAGCGGGTGCAGCGCTCCAGCCAGGTGCTGCGCGCCGAGCGCGACGGCGTCGACCGCCTGGTCGTCACCAGCTGGGCCGAGCGCGAGGGCGGCCAACCGCCGTCGCTGACCGGCACCCGCAACTGCACCCTCGGCCGGGTCAACGTCGACCTGCGCGGCGGCCAGGTCGCCGCCGAACTGCTCTTCGACCGCCCCCTGGGCCGCCGCGAGACGATCGTCGTGGAGCACGAGTCGCACCTGCCGACCCCGCGCCCGGTCGCCTACGGCCACCAGCGGGTCAGCCGGATGCCGGTGCGCCAGTACCTGCTCGAGGTCCGCTTCGACCCGCGCGCCCTGCCCCGCTACTGCGTCCAGTTCGCCGAGGTCGACGGCCGCGAGCAGGTCAGGGCCCTGACCCTGGACTCCGCCTACACCGCGCACGCCATGGCCATCGACCTCGAACCCGGCCGCTACGGCGTCCGCTGGGCCTGGGGCGCGAGCTGAGGTCCCCCGGATTGTCGTCCCGGTGCGGCATGCTGGGCCGGTGACCACCGAGCCGCTGATCCCGGACCCGCTCTACACGGGCCTGTCGTCGCTGGCCAGCCAGGAGGCCACCCGCTTCACCGACCGCAACCTGCGCGTCCGCCGCTCCCCGGTGGTCCACGCGGTCCGGATGACCCCCTGGGTGGCAGGCCTGACCATGCCCGCCCCAGCCTGCGGCCAAGGCTGGTCCGGCCCCGGCGCGGGCGAACTCCACCCCGCCGCTGAACCCGTCACCTGCGGCCACTGCCTCTCCTCAGCCGAAGCCCGCGCCGCCGCGGTCACCGGGTCCGCGGTCACCCAGCCACCACTGCCTTTCCCCGCCTGACCGCACCTGCGACCAGGGGGAATCCCGCACGAGCGAACCGATGCCGTGGTCGCTGCCTGTCTTGAGTCTTGGCCACGACGTCAGCTAGTCAGGTGCTGCCGTCCCGGGGCTGACCTGTGGTGGTCGGCAGTTCTGTCGGGTTGGTGGGCGGTATCGGTCGGGGAGTGGGTGGCGGCACTACCGTTCTGGGCATGAGTGGGAGCCAGCACGGGGTGATCAGTGTGGTTGGCGAGGTGTTGGTCGACCTCGTCGCTGGGCCGGATGGGCGGACTTTCACCGCGCATCCGGGTGGTGGGCCTGCCAACGCGGCGATCGCGGTGGCGCGGCTCGGGGGGCGGGCGGTGTTGAGCACCACCTTCGGCGACGACCTGTTCGGTGCCCTCGTCCGCGCGCACCTCGAAGAGTCCGATGTGGACATCCGCATGCTGTCGTCCACCGGCGCGACCAGCGTCGCCTTCGCTGCCACCGACGAGCACGGGGTCGCCCGCTACGACTTCCGGGTGTCCTGGGACGTCCAAGCCGTCCCGCTGGTGGACGGGGCCGCGTTCCTGCACACCGGGTCGCTGGCGGCGGCGCTGGCGCCCAGTGCGGTGGAGGCCGCGATGCGGGCGGCGCGGGCGGCGGGCACCCCGGTCAGCCTCGACCCGAACATCCGCCCGACGCTGGCCGGGCGGCCCGAGGTCGCCCGTGCGCGGTTCGAGCGGCAGGCCGGGCTCGCGGACGTGCTGAAGGTCAGCGAGGAGGACCTGGAGTGGCTCTACCCGGGCACCGACCCGGTCAGCCGCGCCGAGTCGCTGCTCATCCTCGGTCCGCGGCTGGTCGTGTTGACCCGGGGACCGCGCGGCGCCCTCGCGGTGACCACCGCGCTGGCCGTCGAGCGCCCGGCTCCGGCCGTCGACGTCGTCGACACGGTGGGGGCGGGGGACGCGTTCACCGCGGGCCTGGTGAGCGTGCTGGCCCGCCGGGAGGTGCCCCTCGGTCGGCTCGACGAGACCACCCTCGGCGACGCACTGGCGGTGGCCACGACCGTCGGGGCGATCACCTGCTCGCGGGCCGGGGCCGACTCGCCGCGCGCGGACGAACTGGGCGCGGTGGCCGCCCTGTTGGACCGGGGTCCGGCATCCGGTTGAACCCAGCGTGTCGTTCGCCACCCTTCCGGGTTAACTCGACCCTGGTTGTCGGAGGTCTGATGACACGGCCATCCGGCCCAATATCACCCCTACGGGGCTCCATCTTCCGGGTGACGGTTGCGCCAGGGGGCGCGCGGCCACCACCCTGACGAGTACGACGTACGGTGGGGGCCGTTCGAAGCGGTCGCCGCGTGTCCTACTCTGTTCACCGTCCGTTGCCGCTTCCTGTGGAGTCAGTCACATGCCTGCTGCCGAGTCCGAGCCCTGGGAAGACTGCGCCAAGGGCATGGCGATCGACTTCGACGCGCCCAACCAGGCGCGCCTGTTCGACGCCCTTCTCGGTGGTAGGGACAACTACGCGGCCGACCGGGCGGCCGTCGAGCAGCTCGCGGTGCTGGCCCCCGGTGTTCGGCAGATGGCGAAGGACCACCGTGAGTGGTTCTGCCGGGCGCTGCGGCTGTTGGTCACCCAGCGTGGTGTGGACCAGTTCATCGATCTGGGGTCCGGGCTGCCGACCGTGGACAACACCCACCAGATCGTGCAGCGGCACAACCCGGACGCGAAGGTGGTCTACATCGACAACGACCCCGTGGTCCTCGCGCACGGCCGGGCGCTGCTCGAGGAGAACGACAACACCCACATGCTCGACTACGACATCACCGAGCCCGAGTTCGTGACCACCGACCCGGACCTGCGCCGCCGGATCGACTTCGACCGCCCCATCGGCCTGATGCTGTGCGCGGTCACCGGCCACCTGCTCGACGACGTCGTCGCCCGCGCCACCGTCCACGGCTGGGTCGACGCCCTGGCCCCCGGCTCCTACGTCGTCATCAGCCAGCAGTACGACCACGCCGACGGCAGCCACTACGCCCACCTCGCCGCCGCCCTGCGCGACGGCTTCCGCAACACCAAGATCGCCACCGCCTTCCGCGACCGCACCGAGGTCGAGTACTGGTTCAAGGGCCTCGAGCTGATCGAACCCGGCCTCACCTTCCTGCACGAGTGGTGGCCCGACGGCCCCCGCATGACCCCCCTCAACGACATGAACTTCATGATGCTCTGCGGCATGGGCCGCAAGCTCTAGCCGACACCCGTCAGCCCGGTGGGCCGTTCCGCACGAGGTTCACCAGGGCTCGGGCGGCTGGGCTGAGGGCGTCCCCGCTTCTCCAGGCCAGGACTACCCGGCCGACGGGTACCGGGTGGGTCAGCCGGACCACCGCGATCTCGCCCCGGTGTGCCTCCGCCACCGCCGCCGGGACGATCGCGACGCCCATGCCGTGGGCCGCCAGGGACACCACCACGTCCGGGGCGCTCGCCTCGAACCCTACCCGCGGCGCGAACCCCGCGGCCGCGCACGCGCCCTCCAAGGCGGCACGCAGCCCCGTCCCCGTCGGCAGGCACCCGAGGACCCGGTCCCGCAGCCCCGCGACGCGCACGCTCGCCCGTCCCGCCAACGGATCCCCGGCCGCGACCACCCCCACCAGTGGCTGTTCGGTCAACACCACGCTCTCGATCCCCGCAGGCACCTCCCCGGCCACGCTGACCCACGCGAGGTCCACCGCCCCCGCCAGGATCCCCGCGACCAGCCGGTCCGACGTGTCCTCCCGCAGGCTGACCTCCACCCCCGGGTGCGCCGCGTGGAACCCCGCCAGCAGCCGCACCAGGTCACCGGCGGGCGTGGCGGTCAGCATCCCCACCCGGACCCGCCCCCGCAGCAGCCCGGCCACCGCGTCCACCGCCGCCCGCGCGTCCGCCACCGCCCCCACCGCGGCCCGGGCGTACGGCAGCAGCGCCTCCCCGGCCTGCGTCAGCCGCACCACGCGCCCGGACCGGTCGAACAGGACCTGCCCGAGTTCCCGCTCCAGCCGCCGCACCTGCGCGCTGATCCCCGGCTGCGCCACCCTCTCCCGCTCGGCGGCCCGGGTGAACCCGCCTTCCTCCGCCACCGCGATGAAGTACTCCAGCTGACGCAGCTCCATAAGCATCAGTTCTAGCACCTGGAACAAGCCGCTATTCGACTTATGGCCCGACCGCGCCGAGACTGGGGGCATGACTCCTGAAGAGACAGTCCGGACCTACTTCGACTCCTGGAAGGCCAAGGACTTCGACCGCCTGCGCGCGATCCTCGCCGACGACGTCACCTTCACCGGGCCGCTGGGCAAGGCAAACGGCGCCGACGAGTGCCGCGCGGGCATCGAGGGTCTCTCCGCGATCGTCACCGATGTCGTTGTGCGGCACCGGTTCGTCGACGGCGACGACGTGCTGACGTGGTTCGAGCTGCACACCACCGAGGCGGGTCCCGTGCAGACGGCGAACTGGAGTCACGTCCACAACGGAAAGGTCGACCGGATCCAGGTCACCTTCGACCTGAGGGAGCTCCTGCGCTGAACCGGTGCGCCAGCAGCGTGCCGCCCGCCATGGCCGCCGGGAACACCACGAGCGCGGCGAACGGGATGAGGCACAGCAGGTAGACCGGGATACCGAAGCCCAGCGTCATGGCCCGGTTGCTCCGCAGCGCCCGGCGGCGGTCGCGGAGGCTGACCCCGCGGCGGACGAACGGGATGGCGGTCATCTCGATGGTCAGCAGCCACGCGCCGACGCACACCGCCAGGACCGGGACGACCGTCTGGCCGAGGACCGGGATGAACCCGAGCGCGAACAGCACGATGGCCCACAGCAGCGCCCGCACGACCAGCAGCACCCCGTCGCGCAGGCCGATCCACGCCGAGCGGCCCCAGCCGATCTCCTGCGCGGACGGGACACCGCCGAGTTCGCGGTCCTCGACCTCCTCGGCGATGCTCTCGTAGAACGGGCTCCCGATGATCAGCGTCAGCGCCGCGAACAACACCATCGACAGCGCGACCGCGCCGATCACCAGCGCGATCCCGGTGCCGACCCGCAGCAGCACGCGCCAGGTCTGCGACCAGTCGTCGGCGAACGGGGTGGCCCAGGCGACCAGGTCACCGGCGGTCAGCGCGAGCCCGGTCAGCCCGGCGAAGAGCAGGACGCTGGTCAGCAGCGCGGGCAGCGCGCCGCGCACCAGCAGCCGCCGGTTCCCCAGCACCAGGGCGAACCCCCGGCCGAGGAGGCGGGAACCGGTACCGAGGTCGCGCAGCGCTGTGATCACGAACGGCATCCTACGGAAACCTTGACCTCTACATTGCTAGAGCTTTTACCGTCGCCGCAGGACAATCGGACCACGACACAGGGGAGTCGGACGTGGACATGCAGATGGCGGCCTGGGACTCGCTCTACCGCACCGTCAACAACCGGGTGGACGGTCGACCGGCGGCGCGCGCCACGCTGCGCCGGATCACCGCGTTCGCCCGCCCGCACCGCCGCCGGATCGGCTGGTTCCTGCTGGTCAGCGTGGTGCTCTCGGCGCTGGCGGTGGCCACACCGGTGCTCGCCGGGCACGTGGTCGACGCGATCGTCGGCCGGGCGGATCCGAGCGTGGTGCTGTGGCTGGCTGCCGTCATCGCCGGGGCGGCGTTACTGGAGGCGGGCATCGGCCTGCTCGGCCGCTACCTCTCGGCGAGCATCGGCGAGGGCCTGATCCTGGACCTGCGCACCAGGGTGTTCGACCACGTGCAGCGGATGCCGGTCGCGTTCTTCACCCGCACCCGCACGGGCGCCCTGGTCAGCAGGCTCAACAACGACGTCATCGGCGCCCAGCGCGCCTTCAGCGACACCCTGTCCGGGGTGGTCGGCAACCTCGTCACGCTGACCCTCACCCTGGTGGTGATGATCGGCATCTCCTGGCAGGTGACCGTCCTGGCGCTGCTGCTGCTCCCGGTGTTCGTGGTGCCCGCGCGCCGGATGGGCACCCGGCTGGCCGCCATGCGCCGCGAGGCCGCCGAGCACAACGCGGCGATGGCCACCCGGATGACCGAGCGGTTCTCCGCCCCGGGCGCCACCCTGGTCAAGCTGTTCGGCCGCCCCGACCGCGAGTCGGCCGAGTTCGCCGCCCGCGCCGACCGGGTCCGCGACATCGGCCTGCGCTCGGCGATGGTGCAGACCGTGTTCGTCACCGCGCTGACCCTCGTCTCCGCGCTCGCGCTGGCCCTGGTCTACGGCCTCGGCGGGCACTTCGCGCTCACCGGCGCGCTCGAACCGGGTGCCGTCGTGGCCCTGGCCCTGCTGCTGACCAGGCTCTACGCCCCGCTGACCGCGCTCGCCGGGGCCAGGGTCGAGGTGATGAGCGCGCTGGTCAGCTTCGAGCGGGTCTTCGAGGTGCTCGACCTGCCGCCGCTGATCACCGACGCCCCCGACGCCCGCCCGGTGCCCGAGGGCCCGGTCGCGGTGGAGTTCGACCGGGTCGACTTCGCCTACCCCGCCGCCGACAAGGTGTCGCTCGCCTCGCTGGAGGAGGTCGCCACGCTCGACACCCGCGGCGGCGAGCAGGTGCTGCACGAGGTGTCCTTCCGCGCCGAGGCGGGCACGCTGACCGCCCTGGTCGGCTCGTCCGGCGCGGGCAAGTCCACCATCGCGCACCTGGCCAACCGCCTCTACGACGTCGACACCGGCGCGGTCCGGCTCTCCGGGGTCGACCTGCGGGAGTTGGCCGCCGATTCCGTGCGCGACGCCGTCGGCCTGGTCACCCAGGACGGGCACCTGTTCCACGAGTCGATCCGGGACAACCTGCTGCTGGCCAGGCCCGAGGCCGACGAGCCCGACCTGTGGGACGCGCTGCGCCGCGCCCGGCTGGCCGACCTGGTCGCCGCCCTGCCCGACGGCCTGGACACCGTCGTCGGCGAGCGCGGCTACCGGCTCTCCGGCGGCGAGCGGCAGCGGCTGACCATCGCCCGGCTGCTGCTGGCCCGCCCCAGGGTCGTGGTGCTCGACGAGGCGACCGCGCACCTGGACGCCACCTCGGAGGTCGCCGTGCAGGCCGCGCTCACCGAGGCGCTGGCCGGTCGCACCGCCATCGTCATCGCGCACCGGCTGGCCACCATCCGCGCCGCCGACCAGATCCTGGTCGTCGAGGCGGGCCGGATCGTCGAGCGCGGCGGGCACGCCGAGCTGCTCGCGGCGGGCGGCCGCTACGCCGAGCTGTACCGCACCCAGTTCGCCGACGAGGTGCCCGTCGCCGCCTGAGTCACCCGATCGTCGCGCGCCGAACGGGTGAAGTCCGCGCCCACTTCAGCCGTTCGTCGCGTTAGGACAGTGCGAAGATCGCGGAAGCATTGCAGCTCAACGGCATGGGACCGGTAACACTACGGCAACCGGGGGACTTCACAGGCAGGGCATGCTGGAGCGATGCCAGCTGCCGCCAACACCACGGACACACCGGACCCGCGCCAGATCGCCGAGGACACCTGTCGCGCGCTGCTCGGCGCGCACGCGGGCATCGGCGCCGACGTGGTCACCGCCGTGGTGCTGCAGGCGGCCGAGGAGCTGGTGGGCCGGGCCCGCCCGCCGGAGGAGTTCCGCCGGATGCTGCACCGCCGCGCGAGCGCCCGGCTGGCCGCCATGGCGGGCGTGCTGACCCCGATCACCTCCGGCTGACCCGCCCCGCCGTGGCCGCACCCCCGCCGGTGTCGTGGACGCTTAACATCTACGAAACCGCCGAGGGGGACCACGATGCCGGACGACGAGGAGCCGACGCGCCCGCGCGCCCGGCTGCCCTTCGTCCGAAGATCCCCGGTGGACCCGTCCGGGGTGCTCGCCGCGGCCAGGCGCGTCACCGACGACCTCGCCACCGGCCTGACCGGCGCGGGCGTCGCCTCCGCCACCCGCGGGCTGCGCCGCCTGCTCGACGCGGACGCCGTCGGCCTCGCCGACCTGTCCGGCCGCTCCACCTGGGCGGGCCCGGTCCCGTCCGGCACCCGCTGGGCCGCGCTGGTCGACGAGGTCATGCACAGCGAGACCAGCGCGGGCAGGCCACCGCTGGTCGTGCTCCCGCTGCACGTGCACGACGAGCTGGCCGGGACGCTGCTCATCGCGGGCAAGGTCCCCGCGCGGGCCACCCGTGAGGCCACCGAACTCGTCGTCGCCGCGCTGCGCCGGGCCCGGCTGGAGGCCTCCGCCGAACAGGCCGCGCGCGCCGAACTGCGGGCACTGCGCGCGGAGATCTCCCCGCACTTCGTCTACAACGCGCTGACCGTCATCGCCGCGCTCGTGCACTCGGACCCGGAGCGCTCGCACGAGCTGATGCTCGACTTCGCCGACTACAACCGCTACAGCCTGGCCCGCCACGGCGAGTACACCACCGTGGCCGAGGAGTTCCACGCGATCGAGACGTACCTGGCGCTGCAGCGGGCGGTGCTGGGGGAGCGGCTGCGCGTGCAGGTGCGGGTGGCCCCCGAGGTGCTCGCCGTGGCGATCCCGTACCTGGTGCTGCAGCCGCTGGTGGAGAACGCGGTCCGGCACGGCGTCGAACCGCGCGCGGCGGGCGGCCTGGTGCAGGTCAGGGGTGAGGCCGAGGGCGGCGACTGCGTCATCACCGTCGACGACGACGGCGTCGGCATGGCCCCCGCGCACGCCGAGGCGATCCTGGCCGGTCGCGGTCCGGAGGGCAGCGTCGGGCTCTCCAACGTCGACCGCAGGCTGCGCACCGTCTACGGCTCCTGGTACGGGCTGGTGGTCGAGACCGAGCGGGACGCGGGCACCAAGGTGGTCGTCCGGATGCCGATGTTCGCCCCGGGGGTGGTGGCGCCGTGACCGGCGTGCGGGTGTTGGCCGTCGACGACGTGCGGGCCGCGCTGGACGAGCTGTGCCGGTTGCTGCGCGCGTCCCCGGACGTGGCCGAGGTGCGGGGGGCGGGCGACGCGCTCAGCGCGCTGAAGGTGCTGCAGGCCGAGCCGTTCGACGCGGTGTTCCTCGACATCTCCATGCCCGGCCTCAACGGCCTGGAGTTGGCGTCGCTGCTGGCCAAGCTCACCGACCCGCCGGTGATCGTGTTCGTCACCGCCTACGACGGCCACGCGGTCTCCGCCTACGGCATCGGCGCGGTCGACTACCTGCTCAAACCGGTCCGCGCCGAACGCCTCGCCGACGCGCTGACGCGGGTCGTGCGCGCCACCGCCGCCCGTCGCGCGACCGTCGCCGAGTCCGTGCGGCCGGACGCGATGCCCGCGCTGCCGGTCGAGTCCGACGGCCGCACGCGCTACGTCCGGCGGGCTGAGGTCCAGTTCGCCGAGGCCCACGGCGACTACGTCCGCCTGCACACCCCGTCCGGCGTCCACCTCGTGCGGATGCCGATCTCGCGCTTGCAGGAGTACTGGGAGGGCTCCGGCTTCGCCCGAGTCCACCGCGGCTTCCTCGTCGCCCTCGACGCCGTCCGCGAACTCCGCAGCGACTCCGTCGGCGGCATGCTCGCCCACACCTCCCTAGGCGACGTCCCCGTAAGCCGCCGCCACGCCCGAGAACTCCGCGAACGCCTCCTCCTAGCCGCCCAACGCGGCGAACTGGGCAAGCGATGATCCTCCACTGTGGACACTTCTTGGGTTGTTCTGCCGCAGAACGATCACCCGGCCCCCGACTTGCCCACCGCGCTGGCTCGCTGGCTGCTGTTCTGGCCCCGACCTGCGGGTTCTCGGGTTCTGCCGCGCCGATTTCCCCTCTTCTGGGTGACAGAAGTTATCCACATGTGGATCTCCACGGGGGTCGGTTCAAGATCGACTGTCGGGGGGTGCCGGTAGACTGGACCAGGGCCGCCCCCCGGAGAGGGTGGGGGCCGGGCACTCGCTTTTCGCGCGCGCGAGGCCGTTCGGCGGGGCCGGGGCGTGTAGTGGGGTGCGGGGCGTTTTGGCAGGTCAGGGCGGGGTGTGGGCAGGGAATCGGGATTGCGGGTCCGAGTGGGCAATTGGGCCGGAGTCGGTTGATCAGTTCGACCCAGCCAACTCGACTAACTCGCACTTCCGGCACGACCTACCCCAGCCAGCAGTCCAGCCCACCGCGTCCGCCCAAGCAGACTCCGCCGCCAAGCTGGGCCTGTCTTGGCGAGCAGGCCAGTCCATCGCATCTGCCCGGTTGGGTTTGTCCTAGCCAGCAGACCTGCCCGCCGCGGCTGCCCATTCGGACTCACCCGCTCGGTAGACCCTGCCCCACCCAGCAGGCCGGCCCGCTGCATCTGCCCAGTCAGACCTGCCCCAGCCAGCGGACAAGCCCGCCCCATCCACCCGGCCGGGCCCGGCAACCCAGCGCACCCCGGTCATCCACCCCGATGGAGGTGGCGCGATGAGTCCGCATCGGCGGGTGGTGGTGACCAGTCCGCAGACTCGGTTGGCGCATGCGCGGCGGCGGAGTCGGGCGGCTTGGCGGGCTCCGACGCTTGATCCGGTGGAGGCGCGGCAGGCGCAGCGGGTGTACAGGGCGCAGCGGGCCCCGGCGTTGATGGCACTAGGTGCGCTGGGCGTGCTCCTCTTCGGACTCCCCGTTCTCCTGGATCTCCTCCCCGCCTGGGACAACGTCCGACTCCTGGGCATCCCCCTGTCCTGGATCGCCATCGTCGCTGTTCCCTTCCCCGCCATGGTGGCGATCTCGCACTGGCAGTTGCGGCGCGCGGAACGGGCCGAGGAGCCCGAGTGATCGCCCTCTTCGCCGTCACCCCGGTCGTCCTGCTGACCCTGTTGGTCGGGTTGCGCGGGGTCGCGGCAGTGCGCACGACCTCCGACTTCCTCGTCGCGTCCCGCAGGGTGTCGCCGTTGCTGAACTCGGCGGCCGTGTCGGGGGAGTACCTGTCGGCGGCGTCGTTCCTCGGGGTGGCGGGGTTGGTGGTCAAGGACGGCATGGGCGCGCTCTGGTACCCGGTCGGGTTCACCGCCGGGTACGTCGCGATGCTCGTGCTGGTCGCCGCCCCCATGCGCCGCTCCGGTGCGGTGACGGTCCCGGACTTCGCCGAGGCCCGGCTGGCCTCGACGCCGCTGCGCAAGCTCGCCGCCGTCACCGTCCTGGTCATCGCGGGCCTCTACCTGGTGCCCCAGTTCCGCACCGCCGGTCTCGTGCTCAGCGTCGTCAGCGACGGCCCGTACTGGGTCGGCGTGGTGATCGCGGCCGTGGTCGTCAGCGTGACCCTCGCCGTGGGCGGGATGCGCGCGGCGACCTACGTGCAGGCGTTCCAGTTCTGCTTCAAGCTCGTCCTGTTCATCGTCCCGGCGATCTGGTTGCTGCTCCAGGTCGGCCCGCAGGTGCGCCACGACGCCGTGCACCCGGTGGAGTTCACCCACTTCACCCGTGACACCCCGGTCGACTTCGGCCTCGAGGTGACGCTCCTGCTCGACGACCCGCTCACCGTCACCACCGCCGACGGCACGCCACTGCCCATACGAGCGGGGGAGTACCGGGTCGCGGAGGGGACCACCCTCGTCTTCCCCGCCGGTGCCCCCGTCCCCGGTGTGCGCGGCGGCGCGGCCCCCGGCGGCCCCGACTGGCAACGCCCCCTGCTCGACCCGCACGACGCGGGCCACCCCGTCCTCGGCACCTGGGCGGTCCTCATCGCCACGATGCTCGGCACCATGGGCCTGCCGCACGTCCTGATGCGCTTCCACACCAGCCCCGACGGCCGCTCCGCCCGCCGCACCGCCGCGATCACCGTGGGCCTGCTCAGCGTCTTCTACCTCTTCCCCGGCATCTACGGCACCCTCGCCAAGGTCCTCGTCCCGCAGCTCTACCTCTCCGGCGCCACCGACACCGCCGTCGTGGCCCTACCGTCCCAAGTGGACGCTGGCTCGACCGGCACTGTCTTCACCGCCCTGCTCACCGCAGGCGCGTTCGCCGCGTTCCTGGCCACCTCCCTGGGACTCCTGCTCGTCGTCGCGGGCGCCATCTCGCACGACCTCGTCCCCGGCGGACTGGCCAGGCTCCGCTTCACCGTCGTCGCGGCGGCGGCGGTGGTCGTCCTGCTCGCCCTGCCCTCCGCCCGGTTGGACGCCGGTGTCCTGGTCACCTGGGGCTTCACCGTCGCGGCCGCCACCTTCTGCCCGTTGCTGGTGCTCGGCATCTGGTGGTCGCGGCTCACCGCGGCGGGCGCCATCGCCGGGGTCGCCGCCGGGCTCGCGGGCACGGCAGGCGCGATCGCGCTCACCCTGTTCGGGCCGCCCGTGTCCGGGCTGGCCGCGATCCTCATCGCCCAGCCCGCGCCGTGGGCGGTGCCGCTCGCCTTCGCCACCATGGTCGGGGTGTCGCTGCTCGGCAGGCCCCCGGCGTGGTCGCAGGCCGCGATGTTGCGGCTGCACCTGCGGGAACGCCGCGACACCGGACCGGCGTGGGGACGTGACCCGGGCCACTCGTCGCCCGTGACCCGCCGTTCGTCGGCCACTCGTCGCGTCATCCGTCGTTTGGGCCGCTGACCTCTCCCCGCCGCCGGGCGCCCTCCCTACCGTGACGCGGACCACCATCGAGGGGAGGCGCCCTGATGAGCACAGCGAACCCGCCGGAGCCCGGCAGCACGGAACCGGACCCCAGCAGCACGGCGGTCGACTGGGAGAAGGTGCACGACTCAGCGGAGTTCGTGGAACTGCGCCGCCGGTTACGCCGGTTCGTGTTCCCGATGACCGCGCTGTTCCTGGTCTGGTACCTGGTCTACGTCCTGCTCGCCGACTACGCGCACGGCTTCATGGCCACCAAGCTCGTCGGCGACATCACCGTCGGCCTCGTGCTCGGCCTGCTCCAGTTCGTCTCGACCTTCGTGATCACCAGCCTCTACGTGCGCTACGCCGACCGCAAGCTCGACCCGCTGGCCACCCGCATCCGTGAGTCCGTCGAGGAAGGGGCTGGCAAGTGAGCGCCGTCGCCGCCGGGGTCACCGGCAACAACCCCGCCCTCAACATCGGGATCTTCGCGGCGTTCGTCGCCATCACGCTCGTGGTGGTGTTCCGGGCCAGCCGCAACACCAAGACCGCCGCCGACTACTACGCCGCCGGGCGCGCGTTCACCGGCCCGCAGAACGGCGTCGCCATCGCGGGCGACTACCTGTCGGCCGCGTCGTTCCTGGGCATCGCGGGCGCCATCGCGCTCAACGGCTACGACGGCTTCCTCTACTCCATCGGCTTCCTGGTCGCCTGGCTGGTCGCGCTGCTGCTGGTCGCGGAACTGCTGCGCAACACCGGCAAGTACACGATGGGCGACGTCCTGGCCTTCCGGATGCGGCAGCGCCCGGTCCGCGCCGCCGCGGCCACCTCAACCCTGGTCGTGTCGTTCTTCTACCTGCTGGCCCAGATGGCCGGTGCGGGCGGCCTCGTCGCGCTGCTGCTGGGCATCACCAACAAGACCGGCCAGGCCGTGGTGATCGCCGCCGTCGGCATCATCATGATCGTCTACGTGCTGGTCGGCGGCATGAAGGGCACCACCTGGGTGCAGATCATCAAGGCGGCACTGCTGATCACCGGCGCGCTGGCGATGACCATCTGGGTGCTGGCCAAGTTCGGCTTCAACCTCTCCACCCTGCTCGGCGCCGCCGTCGACGCGGGCGGCAAGACCGGTGAGGCGCTGCTGAGCCCCGGCAAGCAGTACGGCGCCACCGGGACCAGCAAGCTCGACTTCCTGTCCCTGGGCCTGGCCCTCGTGCTGGGCACCGCGGGCCTGCCGCACATCCTGATGCGCTTCTACACCGTGCCCACCGCCAAGGAGGCCCGCCGCTCGGTGGTCTGGGCGATCTGGCTGATCGGCATCTTCTACCTGTTCACCCTGGTCCTCGGGTACGGGGCCGGTGCCATCGTCGGCCCCGAGGCCATCAGGAACGCGCCGGGCAAGGGCAACTCCGCCGCCCCGCTGCTGGCCCAGGCACTGGGCGGACCGGTCCTGCTGGGACTGATCGCCGCCGTCGCCTTCGCCACCATCCTGGCCGTGGTGGCCGGGTTGACCATCACCGCGTCGGCCTCGTTCGCGCACGACATCTACGCCAACATCATCAAGAAGGACAAGCTGACCGACAAGAACGCCGAGGTCCGGGTCGCCAGGATCACCGCGGTGGTCATCGGCATCGTCGCGATCATCGGCGGCATCGTGGCCAACGGGCAGAACGTGGCCTTCCTGGTGGCGCTGGCGTTCGCGGTGGCGGCCTCGGCGAACCTGCCGACCATCCTGTACTCGCTGTTCTGGAAGCGCTTCAACACCTCCGGCGCGCTGTGGAGCACCTACGGCGGCCTCGCGGCGAGCATCGTCCTGATCGTGTTCTCACCCGCGGTGTCCGGCAAGCCCTCGACGGCCTCCACGCCGTCGATGATCCAGGGCGTCGACTTCCACTGGTTCCCGCTGGAGAACCCCGGCATCGTCTCCATCCCGCTGGCGTTCTTCCTCGGCTGGCTCGGCACGGTCCTGTCCAAGGAACGCCGCGACGACAAGTACGCCGAGATGGAGGTCCGCGCCTTGACCGGCACCGGTGCGGAGAAAGCAACGTCTCACTAGCAACACTCCCTTCCGCCGCTAGTAACACTCCCTCTCGCCACCCGCCACCCGCCACCCGCCACCCGCCCCCACGTCCCCGCCCGGCATCGTTCCCGGCTTGGCGGGGCAGGGTCGCCCGACACCGATCCCGACTGGGCCGGGCGGGGGTGCCTGCCCCGTTTCGGGTGAGGTGGGGCGGGGTAAGAACCAAGCCCCCGGGTTCGCCCGGGTGGAGAAGGCCCCGTCGGCTCCCCTGCGGCCGACGGGGCCTTCGCCTGTTGCCGGGGTAGTCGCGGTGCCAACTGGGGGACGATGCCGGGCGGGGATGTGGGGGTGGGTGGCGGGGGAGAGTGATACAGCGGCCGATGGGGCCTTCGTTCGTGTGCCCGCTAACACGCAACTCTGTTCGGCGCGCCTCCCGGGATCGGGAGATGATCAATGGAATGTATGCAGTCAATCCTGCATCTCGGGAGTGATCATGCGTTCCGTTGTCCCCACCCTGGCCGTGCTCGCCACCCTCGTGCTGACCGGCTGCGACCCCAACGCGCTCGGCACCGGCGGTACCTCGGTCCCCGCACCGGCCCCCGGCGCGGCGGGCGACCACCAGGCCCAACTCGCCGCGTTGGGCCAACCCCGACCCGAAGACACCGGCGCGCACTACAACCGCGACGAGTGGGGCGAGTGGGTCACCGACCGGTCCAACAGCTGCAGCACCCGCGAGCAGATCCTGGTGCGCGACGGTGACGGCGAGGCCGTGGACGGCAGGTGCAAGTCGACCTGCCCCAGGGCCTTCTGCTGGACCAGCCGCTACGACGGGGTCACCACCAAGGACCCAGCCGATCTGCAGATCGACCACATCGTGCCGCTGGCCGAGGCCGCCCGCTCCGGCGCCCGCGACTGGACCGGCGAGCAGCGCAAGGCCTACTACAACGACCCGGTCAACCTGGTCGCGGTGTCCGCGCGCTCCAACCAGCAGAAGAGCGACAGCGACCCCGGCAAGTGGCGCCCGATGCGCGAGTACTGGTGCGACTACGCCACCGGCTACGTCGCGGTGAAGACCAAGTACCAGCTCTCCGTCGACGACGTCGAGCTCGCCGAGCTGACCCGGATGCTCAACACCTGCCCGTGAACGAGCGAACGGGGCCGCGACCAGTGGTCGCGGCCCCGTTCAGCGGGGTCTGGGATCAGACGCCCGCGATGCTCTGGATCCAGCTGCGGTAGGAGCCCACCGAGGTGTAGTTGGTGATGCTCTGCCGGTCGCTGGTCGACGCGACACCGATCTGGCGGCCGTTGCCGAACATCGGGCCACCGGAGTCGCCACCGGCGGTGATGCCGTTGACCCGGCGGGCCTGCACCGCGACACCGTTGTAGGCGTCGCGGGCGTTGGTCGAGGTCACCTGGACGGTCGCGACCTTGAGGTAGCGCGACTGGCAGTTGATCTCGGGCTGGCCGGTGCAGGTGGCGCCCCAGCCGTAGACCTGGACCTGCTGGCCGACGCGGGCGTCGGCGGTGGTGCCCAGCGGCGCGTAGGTCGCCGACACGCTGCGGTCCAGGCGCGCGATGGCCAGGTCCGAGGCGGAGTGCCGGTAGATCTGCGAGGCGTTGGCGGTGGTGCCACCGGTCGTCTGGTCCAGGCTGCCGACGCGGAAGCTGATCGTGCCGCTGGCCACGCAGTGCTTGGCGGTCAGGATGTACTGCGGGGCGATGATGGTCGCCGAGCAGGACTGCTGGCCGTTGGAGAACAGCCGCGCCGCCCACGGGGCGTTGCTCGCGGTACCGCCGCCGATGATGGCGGGGGTCAGGACCGGGTCACCGGCCGGGGCGCTCGGCGCCGCGGACGAGGTGGGCGCGGCGGCCAGCACGGCCAGTGCCGCACCGGCGATCGCCACGGCGAGCTTGGTCTTCTTCATGCGTTTCTCGATTCTGCGGCCGGAGCCGCGGCAGGGGTGAATCGGGAATGTGTCCACACAGTCGGCCCCGTGCGGACAAGACAGCGCCGCACCGCGGGACGCGGGAGCGTAAGCCCAGGTCAGCTATGCCTGGAACTGACCGTATCCGGCCAGTCGCGCTGTCGAGAACTCACCTTTTCACCCAAATCGAGCTAATCGCAAGGGTCGGATGTTCCCACCACGTTCACATTCACCGAATTGGCAATTGGTAACGACCAGCCACGGATTGCGTTGAATCGCTTTCCACGTTCGGCGCGCTGGGACCCGGCCGGGCGGGCGCCCCCGCCACTAGCATCGGGCGCGCGGGGCGCGGCGACGAGGCGGCGCCCGTGATCGACTCAGGAGGTCGACGGCGATGGCGCTGCTGCGCAGCTACGTATCCGGCCGGTGGCACACGCCAGCCGAGGACGGGGCACCACTGCTCGACGCGGTCACCGGCGACGAGGTCGCCAGGATCTCCTCCGCCGGGGTGGACATGGGCGCCGCCCTCGACCACGGCCGCCGCGTCGGCGGACCGGCGCTGCGCGAGCTGACCTTCCACCAGCGCGCCGCCCTGCTCAAGGTCATCGCCACCCACCTCACCGAGCACAAGGACGAGCTCTACGCCCTGTCCACCCGCACCGGCGCCACCCAGCGCGACTCGCTCGTCGACATCGACGGCGGCATCGGCGTGCTGTTCACCTACAGCGGCAAGGGCCGCCGCGAACTGCCCAACGCCAAGGTCCTCGCCGAGGGGCCGGTCGAACGGCTCAGCCGCGAGGGCACCTTCGTCGGCCGCCACATCGCCGCGCCGCTGCACGGGGTCGCCGTGCAGATCAACGCGTTCAACTTCCCGGTCTGGGGACCGCTGGAGAAGTTCGCCCCGGCGTTCCTCGCCGGTGTCCCCAGCCTGATCAAGCCCGCCAGCCAGACCGCCTACGTCACCGCCAGGCTGGTCGAGCTGATGCTCGCCTCCGGCGCGCTGCCCGAGGGCAGCCTGCAGCTGGTCAGCGGCGGCGCGGGCGACCTGCTCGACCACCTCACCCCGCAGGACCTGGTCGGCTTCACCGGCTCCGCGGGCACCGCGCGCAAGCTGCGCGGCCACCCGGTCGTGATCGCCAACTCGGTCCGCTTCACCGCCGAGGCCGACTCGCTCAACTGCTCGGTCCTCGGCCCCGACGCCACCGACGGCACCCCCGAGTTCGACCTGTTCGTCAAGCAGCTGGTCGCGGAGATGACGGTCAAGGCGGGCCAGAAGTGCACCGCCATCCGCCGCGCCTTCGTGCCGACCGGCCTGATCGACGCGGTCACCGACGCCGTCACCGCGCGCCTGGCCAAGGTCACCGTCGGCAACCCGGCCAACCCCGACGTCCGGATGGGCGCCCTGGCCAGCCTCGACCAGCGCGAGGAGGTCCGCCGTTCGGTCCGCGCGCTCGCCGACGCGGGCAAGGTCGTCTACGGCTCGCTCGACAAGGTCGACACCCTCGACGCCGACCCCGAGCGCGGCGCGTTCCTGTCCCCGCTGCTGCTGCGCGCCGACGACACAGGCCGCGCCGAGCCACACGAGGTGGAGGCGTTCGGGCCGGTCAGCACGCTGCTGCCCTACGACGGTGTCGACGAGGTCGTCGCTCTAGCCGCGCGCGGGCAAGGCAGCCTTGTCGGGTCCATCGTCACCGGTGACGCTGACTTCGCCGCCGCTGTCGCCTTGGGCGTCGCACCCTGGCACGGCCGGTTGCTCGTGCTCGACACCGACAACGCCAAGGAGTCCACCGGCCACGGCTCCCCGCTGCCCGCCCTCATCCACGGCGGCCCCGGTCGCGCCGGCGGCGGCGAGGAGATGGGCGGCATCCGCGGCGTCCTGCACCACCTGCAGCGCACCGCCATCCAGGCCAGCCCGCGGGTGCTCGCGGCGATCACGGGGGAGTGGGTGCCGGGTGCCCCGGTGCGCCAGGACGAGGTGCACCCGTTCCGCAAGACGCTCGCCGACCTGCGCGTCGGCGACAGCGTGACGGCGGGGCCGCGCACGGTCACCCAGGCCGACATCGACCACTTTGCCGAGTTCACCGGCGACACCTTCTACGCCCACACCAACCCGGAGGCGGCCGCGGCCAACGAGTTCTTCGGCGGCATCGTGGCCCACGGCTACCTGATCGTCTCGTTCGCCGCGGGCCTGTTCGTCTCGCCGGAACCGGGACCGGTGCTGGCCAACTACGGCCTGGAGAACCTGCGCTTCACGACACCGGTGTTCCCGGGTGACGAGCTGACGGTGACGCTGACCGCCAAGCAGATCACCCCCCGGGAGAACGCCGAGTACGGCGAGGTCCGCTGGGACGCCGACGTCACCAAGCAGGACGGCACCTCGGCCGCCCGCTACGACGTGCTCACCCTGGTCGCCAAGGCCTGACGCGCGGTGGGGAGGCGACCCCCGGTCGCCTCCCCACCCCACTCGCTACTACTTGACCTTCGCGCCGGTGGCGTCCAGGGCGAACCAGGTACCGCCGACGCCCTGGCCGTTGGTGTCACACGGGACCTTGTCGCCGGAGAACCGGTACACCGGCCAGCCGCCCACCGTGACCTGCTTGGACCCGTCCGGGCGGGTCACCGACCCGACGACCGCCTGGTCGAGCCCGGCCACCGCCGCGCCGTCGGGCAGCAGGACCGGCGGCCACTTGACCGCGCAGTCGCCGACGCAGGTGGTGCTCGACGGGTTCGCGGTGTCCTTGTCGAACCGGTACAGGGTCATGCCCGCCTGGTCGGTGACGATCTGCCCCAGCGCGCCGACCTTCATCACCGTCAGCGGCACCGTCTTGGCTGACTCGGCGGTCTTCGCCGCGGCCTTCTTGCCGTCGGGCAGGAACGCGAACCAGGTGCCGCCCGCGCCCTGGCCCTTGAGGTCCCCGGCGGCCACGTCCTTGGCGAAGCGGTAGGCGGGCCAGCCCGCGATGGTCAACTGCCTGCCGCCCTCGGGCCGCTCGAGCGTGCCGAGCAGCGCGGGGTCCACGCCCGTGGTCCGCAGGGCGGCCGGGTCCTCCACCATCACCGGCGGCCACGCGGTGGCGCACTCACCGGCGCACGCCGTGGTCGGCGGCTTCGCGGAGTCCTTGTCGAACCGGTAGAGCGAACGACCGTCGCCATCGGTCACGAACGTCCCCACCTCGGCGGACTCGGCGGTCGTGATGCCCGCGGTGAGGGCCACGGCGGCCGCCCTCGGCTCGACGTCCACAGTGGACAGCGGGGTGGTCTGCGGCGCGCCTGGCACGGCCTGCTCCTGGCCGCACGCGGCGAGGCCTGCGACGAGAGCGGCGGCGGACACGGTGAGGATCAGCTTGCGCATCGGGTGTCTCCCGGGGTCGGCGGTATGCGACCCACACGGGCCGCGCGCCGCTCCGGTTCACCCGGGAATGGCGACGGCGGCCGCCCCCGGTGGGGACGACCGCCGTCGGGTCGATCAGGCGCCGTCGTGGATGACGACGGTCAGCGGCTGCTGGTTGGCCGCGATGCCGGTCGCGTAGTTGCGCTGCACCCGCGCCCGCTCGGCCGCGCTCGGCTGCGAGTTCGCGCAGCTGACCGGGGCGGAGCTGCCCGACATCAGGTCCGAGCACAGCCCGGTCCGGTTGTCGGGCAGACCGAGGTTGTGGCCGAGCTCGTGGGTGATGATGCGGGTCTTGTTGTAGCCCTGGTCGACGGCCTGCTTGCCGAACCAGACCTGCGCCGATCCGGTGGAGCGGACCGGTCCGAGGGTGGCCCGCGGCCAGCCCGGGTCGGACACGATGCGGATGTTGACCCGCTGGCCCGAGGTGGCCTTCACGATCTTGACGTTCGGCGCGGCCGCGTTCCAGATGCGTGCCGCCTCGGCGATCTCGGTGGCGTACTGGCTCGCCCCGCTGTCGCTGTAGGTCAGGGTGGTGACCAGCGCGGTGGCCTGGGGGGCCGCCGTCGCCGGGCCTGCCGCCCCGACCACGACAGCGGCGCCGAGGAAGGCGTTCGCCGCGATCAACGCGAGTGTTCGTCGTTGCATGGGTGTGCTCCTGGTGTTGTGCGACCCGCCGGGACGGGTCGAACCCGGGTGGTTGCCACGCGGTCGGCGACGCCGAAGGGACGGCGACGACGTCGAACCTGCCGCGACTGCACATCGGGACGCCCACTCGTGGCGTCCCGATGACCATGGGTACTCGGTGTCCCCGGCGAACCAGTCGAATAGTGACCGCGATCACAAGGTTTGACTTTCCCACCCCGGGGAACCTCCGTAAGTGAACGCAGGGTGTCCGCGCGGCTATCGTGATCAGCGGAAACGGGCTCTCCGGGGTGGTTTCGGGCCGCGACGGCGGCTCGTGCGGTGCGGGGCTCGCGACCGTGCTGGATGCGTTGCTGCGCAACGGTTTCCGGTGTGCCAGACGGCTTGGAGGACCCCCGATTTGATCCCGCGTTGGTGGCCGTGTAACTTTCTTCCTGTCAGGCGGAACGGGCCGGGAAAACCGGAACGGAGCCAGACACAAGAACTTCAGCGGTAACCAGCCTCGGATGAGGTCGCCCATGGTGGCGGTTGAATCGGATGTGCGTGTGTTGTTTGAGAACTCAACAGTGTGCCGATTTAAGCCAGTAGAGCTTGAATGATTGAACCC
>NZ_JAMTCR010000007.1 GCF_024171945.1 Actinokineospora globicatena
GACACCAGGTTGCCGAGGAACCCGATGGGGTCGCGCAGGATGCCCATGACCGCGGCGGCGGCCTTGGCCAGGATGCCCAGCAGCAGGTCCTTCAACTGCATGATGGTGTCGATGACGCCCTTGATCGCGCCGATCGCCTTGGCCACCAGGCCCTTGTTCTTCTCCTTCTCCGCGTCGATCTCCGCGTCGACGGCCTTGAGCGCCTGGTTGTACTTGGTCGCCAGCGTCTGGACGAGCTCGGATCCCTTGGCGTCGACCGACTCGGTCAACTCGTCGAACCTGCCCGCGAACTCCCCCGCCGCCTGCTTGCCCATCGCTTGGAGATCAGCGGGAAGCTTGCGGACCTCGGCCTGCAACTGATCGCGACCGGTCGCGATGCGGGTCTTGGCCCGGGTCAGCTCCGCGCCGATGACGTCGGCGACCGTGGAGATCACGCCGCGCATCCGGGTCACATAGCCCTGGCGCGCGGCGACGAAGATCTGGTTCGCTTCCTCGGGCAGACCGGCGAACTTGTCCTTGACCCACTTGAGCTTCCCGGTGACGCCGGAGTACCGCTTGTCCTTGTAGGCGTCCATCCGCTGTTTGTGCTCGGCGGTGAACGCGTCCCTGGCCGCCTTCTCCCCCGCCGTGAATGCGTCGTCGACCTTCTTGTCCAGACCGGACAGGATCGCCTCGACGTCGGTCTTGGTCGCGTCGAACACCTTCTGCAAGGTCGCGGTCACCTGCGCGCGCCGGGCCTCGTCCTTGCCCTTGGTGCCTTGCTTCTCGGCGGCGACCTTGCCGCCGGTGGCCGCGCGTGTGTTCGCCAGGCCGGCCATCGCCGCGGCGCCGGTGCCCGCAGCGGCCGACTTCGCGTCTGCCAGGGTTTCCGCTTCCGCGCCGCGCACCTTCCCCGGCGCGGTGGCGGCGTGTTGCTCGGTCTCCTTCTTCTCCTGCAGGGCGCCGGTGAACTCGGGTTCGTTGGACTTCGCCAACTGCTCCTCGGTGACCTCCGCGGCGGCCATCTCGCCGTCGACCTGCCGGGGTCCGGCCGAGAAGTCCGTCGCCGACGCGGGAGCCTTCTCCGGCACCGCCTTCGCCGCGTCCGGGGCCGGGGGCGCACCGGGCGGTCGGTCCGGGGCGAGCGGGGTGACGGGCTTGTCGACGGCGGCGCCGGTGTCGGGTGGCGCCTTGGTCGCCGACTCGATCGCGCCCGCGCTGGCCTGCTTGCCCGCGCCGACCTGTCCCTGGACCTGGCCCTTGACCGCGTCGGCCTTGCCGGACCCGCCGAAGTCGTCGGCCTCGGCGAGGTTCTTCGGCGCCTGCGCGGCGATCGCCTGCTCGACCGCGCGCACGAACCCGGCCTTGTCGAACTCGCCGGGCTTGGCGGCGTTCATCTTCTCGGCGTTCGCGGCCTTGCCCTGCGCGAGCTTGTCGTCCTGCGGCGGGACGGCGGCGGCCTGCGACGCGGCGGCCTCCGACGACGCGGGCGGGTGCGCGGCTACCTGTTTCTGCTTCCCACGAACATCGGCCTCGACCGAGGCGAACCGCGGATCGGACTCGGCGGTCGGACGTGCGACAGTCCCAGGCGGAGACTCCAGCCGCTGGACGGCAGGTCGGGCGAGCGCCTTGGTCGCGGCGCGGTTGCCGACCGACCGCTGCAACCGGCGGACGTGCGCGGCGGACATCCGCGACACCGGGAGCGGCCGGGCGCGCGGTTCCTCCGCGCGCTCCACCGGGTGGGCGGCGCGACGGGTCTCCGGGTCACCCCTCGCCGCGGGCGTCCGCACGCCCGATCACTCCTCCTCGGCGAAGTCCTCGCCGCTCTCCTGGCGCTGGACGAAGGTCTGCGCGGCGGGCGCCTCTTCCTCCTCTTCCTGTTCCGGCGCGGGCTCCTCGGCCCGCTGCACCGCGGCGTCGGGCACCGGTGCGCTGTCGGCTTGGTCGTGCCCGGAGTGATCGTGGCCGGAGTGGTCGTGCCCGGAGTGGTCTTCGTGCGCGGAGTCGGCGTGGCGTTGGACGGGGGCGTCATGGCCCGGTGTGGACATGACGCGGTCGGCGTTGGCGACGGCCTCGCGCTCGAAGCGGTCGGACGGGTCGCTGACCTTGACGCCGCCGCCGGTGTCGGTGCCGTCGACCGGGCCGGAGCGCTGTTGCACCACGTGGGTCAGCTCGTGCGCCAGCATGTGCTTGCCCTGGCTGGAGCCGGGGTCGTAGTGGTTGTCGGAGAACACGATGTCGGATCCGACGGTGTAGGCCTGGGCGTGCACGGACTTGGCGGACTCGGTCGCCGCGCCGCCGGTGTGCACCCGCACGTCGGAGAAGTCCTGGCCGCCGAAGCGGCCCTCCATCTCGGCGCGGGTCTCGGCCGCCAGCGGGCTGCCGCCGGAGCCGACCACCGAGTGCACCGGTGAGCGCTCCTCCTCCACCAGGGCGCCGACGCCCGCGTTGCCGACCGCGCGTTGCAGGCCCAGCAGTCCCGGCGCGCCGAGCACGTCGGGGCGGCCCGCCGCGGCGGCCTTCCCGAGCAGGGCGTGGTCCTCGCCGTCGTGGCCCCGGTCCCCAGCCGGGCGGTGCTCGGCCTCGTGGTCGTGCTCGTGCTCGCGCATCTGCCCCCTGCCCTCCCCCACCGTCGTCAGCCGTGTCGGCGCCGCGCGGGCGGGGCCTCGGCACGAGCGTGGCGGTGCGGGCGGACGCGGGCAACGGCCGTGCGTTCACCCGTTCGGGCAATCCGGATTGCCCTTGCCGCAACGGAATCCGGCTGGAGCGGCGGCACGGAGTGGAGCGCGATCGCCCCCCGAGTGGCCCTATCCCGATCGGTGTCGTGAGCGGAACGTGCGCTTGTTCCCCGGCCGGGTGCGATCCGCTGCTACGAACGGGCTATGCGATGGCGAGGTGGGCCCGTTGCGGAAACGCAGCCCCTATGGTCACCGATAAGGGTGTTGCGGAGGGGACATGCGTCGCAACAAGACGGTTTCTGCGGTGACCGGGGACGCCGGCCCCGACGGCGCGCGGCTGCTGCGGGAGCTGCACGACGCGATCGGGCCCGCGCTCACCGGGATGGCGTTCGGCCTGCGGGCGGCGCGCAACCTGGTCGGCCGCGACGCCGAGTCGGCCGCCCGGCTGCTCGCGCAGCTGGAGGACGAGCTGCACGGGGCGATCTGCGACCTGCGCAGGCTCACCGACGGCGGGACCCCGAACGTGCTCGACCAGGTCGGTCTGGTCGAGGCGATCCGCAGGCACGCGCTCGCGTTGAGCGGTCACGTGTCCGGCTCCGGCACACCCCTGAGCATCGACGTGCAGGCGCGCGGGAACATGACCGTGCTGACGCTGCCGGTGCAGGTGGCCACCTACCGCGTGGTGTGCGAGGCGTTGAGCAACATGGCCCGCCACTCCCGCGCGCGCACCTGCGTCGTGCTCATCCGGACCGATGACGAGCGCGACGGGGAGCTGAACGTGGAAGTGGTCGACGACGGCATCGGGGTGCCCTGGCGCGACGCGGACCCGTGGTGCGGGGTGGGGTTGCGGTCGATGCGCACCAGGGTCACCGAACTGGGTGGCCAGTGGTCGATCGAGCCGGGCGTTCCGGTGGGCACCCGGGTGCTGGCGACCTTCCCGCTCGGCACGGGCTGAGCCGCCGTGCGGTCGCGCCGGGTGCTCATCGTCGACGACCACGCCACCTTCCGGCTCGGCCTCGGCGCGCTGCTGCAGACCGTGGCGGGCATGGAGGTCGTCGGCGAGGCGGACCGGGGGCAGGCGGCGGTGGCGCTGGCCGCGACGCTGCGCCCGGACGTGGTGGTGATGGACCTGCACATGCCCGATGTGGACGGGGTGGCCGCGACGGAGCGGATCACCCGCGCGCACCCGGGCACCGCGGTCCTGGTGCTCACCATGGACGACGGCGGCGAGGCGGTGTTCGCCGCGATCCGGGCCGGGGCGGGCGGGTACCTGCTCAAGACCGCGGGCCAGGACGAGATCGTGCGCGCCATCCACGCCGTCGCCGACGGGGACCTGATCTTCGGCGGCCCGGTGGCGCAGCGGGTGCGGGCGCTGGTGGCCACCACGCCCGCGCCGACCGGCAACCTGTCCGGGCTGACCGCGCGCGAGCGCGAGGTGCTGACGATGATCGTGCGCGGCGAGGGCAACGCGGTGATCGCCAGGCACCTGGTGGTGAGCCCGAAGACGGTGCGCAACCACATCACCCGGATCTTCCGCAAGCTCGACGTGCTCGACCGCGCCGAGGCCATCCGCAAGGGCCACGCGGCGGGGCTGCGGTGAGGACCGCTCGACCGGCCATCGGGGAAGCGCCGCGGTGACCGCCCGGCTGTCCCTGCCGCCCGTGGGACCGGCGTGGGACCGGCACCCGGCGATCGGGACCAATGGGGACAGCCGGTCCCTTCTCGGCCATCCGGCCGAGCGGGAGGATATGTGCTATCGGACACATCCCAGGGGGGAGATCGACGCGATGATCACCGACCCGATCCCGGTCGTGCTGCACGCGATGGATGTCATCACCAGGGCGGGGGTGGACGCCGCGCTGCGCGCCCGCCCGGAGATCCGGCTGACCGCGGAGGAGGGCCTGCCGGTCGCCGACGCCACCGACCGCTCGGTCGCCCTGGTGGTGGCCGAGACGTGGGACAAGCCGACCCAGGCGCTGTTCCGCCGGTTGCAGGTGCAGGGCCGCCGCCGGGTCGTGCTGGTGGCTGGCGAGATCGACAACTCCCAACTGCTCGAGGCCGTCGGTATCGGCGTCGCCGCCGTCATCCGCCGCGCCGAGGCCACCCCGGAAACCCTGGTGCGCCTCATCGAGGCCACCTCGGCCGGTGACGGCACCCTGCCCCCCGACCTGCTGGCCCGCCTGCTCGACCGCGTCTCCCGCCTGCAGCGCCAGGTCCTCAACCCCCGCGGCTGGGACCTCGCGGGCGTCTCCGCCAGGGAGGCCGAGGTCCTGCGCATGGTCGCCGAGGGCATGGAGACCCGCGAGATCGCCGAACAGCTCTGCTACTCCCAGCGCACGGTGAAGGGCATCCTGCACGACATCACCAGCCGCTTCCAACTCCGCAACCGAGCCCACGCCGTCGCCTTCGCTCTCCGCGAGGGCCTCATCTAGCCACCTGGCCCGAACAAGAGCACCGCCCCCCTCTGGAGGCGGTGCTCTTGTCAAATCAACGGCTTTCGTTGTGGCGCTGGAGTGGTCAGCCCTCCATGCGGCCGGAGAGGGCGATGGCGGGGGTGCAGTTGCCCTTCTCCGGGGGGTTCTGGCAGCTGACGGCGAGGATGATGGACTCGCCCTCGGTGTAGGTGAGGGGTTGGACCCAGTGGTGGTCGAGGTCGCGGAAGTTGCCGAGGCCGAACTCGAACATCAGGGTGCGGCCGTCTGCGGTGCGGCGGATGACGCGCATGGTGCCGACGTCGGCGCGGGGGTTCTGCAGGATGAGGTCGGTCACCTGGAGGGTCTTGTTGTCCGGGACCACGAAGTCGACCTCGCGGAAGCGGCGGACGTCGGCGTCGATGGGGGCGTCGGCGGCGATGCGGCGGTCGAACGGGGTGACGGCGGGGGCCGGTGGCGGGGGCGGCGTCTTGGGCGCGGCGACCGGGTCGGAGGCTGGGGGTTGCGCGGGGTCGACGCCCTGGGCGCGCAGGGCGCGGTCGGAGCCGGTCTTGGCCTCGCCCGCCTGCTGCTTGGCCGCGCCCGCGTCCTGTTGGGCCGCTTGGGCGACCTGCTTGACCTCCGCCGCCTGCTTGGCCGCCGCGTCCGAGGCCGCCGAGCGGACCGCGGGCTTGAACACGGTGAACCACAACGCGATGATCGCGAGCAGGAACGCCAGCAGCACGGCCAGCGCCGGGATCACCCACTTCGGCAGCAGCTGCCGCTGCACGAACGTCCCGTCGGCGGTGACCGGCGTTCCCCCCACCGGGGTCACGGTCACCGTGAACGGGCGCCGCACCGGCTGGCCGCGCAGGAACCGGCGCGGTGGCTTGACCCGCAGCCGCACGTACGCGGTGGTGCCGGGCTCGAGGGTCACCTCGGTGTGCCGGAAGGCGAAGGACAGGTCGGCCTCCTGGTCGACCGCGGTGAGCACGACCGGGGTGCTCTGGTTGCCCCGGTTGTCCACCGCGACCTCGAAGGTGGCGCCCGAGGCACCCTCCACCTTGGTCGGCACGACCTCGGCGGTGATCTCCCCGAACGCGCCGACCTCGAGCTGGCCCTCGGTCATCACCGAGCCCTCGGGGTCCTCCTGGGCGAACACCCGCACGCCGAAGGGCACCACGCCCGCGGTGACCTCGGCGGTGCGCGGGGGGGTGAAGCTGACCGTGACGGTGGTCGACTCGTCGGGCAGCAGGTTGACCGCGTCGGGGGTGACGGTGGCCCACGGCGCGGGCGGGCCGATCACGTCGACGGTGAAGTGGTCGACGACGGCACCGGCGTTGCGGATCACCACCGTGGTGGTGACCGTGGCACCCGCCTGGACCGCGAGGGTCGGGGTGGACATCGTGGCGGAGGCACCCATGGCCGGGCTCCTTCCTTGCTGCTGGGATCGGGGACTGGTCAGCGCAGGACGAACGTGCGGGGATCCCCGCGCAGCACGAACGCGACCGGTTTGAGGGAGCGGATCATGACGGTGTACTGGGCGGTGGCGACCCGGCCGAACGGCGCGCCGGTCACCGGGTCGGCGGCGAGCAGGCGCGGGCCGAGGACGTCCTTGTGGAACACCAGGACCTGGGCGGTGAACGTGCCGTCCGGGCGCACCGCGACCACGCCGGGGGTCTCGGAGATCCCGGTGTCCCAGCTCAACCGGACGGTCGCGCCCGGTGGGAAGTCGGTGCCGAGCGCGTTGGTCACCGCGCCCTGCGGTCCCGCCGACGGGTCGACCCGCAGCACCGGTTGCCGGACGACGACCCGTCCGGTGGCGGTGTTGTCCGCTGGGTCGATGTCCGGTCCGGTCGTGGTGACCGTCGCCGTCACCGGTACGTCGATGGCGGCGGCGGCAACGTAAGCGGCCTGCACCTGCACCACCTGCCCCGGCGCGAGGGTGCCGAGCGCACACACCACCGGACACCCGGCCGGGGTGCCCGCGGCGAGACCGGCCGGTGCGGGAGCGGTCAGCTGGACGCCCGCCATCGGCACCGGGCCGCCGTTGCGCACGGTGTAGGTCACGGTGACCGGCAGCCCGCCGACGTAGCCGGGTACCGGGTCGGCGGTCAGCCCGACCGACAGCGCCCCCTGCGGCACCGGCGCCTTCGTGACGGTCAGTCGCGCGCGGTCGCTCACCGGCGGGTTGACCCCGTCATCGACCGTGAGCACCAGCGTGTAGGTGCCCGACTCCGCGCAAGTGACCGATGTGGACAGTTGGTCGACCGCCGTGAAGGTGCACGGCGGTTCCGGTGAGGTGTCGGTCGGCGGTTCGAGCGACCAGGTGATGTCCAGCTCGGGGCTGTCCGGGTCCTCGACCGTGCCGAGCAGGGCGATGGCCGTGTCCTCCTGACCGGTGTACGGGCCGCCCGCGTCGACCTCCGGCCCGGCGTTGCGCAGCACCAGCGTCGTGCTCGACGGTTCCGCGTCGCTGATGCCGTCCGTGCCGTCGAGGGTGAGCACGTAGGTGCCGTACCGGTCACAGTGGACGGTCGTGGTCAGGTCTTCCGGGTCGGCGAACCCGCACTCGGCCTCGTCGTCGGTGCCGGGCGCGGGCGAGATGGACCACGTGGTCTCCTGCCGGGGCCCGTCCTGGTCGGTGAACGTCCCGGCGATGGGGACCTCGGTGTCCTCCAGCCCCTCGTAGGGCCCACCGGGGTCGACCACGGGCGGGCGGTTGACGGTGATCGACCGGCACTGGGTCGCGGTCCCGTTGCCGTAGAGGTCCTTGCCGCGCGCGATGACGCAGAGCCGGTGGGCGCCGGGGGCGAGGTTGTTCACCGTCGCCTCGTAGGGGGTGCTGTAGGGACCGCTGTGCGGCAGGCCGTCGACGTCGATCCGCTGTTCCGGTCCGCCGTCGACGGTCAGGAACACCCCGTCCAGCGACGACCTGACCACGCCGGGCAGCACGTCGGGCAGCGTGGTCGGGTCGAGGATCGTGTCGCACCCGCCGTGGGTCTGGTACCCGATGTAGGCCAGCGTTTCCGGGTTGTCCGTCTCTCCGCACGAGGCGCCCGCGCCGACGGCGAAGGTGCGGAAGACGACGGTGTCGGTGATCGGCTCGAGCGCCCCCTGCACGGAGCCGCCGTTGTTGAGCCCGTCGGACATGAACACGATCAGCTTGTTGCGCTGCGGCATGGCGGCGGCGACCCGTTTGGCCTCGGTGACCGCTTGCGGGAAGTTCGTGTAGGCCACGTCGATCACCACCGGGGTGAACTGGCCGATCCCGCCGTCGTTGTCGCTGTCGTCGTTGTCGTCGTTGTCCAGCGACAGCAGGACGGTCGTGGTGTCCGGTGCGCCGTCGTGGTTCGCGTCGGTGCCGGGCGCGACGTACTCGGTGAACGGGTTGTCGTACACCTCCGGTGGGCTCAGGTCGGCCGCACCCGCCGTGGTGGCGAACGCGACGACGGCCACGGACCCGACCGACCCCTCCAGCGCGGCCTGGTGCAGCAACCCGGTCCCCGCGGTGATCTCGCACCCCAGGATCGTGTCCGTCGCGCACCCCGAGGCCGTGCTGCCGGAGATGTCGACCACCAGGACCAGCGCGGTGTCCGGCGGCAGCGAGCTGTCGCCGACCGCCGCCGTGCCGCGCACGGTGACCGGACCCGGCCCCACCACCGCGCCCTCGGCCGGTTCGCTGATCGACACCGTCACCGTCGTCGGGCGCTGCTGCGCCACGGCCACCGACGCGGGGACGAACGCCACCGCCCCCACCACCAGCGCCGCGGCGGCCGCCCTGGCCACCGCCCGCGCCCCTATCCCCCGCATCGCCAGGCCCCCCGCCGCGTCATCGTTGCTCGAACAGTTCGATCTCGGACATCGCCACGTCCAGGCCCTGCAGCGACCGGTGCACCTCGACGACGTGGATCTCGACCTCGGTGGCACCGGCGCTGCCGCCGATCTCCACCGTCTGCGGGTCGGGGGTGTCGGCGAGCGGCACGTCGAAGGTCTTGCCGGTGGAGTAGACGAGGTGCAGCTTCGCGGGCCGGTGGGTGGCCTGGAACGCCGCCGGGTCGCCGACGCGCACGATGGCTCGGCGCAGGTCGACCGGCTGGGCGAAGGTGAACACCAGCACCGGCGGGGTGGCCCCGGTCGGCGCGGCCCAGTAGGTGTTCTTGGCGTTGTCGGCGACCAGCACGGCCTCGTGCCCGGGGAGGGCGGCGGTAGCGCTCACCTTGGTCGGCCGCACCGGGGTCAGCTGGGTGCTGAACTGGCGCTCCACCCACTTGCGGCCCGCCAGGACCTCCTGGTTCACCCCGCTGCGGAACCCGGGGATGATCGCGTACAGCACGGCGAGCACCGCGAGGAACGCCAGGAACACCCGGCGCAGCCAGCGGCCGATCGCCGCGAGGGTGCCCCGGCGGCGGGGTTTGCGCGGCTTGCGTTCGCGGTCCCGGCCGCGCCACCACTGCCACCACGGCGGCTTGACGGCCTCCGGCTCGTCGAGCGGACGGCCGCAGCCCATGCACAGCGTGCGGGTCACCGGGTTCCTCGTGCGGCACCCCACGCAGACGACGTCGTCCTCGGCGAGCGCGCGCGGCTCGGTGCCCTGGGCCTTGGCCCGCAGCGGTCTGGCGTCGGCGGGCTGCTGGGCGCCGAACTGGGTGACCGGCGGCGTCGGCTCGGCGGACTGCTGGGGCCCGATCGGATCGGGCGTCACCACCCCGCTCGGCCCGACCGGTGGGGCCGTCGTGGTGGTCCCCGCCGCCGCGGACTGGCGCGCGGGTTCGGTGGCCGGAACCGCCTGGGCCTGCTGCTCGGCGTCGGTGCCGGACCAGTCGAGGAAGCTGCCGCAGCCGGGGCAGAACCGGGTGGTGCCCGCCGAGCGCTCCCCGCACTTCGCGCAGACGATCATGAACCACTCCCGTGGGTGTGCTCGGCGGCCGGACCGCCGACGACTTCGACGGTGACCCGCAGGTGCACCGGGACGGACTCGGTCACCGCGGCCCGCACCGCGGCGACGTCGACCGCGCTCGGATCGGCGACCCGGACCAGCACCCGGACCTCACCGAGGTCGGTGCCGGGCAGCGGACCGCCGTGCTCGGCGCGCACGACGCAGCCACCGCTGTCGGTGATCTCCACCTGGCCACCGGTCAACAGCTCCAACTGCCCGCCGATGCCCGGGGCGGTCCCGCGCCTGCGGTGGGTGGCCACGGCGGCGCCGACCATGTCGCGGCGCTGCTGGGCGCTCCAGGCCTCGTCGGACTCCACCGCGACCCAGGTGCACAGCCAGTCCAGGAAGTCCGGGGCGGCCAGCGCTGGGTCCAGGTAGTCGGCGAACGAGTCCAGCACCGCGAACAGCGGCGCGATGACCTCGTCCAGGGCGGCGGTGAACCGCTGGGTGAAGTCGTTCTCGGCGTAGATGGCGGGCAGCCGGTCGCCGATCGGGTGGCGGACCGGGACGTCCGCTGCCGCGGTGCGCACGTCTCAACTCCTCGTGACTCGGACCTGGTGCCGGTAGGAGAACACCAGGGCGTCGGGTGGGATGTCGATGCGCTTGACGTTGTCGCCGCGGGCACCGGTGACCGGGTCGGCGGCGAAGAGCAGGACGCTCTCCACCATCTCCACGCCGGTGAGCTGTTGCAGCACCGCGAACATCTCGCCCTCCTGCACCGGTCTGCCGAAGGGCCAGCCCTCGCCGTCCGGGCCCCCGGTGACCGGGTTGAGGTAGTCGTGCAGCGCCTCGGTGGCGCGGGCGGCGAGGGTGTCGGCGACGACCTTGGGTCTGGCGCGCAACTGGGCGACCACGGTGACGCCCTGGTAGAACGGCGGTTCGACGACGACCCTGGCGCCGAGGCAGCGCCTGGCCTCCAGGGCGCGCGCGATGTCCTGGCGCATCCGGTCGGGCAGCTTGAGCGCGCCGAAGTCGAGTTCCCCTCGGTCGGGGATCCCGGGCACGACCAGGACCCGGACCCCGTTGGAGCTGCTGGGGTCCTGGGCGCAGCGGACCCGGGAAACCTGCGGGGAGGCGCCCCTGGTGAGCTCCTCGTAGTCGTGGGCGGTGACCGCGCGGTCGAGCGTGCGCAGCGTCAGCGGACCGCGGATGGCGGCGTCACCGACCTTCTCGCCGTCCACGCCCCCGCTGGCGGGCTTGTGGTTGGTGACCCCGCTGACGAACGGCACCGGGTCGCGCAGCACGGCCAGCATGCCCCTGGCCACGTTGCCGCCCCGACCACCGCCGGTGCGGTACTGGGGGACGCGGATCGCGGCCGCCTTCGCGGGAACCGCGCCGTAGTAGCGGAACGCGCCGTCGGGCTGGCGGATGGCGGGGCCGAACACGACCTCGCCCGCGACCCGGTCGACGGTGAAGTGCCGGTCGTCCGGGCCGGAGTCGGCGAACGAGCCCACCTCGGTCCACTCCTGCCACCCCTGGTCGGTGCCGATCTCCACCAGCAGCGGGTCACCGGCCACGACCGGGCGGCGGGCGAGCGGGAAGCGCTGCCCCGGCACACCCTCGGACACCCCGACGACCTCGTCGCGCACCACCTCGGCGTGCACGGCCGCCCCGGTGGCGCCGATGGTGGCCGCGGTGATCGCCCGCAGGGTCGGCGAGGCCTGGTAGAACGGCTGCCCCGGCTCCGCGGCGGTGGCGCGGCACCGGATCCAGCCCGCGCGGTGCACGCCGACCACGGAGGCGGTGTGCGTCTCGGGCAGGTGCAGCTCCACGTCACCAGCGGTGTTGAACCCGCCGGTGGTGTCGTGGGCGACCTCGCAGGCGGCCCACCGGTCGCCGTCCCAGGCCTCCCAGGCCAGCGGCGGGTCGCGCGGGTCGATGCCGACACCCTCCACCTGGCACTCCATCCGCAGCAGCAGCAACCCACCGGGCACCGCATCGGACAGTCCGAAGTAGACGGTGTCGTCGGGTTGCGGGGTGGTGCCGAACAGCATCGGGTTGCGGTCGTCGATGACGTCGTCGGTGCGGTCCACCGGCGGGCGGTCCCCCGAGGAGGTGGCCAACCGGCTCCACGCGCACGGGCGGATCTCCAGGGTCTTCTCCAGGGTGAACACCACCGGGTCCGACACCTCGGTCCGCTGCGTCACCACCTGGCTGCCCGCCTGCACGAACACCGGGTTCTCCTGCGGCGCCGAGAGCCGGAAGGTCGCGGGCACCCGCGCGGCGGCGGGCGGGAACAGGGTCACGCCGATCAGGTCAAGGAAGCGCAGGTAGGACCGCTCCGGGATCCGGTTCACCCGGTAGATCAACTGGTCGACCATGAACGCGAACGTCTCGATCAGGGTCACCCCGGGATCGGAGACGTTGTGGTCGGACCACTCCGGGCAGCGCTGCTGCACCCGGCGCTTCGCCTCGTCGACGAGGTCCTGGAACCGGCGGTCGTCCAGGTTCGGGATCGGGATGCCCATCAGCTGACCTCCCGCGCGGGCGCGGCGATGGCGCGCTGGTCGACCTCGGCCGGCCGGTCACCCGGCTGCGGCACCGGGTCGTGGGTGGGGATGACGTAGAACGGGAACACCAGGTTGCGCGGGTCGTTGCGGTCGCGCAGCGTGTAGCGGATGTCGATGAGCAGCATGCCCTCGTCGACCGCGTCGAACCCGACCACCACGTCGTCGAGGGTGATGCGCGGCTCCCAGCGCTCCAACGCGATCCGCACCTCGTAGGCGATCTGCCCAGCCGTGGCCGCGTCCGCCGGGGCGAACACCAGGTCGTGGATGGCGCAGCCGAACTCCGGGCGCATCGGCCGCTCCCCCGGCGAGGTGCCCAGGATCAACCGGATGCTCTCCACGACCTCCCGGTCCCCGCCGACCAGCGCCACCGACCCGGTGGCGTCGGTGCGCACCGGGAACGCCAGGCCCCTGCCGATGAACTCCACGTCACCCTCCGATCAGGACAGTCGGGCACCCGACGACGATGGGCGCGCCGCACCCGGACATGTCACCCATGCGGGCCGCGGGCCTGCCGCCGATCAACACCGTCGGGCAGCCCGGCGGCACGATCGGGGTCGGCGGGTGCGGTGGCGGCGGCGGGAACGAGCAGGCGTGCATGTCCCCCACCACCGCCGCGGGTTTGCCGCCCACGAGCACGGTCGGCACCCCGGGCCCGGTGATGGTGCCCGGATGCCCGGTGGGATCACCGATCCGCGCCGCTGGTGGCATCTCGCACTCCTGTTCTCGCGTACCCACTCCGGTGGCCGACCCTCAGTTGATCTTCACGATGCCGCCGCGGACGGTGACCGCGCCGCTGGCGCTGAACTCGGCCTGCCCCTGGCCCTTGACCGCCACCGTGGCGCCCTCGGCGGTGAACTCGGCCGTCGCCTTGACCTTCACCGTCTGGCCGTTGAGCTGCAGCGGACCCTGCCCGGCGTCGACGGTGATGCCGTTGGTGGCCTTCACCGAGATCTCCTTGGCGCTGGTGATCTCGATGACCTGCTTGGTCTTGTCCAACCTGATGACGAACTTGCCGTCGCCGGTCGCGACGGTGATGCCGTCCTGCTCCACGAACTCCAGCTTGTGCGCCTCGCGGGAGACGAACCCGCGGACCGCGACCTTGCCCGCGCCCTCGTCCAGCACCGGTTTGGTGAACTTCGGCACGGTGTCCTTGCCGTTGTGCAGGGAGCCGAGCACGAACGGCGCGTCGAAGTCGCCGTGGTCGAAGCCGACGACGACCTCGTCGCCGACCTCGGGCAGCATCATCGCGCCGCGGTCCTTGCCCGCGCCCCACTGCGTCATCCGCGCCCAGCCGCTGGTGTAGTCGTCGGCCAGCCACGGGAAGGTGACCTTGACCCGTCCCAGCTTCGCCGGGTCGCGGATGTCGCTGACGATCCCGGTGACGACGCCCCCGTGGCCGACCGCGCCGCCGCGACCACCGGAGGCCAGACCGTAGAAGGACCGTTCCTGCCTGCCGGAGACGGAGAACTCGGTGGTGTAGCCGACCTCGTCGCTGAACAGGTGGCGGGTGTTGGTGAGCGTGTACTTGCCCCCGAACGGTTCGCCGACGTTGGCCAGCGCGACCTGGGCGCCCGCGCGCAGCTTCGGGTTGCCCCTGGCGACGCCGTCGAGTTCCACGCAGGCGCTGCCGTACTCGTCGGCCAACCCCTTGGCCATCGCGGTCGCCGCCGCCTGGGTGTGCTGGGTGGTGGTGGCCACCAGCGGCGGGCTGCCGAACCCGGAGGCGAGCTTCACCGGGTCGGCGCCGGAGACCTCGATACCGGCGTGCTTCGGGGTCTCGGTGGCGGTGATGGCCTGCTTGGCTTGGGGGTCCCAGCCGCGAACCTCCACTTTGGGCACTTGCTCGGCCGCGGTCACCCCGGCCCGCAACGACAGCAGGTTGCGGTGCGCCTCCAGCACGAGCGGGTCGGTGGCGGCCTTCGCCGACTGGTCCGGCGCGGCGGAGGGCTGTTCCGGCAACCGGAAGTCGAGTTTCTTGTCCACCACGGCGATCTGCGCGCCGACGGCGTCGGCCAGCCGGGACAGGAAGTCCCAGTCGCTGACGTTGTCCTGGCCGAACTGGGTGTGCGGGGCGCCGCCGTAGCCCTTGACCTCGTCGATCTTGCCCGCCTGCAGCCCGGCCCGGGTGGTGACCTTGCGGACCACGTCGGCCACCGTCATGTCCGGGTACACCGCGACCCGCCTGCCGCGGAACAGCCGGTGCGCGTGGTCGTAGCCGCGGACCTCGGTGAACGTGCCGGTGCGGTCGATCTCCAGGCCCACGGCGGTGACCTCGCCGCTCATCAGCGGCTGCGGGCCACCGGGGTCGGCGGTCTGGACCTTGAGCTCCACCACCGCGCCGACCTTGAACCCGGCCTTGCTCAAGGCGACCCCGCCCGGGTCGCGGAAGCGCAGCACGAACATGTCCGGCAGGTTCCTGCTGTCGTCCACGTAGGCCACCGCCAGCATGGACTTCACGTCGGCGGGCAGCGGCTGGCCCGCGACGGTCACCACCAGCGAGTTGGCGAAGCTCTCATTGGCCACGGGAGATCTCCTCCAGCGCGGGCACCCGCAGCCGGGTGCCGGGGCGCAGCACCATCGGGTCGTCGATGTCGTTGAGCTCGGCGATGTCGCGCCAGAACCGCGGGTCGCCGTAGGCGGTGAACGCCACCGACTGCAGCGTGTCGCCCGCGACGAGGGTGTGCGTCGAGCGGACCGCGCGGGTGCCGGAGGTGGGGTTCTGGCCGCCCTGCTCGCCGGAGATCTCCTCCAGGTTGACCGTGCACACCGCGCGCACCGGGACCCCGGCCGGGGTGAACAGGGTGTACTTGGCGGTGACGCTGGCGACGTAGGCGGGGAAGCCGGTCATCCCGCCCCACTTGAACACCACCCACGGCGGCGAGCCCTTGCCGCTCTGCCTGCTCTCCTCGGTGGCCACGCAGCAGGTGAAGACCTTCTCGACGGTCTTGACCACCTTGTCGTCCATGGTGTCGGTGGCGTCGAGGAACATCTCCAGGGCCAGCTTGACCGGGTCGGCGCCCTTGAACTCCGGCGGGCCGCTCTTCTTGGCGTTGCGCTGCTCGTCGCGCTTCCACTTGGCGTTCTTCGACAGCGACAGTTCCTTGGGGTTGAACTGGAACGGGATGTCGTACATGAACGCGCCCGGTTTGGCGGTGCTGCCCGCCTGCGGTGGCTTGTGCACGGAGAGCTTGGCGCGCTGCAGGTTCGGCGGCGCGCCCGCGCCGTAGCTGGACGCGGCGGGCGACCCGGCGGAGACGAAGGTGATCGGGGAGCTCATCACGCCCCCCGACCGAGGAACCCGTGGTGGGCCAGCTCCAGCGTCTCGGTCGCCACCTTCGGCGAGTCGGCGGACAGCTGCGGCCCGGTCCAGCGCACCGGCACCACGTCGACCAGCGACCAGCGGGCGATCACCTTGCCCGCCAGCGTCCTGGCCTCGATGGTGGCGGTCTTGCGCCGGATCCCCCCGGCCATCCCGGCGATCCAGGCGGTGACCTTCGCGCTGTCGGCGGTGACCGGCCGGGAGAACTTCACGTTGCCGTACTTGATCCTGGTGGGCAGCTGCCAGACGAAGCCGTTGTTGCCGCCCTCCTCGCGCTGCTCCATGACGAACTCGCAGCCGAGCCCGTCGCAGCTGCTGAACGCGCCGAGGCTCTCGTCGTCGATCTTGACGACGTAGCAGACGGCGACGGCCTCCTCGATGCTGGTCATCTCGCCCCCCTCGCTCTCAGCGCCACCGGTCGGTCACCCGGCCGCGACGTTCGCGGTCGAGCCGCAGCTCGGTCTTGAGCCTGCGCAGCAGCGGGTCGAACAGCTTGCGCACCAGCTCCTCCGGAACGGTCTCCGGCGGCGCCCCGGACGCGGGCGCCGCCGTGGAGACCGCCGCGGGAGCGGCGGGTACCTGGGTCACCGGGGGTGGAGCCGCCTCGGGTGTCGGGGCGGGCTCGGGGTCCGGTGGTGGTGGGTCGTCCACGCGTTGGACGGCGGGGACGAGGGTGACTGGCCGCCGCGGTGTGGGCGGCGCCGCCGTCGGTAAGGACTCGGGCGCGCGCTGCACGACGGGGTGCTCCCCGGGGGCGGTCGCGTTGGGGACCACCGGGAGTAGGCGGAGGGCACCGAGGGTCGGCGCGTCGGTGGCGGGGGGTGTGGGGTCGACGGCCCGGGAGAGGGAGACGACCTGGAGTTCGGTCTGGGGTCCGTTGTGGACGCTGGGAGCGCTGGGTTCGGTCGCGGTCTGCGCGGTGGGTTCGTGGTGCTCGAAGAGCGGTTGCGCCGGTTCGGCGTGGACCGGGGCGTGGCGGCTGGGGATTCCGGCGGGGTCGATGGGCGCGCCGAGCCCGAGCCTGCGCTGCACCGCGGCAACCGGTCGGTCAGGCTCGACGACCTGCCGCTGGATCGGCATCCCGAGCCCCGGCCTGGGCACGACCGGCTGACTCGACGCCGCGTCCCCGGCAACCGACCCGCTCACCGGGCCTGCGGTGTGGTCGGCCACCCGACTCACCACGGGCCGATCAGCCGCCAAGGGGCCGTCCCCCGCTGTGGGCTGGTCTGCCCCGAGCCGACTCACCACTGGCCGGTCCACTGCGCCGGACTCCGCCAGACCACCGGTCGGCGAATCCCCGACCCCGGACGACTCACCAGCCCCAGCGGCAGTGATGTCCCCACCTGACCGCTCCCCCACGGTGGGCTGGTCAGCGGACACCCGGCTCACCACGAGGTGCCCGGCATCACCACTCGCCGGCGCTCCAAGACCACTACTCGACCGGTCTCCCGCAGTGGGCTGCTCAACTGGGAGCCGACTCACCACGGGACGATCAACCGCGCCGGGCCCGTGAGCACCTGCCGATGGGCCACTCGACCGATCCCCCACTGTGGACTGATCGCTCACGACCGCACCAAACCCCGAGGCTTGGGCCTCCCCGCCACCCGAAGGGTCGCTCGTGAGGCCGCCCACCGTGGGCTGATCGGCCGTCACCCGACCCACCACGGGGTGGCCAGCCGCGTCGGCCCCATCCTCAAGACCGCTACTCGACCGGTCCTCCGCAGTCGGCTGATCAGCCGGGAGTCGACTCACCACTGGACGGTCGCCGGGCCTCTCCCCGCCAGCCGATGGGCCACTGGTGAGGCCACCACTCAACCGATCCCCCACCGTCGGCTGGTCAGCCACCACTCGGCTCACCACAGGGTGATCCGCCGCCTCGAACCCGGCCGTTCCACGGTCGCCCGCACCAGACCTCGGGGACTGCCCCGCCCCGCCCGTCGATGGTCCACTCACCAGGCCACTGGTCGACCGATCGCCCACCGTGGGCTGGTCAGCCGCCAACCGGCTCACCACTGGGTTGTCCGCCGCGTCGGGTGCAGCCGCGGGGCCGCTACTCGACCGCTCCTGCACTGCGGGCTGGTTGGTCGCGAGCCGGCTCACCACCGGGCGGTCGGCCGTGTCTGGCCCCGAAGTCTGAGCTTCCCCAGCGAACGACGGTCCAGTCGTGAGGTCGCCACTCGATCGATCGCCCACCGAGGGCTGGTCAGCCGCGAGTCGACTCACCACCACGTGGTCCACCGCGTCGGGCGCGGCGGTCGGAAGGTCGCTTCTCGCGGAGCCGCCTGCCGCGGGCTGGTCAGCGGTCACCCGACTCACGACGAGATGGTCCGAAGGCCTACTTCCGTCGCCTGCCGTGGGCTGGTCGGCCGCCACCCGGCTCACCATCGGACGATCCACCGCACTGGACCCGGTCGCCGGGATGTCGCCGCCGGTGTGTGCGGGCGCCGTGGTCTCGCTCGTGCCAGGGCCAGCGGTCTGGCCCTCCGCACCAACAGGAACGGCACCGTCCTGGTGGTCGGCCGACAACCGGCTCACCACGGGGCGATCGGCTCCGCCCGGCGAGTCCCCGGTCCCCGAAACCGCGCTCGCCGTCGGTCGATCGGTCGAGTGCTCCTGTTCGGCCAAGCGACTCACAACTGGTCGATCAGCCCCAACCGGCGCCTCCCCGCCGACCGAGATCCCTTCCCCGTGATCAACCACCGGACCCGATGAGTCACCAGTGGACAGTCGACTCACCGTGAGGGGGTCGGAGTTGCCAGACCGCGACCACGTCGCCTCGGGCACAACGGGCACCACGCGAGGTACCGGCAAAGCAAGGTCACCAGACCGTGGCGCACCAGACTCCGACGAAGACCCGGTGTCCTCCACATCCGCGACCCGCTGCACAGCAGGACCATCCACGACCGGCGGATCCGGCAGCGCCAGCCCCTCAGGCGCCACCGCCCGCTGCACCGGAGCCTCCGCACCCCGCCTACTGCCCACACCGGACTCAGGCACGACCGGCAGCCACACCGTCGGCTCCTCCGCCCACCTCGACACCGGCTTCGTGTCGGCGCGGCGCGGCATGGCCAGCGGGAGGTCGACCGGGGTCACCACGTCCGCCACGCCGCCCGGTTCCGCGTCACCGACGCGGTGGGCCAAGGGGCGCAGCATGGACGGGTTCTGCCAGGCGGTCAGCCCGGAGCTGAAGCGCTGCACCGGGTTCACCACCGGGTGCTCGGGGACCAGGCGCTGGATCGGGGGTAGAGCGCGCCAGTCCGCCCGCACCACCGGGGTGGCGGCGGGCGCGGCCTTGCGTCGCCACGGCCACATCGGATGCGCTCACCGTCCCTGGGAGATCCGGGTGTTGATGCGGGCTATCTCGGCCACGTACCGCAGCCGGTCGGGGTGCTCCAGGTCGAGGATGTCCTCCAGCGGCCAGTGGAAGTGGTAGGCGACGTACGCGACCTCCTCGTGCAGCCGGTCGGCCGCGTACGTCACGATTCCCCCAGGCGCCCACCGGCGACGTCGACGGCGAAGCCGTGGCCGCACTGCGGGCACTGGACCCCCGCCCTGGTGTGGCCCTCGCTGTTGACCCGGCGGTAGAGGTCCTGCAGGAACGCGAGGTCGGCGGCGAACAGGTTCTCGATGACCCCGGCGTGCACGTCGGTCACGTCGCCGAGGCGGGTCACCACCCTGGCCAGCAGCACCACGGTCAGGTACGCGGGGTTCTCCCGGACCCGGTCGTCGCGCAGCGGGACGAGCTCGTCGCGGGCGGTCGCCAGGCGCATCGTGCCCGCCGTGTGGGTCACCCCGGCGTCGTCGACGTACCCGCGGGGCAGCTCGAAGGCGAACTCGGTGCGCAGCTCCCGCCGCGGCTCGGCGCGCCGCGGCGGGTCCGCCGAGACCACACCGGTCATCGATCGGCGCACGGCTACTCGACTTCCATCTGCTCGTAGGTGATGACGAGCTTCTCGGTGAGCACACTGGTGTCGCCCGCCTTGAGCGAGCCGATCTCCAGCGTCTTGGGCCAGGCGTTGGTCAGCTTGTAGCGCTTGATCGCCTGCCCCTCGTAGTCGTAGACGATGATCGCCCCGCCCTTGCGCGCGTCGGACATCTTGCCGAAGTGCGCGTCCTTGACCCACTTCTCGAAGCTGGTGTCGCCGGTGAGGCCGCGGGTGAGGGTGACCTCGCCCGCCTTGGGCCGCCCGGGCAGCTTCTTGATGACGTACTTGCCGTCGGCGGTGTTCTGCTTGAGCTCGATCACGTCCTGTTCCATCTTCAGGCCGCTGACCTCGTTGATGGCCTTGATCTGGATGCCGTCGACCTCGAGGCCGAACGAGTGCCCTACCGAGGTGTCGAGATCGGGGAGTGCCATGTGCTGCCGCCCTTCGGGTTACTCGTTGACCAGGCTGGTGCCGCCGGACAGTTGCGCGAGCCGGAAGACCACGAACTCGGCGGGCTTGACCGGGGCGACCCCGATCTCGCACACCACGTGCCCGGCGTCGATGCTCTCGGCGGGGTTGGTCTCCAGGTCGCACTTGACGTAGAACGCCTCGTCCGGGGTGTTGCCGAACAGCGCGCCCTTGCGCCACTCGTTGACCAGGAACGAGCTGATGGTGCGCCGGATCCGCGCCCACAGCGCCTCGTCGTTGGGCTCGAACACCACCCACTGGGTGCCGTTGAGGATGGACTCCTCGAGGTAGTTGAACAGCCGCCGGACGTTGAGGTAGCGCCAGTCGGTGTCGCTGGAGAGGGTGCGCGCGCCCCAGACCCGGATGCCGCGGCCGGTGAACGAGCGCAGCACGTTCACCCCGATCGGGTTGAGCAGCGCCTGCTCGGCCTGGGTGACGCCGCTCTGCAGGGCCAGCACGCCGCGCACGACCTCGTTGGCCGGGGCCTTGTGCACGCCGCGGGTGCCGTCGTTGCGGGCCCACACGCCGGAGAGGTGACCGCTGGGCGGGACGAACACCGTGCCGTCGCCAGCGGGGTCGGCGACCTTGATCCACGGGTAGTAGAGGGCGCCGTAGCGGGTGTCGTAGTTGACCTCGTCGCGCCACTGCTTGACGCCCTGCGGGGTCAGTCCCGGTGGGGCGTCGAGGATCGCCATCCGGTCGCCCATCAGCTCGGCGTGCGCGATCATCGCGGTCTGCACGGCGCGGACGCCGTCGAGGTCGATGAGGTCGCGCTCGTAGAGGCCCATCAGGTCGGGCACGGCCACCATGGTGACCTCGTCGATGATCTCCAGGCCGCCGAAGCCGGTGCGGTCGGCGACGTCGCCGACGATGTCGTCGGCGCGGATGGGCGCGTCCGGGGCGGCGGGCGGCGCGGCGAGCACCACCGTCGCCTTGTCCGGCTTGGTCAGCGCGCCACCGGTGACCTCCTCGACGGTGATCAGCGACGAGCGCTCGCGGACCACCGTGACGACGTTCTCCTTGCCGCGCTTGGTGGTCGCGGTGTGCGTCTCGACGATCTTGCCGCCCTGCTTGACCAGGATGGTGAACCGGTCCTCCGGCGCGCCCTCCTCGGTCGGGTGGGTGACCTCGACGGTGATCTCCTCGGCGCGGCCGCCCGGCAGCTGCTTGGCGCTCACCCGGTAGTTGCCGATCTCGGCCTGCGCGGGCGGCGGGGCGGACCCGTTGCCGTTGCCGTTGCCGTTGTTGGCACCGACGCGCACGACGTAGGCGGTGGTGCCCCCGTTGAGGAAGTAGCCGAAGACGGCTTGCGCCAGGTACCCGCCCTCCAGGAAGCCGCCGAAGGTCTGGGTGAACTGCCCCCAGTTGGTGACCAACGTCGGTTCGTCGTGCGGCCCGCGCTCGGCGAGGCCCACGAAGGCGGCGACGGCGGTCCCGACTCCCTCGATCGGCCGAGACCCCGACTCCACCTCCTCGACGTACACACCCGGCGAGAGGTAATTGGGCATGACCTGCCTCCAAGGAGTCGACCGCTGACAGAACCGATACTGGTCGTGGACCCTCCCCCCTCCCAGGGCCACGCGACGGCGCCGGGGGGAAGCACCCGTTGCCCTAAGAGGCAGCCGAGCACACTCCCAACGCGACAAGGCCGCCGGGGATGGCCGGTGCCGTGGTGCGCCAAGGGGTTCAGACCGCCATCGCGGCGTGGTGGTAGGGGCCGAACTCGCGCTCCAGGCAGAGCCGCCCGAGCTTGCGGTACTCCCGGGCGACGGCGCCGACCAGCCGGGCCATGGACACCGGTTCACCCGCGTCGGCCGACAGGTAGGCGGCGGTGATCGCCGCGGACCGGATGTGCCCGCCCGCCAACTCGAAGGCGTCGGCGAGGAAGTCGAGGTCGAGGTCGTCGGCGCGGGGCAGGGCGGTGCCCAGGCAGCGGTCCCACAGTTGGCGCCGCAGCCGCTCGTCTGGCACCGGGAAGTCGACCACCACGTCGAGCCTGCGGGTGAACGCCTCGTCCAGGTTGGCCCGCAGGTTGGTGGAGAGCAGGGCGATGCCCTCGAAGGTCTCCATGCGCTGCAACAGGTACGCGCTCTCGATGTTGGCGTAGCGGTCGTGCGCGTCGCGGACCTCGGAGCGCTTGCCGAAGATCGCGTCGGCCTCGTCGAAGAGCAGCACGCCGTTGACGCCCGCGGCCTCGCTGAAGATGCGCTCCAGGTTCTTCTCGGTCTCGCCGACGTACTTGTCGACCACGGTGGCCAGGTTGACCGTGTAGAGGTCCATGCCGAGCGAGCCCGCGATCACCTCCGCGGACATGGTCTTGCCGGTACCGGAGTCCCCTGCCATCAGGCCGGTGACGCCGCGACCGCGACCGCCGCCGGGACGCATCCGCCACTCGTCCAAGACCCGGTCGCGGTGGCGTGCTCTTGCGGCGAGTTCGCGTAGGCCTACCAGGATCGGTTCCGGGAGCACCAGGTCTTCCCAACCGACGGCCGGTTCGATACGGCGGGCGAGGCGTTGCAGGCCCGCGGCGTTCTGGCCGCGCGCGCCCGCCCGCAGGTGTTCGGCGCGGACAGGGCCACCGGAAGCGACGGCGGCGAGTTCGGCGGCGTGCGCGGCGTGTCGGATCTGGCCGGGGCCGAGCACGAAGTGCGCGGTGACCTTCGCTGGGTCGGCGTCCGGGGCGAGCTTGCCCGCCAGGCAGGAGTGCCAGATCGCGGTGCGGGTGGCGACGGTGAGCGGGCGGACGTCGTGCTGGACCGGGGGTGTGGCGCTCCACTTCGGATCCCAGACGGCGGTCCCGTGCAGCACGGTCGGCACGGCGGGGTGCGACAACCGGCCTAGTGGCAGAGGGGTGCCGTCCGCGTCGATAGGGCCGATCACGATGCCCGCGCCACGGAGCAACGCCTCCCGCAGCAGAGCCCGGGCGATGTCTTCGGGGTGGTCACGGGGGAGGCGGCCGGTGTCGACGGTCAACGCGGCGAAGCCTGCCTCGGCGAGGGCGGCGGCAGCGGTTTCCCTGGCGCCGCAGCCGGGGTGCTCGCGCAGGTAGACCGATCGGACGCCGCCGCCGAACGCCCTGGCCAGCAGTTCGGTGCCGGGTAGGGCGTCGAGTTCGGTGGTGGCGGTGGCGAACCCGGTGATGCCGGGGTCCATCCGGGTGTCACCGAGCAGGTGGGCGACGACGCGGTCGGGGACCCGTAGTGAGCGGGAGAGCAGGGGGCGGTCGCGGTCGTCCACGACCAGGAGGCCCGAGGTGATGAGCGGGGCGTCGGCGTCGAGCCGGGCCCTTGCCGGTGCGGAGGCTTCTGGGACGCCGCACAGCCGGAGGGCGAGGCCGACACTGGCGCGGCGTCGGGTGACATCGTCGTTGAGGTAGCCGTAGAACTGCTCGAAGCGGCTGTCTATGTCGGGGGCGACGGCGATGAGCAGCAGCTCGGTGTCTAGAGGGCTGAGCGGTACAAGACTGGTCAGGCGGTCGGACAGGCCTGCCGGGTCTAGGTCGCCGGGTAGCGGGAACGGCGAGCGGCTGTCTGCGAACAGCGCGTCTATGGCTTCCTCGGAAAGGTAGAGCCCACGAAACGGGTCGTCCGGGTTTGGGTCACCGGCTCGTCTTAGTGCTACGGCGTCCCGGATACGCTGTTCTAAAGCTGCTAGACGGTCGAACAAGTGCACAACGCTGGTGTCGGTCACTGGTGCCCCCTCCGGACCCTGGTCATCGCGACCCGCTCCGGCACGTGGCCGGGCGTGGTGTTCGGGGGCACGTTGTGCGCGACCGCGTTGTCGCCGCCGACCTCCAGGCGCACGCCCTCGCTGGCGGGCGGGCCTGCCGGGAAGACGCGTCCGGTCTCCATCGGCGCGGACACGACGATGTCGAGAGACGGCTTGAGTTCGCCACCGAGCGCGGTCCACACATCGGCGAAGGCACGATCCTCCGGCGGCGGTAGGGCCACCGTCATCGGCAGCGGGAGGGCCAGGTCGGCGAGGGTCCCGTCGAGCATCTCCGGCGGGATCGCTTCATAGCGCAGGAATCGGCTCAAGAGGGACGACAGGAGTCTGTGCTCGTCTTCGGGGCGTTGGGTCCACGCCGTGACGAGGTACGAGAGCTTGAAGTAGCGGGGTGGCAGGTGGCGGGCGGTGACGACGCCGTCGGTGTACTCGTTGTGGAGTCCGCGCTGCCTCCGGCGCATGTCCTCGCGCACGTCGTAGAGGTAGACGTTCACCGTCGGGGCGTTGCGGCGCGACGCCCAGTCCTTGGTGGGCGCCTCGAACGCGACGTCTACATCCCCGCCGAGCAGCGCGTCGTCACGGACCAACCGCCGCAGGCACAGGTCGACCTCGTGAATCACCGCGCCTCCCGCGTGTGCTGACCTGCGCTCGACTATCGCGCCTGGGGGCGGGCGCGGACAGCCGTGCACCGCCGTCCGTGGGGGAACGGGCGGCTTCCCCAACGGGCAACTGGGAGGTGTTGACGGCGGTCCCGGACCCGGTTTGACTCACGCGGGTGCGCATGCGGCGAGTGATCGCGGTTCTCGGTCTGGCTGTCCTGGCCTCGGTGGTGCCCGGCCCGGTGGCCAGCGCGTCGGGTCTGGGGTTCGACCTCGACCGGGCGACCATCCCGCAACTACAGCGGTTGATGGACCGGGGGGCGCTGAGCGCTGTCCGGTTGACGCAGGCCTACCTGGACCGGATCAAGACCGTGGACAAGAAGGTCAACGCGGTCCTTAAGGTCGACGAGACGGCCATCGCGCAGGCCAAGGCCAGCGATCAGCGCCGCCGGTCGGGTCACACGCGGGGGCCGTTGGACGGCATCCCTGTCTTGCTGAAGGACAACATCGACACTCGCGGTCTGGCTACCACGGCCGGTTCGCGCGCCTTGCTCGGTACTCCCCCATCGGCTGACGCGACGCTGGTAGCGCGGTTGCGGCAGGCGGGGGCGGTGGTGCTCGGTAAGGCCAACTTGTCCGAGTGGGCTAACTTCCGGTCCACTCATTCGACGTCGGGGTGGTCCGGGGTCGGGGGGCAGACCAACAACCCTTACGCGCTGGACCGCAACCCGTGTGGTTCGTCGTCGGGGTCCGGCGCCGGTATCGCCGCGAGCCTCGCCCAGGTCGCCATCGGCACGGAGACCGACGGCTCGATCGTGTGCCCCGCCGCCGCGAACGGCATCGTCGGGCACAAGCCGAGCCTGGGGCTGGTCAGCCGGACCGGGGTGGTGCCGCTGTCGCTGGAGCAGGACACCGCGGGCCCGATGGCTCGCAACGTCGAGGACGTCGCGCTGACCTTGTCCGTACTGCAGGGCCGCGACCGCACCGACGCTGCGACGCTGGCGTACCCGAGCAACCAGCCCACGGACTACGCGCGCGCACTCCGCAAGCACGTCCTGCGCGGTGCCCGCATCGGCGTCTGGCGCAACGCGGGCATCGACAAGGACGTCGACCGCATCGTTGAGCGGAACGTGGCACTGTTGCGCGCGCAGGGGGCCACCGTGGTGGAGGTGGAACTGCCGTACCAGGCGGAGATCGCCGAGGCGGAGTACCCCGCGCTGCTCACCGAGATCGCCCGCGACCTGCCGCCCTACCTCCGGACCAGGCCACAGGCGCCGCAGAGCATCCAAGGCCTGATCGACTTCAACCGCCGGGACCCGGTGGAGCTGAGCAAGTTCGGCCAGGAACTGTTCGAACAGGCCGCGACCGCCCCCGGCCCCACCGACCCGACCTACCGGCAGCAGCGCGCGACCACCACGACCCTGGCCCGCCGCTCCATCGACGAGACCCTGGCCGCCCACCACCTGGACGCCATCGTCGCCCCCACCAACAGCCCCGCCTGGCGCACCGACTACACAGCGGGCGACGCGTACATCCTCGGCACCTCAACCCCCGCAGCCGCCTCCGGCTACCCCTCCACCACCGTCCCCGCGGGCTACGTGGGCACCCTCCCCATCGGCCTCTCCTTCATCGCGGGCCCCTGGGCCGACACCACCACCCTCGCCCTCGCCGCCGCCTTCGAACGCGCCAACCCCGTCCGCCGCACCCCTCGCCTCTGACCGGTCACTAGGTGCACCGTCGCTATTTGAGTTCCAGGGCGATGAGGAGGCGGAGGTGGAGGGGCAGCCAGGTGTCGACCGCTGGGGTGCGGGCGAAGGCGGCCATGGCGTCGGCGGTGGGGTGGAGGCCCGCTTCGCGTAAGCGGGCGGTCGTGGTGGGGAGGCGGTCGCGGAAGGCTGGGGAGAGGTGGCGGAGGCCGCGGTGGGCGGCTTCGGCGCACAAGGACTGGGCCTCGGTGAGCACCGCCGTCAGGTGGTCTGGTTGAGGCGACGTGGCTTGCTCCAGGCGGGCAGGGGCGTCGGCTGGTGCTAGATCGGGGACGACCAGTCCGTGCGCGGTGAACACGGCGATGGGGTCGATCCGGAGTTCGCCGTCGGCCTGGCTCACCGCGCCGCTGACGTAGGTCGGTTCGTCGGCGAGGGCGCGGGCCAGGGCGTCGAGCGCTCCCGGGGCGACTCCCCGGTGCTCGGCGGACACTAGGGCGGCCGTGCCATCGGGGTCCGTGATCACCGCTTCGAGCCGCTGGGCGCCCGGGTGGTAGCCGACGTGCTCGACCTGGGCGATCCGCAGGACGCGCACCGACTCCGCGGCCACCCGGGGACGAAGCACTCGCGGCGGCGCGGCGCGCAGGGCGGTCACGGCGGCGGCGTAGTTCGACACCACTGTGGACAAGTCAGACCACGAGTGTCCACTCGGGATGATCGAGGTCTTGGCCGCTCCGCCGCGGGCCAGGCGGATGACCCGGCTCGGACCGCGGACAACGGACTCGGAGAGCACCGTCGACGTCGCGAGTTCGCGCGGCGTCACCCCGTGCAACCGCGTTTCGCCGGACATGTGCTCGCGCAGGACGAGGACGTCGCGGGCATCGTGGAAGTAGATGTCGACTGTGCGGCTATCGACTGTGCCGCGCACCCGGGCACCCAGCGCGGTCAGCCGGACCTGGCGCAGCCGCGTCTCGGCAATCTCCTCCACGCCGAGCACCCGGGAGCGGTCACCGGTGGCCCGCGCCCTGGCGTGCACCTCGGTGATCAACTCCGCGACCCGCTCGACCCGGTGCTGGGCACCGCGCGCCTGGTACGCCGCCAACTGCTCCACCAGCTCATCGGTGGCTGCGGCGGGCCAGTGCAGGTTCGCCGAGGTCAGGTCGTCGCGGACCGCGCGCAGGGACCCGATCAGCACCGGACTGGCGTTGGCGGCACCGTCGAGCAGCACCGTCGCGGCGAGCTCCGTGGCGGCCGTGATGTCAACCGGGGCTGCCGATCCCGCACCACCCACGTCGAACCGGACGTCCTCAGTGGACGGATCCCGCTCGTCGGCGGCGCGGAAGGCCCAGACCGCAAGGACCACGGCCTCACCCCGGTAGCTCGCGACCGCGTCGGTGTCGGCGTAGGCCAGCTCGCCCGCGACCAGGAACCGCACGGTGCAGGAGGGCAACTCGACGGCGGGCACCGGGTCAGCCGCCGTGGCCCTGCGCACGCGAACCGGCAACCCAGCCCGCCACGTCCGCCGCGCCGCAGCGAGCACCCGCTGCCCGAACCGGTCGACCAGGTCGTCATCACTGAAAACCGCGGGCGACCACGGCGCGACCACAACCGCCGCCTGAGCCCGCTGATAAGCCACCACAACCGCGACCCGATGCCGGCAAACCCCCACCGCCCCGCAGGAACACACCGTCGCCCCCAACGGCACCCCCACCGCCAACACCGTCTCCACACCATCCCCGAACACCCCCCGAACACCCCCGTCGGCCCCCACCGCCAACTCCGGCCCAGCCCCCGCCTCAACCTCCCGAACAGCCCGCTTCACCAACCCCCGACTAGCCAACGCCCCCAACACCTCAGCGCTCAACGCCACCAGATCAGCCCGCATCAGCCCACCCCGTCCCCCGTGAGGCCACGACCAGGACAACCGCCCCGCCGCCACTGCCCATCTGCTGATCGGTAGGCGTGCCCAGCGCCCCCAGGTCCGCCCGCATCAGCCCATCCGTTCGGCTATGAACTCGGCTAGGGCGCCTGGGGTCATGGCGCCTATGTGGGCGCCTTCGTTGGCCAGGCGTTGGGCCAGGGCTCGGTCGTAAGCGGGGGTGGCGGACTCGTCGAGGGCGGCCAGGCCCAGGACCACGGTGCCCTGGGCGACGAGGGTGCGGACCGAGCGGACCAGGGCGTTGGGGTCGCCGCCTTCGTAGAAGTCGGAGATCACGGCGATGATGGCTCGGCGGGGGGTGTCGATGAGGGTCGCGGCGTAGGAGAGCGCCTTGGCGATGTTGGTGCCGCCGCCGAGTTGGACGGACATGAGGAGGTCGACGGGGTCGGTGACGTCGGAGGTGAGGTCGACGACGGCGGTGTCGAAGGCGATCAGGTGGGTTCGCAGTCCTGGGACGGACCACAGGCAGGAGGCGGTGACGGCGGCGTGGATCACCGAGTCCACCATCGACGCGGACTGGTCCACCACGAGGACCAACTGCCAGGTGTCGACCTGCCGTCGGGTGCGGGCGGTGAACCGGACCTCGTCCACCACCAGCCGCCGCTCGTCGGGGCGGTAGCGAGCGAGGTTGGCGCGGATCGTGCCGTGGAAGTCGAAGTTCCTGGCCAGCCGGACCGGGCTGCGCCTGCGGGTGCGCGGTCCGCTGAACGGCTGCCGCACCACCACCGCCAGCCTCCGCAGCAGGTCGCGCACCACCTGCTCGACGATGCGCCTGGCCAGCGCGAGCACCGCCGGGTTCATCAGGTGCTTGGTGCGCAGCACGGCCCGCAGCAGGGCCGCGTTCGGTTCGACCCTGGCCAGCACCTCGGGGTCGGTGAGCACGTCGGTGATGCCGTAGCGCTCGATCGCGTCGCGCTCCAGGCGTTCGACGGTCTCGCGGGGGAACAGGGTGTGGACCTCGTCCAACCAGTCCACTGTGGTCAGTGTGGACTCCCCGAGCCCACCCGCGCGCACGCCCCGCTCCGCCAGTTCCGGGTCGTGGTCGTAGAGCCAGCGCAGGGCGGCGTCCTGGCGGGCGTCGGCGTCGCACAGCGGGTTGGCGCACGAGTTCGCGGGTTCACCCAGGATCAGCCGCCACCGGCGCATGTCCTCGCTCATGCCAGCCCCTCCCTGCTCAGCACCGCGTCGACGGCCCGCTCCAGCGCCATCGCGGCGGAGACCACCGAGGGGTCCACAGCCGTGTGGACCACCGAACGCGCGGAGGCCGCGGACCCGCGCCGGTCCAGCAGCAGCCGCGCGATGGTCTCGCGTTCGGCGGGTGGGAAGTAGCCGTACGCCTGGCGCAGCGCGGGCAGGGCGAGCAGGAAGTCGTGGTCCGACAGGGCGGTGACCGCGTCGTCGAGCACGGCGATCACCTCCGGGTCGTCGAGGACCTCGGCCCTGGCGAGGGCGAACAGCCCGGCCAGCCAGTCGCCCATGGTGTCCGGGGCGGTCATGCCGCGCGCGGCGGTGACCACGTCGACCGGCAGGCCGAGCGACCACCCGAACCCGAACGCGGCCCCCCGGACGTCCGGTGGTGCGGCGAGATCGGCGGCGACCCGGCGCAGCACGTCGACCGCCGCCTCCGCACCGACCCCGAGCGCGGCGGCAGCGTGCCGCACGGTGTCGCGGGTGGCGGCGAGGGTCGACAACCGGCCGCGCTCGGCGGGTTGCGGGCCGCCGTGCAGTCCCTCCACCAACCACAGCACCCGCGTCACCGCGGCGTCCAGCACCTGCCCCAGCGCGGGGCTGCCCGCCGTCCCGAAGATCCTGTCGTGGCGCCACAGGCCGAGCACCTCGGTGAGCACGTCCCCGAGGTCGGCCAGCGCGCTCACCTGGGCGACACTGTCGGCCAGCGCGTCGACCACCCCGGTGTAGAGCGTGACGATCCCGCACAACCTGGCGTCGACCAGCAGCGCGGCCAGGCCTGGGGCGTCGGCGGGGGCGACCCGGGCGCCCAGCACGGCCGCGGACGCGTCGGCGAGGGTCGCGCCGTGCACGGCGGCCTCGATCAGCGCGGGCCCCCGGTTGTCGTCCGGCCGCAGCAGCCACCGCTCGACGAAGGCCAGCGCGGTGTCGCTGGACCGGACGGTGAACCCGGGGATCTCCAGCACCCGGAGCCGGTGCAGCGCGCGGCTGCGCTCCAGGTCGACGGGGTCGGCCAGGTCGAGCCGGACCTCGCCGCCGTGGTCGAGCCGGAGCCGGGACAGCTCGACATCGGTGGCACCGACCAGCGGCGGAGCGGGTGTGTCGGGGTGCAGCGCGCCCTCGCGGTCACCGCTGAGCGCCGCGACCACCTCGACCACGGCCGGGTGCGTCCCGAGTGGCAGCGGACCCCGGCGCGACCACGGCGGCGGCTGGGGCAGGTCCTCGGACACCAGCGCGCCGAGCAGCCCGTCCAGGACGTCGGTGCGCGCGGGCAGCTCGTGGCCGCGCATCCGAGCGAGTCCCTCGGCCAGGGTGCGGGCGGCGATCAGGTCCGCTGTGGACACTGGCTGGTGGCGGGCCCGCAGACCGCGCGTCACCGCCTCGGTCAGCGCCGTGGCGGCGCTGGCGACACCGCCGGTCCACAGCCAGTGGTAGTACTCCGGCGACGGCATGCCCGACTGGTAGCCGCTGAACGCGTCGAGCCGCCGGTAGGAGTACGGGACGAGGTAGCTGGCCCCCTCCGACCCCGGCGGCGGCGCGGGTGCCTCGGGCCACTCCCGATCGCCGCTGCCCGCGAGCACGCGCAGCGCCGGGGTGTGGAACCCGCCGGTGACCACCACGACCGGCCGGTCGCCCGCGTCGGCCGCCGCCGCTCGGACCCAGGACGCCATGTACTCCTCGCGGGCCCGGTCCTGCTCGCCCGCCGCGCTGTCGCCCCGCAGCAGGTCGAAGTACGCGGTGAGCCGGGGCGCGAGGTCGTCGTCCGGGGCGACCTCGACCAGGTGGTCCCACAGCACGTCCACGTTGTCGACCGCGAACTCCCGGCACAGCCGCTCGACGATCTCGGCGTAGCGGGTCTCGGCGTCGGCGTACCGGTTGTCCCGACCGGCGAAGGCGGGGTGCCAGGCGGGCAGGTCGATGAACCGCACCTGAGCGCCCACCGCCCGACCCGTGGTGATCGCGACCCATTCCGGCGAGTACTCGCACAGCGGCGTCCACGAGGCGTGCACCCGCTGCCCGTCGCGGTAGTAGGTGTAGACCGCGACCGGCAGGGTGTGCCCGAGCAGCAACTCGTCCACCCGGTCGGTGAAGTCGACCGGCCCCTCGACGAGCACGTGCGCGGGCCGCAGCCGCTCGATCGTGCGCTGGACCTCGCGCGCGCACGCCGGGCTGTGGTGGCGCACACCGAGGAACGTGACCGCCATCAGCCCGAGAGCAGGTGTCGGGCCCGGTGCAGCTGGGCCCACTGCTCCCCGGACTGGCGCGGCGCCTGCTGCTCCAGGTAACGGCGCAACCGGGCCAGGTCGTCGGCGTTGTCCTTGGCCGCGGTCCCGGCCAGGCACTCGACGACATCGGCCGCGGTGCCCGCCTCGCCTCGCAGGAACCACCCGCGCAACCCGACGGCGTGCGCGACCGACACCGCCTCGGCCGTGCTCATCACCGACGACAGCCGCTCGGTGCCGTCGCGCAGGTCGCGGAACGTGCGGACCAGCACCTCCAGCACGTCGCGGCGGGGCGCCACGCGCACCCCCGAGCGCTCCAGCAGCCTGCCCGCCTCCCGCTCGACCAGGTCGAGCTCGGTGTCCAGGTCGGCGATGGGGAACACCGTCTCGAAGTTGAACCGCCGCTTGAGCGCGGCGCTCATCTCGTTGACGCCCCGGTCGCGGGTGTTGGCCGTGGCGATGACGGAGAACCCCTCGCGGGCGAACACCATCGCGTCCGGACCGGTCAGCTCCGGGATCGCCACGACCCGCTCGGACAGCAGCGACAGCAGGCAGTCCTGGACCTCCAGCGGGCAGCGGGTGATCTCCTCGAACCGCACGACCTTGCCCTCGGCCATCCCGCGCAGCATCGGGGCGGGGACCAGCGAGCGCGGCGACGGGCCCTCGGCGACCAGCAGCGCGTAGTTCCAGGAGTACTTGACCTGGTCCTCGGTGGTGGCCGCGCCACCCTGCACGGTCAGCGTGGACTCGCCGCACACCGCCGCCGCGATCAGCTCGGACAGCAGCGACTTCGCGGTGCCCGGCTCGCCGACCAGCATCAGCCCCCGGGTGGTGGCCAGGGTGACCAGCGCCCGATCGACCAGCGACGGGTTGCCGACGAACTTGGCGCTGATGCCCCGGCTCGGGTCGCCGACGACGAACGCGCGGGCCGCCCGCAGGCTCAACGCCCAGCCCGGTGGGCGGGGCGCATCGTCGGCATCGCGCAACCGGGCCAACTCGTCGGCGTAGCGGACCTCGGCGGGCGGGCGCTGGACACCGGACTCGGCACTGGAGAGCGCGGGGTCGGACTTGGCGGTCTCAGACCTCCGCGTGCGGGACTCGGCGGTTGTGGGCTCGGTGGTGTCGGGCATGGTCGCTCAGCCCCGCAACGAGGTCAGGTCGGCGAGCACCTCGGACGCGGTGACTGGGTCCAGCTCGCCGAAGGTGCGCTCGCCGCGCGGGTTCCAGCTGCCCGAGCCGGGGTCGACCCAGATCTGGGTCAGCGTCTGCTCGGGGAAGACGTCCATCGAGCCGACGGCGATGCCCGGTTCGAGCGCGACGCTGATCGAGCCGCCGCCGGGCAGCGGCCGCAGGAACCAGGGTTCGACGCCCGCGTCCATCGGCGTGCCGCGCTGCCAGCCGCGCTTGGTCAGGCCGAGCAGCTTGCCGACCGGGGTGGTGGTGCCCTCGAACCGGGTCAGCCTGGTGTCCGCGCGCTCGGCGTCGGTGAGCCGGTGGACCGGGCGGCCCAGCTGCGGGAACGGCTGCAGGATCTCGTAGTCGGCGAACACCACTGCCCACGCCTCGACGGTGTCGCCGAGGTCGATCGGGTGCGCGATCCGCACCAGGGTGTCGTCGGCGACATCGCACCGCTCGTCGGCGACGTCGGCGAGGGTGCGGTCCTCGGCGAAGCGGAACGAGACGCCGTCCGCGCCGACCAGGACCAGCCTGCGCACGACGTGCCACAGCAGCGGGTGCTCGACGAACAGGCGGCGGAACTCACCGGCCTGCCAGGTGCGGCCCACCGCCATCGCCTGCTCGAACCGGGCGATCTGGTCGGCGGCGAGCGCGCGGACGTCCTTCTTCAACGCCGTGTAGCGCTTGTGCTCGGTGGCCGCCAGGTCCTGGTCGTCGCGGGCACCCGGCTTGGGCAGGTCCTTGCGCGGCGTGCCGTCCTGGTCGACGACGAAGGGCTTGAGCCGCTCGTCGAAGCCGACCACGAACCGGCGCGGGCCGTAGTCGATGGTCAGGGTGGCGGCGTCGTCGAGGCCCAGGGTGGGGACCAGCCGGTCGGCGAGCTGGTCGGCCGTGAGGCCGAGACCGGCCGCGACCACGGTGATCTTCTCCCCGGCGCGCTGCTTGAGGGCCTTGAACGGGACCTTGACCGCGATGCCGTTGAGCGCCGTCAGCGCCACATCGGTGCCGATAGCGGCGAGCACGTCGAGCCCGGCGACCGCCCTGACGTGCCCGCCCTCCCCCGGCCACGCCCGGATCACCGGTGCCAGGGCGCGCACGGTCTCGTCGTCGCCGAGCAGCCCCAGGGCGGTGAGCACCCAGTTCTCCTTGGCGGGCATGCCCGCTGTCTGCCAGCGGCCGAACAGCTCCCAGGCGAACTCGGCCAGCGACCGGGCGTCACAGGTCCGCTGGACGACCCGAACACCCTCGTACACGTCGTCCAGTGTGGACAGCGCGAGGGTGGTGATGACGTGCCGGACCGCGGACTCCGGCAGCGCGCCACTCCGGTCGCGCACCAGGATCTGCGGCAGCGCGGCGGGGTCGGCCCAGGGGCCGGGCACCGGGACACGGGTGGGGAGCACGTCGAGCGGGTCGGTGGACAGCAGCGCGTCGATCGCCGCGACCACCCGGGGACCGTGCTCGACGGCGGCGGCCCTGGCCTGGTCGGGGACCAGCCGCAGCGCTGCCTCGGCCGCGCGCCGCGACGCGCCCGCCGGGCCGAGGGCGGTCGGCACCAGGTGCCGGGCCGCGGTGTCGGCGTGGCGGCGCAGCCAGGCGCGGGCGGTGCTGCCCGCGGACTTGAGCCGGATCTGCCAGTCGGCCATCTGGTGCGCGATCTCGCCGTCCGCATAGGGCAGCAGCAGGCCGCCCGCCACGCCCGGGTTGGCCTTGGCCAGGTGCAGCAGAGCGGGCAACGCGGCCAGGTCGTGCCGGGCCGCCACCTGCCTGCCCCACTCGGCGGCGCCCCACGCGTTGGTCGGGCGCCAGCCCGCGAGCCGGGGCCCGACCAGGTCCTCGGGGGCCTCGAGGATCAGCACGCGGGTCCAGTACTCCGACCCGCCGCCCGCGAGGAAATCCGCCAAGACCTGCTCGCGGACACGGACGTTGACCAGGGATGCCCACTCGGCTCGCTCGGTGCCGGACGCGGCCCACGCTTCCCGCTCCCCCGGCTCCCAGGCGATGGCCTGGCCGGTCGGCGCGGGCAGGTCCTTGATGACCACCGGTTTCGCCGCCTTGCGAGCGGTCGTCCACGGCGGCTGGACCAGCAGCGGCGGCAGGGCGTCGCTCGGCACCTCGGGGACCGGGCGCAGGTGCTCGACCAAGCGGGCCAGGGCGGGCCGCACGTGCTCGGGCAGGTGCGGGAGCACCTGCACGACCTGGTCCAGGTTCGGCCGGACGTGCTGGCGCAGCACCTGTTCCGCCGCGCGGGCGTTCTTGCCGGACCCCGCCGCGGCCGGGGTCACCAGGCGCAGCGCGCGCACCGGGAACCGGGCGGTCGCCTCGCTCAGCAACGGCCGGGCCACCTTGCCGTCGGCCTGGCTGACCAGGACCTCGAACGCGGCGTCGGAGGACAACTCGGCGAGGGCACCCAGCACCACCTCGGGCACGTCGGGCGAGGTGCCCCAGTCCCGCCTCGCCTGCTCCGCGAGCAACGGCACGGCGTCGGGACCGAGCGCGTCGACCAGGGTTCGCAGCACGTCGACACCGTGGGGCCAGTAGAACGAGTACTCGCTGCGCTCGCGGTAGGCGGTGAACTGCTCGACCGTGCTCATCGCGCACCCGAAGAGCTCCCACGCGCTGCGGTTGCGGTTCACGTTGTCGAAGCGGTGCTCATGCGCCCCCTCGATCGCGCCGTCGACCCAGTCGACCCGCCCGGGCACCAGATAGGCGGTGACGACCATGCTCGCCAAGGTCGACCTGTCGGCCTCGAGTGCCGCGACCACCGCCGCGTACTCGGCGTCGGAGCAGGACGCGATGATCTCCCGCAACCTGCGCTGCGCGCCGGTCGCCCGTTCGTAGCGGAACGCGACGGGATTCGCCCAGTACAGCTTCATCCTCTGGTCCTCGTGTGGGTACGGGGCGACGCTCCCGAGGTGCAGGCGCGTGGACTGCACCAGCGCCCGAGCCGCGAACTCCACCCCGTGCCCGACCACCCACCGGTCCACAACCCCCGGCGAGTCCACATGATCACCCAACACCGCCCCCACAGCAGCACTGAGCGGCGTCACCACCCCACCGAGGAAGTCCCCCAGCGCCGCCACCAACTCAGGCTCCGACTCCTCAGCGACGACCAACCTCCCCGCCGCGCGACGCCACTCCTCCCACTCCCCACCCGCCCCGTCGAGCACGACCTCCCGCCGCACAAGCCCACCTCGCCGAACGTGAACGTCCGCGTGCCACCCCACCGGCACCCCGAACGGCACCTCCTCCAGCGCCCAACCCCCCGCGCTCACCGGATCACCAGCCCCCGCGGCAACACCAGCACGCGCCGCAACACCAGCACCGGCGGCAACACCCGAACCCACAGACACAGCCGAACCGGCTGACACTCCCGAACCCACGGAATTCCCCTACTCGACCCCAGCCCCACAGTGACGACCGGACCATACGACACCGGTCAGACAATTCCGCCAAATACCTCCGACGCAGGTCAGACGATCAACCACCTCGCCGTCGAGTCGCTAGACCAGCGCCGGCTCGTGGGGTCGGGTGGGTTTGCGGAGACCTGTCAGGGCGACGATGCCTGCCGCGAGGAGGAGTACGGCTTGGGTGTTGAGGAGGACCGACAAGGGGAGGAGTGGGGCCAGGGCGCCGGTGATGAGCATGCCGAGGGCTTGGAAGGCGGCCATTCCGGCGAAGGCTGTGGTCATGACTCGGCCGGTGCGGTCCGCTGGGACGCTGGACTGCAAGAGGGTCAGGGAGCCGGTAGTCGCTACGACGGCAGGAGCTCCGATCAGTGCGAAGAGTCCTATATAGAGGGCGATCGTGGTGCTCACCGGCGGTAGGTTCCAGATGGACGCGGACAGAATCGCGAAGACGACGCCGCCCCAACCGAGGAGGGCACCCGGGTGGGCCTGCCGGACGACGGTCGCCAGTGCTACGCCCGCCGCCAAGCCGCCGATCGCCTGGACGCCGCGTAAGAGGCCGACTTCAGCCTCCCCAGCACCCAGCGGACCAGTCACGAAGACGACGAAGAGCACCAAGAACATGCCCTGCGCTAAGGAGACCAGCACCAAGGTCACCCCTACCGTCCGCAGTGGGCCCCGTCCGAACTCGGCGATGCCGGTCAGCCACTGCCGCAGGACCGCGGCCCGCACGACAACCACCCGCGTCCCCGGCATCGCGGGCACCAGCAGGATCGCGGCCACCGCCAACGCCGCCACCGCGCCGACGACCACCCACTGCAGGCCGAACGCCCCCAGGACGATCCCACCCAGCGCGCTCCCGGCGAGTCGGGCCACGCTGCTGTTGAACCCCATCAGCGCGTTCGCCGCCGTCAGCCGGGCCGCGGGGACGACGGAGGGCAGCATGGCCGACCTCGTCGGCTCGAACACCGACGCGATCGCCGACTGCGCCACCAGCACCGCGATCACCAACGCCGGGCCGCGCCCCACCAGCAGCGGCACCAGCGCCGCCGCCTGCAGCACGCACACCCCGAGCAGCACCTTCCGCCGGTCCCACCGGTCGACCAGCACCCCGGTGACCGGGCTGAGCAAGACAGTCGGCAACAAGCCGGCCACCATCGCCAACGCCGTGGACCCCGCCGACCCGGTGCTTTGGTAGATGTAGACAGGTAGCGCTACCTGCGCCATCCACTCAGCGGCCTCCTCGAACAGGCTCGCCAACCACAGCCGTGTGAACGGTCCGCGCCCCAGCAGGTCCCTCATCCGCTCGGCCTGCCATCGGCCTCGACACGCAGGAACGCCCGCCAACTGGCCTGGACCGGGCGGGCGTCGGCGGGCGCGTCGGCGCGGATCGTCGAGACGAACGGCCGCACCAAGGCGTCGATCGCGGCGTTGAGCCGGGCCAGCTCGTCCGGGGTGACGCGCAGCGAGTACTGGTTGAGCTCGGAGGCGCGCCGCCACTCGGGGTCGAGCTCGGCCATGGTGTCGATGAAGCGCTGGGTGAGCAGCTGCTCGTTGCTCAACGTAGCGCCGAACGCGGCGATCTGGGCCGCCCGGGTCGCGCCGTCGCTGTCGAACTCGCCGATCTCCAGGCCGACCTGGGTCGCCCGCCACGGCCGCTCCCGGCCGTCGGTGCCCGCGACCGACTCGACCAGCCCCCACTTCCGCAACTGCCGCAGGTGCCAGCTGCAGTTCGACGCCGACGAGTCCACCGCCGCCGCGCACTCGCTGGCGGTGCGCTGGCCGACCGCCATCAGGTAGCTCAGCAGGGCCGCGCGCACCGGGTGCGCCAACGCCCGCATCAACTCGACGTCGCGCACCCGCAGTCGCGGCGGCAGCTCGGCCATGGTCAGCCCAATCTGAAAGAGTTCTTTCGAAGTTTCTCTTTCAGAGTCGCGCACCCCCGGGTCCCCGTCAAGACCCGCCGCCGGACGTGATGTGCTCTCGCCATGGCCGAGCCGCCCCTCCCGGCAGATCCCCGCGACTCCCCCGCTCCCCCTCCGATATCCCCCCGGCGCAAGACCCTGCGCCTCGTCTTCGGCCAGCTGGCCTGCGTGGGCGCCGTCCTCGCGGGCTGGACGCTGTACGAGCAGGTCACCACCGGTACGCCCGCCTTCGCCGTGCGCATCGCGGTCTGCGTCGCGCTGTTCGTGGCCGCGGGCATCCTGACCATCTACTACGCCCTGCTCGCGAACCTGTTCGCCACCGGCCTGGCCCTCGTCCTGGCGGGCGCCCCCGACACCGACTGGCTGCTCATCGGCATCGGCGCCTACCTGCTGACCGCGACACTCGCGGGCCTCTGGCTCACGACCAGCCAAGCGCGGGAACGAGCGACCTACGTGCCACTGGTCGAGACCCTCATCCAGCACGGCAGCAGGCACCCCGGCGAGGTCGCCGCCATCGAGGACGCGGGCAACGCGAGCGACGGACACGCGAAGGCAGCCGTCACCGTCACCTACCCCGGCGGCACGACAACCCTGACTCGCGAGTTCAGCGTCATCCACATCCCGCGCGTCGGCGACCCTGTCCTCGTCCTCCGCACCACCGACACCACCGGCGTCGTGTTCGCGGGCGACCGGGAGCACCGCGCGGAACTACGCCGACAACTCAAGGCGGCCAGGCAGTAAGCGTCACAAGGCCACAAGCACGGCGGGCACGCGTGTCCACCTCCTGGACGCGTCGACCAGGCTGATTGACACCCCGCCGCCCGGTGTCGTTCGCTGGCCGCCGTTGCGGCAAGCGGTGAGAGGACAGCGATGACCGAGCACGACGACCGGGTGGCGGGCACAGAGGACTGGCACCGCCCGCTGCGCCACATCCGCGGCGCCGACCTCAGCGGCGACACCACCCAGACCAGCGGGATGCGCAGGCTGGAGGCGGTGTCGGGCAAGACGGTCGGGTCGCGGAAGGTGTGGATGGGCGAGACGCACGTCGGCCCCGGCACCAACTCCGGCGACCACCACCACGGCGAGGCAGAGACCGCGATCTACGTCAAGTCCGGCAACCCGGTGTTCGTCTTCGCCGAGGGCGACCAGGAGGTGCGGCTGGAGACCGAGCCGGGCGACTACATCTTCGTCCCGCCGTACGTGCCGCACCGCGAGGAGAACCCGGGCGGCGAACCGGCGGTGGTGGTCATCGCGCGCAGCAGCCAGGAGGGCATCGTGGTCAACCTGCCCAGCCTGTGGGCGCCGGTCGAGCAGGCCTGAAGGGCCACGACCGGCGGATCCATTGACGAATTGGTCTAGGCCACCTACGGTCGCGGGTGTCAGCGCGCCGGTACCGGGGGCATCGCGGAACGGGGACCACCGGACGAACAAGTCCGGAACAGGGCCCCGGGGGCGATCGGAACCGGTATCACTGAGCCGAGGCCGCGGCGGTGGCCCACCAACTCACCGCCGCGGCCTCACCCTTGTCCCGCCCCAGCCCCGACCCGCCCAAGTCCCGACCCGCCCGGTCCCGGACGGCTAGACACCTCGACACCAGCGTGCCCAGTGCCCCATGCTGGTCCAGGCCGTGACGCGGCGAGATGACCGCATGACCGTGCGTTGACTCGACCGTCGAGACATAGGGCCGCGGGCAGGCACCCGAGCCACCACGCGCACCCCGGCCGCGCGGCCGTTCGTCCCTGCGGCTGTGCTCCGAATGAGTGGTTGACGCGCTCGCTGGGCCATTGCCGTTGTCTGGATCCCGCCGTGCCCTAGGGTGCTTGGTGAGGGACTTGCGCCCACGGGGGGTTCGCAAGGCGAGCACGTGGAGCGGCGCCGTGGGGGCGCCCTCCGCGCACGGTGGGCCGGGGAGCCCACCGCACGTCACCGGTATCCCCGGCGCGCCGCGGGTCTCCTTTCTCAAGGGGCCTGCTCACCGGGGAGGGGCGGTATGGGGGGAATCCAGACCGGGTCGGGGTGCCACGACCGCACAACGGGTCTCGACCACCGGATACGGGCGAACGCGGGCCACAGCGAGCTGTCGGTGGCCCGGTTCACCGGCGTCCCGTTCGCGCTGTCGCGGCCGCTCAACGGCGCGGAAGGCAGGGTCACCGGAAACCGGGGTTGGGTAGTCCCGCCGCGGTGCCAGCGCCGATGGACCGCGGAGTTCGACCGCCCGACGATCGCGGTGCTGCTGGGTACGGACACCGCCGCGGTTATCGCTATCGCGGCAGCGGCGTGGTTAGCGCCAACGGTGACGGTTGGCGACCTTGGCGTGTTCCTCGTTCTCATCGCGTGCGCGTTGACCTACACAGAGCTGACTGCCGCGAGCGAGCAACGGCGCAGACTGGTGCGGGCGCAACGCGGGTCAGTCGAGTTCATCGATCAGGCGTCCATCTGGTTCTTCAGCGCCGCAGTGCTCTTACCGCCGCTGTTGGCCGTGGTGCTGGTGGTAGCCGTGCGGTTGCGCCGGTATCGGATAGCGCTAAGACCCCTCGCTGTCTGGGTGGGCAACACCGCGGCGGTAGTGCTGTCCGTCGCGGCGGTGAGTCTCGTCCGCGACGCCGTAGTGGGACCAGCGTGGCCGACTGGCGCGACAGCGCTGACCGCCGATCACGGCTTGATGTTCAGTGCGGCGCTAGGCCTCACAGCGGTCGTGTACTTCGTCGTGGACGCGGCACTAGTCGCGTTGTATCGGGGCGTTCGGTTCCACAGGTGGGACTTGTCGGCGACGTTGGGCAGCCGTGAGGACAACCTGCTGTTGGCGCACACACTGCTCGTCGCGCTGGGCGCCGTGGTTGCCGCTGTCGTCACCCCGGCCGCGTTGCTCGCGGTGCTGGCGGTGGCCGTGATGGAGACCAAGACGTTGGGCAGGTTGGCCGCCCGCACCGCGGACCGGGATCAACTGCGCGTCGACGCCACCACCGACCCGCTCACCGGTTTGTACAACCGGCGCGGGTTCGAACCTGTCGCCGGGGGGCTGCTCGCCGCCGACCGCGAGGCGGGGCGGCCGACCGCGGTGCTGATGCTGGACCTCGACCACTTCAAGCGGTGGAACGACCGGCTCACCCACTTCGGCGGCGACCAAGTGCTGCGCGCGGTCGCCGACGCGTTGCGGTCCAGCACTAGAGGCAGCGACCTGGTGGCCAGGTGGGGCGGCGAAGAACTCGCGGTAGTGCTACCTGACACGACAGTCGAGCACGCGCGGGAGGCGGCCGAACGGATTCGCGTCGCGGTGCGGCGACTGGACACGGCGGTGGAACTCCCGGCGGGCGGCCCCCGGGTGCGGCTGGGGCACGACACGCCGCCGTGCACGGTGTCCATCGGCGTCGCGTGCGCGCCCGACCACGGCACCGACCTGACCGACCTGCAGCAGCTGGCCGACCGCGCGCTGGGCACCGCCAAGCGCAACGGCCGCGACCAGGTGGTGGTCATCGGCACCACGGCCGACGGCGAGGTGGTGATCGGGCACCCCCGGCTGCCCGACGCCGAACAGCGCTGACCCGGGCGCCCCGAGCCCGCGCGGATCGTCCACTGTGGACTTTAGGGTGCGCGGGAAAGTGACCTTCGTCGCATTCAGCGCTCCGATGTCACAAACCCCACCCCCCGCGGCGTTACCCCTACAGCGGACCGTTCAAGGTCAAGACGCCGTGGTGAGGACGGGTGTGACGGCCGCTCGACAGGCGTGCCCGCCGGGGTGTCGACCCCAGCCGAGGCGGGTGGCTGCGACACGCCGGGAAACGAATTTCGCCGTGCCGCTGTGCAGAGTGGCCATCGGCGTACTACGCTAGTTGAAGTTCCGCGCTCCCGGTAACCCCCAGGCCGGTTGAGCGCGGAACTCCTACTTCCCGGGGCAGGTGCTTTCCCCAGTCCCGTGGCACATCCGCGTGGTGGCGCGGGAATCCGCGACACGAGTCAGTGGTGGGGCCCCGTGTGGCGGGGTACCCCCTGGACCCCGCCACACGGCACACCCCCATCACACAAGGGCTTCACCGGCGGCGGACCCGCGCACCAGGCCCGCACACCCACACCCCCCGCCCGGGGACACCGACGGTTGGCGCTCTAACTGGGAGTTAACCCTTGCGGGTCATCGTAGCCAGCGGTGTGGGCGGATTGTCAACTGACAGTTACCCTGCGACACTGGTCGGGTTCGTGAGCGACGACCCACGCGGGGGGATGGGATGTCCGACGGCGCCAGCACGCCGTTGACCGCGCGACTGGACCGGTTGTTCCGGTTGAGCAGGCCGCGCGGGCGGCAGTGGTCCAACGCCGAGGTCGCCGCCGAGGTCAAGAGGGTCAACCCGGACCTGCGGGTCAGCGGCGCGTACCTGTCGATGCTGCGCACCGGGCGGCGCACCAGTCCGTCGACCGACCTGCTGGTGGCGCTGGCCCGGTTCTTCGGGGTGAACCCCAGCTACTTCTTCGACGACGAGGACGGCCAGGGCGAGCGGGTGCGCGAGCAGCTCGAGCAGCTGGCGATGCTGCGCGACCGCGGCGTGGTCGGCATCGCCCAGCGCGCCATGGGGCTGCCCCGGTCGAACCTGGACCTGATCACCGCGCTGCTCGACCAGGCGCGCAGGCAACGCGGGCTGCCGCCGGTCACCGACGCCGACGACGGGGCCTGACGCGGTGCCGCGCCGGGACCTGCGGGCGTTGCGGCGCGCGTGCGCCGACCTCCTCGACGGCCTCGACCTGCCCGAGCGGCTCGACCTCGCCGCGCTGTGCGCCCACCTCGCCGCCGCGCGCGGGCGCCCGCTGCACGTGGTGCCGGTGCCGATGCGCGCCTCGGAGCCGTGCGGGATCTGGGTCGCCACCCAGGAGGCGGACTTCATCTTCTACGACGAGACCACCACTCGAGCGCACCGGGAGCACATCATCCTGCACGAGATCGGGCACATGATCTGCTGCCACCGCGGCGGCGGCCACCTCGACGAGGACACCGCCGCGGTGTTCTTCCCCGACATCGACCCGGACCTGGTGCGCGACATGTTGGCGCGCAAGGACTACAGCGACGCCCAGGAGCAGCAGGCCGAGGTCATGGCGTACCTGCTGGCCAGGCGGCTGGCCCCGGCCGCGCCGCGCCACCAGGGGCTGGCCGCGCGGATCGCGGACTCGCTCGACCACTCGGCTGGATGAACGGGGTCCTCTACCCGCTGTGCGCGGGGATCGCGTGGATCAGCCTGCTGTTCAAGCTCCCGGCGCTCTCGCGCGGCGACCGGGGCCCGGCGGCGGTGGCGGTCGGGTTCTTCTACCTGTTCATGGGGCTTACGTTCACCATCAGTGACCCCAGGGTGTGGGCACTTCTCGACCGGGTGACGGGGGTGCCGAACCTGGCGTTGCTGCTGTCGCAGGGCAGCGTGATCGGCGTCGCCGCGAGCCAGTTGGCCGCGTTGACCTTCTGGGGGCACGAACCGGAGCGGGCAAGACCGGTGGTGCGCCGCCAGATCTGGGGTTTCGCGGGGGTGCTCGCGGCGATGGCGGTGCTGTTCACCCTCGCCGACCTGACCGAGGAGGACACCACCACGGCGGCGGTCCGCTACGCCGGGCACGGGTTGTACTCGGTGTACCTGATGCTCTACGTGACCGCGTTCGCCGTGACGGAGTACCTGATCGTGGTGCGCTGCCTGCGGTACGCCAGGGCCGTCGGCGGGGCGTGGCTCGCGCGCGGGCTCCGGCTGGCCGCGTTCGGCGCCGCGGGCGGGTTGGCCTACGTGCTGGCCAGGTACGCCGACGTGGTCGCGGGCCCGCTGGGGCTCGACCCGCAGCGGTGGGAGGTCGTGGCGCGGCTCGGCGCGGGGCTGGGCGGGATCTGCACGTTGATCGGGTGGAGCCTGCCCGGCTGGGGGCCGCAGGTGAGCGGGCTGCGGGCGCACTGGCGTGACCGCCGGGCGTACCGCGCGTTGTACCCGCTGTGGGCGGCGTTGACGGCGGCGAACCCGGATCTCGCGCTGGACCGGGACGCGGGCAGGCGCGCGGGCCGGGACCTGAACTTCCGGCTGCACCGGCGGGTGATCGAGATCCAGGACGGGCTGCGGTGGCTGCGCCCGGCGCGGGACAGCACCGACCTGGTGGACCCGGATCTGCGGGCGCAGTTCGCCGCGGTCGCGATCGCGGACGCGCTGGCCGACCCGGTGCGCACCGGCGCGGGGACCGTGCCCGAGCCGCCGCCGCAGGACACCGACACCGCGTGGCTGGTCCGGGTCGCCGGGGCGTTCGCCGAACTCGGGGCCGGGTCGGCGCAACGGTGACCCGCCGCGCGACGATGCCCCCACCGATGATCTTCGGCGAGATGATGACGGAGCAGGGATGAGCGAGCTGTTCGGGCGGGCGTTCCACGCCGACCCGTACCCGACCTACGCGCGGTTGCGCGCCGACGGCGGGATCCGCCAGGTGTCCACACCGGACGGCGCGGCGGCGTGGGTGGTCACCCGCTACGACGACGTGCGGGCCGGGCTGGCCGACCCGGTGCTGTCGGTGGACCGGTCGAACGCGGGCGCGGGGTACCGGGGGTTCGCGCTGCCGCCCGCGCTGGACGCGAACCTGCTCAACCTCGACCCACCCGACCACACCCGGCTGCGCACGCTCATCGCGGGCGAGTTCACCCCGCGCCGGGTGCAGGCGCTGGCCCCGGCCATCACCGCGGCGGCCGAGGAGCTGCTGGCGGCGCTGCCCTCCGGCTTACCGGTCGATCTGATCGCCGGGTTCGCCGCACCGCTCCCCCTGCGGGTGATCGGCGACCTCCTCGGCGTCCCACCCGCCGACCGCACCCGGTTCCGCGGCTGGACCACGACGCTGCTGACCCCGAGCCCCGATCAACCCCCGACGGCGGCCCGGGACGCGGTGGTCGCGATGCACGCGTTCCTGGTCGACCTGGTGGCCGCGAAGCGCGCGGACCCCGGCCCCGACCTGCTGTCCGGGTTGATCGCGGTGCGCGACGACGAGGACCGGCTCAGCGAGGCCGAACTCGTGTCGATGGCCTTCCTCGCACTGTGGGCCGGCTACGAGAACCTGGTCCACCTGATCGGCAACGGCGTCCACGCGCTGCTTTCCGCCCCCGACCAACTCAGCGACCTCCGCGCGGACGAGTCCCTCTTACCGCGCGCGATAGAGGAACTCACGCGGTACGACCAGCCCTTGCAATGGGCCATCCGCCGCTTCCCCACCCGCGAACTCGACATCGCCGGCGTCGAGGTACCCGCAGGCGACACCGTCCTCTTGGGCATCGCCTCCGCCAACCACGACGACGCCGTGTTCGACAACCCGGACTCACTGCAGCTGCGACGGGACCCGAACCCGCACTTGAGCTATGGGCACGGCATCCACCGGAGTTTCGGCTCCCGACTGAGCCAGGTGGAGGCCACTGCCGCTTTCACAGCACTACTCGCCCGCGGCTTCGCCCTTGCGGTGGCCCCGGACGCCTTGCGCTGGCAACCCTCTTTCCGCAACCGCGGCCTACTGGAACTCCCGATCTTGCTCGGCTGAGGTCGCTTGATGATCACTATCTGGGCGACTTTGCCGCTGCAGCAGCACTTTCCCCACTCGCTGGCTCGCAACCGGGGAATCCCTTGCCGACGGCGCCCGGTATTTCCGTCTTCTGGGTGACAGAAGTTATCCACATGTCGATCTCTGCGTCCCCGGTTTCAAGATCGACTGTCGGTGCGCCCCGGTAGACTGGCCCAGGGACGCCCCCCGGAGAGGGTGGGGGCCGGGCGGGGGTGGGACCGCACGCGGGCGCGAAGCGAAGCGTTGGGGCAGGGGTGGACCGCGCGCGATCCTGTGGCGGTAGGGCTGTGCGGCCGCGAAGTGTCGATCTGTCCATTGTGGACGCTTGGTTGCGGTCAGAACCTGCGGATGATCACCGTCAAGACCATGTCGGCAGAGGGCCGGGCGTGCGCGACAGGTGAGGCGTGGGCGTACTTGGGGGCGGGTATGGGCGACTGATAGGGATTCCGGGAGCGGCCAGGTGTTCGGGAGGGGGTGGGGTGTCCGCGGGGGCGTGTGGCGTTCGCGAGGCGATGGATCGCGGCGGCGGGGCTCACGGGGACGGGAGGCGGAGCCGCGAGCCGCACGCGGCGGGGGTGGGGGGTTAGGGGTGGAGGAAGTCGGTGATGTGGGTTTGGTAGGGCGGGGTTGTGGGGAGTAGGGCGTGGCCTGCGTTGGGGATGGGGGGTTGGTGGGAGTTGGGGAAGGTTGAGGTGTATTCGGCGGCTACTTCGGGGTGGGTGTGGTCGCAGGTGCCTCGGAGGATTAGGGCGGGGGTTGGGTTGCCGCGCAGTGCTGGGCGGGGGTCGGGGATGGCTTTGAAGTCGATGGCGGTGCGTTGGGTGGAGTAGAAGCCGGGGAGGGGTGCGGGGATCGGCGAGGCGGTGCCCGGGCAGCCGTCGCGGAGTAGGAGAGTCTGGGTGCGGGAGCGGTTGTCGGCTTCGGGGTCGGGCATGAAGTCGTGGGCGGCCTTGGGGTTCACCGTGAGCAGGGCGGCGGCGAGCATCATGCGTGGGGAGGACTCCAGGGCCATCGACCGGGTGGGGTCGGCTGATCTCGGGTCGCCGACGCCGCTCGGCCAGGACTGGGGCCACAGGGGGCCGGGTGCGGAGAACACGACCTTCGCGACGCGGTCCGGGTGCGCGGCCAGGTACTGGGCGGCGAGCGAGGCGCCCCAGGACTGTCCGATGAGGACCAGGCGGGGTACGCCGAGGGTGATCCGGATGGCCTCCAGGTCCGCGACGTGCCTGGCGACGGTGTACCCGGTCGGGTCGGACAAGCGCGCCGAGCGGCCCACGCCGAGTTGGTCGTAGGCGTACACGGGGTACCCGTCGGCGGCCAACGCCCGGGCCAGGTCCGAGACGCCGTCCGCCGGGGCGCCCAGTTCGTCGTGCAAGAACACCACCGGGTCCGATCGCACCGTTCCCCTAGCGGCCACGGATGTGTAGGCGATCCGCGACCCTGTCGGCAAATCCCAGTACCGCACATCGGATCGCGCACTCACAGGCCCGGGAATGCTCGGCGGCGCGAAGACCACCATCGCCCCGACAACCGCGAGCAACGTTGCGACAACGGCGAACCCCGTGCCCGACCGGCGCGCCTCGTCCGCACCGGCCACCGTGAACGCGGCCCACCCCACGAGCACGCACACCCCCGCGAACACCAGCGCGCCCGCGGTGGCCAACAACGCCGTGCGACTGGTCAACGCCGCCGCGAGCACCGTCGCGGTCAGTCCCGCCACGGCCGCCACGAACGTCCCGACCAAACCCACCACCACGGCACCGAAACGGCGCAAAACCTGTGTTCCCACAGCATCGACGCTAGGACCGGTCGCGCTCAGCGGACGTCATCCCGGGGTATGAGCCACCGCATCGGCCGGGTGCCGGTGTCCCGCCCGTTTCACCGCGCCCGCCACGACCGTCACCTCAGCCGACGGGATGTCGTGCAGCGCGGTCACGAACCGGTACAACTGGGCCAGGTCCCGGCAGAACACCGCCGCCATCAGGTTCGTCGCGCCGGTGGTGGCCAGGACGCCGTGCACGACCGGGTCCGCCGCCAGGCGTTCGCCGAACTCCGGGAGCCGACCCGGGGGCACGGTCATCCACACGTTCGCGTCCACCGCCAGGCCGAACACCCTGGAGTCCGCGACGACGCACGTGCGCACCAACCCGGCGTCGACAAGCCGGTCGACGCGGCGGCGGACCGTGGACTCCGGTGCCCCCACGGCCGAGGCGATGGCGGCGGGGGCGGTGCGCGCGTCGGCGGTCAGGACATCGAGCAGGCGCTGGTCCAACTCGTCGGGGACGTGGTGGGCGGTGGGCGCGGGCGGGGTCAGCGCGGCGGTCTCGTCGGGGGTGAGCAGACCGGTGCGCCAGTCGGCGGCGTCGGAGAACACGTGCAGCACGCGGTGCGCCTGGACGCTGGTGATCGCCTGGCCGGTTGGTAGTCGCGGGCTGCCGCCGACGGTGACGGCACTGATCTCCTCGCCGCCGGTGAGGATGTCGACGAAGAGGACCTCTTGGCGGCGGGCCAGCGCGTCGGCGAGCACCTCGACCCGGCCGCGCAGCACCCGGACCCGCAACAGGGTCACCTCGGGCAACGTTGCGCGGTCAGGCACCCGCACGACCTGCACGACCCCCGCGACCCTGGCCAGGCTCCGCGCCACGGTCCTGGCCGACACCCCGAGCACGTCGGCGATCCGACCGGGTCCGACCCGACCGTCGACCTGGAGAGCCGAGACCACGCGCTGGTCCAGTTCAGCCAGTTCGATGCCCACCCGTGTCCACTTCCGCTCATCCACGGCCAGCACTGGCGCTGATCCGGTCAGCCAACTGTAACCCTCGCCGCATGCTGAACACCGTGATCGAGACCGTCGTGGCCGTCGCCGCCCGGATCCCGGCGCCGAACGCGCCCACCGCCACCACGCTGCCCGAACTCCTGTCCCGCTTCACCGAGCTCGACGAGCCGCTCCATGCCGAACTGCGCGATCGATTGCCAGCGGGCGAGTGGGTCATCGACTCGCTCGACGGCGCCGTGCAATACCTCCAGGGCCTGCCGCAATGGTGCGTGACGGTGACCCTCGTCGACGGCGACACCCCGCTCCTCACCGTCCTGCACTCCCCCACGCTCGGCGAGACCTACGCGGCCGAACGCGGCAAGGGTGCCTGGCGGGACGGCGCACCGATCCGCCCGTCCGCCAAGGTGTCGCTCGCCGCCGCCCTCGCGGGCACCAGCCACCCCGCGACCCCGCAGCCGGACGCCGATGCCGCCGCGGGCAAAGCGTTGCCCGCGGTGCTCGGCAGGATCGCAGCGTTGCGCAACCTCGGCCCCACGTCCTGGCAGATCGCCGATGTCGCGGCCGGGCGGATGGACCTGTTCTGGCTGTTCGGCCAGGACGCGGAGAACCTGCTCGGCGCAGGCCTGATCGCGACCGAGGCGGGAGCGGTGGTGTCCACGACGACGGGCGCGCCGTGGACGCCGACCTCGTCCGGGTTCCTCGTGGCCGCACCGGGCCTGCACAGCGAGGCGGTCGCCACCTTGACCTAGGCCTCGAGGGCGCGGGCCTGCTGGAGCCAGGTGGTGATCTGGGCGGCGTCGATGTCGGCGACCGCGGTGACCTTGATCGACGCCATGGCACGGCTGCCCGCGACCAGGCCGGAGGGGTCAGCGAGTTCCTGGCCGCGCCACAGCCCGAAGGTCACGTACCGGGGGTAGGCCTTGACCAGGCAGACCGGCTGCTTGCCGGGGGCGGCGCCCAGGCTCCACACGGGGTGGCCGTGCCACACGGCGCCGGTGCCGGGGAGCACGGCCTCGATCAGGGCCGTGAGGGCGTCGGCGATCTCCCGCTGGTCGGCCGGGAGGGCGGCGTTGTACTCGGCGACGGTGGCCATCGTGGGGTGTCCCTTCGGGTTTCAGCGGAGTTCGGCGGCGACGGTGGAGATCCAGGCCATGGCGGCGAAGACGCCGACGGCCAGGGTGATGGAACCACCCGCGCCGCCGGACATCGCCCAGAGGTCCCCGACCAGCAGCGCGGTGCCCGCGACCAGCGACAGCACGGCGTGGCGACGGCGACCCGCGCGGGCGAAGGACCGGGCCAGCACGTAGCAGGCGGCGATGAGGGAGACGAACGCGATGGTCCCGGCGGCGAAGTGGCCGTAGTCGGGCCAGGTCAGCTCGACCATGCCGGTGGGCGCGCCGAGCGGGAACCCGTTGGCGGGGCTCATGACGAACACGCCCGCGGCGACCATCCCGATCCCGTTGAGCAGGACCAGCCGGGGTACCCACTTGCCGGGGAGGGCGCGGCGCAGCCCCACCGCGCCGAGGACGGTCAGGACGCCCGCGACGACGAAGTTGAGGATCTGCAGCCAGCCGAGGTCGCCGGTCGACAGGGCGCTGAGCGGGTGGCGGGTCAGGTCGAAGCCCGCGCGGGTGGCGGCCTGGATCAGGGACACGCCGACCCACAGCGGGTTGGCGACCACGACGCAGGTGAGCAGGGCGCGGGTGGTGGCGTCCCTCGTGGTGGACGGCGCGGCGGCAAGTGTCTGGGTGGTCATGGTCTCGGCCTCTCGGTTGGTGGTCCTCGCCCAGACGTCGGGCGGCCGATGTGACAGGGAACGCCGTCGGCCCATTCTTTCGCGAACAAGACTTTCGGCAACCGTGGTAAATGACGCTGGTGAACCGAGCGGGCACCCTGTGCTACTTTTCCGGAATGCGCGCAGCTTCGAGGTACCGCGGTTTCGCCAGGGTGTTCACGGCATTCGCCCTCATGCTGGTGGTATCGCTATTCGGGTCGGTGACCGCGGCGAACGCGGAGGTGTCGGGGCGCGGTTGTGAATGCGCGTCACCGTCGATCGACCGGTACCAGCAGTGGCTCGCCTCCGGTGAGGGCACGACCGTCCCCGCGACCGGCAGCCTGCTGGTGCGCGACGGTCGGCAGGGCTACACCGCGAAGGTGTCGTTCCTCAACGCCGAGTGGCACGTGGTCGTCCTGTGGCTCGCCAACAAGTTCGAGGCCCAAGCGAACCTCTCCCGTTCGTCCGGTTTCTGGCTGACCTACAGCGCCACCGACGACCTTTATGTCCAATTGCGCCCGGCGTCGCAGTGGAGCGGCGGCGACAAATGGCTGACGTTGATCCCGTCGACCGGCGGAAAGGTCGTCCGGAAGTTCTTCAGCTTCGCGCCGGACAAGTGGACCTGGCTCCCGGAACTGGGCAAGCCCGGCCACACCTTCGCCTCCGCGCTCAGCGAGGCCCGCGGCTTCGTGTTCGTCGGCAAGACGGCGAACAAGATCACCTTCAACGGCCTGACCATCAACGGATACCAGCCGCCGTGCGTCTGAGGTAGCGGGCAGCCCTCGCCTCAGAACACCTCGCGGCAGGACGGTTCGCGGTCGGCGAGCATCGCGTTCGACAACGCGGCCACCGCGCCAGCGGTGTGTTCGCGGACCAAGCCAGCCGCCGCCAGGGCGCTCAACCGGGTGCCACCGAGGTAGGCGGCTCCCAGGTCGCGGACGTCCAACTCCAGGTCCGGTGCGGCGTCGGTGCTCGCCACAGTCATCCGGCCGCCGTCTACGACAAGGTGCCACCGGCCCGCGTTCCAAGGGCAGAACGGGTCATCGATCTCGACCACGACGTCGACCGGCGTGAGGTACTGGCGCAGTGGCAACCCGGCGGCGACGTCGACCAGCCGGATGTGCAGGGCGTGGAACCGCTTCCGCAGGGCGACGCGGGTGTCCGGCAGGAGCAACGCCAGCGGGTCGTCCGGGTCGCCCTCGTACTGGATGGTGCTCACCAGGTCGACGTCGAGCAGGTAGCGCCAGAGGCTCGCTGTCGCCTGCGGTGTGGTCGCGATGAACTCGTGCACGTCCAACCGGCCGCGCGGCCCGTTGTCGGTCCACACGTGTTGAGCGCGGTAGGCGACGTAGCCCTCCGGGTGCACGGCGAACCTGAGCGGGGTGCGGCCCGCCTGCGTCCGGGCGGTGTCGTGGTAGTGGTACCCCCAGTTGCCGTCGAGCCTGCTCAACGTGCCGACCCGGCCCTCGGCGTACCGCTCGTAGAGGGCGCGGATGACCGGCATGGCCTCGTCCCTGGGCAACTCACGCACAGCGGAGGAGTCCGCCGTGGCGCCCGGCCGGAACGCGATCTTCGTCGGCACCGTGTAGTGGGTCAGCTCGGTCGCGACGCCAAACCCGAAGCGCCCGTAGATCGCCGATCCGAGGCCCACAGCGCTGACACCGGCGGACCGGACCGGGGCAGCGCGGCGCGCATCAACCGGGTCAGCAGCCCGCGCCTGCGGTGGTCGGAGGCGACCGCGACGGAGGTCAGCCCCGCGAACGGCACCTGAGCCCCGCCCGGCACGCACAGGTCCCGGACCTGCACCTGCGCCCCACCGACCTGCAGGTCGCCCGCGAAGGCCCCCAGGTTCAGCGAGTGCTCGACGAGCGGCGCCTCCTTCGCGGCGAACTCGTCGGCGGCGGAGTCGATCAGGAAGGCCCTGGCCAGCACACCGGAAGCGGTGACCGCCTCGGCCTGCGTCAACTCTCTGACGGTGTAGGTGTCCACCTCAGCGTGTCTACGGCAGTCGCCGCGCCATCGCCACGGGATTTCGCGCCGGTCAGCCGTCGGCGCGGTCGCCCAAGAGGGTGCGGAGCTGCTGCTCGGCCCAGAGGTCTTCCGCGATCTCCTTCTCCGTGGAGCCGATGCCGACAGCGAGCAGCGACAGCGCGGTGAGGACGCCGAGGACCATGGCCAGCGGACCGAAGAAGGCGTAGGCGTCGAGCCCGGTGACCGCGGTGGTGCGGCCGATCGGGGGGGTGACCTGCATGGCGGCCATGCCGGTGTAGTGCATGCCGTTGACCGCCACGCCCATGATCAGCGCCGCCGCGACCGTCGCGGCCATGCCCCGGACGTTGAAGGTCGCCCACAGCGCCGCCGTCGCCGCGACCACGGCGATCACGATCGAGAGCACGAGCAGCGTCACCGCGTAGGTCACCGACGCGCTCATCCGCATCGCGGAGATGCCCACGTAGTGCATGGACGCGACACCGATGCCGGTGATGGTGCCCGCGCCGATCAGCCGCCCCCACCCCGCGCGCCCGTTGACCACGGCGCTCAGGCCGATCGCCACGATGCCCACCGCCAGCACCAGGCTGATCACGGTGCGGAACAGGTCGTAGCGGATCTCGGTCCCGTCCACCGCGAACCCCATCATGGCGACGAAGTGCATCACCCAGATCCCGGTCCCGCCGATGGACACCGCCGCCAGCGCCAGCCACGCCCGTCTGGACCACCCGCCGTGCGCCCTGGCCCGCTGCATGCTCATCAACCCGAGCGCGCAGCCGAGGCAGGAGATGAGGTACGACAACGCCGGGGTCACCGCGCCCGCCGAGAAGTGGTGCACGTGGTCCATGGTCATCCATTCGACGGTCGAGGGTTCACGCGAGGAGACCACGCCCGCCCCCACCCCTCCAATTCCCCGGCGTGAGAGATGACTCATGCTCACCGTCCCTTGTGGACCTCGCTGACCAGCGGGTATATCCACCGAATAGCGAAATGTCGCACTCGCCCGACCACGGACCGTGACTGGACGGAGCGGCTAGACCGCCGGTAGCTCGCGCGGGTGAGTGCGGGGGTGGTGGCGAGCGGGGTGGAGTAGCGTGTGCGCCTTCGCGGGTGGAGGTGTGGGTGGGCGAGGCGCAGTGGCCGGAGATCGCGGTCCCGGTGGGGGAACAAGAGGTCGGCGTGGCGGTCGAGGCGCTGCGGGCCGGGCAGAGCTGGGCCGTGCAGTTCACCGGCGCCGCCCTGGTGGAGCACCTCGAGGCGCTCTACGGGCGCGGGTGGTGCAACCAGGCCGTGGCGCGGGCGGTGGTGTTCCGGCCCGACGGCACGCGCTACGGGCAGCCACCGGTGTCGGCGCAGGACACCGTGCGGCGGTGGTCGGCGTGGGCCTCTCCCCCGGTGATCGGGCACGAACTGGGGATCGCGCTCGCGGCCCAGTTCCGGCGCGACAGCGAGCACACCGTCCGCGACGACTGGGGCAACAAGACGATCCCGACCGACCCGGTGCAGGTGTTCCGGGCGGCCAGGTGGATGCGGTTCACCTACGGCTGGTCGACCTTCGGCGCGCTCAAGGCGCTGGTCGTGGTCCTGGCGCCGTTCTTCGCGGCGGGGTGGTGCCCGGCGGCGATCGTGTGGGCGGTGGAGAACCGGCCCAAGGGCGCCAAGTACCCGGCGCCCGCGCAGAACATCGAGCAGATCCGCACCCGGCTGGCGGCGTGGGAGAGCAGGCGGGACGCGCCGCCGATCGCGGGGGCGACCTGGGAGCGGACGGTCGGCCTGCGCCGCGAGCGGGCCAGGCGGGAGTCGTCGGCCTCCGGTGACACCGTGCAGCGCTGGCGCGGGACCCGGCAGCTGCACGACGAGCGCTGGAAGTACCGCCGCACCATCCACGCCAAGCGCGAGGAGGACCAGCGCACCCAGCAGGTCATGGAGGCGCTGCACCCCGACCCCCGGCGCCTGGTCGGCACCCCGCCCCCGGCGCGCGACTTCGGCGGGAGCCTGTGCCGGTGCATGCGCTACGAACGGCTCCCCGGACTGCCCACCTGCGTCGCCTGCGTCAACGAGAAGCGCCGCTAGCCCGACCGGGGACTAGGCGTACTTGGCCGCCACGTCGGCGAAGAAGGCCTTGGCCAGAGCCAGGAAGCCGGGTTCGCGCACCTCGATGCGGTCCCCCGCCGCGTATCCCAGCACCGTGGCGTCCGGGGTCCACCGGATGCCCTTGTCCACGGCCAGGATCCCGCCGTTGCCCAGCAGCGAGGCACTGAGCAGGCGGACCTCGTTGAGCGGGTTGCCGTCCTTGCTCTCCTTGCCGCGCAGGCGGTGGACGAACGCGGACTCCAGGACCAGGACGAGGTTGTTGAAGAACACCGGCTCGAAGGCGGCGACAGCGGCGGTGAAGTCGACGCCGTCCCCGGTGGCGATCATCGCGCGGTAGACCGAGACGTGCTCGGCGACCCTGGCGCGGCAGGTGTCGATGTAGTCCTTGCTGTAGCTGCTCACCGCGAGCATGCGGTCTCCTCCAAGCGGCGGGGAATGCGACGGGTCCGGGCGCGGCAGCGGCCTGTCTGGCCGGACGCGCGGCGGGGAGCGGGAGGGTCGCCCGCACGGAGCAGGGCGGCCGGGATCACCGGCCGAACCGACCCCCATCGTGCCACGGCGCGGGCCAGCCGCCAGCACACCGGGAATGGTCCAGACCTTGCCAGGTCCCCGGCCGCCCTCTTACGATCGCCGACACGTTGCTCTCCATGAAACGGGAATTGCGCTGAGCGCAACACCGGGAACGGGGTCGAGAGATGCGCAAGTGGTTAGCCGGAGTGGCCGTGGTAGCCCTGGCCGCGGGGTGCGCCCCGGTGCAGTCGGGACCCGCGACGTCCGGCACGGACGAGACGACCGGGCAGCTGCGGGTGTGGCTGTTCGACGAGGTCAACCGGACCGCCAAGGAGAAAGTGGTCCAAGAGGCGGTGGCGGAGTTCCAGGGCAAGCACGCCGGGGTGACCGTGGACGTGCAGTACATCCAGGTGCAGTCGCGGGCCGAGCGGTTCAAGGCCGCGTTCAGCGACCCGGGCAGCGCGCCGGACGTGGCCGAGTTCGGCAACACCGACCTCGCGGGCTACGTCGCCGCGGGCGGGTTCGCCGACCTCACCGCGGACGTGGCGGCCTGGGACGAGGGCAAGGACCTGGTGCCCGGCGTGCTCGACACCGCGAAGGTGGGCGGCAAGGTGCACGGCGTCCCCTGGTACGTGGGGGTGCGCGCGCTGTACTACCGCACCGACGTGTTCACCGAGCTCGGCGTCCAGCCACCGTCCACACTGGACGAGATCGCCCCGCTCGCGCGCCGGATCCGGGCCGCGAAGCCGGAGCTGCTCGGCATCTCCGTCGGCGGCAAGTACGTCTACGGCGCGCTGCCCTTCGTCTGGGCCAACGGCGGTGACATCGCGACGAAGAGCGGCGACAAGTACACGGCCGCGATCGACTCGCCGCAGGCCAAGGCCGGTATCGCCAAGTACGCGGAGCTGCTGCGCGACGACATCTGCCCGCCCGCCCAGTGCGCGGGCAACGGCGGGGACGCGAGCGTGGAGAACTTCCGCGGCGGCAAGGCGGCGATGACCATCGGCGGCGACTTCAACCGCAAGTCCGTCGACGCGAGCGCGGCGGCGGGCAAGTACGGGGTCGTCCCGCTGCCCGGCAAGGACCCCGGCTCGGTGGCACCCGCGTTCTCCGGCGGCAACCTGCTCGGCGTGCTCTCCGGCACCAAGCGCAGGACGCTGGCCGGTGACTTCGTGGAGCTGCTGGCGGGCAAGCGGTACCAGCGCAAGATGTACGACGCGATGGGCAACCTGCCCACCTTCACCGACGTGCAGCGCGTGGTCGCCGATGCCGACCCCTTCCTCAAGCCGTTCACCACGACGCTGGCGGCGGGGACCCGGTTCGTGCCGGTCACCCCGAGCTGGGCCAAGATCGACGCGCAGGCGGTGCTGCCGACCATGCTCCAGGAGATCGCCACCGGCGGCAAGGACGTCGACACCGCCGCGACATCCGCCGCCGACGCGATGAACGCGGCGTTCACGTCGTGACGGCCGGTCGCGGGCAGGGCAGGACCGCGCTGGCCTACCTCAGCCCCGCCCTGCTCGTGCTGGTCGCGCTGCTGGGCTACCCGGTCTATCAGCTCGTGGTGATCTCGTTCTTCGACTACGGGCAGGAGCAGGTCAGCGGGGGCGCGCCGCTGGAGTTCCTGGGGCTGGGCAACTACTCGGCGCTGCTGGGCAGTGCGAAGTTCTGGTCGGTGCTCGGCCAGACCGTCGCGTTCGCCGCGGTCTGCGTCCTCGGGACCCTGGTGGTCGGCGCCGCCCTCGCCGTACTGGCCACCAGGGTCCGCCCCTGGGCGCGCACGTGCCTGTTCCTGGCCGCGCTCGGCGCGTGGGCGACCCCGGCGGTGGCGGGCTCGACGATCTGGCTGTTCCTGTTCGACGCGAACTTCGGTCTGGTCAACACCGTGCTCGGCCTCGACGGGTTCTCCTGGACCTACGGCAAGTGGACCGCGTTCGGGCTGGTGGCCGCCGAGGTCGTCTGGTGCTCGTTCCCGTTCGTCATGATCACCCTCTACGCCGGGATCCGGGCCATCCCGGCGGAGGTGCTGGAGGCCGCCGCGCTCGACGGCGCCTCCACCCGGCGCGCCGCGCGGTCGGTGGTGCTGCCCCTGTTGCGGCCCTTGCTGATCGTGGTCACCATCCAGTCGATCATCTGGGACTTCAAGGTGTTCACCCAGGTCTACGTGATGACCGGGGGCGGCGGCATCGCCGGGCGCAACCTGGTGCTCAACGTCTACGCCTACCAGGAGGCGTTCGCCGCCTCCGAGTACGGCCTCGGCGCGGCGATCGGCGTGGTGACGACGCTGATCCTGTTGGCCATCACAGTGTTCTACCTGCGCGCGCTGCGCCGGTCCGGGGAGGTCCTATGAGCGCGATCCGCCACCCGGGCCGCGCGCTCGCCGAGGCGGTCACCGTCGTGGTCGCGGGCGTGGTGGCGTTCCCGTTGTTCTGGATGGTGCTGACCGCGGTGAAACCACCGGACGAGGTGGTCTCGTCGGCGCTGCCGTGGACGACGCGCCCGACGCTGGACAGTTTCGTGCGGGCGCTGACCGTGCAGGACTTCGGCCGCTATTTCCTCAACAGCGTGATCGTGGCGGTCGCGGTGGTGGCGTTGAGCATGCTGGTCGCGTTCCTGGCGGCGGCCGCGTTGACCCGGCTGCGGTTTCGCGGGCGCACGACCATGTTGGTCATGCTGCTGGTCGTGCAAATGGTCCCGGTGGAGGCGCTGACCGTTCCGCTGTTCTTCCTCATGCGGTCGGTGGGGCAATCAGTGCCCGCGTTCGGCTTGAACCACCTCGGGTCGTTGGTGCTCGTCCACCTGGCGTTCAGCCTGCCGTTCTCGATCTGGATGCTGCGCGGTTTCGTCGCCGCGGTGCCGGTGGAACTGGAGGAGGCGGCCACCCTCGACGGGGCCAGCCGGTTCCGATTCCTCTGGGGGGTGCTGTTCCCGCTGGTGGCGCCGGGTCTGGTGGCGACCAGCGTGCTGTCGTTCATCCACGCCTGGAACGACTTCCTGTTCGCCAAGACGTTCATCATCTCCGCCGCCGACGCGCAGACCCTGCCGCTGGCGCTGCAGGTGTTCGTCAAACCCGACCAGAACGACTGGGGGGCGGTCATGGCCGGTTCGACGCTGATGACGATCCCGGTGCTCGTATTCTTCGTTTTGGTCCAGCGCAGGCTGGTGACCGGTCTCGCCGGATCGGTGAAGGGGTGAGCCGGAGAAGGGCTGACCGGCGCCGATAGCGGAATGGAATAATGGTCATCAGGCAATGCGACTGGACTGCGGAACCGGGCCGTGGATACCGTCGCCGAGCACGGTCGCCATTCGGGCGCCGCGCCGAGCGAAGGGGATACCGCTTCCGATGACGCTGGTCCACGACACCGCAGACCGCGCCGCGCGCATCGCCGCCGTCGTCGCCGACATCGACACCTCGGCGGCCATCGACAACGACTTCTACCGGCTCTGGATGGGCGGCCCGCTGCCCTACCCGGCGGTAGCGGTGTTCGCCAGGGAATACCTGGCGCGCACCAGGTTCACCGCCGTGATGGTCGCGCTGTCGGTGCTCAACACCACCGACCTGGCCGCCAGGGTGGAGTGCGTGAAGAACCTGTACTCCGAGTACGGCAACGGCAACGCCGAGAAGGCGCACCTGGTGCTGCTGGAGAACTTCCTCGCCGACCTGCTCTCCCGCCTCGGCGGCCGCGAGGTCAGCACCGGGGAACTGACCCTGGAGGAACCGCTGCCGAGCACCACCGCGTTCAGCGCGGGGCAGCGGGAACTGTTCTCCTCCACCGACCAGCGCGTCGTGCAGGGCGCGCTGCTGGCCCAGGAGCACCTCGCGTTCGCGATGCTCACCCGGCTCTACGAGGGCGTGCGCAACTACAAACCGCTGTGGCCGCGCGAGGACGACTTCCACGAGGCGTGCGAGTACTTCTACGTCCACATCGGCGAGGCGGAGAAGGAGCACAAGCGCGAGGCGGTGGTCTCCGCGGCCGCGGTGTCGCGCACCGAGGCGGACTTCGCGGTCGTGCTGCGCGCCTACGACGCCTTCCTCACCCTCACCGCCGACTACTGGCGCGGTGTGCACCAGGCGGTCGCCGCGGCCGGATGAGCGCGCCAGGTCAATTCCGGGTGACCTAAAGCACTATTTTTTGAGATAACTGGGAACGGGGCCGGAAAAAGGTCCGAATGCCACTGGCGGTCGTCGGGAAATACCTGGTCACGCCCCGTGCCGACAGTCCTACCCAGGGCCAAACAATCCGGCGGTCAACCGATGTGGTCACCCGATCGGCGGTAGCCGGGTGGAGTTCGGCGTCGATATTTTGAGCCACGACTCGCCCTTTTCGGTGGCGACTTCGCAAGCAGGGTCTACGGATTAGCGCGGACACATCGATCGGGGTCGTGGCGGACCCGTCGCGGTGGACGGCGCCGAGGCGGTGCGGTGGTGGTGAGCGACCGGTTCCCGGGTACCGAGAAGGTGCGGTCCTTCCTGGTGCTCGCCGACGAACTGCACTTCGGCCGGGCCGCGCGGTACCTGCACCTGAGCCAGCCCGCGCTGAGCCAGCAGATCGCCGCGTTCGAGCGGGAGATCGGGCTGCGGCTGTTCCACCGCAGCACCCGCCAGGTCCGGCTGACCGAGGCGGGCCGGGACCTGCTCGCGGTCGCGACGTCGGCGATCTCGGTGCTCGACACCGGACTCGCCGACGTGCGGCGGCGCGCGGGGGCGGGCAGGCCGGAGGTGCGCATCGGCCACGTCGGCTGGGGCACCGGGCAGGTGATCGCCAGGGCGGCGCGGGTGCTGGCGCCGGAACCGGTGCAGCTGGTGCCGACCTACACGAACTTCGGCAACCAGCTCAACCAGCTGCGGCACGGCAAGGTCGACACCGCGCTGCTGTGGCGGCCGTACCTGGCCAAGTCCCCCGGCGACGTCGAGGAGGCCACCGCCGCCGTCGTGCCGACCTGCCTGGTGGTGCCGTGGGACCACCCGCTGGCCGGTCGGGCGTCGGTGGCGATGACCGACGTCAGCGCGGAGCGGTTGATCCGCATCGGCGTGGAGGACGCCTTCCCGGTGGCGGGCATGCGCTTCGTCGAGCACACCGCCGACTACGCGGTGGACACCCTCGCCGCGGTCGCCGCCGGGATCGGGTTGGCGCTGTGCCCCCGGCTGGCCGAGTGGGACGCGGTGCACCGGGACCTGAGGTTCGTGCCGATCGACGGCGCGGAGTCCGAGCTCGTGGTCGCCTGGCGCTCGGCGACCGACACCGCCGACGGGTCGACGCTGCAGCGGGCGGTGCGCGGGCTGTGCCAGGCGGGGCGCGAGACCGCGGCGCTGCCGCCGCACAGCCACCCCGTCGGGGCGCACCCGGTGCCCGGACACCCCGGCTCGGTGCAGCTGCCCGCCGCCCCGGCGGAGGGGTCAGCCGGGCTCCTCGCCGACCCGAGGCGCGGTGAGCACGCTCGCGGTCCCCGCCAGCACGACCGCGCCCACGCCGCACCACTGCGGCGCGGAGAGGGTCTGCCCGAGCAGCACCAGACCCGCGAGCGCGCTCACCGCCGGTGAGAGCGCCAGCAGCACGCTGAACGAGGTGGTGCGCAGCCTGCGCAGCGACGCCATGTCGCACAGGTAGGGCACGGCCGAGGACAGCACCGCGACGGCGGCGGCGAGCCCGAGGACACCGACGTCACCGAAACCGGGCAGGGTGCCCACGGCGAACGGCGCGGCGACCAGGGTGCCCACCAGCAGCGCGACGAACAGCCCGGCCGCGCCCTCGAACACGCCGCCGACCGCGCGGGTGAGCAGGATGTAGCCCGCCCGGCAGCCCGCGGCGAGCAGCCCGAGGGCGAGCCCGAGCGCGCTGACCTCGCCGACCCCGGCGATCAGCACCACCCCGGACGCGGCGACCAGCGACCACAGCAGGTCCGCCGCCCGCCTGGCCGAGACCAGCGCGACCAGCAGCGGCCCGAGGTACTCCACGGTGGTCGCGAGCCCGAGTCCCAAGTGGACGACCGCGCCGAAGTAGGCGGTGTTCATCACCGCGATCACCACGCCGAGCGCGGCGGCCAGCAGCAGCGAGCGGCGGTCGGCGCCGCGCGGCCGGGGGCGCAGCAGCACCCCGACCACCGCGCAGGCCAGGGCGACCCTGGCGAAGGCCGCGCCGACGATGCCCACGTGCGCCATCAGCCCGACCGCGACGGCGGCGCCCACCTGCAGGCTCAGCATCTGGACCGCCATCAGCACCAGCGGGTTGGCCGCGCCCGCGCGCTCGGCCGGGGTCGGCACCCCGCTCACCGGCGGCCCCGTCGCCCCCCGTCGGGTATTCGGCCGCTGCCTGCCACTCGCCCGCGGCACCACCGGTCGCGGGGGGTTGACCGGCGTGGGACGGTCGGAGCACCGGGTAAGCCCGGGAGGTCGGCACCGGGTTGGTCATTGCCAAACACACCGGGAGTGTGGAGTAATGGCAATATGCGCTTCAACACTTATGGCGGAGCGGCCGCGGCGATGGCCGCGGACCTGGTCAACCTCGGCCGGGGCGGCACCTTCGACCGCGAGCAGGTGGCCGCCGTCATCAACCGCCACGCCCCCACCCTCCCCGAACCAGGCGGCCCCGAGGCCGCGCGGATCATGCAGTGGACCCAGCAGCTGGACGCCGCCTTCGGCGAGATGTCCCAGCAGCGCCGGGTCGACGTGATCAACGCGCTGCTGCAGCAGGCCGCCAGCCGACCGATGATCTCCACCCACGACAACCAGCCACCGCACCTGCACTACCACGGCGAGGGCGAGGGCGTGGTCAACCGGGTCCGCGCGGTCACCGCGACCGGGCTGGCCTACGTGCTCTGCGACGAGGGCGGCCACCGCCTCGGCCGGTGCGCCGACGACCGCTGCGCGGTGGTGTTCATCGACATCTCCAAGGGCGGCAACCGCCAGTTCTGCACCACCCGGTGCGCCAACCGGGTCAACGCGGTGCGGCACCGGGCCAGGCAGCGGGCGATGGCGATGGCGGGCTGAGCCCAGCCGCCCGGCGGCAGCCCCATCCGCGCCCGGCCGTACACTTCGGACAGTCTCAGTGGTGGTTGTCCGAACCACGCACGCCTCGGGGAGGGACGTCGGATGGGGTTGTTCGGCCGGGAGCGCAAGCTCGGGCGACACGCGGGTGAACGGCAGCCGAACACCGGTGCGGCAAGGGTTTCCGCGGCGGGGGCGCAAGTGGCCCAGACCACTTCGGCGTCGCTGCCCGCGACCGCGCAGCACCTGCTGGCCATGGGCGCGCCCGCGACCAAGGCCACGGTGGAGTCGGTCACCGCGACCGGGCACGTCGTCGACCACGACCCGGTGGTCGACCTGGTGGTCAGGTTGGACGCCGGGCCGCGGCGACCACTGCCGCTGCGCACAGTGGTGCCCCGCATCACCGTGCCGCGCCAGGGCGAGGCCGTGCTGCTCGTAGCCGACCCCAACACCGGCGCCTACCTCTACGCCGGTCTTTCGCTGTAGCCGTTTATTCCCGCTCTTGGTCGGCGTCCCACCACTTGGCCGTTCCCCCGTCCTCGCCCCCGCCCGGCGCACAATCCGGTCCGGGGACGATCACGAGGGAAGGGAGCCGCCGGTGACAACCGGACCACATCTGGCGGTGGCGTTGGACGGCGCGGGCTGGCACCCCGCGGCGTGGCGGGCGGCGGACGCCCGTCCTGGCGAGTTGCTCACCGCGGGGTACTGGGTCGACCTGGTGCGCGCGGCGGAGGCGGCGCGGCTGGACTTCGTCACCATCGAGGACACGCTCGGGCCGAGGGTGGACCCGTTCAACCCGTCGCGGGACGGGACCGACCAGGCGGTGGGGCACCTGGACTCGGTGCTGGTCGCGGCCAGGGTGGCGCCGCTGACCAGCCGGATCGGGATCGTGCCGACCGCGGTGGTCACCCACACCGAGCCGTTCCACCTGTCCAAGGCGATCGCCACGCTCGACTACGTCAGCTCCGGCCGCGCCGGGGTGCGGGTGCGGGTCGCGTGGACCCAGGAGGACAGCGCGCTGTTCGGCAGGCGCGAGATCGGCGAGGTCGACCTGGCCGACGCCAAGTTCCCCGACCTGCGGAGCCCGCTGTCGGAGCTGTTCGACGAGACGGCCGACTACGTCGAGGTGCTGCGCCGGTTGTGGGACAGCTGGGAGGACGACGCGGAGATCCGCGACGCCGCGACCGGCCGGTTCGTCGACCGCGACAAGCTGCACTACATCGACTTCGCGGGCAAGTGGTTCTCGGTCAAGGGCCCGTCGATCACGCCGCGGCCGCCGCAGGGGCAGCCCGTGGTGACGTCGTTGGCGCACGCGGTGATCCCGTACCGGTTGGCGGCGCGCGCCGCCGACGTCGTCTACATCACCCCGGCCGACCGGACCGAGTCCGAGTCGACGCTCGCGGTGGTGCGCGAGGAGCAGGCCGCGGCGGGTCGGGAAAGTGAGACGCTGCACGTGTTCGGCGACCTGGTGGTGTTCCTCGGGGAGACCGCGGCGGCCGCGCGCGAGCACAAGGCGCGCCTGGACGAGTTCGCGGGCGCCCAGTACGCCTCTGACACCCGGATCTTCGTGGGTACCCCGGCCGAGCTGGCCGACGACCTGCTCGACCACCACGCCGCCGGGCTCTCCGGGTTCCGACTGCGACCGGCCGCGATCCCGCACGACCTGACCGCGATCACCGAGGGCCTGGTGCCGGAGCTGCGCTCGCGGGGCGCGTTCCGCACCGACTACGAGGCGAAGACCCTGCGCGGGCACCTCGGTCTCGGCAGGCCAGCCAACCGCTACGCCGCGGTCTGAGGAGGACGAGCAGATGAGCAAGCCGGTCAAGCAGATCCACCTCGCGGCGCACTTCCCCGGGGTGAACAACACGACGGTGTGGAGCGACCCGGAGGCGGGCAGCCACATCGAGTTCGAGTCCTTCGTGCGGCTGGCCCAGACGGCCGAGCGGGCGAAGTTCGACTTCTTCTTCCTCGCCGAGGGCCTGCGGTTGCGCGAGCAGGGCGGCGAGATCTACGACCTGGACGTGGTCGGGCGGCCGGACACGTTCACCGTGCTGGCCGCGCTCGCCGCGGTCACCGAGCGGCTCGGCCTGGCCGGGACGATCAACTCGACGTTCAACGAGCCCTACGAGGTGGCCAGGCAGTTCGCCTCGCTCGACCACCTCTCCGCCGGGCGCGCCGCGTGGAACGTGGTGACCTCGTGGGACGCGTTCACCGGTGAGAACTTCCGCCGCGGCGGGTTCCTGCCCCAGGAGCAGCGCTACGACCGGGCCAAGACGTTCCTGGACACCGCGCTGGAGCTGTTCGCGAGCTGGCGCGGGGACGAGGTCGTGGCCGACGCGGCGAGCGGGGTGTTCCTGCGGGACGCGGCCGCCGGGTCGTTCCGCCACCAGGACGCGCACTTCGACATCACCGGCCGGTTCTCGGTGCCGCGCTCGCCGCAGGGCAAGCCGGTCATCCTGCAGGCGGGCGACTCCGACGGCGGCCGCGAGTTCGCCGCCGCCTCGGCCGACGCGATCTTCAGCAGGCACGGCACGCTGGAGGCCGGGCAGAAGTTCTACGCCGACGTCAAGGGGCGGCTGCCCAAGTACGGGCGGACCCCGGAGCAGCTGGTCGTGCTGCCCGCGGCGACGTTCGTGCTCGGCGACACCGACGCCGACGCCCAGGAGCGCGCGGTCGTGGTGCGCCGCCAGCAGGTCAGCGGGCAGACCGCGATCAAGCTGCTCGAGCAGCTGTGGAACGCCGACCTGTCCGGCTACGACCCCGACGGCCCGCTGCCGGAGTTCGACCCGGTGGTCGGCGAGAACACCATCGCCAAGGGCCGGGCCAGCGTGCGGATGCACCGCGACCCGCTGGCCACCGCGCGCGAGTACCGGGCGCTGGCCGAGGAGAAGAACCTGTCCATCCGCGACCTGATCATCCAGGTCGGCGGGCGGCAGACCTTCGTCGGCTCGGCGGCCACCGTGGCGGAGCGGATCAACGAGCTGGTGCAGGCCGACGCCAGCGACGGGTTCATCCTGGTGCCGCACGTGACCCCGGGCGGGTTGGACGAGTTCGCCGACACGGTCGTGCCGCTGCTGCAGGAGCGCGGGGTGTTCCGCGCGGACTACACCGGCACGACGCTGCGCGAGCACCTCGGGCTCGACGGCGGTCCGGCGTGAAGTTCCTGCTGATCACGCTGATCACCTACACCGCGGACCCGGTCACCGGCATCCAGCTCAGCCCGCGTGACCGGTTCCGCGAGGTCGTCGACACCGCGGTGCTGGCCGAGGAACTGGGGTTCGACGGCTACGGCGTGGGTGAGCGGCACGAGCGGCCGTTCATCTCGTCGTCGCCGCCGGTGGTGCTGAGCAACATCGCCGCCCGCACGTCCCGGATCCGGTTGTTCACGGCGGTCACCACGTTGAGCCTGCTCGACCCGGTGCGCGCCTACGAGGACTACGCGACGCTGGACAACCTGTCCGACGGCAGGCTCGAGCTGATCATCGGGAAGGGCAACGGCAGCGCGCAGCGGGAGCTGTTCCACGTCACGCCCGAGGACCAGTGGGACCGCAACGCCGAGGGCTACGAGCTGTTCCGGCGGCTGTGGCGGGAGGACAAGGTCACCTGGTCGGGCCAGTTCCGACCGGACCTGGTCGACGCCGAGGTCTGGCCGAAGCCGTTGCAGCAGCCGATCCGGGTGTGGCACGGCAGCGCGACCAGCCGCGAGTCGGTCGACCTCGCCGCGAGGTGGGGCGACCCGCTGTTCTCGGCGAACGTGACCAACCCGATCGAGCCGTACGCGGAGCTGATCGAGCACTACCGGCAGCGGTGGGCGCACTACGGCCACAACCCGGCGAAGGCGATCGTCGGCGCTGGTACGGCCGGGTTCTACGTGGCACCGACCTCGCAGGAGGCGCTGGCGGTGTACCGGCCGGTGTTCGAGGCCAGGCAGAACCTGCAGCTGCGGCTGGGGTTGGAGCCGGTGTTCACGACGCTGGAGGACTTCGTCGAGCGCAGTTCGGCGCTGGTGGGCTCGCCGGAGCAGGTCGTGGACAAGGTCGGGCGCTACCACGAGCGGTTCGGGCACCAGGTGCTGCACATCAGCGCCGACCGCGACGGGCTCACCCCCGCGCAGCACCGGGCCACGTTGGAGCTGTTCCAGTCGGAGGTCGCGCCGGTGCTGTCGAAGGCGATCCCGGACCCGCACTGGCTCAGCTGAACCGTTTCCGCGACCGGGTGGGGGTTGCGCTGGCCGCTAGCGTGCGAGGCATGAAGCGAATCCTGGTTGTCGCTGCCCTGGCGCTGGCGGCCACGACCCTGCCCGCCGTCCCCGCTGTCGCCGCGCCCACCCCCGCCCTGACCGGTGGCGGCGGGCACGTGCGGTGCCAGTTCACCCCCACCCCGGAGAACCCGGCGGCCCGCCCGGTCACCGTGCCCAAGGCCAAGGCCAAGGCGCGCGGCGATGTGGAGATCACCATCCGCACCAACTACGGCAGGCTGGACCTGGTGCTCGACCGCGACAACGCGCCCTGCGCGGTGCACAACCTGCTGCACCTGGCCAAGGCCGACTTCTACGACGACTCGCAGTGCTTCCGGCTCACCAACAGCCCGCGGCTCGGCGTGCTGCAGTGCGGTGACATCTACCGCGCCGAGGAGGGCGGGCCCGGCTACAAGTTCGACGACGAGGTGACCGGCGAGGAGACCTACCCGCGCGGCACCATCGCGATGGGCAACCAGGGGCCCGGCACCAACGGCAGCGAGTGGTTCATCGTGCACTCGGTGGCCAACATCAGCCCTGTTTACACCGTATTGGGCCACGTGACCCGCGGCATGGACGTCCTCGACCGGATCGTCGCCGCGGGCATCACCCCGGACGGCGCGACCGACGGCGCGCCCAAGCGGCCGGTCCGCATCCTCGACGTGCGCGTCGGCCGCGACTGCTGAGCGCGCGTCGGTCGGGACCGCTGAGCCGGACGCCCCGGGGGTCGGTCACCGCGACCGGCCCCCGATTTTTTTTCGCCCGGACGCGGGGAGGATCCGGTTCGGTCCGCCACTTCCAGGTCAGGGGCACCCGGGACGTGGGAGGAGCGGGACGTGATGCGTGAGCGGCGGGTTCGGCCGGAGCACCGGTCCATCGTGGTCGTGGACATGGTGGGGTCGTCGAAGTGGGGGAACCTGGCCCAGTTGCGGGCGCGGGTGGCGTTGCAGCGGCTGGTCAAGCGGGCGTTCCGGCGCGCCGGGATCGCCTGGTGGCGGTTGGCGGTGGCCGACCGGGGGGACGGGATGATCATCCTGGTGCCGCCGTCGGTGTCCAAGGTGGACCTGCTCGACCCGCTGGTCCCGGCGCTGGTGGCCGGGTTGCTGGCGCACAACGCGGGGGCGGGGCCGCGGATCCGGCTGCGGGTGGCGGTGCACGCGGGTGAGGTGCTGCTGGCCAGGACCGGCTGGGTGTCGGCCGATGTGAACCTGGCCTGCCGGTTGGTCGCGGGCGAGCCGCTGTACCGGGAGTTGGCGCGCACGGACGCGGACCTGGTGCTGGTGGTGTCCGAACGGGTGCACGACGGCGTGGTGCGGCACGGCTACCGCGGCATCGACCCGGCCGACTACGCGCCGGTGCGCATCGTGGTGAAGGAGGCCGACGTGGCCGCCCGGCTCGCGGTCCCCGGGGTGGGGTGGGCTTTGGGCAGGTGAGCGCCGGTGCGTCCCCGGGCGTGGACGTTCCCAGTGGACGGCGGGGACCCCCGGTCGGCGGAAATCCGGCGCGAGTCCCCCGGATGTGTGCGCACACCGGACCAGTTGACCGTTACACTACCGCGACTGATCGGCCGACACACCCGAAGGAGCACGATGCCCAAGGTCATCGACCACGACGAGCGTCGCGCGCACATCGTGGAGGTGACCTGGGGCCTGATCATGCGGGGCGGCCTGGAAGCCGCCACCATGCGCGAGATCGCCGAGGCCGCCGGGTTCGCCAACGGGGCGCTCAAGCGGTACTTCCCCAGCAAGGACGTGCTGGTGGAGGCCACCTTCGAGCGGGCGCTCGCGCAACTGGACACCCAGGTGGATGTCTCAGCGGGGCAGTCGGGTCTCGAGGCGCTGCGCGCGTTGTGCGATGTCACCATGCCGCTGGACGCCAAGCGGGTGACCGCGGGGCGAGTCCTGCTCGCGTTCTGGGAGATGTCGCTGTCGAACAAGCGGTTGCACGACCGCTACCTCACCCACCTCAAGGCCTGGCGCGGACTGCTGGCCACGCACATCCGCCGCGCCCGCGCCGAGGGCGACATCCGCACGTCCATCCCCGACGCGCAGCTGGTCGACGAGCTGGTGCTGCTGCACGCGGGCGCCAACGTGATGAGCCTGGTCGGCGCCAGGTACTCCACCCGCAAGCTGCAGAAAGCCCACCTGGACACCTTCTTCGAGCGGATCACCACGGCCTAGCGCGCCAGGGCGGTCGTCCGTCCACAGTGGAACCCTGGTTGGCCGCGCGCGGCGGTCCAGCCAGGACCCCGCTCGTATTCACTGTATGGACGCATTCTGTGTATGGCGGCGGTCCCCCTTCGGCTCACCGGTCGCGCAACCCGCGCACGTGGGCGCTCGCGCGCAGCACGGGCAGCGACAGCGCGGTGGCGACGAGGACCACGACCACCCCCGCGCCGTCGACCGCGCCGACGAAAGCCCAGTCGACGGCCGTGGGCGCGTCGAACCGGTGTGCGACAACGGCACCCGCGCCGACCCCGGCGAGATCGGCGAGCACGACGCCGATCCCCATCGGCAGCAGGTTCTGCCACAGCAGCGACAACGCCACCACCCGCCCCGGGACCGGCGACGAAGCGCTAGACGAGCCACGGGAGCAGAGCAGGTACGGATAGCACCAGGCACAGCACGCCCGCGGGCACGATGAGCACGATCAGCAGGATGTCCGTCGCCAGCCCGGTGGTGACCGCGCCGAGCTGAGCGGCACCCGCCACCAGCGGCACCAACCGCCACCACAGCTGTCGCCGCACGGGGGTCGCCTGCCGGACCACGCCGAGCGGTTCGATGAGGACACCGCGCGTACCAGCCAGCACGGCGCCGACGACCAGTGTCAGCACGACCGCCGACACCGCCGCGATCACGCTCCACGGCAACGGCATCTCAGCGACCCACCGCAGGCCCGGGACCACGGCGAGAGCGGGCACCGCGACCAGCACGAGCCCGACACAGGCGGCGATGGCGAGCACCACGAGCACGAACCTCGCCCACGCCAACCGAGAACCACGCCCCACCCCCACCGCGCGCCTGTCACTACGCACCGAGTGTATACACCAGGTGTGTAGCCGCCGACGGCGACCCGCACCGGCCGCGCGACAACGGGTTCGTCCACCGGGAAGTCCGAAAAGCGCTGGGCGCCAGGCGATACCGGGTGGGGGACCTGTTCGACAGGCAGGTCCCCCACCCGCCCCATCTCCGGCGACCACGAGTGCCGCCATCGAGGAGTGCCACGCCGACCGGCCCGGAAGTCACGCCCGGGGTCAGGAGGCGGTGTCCAGATCGCCAACCGTAGACGCACCCGGGGTGCCCGGCACACCGCGGACCACAGGTGCGCGCGGACGAGCACCGATCACCGCCGAACGGGTCTGCCGATTCCCGCCCGCCGCCGCTAAGGTGATCATGGGATCACGCCACCGCCCGACCGGGCACCTCCGGGTTGGCGACACCGGCCGCAGACGCGACGGCCGGGACATCGCCTTCTGGCCGCACGGCTGGGCCTGCGCGCCACACCCCGCGAAGCACGGCCAGGGTGCGGCGCTTAACGTCCACAGAGGACATAAGGCTAGGCCATCAGTTCCGCACATGGGTCGGCCGGACCGCGGGGCACACGGTCCGGCCGAGGTGCGGGGGAACTACCAGGAGCCGTCGGCGTTGATCGCCTTGTCGGCCCACAGGGGGTCGAGCGCGGTGCGCAGGGCGGGGCCGTGCTCGTCGGCGAGGCGGATCGCGGCGAGGTTGTCCTCCAGCTGCTCCAGGCGGCTCACGCCGAACAGGACGTTGGACACGGCCGGGTTGAGCAGGCAGAAGGCGATGGCGACCTGGGCGGCGGTGGCGTCGTGCGCCTTGGCGACCTCGGCGACGACGTCGGCGGCCGCGCGGACGCGGTCGCGGATGCCGCCCGGGTCGGCGCCGATCTTGCGCTCGGGGAACTTCCGGCCCGCGAGGATGCCGCCCTCGAAGACGTCGGAGGCCTGCAGCGCCAACCGGCCCTCGGTGAAGTGCGGGAGGTAGAACGGGCCCTCGGCCATGGTGCGCCGGGCGATGCTGTACTTGAGCTGCGCGAAGATCGGCCCGACCATGCCCTCGGCCGCGGCGAAGTCCAGCGCCCTGGCCAGGTCCGCGGCGACCCAGTTGTTGACGCCCCACACGGCGAAGCGGCCCGCGCGGATCTGCTCGTTGACGTCGGTGACGATCCGCTCGATGTCGGGCGGGGACATGTAGTCGCCCACCACGACGCTGTCGGCGCGGTCGGTGCCGATCCGCTCGAGCGAGGTGGTCATCTGCTGCTCGAAGCTGGTCGTGGGGTACTCCCACAGCCACAGCTTGCCGCAGAGGTGGTAGTCGGCGCGGTCGAGACCGGCGGCGCGGACGACTTCACCGAAGATGATGTCCGTGCGGGCCTGCTCGGCGTGCGGGCCCATGTTGTAGTGCGCGACGTCGAACAGCGTCACCCCGGCGGCCACCGCGCGGCGCAGCAGCACGACGGCGTCCTCGGGGGTCATCCGGTCCCAGGTGTTCCACGATCCGAGACCGAACAGCGACACCTGCGGCCCCCCTGGCCCCAGCGGCCGGACCGGCATGCCGTTGACCTGCGCCATAGCTCCTCCTCGGGCACGAATTCGTTCGGTTAGTCTACATGTATAGACGAAAAACGGGGATATCCGGTCCGATTGACCTATACTGAGCCGGCTTCATCTACGCCTGTTGACGGAGGACCCCGTGGCCGACAAGATCACCGCCGACCTCGTGCTGACCGGTGGCACGGTGCTCACCTTCGACGCCGCCGACAGCGAGAGCACCGCGCTGGCGGTGGCGGGCGGTCGGGTCGTCGCCCTCGGCGAGGTCGAGCACCTCATCGGCCCGGACACCCGGGTGGTGGACCTCTACGGCCGCACGGTGCTGCCCGGCATCAACGACTCGCACCTGCACGGCGCCTGGCTCGGCGCGCTGTGGCCGGGGACGCTGCTCGGTTCGGGCGGGATGGCGGGCGGCGGGGAGGCACCGCAGCTGAAGACCCCGGCCGAGCGCCGCGCCGCCATCACGCGCGCGGGCGACGTCATCGCCGCGCTGGGCATCACCAGCTACACCGAGCCGGGCCTGGGTCCCGGTGAGGACAGCGGGCAGACCGGCTGCTTCTCCACCGGCGTGCTCGACGAGTACGCCGCGATGGCCACCGAGGGCCTGCTGCGCGCCAGGGTCACCGTGCTGCGCCTGTTCGGGGAGCTGGACGGCCCGAGCACGCTGGCCGACTTCGAGCGCGGCATGGCCACCCGGGTCCCGGCGACCGACCCGAGCTGGCTCAACATCGCGGGCGTGAAGATCTTCGCCGACGGCATCCCGCCGATGCGCTCGGCGTGGACGCACCGCTGCTACGCCGACGGCACCCACGGGCACCTGCTGGTCGACGGCACCGACGCGACCGAGCGCGAGGCCAACCTGCGCAAGATGATCGACCTGGCGCACCGGGCGGGCGCGCAGATCGGCGTGCACGCCACCGGCGACCGGTCCATCGAGGCCACCGTCGCGGCGATGGCCGAGGCCATCGAGGCGCATGGCCCGGCGGGCAGGCACTACCTCATCCACGGCGACCTGGTCGGCACCGAGGTGCTGCGGCGGCTGCCGGGGCTGGGCATCGGCCTCAACACCCAGCCGGGCATCGCGGTGCTCACCGCGCCGTGGCTGGCCGCCGCGCTCGACGAGGACGCGGTGGCCGCCGCGTGGCCGCTGCGCCAGGCGCTGGAGCTGGGTGTGCGGGTGTGCCTGAGCTCCGACGCGCCGGTCATCGAGCCGGACTGGCGGCGCTGGGTGGCCGCCGCCGCCGAGTGGATGGGCGCCGAGGCGAGCCCCGAGCTGATGCGGCTGCTGCTGCGCGGCTACACCACGACCCCGGCGGTGCAGGACGGCGCGGAGGCGTGGAAGGGCTCGCTCGAGGTGGGCAAGGTGGCCGACCTGTGCGTGCTGGAGGCCAACCCGCTGCTGGTCGCGCCCGCCGACTTACCGCACGTCGGGGTGTCGCTCACGGTGGTCGGTGGCCGGATCGTGCACGAGCTCTGAGCACGCGGATGGACGATGACGACGAGCCCGTCGGCCGGGTCCTTGGCCGACGGCAAGCCCTGACCCTGCTCGGCCTCGCGGGCGCCGCGCTCACCCTGGCCGGGTGCTCCACACCGGACCGGCCGCCGGTGGACTGCGTGGCCAAGCCGGAGCAGAGGGAGGGTCCCTACTTCGTCGACGAGGGCCTCGACCGCGCCGACATCAGGTCCGACCCGGCCACGGGCGTGGTCGCGGCCGGGACCCCGTTGGCGCTGACGCTCACGGTGCTGCGGGTCGACGGTGGGCGGTGCGTGCCGTTGCCCGGTGCCGTCGTCGACATCTGGCACTGCGACGCGGCGGGGAACTACTCGGACATCGCCAGCGAGGGCACCACGGGCAGCCGCCACCTGCGCGGCCTGCGCGTCGCCGACCAGGACGGCCGCGTCGACTTCACCACCGTCCTCCCCGGCTGGTACGAGGGCAGGACTGTCCACGCCCACGTCAAGGTGCGCACGACCGGGACGGACGGGAAGGCCTACGAGTTCACCTCCCAGCTCTACTTCCCGGATGCCTTCACCGCCCAATACCTGGCCACCGGGCCCTACCAACCGCACGGCCCCGCGGACACGACCAACAAGACCGACCAGCTCTACGCGCTCGGCGGTGACCAGCTCCTGCTCTCCCCCGCCTCCGCCGACGTCGACGGCATCCCCGGCCACCGCGCGGCCTTCACCCTCGGCCTGGACCTCTCCGACACCCGGGTCGGCGCCGACGACGCCATGGGCCCCCTCCCGACCCCGACCCGCTGACCGCGCTCCCCCGGGTCCCGCGTCCGCCCGATCCGCCCGTTTCCGGCGGCCACCGGACCCCGCGAGCGCCTGACCTCAGCCGGACCCGGGTAATAGGTCTGGACCAATTTGCGTTCGCGCGGTTCCCCCGGGGTCGGGGTCGGCTAGCCTTGGCGCATGCCACTTCGTGACGCGGTGTTGCGCGTGCTGCCCGCCAGGGTGCGGCCGCTCGCGCTCAAGCACCGCGAGCTGCTGAAGTTCGCCGCGGTCGGCAGCGTCGCCTACCTGGTGGACAACGGGACCTGGTACCTGCTGAAGCTGACGGTGCTGGAGCCGAAGCCGGTCGCGGCCAAGGCCATCGGGGTCATCCTGGCCACGATCGTGTCGTACATCCTCAACCGCGAGTGGTCGTTCGACACCCGCGGCGGCCGGGAGCGGCACCACGAGGCGGCGCTGTTCTTCGCCATCAGCGGAGCTTCGCTGTTCTTCTACACCGCACCGCTGTATGTCTCGCGGTACGTGTTCGACCTGGAGCAGCCACACGTGAGCGCGGTGTCGCAAGAGGTCGCCGACTTCCTGTTCGGGTCCATCGTGGGCACGGTCATCGCGATGCTGTTCCGGTGGTGGGCCTTCAAGAAGTGGGTCTTCCCGGACGCGGGCGCCCGGGCGCCGCGGCGGGAGCGCAAGATCGGCAAGCTGGTCCCCTACCCCGCACCTGCCGGTGTCGTGGATCACACGCCCAGCAAGAACTGAGCTGTCACGCCCGCCTGCGTCGCCCCGTCTTCCCCGTGACAGCGACGAAAACCCGGAGGTAGCAGACATGCAGGCGCGAATGGACAACCCGGCCGTCATCCTCCCCGAGGCCATGAGGGCCCTGCTCGCCTTCGGCGACGCGGCGTCGGGCCAGGGGGTGCCGGAGTCCACCATCGAGCTGGTGAAGCTGCGCGCGAGCCAGGTCAACGGGTGCAGCGCGTGCGTCCACATGCACGCGCGGGACATGCGCAAGGCCGGGGAGAGCGACGAGCGGCTGTTCACCGTCGCGGCGTGGCGGGAGGCGCCGTTCTTCACCGAGCCCGAGCGGGTCGCGCTGGAGCTGACCGAGGTGCTGACCCGGCTGGCCGACTCGGCGAACCCGGTGCCGGACGAGCTGTGGGCGCGGGTCCGGGAGCACTACGACGAGCGCGCAGCCTCGGCGCTGCTGGTGGCCATCGCCAACATCAACGTGTGGAACCGGCTCAACGCCGCGGTGCACCAGGTCGCCGGCTCTTGGTGAGCAGCCGGTCTGGGTAGGCGGCCGGGTCCAGTGAGCACGGGGCGTGCTCGACCGGGCGCTCCGGGTGCATGATGGTGGGGTAGCGCCATCTCGGGGGAGGTCGGTCGATGAGGGTCGTGGTGGACAACCAGCGGTGCGTCGGGTCGGGCATGTGCGTGCTCACCCAGCCGGACGTGTTCGACCAGAGCGAGGACGACGGGACCGTGGTGCTGCTGCGCGCGGAGCCCGCGCCGGAACAGGAGCGGGACGTGCTCGAGGCCGTCCACACCTGCCCGGCGCAGGCGATCAGCACCAGCTGAGGTCCCCGCTCACGCCCGCGCGGCGTCCCAGGTGACCGGGAGTTCGTGCACGCCGTAGATGGCCATGTTCTCGCGCAGCGGCACCTGGTCGGCGGGCACGGCCAGCCGCAGCCCGGGCAGCCTGCGCAGCAGCTCGGTGAACGCGGTCGTCATCTCGACCCTGGCCAGCTGCTGGCCCAGGCACTGGTGGATGCCGTGCCCGAAGGCAAGGTGCGAGGCCCGCGGCCGGGTGAGGTCCAGCGTGGTCGGGTCCTCGTACTGCTCCTCGTCCAGGTTGGCCATCTGGGCGGAGATCAGCACGTTGGCCCCCGGCGGGATCCGGTGCCCGGCCAGCTCGACCTCCTCCAGCGGGGTGCGCCGGATGCCCAGGTGCAGGATGGTCAGGAAGCGCAGCAGCTCCTCCACCGCGGTGGCGGTGAGCGCCGGGTCGTCGCGCAGCAGCGCGAGCTGGTCCGGGTGCTCCAGCAGCGCGAAGGTGCCCAGCGCCAGCATGTTCGCGGTGGTCTCGTGGCCCGCGATGAGCAGCAGGTTGGCCATGCCGACGAGCTCGTCGTCGGTGAGCGGGTTGTCCGGGTCGGCGTGCACGAGCCCGGAGAGCAGGTCGTCGGTCGGCTCGGCGCGCTTGGCCCTGATCAGCGCCCGCATGAACTCGCGCAGCGCCTCGGACTGCTCGACGACCTCGTCGAGCGGGGTGTCGAGGTTGAGCAGCTTGGCGGTGCGCTGCTGGAAGGTGCCCCGGTCGGCGTAGTCCACGCCGAGCAGCTCGGAGATGACCAGCGACGGCACCGGCAACGCGAACGCGGACACCAGGTCGGCCGTGGGCCCGGCGGCGATGAGCGCGTCGAGGTGCTCGGTGACGATCTCGGCGATCCTGGGCTCCAGCTGCCGCATCCGGCGCACGGTGAACTGGCCGGTGAGCAGCTTGCGGTAGCGGGTGTGCTGGGGCGCGTCCATGCCCAGGAAGTTGCCCGCGCGGTTGCGCGGCGAGAGCAGCTGGTCGCGGATCTGCTCCGGCAGCCTGCTCATGGCGACCGTGGAGCGGGTCAGGTCGGAGCTGAAGCGCGGGTCGGACAGCACGGCCCGCGCCTCGGCGTGCCCGGTGACGACCCACAGGTCGTCCCCGTTGACGCCGTCGACCCGGTGCACCGGTCCGGTGGTGCTCAGCTCGGTGAGCCGGGTGGCGGGCGCGAACGGGCAGCCCGCGGCCCGTTCGGTGAGTTCGAGCGGGAGGCCGAGCAGCCGGAACGAGCGCGGCTCGTCGGTGGGCTTTCCCTGCGTCGGGATCGCGGGTGTGCTGGTCGACTCGGCCGATGTGGCGGTCGACTCGGGCGTGGTGGTCGGCGTGGCCATGGGAGCTCCTGTTCCCGGGCCGATCCCCAGCCGACCCGCAGCGTCTAGGGGCTGTTAACCCACGGTACCAGCGCGAGCACGCTGCGCTCCGGGATTTTCGGGCTAGCTCAGCAAGGCTGCCGCACAGAGGACCGCGACCACCGGCACCAGGCCCGCCGCGAGCAGAACGGCGCCCAGGACGAGGACGTCGATCCCGCGCGCGACCTGGACCACGAGTCCCATGGGAACCAGCACGCCGCCGAGGTCGACCATGCCCACGTTGGCGAAGTCGATCGGATCGCGGGTCACCGACCGCACGGCAGCAGCGGCCGCTAGCGGTACCGCGACTAGAGACGTGGTCGTCCAGTCGATGCCGAGCGCGGTCACGGCGGCCAGCCACAGGGCCGCCACCAAGGCGAGCACGGCGGCAGCGGTGAGCTTGACAGTGAGCGTGGAGTGGTTGAGCCAACGGCGAAGACCGGGCGTACGGCGGAGTTGGGCGACTGGCGCCGCGAACGGGATCGCCGCTAGATAGCCACCGATGGCGGTCCACCAGACAGGGGGAACTGCCGGGAAGACGCGGTGGAGAGCGGCCGCGATCACGGCTATCAACGCCGCTCCGACCAACGCTCTCGGGCGGGCCAAGACCCCAGCGAGCAAGTAACGCAGCAGGATCGGTCTACGGGCGAAGATCCCTCGTAGGGCAAGAGGTCGCGCGGGCGGGAGCAGACCCCAAACGTCCAGGAACGCGACCGAGACGCGCTGGGTCATCCGGGCGGCGAAGTTGCGCACCAGTTCTTGGCGACCGACGGCCTCGGCGAGCGGTTGCCTACGCAGCAACAAAAAGCCACCGACGAACGCTAGCCCCGAGCTGACCACGAGCGGGATTCGGAAGGCAGCATAAGAGCCTAGGGCTGCCAACAGAAGCGGGAGGGCGCTCTCCCATACCCCTGGCGAACGCACGCGTGCGGCCGATAGCGCCAAGAAGCCAAAAGCGGCGGAAAGGATTGCCGCATAGAGGAATCCGTCCCAGCCGAGCACAACACCCGAAACGGCGGCGCCGTACGCGAGAGCGGCCCACCTCGCGGCCCACCCGAGTGTGAGTCGCCTGCTCAGCGCGGCGGACCTCGGCGCGGTGAGGTCGTCCCAGGTCAGCTTGGCCGGATCCGCCCACAGGTAGCCGCGCCCCTGCGTCGACCACCACGCGACCGCGACACCGAGGCACACCACCACGAGGGCGGCGTTCGAGGGCGGGACCGTGTCACCCACAAGAGCGTCCCGGGTGGCTTCCGGCTGGTAGAACGGCGCTCCACCAATACCCACAGCGAGAACGACGGCCAGCGCCCGACTCACGGTGTCACTCACCCGAGATCGACCTCGGTCGCACCGACGCGCTCCGCCAGCCGCCGGTGGTGGCTGGCGACCACGACCGCCGCCCCGCGCCGGAGGTCCGCGGCGATGAGGCCCGTCAGCCACTCGCGGCCCGCGGTGTCGAGCGCGCGTTCGGGTTCGTCCAACAGGAGGACGCCGTGGTGACGGGCAACGGCCCCGATGAGCAACAGCCGTCGCCGCTGGCCCGCCGACAGGCCGATCGCGGGTACATCGGGCCGTTCGTCCAAGCCCGCCTCGACGAGCCACTTCGCGACCCCGCGTCCGTCCACGGCGGGGAAGGACCGCAGCAGGAGGTCGAGGTGCTGGCGCGCGGTCAGGTCGTCGAACAGGGCGGAGTCGTCGAGCAGCGCGGAGACCTGCCTGCGGAAACCCACCTTCCGCTCGTCCGGCGTCATCCCACCGACCCGGACAATCCCGGCGGAGACCTCGTGCGTGCCATAGAGGCAACCCAGCAGCGTCGACTTACCGGACCCGTTGCGCCCGGTAAGGACAACGCACTCCCCTGGCCCCGCGGTGAAGGTGACGCCGTCGAACAACAACGCGCCACCAGCCCACGCGGAGATGGCCAGCGCTTCGACACCCGTCCCTCGCACGGCCACCACCGTACGGCCGCCGGGGCCGGGGGGCGCAGAATGGCACCATGATCGTCTCCCGCGACGGCGCCGATGACCTGTCCCCGCAGCGGTACCCGAGTCCGTTCCCGCCGGTGGAACTGCGGGCCGAGGACACCGGGCACACCGAGGTCGTGGTGCCGAAAGCCGGTGTCTACGCCGAACCCGACCCCGGCACCCGGTTGGTCATCAAGCAGCAGGGCGAGGCCGTCACCTACCCGCGCGCGGTCGGGGTGGTCCTCGGCACGGACAACGAGAGGTACCGGATCGTGTGTACCCCGACCCGCACCGCCTCCGGCTACGCCTTCATGCGCGCCGACGCGCTGGCCCCGGCCGACGACGAGGGCTACGCCATCAGCTGACGGGATCGGAGCGACAGTGAACGAGCACGGCCTCTCCATCACGCGCGAGTTTCAGGCGCCCGGTCAGCGTAAGAGCTCCGGGTCACTCAAGGAACGGTTAGTCAAGGCTGACGGCGGCGTGCTCTTCGGGGCATTCCTCTGCGTGGCGGGCGTCGCGGGGGTGTTCCTGCTCGGCGTCAAGAAGGGCGAGGGCAGCACGACCGCTGTCCTCTACGCGATCCTGGCACTCGCCGTCGTGGCCTACGCCGCCGCACTGGTGGTCCGTGGCCAGGGCAAGGGCAACAAGCGGGAGTACCTCTCCGCGGCCGACTTCACCGGCTTCCCCTTGGTGCCCCGGGAACAGGCCAACGAGATCCTGCGGTCGTACCGGGCGATCAGGGACAGCCGGGCGGTGGCCGTTGGCGACATGGACACCGACCTGTTGCGGATGGCGCACTCGACCGCGTGGCACACCCTCGTGGAGACGCTGGGCACCCGCGAACTGCACACCACCATCGCCCTCGCGCGAGGCCTCGAGGACCTCTCCCCCGAACTCGCGGCGGCGGAACAGGCAGCGGCCGCGATCAGCGCGCGGGCCGGGGAGACCGTGCGGGGGCTGACCGACATCGCGGCCAAGGTCGCCCGGCTGGACGCGGTGATCGTCGAGCGGGACCGGTTGGTGGCGCGGCAGGCCCAGCTCAGCGACATCCGGTCACGGCTGGCCAGGGCGAGCGGGGCGGAGGTGTCCAGCGCGGCGGCCATCGTCGGCCAGGACACCATCTCGCTGCTGGCGCACCGGATCGACGTGCTGATCGAGCTGCGCGAGCGGGAACTGCGGATCGCCCGCGACGCCGACTGACACCCGGTGGGGCGAGCCCGGTGCGGGCCCGCCCCACCGGGGTGGCTACAGCGCCTTCTCCAGCTTGGTGGCCAGCAGCCGGACGAACCGGGTCGGGTCCGGCAGGTCGCCGCCCTCGGCCAGCAGGGCCATGCCGTAGACGAGCTCGGCGGTGTCGGCCAGGTCGGGGCGGTCCTCGGCGTGCGCGGTGCGCAGCGCGGTGACCAGCGGGTGCGTCGGGTTGAGCTCGAGCACCCGCTTGACCTGCGGCATCTCCTGGCCCATCGCCCGGTACATCTTCTCCAGGGTGGGGGTCAGGTCGAAGTCGTCACCGACGACGCAGGCCGGGGAGGTGGTCAGCCGCGAGGACAGCCGGACCTCCTTGACCGCGTCGCCGAGCTGCTCGGTCAGCCAGCCCAGCAGACCCGCGAACTCCTCGGCGCGCTCCTTGGCGGCGTTCTCGTCCTTGTCGTCGTCCAGGTCTACCTGGCCCTTCGCGACCGACTGCAGCTTCTTGCCCTTGTACTCGGGCACCGAGCCGACCCACATCTCGTCGATGGCGTCGGTGAGCAGCAGCACCTCGTAGCCCTTGGCCAGGAACGCCTCCAGGTGCGGGGAGTTCTCCAGCGCCGACCGGGACTCACCGGTCAGGTAGTAGACGTGCTCCTGGCCCTCGGGCATCCGCGCCAGGTAGTCGGCCAGCGTGGTCGGCTTCTCCTGGTCGTGGGTGGAGGCGAAGGAGGCGATGTCGAGGATCGCGTCGCGGTTGTCGACGTCGTCGAGCAGGCCCTCCTTGACCGCGCGGCCGAACTCCGACCAGAAGGTGGCGTAGGAGTCGGGCTTGTCGGTCATCAGCGACTTGACCGTGGACAGCACCTTGCGCACCAGTCGCCTGCGCATCAGCTGGATCTGCCGGTCCTGCTGCAGGATCTCGCGGGAGACGTTGAGCGAGAGGTCCTGCGCGTCGACGACCCCCTTGACGAAGCGCAGGTACTCGGGCATCAGCTCCTCGCAGTCGTCCATGATGAACACCCGCTTGACGTAGAGCTGCACCCCCCGCTTGCGGTCGCGCATGAACAGGTCGAACGGCGCGCGCTGGGGCAGGAACAGCAGCGCCTGGTACTCGAACACGCCCTCGGCGGCGAGCCGGATGGTCTCCAGCGGCCCGGTCCAGTCGTGGCTGACGTGCTTGTAGAACTCGGTGTACTCCTCCTCGGTGACCTCGCTCTGCGAGCGCGCCCACAGCGCCTTGCGGGAGTTGACCACCTCCGGCTCGCCGCCGCCCTCGGGCTCGACCCGGATCGGCCAGGTGATGAAGTCGGAGTAGCGGCGCACGATCTCCACGACCTTCGCCCGGGAGGCGTAGTCGTGCAGGTGCTCCTCGGTGTCCTCGGGCTTGAGGTGCAGCGTCACCGCGGTGCCCTGCGGGGCGTCGGCGACCGGCTCCACGGTGTAGGTGCCCTCGCCGGTGGACTCCCAGCGGGTGCCCTCGTCCTGCCCGGCCCTGCGGGTCACCAGGGTGACCTTGTCGGCCACCATGAAGCTGGCGTAGAAGCCCACGCCGAACTGGCCGATGAGCTGGTCCTGCCCGCCCTGGTTCTCCTTGAGCTTGCGCAGGAACTCCGCGGTCCCGGACTTGGCGATGGTGCCGATCAGCGACACCACCTCGTCCCTGCTCATCCCGATCCCGTTGTCGCGCACGGTCAGCGTGCGCGCCGCCGGGTCGAGCTCAAGGGCGATGTGCAGGTCGTCGGTGTCAGCCTGCAGTTCCTTGTCACGGAACGCCTCCAACCGCACCTTGTCCAGCGCGTCCGAGGCGTTGGAGACCAGTTCGCGCAGGAAGGTGTCCTTGTTCGAGTAGATCGAATGGATCATCAACTGCAGCAACTGGCGAGCCTCGGACTGAAACTCGAGCGTCTCGACATTCGCGCTCACGGGAAACCTCTCGTCCGGCCTGCGAAACAGCGCAGGCATCGTAGCGAAACCCGCCACCGGTCCTGGCCGGTTCCGCCCGACGCGCCCCCCGTGTGGCGCAACTCTCGCGCGCGGGTGGGGACGGGGACCGCTGCCCGCTCCCCCGCGGGTGCGGTCCCCGTCCCGGCGAGCGGTGCGCGCACCACCCGCCGCCCCCAGGTCAGGTGAGGTTCTCGGCGAGCGCGATCATGGTGTCTTCGGGGATGGTGCCGGACAGGGCGTAGCTGCTGCCGTCGAGGGCGGTCCAGGTGAGGCGGTTGCCGTCGCAGACGGTGGAGATGCGCTCCACCGTGCCGTTCTTGTCGGTGACCGACGTGTTGACCCGGTAGTACCGGTCGTGGCTCGGCCGGATCATCTCCGCGGCGTAGGGGCCGACCTGCACCACCGCGATGTCGCCGATCCCCATCGGGAGGGCGTCGGCGACGGCGTTGGGCGGGTAGTGCTCGACGCTGAGGGTGTCGTCGCCGTGGGTGTACTGGACCATGGCGGCGAGCTTGTCCGAGGTGATCCGGCGGGTGAAGTACTCCTTGGCGGTCCACGGCCCCAGCTCGCTCGGGGGTGACCAGCCGCTGCCGTCGGCCAGCTCCGAGCGGGTGACCACGTCCATCGTCGCCCAGGTGGCGCAGTCGCCGACCACGGGCGCCTGGGCGGTGCCCATGTCCTGCTGCGGGCCGCGGAACATGTCGTCGGTGTGGACGCTGAGCGCCAGCACCCCGACCACGGCGGCGGCGACCAGCAGCATGCGCGCCCGCGACGGGCGGGGCGGGGCCTTCTCGGTCGACTCGAGCGCCGCGGCCACGATGGTCGCGACGGCGCTCGGGGACGGCGGCCGGTCCAGGGCGCGCCCGAGATCGCCCAGGTCCCGGACCAGCGGTCCGTTCTCGTGCTCACCCATGCAGCCGCTCCCCAGCCAGTTCCGGTTCCACCAGGGCGCGCAACCGGGTCAGCGCCCGGGAGGTCCGCGACTTGACCGAACCGCGCGGCCACCCGAGGACTTCCGCTGTCTCGGCCTCCGACAGGTCGAGCAGGTAGCGGCAACCGAGCACCTGGCGGTCCTTGTCCGGGAGCGTGCGCAGCATCGCCCACAGCCGACGGTCCCGTTCGGCCTCTAGCACCACACCCTGCGGATCGACAGCGTCGCCGTCTTCGCGGAGTTGCGCGGCGCGGAACACGAGACCGGCCCTACGCATCCGTGAACGGTAAGAGTTGCGGGTCAGGTTCACCACGATGCGCAGCAACCACGGCCGGAACGCGGCGTCGGCATGGAAGCCCGCCAAGGCGTTGAACGCGCGGACGAAGGCCTCTTGGACCACATCGTCCGCGTCGTTGCCCGCGCCGGACACCAGAGCGAGCCTGCGCGCCGCCGAGTGGTGACGCCGCACGAGGTCGGCGAACGCGCTCACGTCACCGGCGCAGGTCCGCGCCACCAAGTCCCCATCGTCGTCCGTGACGCCCCCAACCCTCGGCGTAGTTGAGCCCCGCTCCAGCTCTTACACCAGGCACCCCACCTTGGTTCCACTCGGCTGGGTCCCGTTCACGACACCACGAGACCCAGCCGGGGCCGACTAGCTCAAGAGCAGGCGCATGTGGTCGATCTCGGCCTGCTGCGCCTCGATGACGCGCCGCGCCATGGCTTTGGCGTCAGCGTTCGCGCCCTGGGCGAGCTCGGTGCGGGACATGGTGACAGCGTCCTCGTGATGGGCGGTCATGAGGGTGAGCCACTCCTCGTCGAACGCGGCCCCCGTGCTCGACCTGAGCCGCGAGTCGTCCATGCCGTGCTCCCCGTGCCCAGTGGCGTGCCCGGTGGCGCCCCAGTCAGCCAGCCACCGGGTGAGGGTCGCGATCTCGGCGTCTTGGGCGGCGGCGATGCGGGCGGCCAGGTCGAGCACCTCGGGGTTGCTGGTGCGTCCGGCGACGAGACCGGCCATGTCGACGGCCTGCTGGTGGTGGGGCACCATGCCCTGCGCGAACGCGATGTCGGCATCGTTGTGGGTGGCCGGGTCGCTGTCGGTCGCGCACGCCGACAGGGTGATCAGGAGGGCGAGCGCCATCCTGATCAGGGATTTCCTGATCATGGGTGTGGGTCCTCTGGTGTGTTGGGCGAACAGGTCGGGTGAGAGACCCGCCTGTCAGCGCCGAGACACGCAGAGGGACAAGAGCAGATCTACCGGTGGCGCCCTAGGTGCTGTGACTATCGCAAGAGGCCGAGAGTGCCCTACCGGCTTCGTGACGACCACGACCGACAGCAGCAACCACACCAACCCGAGGCCCGCAGCAGCAGCTAGCACCGCTAGGCACAGGTGCAGGAGGTCGTGGCTAGACATCGGTTCATGCGGCGCGTCACCGGTGGTGTCTTGCTCTGCAGGTGGCATATGCGCCGCGTGCGACACCGGGTGGTCGGTAGGACCGGGCTCTCCGGTGAGGTGGTGCATGCCGACCACGCCCAACAGCAGGGCGCTCAACAGCACCCACCGCGCGATCGACCGGCCCACGCGGCCAATCTAGCCAGTTTGGGCTAACACCGCTGCCCCGGCCCAGGACGAGGGCAGCGGTGTTAGCGCTACCTCACGGCAAGAGGGTGAAGCCTCCGGTGCCGTCGTTGACGTATCGCTGGGTGACGCGGGTGTAGTCGGGTTGCGGCGCGCTCACGGTCAGGTCCGGGTACGCGTCGCTGTTGTGGTTGGCCAGGGAGACGACGAACGACGGCCCGGGGCCGCTGGCCGACCCGAGGCTCAGCGCTGCCTTGGTGCCGCCGAACAGGAGCTTGGCCGAGCGCGAGCCGCAGTTGAGCGCGGCGAGCATGTCCTGGCCGCCGTCCCCGTCGAAGTCGGCGAACACGTGCTGCGGCAGGCCCTCGCTGCACTCGTTGATGGAGCCCTGGACGAGGTCGCCGGTCGCGGTGTTGGTGAACGAGCGCAGGGTGAAGCTCTGGTCGCTGTAGAGCCAGACGTCCTGGCGCCCGTCGCCGGTGAAGTCGACCTGGCGGATGGCGTTGGGGTAGTTGACACCCCGGTAGGTGCCGAGCACGTCGGCCGCCCACCCGTTGGGGCGCAACGCGACGAGTGAGTACTCCTCACCCCAGAAGCTGGTGGCGACGACTTCCTTGGTGCCGTCGCCGCCGAGGTCGACGATCTCGCCCATGTCCGGGCAGTAGGGCTCGTACGCGAGTGGGGAGACGTAAGAGTGCGTGGTAGCGCTGCCGTAGCCGCCTCCCGTTAGGCCTGGCTCCACGGTGACCTGACAGTTGTTCGCCCAGGTCGCTTGGAAGGTCACCCGGTCCGCGACCCCGTCGCCGGTGATGTCACCGATGACAGGTTGCGCGCGACCCCCCGCGACGCTCGCCGTAGGGGCGAGCACGGGTACGAGTGCCGCTACCGCGACCACGGCCAACGCCCGAATCGCTCGCACCTTATGCCACCTCAAGGAAGCCGCCGACGCCGTCGTTGTGGAAGCGGCGGATGGTCGTGGGACCGTCGCCGCTGGTGATGACGCCGACGTCGAGGGCCTCGTCGCCGTTCTGGTGGTTCGCGTAGACCTCGTACTGGAGGATGCCTTCGTCGTCGCGCGCGAAGGTGACAGCGGGCTTACCGCTACCGAAGTTCAACTCGGCGGTGGTGTAAGCGAACCCGCACTGCCTCGACAGCAGGATGTCCTGCCCGCCGTCACCGTCGAAGTCCGCGATCACGTGCTGCGGGATCGGGCGGCGCGAACAGACATCGATGGCGCCGGGCGCGATGCCACCCGCGGCGGTGTTCGTGAATGAGCGCAGACGCACGCTCTGGTCCGAGGACGTCCAGATGTCCACGAGGCCGTCACCGGTGAAGTCCGCGGTGCGGATGGTGCTCGGGTAGGCCAACCCCGGGTAGGTGGTGACCAGGCGGACCGTGTTGTTGGTGGCGGACTTGCGCAGCACCAGGAAGGCCTTGCTCGCGTCGCCCCAGCTGAAGCCGGTGGTGACGATCTCGGGCTTGCCGTCGCCGCCGAGGTCGACCACGACACCCAGGTCCGGGCAGTACGGCGCGGCCACCAGCGGCGAGGTGTAGGTCGACTCGACCGGGGTGCCGAAGGTCCCGTTGGCGCGCCCGTAGGCGACCTTGACGCTGCACGTCTTGGTGCTGCCGTTGGGACCGAGGGTCACCTGGTCGGCGATGCGGTCACCGTTGACGTCACCGCGGAAGGTGCCCGCGGCGGTGGTGCCAGCCGCGGCGACACCCGCGAGGGCGGTCGGCAGAGCGAGCGCGATCAGGGCGGCTAAGGCAGCGGTTCTGAGCTTGCGCATGGTCTCCCCATGGTTGGCGACTCGGCACGGCCGCGGACGCGACCGCCCACCGCCAGGATCGTCGGCGCGCGGCCCGGCGTTGATCACTCCGGGCGGAGTTCGACCACCCGGGCTACGACCCCGCCGCACGCGCGGGCGGCCGCTCTTCCGCGCCGCCCAGGACGGTCCACGCCGCCCGACCAGCGGCACCGAGGCCGAGGACGCCGACGACCGCCAGGGGGATCCGGAAGTCCAGCACCCCGACCAAGGCCGCGCCGAGCGCCTGGGCCACCGCGCTGGGCGCGTACATGACCAACTGCACGGTGCCGGTGATCCGGGCGATGAGCTCGGGTGGGCTGTCGGTCTGCACCACCGTGCTCGCGGCGACAAGTGGCGCAGGTAGCCCTATCCCGGCCAAGGCGGTCCCGATGAGCACTAGAGGCAGCACACTGGTCATCCGCAGCAGCACACCGACCGCGAACAGTCCGAGCCCGAGGGCCGCGAACCCGAGCGGGGGCATCCTGCGCAGCACCGCGCCGGACACGAGCCCGGACACCACCGAGCCGGCACCCTGGATCGCGGCGAGTACACCAACGAACGCGGGAGCGAACCCCAGGCCCTCGTCGACGAGCGCGAACGTCATCGCACCGGCCAACCCGGCCAGGGCGAGCGCTACACCAGCAGAGACGACGACTCGGCGCAGGGACGGCATGTCAGCCAGGTAGCGCAAACCATCACGCACCCTGGTTCGCTCTCGCGTCGCCGGTTTGGCGGCGTGGGTGGGCTTCAGGAAGTAGAAGAGCAGGGCGGCTAGGCCGAAGGTGGCCGCGTCGAGCGCTGCTACCGCTCCCCCGCCCCACGCGGTGAACAATCCCGCACCCACTAGAGGAGCCGTCAGCTTGGTGCTCTCCGCCGCTGCCATCCGCATGCCGTTAACGTCGCCGAGCAAGCGCGCAGGTACCGCTGTCGGCAGCAGGGCGGTCTCCGCGGCGAAGATCGCGACGTAGGCGACGCCGTAGACGAGCATCACCGCGAGGATCAGCCACAACCAACTCGCCAACGCCAGAGTTAGCACTACCGCGCCGGTGATGAGCATCGTGGCTATCAGCACGGCACGGTGACGACCGATCCTGTCGATCACGGCACCGATCATCGGCCCGGCCAACGTCGGCGCCCACACCAGCACTGTCACCAGCGCGGCTAGAGCACTGTCACCGGTAAGAGTCATGACCCATACCCCGGCCACGAGCGTCATGGCACCACTACCGAAGCTAGACACGACAACCGCGCTCAGGTAGAGCGAAGCGTTGCGGTCGCGCAGTACACCCCCTACTCCCATAGTTCGATGATGCCGGCACCCGTACGGTCCACGACGGGCGAGCGAACCCGTTGTCGGGCATCGCGTGAACATCAGGTGCGGGGTCTGGCCCAGGCGGCGAGGGGGTCGTAGGAACGAATCCATGACTCTGCATCGAAGGACCTTCCTCATCGGTGGTCTGGCCAGCGCGGGGGTCGTGCTCGCGGGCTCGGCGGCCACCGCGGTGGCGTACCCGTTCACGCTGGGCGTGGCCTCCGGCGAGCCCGCCGCGGACGGCTTCGTCATCTGGACCCGGCTGGCCCCCAACCCGCTCAACGCCGACGGGCTCGGCGGCATGACGAGCGCGAACGCCGCCGTGGAGTGGCAAGTCGCCACGGACGCCACCTTCACCCAGATCGCCGCGTCCGGCACGGTCACCGCCACCCAGGCGTGGGCGCACAGCGTGCACGTCACCCTGACCGGCCTGCAGCCCGGTCGCGAGTACTGGTACCGGTTCCGGGCACTCGGGCACATCTCGCAGGTGGGCCGCGCGCGCACCGCTCCCGCTGTCGGGTCGAGCCCGGCGCTGACGATGCTGTTCACCTCGTGCTCGCACTACGAGGCCGGGTACTTCACCGCGTACCGCAGGATGGCCGAGGAGAACCCGGACCTGATCCTGCACCTGGGCGACTACATCTACGAGGGCGGCGCGGGGTCGGGGGTGCGCACCCACCAGCCGTCCGGGGAGATCACCAGCCTGGCGAACTACCGGGTGCGGCACGCGCTCTACAAGCGCGACGTCGACCTGCAGGCCGCGCACGCCGCCGCGCCGTGGGTCGTGGTGTGGGACGACCACGAGGTGGAGAACAACTACGCGAACCTGGTGCGCGCGGACAACTCCCCCGCCGGTGGCGACTTCGCCGCCCGGCGCACGGCGGCCTACAAGGCGTACTACGAGCACATGCCGCTGCGGTCCGCGCAGGCGCCGTCCGGGGCCAACCTGCAGCTGTACCGGCGGTTGCGGTGGGGCAGCCTGGCCACCCTGCACATGCTCGACACCCGGCAGTACCGCGACGACCAGGCGTGCGGCGACGGCACGAAGCTGTGCCCGGCCGCCGACGACCCGGGCCGCACGTTGACCGGAGCGGCGCAGGAGTCGTGGCTGCTCGACGGGCTGGGGCAGCGGCTGGGGACGTGGGACCTGATCGGGCAGCAGGTGTTCTTCGCGCAGAAGCTCGCCGCCGCCGACGGGTCTAAGAGCATGGATTCGTGGGATGGCTATACCGCCAACCGTGGCCGTCTACAGGCGGGGTGGCAGTCGCGCGGCAACACGCCGGTAGTCCTGACCGGTGACGTGCACCGGCACTGGGCGTCGAACATCATGGACAACTACGCCACGCAGAACAAGGTGATCGGGACCGAACTGGTCACCACGTCCGTCACCTCCAGCGGAGACGGCAACGCCGCCGACACCGGCACATCGAGCCTCAACCCGCACGTGAAGTTCTACAAGAACCAGCGCGGCTACGTCCGCACGGTGACCACCCCGACCCAGATGAACGTGGACTTCCGTGTGCTGGACAAGGTGACCGTGCGCGACTACCCCATCAAGACCGCGCAGAGCTACGTGATCCAGGCAGGCTCACCCGGCCTGCTGGCACCGTGAACAGGAGAACCATGCGTGCACTAGTCGTGGCGGGCGCCACCGCCGTCTGCTCTGTCCTGTTCGCGGGCACCGCGCTCGCCGATGGCACTACCCCGGCCGACATCACGTGGTCCACAGCGAACTCGGTCGCGACCGGCGACCAGGACAACTCGGCCGTTGCCACTGTCCGCACCGGTTACACCGCCGTCGTGTGGGAAGACGACCGCGATGACGTGACGCCTACCGACCCGGTCCACAGTGAGGTCTTCCTGCGCCTCTACAAGGATGGCGTGTCGCAGTACGAGAAGAAGCTGTCCGCGGGCGGTACCGGCAACTGGCGCCACGTCCAGCCGGACGTCGCGCTGCACGAGGACGGTAGCGCTGTCGTGGTGTGGTCGGAGGACCCGGACGCCAACGGGTACTACAACATCGCCGTGCGCGCGGTGAACACAGCGGGAACTGTCACAGGTTCCGCTACCGCCAACGCTAGCGCTGACGGGCAGCAGTTGAACCCCGCGGTGGCCGCCGACCCCGACGGCCCGGCGTTCGCGGTCGCCTTCGAGGACAAGCAAGGAACGGCCCCCGAGACGGTCCGCCTGTCCGGCTTCGCGTCGATCACGTCCAAGACCTACGAGGTCCAGGTCAACACCGCGGGCGGCACCCACCAGCACCCCGACGTCGCGATGGGCGCCGCGGGCAACGCCATCGTCGCCTGGTCCGAGGACGGCGACGCCAACGGCTCCTTCAACATCGGCCGCAAGATCCTCACCCCGACCGGCGGCGTGAAACTCGCCCAAGGCGTCGCCAACGCAGGCACAGCGGGCCAACAACGCCACCCCAGCATCGCCGCCACCTTCAACGGCGACTTCGCCATCGCCTGGGAATCCGGCACCCAGACCGCCGCCCGCTCCTTCACCCCCACCGGCACCCCCCGAGCCACCCCCGAAACCCCCCTCCCCGGCACCAACCCCCAAATCGGCATCGACGACCAACTAGCTGTCGCCATCGCCTGGACCGACGCCTCGGACATCTACGCCCAAGGCCTCAACCCCAACGGCACCACCACCGCCCGCCTCCCCCGCCTCCGCGTCCACACAGTCAGCACCGGCCCCCAAACCGAACCCGCCCTAGCCGTCAGCCCCTTCGGCCAAATCACCCTCACCTACACCGACGACAACGACGGCAACGCCTTCGACCAGATCTACCTGGGCACCGGCCTCACCAACTCCACCTGGTAACCCCACACCGCACCCGGCTACCCCCTCGGGCTAGCCGGGTGCGCCCATGTGCACTGACGTCACTATCTCGACTTACGATGTATCGATGGCAGAGCACACCCACACCTACGACATCGCGGTCTCGTTCTCCGGCAAGCAGCGCGACTACGTCGAAGCTGTCGTCAGGGAGTGTGAAGCCCTGGGGGTCAGGGTCTTCTACGACAGGAACGCGACGGTCGAGCTGTGGGGCACGAACGTCGTTCCCTCCCTGCGCGAGGTCTACGGCGGCATCTCGAGCCGCTTCTTCATCCCGTTCCTGTCCCACGACTACGCAGCCAGCGCGTACCCGATGGACGAGTTCATGACAGCCATGACCGCCGCTGTCGAGCGACAATACGACTACATACTCCCGGTGGTCATGGACGACTTCCGAATGCCCCCGCACCTCCTGAACCCAGCGGTGATCTACCTGGTGGGCAGCGACTACACCCCCGCCGAGCTCGCGCAAGCGATTCACATCAAGCTCAAGGGCGCCCGAGCGACCGGACAACAGACACGGGATGTGAGCAGCGCGCTGGCGCAGATGCTCGAGGTTCGGCTGCCAAAGCTTCCACCAGCCGACTTCAGTCCACAGGCCACCCTGGACGCGGCGCTCGCGCACGTGGGCGAGCGGTTCCGCGCCTCAGCGGACAACCTGCTGCAGCACGGCTACACCTGCCGCGTACGCGCTTCAGTCTCAGCGGTCACCGTCCTCGTCACGGCGCAGGGGAACTCTGTCTGCGAACTCGCGCTCCGCGAGGGCACGACCCTCGGTCCGGATCAACTGGACTTCGTCTTCGCCTGGCCGCGAATCTCGTACAACGGCATCAACGGGACCGTTGCAGCCACGTGGGACCCTGACGCGGGGCAACCAGCGTTGCTGTTCCACGACTACACCGCGTTCGGCTCCGGCAATCACTCCCTACCCGACGCTGACGCCCTCTTTGCCGCACTATGGGAAAAGATCATCCGACACCTCGAGAACACCCACCGATAGCCCCGGTGGGTGTGCCGATCCCACTGGACCACCTGGAATCGCCCCGCGCCCATCGCGCGAAGCGGTCGCTCCCCTGTAGCCCTCGGCACGCCGAGAGTCTCAGCCGATCACCTTCTCCGGTCCCATCGCCCGTCACCTAAGCACGACCAACCCGAGGTCGCTCTCAGGTCACGACAGGCCGAGGACGCTGCCGACCTCACCCGGCGAACCACCACGACGTCGAGCCCACGCGCCATCCGCCACACCACGCCAGTCGACGCGGGCCTGCTCTGGCTCGATCCGTTGCACATCAGCCGAAATCACGCTCGACCACACTTCGGCCGGACGCACCCTCGCTCAGTCGCCCACCCACACCGGGTCACACGTCGGTCACGATCCCGTCCCGCGCTTGCCTTTTCGGGGACCCACCCCAAGTCTGGCCTGGCCCCCAACCATCCCGGGGGACGTCCCTGGGCCAGTCTGTCGGAGCGCACCGACGGGCGATCTTGAAAGCACCCTGCTGGAGATCCACATGTGGACAACTTCTGTCGCCCGGCGGAGTGAACTTCCACAGCAGCAACGAAGAAACCGCCCTGGTGGAAAGAAGAAACCCAGCCGCGAGACCCCCAAACTGGTGAAGCAGCAGAAAGTAGGGCTGGACACAGCGGGTAGAGACGCCGATGGGGCGCACCCCGCGCCGGGTGCGCCCCATCGGACTGGGTGGGTTAGTTGAGGGTGAGGCGGACGGGGACCCGTTGGGTGGGGGCGTCCGGGTAGGTGATGGACACGGTGATCGTCGTGGTGCCGGTGGGGCGTTTGGCGGTCTTCCACAGGACCACGAACGAGTCGCTGAACGGGTCGTACAGCGGCGGGGTGCTGCGGAGCTGCTGCACACCGTCCGCGGAGACCGTGATGCGGCCGCTGAGCATGAGCAGGGCGGAGGCCAGCGGCGGGATCGGGGTGCCGTTGGCGTCGACCAGCTGGAAGCGGATCGGGACGACGTCACCGGCGCGGGCGGTGGCACCCGGGGACAGGATCTTGACCCCGATCTGGACGAGGTGCGTGACCGTGCCCGAGCTGGCGCCGTACGACGCGGTGCCGCTGTAGTCGGCGCGGACCTGGTGCTGCCCGATGGTCAACCCCGCCACCGGAGCGCTGACCGCGACCCCTGCGACAACGCTGACCGGCCCACCGACCGGTCGACCGTCCACAACGAACTGGACCGTGCCACCGGCGACAGTTCCAGGACCGGAAACCCGGGCCGTGAAACGGACCTGGCCGCCGATGACCGACGGGCTCGGGTCGCCGACGACGGCCGTGGTGGTCGCCGCCGCGAGGATCCGCAGCTGGAACGGCTTGGTCACCGACGACACCGCGTTGGTAGCGGTAACTGTCACCGTGAACGTGCCCGCGACGCTAGGCACCCCAGTGACCCGTCCGTCCTGCCCGATCGACAGGCCCTGCGGGAGACCGGTAGCGCTAACGGTCTGCGGCGACCCGGTGATGGTAAGAGCGCCCGAGTAGGGCGACCCCACGCGACCATCCGGCAAGGTGCCTTCGACCGTGACCGGCGCGAGGACCGACACCGTCACCGCGGCCGACGACGGCTCCAAGGCGTCCGAACCGGCGTAAGAGGCCGTGATCGCACGAGAGCCAGTAGACAGCGTCACCTTCAGAACCGCGTTGGTCACCGGAGCCTGCCCGAGGACCGTGTCACCATCCCGGAAGGTCACCACGCCCGTAAGAGGAACGGCCGCACTAACCCGAGCCGACAGCGTCAACTCAGCACCAGCCGCGACAGGGTTGGGTGTCGCAGTCAACGAGGTAGCACTAGCGCCCTTGGCAACAGGGACAGTCGCAACCAACGAGGTAGAGCCGTAAGCGTTGGTAGCGCGAACAGTGAAGGTCCGCTCACCGGCCTCGGTAGGCGTACCGCTCAGGACGCCTTCCTCGCTCAAGAACAGCCCTGCGGGCAGCGTGCCGTCCGCGAGTGTCACCACGGCCGGGCCGCTGAGGGAGAACCCGAAGGAGTAGGCCTCGCCGACGGTGGCCGGGGTGGGGGTGCCGGAGATCGCCGCGGGGGTGCCGGGGCGGATGCCGACCAGGACCGGGTCGTGGTCGCTGGTGCGGAACCGGTCCGGCGCGTACAGCGACTGGATCTGCGCCGCCGTCTTGAAGTCGGTGTTGTAGTCCAGCACCGACGGCTCGTCGGCGTTGGTGTGCGCCTCGCCCGCGCCGGTGACCTGCGGGGCCAGCGACCGCGACGCGAGCGCGTGGTCGAGGTAACCCCACTGGCCGTCGAACACGTAGGAGTACGCGTCAGCGCCACCGTAGGCCTTGGCCAGGTTGACGTAACCGGCCTCCTCCAGCACTGCGATCGGGTCCTCACCCGCGTACGAGTTGAGGTCACCGACGATCAGGACGTCCTCGTCGCCGGCGGCGGGGACGACGGTCTCCCGCAGCCACTTGGCCAGCTCGGTCGCCTGCGCGGTCCGGCGGACGTTCCAGCAGCTCTGCCCGTCACCCTGGTCGGTGTCGGGACCGGTGGTCGGGCAGGACCCCTTGGACTTGAAGTGGTTGGCCACCACGGTGAACCGGGCGCCGTCGGGGCTCGCGAAGGTCTGCGCGACCGGGCGCCGCTCAAAGATGGCGTTCTGGTCGACAGCGGTGGTGCCCGCGACCGGGGTCACGCGGTCGGCGCGGTAGAGCAGCGCCACCTTGATCGCGTCGGTCCCGGCCACGTCGACCACACCGGTCGCCGCGTCGGCGTCCACGAAGGACCACACCGACGCGCCTTCCGCGGCGTTGAGCGCGGCCACCAGGGCCTGGATCGCGCTGCCCTGGCCGTAGCCGTCGTTCTCCAGCTCCATGACGCCGGTGACGTCGGCGCCGAGCGAGCGGATCGCGGCGACCTCCTTGGCGAGCTGGCGCTGGTACTCGGTCTCGTCGCCCGCGCCGCGGCAGTCGGTGACCGCGCCCTGGGTGCCGAGCTTGCAGCCGGTGTAGGTGTTGAAGAAGTTCAGCAGGTTCGCACCCGCCACGTGCAAGCTGGCGTTACCCGTGTCCGGGCGCGCGGTCGGACGCTGGTTGACCGCGTCGAACACGGCAGCGCCACCGAGCGCGCCGATCGGACGGAGCCGGTATGCGTTACCGCTCGCGGCGTTGCCCGCCCACGTGTAGGTAAGAACGCCGACCGGCGAGGTGACCGTGTCGCCGCCGCGCAGGGTGTTCTGCGCGGACAGCGGCTGCCCGCCCCGGCCGAAGACGATCGGGTCGGGGTTCTGGCCGTTGGTCGCGTCGTCGATGATCAGCCGGTTGAGGTTGTTCTCGGCCTGCTTGGCCCGCACCGCGGCCTGGTCGGTGGCCCGGATGACCGAGGTCGGCTGCTGCAGCCGACCGCCGGAGGACACCACGACCTGGCCGAAGCGACCGAGCTGGAAGTGCTCGGTCACGGTGAGGGTCTGCGCGACCTTCACCAGCATGCCCTCGACGCGCTCCAGGTCGGTGGCGGTGGCCAGCGGCAGGGTCACCGCGGTCGGGGTGACCACGGCCTGGGTGCCGCACGCCTGCACGCCGGTGGTGGCCGCGGTGAGCTGGGTCTGCCCCTGGAACTCGGAGACGGAGCCGGTCACCTGCACCACGTCGCCGTTGGCGACCAGGTTGGCGCCGTTGTCGAACACGAAGATGCCGTCGGAGGTGGCGGGGTCGCCGTCACCGCTGTCCTGCAGGTAGAAACCACGCAGGGCGGGCTGAGCGCCCTCGTAATCACCGACGACCGTTCCGCGAACGGTGACGGTCTGCCCTGCCTTCGGCGTGATGTCGCCCGTGCCCTGGACCGAACCGATCGTGATGACCGGGGTAGAGCACACGGGGCCAGCACCGACGGCGACGGTGGCGCCAACGGCCTTGCGCTGCCACTGCGGCAGCTCCTTGGCGATGGTGCCGTCACCGTAGAAGACAGTGTCACCGTCGTCGGTAAGAACCTGGACGGTAGCGGTGTCCGTCAGCGGGTTCGGCACGTCCACGATGGCCTCGGGCTTGCCGACCTGGTTGAACGCGTCGAGCGAGCCCGCGCGCGGCTGCGGCTGGTGGGTGGCGTCGCCGTCCCAGGTGAAGAACTTGTACTCCCCCGCCGCACCGGTGCCCGCGTCGGACGGACCGGCGATGAGCAGGTACTGGTTGGCGGCGTTGCGGCGGATCTCCCGGACGCCACGACCACCGAGGTCCCAGCGCAGGGCCTGGCCGAACGCGGCGGTGACGCCGGTGGTCGGGTTGCCCGCGACGAGCGCGGCGGCGTTGGTCACCGGGACGACGATCGCCTTGCCGTCACTGGTGAGCGGGCCGCGGAAGGCCAGCAGCAGGGTGGTGCCGTCGGGGGCGAACTCGGCGCCCTCGATGTTGACGCCGGTAGGGCCACCGGAGCCGTCGCCCTCGGGGGCGCGGGTCGCCGCGGCGGCGATGCCCAGGGCGTCACCGTTGGCGCGGTCCCAGGCGATGAGGTCGTCGCGCAGGGTCTGGTAGCTGCCGCCGAGCGCCAGGGAGGCGCCCGTGCCGGTACCGGTCACCGTGGTGGTGAACAGCTCCTGGCGGTTGAGGCGGGTCTTGGCCGAGGAGTTCTGGCCGTGCGAGCCGACCCAGAAGATCGTGTCGCCGGTGCGGGCGGCGGCCTCGATGTCGATCTCGCGGGTCACGTCGGTGTCGCGCAGCGCGAGACCGGCGGCGCGGGCGTCGAACGCCTGCGCGGGGTAGCGGGAGTGCTCACGGTCGTAGACGCGCAGCACGTTGGTCTCGTCGTCGGACACGACCATGGCGCCACCGCCGAGGTCGATGGCAGTGCTCGCGTCGCTGGCGCCGTAGTAGCTGCGCTGGCCCGCGGGCAAGGCAGCGGAAACGGCGACAGGCAGGGTTGTCGAAGCGGTGGCCGCACCGTCGGAGACGGTCACGGTCAGCGTTGCCCGGCCAACAGCGGCCGGGGTGAAGGTGAGAGTGCGGACGTCACCGGTCCCGGTAGCGCCACCGGTCACGATGGCCGGGTCGCTGCTGGTGACGCTAACCGTCAGCCCACTGGACGGGCTCTCGGCGTCGCCTACGGTCACAGTGCGGACCGCGGGCGGGTTGTCCGGGTCTCCGACCGTCAGCGCCAACTCCTGGGTGCTGGTGATGGTCGGCGGGGTGTTCGTGGTGCCCGCGATGGTGACGGTGGCGGTACGGCTGTCTGCCTGGCCACCCGGGCCGGACACGCGAACCCAGTAGGTGGCGTTCTCGGTCAACGCGGGGGTCGTGAACGACGCGGTGGTGGCACCGTTGACCGGGTTGCTGGTGTTACCCGAAGCACCGGCGTACCACTGGTAGGTCAGCGGACCAGTACCCGAGGCAGTCACGTTAAGAGTTGCGGTGGCGCCGGAAGCGATAGAGGCGTCCTGCGGTTCCGCGGTGATCGCCGGTGCGGTCGTCGACGAGGCCGGAGCCAGCGCGATGCCGCGCAGCACGGTGTTCGCGGCGGCGGTGCGCAGCGTGGTGGAGGTGGCGGCGATAGGAGCGGCGGCGGCAGCGGTGTCGTCGACCTTGACCAAGAGGTTGTTCGTGGTCGTGGCGAAGAGGGTCGCGCCGGAGCCGGTCACCTCACCGGTGATGCCGCGCACGGCGTTGTTCGCGGGACGGAACGCCCCACGCGCGGTCCACGTGGTGCCATCGCTCGAGAACTTGAGGACGCCGCCGGTCGCGGAGTCGTCCGCGATATAGAGGGTGTCGATGCCCGGGACGGCCGGATCGCGGTCCAACGCGGCGATGCCGTACGGGCTCGCGGCGGGGACAGTCAGCGCCGGAGTCTGGCCGCCGGTGGTGGGGAGACCTGCGCCGACAGCGTAAACACCGGTGGTACCGCTACCGGTGCTGACGTAGAGCTGCCCGCCCGCGACAACCGCCGCACGCACGTTGGTGGGCGCGGCGGTGTTGATCTGCGTAGACGCGCCGGTGGAACCGAGAGCGGCCAAGCGAACGCCACCGTTAGCGCCAACGACCCAGAAGCGGGAACCGTCGTCGGTCACGGCGCCGCGCACGTTGTTGGCGCTGAACGTGTCCGTGACAGTGGTCGTGGTGTCGACCGCGCCGGACCCGTCGACACGGGCGACGACGCGGTTGACCGCGGCCGAGGTGGTCCCCGCCACGCTCGCGGTGCCGGGGTCGGCGTCATACCCGGCGATGGTCAGGTAGCGGCCGTCCGCGGAGCGGGCGAGGGCGCCCTCCGAGGTGGCCGACCCGCTCAACGTCAGGCGCTTGCCCGCGGCGGTGCTGGTGGGCAGCGGAACCGACTGCACCAGGGTGCCCGCCGGGGTGAACTCGTCGAGGAAGACCGCCGTAGCCGCGCTGCTGAGCGTGCCGTCACCGGTCCCCACCCTGGCCACCACGATGTTCCCTGGCGCGAACCCGACAGCCGCGGCGGACTGACCGGTCACCACGGCGACGACGGAGGCCGCCAGCGTGGTCACCACCAGTCCGCCGAGGAGACGTCGCGGACGTGAGCGCACGTCAACTCCCCTTCAGTCACACATCTCGTACACCGACATTGCCGGCTGAAACTAGATCGTGGAACGAGGGGGCGATAGACCTGTTCGGGCAACGTTCAACAGGCGTGCATCCACCGTCCGTGGCGGTGAACGGCCCACCAACCAGGTCCCGCTCGGCCAGGTGGGCCGCCGACGGGACGGCGGTCAGTCCCGGCGCTGCAACAGGCTCGGGCCGATGATCCGGCGCACCACGCGCCGCAGCAACGGTTTCTCCGCCTGGGCCGCCCCCGCGGGAGTCCCCTCTGGAGTGCCTACCGGCGGTGTGGCGTTAGAGGACGCGACAGCGCTAGCGGCCTGAACGGGTTTCACGGGGACGACGGTGTTCGGCGTCGGAACAGGACTCTGCACCGGTGCGGCGGCGACTGTCGGCAGCGGACCGACCGGCGGCGCGGGGACAACCGGGGCCGTAGGAGTAACCGGGGACACAAGGCTCACAGCGGGCGCGGGCACGACAGGCGGGGCAGGCACAACGGGCGGCGCAGCCACGATGGGCGGCGCGGGCGCGGGACGCACGGGCGCCTTAGGGCCAGCTACCGGCGCGGGGTTCCTCGGCGCGGCAGGAGTAACCGGTGGCATAGGGGCAACCGGTGGCGCAGGGGCCAGCACGGTTTCGATCGCGGTAGGTGAAACGCCGGCGGGGGGTGCGACGACACCGGTAGGGGCAGGGAGCGCCGACTCGGGTTCGGCGGGCAGTACCGGGGTGAACAGGTCGCGCTGCGGCGTGAACAAGTCCACGGTCGACGCCGAAGCAGACGGTCGTACCTGCGGCGAACGCGTCGGCAGCGCTGACTGCTGGGTCGCGGCCCTCTGCTGTGTGGGGATCACCGGTCCCCCGGCGCCCACCGGGGCGAACCGGACGGTGGCCGCGTGCTGGACCGGGCTCGGCGCGGACTGTCGGGGTGCGGGACTCGGGGTCGGGTTCGGCACGGCGTCGATCATCTCAGCTCGATCACGACGTGAGCAACCGGGGTCCGTGCGCCCCCGCGATACCCATCGGATAACAGGGCAATGGCGTCGGGAGCAGCCGGTATTCGGCCCAGGAGACCCATTCCCGATAGCCCTCGCACGGGCATTCCCGCAGTACAGCGGCCGTGCGCGCCCCGCGGCCCTACCGGCGAGCACGGCCGGGCAGGCTCCGGGATTGGCCTCGAATTGGCACTGCCGCCGAGACGAAATCCCCATCCGCGACAACGCCGCGTTCCCGCTGATCAGCACTGGCGGGGACGGCGGAAAGGCACGGCCACCGACCGGTCCACGACGGGGAGCGCCCAGCGAACGGGTGCCCCGCGTCCTCCGCCGCGGACCGGCTGGTTTCCGCCATCCACCCCAGGACCAGTCCAATACGCCCCGAAGTGGACCGGTTTACCCGGGCCCCGGACCGGTACCTTGATGATCATGGACCGCCTCTCCGACGCGCACGGCCTGGTTGAGCTGCTCGGCGACTGGACGACCGCGGGTGGTCCGCTCTACCGCAAGCTCGCGGGCGCGGTGGCCAAGTGCATCGAGGTGGGCGACCTGCCCGCGGGGGAACGCCTGCCGTCCGAGCGCGACCTGGCCAAGCTGCTCACCGTCAGCAGGGCCACCGTGGTCGCCGCCTACGACGACCTGCGCGGCAAGGGGCTGGTCGACAGCGTGCGCGGCAGCGGGACCAGGGTGAGCGCGCGGCCCAGGGTCAACGGCTCGCACGGGCGGGTGCCCGGCGGCCGGGCGACGTCGATCTTCCAGCGGCTGGCCGACGGCCCCGGCCCGATCATCTCGCTGGCCATGGCGATAGAGCCCGCCGCGCCGGAACTGGCCGAGGTGTACCGGGACCTGGCCGACAGCGGCGAACTGGGCGAGCTGATGAGCGACGTCGGCTACCACCCGCGCGGGTACCCCCCGCTGCGCACGGCCGTCGCCGCGCACTACACGGCGGTAGGCCTACCGACCGACCCCGACGAAGTGCTCATCACCACTGGTGCGCAACAAGTGATCGGGCTCGTCGCACAGATGTACTTGCGGCCAGGTAGCACTGTCGTGGTGGAGTCACCGAGCTGGCCGGGGTGCCTGGACGTGTTCCGAGCCGCCGGGGCGCGACTGGTGGGGGTACCGCTCGACGAAGAGGGCGTGCGCGCGGACCGGCTGGCGGCGGTGTTCGCCGAAGAGCGGCCGGTCTTGGCCTACCTGATGCCGACCTTCCACAACCCGACCGGGCGGATGATGTCCACCGCGCGGCGAAGACGGGTCGCCGAACTGGCCGCCCGGTACAACGTGCCGGTCCTGGAGGACAACGCCTACAGCGGCTTCCACAGCCGCACCGGTGCCGCGCCGCCGCCGATCGGCGCGTTCGCCAGGGGCAACGCCGAGATCCTCAGCGTTGGCTCGGTCGCGAAGTCGGCGTGGGGTGGGCTGCGCATCGGCTGGGTGCGCGGACCGTCGGCGATCGTGACCCGGCTCGCCCGCTACAAGGTCCGGGCCGACCTGGGCAGCCCGGTGCTCGACCAGGCGCTGACCGCGCACCTGCTGCCGCGCATCGAGGAGATCACCGCGGCGCGCGCGGCGACCATGCGGGCGAGGCTCGACCACACGCGGACGCTGCTGGGCGAGCAGTTGCCGCAGTGGCGCTGGCAGACCCCGGACGGCGGCTCGGCGCTGTGGGTAGAACTACCGGACACGAGCGCGCAGATCTTCGCCCAGGTCGCGCTGCGGCACGGGGTAGAGGCGGTGCCGGGCTCGGCGACCGACCCGACCGGCGCGCACGACAACCACATCCGGGTGCCGTTCACGTTCCCGATCGAGGTGATCACCGAGCTGGTCCGCAGGCTCGCCACCGCGTGGGCGGACCTGCAGCGGCACGGTCCCGTCACCGACACGCCCCCGGTCGTCTAGCCCCGCACGGCCGATATCGCCGAGGGGGCTAGACGCGAGCAGTCAGGCCTACCGGCGGATTCCGGCGATGGCGAGGTCTAGCAGCCGGGTGATGGTGGCAGGTTCGCGTTCCGCGGACAGGACGATCGCGTTCACCAGACGCAGCAGGTCGGCGATCGTGGCGTCAGCGTTGACCGCCTTGGCCTTCTGCGCGCGGCTGAGCAGCTTCTTACCCGTGTCGCGGACCTGGGCGTGCGCGCTCGTGAGCTCCTTGGCGCCCTCGGCCATGGCCAGGAACTTGGCCAGGCCCAGGTTGGCGGTGAAGTGCCGCACGAGGGTGCGCAGCCAGGTGATCAGCGCGTCGCCGGGGTCGGCCGCGCTCACCAGCGGCGCGGTCTCGGCGACCAGTGCCTCCACCCGGTCGTGGAAGACGATGTCGAGCAGGATGAGCCGGGTCGGGTAGTGCCGGTAGAGGGTCGCCGAGCCGAGACCGGCGCGCCGCGAGATCTCCTCGAGGGAGGCGTCGGCGCCCTGTTCGGCGACCACCACCCCGGCGGCGACCCGCAGCTTCTCGTGGTTGCGCTTGGCGTGCGCCCGCATCCCCTTCTCGAGCTCGGGGTCCTCGACCGGGGCTTGCTGCGGGGCTGGCTTGGACGCCACTGGGGTCCCTCCGTCGCGCGTTCTCGCGGGGTTGTCCCCCGCATCCTACCGGGCCGTCAACGGGGTGGTGCCCCGAGCGGTGGTCGAACCACTGGCGGTAAAGTCCTAATTGTCCTCTTAGGAGGAAGCCGGTGACGGGTCGGTGGGTGGAAACCACGCCCATTCCCGACTCCCGCCCAGCTGGGCGACACCCGATCAGGCGAGTCCGGCACCGCGGGTGGTGACGACCGGTGGGCACCGGGCGAATCTGGGTAGCCCGTACCCATGCCCGCCTCGGGCACCGGGCCTAGCTTGGACAGCCCGGCGGTCGGTGGGTCCGTCGGGGTGTCCACTGTGGAGACCGCGCCCGGGGTCCGCGCGGCGAGCGGGAGAGTAGGTCGTGCGTGAGCGGAGTGCCCGGCGGTGCGCGGACGATCGAGGCCGTCACGCGGTTCGTGCTCGAGCGGTTCCTGCCTGACGTACCAGCCGACGAACTGGACCCCGACCTGGACCTGGTGGCGGCCGGGGTACTCGACAGCCTCGGGGTGCTGCGGCTGCTCACCTGGCTGCAGGACACCTACGACGTGCCGGTGCACGAGGTGGACCTGGTGGAGCTGCGGTCGGTTCGCGCGGTCGCGCGGCTCGCCGAGACCCCGGTACGGGCAGGCTGACATGCCCGGGATGTCCACGGCGACGGCTCTGCTGACAGGGCTAACTCACCGGGCAGAGCCGGTAGGGGTACCGCAGTGGAGTGCGTTCCTGCACAGGTTGACCCGCGGGCGGTTGGCCACAGGCGAGGCCGCTGCGGTGTTGGCGTCGTTGTCGACGACCATGCCGGACCCGGGGACGCTGGCCGCGCTGTTCGACGCCGCGCACGACCGCGGTGGCGAGGACGCGGTGGACTACCCGGGGGCGGTGAACATCGTCGGCACCGGTGGCGGTCCGCGCACGGTGAACATCTCCACCGCGGCGGCCATAGTGGCCGCGGCGATGGGAGTGCGAGTCGTCAAGACAGGGTCACCTGGCCGCTCGAGCCAATCTGGTTCCTTTGACGTGCTCGGCGGTGCGCGGGTGCGATTGGCCGGTTCGCATACCGAGTTGGCGGACATGCTGGACCGGTTCGGCGTGGGGTTCGCCGGGTTCTTCGTCTACCCGGTCGAGGTGCCGCTGCTAGTGGCCGAGATCGTGCCGCTGGACCTGCGGGTCTTAGGGCGGTTCGTCAACACGGTAGGGCCGTTCTTGGCGCGGCTGTCGGTGTCGGCGCAGCTGACCGGGGTGTCGCGGCCGGACGACCTGCCCGCGTTGCGGACGCTGGCGGAGCGGCGAGTGGGGCAGCGGACGTGGCTGTGCCACAACGCGACCGGGGTGGACGAACTGGTCAGCTTCGCGGCGAACTGGGTGCACGAGGGCGGGTCAGGGCGCGGGCTGCGATTGGAGCCGTCCGGGAGGGGGGCGGTGGCCGACCTCGCGCCGGGGCCGGACCCGGTGGCGGACCTGCGGTCAGTGCTGTCGGGGCGGGCGCGGGCGACGACGGTCGAGACGGTGTGCCTGAACGCGGCGGCGTTGGCGGTGTTGTCCGGGGCGACCACCGACTGGGGACGGGCGCGCTACGACGCGACCGAGGTGGTGCGCGGTGGTGCCGCGCTCGCCTTGTTGGACCGGTTGGGCGGCGATGGCTGAGCCGACCACCCACACAGCGGCAGGCAGGGCTACCGACGGCGACCGCGCGCTGATCGGAAATGACCTGGTCGTGGACCTGTGTCGCGGCCCGTGGCCGCGCAAGCTGGGCGGAAGCGACCAACACCTTGGAGCCGTCCGATGAACCACCGTGTGCAGTTCCCGCTCGGCGCCGCGGACATCCCGCGCGCTTGGTACAACATCGCCGCCGACTTGCCCGACCTCGCGCCGCCCAGACACCCCGCGTCCGGTAGGGCTATCACGCCCGATGACTTGCTCGCGATCGTGCCCGAGGAGTTGGCGCGGCAGGAGTTGACGCTCGACCGCGAGGTGGAGATCCCCGAGCCGGTGCGGCAGCTCTATGCGCGATGGCGGCCCTCTCCCCTGATCCGCGCGCATGGGCTTGAGCGGTCGCTGGGTACACCCGCACGGATCTACTACAAGTACGAAGGCGTTAGTCCTACCGGCAGCCACAAGCCCAACACGGCGATCGCTCAGGCCTACTACAACAAGCAGGCGGGGATCACGAAGCTGGCTACCGAGACCGGCGCGGGTCAATGGGGGTCGTCTCTAGCGCTAGCGGGTGCGTTGTTCGACTTGGACGTCAGTGTCTACATGGTGCGGCTCAGCTTCGACCAGAAGCCCTACCGCCAGATGTTGATGCAGACCTACGGCGCCCGGTGTGTGGCCAGTCCTAGCACCGAGACCGAGACGGGTAGGGCGATCCTGGCTAGGGACCCCGACTCCCCCGGCAGTCTCGGGATCGCGTCTTCGGAGGCGGTGGAGGTAGCCGCCAACGACCCGACGACGAACTACGCGTGCGGCAGCGTCCTCAACCACGTGTTGCTGCACCAGACGGTGATCGGGCAAGAGGCGATCGCCCAGTTCGCGCTGGCAGACGACTACCCGGACGTGGTGGTGGGGTGCGCGGGCGGCGGCAGCAACCTCGGTGGTCTGGCTTTCCCGTTCCTCGGCGAGCAGCTGCGCGGGGGTAAGCCTGTCCACGTGATCGCGGCCGAGCCCGCCTCGTGTCCGTCGATGACGCGAGGGACGCTTGCATACGACTTCGGTGACACGGCTGGGTTCACGCCTCTCTTGCGTATGTACACCCTGGGTCACGGCTTCATTCCGCCGCCACTACACGCCGGTGGTTTGCGCTACCACGGCATGGCGCCTCTAGTGAGCGAGGCCGTAGCCCAGGGGTTGATCGACCCGGTCGCGGTAACGCAAACGGCGTGCTTCGCGGCTGGGGTCCGGTTCGCGCGGACGGAGGGGATCGTTCCCGCCCCGGAGTCCACGCACGCCGTAGAGGTCGCGATCCGCGAAGCGTTGCGGTGTCGGGAAGAGGGCATCGGCCGGACGATCCTGTTCGGGTTGTCGGGGCACGGGCACTTCGACCTGTCCGCGTACGAGGACTACCTCTCGGGCACCTTGCGGGACGGGGAGTTCGACCCGGGCAAGATGACCGCCGCGCTGGCCGAGTTGCCGGATGTCTGAGGTGCTCGTGAAGGTCTGCGGCGCCACCCGCGCCGCAGACCTCACCGCGCTGCACGGCGTCGACCTTGTCGGGTTGTGGTGGGGTGTTCGGGGCGGTCACGCGGACCTCTCGCGGTCGGCGTTCGTCGAACTGGCCGCGCGCGGTGGACCGGAGCCGGTGATGGTGACCTTCGCTGATGACGTAAGCGAGCTCGCACGGGCTAGCGGAGTCCGGTGGATCCAACTGCACGGGTTCCAGTCACCCAAGACGGTTGGAGAACTCAAGGAGGCAGGGCTAACTGTGGTGAAAGCCCTGCACTTCCAGGATGGGACGTGTGTGGAAGGCCCGCTGGTGGGTGCGTACGAGCGTGCGGGGGCGGATATGTTCGTGCTCGACCAGGTAGGGCCAGATGGGACGTTGGGCAGTACGGGCCAGGTCTTGTCGGAGTCTGCGGTCCTGGGGATCGCGGACCGGCTAAGCCAGCCGTTCTTGCTGTCTGGCGGAGTCAGCCCTCACAACGCCGATGCGTTCCGCGCGGTGCGGCGGCACCCTAGGTTCGCGGGCGTGGACGTCGACACCGGCTGTCGCGACCGCCGGGGGCGGATAGACCGCGACCGGGTTGGTGCCTTGGTGGCCGGGTGGCGACGATGAGCCGGTTCATCCAGGCCGTGTTGGGCGCGTCGATCCCGGTGATCCCCGAGGTGAAGGTCCGGGCGGCCGATGGGGTGTCATTGGTCGGCGAGCGGTCCCCGGTGGCGATCGCAGCGGCTTACAAGGAGGCGGGCGCGGGCTGCCTGTCGGTGGTGACGGGCCGCTGGTTCGGCGGTGACCTGCGGTTGCTGGCCGACATCACCGCGCGGTGCGACCTACCGGTGCTGCAGAAGGACTTCTTGACTAGAGAGGCGCAACTAGACCAGGCGTGTGAACTCGGCGCGGCGGCGGTACTGCTAACAGCGGCGCTCCTACCACGGCGGGTGCTGGCGACTCTGGTCGACAAGGCGTTGGTGTTAGGGCTGACGCCGTTCGTTGAGGTGGTGAGCGAGACGGAGATCGCGGCCGTACCGCACGCGAGCGACTGCGTGATCGCAGTGAACAACAAGGACATCCAGGTTCGCGAACAGGGCCCAGCTGATCTCAGTCGTAGCGAGCGCCTGCTGCCCGCGGTCCAGGCGACTGGGTGCCGCGCGCCGGTCAGTGCGAGCGGCATCGACCACCCGGCGCAGGCGACCCGGCTGGTGCGGGCCGGGTTCGCGGCGGTGCTGGTCGGCACGGGGTTGTTGCGCTCGCCCGATCCCGCGACGTGGTTGTCCCGGCTCGCCGGGGCGCCGAGGTGACGGCCATCCCCGCGCCGCGTGCCCCGCTCACCGACGACCCGACGGCAATGTCCCTGCGGGCGGCCGTGCGCCGTGTCCCGCCCGCGGCGCACCGGATCGCGGGGCGGCTGTTCGAGCGTCACGAGATCGCGGCGGACTTCGCGGAACGGTTCACCGGTGTGCCCGCGAACCTGTCGTCCCGGTCGGAGATGGTCGTGCGATACCGGGTGCCGGACTCGCCGATCCCGGTCATGCTCGGGTTCTACGGTGACGCCTACCGCGTGCGGTCTTGCCTACCTGGTCTGCCCGGTCAGGCAAATCAAGAGTCTGTCGCCGCGTTGACTGATGCGGCCACCGCACCTGTTCAGGTGATGCGCCCGAGGGAGCGTTGGCCGGAGGTAGACCTATGTGCGTTGCCGGTGCTCCCCAGTCGCGACGGGAAGCCCTACATCACGATGGGCGTCGTATACGCGAGTCAGTGCGGCGCCACCACGATGTCGGCACACCGGATGCAGGTGCTCGACAAGAACCACCTAGCACTGCGGGTAGGACAAGAGCACGAGCTTCAGGCCCTTCACGCGCACGCGGTAGCTGCTGGAGAGCGGCTGGCTGTGTCCGTGAACCTCGGTCCACCGCCCGCAGCGATGGTGGCGTGCGGGTTGCCTCCTTGGCTATGGCCAGTCGGTAGACCTGCCTTGGCTGGAGCGCTGGCTGGCGCCCCGTTAGCGCTGTCGGCTGGAGTCAGGACCACCGTGCTCGCGGACTCCGAGATCGTGCTGGAGGGCTATCTCGACGGTACGAGGACCGGGGACGCACCGGTGCTCACGGTCACGGCGATGACAACCCGGCCTGACCCCGTCTACCACGCGCTGTTGGACCCGGGTAGGGAACGCTCCGTCATGCTGGGCCTGGCGGGAGCCCTGTCGGTGGCGCGAACCCTGGACGACGACTTGGTCACCGATGTCCACCACAGCCCGGCGGGCGGCGGCACCCTGTTGCTGGTGATCGCCGTCCACAAGCGCTCCCCCGCCGACGACCACCGGCTCTCGGACATCGCACGCCGGGTGTTCGACCGGCACCCGCTCGGCGAGCTGATCGTTTTCACCGACGACGACGTGGACATCTCCTGCGCCGAGGATGTCCTCTGGGCGATAGCGACTAGGGGCACGCACCGCTCGGAGTGGTCACGCGGGCGGACGTTCGTGGACGCCACCGTCCCGTTCGGACGTACCGCGTTCCAGGGCCGCTAGGCGAAACAGCTCAGTCGCTAGGCGCAACAGCTCAGCCGCTAGGGCGCACTAGGTCAGCCGCTAGGTGCCAACGGGCAGTACCAGCCGTTGGAACAACCGTTCCAGGTCAGCGTCAGGGTCGGTGGTGAGCCCGGGGTGGGTCGGCGAGGTCTGCACAAGAGTGCTGCGGGGCGCGGTGAGCCAGCGGAAGCGCTGCCCAAGAGAGATCCCGGTGACGGGGGCGCGCTTGTCAGTACCGTCGCAGGCACCACAGAGGAGGGTCAACGCGGCGGCGAGGGTGTCGACGTCCAGGTCGGGGTCCAGTGCGCGCAACCGGTCCGGGTCGACGTGCGTGCGGCAGCGCAGGTAGTCCAGGTCGGCGCAGTAGAGCAGCACGCCGACGTTCATGGCCTCGCCGCGGTCTTGTCGGGGGATGGCCCGCAGCAGCGCGTACTCAAACACGTGCGACACGAGCCGCCTCCAACTCACTGACCCAGCGTGGCGCGTCCGCCAGTCTTGCCTCGAAGTACGCCCGGTAGGCGGCCCTGGTCTGGTCGGGTGTCCCGAACACCTCGTCGAGCCAGTCATCGGGGATCAGCGCTAGGACGTCGTCGAGCACGAGCAGCACCTTAGGTCTAAATATCGCGTCGACCTCGGCCACCGGGCCTGCCACGGGCAGCATCACGTGGTCGGCCGCGTCGTACCGGTAGGTCTGTGCGGGCTTCCACCCTTCGGCGAAGCGGTGGTGGAAGTACAAGGCGGCGCCGTGGTCGATGAGCCACACCTCGCGGTGCCAGAGCAAGAGGTTCGGGTTGCGCCAACTGCGGTCCACGTTGAGAACCAGGCCGTCCAGCCACAGCACCCGGGCGGCGAGATCGGGCCCAGGGTCACGCACCAGCGGCGTGAAGTCGAACGAGCCGGGTAGGTAGTCCAGGCCGAGGTTGCGCCCACCGCTGGCCCGCAGCAGCGCTTGCACCTCTTCGTCCGGCTCGGCCCTACCCAGGTCCGGGTCTAGATCGATGAGTACGAGCTCTGGCACCGGCAGGCCCAACGCCCGCGCCAGCTCCCCCACCAGGACCTCGGCAACCAACGCCTTGAGCCCCTGGCCCGCGCCGCGGAACTTGAGCACGTACATGCCCAGGTCATCGGCCTCCACCAGCCCGGGGAGCGACCCGCCTTCACGCAGCGGGGTCACATACCGGGTGGCGGAGACGGCACGCAGCGGCGAGGACACCTCCGAATCATGCCGTGCGACCACCGATACCGCGTCACAGGGCATCCCGCATGCGCCCTAGGTGGTCACGCTCGATGTCATCCGGGGTTAGCTCTATCGCGCGGGTGTACTCGGACGCCGCTTCCGACGCGCGTCCCAGTCTCCGCAGTAGGTCAGCTCTTACGGCGTGGAAGACCGGGTAGCCGTCCAACTCCAACTCGTCGACCAGTGCTAGAGCCGCGCCAGGACCGGAGACCTCGGCGACCGCAACCGCCCGGTTGAGCGTGGCAACAGGTGTTGGCGCTATCGCGATGAGTTGGTCATAGAGCGCCACGACCTGGGTCCAGTCGGTAGGCGGGTCTGTGTGAACGGCGTTGATCGCGGCCTGGATCTGGTACGGACCGGGCGCCCCGCGCCGGAGGCACCGGCGGACGAGGTCATGCCCCTCGGCGATCATCGCGTGGTCCCACCTGGTGTGGTCCTGCGCGGTAAGAGGCACGAGCGCGCCGTCGTCGTCCACGCGCGCGGCACGACGGGCGTCGGTGAGCAGCACTAGAGCGAGCAGACCGAGCGCTTCCGGTTCGTCCGGCATCAGCTCGACCAGCAACCGGGCCAGTCGGATCGCCTCGTCGCAGAGGTCGGTGCGGCGGCGCGCGTGGCCCTCGGTGAACACCAGGTACACCACGGCCAGCACCGACCGCAGTCGCTCCGGGAGGTCCGCGTCGGCAGGCACCCGGTAAGGGATGCGCGCGGCGCGGATCTTCGCCTTGGCCCGGACCAGCCGCTGGGCCATGGTCGGCTCTGGCACCAGGAACGCGCGGGCGATCTCGGCCGTAGTGAGCCCACCGAGCAACCGCAGCGTTAGCGCTACCTGCGTCGGTCTAGCCAGTGCGGGGTGGCAGCAGGTGAAGACCATCCGCAGGCGGTCGTCGCGCACTGGGCCCTCCTGCTCCGGTTCGGTCGTCGCGTGCAGGAGGGCGGCTTGGGCGTGCCGGTCGTCGCGGTCGGCCTCGCGGCGCAGCCGGTCGATGGCCCGGTTGCGGGCGGTCGTGATGATCCACCCGGCCGGGCTCGGCGGCACCCCGCGCTCCGGCCAGGTGCGCAGCGCCTGGGTGAAGGCGTCCTGCACCGCGTCCTCGGCGATGTCGATATCGCCGAAGACGCGGGTCAGCACGGCCACCGCCCGCCCGTACTCCTGGGCGAAGACCTCCGCGGCGCTCACCCGCAGTGGTCGCCGATGGGGCGCACCTCGATGGGCAGGGTGATCGCCAGCGCCGCCTTGCGGCCCCACGCCAGGGCGGCGTCCAGGTCGGGCGCGTCGATCACCCAGAACCCGCCGACGTGCTCGCGGCCCTCGGCGTAGGGGCCGTCGGTGACCAGGACGTCGTCGCCCTTGGGCCGCAGCACGGTCGCGGTGTGCGCCGGGTGCAGGCCCGCGGTGAAGACCCACGCCCCCGCGGCTCGGATCTCCTCGTTGAGCGCGGCCACGTCGCGCATGATGGGGTCGAGCACCTCCGGCGGCGGCGCGTCGCCGTCGGGCTGCTGGATGCTGAGCAGGTAGTGCGCCATGTCGGCTCCTCTGTGTCCGGTTCGTCGGGGCCGGTCTCGCGTCCGGCGCCCGCACCACCTACACGAACGGCTACGTCGCGGATCGACACCTCGGGGACAGCTGTTTTCGACCGGTCCTGACTGTACGGTTCGGTCATGTCGCTACCGCCGCCACACGACCCCCGGTTCCCGAACCAGGGTGGCTACGGTCCGCCCCTGGGCGGCGGCCCGTACCGACCCGGCCCGCAGGACCAGCCCCAGCCCCGTGAGCAGGGCGGATACCCGCGGCCGGGCTACCAGCAGGGCGGGTACCCCGAGCCCGAGTACCAGCCCGGGTACCAGCAGCAGGGCGGGCAGCGGGGCCAGTACCGGGAGGAACCCGGGCAGGCGGCGCGACCGGCCCAGCAGCGGCAGGCGCAGGCACCCCAGCGGCAGGCACCGCAACCGTCCCGGTCGTCGGGGTCGTCGGGGCCGCGGCGGATCCCGGGCGTCGGGCTGGTGCTGGCCATCGTCGGCTCGCTGGTGCAGCTGCTGAGCCTGACCCTGCTGCCGTGGGTCGCGCACGGCGGTGACCCGAAGTCGCTGGTCAGCCTGGTCGGCGACCTGTCGGACGGTCAGCCGCACGGCTTCGGCGACTGGTACGTGGTGCTGTTCAGCTACCCGCTGGTGGTGCTCGGCGTGCTGCTCTCGTTCTCCGCGGTGCTGGAGTCGGTCGCGATGAAGGTCGTCTGGGCGGGCCTGGTGCTGCTCGGCGTCGGGTTCCTGCTGCTGCGCTTCGGGGTGGGCCCGATGACCGGCCTGTTCGGCGTCGAGCAGGACTTCAGCACCCGCGACGTGGTGGTGGCCGTCGCGGCGGTCGGGGTGGCCGTGGTGGTCATCTTCGTGTTGAAGACGGCGGTGAGCATGTTCCGCCGGGTCGCGGGTTTGATCCTCTTGGCGCTATCCGGCGTGCACGTGGCAGCGGTGGCGGACCTCGCGGACGGTTTCAGCAACCTCAGCGTCGGGTCGTTCGGTCCCGTTGTCGGCTACCTGCTGATCGGTGTCGCTGCCTTGGTCGGGCCTAAGAGGTTCGCGCCGTAGCTACCAGTGGCGTGGGCGGTTCAGCGCCGAAGGCAGCTTGGTGGTCGCGTCGCCGCGCGCGGAGTCCACTTGTGACTGGATGAGGAACAGTGCCCCGGTGAAGTCCGCGCCCCGCAGGTCGGCGCCGCGTAGGTCCGCACCGATGACGTCGGCACCACGCAGGTCGGCTTCTCTTAGGTCTGCCCCGATCAGGTAGGCGCCACGGAGGCTGGCGCCGCGTAGGTCTGCGCAGCGGAACTTAGCGCCCATCAGGTCGGCGCCGCGGTGGTCCTTACCCCGGGTTCCCGCACGGGCGAACTCACTCGCTTTGAGCAGGAGCGCGTTGACCATGTGCCGGTGCGCGTGGACATCGAGCGCACGCAGCACGGTCACGCTCGCGTCGGTAAGAGCCTCGGTCTCCGCTATCGCGCGAGCGATGTCCTTGCGCAGCGGTGGGGCTATCTCGCGGGCCTCGGTGAGGTACCAGAGCAGCTCGTGCAGGTCGCGCATCACCGGGAAGACGGTCTGCGCCGCCTCCGGTGCGACCCTGGTGACCTTCTGGCCCGCGCCGAAGCAGTCGTAGACCGTGCAGCCGGTGAACCCCTTGGGTCGGAGCTGGTCGTGAATGCCGCAACGGTGGTCGGCGAGCAGGTTGGGGCACGCGCGGCCAGCGGGCTTGTCGATCGCGAAGTCCGCGGAGGCAGAGAACGCGGGGACCCGGCAGCACAGCGCGTGGCAGTTGGCGCAATCCGCCCGCAACGCACCGAAGGGATCTTGCGATTTTGGCACAGCGCTCCCGTGCGGTAACGGAACGTGAGAGGGTTCACGACCAGATGGGAGACCGAGCGTAAGGGGCGCCGTGACCACTGCCGACATCGACCTCCTCCGTCGTCGCTGGGAGCTGCCGACGGCTCTTGCGGCAACTGAGCGGGCTCTGGCGGAGTCTCCACACGACCCACAGGTGGTGGTAGCCCACGCCCGGGTCTTACTCGCGATGAGCCGGGAGGACGAGGCAGCCGAGGTCACGTCGCGGCAGCTAGAGGACCCCGCTGTCTCAACCTGGCATCTAGTGGCGCTCGCCCACTCTGGCGCCTACGGGGACGCGATCGCGTTCGGCTTAGAGGCTGTCAAACGGTTCCCTGACTACGCCTTGGTGCGTGTCGCTCTGGGCCGTGCCTACGCCGAGAGCAACCGCGAAGAGGAAGCGCTGGAGCAATACCTCGCCGCGATGGTCTTATCGCCCTCCGACTGGCGTCCCGCCCGCTGGTACGCGCTAGGGCTCGCCGACCTCTACCGGTGGTCCGAGGCTGTTATCGCCGCCGAGGAGTTGGTCGCGAAGTACCCCACGGTGGCGAAGTGCCACCACACGCTCGGACAGGTCCACCTCAATCGCGGCGCGCCAGAGGACGCCCTCCCCCACCTCGACGCCGCGATCGAACTCGACCCCGACTTCTCTTATCCCTACCAGTACCGGGGCACAGCACTCATCGATATGTCGCGGTTCGCTGAGGCACAAGAGTGGGAGGCCAAGGCTATCGAGCGGTTCCCGCGTTCGGTAGACCTGCTCATCTCGGCGGCGTGGACGTTCAGCATCCAGGACCGCGAAGGTGAGGCAGTCGAGCTGGCGGAGCGCGCCATCGCGCTCGACGGTCGATCCAGCTGGGGGCTGGGCAGCCTGGCGGACTTCGAGAGCTACCGGGACAACCACGAGCGGGCCACGACGACGATCGACAGGGCGATCACCCTGCGGCCGCTGGACGTGCAGGCACGCGTGACGGCCGCGTGGATCGCCATGCGGGACGAGGATCCGGTGGCCGCCGAGGCCGCCACGGACCACGCGCTGGCCCTCAACGGCCGCAACAGCCGGGCGCTGACCTCGCGGATCAACATCCTGCGGCTGGTGGGCAGGCAGGACGACGCGATCGCCGTGGCGGAGGAGGCGTTGCGGGTGCGGCCGCCGACTCCCGCCGTCGCCGTCGCCGCGGCGACCACGTTCCAGCAGGCAGGCCACTCGGACCGCGCACTGGAGGTGCTCGCGAACGCGCTGGAGGTCCACCCGCTGGACTCGACCCTGCTGCGGACGCGGATCAGGCACCTGCAGGCCGCCGAGCGCACCGAGGACGCGGCCGAAGCGGTCGCCACGGCTCTGGCACGGCGTCCGGACGATGTCGCGGTGAATGTCGTGGCAGCGGCGCACTTCAGCGCTCTAGACGACGACGGCCGCGCGCTCGAACTGGTCGATCGCGCGCTAGGGGTCCGCCCGGACCACGCCGCCGCACTGGTTGCCCGCGTCGACTACCTGCGTTACCTCTCTCGCTACAGCGAGGCCTGTGACGCTGCCGAGCACGGTCTCTCTCTACACCCGGACTCGACCACCATGCAGCTAGCGGCGATGAACGCCTTAATGGCGCATGATCGCTATAGCGATGCGTTAGTCCAAGCCGAGAAGGCGTTGTCGGAGGACCCTAGCAACGAGGGCGTGCTGGTAAGGCAGGTCGACTGTTTGCGCTACCTGTGCCGGTTCGCCGACGCGCACAAGGTCGCGGAACCGGCCTTGGCCGAACAGCCGGACAGCGTTCTGCTGCGGATGGCCCACGCCGAGGTGTTCAACTCGGAAGGGCGCCACACCGAGGCGATCGCCATAGCGGCTCAGGTCCGTGTCGACTGTCCCGACTACGCGTGGGCCCTCCGGCGGCAGATCACCTTCCTGGTCAACGCGCACCGCTTCTCGGAGGCACATGCCTTGGCCGCTGAGGCACTCGCCAAGTACCCGGACGACACGGGTGTGCTGTTGGGCGTCGCGTGGCTCAACAGCATGCTCAGCCACGAGCGTGTGGCCGTGGAGCTAGCGCAACGCGCGGTCGCGGTAGCGCCTACCAACCTGTGGGCGCGGCAGAGCTTGGTCCAATTCTTACGCTATGCGAGGCGTTTCGACGAGTCACTCGCGGCGTGGGAACCGTTCACTGGCACCAGCGACGCCGATGCGCTCGTCACGCGCGCGTGGCTGGCGTCCGACATGGGGCAAGACGACGCCGCGATCTCTTGGTGCGAGCAAGCCCTCCAGGCCGCACCGCGCTATGTGCGAGGGTTAACCACTCGGATCTGGCTGCTACATAAGGCTGACAGGCTGGTTGACGCTAAGACGGCCTCAGCAGCCGCGCTGGCACTACGACCAGACAACGTCGACATCCATTCGACGGACGCGTGGCTGAGGCTGGAGCTGGACGACGCCGAGGGGGCGCTCGTTGCCGCCAACCGCGCGTTGGAGATCAGCCCACGGGACGACGACGCGCTGGAGCACAAGATCCTGGCCTTGTTCCGGTTGCACCAGGTCGATCAAGCGGAGCGGGTGATCCGCACGGGCCTGGAGCGGCAGCCGACCAACCTCGGGCTGCGGCTCGCGCTGGCGAAGGTGCACGAGCACCGGTTGGCGTTCGACGCGGCGGCGCAGTGCACCACCGAGGCGATGCGGGAGGTGCCGGACGATCCGGATTGCGGGGTGGCGCTCTCGACGACGCTGCGGTCGCTGCGCCGGTACGGGGAGGCCGAGCGGGTCGTGCTGGGGGTGGTCAGGACACATCCGCACCGCCGGGACGCCCGCGCGGAGCTGGGGTGGATCCACCACGACGAACGCAGGCTCGCCGATGCGCGACGGGTGTTCCAGGACCTGCTCGACGACGCCGCCAACGAACGGGAGCGGCGGTCAGCGCGCTACGGGCTAGGGTGGGTCGCGTTCAGCGCGGGCGAGCACTCGAAGGCGGAGGCCGAGTTCCGGGCGCTGCCCTCGTCCGACTTCGCGTACCGGTTGGCTTTGGCGTGGGCGCTAACTCGGCAGGACGGAGTAAGCCGGTGGCGCGAAGGTGAGGCTATCGCGGCATCGTTGGTCAAGCTGCGGGATGACCCTTCGGCGCACATATGTCTAGGGGTGGCGGCGTTCCGGCAGGGTCAACTCGCGTCCGCCGAGTACCACTTCAAGCGCGCGCTGGACATTGACGCGTACCACGGCAGCCACACGGACCTCGGGGCACTCTATGTCCAAATGGGACGCTATGAAGAGGCTGAGGTAGAGCTGAACAAGGCCATCTCTCGCGATTGGTACGACGCGGCGGCCCATGTGGAGCTGGGTTCGCTTCTGCTGCGGACTGATCGTCTCCCAGAGGCCGAACGCGAGTTCCGCCAAGCCCTCGCCGTTGACCCTGCCTCCGGAGCAGCGGCTATCGGCGCCGCGCAAGCCCTTGCAAAGACAGGCGACGAGGCGGAGGCAGAGTCCACGCTGCGTGCGGCCCTCTTGCGCCAAGACAGCCCGGCACGCTGGCGGACGAACTTGGCCTTGGCCCGCCTCTTAGTCCAACGCGGCGACAAGCAACAGAACGCTGACCTTCACGCTGAGGCCTACGCGCACGCCCAGGGCGCCATCGAGTCCGCCCCGGACAACGAGGCCGACCCCCACTTCGTCGCCGGTGTAGCCCACCACCGCATGGGCTCGCTAGCGGCGGACGCGCGCGGCCGCTTCTGGTACCGCCAACGCGCCTTGGCCCACCTCCGCGAATGCCTCAAACGCGAACCCGGCCACGCCGACGCCCAACGCAACCTCCACCTGCTGGAACGCGAACTCAAGGCCGTCGCCCCCGCCATCTGGGGCGGCTACGCCGTGGCCGTGGTCTCCATCGCCCTCCTCGCCACCCTCTGGATCACCTTCTTCACCACCACCAAGGTCACCGCGGTGATGCTCACGACCACCACCCCCGTCCTCGTGGGCCTCTTCACCATCGCCGTCCTCCTCCCCTCCCTCATCCGCCTCAAACTCCCCGGCTTCGAAGCCGACCTCCAAGCCGGAACCGGCCCCATCACCCCAGGCCCCACCGGCCAAGTAACCTTCGCCCCCGGCCGCTTCACCGTCACCACCGGCCCCACCGGCCAACTCCCCCGCCGCGAGTAACGCTCACGAACCCCCGCCGTCCGACGGCGGCGCCGTAGTCACCTCATGCTCACCGAGCTTGGCCATGAACCGGGACTTCACGACCTCGGCCACCACGGCCTGAGCGATGATGTCCCGGGACTGGATCGCCCTGCGAACTCCTTGCCGGAAGAATAGGAAAGCGGCGAGGGTCGTCGCCACGGTCACGGTGACCTTGATCGAGACCGGGATATGGGCGTTCCACACTACCAAGAGGATCAACGCGAGCAACGCGGGCGCGACGTTGATGCGGAAGGACGCCTCAGCCAGCAGGCGGTCATACCTGTTGAACAGCTCGACGTTGGCGGCCTGCAGCCGGGTAGCGAGTTGCCGCTCTTCACGCATGAGCCCCGCGGCGACAAATGACCGGGGGTGGGCCGCCCCGTCGAACCCGTACTCCTCGGCGGTGTACTCGTCCAGGTCACGGAGCGTCTGGTCCGACATGGGGTACACCTGGACACGGTCGAGCGCCCGCGTCCTCGCTCGATCCCGCAACCGGTTGATCCACCGCGGCCGCCCGCCATGCTCCCAGAGGTGCAACGGGTCGACCTCGACGAACGCCCCAATCAGGTACGCGGCGAACGACGCCACGACGAGGAGCCCGCCCTTGCCAACATAGGCACCCAAGTCCCATAGAGCCGCTAGAACCGCCTGTGAGGGCTTCGACTTCGGCAAGTCCTTACCGACAACCAGCCATGCCACAAGCAACCAGACGAAACCCACTGTCAGTGGTGTGCGTACCTCGCGCACGCCGGGCAATGTCGACGCCAGCACACAACGATCATCGCGACTGGTGGCGAAGGCGCTACACCGCTCGTTGACAGGGCTGGTTGTCCGGATGAGCATGTGCGGTGTGGAGGAGCGATTGCTTGGGGGGAACAACGCGGAGGAGGTTGTTCGCGTTGGGGATGAGGTGCGGAGGTCGCGGGGGCCGGGGTTCGCGGGGGATGTGTTGCGGTATCTGGAGTCTGTGGGGTTCGGGTACGCGCCCCGGTATCTTGGGGTTGATGATCGGGGGCGGGATGTCCTGAGTTACATACCGGGGCGGACGACGGATCATCCTGCGCAGCGGGCGGCGGGGGCTTACGCGCGTGCGGGGAAGATGCTGCGGGAGCTCCACGACACCACGGCCGGGCATCCGCTCGCGGGCGGCCACGAGTGCGTAGTGCACGGTGACGCTGGCCCGTTCAACACCATCTTCCAGGAGGGTCTGCCGGTCGCGTTCATCGACTGGGCCGGATGTCATCCCGGTGCGGCATTGGACGATCTGGGCTACATGGCGTGGACCTGGTGCATCCAGACCCTAGGCAACGTCCCCATAGAGGACCAAGCGGCGCACCTACGGGAACTGCGCGACGCCTACGGAAACGTCTCGCCGAAGTCGCTCTTAGATGCGATGGTCGAGCAGCAGACTCGCATCGTGGAGCTGGAGACCGCGAACCTGACCAACCCCACGCTCAGCCCTACCCGCCTCGCCCACGCGCGTCGGGCCATCGCCTGGGCCGAGTCCGATCGGGCGCTGGTCCACGAGCACCGTGTGATGCTGCTGAAATAGCCTCGCGGTGTCGGTGGTGCCGGCTACGATCCCGCCCGTGACGTTTGATGCGCCCTTGCCTGGGGATCTTGCGAGTCTGTTCGTCGACGGGGCGGCCGCGGGCCGGTCGTTGGCGGTGGCCCTGCCGCCTGGGCGGGTTGTGGTGCCCGAGGGCGGCGGGAGGCCCGCGTTCTGGCTCAGCGATGGACCCGTTCCGGCAGGCCTATGGGCGAGGTTGCGTGCCGAGCACGGGCGGTCCGGGTTGTGGCCGCTGTTGCTCGACTCGCAGGATGACGACGACGCCGCGTACCCGCCGTGGGGGAACGGTGAGGTGGTGGTCGGGGAACTGCAGCCTGGGGAGCGGGACGCGGAAGCGTTCCTCGCGCGGTCGTGGGACGACTACACCGGCCACAGCGACGACGACCCTCTTACCCCAGCCGAGCGTCTTGCCGTCACCAGCCCGTATGGACGCCAGTGGCCTGGTCGCGCACCCGCGCCCGTTAGCACTACCGACCCAGATCGCACCGCCGACGGTCTTGCCGAGCAGTTGCTCGCGGGCCACCAGTCGATGCGACTTGGCCTGGTCGCGGCGGAGCGGGGAGCCGACTCGCTGACCGTCGCCGGGTGGACCGGGCCCACCAACTACATCCCGGACACCGCCGACCTCTCCGCTGTCCTCCGCGACTGGGAAGACCGCTTCGGCGCACGCGTGGTGGGCGTCGGCTTCGACACCCTCCTGCTCAGCGTCACCGCGCCGCCCGCGACCCACGCCGAGGCGTTAGCCGTCGCCGTCGAGCACTTCGCGCTGTGCCCGGACAACGTGTGGCAGTTCGACGGCGCCCACCCCCTGTTCACCTACGCCGAGCGACTCGTCGGCGACCACTCCTGGACGTTCTGGTGGGACTAGACCCGGTCGTTCGGCTGTGGGACGCCGGTGCCGTGCCCGGTCGGACCGGGCTCTACCGGGTCGACGGTCCCGCACGGGCGCTGTCGATCGGCGGCACGGCCCTGTCGCGGTTCGAGCTCGGCGAGGACTTGGCCGGGGTTGACGACGAGATCGGGGTCGACATCCACCCCGACGCTGACGTGCCGATCCCGGGCGGCTTCCTGGTGGGCGGCGAAGGGGGGCTCGGGCACGAGGGGTTCTTCGCGCGGCTCGACCAGGACCGTCGACCGGTGTGGGTGGTCGCGCTGGAGGACGGCAACCCGATCGTCGCGATCGAGGTCACCGACCGGCGCGCCCGGTTCACCAACAACCTCGGCAACGCGGTCACCGTCGACCTGGACAGCCCGGAGTTCGGCCCGTAGGCGTCCATTCGGGTGATCGCCGGTGTCGCGCACATGGGGTGTCGGGCCGACGGTGGACCATCGCGGGGTGCGCAAGTGGCTGAAGCTGATCACGGGCGGCGGCGCGGTGCGTCAACAAGCCGAGTCAAAGCCCACGAACACGACGAGGGCTGACCCAGGCGAGGTGGCGAACACCATCGAGGGTGGGATCTCGGGGTCAAACCTTGTGCAGGCCGGGACCATCGGCGGGGATGTGGTGCCCGGGCAGAAGGTGACCGGAGCGAACGCGCTGGTGGTCGGCCAGGTAGTGCTACCTGCTCCAGTAGTACCGGCGATGGAGTCGGTGTCGGCGCCACGGTCGGCTGGTTCGGTTCCCGCAGCCGGGTTGTTCGTGGGCCGGTCGACCGAGTTGGCGCGGCTGGACGCGGTCGTGGGGCAGTCGCGTCGGGCTGTGGTGGTCGCGGTGCACGGCTTGGGCGGGGTCGGGAAGTCGACCCTGGCAGCGCGGTTCGCTGAGGTTCGGGCGGATCAGTACTCGTTCGTGTGGTGGGTCGTGGCGGACTCCCCGACGGCGTTGGACGCGGGCTTGGCACAGGTGTCGGCGGCGGTAGCGCCGGAGACCTGGGCGTTGCCGGTCGAGGAGCGCGTCGAGCTGGGACTGCGGTGGTTGGCGTCGCACGAGGACTGGCTGCTGGTGCTCGACAACCTCACCGGACCCGCCGACGTGGCCAGCCTCTTAGAGCGGGTGCGGTCGGGGACCATCGTGATCACCTCGCGTCGTAGCGGTGGCTGGCAGGGCATCGCCGAGACAGTCGCCGTGGACGTGCTGCCCGAGGACGATGCCATCGAGCTACTGACGCGGATCGTCCAAGCGGAGTGGCCGGACGCCGACCTCACCAATGCCAAAGCGCTATGCGCCGAGCTGGGCTGGCTCCCCATAGCGGTCGAACAGGCCGCCGCCTACCTGGGCCAAACCAAGATCACCCCCACCGCGTACCTGGACCTCCTAGCCCGCTACCCCGCGCGCATGTTCGCCACCACCGCCGAGGGCGCAGACGCCACCCGCACCATGGCCCGCGTTTGGCACCTCACCCTGGACCGCCTGTCCGACACCCCTCTCGCCATCGCGATCCTGCAGGTACTCGCCTGGTGGGCCCCCGAATCAATCCCCCGCGACTTCCTCCCGACCACGGCCGACGCCCCCGACATCAACGACGCCCTGGGCAGGCTGTCCGCCTACAGCATGATCACCCTCACCGCCACCACCATCGACATCCACCGCCTGGTCCAAGCCGTCACCCGCACCCCCGACCCGACAGACCCCCACCGCGCTCCCGACGACATCGCCACCGCCCGCGACCTCGCCACCACCATCCTCGCGAACGCGGTGCGCGGGCTTGACCCTCGACTACCGCCAGACTGGCCCAGCTACCAGGCAGTGCTTCCCCATGCGCAGGCGCTCCTTGAGCACACCACCGCTGCGGATGACACCGTCCCCACGTGCCACCTTCTCGCGCACGTCGGCAATTACCTCGGCGGTCAAGGCGATACGACAAGCGCGATTGCCCACCACACCCGGGACGCCCACAGCAGCAATCGCATCCTCGGGCCCGACCACCCAGACACCCTCACCTCACGCAACAACCTCGCCAGCGCCTACCAAACCGCAGGCCAACTCAACCGCGCCATCCCCCTCTACGAACAGACCCTCACCGACCGCCAACGCATCCTCGGACCCGACCACCCAGACACCCTCACCTCACGCAACAACCTCGCCAGCGCCTACCGCGCCGCAGGCCAACTCAAGCGCGCCATCCCGCTCTACGAACAGACCCTCACCGACCGCCAACGCATCCTCGGACCCGACCACCCAGACACCCTCATCTCACGCAACAACCTCGCCTACGCCTACCACGCCGCAGGCCAACTCAAGCACGCCATTGCCCTCCTTGAGGAGGCCCTCGCCACCAGCGAACGCATCCTCGGAGTTGATCACCCCATCACCAGGCTGATCCGGGACAACCTGGCCACTGCGCATCAAGGCGACTAGAGCACCTGCGGCACACGTCCTGGCAAGAAGTCCCCGGCCGACGGGAGGCCAGCCGCGGATGGGGACGGACGGAGCGGGGAGTGGCGGGGTGTTGCGGCGGGTGGGATCGGTCAAGATAGGGGTTTTCCCCCATGTTCGGCGGGGGCCGGCTGCCTAGGGTCCAGCTGGGTCGGTCGCTGGGATGTGAGGGGTGTTGGCCATGGCGGTGCGTCAGTCGGTGGTGGCCACGCTGCCGGTGCGGTTCAGGGGGGCGCGGGGTGGGAGCGGGCCGGTGACGCTCGGGCAGCGCAACGTCCTGCGGTGGCTCGGGACCGATGGGGACCGGTCGGACGTGTTGCCGGTGTTCGTCGAGTTGGCGCCCGAGCACACCGTGGCGGAGGTGGTCGGGGCGCTGGGGGTGTTGGTCGCGCGGCACGAGGCGTTGCGGACGACGTTCGTGCTCGAGGACGAGCCGACGCAGCGGGTGTTGGTGGAGGGGGAGGTCGAGCTGCAGGTGCACGAGGCGGCGGGTGAGGACCTGGTGCCGTTCATCGGGGCGCTGGTCTACCAGCAGCTGGGTGTGCCGTTCGACGTGGTGAACGGGTTGCCGCTGCGGGTGCTGGTGATCACCCAGGGCGATGTGCCCGCCGTGGTCGTACTGCTGTTCTGCCACGTCGCGGTGGACGCGGCGGGGGCGGCGATCGTGGGTGAGCAGTTGCGGGCGCTGCTGGCCGGGCGCGACGACCTGGCCGAGGAGCGCGGGCACCAGCCGCTGGACCAGGCCGAGTGGGAGCAGTCGGAGGTGGGCAGGCGGCGCACCCGGTCGGCCCTGAAGTACTGGGACACCCGGTTGCGGCAGGTCCCGCAGGCGATGTGCGCGCTGCCCCCGCACCCGGCCGGGCACCCGGGCAACCTCGAGCGCCGGATGGTGTCGACGGCGGCCGCGTCGGCGCTGCGGACCATCGTGGGGCGCACGGGCGCCAGTCACTCCAGTGTGGTCCTGGCCGCGTCCGCCGCGCTGCTCGGTGTGCGGACCGCGACCCCGGACGGCGTGATCGTGTCCATCTGCGGCAACCGGTTCCGGTCGGCTTGGCGTGAGTACGTGGGTCCGCTCGCGCAGGACGCGTTGGTCCCGTTCACGCTCGACGAGAACGCCACCTTCGACGACGTGGTCCGCCAGGTGCAGACGACGACCATCAACGCTTACCGCTACGCACAGTTCGACTCGGTAGAGCTGTGGGAGGTCATCGACGCGGTCAGCCGTGAGCGTGGCACTTACTTCCACCGCGACGCGGTCTTCAACGACCTCGGTGCGACGACAGCGTCAGCGGCGGTCAACGCGCCAGAGGACCCGGTGGCGGCTCTTGCGGACACGACCATAGAGCCCATGCCGGACCGCACGCTCCCTACGGCGTTCCTGTTGACTCTAGGTGGTGTGAGCGACACCGCCGCCGACATCCGGCTGCATGTAGACACCTCCCGCTTCCCTGCCGACGAGGTCGACTCGGTGCTCTTGTCGCTAGAGCGGCTGTTGGTGACCGCGGCGACCGGTCAGGTGAGGGTGCGTGACATCGGCGCGGTGACCGGGGTGGCGCCGGTGGTGCGCGACGAGCCGTGGCAGCGCGTCGACTCGTCCTGGGTGGACCCGCGCGAGGTCATCGCCGCCGTGGCCGAGGCGGCCGGGGGTGCGCCGGTGGAGGTGGAGGTCGAGGACGACCGGATCACCGCGCGGGTGGCTGATCCGGACGCGTCGCCCGACGCGCTGCACGCCGCGGTGCTGGCCGGGTTGGCCAGTCGTCCGGGGGCGATGGCCCCGCACGACTATGTGATCCACGACATCCAGGGGCACGTTCTGCGGGTCGGTTCGGGCCGTCCGACCGGTGCGGACGATTAACCCGGTAACCTAAGATCGACAATCGACACGGCGATTCCGCCTTTCGATTAGCGATTCTGGGGGTGGCGGATGGGCGGACCCGCTCGCGAGCCCCTCGCCGGTCGCGAGCAGGAACTTTCCGCACTCCAGCGGTCACTCGACGCGCTGGTCACCGGGCAGTCACTGGTGGTGGCGGTGCACGGCGAGCCGGGAATCGGCAAAACCCGGCTGCTCGCCGAACTGGCCGCCGACGCCGATTCCGCCGGGATCGGGGTGCGATTCGCCGAGGTGTCTCGATCCCCGAGCGAACGGATCTCCGAGCATTGTCCGTCGGTGCTGGTGATTGACGACGCGCATGCCCTGAATGGGGCGGAATGGCTGGAGTCGCTGCTCCGGGTGCCGCCGTCCGGCCCGGTGCTGGTGGCCCTGGCCTACCGGGACGGCTGCCAGTGGCTGCCCGCCGCGCTGGCCCGGTCGCCGTGGCAGGTGACGCGGTTGTCCCCCGGACCGTTGGACACCTCCGCCGTCGCCGCGCTGATGCCCGGTACGCCTAGGCACGTGTGTAGCCAGCTAGTCGCGGCCAGCGGGGGTAACCCTCTCTACTTGTCGGCGCTGTCAGGCGTATCGCCGGAGGTAGTGCTGTCCGCGATAGACCCACGTGGACTCGGGGAGACTCCCCTGCCGGACGCGGTGCTCGCCGTCGCCGCGAGCGAGGTGCTCGCTCTGAACGAGATCCAGCGAGAGGTCGCGTACGCGGTCGCGGCGTCAGGGGCTCCTGCGGATCTCGACGTCGTGGTCCGAACGTCAGGCCTACCGGAGCCAGCTGTGCTGCGCGCTCTCGACGACCTTGTGGCTACCGGGCTTGTGCGCGCGCATGGCTCGCGTATCGCGTTCCGGCACCCACTGGTCCGGGCCGCCGCGTACCAGTCAGCGGGTGTCACGTGGCGGACCGCCGCGCACCGGCGGGCGGGTGAGTACCTCCGCGCCAAGGGTGGACCACTCCCCCTCCAGGCCTTCCACGCGGCCCGCGCCGCCACCTACGGTGACGTCGCCGCGGCATCGACCCTCGCTAGCGCGGCCGAGGTGGTACTCGACTCCGCGCCCGGCACCGCCGCGAAGTGGGTGGATCGCGCGATCCAGCTACTGCCGCACGGCGCCGGCAAGCGTCTCGTGCCACTGCTGGGTCGCGCGCTAGGACTCGGCGGCGATCTCACCCGCGCGCGGGACGTACTGCACCAAGCGTTAGCCGCAACGGACGAGCCGGAGGTAGTCCTAGCCTGCGCCCGCACGGAACGCCTGTTGGGCCGGTACACCGAGGCAGAGGCTCTACTGGCTAGGACCAGCGCGCCAGGGGCCGCCGCCGAACGTGCCGCGATCGCTGCGCTGCTCAGTGACACAACCTGCGTAGACCATGCGAAGCAGGCCATCGCCGAGGGCGACGAGGTGGCTGGGCACGTGCTGCTGGCGCTGGGGTCGGTGCGCGCGGGTCAGTCGAACGTGGACGGGGGCACGCACTGGCCCGCGGTCCGGTTGGTGGACGGTCTGCCGGACGCCGTGGTCGGCGATCACTTGGCGGCACTGGCCTGGGTGGAGCTGGCGCTGGACCGGTCCGCCGAGGCCGCCCGGCACGTGCGGCGGGGCTTGGACATCGCGCGCGGGACCGGACGACGGTCGAGCGTACCGGAGCTGTTGGCTGTGGACGCGGCGCTGGCGCTGCGATCCGGGCATCTGGACCGGGTCCGCACCAGCTGCGAGGAGGCGCGCGCGGTCGCGACGGCCATGGGCAGCGCGGAGTTGGCGGCGTTGGCCTCGGCGGTAGAGCTGTCAGCGGTGTTGTGGCAGAGCGGCCCGGAGGAGGCTCTAGCGTCGGTTCCCGCGCCCCGGTCACCGTGGTGGTCCGAGATCGCGGGTCTTGCGGTCGCAGAGGCCTACCTGGCGGCGGGTGACTTCGCGGCGTGCGCGCGGCACATCGCGGACACGGTTGGTGCGGACCTGAGTCGGGCGAGCGGCTGGGATCAGGGCACTTGGGCGGCCCACCTCGCGGTCGCGCTCGTCGGACTTGACCGGGTAGATGAAGCGGCCGGGTTCGCTGAGGAGGCAGTGGCGCGAGAGAGCGCTATCGGGCACTTCGCCCGGTCGCACGTGTTCGCCGCGATGGGCCGGTCTTCAGCGGCCCGCGACGAGGCTGCGCGCGCGATCACCGGTGGGCCGGTCCGACAGGCGCGGGCACGTGAGCTGCTGGCCGAGCATCTAGCCGCAGGAGGCGATCTGGCCACCGCGCGTATCGAGCTGGGCAGGGCCAAGGAGGGCTACCTCGCTTGTGGGGCGACATGGCTGTCGACGCGAGTCAGGCTTACCGAGACCAGGTTGGGCGCACGGGCGCCGCGCTCTCGGAGTCCACACGGGACCGTTGAGGCACTCTCCGGCCGCGAGTTGGAGATCGCCGAGTTGGTGGCGTCCGGTCTGACCAACCGTGAGGTGGCGACCCAGCTGTTCCTGAGCCGGAAGACCGTGGAGGGGCACCTCGCGCGCGTGTTCACCAAGCTGGGTGTGAAGTCGCGGATGGGTGTCGCGCAGCGTCTCGCCGCGCGCTCGTCCTGACTTCTTCAGAGGTCCCGTCGCTCTAAGAGACTGTGTCGCCCTAAGGGACTGTAAGGTTGCCGCGCGACGCCTTGTCGACCGATGACTACTCCCCGCACTGTGGTCCCGATCACTGATCCACGGGAGGGGACATGGCAGTCACGGAGCGGGCCGCGGACCGGCGGGTGGTGTCGAACATCGCCAAGGGGTCCATCGGCAATCTGATCGAGTGGTACGACTGGTACGCCTACACCGCGTTCTCGATCTACTTCGCGTCGACGTTCTTCCCCAAGGGCGACCAGACGGCGCAGTGGCTGAACACGGCGGCGGTGTTCGCGGTCGGGTTCCTGATGCGGCCGATCGGGGGATGGCTGCTGGGGCGGTTCGCGGATCGGTTCGGGCGGCGGTTGGCGCTAACGACGTCGGTGACGCTGATGGCGCTGGGGTCGCTGATGATCGCGCTGACCCCCGGGTACGCCACGATCGGGGTGGCCGCACCGATCCTCTTGGTGTTGGCGCGGCTGTTGCAGGGGTTGTCCGTGGGCGGCGAGTACGCCACCTCCGCGACCTACCTGTCGGAGATGGCCTCTAGCGGCCGTCGGGGGTTCTTCTCGAGCTTCCAGTACGTGACGCTCACGGCCGGTCAGCTCACCGCGCTCGGGTTGCAGATCGTGCTCCAGAACGTGTTGACGCCCGCGCAGATGGACTCCTGGGGCTGGCGCATCGCGTTCGCTGTGGGAGCGCTCGGGGCTCTAGTGGTCATGTGGCTGCGGCGGACGATGGACGAGTCACCGAGTTTCGAGGCCGAGCGCGGCAACGAGACCCGCGGAACCCTCAAGGCCCTCTTGCGCCATCCGAAGTCGTGTCTGCTGGTGGTGGGTCTTACCCTCGGCGGCACGGTCGCCTTCTATACGTACACGACATACCTGCAGAAGTTCATGGTGAACACCAGCCACATCAACAAGGGCACCGTGGCGTGGATCAACTTCCTGGCTCTAGTCGTGTTCGTAGTGCTGCAACCGTTCGCGGGGGCTCTCTCGGACCGGATCGGGCGCAGGCCGTTGCTCCTAGGGTTCGGCGTTCTCGGAACGCTCTGCACGGTGCCCTTGCTGACCGCGCTCGCTGGGACCAGTCAGCCGGTCTACGCGTTCCTGCTCATGCTGGGCGCGCTCGTCATCGTCACCGGGTACACCTCCATCAACGCGGTGGTGAAGGCGGAGTTGTTCCCTACGAACATCCGTGCGCTCGGTGTCGGGTTGCCCTATGCGCTCACGGTGGCCATCTTCGGCGGCACGGCCGAGTACGTCGCGCTGTGGCTCAAGCAGGCCGGGCACGAGTCGGTGTTCTTCTACTACGTGGCGGGCTGTGTGCTGGTCTCGCTCGTGGTCTACTCGGTGATGGGGGAAACCTCGGCCGATTCGCCGCTAGAGGACCGGGACTGACGATGCGCGTGCTGCTGGTCGAGGACGACGACGGGGTGGCCGCTGCGGTCTACGACGTGCTGACCGCGCACGGCCACCCGGTCGAGCGGGTCACCCGGGGCGCCGACGCCCTGATCCGGCACCGCGACGCCGACGTGGTGCTGCTCGACCTGGGGCTCCCCGACATCCACGGGCTGGAGGTGCTGCGCAAGCTCCGCAGGCTCGCCACGACCCCGGTGGTGGTGATGACCGCGCACGGCGACGAGCGGACCGTCGTGCGCGGCCTGCGCCTCGGCGCCGACGACTACCTGGTCAAGCCGGTCCGGCTGATCGAACTGCTGGCCAGGATCGAGGCGGTGACCAGGCGCGCGCTGGCGGCGGAGGGCACCCGCCCCGGTCTGGTGGAGGTCGATGACGTGGTGGTGGACCTGGACGCGCGGCGGGTGTCGGTGGCGGGCGAGGTGGTGGCGCTGACGAACCTGGAGTTCGAGGTCCTGGCCGTGCTGGTCCGCCACGCCGGGATCGCGGTGAGCAGGCAGCAGCTGCTCGACGAGGTGTGGGGCGACGCCTACCTGGCGGTGTCGCGGTCGCTGGACGTGCACCTGGCGGCGCTGCGGGCGAAGCTGGGGCGGCCCGACCTGGTGCGCACGATCCGCGGTTTCGGCTACCGACTGGGCACCTGAGGTGCGCAGGCGCCTGCTGCTGGCGTTGCTCGGGATGGCGCTCGCGGCGCTGGCCGGGTTCGCCGGTCCGCTGCTGCACAGCACCTCCGCCGAGCGCACCCAGCGGTTCGTGCTCGGTCGCACCGCGGACCTGGACAGGTTCGCGGAGCTGGCGGCGGCCGGGGGTGACCGGTTGATCGCCGAGGTCCGCGCGCACGTCGACCTCTATGGCGACGCGGTGGTGGTGATCGATGCGCGCCGCACGCCGGTACTGGACTCGGGCATGCGTGCCGACGAGCCCGCGGTGAAGGCAGCGCTAGATGCCGCGTTACGTAACCAGCCCGCGTCAGTGCCACCGGACGTGTTGCCTTGGTCGTCCGGGCCGGTGTTGTTCGCGCGACCGGTTGGCAGTGGCACACGTGTGACTGGAGCGGTCGCGTTGCGATCCACTGTGGATCGTGCGGCCGCCGATGTGGGGGCCTCGTGGGGCATTGTGTTGACGGGACTTGTAGGTGCGGCTCTTGCGTTTGTGGCGTTGGCGTTGCTCTTAGCCCGCTGGGTGTTGCGACCGGTGGCGGAGCTAGAGCGCGGTGTGCGGGCGGTCGGTGGGGGTTCGCCGGGGGCGCACGTGTCGCCCGCGTCGGGTCCGCCGGAGTTGCGCGGGTTGGCGGCGTCGTTCAACCGGATGTCGGACGCGGTGGCGGAGTCGGCGCACCGACAGCGCGCGCTGGTGGCGGACACGTCGCACCAGTTGCGCAACCCGCTGGCGGCGTTGCGGCTGCGGATGGACTCGCTGGCCGGGCGGATGTCGGCGGAGGCGGTGCCCGCGTACTCGTCGATGGTCGCAGAACTGGACCGGTTGGAGTCGCTGCTGGACTCGATGCTCTTGTTGGCATCGGCGGACACAGCGGCAACTGAGCTAGCGGCAGGTGTCGACGCTAGATGCGACGCGGGGACAGTAGCGAAAGACAGGGTCGACTCGTGGTTGCCTGCTGCTGAGCGTGCGGGGGTGACGGTGGTGGAGGAGATCTCGTGTGTCCCGGTGGCGTGCTCGGAGTCGGACCTGGCGCAGGTGCTGGATGTGTTGCTGGACAACGCCATCAAGTACGCGCCGGGTGGGACTGTTCGCGTGTCAGTGCTACCGGGGGTCGTTAGGGTTACCGACGATGGTCCTGGGGTCAGCTCAGAGGACTTGCCTAGGCTTACCGACCGCTTCTGGCGTGCGTCCGGTTCGGCTCCTGGGTCGGGTCTTGGGCTAGCGATCGCTCACCGATTGGTCACTGCTTACGGTGGTGAGTTGCGGATCAACCACGCGGAGCCTCGCGGGTTGGCGGTGACGGTAGAACTTCCGGGAGGGGCGTGATGCTGTCTCGACGCGGGTTCCTTCTTGGAGCGCTAGGGGCGGTCGGGTGCTCTTACACCGGACCTAGCGGGCGGGTCCGGATCGCCGCTGGGGAGGCGGGCGGGTTCTATGTCGAGTTCGCCCGGCTGCTGGCTGGGGAGATGAACGCGGTAGAGCCGGAGCTACGGGTCGAGGTGGTGGAGACGTTGGGGAGCGTCATGAACATCTCTCGGATCGCGGCCGGTGAGGCGGAGTTGGCCTTGGTGCTGGCGGACACCCTGGCCGCGGCGCGCTCCGGGACCGCGCCGTTCACGTCGCCTCTAGAGCTGACCGCGCTCGGGCGGGTCTACGAGAACTACATGCAACTCGTCGTCCGCGCCGATAGCCCTATCCGCACGCTGTCAGACCTATCTGGCCAGCACGTGTCTCTAGGCGCCTCTGGCTCCGGGGCCGCCCTCTTCGGCTCGCGCTTGGTCACGTCCGCCGCGGTACCGGTTGTCGCTGACCATCACCCCTTGGCCGAGGCAACCTCCGCCCTAGGCACCGGCCGCGTCCAAGCCCTCTTGTGGTCCGGCGGCCTACCCACTCCCGCCCTGACCGACCTCGATACCGATATCGGCATCCGCCTACTGGACCTGGCCTCTTACATCCCCATGCTGCGTACCCTCTATGGCCCCGTCTATGACCAAGTGACCATCCCCGGCGGCACCTACCGCGACCCCAACCCCGTCACCACCATCGGCGTCCCCAACCTCTTAGTCCCCGCTCCTTCCCTCCCCACCCCCACTATCCGCACAACCGTCCAAGTCCTAGTCGACCGAGCCACCCACCTAGTCCCCCAACAAGCCCTAGGCACCCAATACCTCGACGCCCGCTCCCTCATCGACACCGTCCCCGCCCCTCTACACCCCGCCGCGGCCGCCACCTACCGCACCCTCCACGGCTAACCGCTACCTGCGACGCCACCAAGGCCGTTTTGCCGGAGGGACAGGAGGAGTAGGGGGAGGTGGGGGGCGGGTGGCGTGCCAGGTGGTGACGGTCTCGTCCTCGTCCACCAGCGGGACGATGAAGTGGGTGTCTTGGCCGTTGCGCATCCAGGTTCGGATGCGGGTGTTGAGGTCGGCTACCGCTTCGCGGACTACGCGTTCGGTGGGGGCGGTGCGGAGGGTGTCGGGGAGGCGTTCTATTTCGCGGCGGAGGCGGAGGGGTTCGGGGAGGAGGGCTTCGGTTTCGAGGCCTTCGCGGCGGAGGTAGGCGGTGAGCCAGGCTTGGGGGTCGTGGAGGTTCGGGAGGGGTTTGCCCGCGCCGGGGAGGTTGTCGAAGTCGCCGCGGTTGGCGGCTTCGGTGATCTGGGCCTCGACCCACGACTCCGGGCTGACGCCTGGGGGTTTGCGCCTGGTCACGTGCGGGGGCGCGCTAGGGCCCTGTCGATGAGGGCGTCGGTGGCGCCGAGGTAGGCGGCCGGGTCCAGGAGGGCGTCGACGTCGACGGAGGCGAGTTCGGGGGCGGCGCGGAGGGCGGCGGAGAAGTCCGCGGAGCGGGAGAGGCGGGCCAGCAGCTTCTTGGCCTCGACCTTGCCCAGGACCGGCGCGAGGGCGACGTTCAACCGCTCGGACACGATGGTCCCGCCGGTCAGCGCCAGGTTCTCGCGCAGCCGGGCCGGGAAGACCTCCAGCCCCTCCGCCAGTTCCGCGGCGGTCGCGGCGGCCCCGCCCAGGCACCGGAGCAGCTCACGCAGCGGCTGCCACTCCGCGTGCCACGCGCCCGGAGCGCGCTCGTCCTCGGCGATCATCGACTGGGCCAGCACCGTCGCGTACAGCGGGACCTGCCGGGCGGCGGCCATCACCAGCGTCGCCAGCACCGGGTTGCGCTTCTGCGGCATCGCCGACGAGACGCCCCGGCCCTCGGCGGACGGTTCGACGACCTCGCCGACCTCCGTGCGGGACATGCCCTGCACGTCCAGCGCGAACTTCCCCAGCGCACCGGTGACCACTGTGGCCGCCGAGCCGATGTCCACGAACGGCGTGCGCAGCGCGTGCCACGGCACAACCGCCTCCGGTAGCCCTAGCACCGACGCGAACTCGGCGCTCAGTACCACCCCGTGCCCCGGATCCCCCGCGTACTCCACATAGGACGCGAGCGTCCCCGCCGCTCCACCAAGCTGAGCAGGTAGCACTACCGCGCGCACCCGGTCCAGCCCGTCTAGAACCGACGACAGCCACCCTGCCGCCTTGAGCCCGAACGTCACCGGCACCGCGTGCTGCGTCAGCGTCCTCCCGGCCATCACCGTGCCGCGGTGCTCGTCGGCGAGCCGGGCCAGTGCCTCCGCGACGCGCAACAGGTCGCGCTGCACCACGGCGAACACGCGCCGGGTGATCAGCATGGCCGCCGTGTCCAAGATGTCCTGGCTGGTGCTGCCGCGGTGGACGTACTCGCGGGCGTCCTCGGGCACGCACGCAGTGAACGCCGTGACAAAAGCCACGATCGGGTTAGCGCCGCCCCGGGAGCGCACGGCCAGGTCGACCACGTCGATGTCGGCGACGGCACCCGCGATGGCGTCGGCCGCTGCCTCCGGGATCACCCCGAACGTGGCCTGCGCGCGGGCCAGGGCCACCTCGACCTCGACCATCGCGGCGACCCACGCCTCGTCGGTCACCAGGTCGGCCGCCTCGGCCCCCGCCCACACCGGGGCGAGCAGGCCGCTGTCGGTACCGGTCACGCAGCTCCTCAGGCCGGACGCGCGACCCGGGGTCGCGCGGCGCTGGTCTCCGCCAACGCCGCCCGGGCGATGGCGTCCGCGTCGGCCAGGATCACCGAGTTCACCCCAGGGCGGATCCCCGCCGCGGTGACCCAGTGCACCGACTCGGTAGGGACACCGTATCCGAACCGGGCCGGGTGGGACGTGCCGTCCGCGCGCAACAGCCGGTACGGGCGGGGTGTCACGGCAAGCCCGCCGGTCTCGACTGCCCCGCACGGATCCGGTATGTGGTAGGGCACGCAGTCGCCGCGCTCGAGCATGGACGCGATAAGAGGGTCGGTCGTCAACCGGATGTCGACCTCCGGTAGCCGTGCCTCCACCAGCGTCGTGCACAGCACACCGGACCCGCCGACCCGAGGTGAGCTCACCAGGAACCCCCGGTCAGCTAGGTCTACCCGCATCCCCGGCCCCACGACGCGCACGACGTCGGCCTCGATCAACGCGACAAGCTCGGCCACGCGGTGAGCGGGCGGCCCGATGGACAGGTACGCGTTAAGCGGGGTGTACCAGCTGTCGAGGTCGTTGCGGTAAGAGGAGCCGGTGATGCCGCCGTGGTCGACCGCGAGTCGGATCTCGTTGCGCATGTCCCGCAACACGTCCAGCGCGGCCTTGACCGGGTCCGTCACGTTCCCGCCCGGCACGTCGGCCCGCAGCAGGTCCACCAACCACGCCGAGAACTCCGCTGGGGACGCGAACCGCCGACCACCGTCCGGGTTCGCGATCGCCGCCCAGTCCCACGGCTCGACCCCGGACTCCTCCACCAGCCCCGGCTCCCCCGCGAGGAACCGCGCGGCGAACTCCTCCCCCGCCTGGGTCCGGTAGTACACAAGCTCGACTTCGCGCGCGACCAACGGCCAGATGTCGTCCCGGAACGACACGGCGGGCCTCGAGCGCAACTCGGCGATCACGTCCACGGTCAGGAACACCGGCTCATGCCGTCCGAACGCGCCCTTCTCGTTCTCCCCGCGCGCGTGATACGGCACACCACGCCGGGACCCGGTGATGATGACCGGCTCTTGCCCCGACGGCACATAGGCCAACGATCCGTCCGCGCGCTCCTTGAACTGGCCGCCTCGGTCGCCGGTAAGCAGGGCCAGGTAGTCGAAGAACGCCAGCCCCATCCCGCGCACCCCGACGACCTCGCCAGGCATGATCGCGGATAGGTCTACCTCGGACGGGTTGGACGGTGGCACATACCCGAGCCCACGGGAGTCCGCGAAATCAGCCAACCGCGACTCGACCGCGCCAAGAGGCATGTCCACGTGCCCTTGCGCCAACACCACAGCCGACAGCCCCGTCACCACGCTGCCGTCGGACAGGGTCACGCACTGCCCATCGGGAAAGTCGTCGACGGCCACAGCGGTAAGGCGGTGCAACCGGACCTCGACGCACGGTGGCGCCGACTGCCGGACGTGGTCGAGGAACCAGTCCAGGTAGTGCCCATAGAACGCCCGCGTGGGGTAGGAGTTCGGAGTCAGCAGGGCGGCCTCGTCCGCGGGTGCCAACCCGCTGACCGCCCACTCATAGAGGCTCGGTCCAGGCCGGATAGGCCCAGCGCAGTCGACCGTGGCGTCGGTGAACATCGAGACCTGGCACGCGATGGTGTTCATCAGCAGCGACGCGGGCTGGCTCGTGGACCACACCCGGCCGCCCCGGCCGACGTGCGGATCAACGACGTGCACGACCAGCGGCCGCACGGCGTTGGCGCACAACCGCTCGACGACGCTGAGGCCGCGCGGGCCCGCGCCGATGACGCAGACCTGCCGAGCCGGGCCAAACCTGTGCATGCGAGCTTCCCGGGGTACGTGGGTGCGGGGGCGGGTCCACCAACGGCCCGCCCCCGCACCGGGGCGTTCAGCGAGCGCGGGTCAGTTCCCGCGCTAGCGCGCGATTCACTTGATCTCGATCATCCGGCACCTCCCTCGCCAGTGTCCGCCCCGACCGCGACGGCGGCCGGGAGCCTGTGCTCGCCCCGCACGCCGGTGGGCGTGTCCGGGGCGAGGGCGGTGCGCACCGCCACCGACTCGATGCCGCGCACGACGGCCTCGGTCTGGGTGGCGGTGAAGTAGCGGGTGTCCACCGACATGGTGAACTCGATCGCGGGCGGCTCGTCGGCGTCGTCGATGTGCAGGTACAGCTTCTGCCTCGGCATCCCCGGCTCGTCCTCCCAGTGCGCCGACGACCGCGACAGCGCCGAGGCCAGTGCCTCCGCCGTCGGGTCCGGCCCAGCCGTCGGCGCCCGGTCGGCGTCGCGGCGGTCGTTGAAGAAGCAGGAGAAGTCGATCGGCTCGCCCCGGTCGGCGACCACCCGGTCGACCACCTCGTCCTGGGCGTCCGGGTCGTAGTAGGCGTGCTTGTAGGCGTTCATCGTGCTGCGGGCCGCCCGGCCGACGGCGTCACCGAGGGTGATGTCGGCGACGTCGATCAGGTAGGGGCTGATCTGCACGATCGTGCTGACCGACTCGGCGAACCCCGGCCGGAACCGGTTGCTCACCATCAGCATCGCCAGCACCGGGTTGCTCGCCCCGGCCCTGGCCAGGGCGACCGCGAAGCAGGCCAGCAGCACCGGCGAGGTGCTGACCCCGGCCCGCCTGGCGATCGCGTCCACGGCCAGCCGGGTGGCGGGCGAGCGGTAGCGGATCATCCGGAAGGTCGGGTCGCGGTGCTCGGTGGGTTCACCGAAGCGCAGCGGCGACACCGTCCGCAGCACGTGTTCGAGGTAGCGCAACGACGCCGCGGACTGGCGCAACGCCGAAGGCCGCCGCTGGGACCGGGCCTGGTCCAGCGGCTGGACGGCGGTGACCGGCGGCAGTGACGCCGGGTCGGCGCTCAACTCCCGGATCAGCACCTCCAGCCCACCGGCGTCCATCGCCAGGTGCAGGTAGACGGCCACCATGTGGGTGATCGCCCCGTCGGCGCGGACGACGGCCATCCGGACCGGGAACTCGTGCTCGTAGTCGAACGGGACGCTCGCGTAGCGCTCCTGCACGGCGGCGGCCACGGCGCCCGGGTCGGACCCGGTCGCGTCGACGACCTCCAGCACGACCTCGCCGGAGTCGACCAGGCTCTGCCGGGGTCGCCCGTCGGTGAACACCAGCCGGGTGCGCAGCGCCTGGTGCCTGCCGACGACCGACGCCAGCGTGGCGGCGACCTGCTCGACGGTGACCCCGGGCGGCAGCGGCGTGAGCCCGCCCATGGTCCTGGACTCGCCGGAGCGGGCGATGGCCTGCCAGATACCGATCTGACCCCAGGTCAGCTCGGCCTCACCGCTGCCATCGCCGCGGAACGGAACGGGGACGCGTTCCACTCGCATGATCACCAACCCGTGCTCTTGAGCACCGTGCGCACGGCCTCGGCCAGCTGGGCCTTGGTGGGCTGCAGCACGACGTCCAGCTCGGGGACCGCGCCGACGATCGCGCCGTCGGGCCTGGTCACGCGCTTGGGCGGGGCCACCAGCCGCATCTCCTCGGCCGCCGTGGCCAGGATCTCGGCGCCCATGCCGCACGCGCGGTTGGAGTCGTCGAACACCACGAGCCTGCCGGTGCGCGCGACCGACTCGGCCAGCCCGGCCCAGTCGAACGGGTACACCGAACGCGGGTCCCACACCTCGATGGAGGCCTCGTCCGCCAGCTCCTCGGCCACCGCGAGCGCCTCGTGCACCAGGTGCCCCAGGGCGACCACGGTGACGTCGGTGCCGGACCGGTGGACGCGGCCGCTGCCGAGCGGGATCGGCGCCAGGTCGGCGTACTCGACGATCTCGCGCACCCCGAGCGAGGCGAGCGGCCCGAAGAACACGACCGGGTCGTCGTCGCGGATCGCGGTGGTGAGCAGGCCGTAGGCGTCGGTCGGGGTCGCGGGCAGGACGGTCTTGACGCCCATGTGCGCGAACATGCTGTAGGGCTGGTCGGAGTGCTGCGCGCCCCACCCGGCCCGCCACCCGGCGGCGGGCATCAGGTAGGTGACCGGCACGCTGCGCTGGCCGCCGCTCATCATCAGGAACTTGTTGGCCTGGTTGGTGATCTGCTCGAACACCAGCAGCAGCAGGAACGGGATCTGGAACTCGATCACCGGTCGGCGCCCGGCCATCGCGGCACCGGTGGCGAAGTTGGTGAACCCCTGCTCGGTGAGCGGGACCTCGACCACCCGGTCCGGGCCGTAGCGCTTGAGGAACCCCGCGGTGATGTTGGTGAGCGCGAAGTTCACGTCCTCGCCGAGGACGAAGACCGACTCGTCGCGGTCCATCTCGTCGCCGAGCGCGCGGTTGAGGGCCTTGAGGTAGGACAGCTTCGGCATGGCGTACCCCTTTCCCTACAGCGAGACGCCTGGTCTCGGTCGGAACCCGTCGGCGTGGTAGTGGTCGGTGGCGTCGACCGGGTCCGGCCGTGGACTGTCCACAGCGAACCGGACGACCTCGTCCAGGTCGAGCTCGACCTCCGCGTCGATGCGCGTGCGGTCGACCTCGGCGACCCTGGCGGCCTGGATGTCGAGCGGGTCGCGTTCCTTCCAGCTGTCGATCTCGGCCTGCTCGCGGTAGCGCAGGCGGACCAGCATCTCGAAGGTGTGGTGACCGTGGTAGCGGTAGGTCCGCATCTCCAGCAGGGACGGTCCGCCGCCGCGGCGGGCCCGCTCGACCGCCTCCGCGACCGCCGCGTGCACCACCTCGGCGTCCTGACCGTCCACAACGGAGGACGGGATGCCGAACGCCTCGCCGCGGCCGGTGATCGTCCCGGCCACCGCCGCCTCCACCGGAAGCGTTGTGGCGTAACGGTTGTTCTCACAAATGTACACCACCGGGAGCTGCCACAGGGCCGCGAGGTTGAATCCCTCCAACAACGCGCCCTGGGTGACAGCGCCATCGCCGAAGAAGCTCAGCACGACCTTCGGGTCGCCCGCTTTCACCGCGGCCCAGGCGATCCCGGCGGCGATGCCCGCGCCGTGCCCGACCGTCCCGGTCGAGTTGTACACGCCTGCGGTGAAGTCCGACGGGTGGAACGAACCGCCGCGCCCCTTGTCGATCCCGGTGACCTTGCCCGCCATCTCCGCCATCAGGCGGCTCGGGTCGGTCCCCTTCGCCAACAGGTGTCCGTGGCCGCGGTGGCTCGACAAGACGATGTCACCCGGGTCGAGCGCCGCGCAAGCACCGGCCGCGACAGCTTCCTGACCGATGCACGGGTGGATGCCGCTGAAGATCTCCCCGGCGCGCACCAGCTCGATGGCGCGCTCCTCGAACCGGCGGATGTAGCGCATGGTCCGGTACAGCTCGACGGAATCAGCGACCGCGACGGGAACCGAGACCGTGCTCGGCACCGCAGCTATCCCGGCGACCTCCAGACCGTCGGCGACCTTGGCGGGAGCGACGACACCCTCAGGCACGGCGACCACCGCCCAACGCGGCCAGCACGTCGGCGGGCCACCGCGTGGAGTCCTCGCCGTGCCGGGCGATCAACGCCATGGCCAGGCGCTCCAGTCCGAACGCGACACACGAGGTGTTGGCCGGTTCGCCGCCCGCGGTGATGCCGAAGGTCTCGCCGAAGTGCTCCTTGTGGTAGTTGGCCGAGGCGACCGCCTGCACGGTGCCGTCGGCGACCGGGACGCGCAGCTCCCACTTGAGCTCCTGCATCCGTTGCGCCGCTTGGTAGACCTTGCGGCCCGGGCCGAAGAACGGGTCGTCGGCGACCTCCACCGACACCGCCAGGCCCAGCTCGGTGAACCAGCCCTCGACCTGCTCCAGGCGCGCCGCCCGCCACTTCAGGCAGTGCTCGTCGGTGGCGACGGTGACCAGCTCCAGCATCCGGAACGACCGCATCCGCCCCGGTTCGCTGGTCGCCTCCTGCCGGAAGCAGGACGCCTCGACGGTCACCTTCGCGGGTTCGTCGAGCGTGCGGCCCTCCAGGGTCGCGTAGACCGGGTAGCACGCGGCGGGCAACAGGACAAGGTCGCCGATCTGCTGCTGGGCGTGCCACTCGCCGCCCGACTCCACCAGCGGTTTGAGCCTGGCCCACCCGCTTGGCGTGCCGCCGTAGCCGTGCACGGTGCCCAGCAGGTTCGGGAACGCCGCGACGTAACCAGCGCGTTCGATGGTGGCGCGGGAGATGACCGGTGGGATGACCAGCCGGTGGAACGGCTCGTCGGCGGCCAGCGCGGCGATCCCGTCGCGCAGCAGGCCGATGACCCGCTCGAACCCCGGCGGCGACAAGAACACACCGGGCACCCCGGTCTCCAGCGGTAGACCCGCTCCCAGTCCCGAACTCATGGCGCCACTCCCTGTCCTGCCCAGAGGTGCTCTCGCACCAGGTAGTCGTCCTCGCCCGCCAACGCGACCGCCGCCACGTACCCGCTCGGCGCGAGCAGGTCCCGCACCCGGTAGGGCCCATCCGCCTGGTGGACCACACCGCGCTCGTGCACCGGTAACCGCAACCCGGGGAACAGCCGCCCGCCTGCGGCCTTGACGCAGGCCTCCTTGCGGGCGAGGAGGCCGGTGAACCGCGCCGGTCGCCGCGGTGGTGGGCACTCGGCCACGAACCTGGCCTCGTGCACCGGGTAGTACCTGGCCGCCGCCCGCGCCACGTCGAGACCGTCGTCGACCCACTGCAGGTCGACCCCGACCGCGCGCCGCGGGGTGTGGGCGACCATCGCCATGCCCGCGGAGCGCGACAGGCTCACCCGCACACCGTCGACCTCCGGCTTGCCGTGCCGCCCGATCCGCCACCGCACCTGTCGCGGCGCGATCCCGAGCGCCTGGCCCGCCAGCAGCCTGGCCACCCCGTGCGCGGCGACGAACTCCCGCCGCTGCTCCGGGTGCGCCCGCCGCTCCCGGTCCAGCTCGCCGTCGTCGAGGTACCCGCGGAGTTCGTCGAGAACACCTTGCGGGAGAACGGAATCGACCAACCAGACGTCGACCGTGTCCATCATGCCACCGCGACAGCGGCCGAGTCCACAGCGGAGTGATCATTGCCCGAAAAGTCCACAGTGGAGGTGCAGAGCAGCCCGAGGGACGGCTCGTAGTCGGCCACCAGGACCACCCCCTCGTACCCGCCATCGGCCAGCTCGCACCAGATCCCGGTGTAGGGCTGCCCCGCGTCGGCCACCACGTCCGCCACCCCTGGCGCGGCCTCGGCGAGCCTGGCGGAGGCGACGACGGTCGCCTGCCGCCCGAGCCGGGCCACGTCGTGGCGCAGCAGCTGGGTGACGCGCTGGGCGTCGACACCGGTGTGCTGCCCGACCGCGACCGGACTGCCGGTGCGTTCCAGCCGCAGGACGACGCCGGTGTGCCGGTCCGGGATCGGCGCGGGCTCACCGGGTTCGTAGTGCAGCGCGGACTGCTCGACCACGACCACCAGCGCCCGCTCGCACGCCCCAGAACCCAGGTACGACTCGGTGAGCCGCAACGCGGTGAACGCCGCGCCGCTGCCCTGGTCGCACACCGCGAACGCCATCGGCGCGCCGGGGCACTGGTCGCTGAGGTAGCACGCGGTCGCCCGACCCAGCCGCAGGTCGTGCATGGCGAACGCGAGCACCAGCAGGTCCACCGGCTCGTCAGGACCCACGACGGTGGGCAACATCGCCTCGGCCATCTCGCCGAACGAGTGTCCGACGCCCTCGGTGAGCAGGTCTTCCCGCAAAGCGTTGCCGTACGGGCGAACCAGGTCGGCGAGGAACGGCCGCAGCGCCGGGTCCAACGCGGTCGGCGAGGTCTCCGCGAACACCCTGGCGTGCGCGGCGACCAGTCGAGCCGGTCGATCCGATGCGCTGGGTGGGCCTGCGGTGAACATCACTCGTCCGCGACGGTGTGGGCGGCGATGTACGCCGCGAGGGTGCCGACGGTCTCCAAGTCGGCCTGGTCGATCTCCTCGACGTCGATCTGGATCTCCAGCTCGTCCTCCAGCTCCAGCAGCAGCTCCAGGGTGCTGGCGGAGCTGAGCCCGAGCTCGGTGAACAGCTTGGTGTCGGCGCCCAGCCCGGTGACCTCCCGCTTGAGCACCCTGGGCAGCAGCTCGGCCATGCTGTCGGTGACCCGGCCGAGCAGCTCGGTGTCCTGAGTGGGGTGAACGACCTCAACAGAGCCCACGGGGCCCTCCCATCACACTAGTGCTCGAAGACCATCGCGGAGAACGTGGCGCCCAACCCGGCCGCGCCGACCAGGTACCGCTCCCCCGGCCGCAACCTGCCCCGGTCGAGGGCGGTGCGGTAGTTGAGGAACGGGTCGGCGGCGAAGCTGTGGCCGGTGACCGGCACGTTGTCGAGCAGCACCTGCTCGACGGGGTAGCCGATCCGCTTGGCGACCCGCCGCCACGACACGGAGTTCACGTTGTGCGGCAACACCACCGCGATGTCGTCCAGGGTGAGCCCGGCGCGGTCGACCGCGGCCAGTAGCACCTCGGACAGCAGTCGGGGGTACTCGTACTGGAACCGGGCCGCCAGCTCCGGGTCGATGATCAGCCTACCGTCGAAGTCGCCGCGCACGCTCGTGGCGATGGACAACACCCGGTCGTTCGGACCGTCGGCGGCGACCAGCGCGGCAGCGGCGCCCTCACCGAACACCGCCGTCTCCGGTACCAGCATCGCGTCCGGGGTGAAGGTCTTCTCCCCCGACACCACCAGTGCCAACGCTTCCGGGTCCGGATCCGAGGCCAGCAGCCTTCCAGCCACGTCCAGGGCCAGCAGCCCGGTCGCGCACGCCTGGTGGGTCACGGTGAACGACAACGCGTGGTCCAGGCCGAGCTTGGCGCACAGGTCGCGCAACGGGTTGTTCGGGTACGGCACGGCGACCGGCATCCCCCGCGCGTACAGCACGTACTTGACGCGGTGTTCGTTGCCGCGCAACGTCTCCAGGCCATCGGTGGCGGCCACCAGCAGGTCGAACAAGGTCCCGTCGTTGTCCAGGCAGACCTGGTCGAGCCCGTGGAACCGGCGGAACAGCCGCACCTGGCGCTCGGTCAACCCGAAGCGCGGCGCCAACTCCTCCAGCGACACCCGGTCCGGCGGCAGGTGCGCGGCGACCTCGACGAGCGCGGTCACGACCGCACCCCGGTACCCGCGCCCGGGTCGAGCGCGGCGTCGACCAGGACGGACTCGATCTCGGTCAGCAGCCACAGCATCGACTTGGGCGAGAGCCTGGTCGTGTCGCCGGTCAGCGTGAACACCAGGGTGTCGGGCTCGGCGTCGACGTCCAGGTACAGCAGCGGACTGTCCACATCGGTCCACGCGACCCACTCGTGGCTGGTGCGCTCGCGCGCGGCCAGGATGTCGGCGGCCGGTGGCGCGGTGATGTCGCGCTCGTCGCGCCCGGGTGGGCGGCGGTCGTTGAAGTAGGTGTCCATCTCGACCCGGCCGCCGAGCTCCTCGGCCACGCGGTCGACCATGGCGGCGCGCCGGTCCGGGTCGTAGTAGGCGTACTTGTAGGTGACCATGGTGGCCTGCCTGGCCCGGTGCACCGCCTCGTCGAAGGTGGCGTCGGCGAGGTCGACCATGAGCGGGCAGGTCTGGGCCATGGTGCTGACCGACCCGACCAGCGACTGGCGGAACCGGTTGTTCACCGCGATCTGCACCGCGACCGGGTTGTTGCCCACGGTCCTGGCCAGCGCGCTGGCGTACCCGGCGAGCAGGATCGGCGAGGTGTCGGTGCGCAACCGGGCCGCGATCGCCTTGGTCGCCAGCCACGACGCCTCCGACCGCAGCGCCAGGTCGCCCCAGCGCGGGCTGCGGTGGTCGTCGGACTCGCCCTCGACCCGCTTGGGCGAGACCGTGCGCAGCACCCGCTCCCAGTACTTCAGCGCGGCGTCGCTGTTGCGCAGCACGTTGGGCTTGCGCTGCTGCTCGGCCAGCCGCAGCGGCTGCGTCGCCTCGAGCGGCACCGTGGGCTCACCGGTCGTCCAGTCCATCGTGGACAGATCGGTGACCAGCGCGTCCAGCCCGTGCGCGTCGATGGCCAGGTGGCTGTACACCGCGACCGAGTGCGTCGGCACCCCGGCCTCGGTGATCACCGCCATCCGCACCGGCCACTCGCCGGCGTAGTCGAAGTCGGTGTCCTCGTACTCCGACCGGACCCGCTCGGCGACCACCGCCGGGTCCTCGCCGTCGGCGTCGATCACCGACAGCGCGACCTGGCCGGACTCGTGGACCTGTTGGCGCGGCCCGCCGTCGGGCCCGTCGAACACCAGCCGGGTGCGCAGCGACTCGTGCCGGGCCATGACGTAGCGCAGCACCAGCACCGACTGCTCCACCGTGGACCCCGGCGGCAGCGCCGTGACCCCGCCCATCGTCTCCGAGCGACCGGTCTTCACCACGGTCCGCCACACCGTGCGCTGGCCCCAGGTGAGGTCGCCGACCCCGGCGCCGGTCCCCTGGAAATCGACGAGGATCTTCTCCGTCATCCTGCTTTACTCCCCGCCGCGTCGTGCTTCTAGCGGCATTGTTGGGAGCCACTCGGAAAGTGTCAATACTCCACATGCCGAGCATTCACCCGGGCGCAGATAGTTCGTGACGAGTTCTGCGCGGTGCGGTACCTTGACGCCGCAAGCGGGCAGTGTTTGGAGGGCGCGGGTGGCGCTATTCGAAGAAGTCGCCGGAATACTCCGAGAGGTCGTCGGACCGTGCGGCGGATGCCCGCCACCCATTACGCCGAACGCCACGCTCGAAGGCGACCTGCGGTTCGACAGCATCGACCTGGTCCGGGTGGACGCGGCGCTGGCCGCCCACCTGGGCACCCGGGTCGGGCTGGCCGAGCACGTGCGCGGCCTGGAGCTGGACGCGATCAGCGGCTTCACCGTCAGCGATCTCGTTGACCACGTCCACCACGTCCACCACCCAGACCGGACCGGGAACGGAGCAGCGTGAGCCGCTTCCTGTTCGTCGTGCCCCCGCTCGCGGGCCACGTGAACCCCACCATCGGGCTCGGCGCGGCACTGGCGGCGCGGGGCCACGACGTCGCCTGGTGCGGCCCTGAGCTGCACATCCGCCCGTTGCTGGGCCCGGACGCGGTGGTCCACCCGACCGGCACCCGGCTGCACCGGCCGCAGGCTGGCCACGGGCTGGCCGCGATCCGCTCGGTGTGGGACCGGTTCATCGTGCCGTTCGCCCGCTTCAGCCTCCCGGCCGTGGAGAAGGCGGTGCTGGACGCGCGGCCCGACGTCGTGGTCGTCGACCAACATTCCCCCGCGGGGGCGATAGCGGCGCACCGCCTCGGCGTCCCGTGGGCGACCCTGGCCGCGTCGACGATGGAGCTCGGCGAGCCGCTGGCGGACATGCCCCGGGTGCTGGCCTGGCTGCACGGCCGGATGCGGCACCTGTGGGACAAGGCCGGGATGCCCGCCGACGAGTACTTCGACCTCCGCTCGTCCCCCTACCTGCGGCTGGCCTGCACGACCAAGGCGCTGACCGGCGCGCTGCCGGACGACTTCGTCGGCGTCGGCCCGATCCTCGCCGCGCGCCCCGGGCAGCCCGACTTCCCGTGGGACTGGCTGGACCAGGGCAAACAGCACGTCCTGGTGTCCGTCGGCACGCTCGCCGACGACGTCTCCGAGCGGTTCCTGCGGGAAGTAGCCGCAGCGCTGACGCCCCTGGGTGATCAGCTGCAGGCGGTGTTCGTCGCCCCGCCCGAGGTCCTGCCCGACCTGCCCGCGCACCTGGTCGCGCTGCCCAGGGTGCCGATGCTGGCGCTGCTGCCGCGCGTCGACCTGGTCGTCTCGCACGGCGGCCTCAACACCGTCTGCGAGTCGCTCGCCCACGGCGTCCCGCTGGTCGTCGCGCCCATCCGGCACGACCAGCCGATCAACGCCAACGGTGTGGTCGCCGCGGGTGCGGGCCTGCGGGTCGGCTTCGCCAGGGCGGACGCTGAGCAGCTGCGCGCCGCCGTCACCACAGTCCTCGGCGACCCGGCCCACCGGGTCGCCGCCGCCCAGGTCCGCCAGTCGTTCGCCTCGGCGGGCGGTGCCGACGCCGCCGCGGCGGCGCTGGTGGACCTGGCCACCCGGTCGCCGGCAGCAGCCGGCATGAGCAGGAGCACGTCATGATCGAGGTCAAGGGACTGCGCAAGTCCTTCACGCTGGGCAAACGGCGCAAGACCCGCACCGTCGAGGCCGTGCGCGGCGTCGACCTGTCGGTCGCGGAGGGCGAGATCTTCGGCTTCCTCGGCCCCAACGGCGCGGGCAAGACGACCACCGCCCGCATCCTGTGCACGCTGCTCGAGCCCGACGGCGGTGAAGCGGTCATCGCGGGCGCTGACCTGCGCAAGGACCCGGGCGCGGTGCGGACCAAGGTCGGCTACGTCCCGCAGGGCGGCACCACGACCGACGAGGTCACCGCCCGCGAGGAGCTGGTGCTGCAGGCCAGGATGTACGGGATCGGCAAGGCGGAGGCGATCGAGCGGGCCGAGAAGGCGCTGGCCGCCTTCGAGCTCACCGAGTTCGCCGACCGGGCCTGCCGCACATACTCCGGTGGTCAGCGCCGCCGGGTGGACATCGCGATGGGCATCATCCACGAGCCCAAGGTGCTGTTCCTCGACGAGCCGACCACCGGCCTGGACCCGCAGTCGCGGGCGCACCTGTGGGACGAGGTCCGCAGGCTGCGCGACACCGGCATGACGGTCTTCCTCACCACGCACTACCTGGAGGAGGCCGACGCGCTGTGCGACCGGATCGCGATCATCGACCACGGTGAGATCGTCGCGCTGGGCACCCCCACCGAGCTCAAGCACGGGGTGGCGGGCGATGTGGTCACCGTCGGCCTCAACGGCAGCGGACCGCGCGCGGCCGAGCTGCTCGACGGGCACGACTACGTGCGCAAGCTCGAACTCGGCGACGACGGCCTGCGGCTCTACGTCGACGACGGCACCACCGCGATGGCGCAGATCATGCGGGTGCTCGACGCGGGCGACATCCACTTCGACACCGTGGAGCTGCACCGGCCCAGCCTCGACGACGTGTTCCTGATCAAGACCGGCCGCTCGCTGCGGGACAAGTAGGAGTTGGACATGAAGTTCCTCCGTGACACCTGGCTGATCTTCACCCGCCAGATGCTGCTGGTGTGGCGCACCCCGGCCCGCCTGGTGATCGGGTTCGTGCAGCCCATCGCGTACCTGGTGCTGTTCGCCCCGCTGCTCAAGACCGCGCTGGCCCCGACCGGCGCGCAGACCTACGCCGACGCCTACCGGGTGTACGTGCCCGGCCTGCTGGTGGTGCTGGTGCTGCTCAGCGGCTTCTTCGCCGGGTTCCAGCTGCTCGGCGAGCTGCGCTCGGGGGTGATCGAGCGCTCCAGGGTGACCCCGGTCAGCCGCACCGCGCTCATCCTCGGCCGGGCGTTCTCCGAGGTGGTGACCCTGATGGGCCAGGCGGTGGTGATCACCGTGGTCGCGCTGCCGTTCGGCCTGACGGTGCACCTGGGCTGGCTGATGCTGGCCTACCTGATGCTGGCCCTCATGGCCCTGATGGCCTGCGCCCTGTCCTACGCGATGGCCATGCTCATCCCGTCCCCCGCGGCGCTCGGCCCGCTGATCAACAGCATCTCCCAGCCGCTGTCGCTGCTCTCCGGCGTCCTGCTGCCGCTGTCGCTGGCCCCGGGCTGGCTGGTCGCCATCGCCGAGTGGAACCCGATCTACTGGACCACCAACGGCACCCGCTCCCTGTTCACCGGCAACCCCGGCGACGTGTCGGTCTGGGCCGGGATGCTGATCGTCATCGCCCTGGCGGCCCTGACCGTCACCTGGGCCACCCGCATGTTCGCCCGCCAGGTCCGCTGACACCGACTGTCGGAGGAAAAGGCCCCGGGGTCACCCCCGGGGCCTTTTCCTTGGTCCGAGAACAGTCGATTTCCGGGCAGCGGAAATAGCCCGGAGGTGACCTTCCGGGCTATTTCCACCAGGGCCGAACCGCTATTCGCGCCAGAGGGTCGGGCAGTAGGTGGGGTCGGTGTAGTCGGGCATTCCCTCGGCGTTGCGGCGGACCAGGACGTCGTGGTTGTAGAACACGGGGGTGCCGTCGGGCTTGAGGTAGGGGCGGAACCGGTTGGCGCCGTCCTGCAGGTGCAGGGAGATGGCCCGGCGGGGCAGGTCGGCGAGGTTGGCGCCGCTGCCGTGGTAGGTGCGGCAGTGGTGGAAGCTGACGTGTCCCTTGGGGATGATCATCGGGATCTTGCGCACCTCGGCGCCGTTGTGCGCGGCGTTGGCGTGCAGCAGGTCCTCGAGCTCGGAGCGGTCGCGGTGGGCGAAGTGCCTGGTCGAGTCGTCGCCGGGGATCTCCGCCCAGGTGTTGCTGCCGTCGACCATGGTGATGGTGCCCATGCGCTCGTCGCAGTCGTGGAACGGGATGAACGCGGTGAGCATCCGCTCGGAGGTGCAGGTCTGCCAGTAGTGCCGGTCCATGTGCCACGGGACCTGGTTGGACTGCTCGTCGGGGCGCGGCGGCTTGAGGATCAGGGTGCTCTGCCAGACCCGGATCTCCTCGGCCTGCGCCAGCCGGGCCGCGACCGCGCCGAGCAGCGGCTTGCGCAGGATCGCGGCGACCTCGTCGCTCTCGTAGTGGACGTAGTCGTTGTGCCGCTGGACATCGCCCTTCTCCGGGGTCCAGTAGGCCAGGTTCGGCGGGCGCAGCGGGAGGCGGCGGTCGGTGTGCCCGGCGTAGAACCGCTCGGTTGCCTCGACCATGGTGTCCATCTCGGCGTCGCTGAACAGCTTGCGCGAGAGGTACCAGCCGCGTCTGCCGTACTCGGCGACCTCGTCGTCGGTGGGCAGCAGCGCCCGCTCGGCGTCGGTCAGCGCGAAGGCGTGGGTGAGTTCGGCGGTCACTGGGCTGCTCCTCGGTCGTGCTCCCCGGTGCGCTCGCGCTCGACGGCCTCGTAGAGCGCCTTGATGTTGGCGCTGCCGAAGGTGAGCGCGCCGAGGCGCTCGATGACCTCGAAGAACAGCGTGCGCCGGGGGTGGGTGGTCTGGGTGAAGATCTGGAACAGCTCGCCCTCGTTGTCCTGGTCGACCAGGATGTTGAGCTCGCGCAGCTGCTCCACCGGCACGGCGACGTGGTCGAAGCGCTCGGCCAGCGCGTCGTAGTAGCTGCCGGGGGTGGTCAGGAAGCCGACGCCGCGCTCGCGCAGGGTGCGCACGGCGGTCGCGATGTCGGCGGTGCGGAAGGCCAGGTGCTGCACGCCGGGGCCGTGGTGGGCGGCGAGGAAGTCGTCGATCTGGCCCGGGTTCGCGGTGGTGTCGGGTTCGAGCAGGGTCAGCGTGACCTCCTTGGACACGCTCTGCACGACCTTGGAGTTCATCGCCTGGCCGCCGACCTCGATGTGCTCCTCGAAGATCTGCTTGAAGCCGAGCACCCGCTCGTAGTACTCGACGGTCGGGTCCAGCTCGCCCGGCGCCACGCAGGCCGCGATGTGGTCGACGGCGTCGAGCAGCTCCAGCGCGTCCTCGTCCGACTCGGTCGAGGCCTCCACTGTGGACAGGAGTTCACCCGGTCGGACGAACACGTGGCCGACGTCGCCGAAGCCGGTGACGCGGGTGCCGGTCGCGGTGGCGCCCCTGGCCAACGCCTCGGCCAGCGCGGCGTCCGGGTCGTCGGTCGACAGCGCGACCGTGGCGAGGCCGTCGCCGTGCGCGGCGACGTAGGCCGACGCGGGGTGGTCGGCAGTGCGCGCGCTGGTGAGCAGCACCAGGATGCCGCCTTGGCGCAGCAGGACCGAGTGGTGGTCGGGCCGGTCGCGTACCCAGCCGTGCACCCGGAAGCCGTACTGGGCGCGCAACGCGGCGGCGACCTCGTCGGCGTCACCGACGTAGAACTCGACGTGGTCTATGTCTTGTACGTGCATGTTGGACCTCTTGGCCGGAGGGCTGGGGTTAGCGCGCGTGGTGGGTGGGGGTGCGGGTCAGTCGGGTGGCGGGCCGCCCGAGCAGCAGGCTGACGTTGTGCCCGCCGAAGGCGAACGAGTTCGACAGCGCGGCGTCGACCCGGCCGTGCCGAGCGGAGCCGCGCACGTGGTCGAGCGCGCACTCCGGGTCGGGGTCGTCGAGGTTGTGGGTCGGGGGGAGGGTGGAGTTCGACACCGCCAGCGCGGTGATCGCGGCCTCCACCGCGCCGGAACCGCCGAGCATGTGCCCGGTGAGCGCCTTGATGGAGCTGACCGCCGGGCTCTCGGTGCCGAACACCGCGTGGATGGCGGCTGCCTCTGCCGCGTCACCGAGCGGGGTCGATGTGCCGTGCGCGTTGATGTAGTCCACATCAGACGGTGTGAGGCCCGCGTCAGCGACGGCGCGCCGCATGACCGAAGCGGCCCCCGAGCCGTCCGGGCGCGGGGTGGTCGGGTGGTGGGCGTCGGTGCTGACGGCCCAGCCGAGCAGGCCCGCGTACGCGGACGCGCCCCGGGCGTCGGCGAAGTCGGCGCGTTCGACGACCAGGACACCGGCGCCCTCACCGAGGACGAACCCGTTGCGGCGCTTGTCGAACGGCCTGCTCGCGGCGGTCGGGTCCGCGCCCCAGCCGCGCGCGAGCGCCCAGGCGTTGGCGAACGCCGACGCGACCGTCGGGTGCAGCGCCGTGTCGCTCCCGCCGCACACCACGACATCGGCCTCACCGCCGCGGATGAGTCGCAGCGCCTCGGCGATGGACTGGGCGCCCGCCGCGCAGGCCGTCGCGATGCACGAGCTGTAGCCGCGGATGCCGTGCTTGATCGCGATCCGGGCGGCCGCCATGTTCGGCAGCATCCCGGGCAGCAGGTACGGGCTCACCTTGGCGCGGCCGCGTTCCCGCCGCTGCGCGGCGAAGTGCTCGTAGGTCTCCAGGCCCGCGCCGCCGGTCGACACGACGACGGCGACTCGTTCCGGGTCGACGTCCGTGCCGACGGTGATCCTGGCGTCGGCGAGCGCGTCGTCGGCGGCCGCCATCGCCTGGAGCACGAACCGGTCGACGGCCTTGGCGGACTTGGCGTCCATCACCTCGGTCGGGTCGATGTCGGGCGCGATGCCCGCGGCGTCGAGCAGTCCGGCGAGCGGGTGGCCCTCGGGTGGGGTCACGACGCCGGACCGGCCGACGCACAACGCGTCGAACACGTCAGCAGGCTTGCGCCCGAGCGGGGTGACCAGGCCGATCCCGGTGATGGCTGCGGCGGGTCTCATCGCGCGGCCAACGTCTTCAGGTACTGCTCGCGCAGCGCGACCTTGCGGACCTTCCCGGTCGGACCCAACGGGATCCGGTCCTCGTCGACCACCACGACCTCGCGGAGGGTGGCGGCGACATCGGGGCCGAGAGCCGCGCGGATCGCGTCGTCCCGGTTGGCGTTCGGGTCACCGGCGGCGTCGAGTTGGAGCAGGACGTCGGTGACGACACCGCTGTCGGTGCGGACCGCGACGACCGTGCAGTCGGCGACATCCGGGCAGGCGTTGAGGACCCGCTCCTCGGAAAGCGCTGTGTGCAAACGCTTTCCACCGCCCAGGTCGACGGAGTCGACGAGCCGGTCGACGTGGTAGAAGTAGCCCTCCTCGTCGCGGTAGACGAGGTCACCGGTGAGGAAGTAGCCACGCACGCGGGTGCGGTAGGTGGTCACCGAGTCGTTCCAGTACCCCAGCGACAGCGTGGGTGACTTGGTGCCCAGCTCCCCCACCTCCCCCGGTGCCTGTTCGTTGCCGTCGGGGTCGAGCACGACCGGCTCGGCGAAGGCGTGGGGCTTGCCGATGCAGCGGCCGTACCGGCTCGTCTCGGTGGTGTGGGTGATGTAGAAGTGCGAGTGGCCCATCTCGCTGGAGCCAAGGCCGTCGATGAACGCCGACCCCGGCTTGCGGACGCGGCCCTCGCGGGTGGAGACCTCCCGGTACCCCAGGGAGATCAGCCTGCGGATGTGCGCCTCGTGCGCGCAGTCGCCGGTGTTCCACCACAGCGCCACCGAGTCCAGGTCACGGCCGCGCAGGTCGGTCTTGGCCATCTCCGACCAGGTCGCGGCGAACCCGAGGACACCGCTGGGGCGCCACTGCTCGATCGCGTCGACCACCGCCGGTCCGGTCTGCGTGGACAGGGCCAGCAGTTGGCTCTCGCTGGCCAGGGCCAGGTTCAGCGCGATGAGGGTGGCGGCGTGCGGCGCGGGCAGGGCGGAGAGGATCCGGTCGGTGCCCTGCGCCTTCGGCATCCGCAGACGGTGCTTGTTGGCCGCGAACAGGCTGGAATGCGAGTGCAGCACGGCTTTCGGGACACCGGTGGTGCCGGACGAGTGGGTGATCGCGACCGGGTCGTCCTGGTGGAAGCGGTACGGATCGGGCGCCTGGTCGGGGTCGCCGAGCCCGAGGTCTTCGATCGGGGCGAGCAGCGCCACGCCGTGCGGGGCCAGTGCCTCGCGGCGAGCGGCGTCGGCGAGGACACCGACGGCGCCGAGCCTGCTGACGTAGAGCGCGGTGATCTCCGGTGCCAGCTTGGCGTTGATGAGCGCGGGGATGGCGCCGAGCCGGGCCAGCGCGAGGAACGTGAGGATGTTGTCCGCGGCGGCGGTCGCGGTGACCGCCACCGGGTCCCGCCTGCCGATGCCCAGCGCGTGCAGCGAGGCGGCCCGCGCCCGGACCCGCTCGTCGAGCACCCGCACGGTGAGCGCAGTCCACGCCGGGACGTCCTCCACCGCGGTGTCGAAGGTGAACGCGGGCCGGTCGAGGTCGCCGCCCAGTGCCACCAGGGTGGTCAACACGTTCCCGGCGCCCAACTCCGGCGCGCCCGCCAGCCTGGCCCTGTCGCTCGTGGCCCTCATGCCCGCTCCCTCGCCATGACCAGGACGGCTTCCGCCCGGTCGCTCCCACCCGCCACCTCGGCGGTGATGACCAACGCCGCGTCCGCCTCCCCGGCCGCGAACAGCAACTCGGCGCACACCACCGCGTCCGCCATCGGGTCTCCGGTGGGGCTGGTGCACACCACGGGACCCGCCAGACCCCACCGAGCCGCGATGTGCCCCAGCACCGCGTTCGGGTTGGACTGGAAGAACAGCAGCGGCGCGACCCGCGCACCGGTCGCCACCGCGTCGGCGACCGCGTCCGCGCTGGTCACGTCGCCGTTGACGCTGGCGAGCACGATCGCGGTCCGCTCGGGGACGATCTCGCCGTCGTAGCCGCTCATGCACCGGTTGGCGACTTCAGCGACCAGCGGGTTGAACGTGGAGACGACGAACCCGGTCACCGGTGTGATGGTGTCCACATCGGACTCCGGCCAGCTCGCGCCCGCGACCACGACACTCGCTTCGACGGTGGCGCTCATGCCGCACCCACCAGGAGCGCGGTGTTGGCGCCACCGAAGGCCGCGTTCACCGTGAGCGCGTATTCGATGTGTGCCCGTCGGGGGACGTCGACCACCAGGTCCAGGTCGCACGCCGGGTCGGCGCCGAGGTAGCCGGAGTTCACCGGCAACGCACCCGAGTTCAGCGCCTGCACGGTGGCCACCAACTCGACCAGCCCCGATGCCTCCAGGGCGTGGCCGTGAACCGACTTCGTCGAACTGACCGGGACCCGGTCGAGACCGGCCAAGCGCAAGGCGGCCACCTCGGCGGCGTCGTTGAACTCCGTGCCGGTGCCGTTCGCGTTCACGTAGCCGATGTCCGATGTGGACAAATCGGCCCGGTCGAGCGCGCCCGCGATGGCCCTGGCCAGGCCTTTCCCGTCCGGCCTCGGCTTGCAGACGTGGTAGGCGTCGCCCGCGCGGGACCAGCCGACCAGCCTGGCCACGGGGTTCGAGCCGCTGGATTCCAGCAACACGGCCGCCACCCCGTCGCCGAGCAGCATCCCCTGCCGCCCAGCGCTGAACGGGCGCACCCGACCATCGCGCGCCAACGCCCGCCCGGCGTCGAACAGCGCGAAGGTCGACGGTTCCACCAGGTACCCGGCGGCGACCAGGACCCGCTCGGCGCGGCCCGTGGCGATCATCGTCGCCGCGTCCGCCACCGCCGAGGTCGCCGCCACGCACGCCCCGGTGTACACCCGGGACACACCGAGCACACCGGTTCTCGCCGCCACCTCCGCGGCGAGAGCCTGGTTGCCCGCGTCCGCGTGCACCGCCAGCAGGAGTGGAACCGTTGAGCCGGGACCGGTGTACACCTCATTGATGACACCGACCAGCTCGTCCACCAGCGCCGGAGCGCCCGGCAGCGTCGCCGCGTGCCGCGTGCGGCGGCCCTCGGTGTCGAACCGGGTGACCGGGCCGAACGCAGGCACACCCGCGAAACCCTCGGCGCGCAAGCGGGTCCCGTCGCGGCCGAACGCGGTGCGCGCGGCGACGGCGGTGATCAGGACCGGTCGGTCAGCCATGGCCGCTGGCCCCGGGCAGCACCCTCGCCAGCGTGTCGACCGCGCCGGTGACCGTGCCCATGTGCGCGAACACCTCGTCGGACAGGTCGAGTTCGACGCCGTAGCGCTGCTCGACCTGGGTGATCAACCAGGTCAGCTCCAGCGAGTCCAGGGTCTCGCCGACCTCGCCGGTGCCGCGGTCGCCGAACCCCGCGAGCATGCCGATCACCTCGGCGCGCCCGGGTGGGTGGGTCTGGGTGAGTGGCTCCGGTCGGCTGGGTGGGACGGGTGATCCCATGTCAGGACGCGGTGTCCGAACCGGACGCCACCGACAGCCGCTCGGCGAGCGCGTCGACGAACTCGTCGAGCGTCATCAGCGCGAGCGCCTCCATGTCGTCGTCCCCGAACTTGATCTGGTATTTGTCCTCGATCTGCACGGCGAGGTCGGCCAGCGCCAACGACTCCAGGTCCAGGCCCGCCGGTCCGAGGTCGGTGTCGCCCTCGACGTCGCTGACGTCGTAGTTCATCTCCCGCAGCGTGTCGAGCACGAACTCCCGCAACTGGTCCTTCATCGCTGGTTCTCCCTTTCTGTCGTGGCCGCGCGGGCGTTCTCGGCGGCGACGAGCGCCGCGGCCGAGCGCACGACCTTGCCGGTTGCTGTCCTGGGCAGGGCTGGGAGCACCACCAGCCTGCGGGGGCGTTTGAACGGCGCGAGCGTCGCGGTGAGCGCGGCGGTGACCTGCTCCACCTCGGCGCCGTCGGTGAGGCTCACGTAGGCCTGGATGCCCGCGTCGTGCAGGACAACGGCTTCCCGCACGGAGTCCAGGCCGGAGATGGTCTGCTCGACCTCGGTCAGGTCGACCTTGAGGCCGCCGATGGAGACCTGCGAGTCGAGCCTGCCGAGGATGGTGAGCAGGTCGTCGAGTTCGGCGGCGTCCTTGGTGCACAGCCACCCGTCGACGAAGCGGGACGGGTCCTGCGCGCCGAGGTAGGGCGAGTCGGCCATGGCGATCCACAGCTCGCCCGCGCTGACCCGCAACCGCATGCCGTGCGCCGGTTCGACCGAGGGCCACCGGGAGCCGTCGAGGTCGGTGGCGATCATCCCGACCTCGGTCATCCCGTACATCGTTCCCAGTGGGACACCGAAGCGTTCGCGGAACCGGGTCGGCACCGAGGGGCGCACCAGCTCACCTGCGACGATCATCCGGCGCAGCTGCGGGTGCGGCGCCGGGTCGGGCAGCGCGGTGAGCAGCTCGGCGTGGAACGGAACACCGATGATCGTGGTGGGCAGGTCGGACTCGGCGACGGCGGCGAGGATGCCCTCGGCGGTGAGCCTGCGGGGGAACACGAGTTCCGCGCCGGTGTGCATCGCGTTGAGCAACCCGCCGACCAGGCCGAGCACGTGCACAATCGACGACAGCAGCACGACCCGCTCCCCCGCCTTGGGGAACTCGGGCAGCCGGTCGTACCTGGCGAGTTCGGCGACGAGGTCCTCGGCGGTCCTGGCGATCACCTTCGACGCGCCGGTCGAGCCGGAGCTGAACTGCACCAAGGCGTGCGGCGTACCGGCCGGGCGGCCACCCTCCCGCGCGGACACCCGGGCGACGACTTCCGCGTAACCGCAGAGCCGGTGGCCCGTGGTCTCGGCCGCCTCCACCACGACCTGCGCGGCGACCCGGTCCAGCGCCCCGTCGACCTCGTGCTGGGTGAGCCGGTGGTCGAGCAGGCTGACCTGCGCGCCGATCCGCCAGGCGGCGAACAGGAAACCGATGTAGGCCAGGGACGGCGGCAGTCGCAATGCGACAGTGCCGCCCGCGACCAGGCCTGCCGCCCGCAGCTGCGCCGCGCGCTCGGCGACCTCGCCGCGCAGACCGTCCCGGTCGACCGGTCGGTCCAGCCGCACGCAGACCGCGTCGCCCGGCCCGCCGAGCAGCACGTCGTCGACCCATTCCGGGTTCACCGCAGGCTGATTCACCAGCGGAAGATCCACGCCCGCCATTGGTTCCTTCACATTTTTTTGCTAGGCCGATCGCCGTAGCGAGAGTCCATTAGCCGCCCTGGCTGGCTGAACAATCGCATACCGGCTCAACGGGAGTCAAGGTCGCCCAAAAGGACTAATACCGGTCTGCGCGACAGGCCCACTACCAGGCGTTCTCACTGTGTGCACAGGCGAATCCGACTACTCGGTGCGCACGCCGCAAGGCAATGAAACGCGGTCGGTGACCTGTGCTGGAAATTGCGGTCAGCGGATGACAGGATATGCCTCGCGCAATACCCCGAATGGCGCAAAGCGGTCTAGGAGGACCCCGGTGAATCCACTACACGTCGCGGACTACGCGGCGGCGGCGAAAGCCACCCTCGCGGGCGATGTGCTCGGCTACCTCGACGGCGGGTCCGGCGCGGAGTGGACACTGCGCGAGAACACCGCCGCCTACCAGCGGATCCGGCTGCGCCCCAGGGTGCTGGTGGACGTCGAGGCCGTGGACACCGCGGTGGACCTGCTTGGTTCGTCGTTGACCGCACCGCTGGGCGTCGCCCCGATGGCCTACCACCGCTTGGTGCACCCCGACGGGGAACTGGCCACGGTCGCGGCGGCGGGCGCGGCCGGGGCGCTGTTCGTGGCCAGCATGTTCGCGAGCACCGACCTGGTCCGGATGGCGGACGCGGCGACGGGTCCACTGTGGATGCAGCTGTACTGGCTGCGGGACCGGGGCGCGCTGCTCGACCTGGTCGGGCGGGCGGAGCGGGCCGGGTACCGGGCGCTGGTGCTCACCGTGGACGCGCCCAAGGTGGCCAGGCGGCTGCGGGACCTGCGCAGCGGCTTCACCCTGCCCGCGCACGTGAGCGCGGTGAACCTGACCAGCGAGCTGATGGCGCCCAGCCACGTCGCCCAGGCCGGGGTGTCGGCGATCGAGCGGCACTCGCGTGAGCGCTTCGACCCGACGATCACCTGGGCGGACCTGGCCTGGCTTCGCGAACGCACCCGACTCCCCCTGGTGCTCAAGGGAATCCTGACCAGCGCCGATGCCTGGCTCGCGGTCGAGCACGGCGTCGACGCAGTGGTGGTGTCCAACCACGGCGGCAGGCAGCTCGACGGGGTGCCCGCTACCGTCGACGTGCTGGCCGAGGTCGTCGACGCGGTCGCGGGTGCGCTGCCCGTGCTCGTCGACGGCGGCGTGCGGCGTGGGACGGACGTGCTGAAGGCGCTCGCGCTCGGCGCGGCAACGGTGCTGGTAGGGCGGCCGGTGTTGTGGGGACTGGCCCACTCCGGTGCCGCCGGTGCCGAACACGTGCTCACGTTGCTGCGCGAGGAACTGGAGGAGGCGATGGCGCTGTGCGGTCGCCCGACGACGGCCGATGTGGACCGGTCGGTGCTGGGTTGAGCTGATCACCCGGTGCGGCCGTCCCGGTCGGCATCGGTGAACGCGGCCCGCAACCTCGCCGCCGCGATCGCAACAGCCCTGGTCGCGGCGGGTAAGACGCCGAACATGGTGAAGAAGCCGTGCGCCATGCCGGGGAAGCGGGTGAGTTCGGTCGGCACGCCCGCCTCCGCGAGCGCGCGGGCGTAGGCCTCACCCTCGTCGCGCAGCGGGTCGTACTCGGCGGTGATGATCGTCGCCGCTGGCAGGCCGCCGTGATCGGTGGCGCGCAGCGGCGAGGCCAGCGGGTCCGCCCCGTCGGCCGGGTCGGCGAGGTAGTTGTCCCAGTACCAGGCCACGGAGTGCCGGTTGAACAGGTACCGGTCGGTGTTGTCGCGCAGGGACGCGGTGTCGGCGCGGTGGTCGGTGTTGGGGTAGACCAGCAGCTGGTGGACGAGGCGCGGGCCGTTGTCCCTGGCCAGCAGCGCGACGCTCGCCGCGAGGTTGCCCCCCGCGCTGTCACCGCCGACGGCGACGTGACCGGCCCAGTCCTGTTCGGCCACCCACCGGGTCGCGGCGTGGCAGTCGTGCACGGCGGCCGGGAACTTCCACTCGGGAGCCAGGCGGTACCCGACCGCCACGGTGACGCACCCGGTCGCGTTCGTCAGCCGACGACAGATGGCGTCGGCGGTGTCTATCGTGCCCAGGGTCCAGCCGCCACCGAAGAAATAGACCAGCACGTCGGTGGTCGCGGTCGCGGGGCGGTATACGCGCACGGGTACGCCACTGGCGTCCGCGTCGTACACCTCGGCCACGGGTTCCGGATCGCCCGCCGCGTCCTGGATGGACCGCAGGTCCTCGGCGCGGGCCTGGGCGAGGGTCAGCTCGTAGAGCGGGGTGACCCGCTGCCGCTCCCGCTCGGCCCGGTACTGCTCCACCTGGGGGTCCAGGGTCATGCTGGTTCGTCTCCCACCCGAGGGAGCGCGGCCGTCCAGGCTCGACGGCCGCGCCCGCTCACACCGGCCCGGGCCGCGTTGGCCCCGCACCGGCTCCCGCTCGATCAGTCGTCCCGCTCCATCACAGCTCGCGCACGTTGCGCATACCGACCCACCTCCCCCGAAATCCATCCCGCTCGAATTCCGCGTGAGCATATGGCGCCCCAGCTCACAGAGTCGATACGCCAAAAGGCGCCATCCCCCCACTAGGCCGAATGGACACTCTTTTTGTCCTTTAAGGATGATCAACCCGAATGCAGCAACCCCACTGCCCCATCCGGCCCATTCTCCGCCACCCCGCCCAACCCGCACCCCCAATCAGCCCAACCCGCCCTCCATGACCAGCCCCAATCCCCCCGCGCCCTTCTACGTGCCACCCCACCGTTCACCCCACGGCCACCCGCCCCCCACTCGTCGTATGTCCTAACACGACGATGACGTCCACTGTGTCCTTATTTACCTCCACATCGGACTCACCCCGCGCCCGGCTCACGGCTCACGGCTCACGGCTCACGGCTCACGGCTCACGGCTCACGGCTCACGGCTCACGGCTCACGGCTCACGGCTCACGGCTCACGGGAGCCACCCAATCGCACACCCCGCACCACCACCAGCGCGACCGTCGCCGACCGCGTCCGGCCGGACCCCAGCCCCCACCCTCTCCGGGGGGCGGCCCCGATGCCAGTCTACCGGGTGGGTCCGACAGAACCGGGGTTGTAGATCTTCGGAAAGGCCTGCTGTGGATAACTTTTGTCGCCCAGCGGAGTGACTTTGGCGGCGATCCACTGTGGAGCGAGCGAGAAGATCGGCAGGTCGGGGTGGTGGTCGGATGATCGGGTCGGCCACGAGTGGGGGACGGGTCGGGAAATCCGTTCCTGGGCGGGGTTGCCGAGGTCGTAGGGCGGTCGAAAGTCTTGGTGAGCAAGAGATGCGCGGACCCGGGGCGCCGGATTGAGCAGGCCCCCGAATCCAGCCTAGTGGCGTGGGGCAAGGCGAAGCGAGGGGCGCGGTGGGGGCTGTGGACAGTTCGAGGGGTTGGGGATAACCGGCCGCGGAACGGTGGCGGAAGCGGAGGGTGACGGAGGGCGGAAGCGGGGCTGACCGGCGGGAAGGCGGGGGCATACCGGGTGCGCGAGGGGGGTGTGGAGGTCTGGACAACCTTGGCGCATTGGTCTAGACAATAGGCAGCGGTGTACCCCTGCGCACCGCGGTTGAGGGAGGTCTTGATGGGTGTCGGTTCTCGACGTCGGCGCGGGCGGGTGGTGGTGGCCGCGGTGGCCGCCGTCGCCTCGGTCGTGGCCGGGGTGCTCGCCGCCGGTCCCGCGGCGGCGGCCAACCTGCTCACCAACCCCGGTCTGGAGACCGGGACCACCGCGGGCTGGACCTGCGACTCGGGTGCCGCGGTGAGCACCCCGGTGCACTCCGGCTCCTACGCGCTCGCGTCCACGGCCAGCGGCGCGAAGAACGGTCGGTGCGCGCAGACGGTCTCCGTGCTGCCCAACACCAAGTACACGGTGTCCGCGTGGGTGCGCGGCAACCCGGTGTACCTCGGCATCACCGGCGGCGGCTCCACCTGGACCGCCGCGGCGAACTACACGCAGTTGTCCCTGTCGTTCACCAGCACCGCCACCCAGACCTCCGCCGAGCTCTACGTGCACGGGTGGTACGGCGCGGGCACGTTCAACGTCGACGACCTCGTCCTCGACGGCCCCGGCGGTGGCGGCGACAACCCCGGCGGCGGAGCCCCCAGCGCGCCGGGCAACCCGACCGTCGGCGCGGTCACCGGGAACTCGATCGCGCTGTCGTGGGGCGCGGCCACCGGGACCGTCACCGGCTACAAGGTCTACGAGGGGTCGGCGCTCAAGGCGACGGTCACCGGGACCTCGGCGACGGTCAGCGGTCTGCAGGCGTGCACCACGCACGGTTTCGCGGTGACGGCCTACAACGACAAGGGCGAGTCGGCGCGCAGCCAGGAGGCGTCGGGCACCACCACCGGCTGCCCGGACACCGGCCTGCCCAAGCACGCGCTGATCGGCTACCTGCACGCCAGCTTCGCCAACGGGTCCGGTTACATCAAGATGGCCGACGTCCCGGACAGCTGGGACATCATCAACCTGTCCTTCGGCGAGCCGACCTCGGTGACCTCCGGCGACATCCGGTTCACCCAGTGCCCGGTCGCCGAGTGCCCGTCGGTGGAGAGCGAGGCGGACTTCATCGCCGCGATCCGCGCGAAGCAGGCCAAGGGCAAGAAGGTGCTGATCTCCATCGGCGGCCAGAACGGCCAGGTGCAGCTGACCTCGACGGCGGCGCGGGACAAGTTCGTCTCGTCGGTCTCGGCGATCATCGACAAGTACGGCCTCGACGGGCTCGACGTCGACTTCGAGGGCCATTCGCTGTACCTGAACGCCGGTGACAAGGACTTCCGGAACCCGACCACGCCGGTCGTGGTGAACCTGATCGCGGCGCTCAAGACGCTGAAGGCCAAGTACGGCGCCAAGTTCGTGCTGACGATGGCCCCGGAGACCTTCTTCGTCCAGGTCGGCTACCAGTTCTACGGCGGCACCAGCGCGGGCGACAACCGCACCGGGTCGTACCTGCCGGTCATCCACGCGCTACGCGACGCGCTGACCGTGCTGCACGTGCAGGACTACAACTCCGGCTCGGTCACCGGCCTGGACAACCAGTGGCACTCGATGGGCAACGCGGACTTCCACATCGCGATGACCGACATGCTCAAGGCCGGGTTCCCGGTGGCCAACACCGGGTTCACCTTCCCCGGCCTGCGCGACGACCAGCTCGGCTTCGGTGTTCCCGCCGCGGTCAGCGCCGGGGGTGGGCACACCGCGCCCGCCGCCGTCCAGCAGGCGTTGACGTGCCTGGTCAAGGGGCAGAGTTGTGGGAGCTACACGCTGCGCGGCGGCACGTCGCCGAACCTGCGTGGGCTGATGACCTGGTCGATCAACTGGGACCGGTACTACAACTGGGAGTTCCAGAACGCGCACCGGCCGTTCCTCAACTCCCTGCCGTAGCGGGTGAACCGGCAGTGGCCCGCCCCTCGTGCCCGGGGTGGGCCACTGCCTTGTCCGCGCCCAGGACGCAGCCGCCCTGTCGGTGTTCCGTGGTACCCATGGAGCCATGACACCCCGACGGCGGCGGCGAGCGGCCCAGGCGGTGGTCGCGGTGGTGGTCGCCGCGCTCGCCGTCGGGCTGGTGCTGCTGTTCGGTCCACGGGCGTTGGTGCTGTCGGGCTACACCGGGGAACCGGGCACGGTCGCGGTGTCCGAGTGCGGCCCTCGGGTCTGCCAGGGCGAGTTCACCCCGGATGACGCGCTCGAGCCCGCGACCAGGGTGACGGTGGGCGACGTGTACGGCATCGCCCCGGGGCAGCGGATCACCGTCTACCGGGACGGCGCGACGGTCAACCAGCGCGCGGGGTGGCGGCTGGTGCTGATGCTCAGCGCGTTGCTCATCGGCGTCGCCGCGTTGGGGGTGATCGCGGTGTCGTTGTGGGTGCGGGCGGTGCGGCGGGAACCGTGGGGCACGTGGGAGGTGCTCGGTCGCGGGTTCACGACCGCGTTGGGGGTAGGTATCCCGCTGTTGGTGCTTGCCCTGGTGCTGTACCTGCTCCGGTGAGGCCGCATACTCCGCCTACTAAGAGCGGGGGGTGAGCGGTGCTCAGGGTGGTTCAGGGTGTGGCCGCTGTCGGGTTCGCGGTGGGCGCGGTTCTGTTGTTCCTCGTGGGCTGGCAGAGCGCGTTGACCACGGCGGGCTATCGCGGGGAGACCGGCACGTACCAGGTCACCTCGTGTTCGACCAGGTCGACGCCGGACGGTGACGTGTACCGGTGCACGGGCGTGTTCCAGCCCGAGGGCTCAGCACAGCCCGCGGCCACTCTGGCCTTGGACCCGGCGCGCGACCCGCATCCGGCGGGGACCGTGTTGCCCGTTCACCGCGCTGCTGGTCAGGTGTTCCTGACGTCGTGGGGCATCGCCGCGGTCAGCTTCGTGTTGCTGCTGGCGGTGGCCGCGTTCGTGCTCGGCTTCGGCCTGTACCTGGGGTCCCTCGCCATCGCTGACGGCGACTGGCGCTTCGGCGGCGCGATGGTGTGGTCCCTGGCGACGTCCGCGATCGGGAGCGCGGTGGGTGTCCTGGGCGTGCTCGTCGCACTCGTGGTGACCTGAGTCAGCTCATGTCGCGCCCCCTGGTGGGAGCCAACTGAGTCGGACGCCCGCGCGGGCGAACTCCTTGGCGTGCACGGCGGCGGTCAGCCACGCGGTGGGGAACGCGTCGGTGGTGTCGGGGATGACGCGGCCGAAGGGGTCTCTGGCACGGTCGCGGGCCGTGGTGGTGAGGGTGTCGAGCAGGGCGGCGGTGGCGGTAAGGCCCGCTCTGGCGAGGGTCGCGGCGTCGCGGGTGGTGGACGGGAGCGCGGCGACGGGGCGACCACCGAGGACCACGCGCTCGACGACGGTCGCGAGCAGGCCGGATGGTGGTGGATCGGCATGGGGCGCGGGCAGCGCGGAACTGGGTTGTCCCGGCGGTAGGTGGGAGCGTTGCAGGCGGTCGAGGGTGAGGTCGACGTGACCGTTGACAGCCAGTTCCCCGGCGGTGGCCAAGGCGATGGCGGTGGTGGGGCGGTCTGGCACCAGGCGGGCGACGACGCGCAGCGGCATCCCCGGGCGTTCGCCGAGGAGCCGGAGGTTGTCCCTGGCCGCGTCGGTGGCGCCGAGCAGGTCGATGTCTCCGGTCTCCAGGGTCAGGCGGAGTGCCGTCTGGGTCGCGCCGCTCACGGCACCGGTGAGGAACAGCAGGTCCTGCTCGGTGTGGAAGGCGCGGGTGAGTTGGTCGGCCAGCGGTTCGTCCCACAGGGCCGAGAGCGGGTCATCGGCCCACCCGGCACCGGCCGCCGCGACGGCGCGCACCGCTTTGCCCGCGCCGAGTCGGCGATCCGCGGCGGCGGTCGCCCCGGAGAGCACCAAGCCCGCACGGCCCAGCTTGCGGTGGGTGAGCCCGGTCTCCCCCATGGCCACTGGCCCGTCCGCTGCGATGGGGATCCGTTCAGCGCCACCGGGGTAGATCGACGGAACAGTCCACAGTGTCCGGTCGGCGTCGACCAGGTGGGTGACCACGCCCGCGTACCCGGAGGAGGTGATCACAGCCTCCGTGCACAGCCCGTACAACCGCAACGCGCCGATCGGCTGGTACTCCCGCCGCGCGACCCCCCGCAGGGCCGCCGGGTCGCCGAACCCGGATCGCAGGTCGTGGCAGACGAGCATGACCTCGGCGAGGTCGTCGGCGAGGGTCTCCCGGTCGAACGACGACGCACCGGCCTTGGCCGCCGCGAGCCCGGTCGCGATCCGCACCCCACCGGCGGCCGCCCGGTGCAGGCCGACCAACTTCGCCCCGTGCACGGCCCGCAGCAGCTCGCTGCGCACCACGGCCCCGCTCCCGGTGACGCCGACCCGCAGGATCTCCGCGCACGCGGACCACAACGCGTCCACGGCCTCCCGCTCGCCGCGCCGCTCCCCCACCTCTGTCGCGACCACCTGGGCTGGGGCCACCTGGGCTGGGACCGCCTCAGGCGCGACAACCTCCGCCTGTGTCTCGATCTCCTGGTCTGACACGGAGGCCGCGGCAACGGCGATCCCCCGGTGCAGGCACTTCGGCGCCAGGAGGCACGAGCACACGAGGTCGTCAGCACTGACCAAGACTCCACTGTGGAGCGTCCAGGTCAGGACGGTGTCGGCGTCGATATCAACGCGCGCCGCGTCTCCCGCGACGTCGACCCGCCACTCCCCCACGCGCTCCACCGCGGCGTCGATCCGCTTGCGCAACCGCGGCGGCAACGCGTCGAGCACCGCGGGCACCACACCCGGCATCACCGGTGGAACAGTCACTGCCCCTCTTCCCCCAGTCATGCGCGGACCTTGTCGCCGACCCAGGTGGCCAGTTCGAGCGGGCTGAGCGCGGCGATCGGCATCCCGGCGGCCACCAGGCCCGCCGCGACGGCGGTGGAGTACCGGGCAGCGCCAGTGTCGTCGAGACTCGCGCAGCCCAGGACCGAGACGCCGGTGGCGACGAGGTCCTTGACCTGGGCGAGCAGCGGGCCGATCGGGCCGCCCTCCTCGAAGTCGCTGACCACGACGACCAAGGTGCGTTCGGGCACGGTCACCAGCGTCTTGGCGTGCCGCAGGGCGCCCGCGATGTCCGTGCCGCCGCCGACGCTGACCTCCAGGAGCAGCGCGAGCGGGTCGTCGACGTGGTCGGTCAGGTCGATGACCTCGGTGGAGAAGGCGAGGAAGTGGGTGCTCAGCGCCGGGACACCCGCGAAGACGGCGGCGGTGAGCGCCGACCACACGGTGGAGGCCTCCATGGAGCCGGACACGTCGACCACGAGGACCAGCCGCCAGTCGCTGGTGCGGCGGGCCTTGCCGCGGAAGACGGGCCGGTCGGGCAGGACGATCAGCCGACCGTCGTCGCCGCGGCGGGCGGTGGCGAGGTTCGCGCGGACCGTGCGCCGCAGGTCGAGCCCGCCGCCGGGGCGCCTGCTGGGGACGGGCAACGAGATCCCGGTCAGCGCGGGCCGCAGCCGGACGGCGAGTTGGGCGGTCAACTCCCGCACGAGCCGCGCCACGAGCGGGCGCAGCCGGGCAACCGTGGCCTCCGGGAGACCGCCGGACAGGGCCAGCACCGTGCGCAGCAGGTCGACCGAGGGGCGGACCGCGTCCGGATCGATCTGCAACGCCGCGTCGACCCGGCCACCCTCGACGGCGGCGGCCAGCACCTCCTCCCGGACCCGGGCGCCGAACAGCTCGCCCAATTCCTCGGCCCACTGCCTGGTGTTCGGGAACGGTGTGCCGCGCCCGCCGCCGACGCCGTGCCGGTCCGCGCCCTCACCTCTGTCCATTCCGTACAGTTCGTCCAGTGCGGCCGCGTACCGCCTGGTCTCGCCGCCGACGTCGTCGCGCGAGCCGAGGACCAGGCGCCATCTCGTCACCGGGGTGATCCCCTGGTGTGCGGCGGGTTCGCGGTCATCTTCCTGTGGTGGCGCGGAGAACTGGCCGTGGCGCAGGCCGTGGGCCGCGAGGACCGCCAGCGCGGCTTGCTCGGCCGCCACCCACCGGGCCATGACCTCCGGGTCGTGCCCGGTGTCGATCCGGGCGCCGGTGTGCTGCTCGACGACCGCCGTGATCCGCTGGCGCGGTGTGGGGCCGACGGTGGCGAACGCGGCGCGCAGGGTCGGCAGGCGGTCCAGGAAGTCCTGGTCGGCCAACGCCGCGACGCGGTCGAGCAACGGGGTCAGCGCCTCCGGGGATTCCAGCAGCGGCTCGGCTGCGGCCAGGCACCCGGTGAGGAACCCACGCAGCGTGTCACGGCCGGAGGTCGTGGTCGCGTTGTCGACCAGGGACGCGGCGCGGTCGCCCAGGTCGGTGGGCGGGAGCAACCCGAGCAGGACCCGACTGGCCGTCGCGGCACCGGCGATCAGCGGCGCCCCGTCCTCGGTGAGCCTGCGCAACGCGGCGGCCAAGCGCAGACCGGTGCCGTGCGCGTCGTGGCGTTGACCGAGTTCGACCAGGGAGCGGGCGTCGGCCGGGGACTCGGATCCGGCGAGGCCGTCGAGCTGGGCGACGGCGGCGGTCTCGAGGACGCGGGGCAGGTCGTCGTCGAGGTGGTTGCCGCCGGGCAGGTGGCCAGCGCGAAGTCGGTCGAGCAGGTCGAGCGCGGCCAGCAGGTCGGTCAGCGAGGCGGAGGCGGGCAGCACGGTCGCGGCGTCGGCCAGGATGTCGCTGACGAGGTCGTCGAGACCACAGCGGGCGGCGTCGGCCAGGTCGGCGACCACCTCACCGGCGGTGTGGCCGTCGCGATCGGCTCGGCGGGCACGCAAGCGGCCCGCGGCGGCGAGTGGGAGCGTCGCACCCCAGAGCCCGGCGACAGGCAGGGTGGCGGCGGTTGCGGGTGTCCACGTCGCGGTCCAGCGGGTCGTGATCGCGTCCGTCCCGCCGACACCGGCCGTGCTGGTGGACTCGGCGTAGGGGACACCGAGTAGCGCCAACCGGTTGAGGGTGATCTCGCGGCGGGCGTCACGGTCAGAGCGCGCTGGGTCGAGCCGCAGTTCGACCGTGTCGCGGCTGTCTGGTCCTGGCAGCCGGAGTTCGGCGAGCAGCGCTTCGACGGACGGCGCCAGACCGGACCTGGGTGTTCCTGGGGCGAGGCCACCCGTGCGCTTGCCGACCAGGACGTCACCGGCGGCCTTGGCCACGACCCGCCCGCGACCGAGGGGGTCGGCGTGGGTGAGCACGGTCTGGATCGCCTCGACCACCTCGCTGCGGCCGGGGGCGGGCAGGCCACGCAACCGGGCGAGGTCGACCGACAGGCGCAGCGCCTCGCGGGCCTCGCCCGGACCCGCCGGGTGGCCGAGTTCGCGGACCCGGACGCAGACCCGCACGATCACCGCCGCCGCGGCGGCCTCAACCCCACCTGGATCACCGGCGGCGGCGAGGACCGCTTGCTGCCACTCGGGATCGCGGATCCCGGCCGGGTAGCCGGATCGTTCGTCGAGCATCGCGAAGGTGTAGGGCACCAGCGAGGTGATGACCTCACGCTGGCTGGCGGGCTCCTGCTCGACCGGATCACCGCCGAGCAGGGCGGCCGCGTGGTACGAGCCGATGACAGCCGCGCACGCCCGTCCACCGGTCTCGGCGATGACCTGCCGCATCCACGCTTCCCGACGCAGGTCGAACGGGTCGACGGAACCGTCGGTGCGCAACGCCCACCCGACGTAGAGCGCGGCCCGGCGGATCGCCTCCGGCGTCTGCCCCGGGGCGGCGGCTTCCACCAGCCGGTCCCACAGGTCGTCGTGGTCGCGGCCGGTCACCTTCCGCCGCAACGCATCGGCCAACGGCGTCGCCTCGGCCTGTCGCGCCCGATAGCCCTCGCCGTGACGGGACAACGGGAGATCGCAGGTCCGCACCTCCACCCCCGCCTCGGCCGCCCACCGAATCGCCGCCAACTCCGGCGAGAAGTCGGCGAACGGGTAGAACGCCAACCCACCGCCATCCCGCCCGGCCCCGGACAACGCCACCGGCGCACTCAACCCCGGCTCAGCCAGGTGCGGCAGCCACTCCCCCATCTCCTCAGGCAACTCAACCAACACCACCTCCGGCGCGGCCACCTCAAGCAACGCGGGAACCACAGCCGCCAACGCAGGCGAATGATGCCGAACCCCAATCAGATAAGGCGCCCGGTGCCCCACCAACGCGTCCAGAGCCCCACCAGCCGAGCCCCCAGCCCCGTCCGACTCGCTCAGCACCATGCCCCCGCGACCTGACACAGTGCCCACACCACCAAGTGCCTCGTCCACAGGATCTAGCACTGTGCCGACACCTCCCACCACCGCGCTCGCAGGCTCCACGCCGCAAGACCGGGCAAACGGTGCAGCACAGCCATCACCCGGCGTTCCACTCGTGAGGCAAGCAACTTCAGTCCCGACCCAACACCCTCCAGCGACCCGCCCACGAGGCCAGGCATCGCGGGTGCGACGGCGGGTTGTGTGTCCACAGTGGCCGGTTTCGAGGCCGCTGTGGAGGGGTGGGGATCACTGGTCCAGGACATCGCGGAGGTCCCAGAGGCGGCGCCAGGTGTGGGTGCCGGATTCGGCGCGGCGGCGGACGGCGCCGTCCCAGTAGGCGAGGAGGCGGGCGGCGTCGGTGGGGTCGTCCTTGCGGACGACGCCGAGGAGGTGGCCGGGGAGCAGGGACAGGGGGTCGCGGTCGCTGGTGAAGTAGGCGTTGGCGAGGCCGAGGGAGGTGGCGACGGAGACCGCCTCGGCGGTGCTCATCACGGTGGTGGGGCGTTCGACGGCCCACCCCTCGACGGAGGTCCCGGTGCGCAGGTCGCGGAACGCGGTGACCAGGGCCTCCAGGACGATGTCGTCGATGGCGAACGGGGCGGCGACGCGGTCGAGCGCGGCAGTGGCCTGCCTGCGCACCAGCGCGGTCTCGGCGGCGAGGTCGCCGATCGGGCCGACGGCCTCGAAGTTGAACCGGCGCTTGAGTGCCGCGGACATCTCCGACACGCCGCGGTCGCGCAGGTTCGCGGTCGCGATCACGGTGAACCCCGGTGCGGCGTGCACGGTGGCGTCGTCGGTCCCGGACAGTTCCGGCACGGCGATGCGCCGGTCGGACAGGATCGACACCAGCGCGTCCTGGACCTCGGGCAGGCATCGCGTGACCTCCTCGACCCGCACCACACCACCGGTGCGCATGGCCGTGAGGACCGGCGAAGGCACCAACGCGCGGGCACTCGGACCCTCGGCGAGCAGCAGCGCGTAGTTCCAGCCATAGCGCAGCTGGTCCTCCGTGGTGCCCGCTGTTCCCTGGACCACGAGCTGGCTGGTGCCCGACACGGCGGCGGCGAGCAGTTCGGAGAGCATGGACTTGGCCGTGCCCGGCTCGCCGACCAGCAGCAGCCCCCGTTCCCCGGCCAGGGTGATCACGGCGCGTTCCACCAGGGCGCGTTCACCCACGAACTTCGGGCTGATCGTCATCCGCGCGGGCAGCCCGGCGACCTTGTCGGGCAAGGTCAACGCGTCGCTGCCCATCACGAAGGTGACGGCGGCCCTGGGGGTGAGCAGCCAGCCCGGCGGCTTGCGCCCGCTGTCGTAGGCGGCGAGGAACGCCAGCTCGTCGCGGAAGGCGTCCTCGGCGGGCTCGACCTGCCGCCCGCTCGTGGTCTGCTGGTCGGTCATCGCCGCCGCCCGGTGCGGAGTTCCTCGTAGCCGGGGGCGTCGCCGGTGGTGACCCGGTTCCACGCCCTGGCGAACAGGTCGGCGAGGGGTTCCCGGGCGGCGACCACGCTCGCCGGGGTGTCGGTGAAGCCGAACATCGGGGTTTTCCACGTCTCCAGGGGTAGGTGGGGCGCGGCGAGCACGAGCCAGCCGCCGGGGAGGAACAGGGATCGGCCCGCCCTGGCGCGTTTCGCGGTCACGACGAGGTCGGTCTCGGCGAGCGCGGCACGCGCCTTGCGCAACCGGGCGGGTTTCCACCCGGTCCAGCGGGCCACGTTGGTGTCCGTCGGGTCCGGTAGAGCCAAGAGTTGGAGGTAGAGCACTGCGACGTCCTCATCCAAGCCGAGTCGCTCGCCGACCTCTTTCACCAGGTGCGGCACGGAGAACGCCGGGTCCTGGTAGTAGGAGTCGGCGTCGCCCGCGGGTGGCACGGCGCACGCGGCGGCGATGCCGTCGCTCGTGATCAGGTCCAGGGCGTCGACGACGGTTCCCGAGTAGGTCGTCTCCGCGACGGCGACCAGGAGTTCCCGGTCGTGCGGGCCGAGTCGACCAGGCCGCACCGCCAGGTACGACCGGTGCGCGCCACTGGTGATGCTGAGCCAGTCCCGCACCCAGACGGTCTCCGACGGCGCGGGCAACTCCACGCCCAGCAGGGAGCGCAGCGCGTCCGGGTCGACCACAGAGCCAAGTGAGACCGCGAAATCCGGGTGCGCGATCCGCTGTCGGATGAGGGCGAGTGTCTCGGGCAGGGTCGCGCGGTGCGGGGAGGCCGCGGGCAGTCGCTGCGCGAGCCACAGCAGCACGGGCGGGAACTCTTGCAGGATCGAGCCGTGGAACTCGTGCGGTGCGCGGCCGACCGGCTCGTCCCCGTCGGACGGCGTCGCGGCGTCGGTGGCGAGCACCGCTGGGTTGAGCGCGGCGACCACCCGGTCGACGGGACCCTGGATCGGGATCCTCGCCGCGTCGACGAGCAAGTCGTCGGGGATGGGCCGGGACCGGCCGACCGCCTGGACCCAGATCCGCGCCACGGCGTCCACATCGGGCCCGCTCGCCCACAGGTCGGCCGGGTCGGCGGGGGTGGTCGCGGCCAGCAGGCGACGGCGCAGGCCGATGTCGAGCCGCTTCATCCGCTGCCTGGCCGCCTTGGCCTCGGGGATCGACAGCCCCAGCAGCGCGCGGTCCTGGGCGCTGATGAACGTCGCCTGCCACTGGTCGACCCCGGGCAAGCCGCCGAGCAGGTACGCGGCTTCCGCTGTGCCCATCCCGGTGGCCTCGACGAGCGCGGGGACCGCCTCGGGACGCCAAGGCGCCGCGCCTTCCTGGTCCAGCAGGCGGAGGAACTCACCGATCCACTCGCGACCGATCGTCGACGGGATCTCCTGCCCGTCCCGCAGCGTCCAGCCGGCGGGCAGGTCGAACCGGCCGGGGTCCCTGGTGTGCTGGAGGGCGGTGGCGACACCGCCCCACCCGCCGTCGACCACGACGATGAATCCGTCGCGCACCGGGATGACCTGGTGGGGTTCCACCCGGGTCCGGTCCGGGGTGGCGACCCTGGCCCGCCGCCAGTGGCCGGGCTGGTCCAGGAGACCGCTGTCGGCGGTCCACCGCAGCACGTGCCCGAGCGTCACCCGGTCCGCCGCCGGGATCAACGGGGAGGTCGCGCGCTGGACGAGCAGGCCGAGGTGGGGCAACGCGTCGACCCAGTCGACATTCACCTGTCCCGGCAGCGGTCCGGCCACCGGCGCGACCGTCGCAGCCTGGAGCGCGTCGAGCACCGCGGGCATCGCCGTCGCGGCACCGGTCGGTCGACCGCCCCCGTACCGGCCGGAGTGGTTGAGCGCCACGGTGACCTCGTCTTCGGTCACTGCTGGGCCGTTGGCCGCGAGCCAGTCGCCCAGGTCGCGCGCCGCCCGCGCGGTGGTCGTGAACGCACGCAGGGCGATGACGTAGTCGGCCGCGAGTGTGACCACGCCGGAGACACCGGCCATCAGCGCCGGATGCGTCAAGCCGGGCAGCGCCGCGAGGACCGCCTCATCGACCCGGCCCCGCCAACCCGACATGGCGTCGACGAACACGCCGTTCGGCCCGGACTCGGGCTTGTCCCGCTCGCGCTCGGCGACCGCCACCTCGAGCATCCGCTCGACCGCGTCCCTGGTGACCGACCGCAGCGCCGCCGACCCGGCCTCATCCCGAGGCCGCAACAGGTGCCACCAGTGCGACGGCAGCACCAGTGGGGTCCCGCAGGCGTGGTCGGGGTTCTGCGCGCCGCTGGACATCGTGCCCAGGACCTCGCCGTCGGCGTCGATCAGGCGCACGCTGTGGTGCGCCTCGGCCACGGCGATCCGGCTGCCCGGCACGTCGACCAGCGCGGTCACCGCGTGGGCGGACCGGAACCGGCGCCCGTCGATCCCCTCACCGGTCCAGGTCCCGTCGGCCTCCCGCCGCAGCCGCCACCCGTGCAGCCCCGCGGCCACACCGAGCGGGCTCGACTCCGTGCCGGGGGCGGTGGGGCGGAGGTCGCACTTGACGAGGTCGACGCTGGCGCCCTCGGCGGCGAAGTCATCGATGAACGCGGGCGACCCGCGCCGACCGGACGCGCCGGTGGCCGGGTTGACCTCGAACCACTCCCACTTGGCGCCGTAGCGGGCGGACCAGAACGTCGTGCCGTCCCCGCAGGCTTCGCGCGGTTCGGGGACGCGTGTGTCGCCGGGGTGCACCGCGCGCTTGCCGGTGAACCTGCCGCCGCCGGGCACCGCGATCGAGGCGTACCGACCGGACGGGTTCCAGCCGGTGATCTCACCCGGCGTGAAGTGCCTGTCCGCGTCGTCGCTCCAGTAGGACATGACCTTGTCCGGACCGCGCCACGTCACCAGCAACGCGCCGTCGAACCAGTTCGCGATGGGGTCGTGGCCCCACCGGGACCGGAGCTCGGCCGGGATCCGCGCGGTGTGCTCGGCCAGCACGCCATCGGGTCCGATCACGACGAAGTGTCCTTGGCTGCCCAGGACCAGTGCGGGCCAGCCCTCGCCCACGATGCCGAGCGGGTGCGTGGCCCGGGTCTGGTGCGAGACCGCGACCTCGTCGAGCGCGGGCCAGCCCAACTCGTCGAGCAGCCCGGACCGCAGGTTGTGCTGGAGCGCGGCCACGACGTCGGTCCCGGCCAGGGCCTCGGCGGCCTCGGGTGCGTCGGTGAACGCCTCCGGTGACTCCAGCACGGCGAACTCGCGCAGCGTCGTTTCCAGGCTGTACAGAGTGGTCTTCGGTGCGGTGGCCCGCGCGGTGATCCGGGCGCGCAGTGCCGCGCGCAGACCGGGCACGAGCATCACGGCCCGCAACTGCTCGGCGTCAGCGACCTTGCCCCGCCCGGAGTGGCGGAGGTGTCGGACCACCTGCTCCCCCAGCGTCGCACCGTGCTCCCCGGCCGCGACCGAGGTCAGGTCGCGGCGCCCGGGGCTGTCATCGGCCAGCCACTGCGACAGGTTGAGGTCCAGCCCGTCCGACCCGAGCCGCAGCGGCACCCCCTTGTCGAGCAGGAGGTCGAGCAGGTCGAGTTCGACGTCGTCGCGGCGAGCGACCAGGGCGATCGGCTCACCGTCGGCGATCAGCCGCTCGGCCATGGCCGCCACCAGGGAGAGCAGAGCCTCGCTCCGCGAGGGCGGCCGCCAGTCGCTCCACCGCGCGGAGACGACCTCGGCCAGCCACCCCGCAGGCGTGGTCGACACGGTCGGGTCCGGTGGGCCGGTCAACGCCTCGGTGGCACCGGCGGCGGTCAGGATGTCCAGCCAGGGATCGAGGATGTCGCGCTGCCGGGGCACGAAGTCCAGCAGGCGGGCGCGGACCGCGGGCTCCTCGGCGGCCAGAGCGACGAGGGAGTCCCGATAGGACTTCCAGAAGCCGAGAGCGGCGCGCGACATCGACGCCGTACCGAGGATCTCCCGCAGCACCGCCTTGTCCTCGGCGCGCGGATCGGCTTTCGCTGCCTTGGCGAGGCGGCGCAGGTCCTCCGGCATACCCGCGTGCGGGGGCAGACCGCCCTTGACCCGCTCGACGCACAGCGTGCGGAACTGCTCGTAGGCCTCGGCGGGCGGGAAACGACGGGCGAGGTCCTTCGCGTACGCGGTCAACGCCTTGGCGGGCAGGACACCGGCGAACGCGAACTCCAGGAAGACCGCGCGCACCCGCTCCGCGTCGACGGCGAGGTCGTGGACCTGCTCGGCCTCGCGCGCCTTGCCGAACATCGTCGCCGCGTAGTTGACGTTGCCGTGGCGGAGGAAGATCCGGGCCGCCTCCTCGTAGAAGGTCGGCAGGAAGTGCGGCGCCGAGCGCCCCAGCATGGTCGCCAGCTCGGCGAACCCGTCCTTCGCCGTGCCCGCCTTCGACTTCGCCACCCGGTCCAGGCGCTCGATGTCCTTGACCAGCGCCAGCGCGTGCCGCGCGTTGCCCGGGTCGTGGATCAGCGCCCACGCCGGGAAACCCAACGCCGAGCGGCGCGCGACCCCCACGACCGCGGTGCTGGTCGGTGCCGTGAAACCGAGGTAGTCCGCTGTCAGGTCTTCGGCGACGCCCAGCACCTCGGGCACCAGCCGCACCACGACGCGGTCCTCCAGCGCCGGGTGCTCGTAGTGCCGGGCCACCAGGGTGTCCCGATCGCCGCCCGCGCTCCCGCCCGGCAGCACCGCCCCCGCGGCCACCAACGTGGCTTCGGTGCCCATCCGCCTGTCCCCCACCTCTGTCGTCCGAAGTGGAGGGAACGGTTCCGACCACTGACGCAGAGCGTAGCGACGGGCACCGACAGTCGCGTCGAGTTGTCCACATGCCCTGGTCAGCGGGCTGGAAGCTCCAGCGCCCAGCGGTATGCCTGCACGAGTCCGGTGTGGAAACACGAGGCGGAGCCCCACAGGAACAGCCGGAAGTGCCGGTACAGCGGCTCGCCCCAGGTGCTGATGACGCGCTCGCGGTTGCGGTCGAGCTTCTCGGCCCAGAGCTTGCAGGTCAGGTAGTAGTTGTGGCGCTCGTCGTCCACTGACACCAGGTCGAACGGCGACTTGGCCACGTGCCGCAGGTAGTCGTGCAGCAGCAGCGGACTCGACACACCCGGGTAGACGTACCGGCTCATGAACGTCGACATGCGGTGCTTGGCGCGCATGGCCAACGCGTCGAGGTAGACCCGCCCGCCCGGCTTCAGGAGCTCTTCGTACTTGGCCAACGACGTGGCGTAGTCCGGGAGGTGCTCGGTGACGCCCATGTTCACCACGGCGTCGTACTTGACGTCCGGCGAGTACTCGAAGATGTGCTGCCGCAACACCTCGCAGGGCAGGCCCTCGCGCGCGATGAGGTCCTTGAGGTAGAGCTCCGAGGGCTCGGACAGGGTCAGCGTGGTGACCTCGATGCCGTTGCGGCCAGCGTGTTCGACGAACGCGCCCCAGCCCCCGCCGACCTCGAGGACCTTGTCGCCGGGGTTGAGGCCCAGCTGTTCGATCGCCATGTCCATCTTGCGGGTCATGGCGTCTTCGATGGACTCGTCGTCGGACTTGAACGACCCCTGGGTGTAGCAGCGGTGCCGCTCGTCCAGGAAGGAGAGGAAGAACTCGGGATCCCGGTCGTAGTGCGCGGTGATGGACCGCCTGTCGTGCTCGGTCTTACCGCGCACCACGGCGGGCAGGAACCTGTTGACGTAAGAGATCGGGTGGAAGTCCCCGAAGAACCGCCGCGTCGACAACGCCGTGAGGATGTCGCCCTCGATGTCGACGTTACCGTCGAGGTAGGCGAGACCGACCTGGACCTGGTCGAGGGAGTTCAACGCGGCCATGCCCGCACTGTTGTTGGCCACCAGGGTGAACACGGGGTCCCCCGCGCCCAGGGTGCGACCGTCGCCGGTCGGGGGCTCGATGCGGAAGGGCACCTCGGCCCGCTTGCGGAAGTATGTCCGGTAACGCCGTCCGAAGGCGCCCCAATCGGCTTTCTGCCCGCTCACGCGGCCAGACTAGCAGCGGCCCCCGACCGCCCACCACGATTTCCGGCCGGGCCCTCAGCCCGCGATGGCGTCCAGTTCGGCCAGGTCGGCGGGGGTGAGCGCGAGGTCACCGACGGCCACGTTCTGCTCGAGGTGGGCGGGGGTCTTGGTGCCCGGGATCAGCAGGATGTTCGGCGACCTGGCCAGCAGCCAGGCGAGCGCGACCTGCCGGTCGGTGGCGCCGTGGCGGGCGGCGACGGTGTGCAGGGCCTCGGCCTGGATCGGCTGGAACCCGCCGAGCGGGAAGAACGGCACGTAGGCGATCCCGAGCCGGTTGGTCTCGTCCACCACCGGGTCGTCACCGCGCTCGGTGATGTTGTAGTGGTTCTGCACGCACGCGACGGGTGCGATCTCGCGCGCCGTGGCGAGTTGGTCGAGCGTCACGTTGCTGATTCCCAGTTCGGCGATCAGCCCCTCTTCGCGTAGCGCGGCAAGAGCGGTGAACGACTCCTCTAGCGGCGAGTCGTCCATCACGCGCAGGTTGACCACGTCGAGCCTGTCCACACCGAGGCGGTTCAGGTTGTCGTGGACGGCGGAACGCAGTTCGTCGGCCGAGAGGGCGGGGAGCCAGTTGCCCGTGTCATCGCGACGGGCCCCGACCTTGGTGACGATGACCAGGTCCTCGGGGTACGGCCGCAGCGCGCGGGCGATGAGTTCGTTGACCACGTACGGGCCGTAGTAGTCGGAGGTGTCGATGTGGTCCACGCCGAGCTCGACCGCGCGGCGCAGGACGGCGACGGCACCGTCGGGGTCGGCGGGCGGCCCGAAGACGCCCGGTCCGGCCAGCTGCATGGCCCCGTACCCGACTCGCTTGACTCGCCCCAGTGCGCTCATGGCTCTCACTATGCCTGTTCGCAGCGGAGCGTGTGCGGTCAACCTCGGTGCGGGAAGTGCGCGACGAGAGTGCTCCGGCCATCGGCGTGGCGCAGTTGGACCTCGTCGGCCAGGACGCGTAAGAGGGGAAGGTTGAACCCGCCGTCGACGGGCTTGTTGCCTTGGGCCGGTAGCTGCCACGAGCCGTCTTCGGCGACAGTGACGACGATGGTCTTGGCTCGGGCGTGGACGGTCAGCGTGACCGCGCCGTCTTCGGACTCAGGCCGGAACCGGTGCTCGATGGCGTTTGTCACAGCCTCGTCGGTGGCCATGACGATGTTGCGGGCGGTCTCGATGGCCACGCCGAGGTCGGCCAACCAGACCCGGACGTGGTTGCGAACCGTGACGACGTGCTGCACGCGGGCGGGCATCCGCACCGTGAGCCCGTCGGGGGTGGACTCGGCCGACACCGTGGTCGGTGGCACCACCGGTACCCCCGATCCGGGGACCTCGGTGATGGGCGCCCCGGTTTCCCCGGCACCTGGTGTGGTCGACACCGTCTTACCTCCCTGCCACGCCACGCGCACGTCACCGGATGAGTCGCCGCCGGCAATGTGACTGTTACCGCCGGTTCATGATGACCGTGGTGGCCCAGTGGGGGAAGAGGTCGCGCCGACGCGGTCCGTGCGGAAAAGTCACCTGGGTGCGATCGGACGAGCCGGTGACCGGGGAGATGAGCCGGCTGGTGCTGGGGTTCGACTGGTCCGCGACGCCGCTCGGTCCGCGTGCGCGCTGGTCGGAGCCCTTGCGCACGGCGGTGGGGATCGTCCTGGAGTCGCGGCACCCGATGCTGCTGTGGTGGGGCGAGCGGCTGACGGTGCTCTACAACGACGCGTTCGCGCCACTGGCCGGGGAGCGCCACCCCGGCGCGCTCGGCGAGCCGGGCCGGGAGGTGTTCGCCGAGGTCTGGCCCACGATCGGCCCGGTGATCGAGCAGGTCATGAGCACCGGCGCGGCGACCTGGGTGGACGACCAGCGGCTGATGACGAGCAGTCGCGGGGTGGTCACCGAGACGTTCTGGACCTACTCGCACAGCCCGGTGCGCGGCGGCGGCGGGCAGGTCGTCGGGGTGTTCAGCACGACGAACGACACGACGTCGCGGGTGGTGGCGGCCCGCAGGCTGGCCGCGTTGCGCGACCTGGGTGGACTGCCGAGGTCGGCGGACAACTCAGTGGCCGCGGTGTGCTCTGCGGCCGCGCGCGTGCTGGCCGAACACCGCGCGGAGATCCCCTACGCCAGATTCCACCTGGTCGAACCCGATGGGTCCCTGCCGGTGGCCGCCGAGAGCGGGGTAGTGCCGCCGGATCCAGGCCGCGAAGAGGCAGTCGTGGCAGCGTGGCGTGCGCGAGAGTCCGTGCCGTGTGGAGCCCAGGAGCTGCTTGTGCCGCTACAGCCAGGCAGCGGCGGTGATTCACCCGGGGTCTTGGCGCTAGGGCTTTCCGCGCACCGAGTGTTCGATAGGGACTATCAGGACTTCCTGGTCCTAGTGGCCGGGCAAGTGTCGGCAGCGGTGGCCGACGCGCGGGCCTACCAGGACCAACGTCGCCAGATCGCGGACCTAGCCGAGCTGGATCGGCTCAAGACCCAGTTCTTCGCCAACATCAGCCACGAGTTCAGGACGCCTCTTACGCTGATCACGGGTGAAGCTGCGGACGCCGTCGCGGACGAGGTCGTGCCGTTGGCGCCTGCTCAGCGGGAACGGGCCGAGGTAGTCCTGCGCAACGCTGAGCGGCTCCGGAGGCTGGTTGACGACCTCTTGGACCTGGCGCGACTGGAGGCAGGCGCGCTCATCGCGGATCCCACATGGACTGACTTGGCGACGTTGACCGAAGAGGTCGCGACCTCGTTCGTGCCCGCGGTCAGCAAGGCGGGTCTAGCGCTGGTCCTGCGGTGTCCTGTCCTCCCCCGCATGGTCGCGGTCGACCGGGGCATGTGGGAGAAGGTCGTGCTCAACCTGCTGTCGAACGCGGTGAAGTACACCCTGACCGGCCACATCGAGGTCGGGCTGTTCGACCGGGGCGATGACGTCGAACTCGTGGTGACCGACACCGGCATAGGAGTGCCCGCAGCGGAGTTGCCGCGGGTGTTCACCCGATTCCACCGCGTCGCCGACGGCCGGGGACGGTCGTTCGAGGGTGCCGGGATCGGTCTGGCCTTGGTCGACGAACTGGTCAGGCTGCACGGTGGGTCTACCAGTGCCAAGTCGACGGTAGGCGTGGGTAGCGCGTTCAGCGTTCGCATCCCCTATGGCGAGGCGGCAGCGGAGGTAAGACCAACACCGCCAGCGGGACGCACCGCGCATCTCACGGAGGCGCTGCGGTGGTCCGATCCCGCCAGTGAGCCGGTGGTGCGCGCGCCTGACGACGCTCCGATGGTCTTGGTTGTCGACGACAACCCTGACCTACGTCGGTTCGTCTCCGCGCTGCTTAGTCCTACCTGGAGGGTTGTGCAGGCCCCGGACGGCGGGACGGCGTTGGCGCGGGTCGCCGAGCACGCCCCTGACCTCGTCCTGACCGACGTGATGATGCCCGGGATGGACGGGTTCGAGCTGCTCAGCAGGCTGCGGTCGGACCCCACCACCGCGGAGCTGCCCGTGGTGTTCCTGTCCGCGCGGGCCGGCGAGGACGCCGCGGTGGAGGCGCTCGACGCCGGCGCGGACGACTTCTTGCCCAAGCCCTTCTCCCCCGCCGAGCTGGTCGCGCGGGTGCGGTCGAACCTGGAGCTGGCCAAGCTCCGGACGCGCGCGTCGCGGTTCCGCAAGACCCTGGTCGAGGCGCTGCAGGAGGGGTTCTTCCTGGCCGACGCGGCGGGCACGGTGCTCGAGGCGAACGAGGCGTTCGGGAAGATCACCGGCTACCCGGCGAGCGGCGTGCCGTTCCGGTGGCCCTACCCGTGGCTTTCGGAGGGCGGGGACCGGCACAAGCAGGAGCGGGTGCACGAGCGGTTCCTGCGCGCGGGTGAGGGCGAGTTCCTGTACCCGATCCGGCACCGCGACGGGCACCGGGTGTGGGTGTCCTCGCTGGTCGCGACGTTGCCGGACCGCGCGGGGGCGGCGCGGATGTCGGTCGGGACGGTCCGGGACGTGACGGCGCGGGTGACCGCGACCAACCGCGAGGCGACACTGGCCCGGTTCACCGGCGCGCTGGCGACAGCGGTCGACGTGGACGGCGTCTTGGGCGCGGGCCTGCCGGGGGTCGCGGAGGCGTTCGGGGCCTGGTCAGCGGCGGTGGTGTTGTGGCGCTCGGACACGCTCGACCCGCGCGTAGTGGCCTACCCGATCTCGGTGAGCTGGAAGGGCTGGTCGCTCGATCTACGGCAAGCGATGGCGGACGCGGCTAGAAGGCGAGCGGGTGCGGTCGCCGAGGTGCGCGATTCCCTGGGACCGGCGCTGGTGACGGCGCTCGGCGCGGCGGACGCGGTACTCGTGGTGCGACCGAGGTCAGCGCCAGACCCAGCGGATCGGTCGTTGTTCGCTCTTATGTCGCAGCACCTCGCGTTGGCGACGGCTCGGGCCCGTAGTTTCGACGAGACCCGCGGGGTGGCGCTGACGTTGCAGCACGCCCTCTTGGGGCCGAGTGACCTACCGCCGGGGTTCGCCGTGCGCTACGAACCCGCCGTGTTGCCGCTAGAGGTCGGCGGCGACTGGTACGACGTGGTTCGGCTACCTGAGGGTCGGATCGGGATCGTGGTGGGTGACTGTGTGGGAAACGGTCTGGCGGCGGCCGCGGTGATGGGGCAGCTAAGGAGCGCCTGTCGCGCGTTGCTTCGGCAGTCGGGTAGCGCTGCCGAAGCATTGAGTCAGTTGGATGACTACGCGGAAGACGTGCCGGGAGCGAGCTGCACGACGGTCTTCTGTGGGATCGTCGACCCTGCCGCAGGCACCGTGACCTACAGCCGTGCGGGCCACCCACCGCCAGTGCTGCTCAACCCGGATAGCACCACCCGAGTCCTGGACGATGCCGGTTCGCTGCCGCTGGCGGTCCTGCCTGATGCTGACCGCGTGAACGCACAGACAGACCTACCGCCCGGTTCCACGCTGTTGCTCTACACCGATGGACTGGTGGAACGGCGCGACGAACCATGGGACGTGGGGGTCGACCGGTTGCGGACCAGCCTCTCCGCTCAGTCAGCGCTGAGCACGCCGCTCACGGCGGTGATTGACCGGGTGTTCGACGACCTCCGACCGGCATCCGGATATGACGATGACGTCGCCGTAGTGGCCTACCGAGCGAAAGCGGGTCGCTGACGTGGGGATCATCTTGGTGACAGGGTGCTCCGGGTCGGGTAAGTCCACCGTCGCGGCAGAACTGACCCGGCGTGGGTTGATCGCGGTGGACGCCGACACAACGCTGGCGGGTTGGGTCAACGAACGCGGCGAAGCGGTAGAGCTACCTGACGACACCACCGTCGAGTGGCTGTCAGAGCACGACTGGTCCTGGGACCTATCACTGCTTGACGAGCTCGCAGCGCGGCCGGGAACCCGGTACCTGTGCGGCAACGCGGGCAACGTGGGTGAGGCGTGGTCCCGGTTCGACCGCGCCTACCTGCTGGCAATCGACGAGACCACGATGCTGACCAGGCTGGACTACCCGCACCGCGACCATGACTTCGGTCGTAGTGGTGGCCAGCGGGCATGGCTGCGGGACTGGTGTCCGCGCTACCAGGCGGAGGTCACGGACCTGGGCGCGATCCACGTTGACGCTACCCAGCCGCTGTCAGCGGTGGTGGACGAGATCGTGGGCGGAACCAGCCCTTGACCACCTACCCTGCTGGTCGACGCGCGCACGCCGCCTTGTGCGGGGTGGGGGCGGGCGCGGCTACGATCTGCACCCGATGAGCTGGCGAGAGGAGCCTGGCGTGGGTGAACCGGCACCGCTGGCGATCACGGTGGACGAGCGCGCGGCGGAGGTGGTGGTGTCCGTGGTCGGCCAGCTCGACTTCGGCACCACGCCGGAGCTGCTGCGGGTGGCGGCCCCGGTCGTCGACAGCGGCCGCGCGGTCGTGCTCGACCTGGGCCGGTTGTCCTTCTGCGACTCCAGCGGGCTCAGCGCGCTGGTGCGGCTGCACAAGGCGGCGGTGGCGGCGGCGGGCACCCTGACGCTGGCGGCGCTGCGCCCGCAGGTGGGGGCGACCATCACCGCGACCGCGCTCGACCGGCTGTTCACCATCGTCGACGAGGTGCCGGGAACGGACAGCCGGTGAGCCCCAGCCGGGTGCCGGACAGGCGGACCTACGACATCACCCGGTTCGGTCTTTCCGACATGGTCCGCACCGCCGCCGACCTGCGCAGGCTCGCGGAACTGGCGCCGGACTTCCCCTCGGCGGCGCGCGCGGTGGTGACCCGGCTGCAGGAGTGCTTCACCGACGTGGGCGGGCCGGTGCTGCCGCTGGTCCGGCTGCTCACCATCCGCACGGGCGCCGAGGTGAGCATGGACCCCGCCACGAAGTACCTCGTGCTGGAGGCGGGCACGGAGTCCCCTGATCCCCGGGTGCGGGCGCTACCGCCTGCCGACGAGTTCGAGTCGATGCCGATGATGGCGGCGATGACCCGCGAGTTCGGGCTCACTCCCGAAGACATCCTCAACGGCTCCGGTGACAGCAACGGGTTCGGCGTCTTCCACGTTCCGGTGGCGCACGGTAGCCGCTACATCAAAGACCAGGCGTTAGTCATAGAGCACGACATCGCCTCAGTGCTCGGTTTCGGCGGGGTCTTGCCGGGAGGGACGCCCTTCGCCGTGGTGCTGTACTCGCGCGTACCGATCCCGGCGAGCACCGCGGAGCAGTTCACGGCGGTCGCGATCGGGCTGAGGGTGGGCTTGCTCGCCCACGGCGCCGGGGTGCCCGCGGAGCGGGACGCGCTGCGGCAGCACCTGACGACCCTGGAGCAGGCCTCCAGGGACCAGGCGACCGCGCTGGAGGAGGCCATCGAGCAGTTGCGGGCGGCGGCCGACCTGGTGGACACGTTGCAGGTCGTGGGTCGGCGGCTGACCGCGCAACTGGACTTGGACGCGTTGGTGCAAGACGCCACCGACGCCGCGACCAAGGCGACCGGCGCGGCGTTCGGCGCGTTCTTCTACAACCTCATCGACTCTTACGGCGAGTCGTACACCTTGTTCACGCTGTCAGGGGTGCCGAGGGAGGCGTTCGAGAAGTTCCCCATGCCGCGCAACACCAAGGTGTTCGCGCAGACGTTCAACGGCGTGGGGACCATGCGCTCCCCGAACATCACCGCCGACTACCGCTACGGGGACAACCCGCCGTACCACGGGATGCCGGAGGGGCACCTTCCTGTGTGCAGCTACCTCGCGGTGCCGGTGGTGTCACCGTCGTCCGGTGAGGTGCTGGGCGGATTCTTCTTCGGACACCCCGAGCCTGACCAGTTCACGCAGCGGCACGAGCAGTTGGCCGAAGGCATCGCCGGTTATAGCGCGATCGCACTGGACAACGCGCGGCTGTTCTCCCGGCAGCGGTCGATGGCCACCGAGTTGGCCCGCAGCATGCTGCCGACCATCCCGGCGACGCCGGGTCTCCGGGTCCTCTCGCGCTACCTGCCCGCCGCGACGGGTGCGGAGGTGGGTGGCGACTGGTTCGACGTGGTGTCGCTTCCGGTGGGGCGCACAGCCTTCATCATCGGTGACGTCGCGGGGCGCGGTGTGTCGGCGGCGGCTGTCATGGGGCAGATCCGGACGGCGGTGCGCTCTTACGCGCTCCTGGACCTCCCACCGTCAGAGGTACTGCGCAACACTTCTGAGCTGGCGATGGCGACACCGGACGCCGACTTCATCACGTGCCTCTACGCGGTGCACGACCCGGCTGACGGCACTCTCACCTTCTCCAGTGCGGGTCATCCGCCAGCGGTATACGTATCGCCAGAGGGTGCGTCCTCGCTGATCGGTCAGACGTTGGGCATGCCTCTCGGTGTTGGCACTACCTTCGCGCAGCGACAGATCGAGTTCCCCGTGGGCGCCCGGCTCGTCCTCTATACCGACGGCTTGGTGGAGACCAGGAACGGCTACCTCAACGAGGGCATCGACGCTTTCGCCGAGGCGGTAAGACAGATGCCGGCCGACGGCGAGGCCTTGGACGCGCTTATCGCCCGGATGACCGCGGGCGAACACGCGGATGACGTGGCGCTGCTGTACGTGCGCAACGAGGGGAACAACCGCCGGGTCAGCACGCTCGTGCTCGACACCACCCCGGACGCGGCCGCACGAGCGAGGTCGTTCACCTCTGAGCACCTGGAGCTGTGGGGGCTGACCGCGCTGACCGACCGGGCCGTCACGATCACCAGCGAGCTGGTGACCAACGCGATCAAGCACACCGGTACCCCTGCTGTCCTGCGGCTGCACGCCGACGCGCGCCGCCTGAGCATCGACGTCAGCGACCACGGCAGCACCCAGCCGCGCACGCTCCCCGCCGCCTTGGACGACGAGCACCACCGCGGCCTCCACATCGTCGAGTCCTTCGCGACCCGTTGGGGCACAAGAGCAACCCATGACGGCAAGCTCGTGTGGGCCGAGATAGCGCTACCGCGTCGTTCATAGCTCCACGCTTCCCATGTCCGTCAGTGGACGGATGTCTCGCACGACCGGGGACGACAAGCTCATACCAGGACAAACCAACCCTGGAGACGAGCGATGACCCCCGAAACCCCGCACCAACGCCTCACCCGCAACTACGGTGAGATGCTGCAAGAGATCCGCGTCGCCCAGACCGGGGTGCAGTTCCTCTTGGCCTTCCTGCTCGCGTTGGCGTTCACGCCGCGCTTCCCCGACATCACCGAGTTCCAACGCACCGTCTACGTTGTCGCCCTCCTGCTCGGGGCGGCGGCCACGGCCCTTCTTATCGCCCCCGCGCCGTTCCACCGGTTGGTGTTCCGGCGCAGGCTCAAGAGTCACCTAGTGGCCGCGACAGGGTGGTTCACCCTGTGCGGGCTGGGTTTCCTCGTCCTCTCTCTCGGCGCCTCGATGCTGCTGATCCTGGATGTCGTGCTAGGAACGCGCCAGGCGGTGTGGCTGTCGACCGGGACGGTGAGCTGGTTCCTGGTGTGGTGGTTCGTGGTGCCGATGTTGAGCAGGCGCCACGGGCAGCGTCACCCGGATTCGCGGTAATGGGCGGCGGCCTCTCTGGCGATCTCAGTCCGGGAGGCCATACCCAGCTTCGCGAGGATGTGCGACACATGCGTGGCCACGGTCCGACGCGATAGCACCAAGCGGTCGGCTATGGCTGGATTGGACAGTCCTTGCGCGACCAGCGCGGCGACTCTTGTCTCTGTCGGGGTCAGGCTGCCCCACCCGGTGCGCTCAACGCGGTGTCGGACTCTAGGCCCGCGCCGAATGCCGTGCGCGTGCAGCGCCGACCTCAAGCCAGCCGCGTCCCAGGCCGCGCCTAGAGTGTCATAGAGGTCATCAGCAGCACTGAACGCTGCCCGTGCGGAGATGGAGTTACCTGCCTCGGCTAGGACTATGGCCGCCGCATGTAGGGCACGGCCTCGCGCGAACGGCCGTCCTGCGGCGAGGTAGTGCTCACCAGCTTGAGCCAACGCCACAGGGTCGCGGTCTATGAGCCCTCGGCAGAACGCAGCCGCTCCAAGGCGGTGCGCTACCGAGACATCGACCTTCTCCGCCAACCCTGCCGCGTACTCGGCTGCGGTTAGATCGCCCTGCGCGAGCGCGAGCCGCACAGTCTCGGGTAAGAGGTCTTCCATCTCCTCTAGCTCCTGTGCGGACTCAGACAGGCACCCCAGCAGCCCGGCTAGCGCGCGATCAGCCTGCCCACGGCGTTCGTGATCGAGTGCCCTGGCGAGCGCGAGCGACCCGATCACGCGGTTGCCGATGCGCTTGGCTGGTTCGGCGGCCGCCGCGAGGTGAGCGGCGCCCGTGTCGGGATCACCCCGGTGGAGGGCGATAAGAGCAGCGTTGCCATGGTCGCAGCAAGCCACCCCGGGGTCCTTGACCTCGTCGGCCAGCGCGGTCACCTCGGTCACCGCATCGTCCCAGCGGCCGACATCGAACAAGAGCTCACCGAGCGCGCTGTGCGACTGCGCGAGGCGGACCAACCCGCCTGCTTGTTCCGCGAGTGTGCGGACAGCCGTGGCCGCGGCGATCGCCTCTGGGTAGCGGTCCACATCGCCAAATGCGACGGCTTGGTTGATCTGCAGTAAGAGCCGGAGATCGAGCAATGCGGGTTCGGCATCGGTAACCGCGAGCGCCCGGTCGAACAGCGGTAGTGCCGCCGCGACATCCCCGCGCATGACGGCGACAAAGGTGAGCACGTGTAGCGCCCATCCGATGGTCCACTGATCGTTGTCGGCGGCTGCCAACGCCCGCGCGGCGACGACGCCAGCGAGGTCGACCTCCCCGAGGTCACGATGTGCCCTGGCAATTAAGACTAAGAGGCGCGCCCTATGCCGGTCGGGCAGGCCAACACAAGCTTCTGCGAGCGCGGTAAGGGACTCGCGGGAACGGCCAGCCAGTGCGCGACATTGGGCGAGAGTCCAGTGGAGGTCAACGATGAGATCAGGGTCTGTCGTCACCGCTAACGCGCGATGGGCGACCTCTTCAGCTCCGCTGGCGTCACCGGTGCGATAGCGCGCGTCGGCGAGTCTGGCGGCGAGGGGACCACCGTCGCCGCGAACCGCTCGGCCGAGCAGCCGGACCGCCAACGCGGGCGACTGGGCGATCAAGGCGGGTGCCGCCTCAACGAGCCAAGCCGTAGACCACGCGTCGAGTCGGGCAGTGCCAGAGAGGTCTACCGCGCGAAGGTACTGCCGTGCGACGCGTCGTATAGGGGCACCAGAACCAGCGAGTGCGACAGCGGCATCGCGGTGCAGGACAGCCCTGACTGCCACGGGTAGGTCGTCGTGGATCGCTGATCGAATCAGTGGATGCCGGAAAGCGAGTCTGTCAGCCGACTCACGCAGCACCCCCGCCGCACGGGCTTCCTCCAGAGCCTCGATCACGTCGGTCACGCGCTCGCCGATGACGGCGGCGACATCCGCCGGATCGAACTCGACTCCGAGCAATGCCGCCGCACCGAGCACTCCTCGCACCTTCTCGGGGAGGAAGTCCAAGCGGTGTGCGATCGCGGCGCCCAGCGATCCCGGAGCGAGATCGCCCGTTAGCTCTACCTCTCCCTCTTGAGCCGCGATCGCGCCGGAACGCCGGAGAGCATCAACGAGTTCGGTCAGATATAGAGGGTTCCCGGCGGCACCGTCAGCCAAGGCGAGTAAGCGTGTTCCTGGGGTACCGGCTACGAGGTCGCTGACGAGCGCGGTGACGGCTCCGTCGTCTAGACGGTCGAGCGGAACGATGCCGGAACCCGCCGCGCGTCTTATGGCTAGGAGCTCGGTACCCCGTGGCGCTAAGCGGGTCATTCCGAGCACTAGCAACGGGAGATCGCGCGCGAGCCGAGCCAAGCGGCACCACAGCGCGGCGGTAGCGCGGTCGGCCCATTGGAGGTCGTCGACCACCAACACTGTCGGCGCGGTAGCGCACAGATCGGTGATGATGGCCTGGAGCTGACGGGAGGCCGCAGCGACCGGGTCGGTGGCGCCGGTTTCGCCACGGAGCAACCGGTCAGCGGAAGCGAGCCTCGGGTCGTCCCCGCGTAGAGCGTCGAGCACGGGTAAGAGCGGGAGGTCTTGGCCGAGCTCGTCACCGTAACCCCACTTGATGGTGTAACCCAGCGCCTGGGCTCGGTCGGTGGCCGCGCGCACCAGTGTCGTCTTGCCGATCCCCGGTTCGCCCTCGACCAGCAGTACCCGCCCCCGTCCGGAGCGCACGGCGTCGACGGCGGCGTCGAGGCGACGTCGCTGCCGGACGTGGCCAACGGACATCGAGCGAGAATAGAAAGTGAACGAAAGGTTAACAATCGGCAGGGGGCAGGTCGAGCCCAATGGCCTAGCGACCGCTCACCGAGCGTGGTCGTCTGGGGTTCCGCGCGCATTCACCGGTCGTTGGCGCGGGTGTGTCACCACCGTGTCGTGGCGTTGCGACCATCGGTGCGCTCTACACCGTGCACAGCCCGTCCGGGCCGCACCGGCCCGACGGCCGACCGACGGAGAATCCCATGCGCGCCAAGCGTTCCCTGTTCGCCGCCCTCCTCGCCGCCGCGGCACTCGTGGTCGGCGCGGTCATCGCCGCCCCCGCCTCCGCGGGCACCGACCCGGGCATGACGCACAACTCCACGCCCGGCATGACCCACAACTAGCCCGTTTCACGCCTCGCCCGTGCGGGTAAACCCCTCTGAGTGACTGAGCGACCAGGTCAAGAGCAGCGGCTGGTTTCCGGGCGCTACCGCCTGGTCGAGCCCTTGGGCAGCGGCGGCATGGGCGAGGTGTGGCGGGCCCACGACGAACGCCTGCACCGCACGGTGGCGGTGAAGCGCATGCGGGTCCCGGCGGGGCCCGAGGCCGAGCGCGTGACGCGACTGGCGATGCGAGAGGGCCGGATCGCGGCCAAGATGCAGCACGCGTGCGCCATCACGGTGTACGACGTGATCGACGACGACGGCAACCCGTGCCTGGTTATGGAATATCTGCCGTCGACAAGCCTGTCCGAGGTGTTGGCCTCCTCCGGCCCGCTCTCCCCTGACGAGACCGCGCGCGTGGGTACCGCTGTCGCTGCCGGTTTAGCCGCCGCGCACAGTGCTGGCGTAGTACACCGGGATGTCAAGCCGGGCAACGTCTTACTGGGAGAGGACGACCGAGTCAAGATCACCGACTTCGGTATCTCCCGTCTTGCCGCTGACTCCGCTGTTACAGCTACCGCCACAGTTAAGGGCACACCGGCCTATTTGGCGCCTGAGGTCGCGCGGGGTGACACAGCGACCTTCGCCTCCGATGTCTTCTCCCTTGGTGCGACGCTCTATGCCGCTGTCGAAGGAGCACCGCCCTTCGGGCGCGATGACAATCCGATGGCGTTGCTCTACCGAGTTTCGCTGGGCGAGTTCGAGCCTCCTCAGCGCGCTGGCGCCATGACTCCGCTGCTGATGCGGATGTTGGACGTCGACCCGGCGGCTCGTCCGACGATGGCGGAGGTTCGCGACGCACTCGGTTCCGTCGACGAGGTCCACGACGCGCCTACTGCCGTCGCGCTTGACCCGATTGCGTTCACTCCCACGCAGCAGTTGGCCCCGATCGAGAAACCCCATCGTAAGAAGTCGGCGTTGGTCGTCTTGGTCGCACTCGCGTTGCTGGCAGGGGGGACGGTCACCGCGCTTGCCCTGCTCGACGATCCGGGTCCTAGCGTCGCGGTGGCACCACCGTCCACCACTCCCCCGGCAGCCACGCAGCCGACGGCCGGTCAACCCACGGCTGGTCAACCTACGGAGGAGCAGCCAGCGACCACCGAGCCGCCTCCTGCGACCACCACCAATCCCCCGGCTGTGAACCCGGTAGTGCCACCTACGCCAGGTGATCCTGCCGCCGCGTTGACGGACTACTACGGCCTCATGCCCGCCAGCCTCGACAAGGGGTGGGAGCGGCTCACCGAGAAGTTCCAGCGCTACCCGGCGGGCGGGTACGACGGGTACCAGCGCTTCTGGGGCGCGGTGCGCGAGGTGCGGGTCTCCGGGGTGTCGTCTGTCGGGGAGAACACACTGAAGGCCACCGTCGACTACCGCTTCGCCGACGGCCGGTCGGTGCGCGAGGTCCACCGTTACGTGCTGGTTAACGCCGGTGGTCAGTGGAAGATCGACCAGTCGACGGTGCTGAGCAGCCGTCCCGTTTGACGATCTTTGCGGGTACCGTGACGGGGTGGCACGGCGTGATCATGGGGACCAGGCGGCGGATGCCGTCCTCGCCGCCGTGGCCACGGTCGTAGGCGAGCGCGACCCGCGCCCGGAAGCAGTCGCCGAAGCGGTAGGCACCGCTCTAGGGGCGGACGGGTGCGAACTGCGGCTCGATGGGGAGCGCTACGCGTGGGGCGCGGGCGGTGCTGGCTTCCGCGCCACGATCTCCCCCGGCGCTGATCTGCGCGTTCGTCCTACCCGCAGCCGGTTAGGCACCGTCGCCGCTGTGCTCGCTCCGGTAGTCGACCTGATTCGGCTAACTCGCGAGGTCGACAGTTTGCGCCGCCGGGGGCACGCGGCGACGGCGGGCCTGGCCGACGGGCGCTGGCGGGCTGCTGCCGAGATGGACACCGAGCGCCGCCGCATCGAACGCGACCTGCATGACGGCACCCAGCACCACCTGGTGGCGCTGCGGATGGCCGTCGCGGTCGCCGAACACAACCCCGAGGTGCTACCGACCCTGTCCGGGCGCCTGGAGGCCGCCCAGGAGAGCCTGGTGCGCACCGCCGCCGGGATCCTGCCGCCCGCCCTCGCGAAGGGCTTGGTGGCCGCGCTGGGGGCCGAACTGGCCCCGCACACCGACGTTCGCCTCGACGTCTCGGCGGACCTGCCCCGCTACCCCGCCCCGGTGGAGACGACGGTGTACTTCGTCTGCCTGGAGGCGGTAAACAACGCCCACAAGCACGCCGTCGGCGCCGCGATCGACGTCCGACTCCACACCAGCCCCGAGGGCCTGCACTTCTCCGTCCGTGACGACGGCCCAGGCTTCGAGGTCGCGGGCAACGGGACCGGCCTGGTGAACCTGACCACCCGCCTCACCGACATCGGTGGCACTATGCGCGTCGACTCAGGTCTGGGCAACGGGACCACCATCGCGGGCTTCATCCCCACCTAAGAAACCTGGTGGCGCCTCTAGCGGTCGAGTCGACACTCTTATCCCATGCAAGAGCTCAAACACGAGATCCGTGCCATCTATACCGATTCGACGGTGACAGTCTACCAGGCGTACACGCCCGCGATCGGTCTCCCAGCCGCCAAGAGCGGCCGCTTCCCGTCTTCGTGGAAGAGGGAACGGATGACGTGGATCAAGCCCTCGTTCCTGTGGATGATGTACCGCTGCGGGTGGGGCACGAAGGAAGGCCAAGAGGTCGTCTTGGCGGTGGAGATCACCCGCGAAGGGCTCGAGTGGGCGCTGGAGCACGCGTGCCTAGCGCACTACGAGGCAGGCCTGCACCGCGACCAGGAAGCGTGGAAGAACGAACTGAGGAAGGCCCCCGCGCGGGTCCAATGGGATCCAGAGCGGGACTTGGACCTGCATCCCCTCGGCTACCGCTCACTGCAGCTCGGGCTCGCTGGAGAGGCCACGCGGCGCTACGCGGACGAGTGGATCGTCTCGATCACCGATGTCACGGAACTCGCGCACACCATCCACGAGCATGTGCGGAACCGGGACCTAGAGGCCGCTCGGCAGCTGTTGCCGGTAGAGCGCCCCTATCCCGTGGCGGACAGCCTCCTGGCTCACCTGCGCCACTAAGAGCGGACGACCGACAAGCCCTCGCAGGTCCGGACGAGGACTAGGCAGGCGTCGCGGTGGTGGGGGCTGGTCGCGGGGTTACCCGCGCGAGTGCGCCAGACAGCGGTGGCCGTGACGGCAGTGTGGTGGACCTCTTCGCGCGTGGCTGACGCGGACAGGCCCAGGCGGATGTGCGGGGCGCGGCCGTGGGCACCAAGAAGCCGCTCGGCGTCCCCAGGTAGGGCGAGGTAGCCCGCTTCCAGTTCGTTGAGCAGTGCCAGCTCGGCCAGTTCGTGTGCGTCAGCCTCGATTCGATCCAACAAGCGAGCCAAGGGTTCCGGGCGCGGAGCCCTCCTAGCAGCCGCTAGGACTGACCGAGCGGTGATGAGATCCGCCCGCTCTATGACCCGGCGGCGCAAGAGGGTCGCGAGATCTTCGGTAGCCACGATGATGTCTACCTTGCCACGGAACGTGCGCAGGAACGCGGCATCGGGTTGCGGTAGGACAACCACGTCGTAGCCCGCCACCGCCGTCGGCAACGCGGGTACGTCTACCAACGTCATGTGGCGCAGGATGTCCGCGGGCCACCGGATCACGAGCCGGTTCGCGTCGGCCGGGCGGGTGATACCGGCGACGGAGACCGGTGTGGTAACCGGCGGCAGGCCCGGGCGGTGGAACGTGACGTCGCGGGTCCGGCCGTGGACGTACCAGGTGACGGCTCCATCCCCGGCGAAGGCGTAGCCGGTGAGGAGTTCGACAGCGCCTGAGGAGTCGACCAACGCGACCGTGGGCGGCTGGTCGAGCCGGTCCGCGATCTCGGTCCACCCGGCCACGGACTCCCGTACCGCCGTGGTCACCAGGTCTCGCACCCGGGCCAGGAGAGTGCCCTCGGCGGAGGCAGGGGCTACGACAGCTGTCCCGTCGAGACGCTCTGGTATCCAGATCCGCACGATGGCGCGTCCATCCGCGACCCAAGTGTCCAGCACCCCACCGAAAGCCGCCAGACGGTCTGCGTCGTCTTTCACCGCCGCGCGCAGCTCAGTGGCAGTGAGTCTGGGAGTGCTGTCCGTGAAAGTTAGCGTCAACGCTCCGTTCGCGCGGGACAGTTCCACCCCGACCGGTTCGCGGGACACGCCTTCAGCCAACAAGGACATCACGGCGGCGGCAGCGTGATAGATCCCGGACTCGACCTCCCATCCAACGCGACGCCCTAGGTCGCCGTTGAACCGAATGGGCCGAGGTAGATCTGCCGCCAACTCCTCCAAAGCGGAAAGGGGGCCGCGTTCGGGCAGCATCGCCGGGTGGACGCCGCGCACGACCGTCCGAAAGCGATCGATCACGTCGTCGAGAGCGGTGCGGAACGACGACAGGGCACGAGCGGTATCGCTACCCGCGTGGTCCAACTCGGCCAGCAGCAATCGCAGGTCGGTGAACTCACGCGTGGTGACGGCCGTGAGCGCACCCGCGATCCGCCTACGCTCGAGGTCTCGGACCTCGGCAAGTCTGTCCCGTGCGGCGCGCGCGTCCGCTTCGAGCACTTGGACGCGTTCGGTGAGCCGCTCACGTTCCGCGCGCAGTCTCTCGTCCGCGGCGAGCAACGCGATCCGGTGCGCCGTTCGGCGTAATCGTTCCTGATCGCCAGGTCCAGCCGCCGACAGCGCTACCGCTCCCCCACTCGGGACGCGTTCCACGACCCCGGGAATCGTCTCTACGCGGTCGGCTGGCGTGGCTGGGCCAGGCCAAGAGGCGACAACGGTGAGGCCGTCGCCGTCGGGGGCGTAGTAAGCAGCGGCATGTCCGGTCGACTCGGCCAAGTCGCGGATCAGCGCCTCGAAACCCACGCCGCTACCCGTCGATCCGCCTGGCTCGCAGGTACGCCAGCACGGCGAGGACCCTGCGGTGGTGGACGCTGGGGTCTCCGGGCAGGTCGAGCTTGGTGAAAATGGCCGCGATGTGCTTCTCCACGGCTTTCGCGGAGATGAACAGCTCCTTGGCGATGGCGTTGTTGGTGCGCCCCTCGGCCATCAGCCGGAGCACGTCGTGCTCGCGTTCGCTGAGCGCGCCCACCGGTCCCGCGCCGCCCGCGGGCCGTTCCACCAGGCGCTTGGCCAGCGACGGCTCGATCACGATCTCCCCTCCCGCCAGCCGGGTGAGGGTGTCGTCGAGCACCTGGACACCCGCGACCTTCTCTTTGAGCCGGTAGCCGACGCCCTCGGTGCCGATCTCCAGGACGCGCATCAGGTAGTGCGTCTCGGCGTAGTGCGAGAGCAGTAGCAGCCCTGTCGCGGGCCGCAGCGCCCTGACCCGTTCGGCGGTGGCCAGGCCGCCATCCGGTTCAGGGGGCATCCGGATGTCGAGGATGGCGACGTCCACCGGGTCGGCCGCGACCAGGGCCACCAGCTTGTCGCCGTCGGGCACCGACCCGACGACCTCGTGCCCGGCCGCGCGCAGCAGCATGACCAGGCCCTCGCGGAACAGTGCGCCGTCGTCGGCGATGGCTACCCGCACGCGCGCTCCTCGGTGACGTCGACCCACACCGAGCCCAACCCCCGGCGAACCCGCACGTCGACGTGGGTGTCGCGGGGCACGGACCGCAGGTGGTCGGCGACGGCGAGGCACGCGGCGGCGGCCGTCGCCCGGTCCACCGGGTCGCTGTGCACCGCGAGCGCCACCCCGTGCCGCTCCGCGACAGCGTGCAACGCCGGTTCGAACCCGTCGCTGGACAGCACCGGTGGATAGAGAGCACCACCGATCTCGCGGAGTTCGTCGAGCACAGCGGCCAATGACCCCTGGAGTTCGTCTATGCGGCCGGTCAGCACGGGGTTATCGGGCAAGTCCACGGACAACAACCCTAGCTCCACCGATAGCGCTGCCACCCGTTGCGCGGGCCCGTCGTTGAGGTCGCGTTCCAGCCCCCGACGCAGCGCGCACGTGGTCGGGTCCACCGGGCGCAACCGCACCGTGCGGACCCGTCGCCACCAGCGGGTGATCGGGTTCATCGGACCATGGTGCGGGTCGCGGACCGGCGAGGGCAACAGGGGTTGCCCTCAAGCCGGGTAGGGATATCCCTACCCGAACGCGCGAGGATAGAGTCAACTACCGGAGCAGGGCTGTCGCCCGCGCGGACTGGGAGAACTCCATGGGCCACGGCCTCGGCATCGACCTCGGCACCACTTTTACCGGAGCCGCCGTTGTCGGTCCGATCGGCAGTGGCCCCTCCACGACGACGATGGTGCCCCTCGGTCGTGACGGAGTCGTTGAGCCATCAGCGGTTTACGCCTCGGTTGACGGTACATTGCTCACAGGTGACGCGGCGATGGACGCGGCCCGCGCTGAACCGCACCGGTTGGTGCGCGGGTTCAAACGCAGGTTGGGCGACCCGACACCGTTAGTGGTGGGCGGTGCCCCTTACTCGCCTGCGGCGCTCTTAGCCGCGCAACTCAAATCGGTAATCGCGCGGGTGACCGCCACTACGGGCGCGCCCCCTGAATCGATAGTGCTGACGTGCCCGGCGGTCTGGGGACCCTACCGGCGCGAGCACTTCGACGAGGTTCCGCGGCTGGCAGGGCTGTCAGACGTCATCATGGTCACTGAGCCCGAGGCCGCGGCCACGCACTACGCGGCCGAACGCAGGCTCGGCGTCGGCGAGCTGGTCGCGGTGTACGACCTCGGCGGCGGCACGTTCGACACGACGATCCTGCGGGCCCGCGAGGACGGCATGGAGATCGTCGGCACCCCGGAGGGCATCGAACGCCTGGGCGGCATGGACTTCGACGAGGCGCTGTTCGCCCATGTGGACGCCGAGGTGGGCGGGGTCCTCGCCGATCTCGACCCGGCGGGCCCGGCCGCGGCGGCGGTGCTGGCGGCGACCAGGGCGGCCTGCGTGCGGGCCAAGGAGGAACTCTCGATCGAGCCGGACGTGACGGTGCGGGTTCCGCTGCTGTCGGGTCCCCGCGAGGTCGTCGTGACCCGTCTGGCGTTCAACGAGATGATCCGCCCCTCGGTAGATCTGACTGTGGAGGCGCTGCACCGCACGATCTCGTCGGCAGGGCTAACTCCACGCGACCTCGCTGCCGTGCTGCTGGCAGGTGGCTCGTCACGCATCCCTTTGGTGGACCAGGTTGTCTCCGCCGCGTTCGGTAGGCCTGTCCGGACAGGTCTGCACCCCAAGTTCACCGTCGCCTTGGGTGCCGCCGCGATCGCCGCGCGGCGGGTAGCCCCAACGCCGTCTTTCGTCCCCAGTCCGGTCCCACGGCCGAAGGTGAATCGGCGAAAGTTCCTTGTACCAGTGGCGGCTGTGACTGCCGCGGTCCTCGTGGGTGGCGGTATCGCTGTCTTCACCAGTGGCGGCACCGAGTCCGACAGTGCGTTACCTGAGGCTGTGATCGGCGCGAGCACGGGTAACCCTACCGTTGCGGGGACGATCAACAGTGTCGGCCGACGTCCACGGGGCGTCGCTGTGTCCGGCTCGAAGGTCTATGTACCGAGCAGCGTGTCGAACACGGTGTCGGTGATCGACCGCGCCTCGCAGAAGGTAGTCAAGGCGATCCCGGTGTCAGCGCCACCGCAGTACGTGGCGGTCAACGGCAACAGGGCGTTCGTGACGCTTCTTAACCCGGGCAACGCTGTCGCCGTCATCGATCTAGCCCGGGACGAGGTCGTCACGACTGTCCCAGCAGGCAAGGGTCTGTTCGTCCCGGACGTAACCTCTGACGGTAAGAGGCTGCTGATCCCCGATCAGGACACCGCGCAGATCCTGGAGCTGGAGTCCGAGGGCACCGTCGCGACACCGTTCGCCAAGGCGCCGTCGGGCTCACGTGGGCTCGTGGTCGACCGGAACCGGGTGTACATCGTCAGCGTGGAACTCGACCAGGTCACCATCCTCGACCTAGAGAGCCATCGACTGCTCGGGTCCGTTCGAGTGGGCGCGAGCAGCATCGCGCTAGCAGTGTCACCAGACGGTAAGACGCTCTATACAGCCAACTTCGATGAAAACTCGGTGTCGGTAGTGGACACGGAGTCGCAGAAGGTCACCGACACCATCGACGTAGGCGAGCGTCCGATGTCGGTAGCGGTAGCGCCGGACGGTAGGCACGTCTACGTCGCGAACAACGGGTCCGGAACGGTGTCCGTCATCGAATCGGGCACGAACAGGGTCACCTCTACTGTGAAGGTAGGTCGGGAACCCTGGTCTCTCGCGGTATCCCCTGACGGTGGCGAGACATACGTGACCAACACGCTTAGCGACTCGGTGACCATCCTCAAGACGGGGGTGTAGCCGTAAGAGGGCGGCGCAGGACGCGCCGCCCTCTTAGCCTGTCAGGCCGCGGTGACCGTGACGTCGTCGAATACGTAGGAAGTCGATGCCGCGAAGTCCTCCGTGGCATCGAAGGAGATCATCAACACCTGCCCGGCATACGCGCCCAGCGGGAAGGTCTTGAGCGCGTACGCGCCCGCGTTGGTGTTGCTGTACTGGGCCAGCACGGTGTTGCCCGCCCAGATCGTGACGGTGTCGAAGGGGACCGGGTCGGTCTCCTCGGTCACGATCTTCAGGTAGAACGACAGCGTGGAGTGCACGCAGCCCGGCGGGATCAGCACGGCCTGGCCGAGGTACTGATCATCGGTCACGCCGTAGCCCTCCATGGCCGCCGATCGGCTGCCGGTGCGCGGCGCCTGGTCGCCGGTCCAGTTGCCGATGGTGTTCGTGTCGCCGAACCAGGGGGTGTTCCCGCTCTCGAAGCCGGGGTTCAAGAGCTTCTGACCGGCGCTAGAGCAGCTGCCGGCAGCCGGGGTCACCTGGATCGTGAAGACGGTGGGACGCGCGCGGTTCGCCGCGTCCGTCGTGGTGATGGTGACGGTGGAGGTCGCCGCGGTGGTGGGCGTACCCGAGATGAGGCCGGTGTTGAGGTTGACGGTCAGCCCGGCGGGCAGTCCGGAGGCGGTCCACTTGTACGGGCCAGTGCCACCGGCAGCGGTTAGGGGCAACGAGAACGCGGTACCAATGCGCGCGGCGCGGAACCCAGGGTTAGCCACAACGGGGTAACCCGGCCGGTTGCCGGTGTTGGTGGCCAACAGACGGTTGGGAGAAGTCACCCGTGGGGCGGTGACCCTACCTTGCGTGGAGTCGAGGATCAGCGCCTCCGCCGCGCGCGCCGGGGTCAGCGTCGGCTCCGCAGCGACCAAGAGCGCGGCTGCGCCCGTGACGTGCGGTGCTGCCATAGAGGTACCGTCCAACACCTCGGTGGCGGTGTCGCTGGAGTTCCAGGTCGACTTGATGCTCTCGCCCGGGGCGAAGATGTCGACACAGGAGCCGTAGTTCGAGAAGTCGGCCATGCGGTCGTTCGCGTCCGTCGCGGCGACAGTGATGCCCTCCGGTGTGCGGGCGGGCGTGTGGTTGCACGCGTCCTCGGTGTCGTTGCCCGCGGAGATGGAGTACACAATCCCGTCGTTGATGGAATTGCGGACCGCGTCCTCCCACGCCTGGCTGGTGCCTGCGGCGCCCAGGCTGACGTTGGCGACCGCGGGGCCGGACGTGTGGTGCGCGGTCACCCAGTCGAGGCCCGCGATGAAACCGGCGGAGGTCCCGTCCCCGTCACAGTCGAGCACCTTCACCGCGATCAGCTTCACGCCCTTGGCGATGCCGTGCGTGGTGCCGCCGACTGTTCCCGCCACGTGCGTCCCATGGCCCGAGCAGTCGGTGTTGTTGCCGTCTCCCACGGTGTTCGTGCCCCAGGTGGCACGTCCGCCGAAGTCCTGGTGCGTGGTGCGGATACCGGAGTCGATGATGTACGCGGTGACGTTCGTGGCCGTGTTCGTCGGGTAGTTGTAGGCGTTGTCCCGCGGCCGTTCGCGCTGGTCGACGCGGTCGATGCCCCACGGCGGGTTCACCTGCGTGCCGTCGGCCTTGACCCTCAGGTCCTGGCTGACGTAGGCGACCGCCGGGTCCGCGGCGACCTTGCGGGCGGTCTCGGCGGTGAAGCGGCCCGCGAACCCGTTGAGCGCGTGCCGGTAGGTGTGGGTCAATTGTGCGCCGTAGCGGGACGCGACGGTCGCGGCGGTGGTGGAGGCGGCCGATCTCGCCCCCGGCGCCTCCTTGAACACGACGATGTAGCTGCCGTCGATGACAGCGGATTCCTTCGCGCGCTGCTTCACCGGGCTGTCGGACGCGCTCGACGCGGTTGGCACGAACACCGACAGACTCGCGATCAGCACTACCACAAGCGATAAGCGTCTACGTCTCGTTTGCTTCGACAAGTAGATTCCTCCCCCTTACGGCGCAGCGCAACGGCTGCGATCCGGACAAGGCTCACATCCCTTGTCCGGCCGCACAACCCGCCGATCGAGCAGGCCAATCTGGCGTAGTGGATACCTACCCTTGCCCGGGGGGCTTGCCGTTAGCGCTAGGCGCGGGGATGTCCTCAGGCAGTAAGACACAGAGGTCGCTGATGGTGGGCGCGGTGATTCCGCGCATCCGGCGGGCGTGCCGGGTGACGGCCTCGTCGAGCACCTGGCGGGCATATCGTCCATTGCCGAACGACTGGTCCCTGCGGACGGCCAGAAAGTGACTACGCAGAGCGGTAACCGTGGATGCCGTGCACTCGTAGCCGACCTTGGTGGCGTGCTGGCTGACGATGGTGACCAACTCGTCGGCGGTGTAGTTCGCGAACTGGACGTGGTGGGAGAAACGCGATTGCAGACCCGGGTTGGCCGCTAGGAAGCCTTCCATCTCGTCGGCGTAACCGGCGGCGATGACGACAACCTCGTCGCGGTGGTCTTCCATCAGTTTGACGAGGGTGTCGATCGCCTCGCGGCCGAAGTCCTGTCCACCGCCGGGGCGGCTGGATAGCGTGTACGCCTCGTCGATGAACAGCAGTCCCCCGCGCGCGCGATCGAAGGACTCGGTGGTGCGCTTGGCGGTGTGGCCGATGTACTCGCCCACTAGGTCCGCTCGGCTTACCTCGATCACTTGGCCCTGTGCGAGAACCCCCATAGCGGCAAGGATCGAGCCGTACAAGCGCGCGACGGTAGTCTTACCTGTTCCAGGTGGCCCCGCGAAGATGAGGTGTCTGCTGAGCGACGGCACGGGGAGGTTGGCCTCACGCCGTTGTCTTGCGGAGTCGAGCAAGTCGACCATGCTGCTTACTTCGCTCTTGACGTCGTCAAGTCCGACTAGACCGCGCAGGTCCGAGAGAAGCCTGTCGACCTGCTCTTGGTCTATCCGTCCCGCCCCCGCGCCAATTCCGCTGCCCGGCAACGGTCCTAGATCCTCCGGGAGGAGTCTTGTGAGCGCGACGGCAGGGGCGTGCTCGTCTTCCGCGAGCCGGTAGGCCTGCCTTCCCACCATCTCCTCGAACACCTTGCGCGCTGTGCGGCCGTTGCCGAAGGTGGCGTCGCGGGGCAGCTTGGTGAAGTAGGCGTGCACCGCCGCACGGGTCTCGAACTCCAGGCGGTAGTCGTGCGCCCGGCAGAGACCCTCCACAATGGTCACCAGTTCGGGTGCCGTGTAGTCGGTGAACTCGATCGTGCGGGTGAAGCGGGACGCCAGGCCGGGGTTGGCGGCCATGAACGTGCGCATGTCGTTGGTGTAACCGGCGACGATGACCACTACGTCGTCGCGGTGGTCCTCCATGAGCTTCACCAGCGTGTCGATTGCCTCTCGACCGAAGTCCGGGCCGTTGCCACCGCCGCCCGCGGAGAGCGCGTAGGCCTCGTCGATGAAGAGGACGCCGCCTAGAGCCTCGTCGAACTTCTCGGCGGTCTTGAGCGCGGTACCGCCAACGACCGCTGCGACCAGGTCAGCTCGCGCGACCTCTATGAGCTGACCCGTGCGGAGCACTCCTAGCGCGGTGAGGATCCGGCCGTACAACCGAGCGATGGTGGTCTTACCTGTACCCGGTGAGCCCGCGAAGACAAGGTGCCGGCCTAGAGGCGGGGAGGGCAGACCGGCCGCCGCGCGACGCTCTGCCATCTGGTGCAGTCGGACCAGGGTCTCGACCTCCCGCTTGACACCGTCGAGCCCGACGAGGGTGTTGAGCTGGTCGAGCAGCGTGGTGAGGTCGTCGGACTTCTCGGTCTTCAGCGGCGGGGTCTCTTGTGGTGTCTCGACCTGGGCGATGCCAGCGTCGTCCCGCAGGTCCTTACCCCGGTTCCGCTCGATACGGCAACCGCGCAGGTCGACCGGTTCGCTCGAACGCAGCACTACGCCGTCGCCGAGGTTCTGCTCGACGACAACGCCCCCGAGTTCGCCGGTGGCCGCGCCCTCCCAGAGCGCACCTGTGCCGCACTCTCTGAGTGTGCCGCCGTCGACTCTTACCCTTGCCGAGCCGCGCGCGATGACAGCGGTGCCCTTGGTGCGTTCGATCCGGGGTTCGGTGAGGGTGACGGTGGCGTTGTCTTCCGCGATGATGGCGGACCCGGTACCGCCCGTCACGGTCACCTTGGTCAGGTTCGCGGAGCCTGTGCTCCCAACCAGGACCGCGTCGTGGCCGGAGTCAGTGAAGACGCACTCGGTTAGGTCTACCCGGGAGGAATCGAGGACGTGCAGACCGTGCCCGCGCGCACCACGGATCTCGGTACGTTCAACTGTCGCGGTTCCCCCCTGCACCAGCACGATCGCCTGGGCCTGAGCGTTGACGATAGTGCTGTCGAGCAACGTGGGCGAGGAACCGGCCCCTACGAGGAACGCCACACCTTCCACTTCGGACAATGTGGTGCCGTCGACGCTAAGAGTGCTGTTCTCCTCAACGACGATGCCGGGGCCGTTGACGCGTTCGATCCGGCAGTTCTTGACCGTGCCGCCGCCGTTGTCCGCGGCGAGGAATGCTCCCCCGGACTCCGTGATGTCGCAGTCGACCAACCGCGGCGCACCCCCGGAGCGCGCGACCACCGCCGTCGTCGCGATGCCGGTGAACGTCGACGCGCGGACCTCGGCGCCGCCGCCGTCGAACACGAGCAGACCCGCGCCGCCCGGGTTGGTGACGCGGCAGTCGCGCGCGTGCAACTCGGCGCCGCCGCGGACCGCGATCGCAACGGCGGAGTCGGCGGTGACCGTGCACTCGTCCATTCGCAACGAGCCCGCGGTGAGGTCAACGGCCGCTTCGCCGTCACGGTGCGAGAGCACGATCCCGGAGACGGTCGCACGTTCGGCGGCGAGGTGCACGGCGGGCGCGCCACTCGCTTCGATGCGCACCTCTCCGGCCGACCCGGCACCGGAAAGGGTGATCTCGCGCTCGATGACGACGGACTCGCGGTAGGTGCCGGGGCGCACCGCGATCACGTCCCCGTCGACGGCGGCGGCGATCGCGTCGTTGATGGTGCGGAAGCAGTCGGAGTCGGTGGCCGACACGCTGAGCACCGAGCGGACCGAGGTCAGCCTGCTCGCCATCGCGGCACCTCCTGCGGGTCGGGCGACTCCTGGCGGGGGTCGGTGGGCATCGCGGTCTCCGGTCAGGCGGCGGGGAGCGCGCCGAACCAGCGCGCGGGGTGGGGGTGGTGGGGCACGTCGACGGCGGCACGCGCGGCGGCGGCAGCCCTAAGGTTGGTCAGAGCACGCTCGGCGGATGCGCCCTCTTCTGCCAAGAGGAGACGGTTGCCCTCTACGCCCAAGACCCGCAGCGCGGTGTGGGTGGGGAGAACGACGTCGTTACGCCTGTCTGCGTCGAGTAGACCCTCTAGGCGGCGGGCGGTGGTGGTCCAGATGAGCAGTTCGGTGTCACCGGGGACGGATGCACCTACCTGCGCTACGGCCAGCATGGGGCCCTCTAGGCGTAAGAGGGCGCCTTCTGCGTGGTTGGGCTGACTCGAGCCGGTAACCACAACGCCGCGCATCGTCGGCAGGCGTCGTAGTCCCGCGGTGAGGCACGTGTGGAACGCGGTGTCGTAGGGGCCGGGGGCTTCGGCGAACACGCGGACCACGGCGAGCTCGGTCAGGAGGGTCGCTTGATCACCGGAGGCGCGGAGACCGGGGCGCTCGGCGAGCAGTTGCACGACGGCGCGGGTGGCGGAGTCGTAGCGGGTGCCGAGGGCTGACCGGACGGCGCGGCGCTGGGCCTCGTCGCTGCGGGCGTCGGCCGGGACGGGGGTGTTGGTGGGGACTGCTTCAGTGGGGGTTGCGGCGTTGGTGGGGATCGCGGGGGCGGGCTTCGGGACGAGGGTGGGGAGCGGGCGCGCCTCGGCGTCGGTCGGGGCGGAGGTGGCGGGAACCAACCCGGCGAGACTCGCGACCGGCTTCTTGGGCGGCGTGGCTTCGCCGAGCGGCAGGCCGCCTGTGCTCGCCGGGACACTCGCCGACGTCACGCTCGCCAGGGACGCGATGGCCGCCGACGTGGGGAGCGGCTGGCTTGACTGAGCAGCCCCCGAATCCAGCCTAGATGCCTGCGGGTGGGAAGGACCAGCGTCGATTCCGGGCTGTGGATGGATTCCAGGGGTTGTGGACAGCGGCGCTGAGGTGCCAGGTGTTGGCGTGGTGGCGCTCGGGTGTGCCTGCTCGGGTTCGCGGCCGGGTCCGGGCTGGATCGCGGCGTCTGGGGGTGTGGTGATGCTGAGCGAGGAGACCGTGCTGGCGGGGATCGGCGGGCTGGTGACGGCGGCCGGGAGGTGGGCACCGGGCGGCGTGGCTGGCTGAGCAGCCCCCGAATCCAGCCTAGTTGCTTGCGGATGGGCGGTACCAGCGTCGAATCCGGGCTGTGGATGCGTTGCGGGGGTTGTGGATAGCAACGCGGCAGCGGCGGGTGGGGTGGGGACGGTCGCCGGGAAGTGGGCACCGGTGGGCGAGGCTGAATCGGCAGCCCCCGAATCCAGCCCAGGCGGCGGGGAATTGGTCGGGCCAGTGCGGATTCCGGGCTGTGGGTGCGTTGTGGGGATCGAGGACAGCAACGCGGCAGCGGCCAGTGGGGTGGCGGCGGGTGGGCTGGAATCGGCAGCCCCCGAATCCAGCCTAGGTGCGGGAGAGGCGGCGGAACCAGCGTCGATTCCGGGCTGTGGATGGGTTGCGGGGGTTGTGGAGAACAGCGCGGATGCGGTGGTGGTGGGGGCCGGGGTGTCGGGGGTGGGGAGGTCTTCGGGGAGGTTGAGGGATTCGGGGGTGAGGAGGCTGGTTCCGGCGGTCACGCGAGGGAGGGGGATGGACCACTGGTCGAGGGAGATGCGTTGGGTGTGGTCTTCGGGCCAGGGGGCCACTGGGGGGCGGGGGGTGCCGACGAGGTGGGCGGCGAGGGTGCGGGCGGCGAGGGTGGCGCCGGGGGTGGCGGGGAGGATTCGGAGGGTGGACTTGGTGGTGGCCGGGAGGTGGTCGAGGACCTCGGTGAGGGTGGCGATCACCGGGTCCGGGACGTCGGGGCCGCAGGCGAGGAGGAGTTCGGGGGTGGGGCCGGTGGGGGTGTGCAGGGCCGGGTCCACGATGAGGGTGTCCGGGCGGGCGAGGAGGCCGCGGGCGAGGACGTCGAGGGACCAGCCGGGGGCCAGGCGGTAGCGGGCCGGGGCGAACATGGCCAGTGACGGCAGTGGCGCGACCCAGCGGTCCAGCACCGGCGGGCAACCGGGGCGGTAGACGCTCTCGACGGCGAACGGGTACCAGGCGAAGTGGCCGTCGGCGTCGAGGTGGACGAGGCCGTGTTCGCTGGGGAGGCCGTGCAGCGCGCGGACGGCGGCGCCCCGTTCGCGGGCGACGGCCTGGGCGATGTCGGCGCCGTAGCAGGCGAGGACGACGCGGCCGCGCACGTCGGGTGGGAAGGCGTCGAGGACCTCGGCGACGTCGGCGGCGGACGGGGCGGGTTCACCGGGAGCACCGACGACCACGGTGGGTCGTTCCGGGTCGGGTTGGATCCACCGCAACGGGTCGTCCACGCGGGTGACGGCGTCGGGGACGCGTACCCAGAGTCCCAGCGGGATCTCCTCGTGCCCGGCCGGGAGGTAGCCCTGCCACCACGGTTCGGGGAAACGGTGGCCCATGGGTCGGCGGTCGGAGCCCGCGCCGTGCGCGACCCAGCCGAGACCGGCGGCGAAGGTGTGCCCGCCGGTCAACGCGTACAGGTCGCCGTCGGGGGCGATGACCTCGACGCCGAGCCGGTCGGCCAGGCGTCTGGCCAGGGAGACCGCGCCGCCGGACATGCTCGACGCGTGCGCCGCGAGCAGCCGGACACCGGTGTCGACCTGGTCGTCGAGGTCGGCGACCAGCCACGGGTCCAGCCGGGCCAGCGCGGGCCAGGCCGAGGCGCCGACCACGACCGCGGTCCGGTGCCGGTCCTCCGGCAACGCCGCCGCGATCGTCGCCGCCTGCTCGTCGGCACCTGGTTCGCGGAGCACCAGTGCGTGTCCCGCCCGCTCCACCGTGATCGCCACGATGTCCTCCTTTCCGTTCCCACTCACCACACGGGTGGGCGGGGGTGGAAGGTTCACCGGAATCCGGTCGCGGTCGAGCACGGTGTCGCGCGTGATCGAGCCGCTGCACGAGGACCTGGTGTTCCACGGACCTGCGCGCGGCCGGGGTGATCCGGTCGTTCGGGGACCTGCGGGGTCAGCACGGGGTCGACCTGGGGTGCGGGTGGGGCGAGCTGCCGCGCCGGACGGTGGCGAGCGGGCCGGGTCGGGCATCGACCGCGACGAGGTGGCCGGACTCGGGCCGAGGTGCCGGCGGCGGGCGGGCACCGGTCGTGGTGGTCGCACGGCTGGCGGGGCGTGCTGGGGATGGCGTGCCTGGGGCTGCCTGTATGCGAGGTCGCCAGCGCGGGAGGTCGTGGCGCCGGACTGAGCAGCCCCCGAATCGACGGTAGGTGGGGGCGGTGCGGCGGGGCCAGGGGCGGTTTCGGGGGTGTGGATGGCTTGGGGGGTTGTGGATAGAGGGCTGGCCCCCGCCCTGGGTGGGGCGGGGGCCAGGCCATCCCGGGGTCAGTGACCCAGGGTTCCGTTCTTGACGGCGGCGACCAGTGCGTCGATCCGGCCAACGAGGGTCGGACCGGTGGGGTTCTTGCTGTCGCGGACCACCGTGAGGGTGTGCGCTAGCTCCACACACTGCCCGTTGTTGCCGCCACTGAAAGAACTCTTACGCCACCTAACCTGCTTCATCTCTTGACCTCCCTGTTGGACTAGCCGTCGACCAGGCTAGTCAACAAGGCTCGCGTGTCCTCGGGTGAGAGAGCCTGCTCGGACATGCGCTGGAAGTTCGCGGCGTAGAGCGTGAGGTCCGCCGGGCGTTCCAGGTAGATCGCCCCATCCGCGTGCTCCAGGTACACGAAGTTGGGGGCGGGCTCGTCGGGCAGGGTCAGCAGTGAGAAGGGGTTGGTCATGCCGGGGTGGGGTCCGGCGGCGAACGGCAGGATCTGCAGGGTGAGGTAGGGCCACTCGGACGCCTTCACCAAGTGCTCCAACTGTTCCCGCATGTCCCCCACGGGCCGCCGGATGGCGGACTCGTTGAGGATGATGCGCAAGTCGGGCTGTCGGCCCTCTAGATGCCTCTGGCGCTCCTGGCGGAACGCGATCGACTTGGCTAGCTCGGCTTCGTCGATGTGGTCGACGAAGGCCGAACGGACCGCGCGGGTGTAGCTGGGCACCTGGAGGAGGCCGTAAACCAGTTCGGACTCGTAGACCGAGATCGCCTTGGCGTCGGCCTCGAAGCCGACGTAGGTCTCGTGCCAGTCGGGCATGGTGTCGCTGTGGCTGACCCACCAGCCGCGCTCGTTGCTCTCCTCGGCCTGGCGGATCAGGGTGTCCACCTGGGGCGCGCCGATGTCGTAGAGCTGGCAGAGGAAGCGCACGTTCTTCGGCAGGATCGAGTGCCTGCCGTTCTCGATGCGACTGATTGTCGGTCGGCGGACCCCGAGGTACTCCGCCGCGTCGTCCTGGGTCTTGCCCGCGGCCTCGCGCAGATCTCGCAGCTGCTTGCCGAGCCGCCACCTGCGCACCAGCGAGCCCGGTGTCAGGTCATCCGTTTCGTTCATAGTCGACAGTCTCCCGTGCCTCGGCGTACGTACGCCAGTCACACGATAGGGGTATTTCCGTGGCGCACGTACGTGACGTACGGTTCACTCACCGGTACAACTCTCGCCGATGAGGTGGTGCGCGCCGCTATGGATGGATATTGGACACCATACGAGGTCAATAGCGATCGCCGGGGTCATCTTCGCCCCTGGGGGCAACGATGAAGGGCCCTGGCGACGCGTGGCGCGCCCTGCTGTCGCGGTGGGGCGGGTCGCCCGGACCGGATGCCTGGTCGATCCCGTGCGTGGACCGGTCCGGCAGTCGGGCATCGATCACCGTGACGATCGCGCCGGACGGCGTCGTGGTCACCTCGTCGACGCCGGGGCCCTGGTTGATTCACCCGTTGCGGGTAGGCAGATTGCGTGCCGCGCTTCGGGACGCCGCCCTGACGTTCACCGCACTGGACGAACGTCCCCGGGCGGGCTGATCCACCGGCGCGCGGGTGCCACCTCCCCACCCGCGCGCCGGTTCCCCGGTGCCCCCGGCCGTCATGCCCCGACGGCAGGCGCCACCCGACCGGCCCACGCGTCCTCCCCGCGCGGGCCGGTCGGGCCCCCACCCCGTCCCCGCGAAGAAAGGCACGCGTTGACCTCCCGCATCCCCTCCCTGCGGACCTGGCTGCTCGGCAGGCGCCTGCGGCACCTCATCGACAGCACGGGCATCGCCCACCGCGACATCGCCGAACGGCTGAACTGGCACCGCTCGGACCTGTCGCGGTTCCTCAACGGCCAACGCGGCATCCCCAACCCCGAACTCGGCCTCTTGCTGTTCACGTGCGGCGTCAACACCAGGTCCCAGCGCCAGCACTTCCTGTCGCTCAACTCCGACGCGCGCCGCGAGGAGTGGTGGCACGACGGGCACGACTCCCCCTTGTTCACCCAGACCCTCGACGAACTGGAGACGCAGGCGGCCCGGATCACCTCGTTCACCCCCGGCACCCTCCCCGCGCCGCTGCAGACCGACGACTACGCCGCGGCCGTTGGCACCACCGCGCGCAGGCAGGTGCTGGACGTGCACCCGCAGCCGGACTGGCACTTCGTGGTGACGCGGGAATCGCTGACGCCGGGCGGGCTGGAGCCGCGGGTCATCCAGGAGCAGGCGCGGCACCTGTTCTGGGAGTCGACCCGGCGCAACGTGGTGATCCAGGTGGTGCCGCACACGGTGCTCAGCCACGACATCCCGTTCCGGGTGATCACGGTGGCCGAGCAGGGCAGCCTGGTGCACTTGGACCTGGGCGGCTCCGCGCTGTTCCTGGAGAGCCAGGCCACCATCGACCGCTACCACGCGCTGGCCGCGAAACTGATCAGCACCTGCGTGTCGGTGGAACGCAGCCGCGACCTGCTGGCCGCCCTCGCCGACCCGGTGGTGACGGGCTAGGCGGTCGCCGGGAACTCCGCGAGTTCGACGCGGGGCAGCGACGATCTTGGCTGGTCATGGCCTGTGGACAACTTCCGCCGGGTTGTCGGGGGTCGGGTTTACCTTGGTGCCCATGAGCGAGGTTCGGCAGGCAGAGGTTCGACAGGCAGAAGTGGGCGATGGCGACGCGATCGGGGAGGTGCACGCGGCGTCGTGGGAAGCGGTGTACGCGCCGTTGTTCTCCCCGGAGTTCGGGGCCGAGGGGGTGGTGAGCAGGCGGTCGCGGTGGCATGCGCGGATCGCCGAGGGGGTTGGGGTGCTGTTGGTGGCCTCGCGCGGTGGGCGGGTGCTGGCGTTCTCGCACACGGTGCCGTCCACGGAGCGGGAGGGGTACGCGGAGATCTTGAGCTTCTACGGGCACCCGGACGGGTGGGGCACGGGGGTCGCGGCCGACCTGATGGCGGAGACCGTGCTCGGCCTGGACCGGGTGCACCTGTGGACGCTGCGGGACACCGCCCAGTCACGCCGGTTCTACGCGAAGTGCGGCTTCGTGGAGACCGGCGGTGAGCGGGACCGGGACTTCGGGGACGGACAGCCACTGGCACAGGTGGAGTACGCGCGGGTGCGCCCCTGAGACGGGCGGGTGTGGTCAGCGGGAGAGGTGGGTGCGCAGGCGGGCGTGGCGGAAGTGGTAGACGGCGCCGGACTGGCGCAGGACGCCGCGGGTGTGGGCGTCGGCCAGGAAAGTGGTGACGGACCACGGGAGGCGGCCCAGGAGGGGGAGGCAGAGGCGGGTGAACAGGAGCCACTGGCCCCAGGCGGTGAAGGCCAGGACGTAGGAGATGGCGCCGATGATCCCGCCGACGAGGGAGAGGAGGAAGCTGGAGAGGTTGTTCCAGTCGAGCTCGCCGACCACGCCGTCGAACAGGACGACCACCAGGGCGCCGCTGGAGTGGATGCCCAGCGCGAGCAGGGGGGCGAGCAGCGCGACCAACTGGATGGCGGTGGTGCGGTTGGTCCGCAGGATGGTCAACGGGCTGGTGACCGTGGCCAGGTCGTGCGGTGACTCCAGCAGCGTGACCAGGCCCAGGACCACGCTCGCGGCCAGGCCGTAGACCACGCCGAGGACCAGCGCGTTGACCACGGCCCCCACCAGGAAGTCCGCGGCCGTGGGGAAGCCGATGAGGATGGCCCGCAGCAGCAGGGAGATCGGGCCGTAGCCGAGGCCGACGACGAACCCGCCGAGGAAGCCCACGAGCATCCGGGCGGGCACGGACGGGCGCACCCGGACCCGTCGACCGAGGCGCAGGCGGACCCGGGCCGGCTCGACCCGGCCGCCGAGGACCACGACCATGACGCCGTAGATCACGCCGAAGGCGAGCCCGACGACCGGGGCGATCAGCAGGGCGTCGAGCAGCGCGATCGACATCCCCGACTCCCCGCGCACCAGCAGGGCGACCGCCGAGACCACGATGTCGACCACGGCCGTGACCAGGGAAGTGGCGATGACGACGGCCGCCACCCTGGTCGAGCGGCTGAGCATGTCCCCCAGCCGCCACCAGGCGACCTCCACCGGGCTGGCCGCGGCCAGGTGACCGAGCCAGTGCCGGACCCGGTCCAGCGGCCACCGGCGGTCGTCGGCGTACACCGACGGCAGGTACCCGGCGAGCAGGTGCTCCTCGATGACCTCGGCGGTGTCCAGGGCGGGGTCGGCGAGCGCGGTCGGGTCGTCGCCGTAGGTGGTGCGGGCGAGGGTGACCATGAGCGGGGTGCGCAACGCCTCCGCCAGCGGTGGCGGCAGGTAGTCGACCAGCGGTTCCCAGGCGGCGGTTCGACTGGTCCGAGGCAGGTAGTTGGCCAGGTCGGTCAGGTCGAGACCCTCGAGTTCGACCCCGGCGGACCAGTTGAGGACCGTGCCGACCGCCGCGTACTCCTCGGGGCGGCTGGTCAGCAGCATCGGCAGCGACGTCCGGTTGAACGCGGCCAGCGCGGCCGCGCGGAGACCGGCGGGGAGTTCGTCGAAGCCGTCGAGCACCGGCAGGACCCGACCGGCGGCGACCAGGGCAGCGGCGAGGCTCGACCCGGACGGGCCCGGGGCGAGCAGGCCGGGGTCGTCGCGCACCAGCCGGTCGACCAGCCACTCGCGCAGCGGGACCGCCGGGTCCCACCCGCCGAGGCTGAAGATGACCGGTACCGGCTCGGTGTCGGCGCGCGTGCTCAGGTAGTCCAAGACGAAGCGGATGGCCAGGACGGATTTGCCCGATCCGGCCTCGCCGAGCACGACCAGCCGCCCGGACGGGACAGCGCGGTAGATCTCGGCGACGCGCGACAGGTCCCCGGTCAGGTCGAGTGGCTGCGCTTGCGCGCCAGGTGGGACGCGGCAGACGTTGTCCCAGCGGTCGGCGAGGTGCTCGGGGACCGGGTGCCAGCGGACAGGCAGTGGGAACGGGTCGTGCACCCCGCGTTGGCCCTCTTCCTGCTCCCACCGCGCGCGGACGATGTGGGCGAGCCTGCGCACGGCGTCGGAGAGGCCATCGTCAGCCGGTAGCACTGACCGATCGCGCTGGGCGGGTAGCTCTACCGGTTCGGGTGGCTCGTCTGATCCCGCTGCCGTCAGCAGAGCGCGCCGGTCCTCGGCGCTGAGGTCCAAGGCGTCGGCGATGAGCTTGACGGTGCCGATCCTGGTGTCGCCCGGGTCCGCGCTCTCCAGCCGCCGGATGGTGCGCTCGCTGATCCCCGAACGCCGGGCGAGCTCCTCCTGGGTCAGGCCTGCCGCGCGGCGCAGCCCTCGGACGATCTTGTGGAACTCACCCGCGTGGGACTCACCCGTGCGGTACTCCCCCGCCACCGTGCGACCCCCCCCGATCGAGCCGGAAGTCGACCATATCGCCAACCGGCCACGCATGGCCGCTTCCTGACCTGTTCGGCTGACCAGCGGGTTCGCCAGGCTCGGGACACCGGTCCGACCGGGCCGGGTCCTTGGGAGGGATCTCCATGAACATCCGCAAACTGGCGCGGTGGGGTGCCGTGGCCGCGACCTTCGCGGCGGCGCTAGCACCGATTCCGGCAGCCGCGGCGGTAGAGCTACCGCACTTCGCCAACGGGTTCGGGCTGACCGTGGTGGAGCAGCCAGCGTGGGTCGACGACGCACGACGTACGTTCACCATCTCCGTTGCCTCTACCGAAGTCCCCCGGCCGACGCTGCTACCGGGCCAGGTGGCCGGTCAGCACAAGATCGTGGTGACGCTGCCCGAGGGGTACAGCGGTTCGACCGCGCGCTACCCCGTCCTCTACTCCCTGCACGGCAACCCGGACCGGCCCGACACCGAGTGGAACCAGCGGATGGTGGAGAAGGCCACGCGGGGCACGCCGCTGATCACCGTGCAACCCAACGGGGTGCGCAGTTGGTACTCGAACTGGGTGAACCCGGGCGCGGTCGGGAAGCAGAACTGGGAGAACTTCCACCTCAACCAGCTCATCCCGCTGGTCGACGCGAACCTGCGGACCATCGCGGCGCGGGACGGGCGGGCGATCCTGGGTCACTCGATGGGCGGGTTCGGCGCGCTGCACTACGCCGAGCACCGGCCGGAGCTGTTCGGCTACGTCGGCTCGATGTCCGGCGGGCTGGACCTGCGCGGCGCGGTGATGCGCGGCGTGGTGGTGTTCACCGAGACCATGGCGGAGTCCGGGGTGCCGACGGTCGGCGTGGACGCGATCTTCGGTGTGCCGGTGTGGCCGTTCGACGGGATCTGGAACGCGCAGAGCCCGGCGCACAACGTGGCCCCGCTGCGCGGCATGGGCGTCGCGCTCTACACCGGCAACGGCGGCAACCTGCTCGACAACCCGCTGCAGGCCGTCGCCGAGCAGCAGGCGCGCGAGACGAACCTGGTGGCGGTCGCGAACCTGACCGCGGCGGGGGTGCCGTTCGACTTCGTCGACTACGGCGACGGCAGCGGGTGGGCGCCGGGCTGCACCGGCAAGCACGCGCAAGAGCCCTGCCTGCAGGCGGACATGAACCACTTCGTCGGCCTGCTCATGGGTCGCCTGCGGCACCCGTAGGCGGTGGCGATGTCCCAGTTCCAGTACGTGTGCGGCGAGTGCGGGTTCCGGACTTCGTGGACGACGGAGTCGCAGGGCGCGCAGTGGCAGGAGAGCCACTACGCGCACCGGCACCCCGGTATCCCGCCCGGCGGCACGGTGCGGGTCCGCGAACGCGGTCGCAGCGGCGGCGGGGGCGGGTGCCTCGGCCTGGTCGGGGTCCTGTTCCTGGTGCTGCTGGCGGCGAGCACGTGCCGCGGCATGACCCGCGCGGCGCCCGAACAAGCGGGTGTCGTGTGGGTGGTCGGGCACTGAGATGGACGAACGGCCCCGCGGTCTCGACAGACCGCGGGGCCGTTCCCTCGTTCAGATCAGCAGGTGCCAGCGGATCAGCAGGTGCCAGCGGATCAGCAGGTGCCAGCGTCCTGCCAGACGGCCCAGGAGCCGGGGGCACCGGGCTCCGCGCCGGTGGAGTACCAGGTGGACTTCCACTTGTGGCCGTTGTAGGAGACCTCGTCGTTGGGGACGTAGGCCTGCGACGAGCTCCACTCGGGGAGGCCACCGCAGCCGCCGGGGTTGCCGCCGGTGATGGTGAGGGTGAACGTCGCGGAGTGCGAGGCGGTGCCCGCGCCCGTGACGGTCACGCTGTAGTCGCCGGGGGCGACGCCAGCGGTGGTCGCGATGGTCAGGGTCGAGTTCTCCCCCGACGCCACCGACGACGGCGTGAAGGTAGCGGTAGCGCCCGAAGGCAGGCCCGAGGCGCTCAGGTTGACCTTCTGGGACCCGCCGGTGGTCACGGTCGTGCCGACGGTGGTGCTAACCGAGCCGCCGGCCGCAGTGCTGCCGGAGGTCGGGCTGAGGGCAAGCGAGAAGTCATCTGTCGGGGGCTGCCCGCCGACGGTCAGGTTGTAGACGGCGGTGTGGGTCGTGGTTCCGGCGCCGCGAACCGTGATCGGGTAAGACCCGGCGGCGACGTTAGAGCCAACAGCGATGTTCAGCGTCGAGGACGCACCGGACTGCACCGACGACGGGTTGAAGGTGACCGTCACGCCGTTGGGCTGACCGGTGGCAGACAGCGCAACCGTCTGCGCGCTACCGGAAGTGGTCGCGGTCGACACGGTGGAGGTAGTGCTACCGCCGGCCTGCACGGTGCCGGAGGAGGGGCTCAGCGAGAGGCTGAACTCGTTGCCCGGGGTGTTGGTGCAGGTGGGCTCACCGGACTGCGCGGGCAGGGTGACGGCGTTCCACGCGGCCTTGGTCGCGTTGTACTGCTGGCACGACGGGTCCAGGTTCTTCGCCGCGGTCAGGGTGGCGACGCGGTACTTGGCGTAGGACATGCCCGAGGTCTTGAGCAGCATCGCGTTGTAGAAGATGCGGCCCGCGGCCTGGATGCCGATACCGGTCAGCGTGGAGCTGTTGCAGGTCGGGCTGGTCGGCTTGCCGCCACCGGGGTTGGTGCCCTCGGCCAGCAGGTAGAACCAGTGGTTCATCGGGCCCGCGGCGGCGTGCACCTCGGTGTTGGGGATGGCGCTGGAGTAGCAGTTCGGGTCGCCGTTGACCAGCGACGGGTTGGCCATGTTGCGGATCGGGCCGCGGCCGACCAGGTTCACCGACTCGCCCACGGTGTAGTCGGGGGTGTCGTACGGCGAGGGCTCGTTGGCGTAGGCCTCGGTCAGCGCGCCGAAGATGTCGCCGGTGGCCTCACCGAGACCGGCCTCGCGGCCCGCCCCGCCCGGGGTGTACTGGTCGATGGCGTGGCCGTGCTCGTGCGCGGCGACGTCGACCGAGGCGATCCACTGGTTGGCCTGGTTCTTGCCGATCTCGATGTGGTCGCCGGTCCAGTACGCGTTGACCTGGTTGAGGCCCACCTGCACCTGCACACCGCGGCCGTTGCCGTCGATGCCGTTGCGGCCCAGCCAGTCCTTGAGCATCCCCCACTGCTTCTGGGTGGAGAACAGGATGTCGACGCAGCCGGTCTCCTTGCTGGTCGCCTGGCCGTTGCCGAAGGAGTTGTTGGCCTTGGTGAAGGGCTGCTTGGTCGCGTAGTCGACGCAGCTCAGGCCGGGCCGGGTGTTGTCGACCGTGCTGTTGTTGCTGGTGTCGATGGTCAGCGGGTTCGGGCCGTTCCACTGCGAGGTGCCGGTGCCCGCGCGCACGTCGTCGACCGAGTCGACCACGGCGCCGGTGCGGGCGTCGACGTAGACGTGCAGCCGGGTGGGCACGCCGTCGGCGCGGTGCCCGGCGACGACGGTCTCGTAGACCAGGGTGCCGAGGCCGCCCGCGTGCACCGCGAGCTTGCCGGGCTCGACCTTGTCCACATGCGACACCTTGGCGCGGGCGATGTCCTCGGCCTGGCGCGCGGTCAACTTGGGCGTGGTCGACACGGCGAGACCACCGCGGTTGGCGGCGACGGTGTCGAGGGTGTTGCCCGCGGCGTCGGTGGCCACGACGGCGTCACCGCCGATGACCGGCAGGCCCTTGTAGGTGCGGTCGTAGGAGACGTAGAACAGCTCCTTGCGGCCGGGGACACCGCCGGAGTAGACCGCGCGGCGGACGAACTGCTCGTCCGGGCCCTTGGCGAGGGCGTCGAGACCGGAGGCGGCCGCCTTGTCGGCGGCGGCGACCGCGAGGGCGACCGGGGGCTGGGCCGACGGCGCGGGTGGCGCGGCGTCAGCGGCGCCGGTCACCGCGTGGACCGCCAGGGTCGCCGCGCCCGCGGCGAGCACGAGGGCAAGGGTGCGTTTCACGCCACACTCCTCTAGATGCAGGGAATGCCGAAGAGCTCGGACCGCCAAAATGTATGAGCCACCCAATACAGCGTCAACGAATGTGTCAAAGCGGCCGCGCTTCCCAATTGCCACACGCCATTTTCGGACTAAAACGCCTGGTCGCGCCGGTTCCGCCAGATCGACCGAATATCCACCACTTGATATGTCAGCGAATCCATCAACGGGACCATCGAATCATTCATTGCCGGACTATTGGAGCGAATTTGACTGCTCTTTACCCAGGCGGGCGGGCGAGCGCGGTGAGGAGGTGGCGACTGTGTGGTGTGGATGATCGCCAGATGGGTATCTCTGCGTCGTCCTCGTGCCGCTGAACGTGAGCCTGCTCGTGTTAAGCAGCAGCACGCGGGCTCATGGAAAGAAGCCGTCCGCCGGGTCGCCGCGACCCGGCGGACGGTCCTCCCGCTGGCTAGTCGAGCAGGTGGTGGCGGTTGACCAGGGTCTTGGCCAGGTCGCGGAGCTTGACGTTGATGTTCTGCGAGGTGCGGCGCAGCGTGTCGAACGCCTCGTCCGCGCCGATGCCGCGGCGCACCATCAGGATGCCCTTGGCCTGCCCGATGACGTCGCGGGTGTCGAGCGCCTCGCGCAGCTGCTCCACCCGCAACTGCTCCCGGGTGACGCCCTCGGCGGCGGCCAGCGCCAGCGAGGCGTGCGTGCCCAGCAGCATCAGGGCGTCCCGGTCGCCCGCGTCGAACACGTGCGGCGCGCGCGAGTACACGTTGAGCGCGCCGGAGAGCCTGGGCGCGCGCACGTCCGGCAACAGGGCGACCGAGGCCAACGAGCGGAAGCCGAGCGCGGCCGCCGCCGGGCCGAACCGGGGCCAGCGGCCGTCGACGGCCAGGTCGGGGCTGTGCGCGGCGGCCGGGCCGTCCTCGCGCGCGCACTCCACGCAGCAACCCTCACCGAACTCGTACTGCAACCGGTCGAGGTCTTCGGCGGCGGCGTCGGTGGACACCGGCGTGTGGAAACCGCCGTCCGGGGCGCGCAGCGTGACGCTGACCAGGTCACCCCCGGCCACGATGTCCTTGGTGGTCACCACGACCCGCTCCAGGACGTCGACGACGCTGCCCGCCGCCAGCAGGTCAGTGGTCAACCCGACCAGCTGACCCGCGATCCAGCCCAGGTCAGAATCACCTTCGTCGGGTTCAATAGCCACGCCAGCACCCTCCACGCACGTCCGATACGCCACCGGCCGTCAAGGCCGCCATCGGCTCGGCGCTGGCTGCTCAACGCGAGTCCTCGCCAGAATCCTAGTCATGGGAGCGCTCCGGGCCGCGTCAAGCTCGCGCTCGCGGCCCGGAGTGGGAAGACGGTCCCAGTCGGTGGTCGGACTAGGCGGCCACCACCAGCGTCGGCGCCAGGTCCAGCCCCTCAAGGCCGGTCGGGACGCGCAGTGACGGCGGCTCGGTGAGGCCCACCGGCTCGCCCCGGCGCATCGCCGCGACGAACCTGGCCACCTCCACCGACGCGGGGACGGCGGTGCCACCGAGGTAGCGCAGCACGATGAGGTCCTCGCCGGAGTGCGTCTCCACCGCGATCGCCCAGCCGGAGCGCTCGTCCCAGAGCAGGGCCACGTCCCGTCCGGGGTGGCTGCGCAGGCGCGTGTCGAGCGCCACGTAGGCCGACACGGGGGTGTCCAGGTCGACGGTGACCGATTCCAGGCCCACCCCGACCTCGCCTGCGACCTCGCCCAGGTAGGCGCGCAGGGCGCGGTGGGCCGGGTGCTGGTAGCCGAGGGAGAACTCAAGGACCGCGCTCACGGAAGTAGCCCTTTCTCACTGCGGTGCTCCGCGTCGTGGTGACGCCGTCCCCGACATTCCCCGATCGAGCCGATCTCATGCACCGTCCCGGCGGGATCACCCGAGACGTGATCTTCGCGACGGCGGCCGTCAGACGTCCCGCCGCTCCTCGGTGCCGTCGGTGTAGGCGAAGACGCCCTCCTCGACCGGCAGCGGGCGGCCCTTCGGCGGGAACTCCAACACCTGGGGCGCCTCCGCGTCGGCGCCGATGACCAGGGCGAAGATGCTCCGGCCCAGGACGTAGGCGGCGAGCTCGGCGACGAACCCGGGATCGGCGGGGCCGTGGGAGACCAGGTGGTACTTGGGGCCGTGCGGGACCAGGGTGTAGGTGGTGCCGCGGATGGTGATGACGTCGTTGGCGGCCGCCAGGGAGCGCATCCGCTGGATGTCCACGTTGCGCAGGTGCAGGGACAGGGCCTCGGCGTGCGCCTTGGTCTCGGCGGGGGCGTCGTCGACGACCTCGAGCAGGGTGTCGAGTTCCTGGCCGACCTCGTCGACGTGCGCCGACCAGTCCGGGGTGGTCATCGCGGCGGTGCTGGCGTAGTCGGCGGCGATGCCGGTCGGGAGCCCGGTCGGTAAGCCGGGGGTGGTCGGGGCGCCGGGGATGAACTGGTTGTTCGCGTCGAGCGGGATCGCGTGGACGCGGCCGACACCGGGCAACGCGTCCGGGGTGGCGGGCACGATCGTGCCCTGCTGGGGGTCGACCAGGGACACGGTGCCGTGGTGGTTGACCACGTTCCAGGCGTGGCCGCGACCGCCGTTGGCGCCGAAGGCGATCAGCATGGCGTCGGCGCCGTGGCCCGCGCGGGTGACCCGCTCGATGACGTCGGCGAGCGCCTTGGTGCCGGTGCCGACGAACTCGGGCGCGTACGAGGTCCACTCGGCGGCCTGGCTGACCGCGCCGCGAGGGGCCTGACCTGGGGTTCCGATGCCCGCGACCCGGGGTTCACCGTGGTAGGTCGAGTGGAACGACACGACCGCGTCGACGCAGTTGATGTCGCGGCCCGGGGCGGTGCGGTCGCCGTTGACCAGGTCGACGAACAGGGCCGGGTCGGTGAACTTGGCCCCGCTCGGCACCACCGCCTCCAGCGCCTGGACGTCCTGGCTCGACGCCGGGGTCAGGGTGTCCTGGACGCTGCGGGTACCCGGCGGCTCGGGGTGGGTGACCGGGCCGTCGTCGAACTCGAACTCCGCGCGCGAGCGCTTGGTACCCCGGGGGCCGCCGGTGTCGACGGTGGCCGGGGCCTCGGCGACCCGGGGCGTGGTGACGTGGTCGGCCGGGTTCCACGGGCCGGTGACCTGGTCGCCCGCGTGGTTGCCGGTGTGGTTGCCGGTCGACCCGCTCCCGAGGGTCGTCATCTGGAACGACTGGGACCCCGGCGGGCCGTCGTCGCCCGGCGCGGTGGTCGTCTCCTCCTGGATGGTGCTCATCCCGCCCCGGCCGTTCGACCTGGTCCCGGCGAACGGGTTGGGCAGCGTGGAACTCGACGAGGAACTGGACGAGGAATTGCCCAGCGTGGTCGAGTTGCCGCCCTGGTTGGTGAGCACCGGGTTTGTCAGGACCGGGTTGGTCAGCACGGCGGGCGTGCCGCGGCGCAGCGGGGTCGGGGTGAAGGCGGGGATGACCGGGTCCGGCGCCACCGCGGTGCCCGCGACATCCGGGGGCGCGGTGCGGGCGGCGACGGCGTCGGCGATGTCCTGCGGGGTGAAGGTGCTGCCCGCCGGGACGACGAAGGTGTGCGGCCGCAGGTCGAGGGCGAGCCCGGCGACGAAGTCGACCACCTGGTTCTGGGTGACGCCCGGCTCGACGCGCAACGTGCGGCCCAGGTCGTCGACCGCGCCCTGGTTGACCACCCCGGGCGGCACGACTGCGGGGGTGCCCTGCGGGTGCAGGACCACGCCGTCGGCGACCGGGGTGAAGGCGAGACCGGCGGGCGGGGTGGTGCCCGCGGCGGTGTAGACGTCGGCGAGGGTGATCAGGCCCTCGCGCAGCGCGTCGGCCTCCCAGACCCGGACCCGGACGTCACCGGTGCTGGTGATCTTGACGGTGGACGGGACCGGTTGGCCGCCGAACCAGCTCTTGATCTTCGCCAGCAGCGCGTTGGTCCGCCGGGGCGTGGTCTGCACGTAGAACTCGGCGTTGGCGTTGAACAGGTAGGACCGGCCGCCCTGGGCGACCACGGTCAGGTCGAACGCGGCGTTGGACCACGACTCGGGCTGCGCGATACCGCTGTCGGCACCGAGGGTCGGGGTGGTCTGCAGGGTCGCGGGCGACGGGGTCAGCTTGTCGTTGGGGTCCTTCGCCGTGCCGCCGCCGAGACCGGACGCGGTGACACCGCGCGACCAGGTCACCGTGCGGGAGGACCCGGTGAGGGTGATGTCCTCGGTCTCGCGGCCGTGGTCGACCTTGCCGGGGTTGTTCAACGGCACCAGGGTGAACGACCCGGGCACGAACCGGCCGGAGATCGACACGTCGAGCAGCTCGTCGTGGAAGGTGCGCTTGGCGCCGACGATGCCCTTGGTGGAGTACGAGCCGTCGCTGAACATCGACCACCCGCCGTTGTGCAGGCCGGTGCCGGTGGTCAGGGTGTGCAGCGCGTACTCCGACGTGGTGCCCTTCGCGGTGTAGGGCGACGGGGTGTTGCCCGCGGTGCGGAAGGTGTTGCGCGCGACGGCGTTGCCGACCGGGACCGGCGCGTTCGACGTCTGCGCGTAGGCGACCTCGCGGATCGCCTTGGCGGTGTCGGAACCCAGCGACTCCAGGTGCCACATGGAATCGGGGTTGAGCACCTGCTGCTGGACGAAGTTGGGGTCGGTCGGCGGCAAGGTGAGTGGGTTGGCGGTCAACACGTCGAACGTCGGCGCGGTGGTCGGCGCGGTCATCGCGGGCGCGGACCCCGGCTTGGGCGCGACCAGGTCGACCGAGCCGTGCGTGGTGACCGGCGTGGTGGCCATGTTGTCGCGGTTGAAGTGCCGGGCCGCGGTAAGCGTCAACGCGTCCGCCGCGGGGTTGGCGACGCGCACCCGGGAGATCTCCAGCGCGTAGGTGACGTCGTGGGTCGAGCGGTCGAGCTGCTCGAAGGTCTCCAGCCGCATCGGCTTGAGGGTCTTGCTGCCGGGCAACGTCTCCGACTCCGAGACCTGCCTGCCGACGCCGAGCAGCGCGCCGATGTTGCCCGCGGTGGCACCGGGCTCGACGTTGCCCTGGGCGTCCTTGGGCGCGGCCTTGCGGTGCACCAGGTCGTTCTGCAGACCCGCGGCCAGGCTGTAGGAACTGGTCTCCTGGGCGGCGTCGGTGGTGGTGATGTAGGAGTACGTGGTCTGCGAGTTCGGCGTCAGCGCGTTGTTGGGCAGCGCGGGGCGGGCCGGGACACCCGGGGCGTGCTGGGTGGGCACCGAGCTGATCCGGACGTCGACCACGTCGGCGTAGAACGGGTCGTTGTTCGGGATGGAGATCACGCCGGTGTCGGCGAGCACGTCGCGCAGCGAGATCTGCCCGCGCGGGCTGGAGAGCAGCTCGGTGATCCGCTCCACCACGTCGTCCTGCCACTTGCCGGTGACGCCGATCTGGTCGAGCCGGGCCCGGACGTCGCGCAACGGGTCCGGACCGTGCAGGCGCGAGTTGAACACCGTGGTCGTGCCGTGCGAGGCGTAGCCGTTGTAGGCCGGGTTGGTCGGGTCGGTGATCAGGTGCTGGGTGGTGCCGGTCGCGGCGGGCGGGGCCGGGAGCACCGCCTGGACCTCGGGCGGGATCGGCAACCCGGCCTGGGTGAGCAGCTCGGCGGCGGTGGTGGCCGGGAGCTGCACGAGCACGCCGTCCGGTTCGTCGACGGTGACCGAGAGGGACTCCGCCTGCGAGGTCTTGACGGAGTTCCGGATGTTGACGTCGCCGGTGTAGGTGTAGCGGACGTCCATCGTCATCCAGACGGTCGGACCCTTGTAGTTGTAGAGCTGGCGGCCGCCGGGGGTGAGCTCGTCGACCTTGCCCTTGCCCCAGCGCTTGTTGCCGCCGAAGACCAACCGGATCCGGGCGCCGAGGCTGTGGAAGCGGCGCGGGATGACGTCGACGGCGACCTCGGCCTCGACGCCGAACTGGCGGTGCTTGCTGTTGTTGACCACCAGGTCGCCGTCCTGGCGGCGCTGCAGCTGGCCGTCCTTGCGCACGTCCACCACGCGCGGCGACGAGTAGGTCGCGGTGGCGGCGATGGCGCCGTTCATGTCGGTGAGCCTGCCGGGCTCGAAGAGCTTGTGCGGTCCGGCTTTCTCCCCGTTGAGGCCCAGCACCGCGGCGCCGCGCCTGCCGACCTGGGAGACGAAACCGCGGATGGCGTCGGCGGCGGTCGTTCCCGGCTTGGTGAGGTCCGAGAGCTTGTAGCGGAACTGGCGCTGCGGGATGCCCGCGCCGCGGTTGGTCTCCGTCATGGTCCGGGTGCCCCAGGACGGCCAGGTGCCGCTCATGAACGGTGAGTTGCGGGTGACCGCCGGGGGCATGCCCGGGGGCGGGTTGACCACGGGCACGGTCTGCACGTTCTTGGCCAGGACCAGGTTGAGGCCCTCGGTCGAGTTCGAACTGACCCGCACGTGCTCGACACCCGCGAACTCGCCGAACAGCGTGGGGTCGACCACGACGGTCCCGGCGGCCTGGGCGGGCGCGGTGCCGACGTAGAGGCCCGGGGTCATCGGCGAGGGCGCCATGGGGCGGTCGGACCAGGCGAACTTGTCGACCGGCGCGGAGATGGACACCGCGTTCGGGATGGTCTGCTTGGTCACCCTCGGATTGCCCGCCGGGACAGCGGAGTTGAGGGTGCGGGCGGTGTCGACCGAGGCGGCGGTCGGCTCGGTGAGCCGGTTCTGCGAGGACGGGCCGAAGGTCATCTTGCCGCCCATGAACACCCGGCGGAACCAGTTGGGCGCCGGGGTGTCGCGGTGCACGACCACGAGCTCCAGGGTGCCGTCGAAGCCGCGGTACTCGCCGCCGTACGCGGTGATGCGGCCGTCACGCCCGTTGGTACCGACGGCGGAGGAGCGGTTGCGCTCGTAGGTGCCGGAGATGACGACGCGGGGCAGGCCCTGGGACGCCGTGCCGCTCGCGTTCGGGTTGCCGTTGGCGGGCTTGTCGCCGCTGAAGGTGGGCCGGACCTCGCCGCCGACACCGAGCTTGGCGTTGCGGCTCATCTGGTCGGTGCGCCTGCGCTGCGAGGTGACCTGGTCCTGCACCGTGCCCTTGACCTGCCCGGACGGGTAGCTCGCGGCGGGCGGCACGATCTGGGTGAAGATCTCCAGCTTGTGCAGCCGCCCGTCGGCGATCCAGGTGACCTCCTCGCCGCCGTGCATGGAGTTGAACAGCGCCGTCACCGTCTTGGGGTCGGAGTCGAACTTCGCCTCCACCGCCGCCTCGCCGATGTCGTCGAGGCCGTTGGTGATGAAGGCGAGGATCTGGTCCTTGCCGGGCACACCGGTGATGTCGTCGGTGCCGATGACGTAAGGCTGGTTGCCCGCCGTGCGGACCTGCGTGTTGGCCGGGTCCAGGTGCGTGGGGAGAGCCAGGTTGAGCTGTCTGGCCAACGGCACCGGGACGGTGACCAGCTCGGTTACGGTGTCGTTGACCTGGTTGCCGTTAGCGGTAACGGTCAGCGGTCGGGTTACCTGGTAGACGAGGTCCGGCTGGGAGGAGTTGCGCTCCACAGCGGACTCGTTGCCACGGCTGTACCCGCCGGTGCGGCCGCTGGAGAAGTCGGAGAACAGGCCGACGAACCACTGCAGACCGGGGACGTCCTTGCCGACCGCGAAGGCCAGGGCGGCGGTCGCGTCGCTGCCCTTGGTGATCACCGAGGACGGGTTCACGCCGGTGCGCTGCTCGTCGACCTTGGTGGACGGGCCGACCAGGGTGATCTGCGGCGCGCCGTTGGGGGTGATGGTGACCTGGGTGCCGTTGATGGTCTCGGTGACGGAGCCGTTGTTGGGCATGTGCCGCACCTGCTGGGAGCCGAGCAGGGAGGTGATCTCCGGGCGGTGCTCGGTGGTGCCCAGCGCGGTGGCGACGCCGTCGGTGAACGCGGTGGGGATGCGCACGGCGTCGGAGGTCAGCTCGGAGCGGCCGACGACGGGCAGCGGCTGCGGAGCGGGGGCGGAGGGCACCACGGCCGGGACGCGCATACCGCCCGCGACGGTGGCGGTCGCCGGGCCGGTCGGGCCGCCGATGCGGGTGGCGACGATCTCGAAGTCGGTCTCCACCCACGGCCGGTCGCCGGTGCGCACACCCGGCCTGCTGATGTCGTTGGCGGTCATGCCCTGCGAGCGCTTGGCGGTGAACCCGGCGGAGGCGATCGGGCGCAGGAACAGGCCGCCGTCGACGATCGGGGCCAGCGAGACGAACGGGACGCGGAAGGGCAGGTTGCTCGAGGTCGACACGGCGGACGGGTTGTGCGTGTCGTCGCGCCTGGTCTTGACGACGTCGGGGTGCGAGTTGGGCACGGCGTTGACCGTCGCCGCCTTGCGGGTGTCGCCGGGGCGCCGGGGTCGGCCGGTGAGCAGGACCTTGGCCGTGGTGCCGTCGGGCAGGTCGACGGTGATCTCGTGGCCCTGGTTGACGATGTCGCCGAGGTGGTTCTCGACGGCGGTGGCAGCCTGCTGACCCGCCCGGGCGGCCACCGCGGCGTGATCGGCGAACAGGCCGGTGACCGCGTTCGCGACGCCGGTGGTGTCGCCGAGGCGCTCCATGACGATCCGGTCGGCGAACGGGACGTCGGTGAGCAGGGTCAGGCCGCGCTCGACGTCGCCCTGCTTGGCGGCGGTCTTGACGTCGGCGGCGGCGTCCTTGGCGTTGCGGGCGGTGTTGTTCGCCGAGGTGGCCGACGCGGTGGCGTTCTGCGCCGCCAGCTGCGCGTTGGTGCGGTGGGTGACCAGCGTGGTGTGCAGGGTGTTGACGATGTCGGCCTGCTGGTCGGCGGCCAGCTGCGCGGCGTCCGCCAGACCGCGCAGGCGCACCGCCTCGGGCCGGTCGATGCCGAGCTGGGTGGTGATCGTCCCGCGCTGCCTGCCCAGCCTGGCGATCTCGGCTTCCTGCGCGGTGATCCGCTCCTCCGCCTTGGTGATGGCGGTTTCCATGGCCTTGATCGCCGGGGACGGCTGGGTGGCCGGAGACTGCTGGGTAGCGGTCTGGGGCTGTTGGGCGGTCGAGCTCGAGCCCGCGTTGTTCTGGTTGGCCTGCTGGGCGCGGGCGGTGGCCAGGTCGCGCTTGTCCCGCGCGAGGTCGAGCTTGGCCTGGTTGACGGTGTCCTGGATGCCGTTGACGCGGGTGTCGAGCTGCCCGACCTGCTGCTCGAGGTCGCGGACACCCTGCTCGGCGGTGTTCGCGGTGGTGTTGGCGGTCTGGGCCGTGTTGTGCCGGGTGGCCTCGAGGGCGGCGGCGGTCTGGATCTGGGTCACGACGGTGGCCGCGTTCGCCAGGTGCTGCGCGACGGTCTGCTGGTGGCCCTGGGCGGCGTTGTAGTGGCCGGTGGTCAGGTTCATCTCGGTCGTGGCCGCACCCAGTCGCTGGGTCGCGGTGACCGCGGCGGTCGCGGCGGCGGTCGCGGACGCCTGCGGACCACGGGCGGCGTCGTGGGCGGCGGCCTCTTGCAGGCGCAGCGCGGCGATCTGGGCCTGGGTCTGCCTGCGGTTCTGGGTGGCCTGCAAGAGCTGGGCGCGCACCGGGGCGTTGTTGGCGGCCAGCGTGGTGAGCGCGGTCTGCCTGCCGTCGCGGGCGATGGCGGCGGCGGCCTGGTTCGCGGGGGCGGCGTTGTCGAGCAGGCGCTGCGCGTCGTCGAGCGCGATCCCGGCGGCGTCCTCGGCCTGGTCCGCCTGGTCGACCTGGCGCTGCAGGCCGCTCTCGGTCTGCACCTGGAGGTTGAGGGTGCCGATCGCGGTGTTGATCTGCGCCCGCACGCCGTTGAGGTGCTGCACCAGCGGGGTCGCCACGGCCTGGGTCGCGCCGACCGCGGCCTGGGCCTGGCGGTGCGGCTCGGCGGCGCCGTGCACCTGGGCCTGCGCGGACCGGTTGGCCTGCTCGGCGCGGCGCACCGCGAGGTCCGCCTGGTCGCGCAGGCCCTGGATGGTGGTGAGTTCCTGGTTGGCCAGGACGTTGATGTTGTTGGGCGGCCGCACGCCGAACGAGTCGCCGATGGCCTGGGGACCGGTGCTGCCCGCGTTGTCGACGGTGTCGCCGTCGACGAAGGTGCCCTCCGGGTCGAGCACGATCGCCCACACCTTGCCAGCGGGCGGGGCGGTGTCGGACCACGTGCCGTCCTGGGCGTCCACATGGGACACCTCGCCACCCTGGTTGACCACGTTCCAGGCGTGCCCGTCGGTGGCGTTGGGCGGCGTGGTGAAGACGATGGCGTCGGTCCCGTGCCCGCCGCGCCTGACCCGCTTCTCCACCTCGGCGATCGCGGCCCGGCCCTCACCGAGGTAGGCGGGCGCGTACCCGGTCCGCTCACTGGCGACACTGGTGTCGGCGCGGTTGGGACTCGCGGTGGTGGGATTCCCGCGCCACGTCGAGTGGAACGCGACGGCGGCGTTGACGCAGTTGATGACCCCGTTGGCGCTGTTGATACCGCCGACCCAGGTGCGGAAGTCCTGGAACCTCGCACTCTTGGGCTTGAACCCCGGCGCGGTCGGGGCCTCACGACGGGGGCGCTTGGCTGACGGCGGACCACCGATGACGGCGGCCTGCTGCTGGGTGGCGGAGGTGGTGACCTTGACCGGCGGGGTGGTGGTCGGCTTGGCGGGGCTGCTCGCACTGTCCGAAGTGGACTTTCGGCTCGCCGGGGGGAGCTTGGTGAGCTTCGCGGGGGGCTTGGGGGGTGTTTTGACGGGGATGGCCGACTTGGTGCCGGTGATGCCTGCCTGGGCCGCGGCGGTGACCGGTTTGGCGGTGGGGGTGGTTGGTGTGGTGGGAGCCGTGGTCTTGGCGGAGGTGGACTGCTGGGTCTGGGTGGACGACTGGGAGGTGGTCGTGGGGGTGGTGGACGGGGTGGTCGGCTTGGTGGTGGAGGTCGAGGACTGGGTCGACTGGGTGGTGTTCGACTGGGTGGTGCTGGACTGCGTGGTGTTCGACTGGGACGTGCTCGGTTGCGTGGTGGACTGGGTGCCGCCGGGCTGGGTGGTGGTGGATTGGGTTGTGCTGGACTGGGTGCCGCCGGACTGGGTGGTGGTGGACTGGACGGTGGTCTGCGAGGTGGTCGACTGGGCGGCGGGCGACTGGCTGGTGGAGGTCGACTGGCCGGTGGTTCCGGACTGGCCGGGCTGGTGGCCGGTCGTCGACTGCTGGGTGGTGCTCGACTGCGTCGTCGACTGCTGGTTCGACGTCGTGGACTGCGAGGTGCTCGACTGCGTCGTCGATTGGCTGGTGCTCGACTGAGTGGTCGACTGGGTGGTGTTCGACTGCGAGGTCGTGGACTGCGCGGTGGTGGACTGCGCGGTGCTCGACTGGGTCGTTGACTGGCTGTTGCCGGGGGTCTGCCCCTGGGTCGACTGCGAGGTGCCGGTCGAGCCCTGCGTGCTCTGACTCGTCTGCGACTGCCCGGTCTGCGACTGACCCGTCTGGGTCTGACCCGTCTGGGATTGCCCGGTCTGACTCTGGCCCGTCTGAGATTGGCCGGTCTGCGATTGCCCGGTCTGGGTCTGACCAGTCTGGGTTTGCCCGGTCTGGGTCTGGCCGACCGGGGTCTGGGACTGGGGCTGGCCGGTGGAGGTCTGGTTCGCGGGGGTCTGCGTGGTCGGGGTCTCGGTCACCGGGGTCTCGGTGACCGGGGTCTGCGTGACGGGGGTCTGGGACACGGGGTTCTGCCCGGGCTGCGTGACCGGGTTCTGCCCGGGCTGGGTCACCGGGTTCTGGCCAGGCTGCGTGACCGGGTTCTGGCCGGGCTGGGTCACGGGGGTGGTGGTGGACTGCCCGGAGCCGGTGGTGACCGTCTGGCCGGGGACCTGGCCGGGCGGGGTGATCGGCGGGGCCTGGGTGACCGGTTGGTTGGTGCCGGTGGAGCCCTGACCGGTGCCGCCGCCGGTGGTTGTCGAGTTGGTGCCGCCGAGAGTCGGGTTGGTGAGGTTCGGGGTGGTGATGGTGGTGGACGTGGTCGGCGGTGGGGTTGAGCCGCCGGACTGGCCGGGGGGTGTGCCGTCGCCGGTCATGTTCTTCGGGCGGGTCTCGGGGCCGGGGCCGGTGGCGCCGTTGGTGGGGGCGGGCTTGGGCGGGGCGAGGGCGGCACCGATGGCGCCACCGACCACGCCGCCGGTGCCGGAGACGGCGCCGGAGGTGGTGGAGTACGGGTTCATCTCGAACTCGCCCTCGGTGGCGTACTTGTAGAGGGCCTCGGTGAGCGTCTCGTGGAAGGCCTCGATGCCGATCTCGGTGATCTTGTCGGGGATCACCTTGTGCCAGTCGAAGGCGTCCTTGCCGATCTTGCCGAGCCACGAGTCCAGACCGGAGGTGGTGATGTGCGCGATCGCCTTGCCGAACCCGGCCAGCGGCAGGGTCAGCGCGCCACCGAGGGCGCCGACGGCGGCGGCGCTGGCGGTGTACTTGGGGTTCCACTCGGTGCGGGTGCCCATGCCGAACTGGATCAGCTGCGCGACCACGTCGATGACCAACTGGAAGGCGATGCCGACGACCTGCGCCTGGACGACCTTGATCAGCAGCCTGCCCAGCAGCGACTTGAGCAGCCAGCGCACGATCGCCATCCGGGCGGCCAACCAGGCCATGCTGGCGCCCGCGGTGCCGAAGGCGGCGGCGATGGCCCAGGCGATCTCGGCGATCAGCATGATCAGCGACAGGATCGAGACCAGCTTGACGTACTCGACCTCCAGCGCCAGGTCGCGCAGGAACTTGGCCAGCGCGCGGAACTGCTCGTCGGCGATGGACAGGTAGTTGTTCGCGCCCTCGACGTAGGGCGCCATGCGGTTGGCGAAGGCCCGCTCGGCGGCGCCGTCGAAGTTCGACCGGATGGTGACGACCGCGGTGCGCAGCTGCGGGGCGAGCTCACCGGTGAGCCGGAAGGCGGCCCGGTCCCACGCGTCGGCGAGAGCGCGCAGCTTGTCCTCGTTGGCGTCCGGCCACTCCTCGCCGGTGAGCACCTGGAACAGCTTGCGGACCTCGTCGGGCACCATCATGGCCATCGGTCGTCACCCCCCTCGCAGCACCGGAATCAGGGCCGGACCGCGGCCTCGGCGTCGTCGGAGGTCTCGCTGAACACCCCGGCGGTCTTGACGGTGCGGCTGCCGGTCTCGCCGATGGTGCGCTGCAGCAGGCGCAGGAACTTGAGCCCCTGCTCCTCCCCCGGCCGGTAGCCGCTGTCGAACTTCTCGCCGATCTCCCCGGTGCCGCCCGCGCCGCGGTTCTCGTCGGCGGCCACGAACAGCTCGTTGCAGATGTTGACCGCGAGGTCCACGGTGGCCTGGATGTTCACCCCGCCCTGGCGCAGGCCCTCGGGGTCGACCGAGAGCCTGCTCATCGCCACTCCTTGACGGCCCGGTCGAACATGGCGCCGATCTCGGCGTTGACGGTGGCGGCGTCGGACATGTCGAACATCGACGGGGCCACCCCGCCGGGCATCACCCCGGCGAACACCTCGGCGCTCGAGCGGGAGGACTGCTCCTGGGCCTTGCCGATCACCTCGACCAGCCGGGCGGCCAGCTCCTTGGGCGCCAGGTCGCGCCAGCGGCGGCCGGTGAACTTCAGCTCGGTGAGCTTGCCCTGGCCGTCGACGGTCGCCTCGACCATCCGGTCCTCGGTGGTGACGGTGGTGGTGGCCTTGGCGACGGTGTCGACCGCGAGCGCGATCCGCTCCTGCTGCTCGCGCAGCTCGGCCAGCGCGGTGGCCAACTCGTTGTGCAGTGGGGTGGACATCCGCCCCGCTCCTCTCCGTTGTCGTGGACTTCGCCGTGGTCGTGGACTTCGCCGCTGTCGTGACTCCACCGCTGTCGTGGACTTCACCGGTGCGCGAGCGCGGTGCCCGCCGGGACCCGCACAGCTCTCACACGTGCGGGCACCGGCGGCGGGTTCACCGGACACAGTGGACAGACCGCCCGGGGCCGGGTGGCCCCGGGCGGTCGCCGCGTCAGCCGGAGCTGGTGGCGGAGGTGCCGGTGGCGTCGCGCTCCTCGCGCTCGGCGGCCTTGGCCCGGCTGGCCGGGGTGGTGGACCGCAGGTGCACGTGGGTGGCGACCAAGGGCTCGTCGGTCTCGGGCTCGCCGGAGTCCGGGCGGCCGATGACGCCGTCGCCGACCGCGGCGTCGGTGCCCCACACCTTCTCGTCCTCCGAGAGCCAGGTGGTGCGCTCGCGCTCCTTCTCCTCGCCGCCGCGGTTGCCCATGCCGCCCATGCCGCCCATCATCGGCGGGAAGAACGGCATGCCACCGCGTTGGTCGGCGTTGGCGCCGGTGCTGCCGGGGGCGCCCTGGCCGCCGGTCCCGTCGCCGCCACCGGACCAGTCCGACCAGCCCTCGCCGGAGCCGCTGCCGAACGGCGATCCGTCGCCGAGGCCACCGCCGAGACCGCCGCCAGCGCCGCCGCCTGCGCCGAAGGCACCGTCCGCGCCGAGACCGCCGCCGGTGCCGAACGACCCGTCGGCACCGACCCCGGCACCGCCGCCCGCCGCGCCCCAGGCGTCGAGACCCGAACCGCCGAGTCCACCGCCTAAACCGCCACCCAGGCCGCCGCCGAGGCCACCTCCGAGACCGCCGCCGCCGAGTCCGGGCACGGGGCCGGTGCCCGGCAACGAGCCGGGGCCGAAGCTGACGCCGCCGTTGGGCGCGCCCCCCGTGGACCCGCCGGGCAACCCGCCGGGCAGGCCACCGGTCGGCGGCCGGGTGACGGGCTGGCCGGGCGACCAGCCGTCGTCGTCGATCGTCCCGTCGGCCGGGTTGTCCAGGCCGGGGAGATTGGGCAGGTTGGTGCCGCCGTTGGCGTTCTCGTTGTCGCGGCCACCACCGGGGCGCAGGCTGGGCGGCAGCAACGGCGGCACGAACCCGCCGTTGGCACCACCGTTGGGTCCACCGCCGTTGACGCCACCGTTGGCCGGGTCACCGAGCCCGCCGATGCTCTCCGGCAGGCCGTTGGGGCCGAGACCACCGTTGATGCCGCCGTTGGGGCCACCGTTAGGACCGCCGGGCAGGTTCAACCCGCCGTTGGGGTCCGGCAGGTTCGGGCCGCCGTTGGGCCCACCGTTGGGGCCGCCGTCCGGGGAGTTGGTGAACCCGCTGGGCGGGGGCACGTTCGTGTTGCCGCTGGGCGGCGGGGGCACGTTCGTGTTCCCGTTCGGGGGCGGCGGGACGTTCGTGTTCCCGTTGGGACCGTTGGGATTGGTGTTCGGGTCCGGTGGCGGGCTGCCGATGGTGGGCGGCTGGTTGGTCTTGAGGTCGCCGAGGCCCTTGGCGGCGCGCCGGTAGGCGGTCTCCAGGTTCGCCAGCGCGGTGCGGGCCGCGGTGTCGAGCTTGGTCATCGCGACCATGGCGACCTTGCTGATGCCGGTGTTGACCGCCAGCCAGGTGTCCCCCCTGGTGAGGTCGCTGGTGACGGTGCCGAAGTCGGTGGGCATCGCCGGGGCGCCACTGGTGCTGTAGCGGGCGAAGGCGTCCTTGATGAACTGCTCGGCCTTGGCCCGGTCCCCCGCGCCCCACTGGTCGAGCAGGTAGGGCGGGGAGCCGCCCTTGGTCGAGACGTCGATGCCCGCGTTCTTGATGTACTGGTTGACGTTGCCGACGAAGGAGTTCGCGGTGTTCATCGGGGCGTTGAGCAGGAAGGTGGCCTGCTCCTGCCACGCGTTGTACATCGCGGTGCCGAACGCGGCCAGCGCGGTGGACGCCGCCTCCAGGCCGACCGGGGTCGACGGGGTGCGGTCCAGGGTGATCTGGGTGTGCAGGTCGTTGAAGGTGAAGTTGAGCCTGCGCAGGTTCACCTGGATCGCGTAGGCGGCCTTGCCCTTGAAGGCGCTGTCGTCGCTGTCGAGGCTGTCGGCCCAGGACTTGGTCGAGGTGCGCTGGGCGTCGAGGAAGGTCAGGTACTTGTTGACCACCGCGCGGGAGGCGTCGAGGTGCGGGCGGTTCATCAGCCCGGCGACCCCGGTCGAGGCCCGGTTCACCACGTCGTTGATGTTGTTCCAGGCGGTGTTCCACGCGTTGAACGCGGTCATGTTGAAGTCGGCGCCGAAGTAGTACTTGTCCCACGCGCGGTAGGAGAAGGAGTTCGACGCCGAGCCGGGCGGGGTGAAGGTGAACCACGTGTTCGGCGACTCGCCAGTCCCACCACCGTTCTCGAGGAGGGCGTGGAGGTCGCTGCCCAGGCCGGTGACCGCGAACAGGATCTGCTCGAAGGTCGCGGCGGAGAAGTCCCCGGTCGCGGGGATCGTGGGGTCTGGCATCGGTGTCGCTCCTAGGTCGGTGCCTGCTGGCTACTTGCCGGGGGTGCCGCTGAACCCGCCGCCGACGTTGAAGTCGGGGAACTCGGCGATGAACCGGGTGATGTCGTACTCAGCCAGGTCGTCGGTCTCCTTGAAGATCCCCTTGGCCGCCACCAGCGCGTTGCGGAACTTGACGATGGCCTGGCGGATCGCCTCGTTCTGCTGCTCGACCGAGCCGCCGAACTCCTTGCCCTTGGTGACCAGGGTGATGGCGGTCTGCCACTTCTGGGTGCCGGGCTGGACGGTGAAGTCGGAGTCGAGCGGCATGGTGTCGGAGTCGGTGGACAGCCGCAGCGCGTCCTCCATGTCGTCGAGGACGCGGATCAGCTGGTTGTAGCGCTCCTCGTCGAAGGTGATGTTGGCCATGATCGGGTTCTCCTCGTGCGGTGGGGGTGTTCGGGGGGCGGGGCGCCACGGGTCCACTGTGGAGCGAGTGGACCGTGGCGCCGCCGCGGGGACCTGGCCCGGTCCGCACCGTGCTCGGACGAGCGGGCGGGACCGGAGTGCGGTGCGGGGATCAGCCCAGCATGATGCCCTGGCCGCGGCTGTCACCCTCGGAGAAGATCTCGTGCACGTTGATCGACGACAGCGACTGGGAGTTCAGCTTGGTCTCCATGTCGGTGTAGGTGATCGTCCACTGGTGCTGGGCCTCCTGCCACAGCGGCGTCGCCTTGCCCTGGGTGGCGACCTCGATGTTCTTGAGCGAGGCGTTGAGGTTGGTGAGGATGTCGCCGAGCTGGCGGACGTACATGTAGAGCTGCTCGTTGAGCTCGAGGTAGCCGTCGTGGTCGATGTCGAAGGCGGTCATGGTGGTGTCCTTTCCGAGGGCGGGGCTGGGGCGAGAAGGGGGCCGAGCGGGGTGGGTCAGGCGGCGCCGTTGGAGGCCGAGTCGGCGTCGGTGTCGGCGGTGCGGTTGGTCTGCAGCAGCGCGGTCGCCTTGCCGTTGAGCGCCTCGAGCTGGGTCTTGACGACGTTGAAGTCGCCGGTCCAGTCGCCGATGGCGGCGGCGAGCTTCATGCCCGAGGTCGAGTTGTTGACCGAGGGCAGCATCGCCTGGATGCCCATGACGTTCTGGTTGAGGGTGCCCATGTTCTGCAGGCTGGTCTCGGTGGCGGTGATGATGCCCTGCAGGGTGGCGTCGTCGTAGCCGTAGCGGTTGGCCATCTTCGTGTCTCCTTGGGGTGTCAGGCGATCTTGTCGAGCACGGGCCCGGTCGGCAGCAGCGCGATGAGGTCCGCGGGGACCTGCGCGGCGCTGTCGGCGGGTTGGCCCAGCGCGGCGGCGGCGTCACCGCTCGCGACGGGGAACTTGGTGCCTGCGTCGGTGACGAGGTACAGGCCCGCGCCAGGGACGCCGGGGGCCGGGCGGGTCCGCACGAGCAACCCGGCGCCGGGCGCGACGAGCACGCGGTCGGCGGTGCGGTTGTCGCGGACCGCGCCCTGCACGGCGGGATCGGGGTTGCCACCGACCTTGGGGCCGACCACGACCTCGGCCTTGTCCCCCGCCCACCGCACGCACGGCGCGCCGTCCCCGAGCTCCAGCTGCGTGGGCGGCTCGGGCGGCAGGGCGCCCTGCCAGTCGAGGGCGGGGAGCATGGTCGACGCGGCCAGCGCGGAGCCGGTCACCTGGCGCGGTGGTTCCACCGCGGCCGGGTCGGCCACCAGCAGAGCGGCGACGGTAGCGCTGACGGGGAGCAGGCCCCCCGGCTGCACGAGGTAGAAGCGGTCCCCCACAACGGCTTCGGGGACCTGGATGAGCAGTCCGATGGTGGTGGGCCTACCGGCGATCACCGGGCCGTCGCCGCCGCGCTGGACCTTGGGCGAGCCCAGGTCCGGGCCCGCGGGCAGCGCGTTGAGCCAGGACTCGGTGACCCGCACCGCGGTGCTGGGGTTGAGCCCGAGCGCGGTGGGGACCCAGTTCTCGGCGATCCGCATCCGGCGCTCCCGCCAGACCAGGTACGTGGACCCGTTGGGGGTGCGCACGAGCAGCGCGCCGTCGGCGACCGGGACCTGGCGGCCGTCCGCGGTGAGCGCGAGGGCCACCGCCGGTCCGTCCGGTGTGGACATCGAGCAGACGGTCCAGGCCCGGGGCGCGCCACCGGCGGCGGGCAGCGTGTCCGGCGCGCCCATGATCCCGACCGGGCCGCCCTGCGGCATCCCGGCGAGGTCGGCGGAGTCGACGGTGGCGACCTTGGGGGCGGCGCCGAGCAGCAACCGGGCCGAGGCGTAGTTGAGGACCGGGCGGAGCCTGCCCTCGACCATGACGTAGCGGCTGCCGGTGTCCTCGGCCACGATGAGCGCGCCCGGCTCCCGCCAGGCGTCACCGCCGCCCGGGGAGAGCAGGCCGATCACCAGGAGCACGACCAGCACCAGCCCGGCGACCGCGGTGCCGCCGAAGAGGCCGACGACGCTGCGGCGCAGCGGCCGGTCCAGCGCGTCGGGGTCGACCCGCAGGACCGCGCTCACCAGCCTGCCGACGAGGAACGAGTGGGCCTGCACCTGGTCGCGCCTGCTGTACATGTCTTGCCTCCGCTCGGTTTCTCGCTAGCAGCCGGTGTCAGTGGGTACACGGGTGGGACGGGGTGGAAGGTTCACGGGAAGGTTCACTAGGACCAGGCGGACATGACCGCGGTGTAGACACCCGCGACCGACAGCGCCAGCGGGATGACCGCGAGCGCCGTTGCCCAGTGCAGGAGATCGCCCCAGCGGCCCCAGCGCGGGACCAGTTTGCGTTCCGGGATGACGTGCGCGGCGGCCAGCACCAGGCCCGTCGCGACCACCAGTCCACCGAGGACGATGGGCCGGAACGCTTGCCCCACATCCGTTGTACCAGAGATGAGCAGGGCGAAGAGGCCTGCGACGGCGGGCGCCAGCGATGCCACCCGATGGAGTGTCGCCGACAGTTCCCTGGCGTGCAGCAGCATCATGATCGCGGCCACGGCGGTGAGGGTCTTCGCGTCCCACTTGCTGGTGAACGCGAGGATCACCAGGGACACACCGGCCACAGCACCCAGCGCGAGGAAAAACGATGTCAGGTAAGCGTTCGCGCGGTTAGCGCTATCGAGGACTCGTGCGCTGGGCTGTGGGTCGAGGTCTTGCTGGAACTCGACCGCGCTCGTCGGTACCTGGTCGACAGCCAGACCGGCCAACCTCGCTGATGCGAGCGGCGCGGCCCTGACCAGTGCTAGAGCGAGAACCAGTGTCACCGCCGCCGCGGCAGCGCTACCGAACCCTGTCGCTGTCGAGAATCCACCGCCGATAGTGGCAAGAAGCGTTGCTAGGCCTACCGCCGTGAACGGTGCGTCAGCTCCACCCACCGCGATACGGGCGACGACGGCGGCTACGGTTGCGGCGGCAGCTCCCGCCAGCACACCCGGCCCGGTGAACAGACTGCCCAGTGGGTGCGTACCGGCCGGGATGGCCAACCCCGCCAACGCGGCGGAAGTCGTACCGAGCGCGGCTAGGGCCAACGCGGCAGAGCGGTCACCCAGCGCACGACTCGCGGCGGCAGCGCCACCCAAGAGCACCACGGCGACGGCACCGGCGAAGATGGCGTTGGAGCCCGCGGCGAACACCGTCGCGGCGGCGACCAACCCCATCAGGATCACCAGCACCCGCCTGGTCAACGCGGGCCGCCACTTGTCCTCCCGGGCCGACAGTCCGGTGTGGATGCCGTCGACCAGGTCGTCGAAGTCGACCAGCGGCAGCAGCGCGTCCCGCGGCCGCAGGTGCAGCAGATCGCCGTCGTAGAGACCGAGGGCGGCGGTGCCGTGGTCCTCGTCGAGCGGCGGCTCGCCGAGGCGCTGCAGCACCCAGCCCCCGTGCGCGAGGCCGGTGGTGGCCAGCGCGGGGTCGAGGTGGCCGAGCACCGTCGGCATCAGGTCGGCGAGCGGGACGTGGGCTGGGACGGCGAGTTCGACCCGGGAGGCAGGCCCGCAAATGGTCAGCCTGCACATCTCGCCGGAACCCGCGGCTGCGGTGGTGGCCATGCCCAGGACACGGCCGGGGTACCGGCGAGGGTTCAGCCGGGTTCGGTGAACTTCGGGTTACGCGGCGGCGTAGCGGGAAAGTCGCGTGAACTCCCCCGACCCACCCGCGCGTGTAGGCGGTGACGGGCAGCAGCCGTGAGTGTCAGGAGTCGCCGGATGAGTACCACGCTGTTTCGCAGGCAGGCCAGGGAGAAGCCACCAGAGATGCCGGGCGGCGAGTTGTCCCTGCAGGAGCCGCCGGTGCTGCCCGAGACGATCGGCGGCGGCATGGGCGGGATGCTCATGTACCTGCCGATGACCATCGGCGGCGGCGCGGCCATGTTGTTCTTCATGGGCCCGCAGAACCCGCAGATGGCGCTGATGATGGCCGGGATGATGGGCCTGATGGGCGTCATGATGGTCTTCGGCCAGATGGGCCGGGGTGGCGCCGACCGCAGGCAGCGGCTGCGCGGCGAGCGGCGGGACTACCTGCGCTACCTGTCCGGTACGCGCGCGCAGATCCGCGCGGTCGCCGACCAGCAGCGCACCGCGTTGGGCTGGCGGCACCCGGAGCCCGCCGCGCTGTGGTCGGTGGCGATGACGAGCAGGCTGTGGGAGCGCCGCGCCGCGCACGCGGACTTCGCCGAGGTCCGCATCGGGGTCGGTCCGCAGCGGCTGGCGATGGCGATGAACCCGCTCAACACCAAGCCGGTAGCCGACTTGGAGCCGCTCTCGGCGCGCGCGCTGCGGCGGTTCATCAACGCTTACACCACCCTCGCCGACCAGCCGACAGCGCTGTTCTTACGCGGTTTCGCGCAAGTGCGGTTCTCCGGCGACGAGGACACCACGCGCGGAACGGTGCGCGCCCTGCTCGCGCAGCTGGTCACGTTCCACTCCCCCGAGGACCTGCGGGTCGCGGTGTGCGCGAGCCCGGACCGGCTGCCGGAGTGGGACTGGGTGAAGTGGCTGCCGCACGCGCAGCACCCGGTCGAGCAGGACGGCGCGGGCCAGGTGCGGCTGCTGGCCGACGGGGTCGACGCGCTGACCGAGCTGCTGGCCGCCGAGCTCGACGACCGGGCCCGGTTCGAGGCCGCGGCGACCCCCAGCCGCGAGGAGCCGTACGTGGTCGTGGTGCTCGACGGGGTCGACGTCCCCGCCGAGTCGCGGCTGGCCGCCGCCGGGTACCGCAACGCCGTGGTGCTCGACCTGTCCGGCGCGCTCGACGGGTCCGCCGGTCGGTCGCGGCTGCGGCTGGAGGTCTCCCCGACGGACCTGCACACGGTGCGGACCGACCGGACCGGCCAGCAGGTGCGCACCCGGCTCGGCCGCCCGGACACGGTGAGCGTGCCGAGGGTGGGCGCGCTGGCCAGGGTGATCTCGCCGTACCGGATCAACTCCACCGGTGACGTCGCCGAGCCGATGGTCGCCGACTTCGACCTGCCCCGGCTGCTCGGGGTGGCCGACCTCGACGCGCTGGACCCGAAGTCGCTGTGGCGCACCGGGATGGGCAGCGAGCGGTTCCGCATCCCGCTGGGCATCGCCGAGGACGGCTCGTCGGTCGACCTGGACATCAAGGAGTCCGCGCAGGGCGGCATGGGCCCGCACGGGCTGCTGATCGGCGCGACCGGCTCCGGCAAGTCCGAGCTGCTGCGCACCCTGGTGCTGGGCCTGGCGATGACGCACTCGTCGGAGATCCTCAACTTCGTGCTGGTGGACTTCAAGGGCGGCGCGACCTTCCTCGGGCTCGACCGGCTGCCGCACACCTCGGCGGTGATCACCAACCTCGCCGACGAGGCGCCGCTGGTGACCCGCATGCAGGACTCGCTGCACGGCGAGATGGTGCGCCGCCAGGAGCACCTGCGGGCGGCGGGCAACTTCAGCTCGCTGCTGGACTACGAGCGGGCCAGGCAGGCGGGGGCGCCGCTGGACCCGCTGCCGACGCTGTTCCTCATCGTCGACGAGTTCAGCGAGCTGCTGGCGGCCAACCCGGACTTCGCCGAGCTGTTCGTGATGATCGGCCGCCTCGGCCGGTCGCTCGGCGTGCACCTGCTGCTGGCCTCGCAGCGCATCGACGACGGCCGCATGCACAAGCTGGAGAGCCACCTGTCGTACCGGATCGGCCTGCGCACGTTCTCCGCGATGGAGAGCCGGTCCGTGATCGGTGTGCCGGACGCGTACCAGCTGCCCAGCGCGCCCGGTAACGGCTACCTGCGCAGTGACGTCGCGACCCTGGTGCGGTTCAAGGCCGCGTACGTGTCCGGTCGGTACCAGAGGCGCACCAAGGAACAGCGGCAAGAGGAGGTTCGCAGGCAGGTCGTCGCGTTCGGGGCAGGCCGGTTGCCCACCGCCGCCGAGGTCGCGGAGGTCGTAGCGGCTCCGGTCTCGGACGAGCACGTGGACACGGTGTTGGACGTAGCGGTGGAGAAGCTGCTGGGCCAGGGACCGCCCGCGCACCAGGTATGGCTACCGCCGTTGGACAGCCCGCCGCCGCTCGACCAGCTCTTGCCGCCGTTGGTGCCGCACCCGACGTTAGGTCTGACTCCGGCCGATTGGCCTGGCCGTGGCGGGTTGAAGATCCCGGTCGGTGTTGTGGACAAGCCGTTCGAGCAGGTACGCGACCTGCACATGGTGGACCTGTCCGGCTCCGGTGGGCACGTCGGCATCGCGGGCGGCACCCAGTCCGGTAAGAGCACGCTGCTGCGCACCATGATCACCGCGTTGGCGATGACGCACACGCCCGCGGAGGTGCAGTTCTACTGCCTGGACTTCGGTGGCGGCACGTTGTCGGTGCTGGAGAGCCTGCCGCACGTCGGTGGGGTCTGCGGGCGGTTGCAGCCCGAGCGGGTCGGTCGCACCATCGCGGAGGTCAAGGGGATCCTCTCCGAGCGGGAGAAGCTGTTCGCGGAGCACGGCATCGAGAGCATGGCCGCCTACCGGGAGCGCCGCGCGGCGGGCGAGTTCGCCGACGACCCGCACGGCGACGTGTTCCTGGTGGTCGACGGGTGGGGGTCGCTGCGCGCGGACTTCGAGCAGCACGACCAGACCATCCGGCAGATGACGGTGCGCGGTCTCGCCTACGGCGTGCACCTGGTGATCACCGCTGGCCGGTGGTCCGACGTGCACAGCGCGCTGCGCGACCAGCTGGGCACCCGGCTGGAGCTGCGGCTGGGCGACGCGATCGACTCGGTGATCGACATGCGCAAGGCGGGCCAGGTGCCCCGGCTGCCCGGTCGCGGCCTGACCCAGGACAAGCTGCACTTCCTCGGTGCCGTGCCGCGCGCGGACGGCGAGGCGTCGGCGGAGGGTCTCGCGGAGGCGACTCGGGAACTGGCCCGCTCGGTGGCGGAGTGCTGGCCCGGGGTCAGCGCGCCCCGGGTGCGGACGCTGCCCGCGGTGCTGCCCGCCGAAGAACTGCCCGAGCCCGAGGGGCGGATGCGGGTCGCGCTGGGCTCCGGCGAGCTGGACCTCAAGCCGGTGTGGCACGACTTCTTGGCCCGTCCGCACCTGACAGTGCTGGGTGACACCGGTAGCGGTAAGACGGCGGTATTGCGGCTCATCGCGCAGGCCATCCCGAAGGCCTACGGGCCGGAGGACGCGCGAATCGTGTTGCTTGACTCGCGTCGTGGTTTGCTGGAGTCGATCCCGGAGTCCTATAGGCACGGGGTGGCGGTGTCGTCCGGTCCCGCTGCGGAGCTGATCCGTCCTCTTGCCGCTGACCTGAAGACCCGCGTGCCCGGCGCGGACATCACGCCGAGCCGGTTGCGAGACCGGGACTGGTGGACCGGACCGGAGTACTTCGTCATCGTCGACGACTACGACCTGATGCACAGCGGCGCGGGCGGTCCGCTCGACTCGCTGGTGGAGCTGCTGCCGCAAGCCGGGGACATCGGCCTGCACGTGGTGCTGGCCCGCGCGGCCGCCGGGTCGGGCCGGATGTCGATGGACGCTGTGGTGCGGCGGTTGCAGGAGTCCAACACGCCGGACCTGGTGCTGTCGGTGCCGCCCAACGAGATGCCGCTGCTCAACGGCCAGCGGGGTCGGCAGCTCCCGCCCGGCCGCGCAGTGCTGGTCACCCGACGCGACGTCACGTCGCTGCAGATCGGGTGGACGGAGGCGCCGGAATGAGGGCCGCGGCGGTGGTCGCGGTGACCGGTGTGCTGTTGGCCCTACCAGTGCCCGCTTACGCGCAACAGGCGGGGCAGTGCGCGCCGCCGGAGGCGACGGTGGCACAACCGGAGCCGTGGGCGCAGCAGCGGCTCTCCCCCGCGCGGGTGTGGCCGATGACGAAAGGCGCGGTGCGGATCGCGGTAGTGGACACGGGTGTCAGTGCCGAGGCCCCTACCTTGGCAGGTGCGGTGTCAGAGGGCGTCGACGTCTCAGGTGGAACCGCCAACACCGACTGCGCGGGGCACGGGACGTTCCTAGCCGGGCTGATCGCGTCGCGGCCGATGGAGAAGACGGCGTTCGCGGGGATCGCGCCCGCCGCGCAGATCGTGCCGGTGCGGGTGACCAACGACCCGGCGCGGGTCGACCCGGTCGTGCTCGCGGCGGGCGTGCGGGCGGCGGTGGACAGCGGGGCGCGGATCGTCGCGATCGGGGTGGTGAACACCGTGGACGCCCCGGAGTTGCAGGCGGCGGTGGAGCTGGCCCGGTCCCGCGACGTGCTGGTGATCGCCCCGGCGGCGGTGCGCCAGGCCAAGCAGCGGGCGTACCCGGCGTCGGCGGACGGGGTGGTCGCGGTCGCGCCGGTCGGACCGGACGGGCCGCCGAAGTCGTCGCTGCTGGGGGCGCAGCCGACGGTGGCGGCGCCCGCCGAGCAGCTCGTCGGGATCGGACCGGCGGGGTTGGGCCACCGGCTGGCCTCGGGCCCGGAGCTGGCGGTGGCGTTCGTCGCGGCCAGTGCGGCGCTGGTGTGGGAGCAGTACCCGGAGCTACCCGCCATAGAGGTGACGAAGCGGCTGGTGGCCACGGCGGACCGGCCGTCGGGGCAGGTGCCGCATCCCGTTGTGGGCTACGGGATCGTCGACCCAGTGGCGGCGGTGAGCACTCTCCTGACCGGACAGACCAAACCGCCCGCGTCCCGTGAACACATCTCGATGGTCCTACCAGCCGCGGAGGACACGGGACCGGCCCGCGCGGCGATGTGGTTCGTCGCGGTACTCGCGGGAGCGGCTGTTGTCGCAGCTGGAACGGCGGCCGTGGTGACCCGCGCCCGTCGTCGCGGCTGGCGGGCCGCGGCACCCCTAGGCCGTAGGGGTAGGGATATCCCCACCTGACTGGGGGAGGTGTACCTCCGCGAGGTTGAGGGGTGGCCCCCTCGGTTGGGGGGATTGGCCCAGAGAGTGACCGGGTAGTAACCGGAAGCCTTGTGTCAGAGGGAGAACCGCGACACGAGGAGAGCCGAGATGACCACTTTCGACAGCATCGTCGCCGCCCACCGCACCGCCCTGCTCGCCTACGCGCGTCGCGTGACCGGGTGCCCCCACCGCGCCGAGGACGTCGTGCAGGAAACCTGGATCCGGGCGTGGCGGCACCAGGACAAACTCACCGAGGACCGCGGTTCCGTGCGCGCGTGGCTCACTCGCGTAGCGCACAACATCGCGGTCGACCAGTACCGGGGCCGGGCGGCGCGACCGTCTGAGGTGGAGCTACCGGAGGTCGACATGACCAGCGCCCCCGCGCGCACCGACGAGGTCATCAACCGGCTGATGGTTGACGCTGCCCTGGACTCCTTGCCCGAGCCCCACCGCAAGACCGTGGTCGAGGTGTACTTCGCCGACCGCACCGCGGCGGCGGCCGCCGTGACGCTCCAGGTCCCCGTCGGCACGGTCAAGTCCCGGCTGCACTACGCGCTGCGCGCCCTCCGCGAGTCAACCCTGGTGCCAGCCGCCTAGGTTTCCGCGATCAGCACCAACCAGGACCAGCTTTGTCGGTCGAGACCCAACCTCCGTGGGAGATGTCGTGGTAGCGACCGTTGTCGACGGCGTCGTACCAGAAGTTGGTGCAGGCGCCCAGTTTGACGTTGTAGTGGGAATCGCCGGTAGGGCCGATGTACAGCCAGGTGAAGTCGACATTGGAGTTGACGTGGCCCTGGCTAGCCATTGCGGTGGTGCCGCCCGAACCGGCGGCCGAACTGGTGGCGGGGACGAGGGCAAGACCCGTGGCGACCGCGCCAGCCACGGCGAGCATCTTCAGGACACCCGAACGCATGGAACCACTCCCTGCGATAGATGGATATTTCCTCACTGACATGCGAGAACGTGACAAACTCTAGGTAGACCCCGGCAGGCTGTCCACGACAGTCACCCGGCTGCCGCAGCAGTTACGCCGGGGGCCGGATTTGATATGTGACAACAGTCATGGCCTTCGGTATGCGTCGTAGGCCAGGCGGGCTACCAGATCCGAAGCGGAGAACCGTGGCTCACTCGACAGCGGAACCTCGGCGGGGGCGGTGGGCAATCCACTCAAGTACCAGCAGTGGCACGGTCCAGCCCAGCCAGGACGTGATCCCCGCGATCGACTGAGTCAGGGCTACCTCGCTGCCACCGAACGTAGAGTCGAGGTCCGGCGTAAGAGCGATGGCGACCAGTGGGCCCCAGAACCGGTTGGTGATCGTCGAGAGCGTGAGCACGTAGCTGCGGACCATCCACGTGCGGTGCGCCTGGAAGTCCCTGGCCCGCGCGCGTCGGTAGCCCATGATCGTCGACGTCAGCCACAGCGAGGCCAGGAGCACGTGGCTGACCCGGGCGACCGGACCGAACGGTGAAGTGACTCCTACGACTAGACCCGCGATCCCCGCTGGGAGCACTCCCCCGAACACGTACACCCGGCCGACAACGGCGTGCAGGTGCCGGTAGTGCTGACGGAACCAGGGCCACACCTGGAGAAACCCCGCCACCATCGCCACCGCGCCGAAGGTGATGTGCACCAACAACGCCGGGTAGTGGAAAGCGAACCCGGCAGGCACACGAGAGAGGGCGGGGTCGAACGTCAGGTACGGCGGCAGGGAGAAGATCAGAAACACGGTGATGAGAGCGGCTACCGGGAGCGCCCACTTCGTGCGGATCATGCGGTTGACGCTAGGAGCGCCGTGATCACCAGACCATCCGGTAAGCACGAGGGCCGGTGGTGGGGCTAACCCCACCACCGGCCCTCTTACTCCCTATGCGGCGCAATGGCATGCCCCGCCAGAGCTACCGGGAGGTGCTACTTCTTCTTGCTCGGGAACACCCGGATCTGCAGCGACGTGCCCTCCTGCTTCAGCACCTTGATGCTCACACCGGCGGCGGGGAGCTTGACGCCCGCGGTCGGCTGGGCGGCGTTGAAGTAGGACTTGGTGTCGTCGAACAGCGGCTGGGCGTCCGTACCGCGGATGTAGCTGGCCCGACCACCCGCGAACAGGGTGAACGAGTCCGACTTCTGCAGCGAGAACGGCGCGTCGTAGCCCGCCACGCGGGGCCGCCACGCCTGGCCCTGCAGGTTGTAGATGGGCTCCGGGTGCGCGTCGACCACCGACAGCAGGCCCTCGCCCGGGTGGACGGAGGCGTTGTTGTCCGGCTGGGAGGTGTCCCAGTAGGTCACCAGCAGGCCGTCCTGGTACGGGAAGCGGGTCGCCCAGTTGGGGCGGCTCGGGTCGCCGTAGTCGTACGGGCCGGGCTGCAGGTACTTGTCGTACCCGACGTAGGTCCGGTTGCTGGCCACGTAGAAGTGGTCGTAGTTCGCGGTCTCCGTACCGGTGGTGATGCGGAAACCGGCCGGGGTCCAGCCGTTGTTGCCAGCCTCGGCACCATCGGTGAACAGCGGCGCGCCGTCGGCGACCACGGAGATCTCGTCGGCGAAGAAGCCGTCCAGGGCCACGCCGCCGTCGGTGCGGTAGCGCAGTCGGATCTGGGCGTCCTTGCCCGCCAGCGAGGTCAGCGGCACAGCGACGTCAACCCACGCGTTGTTCGTGGTGTTGGTGATCGCCGGGGTGCCCACGGCGTCCCGGGTGAAGGGCTTGCCGTTGGCGACACCGTCGAGCGCGGTCCAGTTGGCGCCACCGTCGGTGGACGCTTCCACGAACAGGAAGTCGCAGTCGCAGTCCTCGATGTCGTAGCGCGCCTTGAGCTTGAGCTCGGCGGAGGTCTTGCCGGTGAGGTTCACCGAGCGGGTCAGCGAGTTCGACAGGTTGTCGCCCTTGCTGCTCCACCACATCTTCGACCCCGCGAACGGCGTGCCGTAGCTGGTCGAGACCTGCTTGTCGGGCAGGACCACGACGACGCCCTGGGCCTTGTCGGTGTTGTACGCACCGGGACCGAGGTCGATCTTCTTGTCCTGACCGGCCACGACGGTCTCGTAGTCCAGCCAACCCAGCTGCAGCTTGTCCCACGCCGAGAAGTCGTTGGCCCGGTAGCCGATCGCCTCGTTGGCGTTGGACACCCGGCTCTGACCCATCAGCGACCACCAGTTGATGCCGTTCTCCTGGGCGCCGCCCGGGCCAACGGTGTCGTAGTGGTCCGGCAGACCGAGGTCGTGGCCGTACTCGTGCGCGAACACGCCGAGGCCGCCGTTCTCGGGCTGCATGGTGTAGTCGCCGACCCACAGGCCGGTGGTGCCGATCTGCACACCGCCGAGCTTGTTGTTGACCGGGCCGGTGGTGTTGCTGGAGAACGCGTACCAGCGGTGCGCCCAGATGGCGTCCTCACCCTGTGCGGGATCGGCGTCGGACTGGTCGCCACCGGCGTGCACGATCTGGAAGTGGTCCAGGTAGCCGTCGGGCTCGTTGAAGTCGCCGTCACCGTCGAAGTCGTAGCGGTCCCAGGTGTCGTACGACGCCAGGTCGGCCTTGATCGAGGCGTCGGTGGCACCGGCGGCCTTGCGGTCGGTGACCCACTGCTGCAGCGCGTCGGAGACCAGGTACCAGGAGTTGCCGCAGATGCGGCCGGGGCAGGGGTAGCCGTCGGAACGGCCGTACCGGGCCTCGTTGTACTTGACCTTGACCCAGTCGGTGACCTGGCCCTCGACGGAGTACCGGCCGGAGGAGGCCTTCTCGTAGAAGGTCTTCAGCGACTCGGTGTTCGCGCCCTTGGCGAAGTACATGTCCTCGAAGTGCTTCTTCGAGTAGTCCGCCTGCCAGATCGTCTTGTTGTCGACGGCCCGGTTGGGCTTGGCGATCTGGTTGTGCCGGGGGCCGTCGTAGCGGGCCGGGCCGGGCACGTTGGGGTTGGTGTCCTTGTCGGGGAAGTCCGGGTGGCGCTCGTCGCCGAACTCGGCGAGCACCACGAAGATCTTGTCGGTCTTCTCCCGCGCCAACTCGACGTACTGGTCGACGCCCTTCTTGCCGGTGCTCTTGTTCTTGGCCGAGGCGGCGGTGCCGACCTTGACCACGGTGCTCGCACCGCGCTTCTCGGCGCTCGCCTCACCGGAGAGGACCTTGGCCAGGCCCTCCTGGCGCAGCGCGCGGCGCTTCTCCTCGAGCGGGGAGACCACCTCGTCTGCGTGGTCCGCGGCGGCCTGGGGAGCCTGTTGGGTGGGTGCGGGGGCCGCGTCGGCGGCACCGTTGACCACCACCGCCCCGGTCCCGACCACCGTCGCCGCGGCGATCGCGACGACCAATCTTCGGCGCACTCAATTCCTCCTGTATCGGTGGGGACGACTCCAGGTGAAGTCCAGGCGAAACAGTAGAGGAGGGGCACCCATGCAGATATCACGACATGATTACAAGAGCCATTCCGGCCATCACATTCAGCTATAATACGGCGTGATGCCCCAAATGGCGCAGAGTCCGATTCAACCGCGCGGACCAGGGCGGGGCGCCGGGGACAGATCGGGCAGCGCGAAGCATACCGGAAATGGGAGTTTCACAGTTTTGGCACAAACGACCGGGAACGGTGGGGACCGGTTCAACGCAATAGGTACCTGGTGGGTCAGTCCGCTTCGGGCAGCACGAGATCACCGGTGATCTGGCGGTGGATGGCGGCCATGTCGAAGTAGTCGCGCTCGCGGTGGATGAACCCGTCGCGGGCCTCGACGACGTGGCAGGCGTAGCTGATCACCCGGCGGCCGGTCGCGGGCAGCGGACCGAGCGGGCCGAGGTGGGTACCGGCGCAGCGGACCTCGACGAAGGACGTGCCGCCGTCGAGGCTCTCGTGGAAGTCGCGGTAGGTGAACACGACGTCGGGGAACGCGGCGTGCAGGGTCCGCATGACCTCGACCGGCTGGTCGGTGTCGGCGAACCGGGTGCCGGTGACGTCGGTGTAGACGTACTCGGGGTGGTACCGGGCGCGCATGGCTTCCCAGTCGTAGGTGTCGATGGTCTGCCAGTGCAGTCGGTGGATCTTCGAAGCGGTCATGCGGTCACGCTAGGCAGGCCACCGAGCGGGACGGAACAAGATCCACCCGGTCAGGTGGTCTCCCCGGCGGCGCGCAGCTGCTCGCGCAGGCGCTGCAGCGCGCGGTGCTGGGTCATGCGCACCGCGGACGGCGACATGTCGAGCTTGATGGCCACCTGCTCGGCGCTGTCGCCGTCGACCACCCGCAGGTGCAGGATCTTGAGCTGCAACGGGGTCAGCACGGCCATCGGGCCCACCGCGTCACCACGGGGGTCGGGGATCACGAGCCGCCCGTCGTGGGGCGTCTTGGGCGTCCGCATGCCGGTGGGACGCCCAGCCGGGGCGGGCATGACGCCACCTCCGTGCGAATTTTCCCAACAACCCTCAAGTCCGGCGTCCGGCACGGTGGGTGCGCCGGGTCTCACCGGGCGTCACGGGGTCCCGGCGTCCCAGGGGTCGCCCCAGGCGACGTCGCGGGCGGACCGGTACGCGGCGGGGTCGCGCTTGCTGACGATGGTGTCGGCCAGCCCCTCGGGTCCACACAGCCGCAACGACACCAGGCCCTTGCGCTTAAGAGGGTGCCGGAGGACCCGGGCGGGCGCGGCGGGCCACGGCTCGCGGGTGGCGGCGACGTAAGAGAACTTCTCGTCCTCGAAGTTGAGGACGGCCGTCTTCAGGCGTTGGTGCAGGGGGCTGCGGCCGAGGCGCGCGGCGAAGTGGCACCAGTCCTGTCCACGCGGGATGGGGCAGGTGGTGCTGTGGGGACAGGGGGCGACGATGCGCATCCCCGCCGCGATGAGCTCGTCGCGCGCGGCCATGATCCGCTCGTACCCCGCGGGCGTGCCGGGTTCGATGACCACGGCCAGGGTCGCGGTCGTCATCGCGCGGACGGTGTCGGCGCGCGCGCTGTCGGTGAGCTCGCTGAGCACATAGGACAAGGTGGCGACGTCGGCGGGCGGTAGCCGGGTGTCGCCGAGGGCGGCGCGCTGCCACCGGACCTGGCGCACGGCCTGCTCGTCGGCGCGCTCGGCCAGCCGCCTGCCCAGCGCCATCGCCTGGGTGGACTGGTCGAGCACGGTGACCTCGGTCAGCGACGGCCACACCCTCGCCGCCGCCCACACCGCCGCGCCGGTGCCGCCACCGATGTCGACCAGCGCGCTAGGGGCGAAGTCGGGAGCGAGCGCGGCGACCTCGGTTAGCGCTGCCGTGACGGCGGCGTGGGTCGCGGGCATCCGGTAGGCAGCGTAAGCAGCGGCGGTGACCTCGGCGTCGAGCACGAGCGTGGACGGGTCTACGCCGGTGCGGTAGCGGTGGATAAGAGCCTGCGCCGAGTCCGCGAGCCGCTTGGTCGGGTAGCGCGCGACCTCGGCGTCCAAGGCGTCGGGCAGGGTGGCCATGGCGGTCAATCATGCCGTGGCCAGGCTGTCCTACCTGGACGGGGTAGGCACGGACAGCCTCCGGCGGGTACGGCGCCAGGCGATGGCGAGGAACGCGATGAGACCGAGCAGCGGCAGCGTGCTGATCCCCCAACTGAGGGCCATCGGCGGGCCGGGCTGGTCGAGGACGCGCAGCGGGGTGAGGGCGCCCTCGCCGTGACCCAGCGGGCCGTCCACCCGGAACGTCAGGGTGTAGTCGCCCGGGCGCTGCATGGCCCGCACGTCCAGGCCCCAGACGTCGCGCTTGCGGGGGTGGCGGGCGAGCGGCTCGCGCCAACTGTCGCCGGGGGCGGTGATGGCGAGGACGCCGGTCTTGCCGTCCACCCCGCCGTCCACGGCGAAGGTGAAGTCCAGGGACTGCATCGCCCGCACCGGCCACGTGCTGAACCCGATGACGATCGGGTACGGCCCGGCCTGGACCTTCTCGGTGTGCACGATCTCGACCGGCTCGTAGGCACCTGCCACGGGCGCGGTCACCGCGAGCAGGGCGGCGGTGGTGACGAGGACAGTGACGACGCGGCGCACGGTCACACCCCTTCCGGTCGGTCGCCTGCGGCGAGGCGGAGCATCTGACCGAACCGCGCGCCGAGGTGTCCGGCGAGGAGCCCGAGGACGGCGGCGGCGAGGATCGTGGGGAGCAGGTCGCCGACCGCGGGGGCGGGGACGTCGTAGACGACGCCGTCCTGGAACGCCTGGGCGGTGACGACCAACGCGCCCGCTAGTGCTCCCGCGACAAGTGGGGCCCAACGGGCGGCGAGTCCGATAACGGGATAGGTCAGTAATGCGACGATAATCAACGTCATCGGCATCAGGGCGGGCATAGTCGGAACGCCCGAGATGTAGTCGCGCATCGGGAGGCCGACGGAGTCCGCATAGAGGCGTGTGGCCCACGGTGAGAACCACCAGGAAAGGGCCTGGACCAGAGCCAGGCCGATCGCGACGGCGATTCCGCCTTTACGGACGAATCCGGCACCGGTGAACAGGGTGAGCAGCACGAGGAACGCCATCGCGACGTGCATCGAGTCGACCGTGTCCGAGACGTCCTGGAACGCGACGGCGATGATCGTGCTGAACCCGGCCAGCACGGCGAGCGAGACGAACACCCCGGTCCGGCCCCAGGGCTGGTCGCGGGCGGCACCGAAGACGACGACGGAGCCGACGAGGGTCATCGCGATCGACAGCAGCAGGCCGACGTGCGGCGGGGAGTCGATGACCGCGTCGAAGCCGTAGATGCCGTGCCACCACTGATCCCACAGCCCATAGAGCAGGAACAGGGCCGCGCCGCTGCCCGCGACTAGATAGCCGAGCGGCGCGGTGAACGTGCGGCCGAACACGCCTACCGGGACGCCGCCGACGGTGGGGTCAGGGGCGTGACCGGCGCGGCGGGCGGCGGTGGTCATGAGGACGGCGGTGAGGCTCGCGATGCCGGAGACAGCGCTACCGGCGTAGAGGAACAGGTGGGGCAAGGTGAAGAAGGTGTCGGGGCCGACGTCTTCGTGCCACTGCACGTCCCAGGTCAACCCGGTGAGGGTGAGCAGGGCGCCGAGCAGCAGGACCACGGCGGTGGTGGTCGCGGTTCTTACCTTCGTGCGCTCCATGGTCCTTCCCCTGCGGCTAGATGATCAACGAGAACACGGCGCGCTCGGTGGTGTCGGCGCGGCGGACGGTCACGGTCAACTCCCACGGTCCGGCCATGGGGAGGTCGGTGCGCTCGGCCCGGTACCGGCCGGGGTGGGTCGGGGTCGCCTTGGTCGGGGTGAGCGCGTGGCCCATGTCGACCATGACCGGCTCGACGGTGACCTCGGCGTCGACGGGCGACCCGGCGCGGTCGGCGACCTCGATGTCTACGGTGTTGGCGCCGACGCGGGGGTCGACGAGGTGGAGGCGGACGGCGTAGGTCGCGGTCCCGGCTCGGAGGTCGACGGGGTCGTCACCGGTGGTCCACCACGCGACCAGGAGTCCGGCGATGATCGCCACGACGACGGTCAGCGCGGCCTTGCCCCGGCGGGTCACGGCGCCACGTCGAAGGTCGCGGCGATGGTGAGGATCTCGTAGCCGCGCTCGGCCTGGAACCAGGCCCGGTAGCGGCCGGGGTGCGGGAACGTGAAGGTGAAACCGACCTCGGCGGGGTAGGCGGCGACGGTCTCGTCCGGCTGGGCGGCGGCGGTCGTGGCCATGGCGTGGACGTGCGCCCAGACGGCCTGGGTGTCGTCGGTGAGGATGAGGTGGCCGCGCATGCCCAGCCAGGGCTGGAGGTCGTCGGGTCCGGTGAAGTCGACGGTGAGCGTGGCCGGGTCCCCCGCGCGCAAGGGCGTGGTGGTGACGGTTCCCTTCGCGGGGGTTGGGGGTTGTCGCTGCTCCCCCGCGATGTCCACTTGGGCGCGAACCTGCTGCTGTCCCCCGCCCAGGCGCGTGAACTCTGCCGCCATGGTGTGCCGTCCTGGGTCTGTGGGGGCGAACTGCACTCGGTAGTCACCTGGGGCGGTTCTTACCGGGTGCACGTGCGTCAGGGTGCCTCTTGCGCTGACTATCGCTAGGTGGATCAACGCGCCATGGTGGACTTGTAGGTCATCGACCGGTCTGCCGGTGACGCTGTCTGTGACTGTTAGCACCAACTCGGTCGCGGTGGCTTCTACGGCCAGGTTCACGGGCGGGCGAGGCCTGTCCTGTGTGGACTTTGGCGGGATTGTGCTGGAGAGCAAGGCTGCCGTTGTCGCTGTCGCGAGTGCGGCTACCAGTGCTGCGGCTGGGATAAGAGCTAGCTTGCTGCTTCTCGTGGCTAGCAGTAGGGAGAGTAAGAGGAATAAGCCTGCGGCCACGAACCCGCCGTAGACGGTCCTTTCCCATGCTGGGCTGACTCTTTCCGCTACCGCGAAGGGGATCCGGGCTGAGGTAGTGCCGTCGGACAGCTCCAACTCCCAGGGGCCGTAACGGTCGACGCGCAGGTATGCGGTTGTTGAGCCGGTGCGGAGGTTGATGGTCGCGGTGCTGGTCGGGCTTTCGCCTGCTGGGGTAGCGGCGAGGCGGAGAGTGCCTGGCGGGCTACCCACGTGGGTGATCACGTCGACCTGCAGGGGCGCAGGCGCGCCATCGGTCCTGCGGAGGGTGACCGTGAGCTCCCGCCCACCAAGGGTTTGCGCGACCGCCGTGTCTTGGCCGACGGGCGCCCCATCGGCCTGAGCCGGGCTGCCGACAAGCAGCAACACCAGCACCAGCGCAGCCGCGATCCCCTTCCCCACCAGGGTGACGGTAGTGATCGAGGAGGCGGTTGGTCGTCACGGCAAGAGGGGATTCGTGGTCCCTCTGATGGGGGATCCAGGAGCCCGAGCGCCACCGGTGCCGCGATCACGCACTACCGCCGCGCACCGCGCTGGGGGAGGTCGACGCGGCGCATGAGGTGTGGCGGGCGGCGGTACGGCTCTACCGCGAACAGGGCCGCGACGATGAGGCGGACCGTGTCCAGGCGCGACTCGATGGCGTCTGAGCGGACGTCCGTTAAGCCCGGGCGGGGGTTTGCAGCGGCCGGTCACTGGGCCGAACGGGACGTAAGGGGACCGCGTTGAGGTCTTGAAGGGCGTGAGTGGGGCTCCACTCACGCCCTCGCACGGTGGCCAGGCCGGCCAGGTTCGCTGGTGGAGCGCGAGGTGCGGTGCGTGGCGGTCGGGGGCGCAAGATCAACCGTGCTGAGCAGCCCCCGATATACAGCTTACCGGGGAGTGTGGGTGGGGTGAGGCGGTGAAAGTTGGGGCTGTGGATGAGTTCGAGGGTTGTGGATGGCTGGGGTCGTGGGCAGGGGGGCTCTGGCGGTGTGGGCCGGGATGCGGTCCGGTTGGGGTGGGGGCTTAGGGGACGAGGCCGTGGCAGTAGGCGTAGACGACGGCGTGGACTCGGTCGCGGAGGGAGAGTTTGGCGAGGACTCGGGAGACGTGGGTCTTGACGGTTTCCTCGCCGATGGTGAGGCGGGCGGCGATCTCGGCGTTGCTGAGGGCCTCGGCGAGCAGGAGGAGGACCTCGTGCTCGCGGGTGGTGAGGCGGGGGTGGGTGGCGTCGGTGGGGCGGATGCTGTCGGTGAAGCGGGTGGCGAGGCGGCGGGTGACGGAGGGGTCGATGAGGGCGTCGCCCCGGGCCGCCACGCGGATGGCGGAGATCATCTCCTCCGGGGGCAGGCTCTTGAGCAGGAAGCCGCTGGCACCGGCGCGGAGGGCGCGGTAGACGTACTCGTCGAGGTCGTAGGTGGTGAGGATGAGGACCTTGGTGTGGTCGTTGGCGACGATCGCGGCGGTGGCGGCCAAGCCGTCCATCCGGGGCATGCGGACGTCGAGGACGGCGACGTCGGGGGCGTGCCTGCGGGCCTGGTCCACGGCGGCGGCCCCGTCGGCGGCCTCGGCGACGCAGGTCAGGTCCGGTTGCGTGTCCAGGACCGCGCGCAGGCCGGAGCGGAACATCGCGTGGTCGTCGGCGAGCAGCACGGTGATCGACATGTCAGGACTCCCCCAGGACGAGCGGCACGTCGACCCGGACCATCCACTGTGGACCGCTGGGGCCGCACTCCACGATAGCGCCGATCAGGGCGGCGCGGTGGCGGATCCCGGCGAGACCCCGGTGCCCGACGTCGGCCGGTCGACCGGCGCCCAGGTCGTTGGTGACGGTCAACCGCAGGCTCGTCGTGGTGCGGGTCAGCTCGACCACGGCCTCACGGCGACCACCGTGGCGCAGGGCGTTGGTCAGGGCCTCCTGCACGATCCGGTACAGCGCGATGTCCACCGAGCGGGGCACGGCGACGGCGGGACCGGCGGTCACCAGGCGGGTGGGCAGACCGGCGGCGCGGATGAGGTCCACCAGGTCGTCCAGGTCGTCGAGCCCGGGTTGGGTCGCGCTGTCATCGCCGTGGTGGAGCAGGTCCAGCAGGGTCCGGAGGCTGGCCATGGCGGACCGGCTGGCGGTCTCCACAGCGGTCAGGGAGTCGCGGAGCCGGTCCTCCGGGCGGTCGCGCAACGCGAGGCGGGCGGCCCCGGCGTGGACGTTGATGGCGCTGACGTGGTGGGAGATCACGTCGTGCAGGTCGCGGGCGATGGCGGTGCGCTCCCGGGTGACGGCGGCGCGGACCACCTCGCGCTCCTCGGCCTGACGGGTGGCCTCGCGGCGCTCCAGGTCGGCCAGGTGACCGCGCCTGGCGGTGGTGTTGCGCCCGACCAGCCACGGCAGCAGGGCGCTGGCCAGCACGTTGAGGATCGTCAGCCACCAGTTCCCGCTGTAGGCGAACCGCTCGGCCATGAGCCCGGCCCCGAGGACCGCCAGCGCCGCGAACGCCTCGGCCGTGCCCAACCACGCACCCGCCCGGTAGCCCGCAACGAGGAGCCCCACCTCGTTGATGTTCGAGTACGGCTGCGCCAGCAAGAACGGCCCGATCCCGTGCACCAGCGCGTGCGCGAGGGCCACCGCGCCGGACCACCGAGCCGGGGTGGCCAACGCCGCGTCAACGACAACCGCCAACCCGAGCGCCACCCACCCGACCCACACGGACAACGCCCACGGGCACACGACCAGGAGCACCCCGACATCGGCGCAGACGCACAACAACGCCACAACCAGCGCCTGCCGCCTCAGCACCACCGCCGTGTCCCGCACCCCCACAGCTTGTCAGTCCCCTGACCGGTCCCGGCGGACGGCGTTGGTCAGGTCCGGCGGCGGGTGCGGATCACCAGGGCGGCGCCGAGGAGGGTCAGGCCGAGGCCCGCGAGGAGGACCATGCCGACCGGGGAACCGGTTCGGGGCAGGCCCTGGACAGGTCCCTGGGCGGACGGCGGTTGGGTGACCGGGGGTGCTGGGCGGGGTGTGGTGGACAGCGAGGTGTGGCAAAGCGGGTCGGGGGAATCCTGCGGGCAGTTGCTGGCCGCGCCAGGTAGGACTACCGAGTTGCTGAGGGTGCCGTCGCCGGTGGGTGGGCTGTTGGTGCGGGCGGAGTAGGTGATGACCGTGGTCTCGCCGAGTTCGAGGGAGCCGGTCCATGTCAGCAAGGTGCCGTCTAGCGCCACACTGCCCAGGGTCGCCTTCGCGTCACCTACGTAGGTGGCGTCGTCGAGGATCGCGGTGAGGTCGTCGGTAAGAGTGCGCGAGTACACGCCACCTCCCTTGTTGGACAGGGTGATGGTGTAGGTGGCGGTGCCGCCCGGCTCGATTCTGGGTGTGGGCGCTACCTCCTTCTTCGCCCGTAGAGCCTCCACACCGAAGGAGACGGAGCAGCCCCGGCCGCCGCCCTTCGGTGAGCAGTCGCTGCCAGGGCCCGTGGATCGGACGGTGTTGTGGAGAGCGCCGTCGCCAATGACGTCCTTGATGGTGACGCTGAAGGTAACCCGCACGGACTCCCCTATGCGCAACGCGCCGTCCCACCGCACCACGGGCGCCGCGTAGGAGGGCGTGCCCGTTGTTGCTACCGCGTCGTTGTTGTAGACAGCGTCGTCGAGCACCAGGGACAAGTCGTCAGTGAGGTCCAAGCCCGTCAGGTGCTCGGTGCCCCGGTTCGTCAACCCCAGCTCATAGGTGACTTTGCTGCCGAGAGTGGGGACGTCGGAGTCGAAGTAGTAGCGCTTGACCACTGTGACCGCGGGCTTGGTGAGGCTGACCGTGCAGTCAGGCGAGACCGACCCCGTCTTGCAGTTGCTGCCTGGCCCCGGCGATACGACTGTGTTGATGATCCGCGAGTCACCGGTAGCCGGATCGTTGACGTGCACGGTGTAAGTGACCCGGGCGGTCTGTCCTATGGCTAGGTCACCGACCCAGACCATCTTGTTCTCGACCCGGGTGACGGTCCCACTGGTCGCGGCAGCGTCACCAACGTAGGTGGCATCGTCGAGAACGCCGCTGAGGTCGTCAATCGCGGTCTGGCTAGGCAGGTCTACCTTCCCGGTGTTGGTGACAGCGACGGTGTAGGTGACGTCCTGACCCGGGACGGCACGCCCAACCGCGGAAGACGTCTTGGTGACGTGGATGGCCGGTAGGGGAAGCGCGACCACGCAGCCGGGGTTGGTCGAAGCCGCACGGCACGCGCTGCCCGGCCCGTTGGAGATGATGGTGTTGACCAGCTGGCCGTTGCCGGTCGGCGGGTCGGACAGGGTGACCGAGTAGGTGACGGTCGCGACCGCGCCCACCACCAGGTCTCCCGTCCAGGCCAACCCGTTGACGGCGGAGGTGACGATCCCGGACGTGGCCGTGGCCCCGTTGAAGGTGGCGTCGTCGATCACGTCGGCGAAGTCGTCGGTGAACATCAGCCCGGTCAGGTCGACGGCACCGGTGTTGGTGACCCGGATCGTGTAGGTGACGGTGTCGCCGGGCTTGGGGTCGAGCAGGTCGGCCGTCTTCACGAACTCCGACGACCGGACGAGCAGGGTGACCCCGCACCGGCTGTCGGTCGACCCCGGCGCGCAGTTGGTCGCTGGACTGTTGGCGACAACGGCGTTGACTAGGCGTCCGTCCCCGCGTTTGTCCAAGAGCACGCTGTAGGTGACAACGGTGCTCTCACCGAAGGGAACGTCACCGGTCCACGACAGCGTTGTCCCCGCAAGCGACACCGAGCCTCGGGTAGCGCTACCGGATACGTAGGTGCCGTCGTCCAAGACCCGGCTGAGGTCGTCGGTGAAGGTCTGGCCGAGCAAGTCGATGCCGCCGGTGTTGGTGTACCGCACGGTGTAGGTGACGGTATCTCCGCCGACCGGGTTCGGAGTGTCGGAGGTCTTGCTTAGCTCTGCCCGCGCAGGCTCGGTGCGCACCAAGAGGTTGACCTCGGTCAACGTGATCACGTCGCCGGTAGTGCCAGCGTCGACCCGCAGCGTCGTGGACCCGGGGGTGAGGTTGCCGGTAAGGGTGTCGATGTCGAGTGCGACGCCCGCGGAGGAGTCGGCCCAGTCGGCGGGCGCGGCGGCGAGGCCGGGCTGGTCCGTGGCCAGCGTCTCGCCGGAGAGCGCCGGGTCGCCCTGGATGGCGACGTAGGTCAGCCGGGCGGCGGTGCTGCCGGTGGCGGGCGAGCGGAACCCGGAAATGGCGATGGACACCTGCGAGGCGGCGAGGGTGTTCATTCCGTTGTAGATGTACGCGGTGGACAGTTCCGTGATGGCCGGGTTCGCGTAAACAACGGTCAACGTCCACGCCCGCGCGTTTCCCTGGAACAGCGGGCAACCGGTCGGATAGCCGCCGGTGACGTCAGCGGAATAGTTCCCGTTGAGCGCGGGAAGGGACGTCAGCACACTGGTGACGTCCGCGAAACGGCCCTGGAACCGCAGGGTGGTACCGCCGACGACGACGTGGTCCGCGGTGCTCGCGGTCGAGGTGACGGTCACCGCGGGCGCACCCGGCACAGCGAAGGAGATCGTCGACCCGATCGGGTTCGCCGGGCGCATCGCGGGCACCGAGGAGTTCTCCGTGGTGCCTGACCAGCGCAGGAACGCGCCCCGCACAGTCGATCCAGCCGGAACCGACAACGCGGCGGCGGCTGGCGCACGACCGCAGTTGTTCTGCCCGAAGGTCTCAGCGAGCTCAGAGCCACCGATCTCGACCAGCCCGAGCGGCCCGCTGAACTTGGCCACCTGCGTGAACGGACTCGGCGCGACCCCCGCACCAGCCCCCGGCGCCGCCGGTCCCGCCCCCACCACCAACAGGACCAGGAATAGCACACCCAGAACCGCGGTAGTTCGCCGCATGCCGCACTCCACCCCGCCGGTCGACCCATTGCGCTCTCGCTGGGAATCGACGAGGACAGGGCACCCGCTACCGCGCCGACCGAATTCTCACTCGTTTGAGACGATCACGACTGCGGGTCATTTTCTGGGGGCGGGTGGCCTCACCCGATCAGCGGAGTGGGGTACCGAATGCCATGGGGGTGGGGTGGGTGCGTGGGGCGTTTGTCGGGTGCGGCTGCACTGTCGGTTGGGGGGGCGGGGCAGGGTCTGGTTGGTGATGGGGTGGCTGGTGTTGAGGTCTCGCTGGTATCGGATCTGGTTGGTGTCCGGGTCTGGTTGGTGCCGGGGGCTGGTGGGTGTCGGGGGCTGGTGGTGTTGCGGTCTGGCTGGTGGTGTCGGCGCGGTGGTGGTTGTTCGCGGGGGCTGGGTTTCCACGGGGGTTTAGTTGTCCACAAGGGGTTGAGTTGTCCACAGGCTCGACGTTCAGCCTCTCTGGGCTTGCGTTCCCTTGGGTAGGCTGTGTATTCGGGGGGCTTTGGGGCGGGTTGATCTTGGGGGCCGTGGGCGGCAGTGCGTTGAGCTGGGGGAAGTCCGGGCCTCGGGCCTCCGCTGCGCTGCGGTAGACGCCTCGGCTGCGCCATCGGATTGACGCGAGAATGCGAAGAGCTCGATGAGGGTTATGCGGGTTATTCAGGCG
>NZ_JAMTCR010000008.1 GCF_024171945.1 Actinokineospora globicatena
GCCTCCGCTGCGCTGCGGTAGACGCCTCGGCTGCGCCATCGGATTGACGCGAGAATGCGAAGAGCTCGATGAGGGTTATGCGGGTTATTCAGGCGTGATGTGGCTGCGGTTGGGTTCTGGGTAGCGCAACAGCCCCTGTCGGTAAGATCGTTTTCCTACCACGGAAGACGTCGACCGATAGAGGCTGTTGCGTGTCGCAGAATATCACCGGGTTGTCGGATGCCCAGGTGCGGGAGTTGGGTGCGGTGTTCGCCGCGAGGGTGGCATGGGATCCGCGGCGGCGGTTCACGCCGGCGGGGGCGGTGATACTGGCGTTGGAGTTCTGGCGGACCAATGCCGCCCAGGCGGTGTTGGCGAAGTTCTACCGGGTGCACCAGAGCACGATCTCCCGCACGATCACGCTGGTCACCAGGGTGCTGGCCGCCGAATTGGAGCGGATCGATCCGCCGGTCACCTCGGTGCCGGACACGGCGTTGATCGTGGACGGCACCCTGGTCCCGACCGGGAACAGGCGCAATGTCGAGGGCACCCGCTCGGGCCATCGCCGCAGGCACGGCATGAACGTGCACGTGGTGTCGGACCTGGCGGGCAGGATCCTGACCGCCTCGGACCCGTTGCCCGGCGGTACGTCGGACCTGACCGCGTTCCGGACTTGGTCGTTGGCGTCGCAGTTGGATCAGGACCAGACGTTGGCGGACAAGGCCTATCAAGGGAGCGGGATGCTCACCCCTTACAAGAAACCTGCCCGCAAAGATTTCCACGACCCGGACATGCGGGTGTTCAACACACAACTCGCCGCGGTCCGCTCCGCCGTCGAACGCTGCATCGCCCACCTCAAGAACTGGAAGATCCTCGCCACCGGCTACCGCGGCCGCATTACCGATCTCCCCCGACTCCTCGCGCTACTGGTCCGATTGGAACGACTCCGCCTGACCTGGTGAACCACCTTCAGCGCATAACCCTCGATGGGGCGAACTCATTTGTGCGGGGCCCCGGGACCACCCTGGGAAGGGCTAAAAGCAGGGGGCCACAGAGCGGCCCTCCCCTGCCCCTGACGACGCTACGGGTGGTCCTCCCCCACACAAAACAAGTCCGCCCCATCGAGCAGTTGGCACCAGCGCCTTCGTGGAGCGGTGGGCGGCCAACGTCGTCGGCGGGCGTGGAGGGCAACGTTGTCGGCGGGTGCTTTAGGGCCGACGGTGTGGGGTCTTCGCCAGTCGTGGCGGGTGGGCTGGGACTGGTCGTGGGGACTTGGTGGAGCGGGGGGGCGGGCGGGGGCCCCGGCCCTCGGAACTAGCGGCGGACGTGGAGGCGGGTGGCGGTGCCTTGGGGGGTGTGGGAGCGGATGGTGACGAGGTCGCAGAGTTGGTTGGCGAGCCAGATGCCTCGGCCGCCTTGGATGGCGGGGAGGGGGGCTAGGCGGCCGACGAGGGGGTTGGGGATGTGGCCGCTGTCGGTGATCTCGCAGATGAGGGTGTCGGTGTCGGTCCACAGGCGGAGGGTGCCGCGTTCGCCGCCGTGGCAGATGCTGTTGGTGACGATCTCGTTGGTGGCCAGGGTCAGGTCCAGGGCGCGGTCGCGGGGGAGGCCGAACTGCTTGGCGCGGACGGTGACGAGGTCGCGGAGTTCGGGGAGGTCGTCGATGCAGAAGTGGACGACGTCGGTGACGTCGGTGGGGGTGGGGAGGTCGGTGTCGAAGCGGTCGTGGGCGTAGTCGTGGTCGAAGTGCGTGCTGACCGCGCGGACGCCGTCGGTGACGACGGGGTGGGTGTGCGCGACGGCGGTCAGCAGGTCCTCCGGCAGCGCGGACCCGTCGAACAGGCAGCGCAGGCGCAGCGTGGTCGTCTCCTCGAAGGCGAGGTTGACCAGGGCCTCGTGCAGCACGACCTCGGCGCGTTCGGCCTCGGTCCGGCCGGGCCAGGTGGACTCGACGACGCCGCGGACCGGGCGGTCGCCTGCCTCGGTCACCCGCGCGCGGATCGCCGGGATCAGCCGGGCCGGGTTGCGGCCCACCTCGCACGCGTCGACGACGACCACGTCGGGATCGGCGAGGTCGACCAGGGACTCGCGCAGCAGCTTGGCGCCTGCGGGCGGCAGGATCGCGAACACCGCCTCGCCCGCCAGCAGGCCCTCGCGGGCGAAGCTCGCGGCGGCGTCGACGTAGGTCGGTTCGTCGCGGTAGACCAGTGCCTCGTGGGCGAAACCCGGTGCGCTCATGTGCGGTCACGTCCTCGAACCGGGGGGACAGCGGGACCGGGTGCCCACCGCCCAGGGGGAGTCGGAGTCGGCTCGGATCTTACCCGGGTGGGCCGCCCGCGGCGACCACGCGCCGATCAGTCCTCAGTGGACGCCACGCCGTCGACGGTCAGCGCGGCGCGCTCGCTGTAGAAGCAGGCGAGGCCGGTGATCTTCTGGCTCTCCGGCAGCGGCGAGCGGTAGCACCACACCAGGTCCTCGTGCAGGACCCCGTCCACCACCACGTGCCAGTACGTCGCCGTCCCCTTGTAGGGGCACATGGTCGTCGTCCGCGACGGTCGCAGCAGGTCCACCCGCACGTCGACCAGCGGTAGGTAGAACCGCGCGGGCAGCCCCGTCTCGAACAGCACCCGGGGTTGCCGCGACGACGCCACCACGGTCCCGCCCACCTCGACGACCACGTGCCGGGACGACGCCAGGATGTCGACGCGCGTGTACGGGTCCCGCGCGTGCACGTAGACCGGTTCGTCCTCTTCGAGCCACTCGTCCATCGCGTTCCAGGCGACCCGCACCAGCCCGGCCAGCTCCGGTTCGTCGGCCACCCGCAGCGCGCCCGGCGGCACCAGCTCGGTCCGCACGTCCGCGGCGGGGAAGTAGTACGTCGGGTACACCCGCTCCCACACCAGCCGCGGCCGGGGCGAGTCGACGACCACCGCGCCGTCGCGATAGGCCCGGACCCGCTTCGGTGACCGCTCGACGCGCAGGGTGCTCACGGTGGCGAAGGTACCCGCGAGTGGCCGCGCGCGGGGTGGCGTGGGAGGTTTCAACCATGGTCATCAGTCCCGTCGCCGAGCCGCGCAAGCACCGCGTCTCGGTGGACGACTGGGTGATGCTCCTGTTGGCGGTGGTCGCTGTGGGCCTGTTGGTCTACCGCGCGTTCTGGCACCCGCCCAACGCGGACGTGATCGTCTGGATCGACCGCGGCCTGTGCGCGGTGTTCGCCGTCGAGTTCGTCTGGCGGTGGGCCGCTGCGGGCTTCACCCGGCGGTTCGTGCTGGTCAACTGGTACGACCTGGTCGGCATGGTGCCGGTGGCGCACGTCGCGTTCCGCGCGTTCCGGCTGCTGCGCGTGGTCCGCATCGGCGTGCAGCTGACCCGCCTGCGCCGCCCGGTCGACCGGTCCGTCGGCGAGGAGTTGGCGCACCGGGCGATGGCCCGCTTCGGCGGGGTGCTGATCGACGTGGTCAAGAAGCCGCTGACCGTCGCCGTGCTGGAGGAGGTCGTCTCCGTCCTGCGCACCGGTCACTACGCGCGCAACCTGGCCAGCGCCCTGGAGGAGAACCGCGGCGAGATCCGGGCGATGGTCCTGGAGAAGATCCGCCAGGACCCGCAGGCCGGGTTGCTGCGCAAGGTGCCGTTCCACGACGAGATCGTCGGCTCGGTCACCGACGCGACGTTGCGCGTGCTGCTGGAGATGCTCGCCGACCCGCGCACCGACGAGCTCATCTCGGACCTGCTGCGGGAGAACATCGAGCAGATCCGCGCCGCCGTGCGCGCCGACGCCCACCGGAACCTTCCCGAGCCGGAGCCGCCGGACCGGTGATCGCTGCGATGATGGCCGGGTGACCGACGAGCGCTTCCAGCTGGATCCGGCCGTTCACTACCTCAACCCCGGCGGGGTGGGGATCGTGCCCCGCGCCGTCGCCGAGGCCCGCGCGCGGTACGCCCTGCGCGCCGAGACCAACCCCATGCGCTTCCACCGGGTCGAGACGCTGCCGCTCGTGGAACGCGCCAGGGCCGCGGGCGCGGAGTTCCTCGGCTCCGACGGGGTCGTCCTGGTCCGCAACACCACCGAGGCCGTCGCGACCGTGCTCGCCTCGGTCCCGTTCGCCGACGGCGACGAGATCCTGGTGTCCGACCACGGCTACCCGACGGTGCTGCTCGCCGCCCAGGACCGCGCCGAGGTGCGGCAGGTGTCGTTCCCGGTCACCGCCACTCCCGACGAGGTCGTCGCCGCGTTCGCGGAGGGCCTGCGACCCAGCACCAAGCTGGTGGTCGTCGACGCCATCACCTCGATCAGCGCCTTGGTCCTCCCGGTCGAGCGGGTCGTCGCGCTGGCCCACGAGCGCGGTGTGCCGGTGCTGGTGGACGCCGCGCACGTACCGGGGCACCTGCGGCAGCGGCCAGAGGACACCGGCGCCGACTTCTGGACGGGCAACTTCCACAAGTGGGCCTACGCGGCGCGGACCGCCGCCGCCCTCTACATCGCCGAGCCGTGGCGCGACCGGATCCGGCCCCTAGTGCCGTCCTTCGACCACCCGCTTGGCTTCCCGCACTGGTTCGATCACGCGGGCACGTTGGACTACTCGGCGTGGATGGCCTTACCGGAGGCGTTGGACTTCTGGCGCGAGGTAGGTGGGTGGGACGCCGTTGACGCGAGCGCCCGACTGCTCGACAAGGGCGTCCAGATCGTCGCGGACGCTCTAGGCGCTGACGGACAGGTCAGCCCGCACCACGCGCCCCTGATGCGGCTGGTGCCACTGCCCGAAGGCTGGGTCTCGAGCCCAGAGGACGCCATCGACTACTACGGCGAACTGAGCACGCGCCACAACATCGAGGTACCCGTGCACTCTTACGGCGGGCAGGGCTTCTTCCGCCTCGGCGCCACGATCGCGAACACCCAGGCAGGGTTCGAGGCCCTCGCCGACGCCGTCGCCGAGGGCCGCTAGCCCGTTACTGCACGCCCTTGCCCGGGTGCGGGATGGAGAACCCGGGACCTGCCCGCTCCACACCGTCCACACCGGACACAGCGCGCAACGCGGCGAACGCGCTCGGCTCGGCCGCGCCGGTGATGGTGGCGATCTCCGGCAGGACGCGGTCCACCCGCAGCCCGGCCGACTCTAACGCCGCCACCACCGCCGTCAGCCCGCCGAGCGCGCCGTCGTCGACGGTCACCAGGACCGGAACGCTCACGGAGCCTGCACCACACCAGCACCCACGTCGACCGAGGGTAGCGGCAACCGGCGCGCCGCCTGGTGCAGCCGCGCCCACAGCTCCCACCCGCGCGCGCCGGTGGCCTGCGAGATCAGCGCCGCCACGCCCGCGACGTGCGGGGTGGCCATGCTGGTGCCGCTGATCCGGTTGTGGTTCTTGGGCCGGGGCCACGACGAGTACACGTCCACCCCGGGCGCCACCACGTCCACCGCGCCGATCAGGTCGACCGTCCCGCAGGAGAACCAGCCCAGCGCGGTGGCGACGTCGATCGCGCCGACGGCCAGCACCGACGGGCAGTTCGCCGGGTGCCCGACCGGGTTGATCCGCCCCTCCTGCCGCCGCGACTCGTTGCCCGCCGCCGCCACGATCAGCGTGCCCTGCGCCAGCGCCCGGCTGGCCACCCGCTCGTAGGTCTGCGAGTACGGGGTGCCCGGCCGCACGGCCGCGCCCAGCGACATGGACACGACCTGGCAGGTGTTCGACACCGCCCACGCGATGCCCGCCAGGATGCCGCCGTCGGAGCCGGACCCGGCGTTGCTGAGCACCTTGCCCGCGAAGATCTCCGCCTCGTGCGCCACCCCGTAGCCCGCGCCGCCGCCCGGCGCCCGCGGCCCGGCCGCGGTGCCGATGCAGTGCGTGCCGTGCCCGTGCCCGTCGGCGACGGTCTCGCCGGTGATGAACGACGCCGTGGTGACCGCGCGGCCCGCGAACTCCGGGTGCTCGAAGTCGAACCCGGTGTCGAGCACCGCGATCCGCACCCCGGCCCCGGTCGCCGCGGACTTGTTCGCGCCGACCGCCTGCAGGCCCCAGGTGAACACCGACTCGTCCACCTGCGGCGCGGGCGCGGCCTCCTCGGCGGTCGCGCTGATCGCGAACACCCGGCGCTCGGCCTCCAGCGCCGCGATCGGCCCCGGCGCGTCCACCGCGTCGCTCAGCGCCGAGAGCTGGTCGGGGTCGGCGTCGATGACCGCCACCCCGAGCCGGTCGAACACCAGCCCGTCCGGTCCGGGGAACTCGGCCCCGGCCGCCTCCGCGGTGCTCGCCGTGCGCACCCCCGCGATCTGGTTGAGCGCGCGCGTGCCCGCCTCGATCGCGCCGTCCTCCAGCAGCACCAGGTACCGGCCGGTGGTGCCGTCATCGCCCGCTGCCGCGCCGGTGTTCTCCTCGGGATTGGTCATGTCCGCCCCTCTCTGCACGCAGGACCCCTGTACAGGGTGATCGCCAACCTCGGTCGGGTGTAACGGGGGTCACACGTTTGGCCCACGGTGACGAAGCGCGCGCACCGTCCACCCCGTGGCACACCCCCGCGAATGAGGCCGGGACGTTTACTGTCGGAGTCATGCAGACCTGGCAATCCCACCCGGTGCCGCGGGTAGCAGGCACGCCCCGGCCGCTGCGGCTGTTCGACACCGCCGCGGGGGAGGTCCGACCGACGTCCCCCGGCCCGACCGCGACGATGTACGTCTGCGGGATCACCCCCTACGACGCCACGCACCTCGGGCACGCGGCGACGTACCTCGCCTTCGACCTGGTGCACCGGCAGTGGCTCGACAACGGCCACGAGGTGCACTACGTGCAGAACGTGACCGACATCGACGACCCGCTGCTGGAGCGCGCCGAGCGCGACCAGGACGACTGGGTCGTGCTCGGGATGCGCGAGACGGCGCTGTTCCGCGAGGACATGGTCGCGCTGCGGGTGCTGCCGCCGCGCGAGTACGTCGGCGCCGTCGAGTCCATCCCGGAGATCGTCACCGCCGTGGCCAAGCTGATCGCCGACGGATCGGCCTACCGGGTGGACGACCCCGAGTACCCGGACGTCTACTTCGACCACACCGCCACCGGCCGCTTCGGCACCGAGTCCAACTACGACGAACCGACGATGAACCGGTTCTTCGCCGAGCGCGGCGGCGACCCCGACCGCGCGGGCAAGCGGCACCCGCTCGACGCGCTGCTCTGGCGCGCCGCGCGCCCCGGTGAGCCCAGGTGGGACAGCGAGCTCGGCCCGGGCCGCCCCGGCTGGCACGTCGAGTGCAGCGTGATCGCGCTCAACCGGCTCGGGATCACCTTCGACCTGCAGGGCGGCGGGTCGGACCTGATCTTCCCGCACCACGAGTACAGCGCCGCGCACGCCGAGGCGCTCACCGGGCAGCACCCGTTCGCCCGGCACTACACGCACTCCGGGATGATCGCGCTCGACGGCGAGAAGATGTCCAAGTCGCGCGGCAACCTGGTGTTCGTGTCCCGGCTGCGCGCCGACAAGGTCGACCCGATGGCGGTCCGGCTCGGCTTGCTCTCCGGGCACTACCGGCAGGACCGGTCCTGGGCGGACTCCGTGCTCGCCGAGGGCAAGGACCGGCTCGCCCGCTGGCGCGCGGCCACCGGCGCCGAGACCGGTGCCCCCGCCGAGGACCTCATCGCCCGGTTGCGCGACCACCTGGCCAACGACCTGGACACCCCCAACGCGTTGGCCGCCGTCGACGCCTGGGCCGCCCAGGGCGGTAGCGACCCGGCAGCGCCCGCCGCTGTTCGGGACGCTGTGGACGCACTGCTGGGGATCGAGCTCTAGCGTCGAGATCGCCCTCTAGCGACAGTCCTCCCCTAACGCACCCGCTGCGTTAGGGGAGTGGCTTGTCCTTCTGCCGACCTAGCACCAGGACCGCCGAAGTGGACACGAACGCCGCGGGGATCACGAACCCCAGCCAGGGCTCGACCTGGTAGAGCGGTGTGAACGCCAACGGGGACGCGGCCGCGCCGGTGAACCGCAGCGACTGCACCACCGACACCGCGCCCGCCCGGTTAGGACCGTCCCCGCCCAACACGAGCGAGTTGACGCCGGTCAGCACCAACTGCGCCGAGATCCCGGTCAGCGCCCACAGCACCGCCACCGCGGGCAGCCAGGTCAGCGTCCCCACCAGCGCCACCGGCACCGCTCCCGCGACCGACCCGATCAACACCGCGCGCCGCCCGCCGATCCGGTCGATCGCCCGCCCCACCGGCCGCGCCGAGAGCAGGCCGACAACACCGAACCCGGTCAGCACCAACCCGCGCTCGGCAGCGCTAAGTCCGAACGTCTCCTCTGCCCGCAAAGCGAGCAACACGGACATCCCGCCCAGACAGGCCCAACCGACCATCGCCAGCCACCCCGCGCGCAACACGCTAGGTCGCCACGCGGACCTCAACGTCAAGTGTGTGCGCTGCTTCTCCCGCATCTGCTCCGGTAGGCCTGCCAGCGCCAACCCGGCCGACACGATCGCGACGCCGATGAACGCGTAGCGCCAGTTCGCCTCCGCGGCCACGCCACCGAGTAGCGGCGCGCTCGTCTGCCCCGCCGCTTGCAGGGACGCGTAGAGGCCAAGAGCCCTACCCAGGCGCTCCGGCGGTGTCACGGTCGCGATGGCCGCCAGCAGCAGGGGAGTGGTGAACGCGTTCGCCCCACCCTGCACCGCGCGCGCGGCCAGGAACAGCGGGTACGTCGTGGCCAGCGCGCACGCCGCGGACGACACCACGTACACCAGGTACGCGACCCGCACGCTGCGCTCCGCGCCCCACCGGGCACCCAACGTGCCGGAGAACAGCATCAACGCCGCGAACGGCACCAGGTACGCGGTCAGCGAGTACGACGCCACCTGCGTCGACACCCCGAAGTCCGCCCCCAGCTCCGGCAGCATCGAGGTCGTGATGCCACCGGCGAACGGGCCGAGGAACCCGCCCGCGTACAGCGCGACGGTGACGCCGCGGTTCACACCCCGGTCGGGCCGGGGCCTGAGCTGCCGCGCCCGGGACCGGGCCTGCGCCTGCGCAGGTAGCGCTCGAACTCGGCGGCGATCACGTCACCGCTGGTCTCGTTGAGCGTGTCCTCCGCGTCGCCGCGCTCCTCGAGGGCGCGCACGTAGTTGCGCACGTCCTCGTCCTCCTCGGCCATCTCGCTGACCGTCTGCTGCCACTCCTCGGCCTGGTCGGGCAGCGTGCCCAGCGGCACCTCCACGTCCAGCACCTCCTCCACCCGGTGCAGCAGCGCCAGCGTCGCCTTGGGCGAGGGCGGCTGCGACACGTAGTGCGGCACCGCGGCCCAGATCGAGATCGCGGGCACCCCGGCCCGCACGCAGGCGTCCTGCAGCACGCCGACGATGCCGGTGGGGCCCTCGTAGCGCGAGCGCTCCAGGCCGAAGCGGGCCGCCGAGGTCGCGTCGTAGGCCGTGCCGGTCACCGGGACCGGGCGGGTGTGCGGGGTGTCGGCCAGCAGCGCGCCCAGCGTCACCACCGTGGTGATGTTGAGCTCCTCGATGTGGCCCAGCAGCTCCGCGCAGAACTTGCGCCACCGCATGTTCGGCTCGATGCCGTGCACCAGCACGACGTCCCGGTTGGACCCGGGCGGCCTGCACAGGTAGAGCCGCGTCGTGGGCCACTCCACCCTCCGCGTGACACCGTCCACCATGCGCACGGTCGGCCTGGTCACCTGGAAGTCGTAGTAGTCGTCCGGATCGATCTCCAGCAGCGGACTCGCGTCCCAGGTCAGCTGCAGGTGCTCGATCGCGGTGCTCGCCGCGTCGCCCGCGTCGTTCCAGCCCTCGAAGGCCGCGACCAGCACGGGGTCGACGAGTTCCCGCCGCGCCGTGGGCTCGCGGTCGGGCGCCATCTGCTGGTGGTCCGGGTCGGTCACCCGGCAAGCCTACGGCTAGGGGGTCGGCGGCGGAGATCGTAGGCTGGGCAGGTGCCGCGACGCCGCGGCCGGACCCCGGGTCGGCACCCGGGCCCCGCGACGTCGCACGAGTGGAGGACGCCCCGTGACCAGACCGTCCACAGTGGATGGCCTCCCCGCCGCGGTGCTCTGGGACATGGACGGCACGCTGCTGGACTCGGAGAAGCTGTGGGACATCCCGCTCGGCGAGTACTCGCTCAAGCTGGGGGTCCCGCTGGCGCCCGAGACCAGGGCCGCGATGGTCGGCAGCAACGTCCCCACCAGCATGGGCCTGCTCTTCGGCGGGATCGGCGTGGTGCCCACCGCGGCCGACATCCGGGAGGCGATGGGCTGGATCGACGCCCGGATGCGGGAGCTGTTCGCGACCCGGCTGACCTTCCGGCCCGGCGCCCCCGAGGCGCTGCGCGCGGTGCGGGCCACCGGACTGCCGGTGGCCCTGGTCACCTCCACCGAGCGGGCGCTGACCGAGGTGGCGCTCGACACCCTCGGCCGCGAGCACTTCGACGTCACCGTGTGCGGCGACGAGGTCGACGGCCTGAACAAGCCGCTGCCCGAGCCCTACCTCAAGGCCGCCGCCCTGCTCGGCGTCGACCCGACCACCTGCCTGGCCGTGGAGGACTCGCCGACCGGCACCACCGCCGCCGTCGCCGCGGGCTGCACGGTGCTGGTCGTGCCCTGCGAGGTCCCGGTCGACCCCGGGCCGCGCCGGGTCCCGCGCGAGTCGCTGGTCGGCCTGGACGCCGACCTGCTGCGCGCGGTGATGGCCGCCGGTTTCGCCCGGGCGGAGCCCGGGTGGCAGGATCGTCCGGCGTGAAGACCTTCGACCAGTTGTTCGCCGAGCTCACCGACCGCGCCGCCACCCGCCCGGAGGGCTCGGGCACGGTGCGCGCGCTCGACGACGGCGTGCACGCCCAGGGCAAGAAGGTCCTCGAGGAGGCGGGCGAGGTCTGGATCGCCGCCGAGTACCAGAGCGACGCCGAGCTGGCCGAGGAGATCTCCCAGCTGCTCTACCGCGTCCAGGTCCTGATGGTCGGCCGCGGCCTCACCCTCGACGACGTCTACAAGTACCTCTGAGCCGGTCGGGCCGGTCGAGCTAGTCGGCCCGGTCCAGCGCCGACTCCTCGCCGGGGTCGGGCTCGGGCCAGCCCGGGTACTCCGGCGGGGTCCCGCCGAACTCCGGGCAGTGCGCCTGGTGCGAGCACCACCCGCAGAGCTTGCTCTTGTTCGGCCGGAAGTCCCCGCTGCGGCCCGCGCGCAGGATCGCCGCCCAGATCGCGTCCAGCGTCCGCTCGAACCGCGCCAGCTCAGCCTCGTCCGGCGTGTAGGCCAGCGACTGCCGGTCGGCCAGGTACATCAACCGCAGCTGCCGGGGCACCTCACCGCGCAACCGCCACACCGCCAGCGCGTAGAACTTCATCTGGAACAGCGCCTTGGCCTCACCGATCTCCCGCGGCGCCGCCCCGGTCTTGTAGTCGACCACCCGGATCTCCCCGGTCGGCGCCACGTCCAGCCGGTCGATGTACCCGCGCAGCAACACCCCGGACGGCAGCTCGGTCTCCACCAGCAGCTCACAGGCCTCCGGCTGCAACCGCCGCGGGTCCTCCAACTCGAAGTACCCGTCGATCAACCCGTCCGCCGAGGCCAACCAGTCGGCCGGGTCCTCACCCTCGTCGAAGATCGCGCCAAGCCCGGGCTGCTCGGCCAGCAACTCGGCCCACGTCGGCGCCAGCAACCCGTGCGCGGTCTCGGGCACCCGCTGCACCGCGGGCAACCCGTAGAGCCGCTCGAGCACGGCGTGCACCACCGTCCCCCGAACCTGCGCCTTCGTCGGCGTCTCGGGCAACCGGTCCACTGCCCGGAACCGGTACAACAACGGACACTGCTTGAAATCCCCCGCCCGCGACGGCGACAACGCGGGCCGCCGCCTGCCCGCCCCCTGCCGCGCACCCGCTTGAACCGGGATGGGCTCGGTCTCCGTAGCCATGATCCCCGACCTTAGTGTCGCCCCCCGACAACCCCCGACACCGCACCCGCTCTGGTTCCTCTGACAGACCGGAGCCGAGCCCTCTCCTTGCGGGACCTCCGGTCGCACTACCGGCCCCGCGCGCCGCCTGTGCCGCTCTTGCCAGGTCGGTGACCGTGCTCCGCCTGCACTGCTCCTGCCAGATCGTTGGCCGCGCGCCGTGTGCCCGCTCCTGCCAGGTCCGTACCGGCGCTCCGGCCCCACCGAGCCCATTTCCGCACCGGCCCCACCGGGCCTGGAACTCCTCCAGCCGCACCACCGCGCCAGCCCGCAACCACCCCGCGGTCGCACCGCCCTACCGCCCCCGGATCGCGCCCGCGCGCGCAGGCAACCCCTGCCCGGCCCCCACCCTCTCCGGGGGGCGTCCCTGGTCCAGTCTACCCGGGGCACACCGACAGTCGATCTTGAAAGCACCCCCGCGGAGATCCACATGTGGATAACCTCTGTCACCCAGAAGGCGGAAAATCGGCGCGACCCGGCCAAGAATCCCCAGCTCAAGAGCCCAAGCCCCGTCAACGCCCCGCCCCGCCACCCAGATCGCCCCAGTGAAGATCATCAACAGCGGTAAGCGGAGCTAAAGCATCCACAATGGACACCCGGGCCCGGATCACCCCCGTCCCACACCGGTGTGGCTAGTCTGGGTGGGGTGACGGGCACCACACACCAACTTCCCGCTGTGGGCGGCGGGTTGCTGCTGTTCCGGTACAGCGGCGTGCCGGTGGTGTTGGCGCCGTCCTGGTGGCTTGGGGCGTTGGCGGTGGTGGTGTTCTACACACCGCTCGTCGGGACGCTGATGCCTGGGGCTGACATGGTCACCTCCGTCCTGCTCGCGGCTGCGTTCGCCGTGTTGTTGGGGGCGTCGGTGCTGGCTCATGAGTTGGGGCACTGCGTCGTGGCGCTCAAGTTGGGGCTGCCGGTGCGCAGGTTGCGGTTGTTCCTCCTCGGTGGCCTCTCCGAGATCGCCAAGACGCCGCGGCGGCCGGGGCATGAGGGGGTTGTGGCGGCGGCTGGGCCCGCGGTGTCGATCGCGTTGGCTGGGGTGTGCGGGCTCGCGCTGTTGGTGATCCCGTCCGGGGGGCCGGTGTGGTTGCTCGTACTCGAGTGCGCCTTCGCCAACACCGCTGTGGCTGTGTTCAACCTGCTTCCCGGGCTCCCGCTCGACGGTGGGCGGATGGTGCGGGCCGGGGTGTGGGCGGTCACCGGGCGGCGAGGGGCGGGGACCAGGGCGGCGGTGGTGGGCGGGTGGGCGGTCGCCGGGCTGCTGGTGGCCTGGGCGTTGTGGGGGGTGCTGGAGCAGAGCCCGGACCGCTGGCTGCGGCTGGGTGTGTGCGTGTTGACCGCGTGGTTCGTCGTCGCGGGCGCCAGTGGTGAGCTCGCGGCGGAGCAGCGGCGCGGCTGGCCTGAAGGGCTGCTGCTGTCCGATGTGGTCCGCCCGGTGCTGCAGTTGCCCGCCGAGAGCCCCGTCGCCGACGCGCTCGCGGCCGCGGCGGGACGAGGGGTGGTGCTGGTCCGGGCCGACGGCGTCGCCGCTGGGCTGCTCGACGAGGTGGTCGCCAGGGAGTTGGCCGCGGTGTCGCCGTTCGCGCCCGCCGAGCAGGCCGCCGAGCCGATCCGGCCCGAGTCGGTGCTGCTGGCCTCCGAACCGGGCGAGGAGATCGCCGAGCGGGTGCTGGAGACCCCGTCCTGGCAGTTCGTCGTGGTCGACGACGAGGGCCGCCCGTCCGGGGTGCTGCGCCGGGAGGACCTGCACGCCGCGCTGCGCGCGCACGGGACCCGCTGAGCGGGGCGCCGGGGGGTCTCTGCGACCATCTCCTGTCAGTTCAGGCACGGCAGGAGGGCGAGGTCCGGGTGTCGGCACGCAAGGTCAGCGGTCCGTTCGAGGCAGGGGACCGGGTGCAGCTCACCGACCCCAAGGGCAGGCACTACACCCTCATCCTCGAACCGGGGGAGAAGTACCACACCCACCGCGGCGCCCTCGCCCACGACGACATCATCGGGCAGCCCGAGGGGTCCGTCGTCAGCTCCGTGGCGGGCACCGCCTACCTGGCGCTGCGCCCGCTGCTGGCCGACTACGTGCTGTCGATGCCGCGTGGCGCCCAGGTCATCTACCCCAAGGACGCCGCGCAGATCATCATGCACGGCGACATCTTCCCCGGCGCCCGGGTGCTGGAGGCCGGTGCCGGGTCCGGCGCGCTGACCTGCTCGCTGCTGCGCGCGGTCGGCCCCACCGGCGCGGTCATCTCGCACGAGATCCGCGCCGACCACGCCGAGCACGCCGAGCGCAACGTGGTGCAGTTCTACGGCGAGCACCCGGCCAACTGGTCGCTGACCGTCGGCGACCTCGCCGACCACACCGGTGAGGTCGACCGGGTCATCCTGGACATGCTCGCCCCGTGGGACGTGCTGCCCACGGTCGCCAAGAACATCATCCCGGGCGGTGTGCTGGTGGTCTACGTGGCCACCACGACGCAGCTGTCGCGGGTCGCGGAGGCGCTGCGCGAGCAGACCTGCTGGACCGAGCCGTACGCCTGGGAGACGCTGGTCCGCCCGTGGCACTCGGTGGGCCTCGCGGTCCGCCCGGAGCACCGGATGATCGGGCACACGGCGTTCCTGATCACCGCCCGCCGCCTCGCCGACGGGGTCGTCACCCCCCGGCCGCAGCGGCGCCCCAGCAAGGGCTGACAGGACCAAAGGCCGACAGGACCAAAGGCCGACAGGACCAAGAGCCGACAGACGCGAAGAGGGCCCGGTGGGAACAACTCCCGCCGGGCCCTCTTCGCGTCTACCGTCCTAGAGGGACACGCACCAGCCGTTGGACTTCTTCTCGAACACGATCGGGAAGTCGATCGGGGCGCTGCCCATGACCGTCACCTGGGTGTCGACCTTGCCGTTGCTGTCGCCGTAGGTCTCCGGCTCGCCCACCACGGTCACCTTGCCGCCGTTGGGGGCGACGCTGGTGTACATGATGCCGGGCTCGGTGCCCGAGCAGGTCAGCGACTTCGCGGTCGCCTCGTCCTTGGCGTTGACCGCGTCGGCGTACTTGGCGCCCGCCGCCTTGAGGTCCGCGCCGCCACCGCCGCCACCGCTCTCCGCGGTCGTGGTGGTCGGCCGCTTGGTGGTGGTCGTCTCGTCGTCGGTGGTGGTCTTGGTCGACTTCTTCGTCGTGGTGGGGGTCGTGGAGGTCTCACCACCACCGCCGCTGGGCGACGCCGAGTTCCCGCTGTCCTTGTTGAGCAGGAAGTACAGGCCGACGCCACCGCCGCCGAGCACGAGCACGGCGATCACCACGATGGCGATGATCTTGCCGTTGCCCTTCTTCGGCGGCTGCCCACCCGGGCCGTAGCCGCCGTAGGGCTGCTGCTGGCCGTAGGGGTCCTGGCCGAACTGCTGGGGCTGCTGGCCGTAGTAGGGCTGCTGCTGCTGGCCGTATGGGTCCTGCTGCGGCTGCTGCTGCTGCTGCCCGTACGGGTCGTGCGGCTGCTGCGGCTGCTGCTGGGCGTACGGGTCGTGCTGGTAGGGCTGCTGCTGGCCGTAGGGGTCGGGCTGCTGCCCGTAGGGTCCCGGCTGCTGCGGAGGGTAGGTCATCTGTGGTCCCCGGCTCGTGCTGGCGGTGTGGCGGTCGTGGTCGTGCGGGCTCTGCGGTCGGTCTCGATCGGTGCCGTGCTCAGGCCTCCTCCTCGCCGCAGAACCGCCACTCGCCGCTCTCCTTGACGATCTTGATCTTGATGCTGGCGTCCTTGCTCGTCCCGTCCTTGCTCAGCACCAGGTCGATGAGCGCGGTCGCCGACGACCCCGACACGGTCGGCTCGCCCTGGGCGGTCGCCGTGATGTCGAACGGCTCCAGCTCCTTCTCCAGGGCCGTGGTGTCGGTGCCGTACTTGTCCTTGTACGCGTCGCAGGCGTTACCGGTGACCGAGGAGAAGCTCTTGGACTCGTAGGCCTTGAGGTAGTTCTCGACGACCTCCTGCGGGCCCGAGGTGTCCGGCGCCGCCTTGGTGGTGGTCGTCGGCTCGTCGGTCGCCGACTTCTTGCCCGTGGTCTTGGGCGCGCTGGTGGTCGTGGTCGAGCCGCCGCCACCGGCGCCGTTCTTGCTGTCCTTGGTCAGGAAGTAGACCCCGACCCCGGCGCCGCCGAGCACCAGCACCGCGATGATCACGATCGCGACGATCTTGCCGGTGTTCTTCTGCTTCGGTGGCTGCCCACCCCCGCCGGGGAACCCGCCGAGCCCCTGGTAGCCGCCCTGCTGGGGGAACTGGCTGGTCGGCGGGAACTGGCCGCCGGGCTGCTGTGGCTGGTTCCCGAAGCCGCCGGGCTGCTGCGGCTGCTGGCCGTAGGGCCCTGGCTGCTGCGGAGGGTAGGTCATCTGGTCCTGACTTCCTTCTGGACTGCGGGTGCCGCGCCTGCGGCCGACGCGGAGTAGACGGTTGGGGCCACCGCCGCGTTCCACCGCCGACCGTATCCCGTCGGGGCGACATCATGGTATTAGCCGCAGCCGCCCGCACCGGCCCACCCCGCTACCGGCGCGGGCCTCGATCGGGTGACGAATCGGGCACGGGTCAGCCGCGACCGATCCGGTCGACGCACCACACGTCGTCGCGCTTCTTCAACTGGAGCCGGACCTTGGTCGAGCGGCCGCCGATGGTGGCGCTGAACTCGCCGACCGCGGTGTCGCCGCTCTCGGTGACGTTGGTGACCGACGTGTCGGTGATCTGGACGTCGCGGTCCTCGTCGATCTCCTTCTGCGTGGTCTTGCCGTCCTCGTCGCACATCAGCCGGTTGAAGGCCTCCGCGTCGCGGCTCTTGACCGCGTCGATGAACGCCTCGGTCGTGCCGCGCGGCGACCCGGTGCCGTCCCCGCTGAGCACCAGGATCAGCGTCACGATGATGCCGATCACCACCAGGCCGCCGCCCGCGAGCACCCACGGCATCGGGCTGCGCCGCGCCGGGCCGTAGGTCGGGCCGCCGTACGGGCCCTGCGGGTAGCCGCCCGGCTGCTGCGGGTAGCCACCCGCCTGGGGGACCTGCGCGGGCTGCTGGCCGTAGCCGCCCTGCGGGTACTGCTGCTGGAACTGCTCCTGCGGGTACTGGCCGCCGCCGGGCTGCGCCGGGTACTGGCCGCCGCCGAACTGGCCCCCCGCCGCCGGGTCCGCGCCGGGCTGACCGGGCCCCTGCTGTCCGGATTGTGGGAAATTCGCCGGGTACCCCGGTGGTTGCGCAGCGTGAGGACCGGACTGGCCGTACTGACCCGGCGCGGGCTGCTGCGCGGGCGCGCCGTGCGCACCCGGTGTGGCGTACGGGTCCTGGGCCGGTGGCGGGTTCTGCTCCGCGCCGGGGAACGCCCCGGCGGGCAGGAACTGGGTCTGCCCCGGGAACGCCTGCTGGTATCCGCCCTGGTCAGGCTGCTGTCCGGGCTCCTGCGGCTGTCCTGCGTGCGGATCGTGCGGCGGTTGGGTCATGATCCCCGGGCTTTCGTGGGAGTGGAGTGTGCGGGTGGGAGTGATCGTCTCGGGCCGATCGTGCCGGTGATCGTGTCACGGCGCCCGCCGCGGCCGGGGTCGACCCGGTGGTGCCCACCAGCCGGACGCGCCGGGCGCGGCCCTCGGTAACACCAGCCGTGCTGACGCGACACTCCCGTTCACACCCGCGCGGTCGGCCTAGTGCGCGGACGCACGGTGATGCCCGTCCGGTTCCCGCCAGTACCGGGATGGCGCACGGGGTGCGGCCAAGCGAGTGTCACGCGGGTGTGACACGCAAGTTCCGACATGTCGATGCTCTGTCCTTGTCGGTGATCGCCGGTACCGTAGGGGTACGAGTTCGGGAGGAGGTGCCGACATGCAGCACGATCGTCCCGGCAGTCGGCCAGAGAACGCCGACGGTGAGCACGGAGGCGCGGTGGACCCTGGGCGCGAGCGCCCCGAGGTGTCCGAGGCCGCGCAGATCCGCTTCCTCGAGGAGGAAGTCGCTCTGCTTCGCCGGAAACTGACGGAATCGCCACGGCATTCGCGGCTGCTCGAGCAGCGGCTCGCGGAGGCGACCGAGCGGGTGAACCAGCTCACCGAGCGGAACACCAAGCTGGTCGACACGTTGCGGGAGGCCAGGAGCCAGCTGCTAGCGCTGCGCGAAGAGGTCGACCGCCTCGCCCAACCGCCCAGCGGCTACGGCGTGTTCCTGGTAGGCCACGACGACGGCACTGTGGACGTGTTCACCGCGGGCCGCAGGATGCGGGTCTCGGTGTCGCCCGCGGTGGACGGTGCCGCGCTGCGGCGCGGGCAGTCGGTTCGGCTCAACGAGGCGCTCACGGTCGTCGAGGGTGGCGGCTTCGAGCGCACCGGTGAGGTGTCCACGCTGCGCGAGCTGCTCATCGGCGACGACGAGGTGGTGGCCACCAGGGCGCTGGTCGTCGGGCACGCCGACGAGGAGCGCGTGGTGTGGCTGGCCGACCCGCTGACCGAGGCGCCGCTCAAGCCGGGTGACTCGCTGCTGGTGGACGGCAAGTCCGGCTACGCCTACGAGCGGGTGCCCAAGGCCGAGGTGGAGGACCTGGTGCTCGAGGAGGTGCCCGACGTCGACTACACCGACATCGGGGGCCTGTTCCGCCAGATCGAGCAGATCCGCGACGCGGTGGAGCTGCCGTTCCTGCACAAGGACCTGTTCGCCGAGTACGAGCTGCGCCCGCCCAAGGGCGTGCTGCTCTACGGCCCGCCCGGCTGCGGCAAGACGCTGATCGCCAAGGCGGTGGCCAACTCCCTGGCCAAGAAGGTGGCCGCGGCGCGCGGGGACCACGCGCCCAAGGACGCCAAGTCGTACTTCCTCAACATCAAGGGTCCCGAGCTGCTCAACAAGTTCGTCGGCGAGACCGAGCGGCACATCCGGCTGATCTTCCAGCGGGCGCGCGAGAAGGCCTCCGAGGGCACCCCGGTGATCGTGTTCTTCGACGAGATGGACTCGATCTTCCGCACCAGGGGCAGCGGTGTCTCCTCCGATGTGGAGACCACCATCGTCCCGCAGCTGCTCAGCGAGATCGACGGTGTCGAGGGCCTGGAGAACGTCATCGTCATCGGCGCGTCCAACCGGGAGGACATGATCGACCCGGCCATCCTGCGACCGGGCAGGCTGGACGTGAAGATCAAGATCGAGCGGCCGGACGCGGAGGCGGCGCGCGACATCTTCTCCAAGTACCTCACCACCAACCTGCCCATCCACGCCGACGACCTCGCCGAGTTCGGCGGCGACAAGCGGGTGTGCATCGACGCGATGATCCAGCACACCGTGGAGCGGATGTACGAGGAGACCGAGGACAACCGGTTCCTGGAGGTGACCTACGCCAACGGGGACAAGGAGGTCCTGTACTTCCGCGACTTCAACTCCGGCGCGATGATCCAGAACATCGTGGACCGGGCGAAGAAGGCGGCGATCAAGTCGGTGTTGGACACCCAGCAGCCCGGCCTGCGGGTGCAGCACCTGCTCGACGCCATAGTGGACGAGTTCGCCGAGAACGAGGACCTGCCCAACACGACCAACCCGGACGACTGGGCGCGGATCTCGGGCAAGAAGGGTGAGCGCATCGTCTACATAAGGACTCTGGTCACCGGTAAGAACCAGGAGTCCGGGCGGGCGATAGACACCGCCACGAACACCGGCCAGTACCTCTAGATCCCGGACACCCAGTGGGCCCTGACCGCGCGCGGTCAGGGCCCACTGCCGTGCCCAGGGAAGTCCAGCCAAGACGATCGCACCCACTGGTGGCCGCGGCACGGCCACGGGGTGAACCGATGGCCACGGAGCCTCGACGAAGTCGGTCGCGGGGTCTGGGTCGGGCGGAGGGGGGAGGAGGAGGGGGAGGATCGGCACCGCGGCGGGGGAAGTGACCCGACCACCCGATACGGTCGTGGTGATCACTCCCGCATCCCCCGGAAGGACGACCGTTGCCCCGGGTCCGCGCCTTGGCGCTCGTCGCCGCGCTCCCCATCGCCGCGCTCGCGGCCTGCTCGAACCGCCCGAACGACCTCTACACCTACTACGACGACCCCACCGGTACGGCTGCGGTGACCAGCCAGACCGCTGTCGCCGCCCCGGTCACCACCACCGCGCGGCCGGTCGACACCCAGCGGCTCCGCGAGCCGGGAGAGGTCGCCGCGCTCGCGCTGATGGGCAAGGCCGACCTGGTCGCCGAGGAGGTCCAGCCGGACCCGGCGAGCGCCACCGCGCAGACGACGCTGCCCGACTGCGCGGTCGACCTCGGCGCGGGCACCGCCAGGCAGTCCTCGTGGCTCTACCCCAGCGGCGCGCGGCTGCGCCAGGTCGCCGTGGTCAGCACCGAGACCGACCAGGCGGCCGATGTCGTCGCGGCGGCGCGCTCGGACCTGACGTGCAAGACGTTCAAGGTCGCCGGGGTGAGCTTCCAGGTCGACAAGGCGCTCACCATCGCCGCGCTGCCCGGGGTCGACGACCAGCTCGTGTGGTGCGCCACCGCCGCGGCCAAGTCCTCGTGCACCGCCGTGCTCGCCGCCGACCGCGTCGTCACCGCCGTCACCGTGGAGGCCAGTACCCCGGCTCGGGCCAAGTCGGCCATCACCCGGGTCGCGCCCAAGGCGGCCGAGGTGCTCACCCGCGGCGCCTGAACCACTCCTCGACCGCCAGCCGCCCGTCGGGGATGAACGGCCACGACGGGTCCGCCAGCCGGGCGCGCAGGTCGTCGAGCGGCAGCCACCAGCCCTCGGCGACCTCCGCCGCCTGCGGCGCCACCGGGCCGTCCCAGCGCGTCTCGTAGGCCCACATGTGCTCGCGCACCGGCGCCCGCCCCGGCAGGTCGAACTCGGCGGTCATGGTGAACAGCGGAGTCAGCGGCACCCCGGAGACGCCGAGCTCCTCGGCCAGCTCCCGCTCCGCGCACTCGTCCGGCGTTTCCCCGGCGGCCACCACGCCACCGGCCCAGCAGTCGTGCGTGCCGGGGAAGACGTCCTTGGTGTCGGTGCGGCGGTGCACGTACACGCGCTCACCGTCACCCGAGCGCACCAGCACCGACGAGCAGGCGTGCCACAACCCCTCGGCCCGGACCCGCGCCCTGGGGACCGCCCCGATGACCGACCCGGCCGCGTCGTAGTGCGCCACCATCTCCACGGCGCACAACCTACTGCTGCCCAACCCGCTCCCTGCCTGACCTGACGCCCGCCGAGCTAATACCCGCTCGGCGGCACGTCTCACGGCGAACAAGCCCGTGGCGCACCGTAGGCTGGGCTCATGCGGCGGATCATGGGAACCGAGGTCGAGTACGGCATCGCGGTGCCGGGCGACGCGACGGCGAACCCGGTGTTGACATCGACCCAGGTCGTCCTGGCCTACGCCGCGGCGGCGGACATCCCGCGCGCGCGGCGGGCCAGGTGGGACTACGAGGTGGAGTCACCGCTGCGCGACGCGCGCGGGTTCGACCTGGGCGTGCCCGGCATGGGCACCATCGACCCCGACGTCGAGGACCTGGGCGCGGCGAACGTCATCCTCACCAACGGCGCCCGCCTCTACGTCGACCACGCGCACCCGGAGTACTCCGCGCCCGAGGTCACCAACGCCCGCGACGCGGTCATCTGGGACAAGGCGGGGGAGCGGGTGATGGAGGAGGCCGCGCTGCGCGCAGCCACCGTGCCCGGCCAGCCCCGGCTGCAGCTCTACAAGAACAACATCGACAACAAGGGCGCCAGCTACGGCACCCACGAGAACTACCTGATGGCCAGGAGCACCCCGTTCGTCTCGGTGATCGGCGGCCTCACCCCGTTCTTCGCCTCCCGCCAGGTCATCTGCGGGTCCGGCCGGGTCGGCCTCGGCGCCTCCGGCGACGGCGCGGGCTTCCAGCTCTCGCAGCGCGCCGACTACATCGAGGTCGAGGTCGGCCTGGAGACCACCCTCAAGCGCGGCATCATCAACACCCGCGACGAGCCGCACGCCGACGCCGACAAGTACCGGCGGCTGCACGTGATCATCGGCGACGCGAACCTGGCCGAGACGTCGACCTACCTCAAGGTCGGCACCACCGCGCTGGTGCTCGACCTGATCGAGACCGGCGTCCGGTTCGACCACCTCAAGCTCGCCGACCCGGTGCGCGCGGTGCACGTGCTCAGCCACGACCCGACGCTCAAGGCGACCGTCGAGCTGGCCAACGGCCGCCGGTTCACCGGCATCGACATCCAGCAGGCCTACCACGAGCTGGTCTCGGCCAACGTCGACAAGACCGACCCCGACCGCGTCTCGCAGGACGTGCTGCGCACCTGGGGCGAGGTCCTCGACGCGCTGCGCCGCGACCCGATGGAGTGCGCCGACCGGCTGGACTGGCCAGCCAAGCTGCGGCTGCTGGAGGGCTTCCGGGCCCGCGACGGCCTCGCCTGGTCCTCGCCCCGGTTGCAGCTGGTCGACCTGCAGTACTCCGACGTGCGGCTGGACAAGGGCCTCTACAACCGGCTGGTGGCGCGCGGCTCGATGAAGCGGCTGGTCACCGAGGAGGAGGTCCGCGCGGCCATCACCACCCCGCCGCTCGACACCCGCGCCTACTTCCGCGGCCGCTGCCTGGAGCGCTACCCGAGCGCCATCGCGGCCGCCTCGTGGGATTCGGTGATCTTCGACCTCGGCCGCGAGTCGCTGGTGCGCATCCCCACCCTCGAACCGCTGCGCGGGACGAAAGCGCACGTGGGAGCCCTGCTCGACGCGGCGAACACCGCCGAGGAGCTGGTCGACGCGCTCACCGGGGCGGCCAAGCGCTGACCCGGTTGATCATCCCCCCGGCGCGGCCCGCGACGAAAGCCACCGCACCTGGGTAGTGTTCTCAGCAGGGCCCCAGTCACACCGGGAGGCGACATGTCCCAGGAGCAGACGCAGCGCCAGGGCGGCGGAGACGGCGACGACGGCGTCGACGACACCACCGCGGCAGGCCAGGAGCGCCGGGAGAAGCTCGGCGACGACACCGACGCCATCCTCGACGAGATCGACGACGTGCTCGAGGAGAACGCGGAGGACTTCGTCCGCGCCTACGTGCAGAAGGGCGGCGAGTGAGGCCCTCCGGTCCCCGGAGCGCCGCGCCCGCCCGTCCCGACCCGCGACAGGATTGAAAGAAGGCATGGAACACACCTCGTCTCGAGGGCAGCTGGGAGCCTCGCTCCCGGCCGCCTACCTGTCGGCAGGAACCTCGTCGTTCACCGATTTCCTGCGGTCCCAGGCCCCTGACCTGCTGCCCGGCGCCCGGGGCCGCGAGCCCAAGGTGGGCGGCGCCGCCGGGATCGACGCGGCGCCGCACGGCACCACGATCGTCGCGCTCACCTTCGCCGGTGGCGTGCTGATCGCGGGCGACAGGCGGGCCACGGCGGGCAACCTCATCGCGCAGCGGGACATCGAGAAGGTGTTCATCACCGACGACTACTCCTCGGTGGGCATCGCGGGCACCGCGGGTCTCGCCGTGGAGATGGTCCGGCTCTACACCGTGGAGCTTCGCCACTACGAGAAGATCGAGGGCGTCCAGCTCTCGCTCGACGGCAAGACCAACAAGCTGGCCAGCATGGTGCGCGGCAACCTCGACGTCGCGCTGGCCGGGCTGGCGGTGCTGCCGCTGTTCGTCGGCTACGACATCGACGCCGCCGACCCCGCGCGGGCCGGTCGGATCGTGTCCTTCGACATCACCGGCGGCCGCTACGAGGAGCGCGCGGGCTTCCACGCCATCGGCTCCGGCTCCATGTTCGCCCGCTCCGCGCTCAAGAAGCTCTACCAGCCCGACGGCGACCGGGCCGCGGCGCTGCGCGCGGCCGTGGAGGCGCTCTACGACGCCGCCGACGACGACTCGGCGACCGGCGGACCGGACATGGCCCGCGGCATCTACCCGAGCATCGCCACCATCACCGCCGACGAGGGCTCGGTGCGGGTCAGCGAGCAGGAGGCGGCCGAGATCGCCGCCGCCGTGGTCGCCGAGCGCGCCCAGCGCCCGCGCGGCTAGCAGGCACCCCCAGCCAGCGCCCACCCCAGCCAGCCGACCCGCGTCCCGAAGAAGGAGCCCGCCCCGTGACGATGCCGTTGTACGCCTCGCCCGAGCAGCTGATGCGCGATCGCTCGGAGTACGCCCGCAAGGGCATCGCCCGGGGTCGCAGCGTCGTCGCGCTCAAGTACGCCGACGGGGTGCTGTTCGTGGCCGAGAACCCGTCGGCGACGCTGCACAAGGTCTCCGAGATCCACGACCGGATCGGCTTCGCCGCCGCGGGCCGCTACAGCGAGTACGAGAGCCTGCGCCGCGGCGGCATCCGGCACGTCGACCTGTGGGGCTACTCCTACGACCGGCGCGACGTGTCGGCGCGGCAGCTGGCCAACGTCTACGCGCAGACCCTGGGCACGATCTTCACCGAGCAGGTCAAGCCGATGGAGGTGGAGATCTGCGTCGCCGAGGTGGGCGCCACCGCCGCGCAGGACCAGCTCTACCGGCTCACCTACGACGGCTCCATCGTCGACGAGCCGCAGTTCCTGGTCATGGGCGGGCAGACCGACCCGATCGTGGCGTCGCTGAAGGAGAACTACACCGACGCGCTGCCCCTCGGCGACGCGGTCAAGCTGGCGCTGCGGGCCTTCGGCGCCGGGTCCACCGCGGCCCCCAACGGCGCGGGCACCGAGGCGGGCCCCGGCATCGAGAAGCTCGAGGTCGCGGTGCTGGAGCGGCACCGCCCGCTGCGCGCGTTCCGCCGCGTCCAGGGCGCCGCGCTGACCGCGCTGCTGCCCGCCAAGGCCACCGCCGCGGCCGAGACCGAGTCCCCGGCCAAGCCGGTCGAGGACGTCGAACTGCCGCCGGACGCGGGCACCGACGCTTAGTCATCACCCGAGGATCCCCGTCAGCCCTTCGGCCGACGGGGATCTTCGGTTCACGGGCCGGGAGCGCTCACCACCGGTCACCAGCGCTCCGCCAGCGGTGACGTCCTCGCCGAATATGCGCACCGATGCAGTACCGGCTGGTTCCACACGCCGCGTCACGAAATTGTGCCGTTATTCCCAGACACCGGCAGGAAGATTGCATAACGTCGGTTCAGCGGGCATAACTTTGGTGTGAGCGAGTTGGAACTCCGTCATCTGCGCGTCATCCGCGCGGTCGCCGACGCGGGCAGCCTGTCCAAGGCCGCGGTCCAGCTCGGCGTGTCCCAGCCCGCCCTCACCGCCCAGCTGCAGCGCCTCGAGCGCCGGGTCGGCGGCCTGCTCTTCGCCCGCACCGGCACCGGCGTCGTGCCCACCGACCTGGGCAGCTACGTGCTGTCCTCGGCGCGGGCGCTGCTCAACGACGTCGACGAGCTGATGGCGGGCATCCGGCAGCGCACCCAGGCCGCCACGCACACCGGCCAGGTCCGCGTCGGCGGCCCCGCCGGGCTGATCGTGCCGCTGTTCGCCACTGCCATCGCCAAGCGCCTCGGCGGCGCCGAGGCCACCATCGACATCGACATGCACCCGGCCGAGCTGGTCCGCAAGGTGCTCGACCACAAGGTCGACTTCGCCGTGCTGGAGGAGAACCCCGGGTTCCGCACCAGCCTGCCGCCCCGGCTGCTGAGCCGGGTCATGTTCCGCGCCCCGCTGTTCCTCGCCCTCGCCGTGGACCACCCGCTGGCGGGCCACCAGGAGATCCACCTGCCGGAGCTGGCGGGGGAGAGCTGGGTGATGCCGCCGGTGGCCGAGGGCACCGAGCAGCTGGCCTTCACCCGGGTCTGCGCGCAGGCGGGCTTCACCCCCAACATCAAGCACCAGATGTCGGACTCGACCACCACCAGGGCGCTGGTGCAGGCGGGCGCGGTCACCCTGGCCAAACCGGTGGCCCGCGAGGACGCGGGCATCGTCATCCGGCCCATCGTCGGTACCCCGATGCGCCAGGACATCGTGCTGGTCTGGCACGAGGAGAGCGCGCTGGCCGGTGCCGCCGAGCAGGCCCCCAAGGCGCTGCTGGAGGCCTACTCGCAGCTCACCGACACCAACCCGCTGTTCGCGGCCTGGTGGGCCCGGTTCCGCCCCGAGGAGGGCGAGCCGGTCTAGCCGGGCGTCGGTGCGCGGTAGATGGCGAGGGCGTTGGGCCTGGCGCTGAACTCGAACTCGCTGGCCAGCGGGCCCACCTCGCCGTCGGTGGCGATGCGCCGGTAGCCGTCGAGCAGCCGCACCCGCAGCGACGGCAGGTCCCGCTGCCGGTACACGTGGCTGGTGTCCAGCGTCCTGGTCAGCGTGCCGATGACGAACCGGAACCGCGAGTACGGCAGGTCAGCGCGCAGGTAGCGCACGTCGAGCAGCCCGGTGTCGAGCGCGGGCCGCCTGGTCGGGGCGAACCCCTTGGGCGCGTAGCTGCCGCTGCCGACGAACAGCATCCACACCAGGTGCGCCTTGCCGTTGAGCTCCAGCCGGATCGGCTGGGCGCGGCGCAGCGTCCGGATCAGCGCGAGCGCCCCGGCGGGCCACTTCGGCCAGTTCCTGGCCTCCAGCCGCTCCCGCAGCCGCACCATCTCCGGGTACCCGCCCAGGCTCGCGGTGTTGATGAACCAGCGGTGCGAGCCGCCCTCGGTGCCGGAGATGTCCACGTACCCCAGGTCGATCCGAACGCCAGTGCCCGCCGCCACCGCCTCGACCGACTCCGAGGTCGACTCGACGCCGACGTCGCGGGCGAAGTGGTTGAGCGTGCCCGCCGGGATCAGCACCAGCGGCAGCTCGTACTCCGCGGCCACCGACGCCACCGCGGCCACCGTGCCGTCGCCGCCCGCGACCCCGACGGCCTTGATGTCGCCCGGCGAGGTGGTGAGCTCCTCGGTGAGCTGTTCGACCAGGTCGCGGCCCGGTTCCGGGTACACCACGGTCGCGCGGGGCCAGGACGCCTTGATCTCGTCGGTCGGGTCGGTGCCCGACACGCCCGAGTGCGGGTTCACCAGGACCAGCAACCCGTCCCCGTCCTCCAGCGCGGCCAACCGCACCGACTCGGTGACGTGCGCGGGGCCCTCGTGCGTCTTGGGCCACCAGTGCCGGGTCGCGAACGCCGCGCCCACCCCGATGGCCGCCCCCGCCGCGATGTCGGTCGGCCAGTGCACCCCGGTGTGCGTGCGCGAGTACGCGACCGCCGCGGCGACCGGGGCCAGAGCGATGGCCGCACCCGGGTGCTCCATGGCGACCGCCGCGGTGAACGCCACCGCCGAGGCCGAGTGCCCGGACGGGAACGACGAGCTGGTCGGCCGCTTGGTCAGCCGCCGGTGCTCGGGCAGCAGCTCGGCGGCCGGGCGCCTGCGCGGGAACAGGTTCTTGCCTACCAGGTTCGCCGAGGCGCTGGCGATGCCGATCGCGGCAACCCCGCGCAGCGCGCCGCGCCTGGTCGCGCCCTTGCGGGCGGCGAGCAGGGCCGCGAGGGCGAACCACAGCCTGCCCTTGTTGGCCGAGCGCGACAGCGCCTTGAGGGCGTCGTCGGCGCGGGAGCGGGGCAGGGCGGCACTGCGCAACATCAGTTCCTGGTCGAACCGGCCCACCTGGCGCCCGGTCCGCCGGACATGTCCGAACATGATCGTAGATTCAACCCGACACCGGGGCCGGGCGCCGACCGGGACCGGTGTCGGGCACACCGGGTGACCGTGCGCTCGGTAACAGAATGTGGTCCACCCCGAACGGCGCACGGTCCCCGGCCCCGCGAGCGCCTACGCTTAGAGGATGCAGCGGCGGATCTTCGGCATCGAGACCGAGTTCGGCGTGACCTGTACGTTCCACGGGCAGCGGCGGCTGTCGCCGGACGAGGTCGCGCGGTACCTGTTCCGGCGGGTTGTGTCCTGGGGGCGTTCGTCGAACGTCTTCCTGCGCAACGGGTCCCGCCTCTACCTCGACGTCGGGTCACACCCGGAGTACGCGACCGCGGAGTGCGACGACCTAGTGCAGTTGGTGACCCACGACAAGGCGGGCGAGCGGATCCTGGAGGACCTGCTCGTCGACGCCGAGCGGCGCCTGGCCGACGAGGGCATCGGCGGTGACATCTTCCTGTTCAAGAACAACACCGACTCGGCGGGCAACTCCTACGGCTGCCACGAGAACTTCCTGGTCACCAGGGCGGGCGAGTTCTCCAGGATCGCCGACGTGCTGCTGCCGTTCCTGGTCACCCGGCAGCTGATCTGCGGGGCGGGCAAGGTCCTGCAGACCCCGCGCGGGGCGGTGTTCTGCCTCTCGCAGCGCGCCGAGCACATCTGGGAGGGCGTCTCCAGCGCCACCACCCGGTCCCGGCCGATCATCAACACCCGCGACGAGCCGCACGCCGACGCCGAGCGCTACCGGCGCCTGCACGTCATCGTCGGCGACTCGAACATGTCCGAGAGCACCACGCTGCTCAAGGTCGGCACCGCGAACCTGGTGCTGGAGATGATCGAGGACGGCGTCCAGTTCCGGGACTTCTCGCTGGACAACCCGATCCGGGCGATCCGCGAGATCAGCCACGACCTGACCGGCCGCAAGCCGGTCCGGCTGGCCGGTGGCCGGGAGGCCTCGGCGCTCGACATCCAGCGCGAGTACTACGCCAAGGCCGTCGAGCACGTCGCCCGCCGCTCGCCGGACCCGATCGGCCAGCGGGTCGTCGACATGTGGGGCAAGGTGCTCGACGCGGTGGAGGCGCAGGACCTGTCCCGCATCGACCGCGAGATCGACTGGGCCATCAAGCACCGGCTCATCGAGCGCTACCGGGGCAAGCACGACCTGGAGCTCTCGAGCCCGCGCATCGCCCAGCTCGACCTCGCCTACCACGACATCCGCCGCGGCCGGGGCATCTTCGACCTGCTCCAGCGCAAGGACCTCGTCGCCAGGGTCACCGACGACGGCGAGATCGAGGCCGCCAAGGACACCCCGCCGCAGACCACCAGGGCCAAGCTGCGCGGCGACTTCATCGCCGCCGCCCAGGCCGCAGGCCGCGACTTCACCGTCGACTGGGTCCACCTCAAGCTCAACGACCAGGCGCAGCGCACGGTCCTGTGCAAGGACCCGTTCCGCGCGGTGGACGAGCGGGTGGAGCGGCTCATCTCGTCGCTGTAGGAATCGCGTTGTCCGAGGGCGGGCCGTGCCGGGAACATCCCCTGGCATGACCCGCCCTCCGGCTTTCTCGAGCAACCCACCGGTACTGCTGCGCAGGCTCACCCCGGCCGACGGACCGGAGATGGTGCGGGTGGTGATGGAGTCCGTGGCGCACCTGCGGCCGTGGATGGCGTGGGCGGCCGACGACCTGACCGCGGAACAGGTCCTGGCCAACGCCGCCGCGTCCACCGACGCCTGGGACCGCGGCGAGGACTACTCCTACGCGATCGTCGTCGACACAGCCATCGTCGGCCGCTGCGGCATGATCCCCCGGATCGGCCCCGGCGGCCTGGAACTCGGCTACTGGCTCCACCCCACCCACACCGGCCGCGGCCTGGCCACCCTCGCCACCGCGGCCCTGGTCGACGCGGCCTTCACCCTGCCGCACATCGACCACCTGAAGATCATCCACGACGCCGCCAACACCCACAGCCGCGCCATCCCCCAGCGGCTCGGCTTCCACGAGGTCGCCCGCGTCTCGCCACCCCAGGAACCTCTGACCTCGGCGGAGGACGGGGTCGACGTCCACTGGCTGCTCACCCGCGCCCAGTACCTGGCCCACCGCACCCCGGCCGGCTGATCTCCCCGGCTGGCCCGCCACGCCTAGCCCGAACGAGGTTCGGTGGCTGTAAATCCCCAGGCCAGCGCCCGACCCGCTCTTGCGCCGGGCCGCCAAGCCCCGTCTTCTGGGTGACAGAAGTTATCCACATGTGGATCTCCGCGGGGGTGCTTTCAAGATCGACTGTCGGTGTGCCCCGGTAGACTGGCCCAGGGACGCCCCCCGGAGAGGGTGGGGGCTGGGCGGGGGAGGGACCGCGCGCGGGCGCGATCCGGGGCTGGTGGGTCAAGATCCCGGATTGGGTTCGGCGGAAGCCCGGCCGATGGGGCCAAGATCCCGATTGCGCCGGGAGCCTGGGTCGGTGGGTGCAGGTGTGGTCCTGGGGCGGTTGGCGCGAAAGTCCGGTTGGGCCTCGGCGGGAGCCCGGATGTAGTCGCCCAAGGTCGGTGAAGCGGATTGGTGGGATGCCACTGCCATCGCGGAGGTCTGCGCGAGTTGTGCGCGAAGGTCTGCGGCAGGGGTGCGCCGGGTGACTGCCGCCGGGCAGGGGCTGGTTGCTCGCGAGTCGCGTCGGTGTCGACGGAGGCGGGCGGCTCGATCGTGGTGATTCAGCGGAAAGTGATCACGGAGGGTAGGGGGTGGGCTGCGGCGGGCGATAGCTGGTCCCTAGAACGGGTGTTCGGGTGTGGCGGTCTCGGGGGTGGGGAGCTGGGGCGTTAAGGTGCCCGGGTGTCTGTCGCACGCGCCGAACGGCTGGTGAACCTGGTGCTGTGCCTGCTGTCCACGCGCCAGTACCTCAGTGCCGAGAAGATCCGGGGGATCGTGCCCGGGTACTCCGACGCGCCCAGTGACGAGGCGTTCTTCCGGACGTTCGAGCGGGACAAGACCGAGCTGCGGGAGTTGGGGATCCCGTTGGAGGTCGGGCGGAACCGGGTGGTCGACACCGTCGACGGGTACCGGATCGCCCGGCGGGACTACGAGCTCGGGGAGATCGACCTGGAGCCGGACGAGGCCGCGGCCGTGGCGCTCGCGGTGCGGCTGTGGGACTCCCCGGAGTTGACCGGGGCCGCGCACGGGGCGCTGCTGAAGCTGCGCGCCGCCGGGGTCGACGTGGACCAGTCGGCGCCGACCGTGGTCGAGTCCAAGGTCCGGACCACCGAGCCCGCGTTCGGCCCGGTGCTCGCCGCGGTGCAGGCCGGTCAGGCGGTGGCCTTCGACTACCGCCGCCCGTCGCCGGTGGAGTTGCGGGAGCGGGTGCTCGAGCCGTGGGGCGTGGTGTCCTGGCGGGGCCGGTGGTACGTCGTGGGCCACGACCGCGACCGCGCGGCGCCGCGCTGCTTCCGGCTCTCGCGCATCGTCGGGGAGGTGCGCAAGATCGGCAGGCCCGGTGTGGTGCGCAGGCCCGACGACGTGGACCTGATGGCGTTCGTGGCCAACACCAGCGGTGAGCCGTCTCGGGCGTCGACCGCGTCGCTGTGGGTGGCCGAGGGGCGGTGCGCCGGTCTGCGCCGCCGCGCCCGGGTCATCGGCAAGCGCGACGTCGACGGCATCGCCGGTGAGCTGATCGAGATCGACGTGCACTACCCGGACACCGCCGCTGGCTGGATCGCCGGGTACGGCGCGGACGTGCTGGTGCTCGAACCCGAGGTGTTGGCCAAGTCGGTGCGCGAACGGCTCTTGGCGGCCGCCGGGGGTGCGCTGTGAGCGCCGCCCAGGACCGCCTGCCCCGCCTGCTCGCCCTCGTGCCGTACCTGTTGGCCCGGCCTGGCATCCCGATCGCCGAGGCGGCCGCGGACTTCGGCGTCTCGGCCAAGCAGCTGCGCAAGGACCTGGAACTGCTGTGGATGTGCGGGTTGCCCGGCTACGGCCCGGGTGACCTGATCGACATCTCGTTCGACGAGGACACCGTCACCGTCGCCTTCGACGCGGGCATGCGCAGGCCGCTGCGGCTGACCGGCGCCGAAGCCACCGCGCTGCTGGTGGCGTTGCGCGCGCTGCTGGAGACCCCGGGCGTGGCCGACGCGGACGCCATCCGCCGCGCGGTCGCCAAGATCGAGTCGGCCGCGGGCCAGGCCCGTCCCGGCGGGGTCGCGGTCGGGCTCGGCGTGCGCGAGGCCGAGGACACCGCGCGGGTGCGCGAGGTCGTGCAGTCCGCGCTGCGGGCCGCGCTCGCGCTGCGCATCAGCTACTACACCGCGTCCAAGGACGAGGTCACCGAGCGGACCGTCGACCCGATGCGGGTGTTGATCGTCGACGGGCGTGGATACCTGGAGGCGTGGTGCCGCCGGGCCGAGGGGGTCCGGTTGTTCCGGCTCGACCGGGTCGACGAGGTGGTCGTGCTCGACGAGCCCGCCGCGCCGCCGCCCTACGCCGAGCCCACCGACACCTCCGACGGCGTCTTCCGGGTCGCGCCCGACCAGCGCACGGCACGGCTGGTGCTGCGGCCGGACGCCCGCTGGGTGGCCGAGTACTACCCGGTGGAGGACGTGGAGGAGCTCGACGGCGGCAGGTTGCGGGTGCGGATGCGCTACTCCGACACCTCGTGGATCGTGCGGCTGCTGCTCGGCCAGGGCGGCGAGGTCGTGGTGGAGGAGCCCGCTGAGCTGGCCAGGGCCGTGCGCGAGCAGGCGGCGGCCGCCGTGGCCAGGGTGGACCGTCACCTCGCGGCCACCTGAGCCTCGCGTCCCGCACGGCAAAAGGGTGTGCGGTCGGTAACCAGGCGCGCGGTAGAGTGCGCTCCGTGCCTTATCTGCCGAGTGCGGCGCTGCTCCTCATCGGGTTCGCGCTGCTGGGTGTGTCGATCGCGCGTGTCCTGCGCGGGGTCGGCAGGACCCGGGCCGTCCTCGCGGCAGCGAAGGCGACATTCGGTGACGAAACCGGACTGTTGCGCGCGCGGGCCGCAGGCCTGCGGGTCGCGGTGGCTCAACGGAGGTCCTCGACTCGCGTAGCATGGGCGGGGCGAGGCGAGACTGGAGGACGGTCGTGAACCTGGGACCCTGGGAAATCCTGATCATCGCGGTGGTGATCGTGCTGCTGTTCGGGGCGCGCAAGATGCCCGCGATGGCGCGCTCCCTCGGGCAGTCGATGCGCATCCTGAAGGCTGAGACCAAGGGCATGCGGGCCGACGACGAGGACGACAAGGCGGACAAGCCCGCCGCCACCACCGCGCAGCCCGCCGCGGCGCTGCCCGCGGCCAAGGCGGAGCAGACGCCGGAGCAGCTGCGCGCGGAGCTCGACGAGCTGCAGCGCAAGCTGAACCAGCAGCAAGCGCAGAAGAACGCGGGCTGAGAGAACCGGTCCCCACGGTGGTGAGCGACGAGTCGCTCCGCCGGGAACCACGCCGTCGCGAGAAGCGGAAGTTGCGCAGTCGCAGGCACAATCCCGACGGAACGATGTCCCTGAAGGATCACCTGTACGAGCTGCGCACCAGACTCGGCTGGGCTGTCCTGTTCATCCTGCTCGGTGGAGTCTTCGGCTTCATCTGGTTCGAGGTCCGACTGGGCCCGGTTCCGTCGTTGAGCCAGGTCCTGATCGACCCGTACTGCGCGCTGCCCCCCTCGGTGCGCCTGTCCCCGAACGGCACCTGCCAACTGCTGCAGACCCAGCCGTTCGAAGCTTTCATGATCCAGTTCAAGGTCGGCATCGCCGCGGGGATGGTGCTGACCGCCCCGCTCTGGCTCTACCAGTTGTGGGCCTTCATCACCCCGGGGCTCTACGCGAAGGAACGCCGGTTCGCCACGGTGTTCGTGTTCCTCGCGTCGATCCTGTTCGCCGCGGGTGGCGTGCTGGCGTTCTTCGTCATCCCGCAGGGCCTCAGCGTGCTGGTGTCCTTCGGTGGCGACGCGTTCATCACCGCGCTCAACGGCTCGGCCTACGTCTCGTTCGTGCTGGTGATGCTGCTGATCTTCGGGGTGAGCTTCGAGGTCCCGCTGCTGATCATCATGCTCAACCGGGTCGGCGTGCTGCGCTACGAGAACCTGAGCAAGTGGCGGCGCGGCATCATCTTCGGGGTCTTCGTCTTCGCCGCGTTCGCGACGCCGGGCACCGACCCCATCTCCATGGTGGTGCTCGCGGTGGCGATGGCGGTCCTGGTGGAGTTGGCGATCCAGGTCTCCCGGATCCACGACCGCCGCAAGGACCGCCGCGAGGCGCTGGAGGACCCGAACGCGGGCCTGTCCGACGACGAGGCGACGCCGCTGTCGTTCGACACCGCGCCGGTGGCCCCCGCGCCACCCCCGGTCGAGCCGGTCGCCCCGGCGCAGTCCGGGGAACCGCGCAAGTCCAGCGGGTTCGACGACGTGACCTGAGCTGACCGTCTGACCTGATCCGACCCGGCCACTCGGTCGGTAGCATGCCCGGCACTCCGGTGGAGTGCCGGGCATGCGCTGTTCAGGAGGGGTGTCGCGTGGCGATCAGGGCGGCGTTGGCGGTGCACCCCGGCTCGGGGCACGGCGCGGCGGCTCGGGCGGTGGACGCGGTCGTCGCGCGGATCCGGCCCGCCGTCGACGACCTGACCGTGGTCTCGGCGGACACCGTCGCGGAGTCGCGGGCGTTGATGGAGCGGGCCAGGGACGCCGGTCTGGACGTGGTGATCGTCCTCGGCGGCGATGGCTCGGCGCACCAAGGTGTCCAGTTCTGCGCCGAGAACGATGTGGCTCTTGCGGTCATCCCAGCCGGTACGGGCAACGACTTGGCGCGCGCGTTGGGTCTACCGGGCGAACCGGTCCCTGCTGCGGAAGTGGTCGCGAAGGCGCTCACCGACGGCACGCGGCGGCGCATCGACCTCGGCAGGCTCGACGGCGGGCCGTGGTTCGCGAGCGTGCTGTGCGCCGGGTTCGACTCCGCGGTCAACGAGCGGGTCAACCGGATGCGCTGGCCGCACGGGCGCCGCCGGTACGACCTGGCGATCGTCGCGGAACTGGCGGCGCTGCGGCACCGGCCGCTGGTGGTCGACACCGGCGACGAGCGGCTGGAGCTCGACGCCACCATGGTCGCCATCGGCAACACCGCGTTCTACGGCGGCGGCATCCCGGTCTGCCCGGGCGCCGATCCCGCCGACGGCCTGCTCGAGGTGACCGTGGTGGGCGCGGCCAGCCGGGTGGACCTGCTGCGGATCCTGCCGACCCTGCGCACCGGCGACCACGTGCGGCACCCGTTCGTGCGGACCCTGCGCGCGCGGCGGGCGGAGCTGGGCCCGGACAACGGCTGGGTGTCCTACGCGGACGGCGAGCGCCTGGGGCCGCTGCCGGTGGCGGTGGACTGCGTGCCGGGCGCGCTCACCGTCGTGGGATGACCACCGCCGGCGGGACCACCGCCGCTCGGCGACCGTGTGGGCGGCCGGGAAGTTCGCGCGACGAGTGTCGGTCCGGTGTGGAAGTCTTGGTGGTGTGTCCGCCAGTTCATCACGCAGTCCGGCCGAGGCCTACGCCGCTTCCCGGAAGCGTTCGAGCAGTCCCAAGCTGGCGGGCTTCGCCGCCGAGCTGTCGTTCGACCTCGACCCGTTCCAGCAGCGGGCGTGCGCGGCCTTGGAGGAGGGCCACGGCGTGCTGGTGTGCGCGCCGACCGGCGCGGGCAAGACGGTGGTCGGGGAGTTCGCCGTCCACCTCGCCCTCGGCGAGGGCCGCAAGTGCTTCTACACCACCCCGATCAAGGCGCTGTCGAACCAGAAGTTCGCCGACCTGACCGCCAGGTACGGGGCGAAGTCGGTCGGCCTGCTGACCGGTGACACCGCCATCAACGGCTCCGCGCCGGTCGTCGTGATGACGACCGAGGTGCTGCGCAACATGCTCTACGCCCGGTCGCCCGCGTTGGAGGGCCTCGGGTACGTGGTGATGGACGAGGTGCACTACCTCGCCGACCGCTTCCGCGGCGCGGTGTGGGAGGAGGTGATCCTGCACCTGCCGGAGTGGGTGAACCTGGTGAGCCTGTCGGCCACCGTGAGCAACGCCGAGGAGTTCGGCGAGTGGCTGGTCGCGGTGCGCGGCGACACCTCCGTGGTGGTCGACGAGCACCGGCCGGTGCCGCTGTGGCAGCACATGCTCGTCGGCGGCAGGCTGATGGACCTGTTCGTCGGGGAGGGCCCCGACGGCGAGGCGCGGATCAACCCGCACCTGGTGCGCCGCACCGAGGAGGTCGGGCGGGTGCACGCGCCGTGGCACAACCCGCGGGCCAAGGGCGGTCGGGCCGCGGGCGCGCGGGGGCCGCGGTTCAAGCCGCCGAGCCGGGTGGAGGTCGTCGAGCGGCTGGCCTCGGCGAGCCTGCTGCCCGCGATCGTGTTCGTGTTCAGCCGCGCGGGCTGCGAGGCCGCGGTGACCCAGTGCGTGCGCTCCGGGCTGCGGCTCAACTCCGAGGACGAGGTCGCCGAGGTGCGGCGGATCGTGGACTCCAAGACCCGCGAGCTGCCCGACGCCGACCTCGCGGTGCTCGGCTTCTGGGAGTGGAAGGAGGCGTTGGAGCGCGGGTTCGCCGGGCACCACGCCGGTCTGCTGCCCGCGTTCAAGGAGACCGTGGAGGAGCTGTTCGTCCGCGGCCTGGTCAAGGCGGTGTTCGCGACCGAGACGCTGGCGCTGGGCATCAACATGCCCGCCCGCACCGTCGTGCTCGAGCGGCTGGTCAAGTACAACGGCGAGGCGCACGTCGACCTGACGCCGGGGGAGTACACGCAGCTGACCGGCCGGGCCGGGCGGCGCGGTATCGACGTCGAGGGCCACGCGGTGGTGCTGTGGCAGCCGGGGGTGGACCCGAAGGCGGTCGCCGGGCTGGCCTCCACCCGCACCTACCCGCTGCGCTCGTCGTTCCGCCCCGGCTACAACATGGCGGTGAACCTGGTCGAGCGGCTGGGGGCGCGGCAGGCGCGGGAGATCCTGGAGCAGTCGTTCGCGCAGTTCCAGGCCGACCGCTCGGTGGTCGGGCTCTCCCGCAAGCTCGACCGCAACACCGAGGCGCTCGCCGGGTACGCCGACTCGATGACCTGCCACCTCGGTGACTTCACCGAGTACGCCGGGCTGCGGCGCGCGATCTCCGACCGGGAGAAGGCGTTGGCGCGGCAGAACTCCGCGGCGCGCCGGGCCGAGGTGGCGCACTCGCTCGAGCAGCTGCACCGCGGCGACGTGATCGCCGTCCCCGCGGGCAGGCGCTCCGGGCTGGCCGTGGTGATCGACCCCGGCCTGGACTCGATGGGCGAGCCGAGGCCGCTGGTGGTCACCGAGGACCGCTGGGCCGGTCGGCTCTCGGTGTCGGACTTCCCGGCGCCGGTGGCGGCGCTGGGTCGGGTGCGGCTGCCCAAGCAGGTCGACATCCGGTCGCCGAAGTCGCGCCGGGACCTGGCCACGTCGGTGCGCGCGACCGGCATCGAGGCGCCGGACCGCGCGCGCAAGCGGTCCGGGGTGGACGACGACGCGGACCTGGCGGCGTTGCGCAGGGCGCTGCGCGCGCACCCGTGCCACGGCTGCCAGGACCGGGAGGCGCACGCGCGGTGGGCCGAGCGGTACCACCGACTCCTCTCGGAGACCGAGCAACTGCAGCGCAAGGTCGCCGCGACGACGCACTCGCTGGCGCGGGCCTTCGACCGCATCCGCGGCCTGCTGGCCGACCGGGGCTACCTGGCCCCGGGTGAGGACGGTGAGCAGGTGGTGACCGAGCACGGGCGGCGGCTGGCCCGGCTCTACAGCGAGTCGGACCTGCTGGCCGCGGAGTGCCTGCGCCACGGCGTGTGGCGCGGCCTGGGTGCCGCCGAGTTGGCCGCCGTGGTGTCGTCGCTGGTCTACGAGGCGCGCCGGGACGGGCAGGTCGAGGCGCGGACCCCCGGCGGGGCGGTGGCCGACGCGATGGCGGCGACCGCGCGGCTGTGGGTGGAGCTGGAGGCCGACGAGCGCCACCACCGGCTCGACCGCACCAGGCAGCCCGATGCCGGGTTCGCCTGGACGGTCTACCGGTGGGTGCGCGGCGAGTCGCTGGAGAAGGTGATCACGGCGGCCGACTCGGCCGGGCAGGAGCTCTCCGCCGGTGACTTCGTGCGCTGGTGCAGGCAGGTGATCGACCTGCTCGACCAGATCAGGGACGTCGTCGGCGCCGAGGACCCGGTCGGCCGGTCGGCGGCGGAGGCGGTGAAGGGGATCCGGCGCGGTGTCATCGCCCTGGCCACGGCGTGAGGTCGGGGTGTGGTGGTGACCGGTTCACCACCCGGGCTGGGTGTGGCGGTGCCGGGTCACTGTGGTTTGATCGCGCGCAAGTGGTGTAGAGCGGCAACTCCTGTAGCGGCGCGTGCGGCGTCGACGGCCAACATGATCTGGCGGAGGCGAGTGATGAGCAGCCCCTACGGGCCGTCCGGTGGGCAGGACCCGCAACAGCAGTGGGGTCAGCAGCCCTACGGACAGCCCTCCGGTACCCCGTCCGGCGGGTTCCCCGCGCAGGGGTACCCGCAGCAGCAGCAACCGGGCTACCCCGGGTACGGCCAGCCGGGGCAGGCGGGTCAACCGCAGCAGCCGCAGTACGACCCCACCCAGCAGCAGCCGCAGTACGGCGACCCGAACCAGCAGTACGGGTACGGCCAGCAGCAGCCGGGCTACCCCGGCGGCTACGGGCAGCAGCCCCAGCAGCAGTACGGCCAGTACCAGCAGTACCCGGGTTCCCCGCCGCCGCAGAAGAAGGGCGGCGTCTGGATCTGGGTGCTGGTGACCACCGTGGTGGTCATCGCGGGCGCGGTCGCGGTGCTCGGGTTCATCACGCCGGGCTGGTTCAACAAGAAGGTGTTCGACGTCAACGCCGTCCAGGACGGCGTCAAGATGATCCTCACCGACAAGTACAGCATCGACGGCGTCGAGTCGGTGTCCTGCCCGGGCCAGCAGGAAGTCAAGAAGGACAACCAGTTCAGCTGCGAGGTCACCATCGGCGGCGAGAAGAAGACGGTGCGGGTCACCGTTCGCAACGCCACCAACGGCGAGTACGAGGTCGCCCCGCCCAACGACAAGTAACGGGGTCGCGCGCCACCGGGGTCGCCGGGCAGGATCAGCGGGTGTCCGACATCGAGATCCGCACCCTGGCCGAGTCCGAGTGGCGCGCGTCGCTCGGCCTGTTCCGGGCCGCGTTGCACACCCTGCCGGTGACCGACGAGCAGTGGGCGGTGGCGCAGCGGTCCTACGAGCCCGGCCGCACGCTGGGCGCCTTCCACGGCGGCACCCTGGCGGGCACCGCGTTCGCCTGGTCGTCCGACCTGCTGGTCCCCGGCGGCGGGGTGCTGCCGATGGCGGCGGTGACCCGGGTCGCGGTGCGCTCCGACTTCCGCCGCCGCGGCGTGCTGCGCGAGCTGATGCGCAGGCAGTTGACCGACATCGCCGAGCGCGGTGAGCCGCTGGCGGCGCTGCGCCCGACGGAACCGGTGATCTACGGCCGGTTCGGCTATGGCCTCGCCACGCACGGCGCCAAGACTGTCGTGGCCCCCAAGGACGCCGTCGCGCGCGCCGGGGTGCCTTCCGGCGGCCGCGTCCGATTGGTCGAACCAGACGAGGCACTCGCCGTGTTCCCGGGGATCTACGAGCGCGTGGGGCGGTGCAGGCCGGGCACGATCGCGCGGCCGCCGTACTGGTGGACGGTGTTCTACGAACGCGCGTTCGCGGTGGGGGAGCACATCATCCTGGCCGTCCACAGTGGACCCGACGGTGACGACGGCTACCTGATGTACCGCCCGACCCCCGGCGTGCTGCCCGGCACGAACGCGACCCTCGCGGTGGACGACTTCGTCGCGGCCGCCCCCGACGCGGTGTACGGCCTCTGGCGCTTCCTGCTCGGCGTCGACCTGGTCGACGAGGTCACCGTCTGGACCCGCCCCACCGACGAACCGGTGTCGGAGATGCTGGTCGACCCCAGGGCCATCACCCGCCGGGAATCCCGCTCAGACCTGTGGCTCCGCCTCGTCGACGTCCCCACGGCACTGGCTGGCCGCACCTACGGCCCGGGTTCGGTGGTCGTGGAAGTCGACGACCCGTTGCTCCCCAACAACTCCGGCCGCTACCGCATCAGCGCCGATGGCGTCACCCGCACGACCGACGCACCAGAACTCGCCGTGGACGTCGACGTTCTGGCAATGCTCTACCTGGGCACCTGGCGAGCCGTGGCTCTGGCGGGTGTCGGCAGGCTGCGCGAACTGGTCCCGGGCGCGGCGGCCAGGGCGGACGTGCTGTTCGCGGTGACCGAGCCGTCGTGGTGCGGAACGTTCTTTTAGGCTGCTACGGCTTTGACTGGGCTGTCCATAGTGGACGTGATCTTGTGGCAGAGGTGAGTTGTCCACAGGGGACTTAGGCGCCGAGGGCCTTGAGGAGTCTGTCGACCGCGGAACCCAGGGCCCAGCGTTCCTGGAGTTCTCGCACCCGGTCGACGTCGACCGGGTGGGGGACCTCGGGGGTGCCGGTGGTCTCGAGGGTGGCGTCGGTGGCGACGCGGACCACCAGGGGGGCCTTGGCGAGGTAGTCCGCGTCGTGGGTGAAGGCGTCGCGGACCTTGAGGGGGACGTCCTTGGAGCCCGCGGCGGCGGCCTCGACCAGGGCGGCGAGTGAGCCGAACTTGGTGATCAGCTTGGCAGCGGTCTTCTCGCCGATGCCGGTGATGCCGGGCAGACCGTCGGACGGGTCGCCGCGCAGGACGGCCATGTCGGCGTAGGCGAGGCCCTCGGCGGGCAGGCCGTAGCGGGTCGCCAGTTCCTGCGGGCCGATCACCTCGGCCTTGGACCAGCCGCGGCCAACGTAGACGACCCGCACCGGGGTCGGCTCGTCGCGCACGCACTGGAACAGGTCCCGGTCGCCGGTGATGATCTCCACCGGACCGGCCGCCTCGCGGTGCGCCAGGGTGCCGATGACGTCGTCGGCCTCGTACCCGGCGGCTTCGGCGGTGGCGATGCCCAGCGCGTCGAGCAGGTCGATGATGATCGGCACCTGCGGGGTGAGCGTGTCGGGCACCTCCTCGGCGTTGACCGCCGGGTCGGCCACCCGCTGCGCCTTGTAGCTGGGGATCGCCTCGACCCGGAACGCGGGCCGCCAGTCGGCGTCCAGGCAGGCCACCAGCCTGGCCGGGCGCCGGTCGGTGAGGATCTGGGCGATCATCCCGGCGAACCCGCGCACCGCGTTGACCGGGACGCCGTCCGGCGAGGTCATCGACTCCGGCAGCGCGAAGAACGACCGGAAGTACAGGCTCGCCGAGTCCAGCAGCACGAGGGGTCCGCTCACGGGGGCCAGCCTGCCACATCGGACCGCAGAGAGTTCTTTGCAAATTTTCCTCTGCGGTTGTACCGTCCCGGACCATGGTGCAGCGACCGAGGTACAACCGGGTCGGCGCGGAGACGCTCAAGGTCATCGCGCACCCGCTGCGGATGCGGATGCTGGGCGTGCTGCGCGCGCACGGCCCGAACACGGCGACCGGGCTGGCGGCCCGGCTGGGGGAGAGCTCGGGCACGACCAGCTGGCACCTGCGCCAACTGGCCGATGCCGGGTTCATCGAGCAGGACACCGAGCGCGGCAACCGCCGGGAGCGCTGGTGGCGGGCGGCCCAGGACGTCACCCAGGTCGTGTCGGACACGATGCCCGACGACCCGGAGACCCAGGACGCGTACGGCACGTTCCTGACCGCGCTGATCGACCTGGGCCACGAGCGCGCCACCCGGTACGTGCGGACCAGGCACGAGCTGCCCGAGCCGTGGCGGCACGTCTCGGAACTCTCGGACTGGCGGATGTCGCTGACCCCCGACGAGCTGCGCGAGCTCGCCGTGGAGGTCAACGAGGTGGTCAACCGGTACCGGCGCGACCCGGCCGACGGCGACGAGATCGTCACCGTGCAGGTGCAGCTGTTCCCCTCTCGGGAGGACACGTGAGACGGCTGCCGCTGGTCGCGCTGCTGGCCGCCGTCGGCCTCTCGGCGTGCGGCTCGGTCATGACGATGCTGGCGGTGCCGTGGTTCGTGCTCGCCACCACCGGCAGCGCCGCCAAGACAGGGCTGACGGCGGGCGCGGAGGTCGTCGGCACGGTGGTCGCGGCCCTGTTGGCGGGCCCGATGGTCGACCGCTTCGGGCGGCGCGCCGTCAGCGTGGCCTCCGACCTGGTGGCGGCGGCGGTTGTCGCGACGATCCCGTTGCTGCACGCCACGGTCGGCCTGCCGTTCGGGGCGCTGATCGCCCTCGCCGTGGCGCTGGGGATGGCGTCCGCGCCGGGGACCACCGCGCGGAAGTCGATGATGCCCGGGCTGATCGCGCTGACCGGCGTCGGCGGTGAACGCGCGGCGAGCGGCTACGACGGGGTCGCCCGGGGCGCGTGGATGCTGGGGTCGCCGCTGGCGGGTGTGCTCATCGCGGTGCTCGGGCCGCAGTCGGTGCTGCTGGTGGACGCGGCCACCTTCCTGGCCTCGGCGGCACTCGTCCGCCTGTTCGTCCCGCTGGTCGGCGGCGACGCGGAACCCGAGTCCGGCGGGTACCTGACCCGGCTGCGGCGCGGCATGGCCTACGTCCGCGGGGACCGGCTGATGCTGTGGATCGTCGTGATGGTCTCGGTCACCAACCTGCTCGACGCCGCGTTCTACTCCGTGCTGATGCCGGTCTTCGCCCAGGACGTCCTGCACAGCAGCATCGCCCTCGGCGTCATGTCCGGCGTCTTCAGCTCCGCCGCCCTCGCGGGCTCCCTCACCTTCGCCGTCGTCGGCCCCCGCCTCCCGCGCCGCCTGACCTTCGCCCTCGCCTTCCTCCTCAGCGGCGCCCCCCGCTTCGTCGTCCTCGCCCTCGGCGCCCCCTTACCCGTGGTCCTGGCCCTCTTCGCCGTCCTGGGCCTCGGCGTCGGCGCCATCAACCCCCTCCTGGGCGTGACCCAGTACGAACGAGTCCCCGAGTCCGTCCTCCCCATGGTCGTCGGCGTCATGTACGCGGGCGCCTACTGCGGCATGCCCCTGGGCGCGGCCCTGGCAGGCCTGTCCGTCGAGGCCCTCGGCCTCACCCCAACCCTCTGGACCGCCGCCACCCTCTACCTGGCCATCACCCTCGCCCCCCTCCTAGCCCCCACCTGGCGCGAGATGGACAACCGCAAGACCCTTGTGCACGCCTGATCTCGCAGGGTGTCCGTTGGGAGCGTGAAGGTGTCCGACCGGCGGAGGCGAGGCGGCGCGTGGTGCCAGAGGATTCCAGGCGTCCACTTTCGCGGCATCACAACGGAGATCCTCGTGTTCATCGCCATCCTCGACTTCAAGGCCACCGACCGGGCCGCCGCCCTCGCTCAGCTCGACGGGGAAGGCGATCGGGTGCGCGCGATGCCGGGCAACGTTGCCTTCCGCGTCTATGCCAGTCGTGCCGATGACGCTGCGGTAGCGGTGATCCACGAGTGGGACGACGAGGCCTCGTTCGCCGGTTACCTGAGGTCGGGCTCCTTCGCGCGCCTGGGTGAGGTGCTGAGGCCGATGATGGTCGGCGCGCCGGTGAGCAGGCGCTTCAACGCTGACCTGCTGGAGACCGTGGCCTGAACTGGAGACAGTGCCCTGACCGCGATACTCCTAGGATCGGCCGGTGATGACCTGCGTGGCGTACAGCTTCGTCCGCACGTTCGCGCCGGAGTCCGCTCGTGACCTGTGCGTGGACCGCCACTACCTGCTCTGCGCCTCCGCCGGGACCCTCCGGTTGGAGGCGCGGGGTCAGTCGTGGCTGCTGCCGCCCGCGCGGGCGGCCCTCATCGAGGCGGGTAGCCCGATCCGGGTGAGCATTCCGCGACCGGTCACTACCGCGTCGGTCCTGTTCGACACCCGGTTCGCGCCGGCCCCACCAGCGCCCTTGACCGTGTTCGACCTCAACCCCCTGGCCCGCGCGTTGCTGACCGAGTGCCGGGCCTACACCGAGGAACCCCTCTCGGTGTACGCGGAGAAGCTGTTCGCCGCCCTCGCCGCGGTGACCTGGCGGTTGGCCGAGCAGCCGAGCCCGGTCGTCGTGCCCGCGGGGCGATCACCGGAGCTGCGCCGGGCCCTGGACCTGACCGAGCAGCGGCTTGGCGGCGAGGTCCGGTTCGAGGACGTGGCCGACGAGGTCGGTCTGGCGCCGCGGTCGCTGGCCCGCCGCTTCGAGGAGGAGACCGGCATGACCTGGCGGGCGGTTCTGCGCCGGATGCGGGTGGTGGCCGCGATCGAGGAACTCGCCGCGGCGGACACCCCGGTCACCGAGATCGCCTTCACCGTCGGGTACACCTCGTTGTCGGCCTTCAACGCCGCGTTCAAGGAGCTGACCGGTCGCACCCCGACGGCGTACCGGGCCAGCTTCCACCCCTGACCGGCGGGTGGGGCCGGAGGCCTCCTGAATCGGTCGGGGACCCGGGATAGGGTGCGGGGTATGTCGACCACCACCGCCTCCGTCGAGCCCGATCTGCTGCGCGCCCGCCTCCAGCGCGCCAGGCACGCCGCCGCGGCGCAGGGCGCCGATGCCCTGGTGATCGCCCCCGGCTCGGACCTGCGGTACCTGATCGGCGGCTCCGGGTCCTCCTTCGAGCGGCTGACCGCGCTGGTCGTGCCCGCCGGGTCCGCGGACGCGGTGCTGGTCGTGCCGAAGCTCGAGGCGCCGGGCTACTCCGGCATCCCGCTGGCCGACCTCGGGGTCCGGCTCGCCACCTGGGTCGACGGCGAGGACCCGTACGCGCTGGTCGCCGGGGCGTTGGGTTCGCCGTCGGTGGTCGCGGTCGGCGACATGCTGCCCGCGCTGCACGCCTTGCCGCTGCGCACGGCGCTGCCCGACGCCGAGCAGGTGCTGGCCGGGCCGGTGCTGCGCGAGCTGCGGATGCGCAAGGACGCCGCCGAGGTCGAGGCGCTGCGCGTGGCGGGCGCGGCGATCGACCGGGTGCACGCCAGGATGGCCGAGTGGCTGCGCGCGGGCCGCACCGAGGCCGAGGTCGGCGCCGACATCGCCGCCGCGATCGTGGCCGAGGGGCACGCCAGGGTCGAGTTCGTCATCGTCGGGTCCGGCCCCAACGGCGCCAGCCCGCACCACAGCCTGTCCGACCGGGTGATCGAGTCCGGTGACGTCGTGGTCATCGACATCGGCGGCTCCACCGACGAGGGCTACAACTCCGACAGCACCCGCGTGTACGCCGTGGGCGAGCCGCGCGACGCTGACGTGGCCGAGACCTACGCCGTCCTGCTGGCCGCCCAGCGCGCGTCGGTCGAGTCGGTGCGCCCCGGTGTCACCGCCGAGTCCGTCGACGCCGTCGGCCGCCAGGTGATCGCCGACGCCGGGTTCGGCGAGTACTTCATCCACCGCACCGGTCACGGCATCGGGCTCGACGTGCACGAGCACCCCTACATCGTCGCGGGCAACGACCTGGTCCTCGAGCCGGGCATGGCCTTCAGCGTCGAGCCGGGCATCTACCTGCCTGACCGCTGGGGCGCGCGCATCGAGGACATCGTCGTGGTCACCGCGGACGGCGTGGAGTCGGTCAACAACCAGCCGCACGAGCTCGTGGTGCTGCCCGGATGAGCGAACTCGAACCCATCGACAAGGCGATAGTCCGCGAACTCGCCGCCGACGGCAGGCGCAGCTTCACCGACCTCGCCGAGCGCGTCGGCCTCAGCGTGTCCGCCGTGCACCAGCGGGTGCGCCGGTTGGAGCAGCGCGAGGTCATCCGCGGCTACTCGGCCCGGCTCGACGCCCAGGCCATCGGCCTGCCGCTGACCGCGTTGATCTCGCTGACCCCGATCGACCCGGCCGCCCCCGACGACTACCCGCAGCGCCTGCAGCACATCAGCGAGATCGAGTCGTGCTACTCGGTCGCGGGCGACGAGTCGTACGTCCTGCTGGTCCGGGTGGCCACGCCGACGGACCTGGAAGACCTCCTGCGCAAGATCCGCGAGTCCGCCAAGGTCTCCACCCGCACCACCGTCGTCCTGTCCACCCCGTACGAGGGCCGTTCCCCGGCGCTCTAGCGAGAGTCAGCTCTCGCCTTCGACCTGGCGGTTCCCCTTGCGGCGCAAAGAAGTGCTGACGAACAGCAGGCCGCTGGTGAGCACGACGATGTCATCGAAGTAGATGGGGTCGGGTAAGACGTCCACCGGCAGGGCGGTGTAGGCGAGGGAGAGCCAGTAGGCGACCTTCGTGGGGACCGGGGTGTCGGGTCGGTGGACCCTGCGGTGCTTGCGGACCAGGGCGACCACCAGGACCACGGCGATCACGATCAGGACGACGATCAGCACGATCGCGACGGTGCCCAGGTTGTTCAGCAGTGAGTCCACGCCCGGGAGGTACCCCCGACCCGACCCGGGATCACGGGCCGATCGTGGTGGCCGGGTGCAGCGTGCCGTCGGCGCCGGGCAGGCACGCGGCGGCGCGGGAGTCGGTGCCGAGGAACTCACCGAAGCAGCGCCCGAGCTCGGCGTGGCCCGCGGCGTTGGGGTGGAAGGACTCCTGCAGCGCGTGCGAGGCGCGGTCGTCGTCGCCCAGGTCGTCCCAGCGGACCGCGAGCCTGCTGAACCACTCCTGGGCCGGGTCGTCGTGGGAGCACGCCTCGCGGCCGACCCCGGCGCGGGAGACGTCGAGCAGGCGGGCACCGGACTCGCGGGCCACCCGGCGGACGCCCTCGGTGATCGCGGGGACCGCCTCGGCGCGCACCCAGCGCAGGTCGGCCTCGCGGAACGGGCAGCCGTTGAGGTTGCGCAGGCCCGCGCGCACGTCCGGGCCGATCGGCGCGGCGTAGGACTGCAGCACCAGGTGGTAGTCGGAGTTCTGGTACCCGGCGTCGGCCATCACCGAGCGGATGTCGGCCAGCGCGCGCACCGCCTTGGGCACCATCTTGTCCACCCGCTCCTGCCACTGGCCGCCGACCGCGTCCGCGCAGGACTGCTTCGACTGGTCCAACCACGCCTGCACGCAGCTGTCGAGCACGTGCGAGAACGCCGGATCGTCGTTGGCGCCCACCGCGACCAGGATCGCCACCACGCGCTTCTGCCTGGCGAGCGAGCCGAGCCTGGCCGCCTGCGACCCCTCGGTGTACTGGACCGCGTCACCGAGGCCGACCTGCGCCGACGGTGCGCCGGAGCAGGCGAGGTTGATCGTCTCGTCGACGCCGCGCAGTCCGGTGTGGTGGATCGACGCGGCGCGGGAGCGGTGGCACCAGTCGCCCTTGGTGCCGTCGGTGCCCGGTTCGTAGTCGCCCGCCGCCTCACCCGAGATGGTGGAGTCGCCCATCGCCACCAGCACCCGGGGCACCCCGGTCGGCGGGGACGGCGCGGGCGCGGGTCCGGGCAGGACGATCACCACGGCGCTCGCCAGCACGAGCACCAGCAGCAGGACAGTGGCATGCCATCGGTACCGTCGCATCATCTCGGCCCAGTCTAGGCGCCGCGCTCAGAGCTTGCGCAGCAACGCCTGCTTCGCCGCGCTGAACTCGTCCTCGGTGAGCACGCCGTCGCGGCGCAGCTCACCCAGTTCGCGCAGCCGCCGCAGCACCGTGTCCTGGTCCTCCGAAAAGCCTTGGGCGCTCAGCGCGCCCTGAGTGTCCGAAGTGGACGCGGAGGCCGCGGCGGGGTGCGGCAGCTTGCCCACCACCGAGGCCGCGAGCAGCGCCGAGGTCGCGATGTCCTTCTTGAACCCCCACAACCGGAAGCAGTTCGGGTCGTGCGACGCGGGCTGCGTGCTCGGCGGGCCGATCGGGCGCAACCGGACCAGCTTGGGTGTCCACTCGACACCGAGGAGGTCGCCGACGGCCACCTCCCGCGCCCCGCCGGAGCGCTTGGACGACTCGGCCGCCCAACCCCACTCGAACCGGACGCGGTCCCCGTCGAACGAGGCGACGCCGTCCTCGCCGGTGGTCGACAGCGGCGCGCTCGGCGCGGGCAGCAGCCACCCCTCGGCCGGGCCGTCGGGCACCCCCGCGACCATCCGGGCGTCGCGGACCCCGTCGGCGAAGTACTCGGCCGACGCGGCGGCCTTCGGCTCGATGGTCAGCCGGAACGGGTCGGCGGCCTCGGGCAGCGCGCCGCCGGTGACGTGGGTCAGCGGGTCGGCGCCCGCGCGCGGCCGCAGCCGCAGGTGCCCGCCCTTGCGGTCGGTCTCGAACCCGACCGCGGCGATCACCGCCAGCGGCACCACCAGCTCGCCGACGGCCAGTCGCAGTGGGTGCGCGGCCTTGGCCGGGACCACCCGCACGGCGTCGTAGTCGAACACCCAGGTGCCCTCGCGGCCGGTCACCTCGGTCATCCCCAGCACGGCGTGCTCCCCCCGCTCACGCGGACACCGTACCGGGTTCAGACCGCCGCGATCCGCCCCTCGGCCAAGGCCAGCTCCCGGTCGGCGATCCGGTGCACCGCGTCGTGGTGCGTGGCGACCAGCACGGCCGTGCCCTCCCCGGCGGTCCGGCGCAGCAACCCGAGCACCACCGCGACGCTGTCGTGGTCGAGGTGCGCGGTCGGCTCGTCGGCGAGCAGGACCGCCGGACGCGCGGACACCGCCCTGGCCAGGGCGGCGCGCTGCTGCTGCCCGTAGGACACCTCCTGCGGGTACCGGTCGGCCAGCGCGGCGATCCCCAGCTCCGCCAGCAGTTCCCCGACCCGGTCGGCGACCTCGGCGCGCCGCCCGGACAGCCGCAGCGGCAACGCCACGTTCTCCGCCAGCGTCAACTCCTGCGCCAACCCGAGCGCCTGCGGCAGCACCCCGCAGTCGCTCCACGGCGGGACGGCGGGCAACGGGGCGCCGCACACCTCCACGGTCCCGGCGTCGGGCTTGTCGAACCCGCACAGCACCGCGAACAACGCGCTCTTGCCCGACCCGGACCGCCCCGACACCGTGACCACCTCGGCGGCGGCCACCGCGAGGTCGACCCCGCGCAGCACCTCGACCCGCCCGTCGGGGTGGTCGAACCCCCGGGTCACCCCACGCGCGACCAGGGCGCTCACGCGGCGACCTCCTCGATGTGGCCCTCGCGCAGTCGGACCACGCGGTCGCCGATGGCGACCAGGTCCGGGTCGTGCGAGGCGGCGACCACGGCGACACCGCGGTCGGCCAGGCGGCGGACCACGTCGAGCACCAAGGCCGCCGACGCCGCGTCGAGCTGGGAGGTGGGTTCGTCGGCGAGGATGACGGCGGGGGAGCGGGCCAGGGCGCAGCCGAAGGCCAGTCGCTGCTGCTGGCCGCCGGAGAGCGCGCTGACCCGCCAGGTCCCGGTGCCGGGGATGCCGAGCCAGTCGAGGATGGCCGGGTCGGCGGCGGGGCGCCCGGCGGACTGGGCGGCGGCGGTCAGGTTCCCGGCCACGGTCAGGTGGCCGATCAGGTTGTCCGGCGGGGCCTGGAAGACCACCGCGATCCGGTCGCGGCGCACGGCCCGGCGCGCGCGGTGGGTGAGCCTGCCGATGTCGCGGCCCTGCCAGGCGACCGACCCGGACGTGTGCCGGTCGATCAACCCCAGCACCCGCAGCAGCGTCGACTTGCCCGACCCGGACGGCCCGGCCAGCACGGTGACCCCCCGCGCCGCCACGTCGAAGCTCACCCCGGCCACGGCGCTGACCTCCCCGGCGGGGGTCCGGTAGCGCACGTGCGCGTCCCGCAGCTCGTAGAGCGGGACCTGCTCGTCGAACAACGGCTCAGCCACGGATCAGCTCCCCGACTCGGGCGGTGGTGACCGACCGCACCGCCGACCAGCACACCAGGGCCACCACCGCGGCGGCCACCGAGGTCGTCGTCGACACCAGCGGCACCAGGTCCGGTGCCGAGGCCACCGGCCGCAGCCACGGCGACGGGTCCAGCATCGGCGCGGACACCGCCGCGCACGCCGCCCCCGCCGCGCTGCCCGCCGCGACCGACACCCCGGCCAGCGACCCCAGCTCGGTGAGGTGGCTGCCGACCAGGGTCCGCTGCCGCAGCCCCATCCGGGTGGCCAGCGCCCCGGCCAGCGCGTTCTGCCTGCGCCGCACCTCGACGGCCAGCACCAGCGCGGCCGCCGCGACGATGGCCAGCACCATGCCCAGCGCGGTGACGAAGTCGAAGGTCCAGGTGACGGTCAGGAACGGCAGCCCGTCGAGGGCGAGCGCCTTGGACCGGGAGTGCAGGTGGTGGATGCCCGCCGCGTCCAGCTCGGCCACCAGCTCGGCGATCGGCTTGGTCGACCACACCTGCCACACGTCGATCCGCGCCGGGTCCGCCAGCGCCGCCGCGGCCACCACGTAGCCGCGTCCGGTGCCGATCAGCGGGAACGACGGCACCTGGCCGACAGGTCGGACCGCACCCACCCGGGGCAGCTCGGTCTGGGCGTCCGGTGTGGACCCGACGCGCAGCGCGCGGAGCCCGGGGCCGGACGCGCCGGTCAGGGAAGACAGTTGGGCGTCGACATCGGCGGTGTCGCGGTCGCCGAGCCACGCGGACCGGGTGAACGTCTTCGGGTCGACCGCCAGCAGGATGCTCTCCCCGGTCTTGACCACCCCGACCACGGTCGCGTGCTCGGCCAACGACGGCGGTAGCCCCGCCGCGGCGACCCGGCCCGGGATCTGCGCGGTCGACTCGGCCCCGACGAACAGACCGGACTTGGTGTCCAGCGCCTCGCTCTGCGCGTCCGCGACACCGACGCCGACCGTCAACGTGCCCACCGCGAGCGTCCCGACCAGCAGGATCCCCACCGCGGACCCGGCGGCGGCCGACAACCGGCGCAACGCCAGGTGCACCGCGGGCACCCGCCACAGGTTGGCCCGGTGTCCCGCCGACAACGCCCACCGCGCGAGCCTGACCGTGACTAGAGCGACCGTGAGGACTACCAGCAACGGGAAGGCCAACCCGACGGCGTCAGCGGTCTGCGGCAAGGGTTGTCCGAACTGGAGTTTCGTCGGTGTGCTGTCTAGGCGCGCCCACGCGAGGTAGGCCAACCCGGCGGTGATCAGTTCCCACGGCACTAACCGCCACACCCGCGACATCCCGCGCGTGCTGCCTGCCTGGAACTCCCGGTGCGTCCGCGCGGCAGTCACCGCACCCACGACCAACAACGCGGCCACGAGGACCCCGGTCGCGACCAGCGCCGCCGCACCGACAGTGCCGTCGGTCAACGCAGTCGACGGCGCGTACCAGGACAGCGTCAACCGTGCCGCGACAAGTCCGGCCGCCGCGCCCCCGAGCAGGGGCGCCGCCAACTCCAGCACCGCCCGCCACCCCAGCGCGATCGGTCCCGCCCCGCGTGCCCACAGGAGCCGTAGTTCGGCGTGCCGCCGTTGCACCCATTGCACGGTCACCGCGCCGACCCCGGCCAGACCGACCAGCAGGCTGATCACCGTCAACGGCAGCACCGCGCCCAAGACCGTCGACTCGGCCGACCGCGCGACCTCCACCGGCTTGGCGAAGTAGTTCGACGCCATCACCAGGCGCGCCTTGTCCTGCGTCCGCAACTGCGCGGTGACCCCGTCGACCACCGTCTTCCCGCGCGCTACCAGGGCGGCGGCCTCATCGGTCGTCTTGGGGGTCTCGGTGGGGAAGCGGACGGTGACCGCCGCCGCGTTCCCGCTCGGCGGACCCATCGACTCGGTGAACGACGCCAGGCTGGGGAACCAGATGACCGCCGCCGTCGCGCCCTCGGTGGCCAGCGGGTTCGGCACGATCCGCTGCTGCTCGGAGCACCAGTACGCGGGCACCGGGTCGCTGACGTCGGCGTAGATCGCGGTCACCGGCGGCAGGGTGCCGTCGAGGCCGCGGTCGCCGATCTTGATCCCCGCGTCCTCGGCGATGCTGCGCGGCACCCACACCCCGTCCCGGCTACCGCCCTCGACGACCCGCAGGTTGTCCATCGCGCCGTCGCGGTACCCGAACTGCGACCACGGGTGCGGGCCGTTGAAGTCCCACTGCCGCACGGGGGAGTAGACCGCGCCGACCACCGTGGTGAACCCGGCCGCCCGACCCTGGTCCGCGGAGATCCGCAGGATCGTGTTGGCGTCGGCGACCGTCACCCGGTTCCCGTCGACCACCGGCGGCACGGTCTGGCCGCACAACCGGCCGGCCTGGTAGGCCACCGCCGCCGACCCGGCCGAGTCCGCGTGCAGCACCGCGGCCGCGCCGACGAAGCTGAGCAGCAGGGCCGCGACGAAGGCCACCAACACCGTCAGCGGACTCGACACCGCCGCGCGCGGAGCCGCCCTCCATGGCAACTGCATGGAGCGGCACGCTACCGGCGTCGCCGCTGGTCACCGCCGAACGCGACCCATTCGAGATCCGCCGCCGACAGCGCGTGCCCGACCGGTCACCGAACGCGCGGAGGGGCGGGGAGCCACCCGCTCCCCGCCCCTCCGCTGACCACAACTGACTGGAACCGATCAGAACCGACTAGAACGGACGCCTGCGCGGCGGCTCGGCCCGGTCGAGATCGGTGATCCCGTCCGATGCCCGCTCCGCGAACGCGGGCGCGGTCACGTTCGCCCACCGGCGCAGCGTCGCCGTGGCGGCGGCCGCGTCAGCGGGGGACAGCGCCGCGATGTTCGCGCCGTGGTTGGCGCCGGGCGCGACGTAGAGGTGCGAGTCGCGGCGGCTGGGCACGAACTGCTCGGCGCCCCACGGGTCGTTGGCCCCGTAGACGAACAGCAGCTGCGAACCCCGGGCGCGCACCCAGCGGTCCACGTCCAGCATCGGCCGCGAGTCGTGGCGGCGGCGCAGCTCCGGCGGGAGGCTGGAGTTCGCCTGGTACAGGTTCGGGTACTTGGTCAGGCCCCGCAGGTGCTCGAACTTCGGCTGCGGCCAGCCCAGCTGGGTCGCGGCCTGGTAGAAGTACGGCGAGTACGGGGTGATGCCCTGGTCGGCGTAGAAGGCGAACCCGGCGGTGGCGTCGATGAACGCGTACAGCTCGTCGTCGGTCGCGGTCTTGGCCGGGACGGTCGCGCAGTCGGCCTGGGTCGAGTACTGCCAGAACGCCCACACGGTGTCCAGGACGGTCATCTCGTAGGCCTTGTCGATCGACCCGAGCACCCCGGTGAACGTCCAGTTCGCCGCGGTCGCCGCCGCCTGGTATTTGGCCACCAGCGCGGTCCGCCGCTTGAGGGCCTCCTTCTGCACGTCCGCCAGCTTGGTGCGGCACGCCGGGTCGTTGCCCACGGTCTGGAAGAACCGGTCGTAGGCGCGGTCGGAGTCGTTGTCCGCGTCGTTGGGGGCGACGTAGGCGACGACGCCGTCGACGTCCTCCGGGTAGAAGCGCCGGTGGTAGACCGAGGTCATCCCGCCCTTGCTGGCCCCGGTGGAGATCCACTTCGCGGCGTAGACCCGCTTGAGGGCCTTGACGATCCGGTGGTGGTCGGTGGCCGCCTGCCAGATGTCGAGGTCGTCCCAGTCCGCGTTCGCGGGCCGCGACGGGGTGAAGAACCGCTGCTCCACCGAGATCTGGTTGCCGTCGACGAGCCGGGTGGGCTCCGAGCGGAACGCGGTGGTCGGCATGTTGTAGCCGGTGGTGTGCAGCACCACCGGCCGGGCGGTGTCCTTGTGCAGTAACTGGAACCGCTGCTCGAACGTGGCGCCGCGCGGGTTGTGGTGGTCGACCGGCTGCTTGAAGGTCAGCAGGAAGAACCGGTACCCGGCGGGCGGGGTGGCCGACTCGGAGACCACCGTCAGACCGGGGACGGCCTTGAGCTGGTCGAGGATGTCGGCGCTGTGCGCGCTCTGGCTGGTGGCGGGACCTGGTGCCGCCTGCGCGGGGGCGGCGGCCACGGCCACCCCCACCGCGGCGGCGACCGCCAGTCCCGCCGCGAGCGCCCGTCTGGTGCGGAGAAGCACGCCCATACTCCTTGGGGTCGGTGGTCTGCTGCGGCAGTGCCCTGCCCGCAGGGATGGCAGAGTCTTGCGCACCGGCCCCGCTGTCCGAAAGCCGCTGACAATCGCCCCACGACGGGTGTCGGGGGCCAGTCGGGATCGGCGGTCGCCCATGTGGCCCTCGCTCACCTGGGCGACCGCCGGGGCTGGGGGGTCAGCCCTCGTAGGTCGGGTGGTCCCGCCAGTGCCGCTGCCCGGTGGCGGGCAGCGTGCTGATCGGGTCGTAGTACGGGTAGCGGCGGCTCAGGATCGCCTCGGCGTCCTCGGCCTCCTCGCGTTCGGTGCCCGCGCGGTAGTTCTTGGTCCAGTAGGAGACACCCAGCTCGCGGTCGTACTCGGCGAGCTGGTGCACCCAGCGCTTCCCGACATATGGGACATCGCAGATGATGCGCGGGGTCGCGTAGCCGGGCAGGTAGCCCATGATCGCGTGCTGGAGCTCTTGGGCCTCCCACACCGCGACCCGCCAGTGCTCGGCGTTGGGGATCATGTCGCACATGTAGAAGTAGTAGGGCAGCACGCCCGCCTCGCCCTGCAGCGCGAAGCACAGGTCGAGCAGCGCCTCCGGGGTCGCGTTCACGCCCCGCATCAGCACGCCCTGGTTGCGCACGTCGCGCACCCCGACCTCCAGCGCCGTCCGCGCCGCCTCGGCCACCAGCGGGGTCACCGACTGGGCGTGGTTGACGTGGGTGTGGATGGCCAGGTTCACCCCGCGCCGCGCGGCCGTGCGGGCGACCCGCTCCAAGCCCTCGACCACCGACGGCTGCAACCAGTGCTGCGGCAGCCCCGCCAGCGCCTTGGTCGCCAGCCGGATGTCGCGCACCGTCTCGATGTCGAGCAGCCGCATCAGGAACGACTCCAGCTGCTTCCACGGCACGTTCGCCACGTCGCCGCCGGAGACCACCACGTCGCGCACCCCGGGGGTGCGGCGCAGGTAGTCGATCATCTGGTCCTGCCGGTCGACCGGCTTGAGCGCGAGCTTGTGCTTGTCGACCTGCGGGGTCGAGTTGCCGACCAGGTCCATCCGGGTGCAGTGCCCGCAGTACTGGGGGCAGGTGGACAGCAGCTCGGCGAGCACCTTGGTGGGGTAGCGGTGGGTCAGGCCCTCCACCACCCACATCTCGGCCTCGTGCAGCGAGTCGCGGGTCGAGTGCGGGTGGCTCGGCCACTCGGGGTCGCGGTCGGAGCGCACGGGCAGCATGTAGCGGCGGATCGGGTCGGCGAAGAACGCCTCGGTGAACTCGGCCGCCTCCGCCGTCGGCGCCATGGTGTTGAGCATCTGCGGCGGCAGCAGCATCGACATGGTCGCCAGCTGCTCCTGGTCGGCCAGCAGCTCCGCGTAGAACGACTCGTCGAGCAGGCCGCCGACGACCTTGCGCAGCTGCCGCTCGTTCTTGACGCAGTTGACCCGCTGCCACTGCGCGTCCCGCCACTGCGCCTCGGTCACCCCCGACCAGCCGGGGAAGCGCCGCCAGTCCGGTTCCACCAGCTCACGGCGGACGTACTCGTAGGGCTGGTGGGCGCCGTCGCGCACCGCGGCGGACACGGTCGTGTCCGCCTGCCGCAAGTCCCGCAACGCAGTCATATGTACTCCTAGCCGCTAGGGTGGCGTGAAGATATGCTGCCAGAGCGCTAGTGCTCCGTAAAATCTACAGCACTTTCGCCGTCATGACGTCACACGGAGGGCTCGGGATGAACGCACAGGTCGCACGGGTCGGCTCGCCGTTCGGGCTGCACCGGGTGGTCGAGCCCGCCGGGGTGCTGCCCCAGCAGGCGCACCGGCTCGACCCCGACCCCGAGCCGTACGCCGACGAGGTGGTCATCGACGTCGACCGGCTCAACCTGGACGCGGCCTCCTACCGGCAATTGCGCGAGCAGCACGGCACCGGTGACGCCGTCCGGGCCGCCGTGCTGGGGATCGTCGCCGAGCGCGGCAAGATGCAGAACCCGGTCACCGGGTCCGGCGGGATGCTCTTGGGCACGGTCGCCGCTGTCGGCCCTGACTCGCCGTTGGCGCTAGAGGTGGGCGACCGGGTCGCGACTCTTGTCTCACTTACGCTGACTCCGCTGCGGATCACGGACGGCCTTGCCGACTGGGACGGGCTTAGCGAGCAGGTGCCGTGCCGGGGGACCGCGGTGCTGTTCGGCCGCTCCATCGCCGCCGTGCTGCCCAACGACCTGCCCGATGGGATCGCGCTGTCGGTCATGGACGTCTGCGGTGCCCCCGCGCTCACCGATCGCGTCGTCCGTGAGGCGGGTGTCGGCGCGTCCGTGCTGGTGCTCGGCGGTGGCGGCAAGTCCGGCTCGCTGTCGCTGGCCGCCGCCCGCCGTGCCGGGGCCACCCGCGTGGTCGCGCTCGTCCCGACCGACGCCGAGGCCGACGCGGTGCGCTCGGCCGGGCTGGCCGACGAGGTCGTCGTCGCCGACGCCCGCGACCCGCTCGCCGTGCACGCCGCCATCGGCACCCCCGTCGACGTCACCGTGGTGTGCGTCGACGTGCCCGGCTGCGAGCACGGCGCGATCATGGCCACCGCCGACGGCGGCACCGTCGTGTTCTTCTCCATGGCCACCTCGTTCCCCGCCGCCGCGCTCGGTGCCGAGGGCCTTGCCGCCGACGTCCGGATGCTCGTCGGCAACGGCTACGTGCCCGGCCACGCCGCGTTCGCGCTGGACCTGCTGCGCGCCGAGCCCGGGGTGCGCGCGCTGTTCGCCGCCCGCGAGACTCAGTGACCGTGACGACTTCCAGCACCCTGTACACCGGGGGCCGCGTGCACTCCCCGGCCGACCCGTCCGCCACCGCCATCGCCGTGCGCGACGGCGTCGTCGTGTGGCTCGGCCAGGACTCGGTCGGTCGCGCGCTGCACGGGGACGGTGTGGTCGTCGACCTCGACGGCGCCTTCGTCGCGCCCGCGTTCGTCGACGCCCACGTGCACGCCACCTCCGCCGGGCTGCTGCGCGTCGGCCTCGACCTGACCGGCGCCCGCAGCCTCGCCGAGTGCCTGGCCATGGTCGCCGCGCACGTCCACACCAGCGGCCACCCGCTGGTGTGGGGGCACGGCTGGGACGAGACCACGTGGCCGGAGAACCGCCCGCCGACCCGCGCGGAGGTCGACGAGGCCGCCGGGTCCACCGCGGTCTACCTGTCCCGTGTGGACGTCCACTCCGCACTGGTGTCGACCGCCCTGCTCGACCGCGCGCCCGGTGCCCGCGCCGCCGACGGCTACCACCCCGACGGCCCGCTGACCCGCGACGCCCACCACCGTGCCCGCCGGGCGGCCCAGGACGCGATCACCCCGGCGCAGCGCGACGAGGCCCAGCTCGAGTTCCTCCGGCACGCCGCTTCCCAGGGCATCGCCTGCGTGCACGAGTGCGCGGGACCCGACATCTCCGGCGCCGACGACCTGACCGCGCTGCTGGCCCGTGCGGGCGGTGACCTGCCCGAGGTCGTCGGCTACTGGGGCGAGATCGGGCCCGCGGAGTTGGCCGTCCAGCACCGGGTTCGCGGCCTGGCGGGGGACCTGTTCGTCGACGGCGCGCTCGGGTCACGTACGGCGGCGCTGTGCTCGCCCTATGCCGACGCTGACACCAGCGGCGCGCTCTACCTCGACGCCGCCGCCATCGCCGAGCACCTGGTGGTGTGCACGGAGGCCGAGATCCAGGCGGGGTTCCACGTCATCGGCGACGCCGCGACGGCCGAGGTCATCGCCGGGTTCGCCGTAGCCGAGAAGCGCGTCGGCACGCTCGCGCTGGCTGGGGCACGGCACCGGCTTGAGCACCTGGAGATGGTCACCCCCGAGCAGGCGCGGCAGCTGGGCCAGTGGGGTGTGGTCGCCTCGGTTCAACCCCAGTTCGACGCGGCCTGGGGCGGCCCGGACGGCATGTACGCCACCCGCCTCGGCGTCGAGCGCGGCACCTCGCTCAACCCGTACGCCCTGCTCGTGGCCGCCGGTGTCGTGCTCGCCCTCGGCTCCGACGCCCCCGTCACCAGGGTCGACCCCTGGTCCACCGTCCGCGCGGCGGTCAACCACCGCACCGACGGCTCCGGCCTCTCCCCCCGAGCCGCCTTCACCGCCCACACCCGGGGCGGCTGGCGCGCGGCAGGCGTCGACGACGGCCTCACCGGCACCCTCGTCCCCGGCGCCCCCGCCACCTTCGCCGTCTGGGACGCCCCAGACCTCGTGGTAGCCGTCCCCGACGACCGGGTCCGCCGCTGGTCGACCGACCCCCGCTCCCGAGTCCCCGGCCTCCCCCCGATGGACCCCACCACCCCCACCCCCACCTGCCTCCGCACCGTCCTGCGCGGCCACACCATCTACGACCACGAGGTGACTCCCCATGCCACCTCCTAGTGCCGGTTCCCGCTCACGCACCGACTCTGACAACAGCAGCACGACCCGCGACCGCGAGGGGAGCTCGAATGTCCGTCCATAGCCGCCCGCCGCTGCTCGACCTCGACCCGGCCGTGGTGGCCACGGCGCGTCATTTGGCGGCGAAGGCGGCCGCGCCGGTGGTGGAGATCGCGCGGTCGCACACCACGGTGTCGGTCGAGCGCGCCACGCTGCGGCTCGCGGGGATCACCGGTGCTGACAGCACTCACCGCGCGGGGGACGTGCCGTGGGTCAACCGGGTCGTGGACACCGTCGCTGAGCACTGCGGTTTGCAGGACGGTGTGTGCGGGCCGGTGTTCCACGCGCTCGCCGAGCACAACCTGGGCAGCCTGACCGAGCTGGCCGAGGCCACCGCCGCCGGGCAGGTCACCTACCGGGTGCCGACCGGCAAGGACGCCACCCGCGCCGCCAAGGCCTCCCGGGCCGCCGTCGCCAAGGGGCTGCGGACCGTCGATCGCAACCGGGCTCAGCGCGACAAGCTCGTGGCCAAGCTCGGGGATCCGCCGCGGCGTCCTTGGATCTACCTCATCGTGGCGACCGGGGACATCGACGAGGACGTCGTGCAGGCCGCGAACGCCGCGCGGGCGGGGGCCGACATCATCGCCGTCATCCGCTCGACCGGGCAGTCGTTGCTGGACTACGTGCCCGAGGGCGCCACCCACCACGGGTTCGCGGGCACCTACGCCACCCAGGAGAACTTCCGGATCATGCGGGCCGCCATGGACGAGGTGTCCAGGGAGGTCGGCCGGTACGTGCGGGTCACCAACTACGCCTCCGGGCTGTGCATGCCCGAGATCGCGGTGCTGGCGGGCCTGCAGCGGCTGGACATGATGCTCAACGACTCCATGTACGGCATCCTCTTCCGCGACATCAACCCGATCCGCACCTTCGTCGACCAGCGGTTCTCCCGCCAGGTGCACGCCCGCGCGGGCATCATCATCAACACCGGCGAGGACAACTACCTCACCACCGCCGACGCCGTGGACGCCGCGCACACCGTCACCGTCTCGCAGCTGCTCAACGAGCACTTCGCGCACGAGGCAGGCCTACCGGACGAGCTGCTCGGCCTCGGCCACGCCTTCGAGATCAACCCCAAGGTGCCCGAGTCGTTCCGGCTGGAGCTGGCGCACGCGCTGCTGGCCCGCGAGCTGTTCCCGGACGCCCCGCTCAAGTGGATGCCGCCGACCAAGCACATGACCGGCGACGTGTTCAACGGCTACCTGCTCGACGGGTTCTTCAACCTCGCGGGCGCGCTCACCGGCCAGTCGATCCTGCTGGTCGGGATGATGACCGAGGCCGTGGTCACCCCGTTCCTGTCCGACCGCGACCTGGCCCTGGCCAACGTCCGGTACGTGCTGGAGGCCGCCGGGAACCTGGCCGAGGACTTCCGGCCCGCCCCGGACGGGCTGATCGTCAAGCGCGCCCACCAGGTGCTCGGCGAGGCGGTCGACCTGCTCGGCCGGGTCGTGGACGACGGGCTGCTCAACGCCATCGCCGAGGGCACCTTCGGCCTGATGAAGCGCCCGCCGGACCAGGGCAAGGGCGTCGCGGGCGTGATCGCCAAGGGCGAGGGCTACCGCAACCCGGCCACCGACCTGCTGGACGAGGGGGCGACCAAGTGACCAGCTCCGACACCCAGGCGCCAGGGTCGAGCGAGAAGCGCTACGTGCGGCCCTACGGCGACACCAGCGGCGACGGCATGGTGCAGACCTCGTTCACCCTGCCCGTCCCGCACGGCCCCCGAGCCGAGGGCGCCGCGCTGCTGCTCGCGGCCAAGATGGGCCTGGAACCGGCCATGGTCGTGCACTCCAACCCGATCGGCCCCGACTTCACCTTCTTCGTCGTCTACGGCTCGGCCAAGCACATCATCGACCTCACCGAGGTCGAGGTCGTCGAGCGCGAGTACCCGCTGCTGCCGCCCAGCGAGGTCAACACCGTGATCAAGCGGGCGCTGCGCCGCAAGCTGGTCGTGGTCGGCGCCTGCATCGGCACCGACGCGCACACCGTGGGCATCGACGCGATCCTCAACATCAAGGGCTTCGCGGGGGAGAAGGGGCTGGAGTACTACCGGGAGCTGCGGGTGGTCAACCTCGGCGCCCAGGTCAGCGTCCCCGACCTGGTCAAGCGGGCTCGCGCGGAGAAGGCCGACGCGGTGCTGGTCTCCCAGGTCGTCACCCAGCGCGACGCGCACATCCTCAACACCCAGGAGATGTCGGCCGCCTTCCGCGAGGCCATGGGCGGGCGCCGCCCGCTGCTCATCGCCGGTGGCCCCCGGTTCGACCCGCGGATGGCCGGTGACCTGGGCGTCGACCGGGTGTTCAGCCGCGGCACCACCCCGGGCGAGGTCGCCAGCTACCTCGTCCACGCCATCAACCAGCGCAAGGAGCAGCCCGCATGAGCCCCGAGGTCGGTCTCGCCGTCACCCACCGGCGCTACGTGCCGCACGCCCACGCCCACTACGGCGGCAGCCTGGTCGACGGCGCGTACTCGCTCGGCCTCTTCGGTGACGTCGCGACGGAGCTGTGCGTGCGCACCGACGGCGACGAGGGGCTCTTCGCCGGGTACGAGCAGGTCGAGTTCCTGGCGCCGCTGCGCGCGGGTGACGTCGTGGAGGCGACCGCCACCCTGGTCCGGGTCGGCACCCGCTCGCGCGGCGTGGAGTTCGAGGCGCGCGTGGTGTGCCGGGCCGCCCCCGAGCGCGGGCCGTCGGCGGCCGACGTGCTGGAGCCGCCAGTCCTCATCACCAGGGCCAAGGGCACGGTCGTGGTCCCACCAGTGGGTGACAAGTAACCGACTGGCTGCGCCGAGTGAGTGATCTTGGCGGCTCTTGCTCCGTTCGGCGGACACCTCGCTTGCGCCGGTCGGCCCTTCGCTGATAACAACCGGGACTAGGTGTGAACAACGCTGTCGGGGTGTTGACCGGTCCCCGGCGGCCGTCGTCGACGGAGGACAATGCCCAGCGAGCTCGTCGAGGTGCGGCAGGTCGTCGGCCACCCGCCGGAGCGGGTCTGGGAGGTCCTGGGCGACCCCGCGCTCTACCCCCGGTTCGTCCGCGAGATCGCCTGCGCCGAACGCGAGCCCACCTCGGCGGGCAAGGCCCGCTACCGGGTCCGGTTCAGCGTGGCCGGTGGCGAACCGGTGCACGACCGGGTCGAGGTGCTGGTGAACCGCCCCGGTGAGCACCTGGTGCTGGTCGGACCGGCCTGGGCGGGCGGTCACCTGTCCATCCGGCTCGACCCCGCGGGCGACGAGACCGCGGTCGAGGTCGTGCTGTCGCTGCCCGAGGACCTCACCGCGGGCACCGCGCTGACCGTCGCCTGGCTGCGCAAGCGGATCCGCAAGGCGCTGACCCGCGTCGACGACCACCTCGCGGGCCGGGCCACCACCAGCTCGCCGACCCGCATCGACCAGACCTCGCGCGGGCACTCGGCGCTCACCGTCGCCAGGACCCTGGCCAGGGCCGGGGTGCTCAACCCCGGCAGGCCCGACCGGGTCATGCGGCAGCTGGGCGCGCTGGCCCGCTGGGGCGCCACCCTGGTCGGCGGGTACCGGGCCGCCGCCGCCCGGGTGCCCGACGCGGTCGCGCTGGTCGACGAGCGCGGCAAGCTGACCTTCGACGAGGTCGACCGCAGGACCACCCGGCTGGCCAACGGCCTGGCCAAGCACGGGGTGCGGGCCGGGCGCCGGGTCGCGGTCATGTGCCGCAACCACGCGGGCCTGGTCGAGGTGACCATCGCCTGCGGCAAGCTCGGCGCGGACGTGCTGCTGCTCAACACCGGGCTCTCCGCCGACCAGGTCGCCGACCTGGTCGAGGCGCACCGCCCGGTCGCGCTGGCCGCCGACGACGAGTTCGCGCCGCTGTTCCACCACCTGCCCGCGTCGCTGCCGTGGATCTCCACCTGGTCGGCCGCCCCGGACGGGCTGACCGTCGACACCGTCATCGCCGCCGCGCCCGCCACCCCGGTCCACCCGCCCGAGCACGCTGGCAAGATCATCGTGCTGACCTCGGGGACCACCGGGACGCCCAAGGGCGCGCGGCGCCGCAACCCGCCCGGCCTCGGGTCGGCCGCCTCGGTGCTGTCCCGGATACCGCTGCGCGCGGGGGAGCGGATGCTCGTCGCCGCCCCGCTGTTCCACACCTGGGGCCTGGCCGCGGTCCAGCTCGGGATGCCGCTGCACGCCTCGCTGGTGCTGCAGCGCCGCTTCGACGCCGAGGCCACGCTGGCCGCGGTCGCCGAGCTCAGGTGCACCGCGCTGATCGCGGTGCCGGTCATGCTGCAGCGGATCATGGCGCTGCCCGAGCGGACCAGGGCCCGCTACGACACGTCCAGCCTGCGGGTGGTGGCCTCCAGCGGGTCAGCGCTGTCGCGCCAGCTGGTGACGTCCTTCATGGACTCCTACGGCGACGTCCTCTACAACCTCTACGGCTCGACCGAGGTGTCCTGGGCCAGCATCGCCGACCCGACCGACCTGCGCGCCGCGCCGACCACCGCGGGCCGCTGCCCGGTGGGGACCAGGGTCGGGATACTGGACGCCGACGGCGGCCCGGTCGCCCCCGGTGTGGTCGGCCGCATCTGCGTGGGCAACGAGATGCTCTTCGAGGGCTACACCAACGGCACCAGCACCGAGATGCACGACGACCTCATGGTCACCGGCGACCGCGGCTACCTCGACGCCGACGGCAGGCTCTTCGTCTCCGGCCGCGACGATGACATGATCGTCTCCGGCGGCGAGAACGTCTTCCCGCGCCCGGTGGAGGAACTGCTGCTGGGCATGGACGCCGTCGCCGACGCCGCCGTGGTCGGCGTGCCCGACCGCGAGTACGGCCAGCGCTTCGCCGCCTACGTCGCGCTCAAACCCGGCACCCGCCTCGGCGCCACCGCCGTCCGCGAGTACGTCCACGACCACCTGGAACGCTCGTCGGTCCCCCGCGACGTCTTCTTCGTCCGCCGCGTCCCCCGCAACGCCACCGGCAAGGTCGTCACCCGCCTGCTCGCCGATCAGGACTGACGAATCGAGGTTGCCGAATCCCGCGCGGCGGCGAAATCGACGAGCGCTGACCACGCGGCACCGGGCACAGCGAGGGTGTCCCCATTTCTGTTGCGTGAGGAGCGGATATGCGCACGTTCTAGATCGCACGCGACTTCGACGCAATCCGTGGTAGGGGCGCTGAACGAACTCTTCACCCAGCGCCGGCCGCGATAGTCGGTCTCCACGTGGGTGGGGTTCTTCCTCGCCACGCGCGGACTCCCTCCATGGCGGGGAGTCCACGTGCGGCGCGGTGGCACCACACGGGCCCCCGACTGAGCCGTACGTGTGCAGGTTAGGTCTCCCGGGCGCGGGCGAGCTAGGGCCGACAGAGCTAACTCGATCACCCGGGTTGACAAATGTGCGACAAACTGGGAATCGCTGGTGTCACACCAGGTCGGCCAGCCCTTCCCAGTTCTCCAGTGGGATGGCCATGTGCTCCAGTTGGGCAAATGCCTCGATGAACTCGCTGATCCGATTCGGGTCCCGGCGGATGATCGAGTCCCGCAGCGGTCCCTGGAGCAGGACGATGGAATCCACGTCGTCATCGTCGTACCCGACCGGCACGTCCAGCACCGTGTAGGACCCCTGCATGGCCTGGTGGCTGCCGTGGCTGAACGGGATCACCGAGATGGAGATGTTCGGGCGCTCGGTGAGTTCGACCAGCCTGCGGTTCTGCGCCGCCAGGATCTCGGTCGAGCCGATGCGCCTGCGCAGCACCGACTCGTCGAGGATGTAGGTGAACTCCCGGGACTCGTCCGCGAGGATGTGCTGCCTGCGCAGCCGGAGGCTGACCATCTGCTCGACCCTGGCAGGCTCGCCCGGGTAGCCTGCGATGATCGCCCTGGTGAGCTCCTCGTTCTGCAGCATGCCCGGCACGATGTGGCCCTGGAACTGCCGGATCCGGGTCGCCACGTCCTCCATCTCGATGAGCTGGACGAGGACCGTCGGGATGTCCTTCGCGTACTTCTCCCACCACCGGCTCTCGGTGCGCTTGCGGGCGAGGTCGAGCAGCTCGTCGACGATCTCACGATCCGAGACGCCGTAGTGGTGCAGGAGCGCGCGCAGGTCGGTGATGGACACCCCGACCGCGCCCTGCTCGATGCGCACGACCTTCGACAGCGACCATTCCAGCGCGTCAGCGACCTGTTTCTGCGAGAAACCCGCGGCGGTGCGGGCGTGGCGGAGTTCGAGGCGGAGTTTGCGCTGCTGGGGCTCCGCACCCCTGGTGACGGACACTTGCGACCTCCCAAAAAGCTGTTAGACGTGCCACACTGCTACATGTCTACATGAGTGGTGCTACCCGACTTACGTCAGGAAGCATGACAGCCATGTGGCAGATCGCCAACGGGCTTGACGCGGAAAGTTATATACCGAGGCTGCGGCGCGCCGCACAGTGACGGCGACCTGGTCAGCCTTTCGTGTGAGGGGGGCTGATGTTCGCCGACGACCGACGAGCCACCTGGGAGCGATCCCACCGGGTGTGCGTGGTGATCAGGACGCGCACCGACCTGAGTCGGATGCTGGACGTGCTGCGGGCGCTGGACGGTGATCCGCGGCTCGACTTCTACTGGACCATCAACGAGGGGTCTAGGTTCGCGGGTGGGGCCCGCGAACGGCTGGCGCGCCTCGACGTCCAGTTCGTCGAGTGGGGCCAGGCCCGCTCGATGGTGTTCGACTTGATCATCGCCGCGCACAGCGACGGCGCCCTCGGGGAGCTGGTGGGCCCGGTGGTGACGATGGCGCACGGGACCGGGTACAACCGCAGGGTCCTGTGGCGCACGGAGGACGCCGACTCGCCCGCGGGCCTGTCGGCCAAGGAGTTGACGCGCGGCGAGCGCGTGGTCGCCGCCGCGATCGGGTTGTCCTGCGAGTCGCAGGTGGACCAGTTGTCCATGGCCAACCCGCACGCCGTGCCGCGCGCGTTCCAGATGGGCGACCCGACCTGGGACCGGATGGTGGCCAATGTGGACATGCGGGAGAGCTTCCGCCGCGAGCTCGGGATCGGCGCGCACCACCGGCTGATCGGGATCAGCTCCACCTGGGGGCCGGACTCCACGCTCGGGGTGGACCACCTGGTGGTGAACCGGGTGGTGGCGGCGCTCCCGCACGACGAGTACCGGGTCGTGCTGATCCTGCACCCCAACGTCTGGACCCACCACACCGGTTTCGGGGTGCGCGGGCTCTTCGGCGACGCCATCGAGGCCGGGCTGGTCATCGTCCTGCCGACCACCGACTGGCCCGCGCCGCTGATCGCCGTCGACGCGTTCATCGGCGACCACGGGTCCGTCTCGGTCTACGCGGCCGCGCTGGGCAGGCCGTTCCTGTTCGCGGGCCGGGGGGACGACGAGCTGGTCAAGGGGTCGACCACGCTGGACTTCGTCCGGGCCGCGGGCCGGTTGGACGCCGCGGCGGACCTGCGCGCGCAGATCGTCGACGCGATGCGCCGCTACGCCAGGTCGGGTGTCGCCGAGGTCGCGCGCCGGGCCATGGGCAGCCAGGGCCGGTCGCTGCGGTTGCTGCAGGCCAAGTTCTACGAGCTGATGGCGCTCGACCCACCGCCCCAGGTCCCGCACCCGAGGCGGTACAGCCGGTTGCGGCTGGTGCGCGACGACCACGGCGTGACCGCGTTCCACTGCCACCCGACACTGACCGTGCGCCCCGACTGCACGGTGACGGTGTCCGTCGAGCGCTACCCGGCTGTCCTGGCCGAGCACCGGTCCCCGGCGCACGGTGGGGGAGCGGCCGTGCTGGTGGTGGACGAGCACGAGTCCAACCACCAGCTCAAGGAGTCCGCGGAGGTCCGGGTGTGCGGCGACGACCGGGACGCGGCCGCCGTGTGGGGCCGGATCACCCGCACGCTGCTCGACTCGCCGTGCTTCCTCGCCGCGGGCGTGAACGGCTCGCGGCTGCTGGTCGGGACCCGGTTGGGCGGCCGCTGGGACGTCCGGCGGGTCGGCGGGGTCCCCATCGACCCGGGCGCGCTCGCCGCCGCCGTCTACCAGTTGGCCGTCGAGCCGGGGCGCGAGCTGTCCCCGTCCGGAGTGGCGGGTCGCGGGGTGTCCACAGTGGAGGTCCAGGTCGGTGCCATGACCTCGACCATCGCGATAACACGGGTCTCGGCCAACGCGCACTCGCCCTGACCGCGGCCGGTCAGCACCCCACGGGTGGCTCCCGCTCGGCAGCGTCGGCGAGCTGGGTCAACCGTTCGGTGAGCGCCGCGGGGGCGGTCTCACCCAGCACCACCAGCAGGCGCCGCAGCGCCTCCACCTCCTTGGCGCGCTGGCCGCGTTCCCGCGCCGTCGCCGCCGCCCGCTCCAGGAACGGCCGCGCGGCCGAGGGCAGGTCCAACTCCTGGTACGCCGCGCCGAGGACGATGTCCACCCGCGCGGTGGTCATGTCGTCGCCCAGCCGCTCGGCGATGCCCGCGGCCCTGGTCAGCAACTCGATCGCCCGCTCGGGCTCGCCCGCCCGGACCAGCACGTCCGCCAGGTGGTAGAGCTGCAGGGCGGTGCCGCGCTCGTCGGCCACCCCCGCGTTGATCCGCAGCGACTCCTCGAACTCCACCGCGGCGTGCGGCCAGTCACCGCGATCGCGGAACGCGACCCCGCGCGACTCCCGCACCACAGCGGCCGCTCGTGGCTCACCCGAGCGCTCCGCCGCCGCGAGCGCCGCCTCGAGTTCCGCGTCCGCCTGGTCGAACTGGCGCAGCTCCAGGTACGCGCGCGCCAGCTGGTTGCGCATCCGGGTCTCGGCTACCAGGTCGCCCGACCGCAGCGCCGACCGCACCCCGACGCGGTGGGCCTCGATCCAGTCCGAGTGCAGCTTGTGCCCGTGGTAGAAGGGCCACAGCGCCTCGCAGAGCGCCAGCACGGCCTGGTCGTCGCCGCGGTCCTCGGCGGTGCGGATCGTCTCCAGCAGGTTGCGCCGCTCGGTCTCCCACCAGCGCACCGCCGTCGCCGGGGTGAACGCCGGGCCCGGCCAGGTGGCGCTCGGCGCCGCGCACGAGCGCCAGCGGTCGGCCCCCACCACGGCCACGTCGGCCGCGCGGGCGCCCGCCAGGTACCAGGACGTGATCCGGTCCAGGATGGACTCCTGCTCGGCGGCGGGTTCGTCCTGGTCGGCCACCGCCCTGGCGTGCAGCCGCACCAGGTCGTGGAACCGGAACCGGTGCGGTCGCACCCCTTCCACCAGGTTGGCCTCGAACAGGTGGTCCAGGGCCTCCGCGCTGTCGGACTCGGAGAGCCCGGAGACGGTCGCGGCCGCCGCCACGCTGAACTCCGGGCCCGGGTGCAGCCCGAGCCTGCGGTAGAAGGTCCGCAGCCGGGGGTGGAGGTTGTCGACTGTGGTGTCGAAGACGTGTCGCACGGCGTGCCCTCCCACGGCGAGGCGGCTGAGTCGGTGCTTGTCGTCGGACAGGTACTTGCGCAGCGTGCGCGCGGGCCAGTTCGTGGCCTCCGCCAACCGGGCGCCCGCGATGCGCAGCGCGAGCGGCAGGCCGCCGCAGAGGTCCACCACGGCGTCGACGTCGGGTCGCGGCAGGGACCGGCGCACCTCGTCGGGGACCTGGTCGACCAGCAGCCGGTAGCCCGCCTCGGCGTCGAGCGGCCGCAGCGCCAGCGAGCTCGCCCCCTCCACCAGCAGCCCGCTGAGCCGGTGGCTGCTCGTCACCAGGACCACGCTGCCCGGGGCGCTGGGGACGAACGGCCGCACCTGCGCCGCCTGGTCCGCGTCGTCGAGCACCACCAGCACCGGCGCGTCCGCGGTCCTGGACCGGAACAGCGCGGCACGTCCGGCCAGGTCCGGGGGGATGACCTGCGCGGGCACCCCCAACGCGTGCAGGAACCCGCCCAGCACCTCCACGGTGGCCACCGCGCCGCGACCGCGGTAGTGCGAGAGGTCGCTGAAGAGTTGACCGCCGGTGAACCGCGACCGGTTCGACCACGCCCAGTGCGTGGTCACCGTCGTCTTGCCCACGCCGCTCATCCCGCTCACCACGAGCACCTTCGGGCGGTGCGCCCGCGCCGGAGGACCCGCGAACTCGTCGATCGCCAGCAGTTCGCGCTCCCTGGCGAGCACCTCGCGGAACGGCGCGGGGACCTGGCGCGGCGGTAGCCAGTGCTGGGCGGGGTCTGGCGGGACAGCGGCCGACGCGGTGGGGGGCGTCATGGTGACCACGAGCGCGTCGACCCGGCTGGCCTGGATCGCCGCCCCGAGCACGGGGCCGGGGAGGTGGTTGGTCGAGCGGCCGTGCGCGCGGTGGGGTCGTGGCCCGCGACGGGCCTCGCCCGCGGGTCTGATCGGCTCGATGGACATCCAGTTCCCCCGGATGTGTGGGTTCCGCCGGACAGAGGATCCAGTCTCCCAGGTCACCACCGGGAAAACCAGGCTGCCGGAGCCGCCGTGGCGCGGGGTGCCGGTCACGGTGGACAGCGCCTCGGCGGGGTGGCCAGAAGGGGGACGGTGGACGCGCGGTGTCCGACCTGGTATCTGTTAGATATATCTGACAGAGAGGGTGACGTGGTGCGGAGGAGTCAGACCGAGGTGGCGGTGCTGGGGGCGTTGAGCGTGGCGCCGATGACCGGGTACGCGGTGCGGGAGGCGATCCGGGACGTCCTCGGGCACTTCTGGAGCGAGAGCTTCGGGCAGATCTACCCGACGCTGGCCGCGCTGGAGGAGCGGGAGCTGGTGCGGCGGGCGGACCGGGCGGCGCCGTACGAGCTGACCGCGCGGGGTGAGGTCCGGTTGCGGGAGTTGCTCGCCGAACCCGCGCAGCGCGTGCCGCCCCGCAACGGGCTGATGCTGCGGCTGTTCTTCGGGCGCCAGCTCGGGCCGGACGCCTGTCGTCAGCTGCTGCTCGACGCCAAGGCCGAGGCCGAGGAGCAGCTGGCCCGGCTCGCTGCCGTGCGCGCCGTCGTCGCCGCCGAGGACGGCCCGGACACCCCGTACGCGCTGATCACCCTCTCCGCTGGGGAGCACACCGCCCGGGCCGCGCTGGCCTGGGCCGAGGAATCCCTCGCCGCCCTGCTCGGATCCAGCGAGTCCGAGGCAGCCCTGTCCCGAGCCGACCGGCCCGAAGCCGCACAGAGTGGAGAAGAGTCATGAACCGCAGGAGATCGACCATCGCCGCCGCGGGGCTGTGCGGGGTGGTGGCCGCGTTCCAGCTCGCGTTGGCCGCGGGCGCGCCACTGGGCCGGGCCGCCTGGGGCGGCACCTCGGCCGAGCTCCCCACCGGGCTGCGGGTGGCCAGCGGCGTCGCGGTGGTGCTGTGGGCGTTCGCCGCCCTCGTGCTGCTGCGCCGCGGTGGCCTGGACAGCCCGGTGCCCGAGCGGGTCGGGCGGGTCGGGAGCTGGGTCGTCGTGGCGCTGCTCGCGGCGGGCGCGCTGATGAACGCCGCGTCCAGCAGCCCGTGGGAGCGCTACGGCTGGGCGCCGGTCATCGTGGTCCACCTGGTGCTGTGCGTCCGCGTCGCGACCAAGCCCGTGCCCCAGCCGACGGCATAGGGCCCCCAGTGCGTCTCCCAGGGCCTCAGAGGACGGCGTAGGCCCGGACCGGGAAGGTCCCGAAGTCGACCACCGGCGGCGGGACGGCGTGGAACCGGAACCCGGACGCGGGCAGTTGCTCCAGGCCGCGCAGGTGCTCGACCACCGGGATGCCCGCCGCCAGCAGGCCGGTGTGCACCGGCCGGTGCGGGCCGTCGGTGGAGTCGATGTTGAGGCTGTCGATGCCGACCAGCGCGGCGCCCTGCTCGACCAGCCAGTCCGCGGCCTCGGCGGTCAGGTGCGGGTGGTCGCGGAAGTAGGCGTCGGTGCCCCAGTGCTCGTCGAACCCGGTGTGCACCAGCACGGCCTTGCCCGCGACGTCGAAGGGCAGCAACGCCGCCCTGTCCACCGCGCGCAGGCCATCCCCGGCGACCCGGACCACGACCCCGTCCAGGTCCGCCAGCCGCTCCAGCGGCAGGCCCGCGAGGTCGGTGCCGTCGGGGTAGCGGTGGAACGGGCTGTCGACGTAGGTGCCGGTGTTGGCGACCAGGGTGATCCTGCCGATGTGGAACTCGGTGCCGGGGCCGTAGACCGACCGGGACGCCTCGCGGGTCAGGTGGTCGGTGATCTCCGGGCCGGGGACGCCGGGGTAGGTGACCATGCCAGCGTGGATCGGGTGGCTGAGGTCGACCAGCCGCGCGGTCGGTCGGGCCGTCTCGACGCCGCGGGAGCCCTTGTGCGGCTCGGCGAGCATCCGCCGGTTCGCGATCTCGACCCCGCCGACCATCAGCAGGCCGAGGTGGCGCACCAGCGACTCGCCCACCTCGGCGTCGGTCAGCTCCGGGGTGGGCGAGTCGAGCCGGAATCCGCGCACGCTCAGCGAGCCGCCGTTGCGGAAGGTCACCTCGGCGTCGAACTCGACGCGCCACTGTTCTGCCACGGTCAAGACGCTAGTGCCTCACCCTCCACTTCAGACCGAGAATTGCCTCACTCTCACCCTCGACTTGAGGTTGAGGCTTACCGCTGACCTGCGCGGCGTCCCCACACCGGGGCCTCAGCTGACTGCCCGTACGCTGACCGCGTGGTCGCCCCCGCCCTGTCCCCAGCGCCTGAGGTCACCGGCTCGGCCGCGCGCACGCGCGCCTGGGTCGCGGCCCGCTCGCTCGCCGCCCTCGGCGGGGGCGCGCTGGTCTACCTCAGCGTCCCGCCGCGCACCCTGTGGTGGCTGGCGCCGCTCGGGTTCGCCGTGCTCGGCTGGCTGCTGCACGGCCGCCGGGCCAGGGCCGCCCTCGGCTACGGGTTCCTCTTCGGCATGGGGTTCATGACCCCGCTGCTGGCCTGGACCGGGATCTTCGTGGGCCCCGTCGCCTGGCTGCCGCTCAGCGCCCTGGAGGCGCTGCTGGTCGGCGTGCCGTGCATGGCCGTGCCGCTGGTCACCCGGCTGCGCGGTGGGGTCGTGCTCGCCGCGCTGGTCTGGGTCGCGGGGGAGTACCTGCGGTCGCTGTTCCCGTTCGGCGGCTTCCCCTGGGGGCGGGTCGCGTTCAGCCAGCCCGAGGGGCCGTTCCTGCACCTCGCCGCGCTCGGCGGGACCCCGCTGATCGGCTTCGCCGTCGCGCTGACCGGCTTCGGTCTCGGCGACCTCGCCCGCAGGGTCGCCGCCAGGCAGACCGCGCCCCGGCTGCTGGCCGTGCCCGCGCTGGCCGTGCTCGTGCCGCTCCTCGCCGCTGTCGCCACCGGCCCGCTGGTCGGCACCGACGCCGACGCGGGCGAGGTGACCGTCGCCGCCGTCCAGGGCAACGTGCCGCGCGCCGGGCTCGACTTCAACGCCCAGCGCCGCGCCGTGCTCGACAACCACGTCCGGCGGACCGAGCAGCTCGCCGCCGACGTCCGCTCCGGCGCCGTGGCCCGGCCCGACCTGGTGATCTGGCCGGAGAACGCCTCCGACATCGACCCGCTGCGCAACCGCGACGCCTACCAGCTCATCGACATGGCCGCCAAGGACATCGGCGTCCCGATCGCGCTGGGCGCCGTGGTGGTCGGCGACGACCGGCTGCCGCGCAACACGGTGATCCTCTGGGACCCCGTGCGCGGACCGATCGACACCTACACCAAGCGCCGGCTGCAGCCCTTCGGCGAGACGATGCCGATGCGCTCGTTCTTCAAGCTGTTCAGCAGCGCCGTGGAGCGCGCAGGCAACTTCGTGCCCGGCGACGAGGCAACCGTGTTCGCCATGGGCGAGGCCAGGCTGGCCCTGGTCACCTGCTACGAGGTCGCCTTCGACGGGGTCGTGCGCGACTCGGTGCTCAACGGGTCCAACCTGCTCGCGGTCCCGACGAACAACGCCACGTTCGGCCGCAGCGAGATGACCTACCAGCAGCTGGCGATGGACCGGGTCCGCGCCGTGGAGCACGGCCGCGCGGTGGTCGTCGCGGCCACCAGCGGGGTGTCGGCGATCGTGGCGCCGGACGGCTCGGTGCGCGCCAGCACCGACCTGTTCACCCCTGCCGCGCTGGTCGAGCGCGTGCCGCTGCGGACGGCCACTACCATTGCGGACCGGTTGGGTGCCTGGCCCGAACGGGTCATGGTCACCCTCGCGCTCGCCGCGCTGGTCGTGGCCGTGGCGCGGGCCAGGCGCGACAAGGTGAAGTGACGGGGAGAGGAAACGCATGGATCAGCAGCAGGGCCAAGGGCAGCTGCAACCGGTGCTGGTGGTGATCCCGACGTACAACGAGCGGGAGAACCTGGAGCCGATCGTGCGCAGGCTGCACGCGGTGCTGCCCGACGCCAACGTGCTGGTGGTCGACGACGGCAGCCCGGACGGCACCGGTGACCTCGCTGACGAGCTCTCCGCCGCGGACGAGCGCGTCCACGTGCTGCACCGCACCGAGAAGGCGGGCCTGGGCGCCGCTTACATCGCTGGCTTCGGCTGGGCGCTTGAGCGCGACTACGCCGTGGTCGTGGAGATGGACGCCGACGGCTCGCACGCCCCGGAGGACCTGCCCAGGCTGCTGGGCGCGCTGCCCGACGCCGACCTGGTGCTGGGCTCCCGCTACGTCCCGGGTGGCAGCGTCGTCAACTGGCCGTGGCACCGGGAGTTCCTCTCGCGCGGCGGCAACCTCTACGCCCGCCTCGCCTTGGGCGCCAAGCCCAAGGACATCACCGGCGGCTACCGCGCGTTCCGCCGCGAGGTCCTGGAGAAGCTCAAGCTCAACACGGTCGCCTCCCAGGGCTACTGCTTCCAGATCGACCTGGCCTGGCGCACCATCGAGGCGGGCTTCACCGTGGTCGAGGTCCCCATCACCTTCGCCGAGCGCGAGCGCGGCGAGTCGAAGATGAGCGGCAACATCGTCCGCGAGGCCTACCTCCGGGTCACCAAGTGGGGTCTGCGCCGCCGCGGCTCCCAGCTCAAGTCCCTCTTCACCCCGAAGCGCTAGCCGCACCCCGGTCCCCACCCGCGCTCGCGCCAGTTGTCACCGCCCTCGCGCCTGTCGTCCCACAGGCGCTGGAGAGGCATATCCACCGCCGGGTAGGACGGCGTCGCGCCGCCGCCCAGCGGGCACGGGTAAGCGACGGCCGCCCGGTGGGGGGTTCCGGGCGGCCGTCTGTGGGGGAGGTCGTCTCAGGCGCTGCGGCTGCGGCGGCCGCGCAGTTCGGTGAGCCGCTCGGTGAGCAGGTCCTCGAGCTCGGCGATCGTGCGCCGCTCCAGGAGCATGTCCCAGTGCGTGCGCGGCGGCTTGATCTTCTTGGGCTCGGGGTCCGAGCCGTCGATCATCTTGGACTCGGCGCCGTGCAGGCGGCACTCCCAGACCGAGGGCACCTCGGCGTCGTCGCTGAACGGCACCTCGAAGTCGTGACCCTTCGGGCACGCGTACCGGACCGTACGGCGGGGGGCCAGGTCGTGGTTGCGGTCAGTCTCGTAGCTGACCGCACCTAGCCTGCTACCACGGAGAACACGGTCGGCCATAGCGGTGTCCTTTCACTGGGCCCGCCGGGACGGGCCAGGGTGTTGCTTACCCAGAGCAACGGTTGGGTCGGGAAAATGATTCCCGTTCCGCCCGCCGCCATCGCTCAGGGTGACATGCTTCACCCGTCAACAACAGCATCCTCCTAAGAGATGCCACGTCTCCGGGATTGTGACGCGCGATCGCGGGAACGACGTCGACATCTCACCCACTCGGGGGATGCTATCCACACCGGGGCGGATCAGGCGAACGCGAGTGGCCCTTGCACACCGGAGGTGGTGCCGGGGTCCCCGGGGCGGAAGTGGCACCCGCTCGGCACCCGATAACGGACCGTAGCCCCTACGGTTCCGGAGCCACTGACGATGTCGTCACCCTCCGTCGTCATCTCGCGTGTCTGCGTGTCCGCCGCGGGCCTCCCGGGAACAACTTGCCCCGGACGTCGGCGGCATTCCCCAAGCGGTACGCGTCGTCGACCTGCCCCGAGATCGGGAGCCGGGCGTCTCGCGCGCGAGCCCAGGACGCACCCTCCACTCGAAATGTGACGCTTCGTGTTGAGGTGATCATGTTCTGAACACTATCAGTCCAGGTCGGCGGGGCCGATGTGCCCTGACTTCGCCGTTGGGGTTGACTATCTGTGACCTGACTTGCCGCTGTGGAGTTACTTGTTGGCTGAGGAGATACTCCTCGGTCAGTGGCGGCCTGTCCTGGGTCGCGGACCGGTGCGCGAGGAGATCTGGTGGCGAAGTTGTACTTCTACTACTCGGCGATGAACGCGGGGAAGACCACCACGCTGCTGCAGAGTGCGTACAACTACCACGAGCGGTCCATGACCACGCTCATCCTCACGCCCCGGATCAACGACCGGGACGGGGAGGGCGTGGTGGCCTCCAGGATCGGGCTGGCCGCCCAGGGGCACGTCTTCGATCCCGCCGACGACCTGTTCGCGGTGGTGGCGGCGGGGGCACGGCCGCACTGCGTGCTGGTGGACGAGGCCCAGTTCCTCACCAAGGCCCAGGTGTGGCAGCTGACCGACGTCGTCGACCGGCTCGGGATCCCGGTCCTGGCCTACGGCCTGCGCACCGACTTCCGCGGCGAGCTGTTCGAGGGCAGCCAGTACCTGCTGGCCTGGGCCGACTCCCTGGTGGAGATCAAGACCATCTGCCACACCGGCCGCAAGGCGACGATGGTGGTCCGCACCGACGCCGACGGCACCCCGGTCACCGGCGGCCCCCAGATCGAAATCGGCGGCGACGAGCGCTACATCTCCGTCTCACGCAGCGAGTACAAGCGCATCACCGGCGGCACCGAACGCGTCCACATCGCCCCTTCAACCACCGACGACCACCTCGGACATCAACCCGACCGAACCCCCAACGCGTAGCCGCTCGACCCGTCGACGACGAGCGAGCGTCGGGGCGGAGGAGCTCCTTAGAGCAGGGCGGGTTCTGGGTTGCCCGCTGCCCGGATGGCCCTGCGGACCGGTACGAAGGACATCAGGATCAGTCCGACGGCGAAGAAGATGACCAAGGAGATGATCGCGTACCGGTAGGAGCCGGTGGTGCTGGCCATCACCGCGAACAGCAGGGGGCCCAGCCACGAGGTGGCCCGCTCGCCCATCTCGTAGACCGAGAAGTACTGGGCTTCCTTGCCCGCGGGGACCAGTTGGCTGAACAGCGACCGCGACAGTGCGTTGGTGCCGCCGAGCACCAGGCCGATGCCCGCGGCCAGCAGGTAGAACTGCAGCGCCTGCCCGGCCTGGACGAAGTACGCGGCGCCGATCACCAGCACCCACACCGACAGGCTCGCCATGATGGTCTTCTTGGCGCCGATGCGCCTGGCCAGCAGGCCGTGCAGCACGCCGCCGATGAAGGCGACGAACTGGACGATGAGGATCGTGGTGATCAGCACGTCCGCCTCGAACTTCAGCTCCTCGCTGCCGTACTGGGCCGAGACGTTGGCCACCGTCGCGATGCCGTCGGTGTAGATCAGGTACGTGCCGAGGAAGGCCAGGGTCAGCGGGTAGGCCCGCGCCTCGCGCAGCGTGGTGAACAGCTCGCGGAAGCCCGCGGTCAGCACCGATCCGGAGCGTTCGGTGCCGGTGCCCTGCGGGCGCTCGTGGTGCCCGCGCAGCCGCCGCAGCGGGATCAGGGTGAACAGCGCCCACCAGATGCCGGAGAGCACGAACGCGATCTGCGCGGCGTTGCCCGAGGTGATGCCGATGCTGTCGCGCATCAGGTAGATCACCAGCTGGATCGCCAGTGCGCAGCCGCCGCCCAGGTAGCCGAACGCCCACCCGCGCGAGGAGAGCCCGTCGCGCTCGTCGGCCGTGCTGATCTGCGGCAGGAACGAGTAGTAGATCACCACCGAGGTGCCGTAGCCGATGTTGCCGAGGATGAACAGCACCACCCCCAGCTCCCAGTTCGTGCCGCTGACCAGCGCCATCGCGATCGTGGCCAGCGCGCCGCCGAACGCGAACGCGGCCATCATCGGCTTCTTGTTCGACGACCGGTCCGCGATCGCGCCCATCAGCGGCACGATCAGCACCTGGATCACGGTCGCGATCGAGAGCAGGTAGCCCCAGAGCGAGCCCGCGGGGAAGTCCAGCCCGAACAGGCTGATGTCGCAGTCACGCAGCTTGTCGGTGTTACCCGCGCCGTCCGCCGGACATGGGTTGGGGCCGTTGAGTCCCTTGTCGGCCATCGCCGCCGATGCCGCTACCTCGGTCAGGTAGAGAGAGCCGAACACGGTCGTGACCGAGGTGGGGAACACGGAGTTCGCCCAGTCGTACCAGCACCACCCCCGCTGTTCCCGCTTCCGGGCCTCGGCTGTCTGGCTGTCTTCCACCATGCTCAAGGCCGCCTCCGTGCGGGGAACCACCGTGGGGGAGTAACGCTGATCACGCGAGCGGCAGCGTACTTGTCGGACTTGGCCGGTGGATCGGTTGAGTCCAAACTCCTCACTTGGTGGGCGCCGACCCGCCCTTGGCCGCCACCACGCCGGTCGCGATACCGGTCAAAGTGGACAGCGTGAACCCGCCGCGGTCGGCGACGGCGTCGCGCACCCGGCTCTCCACGACCGAGGCCAGCAGGTCCCATGTGACCCCGGCGTCGACCGGGCGCTCGGCGCGCAGCAGGGCGAGCGCCTGCGCGGTGTCGAGGACCGTCGTCCCGCGCACCGGGGTGACCGTGACGTCGGTCAGGTGCCGCCGGAGCCAGGCCTGCGCGTGGTCGAGGGAGAACCGCTCGTCGGTGTCGAGCAGCGGCGGCGGGTCGACGACCCCGCAGTCGCGTGCGGCGGTGGCCCACAACCCGCGTAGTTCCCGGCGGTGCGCCAGCGCGTTCGCGGCGATCACCACCCGGCCGCCCGCGCCGACGACCCGGGCGAACCCGGCGATCGCGGCGTCCACGTCGTCGACCTCGCGCAGCGCGTGCACGGCGACCAGCGCCTCGGCCGCCCCGTCGCGCAGCGGCAACGCGTCGGTCGCGGCCCGCACGTCCGCCCCGACGACCACGACCCGACCGCGGGCGCGCACCACCGACAGGATGTCCCGGTCGTCGCCCACCAGCACGGTGACGCCGGTCCCCGGGGCGCCGAGCGCGACCGTGATCGCGGTGACGAGGTCCACCTGGTCACCCGGCGGCGTGGTGGTCGTGGCGGTGTTCGTCGCGGGTGGGGTGCTCACCCGCCAAGGATGCCCGGTCGGGGTGGGTTTCGGGAGCACCGCGGGCCGATTGGGACGCGTGCCGGGGTGACCTACGCCGCGCTCAGGCGTGCTGCCAGAGCCCGCGCTCGACCAGCACGTCCTTGAGCACCTGCGGTTTGTCGGTCATCAGGCCGTCGACGCCGAGGTCGAGCAGCTCGCGCATCTGCCCGGGCTCGTCGATCGTCCACACGTGCACCTCGGCGGCGCGGCGCTTCGCGGCGGCCACAAGAGCGGCGTCGACCACGCGCAGCGGGCCGTGCCGCACCGGGACCTGGGCGACCAGCGGGCGCGGGCCTGGCCGCAGCAGCGCCGCGGGCAGCCGCCGCGCCGCCCAGAAGCCGACCATCGCCCGCATCCCCATCGACGTCAGCACCCCCGGCCCGGCCTGCCTGCGGATGCGGGCCAGCCGCGCCTCGGAGAACGACGCCAGGCACACCCGGTCGGCCGCGCCCATCCGGCGCAGCACCGCCAGCACCGGCGCGATGGCCGACTCGGCCTTGACGTCGATGTTGATCCGGGCGTCCGGCAGTTCCTCCAGCAGGTCCTCCAGGCGGTGCACCGGCTCGACGCCGTTGATCCGCGCCCGGCTGACCGCCTGCCAGGTCTGGCTCGCGACGGTCCCCACGGCGTCGGTGGTGCGCTCCAGGGTGCTGTCGTGGTGCACGACCACGACGCCGTCGCTGGTCGCGTGGACGTCGGTCTCCAGGTAGGTGAAGCCCTCGGCCGCCGCGCGCCGGAACGCCGTCAGGGAGTTCTCCATGCCCGCGAGGTCGCCGTAGTGCCACCCGCGGTGGACGAACGCGCGCGGGTAGGGGCCTTCCAGGAAGCCGTGGCGTGCCGCGGAGGTGGGACTCACCCCTCGAGTGTGCCCCAGCGGCGTGGCGCGGTGGTGCACTCCGGGTGTCCGGATAGCGTCCACGGCCATGTCATCACCCGGCGCGCCTCAGGCAGCGGCACCCGTCGACCCGTTCACCCCCGGCAGGCGCCGCCCCGGACGGGCTAATCCGTGTGGGTGGTGCGGCGCCCAGCTCCCGGAGGAGACCGGCGCCGGGCGTCGGCGCCGCTACTGCGCCCAGTCGTGCAGGCAGCGGGCCTACGAGCGGCGCACGGCGGTCCAGCGCGGCGGGTTGCCCGAGGACGCGGTCGTGTTGTCCACCGCCGAGCTCGCCGACCTGCAGGATCGCCTGTTCCAGCTGCGCTGCGCGGCCGAGGACGTGCTCACCGCCGCCGAGGACGGCGCCACCCCCGCTGAGCTGGGAGAACTCGCCGAGCGGGTGCGCGCGGGCGCCAAAGGGCTCGAGCGCCTGCGCTGAACATCACCGGTCCACTACGCTTCGTGCTCGTGTCCCCACGAGAACGGGTGAGGGGTTGGGGTGATGAGCGACACCGAGTGTGACAGCGTTCAGCAGCCGGTGACCGAGCCGGACGTGGCCACGACGCGTGCCGAGCCGGTTTCCGCCCCTGGTCCCGTCGTGGTCCCCGGTACGGGTCCGGTCAGCGGTCCGGTCGAGGTCGACCCCGCTCCGGCCGCCGATGTTCCCGGGCTCGTCATCGCCGAGAGTACCGGCAGCGTCGCGGACAGTGCCCACCGCGTCCCCTTTGTCGCGAATCCGCGCTCGGACGAGCCCAGCGGCGCTGACGGGCCCGCGGTCGACCTGAGCGCCGATGTCGCCGCGGTGCTCGCGACCACGGACACCGCGTTCGCGCTGACCGACCACCGCGGCCACATCAGCTGGCTGAACCCCTCGATGTCCGCCCTCCTCGGGCTGACCGCCGAGCAGAGCATCGGCCGGGCGTTGACCGCGCTGCTGGCCGGTGCCCCCGACGGTCCGCGCGGCACCGACGTCGTCGTGTCCATCCCGCTGCCCGACGGCGGCGGGCACCGTTGGCTCGAGATCCGCTGCACCCAGGCGCGGCACGGCAGGTTGCTCTACCGCGTGTCCGACGTGTCCCGCTGGCGCGCCCGCGAACTCGACGCCGCGGGCCTGGCGGGTCACCAGGACGAACTCCTGCGCATGGTCGACGAAGACCCTCTTACGGGGCTGCCCAACCGGCGCGCGCTGACCAGGGAGCTAGAGCGTCAGCTCGCGTTAGGGGCGCGCGGAGCGTTCCTCTTGCTCGACCTCGACCACTTCAAGGACATCAACGACCTGCACGGTCACCCCACCGGCGACCGGGTCATGTGCACCCTGGCCTCCCTCTTACGCGACCGCCTCGGCGGCGTGCGGGGTCAGGTGCTCGGCAGGCTCTCCGGCGACGAGTTCGCCGCGGTCCTGGCTGACACCGACGAGCGCGAGGCCGTGGCGGTCGCCGACCGGTTGCGCAACGCCATCGCCGCCATCCCGATGAGCGGGGTCGCGGGCGCCAGCCGGATCACCGTCAGCGTGGGGATCGCCACCTTCGACTCCGGGGTGGGCTGGCAGGAGGTGCTGGCCAACGCCGACATGGCGCTGTACGCGTCGAAGGCGGCGGGCCGCAACCGGGTCACCGTGTACGAGCAGGGCCACTACAAGGACACCGCGCTGCGGGTCACCGTCATCGAGCGGGTCCGCGCCGCGCTCAAGCACGGCGGGTTCGTGCTCAACGCGATGCCGATGGTGAAGCTGGGCAGCGGTCGGGTGATCGGCCACGAACTGCTGCTGCGGCTGGAGGACGGCCGCGAGCCACGGCTGGGCCCCGGCGAGTTCCTGCTCGCCGCCGAGCGCAGCGACCTGGTGTTCGAGATCGACCGGTGGGTCGCCGACAAGGCCATCGAGGCGCTGGTCGAGCACCCGTACCCCGGCCTGCGGTTCAACGTCAACGTCTCCGGCCGGACCCTGGAGGACGAGGGCTTCGGCGGGTTCGTGCTCGACCGGCTGACCGCGGCGGGCGTGGCCCCCGGCAGGCTCGGCTTCGAGATCACCGAGACCGCCGCGGTGACCAACCTCGACGCCGCGCGCAGCCTGGCCCAGCAGCTGCGGGCCAGCGGCTGCCGGATCACCCTGGACGACTTCGGCTCCGGCTTCGGCTCGTTCGTGCACCTCAAGCAGCTGCCGATCACCGGGCTCAAGATCGACGGCGAGTTCATCCACGGCATCGACTACGGCAGCCGCGACACCGTCCTGGTGCAGGGCATCGTCGACATCGCCCGCGGCCTCGGGCTCTCCGTCGTGGCCGAGTGGGTCGAGCGCGCCACCCAGGTGGAGGCGCTGTCGCGGCTCGGGGTCCGGGTCGCGCAGGGCTTCCACCTGGGTGAGCCCGAGCCGCTGGAGGCGCTGCTGGCCCGCCCGCACGGCGCCTGGATGCGGCGGCCGACGCTGATGACCGACGCCACCCTCGCCACGCAGGCCCGCGAACGCCCGTAACCTCGGTGCGGGACCGTAGGCGAGGGGGAGTGTTGGCAACACCGGGGATCGTCGAGCTGCGCCAGTACACGCTGCACCCGGGCAGGCGCGACGAGTTGGTCGAGCTGTTCGAGCGCGAGTTCGTCGACTCGCAGGCGGCGGTGGGGATGCCCGTCCTGGGCACCTTCCGCCAACCGTCCGCGCCGGACCGGTTCGTGTGGCTGCGCGCGTTCCCCGACCTCGCGGGCCGGGGGCCGTCGCTGACCGAGTTCTACACAGGACCGGTGTGGGCCGCGCACAGCGCCGCCGCCAACGCCACCATGGTCGACTTCCGAGACGTGCTCCTGCTGCGACCGGTCCAAGGGGACTTCCCCGCGCCGCGCGAGCAGGCCGGACCGGTGCGGATCAGCGTCCACCACTTCGACGGTCCCGCCGATGACCTCGCCGGGGACAGTCCGGACCGGCTGGTGCTGGCGACGCATCCCGGTCCGAACGAGTTCCCCGCGTTGCCGGTGCGGGAGGGTGAGCACGTGCTGGTGACCGTCTCGCTGGACACCGCGATCCCGCCTGTGCCAGCGTCTTGGGCGCGGCGGGCGGTCCGCGGGCCGGAGCACCTTCTGCTCGAGCCGACGGCGACCTCGCTGCTGCGCTGAGCTGTTCGGTTGGGGAAGATCGTTCGGTCGGGGATGTCGAGACCCTGGCGGCGGCTCCGTCATGGGGGCGAGCGCGGCCGAGGGCGCCGCGCCGGAGCACACCGGAGTGCACTGTGAAGTACCTGCTCATCATGCAGATCAACGACGCGATCCTGGACGCGCTGACCGAGGCCGAGCGCGAGGTCGTGATGGCCGGGCACCAGGCGTTCATCAAGTCCATCCAGGAGTCCGGCGAGCTGGTCAGCACGCACGCGCTGGGGAACCCGACCACCAGCGTCACCGTGTCCAGCCGCGACGGGGAGACCGTGGTGACCGACGGGCCGTTCGCCGAGGCCAAGGAGTACATGGGCGGGTACTACCTGGTCGACTGCGAGAGCAAGGAGCGCGCGGTGGAGTTGGCTCAGCTGATCCCGGACGTGCGCTTCGCCGGTCTCGCCGTCGAGGTCCGGCCGGTGATGTTCTCCGCCGGGTCGGACATGTGACGCCTGCCCCGACCACCGAGGACCTGCTGCGTGCGTGCGCGCCGCGGGTCCTCGGGGTGCTCGTGCGCCACCACGGCCACTTCGACGCGTGCGAGGACGCCGTGCAGGAGGCGCTGCTGGCCGCCGCGTCCACCTGGCCGCGCGACGGCGTGCCGGACAACCCGACCGGCTGGCTGGTCACCACGGCGGGCCGCAGGCTCACCGACCACTGGCGGTCTGAGAACGCCCGGCGCAGGCGCGAGGACGTCGTCGCCGCGCAGGCCGAACTGGTGGCCCCGCAGGTCAACGAGACCGATGACACGCTGGAGCTGCTGTTCCTGTGCTGCCACCCGAACCTGAGCGCGCCGTCCCAGGTCGCGTTGACGCTGCGCGCGGTCGGCGGCCTCAGCACCGCCCAGATCGCGGCTGCGTTCCTGGTCCCCGAGCCGACCATGGCGCAACGGATCAGCCGCGCGAAGTCCCGCCTGCGCGGTGCGGCGTTCCCCCGCGGGGCGGACCGGAGTCGGGTCGCGGCGGTGCTGCACGTGCTGTACCTGATCTTCACCGAGGGCCACACCGCGACCTCCGGTCCCGCCCTGCACCGACCGGACCTGACCACCGAGGCCATCCGCCTCACCCGCCTCGCGCACCGCCTGCTGCCCGACGACGGCGAGGTCACCGGCCTGCTTGCGCTGATGCTGCTCACCGAGTCGCGGCGCGCCGCCCGCACCACCCCCGACGGCGCGATGGTCCCGCTGGCCGACCAGGACCGCACCCTGTGGGACCGCGCCGCGATCGCCGAAGGCGTCGCCCTGGTCACCGACACGCTGTCCCGCGCGCCCCTGGGCCCGTACCAACTCCAGTCCGCCATCGCCGCCATCCACGCCGAGGCGACGTCGACGGAAACCACGGACTGGCCCCAGATCCTGATCCTCTACGACATCCTCACCCGCATCGCCCCCAACCCGATGATCACCCTCAACCGCGCCGTGGCGGTGGCGGAGGTATCCGGCCCCCAGGCGGGTCTGGCCCTCCTGGACTCCCTGAAGTCCGACAAACGCATCGCAGGCCACCACCGCCTAGCCGCCGTCCGCGCCCACCTCCTGGAACTCACCGACAACCCCACCGCCGCCCGCGACTCCTACCGAGAAGCCGCCCGCGGCACCCTGAGCCTCCCCGAACGCCGCTACCTGGAATCCCGCGCTGATCGGCTGGGGCGGTAGGGTCCGTGGTCCGAGTCGAGGTCGAGTCGAGGAGGTGGGACCCCATGCGCAGTGTCCTGGTGTCGCACCCCGTGTCCCGGTGAGGCGCCGTCCTTCCGTGGGAGAGGCTCGACTGTGATCGACGATGTTGTGGCTCGGCTGCGTGCTGCCGGGTGTGTGTTCGCTGAGGATGAGGCGCGGTTGTTGGCTGAGGCCGCTGCGGATGGGGCCGCGTTGGACGAGTTGGTGGCGGCGCGGGTTGCTGGGGATCCGTTGGAGCACTTGCTCGGGTGGGCGGAGTTCGCCGGTGCTCGGGTCGTGGTCGCGCCTGGTGTGTTCGTGCCTCGGCGGCGTACCGAGTTCCTCGCTGAGCAGGCAGCGGCGCTGGCCAGCCCTGGGGCCGTCGTTGTTGACCTGTGCTGTGGGTGCGGTGCGATCGGCGCCGCTGTGTCGGCCGCTGTCCCCGGTGTTGAGCTCCACGCCGCCGACATCGACCCGGTTGCCCTCGCCTGTGCCCGCCGCAACCTCCCACACGCCGAGGTCCACGAGGGCGACATGTACGCGGCCCTGCCCCCACGGCTGCGCGGCTCGGTGGACGTCATCGTCGCCAACGTCCCCTACGTGCCCACCCGCGAGATCTCCCGGATGCCCGCCGAGGCCCGCCTCCACGAACCCCACACCGCCCTGGACGGCGGCACCGACGGTCTCGCGCACCAGCGGACCCTCGCCCACGGCGCCACCCCTTGGCTCCGCCCCGGCGGCCACCTCCTGGTCGAGACCAGCGACGAACAGGCCCCCACAACAGTCGAGGTCTTCACCGCCGCAGGCCTCACCACCCAGGTCCTGACCTGCTCCGACCGCGACGCCACCATCGTCGTCGGAGCTAAGCCTTCCTGACCTCTAGCCCCTGCCAGCGCGCGAGGTCCGCGATCTCCCGGTCGACGGCGGCGGTAAGAGCCTTGGTGAACGGGATGTCCTGGTGGATCGCGTTGACCACCAGGACACCGGCCTTGCGGTCAGCCGCGGCGTCGACCTTCCCGACGAGCTGGTCGCCGTGCAGGATCGGGAGCGCGTAGTAGCCCCACCGGCGTTTGGCGGCTGGTTTGTAGATCTCCAGCTGGTAGTCGAAGTCGAACAGCTCCGCAGCTCGGGCGCGGTCGTGGACCAGGCGGTCGAACGGGGACAGCAAGACCGTGCGCCCCTTGAACGGCTGGTCCAGCAGGGCCGGGTCGACCCGCCACTCGCCACGGACGTCCGCGATCACGGCGGGTTCCCCGGCCTCGCCGACCACCGCCGGTTCCACCGGACACTCCGGACCGCGCGAACGGGCGATCCCCAGGGCACGCAGCCTGCGCCGGTCGCGCTCGCGTTCGGCTTCCTCGCTGGGCACGACCGGGTCATCGCGGTAGACGCGTTCGGCCAGGTCCCACAGCCGGTCCCGGCCCTTGCGCCCCGCCACCGCCACCTCGCCGCGCTGGACCAGGAACTCCAGCATCTGCGTGACGTTCTTGTTGTTCGTCCACCCGGTCGACCCCCACGGCCGCACACAGGTGTCCGGGAACTCCCGCGACGGCAGCGGCCCCTCCGCGCGCAACCTGCCCAGGATCTCCCGGCGGCAGCGGTCGTTTGACTCCACCCAGCCCTTGCGGAACTCCTGCCACTCCGACAGCCCCTCGCCGCGCACCCGCCGCTCCATATCGGCCCGGTACAGCGCCATGTCCTCCGCGGGCCGCACGAACGCCCGCAGCTCCACCAGATCACCCGCGTCCAACGCCGCCCGCAGCTCTGAGAGGGAATACGCGGACCCCAGCCTGCTCCAGGCGACCAGGTCCGCACTGGGCGCCACGGCGTTGGTCGGGTCCAGCTGGAGCAGCGTCACCCCACGCACGACGCCAAGCAGATCGGTCGCCCGGACCCCACTCAACACCTGCCCCAACACCGCCACCCGCCGCGCATCACGCCTGCTGAGCCGGTGCACCGTCGACATGGCCAAGGAGCCTAAGCCACCACACCGACCCCGTCGCCCCAGCGCCGGTCGTCGGGTCATCCGCCGGGGTCGTTGGGCCGAACGAGTGGATCACCATCTAGGTCGCGGCCTCGATGTCCTGGTTGAGGCCATCGCGGGTGTCAAGGTCATCTCGATAGGGCTGCGTGGTCTGGCAGGCCGAATGAACCTCGAGGTAGTGGCCACGGCGACCTCGGCTATCGCGCTCGACCACGTGGCCGACGCCGCTCGCCGTCTGGCCACCGAGACGAACCGCGGCCTGCTGTGCGGCTGTCCATTGGGGGCGAACTCGGGCCGGCTCACCGGGAGGGAAAGGCCGTGGGCACGCCGCCTGCCCTCCTGCGCGCGACGCCGGGAGGAGACCGCGGCGGGTGGTGCGCGCGGTGTCGTGCGTGGCTCTGCTCCTCGCGATCACCGTGCTTGCCCTGCTCGTGAACTTCATCTTCTAGCCGCCCCTGGTAACCCGAGTCCGCCGAGAGTGCTGGTCATCGGGTCATCCCCGGGGGGCGTTGGGCCGAACGAGTGGATCATCGGCTCGGGGGATCACGGTCGGGTCACGCTGGTGGTGCGGGGTTGTTCTGTCGTCGATACAGGGCTGAACGGACGCTTCGAGGGGGTGCGGTGCGCGGGCGAGACGGGCTGCTGGAGATCGCGAGCACGCTGATCGTGCAGGGTGGGCGTGGCGCGGTCGGGAAGCCGCCGACGTTGGTGCTCGCGGGGGTGGGGGGTTCGGGGCGGACGGCGGTGCTGGCCGAGGTGGCTCGCAAGCTCGGTGACCAGCCGCACGTGCTCGTCGACCGGGCGGAGCTGGTCCGGGTCGGGCAGCGGCCGACCGTGGTCGACCTGCTCGCCACCGTGGTGCTCAAGCTCGTGCGCCAGGACTCCCGGCGCTGGCGGTTCCCCCGCTTCACCCTCGGCAAGGTCATCTCCGAGCTGCCCCTGCCCGGCGACGGCGCCGAGGACCAGGTCAAACGCGGGCTCGCCGGTGATGCCGCCGGGTTCGCCAAGCAGATCCGCGACTCGATGGGGCGGCTGCCCGACGACGTCACCGCCGCCGTCGACGCGCTCGTGCAGGGCCTGAGTGGTCGGGGGACCCGCAAGGCCGCGAGCGAGTGGTACGGCCACCGCGACAGCGGCCACGCGGGGGACTGGGCGGGCGAGCTCGTCGCGCTCAACCAGCTGCGGCGCTACGGCGGCAAGATGGGGGTGGCCGAGTTCCACCGCGTCCTCGTCGCCGCCTTCCTCGCCGACACCCGCGACGCCGCGTCGGCCAAGACCGTGGACCCGGTGGTGCTGCTCGACAACGCCGACAACGACGTGGCCGTCGAGTTCCTGCTCGCGCTGCGCGACGCCCGGTTCGCGGCTGGTCCCCGGCGCGCGGCGGACCGCTGCGTGGTCGTGGCGGCGGGTGGACCGGCGCTGCCCGCCCGGCTCGACGCGGTCGAGACCCCCGAGGCGGAGGCGGCGGAGCTGGTGCGCACGGGCGGTGCCGGGCCGTGGCTGGCGGTTCCGCTGCGCGACCTCACCGAACTCGAGGTGCTCGCCCTCGCGGGTGACCTCGGCGTGCCGGTCGTGCACCGCCACCGGGTCGTACGGCTGGTCTACGACGTCACGCGGGGCCACCCCGGCGGCACCCACCTGCTCACGCTCGCCGCCAACCACCTCGACCCGGCCACCGCGTGCCCGGAGTCGATGCTGACCGCCGTGCTCCCGCCCTCGGTCAAGTCCGTCGCCGACCGCGTCGTCGACCAGTTCCTCGACGGCGTCCCACGGTCGATCGGCGCGGACCTGGTGACCCTCTCGGCGGCCAGGGACCTCACCGAGGCGGGCACGATCCTGGGCACCCCGGCGATCAAGACCCCGTTCGTCGAGCAGGAGCCGCTCGGGTCGGTCGCCTTCTGGGCCAAGCGGGACACCGGCAAGGTCATGCACCCCCTGCTGCGGATGTTGCTGCTGCGCCAGTTGGCCGCGCGGACCGCCGAGCCGACGTGGGAGACGGTCTTCGGCCTGCTCGCCGACGACGAGACCGACAACGCCAACCTGTACCCGCTGTTCGCCCTCGGGGACGTCGGCCTGGTCGCCAGCCAGTTGCAGGCCCTGCTGACCCGCCGCCGCGGCCGGGACTGGCTGCGGCTGGTCGCCGCGCTGGCCCAGTGCCCCGCGCCGCCGTCGGTCCGCGTGGAGAAGTCCTACCCGGACGAGGTCACCGCCGTCATCGCCACCGTGCTGACCGCGTGGCGGGCCAGCGCGGACCCGTGCCTGGTCGCGGGCCGGGCGGACGCGCACGGCGAGGTCACCACCGGCATCCCCGCCCTGGCCGCCGCGGCGGGCACCGACCACGGCGAGTTCGTCTCCGTCGCCGCCCACCACCGCGACCAGGCCGAGCTCTGGCGCGAGGTCACCTGCGCCGACCCGGCCGAGGAGGACCGATGACCTACCTGCTGCTCGCGCTGGCGGCACTGCTGGTCTGGGCGTGGGTGCTGCGCCTGGCCCTGGCCCGGCGCCGGATCGAGCGCTCCACCGCCGAGATCCGCCCCGACGTGTCCCTCTCGACGCGGGCCAGGGTCCTGCTGGTGGTCGGCCTCGTCGCGCTGCCGCTGGTGGCCATCACCGCCGCGGCCCCGGTGGTCCTCTGCTTCGGCGGTGGCATCGACCTGGGTGTGACTGTCCGAGGTGGACTGTCCAACCCGGAATGCGTCGGGCTCACCGACGGTTCCCACAGCTTCTCCGGCGGCCTGGTGGAGGTCTCCGACGCCGCGCGGTCGCGCTACGACGAGGTCATGGACCAGATCGACGACCAGAACGGCCAGGTCACCGACCCCCGGGTCCGGATCGCCTTCATGACCTCGCTGACCTCGCCGCTGGCCGGGCCGCGCGTCGTGCACGAACTCGCTGGCCTGGCCGAGGCGCAGCGCGCGATCAACGCGGAGAACGACAACCCGCAGATCGAGCTGGTGCTGGCCAACACCGGGTCGGCCGCCAAGCACTGGGCGCCCGTGGTCGCGGACCTGGTCGCGATGGCCGACGACGACCCGCCGCTGGTCGCGGTGGTCGGCGTGGGGTTGAGCCAGGACGAGACCAAGAACGCCGCCTGGGAGCTGTCGCGGGCCGGGATCCCGATGGTGTCCGACGTGGTCACCGCGGCCCGGCTCGACCCCGACCGCGACATCCCGAACTTCCACCGGGTCGCGTGGGCCAACCGGGTCCAGTTCGAGTCGACCGTCGAGGTGCTGCGCGCCAAGGGGATCGACCTCGGACGGGCGTTCGTGGTGCGCAACGACGACGCGAGCGATACCTACTCCAAGACCTCCGCCGAGGTCGTGCGGGCACAGCTGGGACTGGCCGACGACTGGACCTTCGGCGTCGGCGACACCGACCCGGCGAGCCTGGACCGGGCGCTGGGCAGCCAGTTCCGGCGCATCGCCGACGCCATGTGCGCCCGGCTGGGCGCCGACCCGGGCAAACCCGTGGTCGTGTTCTACGCGGGCCGGGCGCGGCACCTGTCGAGCCTGGTGGAGAAGGTGGCCACCCGGCCGTGCGCGGAGGGGCGGGTCATCGTGGTCAGCGCCTCCGACGCCGCGGTGTTCCGGATGGGCGACACCGACCAGGTCGCGGCCAAGGCCTGGGGCAACGAGAAGGTGATGTCCGCGATCCGCGGCGGCGAGGTGTCGCTGTACTTCACCTCGTTGGCCGAACCGGGGGCGCTGGCCGAACGCCCGCAGTTCCAGCGGTTGCGCTCCGCGTTCGCGGGCCGGGAGTCCGAATTGGACACCGGGTGGGCCGTCATGTCCTGGGACGCCCTGCACGTCGCCGCCGCGTGGGCGCGCGACGCCCGCGACGAGAGCGAGACCGAGCCGGAGGCCTACCTGCGGCAGATGCGGGTCTCGGCCGCGAAGCGCTTCACCGCCGAGAACCCGTACCGCGGCGCCAGCGGGGACTTCTACTTCGACGAGTCGACCGGCGACCGGGTGAGCACCGACGGCAGCCGACCGGTCGTGCTCGGCTTCAAGGGCGACGGGTCGGTCTGCCGCCCCGGCCCCGACTGCTGAGCCGCTACAGCTTCTGCCAGGAGGGCTTGGCGGCGTAGGTCGCGCGGAAGTAGTCGGCGTGCTTGAGCCTGCTGGCGGCGGCCTCGTCGACGATGACGGTCGCGTGCGGGTGCAGCTGCAGCGCCGAGGCCGGGGTGACGGCGGCCAGCGGGCCCTCCACGGTCAGCGCGATCGCCTCGGCCTTGGCCTCGCCGCTGGCGACCAGCACCAGGTGGCGGGCGTCGCTGATGGTGGCGATGCCCTGGGTGAGCACGTGCAGCGGGACCTCGTCGAGGCTGCCGAAGAAGCGGGCGTTGTCCAGGCGGGTGCGGTGGGTGAGGGTCTTGACCCTGGTCCGCGAGCTGAACGACGAGCACGGCTCGTTGAACCCGATGTGGCCGTCGGAGCCGATGCCAAGCAGCTGCAGGTCGACGCCACCGGCCTCGCGCAGCTCCCGCTCGTAGGCGGCGCAGGCGGCGGGCAGGTCGTCGGCGGCGCCGTCCGGGCCGAGGAACGAGTCCTGGGTGAGGCCGAGCGGCGTCAGGACCTCGCGCTCGATGACGGCGCGGTAGCTCTCGGGGTGGCCGGGCGGCAGGCCGACGTACTCGTCGAGCTGGCAGATCCGCAGCTCGCTGACGTCGAGCTCCCCGGCGGCGACCCGGCGGGCGAGGGCGGTGTAGACCGGCAGCGGGCTCGACCCGGTCGCGACCCCGAGCAGCGCGCGCGGCGTGCCCGCGACCAGGTCCGCGATCGCCCCGGCGGCGACCTCGCCCACCGCCGCGCGGTCGGCAACGATCACGATCTCCATGTGCTTCCTGTCCTCGAGCCACCCGCGACCGATTTGGTATAGACCAATAGTAGCAAGCGCGCACCGCCCGTGTCCGGCGGACCACGCCACACCGCCGAGCCCTTGAGCGGGAGCCGATCACCGGGTATCGGGCCGCCCCGGCACTCGGGTCCGAGGTGTCCTGGCGGGCAGGCGATCACACTCCGTGACTCGATGGTGCCAGGCCTGCCCGGCGGCGGCCAGTGCGCGCGGTGCACAGCGGTGTTCGCGCACGGTCATTGACCACCCGGACCGTCGAATTTATGGTGCCTTCTCGACCAGGCCCGGAAGGGGTGACCGCCGTGCCGACCACGCTGTCCGACTGGCTGGACCTGTCCGTGCCGGAGCGCGCTCGGTGCGTGACCGAGGCGGCGCGGGCAGCGGGGGAGTCGGCGCTGGGGGAGTGGATCAGCGTCGCCACGCCTGCCGCGCACGGCGACGGCGTGCTGGCGGGGATCCCGTTCTCGGTCAAGGACAACATCGACGTCCAGGGGTGCGTCACCACGGCTGGGAGCGCTCTGCTGCGGTCGACGCCCGCTGACGTCGACGCCACTGTGGTCAGTGCGCTGCGGCACGCAGGCGCGGTGGTGCTCGGCAAGACGAACCTGCACGAGCTCGCGTTCGGCATCACGAGCAACAACAAGGCTTTCGGGCCGGTGCGCAACCCGTTCGACCCCGGCAAGTCGGCTGGTGGGTCCAGTGGGGGCAGTGCGGTGAGCGTCGCCTCGGGTGTAGTGCCGTTCGCGTTGGGGACCGACACCGGCGGATCTGTCACGATCCCGGCCGCGTACTGCGGCGTGGTGGGGTTCCGGCCTACTGTGGGGCGTTATCCGGGTGATGGGGTCGTCAACCTCTCCACGACCCGTGACACCGTTGGCATCCACGCGCGCACCGTGCGGGATGTTCGGGCGCTGGACGAGATCCTCACCGGGGAGCGAGGCGCGTCGGTGGCCGGCCTGCGCATCGGCATACCCCGCAACCGGTTCCGCGACCTCAGCCCGGACATCGCGGCCGTCGTGGCGGACTTCCTGTCCACTGTGGAGCACGAGCTGGTCGATCTCGACTTCACCGAGCTGGACCAGTTGGCGAACACCGGCAACGTGCTGGTCTTCCGTGAGGCGCCGGGGCTGCTGGCGCGGCACACCGACCATCCCCGGTCCGACTGGCCTGATCACATCGCGTCACCGGACGTGCGGTCGATCATCGCGGCGATGGCCGAGCCGGTGTCGATCGAGGCGTACGAGGCCGCGCGGGCGGACCGGTGGCTGTTGCGTCAGCGCTACCAGGAGGTGTTCGCGCAGGTGGACGTCGTCCTGTCGCCGACGACACCGGTCCCGCCGCCGCTGCTCGGCGCCGACGACGTCATCAGCCTCAACGGGCGACTCCTGCCGACCTTCCCCACTGTCACGCGCAACGTCACCCCCGGCACCGTCGCGGGCTTGCCGATGATCTCCATCCCCGGCGGCACCACCCGCGCCGGGCTCCCGGTCGGCCTGTGCCTGGAGGCCCGCCCGTGCGCCGACGCCCGGTTGCTGGCGACCGCCGAGCTGCTCGGCGGCTGACCCTCCACAGTGGTCACCAGAGTTGATCTGGGAACGCCGTGGCAGCGCAATGGTCTAGACCAACTCGCCGCACCGGGCTTACCCTGGACCGACCTGACCCGGCTGACCAGGGGGAACGCGATGAAGACGGTGCTCGACCGAGTCGAGGGGGACTGGGCCCGGCGGTGGGCGGTGCCGGGTCTGCGGATCTCGCTGGCGCTGGTGTACCTGTGGTTCGGGCTGCTCAAGGTGATCGGCCAGTCGCCGGTCGCGGACCTGGTGCGGGCGACGATGCCCTGGGTCCACGGGCCGTGGCTGTTACCCGCGCTGGGGTCGGTGGAGATCGTCCTCGGCCTCGCCCTGCTCTTCGGCGCGCCCCGCAGGCTGGCCCCGGTCGCCGTCGCCGCGCACCTGGCGGGCACGTTCCTGGTGTTCGTCCAGGCCCCCGCCATGGCCATCCACGACGGCAACCCCTTGCTGCTGACCACCACCGGTGAGTTCGTGCTCAAGAACCTGGTGCTGGTGTGCGCGGCCGTCGCGATCCTGGGGCTGAGCAACAGCGTCACTCCGACGTCGAACGGGGAGATCGTCGTCGGTCGTCCCGTGTCCACTATGGAGCCGAGGTAGCCTTTTGTCGTCGACCACACCGACATCGATGACGACGAGGGCGGCGTGGACGACCTGTTCGCCCGCGCCCAGGAGATCCACCTCTACGAACGAATGGCCGCCATCTCGGTCTACTGAGCCACGTTCGAAGCAGGACGAACAGGCGCGCTGCCCGGGGCGTTGTGAGTTAGGGCCCGATGTGGACGAAAGGGGCCCACGTGTCCGGTTGGTCCGGGTACCGCTCCCGGAGTTCCGCTGTGGTGGCGGCCAAGGCGTGGGCCGCGTTCGAGGAGTGGAGTTCGCCGTTCACGGTCAGGTGGCGGTAGACCGAGTCGGCGGCTGATGCGGCGGTGGGGTCGGAGACGGGCCATTGGGTGGCGATGACGTGCCGGAAGCCCGCCAGTTGCAGTGCGGCCGCGAGGTGCACGGTCTCGTCCGCCAAGCGGACCGACCCGCCCGCGGTGTGGCAGGCCGAGAGGTAGGCGAGTTCCGCGTCGCCGAGGTCGTGGGCGGCTAGGCGCAGGACTGACAGGTCGCCGTCATGCAGGTGTAGGGCGCTGTTGCCGGGGTGGTCGAGGTTCTGGGTGGCGTGGCAGGCGAAGTGGACCCACGGGTGGCCGGGGAGTTCCGACAGCACCGTTGCGGGTGTCGCGGCCGGGCCCAGCAACGTCCGGGTGCCCGGCACCGTCGCGGCGATCCGCTTCAGCTCGTCCACCACGGCGGGCAGCGGCGCACGACCAGCGCGTTCCGGCACCCCCACCGCCAACAACCGAGACCGGCCCGCCTCACGAGCGCGCCTGCTCCGGATCAGCGCCCCGAGGTCCGTGGTGTACGACGACAGCGTCCGGTCCGGCACCGTGGGCCGCCGCTTGCCCGCCGGGGTCGACGTGGCGTAGCGCCCGGCCGCGTGTAGCGGCAGCACCGCGAGCGGTCCGGTCGGGCACCACCACACCCGGTGCTGGACCGGGCCGTCGAGCGCGTCGAGCGCCGCGAGGACCGGCGCCGCGGCCGTGTCCCACAGCCACCGCAGCATCGACACCAGCGTCTGCCGCAGGTCCACCGGGTTCCCGGCCGCGCCGAACAGCGCGTCCGCCCGCCGCCGGGTGTCCGAGGCGCGCAGCCACGGCAACGGCACCACCGTGACCCCGTCCGGCCGCACCAGCAGCGCGTCGCACCGGCCGACACCGACGTTGACCAGCACAACAGTCCCGCCCGCCGCCGCGTGCCGCAGCTCCGAGAACGGCCGCGCCCCCAGGAACGTGCCGAACCCGGGCAGCGACCGCGCCTCGGCGAGCAGCGCGCTCCACCGCTCCGCAAGCCTGCGGTGCCGCTCGGCGTCGGCCGGGTCGTTCGCGGACGCCACCAGAGCGCGCCGGGTTCCGTCCAACCGGTCGGCCAGGTCCGGCGCGACACCCCGCAACGCCGACAGGTCGCCCCGTGTCTGCACCGCCTGCCGCCACAGCACGGTCCGCCCCTGCTCGGCCAACTCCACCGCGTGCTCGGGCCGACCGACCTGCACGGCCAACGCGGCGGCCTCGCCCGCGAGCCCCGCGACCCCGGCCAACCGGCGTTCCTGCGCGGCCCGGTCCAGTCCGCGCTCGGCCAGCACCGGCAACAACCGGATCGCCGCCGTCGCCGCCTCGACCGCCGTGGGCAGGTCCCGCAGCCGCAGCGCCGACCCCAGCCAGGCCCGCGCGGCGGCCATCCGCTCACCAGCGTCGCCCGCCGGTTGCTCAGCCGCAGCCCGCCACAACGCGATCGCCTTGACCAGATCCGACTCCGCGCCTGCGGCCAGGTAGCGCTGCCGGTGCGCTTGGGCCAGTGCGTTGAGCGCGGACACCCGTTGCGCACGACCGGGTTCGAGCCGGGCGACCGCGCTCTCGCCGTGCCGGATCGCGTCGTCCACACCGGCGCCGCGCACCCCGTCCTCGGCGGCCAGCGCGGTCAACGTGGTGAGTTGCGCGTGCAGCAGGGCGCTCCGTGTGTCCTCCGGGCGGGTCGCCGCCAGAGCCTCACGGATCCGCAAGAGGGCGGTAGTGATGTCGTCGCGGTCGCCACGCAGGAGGTAGCGCAACGCCAAGGCGCTCCCCAGGTTCGTCAACGCGACCGGTCGCACACCGTCAAGGCCCTGCGAGAGCCGCAAAGACTCCTCGGCCAACGCCACCGCTCCGTCCACATCGGATGGATCCGAGCTGCGTTGCGCGCGCCGGGTCAACAACGCGGCCTCGGTGGCCAACCAGTGCGCGCGGCTGGGCCCGGCCTTGGCCAGGCTCGGCCGGATCACCGCGCACAACGCGAGCGCCTCGGCCAGGTCGTCGGCCCGGTCCAGGTGCTCCACCCGCCGGATCAGGCATGTCGCGAGCACCTGCCGCGCCGCGTCGGCCACCGGGTGCCCGCTCGGCGCGGTCGCCGTCGCCTCCCTGGCCAGGGCGACCGCCTGGTCGAGTTCCACGGTCTCGCGGGTGCCCTCGAACCGCATGCGCAACGCCTCGGCCCGTTGCGCGGCGATGTGCGGCACCAGTGTGCCCTTCTCGTCGCGCAAGTGGCGTTGGGTCAGCTCCAACGCCTCCACCAGGTCCTCGTGCCCGCCGGAGAGTTGGTGCCGCACGAGCAACGCCCACGCCAGGGCGTTCACCGTGTCGGTCGAGTCGGGCACCACGCGCAACGCTGCCCTCGCCGATCGCACCAGTGCTTCCGCGTCGGCCGGATCCGCCTTCATCGCCAACATCGCCGACGACAGCTGCAACGCCGCCTCGCTCAGACCGGACCGCAACGGGTGATCGGCGGGCAGGTCGTCGGTCAGCGACCGCAGCAGCCTGCTCGCCGCCGCCACCCGGCTCGGGTCCCCGGTCTCCTCGAACTGGCCGAGCAGGACGACCGCCGTGGCGTGCGTGGCCTGCGCCGGATCGGACTCACCGGCCAGCAACGCGCGCAGGTCCGGCGGCAGCGCGTCAGGGGCGAGATCCCGGGCCAACCCGGCGCACAGCCGCGCTGTCCGCAGCGACGCCGCGCCCAACCCGGTCGGCAGCGCGTAGTGGTGGCGCAGGAACCACTGGCCCAGCACCTGGAGCACCTCGGCATCGGTGGTCCGGTCGGCGACCGCGTCGGCGTAGAGCGCGAGCGCGGCCCGGTGCGCGTCGGCGTCGAGCACCGCCGACTGGGTGCCGTCCCGGTCGAACCGGGCCATCCGCGCGGTCAGGTCGTCGAGCACCGCCCGCCGCGGATCGGCCATCCCAGCCAGCCCCCTCGGGTAGAGTCGATCATCGCCACGGTAGCCCGGCCACGCCGGGCCGGGAAGGGGACAGCAGTGCCCGCGACGGTCGACGGCGAGCAGTACGCGCTGGCGGTGTTCTGCGCCGCGGTGCCCGGGCTCCGAACGCGCGCGGTGCGCGGCTTCTGGGAAGACACCCTGGAGATGCACGTCGCCGAGGTCGCCGCTGGCGGGTCCGCCGTGTCGGCCTGCAAGGAGCTGAAACTCGACCCCGCGGCTGCCCCGCCGCCCAATCGCGACGACGGCACCGGGCCACGAACCGACTGGCTGCCCGTGCCGAGCCTGGTGGGTGGCTACGTCTGCCCCGGCAAACGGTGCGCTCGCCGGGCCGACCGCGACGACGACGCCCGTCCGCCGCGCTGCGCGGTGTTCGACGAGCAAATGCGCTTCGTGCGTGGCGGCTAGCGTGGCCGCGCTCCTGGGTGAGGTGACCAAGCGGCTGCCCGACCGGTGGCTGGTGGGCACGTTGCTGCCCGGGTTGCTGTGGTTGGCCGTGCTCGCCATCGCCGTCCGCCAGGGCCACGCCCACCCGTTCGACCCCGGCGCGGTCACCGGCACGGCCAAGGCGATCGGCACCCTCGTCCGGGACCGCCCGACCGAGGCCCTGGCCTGGGGCGGGTTCGCGATCGGCGCCGCGATGCTGACCAGCCTGGCCGCACGCGGCCTCGGTGGCGCAGTGCGGTCCCTGTGGTGGGGGCGCTGGCGCGGACCGCTGGCCTGGCCCGCGCGGCTGCTCACCCGACTGCGCGCTTACCGCGTCCGCCGCGGGCTCAAGCGCGACGGGACCCGCCTGCCCGAGCGGTACCTGCCCGCGTTGCCCACCTGGATCGGCGACCGGCTGCGCTTGGTGGACGTCCGGGTCGACGCCCAGTACGGCCTGGTGCTCGCGTTGGTCTGGCCCCGCCTGTGGCACCGGCTCGACGCGGACACCCGGGTCGTCGTCGCCCAAGCCCGCGGCAGGCTCGACCTGGCGGCCACCCTGGTCGGCTGGGGCTTGCTCTACCTGGTCCCGGTGTGGTTCTGGTGGCCCGCCTCGGTGATCGCCGTTGGCGTGGGTTTGGTCGGCTGGCGCAGGGGGCGGGTCGCGGCGGAGGTGTTCGGCGGCGCTGTGGAGTCCACTGTGGACCTGGGACACCTCGGGCTGGCCGAGGCGCTGGGCCACGACGTGGCGAGCGGGTTGACGCCTCGGATCGCCGACGCGGTCAACGACCAGCTGCACAAGGGCGCCACCCCTCAGCAGGTCCCCGCGACCGCCGACGACACGACCGCGTAGTCCCGGTCGAACTGGATCGACGCCCGCACGCAGCCGCCCGCCTCCTTGGCCAGGTCGACCACCGCCCGGGGCGACGCGGTCCCCTCGCCCCGGAAGCCCACGATCCGGGCGGTAGCGATGGGGCCGAGTTCGACCAGCGGTGCGAGTGGGATCGGCGAGATGTGGGTCCGCTGCGCCCGGTTGACGGCGCACACCGTGCTCCCCAGGGCGAACTTGGCCTCGTCCAGACCGTCCCCGCCGCGCACGTCCGGCGCGGCGCTCACGCTGAACAGGCAGGCCAGCGGGGAGTAGTCCCCGGTGGGGAGCAGCAGGTTCGTCGGCAGGGTGAACGAGGGCCGGGTGAACGTCGGCAGGGGGAGATCAGGGAAGGTCGGGTTGAACGTGGGCAGGACCACCCTCGGCGTGAAGGTGGACCCGGACCCCGAGGAGCTCCCGCCCGTCGGTGACGTCGGGGTGTTGTCCACGACCAGCGCGATGAGGCCGATCACCACCGCCACCAGGACACCAGCGGCGATCCACCGACCCCGGGTGGGCGTGACCGGGGTGGGCGGCGTGATGACGACCGGGTCCGGTGCCGGTGGCGGCGGGGTCGCCTCCGGGGTGTCGGAGACGTCCGCGGCGTCACGGGCCGCTGGCGCCAGCGTGTCGACCCAGGACCGAGCGGACGGGCGCCTGCCCGGGTCCGCGCGCAGGCTCGCCGTAACCTTGGCGCGCAACCGGCTCGGCACCAGGCGCGGGTCGCTGCTCTGCTGGTCGTTGCCGAAGAGCCGGACCGCGAGCAGCCCCAGCTTGTAGGTGTCGCTCGACGGCGTCGCCAGGTCCTCGTCGCTGACCTCGCTGATCCGCCAGTCCGGGGTCTCCACCTGCGGCAGCACGCTCTCCCCGGCCAGCCGCATCGCGTCGCAGTCGATGAAGAAGCCGCGCGGGCGGGCGGTCAGGCTGAACAGCAGGTTGTTGGGCGAGAGGTCCCCGACGCTGATCCCCAACCCGTGCAACAGGTCCAGCGCCGCCGCCGTGTCGTGCAGGAACTCGTAGCGGAACCGCGGGCTCAGCCGCAGCCCGCGCGCGGCGAGGTACTCGGGCGGGTTGAGCAGGTACTGCACCAGCGCCAACTCCGAGGTGGTCTCGTCGCCGAAGCGCAGACTGGCGGTGTACGCGGTGGGCGCCTTGCGCATCAGGAACCCGACGACCACGCCGTCCTTGCGCACCACCGCCTCCGGCCACGCCGTCCTGGCCAGCAATCCCGCGCGCGCCGGGGCGTCCAAGTCGTGGGCGAACCCGACGAACTGGCGCAGCACGTCGACGTCCACGTCGTCGACCACCCGGGGGCTGTACTCCTTGTACACCACCGCGTCCGGGCCGTCGGCGTGGTCGAGCAACCGCAGCACCCGGCCCTGGCCGCCGGTGCCGAGCAGCCGCAACCTGCCCAACGCCCTGGCGTCGACCTCCGGGACCTCGCTCACCGACCGAGCCCCGACCACACCCCCAGCAACGTCCGGTCGTCGTCGAAGGTCTCGCGGGAGAAGTCCAGCAACCGGGCGAACTCCAGGGGCGGCGGGGGAGTCCCGAGCGCCTCGGCGAACGCGGCACCGACCAGGCCCGCGCCGTCCCCGAGCGCGGCGCCGACCCCGTCGGTGCCCAGCAGCAGCACTGATCCCGCGGGCAGGTCGACGGACTCGGCGCGCAGGTCGCGGGGCAGGTGGGGGAGTGCCACGGTCGCGACCTCGGCGATGCCGGGGGACTCCTGGGTCAGGCGGGTCCAGGTGCCCGCGTCGAACACCCACCCGGTCGAGTCGCCGACCCGGCACATCTCGGCGTGGGCGGATCCGTCGGCACGCGGTCGGACTAACGCGACGAGCAACGTGGTCGACAGCAGGCGTTCCGCGCGCGCTGAGGGGTCGTCATCACCGGCTTGGGCCGCGGCGAACTCGACCAACGCCCAGCCCGCGCACCGCATCACCTCCGGCCAGTCCGGTTCTTCGCCCGCGTCGAGCACCCGGAGCAGTTGGTCGGTGGCACTGCGGCAGGCGAGGGTGGCGCCCAGGTGCGCCAACTCCACGCTCGACACCCCATCGGCGACGGCGGCCACCACGGCCCCGGTGCCCTCGTGCCAGGACACCGCGAAGTCGTCCTGCCGCGGGGTCCCGTCGTGGCGGTGCTGGTAGCCGCGCACCGACGCGGCTCGCGCGGCGAAGGTGCCGCCCGACCACCCGTCGACCGCGGTGTCCGGCCGGTACCCGCCGACGCGCCGGGGTGGGCGCGGCTCGAACTCGGCGACCGGCGTGCCGAGCACCAGCGGCGTGCCCAGGTGGGCCTCAGACAACGTCGACCGCCATGACGAAGCTGCTGGGCCGCTCGACCACCAACTCGGTCTTGTCCGCGGCCACCGCGCGGGCCGAGGCCACGATGCTCTTGGTCAACGCCACGCTGAACTCCGCGATCGCCAGCCCGAGCTCCACCCCTGGCGTCGCCACGAACGCGAACTCCGGCCGGGTCGCCACATCCAGGATCGTCCGCGCCCGCGCACCCCCGATCCCGCACGCGATGATGTTCGGCGCGGCGGGCGTGGTCTCCCGGTCCACCAGCCGGTTGTAGGAGTCCCGCCACGCTGGCTCGTCGGTCGGCTGGCCGTCGGTCAGGAAGAACACCGCGGGCCGGTAGACGGCGTACCCCTGCTCCTTGAGGGCGGCCACATCGGTCGGGATCTGGCTCAGCAACGCCTCGAACGCGGCCCCGTAGTTGGTCGACGACCGGGTGCTCAACACCGGCAACGCCGCCTCGGTCCGCAGGTCCGCCAACGACAACCGGGTCTGCACGTCCACCGAGAACCCCAGGATCGTGAACCGCACCTTCGCCGCCGCCATCGGCTCCCGCAGCAACGCCCGGTGCAACTCCGCCAACCCCGCGTTCAACTCCCCCACCACCGGCGCCATGGACCCCGACTCATCAGCCACCACGTACACCGGCAGCACATTGCCCAGGTTCTCCGCCACGCCCCACCCCTCCACCCCGCCGACCCCAAGATCCCCACTATCCCACGCTCAGTACCCACCCGAGCACGCTTTGGGCTAGCCGTTGCGGCTGTTGGTTCTCATTATCCGCTATTGACTATCAAGATATCGGGTTTAAGTCGGGAGGAGGGGGTGGGTGCGGGGGAGGGGAGAGCGGAAAGACGCTGGGGAGGAAGGGAAGGGGGTGAGGTGAGAGAGGAGGGAGGCGGAGCGGGGAGAGAGGTCCGGTGGAGATCCACTCGGCCCTGGCTGGGGGGACAGGAAGAGCCGGTGCGATTGTCGCCTCGCGCCTCGCGCCTCGCGCCTCGCGGGGGCTCTGGGCGGGGGGCTAAGAGGTGGGCTTGCGGTAGGTGGAGACGGCGGAGGGGGAGTGGGGGGTGAGGGGTGAGCCGGTCCAGTCGGCGTGGCGGGAGTCGAGGGTGAGGGTGGCTAGTTGGGCCATGAGGTCCAGTTCGGCGGGCCACAGGTAGCGGTGGTGGCTGCGGACGAGGCGGATGTCCCCGGGGGCCACCTCCGTGTAGTGGTGGGAGGTGAGGCGCTGGTTGACGGTGTCGTAGGTGTCGAAGCCCGCGTAGCCCTCGCGGTGGTCGAACACGACGGCGTCCTGGCCAGGTGGGAGTTTGCGCAGGTCGGGGATGCCGAGTTCGAGCACGAACCGGCCGCCGGGGCGCAGGTGGCGCGCGGCGTTGCGGAAGCACTGGACCTGCTCGGCCTGGGTGAGCAGGTTGGAGATCGTGTTGAAGACCAGGTACACCAGCGAGAACTCGCCCGGCGCGGTCGCGGTGGCCATGTCGCCGAGGACGACCGGGATCGTGGCGTCGTCGACCTTCGTGCGGAGCTGCGCCAGCATCGGCTCGGACAGCTCGATCCCCGTCACCGGCACCCCGCGCGCGGCCAACGGCACGGCCACCCGCCCGGTGCCGATCGCGAACTCCAACGCGGCACCCCCGTCGGCCAGCTCCACCAGGCGGTCGACGACGGGATCCAGCACCTCGGGGGCGAACATGCCCACACCAGGGGTGTCGTAGCGGCTGGCGGTCTCGGCGTTCCAGGTCTCGTCCAGGCCCATGACCCCACCCTGGCGCCGCCCCGCACGGGGTGTCCACCGAATATCGGCGGCGTCCACAGTGGAATGTCAGGAACGGAGAACGTCAGGAGCGGCGGCGCGGCTTCCCGCGCTTCGGGGCGGCGGGCTTCTTGGCGGGGGTCGCGGGCCTGCGCTGCGGTTTGGCGGCGCGTGCGGGTTCCCGGACCGGCTCGGGCTCGGCCTGCCGTCCCCGGGTGCTGTTGACGGTCCGCCCGCGCACGATGCCGATCAGCTGCTCGATCGCGTCCGTGGTCTCGTCCTCCAGCCAGGACAGCGCCACCTGGGACTGCGGGACGTCGGTGATCGTGCGGTAGGTCAGGTCCTTGCGGTGGTGCAGGCGGGCCAGCGACTGCGGCACCACCAGCAGACCGATGCCCGCGGCGACCAGCTCGATCGCGTCACCTGTGGTGTCGGGGCGCTGCAGGGCCGGGCGGCCGGGCGGCTGCGCCCAGTCCAGCGTGTCGTCGAGCGGGTGCAGCACGACCTCGTCGGCCAGGTCGCCGGGGGTGACCTCGTCGGCCGCGGCGAGGAGGTGGTCCTTCGGGATGACCACGACGGTCACCTCGGTGTACAGCGGGATCGCGTGCAGCCCGGCGCGGTCGGCGGTCAACCGCAGCAGCGCCGCCTGCACGCTGCGCTCCCGGATCTGGTCCGCGGCCTCGGCGGGGCTCACCTGCACCAACTCCAGCGGCACCCGCGGCGACCGCTCGGCCCACAACCGCGACCACTTCGAGGGGATCACCCCCGGCGCGTACGCGAGCCTGAAGGGTGCAGCTGGGTCCGGCCCTGTCACCAGGCCAGACTACCGCCGGTGAACGCCCCCGCTACGCTTGCCCCCATGACCTCGCCGCACAAGACGCCCCAGACGATGAAGCCCGCGACCGCGGCGAAGAAGCTGGGCGTGTACCTGGAGGCCACCCCCGCCGAGTTCCAGGACGGCCTCATCACCCGCGACGAGCTCAACGCGCTGCAGGCCGACCCGCCCAGCTGGCTGCGGGACCTGCGCCGCGACGGCCCGCACCCGCGCACGGTGGTCGCCGCGAAGCTGCGCGTCTCGATCGGTGGCCTGACCAGGGCCGGTTTCGCCGACCCGCTCACCACCGAGCAGATCGAGGCGATCAAGGCGGAGAACCCGGAGTGGCTGCAGCAGGAGCGCACCACCCAGGCCGAGTTCCGCAAGGAGTCCGAGCGGGTCAAGACCCAGGCCGCCGCTGACAAGCAGCCCAAGCCCGCCCCGAAGCCGCCGCGGACCGACAAGGCGGGCAACGTCCGCAAGCCCGCGTCCCGCCGCTCCCGGTAGCGCCCCCTTACTGGAGCGGGTCCCCCTCCGCCTGGCTTGGCGCCAGGAGAGGGGAACCCGCGGATCAGGTGCCCGGACTGTCCGATCGGGATAGTCCGTCCAGGTCTGCTTCCCCGTACCCCCGTCGTGCTGGGAGAAGCGAACAGGGAAACCATACGGATTCGCCGGAGTGGTCGCCAATTCCCTGGACGACTGAACCGCGACCGCGCGACCGGGCGGATTCGTGTTCGCCCATCACCCGAAGGGCCGGTATCCAGCGGCATGCCGGTGCCCGACGCCCTACGGTGTATCTGCGCCGTTAGTCGCCGCTCATCGCCCGCAGCGACGCCGCCACCGCCTGGACGAAGGCCTCCCGAATCTCCTCGGCCACCAGGTCGAGCGACAGGTACGGGTTGAGGTCCTCCAGCTCCACCAGCAACAGGTCACCCCCGACCCGGCAGGCGTCGACCCGCTGGATCCCGTGGTCGAGCGTGTTCCACCGGACAAACCGCTCGGCGAAGGCGAGATCGCTGGTCGAGGGCTCGTAGGGCCGCAGTTCCCAGCGCTTCTCGGGATCCGGCGCGTAGAGGGCGTAGTGGAACTCGTGGTCGACGAAATAGAACGAGACCTCGTAGTCGAAATCAATCGCCGGCTGGATGAGGAGCCCCTCACCGTCCGGAATGCCCTCGCGGTCGGTGCGCACGAGCCCGACCGAGTCCGCGCCCGCCTTCGGCTTGACCACGTAGGTCTCGACCACCGGCAACGCGTCCACATCAGCGACCCGGTCCACGGTGGGGATCACCGGGAACCCGGCCCTGGTGAGGTCCACCAGGTACTGCTTCCCCGCCATGTCACCCTGCCCGGTGAGCGGGTTGAACACCACGCTGCCCTGCCGCAGCGCGTGCGCCCGGAACGCCCCGTACTCCGCCGGGTAGTGCATCACCGGCCCACTGTTGCGCACCATGACGAGGTCGAACCGGTCCATCAACCCCACCGCGTCCTTCGGGTGGCACAACGCCACCACGAAGTGCTCCCGCAGCCGAGCCCCGAGGAACACATCCTCATCGCCATAGCGACGCCCCCGCGCCGGATAGGTCAGGTCGGTGACGAGCAACAAAGTGGACACCCCACCAACCTAGGCCCCACCACCCCACCGGTCACCTCAGCCGCGCTCACCCTCAGCCCCGACACCTCGTGCCCGTCGCCTGCGAACACCCCGCCCGACACCGTGCACCCAGTGGGCCCCACCAGCCCGTCCCAGCCACCGGTGCGTGATTGGCTCGCGGGCATGCCACCTCTCCCAACCCGCTCCGGAACCGCCGCGCCAGTCGCGCGCCCACCGTGTCCCAGCCATCCGCCCCGCGGAGTGGTGGTGAGCCCTGGCCTGGAGAGGTGGGCCACCAGTGCTGGCCCCGGCGCCGGTAGTGGTGCGACGATGGAGATGAACTCCCGATGGGAGCCTCCCGGACGAGCGGTGCCGTACCCGGCGTGACAAGACGGCGCTTGGTGGAGGTCGTCATGGCGTGGTTCGTGCTGGTTCTCTCCGGGGTCCTCGAGGCAGTGTGGGCGACCGCCCTGGGCAGGTCGGAGCAGTTCACCCGACTCTGGCCGTCACTGACCTTCGTCGTGGCCCTGCTCGCCAGCATGGCAGGCCTGGCCTACGCGATGCGTGAGCTCCCGGTCGGAACCTCGTACGCGGTCTGGGTCGGAATCGGCGCGGTGTTGACCGTCGCTTACGCCATGGTGACCGGAGCCGAACCGGTTTCAGTGATCAAGGTATTCCTCCTTCTCGGCATCGTCGGTTGTGTAGTGGGGTTGAAGGTCCTCCACTGAGGACCAGCTTGACGTTCACCGCTGTCCAGGTCGGGCAGATCCTCTCCACGAAGACTTTCCCGTGAGAAGGTGTTAGCAGCGACCAATGCGCTGTTGATCTTCCCGACCTGGACAGCTCATGGTTTCAGTCATGTCGGCAACTCATTGATCGGGCGCGGCGCGGGTGTTGGGGTAGCGACGACCCAGCCGAGCAGGCCGCCTCAGCCGACGAGGTACACCTCGGTCGACCGCGACCGTGCGGAGTCCGCATCGTCCGGGACGGTCAGGTGGCCGCGCCACGACCACAGAACCCGCGAACCCGTCGGCACCGGAATCGGGGCTCAAAGGTGCCTGGTCGCGGCCCGGGCGGCCTCGACGGATCAGCGCGCCCCGTAGTTGATCGTTGAAGACCTGCGGCAAGGTCAGATCGGCTCGCTGTACTACCGGCCGGGGTAGTCGGGACCGCCGAGTCGAACGCCCACAGCCAGCTTGCCCGCCGAGATCAGACCGTCGGGTGCTTGCGGTGTCGGAAGTTGCAGTATTTCTGTCATCGTGGTTGTTCATGTCTGTGGGGTTGTGGAACTGGATGATCATGTCGCTGTCGATTCTGTCAACTCCGCCAGAACGCGATTCCGCCACACAAGTCAGCGTGACGATCAACGAGGAACAATCCCAACACCGGCGGCTAGTGCCGCCGACCATCGCCGACATACTGGTGAATCGCGGCCGCTGCTTATTTCATCGACGTCCTGGTGATCATCCGACCGTTAGGCGGGCGGAGCGCTCAGTGCTCCCGGCAGGTGATGTTGGTGTGGGGGAGTGTGCCGTCGCGGAAGTAGGTGTTGATGGTGTTTTCGACGCAGGGGTTGGGGTAGTTGCCGAAGATGGCGTGGATGTTGACGTCGGCCAGGGTGATGAGGCGGGAGTTGGGCATGGCGCGGTGTAAGGAGACGGCGCCCTGGTAGTGGGTGCGGGTGTCGCCGGTGGACTGGACGATGAGGGCGGGGACGGTGTTGTGCACCGTGGTCCGCGGTTCCGCTGGGGCGGGCCAGAAGGCGCAGGCGTTGAGGTTGTTGGCGATGGCGCTGAAGATGGGGTTCTGGCGGCGGTCGCGCTGGATCTGGCGCCAGTACCAGTCGGGGTCGTGGGGTGCGGCGGCGTCTCCGCACAGCACGGCCGCCTGGCCGGAGTTGTGCAGTTGGGCGGTCGGTTCGTAGATGAACTGGAGGATGCCTACCAGGCTCGGGCTCGGCTGCACCGCCTTTCCGTTCGCGGCGTCGACCAAGAGCCGGATGTCGCCCGCGAGCGCGGCCCGTTTGCGCGGGTCGTCGAGTTCGACGAACGGCACCATCGGCACCACGTGCTGGTCGACCCGGTACCGCCCGATCCGGATCGGGTCCGCGGCCGCCCGGGTGATCAGGCCCTCGACCACGGCCCTGACCTGCCGCGCGGTGCCACCCAGGTGGTACTCGGCGTCGCGGGACGCGGTCCAGGCGGCCCAGTCGTCGAAGGCGGCCTCGTTCGGTCGGGCCATCGACGCCAGGGTCGCGGTGTGCCACGCCCTCGGGTCGACCGCGCTGTCGAGCACGAACCGGTCGGCGCGACCCGGGAACATCTGCGTGTACACCGCGCCCAGGTAGGTGCCGTACGACCAGCCGAAGTAGCTGATCCGCCGTTCCCCGAGCGCGCCGCGCACGACGTCCATGTCCCGCGCGGTGTTGCGGGTCGACACGTGGCGCAGGTACGACCCGTGTCGGTCCGCGCACCGTCGAGCCAGATCGGCCTGGACGGCGGTGTTGCGGTCGAACGCGGCCCGGTCGACCCCGCCGGAGCGCAGCATCGACCCGATCGGCCAGCCGCAGTCGACCGGTGTCGACCGCCCGATCCCGCGCGGGTCCAGGCCGATGAGGTCGTACCGCGCCGTCACCTCCGGTGTCATCGCCTTGCGGATGGTCAGCATGACGTCGAGCCCGGCACCACCTGGGCCGCCCGGGTTCGACAGCATGACGCCCCGCCGCCGCCCGGGGTCGGTCGCCTTGAGCCGTGAGATGGCCACGGTGATGGTCCGACCGCGCGGCTCGGCGTAGTTCATCGGCACGGTCACATCGGCGCACCGCGCCCCCGCCGCGTCCAATTCGGCGTGGTCACAACTCTTCCAGGCCACGCGTTGGTTGTAGTACCGATCCAGACCTGTGCTGTCCACATCGGATCTTGCCTGTGCCACTCCGGCCCCCGACACCAAGCCCGCGACGGCCAAGAGCGCGGTCATGCGTTTCGCGCCTCGGCGCGGACGAGCGGTGCGCGGCAAACGTGTTGTCGACACTGGATTTCCCCCTTGGTGATCCGGGTTCCCCTGTGATCCCGGTGAAAACCACGCTACAAGTCCGAGGAGGACGTTCCCATAGTGCTAGCACTAGTCTTCGGGTTCTACTTGTCTGTAGTGCCAAGGGTAGTCCTAGCACTACCCCCGATCGTGCGGATGGCCTAGAACAGCAGAATCCCTCCCGGCCGCGAAGGCTGGGAGGGATTCTGCGAAGCCGTTGGAACTACTTGCTGGCGAGGGCCTTCAGGCCGGCGTAGTCACCGGCGCCGAGCAGGCGGCGGGAGGTGTCGCACGGCGAGCTGGCCGGGGTCATGGTCTGGGTGGCGTTGTTGGTCTGGTCGACGTGGCCCAGACCGGCGGTGTGCAGGCGCTCGTGGGTCAGGGTGGTCTCCAGGTCGTACTGCGCGCCGGTGCAGTCGGCCGGCTTGGTGGTGAACCAGGTGTACGCGACGTTGTCGATCAGCGTGTCCGAAGCGATGACAACACCCTTGGCGTTGTAGTAGGTGCAGGTGTAGGCGAGGACCTTCGCCGGAAGCGCACCCCAGCCGGTGACGGACTTGTTGTCGTTGCCGGTGCAGGTGGCGGTCGACGACACCTGCGGCTTGACGGTGGTGGTGCCCGCGTAGTTGTACGTCGAGGTGGTCAGCGCCGCCAGGCCACAGCGGTTGGTGCCCTTGGCCACGGTGTTGGTCGAGGTGGTGATCGAGGCGAGAGCGGTGGAGGCGATGTTGGCCGGAACACCCTCACCGTTGTACATCCAGTTCAGGGTACCGACCTTCCAGGTCTTCAGCGCGTAGGAGGTGTCCTCGCAAGCGCTGGCGGCCGAGGCGGCGGTGGCGGCGGCGGTGACCGCGTCGCCCTCGTCGTAGGTGAAGGCCTCCGCGACGAGGAACAGTTCGTCGGAGGAGGAGGAGGAGGAGGAGACCGGCTGACCGGCGACGATCACCGCGGTGGCGGCCAGGACGGTGGCGGCGAGGGTGGTGATCGAGCGGATCATGACTGGCTCCTTCGGTTCCGGCTTGCTGGTACCAAGACTCAGCCGTGGCGGGAGCGGGTCGGGTGCGGCCTCGGGTGCGACTCGGGTGCAGGCCTCAGAACCCACGGACCGCAGCCGACAGCAGGGGGTTGGCCCTCGAGGGATGTCCCCCACAACGGCGCGGTGTCAACGGAATGTGGCCTGGGGACCGCGCCGACCCCGGTCGTGGCACGCGTCGTCACCCGAACCGGGCGCAAGGCCCAGGAATCAGGAGGCGTTCAGGTACGCCAGCACGGCCAGCACCCGCCGGTGCCCGGCCTCGTCGCTGGTCAGGTTGAGCTTGCTGAAGATGTTGCGGATGTGCTTGTGCACCGCGCCCTCGCTGACCACGAGCAGGGCGCCGATGGTGGTGTTGTCGTGCCCCTCCGCCATCAGCCCCAGCACCTCGCGCTCCCGGCTGGTCAGCGTCTCCAGCGGGTCGTCGGCCTTGTGCCGCACCAGCAGTTGGGCGATGACCTCGGGATCCATCGCGGTTCCCCCGGCGGCGACCCGGTGCACGGCGTCCAGGAACTTGTCGACCCGGCCGACGCGTTCCTTGAGCAGGTACCCGACCCCGCCCGCGCCGTCGGCGAGCAGCTCGGAGGCGTAGCTGTCCTCCACAAAGGCCGATAGCACCAACACGGGCAGGCCGGGGTACATCTTCCGGGCCGCGACCGCCGCACGGAGACCGTCGTCGGTGAACGTAGGAGGCAACCGGACGTCTACTACGACCGCGTCCGGACGCTCTGCCGTGACAGCGGTAAGAAAGTCCGTTGCGTTGTCTACAGCCGCGAGCACCTCTATGCCTGCGGTGCTCAACAGCAAGACGAGCCCCTCACGCAACAGGGCGTCGTCCTCGGCGATTACGACCCGCATGGCAGCTCTACCCGCAACACCGTCGGTCCACCGACCGGGCTGCTCAGCGCGGTGTCGCCGTCCAGCGCTTCGACTCGCCGCCGGATGCCCGCCAGGCCGCTGCCCAGCGCCTCGTCGGCACCGCCGCGACCGTCGTCGCCCACTGTGATCAGCAACCTGTCCTCCGCGGCGTCGAGCCCGATCGAGACGTGTCCGGCGCCGGAGTGCTTGGTGACGTTGGCCAGCGCCTCGGCGATGATGAAGTATGCCGCCGCCTCCACCGCGGCCGGTCGCCTGCCGACCTGGGCGAGGTCCAGCTCACACGGGATCGGGCAGCGGGCGGCCAGCGCGGTCACGGCGCCGTCGAGGCCGCGGTCGGACAGCACCGGCGGGTAGATGCTGCGGACGACGTCGCGCAGCTCGGCCAGCGCCGACATCGCCGTGTCCTGCGCCTTGCGCACCAGGTCGAACGCGGTGTCCAGATCGCGGCCGCGCATCTGCTCGGCGATCCCCAGCTGCATGATGACCGCCGCGATACGGGCCTGGGTGCCGTCGTGCAGGTCCCGCTCGATCCGCCGCAGCTCAGCGCCGTGTGCGTCCAACGCGGCCGCTCTGGTCGCCGTCAGCTCGGCGACACGGTCTTGCAGCATCACGCCCTCGGCTGGCTTGAGCAGCCATCTCGCGAACTGGGCCTGCTTGCGCGCGGCAGCCGGGAGCAGCAGGGTCAGCCCTCCATAGAGGAGTGCGACCAGCACGCTCACCATTGCCAGCGGCCAAGACGTCACCTGGTAGTCGAAGCTGCTTGGTGCGCCGTTCGGCAGCAGGTACCAGTACGTCGGTATGAGGGCCTGGTTGAGAGTGGCCAGCGGTAGACCTACCGCGCCACCAGCCGCGAGGATGCCGGTGAAGGCGTGCACCGCCAACCAGGCGATGTCCCGTGGGGTCGCTGGGTCGGCGAGCACGGTACGGATCTGCTGACTTAGAGGACCGGTCACTGGCCGGTATGCCTCCGGAACCGGTACGCCCAAGGCACGGGCTACGCGTCGACGTTCGAGTCCGGGTAGGAGGCGGATGACCCGCATAGCTTCCGGCACCACCGGTAGACCTAACCCGAACACGGCGCACATAGCCGTCACCAGCAGCAGGCCGCACAGCGCGAAGACAGCCAGCATCGACGTCGCGCCCCCGACCAAGAGGTAGCGCACCGCCTGCCAGATCTGCCCCAGTCTCACCCTCACACGGCGATTGTCCCTGGTCGACCCAGGCCCGACGCCCCGGGCTCGCGCCTGGCCATCGCCACCTGGGCCAGGACGATGCCGACCAGCATCGCCGCCGAGCCGAGCCACTGGACGCCGCTGAGCCGCTCGTCGAGCAGCACAGCCGCGAGCAGGCCACCGATGACGATCTCCAAAGCGGCGATGAGGCTCGCGGCGGTCGACGGGATGCTCCGCTGCGCGATGACGCCGAGCAGGATCGCCCCCGCCATGCCGACCAGGCCCACGTGCAGCACCAGTACCCACACCGGCACGCCCCCGGTGGTGGTCGCCAACACCGGCCAGGGGAACGGGGCGGCCACACCGGCCATGACCAGCGCCACGGCGCCCAGGCACGAACCCCAGGCGGCCAGCACCAGCGGGTCGTGCGTCCGCAGCCCACGTTCGGCGAGCAGGAACCGCGCGGCCAGGGTGATCGCCGCCAGCAACCCGAACAGCACCCCGAGCCCGTCGATCGTGGCCGCCGCCCACACCTGGGTGACCAACGCGAGCCCCACCAGCAGGACCGCGATCCCCACCCACAGCAGGCCGGGTACCTGGCGCCGCTGCACGAACCGCACCCACAGCGCCACCAGCACCGGCGACAGGTACTCCAGCAACAACGCCACGCCGACCGGCACCCGGGCGATCGCCGCTGTATAGACGACCTGGTTCACGGCCAGGGTCACCACGCCATAGCAGGCAACGAGCCACCAGTCCGACCGTTGGATCCGTAACCGCTTGCGCCGCAACAACACCGCGGCGCACATCAGCGCAGCGGCCCCTAGCACTGTCCGTGCCTGGATGACGTTGACCGGTGTCATCTCCGTTAGCGCTAACAGCTTCAGAGCGGGCGCGGCGCTACCCATCGCCACGGCCGCTACCACGCCGAGCATCAAGTTCCTGCTACCGGACACACGCCCTCGATTCCCCAGTGGACGCGGAGAAGGCTCTGCCCTGCAACGTAATCCGCGTGAAGGCAACGCTATCCGAAACCATGCGGGCCGCGATTGAGCGTTTACCGCCGATCACGCAATAATCTCGCGTGCCCGCGAACCTGGACGAGATCGACCACCACCTCCTCGACCTCTTACAGCAAGACAGCGGCCGCACTCTCGCGGAGCTGGGGGACTTGGTAGGGCTATCGCCAAGCGCGGTGCAGCGAAGAGTCGAGAGGTATCGCGCGTCTGGGCTGGTGCGACGCGAAGTCGCGGTGGTCGATCCCAGCGCGGCGTTGCTCGCGGTGTGCCTGGTCACCTTGGACCACGAGTCACCGGAAGAGCACGCCCGATTTCGTGAGTGGGTCCTGGCGGCGCCGGAAGTGCAGCAGCTCTACAACGTCTCCGGTGACCACGACTACGTCGTCGTGCTCGCGACCACCGGGATGCCGCACCACCGGCGCGTTGCCGACCGAGTGCTCAAGTCCGCGCCAGGACTACGCAGGTACTCGACGATGTTCGTCCTAGACCCCGTGTGGACCTCTCTTACAGTCCCAACGCGTGACGCCTAGAACTCCGTGTGCGCCAACCAGTGGTCGAGCTGCGAGCGGTCACCCGTGACCGTGACGCGCTGGTCGTCCGGCGTCAGGCGCTGGGAGAACAGCCAGAGCAGGTCTTGAACCGTCCCTGACACGGCAACAGTCGCGTCAACGTCACCGGTGGTGTCCTCGAAGGTAGGCCCATCTGGCTTGCGCGTGATCAGCCAACCCCGACCGGAGTCCGCGCGCAGCAGGATCGTCTCGCCGGTCCCGCGCAGCTCCGCCAACGTCGGGCGCAGCGCCAGCGTCGCGGGGGAGGTCAGCAGCTCCAGGCCCTCGGTGATGACCTCCTCCGCCAGCGCCGCGTCCACCTCGTAGCTCTGACCTGCGGCGATCGCGGCGTCAGCGCGGTGGATGGTCATGTCGGCGACCATCCGACGCAGCCAGAACCGCGAGGGCAGCGAGCCGAAGAACGTCCACACCGGCGTGGTGCCCTCGCCCACCGCGGTGATCAGGCCATCGGCGTCCGCGCGCATCGACTCGAGCCAGGTCGCCGGGTCGCCCGGGTCGGACAGCAGCGGATCCGGCACCGCCGTGGGCTGCCCGGTCCTGGCGAGGTCCGCGCTCCACCGCAACGCCTGGTCGGCGTGGCCGATGAGGTGCCGGACCCGCCACTGCGGGCAGGTCGGCACCGGGGCGTCCGGGTCCGTGCCGGTCAGGGCCGCGGCCAGGGCGGCCGTCTGGTCCCGCAGTGCGACCGCGAGCTGGGTGATGTCCACGAGGTGCTCCTCTCAGGGGCGACGCCCGTACCGTAGGAACTCCACCGGGATGGAGGTTCCACAGACTGTGACCGGAGACACGCTCGGCATCGGGGACCTCGCGCGGCGCACCGGCGTCCCCGTCCGCACCATCCGGTTCTACTGCGACGAGGGCCTGCTCGACCCGGTCCGCAGCGTCGGCGGCCACCGCCGGTTCGACCAGGACGCGATCCCCAGGCTGGACCTGGTCCGCAGGTTGCGCGCGTTGGGCCTCGGGCTGCCCGCGATCACCAGCGTGCTGACCGGCGAGCGGTCGATGGGGGAGGCCGTCGCCGCCGAGCGCGCCGCACTCGACGTCGAGCTGTCCGCCCTGGCCTGGCGCCGCGCCTGCCTCAGCGCCGTCGAGCAGGCAGGACCAGCCGAGCGGGCCGCCCGCCTGGAACTGCTCGCCGCCGCGCAGGACGGTCGGGTCGCGCACCAGGTCCTCGCCGTGTTCTGGCGCGACCGCTTCACCAACCCGGTGCCCGACGAGACCCTGGCGATGTTCCTCGACGTCAGCGCGCCGCCGCCACCCACCGACCCGTCCCCGGCGCAGGTCGTGGCCTATGCCGAGCTCGTCGCCCTGGTCAACGACCCGGCCCTGGCGGCCGGCCTGCGGGCCAGTGCGCACGCCAACGCCAAGGTGATCACCGACGAGGCCGCGCTCCAAGACGGCGTCGGTGCCGCGTGCGCCGCCGCGCTGCCCAAGGTCGCGGCCGGGCAGGCGCCGGGCCCCGGCCAGGAACTCGACCTGTTCGTGGCGACCCACGCCGCTGTCCGAGGCCACCGGGACAGCCCGTCGTTCCGGCGGTCGCTGCTCGCGGACGTCGCCGTGGACCGCGACCCCAGGATGCGCCGCTACTGGACAGGCGTTCGGGTCGTCACCGCGCAACCGGTCGCCCTCGGTGAATCACACACCTGGCTCCTCGACTCCCTGGCCCACTCCATCGGGGCGAGCTAGCGCCTCGTAGTGCGGCTTCAGCCGCGGGTAGTAGTCATCGAAGGTCGGCTGCGGGGTGCCGTCGCGGGCGGCGACCAACAGGTCCAGGTAGTACTCCCAGCCCGGCCCCATCTCGCCGATGGCGTCCAGGTTCCGCAGGTGGTGCACCAGGCGCAACCGCGTGCCGTCCGCGACCGCGGAGACCAGCAGGTCGATCCGCCACGACTCGTTCTCGTCGAGCACGGACAGGCCCAATCGCCGGGGCGGGTCGCAGGTCTCGATCCGCGCGTCGAACCAGGGCTCGCCCTCCTCGAACAGCATCTGCACCCGGATCGTGTTGCCCTGCCCGCCGACCCCCTCCCACGGCCCGAACCACCGCGCCGTCCGCTCCGACTCCGTGATGCTCGCCCACACGTCCTCCGGTGATCCCCGGAACGTGCGACCCACCACGAGCTCGTCGCCCAGGGCCGTCCGGATCAACTCGCCACTCACCCGGTGTCCTCCTCTCGCTGGGCCCGGCGGTCCCGCCGCGCCCGTCGCACCTCGGTGTCCAGGGCCGCCAGGCGCGGCTCCCACTTCGAGGCGGGGGCGAACCCGCCCAGCCACCCCGCCAACGCCAGCAGCGGCCCCGGCTCCAGCCGGTAGACCCGCTGCCGCCCCACGACCTGGTCGGTGACCAGCCCGGCCTCCCGCAGCACGCGCAGGTGGCGGCTCACGGCCGGTCGGCTGATGGCGAACTGGGCGGCGATGTCCCCGGCCGAGCGCTCCCCGTCGCGCAGCATCAGCAGGATCCGCCGCCGCACCGGGTCCGCGATCGCGCCCGCCACCTCGTCCACCCGGGAAGCGTAACCCATGGGTTACGCGTTTGTCCCGAGAACAGTCCCCGCGCCTGGTGGCACAGGGGCTGCTGGGGTGCTGGCTACTTGCTGGCGAGGGCCTTGAGGCCCGCGTAGTCACCGGCGCCGAGCAGGCGGCGGGAGGTGTCGCACGGCGAGCTGGCCGGGGTCATGGTCTGCGCGGCGTTGCGGGCCTGGTCGACGTGACCGAGACCGGCGGTGTGCAGGCGCTCGTGGGTCAGGGTGGTCTCGAGGTCGTACTGGGCGCCGGTGCAGTTCGCGGGCTTCGTCGTGAACCAGGTGTAGGCGACGTTGTCGATCAGGGTGTCCGAGGCCACGACGACGCCGCGCGCGTTGTAGAACGTGCAGGTGTAGGCCAGGACCTTGGTCGGGAGAGCGCCCCAGCCGGTGACCGACTTGCCGTCGTTGCCGGAGCAGCTGCCGTTCGAGCTGACCTGCGGCTTGAGGGTGGTGGTGCCGCCGTAGGTGTAGGTCGAGGTGGTGAGGTTCGCCAGGTCGCAGCGGTTGGTGCCCTTGGCGACGGTGTTGGTCGAGGTGGTGATGGTGTTCAGCGCGGTGGAGGCGATGGTGGCCGGGACGCCCGCGCTGTTGTACAGCCAGGTCAGGGTGCCGACCTTCCAGGTCTTGAGGGCGTAGGTGCCGTCCGAGCAGGAGGTGTCCGCGGCGGCCTTGGCGGTGGTGGTCGCGTTGGCGTCGCCGCCGGGGATCCCGGCCTCGTCGAAGGTGAACGCCTCGGCGACGACGTAGAGCCGGTCGTCGGCGGTGGCCGTGGACACCGGCAGCTGCGCCACGACGACGGCGGAGGCCGCGACGGTGGTGGCGACTAGTGCGGTGATCCGGTTGCGGCCCATTGTGCGTCCCCTTCGGCTCCTGGCTGGATGGGACAAGAATCAGCCGGGGCGGGAGTGGGACGGGTTGGTCCTCGGGTGTGCAACGGGTGCAACGCGACAGGCCGGTACGGGGATGATTCGACCGCGAGCGGGCCCGCCTGAGGGCGGTGGCCTGTGACCTGGGGGTTGGACTGGGACCGGCGGGCCGCGGTCCCAGTCCCGCTGGCTATGCCAGGTGGGCGAACAGTTGCGCGATGTCGGACTTCACCGCGTTGACGACCTTGGCGTCGTTGATCTGGTTGCCCTCGTAGTGCTCGGACGCCTTGCGGTTCTTGCCCGTCATGTCCAGCAGCTTGTCGGTGGTCTTGACCTCGCCGTCGTCGGTGACCTCGTAGAAGACGTGCGGGTTCGACGTGCGGGTGATGGTCAGGTGGCACAGGTTCCAGGTGTCGGTCGTCGCACCCTTCTTGCTGGGCTTGGTGATGGTGATGTGCGCGTTCCAGGCCTTGCCGTCGAGGGTGACGGTGAGGCCGTTGAGGTAGATCCAGCCGCCGTCGGACTTGCCCTCGTAGTCCACCGACGGGGTGGTGAAGTCCAGGACCACCAACGTGGTCAGCGTGTGGTGGATGTTGGCCCACTTGGTGACGGTCTCGTGCGCTGACGGCATCGGCCACCTTCGCTTCCTGCTCGGGGAAGTGCGCTGCACTCCGCACCTCGTGCGCTGTACGCGGCGCGTTACGCCATGATCGTTGGGCCATCCGGGTAGTCCGCTGTGGAGGGTGCGGTTGGCCGCACAGCGGTGTCCGGATATCGGAATCACCGCGTGGGCCGCGATTTCCCCACTATTGACACCCTCCCGGTACCGCGCTTCAATCCGACATATGGTCCAGACCAATTCCCGATGCTGGGCCGACGTGTCCCCTGCACTCCCCGTCAGCCCACCTCACCCGGGAGGTCCCGTGCGTACCCGACATCGCCTGTTCACCGGCTTGGGCGCCGCAGCGCTCATCACCGCGGGGTTGGTGATCACCCCGATCGCCGCCCACGCCGACAACCTGCTGACCAACCCCGGTTTCGAGACCGGCAGCCTCACCGGCTGGACCTGCGCCGGTGGCACCGGCTCCGTGGTCAGCACCCCGGTGCGCAGCGGGACCAAGGCCCTCGCGGGCGCCGCGTCCGCCAGCAACTACGCCCGCTGCGCGCAGACCGTCGCGGTCAAGCCGAGCACCGCCTACACCCTGTCCGCCTGGGTGCGCGGCAACTACGTGCACCTCGGTGTCACCGGTGGCGCGGTCAAGTGGGCCAACTCGGCCTCCGGCTACACCCAGCTCAGCATCACGTTCACGACCACGGCCAGTCAGACCAGTGCGGAGGTCTATCTGCACGGGTGGTACGGGCAAGGTACGTACAACGCCGACGACATCGCGTTGGACGGACCTGGCGGCGGTGGCGGTAACGACACGCAGGCGCCGACCACGCCTGGCAATCCGCGCGTCACCAGCGTTACCGCTAACAGCGTCTCCCTCGCGTGGGACGCCTCTACCGACAATGTGGGCGTTAGCGGCTACGAGGTCGTCCGCACTGGTCAGGTGACCTCCGCGACCGGCACTAGCGCCACCGTCACCGGTCTGTCGCCCAGCACGCAGTACAGCTTCACGGTGCGCGCGAAGGACGCGGCGGGCAACACCTCGCCGTCTTCGGTAGCGGTGACCGCCACGACGGGCAAGGACGACGGCAACCCCGGCCCGCGCTTCATCCAGGCCGCGCCATACCTCTACCTCGGCTGGGGCAACCCGCCCGCCGCGGCCGACGTGATGCGCGCGACCGGCGTCAAGTGGTTCACCATGGCGTTCATCCTCGCGCAGAACGGCTGCAACCCGACCTGGGACAGCCAGCGCCCGCTCAAGGGCGGCGTCGACGAGAACAACGTCAAGGCCATCCGCGCCGCCGGTGGTGACATCGTCCCGTCGATCGGCGGCTGGAGCGGCAACAAGCTCGGCCCGAACTGCGCGACCGCGGAACTGCTCGCAGGCGCGTACCAGAAGGTGATCGACGCCTACGGCCTCAAGGCGATCGACGTCGACATCGAGAACACCGACGAGTTCGAGAGCGCCGCGGTGCAGGACCGGATCCTCACCGCCCTCAAGATCGTCAAGGCCAACAACCCCGGCCTGCGCACGATCCTGACCTTCCCGACCCTCAACACCGGCCCGAACTCCTGGGGCAACCGGCTCATCGAGCAGGCCAAGGCGCTCAACGCCAACATCGACAACTTCACCATCATGCCGTTCAACTTCGGCGGCGCCGCGGACATGTACGCCGCGACGGTCAACTCCACCGAGGGCCTCAAGAACAAGCTCAAGTCCACCTTCGGCTGGACCGACGCCGAGGCCTACGCCCACGTCGGCATCTCCGGCATGAACAACAGCAGCGACGCGGGCGAGGTCACCTCCCCGCAGACCTGGACCCGCATCCGCGACTGGTCCAACGCCAACCACATCGGCCGCCTCTCCTTCTGGGCCGTCAACCGCGACCGCCCGAACTGGGAGTTCACCGCCATCACGGCGGGCTTCACCGGCTGATCGCGTTCGTCCTCGCTGCCCGGACTCCTGGTGGGGTCCGGGCAGCTTCATGTCCACTGTGGACACTTTTGCTGCTGCGTCGGCTCTGGATGATCACTCGTTGGCCGACTTTGGCTCCGGGAGGCTGCTGGCGTCCCTTGAGGCTCTCTGACCAGCGGACTTTTCGTTGGTGCCGCGTGGATTTCCCTCTTATGGGTTACAGAAGTTATCCACATGTGGATCTCTGCGGGGGTCGTTTCAAGATCGACTGTCGGGGGGTGCCGGTAGACTGGCCCAGGGACGCCCCCCGGAGAGGGTGGGGGCCGGGCTGAGGTTGGCGGGGGGCGGCGGGGCCGTCAAGGGGGTTCGCTCGAAGGTGTGACGGGCGGGGGTTGGGGAACCCGGCGCTGGGCTGCGGAGTTGGGCGGATGCTTGGCTTTGCGATGGCCGAGGACTCAGGTCGAGGGCAAGTTCGGCGAGAGGGTCGTGCCCGCCAAGAACGCCGCGCTGGCGTAGACGCCTAGTGGGACTGGGGTGCGGTGGGGGAGTGGAGCGACGGGTGCGCATCCACCGATCGGTTGATGGGGGTGGGCGAGTGGTGGACAGCGGGGCTCGGTCGTTCTGTCGATTCGGGGTGGGGGCGCGGGCAGCACGCTAGTGGCATGGCATTGACGGAAGGTCCTGTCCAAGTGCGCGAGTTGGCGCCGGATCTCGCGCGTGGGGTGATGCTCGCGCTGATCGCGGTGGCCAACTCGGTGGTGTACCTCTACGGCCGTCCGTACGGGGCGCGGCAGCACATCGTGGAGGAGGGGGTGTTTGATCGGCTGGTCAGCGTGGTCGATGTGGCCGTGGTCGACGGGCGGGCGTATCCGATGTTCGCGGCGTTGTTCGCCTACGGGGTCGTGCGGGTGTTCCAGCGGCAGCGGGACGCGGGGGTGTCGGAGCGCGACGCGAAGCGGTTGCTGAGGCGGCGGAGCCGGTGGTTGATCGCGTTCGGGTTCGTGCACGTGGTGGTGCTGTTCCCGGGTGACGTGCTCGGGCTCTACGGCGTGCTCGGCTTCGTGCTGGTCGCGTTGACCGGGGTGAAGGACCGCACGCTGCTCGTCGCGGCCGGGCTGTGGTCGGTGCTGGTCGCACTGGTGCAGGGGACGGCGTACATGATGCCGTCCGATGGCACCCGGTCGTTCTTCTTCTCCTTCGAGACCACCGATGCGTTCGAGGCGATGGCGTTGCGACCCGTCGAATGGTTGATGACACCGTTCGGGATGCTCGGTGTCGGTTGCGCCGCGTTGGTCGGGACGTGGGCCGCTCGGCGGGGGGTGATCAGCGATCCGGCGCGGCACCGCGTGTTGCTGTCGCGGACGGCGACCATCGGCTTGACGCTGGCTCTGCTCGGCGGTTTGCCCGCGGGCCTTGCGGTAGGCGGGTTCTACACACCGACTGGTGCAACGATGTTGTGGGCCACGTCGGCGTTGCACGCGGTGACAGGCATTGCGGGCGGACTCGGCTACGAGGCGCTGATCGGGTTGGTCGCCGTGCGCATCGGTGATCGTCGTGGACCAGTGGTGCTGGCCATCACCGCGTGCGGCGAACGCTCGCTGAGCTGCTACCTCTTCCAGTCCGTCGTCTTCGTCGCGCTCCTCTCGCCGTACACCCTCGCGTTGGGCAAGACGGCGGGCACTGCCGAGGTCGCGATCATCGCGCTCGCAACGTGGCTCGCTTCCATCTTGCTTGCGGACCTGTTGCGACGGAACGGGAAGCGGGGGCCTGCCGAGGTGCTGCTCCGCCGTCTCACCTATGGCGGTCGAGCGGCGAAGATCGCGCGGTGAGGGCCGTGGACGAACAGCTGAAGCGCGAATACCGGTGGGACCAGGTCTGGGCCTTGGCGCCATTCGCCTTGCTGCTCTTAGCCTGTGCGGTGACTCTTGTGTTCGACCACCGCGAGTGGGGCTACCGCTTGGCCACGTTGCTCATCGCGGCCGTGCTCGCGGTGTGGCACTGGTGGTTCGTGGTCGCGCACCCGGCCTGGGTCGTGACCGGTCGGACGCCCCGGCCGTGGGCGATGACCGGGTACTTCCTCGGCGTGCTCGCCCTCACCGTCGTCCTGGTCCAGCGCGACGACGCGTTCCAACTGTTCGTCCCCGTCTGCTACCTGCTCGCGTTCGGGGTGCTGCCGGGTCGCTTCGCCTACCTCGGCGTGCTCGTCGTGAACATCCCGTGGCTGGTGGTGTCAGGCGCCGACCTGCGGTCGACGGTGCTCGACCTCGCCCTCGTGACGCCGATGGCCGCGCTGATCGGCGGGATGATCCGGGCGATGGAACGGGAAGCGGTCCGGCGCAGGGAGACCAACACCGCCCTCGTCGCCATGGCCGAGGAGAACGCCAGGTTGCACGACCTGGTGGTCGCGCGAGCGCGGGAAACCGGCGTCGCGCAGGAACGCGCCAGGATGGCCCGCGAGATCCACGACACCGTCGCGCAGGGCCTCACCGGTATCGTCACCCAACTGGAGGCGGTGGGGGAGTTGCCCGGACCGGCACGCCGCAGGGTCGACACGGCCCGGAAACTGGCCAGGACCAGCCTGGCGGAGGTCCGCCGGTCACTCGACGCGCTGCGCCCGGGGCCGTTGCGCGACGCGCGGCTCGGTGACGCGGTGCGGCAGACCGTGCTGGCATGGCGCGAACAATTCGCCATCCCCGCCACGTTCACCACGACCGGGACACCACGACCCGCGCACTCGGAGGTAGAGGTGACCCTGCTCCGCGCCGCCCAGGAAGCACTGTCCAATGTGGGGAGACACGCCCACGCCAGCAGGGTCGCCGTCACCCTGTCCTACATGGAGGACGTGATCGTGCTGGACGTCCGCGACGACGGGGCGGGTTTCGTGACGTCGACCGCGGGTGGGTTCGGCCTCGCGGCGCTGCGGGACCGGGTGCGGTCGCTGGCGGGGCTCGTCGACATCGAGTCGCGTCCCGGCGCGGGGACGGCGGTCAGCGTCAGCGTCCCGGTCATCGAGGTGGCGGGATGACCCGGCTGCGGCTCGTCGTGGTCGACGACCACCCCGTCGTCCGGGACGGACTGCACGGGATGCTGGGCACGCAATCGGACTTCGAGGTGGTCGGTGCCGCCGCGAGTGGTGCCGAGGCGATCGCGGTGGTGGCCGCGACCCGACCGGACGTGGTGCTCACCGACCTGCGCTTACCCGATCCGAGCGGTGGCACGCTGATCCGGTTGCTGCGCGAGCGCGTCCCGAGCGTCGCGGTCCTCGTGCTCACCACCCACGACACGGACTCCGATGTCCTGCCTGCAGTGGAAGCGGGTGCGACCGGCTACCTCCTCAAGGACGCGCCCAGGGAGGAACTGTTCCGTGCCGTGCGCGCGGCGGCCAAGGGCGACACGGTGCTCTCCCCGTCCGTCGCAGCCGTGCTGCTCAGCCGGGTCCGCCCGCGACAGACGGTGCGCGAACTCAGCGCCAGGGAGCTCGAGGTGCTCGGCATGGTCGCGCGCGGCAACACCAACCGGGAGACCGCCGCCGAGCTGTACGTCAGCGAGGCCACCGTGAAGACGCACCTGCTGCACATCTACGCGAAGCTGGAGGTCTCCGACCGCGCGTCCGCCGTCGCTGCCGCGTACCAGCGCCGGATCCTGGACTAGTCCTCTGCGGTGAGGTGCTCGCCGAGGATGGCGCGGTGCGTGTCGCTGGCGACCCGGTAGCGGGCCAGACCCTCGGCGGTGATGCGGACGAAGACGCCGCGCCGGTCGGCCTCGCACAGCGCGCGTTCGACCAACCCCGCACGCTCCAAGCGGGCCACGGTGCGGGAAAGCGCGCTCTGGCTGAGGTACATGGACGCGGCGAGGTCCAGCATGCGCAGCTCCTCGGCGTCGTGGGCGGCGAGCCGGTCCAGCGTCTCGAACTCGTTCATGCTCACGCCGTGCGACTCCTCGAGCTCGCGGTCGAGCCTGCACGCGATCTCGTGGTAGCGCGACGACATCGACCGCCACTGGTCGACGAACTCCGCTCCCCGCTCCATGGCGGGCACCCTACCACGCGCCAGCAATTTATGTCAAAGCATCTTACCCGATGGCATATTATGTTGGCGCATTAGATGCGACAGCATGTAGTTTTCGGACGTGTCCCTCATCGAAACGCCCACGGTCCCCGCCCCGACGCGGGCACCCGTCTGGTCCGGCAGGCTCTGGGGAGTGCTGGCCGTGCTGTGCGTCGTCCTCTTCCTCGACGGCATGGACGTCTCCATGGTCGGTGTCGCGCTGCCCTCGATCGGCGCGGAACTGGGCATGTCGGAGTCCTCGCTGCAGTGGCTGGTCAACGGCTACGTCCTCGGCTACGGCGGTCTGCTGCTGCTCGGCGGCCGCACCGCCGACCTGCTCGGCCGCCGCCGGGTGTTCCTCATCGCCCTGGCCGCCTTCGCGGTGGCCTCCTTCGTCGGCGGCCTGGTCGACGACGGCGTCCTGCTCGTGCTGACCCGCTTCATCAAGGGCCTCGCCGCCGCCTTCACCGCGCCGACCGCCATGTCCATCCTCACCACGACCTTCCCGGAAGGTCCCGCCCGCAACCGGGCGCTGTCGATCTTCACCGTGTTCGGGGCCAGCGGGTACTCGTCCGGCCTGATCCTGGGCGGCCTGCTCACCAGCGCGGGGTGGCGCTGGACGTTCCTCACGCCGGTGCCCGTCGCCTTGGCGGCGTTGGTGGTCGGCATCCGGCTCATCCCCAGGGACACCGCGCGTTCCGACGGCGGTCACGACATCTGGGGAGCCCTCACCCTCACCGGTGGCATGCTGCTGGCCGTCTACACCGTGGTCACCGCACCGGAACGCGGCTGGCTGTCGCCGATCACGCTGGCGTCCGTCGTCGTGGTCGTGGCGCTGCTGACCGCGTTCGTGCTGATCGAGAACCGGATCGCGCACCCGTTGATCCGGTTGGGGATCCTGCGGATCGGCACCGTGGTGCGGGCCAACCTCAGCGTGGTCGCGCTGATGGGCTCCTACGTCAGCTTCCAGTTCATCATGACCATCTACCTGCAGAACGTCCTCGGCTGGGCGCCGCTGACGATGGCGCTCGCGTTGCTGCCTGCGGGGATCGTCGTCGTCATCGGCTCACCGCTGGTCGGCAAGCTCATCGACCGCTACGGCACCGAGCGGCTGATCCTCGCCTCGATGGTGTCGCTGAGCCTGGGGTACGTGTGGTTCCTCGTCGCGGCGGGCACCACACCGGACTACCCGCTGGCCATCCTGCCCACGATGCTCTTACTCGGCGGCGGGTTCGGGTTCGGCTTCAGCGCGATCATGGCCCAGGGCACCGACGGCATCGACGACGCCGAACAGGGCTTGGCGGCCGGGTTGCTGCAGACCTCGGGGCAGGTCGGCTCCGCGCTCATCCTGGCCGTGGTCACGGCCGTGATCGCGGGCTCGACCGCCACCGACCTCGGCGCCTTCCGGCCCGGCCTCAACCTGGTCACCGGCGTCGCCGTCGCGGGACTGCTGCTGAACCTCGTCCCGTTGGCCCGCCGCGCGTCCCGACCCCGCGCTCCGCTGCCCAGCTGACCGCAACCGCACCCACACCCCGCACCCGCAGAGGAGGATCCATGTTTGATCACTATCGCGCCTGACCCGCGGCCACGCGTCCGGCATGCTGTCCGACGCTCCGTCCGGGTGGTGTCCGCGATCTGCTGCCGAAGCCCTGGCTGGTGCCCGGGTGCGGTCGAATCCGTGCTGGGTCGAGGGTGTGGATCCGGCGAAGACCGGCGGATGTCGGGGTGCTTGCCCCAGCGCGGTGGGGTCACCAGGACGAGTGATCTTCCTTGGAAGGTCATCTTGGGGGTGCCTACGGTGGGCGGGAAGTTCCCCGGAGTTCGGGGACTTCCCGCGTGGACAAGCAGGGTCGCACCTGACCGGAGGCACTCAGCGATGGCGAACCCGTTCAGCTCGATCCCGTCCGCGCCGGGGGCGGTGCCGCTGTTGGGGCACGCGCCGAGAATGGTGCGGGATCCGCTGGCGTTCCTGGAGTCGTTGTCGCAGCACGGTGATCTGGTCCGGGTGCGGTTGGGGCCGGTGCGGGCGGTGGTGGTGTGCGGCGTCGAACTGACCGACGACGTGTTGCGCGACGACCACGTCTTCGACAAGGGCGGGCCGTTCTGGGACCGGGTCAGGGAGTTCGCCGGGGACGGGCTGTCGTCGTGTCCGCACCACCTGCACCGGCGGCAGCGGCGGTTGGTGCAGCCCGCGTTCCACGCCAGCAGGTTGCCCGACTACGCCGTGGTGATGGCGCGGGAGGCGACGGCGGCGGCGGCGGACTGGGGTGACGGTGAGGTGCTCGACGTGTTGCCGCGGATGTTGGTCATCACCTCGCGCATCGTGGCGGCGACCATGTTCTCCGACGCGTTGACCGACGACGAGGTGGGCCAGGTACTCGACGACACGGCGGTGCTGCTGACGGGGCTGTACCGGCGGATGATGACGCCGCCGATCCTCGACAGCCTGCCGACGCCGGGGAACCGGGCCTACCGCAGGGCGACGGTGCGGTTGCGGGAGACGCTGCACCAGCTCGTCGTCGACCGGCGCTTGGGCGGGGGTGACCACGGGGACCTGCTGTCGGCGCTGGTCGCCGCGCAGGACCCGCAGACCAGGGGGCGGTCGACCGACACCGAGCTGACCGACCAGCTGATCACGTTCTTCATCGCCGGGTCCGAGACGGCCGCCAGCTGCCTGGCGTGGAGCCTGCACCTGCTCGCCACCCGGCCGGACCTGCAGGAGCGGGTGCGCGCCGAGGCCCCCGCGATCCTCGCCGCGGGCGTCGCGGCCGGGCCGGAGACGACCACCGGCAAGCTCATCACCGAGTCGCTGCGCAAGTGGCCGCCGGTCTGGTTGTTCACCCGCACCACCACGATGGACACCCAGCTCGGCGACTACGAGATCCCGGCCGACACGGCGGTGGTCCTCAGTCCGCACCTGGTCCACCACCGCCCCGACCGCTACCCCGAGCCGGACCGCTTCGACCTCGACCGCTGGACGTCGGCGCCCACGCCCCGCACCCCGTACCTGCCGTTCAGCAACGGCCCCCGCAAGTGCGTCGGCAATCACTACGCCCTCACCGAGATCACCCTCGTCCTCGCCGCCATCACCAGCCGCTGGCACGTCGAAGCCTTGTCCGACAACGAGGTCCGCCCCACCATCGCCGCCACCCTGCGTCCCCGCGACCTCCGCCTCCGCGTCACCGCGCGCTCCACCGCCGCCGAACTCCCCGCCCAGCGCCAACCCAGCACCCCCGCTCCCGCCGAACCCGGGCGCCACTAGCCCCCGGACCGAACTTAGGTCGAGCATCGCCCAACCCGGCTCGGGAGCCGATCTCGGCGATCAGCCACGCCCTCGCGGGTCGACCCAGCGGTGTTCAGGTGAAACAGCGGTGTCCCAGTGGGGGGAGGGCTAGAGGAGGGCGGTGGCCTCGGTGAGGGTGTGGCGGAGGATGCGTTCGATCTCGTCGAACTCCGCCTGGCCCGCGATGAGGGGTGGGGCGACCTGGACGACGGGATCGCCGCGGTCGTCGGGGCGGCAGTAGAGGCCGTTGTCGAAGAGGGCCTTGGGCAGGAACCCGCGGATGAGGGTTTCGCGTTCCGCGGCGGTGAGGGTTTCCTTGGTGGTCTTGTCCTTGACCAGTTCCACGGCCCAGAAGTAGCCGTCGCCGCGGACGTCGCCGACGATGGGGAGGTCGAGGAGCTTGCGCATGGTGGCGCCGAAGGCGGACTCGTTGGCCAGCACGCGTTCGTTGAGCCGCTCGGACTCGAAGATGTCCAGGTTGGCCAGGGCGACGGCGGCGGCGACGGGGTGGCCGCCGAAGGTGTAGCCGTGCGGGAACACCGTCTTGTCGCGCAGGAACGGCTCGACCACCCGGTCGGTCGTGATCATGGCGCCGATCGGCGCGTAGCCGGAGCTCATGCCCTTGGCGCAGGTCACGATGTCGGGCTGGTAGCCGAACTTGGCGCAGGCGAAGGTGCTGCCGTGCCTGCCGAACGCGCAGATCACCTCGTCGGAGACCAGCAGCACGTCGTGCTTGTCGCAGATCTCGCGGACCCGCTGGAAGTAGCCGGGTGGGGGAGTGAAGCAGCCACCGGAGTTCTGCACCGGTTCCAGCACCACCGCGGCGACGGTGTCCGGGCCCTCGAACAGGATCGCTTCCTCGATCCGGTCCGCCGCCCACCGCCCGAACGCGACGGGGTCGTCCGCGTGCTCGGTCGCCCGGTAGATGTTGGTGTTGGGCACCCGGAACCCGCCCGGCGTCAGCGGTTCGAACTGCTGCTTCATCGCGGGCAGTCCGGTGATCGCCAACGCGCCCTGCGGGGTGCCGTGGTAGGCGATCGCGCGGCTGATGACCTTGTGCTTGAGCGGGCGGCCGGTCAGCTTGAAGTACTGCTTGGCGACCTTCCACGCGCTCTCCACCGCCTCGCCGCCGCCGGTGGTGAAGAAGACCCGGTTCAGGTCACCCGGTGCGGCGGCCGCGAGCCGTTCGGCCAGCTCGATCACCGGCGGCGTCGCGTACCCCCACACCGGGAAGTACGCCAGTTCCGCCGCCTGCGCCGCCATCACCGACGCCAGTTCCCGGCGCCCGTGCCCGACCTGCACGACGAACAGCCCGGACAACCCGTCCAGCACCCGCCGTCCCCGGTCGTCCCAGATGTGGGTGCCCTCGCCCCGGGTGATCACCGGGGTGCGGTCGGCGGCGAGCCGGGTGAAGTGCGGCCACAGGTTCCCCCAGCCCGCGGTGGCGGAGCCGGTCGACGCGGGGTCGCGCTCGGTGAGGGTCATGTCCGGTGCTCCTCGTGGGTCAGTCGTTGCGGGGGAAGCCGAGGTCGACGCCGCGGTGGCCGTCGTCGGGCCAGCGGGAGGTCACGACCTTGCCCCTGGTGAAGAAGTGCACGCCGTCGGTGCCGTGGGCGTGGGTGTCGCCGAACAGCGAGTCCTTCCAGCCGCCGAAGGAGTAGTACGCGACGGGGACCGGGATCGGCACGTTGACGCCGACCATGCCGACCTCCACCTCGTTCGCGAACCGCCGCGCGGCCCCGCCGTCGTTGGTGAAGATCGCGGTCCCGTTGCCGTAAGGGTTGCCGTTGACCAAAGACAGCGCTTCGGCGTAGGTCTCCACGCGCACGACAGACAGCACGGGACCGAAGATCTCGTCGGTGTAGACCGACATCGCCTGCGTCACGTGGTCGAGCAGCGTCGGCCCGAGGAAGAAGCCGGACCCGTCCGCGTCCGGCTGCACGTCGCGGCCGTCGACGACCACCCGCGCCCCGGCCTCGGCCCCCGCCGCCACGTAGCCCGCCACCTTGTCCCGGTGCTCGGCGGTGATCAGCGGGCCCATGTCGCAGCCGCGCCTGCCGTCACCGGTGCGCACCGCGCGGGCCCGGTCGGCGATCGCGTCGACCAGCGGATCGGCGATGGCCCCGACGGCGACCACGACGCTGATCGCCATGCACCGCTCGCCCGCCGAGCCGAACCCCGCGTTGATCGCCGCGTCCGCCGTCAGGTCCACGTCCGCGTCGGGCAGCACGACCATGTGGTTCTTCGCCCCGCCCAGCGCCTGCACCCGCTTGCCCGCCGCGCTCGCCCGCTGGTGGACGTACCGGGCCACGGGGGTCGACCCGACGAACGACACGGCCTTGATGTCCGGGTGGTCCAGCAGCCCGTCGACGGCCTCCTTGTCGCCGTGCAGGACCGTGAACACCCCGTCCGGTAGTCCTGCCCGCTGCCACAACCTGGCCAGCAGCAACGCCGCCGACGGGTCCTTCTCGCTCGGCTTGAGCACCACCGTGTTGCCCGCCGCGATCGCGATCGGCACGAACCACAGCGGCACCATCACCGGGAAGTTGAACGGGCTGATCACCGCGACCGGCCCGAGCGGCTGCCGGGTGCCGTGCACGTCGACCCCGGTCGAGGCGTTCTCGGTGTGGCCGCCCTTGAGCAGGTGCCCGATGCCGCAGGCGAACTCCACGACCTCCAGCCCGCGCGCCACCTCGCCCCGCGCGTCGGACACGACCTTGCCGTGCTCGGCGGTGATGATCTCGGCCAGCTCGTCGGCCGCCGAGTCGAGCAGCTCGCGGAAGGCGAACAGGACCCTGGTCCGGCGGGAGATCGGGGTGTCGCGCCACCCGGGGAACGCCGCCGCACCTGCCGCGACCGCCCGGTCCACCTCGGCCGCGCCCGCCAGCGCCACCCGCCGGGCGACCTCGCCGGTGGCCGGGTCGAACACCTCGGCCGTGCGGCCCGGGTCCCCGGTCACCTCGGCGCCGCCGATCCAGTGCCGCACGATGTCCATCCGCTCCCCTTCGCCGCTGGTGTCCCCAGCCTCGATCAGGTGGGGCGCCCCCGGCTAGTTACACAGTGCCGGTGATCAGCGGCGATACCCGACGATGTGTAAAACACCGTGCTAGCGTCGGCGCATGGACCCCACGGTGGCGGACGTGCTGGCCATCGCCAGCGTCCAAGCGGGTGACCCCCGGGTGCGCGCGGGCGAGCAGGCGCTGGGCGAGCCGGTGCGCTGGGTGCACGTCAGCGAGATCGCCAACGTCGCGGGCACCCTGCAGGGCGGGGAACTGCTGCTCTCCACCGGCATCGCCGCCGCCGACCCCGGCGTCGACCTGGTCGCCTACGTGACCGCCCTGCGCGACGCCGGGGCGCGGGGCCTGATCGTCGAGCTCGGCCCGCACCTGCCCGCGCTGCCCGAGCCGATGGTCCGCACCGCCCGCCGCCTGGGTTTCCCGCTGGTCGAGCTGCGCCGCACGGTCCGGTTCGTGGAGATCACCGAGGCGGTGCACGCCGGGATCGTCAACGCCCAGCACGAGCGGCTGCGGTTCACCCAGCAGGTCAACGAGGTGTTCACGACGCTGACCGTGGAGGGCGCGCGGGCCGAGGAGGTGCTCGCCCAGGCGGGCGCGCTCAGCGGGCACCCGGTCGTGCTGGAGGACCTCGCGCACCACGCGATCGCGTTCAGCGGCACCCGGGTGGGGGAGGTCCTGCGCGACTGGGAGTCCCGGTCCCGGCTGGCCGTCGCGGGCGGGGACACGGCTGTGGCCGGGCCGGAGCGGTGGCTGTGCACCCCGGTCGGACCGCGCCGGGGCCGCTGGGGTCGGCTGGTCGTGCCGCTCGCCGTCGCCGATCTCGACCGGGTGACCGGTGTGCTGGAACGGGCCGCCGCGACCCTCGCCATCACCCGGATGCTGCACGGCGGCAAGGACATCGCCCTGGACGCGCACGGCGGCATGCTGCGCGACCTGCTGACCGGCCAGATCACCGACGAGCACGCCGTGGGCGCGCGGTTGCGGGCGATCGGGCTGCGGGTCGGCCGCGCCTACGCCGTGCTCGTCCTCGCAATCGGCACACCCGGGGCGCCCTCCGCCGACGCCGACCACGCCGCGCTCGACGCCGCCGCCGCGACCGCGCGGACCCAGGGGAGGGCCGCGCTGACCGGCGTCACCGCGCCCGGCCGGGTCGCGATCGTGTTCTCCTGCCCCGCCGAGACCGACGAACCCGCCGCCGTCCGCTCGTTCCTCGCCGCTTTGTCCACCCAGCCGCGCCTGCCCGCCGGGCTGGTCGTCGCCGCCGCGACCCCGGCCACCCGGTTCTCCGGCCTGTCCGCCGCGCTGGAGGAGGCGACGCACATCGCCGACGCCGTGGCCGCCGACCAGGGCCGGGTCGGTGCCCGCGAGGTCTACCGCACCCGCGACCTGGGCGCGCGGGGCCTGCTGTGGTCGCTGCGCGCCGACCCCCGGCTGCACCAGTTCGCCGAGCTGCAACTGCACCCGCTGCTCAGCCGCCCGGCCGAGCAGGACCTCCTGGAGCTGCTGCGCTCCTACCTCGCCGCCAACGGCAACGTCGCCGTGCTCGCCCGTGCCCTGCACCTGAGCAGGCCCGCCGTCTACGCCCGGCTCAAGCGCCTCTCCGACGTCCTCGGCCGCGACATCGCCGATGCCGAGACCCGGGTGTCGCTGCACCTGGCGGTCATCGCCCACGACCAGGCCTGACCGCGCACACCAGCTCGGCGCCGTCTCCACCGCGCCGGAGGAGATCGACGGTGACGAGCCCACCGCCACCGGCCGGATCTGACACTGTGTAGCTCGACCGGCGACACGCTTTACGGTTCGTCACTTGCCGCCCGACCGTCCACGATCGACAGTGCACCGCATGACCCAACCCGAGGTGGCGCGGCCCGGTACGACCGGGGACGCGAGCGGCAAGCCCCGGCTCTCCGGTCGCCTCGGCGTCGGGAGCATCGTCTTCATGGTCATCGCGGCGGCGGCCCCGCTGACCGTCATCGGCGGCAACGTGCCGCTGGCCATCGGGTCCGGCAACGGCGCGGGCGCGCCGGTCGGGTTCGTGATCGCGGCCCTGGTGCTGCTGGTGTTCTCCATCGGCTTCGTGACCATGACCCCGCACGTCAAGGACGCCGGGGCGTTCTACTCCTACGTCACCAAGGGCCTCGGCGGGCGCCTGGGCATGGGCACCGCGTCCGTCGCGCTGGTGGCCTACACCGCCATCCAGGTCGGCATGTACGGCTACTTCGGCTGGGCGATCGGCGACCTGGTCACGCACTACGGCGGTCCCGCGATCCCGTGGTGGGTCTTCGCCCTCGGCGGTGTGGTCGTCGTCGGCCTGCTCGGCTACCGGCACATCGAGCTGAGCTCCAAGGTGCTCGGCGTGGCCCTGGTCCTGGAGATCGCCATCGTCGTCGCCCTGGACGCCGCGATCTTCGCCAAGGGCGGCGCGGACGGCATCACCGGCACGTCGTTCACCCCGGACGCCATCGGCTCCGGTCCGCTGGGCATCGCGGTCCTGTTCGCGCTCACCGGGTTCATCGGGTTCGAGGCCACCGCGGTGTTCCGCGACGAGGCCCGCGACCCCGAGCGCACCATCCCGCGCGCCACGTACCTGGCCGTCGGGATCATCGGCGTGTTCTACGCGCTGTCGTGCTGGGCGATCATCGAGGGCGTCGGCGCGTCGCAGGCGAACGCGGTCGCGACCACCGCGCTCAGCAACGGCGGCAACATGTTGCTCGACTCGGCGGGCACCTACCTCGGCACGGTGCTGCGCGACATCATGCAGGTCCTGTTGTGCACCAGTGTGTTCGCGTGCGTCCTGTCGTTCCACAACGTCATCGCCCGCTACCAGTTCGCGTTGGCGGCGCAGGGGTCGTTCCCGGCCGCGCTCGGTCGCGTCCACCCGGTCCAGGGCTCGCCCGCCGCGTCCTCGTTGGCGCAGAGCACGACCGCGCTCGTCTTCGTCGTCGTGTTCGCCCTCGTCGGCCTGGACCCGCTCGTCGGGGTCTTCGGGTCGATGGCGGGCGTGTCGACGGTGGGCATGGTGCTGCTCATGTTGCTGACCTCCGTCGCCGTGTTCGCCTTCTTCCAGCGGGATCCGCAAGCCCGTCGCGGCCGGGTGATGACCACCGTCGTCGCGCCGATCGCCGCTGTCGTCGGGTTGGTCGCGAGCCTGTGGTTGGTCATCTCCAACTTCACCCTCGTCACCGGCGGCAGCGTCGGCGTGAGCGTGTTCCTCGCGCTCATCCCTGTTGTGGCGCTGGTGGCAGGGGTTCTCATCGGGGCTAGTCGCGCAGGGCGGTCAGGGTCCACACCAGCAGCAGCCCGCTGATCACCGCGACCACCACGTTGGCGCCGGTCCAGCCGAGCGAGCGGAAGATCTCGGCGGAGACCAGCGACGCCAGCACGGTGATCCCTCCCGCCGCCGCCTCGATCGCGCCCTGCACCCGGCCGCCGCGCCCGGGCGGGTAGCTGCGGATCGTGTACTGGCTGCCCGAGACGTAGAGCAGGTTCCACGCCACACCGACCAGGCAGAGGCCCACCGTGTACCCGGTGACGGAATCGTCGAGCGCGCTGGTGATCCCGCCCGCGGCCAGTGTCGCCGCGCCGAGCGCCGCGCACCGCGCCGCGCCCCAGCGGGTGACGAGCCTGCCGCTGACCAGTGCGGGCGCGAACATGCCGACCATGTGCCACTGGATGATCAGCGCGCCGTCACCCGCGGTGTGGTCGTGGTGCGCGCCCGCGATCGGGCCCATGGTCATCAGCAGCGTCATCAGGCCCGACGCCGCGCCGAGCAGCACCATCGCGGTGCGGAACGTCGTCGCGCCGCTCGCTTCCCGGATGCCGATCGGCGCTTTCCACTGCGGCTCACCGGCTTCACCGCCGGGGTGGGCGCGGACGAACAGCACCAGCACGACCACGGCGAACGCCAGCACCGCCACGAGCAGGTACGACCCCGCGTACTGGGTCCCGAACAGGCCACCGCTCCAGGTCGCCGCCCACGGCCCCACCAATGCCGCGGCGACACCGCCGAGCAGTACCGTGCTCAACGCCCTCGTCCGCCCGCCCTCAGGCGCTCGATCGGCTGCCAGGTAACGGAAGTAGCCACCGGTCGCCTTGTACAGGCCGACACAGGCCGTCCCGACGCAGAGCAGGGGGAACGAGTGCGCGATCACCGCCCACATCGACACCAGGCCGCCGGCGGTGGCCGCGAGCGCGCCCGCGATGAGGATCGCGCGGTGCCCGTGCCTGGCCGACAGCGTGCCCGCGAAGTACGACGCGACCACCGCGACCGCCGCCATTACAGTGAAGGGAACGGTGGCCAGCGCGGTGGACGGGGCCAAGTGCAGGCCGACCAGCGCGGTGAGCGTGAGGTCGACGGCGAGACCGCCGTAGTAGAGGAACTGGCAGAAGGTCAACACCGCCAGTTCCGGTGTCAACACCTGCCTCGGTGGTGTGCTGGCTGTGCTCATCGCGTGACACTGATCAGCACTCGTGCGACCCCCCAGGCCCAAAGCCACCAAACACCGCACGGTAGCAGGCCGGGCCCGCGGTGGGACCCGGCCGACCGGCTAGCCCGCTGTGGTCTCCGCCTCCTCCGGCCCGCGCAGTTCCCACCGGCCGCGCCTGTGCAGCACCAGCGCGTAGTAGAGCGCCGCCGCGACGCCGATACCGACGGTGATCGCCAGACTGGGCCGTCCGATGACCGGGTCGAGCGCGTTCTGCCAGATGACGTAAGCCAGTGCGGCCAACGCGACCACCGGCGCGACCGGGAACCACGGCATCCGGTACGCCGCGTGCGCGGTGGCCCCGGTGCGTCGCCCGTTGATCACCGCGAGGCACAGTGCCGCGTACACCGCGACGATGGAGGTCGCGGTCACCACGAGCAGGAAGTCCTTGTCGGCGAAGCACAACGCGGTGGCGAACGCGCCGGTGGCCAGCGTGGCGATCCACGGCGTCCCGGCCTTGGGGTGGATCGCGGCCAGGCCCCGGCTGATCGTGCCGGGCCACGCCGCGTCCCGGCCGGTGCTGAACACCATCCGCGCGGTGATGAGGATGATCGCCAGCACCGCGTTGAGGATGGCCAGCGCGATCGCCAGGCTGATGACCGTGTTCACCGTCGAGCCCGCCTTGGCCGTGACGAAGTAGCTCATCATGTTGTCCGCGGCGAACAACTCCGGCAGCGAGGGCGCGCCGAGCAGCACGGCGGTGACCGGCACCAGCTCGGCGACCACGGTGATCCCCAGCGCCCACAGGATGGCCTTGGCGATGCCGCGGTGGGCGTTGGTGGTCTCCTCGCCGAAGTACACCGCCGAGCCGTAGCCGTTGTAGGAGAAGATGGCCACCGCCGCGGCCGCCGTCACCAACCCCGCCGCCGCCGGGCCGACCACGCCGTCCACAGCCGCGACCGGGGCGCTGATCAGCTCACCGAGCGGGCGCGCCGGGTCGAACAGGCCGAGCGCGCTCACCACGACCAGCGCCACCATCTCGATGGCCAGGAAGACGCCGGTGATCCAGGCGTTGAGCTTGATGTCGAACACCGCGAGCACCGTCGCGCCCGCCGTGGTCACCGCGGCCACCACCGGATCGGGCAGGCCGGGGATCAGGACCTCCAGGTAGGTGCCGACGCCGAGGGCGATCACCGCGATGATCAGCAGCTGGGTGACCAGCAGCAGGCCGAGGGTGACGAACCCGGGCAACCGGCCAAGGGTGCGGGCCACGATGGCGTACTCGCCGCCGCTCAACGGGTACGCCGAGGCGAGCTCCGCGTAGACGAACGCCATGAACACCCCGACGACGGCGGCGATCACGAAGCTCCAGAACGCGCCGCTGCCCGCCTGGGCCACGACTCCCGGCGCGATGATGAACACCGAGGACGCGGGCGAGATCGCCGAGAGCGTGATGAGCAGGGTGCCGAGCACCTTCAGCCCCCGGCGCAGCGCCGGGGTCGGCGGTGGGGAGTTCGGTGTGGACGGTGGGAGTGGGGACGACGGCGACGGATCCGGCATGGCGGTCTCCTCGGACGCGGTTCTTTGACTGGTCATCAAAGAACTCGGCGAGCCGCGCGTCAATACCAGGATTCGAAACGGTATGACCACAGACGGAGACTCTTGCGTTCTTTGACGGGCGGTTGAACAATGGCGGCCATGCCGAGACCAAGCCGAGCGCACCACCGGCGCGGCGAGCTGATCGCCGCCGCCCGTCAGGCCGTCCTGGACCGGGGCGTGCTCGACCTGCGGCTGCGCGACGTCGCCGACCTGGCGTCGATGTCCACCGGTTCGGTCCTGTACTACTTCCCCTCCCTGGCCGACCTGCTCTTCGAGGTCCAGCGCGAGGCGGTCGAGCGGTTCTGCGTCGACCGCGAGGAGGCGGCCAGACAGGAGGGCGACCCGCGCGGCAAGCTGGTCCGGACCATCCGGGCGGGCCTGCCCACCGGCCAGGACGACGAGTTGTGCGTACTGCTCTACGAACTCGGCGCCCACGCCCGCCGCGACCCCGCGTACGCCGCGCAGCACATCCGGCTGTGCGAGCGCCAGGTCGCCCTCTACACCGCGGTCCTGGAGGCCGGGGCCGCGACCGGCGCGTTCGACCTGACCCGGGACGCCACGACGATCGCCCGGGGGCTGGTCGCCCTGGAGGACGGCTTCGGGCTGCACCTCACCCAGGCCGTGCCCACGTTCACCGTCGCCCAGGCCGAGGCGGTCCTGCTCGCCTTCGCCACCGACGCCACCCGCTGCGAACTGGAGCCCTGACATGCGTGCCCGTGACCTCGGACTGCGGCTGACCGGCGACACCGGCCCGCACAACGCGATCACCGACGTCCCCGGCGTCGAGGTCGGCTACACCACGCTGGTGTCGGGCGACGCCGTGCGCACCGGGGTGACCGCGATCCTGCCCCGCGCACGGGAAGACGTGCACCTGCCGTGCGCGGCGGGCCGGTTCTCGTTGAACGGCAACGGGGAGATGACCGGCTCGGCGCTCATCGACGAGATCGGCTCGGTGCGGCTCCCGGTGCTCATCACCAACACCCACGCCATCGGACCGTGCCACCGCGGCGTCATCGACTGGGTCGCGCGGGAGAAGCCCGCCGTCGCCGAGCAGTGGCTGCTGCCGGTGGTCGCCGAGACCTGGGACGGGTACCTCAACGACATCAACGGCCCGCACATCCAACCCGCGCACGCCGTCGCGGCTATCGACGCGGCCGCAGGGGGTCCGGTCGCGGAGGGCTCGGTCGGCGGCGGCACCGGGATGAACTGCTACGCCTTCAAGGGCGGCAGCGGCACCTCGTCGCGGACTGTCCACTATGGATCTGATGCCTACACCGTCGGCGCGTTCGTCCAGGCGAACTTCGGCTCCCGCAAGGAACTCACCGTGTGCGGCGTCCCGGTAGGCGCCGACCTCGCCGACGACAACCCCATGGAGGACGGCGACTGGATGGTGCCCCCTGGCGCCGGCTCCGTCATCGTCGTCATCGCCACCGACGCCCCCATGCTCCCCGGCCAATGCACCGCCCTGGCCCGCCGCGTCCCCCTCGGCCTGGCTCGCACCGGCACCACCGGCTCCCACTTCTCCGGCGACCTCTTCCTCGCTTTCTCAACCGGCAACGTCCTCACCCCCTCCGCATTCCCCACCGGCGACCCCGGCTACGACACCCTCCGCCACATCCCCTGGAACCGCATGGACGACTTCTTCACCGCCGTCGTCCACGCGGTGGAGGAAGCGGTCCTGAACGCGCTGGTAGCGGGCAAAACCATGACCGGCCGCCTGGGCCGCCGCTCACCCGCCCTCCCGATCGACCGACTGCAAGACCTGGTCCTCAACAGGTCGTGACGTAGTCGACAGCTCTGCCGCTCCATGGACGGATCATGGCTGATGCGCCCCGGCCTCAGCCGCCGATAATCCGTTCGGCCCAACAGGAGCGGTCAGATCCAGGACAGTTCGGGTGGGGTACTCGTCCGACCGGGGGATCTTGGCCAGAATCGGGGGAGAACCGGGACGAGGTCGCCACGGAGACGGTGACGGAACTGCCTCTCCGGGGAGGGTTCGATGATCGACGACCTGCTGGGTGCGCTGCACGCGGGTGACGCCGAGGCGCGGCGCCTGTTGTTCCTCCGGTCGCGCGGGGCGTTGCGGCCGTACTTCCGGTCGAAGCTGCCCAACGCCGATGATGTCGACGACTGCGTCAGCGAGGTCGTCACCCGGGCGCTGGAGGGCATCCAGCGCGGGGCGCGGCCTGACGACCTGGGCGCCTGGGTCGGCGGGATCGCGCGCAACGTCCTGAAGGAACGGTACGTGGCGGCGACCAAGGCCAGGGCGCTGGTGAGCGGTGACGTCCTCGCCGACCTGCCACAGGCGCCGGTGCTCGACCTCGACCGGGTGCCGGACAGCCCCGGTGAACTCGAGCACCTGCTGGGCAAGCGGCAACTCTCGGCCGCGGTCGACGACGCCATCGCCGTGCTGCCCGACGGACTCGCCCGGGTCATGCGCGAACACGTGCGGCTCAGCCGTGCCGCACACCAGTTGGTGGTCGGGACGGAACTGGCCGCGGCGCTGGAGATGCCGGTCGCGGACCTCAACCGCCAGCTCGGGCGGGCGCGGGAACGCACCGAGGAGATGATCGTCGCCGTGGTGCTGGCGCGGGGGAGTCGGGACCGCTGCCCGGGACTGGCCGCGATCGTCGGTGAGCAGCCTGCGCTCGACTCGGTGCGTGCGCGGGCCGTCACCAAGCACGCCAACGGGTGTCAGGTGTGCGGCAAGCGCGCGAGCGAGGTCGACGCGTACAGCAAGTGGGCTCTGGGGCCGGGTTTGTTCGGGCTCGCGGAGGATGACGAGGAGCGGCGGCGGGCGCTGGTCGCGCTGTTCGGGCGGGCGGGGGCATCCGCGGAGGCCGTTCCGTTGGGCGCTGTCCCGCTGGGTGCTGTCCCGTTGAGCGCTGTGCCGTTGGGGGTGGTGGACCGGGTGCGCGTGGCGGTCACCGCGCGGGTGGCGAGCATGCCCCGGGCGGTGACCGAGCTGGCGGTGCAGAACCCGGACGCGTTCCGGCGCGTGGTCGCCGCTGTGGTCGCGGGGGTTGTGCTGGTCGCGGCGGCGATCGTCGCTTCGGTGGTCGGGGGTGACCAGCGGACTGAGGCGGCACCTGGCGGGCCACCGGCGTCGTCCGCTCCCGTGGTGCCGCCGGGATCATCCGTCGGTGCGGAGCCTGTGGTTGACCCTGTATCGTCCAGTGCGTCGCCGGTGCCGGAATCATTTGGGGCCAAGACTTCCTCGGTTGAGCCGTCTGTGGCCGAGTCGCGCGTTTCCGGGTCTTCTGTGCCGGGAACACCGACTGGGGGTGTGATTCCTGCGGTGGTGACGCCGTCGCTGGCCGACTCCTCGGCGGGGCCCGCTCCGATCACGTCTCCGCCGGTGGTACCTCGGTCCTCACGATGGGGGTATGTGCTGGTCAACGAGCAGTCCACTGTGTACTCGGATCCGCGAGTCGAGCAACCGGTGACGACCGAGAGCGCGTGGGGCGGCTGGGTTGACGCCGGCGTGCGCAAGCCGACCTTGGTGCACGACGGGCCGGGGCTGTACCGGTTGCGGTTACCCGAGTTGGCGTCCGCTCGGGGTGTGGCGCAGGTGTCGGTGAACTTCAGGACCGTCTACGCCGGTGCCAACGCCCGGTCCTGCGGTGTGGTCGACAGCCATCCCGAGCTGGCCGACCAGTTCGTCACCGTGAGCTGCCACGACCTCGCTGGCACGCCCAAGGACGCGCCGTTCGGAGTGCTGTTCGTGGAGCCCGCGGTCGGTGGGGCGCCCATGGTGGCGGTGCGACACAATGGACAGTCTGCTGTGGATACTTGGGACTCTACTGGTGGGCGTCCGTCAGTGGCGCGCGTTGGCGTCGGCCGGTACGAGGTTTCGCTTGCTCCGGCGTTCAGCGGCCGTGGCTATCTCCAGGTCACCCCGTACGGCGGCGGGCCGGTTCGGTGCCAGAACGAGGAAGTCCGGGCGGGGCTGCTGTCGGTGGCGTGCTGGACCACCGGCGGGCGTCCGGTGGATTCCGGCTGGCACCTCACCTACGTGGAACGCGGGCCGCTGACGCACTCCGACACCCCTGGCGCATACGCCCAGATGACACCCGGGCTCACTGTCGACCCGGACCGCTCGTTCAACAGCGCCAACGGGTACATGACCGCGGAACGGGTGTCGACCGGCCTCTACCGGGTCGGCTTCCGGGGCGTCGGCAAGCGCGGCGACATCCTGCTGGCGACCGCGATCGGCTCGGCACTGGGGCACTGCCTCGGCCAGTACCTGGTCTCGTACCAGCAGGCGGGGGACACCTGGGCGACCGTGGCCTGCGTCGACGCGGACGGGAAGCCGGTGGACCGCCGGTTCGGGGTCGCGGTGATCCGGCCGCCTGGTCCACTCGTCGGCGAGCGCGGGCCGGTGGTGCCCGGCCCGGCGGTGCCCAAGTGGGGGTACGCCCGGGTGACCGCGCACGACACCCCGCTGGGCGTGGAGACGACGTTGGACGGGCAGTGGGCGTGGACGACTTGGTCGCGCGGCATCCCGCTGCTCGACGCGCTGTGGGTCCGAAAGCCGACCGTGGTGCACCAGGGCCTCGGCCGGTACCGGGTTCGGTTACCCGGGATCGGATCGTCGGGACTAGCTCACATCACGCCGTTCCCCGGACCTGACGACATGTGCTCCATTGTGGACAACCGGCCGGAGGGCGAGGACGAACTCATTGACGTGGCGTGCTTCGGCCCTAGCGGCCTCGCGAAAGACCAGTGGTTCACCGTCTTCTTCGGCGAGCGCGTATCCCCATCGGCCGTGATGGTGCGCTCCACTGCCCCGGAGGTCGTCCGCGTCGACACCGGCCGCTACGAGATCCCGGTTTCCACCACCGGCAACGGCCACCCCCAACTCAGCACCGTTGGCCCGATCCCCGCCCGTTGCCGCGTCTCCTCCCTGACCCCCAACCGCATCCGCGTCGACTGCACCACCCCCACAGGCGCCCCCACCGACACCCCCTGGCACCTGACCTACGTAGAAGGCGTTGGCCTACACCAAGACCCGACCACTCCCGCCGCCTACGCCACAGTGGACAACAACACCCTCGTCCACACTTACACCAACGGCGCCCCACCAACCCTGACCCGCCGCTCCCCAGGCCGCTACACCCTCACCTACCCCGACCTCGGCCCCCGCCCCGTCTACCCCGCCGACATAGTCCAGATCACCACCCTCGGCCCCCACCCCCACCACTGCGCCATTCCAGCCTGGAACTCCTACGGCTCCGCCCCCCAGGTGACGATCCAGATCTCCTGCAGCACCCCAACCGGAACCCCCACCGACGCCCCCTTCAGCCTCACCTACCTCCGCCGAGCGCCCTGACCTGCCACTACTGGTCGGAAGCGGTGCCCCAGTGCATCGCGTCCGACGCGCACTACTGGCGTCGGACGCCCGCGTTTGGGCGAAGGCCGGAGCGTTCGGTGCTAGATGCCGCCTTGACCTGGACGGGGTGTGGGGCGCTCAGGCGGTGACACCCGCGCTCAGGCGACGGTGGCGCCGTAGACGTGGTCGACGGTCATGGTCATGAGGACTCGGTGGTCGGTGACCATGGTGGTGCGGTAGTCGGGCCAGTCGGGGTGTTCGCCCGCGGCGCGGCGGTAGTAGGCGACCAGGGCGTCCACCTCGGGGCTGTCGGGGGTGGTGCCGGGGCCGGTGAGGGTGGCGATGCCCTCGGCGGTGGCCCAGGACCAGCCGTCGGCGCTGGTGACCTCGAGGGTGGCTCGGGGGTCGCGGCGCAGGTTGGCGGTCTTGGCGCGGCCCTCCGTGATCGAGACGAGGATGACGCCGCGCTCGCGGTCGTAGAACGGCATCACCGGGGACAGCTGCGGGCGGCCGTCGGCCTTGATGGTCGCGAGGACGCCCAGCCTGCTCCCGGCCAGCAGCGCGTGCGGGTCGAACGTGGTGTCTGCCATGCCAGCACCAAGGCGGCCGCGCGCCGTCCTATTCCCGCGTGTGCGGCCGGGTGGGGTGCGCTGGTGGTGATCAACAAGGCATGCTGCTGGGATGGTCCCCGCCGCGCGCGACGACGCGCTGCCCCCGCCCGAGGTCGGTGACGTGCTGCTCGACCGGTACCGGATCACCGGGCTCATCGGGTTCGGCGGGATGGCGCACGTGTTCCGCGCCGCAGACCTGCGGCTGGGCCGGGCCGTCGCGGTCAAGGTGTTCCGGCCGGACTCCGACCTGGCCGAGGACCGGCGCTTCGAGTTGGAGGCGCGGATCCTGACCCGCCTCGAGCACCCCGCGCTGGTGCCGATCCTGGACACCGGCACCCACGGCCCGCACCCGTTCCTGGTCCTGCGGCTCATCGAGGGCAGCACGCTGGGCCGGGCGATCGCGCGCGGCCCGATGCCGGTCGACCGGGTCCGGCGGCTCGGTACCCGCCTCGCCGGGGCGCTGGCCTACGTGCACGACAACGGCGTGGTCCACCGCGACGTGAAACCGTCCAACATCCTGCTCGACCGCGGGGGAGCGGCGGTGCTGGCCGACTTCGGGCTGGCCAGGTTGATCGGCGCCACCCGGTTGACCAGCAGCAGCCGGATGACCGGCACCGCGGCCTACCTCTCGCCGGAGCAGGTCACCGGTGCCGACGTCGGCTTCCCGGCGGACGTCTACGCGCTCGGCTTGGTGCTGCTGGAGTGCCTGACCGGCAAGCGCGAGTACCAGGGCCGCGACGTGGAAGCCGCCGTCGCCCGGCTGCACCGCGCCCCGGACGTCCCCCGTGACCTCCCGGACGACCTGGTGCGCCTGCTGATGCTGATGACGTCGCTGGCCCCGCACCGCCGCCCCACCGCGCACCGCTGCGCCGAGCTGCTCGCGACCGAGGCCCCGCCGCTGACCGCGATCGTCCCCCGTCGGACCCGCCCGTGCCGGGTGTTCGGATCCGCCACGGTGGCCCTGCTGTCGGCGGGAGTCCTGACCTGGGCGGTGTCGCACTCGGACACGACCAAGCCTGCCGCCGACGTGCCAGTGCCCACGACGACGAAGTCGGCACCCGCGCCGACCAACGCCGTGCCCTCGACAACGGAGGTGACCACTGAGGACACCGCGAGGACGGTGGTCGACCAGCCGCGGGTCGTGCGAGCCACCACCGCCACCACCCCTGCCGCGACGGGTCCCACTGGTCCTGCCGCGACCGCCGCCAAGCCCCCGCCCGATGCCGCGAAGCCCAAGGACAAGGTCAAACCGGTCAAGCCGCCGAGGCCCGAACCCTGACGTTTGCCCCTCGCCCCGGCCGGGTACCGCACACGTGTTCGACCCGAGAGGAGAGCCCGTGACCGACCCCGAGGTGGACCGGACCCCGGAGAAGGACCCCGCCGACTGGACCACCGGCGACGAGCCGATGACCGGCCCCCAGGAGTCCTACCTGCACACCCTCGCCCAGGAGGCGGGCGTCGAGGTCCCCGCGGACCTGACCAAGGCGGACGCCTCCCGCCTCATCGACGACCTCCAACAACGCACCGGCCGAGGCGTCTGACCCCCGGGATCAGTCGAGTGCGGTCGCGGACAGCTGGTCCAGGCCCGCCAGCACCTCGCGGGCGGCCTTGGTCGCCCGCGAGAGCTGGTCGGTGACCTCGGTCAGCACCTGCGACTGCTGCTCGACGGCGCTGGCGATCTCCAGCTGGGTGTCGCGGACGGTGTCGATCACCGAGATCGTGGTGTCGAAGCTGCGGGTGACCTCGCCGGTCTCGGCGACGATGGTGTTGATGACCGCCTCGACCCGGCCGACCGAGGACGACGTGGCGTTGGCCAGGGCGCGGACCTCGCTGGCGACCACGCCGAAGCCCTTGCCCATCTCGCCCGCCCTGGCCGCCTCGATGGCGGCGTTGAGCGAGAGCAGGTTGGTCTGCTCGGCGAGGTCGGCGATCATGCCGTTGACGGTGGCGATCTCGCCGACCGAGCGCTCCAGGCGGGTGACCTGGTCGGCGGACTGGCGGGCGGTGCTCTGGCTCTGACCCGCGGTGCCCGCGGCGTCGACCGCCCGGCGGGCGATCTGCTGGATGGCGGTGGACAGCGTCGCCAGCTCCGCGTCGACGACGGCGACCGCGTCGATGGCCGCACGGGCCCCGGCGCCGATCGCGGCGGCGTCGGCGGCCAGCTGGGCGCCGCGCTCGGCCAGGCGGGCCGCGCGCTCCCGTTCGCTCTCGGCGGCGGCGGTCTTGGCGGCCTGCTCGACGGCCTGCTCCTGCTCCCGTTCCCGCTGGACGCGGGCGGCGGCTTCCTCGGCGTCGCGCTCGGCCTGCTCGGAGAAGTGCCAGAAGCACAGGATGCCGACGGACTCCAGCAGCGCGAGCCCGGCGTGCACGCCCACCATCACCAGCGCCTCGCCCGCCGACATCGACATGGCCATGCCCGCGTGGTCGGTGTGCGACATCCCGAACACCATCTCCGGCGCGACCAGGCCCAGCACGCCGTGGTGCAGGACGATCACGATGACGGCCCACACCAGCGGACCCCACTGCTGGTAGAGCGCGACGAACGCCAGGATCGCGTACAGGTGGATGTGCGCGGCCATCTGCCCGCCGGACAGCTCGATCGCGACGAACGTGCTGCTCAGCAGGCCGAGGCTGGTCAGGTTCGCCTTGCGCCGCGGCACCCCGCTGATCGCGGCGGCCACCGCGAACAGGGCGACCCCCAGCGGCAGCACCCACGACTCCCACAGCGGCCGCGGGCCGAGCAGGCCCAGGATCGCCAGGGCGGGCACGTGCAGCCACAGCAGCACGGTCAGGATGCGGTGGCGCGCCGCCCACGATTCCGGGGTCAGCCGTGCGCCGCGCGGTAGGCGCAGAGTAGAGGTCACGACGCACCCCATCGGCAGGCCGCCGGGCGAGGTGAGCCGGTTCGCCGGGTGAGTCGGTGGCGAAAGACCAACGCCCACCGGCGTCATACCCGTGTGAGTGACACCGTGCGGGGGTAGGTAGCCGAAGTGCGCACCGTGGGGCAAGTACGCAGGAACCCGGCTATTCAGACGCTCGGGCGGATCGGCATGGTCTTCTACGGCGGTGTGCACCTCATCATCGCCTGGTTGGCCATCCAGGTGGTGGTCGGGCAGACGGGGGAGCAGACCGACTCCAAGGGCGCGATCGCCGAGATCGCGGAGACCACCCTGGGGCCGGTGCTGCTGTGGGCGCTGACCATCGGCCTGTTCCTGTTCGCGCTGTGGCAGGTCACCGAGGGGCTCGCCGGGTACACCTACGTCTCCCAGCCCCGCAAGCGGCTGGCCAAGCGGCTCGGGGCGGGCGCGCGGGCCATCACCGCGGCGGGCATCGGCATCGCCGCCCTGGACTTCGCCATGGGCGCGGGGAGCACCGACTCGACCGGCAAGCAGCAGGCCCTCACGGCGAAGGTGCTGGCCATGCCGTTCGGCCAGGTCCTGGTCGGCTTGGTGGCGCTGGGCATCCTGGCGATCGCGGCCGTCATCTTCCACAAGGGTGTCAAGCGGTCCTTCGAGCGCGACCTCGACATGTCCGAACTGCCCGCGGGCACCCGCGACCTGGTCCACCACGTCGGCCGGGCGGGCTGGATCGGCAAGGGACTGGCCTACGGCGTCATCGCCGTGCTGGTCGGACTCGCCGCCATCCACGCCGACCCGGCCCGCTCCGGCGGCATGGACAAGGCACTGCACACCGTCGCGGCCCAGCCCTACGGCGTCATCCTGCTCGCCGTCATCGCCCTCGGCTTGGCGGCCTTCGGCGTCTACTGCTTCGCCGCTGCCAAAGCACACCGCGACTGACCCCGGCCCAACGTGGAGCGCCGGGGCGCGCCCCGACACGACGACAGAGCATGTGGAACGGTGGAGGCATGACCGAGGACCCGCTGGCACACGCACGCACCCTGTTCCCCGAACTGGGCGACGAGCTCTCGGTCGAGTTCGGCGACAACGGCCAGCCGGTGCTGCTGCGCGCCGACGGCAGCGTGGTCGACACCTGGCGGGAGAACTACCCGTTCGACAAGCGGCTGCGCAGGCGCGAGTACGAGCGGGCCAAGCGCACCCTGCACATCGAGATGCTCAAGCTGCAGCGCTGGGTGAAGGACACCGGGCAGCGGGTGGTGATCCTGTTCGAGGGCCGCGACGCCGCGGGCAAGGGCGGCACCATCAAGCGGTTCACCGAGAACCTCAACCCCCGCGGCGCCCGGGTCGTCGCGCTGGGCACGCCCACCGAGCAGGAACGCGGCCAGTGGTACTTCCAGCGCTACGTCAACCAGCTGCCGACCGCCGGTGAGCTCGTCCTGTTCGACCGGTCCTGGTACAACCGGGCCGGGGTCGAGCGGGTCATGGGGTACTGCACAGACGAGCAGTACGAGCTGTTCCTGCGCCAGGCGCCGGTGTTCGAGCGGATGCTGGTCGACGACGGCGTGCACCTGGTGAAGTTCTGGTTCTCGGTGTCGCGCCGCGAGCAGCGCACCCGGTTCATCGTCCGCCAGGTCGACCCGATCCGGCAGTGGAAGCTCAGCCCCAACGACCTGGCCTCCCTGGACCGCTGGGACGACTACACCGCAGCCAAGGTCGCCATGTTCCGCGCCACCGACACCCCGCACGCGCCGTGGACGGTGGTCAAGAGCAACGACAAGCGCCGCGCCCGGCTCGAGGCCATGCGCGGCGTGCTGGCCGGACTCGACTACACCGACCGCGACCTCGACGTGGTCGGCAAACCCGACCACCGCATCGTCGGCGCGGCGACCACGCTGCTGGAGGAGGGCGAGGACGACACCGCGCTGAGCCCCACCCAGCTCACCCAGGACGACCACTCCGACCGGCACCCCACCCGCTAGCCGTCTGCGCTGAGGAACACGTGCAGCCGCGCGTCCATCGCCGCACCACGCACGTGCACGACGTAGCGCACCACGTCGCCGATGTACGGCTCGGCGACCACCCGCCGCTCGGTGAAGGTCACTGAGCACGCGGGATCCACCTCGCACCGGACGGTCACCTCGGCGCCGCCCACCCGCGAGGTGCCGTCCACCCGGGATGTCTTGTCCACAGAGGACAGATCGGCCGAGTCGCTCGATATGCTCGCGACGGTACCGGCCCACGCGACCCTCGAGCAGGCCATTTCAGCGCTGCCAAGGCGAACGACCTCAGTGACCGAGTGCTGCCGCCGCGGCTAGGGCGATGGTGGGGTCCTGGTCGCCGCGGCCGCCGCTGACGCCGATGGCGCCGAGGACTTCGTCGCTGTCGGTGAGGGGGACGCCGCCGGGCATCAGGGCGATGTCCGGTTGGGCGGCCAGCGCGGTGAACAGGGTGGTGTTGGCGCTGATCGCGCGGACGAAGTCGGCGGTGGCCGTGCGCAGTGTGAGCGCGGTGTTGGCCTTCGCGCGCGCGATGGCGGTGACGGTCTCGGTCACGCCGTCGTCGCGGACCACGGCCGTCACCGCGCCCGAGGCGTCCAGGACGACGACCGACACCCGGGCGCCCTGGCGTCCCGCCTCGGTCAACGCCGCCCGGACCACGCGCACCGCGTCGTCCCGGGTGATCGTCCGGCTCGTCCGCCCGGTCAAGGTCACGGTTTCTCCTTACGGTTTCAGGACATCGCCACCAGACCTCGCGAATCGCCCATGCGGTGCAAGGCAACTCGTCGATCCGGTGTCCGACAATGCTCTTACCACAAGGGAAACACCGGCCACGGGGGAACAGTTGCACACGATCCGGTACGACTCGAACCGCAACCGCCCGGGGTCCGCCGGTGTTCTCCTTGGTGAAGGACTGCCGCGAATCGGGGGCAGTGTGTGCAAAGCCGACATATCAGGAGTTGGGGCCGGATGCCTGCAGAACTGAGCCGACGCCGCCAGACCTGGCTGCTGGTCGCGCTGCTGGGCGGGATGTTCCTGGGCAGCGTCGACATCGCCATCGTCAACATCGCCGCGCCCTCGATCCGGGACACCCTCGGTGCCTCCGGCAGCGAACTGGAGCTGATCGTCTCCGGGTACACGCTGACCTACGCGATGCTGCTGGTGACCAGCGCCCGGCTCGGCGACATGCGCGGTCACCGGCGGATGTACCTGATCGGGCTGGTGCTGTTCACCGCGTCCTCGGCGCTGTGCGGCCTGGCGCCGTCGGCGTTGACGCTGACCATCGCGCGCGTCCTGCAGGGTGCGGGCGCGGCGTTGCTGACCTCCCAGGTGCTCATCGGCATCCAGTTGCACTTCGACGGCAAGGCGAAGGCCCGCGCGCTGGGCCTCTACACCGCGGTGCTGTCCACCAGCGCCGTCGTCGGCCAGGTGCTCGGCGGCGTGATCGTCTCCGCCGACCTGTGGGGCACTTCGTGGCGGCCCGCGTTCCTGGTGAACGTCCCGGTTGGACTCGCGCTGGTCGCGCTGGTGCTCAAGTTCGTGCCCGCCGACGCGCCCAAGTCGGACAAGAAGCTGGACCTGCCCGGCGTGGCCACGCTGTCGGCGGCCATGCTGCTGCTCGTCGTTCCGCTGGTGATGGGCCGGGACCTGGGCTGGCCCGCGTGGACGTGGGTGAGCCTGGTGCTCAGCGCGGTGCTGGTGGCGGCGTTCGTCGTGGTGGAACGCAGGCAGGTCGCCAGGGGCGGGTACCCGCTGGTCAACCTGGAACTGGTGACCGACCGGCCGATCGCGCTGGCGCTGCTGTCGCAGGCGCTGACCGTCGCCACCTACTTCGCGCTGCTGTTCACCCTCGCGCTGTACCTGCAGCAGGGGCTGGGGTTGAGCGCGCTGGTGTCCGGGCTTTCCCTGGTGGCCTGGGTGGCCGCGTTCGGGATCTCCGGGCCATTGCTGGGCCGCGCGTCCGCGCGCACCAGGCGGTTGGCGGGCCCGGTCGGCCGGGTCGTGCTGGCGGTGGCGTTCGCGGCGGTGGCCGGCGCGCTGGTCGCCGGGTTCGCGGGCAACCAGGTGCTGCTGGTCGTGCTGCTCGGCCTCGGCGGCCTCGGCTACGGCGCGGCCTTCAGCGGGACGCTGACCCACATCACCAGCACCGCGCCCGCCCGCTACGCCGCCGACGTCAGCGGCCTGTTCAACACCACGCTCCAGGTCGGCGGAACGCTCGGTGTGGCCGTCTTCGGCACCATCTACCTCGACCTCGCGCCCGCGCCCGGCCGGGACGCCGGGGTGCACGCGTTCGGCGTGGTCACCGGCCTGCTCGCGGCCACCGTCCTGGCAGCGGCGGTGCTGGCCTACCTGGCGATCCGCCCCGCACTGGCCCAGGAAGCCGGGCAGGCTCGGGACGGGTCGAGCCCTGCGGGCCAGGACGGCGCCGGACTGCCCCGTCAGAGGGTGGGCGGGCCGGGTCAATCGCACAGTGTGGGCGGGCCGGGTCAATCGCACAGTGTGGGCGGGCCGGGTCAATCGCACAGCGCGGGCGAGGTGGGTCAATCGCACAGTGTGGGTGGGCTGGGTCAGTCGCACGGCGCGGGCGGGTCGGGGCAGTCGCGGCAGCGGACGCGGCCGTGAGCGGCCGTCAGCGGTCCGCGGGGTGCCTCAGCGAGGTGATCGCGCCCGTCGGGATGTCCGCCGGGCGGTCGAGGACCGTCTCGTACAGCGCGCGCAGCCGCGGCACCGGTTCCACCCCGAGCGTGTCGACCAGCAGGTCGCGCAGCCCCCGGTACACCGCTTCGGCGTCCTCGGGCCGCCCGCAGCGGTACAGCGCCAGCATGTACTGGGCGTGCAGGTTCTCGTTGGTGGGGTTGGCCCCGGTCAGGTCCGCGAGTTCCGGCAGCAGCCGTTCGTGCAGGCCGAGCCGCAGTTCCGCCTCGACGCGCTGTTCGAGCACCACCTTGCGGCTCTCGGTCAGCGCCACCACCCTGGCCGCGCTCAGCGGGCCGGTCGGCACGTCGACCATCGCGGGGCCGCGCCACAGCGCCAGTGCCTCGGTGAGCAGGTCGGCGGCGCGCCGGTGGTCGCGGGCGGCCGCCGCGGCCCGTCCTGCGGCGGCGAGCCGCTCGAAGCGCACCCAGTCCACCTCGTGCCCGGCGAGCAGGTACGCCGACGCCTGGGTCCTGGGCAGCAGCGCTGCCGGGCACCCGGCCGCGGTGAACGCCCGCCGGATCTGCAGGGTGTAGGTCTGCAGGGTGGACATGGCGCGCTTGGGTGACTCGGTTCCCCACAGTTCCTCGACGCACTCGGTGACCCGCACCATGGTGTCCGAGCGCAGCATCAGCAGTGCCAGCAATTGGCGCACTTTCGGCGCCGTCGGCGCGGTGTTGCGATCGACGGAGCATAAGTACAGTGGTCCGAGTAGTCCCATTCGCACCGCTTTCCCCCTTGGTGGCTCGCGGGTTTCCGACCTTCCCTCCCCAGGTTTCACCGCTGGCCGGATCCGTTCCACTGGAACGGATCCGACAGCGGGTGACGGGCTCAAACGCTACTCGCGGCCCGCCGGTAAGACACCCATTTTCCCTCTCGTGACATTCTTCCTGCCGTTTTCCGCGCCCGGTGGTTTCGGTGCCCGGTGGCCGGGGAACGTCGCTCGTGCGCCTGTTCGCCGACCGTGGACGCGGCATTCGGCGGATACCCGACCCACCCTTTTTGGTGTTCGTCGAACGGGGTTCCCGTGAAGTTCTCCGTGCTCGGTCCGCTCGCCGTCGCCGACGGTCCGCGGCTGGTGACGCCGTCGGCGCCCAAGCAGCGCCAGGTGCTGGCGCTGCTGCTGGTCAACGCCAACCACGTGGTGCCGGTGCGCGACGTGGTGACCGAGCTGTGGGAGTACGACCCGCCGCGCAGCGCGGTCGCCGCGGTGCACAACAACGTCATGCTGCTGCGCAGGGCGTTGCGCGACGACCGGATCGCGACCACCGACCAGGGCTACCTCCTGCGCACCCGCGCGGGAGAGTTGGACCTGGCCGAGTTCGCCGACGCGGTGACCTCGGCGCGGGCGTGGTTGAGCGAGGGCAGGCACGCCGACGCCGGGCGGCGGTTGCGCTCCGCGTTGGCGGTCTGGGGTGGTCCGGCCCTGGTGGACGTCGCGGTCGGACCCCTGTTGCAAGCGGCCGTCGACCGCGCCGAGCGGTTGCGGTTGGAGGCGGTGACCGCGCGGATCTCGGTCGAGCTGGTGCTGGGCCTGCACCGCGAGGTGCTGGGGGAGCTCGCGGGTCTGGTCCACGACCACCCGGCGGACGAGGGGCTGATCCGGCTGCTCATGCTCGCGCTGTACCGCGCGGGCAGGCAGGCCGACGCCATCGCGCTCTACACGGCCCTGCGCGGGCGGCTCTCCGCCGAGCCCGCGCTCGCGGCCGACCACCCGGAGCCCGAGGCCCGCACCGCCGAGCTGTACACCGACATCTTGATCGGGGACCCGCTCCTGGACGTCCCCGCCTTGGCGCGGGTCGGCCCCTGAGGCCCGCCGAGCGGTGAGCCACCGGGGGCGTCCGCCCTCCGGTTGCCCGGGGCCCGCGGGGTCACACAGCGGTGAGGTGCTGGGTGACCTCGGGTGGCAGCTCCTCGAGCGCCGCGGTCTCACCGGAGGCGCGCGCGAGGTAGCCGGGGTCGCAGCCGCGGTAGCCGAGCGCTTTCGCGACCGGGGCGACGGCGCCGTACAGAAGCCGTTGGTACGCCCAGGGTGTGCTGGTGAACCGCAGCACGTCGGCGAACTCCAGCATGGTCACCGACCGCTGCAGCAACCCGGGAACGCCGTGCTCGTCGGCCTTCCCGTCCTCGGCGAGCCCGAAGAGCTGGCGCAGCAGCAGGTTCTCGAACCGCTCGGCCCGGTTGACGAACTCCACCACCGCGAACGTCTCCTCGTCGTCGGTGGCGCTGAAGAACCGGTGCACGGTGTCCGGCGGCACCGCCACGTGCGCCCCCGGTTCGGCGAGGACGACGTCGCTCCCGTCGACGCTCACCCGCAGCCTGCCGCGCACCAGGGTGAACCGCTCCTCGCTGACCGGGTGCCGGTGGTAGTCGGCGGCGAACCCGCCGGGGCCGACGTAGAGGTCCATCAGGTTGCTGACGCCGCCGGTGCGCGCCGCGGGCGTCCGCACGACGATGCGCTGCCTGCACGGCGGGTTGAGGAAGACCTCGCCCTCGGTGACGCTCATCCGTCTCCTCCTCTGCGGTGGGTGCTCACCCCAGCCTCGCCGAACCCGCCCGGCCGGGGCACTCCGTTTGTTGCCGCGCACCGCAGGTCGACAGCGCTCACGCCCCGACCCTGGCCAACTGGCGCGCCACGGCGACGTGGTGGTCGCGGCCGCACAGCTGGAGGGCGCCGGTGGCGTGATCGGTGACCACGAGGTCCCCGGTCGGCATCCAGCCACCGGCCCACGGCTGAGGCTGGTGCAGGTACGGCGATTGCGGGACGTGCGCCTCCAGCACGCCGCGCGACACCCGGAGCCGGACCCCGGGGACCGGCGGGCCCACCGCGGGCGGCGCGTGTTCGCCGGTGGGGTCGGCGGCGAGCAGTCCGGTCTCGGTGGTGCCGTAGGCCTGGCCGATCCGGACGCCGAAGCGGTCGAGGAAGGCCGTGTAGGTGCCCAGCGGCAGCGGTTCTCCGCTGGAGATCGCCAGCCGCAGGTGGGGGAGCGCGCCACGGTGCCGGGTGCCCAGGAGCGCGGCGAAGTGACCCGGGTTGCCCAGCACCACGTGCGCCGTCGCCGCTCCCAGCGGCGGGAACAGCACGGTGGCGCCGACGTCGAGCGCGTGCAGCAGGCCGCCGATCAGGCCGAACGACCGCGACGGCCCCTCCAGGACCGCGACCCGTTCCCCGGCGACCGGCATCCCCGGCAGCGCCCGCATCCGGTCGACCTCGGTGAACAGCGACTCCGACGTCCTGCCGACCACCTTCGGCCGACCCGTGGTGCCGGAGGTGAACTGGACGACGCAGTGGCTGGTGCGCGCGCCGATCCCGTCGGGCAGCGGGCGCACCAGCACCGAGCACTCGTCGACGAAGGCCCCCGGTGGGCCGCCGAAGCTCACCAGGAACCGCGGTCGGCACAGCCGCAGCAGCGCCCGCCGGTCGGCGACCGCCATCCCCGGCGGGAACTGCAGCACCTGCGCGCCGAGCGACCACAGCGCCAGCAGCGACCACAGGTGCGTGAAGCTGGGGCCGCCGTGCAGCGCGACGGTGGCGCCGTCGCCGATGCCGTGGGCGCGCAGCAGCGCGGCCGAGGTCGCGACCTCGGCGCGCAGCTGCCCCATGGTGATCGTGCGGTGCCCCCGCGCCCACACCGCGTGCGGTGGGTTGTGCTCGATCAGCTCGGCGCCCCACCACGACCGCATCGCGCCCTCCCGGTGTCCGTCGCGCCCGTCACTTCTCCACGCAGAACTCGCCGACCGGCCAGCCGACGTGCCGCTTGTCGGTGGCCACGTGGCCGAGCAGCTGGTCGCCCGCCTCGAGCTCGGTCACGTTGAGCACCACGCCGCCGGGGCCGAGCACCCGCACGTGCCAGTCGTCCTGCACGATCAGGTTGACCCGGGAGCCGTCCTCGGCGGTGGCGTCGATGCCCAGCAGCGGCCGGGACTCCAGCTTGATCCGGCCGACCACCACCCGCCTGGTCCTGCCGTCGGCGCCGACCGCGAGCACGGCGTGCCCGGAGGCCAGCTCGCTGAGGTAGTTGGTGCGGTTGTCCTGGCCGACCACGTACGAGTGCAGCGCGCCCGCGTTGATCCGGAACGGCCGGGTCGGCATGTACGGCAGCGGGTGGGTCTCGCTGCAGCACAGCACGAAGCCGTGCGCGTACGAGCCGACCAGCATGCCCTCGTCCTCCTCGAAGTGCGTGCAGGTGTCGACGCACACCCGGTCGCCGAGGCCGAGGTGGGTGATCCGGTCCACCGTCAGCTTGGTCAGCGCCAGGTCGGGGGTCCTCGTCCGCAGCATGTCGACCAGGGCGAACACGTCGTCGGCCGAGCGCGGCGCGAGCAGCACCCCCTCGGAGCCCTTCTCCAGGACGTCGACGATGACGCCCGCCTCGGTCAGGTCGTCCGCCTGGCAGATGAGGTCGCCCCCGGCGGTGTCCGCGGCGGCGATGACGATCTCCAGCGGGATCTTGGTCGGGTCGCGGAAGCGGACGACGGTGTGCCCGGCGCCGCGGGCGGTGTCGCAGGCCAGCCGCAGCGTCCGGTCGTCGACCACGTCCACCAGCGCGGCACCGTCGGCGCCGATGGCGGAGATCTGGTCGGTGTCGGTGACCTGCCGCAGCCGCAGCAGGTCACCGGTGTCGCCGGGGTGCTCGCCGACGAGCACCCGCCGGACGGTGTTGGGCAGCGCGGCCAGGGTGGTCGGGTCGTCGTCGACGATCGCGTCGACCCTGGCGTGCAGTGCGGCGTCGACCACCGCCGCGCGCTGCTCGGCCGCGACGGTGCGCAGGTCGATCCATGCGAGTTTCACAGCACCTCTGCCAATCGGTTGCGGGGATCTGCTTCGGACTGCCGCGGCGGGAACACCCCGCCGTGCACGGCGGCGGCCAGCTCGCGCACGGTGCGCCGCGGGGTCGGGCTGGTGAACACGCGCCTGCCGACGGCGAGCCCGGCGCACCCGGTGGACATGACCGCGGCCGCGAGCCGGGCCGCGTCCTGCTCGCCTGCCCCGCCCGCGACCACGATCGGCAGCGGGCAGCTGGCGACCACGTCGGCCATCCGCTCCGCCGGGCGCGCCATGACCGTCTTCACCAGGTCGGCGCCCAGGTCGGCGGCCACCCCGGCGGCGTGCGCGAGCAGGTCGGGCACGCTCGGGTCGGCCACCCGCGGCCCGCGCGGGTAGACCATGGCCATCAGCGGCATGCCCCAGCGGTCGCACTCGGCGGCGACGGTGCCCAGGTCGGCCAGTTGCGCGGCCTCGGTGTCGGAGCCGATGTTCACGTGCACGCTCACCGCGTCCGCGCCGAGCCGGACCGCCTCGGCCACGTCGCCGACGAGCACCTTGGCGTCGGCGTCGGGCGCCTGGGCGGTGCTCGCGCTCAGGTGCACGACCAGCCCGCACCCGGCGAGCAGGTCGACCGGGATCATCCTGGCCCGCCCCTTGTGCACCACCACCGCGTCCGCCCCGCCCGCGACGATCTCGCCGACCAGCCCGGCGAAGTCGGCCGCGGTGCCGATGGGCCCGTCGGAGACGGAGTGGTCGAGCGGGACGAACAGGAACCGCCCGTCGTTCGGGCGCGACAACCGGGCCAGGCGCAGCGCCTTGCCGGTCAGCGCCGGTGTCGGTGTCAGTGCCGCCATGCGGTGACTCCTCCTGGCTCGTCTTCGGGTGACCGGGTACGCGAGTGGGCGACGTCGGCGGGAGGCTTGCCCCGCAACAGGTCCCGGTGCGTCTCGCGCAGGACCCGTTTGAGCACCTTGCCGGTCACGCCGACCGGGAGGCCCGCTCGGTCCGCCGCGACCACGAGGGCTGCCAGGGGCGCCAGGCCTGCCCGCTCCAGCGCCGTGTTGCAGCGCCGCAACAGCTCGTCCGGGTCGACCGGTGTGCCGTCGTTGAACAGCACCACCGCCACCGGCAGCGAGGCCTGGCCCGCCGGGTCGTCCGCGGCGACCACGGCCGCGTCGAACGCGCCGGTCTCGGTGAGCACGACCTCCTCCACCGGCAGGCTGTGCACCGCGCCCGCGGCCGTCGTGATCACGTCCGGGGTGCGGTCGAGGTGGTAGAAGTTGCCCTCGGCGTCCTGGCTGACCACGTCCCCGGTGAGGAAGTAGCCGTTGAGGGTGGCGCGCTCGGTCAGTTCCGGGTCGTTGTCGTACCCGGGGGTGGCGCTGGGGGTCCGCACGCCGAGCAGGCCCGCCGCGCCGGTGGGTACCTCGCGCCCGGTCGGGTCGAGCGCCGCGGCGGACTCGACCACGGCGACCGGCCTGCCGATCAACCGGCCGTAGTTGTCGCTGTCGGCGGTGTGCGGCACCTTGAACAGCACCATGCCCATCTCCGACGACCCCAGACCGTCCACATAGGTCGACCCGGTCGTCCAGCCGCCGCGCGCCCTCGTGCGGCCGATCCGCACCAGGGGCCGGATGTGCCGCTCGTGCGAGGCGTCCCCCATGCCCATCCAGGTGTGCACCCCCGAGCGGGCCCGCTCGGTCAGCGCCCCGATCGGCAGGTCGGCCAACGTGATCGGGAACCCGAGCACCACGGTGGGCTCGAAGGCGTTCATCGCCTCGGCCACCGCCGCGCCGGACTGGTCGTCGACCAGCAGCGTCGGCAGGCCCAGCATGATCGCCAACGACAGGTAGCTGATGCCGGAGGAGTGGCTCTGCGGTAGGGCGGTGAGCATCCGGTCCGACCGCGCGGACGGGAAGTTCCACAACCGCTCCTTCTTGCCCGCGGCGAACGAGCGGTGCGCGAAGGTGGCGGGCTTGGGGATCCCGGTCGTCCCCGAGGAGTGCGACACCAGGATCACGTCGTCGTCGCGGTTGGCGTACGGGTGACCGGGAGCCTGCCCGGTGTCCACCGCCTCTTGCTCCACTGTGGACAGGCTGTGCGGTCGCGGTCCGCCGCCGTCGGGGTAGGTCGCGGCGATCAACCTGGCGTCGGCGACGAGCAACTCGGTCTCGGCGCGCTGGAAGTAGTCCCGCGCGGTCGCCGCGGCCATGTTCGGGTTGGTCAGCACCGTCGCGCCGCCGAGACTGGTGATGGCGACGTGGTGCAGCAACCCGGCCAGCCCGTCGACGGTGTGGACGCCCACTCGCGTGCCCGGTCGGACACCGTTGGCGCGGTACCAGTTCGCGTACCGCAGCACCCGGTCGCGCAACTCGGCCAGGGAGTGCCCGGTCAGCCCGGTGGACTCGCGCCGGTACAGCAGCGGGCGGTCCAGGTCGGTCGCCACCGCGCAGGTGTGCCAGAAGAAGTTGCCCGCCCCGAGGTCCGCGCGGCGGGCCAACCGCAGCCGGGCGAGCGCCGATCTGTGCGTGCCGAACAGGTGCACGACCCCTCCTCGTCGGTGTCGGGTGGTAGCGGCCTAGTTCTTGCGGCCGACGATGATCCCGTGCATCGGCACCATGTCCGGCGGCATGCTCGCCACGTCCTGGGAGATCGCGGTGGTGACCTCGAACCCGGCCTCCCGCGCCCACGCGGCGTAGGTCGACACCTTCTGCGGCCCGCCCTCGCCCATCGTGCAGCCGAGGAAGTAGGCCGGGAAGAAGTCCACCGAGCTGGTGTCGGCCAGGTGCTCGGGGTGGCTGGGCACCAGCACGCACACCTCACCGCCCGGCTCGAGCGCGGCGTGCACGTTGCGCAGGATCCTGAGCACGTTGTCCTTGTCGAACATGTCCAGGAAGTGCTTGATCAGCACCAGGTCGAAGCCCTCGGGCACGCCGTCGAAGACGTCGCCGCCGATGAACCCGCAGCGCTCGGACTCGCCGTGCGCGGCGAAGGTGGCCAGCGCGGCGGCCTCCTTCTCCGGGAAGTCGAAGCACACCACCGCCGGGTCGGCCTCGGCCTTGTACTTGCGGGTCAGCACCGCGCCGAGCCCGGTGTTGCCCGCCAGGTCCAGGATCCGGGCACCCGGCCGGACCTGCAGGTTCGCGAAGAACCAGCCGTCGATGTAGTCGGTGACCGAGTCCATCATCGCGCTCCACGACGCCCGTAGGTCGTCGTTGGCGGCGGTCGCCGAGTACAGCGTGCCCTCGTGCCCGTAGAGCTCCTTGAGGCCGACGACGGTCCCGGTGCGCACGCTGTCGGTCAGCCAGTACAGCTGCCGCAGGCAGATCACCTTGATCATGTCCATCCAGGGCAGCACCCGGCCCAGATCCGCCGCGCTCGGGTGGGCCAACCCGGCCAGCTCGTAGCGGCCCCGCTCGTCCTGGCTCAGGAACTCGTCCTTGACCGGGAGCAGCAGCAGTTGCTCGATGGCGGCGGGAGCGCCACCGACCCGCTCGGCGATCTCGACCGCGGTGCGCGGCCCCTCGGCGCGCAGCACGTCGACGATGCCGAGCTCGAAGCAGCTGAGCAGGTTCATGAACCGCATCGGGCCGAGCGCGTACTCCTTGAGCTTGGTCAGCACCTTCTCGGTTTCGGTGTTCCAGACAGCTTCGGTGTTCTGGGTGACTCGGGTGTCCTGGTCGGTACGGTGCTGGGTGTCGCGGGTGGTCATCGCTGTTGTCCCTCCTCGGGGGTTGGAGTTGTCGGTTCGGTCCGGCCGGTCGCGACCCTCAGCGCGCGGTCCAGCCATTGGCTCTTGCCCTCCCGCGCGTCGGCCCGGTGGGCCCTGGCGGCGATGACGCCGTCCGGGCGCACCAGCACCGCGCCGTCGTCGTCGTGGCCGCGCAGCCGGGACCAGTCGCCGCCGTGGGCGGGTGGCGTGCTGCCGGGTGGTTCGGCGGGTGGCGTGGGGCTGGGTGGTTGGGGGCCGACCCGGTAGGCGTCGATGCCCGCCGCGGTCGCCGCCTCGACCCAGCCCTGGCCCGCCGCGCCCGCCAGCAGCAGGAACCGGCCGGGCCGCACCAGGTGGTGGGTGTGCACCCGCTCGTCGCCCAGCCGCAGCCAGGCGTGCGGCAGCCGGTGCCCGGGGCGGGCGCTCGGGTGGTGGTCGACGCCCAGCGGGTCGCGCGGCGGGGGAGCGCTGCCGTCGGGCAACACGCACGGCGAGTCCGCGTAGTCGTAGCCGAGTTCCAGGCCCAGGTGCTCGGTGGTGATGCGGTTGGTGGCGAAGTACTCGCCGAGGATCGCGCGCCTGGTCTCGCCGTCCTCCGTGTCGGCGAACAGGGCAGTGAGCTGCGCGCGGTTCCACGCGGGGCTGCCCACCGGGCTCACCCCGGTCCCGGCGGTCATGCTGATCTGGTTGAACGCCGAGTACAGCGCGCGCCGCACCACCCGCTCGGCCACCGGCCGCCGTTCTGCCTCGTAGCTGCGCAGCAGCGCTGGGCCCGCGGTGCCCGCCAGCACCGCGGCCAGCTTCCAGGCCAGGTTGTGCGCGTCCTGCATCCCGGTGTTGAGGCCGAGCGCGCCCGAGGGCGGGTGCCGGTGCGCGGCGTCGCCGACAAGGAACACCCGTCCGACGCGGAACCGGTCCGCGACCGTGCCCTCGACCGGCCACCGGCTGATCGACACGACCTCCATCGGGTGGTCGGCGGGCAGCTTCAGCGTCGAGCGCACCCCGGCGACCACCGCGTCGTCGTCCAGCGCGGCGGCCTCGCCGGGGGAGCGGGTCACCATGAGCGTCCACTCCCGCGACGACCTGCCCCAGCTGTCCGGCCCCATCGGCACCACGCCGCAGTGCTCGAACCGGCCGTCCCCGGTCAGCGCGGAGACCCGGTTGACCACCGCGTCGTCGTGGTCGAGGAACGCGGAGAAGTCGGACCGGACGTGCAGGTTGATCCACTCGGAGAAGGTCGGCGTGCCCGCCATCCGCACCCCGAGCGCCGCGCCGACGGTCTTGCCGCCGTCCGCGCCGATCACGTAGAGCGCGCGCACGGTGTACACGCGGCCGGTGTCGCGGTCCCGGATCCGCGCTGTCACCCATGCCTCGTCCTGGGTGAGGTCGAGCAGCTCGTGGTGGAACCGCACGCCGCCCGGGGTGCGCTCCTCGGCGTGGCGCCGCAGCAGCGGCTCCAGCCACAGCTGGCCCAGGTTGCCGTGCCGGTAGGCCGACGCGGCGGCGTACCGCTCGCGCAGCGCGCCCCCGCCGTAGGCGTCGACCCGGTGCAGCACCTTGCGGTCGAACGGCTCGTCGCCGCCGAGGCTGGTCAGCCACACCATCGCCGAGGACCGCTCCGGCGGGGACCCCGCCGCGTACACCTCGTCGGCCAGGCCGTGCTTGGCCAGCACCTCCATGGTCCGCGCGTTGAGGATGTGCGCCTTGGGGTGCCGCGAGGTCGACGGGTGCCGCTCCACCAGCAGCGACTCGACCCCCAGGTCGGCGAGCACGACGGAGGCGAGCAGACCGGAGCCGCCGCCACCGACGATCAACACGGGAACGGTTTCGTCGACCGACATGGAATCGACCTCCGCGGAGTCGGGTCGCTGATGGCTATCACGTTATCGGCGCGACCTGCCGGGGCCGCTCTGAATGTTGCTCGGCTATTCCCCGTGCCCGACCGCGCGGGCGAGAACGGCGTGCGGATCGGCGGGTTCGCGATTACCGCGCCACGCGACGTGCTGGTCCGGTCGGATCAGCACGAGGTCGCGGCAGTACGCGTCCCGCACGTGCGGGTCGGGCACCTCCACCACCTCCAGCGGCACGCCGAGCGCGGTAGCCGCGGCGCGCAGACCCGCGCCCGTGTGTGGCGTGGAACCCAGTAGCAGCAAGGTGAAACCTGGTCCGAAGTGGTCGAATAGCGAGTCTCCCGGCCCGTGGCCCGCGCGCAACCACGCGTGCGGCGCACGTCCACCTGGGACACTCGACGGGGTGTAGTCGACGGCGGAGTCCGGCGGTGGGGTGCCGTCCTCGGCGACGATCGGGGAACCGTCGTAGCGGGCGCCGAGCTGGACACCGATGGACGCGAACTGCTCACCGAAATCCGCGAGCTGATGCCCGATCCTGGCGCGTTCCCGGCGGCCCGACTCGGTGTCCAGTTCCATTTCCGTACAAGGCCGGACATCGGCCAGGTTCTTGTTGAGCGCCCGCGCCGCGGCCGTGTTGCGCACCGCGATCGGGACCCGTTCGGCGGCGTAGCTGTCCACCAGCCCGGGCCCGGCCCACCCCGCGACGGCCGCGGCCAGCTTCCAGGCCAGGTTCGCCGCGTCGTCGACGCCGGTGTTCATCCCGAACCCGCCGGTCGGGGTGAACAGGTGCGCGGCGTCGCCTGCCAGCAGCACCCTGCGGTCGCTGAACCGCTCCGCCACCAGCGCCTGGCCCGGCGTCCACTCCCGGGTACCCAGGACATCGACGCGCACCGGCGCGCCCGCCGCCCGCCGCACCAGCCCGGGGACGCCGTCGCGGTCGGTGGAGCTGGTGAGCAGGAAGAACTCGGCCGCGCCGTCGAGCGAGATCAGGTTGGTGACGACCTCGTGGTTGAGCGACCAGTGGCTCCACCCGGCGCCCGCGCGGGCGAACACCGCGGCCAACCCCGGCACCCGCAGGTGCGCCGCCACCGCCCGGCGCCCGAGGATCGCCTGGTCCACCGCCCCGCTGCCCCGGTAGCGCACGCCCAGCGCGGCCCGCACCACGCCCTGCCCGCCGTCGCAGCCGACCACGTACGCCGAGCGCAGGTCCCCGCCGTCGGTGTGCGTGGTGACGCCGTCCGCGTCCTGCGCCAGCCCGGTCGCCCGGTGGCCGAACCGCAGGGTGATCCCCGGCCGGGCGCCCGCCGCGGCGAACAGCAGCCGCTCGACGTAGCGCTGGTTGGCCCGGTGCAGCGGCTCCGGCACCTGGTCGGTGGCGGGCGCGTCCCGCACGGCGGCGCGCTTGTCCAGCGCCGAGGGCATCCGCAGCCGCGCGAGCTCGAACCCGGTGTAGCGGGTGTGGTAGACGACGTCAGTCGGGTGGTCGGCGGGCAGGCCGAGCCGCCGGACCGCCTCCGCCAGGCCCAGCCGCCGGTAGTGCTCCATCGTCCGCGCCCCGTGGGTGCTGCCCCGCGGTGTCGTGGTGGGCCCGTCGCCGTCGTTGACGACCGTGCACGCCACGCCGTGGTGGTCGAGCAGCAGCGCCAGCACCAGCCCGACCGGGCCGCCACCGACCACCACGACCGGGGTGCGCGTCGGCGCCGCCATCACACCGGCCGGGCCACGAGCAGGCTGGTCTCCAGCGCCAGGTCCCGCACCGACTCCAGCCGCAGGCCTGCCGCGGCCAGCAGCGACCGGTAGCCCGCCATGGTGCGCTCCCTGCCGCCCGCCATGACCATCAGGTGCAGGTCGAACAGCAGCGGGAGCAGCCTCGCGCCGTCCTCGTCGACGACCCGCTCCACCACCAGCAGCCGCGCCGACTCCGCGCGCATCGCCCGCCGGACCGTGGTGAGCAGGTCGACGCACCGGCGGTCGTCCCAGTCCTGCAGGATCCGCGACAGCACGTAGGTGTCCGCGCCGGTGGGCACCGACTCGAAGAAGTCGCCGGACACCACGTCGAACCGGTCCCCGGCGACGGTGGTGGTGAGGTGCTCCTTGGCGACCTGGACCATGTGCTCGCGGTCGAACAGCACGCCGTGCGCCCCCTGGTGCGCCAGCAGGATGCTGGAGAGTAGCATGCCGCTGCCGCCCGCGACGTCGACGACCGTGCCGGTGCCGAAGTCGTGCCCGTTGGCCACCTCGGCGAAGAACGAGCCGCCCGCGTTCATCGCGCGCAGGAACCGGGGCCCGGCGTCGGGCTCGTCGGCCAGGTACTGGTGCAGCGTGCGGCCGAACGCGTCCTCGAACCCGGACCGCCCGGTGCGCAGCGCGGGCACGGTCGCCCCCCACGCCTCGTGGAACTCCTCGCCGTAGAGCAGGCACATGTCCCGCATGGAGCCGGGGACACCGTCGCGCAGCAGGTCCGACACCGGGGTCAGGGTGTAGCCGGTGGTGTCGTCCCCGCCGAACACGCCGATGGCGGTCAGCAGCCGCATCAGCCGGACGACGGCGTCCGGTCCGACCTCGGCGGCGGCGGCCAGGCGCTCGCCGGTGCCGCACCCGGCGGCGATGTGGTCGGGCAGGCGCAGTTTCACCGCCGCGTAGAGGGCCTGCGTGCGCCAGGTCCCGGTGATGACGTCGACTACGGCGCGCGCTGGGTCCACTGTGGTCATGGCGTGTCCTCCCGATCCGTGCGCCTGTCTCCGATGTGGACAGTGCGACGGCGTAGGTTCCCGTTGGTGGGGTTGTGGTCGGCGGTCAGGCGAGGCGGTCGGATGGCAGGTCGACCGACGTCGCGTCGGGCAGCGCTTCGGTGACCTGTTCGCGCAGCACGGTCAGCGCCACCCCCGGCGGCAGGTCCGCGCCGATCACCGGCGCTGTGGCGGCGTCGAGGGCCGCTCGCACCGCCGCCGCGAGGTCGCCTGCCGCAGGAGTGGTTCTGGCCATGGGGAACCGCTCTCGCAGGCGTCCGGGCAGAACTCGGGGGTCCGGGCCGACCAGCACGTCGCACACCCCTCGTTCGGCCACCGCCACCAGTGCCGCGCTCTCACCCCACGACCCCACGAGGTAGCGGATCGTCTGCCCCGCGCCGCCCGCGCGGAAACTCGTCGGGGTCATGCCCAGCATCAGCGGCGCGGTCGCGTAGAAGTGCCCGTTCGAGTTGAAGCCCGCGTCGTAGATGGCGGACGTGACGCTGTCCGCCTCGGTCAGCACGTCGCGCACCCGCTGCGCCCGCCGCGCGGACAGGTAGGCGTGCGGGGTGATGCCCACCACCGCCTTGAACACCCGGTGGAAGTGGAACCTGCTGAACCCCACGGCGGCGGCGAGGTCGTCGAGGTTCGGCGCCCGCTCACCCCGCTCGTCGACGATCCGGCACGCCCGCGCCGCCGCGGCCACGTGCCGTTCGTGCGCCGTGGGCCGATCCGGCGCGCACCGCTTGCACGGCCGGTAGCCCCGCGCCTCCGCCGCCGCGGCGGTGGCGAAGAACTCCACGTTCTCCCGCCGCGCCGACCGGGCCGGGCACGACGGCCGGTTGTAGACGCCGGTGGTGCGCACGGAGTAGAAGAACCGCCCGTCCGCCTGCTCGTCCCGATCGCACACGGCTTCCCACCGCGTCTTCGCACTCGCGTTCACGGCGCCCGCCCCCGAGGGTTGTAGCCGGACTCCCCGCCGCGTCCCGGCGGGCTGGTCGCGCCCGCGGTGGCTGCCGCGGGCTTGTTTCCCCGCCGACAACACTTCCAGGATCTACTAACAAGCCCATCAGGCCGGGGCGCACCCTGTAGGTCCTTTATGGACTCTTGGATGTTCTGCGCGGCTAGGCGGGTTCGAGGTCGCCGAGGATGAGCGGGCGGGGGTCGTCGGGGTCGGGATCGGTGGTGGCGAGGCCGTGCACGGCGACCCAGGTGCCCAGCGACTCGGGGGCGGTGCGGACCAGGCGGTCGATGATCGCGCGACCGAGCGGGGTGCGGATGTCCTCGCGGAGGAAACCCCGGTGCCAGGTGACCACCGCGAACGGGACCGCCCACAGGACGAGCAGCAACACCCAGGCGCGGCCGGTGGGACCGTCCCACAGCCAGAGCGGCTCGGCCACGAAGATCCCGTCGATCCAGTACATGAACTGCGCGCCGGAGGTGTACACGAGGAAGCTGTGCAGGATCAGGAAGGCGAGCCCGCTCCCGGACTCGGCCACGAGCAGCCCCTTGCGCCGCAGCCTGGTGGTGCGCTTCTTGAACTCATCCGCGCACTTGTCGGCCACCTCGTCCCTGACGGCCCGCAGGCGAACGGTCCGAGAGCAGGCGAAGTCAAGGATCACCTGCTCCATCGGCGTCGTCGCCGCAGGCTCGACCCCGGGCACCAGGCAGTTCGTGTCGGTGACGGTGAGCGCCCCACGATCAACCAGGTCCACCACCACCGCGTCTGCCACCCGAGCCACCCCACCGCGCAACAGGGCCACGTCCACCAGATCCCCGGCGAACCCAGCCACCAGGCTCGCGTCCCGCGCCCGCCGGTAGTCCCGCACCACCACCCACACCGGCGCCGCCATGGCCGCCACGAACAACACCAGCCACGACCAGATCATCCGCCCACCCCTCCCCACCACCGCCAGGGGAAGCGTAGTGATCACCAGCGGGCTGCGGGCCCGGAACAGCCAATCCCGCCTTCCGGGCAAGCTGCCGCTCGCCGTCGCGTATCGGTCCACGCCGGACTGTTCGTGGGTCGGCTGGGCGCTGTCGGCCGCGGTGTCAACCCCGCTGGCCGCTGCCAACCGCTCTCTGCCGCCGATGACTCCGCTAGCATGCTCCTGATATCCACCATTAGCTATATAGATAATGGGCTTTGGGTCGCTAGGGTGTGGGAACGGTACGAGCACGGGCGCGGCATCGCGAACTGCACCTGGAGGCGGAAAGTCGCGGCGACCGCAAGAGCGCCACCGGCTTGAGCTCGAAGGACGCCGAGCTCCTTCGAGAGCTGAACATGACCGCCAACGGCGAAAGGCCCTCTCCCCGGGAGCGGGGGGAGAGGGCCTGAGCCAGGGGAGGGGACTACTTGCTGGCGAGGGCCTTGAGGCCGGCGTAGTCACCGGCGCCGAGGAGGCGGCGGGAGGTGTCGCAGGGGGAGCTGGCGGGGGTCATGGTCTGGGTGGCGTTGTTGGTCTGGTCGACGTGGCCGAGGCCGGCGGTGTGGAGGCGCTCGTGGGTGAGGGTGGTCTCGAGGTCGTACTGGGCGCCGGTGCAGTTGGCGGGCTTGGTGGTGAACCAGGTGTAGGCGACGTTGTCGATGAGGGTGTCGGAGGCGATGACGACGCCCTTGGCGTTGTAGTAGGTGCAGGTGTAGGCGAGGACCTTGGTGGGGAGAGCGCCCCAGCCGGTGACGGACTTGTTGTCGTTGCCGGTGCAGGTGGCGGTCGATGACACCTGGGGCTTGAGGGTGGTGGTGCCGGCGTAGTTGTAGGTGGAGGTGGTGAGGGGGGCGAGGCCGCAGCGGTTGGTGCCCTTGGCGACGGTGTTGGTGGAGGTGGTGATCGAGGCGAGAGCGGTGGAGGCGATGTTGGCGGGGACGCCCTGGCCGTTGTACATCCAGTTCAGGGTGCCGACCTTCCAGGTCTTCAGCGCGTAGGTGGTGTCCTCGCAGGCGCCGGCGGCCGAGGCGGCGGTGGCGGCGGCGGTGACCGCGTCGCCCTCGTCGTAGGTGAACGCCTCCGCGACCAGGAAGACCTCGTCGTTCGCGGCGGCGGTCGTGGTGACCGGCTGGCCCGCGATGACGACCGCGGTGGCGGCCAGGGCGGTGGCGGCGAGGGTGGTGAGCGAGCGGCGCATCGGGGATCTCCCTGGTCGTCCTGGCTGGATGACACAAGGTTCGAGCCCGGCGAGAGCGGGTCGGGTGCGCGCTCGGGTGCGAACCGGATGCACGCCTCAGACGACACTCCGCGCTGCCGAACGGGCGCTGTTGCCGACCACTCAGCGACCCCCACTCAGGCAGCCGAAACCGCCGCCCACCCCCGTTCCGTCACCCAGTCACTCACACGTTCTCGCGGACCTCCCTGCCATCCCCGTGCCAGGTGAATCGCGGCGGTCCCGGCACGGTTCACGGCGTGCCCTGGAAGTCCTGACGCACATACACCTCAGACGTGATGACAGCCGGGATGGTGACGCCGAGCGCACCCGGATCCTTGGTGAGCACTTCCTCGCGGGCGAGGATGAGGCCCGTACCAGGGTCGATGACCAGGCTGTAGCGCGTCGGCAGCCCGTGACCGTTGGAGTCCAGGGAGAACACCATCCCTGGACGTCCGGTGCGGTCGTGCGTGGTGCCGTCGTGGCGCAGCCCGGGGACGGTGGCCAGCACCCGCAGGACGGCGGCGCGCTCATCAGCGGTCAACACCCGTTGGCGCACCAGGTCGGTGATGGACGCGATGACCTCGGTCGGCCCGTTCGCCCTGGGGTGGTTGATTTCCAGCCACAACGCCAGCTCGGCGGGGTCGGTCGGCGGGCGGTCCGGCCACATGCGGGTCCGTTCGTGCGGCTCGAAGGACGAACTGTCGCCTTCGCCGTCGGTTTCCGACGCCCAGGCCCGCTGGTCGGCCTCGGACTGGAACTGCGGCGGCGAGTCCCGGGTGTCGATCCGGCCGGACCCGTCGGCGTTCCACCACAGTTCTGTGTAGGTGGCCTGCAACACCGACCGCGTGTCGCCGCGCTGGACCTGGGCGTGCAGGTACCAGGCCTGCATCTGGAAGTGCTCCGTGCCACCGGGCCGCCCGGTCGGCACACCGGAGCGCTGCGCACGCGCGGCGATCTCCTCCAGCAACACCGGTGCGGGACGGGTGTCGGTCGCCGCGGTGATGGACAGCAGTGGGGGAGTCGCCGCCGCCCCGCGCGGTGCGTTCGGCCTGGCCACGGTCCACACGGCGGCTCCGGCTGCGACCACGGCGACCAAGGCGGCGGCGACCAGCACCCGTCGGCGTCGGTGCACCGGTGCGGGCGGGTCGAAGACGGGGACCGGGGGCACCGGGTGGTCCCGCACCGGGTCGGCGGCGGCCAGCAACCGGCGGATGTCCTGCTCGGCACGCATCAGCGCGCTCCCTTCATCCCGACTCGCTGGGACCCGTCGTGTGGGCGGTCGACCACGGCCATGGCGGCGAGCAGTCGGCGGCGGGCTCGGCGGACCCGCATCGCGGCGGTTGTGCGCAGGCACCCCAGGACCACCGCGACCTGGGTGCTGGACAGGTTCTCCCAGGCCACGAGCCGCAGCACCTCCCGGTCGTCCGCGCCGAGGGTGGCGAACGCCGCGATCGCGACGAGCCGGTCCAGCACGTCATCGGCGTGATCGGACTCCACCGCCTCGTCGAGCGCGGCGTCGTCGACCACCGTGGCCCGCCGTTCCAACCGTCGGAACTCGTTGGCCAGGACCCGCCGGGCGACGCCATAGAGCCAAGGCAGTGCCTCTGGCGCTACCGGGACGTCGTTGATCCGGCGCCACATGACGGTGAACACCTCGGCCACCACGTCGTCGACGTCGGCCGCACGGGCCAATCGACGCGCGACGTACCTGTGCACCTCGCCGTGGTGCTCGCGGTACAGCCATCTGAACCGCTCCTGTCGCTCGGTCACGAGCCCGCCTCTCTGCCGCTACCCAGGCCTATGTCCGGTGCGGCCGGGATGTCACACCCCGTCGGCGAGGACTTGGCGGAGGACGAAGCGGGCGTTGGCCGAGATGACCGGGTTCGTGTGCCGGTAGTACGGCAGGTGGATGAGCGCCATCGACAACGCCCAGCCCCGGCCCCGCCGCCACATGTGCTCGTTGACGCCGGTGTGGTCGCGGAACACCCCGCGGGCGGACCCGGTCAGCAGGTTCCACGCGGGGATCAGGTCGGTGGCAGGGTCCCCGAGCCCGGCGGTGCCGAAGTCGATGACCGCCGCGAGCCGACCCCCTGCGCCGAGGAGGTTGCTGGGCATGAGGTCGCAGTGCGTCCAGCAGAGCGGCCCTGACCAGGGCGGAACGGCGAGAGCGGCCTCCCAGGCGGCGATGGTGACCTCGGCGTCGAACGGTTCGTCGGTCTGGCGCAAAGCCTCGATGGCGGCCCGGGTCGCCGCGTCGGCCTCGGCCAGCGGACTGCTGCCGCGGTGCGCGGGTGGTCCACCATCGAGCCCGACCGCGCGCATCGCGGTGACGAACTCGGCCAGGTCGCGCGCCAGGTCCTCGCGCTCGTGCCCTTCGACCAGGACGTCACCCGGGATCCAGCGGTGCACCGACCACGGCCACGGATAGCCCGCGCCAGGCTCACCCAGTCCCATGACGGTCGGGATCGTGGTGGGCAGCAACGGCGCCAGCGCGGTCAACCACCGGGTCTCGCTCTCGGGACCACCTCCGGTGAGCGGCAGTCTGACGGTCAGGTCGTCGCCCACCCGGAAGATCGCGTTGGACGTCCCGCCGGAGACCAGCCGCCGCACCGGCAGATCGGCCCACTCGGGGAACTGGTCGCTGAGCCGCCGCCGCACGAGCCCGTCGTCGACGTCCACCTCGCCCGCGTGCATCTTCGCCACAGGGCCGGGAGCGTATCGATGTCGGTCTGTTCCCATCAACGCGTTAACCGGGAAGCGATAGGATTCACTGGCCAGGCAGTGAATTCAGCCGCGCCATAGTACGATGTGATGACCGCGTTCCACTATGGACCATCAGCCGCTCCCGGCGGCCGTCCGACGTGGAACACCCAGTGGATCTCGCTGTTCTGAACGGCTGTTCCCCGGCCGTCACCCCTGTGCCCGGCGCGAATTCCCCGGCACTGTCGCCCTTCCTGCTACCGCCGCGTTCCCGGACGAGGCGGACCCTGCGTGAAGGAGTGAGAAGTGAGACGACATCGGACGTGGCACGTGGTGCTCGCGGTCGGGATGGCCTTCGGCGGCGCGCTACCCGCGGCCGCCGCCCAAGGCGTGGTGATCGGCGCCGACCGGCCGGACGCGATCGCGGGCAGCTACATCGTGGTCACCAAGCAGCCGGTGGCCGACCGCTTGGCCAGCGAGTACGGCGGCACGGTGACAGCCAAGTGGGAACACGCCCTGACCGGCTACGCCGCGAAGATGGACGCCCGCGCGGCCCGCAGGCTCGCCGCGGACCCGGCGGTCGAGATGGTGGTGCAAGACGCCGTCGCCAGGATCGCGGGTGAGCAGCCGAACCCGCCGAACTGGGGGCTCGACCGGATCGACCAACGGGATTTGCCGCTGGACGCCAAGTTCGGCTACGGCAGCACCGGCGAGGGCGTCACCACCTACGTCATCGACACCGGCATCCGCACCACGCACAGCACGTTCGAGGGCCGGGCGAGCTGGGGCACCAACACTATCGACACCAACAACACCGACTGCCACGGCCACGGCACCCACGTCGGCGGCATCATCGGCGGCCGCGAGTACGGGGTCGCCAAGGCCGCGAAGATCGTCGCCGTCAAGGCGTTGAACTGCGCGGGTTCGGGCTCCAACAGCGCCGTGATCAGCGGTATCGACTGGGTCACGAAGAACGCGGTCAAGCCCGCCGTGGCGAACATGAGCCTGACCAGTTCCGCCGACCCCGCCATGGACGCCGCCGTGCGCAAGTCCATCGCGTCCGGGGTCGTGTTCGCGGTGGCCTCCGCCAACGACGGCAAGGACGCCTGCAACTCCTCGCCCGCCCGGGTCACCGAGGCGATCACCGCCAACGCCGTCGACAAGACCGACACCAAGCCGACCTTCTCCAACTTCGGCCCCTGCACGGACCTGTTCGCCCCCGGCGTGGGCATCCTGTCGGCCTGGAAGGACAACGACAACGCCACCTACACCGCGAGCGGCACCTCCATGGCGTCCCCGCACACCGCCGGTGTCGCCGCGCTGTGGTTGAGCGCCCACCCCGCCGACACCCCGGCGCAGGTCCACGCGGGCGTGGTCGCCGCGGTCACGCCGGACAAGGTCACCAACCCCGGTGCCGGATCGCCGAACCGGCTCCTGCACGCCGCCGCTACTCCGCAACCGCTTGCCGTCACCAGCCCCGGTGACCAGACCAGCCCGGTCGGCCGCGCCGTCACGATCACGTTGCGGGCCAACGGCGGCACCACCCCGTACACCTGGACCGCGACCGGATTGCCCGACGGGATAGCGGTTTCCGGGGCGACCCTGACCGGGACCCCGACCGGCCCGGGTAGGAACACAGTCACGGTGACTGTCACGGATGCCGCTGGTACCAAGGCATCGGCGGACTTCACCTGGACGATCGCCGAGGCCAGTGACCTGGACATCGCCAACCCGGGCGACCAGAACGCCAAGGTGGGGGAGGAGGCCGGAGTCAAGGTCGTCGCCACCGGCGGCGCCGCGCCCTACACGTGGACGACCACCGGCCTGCCCGCCGGGATCACCGCTGCCGCCAGCGGCGATGTCGTGACCCTGTCCGGCATCCCGACCGCGGCAGGGACGTCGACCGTCGTGGTTTCCGTGCGCGACAACGCCGGAGCCACCGCCCAGGTCTCGTTCACCTGGACCGTCACCGGCGGCTGCCAGGTCGGCCAGAAGGTGCTGAACCCGAGCTTCGAGTCCGGTGCGACCGGCTGGACGGCGACCTCGGGGGTCATCGGCCAGCACGCGGGCGCCGGGCAACCCGCCCACACCGGCACGTGGAGCGCGTTGCTCGGCGGCAAGGGCCGGGCGAACACCACCTCCGTGACCCAGACCGTGGCCGTGCCGACCGGGTGCGGCAGTTACCAGTTGTCGTTCTGGCTGCACATCGACACCGCCGAACGCGACGCCCGGGTCTGGGACCGGTTCACCGCCACGGCGGGCGGCAAGACGCTGGTCACCTTCTCGAACGTCAACGCGGCCACCGGGTATCGGCAGTTCAGCTACGACCTGACCGCGTTCGCGGGCCAGTCGGTGCCGATCACCTTCACCGGGCTTGAGGACAGCTACCTGCGCACGTCGTTCGTCCTCGACGACGTCACCGTCACCGCGGGCTGACTGTCCCAAGGCGGGGCCGTGGTCGACACCGGGGTGGATCTTGAGGTGAGACACCTTCGCGTTCTCCTCGCGGTGGCCGACGAGGGCAGCATCACCAGGGCCGCCGCCGCGCTCGGTCTCTCCCAGCCCTCGCTGACCGCCCAGCTCCAGCGCATCGAGCGGGTCGTCGGCGAGCAGGTGTTCGTGCGCGGCCGGGCCGGGGTGCGCACCACCCAGTTCGGCCGCGGCCTGCTGACCCGGGCGCGGACCGTGCTGCGCGAGATGGACCGCCTGCTGCTCGACTCGGCGCCGGGGGAGCGCGGGGAGGTCGTGCTCGGCGACTCGGGGTTGCTGCTCGCCCGCGTCATCCCGCGCCTGGAACGGGAACTGGCCGCCACCGGCACCGCGCTGGCCGTCCGCGCGCACATCGACCCGGCGGCGGCCGCGCTGATCGCGATGCTGCGCTCGGGGCGGCTGGACGCGGCGGTCATCAGCGAGGTGATCGGCTTCGAGCTTCCCGTCGCGGCTGGCGTGCACCGGGTGACCGTCGTGCCCGTGGAACCGGTGTTCATCGCCCTCAGCGCCCGGCACCGGCTGGCCGCGCGGCCAGAGGTCGACCTGGCCGATCTCGCCGACGAGGCGTGGATCGTCAACCCGCACGACAACCCCGGTTGGATGGCGTCCGTGCGCGCCGCCTGCGCCCAGGTCGGGTTCCAGCCGCGCGTGGCTTACGAGAGCAGCCACATGGCCGGTGCGCGGGCGTTCGTCGCGGGCGGCCAGTGTGTGGCCATCGCCGACCCGCTCTCCCCGGAGCACAACGGGGTGGTGTTCCGCCCGCTGGCGGGTGACCCGGTGTGCGGCAGGCTCGACCTGGCCTGGGTCGACCAGTGCCCGGTCCCGGCCGACCTGCTGCACCGGGTGGTCGCCGAGGAGTACCGGGCGATGGTCGAGCGGACCGCCGGGTACCGCCGCTGGTGGGCCGACCACGGCCGCATCCTGGCCTGATGCCCGGGCTGATCTGGTCCGATACCGGTCTGGCCCGCGCGAACCGGTTCGTTCCCGGTTCACCGGACCGCGGTGTGGGTACTGTGGGAATGACCGGTTTGTCCTACAACGAGGGGATTTCCCCGTGGCTCACGACCCCACCGCCCGCCGTCCGCTGCGCCTGCTCGCCGTCGTGGGTGCCCTGGCGATGCTGCCGCTGCTGGCCGCCTGCGGTGATGACGACGACGATGACGGTGATGACGACGACAGCCTGCGGTCGACCGCCCGCCCGGCCGCCGTCCTGGTCATCGCCGACTGACCCCGGGGTTCAGCCGGGGAAGCCCAGGACGGCGGGATCGCCCCGTCGCACCACGGCGATGAACCCCGGCGCGGGGAACACCCCGGCCGCGCGGAACGGGGACCGGTAGTCGCCCGAGCCGTGCGTGCCGGGGAGCGCGGTCCAACCGGGGACGCTCGTGCTGTCAGCGGTAGTGCTGTCGCCTGTGGTGCTGTCACCGGTAGTGCTGCTGAGCTCTTGCCACGCGAGGTCGGCGGTCGTGTCGGTGAAGCACAACCGCAGCACGGTGTTCGCCGTCGTGGCCACCGTCCGGCGACCCGCGCAGGGCGGCATCGTCACCGCGGTGACGGAGCCAGTCGCCGGGTCGACGGTGTTCGACGACAGCACTTTCCCGTCGGGCGACTGCTCCTCGCCGATCACGACCGGTCCCGCGTTCGCCCACAACCACCGGCCCCGCAACGCTTCCGCGCCCACGGTCACGCCGTCGCCGGTGCGCACGACCTCCCGGCTGCCCGCGAGGTTGTCGATCGAGACCGCCCGCCCGTCGGAGGTCCGGTTGACCAGGAAGTGCGTGCTCTTGCCCGGTGCCACGGGGAACAGTCGCTGCCAGCGCTGTACCCCGTCGCGGTCGCCCAGCGCCGCGACTCCCCAGGAATCCCCGCAGCTCAACGACACGATGACCACGTCGGTGCCCGACTCGTGCACACCCCAGGGCGACAGGCAGCCCGCGGGCGCGCGCCACGTCCACAGGTGTTGACCGCCGCGGAGATCGGTGCCGTGGACGCGGAAGTCCAGCGTCCCATCGGGTTGTTCGAGGCGTTCGGCCACGGGCAGCACGGTCGTGGAGGGCCGCGGGTCCAGATCGCTGTGGTCGTCGCCTGGCCATTCGCGCACCACGGCTCCGGTCGCCGCGTCGAGCAGCACGTGGAGTTCACCATCGCGTGCATGCGGCCCGCCGCCGCTGAACGTGGTCACCACCAAGGCCTGGTCAGGCGTGGTCACCAGTGAGGTCACCCGGGTACCCGCACGCCCGTAGTGCCACTGCCGCCGACCCCCGGGACCAACGCTGACGACCTTGCCGCCATCGGTGCCGACCACGAGCCCGGTGCCAGCGGCCACTGCCTCCACCACCGGCGCGTCCGCGACCCACCGCCAAGGCTCGCCTTCCGACCGCTCCGCCACCGGCAGCCGCACGCCTGCCGCGACCGTGTGCCCGTCGACAGCCACAGCGGCCGGGATGGGCTGCACACCGAATCCCGCTGCCGCCACCACAAGCACCGCTACCCCGGTCCGCACCCATCCGCCGAGCCGTCTGGTCAGCGCCCCCGCGAGCGTCGCCACCGCGCCGACCAGCAGAACTACCGAGGACGGCCCCGCTACCCCTGACTCCAGATCGGTGACGACCAGGTATCCGGCATGGCCCGTCGCCGCTATCGCCAGCACCAACCCGCTCCGGCGCGCACCCCACAACACCACCAGCGCCGCCACGGCTACCCCGGCGACACCGACCCCACCCCACGTCCCGTCCTGCCGACCGACCCCGCCGTCGAGCAGCATCGACACACCGGCCCACACCAACCCCGCCACCGCGAACCCCGCGCCCACCACACCCCCTCGACGCCGGGCATCCCGATCTGGTTCCCGGATCGCCATAGGTGGCGGAGTCGATCGACGCGGACGGGTGTGCGACGGTGGGCCGGTGACGTGGAACGGCGAGGACTACCAGCGGCGGTTCGACACCCTGGCCGAGAGCGGCCAGGACGTGCACGGGGAAGCCGTGTTCGTGCTCGGCTACCGGCCCGGGTCGGTGCTGGACGCGGGCTGCGGCACCGGGCGCGTGGGTATCGAGCTGGCCCGGCACGGAGTGGAGGTCGAGGGGGTCGACGTCGACGAGTCGATGCTCGCGGTGGCGGGGGAGCGCGCGCCCCAGGTGCGGTGGCACTGCCGGGACCTGGTGGGGCTCGACCTCGGGCGGGACTTCGACGTCGTCGTCATGGCGGGCAACGTCCCGCTGTTCACCCCACCCGGGACCCAGGCCCAGCTCGTCGCCGGGGTCGCCGGGCACGTCGCGCCGGGGGGCGTGCTCATCGCCGGGTTCTCCCTGGACCGGGGCTACACCACGGCCGACTACGACGAGCACTGCGCCGCCGCGGGGCTCACGGCTACCGAGCGGTACGCCACGTGGGCCAAGGACCCGTTCGACGGCGGCGACTACGCGGTCTCGGTCCACCGAGCCGGGTAGTCGACCCGCCTGTCACGGGCGCCCCGGGTGGCTGGGCCGCGAACAGCCCAGCCGGGGCACGACGTCAGTTCGCGGCGAGCCGGGCCAGGCGGCGGTCGTCGGGCCAGCGCACGTCGCGCGCCCAGCCGAACCGCTCGAAGACCCAGATGACCCTGGCCGAGATGTCGACCTGGCCGCGGCGCACGCCGTGCCGGGCCGAGGTGGGGTCGGCGTGGTGCAGGTTGTGCCACGACTCGCCCATGGACAGGATCGCCAGCGGCCAGAAGTTCGCCGACTTGTCCCGGCTGGCGAACGGGCGGTCACCGACCATGTGGCAGACCGAGTTGACCGACCAGGTCACGTGGTGCTGGAAGGCGACCCTGGCCAGCCCGGCCCACAGGAACGCGCTCAGCGCGCCCCACCACGACCAGGTGATCAGACCGCCGAGCAGCGCGGGCAGGCCGACGCTGAGGGTGACCCACAGCGGGAACAGGTTGTCGACCGCGCGCAGGTCCGCGTCCGCGGCCAGGTCCGGGGCGAAGCGGTCGACGTTGGTGCGGTCGCGGCCGAACAACCACCCCATGTGCGCGTGCCAGAACCCGCGCAGCAACGCCATCGGCGACGTGCCGAACAGCCACGGCGAGTGCGGGTCACCGGCGCGGTCGGAGAACGCGTGGTGGCGGCGGTGGTCGGCGACCCAGGTGATCACCGAGCCCTGCGCGGCCAGCCCACCGGCCACCGCGAGCGCGATCCGCAGGCCGCGGTTGGCCTTGAACGCGCCGTGGGTGAAGTAGCGGTGGTAGCCGACCGTGATGCCCAGCGTCGACACCGCGTAGAAGACCGTCGCGATGCCGATGTCCACCCAGCTCACGCCCCAGCCCCAGATCGCGGCGGGCACCACCGCCAGCAGCGCCAGGAACGGGATGATCAGGAAGACCCGGATCGTCACCAGCTCGGCGCGGCCCGCCTGCTCGGCCAGGATCGGTTTCTTCGGCCGCGGGGTGTCGACCGGGGGGCTGGGTGTCGCTGTGGTCATATCTCGCCTCGGGATTCGGGGTGGACGAGCGGTTCCGCGCGTGGTCGCGCGGCTGCCCGGTGCGGGCAGCGCTCGGTGGGGTCGAACGGGGGTGGTCCGACGTCCGGTGGCCGTGGTGGACGTAGCGAGCACGTGACCGACCGGACGCGAGTGGCGGGGCGCTGCCGGGATCCACCCGGCCGGTGCTGCGCCGTGGCACCGCCTGTCACTGATGACGGTACGCGGCCGGGGGCCAACCGACCATGTCGCTGAGCGCGGCGGCGCGGTCGACACGCGGTGATGACCGCTCCGACCTGCGGTTCTCGGGCGACGTGCAGGTCGTCACCCCCATTCGGGCCGCCGGTGGGGTAAGCTTGGCCCAAGGGCGCACCACTGGCAGGCTTCACCCAGCAGGACTCCAACCAGGTGCGATACCCGGCTCGTCCGACCCACCTGGGCTCGGGGCCGCACCGGCTCACACCGCCGGGCGCCGACCGCACTCCCCGCATTCCCCGGCCGCCACCACGCGCACGGTCCGCATCGCGGACGTGCCCCCGAGGCCCGCGGCCCCTTCCCGAGCCACGCGCGGCCCGCCGCGCCGCTGGCCCACAGCCAGGAGGCTGGCCGCATCCACATGACACGCACCGAAGCACACCGCGACACCGCCCAGCGCGACACCGCTCGCGCGACCACCGGCCAGGCCCAGCGCAACCCGCTGCGCCGCGAGCACCGGGCCACCGAACCGGGTTCGGCAGGCGCGCCGCTGCAGCGGACCGCGCTCGAGCGCCGCCCGGCCACCGCGCCGAGGCGCTCGGTGACCCCGCCGACCGACATCGCGCACGCCCTGGCCGACGCCCTGCGCGGCTACGTCAAGGCCGTCGCGGTCGCGCTCGGGGTGCCCGCGGAGGGCGTGACCTGCGAGGTCACCGACACGGTCACCGCCTACCTGGCGCTCGGCCACCGCGCCACGGCGTTCCCGGACCGCGACGTGATGCTGGTGTGGGACGCGCGCGGCTGGTCGGTGTCGCTGGAGACCGACCCGGGCGAGCGGCCGATCGTGTTGTCCGCCTCGACCGGTGACCTCGTGCCCGACCCGGCCACCGTCGCCGGGTTCGTGTCCATCGCCCTGGCCAGGCGCACCGCCCGGCCCGCCAGCCCCGCCACCACCGAGCCGCTCGACTGGACCCAGGTCGTCGAGCGCATGCGCGGTCATGGCCGCTGAGCGAACCCCCACCAGACCAGGATCCACCGTGAGACAAGAGGAACCCATGACGCCTGTGACAGCACCGAACGAGGGCCGCACCGCCCCCGTCCTGTTCAGCCACCCCACCACCGAGGAGCGGGCGGTGACCAGGAACCCCGGCAGCGTCGAGGTGCCCCGCTTCGAGTCCTCATCGGACACCCACGCGCCCGCGCCGCGGCACCCGGACCACTACCCGGCCCCCTGAGATCCGAAGTGGACTGAGCGTCCGGCCCGCTGGGACCACTGGGGTCTCCCACCGAGCTGTGCTCCCGGTGCCGCGCGGGCGGCGCGGCACCGGGAGAGAACCCGGGGCTGAGAACGCCCGCGCCTCGCGTGCCGATGCCCGCGTGACCCGAGCCGCGCGAACACCACCGCGGCCGTGACAACGCCCCCGCGCCGGGTAGAGATCCGCTGTGCTGTGCGGAAGTACCACGGCAGGGCGCAGAAACACCACGGCGTAGTGCGGAAACACCCCCGCGCATTGCACCGCTCGCGCGGAATACCACCGCGCGCTGGCGCCACACTGCGAAAACACCACTGCCCGCCCCCGGAACACCGGGGGCGGGCAGTGGCACGCGTGCTCAGAGAACGCGGACCGAGACCGCTTCCGGGCCCTTGCGGCCCTCGCCGATCTCGAACTCCACCTGCTGGTCGTTGGCCAGACCCGCGTTGTCGTAGCCCTGGATGGACGAGCGGTGCACGAACAGGTCGACGCCACCGCCCGCCGGGGTGATGAAGCCGAAGCCCTTGGTCCCGTTGAACCACTTGATGGTTCCGTTGCTCATCGGCCTACTCCTTGGGTCGACCACGCCGAGACGGCGCCGGGCTGGGGGCTGTGCACGGGCTGCGGGGCGCTCGGCGCGGGCTCTTGGCCCGCGATGCCCAACATGGACAGCAGCACACCGCGGTCCTCGGCGTCGAGGGAGTGCACCGCGACCGTGCGCGCCGCGCGCTTGCGCTGCACCGCCTCGGCCTTCTCCGCGGCCGCGCGGCCGTCGGCGAACCCGATCGCGGCCTTCACCTTGCTCGAGCGCGGCGCGGCGGGGGTGCTCAGTGGTTGGTGTGACGAGGCGAGCTGGTAGTCCGGCGGCAAGCCGGTGCTCCCGTCCCCGACCGCGAGAACGGCGGTCGGTCTCAGCCGGGAACCGGGTCCGCTGGGTGCCGACACCTGAGGTACCCCGACCGACCCGACTCTACCGCACCGGGCGCCGCCAGGACCCGATCCGCGCCGATGACCTGCCCGACCGGGTTGACCTGCGCGCACGGCACCGCGAACCCGCTCACCCGGGCGCCTCCAGGTCGACCTATAGCCGTTTTATAGGGACCCGGTCCGGATCTAGAGCCGGGTTAGAGGGCCGCGTCCGATCCTTGGCCGGTGCGAGGGCGAGTGCCTCGTGCGGTGTCCACTCCCGATGCGAGGACCGAGCCATGAACGTCAAGCGAACCCTCATCGCCCCGGTGCTGGCGGTCGTCACGGCCGCGCTGACCTTCGGCGGCGTCCTCACCGCGACCGCCGACAGCGCGCCCGCGCCCGCGGCAGGAAGGTCCGCCATGACCCAGATCAGCAGGAGCGAGGTGCTGGCCCGGGCGCGGTCCTGGGTGGAGCGGGCCGTGCCCTACAGCAACACCGGGCACACCGACGGGTACCGCCAGGACTGCTCCGGGTTCGTCGCGATGGTGTGGGGCCTCGGGGACAACCCGTCCACCCGGATGCTGTCCGGCCGCGCCACCCCGGTCGATAAGGCGGGGCTGCGGCCCGGCGACATCCTGCTCTGGGTGAACCCGGACCCCACCGAGTTCGGGCACGTCCGGGTGTTCGGCGGCTGGACCGACCCGGCCCAGACTGGCTACTGGGTCTACGAGCAGACCCCCGTCCAGGCGGTGTACCGGGAGTACACCTGGACGGACACCGCGGCGGACTACGTCCCGTACCGGGGGAACACCGTCGTCGACGACACCCCGACCACGTCCACACCGAGTGACTCGCCCACCGGGGTCCCGGCACCACCGAGCGACCCGACCGTGGAGGTCACGCCGCCCACCCGGACCCCGACGCCGTCGTCGGCGGCACCCGTCCCGGACGGTGGGGAGTTGGTTCAACCGCAACGGATCGAGCAGCCCGTGGCGGGGGTGCTGTCCTGACCCGACTCACCCCCACCGCGGCGTCGTACCTGGTGGTACCAGGCGGACTCGGGTACGGCCTCGCCGCGTCGGCATGGGGGGAATGCGTGGTATAGCCTCAGCGGTGAGCCCCACCGCAGAGAGGGGGCACCCGTGACCGATACGTCAGCCACCGGGCCCGTACTGTCGACTCCACACCCCGCGGAGCCCACTCCGCCGAACGCCGCGGAGCTGCCCACCCCAGTCCCGGTCCGCGCGGCATCGGTCGCCGCCTTGGTCGTGGCCGCCGTGCTCGTCGCCGTGGTGCTCGTGCTCACCTCGAGCGGTGCCCAGCCCGCCCCCCTCGCACCCAGCGCCGCCGACGTGGCCCCGCCTGCGGTGGCCCTGCTGGTCGCCGCCGGTGTGCTGCTCGGCGCGCGCGCCCGCTCACCGCGGACCTGGTTCCCCCGGCGCCGGGTACGCCCCGCCCTGCCCAGCTGACCCCGCGCGGCGACACCCCGCTGACGTCGTCGTTGCCCCGGTGCTCCCGCCGGATGAACACCACGCCCCCGTCCACTCCCGGGTCCCGGACGCTGACCCCGGTGGTGGAAGGTTTGTCCAGACCTCGCTTGCCAGCGCGGCACCACCGCAGGCCGCGCTGAGCGCCCACCGAAAGAAATGACCACACCATGACTGCATCACCTGCTTCCGAGACCCAAACCGCGGAGGCCCGGCGCGGCAGCGAGTTCGCCGAGCTGTCGCGCCGGATCAAGAGCGAGGGCCTGCTGCACCGGCGGCACACCTACTACGCGCTGCGGATCGGCACGAACCTCGCGCTGCTCGCCGCGGGCGTCGTCGCCTTCGTGCTGCTGGGCGACTCGTGGTGGCAGATGCTCACCGCCGCCGGGATCGCCGTGGTGCTCACCCAGTTCGCCTTCATCGGCCACGACGCCGGGCACCGCCAGATCTTCCAGTCCCGGCGCGGCAACGACGTGATCGGCTACGCGCACGGCGCCATCACCGGCATCAGCTACCAGTGGTGGGTCAGCAAGCACAACCGCCACCACGCCAACCCCAACCACGAGGACGAGGACCCGGACATCGACATCCTGGTCCTGGCCTTCACCGACCGGCAGGCCACCACCAAGCGCGGCGTCGCGCACTTCATCACCAAGTACCAGGCGTTCCTGTTCTTCCCGCTGCTGCTGGTCGAGGCCATCATGCTGCGCATCGCCAGCTTCCAGGCGGTGCTCGCCAAGGAGATCAAGACCGTCCGGCTCGAGGGCACCCTGCTCGTCGTGCACACCGTGGTGTACCTGGGCGCGGTGTTCACCGTGCTGTCCCCGGGCAAGGCGCTGGTGTTCATCGCCATCCACCAGGGCCTGATGGGCGTCTACCTCGGTTGTTCGTTCGCGCCCAACCACAAGGGCATGCCGGTGCTGTCCAAGGACGACGCGGTGGACTTCCTGCGCAAGCAGGTCCTCACCTCGCGCAACATCATCGGCGGCCGCTGGGTCGACTACCTGTTCGGCGGTCTGAACTACCAGATCGAGCACCACCTGTTCCCGAACATGCCCCGGGCCAACCTGCGCCGCGCGCAGCCGATCGTGCAGGAGTACTGCACCCGCCAGGGCATCCCGTACGTGCACTGCGGGATCTTCGCCTCGTACCGCCAGGTCCTGAGCCACCTGCACTCGGTGGGCGCGACGCTGCGCACGCCCGCGCTCGCGAACAGCTAGTCCAGGTCGGCCAGTCCCGGCGGGACACCGCGGTCGAAGGTGGTGCTCCGGAAGTCGACGCGGGGGGCGTGCTCCCCGCTCGACGGGACGACGGCCGGGAACCGGGTGTCGTGGAAGTCGGCGTTGCCGCTGAACGTGGTGGCGCCGAAGTCCGCACCCGCCAGGAAGGTCGCGGCGCGGAAGTCGGCGTACCCGCCGAAGGTCGCCGCGCCGAAGGTGGCGTCCTCGTCGAACCGCGCCCGCTCGAAGTCCGCGCCGTCGGTGAACGCCGCGGAGCCGAAGTTGGCGCCCCGGGTGAACCGGGCAGCGGTGAAGTCCGCCCCGTCGGCGAAGGTGCTCCACTCGAAGTCCACCGCGGCGAACACGGCCGCGTCGAAGCTCGCGTGGTCGGTGAACGTCGTCCACTCGAAATCCGCGTCGCCGCGCAGGACCGCCGAGGCGAACGTCGCGCCCGCGGTGAAGGTCGTGCCGCTGAAGTCCGCCTCGCCGGTCACCGTCGCCCAGGCCAGGTCGGCGTAGCCGACGAACGTCGCCGCCTTGCACACCACGGTCCGCACCGCGCACCCGTGCAGCGTGAACCCGACCAGCGTCGCCGCGGTCAGGTCCAGGTTGATGTCGCGCCAGAACGACGCGACCGGGGCGCCGGGGTGGGTGCCCGGGTGCAGGTGCGTGGCGAGCAGGCGCTGCGCGGTGAGCCGGAACTCGCGCTCCTGCAACCGGTCCCGGTCACTGGCCGGGTCCTCGGCCCGCAACTCGTCGCCCGCGTCGTCGGGCAGGTCGCACGGCATCCGCAGGCACGCGCACAGCACGTTGACGATCGTCTGCCGCTGCCCGGGGTTGTCCTGCGCGAGCCGCTCCAACGCGTAGAGCCCACCTAGCCGGACCGGCGCCTGCGGTGACCCGAGCAGCTCGACGGCCTTCGTGTACAGGTCCGTGATCCGCCGCGCCGCCGCGTCGTCCCTGGTGTCGGCCGCCACCCGCTCCCGCAGCCGGAACGCCACCGCCGCGTCGGCCAGGTCCCTGTCCTTCTGCCGCAGCGCGATCTCGGTGCTGCGCTGCCTGCGCGCCGCCAGCAACAACGCCGCCGCACCCCCGGTCCCCACCACGATCGACCCCGCCGTCCGGATCGCGTCCAACCGGACCCGGCTCTCCTCGCTGTCCTGCCCCTGGGGTCCCGCCAACAACCACCCCGCCACCCCGACCCCCACCGCCACGATCACCGCGGCCCACACCACCATCGCCCGCACCGACAACACGGTGTATCTCTCCGCGCCGACCTCACCCTCATCGTCCATACCCCCCAGCCTGCGGACCCCCACCCCCCGCCCCCACCCCTCTCCACCGACCGGGTGACCCTTCTTGTCCACTGTGGACGCTTCGGCCCGATCGGTTGGCCTGATTGATCACTCGCGACCCTGATTGGTCCTCGCCGGTGGTGTGCCTGCGCTGTTCTTGGCCTCTACCAGCGGATCTGCTATCGCCCGGGTGGAAAGCTTCCCTCTTCTGGGTTACAGAAGTTATCCACATGTGGATCTCCACGGGGGTGCTTCCAAGATCCACTGTCGGTGCGCCCCGGTAGACTGGCCCAGGGACGCCCCCCGGAGAGGGTGGGGGCCGGGCCCAAGTTGGTGGGGCGGCGGGGGTCGTCAAGGGGGTTCACCCGAAGGTGTGATAGGCGGGGGTGCCGGGAGGCCTGAGAGCGGGTGGGGCGGGCAGGCCCTAGGGACGCTGTGGGTGGGGGCGGTGAGCGTGAGGCCAGTGCGAGCCGCCGTGCGGGGGAAGGCTGGCGCGAGGGGTGGCCGGGTCGGTGCCTGCGGATCGGCGTTCGCGGAGTAGGCGGCGTGGGCGGGTGGGGTCAGCGCGGGTGGGCGTGGGGCCCGCTGGTGCGAGCGGTCGTTGGTGGGTGCCGCGCCGGTCCTGTCAGCTGAGCCAGCTCTCCAGGCTTGCCGTTCACGTCACCAGCTCGCAGGCGGCCCTCAGTTGCGCACGTGCGTGCCCGCTGCCCGGCAAGGGCGCCCCAGGGGGCGTGAAAGCCGACAAGCTCCCCCGGTCCGCCGTGATGGGGCCAGACCGGGGGAGAGGTGGGCTCAGGCGACGTAGTCGGCCAGGTGTTGGCCGGTGAGGGTGGAGCGGGCGGCGACCAGGTCGGCCGGGGTGCCCTCGAAGACGATCTGGCCGCCGTCGTGGCCCGCGCCGGGGCCCAGGTCGATGATCCAGTCGGCGTGGGCCATGACGGCCTGGTGGTGTTCGACGACGATGACCGACTTGCCGGAGTCGACGAGGCGGTCGAGGAGGCCGAGGAGCTGTTCGACGTCGGCCAGGTGCAGGCCCGCGGTGGGTTCGTCCAGGACGTAGGTGCCGCCCTTCTCGCCCATGTGGGTGGCGAGCTTGAGGCGTTGCCGCTCGCCGCCGGACAGGGTGGTCAGGGGTTGGCCGATGGTGAGGTAGCCGAGGCCGACGTCGACGAGGCGGGTGAGGATGGCGTGGGCGGCGGGGATGCGGGCCTCGCCGTCGGCGAAGAACGCCTCGGCCTCGGCGACCGACATGGCCAGGACCTCGCTGATGTCGCGGCCGCCGAGGTGGTAGTCGAGCACCGCGGCCTGGAACCGCTTGCCCTCGCACTCCTCGCAGGTCGTCGCCACGCCCGCCATCATCGCCAGGTCCGTGTAGATCACGCCCGCGCCGTTGCAGGTCGGGCACGCGCCCTCGGAGTTCGCGCTGAACAACGCGGGCTTCACCCCGTTGACCTTCGCGAACGCCTTGCGGATCGGCTCGAGCAGCCCGGTGTAGGTCGCCGGGTTGCTGCGCCGCGACCCCTTGATCGCACCCTGGTCGATGGACACCACACCGTTGCCGCCCGGGATCGACCCGTGCACCAGCGAGCTCTTGCCCGAGCCCGCGACCCCGGTGACCACGACCAGCACCCCCAGCGGGATGTCGACGTCGACCTCGCGCAGGTTGTTCGCCGTGGCGCCGCGGATCTGCAGCGCGCCGGTCGGTTCGCGCACCGAGTCCTTCACCGCGGCCCGGTCGTCGAGGTGGTGGCCGGTGACGGTGTCGCTGGCCCGCAGGCCCTCGATGGTGCCCTCGAAGCAGATCGTGCCGCCGCCCGCGCCCGCACCGGGTCCGATGTCGACGACCCGGTCGGCGATCGCGATGACCTCCGGCTTGTGCTCGACCACCAGCACCGTGTTGCCCTTGTCCCGCAACCGCAGCAGCAGCTCGTTCATCCGCTGGATGTCGTGCGGGTGCAGGCCGGTGGTCGGCTCGTCGAACACGTAGGTGACGTCGGTGAGCGAGGACCCGAGGTGCCGGATCATCTTCACCCGCTGCGCCTCGCCGCCCGAGAGCGTCCCCGACGGCCGGTTGAGCGACAGGTACCCGAGGCCGATCTCGACGAACGAGTCCAGCGTCTCGCGCAGCGCGTCGAGCAGCGGCCCCACCGACGGCTCCGACAGGCCCTTGACCCATTCGGCGAGGTCGCTGATCTGCATCGCGCTGACGTCGGCGATGTTGACGCCCTTGATCTTCGACGACCTGGCCTCCGCGCTGAGCCGGGTCCCGTCGCAGTCCGGGCAGGTGGTGAAGGTGACCGCCCGCTCCACGAACGCGCGGATGTGCGGCTGCATCGCCTCGACGTCCTTGGACAGGAACGACTTCTGGATCGACGGGATCAGCCCGGCGTAGGTCAGGTTGATGCCCTCGACCTTGATCTTCGTCGGCTCCTGGTGCAGCAGCGTCGCGAGTTCCTTCTTGGTGTAGCGGCGGATCGGCTTGTCCGGGTCGAAGAACCCGCTGCCCCGGTAGATGCGCCCCTGCCACCCCTCCATGCTGTACCCGGGGATGGTGATGGCGCCCTGGTTGAGCGACTTGGTGTCGTCGTAGAGCGCCGTCAGGTCGATGTCGGACACCGAGCCCCGGCCCTCGCAGCGCGGGCACATGCCGCCGGTGATGCTGAAGCTGCGCCGCTCCTTGACTGTCGTGCCGCCGCGCTCGATGGTCACCGCGCCCGCGCCGCTGATGGAGGCGACGTTGAACGAGAACGCCTGCGGGGAGCCGATGTAGGGCTTGCCCAACCGGCTGAACAGGATGCGCAGCATGGCGCTGGCGTCGGTCGCGGTGCCGACGGTGGAGCGCGGGTCGGCGCCGAGGCGCTGCTGGTCGACGATGATCGCGGTGGTCAGCCCGTCGAGCACGTCGACGTCCGGGCGGGCCTGGGTCGGCATGAAGCCCTGCACGAACGCGCTGTAGGTCTCGTTGATCAGCCGCTGCGACTCCGCGGCGATGGTGCCGAACACCAGCGAGCTCTTGCCCGACCCGGAGACCCCGGTGAACACCGTCAGCCGCCGCTTGGGGATCTCGACGCTGACGTCCTTGAGGTTGTTCACCCGGGCGCCGTGCACGCGGATCAGGTCGTGGCTGTCGGCGGCGTGCTGCGCGGGCGCCTGCGTCCGCTTGGCCTTGCTCATCGTGCTCCCCATCGTCCGGGCGTCGGTCGCGTCCGTCCGCGCCGCGTCGCCGTGCTCCACCCTGCTCGGCCCAGCCGCACAGGGGTCTGGACCTGCTTCGATCTAACCAGCCCCGGAACCGGTCCAGGGGTCGTGCACCGCCCGCGCCGGCGTTGGCTCAGCGGTCCTGGATGAGCCCGAGCACGTTGCCGTCCGGGTCGGCGAAGGTCGCGACCAGCCGCCCGCCGCCGACCTCGCGCGGTGCCTGCCGCACGGTCGCGCCCTGGGCGGTCACCTCGGCCAGCTTCGCCTCGATGTCGGCCACGTGCCAGTGCGCGACCGGCCCGGTCAGGCCCTGCTCCGCGCCACCGGGCACCAACCCGATGTGCTGGCCGTCGACCTCGTAGCCGACGTAGTAGGACTCGTCGGCCTGCGGGGCGACACCGAGCAGCGCGGTGTACACGGCCTTGGCCTTCGCCACGTCGGTCACCGGGTGCAGGATCGTCTTGACGGTGGGCGTACCGGACATGGTCACTCCTCGCGATCGCGGTTCGGGTGTCCAGGCCGGGGTGGCCTGCCCTGTCCGTGACAGTAGGAGAGGCCCACCAGCGGCGCTTCTCGATTCGTGACCGGAATGGACGAGGGGGCGACCGCGCTCGGTCACCCATCGGCGACAGTCAGTCCACCGCCAGCGCCCGGATGCCGATGACGTGCGGCTCCGCCTGCACCACGGCGGTGATCACCGGGGAGTCGGCACTCTCCACCAATCGGGTGGCGAAGCCGCGCGGGCGCGGTGCGCTGTGGACGGACAGTGCCAACGCCCCCGGATCGGACCTGGGGTCGGGATCGGGCTCCAGGTTGAGCGTGGAGTTGGCGCGTCACGGTACCCGCGCCTGCGGCTGGGGCGTCGGCGAGCAGTAGCGTGGTGGGTGGGGGCGTTCGCTGATGGATGTGCTCGCGGCGTTGGGCAAGCTGGTCCCGGTCGTCCTGGCGTTCGGGACCGGGGCGGTGTTCGCGCGGCGGAAGGTGATCCCGGCGGAGGCGGCGGGGTTCTTCACCGACTTCGCGTTCCTGTTCGCGATCCCCAGCTACCTGTTCGGCAAGATCTTCCTCAGCGACCTCGGGCACCTGTTCGACGTCCGGGCGATCTCGGCGTACGCGGCCAGCGCGGCGCTGTGCGTGCTGCTGGTCGGCCTGGTCGTGCGGGGCGGCCCGAAGGTCCGCGCCCTGCGGGTCATGGCGGCCGTCCAGGTCAACACGGCCTACTTCGCTGTCCCGGTGTTCGTCATGCTCTTCGGCGACGCGGCACCGATCTTCCCGATCCTGCTGCTGCAGGTGTGCCTGCTGTCCACGGTCATCCTGGCGACCATGGAGTTCGGCGGCACCGGCAGCACACCCCGCAAACTCGCCCGCGCGGTCTGGGCCTCGCTCAACACCCCGGTCGTCCTGGCCTGCAACCTGGCGATCCTGCTGAACCTGCTGTCGGTCCCGGTCCCGACCCCGCTGCTCGACGGCCTCGCCTTCGTCGGCGAGGCAGCCGCCCCCGTCGCCCTGTTCGCCCTAGGCCTCTACCTGGGCGGCGCGGGCCTGTCCATCCGCGGCACCACCCGCACCGAACTGGCTCTGATCACCTTCAAGTGCTTAGCCTTCCCCCTGATCACCCTCCTCCTCTGCCGCTACGCCTTCCACATCACCGGCGACTGGCTCAAGTACCTGGTCCTCATCGCCGCCATGCCCTCCCCGCAGAACCTCTTCGTCTTCGCCCAGCGCTACGACGTGGACGTTGACTTGGCGGCCTCGGTGGTGGTCAAGAGCTCCCTGGTGACCCTCTTGCTACTGCCCCTGTGGGTCCAGTGGGCCACCCTCTAGCACCTCACAGTGAGACCACGCTGATCACTCCTCTGGCGCTGCCCGTCGTAAGAGCGCCCACCGTGACGGGCGGGCAGCCCGCTCCCAACGCGCTGCCCGCCCCTAACGCCCTGCCGCCCCCAACGCCCTGCCCGCCGCTCGCTCTAGAGCCCATGGCGCTGCCCGCCTCAACGGGTCGATCGTCGTACGAGCGACGCCTCTCACAAGACCGTCGCTCGCTCCCCGGAGCCCTAACTGCTCCTTGCGCTGACCACCGCAACTGCGGGTCGCCGCAAGAGCACCTCCCGAGGCACCCCTGCAGGCTGGTGCAAGAGGGTTCCCCATCGGCACCCCTGCGGGCTAGTGCAAGAACGTTCCCCGACGTACCCCTTCGGGGCGCTGAAAGAGTGTTCCCCGACTCACCCCTGCGGGCTGGCGTGCACCCCTGCGGGTCGGTGCAAGAGCGCCGACCGCGATAAGAGCTCCGCCGCCGTCCATGATCAACTCCGTGGTGGGGCCCACCCTCCCGGGGTCTGAGGTCCCACGTTCGAGCCTAGCGGAATCGGCGGTTTGTCAAGGGGGGCGCGGCTGGGCTGTGGATGGTTGGCGGGGTTGTGGACTAGTCGGCCGTGGGGTGCGGGAAAGGGAGGGGTTTCGGGTTGGGGCAGAATGGGAAATCTGCCGAAAATGGGTCAGATGACCCGGAGGTAGAGGTAGACGGTGGAGCCGGAGTGGCCTTTGTCGAAGGTCTTGGTGACGCCGTTGCCGCCCGCGCGGACGGTGCCGAAGCTGGAGCCGTCGCCCCAGGTGCCGTAGACCTCGGCGCCCTTGCCGTCGGCGCGGGTGTCCTTGACCCAGCCCTGGGCGCGGACGTTGCCGCCCGCGCAGGTGACGGTCCACGCGGCGGCGCCGCCGGGCACCGTGGGGCTGAACTTGTCGCCGCAGGTGCCCTGGATGACGAGCACGTCGGCGGCGGCCGGGGTGGCGCTCGCGAGCGCGGCGGCGGCCAGTGCGACGGCGATGACGGCCTTCCTCATTGTGGTCCTCCCGTGAACGGTTCGTGGAAGACCACAGGCTTGCATTCATCCCCGCCTAGAACTCCGGCGCGCTACGGAAAGCACTCGAACGGCGCAAGAATTGACAGGTTCGTATATCAGTTGCTCATCGGTCCGCAAAGGGGCCGTACGTCAGTTCCGCGTTAATCAGGTGCCGCAGAATGTCTGGTACGAACCGAAGTCCTGCGGCGCCGGGGTCGCGTAACGCTCAAGCCCGGGGCGCTCGTCGAATGGCGCGGTCACGGCGGCCAGCAGACCGTGCAACGGCTCCAGATCCCCGTCGGTCGCGGCGGTGAGGGCTTCCTCGACCAGGTGGTTGCGCGGGATGTACGCCGGGTTCACGCGGTCCATCGCGTCGGCGTCCGGCGACAGCTCGCGCCAGCGGGGGAGCCAGGCGTCGATGGCGGCGAGGTCGGTGAACAGCTCGCGGACCGGTTCGGGGTTGCCGCGCGCGGCCGTGCCGAGGCGGCGGTGGAACAGCGTGTGGTCGACGTGGTTGGCCTGCAGCAGGTCGAGCAGCTCGTTGACCAGCGCCGGGTCTGCCTCCCGGACACCGAGCTTGGCGAGCACCCCCGCCGTCCAGACGTCGTTGTACGTCCGCCGGAACCCGCCGAGCGCCGCCACGGCCAGCGCGATCGCCCGCTCCTGGTCGTCGGCCAGCAGCGGGAGCAGCGCCTCGGCCAGCCGCGCGAGGTTCCACTCGGCGATGGCGGGCTGGTTGCCGTACGCGTAGCGGGCGCCGTGGTCGATCGAGCTGAACACCGTGTCCGGGTCGAACGCCTCGATGAACGCGCACGGGCCGTAGTCGATGGTCTCGCCGGAGATCGTCATGTTGTCGGTGTTCATCACGCCGTGCACGAACCCCACCAGCATCCACCGCGCCACCAGGGAGGCCTGGGCCGCGACCACCGACTCGAACAGCGCGAGGTACCGGTTGTCGGCGTCCGTCGGGTGGTGCCGCTCGATCGCGAGGTCGGCGAGCCGCCGCAGGAGGTCGACGTCGTCGGTGGCCCGCGCGTACTGGAAGCTGCCGACCCGCAGGTGGCTGCTCGCGACCCGGGCGAGGACGGCCCCCGGCAGGATCGTCTCGCGCGGCACCGGTCGCCCCGTCGCCACCACGGCCAGCGACCGGGTCGTGGGGATCCCCAACGCGTGCATCGCCTCGCTGATGACGTACTCGCGCAGCATCGGCCCCACCGCCGCCAGCCCGTCCCCGCCGCGCGCGAACGTCGTGCGCCCCGACCCCTTGAGGTGCAGGTCGCGCAACCGACCGTCAGCGTGGACGAGTTCACCGAGCAGCAGCGCGCGACCGTCGCCCAACCGCGGCGAGTAGTGCCCGAACTGGTGCCCCGCGTACGCCTGCGCCACCGGGTTCGCCCCCGCCGGGACGTGCGTGCCGACCAGCAGCCCCACCCCTTCGGGCCCCCGCAGCCACCCGATGTCGAGCCCCAGCTCCCCGGCGACCGCCTCGTTGAGCACCAGCAACCGGGGCTCCGGCACCGGCTCGGCCTGCCAGGCCAGCGCCATCTCCGGCAACGCGCGGGCGAACTGGTCGCTCAGGGCAACGGTCACGGTGCTCACCCCACCACGGTACGGGTTCCCCACCGCCGCTGCCCTCCGGTGTCCACACCCCGGACGACCCGGTGGCCGCCGCGCGGACCGGGTGAACGGGCCGGGCGATCAGGTGATCATCGACCGGCCCGTCGCGGCGACCTGTTACGTTCCAAGGGAAACCGCCTCAGCGTCGCGCCGCGGCTGAACCCCGGGACTCCCATGACTGAGCCGCCCTACATCACCGAAGCCCGTGACACCTACGACCTGGTCGCCGACGACTACGAAGTGCGCCTCCGTGGGGACCTGGAGCGGAGATCGTTCGACCGGGCGATGTTGGCCGCGTTCGCCGAGCTGGTCGACGGGCAGGTGGCGGACCTGGGTTGCGGTCCCGGGAGGATCACCGCGCACCTCGATTCCCTTGGCCTGTCGGCGTTCGGGATCGACCTGTCGCCGGGGATGGTGGCGGTCGCCCGGAGGCGCTACCCCGACCTGCGCTTCACGGTGGGGTCGATGCTCGCCCTGGACCTGCCGGACAACTCCGTCGCGGGCGCCGTCGCCTGGTACTCGATCATCCACACGGACCCGTCGGACCTGCCGGTGCTCTTCGCCGAGCTGCACCGGGTCGTGGCCCCGGGCGGGTACCTCCTGGTGGCCTTCAAGGACGGCGACGAGCGGCGCCACCTGAAGCACGCCTACGGGCACGACCTGTCGCTGCGGGTGTACTGGCTGCCCACCGCGCGGGTCTCGGAGATGTTGGGCGCGGTCGGGTTCGCGGAGGTGGCCCGGTTGGTGCGGGCACCCGAGCCCCCGGAGGCCAGCGCGCAGGGGTACCTGATCATGCGGAAGCCCGCGTAGGCCGGGGGCATCCACAGGGGACCAATATCGCTTGCGGCCGGCGCCTGGGTTGCCGGACACTGTGCGGCCGGTGCCAGGACCTGCGGAAATCCGGAATCGGCGTGCCGAGCCGCACGGTGGCTGGGTGGGCGACAGAGGCGAAGTGGTGGCGCGTGTTCGATGTGATCATTGCCGGGTGCGGGCCGACGGGGGCCATGCTGGCCGCCGAACTGCGGTTGCACGACGTGCGGGTGCTCGTCGTGGAGAAGGAACCCGAGCCGGTGTCGTCGTACGTCCGGGTGGTGAGCCTGCACATCCGCAGCATCGAACTCATGGCGATGCGCGGCCTGCTGGATCGTCTCCTCGCACACGGGAGGCAGCGCCCGGTCGGTGGTGTCTTCGCAGGCATCCCCAAGCCCGCGCCCGAGGGCCTGGATTCCGCGTACGACTACCTGTTGGGCATCCCGCAGCCGGTCATCGACCGCCTGCTCGAAGAACACGCGGTCGACCTCGGTGCGCAGGTCCGGCGTGGTTGTGCGGTGGCCGGAGTCGAACAGGACGACGAGGGTGTGACGGTCGAACTGGCCGACGGCGAGCGTCTGCGGTCGCGCTACCTGGTCGGCTGTGACGGCGCCCGCAGCACGGTCCGCAAGCTGCTCGGCGTCGGTTTCCCCGGCGAGCCCTCGCGAAACGACACGCTGATGGGCGAACTGGAGGCGGCCGCGTCGCCCGAGGAGATCGCCATGAAGGTAGCCGAAGTCCGCAGTAGAGCGTTCAGCTTCGCCCCATTCGGCGAAGGCGTCTACCGCGTCGTGATCCCAGCTGCGGGGGTCAGCGAGGACCGCAACGAGCCGCCCACCATCGAGGACTTCGCACAGCAGCTACGCGCCCTCGTCGGCACCGACTTCGGCGTCCACTCCCCACACTGGCTATCCCGCTTCGGCGACGCGACCCGGCTGGTTGAGCAGTACCGCGTTGGCCGGGTTCTCTTGGCGGGCGAGGCGGCGCACATCCACCCACCTGCGGGCGGCCAAGGCCTGAACCTGGGCGTCCAGGACGCGGTCAACCTGGGTTGGAAGTTGGCGGCGCAGATCCAGGGCTGGGCGCCGGAAACCTTGCTGGACACCTATCACGCCGAACGCCACCCGGTCGCCGCTGGTGTGCTGGCGAACACTCGCGCTCAGGTGGCTTTGTCTGGCGCTGATCCGGGTTCGCAGGCTGTGCGTCAGCTGGTGGCTGAGCTGATGGACGTTGATGAGGTGAACCGGCGGCTGATCGAGAAGATCACTGCTACTGGCATCCGCTATGACTTCGGGGCTGAGTCTGAGTTGGTGGGGCGTCGGTTGGTGGATGTGGAACTGCGGGATGGGCGGGTGTTCGACCGTCTGCGCGCGGGGCGTGGGTTGGTGCTGGACCGGACGGGGCTGCTGGGTGTGGGTGGGTGGTCGGACCGGGTTGACCTTGTCGCTGATTCTGTTGCGGGGATTGAGGTATCGGCGGTTCTGGTGCGCCCGGATGGGTATGTGGCGTGGGTTGGGGAGGGGCAGGGGGAGCTGGAGGAGCAGCTCTCGCGGTGGTTTGGGGTGGCTCGGTAGCGGGTTAGCTGTCCGGCAGGGTGTCTGCCTCTGGTCGCTGAGTGCACTGCTTGGTTTGCGCCTCGTGGGCTAGAGCTGTCTGCGAAGGACGGAGCTGTCTGCAAGGGATGGAGTTGTCCATACGGGTCTGAGTTGTCCACAGGGTCGACTTTCAGCCTCTCCAGGCTTGCGTTCCCTTGGGTAGGCTGTGTATTCGGGGGTCTTTGGGTCGGGTTGATCTTGGCGGCCGTGGTTGGTGGGGCGTTGAGCTGGGGGAAGTCTGGGTCTCGTGCCTCCGCTGCGCTGCGGTGGACGCCTCGGCTGCGCCATCGGATTGACGCGAGTTTCGAGCAGAGCTCGATGGGGCGAACTTGTTTTGTGCGGGGCCCCTACGACACCCGTGGCAGGACCGCAAAGCAGGGGCCGAAAAGCATGGCCCTGTCCGCTGAACGACGCTACGGGTACCGTCCCCCCACACAAAACAAGTCCGCCCCATCGAGCCGGCCTGGCACCAGCCGCGTATCGGCCAACGTCGTTTGCGGGCGCGTGCCGGCCAATGTCGGCGGCGGATGGCAGGGGCAACGTGGGCGGGGTCTTGGACAGTCGTATGTGGTGGGCTGGGGTTGGGCGTGGGGACTTGGCGGAGCGTGGGGTGTTCAGGCGGCGAGCGTTGTGGGGCGTGGGGGCTTCATCGGGACGTGGCGAGGGTTAGAAGATTGACCAGCCGGTGATGGAGGTGAAGGTGGACAAGGCTTGGGTGGCGGCTATGGAGTTGCCGTGGGCGTCGAGGGCTGGGCCCCAGGCGCAGAGGATGCCTCGGCCGGGGATTACGGCGAGGATGGCGCCGCCGATGCCGCTTTTGGCGGGGAGGCCTACGGAGTAGGCGAAGTCGCCCGCGGCCTCGTAGGTGCCGCAGGTCAGCAGGATGGCGTTGAGGCGGGTGGTGTCGGCGGCGGACAGGAGGCGTTCGCCGTTGGTGCGGATGCCGCCTCGGGCGAGGAAGAGGGCGGCGGTGGCGAGTTGGCCGCAGGTGGCGGCGATGGCGCAGTGGCCGGTGTAGTGGTCGAGGACGTCCTCCACCGGGTGGTGCAGGTTGCCGTGGTCGGCGATGAGGTGCGCGATGGCGCTGTTGCGGTGGTTGTGCGCCTGTTCGTCGGCGGCCACCGCCTCGTCCACGTAGAGGCCGCCGCCAGACTCGGTGAGCAGGAGGTCCAGCACCGCCTGCTTGGCGTCGCCGGTGATGCCCAGCAGGCGGTCGGTCACCACGAGGGCGCCCGCGTTGACGAACGGGTTGCGCGGGATGCCGCAGTCGCCGTCGAGTTCGGACAGGGAGTTGAAGCGGTACACCGAGGGCTGCCGCCGGACGCGGGTCCACAGGGCCTCGCCGTCGTGGGCCAGCACCAGGGCCAGGCTGAACACCTTCGACACGCTCTGCACCGAGAACGCGGTGTCCCAGTCGCCCACGCCGACGAGTTCGCCGTCGACGCCCGCGTAGGCCAGCCCGAACCGGTGCGGGTCGATCCTGGCCAATGCCGGGATCGCCGAGGTCACCACGCCGGTGGTGACGGTGCCGACCGTCTCGCGCACTTCCGCCAGGACATCGCTTAGTTCCACGGTCGAGAGAGTGGCCGACCGGGCCCGCGCGGCCAATAAGGGAAAACCCTTACCGCTGGGCCAGCCTGGCTACCAGCTGTGCCCGGGAGTGCACGCCCAGCTTGCGGTACACCCGGGTCAGCGTCGCCTCGACGGTTTTGACGCTCACGGAGAGTGCTGTCGCCGCCTGCTGGTTGGTGGCCCCCGCGTGCACCAGCTCCGCCAGCCTCGTCTCGGTGCGGGTCAGGTCGCCCGCCATCGGCTCCAGGTGCGTGAGCTGCTGCGCGGCCAGCGCCGACCACGGCGGCGCGTCCAGCCGGTCGAACAGCTCCGCCGCCTCCACCAGCACCGACCGCGCCGAACCCCGCCGCCGCGCCCGCCGCTGCACCGCGGCCAGCGAGAGCAGGGTCCGACCAGCCTCGACGGGCAACCCGAGCGCCGTGAACCGCCCGACGACCGACCGCAGCTGGGTCGCCGAGCCCTCCGCGATCCCGGTCGACCGGTCGAGCATCGCCAGCACCCCGTCGCGGCCCAGTTCGACGGCGCGGACCCGCGTGGCCGCCACCAACTCCTCCGCCGACGCGTCACCCACCGCGACCATCGCCTCGGCCAGGTCCGCATGCCAGCGCAGGATCGACGGGTCGCCCACGCGCTGCGCGTGCTCCAGATCACGCACCCGCGACAGCACCGTGACCGCATCCTGGGACGCCGCCGTGACCAGCCGTACGACCCCGAGCGCGTGCAGGCACCGGGAGAGGTACACCCGGTCTTGCTCCTGTTCGGACGCGACCGCCCCGCGCCGCGCGTAGGCCACGGCACGCTCGAACGTCCCGCCCGCCGTTTCCGCTACCGCCGCCGTGTACCAGGCAGGTCCAGGCGACAACCCCGCCACTGCCGTCAGCTCTAGCCCCCGTCGCGCATAGGACAGCGCATGCCCGCACCGACCCGCACGCGCCTCTACCTCCGCCAACGACCGGAGCACGTCCACCACGTCGTCCACCGCCCCTGACCGTTGCGCGGCAGGTAGCAGTACCAGCAGGCGGGATCGCGCAGTGGTGAGGCGGTCGTCGAACACCGCGTGCCGCACGGCCAGGTACTCCGGCGTGTCGTGCACGTCGATCCCGGCGCCTCCTATCGCTAGAGCCTCGTCGAGTGCTCCTGTGTCGGGCAGCCCTAGAACCCGCTCCATCCGCGCGCACACCGTCAACGCCCGCGCCCGTACCGCCGTGTCGTGCACCACCAGGTCCGCGGCCTGCCGCGCTAGGCCACGACCCGCGACCGGGTCACCGGAGATGTTGGCGCGCACCGCCTCCCATAGACGCACCGACGCGAGTAGATCCGGATCGTCGCCCGCGTCTGCCACCGCCGCCGCGAGTTGGTCGTCCACATCGGTCATCGCCTGGCCCGCCGAGTCCGCGAGCGCCAGCCGCACGCGCAGCCGCTGCCGGGCGTCGGTGCTGCGGTCGAGCACCAGCCGCGCCGCGTTCCAGGCGCGTTCGGCCAGACCGGAGTGACCTGCGTCGACCGCCGCGTCACCCGCGCGCCGTAGTTGGGTGTCTTCGTCGGTCGGTGGGGTGCGCTGCGCGGCGAGGAGGCACAACTCGGCCGCGCGACGCCGGTTGCCCTGTCCGCGTACGACCGCCGCGGCCTTCTCGGCGGCGTCGGCGAGATCCGCGTCCGGCGCCGTTACCGCCAACGCGCGGTGCCGGATCTGTTCGACCGGGTCATCTACCGCGCGCGCGAGGTCTTCGTGCAACGCCAGGCGCTGATCGTAGGGGATGTCCGCGGCCAACGTCGCCGAGACCGCGCCTGCCGTGAACGACACGGAGTCCAGTTCGTCCACAGTGACCAGGTCCTCGACATCGACCAGCGCCACGCCGCCCGCTCTATGCAGACACGCGAGGGTCGGATGCTCGGCCAACGCCGCCAGACGCAGTGTGCGCAGGACCGCCGGGTCCAACTCGGCCAGCCGAGTACCCACCGCGTGCCGTACAGCATCGGGCAACGGTACGGCCGCGACGAGTTCGCGGCCGCCAAGAGCCGCGCCGTACTCCAAGGCCAGGCCCGGGTTACCGCCGCTGAGTGCGTGCACGCGACCCGCCCAGCGGTAGCGGAACCCGTTGTGCGCCAGCAGCTCCGCGACGTCGTCCGGGCTCAGCGGCGACACCGGGCCGCGCACCGCGTCCTCGCCGCAGATGGCCACCCCCCGGACCGGGCGCTGGTGCGTGCGCTCGGCGACGACCACCCGCAGGTCCGCCGCGTGCCGCACGGCGAACCCGATCAGCTCGGCGCTCACCCGATCGAGCCACTGCGCGTTGTCCACGACCAGCACCCCGGACAGCGCCCGCACGGTGTCCACCGCGATCGTCCGACCAGCCAGACCGTCCGCCGTGGGCAACGACGGCAACCCGGCCGCCGCCCGCAGTTCGGCCAGACCGGCGCCGGGCACCTCGGCGTCCGCCTGCTGCGGCGCGATCACCACCGCCGACCCCGCGCGCTCGGCCAGGGCCGTGGCCAGCGCGGTCTTGCCGATCCCGGCCGGTCCGTACAGCACCAACCGGGGGTGGTCGTGATCCGCGAGCCGGGCACCGACGAGGGGCATCAGCCCATCTTGGGCCGCCGACGCGGGCCCCACCAGCGGGAACCCGCTGGACGAGGGGTTTCCCCCATTTCGGCGCCATCCCGTCGTCCCTAGCTTCGACGACACCCTGCAACCGACTCCGACGGAGTTGAACATGCGATACCGAACAGCCCTCTGGTTGGCGTGCGCGCTGACCTTATCCGTGAGTGCCGGGTACGCCTATGGCGGCAGCCAGGAGGACCCAGTCGCCGACGCTCTTAGCCGTGACCTCGGGATCACCCAGGCCGAGGCACAAGACCGGCTCGCGATCCAAGCACAGGCCCAAAGCGTCGTGGCAGCCCTACCGCGCACCGGCACGGCAGGCGTCTGGCTCGACGGTGGACTCAAGGTCGCGGTGACCGACGAGGCGACCGCGAAGGCCGTGCGCGACCTCGGCGCGGAGCCCGTCATGGTGCGCCGCGACCAGGCGGCCCTGGACCGGCTCGTGCAGACCGTCGCCGGGCACGCGTTCCCGGGTGTCACCGGCTGGGGGATCGACCCCCCGACCAACGAGGTAGAGGTCCGCGTCGACCGGAGCCGCACGTCCCGCGCGTTCCCGGCCATCGACGGGGTCCGGGTCGTGGCGACGACCTCCTCGCCCGTGCAGCAGAGCGGCACCGTGCAGCCGGGCAACCCGTGGTGGCCGGGCAGCGAGTCCAACTGCTCGGTCGGGTTCCCGGCCACGGATTCCTCCGGCGGCAAGCACTTCCTGACCGCCGGGCACTGCACCAACGACGCCAACCAGGCCGCGTACGGCCAGAGCGGGAGCCAGAACCGGATCGGTACCTCTAACGTCGGCGGTTCGCGGACCGTCAACGCACGCGAAGGTGACATGGGGGTCGTTGCGGTAACCGAGTCCGGGTGGAACCTGTCTGCGGCGGTCAATACCTGGGGGAGTAGCGCTGTCACGGTGACCGGGTCGGTAGAGCCGATCGTCGGTCAGGCGGTGTGCCACTCGGGCAACACGTCGAAGTGGCAGTGCGGCGAGGTCACGGCGGTCAACCAGACCATCAGCTACGGGAGTGTGGTCGTCGAGGGGTTGGCCACGACGACCGCGTGCTCGCTCGGCGGCGACTCCGGTGGCGCGTGGCTGGCGGGCGACAAGGCCGTCGGCCTGCACTCCGGCGGCGCCTCCTCGTGCAGCCCCGGTGGGGCGCGGGACCAGTCCATCTTCCAGCCGGTGAACGAGGCACTGCGCAAGTGGGGTCTCACCCTGGTCACCGGTGGCGGGGGTGGTGACACGCAGGCGCCGACCGCGCCGGGTAACCCGCGCGCGACGGACACGACGAGCAACAGCGTGACCCTCGCGTGGGACGCCGCTACCGACAACGTCGGCGTTACCGGCTACACCGTCTACAACGGAACCGCTGTCGCTGCCTCTGGCGCTGGCACTACCGCGACGGTCAGCAACCTGACGCCAGACACCGCGTACACCTTCACGGTGAAGGCCACGGACGCGGCAGGGAACGCCTCACCGGCCAGTGCGGCGGTGCAAGCTCGTACCAAGCCGGGGGACACGGGCGGCGGTCGCACTGTCCGCAGTGACACCGACTACCAGATCCGCGACTACACGACGGTCATCAGCCCGCTGACGTCAACGGTTTCCGGTAGGGCAGCCACGACGGTGAAGGTCACCGTCGCCGCCACACACACCTGCCAGCAGGACCTCAACATCAACCTGGTGGGCCCGTCCGGCACCTGGTACTCGCTGCAGCGCTACGGCGGCTTCCAGTGCACCGCGTTCCCCAACCCGAAGACGTTCTCGGTGGCCAACGTCAACGAGAACGCCGGCGGTAAGTGGACCCTCCGCATCGGCGACAACGGCTCCGGCGACACCGGGGTGCTCGACGCGTGGTCGGTCACCCTGTGACCCAGGGCTGATCCGCTGGTGAACCAGCCGCCACACCACCCGTGTGGCGGCTGGCCCGCGCTACCGCAGGCCGCCCAGGAACGCGGTGAGGGCGCGGTAGTAGGGCTCGACGGTGGTGAGGTCGGCGTACTCGTCCGGTCCGTGCTGGCCGTCGCCGCCGATCCCGAAGATCACCGCGTCGACGCCTTTCTGGTAATAGAACCGGGAATCCGCGGCGCCGTGCTTGCGGAGGAAGTCGCCCGAGTAGCCCTGCGACTGGGCGGCGCTGCGCAGTGCGGCCACCGCGGCGCTGTCCGGGTCGGCGTGGTGGGGCGGCTCGACGCGGTCGACCTCGACGGTGACGCCGGGCGGGCACAGCGCGGTCAGGTGGGCGGTGACCTCGGCAGGCGTGCGGTTCGCGAAGTCGGCGTCCCCCGGGGTGAAGCGGATGTCCAGCCACGCCGTGGCTTCGGCGGGCACCTGGTTGATCGCGCCGGGCTCGGTCTCCACCCTGGCCACGTTGACGGTCGTACGCCACACCTCCTCGGTCGCGACCGGGTATGCCGCCAGGACTCCGTCTACCGCCCGCATGAGCTTGAGGACGGCGTTGTCGCCCAGCCACTGATACGCGCTGTGGGCCCGTAGGCCACTAGCGCGCAGACGTGCCGTGAGCAGCCCCTTAGACTCGATCACCACGCGCAGGCCGCTGTACTCGCCGATCACTACGAAGTCCGCATCGACTCCCTGCGCGAGTTGGTATCCCGTCCCGTCGTGGCCGCCGATCTCTTCGTCTGTGACCAGCTGTAGCCCTACCGGCACTTGGGCCTCTACATCGCGGAACGCCATCGCTAGCGCTAACGCCGAGAGCTTCATGTCCTGCGCCCCACGCGCGTAGAGCCGATCACCCACCCGCCGCGGCTCGAACTGCTCCGGCGTCCCGGGCACCACATCCAGATGCCCGTTGAACACCACCCGGAACCGCGGCCGCTCAGCACCCCGGTACACCAACGCACTCGGCTTGCCCCCCGACTCGAACCGCTCAACGGTCACCCCAGCGCCGACCACCCCCAACACGAAGTCCAGGGCCCGCCCCAACTCCACCCCCCGATCCGCCGTGGACGGGATAGCCAACAACTCTTCGGCCGCCACCAGGAACTCGTCCATGTCCATACCGCCATCCTCCCGCAGATCGACATGACCCATCCGTGGCGCCGACTGCCACCGGTCGAGTGATGCCGGGAAGTGTTGCGCGGCATAGCCTTGCGGTGTCCAGTCAGTCGGGGGAGGCAGTGGTGCGGTTCGTCTTGGCGCTCGTCCTGGTGTTGGTGCTGTCACCGACACCGGCGTACTTGGTCGCGCCGATCACGGGGGTTGCTGGCGTCGCTGAGGCCGATGGGATCGCTGGAGTCATCGTCAACTCGATGGCGGCCGAGTACCCGTCGATCGTCGAGCACGGACCGGTGCCGTCGTCGCTGCCGATCGGGGGCGTGTGCGAGGTCGAGTTCGACCGCACCGGCGCGTTGTGGGTGGAGCAGTACCTCAGCAGCCAGGTCACCAGGTTCGAGCAGGCGACCGGGCGGTTCACCACCTTCAGCACCCCGATGCCGCTGTCGGTTCCCGGCGGCATGGACGTCGACTTGGCGGGCGACCTGTGGCTGCCGCAGGTCACCGGAAACAGCCTGCTGCGCGTTGACACCGCCGACGGCTCCATGACCGAACTCCCGCTGCCCTGGGCGAACGCCTTCACCCTGGAGCGCCTGCACCTGGGCATCGGCCTGCCCAACGATCTCGCGCTCGGACCGGATGGGGCGCTCTGGTTCACCCTCGGCGGCCTCAACTCGATCGGGCGCTACGACCCGCGCACCGGCGCGTGGGACCGGTTCCCCGTACCAGGGGAGATCCTCGGTCAGGTCGGCGCGCTGTTCGGCATCATCAAACCCGGCCCGGGCCGCACCGTGCTGTTCGACCTACCGCAGCTCAACAAGGTCGCGACCCTCGACGTCGACACCCACCGCTTCACCCAGTACGTGATGCCCACCCCGCTGTCCTTCCCCGTCGGCCTCCGCACCGCGGCCGACGGCACCATCTGGGTCGCCGAGGCACTCGGCATGAAGATCGCCCGCATCACCCCTGGCACCGGCCAGATCACCGAGTACCCACTGCTCGGCGTCAACGGCCTGCTCACCAGCCTGCTCGACGGCCTCGCCATCGGCAGCATCGGCAACCCACTGCCCATGCCCGGCCCCATCGCCGAAGCAGGCGACGGCAACATCTACTTCGCCGTCAGCTTCCCCGCCGCCTTCGGCCTCGGCAACCAGATCGCCCGCTTCAACCCCGCCACCCACCAAGTCCGCACCTGGCCCACCCCCTCGACAGCCTCCTACCCCTGCGACATCAACGTCCACGACCCCACCGCCATCTGGTTCGGCCTCCTCACCACCAACAAGATCGCCCACCTCCCCCTCCCCTGACCAGCCCGGTTTGTGCGCCCGGCGCGACATCCCGATCATGGTCCAGTGCGCGACCGCGACAATGAATCCGACGAAGACCCCGACAAGGACCCCTCCCACCCGGGAGTCCGCAACTCCATCAGCGGCTTCGTCGCGGGTGACATCGTCCAAGCAGGCTCGTACACCGCCTCCTACAGCGCGCCCGCCTTGGCCCCGACCAGCGACGACCACACCGCGTTGCGAACCCTGCTGCGCAAGTGTGTCGTCGATCTGGGGGAGACCCTGGGCGTCGTGATTGGGCCAGGTCAGGCCCTGGTGTTGGGTGGGTCCGCGCGGACCGAGACCGTCGCTCTCGACTCCGTCGCGCCCGATTTGGCGGTGCTCGCACCCGACCTCGTGATCGGCGACCACCTGGAGGCGTACGAGTACCTCCCGGACTCATCCGCTCCCCGGCTGGTTGTCCTGGAGTGGGACGGTCGATTCGACGACCAGGCACGTCAAGTTCTCCGCCACCAAGGCAGGCCACAACGCCTCACCGGCAGCCCCGTACTCAACCTCCGCACCGGCTCGGTGTGCGGCTTGGTGGACGCCCGACACGGTCTCGCCCTGGCAGCACCCGACCCTGCGGCCATCGCCGGACAGCCCATCAACCAGAAATGGCTCACCCTGCTCACGCGCGAACAACTGACCGCGGGTGGCCATCGCTACCCCGATCAACGATTGCGTGACTATCTGACGGCGGTACGCGATTCCGCGGACTCCCACCCGTACGCCCAGTTCCTGGAGAGACTTGGTCACCCACCGCCGCTGTCCCAACTCTACGTGCGGCAGCAGGCCGACCAGGATGGGCACAGGATCCCCGCGACTGACGTGGTTGCCCGCCACCCGCGCGGCGTGCAGGTGATTGGCGAGCCGGGGATGGGGAAGTCCAGTCTGCTCCGGCACATCGCGACGACCGAGGCAGCCCGGTGGCTCACCAGCGGAACAGGGGCGTTCGTGCCGGTGCAGGTCCCGGCCGAGGTACTCAGCCGCGAGTTGCCCTTGGTGGAAGCGTTGGCGGTCGGGGTGTCTGACGGCGTGTTCCAAGCCAAGTTCAGCCACGCCGGACTCGCGGAGCTGTTCGCCTCCGAGCCCATCGCGGGAGTGCCGTGGCTGGTGTTGGTCGACGCGCTCGACGAGGCCCCCGACCACGCGAGAGCCAAGGTGCTGGAGAGCATCACCCGTCTTCGCGACAACCTGTGCTTCGAAGTGGTCGTCACCAGCCGTCCCTTGGGAATCGACCTCGGTGCCCGGCTCGCCCGCGGCTCCGGCGACCGTGCACCGACCTACATGATCGAACGGTTCACCAGGGCACAACGCGACAGGTTCGCGGAGAAGTGGTTCACGGCGCTGGGCAACGCCACCCCCGCCGAGACCGCGTCGCGATTCCTGCGTCGCGCTGACGAACCGCAGTTGCGCGAACTCACCCACATCCCGCTGATGGCCACGATGCTGTTCATCCTCTTCAACAGCGATGACACCGCGCAGTTGCCGGTCAACCAACACGAGTTGTTCGTGCAGTTCATCCAGTTGGCCACGGACAAGCTCGGCAAGCCGACCGAACGTCGGAGCGAGACGAACCCCGTGCGGTCCAAGCTCATGCTGGCGCTCATGGAGATCGCCCACCGCAGGCACTGTGCGCGCGAGTTGGACCGGCGACCACTGCTGGACCAAGTCCTCGACTCGCCCAAGATGTGCTGGGGCGATCTGAGGTCGGTGCCTGAGCGCCGCGATGCCGCGGTCGCGGCGTTGCGTGCCAGTGGCCTGGTGACCCAGACCAGCCGCGGCTTCGATTTCCTGCACCCCACCATTGGGGAGTTCCTCGCCGCCCGCCACCTGGTGGTGCGTTACTCGCGTGGCCCAGAAGTGCACCAGCCGCGCAGCCTCGCCTTGCTGGCGCCGCGCCGAACCTGGCCGTGGCCGCACTACAAGGTCAAGGTTTTCCTCGCGGCGGGCTGGCTGGACTCCAACGTCGATCTCACCAGGCAACTGCGGCGGCTGCTGGCCTGGCCGCACCGGTCGCGCAACATCGAGTTCATCGCTGAGCTCGCCTACCACGGGATCCCGGCGGCGCGCCTGCCTGTCGACGTTCGCGACCGCGCGACCAGATATTTCGTCGACTCGGTCAAGTCGACCACGGGTGAGGCTTGGCAGCGAGCCGTGCACCTGCTGTGGACCTACGACCCGGCCGTGGCCGCTCGAGCCGTCACGAGTCGGATCAGGGCACTGGCGGCCATGGGCCCGGGTCGCGACTGGACGCGGTCGTGGCGCTGCTCGACCGCGACCACCCGGATGGTCCGGCCCAGCTCGCCTGGCTGGCCGATCACCTCACGGGCGAGCCAGCGGCACGGCTCGCCGCGGCGCAGCGCATGCTGGACTTGAACCGCGACGCGGGAACCAGGGCTCTGACGGCTCTGGTGAATGACCGGGATATGGGGCTTCACCGGGTCAAGGCCGCGACGGTGAGCCGTTCGGTAGACCTGGTCAGGTCGCTCACATACCCCGAGCACGCCGACATCAACCTCCGAGTGGCCGCCTTGATCGCGCTTCTTCCCCTTGATGCCAAGACCGCGATCAGGGGGCTGCGCGATATCGTCGCCCACGTTCACCGACTGGAGATCCTGCTCGACTTGGCCGAGGCGGTTCAACCGCACCACAAAGAGTTCGCCCTCGAAGTGGCCGAAGGTGTGATCACCTCGGCACGTGCGGACAGCGCGGAGCGCCTCGCGGCGCTACGGGTCATCGGCACCTCGGCGCCGGATCGCGCCGGTGAACTCGCGACCGGGCTGGCCCGTGACACCAGGAATGCCGCCGGTCTGCGGCTCGACGCGGCGTTGCTGGTCGCCACGAAGTACGGCGGGAGCACGAAGGTCTTGCGAGAACTAGTGCGAGCCGGGTTGGTTCCCAGGGGTCGACTGGTGTCTCTAGCCGAGAGCGTCGGGAGTCTCGACCGAGAACTCGCCGCGGACCTCTATCTCGACGAGGCGTCGCGATTGCGTGGTCGGCAGCGCCTCGAAGTGCAGCGGAAAGCGATGAACCTGCACCCGAGCAAGGGGATGAAAGCCGTGCGGGAGACGCTCATGGATCGGCGCACGGACGACCGGCTCCGCCTGGAGGAAGCGCGCCACCTGAGCGCGGCCTTCGAACTTGATGTCTACGAGAGTCTGGCGGAGACGGGGAGCTTCGACTACGCCTTCGCCGCAGCCGAGAAGGTGCGCGAACGAGATGCCGCCCGGGGCCGAGAACTCTTTGCTGTCATCGCGCAACGCGGGTCTCTGCCTGGCGGGAACCGAATGAAGGCAGCGATCGCCTCGGGGGACAAGCGGGTCATCGAGCGAGTCAACCGGGTGAAGGGCGTGCCAGAACGAGATCGCCTCAGCGGTGCTCGGCACCTGGGCAAAGCGGGCGATCGGGTCCGGGCGGGTTTGGCCCAGTCAGCCGAGGATCCGTTCGTCAGGATCACTGCGGCGATGGAGTTGTCGAGCGATCGGCGGGCCGCCGACTTGTTGGCCGAGCACTCGGCCAACCGTACGGCCGCCGCTGAGTCTCGGCTGGAGGCGGCGATCGAGGCGCGGAAGAGGAACCGCAAGATCGGGAATGGTGCGTTGAAGGCTCTCAGCGAGGACCCTGAGATCCCGAAGGCGGTTCGGCGGCGGGCGGAGAAGGAGCGGGGACGCTGGTAGGTCGGCGTGTCGGGGGTGGGGGTAGGGCTGGGCGGTGGGAGACTGGTCGGCGATGTATACGCCGTCGGAGATCGCGGATTTGTTGGAGTGCGAGCACCGGAGTGTGCTCGGGCAGGCGAACGCGGCCGGGATCGCGGGGGCGCCGCAGCCGGGGGCTGGGCCGGATCGGGTCACGGTCAAGCACGGGCGGGAGCACGAGCGGGCGACGTTGACGCGGCTGCGAGGGGAGCAGCACGCGGTGGTCGAGATCGACTCGCGGGATCCGGTGACGGCGGCGGCGGAGACGGCTGAGGCGCTGCGGGCCGGGGTGCCGGTGGTGTACCAGGCGGTGTTCCACGAGCCGGGCGGGATGACCGGGCGGGCGGACTTCCTGGTGCGCGGTGACGACGGCCGCTACGAGGTGTACGACACGAAGCTGGCCAGGCACGCGCGGCCCGCCGCCGTCATCCAGGTCGTCGCCTACGCCGACGCGTTGGCCAGGGCGGGGCACCCGGCCGGGCCGGAGACGCACCTGCTGCTCGGCGACGGGAGCCGCGCGTCGTTCCGGGTGGACGAGTTCCTCCCGTTGTTGCGCCGGTTGCAACAGCGCCTCCTCGCCCGCGAACCCCACCTGCCCGACCGCCTCTGGGGTGACGAGCGCCCCGCCTGCTCCGGCTGCCCCTACGCCGAGCACTGCGCCGCCGGACGTGCCGCCGACCGTGACCTCGCGCTGGTGGCGGGCATGCGCTCCGACCAGCGCCGCAAGTTGGTCGACGGCGGCCTGACCACCATCGACGCCCTCGCCGCCGCCGGCCCCGAGGACCGGCCCACGACGCTGTCGCTCGCGTCCTACACCGCGCTCCGGGCCCAGGCCGCGATCCAGGTCCGCCAAGACGCCACCGGCGAGGTCGCCTATGAGGTCGTCGACCCCGACGCGCTCGCCACGATCCCGCCGCCCAGTCCCGGTGACGTCTTCTTCGACATGGAGGGCGACCCGTACGCGATCGGCGGCACCGGCCTGGAGTACCTGTTCGGCGCGGTCGCCGACGACACGTTCACGCCGTTCTGGGCGCACACCCGGGCCGCCGAGCGCCGGGCGTTCGAGCGGTTCGTCGACTTCGCCACCGCCCGGCTCGCGGAGCACCCCGACGCGCACGTCTACCACTACGCGCCGTACGAGTCGTCCGCCCTTAAGCGCCTCGCCGCTCTGCACGGCACGCGCGAAGACGCCGTGGACAGGTTGCTGCGCCACGGTTCCCTCATCGACCTCTATGCCGTGGTGCGTAAGGCGTTGCGCGTCTCGCAGCGTACATACTCGATCAAAGCGCTAGAGCCGCTCTACATGCCAGAGGCCCGCGAGGGCGAGGTCAAGACGGCCGTGTCGAGCATAGAGGCGTACGAGGACTACCTGACGCTCACCACCGCCGGGGAGACTGAGCGCGCCGCCGAGATCCTGCAGGGCATCGCCGACTACAACGAGTACGACTGCGTCTCCACCCAGCGGCTTTTCGAGTTCCTGCACCAGGTCCGCCGCGAGGAGGGCATCGAGACCAGGCACGAGGTCGACGAGTCCGAATTGGACGCCGGGCTGCGCGACGTCCAGGACGACGAGCGCGCCAGGAAGGCCGAGGAGCTGGCCCGGCTGGTCGACACCCTCATCGACGGCCTCCCGGACGACCCCGCCGACTTCACCCCCGACGACCGGGCCCGCGCGCTGCTCGCCGCGTCCGTCGGCTACTACCGGCGTGAGACGAACCCAGCCTGGTGGGAGTACTTCCGCCAGCTCGCCGCCCCGCTGCACGACCTGGAGGCCGACACGACCTGCGCCGTGCCGGTCCGGGTCGACGCGGGGGAGTGGGAGCCGCCGAAACGCCGCAACGGCAGGCACAAGCGCGTGCTGCGGGTGGTGTGCGACCAGGACCGGCCGCACCCGTTCGCCGTTGGTGACCAGGTCCGGCTGCGTTACGGCGCTGACAGCCACGATGGCAAGGTCACCGAGGCCACCGCCGACCGCATCGTGGTCGAGGAGAGCCGCGCACCCGACGCGATCGCCCCGGGCGTGGTGCAGGCCGTGCTGCCCGGCGAACCGGTGCGGCCCGCGCCGAAGGACGAGGCCGTGCTCGACCTGGCCAAACAGGTCGCCGACGCGCTCCCCGCCCAATCAGCCTTCGCCCTGGCCATCCCATCGGCCGCGCCCGCGCTTCCCCCACACCCCGGCATCGACCTGCTGCGCCGCACACCACCGAGATTGCGCGGCGGCGGGGCTCTCCCGGCGCCGGGTGACGACCTGGTGCGCACGGTCATCGAGACCGTCGACGCGCTGGACGGCTCGACCCTGGCTGTGCAGGGACCTCCCGGCGCGGGCAAGACCTACCTCGCGGGCAGGCTCATCGCGCACCTGGTCAAGTCCGGCCGCACCGTCGGCGTGACCTCAACCAGCCACAAGGCGGTCGAGAACGTCCTCACAGCAGCCCTGTCCGCCGCGCCGGACCTGCCCGTCGCGAAACGCCCGCGTGGCACCACTCCGGCGCCGGACGTGGCCTGGGACCAGCCGAAGAACTTCGCCGCGCTGGCCGGGTGGCGCCGGGAGCACGACACCGGTCACCTGGTCGGCGGCACCGCGTGGAACTTCGCCAACAAAGCGCTCCGCGAGGACCCGTTCGACGTGCTGATCGTCGACGAGGCTGGCCAGTTCGCCCTCGCCGACGCGCTCGCGGTGTCCACCTGCGCCCGCAACCTCGTGCTGCTCGGCGACCCGCGCCAGCTCCCGCAGGTCGTCCAGGGCACCCACCCGGCCGGGGCCGAGGCCTCCGCGCTCGGGCACCTGCTCGGCGCCGCCGACATCATCCCGCCCGACCTGGGGTTCTTTCTCGACCAGACCCGCCGCATGCACCCCGACGTCTGCGCGCCGGTGTCCCGGCTGTCCTACGCGGGCAGGCTGCACGCCCACCCGAGCGCCGCCGAGCGGTCCATCGCGGGGGTGGTGCCGGGGCTGCATGTGCTGGAGGTCGACCACCGGGGCAACACGACTCGGTCCACTGAGGAGGCCGCCGCTGTCGCGGAGCTGGTGACCATGTTGCACGGCCGTGCCTTCGATGACCGGGGCTCGTCTCGGCCCATTGGTGATCGCGACATCCTTGTTGTCGCGCCGTACAACTTGCAGGCCCGGGTGGTGACTAGGGCGCTGGCGGCGGCGGGACACCCGGACGTGCGGGTGGGCACGGTCGACCGGTTCCAGGGCCAGGAGGCACCGGTCGTGATCGCCACGATGACTTCCTCCTCGGCGGCCGACCTCCCACGCGGCCTGGACTTCCTCCTCTCCCGCAACCGCCTCAACGTCGCCCTCTCCCGAGCCCAAACCCTCGCCGTCCTGGTCTGCTCCCCACACCTCGTGACCGCCGACATCCGCACCACAGACCAGATGCGCCTCGTCTCCGGCATGATCGGCCTACTCGACGACGCCATCCCTTGGGTGACGACCCGCTGACACTGTGCTCGGATGATCACCGTCAAGCCGATGTTCGCCTTGGCGCTATCGCCTCGCGCGCCTTGGTGGCCTTGACCAGGCGGTTCGGGTCTTGAGGTCCGCCATTTTCCACTCCGCTGGGTGACAGAAGTTGTCCACATGTGGATCTCTGCGGGGGTGCTTTCAAGATCGACTGTCGGGGGGTCCTTGTAGACTGGACCAGGGCCGCCCCCCGGAGAGGGTGGGGGCTGGGCGGGGGAGGGACCGCGTGCGCGCGCGAAGCGGGTGCGGCGGGGTAAGAGGGTTCAGCGCCGCGTCGTGGCCGCGCTCGGGAAGTCCCCGCAGCGCATCCGGTTGAGTCCACTGTGGACGGTCGGCCGCGCTGGATGGCCTTAGTTGATCACTCTGGCGACGACTTGCCCTCGGCCGTGCCTGTATCGGCGACCCTCACGCCTCTGACCAGGCGATATGCTGCCGCTCCCATCCCGAATTTCCGTCTTCTGGGTGACAGAAGTTATCCACATGTGGATCTCCACGGTGCCTGTTTCAAGATCGTCCGTGGGTGGGTCCCGGTAGACTGGACCTGGGCCGCCCCCCGGAGAGGGTGGGGGCCGGGCTGGGGTGGACCGCGCGCGGGCGCGAAGCGGGGCGGTGGGGCGAGGCTGGCGCGTGGGCGGGTAGCGGGGCGGTGGGGCTGGGGTGGCTCGATAGAGCTAAGTAGGGCGGTAGCGCTTGGTGGGGTGGTTGGGCTAAGCGCGGCGGTGGCGCTGAGTTGGCGGCGGGGTGCAGCGGGGCGATAGCGCTGAGCGGGGGTAGCGCCAAGTGGGGCGGTTGGGTGTAGCGGGGCGATAGTGCTGAGCGGGTGGTGGGGCGAAGTTGGCGTGTGGGGGCGAAGCGGGGCGGTTGGGGGGACGGGGTGGGTGGCGCAAAGCGGGGGCGGGTGAGCGAAATGGTGCGGTGGTGAGCTTTGGGCGGGATCACGGGCCAGCTGTGGTGAGGCTGCGGCGTGGTGGTCCTGAGGTGAGGCGCATGGGGTGGGTTGGCGGGGTCAGGGTGGGGTGGGTGTGAAGGCGGTGGGGATGCCTGCCTTGTCCAGCAGTGCCCGTAGGGCGGTGGTGTCGTGTGTGTCGCCGGTGGCGGTGGTGATGGTGTGGGGTAGGTCGGTGGCGTCGAAGGTGGGGAGGAGTAGGCGGACCTCGGCGGCCCAGTTGATGGACCAGCGGCCGTGGCCGGTGGTGGAGAGGGCGAGTTCCACCAGTTGTTGCAGCTCGGTGGCCACTGCCTTCGCGGCGTGGGTGCGGCGGGCTTGGGGGCCGCCTACTCGGCTGGGGTCTTCTGGGGCGAGGTCGACCACGCGGTTGGCGTCGAGGGCGTTGAGGACGGTGCCGAGGGTGGGGTCGCCGCCCATGATCTTGGCGGCGGTGGTGGTCAGGCGGTTCGTGGCCTTCGCGAACAGGTTCTGGGCGCCGACGTGGTGGAAGGTGTCCCAGTCGACGCGTTTCTTCTGGTCGGCGCCCTCGTCGATGGCCGTCATCAACACCCGGTCCAGCAGCCGCTCGGGGCCGTCCAGCAGCGCCAAGGCCTGCTGGTCCGCCCAGTCCCGCGGTGACGGCGCGCCGAGTGCCTCGATGGCCGCGATCCTGACCTTGGTCGGCGGGTGCGAGTCGTACGGGTCGGCGTCCTCGTCGGTGTCCTGGGAGCGGATGTCGTCGAGCACCGGCTGGACCTCCGGGGCGCCAGCCATCGCCGTGAAGCCCGCGTAGATCGACGTGGGCAGGTAGCCCGCCGCCCAGCCCTTGGCGAGGTGCCCGTTGAGGAACATGTGCCACGAGAAGCCGATCGCGCCGACCTCGCGCAGCGCGGAGGCGGCCGACGCGGAGCCGACGATCTTGGCCGACACCGCGTCCGCGGCCAGCTCCTGGCGCCTGCAGGTCGCGCTGGACAGTCGCATGTAGACCTTCGCGTAGCCGACGAAGACCCTGTGCAGCAACGCCTGGAGCCGGTGCTCGCGGTTCATCCCGACCACCACGCGGCGGATCGCGTCGCGCCCGGTGACGACGATGCCGGACAGCCGCGTGTCGCTGTTGGCGTAGTGGCCCAGTTCGTGCGCGAGCACCGAGGCGAGTTGCCGCTCGCTCAACGCCGCCAGCAACGGCGCGCCGATGTACATCCGGCGCTCCGTCACGACCAGCCCGAGGAACCGGGTGCTCTCGGACACGGCCGCGTTCACGTCGGCGATCACCCGGATCTGGTCCGGCGGTGGGGTGCCGACCTGCTCGGCGATCCGGTTCACCAGCGCCCACAGCCGGGGCTGCTGCTCCGGGGTGACTCGCAGGCCGGGCTCCGCGCCGGACTCGTGCCGCTCGAGGGTGACCACGGCCGCGACCACCGCGAACGTCGCGGGCACGACGAAGAACCCGAGTTTGATCGCGGTGAACGGCGCGTGCTCGAACGCCATGAACTCGAGCGCGACCATCCCGCCCACCAGCGCGAGCGCGAGCAGGTAGAAACCGACCAACATCGCCACCGCCAAGGCGGCGCGCAACAACACCATCGTCCCCAGTGCCTTTCCCCAGTAGCCGCCCCCAGAGCGGCCTAGGGAGTGTGCACCAAGACCCCCACCCGCGCAAACACCCCGCCCGCGCCCACCTGGCCACCGGTAACGGCCATCACAACCTCGCGATCCACGAGCGGTCCTATGTGGTCAGGGCGCGGATCTTCTCGACGTGCGGGTCGGGTTTGTCGCAGCGGACGAACAGCACCGAGCCGTCGGTGAAGGTGACCGCCAGGAAGCGCGGCGCCGGGATCGACCGGCCCACCAGGGCGGTGTGGTACCCGGCGATCCGGTCCTGGGGCACGCTGAACTGGATGTGCGGGATGTCGCCCTCCGCCCAGTCGGTCCGGTTGCCCTTGGGCCTGCCGAACATCCCGCGCGGCCGTGTGTCGGGCGCGTCGGCCAAGAGCTTGCGCGGGAACATCACCACCAGCCTGCGCCGGGTCACCGCGACCGATACCAGCCCCCGGCCCGCGGCCCCCGCCTCGACCACACGCACGGCGTCCTGCTGGGGGTGGGCGGCCTCGGCCCAGCACCCGATCGCCGGGTCGTCGGCCCAGTCGCCGCCGGGGGCGCCGTTGGCGATGAGCTCGGCGGGCAGTCGCCACCGGTGCCGGTCCTCCACCAGGCGCGGCGCGTCCGGCCCTGGCAGGTGCGGCACGGTCACGACGCCCGCGACCCGGGAGCCCAGGCACACCCACTTGACGGGCAGCGCCACCGACTCGGCCTCGTCCGGCGCGAAGGGGAGGGGTTCGGTCACTCGGGCGCTCCTGCCGACAACGCGATCATCCGGTCCGCATCCGCTTGCGTCGAGTCGTTCCAGAGCCAGTAGTCGATGGCGGACCGGTCGGTGAGGGTCACCCGCAAGAGAGGTCGGTTTCCCGACGGCCCGATCGCCGCGATGTCCTCGCGGGGGACGGAGAGCACTTCCTCCAGCCTGACGGTGGTCGTCGCCTTGCCGAAGCCCCGGCTGAACACGGAGGTGACGTCGCGACCGAGTTGCACCAGGTCGCCGAGGGCCTGCCGGGTGGGGTTGTCCGACTCCACGACCGCGCTCCGGTTCTCCTCGAGCAGCAGGATCCGTCGCGTGGTGAGCGCCCACACCTTGATGAGGGCGGCGGCGTGACCGATCCGTGCCGCGGCGCAGTCAGGCGTCTCGCCGACCACCATCACGTCGTAGGTCGGCTCGTGCTTCGACTCACCGTCGACAGTGGCCGCGAGGACCGCGCCCGCGCCGTTGGCGAGGGCCCGTCCCACTCGGCGTCCCCAGCCCGGCTGCGGGGTGCCGTCCCGCCGCAGCCCGCGCACCTGGAAGCCCACCGAGTAGGTCTTGGCGGCCCACAGCAACTGTTCCCCGGCGTCGAGCAGCGGCCGGACCGCGGCCGCCACACCCAGCTCGTCCACTTCAGGACCGCCCCGGGTCGACGGTGAAGCCGCGGTGCTCGGCGGCCGCGCGCTCCTCGGCGGTGGACGGGTCGTCACTGTGGTTCTCGGCTTGTTTGAGACCCCACTCGACCGCCGCGCCGGGCACGTTCTCCAGGGTCCCGGCGAGCACCACGCGGCCCATGTTCGTGGTGCCGCTGACGCCGAGGTAGCCGAGACCGGTGGTCACCAGGCGTTGCGCGAGCGCCTGATCCCCGGAGACCTCGACTGGATTGCCGTGTTTGTTCAGCACGACGTTGCCGTCGGCGTCACGGACGTACTTGCCGACGCGCAGGTTGGGCGTGGTGGTGGCCAGCTTCGTGTCGCGGTTGCGGACGAGTCCGAGCGCGGGGTTGGCGCGGTCGATCTTGCGACCGAGGTGGTTGCCCACGACGGGCACGTTGGTCACCTTGTCGACCCGCTGGAGGGCTCCTTGGGCGATCTTGTTCTCCCGGATCACCACGAGGAGCCGCTCCAGCCTGGTGATCAACGGCCGGAGCCGGTGCAGGAGTTCGGCGACCTTCGTGCCGAGTCGGGTGTTGGTGACCGCGATCTGCGCCGTGGTGAGACCGGTGGCGGCGGCGGTGGAGGCGCCCGCGGTGATCCAGGACGCGGCCAGGGCGGCCAGCCACTCGATGATCAGGCCGAGGACGAACTCCTGGATGATGTCGACGACGACCTGGACGAAGGTGTCGAAGATGTCGGCGGCGGTCTCCAGGATGGTCTTGAGGCCGTTGACGTCGCCGCCGAGCGCGCGGGCACCGTCGGCGAACTCGGTCATCTCGGTGCGGAACGCGTCGCCCGCCTCGCCCTGCCAGCCGGTGGCGGTGGCCTGGGCGCGGTTCTGCTCCAGCTGGGCCACCTGGTCGAGCCAGTCGCCGACCTTCTCCCAGCCCTTGGCGGTGCTGCGCATCTGCTCGGGGTCGCCGACGGCGGGCTCCAGCACGAGGTTGACCAGCGGGCTGATCGCGAGCGAGATCAACCAGCCCAGGCCGTTGTCGATGAGGGCCTGGCCAGGGCTCATCAAGGTGTTGATCTGTTCCATGCGCGCGTTGAACAGCGCGAACCCGGCCTCGGCAGGACTACCGGCGTCTTGGAGCTTGTCGGCGGCGTCAGCCCAAGAGCTGCCGTAGTTGCTCACCTGACTCAGGTAGCCGTCACGGTTGCTGTCGCCCGCGCTGTTGAGATCGCCCAACGACCCCACGCCCTGCCCGGCCGACGTGAGCCCGGTGGCGTTATCGGCGTCGGTAGCCCCGTACGCGGCCGCCGACTCTTCGACTGCCTCCGCGATCTGCGTGAGGTAGGACGAAGCCTTACCCGCCAGGTCTTGGCACTCCTGCAGCGAGTCGAAGTAGCAGTTGGCCATGACTCTGCCCAGCGGCCCGAAGCACTCGTCGTGCACGCGTGCCTGCTCTAAGAGGCGCGCCAACCCGTTGAAGTTCTCCGCCTGATTACGCGAACCAGCGGCGTGGGCCAAGAGGGCGCCACCAGCGATGTCCATGCTGCCAGTCACGGGCGGCTCTTGTAGATGCTTTCGTCGGTGAAGTCACCGTCGTCGTCAACAGGCCGCGCGGCACGAGCCGGCGCGGGGGAGTGCGGCGTGGGGAGCGCGGCCGGTGGAGGTGGCGCGGAGGGCCCGATCGGCTCGACGGCGGGTGCGTGGGCGCGGAACGCGGTCTGGAAGCGCTCGTACTGCTCGTCCCCGACGTACGGCCGGACCAGCTCCTCCATCGCGGCGGCGGCCTGCTGCTGCGCCGCGCGGATCGCCCCCAGGATCTCCTGGGTGAGCTGCGTGTGCGACCGGTTCATCGCCGCGGGCGAGAGCTGCAGCCCCAGCACCGCGCCGGACGGGGCCACGGTCACCGTCACCGACCCGTCGCCGTTGCGGGCGCTGCCCTTGAGCCCGGCGATGCCCTCCTTGAGCCGCGCCGCCCCCGCCGCCTGCTCGGCGAACCGCCGAGCCGTGTCCTCGTACCTGGCTTGATCCACGGTGGTGTGTCCCCCAATCCGGCGGCGATGTTAGCGGCCCGCCCGATCCCGGGGGTGCGGAACGCCGAAGTTCGCCAGCGGGGTGTGGCCGCGCTCACTGTCTACAGTGGATCAACCGCGGGTGAACTGCTCGAACAGCGCCGCGTACCCGCTGCCCGCGTGCCCGTCGGCCACCGCCCGCTCGACGAGCAGCTTGGCCAACCGGGGCAGTTCCGCGTTCACGCCCAGCGTCTCGCTCTCGTGCACGAGGTGGTCGATCCCGCCGAGGTGGATGGCGATCGTGGCGTCGTCGGCCGGGTACTCGCGCGCGTCGACCTGCGGCGCGTAAGCCGTCACGTACTCGGTGACGACGCCGATCATCGTGTTGGCCAGCGGAGCGAACGCCGTGGCCTTCACCCCGGCCGTGCCCAGCAACGCGGCGCCGTGCAAGAAGCTGTTGAGCACACCCCACATGATGCTCAGCAGCGCCATGTCGTACAGCGCCGAGAGGCCGTGGTCGGCGTCGAGGTACGTCGTGGTGCCCAGGGCCGCGAACGTGCCCTCGTGCGGTTCGAACGCCGACCTCGGGCCGCTGTACAGCACGATGGCCGCGGCGGTGCCGATGTCCGGCGGGATGGCCATGATCGCGCCGTCCAGGTACCGGATCCCGTGCTCGGCCGCCCACTCCGCGGTCTCACGCGCCTGCGTCGACGTCCCGGTGGTGAGGTTCACCAGCACCCGACCCGCCAGCGCCTCGCGTTCCGGGTCCAGCAGCGCGTGCACGGCGTCGTAGTCGGTCACGCAGATGATCACCAAGGGGCTCGCCGAGATGGCCTCGGTCACCGAGTCCGCCAGCGCCGCGCCGCCCGCGACCACGTCGGCGGCCTTGCCTGCCGACCGGTTCCACACCGTGGTCGGGTGCCCGTCGCGCAGGAGCGCGGCGGCCAGCGCCGTGCCCATCAGGCCAAGGCCGATCACGGTGACCGGTGACCGCGAGACGTCCGGGGTCGTCATTGCCTGCTCCATTCAACACTGCCGATTTCCCTGTGGCCGCAAGCGTTTCACCGCTAGGTGGGCGCCGACAGGCACGGGAGCGACGACCTTCGAACGATTCCTGCCATAGGGTGGCGGCATGACACCCGGGTCGGTCGCCTTCGCGGTGATCAACGCAACCGACATGCAGGTCTGCGAGGTGTACGAGACGGCCATCACCAACGCCGTCTTCGGTGACCCGCAACCCGACCTCGCCGATCCCTGGTACGACCTCAAGCTGTGCGCGGTGACCGCGGACCAGCCGCCACTCGCGCGCGGGATCTCCATCCGCACCGACCACGGTCTCGCTGACCTCGTCGCCGCGGACACGGTGATCGTGCCGTCGACTCCGGACTCCGTGCTGCGCGGCGGTTCCCTGCCCGCCGAGTTCATCGAGGCTCTACGCGCGGCAGCGGCGGGCGGTGCGCGCATGGTGTCGTTGTGCACCGGTGCCTTCGCGCTCGCGGAGGCCGGGCTGCTCGACGGCAGGCGCGCGACCACGCACTGGATGTACACCGCCGACCTGGCCGCGCGGTACCCGGCGGTCGACGTCGTGGAGTCCGTGCTCTACGTCGACGAGGGCGACCTGTTGACCAGCGCGGGTATGACGGCAGGTCTGGACCTGTGCCTGCACCTGGTCCGCCGCGACCTCGGCTCGGCGGTCGCGAGCCAGCTGGCGCGCCGGATGGTGGTCTCCGGGCACCGGCCGGGTGGGCAGGCGCAGTTCGTCGACCTGTCGGTGCCCGACAGCGACGCCGACCGGTTGGCCCTCGTGCTGGACTGGGCGGCGGCGCACCTCGACGAGCCGCTGACCGTGGACGGCCTCGCGCGCCGCGCCGGGATGAGCACACGCACGTTCTTCCGCCGAGCGCAGGCCGCCACCGGGCTGACGCCGCTCAAGTGGCTGCTCAACCAGCGCGTCGCCCGCGCGCAGAGCCTGCTGGAGACCACGGACCTGCCGATCGAGCGGATCAGCGCGGCCTGCGGGTTCGGCACCGCGACCACCCTGCGCCGCCACTTCACCGCGCTGCTCGGCGTCACCCCCACCGACTACCGCACCTCCCGGAGCACGGCCTCGGCCAGGTGAGCGGCGGCGAACACCGTCAGAACAATGTACGGTAGAGTGTATCGTACGTAGTTCGGGAAGGGGTGCCCGCTTGCGGTTGGATCGACTGGCGGTGGCGTTCGAGCAGGGAGACCCGGCGCGGACGGGCACGTTCCTCGTCTACGGCCGTCAGCCGCTGCCGGACCTCGGCGTGCCGTCCGAGGCGATGCTGGCGCTGCCCGACGAGACCGGCGCGGTCGTCACGCGGTCGGTCCCGGTCCGGCGAGTCCCGGTCGACGCCATGCTCCCGGTGCTGCTGGCGGACCAGACCGAGCCGTCGCTCGTCTTCTACGCCGCGGCCGCCAGGGTCGCGTTGCACCTCGTGGCACGCGGGCGGATCCTGCCCGGTGTCTCGCCCAGCGGCGTGGACGCGTGGCGGGTCGGTCCGTACGACATCGCCGACATCGAGCGGGTGCGTGCCCTTTCGCTGGCCATGCCCGCCGCCGCCCGCGCCGCGCCGGTCCAGGACGACCGGCTGCCGGACGCCGAAGGTCTGCTGCGGTCGCTGTTCGACGCCATCGCCGACACGATGCCCCGCACGCCGGGCGCGCCCTGGCTGACCGGCGACCCCCGCTTCGCCGGAGCACCCGAACGCGCCGAACGCACCCAAGGCGACATCGACCTGGGGGAGTGGGCCCGGCAGGTGGCCGCGGGCGTCGACGTCGGCTTGCAGGTCGCCCTGCGCCTGGAGGTCCGGAGCGATCCGGCCACCAGCCCGGTCACCGCCGTCGTACGGCTGCGTGACCTGTCCGACCCGACCCGGGTCACCGACGCGCGGGCGCTGTGGACGGGTGAGGAGACCGGGTTCGGCGAGCGCGCGACCTTCGAGGCGATGGTGGCGGTGCGCCGCGCGGCGAAGGTGTGGTCGCCGCTGGAGAGCCTGCTCGCCGACGCCGAACCGGTCGAGTGGGACCTCGTCGACGAGGACGTGTTCGACCTGCTCGACGGTGCCGAGGCCCGGCTGGCCGAGGCGGGCGTGGTGATCGAGTGGCCGGACGAGGTGTCGCGCGAACTCGGCGCCCGGGTGGTGGTCCACGCGCCCGGTGACCGTCCGACCGACGTCGCCGCGTACCTCCGCGAGTCGCCCCCGCTGCCCGCGCGCTGGCAGGTGACCCTCGCGGGCCGGCCCCTGACCGACGCGGAGACAGCCACGATCGCCACGGCCCGACCCATCGTGGCGCTGCGCGACCAGTGGGTGATGGTCCCGCCGGACGTCGCGCGCAAGGCACGGGACCGCGACCTGCGCCCGTTCCCCGCGTTCGCCGGGTTCACCGCCGCCGTGATCGGCAGCACCGAGGTCGACGGGTGCCTGGTGGAGACCATCGCGGACAGCTGGCTCGGCGCGGTCGTCGACCTGGTCACCGATCCCGAGGGCGGCCCGGAGCTCCTGGACGGCCCACCCGGGTTGACCGCGTCCCTGCGCGACTACCAGGCGCGCGGCGTCCGGTGGGCGCACCGGATGACCGGGCTCGGGTTCGGCGGCTGCCTGGCCGACGACATGGGCCTCGGCAAGACGGTCATGCTGATCGCACTGCACCTGCTGCGGGCCGCCGACGAACCAACGCTGGTGGTCTGCCCCGCATCGTTGCTCGGGAACTGGGCGAACGAGATCGCCAGGTTCGCCCCGGGCGCACCGGTGCGCCGCTTCCACGGCGGTTCGCGGTCGCTGGCCGACCTCGACGGCGGGTTCGTCCTCACCACCTACGGGACCATGCGGGTGGACGCCGACGTGCTCGCGGGCGTGCGGTGGGGGCTGGTGGTCGCCGACGAGGCCCAGAACGTCAAGAACCGGCTCAGCGAGACCGCCAAGGCGCTGCGCACGATCCCGGCCGCCGCCAGGGTCGCCCTCACCGGCACCCCGGTGGAGAACAGCCTCACCGACCTGTGGACGCTGCTCGACTGGACGACCCCCGGCCTGCTGGGCACGGCGGGCGCGTTCCGCTCGACGTGGGGGCGGGTGATCGAGGTCGACCGCGACAACCGCGTCGCGGGCCGGTTCGGCGCGCTGGTCCGGCCGTTCGTGCTGCGCAGGCGCAAGACCGATCCCGGCATCGCCGCCGAACTCCCACCCAAGATCGAGACCGACCACCCGGTCGCGCTGACCGCGGAGCAGGAGGAGCTGTACCGGCGCGTGGTCGACGAGGTGATGGCCGAGATCCGGGCCAGTGACACCGACATCGCCCGGCGCGGGCTGGTGCTCAAGCTCCTCGTCGCCCTCAAACAGGTCTGCAACCACCCGGCGCACTACCTCAAGGAGACCGGGACACCCGCGCGGTCCCGGTCGGAGAAGCTGCAACTGCTCGACGAGCTGGTCGGCACGATCGCGGCGGAGAGCGGCGCGGTGCTGGTGTTCACCCAGTACGTGCGGATGGCGCGGCTGCTCGAACAGCACTTCGCCGCGCGAGGTATGCCGACCCTGTTCCTGCACGGTGGAACTCCTGTGCCGCAACGGGAAGAGATGGTGCGGCGCTTCCAGTCCGGTGAGGTCCCGGTGTTCCTGCTCTCGCTCAAGGCGGCGGGCACCGGCCTCACCCTCACCCGAGCCGATCACGTCGTCCACTTCGACCGGTGGTGGAACCCAGCCGTGGAGGCCCAGGCGACCGACCGGGCACACCGCATCGGCCAGACGAAGTCCGTGCAGGTGCACCGGTTCGTCACCACGGGGACGCTGGAGGAGCGGATCGCCGTCCTGTTGGAGTCCAAAAAGGAGCTTTCGGAGGCGGTGCTCGGGGACGCCGCGTTCAGCGACTTGGACGACACCGAGCTGCTCCGCCTCGTCGCGCTGAGGAGTCCTGAGTGAACGATGACGACGACTACCTCGCGGCCCTGTTCGCCGACGAGGACGACGACGAACCCGACGAGCGGGAGGAGCCGGTCCACGCGGTGACCTTCCCGGCGTTCGAGCCGCACCGGCGCTACGGCAAGAAGTTCGCCGACACCTGGTGGGGCAACGCCTGGACCGAGTCCATGGAGGACACCGCGCTCGACCGCGAGCAGCTGCGCAAGGGCCGCGCGCACGCCTTCGCCGGGTACGTCGGCCCCATCACCGTGAGCCAGGGCCGGGTCTCGGCGTCGGTGCACGACGGTGACCACACGCACCCGTTCAGCACCGTGGTCCGGCTCGCCCAGGTGACGGACGCGGGCTGGGACCGGTTCCTGGACCAGGCCGCCAGGCGCGCCGGTCACGTCGCCGCGCTGCTCGACCGCGACATGCCGCGAGAGCTGGTCACCGCCGCCGCGGACGCCGGTGTGCGGCTGCTGCCCGGGTTCGACGACCTGGACCCGGATTGTGCCTGCCCCGACTGGAACAGCCCGTGCAGGCACGCCGCCGCGCTGTCCTACCAGGTCTCCTGGCTGCTCGACCGCGACCCGTTCGTCCTGCTGCTGGTGCGCGGCCGGGGCGAGGCGGAGTTGATGGCGGAGCTGCACCGGCGCAACGCCGGGGCGGCCGCGGTCGGCGGGACGGCCGAAGTGGGGGTGCCCGCCGCCGAGGTGTGGTCGGCCACGCCCGCACCGTTGCCGGAGCCACCCGGTCCATTGCTTGCGCCGCCACTGCGGCTGGCACCGTTGCTGGCCGACGTCGAGATGGTGTCGCCGGTCGACGACCGCGCCCTCGCCGTGCTGGCCGCCGACGCCGCTCGCCGAGCCGCGGACCTGCTCGCGGGCAAGGGGTTCACGGCGGCGGACCCGTGGTCGGACGCCGTCCGGCTCGCCGCGCTGGCGCACGAGGTCCTCGACAACGCCGAGGCCGTGGTCGCCACCGCCGCGGCGGCCTCGGGTCGGCCATCCGAGTTCCCCCTCGCGGTGGACGCGGAAACCCACCCCGGGCGACAGTAGGCTGGGGCGCACCATGGCCAGAGATCGCGCGAAGCCCGTCATCAAGTCGGACCCGACCCGCAGCCTCGCGCTGCTGTGGCGGACCAGGGAACCCGCGTCCCGCGACGGCCGCGCCGACCTCAGCGTCGACAAGATCGTCCGGGTCGCCATCGCGGTCGCCGACGCCGAGGGGGTCGGCGCACTCACCATGCGGCGGGTCAGCGAGGCGCTCGGCGTGGGCACCATGTCGACCTACACCTACGTGCAGGGCAAGCCGGAGCTGCTCGACCTGATGGTCGACACCGCCTACGGCGAGGTGCCCGCGCTCGACCCGTCCGGCACCTGGCGCGACCGGCTGGCGCGGGTGGCCTGGGCGAACTGGGAGCTGTACCTGGCGCACCCGTGGCTGGCGCACGTGGAGACCAGCAGGCCGGTGCTCGGGCCGAACCTGATCGCCAAGTACGAGCGCGAGCTGACCGCGCTCGACGGCACCGGGCTCGACGACGTCGAACTGGACTCGGTGCTCACCCTCGTCCTCGGGCACGTCCGCACCGCAGCCCGCGCCTCGGCCGACTCGCGCGACCTCGAACGCAGCACCGGGCTGACCGACGAGCAGTGGTGGCGCGTCCAGGCGCCCTGGCTGACCCGGTTCAGCACCCCCGGCCAGCACCCCACCGCGGAGCGGGTCGGCACCGCGGCCGGGACCGAGCACGGCGCGGCGTACAGCCCGGAGCACATCCTGCGGTTCGGCCTGGACCGGCTGCTCGACGGCATCGAGGTCCTGGTCGAGCGACGCACCACAGGGTGAGACGCGCTGTGTCGTCCCACTCACCGTGATCGGGAATACCGGGTGGTGCTGCGACGCTGAACGGGGAAAGCAGCGGTGTGGCGGACGTGGGAGGTACGTGGTGGCGGTGGACCCGGCGGAGCTGTTCGAGGTGGACTCCGACGTCCCGGACCTGACCGGGAGCGTGCTGCTGCACCACTTCAGCGGGTTCGTCGACGCGGGCGCGGCAGGCTCGACGCTGGTCGAACACCTGCTTGAGCTGCACGAACACCGGGTGATCGCCCGCTTCGACATCGACGACCTGATCGACTACCGGGCCCGCCGCCCGGTGATGACCTACGACACCGACCGGTGGCAGGACTACGACACCCCGGAACTGGTCGTCCACCTGCTGCACGACGCCGCGGGCACGCCGTTCCTGCTGCTGACCGGCCCCGAGCCGGACCGGCGCTGGGAAGCGGTCGTCGCGGCGGTCCAGTCCCTGGTCGAGCGCTGGGGCGTCCGCCTCGCGGTCGGCGCCCACGGCATACCGATGGGCGTCCCCCACACGCGTGACCTGACGGTCATCTCGCACGCGACCCGGCCGGAGCTGGTGGCGGACAAGTCGCCGTTCAACCGGGTCCAGGTGCCGGGCAACCTCTCCGCGCTGCTCGAGTTCCGCCTGGGCCAGGCCGGTCACGACGCCATGGGCTTCGCCGCCTACGTGCCGCACTACCTCGCCCAGAGCACCTACCCGGCGGCCTCCCTCGGCCTGCTCGAGTCGATCATCACCGCCACCGACCTGGTCATCCGCACCGACGGCCTGCGCGAGACCGCCCGCCGCGCCGACACCGAGATCGCCCGCCAGGTCGCCGAGTCCACCGAGGTCTCCGAGGTCGTAGCCGCCCTGGAACGCCAGTACGACGCCTACGCCGAAAGCTCCCAAAGCCTCCTCGTCCCCGACGGCGAACCCCTCCCCAGCGCCGACGAACTAGGCGCCGAGTTCGAACGCTTCCTAGCCGACCAACCCCGCGACCAGTAGGTCCGCCAGAACCGCAACAAGCAGCGGTTTTGTGATCACGTGGCCGCTTCTTCGGCTGCGGTCCGTGGATCGGTCGACTCCAGTTGTTGGTGCTTGCCGGCCGCTCGGGTGGCGAGTAGGGAAGCGCCGGATGCGGCTAGGGCCAATGCGCTGAAGGTGGCGGTGATGAGGGTGAAGGCTGTGGTTCCGTTGCCTGGGGGGTGGGCTAGGCCCAGGTAGGCGGTACCTGCGGCGGCTACGCCGATGGCGCCCCAGAGTTGGGCGTTGGTGCTGATGATGCCGCTGAGGTCGGCGGCGTGGTTGGTGGGGGTGGCGGTGGTGAGGTGGGTGATGAGGGCGGCTGAGCTGAGGCCCAGGCCGAAGCCGCCGATGGCCAGGACGGCCAAGAGGATGCCGCCTGAGGCGTGGCCGGTGGCGGCGGTGATGCTGGTGGCGAGGTAGCCGAGGGCGAGGATGGCGCAGCCCAGGGCGGGCATGAGGTGCGACAGGTGCGCGGGCAGCCTGGGCAGCAACGGGCCTGCCACGCCGAACGCGGCTACCCAGGTCACCAAGGCGAAGCCGGAGTACGCGGGGCTCAAACCCAAGCCGCGCTGCAGGTACACCGCCAGCACGAACAGCAGCGCCAGGTACGTCAACGTGCTGGCCCCGTGCGCGATCAGTCCCCACCGGACAGCGGGACGCGCGACCAGCGACAGGTTCACCAGCGGGTTGGACGTCCGCCGCTGGGTCGACACGAACCACCCCAGGGCGGGGATGCTCGCCACCAAGCTGACCCATGTCCACAAAGGCCACCCCGCCTCGCGCCCGAACACCAGTGGCACCACCGCGAGCAGCAACGCGAGCGACAGCACTGCCACCCCGCGCAGGTCCAGTGGTTCACGGTGCCGCGCCCGGTCGTCCCGAGGCAGGTACCGGACGGCCGCCGCGAGCAGCAGTGCCCCCAGCGGCACGTTGATCAGGAAGATCGGCCGCCACCCGGTGCCGAACAGGTCCGCCGACACGAGCACTCCGCCGAGCAGTTGCCCCAGGACCGCGCCGCCCGAGAGCGCCAGGCTGTAGTAGCCGATCGCCGCGGTTCGGGCGCCGCCGGTGAAGGTCAGCTGGATGCCGCTGAGGACCTGCGGGACCATCATCGCCGCCGCCGCGCCCTGGGCGACGCGGGCCGCGATCAGCCAGCCGGTCCCGGGGGCCAGCCCGCAGGCCAGCGACGCCAGCACGAACCCGACCAGGCCGACCAGGAACAGCCGCCGGTAGCCGTGGATCGCGCCGAGCCGCGCGCCGGTGATCAGCAGCACCGCGTAGGCCAGGATGTAGCCGGACACCACCAGTTCCAGCTCGCCGTCGCCCGCGCGCAGGGTGTGCTGGATCGACGGCGCGGCCGTGTTCACGATCGCCAGGTCGACGTTGACCATCAGCTGACCGCTGAGCAGCACCGCCAGCGGCCACCGGGTGCCCCCGGGCAGAGCGCTCACCGCGGCACCGGTGGCCAGGCCAGCCCGACGAAGTCCGCCACCACCAGGTCCGCGTCCGCGAGCTGCTCCTCCGGGCGCGTCGTGGTGACCGCGACGCAGACGGCACCGGCCGCCTTCGCCGCCGCGACCCCCGCGGGCGCGTCCTCGAACACCACGACGTCCTCCGGTGCCACGCCGAGCTGGGCGCACGCGGTCAGGAACCCCTCCGGGTGCGGCTTGCCCTCGGTCACGTCCTCCGCCGCGACGACGACGCTGAACAGCTCGCTCAGCCCGAGTTCGGCCAGCAACCCGCGCACGTCCGCGCGTCTACCGGAGGAGACGATCGCGGCCGGGATCCCGGCCGCGTGCACGGCCCGGACCAGTTCCGGCGCACCGGCGACCGCGACCGCCTTCGGCACGTCGGCGACCGCCCAGTACCCCATGGCCTCGTCGAACAACCCGTCCACTGTGGAGTCCGAGGGGAACAGGTGCATCCGCTCGGCCAGCACGTCCTGGCCCCGCCGCCCGGAGAACGTCTTGAGCTCGGCGTCGTCGAGCGCCAGCCCGTAGGTCCGGAACAGCGTGCGCCACGCCCACCTGCTGCGCGGCTCGCTGTCGGCGAGCGTGCCGTCCATGTCGAACAGGGCGGCCTTGAACGCGACGGTCATGCACGGTCCTCCAGCGTCAGGTACAGGTCGTGCCAGGGTGCGACCCGCTCGAAGGCGGCGCTCGCCGCGGCCACCGCCACGTCGTTGCCCCGCCGGGCCGCGATCTGCAGCCCGACCGGCACCCCGTTGCTCGCCAGCCCCGCGGGAACGCTCGCCGCCGGGCTGCCGATGAAGTTGAACGGGCTGGTCATCGACCACCCGACCTGCGCGTCCACCGCCACCCCGGCCACGGTCGCCGGGCCCTTGGTGGTGCGCGTCTGGTCGTTGGCGATGCCGGTGACGCAGTTGACCGGGCTCACCACGAGATCGTAGGTGTCGAAAAGGTCCTCGAACGCGTCCAGGACCTGGGTGCGGACGATGTCGTCCATCTTCGCGTCCACCGCTGACGGCAGCGCGCCGAGTTCCGCGCTCTCGATGAACTCCGGCGCGATCCGGTCCCGCCACTCGCTGAGCATGTCCAGCCCGTGGCGGCGGGAGTACTCGACGGACTCGGCGTGCGCCACCTTGAGGTACCGGCGCCACACGGCCGTCAGCTCGTCGTGGGGGAGCGGCAGGGTGAAGTCGAGTTCGTCGACCTGCGCGCCCACCTGCGTGAACGCGGGTACGGCTGCCCGCACCACGGCGTCGACCTCGGGTTCGACCGGGTACCCGCCCAGCGTCGGCAGGTACGCGACGCGCACCCCCGCCAGCGAGCGGTCCAGGTGGTCGCCTGCCCGGTCCGGCACCGGGAACGAGTACGGGTCACGCGGGTGCGGCCCGGACATCAGGTCCAGCACCAGTGCCGAGTCCGCGACCGTGCGGGTCAGCGCGCCGAAGCACACCATCGGGTTCAACCGGCGGAACGCGTTGGGCCTGGCCGGGACCGCGACCCGGCCGAACGTGCTCATCAGCGTGTACACGCCGCAGAAGGACGCGGGCACCCGCAGCGACCCACCTGCGTCGGAGCCCTGCGCGATGGGCACCATGCCCGCCGCGACCGCCGCCGCGCTGCCGCCGGAGGACCCGCCCGAGTTCATCGCCAGGTTGAACGGCGTGCTGGTCGGCCCGAACAGGCTGTTGTCGGTGGTCGCCTTGTGCCCGAACTCCGGGGTGTTGGTCTTGCCGACCACGATCGCCCCGGCCCGCACCAACCGCGCCACGCACTCCACGGTCTCGGTGGGCACCAGGTCGGCGTACACCGCCGATCCCCTGGTCATCCGCACCCCGGCCACCGGGTCGAGGTCCTTGACCCCGATCGGCACCCCGTGCAGCGGCGGCAGCGGCTCCCCGGAGACCACCGCCCGCTCGGCCCGCTGCGCGGCGTCGAGCGCCTCCTCCGCGCACAGCGTCACGAACGCGTTCACCTCGGGGTTGCGCTGCTCGATCTGCTCCAGGCTGCTCTTGACGACTTCCACCGGTGACACTTCCCGGCGCCTGATCATGTCTGCCAGCCGGGTGGCCGACAGGTGGCTGAAGTTGTCCATACCGTTGAGAACACCGCCCGTGGTCGATTCGTTGCGTTGCGTTGCCGGAACTGGCTCAGAGCTGGGCGTCGGCGCGCACCTCCAGGCCCGCCTCGGCCTTGCGCACCGCGGCCTCGTCGGCGAGCACCTGCTCCGGGTCGTCGTGCGCGAGCACCACGAACCCCAGGTCGAAGGTCGAGAACAGGTCCTCGGTCACCGCGATCCGGTCCCCGGGCCGCACGCTGATCACCGACTCGTGGTGCGCGGCCAACTCGGGGATGACCGCGAGCGAGTCGGTGCCGCGCACCGTTCCCGCCGTCCGGCTCATCAGGAACACGACCCGCATGTGCTTGCGCAGCTGGTAACCGTCCGGCACCTCGCCCTGCCCGGTGAAGTGCCGGACCGCGCGGTCGACCTGGCTGTCGCCCGTGGCCACCCGGCAGTAGCGCGGGTGCCCGCCGCCGTGCGGCCGGATCCCGACCTCGATCAGCCGGGGCCCGTGGTCGGTCAGGATCAGCTCGACGTGCGCGGTGCCGTAGCGCAGCCCCACCGCGTCGAGCACCTGCCTGGCGTGGTCGGTGAGCACCGGCACCACCGGGTCCTCTGGCGCCAGCCACTCCAGGCTCTCGTACACGGCCATGTGCCTGCCGTTGTCCACCTTGCCGTAGCGGCACACGTCGGCCACGGTGTGCCGCCCGCCGTGGCTGAACAGGTCGACCACGTACTCGGTGCCCACGGCGTGCTGCTGGACCAGCAGTTCGTCGTTGACGAGCCCGAGCCGGTTCGGGCGACCCAGCTGCGCGTCGAACGGCTCCCGCCAGCCGTCGCCGCCCGGGACCTTCGTGACGCCGTCGGTCCCGGCGCTCTTGGGCGGCTTGACCACCAGGTCCTTGCCCGCCAGGCCGTACTTCTCGATCCAGGCGGTGACCTCGTCCGGGTCCGCCGTGCAGACCTGCGGGATGATCGGCAGCCCGGCCAGCGCCACCGCCTCGGCCATGGCGCCCTTGTGCCTGCGCGCCGGGGTCAACTCCGGCACGTTGGCCCAGTCCGGGAACACCGCAGCGGTCAGGACATCCGCGAGTTCGACCCCGGACTCGCAGCCCGGTAGCACGCACACCGGGTCCAGCTCGCGCAACCGCCGCTCGGTATCTCCACTGTGGACGATCACCCCCGCGTAGTCCTCGGGCCGGAACGACGCCGCGTAGACCTCGGGTGGTTCCGGGCTGGACAGCAGAGCCACCACGGGGACGCCCGCCTCGTGGAAGGCGGGCGCGAACAGGGCGCCCGAGGTGTACGGGTCGACGATCACCGCCGGTCGGGTCTGGCTCATCCGCGGTCCTCCCAGGTCGGGCCCGCCAGGTCGGCGGACAACGGCAGGTGGCTGAGCTGGTGCGGTGTCCCCGGCGCGTGCGGGAACACCGCGGTCGCCCGGTTCCCGTTGCGCACCACGGGAACCCCCGAGGTGATCGCCCTGGTCACCGAGCTGGCGCGCTCGTGCCACGGGCACACCAGGCGCGGCCGGTCCGGTTCGAACACCCCCAGGTGCAGCGGCCCACCGCGGTGCGGGCACCGCGCGGGCAGCACGAAGGAGCCGAACCGGGACCGGGCGTAGACGTACGGGACCCCCGCGACCGTCACGCAGTTGCCCGCGCCGCCGACCGCGAAGCTCAGGACAAGCATTTCTCGTGGTCCCCGACCGAGTGGATCTCGTAGACGCACTCCTCGGACTCGATGATGGCGCCGTGCAACCGGTTGCCGCTGATCACCGTGCCCTCGCCCGCCTCCAGGATCTGGTGGGAGTCGAACCCGCTGACGAACTTCATCGTGCCGGAGACGATGTGGCACAGCTCGTCGCCGTTGTGGCAGTGGGTGTTCGACAGCTCCCCGCGCGGTTCCACGATGTGCGCCACCGGCGCGGTCACCCGGCCGCTGCGCAGCGCGTCCCACACCGGCGCGTGCAGCTCCTTGTTGCGCGGCCCGGCGTCCATCCACTCGATCTGCCGGGCGAAGTCCTCGTCGGCGATGCCCGCGATGACCTTGAACTCCTCCAGGCCGCGCACGATCTCCGGGATCACCGCCGGTCCGCACGCGTCCACCACCGGCAGGATGATCTTCTCCAGCGCCATCCGGCCGTGGTGCACGTCGATGTGCACGTGCTCGGTGTAGTACCGGGTGTCCACAGTGTCCCCGAACACCGACTTGAGCAGCGCGTCCGCGCGGCGGCAGAAGTCCACCAGCGTGGTCTCGGTGTAGTAGAGGGCGCCCAGGTAGCGGAAGAACAGCTCGTGGTTCTTGCCCAGGTAGTGGAAGTAGTTGTTCGCCATCAGGCTGCTCGACAGGTAGTACTGCCAGTAGTGGTGCAGGTCCGTGCGCAGCCCGACCGATGTCAGGGTGTCCTCGAACAGCTTGCTGTGCTTGGTGTCGTGCACCCCGTAGCCGTACTCGTCGATGACGACCTTGAACCACTCGGACTGGGCGGGGCCGTAGTAGCCGAGCACGTTGCGGATCATCGGCGACGCCTCGGACAGGAAGTCCGGCGCGTACTGGATCAGCCACATGCGCGCCGCCCGCTCGGGGTCGCTCGAACCGCTGATCGCCCGCTCCGCCAGGGAGGGCTCCTGCGGTTCGTCCTGCACGGCGCGCAGGTAGGCCTCCAACGAGTCGCGCGTCCAGTCGCCCGAGACGTCGACCTCGTCGTCCAGGAAGCCGAAGGAGTGCCGTTCCAGCGCGGGCCGGATCGTCTCGCCGAGCACCCGGTTGGACGAGCTGTAGAAGGTGTTGAAGTCCGACCACTTGGCCTGGTCGGTGAGCCCGGACTTGGGGAAGAACACCAGGTCCGTCTCGTAGATCGTGGTCAGGATGCGTTGCGCGGCGAGGTTCTCGTAGTCCAGGATCTCGGCCCGGCTCAGCACCCGGTCGAAGTCCAGGTGCTCGATGACCTGCGGGCGCAACTGCCTGCGGTACGGGTTGTCGTCGTTCTCCCACTCCTCGTTGTCGAGGTAGAGCGGGTTGGTGGTGTAGCGCTTGATCGCGTCCCTGAGGTCGGCTCCGCCCAGTTCGAACGGGCGGTACGGTCCGACGTCGCTCATGGATTCTCCCCGGTTGAATCGTCGAGCTGCAACGGTGGTGCGGTGCGGGTCTCAGCCCGCCGAGGCGAAGAGCTTGGTGTCCTGCCAGCGCAGCAGCACGTCCACGCCGTGGTGCGCGGTGACCGCGATGGGGTCGTCGAACGGCAGGAACGCCTGCATCCAGTGCGATCCCACGTTGTCCGGCGAGTTGCGCAGCACGACCCCGCCGCCCAGGTCCATCTCGAACCACACCACGACGCCGTGCGCGGTGCCGTCCGCCCCGGGGCGCAGGGTGCTGCGGCGGGTGCCGTCGCCGAGGTCGCCGTGCCGGACGTCGAAGTCGACCAGCCGCTCGTACCCGCTGAGCACCCGGTGCGGCCAGGTGGCCAGCCGCACCGGGAAGTGCCCGGTGGTCGCGGTGATGTTGAAGGCGCTGACGTCGAAGCCCGCCGCCTCGGTGACCCGGTTGAACCCGGCCACCACCTTGCTCTCCAGCAGCGCCCCGTGCAGCGTGCCGGAGAGCGGCAGCACCCGCCCACCCGGCGCGAGCAGGTGGTCCCTGGCGTGGCGCATGGTGGGCAGCAGGCCCTCGCCGATCAGCCCGCAGTCCACGATCTCGGAGACGATGATGTCGGCCGGTCGGGGCAGGTCCCTGCCGACCACCAGGTCGGTGGACATCGCGGGCACGACCTCGATCCGGTCGGCCAACCCGTGCGCGGCCACCACCTGCCTGGCGATCTCGGCCAGGATCGGGTTCGCCTCGCACGAGGTCACCCGCGCCGCGCCCGCCTGCGCGGCCATCAGCGCCAGCAGGCCGCTGCCGGACCCGATGTCGAGCACGTGCATCCCCGGCCGCACCTGCCGCTCCACCGCGACGGCCAGCGCGTCGTTGCGCTCGGCGTCGTTGAGCATCGCGAAGTGCCAGCGCGGGATGGTCCGTTGCGCCACCCGCGTCACCGCGGATCTCCGCTGGTCCGCGGTGTGCAGCGCGGCCACCGCGTCCTGGTTCACGTCCAGCGCCTGCTGCACCTGCTGGTGGCTCGCCCTGGCCGCCGCGGCCAGGAGCCTGTCGTCGGTGTCCACCGGTGCCCGGTCGGCGACCGGCAGTCGTGCGCTATCGCTCAAAGCCATCCCTTGAGACCCCCGCCAAGGTGTTGTCGATTGCGCCGGGTCGGGTGCGACCCGCCGTGGCCCGCCCGGGTTCCAGGTGGTCCGACGCCAAGTGCCGTTCCCGGATACTCGCTCGGTGCTCATCGGCCCCGTTTAGCGAGTGATCGCGGGGCACCGGTCAATTCACCGCCCGGTCCGCGAGACCCACTTCCCCATCGTGCCAAATCCGGGTCCCATGTCAATGGTCCATACCAATGGTGCACCGGATGGCCCAGTAGGAACGGCGCTGACTCCGTTGCGTGACAAGCATTGTCGGGTTGTGCGGGCTCGTACCGTGCGCGGTACCATGACAGCTGCCGAGGTTGGAACCGGTGTTTCCCAGCCAATTCGCGACATTCTTGGCGTGGCATATCGGTGATTCACCACGGGTGTCGCGAAGAACGAATTCTGCCGGTTGTCGCCGCTGCCGCGTACCCTGTCGCCGGTCGGTGCCGGACGGGTCGTCGGGGGAGTCGCGGGGTGGGGCTGGGGCGCGGGTTCGGTTGGCTGTGGGCGTCGTACTCGGTCAGCACCTTCGGCACGTTCCTCGCGTTCAACGCCTTCCCGCTGATCGCGATCCTGGTGCTGGGCACCGGCGCGACGGGGGTGGCGCTGCTGGCGGCCGTGGGGCAGACGGTCGGCGTGGTCGTCGCCGTGCCGCTCGGACCGTGGGTCGAGTTCCGCCGCAAGCGCACCGTCATGGTCGGCATGGACCTCACTCGGTTCGCCGCGATGGCGAGCGTGCCCGTGGCCTACGCGCTCGGCTGGCTCACCCTTGTGCAGCTGCTGGTGGTGTCCGCTGTTGTCGCGGCCGCGGACATCACCTACCGGGCGGCTGCGGGCGCGTGTCTTACCGCGCTGGTGGCACCGGGGGACCTGCTCGTCGCGAACGGGCGGCTCGAGTCCACGACGTGGATCGCCACCGCCGTCGGACCCCCGCTGGGCACGGCCGCGTTCGGGTTGTTCGGCCCGGTGGTGACCGTGGTCGCCGACGCGATCAGCTACCTGCTCTCGGCGCTGGGGATTCGCGCTATCGGCCGTACGGAACCGAAGCCCGTGCGCGCTACCTCAGGCGTTTCGCGGGGTGAGCTTCTCGAAGGGTGGCGCTACCTGCTCGCCCACCCGGTGTTGCGTCCGCTGCTGTTCAACACCGTGGCGGTCAATGCCCTGATCATGGTGACCGCGCCGCTGCTGGCCGTGCTCATGCTCGCCGACCTCGGGTTCGCGCCCTGGCAGTACGGCCTCGTCTTCACCGTTCCCTGCCTCGGTGGGCTCCTCGGCTCGCGGCTGGTCGGGCGGCTTGCCCAGCGGTACGGGGCGCACCGGGTCATGGTCGTGTCCGGGGTGCTGCGCGCCTTGTGGCCGATCGGACTGGCCTTCGTCGGACCGGGTGTCGGCGGGCTGGTCCTGGTTGCGGTCGTCGAGTTCGGCCTGATCGCGTGCGTCGGCGTGTTCAACCCGCTGCAGGCCACGTACCGGCTGCGGCACGTCCCGGCGGACCGGGTCGCCAGGACGCAGTCCGCGTGGTCGATCACCGGCAAGGCCGTGACGGCGGCGTCAACCGCGCTGTGGGGCGTGCTCGCGGAACTCACCAGCGCGCGGGCCGCAATCGCCGTCGCGGGCATTCTCATTCTGTTGACACCGGTATTGCTGCCACGTCGAGAAATCGTGTCACCGGAACCGGAGCGGCAAGATACCCCGGTGGGGTGACGACAGGATCGTCCCGGAGTCCGTGCAGGTCAGGGCCTGGTTCACAGTTCGCCCGGCGAGTTTGTCGATGGTCGACACACTGTCATCGCGGAATGGGAAACAGTTTCCGACGGTGATCCTTTTCCGCTAGTTTGGCGGTGCTGTCCCGATTCCCACCGCGCCTCGATGCGGACGTCCCGCCGCCGTGGTCCGCGGGTTTCCCCACCCCGACCGAGAGGAAACACCGGTGCCCCTGATCGCCCGGAAGCACGTCCCGGCCGCGCTGGCGTTGATCAGCGCGACGATCCTGGGCGTGGTCGTGCCGACCGCCACCGCCACCCCGACGCAGAGCGCCGACCCGGCCGCCGCCGCGCTCACCACGTTCCCGCCGACCACCACCACCCAGCCGTCGTCGACCATGCCCAAGCCGCCGTGCGACACGTCGACGGCGACCACCACGACCACGACGACGACCACCGGGGGCCCGACCTACACCGGGACCACGAACCCCTCCAGCCCGTCGTCGCCCCCCAACTCCCCGTTGCTGACCACGTACCCGCCGACCGAACCGACCCCGCCCAAGCCGGGGACGAACTTCGCGCTCGCGGGCTGGGCCACCGCCTCGTCCACCTTCCCCGGCTACTCGGCGCACAAGGTCAACGACGGCAGCGCCGCCACCACCCTCGGCTGCGACCACAGCTGGACCAACGACGTCGGCCGCCCGCCCAGCGTCACCCCCGAGTGGGTCCAGGTCACCTGGCACTACGAGCGCAGCGTCAGCCACATCGTCGTCTACACAAGCGACGGCTACCCCCTGCGCGACTTCGACGTGCAGGTCTACAACCCGAACGGCTGGTGGGACACCGTCGCCACCTACAACTACAACACCAACACCAAGGTCAACGTCTGGTTCGGCGCCCGCATCACCCGCGGCGTCAAGATCCTGGCCAAGGTCGGCCCCTCCCACCAGCCGCAGTACGCGCGGGTGAACGAGATCCAGGCCTACGCCTACTAGTCCCACCGGGCAGGGGCGGCCCATGTGGGTCGCCCCTATCCCCAGAACGCCCCGTGGTCCGCGCTCCGGTAGGGGAGACGGAACACAGCAGCAGCCTCGTCGATGTCAGTGATAGAGCTGAGTACTCGCTCCACCTCACCGATCGCCTCTGACGGCACACCCGGGGTGGACGTCGGCGCGAAGTTGAGCGTGCTGAGGTTGTGGCACGCGGTAGCGCTATCGGCGTGGTCGAGCGTCTCTACCGTCGGACTCGCTCCCAGGAACCCCCGATTCGCCTCTCGCGGCGACATCGTCTCGGCCGCGAGCTCCGCGAGAACCCCCGGAACCGGCTCCTCCCCGGCGAGCGACACCCGGGTGAGGAACACCCGATCCGTGTACCGCCGCACCGCGTCGGTCACCAACGGCAACGCCGCCACCGCGAACCCATCGGGCGACCTCGGCGCGCTCCACACCCCCGTCGGCGGCGGTCCCTGCCGGGCGAGCCGCCCGAACTCCGCCACCCGGGCTGCCAGGTGTGACCGCAACCCGGGACCTACTGCGAACGGCGACAGCGCGACCGACAGCATGGTCCGGAACGGCAAATCCGCCATCGCGGCCCACAACGGCCCCCACTCCACGCGGCGGTACCGCAACGGCGTCACCGCCGCCAACCACGGACCGTCCGCGTCAACCCGCCCCGTCCGGTGCGTCGTCACCCGCTTGCGGACCTCGACCACCCCGCCCTGCGGCCGCAACGGCGCCAACACCCGGCGGGTCTCAGCCTCATCGGTGACCGGTACGGCTTGCGCGTGCCCCGGCATGACCTGGAGCGCGGCCCGCAGGTCTACGACCCGCTTCTCGGCCTCCTCCCCGCTAGTGCCTTCGCTGCGCACCAAGAGGAAACCCTCCACGCACCCGGGGCCCGTGAGGTACCGCATCTCCATGACCGAACCCGTCAGGTGCGACCACGCCGACCGCAACCACCCGGAGTCATCCGGAGCAGACGCGGGCCGGTCGTTGACGTGGAGGCCACCGGTGAGCTGCCCGACCTGGACGACCAGCCCGGCCGGGCCGGAGTGCTCGTTGCGGGTGCGGAGATCGCCCAGCGGGGGCATCTGGGCGCCCGTGGCGGGCATGACCCTGGACGCCGCCCACGCCCACCACTGGGCATCCCGACCAGCGACCACCACACCGGTCACGGTTGTGGCGCGCGCACTGGACCACCTTGCACGGGCACTGGAAAACTTGGCGCGGGCGCTGCAACATCTGGCGCGGGCGCACTGCCGTATGGCAAGCCCTCGATGGCGGGCAACCCACCGGGGAACCCATACCCCTCGTCGACCTCGATGTCGCGGACCGCGGTGTGCAACGCCTCCCGGCACACCGCGTGCACGGCCTCCCGCATCGCCTTGAGCCGCTCCAGGTTCAGGATCCGGTCGATGTAGTCGAGGTGGTCCTCGCGCATCCGGGACCGCGACCGCCGGGCCATGTCCCGGCCCGTCCGGATCAACCACATGCTCCACCCGAGGTAGAGCCCGGTCCCGTACTGGAACACCGAGACGTAGACGACGTGCCGCCCGTCCACCAGGACCAAGCGGTTCCCCGTGGAGTTGTACGGCGTCTGCCACCGCCTGGCGTAGTAGATCGCCACCGGCAACCGCCGGTCCCGCAGCAACCCCGCGATGTGGCTGTACACCGACTCCGCCGCGGACGCCCTGTCGACCAGCAGCGTGTTCCACTCGCTGATCGGCTCGGCCTTCCTGGTGCCGTACAGGAAGACCAGCCACCGGATCCACGCCAGCAGCACCGCGACCCCCGCACCCCCGAGGGCCCATCCCCCTCTGGTCGCACCCGGCACCGACAGGGTGAGGATGGTTTCGAGGATCAGCGCGAAGACGAATACCGCCGCCCCCACTTGGGCGCTCTGCATTCGGGCCCTGCGGACGTACTCGTCCCCGGTGGAATCGTCGAGCAGCAGGTCGATGGGCTCGTGCCGGAGGGTGCTGGCGAGATAGGTCGCGTCGCCGATCTCGGTAGGTGTTCGCGGCTGTGGCGGGGTTTCCATTCGGCCCTCCGGTGCTCGCGAGCTGCGGGGCGTCGAACGTATCGCAGAAACGGGAACCGCTGGCTGACCGGTCGCGAAAGTGCCAATGATGTGTCACCCCGGCACTTCCGGTGTCTGTCCGGCAGTGGGATGGGCACCGTCGACCGCCCTTGTGGCCGGCCGGGTGGGCGGTCAGCGCGGGGCGTGATCGGCCGATGGTGCCAAGGTGAGGACCCCGGCTGAGGACAGGGCGGACGGAGTCACACCTCGTCGGCCCGAACAGGCGACCGGTCAGCGTGCGCAACCGGTGGGGCGGGTGGTCACGCCTGCCTCGGTCGCACGGGTGCAGCGGTCGGCGGGCAACAGGGCGGCGACGCGGCTCGTGGGGCGTTCGGTCCAGCGGCTCGCGGATGGCGGACGCGGCCCGGCGACGACCGATCCGCGATTCGGCGCGGTCCAACAAGACGTGGCGGCCAAGGAAAAGGTCATGTCCGCGCACGCGCCGCCCGCCACGGAGGCAGCGGCGGCGGCTGGGGCGGCCGAACCCCCGCAGGACGACAAAGTCGCGCAGGGCAAGGCCGCGAACGCCGAGAAGATGAACGCCGCCAAGCCCGGCGAGTTCGACAAGGCGAAGTTCGTGCGGGCGGTCGAGGAAGCGATCGCCGCGCAGGCACCGAAAAGTCTCGACGAGGCCGACAAGTTCGGCGACTCCGGTAAAGCCGACGCGGTCAAAGGGCAAGTCCAGGGCCAGGTCTCCTCGGGCAAGGAGGCCTCGGCGGGCGCGATCGAGTCGACGACAGCGGCGCCGCCGGATACCGCTGCCGCCAAGGAAAAGCCCGTCACACCGCTACGCCCGGACCAACCCCCGCAGGCACCGCCCCCGCCCAACGCCGCGAACGCCGTACCCGCCACGGCGCCCGCCAGCGCGACCGACTTCTCCGCGGGCCCAAAGCAGGTCGACCAGCAGATGGCCGACGCGCAGGTGACCGAGGACCAGCTGGCGAAGTCCAACGAACCCGAGTTCACCGGTGCCCTGCAGGACAAGAAGGAGACCGAGCAGCACGCGGCGACCGCGCCGGGCAAGGTCCGGGCCGCCGAGGCGGAGACCCTGGCCGGGGCCAAGGCCGACGCGGGTCAGACCGGTACGGCCGCGATGGCCGGGCTCGCGGCGGACCGACGCCAGGCAGGCGCCCAGGTCACACAGGGCAAAGAAGGAGCCAAGGGCAAGGACGAGGCTCGCCGGGCGCAGGTGACCGCGACCTTGCAGAAGGTGTTCGACGCGACCAAGACCGACGTCGAGGCGATCCTGTCCGGTCTGGACAAGAAGGTCGACGACGCATTCACGGCGGGGGAGAAGGCGGCCAGGGACGCGTTCACCGCCGAGCACAAACAGCGGATGGACGCCTACAAGGACAAGCGGTACTCCGGCGTCACCGGGAAGCTCAAGTGGGTCAAGGACAAGTTCGCCGGTCTGCCCGAGGAAGCGAACCAGATCTTCGTCGCCGCGCGCCAGGGCTATGTGACCCGGATGCGCGGCGTGATCTCCACGGTCGCCGACGTCATCGGCGCGGAGCTGACCCGGGCCAAGACCCGCATCGCGACCGGTCGCGATCAGTTGCAGGCCGAGGTCCGCAAGCTTCCCGCTGATCTCCAAGCGATGGGCAAGCAGGCGGCGGGGGAGTTCGCGGGCAGGTTCGACGAGTTGACCGAGTCGGTCGACGCCAAGGGATCCGAGCTCGTCCAGACGCTGGCGACCAAGTACAACCAGGCGCTCAAGGCCGTCGACGCGGAGATCGACGCGGAGAAGGAGAAGAACAAGGGCCTGGTGGCCAAGGCGATCGGCGCGATCAAGGGCGTCATCGACACCATCATGCAGTTGAAGGACCTGCTGCTGGGCATCCTGGCCAAGGCCGCCGCCGCGGTCATGGGCATCCTGCGCGACCCCATCGGGTTCCTCGGCAACCTGGTGTC
>NZ_JAMTCR010000009.1 GCF_024171945.1 Actinokineospora globicatena
CTGGGTTGATAGGCTGGAGATGGAAGCCTCGTGAGGGGTGGAGTCGACCGGTACTAATAGGCCGAGGGCTTACAACAAAGAAGCTACGCATCCACTGTACGGTGTCTGAGACACCAACCACTCCACACCTGGGGTCGACCAGTATATGTCTGGGCGCCTGGTGTGGGTCGAGGTTGTGATTGTTTCATAGTGTTTCGGCGGTCATAGCGGTGGGGAAACGCCCGGTCCCATTCCGAACCCGGAAGCTAAGCCCACCTGCGCCGATGGTACTGCACTCGTGAGGGTGTGGGAGAGTAGGACGCCGCCGGACAATCATTCGGGAAGCCCCCAGCACATCGTGCTGGGGGCTTTTCCGTTTTCCGGGGTTTGTGGTGGGCTGGGTTGTGGGGTTGTCCACAAGGGGCCTCTACGACACCCGTGGCAGGACCGCGAAGCAGGGGCCGAAAAGCATGGCCCTGTCCGCTACCGACGCTACGGGCACCGCACACACACAAAGCCAAGTCCACCCCATCGAGCAGTTGGCACCAGCGCCTTCGTGGAGCGGTGAGCGGCCAACATCGTCGGCGGGCGTTGTTGGCCGAGGGTGGGGGAGGTAGGTAAAGAAAATCGCGCCCTCAGCCATGCTGAGGACGCGACTAGAGAAGCCTGGGTTCAGCCGATGGGCAGCTCCGCGCGGACGTCATCGCCCCGGTGGATCAGCGTCGCACCACAGGTCCTCAGAGCGCCTAGGGCGGCTGCGTTCCCCGTCGTGGTGTCAGCCACTATCGTCCGCACACCAGCGGCCGCGGCCTCCGCGACCAAAGCCCGCAACGCCGCTGTTCCGATGCCCTTGCCGCGGGCGGAGCGGCCGAGCCACATGCCGGTCTCGGCCTCGTCCTGGGAGACGCGGGCCAGGCGGATCATGCCGGAGAGGCTGCCCTCGGATTCGACCGCGTACATCACGGTGCCGTTGGCGCCGTGGAAGTGGGAGCGGTGGAACTCGCGGAAGGCGTTCTCGGTGGCCGGGGTCCAGGTGTCGGAGCCCTCGGGGACCGGCATGACGTCGATGGGGCGGGCCTCGTGCACGGCTACCGTGAGCAGGCGCTCGGTGGTGGCCTCGTCCAGGGGGACCAGGCGGACCACCGGGTTGGTGGGCTTGTCGGCGCGCACCACGTCGTGCATGCGTTCCAGGAACCGGCGGGCCACGCCCAGTTCCGCGCCGTCGAACTCTCGCATCGCGTCGACCATGTCGGTGATGATGCCACCGTAGAACGACCAGCCGAGGCGGACCGCGTCGTCGCCGACGGTCAGCAGGACCCGTCTGCGGTCCCGGTTGTCCCTGGTGCGCCGCACGTACCCGGCGCGGACCAGCCGGTCCACGAGCGCGGTGACCGACGCCGAGTTCAGCGCCAGCTTCCCGCTGAGCCAGCCGGGCGTCGCCGCGAGCTCCTCGCGCCGCGCGTCCAGCAGGTGGATGAGCGCGCGCAGGTCGGTGGGGTGCAACCCGTTGGCCGCGGCGAACTCCGCCGCCATCAGGTCGAGCCTGCCGGTGATCCGGCGCAGCAGGTGGACCAGTTCCAGTCCCGCGTCCCCGTCGTCCACGTCCACGTGGCACCTCCGCGTGAGCGCTGCCGTCGTGGGCAGCGCGCCGAGTGTGGATAAACAAGCCTTGCGGCGGACCTGGGGTCCGCCGGGGAGAACCCCCGGGGAAACGGGCTGAGCGGCTGCCCGGGGTTGACCCGAGCAGCCGCCCACATCCGGCCCGTCCCAGCCGGAGATCTAGCCGCGCAGCGCGGTGATCAGCTCACCGTTGGAGGTGTCGCCGGAGAGCTCCCAGAAGAAGGAGCCACCGAGACCCTGCGCCTTGCCCCAGTTGCGCTTGCCCGCGACAGTGGCGGGGGTGTCGTAACCCCACCAGTTGCCACCGCAGAACGCGTAGGCCGTGCCACCGATGGTGCCGGTCGCGGGGCACTTGGTCTTGAGGACCTTGTAGTCCTCGAAACCGGCCTCGTAGGTGCCCGGAGCGGCGGCGGTCGCGGTGCCACCCGGGGTGGCCTGCGTGACGCCGGTCCAGCCGCGGCCGTAGAAGCCGACACCCAGCAGGATCTTGCTCGCCGGGATGCCCTTGGACTTGAACTTGTTGATCGCGCCCTCGGTGGTCCACTTGTCCTTCGGGATACCGGGGTACGCGGTCAGCGGCGAGTGCGGGTTGGTCGGGCCCTTGGCGTCCCACGCACCGAAGAAGTCGTAGGTCATCGGCATGACCCAGTCCAGGTACTGGACCGCGCCCGCGTAGTCCGCGACGTCGAGCTTGCCGCCGTCAGCACCGTCGGCCGAGGTGGCCGCGGTGATGAGGTTGTTGGCGCCGAACTTGTTGCGCAGCGCCTGGGTGACCGCCTTGAAGGAGTCCGGACCGCTGGTGTCGCAGGTCAGGCCACAGGCGTTCGGGTACTCCCAGTCGATGTCGATGCCGTCGAACACATCGGCCCAGCGGGGGTCCTCGACGAGCTTGTAGCAGGAGTCCGCGAACGCGGCCGGGTTCTTCGACGCCTGGCCGAAGCCACCGGACCAGGTCCAGCCACCGAAGGACCAGAGGACCTTCAGGTTCGGGTACTTCTTCTTCAGCTTGCGCAGCTGGTTGAAGTTGCCCCGCAGCGGCTGGTCCCAGTTGTCGGCGACACCGTCGACGCTGTCGGCCGCGGTGTACGCCTTGTCGTAGTCGGCGTAGGCGTCACCGATGGTGCACTGGCCGTTCTGGACGTTGCCGAACGCGTAGTTGATGTGCGTCAGCTTCGCCGCGGAACCGCTGGTGTCGACGTTCTTCACGTGGAAGTTGCGCCCGTAGACGCCCCACTGGATGAAGTAACCCACGAGCTTGTCACCGGGGGGCGGGTTGCCCGTGGTGGTGGTCGTGGTGGTCGACGAGGAGGTCGTCGTGGTCGTCGAGGACGACGTGGTGGTCGTCGTCGACGAGGTCGGCTTCGTGGTGGTCGTAGTCGTCGTGGTGGTGGTGCTGGTGGGGTTCGTGCCACCGCCACACGCCTGACCGTTGAGCGTGCAGTTGCTCGGCGAGCCGGGGCCCGAGCCGTTGAAGCCGAACGAGGCCGTACCGCCAGCCGGGACGCTGCCGTTCCAGGACAGGTTCGTGAACTTGTAGTGGTTACCCGTCTTGGTCAGCGCGGCGTCCCACGCCGACGGGATGCTGGTGCCCGCGGGGAGGTCGAACTCGACCGCCCAGCTGCTCAGCGCGGAGCTGCCACCGTTGCGCACGGTGACCTTGCCCGTCCAACCGGAGCCCCAGTCCTGCGTCTTCTGGAACTCGGCGGTGGGCGAGGCGGCGCCACTGGCTGGCGCGGCCACGATGCCGAACGTGACGGCGGCCGCGGCGATGGCCGCCGCGGTCAGGTGCCATCTGATCCTGGACAATTGTTCACCTCGGGAGGGAGCAGGGATAACACTGTCTACCGTGGTCCAGACCAATTATTCGGGACAAGGTCTAGACCAATAGTCTCACTCGAATGGAGCAATGGCGCCAGTCGAACGGACCGTCTGGGTGCGCGTGCGACCACGCGCGGTCACCGGTCGGCGAGGCCGGTGGGGTTGGTGTGCCTGGTCTGACCGGACACCGCCGAACCGCTGATCACCTCCGCCGCGGCGCGCAGGCTCGAGCGCGAGCCGCCGAAGGTGTCGATCCGGCCCAGGGTGCCCAGATCGGGCCCTGACGTGCCGGTTTCCACGTGCACGACCGCCGTCGCCGTCTTCAGCAGCTCGGCGACCAGCGCCAGCACCGCCGGGTGGCGGTGGGCGTCACGGGTGGTCACGACGACCTCCCTGCCGTGCGCCAGTTCGAACAGCTCGCCCGGCTCCGCCGCGGTCACCCGCAGGGCCCTCGTGCCGGGGAGCAGTTCGACCAGGTGTGGACCAAGACCCCACGGGACGGGTCCCGCGGCGATGGTCGGTTCGACCTCCACGTCCACCACCAGCGGCTCGGCCGAGAGCGCGGGCAGGTGGCTGGTCCGCAGCGCCTTGCGCGCCACGGCCATGCCCAGCGCGCCGTCGTCGCGCCGGGGGACACCGTCGTGCGTGGTGACCCCGCCGCTCGGCGGCACCCCGAGCGACCGGGTGCGCTCGGCGGCCTGCGCGAGGCGCTCCTCGGTCAGCGTGCCCGCGTGCACCTCGGCCACGATGCGCTCCACGATGGCCGCCACCGCGTCCGCGTCGGCGATCTCACCGCCGATGCACAGCGCGTCCGCACCGGCCCGCAGCGACCGCACAGCGGCGTCCGCGAGCCCGGCGGCGTTGCCCAGGTGCCCGGCCACCGCGCCCATCTCCAGCGCGTCGGTGACCACCGCCCCGGTGAAGCCGAGTTGACCGCGCAGCACGTCCAGGATCGCCGTCGGGTTGACCGTGGCGGGCTCGGACCCCCACTGCGGCACCACCAGGTGCCCGGTCATCACCGAGCGCACCCCGGCGGCGATGGCCGCCCGGAACGGCACGAGCTCCACCGCGTCGAGCTCCTGCGGGGTGCGCGGCAGCACCGGCAACGTGAAGTGCGAGTCCGATGTGGACGCCCCGTGCCCGGGGAAGTGCTTGGCGCAGGCGGCGACACCGGCGCTCTGCATGCCGCGCACGTAGGCGGCCACGTGCGCGGCCGCCGCGTAGGGGTCGGCGCCGAAGGCGCGCACCCCGATGATCGGGTCGTCCAGGGTCAGCGTGAGGTCCGCGCACGGCGCGAGGTCGAGCGTGACCCCGCAGGCCGCGAGCCGGGTGCCGAGCGCGGTGCCGACCTCGGCGGTGAGGCCGAGGTCGCCTGCCGCGCCGAGCGCCAGCGGGCCGGGCAGCGTGGATCCGGTGGCGGCGTCGAGCCTGGTGACGTCGCCACCTTCCTCATCGATGCCGATGACCACGTCGTCGCGCTCGCCGCGCAGTTGCGCGGTGAGCGCCGCGACCTGCGCGTCGTCGACGATGTTGCGACCGAACAGCACCACGCCGCCGAGACCGCCCGCGATCCGCTCGCGGACCCAGTCCGGCGCGCTCGTCCCGGCGAACCCCGGGAGCAGTACCGCCTCGGCGAGCGCGTGCAGCCCCGACCGCGCCATCAGCCCTTCACCGCCCCGGCGGTCGAGCCGGAGACCAGCTTGCGCTGCACCAGCAAGAAGAAGATCAGCGCGGGGATCGCGTAGATCACCGAGGCGGCCATGATGCCGCCCCAGTCGGTGCCGAACGCGGTCTTGAACGACGAGAGCCACACCGGCAGCGTCTGCTTGTCCTTCTCGCGCATGAACACCAGCGCGTAGAGGAACTCGTTCCACGCGGTGATGAAGCTGAACACCGAGGTGGCCACCAGACCGGGACCCAGCAGCGGCAGCGTGACGCGGGTGAACACGCCCCACCGCCCGCAGCCGTCGACCATCGCGGCCTCTTCGAGCTCGATCGGGATGCCCTTGACGAAGCCGCGCAGCGTCCACACCGTGAACGGCAGCGTGAAGGCCACGTAGACCAGCAGCAGGCCCCACAGCGAGTTCAGCAGGTCGGCGTCGCGCATGATCAGGTACATCGGCACGAACAGCGCCTCCAGCGGCGCGAGCTGCGCCACCAGCACCAGCATGATGAAGCCCTTGCGGCCGCGGAAGCGCAGCCGCGCCAGCGGGACCGCGGCCAGCAGCCCGGCCACCAGGGCGAAGGCGACCGCGCCGAGGGTGACGGTGAGGCTGTTGGTGAGGAACGTCGTGAAGCCCGGCTTGGTGATGGCGTTGACGAAGTTCTTCAGCGTCGCCGACAACGGGACCAGGTCGTAGGCGGGCGAGAGGATCTGCGCCGGGGTCTTGAGCGCGGTGGTGAACATCCAGTAGGTCGGGAACAGGAAGAACCCGGCCAGCACCAGGCCGAACACCGCGAGTGCCACGCGCTGGGCGGGCGACTTGTGCAGCATGGCTCTACAGCTCCGTTTCCGGTGAGCGGACCAGCAGTCGCATGTACCGCCAGGTCACCGCGACCAGGACCACCAGCATCAGCACCGCGACCGCGGCGGACACGCCGAAGTGGCTCGCCGCGATGCCCCTGAGGTAGAGCAGCACCGGCAGCGTCGTGCTCTCCCCGTCCGGACCGCCCTGGCGGATGGCCCAGACCTGGGTGAAGACCTTGAAGTCCCACAGCACCGACAGGAAGGTGACCAGGGTCAGCAGCGGCCGCACCGAGGGCCAGCTCACCGCGCGGAACGCCGACCACCCGGAGGCGCCGTCGATCGCGGCGGCCTCGTAGAGGTCGCTCGGGGTGTTGACCAGCCCGGCGTAGAGGGTGAAGGCGATGAACGGCACCGCCTGCCAGATCACGAGCAGGCCGATCACCGCCAGCGTGGAGGTGCCGCTGGTGAACCAGGAGTAGCCCTTGAACGAGTCGAACCCGATCAGCACCAGGGTCTTGTTCAGGATCCCGTACTGCTGGTCGAAGATCCACTGGAAGACCGTGGTGGTGGCGATGATCGGCGTGGCCCAGGCCAGCACCAGGCAGACCTGCAGCACGCCGCGCACCCAGCCGCTCAGGTGCCGCATCAGCACCGCGATGCCCAGGCCCAGCAGCAGCGTGGCGAGGACGACGGTGATGGTGAACAGGAGCGTGCGCAGCCCGATGACCCAGAACTCCGGGTCGGTCAGGATCGAGGTGTAGTTGTCGAACCCGACCCACTTGATCTCGCCGCGGACGAGCTCGCCGAGGTCGAGCTTGCGGAAGCTGATCGCCAGCACCTGCAGCGCGGGCCAGGCCAGCAGCGCCAGCATGACCACCACAGCGGGTGCGAGCATCAGGTAGGGGAGGGCTGTCTCGGACAGGGGGCGACGGGCCCGGCGCCGCGCGCCGGGCCGCGCGGCCGGCGGGGGAGTCCCCGCCGACCGCGCGGTGTCCACGGTTGAGGTCATCGTGTCCCGCTAGCCGGAGAACGCCTTGTTCAGCGTTTCGTTGGCGTCCTTGGTCGCCTGGTCGACCGGCTTGGCACCGGTCAGGAACGCGGTGAGCAGGTCCTTGATCGGGTTCTGCCCGGCCTCGATGGTCGCCCAGCCCGGGGTGGCCGGGACGGCCCGGCCGTTGACCGACGCCTTGGCCATCGCGGCGTTGACCGGGTCGGCCTCCAGGGCGCTGACGTCCTTGGAGGTGCCGGGGATCATGCCGACCTTGGCGAACTCACCCTGGTACTTGTCGCTGGCGATCAGCTTCAGGTAGTCGCGGGCGAGGTCCTTGTCCTTGCTGTTGGCCGGGATGGCCAGGTTCGAGCCGCCCTGGAAGACCGGCGCGGTCTTGCCTGCGGTCTTCGACGGGATCGGGAACGCCGAGGTCTTGTCCTTGATGGACGGGTCCGACTTGGCCGCGGTCCCGACCTCCCACGGCAGACCGATGAACATCGCGACCTTGCCGCCGCCGTAGATGCCCGCCTGCTCCGGGGTCTGCTCGTCGGCGTCCTTGGGCGCCTTGGTGCCCGACTCCTCGACCAGCTTCTTGTAGAAGTCCAGCGCCGCCTTGGCCTCCGGGCTGTCGAGCGTGGCGGTGAACTTGGTGCCGTCCTTCTTGGCGATGTCGCCGCCCTCGTCCCAGATGAACGACAGCAGGGTGTACCAGTTCTGGCCAGGCAGGTAGAGCGCCTGGAAGTCCGGGTCGCTGCCGAACTTGGTCTTCAGCTTGCCGATCGCGGCCAGCCACTCCTCGCGGGAGGTGGGCGGCGCGGTGATGCCCGCCTGCTCGAAGAGGTCCTTGCGGTAGAGCACCTCGCGGTTGGCGGCGTAGAACGGGATGGCGTACTGCTTGCCGTCCCAGGAGCCGGACTCCTTGAGGGCGCTGAGCCAGTTGGCGCCGTTGAAGTCACCGACGTTGGCGGTGAGGTCCTCGAGCACGTTCTCGCTGGCGAACTTGGGCGCCTGGGTGTTGCCGATCTCGATCACGTCAGGCGCGTCGTTGCTGGCCAGGGCGGTGGTCAGCTTGTCCTGGATGCCGTTCCACTGCTGGATCTCGTACTTGACGGTGACGTCCTTGTGCGAGTCCTGGAACTCCTTGTGCAGCCCGTCGGTCAGCACGGTGGGAGCCGACCCGTTCATGAGCCACACGGTCAGCGTGCGCGGACCCGAGGGCGCGCTCGTCTGCCCGCCCGTGTCGTTGCCGGAACCGGACCCGGCACACCCCGCGACCGCGAGTGCGACCGCGAACCCCCCGACCATTGCCTTCGACCAACTTCTCACGGTGATGCATTCCTTCCGGACGCTGCTCCCCCCGGCACGAGAGGAGCGAAGGACTTGAGTGGTTTAGACCATTGCGATTAGAGTGGTCCGAGCTTCTCCGGCTTGTCAAGATAAATGCTTAAACGTGACATCAGATGTCCACCCCGACACGGGTCGCCGACGCACGGGCGAGCGAGGAACAACATGGGTGAGAACCTGCCCGGCGATGCCGTGGAAAACGGGAAGAAATCGCCTCGAACACCGAAGCACTGGGAGCTCAAGGAGCGCCTGGCCGAGCTGCTGCGCGCGGTCTCGCCGGGCGGTTCGCTGCCCGGTGAACGCGCCCTGGCCAGCGAGTTCGGCGTCTCCCGCACGACCGTGCGCAAGGCGCTGGCCGAGCTGACCGCCGAGGGCAGGCTGACCAGGGTGCACGGCAGCGGGACCTTCGCCGGGGAGGGCAAGCTGACCCAGCGGCTGCAGCTGTCCTCCTACACCGAGGACATGCGCTCGCACGGGCGCAGACCGACGTCGTCGCTGCTCGACGCCCGGATCGGGGCCGCCGACCCGGAGCTCGCCGCCCTGCTGGGCATCCGCTCCGGCGACGACGTGCTGCGGTTGCGCAGGCTGCGCCGGGCCGACGGCGAGCCGATGGCCATCGAGACCTCGAGGCTGCCGCTGCCGCGCTTCCCCGGCCTGGACCGCTACGTCGGCGACGGCTCGCTTTACGGCGTGCTCTACCAGCACTACGGCGTGGAGCTGGGGCACGCGGAGGAGACGATCGAGACCGCGCTGGCCACCCCGGCCGAGGCCGCGCTGCTCGGGAATGAGGCGGGCGCGCTCATGCTGCTGCTGTCGCGGCATTCGTTCGACACCGACGGCCACCCGGTGGAATGGGTTCGGTCGGTATACCGCGGCGACCGTTACAAGTTCGTTGCGACCCTGGTGTCGCCGCAATCGTCGGATGATTCCGTGCACGCCCGGCTTGAACGCTGAACAACGATTCCGGTCCGGCGTGTTCGCCGGGCCGGAATGCATTCCCCGACCACCGGTGGTGGCCGCGCGCGCGGTTGTGCGATCGCGGTCGCGCTGGTGGTCGGCGCCTTTTCCGGGCGGGTGCGGGTCGACGGTCTCGGCGTGCTCCCCTCGGGGTCTCGACGTGCTCTGCTGGGTGGTGCTCTGCTGGGTGGTGCCGGGGTGGTCGGTGCTGCGGTCCGTCCTGGTGCGACTGGGGGAGCCGGGTGCCGGTGGGGGCGGCGCGGCGGCGGTCACCGGTCCGCGCGGGGCCAGCCGGGCGCGCCCGGTCTGCGGTGCCACGGCCGGGGTCCGGCCAGTGGCCGGTACTCCACGCCCAGGGCGTCGAGGCGGGGCAGGTGGTGGGTGGCCACCCGGTCGACGAACTCCTCGGGGTCCACGGGTCCACGTGGGCTCCAGACCACCTCCGCGAACGCCGCGAGGCGGGGGAAGGCAGCGTAATCGACGCGGCGCGGGTTGTCGAAGTGCTCGGACCACAGCTGCGCCTGGGCGCCGAGCACCCGCTGGTGCGCGGCCTCGGGCAGCTCGGCCGGGACCGGCTCGTAGGCCCGGACGTCGGTGAGGGTGCGCACGAAGCCCACCGGGGTCGGCTCGTCCGGGTCGTCGGACTGCCGGTGGTCGAGGTAGACCCGCTGCTCCGGGCACATGACCACATCGTGCCCCGACACCGCCGCCCGCACACCCGCTGCCTCACCCCGCCAGGAGGCCACGATCGCGCCTTCCGGCAGGTCACCGGCGTCGAGGATCTCGTCCCAGCCCAGCACGCGTCGCCCGTTCGCGGCCAGGTGCGCGGCCAGCGTGCGGATGAACCAGGCGTGCAGGTCGTCGGGGGAGTCCAGGCCGAGCTCGGCGACCCTGGCCTTGACCGCGGTGCTGGCGTGCCACTGCGTGGTCGGCACCTCGTCGCCGCCAAGGCAGATCACCGGGGAGTCGAAGACGGCCATCACGTGGTCGAGCACGGCGCGGAAGAAGTCCACCGTGGACTCGGCCGGGTCGAGCACGTACTCGCTGACGCCCCAGGCGTGCCAGACCGGCACCTCGTCCTTGGTCACCCCGAGTTCGGGGTAGGCGGCGATCGCGGCCTGGCTGTGCCCGGGGACGTCGATCTCGGGCACCACGGTGATGTGCCGCGCGGCGGCGTAGGCGACGATCTCGCGCAGGTCGTCGGTCGTGTAGAAGCCGCCGTGCGGGCGGTTGTCGTGCGTCGGGTCGCCGTCGGGCTGCCTGCCGACCCAGGACCCGGCCCGCCACGCGCCGACCTCGGTCAGCCTGGGGTAGCCGGGGACCTCCACCCGCCAGCCCTGGTCGTCGGTCAGGTGCAGGTGCAGCACGTTGAGCTTGTGCGCGGCCAGCAGGTCGATGAACCGCAGCACCCCGGCCTTGGGCATGAAGTGCCGCGCCACGTCCAGCAGCACGCCGCGCCAGCCGAACCGGGGGTGGTCGGTGATCACCCCGCAGGGCAGCTCCCACGGACCACGGTGGATGTCGGCGGCGCGGAACGCGTCCGGGCCGAGCAGTTGCCGCAGGGTCTGCGTGGCGTGGAAGGCACCCGCCGCGTCGTGCGCGACGGCGTCTACGCCCGTGGACGTTATGGAAAGTCGGTATCCCCCGGCGAGTGGCACGGCGACCGGGTCGAGCGCCACTGTGGAGGGGTCGAGCAGTGCCGCGGTGGACTCGACCGCGAGCACCCCGGGTTCCCGCCGGGCCGAAACCGGCTGGGGGAGCAGCGTCTCGAAGCCGGACATCGGCAGCAGCGTCCCTTCCACCTCAAGGTTGCGCTATGTGCAACCTTTGTTTCACTGGCAGCAACGCAGTGGATGGTAGGGCCGCCATCGCGGTCACACAAGCACCGCTCGACTAGGCGAACGCGACCCAGCAGGCACCACGCACCGTGACCTCACCCGCGACCGGGCCCAGCAGTCCGGTCGCCGGGTCTCTCGGCAGCCAGACCACCGAGCCGGGGCGTTGGGTGGCCACGTAGAGCCAGGTCCCGCCCGGTCCGAGCGCGCAGTGCCTCGGCCAGGCACCGCCCGCCGGGGAGGTCTGGACCAATTGTGGCGCACCGGGGCCGATCCGCAAAACCCCGACCGCGTCCTCACCGCGCGTGGTCGCGTAGAGGAACCGCCCGGCACCGTCGCTGATGATCTCCGCGGGGTAGGTCGGGTCCGGCGCGCCCGGCCCGGTGACGTGCGCGGAGTCCCCGCGCTCCAGCGTCCCCGCAGTGGCGTCCCACGCCGCGGCGGTGACCGTCGGGCGCAGCTCCCCGAGCACGAACACCCGCGTGCCGTCCGGGTGGAACACCAGGTGCCGCGGCCCGGTCCCGGCGGGCAGGTCCATCCGGGAGTGCTCGGCGAGCGCGCCGGTCGCCTGGTCGAAGCGCAGCACGAACACCGCGTCGAGCCCCAGCGCCGTCGCCAGCAGCCACCGCCCGCTCGGGTCCGGCACCACCTGGTGCGCGTGCGGCGAGGCGGCGCTGCCCGGGGTCTCCAGCAGCAGCGCGGACCCCAGCGGGCCGAGCGACCCGTCGCTGCCGATCGGGTGGCTGGCCACGACGCCGTCGCTGTAGTGCGCGGTCACCAGGTGCTTGCCGAACACCTCGAGGTGCGTCGGCCCCGCGCCGCCGGAGGGCTGCGATGTCAGCACCACGGGCCGCTGCGGGTCGGAGATGTCCACGGCGGTCACCACGCCGTCTGGCAGCTCGGACACCGCGTACAGGGTGGACCGGTCCGCCGAGAAGGCCAGCGCGGAGGGCTCGCGGACCTCGGGCAGCGCGCCGGTGACGGTGAGGGCCCCGTCGCGCACGGTGGCCACCACCACCCCGTCGCCGTCGAGCGTGCCGATGTAGGCGGTCTGGTCGGGGCTGGTCATGATCGGGCACCTGTCCGTCGGATGGAGTGGCCGGGCAGCGCGCCGGTCGGCTCGCCGTCGGTGAGCACCGGCACGCCGTTGACCAGCACGTGCTCGATGCCGGTCGCCCGCTGCCGGGGCTCGGTGTAGGTCGCGGTGTCGCCGACCGTGGTCGGGTCGAACAGCACCAGGTCTGCGGCGCTGCCCACGCGCACCACGCCGCGGTCGGTCAGCCGGAGCCTGCGCGCGGCCCGCCCGGTCAGGTGCGCCACGCACTCCTCCAACCCCAGCACGCCCTGCTCGCGCACGTAGTGGCCCAGGTAGCGCGGGAAGGTGCCCCAGGCCCTCGGGTGCGGCCGGTCGCCGACCAGCAGGCCGTCGCTGCCGCCGGTGTGCCCGGGGTGGGCCATGATCGCCCGCACGTTGGCCTCGTGGCCCACGTGCATCAGGCACGAGGTGCCCAGCCGCTCGGCCAGCAGCGTGTCGGCGAACAGCGTGAACGGCGCCACCCCGGCCGCGGCGGCCGACTCGGCGACCGAGCGGCCGACCAGGTGCCGGTTGGCCTCGAGCCGCACCCCGTTGACCTCGATGGTGGTCCAGTCCACCGGGACGCCGTGGCAGCCGTCGGACCCGGCCACCTCCAGGTCCGCCCTGATCCGCTCCCGGGTGTCCACATCGGACAGGCGGGCCAGCGTCGCGTCCACCCCGCCCTCCGCCGCCCAGCTCGGCAGCAGCGCGGAGAGGTAGGTCGCGCCCGCCAGGTACGGGTAGCTGTCGAGGGTGATGTCGGCACCGCGCGCGGCGGCCTCGTCGAGCAGGGCCAGCAGGTCGCCCGCCTTGCCCTCGTTCTCCGGGAAGTTCATCGTCGCGTGCGCCAGGTGCAGCGGGCAGCCGGTGCGCAGGCTCAGCTCGACCATCTCCCGGTACGCCGCCAGCGCGCCCGCGCCGTAGCTGCGGTGGTGCGGGCTGAAGTACCCGTCGTGCGCGGCGACCACCTCGCACAGCGCGTCCAGCTCCGCGGTGTCGGCGTACATGCCGGGCGCGTAGGTCAGCCCGGCGGAGAGCCCGACCGCGCCCTCGCGCAGCCCGGCGGCCACCACCTCGCGCATCCGCGCCAGCTCCGCGGGCGTCGCGGGCCGGTCGGCCCAGCCCATGACCAGCATCCGCACCGTGCCGTGCGGCACCAGGTACGCGGCGTTGACCGCGATCCCCTTGTCCAGCCTGCCCAGGTAGCAGCCGACGTCGCGCCAGTTCCAGTCGAACCCGGGCGGGTCGCCGTTCCACCCGGCCAGCTGCGCGCGCAGCAGCCCCAGCGTGGTGTCGTCGACCGGCGCGTAGGACAGCCCGTCCTGCCCGAGGACCTCCAGGGTCACCCCCTGCGAGACCTTGGCGACGTGGTCGGGCTCGGCCAGCAGCCGCAGGTCCGAGTGCGAGTGCATGTCGATGAACCCGGGCGCCAGCACCAACCCGGCCGCCTCGACCACCCGGCCGCGCCCGGCCAACCCGCCTGCCGGGTCGATGGCGACCACCCGGCCCGCGGCGACGAGCACGTCGGCCCGGTAGCCGGGGGAGCCGGTGCCGTCTACGACTGTTGGCCCTCGGAACAGGGTCTCCGGTTCGGTCATGTCAGAAGAAGGTACGGACAAGGTCGACGACCGTCTCCCCGTCGGTCCCGGTGAGCGGCACCAGTTGCCACTTGTCGAACACCGTGCACGGGTGCGACAGGCCGAGACCGACCCAGTCGCCGACCGCGATCCTGGTGTGCGAGCCGACGGCGAGGTACGCGTGCTGGTCGTTGAGCGCGGTCACCCTGGCGTCGTGCAGCCCGTGCGTGCCCGTCGGGGTCCGCAGCACCTGCGGCTCCGGGAGATCGATGTCGTAGGGCACGTCCCGCTTGCCCACCGCCAGCAGCGCCAGGTCCGGCTCCGGCCGCGACACCACCTGCGCCCACGCCCGCAGCGCCGACCGCAGCTGCGGCACCGACGACACCCGCGGGTGCGCGCCGAGCGGGGAGATGTCGCGGTAGAAGCCGTCGTCGTGGGTGATGTAGGCGCCGCTGCGCAACACCGGCAGCACCGGCAACCCGGCTGGCCACGGCGCGGTGAGCGCGTCGGCGACCCGGTCGAAGAACGCGCTGCCCCCGGCGGTGACGAGCACCTGGTCGGTCTCGAACTTGCCGCGCAGCATCGCGACGGTCTCGCGCAGCCGCGCCAGGTACGCGTCCACCGCGGCGATGCTCCCGTCGCTGGCGTCCGGCCCGGCGGGACCCTCGTACCCGCCGACACCCGCCAGCGCCAGCACCGGGCTCGCCACGACCGCGTCGGCCACCGCCCGCGCCGTGGACTGGTCGCGGACCCCGGTCCGCCCACCGGCGACGCCGACCTCGACGAGCACCCGCACCGGCCGCGCTAACGGCGCCACCGCGGTGAGCGCCTCGGTCATCAGCTCGACCCCGCGCACCGAGTCCACCCAGCAGGTGAACTCGAACTCCTCGTCCGCCGCCAGCTCCCCGGCCAACCAGGCCAGGCCGCCCGGGTCGAGCAGCTCGTTGGCGAAGAGCACCCGGCTCACGCCGAACGCCCGGTACACCCGCAGCTGCCCGACCGTGGCCGCGGTGATGCCCCACGCGCCGTGGTCGAGCTGGCGGGTGAACAGCGCGGGCGCCATCGTCGTCTTGCCGTGCGGGGCGAGCGCGAGCCCGCGCTCGGCGCACCACGCCGCCATCGTCGCCAGGTTGTGCTCGACGGCGCCGTTGTCCAACGCCACCACCGGACCGGTGAACCCGTCGCGGAACAGCCCCGGGCGCCGCGCCAGCGCCTCCCGCACGGTCAGCCCGAACAAGCCGTGCGGGACCGACTTGAACCGCCAGTCCAGCCGCTCGTCGGCCAGCCCGGCCACCGCGCCCCGGTCGATGCGCCCGGAAACAGCCACCCGTGCCCCCTCGCAGTCGTGCGGGCGCTCGGCGCGCCCGCGTGTCGTGGTCCGCTCGGCCCAGGTGGATCGGGCCCAGCACCTCAGCCAACCGCGCCGGTGGTGGCGGCGTCACCCGCCGACCAGGCACTCTGGCGGTTCTCACACCGCGGGACGGCCTGGTCGCCGCCGATTGCGTTCCACGCAACGACTAGTGCGCCATGTGATACGCAGTGTGTAGCATCTGGCGGGTACCGGTTCAACGTCGCCGGTCGGTGGCTGGTGGAGGCTGGGTGCGCAACGCAGGGGTGGAGGTCGTGTGCCTCGGTGAGTCCATGGCGGTGTTCGTCCCGGCCGAGCCGGGACCGGCCGACCGGGTCACCAGCTGGACCAGGACCGTCGGCGGCGCCGAGTCCAACGTGGCCCGCACGCTGGCCGGGTTCGGGGTCCGCGCCGCCTGGGTGAGCGCCGTCGGCGCCGACCCGTTCGGCCGCGCCGTGCTCGCCGCGGTGTCCGCCGCCGGGGTGGACGTCACCGGCGTCGCGGTCGACCCGACCCGCCCGACCGGTCTGTACATCAAGGAGAGCGACGCCGCGGGCAGCCCGGTCCGCTACTACCGGCGCGGCTCGGCCGCCTCGGCGATGGGCCCGGACGCGCTGGACCGGGTCGACCTCGCGGGCGCCCGGCTCGTGCACGTCAGCGGCATCACCGCCGCGCTCTCCCCGACCTGCCTCGCCCTGCTGCGCGCGGTGATGGACCTGCCCAGGACCACCCACCGCGTCTCCTTCGACCTGAACTGGCGCCCCGCGCTCTGGGCCGACGGTGACGCGGGCGTCCTCCAGGAACTCGCCGACCGCGCCGACATCGTCCTCGTCGGCCTGGACGAGGCCGAGGTCGTCTGGGGCGCGACCACCCCCGCCGAGGTCCGCACCGTCCTCCCGACCCCCAGCACCCTGGTCGTCAAACAGGGCGCGGTCGGCGCGACCCTGCTGCGCCACGGTCTGCCCGAGGTGTTCGAGCCCGCGCTGCGCGTCGAGGTCGTCGAACCCGTCGGCGCGGGTGATGCCTTCGCCGCGGGCTTCCTCGCCGCGACCCTGCGCGACGAACCGCCCGCCCGTGCGTTGCGCGCGGGCCACATCCGGGCCGCGACCGTGCTGCGCACCCACCACGACGTCGCCGACCCGCTCCCGGCGCCCGCGGTCGACGACCTGCTCGACGCCGACCCGGCCACCTGGGCCGCCACCAGTTGGACCAGCGCGGGCATCGGGGTGCGCGCCCGATGAGCCAGAGCCTCGACCGCGCCCTCGTCCTGCTCGACGCCCTCGCCGACGGCCCGCGCACCCTCGACCAGCTCGCCGAGCACGCGGGCGTGCACAAGACCACGGTGCTGCGGCTGCTGCGCACCCTGGAGTCCCGCCGGTTCGTGCAGCGCGACGACGCCCGCCACTACCGGCTGGGCACCGCGCTGTTCGACCTCGCCAACCGGTCCCTCGACAGCAGGGACGTGCGCCGCGCCGCCGAACCCGCGCTGCGCGAGCTCAACGAGCTGACCGGGCACACCGTGCACCTGGCCAGCTACGAGGGCGGCGAGGTCGTCTACATCGACAAGTTCGAGAGCCGCCACCAGGTCCGGATGTACTCGCGGGTGGGCAAGCGCGCCGCGCTGCACTGCACCGCCGTCGCCAAGGTGCTCGTCGCCGCGATGGCCCCGGACCGCCGCGAACGGCTCGCCGCCGCCATCGACTACGTGCCGATGACCGCCAACACGATCACCACCGCCGAGGCCTACCTCGCCGAACTCGCCGCGGTCGCCGAGCGGGGTTACGCGCTCGACGACTCCGAGCACGAGGACTTCATCCACTGCGTCGCCGCGCCGGTGCGCGGGCAGCGCGGTGAGGTGCTCGCCGCGGTGTCGGTGTCGGTGCCCAAGGTCCTGCTCGACCACGACGGCCTGCTGGCCCTGGTGCCCGACCTGCTGCGCACGGCCGCGTCGGCGTCCGCCGCCTGCGGTCACACCGCCGCCGCCCAGACCTGATCGCCCTGACCCGATGACCGCTGATCGATGTCTGTAGACCGAGTTCGACCCGAGAGGAACACCATGCCCAGGACCGCACTGACCCCGTTCGCCGCGCCGTCGGACGTGCCGATCTCGCCCGGTGTGCGCAAGGGCAACATCGTCCAGGTGGCGGGCCAGGTCGCCTTCCACCCGGAGACCGGCGCCGTGGTCGGCAGCACCGTCGCCGAGCAGACCGAGCAGACGATGCGCAACGTCCTCGCGGTGCTCGCCGAGGCGGGCGCCACCGAGGCCGACGTGGTCATGTTCCGCGTGTACCTCACCGACACCGCGCACTTCGCGGAGATGAACGACACCTACGCGAAGTTTATCTCCGACCCGCGCCCCGCCCGGACCACGGTCTACGTCGGTCTGCCGGAGGGGCTGCTGGTGGAGATCGACGCGCTCGCCGTGCTTGACTGAAAACGGACACGGGGAGCGATCAACCACGCGGGCCGTGGCGCGTCACTAGGGGTGAGCAAGCTCCCCGCGAGGAAAGGGTGACGATGGTCTTCAAGAAGGTGCTGCGGGCGCTGGGGGTCGGCGGGCCGTCCGTCGACACGGTGCTGTCGAACTCCCGTGTGCACCCCGGTGGTGTGCTCACCGGTGAGGTCAGGATGGTCGGCGGCGACGCCGACTCCGACATCGACTACGTCGCGCTGTCGCTGGTGGCCAGGGTCGAGCGGTCCGACGACAGCGTGGCGCCGGTGGAGTTCGACCGCGCGGTGGTCGCGGGCCGGTTCAGCCTGCCCGCGGGCCAGCAGCGGACGATCCCGTTCCAGCTGCCGGTGCCGTGGGAGGCGCCGCTGACCGAGGTGTTCGGCACGCACCTGCACGGCATGGCGCTGGGGTTGCGCACCGAGCTCGCGGTCGCCAAGGCTGTGGACAAGGGTGACCTCGACCCGGTGCAGATCGTGCCGCTGCCCTCTCAGGAGGCGGTGCTCGGCGCGTTCGGGCAGCTCGGGTTCCGGTTCAAGACCGCGGACCTGGAGGCGGGCCGCATCCACGGCGTGCCCCAGCAGCTGCCGTTCTTCCAGGAGATCGAGTTCTACCCGCCGCCGCACCTGGCGCGCGGCATCACCCAGGTCGAGCTGACCTTCGTCACCGAGCCGCAGGGCATGGCCGTGGTGCTGGAGGCCGACCGCCGCGCGGGCCTGTTCACCTCGGGTGGCGACGTCTACGGCCGCTTCCACGTCAGCCACCACGACGCCGAGCGCACCGACTGGCGCGCCCGGATCGAGGAGTGGCTCACCCAGGTCGCCGGTCGGCGCGGCCAGTCCCACGGCCACGAGTCCCACGGCTACCAAGCCCACGGGCACCAGTCGCACGGCTTCCACGGCGGCCACCACGGCGGCCCCGGCGTCGGCGGCATCGTGGCGGGCGCGGCGGCGGGCATCGTCGGCGGCATGGTGCTCGGCGAGGTCTTCGACGAGGTAGGCGACTTCTTCGGCGGCGACGAGGACTAGCGCTGCCGGGTGACACCCGGGCCGGGTAGCGTGGCCCGGGTGTCACCCGATTTCGAGCTCTTCTGGCGCGAACGCCACCTGTGCACGCTGACCACCCTGCGCCCCGACGGCACCCCGCACGTCACCCCGGTCGGCGCCACGTTCGACCCCGACACCCGCGTCGCCCGGGTGATCACCTCCCGCACCTCCCGCAAAGCCCGCAACGCCACCGCGACCGGCCGCGCCGTGCTGTGCCAGGTGGACGGTCGCAGGTGGACATCCCTCGAAGGCGTCGCCACCGTCACCGACGACCCCACCACCGTCACCGACGCCGAACACCGCTACGCCACCCGCTACCGCCAACCCCGCCCCAACCCCGACCGAGTCGTCATCGAAATCACCGTCGACCGCATCCTCGGCACCATCCGCGACTGAACCCGGGCGGCCAGAAACCCCGAGGCGGCAAGTAACCCCAAGGCGGCTGGAAGCCCGGGGCAGCGAAAACCCCGGTACGGCGCCGAAGCGCCATACCGGGGTTCGTCAGTGGCCTATTTGACGGTGCCCGCGGCCTTGAGGCCTGCGTAGTCACCGGCGCCCAGCAGGCGGCGGGAGGTGTCGCACGGGGCGCTGGAGGGGGTCATGGTCTGGGCGGCGTTGCGGACCTGGTCGACGTGGGCCAGTCCGGCGGTGTGCAGGCGTTCGTGGGTCATGGTCGTCTCGAGGTCGTAGAGCTGGCCCGCGCAGTTGGCGGGCTTGCTGGTGAACCAGGTGTAGACGACGTTGTCGATCAGGGCGTCCGAGGCGATCACCACGCCCTTGGCGTTGAAGAAGGTGCAGGTGTAGGCGAGCACCTTGGGCGGTAGGGCGCCCCAGCCGGTGACGCTCTTGCCGTCGTTGCCGGTGCAGGTGAGGTCGGCGGCGACCTGCGGCTTGGCCGTCGAGGTGCCCGCGTACTTGTAGCTGGTGGTGAAGCTGTTGGCGAGCCCGCACCGGTTGAGGCCCTTGCCGACGGTGTCGCCGGAGCTGGTGATGGCGGCCAGTGCCGTGCTCGCGACCGCGGGTGGTGCGCCGTCGCCGTTGTAGTACCAGTTGTAGACGCCGGTGACGCGCCACGTCTTGATCGCGTAGCTGCTGTCGCTGCACGCGGTGTCCTCGGTCGGCGCCGCGGCGCCCGCGTACTGCGCGTCGTCATCATCGGCCGCGTAGATGGCCTGCCCCACTACGAAGACCTGCTCGTCGGCCACCGTCGGTCCGCGCACCGCTCCCGGCACGACGGCGACGGCCGCGGCGAGGAGGGTGGCGACGGCGACGGTGACCTGGCTGCGGCGCATGACAGATGTCCTTCCACTCGATGAGATGTGGCGTGGGTCACTATGGCAATCAGGATTGCCCGGGTCGGGAGCGAAAGAGTTGAGCGCAGGGTTGCCGTTTGGTTGCGCGGGGTAACCACCTGTGGGTGACATCCGCGTCGTGCGGGGCGATTCGTCCCGTTTTACGGTGAGGATCACGTCGGGGGCCGGTGCCCAGGCCCATGTCAGAGGGGGTGAGTGGCGCGATGGCGCGGATCCTCGCGGTGGACGACGACCCGGACGTGCTGGTCGTGCTCCGGCTGCTCTTCGACGCCTCGGAGCACGAGCTGCTCTGCGTCGGCGACGGGCGCGCGGGCCTGCGGTTGCTGCACCAGACCCGCCCGCACCTGTTCCTGCTCGACCTCGGCCTGGCCGCGGCGCCGGGGATGGACGGCTGGGACGTGCTGGAGCGGGTGCGCGACATCGCCGACCTGCCGGTGCTGCTGCTCTCCGAGCACGGCGGCGTGGCGGACAAGGTGCGCGGCCTGCGCGGCGGCGCGGACGACGTGCTCAGCAAGCCGTTCGCCGCGGCCGAGCTGCTGGCCAGGGTGGAGGCGCTGCTGCGCAGGGCCGGTGCGGGCGCGGGGGACGGGACCGTGGTCTACGACGACGGCGAGGTCCGGGTCGACCCGCGCACCCGCCTGGTCGCCGTGGGCGGCCGCGAGCTGGAGCTGACCGGCACCGAGTTCCGCCTGCTCAACGTCCTGGTGCGCAACGCGGGCGCGGCGCTGACCCTGTCGGACCTGCTGGCCTCGGTGTGGGACGACCCGACCGGCATCGCGCCGGACCGGGTCAAGTTCGCCGTGCTCCGGCTGCGCCGCAAGCTGGGCTGGTCCGGGAACGGCTCACCCCTCTCGGCCGTTCGCGGGGTTGGTTACCGCTACCGGCCGAGAGGGGTGAACCGGGCTCGTCCGGTCACATCCAGCTGACGCTTCCTTACCGGGTGGCGCGCGCCGCGAGGGCCTTGAGACCCGCGTAGTCACCGGCGCCCAGCAGGCGGCGGGAGGTGTCGCAGGCGGAGCTGGCGGGGGTCATCACCTGGGCGGCGTTGCGGACCTGGTCGACGTGGCCGAGCCCGGCGGTGTGCAGGCGCTCGTGGGTCAGCGTGGTCTGCAGGTCGTACTTGGCGCCGGTGCAGTTCGCGGGCTTGGTGGTGAACCAGGTGTAGGCGACGTTGTCGATCAGGGTGTCCGAGGCCACGACCGCGCCGCGCGCGTTGTAGTAGGTGCAGGTGTACGCCAGCACCTTGGCGGGCAGCGCGCCCCAGCCGGTCACGGACTTGCCGTCGTTGCCGGTGCAGGTGGCGTTCGTGGCCACCTGCGGCTTGACCGAGGTGGTGCCCGAGTAGGTGAAGGTGCTGGTCAGGTTCGCGGCCTGCCCGCAGCGGTTGGCGCCCTTGGCGACGGTGTCGGTGGCGGCGGTGATCGTCGACAGCGCGGTCGAGGCGATCGCGGCGGGCACACCGGCGTTGTTGTAGAGCCACTTGAGCGTGGTGACCTTCCACGGCTTGAGCGCGTAGGTCGAGTCGCTGCACGAGGTGTCGGCGGCGGCCTTGGTGGCCGCGGAGGTGTTGGCGTCACCGGCGGCCGCGTCGTCGCTGTGGACCTCGCCGGACTCGTCGAAGGTGTAGGCGGTGGCCACCAGGTACAGCTCGCCGTCACCGGCGGCGTCCGCGACCGGCTGCTCGACGAGCATCACGGCGCAGGCAGCGAGAACGGTGGCCAGTGCTGCGGTCGTCTTGCTGCGGCGCATCGGAGGTCCCCTTTGGCTCTTGGCTTGATGGGACAAGCCTCAGCCGCCGGGGGAGCGGGCCGGGTACGCGTGCGGGTGTGTTTCGGGTGCGGTGGGAAACCCAGGTCAGGACCAGGAAATCTGGTCGGTGGAGGTCAACGGCTCGCGGGCGGCAAGATCCTGGGCGAGCGGCGGCGCTGTGTCGGCGGTGGTCAACACCGGGTCGAACCGCAGTCCGGCCCTCGGTTCGAGCTCGGCGATCGGCACCTGGTAGACCCGGAACTCGGCGAACTCCAGGCTCTCCACCCGGTTCAGGTCCTGCGTCAGCACGAACGCGCTGGCCCGCAGCGCACCGGACTGGACGGAGGCGATCACCTTCCAGAACTCGCGGGGTAGTGCGACACCGCGGTAGGGCCGGTCGTCGGCGCCCAGCACCGGACCGCCGAACACGCTGACCCGCAACCGATCCACCTCGACGTCCGCGTAGAGCGCGTCCTCCAGCCTGCCCCACAGCCCCTGCCGCACGCTCTGGTTGAAGTCGTCCACCTGCGGGGTGATGTTGGTGAACCGGAACGAGTCGCGGTTGGCCCGCTTGGCCTCGGACAGCGACCCCCACAGCAGATCCGCCCGCCGCGCCAGGTGCCCCCGGTCGAGTCGGTTGCCCGCGTACACCTCGTCGCCGACCTGGATCTCCGCGGGCAGCCGGGGGTCCTTGGTGAACGCGATCCCGGTGCGCGGCAACCGGTGCATCGCCGTCCCGTCGATGTTCCACGCCACCCACCTGGCGAACCGCCGCGACGTGCTCAACGCCAACGAGAAGTGCGTGTAGTCCAGCGTGCTCGACCCATCAAGCCGGTACACATCGTCGACCAGGTCCGCGTCGACCTCCGGCACCGGCAGCGCCACGTCGAGGAATTCCGGCTCGTACCCCATGGCATCTCCCGTCCCCACACGCACGGTCGCAGCCGCCCGAGAGTGCCGTTGATCACCCCCCGTTGGCAAGACCACCACCCCCGCCCTACCCCCGGGGATGGTGTCCACATGACCACAGGGGCAACGAGGAGGTGCGTAGTGCTGTTGATCACCCGCCGTGGGTGGGACCGGGCCCCCGTCTGCCCTCGGGGAGGGTGTCCGCATGGCCGTGGGGGCAACGCGCAGTGGTGGGTCGGGGGATTGGTACAGGGTGGAAGCGCTCCCGGTGTGCGGTGTACGGGTGGCCTACCTGCTGTTCACCCTCTTGGTGATCCCAGCGCGCGGACCCGTCACTTCCGCTTGTGGGTGAACCGGTACGCTTCATCCTTGCGTACCGCGTGTGATCGTTGGCGCTGAGTTAGATTGATCTTGAATAGATCGGGTCTGTCACTCGCCGGGGCGATAACCCGCTTGGTGGCGTGAGTGGCAACCGACGAGTGTGGAGAGCTGTGAAGCGGAACAGCGGGTCGCCCGCCAAGTCGACCACGACGATCCGGTCCCGCCTCACCGGCGTCGTGGTGGTGCCCAGCGTCATCCTGTTGGTGATGTGGGCGGTCTTCTCGTCCTACACCGTCTTCGACGGCATCTACCTCAAGGCCGTGACCAGCGGCGTGAAGGACGCCTCGATCCCCGCGGTCGACACCTTCGCCGCGCTGCAGCGCGAGCGCCAGCTGACCATGACCGCGCTGAGCACCGCCAACCCGGACACGCTCGCGCTCAAGACCCAGCAGCAGACCACCGACAAGGTCGTCGGCGAGCTGCGGTTGGCGCTCGACGGCCTCTCCGCCAACGCCCCCGCCGAGGTCAACGCCCGGGTCCAGGCGCTCAACCAGGCGCTGGCCCCGCTGCCGCAGCGGCGCGCGCAGGTCGAGTCCGGCCGGGCCAACCGCGACGAGATCTACACCTACTACAACACCGTGCTCGACGCCGGTACCGCGCTGTTCGACACCCAGGCGCGCATCGTGCCCGACTCGGTCGTCGTGCAGGCCGGTCTGACCGCCACCGACATCTTCCGCGCCGCCGACCGCATGTCGCGCGCCTCCTCGCTCGGCGCCGCCGCGCTCGCCGCGGGCTCGTTCACCGCCGACCAGCACGTCGAGTTCGCCAACCTGGTCGGCTCCTACCGGGCCACCGCCGCCTCCGCGTCCGCCGTCGGCACCGACGAGGTCAAGGCCCACTACCAGCGGCTGACCAGCGCCGAGTCCTGGCTGCGGCTGACCGCGGCGGAGAACGCGCTCATCGGCGCCGCGCCCCGGCTCACCGACACCGGCAACCGCCGCGCCGAACCGCTGGCCATGCCGGTCAACCCGGGGGAGTGGGAGGCGGTCACCCAGAGCGCGTCCGAGGAGCTGATCAAGCTCGCCATCGAGCAGGCCACCGGCGGTGTGGAGCTGGGCCTGCAGCGCGCGGACGACAAGTTCTTCGAGGTGATCATCGGTAGCCTCATCGCGCTGCTCGCCGTGGTCACCGGCATCGTGCTCGCCGTGCGCATCTCGCGCAGGCTGGTCAACAAGGCCCTCGTGACCCGGCTCGACCAGCTCAAGAGCGACTCGCTGCAACTGGCGCACGAGAAGCTGCCCAGCATCGTCGACCGGCTCCGCCAGGGCGACCGGGTCGACGTCGGCGCCGAGGTCCCCCCGCTCGACTACGGCACCGACGAGATCGGCCAGGTGGCCGACGCGTTCAACGCCGCCCAGTACACCGCCATCGCCGCCGCGGTGAAGGAGAGCCAGGCCCGCGAGGGCGTCAACCGCGTCTTCCTCGGCATCGCGCACCGCCACCAGGGCCTGGTCCACCGCCAGCTCAAGATCCTGGACAAGATGGAGCGCGAGGAGGAGAACCCGGAGCACCTCGACTCCCTGTTCCAGCTCGACCACCTCGCCACCCGCGCCCGCCGCAACGCCGAGAACCTGATCATCCTCGCCGGTGAGCAGCCGGGTCGGCAGTGGCGCAAACCGGTGCGGCTGCTCGACATCCTGCGCGCCGCGGTCGCCGAGACCGAGCAGTACGTCCGGGTCCGGGTCCGCCAGGTGCCCGACGTGGCGCTCAACGGCGTCGCCGTCGCCGACACCATCCACCTGGTCGCCGAACTCGTCGACAACGCGGCCTCGTTCTCCCCGCCGCGCTCGCAGGTCGAGGTCTACACCAGCCAGGTCTCCGGCGGTGTCGTCGTCGAGATCGAGGACCACGGCCTCGGCATGACCGCCGAGGACCGCGAGCAGCACAACCAGATGCTGGCGCACCCGCCGGAGTTCGACGCGATGGCGCTGCGCGGCGAGTCCCGCCTCGGCCTGTTCGTGGTCGCCCGGCTGGCCGCGCGCCGCGCGATCCGGGTCGAGCTGCGCGAGTCGCCCTACGGCGGCACCGTGGCCCTGGTGTTCATCCCCGCCGACATCGTCGCCGAGACCCCGGACTTCGTGCCGGAGTCCGACGCGCCGAGCCCCCGCCCGCGCAAGGCGCTCGACCGGGCCGCCACCGGCGCCGTGGTCGACAGCGACACCGTCGTGGAGCTGGTGGAGCCGCGCGGGGGCATCGACAAGTTCTGGTCCGACGCCGTGGGGGACGACCCCGCCAGGGCGGGGGCCGAGGCGGCGCACGCGGATCTGTGGCCGCTGACCGACGAGGAGGCCCCGGACCACCACCCGGGCGCCGGTGCCGGGAACGGGGTGGGGGACTCGCACACGGACAACGGGCACCGCGACGGTGCCAGGGCCGCGGACGGCGCACCAGCCGTGCGCGGTGAGCGCCCGACGCTGCCGCGCAGGCAGCGCCAGCAGAACCTCGCGCCGCAGCTGCGCGACGAACCGCTGCTGCCGGACTGGGAGAGCGAGCCCGACCCGCCGGAGCAGGGCGAGCAGACCGCGGCCAGGGTGCGCGACACGATGGCCGCCTTCCAGCGCGGCACGAAGCAGGCGCGCAGGACCGATGGAGCACAGCAGTGAACCCCCCGGGTGCGGCGGCGGGGTTGATGGCGGGGACGACGGGGAAGGAACAGCCCAAGGTGAACGACAAGATCGGCCAGGACCACCAGCTGAACTGGCTTTTGGACGACCTGGTCCGCCGGGTCGTGGGGATCCGCCACTCGGTCGTGCTCTCCGCGGACGGACTGCTGCTCGGCCGCTCGGCCGAGCTGTCCAAGGACGACTCCGAGCACCTGTCGGCGATGGCCTCGGCGTTCCAGAGCCTGGCCAGGGGCACCGGCCGCCAGTTCGGCGGCGGCCAGGTCCGCCAGACGATCGTCGAGATGGACCACGCGTTCCTGTTCGTCACCGCGGCGGGCCGCGGTGCCTGCCTCGCCGTGCTCGGAGAGGAGGACGCGGACGTCGGGATGATCGCCTACGAGATGAACATGCTGGTCAAGCGGGTCGGCGCGCACCTGGCCTCGGCTCCGCGCGGCGGCGCGCCGGTCACGGTCCCCGGCCGTCGGCCCTCGTGATGTCCGGCGAGGCGGACTGGTGGTTCGACGAGGCGGCCGGACCCCTGGTCCGCCCGTACGCGATGACCAGGGGGCGCACCCGGCCGAACGCGCCCAACCTGAACCTCGTCACCCAGGTCCGGGTAGCCCGCCAGCCGTCGGACCCCTCGACCCTGTCCCCGGAGCACCTGCAGATCATCGAGCTCTGCACGGTCCCGCTCTCGGTGGCCGAGGTCGCCGCCTACCTCAACGTCCCGCTCGTGGTGGTCAAGGTCCTCATCAGCGACCTGATCGAACGCGGCGACGTGCAGGCAGGCGCGTTGTTCCAGACCACCGAGATCAACGACACGAAGTTGCTCCAAGCGGTACTCGATGGCATTCGGAGGATCTGAACAGGTGAGCGACGCCCCGGTGGTCCCCACCTCCATCAAGATCGTCGTAGCTGGCGGCTTCGGCGTCGGCAAGACGACCATGGTCAACTCGGTCAGCGAGATCCCGCCGCTGCGCACCGAGGAAGTCCTGACCGAGGCCAGCGTCGGCGTCGACGACATGCGCGGCATCGAGGGCAAGGAGACCACCACGGTCGCCCTGGACTTCGGCCGCATCACCATCAACCCGCAGGTCGTGCTGTACCTGTTCGGCACCCCGGGCCAGAACCGCTTCTGGTTCATGTGGGACGAACTGGCCCACGGCGCCCTCGGCGCCATCGTCCTGGTCGACACCCGCAGGCTCGACTCCAGCTTCCCCTCGATCGACTTCTTCGAACGCCGCGACATCCCGTTCATCATCGCGGTCAACGGCTTCGAGGGCTCCTGGGAGCACACCGCCGACGAGGTCCGCCAAGCCCTCGACATCGCCCCCACCGTCCCCATCATCAACTGCGACGCCCGCCTCAAGGACTCCAGCAAGGACGTCCTCGTCGAACTCGTCCAGTACACGATGGACCTGCTCAGCAAAACCCCGGTCTGACCTGCCCTTCTCCGGTTTCCCCACCCCGCCGATTTCCGTCTTCCGGGTGACAGGAGTTATCCACATGTGGATCTCCAGCGGGGTGCTTTCAAGATCCACTGTCGGTGGGCCCCAGTAGACTGGCCCTGGGGCCGCCCCCCGGGGAGGGTGGGGGCAGGGGCAGGCTCGGGTGGGGCGGGCGGGGCTGTCAAGGGGGTTTGCTCGAAGGTGTGACGGCGGGGGCGCGGAGACCACGCGATCGCGAGAGCCGCCGGAACTTGGTGAGTCCACTGTGGACGAAAGCGACGGGTCGGTCGGTTCGTGCCTCGACCGGGGCTTGGGACGTGGCGCGGCCCGAGGGTGGGGAACCACGCTCGGGCCGCGATCCGGGGCTGGATCCGGTGCTAGGAGTCCGTCTCGTCGTCGAACTCGCCGAGGATCTCCTCGAGGAGGTCTTCCAGGGCGGCGAGGCCGACGATCTGGTCGTCGGTCGACACCAGTGCCAACTGGGCGCGCTCGGCGCGCATCCGGGCGACCGCGTCCGCGGCTGTCGAGTCGGCGGGGAGCACCAGCGGTTCGGTCATGAGGTCGCTGGCCAGCACGGCGGTCCCGGCCAGGGTCGCGCGCACGGCGTCGCGCACGTGCACCAGGCCAACAGGTTCCCCGGCGTCGTCCAGCACGATCAGCCGGGAGCGGCCGCTGGTCCGGCACACGTCCTCGATCTCGGCCACCGTCGCCGACGACGGCGTTGCGACCATCGCCGAGCGGGGAGCCATGACCTGGCCGACGGTGGTTCGTTGCACCTGCAGCACGCCGGACAGGATCTGGTGCTGCTGCTCGGGCAACAGGCCGTGCTCGCGCGACTCCCGCAGCAACATCCGAAGATCGTCCGGGCCGTGTGCCTGGGCCACGGTGTCTTGCGGCTCGACCTTCACCGCGCGCAACGTGGCGTTGGCCAGGCCGTTGAGCATGGTCAGCACCGGGCGGGTGACCCGGGTGAACGCGCGGAACGGCAGCGCCAGCCACTGCGCCGAGCGCTCCGGGTGCGAGATCGCCCAGGACTTCGGGGCCATCTCGCCGACCACCATGTGCAGGAAGACGACGATCACCACGGCCAGCACGAACGCGATCGGGTAGCTCCACGACGGCGACAGCCCGAGGGTGCTGAACAGCGGGTCGAGCAGGTGCGCGACGGCGGGCTTGGCCAACGCGCCCAGACCCAGCGTGCACAGGGTGATCCCCAGCTGCGCGCCCGCCAGCATCACCGACAGCTCACGGGTCCCCGCGACCGCGGCCCGCGCGGCGCGGCTGCCCTCGGCCGCCGCTTCCTCCAACCGGTGCCGCTTGCTCGCCACGAGTGCGAACTCGGCGGCCACGAAGAACGCGTTCGCCACCAGCAGCACGAACGACACCAGCAACGCCGGTCCGGTGCTCACGCGGGTACCTCCGCGTCCGAGCGGACCGACACCAGCACCGTGCGCGGCACGTGCCGGTGCACCTCGGTGACCGCGACGACCGCCTTGTGCGGACCGTCGTCGAGGTCCGAGTCTGCGATGCCGACCTCCACCTCCACGTGGTCACCGGGGCGCGGCACCCGACCGAGGCGCTGCATGACCAGCCCGCTGACGGTGTCGTAGCCCGCGCTCTCGGGCAGTTCGATCCCGGTCACCTCGGCGACCTCGTCGACCCGCCACCGCGCGGGCACCGACCACGAGCCGTCCGCGTGCGCGACCGCCTGGACCTCCATGTGGTCGTCCTCGTCCAGGATCTCGCCGACGACCTCCTCGGCGACGTCCTCGAAGGACACCACGCCTGCGAACCCGCCGAACTCGTCGACCACGCAGGCCAGTTGGCGGTGCTCGGCGCGCAGCCGCTCCAGCACCTCGGGCAGCGGCAGGCTGTCGGGCAGGTACAGCGGCGCCACGGCGATGTCGCGCACCGGGGTGCTCGCGCGCGCGTCCGGGGACACGGTCAGCACCTCCGCGATGCCGACCACGCCGATCACGTCGTCGATGTCGGCGCCCACCACCGGGAACCGGGACCGGCCGGTGTCGAGCAGCTCGACCACCCGCACCGCCGGGTCGTCGGCGCGCAGCAGGTGCACGTCGACCCGCGGCGTCATGACCTGGCCCGCGGTGAGGGTGCGGAAGTCGAGTCCGCCCTCCAGCAGCCGCGAGGTGCCCGCGTCGAGGTGACCGCCCTGGCGCGACTCGTCGATGATGCCGCGCAGGTCCTCCGCCGTCGCGCCCTGCGGCAGCTCCTCGATCGGCTCGATGCCGACCGCGCGCAGCAGCTTGGTCGAGGCGGTGTCGAACATCCGGATCAGCGGCCCGGCGATCGCCAGGTACACCAGCGTGGACCGGCTCAGCGATTTGGCCAGCGCCTCGGGCTTGGCGATCGCCAGGTTCTTGGGGGCGAGCTCGCCGAAGACCATCTGCACCACGGTGGAGAACAGCAGCGCGACCACGATGGACAGCGCGGTGCTCACCCCGCTGGGCAACCCGGCGAGGCCGAGCAGCGCGGCGGTGCCGTCGCCGAGGAACGGCTCTGACACGTAGCCGACCAGCAGCGCGGTGACGGTGATGCCGAACTGGGCGCCGGAGAGCATGAACGAGAGCCGCTGGGTCACCCGGTACGCGCGCTCGGCGGCCTTGTCGCCGTCCTCGGCGAGCTGGCGCAACCGGTTGCGGTCGACCGCGACGTAGGCGAACTCCTGGGCGACGAAGTACCCGGTCGCCGCGGTGAGCAGCAGGACCGAGACCACACCTATGAGGATCAGCACCGGCTCTCCGGGGCGGCCACGCCGGGGCGGCGGGAGGGGCGGATCAGTGGCCGGGCGCTACCCGGCCCGCGACTGCAGCCGTCGGTGGAACACATGCGAACAACGCTAACACGATGTCCGATTCACCGTTGTGCCGACGAGGTAGGGGCTGTCCATCATGGACTCTTCGACGAGTTGGCCGGGGTGCCGCTGTCAAGCAGACTCCCCGATCGGACCATCGGATGTCTCACGTGACGCACATCGCTTTCCCGTGCTCCGCCCACGCAGCGTCACGGGTGCGCGCACGTGCGTCCGCACGGGCGCGCAGTCGTCCAGACCGCGCCGGAGCCCGCGTCGCGGCTGTAAGCACTGCTCAGTCGATCTCGGACGGGGTACGGCCGAATTGGTAAGTTTTTCACGAAGTGAATTGCTTCACATGAAATCGGTCGCTTTTTCGCGACCCTCCGTGCCTGTGGCATTGTCACTAGCACGGCGTCCACAATCCGGCAACGGCGGTTTTCGGCAGCTCTTCTCATTTACCCTCTGTAAGAGCGCGTTCGGAGTGGATCACCGCGTTGGCGGTACTGGCTTGTTCGTATTCACCCGTACGTTGCCTGGTGTCGTCGGTGTGGGTGAATGGCTGGGTAGGGGTCTGCACGTGAGGATCACGCGGTCGGGGGCGGTCACGCTCAACGAACACACCGGGGCCCAGGTGCGACGGTTGTGCGCCGTGCTCGGTCTGGCCGAACAGGCCGACGAGGTCGGTGCCGTGCTCGCCGACATCATCGGCCCCGCGGGTACCAGGGCGCTCGACGAGCCGCCGCTGTGGCGCTCCGATGTGGCCGATGACCACACGCCCGTCGAGTACTCCGTGGCGTTCGAAGAGGACGGTACGCACACGCTGCGGCTGCTGGTGGAGTCGGTGGCGCGCAAGCCGGGGCCGACGGCCAACCTCGCCGCCGCGCTGTCCTGCTTAGACCGTCTGGCGCAGCGCTACCCGTTGGCGCTGGACCGCTTCGACGCCGTGCGCGGGCTGTTCCTGCCCGATGAGCCGCGCGGGGTGTTCTCGCTGTGGTTCTCCATCGTCGTCACCAGGTCCAGGGTCGCGGTGAAGATCTACCTCAACCCGGAGGTGCACGGCCAGGCCGCCGCGCCTGGGCTGGTCGCCGCCGGGCTCGACCGGCTCGGCCTCACCGCCGCGTGGCCCGACCTGAGCTCGCACGCGCCGCGCCCGACGTCCACATTGGACCGGTTCTCGTTCTTCGCCATCGACCTCGACGACACGCCGCGCTCGCGGGTCAAGGTGTACCAGAGCCACTTCCGCGCAGGCCTGCGCGAGCTGACCCACCTCGGGGCCGCCTGCCCGCTCACCGATGCCGACGTGCTCGCCGACTTCGACGCGACCATCGGCGGCCGCGAGAGCTACGACGGCAGGCCGCTGGTGACCAGCTACATCTACCTGGCCGGGCAGCGCGAACCGAGCGGGTTCTCGGTCTACCTGCCGGTTCGCGACTACGTGCCCGACGACGCCGTGGCGCTGGCGCGGACCAAGACGCTGCTCTCCGCGCACGGCTTCGACGCCGCCGTGCTCGACCGGGCCATCGCCGCGGTCACCGACCGTCCACTTGAGTCCGGGGTCGGGCTGATCGCGCACGTCTCGCTGCGCATGGGCCGCCCGCGCCCCGGTGTCACCGTCTACCTCTCCGCGGAGGCCTATGCCGTCGCCGCCCCCGGCGGGGTCGCGGCGGGCGCGGCATAAACCAGGGAAAACCTCAAGGAAAAAGGACGTAAACTGCCGATGCCGCTCATGGAGCCGTACCGCGTCAAGGTCGTCGAGCCCATTCCCATCCTCACCAGGGCCGACCGCGAGGCGGCGATGGCCAGGGCCGGTTACAACCCGTTCAACCTGCGCGCCGACGAAATCACGATCGACCTGCTCAGCGATTCCGGGACCGGCGCGCTCTCGGCCGCGCAACAGGCGGCTGGCGCGATCGGCGACGAGACCTACGCGGGTTCGGCGTCGTGGTTCCGCTTCCGCGAGGTCGTCGACGAGCTCACCGGGTACCCGCACATCTTCCCGGTCCACCAAGGGCGCGCGGCCGAGCGGATCCTGTTCAACGCGCTGCTCGAGCCGGGCCAGTTGTGCGTGAGCAACACCCACTTCGACACCACCCGGGCCAACGTCCTGCTCGCGGGCGGCAAGCCGGTCGACCTGCCGTGCGCGGCCGCCGCCGACCTCGACAGCGACCACCCGTTCAAGGGCGACATCGACCTCGACGCGCTGCGGGCCGCGCTGGAGGGTCCCGAGTCGGTCGGCGTGGTCGTCATGACGATCACCAACAACGGCGGCGGCGGACAGCCGGTGTCCATGGCCAACCTGACCGCGGTGCGCGACCTGTGCCGCGAGCACGGGGTGCCGTTCTTCCTCGACGCCGCCCGCTTCGCCGAGAACGCGTGGCTGGTCGTGCAGCGGGAGCCGGGCTGGTCGGACAAGACCCCGGCCGAGGTCGCCAGGGCCGCGTTCGAGCTCGCCGACGGTGCCGTGGCGTCGCTGAAGAAGGACGCCATCGCCCACATCGGCGGGTTCCTCGCGCTGCGCGACCCTGAGCTGGCCGCCCAGTGCGAGCTGGTGCTCATCGCCACCGAGGGGTTCCGCACCTACGGCGGCCTGGCCGGGCGCGACCTGGAGATGCTGGCGCAGGGCCTGCGCGAGGTCGTCGACCCCCGCTACCTCGCCGCGCGCGCCGCCGCGACCCGCTACCTCGGTGACCTCATCAAGGCCGCGGGCGTGTCCATCGTCGAACCGGCGGGCATCCACGCCCTCTACCTCAACGCGGGGCGGCTGCTGACCCACCTGCCGCCCGCCCAGTACCCCGGGCACGCGCTGGCCACCGAGCTCTACCTCGCGGGCGGCATCCGGTGCGCCGAGCTGGGCACGCTGTACCTGGGGGAGGAGGACGAGAACGGGGTGCTGCTCAAGGCCGCGCCGTACGAACTCGTCCGGCTCGCCATCCCGCGCCGGGTCTACACGCAGAGCCACCTGGAGTACGTGGCCGAGGTGGTGGGGGAGATCGCCAAGAACCCCGAGCGGGTCCCCGGGTACCGGATGGTGTCCGCGCCGAAGCTGCTGCGCCACTTCAACTGCCGGGTCGAGCCGATCCGGGCATAGTTCTCAGTTCGCCCACAGGGTCCGTCCCTACCCTGGTCCGCATGGCTGTGGTCACGCGGACGGGACGGACCGGACTCCTGTGGGCGCTCGGGGGGCTGCTCGGTGGTGTCGCGGCGCTGCTGGCGCTGCACGTGCTGCCGCCGACCAATGAGATCAGCCCGGTCCGGCGCACCATCAGCGAGTACGCCCTCAGCGACAACAAGTGGCTCTTCGACGCCGCGATCGTGCTGATCGCCGCCTCCTCCGCCGTGGGCTTCGTGGAACTGTGGCGCCGCCGCGCGCACGTGCCCACCGCCGTCCTCGGCGCCATCTGGACACTCAGCTTGCTCACCGTCGTCCTGTTCACCAAGAACGACTGGTCGGTAGGCCCCAGCACCGGCGGCATGATCCACCGCTACGCCAGCGTCGCCGCGTTCCTGTCGCTCCCCTCGGCCGTCCTCCTCGCCGCGGGCCGCGCCTTCCCAGCCCACCCCGCCTGGCGCTGGGCCACCCGCACCTGCGGCGCCCTCTCCCTGCTCTGGTTCAGCACCATCGTCATCGGCGCCCTCAACATGCTCACCGGCGGCCAACCCTGGTGGCGCTTCGTCCCCCTCGGCCTCGTCGAACGCCTCATCGCAGGCTCCGCCGTAGCAGGCCTCGCCCTCCTCATCCTCGGCCTCCTCCACCTGGACCGCCGCCCCCTCCCCACCTCTCCCTAACCCCACCCAGACCTCCGCCATCCCCCCATCCCGAGTTATCCCCAACCCCCCACCTCATCCCCACCCACCACCTCATCCATTCCCCACCCGCCACCCCACCCGGCAGGCTGTATATCGGGGGCACTTCATCCGGTTCGATCATGAACCGCTCACCTGGCCTCCCCGACGCGCGTCCCGGTTGGCCACAGCTCCGCGCCACCACCCCGGTCTCTCCACAGCCGCCCCCGCCCCACGTCGATTCGACCTTGAACCCACCGCCGGACCCAGATCACCCCCCATCCGGCCCCAGTTGTCCCCAACCCCCCGACCTGCCCACAGCCGCCACCTCACCCATTCCCCGCCCGCCGCACCCCCTGGCAGGCTGTATATCGGGGGCTGCTCAGCGCGGTTCGATCATGGTCTCGCCGCGTCGGACCGGTGGGTTGCGCCATCCCGACCAGCGGCAGGTCGTGCGGGTGGTGTCACGTCTGACGTCCGACCGGCGATACGGTCTTCGTGATCGAAGTCTGTACCGATGAAGCCTGGTCACCGCCGGTGGTCGGGGTGTACCCGTTCGGCCGACCGGCGGTGCGGCGCGGGCCTCGGCTGCCGCGGACCGATCGCGCCCAGGCGTTCCTGCTCGGCGTCTACCCCGGCGCGCTGCGGGTCCGGTGGCACCGGCCCGGGGGCGGGCGGGTCGCCGCGCTCGCCGTCGACGACGAGCCCGACGCCTGCCCGACCGGCACCGACCTGGCCGACCGGGTCGCGACGTGGCGCGGTGCCGTCGGGTGGCGCGCCGAGTGGGGCACCGTGGAGGTCACCGACCCGCCCGACGCCGCGCGCTTGGTCGTCACCGAGGTCCTCGACCCGCTCGGCGTCGACCCCCATGCCGTCTACGCCACCCACTGCGTCCCCACCTACTTCGTCAAGTCCGGCGACCGCCAGGCCAACGCCATCGCCGAGTACGACCGCTTCGCCGCGACCACCGGCCTGCCCCGCGCCGCCCTGCACCGCCGCCCCGACCGCCGCGAACTCGTCCACCGCGCCCTGCGCCAAGAGGGCCGCGAACTCCTGCGCCAACTCAAGGACGCCGACGCCCCCCTGGTGATCACCCTCGGCCGCGAGGCCGCCGACGTCTTCGCTGGCCTGGCGGGCACCGACCGCGTCCCCTTCCGGCAGACCGGCACATACGGCACCTCCCACCCCATCCCCCTCGGCGCCCGCGAACTCCGCTGGATCCCCCTCATCCACCCCGCCACCCGCCGCGGCGTCGGCTGGCGCAACACCCACACCCGCTGGGCACTCGAACACAGCCGCGGCGGCCGACCGTAAGTGCCACAAGGGGTCCATGCCTGCCCGTGCGGGAAGCGGTGATCGTCCGACCACCCGGCCTCGCGCCCTGTCCTTGATCCACCCGAGTCCCCCAGACTGAAGCCGGTGCCGCTCCAGTTCGGGGGGACGCGTGAAAACACCTGCCGAGGGTGCGCAGGCGGTGGAACGGGCGGATGTCAAGCCCAAAGCCCCTGGCGCGAGCCCGATCCGGTTGGGCAGGGCCGTCAACCCCGCTGCGGTGCAACGGTTGCAGCGGGCCGCTGGGAACCGCGCCGCGACCCGGCTGCTGGCGCAAAACCTCCCCGTGCAACGCAACGCGGACCGCGCCGGTGCGGAATCCGACGCCAAGTTCGCCGCCGTCACCGCCGAGGTCGAGACCAAGCAGGGTGTGGCGAAAGCCCATCCGGCACCGGGTACCGAGGCGGCCGCTGCCGCTGCCGCCGCGACACCGCCGCAGGACGACAAGCAGGCGCAGGGGAAGACGGCCAACGCGGAGAGGATGAACGCCGCGAAGCCAGGGGAGTTCGACAAGGCGGCGTTCGTGCGCGCGGTCAACGAGGCCATCGCCGCGCAGGCACCCAAGAACCTCGACGAGGCCGACAAGTTCGGCGACTCCGGCAAGGCCGACGCCGTCAAGGGGCAGGTCCAAGGACAGGTCACCCAGGGCAAGCAGCAGTCGGCCGAGCAGATCGAGACGACCACCAAGGCGCCACCGGACACCGGTGCGGCCGTAGACAAACCCGTCACCCCGCTCGCCCCCGGCCGGCCGCCGCCCACTCCGGCACCCCCCAACGCGGCGAACACCGTACCCGACAAGGCGCCCGTCGCGGCCACCGACTTCTCCGCCGGTCCCGCCCAGGTCGACCAGCAGATGGCGCAGGCGGAGGTCACCGAGGACCAACTCGTCAGGTCCAACGAGCCCGAGTTCACCGGTGCGTTGCGGGAGAAGAAGTCCGCGGAGGCGCACGCCGTGACAGCACCCGGTCAGGTGCGTTCGGCGGAGGCGCAAACGTTGGCGGGCAACAAATCCGACGCCGCCCAGGCCGGAACGTCAGCGATGGCGGCGTTCGCCGGAGACCGGGCCAAGGCCGGTGCCGAGGTCTCGGCGGGCAAGCAGGGCGCCAAGAGCAAAGACGAGGTCCAGCGCGCACAGGTCACCGCGACCCTGCAGAAGGTCTTCGACGCCGCGAAGTCCGATGTGGAGACCATTTTGTCCGAATTGGACAAGAAGGTCGATGACCGGTTCACCGCAGGGGAGCAGGCGGTCCGCGACGCGTTCACCGCCGAGCACAAGCGCAAGATGGACGAGTACAAAGACAAGCGGTACTCCGGGTTGTTCGGCCCGGCCAAGTGGATCAAGGACAAGCTCGCCGGGATGCCCGAGGAGGCGAACCGGATCTTCGACGCGGCCAGGCAGACCTACGTCAACGGCATGCGGCGTGTCATCTCCGACGTCGCCGACCTGATCGGTGGCGAGCTCAACCGCGCCAAGGCCCGTATCGCGGCGGGCCGGGCCGAACTGCGCACCGCCGTCGACTCGCTCGCGCCGCACCTGCGCTCGATCGGCAAGGGGGCGGCCGACGAGTTCGCCGGGAAGTTCGACGAGCTCACCGAGTCGGTCGACGCCAAGGGCAACGACCTCGTGCACACGCTGGCGTCGAAGTACAACGACGCGCTCAAGTCCGTCGACGAGGAGATCGCGGCCGAGAAGGAGAAGAACAAGGGGCTGGTCGCCAAGGCCGTTGCCGCGGTCAAGGGCGTCATCGACACCATCCTCAAGCTCAAGGACCTGCTGCTCGGCATCCTCGCCAAGGCCGCCGCGGTGATCGCGGCCATCCTGCGCGACCCGATCGGCTTCCTGGGCAACCTGTTCAGCGCGGTCGGTGCCGGGCTGCGCGTGTTCCTCGGCAACATCGGCGACCACCTCAAGCGCGGCCTGGTCGGCTGGCTCCTCGGCGCCATGCCCGCCGCCGGTGTGCCGCTGCCCGCCAGGTTCGACACCCCGGGCATCGTCACCATGATCGCGACGGTGCTCGGGCTGACCTGGGACACCATCCGCGCCCGGGTGGTGCGCCGCGGCGTGCCGGAGCGGGCGATGGGCGCGGTCGAGTCGGCGGTCCCCGAGGCGGCCCGGCTCAAGTCCGACGGCGTCGGCCCGACCCTGGGGACCGCGCTCGGGGACGTCAAGGGGCACCTGTTCGGCAAGGTCGCCGAGTACCTGGTGCCGACCGTGCTGGTCGCGGGCATCACGCTGATCGTCAGCATGCTCAACCCGGCGTCGGCGTTCATCCGGGCCATCAAGATGATCATCGACTTCGTCCGGTTCCTGGTCGAGAACGCCGCCCAGATCATGGCCTTCGTCAACTCCGTCCTCGACGCCGTCATCGCCATCGCGGGCGGCAGCGGCGGCGGCGTCCCCACCCTCATCGAGAACACCCTCGCCGCGGGCATCCCGCTGCTCATCGGCGCCCTGGCCGCCCTCCTCAACCTCGGCAGTGTCACCGCCAAGGTCAAGTCCGTCATCCAGTCCCTCAGCAAACCCGTCATCAAGGCCGTCGACCGCGTCATCGACAAACTCGTCACCGTCGGCCGCTCGATCCTGGCCAAGCTCAAGCGCTCCGCGCCGCCCAGGTCCAAGTCCCCCGCATCCCAGCACCGCGACCCCGCGCGCAAGGACGCCCCCGCACGTAGGGACAGCCGCGCACCCAAGGACACCCCTGCGCGCAAGGAGACCCCAGCGTCCAGGCAACGCGACCTCGCCGCCGCCATGCGCGCCGCCGTCATCGCCATCCGCAACGGCACCAGCCGCGAGGACGTCGTCTCCCACTTCCCCGCCATCCGCCTGCGCCACCGCCTGGCCACACTCCGCCTGCACACCGACCGCCGCGAAACCCACCGCGACTACGTCCACGCCGAAGGCACCCTCCAACGCGCCACCACCACCCCGCACCCCATACCCGTCCCGCCGTCCCCCAGCCCCTGCGACACCGGCATCGCCCTCGCCGCCAAAGCCCACGCGTCCTGGTGGAAGAACATCCTCTCCAAGGCGAAGCTCGGCGACGGCACGCAGCTGTGGAACTCCGATGTCCTCGCCGGGACCGAGGCGGCCGCCGTGGGAATCGCCGCTCAAGCCGATCCCGTCCCATTTCGGGCGACCCACCCGAGATCGCCGTTCGACAAAGCGGCCGCGATCCGGTTCTTCTTCCGCCATCCTCCGTCGAGCGCAAGACATTCCTGGACGCGCTGGGCGGGGATGCAGGCGCGCTGAAGAACATGAAGGACCCGGCGAGGATGTCGTCGACCGCGGGGCAGGCGGTGGTGGACGCCGTCGGGGACATGACCTATGTCGTGGCGCTCGGCCCCGGTTACGGGAAGTGGGACGGCCTTCCGAAACAACGGCCTGACCCGGATCTCAAAGCAGTTGTCCACAGCATGAAGCTGCTCCCGTTCCTGCGGTCGATGGTCCGGGAACGGGTGGCCGGGGGGATCACCTGGCGGCGGTTCTGCTGGTTGTGGGACCACCAGCAGGGCAGTCGGGACTACATCAAGGACCGGTTCCGCGCGCTCGACAGCAACATGCACGAGTGGATCCCGACGGACATGATCAAGGAGGTCGTGGCGGGCGCCCTCGACCACAAGCGGCTGAACACCGTGCAGGACGGCCTGGACTGGCTGGCGCTGCACCACGCTCTCCGGTCGCCGACCAACCGGGTGATCTGGCAGGTGGTCGCCAACGGGGTGATCGACCTGGGTGCGCACCCGGGGACATTCGCCACCGTGGCTGACAAGAAACCCACGTTGACCGCGGGAACGGAAGATTTCCACAAGAAGCTCCGCGCTCTGTACCGGGACAACAAGCGGGGAACTGCCACGGCCTTTGTCGAATTGTTGATCGAGATGCACAAGGCGGACGCCAGTGCTAGCGTCTCCAGCCATAAACTGATCTGGAATGGCGTGCTGACCGGGTTGGCGCCGCAGTTGTGGAACGCGCCGGTGGACGCACTGTTCAAGGTGGCGCCAGGAGTGTTCGCGCGGGACATCACCATAGCGTGGCTGTCTGATACCCAGGTCGAATCATTCAAGGGTGTGGGACAGGATTTCGAGAGGGCAAAGGGTGCGATCGTCCCCGAGAGAGGATCAGCAGGTGGACCCTGAGGTGCACAACTCGCTCACCCGGATACTCGGACACGCGGCGCCGTACGAGTGGGCCGAAGTGGATCGCGTCGACTCGGTGCTGGTGCGGTTCGCCAAGTCGGTGGACGGGCTGTCCGACCTCCCGCGGTTGGGCGCGCTGGTCCTGTCCGCCCCCGATGTGACCGCGATCCCGGACCTCGCGGACTTGCCGCTCCTCTCGATCCTGGAGGTCTCCGACAGCGACGTCACCGATGTGCGGGCACTCACCACAGCCACTCGCCTCCGGGATGTCTCCCTGCTCAGGAACAAGATCACCGACCTCGTGCCGGTCCTGGACTGCGCCCGCCTCGAATCCTTGGACGTCACCGGCAACCCGCTGTCGGAGGACTCTTACCGCCGTGTCCTGGCCGAACTGCGCGACAGGGGGGTTCGGGTAGTCGCATCCCAGGAACGGGAGTGGAGGCTGACTCTGGCCCTGCACGCCGCGGGCCTTCCGTTCTCCTATTACCTGGGCGGCGACGACAGGCACCTGTTGTCCCGCCCCGGCGTGACCCGCAGCCCGTACCCGCATGTGGGCCACATCAACGTGCCGCCCGACGAACTCGAGCACCTTCTCGACCACGACCCCGCGGGTATCGAGCCCTTGTTCGACGATCCCGATCGAGTGCTCTGGCACCTGTGACCAGGTTTTATCCGCTGTGGCCCGGGGAATACCGGGGCTCGTGCGGTTGCGGCGTAGTGATTGTGGGTCCGCGGGGATTCGGCGGAGGCGGGTGGGGCGGGGGTTCTCGTACACCCGGGATGACGGGCGGGTGGTGACGGGGGAGGAGAAGGAGCGGATCCGGGCGTTGGCGGTGCCGCCTGCTTGGGGGGAGGTGTGGATCTGTCCGTTTCCGACGGGGCACATCCAGGCTGTGGGGGTGGATGAGGCGGGGCGCAAGCAGTACCTGTACCACGAGCAGTGGCGGGTGGATCGGGACGCGGAGAAGCACGAGCGGGTGTTGGTGTTGGCGCGGCGGTTGCCGGGGGTGCGGGAGAGGATCGAGGCCGATCTATCCGGGCGGGGGTTGACCAGGGATCGGGTTCTGGCGGGTGCCTTGCGCATCCTGGACCGGGGTGTGTTCCGGGTCGGGGGTGAGGAGTACGCGGAGGAGAACGATTCGCGTGGGGTGTCGACGCTCCTGAGAGGACATGTGGTTCCGCGCAACGGCCAGCTGTACTTCGAGTTCCCGGCCAAGAGCGGGCAACAGCGTGTCGCCACGATCAAAGACCCGTTGCTGGGCAAGCTTATCGTCGCCCTGCGCAAGGGCAAGAAGGACGACGACCGGCTGTTTTGCCACAAAGACGGGGAAATCCGGGCCGCGGAGGTCAACGAGCGGTTCAAGGAGTTCGCGGGGGACGACTTCACCGTCAAGGACATGCGGACCTGGACTGCCACCGTGTTGGCCGCCACCGAGTTCGCCGCCCACGATGGGCCGCCGAGCAAGCGCGCGGTCTCGGCCGTGATGAAGGCGGTCGCCGAGCAGTTGGGCAACACCCCCGCCATGGCCAGGAAGTCCTATGTGGACCCAAGGGTGGTCGAGGCGTTCACCGACGGCCGCACGATCCAGACCGCGCTCAAGCGGCTCGCCGGGAAGGGGCCGGACGAGATCCGGGAGCCGCTCGAGCGGGCGGTCCTACGGCTCCTGCGTACCTGAGTCGCCCGCCTTGGTGCGGCGGCGCGGCTCCCGGCCCGGCGGGGCGGACGGCGTGGGGAAGTCCGGGGGAGCGGGGATCGGCAGCGTCACCTCGCCGTCGACCACGACCGGGGAGCCGTGGTGGCTGGTGTGCACGGGGTCGCCGGAGATCAGCCGGTAGGTGGCCTCCTCGCCGGTGATCTCGACCTGCAGCCGGCTGCCCTGGAAGCACATCCGGAACGCCACCCGCTCCAGCGCCGACGGCAGCCGGGGCGCGAACGTCAGCTCGCCGCCGTGGTCCCGCATGCCGCCCAGACCGGCCACGATCGCCTGCCACGCACCCGCCAGCGACGCCATGTGCAGGCCGTTGGCCACGTTGTGGTGCAAGTCGTTCAGGTCAGTTAGCGCTGCCTCGGCCAGGTAGGCGTAAGCGAGGTCCAGGTGACCGCACTCAGCCGCGACGACCGACTGAGTCCCCGCCGACAACGACGAGTCGCGGACAGTGCGAGCCTCGTAGTAGGCGAAGTCACGCGCCTTCTGTTCTAGCGTGAACGCGTCCCCACGCAGGTGCAGGGCAAGAACCAGGTCGGCCTGCTTCACGACCTGCCTGCGGTAGAGCTCGAAGTACGGGTAGTGCAAGAGCAGCGGGTACTTCTCTGCCTCGGTCCCCTCGAAGTCCCACTCTTCGTGCGCGGTGAACCCCTCGGCCTGCTCGTGTACCCCGAGCATCTCGTCGAAGGGGATGCGCATCCGGTCCGCCGCGCGCGACCACTCCTCTATCTCCGTGGCGCTTACCTCGAGCCGGTTCGCGACCCGCGGGTTGCGCTCGCACGCCGCGATCGCCTCGCGCAGGTTCTTCTGCGCCATCAGGTTCGTGTAGATGTTGTTGTCGACCACCGCCGAGTACTCGTCCGGCCCGGTGATCCCGTCGAGCCGGAACCCGTCGTGCGGGTCGTGGTGGCCCAGCGACCGCCACAGCCGCGCGGTCTCCACGAGCAACTCCGTGCCCGCTTCCCGGTCGAACTCGGTGTCGAGCGTCGCCGCGTGGTACCGGGCGACCGCGTCGGCGATGTCAGCGCTGACGTGGAACGCCGCCGTCCCCGCGGGCCAGTACGCCGAGCACTCCTTACCGTTGATCGACCGCCACGGGAATGCCGCACCGCGCTTACCCAGCACTGCCGCGCGCTCTTGCGCCAACGGCAAGGTCGCGTGCCGCCACCGCAGTGCGTCTCTAGCCGCCTCCGGCATCGTGTACGTCAACACCGGCAGCACAAACGTCTCGGTGTCCCAGAACGCGTGCCCGTCGTACCCGGGGCCAGTCAGCCCCTTACCCGGGATCGCGCGGCTCTCCCCGCGGGCCCCCGCCTGCAAGATGTGGAACAGCCCGAGCCGCACCGCTTGCTGCAACTCGTCGTCGCCGTCGATCTCGACGTCCGCGGCCGCCCAGAAGTCGTCCAGGAACGCGCGCTGCTCGGCCAGCAGTCCGTCCCACCCGGTCTGCAGCGCCCCCGCCAGCGCCGCCTCCACCTGGGCGCGCAGCGCGGGCCCCGAGCGGGTGCTCGACCAGCCGTACCCCAGGTACTTGGTCAGCCGCAGCACCCCGCCGACCGGGATGTCCGCCGCCACCGTCAGCCGCGCCAGGTCGTCCTCGGCGCTCACCTCGGTGCGCAGCCCGGGCAGGTCCTCGACCTCGTGGTCCATCCCCGCCGCCAGCCGCAGCCCGGACTCCTTGGTCCGGTGCACCAGCACCGCCCGCAGCCCCGAGCAGTGGCTCGACTCACCGGCCAGCGGCGACTTCAGCGCCAGCGCCACCCGGGGGTCGCGGGTCCTGCTCTCGATCGGCTCGTTGGCCAGCAGGTCCGACTGGACCACCAGCTGGGTCTCCTCGGGCCCGCCCGCGTCCCCACCGACCGCCTCGACCTCGTAGCGGATGGCCGCCACCGCGCGCTGGGTGAACGACACCAGCCGCTGGGTGCGCACCCGGACCCGGCGACCGGTCGGCGACTCCCACAGCGTCTCGCGGGTCAGCACCCCGGTGCGGAAGTCGAGCGTGCGGTGGTGCTCCAGCGCCCGCCCGTAGCGCATGTCCAGCGGCTCGTCCTCGACCAGCAGCCGGATGATCTTGCCGTCGGTCACGTTCACCACGGTCTGCCCGGCCTCGGGGTAGCCGTACCCCGCCTCCGCGTAAGGCAGCGCGTGCTCCTCGTAGAACCCGTTCAGGTACGTCCCCGGTAGCCCTACCGGCTCACCCTCGTCGAGACTGCCGCGCAACCCCACGTGCCCGTTGGACAGCGCGAACACCGACTCCGTGCGGTGCAACTGGTCCACCGCGAGGCCGCTCCACCGCAGCTCCCACGGTGCTAGATCGAAACCGCCGCTCACTTCGCCCCGTTCAGCAAGTCCGCCAAGTCGTCGACCACCACGTCGGCCCCGCGCTCCAGCAGCTGGTCCGCCTGGTCAGCCCTATCGACGCCGACGACGTAACCGAACCCGCCCGCGCGACCAGCCTCTACCCCCGATAGCGCGTCTTCGAACACCGCGGCCTCACCCGGCGCCACTCCTAGAGCGCGTGCACCGGCCAGGAACGAGTCCGGGGCGGGCTTACCGCGCAGCCGCTGCTCCACGATCGTCAGACCGTCGACGCGCACCTGAACGAACGGTGTTAGCCCTGCCACCTCTAGTACGTGCTCGCCGTTGGCCGAAGAGGTCACCACCCCGATGCTCAACCCCGCCGCGCGCGCCGCCTCCAGGTACGCGACCGAGCCCGGGTAGGGCTGCACGCCCTTCTCCTCGATCAGCCGCAGCAACGCGTCGTTCTTGCGGTTACCGACCCCGTTGGTCGTCTCCGCGTCGGGTGAGTCATTCGCGTCGCCCTCCGGAAGCCGGATCCCGCGCGAGGCCAAGAAGGTGCGCACACCGTCGGCTCGCGGCCTGCCGTCGACATAGGCGGCGTAGTCGTGTGGGGTGAACGGCGAGCGGTCGCCGTCAGAGCGGTGCGCGAGGAACTCGTCGAAAGTCTGTTTCCACGCGATCTGGTGCAAGGTCGCGGTGCTGGTGAGCACGCCGTCGAGGTCGAACAAGCAGGCCGTGACACCGTCGGGCAGACCGATCATGCCTGAACGCTACCGGCGCGACGGGTGGGCGGCAGGGCAACCGGTGGCCCGCCGCGTCGCTTTCGCGCTGCCGCCCACCCGGCGCGGCTGGGAGAATGCCGTCATGCCCGCCTCCACCCCCACCCCCGAGCCGGTCCCCGGCGCCGCGCCATCGCCGCCGCTGCTGGAGGTCACCGTCGACAAGCACCCCGAGGGGGCCGTCGTGGTCCGCGCGGGCGGCGAGATCGACCTGCTCACCGCGCCCCGCTTCGCCGACGCCATGGCCACCGCCATCGACGGCGGCGCGAGCCTGGTCGTGGTCGACCTGGACCGGGTGACCTTCTTCGGCTCGGCCGCCGTCGCCAACCTGGCCAGGGCCGCCGAGCGCGCCGACGCGGCGGGCACCGTGTTCCGGCTCGTGGTGGGCGCGTCGATGGCCACCAGGGTGCTGGAGATCAGCGGTCTTGCGGACCTGCTCGAGCTGCGGCCGACGGTGGCCGACGCGCTCGCGGGCTGAGCTGCCGGTTACCACCGGGTTACTGCGGAGAGTGACAGAGACCACCCCTGCTCGGGAACGCGCGGGGGTGGTCGCGCGTTGGACAGGATGTCGCCGCGCGGAGGAAGACCCGCGGACGTTTCCCGGAGATGTTCCCCCAACGTCGCTGGACGCACGCCCGTGTGCCCCCGCGATGGCGACTCACGCCGCCGACCGGACAACCCCCACCCCGTCCGGTCGGCGGCACCACCCAGCACCGTCCCGCACCGCCCCGATCACCGACCGTCATCACCCGGTTGTGGTCGGGGCGTTTCGCGTTCGGCCCACCCGGGTATCGCGGTGGGGTGAGGAGCGCCCTTGAGCCGTGGCAGGACCGCGGCGCCTGCCAGACCTTGCCGGTCGACCGGTTCTTCAGCCCGGACAACGAACGCGGACTCGCCAGGGTCCGCCGGGTCCGGGCCGCGAAACTGGTCTGCGCGCGGTGCCCGGTGCTGCGGCGGTGCCGCGACCACGCCTTGCGCACCGCGGAGCCCTACGGCGTGTGGGGAGGGTTAGACGAGCACGAGCGGGCCGAGATGCGCCGCGCGCGCAGCGCTGACTAGTCGTCGCTGGCTAGTCGTCGTCCTCGGTCATCGCCGCCCGCAGCGCGCTGAGCGTCTTGGCCAGCAGCCGCGACACGTGCATCTGCGACAACCCGACCTGGTCGGCGATCTGGGTCTGGGTCTGGTTGCCGTAGAACCGCAGCAGCAGGATCTTGCGCTCGCGGTCGGGCAGCCTGGCCAGCAGCGGCTTGAGCGTCTCGTGGTACTCCACGTCCGCCATGCCGCGGTCCTCGACACCGATCCGGTCCCCGACCGATCCGGTCGACTCGTCCACGCCGATGATCTCGTCCAACGACCGCGACCGGTACACCGCGCTCGCCTGGAGACCCGCGTAGACGTCTTCCACCGGTAGGTCCAACCGTTCCGCCAGCTCGCGCGGCGTCGGCGCCCTCCCCAGGTGCTGCGACATCTCGGCGGTAGCACCCGCGAGCGATAGATGCAGCTCCTTGAGCCTGCGCGGTACCCGCATAGACCAACTGGTGTCCCGGAAGTGCCTACGCACCTCGCCCATCACCGTGGGCACCGCGAACGACATGAAGTCGCTACCGCGCGTCGGATCGAACCGGTCGATGGCGTTGATTAGCCCTACCGTCGCTACCTGCAAAAGGTCATCGTAAGGCTCGCCGCGGTTCGCGAAGCGCCGCGCGACGTGTTGCGCAAGAGGCAAGAACGCGGTGACCAGCTCAGAGCGCAGTTTCGCCCGCCGCGTACTGGTCGGAGGTAGCGCCGCGAACTCCTCTAGAACCGGGTTGAGGTGGGCGTATCCCGAGTTATCAGCACGATCGCTTGCCATATCGGGTTGCGGTTGCGTCACTCCTGGCCCGTCCTGTTCGCCATGCCGAACTCGATGACCAGCTCCGAGAAGACCGGCCCTGGGCGCACCTCGTCGCGCACCCACTCGGCCAGCGAGGACACCAGCGTCCACCCGAGGCCCGAGCGCTCCAGCGGCACCTCGTCGAGCACCGGGACCACGCACCGCGCCAGCACGCCACCCTCGGCGACCTGCAGCCTGACCTCTAGCGTCCCGAACGGCACCGCGCGCCCCAGCAACATCGCGCACGCCTCGTCCACCAGCAGCCGCAGGTCCGCGATCGAGTCGATGTCGTAGTCGCGCCGCATCGCCACGGCAGCGGACACCGTTCGAACCAACGGCAGCTGGGAGTGGGAGGCGTCGACACGCAACTCCACTACCTCGCCTGTCCCCTGAGTAGGTCCGGGAGGGTAGGCGGGCGCCATCCTGCGGCGCGGAAAGTGCGGGTCGGTCACGGGTGCCGAATACCCAACTCGGGCACTCCCACACCTGTCACCGCTTCCCTTACCCCCTGCACGGGCGTGCACACGTGCCGACGCACAGGAGTAACCGCACGTGGTGGCGGGTAACCCAGGGGTATGAACGAGGCGAAACAAGAGCCCTCCACCGGAGAACTGGTCGGCAAGCTCAGCGAGCAGGTGTCCCGCTTGCTGCGCGACGAACTCGCGCTGGCCAAGGCCGAACTCAAGGACAAGGGCAAGCAGGCGGGGATCGGCGCCGCCCTCGGTGGCACCGCCGGGGTCCTCGTCTGGTTCGCCGTGGCGACGTTCGTGGCCGCCGCCGTCGCCGGGCTCGCGACCGCGCTGCCGGTCTGGGCAGCCGCCCTGATCGTCGCGGGCGCGCTGCTGCTGGTGGCCGGGGTACTCGCCGCCGTGGCGGCCAACCGGGTCAAGCACGCCACCCCGCCCATCCCGGAGCAGGCGATCAAGAGCACCCGCCAGGACGTGGCGACCGTGAAGGAGAGTGCCCACCGATGAGCAAGAGCGCCGAACAGGCCGCGCTGCGCGCCGACATCGAACAGGCCAGGGGTGAGTTGGCCGAGACGGTCGACGCGCTCGCGGCCAAGACCGACGTCAAGCGCAGGGTGGGGGAGAAGACCGAGCAGGTGCGCGGCGCGCTGACCGAGCGTGCCCACGAGGCCAAGGCCAAGGCCGGTGACGCCGTGGTGGTCGCCCGCCGCAACCCGGTCCCGGTCGCCCTGGGTGCCGCCGCGGTCGCCGCGCTGGTCGCCCTGCTCGTCCGACTGCTGGGGAGGTAGTCGTGCGACTGCTCTACCGGCCGTTGAGCCTGCTGATCAGCGTCCTGGGCGGACTCCTGGCGGGCCTGGTGTTCAAGCGGGTCTGGCGCGGGGTGACCGGTGACGACGAGGCGCCCGAGGCCACGTCACCGGAGCACTCGACCCGGGAGGTGCTGCTCGCCGCCCTGCTGCAGGGGGCGATCTTCGGCGTGGTGAAGGCGAGCGTGGACCGCGCGGGCGCCAAGGGGTTCCACCGGCTGACCGGCGAACACCTCGACGAGAAGGACTGATGCGTCAGTCCGGCGGCTCCTGGGCCTCGGGTTCGGGGGCCGCCGCGTCGGTCTCGTCGGCGCTGTCGGGGTCGGCCTCGGCGTGGTCGACCCGGGGGGCCTCGTGGGTCCGCTTGCTGGCGTAGTCCTCCAGCGGCTCGGTGCTGCGGTCGAGCAGGTCGTCGTCCGGCTTGGTGTCCGGCCCGTCATGGTGTTGGCTCACGCTGGTCGGGTATCCACCGCGGACCCCGCTCACACCGGTGGGGTCGATGTTGCGCGTCACCCGGGTGGGGGCCACGCTTGCCCGCGGGGACCAGCGTCGTGATGGGGGGCACCGAACTGCACGAGACCCAGGCCGCGGCGCTCGCGTTCGAGACGGCGCCCGCGATCATGTGGGTGTTCGCCGGGCCGGGGCACCGCATCGTCGCCGCCAACCGGTTGGCGCGCGCCAGCGTCGGTGACCGCCCGGGGCTGCTCGGCACCCCGGTGCGGGAGGCCGTGCCGGAGGCGGCGGGCCAGCAGGTGTTCGAGATGCTCGACCAGGTCGCGCGCACCGGCGAACCGCAGCTGGGTGTGGAGCGGCGGGTCGAGATCGACCTGACCGGCGCGGGTGACCTGGTCGAGGGCTACTTCACCTACAGCGTCGTGCGCGTGCCCGGCCCCGACGGCGACCCGGTGCTGGTCGCGCACGTCATCGACGTCACCGCCTCCGTCCGCCAGCGCCACGCCGCCCAAGCCGAGGTCGCCGAGGTCCGCCAACGCCTGGCCGCCGAGCGCCGCGTCACCCTCCAACTCCAGCGCAACCTGCTGCCGACAGGCCTGCCGCTGCTGCCGGACCTCGGGCTCGGCGCCGCGTACGTGCCCGCGGGGGAGTGGCTCACGGCGGGCGGCGACTGGTACGACGTGGTGACCATGCCCGGCGACCGGGTCGGTTTCGTGCTTGGCGACGTCGTGGGACATGGGCCGACGGCTTCCGGCGCGATGGGTCAACTGCGCGCGGTCGCTGCCGAGCGGTTGGTGCGGGGTGGCACGGTCAGTGAGGTCCTGCGCGCGCTCGACACCATCGCCCGGCTGTCCCCGGACGCGCGAGGGTCGACGGTGTGCGTAGTGGTGCTCGACCGGCTGACCAGGGTGCTGGAGCACGGCAGCAGGGGGCATCCGCGCCCGTTGGTGCTAGGTGCCGACGGAGTCCCGCGGTTCCTCGAGGGCCAGGTAGGGCCACCGCTGGCGTTCCTTGACAGTGACTCGCCTGTCTCTTACTCCACCCTGAGCCAGGGCGAGACTTTGGTGCTCTATTCGGATGGCGTGGTGGAGGCACCTGGGCGCGGGTTCACGGAGTCGCGCGATCGGCTCGTTGACTGCGTTGCCCACGTCGCGGTGCAGAACGCTGGCAACGACCCGCGAGAGTTGCCCGACCGCTTGTGTTCGGCGCTCGCCGCTCTAGTCGACAACCAGACCTCTCGCGATGACGTGACCGTTCTCGCTGCCACTGTCCTTGCCGGTCCGGCTCCACGGCTGGAGTTGGCGCTACCTGGCGTGGCTGAGCAATTGGTCGTCCTGCACCGTGAACTCAACGCTTGGCTTGACGCTCTCTCTGCCCACCGTGACGACCGCACCGCTATCGCACTGTGCGTCGTAGAGGCGGTCACGAACTCGATCGAACACGGCTACCGCGACCACACTGGCATCGTCACGGTCGTAGGCGAACTCGACGGCATCGGCGGCGTGACCGTAACCGTCGCCGACACCGGCACCTGGCGCGAACCCGTCGAACGCACCCCTTACCGCGGCCGCGGCATGCTCATGATGCGCGAATGCAGCGACCACCTCCACGTCGACACCGACGAAGACGGCACTACCGTCCACATGCGCCGCGCCATCCGCCGCCCCCCGGTACCGCTACCGGACTTCGACCCACCACACCCGGTCACGGCCCCTCACGCCTTGTCGGTGAAGACCGAGATCACCGGCACCACAATCCGCGTCTTCGCCACCGGCGTCCTCGACTCCTCCAACGCCCCGGAACTCCGAGCCGCCCTCCAAGAAGCCTCCCGCAGCGGCCCCGGCGAATGCCTCATCATCCTCGCCGCCGTAGACCTCCTCACCAGCGCCGCCCTCCGAGTCCTCTACGAACAGGTAACGGACCTCCGAGCCGCCAACCGAGCCCTCCGCCTCATCACACCCCCCGACAGCCCCGCCGCCGCAGCCTTCACCGCCAGCGGCCTAGACCACCTCCTCCCCGTCCACAGCACCGAATAACCCACCCTGCCCCTCGCGCCTGTTTCCCCCGCGCCCCACCAGGCTGGCCCGCCGAGCCACCCCCCGCTCCACCAGTCCCGCCCGCATCGCCCCACACGCCCACCCACCTTGCCTCCACGCGCCACCAGCCCCGACCGCTTTGCTGCCCCGCGCTCCACCAAGCCCGACACCAAGGCCGCCCACGCTCCACCAAGTCCCCGCCCCCCAGTCCCAGCCCACCCGCAACGACTGGCGAAGCCCCCACAACGTCGGCCCCCAAGCACCCGCCGACAACGTTGCCCCCAAGACGCCCGCCGACGACGTTGGCGCCCCGCGCTCCACCCGAGTCGCTGGTGCCAGGCCGGCTCGATGGGGTGGACTTGTTTTGTGTGGGGGGACGGTGCCCGTAGCGTCGTTCAGCGGACAGGGCCATGCTTTTCGGCCCCTGCTTTGCGGTCCTGCCGCGGGTGTCGTAGGGGCCCCGCGCAAAATAAGTTCGTCGCATCGAGCAAGGCTCGAAACTCGCGTCAATCCGATGGCGCAGCCGAGGCGTCCACCGCAGCGCAGCGGAGGCACGAGAGCCGGATTCCCCCAGCTCACAGCACACCCGCAAGATCAACCCGCCCCAAAGTCCCCCGAATACACAGCCTACCCAGGGGACGCAACGGCTGGAGAGTCTGAAAGTAGAGCCTGTGGACAACTCAACCCCTTGTGCGCAACCACGCGCGCAAGATCAAACTCCCCCCACCAGCCTCAAGCAACATCCCCAACCCCCAGCACCAAACCAGCCTCCCCCGACGACAGCCCGAAGTACCCCTCCACCCCCACCCGCTCAACCCAAAACGTCACATGAGCCTCCCAAAACGGCTGCTCAGTCGCCGACGTCCCCACACCTACAAACCCAACCACCGCCCCCACCCCCCGAGCAGCAGCAAGCATCCCCGTCACATAAGCCCAAGACCGCCGCACCAACAAGTTCAAGCGGTCCGCACCCTCAGGCAAGTCATAGTCAACAACCGACCGGCCGTTCACCGCGCCCTCATACCCCACAAGGTCACTGAACCCCGACCGCAGCCCCGAGTACGTAGCGCGCAACGCCGTAGCCACCACAGCGCCATCCGCCTCGACGGTCCACCCCAGCCCCGCCGCAGTGCGCATCCACCCAGCAGGTAGATCTGCCTCACTCACGCCAGCTAAGTCCACGTCCGCAAGCAGCGCCCGCATAGCGTCGTTGCAACGCACTCAATCCACCCCAAGAACTAGCGTTAACTCTGCCCGCTCCCGGTCAATAGTCAGCACAGGCTCAGCTGGCGGCGGTGGATACCGCGAGTGAGACGTCAGCAGCAGCACCAGTTCCCCATCCTCGAGGCCAGCGTTGCCGATCCCAAAAGTCAGCCTCCCACCGCTTTCCCTCAGGAACGGAAGGAGCTCGTCGGCGAAGTCAGCCAGGCCGTGCACCAGTTGTCCGTGGTAGTCCGAGACGTTCTCGGCGACATAGGTCAGGGCGGGGTTGAACTCGATGCCGAGTCGCTCCGTGAACACTGCCTTCATCGAGTCGGTCAGTTCTACCCCGCCGCCGAGGTGGTAGGTGTGGCCGTCGAAGCCCACGGTTCGGGCGATGTCGGCGCGGGGCATGGTGTCGACCACGATCTCGTGCTCCACCCACGGGTCCCCGAAACCGAGGATCTGCCAGACCACTACCGCAGCCAGCCCGGGCCCTTGACGCCCAGGACCTTCTTCCACACCCGCCCGAACGACTCCTCGGCGCGGCGGCCACGTGCCTCCTGGCGGGCGTACAGCACCCCGTAGGTGAACCCGTTCTCCCCGCTCAGGTGCGCCCGCACGCCCATCCCGCGCAGCGCGCCCCGGGCCACGGCCACGTCCTGCCGGACCCCCAGCACCGACTGCGACTTCTTGACCTTCTTCCCCCACCGCTCCAGCTTCGGGCCGAACGCGGGGGCGACGGCCTCCGCCGCGTAGCGGGCCTTCTTCGCGTCCTTGCGCACCTGGTGCAGCGCAGCGTCCCGATCGGAGGCGCTGTCCACGGCGGCGACCGAGGCCTGCAGCGTCCGCCACGCCTTGATCACCGGCTTGCGCAGCTGGTGGACGGCGGGCCGACGCGCCTTCTTCGTCCACGGCGGGTCGGCCAGGAGCGCGTCCAGGTCGCCGAGGAACGCGAGGTAGCGGTCACCGTCCAAAGCGGACAGCAGCTCCTTGCGCGCGTCCGCCTCGGTCCGGCTCAGCTCGGCGTCCACCTGCGCCGGGACAGCGCCCAGCACGTCCTCGGACGGCAGCGCACGCAGCTCGGCCGCCAACTCCGCCGCGAGCACCTCCGCGTCCCGGGCGGGCGACGCGATCCCGCCGATCCACTTCAGCTCCGCCCGCAGCGCGTTGACCCGGTCGGCGTCCAGCAGCGGCCGGAAAGCCCGCAACGCGCTGCGCAACCGGCGGCATGCGACCCGGAACTGGTGGATCGAGTCATCGGTGTCCAACCGGATGCCGGTGTCGTTGGCTCGAATCGCGGCGGTCTGCGCCAACAGGTACGTCACCGCGACCTCGGCGGCGGTCGGGTTCGACGACAGCGGGGCGGGCTTGCGCGGCCTCGCGCGGTCACCCAGCGCTTGAGCCAGCTTCGACGTCGACTTCGCGGGCGTGGCACCCAGCACGGCACCGACCGCGGCGAGGACGTCGAGGTCGGTGGCCTCCACCTCCAGTTCCCGCCACGAGTGGGACGTGCCGTCCACCGGGTGCGCCGTCACCGCGTCGTCGGCGATGAGGGCGATGGTCGTGCCGTCGGCGTCACGCAGGTCCCACTCGTCGCGGTGGGTGGTGATCCGCACGACCGGGGTCAGCGCGGCGCCGAGGGTGTGCGAGCGGACCAGGGCGGCCAGCGCGGCGGGCACCGTGGTCTTGGCGCGGCCGAGCGGGAACCGGATCTCGTCGCGCACGTGCGGGGCGACCGGGAGCTTGGCGTGCCACCCGGCGTCGTCGCCACCGGTGCGCCTGCGCAGCGTGATCCCGGCGCGGGCCAGCCGAAGGTCCTCGGTGTCGAAGTACGTGGCGTCCAGGTCGGCGCCGCGCGGACCCTCGCACGAGTGCACCGGACCCGCGCCGGTCAGGTCCGGCAGCGTGTAGTCCGCCGGTGCCTCGTACTTGCGTTCCGTTTCGCGCACTCTGGTAGCCACCCTCCCACTATTGCAGAGCCGGGCCAGCGGACCCGGCTCAACGCGGGGCACAGAAGAACCCCGGCGCCCATGTCAGGCGCCGGGGTTCCCGGTAGGACGGCCTATCGCGGCTGTAACCCCGCCAGGCTGGCGCCCTTCGTCTGCGCGGCGAGCATCGCCACCACACCGTCGAGCCCGGCGGCCCGCTGACGGGTCGCGCCATCGCCCGTCTCGTCCAGGGACGCCAACGTCGACCGCACGAACTCCAACTCGTCCGAGCGTCGCAGCGCGGGCGCGTGCCTGGCGACCAGGTCGGCGAAGATCTCCGGCGCGGGTCGGTACCCGTCCGACCACGGGTCTGGGACGACCGCGCCCCACCCGTCCTTGGCCGCCCGCCACTGCGCCGCCCGCACGACCTGCGTGGGTACCCGGGGGAAGTCCCGGTCGCCGTCGAGCGACTCGGCCACGATCGAGCGCACCAGCACCGCCAGCAGCGCGGCCTCCCGCGGGGTGGGCGCGACATCGCTGATCCGCGTCTCCACGGTCGGCTGGTCCTCCGAGGGGCGCACGTCGAAGTACACCATCTTGCGGTCGAGGATCGCCCCCGTGGCCAGCAGGTCCTCCACCAACTCCTCGTACTGCTCCACCGAGTCCAGGTACGGCGGCGGCCCCGCGGACGGCCAGCGCTCCCACAGCAGGTGCCGGGTGCTGGCGTACCCCGTGTCACGCCCGTCGTGGAATGGCGAGTTCGCGCACACGGTGATCAACGCGGGCAACCACAACCGCAGGTGGTTCGCCGCCCGCAACGCCGCCGCCGTGTCCTCCACACCCACGTGGACGTGGCACCCGCAGGTCATCCCGGCGAACATGAACTCGCCGACGTGGGCCGTGATCTGCCGATACCGCGCCCCGGGGCCGACCGGCGTGAAATCCGGCTGCTGGTGCGGCACCGTCCCCGTGGCCACCAACAACGCCCCCTGCTCGCGCGCGGCCCCTGCCAACGCCCCGCGCAACTCGGTCAGCTCTTCAACGACCTGGTGAGCGGAATGGCAGATCCCGGTCGCCGACTCGACCATGGCCCGCAGCAACTCCGGCTTCAGGTCCGGGTCACCGTCAACAGCCGCGGCCCCGCGCTCGGCGGTCTCCGGCCCCTGGTCCACAAGCCTGCCCGCCGCGTCGACCAGGAAGAACTCTTCCTCGACGCCCACGGTCAGCGTGGTCGAGTCGTCGATCGCCACTCGGTGTCCTCCTCGTTCTCGACTGCTGTGCGGTGAGTACCCGCTCAGCACCCACATCACCCTCGGACTATCCAGCCCGACACCCCGCCGGTTTCGCTGTAAAGACGGGGCCGGATAGGTCGCGGGCCTGCGGGATCCGCGGGTCTCGCGCCACACCCGCTGTGTCCTCAGTCGACTGTGGAAAGCGTGACCGGGTTCGCCCGTCGCCGGGCGTGGTGGCCACGCGGGCTCGCCCAGTCGACCTTCTGGGAACACCCCGCCCTACCGGCTACCCGCACCTGGTCAAGTAGTCCGCTCCCACCAAGATCCGGCACACGCGCGCCGCGACCACCTCGGGGTCGAGGTCCCACAGCCCGACGGTGCTGTCCGCGCTCGCGGTCGCCACGACCCGGCTGTCCGGGGTCACCACGACCTGGTTGATCAGCCCCGCGTGCCCCCTGATCTGCGCCACGACCGCACCCGTCGCGCTGTTCCACAGCCGCAGCACCTGGTCGTCGACGGTTCCGGTGATCAGGGTCCCGTCCTCGGCGAAGGCCAGCGCGCGCACCGCCGACCCCGGCTGACCGACCTCCCGCAGCGGGGCCCCGGTGTCCGCCGACCAGAGCCGGACCACGCCGTCCCCGTGCCCGGTGGCCAGGGTGCGGCCGTCGGGGCTGATGTCCATCGACACGACGCTCGCCGCGGTCCGGGTGAGCGCGGAGCGCGCGGTGAAGCCGGGCACGTCCCACACCTGGACGCTGTGGTGCTCCACGCCGTCGCCCATCTCGTACACCCCGGCGAGCAACCGCCGACCGTCCGGTGTGAACCGCACGACGTTCGCCGCGGCCGCGCGGCCGACCGGTGTCACCGTGGTGACCGGGTCGAGGTCGGGCAGGGTCCACACCTGGACCGCGTCGGACCCCCGCACCTCGGCCGTGCGCGACGGCGTGGCGATGAAACGGCCGTCCGGCGACACAGCAAGTGTCGACAGCAGCCGCCCCGGTACGGAGCGCACCAGTGGGCGGTCCGCTCCCGGTCGCCAGACGCTGATCTTGTCGCCCGCGACGCGGACCTCCGTGCCGTCCGGGCTGAACGCCACCGCGGCGAGCAGCGGGTCGCCCGGTGCTCCCGCGTCGGGATCGGGTCGCCGCACCGCCCGCGCTCTTCGGTCACCGAGGTCCCAGTGCCGGATCGACCCGTCCGCGTGCGCGGAGGCGATGGTGGTCCCGGCCGGGTCGACCGCGACGCCGGTCGCCGAGTAGTCGCCGATCTGGGGCACGTCGCCCTCGTACGACCGGCCGCCCCGCCGCACCACCGCCACCTCACCGCTGAGGAAGGACCCGACCAACATCGTCGATCCGTCCCGGGACAGCGCGAGCGTCGCCGTCAGGTTCGCCCCCACCGGGACGCTGTCGTCGATCCGCCGCTTCGAGGTGTCCCACAGGTCGACCACGCCGCGCACCGACGCCGTGGCGAGCAGGTCGGTCCCCGGCACGAACGCGACGCCTCCGCTGATCCCGGCGAACCTGTCGCCGCCGAGGGTGCCGCGCGCCGCCCCGGTCGCCGCGTCCCACAGCCGGATGCTCGGTCCCACGTTCACCGCGCTCAGCAGACCCCGGTCGGAGAACGCGACCGAGAGAACCGCCAACCCCTCGCCCGCCAGCGTGACCCGGTACAACGGGTTCTGGTCCCCGGCGCGGAACACGTCGACGACGCCCCCTTCCCGGCCCATCGCGAGCAGGGCGCCGTCAGGGCTGTACGCCAGACTGGAGACAAGTCCCCCGGCTGGCGCCGCGATCCGCCCGGTTACCTTGCCGGAGTGGGGTTCCCACTCGATGACGTCGCGGCCGTTGGCGCGGTCGACGCTCGCCAGCACCCGCCCGTCGGGCCGCCACGCCACCGCTTGGGTGCCGGGGAGCGTGTGCGTGAGCGCGCCGGTGCGCACGTCCCACACCCGCAGCGCGGGCGTGATCGAGGCCCCGCGCGTGCTCATCGACGCCGTCGCCAGCATGGACCCGTCCGGGGAGAACACGATCGAGTTGACCCCGCGCGTCTGCCCGGTGAACCGCGTGGGCAACGGCGTGTGGGTCGCGGTGTCCCACAGCTGGATCCTGCCCTCGACGCCGCTGAAGGCCGCCAGCGCGCCGTCCGGGCTGGCCGCCATCTTCAGGTAGACCATGCCCGGGCTCAGCCTGCCCGCGTAGGGGAGGGACTGGGTCGACAGCAGCGCGCCGCGGGCCTCCGCTGTGGGGGCGGTGCGCCAGGCCCGCAGGGCCAGGGTCATCGCTTCGCGCGGGTTCCTCGACATCGCGAGTCGGGCGTCGGCGGCGAGTTGGCGGGAGACGGCCTGTTCGCGCTCGTGCTCGGCGGCGGTGCGCTCCACGAAGGCGACCACGCCCGCGGCGAGGGCGAGCACCAGCGTCAACGCCACGGCGGTCAACCTGCGGCGGAGGCGGCGGTTGGTGCGGCGGGCGTCCGCGAGCGACGCCTGGGCGGCGTCGGTGCTGGCCCGCAGGAACCGGTGTTCGGCGGGGGAGAGGTCGGCGCGGTCCTCGGCCCACTCCTGGGCCGCGGTGAGCCGGGCGCCGCGGTAGAGGGCCTCGGGGTCGTGACCGGACGCGTCCCAGAACCCGGCGGCCTCGGTGAGCTGTTGGCGGAGCAGGATCTCGGCGCGGTCGCGGGTGATCCAGTCCCGCAGCCGCGGCCAGCCGTGCAGCAGCGCCTCGTGGGTGATCTCCACGCTGTCGTGGGTCTGGGTGAGAAGCCGAGCGTGGGTGAAGGCGTCGACCAGGCGCAGGTCACCGGGCCGCAACTGGGCGCGGTGGACGCGGCGGCGGGTGTCCTCGGCCCCGTCGGCGATGGCCACCAAGCGTGGGAACAGCGATCGGGCGAGGTCCTGGTCCTGCGGCGTGAGCTTGCCGAAGATGTCCTCCGCGGTGGTCGCCACCGCACGGGCGATGCCGCCGGTGGCCTGGTAGCCCCGCACGGTCAGCGTCGAGCCGTGCCGTTGCTGCCAGGTGACGCGGAGCGCGTGCGCCAGCAGGGGAAGCCGCCCGGCCTGACCGGTGCGCGTCGCCGACCCCAGATCGCGCAGCAGCAGCTCCACCAGACCCGGCTCGACCGTCAGCCCGGCGCGCTGGGCGGGGAACAGCACCGCCTCCCGCAGGTCCTCCTCGCTCATCGGACCGACCAGGACCTGTCCCTCGAACGCGGCGGCGCGCAACGGCGGGTACTCGGCGCACCGCGGGTAGAAGTCGGCGCGCAGGCCGTAGACCACCAGCGCCACCGGCGGTTCACCGGCGGGGCCCCGCCGCGCCAGCAGGTCCAGCACGGCCAGCACCGCGTGCCGCTGCCACTCGTCGCCGCAGGCGGTGAACAGCTCCTCGAGCTGGTCCACGATCACCACCAGCCGGACTCCCCGGCCCGCCGCCCGCAGCCTCGCCACCAGCTCGGCCGGGCGGTGCGCGACGAGGTCCGCCGCCCGCCCCGGGTCGGTGCCCGCCAGCGTCGCCAGGTACCGGGCCAGCACCTGGACCGGCTGCTCGGTCGGCGTCATCAACACCGACGGCCACGCCCGGGACCCCGGTACCGCCCCACTGGCCAGCGCGGGCAGCACCCCCGCCCGCAGCAGCGACGACTTCCCGGCCCCCGACGGCGCCACCACCAGCAGCGCGCCCCCCGTCTCGACCCGCTGGTCCAGCCGCTGCACGACCGCGGCCACCAGGTGCCGCCGACCGAAGAACCAGGCCGCCTGGTCCGGGCGGAACTCCGCCAGCCCGGGGTACGGGCACAGGTCGGCCACCGCGCCGGGCAGCACACCCCGAGCGCCCCGCAGCCCGTCCCGGAAGTGCAGGTGGACGTCACGGCCCGCCACGAACTGGTCGGCGTCCACGGTGTAGATCGCGACCGACTCGGCCTGCACCACATCGCCGGACACCGACCCGCTGATGACGTTGCGCACCGGGCCCGCGTCCTCCGTCGACCGCACCATCGTCTCCGCCTGCCTCGACCTCGGCGCCAGGACGATCCCATGCTGGCGCACTGCGCGGCCCGGGGCCCGGTCCCCGGGGGAAATGCCCACAAGTGGACGCGTGGCCGCCTTCGCTGTCCACCGGGCGAATGACGGACAGCCCGTTGCGAGCCGGGTTCACCTCGTCCGGTCGGGAATGAGTGGACGGCGTGGTGGCGTTGGGGTGGGTATGTCAGATGAGACTGCGAAGCGTGGCGTGCGGGACATGGTGCGGGAGCAGGTGGAGCAGGTCTTGGCGACCGGGACCACCGAGGGCATCGAGGTGCTCGGGGCACCGATCGTGCTGATGACCCTGCGTGGCGCGAAGTCCGGGGCGGTGCGGCACACCCCGGTGATGCGGGTCGAGCACGACGGCAAGTACGCGGTCGTGGCCTCCAAGGGTGGCGCGCCCGAGCACCCCACCTGGTACCACAACATCAAGGCGCACCCCGAGTTCCCGCTGCAGGACGGCACCGAGACCAAGGTCTACCTCGCGCACGAGGCCGAGGGCGACGAGCGGGCCCAGTGGTGGGACCGGGCCGTAGCGGCGTTCCCGTCCTACGCCGACTACCAGCTCAAGACCGACCGCACGATCCCAGTGTTCGTGCTCGACCCCCGGTGACGTGAGGGGGTCGGCGCCGCCGTCGACCCCCGTCCCCGCCGACCGGCAGCTTCTCGGGTGCCGCGGTGGGAAGTCGGTGGGAGGTGACTCTCCAGGTAGGACACGATGGGGGCACTACTACCGAGGGGACACATGAGATCAACTGGGGTACGGGCGCGCGTCACGCGCCTTGGGGTCGTCCTGGCCGCGGCCATCGCGGGGACCGTCATCGGCACCGGCCCGGCGCAGGCCGCGCAGCAGCACGTCACCGCGAACGTGAGCCCGGTGGCGTGGCTGAGCACCGACTCCCGCACGCCGAACAAGGTGATCACCAGCGGTGACGCCCGGGTCGGCGCCTGGCGGGACGAGCAGGGGCGCAAGCACGTCAGCAAGTCCTACTTCACCTTCGACGTCTCGGCGTACCGGACGAAGACGCTGATCCAGGTGTGGGCGCGCTTCCCCGAACTGGCCGCCAACGACTGCGCCAAGCGCCGCGCGACCGAGGTCTGGCTCACCGCGCCCGCCGAGCACCGCACCACCTGGGCCGACCAACCGCGCGAGACCGTGCGGCTCACCGGGGTCCCCAGCACCGAGTGCCTGCACAACTCCCCGCCGTGGGACGCCACCGAGGTGGTCCGCCAGGCGTTGGCGCGCGGCAAGTCGAAGGTCACGCTGGTGGTGCGCATCGCCGAGGACCAGCAGGACAAGCTCGCCTTCGGCCGCACCTACAGCTCCCGCTACCCGACGCTGGAGATCGGGTACAACACCGCGCCGCAGGTGCCGTCGAAGGTCCAGCTCGGCGGGTTCCCCCGGTACGACTGCGGGGCGACCATCCGCGACACCGCGCTCCAGGTGCTCGTGTGGCCGGTGGACGAGGACCCGATCCCCGGGCTGCGGTCGCGGCTCGCGGTCTGGCCGGTCGACCGGCCGCAGGACCGGCAGGAGTTCGTCGGGACCGGCACCAGTTCGGGCCATTCCGAGAGCTTCACCCTGCCGTCCGCGCTGCTGACCAACGGGGCTCGGCTCGCGGTCGCGGCCCGCTCCGAGGACGGCTTCGCCGTGTCCGGCTGGACCGCGCCGTGCGAGTTCACTGTGGACACTGAGGCGCCCGCCGTGCTGCCGACCGTCGCGTCCAGTGTGTACACCGAGGGGAGTGTCTTCCCCGGCGTCGGCGGCGAGACCGTCGCGGGCGACTTCACCTTCACCGCCGACGGTGTTGCCGATGTCGTCGCGTTCACCTACCGCGGGAACAACATGCCGATGGGCACGGTCCCCGCTGAGCAGCTGGGTGGTCAGGCGACCGCGTCGTTGACGCCGGTGCGGGCGGGTGCGGCGACTCTCGAGGTCGCGAGCGTGGACCGCGCGGGCAACCAGTCGGCGTGGCGGTCGTACTCGTTCTGGGTCCGGCGCACCGCACCGACCGTGGACGGCTACCTGGTCCGCTTGGCCGAGCCGAAGGTGTTCACCCTCACCGCCAACCAGCCGGGCGCCGTGGCCTTCACCTCTGTCCTCGACGGCGGCGCACCCGTGACGACCCAGGTCGGCCCGGACGGCAAGGCGCAGGTCACGGTGACGCTCACCAACGCCGACCGCACCCAGCACCCGTTCCAGGTCTGGACGGTCGACGCCACCGGCCACCGCTCCGGCGTCGCGGACCAGTCGCTCTACCTCGACACCCTCGCCCCCGACGCCAGCACCGACGTCTGGTCCCCGGTCGTCGGAGTGGCGATCCCCCTGACCTTCCAGGCAAACCTCCCCGGCTCGGTGTCTTTCACCTACCGCGTCGGCGACTCCGGCCCACCCACCACCGTCCCCGCGGTCAACGGCCACGCCGAGGTCTCCTGGACCCCAGAGACCGCGGGCCCCACCACCATCGAAGTCCGCAGCACCAACGCGGACGGCATCACCTCAGGCTGGAACCAAACCTTCGCCGTCTGGGTGGAGAACGCCCCACCCGCCTGACCTGACCGGATCCGGATGGAACCCCATCGCGACCACGAACCGCGGCGAGGGTGGTTCCATCCGGATCTGCTTCATTTCCCGGATCGAGTGAAGTCACTCGATCCGGGAGGAAACGCGCACTTGCTGGTGGGGGAGGCGAGTTTGTCGGGGACTGGTGCCGGGTAGGTCGTGCGCATGAGTGATGACGGGTATGGGTCTGGCTTGAGTCAGGCTGAGAGCCTGGATGAGGACAACCTGCGGGTGGATCCGCTGGAGGAGGGCATCGAGCCTGCGGAGCACTGGGCTGAGGCGGACAAGTTCGGGATGACCGCGGCTGAGCAGCGGGAAGGTGAGAGCCTGGACCAGCGCTTGGCGGAGGAGGAGCCGGACGTCGCTGTTGTGGACGAGCCGCAAGGTCCCACGACGCCCCTGTCCCACGTGGACGACCGCATCGACGCCCGGTCGCCCGATGTCGACGACCCCGCGCCGCCGGAGCCCAGTCACCCGCTGCACACCGAGGCCGAGCGCCGTGGGCAGGCGGCCGACGAGGCGGGTGGCTCCGTGGCGGAATCCCTCCGCGAGGGCTAGGTCAAGTCCACAGGGGACGCGTGGCCCCAGCCGGCAGGCATAGGCCAACAGCGTGAGGGACCAGCGGCGTCAGTTTCACCGCCCGAGTCGGGTGGTACACCCAACGTGACCGGGTGGAAGGGGCCTGTCGTGGACGACGGTACGTATGTCTTGTTCTTGGTCCTCGGGATCGCGCTCGTGGTGGTGGATGGGCAGATCATCTACCGGAGCGGGCTGAGGTACCTGGCTGACTCCTACGGCGAGCTGGAGTCGGCGCGCTCGATGGCCCGGCTGGTGTCGGTGCTGTTCCACTTCTCCGTGCTGGGTGTGCTGCTGCTCATCTCGGCGATCGACTTCGGCGGGGACACGCAGCTCACCGCGATGGTCCGCAAGCTGGGCATCGTGCTGTTGCTGCTGGCCGGGGCACACGCGCTGACCATCCGGATGCTGACCCGGATGCGCGACCGGCTCGACGCCGAGAACCTCACCAAGCAGCGCTACGACCACATGCAGCAGCACGGCGTCCCGCTCGACTCGACCCCGACGCCGCCTGCGGGCGCTGTCGACGCCGAGGACGTGGCGCGCGCGAACGGCACCGCCGAGACGCGGCTGTCGCGGGCACTGGGCGCCGAGCCCGGTATCGGCACGGTCCCGGCCCGCGCGGACGGCTCGGTACCCGCGCCGAGGGCGGGCGCCGTCCCCGGCCAGGAGATCCCGGTGCGGCCGAACCTGGGTCCGGAGGCCGTGGCGCGCAGGGGTGGCGCGGTCGGGCCGGACGGGCATTGATCAGCGATCCGCCGCGGCCCGCCACCAGGCGGGCCGCGGTGCCGTTGGGTCTCGCGGCGGCGGCCACCACGCCTGGGGTGTTCCTGGGCGTGACCGGTGTCCACATCAGCCCGCCGGTGGCGGCGCTGCTGTTCGGCATCGCGGTGGTCGGTGCCGCTTTCGTGCTGTCCTGGGTCGCCGAGGCGGTCCAGGTCGACATCTCGCCGGGTCTGGCGATCACCGTGCTCGCGCTGATCGCCGTGCTGCCCGAGTACGCGGTCGACTTCGTGTTCGCCTTCGAGGGCGGCCGCGCGTTCGCCGAGTACGGCCCCGCCTGCGTGCCACCCGGCTCGACCGACCACTCCAGTTGCGGCCTGGCCCTGGCGAACATGACCGGCGCCAACCGGATCCTCGTCGGCGTCGGCTGGGCCTTGGTCGTCCTGCTCGCCGCCTGGCGCATCCGCCGCGGTGACGGGGGCGCCGAGCAGCGCACCCCCAAGAAGCACGCGGGTGTGACCTTGGAGCGCACCGACGCCGTCCCGCTGGCGTTCCTCGCCGTGGCGACGCTCTACTCGTTGACCCTTCCGCTGCGGCACAGCATCACCCTCATCGACGCGGCCGTGCTGGTCGGCATCTTCGTCCTCTACGCGGTCCGGGTCGCGAAAGCACCACCGGGTGACCCCGATCTGGAGGGCGTTGCCCAGGTCCTGGGGGAGCAGCCGAAGGTCCGCCGCAGGCTGCTGTGCGGTGGCCTGTTCGCCTTCGCCGCCGTGGTGATCCTGCTGGTGGCGGAGAACTTCGCGCACGCGCTGGTCGACACCGGGACCCAGGTCGGCATCAGCCAGTTCTTCCTGGTCCAGTGGCTGGCCCCGCTCGCCTCCGAGGCGCCCGAGCTGCTGGTGGCCTGCCTGTACGCGTGGCGGCTCAAGACCACCGACGCGCTCGCCACCCTCGTCTCCTCCAAGGTCAACCAGTGGACGCTGCTGGTGGGCACCCTCCCCGTCGTGTTCGCCATCGCCGCGGGCTCGACCTCCGGGCTGCCCATCGACGCGGCGCAGCGGGAGGAACTGCTGCTCACCGCCGCGCAGTCGCTGTTCGCGGTGTCGCTGCTGCTCAGCCTGAGCATCACCGTGCGCGGCGGCCTGCTGCTGCTCGGGTTGTTCATCGCCCAGTTCGTGCTGGCCAGCGTCCTGCCGGAGTCGGTGAAGGGCGTCGAGCTGGTCGTGCTGTCGTGCGTGTACCTGCTGGCCGCCGTCGTGGTCACGATCCGGTCGCGCAAAGACCTCGTGGCGCTGGCCAGGGACGGTTTCCGCACGCCCTACCGGGAGCTCGCCGACCGGTGACCGTGCGGGCCGAGCGGCTCGGCGAGGTCGCGGTGCAGCCGGAACGTGCGCCGCAGCCCGGTGACGTCGAGCAGCCGCAGCACCGGCCGCCCGTCGGCCACCAGCCGCAGGTCGATCGCGCGGGCGGCGGCGGTGTCGCGGGCGGCGACCAGGGCGCTGAGCCCGGCGGCCGCCAGGAAGTCCACTTCGGACAGGTCGACCACCAGCACGAGCACGTCCGGCACGGCGAGCCCGGCGCGCAACGCCGCGTCGACGGCGGGCGCGGTCACCAGGTCGACCTCGCCGCGCACGGTGATCAGCACCGCCCACTGGCCGACCCGCTCGATGCTCGCGGTGCTGGGTCTGTCGCGGGCGGGCCGGGGCGCTGGGAGGGCGACGGCCGGGATCCTGGTGCGGGGAACCATGTCGGCCTCGGTTCATGCCGTCGGGAGGTCTCCGAAGCATAGAGCACCGGTCCCGCAGGGCAAGGAGGTCGACAGCGCTTCGCCCCGATGGGCGCACGGGCCACGGTTGGGAGTGCCCGGACAGGGGTAGCTCATCAGAGGGCCGGTGACCCGAGGAGGACACGTGCTGCGACGACAGTGGGCGCGCCCCTACACACTTGTGCTGACCGTGCTGTCCGCCGCCGTCGGGTTTACCGGGGTCTGCGCGGGCGCGGCGTTGCTGCGGTCATGGACCCTGGTTTTCCTCGGTATTACAGCAATTTGCCTTGGGTTAGCTCTGTCTGCCGCTCTTACTGGCAACAGCAAACTCGAGCTGAGCGGCGCTGTCTTATCGGGGCTGCTGTTCGTGACGTTGGTTGGCACGGCGGGTCTAGTGATCCTCGTCGAGTGGGTGGCTTTCGCTCTTGTCGGTGCGTTGGCTGTAGCCGTCATCCCACTGCGTGGCGGTCGGGGGTACAGCACGGAGTACTTGTGCGCCCGGTGGACGTCCACGCTTCTTACCCTCAACCAAGCCAAGACCCCTACCGAGGCCGCTGGCGTGCTCCGTATCCGGCAGCGCTACCTCGACGAGTTGGAGCGACGCCATCCCGAAGCCTTCAGCCGCTGGCTCACCACGCCGGACGTTGACCCCGCCACGATCCTCGCCCGTCGGCAGAACTCGCTCTAGCGCCGAATCCAGGCAAGATGGGGACGTGTCCACCTGCCTCATCCTCGGCGCCAGCGGCTACATCGGCGTACACCTGACGGCCGCTCTTACCGCCACTGGCCACCGCGTCCGAGGGTTCGCCCGGTCTCTTACCGATGCCCCTGACGCTATCCAAGGGGACGTACTCGACCCTCTTGCGCTGTCTGCGGCGATGAGAGAGGTCGACGTCGTCTATCACCTGGTTCACTCGATGAGCGGGGATGACTTCGTCGCCCACGACGAGAAGATCGCTCGCGCTGTCGCTTCGGCGGCCGCGGAGGCGGGTGTTCGGCAGTTGGTCTACCTGGGCGGGCCTCGTCCGACTGACGGCGAGGTGTCCGCGCACTTGGCGTCTCGTGCGCAGGTCGGTGACATCTTCCTGGCCGCGCCGACCCCGGCGTTGGTCCTGCAGGCGTCGATGATCATCGGCGCGGGCTCCGCCAGCTTCGAACTCTTGGCGAAGGCGGCCCGTGGGGGACCGGTGCTGCCCAACCCCTCTTACATGAGCAACCGCAGCCGTCCGATCGCAATCCGGGATGTCTTGCACTACCTGGTGGAGGCGGCTGATGGTGCGCCGGTGAACGAGATCGCCGACATCGCCGGTCCGGACACGGTCACCTACCTGGACCTCGTGCAACGTTGCGCCCGGGTGGCTGGTTTGCCTCGACGGATCGCGCTGCCGGTAGTGCTGCCGCCTGCTGTTGCCGCTGCCATCACGTCGGAACCTCTGGTGCGTGCGTTGCTGGAGTCGCTGCGTCACGATCTCGTGCCTGCCGAGGTAATGCCACCGCCGCCGGGTGGGGGGACCAGCCTCGACCGCGCACTACGGGACGCGCTGGGCGTACCGGCGCCGGAGGGGCCACCGGTCGACTCACCCGGCATGCTCCGCGATCGCAAGACAACCCGCGTTAGGGCTACCCGCGACCAACTGTGGGACGTCATCACCGATATCGGCGGCACTAACGGCTGGCACACCATCCCCGGCGCGTGGTCCCTAAGAGGCGCCGTCGACCACCTCATCGGCGGCGTAGGTCTTCACCGCGGCAGGCCTGAGCACCTCGCGGCTGGTGACACCGTCGACAGTTGGTCGGTGGTCGCCCGATCCGACGACACCACCGAACTTCTCCTCCGCACCGACATGCGCCTCCCCGGCCGCGCCTGGCTCTCCCTCCGAGCCACCCCCGGCCCCACCCCCACCGAGAGCGTCCTGGAACAAACCACCTGGTTCCACCCGCACGGCCTAGCCGGAAAGCTCTACTGGTACACCCAAAAACCCGCCCACGACATCATCTTCGCCACCATGGCCACCGGCATAGCCAAAACCGCCGAATCCCGAGACGCCTAACCCTCCACGGGCGCGCCCTCCGCCCCGCGTGCAGGTCCCCGCACCCACGGGCGCACTCTTCGCCCCACCGCACGCCCGCAGATGCCCCACGCCCATCCGCTACCGGCGTCTCACCTATCAATCCCTTCAACCCCAACGCAACTACTCACCCCACCAACCCCACGCCCGACCCTGCACGGCCGAGTACGCCCCACCTGGCCCACTCCGCCCAACCTGACCTGTGCCGCCCCGCGGCTCTAAGACTGCCTTTCAGGCCTAAGAGCCCCGCGCCCGAAGGCCCACGGGCCAGGCCGCCCTAGGCACTAAGACAGCCTCACGGGCCGAGGGCCAGCCCACTCGCCAAGTCGGCCTCACGTGCTAAGACGACCCACTTGCTAGGACGGCCCCACGCGCCAAGACGGCCCCACGGCCTAAGACCGCCCCACAGCCCTAAGACCAGCCCACGGCCCCAGGTCAGCCGAAGCCCACAGGTCAGCCCACGAACCAAGCCCACCCCACCGCCCCGCTTCGCGCCCGCGCGCGGTCCCACCCCAGCCCGGCCCCCACCCTCTCCGGGGGGCGGCCCAGGTTCAGTCTACCGGGACCCCCCGACGGGCGATCTTGAAACGGGCCCCGTGGAGATCCACATGTGGATAACTCTTGTCGCCCAGCGGAGTGGAAAATGGCGGACCTGCAAGCGTGAATCGCCTGGTCACGGCCTCGGGAGTGAGAGGGGCGGAGGTGCCGCGACCAATGTCGTCTTGACAGTGATCATCTGGCCGCCTTGACGAGCGTCGTCCGTCCACAGAGGACAGCAGGTCGGCCCTCGGATCCACCCCCCGGCCTACCGACCCCGGATCGCGCCCGCGCGCGCAGACAACCCCTGCCCAGCCCCCACCCTCTCCGGGGGGCGTCCCTGGGCCAGTCTACCGGGAGCCGCCGACAGTTGATCTTGAGAGCACCCCCGCAGAGATCGACATGTGGATAACTTCTGTCACCCGGAAGACGGAATTCTCCGGAGGTGGTGGCGAGAGATCCGCTGGTCGAAGGCGCGAGCACGAGTGCGGCATCCGAGTCCGGCGGGAGTGGGGCGGGTCCGGTTGAATGGGGGGCGACCCCCTTCGGAAAGGCTCCCTTGTGGACGATCGACTTGCTGGCCTGGCCGCGGCGCACGGTGTGGCGCTGGAGTATGAGAACGGTGAGCGGCAGCGTGTTGTGGTGGATCCCGCGGTGGTGCGGGCGATCCTGGATGAGCTGGGGGATCCGCCGGTCAGGGCGGCTGTGCCGTCGGTGGTGCGGCAAGGGGCTCGGGTCGAGGTCGGCAAGGGCGAGGTGGAGCTGGAGTTCGGCGGCATAGTTCCCGTTGACGGGGCGTTGCCCGACCTGCCCCTCGGTTGGCACCGGTTGCGTGTCGGCAACCAGGAGACCTCGCTCGCGGTCACCCCGGATCGGCTGCCGGACCTGGAGCGCACCTGGGGCTGGATGGTCCAGCTGTACGCGCTGCACAGTCCCGACTCCTGGGGGATCGGCGACTACCGCGACCTGCGCGACTTCGTCACCAAGGCGAGCGCGGACGAGGCCGGTGCCGTGCTGGTGAGCCCGGTCGCCGCCGGGGCGTTGACGACGCCGGTGCGCAAGTCGCCGTACTCGCCGTCGAGCAGGCGGTTTCTCAACCCGCTGCACCTGTCGGTCCTGGACATCCCCGAGTTCGCCGCCGCCGACGAGGCCACCCGCGCGAGTGTTCGCGCATTGCAGCCCAAGCTCGGCGAGCAGATCGACCACGACGCCGTGTGGGCCGCCAAGACCGCCGCGTTCGCACAGCTCGACCCGCAGTTGCCGGACCTCTCCACCCTTAGCCCGGACCTGCTCGACTTCGCCACCTTCAGCGCCCTCGCCGAACGCTATGGTCCCGACTGGCGCACCTGGCCCACGGAACTGCGCCACCCCGCGAACACCGCCGTAGTGGCCGCCCGCGCCGAACTCGCTGACAGAGTTGCCTTCCACGCTTGGCTCCAACAGCGCTCGGCAGCACAACTCGACGCCGTTAGGTCTGCCGCGACGGGTATGCGCGTAGGTGTCATCCACGACCTACCCGTCGGCGTCGACCCGGGTGGCGCGGACGGCTGGTCGCTGCAAGATGTCCTCGCATCGAGAGTCACCGTAGGAGCCCCGCCAGACGCGTTCAGCCCTCTAGGGCAAGACTGGGTTCTGCCGCCTCTACGCCCGGACAAGCTGGCCGAACAGGGTTACCAACCGTTCCGCGACATGATTCGCGCGGTCTTGACCCACGGAGACGGCATCCGCGTGGACCACGTGGCGGGTCTATGGCGACTGTGGTGGATCCCGCCGGGCGAGTCCCCTGATCGCGGCACCTATGTGCACTACGACGGTGAGGCGATGCTCGGTGTCCTAGCGCTAGAGGCACACCGCGCGAACGCGCTGGTCATCGGTGAGGACCTGGGCACGGTGCCGGAGTACGTCACCCAGCAACTCCAGGAACGCGGGGTGCTCAGCTGCGCCGTCGCGTGGTTCCAGCGCGACCGGGACAACCGGCAGCTCCCGGCCGACCGCTACCCCAAGCAGGCGGCCGCGAGCATCTCCACCCACGACCTCCCGACGGCGACCGGCTTCCTCGCGGGCGAGCACGTGCGGGTCCGCACCGAACTCGGGTTGCTCAAGGACCCCGAGGCCGAGCGCGAGATCGCGGCGGCCGAACGCGCGGGCGTCCTGCGGGTGCTGGCCGACGAACACCTGGTGGGCCCCGACCCCACCGTCGCCGAGACCGTGCTCGCGCTGCACCGGTTCATCGCCAAGACGCCCTGCGCCTTGGTCTTCGCAGCCCCCCAGGACCTGGTGGGCGAGCTGCGTCAGCCCAACCTGCCCGGCACCGTCGACCAGTACCCCAACTGGCGACTCCCGCTGCCCGTCACGGTCGACGAGCTGGTGGCCCACCCCGCGGTGCGCGCGGCGGTGGCCGAACTCCGAGCCAGGTGAGCGGCTACGGGCAGGCGGGTTCCGGCTCGGGCAGCGGCGCGGTGAGCGGCTCCTCCAGCAGGCCCTGCTCCTGCAGCAGCGCGGTGTAGATCGGGTTCGGGTCGACGTCGGGCACGGTGACTCTGCTTTCCCTCGCGTGTTGTCGGACGGTAGCTGTGTATCCAGCTGCCACCAGTCTCACACCTCCGTTCGGGTGACGGTTGCCAGTTCGCAATACACGGAAGGCGCTATTTGATCACATCGAGTAGGTCCAGGTAGCCGGCACTGGCCTGCCAGAGGGCGTCCGACACCGGCTCCAGCTTGCCCGGTTTCCACCGCCGCTCCTCGTACTCGCCGGTACGGTCGCGCAGCGCGCGCAGGCTCAGCGCCAGTTCGTCCGACAGCCGCGTGGCCAGCTCATCGGCCGCGGGCGCGGGCAGGCGCAGGGGCTCGGCCTCGCCGTCGGCGATGGCGGCGAGCGCCTCGTCGTTGACGCCGTCCGCGGCCGACCACACCAGCACCGGCCGCTCCAGGCGGTGGTTCCACACGGGAGCGTGCGCCGAGCGCCAGTGGACCTCGGCCGGGGTCTGCGGCAGCCGGGCCGCCGACGCCCAGTGCCTGGCGCCAGCGGGTTCGGTCAGCCAGGGCACGGCCGCGACGTCCACCGTCAGCGCCACGGTGATCGTCTCCAGTTCGCGCGGGCGACCCAGCAGGCCGCCCGCCGCCCAGAGCCCGCCGACCCGCAACGGGAAGATCGACGCGGGGCGGCCCGCCATGTCGTCGCAGGTCGTGGCCAGGGTCGTCAGGTGGTGCACGGCACGCGTCCAGTTCACGGCGCCATCCTGCCGCACCCCGGCGGAGGTCACCGTCAGCGACTGGTCGTTGACGGTCCGCCGTCATCGGTCGTACGTTGGCGGTGGGGCAGCCCGAGTGGGGGACCCCTGAACGGAGGGGGAGCGATGACAGCCGCCGACGAGCGCGTCCAGGACTACCCGTTCAACCGCCCCGAGGGCCTCGACCTGGCGCCCGCCTACGGCGCCGCTCGCACCGGCCCCGGCATGATCCGCGTCCAACTGCCCTTCGGTGAGCCCGCCTGGCTGGCCACCCGCTACGAGGACGCCCGGTTCGTGCTCGGCGACCGCCGGTTCAGCCGCGCGCTGGCCGCCGAGCGCGACGAGCCCCGGGTCCAGTTCCACCGCGGCTCCGGCGGCATCCTCGCCATGGACCCGCCCGACCACACCCGGCTGCGCGTGCTCGTGGCCAGCGCGTTCACCGTGCGCAGGGTCGAGCGGCTGCGTCCCAGGGTCCGCGAGATCGCGGACGGCCTCGTCGCGGACATGTACGCGAGCGGTTCACCTGCCGACCTCGTCGAGGCGTTCGCGCTACCGCTGCCGGTTCAGGTGATCTGCGAACTGCTCGGTGTCCCAGCCGCCGACCGGCACCTGTTTCGCGAGTGGAGCGACGGGCTCTTGTCCACGGCAGCGCTGACTGCCGAAGAGTTCACACGCAACGACCAGGAACTCTCGGCCTACATGGCAGGACTGGTCGCGCAGCGCCGCGAGGCTCCCGCCGACGACCTGATGTCCGCCCTGATCGCGGCCCGCGCCGACGACGTGGAACGGCTCACCGAGCAGGAACTGGTCGAGTTGTGCGTCGGGGTGCTGGTCGCGGGCCACGAGACCACCGCGACCCAGATCCCCAACTTCGTGCACGTCCTGCTCACCCGGCCCGACCGCCTCGCCGAACTCCAGGCCGACCCCGACCTCATCCCGGCGGCGGTGGAGGAGCTGATGAGGTTCGTCCCCCTTGGCGCCACCTCGGCGTTCGCCCGCTACGCCACCGAGGACGTCCAGGTCGGCTCGGTCCTGGTGCGCGCGGGCGAACCGGTCCTGGCCGCGATCGGCTCGGCCAACCACGACGAGACCCGCTTCCCGGACGCGGAGGAGGTGCGCTTCGACCGCGAGACGACCGCGCACCTGGGCTTCGGCCACGGCGCCCACCACTGCCTCGGGGCCGCCCTGGCCAGGGTCGAACTCCAGGAGGCCATCCGCGCCCTGCTCACCCTCTCCAACCTCGCCGAGGCGGGCGATCCGGTGTGGAAGACACAGATGCTGGTACGCGGCCCGCGCACCCTGCCTATCGCCTGGGAGGCGTGATGACCTGGTCGATCAGTGTCGACACCACAACGTGCCTGGGTTCCGGTATCTGTGCCGGTTCGCGACCGGACATCTTCCAGTTCCACGGCTCTTACGCCGAACCCATCACCGACCATCTAGAGCCGGACGAGGACGTCTTGGACCTGGCTGACACCTGCCCGGCGGCGGCGATCCTGATCCGGGACGAGTCAGGGGCGGAGCTCGCGCCCCGCCCCTGATAGGTCAGCGGTACCTGTAGATCAGCAGTACTAGATGCGGCTGGACTCCAGCGGCGTGACGAGGATCGCGCGCGCGCCGACCTCCCACAGCTCGTCCATGACGAACGGCGCGCGGTCCCGGGGCACCAGCGACCGCACCGCGACCCAGCCCTCACGGGCGAGGGGGGAGACGGTGGGGGACTCGATGCCGGGGGTGAGCGCGCAGGCGGCTTCCTGCACCTCGGTCGGGCAGTCGTAGTCGATCATCACGTACTGCCGGGCGATGAGGACGCCCTTGAGCCTGCGGCGGACCCGCTCGACCGCCGTCGCGACCGCGTCGTCGGCGTCCGGCCTGCGGATCAGCACGGCCTCCGACTGCAGGATGGGCTCGCCGAACACCGCGAGCCCGGAGTTGCGCAGGCTGGTGCCGGTCTCCACGACGTCGGCCACCGCGTCGGCGATGCCCAGCTGCACCGAGGTCTCCACGGCGCCGTCGAGCCGGACCAGTTTCGCGGCGACGCCGTGCTCGGCCAGGTGCGCGGCGACCAGGCCGGGGTAGCTGGTGGCCACCCGCTTGCCCTCGAGGTCGGCGATGGCGCTGAGCTCGCCGGGCCGGGCGGCGAACCGGAAGGTCGACGCGGAGTAACCGAGCGGCAGGACCTCCTCGGCGCCGGTGTCGGCGTCGAGCAGCAGGTCGCGTCCGGTGATGCCCGCGTCGAGGGTGCCGGAGCCGACGTAGAGGGCGATGTCGCGCGGCCGCAGGAAGAAGAACCGCACGTCGTTGCGGGCGTCGTCGATCATCAGCTCGCGGTTGCCGCGATGGACCCGGTACCCCGCCGCGGTGAGGAGCTGGTCGGAGGGGAGGCTGAGCGACCCCTTGTTGGGCACGGCGATGCGTAGCGTGGTCACGCGCCGGGATCCTGCCACACGGTGACGAACCCAGGACCAACCCCGGGTTGCCGCGCGACCCCATTGACAAAATCCTCTTTTACGTACAAGACTAGTTTCACGATGAGAGACGTCCTGTACCTGGAGCTGATCGAGCAGGCCGAGGCCCTGCTCAAGCCGCACCGCATCGAGGTGTTGCGGCAGCTGGCCCAGCCCCGCTCGTGCACCGAGGTGGCGAGCAGGCTGGACCAGACGCCGCAGCGCGTCTACTACCACGTCAAGAAGCTGGTCGAGGTCGGCCTGGTCGAGCAGGTCGCCGAGCGCAAGGTCCGGGCCATCACCGAGGGCGTCTACCAGGCGGTCGCCCGCCGGTACTGGCTCTCGCCCCGGCTGGTCGGGCGGGTCGGCGACCAGGCCGTGCTCGGCTACCTGGTCGACCTGATGGAGCAGGCGCAGGAGGACATCGCCGCGCTCGACCGCACCGCTCCCGAGCTGCCGTCGGTGGGGGTGTCCGGGTCGATCCGGGTGCCCCCCGACCGGCGCGACGAGTTCTTCGCCGACCTGCGCACGACCCTGCAAGAGCTGTTCACCCGCCACGGCGGCGCGGAAGGTGACGCCTTCACGCTGCTGGTGGCCTGCTACCCCAAGGAGACGACAGATGAGTGAGAACCTGGTCCTCAAGGCCCGCGTCGACGCCCCCGTCGAGCGCGTGCGCAGCGCTCTGACCTCGGCCGACGAGGTGGGCGTGTGGTTGGCCGACAACGTCGACATCGGCCCCGACCGCTACCGGTTCTGGGGCCCGAGCGTCCCCGAGGGGGACAAGCCGCGCCAAGAGCTGGTCAGCTCCGGCCCGGACGGGGTCACCTTCACCTGGAACGTCGGCGGCGAGGCGACGACCGTGTCGCTGGTGCTGACCAGCGACGACGAGGGCACCGCGGTGACGCTCACCCAGTCCCACTTCCCCGGCTGGGCCGTGGCAGCTTCAACCGAGGGCGGCGTCCTCGCGCTGCTCGGCACGTACTGGGGCGTGGTGCTCGCCAACCTCGTCGAGCACATCGAGGGCCGCGAGCTGACCCCGCGCCAGGACCTGACCTCGACGGACCTGTCGGTGACCTTCGACATCGCCGCCCCCGCCGAGCGGGTGTACGACGCGCTGCTGGACCCGGCCCAGTTCGCCCAGTGGTTCGGCTACCCGAACGAGGTCGAGCCGCACGTGGGTGGCCGGTGGACGATGGGCAGCTTCGAGCACAACCCGAACCCGGCGGTGTTCACCGAACTGGTCCCGGGCCGCACGATCACCCTGGACTTCCGCAACGGCTACGGGATCGCCTCGTGGGAGTTGGCCGAGAGCGAGGGCAAGACCCGGCTGACCTTCGTCACCAGCGGGTTCGACAAGTCCGCCCCGCCGCTCACCGGCTGGCTGGGGTGGATCAGCGGGTTCGCGGAGCTGCGCCGCTACCTGGAGGTGCCGCGGTGGCGCTCGACCTGGCGTGAACTGGACCTCGGCTGAGCGGGGCCACCCGGAGAACCCGGCGAGGCCGGACACGCAGGGCGTAGGTCGCGTGTCCGGCCCGTACCCGTGGCCGACCCACCATTCGGGTGGCCCGGGGCCCGGAGCCGACGGCCGGTTTCCGCGACGGCCGTGCGAAGCTCCGATCGGAGTGGTGCAGGGTGACTTGAGCATGCCGGAACGGTCGCGGACGCGCCCATCCCAATGACTCATAGTTTCGGGTTATGCACCATTCGCCCGATAGCAGGCTGGTTTGCGCTAAACGGGTGTATATGGCGTGTCAGTCCTTGACGTCCGGACAGTATTGCGCAAAAGCGGCCACCCGGCCCGCCTCGATCTCCTCGGCGGTCGCGGCGCCCGTGCTGGCCGCCACCCACGCCTCGATGGACGCCAGGTTGAACCGCTGGGTCTGCAGCGAGTTCGCCGCCGCCACCGGGTCGTCGGCGATCTCGCCCGCCAGGTACAGCGCGAGCCCGAGCACCGCGCCGTCCCACCCGGGGCCGACGAACAGGGAGCCCGCCGCGCTCCCGGCGAACGCCACCGGGACGGTGTGCTCCAACTCCAGCCGCGTCCGCGGCCCGGACTCGACCAGCCGGACCTCGACCAGGCTGGTCGCGTCCCCGAAGGTGACCTTCAGCCGGGTGGGCGGTTCGCAGTGCAGGATCTCGCCGCCCGCGTTGCCCTCGAGTTGGAACCGGCCGCCGACGCCCAGGTCGCCGGTGATCGGCAGGAACCAGCGCAGCAGCCGCTCGGGATCGGTCAGCGCGTCCCACACGTCGGCGGGCGCGGCGTCGTAGTCGCGGGTAAGCAGCACCCGCACCAGGCCGTCGGCCTCGGTGACCTCGCGGCCGGTGGCGCCGATCTGCGCGGCGATATCGATCATGACTGGTCCTCTTCGCTCGGTGCCGCACGGCGCCTGCCCCTGGCCAACTCGGTCGCCAGGGCGTCGAGGCGCTGGTCCCAGAACCGGCGGAACCGGTCCAGCCACTGGTCGACCTCCCGCAGCGGGTCCGCGTCCACCGCGTACAGCCGCCGGGTCCCCTCGGCGCGCACCGAGGTGAACCCGTTCTCCCGCAACACCCGCAGGTGCTGGGAGACGCCGGGCTGCGAGATCCCGAACTCCGACCGGATGGTCTCGGTGATCGAGCCCGCCGAGCGCTCACCGTCGGCGAGCAGCTCGAGGATGCGGCGGCGGACGGGGTCGCCGAGGACGTCGAACGCGTGCACGGCGCCACTGTTTCAGCTCAGACTTATATAAGTCAAGGCCGATGTCGTACCCCCGGCGTAGCGTCCCGCCCGACGAAGGGGGTTCCTCGGATGGTGTTCAAGGTCGATCTCACCCTGGACTGCGCGGACGCGACGCGGCTGGCGCAGTTCTACAAGACGGCGCTCGGGTACGAGGACGAGCCGCCGCCCGCGCCGTACGCCACGCGCGCGGAGTGGTTGGCGCAGTTCGGCGAGGAGGACACCGGCGACGGCGCCTGGTTGCACGACCCGAACGGTGTCGCGCCCCGGTTGTGCCTGTTGCGGGTCCCCGAGCCCAAGACGGCGAAGAACCGGTTGCACATGGACGTCCGGGTCGCGGGCACCGGCACGCCGGAGCAGCGGTGGGCGCGGATCGTCGCGGCGGCCGAGCGCTACGTCGCCGCGGGCGCCACGGTGCTCGGCGAGTTCGAGGGCCACCACATCGTGCTCGCCGACCCGGAGGGCAACGAACTCTGCCTCGGCTGAGCTGTGGGTCCACAGTGGACTAGCTGATAATCGCCGGTCGCCCGGTACCGCCGAGTGGTTACACTTGAGCGCCATGCGGATGTGTGATCTCGGGCGGCGTGCGTGACGCGTCCCCTGCTCGACTTCGTCCGCGCCCCCGGGCCCGGGTACACCGTGCTGGCGGTGACCGGCGAGGTGGACATGTCCAGCGCGCACCTGCTCGACCACCACCTCAGCGCCGCCCAGGTCGACCGCGGCACCCTGCTGCTCGACCTGACCGGTGTCCGCTTCCTGAGCGCGGGCGGGGTCGACGTGATCGTTACCGCCACCTACCGCGCCGAGGAGGCGGGGGGTCGGCTGCTGGTGGTGGCGGGCCCGGACGACCCGGCGCACCGCACGATCGTGCTGGCGGGCGCCGTGCGGCCGATCACCCTGGCGGGATCGGTGGCGGCCGCGCTGCGCGAGGTCGAGCCCCTGGGGTGACGATCAGCCGAGCGCGGCGGCCGCGGCCCGCAGGCGGGCGATGTCCGAGGTGGACCTGGCCGTGTCCGCGACGACCCGGTCCGGACGGACCAGCGCGGCGCTGACCCCGTGCGCGCGAAGCCAGTCCTGGTAAGGGGAGTCGAGGTCGATCACCCGGGGGCGGTCGCCGAGCAGGTCGTCGGTCCAACCGTCCGGCGTGGACCACTGCGGACACATCCGGCCCGCCAGCCGGGCCCGGCCGACCAAGGCGCTGCGGGCCAGCGCGGGGGAGGGCAGCCGACCGGCCGCGGCGGCGACGCCGGGGACGCGGGCGACGGTCCGGATCACCCCGCGCCGCACCGGACCCGCGCCGAGCGCCCACCCGACCAGCTGGGCCGCGCGGATCGTGCCGACCGCCTGCGGCAGCCGCTCGGACTGGTAGGTGTCGAGCACCGCCGGGTCGCCGCCGCGCAGGACCAGGGCGAGCTTCCAGGCCAGGTTGTGCGCGTCCCGCAGCCCGGAACCGAGTCCCTGCCCCACGAACGGCGGCCCCTCATGCGCCGCGTCGCCCAGCAGGAACACCCGTCCGGACCGCCACTGGCGGGCCACCCGCGACCGGAACGTGTAGGTCGCCGCGCGCACGACCTCCCCACCGGCCCACGGCGTCGCGCGGGGTAGGCCGTTCACCCGGAACTCCCACCGGTAGCGGTCCCCGGTCACCCGCATGTACGTCGCGGGCCGCTTCCGGTCGCACACCTGGTGCACGCCGCCCCAGACGTCCCACTCGCCCTGCGCGTCGACCACCATCCACTCCTGCGGTCGCCCCAGGGTCCGGTGGGTGATCCCCAGGTGGCGGCGCACGAAGCTGTCCGCGCCGTCGCACGCCAGCACGTAGTCGGCGTCGATGTCACCGGCGTCGGTTCGCACGCCGCGCGGCCCGATCCCGGTGACCGTGACACCCCAGCGCACGCGGTCGCCGACCTCGTCGAGCAGCAGTCGCTCCAGGTCGGGCTGGTGGAACATCGACGACTCCGGCGCCGCCCCCGTGGCCTCCCTGGCGAACTCGGCCAGCACGCTGCCGTCCGGCGCGACCAGCCGCAAGCCCGGCATCCCCCGGCTGATCGCCCGGAACCGCCCGCCGATCCCGGCCGCTTGCAGCACCCGCACCGCGTCTCCGTCCAGGTGCACCGCCCTCGGCAGACCGAACGGCGCCCGGTGCCGCTCCAGCACCACGACCGAGACCCCGAGCCGCCCCAACAACGCCGCCACCGTCAACCCGACCGGCCCGGCCCCCACCACCACGACGTCACCCACGCCTAACCCAGTACCACGTCGCGCCCCCCGCGCACCGGTGAAGCCATATATTCACCATGCGCTAGTGGCAATCGACTATCAAGATAATGAGCAGTGAGTCCGGGGGAGTGGGGGCAGTGGAATGGGTGAGCGGCGGCGGTGGGCACCCATGTGGCCAGGTCACGGGTGCGACTCCGGAAAGTGGGTGGTGGCCGGGAGGGCAAGCCCAGCGGGGAGGCGGCTGATTCGCAGGTGGGGGAGTTGGCCAGGAGGGCAAGCCCAGCCGGGAGGCTGCCTAGTGGTGGGTGGGGGAGTTGGCCAGGGTGCGGCCGAGTAGCCACACCACCACCCCCGCGAAGACCACGCTCAGCAGTCCAACCCGAAGACTGATCGCGTCCGCGACGAGCCCCGTCACCGGTGGCGCTACCAGCGAGCCGATGCGCAACATCCAACTCACCACGGTCAGCCCTACCCCGGACGCCAACCCAGGCAGCTCGTCAGCGCTATGCATCGCGGCCGGGACAAGAGTCGCCGTTCCTAATCCGGCCAAGGTGAACCCAACGAGCGTCGTCCCCACTGACGGCACAGCCAGCGCGAGCCCCATCCCGACCGCCGCCAGCACGCCGCCCCACCGCACTACCCGTCGCTGGCCGAACCGGTCCGTCACCCGGTCGCCGAGCATCCGCCCCACCGTCATCGCGGTCTGCAGGCACACGAACCCGAGCCCGGCCACCGCGGCCCCGGCGCCCAACGACCCGGACAGGTAGATCGCCGACCACGACGAACCGCTGTCCTCCACCAGCGCACCGCACGCCGCCAGCACCCCCAGGGCCACCAGCGGCCACCAGACCCGGCCGGACGCGTGGATCGACGGCGCGCGCTCCGAGTCGTCCGGCCCCGGCAGCATGAACCGGTAGCAGACCACGGCGATGACGCTGAACAGCACGGCCGCCGAGATCAGGTGCGCCGCCAGCGGTACCGCCAACCCGGCGGCGGCCGATCCCAGCAGGCCCCCGCTGACCGCGCCGATGCTCCACAAACCGTGGAACGAGTTCACGATCGAGCGCCCGTACCGCCGCTGCACCCGCAGCCCGTGGGTGTTCTGCGCGACGTCCACCACCGAGTCCAGCGCCCCCGCCGCGAACATCGCCAGCGCCAGCGCAGGCCACCCGGGGGCCAGCCCGATGGCCACGACCGCGACCGCCAGTGCCACGATCCCCAGCGCGGCGACCCGGGAGGACCGCAAGCGGTTGATCAGCGCCGGGGCGAACAACCCGGCCACCAGCGCGCCGAGCGGGGACGCGGCGATCGCGGTGCCCAGGGCGGCGTTGCTCAGCTCCAGCCCGGCCTTGATCTCCGGCAGGCGCGGCACGACGCTCGCGTACAGCGCCCCGTTGGTCAGGAACACCCCGGCGACGGCGGCCCTCGCGCGGGTGTCGGCAGTGGACGGCGGCATGGCCACCGAGGCTACGCGACACACCGTGAGTGGTTGTTCTGGATCTTGAGCGGCTCGATCGGGTGGTTTCCCGGCGCAGGGGTTGGCCTGCCCCGGCGGCCACTGGTTCTCTTCACCGCGTCGCGAGGTCGTCGGGGGCGCGGGTCCCCAGGAAGGTCGGGTGCCTCGATGCAGCCGTTCCAGCTGCCGGAGTTCTACATGCCCTACCCGGCACGGCTGAACCCGAACCTGGAGACCGCCCGCGCGCACAGCAAGGCGTGGGCGCGGTCGATGGAGATGATCGACGTCCCGCAGCAGGGCACGATGATCTGGACCGAGGCCGATCTCGACGCCCACGACTACGCGCTGCTGTGCGCCTACACCCACCCGGACTGCGACGCGACCGAGTTGGACCTCATCACCGACTGGTACGTGTGGGTCTTCTACTTCGACGACCACTTCCTCGAGCTGTTCAAGCGCACCCGCGACATCCCCGGCGCCCGCGCCTACCTCGACCGGCTGCGGCTGTTCATGCCGGTGACCGGTCCGATCACCGAGACCCCGACCAACCCGGTCGAGGCGGGCCTGGCCGACCTGTGGCAGCGCACCACGCCGTCGATGTCGGGGGACTGGCGGCGCCGGTTCGTGGAGAGCACCAAGAACCTGCTCGACGAGTCGCTGTGGGAGTTGGCGAACATCGACGCGGGCCGGGTGTCCAACCCGCTGGAGTATATCGAGATGCGCCGCAAGGTCGGCGGCGCGCCCTGGTCGGCGAACCTGGTCGAGCACGCGGTCGGCGCCGAGGTGCCCGCGGTGATCGCCGAGAGCCGCCCCATGCACGTGCTGCGCGACACCTTCTCCGACGCGGTGCACCTGCGCAACGACCTGTTCTCCTACGAGCGCGAGGTGCTCGACGAGGGCGAGCTGAGCAACGGCGTGCTGGTGTTCGAGAAGTTCCTCGACATCGACACCCAGTCGGCCGCCGAGTCGGTCAACGACCTGCTCACCTCCCGGCTGCACCAGTTCGAGCACACCACCCTCACCGCGCTGCCGCCGCTGTTCGACGAGCACGGCGTCGACCCGGTCGGCAGGCTCGGGGTGCTGGCCTACGTCAAGGGCCTGCAGGACTGGCAGTCCGGCGGGCACGAGTGGCACATGCGCTCCAGCCGGTACATGAACGGCGGCGGCGCCCCCGGCACCGGCACGCTGGGCGGCCCGACCGGCCTGGGCACGTCGGCGGCCAGGATCATCCCGTCGCTGCTGGCCACCCACGAGCAGCGTTCCCGCTCTTTCACCCACGTGCCCTTCGCGCAGGTCGGTGACGTGAGCAAGCCGAACCCGCGGATGCCGTTCCCGATCCGGTCGAACCCGCACCTGGAGCAGGCCAGGGAGAACGTGATCAGCTGGGGGCACGCGGTCGGCATCATCGACGAGGTCCCCGGGCTGTGGGACGAGGAGCGCTTCCGCGACTACGACCTGCCGCTGTGCGCGGCGGGCATCCACCCGGACGCCTCCGCCGACGCGCTCGACATCTCCTCGGCCTGGCTGGCCTGGGGTACCTACGGCGACGACTACTACCCGGTGTTCTTCCGCACCGCCGCGAGCTACCCGGCGGCCAAGGCGCAGACCGAGCGGTTCTCCCAGCTGATGCCGCTCGACGGCGAGCCGACCCCGGAGCCGGTCAACGCCCTGGAGCGCGGCCTGCTCGACCTGTGGCAGCGCACCGCGGGCCCGATGACCCTGGAGGCGCGCGCCCAGTTCCGGCACGCGATCGAGATCATGGCCGACAGCTGGGTGTGGGAGCTGGTCAACGCCTACCAGAACCGCATCCCGGACCCGGTGGACTACATCGAGATGCGGCGCCGCACCTTCGGCTCCGAGCTGACCATGAGCCTCTCGCGCATCGGCCACGGCCGGACCGTGCCGCCCGAGGTCTACCGCAGCCGCCCGGTGCTGGCCATGGAGAACTCGGCCATGGACTACGCCTGCATGATCAACGACATCTTCTCCTACCAGAAGGAGATCCAGTTCGAGGGCGAGATCCACAACCTCGTGCTGGTGGTGCAGAACTTCTTCGACACCGACGCGAAGACCGCGATGCGGATCGTCGGTGACCTGATGGACTCACGGATGCGCGAGTTCGAGCACGTGGTGGCCACCGGGCTGCCCGCGCTGTTCGCCGACTTCGACCTCGACGAGGACGCCCAGCAGACCCTGCTCGGGTACGCCGAGGAGCTGCGCAACTGGATCTCCGGGATCCTCGCGTGGCACGAGGGCTGCCGCCGCTACTCCGAGGCCGACCTCGTCCGGCACTTCCCGGAGAGCCCGGGTGCTCCCGGTGCGACGGGCCCCGTGTCCCCGCACCTGCCTTCCGGCCTCGGTACCGCTGCCTTCCGGATCAGCCCGCCCGCCGCTCGACCCGTCGCGTCCGCGCCCGAGCCCGCGTTGGCGACGATCCCGAGGGGGCTGCCGGGTGCGGCGTCCCAGTTGGGCAGGGTGAGCGAGGCGGTCGGCGTCGACGCCTCCGGTCAGTCAGCCGTCACGGGCACTCCCGGGGTCGCACCGACCGGCGTGGTGTCCGAGGTCGGTCGGCACGCGGAGGCGGCCGGGGTGGACGGTTCGGGTCCCGGGGCGCTGCCGCACCAGCCCAGTGGTCTCGGGACCGCCGCCGCGCGGCTCAAGCCGGTCGACGAGAGTTCCGTGCCGTCGCGGCCGAGCGCTGTGGACAGCGGCAAGCCGAGCATTCCGCGCGGGTTCAGTGGGTTGGGCACCGCCGCCGCCCGGGTGACCCCGCCGACCCGCGCCGCCGAGGTCGTGGTGGGCAGCTAGGCAGACGCACGGGGTCTAGGCCGCTCGGCGCAATCCCGGGCCGGAGCGGTGGGTCCGCGCTGTCTGCGTGGCACACTGCCGGATCGTGTGGACATTCGGGTGGCGGGCGCTCTACCGCCAGGTGGTGCGGTCGTCGTTCGCGACCGTGCCGTTCTACCGGGAGCGGTGGGCCCTGCGGGGCCGCACGGACCCGGTCGTGGTCGCGGGTCGGACCGGGGAGCACGGCGGTGCCATCCCGGCCGCCGCCCTCGCCGGGCGGCTGCCGGACCTGGTGCCGCTCGCCGGTGGCTCCGCGACCCCGGATCCCCTGCGCGGCCTGGAGATCGTGCTGCCCCAGTGCGCCAGGGTCGCGCCGGACACGCTGATCATCGGTGTCGCGCCCGAGCACCACCCGCTGTCGGTGCCGTTCGAGTCCACACCGGACGAACCGCGCGGCCACGTGCTCGCGGTCGGGACCCGGGCGCAGTTGGCCGGGGTCGGCCCGGCGGTGCCGAGGGTCGAATTGGTCCCCTTCGCCGAGCGCGGCACCTCCGGGCTGCTCGTCGACGAACTGCTCGGCGTGCTCGGTGGCGCCCGCGACTGCGGCCACTGGCACCTGGACTGGCCCCGCGTGTACGCCCGCGAGACCCCGCTCGGCCTCGCGTTCACCTTGCTGCGGCAGCGATCCCCGCGCTTGGTCGACATCGTGCCAGCCGGTGGCGCCGACGGCCGGATCATCCGTTGCCCGCAGCACCGGACCCCGGTGGTCGTGGCGTGAAGGCGGAGATCTTCGACCCCCGGACCGACCCGGAGCCCGAGTACTGGGCCACACTCCGCGCCACGGCGGGATTGCGCGCCGACTGGGCGTGGGAGGTGCTCGCGGCGCAGGCCTGGGGTGCCAGGTCGGCGCAGCTGATCACCGTGCTGTTCGACGGCACCACACCGAAAGCCGTGGTCAACGCCGCCTGGTTGGGTGCCCCGTTGCACCGGTTCTCCTTCACCGGGGCCACATCCCGGCCGTGGGTGGGCGCGGTGCACGTGCGCGGCCCCGGTAGTGGCGCCGTCCCGGGTTGGTGGCTGGCCGATGACGTTCCGATCACCGCGCTCACCGAGACCTACGCCCGCGCCATGCGCCGCGAGCTCGGCCCTGGCTGCCTCGCGTTGGTGCTGCGGCAGGTCACCGCCGACCAGGCCGCCCAGGCGGGACGGCTCAAGGTGGTGCGCCCGACGGAGCGGATCTGGACGTTCCCGGTGCACGAGTGGTCCGATCCCGAGGCGTGGCTGATGAAGCTGAGCCGCAGCAGGCGGAGCAACCTGCGCGGTATCTTCCGCCGGGTGCGGGAGAACGACGGTCTGGAGATCCGGATCGAGACCGGCACGACCACGCTCGACGAGGTCCGGGTCATCGAGGCCATGCGCTGGAACGACGACAAGTACGGCGGCAAGCTCATCCCGCGCGTTCGCGTGCTGTCGGGCTACTTGCGCGCCCTGGTCGCGCAACCGGACGTGCACTCGACGAGCTACATCGACCGCGCCACCGGCGACCTCATCGCCTTCGGCACCGCGCTCGACCACCCGACGGTGCCCATCGTCCGCTCCTGGACCCAACGCCCTGCGTCCGAGGGCGGCGCGAAGTACCTGTACTTCTACCACCTGTCCAAGCAGGTGGAGTGGGCCATCGCCAACGGCAAGCGGTTCGTCGAACTCGGCAAGGGCAAGTCCGAGGAGAAGAAGTCGCTCGGTGCCTTCCCCTCGGACCAGGCTGCGCTGGCGGTCCCGATCAGACCCTGGTGACCGCCGATAGCTCCACTGTGGACTGCGTGCCTGCCAGTCGGAAGCGCAGGACGGCTGCCTTGGTGGCGAGTCCCACCACCAGCGCCAGGAACGCGCCGATCGCACCGAGTGGGCCCGTGGCCACTAAGGCGACGGCGCTGGTGGTGATCAGCGACGCGAGCGCGGCCGATGTCGTCAGCGACAGGACGGCGCCGTTGGTGTTCTCCAACAGGAACACGGCGTAGACGACGGCGCAGAAGGTGGTCATCTCGACGAGGACCACGAAGCCCAGCAGGACCCGGTTCTCGGTGACCGGCGCGACCGAGGCCAGGCCGACGACAGCCGCGACGACGGTGCCCGAGACCACCGCGGTCCAGCCGGTGATCCGACGGGCCAGCGCTCGGCCGCCTGTCCCGCCGGTGCCGCGCAGGCGCAGTGACGTGGCCGGTTGGATCAGTCGGAGTACCAATACGCCGAATGCGCCGAGGGCGCTGGAGATCAGGATCAGCACGTACACCAAAGCCGTCTCGGACGGTTTCGCCGCTACCGCCAATACGATGTAAAGAACGGAAACCCCGGCGGTGTCGGCGACATCCGAGAAGCCCAGCAGCAGCACACGCCGGTTCAGCAGTCCGCCGAGCCCCGCCCTCGTCTCCTGTGGACGTTCCCGGGGCACGAGCGCCGCGAGCACCGCGCACACAACAATCAGCCCACCGGTCAACGCCAGCAGGTACCCGAGCGGGCGCAGGACCCCGAGCGCGGCCAGCCCCGCCATGCCGACGACCCAGGCCGCGTAGGTCACGAACGCCGCCGTGTCCCGACCCGGTCGTTGCGCCAAACGGTGGATCGCGGCCAGGACCGACATCAGCCCGAGGCCTGCCGCGTTGGCCGCCGCAGCCGCGTACAGGGTGACCAGTCCGCCGACCGGGAGCAGCGCGAGCGTCGCGAGGAGACCGAGGCCGAACGGGGTCGCCGCCCGGGCGATGAGCATCCAGGTGATCTGGGAGCCCAGCAGCCGGGCGCGGGGGACCGCCGTCAGCGCTGACTTCTCCACGCCGAGCACCAGGGTCTGCACCCAGGCGAACGTGCCCGCCGCCGCGACGTAGCGGCCGAAGTCGTCGGCGCCCCACACCGGGAGCAGGGCGAGCATCGACAGCTGGATGCCCGCCCTGGCCGCCCCCCGGCCCGCGATGACCCGAAGGGCGGCCCGCACCTGCCCTCAGCCCTTGGCTGGGGTGACGGATCCAGTGGTGGACTCGGTCACGCCGGTGGACTCGGTACCGGTGGACTCAGCTGTGGGCTGGGTCGCGGTGGTGTCCGAGACCGGGGTCTCGGCCTTGTCCCGGCGGGCGAGCTTGCGCCACACCCGGTCCGGCAGGGTGAGGATGAGCACGGCGACGATGACGTGGACGGCGATCAGCGTGAACGCCTCGTACTTCGACGCCGGGTGTCCGAGTCGGACGGTCATGTGGTCGGCCCAGGTCCACACCTCGGGGATCGGCGTCCACGCCGGGTCGGTGTGCGGGTTGATGGTGAGGAACGCGAGGTCCTCGAGGCCGGAGAGCTGCAGCACGATCATCGCGTAGCCGAGCCTGCGGGCCCCACCCGGGGTGCCGCCGCCGAGCCGGTGCGACAGGGTCAGCGCCAGGATCAGGAACGGGGTCAGGGTGAGGATCAGGTAGTAGATGCTCTTGTCGTTGGCCGCCGCGAAGAAGATCGACGGGACGAAGTAGGTGAAGAACACCAGGAAGCACAGCGGTACCGCGACCCTGGCGATCTTGTGCCGCAGCCCGAGGCTGAACCGCATGGCCGCGATCGCCTCGACCGCGAGGATGAACGGCACCAGCTTGGCCAGCAGCACCCAGAGGTTCGGGATCGATTTCTGGTGCGGGAAGCCCACCCAGACCGCGGCGGCGGCCGCGAACGCGGCGACCGTGATGATGATGAACGTCCTGTGCTCGCGCAGGCCCGTGCGGTTGTCCGCCATGCGTTGAACTCCATGCCCCTGTTGCCCCGATCCGGAATGGGCATAATACGCGGGAATCCCTTGTGTGGAAGGGGGATCGGCTCCCCGGTCGAAACCGTGGGGCCAATCGGAGCACTGGGGTGGGGAGTGGGCGGATGGGATATTCCCAGTTGACCTGGGAACGCGCGGCCGCCGCGGTGGCCGCGCGGGCGGTCCGCGAGGTCCCGTTCTACCGGGAGCGCCACGCCCGCGGCCTGGGCTTGGCGCCGGTGCCGGTGGCGGAGGTGGCGCAGCGGTTGTGGGCGTTGTGTCCGTTGTCGAGCCCGCACCGACCGGCGGCGGAACCCACGCTGTGGACAGGGGATCCGCGCGACCTGGCCACCGGGCTGCTGGTCGCCGGGGTCAGTGGCGCCTCGGTGCTGGAGGTCCGCTCGGCCCTCGTGCCGTGGACCCGGCTCGGTGCCCTGGGACCCCGGTACGCGCCTGTCCTGTCCCCGTCGGCGGACGCGGTCGATCTGTCCGCCTCGGACGGTCCGGCGCGCGCCATGACGGCGGCGGGGGAGACGGTCCTGGTGTCGCCGCCGGAGGTCGCCACCGAGGTCGCGGCCAGGGTCGGGCACACCGGGGTGATCGTGCGCAGGCTCACCACCGCGACCGACATGATCGGTCCAGCCGTGCTGCACGACCGGCACCTGGGCTACTTCGCCGCCCGGCCGCACGGCTGCGGGTCCTGGCACGTGCTGTGGCGGCGTTTCCACGTGGCGGCCGGGGACGGCGGTGTGCTGGTGACGGCGCTGCGCAGGCGCAGGCCCACCCTGGTGCGCGTGCTGGTCGACGTCGGCCTGAACCGGGTGGGTGTGTGCCGCGAGCACGGCAGGCCGGTCCTTCAGGCCTGAAGCGCCGCCAGCACCGCGTCCCGCAGCGGCCGTGCCCCGTCCCGGTAGGCGCGCACGGCCGCGGTGATCTCGTCGGCGGTGAACAGCTCCAGCAGGGCGACCGGGCGCGGGCCACCGTCGGTTCCGAACAGTCCCGACCGCAACGCCGAGGCCTGGTCGCGGTCCACCGGGTCACCACGCAGGTACGCCGCCGCTGCCTCCTCGACGGATTCCGCCTCGGGGCGGCTTTCGACGTGTCGTGAAACGATCCAGCACTGGTTCTTCCCCGGTCCGGCCAGCCAGCGCCTGGCGTGGTCGACCCGCTCGCGGGCCTCCTCGCTGTCGTGGCCGAGGTCGAGCACCACAAGGTCCACCCGGTAGCACCGTTCGTGCAGTCGGCCGATGACCGCCGATACCGCGGGTAGGCCACTGTGGACGGAACCTTGGGCCGTTCGGTCGAATCGGGTGTGCAGTTGGTAGTACGTCGCCCGGTCCAGCTCGGGGGCGGTGAGCACCTTGGCGGCCGCCGATCTGGCCCACTCGAGCACCGGCGGAGCGAGGTAGCGGGCGTGCGGGTCCGGCGGCGGTCCAGATGAGACATTCCGCACCGTTGCGGTATCGCGCAGTGACGCGAGGTCCCGGGTGGACACCACCGCCTCGCACCGCGTGCACCAGAAGCGGGCGGAGCGGGTGCTGAGCCGGTAGACGGTGGTGGTGCCGTCGCGCCCGCACTGGGGGCACGGGGGTGAGAGTGCCTCGCGTTCGGGCGAACGGCCCAACGCGGTCGCGGCCATCCGGGCGCCGCGGCGCAGTCTGTCCAGAATGGTCACCAGCCCACCACCAGGTGGTTGGCGACCGGCCGCGCGCCGAACCGCTCCTTGATCTTGGCCATCCCCTTGCCCGGGCGCAGCGTCGCCCTGCCCAGCTCGATGGTGTGCTCGACCAGGTCGACGTAGTGGTCGAAGTAGAGGTTGGGCAGCCCGCCGTCGACCCGGTCGCGGATGCCCCAGTAGCTCATGGCCAGGTCGGTCCCGTTGTCGTGCACCGTGGAGAGCGCCAGCAGCCCCCGGTCGTCGCGGTAGGTCGAGAACCGGGTGCCCGGGTCGGCGTTGAGGTGCTCGAAGTAGTGCTCCGGGATGGGCGTGCGGACGATCCCGCGCCGCTGGTGGCGGAACCGGACGAGGTTCACCAGTCGGGCGGCGTCGGCGGGCGGCACCTCGGCCACCAGTTCCCGGCGCACCCCTGGCGCGCTCCGCACGGTCGCCCGGATCTTGCGCAGCTGCGAGCGCCACTTGGTCGGCAGCTGGGCCAGGTAGTCGTCCACACTGGACCATTCGGCCCTCAGCACGGTGTCCGGCGACACCGCGAGCACCCGCCTGCTCCGGCGGTCGAACGCGAGCAGGTCCTCGGATTCCACGTGCCGGTAGCAGAACCCGGCCACCCGGTAGCGCGCCCGCAGCGCCCGCTCGAACGCGACCACCGCCGCGCGCCGGTCCGCCGGGCCCGTCTCGGCGGCGAACAGGTGCCCGGCGAGCGAGGCCGGTGCCAGCCTGCTTTCGGCGAAAGCCACGGGAGGAACCGATCCAGAACGGTGGAACCGGCGGTAGTCCTGGGGGCCGTGCAGCCGGGCGTGGAAGAGCGCGACCACGTCCGTCCGATCGCGAACGACGACCAGCGCGGTCGCGGTCTGCGCGGCCCAGGCGGCCGTGATCAGCGGTTTGGCCTGCCACAGCACGGATGCGCCGCGCGCGGCGGCGAACCGGTCCCACTCGGCCGGGACCACCTGCGTGAGCGGGTCGACCACCTCACCGTGCATGATCCACCCGACCGACGACCGCACCCCGCATGATCTCCCCAGCTACGCTGCACCGACCCCGCGGGAGACACCCGCGCGGGCGACACTCTCCCGGAGGACCACCGTGCCTGTCCAGGACTGGCAGTCCGACGCCGAGGCCACCATCGACGCGCACCTGCGCGCGGTGGCCGGGCGCGACCTCGACACCTTCGCCGCGACCGTCCACCCCGACGTCACCGTGATCATCCCGTCCGGACGGATCCTGCGCGGCGCCGCCGAGGTCGTCGACTTCCACCGCGAGTGGTTCACCGACGGTGACTGGACCTACGCCGTGGAGCCGGTGCTGGCCACCACGACGGCCACCACCGCGACCCGCGTGCTGGCCGTGACCGTGGTCGGCGAGCCGGGCGCGGAGCCCTCGCGGTTCCTCATGGGACTGACCTTCGTCGCCGAGGCGGGCCGCTGGCTACTCATTCACGACCAGTGCACGATCGGCCGTCCGGCGTAGTTTCCGCCCCGGCTCACCCGCGCCGGGGAATTCCGGTGTGCGTGACCCTTTTGCCGCCACAAAAGCGTTGTTATAGTCCGCGTCACTTCGTGGTAAGTCCGTCCCGCACTCCAGCGCCGAACCCACTTCGGTGCCGCTCCGCCCTGCCCGCACGCGTCCGCGTCCGGTGGGTGGCGCGGTCGTGGCTCTGCGTGACCGACTCCCGAACGCGGTGCCCGTCACACCGGCGCGCACCGCCTGACCAGGCGTGACCGACGCCGGGTCGCTGGACGAGGAGGGGTTCGCGGCAATGGGGAAACCGGTCCTGATCACCGGAGTGGCGGGTTTTCTCGGCAGTCATCTTGCCGACGATTTGCTCAACCGCGGTTACTCCGTTCGCGGTATCGACAACATGATCGACGGATTCAAGGAGAATATCCCGGCGGGGGTCGAGTTCCACGAACTCGACTGCCGGGACGCCCTGGGCCACCCCGAGCTCTTCGACGGGGTGGAGCTGGTCTACCACTGCGCCGCGGCGCCGTACGAGGGCCTGTCGGTGTTCTCCCCGTTCCTGGTGCACGAGCACACCACGAGCGCGACCGTCGCGATGCTCTCGGCCGCGGTCCGCGCGGGCGTGGAGCGGTTCGTGCACTGCTCGTCGATGTCGCGCTACGGCGAGCTGGTGCCGCCGTTCACCGAGGACATGACGCCGGTGCCGCTGACCCCGTACGGCATCGCCAAGTACGCGGCGGACCTGCAGGTGCGCGCGATCGCGCAGGTGCACGGGATGCAGCACAACATCGCGGTGCCGCACAACATCATCGGCCCCCGGCAGCGCTTCGACGACCCGTACCGCAACGTCGCCGCGATCATGATCAACCGGGTGCTGCGCGGGCTGCAGCCGATCATCTACGGCGACGGCAGCCAGACCCGCTGCTTCAGCTTCGTCTCCGACGTGGTGTCCTGCCTGACCAAGCTCGGCATCGACCCCGAGATCAGCGGCGAGATCATCAACGTCGGCCCGGACGAGGGCGAGGTGACCGTGCTGCGGCTGGCCCAGGAGATCTGCTCGATCGTCGGGGTGGACTGCGACCCGATCTTCATGCCCGCCCGGCCGCTGGAGGTGCACCACGCCACCTGCAGCTCCGACAAGGCGCGCCGCCTGCTGGGCTACCGCACCGAGGTCGGCCTGCGCGACGGGCTGACCGAGATGGTCGAGTGGATCCAGGCCGTCGGTCCCCGGGAGTTCGACTACAACCTGGAACTGGAGATCGTCAACGAGCTGACCCCGCGCACCTGGTCGAGCAGGTTGATGTGAGCGGGGCCGACACCCCCGGCCTGACCGCGATCGTCCCCTGCTACAACGAGGGCGAGCAGGTCGACGTCGCCTACCGGTCGGTGTGCGACGCGCTCGGCGGCATCGACGGGTTCGAGGTGCTGTTCATCGACGACGGCAGCCGCGACGACACCCTGGCCAGGATCAAGGCACTGGCCGATGGGGACGGTCGCGTCCGCTACATCAGCTTCGCGCGCAACTTCGGCCTGGTCGCCGCGGTGACCGCCGGGTTCCGCTACGCCTCCCGGCCGTGGTCGGTCCAGTTGGACGCGGACCTGCAGTTCCCGGCCGAGGAGACGTGGGCGCTGCTCGACACCGCCGCGCAGGGCTACGACGTGGTGTTCGGGGTCCGCCGCGACCGCCAGGACTCGTGGTTGCGGCGGGTCGGCGCCGCCGGGACGCACTCGGTGGCGCGCAAGCTGCTGGGCATCGAGGTGCCCCAGGGCGCCAGCTCGTTCCGGGTGGTGCGCACGGCGGTCGGGCGCACGATCGTCGACCTGCCGACCGGGAACTCGCACTTCGTGGCCAAGGCGCCGCAGGTCGGTGCCCGCTACACCACGGTCCCGGTGTCGCACGCGCCGCGCACCGCGGGGCAGTCCAAGTTCCGGTTCGGCAGGCTCGCCGGGGACGCGTTCGAGTTGCTGTTCGGGTTCTCCTGGCGGCCGCTGAACGTCCTCTATGGAACGACGGCCGTCCTTTTCGGTCTGGCCGTCGTGCTGTCGTTGCTCGGCGCCTTCGGCGCGGTGTCGGGGACAGCGCTGCTGGTCGCCACCCTGCTGCTCAGCGCGTTCGGCATGGCGTCGACCGCGCTGGTCGGCCGGTACCTGCACCGCCGGATGCTCGACGTGCGGACCAGGCGGATCTACTACATCCGGGAAGCCAACTTCCCCGTCGCGGACGACGACCTGCTCGACCGGGGCGCGTCCACCGTCGCGCCGCCCTCGCGGCGGTCAACCCTCGAGGTGGCTTCATGACCCCCGCCCTGCTGGTCCTCGGAGCGGGCGAGGAGCAGGTCGTGCTCTACCGCGAGGCCCGGCGCCGCGGCCTGCCCACCATCGCGGTGGACATGCGGGCCGACCGTCCGGGCATCGCGTTGGCCGACCGGTTCCTCAAGTTGTCCACAACGGACCATGAGGCGATCGCGGAAGCCTTGGTGGGTCAGGAGATCGCTGGGGTCGTGTCGACGGCGGCGGACACCTGTCTGGAGTCGTGGCACCGGCTCTCCGAGCACTTCGCCACCCCGTGGCGCTACCCGGCCTCGGCCGCGGCGGTGTCGATGGACAAGTCGGCCTTCCATGCCCTGGCCGCCTCGGTCGGGGTCCCGGTCTACCAGTGGGCGCAGTCGCACGACCTCGCCGACCTCGCGACCTCGGCGTCCGGGTTCGGGTTGCCCGTGGTGGTGAAGCCGACCGACGCGTCGGGCTGCCGCGGCGTGCTCCGGGTCGACGAACCGTCCGAATTGGACGCGGCGCTGCACAACGCGGCGGTGAACTCGCCGAGCGGGCAGGTCATCGTCGAGAAGCTGCTGCTGGGCAAGGACTACACGGTCAACACGTTCCTGCACCGCGGTGAGCTGGCGTTCGCGCTGATCACCGAGAAGCACATCGTGCCGGGTCCGCGCTTCCTCATCGGCGGCCACGTCGCACCGGCCGACCTGGACCCGGTGGTCGAGAAGGCCCTGCTCGCCGACGCGCACGCGCTGTGCCTGGCGATGGGCCTGACCGACGGCCCGGCCAACTTCGACGTGATCGTCGCCGACGACGGCACCCGGTACGTGCTCGAGGTCGGCGCCCGCATGTCCGGCAACGGTTTCCCCCGATTGGCGCACGCGGTGGCCGGGGTCGACTGCGTGCAGGCGCTGGTGTCCCTGGCGATCGGCGAACCCGTCGAGCTGGCATCCGACCGCTCCGAGGTGGCTCGGCTGCAGGTGCTGACTTCCCCGCTGGAGGTCGAGGGCGAACTCCAGTCGGTCGGCGACCTGACCGCCGTCCGCGCCCTACCCGGCGTCAGCGACGCCGACGTGTTCGCGACCCCGGGCGACGTGGTCCTGCCCTTCACCGAAGCGGGCCGCAAACTCGGCTGGCTGGTGGTGCACGCGCCAACCAGGGCGGAACTCGACGAGGTCCTCGCCACCGCCACCACCGCGCTCAACCTGGTGGTGACCCCAGCAACAGTCCTCGCGTAGGTCGCGCTTTGCGGTGACCCCAGCGGCAGTTGCCTGCTGGGGTGCCGTGTTTCCGCCTAGGGTGGAGGCATGCTCGATCTCCTCTTGCGTGACGCGGTGTTCCACACGATGGACCCGGCTCGGCCGGTGGCCAGTCGGCTCGGGATCTGGCGGGGTCGGATCGTCGGGTTGGACGAGCAGGTCGACGGGCTGCCCGCGCGGCGGGTGGTCGACCTCGGGGGTGCGACGGTGCTCCCGGGGTTCATCGACGCGCACGTGCACCTGGTCTGGGCCGGGCTGCGCGCGAACGCGCTGTCGGTCGCGCCCTGCGAGCGGATCGACGCCGTGCTCGCCGCGATCGACCAGGCCCCGGGCGCGCCGGGGGAGTGGCTCGACGTGGTCGGCTACGACCAGCGGGCGCTGGGCAGGCACATCACCGCCGACGAGCTGGAGAGCGTCGCGCGGGGGCGGAAGGTGTTGCTGCTGCACGACTCCGGGCACGCGTGCGTGGTCAACCGCTCGGTCCTGGCCGACTTGCCCGCCGGTGTGGAGCACCACGACGGGTTCCTCGCCGAGGCGGGCATGGAGGCCGCGCGCGCCCTGCGCCAGCCGTACTCGCTGGACGAGATGGTCGCCGCCATCCGCACCGCCGCGTCGACCTGTCTCGCGGAGGGCGTCACCACCGTCGCCGAGGCGGGCATCGGTGGGGGTCTGATCAGCCACAGCCCGGTGGAACTCGCCGCGTACCAGCGCGCCGACCTCCCGCTGCGGGTGCGCCTCATGGTCGCCGCATCCCTGCTGCGCGACCAGGGCGCACACGCCGGTGACGACCTGCCCCGGGGCATGGACCTGGGCATGAACACCGGCTTCGGCGGCGACCGCCTCGGCATCAGCGCCCTCAAGATCTTCGTCGACGGCGGCATGATGGCCAGAACAGCGGCGATGACGGCGCCCTACGTGGGATCCGACCACAGTGGACAGTGGTACGGCGACCCCGACGAGATCAAGCGCCACATCATCGACGGTCACCGCGCGGGCTGGCAACTCGCGGTCCACGCCATCGGCGACCGCGCCGTCGACCTGGCACTCGACACCATCGCCGACGCCATGCGCCGCTACCCCCGCGAAGACACCCGCCACCGAATCGAACACGCGGGCGCCGTCCGCCCCGACCAACTGGCCCGATTCGCGGCCCTAGGCATCAGCGCGGTCGTCCAACCCTCATTCCTCTACTACTACGGCGACGACTACGCCGCCATCATGGGCCCAGACCGCGCGGGATGGCTCTACCGAGGCCGAGCGTTCCTGGACCACGGCGTCAACCTCGTCGCCAGCTCCGACCGCCCGGTAACCAACGGCGCACCACTGCGCGCGATCCAATTCATGGTCACCCGCCAAACCCACACCGGCGCCGAGGTAGGCCCAACCGAAGCAATCACCGTCCCCGAAGCCCTCCGCGCCTACACCACCACCGCAGCCCACGCCTGCCACATGACCCACGCCGTCGGCTCCCTATCTGAGGGCAAACTGGCCGACCTAGTAGTACTCGCCGACGACCCCCACACCGTCCCCCCAAACCGCATCGCCGAGATCCCCATTGTCGCCACAGCCATCGCCGCCACCATCACCCACGGCCAACCCCTCTGGTGAACACCACACACGGGACATCGCAGGCCCGCTGCCCGATCTAGCCGCATTGCCCCAAGACCGCCCGCCGACAACGTCGCCTCCAAGCCACCCGCCTTGGCTGCCCCCGCACCACCTAGTCCTAGTGGCATGGCTACCCCGCGCTCCACCAAGTCCCCACGCCAGCCCCAGCCCACCACCGACGACTGGCCAAAACCCCGCCCACCTTGCCCCTGCCACCCGCCGCCGACGTTGGCCCCGAGTCACCCGCCAAACGACGTTGGCCCAAGACAGGCCGCCGACGACGTTGGCCCACCACCGCCCGCCGACGACGTTGGCCCACGACCGCCCGCTGACGACGTTGGCCGCCCCGCGCTCCACGAAGGCGCTGGTGCCAGGCTGAGCTGCTGGAGAGATCTCGGACAGTGAGTTTTGGGCTTCTCAGGCTGCCCGGTTCTGGTCGAACCAGTCGGACTCTACTTCATTCGGCGTTCGGTAGCCAAGTGCGGAATGAAGCCGGATCTGATTGTAACGCAACTCGATATAGCGGGCGATGTCTTCCCGGGCGTGCTCTCTGGTGGGATAATGCACGCGGTGAACACGCTCGTTCTTCAGGGTGCCGTTGAAAGACTCCGCCCACGCGTTGTCGTAACATATCCCGGTACGTCCGACCGAGCGTGAAATCTTCAAATCCCCGGCCGCGGCCGCGAACTCCGCGGACACATACTGCGTACCACGATCGGAGTGAAACAGCGTGCTGTCCGGGACGACGGCGACATTGCCGGCCGCCATGCGGAGAGCGTCGACGACGAGTTCGGTTCGCATGTGGTCGGCCATCGCGTATCCGACGACTTTCTTGGAGAAACAATCCAGGACTGTCGCGAGGTACAACCAGCCTTCCTCGGTGCGGACATAGGTGATGTCACCGACCAGCTTCACGCCCGGTCGGTCCGCGTCAAAGTCCCCGGCCACCAGGTCAGGCAGGGTTCCGGCGTCCGCGGCGACAGTCGTGACCGGCCGGAACGGGCGCGGCTGACATGCCACCAACCCCAGCTCACGCATGATCCCCCGGACCGTCTCCGGATCCACCGAGGTGCCCCAGCGTTCCAATTGCGCATGGATACGCGGTAACCATAAGTACCGTCGGAATAGTCGAACGCGAACCTCACCCGCTCGGCAAGCAACTCACGACGCGAAGCCGTCGCCGATTGTGGACGGTCTTTCCAATCATAGTAGCCCGACCGCGACACCCTCGACCACCGACACATGCGAACGACAGGATAACTGCCTTCTTCCGATTCGATGAACGCATACTTCTCCGTCACCGGAACTTCTTCGCGAAGAAGGCCGCCGATTTTCCCAGGAACTCGTTCTCCTGCTCCAATTCCCGGACACGCCGTTCCAGTTCCTTCAACCGCGCGCGATCCGACACCGACAACTCTTCCTCGCCGGCCGCGTGAACCTCGCGATACTTTTTAACCCAGTGACCGAGAGTCTGCTCCAACACCCCCAAATCCCGAGCAACATCAGCGATCGACCGCGACCGCTCGACCACCTCCTTCGCAGCCGCCTCCCGGAACTCCGGCGAATACCGCGAACGTCTCTGCCCCACAACAACTCCCGTCAGTCAACCCCAACCCTACGTTGGGCCACTGTCCGAGAAGCCTCCGGCGGCTCAGGCCGGCTCGATGGGGTGGACTTGTTTTGTGTGGGGGGACGGTGCCCGTAGCGTCGGTAGCGGACAGGGCCATGCTTTTCGGCCCCTGCTTTGCGGTCCTGCCACGGGTGTCGTAGGGGCCCCGCGCAAAACAAGTTCGCCCCATCGAGGGTTATGCGCTGAAGGTGGTTCACCAGGTCAGGCGGAGTCGTTCCAATCGGACCAGTAGCGCGAGGAGTCGGGGGAGATCGGTAATGCGGCCGCGGTAGCCGGTGGCGAGGATCTTCCAGTTCTTGAGGTGGGCGATGCAGCGTTCGACGGCGGAGCGGACCGCGGCGAGTTGTGTGTTGAACACCCGCATGTCCGGGTCGTGGAAATCTTTGCGGGCAGGTTTCTTGTAAGGGGTGAGCATCCCGCTCCCTTGATAGGCCTTGTCCGCCAACGTCTGGTCCTGATCCAACTGCGACGCCAACGACCAAGTCCGGAACGCGGTCAGGTCCGACGTACCGCCGGGCAACGGGTCCGAGGCGGTCAGGATCCTGCCCGCCAGGTCCGACACCACGTGCACGTTCATGCCGTGCCTGCGGCGATGGCCCGAGCGGGTGCCCTCGACATTGCGCCTGTTCCCGGTCGGGACCAGGGTGCCGTCCACGATCAACGCCGTGTCCGGCACCGAGGTGACCGGCGGATCGATCCGCTCCAATTCGGCGGCCAGCACCCTGGTGACCAGCGTGATCGTGCGGGAGATCGTGCTCTGGTGCACCCGGTAGAACTTCGCCAACACCGCCTGGGCGGCATTGGTCCGCCAGAACTCCAACGCCAGTATCACCGCCCCCGCCGGCGTGAACCGCCGCCGCGGATCCCATGCCACCCTCGCGGCGAACACCGCACCCAACTCCCGCACCTGGGCATCCGACAACCCGGTGATATTCTGCGACACGCAACAGCCTCTATCGGTCGACGTCTTCCGTGGTAGGAAAACGATCTTACCGACAGGGGCTGTTGCGCTACCCAGAACCCAACCGCAACCACATCACGCCTGAATAACCCGCATAACCCTCATCGAGCTCTTCGCATTCTCGCGTCAATCCGATGGCGCAGCCGAGGCGTCTACCGCAGCGCAGCGGAGGC
>NZ_JAMTCR010000010.1 GCF_024171945.1 Actinokineospora globicatena
TGGAGTGGTTGGTGTCTCAGACACCGTACAGTGGATGCGTAGCTTCTTTGTTGTAAGCCCTCGGCCTATTAGTACCGGTCGACTCCACCCCTCACGAGGCTTCCATCTCCAGCCTATCAACCCAGTCGTCTACTGGGAGCCTTAACCACTCAAAGGTGGAGGGAGACCTCATCTTGGAACGAGCTTCCCGCTTAGATGCCTTCAGCGGTTATCCCTTCCGAACGTAGCCAACCAGCCATGCCCTTGGCAGGACAACTGGCACACCAGAGGTTCGTCCGTCCCGGTCCTCTCGTACTAGGGACAGCCTTCCTCAAGTCTCCAACGCGCGCGGCGGATAGGGACCGAACTGTCTCACGACGTTCTAAACCCAGCTCGCGTACCGCTTTAATGGGCGAACAGCCCAACCCTTGGGACCTACTCCAGCCCCAGGATGCGACGAGCCGACATCGAGGTGCCAAACCATGCCGTCGATATGGACTCTTGGGCAAGATCAGCCTGTTATCCCCGGGGTACCTTTTATCCGTTGAGCGACCACGCTTCCACAAGCCATGGCCGGATCACTAGTCCCGACTTTCGTCCCTGCTCGACCTGTCAGTCTCACAGTCAAGCCCCCTTGTGCACTTGCACTCAACACCTGATTGCCAACCAGGCTGAGGGAACCTTTGGGCGCCTCCGTTACCCTTTGGGAGGCAACCGCCCCAGTTAAACTACCCACCAGGCACTGTCCCTGAACCGGATCACGGTCCGAAGTTAGACACTCAGTACGATCAGAGTGGTATTTCAACAATGACTCCACACCCACTGGCGTGAGCGCTTCACAGTCTCCCACCTATCCTACACAAACCGAACCAAGCACCAATACCAAGCTATAGTAAAGGTCCCGGGGTCTTTCCGTCCTGCCGCGCGTAACGAGCATCTTTACTCGTAGTGCAATTTCGCCGGGCCTGTGGTCGAGACAGTCGAGAAGTCGTTACGCCATTCGTGCAGGTCGGAACTTACCCGACAAGGAATTTCGCTACCTTAGGATGGTTATAGTTACCACCGCCGTTTACTGGCGCTTAAATTCTGAGCTTCGCGCTTACGCACTAACCCGTCCTCTTAACGTTCCAGCACCGGGCAGGCGTCAGTCCGTATACATCGTCTTGCGACTTCGCACGGACCTGTGTTTTTAGTAAACAGTCGCTTCTCGCTGGTCTCTGCGGCCGCCTCACCCTAGCTCGCGAAGAGCTTCAAGTGCTACGGCCCCCCTTCTCCCGAAGTTACGGGGGCATTTTGCCGAGTTCCTTGACCACAGTTCACCCGAACGCCTCGGTATACTCTACCTGACCACCTGTGTCGGTTTGGGGTACGGGCCGCACGGACACTCGCTAGAGGCTTTTCTCGGCAGCATGGGATCACTCTACTTCGCCTCAATCGGCTATGCATCACGCCTCACCCTATATGAGCAACGGATTTACCTATCGCTCGGGCCACACGCTTACACCAGACACCAACAGCTGGCGGAGCTACCCTCCTGCGTCACCCCATCGCTTGGCTACTACCGGATCAGATCCCGCGCTCCACCCACTCGACCCGAAGGTCTCACGGGCTTTGGGCGGTTAGTATCACCGACCTCACCAGGGACGCGTCCACACGGGTACGGGAATATCAACCCGTTGTCCATCGACTACGCCTGTCGGCCTCGCCTTAGGTCCCGACTTACCCTGGGCGGAACAGCCTGGCCCAGGAACCCTTGGTCATTCGGCGGACGAGATTCTCACTCGCCTATCGCTACTCATGCCTGCATTCTCACTCGCACAGCCTCCACGACTGGATCACTCCGCCGCTTCCCCGGCTGCACGACGCTCCCCTACCCACCCACACCACTGGCCAACACCCACAAGGAGTGAAGGCGATGTATTGTGTGAGTGACACAGCTTCGGCGGTGCGCTTAAGCCCCGCTACATTGTCGGCGCAGGACCACTTGACCAGTGAGCTATTACGCACTCTTTCAAGGGTGGCTGCTTCTAAGCCAACCTCCTGGTTGTCTGGGCGACCCCACATCCTTTCCCACTTAGCGCACACTTAGGGGCCTTAGCTGGTGTTCTGGGCTGTTTCCCTCTCGACTACGAACCTTATCGCCCGCAGTCTCACTGCCGCGCTCTCACACCACGGTATTCGGAGTTTGGTTGATTTCGGTAAGCTTGTAGGCCCCCTAGACCATCCAGTGCTCTACCCCCGCGGTGAAACACACGACGCTGCACCTAAATGCATTTCGGGGAGAACCAGCTATCACGGAGTTTGATTGGCCTTTCACCCCTACCCACAGCTCATCCCCCAGGTTTTCAACCCTGGTGGGTTCGGGCCTCCACGACGTCTTACCGTCGCTTCACCCTGGCCATGGGTAGATCACTCCGCTTCGGGTCTAGACCACGCGACTCAAGCGCCCTATTCAGACTCGCTTTCGCTACGGCTACCCCACACGGGTTAACCTCGCCACGTAGCACTAACTCGCAGGCTCATTCTTCAAAAGGCACGCCATCACCCCTCAAGGCTCTGACGGCTTGTAGGCACACGGTTTCAGGTACTCTTTCACTCCCCTCCCGGGGTACTTTTCATCTTTCCCTCACGGTACTAGTCCGCTATCGGTCATCAGGAAGTATTCAGGCTTAGCGGGTGGTCCCGCCAGATTCACAGCGAATTTCACGAGTACGCTGCTACTTGGGAACACTCTCCAGAGATGCCATGTTTTCGCTTACGGGGCTCTCACCCTCTACGGCCGCCCATCCCAAGGCGTTCAACTAACAACAGCATTTT